>OY969566.1:0-4275982 GCA_963701115.1 uncultured Gammaproteobacteria bacterium
ACACCTACATCAAGTATCTGGATTTCCCGCAGAACTTCAGCGGCCCAGGCCGCAACTTCTACCGTTTCGAGATGGCCGAGCTGTTGCAGGACATGGAGCACCTGTCCGGCATCCGCGCCACGCCGGAACGGCTGAACCACTCGATCGCGCTCAACGACAACCGCCGTGCCCTGACCGAACTCTACGACCTGCGCTCGGCCGAGCCGCACAAGGTGCCGACCAGCGAACTGTACCTGCTGCTGCGCGCCGGCAATGTGCTTGAGGTGTCCGAACACACCGCCTTGCTGCACGACTATCTCGCCGCCGCCCGCGCGACCGAGCGCCCGCTGCGCGACAACGTGCGGGTGGTGATGACCGGCCTGTTCTGCGAACAACCGCCGCTGTCGATGGTACGCGCCATGGAGAACAGCGGCTGCTACATCGTCGATGACGACTGGGTGCTCGGCGCGCGCTACCAACTCAACGAAACGCCGATCGGCGGCGACCCGCTCGGGGCCATCGTCGACTCCTACATCAGCGGCACCGTGGCCACCGCTACCCGCTACGTCGAGGGTGACGACAAGGGTCGCTTTCTGGTCGATCGGGTGCGTTCACGATGCCGAGGGCGTGATTTTCGCCGCCGCCAGCTTCTGCGATCCGGCCCTGCTGGACCGACCGATGGGCCAGGCGTCGTTGACCGAGGCCGGGATTCCGTTCACCGCCTTCACCTATTCCGAAAACACAGGTCAAGTCCAGGTCATCAAGGAACAGGCCGGCACCTTCGCCGATTGGATAATTGGGGGGCCGCCTGATGAACGATGCTGCCGTACAAAAGAAGAAAGCATGGTGCTGCAGAAAAAGATGATCGGCGAGCACTTCGAGACCTTGTCCAATGCTGCGGAAACCGGCCGCAAGGTGGTGTACACCTTCGTGCCGGGCAATCTCAACGAGCTGATCCTCTGGCCTTCGACCTGCTGCCGGTGCATCCGGAGGTCAACGCCCTGCAATCGGGCATGCGCAAGATGTCCGGCGACTACATCCAGGAGGCCGAGAAGCACGGCCATTCAGAGGATGTATGCACCTATGTCAAGTGCGACATCGGCATGCTCAAGAGGGCAACATCGGCCCGACCGGCCAGAAACTGCCACCGCCCGACCTGCTGCTGCTCAGCTACACCGGCTGCTTCACGTTCATGAAGTGGTTCGAGTTGCTCAAGCAGGAGTACGGCTGCCCGGTGGCGATGCTGCAGGTGCCCTATCAGGCCGACGGCAAGATCACCGCCGCCCAGCGCGAGTTCGTCGCCCGCCAATTGCGCGAGGTCGTGGTGCCGGCGCTGGAGAAGGTATCGGGCAAGAAGCTCGACGAGGATCGCCTGCGCGAGTTGCTGGCCAGCTCGGCGCGCGCCGAAGACGACCTGGTGTATGTCTGGGAATCGGCCAAGCACAAGCCCTCGCCGATCGATGCCTACTTCGGCGGGGTCTATTACATCGGCCCGATCTTCACCGCCTTCCGCGGCCTGCCCAGCTGCGAGGACTACTACCGTTCACTGCGCAGCGAAGTGGACTTCCGCATTGCGCACGGCATGGGCCCGACCACGCCCGAGGGCGAGTTGCGCCAGCAGAAATACCGCATCGTGGTCGAAGGCCCGCCCAACTGGACCAGCTTCCGCGAGTTCTGGAAGATCTTCTACGACGAGGGCGTGGTGATGGTGGCTTCGACCTACACCAAGGTCGGCGGCCTTTACGAGCAGGGGTTCCGCCACGATCCGCAGCGCCCGTTCGAAACCCTGGCCGAGTATTGCCTGGGCTGCTACACCAACCGCAACCTGCCGGCACGGGTGGACATCATTGCCAAGTATGTCGAGGAATATGAGGCCGACGGCATCTTGTTCAACTCGATAAAGAGCTGCAATTCGTTCTCGGCCGGGCAACTGATGATGCTGCGCGAACTCGAAAAGCGCACCGGCAAGGCCGGTGCCTTCATCGAAAGCGACTTGGTCGATCCGCGCTACTTCAGCGCGGCCAACATCAAGAATCGGCTCGAATCCTACTTCCAGATGCTGGAAGCCAAGCGACAGGCTGCCTGAAGGAGCGGATCATGGATTGTTGCTACATCGGTATCGACCTCGGCTCGACCACCACCAAGGCGGTGTTCCTGGACGAGAACGAACGCATCATGGGGCGCGGGATCACCAATTCGCGCAGCAACTACGCGCTGGCCTGTCAGGTGGCGCGCGAAGAAGCCGAGATTGATGCCCGCTTTGGTCTGCTGCGCGCGCAGCTTGAAGCCAGCCCACAAATCGGCGCGCTGGCCGAACCGCTGATGGCGGTGCTGACCTGCAACTACACCCTGGCCCAGCACCTGGAACAGCTCAAGGCACTGCAGTCCGAATGCCAGGCGGTAGCCGATGCGCATGGACTGCAGGCAGTCGAGGCCGAGGCCTGCACCCAGGCGCTGACCAGCATTTTCGCCGCGCTCGGCGCCCAGGCCGAACTGGACTTCTACCCCGGCAGCAGCGCAGCCAGCAACTTCTTCCGCGACCTGGCAACCAGCCAGTACCTGAAGCAGGCCGAGCGGGTCACCCGCGAGCTGGACGTGTCCTTTGATCGATTGGTGGGCTTGTTCGATGCGGCGATCATCCGGGTCGAAAATCGCAGTTTCGCCGGGCTGTACCGCGACTACCTCGAGTTCGCGGCAGGCCGTGCCAACGCCGACCCGCGCTTCGCCCCCTTCGCCGACGAGATCGCTGCGGCCGTTACCGAAACCGCCGAGCGCCGCTTCAACGTGCTCAACACCGTCGGCACCGGCTATGGCCGCCTGACCCTGCCATTCGCGCGCGAGCAGATCCGTTCGGAGATCCTCTGCCACGGTCTCGGTGCGCACTACATGTTCCCGCACACGCGCACCGTGCTCGACATCGGCGGCCAGGACACCAAGGCGATCCAGGTGGACGAAAACGGCATCGTCACCGGCTTCCAGATGAACGACCGCTGCGCCGCCGGCTGTGGCCGTTATCTGGGTTACATCGCCGACGAGATGAACATCGGCGTGCATGAACTCGGCCCGCTGGCCATGCAATCGACCAAGGTCGTCAAGATCAACTCGACCTGCACCGTGTTCGCTGGCGCCGAGCTGCGCGAGCTGCTGGCGATGGGCGAGAAGCGCGAGGACATCCTGGCCGGCCTGCACCGCGCCATCGTGTTGCGCGCGATGTCGTTGCTGGCCCGCTCGGGCGGCGTCAGCTCCGAGTTCAGTTTCACCGGCGGAGTCGCCCGCAACCTCGCGGTCACCTCGGCGCTGGAGCATCTGGTGTTCGAGAACTACGGCAAGATGACCATCAACATCAGTGCCGACAGCATCTTCACCGGCGCGGTCGGTGCGGCGTTGTTCGCCCGCCGCGATCCCAAGGGCGTGATGGCGGATCTGGAAGTCAGCAATCTTCCCGCCGGCACCCTGGCCTGCGGCAAGAGCGCCCCCTGCCCTGTTTGAGGAGTCCGTCATGTTCCACACCGTCGGTATCGATGTCGGCTGCGATTCGGTCAAGACCACCCTGATGGCCTTCGACGACGATGGCGGCCAGCCGCGCCTGCTGTTCAAGGACCTGGACAAGATCCGCAAGCGCAACGTAAAGGATGTGGTGCGCTCCGCGTTCGAGCGTGCGCTCGCCCGGCACGGACTCGGTGAATCCGACATCGCCTACATCGCCAGCACCGGCGAAGGCGAACTGGTCGACTTCCGCCGTGGCCACTTCTTTTCGATGACCGCACATGCCCGCGGCGCGATCTTCCTCGATCCCGATGTGCGATCCGTGGTCGATTGTGGCGCGCTGCATGCCAAGGCAATGCTGGTCGACGAGCGCTCCAAGGTGCTCGCCTACCGGATGACCTCGCAATGCGCCTCAGGCTCGGGCCAGTTCCTGGAGAACATCGCGCGCTACCTGGGCGTGGCGATCGACGACATCGGCGAACTGTCGCTGCGCGGCGACTCGCCCGAACAGGTTTCCGGCATCTGCGCCGTGCTCGCCGAGACCGACGTGATCAACATGGTCAGCCGCGGCATCTCCACCGCCAACATCCTGCGCGGCATCCACCTGTCGATGGCCAAGCGCCTGATCGGCCTGATGCGCATGGTCAAGTCCAACGGTGCGGTACTGGTAACCGGCGGGCTGGCGCGCAACCCGGGTTTCGTCGCGGCGATGCAGGAGATGGCCGACAAGGACAAGCGCCTGAATGCGATCATCAAGGTGCACCCGGACTCGGTTCATGCCGGCGCGATCGGTGCCGCCATCTGGGCCGGCTACCGGCATGTGCGTCTGGAACAACAGGCCGCCAGCCCGGCACCAGAACGCTCCGCCGCCTGACCCGACCTGGAGGCAAGAGCCGAATGCAAATCCTGCGCAACGACCGCGAATTGGGCGAACCGGTGGTCAACATCGGCAGCCTGCTGCTGGACAACGCGGCGCAGTTCGCGGACTCACCAGCGTTTGCCGAGCGCTGCGCCGACGGCTGGCAATACCGGAACTGGCGCGAGCTGGGTGAGGACGTGCTGCGGCTGGCGGTTTTCCTGCTGCGCAACCAGCACGGCGGCGGACGCATCGCCTTCATCTCCGGCAACAGCTATGCGCGCCACGTCTGCGAACTGGCGGCGATGGCCGTCGGTCGCATCAGCGTGCCGATCTTCGCCGGCTACCCGGCCGAGTTGATGGGCGAGTTGCTGCGTTTCTCCGACACCGATCTGCTTGTCACCGACCAGCCCGACAAGGTGCTGGCGCTGGCAGCGGACTGCCTGCCGTCACACCTGCTGCTGCTGACCGAGCCGTTGGCGCACGCCACGCGCGCATTCGAAGATCGCGGCGGGCGTGTTGATCGCTATGCCGACGTTGCCAGCGCCGCACTCGACCCAAACGAATGCACGAGTGCCGAAGCCGCGATGCGTGCGCTGCCAGCCGAAACCGTCTGCCTGATCATGTACACCTCGGGTACCAGCGGCTTTCCCAAGGGCGTGCAGCTGACCCATCGCAACCTGCTCAGCCAGCAGCAGGCGCTGGAGCTGTGCTGGCAACCCGAGCCCGGCCTGCGCATGCTCTGCTACCTGCCCTGGCACCATAGTTTTGGTGGCTTGTTCGAACGCTTCTTCGCAGTCGCTTTCGGCGGCTGCCTCGCGCTGGACGACGGCTGCGGCAAGGACGTCGACCGGCTGCTGGAGAACTTCGCCGAGATCCGCCCGCACCTGTTTTTCAGCGTACCCAGGATCTATCAGGAAATCGCCGCACGGGTGCAGGCCAAACCAGAGGTCGAACGCGCGTTTTTCCATGCGGATCTGAAGTTCGTGTTTACCGCCGCGGCACCGCTGCCGATGAGTGCTTCGGAGGTGTTCCGAGCCCACGGCATAGCGGTCGTGGAAGGCTGGGGCCTGACCGAAACCTCACCCTGCTGCACCCTGACCGGCTTCAGCCTCGAGCGTACCCCGGGCGTGGTCGGCCATCCGATCCCGGGCGTCGAGCTGGCGCAGGCGGAGGATGGCGAAATCCTGGTGCGCGGACCGAACGTGATGGTCGGCTATTTCCGCAACGAGGCTGCGACCCGTACCGCCTTCACCGACGATGGCTGGTTCAAGACCGGTGACATCGGGGAGTTCGGGCCGGAAGGCGTGCGCATCGTGTCGCGCAAGGAACGCATGTTCAAACTCAGCAACGGCGAAAAAGTATTCCCGGCGCAGATCGAATCGCGCATACACGCCCGCTGCCAGTTCGTGAAATACGCCTATGTATTCGGCTCCGGCCAGCGCACACCGCACCTGCTGGTGTTCCCCAACCGCCAGGCTTTCGAGGGTTGCGGCGGGGCCGGCGGTGGCGGATGCGCGCGGCCGACCGAGCCTGCCCAGCTGGCGCACTGCCTTTCGCGCTGCATGGCCGAGATCAATACCCGCCAGGCGGCCGGTTTCGAGGCGATTCGTCGCGCCGTGGTGGTGGGCCGCGAACTGTCGATCGAGGACAACGAGTTGACCCCGTCGTTCAAGCTGATCCCGCGTCGCATCGAGGAGCGCTACGCGGACTGTATCGAGGCGATGGAACTGGGCCGCTATGACCAGTTGCCCGACGACGTGTTCGTGCTGACCCTGGAGGAGACCAAGTGAGCATCCACTACGGCGTAGTCGGCACCGGGCCGGTCGGGCGCGTGTTCGCCGGCCTGCTGCGCCAGGCCGGGCATCGGGTGACCGTGCTGTGCCACCACACCCAGACCCAGCAGATCCTGCGCCGGCGTCCGGTGGTGGTGAAAGGCAAGCTGCGCGCCTACGCCGATCTCGACGAGGTGCTGCTGGAAGCGGCCGACTTCGTCCGCGCCCAGCCCGACGTGATACTGATCTGCACCAAAAGTGTGGACACCGCACACGCGCTCACCACCTTGCGTGAGCATGGCCCGAATCCGGGCACCCTGTTTGTGTCCTGCCAGAACGGCATCGGCACCGAGGACGTGATCGCCGGCATCGTCGGCGCTGACCGCGCTTTGCGCATCGTGCTCAACATGGGTTGCGACGTGTCCTGCGGCAACGAGGTGATCGTCACCTTCTGCACAACGCATGTGTTGTCGCAGCCGCCAAAGGTCGATCCAGAACGTGTTGCTGAGATCGCCCACGACCTCAACGAGGCCGGCATGCCGCTGCTGGTCAGCGCGCGCTGGCGTGACGACGTGTTCAAGAAAGCTCTGCTCAATGCCGCGCTCGGCAGCCTGTGCGCGGTGACCCGCCATTGCATGGGCTGCGTCATGGATCAGCCCGAGGCACGCGCGCTGGTCGAGGACATGCTCAAGGAAGGAATCGCCATCTGCACCGCCGAAGGAATCGACCTGCCGGTGGATTTCCTTGACCAGGCGATGCACTACCTCGATCAGGGCGGCGAGCACCGGCCTTCGATCCTGGTGGATGTGGAGAAAGGCAAAGTCACCGAAAACGAATTCCACTGCGGTGAACTGGCGCGACTGGCGCACCGCCACGGCGTGCCAGCGCCCACCATCGGCTTCATCGACAAGGTGCTGCGCTGCACGGAGAACTACTGATGCGCGACATCCGCACCGTTGCCGTGGTCGGCGCCGGCACCATGGGCTCGGCGATCACCCAGCATTTCCTGATGAAGGGCTTGCGCGTGCGCCTGCTCGACAACAACGTCGACGGACTGGCGCGTGGCCAGCGCCTGATCGCGACCTCGCTGGACGAAGCGGTGGCGCGCCGGCTGCTGGATGCCAGCGCCCGCGAGGAAACCCTGGCGCGACTGCATCCGACGACTGATGTGGCCGAGTTGGCCGATGCCGAGCTGGTGGTCGAGGCGGTGTTCGAGGATCTGGCGCTCAAGCGCGAACTGCTGGGCCGGCTTGAGGCGGTGGTCGCGAACGATTGCGTACTCGCCAGCAACACCTCGTCGTTCCGGATCAGTGACGTGGCCGAGGGACTGGCGCATCCCGAGCGGCTGCTGGGCACCCACTATTTCTACCACGCTGCCAAGAACAAGCTGGTCGAACTGGTGCCGGGCGAGCGCACCGATCCAGCCTTGGTGGACGAGCTGGAAGGCTTCTACGCGGCACTGGGCAAGACCCCGATCCGCACCGCCGACGCACCCGGGTTCGCGGTCAATCGCTTCTTCGTGCCGTGGCTCAACGAAGCGGTGCGGGTGTACGAGGAAGGCTTGGGCAGCATCCCCACTATTGATGCGGTGGCGTGTGCGGCCTTTGGTGTCGGCATGGGGCCGTTCGCCCTGATGAACGCCACTGGCGTGCCGATCGCACGCCACGCGGCCGAAGGGTTGGCAGCGCGGCTGGGATCGTTCTATGCGCCGGCCGAAGCGCTGTGCCGGCAAGTCGAGAGCGGGCAAGAGTGGGCGCTCGACGATGCCAGCGTTGTGGATGGCGCAAGCGAGCAGCCCGAAGCAATCCGCCGCCGCCTGCTCGGCGCGGCACTCGGTTGTGCGGCGGCGCTGGTGAGCGAAGGCGTCTGCGATGCCACCGCCACCGACCTTGGCGCGCGCGCCGGCCTGCGCTGGCCGCAGGGGCCGTTCGAACTGATCGCCGCACTGGGCAAGGGCACGGTGGCCGGCATGGTCGGTGAGCTGTTCGCGCGCTGGGGCCTGACATTGCCATCGGTGCCATTCGACCAGCCCGGCGAACCGGTGCTGGACTGGGTGCGGGCCGAGGTCCACGGCGGCACCGGCGTGATCGAGTTCAATCTGCCCGACCGCATGAACCCGCTCGGCGAGGCGGTCATGGCGCAACTGGAGGCCGCCTGGTCGCGGCTGGACGCCGACCCTGCCGTGCAGCGCATCTTTTTCCGCGGCCGTGGCAAGGCCTTCGTGGCCGGTGCCGACATCCGCTTCTTCCTCGATGCGATGGCTGCCGGCGAGCTTGATCGCATCCAGGCGTTCACCGAACGCGGCCAACACCTGCTGGAGCGAATTGCCGGATCTTCCAGACCGACCTGCGCGTTCCTCGACGGATTGGCGCTGGGTGGCGGGCTGGAGCTGGCCATGGCTTGCAAGTATCGAATCGGCACCCGCAATTCCCAGCTGGCCCTGCCGGAAACCGGCATCGGCATCTATCCGGGCCTGGGCGGCACCCAGCGCAGCACCCGCCTGCTGGGTCTGGGCGTGGCCAAGTGCCTGGTCGCCACTGGCCGGCGGCTCGATGCCGACCGGGCGCTGGCGCTGGGCCTGATTGATGCCATCGTCGAGCCGGTGCACCAGCTTGCGGACTTTGCCGCGATGGCATTGCCGGCCGCGCAATGCGGTCGTCAACCGCAGCCGGATCTGGAACAGGCATTTGCCGGTTACCACGGTGAACTTGATGCTTCCACCCTGGCGCAGCCGGCGCTGGCACCGTTCGCCCGCGAACTCGCGCGCAAAGCCCCACTGGCGCTGACCACCGCCATGCGGCTGATGGACGATGGCCACGCACTGGATCTGCCCGCAGCACTGGCGCTGGAACTGGCGGGCCTGAAGGCCATCTTCGCCAGCAACGATGCCCGCATCGGTCTGACCAGCGTGATCGAAGCCAGCCGGCCGCAGTTCACTGGCCATTGAGAGGACGCCCATGACCGCCACCGCCCACGGGTTTTGCAACAGCAACGGCATCGGCGCGTTGTTCGACGACGTGTATCTGCTCGATGGGCGGCGCACACCGTTTGGCAAGTTCTGCGGCGCGCTGTCCACGGTCTCGCCGACCGACCTTGGCATCCATGCCGCCCGCGCAGCGATTGCGGCAGCCGGGGTTGAGGGTGCAGCGGTGGATCAGACCATCGTCGCCAACATCGGCCAGGCCAGTGCCGATGCGTTCTTCCTGCCGCGCCACATCGCGCTCTACGCCGGCACGCCCGAGCACCGGCCGGCGCTGTTGGTGCAGCGCATCTGCGGCTCGGGGCTGGAGGTGCTGGCGCAGGCCGGCGAACAGATCGCGCTCGGCAAGGCGCGACTGGTGCTGGGCGTCGGCGCCGATACCATGAGCCGGTTTCCGCTGGTGTCGTATTCGGCGCGGCAAGGATTTGCCCTGGGCCAGCCGGCGTTCACCGACCTGCTCTGGGCGGCGCTGGACGACACCGCCGCAGTGCCGATGGGGCGCACCGCCGATGCACTGGCCGAAAGTTACGGGCTGACCCGCGCCGAGGTCGATGGCTTCGCTGTGGCCAGCCAGCAGCGCTACGCGGCCGCGCGCGCGCAGGACTTTTTCGCCGGCGAGCTGGCGCCACTGCAGGGTCAGGGCAGTTTCGAGCTGGACGGCCTGAAAACCCGTCGCTTCCGCTGCAAGAACAAGGCCGGCCTGGCCGAGGACGAACACCCGCGCGCGACCAGTCTGGAACAACTCGGATCGCTGACCGCGGTGTTCAGCGAACACGGCCCGACCACGGCCGGCACCGCATCCGGCATCGTCGATGGCGCAGCCGCCTTGTTGGTGGCCTCGGGCGAGTTCGTGCGCGCCCACGGGTTGCGTCCACTGGCACGTCTGCGCGGGCACGTCTCGGTGGGTGTCGCGCCCGGTTACATGGGTATCGGCCCGGTACCGGCGATCCGTGGCCTGCTCGATGCCGCCGGCGTGGCGCTGGGCGACATCGACCGTTTCGAGATCAACGAGGCGTTTGCCGCGCAGTGCCTGGCCGTGGCGCGCGAGCTGGGGCTCGACCCCGATCGGCTCAACGTCAATGGTGGCGCGATCGCGATCGGCCATCCGCTGGGCGCGACCGGGCTGCGCCTGGCCCTGAGCCTGATGAAGACCCTGCGGCGCGACGCGGGCCAATACGGTATCGCCTCGGCCTGCGTCGGCGGAGGCCAGGGCGTGGCCCTGTTGATCGAGCGATGCTGATGAAACGACTTGACCAGCAGGTTGCCCTGGTAACCGGTGCCGGCCGCGGCATCGGCGCCGCCATCGCCCGTCGCTTGGCGGATGAAGGCGCCGCCGTGGTGCTGGTCGACCGCGATGCCGCCAGCGCGAATGAGCTGGCCGAAGCGCTGCAGCAAGCTGGCCACAAGACGCTGTCGCTGACCGCCGATGTGACCGTGCGCAGCGAGGTCGAGGGCCTGATGGCGCAGGTGCGCGCGGCCTTCGGCGGGCTCGACATCCTGGTCAACAACGCCGGCATCATCCGCGACGGCTATCTGGGCAAGCTCACCGACGACGACTGGGATACCGTCCTGGCGGTCAACCTCAAAGGGCCGTTCCTGTGCTGCCAGGCGGCCTTGCCGCTGCTGCGCGAGCGTCAACGCGGCGCCATCGTCAACCTCGCTTCACGCTCCTGGCTGGGCAACATCGGCCAGGCCAACTACTCGGCCAGCAAGGGCGGGGTGGTCAGCCTGACCCGTACCCTGGCGCTGGAATTGGCGCGCTTCCATATCAACGTCAACGCGGTCGCACCCGGTTTGATCGATACGCCGATGACCCGCGCCATGCCAGACGCCGCACGCGAGCGTCTGCTGCGCCAGCAACCCACCGGCGAGATGGGCACGGTGGACGACATCGCGGCGGCCGTGGCCTTCCTGGCCGGTTCCGATGCGCGTTTCATCACCGGCCAGGTGCTGCACGTGGACGGCGGCAAGAGCTGCGGGCTGCTTGGACTGTGATGATGCACAACGCCCATGCCACCTCCACCTTCGGCCACGGCGCCGAGGACGGCAGGATCCTGCCCGCCTCGGCCGAGGCCTGCGCCGGGACCGCCCTGATTCGGAGACTGCCATGAGCGTGCCCGGCGAGCACGGACCGTCCGGCTCCGCCACCATCACCCGCCTGCTCAGCCTGGAGGTCAACGGCATGCGCCAGCAGCGCGCGGTGCCGCCCGACATCAGCCTGCTCGACTTCCTGCGCGAGGAACTCGGCCTGACCGGCAGCAAGCGCGGCTGCGATCTCGGTGAATGCGGCTGCTGCGCGGTGCTGGTCGATGGCCGACCGATGCTGTCCTGCCTGTTGCCCGCCGCCGACCTGGAACGCAGCTCGATCACCACCATCGAAGGCATCGCCGACGGCAACGCGCTGCACCCGCTGCAGCAAGCGATGATCGACCAAGGCGCGGTTCAATGCGGCTACTGCACGCCGGCTATGGTGATCAACGGCGTGCACCTGTTCGCCAGCAACCCGCAACCCGATGACGCTGCGATCCGCACCTGCGTCTCGGCCACCAGCTGCCGTTGCACCGGCTACAACAGCATCATGCAAGCCTTCCGCAACACCACGACTGCGCTCGCGGATACCTCCGCAGGAGTGCCGCAATGAACACCTGGCGCGTAGTCGGCAAGCCACAGCCGCAGATCGACGCCCGCGACAAGGTCACTGGGCGCGCGCGCTATACCGACGATATCCGCCTGCCGAACTGCCTGCATGCGGCGATCCTGCGCTCGCCGCATGCCAGCGCGCGCATTCGTGCGATCGACGTGAGCCGCGCCGTGGCGTTGCCCGGCGTGCGCGCGGTACTGACCGGTGCGGATTTCGAGCGCAGCTTCGGCGTGCTGCCGATCAGCAAGGACGAGCCGGCATTGGCGCGCGAGCGCGTCCGTTATGTCGGCGAGCCGGTGGCGGCAGTCGCTGCCGAGACCGCCGAGATCGCTGAGCAAGCGCTGGCCTTGATCGATGTCGACTACGAGCCCACGCCGGCTTGCCTCGACGCGCGCCACGCGCTCAAGGCCACCACCGATCCCTTGCACCCCGAACTCGGGCACGAGAACAATCTGCACAAGCAGGTCGAACAGCGCTTCGGCGACCCCGAGGCCGGTTTTGCCGAGGCGTCGGTGGTGCTGGAACGGCGCTTCACCTTCCCCGCCGTCACCCACGCCTTCACCGAGCCGCACGCGGTGCAGGTGGAGCTCGACGGTCGTGGCAATCTGACTGTGTACAGCGCCACCCAGGTGCCGCATTACGTGCACCTGGCGCTGGCCGAAGTACTCGGCATCGATGAGCACCGCGTGCGCGTGGTCAAGCCGCACCTCGGCGGCGGCTTCGGCGGCAAAAGCGATCCATTCCCGCACGAGATGATCGCCGCCCAGTTGGCCCTTCGCAGCGGTCGCAACGTGCGCCTGCGTTTCGCACGCGAGGATGTGTTCTTCAGTCATCACGGCCGCCACCCGACCACGCTGACGATGAAGCTGGGCTTCCACCCCGAGCGCGGCATCACCGCGCTGACCGGCGACATCCTGATCGACGGCGGCGCCTACGGCAGCTTCGGCATCGTCACCACGTACTACAACGGCGTGCTGCTGCAAGGTCCCTACCCGGTGCCGAACTTCTCGTTCCGTTGTCGGCGCATGTACACCAACAAGCCCATGTGTGGCGCGATGCGCGGCCACGGCGGCGTCAATCCGCGCTTCGCCTCCGAAGTGCTGATGGACATGGCCCTGGTGCAGTCCGGCCTGGATCCCTGCCAGGCACGCATCGACCTGATCCACCGCGAGAACACCCTCACCCTCAACGAGTTCCGGATCACGTCGGTGAGCTTGAAGCGCGGGCTGGAAGAGGCGATGCGCCGTTCCGGCTGGCGCGACAAATACGGCAAGCTGCCTTACGGCAAGGGCATCGGCGTGGCGTGCGGTTTCTTCATCAGCGGCAGCGCGCTGCCGATCCACTGGAACAAGCGTCCCGGCAGCACGGTGCGCATGACCGTGGAGTTCGACGGCGCGGTGACGGTGTACTCGGGCGCCGCCGAGATTGGCCAGGGCAGCGACACCGTGCTGGCAATGATGGCCGCCGAAGTGCTCGGCGTGCACATTGGCCAGGTCAAGGTGGTGGCCGCCGATACCCGCCTGACCCCGGTAGATCTGGGCAGCTACAGCTCGCGGGTGACCTTCATGGCCGGCAACGCCGCGCGCAATGCCGCGATCCGCATGCGCCGCTTGCTGGTGGCGGCAGCCTGTCGCCTGCTGCAGTTGCCCGAACCCGATTATCCCGCGCCCGGCGCACCCGAAGATTTTTTCCGTCAAGGCGGACGCCCGCCCGATTTCGATGCCGACTTCCTCGGCGCCAATCCCGACTATCGCGACGGCTTTGACTTCGTTGACGGCCGAATTCGGCATCTCGAGACCGGTCGCGAAACCGGTTTCATCGCTGCGGTGCATGCCGCCATCGAAGGCCCCGGCATCCTGCAAACGGTTGGCAACTACCGCGCGCCCAAACTCGGCGGCAGCTTCAAGGGTGCCGGTGCGGGTCTGTCGCCTGCCTACAGCTTCACCGCCTTCATCGTCGAGGTGACGGTGGATCCGCAAACCGGTTTCGTAAACGTGGACAAAGCGACTTGCGCGCACGACTGCGGCTTCGCGCTGAACCCGCTCGCCGTGCGCGGCCAGATCGAGGGCTGCTTCCACATGGGCATGGGTCAGGCACTGATGGAAGAAGTGGTGCACTACGACGGCGCGGTGCAAAATGCCGGTTTTCTCGAATACAAGATTCCCTCGCCATTCGAGCAGCCCGAAATCGATCTGGTGCCAGCACCCAGCGATGAAAGCGAAGGACCGTTCGGCGCCAAGGAAGCAGGCGAGGGTCCGCTGGCACCGGTCATTCCGGCGATCGCCAATGCCATCTTCGATGCCGTCGGCGTGCGTCTGACCGAACTGCCGATGCGACCGGACCGGGTGCTGGCGGCGATGCGCAAGGCGGCGAGTCGGTGAACGCACGCACCTCCCATTTCGATTTCGAGCGCCCCGCCAGCGTGGCCGCGCTGACCGCCCTGCTGACGACGCTTTCCAGCGAGGGCCGCGATTACCTGCTGGCAGCCGGCACCACCGACCTGATGCCGCAAATCAAGCACGGTCTGAAGACACCGCAGGTGCTGGTCTCGCTCAATGGCCTGGATGGGTTATCCGGAGTCGAGGCTGGTGCGCAAGGCGGCGTGGTGATCGGCGCGCTGACCCGGCTTGCCGATCTGGCCGCGCACCCGCTCATCGGCCAACACTATCCGGCCCTGGCGCATGCCGCAGGCCGCGTGGCCAGTCCGCCGATTCGCCAGCGCGCCACCCTTGGCGGCAACCTGCTGGTGGACAACCGCTGCATCTACATCAACCAGAGCGCGATCAATCGCGCCGCGCATTCACCCTGCTTCAAGGCCGGTGGCGAGGTTTGCCATCTGGTCAAGTCGGCGGTGCTGGGCGAGCTGCCACAGTGCCAGGCACGCTTCGTTTCGGACACCGCGCCGGTGCTGCTGCTGCTCGACGCCGAACTGCATCTGCTTTCGGCACGCGGCGAACGCTGCCTGGCGCTGGCCGACTTCTATTGCGATGACGGCATGCAGCGCCACCTGTTGGCAGACGACGAAGTGCTGACCGCAATCACGCTGCCGGCCGCAGTCGGATTGCGCATCGACTACGACAAGCTGGCGATCCGTCGGGCGCTGGATTTTCCCTCGCTCGGCATTGCCCTGGGCGTGCGTACGGATGGCCACGGAAAAATGCGCGAACTGTCGCTGGCGATGACCGGCATCGGCACCCATCCGGGCCACTGGCGTTTCGCCGCCGCCGATCACGCTGGCGCGCCTTCCATGCTCACCGCCGCCTGCGCCAGCGCACGCGATTTCGCTGCGACCTACGACCAGGATTTTTTCCCGCGCGATTACCGCAAGCGCATGATCGAGGTATTCATCCGCAAGGCCGCCGAGCGGCTGGGAGAGGTGACGTGGACGTGAAGCAGGTGATGCGCGATTACTTTGTCGACCTTGGACAGGCGGCCAAGGATCCGGGCCGCAAGGTCGCCTGGTGCACCTCGGTGGGTCCGGCCGAAATCCTGCGCGCGATGGGTTTCGAGGTCTACTTTCCGGAAAACCACGGTGCCATGCTCGGCGCCACCCGCGTGGCCGGCGATACGATTCCGCTGGCCAACGCACAGGGCTATTCGCCGGAAATCTGCAGTTATCTAACCTCGGACATCGGCGCCTGCCTCAAGGGCATCACCCCGCTGACCAAGGCCTATGGCCTGGACGAAGTGCCCAGGCCGGACGTGCTGGTGTACTGCACCAACCAGTGCAAGGACGTGATGCACTGGTTCGCCTGGTATGCCAGGCGCTGGAACGTACCGCTGCTGGGCATCCATCCGCCCAACCACCTGCCCGAAGTGCTGCCCGAGCATGTCGCCGACGTCGCTGCGCAATACCGGCGAATGATTGGCCAGCTCGAGGCGATCACCGGCGAACGGCTCGATCCGGCAGCGTTGCGTCTGGCCGTGGCGCGTTCGCGCGAAGCCACCGACCTGTGGGAGGCCGTGCTCGATACCGCGAAGGCCAAGCCAGCACCGCTGAGCTTCTTCGACGGCGCGATCTACATGGGTCCGATCGTGGTGCTGCGCGGCACCCAGATCGCCACCGACTACTACCGCGCGCTGCTCGCCGAGTTGCAGGCAAAGATCCATGCCGGCCAGGGTGCAGTCGCACGCGAGAGTCTGCGCATCTATTGGGAAGGAATGCCGGTCTGGGGTCGGCTGCGCCACCTGTCCGACCTGTTCGCGCAGAACCGCAGCGCGGTGGTCGCATCCACCTACTGCAACAGCTGGATCTTCTCCGATTTTGACGCGGACGAACCACTGGAAAGCATGGCGCGTGCCTACCTGAAGATTTTCATCAATCGCGACGATGCCTACAAGCAAGCCTACATCGAACGCCTGGCCGAGGAGTTCGGCATCGACGGGGTGGTCTTCCACGCCGCTCGCACCTGCCCGAACAACACCAACAGCCACTACAACCTGCCGCAGCGGCTCAAGGCGCGGGGCATTCCCGGCATCGTGGTGGACGGCGATCTCAACGACCTGCGCTGCTTTTCCGATGAACAGAGCACCACCTTGATCGAAGCCTTCCTGGAAACGCTATGAGCGCAACCATCACCTGCGCCGATCCGCCCACACGAACCCCGGTTCGCACCGAGGTGTTCTGGGGTGTGGACTGCGGCAGTGCCGAGATCAAGGTCGTGGCAGTCGACCGCGAGGGCCGGCTGCTGGCCACGCGCAAGGGCCGCACCCTGTTTCCGCTGGCCGAATACGTGCACCGCGCACTGGCCGGCAGCGGCGACGAGTTGTCTCCACTCGATGAGGCCGACCGCGCCGCGATGCCAGCCCCGGGCGTACCCCTGCGGCTGCGTCCGGGCCACACGATCCACGCCACCGGCTACGGCCGCCATCACCTCGAATTCGTGCACGGCCAGCTCACCGAAATCAAGGCGCATTTCCTCGGCGTCCAGCACCAACTGCAGCTGCAGCAGGACTACACCATCATCGACATCGGTGGACAGGACGCCAAGGTGATCCGCGCCACACCGAGCCGGGTGGACCAGTTCGCCATCAATCGCAAGTGCGCGGCTGGCACCGGTGCCTACATCGAGGAACTGGCGCACCGGCTCGAGGTGCCGATGCAGTCGCTGCCGACACTGGCCGCCGGCCACGACAAGGAGCTGACCCTCAACAGTTACTGCACGGTGTTCTCCGGACAGGAAGTGATCAAGTTGCTGATGCACGGCGAGCGCGTGGAGAACCTGATCCACGCGCTGTACCGCTCGGTGGTCAAGCGGGTGCTGGAGATGACCCCGATCGACACCGACACCCTCGTATTTTCCGGTGGCGTGATGAGCCACCACCCCAATCTCGTGCCGCTGTTCAGCGAACGCCTCGCGACAGCGCGCACGATCCTCGCTCCCAACGCCCAGTTCTGCGGCGCACTGGGAGCGGCAATCCACGGCATGAAAGAGGAGAACAATGATGGCCTTCCGCATCACTCGTGACTGCAACCTGTGCGACGCCTGCGTACTCGAGTGCCCGAACGAGGCAATCACCGCCGGTTCGAGCGTGTATGTCATCGATCCGGCCAAGTGCACCGAGTGCGTCGGATTCTTCGACGAGGCCCAGTGCGCCGCGGTGTGCCCGCAGGAATGCTGCGAGCCCGACCCGGACCGCCCGGAGTCCGAAGCCGCATTGCTGGCCCGCGCCCGTACCCTGCATCCGGACGAGGAGTTCTCCGCCGACATGCCCTCGCGCTACTCCAATAACTGATCCAAGCCGGCTTCCCACCACGATCCGCAAACCTTCGGCCACACCCCATGAACCAGGTTCTTGCCACCACCGACCTGCTGGATCCCGATCTGGACCAGGCCCAGACCGTGGACCAGATCACCGTGAAATTCGCTGGCGATTCCGGCGACGGCATCCAGCTGGCGGGACAGAAATTCGCCCAGCTCGCCAGCGCCGCCGGCGAATCGGTGCGCACCCTGCCCGACTACCCGGCCGAGATCCGTTCGCCGGTCGGCACCTTGGGCGGAGTGTCGGGCTTCCAGGTGCGCACCGGTGGCGGTGACATCCATACCCCGGGCGACCGCATCGACCTGCTGGTGGCGATGAATCCGGCGGCCCTGCGCAGCAATCTCGATGCGCTCGCAGCCAACGGCATCGTCATCGTCAACGAGACCGCGTTCACGCCTGCGAACCTGGACAAGGCCGGTTTCACCTGCAATCCGCTGGAGGACGGATCACTGCGTGGCTTGCGGGTATTTCCGGTGCAGGTTGGCAAGCTCACCCGCGGCGCGCTCAAGGGCCTGGCTTTGTCGATCAAGGAAATGGACCGCAGCCGGAACTTCTTCGCACTTGGCCTGATCTGCTGGCTGTTTCCGCGGCCAAGACAAGAAGTGGACGAGTGGATCGAGCAGCGCTTCGCGGCCACCCCGGAACTGGCCAAGGCCAACCTGCGCGCGTTCCACGCCGGCTGGAACTATGGCGAGACCGCCGAGTTCTTCGTCAGCCCGTTGCGCGTGGCGGCCAACGAGCGCATGCACGAAGCCGGGGTTTACCGCTTCGTGAGCGGCAACGTCGCGCTGGCCAAGGGGCTGGTGCAGTCGGCCCGCCGTGCCGGTGTGTCGCTGTTCCTGGGCGGCTATCCGATCACCCCGGCAACCGAGGTCATGCAGGAGCTGAGCCGTTACCGCACGCCCGACGTCTGCATGTTCCAGGCCGAGGACGAGATCGCCGCGATCGGCAGCGCCATCGGTGCCAGCTTTGCCGGCGCGCTCGGCGCCACCTGCACCTCCGGCCCGGGCATGGCGTTGATGGGCGAGTTCCTCGATCTGGCGGTGATGACCGAGTTGCCCCTGGTGGTGATCAATGTGCAACGCGCCGGACCGTCCACCGGCATTCCGACCAAGACTGAGCAATCCGACCTGTTCCAGGCGCTGTACGGTCGCCACGGCGAATCGCCACTGCCGGTGCTGGCCGCCGCCACGCCCAAGGACTGCTTCGACACCGTGGTCGAAGCCAGCCGCATCGCCCTGCGCTACATGACCCCGGTGATCGTGCTCAGCGATCTGTCGCTTGCGAGCGGCGCCGAAGTCTGGCGCGAGCCCGAGCTGGACGAACTACCCGAGTTCACCGTGCACCGCGCCAGCGCAACTGCTGATTTCAAGCCTTACCGGCGCGATCCGGAAACCCTGGCCCGGCCTTGGGCGGTGCCCGGCACACCCGAGCTGGAGCATGTCATCGGCGGGCTGGAGAAAGCCGGCGAAAGCGGCGCGGTGTGCTACGAACCCGAGAACCACGAGGCGATGGTGCATCTGCGCCAGCAGCGGATTGCCGGGATCGCACGCGACTACCCGCCGACCGTGGTGCATGGCGAGCCCGACGCGGCACTGCTGCTGCTCGGCTGGGGCAGCACCTTCGGCGCGATCCGCGAGGCGACCGATCGCCTGCGCGTCGCCGGCCATGCGGTCGCCAGCCTGAACCTGCGCCACCTCAACCCGCTGCCGTCCGATCTCGGCGCAGTGTTGCGCCGGCACGCCACGGTGGTGGTGCTCGAGAACAACACCGGCCAACTCTGGCAGCGGCTGCGCGCCGAATATCTGCTTGATCTGCAACGCTTGAACAAAGTGCAGGGCACCGCCTTCCTGGTGTCCGAGATCGTCGCTTACGCCGAATCCCTGCTGGAGACCGCCCCATGAACCAGGCCGAATCCACCCTCATGCCGCTACCCGAGGCTGCTCAGGACGGCGCTTCAGAGCCGGACCGCAGCCAGTTCCTGAGCAACGCCACGCCGCGCTGGTGCCCGGGCTGCGGCTGCTTCTCCGTGCTCAAGTCGCTGACCACCACCTATGCCCGGCTGGGCGTGCCGCGCGAGAAACTGGTGACCATTTCCGGCATCGGCTGCACCTCGCGCATGCCCTACTACACCAGCACCTACGGCTTCCACACCATCCACGGCCGCGCGCCGACGGTGGCGATGGGCGCGAAACTGGCCAACCCCGAGCTGTCGGTCTGGCTGATCTCCGGCGACGGCGATGCCCTGGCGATCGGTGGCAACCACACCATGCACTTGCTGCGGCGCAATCCGGACCTCAATTTTTTGTTGCTCAACAACCAGATCTACGGCCTGACCAAGGGCCAGGCCTCACCGACCAGCCCGCAAGGATTGAAGACCCGCTCGACCCCCTTTGGCGCGGCCGACACGCCGGTCAACCCGATCAATCTGGCGCTGGCCAGCGGCGCGACTTTCGTGGCGCGCGTGCCCGACACCAACACGGCGATGATGGAAGAGGTTTTCGCGGCCGCACATGCGCACCGGGGCGTGGCCTTTGTCGAGGTGCTGCTCAATTGCATCACCTTCCACGACGGCGCCTACGCCATGATCACCGGCAAGCACAGCCGTGATGAACACTCGCTGCTGCTGCGCCCCGGCGAGCCGATGATCTATGGCAAGGAGCGGCGCAAGGTACTGGTCAGCGACAACGGCCGGATCGTGGCGCAGGTTCTGGGCGACGATGAGGCCGTGCCCAGTCACGCCCTGCGCCACGACCCGTCCGCCGCCGATGCCGGTGTGGCGCAGCAACTGGCGCTGATGGTGCTGCCGGACATGCCCTGTGCACTGGGCATCTTCCGCCAGGTGCAGGCGCCGGTATACGGGCTCGACACGAGCGCGGCAGGCTGAGACCCATGCCGATGGACTGCCCGTACATCCACCGCAGCCCGGTGCGCTTCACCCACACCGACCCGGCCGGCTATGTGTTCTTTCCGCGCTTTTTCGAGATGTTCCAGGCTGCCGTCGAAGACTGGTTCAGCCACTGCCTGGGGCTGAATTACGCCGAGCAGATCCTGCATCACGGGGTCGGTTTTCCCACCGCCCACACCGAATGCGACTTCCTGCGTCCGTGCCGGCTCGGCGAAATACTGGAACTGCACCTGGTACTGGAAAAGCTCGGCCGCAGTTCCTTCACCTTGCGCTTCGACGGCCAGGTGGCGGGCGAGCAGCGGCTGTGCGCGCGCTCGGTGCTGGTGGCAATCGAGATGCAACACGGCCGGCCACGTTCGATCGCGCCGGCGCTGCGCGAACGTCTGCAGGCGTATCTGTTGCTATGCCAGGCCACGCGTGAAGACTGAGCCGGCCGCACCTGAGCTGGCCGCATTGGAGCTGGTCACATTGGTGCTGGCGGCGGGTTCCGGCAGCCGCTTTGAGGGCATCAAGCAACTGGCCGAAGTTGCTGGCCAAGCGCTGATCCTGCGCGCCTGCGCCTTGGCCGAGACGATCGCGCCCGGCGCGGTCCACGTGATCCTCGGTACACATCACGAGGCCATCGCCGAACGGCTGCCATCGACGGTACGGGTGATCGAGCACCCCAGCTGGGCCGATGGCATGGGCAGCAGCCTCGCTGCCGGCATCACCGCGCTGGATGCCCACTGCGACGCGGCCCTGGTACTGCTGGCCGATCAGGTCGCGCTTCGGCACCAAGCCCTGAGCGAAATGATCGCGCGCTGGCGCGCCGACCCCGACACCGCAGTTTGCGCGCACTACGGCGGACAGCCGGGAGTGCCGGCGATCTTCCCGCGGCGGTTGTTTGCAGAGCTTGCCGGCCTGCGCGGCGATCGCGGCGCCAAACCGACACTGCTGCGCGAGACCGGGCCGGACACGCAGCTGGCCATGCCCGAAGCGGCCATCGACATCGACACCCCGGCCGACCTGGTCGCCTGGCAAGCGACGATCCGCTAACCGGCACCCGCTGCGGGAGCTGGGCGACGTTGCCGCCGGTTCCGGTCGAGGATGCTCAGGCGCACTGGTGTTGACCGGCTGGATTCGCCCCATTCCTGCCATTCGCGAGCGACCGCCTATTGATTGGGCCCGAAAATAGTAGCTACTGAATGCTTCTCCCGCTGGCGGGAGAAGGAATAAAGCAAAGTCGTAGTATTTACGGGCCCAATCAATAGGGGTGCGGTATTTCGGCCGTTCCCGGATGCAGCAATGCATGGCTCGCCCACCTGGGACTCTTGAGATAGATAGCACCCAGTGCTACGATCAAGAAATGAACAAACCGTCTGACGGAGTAACACGCGTCTTCAAGACGGCCTGGTTTTCCAAGGCGGCCACGCGAGCGCTAAGCCAGGACAAGGAGTCGGGTTCTGCAATCAGCCAAGTGATGGCCGGGCAAGCTGACGATCTGGGTGGCGGCGTGTTCAAAAAGCGCCTGAACAAGATTCGGCACCGCGCCATCATCCTTGCGAAAGGTGGGCAGTACTGGGTCTACCAATACGTGTTTGCGAAGCAGGATCGCAACAACATTGATGATGATGAGTTGGCCGCATTCAGGAAGTTGGCCAAGAGCTATGCGGCATTGAACGAACTGCAACCAGCGCAGCTGATTCTCAGCGGAGATTTGACGGAGATCATTCCATGACCACGAAAAGCAAATTCAAAAGCGACGCATTCGAGTCCGTTCACGAATCAGCCACGGCGTTGCTCAAGGTTGGCGCGATGACCAAGGCCACGATGCGGGATTTCGACAACACATGTCTTGCTGCGCCAGTTCCGCTTCGACCGAAGCAGATCAAACAGCTTCGCGAGATGAATCACGTCAGCCAGCCGGTATTTGCGCGCTACCTCAACACCAGCGAAAGCACGGTGGAAAAATGGGAGACCGGCGCAAAGAAGCCAAGTGGCATGGCGCTCAAGTTGCTTGGAGTCGTACAGAAGCACGGACTCGAAGTCCTCACATGAGGCCATGCTCGCTGCTCGAGACCGGCACAGTCCGACCCGAAGCGGCCGGTCAGCGAGAACTGAACCCGGCCGCCTTCTTGGGTGGATTCGTTGTTGGCGAAGGTGCTGCGCTGAGCGCGACGCACGCGGCATTGACTGTCGTCGACAACCGCACAAACAAGAACGCCACGCGGATCACCGCGTGGCGTCTATGTGTTGGGTAGCGGGATGTGGCTGGGGCGATGCTACGAAGCTGGACGCGATTCCGAGGCACTTCCTTCGTCGAAGGCGAAATCAATGACTCCGACCCTATTGATCCTATTGATCAGAGATGGACGCGGTCGCGAGCGGTGGGTATCAGGGTGTCGCAAGCATCCCCGACTCGGGCATCGGCGCGAGCAGCACTCGATCGCGGCCATCGCGCTTGGCCTGGTAAAGGGCTTGGTCGGCGGCGCGCAGCTGTACCTGTGGGTTGCTGCCGTTCCGCTCGCTCGCAATCCCGGCGCTGATCGTGAAGACTGGTACGCCATCGTGCACGCAGGCACCCGGCAGCGCCTCGCGCACGCGCTGCATCAGTTCACCCGCCGCGACCGCGTCGGCACCCGGCAACACCAGCAGAAATTCCTCGCCACCGTAGCGGCATAGCAGTTCTTCGACTCGCATCAGCGGGCGCATTGTCCCAACCAGCAGCTTCAGAGCGCGGTCGCCGACCTCGTGGCCATGACGGTCGTTGACCAGCTTGAAGTGGTCGATGTCGATCATGACCAAGGCGTACGAACCGCCGCTGTGTACGAGTTCATCGAGACGCTGCTCGGCGCTGCGGCGGTTGGCTGCGCCGGTCAACGGATCGGTTGCGGCCTTGCGTTCGGAGGCTGCCATCGAGCGGATCACGGTGAGCCGCGTGCCGATGTGATGGGCCGCGGTGTTCAGCGACTGCAACAGCCGGTACAGCGTCGGATCACCGGAGGTGCCGAGCGCGCGGACCATGCCGACACCATTGCCAGACACCGTGATCGGCGTGCATGCGGCGGCGCAATGGGCAGCGATCGGTCCATTGAGACCGCGGCAGGCGCTCAGAACCATGCTGTCCTCGAATACGGTGCCCATGCCACGGCGCACCAACGGACAATCGCAAGGGCGATTGATCACGCAGCGCGCATCGTCCCCGAGATTGCCGACGGCCAGCGAATGGCGGATCTGACCGTCGCTGCTGTCAGCCAGCAACAGCTGCGCCGGTGCACCATCGGCGGCGATGGCTAAGGCCTGGTGCGCGATGCGCAGTACCGCCGTTTCGTCTTCCGCGATGTTCAGCGCGGCAGTGAGGCGGACGTCGAGGTCATGCACGCGCAGCCGCTCCTGCAGCGCGTCCAGATCGCGGCGTGCCCCCTCGCGTGCGGTCACAAACGAGTGTGTGATCGGACGATAGATCCCGAACCAGAACGCAGGCACCAGCAGCGTCAGCAGCACCACGCTGCTGCTGAATAATTGCGGTGCCCAGCCAGATAGCGGCAGCCAAGACCAAAACAGTGCGGTCACGAAGGCGTGCGCCGTGATCACGACCAGCAGGACGAACCAGAGCCTGCGGGTGTCATCACGGGCATCGGGGACTGCAGCTATGGTCGTTGGGGACGACAAGGGCTCGTGGTGCATCGACAATCTCCAGAAACAGGGTGTCGATCTCCAAGGACAGGAAATCCAAGCCCCCTTTATTGGGCAGTTTACGCTGCGGGTTCACTCCGTCAAGCGACCTGCACACATGCAACGCAACCGCTTCAAAACCACGCATGGAAAGCATCAGATCGCCATCCTCACCCTTGCCAACCACTCGGGGCGTATTCACGTCGAGACCAAACACGCGCTTGAGACGATGCGCCCAGGTCATCGTGCGGCGGTGGCTGGCCGTTGGCGTAGCGGATAAAGGGTCAAGTCTAGAAGCATTGTATTTCGACGCACCGGAGTGCCGCGGCACTCCAGTGACCCCGCTCTTTCTACCCAAGCGAGACTATCGCGAACGGCTGCATATGGCCGGAAGCTACCGCTCGCGACTCAGGCGAATTTGGCCGATTGCTGAAGTCGCCACTTCAGTTGATCAAAGGCTGTTCGGTCGGTTGGCTTTGATCGGATCAGACGGCCCACACACGACCGCAATCTGGCGCCAGCGCATTCAGTCGTCGTGAACTGGCGCTTCGGTCATCGCATCGATCCGTCGGCACTCGACCCGATAGCGACGGATGGCCAGCAGCAGGTTGCCAGCGAGGATGATGAAGCTGACCAACCACAGCGCCGCCGCCGGTCGAACCAATGCTGGCCATGCCAAACCCGCCAACAGCAGCGCCAGCGCGGCCACATGCAGACCGCAGTGGATGCGGGCGCGGCGCTCGGGCACGAGGGTCTTCATGTTGGGTGGAAAGATCCGGTGCCGCGCCGCCGGGTTGAGCCCAATGCGTTGCTGGAGGTGCAGCCAGACCAGGAAGGGCACGATCTTGTAGAGCATCCCGCAGATCACCGACAGCGCAAAGCCGAGCAGGAACAGCAGCGTCGCCGCCAGGGTCAGGACCGAGCCGGATTCGGCCGGTGCAATCCGTGCCAGCATGCCGGTCGCAATCGCCGCCGCCAGCGCCGCCATGCCTATTCGCCAGAACGTCAGACTGGTATCGCCCAGCTTGCGCCGACGCTGGGTCAGCAGGCGCAAGGTCCATATCGAATAGGTGCCAAGCATTCCGGCGAGCAACAGCTCGGGCAGCCAGGCCATCGACGGGAATGCAACGGTGACCAGGGTCAGCCCAAGCAGCGCAGCGGCAATCCCCGGTGCCAACCGGCGCCGAAGTGCCGCCGGATAGGACGGCGTCATCTGGAACATCGGCACCACCTGATAGGAAACCGCCGCGACCAGGGTCACGATCCAGCCCATCAAGGCCCACGCCAGGTGCAGGTCGGTCCATGGGAAACGCCACAGTGGTGCCGCTTCCCAGCCGTGCCCTGCCGCCAGCAGCAAGCCGAGCGACAGCGCCACGGCCAGCGCCAGCAGCGCCCAGCGCATGCCGCGCCCGCTGGCATCCGGCCGTGGCGCGCGCAACATTGCGGCCCCGACCACGGCGATGAACGAGCCGAGGCCGCTACCCAGCAACAGCATCGCAAGCCGAAACGCGAACGGGCTGCCGCCGAGGAACGCGCCCGCCAGAACCAGGCAGCCCAGGGTGAGACCGGCATGACACAGTCCGACCAGCCACCACTGCGCCACGCGCTCACCGACCAGCACCGGCAACAACTGGAACAACGCGCCGCACATCGTCATGGTCAGCACGCCCAGCCCCAGCAGGTGGCTCAGGGCCAGGGTGGACGGCATCCAGCGCGATGCCAGCGCATCGGGGCCGGCCCACAGCAACAGACCGGCCGCCAGCATGCCGAACACCGGCGCGGTCAGGAAAAACCGCAGTGGCACCGATATCGGTGGCGCCTGTTCCAGCGAGAGCGCCGTGCTCATCCGGGCGGCGTGGCGCTGGCGTCGTCGTTGCGCCAGATCAGCAACTCGCAGCGCTCCGGTTGCGAGCTGGCGACACGCCAGGCGAAACCCCGGTCGGCCAGCAAGGGCAGCAACGGAAGCGGCTCGCGGCTGATCAGAGTGCGCAGGCACTGACCCGGGCCCAGCGTTTCAATGCAGGCGAGGATGCGCTCCATCGGCTCGCACGGCGGCAACCCGCGCACGTCGAGTTCGATCTCGGCCGACGCCATGCCGGTCACAACGCCTGCATGCGCACGATCAACGCTTCGGCGCTGTCAGCCAGCGCCTGATCCGCCATCGGATAGAGCATGTTTTCTTCCTTCATGTTGTGCTGCTGGATCAGCACGTTGAGGGTTTCGCAAATACCGAGGAACTCGTCCAGGTCGGAGGTAGCCAGCGCCCGGGTCATCTGCGCCAGCACTGCGCGCATTTGCTCGTGCTCCATGCGCATCACTGCCGTGGGGCCGCCGCTCATGCCGGTGCGGGCCTCGAATTCGGGGAACAGCACGCTCTCCTCCATCGTCAGATGCTGTTCAAGGGCAGCCTCGAACTCGGCGAAGGCAACGCGCGCAGCGGCGATGTCACCGTCACCGGCAGCGGCCTCGGCACGCGCAAAAAGGTCGTCGCAGTCGCGATGTTCGTCGGTCATGAATTGGGCAAGCATGTGGTTTTCTCCGTGAGGTGGACGGGGGAATATTCCGGGGTGTTGCGGCTGCGCCCGGCGTGTCCGGAATCAACCCGAGGCTCGGCGGTCGAAGCTTGCAGGCGGGCCGCCAATGACAGCGCGATGGCAGCCGCGCCGCGGCCTCCAGGCAGCATGCCTGCCCGCGACTCCAGCTGCGCATCCAGACGTACTCGAACAGCGGCTGAGCGTGGCCACCCGGATCGGTTCGATCGACTTGATGTGGAAGGGTCCGATCAGGGTCTCGGGCATGACTGGCTCCGGGGGCGTTAAGCGGAACGGGCGGCACATCCGCGACAGCGTGCTCAGTCGTCCAGCACCGCGGCTACTGCAAGCGCGAAACGACTGGCATTGGCCTCATTGAGACCCGCCACATTGATGCGACCGGATTCAACCAGGTAAACCGCGAACTCATCGCGCAGACGCCGGATCTGTCCGGCATTCAGGCCAAGGTACGAGAACATGCCGTACTGACGACTGATGAAGCCAAAGTCACCGGCCGCACCGGCAGCTGCAAGCTGCGTCTCCGCCAGCCGACGCAGACGCGCAATCCGCTCGCGCATCGCCGTCAGTTCCTGCTGCCACTGCGCGGACAATGCTGGTCGCGCAAGGATGCGCGCGACGATCGCCGCACCGTGTGCCGGCGGCATCGAGTAGAAATTGCGGATCAGAGCCAGCATCACCGAGCCTGCAATGCGTACCTGACTGGCGCTGTCAGCAATGATGCTGAGCGCACCGATACGCTCGCGGTAGAGGCCGAAGTTCTTCGAGCATGAGGTGCACAGCAGCAACTCCGGTACGGCATCGGCCAGTTGACGCACCCCAGCGGCATCCTCGTCCAGACCCCGCGCGAAGCCCTGATAGGCCATGTCCAGCAACGGCACGAAACCCTGGCGCTGTGCCAGCGCAGCGATCTGCGACCACATCGCATCGGGAATGTCCACGCCCGTGGGGTTGTGACAGCACGCCTGCAGCAGCACGACATCGCCAGCCGGCACCCGGGCCAGGGTTTCGAGCATGGCCTCGGCGCGAAGACTCTGGCTCGCGGGGTCGTAGTAGGGGTACTCGCGCAGCGCCAGGCCGGCGGCTCGAAACACGCTGGGATGATTGGCCCAGGTCGGGTCGCTCATCCAGACCGTGGCCTCGGGGCGGCAACGCCGGATCAACTCGGCGGCAACGCGCAAGGCGCCGGTGCCACCCGGCGTATGGGCGGTGAAGATGCGTTGCTCACGGCGGACGGCGTGGTTACCCAACGCGAGCGCTTCGATCTCGGCATTGAACGCCGGATCGCCGGCCATGCCCTGGTAGGTTTTGCTGTCCTCTTCGATCAGGCACAAGCGCTCAGCCTCGCGCACGCAATCAAGAATCGGCGTATGCCCGGCCTCATCGCGATACACGCCCACGCCCAGGTCAATTTTCTCCGCCCTTTCATCGGCGCGATAGCTCGCCATCAAGGCAAGGATGGGATCGTCTGGCGCTTGCTGCAGATCGCGGAACATGCTGACCTCGTCCGGTAGATGGTGCGGTAACACGGCGGCAACAGCCGCACGCAGCTATGCCATTGACAGCCTGTCAAAGACTATCAGTCATGCACAGCGTGTTCGCCCTGATCCAGGTCAGGCCGGCTCTCCTGAAGGCGTTTCGGGCTGCGCGACGTCAACTGCGGCCACTCACAATAGATTGGGCCGAGTCAACGACGAAACCCGCGACTGCCGCCAGCACCTGATCGGCGACCGATTCGTCGTCGGGATCGAACATCCAGGCATCCAGCTCGGAGCGCAACCAGGTGATCTGGCGCTTGGCCAACTGGCGTGTCGCATGGATCGCGTTCATGCGGAACTCGTCGAGACTGCAGGCGCCTTGCAGATACGGCCAGCCTTGCCGGTAGCCGACCGCACGCATCGATGGCAGGTCATCCGACCAGTCCGCACGCGCCCGCAATCGCTCCAGCTCGGCGATCAGGCCGGAGGCGAGCATGGCATCGAATCGATCCGCGATGCGCGCACGCAGGGGTGCCCGATCCTTCGGTAACAAGGCCAGCTTGAGTAGGCGATACGGCAGGCGTCGATGCGGCACCCCGTGCAATTCCGACAAGGGTTGGCCACTCAGCACGATCACTTCGAGTGCACGCTGGACGCGCTGCAGATCATTGACGCTGAGGCGCGCTGCCGTGACAGGATCGAGCGCGGCGAGTCGCCGGTGCATGTGCTCCTTGCCCTTGCGCTCCATTTCCCGGGCCAGCTCGGCGCGCAATGTCGGGTCCGCCTGGGGCAAGGGCGAGAGACCCATTTCCAATGCGCGAAAATACAAACCGGTGCCACCGACCAAGAGCGGAATCCGGCCTCGCGCCACAATTTCCTCGATCTCGTGCAGCGCATCGGCGCGGAACTCGGCGGCCGAATAGGCTTGTCCGGGATCGCGAGTATCGATGAGTCGATGCGGAAAGCTCCGCAACATCGACGCATCAGGCTTGGCCGCACCGACATCCATGCCCCGGTAGACCAGGGCCGAATCGACACTGACCAGGTCGATCGGAAAGCGCTCGGCCAATTTGCAGGCCAGCGCGGTCTTGCCCGATGCGGTCGGCCCCATCAGGAAGAGGATGCGTGGCCGACAATCGGCTTGGTTCATGCGCGCTGTCCGCAGATTGCGGCTCAGGCGCAATCGAACGCTGATGATGGACGATCGCGCCGGAGGATTCCATGCAGCTGATGTCGCCAATGTGCGGGCAGATGGTCCGACGCGTGCCTCGCGCAAAGCGGAAAGACACGCGCAGACTTCACCAACGACGAAAAAAGGATGCCGCTGACAAAATTCTTTGACTTGTGCGCGCGGCTGGGCTCACATAAGGATCCGGGGAACTCAGTGCGGGCGCCAACTGATGAATGAATGGGTGATGCTTGACCTTGTGGTGTATTTCGCCGGGTCATTGATTGCTCTGACCCAGGGCATCGTGTTCGCACATTACTATCGCTTGTTTCACCGCGAACATCTGCTGCTGTGGGCCTGCAGCTTCTTCGCCCTGGCCATCTATCTGGCCACATCGGGAGCCTCGTGGCTGCTGATTTCGCACTATCCGGCAGCGCATCCGTTGCGCCTCGGCATCACCAGCCTGTCGCTTGTCGCCGCATACATCCAGGTTGTGGCCCTGGTCATGGGCACGCTGGCGATCTGGCGCAAGCACCGCTGGACGCGCCGGCAAATGCTTCTCGCCCTGGTCGCGGCCAGCGTGTTCGGGCTGGTCAGCACGCTGCTGTTCGCATTTGACCCGGCGATGGCCCAGGAACGAATGCTCGTGCGCGTCGGCCTGCGCTATCTGATCACCGCGGTAGCGGCGCTCAGCATGGGCATCGCCATCGCACGCCGCTGGCCACACGGGCGCCTGGGTCAGCAGATGACCGCACTGGCTCTATGCATCTACGGCGCCGACCAGCTCCACATCTTTTCCGCCTATGTCTTGCAGGCACTCGGCGGGGAACCTTGGGGATGGGTGCGCTACACCACGATAGCGACCCTGCTGGCACCGCTGTTCATCAGCTATGGACTGGTCATCTGGCTACTCGAGAATGAACGCGATCGCGCCGAGAGCGCCTCCGATGCGGCCGAACGCCTGCGCCGGTTCGACTCGTTGACCGGCCTGCCCAATCGATCGCAGATGCTCGAGCACCTCGGACAGCAGATGCAGCACCCTCAAGGTGCCGCCTTGCTGCTCGTGCGTCTGGACAATCTCGGCAATATCGCAGCCGCTTCGGGCATGGATGGGGTCGATCTTGCGCTGGCAACCAGCGCCGAACGCATCGAGGAGGTGGCCCGCATCAACAGCATGGTGGCGGCGCGCCCCGGAGCCGACCATATCGCCATCCACGGTGCCGGCCTTGGCGTCGGCAATGGCGCGCAACGCGTCGCCGAGCAGATTCTCGCCGCACTCGCCCTGCCGCTGTTCTGCAATGGTCGCGAGATCGCCATCGAAGCCAGCGTCGGCATTGCTCTCGCCCCGCAGGACGCGACTACCCCGGAGTCAATGCAATCACGCGCCGAGATGGCCAGGGCGCGAGCGCAAAGCGATGGCGCGATGCGTTACCGCTTCTACGCCCCTGACCTCGATGTCGCGGCCAAGGCCCGTCTGGCCCTGCAATCGGAATTGCGCAGCGCCTTCCTCAACAACGAGTTTGTCCTCGAGTTCCAGCCGATACTCGATGGCTGGAGTCTCGATGTCTGCGGATTCGAGACCCTCGTGCGCTGGCAGCACCCGCAGCGCGGCCGCCTGCTGCCGGACGCCTTCATCACCGAACTCGAGCCGCTCGGGCTGGTTGAAACCCTCGATGCCTGGGTTCTCGAACGCGCCTGCATTTCGGCTTGTGCCTGGCAACGGGCCGACCGCGAGGTGGTGACTGTCGCGGTCAACGTCTCCGCCTACAGTTTCCAACGCCGACGCTTCCCGGAAATGATCAAGGCCTTGCTTGAACGCACCGGACTACCGGCCGCCAGCCTCGAAATCGAGATCATCGAATCGATCGCGATGGAACATCCCGAACATGCGGCACTGAGCATCGAGCTTCTGCGTGAACTCGGCGTGCGCGTGATGCTCGATGATTTCGGCACCGGCTTTTCCTCGCTCAAGCATCTGCGCCAGTTGCCGTTTGACGGCATCAAGATCGATCACAGTTTCGTCGTCGACGTGCTGATCGATCCACGCGATGCAGCGATCGTGCGCGCCATGCTTGCGCTGGCCCACAGTCTCGGCCTCGAAGTCGTCGCCGAAGGCATCGAGACCGCCGCGCAACTGGCCTGGTTCCAGTCAGCCGGCTGCGATCGGCTGCAAGGCTTCCATTTCCATCGCTCGATGCCGCAACAGGCCGCACTTGAACTGCTCGGCCTCGCCGAGGCCGACACGGCCGGGGGTCAATTGCCGGTGTCCTGATCCATCGCGGCATCTCGCCGGTCAACCGGTCGGGATAGAAGCGGTTCGCTCATGGGTGTCCGTATAATGCCCACTGGCTACCCGGGTTCATGTCATGTCCAACACGATGAAGGCGCTGGTCAAGCGCAACGCGGAAAAGGGAATCTGGCTGGAGCAGGTTGCGCTGCCCGAGATCGGCCCGAACGATGTGCTGGTCAAACTTGAGAAGACCGCGATCTGCGGAACCGACCTGCACATTTATTTGTGGGACGAGTGGTCGCAGCGCACGATCAATCCGGGCCTGGTCATCGGTCATGAGTTTGTCGGGCGCATCGTCGAAGTCGGCGCTGCCGTGCGTGGCTACGAGATCGGCCAGCGCGTCTCGGCCGAGGGCCATATCGTCTGCGGTGTCTGCCGCAACTGCCGGGCCGGTCGCCAGCACCTTTGCCCGCATACGGTCGGCATCGGCGTCAATCGCAATGGCGCGTTCGCAGAATTTGTTTCTGTACCGGCCTCAAACCTTTGGCCGATTCCGGATCAGATTCCGTCTGAACTGGCGGCGTTTTTCGATCCGTATGGCAACGCCGCGCACTGCGCGCTCGAGTTCGACCTGATTGGTGAGGACGTGCTGATCACGGGCGCCGGACCGATCGGCATCATCGCCGCCGGTATCGCCAAGCACGTCGGTGCACGCAATGTCGTGGTCACCGATGTCAACGACTATCGGCTAAAGCTCGCCGCCGACATGGGTGCGACACGCGTCGTCAACGTCTCCAAGCAGTCCCTGCTCGACGTGGTCAAGGATCTGCATATCGAGGGATTCGATGTCGGCATGGAGATGAGTGGCAATCCGCGTGCGTTCAACGACATGCTCGAATGCATGTATCACGGCGGCAAGATCGCCCTGCTCGGCATCCTGCCGAGCGGCGCCGGCATCGACTGGGACAAGATCATCTTCAAGGGCCTGACCGTGCAGGGCATCTACGGCCGGCGCATGTACGAGACCTGGTACAAGATGACGCAAATGGTACTGAGTGGATTCCCGCTGCAGAAGGTGCTGACCCACCAGATCCACATCGACGAGTTCCAGAAAGGTTTCGACCTGATGGAAGCTGGTCAATGCGGCAAGGTCGTCTGTTCCTGGAACTGAGCGGCGACCTGCAGGAGCGCAGGCCATGGAGCCGGTACACCACCTCGAACGCATCCTCGACGACGCCCTGACTGCGATCCCCTCTGCGCCGATCGTGGTGGCATTGAGCGGTGGACTGGACTCAACGGCGTTGCTGCATGCCCTCTCGTGTTCGCCTGCGACACGCGAGCGCGGCTTGCGTGCGATCCACATTGACCATGGCTTGCAGGCGCGTAGCGGCGACTGGGGCCTGCATTGCCGGCGCATCAGCGAGCAGTGCGAGGTGCCGCTGACGATCATCAAGGTCAGCGTTGAACGAACCAGCGGGCTTGGCCTTGAGGCATCGGCGCGCGCGGCACGTTACGCGGCATTCGAGGCGGCGCTCGAAGACGGCGAGATCCTTGCCCTCGCCCACCACCGCGATGACCAGACCGAGACCGTCCTGCTCAAGCTGCTGCGCGGCGCCGGGCCGGAGGGACTCGGCGCGATGCGCGCACTGCGCCGTCTGGGCAGGGCCTGGGCCTGGCGGCCCCTGCTCGAAGTCCCGCGCGAAACCCTGCATCAGCATGCCCGCCAGGCCGGCCTCGGCTGGATCGAGGATCCGAGCAACGAGGACACCCGGATCGAACGCAATTTCCTGCGCCATGAAGTGCTGCCTACCTTGCGCGAACGCTGGCCCAGAGCCGACGCCAGCATCATTCAAAGCGCGACCTGGATCCGCGCCGCCGCCGATCTCGTCGAAGCCGAATCCATCCGCGCCGTGGCAAGGCTGCAGGGGCTGGACCCGGCAACCCTGGCCTGGCAAGGCTGGCTGGATCTTGCCGATGCCTTGCGCGATCCTGTTCTGCGCCGCTGGCTGCGCAGCCTTGAGCTGCCCGAACCAAACCAGCATCAGGTCGGCGAACTGGAACGCCAGCTCACACATGCCGGCGAAGGCAAGTTGCCATGTATTCGCTGGCCCGGTGCCGAAGTGCGCCGCTATCGCGAACTCCTCTACGCAATGGCGCCGGTGAAACTTCCCGAGCCTGGCTGGGAAACGCACTGGAATGGTTTGGCGCTTGATTTGCCCGCCAATCTCGGCACGCTGACTCTGAAGGATTCGATGAACCAGACGGCCGCCTTGGCAGAATCCGAACACCTGCTCGTACGCTTTCGCCGCGGCGGCGAACGCCTGCGTCTGGATGCTGGCGGCTGCCATCGCGATCTTCGCGATCTTTTCCAGGAGGCCGGCATTCCGCCCTGGCAACGTTCACGGATTCCGATCGTGCTCGATCGCAATGCTGATCTGCTCGCGGTCGGTGATCTGTGGATCAGCGGTCCAGGCCGCACCGAATTCGCGCGCCTCGGCCGAATCCTCGACTGGAATCGTTGACCGCCAACGGACAGCCCACTACCCTTCGTCGCATGCCTTCAGCCAAACCGCAAAAACCGAATCAGGTCGCCGAGTTCGAGCAATCGCTTGATGAGCTCGAACAATTGGTCACGCGCATGGAAGACAGCGAGATGGGGCTCGACGATTCGCTCAAGTCCTTCGAGCGTGGCGTCAGCCTCTATCGCAGTTGCCAGAGCGCGCTTGAACAGGCCGAGCTGCGAGTCAGGCAGTTGACCGATCCAGGCAAGCCTGAATCCGCCGAACCGTTCGACCCCGACACACCCTGACTCCGTCCCGAATGCGGCAGGCTTGCCGCACAGGAATCCGCCATCAACGCTTCGACTCCCGCGAACGACCTGTCGCCGGCCTTGCGCGCCTTCGTCGCACACGCCGATACAGCGCTTGCTCGCGCGCTGCCCGCCATCGAGCAGCCACCGATCGAACTGCATCGGGCCATGCACTATGCCTTGGTCGGCGGCGGCAAACGCATGCGCCCGTTGCTGGTCTACGCCACCGGAACGGCGTTCGGTGCCCCACTTGCAAGGCTCGATGCGGCTGCGATCGCAGTCGAGATCATTCACGCCTACTCGCTGGTGCACGATGATCTGCCAGCCATGGACGATGACGCCCTGCGCCGCGGACGCCCGACCTGCCATATCGAGTTTGGCGAGGCCATGGCCATTCTCGCCGGTGATGCGCTGCAGGCCCTCGCCTTCGAGGTGCTGACCCGCGATGGGATAGCCGGCATCGATCCGCAGACACGCCTGGACATGCTGCGCGTGCTCGCGCATGCCTGTGGCTCACAGGGCATGGCCGGCGGCCAGGCCTTCGACCTGTCGGCCGTCGGCCAACATTTGAGTCTGGACGAACTCGAACGCATGCATGTGCACAAGACCGGCGCCCTGATCCGTGCATCGGTGCGCCTCGGTGCACTGACTGCCGGATGCGAGGATCCGGATACGCTGGCTGCGCTGGAACGCTATGCCCACTGTGTTGGTCTGGCTTTTCAGATCCGCGACGACATCCTCGATGTCGAAGGCAACCCCGACGCTGTGGGCAAAACCCTCGGCAAGGACGCCGCGCAGTCGAAGCCGACCTATCCCGCCATCATCGGCCTGCAGGCCTCAGCCGCACATCTGGCCGAACTGACCGAGGAAGCACTCGCATCAATTGCCCCGCTCGGCGAATCAGCCAGCGCCTTGCGCGATCTGGCCCGCTTCATCGCCGAGCGGGAAAGCTGATGCAGTGCCTGGTTGTTCCTTGAACTGGGCCGCCGATTCGCGTGGATGACTTTCTGCGGGATGTCATTGGTTTTGGCCGTGCAAGCGAAAGACTTCAGATTGCGCAAGAACCGCATTGGCCTTTGTCGGTCAGCGCTGCGTGCTGACGCTCTCGTGATCCTGACCAGAAGCGTTCAATCGTAGATCGAACCCAGCTTGAGCAGAGAACGGGGCGGCTCCACCGAAGCTGATTCCGCCCTGCAACGGCTACTTCGAGCACTCCCCGCCCGCCGCATCGGGCTTTTCCCGATTCCCGGCTTTCAACAGCCGAACGGCTGGTCATCCCGATTCTCCATTCCCGCCTACTGAATCAGGCGCAAGGTCATCGGATAGCGGTAGCGCACGCCGTTATTGGCATTGATCGCTGCGATGATCGTGAAGATCAGCCAGTAGAAGAACAGCACGAAGCCCAGCGGCACCGTAATAAACACGCCAATGCCGATCGTGATGACCGTGAACAGGATCAGTGCGGCTCCGGCGATCAACACGGTGATATTGAAATTGAGCGCTTCCTTGGCCTGGTCGCCGGCAAACGGAAGGGTGTCGCGCTTGACCAGCCACACGATCAACGGCCCGAGCACGCAACCGAAACCGGTAATGAAGGCGCTCAAGGCCGACAGATGGCCGATCAGCGCCCAGGTGCGATCTTCACCAACCGGAACGACATCGGCGCCACTTTCGTCCTGCGATTCGACATCAACATTCATGTGATTCTCCTGTGCAATGGACAGCAACTCCAGCATGGTTGCCCGTGCGGCTTGTTGCAAGCACTGAAAGTCATGCTCCGGCCACGGTCAGGCGCTCAAGCAGGATCGAACCGGTCAGCACATGCGAGCGCGGATCGACATCACTGCCGATCGCGACGATATTGGCGAACATGTCGCGCAGGTTCGAGGCGATCGTGATTTCCTCGACCGGATGGGCGATCTCGCCGTTTTCGACCCAGAATCCCGAGGCGCCGCGCGAGTAGTCGCCGGTCAACAACGAAACGCCCTGGCCCATCAGCTCGGTGACCACCAGTCCGGTGCCCATGCGCTTCAGCAGGGCGGCGAAATCGTCTTCGCCGCTTGTGACGATGAGGTTGTGCACGCCGCCGGCATTGCCGGTGCTGCGCAGACCAAGCTTGCGCGCCGAATAACTGCCGAGCACATAGCGCGCCAGGTGACCATCCGTGATCAGGTCGGAATCGCGCGTGGCCACGCCTTCGCTGTCGAAATTGGCTGAAGCCTGGCCGCGACGGATGCGCGGGCGCTCGACAATCTGGACAAAATCCGGGAATACCGGCTTGCCGATGTGATCGACCAGAAAGCTGGCCTTGCGGTAGAGCGCGCCGCCGCTGACTGCGGAAATCAGATGTCCGATCAGGCTGCGTGCAACCTGTGGCGAAAACAGTACCGGGCACTGGCGCGTTCCGAGCTTGCGCGCGCCCAGACGCGCCAGCGTGCGTTCGGCGGCCTTGCGCCCGATCGAGGTGACATCCGGAAAGTCGTCCGCGCTGCGTACCGATTCGTACCAGTAGTCGCGCTGCATTCCGGCTTCGTCCTCGGCCAGCAGTGCAACAGAAATCATGTGCCGGGTGTCGCGCTCACGCGAGAGGAATCCATGCGAGGTCGCACCGACCGCCAGTGACGAGCCGACCTGCACGGTCGCGCCCTCGGAATTGCTGATGCGCGGATCGAAACCGCGACCTGCTTGCTCGCAACGCAGGGCGAGGTCGGTCGCCTCGTCGGTGGTGATGTCCCAGGGATGCCAGAGATCGAGATCAGCGAAATCGTGGGCGAGCAGATCCGCATCGGCGAGGCCGTTGCAGGGATCCTCTTGCGTATGCCTTGCGATGGCACAGGCGTGCTCGATGGTCTTCTCGATCGACTCCGGATGGAGATCGGCCGTACTCGCCGAACCCTTGCGCTTGCCGAAATAGACGGTCAATGAAAGCCCGCGATCGCGGTTGTGCTCGATCGATTCGATCTCGCCGAGGCGCACACTGACGCTTGATCCCACGTCGACGCCGATGCCGACATCGACCTCACTGGCGCCCTTGGCACGGCAGCGCCGCAACACGTCTTCAGAGATCTCCGAGAGACGATCGAGTTCGACCTTGCTGTCGTCGCGATTGGTGATTGCCTGATCCACGCCTTATCCTCTGTGTCCATTGATTGCCGCCCCATCGACCCGGGAGCGGCCACAACCTGCAGAAATCCGATGCCACTTGATCAAACCGATGACACTTTCGACGGCCCCAGCCGCAGCCAGTTGCGCCGCGATGCGACCGCCATTTTCAAGTTGGCGGAAACACTGGCCAGCTTGACCGATGCCCAGCTGACCCGCATCCCGCTTGAAGCTGACCTGCTTGATGAGATCCGGCGCACCCGCGCCATCCATCAGCCGATCGCTCGCAAACGTGAAACCCAATACCTCGCCAAACTCATGCGCCGCCTCGAAATCGAGGAAATCGATGCGGTTCGCACCGTACTCGACATCAGCAAGCAGCAATCGCATCGTGAAACCGCTGCCCTGCACCAACTTGAAAACCTGCGCGATCGCCTGATCGCCGAAGGTGACAGCGCACTTGATGAAGTGATCGCCCAGCATCCATCGGCCGACCGCCAGCATCTGCGCAACCTGATCCGTCAGGCCAATACCGAAGCGAAAAAACAGAAACCCCCGCGCGCCTCACGCGAACTTTTCCGCATCCTGCGCGAACTCCAATCCGGCAAAGCCGGCCCGGATTAGCGATCAGGCTGCGGTTCCGCCGACGGTCAAGTTGTCGATCTTGAGGGTCGGCTGGCCGACCCCGACCGGCACGCTCTGACCATCCTTGCCGCAGACGCCGACGCCTTCGTCGAGCTTGAGATCGTTGCCGATCATCGAGACATGCTTGAGCACCTCGGGGCCAGCGCCGATCAAGGTGGCACCCTTGACCGGGCGGGTGACCTTGCCATCCTCGATCAGGTAAGCCTCGCTGGCCGAGAACACGAATTTGCCGTTGGTGATATCGACCTGGCCACCACCGAAATTGACCGCGTAGAGTCCGCGCTTGACCGAGCGCAGGATTTCCTCGGGATCCTTGTCACCGGCCTGCATGTAGGTGTTGGTCATGCGCGGCATCGGCAAATGCGCGAACGATTCGCGGCGACCGTTGCCGGTCGGCTTCGCCCCCATCAGGCGCGCGTTGAACTTGTCCTGGATCAGGCCACGCATGATGCCGTCTTCAACCAGTACCGTGCAGTTGGTCGGCGTGCCTTCGTCATCGACGCTGAGCGATCCGCGGCGTCCGGCCAGGGTGCCGTCATCAACGATGGTCACGCCCTTGGCGGCCACGCGCTGACCCATGCTGTTGGAAAACGCCGAGGTGCCCTTGCGGTTGAAATCGCCCTCGAAGCCATGACCAATCGCCTCGTGCAGCAACACCCCGGGCCAGCCGGGGCCAAGTACGACAGTCATGTTGCCGGCCGGTGCCGCAACCGCATCGAGATTGACCAGGGCGGTGCGCACGGCCTCGCGGGCAATGCGTCGCGCACGATCATTGTTGAGCAGCTCGATCAGGTCGTAACGGCCACCACCGCCGCAACCGCCGCTTTCACGGCGCCCGTTCTGTTCGGCGATGACCTGGACATTGAAGCGCACCAGCGGTCGCACATCGGCCGCGAGTGTTCCGTCGGAAGCGGCCACCAGCACGGTATCGACCGTGGCCGAAATACTGACGACGACCTCCTTGACCCGCGCATCGAGCGAGCGGGTGTAGACATCGATCTCGCCAAGCAGGCGCACCTTGGCCTCGCTCGACATCGAATCGATCGGATCAAGCGCCGGATACAGCGCTCGGGTCGCGGTGACCGCGAGTGGCCGGCCGTTGCCGTTCGAGCCTTCGCGCGCAATGGCGCGCGCCGAACCGGCCGCTTCGAGCAAAGCCGGCATGACGATGTCATCGGAATAGGCAAACCCGGTCTTCTCACCGGACTGCGCGCGGACGCCAACACCCAGTTCGATCGAGTGGCTGCCGTCCTTGACGATGCCATCCTCAAGCATCCACGACTCGCTGCGTGAATGCTGAAAATACAGATCAGCCGCATCGACCGCCGGGGTCATCAGGCGCGCAAACACGCGATCGAGATCGGTCGTGGAGATGCCGCCGGGGCGCAGCAGCCGTTGTTCGGCCAGCGCAATCATTTCAGTCATGGCGAAATTCTATGAGATGGACGGCGAGTCCCCGTCTTGGGGGCTGTTCCCGGCTGAAACAAGCTGAGCAGTCACAAGCTGCTGATTTCAGGAGTAATTCGGATGCAAGTGTAGCGCTCCACGCATACCGATAACTCTGTGATCGAGCACTTCCGCCTGGAAGTGCAGGAAAATCTTAAGCGCGCAGCGCCGACCCACAAAGACCGGAGGCCAAGGCGGGAGAAGCAACGTCGTACTCAGCCGCAAGCGGGGAAACCTGCGTACATCCGGTTGCCCGTACGTTGGAACAAGAGCACAGAAGACGGGATAACTCCCACTCAACGTGCTTACCGAAACTGGGGGAGTTCACGCCCCGCCTTCGGCGGCGCGCTGTCGCGCAGCAAACATGGATCCGGGCAGTTGCCGTTCCTTCTCCCCTCCTGTAGGAGCCCGTTTACGGGCGAGCTTTTGGCTGGCGTGGACGAAGAGCTCGCCCCTGGCGGGGCTCCTACAAGGCTTGCGGTTGACCTGTAGGAGCCCGTTTAAGGGCGAGTTCTTGCTTTGGCTTGACGGCCTCGGGAGAAGGAAAAACCTGCTGGCTGCGCGCCTTTCCAATCAACGAGTTAGGTTATGTTTGATGAGAGCGAATTATGTCGCGATGCCCTTGCCCTGATTGAAACCAGCATCGCGACTGCAGCCCCACAACAGCAAGTCACGATTCCTGCGCTTTCAATGGAGCAACGTCGACCACCCTGCATGAGCCTGCTTCAGCCGAGCCGCAAGGTTTTCGCAGGGGACGTCCAGTCGCCCCGAAAAGGGACTTCCTTCGCTCGCGATGCTCATCGAGCATGGCGAAAGGCTCGCCTCTGAACCGGCTCATGCGGGACGCTGCTTCCGCACTAGCCCTGAATCGGAGCAGACCCGCTGAGACATGACACCACGCACAACGCGCGGAAGAACGGACAAATCGTTACAATACGCGGCCTTCCTTCCACGCCGACCTGCCGCTTCAGGCCGTCGACGCATCGAGAATCCCCATGTCCGACCCGGCGAACGATGTCACGCCTGCCATTTCCAGCTTCAAGGATCTCGCCCTTGGCGAACCCTTGCAGCGCATTCTCACCGAACTTGGTTACGAGTCGCCATCACCGATCCAGGCACAGACCATTCCGCATCTGCTGACCGGCAAGGATGTGCTCGGCCAGGCCCAGACCGGTACCGGCAAGACCGCCGCATTCGCCCTGCCGATCCTGAACAAGCTTGACCTGCGCAAGACCAAGCCACAGGCGCTGGTGCTGGCGCCAACGCGCGAACTGGCGATCCAGGTCGCCGAAGCATTCCAGCGTTATGCCACGCATATCCCTGGATTCCATGTGCTTGCCGATCTACGGCGGCCAGCCCTATGGCCCGCAGCTCAGCGGCTTGCGTCGCGGCGTGCATGTCGTTGTCGGTACGCCCGGCCGCGTCATCGATCACCTCGAACGCGGATCGCTGGATCTGTCCGAGCTGACCTGCCTGGTCCTCGACGAGGCCGACGAGATGCTGCGCATGGGCTTCATCGACGATGTCGAGGCCGTGCTCAAGAAGACCCCACCGACGCGCCAGGTCGCCTTGTTCTCGGCGACCATGCCGACCCAGATCCGGCGCATCGCGCAGAACCATCTGCGTGAGCCGGTCGAGATCACGATCAAGTCGAAGACGACCACGGCGGCGAAGACGCGCCAGCGCTACTGGCTGGTCAGCGGCATGCACAAGCTCGATGCATTGACTCGCATCCTCGAAGCCGAACCGTTTGACGCGATGATCATCTTCACGCGCACCAAGGTTTCCACCGATGAACTGGCCGAGCGTCTGCGCGCACGCGGACTCGCCGCGGCGGCGATCAACGGCGACCTGGCCCAGGCCCAGCGCGAGCGCGCAATCCAGCAGTTGAAGGAAGGCAAGCTCGATATCCTCGTCGCCACCGACGTCGCCGCGCGCGGCCTCGATGTCGATCGCATCAGCCATGTACTCAACTACGATATCCCCTACGACACCGAATCCTACGTGCACCGCATCGGCCGCACCGGTCGTGCCGGCCGCGAGGGCGACGCGATCCTGTTCGTCACCCCGCGCGAGCGCAACATGCTGCGCCAGATCGAGCGTGCCACACGCCAACCGATCGAGATCATGGACCTGCCTTCGGTGGAGACCGTCAATGATCGCCGTATCACGCGTTTCAAGGACCGCATCACCACCGCGCTGGCGGCGAGCGATCTGGCCATGTTCCGCAGCGTGATCGAACAATACGAAACCGAACACGACGTGCCGGCGATCGAGATCGCGGCCGCACTTGCGCGCCTGGCCCAGGGCGACAAGCCCTTGTTGCTTGATGCCAAGGCAAAGTCTGAACGCCGCGACTTTGATCCGACTGCCAGCCGCGAACGCAAGGATTTCGCCAATCGCGCCGATCGCGGCCGCGACGAGCGTCCGTCACGTAGCGAGCGCCCGGAGCGCAGAGAGCGCCCGGAGCGCGCCGAGCGCAGCGAGCGTCCACGGGCCGATCGTCCGCCGCATCCCCGCGCCGCGCGCACCGAAGCCTTCAGCAATCCAGCCGAGGATGGTCGCAAACGCGTGCCAGAGACGCGTGAGCCGCGTGCGCAGGTCGCATCCGAACACCGCCCGCCCGAAGCCGGCATGGAAACCTTCCGCGTCGAAGTCGGCCACATGCACGGAGTGAAGCCCGGCAACATCGTCGGCGCGATCGCCAACGAAGCCGAACTCGACAGCAAGCACATCGGCCGCATCACGATCCGCGAGGATCACAGTCTGGTCGATCTGCCCGAAGGCATGCCGTCGGAGATCCTGCAGTTGCTGAAGAAATCCTGGGTTGCCGGTCAACGCCTGCGCATCACGCGTGGCACTGCCGGTGAGCCACACTCGGGCAGTGACAATTCAGGCGAACGCGATTCGCGACCACCGCGCGCGAGCAAGCCGACGGCACAATATCCATCGAGTGGCCCGAACAAGGGCAAGAAGCCCGGGAAGAAGTACTGATACTCTTTCCCATCCGTCCGATTCGACTATCAAGTCAATATGGGTGAGTTTGTGTCGTGTGGAGAACTCTGCTCGTTTTCGTCCTACATTTGGAGACGCAAGGATCCGCTTCTGGCCGGCTCTACGGTGATCGCTACAAGTTATCCACGCCCACGAACCTGACACATATCGCGGTAAAGATTTGCAAGGCTGGTGACGCCGTGGTGAGGGGCTGAATAAGTCGCACAACCGTCACGACGCCTTTGCCATGCCGGAGATCCAAGCTCCACCAGGAGGGAACCTCCTTCAACCAGGATCCTGCTGTCGATGGGGAATCACGTCCCACACCATGAAGCAAGGTCCCATTGAGGGCGACATACTTCCATCCGAAATGCTGCGCGCGAGGTGCCGGAACGAAGCATGGCTGCGGGCTTCAAGTCAGCTGCAATCAGAACTCGTCATCGTGTAGAGTGATCCGGCACAAGGAGTCGCTTAAATGCAGACATCCGAACCGGGCGAATCCACCGGCGAGGCCAACTTGCCGTTCGAGCTGGTCTACGAAAGACTCCGCTCAATCGCGCGACGAGAGCGCCGACGTTTTTCGGCCGGGCACACGCTCAATACGACGGCCCTGGTTCACGAGGTATATCTGGATGTGTGCGCCGGTCGCGAAAACGAACTCGCGCCGCGCAATTTTTTCGCCTACGCCGCACGCTCGATGCGAAACCTGCTTATTGACCATGCGCGACGCTGTTTGCGTGTCAAGCACGGTGGCGGGCAACATCACACCGGCCTCGATTCGCCAGCGGTCGATGCCGTCAATCTGGATGCCTCCCAGGCAATCGAGCTGGATGCTGCGCTGGTCAAGTTCTCGGAGGTCGATGCCCGCGCTGCCGAAGTGGTCGAGTTGCACTATTTTGCCGGCCTGGAGCTGTCGAAGATCGCCGAGTTGCTTGGCGTCTCGGAACGAACCGTCAATCGTGACTGGCGCGTTGCGCGCGCCTGGTTGCAGCATGAGCTGCAGGACTAGGAGTTCTTCCGCCTGTCTGCCGTGCCCGCTCGAGCATGCCCCAGAAGATTGGGCAAGGGCCCAGCCGAGGAGGCGCCATATTCCGCGAACCGTGACTTCCGCAACGAACGCGCGCAATCACATGTCGGGTGCCTTGATTCAATCGTTTGTGTCCGTATTCCGCACCTCCTGCCGGTCATCGATGCCTGCGTCATAGCCCGCCCGGTTTCGATTGCCTTGCTGACTCCGGATTGTCGCTCAGGGCCGCTGTTTCACGTCTGGAATTGACATGGAAAATACTTATGACCGCTTGCGCACCCTGTTCGAAGAATGCGCCGATTTACCCGAGGCGGAGCGCGAGCACTGGATCGAACAGAACGTCACCGAGGCGGATCTTCGCCTCGAACTGGAGCTGATGCTCGCGGCGGATCGCAACGATGTCGGTTTCTTCAGGCAGGATGTGGCCGGTCATATCGATCGGTTCGGTGAGACCGCGGCGCATGGCTTTTCGCCGGACATGCTGATCGGCCGACGCTTTGGCGCATTCCGCCTGCAGCGTCTGCTTGGCCAAGGTGGCCAGGGCACGGTCTTCCTGGCCGAGCGTGTCGAGGGTGATTTCACTCAGGCTGCCGCTGTCAAGCTGTTGCGTCGAGGCATCCATGATGCTGGCGAGCACCGCCGATTCCGCCGCGAGCGCGAAATCCTCGCGCGATTCGAGGATGCCGGCGTAGCGCGGCTGATCGACGGCGGTGTCAGTGGAGATGGCGTTCCGTTCCTGGTCATGGAATACGTCGAAGGCATGACGATCGATCGCTGGTGCGAGTCGCGAATGATCGATCAGCGAGGCTGCATCGCAATGATGTCGCGCCTGTGCGAGATCGTGTCGGCCGCTCATCGCGTGTTGATTGTTCATCGTGATCTGAAGCCTTCAAACGTCATGGTGAACTCCGCAGGAGTGATCAAGGTGCTCGACTTCGGCATCGCCCGTCTGCTCGATGAAGACGAGTCGCAATCACAGACGGTCGGGCCATTGATGACTCCGGGCTATGGCGCACCCGAGCAGGCGACCGGTGGAACGATCACGCTGGCCACCGACGTGCATGCGCTTGGCATGTTGCTGCGTGTCCTTATTACCGGCCGGCCACCGCCCGCATCTTCCGGAGATGATTCGAGATGGTCGGTGGATCTGCCTCCGGATTTGCGCTGGATCATCGCCAAGGCCTGTGCATCGGAATCCGAGCGTCGTTATCGCGACGCTGCGGAGATGGCGGATGATCTCAATCGCTATCTCGCCGCACGTCCAGTACTCGCTCACCCACCCTCACGCTGGTATGCGACACGCAAGTTCATGCGCCGCCATCGCGGCGGCGTTTTGACCACTTTTGTCGTGGTTCTCGGCGTTCTCGCCAGCGCGAGTGTTGCACTGTGGCAGGCCAAGCTCGCCCGTGAACAAGCACAGCGGGCCGAAGCATCACGCGACTTCCTGCTTGGACTATTCGAAGCTGCCAAGGAGGACCTACCGCGCGACGAGCGACCGACGCCTGACGTGCTTGTGCATATCGCGGCGGCAAAGCTCGATGGCGATGTTCGTCTGAGCCCTTCGTTGCGCGCGGAACTTCTCGGAACCTTGAGCGCAATCAGCTATAGCAGCAGCGACTATGCCCAGGCGGTCGATCTCGCTGAGAGAGGCTCGGCTGTTCTCTCGGCCTCCGGCGCAGGAGAATCTCGGGAAGCACTTGCGCTTGATATCAAACGAGCGAGCGCCCTGATCAGTCTCGGCAATGCCGAAGAAGGCGATCGACTTCTCGGTGAGCGAATTGCCGCGATGCGAAACGTAGCCGACGAGGTTGCCGTTGACGGCCTCGATACGTATGCCGAGGCACGTCTGCAAATGGGCCACTCCGACGAGGCACGTGAACTGGCGAAGGCGTCCGCAGAAGCGGCAGAAATAGCATTTGGCAAAGGATCGGAGAGAAGTCTGATTGCCAGGGCCGGCTATGGGGATTTTCTCGCCGCTGCCGGTTTCCACCAGGAAGCGGCAGAGGTGCTCGAACCGATATTGGAGCAGTGGCGGGCCAGCACCTATCCTCCTGGACAGGCCCTTGCACGTTCGACTCAGAACCTGGCTGTTGCGAAATATCAGCTCGGCGATATCGAGGCGTCCGAGCGCCTGATACGCGATGCGCTCGCGCTGCTGCGGCAGATCCACACCGCACCGCACGAAAGCATCGCTGATGCCCTGTACAGCCTCGGCACTACCATGATGGTGGCCGAGAAGTATGACGAGGCCGAACAGGTCATGCAGGAAGCCGCCTCGATGTACGCGACCTTGTTTGGTCCCATGCACCCGCAAAACGCGGGAATGGCGAACGGACTGGGCTCGCTGGAACTGGATCGCCAGCAGCCGGTCAAGGCGATTGAATATTTCCTCCGGGCTACCTCGATCTGCACTGAAGCCAAACTTGATTCGAATCCGGATTGCGCGCGCTACTGGCAAAATCTGAGCGCCGGTTACCTGCGCACGCATCAGCTCGCGGAAGCGGAGGCAGCAAACTTGCACGGGCTGGAACTGCGTCGCAAATTGCTTGGCGAGGACCATCCGGCTTACGTCGGCAGCCTTGCCGGGCGAGCGTCGATATTGATTGAGCAGGACAAACCTGAGGCGGCCCTGGAGAGCATCAACCGGGCGTTGGCGATTTCTTCCGCTTCTGGTCAAAGTGAAAGCAGGTCGGGCGCGATCATGCGCAGGACCCGCGCAATGGCCCTCGGTCGATTGCATCGCTATGACGAAGCACTTGCTGTGCTTGATGAAGCCGATGCGTTGGTCTTGCGCATTCAGCCCGACAACACGGAACTACCGCTTTCGTTTCAGGTTGTGCGCGCGGAAGTCCTCAGCGATGCGGGCCGGGATGAAGACGCCCGCGATGCCGCGCGCGTGGCGCTAAAGATGGCACCGAAGCACAACGTGATCAGTGCGGAGCGCTGGCAACGAATCGAGGCACTCTCACGCTAGTGTAGTGCTTGCTTATTCCTTGAACCACGTCGCCAATTCGCTATTGACAGGCGGACCGTTGATCCAGCCCTTAAATGGTGCGATTTTTGCGCGATAGACTCGGATCCGCCTGGTAGAAATGCTCGCCCCTGGCGGGGCTCCTACGAAATTACGATGGTCCTGTAGGAGCCCGCTTGAGGGCGAGCACTTGCTACTCCCCACAAAGGCTGAAGGATGTGCAAATAGTTCGCATTTCGCAAGAACTACACCAAGGAGGATCTGAACCAGAGGCGGAATCGATGTAGCGCCTTGGTCAGCGTGGATGGTCGGGGTGGCAAACCGGGGCTGGTCGACCGTTGCATTTTGCGAGGCTCTTTGATTGCCTGGTGCCATATCCCCGTTCCTGCTTTCGTCTCGGGTCGCCACAACAAGGCACAGCCCGTGGGCTTGGCTCATCGATTCTGGCCTCCCGCATGGGCGACGAAGCTTCACGATGTTCCAAATCCCGAGCGCGACCAGGTTTCGCAATCAAACTTCGGATGTGCGACTCAATCGGAATCGAATCCGTTGCTGAAAATCAGATCGGACCCGGAGAGCATTTCGTAGGCGCCCGCGTCCTGTGCCCCAAAGGTGTTCGTGATGCCAGGGACGTCCACAACGCGCGGCGCGCCATCCCGTGTCACTGCACTGGTAAGGGCAGGCGCGAAGTCGATTGCCGGCGACGTCGGCAGGAGCCTCAGATTCCCGTTGGCAACGTCGACAAATTGGGGATCTGCAGCCAGTGAAAGGAACTGATCGGCTGGTGCCAGGCCGTCGAGGCTGTTGGCGACATTGAAGCGTCCGCAGCCTGCGACTCCTGCAGTTGTCGTCGAAACCATGGTCTTTCCGGGTTGCAGGAAAGTATTGCCTTCCATGAACGAGACGGTGGGGGCGCCCGCTCCGCAGGACATCGGTTCGTTACTGAAGGAGGACGCGCCAATCGTGTTCCCGGCAATCGAAGAATTGGTGACTTCGGTACGCCCTCTGGTTGAGTTGACGAAGTACCCTTGTGCCTGATTGTTGTCGATCACGGCGCCGTTGAAAGTGACCTTTGATCGACCGGCGAAAAGCGTTGTATTTGACATTTTCAATCGGACTACGCTGTCGCCGGAGTTCTGGGTCAGGCGCGTACCGATGAGAACGGCATCCGAAAAGCCGTCATCGTCAGAAGACATGCGCAACGCACCTCCCTCCCGTGCGCTTCCACCAACCGACTCTGCTCGATTGTTCTCGATCCGATTGCAGACTTCAGCTTGCGTGCAATTGAAAGCCTTGCTGAAAGTGTCGGCCTCACCGTTTGGCGTTTCGGCAGTGAAGTAGCGGCTGGCCACGAACGCGCTGTTGTCGAGCGACCCATCGTCGTAGATTGCGATGCCGCCGCCGCCCTCGCGCGCGATGTTGTTTCGAATGATCATGTCCCATGCATAGACTCGGGCCCCCTGCTCGATATCGATGCCGCCGCCGTAGGTATTTGCCGTATTGTTGCTGAGAATCTGGGGACTATCGGGATTGACGTTGTACAGATGCATCACGGTCTGGCTGCCATTTGCGAAGATTCCACCGCCCGCACCATTCGCATTGTTGCCATCGAAAACGACGGCCTGGCCTCCGACATTCACGAGGCAATCGTCTGCGATCAGGCCACCGCCGTAGCCAATGTAGTTGGGCATGGCGACGGCTTCGCCTGCGGTGTTCTGGAAGATGAAATTATTGACACCCTTGATGTCGAGGGAGGCGCCTCGACAGAAGATGCCGCCGGCACCGTGAATGCCGGTGTTCTGCAGGACGATATTCCTCGAAGCCATGCGGACATAGACACCAGCCTGTGAAGCCGTGCCGTTGCGGATGCTGATCGCTCCGCCGATACCGGCCCGGTTGTTGAAGAAGCGGTTCTCTTCAAGATAGATGAGGGCGTGCGGTCCCTGGGTGATATCTATGGCGCCGCCATAGCTGGAGGTATCCGTCAGCTCGTCGCCATTCTGGAAGTCGAGCAGGTAGATTCCGATGACGGCCGTTGAGCCCCTGATGTTGAGGATGCTGCGGGCGGACCCTCCGGCACCGTTGAGCACGGTCTTGGTCGAATCGCGCGTGGTCTGTTGGCAATTGGCATAGCCGCCAAGCAGGCGCACGTTCTTGCCGTCGATGTCGAGTTGCTGCGCGTTGTAAGCCTGATCTCGCGCAATCAGGATGTTGGTGATGCCATTGGCCGGCAGGGTGCCGTTGATCGCGGCCTGAATCGAGTTGTAGTTGCAGCCGGCGCCACCACCGACTCGAACGTCGATATCGGCGCGCGCTGCGCCCGAGAAAAACATTGCCGCCAATAGAAGTACAGGAAGTGTCGCTCGCATGATCGTCTCCGAAAGTGTCCGTGCAAAATCAAGGACGCCTTTCGATGCAGAGGAACGCCACGAAATTTTTTTTCGATGCCCACGGGATTCGATGTAGTCGCGAGACTCCGGCAAAGCGATCGGATTGCCGGTTTGAAGCATGCGCGAAAGAGTCGCTCCACTGATGGAACAGCAGACCGACCAGATCGCCGTCAGCAAGCTATGGAGGGGGCGACTCGAATCCGCTGATGAAGATCACGTCCGGCACCAGAGGCATCTCGAATGCACCGATGTCATAGGATCCACCTTCGTCAGGCACGCCCGGCTGATCAACGCCGCGAAGTTGAAGCGCGTAGTCATAAGTCCCGAGAACGCTCACGAAAGACGTGCATGCATCGATTGCGGGGCCGCCGGCAGCGAGGCGATAGTTGCCTGCGTTGGCATCGATGAACATCGGATCGTCGACGCGCACGTCGCCGGTCGGATCAAAATTGCTGCTGGCGACGACGCATTGCGTCGCCATGCTCGATGTGCCGATCGTGGTCAGCAGCGGACTATCAGGTTGATGTAGAATACTTCCGAACACCTCGGCGTTGGACTGGTCCAGGCGCATCAGGCTGCCTACCTGATTGGCTGCGAGGGTGGCGCCTTCGATATGCAGGAATGCGCCGTTGGCGGCAACCAACAGGGCGCCTGTCGAGCTATTGCCCGTCATCAACACGGAATACAGGTTCGCGCCATTGCCAGGAAATCCGCCGCCGACCCAGACTGCTGCTCCGTCGTCAGCCTGGTTGTTGTTGACGCCGGTATATCGAAGGGTCAGGTTTCCGCCGGACTCGATGTACGCACCACCGCCGAGGCCGGCATGTTGAGTGCTGCCTGCGATATTTCCGCTCAGCGCAGCGCAGGGAAGCTCTTCCGCGCAGAACGCTCCTATGCCCATGCCCGGATCGACACCGTCGAACAGCACATAGGCTCCCATGGCGACGTAGAAACCCCCGCCATTTCCCGGCATCAGTGTGCCTGATTGATCGTCGGCAACGATGATTCTGCGCAGGGCAGCAAACGTCCCAGAGCCCGCATACAGGCCGCCGCCATGACGACCCGCGCGATTGCCGCGCAGCTCGACTTCGGGCTGGCCCGGAGACGTACGCTGCGTCTCGAAGGATGCACCATTGGTCATAAAGACGCCGCCGCCATCTTCACTGGCTAGATTGTTTCGAATTCCAGCGCCTGAAGGACTGTTCGGCAACACGTATGCATTGGTCGAGCTGTTTGCTCCATTGAGGAACAGGCCTCCGCCTCTGATCGCTTGATTATTCTCAACGCGCAGAGTGGCCTGAGTGCTTGAGGACTCGTCCGCGTAGAGTCCGCCGCCTTCGCTGGCCTGATTATCCTGAATCAGACTTGCGTTCCCAGAGTCGAAGGAGTCGAGGATTCCCAGAGATGCCGGCTCGGTTTCCGACTGCCCCTTCACATACAACCCGCCACCCCGGAGTGCCGAGTTGGCGCGCAAGCGCACGCCGGTGAGACTGATCTCGAGATTGCCTTCCACGCGCAATCCGCCACCCTCGCCGTTGGGCACATGCCCACCCGTAAGCTCGATGTCCCACAAAATGATATTCCCTCGCCGCGCACCAACGTTGTCGATGCGAATCACCGGGTTTCCGCCGTTTCCCGCACCATCGAGCGCTGCGCGCTGTCCCATCGCAGGCTGGGAAGCGCTGCAGTTCGAATACCCCCCACGAATCCAGACATCATGACCAGCAATGGTTAGTGCCTGTCCGGTATAGGTCTGGTTGCCGGCAACGTAAATGGTATCCATACCGGAGCCATTGGCCGCCGCCGCGTCGATGGCTGCCTGGATGCTCGCATGTGTGCAGGCGGGGTCGCTTCCGACGAAGAACGCATGCGCTGGAGCGGAAACGGCCAGCGAGCTGGCCGCAAGGAGGATTGATAACCGTTGTGCAGGGTTGGACATGGTCTGGCTTCCGTGTGGTGACTCCTTACCCTGACGCGCTTTGGCAATCGTGGACGCCATCGCTACTGAATGGGAGTGGGCCATTCAAGGCTTTTCAAAAGCATCGGCGAAGATCGTGTCGTCCAGTTGACGCTCGAAAGCACCGAGATCTGCGGCACCGAGCCCGTTCGGTCGGTCCGGCAGATCGACCTGTCGCGAATAGCCATCTGCGTCCCATTGCAATCCGGGGTGTGCTGTAGCGGCATCCACGGCGGGCGAGGACGCAGCCAGATGGAAGTCGCCGCCACCGGCAGCCACGAAGACGGGGTCGCCGACAAGAATGTGTGCCTGAGCCCCCAAATCGCCGGCATCCGCAACCAGGACTTCATCTGCAATCACGCTGGACGGTACGAGCCCGCCGATGAGATCGCGGCCTGGCTCCCAGACGATGCTGCGCCGTATTGCGATGTTTCCACTTGTCTGCAGAACCGAACGAGCGTCTGGGCTGGTGCCGGTGCCGGTTATCGTCGAGGAGAGAATATCGAGCATCCCGCCATAGGTGAGCTGAGCCAGTACAGGCGTCTCGGGATGGTAGGCGACCAGGCTGTTGCGAATGATCAACTGGCTGGAGGTGTTGCATTCGATACTGAGGCAGGTATCCGAGAAGACACTCGATCCACGGTTGTCCAGCAAGCGTGCGCCAGCCAGGACGACGCGTGTGGGTGAAGCAACCGATGCCGAGTGCGACATCATGACTGCGGCGCCAGGGCGGGCATCGCCGGCGACACTGCCAGCGATGTTGTTGGCAATCAAGCAGAAGTAGCCGAGATAGCCGTCTCCCGAACAGAGCAATGCGTCTGTAGGGCGGTCCGGATCATTGCGATCCAGCATCTCGAACTGCCCGCCATCAATCGCCAGAATTGCGCCCCCGCCGGCATTGGCGCGATTGCTCTGGATCACCGGGCTCCAAAGGCGTACACGCGCGGTCTCGCCGAGGACGGCGATTCCGCCACCTTTCGAGGCCGAATTAAGACTTATCCAGACCGGAAAATATTCGTCGACGGAGTAGCCCTGCACATCGCTCCAAGCTGCTGCCGCAATACCGCCGCCATCGCCCAGTTGCGAGATGTTGGAATCCACGATTTCGTGGGTGGTGCCACTCGACGTGTCGGTCATGCGCCCACGTCGGAGGACAAGATGAGCCAGATTGGCGGAACCCATTCCAGCCAGGAAAATGCCGCCGCCATCGCTCAATGCGGTATTGCCATGAAGCGATGTCTGCACGCCATCGACGAACACACTTCCACCAAAGATCGCCAATCCACCACCCGATTGAGTGGCAAGATTGTTCGAGATTTCGACACGGTCACCGATTTGGATGCTTGCCTCGGCAGCCCCGTAGAACGCGATACCGCCGCCATAAGAGGCCTCGCTCTGGGAAATTTTCATGTCGCTGAGGACAAGTTCGACGTGGCCATCGACGCGCAGACCACCTCCGGAGCCATTGATGGCATCGCCGCCGACAATCTCGAATCCAGAAATCTCGACATGCATGAACTGCGAGCTATCAGTGCTTCGTACGATCAGGGCGGAAGTCATCGAACCGCCACTGGCGTCGAGTACCGTTGAATCGAACAACGGCTCGTTAGGGTCGCAATTGACGTGGGCGCCAGAGAGAATTACGTCCTGGTTCTCGATCAGGATGCCCTGGGCCTGAATTCCATCCCGGCGGATCACGAATATCGTATCGGTTCCAGGATTGGTTTCCGCCGCGTTCAATGCGGCCTGGATGCTCCCATGCGTGGTGCCGCCACCGGGGCCGCCAACACAGTAGGTCGCAGCATTTGCCGCGTTGGCAAGTAGAAGATAGAACCCGATCAAGGTGACAGGACGGTTCATGATGGATGCCAGGAGAGCGGGGGTACTCTCATGGACGCCCAAACGTGTCTCCGGGCGACACGATGTTTGTCACGGGGCAAACAGGGCCGGATTAGGGATAGCTGCAATATGGTCGGGCACCATGAACTGGGCTTCCGAATCTTCCCGACGCGATTCCCTATGCCGGGTATCTATTCCAGAGTGGATGCATTCGGTCTTTTCGAAATGGTATCTGCGCTACTCCACATGGCGATCCCAGTTGAGCAATTGCTGCGAACCGTTGAGCATCTCAGTGCAGGCTCACTGCTGTCCGGAACGATTTCAGGTTGTGAATCCAGTTCAGCGGAAGATGACTTGCGAATGCTTGGGATGTGCGCATCTACTCGCAAACATCAAATTTACAGTCATCCCAAAGAAGGCTGGAATTTGAGTCGAAGGTTGTCCGCAGTCTTGCCAACCCGTTGGGACTAGGCTTTGCCGATGGTCCTTGAAAATCGTCCCGGACAGAAGTGAGCCTGCGCTGGGAAGACTTGAGGGGTGTTTCCGGTTTCGCGAAAAACTGGAGTTGCCGGGAATTTCCAGCGTCCCTGGCGCGAAACGCAAAGCAACCTTCTACGCTACAAACCCACCCTCGACGCCCTTGCTCGCATAAGCGACTGCATCATGCGGATGCAGGCTTTCGAGATGGGCGGCGCGCAGCCAGAAATCGACGATGCGTTCATCGACATCAAGCGCCTTCTGCATGCGCCGGGCGGCGTCTTCGCAGAACATCAGGTTCTGGCCATTGAGCAGGGCGAAGGCCTGTTCGTCCTCGCGCTTGACCGCAGTCTGTACCGGCGTCTGCAATGCCTTCTCGATCAGGTCGATCAGGTCGACAACCGGCAAGTCGAAACCGCTGGCGAGGCGAACACGCACACGTGCGCTGCTGCGCTGGCTGTGCGGCGTGGCGAGGATGCCCGATTCGCTGCCAAGCCATTCGAAAACCTGCTGCCGATCCAGCGTCTGCCCGTCGGGAAAGTCGACGTTGAACTGCTCCTGGATCAACTGGCGTGCGAGCGCGGCTGAGCATGGGCAGGTACTTGAGTAAAGCACCTCGGTTTCGAGGTCGATTGCGAAAGCGCCCTCGTCCATGGTCGCGTTGATGACCACCGGATAGGTCTTCCAGCCGCTGTTGTCGCTGGCCAGGGCCGGGCGCCGGATCATGTGGTCGAAACGGATGCCGATCCGCGCGCGATCGGACAGATCGGCGTGCGAATCAAGAAAGTCGCGCAGCAGCCGGCGCAGCGAGCACGGCGTCAGTGGCTCGCTGGATAGATGTTTATCAACATGCAGATACAGCCGCGACATGTGGATGCCACGCGCATCGGCACGCTTGAGATTGACAAATGCAGCCACGCGCGCGGGTGACTGCACGATGTCGCCGTCCTTGTTCGCCACGCGCACTGGCACGGCGATCTCATCCATGCCGACCCAGTCGAGCTGGCCAGCGGCGCTGACATCAGCCTCGACGGCAATATCGGGCATCGAACGCACATTGGTCGGACGGGTAGTCATCAGAGAATTCTGCTGGAGGTCAGGAGTCACGTCGGCAAGCGAGCCGATTCAAGGATGTGGGGCGGCTCGCCGCCACGATCAAGGGTGGCCGCCAATGCCTAGCTTACAAAATCAGGCACTTGCCTGCATTCGGCGCGCTGCACGCCAGCTTGCCCAGACACTTGAAAGTGGCAAACGATCGAGCTTGCCGGCACATTCAGCCAGCGGATCCGCAGCTCGCGACGCGCGGCGGCTGCGCACTTTAGCAGCCTGCAAACCGGCCGCTGTCAGCGGCGAAAGACCGCGTCGATCGATCGAGTGCATGCGCGTGGCAAGCGTCGCGAGGTGTTCGCGAATCGCCGCGTCGCGCCTCTCACCGGGCTGGCCGAGATCGGCACGCGAAAGCTGGTGGCGGGCGAGCAGATCCAGTGGCAGCGGCAGGCGATCACGCGCCAGCGCTTGCGCAACCCAGGTCGATTCGTGCAGGGCGCGCGACAATGTGGCGGCTTCTGCCGATGCGCCGACATCGAGTTTTGGATAAAGCGTCGCTTCGATAGCCGCAAGTGGTTCATGCAAGCGCCGATAACCGCCGAGCAAATCGGCCAGGCTTGAGGCCGGAACCGATTCACGCTGGGCAAATGCGCCGATGATCACCGCCGACCAGATGTCGGTGGAAAGTGCGTTCATCGGTGCCCAGCTCGACAGGGCTTGGGTCAGCGGATGACGAGGCTTGCCTTTAGCTAACGCCGACAACTCCTCGGCCCACCATTGCAGCTTGGTTCTCGCCACCTCGGGTTCGACGATGTGGAAGGCTGCGTGGGTGATCTCAAAGGACAGGCAGGCAAAGACTGAAACAAAAGGCCGCATCGAGGCGGATGCGAACCGCAGCGCCAGCGGAAGCTCGGGATGGGCCAGTGTCCATTTCGTCTCGAAACTCGACGGGGCATCGGCTGACACGCTCAATCCAGCAGCAGGCAGGAGCGCAGCGCGGCGACGCTCGCGGCAACCTGATCGGCACCCCAGGCATGTGGATCGCCGCCATTGAGATAGCCCCAGGCTGCGGCCACCGTGCCGGTTCCGGCGGCACGACCGGCCTCGATGTCACGCAGGTCATCGCCAACAAACAGGGTTCTCGCCGGCTCAACCTCGAGCAGTGCACAGGCATGCAGCACCGGATCGGGATCGGGCTTTCGCTTCGGCAAGGTATCGCCGGCAACCAGGGCGCCGCAGCGAGTGCCGAGGCCGAGGTGATCGATCATCGGCGCGGCAAGCCAACCGACCTTGTTGGTGACTACGCCCCAGACAATGCCGCGTGCTTCGAGATCATCGAGGATCGGCTCGATCCCGGCATACAACACGGTCGACGCATTGCCACGCTCGGCATACAGATCGAGATAGCGTGGCAGCAATTCCTCGATGCGGGCTTCATCAAACCCCGGCAATCCACAGCGCAGGATCGCACGACCACCAGCCGAGACGACGCGACTGACCGCGACCGGATCCGGCGCGGCGTGTCCGATCTGCACACACAGCGTCGCCAACGCCGCGGCCAGATCGGGTGCCGAATCGGCGAGGGTTCCATCGAGATCGAAAAGAACGGCTTGCGGCATTTTCAAGTCGCTCATGCCGGCTTGATCGCGCAGGCGAGATAGTTGACCGCAACCGAATCGCTGAGCCAGGCCTTGCGCGTCAGCGGGTTGTAGCCGATCCCGCGCAGATCTTCGAGAACGAGCCCGGCGCTGCGCAGATCGGCGCCGAGTTCGGATGGCTTGATGAACTGCGCGTAGTGATGCGTGCCGCGCGGCAACAGGCGCAGTACATATTCGGCACCGACGATCGCGGCGGCAAATGCTTGCGGCGTGCGATTGAGCGTGGACAGGAACAATCGGCCACCGGGCTTGAGCAGATCGGCGCAGGCGCGGATCACACTGGCCGGATCAGGAACGTGTTCGAGCATTTCCAGGCAGGTGACGACATCGAACTGCCCAGCCATCTGATCGGCCAGCGATTCGACGCTGACCTCACGATAGTCGACCTCAAGCCCGCTTTCGAGCAGGTGCAAGCGGGCAACATCGAGTACCGCCGGCGCGAGATCTATCCCGATCACTTCGGCACCGCCACGCGCCAGCGCTTCGCTGAGAAGGCCGCCGCCGCAACCGACATCGAGTGCACGCGCCCCCCTCAAAGTGACGCGCTCGGCGATATAGCCAAGCCGAACCGGATTGAGATCGTGCAAGGGTCGCGATTCGCCATGCGCATCCCACCAGCGGGCAGCCAGACGTTCGAACTTGGCCACTTCGGCCGGATTGACATTGATCGTGCTCATCGATTCACGCCGTGGCAATACGCTCGCGCCAGCGTCGCGCCTTGCTCAGGATTTCGGCCGTGTCCATGCCGGTCAGCTCGCGATTGCGCAGCTTGCGTGCGCCGGCAATCCAGACGTCGCTGACCTGATGACGGCCGGCCGCGTAGATCAGTTGCGAGACAACGTTGTAGACCGGCTGACTCTCGATCGTACCGAGATCCACCGCAGTCAGATCGGCCTGCTTGCCGACCTCGATCGAGCCGATGCGATCATGCCAGCCGAGCGCACGCGCCGAACCAATCGTCGCCGCGCGCAATACGTTCGCCGCACTCATCGCGGAGGCATCATTGGCCACGAGCTTGCCGACCAGAGCCGCCGAACGCATCTCGCCGAACAGGTCGAGGTCGTTGTTCGAGGCGCAGCCATCGGTGCCGATCGCGAGATTGACGCCGGCACGCCGGATCGCTTCGGCCGGGCAGAATCCGCTGAGCAACTTCATGTTCGACTCGACGTTGTGCACGATTGAAACGCCGTGTGCAGCGCAGTCGTCGATCTCGGCCTCGGTGAGCTGGGTCATATGTACGGCAATCAGGCGCTCGTTGACGAGACCAATCTGCTTGATCCGTGCAAACGGGCGCATGCCGAAATCGCGCAGGCTGTCGTTGATCTCGTCAGCGGTCTCGTGCAGATGCAAATGCACCGGCAGATCGAGCTGATCGGAGAGCAGATGGATGCGCTCGAAGCTCTCGTCGGACACCGAGTACGGCGCGTGTGGCGCGAACGCCGTACCGATCAGGGCGTCGCCGCGCAGCTCATCATGGACGGCCAGCGCCTTGTCGAAATACTCGTCGCGACTCTGCGCCCACGCTGTCGGGAACTCGATCACCGGCAGGCCGATCCGGCTGCGGAAACCGTACTTGGCGTACGTCGCCGCCTGCACGTCAGGAAAGAAATAGTTCTCGTTGCAGCAGGTCGTGCCGCCGCGGATCATCTCGGCGATGGCCAGTTCGACGCCATCGCGGACGTACTCGGGCCCCATGACCCTGGCCTCGGCCGGCCAGACATGCTGCTTGAGCCAGACCATGAAAGGCACATCATCGGCAAGACCACGCATCAGGGTCATCGGGTTGTGCGTATGCGCGTTGACCAGGCCGGGAATCAGCGCGTGCTCGCCAAGCTCGACCCGCTCGCGCGGCTCGAAGCGCCGGCGAGCCTCGGCAATCGGCAGGATCGCGACGATGCGGTCAGCATCGACGACAACCGCATGCGCTTCAAGCACCAAACCTTGCGGCTCGACCGGGATGACCCAGCGCGCCTCGATCTGCAGGTCTACCGCTGTGAGCGGAGTCATAGGGTTCCGATCACTTGACCCGGCCGACATACTCGCCGGTGCGCGTATCGACCCTGATCACTTCGTTCTGGTTGACGAACAACGGCACGCGCACGACCGCGCCGGTTTCGAGCTTGGCCGGCTTGCCGCCGCCGCCCGAGGTATCGCCGCGCACACCGGGATCGGTCTCGACGATCTGCAACTCGACAAAATTCGGCGGCGTCACATTAAGCACCGCACCATTCCACAAGGTGACGATGACCATCTCGTTGCCCTTGAGCCACTTGGCGGCATCAGCCACGGAATTCTCGTCAGCCGCGATCTGCTCGTGGTTGGTCGGATGCATGAAATGCCAGTACTCACCATCCGAATAGAGGAACTCCATGTCGGTATCGACGACATCGGCAGCCTCGACCGAGTCGGTCGATTTCATCGTCATTTCGACCGTGCGACCGTTCTTGAGATTGCGGTACTTGACCCGGGTGAACGCCTGGCCCTTGCCGGGTTTGATGAAATCGGTATCGATGATCGTGCACGGATGGCCGTCGACGATGATCTTGAGGCCGTTTTTGACGTCGTTCATTCCATGCGAGGCCATGGAGAGCTCCTGTTGCTTAAAGGACAAGCTGCCCATACAAAGCAGCTAGAATGGGGAATTAGTTGGCCGGGATACCCGGAACCGATCGACAATGATACCTGCTAGCCCGCTTTTCTCACAGGTTCCCTCGACCCGCTTCGCCGAACGAACGCCGCGCTGGCAGCAGCTTTGGCGCGAGGCGATCACCGATCCGATCGAGTTGCTGCGCCTGCTCGGACTCGAAGCACAGGCCAGCGAACTACTGGCCGGCGCTGACACCGGATTCGCCATGCGCGTGCCGCGTGGATTCGTTGCCCGCATGCGCCATGGCGATCCGGCCGATCCGCTGCTGCTCCAGGTCATGCCCGGTGCCGGCGAACTCCTCGATGGAGCAGGTTTCTCGACCGATGCGGTCGGTGACCTTGATGCGCGGACGGCGCCCGGTGTTTTGCACAAGTATGCCGGTCGCGCCCTGTTGATCGCGACCGGCTCCTGCGCGATCAACTGCCGCTATTGCTTCCGCCGACACTTTCCATACGCCGAGGAAACCGCGGCGGCCGGACACTGGCGGGCGGCCATCGACCATCTGGCTGGCGATCCTTCGATCAGCGAAGTGATCCTCTCCGGTGGTGACCCGTTGTCGCTGTCGACCTCGAAGCTGGCGGAATTGACCGAGGCGCTTGCCGGCATCACCCATGTGCGCCGATTGCGCATCCACAGCCGCTTGCCGATCGTGTTGCCGGAACGCGTCGATGATGACTTGCTGAGCTGGCTCAAACGCCTGCCGATGCAGAAACTCATCGTGCTGCATGCCAACCACGCCAACGAGATTGATCAAAGCGTGGCATCGGCTTGTGCAGATCTGGCAGGAACTGGCGTCACCCTGCTCAACCAATCCGTCTTGCTGCGGCATATCAATGATTCAGTCGATGCCCTGGTTGACCTGTCAGAACGCCTGTTTGCCTGCTCGGTCCTGCCCTACTACCTGCATCAACTCGATCGCGTCCGCGGCGCGGCCCATTTCGAGGTTGCCGACCCGACGGCCATTGATTTGACTGAGGGCGTCAGAGCCAGATTGCCCGGCTATCTGGTACCCCGACTGGTTCGTGAAACTGCCGGCGAGGCCAGCAAGCGGCCAATTTGAATCGTGAACATCCCTTAAAATCCATCCAAGTATGGAAATAACCGGGTGAATCCGGTACAAGTTTCCGCCTTGACCGTTCCTCGCAAGGCGGCCATCCACACACGGCGCATTCCCCTGACAGCGCGACATCCATGAGCAAACCAGACAATGTGATCAAGTTGCTGTTGATCGAGGATTCGGCCGATGAGGCTGAACAGGTCATCAGCATGTTGCGCAATGGCGGCATTGCCGTCCGCCCATCGCGTGCGGGTAACGAAGCCGAGCTCGAAGATCTGCTCGAACGACAGACGCCGGATCTGATCCTGGCCAATCTGGCCGGTCGCGACTTGCCCCTGCGGCAGACCGCCGAGGCGGTCAATCGCACCGGCAAGGATATCGCCGTGGTCGTCTATGGCAGCAACGTCAGCGACAACGACGTCGCCGAGGCGTTCCGCGATGGCGCCCGCGCACTGGCCCTGCAGAGCCGACCCGATCATCTGCAAATGATCGTGCGCCGGGAATTCGAGGGGCTGATGATGCGCCGCAGCGTACGTCGCCTGGAAAACGCCTTGCGTGAATCCGAGCGGCGCTGCAGCGACCTGCTCGATTCCTCGCGCGATCCAATCGCCTATGTCCATGAAGGCATGCATGTGCGTGCCAACCGCGCCTATCTGGAAACCTTTGGCTACGAGGATTTCGAGGACATCGAAAGCATGTCGATCCTCGACATGGTTGCCGCCGATGACGCCGATGATTTCAAGTCTCTGCTCAAGCGCCTGTCCAAGGGCGAGCGCCCGCCGCAGAAGTTGAACCTCAAGGCGCAGCGCGCCGATGGCGCGATCTTCGATGCCGTGATGGAATTCGCCGAAGCCATTTACGAAGGCGAACCCTGCCAGCAGATCGTGTTCCGCCAGCAGGAGACCGATCCCGGCACAACCGAGGAACTCGAGGAGCTGCGGCGCAAGGATCTGGTCACCGAACTGTTCAATCGCCAGCACCTCGGCACCGAGCTCGATCGCACGGTGGCCGCCGCGAATGCCGGGAAATCCGATCAGGCCCTGATCCTGATGGAGCTCGACAACTACAAGACCGTGCTCGATGGCATCGGCCTCGGCAGTACCGATCTGCTGCTCGGCGACATGGCCAACCTGCTGCGCCGGCACTTGAACGAATCAGACATTCCTGGACGCATGGCCGAATACACCTTCGGCATCATCGTCCACGACCGCAATGCCGAGGCCGTGGCACAGCTCACCGAGGCGCTACGCAAGGCGTTCGAGGAGCGTATCTTCGAGATCGGCAAGAACTCGATCAATCTGACCATCAGCGTGGCCGCCAGCCTGATCGGTGAAAAGACCGCGAATGGCAATGCCTTGCTCGATCAGGCTTCAGCCACCCTGCGCGCGGTGCAGGTCGAAGGCGGCAACCTGGCGCGGGTGTTCGATCCCGCCGCCAAGGACAAGGCCGACGCGGAAAAGAACCGTCATTGGCTCAAGCTGATCAAGGACGGTCTGGCCAACGACGGTTACGTTCTGTATTTCCAGCCGATCATCAGCCTGCAGGGTGCCGAAGGCGACTACTACGAGATCCTGCTGCGCATGAAGGGGCCACGCGGCGAGATCCTGCCCGGCTTCTTCATGCCGATCGCCGAGCAGTATGACCTGTTGCCGCAACTGGATCGCTGGGTCATCGGCACGGCGATCAAGGCGCTGGCCGAACGCGAACAAGGCGGCCGCAAGACAACCTTCTTCATCAAGCTCGCGCCGCAGTCACTTGACGATCAGACATTGTTGCCATGGATCGCCCTGCAACTGAAAAATGCGCGCCAACGCGGCGATGCCCTGGTTTTCGAGATGCCGGAAAGCAAGGTCGTGACCAGCCTCAAGCCCGCGCGCGCCTTCGTTCGTGGCCTTGAGCAACTGCATTGCGGCTTTGCCCTCGAACAGTTCGGCTCCGGGCTCAACTCGTTCCAGTTGCTCAAGCACATCCCCGCGCACTATCTGAAAGTCGACCGCAGCTACATGGCCGACCTGCCGAAAAACAAGGAAAACCAGGAGCGCATCAAGGCCATGTGCGAGCAGGCACACAATGCCGGCAAGCTGACCATCGCCGAGTTTGTCGAGGATGCGGCGAGCATGTCGATCCTGTTCTCGTGCGGCATCAACTTCGTCCAGGGCAACTTCCTGCAGGAGCCCGAACAAGTCATGTCCTACGACTTCGGCGGCACCTGATCCCGTCCCAAAACTGCCTGAAAACAAGAGGCCCCGCAATGCGGGGCCTCTTGTTTTCAGATCTGTTGGGTTCCGAGCGAGTTGCCTACGGCAGCCATGATCGGGTTCTCGACCTCCAGAAGGCATTCTCACCCGTATTCTCGCCCTCAGTTGTGGGGTAGTCCTCGACTGCCGGGCGGCCTTGAGTTGCGTCCCATCAATAGTGCGCTGTGCCAGGCTGTGTATGCCTTCGCCACCAGCCAAATTCATTCAATAAAATTTCGATGATTTCGCAGAACGTCATGAAAGTCCCACACGAGACTCGTCCGCGTCTTGCTATTCTATCTTAAATTACTATGGTAGCATCGGAACACTAGGTAATTAGCTGGGCAGGGAGATGGCCTGATGCGCTCCAAGGCAAGCTTGTGGATAGGGCTTATTGTAAGGTCGCTGATCGTGGTGCATCTGGCTGTTCTTGCAGGCACGGTGTTTGCCCAAGAGGTGTGCGGGCTGCAAACGGCGAGCTTCGATATCATCTTCATTGATGGATTCAATGAGCCTGCATCTGGTTTGGGGCCACCGCTTTCAACCGTCTTGCCTCCGGCCTTCGGGGTGACACCTACGGTTGCCGTGACATATCCGGCTACTGGAGCGACGATTGCATCGAATAAGGTGCAAATTGCTGGCACGTTCACGGGGCCGATCAATACCGGCATATCCGTCAATGGGATTCGCGCTTACGTAAAAGACGGCAACTTTGTAACGCCCGATTTTGCGTTGAGTAGTGGCACAAATTCGCTGACTGTAAAGGCCACCACGTTGGATGGCCAGACTGCAACCAGCTTGCTTACGGTCACGTCTACCCCTGCACTTGGCAGCATAACGCTGTTCAGTGACGCGGATGCGGGCTACTGGCCGTTCGGTGTCGGCTTCACGCTCAAAGTTCCGTCTTCGATCCTCGTGCAAAGCGTCGCAGTGGATTTTGGTGATGGGTCGAGTGGCTACACGGGCACCAGCCCCAACGCGATACCTCGTCATTTATACACGGCCGCCGGCATATATACCGTGCAGGCCACAGTCACTGACGACATGAGCAATCAATACACAGCTCAGCATCGGGTGGCCATTCTCGACATCGTTGCGCAGCGGCAGGTGCTTTGCGCTGTGTACGCCCATGTAAGGACGCGCATGGCGGCAAGCGACGTGCTGGGTGCCGTGCAGGCCTTCCACCTGAAACAGAGGCAGAAATACACAAACATGTTCAATGCGCTCGGCGTAAATTTGCCAACGGCATCTACGCGGATGGGAACGATCGCAAATGGCACGCTATCCCCGGTCGACGCTGAGTTGATTTTGGTGACCGAGCAGGCCGGGCAAGTGAGCGGTTACCCGATGCATATGTCACCGGATGGCACAGGCGTGTGGCGGATCGACTCTATGTAGATATTCGACCGTCGTCGAGGACAATAAGATTAACATTTCCGCCATTCTTTTTGGTTTTCTGGGATCTGTAATGCCTGTCCTGGGGGTCTGGATTGCCCTGAGCAATTTGTCTGGATGGGGGGCAATGGACGATTTTCCACACCATAGTGATGACGGTAGCGCTCGCAATTGAACTCGTCGTTTCGGCGACCGTGTTGCTCATGTTTCGCGGCAAAAAAAGAGCTGCCTTATGGAGCGGTGGGTTATCAGTCGTAGTAACGATTTCCGTTGTGGTTCTGGTGATCGTCGGGGCTCGGTAATTTGCCAGTCGTTGGCACTAGGAGATGTCGACCACGACTACATGTCAAAGAGGATTGACGAAGGGCGTTCTATGAATTCAAAGAGCCGTAACCAGATATATCCGACCTCCATTGTATTGGCCTCCGTCGGAGTGCTGATTGGCTTTGGAGGGATTAGGTTTGATGCAAACGTGCACACACGAGGCTGGGGGAAGCTGCTTACGGTTATCTCGGCAGCAGCAATTGTGATGAATTTCGGTGCGTTGTGGGCCTCCTACTCGGGATCCAGAAAGGCGACCATCACGCTCACAATCGTCGCGGCAGCTTTGTTGGTTTTTCCGGTTCTAGCGTTGCTATTGGCTTTGCATGGCTTTGGCGTTCCGACGTAACCAAATTTCTTCACGGAAGGGCGCGCTTTCGTTAACACCGTCCATCTTAGAGTTCACAATATTTTCTCAGAATATTGGGTATTCGCCAGTTTAGAGTTGCTGGATATTCACGGTTTCACTTGGAAAAACAGGAAAGACATCGTGACACTGCTTATAGATTCGTTTTCTTGCACGCCGTTGCTGCTGCTGGTGGCGTTTCTCATTGTGCTGTTAGCGTTTATCCATTTTGCGATCAAGGGTGGAGCGGAATGGAGAGGTACGGGCCGAGGAAAAACATTTACTTTTCTGGTGATTCTGCTTGGCGTCGCTAACGCGACATCGGTTATTTGGGCCAGCCCGTATACAGCCTTCTTGGGTTCGGGGCCGATTAGTGGGCGGGTTATCGATGCCGACACGGGCAAACCGATCAAGGACGCTGTTGTCGTAGCAGAGTGGTCAACGATGATGGCACATGCTTCCGCATGTGCGAACGTCGCATGGGCGGCCACCGACGCCAATGGCAACTACTCGATTCCGTGGCAAGGCCTCGCTACTTGGAAGCACGCTTTTGTAACCGAAAGCAACATGACAGTCGCAGCGCCTGGGTATATCGGAGATTTCTTTGCGCTTGATGGAACTCCGGTTTCGTGGGAGAAATTTGGAGAACGCGCTGTCAGCAACCCACGTCGGACGAACGTTCCCAGCGAAGAGCAGCAACTCGTTCCAGTTGCAGCAGGAAGGAAAGCGTTTCCATTCAACCTGGGCCCCTATAGTTGTTCGTTCGAAGATAGCAACACAGTCGGCAAGTATCTGTATAGCGCCTCATACCAGCGGCTATGCTCGCAAAATTCACGGGCAATCGCGACGGACTACGACTTGCAACAGATTTGGTTTTACTCTCTGCGCGCAACACTCACGCGTGGAAACCAAGAGTGGTCAAATCGCAATAAGAGAAATCGACCGGAAGTGGATGAACAAAGTCGGAGGCTAGCGGCAGTCATAGGTGGTTGGCCTGAGGTAGAGGGTGGGCACTGGGTCACGCCCAAGGTAGTTACTGCGGAGCAAACTGGACAGTTCTGCAAGATGGTTGCCAAGCCTTTCGAAACATGAGCGCGCCGAACACTACTTGCAAATGAGTACAAGTATGTTTACGTTATCGCAAATAGAAACAAGTGCAGCGATGATTTTCACCGTTGCTCTATTCGGGATCGAATGCCATTCGGCCAATGCCTATGAAATCACTACTCACGCCTTGATTTCGGAGGTTGCTGAGCAGCGATCGGTATTGAATCCTTCTAATCCTAACTCGATCATTTCCGTTCTTGGATTTGATCGGCTCGCCATCAACGCGCCATTTCGCGCCGATCAACTGCCACCATCTTCTGTCAAGGATGCTTACTATGATGACGCAGCAGAGAGTCAGCCTGATCTGCCACCGTTGCTCGCGGTGCACACTCGCTTCCAGCAACAGCAGGAGCGCGATCCGTTTGATAGCTTGATTCGGAGGCGTTACATAGCCGGCGATCCGACTACGAGTGAGCTTGAGACTAGACTCGATGGATGGCTAATGCGCGGTACGATTCGGGAAGATGACAACGACGTTTTGTTGTATGGAATCTGGACAGACTCCGATGATCGGGATAACGATCCTTACGGTCGAATCTTGCGTGCCGCCAAGCATTTCTATGATCCGGTAAAGGATCGCAGTTACAGCTTCATCAGTCAATGTGCCGTTTACGGATGTGTGAAATCCATTCTCTGGGCTATCGGCACAACGGATCCATTGAATCCAGGAAGTGATGCGATCGACTTGACTCGCCGCAACCATTTTACTTGGCAGGACGCTCGCAACAACTACTGGTGGGCACTTACTTTGGAGCGAACCACCGGATCGATGCGTAGTTCGAGTGACCGATTTTACGATTCCCAGGAACGTAAGTGGCGCTGGGCGACAGCGATCAAATCCGTCGGTCATGTAGTGCATCTACTTCAGGATGCCGCACAACCTCAACATACACGCAACGATGCCCATGCGCCGCCGCGTGCGAGATTTTCATCGGATGAGTTGCCGAATGAAGGTGAAGCTGACGCCGCCTATGAGGCGTACACCGATTATCGAGTCACAGCCGATTACTCGACAGCAAATGAAATTGGGGGCTTACCGGGAAACCCTCTGCGCTATATGGACGAGGGTGTGCCAGCTCCAAGTCAGATTGTGAACGTTGCGCTGGGTAACTACCCCAACGTCTCGTTTTCCACACCGATCAAATACTTTACGACTCGTCATGTGGATACAACGCCGACCAGCTGCGGTTCCGGCTCTTCGACGGTCAATGTTGTATGCGCTCGACGGGGCATGGCTGACTACAGCAACCGTGGATTCTTCACATCGGGAACGGTGCCTGGTATGCGCGAATGCGTTAACCCAGGGCCAGGCGCAAATCCATGCACGACTTATGCGACGGGCCCGACCTATCCAATGCCGGAAGAAGCATTCAATTCCAACGATTGGGAATCGTTTGCGTTGCCGTCGGATTTCCACGTCGATGGCAAAGTCGTACGTTACACAGAGTTTGCGCGCACGGTTCCCGACAACATTGCACCGTCACACGACAGCGCATTGCTTGCGAAGTATCACGGCAAGGTTCCGATCATGACGCAGGGTGTGTTCACGAACGTGCTCGATCTGCTTCCACCCGACCAACGCACGGGTGTCGATCAGACGCTTCGCTACAACAACATGCGATACGACGCCGACGTGTTGATCCCTCGTGCAATCGGCTACACGGCGGGCATGATTGATTTCTTCTTTCGTGGTCGCCTCGATGTGCTGGCACCGGACAATCGCGTTGTCGCGGCACTCAACCAAGGTTCGGTTCACACCATGAATAACGCAGGCTACCCTTGCCAAGGAGCGACAGCTACGGACGGCTGCGTGATCTTTGGCTTCGAGAAGGTCCGCGTCAGACTGCGCAACGCCACGCCGGATATCACCGAGAGCGGCACAGGCACCGTCGTTGCGCAAAAGACTGGCGGCACCGGTTCGCAACTGGTTGCCATCGCTCGCTATCATCGCAATGCCTGCTACAAGCCGGACCTGTCCGGCGAACGTGCCCAGAGCTACGCACCGCCGCCACAGCTTGTCATTGCCGAGCCGGTTTGCGATGCCGGACATCCGGTGCGCACCGCCTATCAGGAGATTTCCGTTTCCGCGCCGCTCGCCGTCGCTGCCGGCGAACTTGATGCTGTAGCCGGTGCTGAAGTTGAAAAGCTGTTCGATTTTGCGAATGATCCGATCCCGGTAAATGCCACGGATCTTTTTATCCAGGTCGTCTACCGGGGTCCAATGGGCGACTCGGCGCTCGGCAACAATTTTGTAGAACCAGATTCGATTGCCGTTGGCATGCTTGATGTCCGCGAACCGACCTTTGTCACGTTCTGGAACAACACGGATTTCTGGTGGAATGGCGGCGGCTGGTTACCACACAGCGCGACCTACCCCTTCGAGTCAGCCAAAGATTTTTGGGCTTGCGCCGGCAGTTCACCCGTCAAGCTGGTGTTTTTTTATCAAGGTGACAGTGGCGCGCCGGCAATGATGAATCCAGTGAGTGGAGCGGGCCAAACCGGCATCGTCCGCCTGGGTTTCGTCTTCCCGCCTCCTGACGCAGGTAATCCCGGACAACGCAAAGCCATTCGCGGCGTTCCGGTTGAATATCCCATCGCCGGCCATCAGCGCATTCCGCAACGCTCGATCTTTACGTCGGGTGCTTTCCGCCAAGCCAACAAGGAACTGGTTGAAGCGGCGACGCTCGCCGCGCCCTACGATACTTGCGCGGCAGGTCTGCCGGCAGCGGCCGAATACTGGTGTTTCGATCCGATCCAGAAACGTAGGGCGCAGCTCATGGGTGCGCCTGCGCAGCCGATGTACTTGCAACTTGTTGCAAGCAACGACGCCGTTGATGTCGATTCCGTCCCATTGCCGGCGTTCGCCGGTGTCGTGCCTTTGGCCACTGGCGACTTGCGCTTCAATACCGATACGACCTTGGCCAACTGTCCGGCGCAGCCGACGGCCCCAGGGGATGCCGATGCGGAGAAGGAAACCCAACATCTCGAACTCCTGGAGCAGGCGGCTGATCTCGGCATTGAGCCGTAATACGACCGCACTCCCGATTCCGATCGGAAGGCCGGGGCTATTCTTTGCGAAAAGCGCGTGAAAAGCGGCTCATCATCCTGCGCGCAAGGCGGCGATGCGTTCCTCGATTGGCGGATGGCTTGAGAACAGCGTAAGCGTCCGGCCACGACACCTCGCATTGCTGCGCAGTGTGGGTTAGGCCGCAGGCTTCCAGCGATGCGGCAGCAGAGTGTCGATGTCGCGATCAAGGGTGGTTGGCAGACGTGTCAGCACGTCGGTAAGCCAGGCGAGTGGTTCGTGGCCGTTGGCCTTTGCGGTGGCGAGCAGACTCATGATGGCGGCGGCCCGTTTGCCGGCGGTTTCGGAGCCGGCAAACAACCAATTCTTGCGTCCCAGGGCGATGGGCCGGATTGCATTCTCGATCGGGTTGTTGTCGATCGGGTAGCTGCCGTCCTCGGCATAGCGGATGAGGGCTGGCCAACGACGCAAGGTGTAGTCGATGGCATTGGCCGTACCGCTATCGTCCAGGATGGTGGGACGCAGCATTTCCAGCCAGGACTTGATGGTATTGAGCGTTGGCACGGCATGGCGCTGACGATGGGCGAGTCGTTCCTCGACCGTCATCGCCTTTGCCTCGGCCTCAATGCGATACAGCGCCGCGATGCGCTCGATCGCCTCCTGGGCGACTTTGCTGCCGCTGGCTTTGTACCGATCAACAAACTTGCGCCGCGCATGCGCCCAGCATGCAAGCTCGGCCACGCCTTTTGCGAACAGGGCTTTGTAGCCACCGTAGTCGTCAACCATCAGCGCGCCGCCATACGTGCCGAGAAAATCCCTGGCATGTTGTCCGCTGCGGCTGGTGCAGAAGTCGAAGGCGATGATCGGCGGTCCGATGCCGCTACGATACGCAAATAGATAGCTGCGATGAATCGTGCCCTTGCCGGGCTTGAGCATGCCGACGGTTGTTTCATCGGCGTGCAGGATCGTCTGATTGCGTAGCTCGCCCTGCAAGCGATCCACCAAGGGCTGCAAGGCCACGCCGCATGCCCCGATCCACTCGCCTTGGGTCGAGCGTGGGATATCGACTCCACTGCGGGCGTAGATGGCTTCCTGCCGATACAGCGGCAAGTGATCGACATACTTGGCCACGATGACGTGGGCCAGCAGATCCGGTGCGGCGATGCCGCGATCAATCACCGTCGGTGCCACCGGCACCGCCGTGATCGTTTCGCACGCGCGACACGCGTACTGCGGATAGACGTCGCGGCGTACGAAGAAGGTCAACGGCTTGCATGACAGTTTTTCGCTGACATGGTCACCGATGTGGCTGAGTGCGCCACCGCACTGGCCACACGCGCACCTCGACGGTTCATGCCGGGTCTCGACCCGCTCCAGATCTTCGGGCAACGCACGGCGCTTGGGGGACAGACGCGGACGCGCGGGCGCGGCGTCTGTCGACGCTGACGATTGCAGCGCTTCCAGTTCGGCCTCCACGGCGGCGATGTCCGCCGCCATGGTCTCTTCGAACAAGTGCCGCTGGGCCGGATCCATCTTCTCCGAGCGCGCCGCGAACTGGATCCGGCGCAGCCGCGCGATCTCGGCGGTGAGCTTGGCGATGTTGGCGTTGCGCTCGGTGATGGTGCGCTCGTGGCGGGCGATGAGGTGATCGCGTTCGGCGATGCAACGCTCGTGATTGGCGATGACTTGCAGCTTCTCAACCACCAACGCGCGTAGCGTTTGAACGTCGGTGATGGCGTCGAGTTGCGTGTGATCCATGAATCACAGAGTAGCCATTTACACCCGCTTTGCCAAGTCCTTTTGCGCGCTCAATCGACGCCAATCCACACCGGCACACAACCAGGCAAATTGCTCCGGCTGCAGTGACCAGGTTTGGCTTCCGGAATGCGGCCAGATGAAGCGTCCCTGCTGCAGCCGACGCACCGCCAGCCACGTTCCCTGCGCATCGCAACACAGCACCTTGATGCGTGTTGCCGCGCGGTTGCGAAAGACGTAAGCAGTACCCTCCATCGGATTGCGATCCAGATGCTCACGCACATACACCAGCAATCGATCCATCCCACAGCGCAGATCCATCGGGGCCGTCACCAACCACCAACCCGTTGGACTCAGCATGTCAGCAACGCCTGCAGCGTCGGCAACCAGCGTGCCGATGCCATGCCGAGGGGCAACTGCACCTGCAAGCCATTCGGCAAGCGCACTTCGATCGCCCCAGCGACCGACTCCGGCTCGCCAACCAGGATCGGCATCAGCGAAAGCGATGGCGGCACCAACAGCGGCCGACTCAACACGCGCCGCCAATAGCCAAAACTCGGCAAACTCAAAGCATGCTGACGGCAATACGCTACCTGAGTCAGGCCGCTGCTCTGCCATCCTGCCAGGTGACCCTTCCAAAACTCCGACTTGCTGACCATACGTGCGCTCCATTGTTAACGAGCGCATATCGCAGCAAACCCGAGCGGCGAGTTACAGGTGTCGTGGGCAGTCGCTTACAGAACAGCTTGCGCATGCCTCCGCCGGCGATGCCGAAGGCCTGGATCGCCTTGGGCAGATTGTTTTCACCATGGCCTTGCGACAGCCGGGCCAGCGCCGCGATCATTTTTTCCTTGCCGGACAGGCGGGCGCTGCCGGCGTCGGCACGGAATTCGCGCCAGCGCGAGAACGCCATGACGATGATCGAGGCGAGTATGCCGAATGCGATCTGCAGGACGATGACGATGGCGAAATAGGCCATTCCGCCGCCACCTTCACGATTGCCACTGATCGCGCGATCGACAACCGTGCCGATGACGCGGGCGAGGAAGATCACGAAGGTATTCAACACGCCTTGCAGCAAGGTCATCGTGACCATGTCGCCATTGGCAACGTGGCTGACCTCATGGGCGAGCACAGCCTCGATCTCGTCGCGGCTCATTTGCTGCAACAATCCCGTGCTGACCGCGACCAGCGCGCTGTTGCGCGTGGCTCCCGTCGCAAAGGCGTTCATTTCGGGCGCGTCGTAAATGGCCACCTCGGGCATGCCGATGCCGGCCCCTTCGGCCTGACGGCGCACGGTCGAAAGCAGCCAGGATTCAGTCGGGTTCGATGGATTCTCGATCACCTTCGCCCCGGTCTGCCATTTCGCGACCCATTTCGACATGGCCAAGGAAATGAACGAGCCGCCGAAGCCGATCACGGCCGAGAGAATCAGGATGCCTTTGAAATTGATGCCGGTCTTGGTGTAGGTGTAGGTGTCGATACCAAACAGCTTGACGATGATGGTCAGCAGAACCATGACGGCCAGGTTGGTGGCGACAAAAAGCAGGATGCGACGCATGGCTGACTCTCTTGATGACCAGGGAGGATGACGCTTTGCTTTCACGGACTTTGGGTAAACTCCGTGCGAATTCAAGCATCTTGCCTGTCGAATTGATTGCTGCCCATGCCCACGGCTCCCTTCCATGCAAAATCTTGAGCCGTTCGTTGCCAGAATACGTGGGCGCTTCGCGCCGTCACCGACCGGGAACCTGCATTTCGGATCTCTGGTCGCAGCGCTGGGTAGTTGGCTGCGTGCGCGTTCGCAGGATGGCACCTGGATCGTGCGCATGGAAGATATCGACAGCACACGCACAGTTGCCGGCGCCGGCAAGAGCATTCTCGCAACCCTCGCGGCGTTCGGGCTCGATTCCGATGAACCCGTGGTATGGCAAGGCCAGCGCCTTGATTTGTACGCAGCGGCATTCGAACGCCTGCAAGCCTTCAATGCCGTCTATGCCTGCCATTGCAGTCGTCAGGATCTGGCCGCGTTCGATGGCATCCATCCGCATCAATGCATCCGACATGAAGACTCTTCGCCACCGGCCTGGCGCATACGCGTCGATGATCGTGCCATCGCGTTCACGGATCGGGTCTGCGGAACCGTGATCCAGCAGCTCGATCGTGCGGTTGGTGATTTTGTCGTGCGCCGCGCTGACGGCCTCTTCACCTACCAGCTCGCGGTGGTCGTCGATGATGCGCAACAAAACATCAACGAAGTCGTGCGCGGAGCCGACTTGCTCGACTCGACGCCGCGTCAGATATTCCTGCATGAAATCCTCGGCCTGCCCGTCCCGCGCTACCTGCACCTGCCTCTGGCCCTGGCCCCGTGCGGACAAAAACTCAGCAAGCAGGATCAGGCACGTCCGGTCGATCCAGCAGATCCCCTGCCGGCATTGCGCGCCGCGCTCGTTTTTCTTGGACAACGCGCAGCAACCGGCAACCGTGTCAGGCAGATCCTGCGTGAGGCCGTGGCCGCCTTCGATATCAATGCGATTCCGGTGCATCCACAAACACATGTCGCAATGCGGAAGGACTAATTCCCGGCACACAGGCACAATCGAAAACAGGCACTATCCGCACCCAATCACTGACAAGGAGAACAGCATGACGGCTCGCGTAGCACTCGTCACCGGCGGAATCGGCGGTATCGGCACGGCAATCTGCCGGCATCTCGCCCAGGCCGGCCACCGCGTCGCAACCAATTATCGAGACGAGGCCAAGGCCAGGGCCTGGCAGGCGGCACAGAAAGCCGACGGCTTCGATTTCGCCCTCGCCCTCGGCGATGTTTCCAGCGTGGAATCATCTGAGGCGATGGTTCGCGAGATCGAGAACCAGCTCGGCCCGATCGAGATCCTCATCAACAACGCCGGCATCACCCGCGACACGACGTTTCACAAGATGAGCGCGCTGCAATGGCAGGAGGTCATCAACACCAACCTCAATTCCTGCTTCAACGTGACCCGCCCGGTCATCGACGGCATGCGTGCGGGCAAGTGGGGCAGAATCATCCAGATCAGTTCGATCAATGGCCAGAAGGGTCAGTATGGCCAGGCGAATTACGCCGCCTCCAAGGCCGGCATGCACGGCTTCTCGATCTCGCTGGCCCAGGAAAACGCCAAGTTCGGCATTACCGTGAATACGGTTTCGCCGGGTTATGTGCTGACCGAAATGGTCAAGGCCGTGCCCGAAGATGTGCGCGCCAAGATCGCCGCGCAGATTCCGATCGGTCGACTCGGTGAACCCGAGGAAATCGCCTATGCGGTCGGCTTCCTCGCCGCCGAACAGGCTTCGTGGATCACTGGTGCCAACCTGTCGATCAATGGTGGACACTACATGGGCTGGTAGGAGTCCTGGCCCGGGCCGGACGAGGGCGCGCGATTCGCCCCTCGTCGTGTTGCAGCATGGTTTCGTCTGCAACCAGACGTGTCGCGAAGGCCTCCATACGGCCCAATCCGGGTACGCGCCCCTTATGCGGCCTTGATTTTCGATGCTGCGCAGCATGAAACTGGTGCAGCGCGGCACGATCTGTTAGCGTTGCGTTATGGCCGAATTCCGCATCATCAAGAAGTACCCGAACCGTCGTCTCTACGACACCGAGATCTCAAGCTACATCACGCTTGAAGAAGTCCGGCAGCTCGTCGTCGATGGCGAAAAATTCGAGGTTCGCGACGCCAAGTCCGGCGACGATCTGACCCGCTCCGTGTTGCTGCAGATCATCTCCGAGCACGAGGATCGCGGCCAGCCGATGTTCACCACCGAGCTGCTCTCGCAGGTGATCCGTTTCTACGGCGATTCGCTGCAGGGCTTCATGGGCAGCTACCTCGAAAAGAGCCTGCAGGTTTTTCTCGATCAGCAGCAGCAGTTCCGCAGCCAGTTGAACAACATCATGGGCCGCACACCATGGTCGATGCTCAATGAAATGACCGAGCGCAACATGGACGTGTGGAAGTCCATGCAGCAGGGATTCCTGACTGACGCGGTCAACAAGGCGCGCCACGATGCGGATCCCGCGAAAGCGAAGAAAGACAGCAAATCCTGAGCTGGGAGTCTGTCGGACTTTACTCGGCCGGGCTGTGAATCCGTCTGTGCGGTTCATATTCGCGCCACTTTTTGACCCATAGAACCACTATGGGCCTGCAAATCGTCTCAAATCTGCCCTCACACAGCCGAATTCTCGCCTCAACCGGCGAAGTCCGACAGGCTCCTAGCCCGCATTATTCATGAACGACTGAGATTTCCTTGTAGCAGCCGCGAACGCGGATGATTTTCACGCTGACGGCGGCGAAACGGGTGGAATATTGACCCCTGCACTCGCTTCGTGCGCGTCGGCATAAATATTTCCAGGATTTTCCGGTGTTTTGCTGGATTTCCCGCGAGCGAGATCGCGGAGAGGGCCTCCGACGGGGTCTTCACGGCGGCTTGGCGACTGGCTAGGTGGGCACAGCACTCAGGGAGCGGGCGATCTTGCGCCATGTGTCGGCGAAGGGGGCGGTGCTGGGAAAGTGGATCACGATTCGGCGTACGGATACGTCAATCCACGCACTCAATTTGAGTAAACGCAGTCGCAAGGTGCTGGCTTGGGCGCGGGCACACGATGTGTTGTGTGCGTGCAGGCGCAGCTCCTGCATCAGGACATAGGCGGCTGCGGCGATCAGCACGCGCAGTTGGTTGGCCAGAAAGCTGGTGCAACTGGTGCGATCGATATCCAGGCAGTACTTGAGTTCCTTGATGCGGTTTTCCGCATCGCCGCGGGCACAGTAAACGGTGCGATAGACATGTTCGGGTGTGCCACTGAGATTGGTGACGATGAAACGCGGGTTCTCCTTGGGCTTGCGATGCGGGTGCAACGCCATATCCGCCTTCATCACGACCCGCCGCGCATGCGACCAACTGCGGGCCTGATAGTGAACTTCCCCGAACACCGGCTCGGGGACTTCATCGCGGGCGACGGCTTCGCGTACGGGCTCCATCAGCGGGTCACAAAGGCCTTTGAGCACGGGATTTTGCGCCATGCACACGACGTACTTCAAGCCGTTCTCTTCGAAAAAATCGTAGAGATCGGAACCGGTAAAACCGGCATCCAAGCGGATCAGGATCTCGGCTTTCGGAAAGGCGCGGCGCAACTTGGGAACCACCCGCTTGAGGATGGCCAGACAGCCCAGCTTGGCGGCGGCATTGCCCGCGCGCAGAACATAAGCAAACAAATACTGATCGGCCTCGTCATCAAAGCTCAGAAACCCGGCCATCGGCAGATAACAGCGGGTGTCATAGAACGCATTGAACAAAGTCAGTTGCTGCTGGCCATGCGCTGGATCCACCGTGGGATCCAGATCGATCGTGATGCGTTTGGTTTTGCGTTTGCGTTTGCGGTGACGCTCGATAACCACGTCGGCCAGGGTGTCGGCCATGCGCAGCAACTCGGCCGCGGTGGGCGCATTCTCGAAACGTGACAGCGTTGGCTGCGAGGCCAGCGCCGCGCCCGAAACCGGGTCGCGATCCAGCACCATCTTCATCACCGGGTCTTCGGCCAGACGGGCCGAATCGTTGCCATCGGCATAGCCGCAGGCGATGCCATACAGGCGATGACGAAACAACTCCTTGAGCGAATGCTGCACCTTGCTCGCCTGACGCGAGTCGTGCAAACACGCGGCAAGGCGTGCACTCAGGTTCAGCTGCTGATCGCACGCCTTGAGCAAGATCGCACCGCCGTCGGACGAGGCCTGCGCCTGGTCGAAATGGACGACCAGTGGCTTTTTGGTCAAGCCCTTGAACAACACACCCTGTTGAATGCTACGCTTGCTCATGCAGAAGCCCTGTTTGTTGCTAACTGGTTGTTTCGCAACGCTATTTTAGCACAAACTTGGCTTCTGCACTCTTTGTTCGTGAATAATCCGGGCTAGGCCAGGAACCCCGCGTCACGACGTTTCCCCCGATCCACCGATCAACCTGCCGGCAAGATCTGACGGTGTCACCGGCTGCGTCTGATCACCCTCGACATCCACGGAGTCCATCGCATGACCCAGCGCGTCGCCCTCGTCACCGGAGGCATTGGCGGCCTCGGCACCGAGATCTGCCGTTACCTCGCCCGCTCCGGAAATCGGGTCGTTGCCGCCGATCTCGGCACGCGCAGCGATCGCGTTGCGGCATTTCTTGATGAAGTCGATGAGTTCAAGGAAAGCATTTTCTTCGAGCCGCTCGATGTCGCCGATCATGCCGGCTGTGCGGCCGCGCTTGCCGACATCGGCGATCGTCACGGCCCGGTCTCGATTCTCGTCAATGCTGCCGGGATCACCCGCGACACCCGCCTATGCAAGATGTCCGAGCAGCAATGGTCGGATGTCATCACGGTCAATCTCGGTGGCGTGTTCAACACCTGCCGCGCGCTGATCGACGGCATGACCGAGCGCGGATTCGGCCGCATCGTCAACATCTCCTCGGTCAACGGCCAGACCGGACAATTTGGCCAGACCAACTACTCCGCCGCCAAGTCCGGCATGCACGGATTCACCATGGCCCTGGCCCGCGAAGTTGCGCGCAAGGGCGTCACCGTCAACAGCGTCTCGCCCGGCTACTGCGAAACCGCCCTGGTCATGGCCATTCCGGAACCGGTGCGCGAACAGATCATCGGCAATATCCCGATTGGCCGTCTCGGCAAACCCTTCGAGATCGCCCGCGTCGTCGATTTTCTCTGTGCCGACGACTCCGCCTTCATCACTGGCGCAAACATTCCAGTGAATGGCGGCTACTTCATGGATTTCTGAGCGCTGTGTGCCGGGCTTCCCAAACAACGAGTTGCGAGAAAGCAACACTCAATTCGATCAAATTCGTCCAAAACGATCAGAGAATGGACGCTGACTTATGCTTTGTTGCAGATCGGAGTGATACTGTTGTGCTCATAGAACAGTACGAAAAGCGCTCAGGCGGGCAGTAATGAAAGAACAAGATCAGGTATTCATGGCTCATGTAAAGGCGGGTGACATTCACTCCGTCATTGCAGAGCTGCGCGTTCTTGTTATGCCTACAGAGGGAGGATATTTTGCGCAGGGACTTGAAATTGACTACGTGGCAACCGGCGAGACCGAAGAAGAAGTCAAGGAAAGATTTGCCGAAGGGTTTGTTCGCACGGTTCACGCTAATATTCGTCGCGGTCGCGGTTTGAACGGTCTGTTTAAGTCGAGCACTCCACCTGAGCACTTCCAATCCTACTTGGCCTCTGCGATGCGCCCAGTGCTCTCTTGCCAAGTTGCGATTCAACTCCCCGAAGAGGCGCGGAATCTCATTCCTAGTGTGCTGAGTTTCCTCTCGCCCAAATCCCAGTCTGTGTGCGCCTAAAGAAGGGCCCTTGGGATGGAGCCCAGCCCCGCACGCATGTAATTGCAGTGCTTACACGGCATGGGGTCGAAGTAATTAAAGACGGGCAGGACTTCTACGAGCTGGTCGACTTGGACGGTGACGTAGAAGTGATCCATCGGTATGTGTCAATGCTTTGAGACAACCAGTTGACGCAATTTAGTGAGTGGATTCGACGATTGGTGTCTGAGTATTGGTCTCCTTGGGTGACGGCGGATTGATGTAGACGACATCGGGTACGAGCGGCGGCCTTGGGGTTCTTCCCTTGAAGCGCAGCGGGTTCTGATCGAAGGCGCTTTGCAAGGTCAGCGCACGCTCGGCAGTGATTCGCGGCGCATGCCCCTGATGCACGGCAGCGGGGGTCATGAGTCCGATGCCGGTATGGCGGTGATGATGGTTGTAGTGGGTGACAAAGGGCTCCACAAAAGCACGACCGTGCTCGATGCCGGTGAAGTACTCGGGGAAGGTGGGTGCGAACTTGGCGGTCTTGAACAAGCTCTCGCTGTAGGGGTTGTCGTTGCTGACCCGAGGTCGCGAGAAGCTGGCGTCGATGCCCAAGTCGACGAGAAGTTCGGCGAGCGTCTTTGAGCGCATCGGCGCGCCACGATCGGCGTGCAGGGTTAGTTGTCCCTTGGGTACGGCTTCACGCAAGGCAGTCTGCTCGACCAGCTCACGCGCCAACTGGGCAGACTCCCGCGTACTGAGCATCCAGCCGACGATGTAGCGGCTGTAGACATCGAGGACGACGTAGAGATACAGGTAGGACCACTTCACCGTCGTGCGCAGCTTGGTGATATCCCATGACCAGAGCTGGTTGGGTGCGCTGGCCATCAACTCCGGGCGCGCGTAAGCCGGATGTACGCGTTGCGCGCGTCGCTCACGCACGGCGCGCTGTTGTTCCAGCAGGCGATACATGGTGCGGATCGAACACAGGTAGCGTCCCTCATCGAGCAGGGTGGCGTAGATCTGATGCGGCGCGCGATCAACAAAGCGCGGGCTCATCAGTTCATCGAGTACCGCCGTCTGTTCGGCCTCGCTCAACTTCAGTGGTGGAACGCGCACGGCGGGGGATGCAACCTTGGGGCGACGTTGGCGATACACCGTCGCCCGAGACAAGCCGAGTCCGGCACACGCCTGGACGGTGCCGACCTGATCGGCCAATGCCGGCAGCAGGCTCATGCCGACTCCTCGCTGCTGGGCAGGCCCAACAGCGCGCACAACTTTTTTTGGGCGTCGATGATCGCCTCCGCCTGGATCAAGCGGCGCTGCAAACGTAGATTCTCGCGTTCCAGCTTTTCAAGCGCCAGGCGCTCGACGCGCAACGGATCTGGTTTGCGACCGCGCTTGCGCTCAACCACCTCGGAATCGAGCGTGGTGATCAATTGACGCCACTGAGTCAGATGCGAGGAATACAAGCCTTCGCGTCGAAGAAACGCACCCATTTCACCGTCTGGCAAACCGCTCGCCAAGGTGACGATCTTGCGTTTGTAAGCCAGCGTGAATCGGCGTCGAGTGGCCTTGGGCTTTACCTCCTTGGAATCCAAAGAGGCGTCGACCGGGGATGGTATCGAAGCAACCGAAGCCGAGGATGATTGAGCGGAAACCGATGATCTTTTCATGTGCATGAGAGAAGCCTACCTTCAGTAATTAGGAAGAGGTAGTTGTCTCAGGTCACATTGGCACAGGGGGCATATTCCAAACCCAGTTATGAACGAGACCATCGTGCATCTATATCGAAGGTTCGGACACTTACATGGAATTGAGATTACCGACTTCGTTCGCAAGCACTAGCCTGAGACGATTGCTACAGACGCCGTCTGGCTAAACTATGAAAACTTTACTTTAAAATGTTATTGCCGAACATACTTTAGCCCACTGTTGACTCATTGATCTGTTTTGACCGCACGTAAAGTAGCTGACGGATGAAGGGAATGATTTCTTTCGCTCGAACCCACGCAGCATTTCTACTCGGTCTTTGGCTGGGAATCCCACTTGGGATCACCATCGCCTACCCTTTCGGGCTGACATTGCCAGATGGCATCGCGAACCTCTGGGGAGCGCTTGCTGGTGCATTCATCACTATTTTCGGCGCAATACTGATTTGGAAGATTCAAGAAACACAACGCGCGGAGCGAGTCGCAAAGACGATACTGAACTGCTACACGCCACTTCTCTTTGCGCTTGAAGTGCTTATCAAGGATTCTGTGCTCTCAAGACTGTCAGATCCGTCAAAGGATGCCATTACTCGGGCAACACATCAAAAGACCTCAGCCGTCCTACAAGAGCTAACAAATACAAGGGCCGAAGCCGCGAAGTTCTCCGAAAATCACATTGACCTGGATTCTGAAAGACTCAATGCGATTTGGATGCTTCGCCTAACCCTCGAAAGCATTGACTCTGAGGTCAGAGAATTTAAACGCGTCATTGAGGGAGCATACCCCAAGAGGGACAAGGGCGAACTGTTGCGCGACAATTGTCTCTCAAAGCTTCGGCTAGACCTCGCCACCTGGCTCGGAAAGCTCCGCCAAGGCGATAGCTCAAGGATTCGATGATACTGCTGACCTACGCCCCTTGGTCGCGGTGAAATCCGAGGGAGCGTCAGACGTGTTCGCATCAATTCTTCAGCATTACTGCCGATCTTCGGAGCATAAGCCGTCGGCCGCACCCCGCCACTTCGACTTTAGGTAACCCTTCGTTTGCTCATTTGCGTCTGCGCAAGCTACCAGATCAGATCGGCAGGAATATCGTCTTCGGCAGGCGCATCGGGGTCGCATAGCAGAACCAGTGCTTCGGCGCTGATCGAGCGAACCAGTTCGGCGATTTCGCGCGTCACGAGAAGGTAACGTCCGCGGTACTGCACCACGGCCAGTTGTCCGGCGTTGACTTCGGCAAGCTGTTCAGCGGTGCAGTAGACGCGGCGGATCTTGTCGCCGTGCTGAAAATGCCGGGCGATCTCGGCATCCGGTTTGTTCAGCGCCTTGTCGGCGAGCAGTGCAGCAAGCTGCTGCTTGCGCTCGGCTTTCTCCTTCGCACGCAGCTCGGCCTGCTTTTTTTCGAGATCACGCTCGGCACGCTCGGCGCGATCGCGAAGACCGTAGGCACGCGCGAGATCGATCTCCTCCTGGCTGCGCACCGATCCGGAATTTGCAGGCTTGGGTTTGCGCACTTCGGCGCGCGGCTTGTTCGCCGGGCGCTGCGGACGATCGACAGGCTTGGCCTCTGCCTTGAGCTTCTGCACAAGCCCGCTCTTGAGCAACTGGTCACGCAGTGAATCAGCCATGGTCTGGGAAAGAGATATTCATGGGTCAGTAGTGCGGAGGCGGCGGTTCATCGCCGACGTCATTGTCGAGGGTGGAGCGCAGGCCGACCAGGTCGCCACGCAGACGATCGAGTTCGCGACGCATGCCGAGCATCGCCTGATCCTGCATGGCTACCGCCGCATTGAGCGCCGCGACGCCGTCGTCGATAAAGGCGAGACGCACCTCAAGTTCGGTCAGGCGCTCCTCAAGCGAACTCATGAGCGCGGCAGATCTTCAATCAGATGACGCCCATGGCGCGCGCCAAGGTTTCCGGATGCCTCGTTGATGGCGAGGGCCAGGTCGGCACTGGCCATTTCGCGAACGAGGTCGGCGAAGCTGGTTTTCGGCGTCCAGCCCAGCTTTTCGCGCGCGAAGGTCGGATCACCCAGCAGGGTCTCGACCTCGGCAGGACGATAGTATTTCGAGTGGATGCGCAGCAGCGTTTCGCCAACCTGGATCTTTGCATTCGGCGTGCGCACTTCAGCGACGATGGCGACTTCATCGGCACCCTGCCCCTTGAACTCGACCTCCACGCCCATTTCGCGCGCGGCAAGAACGACAAACTCGCGAACCGAGTGCTGGATACCGGTTGCGATCACATAATCATGGGCTTGATCCTGCTGCAGGATCAGCCACTGCGCCTCGACGTAATCGCGCGCATGGCCCCAATCGCGGCGCGCATCAAGATTGCCGAGATACAGGCAATGCTGAAGCCCGCAGATGACCCGCGCCAGTCCGCGCGTGATCTTGCGCGTGACGAAGGTTTCGCCGCGGATCGGTGATTCGTGATTGAACAGGATGCCGTTGCAGGCATACATGCCATAGGCCTCACGGTAGTTGACCGTGATCCAGTAGGCGTAGAGCTTGGCGACGCCATACGGCGAGCGCGGATGGAATGGTGTGCTCTCGCGCTGCGGTGTTTCGCGTACCAGTCCGTACAGCTCGGAGGTCGACGCCTGGTAGATCCGGCAGCGATCCTGCAGCTTGAGGATGCGCATCGCCTCGAGCAGACGCAGCGTGCCGAGACCATCGGCATTGGCCGTGTACTCGGGTTCCTCAAACGACACCGCAACGTGGCTTTGTGCGGCGAGATTGTAGATTTCGTGCGGCTCGACTTCCTGGACGACGCGCATGAGGCTGGTCGAATCGGTCAGGTCACCGTAGTGCAGGGTCAGCGCCGGGCCACTCTCGTCCAGTTCGCTGTACAAATGATCGATGCGCTCGGTATTGAACGACGAGGCCCGCCTCTTTAGGCCGTGGACCTCATAACCCTTGGCGAGGAGCAGTTCAGCCAGGTAGGCACCATCCTGTCCGGTGATGCCGGTGACCAGTGCACGCTTCTTTTCCATCAATGGATCTTCATTCGGAATGGGAGATGCCGATCAGGCCGATCGGAACATGGGGTGCGATGGTAGCGAGCGGACGCGCCGAGGTACAGCATCGCAGGGCTATTTCGCCCGCTGGATGCTGCGCCCGCGACCGATTCCGTAGTAAGCCAGGCCGGCCTTCTCGATCGCCGTCGGCTCAAAAATGTTGCGCCCGTCAAAGATAACTTTTTCCTTCAGCGCCTTGCCGATCCGGGCCAGATCCGGACTGCGGAAGGCCTTCCATTCGGTGACAACGGCAAGCGCATCCGCGCCATCAAGCGCGGCGTACTGGGACTCGCAGAGCACCAGATCGTCACGCTCGCCATAGAGTCGACGAACCTCGGCATGGGCTTCAGGATCGAAGGCGCGCACGCGTGCTCCGGATGCCCACAACTGCTCGAGCAAGGTGCGGCTCGGCGCCTCGCGCATGTCGTCGGTATTCGGCTTGAAGGCAAGACCCCACAGCGCAATCGTGCGGCCCTTGAGGTCGCCGTCGAAATGCTGGTTGATCAGACCGTGCAGTCGCTGCTTCTGGGTCGAATTGGTCGCCTCGACCGCAGCCAGCACGCGCGGCTCATAGCCGTGGCTGCGCGCAATGTGCTCGAGCGCCTTGACGTCTTTCGGGAAACACGAGCCGCCGTACCCCGCACCGGGGTAGATGAAGTGGTAGCCGATGCGCGGATCCGAGCCGATGCCGAGGCGAACGTTCTCCACATCGGCGCCGACACGCTCGGCGATGTTGGCGATCTCGTTCATGAAACTGATCTTGGTCGCAAGCATGGCATTCGCCGCGTACTTGGTCAGTTCGGCCGAGCGCACATCCATCTGCACGATGCGATCGTGATTGCGGTTGAACGGCGCGTACAGGCTGCGCAAGACCGCGACCGCCGCAGCACTGTCGCTGCCGATGATGATGCGATCCGGTCGCAGGCAATCCTGCACGGCATCGCCTTCCTTGAGGAATTCCGGGTTGGAGACGACGTCGAAGTCGACCTTGCGACCACGCAAGAGCAGCGCCGCGGCGATCGTCTCGCGCACGAGATCGGCGGTGCCGATCGGCACAGTGGACTTGTTGACGATCACCGCAGGTGCGGACAACTGGCCACCAATCGTCCGGGCAACATCCAGAACATGCGACAGATCGGCGCTGCCATCCTCTTCCGGCGGCGTGCCGACTGCAATGAAGATGATTTCGCCGTGGCCAATCGCCTTTGCCGCATCGGTGGTGAAATGCAGGCGCCCGGCGGCATGGTTCTCGATCACCATCGACGTCAGCCCGGGCTCGAAGATCGGAACTTCACCGCGTTCGAGGCGCGCAACCTTGAGCGCATCGACATCGACGCAGATCACGTCATTGCCGACTTCGGCCAGGCAGGTACCTGTGACCAGACCGACGTAGCCGGTTCCGAATATCGCTATGCGCATTCAATCAACTCCTGCATGGCGAAGGGCCGCAGGTACCTTCGCCTTTGCCAATCCTCGAAAACGAAGAAGGCGTGCCGGATCCCGGCACGCCTTCGGTATCACCCTGCGTGCTGCTTACTTCTTCTCGGGCGCGGCCGGCGCGGCCGGTGCGGCCTTTTCGGCGCCGGTTTCGATCGAGATCAGCTTGACGTCGAAGATCAGGGTCGCATTCGGCCCGATCGTCGGTGGTGCATTTTCGCCATAGGCGAGTTCAGCCGGAATCACCAGCTTGTACTCGGAACCGACCGGCATCAACTGCAGGCCTTCGGTCCAGCCCTTGATCACACCATTGAGCGGGAACGTGGCCGGCTGGCCGCGGTCGACCGAACTGTCGAACTTGGTGCCGTCGATCTTGGTGCCGGTGTAGTCGACCTTGACCGTATCGGTTTCCTTCGGCTTCGGGCCAGTGCCCTGCTTGACCACTTCGTACTGCAGACCCGAAGCCGTGGTCTTGACGCCAGCCTTGGCCTTGTTCTTGGCAAGGAAAGCGTCGCCTTCCTTCTTGTTCTTTTCAGCGGCGACCTTCTCGTCCGCAACGCGCTTGGCCTGCAGCTTCTGCATGAATTCCTGGCGAACCGTCTGGCCCTCTTCCTGGGTCATCAGGGTCTTGCTGCCATTGAATTCATCCTGCAACGCCTGGATGACGATCTTCAGATCAAGCTCGTCCTTGATCTGGGTAAGGCCGCGGCCGACATCGGCACCGACCATGTAGCTGACCTTGTCTTTCTCGGTCTTCAACGAGGCATCGATGGCCAGGGCATTTCCGGCAACGAAAATCGAGGTCAACGCCGTGGCGATGAGGGTCTTGCGGACAAAACGGGTCATGTATGGGACTCCTGGGAATACGGTAGAGGACGGCTGCTGGGCACCCGACAGGAAGATCAGCGTCAAGCGGGCCGCATATTGTGGCTGTGGCCGCTTGCGATGGCAAACAACCCCCAAAATCGACATGGATGCGGTTGCTGCACCATCCATGCGGTCACTGAGAACGTGAACCGGGGTCGGGGTTCCCGAATCAGGCTGAACAAATCGCCGCAATCCGTTCACGATCAACATGTCAGTCCATGACCGGGCGGCGTAAGCGCAAGCTGAAATCGTTGGCAAGCTCGGCAATGTTCGCATTGGAAGTCCACTCCCTACTCCCCACTCACCACTCCCGCTTCAGCAGAAGCCAGCAACGCCTCGATCCTGGCGACGAGATCCTTGTCGTCGGGCTTTACCTTGCTCGGAAAATCGGCGACGACGTTGCCGTTGCGATCAACCAGGTATTTGTAGAAGTTCCAGCTCGGGTAGCGCCCATCCGAGGCGGCGGCAAGCTTGGCGTAGAACGGATTGGCATACTCGTCCTTCACATGCACTTTCTCGAACATTGGAAACTTGACGCCGTAGGTCAGTGTGCAGAACTCCTTGATCTCGGCCTCGGTTCCCGGCTCCTGGCCCATGAAGTCATTTGAAGGAAAGCCGATCACGGCAAAACCACGATCCTTGTACTCGGCATGGAGCTTCTCCAGCGCGTCGTACTGCGGCGTAAAACCGCATTTGCTCGCGGTGTTGACGATCAGCAGCACCTTGCCGCCATAGGTCTTGCACAGATCAACCTTTTCCTTGCCGGCAAGCGGCCGGAATTCGGTATTGAGCAGATCACTGCAGGCGTCGGCAGCGGTGCTGGCAACGAGAAGACATAACACAAGCAGGAGTCTGGGCATGGGTGGCCTTTGGATAGTGAGCGGTGAGCGGTGAGCGGTGAGCGGTGAGCGGTGAGCGGTGAGCGGTGAGCGGTGAGCGGTGAGCGGTGAGCGGTGAGCGGTGAGCGGTGAGCGGGAAAAGCATGAACCGCAAGTTTTGCATGTCAAGCAGTATCACTTTGCTTCGCAGCACTCCGGGAAAAGGGGAGTGCCCTCCCCGCTCACGGCTATCCGCTCACTGCTCACCGTCCCCTATTGACACTCTCAGTTTCGGTGTTATAGTTGCCTACAACACCAGCTCATCAGTAGACCTCAGGGAGGTCATCATGAACCGCTTGATCCATGTCCGCCTGCTGCTTGCCATCGCTATTGCCACGACCATTGGCGCAGTCGAGCTCGGCAGCCTTGTCTCCCCGGCAACCCCGGCGCATCCAGGCAACGAGAGGTCGGTTGTCGCCGACAGCGTAGTAACACTTCCAACCATCACGGTCATTGCACCGGACGCGATACCGACCTTGCCCGTGGTTCTGGTGCGACCGACACCGGCGCAACTCGCCACCGCCCAGGCAACGGTTGCAGTCGCATCGGCGTCCACATCCGCCGGCCCGCCCTCGGTCAGTGCCACCTTGCCGCATGTGCGTTTGGACATGCCCTACTATTCCTTCGGCAAGATGCTGCCCAACGTGATCAAGGACTAAACCGATGAGCATGGTCTGGAACGACAACACACCCATCTATCGCCAGCTTCGCGACCGCGTCGTGGCGATGATCCTGGATGGCGTGCTCAAACAGGGGGATGCGCTGCCATCGGTTCGCCAGGTCGCAGCGGATTTCCAGATCAATCCAATCACCGTATCCAAGGCATACCAGGAACTCGTTGATGAAAATCTGGTGGAAAAAAGAAGGGGTCTGGGCATGTATGTGACCGAAGGGGCGCGCAGCGCCTTGCTGAAATCCGAGCGGGATCGCTTTCTGAATGAGGAATGGCCGCCACTGGCGGCGCGCCTCGATCGTATGGGAATCGATCTGGCAACCCTGCTCAAGCACGCGCCGAAGGCCGAAGGGGAATCCCGATGAGCGCCGTCATCCACGCCCGCGGCCTGAGCAAGGCCTATGGCAAGACCATCGCCCTCGATGCGGTCGATTTCGAGATCGAGAGCGGCCGCATTGTCGGCTTGATCGGCCCGAATGGTGCCGGCAAGACGACAGCGCTGAAATCGATCCTCGGCTTGAGCGAATTCGACGGCGAACTGTCAGTTCTCGGACTCGATCCGCGCAGCCAGCGCGCGCAGTTGATGGAGCAGGTCTGCTTCATTGCCGATGTCGCGGTCCTGCCACGCTGGATCCGGGTCAGCGAAGCGATCGACTTTGTCGGCGGGGTGCATCCACGCTTCTCGCGCGCCAAGTGCGAGGCCTTTCTTGCCCGCACCAAGATCGCGCCGAAGATGCGCGTGCGCGAGATGTCCAAGGGCATGATCGTGCAGTTTCACCTGGCCCTGGTCATGGCCATCGACGCACGTCTGCTTGTCCTCGATGAGCCGACCCTGGGCCTCGATATCCTCTATCGCAAGACCTTCTACGAAAACCTGCTGTCGGAATACTTCGACGAGAACAAGACGATCATCGTCACCACCCATCAGGTCGAGGAAGTCGAGCACATCCTGACCGACCTGATCTTCATCCGCGACGGGAAACTCGTGCTCAACGCATCGATGGACGAAATCGCCGATCGCTATGCCGAGGTCATGGTCAATCCGGACAAAGCCGATGCGGCGCGCGCATTGAATCCGCTCAATGAGCGGCAGATCTTCGGAAAATCCATTTTTCTGTTCGACGGCGTCGACCGCACGCTTCTGGCCGAACTCGGTGAACTGCACAAGCCGAGCATCGCCGACCTGTTCGTCGCCACCATGAAAGGAACCTACGCATGAACACGTTCGGCTGGCTGGTCAAGCGCGAATACTGGGAGCACAAGGGTGGCTTCTACTGGACCCCGATCTGGGTCAGCGCAATCATGTTGCTGCTGACGCTGCTCGGAATCATGGCTGCCGAAGTATTCACCTCACGCGCTGATATCCATGTCAACGGCGGCATTCCGTGGGATCTGATCTCGGAACGCCTGAGTGCGGGCGACTTCGTCAACGCCGGCATGGGCCTCGATGTCGCCTATGTCGCGCTCACCGCCCTGCTCTGCGTTGTGCTCTTCTTTGTCGTGTTCTTCTACCTGCTCGGTGCACTTTACGATGACCGTCGCGACCGCAGCGTGCTGTTCTGGAAATCGCTGCCGGTCAGCGATACCGCCACCGTGTTGTCGAAAGTCGCGGCCGCACTCCTGCTCGCTCCGCTGATCTCGCTCGTTGTTGCGACCGCCGCCTATGTGGTCTTGCTGTTCATCGTCTGCGTCTGGGCGCTGTTGCACGGCATCAACCCACTGCCGGCAATCGGTGCTTCGCATATGCTGGGCCTGCTCTGGCGAATGATCCTGACGATTCCGCTCGATGCCATGGTCGCGCTGCCATCGGCTGGCTGGCTGCTGTTCTGGTCCGCCTTTGCCCGCAGCAAGCCATTTCTGTGGGCCGTGCTGGTGCCGTTGTTCACCTTGATCGCCAACAGTTGGATCGGCCTGATGGGCCTGCCGAATTTCAACAGGGACTTCCTGCTTAATGAAGTCCTCGCCCGCCTGCTGTTTGGAATTTTTCCTGGATGGTGGCTAGATGATCGCAATCCGACCTTCGGAAGTTTCAAGGCATCGCTGCAAGACAAGAACATGCTGACAGCACTCGATCCAGCCAATGTATACGGCTTGCTGGCCACACCGGGCGTCTGGATTGGCGCCGTCGTCGGCATCGCCCTGATCGCGGCATCGATCTGGCTGCGCCGCACACGAATCGAAACCTCCACCTGATCGAAAAAAAAGCCGGCACAGGATCCAGTGCCGGCTTCTTGGGTCATTGCGCTGGCGGGTAACGCGTTACCGGGTCAGATTGCTGTTCATCACACGATACTTGTTGCCACCATCCGCGCTCAATCCCGTCTGGTTCATATTCAGTGAACCGACCAGCCACATGCGGATCATGCGATTGTTTTCGCGACGCACAATTACCGCCAGGCCCGTTCCGGTGTAAATGACATCGCCTTCGCGAAGGTTGGCCGGTTCGACGCGCTCAAAGATGCGCTTGCCCTCGTTGTAGCGCTTTTCCATCGATTCGCGCGCCTGATCGGAATCACCAGGCTCGTTGGCGACCAGCATGATCGGGGCTTTGGGATCGATCGCAACGGGTTGTGCAGGTGACGCTGCGGGGACTTCCTTGACAACGGCCGGCGCGGACTCCTGTGCCGGCGGAGGTGCCTGCGCTGCGGGAGAGGGAGCGGGCGCCTCGACGTTCGGCTGCGCAGGTGGCGGTGGCACCTTCGCCTTTGGCGGTTCCGGTACTGACGCCGGAGCGCGCTTCGGCTGTGCTGCAACCGGAACGGGAGCTGGTTTCGCGGCGACGGCGACCGGCGCGGGTTCCGGCTTAGGCTCCGGTTTGGCCGGTTCTGCCGCCTTGTCCTCGACACGCACGAGCAAGGTTTCGTAAAACCCGTCCTTGAGCACGAGATCTGCCTTGCCACCCGCCAGAATGCGCGCGGCGATCTGCGCATGCCAATGCTGTGGTGCGGTCACCACGAGGCGCATACCCGATCTCGCCGCCTGGCGGCCCAACGAGGTCAGCTCGGCATTCGCAGCACCGCTATTGAACTGTTCGGCGGTGATGTCGACATTCTGCTGCGCCCATGCGCTGCTGGCGATCAACGCCGTCAGCGCGAAGAAAAACATTCTCATCTCAAAACTCCAATCCTGACTTCATGGCAAACATGTTGCGGAGAAGGATCCGTTTGCACGGATCGTCCACCGGCATATGGATTACGGCTGGCGCCGGGTTTGCGCCAGCATTCGCAATCGCCGTGCGCTGGAGCTCGTCGCCAAGGCAACTCTCGCGATGGCGGGCCCACCCATCCGTGCCAAGTTGGACTGCGCCCGATTCACAGGCATGTGCCATTGGCCACGCTCTGGCGACGAATATTCACGAAACGTGCCACAAAATCCTTGCTGGATGGATGCTCGGCTCAACCACCTGCGGAACCACCGTGGATGCCACCCTTGGTCAGGGTCATTGGATCGAGCAATTCCTTGAGCTGCTTGCGCGACAATCCCGTCGTTTCAAGCGCCACGTCGATGATCGGCCGGCCTTCCTTGTAGGCCTGCTTCGCGGTCGCCGCACCAACGTCGTAGCCGATGACCGAGTTGAGCGCGGTGACCAGGATCGGATTGCGATCCAGCGCTTCGCGGATGTTGTCCTCACGCACCTTGAAGCCGGCGATCGCCTTGTCGGCGAGTGCGCGCGAGGCGTTGGCGAGGATCTCGATCGATTGCAGGAGGTTCAAGGCAACCACCGGCAGCATCACGTTGAGCTGGAAATTGCCGCTTTGTCCGGCGATCGTTATCGTCGTGTCGTTGCCGATGACCTGGGCGCAGACCATCGCCAGCGCCTCCGGAATCACCGGATTGACCTTGCCCGGCATGATCGAGGAACCCGGTTGCAGCGCCGGCAAGCTCGATCTCACCGATACCCGCCAGCGGCCCCGAATTCATCCAGCGCAGATCGTTGGCCATCTTCATCAGACCGACGGCCAGTGTCTTCAACTGACCCGAGAGCTCCACCGCCGCATCCTGGGTGCTGATGCCCTCGAACAGATTGGCCGCCGACTCGAAGCGCACACCGGTCATGCGGCTCAACTCAGCACAGATTGCCGCGCCAAGCATCGGATCGGCGTTGATGCCGGTGCCGACGGCCGTGCCGCCCTGGGGCAGCTTGCGCACACGCTTGAGCGCGTCATTCAGGCGCTCGATATTCGATGCGATCTGCGCCGACCAGCAGCCGATTTCCTGACCGAAAGTCACCGGCATCGCATCCATCAGATGGGTGCGTCCGGTCTTGGCGACCTTCTTCAGTTCCCTGGCGCGCTTGTCGAGCGTCGATTTGAGGTGGGCCAGCGCTGGCAGCAACTGCTCGCTGACGGTCAGCACCGCACTGAGCTGGATCGCGGTCGGGATGACATCGTTCGAGGACTGGCCGTTGTTGACGTCGTCGTTCGGATGGACCTTGGTGCCAGCCGCCGCCGCGACATGCGCAATCACCTCGTTGGCATTCATGTTCGACGAGGTGCCCGAACCGGTCTGGAACACGTCGATCGGGAAATGCGCATCGAACTCGCCCTTGGCAACGCGCTCGGCCGCCTTGCGGATCGCCTTGGCCTGGGTCTTCTTGAGATGGCCAAGCTCCGCATTGGCCTGCGCCGCCGCCGCCTTGATCAGGCCAAGTGCGCGGATGAATTCACGCGGCATCATCAGCCCGGAAATCGGAAAATTCTGCACGGCACGCTGGGTCTGTGCGCCGTACAAAGCATCGGCGGGGACCTTGAGTTCGCCCATGCTGTCGCGTTCGATGCGGAAATCGCTCATCGCAGGATCCTGAAGATTGGGGTGAAAGGGGTCGGCGATTATAGCTTTGATGCGGTGAAAGAGCGGGAGTGGGGAGTGGGGAGTGGGGAGTGGGGAGTAGGAAAAGCGAGCTACCGCCATTTTGACCACTTGGCCAAGCTCGGAGGGTCGGAGTCCATTTGTGGGAGCGCCTTCAGCCGCGATGCTCTTCGGTCAACCACACACAAGCATCGCGGCTGAAACCGCTCCCACAGCACTTGCCCCCGCCAACCGACTCCCCACTCCCCACTCCCGCTCTTCCCGAATGCTAGAATCCACAGCCCGCCCCCGCCTTTCCGAGCAATGCTCGCCAACGTTTTTTACATACTCGCTGCGTTCCTGCTGGTCATCCTGAACGGTTTTTTTGTCGCAGCCGAGTTTTCGCTGGTCAAGCTGCGGCATACCCAGGCCGTGGGTCTGGCCGAACGCATCGGCTGGCGCGGACGCATCCTGCTCAGCGTGCATGCGCATCTGGACGCCTACCTGTCGGCGTGCCAGCTCGGCATCACCCTGGCCTCCCTTGGCCTCGGCTGGATCGGCGAGCCGGCGTTTGCCAGCCTGCTGCAACCCCTGTTGTCGCAGTTCGGTGGCTTGCGGGCGGAAACGATCCACATCATCTCGTTCATCTTTGCGTTCACGGTGATCTCGTTCCTGCATATCGTGCTCGGCGAACTCGCGCCCAAGTCACTGGCAATCCGCCGGCCCGAGCACACTTCGGCGTGGACCGCGACGCCGCTGTACGTCTTCTACTGGATCATGTATCCGGCAATCTGGATCCTCAACGCCAGCGCAAACCTGATGTTGCGTGTGTTCGGACTCGGCGGAACCAACGCCCACGAACACCACTACTCGCGTGACGAACTCAAGCTGATCCTGCACGGCAATCGCGCCATGCGCGAGTCAGGCGAGGCGTTCGCGATGATGAGTCATGCGCTCGACCTGCCCGAACTCGTCGCTGGCGATCTGCTGCGCACCCGTGACCAGCTCGGCGCACTGCACGATGGCCAGACCCAGGACGAGGTGCTCGCTGAAATCCGCCGTTCGCAGTTCAGCCGCTACCCGTGGTTCGATGCCGAACTCGATCATGTCCGCGGCATCCTGCATGTCAAGGACCTGCTGCTGGCGATCGCCGAGAAAGGCAGCATCGTGGATTTGATTCCGCTGCTGCGCCCGGCCATCATCGTCCCGCTCGACACGCCGGTGCTGGAAATGCTGAAGCGCTTTCGCACCGGTCGCACCCAGTTCGCCCTGGTTACCGAGGAGGGTGGTCGTGTAGTCGGCTTCTTCACCCTGTTCGATGTCGTGCAGGTCGTCGTCGGCGATATCGAGGATGAACATCGCAGCCCCAGGGGCGATACCCCGTTGCGCGCGGCCGACGGAACCATGACGATTCCGGGCAGCATGCCGATTTACCGCCTCGAACGCCTGCTTGACCGCGACATCGAGTCACCCGGCGAGGTCAACTCGGTCGGCGGATTGATCGTGCATCGGCTTGAGCGCCTGCCGACCGAGGGCGAATCGCTGAAATTCGACGGTTTTACCTTGACTGTGCGCACGATGCAGGGTGCCCGGGCCCAGGCGATCACGGTCAAACCCGATCATCCGCCAGCGACCAGCGAGAAATCGAAATGAGCCATCCCCTGCTTGCCCTTTCCCCGCTGGATGGGCGTTACGCGGCCAAGGTCGGGGCTTTGCGTCCGATCTTCAGCGAATTCGGCCTCATGCAGCGGCGCGTTCTGGTTGAGATCCGCTGGCTGATTGCCTTGTCCGACGAACCCGGCATTGCCGAAGTCGCCCCGTTTCCGGCCGCCGCACGCGCCGCGCTGAACGCGATCGCCGAAGATTTCAGCATCGCCGAAGGCGAGCGCATCAAGGCCATCGAGAGCGAGACCAACCATGACGTCAAGGCGATCGAGTATTTCATCAAGGAACGTATCAGCGACAAACCCGAGCTGGCTGCAGCGAAGGAGTTTGTCCACTTCGCCTGCACCTCGGAAGACATCAACAACCTCGCCTACTCGTTGATGCTGCGTGATGCTCGTGACGGCGTACTGCTGCCGACGCTCGATGCGTTGAATAGCCGGCTGCGTGGAATGGCCGAGGCTTTCGCCGCGCAACCGATGCTCTCACGCACGCACGGGCAGACCGCCTCGCCGACCACGCTCGGCAAGGAAATCGCCAATGTCGTCGCCCGACTCGATCGCCAACGCGCGCAGATCGCCGACGTCGAGCTGCTCGGCAAGATCAACGGTGCGGTCGGCAACTACAACGCGCATGTTGCCGCTTATCCCGATATCGACTGGCCAGCATTTGCACGACGCTTCGTCGAAAGCCTCGGCCTCACCTTCAATGCCTGCACGACGCAGATTGAACCGCACGACTGCATCGCCGAAATCGGTGACGCGATCCGGCGCAGCAACACGATCCTGATCGATTTCGCCCGAGACATCTGGGGCTATGTTTCGCTCGGCTATTTCCGCCAGACCCTCAAGGCCGGCGAAGTCGGCTCGTCGACGATGCCGCACAAGGTCAACCCTATCGATTTCGAAAATGCCGAGGGCAACTTCGGCATCGCCAATGCACTGTTCGAGCACTTCAGCGCCAAGCTGCCGATCAGCCGCTGGCAGCGCGACCTGACCGACTCGACCGTGCTGCGCGCGCTCGGCACGGCCTTTGGTCATACCCAGATCGGCCTCGACTCATTGTCCAGGGGCGTGGCCAAACTGCAGATCGACGCGAACCGCCTTGACGCCGATCTCGATGCAAGCTGGGAAGTCCTTGCCGAAGCCGTGCAGACCGTCATGCGCCGCCACGGCCTGCCCAATCCCTATGAGCAACTCAAGGCACTGACCCGCGGCCATGGCATAACGCGCGAATCGATGCGCGTCTTCATCGAGACGCTCGCCCTGCCTGAATCCGACAAACAGCGACTGCTGCAGATGACGCCGGCAAGCTATACCGGCCTGGCTGAAAAAATCGCACGCAGCATCTAGCGACGGCAAATCGCATTCGAGGCGGGGCTGATGGTTGTGCGCGGACGGGCATCAAGGCGACGAACGTCGGGCTGTACGCGCATGCGGGCGATCAACTCGACTAAACTTCACCGAGTCGGTTCGACGGTCAAAATGACGAGAGGCGAGCTGACAGCTTCCTGGCCATGGGGTCTGCTCGTGCTGTTTCGATTGTCGCTCCTTGCATTGCTGCTCGCCCCGGTAGTCGATGCGCAATCCTCATCGATCGCATCCTCAGGCACCGGCCAATGCCCCGCCAAACCGACCTGGGATGATCCGGCACGGCCTGCGCATGTTTTCGGCAACACCTGGTATGTCGGTACCTGCGGTATCAGCGCGATCCTGATTGCTTCGCCCAAGGGCCATGTATTGCTGGATGGCGCCACCGAAAAAGCGGCGCCCATGATCGAAGCGAGTATCCGCGCACTCGGCTTCAAGGTCGAAGACATCGAATTCATTCTCAGTTCGCACGAACACCTCGATCATGCCGGCGGCATCACCCGACTGCAAAATGATTCCGGCGCCTCTGTAGTTGCCGGCGAACCTGCCGCGGCAACACTCGAACGTGGAACCAACGATCGCGGTGATCCACAGTTTGGCGTGCTTGGCGATTTTCCGCCGATCAGCAATATTCGCCGCGTCAAGAATGGCGAGGCGCTCTCGCTCAACGGCCTCACCCTGAGTGCCCATGCGACGCCGGGACACACCGCCGGTTCGACGAGCTGGACCTGGAAATCCTGCGAATCCGGTGATTGCCGGAACATGGTCTACGCCGACAGCCTTACCGCCGTATCGGCTGATGACTATCTCTTCAGCGACGAGCAAGCCCACCCTGGCGTAGTCGCCGGATTCCGCAATGCGTTCAAGGTCGTCGGCGGCCTGCCTTGCGACATCCTGATGACTCCGCATCCCGGTGCGAGCAATCTGTTTGCCCGGCTCGGCCCGGGCGCTACCGAGGCACTCGTTGACCCAAGCGCATGCGCACGCTATGCCGAGAGCGCAGCCAGGTATCTTGACGCACGCCTCGCCAGGGAAAAGACGAACAGCAGCCCATGATCGAGACGAAAGCCACCAGCAAGTTCTTCCTCGGTATGAGCGCAGCCGCGTTTCTGCGTGACTACTGGCAACAAAAGCCACTGCTGATTCGACATGCATTTGCGAATCTTTCCAGCCCGCTGGCACCGGATGATCTGGCTGGTCTGGCCTGCGAGGATTTCGCCTTGTCGCGCCTGGTCACACACGATCCGGTCAGCGATCGCTGGAGTTTGCGCAACGGGCCGTTCGCCGAAACCGACTTTGCCGATCTGCCCGCGTCGCATTGGAGCCTGCTCGTGCAGGATGTCGACAAATGGGATGCCGATGTTGCCGGCCTGCTCGGCCATTTTGATTTCCTGCCGAGCTGGCGCGTCGATGACGTCATGGTCAGCTACGCCGAAGAAGGTGGCTCGGTTGGCGCGCATATCGATCAGTACGATGTCTTCCTGATCCAGGGCCTCGGTCGCCGACGCTGGCAGATCAGCACGGACGCCCATGCACCGCGGGCATTCAGGGATGACGTCGAACTCAAGCTTTTGCGCGAGTTCGCGCCGACCCACGAGTGGTTGCTGGAGCCCGGTGACATGCTCTATCTGCCACCCGGCGTTGCCCACCATGGCGTCGCCGAAGGCAAGTGCCTGACTTTCTCGGTTGGCATGCGTGCCCCGGCTGTCGCCGAGATGATCACGGATTTCGCCGGGTTTCTTGCCGAACGCATGGTCGAGGAGTTGCGCTATTCGGATGCGGGTATTGAACCGGCAAAGTTGGCGGGTGAGATTGATGACCTTGCCATTGAGAAGATCGGATCGACGTTGCGGGATTCATTGACGGTTGACGCGCCTACGCTCCGTGCCTGGTTCGGGTCGTTCATCACCCGCTACCGTGCCGCACACGAGGCGGTGCCGCGAAGCAAGCCATTGAGCCAAGCCGAATTCGTACGCCGGCTTGAAGCGGGCGCCTGTCTGCAGTTCAATCCATGGACGCGTTTGGCCTGGTCGAAGACGGCACGCGGCGCCACCTTGTTTGTCGCCGGTGCGGAGTATCCGTGCCCGCGCAGACTGGCCGAAAGGATCTGTCATCGCAACACGCTGGAATCGAGCGAACTTGCAGCGCTGGATGCGGCATCATTCGAGCTGCTGCTCAGCCTCGTCAATGCTGGGCATCTCGCCCTGAGCCGAACCCGGAGTCGATCATGATCAACGCGGACTTTACCGTTGAACCTGCCAACTGGACCGCTGACATGGCCGAACTGCGCCGCGTGCGTGATGCGGTATTCGTGGTTGAGCAGGCAGTTCCGGAAGAAGAGGAATGGGATGAATTCGACGCGGTCTCCCAGCATGTCATTGCCCGCGACCAGGCCGGCCAGCCAATCGGAACCGGCCGCCTGACTCCGAAAGGCACACTCGGGCGCATGGCGGTGGTTCACGAATGGCGTGGCCGCGGCGTTGGCGATTCGATCCTGCGCGTGCTGCTCGAACTGGCACGCGCACGCCATTTCAGCGAGATCGAAATCCACGCGCAATCGCATGCGCTGGCCTTCTACGAGCGTGCCGGCTTCGAGGCCTACGGCGAGGAATTCGACGAGTGTGGAATCCTCCATCGGCACATGCGCATCGCGATCCCCGCGCTGGAGCCGCGTCACCCATCGCCAATCCCGGCGCATGACGAAAACCTGCTTGCCAGCATTGATCGTGAATCCACGCGCACCGCCGTGCTTGCGGTGCTCGCCACCGCGCGCCGCGAAGCCTGCATCTACATGCGCGAACTTGAAGCCGACATCTATGACCATGCCGATGTCATCGAGGCACTCAAGCAGATCGCCATCGCGGCGCCGAACACGAGCATCCGCATCCTGATCCAGGCACCAAGTGGAGCACGCGCCGATGGCAACCGCCTGGTCGCCCTGTCACAGCGGCTGAGCAGCAGTTTCGCGTTTCGCACACCGGTCGAGGAAATCGACCACCAATATGCAGGTTGCTTCGTCATCAGCGATCGTGGTGCCTGGTTCGAGCGCACGCTGGCCAGTCGCTTTGATGGCGAAGGAAGTACTCGCGGACCAGGGCGCAAGGCACAGCTCCAGGAGCTGTTCAACGCTGTCTGGGAGCGCAGCGAGGAATTGACCGAAATGCGCCGCCTCGAGATCTGATTGCAGCGGCTGATGTCTGGCACCTGAACCATGCCGGACATTCACGGCACGGATACTGCCGCAATGCAGCAATTGCCGGGTTCAGCGGCTATAATCGAAGGTCGTACGCGGGCTGTTTGCATGATCGTCTGAGCATTCACCCCCAACCCTCATCAGAATCCCAATTCGGCACTCCCCGCCATCCCGGAGCCCGCGTGACTTCCTCGACTCTTTTGCAGCAGTTTCAGAGCACCTCCGCCCTTTCCGGCGGCAATGCGGCCTTCATTGAAGACCTCTACGAAATCTGGCTGCAGGATCCATCCGGGGTTTCCAGTGAATGGAACGCGTATTTCGGCTCGTTGAAAGCATCGCCAGGCCGCGATGTTCCACATTCCGAGGCGATCGCACGTATCGAAGCCGCGCAACGCCAGGGCAGCTCGCGCGCAGCGAGCGCAACGCCCACGGTGGACAATGCCGAGGCGCAGAAGCAGGCCGGCGTACTCAAGCTGGTCACCGCCTATCGCTCGCGTGGTCATCTGGCCGCCAATCTGGATCCGCTGGATCTTGCCAACACCTATGGCGAGGAAGAACTTGCGGCGCTGGGTCTGTTGCCACGACCAGCGGCACCCGATCTCGAGATGGCCTTCCACGGCCTGTCCAATGCCGACCTCGATACCGAGTTCAACACCGGTTCGCTTTCCGGCCCGCAGCGACTCAAGCTGCGCGACCTGCTCGCCTTGCTCAAGGCGACCTATGCGAGCAGCATCGGTGTCGAGTTCATGCACATCTCGGATGCCAGCCAGCGCCAGTGGATGCATGAGCAACTCGAAGGTACCGCAGGCCAGTTCAAGCTCGACAAGGATGAGAAAAAGCACCTGCTTGGCAAGCTGACCCAGGCCGATGGCCTTGAGCGCTACCTGCATACGAAATACGTTGGCCAGAAACGTTTCGGTCTCGAAGGCGGCGACAGCCTGATCCCGATGCTTGATGAAATGCTTCGCCGTGGCGGCAGCGCCGGGCTCAAGGACATGGTCATCGGCATGGCCCATCGTGGCCGCCTCAACGTGCTGGTCAACATCCTCGGCAAGCCGCCCTCGAAACTGTTCGACGAGTTCGAAGGCCGCTTCGAGCATCATGAGGATCCGGCCCATTCCGGTGACGTCAAGTACCACATGGGCTTCAGCGCCAACGTGCGCACGCCGGTTCGTACGATCCATGTTGTCCTCGCCTTCAATCCCTCGCATCTGGAAATTGTCGATCCGGTCGTCGCCGGATCGGTGCGCGCGCGCCAGACCCATCGCAGCGACAGCGAGCGCGAGCATGTCGTACCGGTTTTGATTCACGGCGACGCCGCCTTTGCCGGCCAGGGCGTGGTCATGGAATTGTTCAACATGTCGCAGGCGAACGGCTTCTGTGTTGGCGGCACCGTGCATATCGTCATCAACAACCAGGTCGGCTTCACGATCTCCAACCCCCACGACGCGCGTTCGACCCTGTACTGCACCGACGTCGCCAAGATGGTCAATGCGCCGGTGTTCCATGTAAACGGCGATGACCCGGAAGCGGTGCTTTTCGTCGCCCGCCTGGCCTTCGACTATCGCCAGAAGTTCAAGCGCGACGTGGTCATCGACCTGGTCTGCTATCGCCGCCATGGCCACAATGAGGCCGACGAACCGGCCGCCACGCAGCCGCTGATGTACAAGGTCATTCGCGCGCGCCCACCGCTGCGTGAGCTGTACAGCGAGAAACTGATCGGCGAAGGCATTCTGACCGCCGACGAAGCCAAGGCGATGGTCGAGGACTATCGCAAGCTGCTCGAAGCCGGAGCGCCGATTCCCGGCGTCGATGCCGATTACCACGATGCGCACGGTGTCGACTGGTCCAAGCATCTGGCCAATGACATCTTCGAGCTCGTCAAGACCGGTGTCGACGACAAGGAAATCAAATCGGTCGATGCCAAGCTGCTCAAGGTGCCGGAGGGGATCACGCTGCACCCACGCGTCGCCAAGATCTATGCCGATCGCGAAAAAATGGCGGCCGGCGAGCACCCGATCGACTGGGGATTTGCCGAGAATCTCGCCTACGGAACCCTGATCGCCGATGGCGTCAACCTGCGTCTGGTTGGCCAGGATGCCGGTCGCGGCACGTTCTTCCATCGCCATGCGGTCATGCACGATCAGAACAGCGGCTCGCATCATGTGCCGTTGAAAAACATTCGCGCCGACGCCAGCGTCGAGGTCATCGATTCGCTGCTCAGCGAAGAAGCGGTGATGGCGTTCGAATACGGCTATGCGACGGCCAAGCCGAACACGCTGGTGATCTGGGAAGCGCAGTTCGGCGATTTCGCCAACGGTGCCCAGGTCGTCATCGACCAGTTCATTTCCTCGGGCGAGGCCAAATGGGGCCGCCTGTGCGGCATCGTCCTGCTTCTGCCACACGGCTACGAAGGCCAGGGCCCCGAGCATTCGTCAGCGCGTCTCGAGCGCTACCTGCAACTGTGCGCAATGGAAAACATGCAGGTCTGCGTGCCGACCACGCCGGCGCAGATGTTCCACATGATGCGCCGCCAGATGCTGCGCGCCTGCCGCAAGCCGCTGATCGTGATGACGCCGAAGTCACTGCTACGCCACAAGCTGGCGGTGTCGACGCTGGATGACTTGAGCAACGGCCATTTCCATCTGGTCATTCCCGATGCGACCGCAGGCAACGCGAAGAAGGTCAAACGCGTCGTGTTCTGTTCGGGCAAGGTCTATTACGACCTCGTCGAGGAAGCCGCCAAGCGCGAACTCAGCGACGTCGCGGTTCTGCGCGTTGAACAGCTCTATCCCTTCCCGCGCAGCGAAGCGAAAGAAGAACTGGTCAAATATCCGGCTGCCAGGGAAATCATCTGGTGCCAGGAAGAACCGATGAATCAGGGCGCCTGGTATCAGATCAAGCATCATCTGCAAGCGGTCGCATCAAGCAAGCAGATGATCGCCTACGCCGGGCGCGCACGCTCGCCGGCGCCGGCCTGCGGCCACCTCGCCCGCCATCTGGCCGAGCAGGCAGCCCTCGTTGAGCAGGCGCTGGTCGCGCCGATCATCAGCGACTTGACGCTCGAATAAGCAAACCTCACTCCGAATCCATTGCACCGCATTGACGCCCCAGGACAGCACTCATGAGCCTTGAAATCAAAGTTCCGGTTCTCCCCGAATCCGTTTCCGACGCGACCATCGCCACCTGGCACAAGAAGCCCGGCGACGCGGTCAAGCGCGACGAGAATCTGGTCGACCTCGAAACCGACAAGGTCGTACTCGAAGTGCCGGCACCAGCCGACGGCGTGCTCAAGTCGATCAACGCCGAGACCGGCGCAACCGTGACCAGCGGCGAATTGCTCGGCGTGATCGAAGAAGGCGCAGCGGCTGCCGCGCCCGCTGCCGAAGAAAAGAAAGCCGAAGCGCCGAAGGCCGAGAAGAAGGCCGAGAAGACCGAAGCCAAGGCGCCAGTCAAGGGCGTCGAGGAACTCTCGCCCGCCGGTCGTCGCGTCGCGACCGAGGAGAACATCGATCCGTCCAAAGTCGACGGTACAGGCCGCGATGGCCGCGTGACCAAGGAAGATCTGGTCAAGCATGCGAAGTCGCCCGCACCAGCGAAAATCGCCGCGCCGACACCAGGCAGTCGTCCCGAGGAGCGCGTGCCGATGACGCGCATGCGCGCCAAGATCGCCGAGCGCCTGATGCATTCGAAGAACTCGATCGCGATGCTGACCTCGTTCAACGAAGTCAACCTGGCGGCAGTCGCCAAGATGCGCAAGCAACTAGGCGAGCAATTCCAGAAGACCCATGGCGTCAAGCTCGGCTACATGAGCTTCTTCGTCAAGGCAGCCGCTGAAGCGCTCAAGCGCTATCCGGTTGTGAACGCGTCGGTTGATGACAATGACGTGATCTACCACGGCTATCAGGACATCTCGATCGCCGTGTCGACCGATCGCGGCCTGCTCACGCCGGTTCTGCGCGATGCCCAGAACATGAGTTTCGCCGATATCGAGAAAGCCATCATCGACTTCGCCACACGAGCGCGCGAAGGCGGCATCACGCTGGAGGATCTGCAGGGCGGCACCTTCACGATCACCAATGGCGGCACCTTCGGCTCGCTGTTTTCGACCCCGATCGTCAATCCACCGCAGAGCGCCATCCTCGGCATGCACACGATCAAGGAACGCGCGATTGTCGAAAACGGCCAGGTCGTCGCCGCGCCAATGATGTACATCGCGATCAGCTACGACCACCGCATCATCGATGGAAAAGATGCCGTGCTGTTCCTCGTCGACATCAAGAACCAGCTGGAGAATCCACATACGATGTTGCTCGGCCTCTAGGCCGAACAACATCCGGGATTGGATATTCGGGATTCGGGATTCGGAAGCGCGGGTCACCCGCAGCCGGCCAGAAACCGCTCTGACGAATCCCGCATCCCCAATCCCGAATCCCGTGAGCGAATGAAATGAGCGAAAACTACGACATCCTCATCATCGGAGCCGGCCCGGCCGGTTATGTGGCTGCGATCCGCGCCGCACAACTTGGCATGAAGACCGCTTGCATCGACGACTTCATCGGCAAGGACGGCAAGCCGGCTCTTGGCGGCACCTGCCTAAATATCGGCTGCATCCCGTCCAAGGCCCTGCTTGATTCATCCAAGCAGTTCCATAACCTCACCCATGGATTCGAGGCACACGGAATTACTGCCAAGGACGCGAACATTGATGTTGCAACGATGGTTGGTCGCAAGGACAAGATCGTCAAGCAGTTCACCGGCGGCATCACTTCACTGTTCAAGGCCAACAAGGTCACCGCGATCAGCGGCTTCGCCACGCTGAAAGCCGATCGCGTCGTTTCGGTCAAGGGTGCCGATGGCAAGAGCACTGATTACACGGCAACCAATATCATCATCGCCACCGGTTCGACTCCAATCGAGCTGCCGTTCGCCAAGTTTGATGGCAAGCACATCGTCGACAACGCCGGTGCGCTCGATTTCAGCGAAACGCCCAAGCGCCTCGGTGTGATTGGTGCGGGCGTGATCGGGCTCGAACTCGGCAGCGTCTGGAAGCGCCTCGGATCGGAAGTCACGATCCTCGAAGCACTGCCGGATTTCCTCGCCGCCGTCGATGCCGATATTGCCAAGGTCGCCGCGCGCGAATTCAAGAAGCAAGGCCTCGATATCCATCTCGGCGCCAAGCTCAACAAGGCCGAGGTCGGCAAGAAAGGCGTCAAGCTCACCTACACCGATGCCAAGGGCGAACAAACTCTCGAAGTCGACAAGCTGCTGGTCGCGGTCGGTCGACGCGCGGCAACCAGTGGTTTGCTGGGCGACAACACCGGCGTCAAGCTCGATGATCGCGGTCGCATCGAAGTCGACGAACACAACTGGACTGGCGTCGAAGGCATCTGGGCAGCCGGCGACTGCGTGCGCGGCCCGATGCTCGCGCACAAGGGCTCCGAGGAAGGCATCGCTGTCGCCGAATTGATCGCCGGCAAGGCCGGCCATGTCGATCTCGACACCATCCCGTGGGTCATCTACACCGAACCGGAACTCGCCTGGGTCGGCAAGACCGAGGCTCAGGTCAAGGAAGCAGGCATCCCGTACAAGACCGGGTCATTCCCGTTCGCAGCGATCGGCCGCGCCGTTGCGATGAACGAAACGGCAGGTCACGTGAAAATCATCGCCCACGCCGAAACTGACCGCATCCTCGGCGTACACATGGTCGGCCCGGTCGTCTCCGAACTGATTGCCGAAGCCGTCGTCACCATGGAATTCAAGGGCAGCGCCGAAGACCTCGCCCGCATTGTCCACGCCCATCCGACCCTGAGCGAAGCCGTCCACGAAGCAGCCCTAGCCGTAGACAAACGAGCCATCCACAAGTCCAATTGAGTCCAGGATGGACTCATCCCGGACAGGCCATGGATGGCCGATGATCCGGGATCCAGTTCCTTCTCAAAAAGGACTCATCCCGGACAGGCCATGGATGGCCGATGATCCGGGATCCAGCTCCTTCTCAAAAAGAACTCATCCCGGACAGGCCACTGGTTCCGTCGTATTGCACACCCAATCGCAACACTGTGTTTCCACGCCAGTGGTTGGCCGATGCTCCGGGATCCAGCTCCCGAAACTGTTCAGCAAGTCTCGAGTACGACCCACGCCCCTCATCGTCAAGACAAGGAAGCCTGGATCTTGACCAACGTTGAGCAGGCAAACTGGATCCCAGCCTTCGCTGGGATGACGGCAAGAGTGTACGGGCTCATGAGAGCTTCGGCTCCGTGCAATGCATCAATTGCGGAAAAGCAGAATGAATCGCAATACTCCCGGCCGTCATCCCAGCGAAGGCTGGGATCCAGTTTCTTCACGCGGTTGCGGCGCACCTCCCACCACCCGGCTAGATCCAACAGCCGCACGGGATGCGCAATGAAAACCCACGCCAACGCATGAAGCAACCCTGTGTCTACCTGCTCGCAAGCAAATGGCGAGGCACGCTCTATGTAGGCGTCACCTCAGATTTGCTCAAGCGAATATGGGAGCACAAAAGCGATTCGGTCGAGGGATTCACGAAAAAGCACGGCGTTCACGATCTGGTATGGTTTGAGCAGCACGAGACAATGGAATCAGCGATCCTGAGGGAGAAGGCCATCAAGGCGTGGCAACGCAACTGGAAGATCCGCTTGATCGAAGAATCAAACCCGAAGTGGATCGATTTGTATCCCGAACTGTGTTGATGCAAAAGCAGTACAGGATGGCCATCCGACCATGGAAAGCTGCGTCCCGCCTGCCCCTGAACAACAGTGAATGAATCCAGAGACTCGATGAATACGACTTTCAAAGCCTTCCGCATCCACAACGACGACCAGGGCTACCGCGCCGGCATCGAAGAGATGCAAGTTGACGAGCTCTCGCCCGGCGAGGTGCTGGTCAAGGTCGCTTACTCGTCGGTCAACTACAAGGACGCGCTGGCCGGAACCGGCAAAGGCAAGATCCTGCGCCAGTATCCGCTGAATGGTGGAATCGACGCGGCCGGCTATGTTGCTGCCTCGACCGATCCGGCATTCAAGGAAGGCGATGCGGTCCTATGCACGGGTTGTGGCCTGTCCGAGACGCGCGATGGTGGCTACGCCGAATACGTCCGACTCGAATCAAGATGGGCGATCCCGCTCCCCTCGGGCCTGAGCTTGCGCGAATCGATGATCATCGGCACGGCGGGCTTCACCGCCGCCCTCTCGCTCTACCGCATGCAGCAGAACGGACAGACGCCGGAACTCGGGCCAATTGTCGTGACCGGAGCCACTGGCGGCGTGGGCATGCTGGCGATCGATATCCTCACTTGTGCCGGCTACAGCGCACACGCGATTACCGGCAAAGCCGAGCAATTCGATTTCCTGATCGAACTCGGCGCGAAACAGTGTATTTCCCGCAAGGAATTGTTCTGGAGTCAGCGACCGCTTGAAACTGCACGCTGGGCCGGCGCCATCGACAGTGTTGGTGGCGACATGCTGGCTGGACTCAGTCGCGTGATCGAGCCTTACGGGAGCATCGCCATCTGCGGCAATGCCGGCGGCATCGAGCTGGCGACGACGGTCATGCCCTTCATCATCCGCGGCCTCAGCTTGCTCGGAATCGCCTCAGCCGGTACTGCACGCGCGATCCGTGACGACATCTGGCAGCATTTGGCCGATGACTGGAAACCGCAGAATCTGGACAAGATCGCGACAAAAGAGGTGAGTTTCGACGAACTTGCTACTGTTTTCACAAGAATGCTCGCAGGCGAGTCATTCGGTCGCACCCTGGTACGCATTGGGTGACGCCATTCGCTGGTGATGCGGCGGCGGCATGGCTAGAATGCAGGAGCCATCCGGCATCAGGGGACCACGGAACCAATCATGGCGCGAGTACTAATTGTCGACGATTCTCCTTCTCAACTGATCGGGCTCAAGCGCATCGCTGAGAAGCTCGGCCATGAGGTGATCACTGCGGAAGACGGTTCTGCCGGGGTCGAGGTGGCCAAGCGTGAATTGCCCGACCTTATCCTGATGGACGTGGTGATGCCGAACCTCAATGGCTTCCAGGCAACTCGCACGCTGGCCAAGGATGCGAAGACCAGCCATATCCCGATCATCCTCGTGACCACCAAGGACCAGGAAACCGATCGTGTCTGGGGCATGCGCCAGGGCGCCAAGACCTACGTGACCAAGCCGATCAACGAAGAAGAATTGATCAAGGCTATCAACGAGCATATGCCTAAGTAAAGCTGGGAATTGGGAATCGAGAATAGGGAATCGGGGACGCTTGGCTTCTTGATACTTGATGATTCACGGAGTTGCCAACCCACTGCGCGTCACCCTTAAACTCGAATTCTACTATTCGTCATCCCGGCGAAAGCCGGGATCCATCTTGACTTTTCTTTGCTCGAAAATGGTTCCCGACTTTCGCCGGGATGACGAGAAAATTGAAATTTCCAGGGCATCGGACAATTCACGTAGCGCTACATAAAAGCGTCTTGCCGCGAAACTGAATTGCGATCAAAACTCCCCTAGAAATTAATGGGCCTCCACCTGAGCACTAGCCCTAACCTCGCGGCTTGAAGTCGAAAGTTGACGCCATCGATTCATAGAATTGCTTCTGCTCGTCGGTTTCTGCGCGTGGTGTCTGAATCTCCAGCACGACAATCTGATCGCCGGCGATCTTGCCCGGCCAGCCGCGACCACGCAGGCGCAATTTGCTGCCGGTGTTCGAACCAGCTGGAACGCGCAACTCGACCTCACCGGCCAGCGTCGGCGCCTTCACCGTGGCACCCAGCGCCGCTTCCCAGGGCGTGATCGGCACGACGGCAACGACATTTTTCCCGTCGAGCTTGAAGCGGCTGTCCTCGCGCACGCCAACCTCAAGCAGCAAATCACCCGCGGGGCCGCCGGCAATACCCGGATTGCCCTGACCACTGAGCCTGATCTGTTTGCCGGGCTCGATACCGGCAGGAATCTTCACCTCGAGCGTGCGCTCACCCTGCGATGGGTCGCGCAAGGTGATGCGCTCGCGCGCCCCCTTGAACGCCGAGGCCAGATCGATCGTGATCCGCGCCTGCAGATCGCTGCCACGTCGCGGACCCGATCGCCCACGCGCACCCGCGCCGCGACCGAACACCGACTCGAAGAAGTCGCTGAAATCCGCTTCCTCGAAACCCCCCGCCACCCTGTCGCCCTTGCCAGTTCGGCGGTGGCCGGAAATCATCACCGGCACGATAGCCACCGGCTCGGAGCTGATCGTACTCACGCCGCCGCTCGGCATCCTTGAGCGCCTCATAGGCTTCGTTGACATCCTTGATCTTGTCCTCGGCTCCAGCTTCCTTGCTGACGTCCGGGTGGTACTTGCGTGCCAGCTTTCGATAAGCGCGCTTGATCTCCGCATCGTTCGCGTCGGGCTTGACGCCCAGGATGTCGTAGTAGTCCTTGAACTGCATGCCTTGAATATCCGCAAAGAAAAAAGCCTGTGGCGAGTCACCCCGCCGCAGGCCGTGGGTTTCGAACCGGAGAAATCGATCAGGCGTTGATGGTAATCCGACGCGGGGTCGTTTCGGGCTTTTTCGGAATTGAAATTTCGAGAACGCCATGCTTGCCGGAGGCGCTGATGTTCTCTGCATCGGCGCTGTCAGGCAAGGCGAAGCGGCGATAGAAGGTGCCGCTGGATCGCTCGACCCGGGTGAACTCGCCATTCTCGGTCACTGCCTGCGAGGCGCGATCGCCCTTGATGGTCAGAATCCCCTTGTCCATGTTGACCTCGATATCCTTCGGGTCGACGCCAGGGATGTCGGCAAAAATCGCAAAGCGCTTGTCTTCCTCGCGAATATCCACGCGCGGCGCCCACTGGCTGGTCACCACGTTCGACTGATCGGTGTCGTCGTTGTTGATGAAGCGGTCAAAAACCTGGCGCAGGTCACGATTGAAACTGGTGCCGGGGTTCCACACGGAGTGACGCGAAATGCTCATGGGAGTGATCCTGTTCTGGTGCGGCGCGCTGCCGCGTTGATCACAAGGTCGGGATTGCCGATCACAATTCAAGGGCATGGGATCATTCATGCAGCCGCCGTATCATGGGCCGGGTTGCACTCACTCAATGCAAGGATTCCCGATGACAATCAAGATTGGCGACAGCATTCCCCGGGCCACCCTGAACACCTTCAAGGACGGCGTGCAAGCGATTACCACCGACGAACTGTTCAAGGGGCGCAAGGTCGTGCTTTTTTCCGTACCCGGCGCGTTCACTCCGACCTGTTCGGCCAAACATCTGCCGGGCTATGTCGAGAAGATGGACGAGTTCAAGGCCAAGGGCGTCGATGTTGCCTGCATGGCGGTCAATGACGCCTTCGTCATGGATGCTTGGGGCAAGAACCAGAATGTGCCGGAAAATCTAACCATGCTCGCCGACGGTAACGGTGCCTTCGCCGAAGCCCTTGGCCTCAGGTTCGACGCCAGCGCATTCGGCATGGGTGAACGCGCGAAACGCTTTGCCCTGTATGCCGAAGACGGCGTGATCAAGGCACTCCACGTCGAAGCACCCGGCGAGTTCAAGGTTTCAGATGCGGAGTCGATGCTTGCGGCGATTGGTTGAGGTTTGCTGAAGTGGCGCAAGCGGCTGACATGCGTCCAGCCTTGGTTTCGGTATTTTGATTCAAACCACCGTCGCTGGACGGCGCATGTGCTTTTAATTGGTTCGACTCATACGCGTCTAGCCGGATGTGGATAGATGATTTCATTCATCCGCATCCGGCTTCGCCAATTGCAATTTCGTAGGAGCCCCGCCAAGGGCGAGCTTTCCGCCAAACCAGCCAAAAGCTCGCACGTAAACGAGCTCCTACAGGTCGACCGTAATCTCGTAGGCGCCCCACCAGGGGCGAACTCTTCGCCAAACCAGCCAAAAGCTCGCACGTAAACGAGCTCCTACAGGTCGACCGTAATCTCGTAGGCGCCCCACCAGGGGCGAACTCTTCGCCAAACCAGCCAAAAGCTCGCACGTAAACGAGCTCCTGCGGGTCGACCGTAATCTCGTAGGAGCCCCACCAGGGGCGAGCTCTTCGCCAAACCAGCCAAAAGCTCGCACGTAAACGAGCTCCTACGGGTCGACCGTAATCTCGTAGGCGCCCCACCAGGGGCGAACTCTTCGCCAAACCAGCCAAAAGCTCGCACGTAAACGAGCTCCTGCGGGTCGACCGTAATCTCGTAGGAGCCCCACCAGGGGCGAACTCTTCGCCAAACCAGCCAAAAGCTCGCACGTAAACGAGCTCCTGCGGGTCGACCGTAATCTCGTAGGAGCCCCACCAGGGGCGAACTCTTCGCCGACACAGCCAAAAGCTCGCGCGTAGGCGGGCTCCTTCAGGTACGCCCGGAGTCAAGCCATGTGGATTTCCACCCTCTCCGCCAGCTACAAAAAAAAGCCCCTTTCGGGGCCTTCTTTTGTAGCTGGCGGAGAGGGTGGGATTCGAACCCACGGTACGCTATTCACGTACGCCTGATTTCGAGTCAGGTACATTCGACCACTCTGCCACCTCTCCGGAAGTGGGCCGCGAATGATACGGGGAGCGGTCGAAGCTGACAAGCGTCTTTCCTACTGCGTAGCCGGCGTAGTGCCGCAGAATTGCTGCCTTACCTGCATTGCTTCCGACATCCAGGCGCTGAGTTGCTGGATTCGGGTGCCTTCGGCGGGGTGGGTGGACATGAATTCGGGGGGCTTCTGCTTGCCCATGGCGGCCATGCGCTCCCAGAGCTTCGGTGCTTCCTGCGGGTTGTAGCAGGCCGCTGCGGCGAGTAGCAGGCCGACCTTGTCGGCTTCGGATTCGTGGCTGCGCGAGAAAGGCAGGATCAGGCCGTATTGAGCACCGGCGCCGATGGCGGCCATGACCATCTGGCGCTGCTGGGGATCCATGTCACCGGTCGACATGCTGGCCGCGATCGAGCCGATCTGCACGAGTTTCTGCTGGGCCATGCGCTCGCCACCGTGGCGAAGCAGTGCATGGGCGATCTCGTGGCCCATGATGATGGCGAGACCGTCGTCCACGAGGCCGCTGGCATCCTTGGCGACAGGAATGATTCCGGTATATACCGCGATCTTGCCGCCGGGCAAGCAAAACGCGTTGACTTGGTCAGACTGGATCAGCTTGACGTCCCACTGGTACGACCCCCAGTCCGTATTCGCCGGCGTGCCTGCGGTTTCGGCCAGATATTTCTCAACCTTCGGCGCAGCTTCGACCAGACGCTGGGCAATGCCCTGCACTTCCTCGGGCAATTTGCCGGTAGTGATGACCTGGGATTGCTGCAGGATTTCGCGATAGGACTGCAGACCCAGCGCAGCCTCCTCCTGAGCCGAGGTGTCGAGCAACTGCTTGCGTCCAGTGAATGACGCCGCGTTGCTGTGGCTGAAATAGTAGTAGCCAAAGTACAGGCCAAACAAAAGGATCGGCCAGAGCTTCAGGCCGCGCCGGTTGCCTTGCTGGCCTAATTGTGAAGAACGATTTCCGAAGAGTCCCATGCGATTTGTCCTCAGTGCTTCCACGCAGCTTAGCCGTTGGCCTGCAACGATGCCTGACAGATCAACAATTGTTTTCCGATGCCCAACCGCAACTCGGCCGGCTCAGGTTTCGGCCTCGCCCAATTCACAACTCTCGCACGATCCGAAATCCGACCCGCGCACTGCGCGTATCGGCAGCAACACCGAGGCGATAGGCCGAACGGATCTGCAGAGGCGCACTGCCCCAGGATCCACCACGGATCACCCGCCGCTCGCAGCCCGGATTGATCCAGGCGGTGCTGTTGCGCGGGGCGCGAATATAGTTGTCATGCCAGCAATCATCGACCCATTCAGAAAGATTGCCGTCAATATCGAACAGGCCAAACGGGTTTGCCGGGAAGCTCCTGACTGGCGCAGGCCCCCAGTAGCCATCGTGGTAGCGCGTGAACGAACGGCCCCAACTGCGCTTGCTCGGTGAACGATCGCCATCACCGGTCACGTTGGCCAGCACTTTCGGCGGATCGCCATCGCCCCACCAGTAACGCGTCGTCGAGTTGGCCCGCAACACGTACTCAAATTCCGCCTCGCTCGGCAGGCGATAACGCTTTCCGGTGCGTTGTGAAAGCCAGGCGGCGAACTCGCTGGCATCGTTCCAGGACACATTGAGCACGGGCAATTTCTCATTGGCGCGATCGCCCTTGTAGTCGCGCTGCCAGTCAATGCTGCGCCGATCGATCATGCGCCCGGTGCTTTCGTCGTAGACGCTGCCGGTTCCGGCGCGCTCGGCATCGGTGCGGTATCCGACTGCCTTGACGAACTCGCGGAACTGGCCGACCGTGATTTCACTCTGTCCCATCGCGAATCCGCTGGTGATGACCACCTTGCGCTGCGGATCCTCATCATCGCGATGGCCCTCTTCGTCGGCCGGCGAACCCATCGTGAATTGTCCCGCCGGGATCACGACAGCCGCTGGCGCTGACCCGCTGGTGTCAAGGAAACGATCACTGAAAACCTGGCCGGGCGAGAAATTCGCATACAGCCGGGCATTGCGCAAACGCTCGTTGAACTCGTCGAGTCCAGCCAGATCCGCGCTGATCGCCAGGGCTTTCTTGCCCAATTGCTCGGCCAGATCAGCATTTCCGGCATCCAGTGCCGACCGGGCTTGCGCAAGCACGGTCTCGCCACGCTGCCGGCGCAAGCCTTCGACCTGCGAGCGCGTGTCGAGCAGCGCCTGTGAGCCTGGCCGGATCGACGAGGCGTCTGCAAGGATCTTGTCCGCATTGATGAAATCATCCTGTGCTGCGGCTCCGAGCGCGCGATCGAGATAGCCGCGCTCGATACGGCCGAGTCCTTCGTCGGCGATGCGGTTGCCCGGATCGATTTTCAGAACGCTCCTGTAGACCGCGAGAGCATTCTTGTCGCCCTCGCCGACCATGCGGTTCTGCTTGAGCAATTCGGCCGCCGCGGTAAGCATCGGCATGACCTGGCTCAGGGTATTCAACCGTGCTCGCAGATTGTCGAGTTCGGCTTGCGCGTGCGGGAGTTCGGCAAACTGGGCGGCATAGCGTAGTGCTTCCGCTTCGTCACCACGTTCGAGCGCGGCCAGCGACCAGTCACGCACCGCGCCGCCGATCCGCGCCAGCGCGTCGTGTGCGGCCGGATTGTTGGGATCCTTGGCCAGAGCCTGGCGGTAGAAACCCACGGCATTATTGCCGGGAGGCTCAAACAGCTTTCCGGCTTCATCCTGCGCGCGCGCGGACTTCAGCAATGCCGCGACCTCCTTGCTCACCGGTGCCGGCGGCCCCATCGCGATTGCCTCGGCCAGGGTGGTGCCGACAATCGGCTGCGTGCCGCTGCCATCGCCGGTCACCGGCTCGCTGCGATCAATGACCCAGGGCTTGCCGTTCTGTGGCGAAGTCGTAGCCGTCTGCACCTGGGTCTGCGGCTCGACATGCAGGATGCCCGGGAAAAACCGGTAGCCCAGCGCAAACGCCAACACGAGGATGCCGAGCGCACCGCCCCAGTTGCGTTGCTTGTTGACATTCTCGGTACCGGGCATGAGTGCACACAGAAAGGCTGACAGCAGCGTGCCAGCACCTTAGGCTATCGCAGGAGGCATCCGCAACCGCGACCTCCTCTCCGCTCAACTCTCGCTACAGCAAAGGAAGGCCACATTGGCAGACTGGATCGATCGCACCGAAACCCTCCTCGAAATCAACCGGCATCCCGGTCAGCTCATCGGCCTTGATACCGAGTTCATGCGCACCGACAGCTTCGCGCCGAAGCTGGCCCTGATCCAGATCGAGATTGCCGAACATATCGCCCTGATCGACCCGCTCGCGGACATCGACATGAGTGATCTGGCGGCGCGACTCGGCGATCCGCAGACGATCTCGATCATGCACAGCGCCAGCGAAGACCTCGATGCGCTGAGTCCCTTGCTGCCGAACAGCCTCGGTAGCTTGTTTGACACGCAGATTGCCGCCGCCTTCTGCGGACTCGGCGCCGGACTCGGCTACCAGAAGCTCGTGCTGGCCGTGTGCGGCGTCGACCTGCCGAAAGGCGAGACGCGGTCCGACTGGCTGCAACGCCCGCTGAGCCCTTCCCAGCTCGAATACGCCGCTCAGGATGTCGTCCACTTGCCTGTCCTGCATGCCGACTTGTCAGCACGCCTGGCCACGCGTGGCTATGCCGACTGGCATGCCGAGGATTGCGCGCGCCTGGTCGAGCGTGCACGCCATCGCGAACCCGATCTGCAACCACAGACCGGCTATCGCGGCGCAGCCGACTGGACGCGCGAGCAACAGGCCCTGCTTCGTCGCGTCCTGATCTGGCGCGATGCCACGGCACGCCGCATCGACAAGCCACGCCCATGGATAATCGATGATCCGCGCTTGCTTGATTTCAGCTCGAATCCGCCCAGCGATGCCAACGATCTCGCCGAGCGAGGCCGGGGATTGCGCGCGCTGCGTGGAGCCGAGCGTCTCGAACTACTCGACGTCCTCCGGCGACCGATCACGGATGAGGAACTTGAATTCGATCCCATCCCGTCACAAGCGGACGGTGAAGAGCGCCGCGTCATCAAATCGCTGAAGGAAATCGTCAGCGCCCGCGCCGCTGATCTGGATCTTCCTGAAGGCCTGCTCTGCTCGCGTCGCCACCTGGAAACCCTCTATGTCACCCGCCAATGGCCCACTACCCTCGAAGGCTGGCGCAAGCCGCTTCTGCACGATGCGCTGATCAGCCGGCTTGCCGACTGACGATCGTGCCACTTGGCGCGATCGACAAGCATCCGATATGATTCGCGCTTGTCTCCGGCGCGGCCCCCATCCGCACCATTTCTCCGGACGCAAGGTTTCACGGGGCGGTAGCTCAGCTGGGAGAGCGCGTCGTTCGCATCGACGAGGTCAGGAGTTCGATCCTCCTTCGCTCCACCATCAAATCAAAAGCCCGGCACAGTCCGGGCTTTTGATTTCTGGAATATCCGACCGACTGACAAGCCGACCATCCGCTACTCAGGAGCGCTTGCACGGCACGTCAAAATCGACGTGATAGTGCCCGTCGTGCCGGATCCATGGCTCGGCTTGCATGAAGGGAATCGATGCCTTGATGAACGCGCCACGACGGGTCGCATACAGTTTCGGGATATAGGCGTTCTCGAAAATGACGCGATTGATGGCGATACCTCTGACGGCGCGCGATGCCGCCCATCACACCAGCGAGCACCCGGTCGGTGCGCGATCTCGACAAACTGCGAGAGTCATTCATGCGTCAAACCTCCATTCATACCGGTCTTGGAACCAGAAGCTCTCGCGGAGGGAGAATCATCGCGCAGCATCTGGCGACTTGACGGGTCGGGTATTCATCCGTACATGGAATATCGCGATGATGTAGGCGATCAGCAGAACCGGTGCCGCCATGAACGAAAATAGTGAAAGCAGGAACACAATCCCGTATGCCGCGTCATTCGGGCTGCGATCCTCTTCGCGAATGCCGCTCATCAAGCTGAATACCACATGCTCCAGATTGAGAATCGAAAGTGCCATGATGATGATGACCAACGGCAGCAGTGTCGCAACTACAACCATTGCCCAGGACAATCCTGCCACCTGCCGAAGGAACACCGAAAAGAGCGCAACCCGCCAAGTGGCGACGACAATCAGAAACCATGCATTTGCAGTTCGGGCAGCTTCGGCCGACAAGAACTGCTCCACGGGAATTGCGTAGAGCACGGCCGGCGGCGCGGTCAGGGTGACAAATAGCAGAACATTCCGGTACGACCAGTGCTTCGGCTTGAGCGGCACCAGCAAGACCCAGACGATCAGGGCGAGCACAAAAACATAGGCGACCGAGCCCAGGCCGAGGGTCTGCCACAGATGTGCTTTGGGGTTGTCCCAGTAGCGGCCGATACCTGCCAACCATGTGAATGCCAGCCCGAATATCAGAAATGCTTTCCATTCGGTGTGCATTGCCGAGCTTGGCCGCCGAAACGTCAGCAACCGAAATTCGTCAGTGAGAATTCGCCACATCATGCTGATGCCCCCGGTTGGATGATTGGAATCCTGGTTTGATCCCAGCCGTATCAATCCTTATTGGTGAACCCATCGAACCGATCTTGCTGCAATCGCCGAACGCAAACAACAGGGATTTGTGGATGGCTCAATACAGGCCGGTCAATCTGAGCCCACGCGTTATCCCGCAGATCTCTGGCCGCAATGGATACCAGGCGCCCCAAGAAAAAGACGTGTCTTGTGTCCAGCCCCCGCTAGCTCAAGAGTCGGCTGTTTGACCCAGCAGTCGCGACGTCACGAGTTCTACCGACTGCTCCGCAGTAAGGTCGGCGGTTGGCAGATGAATATCGGCATGCTCTGGCGGTTGATACGGTGAGCTGATGCCAGTGAAGTTCGGAATTTCGCCAGCACGCGCGCGTCGATACAGGCCTTTGGGATCGCGCTGTTCACAAAGTTCGAGCGGCGTATCGACGAACACCTCCAGGAATTCACTCTCGTCGAATAGCTCGCGGGCCATGCGCCGCTCATCTCGGAACGGGCTGATGAAACTGACCAGCACGATCAGGCCGGCGTCGACCATCAGTTTGGCCACTTCGGCAACGCGGCGGATGTTCTCGACGCGATCCTCGTCGGTGAAACCCAGATCCTTGTTCAGACCATGGCGCACGTTGTCGCCATCGAGGATGTAGGTGTGGTATCCCATCGTGTGCAGGCGGCGATCGACCAGGTTGGCGATGGTCGACTTGCCGGAGCCGGACAGACCGGTGAACCACAGGCACGACGGAGTTTGACCCTTGATCGCGGCGCGAGCCTGGCGGTTGATTTCGAGCTGGTGCCAGTGAATGTTGGTGGCGCGGCGCAGCGCGAAGTCGATGGTGCCGCAGCCAACCGTGGCGTTGCTCTGGCGATCAATCAGGATGAAACCGCCGAGCGTGCGGTTGTCCGCATACGCCTCGAAGGCAATCGACTGATCCAGCATCAGGTTGCAGTAGGCGACCTCGTTGAGGTTGACGCGCTTCGCGGCGAGAAATTTCTGGCTGTTGATGTCGACGCGATGCTTGATTTCGGTGATCTGCGCGCCGACGGTTTGACTGCCGATTTTCAGCCAGTAGCCGCGACCCGGCAGCAGCGGCGCATCCGCCATCCATAGAACGTGAGCAGCAAACTGGTCGGCGACTTCCGGCGGATGGTCGGCCGCGGAAATCACGTCACCGCGGCTGACGTCGACTTCGTCGGCCAAGGTCACGGTGACCGCTTCGCCCTCGCGCGCGTCGTTGGATTCATCTTGTGGATTGATCACACTGGCAAGTCGCGTGCGTGTGCCGGATGGCAGCACGATGACTTCATCACCTACGCGGATTTCGCCGCTGGCGACCAGACCCGAGAATCCGCGAAAATTCTGGTTCGGTCGATTGACCCACTGCACCGGCAGACGAAATGGCCGATTGCTTTCAGCACGGCTGACGTCGATGGTTTCGAGCATGCTCAGCATGCTTTCGCCCGGATACCAGGGCATCTGTGCGCTTGCCGACATCACGTTGTCGCCCTTCAGTGCCGACAGCGGTACGCAGTGCACATTGTCGATACCGAGCCGCTTGGCCAGTTGGCGATAATCCTCAACGATGCTTTCGAAGGTTGACTGGTCGTAACCAACCAGATCCATCTTGTTCACCGCCAGAATCACATGACGGATACCGAGCAGCGAGACGATATAGCTGTGCCGCCGGGTCTGGGTAAGCAGCCCTTTGCGTGCGTCAACCAGCACGATGGCCAGATCGGCCGTGGACGCACCGGTTGCCATGTTGCGCGTGTACTGCTCGTGGCCCGGACAATCGGCGACGATAAACTTTCGCCGTTCCGTGCCGAAAAATCGATAGGCGACATCGATTGTGATGCCCTGCTCGCGCTCGGCGGCAAGGCCATCGACCAGCAGCGCGAAATCGATCTCACCGTTCTGCGTGCCGAATCGGCGGCTGTCCGATTCCAGCGCGGCCAGCTGATCATCAAGCAGCAGCTTGGAGTCGTGCAGCAGCCGACCGATCAGCGTGCTCTTGCCATCATCGACGCTGCCACAGGTGATGAAACGCAGCAAACTCGTCGACTCGTGCTGCTGCAAATAGTCGGTGATGGACGGCGCGACCGCTGCGCTCATATCCATTCCCGATTCACCATTCCCTATTCCCGGCTCCATCAGAAATAACCCTCCTGCTTTTTCTTTTCCATCGACGCGGACGGATCGTGATCGATCACGCGGCCCTGGCGTTCGGAAGTGGTTGAGACCAGCATTTCCTGGATGATGGCCTCCAGCGTGTTGGCATCCGATTCAATCGCGCCGGTCAGCGGATAGCAGCCCAACGTGCGGAAGCGCACGTTCTTCATCATCGGCTGCTCGCCATCGCGCAGCGGCAGGCGATCGTCATCGACCATGATCAGCGCGCCATCACGCTCAACCACGGGACGCTCCTTTGCCAGATACAGCGACGGCACCGCAATCTGCTCGCGGTAGATGTACAGCCAGATATCCAGCTCGGTCCAATTCGAGAGTGGAAACACCCGCACCGACTCGCCCTTGTGGATGCGCGCGTTGTACAGGTTCCACAGCTCCGGACGCTGATTCTTCGGATCCCAGCGATGCTGCGCGCTGCGGAAACTGAACACACGCTCCTTGGCACGCGATTTCTCCTCATCGCGCCGAGCACCACCAATCGCGGCATCGAATCCAAACTTGTCCAGCGCCTGCTTCAGGCCCTGCGTCTTCATCACGTCGGTATGCACGGTGGCACCGTGAGTGATCGGACTCATGTCCTGGGCTACGCCATCGGAGTTGACGTGCACATGCAGCGTGCAGCCGGTTTCGGCGGCGCGCTGGTCGCGGAAGGAGATCATCTCGCGGAACTTCCAGCGCGTATCGACATGCAGCAGCGGAATCGGCGGCCGCCCCGGCGCAAACGCCTTGACCAGCAAATGCAGCAATACGGAGCTGTCCTTGCCCACCGAATACAGCATCACCGGATTGCTGAACTCGGCAGCAACCTCGCGCAGGATGTGGATGCTCTCAGCTTCGAGGCGGTCGAGGTGGCTTAGGCTGGATTTCGTCACGACGGGATCGGATTTTGTGTTGCTGCGGAGTATCGCAGATTGGATATACCCGGTCTGGTGCGTGCTTGGTACCTTCTGGTGGTTGCTTATTACCTGATTGCCGCTGATCCAGCCCGCCCCCCCTTTCCTCCAATGCTGGCGACACCATCACTCGCACGGGCTGATGGCAAGTCTCGTGAAGAAACCTGGGTGCTGTCTATGTCAGTGCCAAAGCCAACTTCAATCCATCATCTACCTTGCCCATGGCTGAACTCGACTGCGCCCGGACGTTGGTTGTCAGGATGAAGCGGCCCAAAGAAAGGGCGCCAGCCAGAATCAACCATCCCTTTGATAGCCCAGGTTCCAGGTTCAAGACCAATTCCCGTATATCCCGTTTCCTCTATCGAACAGCAGGCATCGAGCATTCGCAGCTCTCATTTCACTTGCTCTCTCTGGTTTCTCCGCGCCCACGCGACCTACAGAACGAGACGACGGCGCATACGGCAATCGAGGCAGATGGGACAAGGAACAGCATCAATGACGTTGCCGCACCCAGCAAGGCCCAGGCTCTTGTTTCGGACGAACCTGCGAAATACGTAAAGCACTGCAGGCCAAGATAGGCACCGACAAGGGTCGACGCAGCCGAACAAGGGCTATACCTGCAGCCAATGAGAACAACCGCCCCGACAAGAACGGCCTGGTTCACCAGAAGCCCGGTACTCGAATCGAATGGTTCGAACGTGCCTGACACCACCCAAGCGAGCCACCAACTAATCGCACCAAGAATTCCTCCAACGACGACTTGCAAAAGGATACTGGCAAATGTGCGAGTAGCGACCGGCGACGATGCCATCGTGCGGCCTATCGCCCTGCCCAGCGGCGCATGCCGGCTGGGTGGACTTGCGCAAGCAAGGTCGAGCAGCATGCACGCGTCCTTTGCAGAAAATTGTCGTGCATTTACTTCAAAGCCCCCGAGTGATGTTCATACCCGCCGAGGCCATTTCTTGGTCACATTCAGAGCCGCCGATACTGGCATCGACGCCAGCCTCCGGTAGCCACCAATCATGGCAACGGCGTACTGAAACCGTATCGAAATTGATCGCAGCCGACATGCCGATGCCGAATATCTCGCGGAACGCCCGATCAAAGTGGCTCAGATCATAGAAGCCGCTGGTGTGCGCGATGGTGGTGCATGGTCGATGTCTCGCCACCATTTCAATCGCCTTCCACACCGCGCTCCAACGTCGGTACTGGCTGAACGTGCAGCCTGTCGCTTCGCGGAACAGGTGGCGCAAGCGTGAGGGGGACAAATGCACGCGTTGCGCCAGCTCAATCAATGTCGCGTCGGCAAATGGCAGATCCTCCATCATTTCCAGCGCGGCTTTCACCCGCGGATTGAGCGCGCGCCCTGGCTCGAGGTGAGCACTCAGCGCCTCGACCAGATCCTGGAACAGGGCATCGACCTGCGAGCAGCTCAGTCCGGCATTTACCGCTTGCCGGATCTGCGGCAACAGCGGCTCGTACTGCCCTGGCTGCAGCGGCGTCAATGGCGTTTGATGCAGCGCGGGTCGCAACGCGTCGAAGAGAGGGCTGAGCTGCGGAATATCGAATATCGCCAGGCCGCTGTCGAGAGTATGCAACTGGCGTTGCGCCGTGTTCGGGGCGATCAGCAAGGCACGCGTCTGAAATGGCGGTTGCTCCGCGAAATCCACCTGGAAGGGGCCGTCCAGACCGATGATCACTGACGCGGTCGGGCGCCGGGTCAGGGTCTGCACGCTGTCAAGGTGCAAATGCTGCGCCAGAAATAGAAACCTGCCCGCGCCGTAGTACAGAGTGAAGGGCGTGGGCATGTGGCGTTTGGGTTCCGTCATCTCTGCTCGAGGAAGTGAATCCCGCGTCACGTCGGCAAAACGGTCGGCGCCGGATTGTTGCCAGCGCCTAGTTTTTTCACATCACTCGACCCAAAGCAAGCGTTGATCGCAATAAGTGTTGATCGGACATCGGTATCGCGCACGAGCGACGCGGCGAGGCGAGGCTTGCGGCATTGATCGTGGCGCAACAGAAGTAAACCGATCCCGGGCCACGAAACGTCCGCAGCCCAGGGTTGCCAACGTTGATCAGCGAGCCGAAACGCGAGTGACGTCGAATACCATCGCCCAGCTGACGACCTGCCATGGTGGCGGCCGGATCCTGTGCCTTGCATTTCGTCTGACCCGGAATTGCCCGGATTGCCCGACGCGGCGGCCAACCGCGAGCATCCTGCTGGCGCGCGACCAGCCATTCCATTTGAATGCTGGCAAAGCACCTGTTGTTGCCGCTCGGGCTGCTTTGATCGCGCCCGATCCCGATCGCCGCTGCCTGATCGCGAGTGACGGGAATGGTGCGCGCACGGTCGCGCACCTGGTCGCGCACTGCCCTTCGCGCGTGCGCGACTTCGTGTTGTCGCAGACAAGTCAGCCCTTTCATACAAGTCGAATGAACACGTCAGCCCTTTCATACAAAACGAACGGTCACGTCAGCCTTTTCATACAAGACAAACGGCCTATCCATCCAAGCTACGTCCGCCACGCTTGTGGATATTAGGTGGCGCGCAGGGGAAGGCGCGCAGGGGAAGGCCTGCCGGCAGGGGATCCACAGGGATCCGATGCTTCCAGCGATCGGGACTTGGAACATAGGAATACGTACACGTACATCATTCTGGATGATGATTCTGTCGCCGCTAACGAAAACAGAGAGCTTGAATCGAAATTCAATGTGAAACGGAGAAAGTGTATGAAATGTATGAACAGAATAATCAGTCGAACGTTATTCGGGGTCATGCTTTGTGGGGTGACTTTCGGGGCATTCGCAAAGGATGTCTCTGGGGAGAAAGGGCTGAGCGTGTTTCTGGCCGATCCTGAACTTGGTGTGGTTGGCAGCTACAACCTCGACGGCTCGATTGTCTATTTCGAAGCACGGGACTCGGGTGACGGTGCGATCGCAGCGCGCCTGTTGGACGAGAATGGACAGGAGATTGCCGTAGCCGGCGGAGCAAGCTTCGAAGACTGGGGCCAATCCGGATACGACTACAAGCCGAACGAAGCAATGAAGAGTCAACATGCTGCCGGGAAGCTGGCCAACGCAATCGCCCTGGCCGTAACAGATCCGGTGCTTGCGCCGGAACAACATGCCCTGATTGAACTGGCTCAACAAGTGTCATTTGCTGACCTGTCTGCACAACCGTTTTACCCTTCTGTTGCAACGCCTCTCGCTCGTTCGACCAATCGCATCGCGTCAGATGATTTCTACAATCAGAAAGGCGCAGAGCTGGTTCTGGGTATGGGTAAAGATGGAAACCAGCTAACCGGAACGTACCAGGGCGTCGAACTTGCAGCGTTCACAAAACTGTTTACCGATGAGAAGGGCGTGGATGGCGAAGAATTGCCACCACGCGAGGAAGTTTACGCACGCATTTCGGTCGATGGTCGTCCTCTGAATACCACCTTCGGCGGCGACTTGAGGCCCGCCGGCTGGAGCGACGAAGAAGAGCAGACCGATGTCACGAGCGACGCCAATCCATTCGAGCAAATAGGTCGCGCAGTCATGGCGGCACAGGTGCTCTCCAAGTCGATAGACCCGGATATGGCTTCATCACTCAAGCTCGGAACATTGATCGAAATGGGCTCATCCATGCGCCATTACATTCTTCCTGCTCCCCTCACCGAGAATGAGCTCGAGGAAATCACGGAAGCAACAAAAACTCAGCCGAAGGCCGGGGCCTGGTGGTATCTGACCTACGCGCAGATCTGGCGCAAGCCACTTGTAACCGGCAATTTTACCGGCCGCCACTCAGGTGTGCGTTCCAAGCACTACAAGAAGTGGAACAGCGGAAGCTCCCAATACAACCATATGCACAATCTCTGCAATCACGGTGCCTGCCCTGGCGATTCAAGCATGAGTTACAAGTGCCAGGCGAATAGCGGTTGGCGGAGCGCCTGGCGTCACGGAGTTGCTTGCTCAACTGGATACAGCATCTGTCTGGGAACAAATCGCCACAATTGCCACGATGACACCGCCCGGGAGTTGAACATGATCAAGCAAGGCTCTACATGGGGCTCTACGAGTGGTCGCTGCGGTGATTTCCTGTGTTCCCGATATGAGCCGAACTGTACTGAATACTAGGTAGTATCAGGCTACTCCAGTGCACGCGGCGTTTGCATTTGCATTCAATCGCCGAATCCGGGAGAGCAAAGTACTTTGGCACGCGGGGCAGGCATCGCCTGCCCCGTTCTATTACTGGAGTCATCATGAAACACCTGCAGACGAAAGCTTGCCTGTTTTTGGCCATCAGCTTGTGCTGGATGTCCTTTGCGTCGGCCGCTGGGGATGAGGGCCGGAACGTTGACGAGGCAGAGGCAAGGAACTTGATCGGGAACGTGCAAGTGGGCGTGCCGAGCCTGGCTGATTCGGAACTTGAGCTTGAAATGCTGCAGCCCACCAATGTAGCCGGGTTGAAATTGGGTACGTTCAAAGCCAAGGGCATCGGCAAGATCCAGTTTCTGATTGCTGGCGACAAGCAACTCTATCTGCTCGCGAACGAACCAATTGACTTGCTCCCGCCGGAGAAGCTTGAAGCGGCATTGGCCGAGCGCCAGACGTTGCGCCAGGGCTCAGTGGCCAGGAGGCGCACGAAACTGGCATCTGTCGCAAAGACCACTCCAACCCGGGGCGGCTCTGACGCTTCCATCACAATCCTGGGATTTGTGGATTACGAATGCCCCCATTGTGTTGAAGCAAACCAGGGGATCAAGCAATTGCTGGCGACGTATCCTGGTCAGGTTCGCTACGCGGCGGTCGATTTCCCCCGCGATGGTGCCGCAAACTGGTCGCGCAAGGCATCCGTGAGCGCACTGTGTGCCGCTCAGCAGAACGAGGCTGCGTACTGGGCCCTGCACGATTTCTACCTGGAGAACCAGGAACATCTAACGGCGGATCTGGTGCTGCCGGAAAGCCGCAATCTGCTGTCAGGCTTCGATATCGATCTCGACCTGTGGCAGGCATGTGCGACCGATCAATCAACCAACGCGTACGCGCAGGTGGCGAAAACGATCAATGCCGCAATCGTCTTGAGCATTTCCCTCGGCGTGAAAGGAACCCCGGCATTGTTTTTCAACGGCGACAAGTTTGAAGGAGTTCCCGCTCTGGAGTCGTTTGAAAATGCGATTGAGGCCATCGTGGAGCGCACACCAGAGAGCTACCCTGCGCTGAAAGTCGCGCTGCAACAACGCAAAGCGACACGAGCCAGGGAACAGGCGCAACATCGAGCGATTCTGAAAACGGCAGTTGAGGCCGCACCGCGTCGCGGCAATCCGAAAGCTGAATTTACCATTGTCGCATTTTCCGATTTCCAATGCCCCTACTGTGCGGATGCTGCATTGGCCATGAAACAACTCCTCGAAAAGCGTGGCGATCAGGTTCGCTACGCAGCTCTCGACTTTACCCTGGATGGCATACACCCGTGGGCGCGCAAGGCTTCAATAGCCGCCGCCTGCGCTGCAGCACAAAGTGATTCGGCGTACTGGAATTTGCATGACTACTATTTCGAGCACCAGGCGTCGCTCAACGAAAGCAACTTGTTGGTCGATAGCCGACAACAGTTGGCTGACGAAAACATCGATCTTGACGAATGGGCCATATGTGCGGACGAGGTAACCAGCAAGAGTCACCTGGCAGCGGCCGCGAAAATCCAGAAGACCGCGGATCTGGGCAAGTCACTTGGGGTAGTGGGTACGCCAACTTTCTTCATCAACGGAAAATACGTCCCCGGAGTGCCCACCGAGGCCACCATTGAGGCGCTGTTCGATGATGCGCAACGAGGCGGAGCCGCACAAAGCGCCACGCCCGATTGATTCGGCCCGTAAATAGTCGCTACTGAATGCTTCTCCCGCTGGCGTACCCATAGGGCATAAAGGAGAAGGAATAGTGCGAAGTCGTACTGTTCAAGGGCCCAATCAATAGGAATCTGCTCTGTTTCGACGCGCCGGGGAATCCTTGATTGGGGTTTCCACGCGCTGGACGCTTGCCGATTCCCCACTCGCCCTCCAGGCTGGCGGTCAGAGTGGCCTTTGGCTGGATTGCGCCCCATTCTTCCCCCACCGCTTTTGCAGGTGGAAAGCGCTCACCGGCATGTTCCCGGAACAATGAATCGTGATCGAACGATCCACACGATTTCACGAAGACCCTCTTTTGTTCACCGCGATGCAACAGGCAGGTCGGCCGCAACGAGCGGCGTGACCGCCTCGAAAGGCATTGGCTCGAAACGAGTGTATTCGGTGATGCTGCCCCAGCGCAGGGCATCCGGAATGGGTATGGCACTGGCCTTGAAAGCGAGGTGCTTGACCAACAACGCTCCGGTTTCGTCGTGGGCCAGCCAGGTCTCGTGCCGAAGATTGTAAGTCCCGTCGGCAGCGGCATGAGCGAACTCGATCGCGGTGGACACCAGCATCCAGTTGTCCCGACATCGGCGGGGCTCGAAGCCCGTGTTGACCGGGCCAGGCGGCCCCACTTCCGCGACATCCGCCAGATAGGCATCCACGGCAGGGCGCGGTTGCTGAGACTGATTTTCCTTGAGCATCAGATCGCGCCATCGCGCATAGCGTTCGGGTGAGTCGGTTCTCAGCGCACTGGCAAACGACAACAGGCGCTGACGCGGCACGACCCACCAGGCCTCAGTCTGAGTCTGGCCTTGTTTGAACGTAATCACGACGGGTAGTCCATGGGTGTTCAGCGGCTCGTGCGGGTCGATGTCCCTGACCCTCGGCGAGAAAGCAAGATTGAACGTACCCGCAAGTTCGGGACACTCGTTTTTCCTCAGCAACGAATTGCTGGCCGGTACCGCGTCGAAACCCGCAGGGGTGTTCGTGCATGCGCCGAGAATCAACATGGCAAACACAGCCGTCGCACAGCGAAGACACGCCATGACGGAAATCGGAACCGATTTCGGACGGGGTTGCTGGTACTTCGACAGGATGAAATTCATTGCCAGCGCAGTTTGTCCCAGAGGATTCCGGAAAAAGCAAGAAAGGGGTTTTCGAATGCGTAGTTTGGCGGCACCACGCCAGTTCAAAACGTTCTATTTGATTTTGAGAGAATACAGAAACGCAGAGAACAGAACCAGGCCAGACACCAACCAGCCGATGCCAAACGGAGGCAACGAATCGCCTGACTAGATATGGCGCTGTTCTCTGCCCACGGAGGGTTCGATCTGTGATCGGACGCTTCTGGTCGGGATCAAGAGAGCGTCAGCGCGCAGCACTGACCCACAAAGGCCAGTGCGGTTCTTGCGCAATCGGAAGCCCTTCTTTGGCGCGGCCAAAACCAATGACATCCTGCAGAAAGTCATCCGTGCGAATCGACGGCTTGGTTCAAAGAACAACCAAGCACAACACCAGGCAACTCGGATACTCACCACTGGTGCTCGCAAAGGACACCATCATTGTTACCGTCGATCCGATACGGAAAATCTTCAATCAAGAATGGTCGTCCCGCCCACTGAAGTTTGGCAATCACAACGACTTCAATCAACACCCTCAGCCCGATAGACAGACTTGCCGCCAACCCATGTCTGCAGCACCCGAGTCGCCCAAACCTTCCCGGGATCGCCTTTGAAGATATCCTGATCGACGAGGATGAAGTCGGCCCATTTGCCGGATTCCAGTGTGCCGAGGGCGTCTTCCTGATGGGCGGCGTAGGCGGCGTCGAGGGTGAAGGCGCGCAGGGCCTCGGTCATTGTCATGGCTTGTTTGGGATACCAGCCACCGGGTGGGTGGCCTTCGTGATCCTGGCGGGTGACGGCGGCATGCAGGCCGTAGAACGGGTTGGGTGATTCGACCGGGAAATCCGATCCGCCTGCAATTGGAGTGCCCTGCTTGAGGAAGGTTCGCCATGCGTAGGCGCCCTTGATGCGTTCGGCGCCGACACGGTCCTCGGCCATGTTCATGTCCGAGGTGGCATGGGTCGGTTGCATCGAGGCGATCAAATCGAGATCAACGAAGCGCGGAATGTCTTCGCGGCTGACAACCTGGGCGTGCTCGATGCGATTGCGCAGCGCCTTGGCGTCCGGGTATTTCCTGTAAGCGGCGGCAATGCTGTCGAGCACCTCGCGATTGCCCTTGTCGCCGATGGCGTGCACGCAGACCTGATAGCCGTGGGCGAATGTCTTGCTGATCATTGCGGTCATTTCATCAGGCGGACTGAACAGCAGGCCCGAGTTCTTCGGATCATCCGAATACGGCATCAGCATCGCCGCGCCGCGGCTGCCGAGCGCACCGTCGGCGTAGAGCTTGACGCTACGCACGCTGAGGAAATCATGGCCGTAACCGATCAGCGGGCCATCCTTGCTGATCGCATCGAAATCCTTGCCGGTGCCGCCGATCATCGCGTTGATGCGCGCGGTGAGTTTGCCCTGGTCGGCGAATTGCTTGTAGAGCTTGAACGTGTGCAGATCGATACCGGCATCACCGACTCCGGTCAGGCCGACGCTGGCCATCATTTGGAGCGCGGAGGAAAGCGCGGCGTTGAGTTGCGCGTCAGTCGGTGGCGGGATCTTGCTGCCGACCAGTTCCATCGCGGCATCGACGAACACACCGGTCGGGTTGCCCTCGGCATCGCGCTCGATGCGCCCACCGATCGGATCCCTGGTTTCCTTGGTGATACCGGCGAGCTTGAGCGCGGCGGTGTTTGCCCAGCCTGCATGACCATCGATGCGGCTCAGGAAGGCCGGTCGATCGCTGACGACGGCATCGAGCTCTTTCGCGGTTGGAAAGCGATCGAGTTTCCAGATGACCTGGTTCCAGCCGCGACCGAGAACCCAGGGGTCACTCTTGTGTGTCGCTGCAAATGCCTTGATTTTCGCGAGCGCCGCATCGAGCGAGGTGGTACCGGTTACATCCGCCTGCAGGGTCATCGCGCCGAGGCCCATGACATGTCCGTGCGCATCGATCAGTCCCGGCAGCAAGGTGCGTCCCTTGCCATCGACGACGCGTGCGTCCCCTGCCCGTTTGGCCATGTCCGCATGATTGCCAGTGGCGAGAACCTTGCCATCCTCGACCAGCAAGGCGCCGAAGCGCTGCAGCTTTCCGGCGCTATCCAGCGTATAGCCGTTGATGTTCTCGACCAGAAGGTCGGCGGCGAACACGGCTTGTGCTGCCAGCAGCGCGGTGAAGGTCAGGGCCAAGCGCGTTGTCGCAATCATCAGCAGAACTCCGGCAAGCGAGATTGACAAAGATACGCCAACATCGAGCCGCCGCGAAATCGATCAAAGTCTGTCGGGATGAGCGCCGGTGCAACCCTGTGCTGTTGGCCATGACCAGAATCTGATGGCTGCTGTTGGCCCTTGCCAGGAGTCTTCATGAACACGCGTGATCGCCCAGGACATTGGATTCACACGGCTCCCTACTCCCCACTCCCCACTCCCCGCGCCAACACAGATACTGTGCGGACTGGCATCCGGCTGGAGTGCGCCGCATTCTTCGCGCGCGGGTTCCGTAGGTTGGTGCTGAGCGCAAGCGATGCCCAACGGCTCTTGCGGCACGTTCGGCATCACGCGTGGGGAGATCGCGCCACGTTGGGCTTCGCTTGCGCTCAGCGCCAACCTGCGCCGGAAAGCGCTCACCGGCACTTCGCCGGAACAACGAATTTTGACCGGACGACCCACACGATTTCACGAAGACCCTTTTGAATCTGCTGCCGACGCAGTTTCAAATGCATGTGGCGACACCGCTCCAAGATAGCGCTTGAGCCAGTCACGAATCCGCTTGTAGTAGTTGCGGCTGCTCCCGCCACTCATGACCCGGTGGCTCACATCGGCCGCATGCGGGCTTGTCACCGCGAGAAGAACACACACTGCGCAAATCAGTCGCGTGACCAGGTCACCGCATGGAATGGATCCTGCCGTGACAAGCGAAAGCGAAGTGCGGTTCAAGTGCGGATTTTCCCATCCGCCGCAACGTCGGAAGTCAGCGCCCTGCGCGACGCCACATCCACAACGGCTGCGCAATCAGCGACCCGATTGTGGCCAGGAACATGTCCTTCTGCGCATCCCAGACATCGCCCTGCGTGCCGAGATAGGCCTGGCCGACATCGCCGCCGAAGACGCTGGCGGCGAACCATTCGATCAATTCGTAGATCAGCGAGTGCGACATGATGAAGGTGACCGGCAACAGGAACAGCCAGAAGCCGTGCAGGCGAACCCGCGCGGCAATCACTTCGGCTGCGACCGGCGTGATCAGCAAGCCATAAAGAAAGTGCACGAGCCGGTCGTACTGATTGCGCTCGAAGCCGAGCATCGCATCCAGCGATTGCCCACCGCTGATCGCTGCAAACCAGCGGTCGTAGGGCACATCGGAGTACTGGTAATGCGCGCCGATCTCGTGCAGCACGCCGAAAGCGAAGAGCAAGCCACAGGCGAGATTCGACAATGGCAGGCGTCGATACGACCAGATCAACCAGACCAGGGCAGCGACCGTGATCGCGTTTTCGAGCAGCCAGTCCGAGTGCGTCGCCGGATCTATCGCCAGCACGACGAAGATGACCAGAAATGCGCTGAGCAAGGACAGCGCAAAGTTCGCGCTGTGGCGACCAGGAGCCAGTGATCCGTTCAACTCTGCACCTGCATCCATCGCGAAACCCCTATTGATTCTGCCCGTGAATACCACACTTTTGACCTGCTTCTTCTCCCGCTCGCTGGACAAATGTGTAGTAGCGACTATCGTCGGGCCCAATCAAGAGCGCGGGAGCCCGACCTGGGACAGGCAACCCATCGCGCAAAAAGCCTGTTCCCACAAGCGTTTTTCTCGCTATAGAATCACCGCCAACCTGACAACCCAAGCCCAACCATGTCCCGCTGGAAAGCCGCCTCGATCCATCTCTCGATCAGCATCGCCATTGGCTTGCTGGTTCTCGCCCTGCTGTTTCTTGTCTGGTATCCGCAGCCGTATTTTGATGCAGCCGGGGGCCAACATCTGATCCTCGTCCTGCTCGGCGTCGATCTTGTCCTCGGCCCCATGCTGACCCTGGTTTTGTTCAAATCCGGTAAGAAGGGCATGCTGTTCGATCTGTGGATGATCGCAATCGTCCAGACCTCGGCACTTGCCTACGGCTTGCATGTGATTGCATTGGCGCGGCCGGCTTTTATCGTCGCTGCCGTTGACCGATTCAATGTGGTATCGGCAAATGAACTGGATCCCTCCGATCTGTCAAAAGCCAGCAAACCTGAGTTCCGTTCGGCTCCTTGGACCGGCCCGCTCCTTGTTGCCGCCCATCCACCAACCGATCCCGAGAAATCAAATGCACTGGTGACTTCGGGCCTCGCGGGAAAGGACATCGAAAAATACCCCGAATATTACGGCCCCTACGACGACGAAGCCCGCGCGTTGCTTGGGCGCGCAAAGCCGATTGAAGTGCTCAGGCAATCCTCGCCCTCAGCCGCAGCGGCTGTTGATGCGTGGCTAGGCAAGCACCAGAGATCCAACGCCAGTGTCGTGTGGCTGCCCATCGTTGCCCGCCGAGCGAGCTTGACCATGCTGATGGATGCGCAAACCGGACAAGTTCTTGGCGCACTTTCAATTGATCCTTGGTAGTTCCGGCCACTTCTGCCTGAGGGAAAGTATCCAGCAAAAGTCGATCCGGGAAGCGGATACAGCCGGAGTGTCCAACGCGCTTTTTGCTGACCGGAACTTCACTGAACAAGACATGGATTGTCACTTTGTGACCGAAACGGGCACTGGTCTGTTCCAGAATTCCGCGACACTGGTTCCTTGTCCCCATCGTGGCCAATTGCGCCAATCGTGACCTGCCACTCACTATCGGAAAGGCGTCACCCTGACAAGCCACGAATTTCGTGATGGGATTCAACGATATCCAGATACTGGATTTCAGGATGCGACTTGGCACAGATGCTGCAATACTGAATCAACGCTTTCGGGGATTGTCGAAGCGGGCGGCCAGGAATGCTTACCCTGAGTCGACCGAACCAAAAGCGGAGAGGTCAATCCGGATTCACTTTCAAGTAAACCTTACAACGAGGGAACCATCATGAATTTCAACAAGAGCCAAGGCTTCACGCTTATCGAACTGATGATCGTCATCGCGATCATCGCCATCCTCGCCGCCATCGCGCTGCCTGCTTATCAGGACTACGCCACCCGCGCCAAGATGTCCGAAGTCATCGTCATGACCGAGCCGGCCAAGCTGGCTGTTTCCGAAACTGCTTCGTCACTGGGTGTTCTGGCAAGCGTCACTGCAGCCAATTCTGGTTATTCGTTCCCTGGCGCAACCACCTATGTTTCGAACGTGGTAATCACCGACGTAACGGGTATTGTCACTGCAACTTCCACGATCCCCGGTGCAACGGGCGACATCATCCTTACCCCAACGGCAGTGGGTGGCGGCGCTCAGTTGACATGGGTCTGCTCAACCGCAATCCCGTTCAAATACGTCCCATCAAAGTGCCGCAACCCGTAATAGGTTCGTTGCAAGCTTTGTCTGTTGACTCGAAAATCCCGGCCTTGCGCCGGGATTTTTTTTGTGCTTTTTCGTCCCTTGGGTCGCCAATCAGCGCACTGGCGGAAATTCTATGGTGTCCTGATGAAATCCTGTTAGACGAGAAAATCGACTGGTATTGTTGTGCAACCCATCCCCAAGTAAGGAAAGAGTTGATTGCCCGCCGATCAACCCAAGCCACTTCGATCCATCGGATCGACTGCGGCGCAAAACGCTCCACGATCAACAGGATCGTTCGCATTGTAGAAAAACTCTCGAAGCCGATCCGGACAGCTCAGTAAGCCCACTCATGCAGGACGTCTCACCCAAGTGAGTCCTGTTGTCATGACCCAACTCAATCGTGGCGAATATCCGGGATTCGGTAGCTCGCGATGAAATGCTGGCGCCAAAAGATCCCGGGCTTCATAGACGCAAAGGCGCACTCCACACAAATTCAACTTGGGGACTACTGGCCGGGACTAACTCACCTGATAACGTAGTGCCCAACTTATCGAAGGTTGAAAACAGCATGAGCAAGTTGCCAGATCCTTCAGGCGAGTTGCATCGGGTCCGCTGGCCATGGGGAATTCTGCTGCTGGCAATAACAGCAATCGTGTACTTGCCCGGGCTCCGTGGGCCTTTCCTCTTCGATGATTACCCAAACCTCGTTACTCCGCTCACTGATTGGCTCAGCGGGCAAAACAGCTGGCAGGAAATCGTCTTGGGCAACGGCTCCGGCCCCTTGGGTCGAATCGTCTCGATGGCAAGCTTCCTCGCCAACGCGGCGTGCTGCGGGCTTGAGCCGTATGCATACAAGCTGACCAACCTGGTCGTCCATCTCTTTTGTGGTGGCCTGATCTACCTGCTTATCGAGCGATTGCTTCGTCGCGAACCCAGTTACTCCCTGAATTCACGCCGGATAGGACTCCTCATAGCCGCGCTTTGGCTCGTACATCCGATCCAAGTGAGCACGGTGCTTTATGTGGTCCAACGCATGGCTCAGCTCAGCACGCTGTTTACGCTGCTGGCGTTGCTTGTATACGTCATGGCCCGCCAGCGGCTCGAAGTGGATCGTTCGCGAACTGCCCTGATCTGGCTGTTTGCAGGCATCCCCGCCATTTCAATCCTCGCTGTGCTCAGCAAGGAGAACGGCGCGCTGATTCCCCTCCTGTGTGCGGTCATCGAGATCGGCTTCTTCCGCAGCCAAGTGCAGTCGCCTCGCCCCAACTCGATCAAAGCCTTTTTCCTGGCATTCTTGCTGATACCCGGCGCGTTGGCAGTTATCTGGCTCGCTCTGCATCCAGAAGCAATTCTCGCAGGCTATGCAGATAGGACTTTTACTCTCGGGCAGCGCCTTTTGAGTGAGCCGCGCGCGCTTATCGATTACCTCAGCATCCTATTGCTCCCCAGAGGCCCGTCGCTTGGTCTATACACGGATGATTTCCCCATTTCGCAGGGGCTGCTCGCACCCCCTGGAACGCTGATCGCGATCTGCGTACTGCTCGCCATCCTCACCGTTGCGATACTTGCCCGAAAACGTGATCCACTGCTGTTTGGCGGAATTCTCTTTTTCTTTTCAGCGCATCTGATGGAATCCACGGTCTTCCCGCTGGAGATCTATTTCGAGCATCGAAACTATCTCCCGTCAGTGGGTTTCTTCATGGCAGTTGTTGCGATCGCGAGCTGGGGAATTCGCCAAGGTTCAGCCCGATCCGACAATGCTCCACGAATGCCATCATGGGTCTTACCCGGATCCATCATGCTGGTTCTGGTGCTCGCTCTTGGAACATTCGCACGCGCCGGAATCTGGAGTTCATTTGCATTCATTGCCACCCAGGCGGCCGCACAACATCCAGACTCGCTTCGCGCTCAGATGGATTACGCCAACATCTTGCAAAGGCAGGGCAAGGCTGACGAGGTACAACGAGTGTTCGATCACGTTGCCACGATGAGTGATACTACGGCTCGGCATGCGGCCGCCATCAATACCGTGGCCCTGCAATGCATGGTTTTCGGGACCGCATCCGCGGCTTCCATTGGCAATATCAATCGGATGGCGGGAGATGATTTTCGCACCTTCGAAATGATGGCGTTTGGCAATCTGGCTGACTTTCTGGCGAGCCACGAATGTGAGGGTTTGACCAAGGAAGAACTGGCCAGCACGATCGTGCGGATCGTCGATGCGTCAAACCAACCGCAAACCCTGGTTCAGCTGTGGCGGAGCCGGTTCATTGCGGCCAAGCTGTTGATCCAGGCAAGACAAGTCTTGAAGGGTCGCGAGCAGCTCGAACTCGCCTGGAATACAGATGCCGCTGACCCGGCGGTGGGTGCGTTTCTCGCCGAGGTACAGCTATCACAGCAGGATGTCGTTGCTGCCTCAATTACAGCAGCCCAGATCCGCAGCAAGCTCGCCTGGTGGGATCAGCGCGGCGCAACATTCCTGTCAAACATACAAAAGCGGATCGACGGCCTCGAAAAACAGCCTCCTCTTGAATCGGACAATTCGGTGCGCCCTGTTGGCCACTGATTAGATCGAGAAAATCATAGCTTGCTGATCCGCCTAAATCGGGTAACCTCACTTGAGCATCCATGACAAGCCAATCCCCCATAACTTCGCATAACCCCAAGGAATGACATCACGATGAGCGCCGCTGAATTCCTGGTTTTCGGTTCTCCACAAATCGGTGAAGAGGAGATCCGCGAAGTGGAGGCATGCATGCGATCAGGCTGGCTCGGAACCGGTCCACGGGTTGCCAAATTCGAGCGGCAATTCGCCGAATATCAGGGGGTGGAAGCAAACCATGTTGCCGCCGTCAACTCGTGTACGGCTGCGCTCCATGTCAGCATGGTTGCAGCGAACCTGCCTGCGGGAAGCGAAGTCATCACAACACCGCTGACCTTTTGCGCAACCGTCAATGCCATCATCCACGCGGGGCTCGTCCCGGTATTGGCAGATGTGGATCCGCTGACGCAAAACATCGATCCCGATGCGATCGAGGCGGCAATAACCTCTCGCACGCGCGCAATTATCCCGGTACATTTTGCCGGCCGCCCCTGCGAGATGGATCGAGTCATGACGGTCGCCAACAAGCACGATCTTGTCGTAATCGAGGATTGTGCGCATGCGATCGAAACCGAATATCGCGGCCAAAAAGCTGGAACCTTTGGTGACTTTGGCTGCTACAGCTTCTATGTCACCAAAAATGTAGTCACCGGCGAGGGAGGAATGATCCTTGGGCGTGACGAATCACGCATGGCCCGCGCCAAGGTTCTTGCCCTGCATGGGATGAGCAAGGATGCCTGGCACCGATTCGGCGACGCCGGGTACAAGCACTACCAGGTGGTCGAAGCAGGGTTCAAGTACAACATGATGGATATGCAGGCCGCTTTAGGCATTCATCAACTGGCCCGAGTTGAAGCAAGTTGGCATCGTCGGGAAGAAATCTGGAACCGCTACATGGAAGCATTCGCGGATCTCCCGATTGGTTTGCCGCCGCCTCCTGCAGTTGATACGCGCCACGGCCTGCACTTGTTCACGATTTTTGTTGATGAGGTTCATACCGGGATTTCGCGCGACGCATTCATCGATACGATGACTCAAGCCGGTATCGGTGTAGGTGTACACTATTTGAGTGTCCCTGAGCATCCTTACTATCAGCAGCAATATCGCTGGTCACCCGAACAATGGCCAAATGCAATGCTGCTTGGAAGGCGCACCGTAAGTCTGCCACTGTCACCCAAGCTCACGGATGCCGATGTTTCACGCGTGATTGATGCCGTCCGCGAACAATGCCGTCATTGAACAACGACCCGCTGCGAGGCTCTGAAAGTCCAGATCGATCACCAGTTCAGGAAATGCCTACAAGCAGGCTCTCGCGAATTTGGATGTCATTGCGTTTGTTGCACAACCGCTGGCCGTCGCTTCGTAAGGTATCGAGTGCGATTTTGCTTGCTGGTGGCTTGCTGTTCATGATTCGCGCACTACGCGGCCAGATCGCCGAACTGGCTTCGACGGCCATTGCCGTTCCGGCATGGGCATATCCTGCACTCACTCTTCTGGCAACGCTCACGACTCTCGTGACAGCCGCCTTGCACGCTGTGGTTGTCGCCAGCGAAACCATGACCCCGATAGATCGGGCTCGCGTGCGCTATGCATACGCAGTCAGTCAGCTTGCGCGTTACGTCCCCGGCAAGGTATTTGGCGTGATCCTCGAAACCCAGATGCTCGCCCCGTCATTGAGTTTGCGCAGGGTAGTATCGGCAACACTTTTGCAGACCCTATTGATCTATGCATGGGCAAGTGTTGTCGCTATCGCTTTACTAACCGCCCTCGCGACTGGCTCAGCAAGACCTGTCGCGCTCGCCCCGACTGCGCTGGCCTTGCTGTGGATAGCTCAACGAAATCGATGGCTTGATCGTCTGAAATTCGTATTGAAATCTCGCGATTCCGATTCTGATGGCCCGCTGATTGCGACAGCACAAAGTCGACGCTGCGCACTCGAAAGCAGCATGCTGCTCGTCCTTCAATGGATTCCATTCTTCTGCATATGGATCATCCTCGTTGGCCCATCTCAAGGTATCGCCGCCGCACTTTGGCTCGGCGCAAGCTACCTTCTGGCTTCGATGGGCGGCTCGCTCCTAGTATTGGTCCCCTCTGGCCTGATTGTTCGCGAAGCTGCTTTCGTGTGGCTTGGCGGGCTCGGCCCTTACGACTTAACTGCCTCAATGCTTGTTGCCTGGGCCGTGATCGTGCGACTGGCGCTGACGCTTGCAGATCTATTGACTGTGCCGTTGCTATGGGCTGCCAACCGTAAACGAGCGCAGAAATAATGTCTCCTGAAAACCAACCCGCTCCTCGTGGGGATACCGAAGAGCAATTGCAAACGGAATGGGCAGCGCGTCAACAGGCCCTTGGAAACGTACCCCAGGCGGTTCTCCTGAGGAACCTTCCCGTGGGCATCAATCTGTTGCTGGACACTTGGCATCGCACTTTGCTGCAATGGTCGTTTTCACCGATGCTGCCCGAGGCGTCAACGGGCTGGATCGCAGACCTTGGTTGCGGCTATGGCCGCATGGCCAGTGAAGTAAAAGGCATGGGCTTTTCAAACGTCGTCGGACTCGACTATGAGGCGGGCTTCTGTCGCCAATACCAGCAAGATCACGGAAATGCTGTGCGCGGTTCAATCGCGCAGCCACCGTTTTCCGATAGTAGCCTGATAGGCGCTTACGCGATCACAGCGTTCATGTATGTCGGCACCAAAGGCGCCAAGGAAGGCTTGAGACATCTCGATGCAAGCCTGCTGCCTGGCGCACGCATACTGCTTCTCGAAGCGGGAGCAGAATTCAACAATGCCGCACGCCTGATCCTGCGCCGAAAGCGTACACAATCGCTCGCCGTGGATGGCTTCAGTCAACTTGAGCTGGGGGAAATTCTGGTACCGGATGGATGGGCAGTATCTGCCAGCGGGAGCAACATATGGATGACCGTGTTATTGCCATTCCTGCTCGCATTCTCGCGATGTCCTCGTGTGCTAGCCACACTGTCCGCGTTGATCATGCGTCTTGATCGCCCACAAGCTGGATTTCGCGATCGCGGTTGGCGACGATTCTCACTGCATCGCTGGGTGCTCTGTGAGAAAGCACGCGACGTCCAACCATAAACTCAGCTTTTGCCGGGAGATTTCCACAGCAACCAGATATAACCAGGAAATGCCCACTGCGCAACACGATAAGCGAAACGTGCAATCGCAAGCGTGCGACCAGTGAAAAGATATTGAGCTTCATAGCGAGCGGGATCTTCAAGAACCTTTGCAGTGATATCCTTGATTTCGAAATGCGCAACCAGCGTACGCAACTGCCACCAAGTCAGATGACGTTCGTAGTAGAAATTTCCGCGCCGAAGCATGCGCAGGTAGAGGTGGGCCAAGCTCACAGGAATTATCGACAAGAATGGCAGCTTGTAGTGTTGCTCCATTGGATTGAGTCGATTTGTGGCAGCAAAATAGCAAGCACCCCCAGGCTTCAACACGCGCAGGATCTCACTCATCAACTTTGCTGCGCTTGGAACATGCTCGTAAACCTGCGCACACAGGACGATGTCAAAACTTTCGTCAGGTGCATCGATTTTCATTGCGTCGCCGACCTTGAACACGAGATTCCGCGCTGAATGATTTGCTTGGGCGAATGACACAGCCTTGGCATCGATATCGATACCAGTCAGAGAGCCCACAAACGGAGCCAACTCTGCGTCGACGATGCCGGTGGAGCAGCCGACGTTGAGCACGTCAGCTTGGGCCAATCTATCGCCAAATGCTTCCGCCAGAATCAATCGGGTCGTCGTCGCCTTCCGCACCCGGCCTTCATCCGAGTACATCTCGTTGTGATTCTCGGCGAAGTCATGTTGGTAGCCTCGATCCGTCACGAGCCCTCCTGGGAATTGGATAGCGCATACAAACCAACGACTTTCGGCACGACACTATCATCCAGTGAAAACAAGGAGGCCGCTGAGGCGATGGCTGCCGCATGAGAGTTTGCGTCAGAGGAGAGACCGGCGCGAATCGCTGAAGCAAATCCTGCTGCATCAACGCTGCTGCTGCAAACTCCAACAAGATAATCATCGAGCAACCGTTGCAAGTCACCGACCGGATTGCAGATCACCGGCCGCCCAAGCTTCATAGCATCGGAAAATACAACCGGGATGCTTTCTATACGGGATGGAATCAGCACCCAGTCGGCACTGTCGATCGCCGACTCGGCTTCAGGCTTGGCGACGAATCCGCCCACTTCCACCGACCGACCCTTTGCTCGCAGTTTCTCGGCGTGCTCCCGCACATGGAGATCGAGCGAACCGCCGCCGAGAATTTGCACAACACTGATTCTCGACCAGTCATCGGCATCCAGAAGATCGAGGGCATCCAAGAGCAGATCTATGCCCTTGTTTGTGTGCCAACGTCCCAGGAACAACAACCGATAGGGTGGCTTGTTGCGCAATGTTCGTACTTGACTGGATTCAATTCGTCGCGTGCTGGGAAGGAACGTGACTTCACGCCCCGCAATTCTGCGCGTATCGTCCGCCAGTTTCAGCCCGTCGGAATAGCAGGTATGCGCTTGGCGAAGGACGCGCCGCAGCAGACTTCGAATCAGAGGAATGCGCCCGAGCGTCCAAATATCGCTGCCTAATGTCCATACCGAATAGGGCACACCGGTAGCGCGCGAAACGCGGCGCGCCCACTCGCCTGATGGCAGCGCCCAGAGCGCGAGCATGTGGGCGGTCGGGCCGGCGCTGACGGCATCGCGGGTGGCGCGCGCCCCCCCAAGTATCACCCGGACGATGTCACCGAGCTGCCATGGCTTGAGCGTGGAAAGTGGTTTGCTGGGCGCGGCGTAGCGAAACACTTCAACCCCCGGCGACCATTGTTCGCGCGCAGCCAAACGTCCAGGAGCGACAACGCGCACAGGAACATGCTTTGCCAACTCTTCCGCCAGGTCGCTGACGAATGAACCGGCCGCCTCGCTGCCATCACCGGAAATCGGGAACGAGGTAGTGACCAATACGAGCGCAGGATCACTCAAGGCTTGCGCAACTCCAATTCGTAGCCCATTGCCATGTGTTCCCAGTCAGGCCAGACGAGGCTGGAAAGCCATGCAATGACATTGATGAAAACTACGGCGAAGAGAGCCAGCGGCAACAGAATCCACTTGATCCACCCACGCCGATCATGCACACCGCCAGCAATCGCCAGGCACATCAACAATGCGGCACTGCGAATCGCGTGGCCGGATTTTCGTAACGTCGCTATTTCCAATCCCGCTCGCTCGATGTCACGTCGCAATCCGAATTCTGTGTAGCGCTGGAAATCGAAAGGGGCATCATGTAGCGGGTAAAGGAATGGCATCGAAATCCATGCGCGGCCACTCGGTTTCAAAACACGCGCAATCTCTTTAACCACGATCGCCGGATCCGGCACGTGCTCCAACACTTCAAGGCAAATCACACCGTCGAAATAGCCCTGGGGAAAAGGCAACTGCGCAGCATCGGCGAAAACATCCGGACGGGCGCGGTATAGATCGCGCCCAGTGGATGGGTAGTCGAGTGCGACGTAGTCAACTTCATCCGGAAGATGAGCTTCGATCCAACGATCTGCAGCGCCGATGTCCAGGATTGAGCCGACCGCATTGACAATACCTGCTGGAACGCGTCGGCGCCCGAGCAGCCACTGTGGATGTATTGGGGTACGGGCGAGGAGGCTCGCCCAATGCCGGATCGGCCTCATTGCCTGTTATGGGGTGCGTACATGAGAGCGGTGATCTGCTCGGAAATCAATCCGATCAGGAACACGATTACCGCCGCACTCCACATCAGGGTGCTCATGTTGGTGAGCCGCCCTTGGCTAAGGAAGGTATGTGCGTAATTGAGTGTGCCAAGTAAAAAGAACACTACGCTGGTAGGCACGAAAAGCTTGAGCGGGGAATACAAAGTGGCGATCTTGAAGATGATCAGCAGAAAGCGAATACCGTCAGGCAAGGGCCGGATGTGGCTTTTCCCGACCCGTTTGGCGACAGGAATCGGCTCATAGGCCACGGCGTAAGCACTGCGGAAGAACGCCATCGTGCAGGTTGTCGGGTATGAAAACCCGTTTGGAAGCAGGTGCAGGAACTCACGAAACTTGTCGGCGCGGACTGCTCGGAAGCCGGAAGTGAGATCCTTGACATCGAAACCGGTCATGCGGCTGGCGAGCCAATTGTAGAGGGCATTGGCGAGGCCACGACTGACGCCAGCCTGACCGGACCAGTCACGTGCTCCGACGACCATGTCATAGCCTTCATCGAGTCGCTTGATCAGTTGGTTGATAAGGGCCGGATCATGCTGTCCATCGGCATCCATGAAAACAATCGTGTCGCCGCTGGCGGCTCGGGCCCCCCGCTTGATCGCGGCTCCATTACCCATCGAATAGGGTTGACGAATCGTGGTTACACCGTTTTGGCGGCAGATTTCAGCCGTTTCGTCGGTCGAGCCGTCATCGACAACGATTATTTCGGCTTCGGGATAGGACTTCTGCAACGCAGGCAATACGTTGGTCAAGGCTGCGGCTTCGTTCTTTGCCGGAAGGACAATGCTGAGCATGAATACCCCGGAATTCGCTGCGCTCGGTGAAAGCGATCGAAATTTGTGTGGATTGGGCCACTATACTGCCCGGCAGGTGTTCTTTCGGCAATGCATTTGCGGTAGATTCACAGTATCAACAGGGGTTTACGCGGACTTCTTATGGCAACACAGATCAATCCGGGAGTGCTGGCTGGCCTGTCAGGCATCAGTCGACGACTGGTCGCGGAAGGTCTGCTTGGCGAGAACGATGCGCGCAAGGCGGTCGAGCACGCCAGCAAGCAGAAAATCCCGATCGGCGCGTGGCTGTCCGAGAATAGCCTGGTATCGAGCGCGCAGATCGCGCTGGCTTCGGCTTTCGAGTTTGGCGTGCCGCTATTCGATGTCACCGCGCTCGATCTCACCCAGATTCCGATCAAGCTGGTCAAGGAAGAACTGATCAACAAACACAAAGCGCTGCCGCTGTTCAAGCGCGGCAACCGCCTGTTTGTCGGTGTATCCGATCCGACCAACCTGCGCGCGCTCGATGACATCAAGTTCCAGTCCAACCATATCATCGAGCCAATCCTCGTCGATGAGCAGCAGCTTGAGCGTGCGATTGAACAGGCCCACGCGGCAACCAGCACGACGATCGATGACATGGATGATGCCGAGGGCCTTGAAAACCTCGATCTCGGCGATGTCGGCGAGGATGAGGGCGGTGCCGGCGTCGATGCCAACAGTGCCGATGACGCGCCCGTGGTGCGTTTCGTCAACAAGGTTCTGGTCGATGCGATCAAGCGCGGCGCCTCGGACATCCATTTTGAGCCTTACGAAACCAGCTACCGCGTGCGCCTGCGCATGGATGGCATGCTCAAGCACGTCGCCTCGCCACCGACGCGCCTGACTCCACGCATCTCCTCACGCATCAAGGTCATGGCCGGCCTCGATATCGCCGAGCGCCGGGTTCCGCAGGATGGCCGCATCAAGCTCAACCTGTCCAAGACCAAGTCGATCGACTTCCGTGTCAGCACCTGCCCTACCCTGTTCGGCGAAAAGATCGTCATGCGTATCCTCGACGCCTCGGCGGCAAAGATGGGCATCGACAAGCTGGGTTATGAGGATGCCCAGCGCGACCTTTTCCTGGCGGCGATCGAAAAGCCCTACGGCATGGTGCTGGTGACCGGGCCGACCGGCTCGGGCAAGACCGTTTCGCTATACACCGCGCTGAACATCCTCAACACCGAGGGCCGCAATATCTCGACGGTCGAGGATCCGGTCGAAATCCGCGTACCGGGTATCAACCAGGTCCAGCAAAATGCGAAGCGCGGCATGACCTTCGCAGCGGCGCTGCGCTCATTCCTTCGTCAGGATCCGGATGTGGTGATGGTCGGCGAAATCCGCGACCTCGAAACCGCCGAAATCGCGATCAAGGCGGCGCAGACGGGTCACATGGTGCTGTCGACCCTGCATACGAATGATGCGCCACAAACTGTTGCACGCCTGATGAACATGGGCATTGCGCCCTACAATATCACCTCTTCAGTCACCCTGATCATCGCCCAGCGTCTAGCCCGTCGTCTGCATACCTGCAAACGCCCGCTCGAACTGCCTACTGCGGCCCTGCTTGCCGAAGGCTTCACCCAAGCCGATATCGATTCTGGCATGCAATTGCAGGAAGCGGTAGGTTGCTCCGGTTGCAATGAGGGCTACAAGGGGCGAATGGGTATCTACCAGGTGATGCCGATTACCGAAGCGATCGCCAAGATCATTCTTTCGGGTGGTTCGGCCATACAGATTGCAGACCAAGCCCGGGCCGAGGGTATTCCCGACTTGCGCGCCTCGGCGCTTTTGAAAGCAAAGAACGGCATCACCAGCCTCGCAGAAATCAACCGCGTGACCAAGGACTAAGCCATGGCAACTACGACCGCAACCCGAGCCGGCGTCAAGACCAGCGTCGGGAAATCGCGCGCCTCCCTGAGCCAGATGGAAACCTATGTCTGGGTTGGCCTGGACAAGCGCGGTCAACGCATGAAGGGAGAGATGACGACAAAGACGGCCAGCTTGGTCAAGGCCGAGCTGCGTCGCCAGGGCATCAATCCGCAAACTGTCAAGGCCAAGGCCAAGCCGCTGTTCGGTAAGGCCGGCAGCACGATCAAATCCCGTGATATCTCGGTTTTCAGCCGCCAGCTCGCGACGATGATGGCAGCCGGCGTACCGATGGTGCAGGGTTTCGAGATCGTCGCGGGGGGACAGAGCAATCCACGAGTCAAAGACATGCTGGTCGATATCAAGACTGAAATCGAAGGCGGGTCAGCCCTCAATGAAGCGCTAGGTAAGTATCCGGTGCAGTTCGACGAGCTCTATCGCAACTTAATCAAGGCCGGCGAATCTGCCGGCGTTCTCGACACCGTGCTCGAAACCATCGCTAACTATCAAGAGAACATCGAAGCGATCAAAGGCAAGATCAAGAAGGCGATGTTCTATCCGGCCATGGTGCTTTCGGTGGCCGTGATGGTTTCCTGCATCCTGCTGATCTTCGTCATTCCCCAATTCGAGATGGTTTTCAAGAACTTCGGCGCCGATCTGCCTGCGTTCACGCAGATGCTCGTGAATATGTCGCGTTTCATGGTTTCGTATTGGTGGTTGATGCTGCTCTGGCTCGTGGGGAGCGTTTTTGGCCTCATGATGTTCTACAAGCGCTCGGAAAAGTTCCAGCATTTTGTCGGGCGCGCGGTGCTCAAGCTTCCGGTCATAGGCGAGGTTCTCCGCCAATCCGCCATGGCTAGATTCGCGCGAACGTTGGGCGTGACCTTCAAGGCCGGCGTGCCGCTGGTCGAAGCCCTTGATTCGGTTGCTGGCGCAACCGGCAGCGTGGTCTACAACGAAGCAGTCAAGCGAATTCGCGAAGATGTGTCGGTCGGACATCAGCTTCAGCTTGCGGTTCGTCAGACCGGGTTGTTTCCGAACATGGTCGTGCAAATGATCTCGATCGGTGAGGAATCCGGTGCTTTGGATGCAATGCTGTTCAAGATTGCCGAGTTCTACGAGCAGGAGGTCAACAACGCCGTGGATGCACTGGCGAGCCTGTTGGAGCCCTTCATCATGATCATCATCGGCGTCATCGTCGGCGGCATGGTCGTCGGCATGTACCTGCCGATCTTCAAACTCGGTGCGGTGGTTGGTTGATGCAGCCCCGGTAGTGGTTGGTGCTTGGTTGGCGTAGGTCGGCCATTTTGGCCGATGCCCCGGCTCGTTGTAGGAGAGGCCTTTAGGCCCGATGCCGTTTCTCGCGATCGGATTGGGGAGAGCATCGCCCCCAAGAGGGGACAAGCGGCTGAAGCCGCTTCCTACGACAGCGCAGCGTCGTCGCGTACACCAATTTGCCTGTCGCTGACGCTTGCTCGTTCTTGCTCTCGTAGGAAGGGCATTCATGCCCGATGTCTTTCGTTGGAATGGGAGAAGAGCATCGCCCCCAAGAGGGGGCAAGCGGCTGAAGCCGCTTCCTACGACAGAGGCACACGAACTCAACGAGCCGAATTCCTACATCGATTTCCGATTGCATCCATTGTCCGAACCGACGCAATGCCCAACCATTGCCGAATGGACAAACCCTCCTTTCCAGCGCATGGCAAAGCCAATCTCCGGCGTGGGCGCAGTAGCGAAACGGGTCGCATTTATCTGATCACGTTTTGCACCGCTGACCGGGCAGATCTTTTTTCAGATCGGGAGTGCGCCAGGGCGTTCATCCTTTCATTGAATTCCGGATCGGTGTTGAAGCAATCGAATCTGCTGTGTTGGGTGTTGATGCCGGATCATTGGCATGGTCTTGTCGAGCTGGGCCCGGCAGATACCCTGTCGACGTTGACTGGTCGTATCAAGGGAGCCACGGCTCGCGCGATAAACAGCTCTCGCAAAACACGCGGCTGCGTGTGGTCAGACGGATTCCATGATCACGCGCTGCGGATACAGGAGGATCTCATCAATGTTGCCCGTTACATTGTGCTCAATCCCGTTCGCGCCGGCCTCGTGCGGCGGGTAGGCGCGTATCCTTTCTGGGATGCGATCTGGCTCGACGAAGAGCATCGCGGCTGAAGCCGCTTCCTACAGAGTTCGTTGTAGGAGAGGCCTTCAGGCCCGATGCTGTTTCTCGCAATCCGATCGGAAAGCATCGCGGCTGAAGCCGCTTCCTACAGGAGCGCGTGGTGCGCGTTTTCCTTTCAGCCCTGTCTCACGATTCGTGAAAGCTGGTATTTTGACGGCTTGATTACGGGGGAGTTTCTTTGATGGATTGGTCTTGGCTTGAACAACCGGGTGCGCTTATTCCGCTGGTCGGCGTGCTTGGCTTGCTGGTTGGCAGCTTTTTGAATGTCGTGATCCTGCGCTTGCCACGTCGGCTTGAGCACGACTGGTTGATGCAGGCGCGTGAATTTCTTGGGCAGAGCGAGGCCGAATCGGAGGTCGCACCGCCTGATCTCGTATTCCACGGATCGCATTGCATGCATTGCAAGCACGCCTTGTCGCCGTTCGACAATATTCCGGTGCTCAGCTACGCGTTCCTGCGCGGCCGCTGCCGCTACTGCCGGGTGCCGATATCCTGGCAATACCCGTTGGTGGAATTGATCACTGCGATTGCCAGTGCGCTCGTGGCCTGGAAGTTCGGATTTGGCTGGCCGTTGCTGGCCGGCTTGGCATTCACCTGGACGCTGATCGCAGCTTCGGGAATTGATGCGCGTACGCAGTTGCTGCCCGATCAGTTGACCCTGCCGTTGCTGTGGCTCGGTCTTCTGCTATCGCTAGTACCTGTTTTTGTTGCGCCAGCCGAAGCCATTCTGGGCGCGACAATTGGCTGGCTCAGCTTGTGGTCGGTGTTCTGGTTGTTCAAGCTGATGACCGGCAAGGAGGGCATGGGCTATGGCGATTTCAAGCTACTCGCCGCGCTCGGAGCCTGGATGGGCGCGATGGCCTTGCTACCGATCATTCTGCTGTCCTCGCTGATCGGCGCCACTGTTGGCGGCATCGTTCTCACCGCAAAAGGCAAGGACAAGAGCACGCCGATTCCGTTCGGGCCATTCATCGCTGCGGCCGGATGGGCCTGGTTTGTCTTTGGCAGCGAGCTACTGGCAATGTACCAGCACTGGTTCTTGATCGGCGGTGGTTGAATCACACCGCAGTCGCGCCACACTCGTTAACGTCTGCTTGTTTTCCCCCAACGCCGAGACGGACAAGGCACTGTCTCGCGAAGGGCAAACGCGTCATGGCTGAAGCCATTTCCTACGAAAAATGCGAAAGTCAGGGCGGCAAAAGAGATTTCGAATCCCTATCCCATGCCCTTGTCCGCAGTGATCGGCCTTTCAACCGCAACTGGATAAGCCACGTTTCTCGCCTCGGGAAGCCCAGACATCCTTCGACATCGCGATCGAAGGAAGTCAGTTTCGGACGGTTGACTTCGGCTCCCGGCACCAGATTGAGGGCCAGCACCGAAGCTCAGCGCGCATCCTCACGCATCAGCGTGTACACGTAATCTCCACGCAACACGACGAGTGATTTGCCGGCTTCGTGGTAGTCAAACGACTCCCCGTTGCCGCAAGTCACCCGCAAGGTATGGGACTTGTCGGAAATACCAGCCGATTCGGCGGCATCCTTGGCGGATGCCCCAGCCTTGCCCTGGAAGATCTCATTGGGGCGCACATTGACAATTTCATAGTTCGCATTCTTGCAGCTCAGCGCCCCGTCGGCGACAACCTCGGAGTATCGAAAATCTACTATTCCTCCTGTAGCAGGCGCGGCGACGTCCACCTTCTGCGCTGCTGCACTACCGACCCAATCCGGGCTGTTGGCATCAACAACCGTCCATTCTCCCTTGAAAGATCCTTGTGCAAGGGCGTCACTGGCGACAACCAGGAAGAGCAAGGCCGGCAAGGAAATTCTGAGGATGGAAAATGATTTGGTGGTCATGACCGTTCCACTGGTGACAGGAGCCATCAGATTGCCTCAAGCGCTGTCATCTGACTAGTGCGTTGGTCGGAAGGCTCCGACCGTATATCCGAAGCTTCGGCATTTCCGCGACGCGAAATACCAGCGCGAGGGCTGAACCCGATGAGTCCTGCAGCTTGACCTGGTGGGCGGTGCAGGGTTCGAACCTGCGACCCTTGCCGTGTGAAGGCAATGCTCTACCGCTGAGCTAACCGCCCAAAAAACCTTGAGAAGAGTGGTGCCGGAAATAGGAATCGAACCTACGACCTCATCATTACGAATGACGCGCTCTACCAACTGAGCTATTCCGGCACAGAAGGGACGCGGATTATAGTGATTCGCTCGACACCTAACAAGGTTTGCGGCGGAGCGGGAACTGTGTGTCGCTCACGGGACTGCGCAGCCATCACTGGATCGAAAATCACTTCCGAGTGGTCACGCCGTGCAAAACGTTACCCAAGCACGAAACGCCCAAGCAGCGGGCTATCCCACACGATCTTGATCAGGCTCGCCTACCAACAGTCGCCATTGGTGCCCGTATCACTTGGGGCATCCTTGAAGCCGGTATTGTTGATCGTCAACTCCTTACACGAGTCCTTGTTTTGTGGCGCCATTGGCGTGGCCGTCAATACGTAAGTTTGATTGCTGCCGCCAACAAATGCTGCGGCGATGGTGTAATAGCCGTTCTCGGATGTCATACCCAAGCCGAGATCAGTCGCCACGTCGGTGGTGTACCGATTTCTGTTCGTATAGAAGCGCTCCTGCGCTGCAGCGACAATCAGCAGTGCCTCACGACCATCAGCTCGGCGTGTACGCTCCACGTATCGGTTATAGCTCGGCAATGCAATCGCCGCGAGGATCGCGACTATGGCAACGACGATCAATAATTCGATAAGGGTAAACCCTTTGCCTTTGCTTTGCGGAGCCATCAGACACCTCTTGTGATCACGCTCCGGCTGCACATTAGGTGCACAGCCGGAGACTTTGGTTTGGCGACACTGGACGAATTCTGTCTTGTGCGCCTAGAAAATATTCAGCAACTCACGCCAGGCGTTCCGGTGCCAGACGTCATCGACACCTGCAAGCGCCTTTTCGACAGCTTCCCTCACTGCCACCGGCAATGAAGCCTTGTCAATGCCAGGAATTTCCACGACACCACCGCCTGGAGGAACCACCGGCGTACCGATAGGTCGCTGTGCCGGCAGCAGCACTCCGACCGCTGCCGAGGTGACCGTGGGGCCATTCGATTTACTGAACGAACCCGTCGCAGCGTCGACGATAACGAAGCCATAATCGTTGCCCGGCGCACACGGATCCTGGTTTCTTGGGACAAGCGTGAACAACATCGCCAGATTGGCGGAATAAAATGGATAGGCACGCCGCTGGGCACGTTCACCCGGTGACGCGCTCATTCCGGAGTTGGGATTGGCACTGCTTCCGAGCCTTATTTTCCAGCCCTTGGCGCCTGCCAGGGGCGTGGTGTTCTTGAGGATCGTCCGAACCTGATACAGCTTGCCATCACCGCCCGTGGTCGGCGATTGCGTCATGACCTGTTCTTCCAGATTCGCTGGCTTGATTGGATAGATCGAGCACGCGGGGCTGCCCGACCTGCAGGTGCCGTAATCCCGAACCCCGTAATAGGCTTGTTGCGGAATATTGTTTGTCCGGTCGGGCTTGCCAAGGTACTTGCCCGTACCAAAGACGAACATCGGCACACGCTGCACTGGGTCACGCAAGGCGGTTGGATTGAAGGATATCGGCTGCTCACCAACCGCAACACCGTCACCATAGGAAGTGAACATCAAATCAGCCTTCCAGGTCGATGGATCACCAGTCAAATCAAATCGCCAGAGGTTACCCGCAAGGTCACCCGCCACGGCAATGTCATCAATCTGGTTGGAACCAAAATCATAGACTGTGGCCGTTGACAGACCGTAACTTACGCCGGAGGTTGGCGCTGGCGTACGTATTTCCTTGATCAATGCTCCGGTCTGAAGGTCGATAACGAGAAGGGAAGTACGTTTGGCCGCAGGATCCTTGCTTGCTGGATCAGCGATATCCTCCGGAAAATACCCGCTCGATACAATCGCGACCCATTTGTTCTGGTAGTCAAGGCGCGCGATGCTGACCGAGTCGTAGGTGTAGCCCAGTGATGAGCAGAAGCGCGCACCCGGCTGGCAGTCTGTTCCACCGCCACTGGCAGGTGCAACGTTAGAGAACTCCCACTGCGGAACGACGCTTGCCGCAGCGCCTTCGCTGCCCGGATTCGGAACGGAGACATCAAGCGCATAGATACCGCGCCCACCGAGCCTGAGCGAGCCAACCAGATAGGTTCTCCATGCCCCGTTGATGAACGCATCGATCTGCTGCGGCGCATCGTCCACGGTGGAAACCAGACCGCCAGACTGCTGGGTTGACTGGGTCAGGCGCAGGTTGTCGATAATGGCATTGGGTACGTAAGCCCATTGCTCCACCCCGGAAGAGGCAGAGAAGGCGTGCAGCATTCCATCATTGGAGCCGACGTAGACATTGGGGCTGCGCGAACGATTGTTGAACTGGAATTTTGCATACGAGTTGCCGGAAACATTGGCGGTCTGTTCGGGCGTTCCGGCGGGAAAAATGTCGCGAAAACCACTGATCGGTGACGAAACGTAGACCGGCTCACCCTTGATGACAGCACCCAACAAGGATCCGCGCGAACGGAATCGCGGCGTGCCCGTGGTTTCCCGTGTGCGGTCGCCTCGAAGATAGTCGACCCGATCCGAACCGAGGCCATCCGAAGTATAGGGAAGGGCAGGAGGAATGGCAGTCAAGTTGATGGTGGTGGGGTTGACATTGAGTTTGGCCACTTGTGTTGGGGACAGCGAACCCCAGCGGAAGGCCTTGCCTGTGCCCGGCTTGCCGTCAGAGGTGATTATCTTGCGCGCGGTTGGCGCCAGAACCTGGGCGACCGTAGTGGCGGTGCTCAGGCATGCGCCCCCCGTCAACAGGCATCCCGCATCCCATACCGGGGGAGTGATGGGCTCAGAGTTCGCATCCAGATTGTGCCGGGTGACCGAACCTGACCAATCCGAGCTTTGATAACTGGCGGCATACCCCGTAGTGCCGGCGGTAATCAGCGGCAATGAAATCGTGATCGGTGTCGACGCCGCGCTTTGCGCGAGGATCGCCGACAGGATATCGGTCAAGGTCTGCACCAGTTGTTGCGGGTTGCTCGCGCTAAAATACGCCCCCCGTCCGTTGACGGCCGCATGCCAAGTGTCATCGACACCAGGCGGAGCGTTGTTTGAGGGTTTGGGCCAACCTACCGATCCCGCACTGGTAGGATTGCCGTTGCGCAAAGGAAGCAAATCGCCCGGATAGTCCAGATTGCCAGCCACTCCCAGCGTCACCATGAACTGCGAGAGGTGCTGCCAGGTTGCCGGGTCATTCAGCGGATTCCAATAGATTTCCTTATTGTCCAACGGGCCCTGACCGGGCAGCAGCGGCACCGTGCCCGTGATCCCGGTGGTTTTGTCGGGCATAAAAGGAGTGACGTTGTTCTTGAGGGTTGGCTGCAGATCCCTGGCCCAATAGTTGAAAGCGATATTGGCCATCGAAGACTTGTATTTGCTGCCTTGGACATTCCAGATGATCCTGCTTTCGGCATCTGCCGTTGAAAAACTGCGGCCGTCCGGAAGGGTGCCAGCTGTCTGGCCGTCCCAGAACGGTGAAGGCAAAGTTGGATCGCCCTCATTCCAGTATCCATCGGTCACCTGCATGTTGAAGTTCTTGCGGCAGGACAGGTTCTGGCCCACATCGGGACCATCAGGGGTGAACTCCCAGTAGGGATTCATTTCGTCTTCCGTGAGGGCGCGCTCATAGAATTTGCCCGCCTCGATCATCGCTCGACGGTTGGGCGTGCTGCCGGTACTGACAGTGTTGTAGATCCAATTGTAGAAATTATTCCGCCACGTACCTACGCTCTTCTCGATCGCACGGTTCCTGAGCCGGGGCGGAGAAACCGAGAAATCGCTGTTGATCGTCTGCCAGGCCAAACGGACATCGCCACTGATGCTTCCGAATGCGCGCGTCAGCGCCGTGCGCGAAAGCAGGTTGCGCGTACGGTAGTACGAGTACCAGTTGGCGAACTGCTGCTGAACCGCAGCAGCCTCGTCATTTACATAGGTTGCGCTGCATCCCGTATTGCTGAACGGTGTCGGACAGGTGTAGTAGAAGCCGCCATTGAATTTGCCAGCACTTCCGCCGCGCACCGCGGTGCTGATGCTGTTGCCCGCCGTCGCATTTGGCGCATCACCGGTGCTCGTGATCTTGCTGAAACCCACGTAGAACTTCGTGGACAGATTCACCGTGTTGGCCGACCCATAGCAATAGCTTCCGGGGGCATTGGCACACAGTCCATCGCGCCAGGCGCTGGCATAAGAGGCGTCCGGGAACGAAGTACCGTCGGCACGAAGCGGCGGCGGATACTCCTTGGCCGGATCAAAGTAGATCAAGTTGGTTTCAGGTGAAAAATAGTACTTATTGCCATAACTGCCACTGAGCGCGTCAGGCAACGATGTCGCCATCATCGAACCCGAATCGTCGAAGGTGACGACGACGTTCGGATCCACCGTAGTGGTGAGCTCGGGCGGCGTTGCCAACAGGTCGACCGTACCGGCCGCTGGCGAGGCATGCGCACTGGTCGAAATTGCACCGATGCCTGCAAGAAACGAAATCGCCGCCGAAAACAGGCTTAGCTGCACGCCGTTTTTAAATGGACTTGCGCTCATGATGAGATACCTCTCGGTGCGACTCAAGGCCCAGCGGGCGCATTGAAGCCGGTATTGGTGAGATCAATTGCCGAATAGATACTTTCGGCCACGCGCACGACGGAATCACTGCCGCCGGTACTCCGCGCCGTTATTCGATACCACTCGTGCCTGCCCACCGACGAAGTGAGCTCGCGGTCGCGAGTACCCAGTTGTTGCCCCGCGCCTGGAGGTACGGCGGGCCCCATGTCTTCAATGATGAAACGCGGCTCCTTGCCGAGTTCCGCTGTCACGGCGCTGCCAGTAAGGCCCGTCATTGCGTAAGCGTAGGTGAACCAGCCACTGAGTGGTGTTGAAGGATCCCATTCCTTCTCGCTGCGGAAGCGCTGAACATTGTCCATCAGCAAGCCCGAGGGCATGGGCCGGTACACGCATTTCACTGAAGCGCTGTCATCAATGCATGGGGGCAGCGGTTGCGTGCCGACGTAGCTCAATTGCCACAAGGAAGCTTCAGCACCGCGCAATACGCTCTCGGCACCGGAAAGGCTCAACTGGCGATTGCGCATGCCGCCGGTCATCTTCTCCTGAAGAACCGAAGTGCTCGTCGCTGTCAACGCAAGCAAGGTCAGGAGGATGAGGAAGATCAGCGCGACAAACAACACCGCACCCCGCTGATCTCGCGGAACACGGAAAACAAATGGGGAAATCGAAGTCATCGGCTTGCCTTCCAATCAAGGAATATAGTTACGACTGGCGGTCTGCGCGATGAATTCCCTGCGCAGCATGGTAGCCAGATTGAGTCCCGACGGCAGCGTGACCTGATCGACCGCGGCACCCGCAGCAGCACCCGTCGCATCGAACGTGTAGCGATAGGAGCGGCTGTTGGTATCGAGTCCTGGCAGGTCATTGACCGTATTCATCAGGAGATGTGTTTCAACGACGCGAACAGCTCGCCACAGGCATCCCGGCTCGCTGCTGGTCGGGTCAGTCGGATTGGGGGCAACGCCTTCGGGCTTGTTGGGACATGTAACCACCCCTCCATTCCGGTTTTCGACCCTGTCCGCGCTGAGGAAGCGCGTATTGCCACCGACATCCTGCACACCGTAACGGAAATCGAGCCGATCCACGCCTTGCACAAGCTCCTGATCCACTCCGTTTTCACGCCGGATAAGCGTTGGAATCAGGCGCTTGGCGGCCGCACTGTTCGGATTTGCATCGGGATTGTCGTCGTTGCGGAATGCCAGGTAGTAGGTAACCGTGATGAAATCCTCGGAGAAGTTGAACACCCGCACATCGCGCAACGCCGTTGCCGTACAGGTAGGCGCCCCTCCCAGCGTGGTTCCGATGCTTATCACGTTCCCGGAGTAGCCACTTACTGGCAAAATGCTCGGGTTCTGGCAATCGGAAATCAACGCCAGGCCTGCACCGGCCGCGAAAGCGACTGGATCATCCCCGGTTTGCGGACTGACCGTGATGGAACCACCCGAGCTGCAGTTGCCATCAACGACCATTGGCCAACCGCTGCCGCGCTGGTAGCGGATCGTCAATACATCGCTTTTGGGCACACGCCTACCCGCAACAAGTCCCGTAGCCGGAACCTGCCCGGCACCCGTCGGCAATGCCGGAGAGCAAGTACCTGAAGCACAGCTATACCCCTGCATGAAAAACCGCGGGCTCAGAACGTAAGGTGCAGTCGGTGTCGAGTTACTCAGTTTTCCAGTTGCATCGACACTGACATTCTTGTTGCCGGCATCAGGCAAGTTGAGATTGGGAGCAAATACCATCGGGCCACGCCCACCCCATGTTGCGACGCTGCCCGAAGTAGAGGCATTTCCAGAAGTATTGCTGCAGAACTGTCCCCTGCTCATGCGCAAATCTGATTCGAGTCGCGCTACCCCATAGCGGCCATTCTCCTGCAGCCTGGCAAGACCGTCCTGCACCCTATTGGTATGGCTGGTGCCAGAGAACAAACCCAGGATGCCGATGCTGAGCAGCAAGCCAAGGGCAAGGGCAATCATGATTTCCAGCAGGGTGAAGCCGGTTTGTTGCGCCGCGGGGGAACCAAGCTCGGCGAGGAAATTACCGCCGCCACCGGAACTTGCGGACTCGCCTACCGCCACAGCGGATAGCTCGCCGGAGTCAGAACGCAGGCAGAGGGGACGTGCGTGAAACAATGCGGTCTTGTCTTTCATTCGTGCCATCCCTCAGGGCTGAAAAACCCAGGCAAAGGTCTGGGTTGCGGGCGCAGCGGCGCTGTTGCGCGCGAGAGTCGACTCATTCCACTGGATCGTCATCGTGCATTGCCCGTTGTATGGGGCCGCACCGACCTGGATGCCGATGCCGAGCCGGGTGCCGTTGCAGGCAATCTGTGCCGACGCGTTGGGCAAGGAGTCGGTCAACTGCGTGCTCCAAAATGCAATATCGTGTGCCGCAATGTTGGCAGGGCCGCATGCGGTGCCAGAGGCACAAGGATCACTGCCAGTCGCCGGATACGTGGTTGCATACGTCGGAATCTCACCCAGATTCGCCCGCATGCGATCCATCATCGACTGCGCGAGGAAGCTGGCCTGGGTACGCAAGAACGCGCTCTGATTGGTTCTCACCGAGAGCACCATGAGCCCCGCCATACCAAGCAGGCCGAGACTGAAGATAAGCAAGGCAATCATCACTTCGAGAAGGGTAAAGCCACGATCGAGCCGCTTTGCAGTCATCAAGGAGAAGGTTTTCATCAGCAACCACCTGCCGGGGAACCCGAAACATCACGTCGACTGGTTATCAGACCGCCGCCAAGCACGGTGATGCGTCGTGATTGGCCGCTATCTGCATGGGCGGTTGGGCGACACACATTGATGTCGAACGCGGTCGCGTCAAGCAGACTTCCGGTCGGCCGAAACGTGATTGCACCATCCGCCCCACCACCAGTCGATTTGGATTCGATGCTGTATCTGGGATCAATGGCCGCGTGCGTGCTGATCTCATCCGCACCGATCTTGACGGCCCAACCATCGCTCCATGACGTATTGGCCTCAACGACAACATCAGCCCCGCGTTTTACGGCCTCTGCCCGCGCCATGTTGAGATCGTGCACGAGATCGTTGGTCAACTGGGTGACCTGCATGCGGGTGTTGAATTCACGAAAGCTTGGCAACGCAATCGCAGTGGCAATTGCAACAACTGCGATCGCAATCATCAGCTCGACCAAGGTGAAGCCGGGGCTTCGGGCGAATCTCTTGAATTGGGGCGGGTGCTTCGGTACCGACATGGCTCCCCCTGTATAGAACCGGGCAAATATCATGCGGCAACACTACGGGACGCCCGAAAACCCGGCAAGCAGGCTGCGCGCACGAGGTAGGAATTGGCGGACGAGCGGTGAAAGCGGAGTTGCGGATCGGATCGCCGGGTGTGGAATGGGCGGCGCGGCCTGCGTCGCGTGCCCGCTGGAAATCACTCAACCACGTTGATGCGCAACTCTTTGGGCAGGGCGAAGGTCATGGTTTCGCGCTTGCCTTCAAGTTCACGCACCTCGCCTACTCCCCAGGCCTTGAGGCGCTCGATGACTTCGACGACGAGGCTCTCGGGGGCTGAGGCGCCGGCGGTCAGGCCGACGCGGTTGCCGTTTGCCAGCCATTCGCGCTGGATGTCGTCGGCGCCGTCGATCAGGTAAGCCGGGACGCCCTGCTTCTCGGCGAGTTCGCGCAGGCGGTTGGAATTGGAGCTGTTCGGTGATCCGACGACGAGGACGATGTCGCACTGCTGGCCGAGCTCGCGCACGGCATCCTGGCGATTTTGCGTGGCGTAGCAAATGTCGTCGTGGCGTGGGCCCATGATTTTCGGGAAGCGCGCACGCAGGGTGTCGATGACGGTACGCGTATCGTCGACCGATAGCGTGGTCTGGCTGACATAGGCCAATTTGGCTGGGTCGGTCGGGTTGAGTCGGGCGACGCACTCGGGCGTTTCGACCAAGTGGATGCGGCCCTTGTTGGCGGGATTCCACTGGCCCATCGTGCCTTCGACTTCGGGATGGCCGGCATGACCGATCAAGACCACATCGCGCCCGGCCTTGCCGTGGCGGGCGACTTCGATATGCACCTTGGTCACCAGCGGACAGGTGGCATCGAAGACATTGAGTCCGCGCTTTGCGGCCTCGGCCCGAACCTGTTGCGAAACGCCGTGCGCGCTGAAAATCACCGTGGCGCCGTCGGGTACCTCATCGAGCTCTTCGACAAAAACTGCACCGCGTTTGCGCAACGAATCGACCACAAACTTGTTGTGCACGACTTCATGACGCACATAGATCGGAGCGCCGAACGATTCCAGGGCGCGCTCGACGATCTCGATGGCGCGATCGACGCCGGCGCAGAAACCGCGCGGATTGGCGAGCAGTACTTGCATCGGCGGCATTATCGCGCAGAGGCCGGCTTGCCGGCGAATAGTCCGAACACGATCAGCATCACCGCGCCGACGCTGATCGCCGAATCGGCGATGTTGAAGGCCGGCCAGAACCAGGTGCCGTAGTGGACGTCGATGAAATCGACAACATGGCCAAGCCGGATGCGATCGATCACGTTGCCAATAGCCCCGCCGACAATCAGGGCGAGCGGCAGCGCCGTGCGCCAGTCACTGCGGTTCGTGCGCTTCAGCCAGACCACGAGAATGCTTGAGACAACGATAGGCCAGCGCGGTAAAGAACCAGCGCTGCCAGCCGCCGGCATCGGACAGGAAGTTGAAGGCGGCGCCCTCGTTGAAAGCCAGCGTCCAGCTCAACAGACCGTCGATGACCGGCAGCGACTCGTGCAACTGGAAATGCTCCAGCACGAACCATTTGCTGATCTGGTCGGCGACGATGATGAGCGCTGACAACATCAGCCAGCTCAGGGCATTGGATTGTTTCGGCATGGAGTGCGCGAGCATTCTGTGGGGCTGCGAATGGTACATGGCCTTGCTGATCTTGGCCCGTTGGCTGGGGTTTTGGCCGGGCGAAGGGCTTTCTCCTCCTACGAAAAGCTGGGTGGCGCGGATTGCTGTTGCAGGAGCTGGCTTCAGCCACGATACCTTTGTCGCAACGCGCCGAATGGCATCGGGCATGAATGCTCCTCTCTCTAACATAACGTAAGTCGTTGATTGTAAAGGTGCGCGGCCAGCAGGTTTTTCCTTCTCCCGAGGCCCTCAAGCCAAAGCAAAAACTCGCCCGTAAACGGGCTCCTACAGGCCAACCGCAAGCCTTGTAGGAGCCCCGCCAGGGGCGAGCTCTTCGTCCAAGCCAGCCAAAAGCTCGCCCGTAAACGGGCTCCTACAGGGGGAGAGAAGGAACGGCAATCGCCCGGATCCATGTTAGCTGCGCGACAGCGCGCTGCCGAAGGTGGGGCGTGGACTCCCACGAAAAGCTGGGAATCACCCGTTGGCCCGAAAATCTGTCACCGGAATCGCTATGCTTGGTGTTCGCACCTGCATTGTCCGAGATCCCGATGATTGCTGCCCCACGTTGCGACCGCACTGAAGCATGGTCTGCCCTGGAATCGCTGTTTGAAAAGAGCGGGGCACAGTTCGATCTGCGCGAGGCGTTTGCGGCGGATGCGCAGCGCTTTCAGTCATTCTCGTTTGAAGCACCCGGCCTGTTTGCCGATCTTTCCAAGAACCTGATCGATCGCTCTACGCTGTCGGCCCTGGTCGATCTGGCCCGCGAATGCCGCATCGAGCAACACCGCGATTCGATGTTCGCCGGTGAGCCGATCAATGTGACTGAAAACCGCGCTGTGCTGCACACTGCCCTGCGTGCGCCGCGCGAGTCCGCGCTGCATGGCGAGGAAATCCATGAAGTCCTCGATCGCATGCTCGCCTACGCCGAGCGCGTGCGTGATACCCATGCGAGCGGGATCCGGCACGTCGTCAACATCGGCATCGGCGGCTCCGATCTCGGCCCGCAGATGGTCGTGCCCGCCCTTGATGCGTATTGCCAAGGCGATCTCCTCCTGCATTTCGTCTCGAATGTCGACGGCCACGACATCGATACCGTGCTGCGCGGCTTGAAGCCATCCGAAACCCTGTTCGTGATCGCCTCCAAGACCTTCACGACCCAGGAAACGATGGCCAATGCGTGTATCGCCCGCGACTGGTTTCTGGCCAACGGCGGCGCCGATACGCGCAAGCATTTCGTCGCCACGACGACAAACATCGAAGCCGCTGCCGAATTCGGCATCGAGACGACCTTTGGATTCTGGGACTGGGTCGGCGGTCGCTATTCGCTGTGGTCGGCGATCGGCTTGCCGATCGCGTTGGCCATCGGTGAGCGGAATTTCCGCGCCCTGCTCGGTGGTGCGCACGCGATGGATGTGCATTTCCGCGAGGCACCGATCGAGAGCAACCTGCCGATCCTGCTCGGTCTGCTCGATGTCTGGTATCGCAATTTCCATGGCTTCACGAGTCGCAGCATCGCGCCCTACCAGCAGGGCCTGAGGCGCCTGCCCGCCTATCTGCAGCAGCTCGAGATGGAGAGCAACGGCAAGCGCGTCGATGTCGATGGCCAGACGCTGCCATTTGCGACCAGTCCGGTGATCTGGGGCGAACCCGGCACCAATGGCCAGCACGCCTATTTCCAGATGCTGCACCAGGGTACCGAAGTGATTCCGGTCGAATTCATCCTTGAGCGCAACCCCGCGCACGCCCATGCCGATTCGCACCGCAAGCTGCTCGCCAATGGTCTTGCCCAGGCACAGGCACTGATGCTTGGCAAAACCGCTGAACAGGCGATCAAGGACACCGTTCCGACGGCATCACATTCGATCGATGCCGGGGTGCTGGCCCGCCACCGCACCTTCCCGGGAAATCGACCGAGCACAACTTTTCTGATCGATCGGCTGACACCCGCTGTGCTCGGCTCCCTGATCGCGATGTACGAGCACCGCGTCTTCGTCAGCGGCGCACTGTGGAACATCAACAGCTTCGATCAGTGGGGTGTCGAACTGGGCAAGGTGCTTTGCAACGAGTTGCTGCCAAGATTCGATTCAGGCGATACCAGCGGACTGGACGGATCCACGGCCGGCCTGCTCACCCGCTTGCGCGGCTGACGGCGCGGCACGACAGCCCGCGCCCGCAAGCTGGTCGCTTGTCGCAGGGCGGAACCGCCACAGGTGATTCCGCCGTTCGCGCGGGAAATGCACAGAACTGTAAAACGATGCTTCGTGCGGCGGAATCCGCTTCGCGGGTTCCGCCCTGTGCGGGGCTCTCCTGGCGGAAGAGGGGTTTCAGATGACTGAGATTCGAACCTGCGCAGGATCAGTTCTCCGGTGATCCCTTGGCCGCGTCACCCGCGGTGGCATCGCGCTTGCCATCCGCACCGATGTTGCGTTCAAGAAACGCCAGCACCTTGGCGTACATGTCGGCGATGTTGGCTTCATCGTAGAAGCCGTGCGCTTCGGTGCGCTGGTAGAGCCATTCGACAACCTTGTCACGCTTGAGCAGGGCGTTGCGCATGTTTTCGCCCTGCACCGGCGGCACGCGCTTGTCCTGTCCGCCGACAATCAGCATGACATCGGCCTTGATCCGGTCAACCTGGTTGACCGGCGAACGCTGGGCGAGCAGCGTATCGTCCTTGCCGAGTACCATGTCGAGGTAGCCTTTGCCGTCGAAAGATTGCTGGAGATCTCCGCGCGACTTCATCAGGCGCAGATCATAGACACCGACATAGCCAATCGCGCACTGATACAGATCCGGTTCGCGCACGGCACCCTGCAAAGCCGCGTAGCCACCATAGCTGCCGCCGAAAATGCAGATGCGTTTCGGATCAGCGGCGCCCTGCTCGATCGCCCAGTGCGTCGCATCGGTCACGTCATCCTGCATCTTGCCGCCCCACTCGCGATAGCCGGCCTTCTGGAATTCAAGACCAGAACCAGCAGACCCGCGAAAGTTGACCTGCAAGACCGCATAGCCGCGACTCGCCAGCGCCTGCACGGTCGGATCGTACTGCCAACTGTCGAAGATGCCGTGTGGTCCGCCGTGGACATAGACGACCATCGGCAGGTTCTTTGTCTCCTCCTTGCCGAACGGTCGGGTCAGATAGCCGCGCAAGGGTGTGCCGTCGCGTGCCTTGATCGAAAACGGCTCCATGTCGGCGAGCGCATCGGGCTTGATCCAGGGCGCACGGGCAAGCAGGAACTTGAGCTTTTTCGCCTCGGCGTCGTACAGGTAGAACGAACCCGGATCGCGGTCGCTGTCAACGATCACGATGGCTTTCTTGCCGTCCCTGCTGGCGTTGCCGAAATGCACGTCTTCACCCGGGAACTGCTGCATCAGCTCGACCAGCACCTTGGCCTCGGGGGCCTGCTTGTCGAGCAGGGAGACAGCAGTTCGACCTGGCATTGAGCGGATCGCGAACAGATCCTGCCGATCGAAGGTTTCCTCAAAGCCGCTGGCGCCGGCCTCGACGCCGCTCCAGAGCGTCTTGAACTCGCGTTTGGCGACATCCCACAGGCAGACGCCGCCGCGGTTGTGTGCACCACCACAGGTGAAGTAGACGCCATCGCCGGCACGATTGAACATGACCGGCCAGACAACGGTTCCGCTGCCCGTTTCAGAAGACACCAGCTCCCAGTCCTTGCCGTCACCCTCGCGGTAATAGACCTTCTGCTTCTGATCGACTTCGTTGCCCACCGCGAAACGCACAACACCCTTGTGGTCAGTGGTGAACTTCGCGCCGGTCATCGGCGCTGTCGCAACCATGCGGGTCTTGCCGGAATCGAGATCGATGCGGCGAACTTCGGCCTTGATTTCCTCACCGGGCGCCCTGGTCCAGGGCTGCACGACGACCAGCGAATATTCCGGATCATCAGGAAGTGGGTCGAGCATCCAGGCCGAGGCAAACTCGTTCTGCTTCTTTTCAATTCGGGTTCCGGTCGAACCGGATTCGCTGTCACTGGCGCGATAGCCGAACAGGATGGCGCGCGCCTTGCCATCGAAATCGGTGGCATAAAGCTCACCGCTCGCCACCGGTTGCTCGAGAGCACCGGCGTGTTCGGTGACCGAGTAGGCGATGCGCTTGTTGGATACCCACCAGAACTCAAAGACGTCATCGCCATTGCGCGGGCGAACAGTCAGCGCGGTACTTTTGTCCAGATCGATCATCGAAAGCACGACATTGCCGTCAACGATCGCCGTCGCCGCCAGATGCTTGCCATCCGGCGAGATCTTCGCGTCCTTGAACTGCATATGTCGGGCGAAATCAGCCAACGGCACCGGATCGGCGGCCTGGGCACCAATGCTTGCAAGAATCAGTCCAGCCAGAAACATCCCTTTCCTGCGCATTGCAACTCTCTCCTGATCGGAAAAAGCCTAATCTACATTGTTTTGGGTCTTCGTGAAATTGTGTGGGTCATTCGGTGAAAATTCGTTGTTTTGGCAAACTGCCGGTGAGCGCTTTCCAGCGTAGTTTGGGCTGAGCGCAAGCGAAGCCCAACGTGGCGCGACCTCCCCCTCCAGCTGACGTCGAACTTGCCGCAAGAGCCGTTGGGCTTCGCTGCGCTCAGCACCAACCTACGAAACCCGCGCGCGAAGAATGCGGCGCACTCCTGCCGGATGCTGCTGTGATCGTCAGCCTGGAGCTGAACGTGGGAATCGACAGCTGGCCAGCAAATGCTGCGGGAGCCTCACTGAAGTCACCGTCAACAAGGCGTGCCAGTTTCCTGGACAACTCTGAAATCCGCAAAGCCTTGTCCTGCATGGGTTGTGCCGGAATCAACGTTTCAGAATCACCCACTGGTTTTCACGAAGAGCCATTGTTTTCATGGTCGATTGAAGCCTGCGCCTTGCGCGAAACGCGGCCGTAGCGGTCTTCCAGACGGACGATGTCATCCTCGCCGAAGTAATCGCCGCATTGAACTTCGATCAGATGAATATCCCGATCGGTCGGATTCTCCAGGCGATGCACGGTGTTCATCGGGATATAGGCCGACTCATTGGCATCGAGCAGGAACTCGCGCTCACCGATGCGCACCTTGGCCGTGCCGTCGACGACAGTCCAATGCTCGCTGCGCTTGTGGTGCAGTTGCAGCGAAAGCACATGGCCGGGCTTGACCGTGAGGCGCTTGACCTTGCAGTCATCGCGATCTTCCAGAATCGTGTAGCTGCCCCAGGGACGATGCACGGTGTTGTGCAGCGAGGCGGCCGGGTGATTGTTCTCGCGCAGGCGCTCGACCACGGTCTTGACCTGCTGGGCGCGATCGCGATTGGCGACGAGTACGGCGTCGCCGGTGTCGATGATGATCAGGTTGTCGACGCCGACCGCCGCGACCATGCGCGTATCGGACTGGATGTAGCAGTTTCTGCTTTCGACAACGATGGCATCGCCCTGCACGCGATTGCCGGCGGCATCGGATGCTGAGTCGATCTCGCTGATCGCCTTCCACGAGCCGATGTCGCTCCAGTCGAACTGTGCAGGCACGACCGCGACGCGGTCAGCGCGTTCCATGATCGCGTAGTCGATCGAGATGTCGGGCTGGGCCATGAAGGCCTCGGGCGAGAATTCGACCGGGCTGACCTGGCCGCTTTCGCTGGCATGGCAGGCGCGCGCGGCGGCAAGCACGTCCGGGCAGGTCTTCTGCGCTGTCGCGACGAGCGCGTCGGCGCGGAAGCAGAACATTCCGGAATTCCAGGCGTAGTCGCCCGACAACAGATAGCTTTCCGCCGTGGCCTGATCGGGCTTTTCGACGAAGGCGGCGACTTCACGCCCCTCACAACCTTCGACCGTTGCACCCATGCGGATATAGCCGAAACCGGTTTCCGGTGCGCTTGGGCGGATGCCGAAGGTGACCAGCCAGCCATTGGCGGCAAGCTTTTCAGCCCGGCGCACATCGGCGGCGAAGGCCTCGACATCACGGATCAGGTGATCGGACGGCAGAATCAACAAAGTAGCATCAGCGCCACATTGATCGAGCGCGTAAAGCGCCGCCAGCACGACCGCTGGCGCGGTATTGCGCCCGACCGGTTCGAGCAGGAACGGCAGGCGATCGAGATCGGCATCGGGGTGGCTGGCGTACTCGTCGCGGGTCAAAAAGTAGTAATCGCGACCGGTCACGGTCAGCACGGTGCCGCCATCGGCAAGCTTGAGTGCACGATCGAGGGTCTTGTACAGCAGCGATCGACCATCACCCATGCGCATGAACGGCTTGGGATAAGCGCTGCGCGAGACCGGCCAGAGGCGGGTACCTGCGCCGCCGGAAAGGATTACCGGAACAATCATGAAACATCTCCATGGAGTCGAGTGGCGGCGAGTTCGCCGATCACTTCGTGCAGCCCCTCGTGCCAAGGCTGCGGTTGTTGTCCAAACACAAGGGCGAGCTTGGCATTGTCGAGCACCGAAAATGCCGGACGCTGCGCACGTGTCGGATAGTCGGCGCTGGCGATCGGAACCATGCGCGGGATCTTCTCCAGCAGTCCGGCCGATTGGGACTCGTGCATGATGGCCGTGGCGAATTCGAACCAACTACAGCGCAGAGACGCGGTCAGATGATAAGTACCGCAGGCGAGTTCGCGCTCCTGCTCACCCATCGCCAACCACCGCTGCAGAACACTGGCTGTCGTCCGGGCGATCAATGATGCCGATGTCGGCGAACCAATCTGGTCATCGACAATGCGCAGCTCATCGCGCTCGCCAGCCAGACGCAACATCGTGCGCAGAAAATTCTGTCCGCGCGCCGCATACACCCAGGCTGTGCGCAGGATCAGATGCCGCGCCCCACTATCGCGCAGCGCCTGTTCGCCAGCGAGCTTGCTGCGGCCGTAGACGCCGAGTGGCGCAGTCGCATCGTCCTCGTGCCATGGCCGATCACTGCGGCCATCAAACACATAGTCAGTCGAATAGTGGATGACGAGCGCATCGTGGCGGGCCGCCCACGCTCCGATCTCGGCGAGCGCGAGATGGTTGATCCGATCGGCCAGCTCGGGTTCGTCTTCGGCCCGGTCCACTGCCGTAAAGGCCGCCGCATTGACGATGATCCTGGCATCACTCGCATCGAGCGCGCGCGTCAGCGAATCGGCGGCGGCGAGGTCGACACCAAGGCACGCACTGCCATCGTCGAGCAAACCCGAGCGCGTCGCACAGGTCAGCCGACCCATCGCTGCCGGCGGTGTGCGCAAGGCATGGCCGACCTGGCCATTGGCACCCAGCAGGAGGATGTTCACGCGTAGACCGGCAGCTTGTCCGCTGCTACGTCGGCGAGGAATGGTGCCTTCTCGTCCTTGTCCGACAGCGACGGGCGCGCCAGCGGCCAATCGATCGCGAGCGCGGCGTCATTCCAGCGGATGCCTGCATCGGCTGCGCCGTCATAGTGCGCCGTGCATTGATAGACAAAGGTAGCCGGCCCGCTCAACACCGCAAAACCGTGGGCGAATCCTTCGGGCACCCAGAAATGGCGTTTGTTTTCGGCACTCAGGATCGCCGCCGTCCATTGACCGAAAGTCGGCGAGCCGACGCGGATATCGACGGCGACGTCGTAAACCTCGCCTTCGAGCACACTGACCAGCTTGCCCTGCGGGTTTGGCCACTGGTAATGCAGACCACGCAACACGCCTTGTTCCGAGCGCGAGACATTGGTTTGCACGAAGTTCAGATCCAACCCGGCTTCGGCAAAGCGCCTCGCGTTGAAGCTCTCGTAAAAAAATCCACGCGCATCACCATGCAGCTTCGGCTCGATCACAAGACAACCATCGAGCGTGGTCTTGATCAGCTTCATGCCGGGCGCCCTTCGCGAACGAGTTCCTGCAGGTACTGGCCATAAGCGTTCTTGGCCAGGGGCGCGGCGAGTCTGAGCACCTGCTCGGCATCGATCCAGCCGTTCAGGAAGGCGATTTCCTCGGGACAGCAGATCTTCAGGCCCTGGCGGTTCTCGATGGTCTGCACGTAACTCGATGCCTCGACCAGGGATTCATGCGTGCCGGTATCGAGCCAGGCGAAACCGCGGCCCATGCGTTCGAGCATCAGCGAGTCATCGCTCAGATAGCAGCGGTTGAGGTCGGTGATCTCGAGTTCGCCGCGCGGCGAGGGTTTCAGGTCACGCGCAAAATCAGCGGCGCGGCCATCGTAGAAATAGAGGCCGGTGACCGCCCAGCTCGATTTTGGTTCGGAGGGCTTTTCCTCAAGACCTATGACTCGTCCCGTGGCATCGAATTCGGCGACGCCGTAGCGCTCCGGATCGCGCACCCAGTAACCGAATACTGTGGCTCCGGTCGAACGCGAATCCGCTGCGCGCAACAAGCGGGTCAGGCCATCACCATAGAAAATATTGTCGCCAAGGATCAGGCAGCTCGGATCGCTGGCGACGAAATCACGACCGATCAGATAGGCCTGGGCAAGCCCGTCCGGTGATTCCTGCACGGCATAGCGGATCGACAGTCCCCACTGCGAGCCATCGCCAAGCAGGCGCTGGAACAAAGCCTGCTCATGCGGCGTGTTGATGATCAACACCTCGCGGATCCCGGCCAGCATCAGGGTGCTGAGCGGGTAGTAGATCATCGGCTTGTCATACACCGGCAGCAACTGCTTGCTGACCGACTGGGTCAGCGGATACAGGCGCGTGCCGGAGCCGCCGGCGAGGATGATGCCGCGTCGTGATGTCACCGGATGACCTCAAAACCAGAATTCGGGCCGACTATTGTAGTTTGCCCCGCGCTGAGACGCTCGCTCAACGCACGGAGTCGATGCGAATCATTGATTTACCGGGGAATGAAGAATCGTTGACGCAGCTTCCTGCTGTAGGAAATGGCTTCAGCCATGATGCCTTTGTCGCGACGTGCCGAAAGACATCGCGGCTGAAGCCTGCGCTCATCTAACATAACGCAACTCGTTGATTAGTAAGGTGCGCAGCCAGCAGGATTTTTCCTTCTCCCCTCGGGAGAAGGTGGCCAACGGCCGGATGAGGGTACGCTCGGAGCGCAGATTCCCCGCTAGCCCGAACCCTCATCCGCCTGCGGCACCTTCTCCCGAGGGGAGAAGGAAAAACTACCGCCTCGACCCGCGAAACCACGCCCCCATGTTAGGTGCGCGACAGCGCGCCGCCGAAGGCGGGGCGTGGACTCCTACGGAGAGCTGGATGTCGTGGCGGCAAATCGCTCGGAGAGGAAATTGTTCATCATGCGATAGGCCCGTTTCGCCGCGCGCTCGTTGTAGATGCAACCGGGCGGACTGTTGGCGTCGGCTTCGGCAAAGCAATGCACGGCGTCGCTGAAATTGACGAACTGCCAATCGGCACCGGCCGCATTCATTTCCTCGTTGAATTTGCCGATGTCTTCCAGTGAGGTGCCGCTATCGTCGGCGCCATTGAGGACGAGGATCGGTGCCTTGATCGAGTTCTCTGCAGCCGTCATCGAGGTTGACAGACCGCCATGGAAGCTGACCACGCCGGCGACATCTGCGCCGCTGCGAGCGAGTTCAAGCACGGTTGAACCGCCGAAGCAGAATCCGATCGCGCCGATCTTTCCCGCTTGCAAAGGTGCCTTGCCGACTTGTGCGCGCAGCGTCGCAACTGCCTCGTTGATGCGCGCGCGCAGCTTGGCGCGATCAGCATAGAGCTTGCCAACCTCGGCACGGGCCTCGTCGGCATTCTTCGGCCGTACACCTTCGCCATACATGTCGGCGACGAGGATCACGTAGTCGGTGGAGGCGATCGTCTTCGCCTTTTCGACGGCTGACTCAGTCTCACCCATCCAGTTCGGCACCATGACCAGGCCTGGGCGCAAGGCCTTGCTGGCGTCGTCGTAGACCAGATGGCCGGCGAACACGGTCTTCTCGACCGTGTAACTGATCGGCTTGACCACCATCGCGGCCTCGGCCGAAGTCGCGGCAAGCAGCAACAAGGCAGACGCAATCAACAAGCGCATGGTCTTCTCCGACGGGATTTGCAGCGATGATAGTCGCATGGGGGCGAAAACTCAGGTCGTTGCCGCCAGATGCACCCCGGCAACGGCGCGGCCGGACGGATCGGCGGCCTTGGCAAAGGCCGGATCCCAGGCGATTGCGGCAGCCGACGAGCAGGCGATCGACTTGCCGCCCGGAATCGTGTCGGCACAGGCATTGCCCGGAAAATGCTGCTCGAAGATGCTGCGATAGAAATAGCCCTCCTTGGTTGTCGGTGGATTGACTGGAAAGCGTTTCGCCGCCGCAGCAAATTCACGGTCGCTGACCTGGGCTTCGGCATGCGCCTTGAGGCCATCGATCCAGCCATAGCCGACACCATCGCTGAACTGCTCCTTCTGTCGCCACAGGATCGAATCGGGCAGCGCGCCGACAAAAGCCTCGCGCAACACGGCCTTTTCGATGCGCCCCTTGCCTGCCATCTTGAACTTCGCATCCATGCCCATCGCGACGTCGAGGAATTCGAGATCCAGAAAGGGCACGCGTGCCTCGACGCCCCAGGCCATCATCGACTTGTTCGCGCGGGCGCAGTCGTAGAGGTGCAAGGCGTCGATCTTGCGCACGGTTTCGGCGTGGAACTCGCGTGCGTCGGGTGCCTTGTGGAAATACAGGTAGCCACCGAAGATCTCGTCCGCACCTTCGCCGGATAGCACCATCTTCACGCCCATGGCCTTGATCCGGCGTCCGAGCAGGTACATCGGCGTCGAGGCGCGGATTGTCGTCACGTCATAGGTTTCAACATGACGAATCACCTCGGGCAAGGCGTCGAGCCCTTCCTCGAAGGTGTAGCGGAAGCCGTGATGCACAGTACCGAGCGACTCGGCGGCGATTTCGGCGGCAGCCAGATCGGGCGAGCCTTCAAGTCCAATCGCGAACGAATGCAGGCGCGGCCACCAGGCCTCGGAGGAATCATCCTCCTCGACGCGACGACGCGCGAAACGCGCCGCACACGCAGCCACCAGCGAGGAATCGAGACCACCGGAAAGCAGCACGCCGTAAGGGACATCGGTCATCATTTGCCGGTGCACGGCCGCTTCGAACGCGGCACGCAATGTCTCGGGCGATACTTCCACGCCTTCGGTCGCCGCGTAGTTGCGCCAGGCTTTGTCGTAATAGCGCGTGAGTTCGCCAACGGCGCTGTCGAATACATGACCCGGCGGAAACGCGGCGACGTCGGCACAGATTCCAACCAGGGCCTTCATCTCCGAGGCGACGCAGATGCGGCCCTCGCGGTCATGTCCCCAGTACAACGGGCAGACCCCGATCGGATCACGCGCAATCAGAAAGCGCCCGGCGGCATGATCCCAAAGCGCAAAGGCGAAGATGCCATTGAGCTTGCCCACGGCATCCGCACCGTGTTCGCGATATAGCGCATTGATGACCTCGCAATCGGAACCGGTCTGGAAATCGTAGGGCTGGCTCAAGCCCTGTTCGAGTTCGCGATGGTTGTAGATCTCGCCATTGACCGCGAGAACCAGTTCGCCATCAGCCGAGCGAATCGGCTGCGCGCCGCCGGCCGGATCGACTATCGCGAGACGTTCATGGACGAGGATCGCAGCCTCGTCGACATGCACTCCGCTCCAGTCTGGCCCGCGGTGACGCTGGCGCTGGGACAGCTCCAGGGCAAGCCGGCGCAGACTGGTGAGATCGTCGCCAGCCTGCAGGCCAAACATTCCGAATATCGAGCACATGGTGGTGATTCCTGATTGATCGAAAGTCCAATGCCTGCGTGCTCCTGCATTGCCGGCATACATGCCATCCATGGCAATCGCCAGCAATTGCTCCTGCATTGCCGGCATACATGCCATCCATGGCAATCGCCAGCAATTGCTCCTGCATTGCCGGCATACATGCCATCCATGGCAATAAAAAAGAAGGCCCGCTCAGTGGCGGGCCTTCTGCGTGTGTATGGTGTGTAACCCTCAGTGCACGCCAGCCCCGAATGTCGAGCGCGCATTATTATTCCAGCCGTTGCGAATCATGGCGGCGGCGAAGAGAGTCGGGTTGTTGGTCACGGAGAACATGGACATCACTAGAGCAGATCAAATCGGCCAAGGCAAGGACTTGTTGCGACAACAATACTTGCATGCGAAACCTTCCTGGCTGCTGCTCATCCTGCTGACACTTTGCGGAATCGGACACGCACAGAGCGGACGCGTCCATCGCTGCGTTGGCGAGAATGGTGAACCAACTTTCAGCGACAAGAAGTGCGCCGCGCTGAAAGCAGCCCCTGCCCCGGATTATCCACCCGCTTCGCCCGAGCAAGCCGGCATCGAGACTCCGGCGACTGCGGATTCCGCCTTGCCCTCGATCACCCAGACCTGCGCCATCTCGCCGGAGGATCTGCGAGATCGGGTCGCCGCCGCATTCGCTTCGGCGAACGCGGTCGGTTTTTCGGGCCTGTTCCTTTGGGATGGATTTGGCCAGGGTTCGGCGATTGCGCCGCTGCGCGATCTTGCCGCGCTGATCCGTGAGCCGCTGATCTCGATCGACCTCGGCTCGACCCTGCAGTTTCGCGAACCCAATCGATACCGTGACCGTGAGGATCGCTACGCCGGTGACGAACTCTATGAACTGACCATCCGAACGGTCGGCGAACAGGATAGAAACGTGCCGTTTGAGTCGGTTCGTCGCTATAACATGCACGAGCAAGCCGGCTGCTGGTGGTTGCTTGTGCCTTGGTGATTGATTGGGCTTTCGGTAACACGTTTCATTTTTGAAAGACGGTATCGCAGTGCGTTGCAGCAACGTATTGGGCGCTGCAACGACCGAACTCGTCGTCCCTGCAAACGCAGAGTCACCATGACCTTGCTACGCTTCGTTGTGCTCCTTCGGGGCGCGGCATCCATGCCGGGTTTCACTCGCCTCCCGGCGAGCGAGTCACTTTCCCTTGCGTGGCCAAGAGAAAGTAACCACTGCGCCGCAGGAGCGGCGCGAACAGCGCAGCTGGCCCGCAGGGCGTAGGGCAGGAAGCCCGAAGTAAGGAAACATGGCCCAAAGAAAGGCCACCCCGATGCAGCGGTCTCCGGGCATTCGGCAACTGCTCCCTGCGTTGCCCTACCTCGGGCATCCATGCCCTCGCATGCGCAGACAAGACAAAGCGGACTCCCGCACCCTTCGACTTTGCTCTGGAGTTTCCTTCTCCCGCACAGCGGGAGAAGGTGCCCGGCAGGGCGGATGAGGGGGCTTTTGACTTTGATTCAGGCGCGCACGACGCGCGCTACATGGGCCCCTCGGTCGCGGCGAGACTGCGGAGGAGATGTCCGAAGGATGGCCCACAGGAAGTGGGCCAGTTCGACGCCAGTCCACGGATGGACTGTCGGCGAACCCCGCAGCAGGCTTGCGGACCTGGAGCACAGGGACTGTGCGTAGGGCGCGAGTGTGGGGGTGGCCTTTCTCTTGCTTGTCTCTCTTTGGCCACGCAAAGAGAAGTAAGACGCTCGCCATGGATGGCGAGTGGAAAATGACAGGATGTCTCCACATTCAGCGCGGGAAAACAAAACCGAGCACAGACACTGGGTTCCGGCCTGCGCCGGGATGACGAGCGGTGAGAGGCTGGTGAAACCCTGTATGTGTGCCGCGCGACGGAGGAGCGAAAAAGGCAAAGTCACTGGATGACGAAAGGAGTGCTGATACCCCGGGCACGCTATCGCGAAGTCTTTCGCTTCCCCAAAGAGAAAAATTGCGATCAAGAACCAGGATGATCGCCCGAGTCGGCCGGCGCGGTTATCATGCAAGGCTAACTTCCGAGGACTCCGAACCATGGCTGCGACCTATCCCGAATTCATCTGGCAGAATGGCAAGATCAAGCCCTGGGCCGAGGCCACGGTGCATGTCATGGCCCATGCGCTGCATTACGGCTCATCGGTCTTCGAGGGCATCCGCAGTTACGAGACACCCAAGGGCCCGGCGATCTTCCGCCTCGGCGACCATCTCAAGCGCCTGTACCTGTCGGCGAAGATCTACGACATCGAGATCCCGTACACAGTCGACGAGCTCGCGGCGGCCTGCCGCGAAGTCATCCTCAAGAACGGGCTGACCAAGGCCTATCTGCGTCCGATCGCCTTCCGCGGACTCGGCGGCTTTGGACTCTCCGCTGAAACTCCAACCGATGTCGCCGTGGCGACCTGGGAAATGGGGCCGTATCTTGGCCCGGGCGTACTCGAAGCAGGCATCGATGCCTGCGTGTCGAGCTGGAACCGGATGGCGCCAAACACGATCCCGACCGGGGCCAAGGCCGGCGGCAACTATCTTTCCGGCCAGTTGATCGCACGCGAAGCACGCCGCCTTGGTTTTGGCGAAGGTATCGCCCTGGCCTCGACCGGACTGCTCAGCGAAGGTGCCGGCGAAAACCTGTTCCTCGTTTTCGACGGTCAGTTGCACACGACTCCGGCCAGCGCGGCGATCCTCAACGGCATCACCCGTCACACGCTGATGACCCTTGCTCGCGAGAATGGCATCGAGGTGATCGAACGCGACATGCCGCGCGAATACCTCTACCTCGCCGACGAAATCTTCATGTGTGGCACGGCCGCTGAAGTCACCCCGATCCGCTCGATTGATGCCAAACAGGTCGGCGCAGGCAAGGCCGGGCCGATCACGCGCAAGATGCAGGATCTGTTCTTCGGCCTGTTCAACGGCAAGACCGAGGATCGCTGGAACTGGCTCGACCCGGTGGCCTGACGCGTCAATATTCGATCTGGCGATGATCGAATTGCAGGGTGGCCACCGCGCCCCCTTGCGGACGCGGCGCCAGCGTCACCTTCCAGCCATACAGTTCGCAAAGCCGACGCACGATCGCGAGACCAAGGCCCGCGCCCTTGACCAGGGTCGTGCCGCGTTCGCCGCGCTCGAACAGGCGTTCGGCGTCCTCCGGAGCAAAACCGGGGCCGGTGTCCTCGACCGCGACCCGACCATGACCGACGATCACGGCGACTTCACCTTCCAGGGTGTATTTGAACGCGTTGCTGATCAGGTTGGTCAAGGCCACGGCGACCACCGAGGATGGTGCCACGGTCAACAGCGGCTGCTCGAGTTCGAGTCGTACCTCGACCGGCTTGTTGCCCAGGTGCGGGCGGCTGATATCGATGACCTGCTCGGCAACCTTGGCGACATCGGTGGTTTCGCCATCGGTCGGGGCCTGACGCTCGCTGCGTGAAAGCAGCAGCAAGGCATCGGTCAATTCGGTTGACTGACGCACCGCCCGCTCGATCCGGCGCAGACGTTCGTGTGCCTTCTCGGAAAGATCCTGCTGACCCAGCATCAGTTCGGCGGTCGATGCGATCACCGCCAGCGGCGTCCGCAGCTCGTGGCTGACATCGGCATTGAATTCACGATCACGCTCGACCAGATGGGTCAGGCGCGCGGAGTAGTCATCGAGCGCAAGCGCCAGTTCGCCAATTTCGTCGTTGGCAAAGCGCGGCGCCATTGGCGCGTACTTTCCGGATTTCCTCAGTTCGCGCAGACGTCCAGCCAGCTCGGTTACCGGGCTCATCACGCGCGCCGAAAGCCACAAACCCATGAACAGTGAAAACACCGCGAACAGGATCACCGTGGCGATCAGGGCAACAAGCAGCTGGCGCTCGCTGAGTTTCTGCGCAGTCACGTCCTGCTGCAGGAAGGCCCAGAGATCGCCCGATTTCGAAACGGCGAGCTTGTACGGACGCAGGTGACCCTTGTCATCGTAGTCGGCCAGGTCGTAGACCCCGGTATCGAACCTCTGCCAGGCCAGAGGAACGTTGGCAAAACGCCGCGCACTGAAAATGCGCGCCTTGTACAGCGAGAGCTGCCACGGCGCATCCGGGGATGGATTCTCGCGCTTGAAGTCGGCAAAGCTCTGGACTTCGCGGGCCAATGTGCTGTTGATGAACTGGTCTTCGAGACGCGCACGCACATAGATCGTCGCAACCGCGAACAAGGCCGTCAGGCCCAGTCCGAACAGCGCAAAGGAGATGATGATCCGGCTGCGGAGCCTACGCCGGTACTGCATCCGGATCGACCATGCGATAGCCGATGCCGTGACGCGTCTGGATCAGCGGCTTGTCAAAGGGCTTGTCGATTGCGGCACGCAGGCCATGGATGTGCACGCGCAGCGAATCGCTGTCGGGCAATTCTTCGCCCCAGACCCGGGTTTCGAGTTCCTGGCGGGTGACCACCGAAGGTGCCGAATCCATCAGCGCCTGCAGCAACTTGAGGCCGATCGGATTGAGCTGAATCGACTTGCCCTCGCGGATGACGACAAGCGTATCGAGGTTGTAGGTCAGATTGGCAAGTTGCAACACACGGCTCTTGATGCCCTTGCCGCGGCGACCAAGCACTTCGACGCGCACCGCCAGCTCCTGCAGGGCGAATGGCTTGACCATGTAGTCGTCCGCGCCGGAATCAAAGCCGGAAAGCTTCTGTTCGAGTGCGTCGCGTGCGGTCAACATCAGTACCGGCGTCTGCCGACGCGCATCCTGACGCAGCTTGCGGCAGACCTCGAGGCCGTCCATTCCGGGCAAGCCGAGGTCGAGAATGATGGCGTCAAATTCGTTGACCACGGCCAGGTGCAGCCCGGTCACGCCGTCTCCGGCGAAATCGACCACATGACCACGGTCGGCGAGGAAATCGCCGATATTCGCAGCGATATCGCTGTTGTCTTCAATGACGAGTATGCGCATGGGGAGCTAGCTTAACGCGGAACCCAGCTCAGTGGCTGAGGAATGCACTGAACGGAGATTCGGCGAATGGTGGGAGGGTCGGGTTGCAGCGCAATAAAATGGCCCAAGGAGGTGCCTTTGGGGGAACACACCTCGCTTGGGCCAAAAGCTACTGCCCCGATTACCGTAATCTGCCGGTCACCTTGCCAAAACTTAGGAGTGTCGAGCAGAACCTACAGTGGGCGGAACTATAGGGATCAAAGGCTTAAATCAAGGTTAAGCCGCTCTGATGCTTCCGTTAATGTCGTGGCGCAGCAGAAATGGGCCTGCAATGCTCAAGACGATGCACGCTTTTTCACGGTCTTCGCGATCGTCTTGCCCGCGATGGCTGGAGTCTCCAGATAGCTGATGATTTCGCCGGCGATGTCCTTTCCGGAAGCCTTTTCGATCCCTTCCAGCCCTGGCGAGGCATTCACCTCGAGCACGAGCGGGCCACGTCGCGAGCGCAACAGATCGACCCCGGCAATGCCCAGACCCATCGTCGCTGCCGCGCGCAGCGCTACCTCGGTCTCGTGCGTGGTCAATTCGACGGCGCTGGCAATGCCGCCACGATGCAGGTTGGCGCGGAAATCACCCTCGGGGGCCTGCCGGTGCATTGCCGCGGCAACACGGTTGCCGATGACGAAACAACGCAAGTCTCCGCCACCCGCCTCGCCAATGAACTCCTGGACGACGAAATTGGCGTACAGGCTGCGGAACGCCTCGATCATGCCTTGCGAGGAAGCGCGTTTTTCGGCGAGCAGGACGCCCTGCCCCTGGGCACCCTCGTTGAGCTTGATGACATGCGGTGGATCGCCGAGCATCTGCAGCAGGTCGGCGGTGTCATCGGGGTAGTCGCCGAAAACAGTCCTCGGCAGATCGATGCCTTCGCGAGCCAGCATCTGCAGCGAACGCAACTTGTCGCGTGCACGCAGCACGGCATCCGAACTGTTCGGCGTGTGCACACCCATCATCTCGAACTGGCGCAGAACGGCCGTTCCGTAGAACGTGATCGACGATCCGATGCGCGGAATCACCGCATCGAAACCGCTCAGCGCACGCCCCTTGTAGTGCATGTCGAATCCGTTCTGGGCTATGCGCATGTAGCAACGCAAGGGATCGAGCACGCGTACACGGTGTCCGCGGTTGCGTCCGGCCTCGACCAGCCGGCTGGTCGAATACAACGAGGAGTTTCGGGAGAGGATCGCGATCTTCATGGCGGATATTATTGATTGGGCCCAGAAATAGTCGCTACTGGATGCTTCTCCCGCTGGCGGGAGAAGGAATTGAGCAAAGTCGCAGTATTTATGGGCCCAATCAATAGTGTAGTGGTTCGATCGAAGCGTCATTGCAGGCTGCGATCAGGTCCGCAGGGCGGATGGCAGATCGGGATGGAGCGGGTGAAGGGAATCGAACCCTCGTCAGTTGCTTGGGAAGCAACAGCTCTACCATTGAGCTACACCCGCGCGACCGACAGATTATCCGTCAATCCGGGTGCGCGGCAAGCATGGAACCGGGCAACCGCCCACACCGCCGAGCGCCGCGAATGAATAATTTTTGCAAGACTGCGGAGTGGATGGTTCACGTTCAGCCTTGATGCGGTCAGATAAGCACGCGTGTGTAGTGTCTGCATGCTTGATGCAGGTTTCACGAAGCCGCATTCACCTTCCGAGGAGAGCACCATGGTTTATCGTCGACTGTCCCGCCTTGGCACATGGCTGGTTCCGCTGCTGCTGATGTTCGCGGCCGCCGGACAGGCCCTGGCCGATCCGCCGGGCCGGGTCGCCCGCCTGAGCTATGTCGGCGGCGACGTCAGCATGCAGCCGGCCGGTCTTGATGAATGGTCTGAAGCGCGCATCAATCGCCCGCTGGTCACCGGCGACAGCCTGTATTCCGATCGTGCCTCGCGCCTGGAGATGGAAATCGGCGCGGCCACGATCCGGCTCGATGAGCGCACCGCCTTCCGCCTGCTCAACCTCGACGATGACAGCGCGCAGGTCGAGCTGACCTCGGGCACCTTGAACCTCACCGTTCGCCACGTCTTCGAAGGCCAGACCTACGAGATCGATACGCCGACCCTGGCCCTGGTCATCCAGACCCCGGGCCAGTACCGCGTCGACATTTCGCCGAAAGGCGATTCGACCATGGTCTCGGTGGTCGACGGCAACGGTGATGTCTACGGCCGCGACAATGCCAGTTTCCGCGTGCGTCAAGGCGAGTCCTATCGTTTCTACGATTCGCTGCTGAAGGACTACGAAGTGCTCGATCTGCCGCGCCAGGACGATTTCGATCGCTGGTGCTACGAGCGCGCCGATCGCTATGAGCGTTCGCCCTCGCGGCGCTATGTGTCCGAGGAGATCATCGGCTATGCCGATCTCGACGACTACGGAAGCTGGAGCACGGCGGCGAGCTATGGATCGATCTGGTACCCGTCGCGCGTCGACGCCGGCTGGACACCTTACCGGGATGGACACTGGTCGTGGATCGACCCGTGGGGCTGGACCTGGGTCGACAATACGCCGTGGGGCTTTGCGCCGTCGCACTACGGACGCTGGGCCCATGTCGGCAGTCGCTGGGGCTGGGTTCCGGGGCCGCGCCATGTGCGGCCGATCTATGCGCCGGCCCTGGTCGCCTTCGTCGGTGGTGGCGGTTTCAGTGTGAGCATTTCCAGCGGCGGCCCGATCGGCTGGTTTCCGCTTGGGCCGCGCGACATCTATGTGCCGTGGTACAGCGGCTCGCGCAGCTATTTCAACAACATCAACGTGCGCAACACGACGATCATCAACAACACCTATATCACCAACGTCTACAACGATTACTCGCGTGGGCGCCCGATCAACAACTTCAACTATGCCTATCGGAACGACCAGCGCGCCTACACAGCGGTTTCGCATGATGCGTTCATCAATGCACGCTCGGTCAACAGCGCACGCGTGCAGGTTGCCCAGGCCCAGTTGAGCCAGGGCCGCGTGGTCAGTCGCGTCGAGATGGCACCGACGGCGCGCAGCTTTGCCGGTGGCAACGCGGCGCCAGACAGCAGGCGCAATGTCCAGGCAACGACGTTCAATCGCGAGGTCATCGCGCGAACCGCTCCGCCTGCGCGTCGACTCGACGCACAGGAACGCATCCAGGCAATTTCGCGCAACAACAACCAGCCGCTCGCGGTCAGCCAGATGCGTGAGCTGTCGACGAGCAGGCCGTCCGCGGACGAGCGCCAGACCCGCCGCGTCCAGGTCGTTGGTGGCGAGCGCCCATCCGCAACGGCGGTGCCGTCACGCGCGGGAGCCGATGGCAGCGGACGCGTCCAGCGGCAGGAGCCGACACGCGATCCGGCACGCGTCGACAGCCAGCGTGTGCGCACGCCAGCGGACACCCGTGTCGAACGCGATGCGCCGACACGCACGATCAGCGCGCCCGATCAGCGCCAGCCAACCACGATCCGCGCGCCGGGCACGGACAGGATCGAGCGTAGCGCCCCGCAAACAGAGCCGCGGCAACCGATCGATCGCGACCAACAATCGGGCCGTGCAATGACGCCGCGTGCCTCTGTCGAACGCGATGCGCCGACGCGCACGATCAGCGCGCCCGAGCAACGCAGGCCGGCCACGATCCGGGCAAATCCCGAAGCGGTTCAAAGCAATCGCGACGATGGCACACGCGACCAGGGCATCGACCTGCCCGCGCGTCGCACGATCCAGCAACGCCAACCGGCGCAGCGCGAAGAACCCGCGCGACGCGAACCGGAACCTTTGCAGGAGCGTCGCGTGGCCCCACAGCCGGAGCCGCGCTACACGCCACAGCAGGAACGTCGTGAAGTGCAGCCACGCAATGTCCCGCAACAGGAAAGCCAACAAATGCAGCCGCAGGAACGCCGTGAAGTGCAGCCGCGCAGCGTGCCACCTGCGCAACAAAAACAGGCGGTGCAGCAGCGTCAGCCGGTGCAGAATCCACCTGCGCAACAGCAGCAACAGCGCAAGGCAAGGAAAGCCGACGAAGAATCGCAGGACGACCAACAGGACAATCAACGCAAGCGCCGCGAACGGAATTGATTCCGACCGCTCCGCCTGCATGACGGGGATGCCACCGACAACGCCGCAGTCACCTGCGGCGTTGTCATATGCATCATGCCAACGATCCACAACGCGATCGAGCGAGCCCCGTGCAAGGCGTTCGGGCTAGAATGTGCGTATGAAAATCACACTCAATGGCGAAGTTCATGACATTGCCGACGCATTGACGCTGGAACAGTTGCTTGAGGCAAATGATTTTGGCGGCAAACGCGTGGCGGTGGAAATCAATCGACAGATCATTCCGCGCAGCCTGCACGGCGAACAGGTGATCAAGGTAGGCGATCGCGTCGAGATTGTGCATGCCATCGGCGGTGGCTGAGCCTGCACCAAATCCTCGTCCGGACGCGCCTGCAGTCCGCCACTTCGCGCTTGTCATCGAAAGGAATGCTGAAGAACCCAATGACCAAGACTGAAGACGACACCCTGGTTATCGCCGGCCGCAGCTACCGCTCGCGTCTGCTCACCGGTACCGGAAAATTCAAGGATCTCGAGGAGACGCGCAAGGCGACCGAAGCCGCAGGTTCCGAGATCGTCACCGTCGCGATCCGCCGCACCAACATCGGCCAGGATCCATCGCAACCCAATCTTCTCGATGTGTTGCCGCCCGATCGCTACACGATCCTGCCGAACACGGCCGGCTGCTACACGGCCGATGACGCAGTGCGCACCTTGCAGCTCGCGCGCGAGCTGCTCGATGGCCACAAGCTGGTCAAGCTTGAAGTCCTTGGTGACCAGAGAACCCTGTTCCCCGATGTCGTGCAGACGCTCGAGGCCGCCGAACGCCTCGTTGCCGACGGTTTCGATGTCATGGTCTACACCAGCGACGACCCGTTGCTGGCACGGCGCCTCGAACAGATCGGCTGCGTTGCGATCATGCCGCTGGCTGCGCCGATCGGCTCGGGGCTTGGTATCCAGAACCGCTACAACCTGCTTGAGATCGTCGAGAACGCCAAGGTACCGGTGCTGGTCGACGCCGGTGTCGGCACCGCCTCGGATGCGGCGATCGCGATGGAACTCGGCTGCGACGGCGTGCTCATGAACACGGCCATTGCCGGCGCTCGCGATCCGCTGTTGATGGCGCATGCGATGAAACTCGCCATCCAGGCCGGTCGTGCTGCATTCCGCGCCGGGCGCATTCCGCGCAAACGCTACGCCTCGGCATCCAGCCCGATCGACGGCACGATCGGCTGAGACCATGACCGATCCCCGTCACGCCGATCGCCAACCTGAAAGATCCATCGAGCCGCGTCGCGTACGCAGCTTCGTCTTGCGCCAGGGCCGCATCACGCCGGCGCAAGCGCAGGCCTTCGATGCACACTGGTCACGCTTCGGCCTCGACTACACCGACCAGCGCGTTGACCTGGATTCGTTTTTCACCAGACCCGCAGCAGTGGTTCTCGAAATCGGCTTCGGCAACGGCGCGCAATTGCTGCACGCAGCCGTCAACGAGCCCGCGCGCAATTTCATCGGTATCGAAGTGCATCGCCCCGGCGTCGGCCGTCTGATGAATGGCCTCGCCGAGGCGAATGTCGACAACATCCGCATCAGCAACCACGATGCCGTCGAAGTGATCGAGCGCCAACTGGCGCCGGAGTCGCTCGATGAAGTGCGCATCTATTTCCCGGATCCGTGGCCGAAGAAGCGTCATCACAAGCGGCGTTTGATCCAGCCGGAGTTTGTCGAACTCCTCGCCACACGCGTTCGAGTGGGCGGGCTGCTGCACCTCGCCACCGATTGGGCCGAATACGCCGAGCACATGCTTGAAGTCGTCGATTCCTCAGGCAAATGGCGCAACCAGGCAGGACTCGGGGCATACTCCGAGACACCACCCTGGCGCATCAACACCCATTTCGAGAAGCGCGGCCTGCGTCTGGGGCATGGCGTCCGGGATCTGATCCATGAGCGCATCTGAAGACTCTCTCCGCCTGCCACGTTCCCGCATCACGGATCGATAGAACAACACAATGGACATGAGCCTGACCCTGACCACCGACATGGCCCTCGTGCTGGGCCTGCTGGTGTTCACCGTGGTCATGCTGATCCTCGAATGGGTGCGCGGCGATCTGGTTGCCCTGCTCGTCATCGTTGTTATCGGAGTGACGCGGCTGATGCCGGTAGATCAGTTGTTCGATGGCTTCGCCGGCAACGCGGTGATGTCGCTGATCGCGGTGATGATCATGGGTGCCGGGCTCGATCGTACCGGCATGCTCGGCAAGGCGGCGAATTTCATCCTCAGACTCGCCGGTGGTGTCGAGACACGCGTCTCGCATCTGGTCAATGCGATGGTCGGCAGCATGTCGGCGATCATGCAGAGCCAGGCGCTGGCGGCGCTGTTCATGCCCGTGGTCAGCCGCCTCAGTTCGCGCACCGGCATCCCGCTGAAACGCCTGTTGCTGCCAATGGCCTGCTGCATCCTGGCCGGCACCAATATCACCATGATTTCCAATTCACCGTTGATCCTGCTCAACGACCTGGTTGCCAGCGCCAACCGCAACCTGCCGCCGGGTGCGCAGAGCATCGAGCCTTTCTCGTTGTTCGCGATCGCCCCGATCGGCATTCCGCTGCTGCTGGTCGGGCTCGCCTATTTCGCCTTCCTGACCCCGCGCCTGTGGCCCAGCGAAGAGGAAAAGCAAAAGGTCACACCGGGTCGCACCGAGACCTACTTCGCCGAGATGTACGGCATCGATGGCGAGGTCATTGAACTGACCGTGACTGCGGAAAGCCCGATGGTCGGCATGAGCATCGTCGAGGCCGAACGCCTGCACGGCGCGCCACTGATCCTGGCCCTGAAAACCGGCAATGAAGCGCGTCTCGCGCCGCCAGGCGACCAGATGATCTGGGTCGGCAGCGTGCTCGGCGTGCTCGGCAAACGCGAGGACATCAGTGCGTTTGCCAACAACCAATTGTGCAAGATGCAATCGCGACTGCGCAATTTCGGCGACATGTTCAATCCGACCCGCGCCGGCATCGCCGAGGCGGTGGTCGCACCTAACTCGCGCTGGATCAAGCAACTGGTCGGCGACCTGCGCATGCGCAAGCGTTTCGGCATCAGCGTGCTTGCGGTGACCCGCGGCGAACAGGTATTCCGCGAGGATGTGCGCGAAGTCTCGTTGCGTCCCGGCGACACGCTGATCATGCACGGGCTCTGGCGTGACCTGACCCTGGCCGCCGAATCGCGCGACTTCGTCGTGGTCACCGATTTTCCGCAGGAAGAACAGCGACCGAGCAAGATCTGGCATGCCGCGATCTTCTTCGCGCTGGCCATGGGTCTTGGATTGTTCACCGATCTGAAACTTGCGGTGGCGATGCTGGTCGGTGCGGTCGGCATGCTGCTGGCTGGCGTGCTCAGCATGGATGAGGCCTACCACGCGATCAACTGGAAGACGATCTTCATCCTTGCCTGCCTGATTCCACTCGGGGGCGCGATGGATTCGACCGGCACGGCGGCATGGATCGCCCAGGAAGCCATGGTCTATCTCGGCGGCCTGCCACAATGGATGATCCAGGCCTTCATCGCGATCCTCGCCCTCGGCTTCTCGCAGGTCATCTCGAACGTAGGCGCGGCCGTGATGATGGTGCCGATGGCGATCAATATCGCGCTTGCCTCGGGTGGCAATCCGGCCGCGTATGCGCTTATCGTCGCGATCTCGACCTCGAACACCTTTCTGCTGGCAAGTGCGAATCCGGTTCTGCTCGTCGTCGCCGGCCCGGGTGGCTACAAGACACGGGATTTCCTGCGCGTCGGCCTGCCGCTGACCGTGCTGATCCTCGTGACCACGCTGATCTCAGTCAACCTCGTCTTCAACCGGGGTTGAGCGGAAGCAGCTGACGAACGCGACCGGATCGATCAAATCGGGACCTGCCGCCGGATCGAGCGTGACTGCGCATCGATCGCCTTGGATGCGCCTCTGGGGCAGCGGCGCTGCTTGCCGGATCGGTTTACCGGTGCGGCTCAGTTCGCGCCACCGGCAAGCAAGCTGGTTTTCTTCAGAGTCGGCTCCAACTGGCCGGTTTTCGCTGCCGGGCCAGTCCCGCCATCCGGGCGACAGGCATGTGTCCCGAGCACCGGCACGCAGCGTCCCGTCGCCTGGATTTCGACGGCATCAAGGCGATCAGCCTGCACGATCGCCGCCAGGTTCTCGTCGCTCTTGCGGGCCTGGCCGAGCGGGCGCCCCGGGCGACACACATGCGAACCCATGGGCGTTGCGCAGGAGCCATCCTCGGCCTTGCCGGCACCTTTCGAATCGCCGACAAACTCGAAATCCTGATGGAATTTCCCGTCGCCGCGCGAAGCAAGCGACTGCGGATCGAATTTCCATTGACGCAAGGCATTGCGCGCGGCAATCGCGAACGGGCTATGCGTCTCGCCGCTGACCGTGCGAATGTTGCGCACGCGCCCAGCGCGGTCAACCGAGAACTCAAAGCCGACCTTCGCACGCGGACGGCCAAATCCACTGTCAGGATAGTCGGGCGCAACCATGCGAACGAGTTTCGGCGCAGTCGTTGCAGGACTGGAATCAGCCGTCGCGACCAACTCGATCGGAGCGTGCTGGATTCCAGAGTTTGCCGCTTCGATAGCCGCAATCACGAGGGGTTGAGCATCGTGCGCTGGCGTCGGCGCAGGCGGCTCGATCGTGTTCGCTCTGGCCAGTGCAGCGGGCACCGGTTCTTCCTGCGCGACTGACCTGGCCATCTCGATGGCATCGACCGGCCCGACCGAAATGGATTCGATCGGCATCGGGACTGCGCCAAGCTCGATATGCAAACGCGGGCTCTCGCGTTCCAGCATGATTGCAGGCTTGTCGTATGCGACATCAAGTGACGGCAGCGACTCGAATACTTCAGTGCCCGGCTCGATGCCGGTTCGCGAAAGCACGACGGCGCTGACCACGATCAGGCCACAGCCAGCCGCAGCCAGCCAGACCCCAAGCCGCGAGCGTCGGCCGCGCGCGTGCGGATGCGCCGAGCCGACGATACGGCGCACGCGATCCAGCAGCATGCCGCCGCTGGCCGCAACGGCGAGCTGCGGCGTCAACTGGCGCAGGTTCTCCAGCGCGGCCAGGGTACGCGCGTATTCGCGTGGCTCGCTGTCGGTCAGGCGGAGCACGAGGTTGTCGCAGCAGATCTCACGCTCGTGGCGTACCTCGCGCGAAATCCAGTGCACCACCGGATGATAGAAGAGCAGGGTTTCAATCACGGCCTGAGCCAGATTGACCAGATGGTCGTAACGGCGCAGATGGCCGAGTTCGTGGGCCAGGATCAGTTCCAGTTGCTGGCGCGGAAATCCGGCGACCACGGCCACCGGCAACAGGATCACCGGTTTAAGCCAGCCGATCAGAGTCGGTGTGTCGATGCTCGCCGATACCAGCACGCGCACTCCCGGCAGCGCACCGAAGCGCTCGGCCACGCGCAACAGCATCTGCTCGATCTCGAAATCACGCCAGGCCAGGCGCCTCGCAATCCGGTCGAGCGAGCGCCACTGATGCACGGCACGCCCGACCATCAACAGGACACCTGCCAGCCATGCCGCAACGAGAACCGGCAGCAGATTTTCGAATGCGGACGCGGGATCCGTGATCGTAACCGTCGCGACCAGGCTCGCATTGACGGCGATGGTATCGCTCGCCTGCACCGCCTCCGGCCCGCTTGACGGCCACAACAAGGCGAGTGTCAGCAGCGGCGCCATGACGAGGGCGAACAACGAAAACAAACCGAACGCGTAACGCAATGAGCTTTGCTCGGTCGGAAAGAGCCGTCGAACCAGCGCAAACACGGTGCCGACGATCGCGCCTTGCCAGAGAAAATGGATCAGGGTCCAGCCCAGTGCCTGCATCCAGGCAAGATCGGCCATGCTCGCGATCATGTCTGCTGGCCTGATTCGATGCTGTCGAGCAAGGCGCGGATCTCGTCGAGCTCCTGCTGGCTGGCCCTGGGTTGCCCACCCAGCGCCTGCAACACGAGTCGCGACGGCGAGCCATCGAAAACCCGTTGCACCATGTCGCTGAGAAAGCGCTGCTGATTGGATTCCTTGCTGATGACGGCCCGATAGACATGTGCGCGTTGTGAATCGTCGCGCTCGACCAGGCGCTTGGCATGCATGATCTGGAGCATCTTCAACGAGGTCGTGTAGCCGGTTCCATCGTCCCGATAGTGCGCCTCGTGCAGCTCGCGCACGGTCATCGGACCGTGTTGCCAGAGCACGTTGAGGATGCCGAGTTCGGCTTCAGTCGGTTTGGGAGTCTGCGGGTTTCTGCTGGGCATGCGAGCCTCTGCGGTGAATCGTCGGTGTGCGCCCGGATCGCGGCTGCGAATCGCATCGAGACTAGACATTCGCCCGCGGACTGTCAACGAGATCCATCGTAGATGGTATTCGCCACGCTCAGGCCGAGAACACCTCGGCGCCCTCGACCTTGATCGGCACACGCACCAGGCCCGTGCTGCACGGCCCGGCGACGCGCTCGCCCGAATGCACCTTGAACAGCGCTCCGTGGGCCGCGCACATGATGCAGCCCTGCTTGATCAGGAATTTGCCCGGCGCGTAATCGAGATTGCGGCCCTGGTGCGGGCACTCGTTGTGGTAACCGAAGACCTCCTCGCCCTGGCGCATGAGGATGATGTCGAAACCCCCGGTCGAGGATTCCACATGCACCGATATGGCCCCGTTGTCGGGGATATCGTCAACACGGCAAAGGGCGTCGGACTCGCTCATGCAAACCATGGACACTTGTGGGAGAGTGATTCTGCCCCAAGAATACCCGTCCGGAAGCGCTGCCCCCAGAGTTCTGCGCTCCGGGCCTGAGTCGAGGAGAGGTTGATGTTCGTTTTCCAGTCCAGCCTGCGTCCACGCAATCCGCTGTTGCGTCTCATCGGCGGCGTTCTCGGCCTGCTTGCGGTGATCGGCGTGCTTGCGATCGGCTTTTTCGCCTTCCTCGCCATGATGGTCATCGGGGCGATCTGGTATCTGATCCATCTACTGCGCTCGAAACGTAAACCCGTCTCACCTGGCCGCCCGAATTCTCCCGCGAGCGACATCATCGACGGCGAGTTCAGCGTGATCCGTGGCGACGATCGACCGGCGCGTATCGAACACGAAACCATCGAGCGCTGATGATGGGAGTGGGGAGTGGGGAGTGGGGAGTGGGGAGTGGGGAGTGGGGAGTGGGGAGTGGGGAGTGGGGAGTGGGGAGTGGGGAGTGGGGAGTGGGGAGTGGGGAGTGGGGAGTGGGGAGTGGGGAGTGGGGAGTGGGGAGTGGGGAGTGGGGAGTGGGGAGTGGGGAGTGGGGAGTGGGGAGTCGGAAAGCCGTGAGCCGTGAGCACGAGCTGCGGGATCGGTTTGACCAGCCGCAAGCAGCAGCGATGCACTTGTCATGATGGTGGCTGAAAAGACATCGCGACTGAAGCCGCTTCCTGCGACGAAACGACGACATCACACGCACCATCGAATCCCGAGCCGTCACTCACCCGATCCTTCGTGGGAGTCCACGCTCCAGCTTCGGTGGCGCGCTGTCGCGCACCTGACATGGGGGTGTGGTTTCGCGGGTCGAGGCGGCAGTTTTTCCTTCCCCCCGGGAGAAGGAAAAACATGCTGGCCGCACACCTTGCCAATCAATGAGTTACGTTATGTTGGATGAGAGAGGCCATCAAGCCCGATGCTTCCAATTCCGATCGCCGGAAACCTGCACTTGCGAAACCAGCGCTGACATCAAAGCCACTTCGCCCGGCGCAACAGCCAGAACAATCCACCGCAGACGCAGGCGGTGAATCCGATCATCGCGAGATAACCCCAGGGCTTGTCGAGTTCGGGCATGTGGTGGAAGTTCATGCCGTACCAGCTTGTCAGCAGGGTCGGTGCGGCAAGCAGGGCAGCCCAACCGGCGAGGCGCTTGACCACTTCGCCCTGGGCCACGGTGACCAGGGATAGATTGACGCTCAAGGCGGCGGTGAGCATCTCGCGCATCGTGTCGGTTGATTCGTTGATGCGTGCAGCATGGTCATAGACATCGCGGAAGTAGGGTCGCACCTCGTCGCGCAGCAGGCCCGGATGCATGCGCGTGAGCTGGTTGAGGATGTCCTGCAACGGACCGATCGCCAGGCGCAGCGTGACCAGTTCTTTTTTCAAGTTATACAGACGCCTGATCGTGTCGCGCTTGAAGGTATCCTCGAAGATGTCCTCCTCGAGCTCCTGCAGATCCTCGCGGAAGCTGCGCACGATCGGCATGAAATTGTCGACGATGAAATCAAGCACCGCGTACAAGCCATAGCTTGGCCCGAACATGAGCATCTCGGGGGATTGCTCGCAACTGCGCCGCGCCGGTGCGTAGGAAAGCGATGCGCCGTGGCGCACGGTGACCAGATAGCGCTTGCCGACGAAGATATGCGTCTCGCCGAACTGGATCGACGCGTCGACGACCTGGGCGGTCTGCGCAACGATGAACAACGAATCCCCATAGGCCTCGATCTTCGGGCGCTGGTGGGCGTTGTGCGCATCTTCGATGGCCAGGTCGTGCAGACCGAATTCTTCCTGCAACTTTTCCAGCAAGGCCTCGTCCGGCTCGATCAGGCCGACCCAGACAAAGGTATCCGGGCGCTCCAGCACATCGCTGATCGCATCGAGGCTGATGTCGCCGATGCGCTTGCCATCGGCACCATAGGCAACGCAATTGGCCACCATCGCCGCGCTGTGGACGGGCGAGGCGGCAGCGGAGGCAAGAATGGCGTGGGCTTGTTTTTCCATGCGGCGGATGATGCGCGTACGCGGCGACGCGGGCAATGCGGCGGTTGACGTTTGGCTCGGGAAGAAAACCGGCAGGCACGTCGGGCGGCCATGTGGATGACACCCGCGAGCGGCTTCGCTACCGTAGACAACCGACGCAACGCAAACCTCCGATGAACGAGCAGCTCGACCACATCGCCGCCCTGATTGGCCAGGGCCGCCCCGATCTTGCCGCAGATCTCGCGGCAAAGACGCGCCTGCAGTTTCCGGCGGCGGTCGAACCGGCCCGTCTGCATGGCATCGCCCTGCTCGGCATGAACCGGATCGACGACGCAATCAGCGTGCTCGAGGCCGCGCGTGCCATCGATCCGTCGTCGATCGAAACCCTGTGCAATCTCGGCAGCGCCCTGCTCGCCCGCAACGATGCACGCGCAGCCCTGATCGTGCTGCAATCCGCCCAGCTCATCGCCCCGGGACATCCGGCCGTACTCAATGGCATCGGCAATGCACGGCGTGCGGTGGGCGATGCGCAAGGCTCACGCGATGCCTACCTCGCCGCGACACGCGCCGCACCTGAGTTTCTCGGTGCCTGGCTCAACCTGGCGGCAGCCGAACTGGCGCTTGATCAGCCCATCGAAAGCGAACGCATCGTGCGCATGATCCTCAAGCAGACAGCCCATCCCGAGGCGCTCCTGCTGCTCGCGCAATCGCTCAATGGACAAGGTCGGTTCGACGACGCGGCCGCCACCTGCATCGAGGGTGAGCGGGTCGCTCCGAACGATGCCCGGTTCCCGTATCAGCTCGGCCAGATCGCCGATGAGCAGAAGCGCCCCGGCATGGCGGCGGCGGCACATGCGCGTGCACTCAAGCTCGATCCCGACCTCAGCGGTGCGCTCGCGCAACACCTGTTCATCAAGCGCCAACTGTGCGACTGGACGAATCTCGATGCGCTATCGGACAGACTGCGCCACGCGGTCGCAAATGCCGCTGCGGATGTGACGCCATTCGGCTTTCTCGCCGAACCGGCCAGTTCCGCCGAACAATTGTGCTGCGCACGCAACTTCGCGATGAGCATCGCCCAGCGTGTCGATCCGCTGCAGGACAAGGCGCGCTCCCGGTTTCCCCGACGCGAAGCGGACGCCCCCATGCGCATCGGCTTCGCCTCGAACGGCTTTGGCAAGCATCCGACCGGCCTGTTGATTGTCGCCTTCTTCGAGGCATTGCATCGGCGTGATGTCGATCTTCATCTTTTCGCAGTCGTAGCCGCCGATGGCTCGCCGATGCAGCAGCGCCTCTGTGCCAGCGCGCGCCAATGGCATGAGATCGGCGGCATGTCCGCACCGGCCATGGCCGCGAGCATTGCCGAATGCGAACTCGATGTGTTGATTGACCTGGGCGTCTGGTGCGGCGGCCACATCAGTGAGGCACTGGCCTTGCGCCCGGCCCCGATCCAGATCAACTGGCTGGCCTATCCGGGCACCTCAGGCGCACCCTGGATCGACTATGTGATCGCCGATCGGCAGGTGTTGACGGCCGACATGCGCCGCCATTTCTCCGAAAGTGTGGCCTGGCTGCCGCGCTGTTTCCAGCCGTCCGATCCGGGCCGGATCGTCGCCGAACCGCCATCGCGCCGCGAATGCGGCCTGCCTGAAAGCGGCGTCGTCTTTGTCTGTTTCAACAACAGCTACAAACTCGATCCGCGCAGCGTCGGCCGCATGCTGACCATCCTCAAGGCGGTGCCCGATTCAATCCTGTGGCTGCTGTCAGGCCCGGAAACCAGCGACGCCAATCTGCGCTCGATCGCCACCCGGGCAGGAGTCGATACGGATCGGATCGTGTTCATGCCAAAGCTGGCCCACGCCGACTACCTCTCCCGCTATCGACATGCCGATCTTTTCCTCGATACCGCGCAATACAACGCGCATACCACTGCCTCCGATGCGCTATGGGCAGGCTGCCCGGTATTGACCACAGCCGGTGAAACTTTTGCCGCCCGCGTTGCCGCCAGCCTCAACCATCACCTCGGCATGGACAAACTCAATGCCGCCGATGACGATGCCTACGTCGAGATCGCCACGCACATCGGCAACGATCCGATCGCGCGTACCGCGTTGCGTGCGCAGCTTGAGCAATCCAGGCAGGCCAGCGGCCTGTTCGACATGGAAGGATTTACCGATGACTTCCTGAGCCTCGTGCAGCGGATGGTCGACCGCCAGCGCCGGGGGCTGCCACCGGCGCCTGTTGATTGAATGAATTGATGCAGCGGGACTACACGCAAAACTGGCACTCCTCTCTGCTTCATCCCGGCTTGACCAGCCATTCGGCTGTTCAGAGCCGCCGGAATGACGGTAGCTTTGATCTTTCAAGTTTCCTTGGATTTCAAACCCGCGCCGATCTAAGCTGCCAGCATGAAACCAACCAGCGAATTCATTCCGATGACGCTCTGCGTCCTCACCGTTTCCGACACTCGCACTGCGGAAAATGATTCCTCGGGCAATTACCTCGTCGATGCCCTGACCGCAAGCGGTCATCGAGTCCACGAACGATGCCTGGTCAAGGATGACGTGTACCGCATGCGCGCCGTCGTCTCGCAGTGGATCGCCGACGAAAGTGTCCACGGGATCCTCGTCACCGGCGGCACCGGCTTCACAGGTCGCGACTCGACTCCCGAGGCGATCGAGCCCCTGCTCGACAAGCTCATGCCCGGCTTCGGCGAGATGTTCCGCGCCATCAGCATCGAGGAAATCGGCACATCGAGCCTGCAATCGCGCGCCTTCGCCGGCCTCGCCAACCAGACCTTCATCTTCTGCCTGCCCGGCTCAAGCTCGGCCTGCCGCACGGCCTGGGAAAAAATCATCCAGAGCCAGCTCGACGCCCGCACCAAGCCCTGCAACCTCGTCGGCCTGCGCCCACGCCTTGGCGAGCGCTGACTTCACACTCCAACAGAGGCCAGACGCTCGATGAAACCAATCAAGCGCAAGAAATACGAAGAAGCCCTTGAAAAGCTGCAGGGTCAATTGATTGATCTGCAGCACTGGATCATCGCCACCGGCCAGCGTGTCGTGATCGTTTTCGAAGGCCGCGATGCGGCCGGCAAAGGCGGCGTGATCAAGGCCATCGAAGGCTCGCTCAACAATCGCCATGTGCGCACGGTTGCCCTGCAGAAACCGAACGATCGCGAGAGCAGTCAGTGGTATTTCCAGCGCTACGCGAGTCAACTGCCGAGCGCCGGCGAGCTCGTCCTGTTCGATCGAAGCTGGTACAACCGCGCCGGCGTCGAACCGGTCATGGGCTTCTGCACACCGGCCCAACACAAGCAGTTCCTGATCGATTGCCCGCTGTTCGAGCGCCTGATCACCAACGATGGATTGATCCTGCTCAAGTACTGGCTCAGCGTCGATCAGCAAGAACAGGAACAACGCTTCAAGGAGCGCGCCGAAGATCCGGCCAAGCGCTTCAAGCTGTCACCGATCGACATCAAGGCGCGCCAGCAATACGCCGCCTACGGAAAGGCCCGCGACGCGATGCTCAAGACCACACACACCGTCTTTGCGCCGTGGTTCGTGGTCAATTTCAATGACCAGAAGCGCGGCCGCCTCAACCTCATCGACCACCTGCTCAAGCAACTGCCCAAACGCGAGCCGCCCGCCCCGGCTCCGGTGATGCCGAAACTCAGTGGCGCGCCACTCGAGGAAAAGATCCCGCGTGGTTTCCTGGTCAAGGAACCCTATTGAGCCGGCCCACGCGCCTTTGCGCGCGTACGTCGAACTTGAATGAATTCAGTCGGAGCGGCATCCGCCACGATGCCCGATTTGCGGAGATCGTCGCCATGAAACGCTGCCGAAACCAGCCATCCTGAATTCGCTGAAGCTTGTATCAGCCGAACAACATGCCGATGGCGACAAGCAACAAGGTGACATGGATCACCGCTATGTTGATGCCCATGCAGGTAACCAGTCTTTCCTGATCCTCGGCGTGAACATACACCTGCCGTGCCAGAAACAATCCCGCCGGCAGAGGCAAGAGACCGAGCAGCACCAGGGGCCGAAGTACCCCGATACCAACACCGATCGCCACCGCGGCGAATGCCGCCACAACCAGGATGCCGAACAAGACCGCGCTGCGTCGACGGCCCCATATGATCGGAAAATGTTTGCGTCCCACCTGCCGATCCGCATCGATATCTGGAAATTGGTTGATCAGAAGGAGTTCACTCACCAGCAATAGAGGAGGCAGTGATGCCGCGACTGCGATCCATGAGTAACTGCCCGTGATCGCATACGCTGTTCCCATGACCATCAGCGGACCAAATCCGACACCTGGAGCGAACAGGCACAATAGCGGCCGACGCGTGACCAGCGGAGTGTAAACGAGAACAAGAAGCAGACCGCTCAGCCCGAGCGGCAGCAGCGCAACACCCTTTTCGTAGACAAAGTAGAGACCGATCACCGCAGTGACGGCCAGACACGCCAGTCCGGCAACTCGGGTAGCCGAAGCAGCTTCGGGGTGATCCGGCAGGCTCCCGCTGCCACCACTGAATGCGGTTCGTACCGTCAGCAGGTCGAGGCCCGAGCGGAAGTCATCGTATTCGTTGAGCAGATTGACGCTGACATGCGCCATCAATGCACCGATCAATACGAGCATGCCGTCAGCTACGGATACTTGCACGTCGCTTTGAATCGCGGCACCGATTCCGATCAGGACACAGATCGGCGTCAGGCTCAGAAAGTTGGGCCGCGCAGCACGCAGAAGCGGAATCGAGACAGCGAGATCCATCATGGTCATTTTCAAATGGGGTCGGGTTCATTTCTTGTCGACGAATCAATAGGGTCAGAGGAGGCTGGTGCCTTAAGTCAGCGCCATTCGACCCTGCCCCCCCTTTCCAGCAATTACTCCGGTCGCCGCTCCAGAAGCAATTCCACACCAGAAATTTCCGCCTCGCGCTGCAACTCATTGATTTGCTTTTGTGCTTCTGGGAAAACGAAATGTGAAAACCAAATCAAAATTCGAATCCGTGAGTTCGCTTGACGCCCATAGCGTTCCCGAATAGTAGGATTCGTTGCCCACAAAACCTCCCTCAAGTAGTTTCTAACCTTATTTCGAAGCGAATCAAGCGTGACAAGGGACGCATCTAGATCCCCGAAGCAAGAGATACCTAAATCCAATCCGCCATCAACTCTAGCTCCCACCACGTCAATCCAATCGAGATTTTCTATCGGCAACGTCATCAGATTTTCTCGAGATCTCGTACATTTGAGCACGTCGGCTGCTTACGTGGAATTTATCTACTGTACATCGCCGCATCCTCCGAGTGCGCATTCCGGCCCATCGTGACCGCCCATTTCGCTAAGCCGTGACCGGTCGTTTCGGTATGGCGTGACCGCCGATTTCGGTTGATCGTGACCGATTAGATCAATAGGTTCAGAACAATTGATTCCTGGCCTTCCGAAAGTCAACAGACTTCCTGTCCACACCGCGTCCCGATGGAGCCGGTTGGCGTCCGGTTTTGGCCTCGACCTGCGCCTTGAATCGATCGCTTCCCAGCACCCACGACTTGTTTGTCGCCTCGCGTATCGCCGTCACTTCACGCTCCGGCATCCTCCCGCGAAAGAGTGCGCGGTAGGCACCTTGTCGTTCTTCTTCGGTCTTGCCCAGACGCCGATAGAGCCGATGCGGTGTCAGCAATTCGATGTGCTTTCCAACCGCATTGCCCTGGTAGCTCGACCACGGGTATTCCGAGGCGTGGCTTACCATCTCGGCACGCACCGGGTTCAACTCGATATAGCGGCACACCGTCAACAGATACGTGTCGGCATCGTCAATCGTTGACTTGTAGCGCCCTTCCCACAAGGAGCCGGTACGCTGGTGTCGAAAGGGGTCTGTCGAAAGGGGTCAGGTTCATTTCCTACACGAAATCGCTCCAAAATCTTACACGCTGTGTCGTAAGGAAGCGACAGCAACGCCATCGATGTTTGAGGATACTGATTGCTCCACCAAGGAGGGCAGTATGGCCAGGCAGCCACGTTTTGATCTACCAGGCATCGCGCAACATGTCGTACAGAGGGGCGTCGATCGCCAACCCTGCTTCGCACAGAAAACCGACTATCAACGCTACCTCCAGGAATTCAGAGAAGCAGCCAATCATCATGATTGTGCGATCCACGCCTATGTCCTGATGACAAATCACGTGCATCTGCTGGTGACGCCAACCGAAGTCGGCGGCGTGTCACGCATGATGCAAGCAATTGGACGGCGCTATGTTGGCTCCTTCAATTCTAACTATCGACGCACGGGCACGCTGTGGGAGGGTCGCTTCAAGGCGGCTATCGTGGGCAGCGACGCCTATGTGCTCACCTGCTATCGCTACATCGAAATGAACCCCGTCCGGGCGCATATGGTCGCAACGCCTGCGGGCTACCCATGGTCAAGCCACGGCCACAATGCCCTGGAACAGCACGATCCCAAGATCACGTCACACCCTGCATACCTCTTGCTTGGGCAGAGCTCAGAGACACGCAAAGCGGCCTATCTGGCTCTTTTTGCCAACGCCCTGGACGAAACCGAAGTGACCGATCTCCGCCGTCACACCCAGCAACAACGCATCTGGGCCAGCGACAAATTCCGCCGCCAGATCGCCGCGCTGACTGATCGTATTGTCGACGTCAGGCCCCGCGGAAGACCAAAATCTACCACGAATACTTTGGATAAATGAACCTGACCCCTTTTACTTCAAGCTGCAACAGCAACTCGAACGCGTCAGCCAACTTCCCAAGGCACGCCAGCGCGTCGTCAGCGAAGTACTCGATTCCCTGCTCGCCCAAGCCGGGCGCTGAAACGACAACGCCCAGCGCAGGGGCTGGGCGTTGGGGTCGACTTCGGTTGTGTGAGAGCGGCGGGTCAGCGATTGGGCGTAAGCGCTGACGCCGAACCCGATGCTGCAAAGCTAGAACTGGCCATGCGTCTCCCTGGGCTTCCTGCCGCCACCGGGATCAATGACTCTGACCCGAATGGCACTTACTTAAGCTTTTTCGGATGACCATAAAGTCGTACTTGTTCGCGGGCGAGATGCCGGGGTTTGGTCAATAGTGGAAAGGGTTTCGGCCTTCGTTTGATGGCGCGTGGCTCGATGCGTCCAGGGCGTTTTCCGACACGACGTCTTGCGATGAGGCAAAGCAGAAGATTGGCCGCATTCGAATCGAGGTGGGTCACTGCGTGTCGCCATGCGATGCACAGTTGCAGCGCGTGCTTGAAACTCAACAGGTGCGGTTGCACACCCTCGATGCAGGCCGCTTGCAGCATCATCCGGCGGATGAGGTTGTAGGCCAGCAGGTGTACCCAGATTTCCTTGACGGCCATGGCCGGGCTCTTGCTGCTGAGCACATCCATGCCCATCGTGGTTTTCAGGTGGCGAAAATCCAATTCGACTTGCCAGCGCCGCCGATAGAGCAACTTGAGTTCGTTCTTGGGCGCTTGCTTGGCGCACAGAAGTGTCGTCACCAACGTCTTTCCACCCACATGCAACTCGCGAACCGTCAAGCGGTCGGGTGCCTGTGCATAGTCCACTTCCGTCATCCATGACGGTTTCAGTTTCGGCTTTTCGTATTCGATCACATGATCGCGTTCACCGAGGCGGCTGCCACAACGAAAATCAGTGCTCAGGTGACGCGAGCCGTGTTGCTCGAAGATCCCGTCGACCCCACGTCGCTTGAGCTCGGCCAACAAGAAGTAGGTTGGAAAGAACGCGTCTCCGATAAGCACGCTTCCGGCTTCGAGTCGATCCAGCAGGCTGCGCAGCAGCGTTTGCTCATCCGTACCCTTACCCAGAGTCGCCGATATTGCTGCATCCAACACGGCACCGCTGGACAGGCAGAACATTGCCAACAGGCGACAGATCGGAAAACCCAACCCAGGTTTCTGCGACCTCGATTGAGGAAACACGGCCTGGTTCTCAGGGGTATCGGCCATCGATACCGTCGTGCCATCGACCAAGCGAACCGGTCGCCCTCGCCATGTCCCGGCAGGCGGCACTGAGGAGGTCATCGCTTGCCCGGTGAAACACACCAACGAGGAAACCATCTCTTGCGGCAGGCGCTTGCGTGCGCGGCAATAGGCTCCCGTTGATGCGCTGCAGGCACTCAGTCCACCGTTCACGCGGCGTGCCGAGAATTCGTTGATCGCGTTCTGACAGGAGCGATCGGCATTCATCGCCTGAGCCATGAACATCGCCAACGTCTCCGTCGGCGGCAGCAAGCGCTCACGATGGGCCGGCAACAGCGATTCGACTTGATCCAGCGTGGCATCGTCGGTCAGCAGGTCGAAGAACGCATAGGCATCCGTCTTGCGGATCTGACGCAACGTGCGGCGTTGCTGCGAACGATCGCGGCGATTAGGATGCATCGAGGTCGGCTCCTTTTGCTAGCGGTGGTGTCTAGTAGCTTCACCTTAGCATTTGGAGCCGATTTCACTTTTTAGATCAAGGGCTTGGGCTTAAGTCAGCGCCATTCGACTCTGACCCCATCGATCAGATCACATCGATCAATGGCTCTGACCCCATCGATCCCTGGATAAATGAACCTGACCCCTTTGCCGCGTGGATCCCTGACCCCATCGATCCTGTCTAATCACAATAAGCTCGCACAGAAAGCTTCGCCTCGCCAACCTCTGAACCGAACTTCCTGATCCTGCATCCAGTCGCGTTTGGCACAATGCGTCGGCTCAATCGAACTTGAGTTCCTCGATACTTGCACAGCATCCAAACCTCACCATCTCCAATCTTCGATAGAAACTTCCACGTGTAGTTCCCAGAGTCGGAAACAGGCTTGAGAACAGCGTTCTCTCCCGCATCCGAGTGCAGCTTCCCCTCAACCACCTCGATACCCGAGAGCAAGTGAGTGGATTTTTCATTTAATGCATTCCAGTCAGTAAGATCGCCTCGAAAAACCTGATCGATCTCTATCGATCCCGGACACTCTTGACCTTGAGCAGCAAGCGAAAACAGTATCGCGAAGCAATACATTCCCAATCGAATTTTGTTGCGCATGTGGCGTCACCATTGAACTGCTAGTTGTCTTTCTTTTCAAAGAGAATGACCTTGAAATCTTTCGCGTTGTTGCTCGGCGTTGGACTTACAGAACTCTGCTTTTGGATCGATCTTTCGTGAACTTTCTCGCCATCGTCTTGCATGCTCTTCCATTGGTCGACGACTTTGATGCTGCCGTCGGCCTTTGTAGGCTCCGTCAGAATTGCGGCGTGCTGCCCGGTATCTTTAGTATCGAACGTTCCTTTCTCGTTAAAGTTACCTATTGCAGTGCCTGCGGGTGTTTCACTTGAAACAGGGTCTCCTGCGCGCCAAGTCGTGGTCGACATGTTTTCCCCGACAGTTTGTTTAACTAGTTCAACGCATTCCGCATTGCCCTTGGAATTCAAATACAAATCATGACCAACCAAGCCCTTCGGATCCGACTGCGCGCGTGATTCGTAAATTTTTCCATCGATTGTCCGCGCTTCGCGTCCATCCGGATCAGTAAATCTGTAAGGATTGTTATTGGCATAAACCCTGTGACCCGTCGCGAACTTCCCGCGCCGAGGGCGGTGAGTTCAACTCTGAAGCGCAACACGGTTGAAGGAACGGCTGAAGACGTGTTCCGGTGTTTTGAATCCTAACCGCTTTCTCGGGCGTCGATTGATCGTGTCTTCGATGCGTTGGATGTCGGCATCGGAGAAGTTGGCTAGATTGCAGCCTTTTGGCAGGTATTGGCGAACAAGGCCGTTGGTGTTTTCGTTGCTGCCGCGCTGCCAGGCAGCATGAGGGTCAGCGAAGTAGCTGTTTGCGTCCAGCGCTATATCAATCATCGCGTGCTCGGCAAATTCGCTGCCGTTGTCCCAAGTGAGCGTATGCACACGCGCCTTGAGCGGCTCCAGCGCTCTGAGAATGGCGCGGCGGGTTGGATCGGCTTCACCGTTGGCCACTCGGCGCATTCGCAACAGACCGGTTTTGCGCTCGACCAGCGTAACGATGCGCGCGCTCCCTTTGCCGACGATGGTGTCGCCTTCCCAATCACCGGTGCGCTGTCGGGTTTCCACGATGGCTGGACGTTCGTGGATGCGCTTCCCGCCAAAACGTTGACGATCCCGGGGCTTTCCACAGCGATTGCGCCGCTGCTTGCGCCGTCGCCTTCGGCACTTCCAGAGATCTCCGCCACGTTGGCGATCCTGAGCAATATGCTGATAGATGCGCTCGATACTGATATCGACCGCTCCGCTTCCAACAATCTGCTCGGGGCTCCATTCTTGACGCAAGTGATCCTCGACGATCCGCCATTCTGAAAGGCTGATGCGCGGGCAGGAGCTGGCCTTGTGACGCCGAACAACGGCCATGTCTTGCGCTTGCTTGGCGTAATAGCGACCTTCGCTCGAATTCCGTTTCAGCTCACGACTGACGGTACTTGGTGCGCATTCAACTAGACGCGCTACCCAAGCATTGGAAACCCCATCACGATGAAGCCGCTGAATCTGGTAGCGTTGATCTTGGCTCAGGTGCGAATAGTTCATGTGCAACTCCACTTGCCGGTGAAGGGGCGCAGGCTACCGCACCTGGGCCACTTCACTGCGTTGGGTGTTGCACTTCGGAATTGAACTCACCACCTGACCCTTTGCTCCTCATCTGATTGACTCGCCGAGGGCGAAGTTTCGCTTGCGGCTTCGAGTCAATCAGGATTGTGGGTGTCCCGGTTGTTCCATGCCGCACCTCCTCGACATGGCGAGTTTGGCAGCTAAAGCTGACCGGCCAAAGCCGGTGGCTTAAACCTTAAGATCGATAGTTAAGTCCTATACACCAATATAAATCCGACCGTGACAACTAAAGCTAACAAAACGGATGCAAACAAAATTAAATATAGCTTAACCGTATATTTTTCACTCGCGCTCATGTATGAGCCCATCATGTACATCCTGACCGGAAGCAGGTTAGCCAAATTTAGGACAGCAGGCGACCCCATTGATTCAAATTTCCCATGTCTCTTGAGAATTGCGATGAGCACAGCACGAAAAACAAACAAAGAAATAAAGCCAGCGAAGCAATATATTCCTATGATGGAAATGATCAAAGGAACCTGATGAACGATGGCTTCTTTCACTGCATTTTCTCCGTCAATGGAATCGTATTGACCTCCTGTTTTGCCGCACTAATACCTGCCGCCGGTGTACCGACCGATAGTGACCATATTCCACCGCTGCTCAATGATCCTTGAATTGTAACTGCGGGAGTATCCACCCTTACGCTTGAGGTTTGCCCGCTAAATGTACTCACAGTTGGCGCATTAGTGATTCCAAAAGATAGTCCTGGACTGACCGACGCGCCCGCTGCAAATTGAAGAGTTCCCTCAGTAGCAGCGGGTAGGGAGGCTGACGAATTTGGACCAGCGGCCATAACTCCACCAGAAGCGTAAAAATTGTTCGGAGAGCCTTCAGCAAACGGCATATGTACGCCGACAGACCCGGTCGCACTTACGCTTGGCGCTGCAGCTCCGACATCTACGCTAGCTCCTCCTTCGACAAAGGCAGCCTTAGGCAACGCAAAGGATATCGCTTCAGCCACCGGCGCGAGGGCCTTGCCATAATTTGCTCGCGCCGCATCCGCAGCACGAGCATATTCCGCCTGCCCTGGCGTTATTCCAAATGGAAACGATTGCCGTCCATCCGGATCCACAAACCTGTAAGGGTTGTTATTGGCATACCCATACCGATTAAACCCAACCCCCGTACTCGCATCCGTCGTCACCGGATCCAGACTCAAAAACCGCGCCGCCATCGGATCATAATACCGCTGCTGCATATACGTCAGCCGGGTCGCCTCGTCGGTGACATGGCCGGTGTAGCCGGGGCCGTCGGCGTAGATGCCATCGGTCGGCGCGCCGTAGGCCTCATAGCGCGTACGCTTGACCACGCTGCCGGTTTCATTGGTTTCAGCGACCGGGCTGCCGAGCGCATCGGTGTGCAGGTAGCGTACTGTGCTCACCAGTGGCGCGTTGGGCGAGAGTGGCGTGCCAATACAGACGTAGGCGTAGTCGCTGGGCGGATTGCCCGCATTCCATGCCGAGCAGACGTTCGCGGCATTGCAACCACGCACTTGATAGTTGTAGACGATTATGTCGTACGGGGCGCTGCTGCGGGTGAGTGTGATTGACGTACCGGTCGCCGGAATGGATGATTCGGTCGAATCAGTGTCGTTTCTTTGCTTCAGTTCGTAACGGGTTGCATTGCTTGATACGCCCCATGTCAGGGTGAACGTGCGCGGTGTCGCCTTGCAGCCGGTTGCCGTCGTGCTGATGAACGCCGGTCGGCCCGGCCCGCCCGGGATCTCTACCACGAAAGGGGTCAGGTTCATTTCCTACACGAAATCGCTCCAAAATCTTACACGCTGTGTCGTAAGGAAGCGACAGCAACGCCATCGATGTTTGAGGATACTGATTGCTCCACCAAGGAGGGCAGTATGGCCAGGCAGCCACGTTTTGATCTACCAGGCATCGCGCAACATGTCGTACAGAGGGGCGTCGATCGCCAACCCTGCTTCGCACAGAAAACCGACTATCAACGCTACCTCCAGGAATTCAGAGAAGCAGCCAATCATCATGATTGTGCGATCCACGCCTATGTCCTGATGACAAATCACGTGCATCTGCTGGTGACGCCAACCGAAGTCGGCGGCGTGTCACGCATGATGCAAGCAATTGGACGGCGCTATGTTGGCTCCTTCAATTCTAACTATCGACGCACGGGCACGCTGTGGGAGGGTCGCTTCAAGGCGGCTATCGTGGGCAGCGACGCCTATGTGCTGTAAGCGACTGCCCACGACACCTGTAACTCGCCGCTCGGGTTTGCTGCGATATGCGCTCGTTAACAATGGAGCGCACGTATGGTCAGCAAGTCGGAGTTTTGGAAGGGTCACCTGGCAGGATGGCAGAGCAGCGGCCTGACTCAGGTAGCGTATTGCCGTCAGCATGCTTTGAGTTTGCCGAGTTTTGGCTATTGGCGGCGCGTGTTGAGTCGGCCGCTGTTGGTGCCGCCATCGCTTTCGCTGATGCCGATCCTGGTTGGCGAGCCGGAGTCGGTCGCTGGGGCGATCGAAGTGCGCTTGCCGAATGGCTTGCAGGTGCAGTTGCCCCTCGGCATGGCATCGGCACGCTGGTTGCCGACGCTGCAGGCGTTGCTGACATGCTGAGTCCAACGGGTTGGTGGTTGGTGACGGCCCCGATGGATCTGCGCTGTGGGATGGATCGATTGCTGGTGTATGTGCGTGAGCATCTGGATCGCAATCCGATGGAGGGTACTGCTTACGTCTTTCGCAACCGCGCGGCAACACGCATCAAGGTGCTGTGTTGCGATGCGCAGGGAACGTGGCTGGCGGTGCGTCGGCTGCAGCAGGGACGCTTCATCTGGCCGCATTCCGGAAGCCAAACCTGGTCACTGCAGCCGGAGCAATTTGCCTGGTTGTGTGCCGGTGTGGATTGGCGTCGATTGAGCGCGCAAAAGGACTTGGCAAAGCGGGTGTAAATGGCTACTCTGTGATTCATGGATCACACGCAACTCGACGCCATCACCGACGTTCAAACGCTACGCGCGTTGGTGGTTGAGAAGCTGCAAGTCATCGCCAATCACGAGCGTTGCATCGCCGAACGCGATCACCTCATCGCCCGCCACGAGCGCACCATCACCGAGCGCAACGCCAACATCGCCAAGCTCACCGCCGAGATCGCGCGGCTGCGCCGGATCCAGTTCGCGGCGCGCTCGGAGAAGATGGATCCGGCCCAGCGGCACTTGTTCGAAGAGACCATGGCGGCGGACATCGCCGCCGTGGAGGCCGAACTGGAAGCGCTGCAATCGTCAGCGTCGACAGACGCCGCGCCCGCGCGTCCGCGTCTGTCCCCCAAGCGCCGTGCGTTGCCCGAAGATCTGGAGCGGGTCGAGACCCGGCATGAACCGTCGAGGTGCGCGTGTGGCCAGTGCGGTGGCGCACTCAGCCACATCGGTGACCATGTCAGCGAAAAACTGTCATGCAAGCCGTTGACCTTCTTCGTACGCCGCGACGTCTATCCGCAGTACGCGTGTCGCGCGTGCGAAACGATCACGGCGGTGCCGGTGGCACCGACGGTGATTGATCGCGGCATCGCCGCACCGGATCTGCTGGCCCACGTCATCGTGGCCAAGTATGTCGATCACTTGCCGCTGTATCGGCAGGAAGCCATCTACGCCCGCAGTGGAGTCGATATCCCACGCTCGACCCAAGGCGAGTGGATCGGGGCATGCGGCGTGGCCTTGCAGCCCTTGGTGGATCGCTTGCAGGGCGAGCTACGCAATCAGACGATCCTGCACGCCGATGAAACAACCGTCGGCATGCTCAAGCCCGGCAAGGGCACGATTCATCGCAGCTATCTATTTGCGTATCGTAGCGGCATCGGACCGCCGATCATCGCCTTCGACTTCTGCACCAGCCGCAGCGGACAACATGCCAGGGATTTTCTCGGCACGTATGGCGGCGCGCTGATGGTTGACGACTACGGTGGCTACAAAGCCCTGTTCGCAAAAGGCGTGGCCGAGCTTGCATGCTGGGCGCATGCGCGGCGCAAGTTTGTTGATCGGTACAAAGCCAGCGGCAGCAAAGTCGCCCAGGAGGCGATCGAGCGCATCGCGGCGCTGTATCGCATTGAGGCCGAGGCAAAGGCGATGATGGTCGAGGAACGACTCGCCCATCGTCAGCGCCATGCCGTGCCAACGCTCAATACCATCAAGTCCTGGCTGGAAATGCTGCGTCCCACCATCCTGGACGATAGCGGTACGGCCAATGCCATCGACTACACCTTGCGTCGTTGGCCAGCCCTCATCCGCTATGCCGAGGACGGCAGCTACCCGATCGACAACAACCCGATCGAGAATGCAATCCGGCCCATCGCCCTGGGACGCAAGAATTGGTTGTTTGCCGGCTCCGAAACCGCCGGCAAACGGGCCGCCGCCATCATGAGTCTGCTCGCCACCGCAAAGGCCAACGGCCACGAACCACTCGCCTGGCTAACCGACGTGCTGACACGTCTGCCAACCACCCTTGATCGCGACATCGACACTCTGCTGCCGCATCGCTGGAAGCCTGCGGCCTAACCCACACTGCGCAGCAATGCGAGGTGTCGTGGCCGGACGCTTACTATGTGCTCACCTGCTATCGCTACATCGAAATGAACCCCGTCCGGGCGCATATGGTCGCAACGCCTGCGGGCTACCCATGGTCAAGCCACGGCCACAATGCCCTGGAACAGCACGATCCCAAGATCACGTCACACCCTGCATACCTCTTGCTTGGGCAGAGCTCAGAGACACGCAAAGCGGCCTATCTGGCTCTTTTTGCCAACGCCCTGGACGAAACCGAAGTGACCGATCTCCGCCGTCACACCCAGCAACAACGCATCTGGGCCAGCGACAAATTCCGCCGCCAGATCGCCGCTCTGACTGATCGTATTGTCGATGTCAGACCTCGCGGAAGACCAAAATCTACCACAAATACTTTGGATAAATGAACCTGACCCCTTTTACGCTCTTGGTGAAGCCACGATGCATTCCAACGACGCGTAACTCAAAAGTCATCTAAACGAACAGTATTGAGACCTGACCCCTTTTTTGCTCTTTGGATAAATGACCCTGACCCCTTTTACTCGATCATGGGTGTCCCGGTTCTCTCTGGGAACTCAGAGACACGCAAAGCTGCCTATCTGGCACTTTTCGCCAACGCTCTGGACGAAACCGAAGTGACCGATCTCCGCCTTCACACCCAGCAACAACGCTTCTGAGCCAGCGACAAATTCCGCCGCAAGATCGCCGCTCTGACTGATCGAATTGTCGACGTCAGACCTCGTGGAAGACCAAAATCCACCACGAATACTTTGGATAAATGAACCTGACCCCTTTTACGCCTCCTTTTTTGTGTGACCCCTTTTTTGTGCACGCCTCCCCGTTCACGCCCGTCCCTCCGTTCGTCGGCTCGATAAGTAGGAACCAAGTACCCCGCCAATTGAGCAGAGAGGAAGCATCCAGATAATCGACGCAACCGCTAGAGATATGGCCCCGCTAAATCCCGTAAAGTCAACTTGCCTTCCCATCACCTGAAACGCGGCATTAAGAGCCAATACGATTGCCAGCGCAGGAATCGCGGCGAGCATGCCCATGAATACCTTCTTAAATGGAGAAAGATATGCAATGAGCACTGACGCAATGAGCGGAGATAGCCAGAACAAGGCGAGTGCTATGGGGGAAAATCGACCAGTCTCAATTGTCAATGCCCACACCAAAGCTCCACCGCACAGAATCGCGATGCCTACTGCCCATGCAAAAACGAGACGGCTATCATCCAACAATCTTCATCCTCCAAGACCGGGCTTATATCCCTGCTCTCCGGGTTGAGGGCCTGGATTTACCGGAAAGTTCGGCCAGTCTTTCTTCGGGATTGATATGCCGCACGCCTTCATGGCCTTCTCCACGCAATGACAACAATTATTTCCTGTGAAATTGTAGTCCTCCCCCTTGCAGAGCTTCATATTCCTCTTAAGGCAATCATCATTCGGATCTCCATGAGTTGCTTCGCAGGTTTTCGGCCACCAGTCGGGTGCTGCGTCTTGATCCGTCCCTTTATTTGTATAGCTCGATGTATCGCGATCATTCCCGTTAAATCTCAGGAAGCAATGTCTCGCGTATGGCATGGGGATGGGATAAAACGTTCGCATGCACATCTCCGAATCAAGGCCCAACGTATCCACGTATTTAAACGGGCTAGCCCTAACATAGGAGTATGTACTCATATTTTTGCTAGTCATTCCAATCGGATCCGACTCAACATACCGCCCCGTCCCCGGCTCATAATCCCGGAAGTAGTTGTAATGCAACCCCGTCTCAGAATCAAATTGCTGCCCCGGATAGCGAAGCTTCACATCAATCCCGCCACTCGGCGCAATCGTCGCCGCATTGCCACCAAACGCATCCGCAAAGAAATCCCACTTCCATTGTTGGGCATTCGTCGCCGGATTGGCTGCGATGCGCGGCGTGCCGAGATGATCGGTTTCCAGGTAGCTCAGTGCGCCGCCGATTGTGGTCGCCACCGGCATGTCGTCCAGATACAGATTCTCGATTCCCTTGTAGAGTTTTGCCGCTACCGGATAGTCACCCAGCAGATGCCCGGCTTCGTCATAGGCGTAAATCCGGCTGTTCGTCCCCAGCGGGTCCAGCTTCGCCACGCGTTCGCCGCGTCCGCTCAGGGCATAGGTCGCTCTCGTCGCGCCGTTGAAAAGACTGGCGCTCATGCGATTGCGTTCGTTGAACGTGAATTCCGGGTGTGCCCTACCGCTATCGATACTGATCAGGTTGCCGTTGTCGTCGAGTGTGCGTGAAGTCCCATCGACACTACCAAGGCGATGCGTCCCAACCAAGTAGGTATAGACCTGCGGCGCCTGCGCACCCAACTGCTTGAGCGTGCGATCACCGGTCTTGTTGTAGGCATAGTCCTCCACGAGCACATCGCTACCGGTATCGACGCGACTCAAGCGATACAGATTGTCGTACAGATACTTGCGTGTCTTGACTGCGGGACCAACGCTGTTGCTGGCATCTTTGATATTGCCCATGACATCGGTGCTGAAATCGAGCACGAGTCCATTCGGATCCGAGCTGACCACCTTGTCGATGGCGTAGTCCTGGTCGTAGCTTTTTGTCAGCGTACGGCCGTTGCCGTAGGTCAGGGTATTGAGCGGCCCAAACGGGTTCCAACTCGCATTCGAGACGATCGTTACGTTCGCTGACGCGGCGTCGATCTTGCGTTTGACCTGAACGATGCGACCCACCGCATCGCGCACGTAGCTGACGATGGCGCCGCTCGGGTAGGTGAGGCTGGCGAGGCGATCGGCCAAGGTGTACGTGTAGGCCACCACGAGGGTGACACCCGCGGTGAGCTGGGTCTTCTTCAACACATTGCCGCGCCGGTCATAGCAATACGTCGTCTGACCGGACGGATCGGTCATCGTGGTCAGTCGACCTTGCGGATAGGAGGTTGTGCATCCGGTGGTCGAATTGGCTTGATCGTAGGCGAATCCGACATTCTCGGCGCCTGATGGGACGCTGATGGCGGTGATTCGATTCAGTGCGTCGTAGGTGTAGGTGCTGGTGATGCCGCGTGCATCGGTCTGGGTGATGCGGTTGCCGGCCCGATCGTAGGTGTAGCCGGTCGTGCCGGTGTCCGGGCTGTGCAGGCCGGTCAGGTTGTTGAGGCCGTCGTAGTCGTAGTTGGTGGCCAGGCCGTCCGGATCGGTCACGGTGCGCAGGTTGTCGCGCGCATCGTAAACGTAGCCGGTCGTCGTGCCGCCTGTATCGGGATCGGTACCCAGATAGTCCTGGATCGTGGTCTTCAGACGGTTGAGCGGATCGTAGTCCTGGTGCGTCTTGACGCTGAGGCCGTCGCTGGAATTGGTCGCATTGCCGTTGGCGTCGTAGCCGTCACCCGTCGGGTACGTCAGCGTTGCCACATCGTCGTGATTGAGCACGGACGAAAGCTGGCCGAGCTGGTTGTAGGTGCGGCGCAGACTGCGCTTGATCACACCGGACGGATCCTTGGTCACCTCAACCTTGCGGTTGCCGGCGGCATCGAGGCAGTCCGCCGTCCCCACGCCGCCCGGGCAGTAGTCGATCGAATTGTTGAGGTTGTCGCTGATCTTGATCAGGCGGTGGGCATCGTCATAGGTATAGGACAGATACGCGCCGTCGGGCTGGGTAACCCGGGTCACGTTGCCGACCGCGTCGTAGTCGATATGGGTGGTGGCATCGTTGGACGAAGGAATGCCGCCCGCGCTCTGGCGCACGATGCGATCGACCAGCCAGCCGCGCGGGTGGTAGGTCAGATCGGTCAAGGTGCCGTTGGAATCCTTGATCCGTAACGGGCGGCCGCTCTTGTCGTACTTGACCGTTTCGGTGACCTGCCCTAGCGCGTTGGTGACTTTCCACAGATCGCCCTTGCGGTAGGTGCAGGCGCCGTTGCTCGCGCAGGTGGGGTCATCCAGCATGCGATAGGTGTAGGTCGTGATGTCGTCGAGGCCGGCCATGCCGGAATCGGTGGTCAGACGTGGGCTGTTGGTGGATTTGACCAGGCCGATCAACGGGCAACTGCTGTCGATGACATCGCAGTACGCCGTTTTCGATTGTCGAACTCCAATAGGTGCATTGGTGGCAGAGCCGCAGGCATAAGCGCTGGCGCCGCTCACGGCGGGGTCGATCTCGCAGCGGGCGGTGGCTTGGCCGCGGGTGTTGTAGGACCATTTGGTCGCCGTCTCGACCACGCTGTTCGCGTTTGCGGTTGTGCGCTGCGTGGGGACATTGAAATCGGTATGCCATTGGGTAGCGACGATGCGCTTATCTGCAGGCGAGCTGCTGGTGGGTGTCGACTTCGCCCCGATACGCTGGGTTTCCAGACCACGCGTGTTGAAATCGAAGTCCGTGACCACGCCGTTGAAATCTGTCGAAAGATCGAGGTTGCCGTTCGTATCGTAAGTCTTGCTCGAAGTCGCGGTTACCGTGCCACAGGTTGACGTGGTGCAGCGGTCAGTCCCCGCGTCGCGCACGATGCCAGCAACTGCGACGAACTTGCGCCGCGTTGCCTGACCGAGCGCGCCGACCATCTCGGTCTGCGAGGTCGCGTTGTTGTAGGTGCCGTTGTGGTAGGTCATGGTCAGAAGATCGGCATTCGTTCCGTGCCATTCCTTCCAAGCGCGGCCGCTGGAATCGTATTCATAGGTGGCATAGCGGTGACCGACCTCATCTACGATGCCGGTCAGAAGCTCGGAGTTGTAGATTCCCGCTGCGACGTGAGACGCCTCGCCGTACAGATACTCGCGGTCGGCCCCACCCGGACGGTCAACATAGCGCAGCAGGCCGGTGTTAGCCGGCGGGAGATTGGCGATCTGATGCATCTCGTAGCGGAAACCGTATGTTCCCCCAGCCGAGTCAATCACCGCTGTTAGATAGCTCGCTGTGTCGTAGCGAAGATCAAGATACCGTCCCTGGCTATCGGTGACGCGAATCAACAACCCGGGTTTCGGTGCGATCGAGGGCGGGGTTGCGCTGTCGCTGTAACTGAGCGTGGTAATGCGACCCCCCTGCTCCAGCGACAGCCAGCGGCCACTCGCATCAAACCGATAGATGGACTCGTCGGCTGCTGTGTACGTCCAGCCCGAGCGCACTCCGCCGGAGACAACCTCTATCAAGGCCTCGGACTTGTCGGCCCGGCCGATCCAGTTGCCGCCGCTCAGACGAAAGTGTCGATAATCGCCATCCGGTCGAATCACATAAGCATAGGTTTCCTGACCCACTGCGGCTGCCTGTTCAACCACCACCTCGCTCTGCCAATTGTGCCGCCATTTCGCGCCGAGCACCTCGCGTGGCCGCTCTGTCCCCGGCGAGGCATAGAAGCCCGTGCTCGAGTAATAGCGAACGAACTCAAGCGGAGAAGAGCCAACACGCACGAAGTCGGCCTCAGCTTGTGTCTTCTGCCCGCCGGCGCATTGGATAGGGTTTCCTGCCGGACAGGCTTCGGGCTTGATCCTGTAACAAAGGGTATCGTCAAGCGTGGAGCTGAATCCGGACGGGCAATTCACTTTTCGTTGCTGCCTTGATGTAGCCCAGTAGAGATTTTGCATATCACAAGTCCCATTCGGCCCCATTATTCCGACAACGGGAGTAGGAGGGGAGTACCTGTTCGCTCGATAACTTACGACCCCGTTAAGAATTTGAATGACGAACGAACATTGATATGTCTTGGCAGGCTCCAAACACACATTTTGCATGTGAGAACGCACAACGTCCCACGCTATCTGCTCAGAATCGCAAATGGGAGTTGCATTGCCATCTTGGCTATCGCACTCAGGAGAGGATATGTAGTTCCCGCCATATGCCATCCAACCCCAAGGGCCAGTAAGAGGTGCTACACATTCCGCTTTTGAACCGAAAAGAACGGGACACGTCCCTGGCGAACGCGGCACGTTGTAGTTATCCGCACAATAGACAACATCATCAGGCACTTGCGCCAGACCCACATGTGAGAACGTTGATATGACGAACACACATACCGCGACCGCATTGATTGCCAATCGCATTAAACTTGCCGATGCCCGAGGCCGCACTACGTTCATATTCCATACCTCCCTTTTGAAACAGGTTGGGTCAAAAATTGACAGGTAGCGTAGAGAACAGACTCTCGCCTGCCCTCTGTCATCAAACCGTGCATGCGGCTCTCCCGCACACGGCTTTCCGTTGTTCGAAGCAATGGAAGCAATGGAAGCAATGGTGGAAGCAATGGAAGCAATGGGGTCAGGTTCATTTCCTGGAAAATTGAAGGAAAATTGGGTCAGGTACATTTAAGGCTCCGAAATATTGCAGCATTCTTGAACTTCGCGGCGCTCAGGGTGATTTGCGAGCCCGATCTATGGCATGGCATTCGCGAGAAAGAGCGGGGCGATCGCGCCACTGGCATCCCCACGTTCGACATGATTTTTTTCCTTCCCTTGACCAGCGTTGTTGACCAAAACAGGGCGAATGTCTTCTGCATGGCATCCCCTCGTGACACGGCTCGCTCTGATTGGCAGCCAGCTACGACCGCAGCTGCTTGCGTCAGCACTCTCTCTGTCAGTTCGCAATTTGGCGACAAAGATGATCACGCCCACGGGATCGAGGTTCACGGGCTCGTGATTTCGTCGGATTTTGGGGCGTGACTCGGCGTTATCCGGGGTGCGGAGAGTTGGCGACCCGCCATGTCAGTCTCCGGTTGCACACGTGGCGATGACTCAAGCGAGGCGATTCGCCTTATCGAAGGCGAGGGTTTACTTGAAGCACGCGGCCGAAACTGTTCGCGCGACTCCGACCGGCACCGTGATCGCGCTTCGGGGTTGCAATCCAACCCGGGCGACTTTGGGTGAAATCAACGACCACTTTCGCCTGGCACCGGCACGGTTCGGTCTGGCACAGAAAGACCCAGGGTCTTCGCCAGCTCAAGCTGACCGCCGACCTCTTGCCAAAGGTCGTGGGTTGAATCCTTGGCTGCAGCGACACTTTGCGCAAACGCTGCCCGATTGCTTTCAGTCCCGTCGAGAGCGAACCGCGCCAGCGCAAGTCCCATTGCGGAGAACGTATAGACTTCCGCTTTCCGATAATCCGGATTGCCATCCTCGAAGGCCACGACTTCGTCGAACAGAGGTATGGCGTCTGCGTATCGGTGGTTCAGAGTCAGCATCAATCCATACGCCGCAGTGAACATCATCGCGTTTTCGTTATCTTTCTCTTTCGACCATAGCTCTTTCGCCAGTGCAACGCTGGTGCGATAGTCGCGCTCGGAGTCTTCCCAAAGCTTGGCTTTGGCTTCGACATTGGCAAGATTGAACGTGATCCTTGCGACGGTCGCGTGCTTGGGGCCGAAGATCTTCCGGTAAATCTCGAGCGCAGATTTGTATTGAGCCGTTGCCTCAGGCAATCTCTTTTGTCCAGCTAACGCGTTTCCAAGACTGACGGATACATTCGCAGAAGCCGGGCTATCGACCCCGTAGAGTTTTTCGACCGGCGCCTTCATCGCGGATAGCAGATGCTCGGCATCCTCATGCCTGCCGAAGCGAAGGTAGAACCTCGCCAGCGCGAGATTCGCCTTGAGCACGATCGGATGCGCGACTGGAAGACCGGCGAGATCGGCTCGCAGCATTTCCTCGAGAATATCGATCCCTGGTTGGGGGTCATCGTAGTAGAGGAACGCTTCAGCCAAGCCGATGAGCGTCGTTTGCTTGACCGGGTCGGCGTCACCGAGCTTTGGAAGCAGGTCCTTGATGGCGTGATCGACGAACTCTTTCAGCTTGACGGTTTCGCCTTGAACAATCAGCAGCCTCGTGCGGTCGTCGGCGATCACGAACTGCGTCTGAAGCGATGGAGATTGCGTTTCCGCCGCGTCCAACGCGTCCTTGGACCCTTTGTAATCGGCCAGTTCTCGCAGGGCGCGGCTGCGCAATTCAAACAATTCGGCTCGAATGCCCTCCGGGGCAGCGGGCGTTTGATCCAATCGCTGGAACGCAAGCTTCACTGCGTCGAGCGCTTCCTGGAACGCTGACAAATTGATCTTGATTTCCGCGATCCGTGCGAGCAGTTCCACTTCGAGGGCTGGATCCTGCGCTGCCTCGAGGCTCAGTGTTCGCTGGGCTTGATCCAATATCTGCTTTGCGGTAACCACTTCACCCAAGGCCTTGTCGGGATCGGCTGCACGAAATGCTTCCACAAGAAAGCGGGTCGCGTGCTGCGCTCGCTCGCGTTGCCGGATCGTTTCAAGCACTTGAGACCACAATGCGATCCCGGCCGCAGCCAGCACGATCATTGCGACAGCGGCGGCGCTCAAGGCGAGGCGATGTCGACCGGCGAATTTGCGGAATCTGTACCAGGCTTGCCCTTGTCGCGCTTGCACGGGGTATCCGCCCAGATAGCGCTCAATGTCGGCGTCAAGGTGTTCAACCGTCGCGTAGCGCTCGCTTGGCGATTTACGCAGGCAGGTGAGGACGATGTTGTCCAGATCACCGCGCAACGTATTTCTCAATGAGGCGAACGACGCTGCACCGCGATTGCGCAGATAGGCGACCCCATCATCACTTTGGCCGTGACGCGCGTACTGGCTTGGCGCCAGCGGGGCCACGTGCAGCACCATCCGCTCGAATTCGGAGGCGCTGATACCCTTTCTATCAAACGGCAAGCCACCTGCAAGCAATTCGTAGAGCAGCACCCCCAAGGCATAGACATCGCAGCCCACCGTGATCGGACCGCCGTTGACTTGCTCGGGAGCGGCGTGCAGAGGCGAAAACAATCGCTGCTGCGTACCGGTTTTGTTGGATACCAGCGCATCCATGGCACCGTCCAGCGACTTGGCGATACCGAAATCGAGAAGCTTCACGCGTCCTTCGGCGGTCACCAGAATGTTGGCGGGTTTGAGATCGCGGTGCACGATAAGCTTGCGGTGCGCATCTGCTACCGCGGCGCAAATCTCCCTGAACAAATGCAGTCGCTTGCGAACGTCGAGCGCCTTGGCGTCGCAATAGTCGGTAATGGAAACGCCGCAGACATATTCCATCACCAGATAGGGAGAGCCGTCGCCTAAACGTCCGACGTCGAACAATCGCGCGATATTGGGGTGATCGAGTATCGCCAGCGCTTGACACTCGCGTTGCAAACGGCCTTCGTTTCCCACCGACAAGTGGTCACCGCGCAGAATCTTGATCGCCGCATGGTGCACGATCTCATCTTCGGTGCGCTCGGCAAGAAACACCACGCCCATGCCACCCACTCCCAGCAAGCGGACAATGCGGTAAGGGCCTACCTGCCGCCCGAGATAATTCGTTTGCAGCAGGAGGGCCAGAGCGGGATCGATGGCAATCGCGGCATTGTTACGCATAGACTCCAACCGCCGATCGCTGGCCAGCAGCCGGCGCAACTCCGCGCCGACGTCAGGTCGCGCACATTCGATGTCATGCAGTTGGCGATTGCGCTCTTGTTCGCTCGCTTCGATCAGCTGATCAAAGAAGGCATGGATTTCGGCGGCGGTGGCAGCGGCATCATCTGACGTCATGGTCGACTTCGGCAAAGGGACGGATGCGATGAAAGCGGATCAGGCGACGTGTCACGCCATCTGAGCTGCGATACCGGTGCGGCTAGTGGACTGTCACGTTCATTTGGGAGATAGATCGCGACGCGGATCGTGGTGCTGGACGCCGCCCCGGAGCTAGGCCCATAGCGGCGGCTATGGGTCGAGTGACTGCGTGCGCCGGGAGCGCGCGCGAACAGCGTAGCTGGGCCGCAAGGCCGGCGGGCAAGACAGCCCGCCGTAACGGCAAGTCCAGCGCCGCGAGCGCGAGCGAGCCGCACCCGAAATGAGCGTTGCATTCCACTAAGCGCTCGTTTGCAAACGATCGGCCAGCCACGCGCGCGCGAATCGCCAATGACGAACGACCGTCGCAGTCGAAGATCCACAGGATTCGGCAATCTCCCCGACTCCCAGGCCCGCGAAGAATTTGAGTTCCACCACGCGACTGCATTGGGGATGCAGCCGTTCAAATTCGGTAAGCGCGGTATCGAGGCCCACCCAATCCCAACTGACATCGAGCACCACCGCATTTTCGACATCGAACGAGTCGAATGGGACCGTGTCCATCTGCCCTCCGCGCTTTTCCGAACTGCGGCGTCGCGACATATCGACAATCAGAAAGCGCATCACACGAGCGGCGAGCGCAAGGAAATGTTGTCGGCTTTCCCAATCGCCAACGCCCGATTCAGAAATCCGCAAGAAGGCTTCGCTGACCAACTCGGTCGCGTTCAGCGTCACATTGGACGGTGCACGCCTCAGCTGTGCGGCCGCCCGCTCGCGCAGCGTGAGGTACAGGAAATTCATCGCTTGCTCACCCGCTGAGGCATCCCCGGCGCGCCAACGATTGAGCATTTCGGTTACATCACCTGCGTCCATCTGGCCAGTATATCGAACCCAAACCGCTACGGAGGATGTAGACCGGGTGTAGACAGGGAAATCCACAATTCCGAGATGAGCCTACGTTACTTGTCAGAGTTTTCCTGCAGACGCGCTTTGCGTGAGTTGCGATGCTATTCAAATGACAACCGCTCGCAGCCTTTTGGTCGCCACCGAGTCGCGGGGTTACTACGATTGTATTTCCCGTTGCGTGCGGCGGGCGTGGTTGTGCGGAATCGATCCCTACGATGGGAAGTCAGACGAGCACCGGAGCGAGTGGGTTGAAAGTCGGCTCCTGAAGCTTGCCGAGATCTTTGCCGTCGGCATCTACACTTATGTGGTGATGAGCAACCGCGTCCACGTTGTAGAGCGGATCGATCCGGTCGCCGCAGCGGCCTGGTCATCCGAGGACGTTGCGGCCCGCTGGCTTCGATTGTTTCCGGCAACTGTCGGTGGCGAGGTCGATCCGATCGCTTGCCAAACCAAGGAGCTGCTCGGCAATGCGGAATGGCTTGAGATCTGCCGTCAACGGCGGGGTAGCCTTGCGTGGTTCATGCGCAGTCTCAACGAACCGATCGCCAGACGCGAACACCGGGGGGGGGTGCTTGCACAGGTCGTTTCTGGGGCAGGTTTTTGGATCGATGGAATCGATAGGGTCAGACTCGATTGATCCCGGGGCGACGGGAAATCTGCGGGTCACGAATGGGCACCGGACAAGAAGGCGCGCGAAAGTCGACCGCTCGAAGAATGCGTGCGAGTCCCAAAGACGAGATTTGCGCGTTTGTTCGGGAAGGAACCGAGTAGCTGACGGCGCGCATGGTGGCTGCGGCGCATAGTGGGTGGGCGAATTTACGCGCATGGACGGATCCCTTGATTCGAGCGCACTGACAAGCGGAGGTTGCTGGGCAACCGCCGAAGAGTTCCGTTTCTCGAACGCCATCCAAGCCTTCTCGAATATCGCGTGACCCCTTCCCCCAACGCGACGCGGCGTATCAAACACCAAATACCGCCAGGATGCAATAGGCAACAATATGAGGGTGTTATGTACTGCACTGTTCGTATATCTGACAAATACTTCGCCACTCGGAAAAACTCAACCGGAAGTGAGTCCATTGGGGGCGAATGGCTCGCTGCAATTTCCCGGACTGCCCAGGATGAACGGGGTTTCAACGCGCCGACCAAACGCCACAGTGCGTGGCAGATCGGACGGACTCCCTTACAATGAGTCCGTTTTGCCATCTTCCGGAGCGCCCCATGTCAGCGATCAAGCATCACCGCATCCTTTTGAAGCTGTCCGGTGAGGCCCTGATGGGGGAAGCCGATTACGGCATTGACCCGAAAGTCATCGGCCGCCTCGCGCGCGAGATCCTTGAGGTGCGCAATGCCGGGGTCCAGGTTGGCGTGGTTATCGGCGGCGGCAATATCTTCCGCGGTGCCGGGTTGGCGGCTTCGGGCATGGATCGGGTCACTGGCGACCATATGGGCATGCTGGCGACGGTGATGAATGCGCTGGCCATGCAGGATGCGATCGAGCGCGCCGGTGGCTCGGCACGGACGATGAGCGCAATCAAGATCAACGAGGTCTGCGAGGATTTCATCCGTCGCCGGGCGATCCGGCATCTTGAGAAGAATCGCGTGGTGCTGTTCGCGGCGGGCACCGGCAATCCGTTCTTCACGACCGATTCGGCGGCGGCCTTGCGTGCGATCGAGATCAGTGCCGACCTGCTGCTCAAGGCGACCAAGGTTGATGGCGTCTACTCGGCCGATCCGGCGCGAAATCCCAACGCGACGCGCTACGAGCATCTGAGCTACCAGGACGTGATCCAGCGCAATCTGCAGGTCATGGATACCAGTGCGATCGCGCTGTGTCGCGACCACAAGATTCCGCTGCGCATCTACAACATGGCGCGCGAGGGCGACCTGATGCGCATCATGCACGGTGAGCAGATCGGCACCCTGGTCAGTGAGGCGGGTTGATTCTTGAGCTTCCGGCGTTTGGGAAAGATCGCACCCTGGTCGGCATGACAGGAGATTCATTCCCGCTGCGGGATATGGGCATCTTGGCAAGCACATTGGAATGTATCGCGACTGAAGTCGCTCTCATCCAGCATAACGTAACGTGTTGATTTGCAAGGTGCGCAGCCGGCTGGTTTTTCCTTCTCCCGAGGCCCTCAAGCCAAAGCAAGAACTCGCCCGTAAACGGGCTCCTACAGGTCAACCGCAAGCCTTGTAGGAGCCCCGCCAGGGGCGAGCTCTTCGTCCACGCCAGCCAAAAGCTCGCCCGTAAACGGGCTCCTACAGGTCAACCGCAAGCCTTGTAGGAGCCCCGCCAGGGGCGAGCTCTTCGTCCGCGTCAGCCAAAAGCTCGCCCGTAAACGGGCTCCTACAGGTCAACCGCAAGCCTTGTAGGAGCCCCGCCAGGGGCGAGCTCTTCGTCCGCGTCAGCCAAAAGCTCGCCCGTAAACGGGCTCCTACAGGTCAACCGCAAGCCTTGTAGGAGCCCCGCCAGGGGCGAGCTCTTCGTCCGCGTCAGCCAAAAGCTCGCCCGTAAACGGGCTCCTACAGGTCAACCGCAAGCCTTGTAGGAGCCCCGCCAGGGGCGAGCTCTTCGTCCACGTCAGCCAAAAGCTCGCCCGTAAACGGGTTCCTACAGGTCAACCGCAAGCCTTGTAGGAGCCCCGCCAGGGGCGAGCTCTTCGTCCACGCCAGCCAAAAGCTCGCCTGTAAACGGGCTCCTACAGGTCAACCGCAAGCCTTGTAGGAGCCCCGCCAGGGGCGAGCTCTTCGTCCACGTCAGCCAAAAGCTCGCCCGTAAACGGGCTCCTGCAGGAGGGGAGAAGGAACGGCAACCGCCCGGATCCATGTTTGCTGCGCGACAGCGCGCCGCCGAAGACGGGGCGTGGACTCCCACGAAAGACAGGGCATCGTTGCTTGCTTCATCTTCGGGCTCTTTCCGGCGACGCCCTTTCCGGCAACGTGACGAAGTGCATCGGGCATGAATGCCTCTCCCACGACAGGCCGATTCCGTGTGCGGGCTTCGATGGCTGTTCCGGCGCGTCTGCTTCGTTGTTGGTGCCGCTGCTATACTTCGCGGCCATTCGCAATGCACTACGGGTGACTACGCCATGCTCGATAACATCAAGAAAGACGCACAAACGCGCATGACCAAGAGTGTCGATTCACTGCGCCAGGATCTCACCCACCTGCGCACCGGGCGCGCCAGTGTCGCCCTGGTCGATCAGCTGATGGTTCCCTATTACGGCTCCGACGTGCCCTTGACCCAGGTTGCCAATATCGCGGTCGCCGATGCGCGCTCGCTGACCATCTCGCCGTTCGAGAAGCCAATGGTCGCGATCGTCGAGAAGGCCATTCTCGGCTCGAACCTCGGCCTGACCCCGACCACGGTCGGCCAGGTCATCCGTATCAACTTGCCGGCCCTGACCGAGCAGCGCCGCAAGGAGCTGTCCAAGCAGGTTGCCGGCGAGGGCGAAAATGCCAAGGTGGCAATCCGCAACATCCGTCGCGATGCCATCCACAGCATCAAGGAACTGCTCAAGGACAAGCAGATCAGCGAGGACGAGGAGCGTCGCGCCGAGGACGAGATCCAGAAGCTGACCGACAAGTTCGTCAAGGATGTCGATGGCGTGGTCAAGCACAAGGAAGACGAATTGATGGCGATCTGAGCCGTCGATCCGTCCACCCGCCTCAGCATGAGCATCAGCCCCGCGAGCGCCGACATCGCGCGCGCGCCGCAGCACCTTGCCATCGTCATGGATGGCAATGGTCGCTGGGCCGAGAGCCGCCATCGTCCGCGCAGCTTTGGCCATCGCGAGGGCCAGAAGGCACTGCGTTCGACCGTCGAGTACTGCCTGCGCCGGGGCATCAAGGCATTGACCCTGTTCGCGTTTTCGAGCGAAAACTGGAAGCGGCCCGAGGATGAAGTCGGTGCGCTGATGAGCCTGTTTCTCAAGGCGCTGGATCGCGAGGTCGACGAGCTGCATGGCCATGGCGTGCGCATCGAGTTCATCGGTGATCTTTCGGCGTTCTCGCCGGAATTGCATGCGCGCATGCTCAAGGCGATGGAGAAGACGCGGGCGAATACGGCCCTGCTGGCGAATGTCGCGGTCAACTATGGTGGCCGCTGGGATATCGCCAACGCCGCACGCCTGGCCGCCGAGGCGGTCGCACGCGGCGAAATCCAAGCCGCGGCGATCAACGAGAAGGTGCTCGCGCGCTGGTTCGCGCTGGCCGGACAGCCGCCAGTCGACCTTTTCATCCGCACCGGCGGTGAGTTGCGCATCAGCAACTTCCTGCTCTGGCAGCTCGCCTATGCGGAGCTGGTTTTCATCGATACGCTGTGGCCTGATGTCGACGCCGCCGTGCTTGATGGTTGCGTCAGCGAATTTTCGCGGCGCGAACGTCGCTTCGGCCAGACTTCCGCCCAGGTGGTCGCCGAATCCGGTCAGGGAGTTGCATGAAACAACGAATCATCACCAGCCTGATCCTCGCGCCGATCACGATCGCCTTCATCCTGCTGTCCTCGACACCGCTGTTTGCCGGCCTGCTGGCTGTGGCCTGGGCCGGCGCGATGTGGGAATGGACGCGCCTGATCGGCATGCAGCAGCACGTCGCACGCGCACTCGTGGTCGTGCTGACAATCCTGATGATGGCTGGCCTGTGGACGCTTCGCGGCCAGCCCGCATGGTGGTTGTGCATAGTCGCGGGCGTCGCCTGGTGGCTGATTGCGCTGTGGTGGATGCGCGGATTCTCGTTTGCGGCATCGCCGAACACACGCAATATCGCCCTCAAGCTGGTCGCCGGATGGTTCGTGCTGGTTCCGGGCTGGACGGCTCTCGTGCAAATCCACAGCCTGCCCGGAGTCGGCGGAACCTGGGCTCTGTATGCCTTGTTCGTGGTCTGGGCGGCGGACACATTTGCCTATGTCGTCGGCAGCCGCTGGGGGCGCAACAAGCTGGCCCCGCGGATCAGCCCCGGCAAGACTCTTGAAGGTGTCTGGGGTGCCCTGATCGGCAGCGGCCTGATCGCCTTGATCGGCGGCTGGTGGATTGGCGCGCGCGGCGTGCCGCTGGCCTTGCTGGTCGTGCTTGGCCTGCTTTGCGTGGTCTGGTCGATCCTCGGCGACCTGTTCGAGAGCCTGATGAAGCGTCAGGCCAATGTGAAGGATTCGGGTGCATTGTTTCCGGGCCATGGCGGCCTGCTCGATCGCCTCGACGGCGTATTCGCCGCGATGCCGATGTTCGCCCTCGGCAAACTCCTGATCGATCTGTTCTTCCCGGCATGATGCGCATCGCCCTCCTTGGCGCGACCGGCTCGATCGGCGCGAGCACGCTTGATGTCGTGCAGCGCCATCCGGATCGGTTCCGCATCAGCGCGCTGTCGGCGCATCGCAATGTCGATGCGCTGGTCGATCTGTGCCGGCAATGGCGTCCCGAAATCGCCGTGATTGCCGATCCCGCGCTTGAGCGCGAGCTGGCCGGGCGCCTCAAATCCGCCGCTGTCGACGCACGCGTGCTTTCAGGCGCGCAGGGCCTGATTGAAGCGGCCGAGGGCAGTCATGCCGATTGCGTTGTCGCCGCGATCGTCGGTGCGGCCGGCCTTGAATCGACCCTGGCCGCCGCGCGCGCGGGCAAGCGCCTGTTGCTGGCCAACAAGGAGTCGGTCGTGATGGCCGGCAGCTTGCTGCGCGCGGCTCTCGATCAGGGCGGCGGCTTGCTGCTGCCACTCGATTCCGAACACAACGCGGTGTTCCAGTGTCTGCCGCGCGAACACCGCAATCTCGCCGAATCTGGCGTACGCCGGATCCTGCTGACCGCGTCGGGCGGGCCGTTTCGCGGACGCTCGCGCAGCGAACTCGCGGCGGTGACGCCGGATATGGCCTGCGCGCATCCGAACTGGAGCATGGGTCGCAAGATCTCGGTCGATTCGGCCACCTTGATGAACAAGGGGCTGGAAGTCATCGAGGCGCATTTCCTGTTCGATGTGGCGGCGGCCGATATCGATGTCGTCGTGCACCCGCAGAGCATCGTCCATTCGCTGGTCGAATATCGCGACGGCTCGGTGCTGGCCCAGCTTGGCAATCCGGACATGCGCACCGCAATCGCCTATGCGCTGGCCTGGCCGCAACGCATCGATGCGGGCGTTGCGGCGCTGGATCTGGTCCGGATCGCCCAGCTTGGATTCGAGACCGTGGATCGCGAGACCTTCCGCTGCCTGGATCTGGCCTGTCAGGCGCTCGCCAGCGGTGGTACCGCCCCGGTGACCCTGAATGCGGCCAATGAGGAAGCGGTCGCGGCCTTTCTCGATGGCAGATTGCCGTTTCTGGCCATCGAGACGGTCATCGATTCCTGTCTGGAACACTTGCCGGGCGGCACGATCGATGATTTACCGGGCCTGCTTGACAGTGATTTAACCGCGCGACGCGAAGCACAACGTATCATTGCCGGCCTGGCGACATGATTATCGAGATGCTGGAATGAATGAGTTTTTCGGATCCGTGTGGTGGCTGATCGTCACCCTCGGTCTGCTGGTCACCTTTCACGAGTTCGGCCACTTCATCGTTGCCCGCTGGTGCGGGGTCAAGGTACTGCGCTTTTCGGTCGGCTTCGGCAAGCCGCTGTGGATGCGCCGTGACCGCCATGGCACCGAGTTTGCCATCGCCGCGATCCCGCTTGGCGGCTACGTCAAGATGCTCGACGAGCGCGAAGGTGAAGTCGCCCCGGAAGAACTCGACCATGCACACAACCGCAAGCCGGTCGGCCAACGCATGGCGATCGCCGCCGCCGGCCCGGCGTTCAACCTGATCTTCACCGTATTCGCGTTCTGGCTGATGTTTGTGGTCGGCAAGCCCGATTTCCTGCCGATCGTGGCCGCACCCACCGGCGTCGCCGCCGAGGCCGGCATCGAAGCCGGCGATCGCATCACCGCGATCAACGGATCGGCCATCGATTCGTGGAGCAAGGCGATCCAGAAACTCGGCGAGAACGCGGTCGGCCGCTACGACACGCCGGTCGAGGTGCGCACCGCTGCCGGTGGCAATGCCACGCGCACGCTGGCCTTCAGCAAGCTGCCCGCCGAGGTTGGTGAAAACGAATTGTTCGACCGGATTGGCCTGAGCCTGCAGCCGCGCGAGCGCGCGCCGACCATCGGCAGCGTCAGCGACGACATGCCTGCCGCAGCCGCCGGGCTCAAGGCAGGCGACCGCATCCTGCGCATCAATGGCCACGAAGTCACATCGTTTGCCGATATCGAGACCATGGTGCCCGAGCAGGCCGCTCGGGATCCCGAACTCGCCCTCGTCATCAAGCGCGGCAACGAGCAGCTCGATATCAAGCTCAAGGCCAGGGAAATCACGGCGGCCGACGGAAAATCCCGCTATGTGATCGGCATCGCCAGTACCAACAGCCACGACGCCACCCTCAAGTACGGACCGCTTGACGCGATACCTCAGGCTTTCGCCGAGACCTGGGATACGGCCAAGAGCTCGCTCGGCATCATCAAGATGCTGGTCGTCGGCCGCGCCAGCCTCGACAACCTGTCCGGCCCGATCACGATCGCCCGGTTTGCCAATGGCTCGGCCCAGTTGGGCCTTGCCTGGTTCCTCGGTTTCCTCGCCCTGATCTCGCTGTCGTTGGCGATAATCAACCTTTTGCCGATCCCGATCTTGGACGGCGGGCACCTGCTGTATTACCTTATCGAGCTGATCAAAGGCAGTCCGGTGAGTGAGCGCAGCCAGATTGCAGGCCAGTATGTCGGCCTGATGATGCTGGTGGCCCTGATGGGGCTGGCGTTCTACAACGATATTCTTCGGCTCATCCACTGAGCCGGTTCTGCCCAATAACAACGGAAGCGGTGTGCCCTCGCCGCCAGCCGTCCCTGCCTCAATGGAAGTGACGATGAAGCGTATCGCCGCCCTGCTCTTGCTTGCCTGGCTCAGCACCCAGAATGCCTTCGCCTTCGACAGCTTCAAAGTGTCGGATATCCGTATCGATGGCCTGTCGCGCATCGCGTCCGGCACGGTATTCACCTACCTGCCGATCGAAAAAGGTGACGTGCTCACCCCGGAAAAGGCCGAACAGGCGATCCGGGCCCTCTACCGCACCGGATTCTTCAACGATGTGACCCTGGATCGCCAGGGCGACATCCTCGTCGTCAACCTGGTCGAGCGGCCCTCGATTTCAAAGGTGTCGCTGCGCGGCAACAAGGATCTCAAGGAAGAGGATCTGCGCAAGGGCCTCAAGGGCATCGGCCTGGCCGAAGGCGAGACCTTCGACCGGCTCAAGCTCGATTCGGTGCAGCAGGAGCTGACCCGCCAGTATTACAACCGTGGCAAGTACAACGTCTCGGTGAAAACTGCGGTGGTCAACCTCGATCGCAACCGCGTCGAGGTCGCGATCAATATCGTCGAGGGCAAGCCGGCCAAGATCAAGCATCTGAACATCGTCGGCAACGAGACCTTCAAGGCCAAGAAGATCCGCGACGATTTCCAGTCCGACACCAGCAACTGGACCTCGTGGTATTCGAAGGACGACCAGTACTCGCGCGAGAAGATGTCCGGCGACCTCGAGCGCCTGTCCTCGTTCTACCTCGATCGCGGCTATGTCGATTTCGCGGTCGATTCGACCCAGGTCTCGATGAGTCCGGACAAGCGCAAGATGTATGTGGTCGCCAACATCAAGGAAGGCGAGGTCTACACGGTCACCGACATCAAGCTCACCGGCGATCTGATCCTCAAGGATGAAGACCTGCGCAAGCTGCTCTCGATCAAATCCGGCGAGATCTTCTCGCGGCGCAAGGTCGAGCAATCCTCCGACGCGATCAGCGCGGCACTGGCGAACATCGGCTACGCCTTCGCCGAGGTCAATCCGGCTCCCGAGATCGATCGCGAAAAGCGTGAGGTCGGACTCAATTTCCAGGTCAATCCGGGCAAGCGCGTCTACGTGCAGCGGATTGCCTTCAAGGGCAACCTGCATACCGAAGATCAGGTCATGCGCCGCGAGATGCGCCAGCTTGAGGGCGCCTGGTATTCGCAGGCGGCGATCGACCGTTCGAAGATCCGCTTGCAGCGCCTCGGCTATTTCAAGACCGTCACGATCGATACACCGCGCGTGCCGGGCCAGGAAGACCAGGTCAATGTCGATGTGACGGTCGAGGAGCAGCCCTCGGGCAGTTTCACTTTCGGCATTGGCTATTCGCAGGTGCAGGGTCTGATCACCAGCATCGCCCTGCAGCAGAACAACTTCTTCGGTACCGGTGACCGTGTCGGCGTGACCCTGCAACGCAGCTCGTACCTGAAGACCTACAGTATTTCCTACTTCGAACCCTACCTGACCGAATCCGGCATCGGCCTTGGTTACGACATCAGCCATCGCGAACTTGATTCAGGTCAGGCCAACATCGCCAACTACCTGACCAACTCGGACAACTTCAGCACCTATATCGGCCTGCCGCTGACCGAGAGCGACACCCTGAACACGCGCGTCGGCCTGAGCAAGACGACGATCCAGACCTTCAGCTCCACGCCGCAGCAGTTCATCGACTACCTGTTCGCGCTCAACCACAAGACCTTCCATACCGCCAGTTTCGAGTTGTCCTGGGCGCATGACACGCGCAACAAGTTCTACAACCCGACCCGTGGCTCGCTGCAGACGGCCTCGTTCGAGACCACCCTGCCCGGCTCGACCGTCGAATACTTCAAGTTCCGTTACCTGTATTCGAAGTACATTCCGCTGACCGAGAAACTGACCCTGTTCGGCAGCGCCTCGATCGGTTACGGCGACAGCTACAAGGGCGTCTATCGCACTGCGGTCGACTATGGCCAGGATCCGGCGGTGGTCAACGACTATGTCGCAAGCGGTCTGCCGTTCTTCGAGAACTTCTTCGCCGGCGGCAGCTCCGACATCCGCGGCTTCCGCGACAACACCCTGGGTCCGTTCGACACTTCCGGCGGCTACCGCCAGCCACTCGGCGGCGCGTTCAAGACCGTGGCCACGGCTGAAGTCATCTTCCCGACGCCGTTCGTCAAGGAAAACGACAATACGACGCGGCTGTCCTGGTTTGTCGATGTCGGCAACGTGTTCAAGGACTACAACTCCTGGAGCGCCAAGGAATTGCGCGCGTCGACCGGCCTCTCGTTCCAGTGGCGAGCACCGATCGGACCGATCGTCATCAGCATCTCCAAGCCACTGCGCAAGCGGGATGGTGACGATACCGAATCGATCCAGTTCTCGTTCGGGCCGCAGTTCTAGACTGAAAAACGAGTCGCACCTGACGGATAGCGGGAGAACGGGCTTGGCCGGTGGACTGCTTCATCCTATCCTGCCCATTCAGGATCAGACGAGAACGATCGGGGAACACCGCAAGCTGCAGCCGGGGCACACCGCCCCGGATTCGCAAGCGGCTCGTTCTCCGCTCGGTTCGACTGGTTTCCGATGGGCGGAACGCTGAACGGGTCGAACAGGTGAAACAGGCCAATCGTGCAATCAGGATTACCGTCACGCGCACGCTGCTGGTCGCGTTGCTGCTGACGTCATCCTTTTCGCTGACGGCCCAGCCAGCGGCAATGCGCATCGGCTATGTCGACATGAAGCGCCTGCTCGACAATGCCCCACAGGTAATTGCCGGCCGCCAGAAGCTCGAACGCGAATTCGCTCCGCGCGACGGCGAACTGAGCGCCGAGGAAACGCGACTGGCGACGATGCGCTCGCGCTACGAGCGCGACAGCACCAACATGGATCGCGCCGATGCCGAAAGCCTGCGCCGCGAAATCGATGCGCTGGACCGCTCGATCAAGCGCAAGCGCGACAGCCTGCGCAGCGAACTGAAATCACGCAGCGACCAGGAGCTTGATCGAAGCTGGCGCGAGATCAACAACGCCGTGGTCGAATTTGCCCGCGAGCAGAACATCGATCTGATCGTGCCGAGCCCGGTGGTCTATGCGAGCCAGCGCATCGATGTCACCGATCAGGTGCTCGAACGCTTGAAAGGCAAGCTCGGCAAGCCGGCGGGCACCCCTTGACGCTGGCGATCGCACTGGGCGAAATCGCCACGCGCTTCGGCCTCGAACTGCGCGGCGATGGAACGCGCATGATCGATGGCGTCGGCACGCTCGCCAATGCCGGTACCGGCCAACTCGGCTTCCTCGCCAATTCGCGCTACCGCGCGCAACTGGCGACTACACGGGCCGCGGCCGTGGTCGTTGGCAGTGCCGATCTCGATGCCGCTGTGGCGGATGCGCCCAGCCTGCTCGTTGCCAGGGATCCATACGTGGCCTTCGCGCAGATTGCCGCCCTGTTCGAGCAGCGTGCCGAAACACTACCCGGCATCCATCCGAGTGCCATCATCGAGCCAAGCGCACGCGTCGCGGAAACCGCCTCGATCGGTCCGTTTTGCGTCGTCGGGGCCAATTCGGTGATCGAGGATGCAGCCGTCCTCGGCGCGTACGGATACGTCGGCCCGGATTGCGTGATCGGCGCGGGTTCCCGTTTGGCCGCGCGCGTCACCCTCGTTTGCCGGGTTCGTCTTGGGCAACGTGTATTGATCCATTCCGGCGCGGTACTTGGTGCCGATGGCTTCGGCCTCGCCTTCGACCAGGACCACTGGATCAAGGTGCCGCAGCTCGGCGGCGTGCGTATCGGCGACGATTGCGAGATCGGCGCCAACACCACGATTGATCGCGGCGCGCTCGAAGACACCGTGCTCGAAGCCGACGTGCGCCTCGACAACCAGATCCAGATCGCCCACAACGTCGTCATCGGCGCGCATACCGCGATCGCCGGTTGTGCCGCCGTGGCCGGCAGCACGCACATCGGCAAATACTGCCTGATCGGCGGCGGGGCTGGCATAATTGGTCATTTGACGATCGCGGAAAGGGTAACGATCACGGCGATGAGCCTGGTCACCCACTCGATCCGCGAATCCGGCGAGTATTCTTCAGGAACGCCGATCCAGGAACGCCGACTGTGGCGGCGCAATGCAGCGCGCTTCAAGCATCTGGATGAACTGGCCCGGCAGGTTGCAGACACACACAAGGGAACCCCGCATGAATGACCCGAATCCGTCGCCCGAGCCAGCTCCGATCGACGTCCGGCGCATCGCCCAGTTGCTTCCTCACCGTTTTCCATTTCTGCTGATCGACCGTGTCATCGCCTGGGAGCCGGGCAAGCGTCTGACCGCGATCAAGAACGTGACCTACAACGAGCCGTTCTTCCAGGGCCATTTTCCGGGCAATCCAGTCATGCCGGGCGTACTCGTCATCGAGGCGCTGGCCCAGGCTTCGGGAACGCTCGTGCAATTGTCCGTGACCAAGGATCCGAACCAGCCTGCCCTGTTTTACCTGGTCAAGATCGACAAGGCCCGCTTCAGTCGTGTTGTTGTCCCAGGCGACCAACTCGTGCTTGAGGTCGAGCAGAAACGCATGCTGCGCCGCATGGGCCTGTTCTGGGGCCAGGCCAAGGTCGACGGTGAAGTCGTCGCCGAAGCCGAGCTGCTTTGCGCTGAACGGAGGGAGTGATGATCCATCCCACCGCACTCGTCGATCCGGGCGCACGGATCGGCGACAACGTCAGCATCGGTGCGTACAGCATCATCGGTGCCGACGTCGAGATCGGCGACGGTACGACCATCGGCCCGCACGTCGTCATCGAGAGCAACACCCGCATCGGCAAGGACAACCGTATCTGGCAATTCGCCTCGCTCGGCGCGGCTCCCCAGGACAAGAAATTCCATGGCGAGTCGTCCCGTCTCGATATCGGCGACCGCAACGTAATCCGCGAGTTCGTCTCGTTCAATCGCGGTACCGAGGACGGTGGCGGCGTCACCCGCATCGGCAATGACAATTGGCTGATGGCCTATGTGCACATCGCGCACGACTGCACGGTTGGCAACAACGCGATCTTCTCGAACGCCTCCTCGCTGGCCGGACATGTCAAGGTCGACGACTGGGTCATCCTCGGCGGCTTCACCCTGGTCCACCAGTTCTGCCAGATCGGCGCGCACGCCTTCACCGCGATGGGCGCGATCATCAATCGCGACGTGCCGCCCTTCGTTACCGTGGCCGGCAGCTTTGCCGAACCCAAGGGCATCAACTCCGAGGGGCTGCGCCGCCGCGGTTATTCGCAGGAGCGGATCATGTCGATCAAGCGCGCCTATCGAACCCTGTACAACTCCGGCCTGCCGTTGTCACAGGCCCGCTCCGAGCTCGCCCGCGCTGCTGAAGCCGCGCCGGACGTCAAGCTGCTGATCGATTTTATTGAACGCTCTCAGCGTTCGTTGGTGCGCTGAAGGCGGGGAGTGGGGAGTAGGGAGTAGGGAGTCGAAAGAGCGGGACAGCGCGCTTGAATGACCAATTTGGCGTGATCAGTTTTTCCAATGCTATGCGGGTCGCGGATCACGTTGATTCATTGCTCGTGTAGGACGCGGCTTCAGCCGCGATGCTTCTGCTTCGATCCGTCAAACAGCATCGCGGCTGAAGCCGCTCCCACAATGCCTGAAATTTATCTCTCAAGGATCTCTGCTCACTACAACTCGCCTTGAATGACCGACTCCCCACTCCCCACTCCCCACTCCCCGCTTTACGTGCTCATCGCCGGTGAGGCTTCCGGGGATTTGCTCGGCGCGGGACTGATCGAGGCCTTGCGTGAGCATTTCCCGGATGCGCGCTTTGCCGGCATTGGTGGGCCGCGCATGATCGCGGCTGGGCTCGATGCGTGGTATCCGGCGGAGCGGCTCGCGGTGATGGGCCTGGCCGAAGTGCTCAGGCATCTGCCGGGCTTGCTGAGGATCCGGCGTGCGGTGCGCCGACGCACCTTGGCGCTGCGACCGGATGCCTTTATCGGCATCGATGCACCGGATTTCAATCTTGCCCTCGAGCGCAAGCTCAAGCAGGCTGGTGTCCGCACGATCCACTATGTCAGTCCGTCGATCTGGGCCTGGCGCGAGCAGCGTGCGCAAAAGATCGGCCAGAGCGCCGACCGCGTGCTTTGCCTGTTCCCGATGGAGCCTGCGGTCTATGCGAAGCATGGTGTCGATGCACGCTTTGTCGGCCATCCGCTGGCCGACGCGTTTGCGCTTGAACCCGACCAGCGCGCAGCCCGTGAAACCCTTGGCATTCCTCTCGATGTCCCGGTGCTGGCCATGCTTCCAGGCAGCCGCCTCGGCGAGATCAACCGGCTCGGCGCGGATTTCATTGCTGCCGCTGCCTTGCTCGCTCACGAAATTCCAGGCCTCCACGTTGTTGCGCCGATGGCTAATGATATGTGTCGTTCGGCTTTCGTGAGGGAGCTCGCGAAGGCGGGAATCGGGAATGGAGAATCGGGAGACGGAAAAAGCGAAGCCGGTTCTGGCGCTCTTTCACTTACCGATTCCCGACTCCCGACTCCCGACTCCCGGCCATCGATCAGCATGATCGATGGCCAGTCTCACATAGCCATGATCGCCGCCGACGCGATCGTGCTTGCTTCGGGTACGGCCGCTCTCGAAGCGATGCTGGCCAAGCGGCCGATGGTTGTAGCCTACCGTCTGGCCGCGCTGACTTACCGCATCGTCAAGGGCTTCGGCCTGCTCAAGGTCGAGCGCTATTCGCTGCCGAATCATCTGGCCGGGCGTGAAATCGTGCCCGAGTTGATGCAGGATCGCTGCACGCCGCAGGCACTGGCCGAAGCCTTGCGCAAACCCCTGCTGGAGCGTCACATTGAACCGGCACTGCTGGCCGAATACAGCCGACTTCATGAGATGTTGCGCGGCGGCGGTGATCGCAGCGCTGCGGCGGCAGTACTTGGCCCATGAACCGCCTCGCGGCTGCATAATGCGCGCCCATGCAACGATACGATCCACCATGGCTGTTTCGAGCCTGCCCGATTGACTGATTTCCCTGCTGATCGACTGATGCCTGGCAATCACCGTCGGCGCCCGAGTGCGTTGCGCGCCTTCGCCCTGGTCGCCTTCGTCGCGATGCTGGCTGGCGTGCCGCTGGCGGAAAAGCTCGCCATCGAGAAAGCCTTTGCGCTGACAATCGTCGGCACGCTGACCCTGGCCCTGCTGTTCGCCACGGCGCGCGTCGCGTTCTCGCTGCTGGTTGCGGCCCTGCTGTTTGGCGCCCTCGCGACGGCGAGCATGCTCAAGCTCGAGTTCCTGATGACGCCGGCGCTGGCGCCCGATCTCAAGTACTACTTCAACTGGCAGACCGTCGAGGTCATCTACCGCTACCCGATCCTGATCGGTTTCAGCGGGCTCGTGGTCATTCTGATCCCGTTGCTGCTGATCCCGGCCTGGCGCTGGGACACGGTGCCGGAGCATCTCAGGCTGCGGGACTGGCCCGCGCGCATCCTGCGCATCAGCGGCCTGCTCGCCTCGGTTGCGATGTTGACCACCTGCCTGATTCCGAGCGGCCCGTTTGCGCTGGCCTTCAACAAGCCGATGTGGGCGACGATCACCGATCGCAGCTATCTGACCGCGTTCATGACCTCGTTCAGCGATACCGAGGCGCGCGTGCCGCCGACGCCCGCGCATGTCGATCGATCGATCAAGTGGACGATCAACAGTCCGCCCGCCAAGCCCCGGCATCAACCTGATGTGGTCGCGATTCTCGAAGAGAGCACCTTCGATCCGCACATGGTCAATGCCTGCACGGTGCCGCAATGCGATCTGCCCATGTTCAAGAAAGGACCCTACACGCGGGCCGGCAGTCCGTTGGTTGTGCACACCTTCGGTGGCGGCACCTGGACCAGCGAATTTGCGCTTGAAACCGGGCTCGCCGACGTGCTGTTCGGCAACGCCGGGTTGTATGCGCCGTACAGCCTGGCGCCGCGCGTCGAGCACAGCCTGCCGCGCACCTTCAAGGCCGCCGGTTACCGCGTGATCGCGATCTATTCGCACAGCGGCGAGTTCCTCAACGCGCGCAATGCCTATGCGAACTACGGTTTCGACGAGTTCTATGACGGCACCGATCATGGCCTTGGCTGGGAGAGCACCGATGCCGATCTGTTCGAGGTGTTCGAGCAGATCTACGCGGACGAAACCAAGGCGCATCCGGATCAGCCGCTCTTCATCTTCACCCTGACCCTGCACCAGCATGGCCCGCACATGATCCCGCTGGAACAGTTGCCGGCGCCGTTCGACAAACCGCTGTTCCGCGGCAAGTTCAAACCGCCCGCACTCGATGACTGGCTCAACCTCAATCTCGGCAATTACCTGCAACGCGCCGCCCTGTCGAGCCGGATGATCGATTCGATGCGCGACTTGCTCTGGAACAGCGGCCGGCCGACCGTGCTGATGCACTTTGGCGATCACCAGCCTTCGTTTGATGGCGCCATGCACGCAATTCCAAAGACCGTGCCGAAGGCGGCCGGCCAGAACGACAGCCGGGTCACCTATTATCGGCTGTTGAGCAGTTTTCCGATGAAGTCGATGAACGCCTTCGACGCGCTCGACATCACCTACCTCGGCTCGATCCTGCTGGATGCGGCTGGCGTGCCCAAGGATTCCTTCTACCAGGCCAACAGCCTGCTCCGCGATCGCTGCAAGGGACAATACCTGACCTGCAACGATCGCAACCTGCTCGGCTCGTATCACGACTACATCTTCAACACGCTCAAGGATGTGCGTGATGAGGACTGACCTGTTTGACAGCGACGCGGATCACGTCGATACGGGCTGGGTTGCCGGGGTTGACGAAGCGGGACGCGGTCCGCTGGCCGGGCCGGTCGTGGTCGCAGCGGTGATCCTTGATCCGACCCGACCAATCGATGGCCTGGCCGATTCCAAGGCCCTCAGCGCAACCCGTCGCGAGCAGTTGGCGATCGAGATCCGCGGCAACGTGCTGGCTTTCGCGATCTGCGTCGTCGAAGCCGAAGAGATCGATCGATTGAATATCCTCGGCGCGACGATGGTCGGCATGTCGCGCGCCGTGGCCGCCTTGGCGATCCGGCCAATCCTCGCCCTGATCGACGGCAACCGCGTGCCGAAAGATTTGCCGTGCCGCGGACGGGCTATCGTGCGCGGCGATGTCACCGAAGCCGCGATCAGCGCCGCCTCGATCCTGGCCAAGACCGAACGCGACCGCATCATGTGCGAGTTGGATTTGATTCACCCCGGTTACGGCTTTTCCAGGCACAAAGGCTATCCGACGGCTGCGCATGTCGAGTCATTGAGCCGACTCGGCCCGTGTCCGCAGCATCGGCGCAGCTTTGCACCGGTGCGCGCCTGCCTGACCGGCTAGTGTGGTGCTTGGTTTTTCCTTGAACTGAGCCGTCGATTCGCTCGGATTGCTTTGTGCAGGATGTCATTGGTTTTGACCGTGCCACCGAAGGGCTTCCGCTTGCGCAAGAACCGCACTGGCCTTTGTGGGTCAGTGCTGCGCGCTGACGCTCTCCTGGTCCTGACCAGAAGCGTTCGATCACGGATCAGAGCGTGGGCAGAGAACAGGGCAGCCCCACCGAAGCGGATTGCGCCCTGCAAGGGGTGACGCGGGTGGGTTGTTGCCTCAGGTGCGCTGTTGCGCAGTCTTTCGGATCCACCTTTCAACGATGCCATTTGTGATCAGAGACAGGGCCTTGATCCGCATATGAACGGCTGAGGCAGTTCGAGGCTGGTTCGCTAATCGGGGGACTTGCTGGTCGCCGAGCGCGATGCATGCCAGCGCGCGATGGACTCACGTTCGACTTCGCTTATTCCGGTGATATTGCCCGGCGGCATGATCCTGAGCACCACCGCCTGGCGCTGGATCAGGTCGGCATAGCGTTCGATCTCGCCGGCATCATCAAACATCACGCCTTTTGGTGCGGTTGTCATCAGGCTGGGATGGGCCGAATGGCAGGCCGTGCAGTGGCGCTTGAGGATGGCATCAACTTCGCCGGTTTCGCCGTGTGCGCCCGAAAACGCTCCCGACTCTTTGCTCGGAGCCGACTCGGTCGATGACGTTTGCCGCGCTGGATTCGTTGCTGGCAACGGCGTCGCCGGAGCCAGCCAGACAAACGTGCCAATCAACACCAGCATCCCGGTCGCAAGCAAACCCCAGGCGCGACCGCCGCTGTGCCAGAGCACGAAGAACTGGCGGATCAGCGCGCCTGCGGCCATGAACAAGGCGAGCACGAGCCAGTTGTGTGGATGCGCGTAGGCGGTCGCGTAGTGATTGCTCAACATCGCGAACACGACAGGCAGGGTGAAATAGGTGTTGTGGACAGAGCGCTGCTTGCCGCGCAGACCGGGCAGCGGATCCGGTGTTTCGCCACGCGCGAGCGCGCCAACCATGCGCTTCTGGCCCGGAATGATGATGAAGAAAACGTTCGCCGCCATGATCGTGCCGAGTGCCGCGCCGACCAGCAGGAAGGCTGCGCGACCGGCGAACAACTGCGTCGCCGCATGGCAAAGGCCAATCGTCAGTGCGCCGACCAGCACGCCAAGCAGGCCATCACGAAAGCCGACGAGGCGACAGAGCAAGTCGTAGCCGATCCACGCCGCAATTGGAAAGGCCAGGGCGAGGGCGATTGCCTCGGCAGGGCCGAGGGCGGCGACGGCCGGATCAATCAGGTAGAGCTTTGGCGCGAGCAGGTAGAGCAACACGAACAGGGCGAAACCGGATAGCCAGGTTGTGTAGGCCTTCCACTTTGACCAGTGCAGATCCTCGGGCATCTGGGCAGGTGCGCTCAGGTATTTCTGCTTGTGATAGAAACCACCACCATGCACCGACCACAATTCGCCAGCGACTCCGGCAGGGGCGTGCGCGGCCGGTTTCAACGAACGGTCGAGCATGACGAAGTAGAACGATTCACCGATCCAGGCGATCGCTGCGACTATGTGAAGCCAACGCAGGGCGAGGCCGAGGCATTCAAGGATGTAGTCAGACATGCGAAAGGCTCAATGCTGCTGGAGTGGGCGGCTGCATGGGATATCTCGGCTTCGACGTACCCTCACCCCGGCCCTCTCCCGGGGGGGGAGAGGGGTGGTACCCGCCGCGCCGAATTCACTCGCGTCAACTCGGATATCGACAAGAGCATCTCAACTGCCGCGATAGGTGCTGTAGCTGTAAGGCGACAGCAACAGTGGCACATGCAGGTTGCCTTTCGCATCGGCGATGCCGAAGCGCAGGGTGACCACATCGAGAAACCGCGGCTCGGTCTGGGCCACGCCGAGCATGGCGAAATAATCGCCGGCATGGAAATCCAGTTCGTAGCTGCCGACCTGCATCGTGGTTTCGGCCAGCAGCGGCGAATTGCAGCGGCCATCCGCATTGGTCAGGCCATGCATCAGCAATTCGCGCCTATCCTCATGCACGCGAAAAAGCTCGAAGGCGATACCAGCGGCCGGCTTGCCGCGCACGGTATCGAGGACATGTGTGGTCAGCTTTCCCATGGATTGGCAGATTGGCGTGTGGCGGTGCGCTGATAGTGACGCGCCAAGCCGCAGCTGTCACGCGTGTACCTTTTTGGAGCCGCGCGGCAGGTGATTGCTCCGCTACGACGGCCGGCCTGAAACTCGCGAGAGCGACTTCAGCCGCGCTGCCTTTGTTGCAAAAGCAGGAGCATCGCGGCTGAAGCCGCTCCCACAATGAATCCCCACTCCCACCCACCACCCACTCCCCACCCACTCCCCACTCCCCACTCCCCACTCCCCACTCCCCGCCAAGAGTGACCTCGCGATTCATTCCGGCTACGCTCCGACAATGACAAATCCTGTATTCCGATTGAATGGCGCGACGCTCGATCTGGCGGACGCCGACCCGACCGAATCGCTGCTGCGCTGGCTCAATCGGCGCGGTTCGCATGGCACCAAGGAGGGATGCGCCGACGGCGACTGCGGTGCCTGTACGGTGGTATTGATCGAAACGGATGGTGAAGGCGTGGGCCGGTTCCGTGCGATCAACAGTTGCCTGCTGCCAATCGGTTCGCTGAGTGGACGTGACATTGTCACCGTCGAGCATCTGGCCGAGGACGACATGCTGCATCCGGTTCAGCAGGCCATGGTCGATTGCTCGGGCTCGCAATGCGGCTATTGCACGCCGGGTTTTGTCATGAGTCTGTTTGCCGGTTACAGCAATGGCGAACTCGACGACCACACGACCGAAGGCAACCTGTGCCGCTGCACCGGCTATCTGCCGATTCGCAGGGCGACCGATCAGCTGCGATCGTGCAAACCCGAGGCCGATCGCTTGTCTTCGATGCTGAGCGCACCGGCACTGAATGTGGCTGAGGATTGCGGCGAGCGTTTTTTCCACCCGCTGACGCTGAGCGCCGCTGTCGAACTCAAGCAGCGCTTGCCGCAAGCCCGGTGGATCGCCGGCGCGACCGATCTCGGCGTCGAACTCGGTCGCGGTCGCCATCGCGACCAAACCTTCATCGCACTCGATCGTATCGAGGAGCTCAAGCACATCGTCATCGACAACGACGGAGTCACGATCGGAGCCGGCGTTGCACTGAGCGTGGTCGAGTCGGAGCTTGGATCGAAGATTCCGGTTCTCGGCGAGATGCTGCGCTGGTTTGCGGCGCGCCAGATCAAGAATCGCGCGACCATCGGTGGCAATCTCGGCACGGCTTCGCCGATTGGTGATTTGCTGCCGATCCTGCTCGCGTTCGATGGCGATATTCACCTGCACGGACCGCGTGGTGAACGCGTCGTCGCGGCGCAGGATTTCTTCATCGACTATCGCAAGACAGCACGCAACGACGATGAACTGGTTGTCGGCGTGCGCCTGCCACTGAGCACGCATCAAAGCGCTGCTTACAAGGTCGCCAAGCGGCAGAGTGACGACATCAGCATTGTCGCTGCCGTATTCGCGATGTCCCTCGATGAAGAGCGACGCGTACATCATGTGCGGCTCGCCTATGGCGGGGTTGCGGCGATCCCGGTTCGCGCATTGGTGACCGAGACCTACCTGCTCGGTCGCAGACTTGATGCGCCGACGCTTGCCCGAACCGCCGAATTGCTGGCCGGGGAATTCACCCCGATGAGCGATCACCGTGCCAGCGCCGATTATCGGCGCGCGCTGTGCGTGAACCTGTTCGCCCGCTTTGTCGCTGAGCATTTCGCATGAGCCGGCGCCGGATCGAACGCCATCAAAGCGCGCCCGGCCATGTCAGCGGTCGTGCCGTCTACACCGATGAGCAACATGCACCGAGCGGCATGCTCAGTGTCTGGCCGGTGCAGTCAGCGCATGCGCATGCTCGAATTCGTGGCATCGATGCCGAGTGCGCAAGACGCATGCCGGGTGTCCACGCGGTACTCACTGCCGCCGACATTCCGGGTGAGAACGATACCGGCCCGATCGTGCATGACGAGCCGCTGATTGCCGCCGATCGCGTGCAGTTCCACGGGCAGGCCGTGGCCTGGATTGTTGCTGAAGACGAAGCGCTGGCGATGGCTGCAGCGGCGGCGGTCGAAGTCGACTACGAAATCCTGCCCAGCTGCCTGGGTATTGCCGATGCGATTGCTCGTGGGTCTTTCCACTGCCCACCCGCACGGGTCGAACGCGGCGAAGCGGATGTCGCCATGTCGAGCACAACGCATCGACTGGACGGCGAACTGGATATCGGCGGCCAGGATCACTTCTATCTCGAAACCCAGGCAAGCTGGGCGCAGATCGATTCGGAAGGCCTGGTCCAGGTGACTTCGTCGACCCAGCATCCAACCGAGACGCAAGCGATCGTTGCGCGCGTACTCGGCCTGCCATCGAATCGCGTCGTCTGTCGCAGCCTGCGCATGGGCGGCGGATTCGGCGGCAAGGAAACCCAGGCCAATCCGTATGCTGCGATTGCCGCGCTGGCCGCCCGGATCACGCGCCGCCCGGTGCGGATCAAGCTGCCGCGTGGCATCGACATGCAGATGACCGGCAAGCGGCATCCGTTTTTCGCGCGTTACGAAGTCGGCTTTGACGAGCAGGGAATGCTTGCGGCAATGAAGATCGCCCTGTTCGCCGATGGCGGCTGGAGCGTCGATCTGTCGCCGCCGGTGCTGATGCGCGCAATGGTGCATATCGACAATGCCTACTTTTGCCCGAACGTCGAAATCGAAGGACTGGTCGCGAAGACGAATCTGCCGTCGAACACCGCGTTTCGTGGTTTCGGCGGGCCACAGGGCATCCTGGTTGGCGAAGAGATCATTGATCGCATTGCGCGTCACCTCGGTTTGCCGCCGGAGACGGTGCGCGAACGCAATTTCTATCGTGAAGGCGAATCGCCGCCACGCAACATCACGCCTTACGGTCAGACAATTCGCGACAACCCGATCCCCGAGCTCTGGCAGCAATTGAAATCAAGCAGTGAGTTCGACGCACGTCGGATTGAAATCGAGTCGTTCAACACAAAGCATGCGCACGCCAAGCGCGGCATTGCGATCACTCCGGTCAAGTTCGGCATCTCGTTCAACAAGGTCGAGTACAACCAGGCTGGCGCGCTTGTGCATATCTACACCGATGGCAGCGTCCAGCTCAATCACGGCGGCACCGAGATGGGCCAGGGCCTGCATTCGAAGATGCTGGAGGTGGCCAGCCGCACGCTCGGAATCAACGTCGATCGTATCCAGATCATGGTGACCAGCACCGACAAGGTGCCGAACACCTCGGCGACGGCGGCCAGCAGCGGCTCGGATCTGAATGGACAGGCGGTCAAGGCGGCCTGTGAAACCTTGCTCACCAGACTCGCAAGTGTTGCCGCCGAGCAACTTGAATGCAGCGAGCAAGAAGTTGTTTTCGACAACGATCAGGTCTTCGCAGCGAACGCACCCCGGCGAAAGCAGGCTTTTGCCGACATCGTTCAGGCAGCCTACAACGCGCGCGTCAGCTTGTCGGCCACCGGCTTTTACCGCACGCCGGGGCTCTCGTGGAATGCACAAACCGGCAAGGGCGAGCCGTTCTACTACTTCGCCTGCGGCGCGGCGGTCAGCGAGGTTGAGGTTTGCGGCTACACCGGTGTGCATCGTCTGTTGCGGGTCGACATCCTGCACGATGTCGGTGACTCGCTGATCGAGGCCATCGATCGCGGCCAGATCGAAGGCGGCTTCGTCCAGGGCATGGGTTGGCTGACCTGCGAGGAGCTGCGCTGGAGTGATGCTGGCAAGTTGCTGACCGATGCACCCAGCACGTACAAGATTCCGACCAATGGTGAGGTGCCGGAGGATTTCCGGGTCGATTTTTTCAAGCGCAAACAGGTGCCAAAGGCACAAGTGATCTTCGGCAGCAAGGCGGTTGGCGAGCCGCCCTTGATGTTGGCGATCAGCGTGCGCGAAGCCCTGCGCGAGGCCGTCGCCGCGTTCGGTGATGCGCGCCAGGTTGACCTCGCTTCGCCAGCGACACCCGAAGCGATATTCAACGCAATCAAGAAAATCCGTGCATCCGCATCAACAGCGGCGACCACGATTCATCAGATCGGCGCAAGTTGATGGATGAGCGATTGTTCTCATCACTGGCACGATTGCTGGCGAATGAGTCGGTCGTGCTGGCCAGCGTTGCGACCACGCAAGGCGCAACGCCGCGCAAACGCGGAAGCCGCATGCTGATCACCAGCGATGCGACAGAAGGCAGCGTGGGTGGCGGCCTGGCCGAGGCGCGGGTCATTGCACGGGCGCGCGAAATGCACGCCGCGAAAACCGACAGCGCGACGCTGGCCATTGATCTTGACGGTGGCACCGATGCGGCTGGGGTCTGTGGCGGGTGCATGCAGATTGCCTTGCGTCGCTGGAAGGATCTGACTGATCGTGAACTCGCCGAACGCATTGCCGAAGATCTGTCGGAAGGGCGAGGAGTGCCTCTCAGCGCCGAGATCCTTGGCGGAGATGTCGAACCTCAATCGGCAATCCCGAATGTGCGTCTGCTCATCGTCGGCGCAGGCCATTGCGGGGCGGCGCTGAGCGAACTGGCGCGTCCTCTCGATTTCGATATCCATGTGCTTGACTCGCGTGACGAGTTCCTGAAAACAGCATCGTTTGCCCACGCCACCGTGCATTGCGGCGATATCGGTCTGCTCGCGCAAATCATCGATTGCGAACGCGAGGTGCAGGCGGTTCTGCTCAACCGCAATTTCGATGCCGATGTCGCGACCTTGCGCGTGCTGTGTCAAAAGCCGCTGCACTTTCTCGGCATGCTCGGCAGCCAGCGTCGCATCGCTGAAGTGCGCAAGGCCTTGCCGGACCTGGAGGGATCATTGCGCGATCTGGTCGCCCCGATCGGCCTCGAGATCGGTGCCGAAACACCGCACGAGATCGCCATCAGCATCCTCGCCCAGCTCATCGAATACCGTCGCAGGCGCGGCTAGCGGCCTGCCGGACTTTGCGCGTCAGGTGGTTCGAAGTTGGGCGAGCTATTGCCGTTCGCGCTGCTTCATGCCGCTGCGCCAGGCGAACACGGCGGCCTGGGTGCGGTCGCTGACATTGAGCTTGCCGAGCACGTTGCTGACGTGGGTCTTGACGGTCTTCTCGCCAATGCCGAGGCGTTCGGCGATCATCTGGTTGCTGAGTCCTTCGGCGACCAGGGCCAGCGTTTCACGCTCACGCTGACTGAGTGACTGCAACGCATCGCTGCCGGGTTCGACGCCACGGCGCATCGCATCCATCAGGCGTGCCGCGATGCGCGGATGCAGGACAGCCTCGCCTTGCGCGGCCTTGCGCAAGGCATCGGCCAGCGCGTCGGCATCGACATCCTTGAGCAGGCACGAAAGTGCGCCCGCCTGCACCGCCGCGACAATCTGCTGGATGTCCTCGAACGAGGTCAGCAGGACGACTTCGGTCTTCGGGCTGGCGGCGCGGATCGCGCGGGTCGCCTCGATTCCGCCGCCGGGCATGACCAGATCGACCAGGGCGACATCCGGGGTTTGCTCGCTGCACAGGCTCACCGCCGTTGCCGCGTCGCCGGCCTCGCCGACGATGGCGAGATCGGCATGCGTTTCGAGAAAGCCGCGGATGCCCTGGCGGACGAGGTCATGGTCGTCGGCGATGACGATACGGATCGGTTTGCTCATCTGGTTGCCTCAGTCTGGAAGTCGACCGTCACGCGCGTGCCGCGCCCCGGCCTGCTGTCAAATTCGAATCGTCCACCCGGCAATGCCTCGGCGCGCTCGCGCATGTTGCGCAGGCCCATGCCGCTGCCCGATTCCGCGCTCGCGCCCGTTCCATTATCGGTGATGACAAGGCTGACGCGCTCCGCCGTGCGACGGAGGCTCAGATCGACATGCTGTGCGCCGCTGTGACGCAGCACGTTGGAAAGGGCCTCATCGACGATGCGCAGCAGTGAATCCTCGACCGAGGTCGCCAGTGATGGAACATCGTCGATGTCGAATCCGAGGCTGGTACCGCTGGTGTGCGCCCAGTCGCTGGCGCGCATGCGCAGGCGTTCGGCGAACGGCAGTTCAGAATCCGAGGCGCGCATCTCGTCAAGGATCTGCGCGAGTTCCTGCTGGATCTGCTGGGTCAGGCGTTGGGCCAGTTCGAGGCGTTCGCTGCCAGCGACATCGCCCAGCGTGCGTCGCGCGGTGGCCAGTTGCAGGTTCAAGGCGAACGCCTTCTGCTTGACCGTATCGTGCAGATCACGGGCCAGGCGTTGCCGCTCGGCGAGCGCAGCAAGTTGCGCGCGTGAACGCAGCAGCCCCTTGAGGTCGATCGCCATGCCATCGAGCATCGTCGAGAGTCCGCCGATCTCGTCGCCCGAATGGTCATCGATGCGATTGGAGAAATCACCGCGGCTCCAGGCTGTTGCCGCGCGCTCGATACGGTTCAGGCGCCGGGTGACCCAGGCGGCCAAGAACAGCGACGAGGCAAGGCCGAACACGATCAGGAAGGCAAACACGGTCGCTGATTCGAAACTCGAATCGAACAACAGGTGCCGCCACGGCGGCGGCACGCGCAACTCGACCAGCAGCCAGCCGATTCGCATGCCGGCCGGATCTTGCAGCGGAACGAGGATGCGCTGGATCGTGTAGCTGGTTTCAGCGGTCGCGAGCACTGCGCTGTCGCCGCCCTGCGCGGCAGCGTTCTGCAGCTCGACTGCAGTCGGCAGCTCGAGAGCCCAGCGGGCATTGTCTTCGGTGCGGGCCAGCAAGGCCGAATCGGTGCCGAGGATGGCGGCAGCCAATGGCACGTCACTGAGTTCGAGCAGGATATACGACTGATCCGGGGTCAGCCCGCCACGCGGTTGCTGCAGGCGCAGGATCCAGGCATCGAGCCACACCTGCAGGGCCATCGAAGTCGGCTTGCTGCGATCGAGCAGTCCTGCCCATTGCGTGCCGAGTTCCTGTGCGCCCCGGCCAGCCGCGCGTTCCAGGCTGCCATGGTCGATTCCATTGACGAAGCGCTGGAATTCGTAGGTGAGAATCACCGACTCGACGGCGATCAGCGTCGGCAGCGACAGCAGCAAGTAGAACAAGGCGAGTTTGGAGACAAGGCCGCGCAGGCGCGGGCGGAAAACGGTCATGGCAGGTTGGATGGTGTCATCGGCACGCAAGCATACCGGCATGCGATCGTTGAAGTGGATTGGCCCTGATCAGTTTGCTCGACCCTGCATCGGTGTGTTCCGGTGCGTCCGGTTACAATCCGGGGATGCACAAAAAGCCACCGACCGTGCTGGCAACACGTTCGGTCGAACAAAGCCGTTTCCTGCGTGCCGAGCAGATCGACCTCGAATTCTCGAATGGCGAGCGGCGCACGCACGAGCGTCTGCGCGCCTCGGGTTTTGGTGCCGTGATCATGGTGCCGATGCGCGACGACGACACCGTCCTGCTGGTCCGTGAATATGCGACCGGCATCGGGAGCTATGAACTCGGCCTGCCGAAGGGGCGTCTCGATCGCGATGAAACCGCCGAGCAAGGTGCCAATCGCGAGCTCAAGGAGGAGATCGGCTATGGCGCGCATGATCTGCATATCCTTGCCACCTTGTCGCTCTCGCCGACCTACATGAGCGCAATGACCCATGTCGTGCTCGCCCGCGATCTGTATCCCGAGCGCCTGCAAGGCGACGAGCCCGAGGAACTCGAAGTGGTGCCATGGAAGCTCAGCGAGCTGCACACCTTGCTGCTCGAGCCGGAAGTCAGCGAAGGTCGATCGATCGCGGCCCTGTTCATTGCCCGCGAGTATCTCGCCGGCCGCTTCCGACCAAGCCGATGAATCTCGAAAGCCTGATTCCCGAGGTCTGTGCCATCGCCCGGCGTGCGGCCGCTGAAATCCTCGATGTTTACGACGGTGATTTCGCCGTCGAGCACAAGGAAGATCGCTCGCCGTTGACCGCAGCCGACCTGGCCGCGCACCGCTGCATCGTCGAGGGCTTGCACAAGCTGAGCCCCGACCTGCCGATCCTGTCCGAGGAATCGGCGACAATCGCCTGGGAACAGCGTCGCCAGTGGTCGCGCTATTGGCTGGTCGATCCGCTCGATGGCACGCGCGAGTTCGTCAAGCGCAATGGCGAGTTCACCGTGAACATTGCCTTGATCGACGGCGATCGCAGCGTGCTCGGCGTCGTCCAGGTACCGGTCACCGGTGCGATTGCCTGGGCATGGCAAGGCGGTGGCGCCTGGATGGCTGCTGCTGACGGCGAGCCACATCGATGCCGGACGCGGGCGCGGGCGCATCCGCTGATCGTTGCCGGCAGCCGCTCGCACGCCAATCCGCGCCTGCTTGGCATGATCGAACGCATCGGTGCACACGAGATCGTCCCGCTCGGCTCTTCGCTCAAGTTCCTGCGTATCGCTGCCGCCGAGGCCGATCTCTATGTCCGCCTCGGGCCGACCTCGGAGTGGGACACTGCAGCGGCCCAGTGCGTACTCGAGGAGGCCGGTGGCGCGGTCATCGATCTGCACGGGAATCCGCTGCGCTACAACAGCAAGGAATCCCTGCTCAATTCCGAATTCATCGCCTGTGGCGATTCCGGGCTGGATTGGACGCAGTTGCTCGGCACTCGTTGATCGCGTCGGCATTGCCCGGGCCGGTCATGATCACGATCGTTCCGGCGTGACGGGCATGAATCGTGCATAAAATGTTCGCATTGTCCCGGCCTGATGGTTTCCGGGAGACCGTCCGGAATGCGGTCGGTCAGGTTGAACGAGGCCGTGTGGACGGGTGCGCCTTGCGGGCCCGTGGCTTGGAAGCGGGCACCCGGCGGGCGCGTGACGGGCGAGAGAGCGACGTGGTCATGGAACGCGTCGTCAAATTCTTTCATGGATGGTCACGACGACACTGGAATGCGCGGCGGGCAACTGGTCGCGATCCTCAACGAGTGGCAACCGATGAACAAGATCCTGCTCGCCGACACCTCGCAAACGCGGCGCCGCGCCCTCTCGGCCATCCTCAGCCAGGGCGGCTTCGTGGTCACCGCCGTGGCGACCCTGGCCGAGGCCTACGAAACCCTGCAACGTTCACAGCTTGGCCATGCCAGCCTTGACGCCGTGGTTCTTGGTTGGCCCGAATATTCGGACGGCCTCGTCGAAGATGTCTTCGGCCTGTTGCACGGCGAGCGCTTCGAGCATCTGGCGGTGCTGATCATGGCCGATTCCAGCAATGCCAACGCGGTCAACTGGCGCATGTCGCGGCCGCGCACGGCCTTGACCCTGTGGTCGGAATATCTCGAGGCGCCGAACGCGATAGGTCAACTGCTGCGGCCAAACGAGAACATCAAGCCGGTGCTCAGTTCGCATGACGAGCAGATCCGCATCCTGCTGGTCGACGATTCGGCGACCGTGCGCGCCGGCTATTCGCGGCTGCTGCAGAAGCACGGCTATCACGTCGATGTGGCCGAGAGCGTCGGCGAAGGCTGGAACAAGGTTCTACTGCAGAACTACGATATCGCGATCATCGATTACCTGATGCCCGAGCAAAATGGCACGGCGCTGATCACGATGATCCGCAACAATCCCGACACCCAACACATCCTCACCGCGACGATTACCGGCACCTATTCCGATGCGGTGATCTCCGAGTCGCTGGCCTGCGGTGCGCTCGAATGCCTGTTCAAGAGCGAATCGCGCGAACTCCTGCTCGCGCGTATCGCCTCGCTGGCCCGATCCATCAACGATCGCAAGGCAATCGACAACGAGCGCCGTCGTCTGCAGGGCATTCTTTCCTCGGTCGGTGAGGGTGTCTACGGCGTCGACGCCGAAGGTGTCATCCAGTTCATCAATCCGGCCGCACTCGACCTGCTCGGATACACCGAGGGCAACGAATTGATTGGCCACTCGGCCTTCGACGCGTTCCACTATGCCGACGAAAACGGCATGCCGATGCAGCGTGCCGCCTCCCACTTGAACCAGTGCTACGCCCACGGCAGCCAGGTTTCGGCCCTGCAGACGCGCTTCTGGACCTCGGCCAAGCGCGGCATCCTGGTTGAATGCAATGTGCATCCCCTGCGCATGGATGCCGAGCAGAACGGCTCGGTCGTCGCCTTTCGCGATATTTCCGCGCGCCGCGTGCTCGAGGACGAACTGCGCTGGCAGGCCGAACACGACAGTCTGACCAAGCTCTTCAACCGCGGCTGGTTCGAGGCCCAGCTCGAGCAGGAGTGCAATCGCGTGCGCCGCACCGGCCAGGCGGCGATGCTGCTGTTCATCGACCTCGATCGCTTCAAGTACATCAACGATACGGCCGGTCATGTCGCCGGCGACCGCCTGTTGCTCGAAGTCAGCCAGCGGCTGAAGTCGCGCCTGCGCGGCAACGACTACCTGGCGCGCATGGGTGGCGACGAATTCGCCGTGCTGCTGACCAATGTCGGACCGAGCGATCTGATGAGTCTGGCCGAAGGTTTTCGCCGCGTGCTCACGGCAACGCCGTTCACCTACGGCGGCAAGAGCTATCGCATCACCCTGTCGATCGGTTGCGCGAAGATCGACGAGACCGACCATTCACCGGGCGATGCGATGACGCATGCCGATATCGCCTGCCACATGGCCAAGCGCAGCGGGCGCAACCAATGCCAGATGTACTCGCCGGAAACCGGCCGCCTTGCCGCGCTCGACGAGGATCTCGGTTGGTCGGTGCGCCTCGAAGAGGCCCTGCGCACGAATCGATTCGTGCTCTGCTACCAGCCGATCGTGCCGCTCAAGGGCATGGAAAATGACACGGCCAACAGCAAGAACAGCAAGGATATCTGGCTGCGCCAACTCGAGCGCAATCCGTATGAGGAGGCGCTGTTTGAGGTGCTGGTGCGGCTCAAGGGCAGCCAGGGCGAACTGATCTCGCCGAATGCCTTCCTGCCTGCGGCCGAGCGCTTCGGCCTGATGCAGGAGATCGACTTCTGGGTGATCGATCACGCCCTGATGGCACTGCGCGAAACCCGTGGCAGCCCGCGCCCGATCGCCTTGACCATCAACATTTCGGCACAGACGCTCGAGAAGGCCGGGATCATTGACTACGTCACCGCGAAGATTGTCCAGTACGACGTCAATCCGGCGGCGATCGTGATCGAAATCATCGAGTCGCATTCGATCAGCGACATCCAGAATGCACAGGCCCAGCTGACTGCGTTGCGTGCGCTCGGCTGTCGCATTGCGGTCGATGATTTCGGCACCGGATTCTCGACCTTCGCCTACCTGAAGCAGATCGAGGCCGACATACTCAAGATCGACGGCTCGCTGATCCAGGGATTGCCGGATGACGATCTCGATCGCACCATCATCGCCGCATTGACCTCGATCGCCGAAACCGCAGGCAAGAAAACCATCGCCGAGTGTGTCGAGGATGTGGCCATGTTGCGCACCCTTTACGAATGCGGGGTCGACATGGCTCAGGGCTATATCGTCGGCATGCCGCGCCTGCATCTGCCGAAGTCCCTGCCGACTTTCGGCACGACGATGTTCGAGCCGCAAATACATATCGCGGCTGTCTGATTCGAGGATTCATCCCGCTCCAGGCTGCGGCTGACTCACCAGCGCCGGTCGATGCTCAGGTGCGCTCGACCGTTCTCGATGTAAAGGCGCAACTGGCGATGTTTGACCAGATAGCGGATGGCGACGAGGGCGGCGGCGAATCCGGAGGCGGCCCCGATCGCCATTGCCCAGCGTGGACCGAACGTATCAGCCACCCAGCCGACGATCGGTGCGCCAAGTGGTGTGCCGCCCAGAGCCAAGGCAAGCATGATGGCGAGGACACGGCCGCGCATGACCGGATCGGTCGAAAGCTGGATCACGCTGTTGGCCGTGGTCGTGAAAGTTTGCGCGGCGATCCCGACCACCACCAGGGCAACGCCGAACAGCAATTCGTTTGGCATCAAGGCCGCCGCGGCGACACCGATTCCGAACGTCGCCGCACCGGTGAGCAGCATCGAAATCCTGGGTTGCGTGCGGGCTGCCGCAAGCAACGCACCGGCAACCGACCCTATCGCCATGGTCGATGTCAGCACGCCGTATTGGCCGGCTCCGCCATGGAACACGGTGATCGACATGGTCGAGATGAAGATCGCGTAGTTCGTGCCAAAGGTTCCGATCAGGAAGAACATCAGCAAGATCGCCTTGAGGTCAGGGCGATTCCAGACATAACGGAAGCCTTCGATCAGCCCACCACGTGCGCGAACCGCGCGGGCACTGCGCTGGAGTTCAGCGTTTCGCAACAGCATCAATGAGGCGAGCACGGCCAGGTAAGACGCTGCGTTGAGCAGGAACACCCAACCTGATCCGATCACCGCAATCAGCAGGCCGGCAACGGCAGGGCCGATCAGGCGTGCCGCATTGAACGAGGTCGAATTGAGCGCCACCGCATTCGACAACTCCGACTCCGCGACCAGGTCGGAGACAAACGTCTGCCTTGCCGGTGCATCGAACGCGGTCACGCAACCGAGCAGGAGTGCGAATACATAGACATGCCAAAGGACGGCATGACCACTGAGCGTCAACACACCAAGCCCGAGGGCGAGCAAGCCCATGCAGGCCTGGGTGACGAGCAGAACCCGGCGCCGATCGAAATGTTCGGCGGCATATCCGGTCAACGGCAACAGCAAAACCTGTGGCCCGAACTGCAAGGCCATGACAATGCCGACCGCCGTGGCATTCTTGTCGGTCAGCTCGGCGAGAACCAGCCAGTCCTGTGCGGTGCGCTGCATCCAGGTGCCGATATTGGAGACAAAGGCACCGGCGGCCCAGAGCCGAAAGTTGTAGCCACGCAGCGAGCGGAAAGTACCGGGCATGAAGTCTCAGTCAGGTGAGTGGCTCAACTCATTGGAGGCAGTACACTCGTGTCGACGTGAAAAATCATGGTTGCGCAGACCCGATGCAGAAAATTGACGACCTGCTTGCCATCATGGCGCGCCTGCGCGATCCCGACAACGGTTGCCCGTGGGATGTTGAGCAGAGTTTCGACACGATCGTGCCATATACGATCGAGGAGGCCTACGAAGTCGCCGATGCGGTCGATCGCCACGATTACGCGGGCCTCTGCGACGAACTCGGTGACCTGCTGCTGCAGGTCGTGTTCCATGCGCGCATGGCTGAAGAAGCCGGGCATTTCCGCTTCGACGATGTCGTCGCCGCAATCTGCAACAAGATGGTCACGCGGCATCCGCATGTGTTCGCCGAGGCAAAGGCGGATTCGGCTGATGAGGTGCTGACCAACTGGGAGGCGATCAAACGCCGTGAACGCGAAGCCGCTGGCGACGAGGATCGCAGCGCGCTGGCCGGCATCGCGCGCGGAATGCCCGAGTGGCAGCGTGCGATCAAGTTGCAGAAGCGTGCGGCCAAGGTTGGTTTCGACTGGCCCGATGTGAACCCCGTGTTCGACAAGCTGCACGAGGAGATTGAAGAAGTCCGCGCCGAATTCGCTGCAGGTTCGGATCCAGCACGCCTGACCGACGAGATCGGCGATGTCTTGTTTGTCTGCACAAATCTGGCCCGGCACGCGCATGTCGAGGTATCCACCGCCCTGCGCCACGCCAACGCCAAGTTCGAACGCCGCTTCCGGCGCATGGAGGCGATCGCGGCCGAAGTCGGAGAGTCACTGCAAGGCAAGTCCCTGGAACAGCAGGAAGACCTGTGGCAGCAAGCCAAGCTTGAGGAGCCAACAAAGCTCCCGTAGGAGCCCCGCAAGGGGCGAGCTCTTCGCCAAATCGAAGCAAAGGCTCGCACGTAAACGAGCTCCTACAAACGCTGCGACACGCAAAATGTAGGAGCCCCGCCAGGGGCGAGCCCTTCGCCAAGGCGAAGCAAAGGCTCGCACGTAAACGAGCTCCTACAAACGCTGCGACACGCAAAATGTAGGAGCCCCGCCAGGGGCGAGCCCTTCGCCAAGGCGAAACAAAGGCTCGCACGTAAACGAGCTCCTACAAACGCTGCGACACGCAAAATGTAGGAGCCCCGCAAGGGGCGAGCTCTTCGCCAAGGCGAAGCAAAGGCTCGCACGTAAACGAGCTCCTACAAACGCTGCGACACGCACTATGTAGGAGCCCCGCCAGGGGCGAGCCCTTCGCCAAGGCGAAGCAAAGGCTCGCACGTAAACGAGCTCCTACAAACGCTGCGACACGCAAAATGTAGGAGCCCCGCCAGGGGCGAGCTCTTCGCCAAGGCGAAGCAAAGGCTCGCACGTAAACGAGCTCCTACAAACGCTGCGACACGCAAAATGTAGGAGCCCCGCCAGGGGCGAGCCCTTCGCCAAGGCGAAGCAAAGGCTCGCACGTAAACGAGCTCCTACAAACGCTGCGACACGCAAAATGTAGGAGCCCCGCAAGGGGCGAGCCCTTCGCCAAATCGAAGCAAAGGTTCGCACGTAAACGAGCTCCTACGAACGCTGCGACACGCAAAATGTAGGAGCCCCGCCAGGGGCGAGCTCTTCGCCAAGGCGAAGCAAAGGCTCGCACGTAAACGAGCTCCTACAAACGCTGCGACACGCAAAATGTAGGAGCCCCGCCAGGGGCGAGCTCTTCGCCAAGGCGAAGCAAAGGCTCGCACGTAAACGAGCTCCTACAAAAGCTGCGACACGCAAAATGTAGGAGCCCCGCCAGGGGCGAGCCCTTCGCCAAGGCGAAACAAAGGCTCGCACGTAAACGAGCTCCTACAAACGCTGCGACACGCAAAATGTAGGAGCCCCGCAAGGGGCGAGCTCTTCGCCAAGGCGAAGCAAAGGCTCGCACGTAAACGAGCTCCTACAAACGCTGCGACACGCACTATGTAGGAGCCCCGCCAGGGGCGAGCCCTTCGCCAAGGCGAAGCAAAGGCTCGCACGTAAACGAGCTCCTACAAAAGCTGCGACACGCAAAATGTAGGAGCCCCGCCAGGGGCGAGCTCTTCGCCAAGGCGAAGCAAAGGCTCGCACGTAAACGAGCTCCTACAAACGCTGCGACACGCAAAATGTAGGAGCCCCGCCAGGGGCGAGCCCTTCGCCAAGGCGAAGCAAAGGCTCGCACGTAAACGAGCTCCTACAAACGCTGCGACACGCAAAATGTAGGAGCCCCGCAAGGGGCGAGCCCTTCGCCAAATCGAAGCAAAGGTTCGCACGTAAACGAGCTCCTACGAACGCTGCGACACGCACTATGTAGGAGCCCCGCCAGGGGCGAGCTCTTCGCCAAGGCGAAGCAAAGGCTCGCACGTAAACGAGCTCCTACAAACGCTGCGACACGCACTATGTAGGAGCCCCGCAAGGGGCGAGCCCTTCGCCTTAAACCCTTTTCCCGCTCGATGTATCCAATTGAGGTCACTTCATTGGAGCGTTGCCATGCGCATGTTGCTTGTTGCGGGTTTCCTGTTCTTCCCGGCGTCCGTGTTTGCCACGGATTGTGCCAATCACGCCGATCGATCCTTCAACGTTGATCGTGCCGACATCAAGACCCTGGCCGCGAAGCTTGGCTCCACCGACCTGAAGCTGCGTGGCGTGAGCGGGCTTTCGCGTATCGAAGTGCAGGCGCGGGCTTGCGCGTCAGACGCCGGCGATCTGGATCGACTCGTCATCAACCAGCAACGTGACGGCGATCGGCTCGTCATCGAAACCGGGCGAAATCGTGATAGCTACTCGTTCACGCTGTTCGGTTCAAGTTACGCCTATCTGGAACTTGAAATCCGCGTTCCGCTCGACCTCGCCATCGATGTCGATACCGGCTCCGGTGATGTCGACGCGCGCGATCTTGCCAGCCTCAAGTACGCGGCCGGATCGGGTGATCTCGATGTCGAAAACATTGCCGGCGAGCTGGTTGTCGAGGTTGGATCGGCTGACGTCGAAGGTTCGGGTATCGGCCGTTTTCAACTTGTTTCGACCGGATCGGGCGATTTCAACCTGCATGACATTCGTGGCGATGTCGAAGTTGGCGGAGTCGGCTCGGGCGATCTCGATTTGCGCAAGGTCGCCGGCAGCATCCACGTTGGCCGCGTCGGCTCAGGCGATCTTGAACTTTCCGACGTCGGCGGCAATGTGATCGTGGATTCGATCGGCTCGGGCGATGTCAACGCCGACAAGGTGCGTGGAAACCTGACCGTGAAATCAAGCGGCAGCGGCAATGTCACTCACCACGACATCGGCGGCAAGGTCGACGTACCCGAATCGGATTGACCCAGTCGTGGCGCTGCGCCCTTCGGGCACAGTATCAAGTGGTCCTGAACTCGCCGAACTGGCGCAGGCGCCGATAGCGCTGCTCAAGCAGAGTCGGAATATCCAGTGCGTCCAGCGTCTCAAGCTCATTGAGCAGGACGGCCTTGAGGCGCACCGCGATCGAATGCGGGTTGCGGTGGGCACCGCCGAGCGGTTCGCGGATGACCTTGTCGACCAGGCCCAGTTCGAGCAGGCGGCCGGCGGTGATGCCGAGTTCGGCGGCGGCATCCTTGGCCTTTTCGGCGGTCTTCCACAGGATCGACGCGCAACCTTCCGGCGAGATCACCGAATAGGTTGAATATTGCAGCATGTTGACGCGGTCGCCGACGCCGATCGCGAGCGCGCCGCCCGAGCCGCCTTCGCCGATCACCGTACACAGGATCGGCACCTTGAGTTCAGCCATCTCGATAAGGTTGCGCGCGATCGCCTCGGACTGGCCACGCTCCTCGGCACCGACGCCCGGATAGGCGCCGGGTGTATCGATGAAGGTCAGCAGGGGCAGCTTGAAACGTTCGGCCAGCTTCATCAGGCGCAAGGCCTTTCGATAGCCTTCCGGGCGCGGCATGCCGAAATTGCGCCGGATCTTGGTCTTGGTGTCGCGGCCCTTCTGGTGGCCAATGATGACTACGCCACGGCCATTGATGCGGGCCAGACCGCCGACGATGGCGGCGTCCTCGGCATAGGCGCGGTCGCCGGCCAGCTCGTGGAACTCCTCGCAGATGACCTTGATGTAGTCGAGCGTGAACGGCCGTGCCGGATGACGGGCGAGCTGGGCGACCTGCCACGGCGTCAGGTTGCGGAAGATTTCCGCGGTGCGCGTCTTCAGCTTGCCCTGCAGCTTGCCGATCTCGTCCTCGATATTGAAGGCCTGTCCGTGGCTGGCATGGCGCAGCTCCTGGATCCTGGCTTCAAGCTCGCCGATCGGTGCTTCGAATTCGAGGAAGTTGGGGTTCATTCAACGATGTTTGAATCAGAAGAGCGGGAGTATAGCCGCTCATGCCGTTGGCTTGCTTGGTCGCCGGCGTTCAATGGCCGTAGAGGAATTCGGTATCGATGACGCCATCGAGGGCGGCGAGGGTTTCGGCCAGAGCCGGGCTGGCGCGAACTTTCCATTCCGGCCCAAGTTCGACTTCGCCGCGTCCACTCTGGTTGCTGAAGACGATGCGTACCGTGGTGGTGCCACCGCGCCAGGGTTCGAGCGCCTCATACAGGCGGGTGGCGAAATCGCCACCGATGCCGTTGACGCGCAAGCGCAGTACGCGGGCGCGCGACTCGCAAGCTGATTCAATCGTGCTGACACGCTGCGTGCGCAACTGGTAGTTGCCTGAGAAATCATCGATCGACAGCGAACCCTCGAAAACGAGGATGGCATCGCGGCTCAACAGCGGCGCGAATTCGGTCCAGGCCTCGCGGTAGAGCACGGCCTCGAAGCGTCCCGAGAAGTCCTCGACCTGGACAAAGGCGCGCGACTCGCCCTGCTTGCGCATGCCGAGCACCGAGCCGGCCAGGGTGAAGGACTGGCCGCCACCGAAGCGGCTGCGGCCTTCCTGCGGCTTGTGATGTTTCTCAAGCTCGCCAATCGGACAGGTCACGATGCGCGCGAACAATTCGCGCCAGGCATCGGTCGGATGCCCGGAAAGATAGTGGCCAAGCGTGTCGCGCTCGCCGGTCAGGCGGCGTGCGGCCGGCCACTCTTCAACCTCGACCAGCTCGATCGCCACGGCGGCCGGACTCGCCGCGCCGAACATGTCGTTCTGCCCAGCCAACGCATTGCGGGCCTGCTGCTCGGCCGCACGCATCGCCTCGGGCAACTGCGCCATCAGGCTGGCCCGATTGACCGCCAGCGCATCCATCGAGCCGGACAGGATCAGCGATTCAAGCGTGCGCTTGTTTATCTTGTGCGCATCGACGCGCAGGCAGAAATCGCCGAGATCCTTGAACGCGCCACCGCTTTCACGCGCCAGCGCGACATTCTCGATCGCGCCTTCACCGACGCCCTTGAGTGCGCCGAGGCCGTAGCGGATGGTCTTCGATGCCGCACCGGAAGCGGCGGCATCGAGGGCGTGGAATTTGTGCCCCGATGCATTGATGTCAGGCGGCAATACTTCGAGGCCGAGCGAACGTGCCTCACCCAGCAGATTGACCACCTTGTCGGTGTTGTCCATGTCGGCCGAGAGCACGGCGGCCATGAACTCGGCCGGGTAGTGGGTTTTCAGCCAGGCAGTCTGGTACGAAATCAGGGCATAGGCGGCCGCATGCGACTTGTTGAAGCCGTAGCCAGCGAATTTCTCCATGGTGTCGAACACGGCATCGGCCTTGTGTTCGGTGACGCCGTTGTTCGCCGCACCTTCGCGGAAGATCGCGCGGTGCCTGGCCATCTCCTCGAAATTCTTCTTGCCCATCGCGCGACGCAACAGGTCGGCACCGCCGAGCGAATAACCGCCGACGATCTGGGCCATCTGCATGACCTGTTCCTGGTAGACCATGATGCCGTAGGTCTCACGCAGGACTGGCTCGACGCGCTGATCCGGATATTCGATCACCTCGGTGCCGTGCTTGCGCTTGCAGTAGCTCGGGATCAGGTCCATCGGTCCGGGTCGGTACAAGGCGCCGAGCGCGATCAGATCCTCGAAGCGATCAGGTTTCGCATCCTTGAGCATGCCCTGCATGCCGCGCGACTCGAACTGGAACACCGCGATCGTCTGCGCGCGCTTGAACAAGGTGTACACAGCGGCGTCATCAAGCGCCAATTGGCCGATGTCGAGAGCGGCCTCGCCGGTTTTCGCGCGGCGCACGTTGATGGCCTTGACCGCCCAGTCGATGATGGTCAGCGTGCGCAGACCAAGGAAGTCGAACTTGACCAAGCCGACTTTTTCCACATCGTCCTTGTCGAACTGGGTGACTGCGCCTTCGCCGCCCGCCTCGCTGTAGACCGGCGCGTAATCGGTGAGTGGACCCGGCGCGATGACCACGCCACCGGCATGCTTGCCGGCGTTGCGAGTCAGGTCTTCGAGTTTGAGGGCGAGATCGACCAGCTCACGCACGGCGTCATCGTTCTGATACTCGCCGCAGAATTCCGCAATAACGCGATCGGGTTCCTTCTTCGATTTCTCGCTGCGCCCGAGTGCATCCTCAAGACTCATGTCGAGAGGTCGCATCGGGATCAGCTTGGCGATGCGATCGACCTGGCCGTACGGAATGCCGAGCACGCGGCCGCTGTCGCGCAGCACGGCCTTGGCCGCCATCGTGCCGAAGGTGATGATCTGGCTGACATGGTCGCGACCATATTTCGCGGCCACGTAGTCGATCACCTGATCGCGCTTGTCCATGCAGAAATCGATATCGAAATCGGGCATCGACACGCGTTCTGGATTGAGGAAGCGCTCGAACAGCAGGCCGTAGCGCAGCGGGTCGATATCGGTGATGCCGAGCGCCCAGGCAACCACCGATCCGGCACCCGAGCCACGGCCCGGACCGACCGGGATATCGTGATTCTTGGCCCAGTTGATGAAGTCGGCAACGATCAGGAAGTAACCCGGAAAGCCCATCGCGACGATGACATCGACCTCGGTTTCAAGCCGATTCTGATAATCCTCGGCACTGAAATCCAGGGCCGGAGATTGTTTGGCAAGGCGCGCTGCCAGCCCTGCGCGCGATTGCGTGCGCGTCCACGAGTCCAGCGTTAATCCATCCGGAATCGGAAAGTCCGGCAGGTAATAGGTGCCGAAGCTCAGTTCGAGATTGCAGCGCCTGGCCAGTTCGACCGTGTTCTCGATCGCCTGCGGCAAATCAGCAAACAGTTCGATCATCTGCGCCGGCGATTTCAGGTATTGCTCGGCGGAGTAGCAGCGTGGGCGCTTCGGATCGGCCAACACGCGCCCATCGTGAATGCACACGCGCGCCTCGTGCGCTTCGAAGTCATCGCGTTCGAGAAAGCGCACATCGTTGCTGGCGACAGCCGGTACATCGAGAGCGATGGCGAGGTTCACCGCGGCCGCGATGAAGACTTCCTCGTCGGCACGTTGTGTGCGCACGAGTTCAATATAGTAGCGCTCCGGGAAATGCCGCAACCAATCAGCCATGTGTTCGCGAGCGAGATCCTCGCGACCGCTGAGCAGCAGCTTGCCGACATCGCTCTCGCGCCCGCCAAGCACAATCAAGCCGCGATTCGCCTCGAACAGCCATTCTGCTTCAATCAGGGCGAAATCGCCGTGGCGGCCATCCGACCATGCGCGCGAAACCAGACGCGAAAGATTGCGGTAGCCCTCAAGATCCTGACAAAGCAGGGTGACCCGGTGCGGCTTGCCGCGATCGGCCGGATCGGCAATCCAGATATCGCTGCCCGCGATTGGCTTGATCCCGGCTTTTTCGGCGGCTGCGTAGAACTTGACCAGGGCAAACAGGTTGACCTGGTCGGTCAGTGCCACCGCCGGCATGCCGGCATCCGCGCACGCAGCGACCAGGCGATCGATGCGGATCGTCGAATCGACCAGCGAATACTCGCTGTGGACGTGCAGATGAACGAATTCCGCGGGCATGGCGGCAACAAACGTGAGGATCCGACAGGGTAACGGTGTCACCTTGAGGGGACAAGCTTGCGCGGCGGCGCGGGATGTGGGTGCCGCGCTTGAGCGCGGTGCAACTGGCAGCCGGTCGAGCCCTGCCGGTTTTCGCTCACGTCGGGCGGATCTCGCGAAGCGGATTCCGCCGCACGAAGCATTGCCAGGAAATTTTGCATGTTTCCCTCAGGAACGGCCCGTCGCTTGGTCGCAAGTTCATCGTTGAGAGACGGTTCCGAAATTCCCCGGAGCCTGTCGGACTTTGCCGGTTGAGGCGGGAATTCGGCTGTGTGAGGGCAGATTTGTTACGATTTGCAGGCCTATCGTGGTTCTATGGGTCAAGAAGCGGCGCGGATATGAACCGCACAGACGGATTCGCAGCCCGGCCGAGTAAAGTCCGACAGACTCCCAGCGGCAGCCGGTCAGGGGCGGCGGCCCCGTCGCCCCTGCGAAGGCAGGGACTTGCATATTCCGGCGCGACGAATAGATGGCTTCCCGAACGCCGCCGCCTCGGTTCGCCACAAACAGAACAAGTCCTGACGTTTCCTAAACCGCTTCGATTCGCCAGTCCACATCAAGCGCCACTTCATCGCAATTGTGCCCATCACCACCACGATCAATGACGAGGAAATCGCTGACCCGATCGAGTGCGATCAACGGATGATGCCAGGTGCCACGATGGTAGTTGATGCCCTGCCCGCGACGGGCGAGGAATGCACGAGGCGTCGCGCCCGGATCGCTGGCTACGACAACAACGAAAGAAATCTCCGGGCGCATCGGCACGAATGCCTGGCTGCCGAGCGGATGGCTTTCGAGTGTGCGCACCTCAAACGGCAAGATACGCGGCTGCGCACGAAAGATGCTGACAATCGTCTGGCCGTCGTCGAGAGCCGTATCGATCCTGGCCAGATCATGGAAGCGCATCGCGGTTCCATCATTGACCGCGTAGCAATCGCCTGCGGAGTCTGTTTCGATGACATCACCAAACGGCGCGAAGGCCGCGCGCGTCAAAGGCTCAGCATGCAACGCTCGCACGATGCCATTCACGCCGGTCGACCGCGCAGGCGCAAGCGCGAGACGCCGCCATCAGGATGCATGTTGAAGCGCACATGGGTGATGGCGTCGTGGCCGAGAATCTCGCTGCGGAAGTGATGCTGGGCATCCATCTGCAAGGCTTGCTCGGGCAACATCAGCGGCCAGAACATTGATTGGGTGATGATCGATTCACGCGTGCCGCCCGGCACATGCGCGGCCTGGATCGAGCAACGATCCGGATAGTTGCCCTTGAAGTGTGCGGTATCGACTTCGATCGCCTCGATCACACCTCGACCGGCCAGGGCAATGATGCACCAATCGTGGCCGGGCTCGCGTCGACGTCGTGTTTCCCAGCCATCACCCATATTGACTCCACGCCCCGGCAGCAACAAGGTCGATGCAGATCCGAAATGCTCATTGTTGGCAGCCAATGCCGTCGCACCATTCAACGCCGCGGCAAGATCGATCAGGCCATCCGCATCGGTCGTGGCGGCGGCGAAATCCGGCGTCGCGTAGATGCGCAGGCGCGCGAGTCCGCCATCGGGATAGAGGTTGAGGCGCACATGGCTGCAGACTCGTTCACCATCGATGCTGAAATAGTGATGGCGATTGCCGCTCAGATTGACCGGGGCAAGGATTGAAAACCATTCGGTATCGGTGCCCGGCTCACCCTCGTCGATGAGACAGCCTTCGAGCGAAGCGGCAGGGGGGTAGTTGCCGGTGAAATGGCTGGTATCGAGATCCAACCCGTGAATCATGCCGCGTCGCGCGAGCTTGACGATGCACCAGTCGTGCCCCGGTCCACGCCGACGCCGGCTTTCCCAGCCATCCATCCATTTGCCATTGGCATCGTATTTCCCAGGCACAAACACCGCCGCGTGCGGATTGAGCATGCGCTGCATCGCGGCGAAGAAATCATTGCTGCAGGAAATCGACTGGGCGCCAAGACGCTCATCGGCGAGATTGACATGACGACGCACGAACTCCGGCGCATCGGCATCGATTTCAGTCAGGGCCATCGAGGAATCCTTGTATTGGTTTCGGGTGGCAAATCAATGATCGGCACCGAGCAGCCCTTGCAGGCGGGAAAGCGCGATTTTTTCAACCTGGCGCAAGGCTTCGGAGAATTCCGCGTCCACACTGTTGTTCACACGCGTTTCCAGCGCATTGATGATGCTGACTCGCGTATGTCCGCGCACCGCAAGTATGAACGGGAAGCCGAATTTTTCCATGTAGGCCGCGTTAAGTGACGTGATCCGTGCAAACTCCTCGGCAGAGCATTGATCGAGACCCGCAGCGGATTGTTCTGCCGCCGATGCCGATGTGAGCGCACCGCGAATCGCTGCCTTTCCTGCAAGTTGCGGGTGCGCACGAATCAAGGCGAGTTGCTCTCCTTGGCCGGCATCGGCAACGATCTCGCACATTGCGCCATGCAGGCCATCGATATCGACAAATGGCCGCCGCGACCAGGCACGTTCCGGCACCCAGGGCGAATGCTCGAAGATGCCCGCCAGCGCGTCGCGAAAAATCTCCTGCGACATCGCATTGAGCTCATCCAGGTTGGTCATGCCGGATGCCTTGCCTTCCAGTGGCGGGCGATATCGATGCGTCGGCAAATCCAGACCCGATCGAACTTCGCTACATGATCGAGGAAACGCTGCAGGCCGGCGAAGCGCCCGGGGCGGCCTAGGATGCGCGCGTGCATGCCGATCGACATCATGCGCGGAGTCTGCTCGCCCTCGGCGTACAACACATCGAAGCTGTCGCGCAGATAGTGGAAAAAGTGATCTGCTGTGTTGAAACCCTGTGGCGATGCAAAGCGCATGTCGTTGGCATCGAGTGTGTATGGCACGACAAGGTGCACCCGCTCGCTGCCATCATCCAGCGCCACGCGCGTCCAGAACGGCAGGTCGTCACCGTAGTAATCGGAATCGTATTCGAAGCCGCCGTGTTCGACGATGAGTCGACGCGTGTTCGGACTGTCGCGCCCGGTGTACCAGCCCAGCGGCGGCGCACCGGTCAGCGCCGTGTGGATCTTCACGGCGCGCGCGATATGGTCACGCTCGATGTCGGCGGGAATATCCTGGTAGTGGATCCAGCGCAGGCCGTGTGAAGCAATTTCGTGCCCCTGTTCCATGCAAGCGCGCACAAGTTCCGGATTGCGCTGCATGGCCATGGCCACGCCAAATACCGTCAACGGCAGGCCGCGCCGCTCGAACTCGCCGAGGATGCGCCAGGCACCGACCCGCGAGCCGTATTCGTAGATCGACTCCATGCTCATGTGCCGAGCCGGGTAACTGGCCGCGCCGATGATCTCGGACAGGAACTGCTCGCTGCTGCCATCGCCATGCAGCACACAGTTCTCGCCGCCTTCCTCCAGATTCAAGACGAACTGAACGGCGATGCGGGCAGCGCCCGGCCAGTCGGCCTGCGGCGGGTGGCGGCCATGGCCGGCAAGATCACGCGGATAGTCGGAGTTCGATGACATTGGACCGGATTATTCGGGAATACGCGCGATGATCGCGCAGGACTTTGGATTCACACACCCTTTCGCGATTGAGATGATAGCGGGCCCTGTCGCCGGATGAGCAAAAGGGCGCGTGGATTCAAAGGACAAGCGAGGGCATGTGTCGTTCATGATCAGTCCGGTTCAGATCAGCTTGCGGACGCACGCGCCAGCGTCGCCAGTGTCGCGACACGATGGGCGTTTGTGCAAGCCTGCGTCGCAATCGGTCCGGCTTTCGCCCGGTCAGGTTGGCGGCCTTTGCGCAGCGTTCGCTTGCTACTGCGCCAGAAACCTTGTTGAAGCGCCCTGCAGATCTGCCAAATGAATGGCGAAAGATGTGATCAAGCGACAGATGGACGGGTTCGTCATCCGGCGCTCCGCGCCATCTTCTCCCAGCGGGAGACGGCTCACCAACTGAGCTTTGATGCCAATCAGGTCAGGAGTTGAACAGGGTCAACGCCTCGGCATGCAAGACGGGTGGCCCGGCCAGTGCATTGCGCACCTCGAGTCCGATCGGGTCGCCCTCAAGCGTTGTGAACACGCCGCCCGCCTCACGCACGATGACGGCCAGCGCGGCAATGTCGAGGATATTCAGATCGGATTCGACCACCAGATCGATCGCTCCGCGTGCGAGCAGGTGGTAGTGCAGGAAATCCCCATAGCCGCGAATCCGGCCAACCCGGCTGACCAGATCGCCGAGCGCCTGCCAGCGCTTTGGGCTATTCGCCATCGACTTCAGGTTGCCGGTCGACAGCGCCGACATCGGGCCGAAGTCGGTCATATCGGAAACATGCACGCGTTTCCCGTCTGCGGCGCTGGTGCCAATGAAGGCACCGCCGTCACGAACGGCCCAGGCGCGCTCGCCGTACTCGCCTGCGGCGGAAACACCGAGCACCAGCTCGCCGCGATGCATCAGTGCGATCTGGGTCGAGAACATCGGATAGCCGCGCACGAAGGCCTTGGTGCCATCAATCGGATCGATCAGCCACAGATAGTCGCTGTCGCCTTCGCGGCCATGCTCTTCGCCGAGAAAGGCGTGCCCGGGAAACGCTGCGCGCAGCACATCCTTGATCGCCAGTTCAGCTTCGCGATCAGCCTCGGTCACCGGCGTTGCGTCGGCCTTGGCATCGACCGAGAAATCGCGCGCGGCGTAACGTGCGTGGATCCCGCGCTCGGCCAGATCGGCCGCGCGATGGGCGACCTCAAGCGCCGAGGCAAGGAAGGATTCGGTCAGGGTCATCTCTAGAACAACTTGAACAGCTGGCCATTGATGAGCAGGTGCGATGAGCCGTCGGCTTGCGGCTCGCCGACATAGCGCAAGGCCTCCTGCACACGCGCATCATCATTGCGCGCAGCGAGGAAAGCTTCAGCCTGGAAGCCGGTGGTAGCGATGGTGAAACTTCCATTCACATCGAGATTGCCCTTGCCGTCATCGGCCACGGTTCCGCCGATGCTGCCATCGGGCTTCGAGGCGAACTCGGCAAGGATGTCCGAGAATCGTGCTTCGGCCGTGCCGCTGACGCCGGCGTCGCTCCATTGCGCGCTGCCGTTGGCATCGCTGACCAGGCCATCGAAGAAACTGACCTTGGCGAAGGTTCCGGTGATGGTTCCGAGCAATTTCAACGAAGGCACGTCGAGCACCGGCGACATCATCGATGCGGGTACGCGAAAACGCACGTCATGCGCGGTAATGCGACCATCCGCATCGCGCTCGATCAGCCCCGAAGTGTCGATATCGGCACCGCGTATGCGCAGGTCGGCATGCACGCGACGTGCAAACAGGGGTGCCTTGTCGACCTGCCAATCGAGCTCGCCAAGATCCCGGCCGAACACGCTGACGCCGTCGGCATGGCCCTGCCAGAGCGTGCCGCGCACGCCCACCAGCGACACCGGGCCCAGCCGCGATGCGGCGTAGCGATAGGCGACATCGGCCGGCAGCGTCCAGGCGATCACGCCGACGATGATGACAACGAGAATCAACAGGGCAAAAAACCACTTCAGTATTTTCATTGCTCAACTATTCATGGGAAACATGGAAACCACCGACGCCACCGGGCGCGGCATTGCGTTGCTCAGGGTACGTCTTCGAGTGTTACCCGCGCATTTACGAGGCCGCTGGCATCGACACGATCGGCCGAGAAATCGGTGATCTGCACGCCATAGTCGCGGGCCATGCCCTCGATCCAGCTCATCAGCACATCGAACGAGGCAAACTCGAAACTGGCGCGCACGCTGTTCGAACCGACCGGCTCAAGGCGCTTGAGCACGCCCTCAAGCCCGGCACCGCGCGCGCTGACATCGGCCAGCGCCAGCAGCGACTTGCCTTGCCGATCTGCGCGTGAGCGCACACCGACACTGCGCAGGCGCTCGACCTCGGCTTCGGCGACGCGGACGAAGGCGAGATCGCGTTTCGCATTGTCGAGCTGGCTGGCGAGCCGCGCATGCTCGCCCGTCAATGGATGCCAGACAAACGCCCAGACCAGAAAAATCGTGACAACCACGCTGCCGGCGACGAGGACACGGCGGTCGCGCGCGGAGAGTTGATTCCACCACGTCGACATCACGGTGCATCTCCACGGATCCGGATCCGGCCATCGACACCGGCATCGGCCGGAACCGATGCGGTGACTTCGGCGCTCAGGCCCGGTATCGCCGAGAACTGTTCGCGCATGCTGTCGAGCGTGGCCACATCGGGGGCACGCAAGCCCACTTCGAGAATGCCGTTGCGGAATTCGAGGCCGCGCATCTGCGTGCGCGTGGTACGACCGAGCACCGGCGCGATCTGGCCAAGCAGGCGCAGGAAACCGCTGGTTTCGCTGCCGCCACGCAGGCGCTCGAGACGATCGCGCATGACGCTTTGCGGTGCCCGCGAGCGTTCGGCCGCGCCGAGATCGGGGAACGTCTTGAGCAGGCTGTCGGTCATCGCTGCATCAACGCGTGCCAGGTCTTGCGCGAGCTGTCGCACCTCGAGCCCGCGATGGGCGAAGGCCAGCACAACGAGTGCAACTGCGATCGCCGCGACACGTCGCCACCAGCGAGTACCACGCGCCTGCCGATGGCCACTGGCGAACTTGCCGGCAAGCAGGTTGATCGACCGCTTCTGCAGATTGCGTGCGAGAAAGGCCAAGGGATCACGCAGGCCGCCCTGATACGAAGCAAAATCACGCTTGCTGGCGGCATCGATTTCGCCATCGAAATCATGCGCGGAAATCGCGCGATCCATTCCGGCCGCACGAATTTGCGCGAGCCAATCGAGCAGATTGCCGGTCGAGCAGGCAATTGCCGACCATTGGTCAAGCCGCAGCAGCACGCGACCGCCATCGATCAGCGCCGTTGCGGACCCGGCCGAGACCGGTATGGCCAGCGACTCGGGCAGGATCACATCGGCGCGCACGCCGGCAGCCGCCAGCGCTTCGATCCATTCCTGCAAGCGCGTGCGCGCAACCACGGCGACACCGACCTTGTCCTCGGCAATGGCCTGGATCGCAAAATGCTGCTCCTCGACCGCGCCGAGCAACTGATCCTCGACGGCGAACGGTATCGCCTGCTGCAGTTGTGCCGCACTGCGCGCATTGACCCGGGTCTCGATCAGCAAGACATCCTCGGCCGGAACCAGCACGATGATCTCGCCTGCAGAATCGAGCACGGTTGCCGGTGGCGCACCGTGCTGGCTCGACGAGAGCATGCGGCCGTCCACCGATTGACGCAGCCAGGTCAAGCCGCCGGCAGGGTCGAGACGCAAAATGAGACGATCGGGCATGCGTGCATATCCTGAGGATCCTGTCGATTGTACGAGAAGCATGGCGATTGCCGGAAATCGCCGCCACCAGCCGAACCCGGCAATGACCGCAACTGCGTGGGACAAGTTCGTCGCGGCGGAGCGCATGTTAAAGTTCGCCTCTCTCCGAATCGGCCTCGGGCCACCTTCCCGCCTATGTTTGTTCCGCGAACTTCCGTGTTCAGCCGATTCTTCGCCGCGACCGCGCTTGCGCTACTGGTTGTTGCGGCCTCGATGGCGTCGGCCAGCGCAGCCAGCGGCAGCAAGACTGCGCCCTTTGTGCCGAAAACCAGCATCATCTGGCGTGGCGATATCGTCTCGGCGCGCGGATTCACCAGCGATCTCGTCGATATCTATCGCAAGGAGCAGCAGGGTCTGTTGACCGTGCAGGCATTCAGCACCGTCTCGGGAATCGACGCAGTCATCGAAGGCAAGGCCGACATCGCCGGCAGCGCGCGCGCGATGAACGAGGCACGCGAGTCCGAGCGGCAGTTGATCTTCCAGCCAGTCGCCCTCGATGCAATCGTCGCGGTCACCCATCCGCGCAACCCGGTCAGCACGATCACTCTCGCCCAGTTGCGCCAGATCTACCTGGGACGAGTCAAGAACTGGCAGGAGGTCGGCGGGGCTGATGCACCGATCAACCTCTATTCGATTGCAGCACCACTCGATGGCGTCGAATTCAGTTTCCGTCGCCTGCTCTACAAGCGCGGCGAGCAACGGGTCGCGGCGCCACGCCTGTATCTCAACACGAGCAAACTCGAAGAGGCGATCGCGATCGACCCGAACGGCCTTGGCCTGACCACCCTGTCGAGCGCGTATGCGAACAAGGGCATGAAGATGCTCAGCATCGAAGGCAGCACGGCGACAACCCGGAGCATCGCTGAGGGCAGCTACCCACTGTTCATCACCCTCTATGTCGTGCAGCGCGCGGATGCGCCGAATCAGGCGCAGGTTGATGATTTCGTGCGCTTCCTCGGCTCAGCTTCAGTTGCGCAAGTAATGCGCAGGCATCAGCTTGTTCCGTTCGCTGAAGCCGGGGACGTCTACTCGCGCGATTACACACGCCTCAGCCAGATCGATTCCGCCATTGTCGAGGTGACCCCGGCTGATGTCGCCGCGATGCCGCGCGAGCCCGAGCTGCGGCCGATCGCCGCTCCGCGCGCGACCCTGCAGGAGCGCATCGCCACGGCACCCGGTGCCGAATCGACCGAACGCGCCCGCGAAAATCTTTCACGCGCGGAAAAGGCCAAAGCCGAAGCCGAAGCGGCCAAGGCCAGCGACAAGAAGCCGGACTGACCGCGACAGCCTCAATGCACATCCGCGCCATCTCGCTCGATCTTGACGACACGCTTTGGCCGATCGGCCCGGTCATCGAACGTGTCGAGCGGAGTGTCGACGACTGGCTTCGGACAAATTGCCCCGAGGTGGCTGCGGCATGGCCGATCGAATCGATGCGCGCCCTGCGCGACCAGGTCGCCAGCGAACATCCCGAGCTTGCCCATGATTTCGGTGCGCAACGGCGCATGACCCTGCACCGCGCATTTGCTCCGTTCATGCTCGGCGATGACTGGATCGAGCGCACCTATGCGGTTTACGTTCGCGTGCGCAATGAGGTCGAATGCTATGCCGACACGAGAGCGGCGCTGACCCGGATGGCAGCCCGCTTTCCGCTGATCAGCATCTCCAACGGCACCGCCGAGCTCGAACGCATCGGCCTCAACGGGCATTTCCGCTTCAGCGTGAGTGCCGGTGAACTCGGCGTGGCCAAACCCGCCGCCGACATCTTTCATCATGCCTGCGAACGCCTCGGCTTTGCCCCCGAGCACGTCCTGCATGTCGGTGACGATCCCCTCGCCGACGTCGTCGGCGCACGCGATGCCGGAATGCGCACGGTCTGGCTCAATCGTCAGGCAGCGGCGTGGCAGCACGAGGTCAGGCCGGATCTCGAAATGGCCGACCTTGATGCACTGGCCAACTGGCTCGACCAGTATTCGCACCCGAACCATTTGCCTTCAACCTGACGAGACTGCCCATGGACGCCTGGATCAACGCTGCGGACGCAACCACATCGACCCCCCTGATCGCCGTCGATGCCAGGCGTTTCGACGACATCATTGCCAAGCTCGGCGACACCGCCCGGGCCTTGTGTGCTGCGAATGATTTCAAGGGCGAAAACGGTCAATTTCTTGGCCTCGGCGCCAGCGCTGACAACGATCCGATCATGCTGGCCGGATGTGCGTCAAACAGCGGCTTGTATGCGCTAGCCTCGCTCCCGCGTCGATTGCCGCCAGGAAACTATGTGCTTGATCCGCGTGGCCTTGCCCTGGATCCGGCTCAGGCCGCGCTCGGCTGGGCGCTCGGAGCCTATCGGTTCAACCTTTATCGTCGGGCCGATCGCGAAGCAGCGCGCCTGGTTGTTGACGAGGCAACGCGTATCCAGGTTTCGAGCTTCGCCGAAGCGGCGACGCTTACCCGGGATCTGATCAACACGCCAACCCAGGACATGGGCCCGGCCGATCTTGCCGCCGCCGTCTCCTCGCTTGCCGCACGTCACGGCTGCGACTACCGCGAATGGGTCGGCGATGAGCTGCTGCGCGACAACTTTCCGACCATCCACGCGGTCGGGCGTGCCGCCACGGCAGAGCGTGCGCCACGGCTGGCCATGCTCTCTCACGGCGATGCATCGGCCCCGCATGTCATCCTCGTTGGCAAGGGCGTGTGTTTCGATACCGGTGGTCTCGATCTGAAGACTGCCGATGGAATGCGCTGGATGAAAAAGGACATGGGTGGTGCCGCGCATGCGATCGCCCTGGCCAAACTCATCCTCGATGCGCAGCTGCCAATCCGGCTCACACTGCTGATTCCGGCGGTCGAAAACGCTGTATCCGGTGACGCCTTTCGACCAGGTGAAGTGATCAGGACACGCGGCGGCCTCAGCGTCGAGATCGACAACACTGATGCCGAAGGTCGCCTTGTGCTGTGCGATGCGCTGGCCTATGCCGGCGAGATGAAGCCAGACCTGATCCTCGATTTCGCGACACTCACCGGTGCCGCCCGCGTCGCCCTCGGAGCCGATCTGCCAGCCCTTTTCTGCAATCGCGATGACATCGCCAATGCCCTGCTCGGCGCCGGCACACAGACCCAGGATCCACTCTGGCGCATGCCACTATGGCGACCCTACCTGACGATGCTCGAATCCCATATCGCCGATCTCGCCAATTCAGGCGCCTCTCGGCATGCAGGCGCAATCACGGCTGCCATTTTCCTCGAACGCTTCGTTCCCGACAAGACGCCCTGGTGCCATCTGGACGTCTATTCGTGGAACGACTCCGAGCGCCCTGGTCGACCCAAGGGCGGCGAAGCCCAGGGATTGCGCGCCTATCTTGAGTTCCTCAAGCAACGCTACGGGTAAAAGTCCGGGATTGTGGGATTCGGGATTGGGGATTCGATAAAGCAGAGCCGCACGACGAATCGCTTTTCGAATCCCGAAACTCTCTGGAACGAATCAATACACATTCACCACCGCGTTATGCGACTGCATGCGGACGGCGATCTTGGCAGGAGCAGAGATTGGGGATTCGGTTAAGCAGCGCATCGCGACGACCCGCTTTTGCGAATCCCGAATCCCGATTCCCGATTCCCGGCCCAAATCAATCCACATTCACCACCGCGTTATGCGACTGCATGCGGACGGCGATCTTGGCAGGAGCAGAGATTGGGGATTCGGTTAAGCAGCGCATCGCGACGACCCGCTTTTGCGAATCCCGAATCCCGATTCCCGATTCCCGGCCCAAATCAATCCACATTCACCACCGCGTTATGCGACTGCATGCGGACGGCGATCTTGGCAGGAGCAGAGATTGGGGATTCGGTTAAGCAGCGCATCGCGACGACCCGCTTTTGCGAATCCCGAATCCCGATTCCCGATTCCCGATTCCCGGCCCAAATCAATCCACATTCGCCGCCGCGTTGTGCGGGAGCACGCGGGCGGCGAGCTTGGTATCGCTGTGGATCAGGTTGATTTCGTCGGACAGGATCTGGGCGGCTTCGTTGAGGATGATATCGCGCTTGGCCTTGCGCTTCTCCTCGCGGGCCAGATCCCTGGAAATGTTGCGCTCGTCGGCCTGCAGGCCATCGTCCTCGACCGCAGGCGTGGATGCCGGATCATCGACCTCTTCGGTGCTGACCACCGACAGGGACGCGCCCTGCTCGCCAGCATCGCTCGACTTCTTGCTGTCCTTGACTGCATCCGTGGCAGCCTTGCCCGCCGCGTCGGCTTTCGCAGTAGTCTCCGCCTCCAGCGCGTCGCGCGCCTTGCGCTTGACCTCCTGTTGGTCGCGCTCGGTGGTGCGTACTTTTTCATTGAGCGAGAGAATCTTCTCGGCACGGATACGCATGGCGTCAGCGATATCGGCTTCGAAATTCTTCCACTCGGCGTCTTTTTCCGTGCGCGCCTGGTGACGTGCCAACAGCATCGGAATCAGCGGTTTGAGATCGGCTACCGGCTTGTAGTCTGCCTTGCTGATCGAGATCCACGGCAAGGCATTGTCGTAGCTCGATTCGCCGAACTCGTCACTGGCCACGGTCAGCGGAAAGCTGATCTCGGGAGTGACGCCACGCAACTGGGTCGATCCGCCGTTGATGCGGAAGAACTGCTGCACAGTCATTTTCAGATCGCCATAGGTCGGCTTTTCGTTGCGCGCCATCTCGTCCATATTGAGCAGGTTCTGCACGGTTCCCTTGCCAAAGGTCGGCTCGCCGATGATCACGCCGCGCCCATAGTCCTGGATCGCAGCGGCGAAAATCTCCGAGGCTGAGGCCGAAGCACGATTGACCAACACGGCCAACGGGCCGCTCCAGGCGGTGCCAGCGCGGCGGTCGCTCTTTTCCTCAACGCGGCCGCTGGCATCACGGATCTGCACAACCGGCCCCTTGTCGATGAACAGACCGGTCAGGTCGGTGGCTTCGTCGAGCGAGCCGCCGCCGTTGTTGCGCAGATCGATAACGACGCCATCGACCTTCTCCTCGCTCAGTTCACCAAGCAGGCGTTCGACGTCACGCGTGGCACTCTTGTAGTCGGTATCGCCCCGCCGGCGGGCGTCGAAATCCTGGTAGAAGGTCGGCAGGGTGATGACGCCGATACGCCGCGTCGTGTCTCCGTTCTTCACATCGATGACCGATTTCTTGGCCGCACTCTCTTCGACGTTGACCTTGTTGCGGGTGAGGGTCAGCATCTCGTGCTTGCCATCCGGGCCAGCCGCATCAGGCAGGATCTCTAGGCGCACGATCGTACCCTTTGCACCGCGGATCTTGTCGACCACATCATCGAGGCGCCAGCCGATCACATCGGCGATCGGTCCGCTCGCGCCCTGGCCGACTCCGACAATGCGATCACCCGGATTGAGCTTGCCGGATATGGCCGCCGGCCCGCCCGGAATGATCTCGCGGATCGCGGTGTATTCGTCGAGGCGCTGCAGGACGGCACCAATGCCTTCCAGCGACAGGCGCATGGCAATGTCGAAATTCTCCGAGGCGCGCGGGCTCAGATAGTTCGTATGCGGCTCGATCGACGTCGCATAGGCGTTCATGAACGTCTGGAAGACATCCTCGCTGTTGAGCTGATGGATGCGATCCAGGTAGTTGGAATAGCGCTTGTCGAGCGTCTCGCGAATGTCCTTGGCTGGCTTGCCGGCAAGCTTGAGGCGCAGCCAGTCATTTTTGACGCGCTTGCGCCAGAGATCGTCGAGTTCGGCCTTGTCCCTGGCCCATGGCGCTTTTGCGCGATCGTACTGCCAGGACTCCTCCTTGCTGAAATCGAATGGCTTGGAGAGCAGCTCGCGCGAGTAGTCCAGGCGCTCGGCAACGCGCTGCTGATAGAGGTTGAACATCGCAAACGGCGCGGAAAGATCGCGCTCGAAGATGGCATCGTCGAGCTTGTCCCTGGCCGCCGAGAACTTGTCGATATCGGCCTGGGCGAAGAACAGATGATCGCCATCGAGGCTGTCGAGATACGCCTTGAAGATCTTTTCCGACATCGCGTCATCAAGCGGCATCGGCTTGTAGTGAAAGCGCGACAGGAAACGCATCGCCCATATGGCTGCTTCGGTCTGGTCGGCAGTCGGCTTGAGCAGCAGCGGGGTACCGGTTTCGGCGACCGGCTTGGCGAAGGCAATGGTGCAGGCTGCCAGCAGCGCGAAAGTCAGGGGAATGCGACGCATGTAACTCTCCATCAAGGCTCGGTGGTGCGAAGGTTGCGACTCAGATTGTCTCGGCGACGCCGGCGGCATGCGCCATTTCGTCCGCATGGTAAGAGGAACGCACCATCGGGCCGGATGCCACATGACTGAAGCCCAGCGCATTGCCGTATTCCGCCAGCTCGTCGAACTCTTGCGGTGACCAGTAACGCAACACCGGATGATGATGGGCGGAGGGCTGCAGGTATTGGCCAATCGTCACCATATCGACCGCATGCTCGCGCAGATCGTTCAATGTGCGTTGAACCTGATCGAGGCTCTCGCCGAGGCCGAGCATGATGCCGGACTTGGTCGGAATGCGCGGATGCTGATCCTTGAAGCGCTTGAGCAACTGCAGCGACCACGCGTAGTCGGCACCCGGACGGACCTTGCGATAGAGATCGGGAACCGTCTCGATATTGTGGTTGAACACGTCAGGCGGATATTCGGCGAGCAGCTCCAAGGCGCGATCCATGCGTCCCTTGCCGCGGAAATCCGGGGTCAGGATCTCGATCTGGATGTCGGGATTTTCGAAACGCACGGCGCGGATGCAGGCGGCGAAATGGCCGGCACCGCCATCGCGCAGGTCGTCGCGGTCGACCGAGGTGATGACCACATAGCGCAGGCGCATGTCGCGGATCGTGCCGGCGAGCTTGGCCGGCTCCAGCGGATCCGGGGCATTCGGTCGGCCATGCGCGACATCGCAGAACGAGCAGCGCCGCGTGCAGACCTCGCCAAGGATCATGAAGGTCGCCGTGCCCTTGCCGAAACATTCGTGGATATTCGGACACGAAGCCTCTTCGCAGACCGTGACCAGACTGTTCTCGCGCAGTTTCGATTTCAGGCGCGCAACTGCATTGCCGGGCGGGATGCGCACGCGAATCCAGGCCGGTTTGCGCAAGGCCGGAGCATCGTCGAATACGGCGCGGTTGCGTGAAATCTTGTCGCCGCCCGTTTGTTTTTCACCGACTACAGTCAGCGGGATGGTCTTGATCGGTTCGTTCATTGGGCAAGCGTGGTCGCCGTATCGGCGAAAATTGGAAGTTCCGCAACACCGGGCTGCGGCGTGAAGCCGAACTGTCTGGCCAGTTCGTCGATAAGCACATCCTCGACCGCCTTGAGCGACCCGGGGCCGCCCAAGTCTAGCACCTGGGTTACCTGCAAACCCTGATAACCACAGGGATTGATGCGCCGGAACGGCTCCAGATCCATGCCGACATTCAAGGCCAGGCCGTGAAACGAGCAGCCGCGACGGATGCGCAGACCCAGGGCACCGACCTTGGCATCGCCGACATAGACACCCGGGGCTCCGGGGCGACGCAGGGCCACGATGTTCCAGTGCTCAAGCGTGTCGATGATCGCCTGTTCGATCCGCTTCACCAGTTCGCGTACGCCGATGCCGAGACGGCGCAGATCGATCATCGGGTAGCCGACAATCTGACCGGGCCCATGGTAGGTCACCTGACCGCCGCGCTCGACGCGAATGACCGGAATGTCCCCCGCTGCCAGCACATGCTCGGGCTTGCCGGCCTGACCGAGCGTGAAGACCGGCTCATGCTCAAGCAGCCAGAATTCGTCCACGGTGTTCTCGTCACGCCGATCGGAAAACCTGCGCATGGCATCGAGCACCGGCTGGTAGGACTGGCGGCCAAGGCGGCGGATGACGAGGGGACGATTCATCGGGGCCAAATGGGGTTGGCGGCGGCAATCACAAGCGCATGCCCGCGCGAAACCCGCGTGTTGCGTGATCGGTGCTCGCAACACACATCCGAAATCGTCGAAAGTGCCCCGGTTCACCATGCAATCAACATCTTTATGTTGCTAGACTTGACGCACAAATGGATTTTCTGAAGGAGAACTGGCAATGAAGCGATCATTGATGTTTGTGCAGATTGGCGCGTTCCTGTTTGCAGGATGCCTTGCCGCGGTGGCCCACGCCGACAAACCCGCCACGAGCGGCGCCGGCGATCCAGTCGAACAGGCGGTTGAGACGCCGGGCAGTGATACGGAGTTCGAGGATTTCGACAATCAGCGCTTCGAGGAGGAATACGCCCGCGCCAACCTTGAACGCTATGACGCGCTACGTTCCAGTCCGTCACCGCGCCAGCAAGTACTCGCCGGCAAGATCTACCTCGACCATGAGGAAGAAACCCCCGTCCTGGTTCGTCCGCGGCGTGTCGAGGTCGTTGCACGCGCCGTTCAACTGGCCCCGGACGATTCATTCGTGCAGTGGATGGCCGCCGACCAGGGCAGCTACACGAGCAGTCAATGCGGCCCGAGCAAGCGCCCGGAGGTGGAAGTCGCCAACCTGATCCGACTGGAGCCGGACAACGCCGCCGCCTGGCGCTTTGCGGTCGCCCTGGCCAGCGCCATTGGCGACGAGGCGGGAATCGATGATGCCCTCTCGCGCATGGCAGCGGCGCCGCGTGCCGACGACCACTCGATCGAGCAACTCGATGAGTGGAGCAAGGCCTATGGCACGACGCCCGGCCCATCAACGCCTTGGCAACAGCCGGGATTTGAGTTGTCCAACGATGACCGCGCCACGCTCGCGGCGATGGAGAGGATCGGCTCCGGCTATTCCAGCGCGGCATCCGTGATGCTCGGAGTTTGCAAGATGGAGGTCGACAGCGATCGCATCTGGCAACGTCTTGGCTGGTGCGCGGATGCCGCAACCACACTGGCATCGCGTGGCAGCAGCCTCGCCTTGCGCGAGCAGGGCCTTGAAATACTCGCGGCGATCGGCAACAAGGACGCCGCGTTCGACGGCCTGCAGCGCCAATACGCTTGGCTGAGCGCACACAATGCCAACCCGGCGCGCAGCTACAACGTGGACGGCGCCAGTTTCGCCGCTGCGATTTCCGACTGGAAGGGAGCCACGACCGAGATCGAAGCGATCGAACGGCGCCTCAAACGCACGGGACAGCCGCTTGAACCACCGCCCGGCTGGACTCCGAACACCGAACCGAAACGTGACGAAGATACCGAACTGGCCGAGCAGGCCTGGATGGCCTACACGAAGTCGCTGGTCGATGGCTTGCGCAACAGTGCCGACGCACGCGAGCAAGCGCTGGCCATCAGCGTCTCGAATATCGTCATGATGATGATGTCCACAGATTCCGAACCCGACGCAACGGCCCGCGATGCTGCGATTGCCGAGCGAAGCACAGCGATGGAGCGACTGAGCGCCGCCAATCCGGACAATCTGCTGGTGCAGTGGATTGGCGCAACCAGTACCGATCCCGAATCAGGCAGAAGTTCGGTCAACACGGCGATTGCCCAGGTGCAGCGCCTCGACCCCGACAATGGCGCAAGCTGGGCATTGTCGCTGGCCGTGGATCCTGGCACGGCGGATCTGGTTCTGCCGCAGATTGCGGCGAGCACGCGTTTCGATGAGCACGGCGCTGAAATCCTTGCGCTATGGATGGAGGCGGCGCACAGGCAGCCTCCGTCCGATGATCTGATCAAGGTGATGGCGGAGGAAACGGGTCTGCCAGCAACCGCGATCTCGGCGTTTGGAGCCAGTGCGGCAATGATGTCGAGCATGTCCATCAAGATCGACACGGTCTCGGCGGTATCTGCAGCTTGCCAGGACAAAGTCGATGCAGACTCCCCACGGCAGCGATCCTGCGCAGCCGTCGCGCGATTGCTGCTGCACTCGGGGGCGAGCATCCAGTCGGTGATGACCGGCGAGCGGATCCTGCGCAAGCTGAATGTACTCGACGACCATGATGCCAGCCGCGCCCGCACAATCGCCTGGTGGCTGAGCGTGTCAAGGTCGGAAAAACATCTCGACGGCGAGGCGCTTGCAAGCGCCATGGATGACGTGGCCGCGAGCGGTAGTGAAATCGGGATGCTGCAACTTGTCGCCGAGCGTGCCGGCAAGATCGAACCCCCGGAATCCTGGCGCTCACCGGCAGAAAAGAAAAAAGCCCCGACAAAGCCTGCGGCCAGCAAGATCCCAGAGGGTCTGTAGCCACTCGGGCATGGCTCGGACAGAAACCCGCAGGTCACATGCTCGCGGCCTTTCTGTTCTGCAGTAGTTCACGCCCCACCTCCGGTGGCGCGCTGTCGCGCACCTAACAGGGGGCGCGATTTCGCGAGTCCGGGCAGTTGCCTTTCCTTCTCCCCTCGGGAGAAGGTGCCGAAGGCGGATGAGGGTTCGGGCTAGCGGAGGATCTGCGCTCCGTGCGTACCCTCCACCGATGTTCCCGACGCGGCTCTACCTCCTGCATCCATGCAGTCATCATCCGGCCGTTGGCCACCTTCTCCCGAGGGGAGAAGGAAAAACCCGCTGGCTTCGCACCTTGTCAATCAATGGGTTACGTCATGTTGGATGAGAAAGGCTTCAGCCGCGATGCCTTTGTCACGTAGCACCGAGAGCATCACGGCTGAAGCCTGCTCCTACAAATTTTGGCTAGGGCGGAACCCGCGAAGCGGATTCCGCATTTTCCCACTCCCCACTCCCCACTCCCGATTCCCGGTCAAATCAAATCGTCCAGCGAATCCCGAGGTCGGCACGCAATGCGGCGTGCACCGCGTCATAGGCTTTGCGATCCGGGCAAGTGAAGGTCACCGATACCGAATGGTAGTTTCCTTCGCGCGAAGGCTTCGAGCGCAGGCTGCCGCCGATCACATTCAGACCGAGGCCCTGGATGATCTGCGGCACCCGCGCTTCCAGATCCGCATCGGCACGACCCAGCGCGGTGATCTCGAAAGCGCCGGGGAACTGGAAACCCTGATCCGGACGTTCGGGCTGAATGTCATCGATATTGCGCATGCTCAGCCGCCAGTCACCGGCGCCTCCGTGGCGGCAGGCTTGTCATCACTCTGGAACCACAGCATCACGCCGTCGATCATGCGCTTGAAGAAACCACCCTCGGCAGCCTCGTCGAGCACGACGATCGGCCGCTCAACCAGGGTCTTGCCATCGAGCTGGACTTTCAGGCTGCCGACCGCCTGGCCCTTCTGCAGCGGCGCAATCAGGCGTGCCGGCAGATCCATGCTCGCCTTCAGGTCGGCGTAACGACCGCGCGGCAGGGTGACGACCACATCATCGGCAACGCCGAGGGCGACGGTCGGTGATTCGCCTTTCCACAACTCCGGCGTGGCCAGAGGTTTGCTGGTTTCATAGAGCTTGTGCGATTCAAAGAAGCGGAAACCGTAATTGAGCAACTCCTGATTCGCGTCAGCCCGCGCTTTTTCGCTCTTCGCCCCCATGACCGCGGCAATCAGGCGCTGCTCGCCGCGCAGCGCCGAGGTCGCCAGGCAATAACCTGCCGCACTGGTATGTCCGGTCTTGATGCCGTCGACCGACGAATCGCGCCACAACAACGAATTGCGGTTGTGCTGCTTGATCCCGTTCCACTCGAAATCCTTGATCTTGTAGATCGCATAGTCTTCGGGGAAATCACGGATCAAGGCACGCGAAAGCACGGCGACATCGTGCGCGGTGGTGTAGTGGTTCTCGTTGGGCAGGCCGCTGGCATCGACGTAGTGGGTGCCGTTCATGCCGAGCTGGGCGGCGTACTGGTTCATCAGGGTGGCGAACAACTCCTCCGATCCGGCGGTATGCTCGGCGAGTGCTATCGCCGCATCGTTGCCGGATTGGATGATCATCCCGTACAGCAATTGCTTGAGCGGAACCTGGCTGTTCAACTCGAGAAAGCTGGTCGATCCATCGGTGCCTGCACCGCCTGAACGCCAGGCGTTCTCGCTGATCGTGACCGGATCGTCCATGTGGATCTTGCCGTGGGCCAGTTCGGCCGAGACAACGTAGGAGGTCATGATCTTGGTGATCGAGGCCGGCTCGACACGGGCGTCGGCATTTCCTTCGAGCAGGATCTGTCCGGTGGCGAAGTCCATCAGCACCCAACTGGCGGCATCGAGCGTAGGCGGCGGCGGCGTCGCGATCACGGCCGATGCCGGCTGCGGCATCGGCCTCGGCGCGGGCCCTGCCGGCGTCTGCGCGAAGGCATCGGCGACCAGCACTGCGAGCGCAGCGGCGAGAGTGGCAAACAGCAACTTGTTCGGCAAAACAGACTCCTCAAACGGTTTGGGTGAAGCGCAAAGCGCCGGCAACTCCGGGCATTGTCGCCGGTTCAATCGTCGATCGCCACGCGCGGCACGCCGAAACCCTGCTTCTCCAGTCGGATCACCAGCGCATCTGCCTCGGCTACGCTTTTGAGCGGCCCCATGCGCACGCGATGGATCTGCCGCGAATCGATCCGCGTGGTGACGATGCTTGCGTGTCCGAGTCCGGCCTGCGCGATGCGCTGCACAATTGCTTGCGCGTTGCTGCGATCGGCAAACGCGCCGAGCTGGACGAAGATCCGCGAGTGGATGTCGGGTGCTGGGACAGCGTCTGACCGATTCGGTTCCGGGTTGCTGACATCGAGCGCGCGCACTTCGACCATGCCGGTGCCCTTCGGCCAGACGCCGATGCGCACGGCGGCGGCATAGGACAGGTCGATCAGCCGGTTTTCATGGAACGGGCCGCGATCATTGACCCTGACAACCACGCTCTTGCCGTTTTCGATATTGGTTACGCGCACATAGCTCGGCAGCGGCAGGGTCTTGTGCGCCGCGCTGAACTGGTACATGTCGTAGGGCTCCAGACTCGAAGTCATGTAGCCGTGGAACTTGTTGCCGTACCACGAGGCCGTGCCGCGCTCTACATAGTTGCGGGCGTCGGGCATCACCGTATAGGTCTTGCCGAGCACGCTGTAGGGAGACTTGTTGCCATAGCGTGCGCGCGGCTCGGTTTTTGGTGTCGGCTCGACCAGCTTGCTGACATCGACGGCCGGCGCATCCGGGCCGCCGTCGCGGGCATCGCGATAGCGCATGGATTGCGGCAGGCTGGTTTCGGGAACCGGCGCGGAAGACGACGAGCCGGCCGGCGCCGGTGGCGTCGCCTTGCGTGGCTTGTGGCCGGCGCAGGCATTCAGCAACAGCGCAACCACGATCGGGGCAAGCAGTCTTGTCACGGCGCGCTGGCAACGCCGGCCGCGATTTCCTGCGAGAGTTGCCACACCGCCATCGAGTAGAGCGGACTGCGGTTGTAGCGCGAGATCACATAGAAGTTGCGGAAGGTCAACCAGCTTTCCCTGCCCTCACTGCCATCCAGTGTGAGCAGGGTCGCCAGTTCGGCCGGATCGGTCGCGTCAGCCGGCGCATAGCCCCAGCCTTCGAGTTGTTCGACCGGGTAGACCGGCTCAAGTCCGTTCGGGCTGATTTCGCGCGCATCGGCGCGCACATTGGCCAGTGAGGCGACCGGTTTGCCCTTCTCCCAGCCATGCACGGAGAAATAGTTGGCTACACTGCCGACGATGTCGGGCAGGGAATTCCACAGATCGATCCGACCATCACCATCATAGTCACGCGCGAAGTTGGCAACACTGGTCGGAATGAACTGGCCCCAGCCCATTGCGCCGGCATACGAGCCGACCAGTTGGTCGATTGGATAGGCCATGTGCGTGTCGCCGAGCAGGAACAACTGACGCAGCTCGCCGCGGAAGAATTTCGCGCGTGGCGGATAGTGGAACGCGAGGGTGACCAGCGCATCGAGCACCTTGTAGCTGCCGTAGTTGCGGCCGTAGCTCGTCTCGACGCCGATGATGGCGACAATGATCTCCGGGGCGACGCCGAACTCGTCGGCGGCGCGTTCAATCAGCTCGCGGTTGGCGAGATAGAACGCGATACCGTCGTCGCGGCGCTTGTCGGTCAGGAAAATCGGTCGATAGTCCTTCCACGGCTTGGCCTCGGCCGGACGCGACATTGCATCAAGGATGCCCTGCTGCACCCTGGCCTTGGCCAGGGTCGCAAGCACAGCGGATTCGACCAGGCCATCATCACGCTGCAGCTCGCGCGCGAATTCGATGAACGCGGGATCGACCGTGGCCGCAGCCGGCTTGTGCGTCCTCGCATGCGCCGTGGCCGCACATCCTGCCATTGGCACGCACAATGTCACCGCGATCGCGACGGAAAACCACACGCTTCTGTTCAAGTCCAGGCAAACCTCTGCAATCCGGAGAGCCACTGTATCGCGAGGAGCGATCAACCCGCCACCCGCTTGCGATGCGCGTGGATCGACATCAGCACGCCGAAACCGGCGAGCAGCGAAACCGCGGAGGTGCCGCCATAGCTGACCAGCGGCAAGGGCACGCCGACCACGGGCAGCATGCCGGTGATCATGCCGCCGTTGACCATCACGTAGACGAAAAACACCATCGTGATCGAACCGGCGAGCAGACGCGAATAGGTATCCTTGGCGTTCGCGGCGATCCACAACCCGCGCCCGATGATGAACACATACAGCGTGAGCAGGAGCAAGACGCCGATCAGGCCCCATTCCTCGGCAAACACCGAGAAGATGAAATCGGTCGTGTGTTCGGGCAGGAACTCAAGCCGCGATTGCGTGCCCTGGTGCCAACCCTTGCCCCAGAGTCCACCCGAACCCACGGCAATCTTCGACTGGATGATGTGCCAGCCCAGACCCAGCGGATCGGCCTCTGGATCGAGCAGCATGCGCACGCGGTTGCGCTGGTATTCGTGCAGGAAATGCCAGGCCAGCGGCGCGGCGGCAACGACGCTGCCGAAGATCAGGCCGATCCGCCACCAGGCCAGGCCGGACAGAAAGACCGCGAAAAGTCCGCTGGCGACGATCAGCAGTGCGGTGCCGAGGTCAGGCTGCTTGGCGATCAACCCGGCCGGTATCGCGATCAACATGCAAACGACGCCGAGCGACAACCAGCTCGGCGGCAGCGGGCGCTGGTTGAGATACCAGGCGACCATCATCGGCATGGTCAACTTGAGCAGCTCGGATGGCTGGAAACGCACGAAATGCAGATCGAGCCAGCGATCCGATCCGCGTCCCTCGCCGAGCAGCGCGACCAGCACCAGCAGGGCCACGCTACCGAGGTAGAACCAGGGCGACCAGTTGCGCAGGCTGGATGGCGGAACCCGCGAAATCAGCGCCATCAGGATCATCCCGAGCAGCAGCCGCACGCCCTGGGCGATGACCTTGTCGCGATCGAGATCGCTGGCACTGTACTGGGTCATCAAGCCGATGATGCCGAGCAGGAGCAAGGCCCCGGCAAGCGGCATGTCGAAACGCGGGCGCTTGATCATGCCGCGCAGGCGATAGCGAAGCCGGGCGGACAGGCCGTCCATTACGGTGTCACCGCATTCGGGTCAGCGGCGCGATCCGCTGGCATCGGTTGATCAAGCAACCACGCATCCATCATCTTGCGCACGATCGGTGCCGCGTCGTGTCCGCCGCCGCGCCCGGCTTCGAGCGCAACGATCGCCGCAATACGCGGGCTCATCGCCGGCGTGAATGCCTCGAACAGGACAATGTGGCGCTCGATCGCAACCTGCGAAATATGCTGCCAGACCTCGTTTGTGCGCGAATAGCGTTCGGCCGTTCCACTCTTGCCGGCAATGACGAACGGAAAGCCATTGCCCATCGTGCGGGCGGTACCGGTCGGGCCGTTGACCACGGCGATCATGCCCTCGCGGACAACGTCCCAGTTGGCCGGATTGCGAAAAAATGCCGGGCCAGGCTCCGCCACCGGGGTCGCCACCGGCGCCTCGCCGATACCGTCCTGGGTAGCGCGCAGAAGGTGCGGCTGGTGGGAAACGCCGCCGGCGGCGAGCATCGCCACACCATGTGCAAGTTGCAATGGCGTTACCACCCAGAAACCCTGGCCGATACCGGCGATCACGGTCTCACCGGGGTACCAGGCCTGGTTCAAGCGCGCGCGCTTCCACTCCCGCGATGGCAACACACCATCGCCCTCACCGACCAGATCGATCCCGGTCGGCTTGCCGAAACCGAACTGCGCCATTGAGTCGCTGAGTTTGTCGATGCCCATGTCGAGGGCGAGCGCGTAATAGTAGGTATTGACCGATTGCGCCAGCGACTGCACCAGATCGACCCGGCCATGTCCGCCGGCGCGCACATCACGATAGCCGCGCGCCTGGCCGGGAATGAAGAACTCGCCGGTTGAGACAATCGTGTCGGAAGGCTTGCGCAGGCCCAGCTCGAGGCCGGCCGAGGCAAGGAAGGGTTTGACCGTCGATCCCGGCATGTAGCTGCCACGCAAGGCACGATCGAGCAGCGGCTTGTCGGGATCGCCGAGCAGTGCCTTGTAGTCGACCTGGCTGATGCCATTGACGAAAAGGTTGGGATCAAAACTCGGCACGCTGATCATCGCCAGCACTTCGCCATTGCGCGGATCGATCGCCACGGACGATCCGGCACGTCCTTCGAACGCAGCCAGTGCGGCTTCCTGGATACGGGCGTCTACGGTCAGATAAAGGTTCTTGCCCGGCGTCGGCGCGACCCGATCGATGACCCGCAATGGCCGGCGATCGGCATTGACCTCGACCAGTTCGTAGCCGGGTTGTCCATGCAGCAACTCCTCGTAGGAACGCTCGATGCCGGTTTTGCCTGCGTGCGTCGTACCCGCATACAGCGAGGCATCAAGCCGCTCGACATCGGCCGCGTCGATGCGCCCGACATAGCCGACGAGGTGGCCGAACTCGGCGCCCTTCGGGTAGTAGCGGGTCAGGTACGGCACCACATCGACTCCGGGGAAACGCCAGCGATTGACCGCGAACAGGGCGATGTCCTCCTCGCTGAGCTTGAGCCGCAGCGGTACGCTCTGGTACGAACGTTTCGACTTGACCAGCGCCCTGAAGCGCGCGATGTCATCCTCGCTGACGCCCATGGTGTCGCTCAAGCCCTGCAGCAGATCATCCATTTCGGCGACCTGCTCGGGAATCACTTCGAGACGGAACGCGGCGACGTTTTCGGCAAGCAGCACACCATTGCGATCGTAGATCAGGCCGCGTGCCGGCGCGAGCGGACGGGTCAGGATGCGATTGGCATCCGAGCGCGACTGGTATTCGTCGTGCCGGGACACCTGCAGGTACCGGAAGCGAGCGCCGAGAGCGACCAGCGCCAGGATGATCAGCACGAATCCAACCGCGGCGCGGCGCATGAACATGGCCGCATCCTGACGACCATCCTTGATCGGCCGGAATTTCATGTCTCATGCGTGCGCAAGCGTGCACGCATGTCGTCGAGCAGCAGGAACACGAACGGCCAGGCCAGCATGCCGATGAACGGAGACGCCCAGAAACCGATCGACGGAATCGGGTCTCCGGAAAAGCCGCGCACCATGATCACCACAATGCGGTCGTTGAGCAGCAAGGCAAGTACGGCCAGGGCCTGCTGACTGATCGGAAAGAAGCGCAGGCGCGAACGGAAGCGCAGCACGATGAAGACCAGCACGATCAGGCGCAAGCCCTGTTCGCCGAGCAGTTGCCCGGTCAGCAGGTCACCGCAAATACCGATCAGCAAGGCGAAACCGAGACCCACGCGTTCCGGTGTCTCGATCGACCAGTAGATAAGGACGAGAGCGATCCAATAGGGTTTCAACGGAAGCAGCGACTGCGGCAGCGGGGTCAACTGGAGCAGAAATGCGAACACGATGCTGCCGACAAAAATGAGCATTTGCAGGCGACGGCGATTCATCGGGGCATCTCCGGCGGTGTCGAGGAGCCGGTCGGGGCCGGCGGCCCCATCGGCTGTGGCAGATCCTGCAGCAGCAGCACTTCGCCGCTGCGATCAAGTGCCGCTGCGGGCTTGGCGATTGCCGCCACGAACATGCCGCTCTCGTCATTGCTGACATCGACGATCTCGCCGACCGGAAAGCCTGCCGGAAACCGGCCGCCAAGTCCGGAGGTGACCAACTCGTCACCGACCTTGATGTCGGCACTGATCGGGATGTTGGGCAACTGCAGGCGGTCGATGGAACCGGTTCCGTAGGCGATCGTGCGCAAGCCGGTACGCCTGACCATGACCGGTATCGCATGGGTCGGATCGGTAATCAGCAAGGCCACCGAAGTGTTTGGCAAAACCTCGACGATCTGGCCCATGATGCCGAATGCGTCGAGCACGGGCTGGCCGACCTTGATCATCTGCGCGCTGCCGGCATCGAGCACGATGCGATGACGGAAAGGATCGAGATCAATGTCGATCAGGCGCGCGAGCTGCACACCGAGGCCAAGATCCTTCTGCACGTCGAGGAGCTTTTTCAGGCGATCGTTCTGCGCAGTCAGCGCCGACATCCGGTTCAGGCGCACCTGGGCCAGCAGCAAGGCTTCGCGAAGATCGCGGTTCTCGTCCACCAGTTGGGCCTGGGTCACCACCGCGAGCCGGCCGGCGCGCGCAACATCGGAGGGTAGTGCGGCGATCCGGTAGACCGGCTCGACCAGCACGCCGGCCATTGCGCGCACGCGCTCGAGATAGTCGCCGCGATGGTCGATGACCATGACGATCATTGCCACGGTCAGGTAGGCGATCAGGCGCGCGGTGCTGACCGCGCCTTCGGCGAACAGGGATACCTTGTCAGTACTGGAGAGCGGCATGACGGTTGTGCCACTTGATCAGGGTTGTCCTAGCCCGGACTATTCATGAATACGCGTGATGATCGCGCAGGACATTGGATGCACACGGCTTTCCGCGATTGAAGCAATAGCGAGTGTTATTGCCGAATGAGCGAAAAATCGTGTGGATCCAAGGGACAAGCGAGGGCGCGTGTATTTCATGAATAATCCGGGCTAGTCACACGCTGTCACTCGTGAGCGAAGAAGTCACCACCGTGCTGATCGACCAGCTCGAGCGCGCGTCCGCCACCGCGGGCGACACAGGTCAGCGGCTCGTCGGCAACATGCACATGCAGACCGGTCTCTTCCGAAAGCAGGCGATCGATATCACGCAACAGGGCGCCGCCACCGGTCAGCACGATGCCGCGCTCGGCGACGTCCGAGCACAACTCGGGCGGGGTCTGCTCGAGCGCACTGCGTACAGCACTGACGATGCCAGACAGCGGCTCGTGCAGGGCCTCGAGGATCTCGTTCGAGTTGACCGTGAACATGCGCGGCACGCCTTCGGCCAGATTGCGCCCGGAAACCTCGATCTCCTTCACATCCGACTGCGGAAACGCGCAGCCGACTTCCATCTTGATGCGCTCGGCAGTCGATTCGCCGATCAGGGTTCCGTGGTTGCGACGCACATAGTTGATGATCGCCTCGTCGAAACGGTCGCCACCGATACGCACCGACTGCGCGTAGACGATGCCATTGAGCGAGATCACGGCGACTTCGGAGGTGCCACCGCCGATGTCGAGCACCATCGAACCGCGCGCCTCACCGACCGGAATGCCGGCACCGATCGCCGCAGCCATTGGTTCCTCAACCAGAAACACATCACGCGCACCGGCACTTTCGGCGGATTCCTTGATCGCGCGACGCTCGACCTGGGTCGAGCCGCAGGGCACGCAAACCAGCACGCGCGGACTCGGCCGGAACATGCGCGAGCGGTGCACCTTGCGGATGAACTGCTTGAGCATTTCCTCGGTCATCGAGAAATCAGCGATCACGCCATCCTTGAGCGGGCGCACGGTGACGATGTTGCCTGGCGTGCGACCGAGCATCTTCTTCGCATCCGAGCCAACCGCGGCAATGCTGCGCGGACCACCGGGCCCGCGATCCTGGCGGATCGCAACGACCGAAGGCTCGTTGAGCACGATGCCCTGGCCGCGAACGTAGATCAGGGTATTGGCCGTGCCGAGATCGATCGACAGGTCATTTGAAAAGAGACCGCGCAAACCATTGAACATGAGTGGGCTGAACCTGGAGTTGGCGCTGCAGAAGCGGCAGGGAACGCGACAGTCTAGAGACGGCCCAGCGCGCAGGCAAGCCAATTCGCCGTTAAAAAAGCCGATAGTGTGGTGCTTCGCCGGAGCGGGTTCGCGACACCTGGTCGATTGTCAGTCCGCGCGTCCCGCCAATACCCCGTCAACATCACCGGATCAAGGCGTCGGATCGCGTGCGTCGCACGCCAAGTTCGGGCAAGATCGCATCCTTTGTGCGTCGCCCGGAACACAGGCTCACCCTGTTCGCGGCAATCCGGCGCAACCAGCCATCCAGGGGATATTCGATGTCGGCACTGATCTGCGGTTCGCTTGCCTACGACACCATCATGGTCTTTCCGGACCAGTTCAAGAACCACATCCTGCCGGACAAGGTGCACATCCTGAACGTGTCCTTCCTGGTTCCGCGCATGCGCCGCGAATTCGGCGGCTGCGCCGGCAATATCGCCTACAACCTCAAGCTGCTCGGCGGAAAGCCGCTGCCGATGGCGACGGTTGGCCAGGATTTCGGGCCGTACCGCGAGCATTTCGAGGAGTGCGGAATTCCACTCGCCCAGGTCAAGGAACTCGGCGACCTGTTCACCCCGCAGGCCTTCATCACCACCGATCTCGACAACAACCAGATCACCGCCTTCCATCCGGGCGCGATGATGCGTTCGTACGAGAACCACGTCCGCGATGTCGAAGGCGTCGAGTTCGGCATCGTCAGTCCGGATGGCCGCGACGGCATGCTGCAGAATGCCCGGGAATTCCGCGATGGCGGCATTCCATTCATTTTCGACCCGGGCCAGGCCATGCCGCTGTTCAACGGCGAGGAATTGCGCAATTTCATCGAGCAGGCCGACTACGTCACGGTCAACGACTACGAGTCGAACCTGTTGCAGGAACGCACCGGTTGGAGCGAGGCGGAAATTGCGAGCCGGGTCAAGGCCTATATCACCACCTGCGGCCCGAAGGGCGCGAAGATCCACGCCGACGGCAAAACCCTCGACGTTGCGCCAGCGCACGAGCGCCGCATCACCGATCCGACCGGTTGCGGCGATGCATTCCGCGCCGGCCTGATCCACGGCATCCTGAAAGGCTACGACTGGATGACGATCGGCCGCATCGGCAACCTGATGGGTGCGCTCAAGGTCGAGCATCCGGGCACGCAGAACCAGCGTTTCGACTATCGCCAGTTCGCCGACCAGTTCCGCCAGCAATTCGGCTACGCGCTGGACTGAGCCCTCGCCTCTCGCCCCATCATCGAGCAGGCGTCCGGGCGCGGCGGCTTGCACCTGTCCGCGATGGCAAGAATTGCGCTGAAACTGAGCTAGAATGACGGCCTCCGGCAGTTTTGGCACGACTTTCCGTGCATCCTGCGCGGCGTGGCTGCGCCCCGCCACCGTGCCGCACCGGGGCCGATTAACATCGCGGGATTGCCGATCCGGAATCCCTCTGCGCTTGACTCCGGCGGAGAAAACGCATGAAGACCATTGATCAGACCCTTGTCGCACTGCTGGTGCTGGCCCCGCTCATCGCTGCGGCCAACCCACCGCCCCGGTTTCCGGCCAACTCGGTTTGGCACGAGAACGTTGCCAGCGCACCGCTCGATCCGAATTCGACAAGCATGATCAATGTCCTGGTTGGCCTCGGCGGTTGGGGCAACAGCAACAAGTTCCAGATTGATTTTTCCCTGCAGACCTTCCCCGATGCCCCGATCGGCTCGCCGATGGTCTCGATCGTGCCGCACGATGGCGAGTATTTCGAGCCCGACTGCGAAGCACTTCCAACCCAGATGCCCGTCCCGGCTGGCGCCGCGTTCGAGGGCCAGAGCGGGCTTAGTTGCGACAACGACAGCGAGGACTGCCACCTGCTCGTACGTCAGGGCAACCTGCTCTACGAACTGTACTCGGGCAATTATTCCGCTGGCGTACTCGATGCCAGTTGCCTGGTCGTGTGGAAACTCAACGCTGTCTATCCACCCGAAGGTCGAGGCGAACATTGCACGAGTGCGGATGCGGCCGGATTTCCAATCGCCCCCTTGCTGGTCAATGCGGATGAAGTCGCTACCCATGTCGGCGTCGCCGATTCCGATCTCGGCCACGCGATCCGGTTTGTCCTGCCGAACGCGCGCATGGCAACGGATGCCTCGCTCGGCGGTGAGGGCGGCAGGCTTTACGTGCGCCCGGCCTCGCATGCCGGCGGCCCGAGTGGGCCGAGCAACTCCGTGCCTTATGGCGTGCGCATGCGGCTCAAATCTGGCTTCAGCATGAGCGGCTACAGTGCGGCCGCCCAGGTCATCCTGCGCACGATGCAACGCTACGGCATCGTCCTCGCCGATGGCGGCAATATCGCCCTGACCTTCGAGACCGACCGCTACACGACGGCGAAATGGAACACGCTCGGGATCACGGCGCAGACCTTCTGGAATGGCGCGGGTGGTTCGACTCCGGTACTGGTCAGCCACTTCGAGATCATCAATACCGGCCCGCGCATCGGCGAAACCTGGGACTGCGTGCGCAGCACCGTGGTCGTCTCCGACCTGATCTTCGCCAACGGCTTTGACGCATCGCCATAGTCACAGCTCGCCGAGCTTGGCCCACGCCGTTCTTTGGTGGGAGTGGCTTCAGCCACGATGCGGATCGTAGGTTGGCGCTGAGCGCAGCGAAGCCCAACGCTGCGAGGTGGCTCGGTATGGCGAGTGGCTTGGGACTTGGGACTTGAGGGGTGTTGGGCTTCGCTGGCGCTCAGCACCAACCTACGAAATCCAGGAAATTCACGCGGAACGCGAGCACACGTTCGCCGCACGAAGGTCAACGGAGATGAATGCGTCACGCTCGCACGACCGGCCTTTCCCGATTCCCGATTCCCGATTCCCGATTCCCGATTCCCGATTCCCGATTCCCGATTCCCGATTCCCGATTCCCCACTCCCCACTCCCGTCAAATTTCACCCAACGACAGTTGGCTCCTATACTGTCGATCGATCCTGCCGAATGACCGAATCGATGCGCTTCACTGTGCTGTTCAATCAGGCCTTCATCCCGCCCTGTGCCTTGTCACCACACGTCGTGTGCCCGAATACGCCAGCGGAAAAACGTCTGAAGTTGCGCGTGGCAGCAGGTGAAAAAGCCTATCGGGCCGCTGCGCACTGATCTTTGCAGGTACCATCAGGCGTACTTGAAGCGGGTTCAATCCTCCGCCATTTTTCGCTGACCGGCGCGCTGCCGGCAACCAGGGGGTCGGCAATGGGAGTGCTTATCGAAGTCGTGGGCGGCCTTGTACTGGTCGCCTTGATCGTGCGCGGCATGTTTGCCTTCTACCAGGATTTCACGCGCAAGAACCGTTGATTTAGGAACCACAATCATGAAAAGGGGAAACACATGAACCGACCCGCCGCCTTCATGGGCAAGTCGAACCGCTTCATTTCCATTGGTGTAGTCGGCGTGATCATCGCCATCTTTCTGCTGTCGATCGTATTCGGCAGTTGGTACACGGTCGATCAGGGTGAGCGCGGCGTGAAACTTCGCTATGGCGCGATCGTCGGCATCGCCGAGCCGGGCCTCAATTTCAAGATCCCATTTGTCGATACGGTCGAGCAAGTCTCGGTGCAAAATCAGACCATCCTCTACGAACGCCTGGAGTCCTACAGCAAGGATCAGCAGCCGGCGACACTGCGCATATCGGTCAGCTATCGCGTTCCCGAAGCCGACGTCGAGGTACTGTATTCGCAGTACGGCACGATCGAGAAAATGGTTGATCGCCTGATCAGCCGCAAGGTGCCCGACGAGGTCAAGAACGTGTTCGGCCGCTACACCGCGATTTCGGCGATCCAGGATCGCACCAAGCTCGGCATCGACATCAACGAGACCCTGAAGAAATCGGTGAACGGGCCGGTCGCGATCGACAGCGTGCAGGTCGAGGACGTGACCTTTTCCGACGCCTACGAGCAATCGATCGAGAAGCGCATGATGGCCGAGGTCGAAATCCAGACCAAACGTCAGAACCTCGAAACCGAGCGCATCAACGCCGAGATCACCGTGACCCAGGCCAAGGCGCAGGCCGATTCGAATCTGGCCAAGGCCCAGGCGGATGCCGAAGCGATTCGCGTGCGCGGTGTTGCCGAAGGTGACGCGATCAAAGCGCGCGGCGAGGCACTCAAGCAGAACGCGCAACTGATCGCCCTGACCCAGGCCGAGAAGTGGAACGGCGTGCTGCCGACGACGATGGTTCCCGGTGGCACCGTACCCTTCCTCAACCTCAAGGCCAATACCGGCAACGATTGATCGAGCATGCTTCGCCCTCGGCATATCGGCTTGGAATTGCCGGGCAACGGGACTGACCCGATGCCCGGCGTTCCAGCAATGGAACCGCCAAGAGCCGAGACCGGCCTGATCGGGAATTTCCCGACGCTGCTGTTCCACCAGCGGCGAAAGGCGGTACGTTTGATTGTGCTGGCGGGTCTCGTGCTGGCGCTGCTCGCGCCATCCGCGCATGCCGAAAAACTGCTGGTGTTCGCGGCAGCGAGCCTGAAGCCCGCGCTCGATACCCTGATCGCCACAGCGCAGGCGCGAGACATCGCCGACATCACCGTCAGCTATGCAGCCTCTTCGCAACTGGCGCGTCAAATCGAACACGATGCGCCGGCGGCATTGTTTATTTCGGCCGATCCCGAATGGATGGACGAGGTCGAGCGCGACGGCAAGATCATTGCCGGCAGCCGTAGCGATCTGCTCGGCAATGCGCTGGTCTTGATCGCACCGAAGGACAGCACCACGATGCTCACGATCGCGCCGGGCTTTGATCTGGCCGCTGCGCTCGGTGCGGATGGCCGGCTCGCGATTGGCGAGCCGAACAGCGTGCCCGCAGGCAAGTACGCAAAAGCTGCGTTGACCGACCTCGGCGCCTGGGCGACGCTCGAATCGCGTCTCGTTCCGGCCGTGCATGTGCGCGCCGCGCTGAGCTTTGTCGCACGCCATGAAACACCGCTCGGCATCGTCTATCGTTCCGATGCCGTTTCCGATAGCGAGGTGCGTGTGGTCGGTACCTTTCCCGCTGCTTCGCATCCGCCAATCGTCTATCCAGTGGCCTTGCTCGAGGCCGGCGACAACGCGGTCGGGCGCCGATTCCTCGAACTGCTGCATTCGGCACAGGCCGCTGCGATCTTCGTGCGCTTCGGCTTCGACACTCCCCGATGACGGCCTTGTCGCCCGATGAATGGCAGGCGCTGGCCCTGAGCCTGCGTGTCGCCACGCTCAGCGTGGTCGTCTCGCTGCCATTCGCACTGGGTCTGGCCTGGTTGTTGTCGCGCCGGCGCTTTCCGGGGCGCCTCCTGCTTGAGGCGCTGGTATTCCTGCCCCTGACCCTGCCGCCGGTGGTCACCGGCTATGCCTTGCTCGTCTTGTTCGGGCGCCATGGCTGGATCGGTGAATGGCTGGCGCAGATCGGCATTGTCTTCGCGTTCCGCTGGACCGGTGCCGTGCTGGCCGCTGCGGTGATGGGTTTCCCCCTGCTCGTGCTGTCGATCCGGGTCGCTTTCGACAACGTCGATCGACGCCTCGAGCGCGCTGCGGAGAGCCTCGGCGCATCGGCTTGGCGGCGCTTCGTGACGATTGTCCTGCCTTTGTCCACACGCGGCATCATTGCCGGAAGCGTGCTCGCGTTTGCGCGCGCGCTCGGCGAATTCGGCGCAACGATCACCTTTGTTTCAAGCATCCCGGGCGAGACGCGCACGTTGCCGATCGCGATCTACGAATTGATGAGCCTCTCGGGTGGCGACAGCGGCGTGCAGCGCCTGACCGTGGTCGCGCTGATCGTTGCCCTGGCCGCGACCATTGGCGCCGCGATTCTTGGCGGCTCGTTGTGGGGGCGCCGTCGCGATGATTGAACTGGCGCTCAAACACAGCCTCGCCGATCTTGAAATCGACATCCACTTCTCCTCCGCCGCGCGTTGTCTGGCCCTGTTTGGCGATTCGGGTGCTGGCAAAACCACCATCCTCAATGCAATCGCCGGACTGCTGCGCCCCCGCCATGCCCGCATCGCCCTCGACGACCAGATCCTGATCGACAGCACAGCCGGCATCGACATGTCGCCGGCCGCACGCGAGGTTGGCTATGTATTCCAGGATGGTCGTCTGTTTCCGCATCTCAGCGTGCGCGCCAACTTGCTCTACGGCGCCCAGGCCCGGCATCGCAAGGCGAGCCAGTTCGACCGCCTCGTCGAACTGCTCGAACTGGGGCCTCTGCTTGATCGTCGCCCGCAGAACTTGTCAGGTGGCGAACGCCAGCGCGTCGCGATCGGCCGCGCGCTGGCTTCGGAACCACGCATCCTGCTCCTCGACGAACCGCTGACCGGCCTGCATCGCGAGGCCCGCGTGCAGGTGCTCGACCACCTGCGTCTGCTCAAGCAGGAATTGCGCATCGCCACCCTGCTCGTCTCACATCAGGCCGATGAAGTCGGCGCGCTGGCCGACGAGGTCATTCACCTGCACGCCGGCGCAATGACCGCACATATCCGTATTGCCGAATTTTCGACTCAGCACCGGTGAATCGGGGGCCGCGCTTTTCTGCGCGGCTTTTCTGCGCGCGGTCGACGCGTTACGCTACAGCATTGAAACGATCGTTTGAGGATTGCCGATGAAACTGTGCACCCTGGTTCCGGTCATTCTGGCAAGCGTCATGCTTGCCTCCTGCGGCAGCGGCCCGGTCAAACGCGTCAGCCCGCCAACCGCGAGCGTGCAGGAACTGGTCGTTCGCGCTGACGGCAACTGGCATATGCGCATCCGCCTGCAGAATTTCAGCAACGTCTCGATGACCTTCAGCAGCATCGATGCCGAGCTCGAAGTGGCCGATCGGGCGATTGGCTCGATCAAGTTGCCGTTCAAGCTCGATATACCCGGTGAGAGCGCGGATGTATTCGAGGCGGAGCTGACCCCGACATCTACCAGCCAGGCACCGACGGGCAACTTTGCCTATCGGCTGCACGGCAGCATTTCAAGCAGCGAGCCGAAAGGCAAATTCAAGTTCGAGCGCAAGAGCCATCTGAACCCGGCCCCCGGCCTGGCCAACACCTGGCGCTGAAAGATCCAGACATACTCAGGAATAGACATGACCCAGTACAAGGCACCCATCAAGGACATCCGCTTCGCCCTCAACGAAGTGCTCGGCGCCGAAGCGCTGTTCCAGCGCCTGCCCGGCTTCGAGTCGGCGACGCCCGACATCATCGACGCCGTGCTCGAAGAGGCGGCCAAGTTCGCCGAGCAGGTGCTCGCGCCGATCAATGCCAGCGCCGACCAGGAAGGCTGCACGCTCGACAAGGCCACGGCCAGCGTGCGCACGCCGAAGGGCTTCAAGGAAGCCTATGCAAAATTCGTCGAAGGCGGCTGGCCCGCGCTGACCGTACCGGCGGCGTTTGGCGGACAGGAACTGCCCGAGACGATCGGCGTGATCTTCAAGGAAATGATCGATTCGGCAAACATGTCGTGGAGCAATTTCCCGATGCTCTCGCATGGCGCCAGCGAAGCGCTCAAGGTGCATGGCGAGAAGTGGCAGCAGGAGGTGTTTCTGACCCCGATCATCGAAGGCCGCTGGACCGGCACGATGTGCTTGACCGAGCCGCAGTGCGGAACCGATCTCGGCCTGCTGAAAACCAAGGCCGAGCCGAATGCCGATGGCAGCTATCGCATCAGCGGCACCAAGATCTTCATCACCGCCGGCGAACATGATCTCACCGACAACATCATCCATCTGGTTCTCGCCCGCCTGCCCGATGCACCGCCCGGCGTGAAGGGCATCTCGCTGTTCATCGTGCCCAAGTTCAAGGTCGACAAGCAGGGCAAGGTCGGCGAGCGCAATGCCGTGGCAGTCGGCTCGATCGAGCACAAGATGGGCATCCACGCCTCGGTCACCTGCGTGATGAATTTCGACGAAGCCGAAGGCTGGCTGATCGGCGGCCCGAACAAGGGCCTCAACGCGATGTTCACGATGATGAACACCGCGCGCATGGCGGTCGGCGTGCAAGGTCTCGGCCAGATCGAACGCGGCTACCAGAACTCGCTCGACTATGCGCGCAACCGCCTGCAGATGCGCGCGGCGACCGGGCCGAAATTTCCGGACAAGCAGGCCGATCCTTTGATCGTGCATGCCGATGTCAGGCGCATGCTGCTGACCCAGAAATCCTTTGCCGAAGGCTGCCGCGTGCTCGCCCTGTATGCCTACATGCAGCACGACATTTCAACCCATGCCCGCGACGAACTGGAACGCAAGCGCGGCGAGGAACTGGTTTCGTTCCTGACCCCGATCGTCAAGGGCCTGCTCACCGAGCTGGCCCAGGAATCGACCTACGATGCCGTGCAGATCTACGGCGGCCACGGCTTCATCGTCGAAACCGGCGTCGAACAGTTCTCCCGCGATGCGCGCATCACGACGCTTTACGAAGGAACCACGCAGATCCAGGCCAACGACCTGCTCGGGCGCAAGATCCTGCAACTGCAAGGAGCCGGCCTCAAACACTTCCTCGGCGAGATCTCGAGCTTCTGTCAGGACAACACTGACAAGGTCGGTCTCGGCGAATTCATCGCGCCACTGGCGATCGTGACCAAGGAGTGGAGCGACCTGACCCAGGAAATCGCGAAAAAAGCCCAGGCGAATCCCGAAGAAGTCGGCGCCGCCGCCGTCGACTATCTTTTCTACTCGGGCTATGTGGCCCTGGCCTATTGCTGGGCGCGCAGCATTGCCGCCCTCGAAGGCTCGGCCCAATCCGATGAATTCAAGGAAGCCAAGCGGCATACCGCGCGCTTCTATTTCAGCCGTATCCTGCCGCGTATCCACAGCCACGGTGCTGCAATTCGCGCCGGTGCGGATACACTGATGGCCATGCCCGATTCACAATTTGGTTGAAACCTGGAAACGACAGATGGATTCGGAAGCCAATATCCACATCCGCCTCGCCGACGCCGACGATGATGATTTCATCCTCGGCCTGGTGCCCCGATTCGTCGAGGGATTCGAGCTTCCGCCGTGGCGACGGCGCGGCGAATGCGCAGAGCACATCAAGCTCGACCTGGCTCGGAACCTGTCCGAACAGCCGCCCGGCTCGCATGTCTTCGTCGCCGAAAACGACGAGGGCGAACGCGTCGGCTTCATTCACCTGCAGACCGTCAAGGATTTCTTCAGCGACGCCCAGAACGGCCACATCTCCGACCTCGCCGTCGACAGCAGGCACGACGGCGAAGGCGTCGGCCGCGCCCTGCTCGCCTATGCCGAGCGCTGGGCGCGCGAACACAAGTACCGTCACCTGCAACTCGCCGTCTTTCCCGGCAACGAACGCGCCAGGGCCATCTACGAACGCGCCGGCTTCGGCGTCGACATCGTGCGCCTGGCCAAACCGCTGCGCTGAGGCAAATCCGCTGTAGCGCGAGGAGCGGCTTCAGCCGCGATACCCTTGCGCAAATCCGGCGGCGCGCTTGCCAATCGATCATCTGCAAAGGTCGAGGTACTATTGATTCGGCCCCTAAATAGTCGCTACTGAATGCTTCTCCCGCTGGCGGGAGAAGGAATAGGCAAAGTCCTACTGTTTAAGGGCCGACTCAATAGTCCGGGCTAGCGGCCGCGCTCGCGCACATACACTGATTTCGCGGATCCACCGGCCGCCATCGGTCGCTCCTCGATGTCGAACAGGTTGCTGGCGGCAACCAGCTCGCGCAGCTTCGAGTAGCCATAGCTGCGTGCGTCGAATTCGGGCATCTGCTTGACGAGGTAGTTGCCGACCAGACCGAGAAAGGCCCAGCCGGTGTCGTCGGATGAGGCTTCGACCGCATCGCGCAGCAGTCTTGCAAGACGCTTGTCCTTGCCGACGCTCGGTGCGGGCTTGCTTGCTCCGGATTTTTCTTCGCCCTTGTTCAACAGGAATTCGGTATAGATGAACTTGTCGCAGGCCGAGACAAACGGCTGCGGCGTCTTGCGCTCGCCGAATCCGTACACAGTCAGGCCGGATTCGCGGATACGCGCGGCGATGCGGGTAAAGTCGCTGTCGCTGGAAACGATGCAGAAACCATCAAGGCGCTGGCTGTAAAGCAGATCCATGGCGTCGATGATCATCGCCGAATCGGTCGCGTTCTTGCCGACCGTATAGCGGAATTGCTGGATCGGCTGGATTGAATGCGAAAGCAACACCTCTTTCCAGCCCTTCAGCTGCGGGCCGGTCCAGTCGCCATAGATGCGCTTGACGCTGGCCGTGCCGTACTTGCTGACCTCGGCAAGCAGACCTTCGACAATCGACGGATGCGCGTTGTCGGCATCGATAAGAACGGCGAGTCGGCTGGATGCTGGGCTGGTCATGGATCTGGCTCCGTGGCGGTTTTCACCGAGGATAACGCCAATCCGCTTGGTTCGCTGGCGCATTCATGCACCACGCGCATATCGCCATGTGCAACGCTACCTTCCAGGAATCGGATCCGACACCCAGTATCTCAAGCCAACGGACGTCTAGCCGTCCAAACAGGTTGCATCGACGATGTCCACCCGGTTCGTCACTGGAGCGAAAATCCCGCTGCCCGACGACAAGGGCATCCTGCTCGCCCGCCTGATCGATGGACTCGACACGCATGCGCTGTGGTGGCTTTCCGGCTACAGCGCCGGACTGGCCGGTAATCAGGGCGACCTGGCGGCATCGGTCACGGCCACGGCGGAAGCCGCGATCACGGTTCTGTATGGCAGCCAGACCGGCAATGCCAGGCGCATCGCCGAACGTCTTGCCGCCGATCTCGAATCGGCAGGTACACCGGTTCGTCTGCTGCGAGCGGACAGGTTTCCGCTGCGCGAGATCAAGGACGAACGCCTCCTCTACATCGTCATCAGCACCCAGGGTGACGGCGATCCGCCCGATGATGCGCGTGGCCTGGTCGAACACCTCTCCGGCAAACGTGCAGCGCAACTCCCCGGGCTTCGCTATGCCGTCCTCGGTCTCGGCGATTCGAGCTATCCGCAGTTCAATGCGATCGGGCGCAAGCTCGACGCACGTTTGGCCGAACTCGGCGCACATCGGCTGTTCGATCTCGGCGAAGCGGATCTCGATATCGAATCCATCGCCGATCCGTGGCGCAAGCGCGCCGTCGATATCGCTGTCGAATCGGCTCCTGCTGCCACGCCTCGCGGCAGCGTCGTCGCGCTGCGAGCGGTTGCCAGCGCTCCGAAACACGATCGTGATGCGCCGTTCGCTGCCGAGCTGCTGGTCAACCAGCGAATCAGCGCGCGTGACAGCGAAAAGGATGTCCGCCATATCGAACTGTCGCTCGCAGGCTCCGGCCTCGTCTATGAGCCTGGCGATGCGCTCGGCGTCTGGCCGCAGAATTCGTCCGACCTGGTGGAAAGCGTTCTCGATTTGCTTGAACTCGATGGCAATGCGTCAATCTCCCGGTCCGACAAGACCCATTCGCTTCGCCATTGGCTGCAGTCGCGCCGCGAACTGACCCGCATCGGCCGACCCTTCGTCGCCAAACATGCGGCACTCACCACTAATGCCGAATTGAACCGGCTGCTCGCCCCGGAGCAGTCGACAAACCTCTCCCGGTTGCTCGGCAGTCATCAATTCATCGATCTGCTGCGGGCGTGGCCGGCGGACTGGGATGCGGAGGAGCTGGTCGGCGCATTGCGTCCACTGACCCCGCGCCTGTACTCGATTGCCTCCAGTCAAAAGCTCGTCGGCGACGAGGCACATCTGACCATCGCCCATGTCGACTACGAGGCCTTTGGTCATCGTCATCAGGGCGTAGCCTCCGGCTATCTGGCCCACGCCACCGATAATGCGCGAATCCCCATCTTTATCGAACGCAACGAACGCTTCCGGGTACCGGCCGACGGCAGCCGCGACATCATCATGATCGGGGCTGGCACCGGCATCGCACCGTTCCGTGCGTTCGTACAGGAACGCACGGCAACCGGCGCCAGCGGGCGCAACTGGTTGCTGTTCGGCAATCCGCATTTCAACAGCGATTTTCTGTATCAGGTCGAGTGGCAGGAGGCCCTGCGCGAAGGCCGTCTCGATCGCCTCGATCTCGCCTTCTCGCGTGACCAGGAGAACAAGGTCTATGTGCAACATCGCCTGCGCGAAAGCGGCCGCGAACTTTACGCCCGGTTGAACAACGGTGCGCATTTGTATGTATGCGGTGACGCCACGCGCATGGCAGGCGACGTCGAAGACGCGCTGCTCGACATATTTGCCGAGCATGGCAATGGCGATCGCGAACGGGCCATCGAACAACTCGCCTCATTGCGAGAAGAGGGACGCTATGCGCGCGATGTGTATTGAGCGTCGGTGGTCCCGCCCCTCTCCGTCATCCCGGCGATGGCTGGGATGACGAGCAATTGAATCCAAGGCGCATCATCTTTCCGGCGAACCCCATGAGCACAACAACCTCCACCGTCGAGAACATCAAACAGGACAGTCAACGCCTGCGCGGCACCCTGCGCGAGAGCCTCGGCGACGCGCATACCGGCGCGATCCGTGCGGACGACACCGTGCTGATCAAGTTCCACGGCAGCTACCAGCAGGATGACCGTGATTTGCGCGAGGAACGTCGTCAGCAGAAACTTGAGCCGGCCTACAGCTTCATGATCCGCACGCGCACGCCGGGTGGCGTGGTCACGCCGCAGCAATGGCTGGCCCTCGATTCGATTGCCACACGCTACGCTAATGCCTCACTGCGTCTCACCACGCGCCAGGCCTTCCAGTTTCACGGCGTGATCAAGCGTGAACTCAAGGCGACCCTGCAGGCGATCAATGCCAGCCTGATCGACACCGTCGCTGCTTGTGGTGACGTCAATCGCAACGTGATGGTCGCGGCAAATCCGGTCGCGTCGCAAGCACACGCCGCCGTCCACGACTGGGCCGCACGCCTGTCCAGTCACCTCAAACCGAAGACTCGCGCCTACTACGAGATCTGGCTCGACGAAGAGCGTATCGCCGGCGGTGAGCCCGAACACGAACCGTTGTATGGCGAGACCTATCTGCCGCGCAAGTTCAAGGTCGCCTTTGCCGTGCCGCCGCACAATGATGTCGATGTCTTCGCACACGACCTCGGCTGCATCGCCGTGCTTGAGGATGGCGAACTTGCCGGCTTCAACATCAGTGTCGGCGGCGGCATGGGCGCGACTCACGGCGACGCAACGACCTATCCCCTGCTCGGCCAGCTGATCGGCTTCGTCACCCCGGATCAACTGTTCGACGTCGCCGAGGCGGTGCTGACCACGCAACGCGATTTCGGCAATCGCACCGAGCGCAAGCGCGCGCGGCTCAAATACACGATCGAAGATCGCGGCCTCGACTGGTTCAAGAGCGAAGTCGAACAGCGCGCGGGTTTCGCACTGGCCACGGCGCGACCGTTTTCATTCGAGCACAACGGTGACCGCTTCGGCTGGATCGAGGGCCATGAAGGCCGCTGGCATCTGACCCTGCGCATCGAAGCCGGTCGCATTGCAGATCGTGGAGGAGCGACGCATCTGCGCGGCTTGCGTGAGATCGCACATATCCATCGCGGCGATTTCCGCCTGACGCCGAATCAGAATCTGGTCATCGCCAATGTCCACGCCGATGATCGCGCCGCAATCGATGAACTGATCGCAAGCCATCAGCTCGATCTGCACCGCCGCGCCAGCCCGCTGCGTTTGAGCGCACTGGCCTGCGTGGCCCTGCCAACTTGTGGCCTGGCCATGGCCGAGGCCGAACGCTATCTGCCCGATCTTCTGGGCAAGATCGAAATCTTGCTCAGCAAACATGACCTCGTCGATGCGCCGATTCACCTGCGTATTTCGGGTTGTCCGAATGGCTGTTCGCGCCCGTATCTCGGCGAAATCGCCCTCGTCGGCAAGGCACCCGGGCGCTACAACCTCATGCTCGGTGCCGATCGCCGCGGTCAGCGTCTCAACGTCCTGCACCGCGAAAACATCGACGAGTCCGCGATTCTCGACGAGCTGGATTCCCTGTTTGCCCGCTATGCAGCCGAGCGAAACGCCGCAGAAGGATTCGGCGATTTCCTCGTCCGCGCCAAGGTCGTTCAAGCCGCCGCAGGCATTCCGCTGCGGGTGCTCACATGAGTGATCTTCCCGATCTGGTCTCGGCCGCCGAGGACTCGCGCGCGCTGGTCACACTGAACCACTGGCTGGAGAAACAAGGCGCCGAGGATCGTGTCGCCTGGGCACTGGAAACCCTGCCCGGCGAACATGTGCTGTCATCGAGCTTCGGTGCGCAGTCAGCCGTTTCGCTGCACCTGGTCAGCCGCCAGTGCCGCAGGATTCCGGTGATCCTGATTGATACCGGCTACCTTTTCGAGGAAACCTATCGCTTCGCCGATGAGCTGACCGAGCGGCTTGATCTCGACCTGCGCGTCTATCGGCCGAAGATCGGTCGCGCCTGGATGGAAGCCCGCCATGGCCGCCTCTGGGAACAAGGCCTCGAAGGCCTCAACCGCTACGACGATCTGCGCAAGATCGAACCCCTGCGCCGCGCCCTCGATGAGCTTGGTGCGCACACCTGGTTCGCCGGCCTGCGCCGCAGCCAGGCCACTACACGCGAGCACACCAAGGTGCTCGAATTGAAACACGGACGCTGGAAAGTGCATCCGCTGATCGACTGGAATGATCGCGATATCCGGCAATACCTGAGTCGCCACGACCTGCCCTATCACCCACTCTGGCACGAAGGCTATGTCTCGATCGGCGACGTGCATACAACGCGGCCATGGCAACCGGGCATGCGCGAGGAAGACACGCGCTATTTCGGCCTCAAGCGCGAATGCGGCATCCATCTGGAAGTGTGAGCATTTTGCTTCTTTCTTCCCCAGAGACAAGGAAAAGCGGTCAACACATCCAAAGGCATCGTGGCTGAAGCCACTTCCCGGGAATTCAAGCAGAACCTCGCAAGCGTGTCTCGATGACTCAAGCGGCGCGAACCGAAGTGTCGCGCACACCGACTTCGCTCCAGTGTGGCGGGCGTGGCCAATGGGCTTCGGCGGCACCCTGGACGACGCGCACGAGATCGCGCCGATCAATATGTGGCGCCAGTGTGGCAATCAGGTCGAGTGCATAATCACGCTGCACACGATCGCGCTGCAGGATCACCCAGCTCGTGCAGGTCGGCAGCATTCCACGTGCCGAATACACGCAAAAATCGGCACGATCCCTGTCGTCCAGAGCCATCTCGGCGAGCACGCCGACGCCAAGTCCCGCACGCACATAGGTCTTGATCAAATCGGCATCGCGTGCCGCTACGGCCAGCTTCAATTCGCAACCGGCTTCGACGATGGCGCGTCGCAGGGATGATTCCGGCGCGAGCGAGGATTCGTAGCTGACCAGCGCATAGGCGGCGAGTTCGTCAATGCGCGGCGTGCGGCCCAACCTGCCCAGCGGATGATCCTTTGGCAGCAGGATCTGTCGATCCCAGCGGAAGATCGGAATCGCCAACTCGGCGTTCGGCGGCGTGCTCGCGGTGCTGATGATGGCCAGGTCAGCCGCGCCCTTGCCGAGCAGGTCGATCAATTCGGTATCGCCATGGGGTTCGAGACGGATACTGACATCGGCATAGCGCCGCTTGACCGAAGCGATGGCCTCGGGCAACACGAAGCGCGCCTGCGTATGCGTGGTGACAATGACCAACTCGCCGGCGTTCTCGTTGCGCAGGTTTGCCGCCAGCACGCGGATATTTCCCGCTTCGGCCAGGATCGTGCGGGCGCGGGCAATCACCTGGGCACCGGTGGCGGTGACCGATTCGAGGCTCTTGCCCTTGCGCAGAAAGATCTGGAAGCCGAGTTCGTCTTCAAGTTGCCTGAGCTGACGCGAAATGCCGGGCTGGGTTGCATGAACGCGCTCGGAAGCCAGGGTTATGTTGAGTCCGGCCTCGGCGATGGCGACGATGTAGCGCAACTGGGTCAGGGTCATGTCGTTGCATTCATTGTGGTGTTGTTGATCCAGCAGCGACGCACCGGGCTCAGGGTGGAGCGAAAATTCGGCGTATCGATCGGATTTCCTGCAGGCGATGCCTGCTTCGCCGTAGCGGCACGCGCCAGTGCGCAGCATAGGGGCTTGTGTGAACCGCGTCCACTATGGACGTCTAGACGTCTTTCCGTCTTCATCACTGTTTCGCATAAGCGCCTGTGCGATCGGTATTTCAAGCCAGCCCGCAGCCCGCCTAGTCTGGTCGGCATGAACCTGTATCCCCTGTTTGCCAATCTGCGCGGAAAACGCGTCCTCGTCGTCGGCGGTGGCAGCGTCGCCGAACGCAAGGTGACCGCACTGCGCAAGTCCGGTGCCGATATCGAAGTCGGCGCGCCGCACATCAGCCGGCAACTGGCCGCGTGGGTCGCCACGGGCAGTATTCGCAATCGCCAGGCCGAGTACGTAGATGACTGGCTGGATGGTGTCTGGCTGGTCATCGCCGCAACCCGCGATCGCGCGCTGAATCGGCAGATCGCGGCCGCGGCCGAACGCAGGCGCGTGTTCGTCAACGTGGTCGATGATGCCGAGTTGTCGAGCTTCCAGGTGCCCGCCGTGGTCGATCGCAGCCCATTGATGATCGCCGTCTCGACTGCGGGTGCGGCACCCGTGCTGGCGCGTCTGATCCGCGAACGAATCGAGTCGCTGCTGGATACCTCGCTCGGTCCACTGGCCGCGCTCGCCGCGCGCTATCGCCAGCGCATCCGCGCGCAATTCCCCGACCTCACTCTACGCCGCAGCTTCCTCGAAGCGCTGTTCAGCGGCAAGGTCGCCACCAGCATGCGTCGCAATCGCCCCCTCGATGCGCAGCGCGCGCTTGAATGCGCACTCGAAAGTGCGGAAAACCATGACCCGCGCGGCTCGGTCGTTCTGGTCGGTGCCGGCCCGGGCGATCCGGGCCTGCTCACCTTGAACGGCTTGCGCGCGCTGCATCAGGCCGATGTGATCCTGCATGACCGCCTGGTATCCACGGAGGTCCTCGACCTCGCACGCCGCGATGCCATCTTCATCGAAGTCGGCAAGCAGGGCGGCGCAGCACACACGCCGCAGGATCACATCCACGCGTTGATGCTCGAATACGCGAACGCCGGCAAGCGCGTCGTACGTCTCAAGGGCGGCGATCCGTTCGTGTTCGGTCGCGGTGGCGAGGAGCTGGAATTCCTGCGTGCACACGGCATCGATTTCGAGGTGGTGCCGGGCATCACTGCGGCAATCGCCTGCGCCGCCTATGCCGGCATCCCGCTGACCCACCGCGAACACGCCCAGTCGGTGCACTTTGTCACCGCGCATTGCCGTGATTCGATCGATACGCTGGACTGGCGCGCGCTCGCGGCGCAAGGCCAAACCCTCGCCGTGTACATGGCTGGCGGCGAACTGGCGCGATTCGAGCAGAAGCTGATCGGGCATGGCCGATCGCCATCGACACCGATCGCACTGATCGAGAACGGCTCGCGCTCCGACCAACGCGTGGTTCGCGGAACGCTCGCCGACCTCACCGAATTCGCGACCCGCCACACCGTGCAGTCACCGACCCTGCTGATCGTCGGCGAAGTCGCCGCCCTGGCGGAACGCCTGCATTGGTTCGGCCCAGCGCCATTGACCACACCATTCGATACAGCGCATGTTCTGCGCGCGGCCTGACCTACGGAGAACCTGCCCCATGTCCTACCAATCCATCCTCGACACGATCGGCAACACACCGATCGTCAAGCTTCAGCGCCTTGCTCCGAAAGGTATCGATATCCACGTCAAGGTGGAGTCGTTCAATCCGGGCGGATCGGTCAAGGATCGGCTGGCCCTGGCTGTTGTGCTCGATGGCGAAAAGAGCGGCAAGCTGAAACCGGGCCAGACCATCGTCGAGGCGACCTCGGGCAACACCGGCGTCGCCCTGGCCATGGTCGCCGCCGCGCGCGGTTATCCGTTCGTCGCGGTGATGGCGGAGACCTTCTCGATCGAGCGGCGCAAGCTGATCCGCGCCTATGGCGGCAAGGTGATCCTGACCCCGGCCGCAGCGCGAGGTACCGGCATGGTGGCCAAGGCCCGCGAATTGGCGGAGAAGCACGGCTGGTTCTTCAGCGACCAGTTTGACAACCCGGCCAACCCGGCCTGGCACCGCAACACGACCGGACCGGAGATCCTGCGTGATTTCGCCGGCAAGCGGCTCGACTATTTCGTCAGCGGCTGGGGCACCGGCGGTACCCTGACCGGTGTTGGTGAAGTGCTGCGTCTGGCCCGTCCCGAGGTGCAGATCATCGCCAGCGAACCGGCTGCCGCCGCGATGCTCTCGGGCGAAGAATGGAAGCCGCACAAGATCCAGGGCTGGGCACCCGACCTGATTCCGTCCGTGCTCAATCGTGAGGTCGCCCATCGCATCCTCAGCGTCGATGACACGGTCGCTCGTGATAGCGCACGCCTGCTCGCGCAGAAGGAAGGAATTTTCGCAGGCATTTCGGCCGGCGCAACGTTGGCCAGCGCGCTCGAAATCGCCGCTGAAGCAGAATCGGGCTCGGTCATTCTCGCCATGCTGCCCGATACTGGCGAACGCTATCTGTCGACTTTCTTGTTCGAGGATGTCAACGAAGGCTCGGATGATGAATGGCTGGCCTCGCTGGGTTGAGCCATTGGCATCCGCGCCAATAAAAAGGGCACCAAAAGGTGCCCTTTTCTTCACACATCAAACTCGCTGGAAGACAGGGTTAGGCACCTTTCTTCCATTGACCCAGTGCAGCCAGACCGTTTTCCTTCGCACGGTGCGCAACGGTTGCCTGGGCTTCTGCAAAATTCGCCGCCATATCCTTGCCCCACAGTTTGAGCGCCGCCTGCTGCATGGCGCGGCCGTACGAGAACGACAGCGGCCACGGATGCGGGCCCTGCTGGTTCATCGCATTGAGGTGTGCGGTGGCAAGCTCATCGGACTGACCGCCAGAGAGGAACACGATGCCAGGCAGCGAGGCCGGCACCGCGGCCTTGAGGCATCGAATCGTCGCATCGGCTACATCGTCGATGTCGGATTGCTCTTCGCAATCCTTGCCGGCGAGAACCATGCTCGCCTTGAGGATGCAGCCTTCGAGGAAGACGTTCTGCTCGTAAAGCGAGGCGAACAGGCTGCGCAGGGTGGCTTCGGTCACTTCGTAGCATTCGTCGATGTCATGCGATCCATCCATCAGCACTTCGGGCTCGACCATCGGCACGATGCCGGCTTCCTGACACAACGCCGCATAGCGTGCCAGCGCATGACAGTTGGCTTCGATGCAGGTACCGCTCGGTGAATCACCGCTGATCGTGATGACCGCGCGCCACTTGGCGAACTTCGCGCCCAGCTTTGCGTATTCGGCGAGACGCTCGCGCAGGCCATCGAGGCCCTCGGTCACCAGCTCGCCCGGAAAACCGGCCAGCGGAAACACACCCTTGTCGACCTTGATTCCCGGCAGAATGCCGGCGTCGAGCATGAGCTTGGTGAACGGCACGCCGGCCTTGGTCGACTGGCGGATCGTCTCGTCATAGAGGATGGCACCGGAAATATGCTGGTTAAGACCCGGCGTGGTCAGCAGCATCTCGCGATAGGCGCGTCGGTTTTCCTCGGTGTTCGGCACACCAACCGCGTCGAAACGCTTCTTGATCGTGTTGTTCGATTCGTCGATGGCAATGATGCCCTTGCCCGGCGCCACCATCGCCTGGGCGATGCTTTCAAGCTGCTCGATACTCATGGATGAACGACTCCGTAAAACAAACGCGTGATGCCGTCACAAGGAGCCTGTCGGACTTGAGCGGTCGAGGCGAAAATTCGGCTGCGTGAGGACAGATTTTCGACGATTCGCCGGCCCATAGTGGTTCTTTGGGCCAAGAAGCGGCGGAAATATGGAGCACGTAGACGGATTTGCAGCCCTGCCGATTCAAGTCCGACAGACTCCTGGGTGCCGGACAGGAAGGAATGGGACATTCAGGGCCGCGGAGTATAGGCCAGATCGCGCTTGGGTGCAGTCCAGCCGTATCGGCCAGCGGCGCACCGCCGGCGCGTCAAACAGTCGCAACGATTACCCGCAAGTGACTATTTTTCCGGCTTTTTCGCGCTCCAGCGCCGCGCCGGGATGACGCACTTCTGCATGATCGCCTGGCGCGCGTCGGGATCATCCGGAAGGTTGAACGGGAAGATCAGCGAACTGAACACGCGATCGCGCCCGGCATTGCTGATGGTCGGCTCGAACTCGATATGCGAGGCGATACTCGCGGCAAGCTCACCAAGACCACCCGGCGGCTCGGCCTTCTCAACCGTGATATTGCTCGCCCGGCCATTGCCCTCGACGATGAACGACACCGCCGCGCAACCGGATTGATCCATGTTCTTGCCGCCGAGCGGCGCATTGCCCTCGACCGAGGACTTCATCAATACCCAGAACTTTTCGAGATCCTCGGGCTTTACCGAGCGCGGCACCTTCTGCGCGAAAGCGAGTGGCGCCAGGGCGAGCCCGATGACCATTGCAACGAGTATTCGTGATGACATGATCGTTCTCCGTTAAGCGGGTAGCAAAGGATAACGAATCCCGCGTGTCCGGGTGTTTTTCCTGCGCTGCGGTTGTCGCACCGTACAAAGATTGGGTGAAATTCGTCGTTGCATGGTTGTGTCTGCGCCGGCAGAGTCGCATTGGTTCTCTGTGTGTGTCTTTCAGACGCAGCATCCTTTGCGATTCTCAATACCTGTTTTCGTGGGAGCGATTTCAGTCGCTTGTCCCCTCTTGGGGGCGATGCTCACCTTTTACGCCCCTCCGTCGCGCGGCATCCCTGCCGCGCGACGGAGGAGCGTGTAAGTCGAAGAAGACGGAAACTTCCAATCCAATTCAAAAATCAGAGATCCCCCAAACCTTCGGCCAACCCATCCGCCCCCACCCGCAACAATTTCAGGGTATTCGTGCCGCCGAGCTGTCCGGTGTGGTCGCCGGTGGTCAGAATCACGCGATCGTCCTCGGCCAGGTGTTCGAGGCGGAACAGGTGCTGGATTGCTTCGCGTGCGGCCTGGATCGGGCCGACATCGTGCGGATCGAATTCGATCGGATGGACATCGCGGAAAAGCAGCATGCGCCGACGGGCGGCGCCGTTGCGTGACAGCGCGTAGATCGGCACGGTCGAGCGATGGCGCGACAACCAGCGTGCCGTCGCGCCCGATTCGGTCAGGGCGACAATGGCACGCACGCCAATGCGGTCGGCGAGGAACATGGATGCCAGGGCGATCGCCTGGTCGGTACGATCGAGCACGCGCGGGCCAGATCCGAAATCTATCTTTGGCTCGAACTGGCGCTCGGCGCCGAGGCAAACCCGGCGCATCGCGGCAACGGCCGTGTCCGGATGGCGGCCTGATGCCGTCTCCTGCGACAGCATGACGGCATCGGTACCGTCGATCACCGCGTTGGCGACATCGAGCACTTCGGCACGGGTCGGGATCGGTGATTCGACCATCGACTGCATCATCTGCGTGGCGGTGATGACGACGCGGCTGCGTTCAAGCGTTTCGCGGATGATCTTCTTCTGCAGACCGGGCAATTCGGCATCACCGATTTCGACGCCAAGGTCGCCGCGGGCGACCATCACCACATCGCTGGCATCAATGATTTCGCCAAGCGCGGCAATCGCTTCGGTGCGTTCGATCTTGGCCACGATCGAGGCATCGCCGCCAGCCTCGCGCAACAGGCGGCGTGCCTGCTCGACATCATCCGCACACTTGACGAATGACACGGCAAGGAACTCGACCTGGAGTTCGGCGGCAAGCTGGATATCGCGACGATCCTTGTCCGACAGCGCGGCAACGGTAAGCCCGCCACCCTGACGATTGATGCCCTTGCGATCGGACAGACGCCCACCGATACGTACCTGGCAATGCACCAGCTCGGAAACCACCTCGACCACGTCGAGGGCGATCAGGCCATCATCGAGCAGGAGCAGGTCACCCGGCTTCACATCGCGCCAGAGATCGAGATAGCCGACCCCGACACGCGTGACATCACCGGGTGGCGCATCGGCGCGGCAGTCCAGGGTGAAGCTCGCACCGGCGTCCAGATGCACGGCGCCATCGGCGAAACGCTCGACGCGGATCTTCGGCCCCTGCAAGTCGCCGAGCACGGCGACCTCACGTCCGAGTTCCGCCGCAGCCGCGCGCGCAGCCGCGGCGCGGACACGATGATCGTCGGGATTTCCGTGGGAGAAATTCAGGCGTACGACATCAACGCCTTCAGCCAGCACTTTCTTCAACATCCCGGGTGCATCAGTGGCCGGGCCCAGGGTGGCGATGATCCGCGTACGACGCAACTGTTCAGCCATCCGGTAATTCCTCCTGGTTAGCGCGTGAAGCTATCACAGCCGGGTGGCAGCGGAGTGCCGACTCTTCGCGACTGCAAACCTATTCATTGGCTGCATTTACCGATGCGACACCAGCTTTGTCCGGTTGCCTTTCAGGTCATCCGGCGAGACATTCTTCAAGAACCGATGCATCGGCGACGACTTGGTCGACCGCGTCCTCGTGCAATTTCTCGGCCGCTCCAAATCCCGACAGCACGCCAACACTGCGCACGGCGTTGGCGCACCATCCATCTCGCGCAAGCCGCTCGCCGCGCGCGGCGGGCTGGGCGATCAGATCGACGATGTGTAGTGGGTGGTAATTCTTTGAACCGAGCCGTCGATTCGCACGAATGACTTTCTGCAGGATGTCATTGGTTTTGGCCGTGCAAACGAAGGGCTTCGGTTTGCGCAAGAACCGCATTGGCCTTTGTGGGTCAGTGCTGCGCGCTGACGCTCTCTTGATCCCGACCAGGAGCGTTCGATCACAGATCGAACCCGGCGTGGGCAGAGAACAGGGCAGCCCCCTCGAAGCGGATTGCGCCCCGCAAGGGCTGAAGCAAGCACGAATGGTTCAACTATTTCGCAAGCAATACACCAGCGTAGTGGTTCGTTCCGGCGGGCCTCGTTGGAGCGTTCGTGATAGTGACTCACGGCAAGATCGAACGCGTGATGCCCTGTTCCGGATCGACACGGGTGCCATCGGGATCGAGCAGGACAAGCACCACGAATCAGGCACCGCGTATGCGCAACGCAGTGACCGCCGGCAGCTCCCGGCCTTCGAGAAATTCGAGAAACGCGCCACCACCGGTCGAGATGTAGGAGACCTTGTCGGCAATTGCATATTTTTCGACAGCCGCCAGGGTGTCACCACCACCGGCAATCGAGAACGCCGGCGATTTCGCGATCGCACGCGCCACCGTTTCGGTACCAGCACCGAAGGCATCGAATTCGAATACACCAACCGGGCCATTCCAGACGACGGTGCCGGCCTTGTCGATCAGGGCCGCATACTGCGCGGCGGTCTGCGGGCCGATATCGAGGATCATGTCTTCCTCGCCGACATCGGCGACCAGCTTCACGCTGGCCGGCGCATCGGCGGCAAACCGCGGCGCGACGACGACGTCGACGGGAATCGGCACCTGCGCGCCGCGCGCCTTGGCCGCCGCGCTGATGCGGTTGGCAGTTTCGATCAGATCCGGTTCGCACATGGATTTGCCGACCTTGTAGCCGGCCGCCGCGAGGAAGGTGTTGGCGATGCCGCCGCCGACGATCAACTGGTCGACCTTGTCCACCAGGTTCTCAAGCAGCGTGAGCTTGGTCGATACCTTCGATCCGGCGACGATCGCCAGCAGCGGTCGGGACGGATACTCGAGCGCCTTGGCCAGGGCATCGAGCTCGGCCATCAGCAAGGGGCCGCCGGCAGCGATCCTGGCAAAGCGGATCACACCATGCGTGGAGGCCTGCGCACGATGCGCGGTACCGAAGGCATCCATGACGAAGACGTCGCACAGTGCCGCGTATTTTCGCGAAAGCGCTTCGTCATCCCTGGCCTCGCCGACATTCATGCGGCAATTCTCGAGCAGACTGATCGAGCCCGGCGCCACCTCGACTCCATCGACCCAGTCGCGGATCAACGGCACCTCACGGCCGAGCAGTTCCGCCAGGCGTTTGGCCACCGGCTCCAACGAGTCGGCCTCGCTCCAGACACCCTCCTTCGGCCGCCCGAGATGCGAGGTGACCAGCACCGTCGCACCCTTGTCCAGAGCCAGTTTCAGGCTCGGCAGTGAGGCCGTGATGCGCTGCTCGGAGGTGATCCTGCCCGCCTCGATCGGCACATTCAGATCCTGTCGTATGAGGACGCGCTTGTTGCCGAGATCGAGATCACTCATGCGGATGATGGACATCGGGTTTTCCTGATCGATTGGTGGGAAGTCAGCGCGACATTACAACGACAGCGCGCCGACTTTGCAAATGAGCCAGCGACTCTTCCAAGCATCCGCACAATTCGGCGAATGCCTGCAGATCCTGATCGTTGACCGACGGCAACGATGCCTGGTTGCCGATCAATCCGAAAGGATGCCGTACACGCATCGCAGACTTACAACCATCGCCTCACGCGGGCGCAGTAGGTGCTGTACTGCTCGCCGAAGATGCGTTCAAGCGCGCGCTCCTCAGGCCGGATCTGGAAGCGCGTGATGTAAAAGACGAACAGGACAATGCCGGCGAGCGGCAACAGGGCGGAAAGATGGACGGCCCAGGCCAGCAGGAAGAACACGATGCCGACGTACATCGGATTGCGCGTGATCCGGTAGACGCCGCCAGTAACCAGCGTCGAACTGCATTCGGGCTTGAGCGGATTGACCGTCGTGCGCGATGCGCGGAACGCGAGTATGCCGAGCACGTCAGAAGCGATGCCGATCATCACCAACAGGGCAACAAGAATGTGCTTGAGATCCACATCAATGGCAAAGTGCGGACCGATCGGCGAGATTGCCCACATCGCTGCCGCCGTCAGCACAGCGATGACGGGTGGTGGAATCCTGTGTTCCAGATTGACCATGGCTGCCTCGACCAAAGCCTGTCGGCTGAAGCGTGCAGTCTGCCGGATCGGCCGAAGAAGGTGTGGATATTCACGGATCCACACGGTGCCGAACAGCTTGCGCAGCGCTCCGCTCGAACCAGCGTTGGCGACAGCACCTTGATCCGCTGGTCAAGGCGCTCTGACCGATTCCTGCAGTATCCCTAGCCCGGACTATTCATGAATACGCGTGATGATCGCGCAGGACATTGGATTCACACGGCTTTTCGCGATTGAGGCAATAGCGGGTGTTATTGCCGAATGAGCGAAAAGCCGTGTGGGTTCAAGGGACAAGCGAGGGCGCGTGTTTTTCATGAATAATCCGGGCTAGTCCGATTTGACCAGCAGATGCTTGGCCAATTGACCATGCAGATGACCAATGGCCTTGGCGATATGCAGCATGCCGAAAAGCAGCAGCACACCGGCAATCAAGACCAGCGGCATCCAGAATGGCGAGGTCATGAACAGATCCGAACCATGGTTGATGATGATGCCGCCCGGAAGACCAAACAGGTGCAGGAACGGCGCCGCGATAAAACCCAGCGCAAGCGACATGCCAACCGTGACGATGCAGAAATAGACGATTCCGAGTGGCAGCATCAGCAGCATGTAGAACAAGGTGCTCCAGGTGCGCGGATCGGTGAACATCGCACCGATGCGCTGCCAGATTGACAGCTCGCGGTCGACATACAACTGTCGCCGTGGCATGCGCACGCCGAGCATGGCCTCGACGATCTTGCCTTCGACAAAGGACAGCGCGCGCACCGTGGCGAAAAACAGCACGATGAACGGGATGCCGATGATCAGGATCGCGAATCCTGCCGACAGACTCAGTCCGGTGACGACCCAGGTGAAGTAGAAAATGCCGGTCGCCATCGTCAGCACCATGTAGAACATCGCCGCATAGGCGCGCGGATCAACCGCGATACCGAAGAACTTTGCGATGAACGATTTCTCAGGCTTCGGGTGTGCGCGGCGCGGCCGCAGCGCCTGCTCGACTTCGCCTTCCTTGACCCGATAGATCTCGGCGACTTCGTCGGGTGCGCCGTAGCTGGTCGCGACCTTGGCCAGTATCGCCGCCTCGTCGAGATCTGGATGCTCGGCCAGTTCGGCGCGCAGATGTTCCTCGGCGTCGTACAGCGCATCCTGGATCATCGCCGGATCGGCACCACGCAGTTCGGCGCGCAACTGGTCGAGATATTCGCGGATCGTTTTCGGAATCGGATGGTTCATGATTTCGCCCCTTGCGAAGTGTTGCTTTCAAGCACGCTGTCGACGAAATCCCGTGTCGTCGCCCACGCGGCAATCCATTGGTCGAGCACCTCGCGTCCGAGCGCGGTGATCCGGTAATAGCGACGCGGCGGCCCGGCCACGGAAGGCTCGACCTCGCTGTCGAGCAGGCCGGACGCGCTCAGATTGCGCAGCACCGGATACAGCGCGCTCTGCTTGCCGGCGAGCACGCCTTCGCCACCATCGGCGAGGCGCTTGGCGATCAGGTAGCCATACATCGGCTCATCAGTTCCCGCCAGTACGGCGAGCAGAACCAGCGACACCGAGCCGGCAGACAACTCCTTCTGAAACTTTTTGAGATGGGCTTCAAGCTCGGTCATCGTCGCTGCCATTCATTCCGCCATAGCGTTGAATGGATCATAGTGTTGACTTCGCACTAGCGAATGAGCCGGAAGTCATGCATGTTTCCGTCATTCCGGCAAAAGCCGGGATGACGGAAACATGGGCTTGCAGTCGATGGCCGTGCTTTGCGACTTGGTGATCAGTCAGTGCAAGCGTTGACGAATACGCCTTGCGTTGTTTCCCGGATCGTTGCGGGCCACTCCCGGGGCGTTGCTGCAAATCGGCCTGCTCATCCGGGTTACCCTTCGATTTTCCGACATTGACCGGGGAGCAAGATGAAGACGGGAATCGAACAGGTTTCGAGCAAAGCAGATCAACGCCCAACGGCGCTGTCAGTCCCTTTCTGGACACTTGGATTGTGCGGTATTGCAACATGTCTCGGCATCGGCTTGAGCTGCGCTGTCCTTGCCGCGGACGCGCCAGCGAAGAAGCCGACGATGCAGCAGGTACTCGATGCCTCCAGGGCAACCGATTGGCGACCACTGGATGACGAGGACACCTTGTACATGGAGCTGCCTGGCGGGCGCGTCATCATCGAATTGGCCAAGGACTTCGCCCCGCTGCATGCGGCCAATATCCGTACTCTCGTCAAGCAGAACTATTTCGACGGACTGGCTGTCCTGCGCGTGGTCGACAATTTCGTCACCCAGTGGGGCGATCCGAACGGCGAGGATCCCAAGACCGCGCGATCAATCGGCGCAGCCAAGGCAACGCTCGCTGCCGAATTCAGTCGCCCGAGCAAGGATCTGCCGTTCACTGCGTTGCCCGATGGCGATGTGTATGCGCCAGAAGTGGGTTTCTCGAACGGATTTCCTGCCGCGCGCGATCCGAAAACCGGCCAAGCCTGGCTCGCGCATTGCTACGGCATGGTCGGCGCCGGACGCAACAACGAACCCGAATCGGGCAGTGCTGCCGAGTTGTATGTCGTGATCGGTCAGGCGCCGCGCCAGCTCGATCGCAACATCGCTTCGATCGGGCGCGTGATTCAGGGCATGGAGCTGCTTGCGGCGCTACCGCGCGGTACCGGGGCGGCCGGCTTCTACGAGAAAGACCAGGAAAAACTGTCGATCAAATCGATACGTCTCGCTGCCGATGTTCCGCCAGCCAAACGCAGCCACCTCGAAATCCTGCGCACCGACACTCCGACCTTCGCCGCGCTGATCGAATCTCGCCGCAATCGCAGCGACGACTGGTACATCCATCCAGCCGGCAAGATCGATCTGTGCAATGTACCGATCCCGGTGCGCGAGCAGAAGAAAACACCGTAGGAAGTGACTTCAGCCGCGATGCCTTTGCCTGCTCGGCAGAACGGCATCGCGACTGGAGTTGCTCCCACGGAGTATCGCCTCAGGCCGCATCGAGTACCGCGTTCCACTTGTCGAGTTGCGGCTTGGCCGCCTCGAACACGGCGCTGGTGTCGCCATCGATCGTGATCGATTCGATCGTGTCGCCGCCGCGGATCGCGTCGACGACTTTCTGGTCGGCCGGGCCGTCAACCATGCCAAATACGGTGTGCTTGCCGTCGAGCCACGGCGTGGCGACATGGGTGATGAAGAACTGGCTGCCATTGGTGCCGGGGCCGGCATTGGCCATCGACAACACGCCACCGGCGTTGTGCTTGAGGGTCGGCACGATCTCGTCCTCGAAGCGATAACCCGGGCCGCCAGTGCCGCTGCCATTCGGACAGCCGCCCTGGATCATGAAGTCGGGAATCACGCGATGGAAGCTCAAGCCGTTGTAATAGCCGCGCTGGACGAGATTGACGAAATTCGCCACCGTGATCGGGGTCTTCTCGGCAAACAGGTTGACCCGGATCGGCCCCTTGGATGTGGTGAACAGGGCGGTCAGGTGGGTGGGTGCATTCATTTCATTGCTCCGTATTGCGAGCTGACTAGCGTAAACGATTTTCGCATTTTCGGCAGAAAGCGCGTCGATGGCGCGGATCACGAGCCAGCACGTCGCTTCGCCAGCTCGCGCCGGATCATCAGACGAAACGCCGCCGGAATCACCAGCATCGACAACAACGGTGCGGTCAGCATGCCGCCGACCATCGGCGCAGCGATGCGTTGCATGACTTCCGAACCCGCTCCGGTTCCGATGAGGATCGGCAACAGACCGGCAAGGATCACCGCGACCGTCATCGCCTTGGGTCGCACGCGCAGCAACGAACCTTCATGGATTGCCTCATCAAGCGCTGCGGCGTCGGCCTGCGGATCGAGTTCGCAACGATGCCGCCAGGATTGGCGCAGGGTCAGCATCATGATCACGCCAAACTCGGCGGCAACACCGGCAAGGGCAATGAATCCGATCATTGTCGCGATCGAGATCGAGTGACCAAGCAACCAGACCAGCCACAGGCCACCGACCAGGGCCAGCGGCAGGCTCAGCATGATGATTGCGGCGTCGGCGGCGCGATGGAAGATCAGGTAGATCAGCAGGAACACCAGAACCAGCGTCGCCGGCACGACCAGGCGCAACCGTTCGATGGCGTGCTGCAGATATTCGTACTGGCCCGACCATTCGAGCGTGTAGCCACTCGGCAAGGCGATGCCGGCGGCAACTGCCTGCTGGATGGCCTCGACCTGGGCGACGAGATCGCTGTTGGCGGTATCGACATAGACATAGGTCGCCAATTGTCCATTCTCGCTTTTCAGCATCGGCGGGCCTGCTGCCATGGTGATGTCGGCAACCTGGCCAAGCGTGACCTGGTTGCCGTTGCCGGCAACGATGGGCAGCTCGCGCAGCGCCGCAAGCGAATCGCGTTGCGCGCGCGGGTAGCGCAGCACGATCGGATAGCGTTCGAGACCCTCGATGGTCTGGCCGATCGGTGCGCCACCGACGACGGTCGCAATCAGCGCTTGCAGTTGCGCCTGGCTCAGGCCGTAGCGCGCTGCCGCATCACGGCGAATGCCGATATCGACATAGCGGCCACCTGCCGCACGATCGGCCACCGCCGAAGTGACCCCCGGAACACTGCGCACCGTCGTTTCCATGCTTGCCGCCAGGCGTTCAAGCTCCTTCGTGTCGGGGCCGAGCACCTTGATTCCGATCGGGCTCTTGATACCGGTCGCGAGCATGTCGATGCGATTGCGAATCGGATAGACAAACAAGTTGGTCAGGCCGGGCACCTTGACCGCGGCATCGAGTTCTTTCTTCAACTTGTCCATGGTCATGCCGGCGCGCCACTGCGCGCGCGGCCTGAACGTGATCGTCGTCTCGAACATCGTCAATGGCGCCGGATCGGTAGCCGAATCGGCGCGGCCGGCCTTGCCGAACACATGCTCGACCTCGGCCACGCTCTTGAGCATGCGATCGGTCTGCTGCAGCAACTGCGAGGCCTTGCCCGCCGACAAACCAGGCAGCGCGCTAGGCATGTAAAGCAGGCTGCCCTCGTCGAGCGGCGGCATGAACTCGCTGCCGAGCCGACTCCACGGCAGGATCGCAGAAACCAGCACAAGGCCAGCAACCAGCAGGATCGAGCGCGGCGCACGCAGCACCCAGCCGAGTAGCGGCCGATACGCCGCGCTGACGATCCGGTTCAACGGATTCTCGTGCTCGGCACGGATGCGCCCGCGCACCAGATAGCCGATCAGCACGGGAATCAGGGTAACCGACAGGCCCGCTGCAGCCGCCATCGACCAGGTCTTGGTGAAGGCCAGCGGCTTGAACAGGCGGCCTTCCTGCGCACCGAGCGCAAACACCGGCAGGAATGACAGCGTGATCACGAGCAGGCTAAAGAACAGCGCCGGCCCGACTTCGCCGACCGACTTGCTGACCAGCAGCCAGCGCTCTTCGTTGTCGAGCGGCCGCTCTGGATTTGCAAGATTCCAGCGCTCGATGTGCTTGTGTGTGTTCTCGATCATCACAACCGCCGCATCAACCATCGCACCGATTGCGATCGCGATGCCGCCCAGCGACATCAGGTTTGCGCTGATGCCCTGGTAGTGCATGACGATGAAGGCGGCGAGCACGCCGAGCGGCAAGCTGACCACGGCAACCAGCGAAGAGCGCAGGTGCCAGAGGAACAATGCGCAGACCAGGGCGACGATGAGGAATTCCTCGATCAGCTTGCTGCGCAAATTGTCGACCGCCGCCGTGATCAACTCGGAGCGGTCATAGGTCGTAACGATCTCGACACCCTCCGGCAGGCTGGCCTTCAATTCCAGCAATCGCGCCTTGACTGCCGCGATCGCGGTCAAGGCATTCTTGCCCGAACGCAGCACGACGACGCCGCCGGCCACTTCACCTTCGCCGTCGAGTTCGGCAATGCCGCGGCGCAGGGTCGGCCCGCGACGGATCCGGGCGACATCGCCGAGCAGCACGGGTACGCCATCGTTCCCAGTCGTCAATGGAATCGATTCGAAATCGCTGGCGCTGCCGAGGTAGCCGACGCTGCGTACCATCAACTCGGCCTCGCCCTGCTCGATCACTGAACCGCCACTGGCACCGTTGGCGTCGCGGATCGCGCGCTCGACCTGGATCACGCTCATATTCCGTGCAGCCAGCGCCTGCGGATCGACGATCACCTGCCAGGCCGCGACCATGCCGCCGATACTGGCGACTTCGGCGACATCGGGCACGGTCTTCAAGCGGTAGCGCAGGAACCAGTCCTGCAACGCACGCAGCTCACCGAGATCGTGTTTGCCGCTGCGATCGACCAAGGCGTACTCGTAAATCCAGCCCACTCCTGTTGCATCGGGACCGAGCGCCGGATTGACGCCATCGGGCAACTTGTCGCGTACCTGACTCAGGTATTCGAGCACGCGCGAACGCGCCCAGTACGGATCAGTGCCGTCCTCGAAAAGTACATAAACATACGAATCGCCAAAGAACGAAAACGCGCGCACCGTGGTTGCGCCGGGCACCGACATCATCGTCGACGCCAGCGGATAGGTGACCTGATCCTCGACGATCTGCGGCGACTGGCCGGGCCAGCTCGTGCGCAGGATGACCTGGGTGTCGGAAAGATCGGGCAAGGCATCAAGCGGCATGCGCACGACCGCGATGATGCCGGCAACGGCCAGCGCGAGCGCGCCGACCAGAACCAGGAATCGATTGCCGATCGACCAGTGGATCAGGCGCAGGATCATGGCTGCGGATCCTTGGCTGCGGGCTCGGGCATGACATGGCCTTCATGCATGTCATGGCCTGCATGCGGATCCGTCTGCGCCGGCATGACGTGCCCTTCGTGAGCGTCGTGCTGCGTCGGCGCCGTGGGCTGCGGCTCCGCGAGTCGATCAAGCACACCCGACAAACTCGCTTCGGAATCAATCAGGAACTGGCCGCTGACGACGACGCGCTCGCCGCCGGCCAGCCCTTCGAGGATTTCGGTGCGGCCTGCCGCCGAGCGTCCAGTGACAACGCGCACCGGCGTAAAGCTGCCCGATTCCGATTCGACGATCACGCGCGCATCACTGCCGGTGGCGATCAAGGCGCTGTCGGGAATCAGCGGATGTGCTTCGCCTTCACTGGCGGCGAAGCTGAGGTCGACGAACATGCCCGGGATGAGGCGATGGTCGGGATTGTCGAGGACGATGCGCGCACGCTGCGTGCGCGTACTGGCATCAATATCGGCGAGCAGCGTCTCGACGCTGCCCGTGAACACCTCGCCGGGAAAAGCACTCGCACTTGCCTCAACCGCCACGCCGGCGCGCACGCCCATCGACTGCGCTTGCGGAATCGCGGCCTCGGCCCAGACCGTATCGAGGCCGTTGATTGTCATCAACGACATCCCGGCCTGCACGCTCTGGCCTTCGCGGATCATCAGCGTGCCAACCACGCCGTCAACCGGCGCACGCATGACAATACCGACCTTGCCGCCGCGCAGATTGCGCATCTGCGCATCGTCCATGCCAAGCACGCGCAGGCGATTGCGCGCCGCCGAGCGCAATGCACGCGCATCATCGGATTGTGACGCCTCGAGGGCGAGATATTCCTGCGCGGCCGCATTCCACGCCGGCGCAATCAACTCGACCAGTGGCTGGCCTTTGCGCACCGGCTCATACGCCGCGCGCACATCCAGCTTGTCGACGATAGCGTCGACGCGCGCACTGATTTCACGCGATGCGCGTCGATCCCATTCAATGCTGCCCGGCACACGCAGCGACAAACCCAACCTGGCAACCTCGACCATGGCCGTGCGCACGCCGAGATTCTGCTGCGTGGTCGAAGACACCTTGACCGTCGCTGCGTCATCGGAACCTGCGTATTTCGGCACCAGCTGCATATCCATGAACGGTGATTTTCCGGGCTTGTCGAAATGCTGATCCGGCACCATCGGGTCATACCAATAGATCGCCTCCGCTTTGACACTGGCCGGTTTGTTGATCGGGGCGACAGATTCCCGGTTGGTTGTTCCCAGCCAATAAGCCATCGTCGCGGTGATGAAAATGACCGCCAGAAAAGCCAGGGCATGAAGGATTCGTGTGTTCATCGTGCGCCCTCCTCAGGCAGCAACCAGGTCAATGCGGCCCAGGCTTGTCCCCAGTCCGCGAGTAATTTTGCGTATTCGATACGCGAGGCGATTTCGTCTCGCTGCGCATCGAGCCAGCGATCCAGATCGGCGCCGCCCGAATACGCGGCGAGCGCCGTGGCGCTGCGATCGTGGGCGAGGGGCAAGATCGATTCGCGGAAGCGCGTGACCTTGCGCCCGAGTGCCGACCACAGCGCAAGATTTTTGCGCACGGACTCCTCGGCGCTGCGCCGCGCATCCTCGCGGGCGGCTCGGATCGCCTGCAGATCGGAGCGGCGCGCGTTGATGCCGCGATCCTGACGATTTGCGGTGAACACCGGCAGGCCGAATCCGACCTGTAACCAGATCACGTTCGAGGCATCGGCGCCACGCTTGGCAAACCCTGCGCCGATGCTCCAGTCAGGCCGCTTCTCGGCATTCGCCATTGCCAGCGCCGCATCCGCGGAAGATTCCCGCGCATCCCAGACCCGCAACTGCGTTTGTCGATCAATCTGCTCAAGCAGTTCGGATTGCGTGTGCGGCAACTGCGAAAAATCGGGCGATGCAGCGATCGCGCGTCCAGCGGCGCCGGCAATCCAGCGGGCCAGACCCGCGCGTGCCTGCTCGACAAGGGCCTCGGCATCATCGAGCCGGTTGTCCAAATCAAGTGCGGCCGCACGCGCTGCGAGCGCATCGCTGGCCATGCCCACGCCACCACCAAGGCGTGCTTTCGATGCGACGACGGCAAGCTCGGCCTGTTCGCGCAACTCCTCAATCAGGTTTCGCTCGCGCTCGGCAGCCCACAACGCGATCCACGCACTGGCCACCGCCTGCCGGGTCTCCAGTATGGTTTCGCTGCGGGTTGCGTCGGCCTCTGATTGAAAGGCCAGCGCGGATCCGCGCCGGGCATCGCGCTTGGCCCGCGATGGCAAGGCCTGGGTCAGGCCGATACTGCGCATGGTCATGCTCTCGGCACCCAGCGAGTAGGCATCGGCACCCGCAATCGGCAGGTTCTGCACGCCGACGGCAAGCACCGGATCCGGCAAGGCCGCCGCACGTGCGACCTCCTCAGTGGCCGCAGCGATTCCGGCATCGCGCGCCTCGATCATCGGCGCCCTGGCCAGGGCCAGCACAATCGCCGCATCGAGCGACAAGTCCGACTCGGCGGCAACGCCCCTCCTCGCCCCCGCAAACAGGGCAAACGAACAAACGACCAACACTCGGAAACAGACCCGGCAACGGATCCTCCCGGCAACAACGGCAAACGAATTCATGGCAGCTCCACCCACGCAAACGCGAAGACGCCCCGCAACGAAAGCAGGGAATCGGACGAAGTTTCCGGTGGAGGCCTAAATCAGCAGACTGCAGTAACGCAGACGCGCGGGAGGGTCGGATCGATGGACAGGAGGTATCGCCGGGGTGCCCGGATCAGGCAAGGTCGGCACGAACAGCCAATCAGGAGCCGGCGGCAGCATCGCGACAAAGTGGATTGGCGGCCACTTGTAATCGGGCACAACAGCCAGATCAGGCGCGCAATGGCTCTTGCAAAGCGTCGGTGATTCCTTGGGACTCGCCATGCCGGCGCAATGATCGGGCATGGCTGCGGTCGCTGCCGGCGCCACTTCCATGGCACATACCGACGCCGCCACGACCACCTGCTGGAACAGCAGACAGAATGTGGTCAGCAGGGCGAAAGCGAGGCGCATGCGCGCATGGTATCAGCGGTTAACGGGGGAGCGGTAAGCGGTTAGCGGGAAAGGCGATTCAGGAATCCGTGAAAGCTCGCCGCTTCCCCGCTCACCGCCAACAGAGTATCGCGGCTGAAGCCGCTCCCATCAAACATGACGTAACCTGTTGATTGTCAAGGCGCGCAGCCAGCAGGTTTTTCCTTCTCCCGAGGCCGTCAAGCCAAAGCAAGAACTCGCCCTTAAACGGGCTCCTACAGGTCAACCGCAAGCCTTGTAGGAGCCCCGCCAGGGGCGAGCTCTTCGTCCACGCCAGCCAAAAGCTCGCCCGTAAACGGGCTCCTACAGGAGGGGAGAAGGAACGGCAACCGCCCGGATCCATGTTTGCTGCGCGACAGCGCGCCACCGACGGTGGGGCGTGAACTCCCACGAGAGCTTCCGACGAAAACGCTCCACTCACTGCCCAGCACCACCGCGGCTGAAGCCGTTTTCTAAAAAGGCTCGTATCGCCTGGACAACCCTTGCCGCTAACCGCTAACCGCTTCCCCGCTCACTACCAGCCCGGCATCGCCGCTGAAGCCGCTTCCTGCAAAAGGCTCGCAGCGCCCGGACAGCCCTTCCCGCTAACCGCTTACCGCTCCCCCGCTCACTACCAGCCCGGCATCGCCGCTGAAGCCGCTTCCTGCAAGAGGCTGGTTTCGCCTGGACTGCCTTTCCCGCTAACCGCTCACCGCTAACCGGCTCACTGCCAACCGCTCCCCCGCTCACTGACCAACGTGTGGCAACGCATCAATTTCTGATCGCAGCTGGCAAAAACCCAGCGTCCGATCCGAAATCCGGGCATAATATCCGGCTGCCGCGGCGTCGCGGCCCCCGATTCTTCTCCTTGCAACGGCCCGACACGAGGTCGTTTGGTATTCCCGATGTCCATCGAAAATCTGCGCAATATAGCGATCGTCGCCCACGTCGATCATGGCAAGACCACCCTGGTCGACTGCCTGCTCAAGCAATCCGGCACCTTCAGCGAGCGCACCGTGCTTGCCGAACGCGTGATGGATTCCAACGACCAGGAAAAGGAACGCGGCATCACGATCCTGTCGAAGAACACCGCGATCACCTGGCGCGAGAACCGCATCAACATCGTCGACACCCCGGGCCATGCCGATTTCGGTGGCGAGGTCGAGCGCGTGTTGTCGATGGTCGACACTGTGCTGATCCTGGTCGACGCCATGGACGGGCCGATGCCGCAGACGCGCTTCGTCACCCAGAAGGCCTTCGAGATGGGCTTCAAGCCGATCGTCGTGATCAACAAGGTCGATCGTCCCGGCGCGCGTCCGGACTGGGTGCTCAACGCCACGTTTGATCTGTTCGACCGCCTTGGTGCGACCGACGAGCAGCTCGATTTTCCGGTCGTCTACGCCTCGGCCCTGCACGGCTACGCCGGCCTCGATTCCGACGTGCGTTCGGGCGACATGACCCCGCTCTACGAAGCGATCATGAAGCACGTGTCGCCGCCGCAGGTCGATCCGGATGGCCCATTCCAGATGCGCGTCAGCCAGCTCGACTACAGCAACTATGTCGGCCTGATCGGCATCGGCCGCATCCAACGCGGCAAGGTGCGCACCAACATGCAAGTCGTCGTGGTCGACAAGGACGGCAAGAAGCGCAATGCCAAGGTGCTGCAGGTGCTCGGTTTCATGGGCCTGGAGCGCCGCGAAGTGGCCGAAGCCGAAGCCGGCGACATCATCGCCATCAACGGCATCGAGTCCTTGAGCATTTCCGACACGATCTGCGCGCCCGACGCACCCGAGCAATTGCCGGTGCTGCACGTTGACGAGCCAACCATCAGCATGACCTTCCAAGTCAACAATTCGCCATTCGCCGGGGTCAAGGATCACAGCGGCGGCAAGTTCCTGACCAGCCGCCAGATCCGCGAGCGCCTGCTGCGCGAGACCCTGCACAACGTCGCGATGAAGTGCGAGGAGACCGAGGATCCGGACAAGTTCAAGGTTTCCGGTCGTGGCGAACTGCACCTTTCGGTGTTGATCGAAACGATGCGCCGCGAAGGCTACGAACTCGCCGTCTCGCGCCCTGAAGTCATCATCAAGGAAATCGACGGTGAACTGCAGGAGCCCTACGAGCAACTCGTCGTCGACATGGAGGAACAATTCCAGGGCGGGGTCATGGAACGCCTCGGTTCGCGTCGTGGCAAGCTCGTCAACATGGAACTTGACGGGCGCGGTCGTGCGCGCCTTGAGTACATGATCCCGGCCCGTGGCCTGATCGGTTTCCAGACCGAGTTCCGCACCATCACCGCCGGCACCGGCCTGCTCTTCCACGTGTTCGACCATTACGGTCCGCGCTCGGAAGGCGCCATCGCCAAGCGTTCGAATGGCGTCATGATCTCGAACGGCCAGGGCCCCTCGCCCGCCTACTCGCTGATCAGCCTGCAGGAACGCGGCCGCCTGTTGATCAATGAAGGTGATGAGATCTACGAAGGCCAGCTCGTCGGAATTCACGCCAAGGACAATGACCTCACCGTCAACGCCTTGCGCGCCAAGCAGATGACCAACGTGCGCGCCTCCGGCAAGGATGAAACCGTGCAGTTGACACCGCCGATCAAGATGTCGCTCGAACAAGCGCTCGAATTCATCGAGGATGACGAGCTTGTCGAAGTCACGCCAAAGGCAATTCGCCTGCGCAAGAAAAACCTGACCGAGAACGATCGCAAGCGCGCTTCACGCGCCGCCTGATCGCATGCAAGCCACGCCACTCCTGCTGACCTGGAGTGATGGCAAGGATTGTCTGCTGGCGCTGGATCGGCTGCTCGCCGATCCACAATGAGTACTCGAAGGTTTGCTGACCACGCTGGATCGCAACAGCGACCGCGTGGCCATGCACGACATCCGCGCCGATGTGCTGCGCGCACAGGCCGCAGAGATTCGCCATGTCGGCTTCGGTGACCTGTTCCTCGCCGACCTTCCCGATGCGGTCGATCCCTGCGGCGAGAACGGCGAGTTCAACTCGCTCAGCCATTCCGCGCGTTGTTCAAGTAGCCGAAACCTGCGCAATCCATACTCGCTGCGGACGCCTCCTTGCCAGGACTATCGCCTGTGCTGATTCCGCGCCTGTTGATTGGATCAGGTAGGTAGTTGCAACTTCACGTTTCACCGGCTGGCGGGAGAAGAAATGAGGCAAAGCCGCAATATTCTCGGGCCCGATCAACAAGCACGAATGAATGTACATCACTGATTGACAGGAAGATCATTGGGCTCATGTCCGATTCCGGAATCTATATCGTCGCGCTGACCAACCTGCACCCGATCTCGGTGAATGCGCAAGATCTCCGGATCGCCGAACGTTGCATCAAGGTCACCGCGACCAACTGCAAAGTCGGCAGGGCAAAAAGCATTCGAGTCCGCAAGCGCAACTACTGGCGGACGTTCGGCAAGGAACATGTGCTGTTCCGGCCGATCGCCTTGATGCCTGACCCGCAGATTGCCGAGCGCACGATTCTTGCGGCACTCAAGCAATGGCGCATTCGAGGAAGATCCGGGCGACTCACCGAGTGGCTGGAAGGCATTTCGGCCAGCAATGCAGAACGGATCGCGATCGAGGCCATGATCTCGGCTCAGATACGCCATTCTCCGTGCACCGTGAGCCTCGATCCGTGAAGCAGTTTCCGGGTCGGAGCCGCGCTCTTGCCATCAACCCTGTCGCAGTTTGCCCTCGCGTGCCAACAGGCGGGTGAGACGTGGTCGGTGATATGCCGCCGATCTCCAGCTGAGCGCTCGGACTGAGGCCTTGAGAGCTGCCGATGCAACACCACCGATGGCGGAAACACCCGGGCAGGTGTCCTGTTCCTCGGCTACAGTCGAGAAACTGATTGCCGGCATGGACAAGGATGATTCTGACTGATGGCTTCAACTGCAACGAAACTTTGCGGCCGGGTCGGCCCGGTTTTCGATAGGTCACGCCTGCACAACATTCGAGCGCACGATGATCGAGCAAGCGCGGGTTTGCGCAATCGACGACATCACGGCTGAAGCCTCTCCCACGACTCAGTTCCGTAGGTTGGTGCTGAGCGCAAGCGATGCCCAACGGATCGCGATCTTCCATCGAGACGTCGAGGCTAACGAAAAGGCCGTTGGGCTTCGCTTGCGCTCAGCCCAACCTGCGGCAGCTATGATCACCTGCATGCCGTTGGCGCATGAAATCCGATCGAGCCACCACACGATTTCACGCAGACGCGAGAGAAGAAGGAGTCGGCCGATAAGCCGGGTTTTGTGGTGCGCAGCCAAGAATCTGAATGCGTACCGGCAGCCATTCCTCTGGATCCTGCGTCGCCGCAGGATTCAAGCAACCAACCCGGGAGCGACGCGGGCCGCGCCATAGCTCCCCTATTTGGTCTTGCTCCAGGTGGGGTTTGCCGTGCCATGCGGCGTTGGCCCCGCACGCGGTGTGCTCTTACCACACCGTTTCACCCTTACCACGCGCACCTTGCGATGCCGTTCGGCGGTTTGTTTTCTGTTGCACTTTCCGTCGGCTCGCGCCGCCCAGGCGTTACCTGGCACCTTGCCCTGCGGAGCCCGGACTTTCCTCGCCGTGTCGAAACACGTCGCGACTGCCTGGCCGACTCCAGCGCGCAGTGTAGCCCGGATGAGGCATTCGGGCGCGGATTTCAAGAACCCGGACAGCTTGCCGTTGATCGATGATCCTGCCCTGAAGCCTTGCTCGGTAGGGCCGAATCATGAACGCCGCCCCCACGAAATTCCACACAAGCATCCGTTCGATTGAGGCATCGGGTGGCCTCCGCTATGCTGCCGCGCTGCACTGCGCGCTGCCGAGCCTCTCTTGATCAACCCGCAATCCGAAGTGGTGAAGAAATCTTTCTGGCGCGCGGTGCTGTTCGCGGCGATCATCGCTGCGCTGAATTTCGGCCTGTGGGCGTTCCTCAACCGGCCAACGCAGATCGATGACTGGACTGGCCGCGTCGAAGGCATGGCCTACAACGCCTTCCAGCGCTATCAGGATCCGACCAAGGGCCTGTTTCCGAGCGAGTCCGAGCTGGCCAGCGACATCCGCATGTTGTCGCGACATACCAAGCGCCTGCGTACCTATTCCTCGCTCGAGAGCCCGCAGATTCCGCGACTCGCCGCGTTCTATGACATGGAAGTGATGTCGGGCGCCTGGATCGACCGGCGCATGCGCAACAACGAGGCCGAACTCGATGCGCTGATCGCGCTGTCGCGCAAGCACGCCAACATCACCCGCGCCATGGTCGGCAACGAGACGGTCTTGCGCGGCGATGTCAGCATCGACCAGCTGATCAGCTATATCGATCGCGCGCGTGCGCAGCTCAAGATTCCGGTCTCGACGGCGGAACCGTTCTTCGTCTGGGAGCGCAACCCCAGGCTGGCCGACCACGTCGATTTCATCAGCGTGCACCTGCTGCCGTACTGGGAAAAGATCCCGCGCAAGGATGCGATCAATTTCACCCTCGGCCAGTACAACCGGCTCAAGGAGCTGTTTCCGGGCAAGCCGGTGGTTATCGGCGAAGTTGGCTGGCCCTCGAACGGCGACCGCCAGGAATACGCGCAGCCCTCGATCGAGGATGAAGCGCAGTTCCTGCGCGAGTGGTTCAACGTCGCCGAACGCGAGCACATCGACTACTACGTGATGGAGGCGATCGACCAGCCGTGGAAGGAAGCCATGGCCGGCCGCGTCGAAGCCTACTGGGGCATGTTCAATGCCGCGCGCGAACCGAAATTCGCGATGACCGGCAAGGTCATCGAAGACCCGAGCTGGCCGATCAAGGCACTCGCCGCATCACTGTTAGCGCTGCTGCCGATGTTCTGGTTTGCGCGGCATTTCATGCGTTTCTACGTTGCCGGCATCTTGTTCTTCCTCGGCCTGATCCAGCTTTCAGCCTCGGTCGTGGTCTGGTCGGTCAGCGTACCGCTGGCGCTCTACCTTAGTCCGCTGGACTGGACGATGTTCCTGTTGCTGGTGCCCGCCCAGCTCGCGATCATTCTTGTCTTGCTGATCAATGGTTTCGAGTTCACCGAGGTGCTCTGGCGGCCGCGCTGGCTGCGCCACTTCGAGCTGCTCGAACCTTCGCCGGCCGCCGAACAACCGTTCGTCTCGATTCATCTGGCCTGCTGCAACGAGCCGCCCGAGATGGTCATCCTGACCCTCGATTCGCTGGCGGCGCTTGAGTATGCGAACTACGAAGTCCTCGTCATCGACAACAACACCAAGCGCGAGGATGTGTGGAAGCCGGTCGAGGAGTATTGCGCGAAGCTCGGCGCGCGGTTCCGTTTCTTCCATCTCAGCCCATGGCCGGGTTTCAAGGCCGGCGCGCTCAATTTCGGCCTCGAACAGACCGACCCGCGCGCCGAAATCGTCGCCGTCGTCGATGCCGACTATGTCGTGCGCGAGGACTGGCTCAGCGCGTTGACCGGGCATTTCAAGGATCCGAAGATTGCCGTCGTGCAATGCCCGCAGGCGCATCGTGAGTTCGAATCCGATCCGTTCCGCTGCATGACTGCCTGGGAGTACGACGGCTTCTTCCGCATCGGCATGCATCATCGCAATGAGCGCAACGCGATCATCCAGCACGGCACGATGACGATGGTGCGCAAGGATCTGCTGGTTGGCACCGGCGCGTGGTCGGAATGGACGATCTGCGAAGATGCCGAGCTTGGCCTGCGCCTGATGCATGCCGGGCACGAGCTGGCCTATGTCGATGAGTTGATGGGCAAGGGCCTGACTCCGGCCGATTTCACCGCCTACAAGTCGCAACGCTACCGTTGGGCCTTTGGCGCGATGCAGATCATGAAGGCACGCTTCGGCTGGATGACCTCCAAGGACAGTCCGCTGAGCCGTGGCCAGAAGTTCCACTTCCTGACCGGCTGGTTCTCGTGGTTCGCCGACGCCCTGCATCTCGTGTTCACGATGATGGCGATTGCCTGGACTATCGGCATGGTCGGCTGGCCGCGATATTTCACCCTGCCGATGGAATTGTTCCTGATCCCGATCATCGGCTTCATCATCAGCAAGGTGTTCTTCGGCATCGTCCTCTATCGCAAGCGCGTGCCATGTTCGTGGTACGACACGATCATGGCCTCGATCGCGAGCATGAGCTTGAGCCACGCGATCGCGCGCGGCATCTTCCTCGGCCTGTGGAAGAAGAAGGGCGAGTTCGTGCGCACGGCCAAGAGCCGCCGCCTTGGCGGCAAGCCAAGCGCTTTCTCATCGGTGCGCGAGGAGTTGCTGATGTTCATCGCCCTGGTCGCCTGCATCATCGGCATGGTCTATTCCAACGGCATCAATTACACCGAAGGAAAGTTGTGGATCGGCATCCTGGCAGCGCAGGCGATCCCGTATGCATCAGCCCTGATCGGCGCTTGGATCGCGCACCAATCCACCGAAGCCGCTGCTTGAAGCGGCACAGGAATCGAACCCGATTGCAGCGCAATCGTGGCTCGAACATGAACGCTGATCGCGCGCATAACATAGTTCTGCCGCACGCCCTGATATAAATACCCATGACTGTTTTTCTTCTCCCGAAGACCAATCGCCGCAGGGCGCTGCAGCGTCCCGCCCTGCTTGCACTCGCCTGCGCGGTTCTGTCGATGCCGGCGGTCGCGGCTCGCGTCGAGATCAAGCTCGATGGCATCGACAACGATTTGCGTTCGGCCGCACTCGGCGCACTCGAATTGCAGCAGTACACCAAGCGCGATGTCAGTCGCGCCCAGGTTCGACGCCTGTACCGGCGCGCCGAGGGACAGATCCAGAAGGCGCTCGAACCGTATGGCTACTACAACGTCACGGTGGATGGCGACCTTTCGAGCGAAGGCGAGAACTTTCGCGCCACGCTACATGTATTACCGGGTGAGCCGGTCAAGGTCACCGATGTCGACATCCGCATCGATGGTGAAACCGAAGGTTTGAAGGCCATCGACATGGCGCGCGCCGCATTCTCGCCACACAAGAACCAGCGTCTCGATCATGCCGACTACGAACGCAGCAAGGCCGCCATCCACGCCGCCTTGTTCAGCGTGGGCTATCTCGATGCCGAACTCATCACCCACCGCGTCGAAGTGGAACGCGCCGCGAACACGGCGAAGATCAAGCTCGAATGGAAGGTCGGTCAGCGCTACCGTTTTGCTGAAACCGATTTCGAGGGTGGCCAGTTTGCGCACGGGTTCATGCAGCGCTTCATACCTTGGAGTGTTGGCGACTACTACGACCAGACGCAGTTGCTGATCCTGCAGCAGCGCCTGTTCGATGCCAACTATTTCGCCATCTCCCAGGTACAACCGGACATCGACAAGGCCAGCGCTGGCAAGGTGCCGATCGCCGTGACCCTGGCGCCGGCAAAGCGCAATGTCTATACCGGCGGCGTATTCGTCGGCACCGATACGGGTGTCGGCATCCGCGGCGGTGTCGAGCGCCGCTGGGTCAACAGCCACGGCCACAAGCTCAAGTTCGAGACGATCCTCGCCCAGCGCCTCAAGACCCTGTCCACCCTCTACCAGATTCCGCTGCCGGGCAAGAACAACCACAGCGTCAATTTGGGTATCAGCTATCGCGACGAGAACACCAGGACCAGTGAATCGAAGACCCTGCGCCTGGCTGCGAATGACGCGCAGGCCTGGCATGGCTGGACGCGCACGATCGGCCTGCAGTTCCTGACCGGCGATTTCAAGGTTGCCGAGATCAAGGGCAACACCACCTTGCTGTACCCGGAAATCTCGCTGAGCAAGAAGCGCGCCGATGATTTCAGTTTCCCGCGCAAGGGCTGGTCGCTGACCATGGCCGCCCGCGTCGGCCAGAACGGCGCGCTCTCGGATACGAGCTTTGCCCAGGTCATCGCCGACGCAAAATGGATCCACGGGATCGGCGAGAACAGCCGCTTCATCGCACGCGGCTCCGCCGGATACACCAACGTGGACAATTTCAACAAGCTGCCGCCCGAGCTGCGCTTTTTCGCCGGCGGCGATCGCTCGATACGCGGCTATGCGTTCCAGACCATCGGGCCGCGCCAACTCGTCGCCGATGATCCCGTTCCCAGGGTGATCGGCGGCAAGCAACTCCTCGTCGGCAGCGCCGAATACGAATACTACTTCACGCCGACATGGGGCGCGGCCGCCTTCGTCGATGCCGGCGATGCGTTCAGCGGCAAGACTTTCGACCTCAAGATCGGCACCGGCCTCGGCCTGCGCTGGCGCTCACCGGTCGGCCTGGTGCGGGTCGACCTCGGCACACCGGTCGGCGACAAATATGCCAGCGGCGTCGAACTGCACATCGTCATCGGGCCGGATCTATGAGTGCGCAAGGCAATCGGAAACAGACGCGCGCCGAGGTCAAGCCCAGGCGTCGCCTGCTGCGTGCAATGGGCTGGGCGTTGTTCGCTCTCCTCACTGTCGTTGCCGGCATCCTGCTCTGGGCCTTCAATACCGGATCCGGCGCCCGTTTCGCGCTTGCGCGGGTGCAATCGGCGCTCGATGACAAGCTCAGCATCGGCAGCGTCAGCGGCAGCTTGTCCGGCCCGCTCGTGCTCGATGAACTGCGCTACGCCGATGCGGCCGCCGGCATCGATGCGCGGATCAAACATGTCAGTGTCGACATTGGCGTGCTCGCCCTGCTCGGCGGACGCGTCAAGCTGGACGATGTCGCTGCCGACGATGTCGATATTGCGCTGACCACGGTTGCACCGAAGGCCGACGACACCAGCGGCTTTTCGCTGACCGCACCGATCGACATCCTCGTCGACAAGCTGGCCCTGCAACGCGCGTCGGTCAGCAGGAATGGTGATCCGATACTCCGGGTCGATCGACTCGACCTGATCGGTGCATGGACCGACGCTGGCGTGCTGGTCAGGAAACTGACGCTGCGCTCACCTGATGGCAGCGTCGACCTGAGCGGCAGCCTCGGAACCGTCGGCGGCTATTCCGGCAGCGGCGAAACGACGTTCGCCTGGCGCGTCGGCGAAACCGACTTTGCCGGCGTGCTCAAGAGCGCCAGCGACGGCAAGCAAGCCCGGCTGGATCTCGACTTGAGCAAGCCAACCCCGGCAACAGCGGCGGTCACGGTCGGCCAGACGGCGGCATCGCCCTGGACCTTGCTGCTCGATGTGCCGGCATTTCAGGCAAGAACCCTGTTGCCGGACAGCAAGCTGGGTCGGTTGGCCATGCATCTGCAGGGCAGCGGCGATCGCGCGAAAGGCGAGATCAGCGCAACGGCGGAAATCAACCAGCACAAGCTTGCGATCGAGCCGCTGCGCTATGCGATCAATGGCGGCATCATCACGATCGCGGCGATGCATCTGACTTCCCCCGATTCGACCGGCGCACTCGATCTGACCGGCAGCGTCGACACCAGCGCATCGTCACTGGCGGCAAGTCTCAAGGCGAACTGGCAAGGAATCGAGTTGCCGGCGGATCTGGTCGGTCAGCCCCTCGCGACCCACGGAGAATTGGCCATCGATGGCAGTACCGATCAGTTTGTGGCGAAAGGTTCACTCGCCCTTGGCTCAGCCGATGCACAGGCCGACATCGATCTCGACATCAGCGGCACCACGCAGACGATCACGCTCAACACGGTTCGCCTCAGGCAGGCCAGGGGTGGACTCGATGCGAGCGGCACGATCTCGCTGCAACCGACGCTCGGCTGGAACATCAAGGCGAACGCAGACCGGCTCGACCCGGGCGCGTTTGTTGTCGACTGGCCCGGCGCGATCGATTTCGCCCTGAGCACGGCCGGAACGCAGACCGACCAGGGGCCAGACGCAACGCTGAACTTGAGCAAGGTCGGTGGCAGCTTGCGCGGGAAGTCGCTCGGCGGTTCGGCCGACCTGCGTATGCAACCAGGCTACATCGTCGAGGGCAAACTCGAGCTGCAATCGGACGGCAGTCGCGTCGCGGTCGAGGGCAGTGGCGGCAACCAGACTGATGCACGCATCCGTTTCGCGATTGCATCACTCGGCGACTGGCTGGCGGATGCCGGCGGCAAGCTGACCGGCGATATCCATGTCGGCGGCCAGTGGCCGAAGCTTGATGTCGATGGGGATGTCTCCGGCACTGCGATCGCCTGGTCGGGCATCCGCATCGAATCGATGGAACTCATCGCCAGGATCAGCAATCTCGAAAAGCCCGCCGGCGCGCTGACCCTAAAGGCAGAGAAGCTGTCGCGCGGCGATGCACATTTCGACACGCTCGTGCTCGAAGGCGATGGCAATGCCGAATCGCACCGGCTGAGCCTGATCGCCAAGGGCACGCCGGCAAGTCTCGATCTGTCGATGACGGGCGGCAGGGTCAACGGAACCTGGAGCGGCCAGCTCAAGACCCTGCGATTGAATCCTGCCGGTCGCAATCTTCCGGATCTTGATCTGGATCAGGTCGCCAGGATGAGTTGGGACGGAAACCGGTTTGAACTCGGCGAAAGCTGCCTCGTCGGCAAGCCACCGTCGCCACGGCAAACGGCCACGGCGGATCCGAAGGTTCCCCTCAATACCGATGAGATCGCTGCCGAATCGATCGGCCCCGACGAGGCGGAAATGCCGGCGCGTCTGTGCCTGGGCGGCAGCAGCGAGACCGATGGATCGCTCGAAGCAAAGTACCAGCTCGAACACCTCCCGCTGCGCCTGCTCGTGCGACTCGGCGCGCCGGATTCTCCGGTACGCCTGCGCGGCGAAATCAATGGTTCGGGCGACATCTTGCGCAAGGGCCAGGGGCCGCTCAGCGGCAGCGCAACGCTGGTATCGGAAAAAGGCGACGTGTTCTATGCAGGTGGCGGCAACAAGCCGTTGCTGAGTTACACCGGATTCACGCTCGAAGCCGCGCTGAATGACTCGTCGACCGCCGCACAGATCCGCGCTACGCTCGATCACGATGGCCGCATCGAAGGCAAGGTGACGATGACGCCTGGCGAAGACGATAGCCAGGCCATCAACGGCGCGATCCAGATCGATCTCAACAGCCTTGCCTTCATCGAATTGTTGACCAGTGAAATCACCAACACCACGGGCAAGCTTTCCGCCAACTACACCCTTGCCGGAACCCTGGCCGAACCGCGTTTCGATGGCGCCTTGAATCTCGACGGATTCGCCGCCGAAATCCCCGGCGCCGGACTCAAGCTCAGGGATGGAAAGCTCAGCCTGCGCGCCGCCGATGCACAACGCTATGTGCTCGATGGCTCGATCAATTCGGGCAAGGGCAACCTGGCTGTCTCCGGCGAAGGCGGACTGGGCATCGACGAACCGATGCGTATCAACATCAAGGGCGTGGATTTCCTCGCCGCCGATATTCCCGCAGCGCGTGTCGTGGTCAGCCCGGGCCTGGCGATCGAACGCAGTGCCGGCGGCATCCTCGTCACCGGCAAACTGGTTCTGCCCATTGCCGATATCGATCTGTCCAGGTTGCCTGGCGGCGGTGCCAGCGCGGCTTCGCCCGATGTCGTCATCGTCGATGCCGATCAAGCCGAGCCCGGCAAGCGCGTTCCGGTCACGGCCACCGTGACCGTATCGCTCGGCGACAAGGTCAAGCTCGCCGGTTTCGGTTTTGACGGCAGCCTGAGCGGCGACCTTGTCGTCATCGAACGCCCCGGACGGGCCACGACCGGCAACGGCACGCTGAATGCGGGCGGCACCTACAAGGCCTATGGGCAGGATCTCAAGATCGAGACCGGCCGCATCCTTTTCGCCAGCAGCCCGATCGACAATCCCGGCATCGACCTGCGCGCGACGCGGACGATCAAGTCGAGCAATGTGACCGCCGGATTGCTTGTGCGCGGCACGGCCCGGGTTCCGGTGTTGACCGTGTTCTCGGATCCAGCCATGGAGCAATCAGAGGCGCTTTCGTATCTGGTCACGGGCAAGCCGCTGTCCGCGCTGAAGAGTGGCGAGGGCGACATGCTCGGCACCGCCGCGCGTGCGCTCGGTACGGCCGGCGGTGATTTGCTGGCCAAAAGCGTCGGCAGCAAGATTGGCGTCGATGACATCGGCGTCGCCGACAATGATGCGCTCGGCGGCGCTGCGTTCACGGTCGGCAAGTACCTGTCGCCGAAACTGTACTTGAGCTACGGCGTCGGCGTATTCGATCCGGGCGAAGTCGTCACCTTGCGCTACCTGTTCAGCGCGCGCTGGAACTTCGAGGCACAGAGCGCCACTACCGGCAGCCGCGCCGGTATCAATTATCGTTTCGAGAAATAGTCAGCGGGATCGACAACACTGCGGCGAATCCACCGTCGTCGCGATTCGAGAAACGGATCGACCCGGCGTGTTGCACGGCGACACGTCGCGCGCTGGCCAGGCCAAGCCCGCTGCGTCCAGCCAAGCGGCTCGTCGCGCCCTGCAGGAAAGGTGCGCCGGGTTTTTCGATGAGCGCCAGATCCACGCCGGAACCACGATCGAGGACAGTGATCGACAATGTCCCCGCATCAATCCGGCAGTCGATTGCCAGCGGCGCCTCGCCATGATGGTCGGCGTTCTGCATGAGATTGGCGAGCGCCCGTCGCAATGCGATCGGTTGCGACGGGCAGCAGCAGGCGCCGCTCGTGCCAGTACTGGCCGTCGGCATAGTCGATGCCGACTACCGGCGTGCCGCCATCGGCGAAGGTCGCGTTGTTGAAGCCGCGTGGCGGGATGCGCGTGTCCTTGACGATGGTGTCGGCGAGCGCCATGTGCGAGGTTTGGCCGACCGCAAGCCCGGTGACGCCGGCAGCATCGGCGCTCAGGCCAACTCGCATTTCGTAAACTGCGGTGCTGGCTTCGTCCAGCGTTGCGCTGGTGTTGCCATAGCCGCCGTGCTCGGCGAGCACGGCGTCGTTGGCGTCGAGGAAACGCACATTCAGCCACACGCGGCGGCCCTCGATATGCCCAGTCGGCAGCTTGTGGCCGCTGTGATTGACCACGCGTGCGACGAGGTTGCCGGCGTCCAGCGACAACTCGACATCGGCCGCGCGTTGCAGCATCGACAGCGGCAGTCCTGGCAGGTCGCCACCGCTGGCCCGCGGGTGCCGCCGAGATCGACGCCGCCGGCAGCAGCGAAAGCCGATAGCTTCCACTCAGTACAGGTACGCTCCAGCGGGAACTGGGTCCACGGGTCGGCGCTCGGCGCCGCGGTGTCGAGCGCGTTGTCGCGGTAGCTGCCGTCGGGCTGGCGCGTGGTGGCGACATTGCCGACGTCGTGGCAGGTGCCGCACAAACGGCTCTCGCGATGAAACGGAGAGACCAGCACCACATGCGCCGGATCGACTCGGCGCGCGGGCCGCGGCGGCGATCCTGCGGGTCGAGCACAAACATGGCGTTGGCGTAGTGCTGAGGTACCGATGCCAGACCGGCGAGCACGTTTGCATCCTCGACCGGGCTGACGCCGGGGCGATAGATGGAGTCGACCAACTGGTGGCAAAAGTGGCAACTCACGCCTTCGTGGTCGTGCGCATCCAGGGTACTGCCGTTTGCCTGCTGCACATGGCCGCTGGCCACCGACACCGGTACGTGGCAGCGCAGGCAATAACTGCCGACAATGGTGACGTCCTGATTGGCAAGGCTCATTTGCGCGTAGAACAGCGGATCGCGCCCACCCAGCGCCATCAGGCTGCCAGCCCAGGTGGACCAGGGTTCCGCCTGCGCGTCGTAACCGCCATGGCAGATCTTGCAGACGTTGGCGGATTGCAGCAGCCAAGGCGCCACGTCGCCCACCTGGGTGCCGGGTACACGGAAATCCTGCTGCCTCATCGGCAGCGGCAGCCATTGCGCCAGCGCCGGCCCCGATTGCAGCACGGCGAGCAGCATCCATCCCTGGAATCGCATCGATTTCCCCACTTGCCTGACCCGCCGGAACGCCAGGCGCGCGCCTCGCCGCCGTGCACTGACCCAGGTCAAGTGCGTGGCGCTTGACCTGGGTCAAGGACAACCAGCTGGTGCCGATACCAGCCTAGCGGCTCACATTACGAAGGGGTCCGCGCCTATGTTCCTGCGTCCTGCCATGCTGTTCTGGAGCCTGCCGCTGCTGGCCGCAGTGTGGGGTGGCAGCTCGGGGCTGCCTACCGCGGTCTCGAGCGCGGCAAGCGTCGCACCGCTGGCGTGTACCACGCCGGTATGGCAGGGCCAGCTCGGTGCGCTGACCGATGTCGCCCTGACCAACCTCGGCAGCTCGGCGACGATGTGGGGGTGCATCGGCTCTTGCACCGGCAGTTCGGCTGGCGCGCGCATCTATTTCGCACCGAATGCCACACTGCAGAACGTTGGTACCGCCGACGTGCCCTGGTGGGACTGGCTCGTAAGTGGCTACAGCGCACCGCTGCCGCCGCTGCCGCCCTATGGCAACCGTCAGCACCCGCTGCTGGTATGGAATCTGTATCGCATCGACGGCGCCGGCCGGCTCGATCAAATCGGGCGCTCCGGGGTCAAGCATGCCTGGTATGCCACCAACGGCACCTGTGGCTGCAACGGTGGCAACATCCTGTGGGCCGCGCCGAACGCGACCACGCTGGAGGGCTGTACCGACACTTACAGCGCCGGCAACAACAACGAGTCGCGGCGCCTCGGCCCGCGCTCGGAGATCGTGCCCAAGGATGCAGTCTGGGGCCGCTGCGGCTCGGTCTGGGATCCCGACTGCGACGGAGTGACGGTGGATCCGGCGATGGGTCCGCCGGCGCATCGCATGCTGGTGCGTGAATCCGATTTGGCAGCCGCGTTGAACCCGGGTGCCGAATACTGGCTGGAAGCCTGGTACCTGGTGCGCGACGACGGCGTCGGTGACAACAACTTCCGCCATGGCCTCGGGCAGAGCAGCTATTCCGGCGGTAGCTGGAGTAATTTCCTGCTCGCCGGTGGCACCCAACGCGAGGGTCCGCTGCTGTCGACCTGGGTCGCCCAGGCGCCGCCCGGCACACTGGTGCTGGATCGCGAACTGGAGACGGCGGAGGGCCGCGTGCGCCTGGCAGCGCGCGCGACGCCGCTGGGTGACGGTCGCTGGCGCTACGACTATGCGCTGATGAATATCGACTTCGCGCGGGCGCGAACCGAGGGCAGCGAGCCCAATCTGCGGGTGCTGAACAACCACGGCTTCGATCGCATCCTGCTCAACATTCCGGCAGCACTGCCGATCGAGTCCAGCGAGTGGTCGGACGGGACCGGGCTGCTGACGCCGTGGGCCAGCGAGCGCAGCGGCGACCAGTTCGGCTGGGCCGCTACCGAGGCCGCTGCCTCGCTGACCTGGGGCACGCTGCTGCGGCTGTCGCTGGTGGCCGCTGCGGATCCGGTGGTGACGGATCTCGAACTGCGCGTGCAGGAGCCCGGCAGTCCGGCGCTGCTGGTGCTGCAGACGCTGGCACCGAGCGAGCTGTTCCGCGACGGTTTCGAGACGCCCTGAGCAGCATCGGAGGCAGGTCTGCGGCGCGCGCTCAACCCCGCGCTGCGGCGAGTAGCGCGCGCGCTTCGGCACTGCGGCCGGCGCGCGCCAACAATTCTGCCAGCGCCGCGCGCACGGCGACATCCTGCGGCGCCGCGGCCAGACGCTGGCGCAGCAATCGCTCCGCGGCGTTTGCTTCGCCCAGCACCAGGTGCAGCCAGGCGCGCCGCAGCGGCACTTCTGGTGTGGTCGCCAGCGCCAGCCCACCGGCCGCCGGAGGCGAGGCCAAACGGTACCAGTCGAGCGCGTTCCTTGCCGACGCCTGCTGGGCCGGATCGACCTTGCCAGCCAGCACCTCTGGCCAACCGGCATACACGCCGGAATCCAGCACGCGCGCGCGCCACAGCGCACCCTGCACCAGCGCACTCTGGAGCAGCACGATCAGCAGCACGGCAAGCAGCCCGAGGTAGATGCGGCCGGCGCGGCGCAGGCCGCGCGCATCGCGCAGCAGGAACGGTGCCAGCGTGATCGTGCGCCGCCGCAACAGTTCCACTCCGCGCATCAGCAGGAAGGCCAGCAGCACCCCGAGGGCGACCGCCAGCAACAGCGGGATGCGATCGTAGAGGCCGCGCAGCACCAGCGTAGCCGCCAGCGCCGTCGTGGCCAGCGCAAGCTCCGCCGTCCATGCCATGGACGGCGGAGCGGTTGGACCTGCGCCCCGTGCCAACGCCACGGGGCGCAGCGTCAATGCCTGCTGCGGACAGGCCTCGATGCAATCCAATGTGCGCATGCAATCGGCATCGACTACCGCGCCGTGCACGCGTGTTTCTTCGTGCACGCGCACACCGATGGTGCACGCCGCAGTGCAGCGCGCGCAGCCGTCACAGAGGTCTGGGTCGACCACCACGCGCAGCGTCGCCAGCCGCGCAGCGGGCCGCAGCAGGCCGCCGTAGGGACAGGCGTAGCGGCACAAACCGCGACTGCCGAGGAAGTACACGGTGGCAACACCGCACACCAACAGGAAGGGAATCGCCACCCACAGCTCGGGCATCCCGGCCCACAGGTCGCGGCTGGTCCAGGCCGTGGACCAACCGGGGAACGGTGCGATCGGCTGCAACGAGGCTGCGGCCGCCGGCCACAGGTACGCCAGCAGCGGCTGCACGATTTCGCGCAGCACGGTCGGCCAAACGAACAAGTACAGCGCCAGCAGCAATGGTGTGTAGCCGAGCATGCGCGAGCGAAACGGGCGCGGACGGATGCCGGCGCGGCGCAGCAGCCAGGCGCTGGCGTCCTGCAGCGCGCCCATATGACAGGCCCAGCCGCAGAAGAAGCGCCCGCACAGCGCCGTCGTCAGCAGGGCGAGCGCGAACAATACAAAGGCCGGGTTGAGCATGCCGCGCTCCACGGTGTCACGGGCGTCGGCGAGCACCACCCGTCCGAAGGTTTCCCCGGCCCAGGCATGGTGCAGCAGGTGCGCGGCGATCAGCAGGTGCACGGCCAGCAGCACCAGCATGCGCCAGCGCGCAACCGGCCAGTTGCGCACCGACGACAACCGGGAAAAACCTGGGAAGCGGTGGCTTATGGCAGTTCTCTCTTCAAGTCTGACAGGCTGGGCGAATACTCCACCGCGATCGGCGGCAACGCCAATATCGCCTATGAAGGCTCGATCGTCACTGGTGGACGCAACGATACGACGTTCGGCACCTCGATCCGAGACACCGCAGGCAACCAAGTCATCCAGGTCGCCGAGCTGCCGACCGCACATTCTAAACCAGCATAGCTGCGCGGTTGCGGAGGATATTGCCGAGGTGTTCGGTTTTGGCGGCCGCGAGAAGTACATCGGTACGGTCGGCGAGAGTGGTGTCGCCCTGGCTGCGATCGAGGGACTCAAGCAGAGGGTGGAGGCCGAGAAGTTGTCGCTGATACAGCGGAATGCCGACCTGCACAGCAAGCTCGCCGCGCGGTTGGGCATCCTGGAACGCCGGAACAAAACCGCCAGAACACGGGTGATGAGGACGGCACTGCAGCAGCTGTGTGACTGCGATTGGTGCGCCCCCCGGTCGCAGTGGGTGGAAGAAAGAATCATCGAGCCTTGTCCTCTCGGCCCCATTTTCCCCGCTATGACTCCTCAAGGCTGCCGAATCCAGGCAGTCACCACCAGGGAGTCTGCAATGAAATCAGCCACTTTCGTTCAATGGATTGCGCCATGCGTGCTGGCCATCATCACGCTGCCCGCCATTGCGGCCACGCGAACCTGGCCAGGCAGTGCCCCGTGCAATGGCACGTTGCAGGCCTGCATCACCGGATCGGCCAATGGCGACACGATCAATATCGCCAGCAATGGCCCGATCGACGAGAACTTGAGCCTTTACGAACGCAGTCTGACGCTACGCGCCGCCAACGGCTTTCACCCGCAGTTGACAGCCGGACGCTGGCTCTCGATTACCACGTCGAGCATTCTCGGCAATCAGACTGTGAATGTATCGGGCATCAAGTTGTTGAGTGGATATATCTTTGTTCGCTACAACGGCACCGGTACCGGCACCTACGATCTGCGTAATCTGGAGGCCAATTCATTCACCGTCGAGGCGGCTGCCGGCACGGTCAATGCGATGGTCTACAACAACCGCATCAGCGGAACCTCGGGCGGACTCAATGGCGGCCTGCTGCGCTTCAACAACGTTGGCGCGGAGCTCAATGCCGATGTCTGGTTCAACCAGGTTCGCACCACCACTCCGGGGCTGGTCGATGGCTCCGGCATCCTCGTCGACGAGACCGGCGGGGCTGGCGGTGCGGTGCGCCTGCATGGCAACACCGTGCGCGGAGCATTTGGACGCGGCGCCATCTATGTGTCGGAAGGACTTTTCAGCGGCAGTCCGAGCAGCTTCGATGCTCGCGCCTACAACAACGTGATCGTGTGTGGCGGTACAGCCGACTTCAACGGCGGCACGGGCATCGGCTTTGTCGTCTCCGACGGTGCCATCAATGCCCAGGCCGTGAACAATACCGTGTCCAACTGCTACTACGGCATCAGCGCATCGCAATGGTTCGGCGGCGGTGCCGGCGCGCAAATCACCGGACTTGCCTGGAACAACCTGATCGTCGCCAACTATGGCCTGTTCCTGAACCAGCCTTTGGCCAGTGCAGTAACCAACGACTACAACCTGATCAATGCCACACACAATACCAATGGGGGATTTGCCCTTGGAGCACATACGCTGTTCACCCCGGCCAAGCTGGTATCCAGCGGCATACCGCGTCTTTCTGCGAACTCACCGGCGATCAATGCCGCCGACGCCGCCACGCTGGGCTTAGGCCTGATCTTCAACGGTCTGCCAAGTCTGGATGCCGATGGCTTGCGCCGCTTCAAGGGTCCGGCTGCGTCGAATCCGGATATCGGTGCCTATGAATACGGCGATCTCGGCTTCATGCATACGGCCAGCCCAACGTCGAGCTCGCATATCAGCTATATCTACAATCCGGTCACCGATGGCAATGCTGCTCTCGATATCTTCGCCACGCCCAACTACAACGCGGGCGGCCCGGGACCAGCGGTGCCCTACAACCAGCCGTTTGGCTCCTGGTATTCCAGCGGGCACTGGACGCTGTTCGGGGAAAACACCTTGGTGGACGTACCGCCCAACGCGCATTTCAATGTATTTGTTCCGGGCGCTGGCGATGGACGCTTCCGGCATACAGCCACTGTTGCCAACTCGGGCAGTTGGACGACCACGTTGGATGACAGCAGCCTCAACGACAAGCCGGATCGAATCGTCCTGGTCAACCAGAACTATACCGCCGGGCCATTTTACAATCCTCACCCGATCGGCGTGTTCTATTTCGCCTTTGGCGGTCCGGGCAAGTGGTCGATCATCAATCTGGATCAACTGGCCAGCGGCGGAGACATGCCCGTGGGTGCCGGCTACAGCGTGTATGCGCAGCAACCGAGCCCGAATGCGTTTCGGGCCATCCAGTCGGTCGCCTCTTCGACGCTGATACTGGATCACCCGCTGCTCAACGACACACCCTGCGCGCAGGTCGCAGTGACACGCTATCTTGGCGGTAACCCGACTTCCGGGAATTTCGACGTCTACTACAACACCGCCACCGCGCGTTGGATCATATTCTCGTATGTCGACTCCATTGCGATGGGTGACCAGTTCAACGTGGTCGTCAACCCGGGCCAGGTCGAACTGTGCTCAGACGTGATTTTTGCCGACGGCTTTGAATAGACCTTCGATCACTCAAGCATTCGTCCCCGGATCAGAGTCCGGGGGCTGGCTCGGATCAAATCCAACGAAACGGGGCCGGCTGTCGCGGACCTGTTTCGACGAAAAAACCAGGCAACGCAGAAGATCTATACTGCATTGCATGAGTTCAGCCACCGACCATGACGGCAAGACCGAAGGCGAGGTGACCCGACGCCTCAACGCGTTGCAGCAGTCGCTCGCCGATGGCGATCCCGATTTGCCGACCCTGGTCTACCGGCAACTCAAGCAACTGGCGCATCGGCAATTGTGCCGCGAGCAGGACAGCCCGACCTTGTCGACCACTGCCCTGGTTCACGAGGCATGGCTGCAGATGGAGGGCATGGCTGAATGGACCGATCGCGGCCACTACTATCGTTACGCGGCGACCGCGATGCGCCACATCCTGGTCGATCAGGCGCGTCGGCGTCTGGCCGAGAAGCGCGGCAGTGGCGCACGTCCTGCCGATCTCGATGTTTGCGAAATCCACGTCGAGGATACCGCTGCCGACATTCTCGGCCTGGATCAGGCGCTGACCACGCTGCAACTCGAGCATCCACAGTTGTCCGAGGTCGTCGAATTGCGCTTCTTCGCCGGACTCTCGGTTGCCGACGTCGCGCAGATCCAGGGCATCAGCGAACGCAGCGTGATCCGCAATTGGCGCATGGCCAGGGCCCTGATCCATCACGCACTGGGTCAGGATCATGAGCTCTGAACAGCGCGTGCTCGCGCCGCTGGAACTGCTTGAAGTGCTGCTCGACCTGAACGAGGACGATCGCCTCGCCTGGCTTGATCAGCATTGTCCTGACCTGGATTTGCGCAACAAGATGCTGGCCGTGTGTCGAGCCGACAGCCAGACCGGCGGCACACTCGATCAGGCCATCGACTGCGTTGCCGGAGCACTGTTGCAGGAAACACCCGAACGCGCCGGAAACCTGATCGGACAGCGTATCGGTGCCTACCGCATCAGCGCGTTGCTCGGCGAGGGCGGAATGGCGACCGTCTGGCTGGCCGAACGCTGCGATGGCAGCTTCGACCAGCAGGTTGCAATCAAGTGTCTGAAGACCTCCCTGGTCGGCGTTGCACATGAACTTCATTTCAGTCGTGAACGTCAGATCCTGGCCAATCTGGAACATCCCGGCATCGCACGATTGCTCGATGGCGGAGTCAGCGGCGATGGCATCGCCTACATCGTGATGGAGCGTGTCGAAGGCGAGTCCCTGCTCAAATGGAATCGGGCCCGGGATCCAACTATTCGTGATGTTCTACATATTTTCATCAAGATCTGTGCCGCTGTCGAGTATGCCCACGAGAACCTCGTCGTCCACCACGATCTGAAGCCGGCCAACATCCTGGTCAATCGCGATGACCAACCAAGGCTGCTGGATTTTGGCGTGGCCGACCTGCTCGATCGCGCTGCAGCCGATGCGGCCGATTCGCGAAACATCGCGATGACGCCAGAGTACGCCGCGCCGGAGCAATGGAGCGGCAAGCCCACCGGTGTCGCTGCCGACGTCTATTCCCTCGGCGTGATCCTGTGTGAACTGCTGGCCGGAGTCCGCCCGGATCCGGCCATGCCTGCGAGTCGGAGCTCGAATCAGGACATCGCACCATCCCGTTTGATCCTTTCTGCAACTGCCAAGCCTGGCCAATTGCAGCGACGCAAGGCGCGACTCTTGCGTGGCGATCTCGACGCGATCGTGCTCAAGGCGCTGCAGAAAGCTCCTGAGCAGCGCTATGCCTCGGTCGCCAAGTTCAGTGACGACATCAAGCGCCATCTGCAACATCAGCCCGTGCTCGCTCGTCGTGCCAGTCTGGGCTATCGAACTCTGCGCTTTGTGCAGCGGCATACGGCCGCGTTGGCGGCAGCGCTGTTGATTGTCATGGTGCTGGTCGGCGCGCTGCTGCATGGCAACTACCAGATTGCAAAGACGCGCCAAGCGCTGGCCGAAAGTGAATCGGTGCGCGCCTTTCTGACCGGTCTGTTCGAAAGCAGCCGGCCATCCGGCGCAACGGCCAGCCTGCCCAGCACGCATGAGCTGCTCGACCGGGGTGCCGACCGCGCACGCAACGAGTTTGCCGAAGACCCGCTGCTGCGCATGCGCATGTTGACCACCATCGGCGGAATCTACCGGCAGCTTGGCCAGTACCCGCAGGCAAGCGGCCTGCTCGACGACGCGACGGCACTGATGCAGGCGCAGACAGCGATCGTCGACTCCGACCTGCGCCTGGACATACTCAGACAAACCGCCCTGCTCGATGCCGATCAGGGCAAGCTGGATCAAGCCGAGCTCAAGCTGGCGGACATCCTTGAAGAGTTGCGAAGCACGGCAGATCGACCGCTGATTCTGTCAGCTGTTTTGCGCGAGCGCGGACGCCTGCAGTCACAACTTGGCCGCCACGATGAGGCAATTGCAGCACAGAAAGAAGCGGTAAAGCTGCTCGAAGACCAGCCGCGCACGGACGCAGCCGAGCTCGCTGTTGCACGCAACGATCTCGGCACGGCCCTGCTGCGTGCCGGCCATGATGAGGAATCCGTCGACGTACTCCATTCCGCGCTTGTCGAAATGCTCAAGCTTCATGGCCCCTTGCACCGGGAGGTCGCGCAGACGCGCAGCAACCTGGCCGTGGCATTGCGCAGGCTGGGTCGCTATGCGGAGGCCGAGCAACTGTTGCGCGACGTCGTCGCAGCCGACAGCAAGATCTATTCCGCACCGCATGTGGATGCGGCCAGACATCTGAACAATCTTGGCACCTTGCTGGTCTACCAGGACAAGCCGCTGGCTGCGCAGGAAGTGCTGCAGCGCGCGCTTGAAATCAACCTCGGATTATTCGGCGAGCACCATCCGGAATCCGCAACCAACGCCGCCAACCTGGCACTTGCCGAATTCAATCTGGGTCACTATGACCTGGCCATGCGGCTGCAACGCGGTGCGCTGGCTCAGTTCGTCGAAACCTATGGCACACGCCACTACAGTGTAGCCGTGACCCAGAACCATCTTGCGCGCAGTCTGGCCGCTTCCGGAGAAACTGCACAAGCACGCACCCTGGCCGAGCAATCATTGGCGCTCAAACTGGAATTGCGCGGTGCAGACAGTGACTCGATCGCACCAGAGCTTCTCACCCTGGCGGAAATAGATGCGCAGCAAGGTTTGCCGGGCGCAGGCATCGAAAAACTTGATCAATCATTGAACCTGAAAGGAATTGTCGAGGCAATCGACACCGCCAAGGTCCTGCCTTACCAGCTTGCGCATGCGCGCCTGATGTGTGAGACCCAGGATCGGCAAGCAGGCTTGAGCGAGATCGACAATCTGCTCGCGCAGACCAAACTGGCCGAATCCAGCGCGCCATTGTTGCGCGCCGAGGCCTATGCAATCCGCGGGAACTGTCTGCACGCCCAGGGCCAGATTCCGGCCGCGCGACAAGCGTGGCAACAGGCGCTTGATCTGCGCAAGAACCGCTTGCCGGAAGACCATCCCGACTCACGCAAACTGGTAGTCCTGCTCGCGGCGGATACACGCTATTGATTCGGCCCCTAAATAGTCGCTACTGAATGCTTCTCCCGCTGGCGTACCCATAGGGCATAAAGGAGAAGGAATAGAGCGAAGTCGTACTCTTTGAGGGCCGAATCAATAGTCCGGGCCAGGAGTCTGGTTGTTCTTTGAACTGAGCCGTCGATTCGCATGGATTGCTTCCTGCAGGATGTCATTGATTTTTTGGCTCTTCGTGAAAACCTGTGGGTGAACTTGATGCGTTGTTCCCGGCGTAACCCTTGCAGAACAACGCTCTTCAGGTTTCTGTGTTGTCGTGGAATCCGGCGCGCTTTGTTGACGGTCAGTTCAGTGAAGCAACTGCAGCGTCTGCCGGGCGCCTATTGATTCCGTGGCTTTCGTCCCCGGGCAACAGTCAGCAGGTTTGTAATCGGAGTGTTCCCCATTCGTCCCGCGCGGATTGGGTAGGTTGGTGGTGAGCGCAAGCGAACCCCAACAGCCATTGTGGCAGGCACGCCGCCACGCGGATGGGGGATCGCAATCCGTTGGGGTTCGCTTGCGCTCACCCCAACCTACAACGGAAGGTGCTCACCTGCATCCTGCTGCAGCAATGAAAACCGATGAATTCACCCACACGACTTCACGAAGACCCGATTTTTTTCCGTGCCTTCGAAGGGCTTCGGATCGCGCAAGAACCGCACTGGCCTTTGTGGGTCAGTGCTGCGCGCTGACGCTCGCTTGATCCTGACCAGAAGCGCTCGATCACGGATCGAACCCGGCGTGGGCGAAGAACAGGGCAGCTCCACCGAAGCGGAATCCGCCCTTCCAAGCATCATCCCGCAGTTCCCCACATTCCCGCGCGAACGGCGCAATCACCTGCGGCGGTTCCGCCCACGACAACTGAAAACCGTTTGGTGCTGGAATCGGAACCAATGCGCTGGCGTCAGGCGGGCTTCAACCGTCAGCCGGCATTGAATCCTGTTTCGCGATTTGCTCGACATAGCGCGACCAGTAAGCGGCGAAATAGGATTCGCTTGTAGCTCGGCACTTGTCGAACAGTTCCCGGCTGCGTAGCTGTGCTGCGCGACGCTGGGCGACTGCTCCGGAAAGGCTTTTTTCGTGGAACAGACGGCCTGCCTCGCATATTGCAATGTTGTCGATCTCGCCGCGGACACTGGTCTCGAAACCGGCAAATGTCGCTTCGCCGACAGCCAGAACGGCTGAGGTCGACTGCCGTGTTGCCCGCAACCACGCCGCCTTGGCCGAGGCCCATTGCAGGCGGTAGCGACTGATCGTGAATTTTTGATCCGGGCTTGATTCACCCTGTTCAAGCCAGTGTTCGGCCCGCTCGAAAGCATCTCGTGTTGCCGGATCAGCGCGCTGCCCGAGCGCCTCCGCACGCTCGAGTGCGGCACCGGCGGCAAAGGAGTGATCGATGCTGATGCCCGCTACCTCGGCATCGGCGAGCAGGGCTGTCGTCGCATCAATGTAGCGATCTCGAGGCAACCCTCGTGCGCGCATGAGCTCGGATGCTGCATTGAGCATGGCCAGGGCCTGACCGTATCCGTCAGCACGTTGCGGAGCGAGCTCACGGACTTTCGCGAGCAGAGCCAGGCCCTTGTCGAGATCGCCGAGCAGACGCTCGAATTCCTCGCTCTCGTCGCGCGCGGCGAGAAACAGCCAGTAATCGCCGCGATTGGCCGCCTGCTCGAACAGCAGATCTACGTTTTCGGGATTGCTGGCTATCGCCACATCAAGCAAGGCGATCGCCTCGAGCGCATGGGTTTCGGCGGCCACCGGATCAGGATCACGAAAAGCGTAGAAGTAGAAGACATGAACCAGCGAGAGTGCCTTGCGCACCTCGACCGAATCCGGCTTCTCCTCCAATGCGCTGGTCAAAATTTCGGTTGCCCGCGCATAGTCCGTCGCCGGATCGCGACCGAAATTGGCCCGGTGCCGGCCACGGTTCGAAAGCAGTCTGCCCGTCTCGACGCGCGCCGGCCAGAATCCGGGCGACAGCCTCTCGACCTGTTCGAGGTCGGCAAGCGATTGTGCAAACAGCGATTGCGTGCGCTCGAAATCATCGTAGTGATAGCGCGCCGACTGTCGCAGCAGGCGGGCCCGGAGCAGATGCAGATCGCGACTCTGTGGCGTTCTCGTGATGGCATCACTGACCGACTTCAGGGCCGTATCGAGGGCGGCGAAGGCCGGGTCCATCTCGTTGCGGGCGGCATGGGCCTGTGAAATGGCTTCCCAGGCGCGCGACTCGATTTCCGCACCACGCTCATCCGACGGACTGGCAATGCGCATCGCCACGCACTCGTCAGCCAGCGCGGCAAGATCGGTCGGAGCTGCGGCACCCGATTCGGTGGAGAACTTCACCTTGGCAACACTGGCCAGGCAAACCTGCTGCAAGGTCAGCGGATCGCTGCGCCCAATTCTGGCGGCTTGCCGGAACGCATCGAGGCTTTGCTCGATTGCGCTGACTGCGCCAAGCGTATCGCCGAGATCACGCGCCCGCTGCGCTTGCCAGTAGGCAATTTCACCGTGCAGCAGAATTGCGCCATAGTCGTCGCTTGTCGCCGCGCGGTCGCCATCGAGCAGGGCGATCGCCTGATTGGCATCGTCATCGGACAGGGCTAGTCGGGCGGCAGTTTGCGTGCCAAGCGCACCCTCATTCCTGGCTGCGATGGCGGCGGTACGGGCAGGCTCCAGCCATTGCTTGCGCAGCCCTTCGATGACTACCTCAGCCTGCTCGGCAGGCAGATCCAATGCCCGGCGCCGGGCGTCCAGATAACGACGCAGTTGCACATCGGCGAAGCGATCGTGGTCGCCGCCGGTGGCCTTGTCCGAAGCAACCACACGGGCGAAATGCGTGGCGGCGACATCGATCCGCCCAAGCGCCAACTCACCATCGCCGAGTGCTCGCTCGCGAATCAACAACAAATCCTCGCTGGTCGGTGGCGGGCTGGCTTGAAGTTGGCCGATGCGATCGATCAAGGGCGCGCGATCGATGTCGATGTCGTGGATCGGCACCAGATGGGCGACGCGCATATGCGCGCGGATGCGCTCGGCGGTACCGGCCAGCTCGGCCGCCTGGCGCCGCTCGACAATGCCGCTGCGATAAGCGTGCACGAGGAAACCAAGGACGATCAGCACGATCAGACTCGACACGCTGGCGAGCAACCATAGCGGGCGGCTGCGTGCCCAACTTCGACGCAGGCGAAACCACGGCCCGATCGCCGGCGCGGAAACCGATTCGCCATCGAGGTAGCGGCGCAGATCACGAGCCAGAGCGCCAGCCGACTGATAGCGCCGACCCGGATCCTCCTCAAGGCAGCGCATGCAGATTCGTGCCAGTGCCTCGGAAACGCGCGGATTGATCTGCCGTGGCGGACGCACATCTTCGGAAAGCAGGCGCGCGAGCACATGCGAGCTTGAATCGCCACCGAACGGTGGCTGTCCGACCAGCATCTCGTAGAGAATCGCGCCCAATGCCCAGATGTCCGCGCGCCGGTCGACGTGGAGTGCATCGCCACGCGCTTGCTCGGGCGACATATAGGCCGGCGTACCGATGATCTGGCCGGTGGCGGTGAGCGCAGTCCTGTCCTTCTCGTCCGAAGTGGCGATGCCGAAATCGAGTACACGCAGACGCGGTGCGTCCGCCGAATCGAGATCAACCATGAGGTTGGCTGGCTTGAGGTCGCGATGGATCAAGCCGGCCTTGTGCGCCGCCTCAACGCCCACGCAGGCCTGGATCAGCAAGATGATGCGCAGCTCGATGTCGATCTTGCCGAGACACTGGTCGAGCGACTCACCAGGCAGGCGCGGCATGACGATCCAGACATCGTCGCCCTCCTGGCCCCAGTCGAGCAGCGGGCACAAATAGGGATGATCGAGACTGCGCAGCACCTGCGCTTCGCGGCGCATGCGCGTCGCTGCGGCGGCACCGGGGTCGCGCATGCGCTTGATCGCGACCTCGATGCCACGCTCGGCATCGAAGCCCGCATAGACCTGGCCCATCGAACCCTCGCCGATCGGCATCAGCGTACCGAAGCGACGCAGCGCCTTTTCCGCGGATTGAGGCGATTGCTCAGACAAGACAGGGCAACGACGGATTGGCTGGAAACGGCTGCATTGGATGATCCCGTATGCGATTCTTGTCGAGTATCGTTGAAAAGGAGTAGCCAGTGCCAATTGACGACATCACCGATTCCGGCGTGGTGGATGTGCTCGAACTGAGCCTCAAGGGCACCCATGGCAACACCCGCCATATCATTCGTCGCGGAGAACCCTGCCGGATAGGCAGTGGTGACGAAGTCGATTTGCAGATCGGTGATCCAACCGTCTCGCGCGAGCACCTCGAAATCCGCTGGGACGGCAACTCCCTCAGCGTTTGCGATCTCGGCTCGCGCAACGGCACGCGTATCGCCGGAAAGAAGATCAAGGCCCACGCCAGCGAAACTGTCGCCGAAGGCAGTGCGCTGCAGATTGGTGAAGTGGATATTGTTCGGCGCCGGCTGCGCGCTGGTGACGGCGAACTGGTACTGTCCCTTGATCAACCGCTTGAGGTATCGGCGCGGCAACCGGCCAGCGCCACTCTGGCGCCGGCGCCAATCGATGCGTTCAGCCGCAATGCGCTGCCAGCCCTGCTCGATCATCTGCAATCGGCCTGCACGCGTACGGATTTCGCCCGTCGGCTTGGCGAGGCGCTGTATGCAAGCCTGCCATTGGCCATGCTCGAAATCTCGGCGCACGATGAGGAAACCGTAACCGATCACGGTATGCTGTTCGCCGCACCGCGCCCCATGAATGTGCAGGAGAGGGATGCTGCCGAAGCGCATCGGCTCAGCGGCGTCCACTTTGTAGCACAATGGAATCCGGGCTACACCGAAAAAGCATTCGATCCGGTCTGGCGCATCGTCGAGGGGCTGCTCAAGCTCTGCGTCGAACCGGAATTCCGCCAGGCATCGAAGCCGGCGAACAACCGCATTGCAACCACCAGCCTCGATACCGCCGTGCAGAGCATCTATCGACGCGCCCGGCGCGCAGCGGTCGGCGGCATCCATGTACTGATCCGCGGCGAATCGGGCACCGGCAAGGAAGTGCTGGCGCGCTTCATCCATGCCGAAGGCGGCAAGGATCGCCCATTCGAGGCCTTGAACTGCGCGGCCCTGCCGACCGATCTGCTTGAAGCGGAATTGTTCGGTGTCGAATCGCGCGTCGCCACCGGCGTCGATGCGCGTGCCGGTATTTTCGAGCGTGCCAATGGCGGCTGTCTGTTCCTCGACGAGATCGGCGACATGGCCGCAACCACGCAGGCACGCATCCTGCGCGTTCTTCAGGAAGGCGAAGTCACCCGCGTCGGCGGCAGCCGCAGCCGCCCGGCACGCGTGCAGGTCATCTCGGCAACCAACAAACCGATTGAGAAGATGGTCGCCGAAGGCAGCTTCCGTCTCGATTTGTTGCACCGGATATCGGATTGGGAAGTGACCCTGCCGCCACTGCGCGAGCGCCTTGTCGATATCGGCAACCTCGCCCTGTATTTCCTTGCCCGCGCCGCCAACGAACGCGGAATCGCCCTGAGCGGAATCACGCGCAGTGCGCTCGATGCGCTGATCGCTTACGAATGGCCCGGCAATATCCGCGAGCTGGAGCGCGAGATCGGTCGCATCGCGGTATTTCTCGATCCCGGCGCGGCGGTTACCAGTGCTGACCTGCGCGTGCTCATCCGCGACGCGGGCGCAAACGCGCCGGACACCGATGCCTCGCTGGAAGCGCAACTCGCTCACGCCGAACAGCAGATCATCCAGAAGACCCTGACCCGCCTCGATGGCAATATCAGTGCAGCGGCTGATGCGCTGGGCGTTTCGCGGGCAACCCTGTACCGACGCCTCGCCTTGCCCGCTGAACATGACTGAGGGGATCATCTCAAGATTGCGAATGCGACTGTCCCAGAACTGAGAAATCAACTCTCGCCTGTCGATGCAAGTTATTGATATTTCGCGTCTATTTGAATAGCAAATAGCTGGCACGATCGCTGCTGAATGAACCTCCAGCAACCCGGAGGTTCCATGTCGATCCGCATCCGCCATCTGCTTGTCCTGCTCGTTCTTGCCGCACCTGCCACGCATGCCGCCATGCTGCGCGTCGGTAGCGACTGCAACCTGAGCCAGACCCCGATCATCCCGGGCACCTTCGTCATTCCGCAGTTCGCCAGCACCACCCGCGGCAGCTATCGCATTCCATCCAATTCGTATGCGGTCGATCTCTGCAACAGCGGCAGCGCCACTGATCTCGACAATCAGAGTCGACCGTACGGTGTGAGAGCCGACGCCGGCGCCTTCGAGTACGCCCCTGACGACCGCATCTTTGCGCACAGCTTCGAGTGAGGACACAAGCATGAAGACTTCCATTGCAAACCCGGCTTCAACCCGACTGTTCACCCACCTCGCGATGTTGGCAGCCACACTCTGCCCACTCTCCGCGAGTGCGGCCATCCTCAGCGTTGGCAGCACGCCTGATTGCACTCATGGCAACTTGGCTGTCGCCGTTGGCGCAAGTCAGCCTGGTGATGAAATCCATCTCGTCTCCGGCGCACAGACCTCGGGGCAGGCCTTTATCAGCAACAGCAACCTTCACATCATCGGCGGATTTTCGAGCTGCGCTGCGGCCAATCCGGATGTCGGTGCCGTGACCGCGCTGTCACCCACGACGGTGATCACCGCACCGTTTATCTACACTTTTTCGGGCAGCGACACCTTACTTGAGAATGTCGAGATCAGCGGCATCCATAACAGCTCCACCGATGGCGGCGCGATTCGCGTTTTCGCCAACTCGCGGCTGGCTGTTGCCAATGTCCGCATTCACGACAACTCGGCACAACGTGGGGCCGGCATCATGGTTGGGGGCACCCTCGAAATCATCGCTGGCGCCGAACCGGCCTTGCTTCTCGATGACAACACGGCCTCGCTTGGCGGAGGCTTGTACATCACCGCACAGGGAAACGTCATCGCCGCTCCAACTGCCCACGTCGAGGTGTCTGGCAATGTCGCCAGTGTCAGCGGCGGCGGCATCTATCTGGAGCGCTATGGACGCTTGAGCCTTGCCAGCGCCGATATCGAGGGCAATACCGCAACGGTCAGCGGTGGTGGCATCCATGTCGATGCCTTTGTCGACTACACGGCGGCGACGCCAGACTTGCCGAACGTGGATCTCGGCGAGCTGGTCGCTCTGAGCAACAACTCAAGTGATGGCGAGGGCGGCGGCCTCTATGCCGGGTATACCCGGGCTTACCACATCGCATTCACCGGCGTAGCCAGCAACAACAACGCCAATCGTGGCGGCGCGATGTCGCTGATCGGCAATGGCCGCCTGCGCATGAGTGGTGCCGAAATCTCTTCGAATACGGCGCTGACCTTGGGTGGCGGCATCAGCCTCCAGTCCGGTGTGCGATTCGAAATGGGCGCGAGCGAGATCCATCACAACAATGCCAATCGTGGCGGCGGCCTGGCTATCGTCGGCGGCACTCTGACTGCCATGCCAAGCAGCACCGGCTTGCTCATCCATGACAATACGGCGACTGATGGTGGCGGCATTGCCATCGATCAGACATCGGCTGCGGCATTCGATGGTGATTGCGGCACAGGTGGCTGCATGATCTCCGAAAACGTGGCAACAAGCCGCGGCGGTGGCCTCTATAGCGAAGGCTCACCGATGCTGATGGGGCGGGGCTGGATAATCGACGGCAACCAGGCTGTCGATGGCGGCGCAATCGCCTTGCAAGGCGGAAGCTTCGAGTCCAAAGATGCTGGCGCAAATGACTCACTGGTCATCAGCAACAACACGGCGACCAACGGCGGCGGCATCCACGTCGGCGCTTCCACGCTGATACTGCGCTCGACGCGGCTTGCGGCGAACCATGCGAGCACGGCCGGCGGCGGTCTGTACGTGATCCCCAGTGGTCAGCCAGTGGATCTGGCCAACTCACGATTCATCGACAATGTCGCTGGCGACAGCGGCGGCGCCGTTTACGCCACGTCTGCTGACAACACCGGGCTCAACTTGCGAGTTGCCGGCATCTCCGGAATGGAAACCATGCCGATCAGTGGTGCCGCCTGCAATGGCGATGCCCTACCGGCCAATCAATACTGCAGTGAATGGCGAGGCAACCACAGCGAAAGTCACACCTGCGGCGAAGTGCTCTACCTATCCGGAGAGAATATCAACCTCAACTGGGAAGCGACCGCCCTGCTCGACTCGCCTACGCTAGGCGCTGCCCTGTGTCTTGATACCAATGATGCGCTATTCAGCAATAGCCTGATCACCGGAAATGAAAGTGGCATGTTCTCGTTCCTGGGCAACGGCAGCCGCACCAGCTACGTGAGCATCTACTCGGTGACGGCCATCAACAACACCGGCAGCCTGCTCGACCAGAACGCGAGCTGGATTGGCGACGTGTATGTGGAAGGCCTGATTGCCCGCAACAACGGGGCAACCGCCAGCGCAGGATTCACCCCTCTCATCACGGAATTCCTGTGCAACTTCAGCGAAGACGGTGCACTGAACGGTGATACCCGCAACCCCTTGTTCGAAAGCACCTATCGCGGCGACTGGCGCCTGACTGAAAATTCACCGGCGCGCACGGCCTGTCCCAACCTCAACCACAGCATCGATCAGGACGGCTTCAAGCGACCGCTTGATTCCTTTGAAGTCGGTGCCTTCACCCGGCACCCCGTTCTCGATCACCTCTTCCAAAACGGCTTTGATTGAGCCGCCATTCGCGACAATAAAATTGCGGAGCGACCCCGTAGTGCAACCCAGCCTCCATGGCGTTTGCGCGGGCTTTGTAGGAGCAGGCTTCAGCCGCGATGCTTCGCTACGTTGCGACAAGGAGCATCGCGGCTGAAGCCTGCTCCTACGATCAGCGTGCGCCAAACAATTCCGAGATCCATTCCTCTGTCCTCTGAGCGAAGGAAAATAGGTGAAAACCCTCAGCTCTCAAAATCGTCCGGCTGCCGCATCATCGAGCAAGCGCTTGAGCGGCGCGATGCGGTTGGCCACGCCGAGGGCGAGGCCACGCAGACCTGCGATCGCGGTGAAGTCGGAATCAAAACTCCTTTCGATCAAGCTGAAACTGTTCGCAGCCAGGGTGTTCTCGCTGCGCCGTTCGCGCTCGTATCGACGCAGCACTTGGGCAGCGCCGTGATCGCTGTTGCGCGATCGGGCGCGCTGCAATTGCTCGCGCAAGTTGCGCACATCGCGCAAGCCGAGATTGAGGCCTTGCCCAGCCAGCGGGTGCACGGCATGGGCGGCATCGCCAATCAACACAGACCGACCTGCCGCATAACGCTCGGCCAGACGCATGCGCAACGGAAAGGCGTGGCGCTGCGTCGTCGAAGTGATCGCACCGAGACGGAAATCGAGTGCGCAACCAAGTTCGGCACAGAAGGCCGCCTCATCGAGTGCGAGCAGTCGCGTCGCTTCATCGCTTTGTAGCGACCACACGATCGAACAGCGGCCATCGGCAAGCGGCAGAAATGCCAGCGGCCCACCGGGCTGGAAGCGTTGCCAGGCCGTCGACTCGTGCGCACGCTCGGTACCGACATGGGCGACGATCGCACGCTGCCCATAATCACGATCACGCGTGCCAATGGCCAGTTGCTGGCGGATTGGCGAGTTCGCACCATCGGCGGCGATCAACAAGCGCGAGCGCAGGCGCGTGCCATCGGCCAGATTCACGATCACGCCATCAGCCTCATTCTCGACCGTGGTGACTTCCGCCGGGCAGCGCAAGGACAGCGCTTGGCCGTGATCGACGGCCTTGCCCAGCGCCCGCCACAGCACATGCTGGAGCAGACGGTTTTCGACAATCCAGCCCAGCGCTGCCTCACCGCGATCAGCCGAATCAAACTCAAGCTGACCCGGCGCCAATGCATCCCATACATGCATGCGTCGATACGCACTGGCGCGCGCAGCGAGCACATCGGGCCAGACGCCGAGATCCTCGAACAAGGCCACCGCATCGGCAGCGAGTGCGACCACGCGCGCATCGACTTCGCCTTCCACATTCCATGCGGGTGGCGAACGCGCCTCAATCAAGGCGACATCGAAACCATCGCGCACCAGGGCCAGCGCCATGGCCGATCCGGCGATGCCGGCACCGACCACGATCACGTCCATTTCGCCGCGACGATTCATCGGCTCAATCCGAGCTGTGAGACATCTCCACGAAAGCCCATGCCACGCAGCGCGACACGTCGCTTGAGCGGTGCCAAGCGATCGAGCGCGGTGAACCCAAGCGAGCGCAGCAGCCGCAACGGTGGAGATTCATTGCCCATCAGACGCACCAGATCATCGCTGAACGACGTGGTCGCCGCGCGATCAGGCGTGCGTCGTTCGACATAGCGCGCGAGTAGATCGGCACCGCCTGGATCGGCATCGGCTCGCTTCGCCTCAATCAACAATTCGGACAAGCTCAAGGCATCACGCAAGCCGAGATTGAAACCCTGCGCACCGAGCGGATGCACGGTCTGCGCGGCATTGCCAATCAGCACCATGCGCGGCGCGGTCAACGCATCGGCCAGCACACGCGCAAGTGGATACGGCTTGCGTTTACCGGGCCGACTCAGTCGTCCGGCCCGGTAGCCGAAGCGCTCATGCACAAACGCAATGAAGGCCGCGTCATCGAGTGCGGCGACGCGTGCGGCATCCTCGCTGGCGACCGTCAGAACGAGTCCGCCGAGATGACGACCGCGCGGCAGCAAGGCAACCGGCCCGCTATCGGTGAAACGTTCAAACGCGCCGCCATCCAGCGCACGCCCGGTGGTGACGGTGGTGACGATGGCGCTCTGCGCATAGTCGGTACGCTGCACGCCGATGCCGAAATGCCCACGCACAAACGATCCGGTTCCGTCCGCACCGACCAGCAGACGCGTCGACAGGCGACGCTCGACATCGCCTTCGCGCACGCAGAGATCAATCGCCTCCGCACGGCTTTCAATCGCCGTCAGCTGGGACGGTGCAATCCGGGTCAGGCCATGGCATTCATCGAGCCGATGCAGCAAGGCATTGCCAAGCTCACGCGCCGGCAACACCGCGCCAAAGGTCGGCAGGCCGAGCTTTGCCGCGTCCAGCTTCACCGTACCGAATTCACCGCGCCGACTAATCTGGATACGCTCGATCGGCGCCGCCTGATTCTTCGTATGCGCCCACACGCCCAGCGCTTCGAGCGCATTGATGCTGGCCCGCGCCAGGGCAAGGTTGCGCTCGTCGTAACTCGGTTGCTCGGAAATCTTGGGCACCGCCGCCTCAATCAACGCAACCCGAAAGCCGCAGCCCTCCAGGGCAATAGCCAGACTCGAACCCACCAGCCCACCACCAACAATGGCGATATCGTGCATCTCGTTCATGTGCCCATGATAAAGGCTGACATGGCGATTTCAGGTATGCGCGGCAAATCGCCGTGCTTTCGGCATAGCTCCGGTTTTGGAGAGGCCGCCTTTGGCCCGCTCCCTCTCCCTGTCACTTGATCGCACCTTTGTCGTTTGGAAATGGATCGAGAGACTTCTTGGACCCAACGGCGAAGCAGCAACGCGAGGCAAGACAACGAAGCCCGCGCACATGCCGGCTTTTACCAGGTGGGTCGGCGCTGCGCGCTGACGCCTTTCGGTCATCCAAGCAGAAGCGTTCGATCACAGATCGAACCCACCATGAGCCGCGAATCCTCTCCCGAGGGGAGAAGAAACTGCCCGTCAGGCCGCCTTGGAAATCACAGCCACCTCTCGCTCGATTTTCTTTCCCGCTGCGATTTCCGCGACGCGCAAATCATGGGCAGTCTGCAGGTTGAGCCAGAACTGTGGCGACGAGTCGAAATAGCGCGCCAGCCGCAATGCGGTATCGGCGCTGATGCCACGCCGCTCGCGCACGATATCGTTGACGCGCGGCGCGGGCACATTCAAAGCCTTGGCCAGCGCGTTGGCGCTCATGCCGAGCTCGAGCAGAAAATCCTCGCGGAGGATTTCGCCGGGATGTACCGGGCGCATGCCATTTTTGATCATCGTCATTCTCCGTCAGTGATAGTCCACGATCTCGACTTGCTCCGCGTGTTGTCCATTCCAGACAAAGCAGATGCGAAACTGGTCGTTGATACGGATGCTGTGCTGCCCCGCCCGATCGCCTTTGAGCGCCTCCAGACGATTGCCCGGCGGCGAGCGCAGATCGCGCAACTCGTAGGCTGCACCCAGGTGACCCAGCTTGCGAGCTGCGACGGTGACAATGGCCGAGAACCGGCGTGACTTGCCAGTCTCGAAGAGTGCCTGCGTGTCGACACAGCGAAAGCTCAAGATCATACCGGGAATATATAACGCTTAACGTTAAACGACAAGCGCAGTCTGGATGTTGACTATGATTCATGGCTGATCGATACCCGCGATACGAGCGGTATTGAGCTTCAATGACTGATGCCACTCCAGCGCGGGGAGTCCACTCTGACAGAATGCCGGGAATTCATGCTTGAAGACTCAACCGGGGAAGTCCATGCAACGCATTCTTGCTTCACTTGCCGTATTGCTGTGTGCGGCCAACGTGCACGCGACCTCTCCGCTGGAAGCACATTTCGCCGCCGATCCGACGCAGAAGGTCGATCAGTGGTACGGCGAGCAGATCGCCAGGTACACGACCGATCCGTCGTTCAATACGCAGTTGACCGATTACCCGCCGACCTCGGACAAGGTGCCGACGCCGGCCAAGGCGCTTGGCGATGTTTCCGGGTCGCCAAACATGCTGCCGCGCCTGAAGACGGTCTACGACTATTTCCGCTCGCTTGAGGCGAGCAGCCCGCGGGTCAGGGTGTTCAGCATCGGCAAGTCCGAGGAAGGCCGCGAGATGATCGCGGTGGCGATTGCCGACGAGAAGCTGCTGGCCGATCTGGATGGCAATCGCGAGCGACTTGCGCAACTGGCTGATCCGCGCAAGATCGGTCTCGATGACGAGCGCGCCGCGAGCTGATCGGAAAAACGGTGCCGGTCTACTACATCACCGGAACAATCCACTCGAACGAAACCGGAACGCCAACCTCGCTGATGGAGCTGGCCTATCGACTCACGGTTGATGAGGCGCCATATATCCGTGCGATCCGCTCGAAGATGATCACCCTGATCACGCCGGTTGTCGAAACCGATGGCTGGGAACGCAAGGTTGATGCCTACAACTGGCACCGGGCGAATCCGGAGAAGCAATACCCGCCACTGTTGTACTGGGGCCACTACGTTGCCCACGACAACAACCGCGACGCGATGCTGGCCTCGCTGGCGCTGACCCGCAATGTCATCAATACCTACACCGGCTGGCATGCCCAGGTGCTGCACGACATGCACGAGTCGGTGCCCTTCCTCTACGACAACACGGTCGGCGCAGGCCCGTACAACGCCTGGATTGATCCGCTGCTGGTCGGCGAGTGGCAGCAGCTCGGCTGGAACAATGTCGATACGCTGACCCGGCTCGGACTGCCCGGCGTGTTCACGCATGGCGAGTTCGATACCTGGAGTCCGGGCTATTTGATGTTTATCGCCGCCACCCACAACGGCATCAGCCGGCTGTACGAAACCTTCGGCAATGGCGGCGCCGACACCGAGGAGCGGATCCTCTATCCGGATGAATACGAGCGCACCTGGTACCGGCCGAATCCGCCGCACGCCAAGGTGACGTGGTCGCAACGCAACAACAACACTTATTCACAAAGCGCCATGCTGACTGCGCTCGATTATTTCGCCGGCAACAGCCAGGCATTCCTGCGCAACTTCTGGCTCAAGTCCAAGCGCTCGGTGACCAAGGCGAGTGATTCCGGCCCGGCCGGCTATGTACTTTCTGCGGATGACCCGCGTGGCGGTGCACAACGCAAGTTGCTGGAAATCCTGCAGCGGCAGAAAATCGAGGTGCAGCGTCTCGATGCGGCGTTGACGATCCAGCTTCCGGCGAAAAAAAAGCCGTGTCTGACGAAGACAAGAAGGAAAAGGCCGACGATGCGCCGACCACGCGCACGTTTCCGGCCGGCAGCTATGTCGTGCGCATGGACCAGCCTTACTCGCGCATCGCCGATGTCCTGCTCGATCGCCAGTACTGGTCGCCGGACGATCCGCAGAAGCATCCGTATGACGACACCGGCTGGTCGCTTGGCGATCAGTTCGGCGTCGATCTCATGCGCGTGACCGATGCGGCCTTGCTCAAGGCACCGATGCAGGCCGTGACCTGGCCGCTGCCAACCAAAACCGCTCAAGGCAATGGCACGATCCGCATCATCACCAATCCGGCCTCGGCTGAACTGGCCTCGTTGCGCTTCGCCGCGAAAGGTACATCGATCGAGATCGCCCGCGAGGCCTTCAAGATTGGCGAGCGTCAGTTCGCTGCGGGCTCATTGATTGCACGGCGTGCCGATTCCAGCTTCGACAAGGCTGCCGCCGGGCTCGGACTCGATGTGTTCAACACCGACAGCGTGCCCGAGGTTTCGACGCGCAAGCTCGGCCTGGCGCGCGTGGCGATCATGCACACCTGGATCGGCACGCAGACCGAGGGCTGGTGGCGCATGGCGCTTGATGATCTCGGCATCCCGTTCAGCTACATCAGCACCCAGGATGTCGCGCGCAACGACGACCTGCGCAAACGCTACGACGTGATCCTGTTCGGCCCGGTCGGCTACGGCGATTCGCGCCTGCTCATCGACGGTCTGCCGATGCATGGCAATGCGATGGGGTGGAAGAAGACCGCGCTGACGCCGAACCTCGGACTTATCGACAGCACCGACGAGATCCGCCCAGGCATGGGCGGCAGCGGCGTCGATCACCTCAAGCGCTTCGTCCGCGAGGGCGGTCTGCTGATTACCTCAATGGATACGGCCGAGTTCGCCATCGACAATGGCCTGGCTCCGGGCGTCAGTGTGGCCAAGCCCGGTGACCTGCGCATCGTCGGAACACTGGTGCGCGCGCAGACCACGGAAAGCCCGAGCCCGGTGACCTGGGGCTACGACAAGCCATTCACGGTCTACTCCGAGAGCGGCATGGCCTTCAAGGTCAGCAACCAGATTCGTGGCGACGGTCGCATCGTCAACGCCGGCGATCACAAGCGCCCGACTGGTCGCGGTGGTGCTGACGACATCGATCTTCCGCAAGGCGCCGGCTATGTCGATCCACCCGAGTTGCCCTCGGTCAAACCGTGGCAGGCGTTGCCGCTTAACGCGGAACAGGCGCGCAACAACCTGTTTCTGCTTCCGGAAAGTCAGCACCCGCGCGCCCTGCTGCGCTTCGCCGACAAAGACGATCTGCTCGTCTCCGGCCTGCTCGACAACGGCGGCACCTTGGCCAAACACGCCGGCGTGGTCGATGCGCGTTGCGGCAAGGGCCACATCTCGCTGCTTGCGATCAATCCGATGTGGCGTGCGGCAACGATCGGCAGCTATCCGCTGGTGACCAATGCAATCCTCAATTTCGATGCGCTTTGATCGGCACTGAGGCAGACTGGCAATCAGACCCCCGGTACGCCCGGGGATCCTCCGAATCCAGGATCAAGACACCGATGGATCTGATCCTCGTCCGACATGGCCAGACCGAAGCGCGCCCGGGCATCTGCATCGGTCATGCCGACCTGCCTCTGTCGGCGCGTGGCTTCACCGACGTGCAGCGGCTCGCGGCAACCTGGAACGGTTCGCCACCTCGTTTTTTGTTCACCAGTGACCTGCGCCGTACCCAGCAGTCCGCCCAGGTCTTTGCGGCGGCATTCGCGATCGAGCCACTCAGCGATCCGCGTTTGCGCGAAGCCGATTTCGGCCGCTGGAACGGCCGGCATTGGAGCGAGATCATGCAGAACGACAAGGAAAATCATCGGCATTGGTTCAACAACTGGGTGATCCAGGAAGCGCCCGAGGGCGAGAGCTTTGCCGATGTATTGCGGCGCACCGGTGCTTGGCTGGCTTCCCTGCTTGCATCAACCGGCAACGATGACTGCGTGCTGGCGATCGGACATGCCGGATCAATCCGTGCCGTGCTTTGCCACGCACTCGGTTTGCCACCAGGGCGCGCGCTCGGCATTGGCGTCGACCACGCACGCGTCTCGCGCCTGCGTTATGCGAACGGGCAATTCGAGGTGCGCTGCATCAACAGCAGCCGGTTCGAGGTGGATTGATGCCGGCCCATGCCGAGCCGGCGCGGTGATCATCGGCTAAGATAGGCATCGTGCAGTCTCCGGAATCCGCAAAAATGAACCTCTCCCCGCGTCAGCGCATCGCCATCTTCCTCGTCCTCGCCCTGGTCATGGCAGGCACGCGAATCAACCATTTCGGCGCGTTGCCGGATGCCTCGTGGGCAGTATTCTTCGTCGCCGGCTTCTATCTGCGCAGTTCGCTGCGCTGGGCCTTCCCGCTGTTGATGGCGCTGGCCGTATTCGTCGATTTCCTGGTCATCAACAGCCAGGGCCTCAATTTCTGGAACCACTACTGCATGTCGGCGGCCTACTGGTTCCTGCTCGCCGCGTATGCCGCGATGTCGTTTGGCGGCTCCCTGCTGCGCCGCTTGCACGAGGAGATTGGGGTGCGCTCGCTGGTTCTGCTCGCCACCTCACTGGTGCTTGCAACCAGCGTCTGTTTCGTCATTTCCAATGGCAGCTTCTACTGGCTCAGTGACAGCGTGCCGATGCGCAGCTTCGCTGGCTGGATCGAGAACATGGGCGACTGGTACCTGGGCTATCTGCGCACGACTGCGGCCTATGTCTGCGTTGCGGTTGCCGCGCATGTGATCGGCGCACGCTGGTTGCGCGTGCTGTCGGCACCATCCGAGGCCAGCGAGAAACGTGGGTAACCGCCTCTCGAAAATCTATACGCGAACCGGTGACGACGGCACGACCGGCCTCGGCGACGGTTCGCGCGTTGGCAAGGATTCGCTGCGCGTCAACGCCTATGGCACGGTCGATGAACTGAACAGCGCGATCGGCACCGTGCTCGCCTGCGAGGTTGCAGAAGACGTTCGCGAAACCCTGATCCGCATCCAGCATGAGTTGTTCAACCTCGGCGGCGAGTTGTGCATCCCGGGCATGGCTCTGGTCCACGACAGCGATATTGAAAGACTCGAACGCGAGCTTGATGGATTCAACGCGGATCTGCCGGTGCTCAGGGAATTCATCCTGCCCGGCGGCGGCATGGCGGCCGCGCAATGCCATTTGGCGCGCACGATCGCGCGGCGTGCCGAGCGCGCAGTCGTCACCCTTGCGCGCGAAGAGGCCGTGCGCGGCGAGGCGACTCGCTATCTGAACCGGCTTTCCGACTTGCTCTTCGTCATCGCCCGCGTGCTGGCACGGGCCTCTGCCCACGGCGAAGTGCTTTGGCAACACGAGCGCGTCAGGCGCTGAGCGATGCCGCATGGCCATCCCGGTCTATACCCACGCGACTTGCCTCGATCATGAACCCGGAACCGGACATCCCGAATCGCCTTCACGACTGAAGGCTGTCCTGCGCGCGCTCGAAGATCCTGCCTGCGCGAAAACCGAACGCATCGAAGCACCTCTGGCCACGCGCGAGCAACTTGTCCGCGTGCACGCGCCGGCCATGATCGATGCGCTGGTTGCGGCATCGCCCGCACACGGCCAGGTTTTCCTCGATGCCGACACGGCGATGTCCGCGCATTCACTGGAGGCCGCCCTGCGTGCCGCCGGTGCCGCCTGTGCCGCCGTCGATGCCGTGTTCGGCGATTCGCACACTCGGGCATTTTGCGCGGTACGACCACCTGGCCATCATGCAACGCATGACACGGCGATGGGCTTTTGCCTGTTCAACAACATCGCTATCGCCGCCGCCCACGCCCTTGCCACGCGCGCCATCGAGCGCATCGCGATCGTCGATTTCGATGTCCATCACGGCAATGGCACCGCTGACATCTTCGCCAGCGATGCGCGAGTCATGTATGCCTCGACGCATCAGTCGCCGCTGTATCCGGGCAGCGGTGGCGTCAGCCAGCGCGGCGTCGGCAATCTCGTCCATGTGCCGCTCGCGTCCGGCGCCGGATCGAGCGAGTTCCGCGAGGCCTTCGTCAGCCGCATCCTGCCGGAACTCGAGCGATTTGCGCCGCAACTGGTGCTGATCTCGGCAGGATTCGACGCCCATCGACTCGACCCGCTGGCCAATCTGAACCTCGATTCCGAGGACTATGCCTGGGTGACCGCCGAGCTCGTGGCGATCGCCGAACGTCATGCCGAAGGCCGCCTGGTTTCAACCCTGGAAGGCGGCTACAGCCTGACTGCGCTCTACGAATCGACGATCGCCCACATCAACTCCCTGGCCGGGTTCGGCACAAATCAGGCGTAGGTCATGGCTCGCGAACGGCGGAATCGCCTGCGGCGGTTCCGCCCCAATACAGTTGACAACCTGTCGAATTCTTCCCATCCGGGCGAGTACATGCCTGTGCAGGGACCGCTTCTTGATGAATTTCAGACCATGAATGGTTCCATGGGCCGGGAAGTGACGGAAATTTCAATCTCACAGACGCATTTGCAGACTGGCCGAATCAAGTCCAACCGGCTGCGAGGCATTACACTAGCGCGTCCCGAGCCCTAGGCGAATCCAACGATCGTGCTGCTCCCAACATTTCGCGGCCAACGCCGCCGAGCCATCCCGGCCGCCCTTGTCCTGATCCTGTCCACGCCGGCCTGGGCCGCAGTGGATTCGCCGAGCTGCCCGATCGGTAGTCTGGTCTGCAAAAAACCGACACCGGACTGGTCGCTGTGCCGGAAGAACGACCTGCTCGATTTCTACGTGCCCGGCCTGCCGACCAGCGGCGAACGCACCCTCGCCGATACCGAAATCAAGGGCCGCCAGACCCAGTCGAGCGATGGCGACAGCTATGTGCTCGAGGGCGATGCCAGCATCCAGCAGCTCGACCAGTTGATTCGCGCCGATCGTTTCACCTACGCGCGCACATCGACTGAGTGGACCGCCCAGGGCAATGTCCGCTATCAGGATCGCGACATGCTGCTCTCGGCCGGCGATGCCAGTGGAACCACCGAGCCGAATCGGGCCACGGTCAACCAGGTGCGCTACCAGTTGCTGTCCTCACGCGGCAATGGCCGCGCCGCAACAGCCGTGCTGGCCGACAGTGAGCATGCGACACTCGATCAGGCCACGTTCTCGACCTGTCCTCTCGATTCACCGGGCTGGGAATTCCGCGCGGCCGACATCGAACTCGACCAGGCCAACGGCATCGGCCGTGCCCACGATGTGACATTCCGCGTCGGCGACGTGCCGGTGTTCTGGCTGCCGTACGCGAGCTTTCCGCTCGATGATCGACGCAAGTCCGGTTTCCTCTATCCCTCGCTCGGTTACGACAACCAGCGCGGATTCGATATCGCCGCGCCGTATTACCTCAACCTCGCGCCGAACTACGATGCGACGCTGACGCCACGCCTGATGACCCAGCGTGGGCTCATGCTTGGCGGGCAGTTCCGATATCTGACCAATACCAGCCACGGCACGGTCGAGGCCGAGTGGTTGCCGAACGACCGTGATACGGACCGGCACCGCAGCCTGCTGCACTGGGATGATGCAACCCGCTTCAATGCCAACTGGGGCGCCACCGTCGACCTCAATCATGTTTCCGATGACAGCTATTTCGAGGATTTCGGACGCAGTCTGAGCATCGCCGCGACCACCCTGTTGCCATCGAGCGCCTACTTTCGTGGCCAGGGCCGTTGGTGGAAGGCCAGCGTCGGCGGCGATGAATACCAGATCACCGATCCGACCCTGCCCAATTCGGTCGAACCGTATCGGCGCCTGCCGCGCGCCACCTTCGATGCCGATCAGACCCTGGTCGGCAACCTCGACGCGGGGATCCGCTCCGAGTACGTGTCCTTCAGCAAGGACAATGCCGTCGATGCACGCCGCCTCGATCTGTATCCGTACCTGGCCTGGCCGATCGAGACGGCAGCATGGTTCGTGCGGCCTGAACTTGGCTTTCGCTACACCAGCTACCAGATCGATCGCGATACCGACAAGTCGCCGCACCGCGGCACACCGATCGCCAGTGTCGATGCCGGCCTGCGCTTCGAACGCGCGCTCGACTTCGGCGGCAATGGCTACACGCAGACACTCGAACCGCGCGCCTATTACCTGCGCGTGCCGTTTCGCGACCAGGACAACCTGCCGTTGTTCGACACCCAGGAAGTGCCTTTCAGTTTCGGCCAGTTGTTCCGCAGCAACCGCTTCGTCGGCGCCGACCGCCAGATGGATGCGAACAATCTCACCGTCGCGGTCACCTCGCGCCTTATCGAGGACAGCACGGGCAATGAACGCATCTCGGCCAGCATCGGCCAGATCCGCTATTTCGACGACCAGCGCGTGCAGCTGCCGGGCCAAACGCAAACCGCGTTCAACGGCTCGACCTACGTCGGCGAACTCGACCTGCGCATCAACGACCGCTGGCGCGCGACATTCTCGAACCAGTGGAATCCCAATTCCGACCAGACCGAGCTGTCGGCGGTCGGCATCCAGAACCGCTTCGGCAAGGAAGGCGTGTTCAACCTTTCCTACCGCTTCCGGCGCGACCTGCTCGAACAGGCCGATGCCTCGGTGCTGATCCCGTTGAATCAATCCTGGCGTCTGGTCGGCCGCTGGAACTACTCGATGTTCGATCGCAAGACGCTGGAGGCCTTTGCCGGCATCGAGCACGACAGTTGCTGCGTCGCCTGGCGTCTGCTGGCGCGTCGCTATGTGCACAACATCGAGCGCGACATGTCCAATGCCCTGTACTTCGAGGTCGAGTTCAAGGGCGTCGGCTCGGTCGGCCAGAAAACCGGCGATTTCCTGCGCCGTGCTATTCTCGGCTACCAATAATGTTGGCTCCGGCAAGCGCAAACGCACATCGGAACCGGCGCATCGGCGCACTTTTTGTTAACGCCGCTGCGCCCCCGGCCCCTTACAATCCAGCCCCGTTTCTTCCGGCTCCTGCGGAATCTTCATGCGCATGAACAAGCTGCTTGTCTCCCTGATCCTGCTTTTCGTCCTTGGCGCGCCGCTGGCCCAGGCTCAATTGATGCCGACCGAAAAGCTTGATGGCATCGTCGCTGTGCTCGATGGCGACGTGATCCTGCGCAGCGAACTCGATCGCCAGGTCGCCACGATCCGCGCCCAATACGCGAACAATCCACAGCAACTGCCGCCAGTCGACGAACTCGAGCGTCAGGTGCTCGATCGCATGATCATGAGCAAGCTGCAGATTGCCAAGGCCGATGAAACCGGCATCCGGCTTGCCGATGCCGAGGTCGATCAGACCCTCGGCCAGATCGCCATGCAGAACCGCATGGACGTCGATCAGTTGCGCCAGGCGATCTTGCGTCAGGGCATGTCCTGGGAGCAGTTCCGCGGCAATGTGCACGATGAGTCGCTGATCCAGAAACTGCGTCAGCGCGTGGTTCAGAGCCGCGTCCAGGTCAGCGATACCGAGATCGAACTGCTCCTCAAGAGCGGTGGCGTCAAGCGCGGCGAACTCCATCTGGGGCATATCCAGATCACCCTGCCCGATGGCGCAACGCCCGACCAGATCGCTGCGGCCCAAGCCAAGGCCGAGGACGTAGCCAGGCAGATCCAGGGCGGAATGGATTTCGCTGCGGCGGCCATCCGCTACTCCGATGCACAGAACGCGCTGGACGGCGGCGATCTGGGCTGGCGCGGCTACGACGAAGTGCCGCCGGCATTTTCCGAGATCGCCGAAAAGCTGCAGCCTGGACAGACCGCGCCACCCGTACGCGGGCCGAACGGTTTCCATATCATCAAACTGATCGAGCGTCGCGAACCAACCGGCGATCTCGTCACCGAATACCACGCGCGCCACATCCTCGTGCGTATCACCGAGATCGTCAGCGCCAGCCAGGCTGAAAAGACGGTTCGCGAGCTGCGCGCTCGAATCCTTGCCGGCGAGGATTTTGCCAAGCTGGCCAAGGAGTACTCCAACGACACGGTGACTGCCAACATCGGTGGCGACATGGGCTGGTTCATCAAGAACGCTTACGGCAGCAAGGTCGCCGAGACTCTCACGAATACCAAGGTCGGCGAGATCAGCGAGCCGTTCCAGAGCGACGCCGGTTGGCACATCCTCGAACCGCTGGCGACGCGGACCAAGGACAAGACGGCCGAAGCCGAGCGCGACAAGGCCCGCCAGACCCTCGGCGCGCGCAAGGCCGAAGAGGAGTACGCCAGCTTCCTGCGCCAGATCCGCTCCGAGGCGTATATCGAGATCCGTTTGCCCGGAGCCGCCGGTGCCACCGGAACCGGTAGCTGAGCGACCGCGGCTTGCGCTGACCGCCGGCGAACCCGCCGGCATCGGCCCCGAACTGCTCGCCGCGATCGCGGCCGAAGAATTCGCCGCCGACCTCGTTTTCATCGGCAACGCGCAACTGCTCGTCGAACGTGCGCAGGCCAGCGGGCAGCGACTTGCGCTCGATCCCTATGCTGGCGACAAGCATGTCTGGAAGCGCGGAAGCAGCGCCATCATCGATATCGCCTTGGCCGTGCCGTCACGCGCCGGCCAGCTTGATCCGCACAATGCTCCTCATGTGCTCGATATCCTCAGTCGCGCCGCCGAAGGCGCGCAACGCGGCGAGTTCGATGCGATCGTCACCGCGCCGGTGCACAAAGGCATCATCAACGACGCCGGTATCGGCTTTTCCGGCCATACCGAGTTCCTCGCCGGACGGGCTGGTTGCGAGGTCGTGATGATGCTCGTCGCCGAACATCTGCGCGTCGCCCTGGCCACGACCCATCTGCCGCTGTCGGCCGTTCCCGCCGCGATCACGCGCGAAGGACTGACAAGCACCCTGCGCATCCTGCATGCCGACCTGCGCCAGCGCTTCGCCATCGACAGGCCGCGCATCGCTGTGCTCGGTCTCAATCCGCATGCCGGTGAAGGCGGTCACATGGGCCGCGAGGAAATCCAGACGATCACGCCGGTCATCGAGCAATTGCGCAGTGAAGGCTTCGACCTGATCGGCCCGTTGCCTGCGGACACGGCATTTGTGCCAAGGCATCTGCAGCACTTCGATGCCGTGCTCGCGATGTATCACGACCAGGGCCTGCCCGTGCTCAAGCACGCCGGTTTCGGTCATGCAGTCAATGTGACGCTCGGCCTGCCCTATGTGCGCACCTCGGTCGACCATGGCACGGCGCTTGATCTCGCCGGTACGGGGCGCGCCGATGCCGGCAGCCTGCGCGCGGCGCTCAGGTTGGCGATTGGGATGGTTGGTTGAGTCCGCTTGGAGCATTGCTGCCTTGGTGGGTCGGCGCTGCGCGCTGACGACTTCCCCCCCCCACAAGGTCAGAAGCGTTCGATCACAGATCGAACCCACCAGGAGCGCTCGCAGCAGGCGGGTGATTCCATTTCACGAGATCTCGGCTTGTGGACATGCTTTCAGGCTGGATGCCGCATGCGCTGCCGCCACGGATGGATTTCCAGCACGAGGGCGACCGCGAGCAGAACCAGGGCGAAGCCCAGCGCACCGGCCAGGGTCAGGTGCTCATGCAGGAACAAGGCACCCCAGAGCTGCGCAAACACCGGAACGAGGAAGGTATTGGTCACCGCCTTCTCGCTGCCGACATCACTGATCAAGCGGAAATAGAGCACGTAGGCAAGGCCGGTGCAGACCAGGCCGAGCACGAGCAGCGAGACAATCACGCCGGTTGACGGCAGGCTGGTTGGCAGATTGAACAGACCCAGTGGCAGGATCGCCGTGGCCGCGCCGAGCTGACTCGAACCCGCCAGCACGAGTGGATTTACACTGGCATGGCGCTGGCGGATAAACAGCGAACTGTAGGCGTACAGGGCCGAAGCGACAAAACACAGGCCAATCGCGATCAGGGTCTGTTGATTCATGCCGAGGCTGCCATAGCGCGCCAACACGCCAACACCGATCAGCCCGACCACCACGCCGATGCGCTTCGACCACGACGGCCGCGCGCGCCACAACAGCGAGGCGAAAATCACCGTCAGCAAGGGTACGGTCGCATTGATCACGGCCATATAGCCCGCCGGCAAGCTGCGCGCCGCATAGGCAAAGCACAGGAACGGCACAGCCGCGCTGATCGTGCCGAGCCACAACCAGGCCCGCCATTGCCGGCGCAGATCGAGCGATCGGCCGAGCAGGCGCAGCACGAAAACCAGCATGATCGCCGACAGCGCCAGGCGGATCGCCGCCGTGAACGGCGCGCCAACCACCGGCACGGTGATGCGCTGAAACAGGAACGACGCACCCCAGATCATGCCGAGCAGGGTCAGACGGATCAGCGAAGGAAGCGGCATGCGGGTTTCAACTTACAGGGAGTCTTGTCACCAGCCGATGCGAGCTGGACGTGAATCCGATCAATAATCGCGCAACAGGCTTTCTACGGAAACCTTGATGTCCTCCACGATCTTGCGAAGCAGCACTGGCGAGATGTCGTAGCCCTTGTGAAACGGCACGGTGGTCGCGCGACCATCAGCATGGCGGAACTGCTTGTGCGATCCCTTTTGCCGCACCTCGAAGAAACCCGGGCGTTTCAGACAACGCACCAATTCTTGCGGCTTGAGTACCGGCAAGATTCCCAGCAGTCAGACCGCAACCTGCTGGGTTCCGACGAATTCCGCTTCGAACTTCGGCTCACCATCTTCAGGAAACATCGAAACTACTTCCTGCAGATGGGCTTGGAGTTCATCAAGTGTGCGTCCCTGTGAGTGCGCACCGGGAAATCCCGGAACATGGCCGACGTAGAGGCCAGTCTCGGCACATTTCTCAACCACCGCAGTAAAGGTTTTCATGGCACTCTCCTATGCCGACAGTTTAGCCCGAATATTTTAAGGGGTCATGCTACGTCTTCCGCCGCAAACTTGAATGCCTGCTTTCCCATACAGAGCGTACTGTGACCCGATACTCCGAACGATTCGCCGATTCGCCCCATGTCATGCGCAAGCGCTTCGGCCAGCATTTCCTGTGCGATCAGGAGATCATCTCGCGCATCGTCCAGGCGATTGATCCGCACCCCGGTCAGCGCATCGTCGAGATCGGCCCAGGGGATGGCGCGATCACCCTGCCGATCCTGCGCAAGGCCGGCAAACTGACCGTGATCGAGCTTGATCGCGATCTGGTGCCGCGGATCAGGGCGCGCTGTGCCGACGTCGGCGAGGTCGAGATCATCAATGCCGATGTGCTCGCGGTCGATCTCGACCAGCTTTCGGGTGATGGCGAAAAGCTGCGCGTGGTCGGCAACCTGCCCTACAACATCTCCTCGCCGATCCTGTTCCACTGCATCGATCATCTCGATGCGATTGCGGACATGCATTTCATGTTGCAGCGCGAAGTGGTCGAGCGCATGGCCGCCGCGCCGGGCAGCAAGGTCTATGGGCGCCTCAGCGTGATGCTGCAGCTGGCCTGTCGAGTCGAACCGTTGCTGCCGGTACCGCCGCACGCGTTCCGCCCGCCACCCAAGGTGGATTCCGCCGTTGTCCGGCTGACTCCCCTGCCGCGCGAAGAGCGACCGCTTGAACAACTTGATTTGATCAAGCAGCTCGTCCGCGCCGCCTTCGGCCAGCGCCGCAAGACACTGTCGAACTCGCTCGATGGACTGGCCAGCGCCGAAGATCTCAGGGCAGTCGATATCGACCCTGGCGCGCGCGCCGAGCAACTGTCGCCGCAATCCTTCGTCCGCCTCGCCGTTTTTCTGGCCAGCCGGCAATCATCTTGAACGCGCTTGAGGCATCGCGAAGCTGAGCTGCCGGCGATCCGGATTCGCCCTCGCGAGTCGTGCGGCTTGCCGCGCGTCGCCCACTCCCCGACAATCAGGCCATGGCCACCAAGAAGCTGCACGACATCGCCGTCTCGGTTGAAACCCGGTTCCTCGATGAACAGTCGAAACCGCAGGACAACCACTACGTGTTTGCCTACAAGATCACGATCCGCAACCGCGGCAGCGTCGGCGCGCGGCTGCTCAGTCGCCACTGGATCATCACCGACGGCAATGGCGACGTCCAGGAAGTGCGCGGCGACGGCGTCGTTGGCGAGCAACCGTGGATGAGCCCCGGACAAGGCTACGACTACACCTCCGGAGCGGTACTCGAAACCGCAGTCGGCACCATGCGTGGCAGCTACCAGATGCTCGCCGAGGACGGCACCCATTTTGATGCCGACATCCCCTCATTCGTGCTGTCGATTCCACGGACCCTGCATTGATGATCATCGCGGGGCGGTTTCCCGGTCGCATGATCGAGCGTTGCTGACATGGCGGTCTGGGCGATCGGCGACATCCAGGGTTGCTACGACGAACTGGCGCGCCTGATCGACAAGCTCGGCTATGATCCGGCACGTGATGCGCTGTGGTTCTGCGGCGACCTGGTCAATCGCGGCGGGCAGTCGCTCGAAGTGCTGCGTCTGGTCAGATCGCTCAACGCGCACACCGTGGTCACGCTCGGCAATCATGATCTGTCCCTGCTCGCCGTCAGCACGCGCAGCGAGCAGGATCAGGCCCGGGTCAACCCGGAACTGCGTGCGGTTCTGTTTGCACCCGATCGCGATGAACTGCTGACCTGGCTGCGCCAGCGCCCGCTGCTGCACGTCGACCGCGACCTCGGCACGATGATGATCCACGCCGGCCTCGCGCCGAGTTGGGATATCGCCCGCGCCGAAAGCGTGGCGCGCGAAATCGAAGCACGCCTGCGCGCCGATGACCACAAGCGCCTGCTGCGCCAGATGTTCGGCAACAAGCCGGATACCTGGTCGCCACGCCTGCGCGGCATCGATCGCCTGCGCGCCGGCATCAACGTGCTGACCCGCATGCGCTACTGCGATGTGCGCGGACGCATCGCCTTCCAGGAAAAAGGCATGCCTGGCACGCAACACCCCGGCCACTATCCGTGGTTCTCGGTACCGGGACTCGTGCACCGCGACCTGCGCATCGTCTGCGGCCACTGGTCGACCCTCGGTCGGTTTGCCGGGCTCGGCGTCTATGCGATCGATACCGGTTGCGTCTGGGGCGGCGCATTGACCGCGATGCGTATCGATGTCGAGGAGCCCGAATTCGTCGTTCTCAATTCGGAGCGCCCGAAGCCACAAGGCAAGGACATTGACTAGGCGGTGAGCGGTAAGCGGTAAGCGGTAAGCGGTAAGCGGATTTTCGAGCTTCTGACTCTGTGGGAGTTCACGCCCCACCATCGGTGGCGCGCTGTCGCGCAGCAAACATGGATCCGGGCGGTTGCCGTTCCTTCTCCTCTCCTGTAGGAGCCCGTTTACGGGCGAGCTTTTGGCTGGCGTGGACGAAGAGCTCGCCCCTGGCGGGGCTCCTACAAGGCTTGCGGTTGACCTGTAGCAGCCCGTTTAAGGGCGAGTTCTTGCTTTGGCTTGACGGCCTCGGGAGAAGGAAAAACCTGCTGGCTGCGCGCCTTTCCAATCAACGAGTTAGGTTATGTTTGATGAGAGCGACTTCAGTCGCTTGTCCCCTCTTGGGGGCGATGCTGTTCGTGTGGCGAGCCTACTTCCGCGCGTAATCAACAAAGCGGAATGCGAACGCATGCTTGTTGTCGGCTGGATGGGATTCATCGGTCGCAATTGTCCACTGCGCCGGATCGAATCGCGGGAAATACGTATCGGCCGATTCGGCCTCGGCATCCACCCAGGTCAGGTGCATGCGTTCGGCGCGAGGCAATGCCAGCGCGTAGATCTCACCGCCGCCAATCACCATCAACTCGTCTTCGCCGGCATGCGTGACCGCGTCATCCAGCGATACAACCGCGATCTGCCCTGGATACGGCGCGCTGCCACTGCGCGACATCACCAGGTTGGTTCGCCCGGGCAACGCGCGACCGATCGAAATGGCGGTCTTGCGCCCCATCAGCACGGCCTTGCCGAGGGTGAGTTGCTTGAAGCGCTTGAGATCATCGGGCAGATGCCAGGGCATGTCGCCCTCGCGCCCGATCGCGAAGTTGCGGTCGAGCGCCGCGATCAGCGCAATCACACCGCCACCGGCGCCTTGATCGCCTTGTCGGCGGTGTAGCCGTCGATGCGGATGTCGCCGTAACGGAAATCGAAAACCGAGCTGACATCCGGATTGAGGTGCAGGCTTGGCAAGGCGCGCGGTGTGCGCGTCAACTGCTCGCGGGCTTGGTCAAAGTGATTCAGATACAGATGCGCGTCACCCAGCGTGTGCACGAAATCGCCAACCGCCAGTCCGCAGACTTGCGCAACCATATGGGTGAGCAAGGCATAGCTGGCGATATTGAACGGCACGCCGAGGAAGATGTCACCCGATCTTTGATAGAGCTGGCACGACAATTTTCCATTTGCAACATGGAACTGGAACAGCGTGTGGCAGGGCTGCAAGGCCATCGCAGCGAGATCGGCCACATTCCAGGCGCTGATGACGAGCCGACGTGAATCCGGATTGCGTTTGATCTCCTCGATCAACCAGGCAATCTGATCAATCGTACGGCCATCGGCGCATTGCCAGGTTCGCCACTGCTTGCCGTAGACCGGGCCGAGATTGCCCTCGGCATCGGCCCATTCATCCCAGATGCCAACCCCGTGTTCCTTCAGGTAGGCAATGTTTGTATCGCCCTGCAAAAACCAGATCAGCTCGTGGATGATCGAGCGCAGATGCAGCTTCTTGGTCGTGACCAGCGGGAAGCCGTTCGAGAGATCAAAGCGCATCTGCCAGCCGAACACCGAATGCGTGCCGGTTCCGGTGCGATCGGATTTCGGTGTACCGTTTTCGAGCACATGTTTGAGCAGGTCAAGATACTGCTGCATCAGCTCGCATCCTTTGGCGGATCCTCAACGATGCGCGGTTGCAAGGTCGGTGCGCGGCGCGACATCAGGATCAAGACCAGTCCGAGAACGATCAAAGGTAGTGACAGCACCTGACCCATGGTCAACCAGCCCCAGGCCAGATAACCAAGCTGCGCGTCGGGCTCGCGCACAAACTCGACAGCAAAACGGAATACGCCATAGAGCAGGGCGAACAAACCTGTAACCAGATAGCGCGGGCGCGGCTTCATCGAGACGACATAGAGCACGCAGAACAGCACGACGCCTTCCAGCGCCATCTGGTAGAGCTGCGAAGGATGGCGCACCTCGTGATCGAGCTGGCCGGCCGCAGCCATTGCTTTCAGTTGTTCGATCGAATGCCCGGCGGTTTCAATGGCGCGCGGAAAAATCATGCCCCACGACACATCGGTATGCCGCCCCCACAACTCGCCACCGACAAAATTTCCAAGCCGGCCCAGGCCAAGCCCGATCGGCACCAGCGGCACGACAAAATCGAGCACATCGAAGAGTTGCAGACCATTGCGGCGCGCCCACAGCCACATCGCGGCGAATACGCCCAGCAGTCCGCCATGGAAGGACATGCCGCCTTCCCAGATCTTGAACAGCGACAACGGATGGGCGACCAGGTTGCCGGTGTCGTAAAACAGCATGTAGCCGACACGGCCGCCGACGATCACGCCGATCATGCCGTAGAAGGCCAGGTCGGAGAACGCAGTCGATCCGACCGGCAGGCGGCCAAGGCGGCGTCGGCGTTCGCCGAGAATCCAGAACCCGCCAAACGCGATCAGGTACATGATGCCGTACCAGTGCACGGCGAGCGGACCGATCGAGAACGCGATGGGGTCGATGTCTACAAAGTAGTGCATGGGATCGCTTTGGATGATGTGCGGCGTCGCGACCGCATTATGCCAGCGGTCGCCGGATCAGGCCGGCAGCACGCGCAGGATGAAGCCCTTCAGATACTCGGTTTCGGGGATGGCCGGATGGATCGGATGATCGGGGCCCTGCTGCAGATGCCATAGCAATTGCGCCTGCCGATCGAGATGTCGTGCGGCCTGCTGCACACCGTCGAGCAATACATTCTTGGGCATGTGATAGGAACACGAACAGGTGATCAGGATACCGTCGCGCTCCAGTACCTGCATACCGAGCTCATTGAGCCGTCGATAGGCGACACGGCCTTCGGACAGATCCTTCTTGCGCTTGACGAAGGCTGGCGGATCGAGAATGACCACATCGAAATGCTCGCGCTTTTCGCGCAAGGCTTTCAGATATTCGAAAGCATCGGCGCGCACAGCGGTCACCCGATCGGCAAAACCGTTGCGCGCGATATTGTGCGTGATCGCGTCCACCGCCGGCTGCGAGGCATCAACGCAAACCACCTCGCTCGCGCCATACGCCGCCGCGCGCAGGCCCCAGCCGCCGAGATAGCTGAACATGTCGAGCACGCGCTTGCCCTTGACCAGGTGCTCGAGATAATCGCGATTGCCACGCTGATCGTAGAACCAGCCGGTCTTCTGACCGCCGACCGGATCGCATTCAAATTCGAGCCCGGCTTCGCGAACGATCAGCGGCTCATTGTCAGGCTCGCCAACACCAAGTTCGACATGCTCGGGCAGGTTTTCCATCGCGCGTATCGAGGCATCATTCTTCCACCAGAGCCGGCGCGGCTTGAGCACCTTGACGATGGCCTCGGTGATCTCGTCCTTGAGGCGATCCATGCCGGCGGTCGTCGCCTGCGCGACGATGGCGTCGCCGAAGCGATCGACGGTCAATCCTGGCAAGCCATCCGACTCGCCGAATACAAGCCGATAGTACGGTTCTTCAAAGATCTTCTCGCGCAAGGCCAGGGCGACATTGAGCTTGTGCACGAGCAGGGATTTGTCCAGCGCATGCTCGATACCGCGACTGACCAGACGCGCGCAGATCAGCGAATTCGGATTGACGTAGCCGACCCCGATCGGCTTGTCACGGCTGTCGACGATCGCGCAGACCTGACCGGGCTCGAAATCCGACAACGGCGAACGCGCCACATCGACCTCGTTGGAGAACACCCACAGATGGCCGGCACGCAGCCGCGTATCCTCGCCGCGTTTGAGGTACAGCGCGGGCACTTGAATCTCGTCAGTCACGTTGTCCGTTCCAGAAGCAGATGCAGCGCAGCATTCTACCCGCTCAGCCGCCGCAGCCGCTGGCCGGTGCTGCGCATCGGCTCACTTCTGTGCGATGCGTCGGCGCGCCCAGAGATTGAGTGCCTCGACGGCGATCGAGAATCCCATGGCGAAATAGACATAGCCACGCGGGATATGGAACTCGAGACCATCGGCAATCAGGACGACGCCGACCAGGATAAGAAAGGCCAGCGCGAGCATGCGCAAAGTCGGATGACGATCGATGAAATCGCCGACCGGGTTCGAGGCGAAGATCATCACCGCCACGGCAAGAATGATTGCCGCAACCATGACCACGATTTCGTTGACCATGCCGATCGCGGTTATCACCGAATCGAGCGAGAAGACGATATCGATGATCGCAATCTGCACGATCACATAGGCAAACGATGCAAACACGCGGCCTTCCGCATTGTCAGCACGCACGCCCTCCAGCTCCTGGTGGATTTCCATGACCGCCTTGACCAGCAGGAACAGGCCACCGCCGATGAGGATCAGGTCACGCAGGGAAATGACTTGATCGGCGATGGTGAACAGACCAAGACGGTTGTCATCGAGCCCGGCAAGGAAGGAGAGAAACAGCAGCAAGGCGATGCGTGTGATGCAGGCGAGGCCAAGGCCGACCTTGCGCGCGAGCGGACGCTGCGCCGGAGCCAGCCGGCTGACCGCGATGGAAACAAATACCAGGTTGTCGACGCCAAGGACGATTTCCAGCGTGGCCAGGGTGAACAGGGCCACCCAGAACTGGGGATCAGCAATGAGTTCCAGCATTCAATCGGCGCCGTTGTTCAGGAGAATCGTTGCCAGAGCACGAGCCCCCAGCACAGCATGACATTGAGCATGAGCACGAAGACCGCCGCCGAACCCATGTCCTTGGCACGCCCGGCGAGCTCATGGAATTCCGGACTGACCTTGTCGACCACGGCCTCGATGGCGGAATTGAGCAACTCAGCCGAAAGGACGAGAAACAGGCTGCCACAGAGAACCGCCTTTTCGATCGCCCCGTTGCCGAACCATAACCCGGCAGGGAAAAAGATCACGAACAGGTAACCTTCGAGGCGGAACGAGGCCTCGTGTGTCCATGCCGCACGAAGCCCCTTGAACGACCAGATCATGGCGCGCGCAATCTGGCGGGGCCCGCGGGGTTCGGTACTGGGCATCAATCAACTCGCGGGGCTGGAAATCCAGCGCGGTATGATGCCATAAAGCGGGCTTGGCCCAGACGCCGGATCCTGCCCCGGCACAAGGCCAGACCCATACCTGCCTCGGAGTTTCAATGAGTAGACGTTTCCTGCTGGCCAGTACCGCGATCGCCACGCTCTGCATGCTCGCCGGCTTGCTTGTGCTGGACATCCCGATCGTCCACTGGATTCACGGCAGCACCATCGAGAATGCGCCCATGTTCGTGCTTGGACTTGACGCCCTCGACGGAGTATTCGGTATCCACGTTTCGTACTGGCTGGCGCCCGGCGTGATGATTGGCTCAGGTGCGATTTTCCTGCTGCTTGCGAGAAGCAAAAGCCAGCGGCAAGAATTCGCTCTTGCGATCCTCGGCGCCGGTCTCGTCCAGGCCGCGACGATAAGCCTGATGATGCTCGGCAAGGGCGCATTTGGCCGGCTGCGCCCGCTGCAATGGATTGAAACCGGGGAATTGACATCGATCTGGTTTGTCGGCGGCGGCTCGTTCCCGTCCGGCCACAGCTCGTTTTACTTCGGCTTGTTCCTGCCGCTCGCTGCGGCGGCACCACGCGCCTGGCAACGCGCCGTCCTGCTCGCTTTTCCGCTGTTTGCGATCAGTGCGCGCCTCGATATGGGCAAACATTTCCTGTCCGATGTCTCGGCATCCGCCCTGATCGCCGCCTGCATGGCCTTGCTCGTTTCCAGGGCACTGCGACACTGCCAGCCTGGCAATCGAATCGCCCGTCCGGTCGTCGGGTCGGATTACCGGTCCTGATCGATTGCACGCACTGCATCGGGGAGCCGCGTTTCTGCACGGATTACCCGCCTGATATGCTTGTCGGCCAGCAGCAACCGGGTGAGCGGTGACCGTCTTGATGTCCAATCAGGCTGGCCGATCTTGGCCACACGGCCGGCGCCAGCTCGTCGTTACGCTGGCCTGGCTGCGTCTTTGCGCGATCGGTGGTCAACTCGTAACGATCGCGTTCGTGGCCCAGGTGCTCGGACTGGCGATTCCGGTCGGCCAATTGCTTTCGGCAATCGTCGTGCTCGGCCTGTTCAATGTCGTCGTGCTCTGGCGCCTGCGTCTGAAATCGAGAATGGCAGGCTGGGAGCCGGTTGCCCATATCGCCATAGATACGCTCGTTCTCGGCTATCTGCTGTATCTGACTGGTGGAGCAAGCAATCCGTTCGTGTCCCTGCTGGTCATGCCGATCACGCTCGCGGCCACGGCCCTGCCGCTGCGATCAGTCGCTGCGGTGGCCACCCTCGCTGTCATCACCTATCTGCTGCTGATGCGGTTTTTCGTTTCGCTGCCGGAAGTCAGCGACGCTGGCAGCAACGGCCTGTTCTTCAACCTGCATTTGACCGGTATGGCGATCAGCTTCGCGATCACGGCGGGAATGCTCGGCTTTTTCATTGCCCGACTCGCACGCGCCTTGCGTGCCCAGCAGGCCGAGGCCGAGCTTGAGCGTGTACGCGCCCTTCGCGACGAGGGCATCCTCGCGATCGCGACGCAGGCAGCGAGTACGGCACACGAGTTGAACACACCGCTCTCGACGATTCGCACCTTGCTCGGCGAGCTCACCCGCGATGACACGGCCAGCGCAACCCTGAAGGCGGATTTTCAGTTGCTGATTGGACAGGCGGATCGTTGCCGCGACATCCTGCGTGAACTGGTCAAGGTCGGCAGCAACCAGTTGGCTGGCATTGCCGAATGGATCAGCGTCGCCGAGCTTTGTGCCGCAACGCGCGACTCGTTCAACCTGCTGCGTCCGGAAGCGGAAGCCAGCTTCACGATCGACGACGCGGTCGGTGCGCGACGCATCGCGGTCGTCCCGGCGTTGCACCACGCGATCGTCAACCTGCTCAACAATGCCGCCGATGCCTCGCTCGCGAACGGCGATGCACGCGTCGAGATGACCACCGGCGCCGATCACGACACCCTCGAAATCCAGGTTCGCGACCACGGGCGCGGAATGCATGTCACGCCCCGGCCAGGCGGCGGTTTCGGTTTCCAGACGACCAAGCGCAACGGGCTCGGACTCGGCCTGGCACTGGCCAATGCGACCGCCGAACGCTTCGGCGGCACGCTCAATGCCGAGGCCGCCGATGGCGGTGGCACGCGCCAATGTTTGCGTCTACCACTCGCCAAGCTGGACAATCCACCTCATGAATGATGAAACCACCGGCCGTGTGCTGCTGATCGATGACGATGAAGTCTTCGTCCATGTCCTTGGACGCGCACTGGGCGTGCGTGGATTTGAAGTGGCTTCGGCCAAGGATGGAGCCGAGGCTCTGACACGCTGCGTCGAATTCCAGCCGCGTTATATCGTGCTCGACCTCAAACTCGGAACCGAGAGCGGCCTTGCCTTGATCCCGCGATTGAACTCGGCGCGGCCGGGCGTGCGCATTCTGCTGCTCACCGGTTATGCATCGATTGCGACGGCGGTCGAAGCGATCAAGCGTGGCGCACACGACTATCTGGCCAAACCGGTTGACGCGGATCAGGTCGCCCAGGCCCTGATCGGTCACGCCGGCAGCGCACTCGGCGCTGCCGAGAATCTGCCCGATGCACCGCCCCCACTGAAACGCCTCGAATGGGAACACATCCAGCGCGTGCTCAACGAATGCGATGGCAACATTTCAGAGGCCGCCCGTCGTCTCGGACTGCATCGGCGCACCTTGCAGCGAAAGTTGGCCAAACGCCCGGTGCGGGAAACGCCTAATCGCTGAGAAGCGGGAGTGGGGAGTGGGGAGTAGGGAGTGGGGAGTGGGGAGTCGGAAAGGCATTGACCTTGATTGATTGACCCTGCACCAAGTCAATGAGATCGCGTGGCTTGCAAGGAAGCACAGCGAAGCAGTCGCTTCGCCTACTCCCTACTCCCTACTCCCTACTCCCTACTCCCCACTCCCCACTCCCCGCTGCAAGACCCTCTCCACCACCGGCAGTACGTTCTCAAGCACCAAGTGCTGCGCGGCCGCCGTTGGATGCAGGCCGTCGGGTTGCATCAGGGTTTCATCGAGAGCAACTCCGTCGAGCAGGAACGGGACCAATGGCACGTTGAATTCCGCGGCAAGATCCCGATACATGTCTCTCAGGCCATCGCGGTACTGCGGTCCGTAGTTGGTCGGGATCTCGGTTCCGATCAGCAACACCGCCGCACCAGAGTCCTTTGCGAGGCGAATGATGTGCGCGAGATTCTCTTTCGGCGTAGTCAGCGGCAGGCCACGCAGGGCGTCATTCGCGCCCAGTTCGACGAGGACAAGGGCGGGTTTGTGCTCGACCAGCAACTTTTCAATGCGGGCCAGGCCGCCTGATGTGGTTTCACCGCTGATCGAGGCATTGACGACATCGCGCGCCGTGCCGGATTGCCCGAGACGCGTTCGCAACAGATTGACCCAGCCGGATTCCGCCGGGATTCCGTAGGCGGCGGAAAGCGAATCACCCACAACCAGAACCGGGCGCGGGGATTCACTCGCCTGCAACGATGAAGTTTGCACGGCCAGCAACAGGAACAAACACAGGATGCGCAGCATGACGATCGATTCCACAACGGTGCTCAGTGCCGAGAAGCTTAGCAAAGCCGTCGATGGCCCTGATGGCCGGCTGCTGATCCTCGACGAAGTCAGCCTGAGCGTCGAACGTGGGGCGAGCCTCGCCATTGTCGGCGCATCGGGGTCGGGGAAAACCACTCTGCTTGGCCTGCTCGCGGGCCTTGATCGACCGACCAGCGGCAGCGTCTGCTTGGCCGGTGAACAACTCGATTTGCTCGATGAAGAAGCCCGTGCGCGCGTGCGTCGGCGCCTGGTCGGCTTCGTGTTCCAGTCGTTCCATCTGCTGCCGGCACTGAATGCCGAAGAAAACGTCATGTTGCCGCTCGAACTGGAAGGCCGCAGCGATGCCCGCCAGCGCGCCGCCACTGCGCTTGCCGATGTCGGACTGGACAAGCGTCTGCACCACTATCCGCATCAGCTGTCCGGCGGCGAGCAGCAACGCGTCGCGCTTGCCCGTGCCTTCGTCCACGGCCCGCAACTGCTGTTTGCCGACGAGCCGACCGGCAATCTCGATCAGCGCACCGGCGCGGCCGTCAGCGACCTGCTGTTCGCCTTGAATCGCGAGCATGCAACAACCCTGGTTCTGGTCAGCCACGACCTCGATCTCGCCGCACGCTGCGCGCGCATGCTGCGCTTGCGCGATGGCCGCGTCGTCGAGGAGGACGCATGAACCCGCTGGTCTTCGCCGCACGCAGCCTGCGCCGCGAGTTCCGTCACGGTGAGCTGGCGACCTTGGCCGCAGCACTGGTGCTTGCTGTTGCCGCATTGACCGCCGTGGGCACGCTGGCATCACGCGTCGAGAACGCAATTCTTGCCTCGGCCACGGAACTGCTCGGCGGCGATCTCGGCGTCACCGCACGGCGCACCCCGCTGCCTGAATCATTCACCTCGAAAGCTTCCGAGCTGGGTCTGTCCAGCAGCCGCAGCGTGGAGTTCTCGAGCGTGGTATTTGCCGGCGACAACAGCCAGTTCAGCGAAGTGCGCTCGGTCGATGACAGCTACCCGTTGCGCGGTGAACTGCTGGTCAAGGATGTTGAAGGAAACCAGCACAGCGCGCCGGCACCCGCATCCGGGCAGGCTTACGCGGATCGTGCGGTGCTCAACGCGCTCGGGCGAAACGTCGGCGATCGCCTGCAACTCGGTGGCCGCGATCTTCAGATCATGGGCGAGATCGTCAGCGCACCGGGCGGCCCGGTATTCCAGTTCGCACCCACCGTGCTGATGAATACGGCGGATGCCGAGACCAGCGGATTGCTCGGCACCGGCAGCCGGGCGAGATTTCGCATCCTGGTGGCTGGCCCGACGGACGCAGTCGAGGACTACGCTGGCTGGGCCAAGGCCAATCTGCCGTCAAACGCACGCCTGATCACGGTCGCCGAGGCCCAGGCCAACCTGCGCAATTCGTTCGAGCGCGGCGAGAACTTCCTGCGCCTCGCCGCCTTGCTGGCCGCCTTGCTGGCCGGAATCGCGGTAGCACTCGCCGCGCAGCGTTTCGCTCGACGCAAGACCGAGGAGGTCGCGGTGTTGCGCTGTCTTGGCGCAAGCCGCAATGAAATCATCCTGGGCCTGGCCTTCGAGTTGCTTCTGCTCGCCGTGCCGGCCTGTGTTCTCGGCGCATTGCTTGGACTGGGCATGCAGCAAATTGCCTTTGTGTTTGCCCGCGAGTTGCTCGGTGCGACAACCGGCACGCTGCCGTTGGCCCCGGCTGCCTCGGCATTCCTGATCGGCCTTGCAGTTCTGTTCGGCTTCGCCCTGCCGCCATTGATGCGCCTGCGCGATGTTGAACCGATGCGCGTGTTCAGACGCGATCTGCAGGCACGCTTGCGCCGCTTCGATGCGCTGTATCTGCTGCCCTTTGCGGTAGGCGGCTTGCTCATCCTGCTTGAGAGTGGCTCGACCCGGCTGGCCGCTGTCCTCGCCGCCGGCCTTGCCGCCGTGGCCCTGGCCACCTTGATCGTCACCGTGCTAATGCTCAAGGGCTTGCGTGCGGTTTCACGCAAACTGCCCGGCGCGCTGCGTTTTGGCCTGGCCAATCTCAACCGGCGACGCAGTCTGACCTTGATCCAGGTCGGCGCGCTCGCCCTCGGTCTGACCGCGCTCGACCTGCTCGCCGTAGTCGGGCCTTCCCTGCTCGATCGCTGGCGCGCCGATCTCCCCGCCGACACGCCGAACTATTTCGTCCTCAATCTCCAAGCCGATCAGCGCGAAGAGTTCGGCCGGCGCCTGCAGGCGCTCGGTGCCGACAATCCGAGTCTGCTGCCCTTGGCCGCCGGCAAGCTCGTGGCGATCAATGGCAAGCCGGTGCGTGCATCCGATTTCGAACCGGATTCGCGCGCGGGCAACTTCGTCGAGGGCGAGGTTCGCGTGTCCTGGAGTGCTGATCTTCCGCCGTCCAACCGCGTCATCGACGGCCGCTGGCCGGGTGCAGATGCGGAGCAAGCCGAAGTATCCGTCGACACTAGCTGGATCGATCTGTTCCAGCTTGTCCTCGGCGACAACATGACTTTCCGCTTTGCCGAGCAGGAGCTCACCGCGACCGTGACCAGCGTACGCGAGGTCGACTGGGATTCATTCCGGGTCAATTTCTTCATGATGCTCGATCCGGCACATGGAGCAGATCTTCCGCACAGCCTGATATCGAGCTTCCACCTGCCACCGGACAAGGCGCTTTCCGAGCTTTCAAGGGCAATGCCGAACCTGTCGCTGATCGATGTCAATTCGATACTCGACCGCATCCGCGACATCATCGGCCGGGTCTCGGCGGCGGTGACCTGGGTGCTGGGTTTCAGCCTTGCCGCAGGAATCCTCGTGCTGTTTGCCGCTCTCGCCGCCACCGCCGAGGAGCGTCGCTTGGAGATCGCCCTGCTGCGAACGCTCGGCGCCAACAGCGGCCAGTTGAATGCGGCCGTCCTCGGAGAATTCGCCGTGCTCGGCATGCTCGCCGGTCTGGTTGCGGCGGCCGGTGCGGCGGGCACCGGCATCGCGCTCGCCCGCAACGTCTTCCGCATGGTCGAGTACGCGCCACCGCTGCTGCAACTGGCCCTGGTCGCGCTCGCCTCGGCAATCGTGGTCATGCTCGCCGGCCTGGCCGGCACGCGCCGGATCGCCGCTACACCGCCAATGCTGGTATTGCGTCATGGAACCTGATCCTGTCGACTTCGACTCGCTTGCGCGTTGGCGTATCCGGCGGCTATCGTGAACACGATGAGCACCGATGAAAAACGTCGATTTCCGCGCCTGCCGATTTTCTCGGCGGCACTGGTCACTCACGCCGGCCAGGGCTGGCTCAGCGAGGTGCGCGATCTGTCGCAGGGTGGCGCATGTCTGGCGCGCCCACAACACTGGATCGACGACGAGCGCCGCCTGTGTCGCATCTATTTCATCTTCGACCAGGAGACCGTGATCTCAATCGATGCCGATTGCGTGCGCCACGGTCAGGACGACCTCGGCTTCGAGTTCCAACCGGGTCAGGAAACGGCGGTCGAAGCCCTGCTCTACGAGACCCGCTTCATCGGCAAGGACGAGCCGTAAACGTCATCGATCCGAACTGGCAATGCGGCACGCAGGTCTTCGCCTATGCTGGGCACTTTGGCGGTTCACGCTGAATCCGCACGGAGATTCCCCGCATGTGGCGCCATATCGTACCGATTCTGCTGCTGGCCGGATCCAATGTCTTCATGACCTTTGCCTGGTACGGCCACCTCAAGTTCAGCAACCGCCCGTTGCTTCTCGTGATCCTGGTCAGTTGGGGGATCGCCTTCTTTGAATACTGCCTGCAGGTGCCGGCCAACCGCATCGGCTACACGGTCTACAACCCCGCGCAGCTGAAGACGATCCAGGAAATCATCACCTTGATCGTATTCATGGCGTTTTCGGTTTTCTGGCTCGGTTCCAGCATCAAGTGGAACCACCTGGTCGGCTTCGCCCTGATTGCTGTTGCGGCGTTTTTTATCTTTCTTGAATAGGACGGCGTCGGTCAGATTGCCGATTGGCTTCGTTGCCGCCATGCGTGGATCGGCACGAGGAGCCAGTTGCAGGTTGGGCTGAGCGCCAAGCGAAGCCCAACAGATCGCGATCTCCCCTGCATGTGGCGTCGAGCCTGCCGAAACAGCCGTTGGGCTTCGCTTTCGCTCAGCACCAACCTACGAGATCCGCGCGGGAACGTGAGAGGCGCGGATGAGCGGCAAGCTCGCGCAGGGCGGAACCCGCATAGCGGATTCCGCTACACCAAGCATCGTTCCGCGGTTCCGTGCGCACTACTGGCTGCGTTGCTGCCACGCCTTTGGCGGGGCAAGCAACCAGTAGTGCGCCCAGATCCCGCACCAGACGATGCCGCGCAACACGGGATTCCTCGCCGCCGGATCGAACTTGCAGAAATAGCGCCACATGCCGAGATGCTTGTGTCGCGAGACAAACAAAGGGCGTCGATGGCTTGAGCTGCCTTGTTCGTGGATCAGGGCGATGGCATCCGCATAGCAGACCTCGAATCCCGCATCGCGCACACGGCGGCACAGGTCAAGATCCTCGCAGTGCAGGAAGTAACCTTCGTCGAATCCGCCAATCGCCACAAACACCTGACGACGCAGGAACAGACAGGCCCCCGATACGGCGTCGACGCGCTCTGTTTCCGGGATTTTGGGTGGATCCGGCATGTCAATCCCCGCCAGCGAAGGCCAGCGACGCTCCAGGCGCGCCAGACCAGACAGGCTCATGAGCGCGCGCTTCAAGGTTGGCTCACGTCGGCGATTCGGTTTGGCAGGGTACCCATCCCGGCCGACGATGCGGACACCGATGATGCCTGCTTGCGGCTGCGATCGCGTTATCGAGCAAAGCCTCTCGATCGTATCGGGCTCGACCAGGCAATCGGGATTGAGCACGAGCAGCCACTCGCCTTCGCTGGCGGCGGCAGCCTGATTGACCGCTGGGCCAAAACCAATATTCTTGATGTTGCGCTGAATGTGCAAACGTGGGTCTGCGCCGAACTGATGGACTATCGCGTCAATCTGGCCATCGCTCGATGCATTGTCGACGACGGTCAGGGCAATCGGAGCCGTCGATGCCAACAGCCGCTCGACGCAACGCAGACTGATCGGCCCACTGTTGGCGGTCACCACGATGACGCTGGTCAGGCCGGGCACGCTGGAAGGCGACAACACCGGCATCGACTTGACTCAGAATCCGCTGATCAGTCGATCACCCTGTTCGCGTGCGACGTTCCACACGGCCGGCCAGTCACGCCAGGCCTGGGCCATGTCGGTCAGCTCGGCCCGCGCTGCTTCGGCGCAGGCCTTGGCGTCGAATTCTTCCGCCCAGTCGGCCAGTCGCGGCGCGCCCTGCTTGAGCAGCGCATTGCCGTTGTTGCGCACGATGGCACGCACATCCGCCTGCCAGTAAACCGGCGCTTCGGCGGCGAGCAACTCGAACTGGTTCTGCAATCTCTCAACGACATCGGCACGCACAAAACCGAGATATTCGCTCAGCGAGGAAATCAGGGTCGCGTCATCGGCTGCGGCAAGATCCGCAGTCAACGCGCCGAGCAGCTCCAGGCGGCGTCCGGCGCTGGCGGCCTTGGCCGAGCCGATCTGATTGCTGGTGTAGTCACGCAGGAAATGATTGAAACGTGGAGTGTGAGCCGCCATGGTCACCTGCGAGCGCTGGCGGTCGGATTCCTGGGCATGGCCCATCGCTGTCGGCAGATGGACGACCAGCGAGCCGGGATGGCAGAACTGGGTCGCTGCACTGGCCAGGCCGTCCTCACCACGCCCGTCCGGATTCGTGCACGGCAGCATTTCGCGATTGTCGAACATGAATGGCGTGAAGTAGGCCTGGATCGCCGGCTTGGCACGCAGGCTTCCGTACCATAGGCTCTGTGCTTCGATGTTGCGCAGATAGGACTCCCGATCGGCCCAGAACTCCGCGCGGCTGTCGGCATCAAGGTGATAGAGCCAGAGCGCGCTCTCGGCACCCGAACTTCCGCAGGTTCCGTTCAGGGTGTACAGGACGCGGGCATCGCCACGCAGGTGTTCGAGCCGGCCGAGATTGATTCCACGCAGGCTGTCGCGACCCAGACGATAGCCTTCCTGGGTGACCGCGGCGCCGAGTCGATCGCCACACACCTGCAGGTGGACATCAAATGGATCCTGCGTCTCCTCCTCGCCGGCCACGAGGGCGTCTTCGATGCGGCGGTAGAAGCGTGCGGATGCGGCCACAGCGGGATTCGGCTCAAGCCCGGGCTGGACGTCGGCGTGGCGGTGCAAGGGCAGCCGGAAGTCCTCGTCGAGCATCGCGAACATGCGCCCCGCCGACAGCAGCAAGGCCAGATTCCATGATCGCCCGCCACCAGCCCGGCGCGTGCGCGACCCGCGATCGAGCAGCCATTCGAGACTCGACGCAGCCTGCGGCACCGCCTTGCCGAGCCGCTGGCGCAATTTCGACCTTTCAACCGGACCGATATAGCTGACCGGGTTGCCGACTGCACGGGCGAATTCGCGCAGCAGATCGCGGTTGGTATTGCGATTGCGCTCCTCGATTGAATCATCGAGCAGGATGATGTTGCGCGCAACGCGGAAGCGGCGCTCGTAGTTGGCCAGCGAATCGAGCAGCAGACGAAGCTGCTGCGGTCGGTCGCAAGCACGGATATAGATCGCGTGTAGGCTGCGTGGTTGTGCTTCCGGCTCGCGTTCAAGGCCGGCCAGATAGTCGGTGTCGGCGACCAGCAAGCCGGTCGAGGCGAGGCCTACAAGCCCCTTGCGGATGCGCTCGTGCTGGGTCAGGCCCGGGACCACCGACGCCACGCGCGCGACATGCTCGTCGATCGTGCGGAATTCGCGGCATTGATCGAGCGTTTGCAGGACATGGTGGCTGAGCACATGGCGCTCACCGGAATCCTTGGCGATGAAGGCGTATTCATCACTCGACAGTGGCGCGATCATCGCGTCAATCGCGGCGTAGCGTGGTGCATCCGGATCCGGACGTGCGGTCTGAGCCCCGTAATTCATGCTGCCGTAGTTGATCTGGAATTCAGGAGTTGTATTCATTGGATTGCTGTGTTCCGTCATCGACGCAACCAACGCGGCCACCGCGATGAAGTCTTGTCGGGAGTGGATGTCCGCAGCCGCTCTAGTTCGGCTTCAAGTTCGGCGATGCGTGCGCCTGCGCTCATGTTCTTGCGGACTTCGCCATTGTAATGCGAATAGACCGATTCTTCGCGGTCACCGAAACTGGACGCGTGCGGAAGGCCGTGCGGAAGCGTCTGCCTTGCGCACACGGCGACGAAGTACAGGGGTGCATAGTCGAAACCCGGCGTAACGACGCCATCCGCGGTCACGGTCTGCGCTGCCGCGCCTTCGCCGGATCCATCAAGCGCCCACAGCACCGACTGGAACAGCAACTTCTGCCCATAGAGGCGGATCGCCTTGAAGTGTGGACGCAGAAGTTCGAGAAATTCCTCGCGGTAGAGCTCACGCACATGAAATTCGTTGCGGAAACCTGCGACTTCGCTGTAGGCGTGTTTGTCCGGCGAGGAGATCAGCAGGATGCCATCGTCGGCAAGCACGCGCGCGAAACCGGCAATCAACTGCTCCTGGGCATGCAGATGTTCCAGCGTCTCGAACGAAACAACGACATCAACGCTATTGTCCGGGAGTTCCAGTTGCGCCGCGTCACCGCCGCGAAATTCCAGATTGCCGCGACTGCCGTAGCGGCTGCGTGCATGGCTGATCGCCTCGTCTGAAATGTCGATGCCGATGACATTTTCGGCGACGCCGGCGAGCAGATTCGAACCATAGCCTTCGCCGCAAGCCGCATCGAGAACACGCTTGCCCCTGGCCAGATCAAGGGCAAACGCATAGCGATGCCAGTGCTCGCACCAGATCTCGCGCACGCATTCGGGCGTGAAGCGCTCACCGGTGAATCCCAGAACCGGGCTCTCGTCAGCCAACTTTATCTCCGGCGGAATGATTCCAGCGATGTGCAAGCCTGACCAATCCGAACTCGCGCGACTCTCCGCGAATCGTCAGACCTCGCTCGAGCGTATCGAACAGACGCAGGCCTTCGGTATCCATGGTGTGGGCGCGAACCTGGTAGCTGCCCGGCAACAGACTGAGGCCGGCGAACTCGATTTCAACCGTGTAGTCGTGCTGCGCGAGTCGCTGCACGCTGACTTTGTCCATGTCGGTACTGACCCCGTACACCGGCGTACCGTCGGCGCGGACGATTCCGAACATCACGATCGGCAACCTGCCCTCGCGCGAGAGAACTTGTGACTTCATCCGCAACGTGGCGCCAAGCGCCATCATCACGGGCTGGTTGCCGCCGCTGCCATTGACTTCCAGATCGACGATCTCGAACTCGACGCCGGAGCGCTCGGCCGGACGTTGCTCGGCGGCGGCCTGCTTGCGCTCGTGCCAGGCCAGATAGGCCTGACTGACATCGAAGACATCGCCGAACTGCGTGACCGAACCATGGTCGAGCCACAAGGCATGTCGGCACAGCTTCTGTGCGTGATACATGCTGTGGGTGACCAGCAGCAAGGTTCCACCATCCTTGAGGTAGTTCTCCATCCAGCGAATGCACTTCTTCTGGAAGGATTCGTCACCGACGGCGAGAACCTCGTCGGTGATCAGCAGATCCGGTTTCAGCGAGGCGATGATGGCAAATCCAAGGCGCACGACCATGCCTGAGGAATAGTGCTTGACCGGCTCATCGATGTAGCTGCCGATGTCGGCGAAGTCGATGATCTGCTGCATGCGCGATGCAAGCTCGTCGCGGCTCAGGCCGTGCAGCGCAGCGGACATTTCGACATTGTCGCGACCGCTGTACTCGGGATGGAATCCCGCGCCGAGTTCCAGCAGGGCACCCACCGTTCCGAAGACTTCGACCTTGCCACTGGTCGGTGTCAGCACGCCGGTGATCAGCTTGAGCAAGGTTGATTTTCCGGCTCCGTTCTGTCCGATGATTGCAATGGACTCGCCGCGGCGAACGCTCAGATCGATATCCCGAACAACGTACTGGGCGTCGGCATCCCTGCGCCCAAGCAGCAAGCGCCCCAACGCGCGCATCCGATCGGCGGCCAGATAGGCCTTGGGGTAGGCCTTGCCGATAACGGTGGCCGTGATCAGGACTGCGCTCACAGGAAGTCCTCGAAATGCGGATCGAGGCGTCGAAACATCCAGTGTCCGAATGCCAGGGTAAGCAACGCCATCGGGATTGCGATCATCAATCCATGCCACGGAAACTCGCCGTAGCCGAGAAGCAGATTGCGCATGCCTTCAACATAGAACGTGAACGGGTTGAGATCGAGCAGGATCTGGAAACGATCCGGCAGATTCGCGCGATCGTAAAAGATCGGAGCCGCGAACATCATCAGGGTCAGCAACTGTCCGACTATCTGGACCAGATCACGGACAAACACCTGCATGGCCGACAGGGTCAGGCAGATCCCGAATGCGTAGGCAAACATCGGCACATAAAGGAGCAGCGCGAGAGGTACCTTGGCTATCTCGATGCCCTGTCCAGTGATGGCGAGGACGCCGAGTATGGCCAGGAAGCCGCCCCCATGCAGGAGGAAGCTCGCCGCGCATGGCGCCAGCACGAGCAGCTCGCGCGGAAGCGCAACCTTGCCGATCAGCGCGGCATTGTCCTGGATGGCGGTCGTCGAACGGATGATGGCTTCCGAAAACGCGATCCACGGCCACATCGCCACCACGAGAAACGGTACATAGCCGGGCGCGGCCGCACCGGGCACGCGCGCCTTGAAGATCTGCACAAACACGAACGCATAGATCGCAAGCTGGAGCAACGGCTGCAGCAATGCCCAAATGAAACCGGCGAAACTACCCCGATAGCGCTCTTTCAGCTCGCGCCGGATGAAATGCATGGCCAGCACTGCTTGACTCATCGCAAACGGCCCCCTTTGGCCCGTCCTGAATCGGGATTCCGCTCAACCTGCGAGACCTGGCGCGGAATTCGGGCTTGCAACTTGCTCTCAAAACAACCAGCAGGCATCGCCCCAATTCCCACAAACAAACTCCCGATCGCACAGGAATCGCACACCTTGGCCGGTGTGCGATCTTCAATGCACATCGAAGTCTTGGGGCTTCCTACTTCTCGTCCACTGCTGGTGTCGGTGCGGCGGAATCCGGATCCGTGCCCTGCGGCAGGTAGCGGGTTCTCAACGAGGCCACGACTTCAGGCTCCGCCTTCAGCTCATGGCCCTTGAGCTCATCGATATATTCCTTCGTGCGCGCATCCCGAATCGAATTGCTCAGCTCCGCGATGATGCGTTCCTTGGCTTCATCGAAGCCACGCTTGCGCACAGGAACCCGATCGATCAGCTTGATGACGTGATAGCCGAATGCCGTCTTGATCAAAGGGGAAATGTCATTTTTGTCCTTCAATCCTTTGACCCCGGCGATGAACTCGGGGACCAGCTCTTCCGACTCCCCATCCGCGATCAGGCCTTCGTTGGAAGCCTTGGATTTGTCGTCCGAGTATTTCTTTACGAGATCCACAAAGTCCGCACCGGCTACTGCCTGATCGCGCACAGTCTTGGCAAGTGTTTCCGCTTCTTCATCGCTGCGCGTCTTGGCATCGATCAGGATATGTCGCACTTCGACGCGCCCGGGGATCGAATAAGCGTCTGGATTGACGTCATATCGCTCCTTCGCCAACTGTTCCACGTCACCAAGTGACATGTCTGCTCTCAGCTTGAGAGCGAGCTGATCAGTCAAGAGACGATCTCCTTGCTGGTCGACCGCCCTGCGGAACACTGGATCCTGATCGAGCTTTTTCGCGCGCGCCTCGTTGGCAATCTGTCGATTGATCAGCAGGCGGTCAATCAATTCCTCGATGCGTTTCGGGCTGTTCATGAAATTCGCACGTTGCCCGGGCGGCAGGCCGATCAGTGCCGCATCGATGTCCAGCATCGTCACCGTTGCGGTGCCGCGAACCGCGACTACGGTGGACTCGGGATAAGGCGATTCTGCCCACGACGAAGCCATCGAGAATGCGGACACTAACAGGAGCGCGAGGCACCTTTGGCTTGGATTTTTCTTCAGCACAGCGCTGAACCTCCATTTGAGAAATAGAATGGTCGTCGGCACCACGACAGACCGCTGCCCTGCGCAGAATTCCGCCGCAACGGACGCGAGCCATGATCAGACCCTTTGATACGACGATAGTTGCAGATCGATCCATCTTGATTGGCCAAGCAGGCAATCTGAACCCTTCAATGGTTCAGGCCGGAATGCAAGGGTAGCCAGTCGGGTTTGACTGCTTGCGGGATCAAGATTCCCCGGAACAATCAAAAACACGGAAAATCAGAAAAAACCAAGGGCCGCGCACCTGTCAGCGCGCAGCCCCGAACTGGCAATTTCCGTGGCACACAACCACTCGCCGCACTCGCTCAATAGTTGTGGCCATTGCGGATCTGGAATGTGCAACTGGAGCCGGAACAATTCGGCTGCGTCAAGTTGGCGCGTGGTGCATGGATCAGATTCAAGTAGTAGGTGTTGCCTGGAACCAGGTTACATGTCAGCCCGGTACCCGCGACCTTCCATGTGATGTCCTGGAACTCGGCCTCGCCGAGGCATGTATTGCCTGGCAAGGGGAAAGTCGGGTCGCTGTCGAACTGACCGGGACATGGGGCAATCGCTACGCTCAACCCGACGTTCTGCTGCGAGGTCATGTGAAAATAGCCTGTGCGCGAAGTCCAGATTGAATTCAGGGGAGCCCGGAACTGCAGCGAAATGTATTTTCCGCTATCTATCTTGGAGTTTAGCGTGCTCTTGTTGGTTCCGGGGAAACCGTAGCCAAGGGTATCGCCGCTTCCGGCAGGGTAGGTATCCGAACTGAAGCCGAAAATCGACGTGTAGGCGGGATCAACATAGGTTCCTGGCAAGGTTCCATACAATACGGTGACCGAAGACTGACGCATCGCTGGAGTCAAGCCATTTGAAACAGCAAGCTCCGATACGCTTTGGCAGTAGTTGGCAGGTGGCGTCGTTCCGTGCAGTACCGTCACCGCAGGGGTCGACTGGATATTCGCGCGCACGCTACTCAGGTTCACATTGGATTGATCCTGATAGGTGCACTTCGCCTTGAACGTGATGCTCCCATCAAGTGTTGCCGAAGTGTTCTGCACATCGACCGAGCGCGTCACGGTAGCGCCACAATTTCCCGTACACAAGTTGGCAGTCCAGCCAGTTGGCACCACGTTGCTCGCAATATAGCCGTCGGGGGCGCAGGTGACCCCGGGTGTGACACCGCTCAAGCCGGTATTGAGCTGGACATTGACCGTGCCCTGACCTGAGGTACCACCGCCAACCGTGGTCGCGCCGGTAATGCTCAGGGAAGCGCCATTGGCGATCGAACTCACGACCAGCGGATAGCAACTGAAATCGGAGCTCAGATCGATCGACACATTGCCGCTGACCGGATCGATATTGAGCATCGAACCCGTCAACGAACACTGCGGTACCGAAAATCGCTTGACCGACACCTGGAAATCAGCCGCCAGCGAAGTGGTTGGCACGCAGAGTGCGGCGCATAGCGCAAAGGCGGCAGCAACGCCTGAAATGGAGACTTTCTTGTCTATTTGCACGGATCGACTCTCTCGGATCACGATGGGATGGGGTGAAGCATAGCCCCTGATACCTTAAAAAAAAAGAAAGCCCCGCATAAGCGGGGCTTTCTGGTCACTTGAAAGCTGACCTAGATCACAATTACGAGCAAGCCGTCGGGGGGGGTGTTCCAGGCATCGTGACCAAGCAAGAGCGCGAACCCTTGTGACGCCACAGACCCGAGTAATTGGCAAGCTTGCCAGGAGCCGCATTCCCGTTGACGAAGTTGGTGATGGCGAAGCCGGTAGCCGGCAGACCTTCGAACACTTCACCTTCCGTAGACGCCGACATCAAATGCAATTCCGTCGACGGATTCAGGGCGATACGCATCCAGCCGTTGTAGAGGGAGTCCGCACGGACGTCCACGTTGGAGGCGAGCTGCGAACCAAGAACCGGCGAGGTACGGTTGGCGGTGAAGTCTGCGGCCGACTGGAACGAGATGACCTGAGCTTCGTAACGCAGAACCGGGACAGGGGATTCGCCCGGATCGCACGGCGAGAAGCAGACGCCGCAGTTCGGGTTGTCAACATCCGAACCGGTACAGGTACCCGGGCTGCCTTCTTCGCGGTCATACGGGAACAGACCAACTTCAACCTTCGACTCACCGGTGCCCGGGCCTGTGTAGTCATCGAACACTTCGACGAACGGAGCCAGTGCCGGCGGTGCCTTGTCGACATAGAAGCGCTTGGTCGGGAAGGTGACAACCCAGTCGGTCGTAGCAGCCGCACCACCACCGAGGACGTACTCGTTGAAGATGTTGTCCTGGGCGAACAGCGCGCTGACGGCGTCGATCTTGCGGCCGAAACCGGCACCATAGGTTGCCTGGATCAGGCGACCATTGTCGAACACGTAAGCAGTCGCGGTCGCATCGGAACCGCCGATGCTGGCCAGCGACGGATCAGTGTTGCCCGGAACAGCGTGCAGATTGTCAAGACCATTGCTGATGAAGCCATCGACTGCATCGGCGCTGTAACCGGCGGCGACGCCATTGGCAACATCGATCAGCAGGGCCGAACCGAACAGGCCGCCGGTGGGGGCGCGGATGTCGACGTTCGGGTCGACGATCCAGTAGCCCGGAGGTGCCGCAACCCATGCGCCAATGATACGGCCGCAGTTCTTCGGCACGCCGGCGATGTGGGTGATGTCGGTCAGCGACGTCCTGATGTCGTCAACCACGGTGCCCATTTCGATGATCTCGAAATGACCTTCGCGGGTACGTGAGAGACCACTCGGGCCGCCGTCATTGTTTCCGCCCGTGAACAGGGCGTTGGTGAACGGCAGGTAGCTGCGACCATCCGGCAACTGCTGCATCGGCGGAATGGTCGAGCCCTTGATATCCGGAACCGTGCACGAGTTGTCGTCGGTCAGCAGGTTGGCCTGATCCTGATCCGGGAGCTTGAACAGAACGGCTGTCCAGACATCGTACGGCGACAGGTAGACGTGGAAGTCGCGCACTTCGCGGCTGTTGTAGCCTTCGACGAAACGCACCTTGACTGCCTTGCCCTGATCGGTCGTGTTGACGACGGAGAAGAGGGTTTGCAGGTTGTCACCGACGCCATTCGAGTTGACGGTGTAATACGGATAGATAAGAACTTGACCCAAACCATCTGGGTTCAGATTAACTGCGCTCGCGAGATTCGCGATGCCCACCGTACCGGCGATACCGGCGACGACGGCGGTCGTCAAGCTATTACGCTTCATACAGACACTCCTAAATTGACCACAGGGCTTTTGCTTACGGCTAACTTCTGTCCAACAGCAGTTTTGTCCCGCTTTTCACAGGGCAGGGTTAGGCAACAGCGAACCAATCGTACGGCAAGGCTCTGAATGGTGCAATCCCTTACGGACAATCCATCGATGTCCGCCTCCCCTGCAACCTGCCGGGATGGATCCAGCGGGCGGCGAGCCTTGTGGGCTCGCGCTTGCTGGCACTATACCCGGATCTTTCAATTGCGACCAGTCAGCGTGTTCGCTTCCGGCAGGAAATACCACTTCCCGCGGCTGCGGATCCAGGTTTCCGTGACGAATCCGACCGTTGAAACCTTGTTGCTGACCCCAGGCATCTTGACTCCGGCATCGATCTGGAGGTCAATCACGCAAACATCGGGCTTGTCGCATACCTGCCGGTATGGCAGCACTTTCTCCCACTGCACCGGTCGCTCGTTCATTTCCTTTGCATAGTCTTCGCGCGTCTTGGTCGCGCGATAGCCTGGACTCAGATAGTCGTAGGCCTTGTCCGCCTTGTGCGCAATCAGCAGGTTCCAGCGTTCCTGGGCCCGATCCTCGGCAGCCTTGTTCGGGATGGCCCCAACGGCCGACTTGTCGCCAGCGGGCGACGTCTTGTCGGGCTTGGCAGCATCGGAGGCACAGCCTGCCGAGAACATGGTTGCGGCAATCAAAACCGCCATCAGCGGCATGGATACTCGTTTCACAGATTGACTCCTCAGTGTTTCGGTTTTTCGGACAGGGGGTTTGATCGCCGCGACTCCCCGCGTAGCGGATCGAGGCTCTGGAACTGGCGCTTGTATTCCTCGGTGACCTCACTCGCCTCATCGGAGTTGCTGACAACATTCGGGGTTATCAACACGATCAACTCGGTGCGCTGTTTGCCCTTGGTGGTGCTGCCGAAGAGCTTGCCGAGAACGGGGATCCGGCTCAGGCCCGGGACTCCGTCTTCGGATGTCTGATCATCTTCCGAGATCAAACCGCCGAGAAGGATGGTCTGCCCGCTCTGTACCGCGATGCTGGTATCCAGAGTGCGCTTGTTGATCTCGCGGTTTCCATTCGCACTGACAACCCCTGGCTTGCTCACCTCCTGGGAAACATCCATGTAAACCAGGCCGCCCGGATTGACCCTTGGCTTCACTTGCAGGATCACACCCGTATCGAGATAGGTCGTGTTGCCAATGCCGGTCTGCGTGGTCGTGCCAGTGCTATCGGTGTTGCCGGTCACTGAACCAACACCGACCAAGCTTGTGGTTAGAACCGGAATCCTCGTGCCGACATTGATCTCCGCTTCCTGGTTGTTCATCACCATCAGCGACGGCGCCGACAGAATCTTGGCCTGGCCACTGGATTGCAGCGCGCTCAGTGCAACCTGGAACTTGCTGTTAAGGTAGGAATAGAAGAAGTTTGAGCTGGCAGCCACAGGGGACGCCGCTGCGCCGAGCAACGATCGCTGACGATCCAGCCGATTGGGTATGGGATACCCATCGGGATCATTCGGGTTTGTGTACGAGCCGTCATAACCCTCACCCTTCAAGCCGGCAAACCACCACTTCACCCCGAACTTGAGATCTCCCGACAAGGTCACTTCAAGGATCTTGGTTTCGATATGCACCTGCAACGGAGCGATATCGAGCCTGCGGATCGCCCCCTGCATTGAATCCCATTCGGACGGCGTGGCCATGATCAGCAGCTGATTGCTTTCCTCGACCGCAGTGATGCGGATGTCGGAATCGACGTTGCCGGGCGCAGCACCGGCGGCTGCACCCGACTTCGGCTGGTTGCTTGAGCGATTGCCGAATCGGCTCGAGCGCCCCGAACCGGAGCGACCACCGCTCGCCCCTGTCGCCGTCGCCGCACCGGCGCTGCCAATTGTCGCGGCAGCGAGTCCCGGAGCCACCGCGCCCGAGGTGTCGGTTCGTCGCGAACCTCCGCCGCCGGAACTGCCGAGGAAGATCTGGCCGAGGTAATCGGCAAGGTCAACCGATTTGATGTTCTTGACGTCGTAGACAAAAAGCTGGGTTGCACTTTCGTCACCGGCACGATCGAGCCTGTGCAGCCACTCTTCGGCCTGACGCAGGTATTCCGGCTGCGCGGTGATCGCGATGATCGCATTGGAGCGCTCGATCGGAATGAAGCGGAACATGCCGGCGAGCGGCGACTCACCGGTTGTACCAAAGACCTTTTCAAGCTCGGGCAGCAAGGTACCGACCTCGACCCGCTGCAAGGTGAACACGCCGACCGACATGCCCTTGAGCCAATCGACATCAAATACATCGATGGTCTGGGCGTAATTGCCCAGTTCCGACGCCGTGCCGGCGAGGACGAGCATGCTGCGCGCCGTGTCGATATTGATGAATGCAGTGGGCTTGGCGTAGGGCGTGAGCAACTTGGCCATCTCGCTGGGCGAAATGTAGCGCAGCGGAAAGACCCGCACTTCGTAGCCGTTGGCCAGGTTCGGCGCGCCGATTTTCGGGGTCAGATTGCCGGGCAAGGCATCCTTGATCTGCAGCACGGTGTAGCGACCATCCTTGTAGATCAGGGTATTGCCGGTCCATGACAGCAGCATTTCGAGCACCGACATGGCCTGATCGGCACGAATCGGCTTGGCGGTCGAGAACGACACGTTGCCGCCGACATTCGGCGCAATCGTATAGTTTTCCTGGAGCAGGTCACCAAGGATGGCCTTGACCACCGACTGGATCGGGTTGTTCTCGAAATTGAAATCGACCTGCCCCTCGCCCTTGCCCACGGGCGCGGTTCGGCGCGCGGCGGCCTCGTCGATGAACTTGCCGGTGCCGAGCTGGATTTCAGGCTTGGGTGGCTCGAAGGATTTCTCCTCGTTTGCACCGACATCAATACCAGATGATTTCTCCGCCTTGTCGACCACGGGTTTCTCGCCGCTGGCCAGACTCTCGACCGTCAGCGCTGCGCTGTCGCTCATATACGCCGCTTGTTCATTCTTCGCAGGCGCGCTCGAACAGCCTGCCAGGAATGTGAATGCCAGAGCGACCGAGATATTGATGATTCTTGAAGGCACTTGGATCACTCCGTCAATTCTTTTGCTCAGTGGGCGAGTTGCCTCGCTGCGAACGCAGGCGCTCGGCTTCTTCGCGCATTTGTCGCCGTCGTTCCTCGATACGCTTGGCCAGATCCGATTCGGGTTCGTTGGCCTGTTTTGGCGGCACCGGTGCTCCGGGTCTGATGTTCGGTGGTTGCGGCATCGGCGCCCCTGCAGGCGTCGCCGAGGTAGTCAGTTCGATTTCGGCTTTCTCGTCATTGGCATTCGTGAACCTGGCCAGGCGCGGCTCGACCGCTTCAAGGATCCAACCGGCCTGATCACCGCTCAGGGGCATTCCGACCTTCAATGCCAGCGATTCGTTCCGCATGTTGTCGCGCACCATGGCGATGCGCAGCTCAGGCCGGGTATCGTTCTTGCGCACGATGATTACGCCGGTAAGGGTGACGTTCAACGGCACCGGGGGCGGTTCCTCGGATCCGGGCGCATCCTCGCTCAGCGGGGTCGGCTTGCGATCCTCATTGAACAACGGGCGACTCTCGACCTCCGCAAAGCTGGACATCGCCGGGATCTTGAGCGGCGTCTGATCCACCTCTGCAGACAGCGACTGGTCGTTTGACGGATCAGGCGGGAGCCAGCCGTAGCCGCGACCATAGCCAGCAAGCTGGATCAGCGCAATCAGCACCAGCAGGCCACAGATCGCGGCCAATACCAGGGTCACCATGCGCGTGGTTCTGATATCCATGATCAGGGCGCCTCGGCCGGTGGCTTGCCGGGCTGGCGCAGATAGCCCGACAGGTTGAACCGCACATCCAGCGGACTGACCACGCGCTTGGCTCCCGGCGGCACATAGGTCTGCTGCTTGTAGATCATCATCTGATCGACGAAAAGATAGGGTTTGCCGTTTTCGAGGTCATACAGGATGGCCGCCAGCGATTCGAGGTCGCAGCGCAAACGGGCTTGCACGATGACCTTCATGTAGAGCTCGTCCTGGCCACCGGTAAAGGGCGAGGTGTTGATCACCGAACAACGCTTGGGGTCGGATTGATCGGTCTGCGATTGGCGCAGGCGCGTTATCAGGCCCGCAGATGCCGCATTCGCGTCGGCTTCGGCCAGAAAGGCCTGGTTACCCTGCTCGTAGGCCCGCACTTCAGCCAGTTTCTTCTCGATCGCCGGGCGTTCGCCGATGACTCGCGCATAGCGCTGCTGCTGCTCGCGCAGATCGCCCATCTGGGTGTAGTAATCCAGATGTGGCGAGACGAACCACCAGTGCACACCAAAAACGTAGACCAGGAGAACGACGATCAGCAGCAGGATCACGGCCAGCGGCCGGCCGTCCTTGGGACGCAGCTCAAGGCGAGCCATCGGCGGCCTCCTTGTCGTTGCGCTCGGATTTTCCGGCATTATTCACATCAATATTTTTCGCATCCTCTCCAGCTGGTGACGCTGGCTTGGCCGGCGCATGCGCGACAACCTGATCAACCGGCACGTTCTTCGGTTCGGCGACGATGGTGAAACGATCCTTGCCGGTACGCGGGTCCGGCTGGATCTGCCCTTCGAGTTTCGGATTGGCCAGAAACGGCGAGGCCGTCAGCACGCTGATCAAGCCAGCCGCATTCTTCGCTTGTCCCTGCAACTGGAGCTGGTTGTTCTCGACACTGAGTCGCTCAAGATAGGTTTCGTCATCGAGGCGGTAGGCAAGATCGTCGAGCAGGGCGACCAGCAACGGCCCTTGGCGCTTCTTCTCGGCAAGGAAGTTGGCGCCATTGATCGAATCCTGCAGGGTCTTCTTGAGCTCGAGCACTTCACGCGCTGCAGCAGCCGCCTTTTCAACCTCGCCTTGCATGGTTTCGACCGCAATCGCCCGGTTGTGCAGTGATTCGGACATGTTGAACACGAGCAGGATCACAATCAGCGCGGCAAGCCCGAGGTTGAGCGGCAGGCGCATGTCGCGGCGACGCGCGCGACGCTCGAGCGGGAGCAGATTGATGCCACGGCGTGCTCCAGCGACTCCTTCGCCGCGGACGTCGACGCCATCAAATTCGACCGCACCGCCGGCGACCGAGCCGAGTTGCGGATCGAGCAGCGCCCGCGGCAGGACCGTGAGCTCGACGCGCAGGCTTCGGGCGAGCGGATCGCGCGCGACAATGCGGCTGTCGAAATAGACCTGGTCGGCCTTGAAAGGCGTTTGTCGATCCATTTCGAAGGTAAGCACCTGGCGCAGGTTGTCCTCGGCGACAGCCGGCAGGGTCAATGTGCGTGTCAAGGCGCGGGATTCTGGTACGCAGAGGATGGTGCGCAGACCGGGGTTCTCGATGCGCGCGCGAATCGCCCTGAATTCAGCTGCCTGCTCTTCGCCGGTCGCAGATGCCGCGATGCGGCCGAATTCGGAAATCAACTTCTCGTGTTCGCGCAACACCACAATCGTGTCGCCCGCCGGCTCCAGCAGCAAGGCTTCGGAATTGCCGCTGAAGAACCTCCGCCAGCGCGACGGCAGGCAGGCAAGCAGCTCCGCTCCCCACCACGAGAAGAATCGTGGCAGCGGGGTCTTGGCAAGGCGCGTCCGCAGACGGGCCAATTGTCTGTCCAGGGTTTCTTTCACGATGATTACGCGTTCTCACCATCACGCCAGCGAAGCACCACGAAGGGCCGCCCCGCCGAGTTCATCCCGCCCATGCGGATGGTCGCATCGAGCACGGTGCTGGCTCCATTCGGGAGTTTGGCACGGGATTTGACACTATACGTGAGGCCTCCACCATCCGCCATGAGTGGCGATCCGTCCGGCAGGAGCAGACCGGATCCGCCCTGATTGAGCATGCCCGGGCCCAATTGCTGGCGCTCCTGGATCAGTTGCCGAGCCAGATCTGCTGTCATTCCCGGGATCGCCATCATCGCCTCCATCGGAGCATAAGCCGCGCTCGGTGTGCTGCGCCCTGAGAACATGGTGATCGCCGGTTCGATCTTCGAATAGATCGCATAGTCCATGCCAAACACCTGCTGGATTTCGGACAGCGTCTCGAATGGCGCATTGCGTGGACTGTAGGCCAGCCCGGCCGCGCGATAATCGCCACGCTCGGCGCCATGCAGGGAAGTCAGGTCATCCGGGTCACGCCAGTCCTGGATTGCATCGGCCAGCTCCTCGGCCTGAGCCTCCTCGATGCCTGCCCCGACAAACAGGTTCTTGAGCGAAGCCGGATCGGCGGCGTTGATGTCGATCTTGCCGGAATCGTCGGTCAGCGCGACTTCAACCTCGACACCATCGAAGACAAATGAATACGGGCGGCCATCGGCGACCCATTTCTGGGTCGGATCAGATTTGCTGAGGCCGTAAACCGCGAGGTTGATGCCGGCCTCGGCGGCATAACGCGCCGTCGTCGTATCGAACAGATGCCGCGACTGCATGCTCTCGGTGCGCGCGACGAGGGCGAAGCTGCCGAGCAAAACCGAGAGCATCGCGATCACCCACATCACCAGCACGAAGGCGACGCCGCGTTGCCGGCGTGTTGGCCGCAAGCTTGGGTTTGCGCTGCTGGCAAAAAATCGTTTCATCGCGTCGAACCGACCCCGCCGTTCGGTGGAATGGCCATCCCTTCCTTGGGCAGAATATCGTCGAAGCTCACGGCGTTCGATTGCCGGGCAGCGCCGACATCGAGCATCAACGGGATCTCCATGTCCGGCCAGCCGACCAGCGCTTCCTTGCGCATCTTCAGCGTGATGCGGATCATCACCGGGGTGATGCTCGGCTTGTCCCAATCGTCCGACCAGTCTTCAAGCTCACCTTGGTCGTCGAGCTTTCGGTACTCGAATTCTCCGCTCTCGACCTGATCCATCAGGATCACCGGCTCGCTGCCGCCCTTGTTCAGCTTGTCCTTGTCGAAGCCGTTCAACATCCAGTGGTTGAACAGCAATTGCTTGCCATTGCGCGTACTGGTCAGCTCGAGCGTTTGCACGTAGGCGCCACCGTTTGACAGATAACCCGGCATTGGCGCGACAAAGCGCATCAGATCGTGTTTGCCCTCGAACATCAGGTTCTCGCCGGTGCCGCGTTCCTGGCCAAACGGCAAAGGCAGGACACGACTGATTTGATGACGGATGAATTCCTGGGCGACGCGCAGGCGATTGGTCCGGTCCATCAAATTTTCGCCGATGTGCATGCCCTTGACCGCCGAACGGATGCCGCCAAATGCCGCCGCCAGCAAGACCGCCAGCAACAGGATGGCCAGCATCACTTCGATCAAGGTGAAGCCACGCGTGGCCGGAAGCTTGCGGATTCTCATCGTCGCCCCTTGCCTGCCGCATTGGCAGGGCCGCCACGCATGCCACCCGACATCGGCTGGCCTGGCTGGCCGCGACCCAGATCGCTGCCAGGAAACCCCTGCAAATTCGGTGAATCCGAGTTCGCCGTGCGCAAAGTTGAAAACCGGGCAGTGCGCTCGCGCGCGTTGTCGCCCCAGACTACGGTCAGCACGACATGGAAGAGATCAATCTGCGGCATGCCAAATACTGGCGTGGCCGATTGTGCGAATGCCTGCTGCGCCGCACCGGCATTCGGATTGGCCGCATTCGAACTGGTCTGCGCAACCTCGGCGGCGACCAGTTCGGGATCGATCGGGTCGATCTGCAGTTCCCAGTGATACTTGCGATCGAACTCGCCGTGACTGCTGCCGGCCTCGATGCGCTCGCCGATGCCGACGTTGTCGAGCAGCGATTGCGCCCACAGCGCCGCACGCGTCTCGTCGGCCGAGCGCCTCGCGTTGTTCATCGACATGGTCAGGATCTGCATCAACGCGCCAACCGCAATCGCGAAGATCACGAAGGCCGCGATCATCTCGATCAAGGTGAAACCGCGGCTGGGTCGGGGCAGGATTCTTTGCATACCCCGAACAGACCGCAGAACCGTGAGCGAGTTCTTCACTTTTCACTATCCGGCTTGTCGAGGGTGACTTCGCCAGTCAACCAGCCGACATTGATTTTCCATTCGCGCTCGCCGAGAACGACGGCAATATTGCCGCCGGTTGAGCTTCCATCGGGAAAGAAACGGATGCCACCGGTCTTGTCGCTGGTCAGCTCCTGCCGGGCCGTGGTCAGGCGCAGGATCATGCCCTTGGGCAGTTTCCTCTCGGTCTTGCCCGGCGCCAGCCAGGTGTTCTTCTCCAGGTCGAGCATCAACACCTTCTGCTCACCCTTGACGATGGCCTGACCGCGCGTATAGCGCAAACCAGCCACCAGATCATTGCTCGCCGCCTGGATACGCGCGCCAGCCAGGCTGCGCGTAAAGGAAAATGTGACGACGCTGGCGACAATGCCGATCAGGACAATCACCACTACCATCTCGATCAGGGTGAAGCCCTTCTGGCGGGGAGTGGGGAGTGGGGAGTGGGGAGTGGGAAAGCCTGAGCGTGAGGACGTCTCGCACCGAAGTACGATGGCCCCGCTTTGCCCGCTCACCGCTATCCGCTCACCGTTCACTCTGGTCCGCCTATGCCGCTATTCCGATTTCCCACTCCCTACTTCCCACTCCCGCTCCATCATTCCCAACTTCCATAATCCTTGTTCGTGCTGTCGCCACCGGGTTTGCCGTCCTTGCCGAGGAAGATGATGTCGAAATCACGACCGGCGTCGCCGGGCTTCTTGTAGACGAATGGGTTGCCGAATGGATCCTTTAGATCCTTTTCCTTCGCGTACGGCCCGAGGCCATCCCGCTTGAGCAAATCTTCCAGCGAACTCGGATAACTGCCGACACCCATCTGGTATTGCTCGACCGAACCGGCCAACTTCTTGACCTGGATCGTTCCGGCCTTCCACTTGCCGCCGCCAAACGTATCCATCATGCCGCCACCGACAATCGTGATGACGATGCCGAGAAGCACGATCACGGCGATCATCTCCATCAGGGTAAAGCCCGCCGCACGCGGCATCGGGCGCAGGTTGCGCAGGTTTCGGGTCTTCATGATCTTGTTCCTCATTGAATCGAACTGGTCAGTTTCAGGATTGGCAGGATGATCGCCATCATGATGATGGCGACGACCACGGTCATCACCACGGTGGTCGCCGGCACCAGCGCGGCGAGCAGACGCTCCAGCGAGTTGCGCACCTCGACATCAAAGGTATCGGCAACCTTGAGCAGCATCGTGTCGAGCTCGCCGGATTCTTCGCCGACGCTGATCATCTGCAGTGCAAGCTTCGGGAACTGTTTGGACTGGGCCAGGGCGAAACCGAGCCCGCTGCCCGTCTTCACCTCTTCGCTGGCCTTTTCGACAGCGACAGCAAGGAAATGAGTTTCCCATGACGTTGCGGGCGACGTTCAGCGCACCGAGCAGGGGCACGCCATTCTTGAGCAGGGTGCCGAGCGTGCGCGCAAGACGAGCGGTCTCGAGCTTGCGCACGAGCGCACCGGCGATGCGCATGCTGAGCAGGCGTTCGTCTATTTTGAGTCGACTGTCCGGGTCGGCCAGCTTGCGCCGGAACCAGGCGATGAAAAAAATCACCCCGGCCAGCATCAGCCACCAGAAGCTCTGCAGGGTCGAACCGACGCCAACCACGATGCGCGTAAGCAGCGGCAGCTCGACATCCATATCGGCAAACATCTGCTCGAACTGCGGCACGACGACGACAAGCAGGACGAACAATGACACCAGCACCATGCTGACCAGGAAGGCCGGATAGATGAGTGCATTGATGACACTGGACTTGAGTGCGCGCGAACGCTCCAGATAATCGGCCAGACGGCGCAAGGTGTCTTCGAGCGAGCCACCCGCCTCGCCGGCCCGCACCATGTTGACATAGAGCCGCGAGAACGTGCCGCGCTCGGCTTCCAGCGCATCAGACAGGTTCGCACCGCCGCGCACGAGGTCGCGCACACGTTCGAGAAGATTCCTTGCCTTTTCGCTTTCCGGCAGATCCAGCAGGATCTGCAGGGCGCGATCGAGCGGCTGGCCCGCACCAAGCAGGGTCGCCAGCTGTTGGGTGAACTGCACGATCTGCGCATCATTCAGCGTCGGCCGACGCATCAATGCCGCCAGCAGACCACCCGATTCAACGCTGTCGGCATCACGCACATCGAGCGGAATATTGCCGGCATCCTGCAGCTTCATGATGACTTCGTCAGCCGAAGCCACATCCATCTGCCCTTCGAGTGTTTCCCCGGACGGCGTGACGGCTTTGTAGTGGAAGAGGGTCAATTGAAAGGCCGGGAGTGGGTGAAACAGCGGGAGTGGGGAGTCGGGAGTGGGGAGTGGGAACGGCAACTCACGACTAGCGGTGATCGGTGAGCGGTGAGCGGGAAAAGCAGGTCAAGCGCACTTCGTTGCGGCACGACGTCACGCGCACGCTTTCCCACTCCCCACTCCCGACTCCCCACTCCCGCTTTCATAGCTCCCGCTTTCATCCTCACCCCTCCTGCGTCACGCGCAGGATCTCCTCGATCGTGGTCTGGCCGGCGAGTGCCTTGACCAGACCGTCTTCGTACATTGTGCGCATGCCTTCGGCGCGGGCCTGGGCCTCGATATCGCCCATGCCCTTGTGCTGCATGATCAGGCGGCGGATCGAGTCCGACATGACCAGAAATTCCATGATCGTCGTGCGCCCGAAGTAACCGCTGGCGTAGGCCTGGCTCGGCACCGGCTTGTACAGCTTGATCGGTCGCTCCGTGGTCAGTTTTTCGAGGCCGAATTCCTTGATGACTTCAGGCAAGGCCTCGTAGGATTGCGCGCTTTCCCTGTCGAGCTTGCGCAACAGGCGCTGACCGAGGATGCCGTTGACGGTCGAGGTCAACAGATAATCCTCGACACCCATGTCGAGCAAGCGGGTGATGCCGCCGGCGGCGTTGTTGGTGTGCAGGGTCGAGAGCACCAAGTGGCCGGTCAGTGCCGACTGGATCGCGATCTTCGCGGTTTCCAGATCGCGCATTTCACCGATCATGATGATGTCCGGATCCTGGCGCACGATCGAGCGCAGTGCGTGCGCGAAGTCGAGGCCGATGGCCGGCTTGGCCTGGATCTGGTTGATGCCTTCGATCTGGTACTCGACCGGATCTTCGACCGTGATGATCTTGACATCGGGTGTGTTGAGCTTGCTCAGCGCCGTGTACAGGGTGGTCGTCTTGCCCGAGCCGGTCGGGCCGGTGACGAGCAGGATGCCGTGCGGCAACTCGAGCACCTTGTTGAACTTGGGCAGGAACTCATCGGTGAAGCCGAGTGTGTGGAAATCAAACACGACGGCTTCACGATCGAGGATACGCATGACCACCGATTCACCATGCGAGGTCGGCATCGTCGACACGCGCAGATCCAGCTCCTTGCCCTGCACGCGGATCATGATGCGACCATCCTGCGGCAAGCGGCGTTCGGCAATATTGAGCTTGGCCATGATCTTGACGCGCGAAATCACCGCCGCCGTCGATGCTGCCGGTGGTGATTCAACTTCATGCAGCACGCCATCGATGCGGTAGCGCACCTTGAGTCGGCTCTCGAACGGTTCGATGTGGATATCCGAGGCGCGTTGTTCGACCGCGCGCTGGATGACCAGATTGACCAGACGGATAACCGGCGCCTCGGACGCCAGATCGCGCAGGTGCTCGATATCGTCTTCGCTACGCGAATTGTCATCGCTCAGGCTTTCGACAATCGAGCCCATCGCCGAGCGACCCTGACCATAGAAACGCTCGATCAGGTCATCGATTTCGGGACGCAGGCCGACACTGAGCGCGACCTTGCGCCCGGTCGCCAGCTCGATCGCCTCGAGCGGATAGTGATCAGCCGGATCGGCGATCAGCAACATGACCTCGGTTTCGCTCTCGCCGATCGGCACCACATGGTGATGCTTGAGGAAACGCACCGAGAGCTGCACATTCGGTGGCGGCGACTCGGGGAAATCCTTGGCCGCGACCAGGGGCAGATGCATGATTTCGGCGACCGCATCGGCCATTTCGCGCTCGGACACGAGTCCGAGGCGGGTCAACAGGGCGACCAGGCGACCCGAGGGATCTTCTTCGTGCAGGCGCCGGCCACGCACGAGATCGGCTTCCTTCAGGCGCCCCTTGGCGACCAGAAACTGGCAGATTCGCTCGTCCAGCGCCATCCCGCTGAGCACGGGCGCTTCGCTTTCGATCGCTGGCATTTCGGAAACAGCCGACATCAGGATTCCTCGGTATCTTGAGTTTGACCCGGTGATTCGCCTTCCGGTTCCTCAGCAGGATGCACCAGGGATTCGACGAAGTCCCGATTGAGTCCCAGCCACAGCGCAATCGGGGTCACCGCCGGCAGGATCAGATAACCGAACTGATAGGCCAGGGCAACCGGATCGGGGGCGATTCCGGCGGCGGTAACGGCATTGGCGCCGGGCGCACCGGAATCGAATGCGAGCACCTTGAGGGATTCCGCAACCACGCCCAGGGCCTGGGCAATCCACATGACCGTCAGGGCAACCGCAAACTGGAACACACGGCGACGAAAGCCCAGCGGTGTCGCCATTGCCAGGCCACTGAACAGCGGCAGGGAATAACCATACAGCAAGGGATTCTGGATCAGGATCAACTCACCGATGCCGCTGCGGCCATCAGGTGCGACCTGGTTGACCAACACGCGCGTCGCAACTTCCATGCTGTGCCCGTTCTGCACGACATCGGAAAACAGCGACGGCCAGATCGACAGCATCGCCAACTTGGCCATCTGCACCACCGGCCAGATCAGGGGCGAGGAAAACGCAAACCAGATGAAGAAACTCAGCGGCAGCCAGAGCAAGGCGCGCAAGCCGACCGCGCGGACTTCGGAGGCATCCATCAGCTTGTCCACTCCCTTGCGTTGCGGAACATGCGCAGCCACGGCGAGGCTTCAGACCACTCGCGCGGATGCCAGCTCATCTGCGTACTACGGAACACACGCTCGGGATGCGGCATCAGGATGGTGATTCGACCATCGGCTGCGCTGTAGCCTGCGGCACCGCCCGGCGAGCCATTCGGATTGAGCGGGTATCTCTCGGTTGCGCGGCCGGAATTGTCCACATAGCGCAGGCAGGGTTTCGCATTGCGTGCCGCTGACTTATTCGCAAACGCCGCGCGTCCTTCGCCATGCGCAACCACCACGGGAATGCGCGATCCACCCATGCCGCGCAGGAAAATCGAAGACGACTCGACGACTTCGAGCGTGACCAGACGCGCCTCGTACTGCTCGGACGCATTGCGTTCAAAACTTGGCCACAGCTCGGCGCCCGGAATGATGTCCCTGAGCCCCGACATCATCTGGCAACCATTGCACACGCCCAGGGCGAAACGGGATGCATCGGCGAAAAACCCGGAAAACTGCTCGCGCAGCGCATCATTGAACAGGATCGAGGCGGCCCAGCCTCGGCCGGCACCGAGCACGTCGCCGTAGCTGAACCCGCCACAGGCGGCGAGTCCCTTGAAATCACTCAAATGATGGCGCCCTTCGGACAGATCGCTCATGTGCACATCGACGGCCTCGAAACCGGCGCGATCGAATGCCGCCGCCATTTCGATCTGGCCGTTGACGCCCTGCTCGCGCAGGATCGCCACGCGTGGACGCGCCTTGCCGATGATGTACCTGGCACAGATATCGTCATTCGCATCGAAGCTCAGGCGCGGCTTGATGCCAATATCGTCCTCATCGCAGCGCCAGGCCATTTCGTCATCGGCACAGGCAGGATTGTCACGCCGGCGCTGCATGGCATGACTGGTCTCGGACCAGGCCTGCATGAGCTCGGCCCACTTCCAGACCGCGACGCGTTCGTTGTCGTGCTGGATCTTCACCTTCATGCGCGGATTTGGCGTACCGACTTTTGCGATCAGCTTGCCGAGTCCGTGGCGCTGCATGAGGCTGACAAAGGACTCAAGATCGCGCTTGCGGATCTGCACGATGGCGCCAAGTTCCTCGTTGAACAGGCCGCGCAGCATGTTGTCGGCCCAACCCGACAACTCGATATCGAGGCCACAATGCCCGGCCAGGGCCATCTCGATCAGGCTGACAATGGCACCGCCATCGGAACGGTCGTGGTAGGCCAGCAGCAAGCCATCAGCGCTGGCTTCCTGAATCGCATGGAAGAACGCCTTCAGCCGCGCCGGATCATCGACGTCCGGCGGAAGATCACCGGCACGCAGGAAAACCTGGGTCAGTACCGAGCCGCCGAGGCGACCGCGTTTCGCACCGAGATCGATGATCCAGAGTTCGGAATCGCCCTGATCGAGTTGCAGCTGCGGCGTCAGCACGCGGCGTGCATCGCTGCTGCTGGCGAACGCCGTGACGATCAGCGAAACCGGCGAAACCGTACGCTGGATCGAATCGCCCTGTTTCCAGGACACCTGCATCGACATCGAATCCTTGCCGACCGGAATCGAGATGCCGAGCGCCGGACACAGCTCCATGCCGACCGCATGCACGGCGTCGTAGAGCGCGGCATCCTCGCCCGGGTGATCGACCGCCGCCATCCAGTTGGCCGACATGCGTACCTCATCGAGGCGCACCGGCGCTGCAGCGAGATTGGTCAGCGCTTCGCCCACAGCCATGCGTGCAGAGGCAGCCGCATCGAGCAGGGCCAGCGGCGTGCGCTCGCCGATCGCCATCGCCTCACCGGCATGGCCGACAAAATCGCTCAAGGTAACTGCGCAATCTGCGACCGGCACCTGCCACGGGCCGACCATCGGATCACGCGAACACAAGCCACCGACACTGCGATCACCAATCGTGATCAGGAATGACTTGCTGCCGACCGCCGGGAAACGCAGCACGCGCCAGATCGCTTCGCCCAGTTCGAGATTCTCGGTATCGGCAATAACCGATAGCGGCTCCTTGATGCGTCGCGTATCGCGCGACATCCGCGGCGGCTTGCCGAACAGGACATCGAGCGGCAGATCGATGGGTTGATGCCGGGAATCTTGAATGGGGAATCGGGAATCGCTGAGCACGAGCCTGCGCTCGGCCGTGGCCATGCCGACGACTGAGAAGGGGCAACGTTCGCGCTCACAGATCGCGGCGAACAACTCGATATCATCCGGGCGCACGCCGAGCACGTAGCGTTCCTGCGACTCATTGCACCAGATCTGCATCGGCGACATATGCGGGTCGTCGCAGGGAATCTTGTCCAGTTCGAGTGCGCCGCCGACTTCGGAATCGTTGAGCAGCTCGGGCAACGCATTCGACAAGCCACCGGCACCAACGTCGTGGATCGAGACCAGTGGATTGCCTGCACCACGTGCCCAGCAGGCATCGATGACTTGCTGGCAACGGCGCTGCATTTCGGGGTTTTCGCGTTGTACCGAGGCGAAATCGAGTTCCGCCGAACTGCTGCCGGCGGCGACCGACGAGGCCGCGCCACCGCCCAGACCGATCAACATGGCCGGACCACCAAGCACGATCACCGCATCGCCCGGTTGCAGGATCCGCTTGTGCACATCGGACGGGCGCAAGTTGGCCAGTCCGCCGGCGATCATGATCGGCTTGTCATAACCACGCAGCAGGCCGGCCTCATCGGATGAGTGTTCAAACGTGCGGAAATAGCCGCCGAGGCAGGGTCGCCCGAATTCATTGTTGAAAGCGGCGGCGCCCAGCGGGCCATCGCGCATGATTTCGTAGGGCGTGGCGAAGCGTGGCGGGCGTGCACGCTCGGATTCCCACGGTCGCAACAGGCCCGGAATGCGCAGATGCGAAACGCTGAACCCGGTCAAGCCGGCCTTCGGCTTGCCGCCGCGTCCGGTCGCACCTTCGTCGCGAATCTCGCCGCCCGCCCCTGTCGCGGCACCGGCGAATGGAGAGATCGCAGTCGGATGATTGTGCGTCTCGACCTTGATCGCATAGGGCACCGCTTCATTGGTCGCCGCATAGACTCCCGTGTCGGGATCGGCGAAGAAACGCTTGGCATGCGTACCGGCGATCACCGCCGCATTGTCGCTGTAGGCCGACAAGGTGTGCGCGGGCGACAGCTTGTGCGTATTGCGGATCATCGCGAACAGCGACAGCGCTTGCGCCTTTCCATCAATCGCAAATTCGGCATTGAAGACCTTGTGCCGGCAATGCTCGGAGTTGGCCTGGGCGAACATCATCAGTTCGGCGTCGGTCGGATCGCGCTCAAGGCTTGCGTAACTATCCGCCAGATAGTCGATCTCGTCGCCAGCCAGGGCCAGGCCGAGACGCCGGTTGGCCGCTTCAAGCGCCATGCGCGCATGCGCTCCGAGCGCAATTCGATCGAGCGGCAGCGGATCAGCCACATCGAACAATTGATCCAGCTCGGCCCGCATGGTCAGCACCGATTCGGTCATCGGGTCATGCACGATCGCAAGGATCTCCAGCCATCGGCTCGAATCCGGTTTTGGAGCCGGCTCAAGATCCAATGCAAGGGCTCGTTCGACGCGGCGTATCGGCAGTCCGCAGCGGCGCAGGATGTCGGTGGCCTTGCTCGACCACGGCGAAATCGTGCCGACCCGCGGTGCAACCCACAGCGAGGCGGCAACCGCCTCACCGGCATTCGCAAGCAGGATGCGCTGCAGTTTGTTGGTGTCAATCGCACCGTCTGCGCTGCCGGCGATCACGTAGACATGGCGCGCGGAGCGCAACCGACAGCCTGCCGCAACGCGCTCAAGCTCGGCATTGAGCCGATCCATGCGGAAGGCTGACAGGGCCGGCTGGCCGTCGAGAACGATCATGGCAGTCGGTGTCCGGGATGCTCTGAACAGAGGCGCACGGCGTCAGCCGTGCGCGGGCTGCGCATGATAGCCGAAGCCATGACCGGGCGAGAACACCCGGTCAGGCAGGGATTCGCGGACGCTTCCGCTCAGGCGCCCGGCTTTTCCGCAGCGATGCGCTCAAGCTGCGCCTGCAACTGGTCGGGGGTCAGGTAGCCGCCGATCTTGCTGCCATCAGCGGCAAACACGCTAGGCGTGCCGTCAACGCCGACACTGATACCGAGCTGAAATTCCTCGGCCACCGGATTGTCGCACTGCAAAGGCTCCGGAGTGGCACCGGCCTTGGCCGCAGTGAACGCCTGGTTCTTGTCCTTTGCGCACCAGACCGATTCGGCCTTGGTAAACGATGGCGTGCCTGGGCCACTGCGCGGGAAGAACAGGTAATCGACCTGGATACCGCGCGCATTGTACTCGTCGATATGCGAATGCATCTTGCGGCAATAACCACAATCGATATCGGTGAACACGGTCACTTTGTACTTCGGCTTGGATTTCGGCGCAAAGCTGATGCGCTTGGACGCCGGATAGGCATCAAGCCTGGCAATGTTGACCCTGGCCAGACGCTGCGCGGTCAGATCGAGTTTGGCATCGGCGTCATACAGGGTGCCTTGCAGCACGTAGCGACCATCTTCGCTGACATACAGAAGCTGGCTGCCGACCACGGCCTGGTAGTAGCCCGGCACTGGCGCCTTCTCGAAGGCATCGATCTTGTTGTTGCTGATGAGTTTCTGCACTGCGGCGCGGGCGGCGGCATCACCGCTGTCGGCAGCCTGGAGCAGCGGGGAGACGGCGAACAGCGCGAGAGCAGCAATCACTGGAAGTTTCATGGGCGTACCTGGTTCGGTGAGATTTGCCGGCGCGATCAACGCGGCGCAACCGGATTGTTGGCGAGATGTGCGAGTTCTTCGACGAGCTTGTCCGGCGACAAGGCGATCTGCGGGGCAACCTTGCTGCCATCGGATGCGAGCATCGTCGGCGTCCCGGTGATGCCGATCGAACGTGCGATCCGGGTCGTTTCTGCGACCGGGTTCGGGCATGTCGCGTTGCCCGGATCGGCGCCATGCATCGCCGCGTTGAATGCACTCTTGCGGTCGGCCGCACACCAGACCGCTTCGGCCTTCTTGTCGGCGCCCGGATGGATATCGAGTGGCAGGAAGATGTATTCGACAGCGACGCCGGCCGCGTTGTATGCGTCGATCTGCTCATGGAAGCGTCGGCAGAACGGGCAATCGATGTCGGTGAACACGGTCACCGTGTACTTGGATTTTTCCGGCGCGAAGATGATCCGCTTGTCCGCACCGATCGTCTTGAGCAGGCCGAGGCGGTTGCTTGCGCGCGCCGCTTCGGTGATGTCGCGGTTGCTTTGCGCGTCGATCGCGCTGCCATCAAGGACGAAGCGGCCGTCCTTGCTGACATAGATGAACTGGCTGCCAACGATGGCCTCGTAGAAGCCCGGCACGACCGACTCCTGGACGACATCGACCTTGACCTGGGGGGCCAGTTTCGAGAACGCCGCCTGCACGGTTTCCTCGGGCGTTGCCGCAGCGGCGTTGGCGGCGAGAAGGATCAGGATCAAGCAGAGCAAATGGCGCATGGATACCTCGGGAGTTGATCAGCGTCCGGCCGCCGCAGCGGCCAGGGCGGAAGGATCGGCCGCAGCAGCGGAGCGCTTCTGCAACTCGGCCAACAAGCGGTGGGGAGACAACAGGATGGTCGAGTCGATCATGCCACCATCGGCGGCGATCGCGGTCGGAGTCTGGGCGACGCCGATCTCGTTGCCGGCCTGACGCATCGTCGACAACGGATTCGCGCAATTGGCGGAGCCCATCGCCTGCCCGGCGACGGCCGTCGAATAGGCACTCTTGCGATCTTCGGAACACCAGACCGCGATCGATTTCCGATCCGCACCGGGATGGATGCTCAAGGGAAAGAACACATAGTCGAAGGCGATGCCCAGCGCGTTGTACTCGTCGATACGCGAATGCAATCGTCGGCAGAACGGACAATCGACGTCGGTGAACACGGTCAATCGGTACTTCGGCTGGGCCGGCGCAAAACTCAGCCGGTTTTCCGCGCCGAGGGCGGCCAGCACCTGACGACGCTTCGTGGCCATACTCGCTTCGCTCAGATCGACCCCGGCGTCGGTGTCCTCGACCGTGCCGCGCAGAACATAACGCCCGTCGTTGCTGGCATAGACCAGCTTTCCGCCGATCACTCCCTCGTAGTAGCCAGGCAGAACCGATTTGCGGAATGCACTGACCTGCTGCAACGGCGCCGTCTTCTGGATGCTCGCCCGCGCCGCATCACCCTCGGCCGCAAACGCGGGAACCAGGGCGAAACTGCATATCACGACGCAAAGTGCGCGCAAAACCGACATCAACGGGGAAGCCTTTCGGGAGAAGGAGCTGCAGAGACTCTCGACAGCGGCAATGGTTCCGCTCAAGTCATTGATTTTGACACGGAAGCCGGAGTGGCGAAACCCTGCCCCGCGCTTTCAGCCGCGTGGATGATGCTCGGCATGCAGGCGTTTGAGGCCTTCCTTGGCCACCAGAGTGTAGATCTGGGTCGTCGACAGCGAACTGTGCCCAAGCAGCATCTGCAAGGCGCGCAGATCGGCGCCATGGTTCAGCAGATGAGTGGCAAACGAATGCCGCAACACATGTGGCGAGATGCGTTTGCTCGCAATACCGGCGCGCTGCGCGTGATTCTTGACCAGGGTCCAGAACATCTGCCGGGTCATGCCTGAACGACGAGCGGTGACGAACAAGGCATCGACGCGCACACCCTTGAGCAGACCCGCGCGCGATTCGCCGATGTAGCGCACCAGCCAGTGCTGGGCTTCCGCACCGATCGGCACGAGACGTTCCTTGCCGCCCTTGCCGGTCACCCGCAACACGCCCTGTCGCAGGTTGACCTGATCGGCACGCAGCCCAACCAGCTCGCTGACACGCAAGCCGGTCGCATACATCAACTCGAGCATCGCGCGATCGCGCAGGCCCAGCGGAGTTTCGCCCGGCGCCTGCAGCAAGGCCTCGATTTCGCCCTCGGCCAGCGCCTTGGGCAGGCTGCGCGGCAATTTCGGCGCATCGACGAGCAAGGTCGGATCCTCGTTGATGCGACCGTCACGCTGCAGCAGCCGATAGAAATGCCGCAAGGCCGACAGCAAGCGCGCGTTCGAGCGCGGACTGTATCCGCGCCCCGTCTTGCCTCCACTTTCAGCACGCATCGCGAGGTAGGCGAAGAGCCGGTCACGTCGGCAATCGAGCAGACTGGATGCTTGCTGCGCAGTTGCCAGCCAGCGCGCGAATGCATCGAGATCGCGTCGATAGCCGGACAAGGTGTTATCGGCCAGGCCCAACTCCGACCACGCGCGTTCGAGGAACGCATCGATCAGGATGCGGTCTTGCGCGCTGACTTCGGTTTTCTTCGATTTGCTGACTACCACCGGGATCGCTCGTTGATCTTGCGTGATCCCACGCAAACCCGGAGGTTAGCGTAGTGCTTCGTTCTTGACAGGATTTCATCAGCTCGCTGAAGTGCCGCCAAGAACGAAGCACTACACTTACGCGAAATCCAGCCTGAAACACACTCATGACCGCTCAACCTGGCGCTGCGCTGTGGCGCCGTCTCGCCGCCCTCTTCTACGACCTGCTCGTGCTCATCGCGATCTGGATGTTTGCTGCGGCACTGGTGCTGCTCGCATTCGATGGTGATGTCGATGTCGCCGATCAACCAGTGCTCTATCACTTCGTCCTGCAAGGCGTCCTGCTGATCCTGAGCGCACTCTACTTCGTGGTCTCGTGGTCGCGCGGTGGCCAGACCATCGGCATGCGCGCCTGGAAAGTACGCATCGTCGATACCGAAGGCGGCTCGCCAAGCATGCAGAGGTCGTTGCTGCGATTTGGCCTCGCCCTGATTTCGCTGATCGCCGGATTCGGCTTCATCTGGTCCCTGTTCGATACCGACCGCCGCGCCTGGCACGATGTCGTGGCTGGGACGAAAATGGTTTTTTAAGAACGGGAATGGGGAGTGGGGAGTAGGGAATCGGAAAGGCAGCTCAGGCAATCGGGACAGGTTTTCGTGGGCGCGACTTCAGTCGCGATGCTTCGTCGTCTCGGACAGCATCGCGACTGAAGTCGCTCCCACAATTCCCGGTTCTCTACTCCCCACTCCCGACTCCCCACTCCCGACTCCCCACTCCCGACTCCCCACTCCCGACTCCCCACTCCCCACTCCCCACTCCCCACTCCCCACTCCCCGCTCCCCACTCCCCGCTCCCCACTCCCCACTCCCGACTCCCTGCCTTTCAAGCATTCCTTCTGAACCAGGCCGTGGCCATCGCGATCAACAGCAGGGGCGGAATCGCATTGGCGAGTGCAGGTGACAGGCCGTAGACGTTGCCCATGCTGACCACGGCGCGTTGCAGGAAATAGAAGCCGATCGCCATCACGATCCCAAGGAACAGACGCTTGGCCATGCCGCCGCTGCGCAGTGCACCGAAGGCAAACGGCAGGGCGCAGAACGCAAGAACCAATACGTTCACGGGGTAGAAGATACGCATCCACCAGGCCTCGCGGAAGCTGCGCGAATCCTGTCCGTTGCGCTCGAGATAGGCGATGTTGCGCGAGAGTTCGCGCAGATTGAGGTAATCGAGATTGACGATGCTCAGGGCCAGAACATCCGGATCGAGACCCGAGGGCCATTGCAGTTCGCTGGCTTGCGTACTCGTTGCCGAGGCCTCGCCGAAGACTGTGCGGCGCACATCGAACAGGGTCCAGTGACCCTGCACGTGTTCGGCGCGTGCGGCCACCGACAAGATCGCGAGGCGGCCCTCCTTGTCGAATTCGAAGATGCGTACCCGGTTCAGATCAACCGCGGCACCCTGCCCGGTCTGGCGGGTGCGGCCATTGCCGGCATTGACCACGGTGTCGCCATCTCGGGCCCAGATGCTGCCGCCTTTGGCGAGGGTGACGTCTTTCGATTTGGCCGCCAGCGACAAGGCCTTTGCGCTCTGATCGCCCCATGGCGCAAGCGTCTCACCCATGACCACGACCAGGGCGGTCAGCACGGACAAGGCCAGCACCACCGAAGCACAGATGCGCAGCTTCGACATGCCGGCGGCGCGCAGTGCGGTCAGCTCGCCGGTTCCGGCAAGACCGCCAAGCCCGAGAAGGCCCCCGATCAATGCGCCGTAGCCGAACATCTCGTACATGCGTCGCGGTACGGTCAGCAAGGTGTAACTGGCCGCCTTGGCCAGGGTGTAACCGCCATGACCAACATCATTGAGTTCGAAGACGAAGATCTTGAATGCATCGAAGCCGACCAGGACGAGCCAGGTCAGGCCGACTGCGGCAAGCACCGACATCGCGACCAGGCGATCGACCTGCTTGAACATCGGCTGGCTCATGTCCTTGCCTTCTTGCGCTGACGCAAGCGCTGGTTGCTGCGGATCAACCACAATGCAATCAGGATCGATGGCAGATAGATCCACCAGAGTCCCGCCGACAAGGGCATCTTGCCGTGCGCCATCCAGACCCGGCCGAGGGCGAGGAAGTTGGCGTAAACGAAGTATGCAAGGACGGCAAGGATCAGGCTCGCATAGCGCGGTTGGCGCGGATTCGTGCGCGACAGCGGCAGCGCGATCAGGGCCAGCACCAGAACCGAAATGACCGGCGCCAGACGCCAGTGCAACTCGGCGCGCTGCAAGGGTTCGTCACTGGCCCACAGTTCGCTGGTCGGGGCAGCCCGCTTGACCGCTTCGGAATTGTCGACCGCATCATTGTCGGCGAGTCTGATGTCGTTGCGCTCGAAGCGCAGCAGGCGAAAATCATCCTTTCCGGGCCGGCCCTCAACGCGGAACCCGTTCTTCAACGCAAGAAAACGGTCACCACCCGAGGTATCCCGGTACAGCTCTCCGTCGCGTGCCGTGATGATGTTGATCTGCGAGGTGCCGTCGGCTTGCAGTTGCTCGCTTTCGACAAACATGCGCGTGAACTTCGAGCCCTCCGGCGACATGTCGCCGACGTAGATGATGCCTTCGCGACCCGGCAACGAAACGAATCGCCCAGGCTCCAGGCCGGCGATCAGCAGCGAGCGATTGGCCTCATCGACGAGATGCTGGGAAAAGCGCACTGCGGCCGGGGCAATCCAGAACGAGACGAGGGCAAGTGCCGCCGCGATCGGTACGATCAGCAGCAGCAGTGGCCGTGCAAGCCCGCCGACATTGAGGCCGGATGCGCTGAGCACGGCCATCTCGCTGTCCCGATACAGTCGACCGTAGGCAAGCAGCACGCCGAGAAACACCGCCAGTGGCAACATCACATTGAGACCGTCGATCGCGCGCAGGCCAATCATTGCGACCAGCAGATCGGCTGGCACACGCCCAAGCGCGATCTGACTGAGCACGGCAATCACCGTTTCGCCGATGCTGATCAGGAGCAGAACTGCGGCCACGCCGAGGAAGCTCAGGGCGAGTTCGCGAAACAGGTAGCGGTCAATGATGCGCAGCAACAGGAGTCTATGCCTTAGAATGATGGGCTCCGCGCCACGTTCTATCCGCGCGCAGGGTGGCAAGTCTACCGGCCTGCACGTCGCGGCGCGTGTCCTGCGGCATTCCTTGTAGCGAATACGGAACCTTTGATGACCCTGAAGTTCAGCCAGATCTCCGACCAGCCCGAATCCTCGACCAGCCCTTGCGTGATCGTCGGTGTGTTCGCCGATGGCGACATGAGCGCCGCCGCCATCCGCGTTGACAATGCGACTTCGGGAGCGATCAAGCGCCTGCTCGACAGCAGCGACATCACGACCAAACTCGGCAGCAGCTCGCTTCTGTTCGGCCTGCCCGGGATCAAGGCCGAACGCGTTCTGGTTGTCGGTCTTGGATCGCGTGACAAGTTCGATGGTGCCGCCTTCAACAAGGCAGCTCTTGAGGCCGGCCGAGCACTGAAAACATTGCCGATTGCGAAAGCGGCCTCATGGTTGACCGAGATCGAAGTGCCCGGGCGTGACAGCGCCTGGAAGCTGCGCACTGCTGCGCTCGCCGCCGACATGCACGCCTACCGCTACACGGCGACGTTCAAGCCCAAGGAAAAATCAAAAACCGCACAGCTCGAAGCGCTGGCCTTTGCCGGCAACGGCGGTGATCGTGCGCTTGCCGAAGCCAACGCGATGGCGAATGGCGTGCGCTTTGCACGCGAACTCGGCAACCTGCCGCCGAATATCTGCACACCGGCACACATCGCCACGCATGCGCAGGAATTTGCCAATGCAAGCAAAGGCGTGAGCTGCGAAGTCCTCGAACGGGAGGAGATGGAAAAACTCGGCATGGGCTCACTGCTCGGTGTCGCCGCGGGCTCGGTCAACAAACCCCGCCTGGTCGTTCTGCGCTGGAATGGTGGCGGTGAAGCCAAGCCCTACGCCTTGGTCGGCAAGGGTGTCACATTTGACAGCGGCGGTATCTCGCTCAAGCCCGGTGCCGGCATGGAAGAAATGAAGTTCGACATGTGCGGCGCGGCCGGCATACTCGGCACCTTTGTCGCGGCGGTCGAGTTGGCCTTGCCGCTGAATATCGTCTGCGTGGTCGCTGCGGTTGAAAACATGCCCGATGGAAACTCGTATCGTCCGAGCGATGTGCTGACCAGCATGTCCGGACAAACGATCGAAGTGCTCAACACCGATGCCGAAGGTCGCCTGGTTTTGTGTGACGCGCTGACCTATGTGCAGAAGTTCGAACCGCAGGTGATCATCGATGCGGCGACCTTGACCGGTGCCTGTGTGGTAGCCCTCGGCAAGCATGCCAGCGGCCTGATGACCCAGGATGACGAGCTCGCCAACGAATTGCTCGATGCCGGCAACCACACCCTTGATCGCGCCTGGCGCCTGCCGCTGTGGGATGACTATCAAAGCGCACTCGACTCGGTCTTCGCCGATGTGGCCAACCTCGGCGGCAAGTTTGGCGGCGCGATCACGGCCGGCTGTTTCCTGTCGCGCTTTACCACAGGCTATCGCTGGGCCCATCTGGACATTGCCGGAACAGCCTGGATCGAGGGCCGCAAGGGTCTCGCCACCGGTCGCCCGGTATCCTTGTTGACCCAGTACCTGATCGATCGTTGCGCATGAGCGAATCGATCGACCTCTTGCAGCTGCGCAAGCGCCAAGTGATCTCGATAGCACTCGGGGTCAACTTGGTCATCGGTGTATTTGTCGGGATCTGGTTACCGGGTCTCTTCGATCCAGCAACTTCCGAAGCGACTCTGCAGGAACTGCAAACCAGTCTGTTCAGTCCTGTTTATCAGTTGTTGACGCTTCTGTTTTGCTTTACCTGGCTGGCCCTTGACTCACGCCAACTCGATATCCGCAGACCCTGGTGGCTCAACGTCGGGGTGATTCTGCTGACTTCGGTATTCATTCCTTACTACCTCTACAAGACACGGCCACAACATCAGCGTTTGCGTGCAGTATTGAGCTTTTTTGGACTCTTGCTCGGCGGCGCCGTTGCAATGAGTATTGGGGCGTACATCTCGTTGGCGATTTCGCCGAATACGCCCGGCGCCGGCGCAAGCTAGGTAGTGCTTGCGAAATAATTGAACTATTTGTGCTTGCTTCACCCTTTGCAGGACGGAATCCGCTTCGGTGGGGCTGCCCTGATCTCTGCCCACGCTGGGTTTGATCCGTGATCGAACGCTTCTGGTCAGGATCAAGAGAGCGTCAGCGCGCAGCACTGACCCACAAAGGCCGGTGCGGATCTTGCGCAATCGGAAGCCCTTCGTTTGCACTGCCAAAACCAATGACATCCTGCAGAAAATCATCCTTGCGAATCGACGGCTCAGTTCAAAGAATAACCAGACACTACAGCAGCCAGGATTATTCATGAAAAACACGCGCCCTCGCTTCCACCTTGGATCATCACGCGTATTCATGAATAGTCCGAGCTAGCGGGAGCAAGCCGATGCCACGCGCAGATTTTTATCTGATCGACAAGCCGCGCTTCCGCGAGGATCCGCTGTTGCTGGTCTGCGAGCTGGCGCGCAAGGCATTCGCCAGCGAGCAGCCGGCCATGATCCTTGCGCGTTCGCAGAATCAGGCCGAGGCGATTGACGAGCGACTCTGGAATTTTTCCGAGAACGCCTTCATCCCGCACCAGATCGCCGGCGACGAAGACGATGCGATCACCGCCGTTCTGATCGTTCCACCCGGCATCGATGCCGACGATCGACCACTGGTAATCAACCTGCGTGACGGTTGCGCTTTCGGCAACCACGAACGAATTCTCGAGGTCGTCGCCGCCGATCCGGCCGAGCGCGATGGCTCACGCCGCCGCTGGAAGGAATACCTGAAGCGCGGCTTCGAGTTGAACAAGCACGATATGTGAGAAGCCGGGAGTAGGGAGTGGGGAATCGGGAGTCGGAAACAGCCGAATCCACGACTCGTGATCGTCACGGAAATTGGTCAGCGTATTGCACTCTATTTTGTTCCGAAGTAGCGGTCTCCGGCGTCGCCTAGGCCGGGCACGATGTAGCCGTGTTCGTTGAGGCCCTGGTCGATTGCGGCGGCGAAGATCGGCACATCCGGATGATGTTCACGCAGGTTGGCGACACCTTCGGGGCAGCCGACCAGACAGACATATCGGATCGAGCGCGGCCTGGTTTCCTTGAGCCGGTCGAGCGCGGCGACGGCAGAATTTCCGGTGGCCAGCATGGGATCGACCACGATTGCATCGCGTGACGACATGTCGCGTGGCATGCGGAAGTAGTACTCGACGGCGCGCAAGGTCTGCGCATCGCGATACAGGCCGACATGGCCGACGCGGGCACCCGGGACCACGCTGAGCATGCCGTCGAGGATGCCGATACCTGCACGCAGGATCGCCACGAAGACGACCTTCTTGCCATCGATGAGATGCCCGGTCATCGACGCAACCGGGGTTTCGATGGCCACCTCGTGCAGCGGCAGATCGCGTGTGACCTCGTACGCCATCAAGGCCGACAGCTCGCCGAGCAAGCGGCGGAAATCCACCGTGCTGGTCGTTTTCTTCCTCAGCAAGGTCAACTTGTGCTGCACCAGCGGGTGCCCGATCACTTCCACGCCTGTTGTCATTCGCCAATCCTCCATCGTGATTGCCAACGATAACCCAGCGCGGACGCGAACCGAACGTGGGAGCGGCTTCAGCCGCTCCCACATTGATCCCGCCCACGTGCGGCGGCTCCTTGCATTTCCCTCACGAGCGGCTGCCAGTTGGGCGCGGGCGGGCTCTCCCCTACAATGCCCGGTTCCCGTCATCTGAAGTGCGCCGCGCGCAAGTGCGGACGCGAAGCATCGTGCCCATGGACAAGAGTTTCGAACCCGGCCAGATTGAACCGAAGTGGTACGCCCAGTGGGAAGCTGCTGGCGCGTTCAAGCCGCAGGGCGATGGCGCTCCGTACTGCATCCTGCTGCCGCCGCCGAATGTGACCGGCACCCTGCACATGGGCCACGCGTTCCAGCAGACGATCATGGATGCGTTGTGCCGCTATCAGCGCATGCGCGGCTCGCGCACGTTGTGGCAGGGCGGCACGGACCACGCCGGCATCGCCACGCAGAAAATTGTCGAGAACCAACTTGCCGCCGAAGGCAAGACGCGCCACGACCTCGGCCGCGAAAAATTCATCGAACGGGTCTGGGAGTGGAAGCAGGAGTCCGGTTCGACGATCAGCAACCAGATGCGCCGCATCGGTGCCTCGGTTGACTGGTCGCGCGAGCGCTTCACGATGGATGAAGGCCTGTCCGCCGCCGTGCGTCGGGTGTTCGTGCAGTGGTATCGCGATGGCCTGCTCTATCGCGGTCGCCGCCTGGTCAACTGGGACCCGGTGCTGATGACAGCGGTCTCCGACCTTGAGGTCAACAGCGAGGAGAAGGACGGCTCGCTATGGTCAATCCACTACCCATCCAGCGATGGCGGCGAAGGCTTGGTCGTCGCAACCACGCGCCCGGAAACCATGCTCGGTGACGTCGCTGTCGCCGTGCATCCCGATGACGAGCGCTACCAGCACCTGATCGGAAAGACGCTCAAGCTGCCGCTGACCGATCGCGAGATCCCGGTCATCGCCGATACCTATGTTGAGCGCGATTTCGGCACCGGCTGCGTCAAGATCACGCCGGCGCATGATTTCAATGACGCGCAGATCGGCGCCCGCCACAAGCTCGCGCCGATCGTCATCCTCACCCTCGATGCGAAGATCGTCGAAGAGGCACCCGAAGCCTATCGCGGCCTCGATCGCTTCGTCGCGCGCAAGAAGATCCTCGCCGATCTCGAAGCGCTTGGTCTGCTTGTCGAAACGAAGAAGCACAAGCTGCAGGTACCGATCAGCCAGCGCACCGACGCGGTCATCGAGCCGATGCTGACGGATCAATGGTTCCTCGACCTCACCAGCGACAGCCGCGTCGACGGCAAGCCGGGCCCCGGCGGTCGCAAGGCGATCACCGAACCGGCCCTTGCGGCCGTGCGTGATGGCGAAATCCGTTTCGTTCCCGAGAACTGGTCGACCACCTACAACCAGTGGCTCGAAAACATCCAGGACTGGTGCGTCAGCCGCCAGCTCTGGTGGGGCCATCAGATTCCGGCCTGGTACGACGAGGCCGGCAACATCTTCGTTGGCGAAGACGAGGCCGATGCGCTCGCCCACTCGGACATGAAACCGATCGGCACACTGCGCCAGGACGAAGATGTCCTCGATACCTGGTTCTCCTCGGCACTGTGGCCATTCTCGACCATGGGTTGGCCCGGCCCCGGCCCGGTGACCGAGAACGGCGAGATCGTCGCCAACTGGTCGAAGGATCAGGCATTTATCCCGAGCGCCGTGCTTGTGACCGGCTTCGACATCATCTTCTTCTGGGTCGCGCGCATGGTCATGGCGACCCAGTACTTCACCGGCAAGGTGCCGTTCCGCGAGGTCTACATCAATGCCATCGTGCGTGATGCCGAAGGCCAGAAGATGTCGAAGTCGAAAGGCAACACGATCGACCCGCTCGACTTGATCGACGGCATCGATCTCGAATCACTGGTCAAGAAGTCGACTGCCTCGCTGTTGATTCCGCAAGTGCGCGAAAAGGTCGAGAAGCGCATCCGCAAGGACTATCCGGAAGGCATCACCGCGGTCGGCACCGATGCCATGCGCTTCACCTTTGCCGCGCTGGCCACTTATGGGCGCACGATCAATTTCGATCTCAAGCGCGCCGAGGGCTACAAGAATTTCTGCAACAAGCTCTGGAATGCCGCGCGCTTCGTGTTGATGAATGTGGACGAGGCGGGAGTGGGGAGTGGGGAGTGGGGAGTCGGAAAAGCAGCGGAAACTGCAGCGGAACAGTGGATTTTGTCTCGATTGGCGGCGACGCTTGAGGAGGTTGAGGCGCAATTCAAAACCTATCGCTTCGATCTGGTCGCGCAGTCGCTTTACGAATTTGTCTGGAACGACTATTGCGACTGGTTCCTCGAACTGAGCAAACCCGCGCTCAGCGGCGACGACGCCGAAGCGGTCGTGTCGACGAAACACACGCTGCTTCGTGTGCTCGAAGCGATCCTGCGCGCACTGCATCCGATCACTCCGTTCATCACCGAGGAGATCTGGCAGAGCGTTGCGCCGAAGCTTGGCGTTTCGGGCGCATCGGTTTCAGAACGACCGTATCCACGTTGCGACGAATTCACCACAGGAATTGATGCCAAATCGGTCAACGATATCGAGTGGCTGAAATCCGTACTCGGCGAGATCCGTCGCATCCGCAGTGAGATGAACATCTCGCCGGGCAAACAGATCCCGCTGCTGTTTGCCAAAGGCAATCCCAGCGATCTCGAACGGATCGAACGATTCTCGGGCCAGATCGCGTTTCTCGCCCGCACCGAGTCGCAACGCTCGCTGACCGAAGGCGAGGATGAACCGGCGTCCGCATCGGCCATCGTCGGCGACCTGCGCGTGCTGATTCCGCTAGCTGGCCTGATCGACCTCGATGCCGAAAAGGCGCGCCTGAGCAAGGAAATCAAGCGCATCGAAGGCGAGATCGCCAAGTGCATTGGCAAGCTCGGAAACGACACCTTCGTCGCCAACGCACCGGCCGCCGTGGTCGAACAGGAGCGCCAGCGACTGGCTGATTTCACGGCCATGCTGAATGGCCTTCTCGAACAGCTCGCGCGACTTTGAAAGCCACATTATTTGAGATTATCCCTGTAGGAGCCCCTTCAGGGGCGAGCTTTCCGACAATCCAATGCACAAGCATCGCGCCTGAAGGCGATCTCATCTAACATGACGTAACTCGTTGATTGTAAAGGCGCGCGGCCAGCAGGATTTTCCTTCTCCCGAGGCCGTCAAGCCAAAGCAAGAACTCGCCCTTAAACGGGCTCCTACAGGTCAACCGCAAGCCTTGTAGGAGCCCCGCCAGGGGCGAGCTCTTCGTCCGAGCCAGCCAATAGCTCGCCCGTAAACGGGCTCCTACAGGTCAACCGCAAGCCTTGTAGGAGCCCCGCCAGGGGCGAGCTCTTCGTCCAAGCCAGCCAAAAGCTCGCCCGTAAACGGGCTCCTACAGGAGGGGAGAAGGAACGGCAACCGCCCGGATCCATGTTTGCTGCGCGACAGCGCGCCACCGAAGGTTGGGCGTGAACTCCTACAATTCTCGATTGACGCGCCGCATCCTGCGACTTGCCCTCGGGCCCGCTTCGCTGTTCGTTCCGACGTCCTCTCTCCACAGTCCCATTCCCGATTCCCAGCTTCAAACATGACTCCCCGGCTCTGATCGGCGATAATCCGCGATCCCGTTTTCCCTGACCGACCGCCCTGGCCTGATTGGCCGCGTCGGCATCGCCCCACATCCGGAGTTGGCATGCAATACATCTACACGATGAATGGCGTTAGCAAGATCGTCCCGCCGAAGCGCCAGATCATCAAGGACATTTCGCTGTCGTTCTTCCCAGGCGCCAAGATCGGCCTGCTTGGCGTGAACGGTTCCGGCAAATCGACCGTGCTGCGTATCATGGCCGGTGTCGATACCGATTTTCAGGGTGAGGCACGTGCCAATCCCGGCACCAAGGTTGGCTATCTCGAACAGGAACCAACTCTCGACCCGACCAAGACCGTGCGCGAAGTCGTCGAAGAAGGCGTCGCCGAGATCATCAATGCGCAACAGCGCCTCGATGAGGTGTATGCCGCCTATGCCGAGGAAGGCGCCGATTTCGACAAGCTCGCCGCCGAACAGCAGCGCCTCGAAAGCCTGCTGGCGGTGACCGACGCACATGCCCTGGAGCGTCAGCTCGAAGTTGCCGCCGACGCATTGCGCCTGCCGCCCTGGGAGGCCAATGTCGGCAAGCTGTCCGGTGGCGAGAAGCGTCGTGTAGCACTGTGCCGCCTGCTGCTGTCGAAACCCGACATGCTGCTGCTCGATGAACCGACCAACCATCTCGATGCCGAGTCGGTGGAGTGGCTGGAGAACTTCCTTGCCGATTTCCCGGGTACGGTCGTCGCGGTCACCCATGATCGCTACTTCCTCGACAACGCCGCCGAGTGGATCCTCGAACTCGATCGCGGCCGCGGCATTCCGTGGAAGGGCAATTATTCTTCGTGGCTTGAACAGAAGGGCGAGCGCCTCAAGCAGGAGGAATCCGGCGAAAAGGCGCGCCAGAAGGCGATCCAGCGCGAACTCGAATGGGCGCGCAGCAACGCCAAGGGCGGGCGCAGCAAGGGCAAGGCACGCCTGTCCAAGATCGAGGAGCTGCAGGCGGTCGATTACCAGCGCCGCAACGAGACCAACGAGATCTTCATCCCGCCCGGCGAGCGCCTCGGCTCGTCGATCATGGAATTCAAGAATGTCACCAAGTCATTCGGCGATCGCCTGCTGATCGAGGATCTGAGCTTTGTCGTGCCGCATGGCGCGATCATCGGCATCATCGGCCCGAACGGCGCCGGCAAATCGACCCTGTTCAAGATGATCATGGGTATGGAAAAGCCGGACAAGGGCGAAATCACGCGCGGACAGACGGTCAAGGTCGCCTATGTCGACCAGAGCCGAGAGAAGCTCGAAGGCGACCACAACGTTTTCCAGGAGATTTCAGGCGGCGCCGACATCCTCAACATCAACGGCATCGAGATCCAGTCGCGCGCCTATCTGGGCCGCTTCAACTTCAAGGGTCAGGATCAGCAGAAGATAGTCGGCACGCTGTCAGGCGGTGAACGCGGCCGCCTGCATCTGGCCAAGACCCTGCTCCAGGGTGGCAACGTGTTGCTGCTCGATGAGCCCTCGAACGATCTCGATATCGAAACCCTGCGCGCGCTTGAGGATGCCCTGCTCGAATTCCCCGGCAACGTCTTTGTGATCTCGCATGATCGCTGGTTCCTCGACCGCATCGCCACGCATATCCTTGCGTTCGAGGGTGATTCGCATGTCGAATTCTTCGCCGGCAACTACCGCGAATACGAGGAAGACAAGAAGCGTCGACTTGGCGACGATGCATCGACGCCGCATCGTCTGCGTTACAAGAAGTTGGCTTGATTGAGAGCCGGGAGTGGGGAGTCGGGAGTTGGGAATGGGAAGACCAGAGCCAGTTAGCGCAGGCCGATGCGAGATTATCGCGTCCCCCGGCTTTCCTACTCCCCACTCCCGACTCCCCACTCCCGTTCTTTACCGACGGAGTCGAACATGAGCTTTATTGCGTCGCTGCGGCACGCCTGGCAACACAACAACTCGCTTGTGTGCGTTGGTCTTGATCCGGAACCATCGCGGTTTCCGCAACGATTCGCTGATGATGGCGATGCGGTGTTTCATTTCTGCCGCGACATCGTCGATGCGACGGCCGATCTGGTTTGCTGCTTCAAGCCGCAGATCGCGCACTTCGCGGCGCTCGGCGCCGAACATGCGCTGGAGCGGTTGATCGCGCATATCCACAAGCATCAACCGGGCGTGCCGGTCATCCTCGATGCCAAGCGCGGCGACATCGGCTCGACCGCCCAGCACTATGCGAGCGAGGCATTTGATCGCTACGCGGCCGATGCGGTCACGCTCAATCCCTACCTCGGTCGCGATTCGCTGCAACCCTTTCTCGATCGCGCCGACAAGGGCGTGGTCATCCTCTGCCGCACCTCAAACGCAGGAGCAGGCGACCTGCAGGATCTCGATGTCGGCGGCCGGCCGCTCTACCAGCATGTTGCCGACAAGGTCGCGCGGGAATGGAATGCCAATGGCAATTGCCTGCTCGTGACTGGCGCGACCTTCCCTCAGCAACTGGCCGAAGTCCGCGCAATCGTCGGCGACCTGCCCTTGCTGGTTCCCGGTATCGGTGCCCAGGGCGGCGATGTTGAAGCAGTGCTGCGCAACGGCCAGTCGAGCGAGGGTAGCGGCTTGTTGATCAGTTCGTCACGGGCCATTCTCTACGCTGGCAATGATGATGATTTCGCCAATGCGGCGCGCGCAGCGACGCTCGCTCTGCGCGACGAGATCAATCGTCATCGCAAGCCTGTCGTTGTGTGACGCGCTGAAATGTTCACCGTCGCACTGACCGGTGGCATCGCCTCGGGCAAGTCGGAAGTCGAACGCCGCTTCGCAGCGCGTGGCGTCGAGATCATCGATGCCGATCTGGTCGCACGCGAGGTCATCGCGATCGGCACGCCGGGGCTTGCGGAAATCGTCGAGGCGTTTGGTACCGGTGTGCTCGATGCCGATGGCGCACTCGATCGCAGGGCCATGCGCGAGCGTGTCTTCGGCGATGCCGACGCACGCCATCGCCTCGAATCGATCATCCATCCGCGTGTCCGCAAGACCTTGCAGGAGCGGGCAGCTTGTGTGACTGGCCCCTACGGCATGCTCGTGATTCCGTTGTTTGTCGAGTCGGGCGCGTACGCATGGGTTGATCGCGTACTCGTCGTCGATGTGCCGCGCACCGTGCAGATCGGGCGCCTGCTTGCTCGCGATGGCATCACGCCGGAACTGGCCGAATCGATGCTGGATGCGCAAGCGAGTCGTGAACAACGCCTGGCGATCGCCGACGATGTGATCGACAACAATGCGGATCTCGCCTTGCTCGATGACAAGGTCGAAATCCTGCATCGGAACTATCTGTCACTTGCTGGCCGCCTGTTGTAGGGCGGAACCACCACAGGTGATTCCGCCGATCGCGCGGGAAATACATGGAACAGCGAGACGATGCTTCATGCGGCGGAATCCGCTTCGCGAGTTCCGCCCTACGCGAGCTGGCTGGCAGCAAGCCCGGCCGTTGATTAGCTCGGCCACAACGAGCGGATCGCTGCGATACCCTGGGCGCCGCTGGCACGCGCCGTTTCGATGTCGGCGAGCTGCATGCCACCGAGCGCATAGACAGGCAAAGGCGCATTCGCAACAAGCTCGGCGAATCGTTGCCAACCGAGCGGCGTCGAATCGGCATGACCGGGCGTAAAGTTGACCGGCGAGAGCGTCGCGAAGTCGGCACCGATCGATACGGCGTGATGCAGTTCTTCGGCACCGTGGCAGGAGACTGCCAGCCAGCGATGTCGGGCCACGGGGCGGCGCCTCAATGTCATCGCGATGCGTGACGGCAGGTGGACGCCGTCGAGACCGAGTACTTCGGCCAATTGCCAATCCGCATTCAGGAGCAGACTTGCTCCGTATGCCTGGGACCTGTCACGGACGGCCCGGACCAGCGCTGCGACCTCGTCTCTCGACCAACCTGGCAAGCGCAATTGCAGCAGCCGGATCCCGCCAGCCAGGGCCTGGTCGATCGATCGGAGAAACTCCGGGATATCGCTTGTGCGCGGCGTCGGCGTGATCAGGTAGCGATCAGGCAAACGCAAGGCGGTGACGACCGGACGATCGGCCTCGGGGAGCTGATCGATATCGATATCTTCCGGAGCAGCCCACCTCATTGCCTGAGCTTCGCGTGAGCGCAGCCGACCGGCATAGCTGGCGACCTCGACTACATCAAGCTGGATTCGCCCGTGCGGTACGCAGATGACGGGGGCGCCGATCCTGGCGTGGATACCGAGTTCTTCCTCAAGCTCCCTGACCAGCGCAGCATCCGCCAGTTCGCCTGGCTCGACCTTGCCGCCGGGAAACTCCCAGAGGCCCGCAAGCTCCTTGCCGTGCGGGCGCCGGGCGAGCAAGACGCGACCACAGTCATCGCGGATGACGCCGGCGACGACATGGATACTTGAAGCTGCAGGTGCAGACGCGTTGATCATGAGGACGCGCCGATCGCTATCCGGATTGCGCGCCGAACCAGGGCCGGGTGCGATGCCGGTAACCGGACGGAAAATGGAACCGGAAAGTCGAACAAGCCAGCGCCGGGCGAACCAGTCAGTTCAGACTGCCGTGGCACTGCTTGTATTTCTTGCCCGATCCGCACGGACACGGATCATTACGGCCGACTTTCGGCGCATCGCGCAACATCGGCATCGAGGCCTGAGCGTCGTTGCGCAATAAGGCGGACTCGCCCTCATCGCCGTAGCCGGGCGGCTTGGCATGCTGGAATTGCCTCGACTTCGCCTGTTCGTCGGCCTGCGCGCGCTGTTGCGCCTCAAGCGCCTGCACTTCTTCCTCGCTGCGGATGCGCACGCGTGCGAGCAACTGCACAAGCTCGTGTTTGATGCGCTCAAGCATCTGCTGGAACAACAGGAACGACTCGCGCTTGAACTCCTGCTTCGGCTGCTTCTGCGCATAGCCGCGCAGGTAGATGCCCTGACGCAGGTAGTCCATGCTGGTCAGGTGCTCCTTCCAGCAATTGTCGACAACCGACAACATCACATGCTTTTCGAGTGAGCGCATGGTCTCGTCGCCGAGCAGGGCTTCCTTCTCACGGAACAGCCTGGCCGCAGCATCTTCGACACGGGCCAGGACCTGATCGGCGCTTGCCTCTTCCTCGTCCTTCAGCCAGCCCTGCAGATCGAGCTTGAGGTTGAATTCGGATTCGAGCTCTTTTTCAAGTCCGGGAATATTCCACAGGTCATCGATTGAATTCGCCGGCACATAGCGACGCACGAGTTCGGCGAAGACATCTTCGCGGATGTCGGCCACGGTCTGACCAACACCCTCGCTCTCAAGCAGCTCGTTGCGCTGCTCGTAGATGACCTTGCGCTGATCGTTGGCGACATCGTCGAATTCGAGCACGTTCTTGCGGAAGTCGAAGTTCTGCGCCTCGACCTTGCGCTGCGCGTTCATGATCTGCTTGGTGACCATACGATCCTGGATCGCATCGTCTTCCTTCATGCCAAACATGCGCATCAGGCCAGCCACTCGCTCGCCCATGAAAATGCGCAGCAGGTTGTCTTCGAGCGAAAGATAGAAACGGCTGGACCCCGGATCGCCCTGGCGACCGGAGCGACCGCGCAACTGGTTGTCGATGCGGCGCGATTCGTGGCGCTCGGTACCGATGATGCGCAGACCACCGGCTTCCATGACCTTGGCGTGGCGTGCCTTCCATTCGGCCTTGACCTGTTCGCGCGTCGCCGCACTGGCATCCTCGGGCAGGGCCTCAAGTTCGGATTCGAGATTGCCACCGAGCACGATGTCGGTTCCACGACCGGCCATGTTGGTGGCGATGGTCACCACACCGGGACGTCCGGCCTGGGCAACGATGATCGCCTCGCGCTCGTGCTGCTTCGCGTTGAGCACCTCGTGCGGAACAGCCGACTTCTTTAGCAGATCCGAGAGGTATTCGGAGGTTTCGATCGAAGTCGTACCGACCAGCACTGGTTGGCTGCGTTCGTAGCAATCCTTGATGTCGTCGATGATCGCGTCGTACTTGTTCTTGCCCTTGAGGTAGACCACGTCCGGCTCATCCTTGCGCACCATCGGGCGATGGGTCGGGATGACGACGACTTCAAGCCCGTAGATCGACTGGAACTCGAAGGCCTCGGTGTCGGCGGTACCGGTCATGCCGGCCAGCTTCTTGTACAGACGGAAATAGTTCTGGAAGGTGATCGAACCGAGGGTCTGGTTCTCACGCTGGATCGGCACGCCTTCCTTGGCCTCGACGGCCTGATGCAGGCCATCGGACCAGCGCCGACCGGCGAGGGTGCGTCCGGTGAACTCATCGACAATGATGACTTCGCCGTCGCGCACGATGTATTCAACATCACGCTGATACAACGCATGCGCGCGCAGGCCGGCGTTCAGGTGATGGACGACGGCGAGATGCTTGGTGTCATACAGGCTCTCATCCTCGCCGATGATGGCGTCGGCGCGCAGCAGTGCTTCCGCGTGCTCCATGCCGGCTTCGGACAGATGCACCTGCTTCTGTTTCTCGTCGACCCAGTAGTCGCCCTCGCCTTCCTCTTCCTTCTGCCGGATCAGCTTCGGCACCAGACGGTTGACCTTGACGTAAAGCTGCGGCGATTCGTCGGTCGGGCCGGAAATGATCAGCGGCGTGCGCGCCTCGTCGATCAGGATCGAGTCGACCTCATCGACGATGGCGAAGTTGAGCGCGCGCTGGTAACGCTGCTCCCTGGACTGCGCCATGTTGTCGCGCAAGTAGTCGAAACCGAATTCGTTGTTGGTGCCATAGGTGATGTCGGCATCATAGGCGCCGCGCTTGTCGGCATGATCCATGCCCGGATAGACCACGCCGACTGACATGCCGAGAAAATTGTAGATTCGCCCCATCCAGACCGAGTCGCGACGCGCAAGGTAATCATTTACGGTGACGACATGCACGCCCTTGCCGGCCAGCGCGTTCAGATATACCGGCAGGGTACCGACCAGGGTCTTGCCTTCGCCGGTGCGCATTTCGGCAATGCGTCCCATATGCAGAACCATGCCACCGATCATCTGCTCGTCATAATGACGCAGTCCGATTACGCGTCGCGCCGCCTCGCGCACGACAGCGAAGGCTTCAGGCAGGATCGAATCGAGCGCTTCGCCATCACTGACGCGCTTGCGGAACTCGTCTGTCATCGCGCGCAAGCTGGCGTCGTCGAGTGCCTCGAAGCGCGGCTCAAACGCGTTGATCTTCGTTACCGTCTTGCTCAGCGTGCGCAGGATGCGCTCGTTGCGGCTGCCAAAAATGCTCGTCAGGACACGTTCAAACATCGGTCTCGGATATCCGGGTAGGGCCGCACAATCCGTGAAATACGGGTACGGCAGAAAAGCGAAGGCCGCCGATGATACGGCGGCCTAGGCGCAATACCAAATTAGGGATCAGATTCGCCGATTCAAGGCCCCGGCTCTCAGCTGTGTGTTGCGCGGGTTGAACGCACATAGGCCATCGGGTTGACTGGTCGCCCGTTCAACCAGACCTCGAAGTGGCAATGCGGCCCGGTCGAGCGACCGGTCGAACCGACCTTGGCGACCACTTGCCCGACATGCACGCGCGTTCCGACCTCGACGAGGTTGCGCGAATTGTGCGCATAGCGAGTCATGTAGCCATTGCCGTGGTCGACTTCGACAACATTGCCATAGCCGTTGCGGATACCGGAATAGGTCACAACGCCCTCGGCCACAGCCTGGATATCGCTGCCGAGTGGCACATCGAAATCGACGCCGAGGTGGGCGGCTTGGCGCCCGGTGATCGGATCGGTGCGCGTGCCATAGCCTGAGGCGACGTAGCCATGCGCCACCGGCATGCCGGTCGGCAACAAGGCATTGTCGATCTTGCGATCGAACAGCAGGTTTTCGAGCACCTCAAGCTGGGCTTCCTGGCGCCCGAACTCGGCACGCAGATTATCGATGTCGTTGCCCAGCGGCAGCGGCGAGGATCCCTCGCCAAGCGCATCCTCGGGACCGCCAAGTGCCGGCTCGGAGACGAAATCAAACTCGCCGTCCTCAAGTTTGCCGACCTGGGTCAGGCGATCACCGAGAGCGTTCAGACGCGTGGCCTGGGCGCGCAATTGGCCGATCTGCATGGCCAGCGCATCCAGATTGCGCCTGGAATCACTTTCGACGTTGCCCAGCTCGGTTTTCTGCAACTCGATCTGGGCGCGCAGCGCGAGCAGCTCGCGCATGGCCGCATCGCGCGGATTGACCGTATACATCGCAGTGACGAAGCCGATGCCGGCGAACAGCAGCAGGGTCGCGCTGAGCACACCCCCAACCAGAAATCGACCCTTGCTGCTGCCAAGATCAATGCAGCGCGGGGTTGCGTGGGATTTTGCGACTAAGATTATGTTCATTGAAAGTTCGCCGAATGGGTTCCGCCATGCAACGAAATCCTCCTTCCCGCACGCATTCACGAGGCACCTTGGTGCCAATCGCCGAATGCATCGCCCTCGACACACTCGCTGCGCGAGCGCGTGTCCTGGACCTGCTCGATGGAAGACTCCGCCATCATTTGCCCGAAACACTGGCCCGCGAATGTCGCCTCGCGGACCTGCGCAACGGACGGCTCATATTTATTGCGACGAGCTCGACCTGGGCTACACGCCTGAGACTGCATCAAACCAGCCTGCTGGCCGAAGCCCGCGCCGCCACCGGCGACACGATCGAACACCTCGCCGTGAAAGTGGCTCCCCTGCCGCCCGCTCTGCCGGAACCGGTCAAGTCGAAACCGCTCTCAACCGCTGCCGCAAAACATCTGCGCACAGCAGCAAAAACCATCACGGACCCCGAACTTCAGGCCCTTTATCTGCAATTGGCGTCCCTCGCCTGTTCTGATTCTTGCGCGGAAGACTGAACGCCTTCCTTCCCCCGAAACCGAAAACCCCGGGGCGGGATTTCCGTTGCAACTGGTTATTTACAACGCCTGCGCCGGATGGGCATAGGAAATTGGTGCGCTGGTCTCATCCTCGAAGCTGACTTCCTCCCAAGCGGTCCTGTCCGCCAGCAAGGCGCGCAACAAGGTGTTGTTGAGGGCATGCCCGGACTTGTATCCGTAGAATGCGCCGATCAGGCTGTGGCCAAGGAGATACAGGTCACCAATTGCGTCAAGAATCTTGTGTTTGACGAACTCGTCCTCGTAACGCAGGCCGTCCTCGTTGAGCACGCGGTAGTCGTCGAGCACGATCGAGTTGTCCATCGAGCCGCCCAGCGCAAGGTTGCGCTCGCGCAGCATCTCGATATCGCGCATGAACCCGAAGGTACGCGCGCGGCTGACTTCCTTGACGAACGAAGTGGTCGAAAAATCGATCTCGCTGCTGGATGTGCGCTTGGCGAACATCGGATGGTCGAAATCAATCGAGAAGCCAACCTTGAAGCCATCGAACGGCTCGAATCGCGCCCACTTGTCATCATCACGGACCGTGATGGACTTCTTGATGCGGACAAAGCGCTTGGCCTTGGCCTGCTCCTCGATTCCCGCCGATTGCAGCAGGAAGACGAACGGACCTGCGCTGCCGTCCATGATCGGCACCTCGGGCGCCGAGAGATCCACATAGGCATTGTCGATACCGAGACCGGCAATCGCCGACAACAGGTGTTCAATGGTGGCGATGCGGACATCACCCTTGACCAGGGTGGTCGAGAGCCGGGTATCACCGACATTCTCGCAACAGGAGCGGATTTCCACGGGCTCGGCCAGATCCACGCGCCGAAATACAATCCCTGTATCTACCGCAGCAGGACGCAAGGTCATATAGACCTTGTCACCTGTATGGAGACCTACGCCTGTCGCCCTGATTACATTTTTGAGCGTGCGTTGTTTGATCATCTGATTGGTCTGTCCCCTGGGGCAGGAGCACGAAAACGCCGGAGAGCGTAGCACAGCCTCCGCTTCAGCGGTAGTTAAGCCGACTCAAAAATCCGACAGTTGTTGCGTATTCGCAACAATCTGCAATCGCGTCGGGAGCCACTCGCGCCGAGCTCAAAATCGTCCGCACGCAAGATTCCGTCTGGCCCGTAACCTGACATCCAGCGATGCGAAAAAGTGCCGCTGCGACGCCACGCAGCGGCATTGGATCCGAACCCTTCGATGTCTCACGACATCGCAAGCCGACGGCGGTGGTTGGTCAGATTCCAACCAGCGTCAGTGATGCAGCGGGATGTTCGAGCGTGTTCTCCTTCAATCGGCCTGGCGACGCAGGAAGGCCGGGATGTCGAGATAGTCGACCTGGTTGTCCGCGGCGCTGCCGGGTTGTTCGGCCGGTATCTGGGCATGCGCGGCAATCCGTTCCGGCACCCCTGCATAGTCGATTGCGCCGGTCGTGGCGTTGCGCACGACGCGCATCGGCGGCCGTGGCGCAATGATCGCCTCGCGTTCTTTTTCAGTGCGCAGCGGCGCCCGTGCCGCATTGCGGTTGAGCCCGGTGGCGACCACGGTGACACGGATCTCGTCCTGCAGTTCGGGGTCGAGTGCGGTACCAATGACCACCGTCGCATCCTCGCTGGCGAACTCGTGGATGACCTGACCGATGTCGTCGAATTCGCGCATGGTCAGGTTGTTTCCCGCAGTGACGTTGACGAGGATGCCGCAGGCACCGGCCAGATTGACGTCTTCAAGCAGTGGATTGTTGATCGCCGCTTCGGCGGCGGCCACCGCGCGATCGTCGCCCCGCGCGCTGCCACTGCCCATCATCGCCATGCCCATTTCCGACATGACCGTGCGCACGTCGGCGAAATCGACATTGATCAGGCCCGGGCGGGTAATCAGATCGGCGATTCCCTGCACGGCGCCGAGGAGCACGTCGTTGGCCTGCTTGAATGCACTCAACAGGGTCACATCGCGGCCCAACTCGGTCAGCAATTTCTCGTTCGGTACGGTGATCAGCGAATCGACATGCTGGGTCAGATCCTCGATGCCCTTGAGTGCGACCTGCATGCGCCGACGGCCCTCGAACGGGAACGGCTTGGTCACCACGGCAACGGTGAGGATGCCCATTTCCTTGGCCAGTTGGGCAACCACGGGCGCCGCACCGGTTCCGGTTCCACCACCCATGCCACAAGTGATGAAGGCCATGTCGGCACCGCGCAACAACTCGCAGATGCGCTCGCGATCCTCGAGCGCGGCCTGACGGCCAACCTCGGGATTGGCACCGGCACCGAGACCCTTGGTGACGTTCGCGCCGAGTTGCAGGGTGTGTTTCGCCCCGCTGTTCTTGAGCGCCTGCGCATCGGTATTCGCGCAGACGAAATCGACTCCTTCGATCTGTGCATTGACCATGTGGCTGACTGCGTTGCCGCCACCACCACCGACACCGATGACCTTGATCACCGCGTTCGGTTCCATCCTTTCAATGAACTCAAACATTTTCCCGTCCTCCGTCGGCTTAAGCCGTATTGATTTGATTGCTCCGTCCACGCCACCTTCCCGGCGACTGGACGTCTTGCGGACCACTGGCGTGTGTTCCGCCACGCAACCGTTTCGGTTGCACCGCCGCGCATCCTGCGCAGCGGGTAACACCTGCTCGGCACAGCATCTGCTGCACTCAGAAATTTCCCTTGAACCAACTCGATACGCGATCCCAGACCCCGCCGACCGTTTCGGTGCCGCGGCCCGGGCCACGCGCCTGCTGTCTGCTTCCGTAGAGCAGGAGACCAACTCCAGTTGCGTGGATCTGGTTTGATACGACGTCGGCAAGGCCGGTCACATGCTGCGGTGTGCCGAGACGCACCGGCATGTGGAACACCTCTTCGGCCAGATCGACCACTCCTTCCATCTTGGCCGCGCCACCGGTCAGCACGATGCCGGCGGCGACCAGGCTCTCGTAGCCGGAACGGCGCAATTCAGCCTGGGCCAGCGAGAACAGTTCCTCGTAACGTGGCTGCACGACTTCGGCCAGCGTCTGCCGGGCCAGACGGCGTGGCGGACGGTCACCGACGCTCGGCACCTGGATGGTTTCCTCGGCATGCGCCAACTGGGCCAGGGCGCAGGCGTACTTGACCTTGATTTCCTCGGCATGCGCGGTCGGCGTGCGCAAGGCCACCGCAATGTCGTTGGTGACCTGATCGCCGGCGATCGGCAGCGAAGCGGTATGGCGGATCGCACCCTGGGTGAAGATTGCTATATCAGTGGTGCCCGCGCCGATGTCGACCAGACAGACGCCGAGGTCGCGCTCGTCCTGGGTGAGCACGGCAAAGCTCGATGCGATCTGTTGCGGAACCAGGTCATCGACGCGCAGCCCGCAGCGCGAGACGCATTTGCGGATATTCGCCGCCGCACTCATCGCGCCGGTGACCAGGTGCACGCGCGCCTCAAGACGCACGCCACTCATGCCGATCGGATGGCGAATGCCTTCCTGGCCGTCGATCACGTAATCCTGCGGTTCGAGATACAGGCGTTCCTGATCGGCCGGGATGGCCACCGCGCGCGCCGCCTCGATGACATGCTCGCGATCGGCTTCGGTCACTTCCTTGTCACGGATCGGCACGATGCCGTGCGAATTCAGGCAGCGGATGTGGCTGCCGGAAATGCCCGCGTAGACCGAGCGGATTTCGCAGCCGGCCATCAGCTCGGCCTCTTCGATTGCACGCTGGATCGACTGCACGGTCGATTCGATATCGACGACCACGCCGCGCTTGAGGCCATGCGATGGATGCGAGCCGATACCCATGATTTCGACCGGCTGGCCGGGCTCATGTTCGCCGACGATCGCGACGATCTTCGAGGTGCCGATGTCGAGACCGACGATGAGGTTTTTTTCAGACTTGCGATTCATCGTGGGAGCCGGGAATAGGGGGTGGGGAGTGGGGAATCGGTTGAAGCAAGCAGCGCGATCGGGAAGCTGTCGAGGGATTCCGGCATTGCTGCTGCGGCGGCGCCCTGAGTCTCGACTTCGGTATCCCGATTCCCGTCCGGCGCTGCCGGCGCGGGCAGCGCCCAGCGCATCGCGAATCCGTTCTCGTAACGCAGGTCGATGTAGACCGGTGGGCCGGCATTGCCCGCGCTGAGGCGTGACCAGACATTCAGAAAACGGTGCAGGCGTGGCATCGCGTCGACCCGGCCGATCTCGATCAGGGCGCCACTCGACAGGGTCAGGCGCCAACTGCCGCGCGCGCTGAGGTCAACCGTCTGCACGCTGAGTCCGCTGCCGGAGAACTCGCGCAGGCATCCGGCGTGGAAGGCGATGACTTCGGCCAGACGCGCATCGGGCCCGGACAGTTGCGGCAAGCCCTGCATCGAATCTGTGCCCGGTACCTCGAACAGATCGCCGCTGCGACTGATCAGGCGCGATTCTCCCCAACGAGCAAACGGCTGGCGCTCAAAGACCGTGAGGCTCAAGGTATCCGGCCATTGCTTGCGCGCCTCGACACGTTCGACCCAGGGCAGACGCGATACCGCCGCGCGCACATCCTGCAATTGCACGGCAAAGAATCCCGTGCCGAGATGCGTCTCCACGGTCGCGCGGATCTGCTCGGCGCTGACGTGCGCGTATTGCGCACGCAGCTCAAGCTTGCGTACCGGCCAACGCGTGGCTGCAAACCAGCCATTTAGCACGCCTACGATCGGCAGCGCGACAAGGGTCAGGGCAATGCCCCAGGCGAGCAGGCGGGTGATCAGGGCACCTTTCACGTCACCCCTCCGGCGTCCGTCAGTGCTTCACGATCGAGACTCGATTCGAGAATTCGCCAGCACAGCGATTCAAAGTCAATGCCGACCGCGCGCGCGGCTTTCGGTACCAGCGAATGGCTGGTCATGCCCGGCGTCGTGTTGACTTCGAGCAGGTGGTTGTTGCCGTTGCGATCACGCATGACGTCGACGCGCCCCCAGCCCGAGCAACCGACTGCGTCGAAGGCGCGCAAGCTGAGATCGCGGATCTGTGTTTCCGCATCGCCATCAAGACCGGGACACAGGTATTCGGTGTCTTCGGCGATGTATTTGGCGTGGTAGTCGTAGTACGCGCCCTTCGGCACGATGCGTATCGATGGCAGCGCCTCGCGCGCCAGGATGGCCACGGTCAATTCGGCACCTTCGATCAATTGCTCGATCAGCAATTCGCCATCGTGCTTGCAGGCCAGGGCGACCGCGGCCGGAAGGTCGGCCGCGCTGAACACGCGGGTGATGCCGACACTTGAGCCTTCGTGGGAAGGCTTGACGATGGCGGGATAGCCGATCGCGCCGATGGCTGCCTCGATATCTTCACCGGGCCGCCAGGCGGCGTAGCGTGGGGTCGGCAAGCCAAGCGCCTGCCAGACCTGCTTGGTACGCACCTTGTCCATGGCCAGCGCCGAGCCGAGGATTCCGCTGCCCGTATACGGTACGCGCAGTGCATCGAGCGCGCCCTGGAGCATGCCGTCCTCACCACCACGGCCGTGCAGGATATTGAAAACGCGCGCGTAGTGACCGGCACGCAGGGCATCGAGCAGTGCCGGAATACCATCGACTGGATGCGCATCGACGCCGCGCGAACGCAGTGCCTCAAGCACATTGCGCCCCGAATCGAGCGATACCTCGCGTTCGGCCGAAGTACCACCAAGGGCCACGGCAACCCGGCCGAAGCGTTGCGGATCGGTCGTGTGGATGCTCATTGGCGCGAGCTCCTCAAGTCGGGATCACGGGCGAGATCAAGTGCAGCGGCACCAATGTCGCCGGCGCCCATGAGCAGAACCAGGTCGCCGTTGGCGAGCAGGCTTGGCAATGCATCACGCAGGTGACGCGGGTGTTCGATCAGGACCGGATCGACCTTGCCGCGTGCCCGGATCGCACGAGCCAGCGCGCGCGCATCGGCGTTCGCGATCGGTGCTTCGCCGGCCGGGTAGACCTCGGTCAGGATGAGCACATCGACATCGGCGAGCACGCGTGAAAAATCGTCAAGCAGGTCGCGGGTACGCGAATAGCGGTGTGGCTGGAAGGCGACCACGAGGCGGCGCTCGGGCCAGCCGCCGCGGGCTGCCTCGAAGACTGCCGCCAGTTCGCTCGGATGGTGGCCATAGTCATCGACGAGCAGGGCGCTGCCGCCATCGAGGGCCAGTTCCCCGCGCAGCGAGAAGCGTCGGCCGACGCCCTGGAACCCGCTCAGTGCGGCCTGCATTGCAGCCGGCGTGACGCCAAGCTGCCAACCCACCGCGCAAGCGGCCAGCGCATTCAGGACGTTGTGCCTTCCGGGCAGGTTGAGGGTCATCTCGATGCCCGCCTCAGCATCCGGCAAATGCAGAATGAAGTGCATGCGCGCGCCGTCCTGACGCACATCACTGGCGCGGATGTCGGCCTCGCGCGTTATCGCATAGGTCAGCGTGCGTCTCGGCGTACGTTCAACCAGGGCAGCGACTTCGGCATCATCGACGCAGAGCACGGCGAGGCCGTAGAACGGCAGACGATGCAGGAACTGCTCGAAAGCGAGTTTTAGCTGTTCGAAATCGCCGGCGTAGTTCTCGAGATGATCGGCATCGATATTGGTGACGATCGCAATCACCGGCGAGAGCATCAGGAACGAGCCGTCCGATTCGTCGGCTTCGGCAACCAGGTATTCGCCGGTACCCAGACGCGCGTTGGCCCCGGCGGCGGTCAACTGGCCGCCGATGACAAAGGTCGGATCGAGGCCCGCCTCGGCAAGCACGCTGGCGGTAAGACTCGTGGTGGTGGTCTTGCCATGTGTCCCGGCGACCGCGATACCGCGACGGAAGCGCATCAATTCGCCAAGCATCTCGGCACGCGGCACGACCGGGATGCGGCGTTCGCGCGCTGCCAGCATCTCCGGATTGTCGGCGCGGATTGCACTGGATGTGACCAGCACATCGACCTGCTCGACGTTCGCCGCCGCATGCTCCCGCTGCACGGTGATGCCGAGCGAGACGAGCCGTCGCGTGGTCGGCGAATCGGCGCGGTCGGAACCCGATACGGTGTAGCCGAGGTTGTGCAGCACCTCGGCAATGCCGCTCATGCCGACACCGCCGATGCCAACGAAGTGGACGCGGCGGAAGTCCTGCATGATGTCGCCGTGCTGGCGCAGCGGTTGCGGGGTCATGCCGCCACCTCGAGACAGACATCGGCGATGCGTTTTGTTGCATCAGGGCGCGCCAGAGCACGCGCCGACGTTGCCATTTTCAACAACTTCGGCCGATCGCGATCGAGTTCGTCGAGACAGCAACCGAGGCGCTCGACGAAGGCATCACCCTCCGCGATCAATCGGGCAGCGCCGGCGTTTACCAGCACCTCGGCATTGCGCGTCTGATGATCGTCGACCGCTTGTGGAAAAGGCACCAGGATCGAGGCCACGCCGGCCGCGCAAAGTTCGGCGATGGTCAACGCTCCGGCGCGACAGATCACGATGTCGGCCCAGGCATATGCCGCGGCCATGTCCTCGACGAACGGTTCGACTGTTACCGCGAGCTCGGCCACCGCATACGCGGCACGAGTCCTGTCGAGATGGCGCGCGCCGGATTGATGACGGACTTCGAGTTTGACGCGATCGCTGCGCTGACGGATGACCTCGGGCAGCATCAGGTTCAGGCTCCGTGCGCCTTGGCTGCCGCCGAGGACAAGTATGCGGATCGCGCCTTCGCGCCCGCACAGGCGTTGCTGTGGCAGAGCCAGTGCACAGATTTCGCGACGCACCGGATTGCCGACCCATTCGCTGCCGGCGAAGCTGTCGGCGAAGCCGGCCAGCGCCCGCCTTGCAAAGCGCGCGAGCAAGCGGTTGGTGAAGCCGGGCACGCGATTTTGTTCGTGCACGACCAGCGGGACGCGCGCCATCCAGGCAGCGATTCCTCCCGGTGCGGCGGCATAGCCGCCCATCGACAGCACACTGGCCGGACGCAGGCGCCGCAGCAGCTTGCGCGCGGCGAAGATGGCCCGCAACAGGCGCAACGGGGCGAGCGCGAAAGTCGCCATACCCTTGCCGCGCACGCCCGAGAAATCGAGCGTTTCCAGGGTGAAGCCGGCAGCCGGAACAAGTCGACCTTCGAGTCCAACCTTGCCACCGAGCCAGATCACATCGATGCCGCGCTCGCGCAGTTCACGACCGACCGCAATGCCCGGGAAGATGTGGCCACCGGTACCGCCCGCCATGATCAGGATCGTCCTGTTCATGCCGGCTCTCCATCGAGCAGGGGTGCCGAGGGCTGGGCGGTCGCTACGGCTTGCGCGGCGGCATTTTCGGCACGCGACAACTCGTAGCTGACCCGCGCGAGCAGACCGATCGCGACGCAGGTCATCATCACGCTCGAACCGCCCGAGCTGATCAGCGGCAGGGTCAGGCCCTTGGTCGGCAGCACGCCGAGATTGACGCCGATCGAGACCAGCGCCTGGAACGCGATCATCAGGGAAATCCCGAATGCGCAATAGCCGCCGAAGCGCTGGCCGCGTTCCATTGCGCGCAGGCCGACGCGCAGGCCGCTGCCAACCAGCCATGCGAACAAGCCAAGCACTAGCAGGATGCCGAAGAAGCCGAGCTCCTCGGCAATCACGGCGAGGATGAAATCGGTGTGCGCTTCGGGCAGATAGAACAGTTTCTGCACGCTGGCACCAAGGCCGACACCAAACCACTCGCCGCGACCGACCGCGATCAGGGCCTGGGTCAACTGGAAGCCTTCGTTGAACGGATCGGCCCAGGGGTCGAGGAAGGATTTGAGGCGCTTGAGCCGGTAGTCCTCGAACAACGCCGCCCAGGCCAGCGCCGGCATCGCCATTGCTGCGAGCAAACCAAGGTTGCGCAAGCGTGCGCCGCCGAGCCAGATCATGCCGAGGCTGATCGCCAGCAGCAGGGTCGCGCTGCCGAAATCCGGTTGCGCCAGCAGCAGCACGACCAGCAAGCCGGCGATACCGAGCGGCTTGAGTACACCGAGCATGCTCGCATGCACGCTTTCGCGATGACGCACCATGTAGCTTGACAGGTAGACGATCAGGATCAGCTTGACCAGCTCGACCGACTGGAAGCCCGAGATGCCGAGATGGATCCAGCGGCGCGCGCCATTGATGCGCATGCCGATGCCGGGCACGAACACGAGCAGGAGCAGGAAGATCCCGAGCAGAAGCAACGGGAACGCGTTCTCTTCAACGTAAGTCAGTTCAATGCGCGCGACAAAGCAGGCCAGGCTGATGCCAAGCGCGAGGAAGACCATGTGCCGGATCAGGAAATAGAACGGCCCGATTTGCTGGCTGTCGGCAATCGAGATCGAACTCGATGCGACCATGACCAGACCGAGGCAAGCCAAGCCGAGTGCCGGGAGCACGACGCCGGGATCGTAGCGTCCCTGCGCTGCGCCGCGTCGTGTTGCCTGTGTGCCGGCGTCTATGCCGAACATCAGCGCACCTTCAATGTGGCGAGACCGACGAGAACAAGGATCACGCTGATGATCCAGAAGCGCACAATCACGCGCGGTTCCGGCCAGCCCTTGAGTTCGAAATGGTGATGGATCGGCGCCATGCGGAAGATGCGCTTGCCAGTCAGCTTGAAACTGGCCACCTGCAAGATCACCGAGGCGGTCTCCAAGACGAAGATCCCGCCCATGATCAGCAAGACGATTTCCTGGCGCACGATCACGGCGATCGTGCCGATCGCGGCACCGACGGCGAGCGCACCGATGTCGCCCATGAACACCTGGGCGGGATAGGTGTTGAACCAGAGAAAGCCGAGTCCGGCCCCGCCCAGCGCACCGCAGAAGATGACCAGTTCGCCGGCTCCGGGAATCGAGGGAATCTGCAGATAGTTCGAGAAGACAATATTTCCCGCCAGATAGGCGAACGCGCCGAGCGCGGCGACCACGAGCACGCTCGGCATGATTGCGAGTCCATCGAGGCCATCGGTCAGGTTCACCGCATTCGAGAAGCCGACAATCATCAGATAGGCCAGCGGCACGAACAGGATGCCAAGAGGAATCGCCACGGTCTTGAACAGCGGCAGGTACAGCGCGGTCTGCGCCGGCAAGTCAGCCTGGGTGTAAAGGATCACCGCTACGGCCAGGCCGAACACCGATTGCCAGAAGTACTTCCAGCGCGAGGCCAGACCGCGGCTGTCGCGCAGCACGAGTTTCTTGTAGTCGTCGTAAAAGCCGATGCCGCCAAATGCCAGGGTGACGCCGAGCACCATCCACACATAGCGATTGCGCAGATCCATCCACAGCAAGGTGGCGATGGCGACGGCGAGGATGATCAGCAAGCCGCCCATGGTTGGCGTGCCGGCCTTGACCAGATGCGTCTGCGGGCCATCCGAACGCACCACCTGGCCAGCCTTCATGTCGGCCAGCTTGCGGATCACCGCAGGGCCGATCAGCAGCGACACGGCAAGCGCGGTCAGCGTGCTCATGATGGCGCGGAAAGTCAGGTACTGGAACAGGTGGAAGCCGCTGTACCAATTGCGCAGGAGGTCGGCCAGCTCAAGCAGCATGTCGGTCTCCTGCGTTGGTCCCGGCGGCGAACAAGCCGCCGACCACGCGATCCATGGCCGAGCCGCGCGAGCCCTTGATCAAGACGGTCGTCGCCGAGGTCAGTTCGCCACGCAAAGCCTCGGTCAGCGAGGGCTGATCAGCAAAGTGACGCGCATTGTTGCCGAATGCACTCGCCGTGGCACGACTCAGTTCGCCAACCGCAAACAACCGATCAATGCCCTTGGCGGCGGCCAGCGCACCGACTTTGGCATGCAGGGATTTGGCATCAGCACCAAGCTCGCGCATGTCGCCGACGACAAGGATGCGCGTGCCGGCAAACGCCGCCAGCGTATCGATGGCCGCAGCGAACGAAGCCGGATTGGCGTTATAGGTATCGTCGATAACCAGTGCACCGCTGGCGTGCGGTCGCCGCGCGCCGCGTCCGGCTACCGCAGTGGCCGCTTCGAGCCCGTCCTTGATGATTGCCAGCGGCACATCGACGGCAAGGGCGAGACTGGCCGCAGCGAGCGCGTTGAGCACATTGTGACGACCGAGCAACGGCAACGAGATTTCGATTTCGCCGCCCGGCGCAACCAGGGTGAAGGTGTTTGCCGCTGCGCGGTCATCGCAGCGAGCTGTGACATCGGCAAGCGCAGCGATGCCGAAGCGGATCACGCGTCGACGGCCGGCCAGGTCGGTGAAGAAGTCGGCATACGCATCGTCGGCATTGATCACGGCAATACCATCCTCGGGCAGTCCTGCGTAGATCGCTCCCTTGGTTGTGGCCACGCCATCGAGCGAACCCATGCGCTCGAGATGCGCCGGTGCGATGTTGTTGACGAGGGCGATCCGGGGCTCGGCAATGCCGACCAGGTAGTCGATGTCGCCGGGTTTGCCGGCACCCATTTCAAGCACCGCGTAACGGGTGTCTGCGGGCATCGCCAGCAGGGTCAGAGGCAAGCCGATCTCGTTGTTGAAGCTGCCGCTGCTGGCATGGGTCGGTGCGTGCCGCGAAAGGATCCCGGCGAGCAGGGTCTTGACCGTGGTCTTGCCGTTCGAGCCGGTGATTCCAATCACGCAGACATCACGCTGGCGGCGCACATGGGCTGCCAGCAGGCCAAGTGCAATCTGCGTATCGGCAACGATCACCTGAGCCAGGTCGAGGTCAAGCTCGCGTTCGACCAGGGCCGCCACCGCACCGTTATCGCGGGCCTGGGCGACGAAATCGTGGGCATCATGCTGCTCGCCGAGCAAGGCAACGAACAAGGCATTCTCGACCCGCTTGCGGCTGTTGGTGGATACCGCCTCAATGCACAGATCCGCGCCACACAGATGTCCTTGTGTGGCCTTGGCGATCGTTTTGAGCGACAGATTCAGCATGGCCGCGCTCCAAGCGCACGCTGGGCGACATCAAGGTCGTCGAACGGATGGCGGACGCCGGCGACCTCCTGGTAGGGTTCGTGGCCCTTGCCGGCAATCAGCACGATATCGTTCGCACCTGCTACATGGATCGCAAGATGGATGGCGCGGCCACGATCACGTTCGATGGTCACGCAATCGGCGTGATCGAAGCCGGTCATGATCGCGGCGACGATCGCATCGCCATCCTCGCCGCGAGGATTGTCGTCGGTGACGATGATGCGGTCGGCCAGGCGCTCGGCGATCTTCGCCATTTGCGCGCGCTTTGCGGTATCGCGTTGGCCGCCGCAGCCGAACACGCAGACCAGCGCACCGCTGGAATGCGCACGCAGGCTGGTCAAGGCCTGCTCGAGCGCATCCGGCGTGTGCGCGTAATCGACAACTACCAGCGGATTGCCGGCGCTGCCGCCGAGCCGGCTCATGCGTCCCGGCACGGGTTCGAGTGCCGCCAGAGCCGCAAGGATTTCGGCAAAGCCGTGACCGAGCGCACCCAGCGTCGCCGCCACCGCAAGCAGATTGGACACGTTGAAGCGGCCGAGCAGTTTTGATTCGATGAGTCGCTCGCCCCATGGCGTGCGCAGGACGAAGCGCAAGCCCGATGCATGCATGTCGATGTCGAGTGCGCGCACCTCGGCCGTCTCCGCATCGATCGCATAACGCACGCAATCCACGCCGGCCGGCAGATCCGCACACAACTCACGTCCGAATTCATCGTCGATATTGATTGCCGCGGCGCCGAGACCTGGGCTGTGGAACAGGCGCCGCTTGGCCGCCGCGTACCCCGCCATGTCGCCGTGGTAGTCGAGATGGTCATGGGTCAGATTGGTAAATACGGCGAGGCGGAAGTGCACTCCATTGACACGCCCCTGGTCGAGCGCGTGCGAGGACACCTCCATCGAGACATCGCTGGCGCCTTGCTCGAGGAAGCGCGCAAGCAGTCGCTGCTGGCTGATCGCATCGGGGGTCGTGCGTTCACCGGCATCGATCGCGCCATGCAGTCCGGCACCGAGCGTGCCGATCGTCGCGCTGCGCCGGCCGAGCGCGGAGAAGCCACGCGCCAGCAATTGCACGATCGAGGTCTTGCCATTCGTGCCGGTAACGCCGGTCACACGCAAGCGCCGCGATGGATCGCCAAAAAAGCGTGCCGCGATCGCGCCGAGCTTTTCACGCAGGCCGTCGATCCAAAGCACATCGCCGGCAATGCCTGCCTGCCTGGCAACCGGAGTGGATTCGGCCAACACGATGCGGGCGCCGTGCGCCAGCGCCGACGCGGCGAAACCGATGCCATGCTCGCGACTGCCCTGCAGGGCGACGAAGGCATCGCCCTCGGCAACGGCGCGCGAATCAAGGCTGAGTCCGCGCACGACGACATCGGCAAACTCACCACTATCAGCGTAGCCGGCGAGCAGGTCGTCGAGGCGCATGGCCGTGCTCATGGCACCGCCTCCTCGTAATTCGGCTGATCGGCCGGGTATTCCGGATGCTCGCTGGCCGGGCCGATCGGATGACCAACGTCGGGCGATCCGGCATACCAGCGTTGCACGTTGTCCGGCGGCACATCGAGCAGGCGCAAGGCATTCGCCATGACTTTGCTGAACACCGGTGCCGAGACCAGACCGCCAAAATAGGCACCCTCACCCTGGCCGGGATCATTGATGATGACCACGCCGACCAGGCGCGGATTGCTCGCTGGCACCATCCCGGAGAACAGCGAGACGTAGCGCTTCTCATAGCCACCGGCGATAGCGCGCCGTGAGGTACCGGTTTTGCCGGCGACGCGGAAATTCGGAACGGCGGCGGCCAAACCGGAGCCTTCCGGCGAGATCACGGTTTCGAGCATCGCGCGCACGCTGGCGGCAATCTGCGGATCGATCACGGCGCTGTCGGGATTGATCGCACCCTTGACGAAGCCGGGCTGGCGCAGCCGACCGCCATTGGCCAGGGCCGCATAGGCCTGGGCAATCTGCATCGGCGTGACGCTGAGCCCGTAGCCGTAGGAAATCGTCGCCTTCTCGACCGGACCCCAGCTCTTCGAGATTGGCAGGAATCCGGGCGACTCACCCGGAAAACCGCAGCCGCTGACCTCGCCGAAGCCGAAGCGATGGAGCACGTCGTACATGTGCTCGCTGCTCAGGCTGGAGGCAATCTTGGCCGCACCGACGTTGCTCGATTTGGTGATCACGCGGGTGACATTGATCATGCCGTAGTTGCGGTGATCGCTGATCGTGTAGCCGCCCTGCAATTGCAGCTTGCCCGGCGTGGTATCGATTGACGTATCGGCCTTCCAGCGTCCGCTTTCGAGGGCCGCCGCGATCGTGAACGGCTTCATCGTCGAGCCCGGCTCGACCACATCGGTGACCGCGCGATTGCGCCGGAATGCCGGGTCGATGGGGCTGCGTGAATTCGGATTGAACGAGGGCTGGTTGACCATCGCCAGCACTTCGCCATTGCTGACATCGAGGATAACCATCGAGCCGGACGAAGCATGATGTTCGAGGATCGCCGACTTCAGCTCGCGATAGGCCAGATACTGGATGCGCCGATCTATCGACAGGGTCAGGTCGCGACCCGGCTGCGCCTCCTGCAACAACTCGACATTCTCGACAACATGACCGAGGCGATCACGGATGACGCGCTTTAGGCCCGGTTTGCCGGCCAACCAGTCATCGAAGGCGAGCTCCAGACCTTCCTGGCCGCGATCGTCGATATTCGTGATGCCGAGTGCGTGGGCCATGATCTCGCCACTCGGGTAGTAGCGGCGGAATGCACGTTCGCTGGCCACGCCGGGAATTTTCAGGGCAAGGATTTCCGCAGCCGCATCGGGATCAAGCGGACGCTTGAGATAGAGGAATTCCTTGTCCTTGCGCTGCACGAGGCGCTCGGTCAGGTCCGCGTTGGACACGCCCAGCGCCTTGGCCAGGATCGGCAGCTGATCGGGGTTGGCCAGCAGTTCCTGCGGATTGCCCCAGATCGATTCGACTGGCGTCGATACCGCCAGCGGCTCGCCGTTGCGATCGAAGATGGTGCCGCGCGAGACCGCGATCGGAATGTCGCGCAGATAGCGGGCGTCGCCTTCGCCCTGATAGAAATCCTTGCGCACGACCTGCAGGTCGACCGCGCGCACGACCAGCGCGGTCGTCGCCAGCATCAGCACCATCAGCACCGTATACAGGCGAAAGCGCAGGTTGCCTGGCTTGACCCGCGACATCATCGGCCAACCCTCATTGCGCACACGGCAAAGCCTGTCTGTGCTTTTGCACAGTCAGACGCAAGCCGGGCCGAGGCCGGAATGTGCTTCGCAATCCTTGCGAACGGGCTTTCATTCATGACTGTGAGTTCCCCCTCACTGCCGGATCAACGCTTGGTCACGATCATCTCCGCAGGCCCCGGCGAAACCATGCCGAGGCGGCCGCGTGCGATCTGTTCTATTCGATTGTTTTCCGCCCAGGTCGCCTGCTCCAGTTGCAGGCGTCCGAACTCGAAATTGAGGTTGTCGCGCTCGTTCGTGAGCCGGTTCAGCTCGACGAAATGACGGCGACTTTCATGCCTTGCGTAGACCACCCCGACGGCGCTGCCGATGACGGCTGCAGCCAGTACGAGCATCGCCAACACGCGCAGGCTCATGTGCGCTTCTCCGCAACCCGCAACACTGCGCTGCGCGAACGCGGATTGACCCTCAACTCGGCCGCCCCGGCAAACTGCTTGCCGAGCGCGTGCAATGCCGACGGCGACATTTCAACCGGAGGCAGGTTGCGCCGGTTGATCGGCCGCGATGCCTGTCCACGCATGAAATGCTTGACCACACGATCCTCCAGCGAGTGGAAGCTGATCACGACCAGGCGTCCGCCCGGCTTGAGTCGCTCCAGCGCCGCCGCAAGTCCCGCTTCGAGTGCACCCAGCTCGTCGTTGAGATGAATGCGCAAGGCCTGAAACGTGCGCGTCGCCGGATGCTTGTTGCGTTCGCGATGACCGATCGTCCTTGCCACCAGCTCGGCCAGCTGGGTCGTCGTCGCCAGCGGCTGTTCGGCCCGCTTCTCGACAATGACCTTGGCAATCCGTCGGCTCAGACGCTCCTCTCCATAACGCCACAACACATCGGCAATCTCGTTTTCAGTCGCTGCAGCCAGCCATTCGGCGGCGCTGGGCCCGGATCCGGGATCCATGCGCATGTCGAGGGGACCATCCGCCTGGAAACTGAAGCCTCGGCTTGCGTCATCGAGCTGCGGCGAGGACACGCCGAGATCGAGAAACACGCCATCGAGTGCCTGGTCGGCTTCTGGCCATTCCGCCATTTCGGCGAAGTTGGCGTGCCGGATATGCACCCGTTCGTCCTTGCCAAACTCCTGCTGGGCCTGGGCAATTGCGGTCGGATCACGATCCATCAGCAACAACCGACCGCGCTCATCCAGACGCTTCAACACTTCGCGCGCATGGCCACCGCGGCCAAACGTGCCATCGAGATAGACTCCCTGTGGCTGGATCTGCAGCGCCTCGATCACCTCAGCCAGCATGACCGGCGCATGCGTGAATTCCGCTTCCGCCATGGTTGTTTCCCGACTAGAACTTGAGATCGAGCATGTCCTCCGTGATCTGCTCCTCGCTGATCGTTTCGCGGATCTTGGCCAGATGGGCCAGCTCGCTCCACAACTCCAGCTTGTTGCCCATACCCAGCAAGACCGCCTTCTTTTCGATGCCCGCCGCGCCACGCTGACTGGCCGGAAGCAGCACACGTCCGTTGCCATCAGGCTCGACATGCGCAGCCGCGCCGACCAGTTTCATCTGCAGGTTGCGGTGAACGGTCTTGGCCTTGCTCAAGGCATTGACCTCATCGCGCACCTGTTCCCACTCTTTTTCCGGAAACAGCCACAAGCAACCATGCTCGAATGGGTTGTAGGTGACCACGAGGCGATTGCCGCTGAGCTTGGCCACGGCCTCGCGATGGGTCGCGGGAATTGCAACCCGACCCTTCTCGTCCAGCGTGACTGCGGCTTCGCCCTGGAACATAACCACCATTCACCACAAAAACCCACCGAAACCCACCTTATGCCGCCCATCATGGGCTGTCAAGGATTTCCATGCGGCTTGTGGCGCGTGATCGTGCGTGGTCAGGCATGCCGATGCGAGACTACGATCAGGGCACTGCCGACGGGATACGGTGGATCGGCAGCGCTGGGCGAGAACAGGCATTGAGGAAGTGGCGAATCGCCGGCTCGGAACGGCCAGACATGATGGCGTGATCCGCCAACGTCAGCGATCAGCGCGTTGGGCGCAGCGCGCTTGCAACCACGCTGGCCGGGACATCCTCGGCGCCACGACTGCGTGAAAGCACATGCACGCCACCTCGGGAAGTGCCACTGACACGCTCGAGCAAACTCGAAAATGCAAACGGCACACCGTCCAGCGTGATCTCGCCTTGGGCGAGGAAGTAGCTGCTGGTCACGCCCAAGTCGACTTGATCTTCCGTCTTGATTTGGACGCCCTGCTGGGCAACCTCGTTCAAGGCCGTCTGCATGTCGGGCCAATGCGCCTGACCTTTCTGGCGGATGCGTTCGGCGAGCACGGCGGTCATGCGGGAATCCAGACTCATCAAGACCGCGACGGAGGCGGTGTTGAGGTTGATCGAAGTGCCCGGCGGCAAGGTGCAAACCTCGGGCGCGAGACGCGCATAGACCTCGCCACTGATGCCGCGCACGAGGCGCAGTTCGGAGACATGCGCGAACACGCGGTTGGCTGTTCGATAAGGTACCGCTTGGACAAGGTAGGCATTGTCTTCGGCACCGCCTTCGCTGTCGATGTTGGAATCGCTGTCGATCCAGTCGACGATGGCGCCAACCAGCGATGGATCAAGCTCGAGTGCGACCAGCAGGTTGCGCATGCGCCTGCGCCATACTTCCGGTTGCCTGGAAGCCAGGTTGTTGAGGTTGAAGCACCCGTTCAGATCACTCATGCGCGCACTGATGCGTCCGCCCGGAACCTCCTGCGGCGGCAACGGCACGGCCCAGGCATCGCTCAAGGTATCGAGGCCCGGATTCTCTTCGCGGTCGCGCATCAACACCTGCGCCGCATACGCCTCAAGCCCTTCCGAATAGGCGATCGCCTGCTCGCCGCGCAAGGCGTTGCGGGTGCGTGCATAGGCCAGTTCGCCACGGTCGAGCAAGGAGGCAATCAGGATCACCGCCAGCGCAACCGCGAGCAGGGCGATCAACAAGGCGACTCCGCGCTGATGCCGCGGCCCGTTCACGGTCTGCCTCCGATTGGCGTGACCACCGGCAAAGGCCCGGGCGGCAGGATCGGTATTTCGCTTGAGCCATTCGCGCCGACGCCCTTGCGTGGAATCGTCGACGGCAGTGCAACCACACGGCGCAATTCGCCGAGATCATCGAGGCGCATGCGCAATTCGATCGCGCGCGGCAACTCCTCGGGCAACGCATCACGAGGCGGCCACTGGTCATGCCAGGCACCATCCGGGCCGAGGTAACGCAATCGAAATTCAGCGACCTGATCGAGCAGGTCTCGCCATTGGGCCGCGCTACCTGCGGCACGATCGAGCACCGCGTAGCGGCCACGCCGCAGCGAAGCATTGTCTATGGTGTAGAGCACACGTTCGATATTGCTGCGCGCTTCGGCGCGCGGGTTGGCAAAGCCGAGCCGGCTCAATTCGATGCGATCGGATGTGCCGAGCAGGGCCGGGACCTGCTCGCCATAGTTGCCGCGCAGCGGCCTTGCGATCGCCTGGCGCAGGTCGCGTTCGAGATCACTCATGCTGCGCACGACCGCGGCGAAGCGATCCTGCTCGACGGCCAGCGCGCTGCGTGTGCGCGCGATCTGACCCAGCGCGCCCCAGGTGATCGCCGCCATCGCGGCGAAGACGACAAGGGCGACGAGGATCTCGATCAGGGTGAAGCCGCGTCTGCGAGCGCGCCATGTCCGGGCGGCACGGTTCATGGCGAGGGTTGCGAGCTGCCGAAGCCGGTCAGGCTCGCACTGGGTTCGCTCGAATCGGCCGCGAACACGACCACGTCGAGCCGGCGCATGTCCGCATCATCGGTCGCCTTCACCTCAAGCGACCAGCGCCAATCGCGGTTGCCGAAACGCACGCGACCATCCCGCTTGCCAACCGGTGGCAGCGGCGTGGTGATGCGCGTTTCGCTGAGCACGTTGGCCGCCACCCATCCGGCCAGCGTGCGCTCACGCAGGCCATCGAAACTGCTGATCTGCCCGCCTGCGGTGCGGGTCAAGGCAAGCAGTGCCAGCGACACGACCACCAGCGCGATCAGCACTTCGAGCAGGGTGAAACCACAGCGCTTGTTCATGGCCGCATGTCCACAGCCTCGATATCGATCCGCCCATCAGCCTTGCCACGCACTTCGTAGCGCTTCGGCACATCGCCGAGATTGAGGCTCAGGATAAATGGCGACAACTCTCCCGAGGAGAAGCAGACGATCTGCGGTGGTTGCGAGTCATCCTCAGCAAGACGCATGTCGCGGCCGTCACGATACAGCGCTACCTGCATTCCGGAGACCCAGGTTCGTGCGCGCAACTCGTCCTTGCGATCACTCACCATCCAGCCATCGAATCCAAGCAGGAAGAACGCATAGCCGTTGTGGCTGATGCGTACGCCGATTTCGCGCCCGGTCAATTCGGCCTCGGTGCAGGCATGCGCGATCAAGGCCTGCACGCGCTCCGACTCGTGCGCAAGCTGACGCTCGCCGCCCGCCGTCGCAATACTGATCGTGACCGCCAGCGCGAGCACGGCGACGATAACGACAACGACCAGGATCTCGATCAGGGTGAAGCCAACCAGTGCGGGGATTGGCCCACCGCAACGACGAAGCCGAGGAACCCCCAAAGCTTGCTTTTGTTCCGGCTTGAAAGCGGGGATTGGTCCTCCGCAACAACGAAGCCGGGAAGTCCCCAAAGCTCGCTCTTGCCTTGGCTTGAAAACGGGAATTGGCCCACCAAAACGAAGAGTCCGGAAATCCAGAAAATCACAATCCCGCCGATCACCCAACCCCTCAGCCATTCCACCGCACCGACAAACCATCGACGACACCAGCGCACTCATGCCTGCGCATGCAACCAGCGGCATTGGCGCAGCTCAACCATCCCAATTCCCGATGTCGGCATCGTCACCGTCGCCACCCGGCCGACCATCGGCACCGTAGCTGTAGATATCGACATCGCCGTGCTGACCGGGCTGCTGGTATTGATACGGATGATCCCAGGGATCCTTGGGCAGGCGGTCGAGATAAGGGCCTTTCCAGTTCGGCGCCTCGGGTTGGCCAGACGGTTTCGTGGTCAGCGCCTGCAGTCCCTGTTCCGAGCTTGGATAGCGGTGGTTGTCGAGCTTGTACATGCTCAACGCGGTGGTCACGCCTTGCACATCCTGCTTGACGCGGACGATACGCGCCTCCGCCGGTCGCTCCATCACGCGCGGCACGACAATCGCGGCGAGGATGCCGAGGATGACGACGACGACGAGGATCTCGATGAGGGTGAAGCCAACAACCGCGGTATCAGGCGCACGGCCACGCAGAAACCGGGGAGCCGCTAAAACTTGCTGTTGCTTGGCGCGGGGAGTGGGGAGTAGGGAGTGGGGAGTGGGAAGGCCGACGTTCGCCAGCTTCAAGCGTTCGCCATGATGGTATGGCTGAGCTTGCCCAAGCAATGCGCAAGGGAGTTCTGGGTGGATCTTTATGGGGTGATGCATGGCGGCGACTTGTGCGGGGGGAGGCAGGGCGTCGATCATAGCAAAGCCATGTTGAACTCCCCTGCCCCGCAACAACTGTCTCTCGCCGCACGCGATCTTGGCGTGGTCTGGCATCCGTGCACGCAGATGCACGATCACGAAACGATTCCGCTGCTGGCCATCGAACGGGCCGAAGGCGCCTGGCTGCATGCCACCGACGGCCGAAAGTATCTCGATGCGGTCAGCTCCTGGTGGACGAATATCTTTGGCCATCGCCATCCGCGCATCGTCGCCGGGCTCAAGGATCAGCTCGATCGGCTCGACCACATCATGCTCGCCGGCATGACCCACGAACCGGCGGTGGCCCTGGCCGAGCAATTGATCAGGCTGGCGCCACCGGGGCTGGCGCGCGTGTTCTATGCCGACAATGGTTCAAGCGCGGTCGAAGTCGCGCTGAAGATGAGTTTTCACTATTGGCGCAACCAGGGCCGGCCTTCGCGCAACCGGTTCATCGCCCTGTCCGGCGGCTATCACGGCGAAACGATCGGCGCGTTGTCGGTGACCGACGTGGCCTTGTACCGCGCGACCTATGCGCCACTGCTGTTCACACCGATCCTGGCACCATCGCCGGATGCCTATCTTGGCAGGATCGGCGAGTCGGCCCAGGATCATGCCGCGCGTCGACTGCTCGATATGCGCGCCCTGCTCGAAAGCCATGCCCACGAAGTCGCCGCCGTCATCATCGAACCGCTCGTGCAATGTGCCGGCGGCATGCGCATGCATCATGCCGACTATGTGCGCGGCTTGCGTGCGTTGTGTGACCAATTCGAGGTGCATCTGATTGCTGACGAAATCGCAGTCGGCTTCGGCCGCACCGGCACCTTGTTTGCTTGCGAACAGGCTTCGATCACGCCGGATTTCCTGTGCCTCTCGAAAGGCCTCACCGGCGGCACCCTTCCACTATCTGCCGTGCTCACAAACGATGCCGTGCATGCGGCGTTCTATGCCGAGTATTCCGCCGGCAAGGCCTTCCTGCATTCGCACAGCTACACCGGCAATGCCCTCGCCTGCCGGGCTGCGCTCGAAACATTGGGAATTTTCAAGGACGAGCCGGTGCTTGAGAACAACCGCAAGCTGGCCGCCCATCTCGGCATGCGTCTGGCCGCCCTGGCCGATCATCCGAACGTTGCTGATATCCGCCAGACCGGCATGATTGCCGCGGTCGAACTGGTTCGCGAGCGCAGCACGCGCACACAATTCCCGGCGGCCGAGCGACGCGGGCTGCGCGTCTACCTGCATGGTCTCGAGCGTGGCGTGATCCTGCGGCCGCTCGGCAACGTCGTCTATTTCATGCCACCGTATTGCGTGAGCACGGCCGAGATCGATCTGATGGTCGACGTGGCCATCGAGGGAATCGAGTCCGCGATCGCGTGATCCGGACTCAAGGCCGATACGATCGAATGGAGTGTTCGGGCTAGAATCCAGCCATGCGAATTCCACGAATCTGTGTATTTGAGCCACTCGTCGTCGGTGCCGAAGTGCTGCTGCCGGCCCAGGCCGGCGAACACCTGGCTCGTGTTCTGCGCCTGGAGCGCGGCCATCCGATCATCCTGTTCAATGGCGACGGCCGCGAATTCCGTGCCGAGATCAGCCAGCTTGCCAAGCGTGCCGTCAGCGCACGCGTGCTCGAAGCGCACGATGTCGCCAGTCGCGAGAGTCCGTTGCAACTGACCCTTGCCCAAGGTGTTGCCCGCGGCGAGAAGATGGATCTGATCCTGCAAAAGGCGACCGAACTCGGCGTCACCCGCATTGTCCCGCTGATTACCGTACGCACCGAAGTGAAGCTCGATGCCGAGCGAACCGGTCGGCGACTCGCGCATTGGCAGGCGGTGATTGCCGGTGCCTGTGAACAATCGGGTCGGGTTCGACTGCCATCACTGGAAGCGCCGGTGCGCATCGGCACATGGGCTTCGACGCTAACCGCCGATAGCGGCCTTCGCCTCGCCCTCGATCCAGCCGGCAATGTATCGCCGCGTGCGCTGCCGGCGTTCACATCCGCCATCCTCGTGGTCGGCCCGGAAGGTGGTCTCTCGGATCAGGATCTGAACATTCTGGATCAGGCCGACTTTATCGGCCTGCGCCTGGGTCCGCGCATCCTGCGCACCGAAACGGCAGGCCTCGCGGCACTCACTGCCCTGCAGGCCATCCACGGGGATCTCTGATCGATTTTGACAGACGGATGCGGTGAGGCGAATCAGGCCGTGGCCGTCGCCTCGGCGATCATCCGCTCGATCGCGCCAAGATCCGGAATCACCGCGTGGTCATCGCGCACCAGTACCTCGGAGTGCACGCCAGGCCCCAGCTCGGTGTTGTCCCCGGTGGTCACCAACAGTTCCGAGGTGATCGTGGTCAAGCGCGGAAAGCCCTGTGCGAGCATGGCCAGGAACGGGATCTTGGCATTGCCGCTAAGGCCCTTGAGAACGGTAACGCGCGAGTTGCGCGTGTCTTCCTCGCTGGCATGCCCGGCCAGCATCGGCAGCGAAAACAAGGGCAGGCGCCAGCCGCGCCAACTCAATCGCCCGAGCAGCCATGCCGGTGCACCTTCGATTTTCTCCGGCACCGTGTAGGTGATCACCTCGGCCACGGTGGCGTTTGGCAACAGCACACGACCTCCGGTCACCGGAATCATGACGCCACGGATTTCGCGCGGTAATTCGACCATCATGATGTCCTCAAGATTTTGCAGCCACGTTCAATTCGCCGAGCAGCTTTCCGGCCAACGCCTTGGGCGAACCGACAAAGCTGACCACTCCGGTTTCGATGACGCCATCGACCATCGAACTGATCACACAGGTCTCAGGATCCTGTGCATAAACCGTGCCGCCAATTCCGGCCAGATAGCGGCTTCCTTCGGCGGCATCTTCCGCCATGCCCGAGAAGATGATCGCGCCGGCCTTGGCGCCAAAACGGTCGGCAACATCCTGCAGCACCTGGTCAATCGAGGGCGAATTGGGCTGCTCGCCGGCCGCCTGCGATTCCAGCGTGATCACTCCGGCGCGATCGACGCGCAGCCGATGCGTGGTCGGCACGATTACGATGTCACCATGGCCGACGCGCTCGCCATGCGAGGGCGTGCGCACCGTAAGCGATGTCGAGCGGACCAGTTGCTGGGCCATGATGTCCATGAATTCCGCCCCCATATGCTGGGCCAGCAGGAACAGCGCCGGGCATTTGGCCGGAATATCGGCAAGAAATTCACGAACCGCCTCGGGGCCGCCGATCGAGGCACCCAGCACCCAGACCCGACTCACCGCGACCTGGTTGCTCGTATCGAGCCATGATTCACTGGCGAGCTTCCCGGTAACGGATGCCTGGTGTGCGACCGCCTCCTCGATCGGGATCAATTCGAGCGACAGACCACCCTCGAAGGCAGATTCTTCGACCGCTTCTTCGGACGGCGTGAGGTATTCCGACGCGCTGATCTTCTCGATACCGAACGTGGCACGCGTGCCATCATTTCCCTGGGTAGCCGTCGGCGCGATTGCGCCTTCATCGACATCCTCAAGGCTCCAGGCGAAGGCCGAAGCGATTTCGGGAGCGGTGATTTCATCCGCGCCGGATTCTTCGTCCTGCGTATTTGCCGGCGGGACGGGTGGCGCCTCGCTCCAATCGAGATCGATCAGTTCAAGCGTGGAAAGCCGGTTGCCAGTCACCGCCGCATCGCTGGCGACCGCGATTTCGATCAGATCCGATTCAATCGGGTTGATCTCGACTTCGTCCACCGAAACCATCTCGACGGTCTCGAAAGACTCCTCGTCAGCATCAGCAAATCCGTCGAGATCATCAAAGCCCAGCGCGTCATCCGCACTGGCCCGCGCATCGCTGGCAACCGCGATTTCGATCAGATCCGATTCAATCGGGTTGATCTCGACTTCGTCCACCGAAACCATCTCGACGGTCTCGAAAGACTCCTCGTCGGCATCGGCAAAGCCATCCAGATCACCAAAACCCAGTGCGTCATCCTCAGCGGCCTCGGGCGTGCCGAACGCTGGCATCTCGAGGGTGTGCTCGCCGGCAACTGCCGAAGGGCTGTCGTGGATCAACGAAATACCCTGAAATTCCTCGGATTCGACTTCAGTGGCGACGAAGGAATCAGCGGAATCCGCAAAATCATCGAACTCGGAAAGATCCAGAGCCGGTATCGGCGCCGTGTCATCGACTGCGGGCATTGGCGGCGACGGGAGTTCGATCTCGTCAACGGGCATAGACAGCGGCTCCGCTGTCGATTCCGCGAGCAGGGCCGCGATATCGGCGAACTCATCGATTTCGACGACGCTGTCGAGTTCGATCTCGGCGACATCAAGCGAGCCTGCCTCGGCAATGCCGGATTGCGAGGTATCCGGCACACCGACTTCCGCCTCGATGGCACCGAAACTTTCGCCCTGCGCGTCCGTGTTTGCTGCCACGGCGACCGGCGTGATGCGTTGGGGTACCGGTTCGGCACCCTCCGGACGAGGTGGGTCCGCGTTTTCCGAACCGAGAATCTTCGCGGCGAGATGGCGTGCCCAGCGCGCCTGCTCCCAACCGGAAAGCTGACTCGACACCTGGGCCTCGTTGAAAATCACGTTGTAGCGATCATCATCAAGCAGCGCATAGACATCATCGAGATGCGCTTCGACCTCCGGATCGAGATTGACCACGACGACCCGCGCACCGGATTTTTCCAGTTCCTCGCGATCAAATTCCGCAGCCTGCGATTCATAGACGATCGGCGTACCGCACTCCGCCAGCGCATCGCGAAGATGACGTCCGGATTCACCCGCCTGCGAGAGCAGCGCAATCGGCATCGTATTCTCAGGCATTGGCGCGGGTTGTCCTCAGGGTTTCCTGGACCTGGCGCAGCAGATCAGCCTCCTGGTACGGCTTGCCCAGATAGCGCTCAACGCCGATTTCAAGTGCGCGCTGGCGATGCTTCTCACCGGTACGCGATGTCACCATGATGATCGGCACGCCCTTCAGACGGGCATCGTTGCGCATGTAGGTGGCCAGTTCGTATCCGTCCATGCGCGGCATCTCGATATCGAGCAGCATCAGGTCGGGAATCGTGTCCTGCAGTTTTTCGACCGCATCCAGACCATCCTTCGCGGTGACCACTTCCATGTCGGCGCGTTCGAGAACGCGCGTGGTGACCTTGCGCATCGTGATCGAATCGTCGACGACCATGATCGTGGTCTTGCGGATGACCTCGGGAAGCTCCGGCATCTGCAGCATTTCAGCCGCTTCCGGCATCTCGCCAGAGGCAACGCCGGCACGCAGCGAGGCTACCCGGCGAACCAGCGGGGCCAGATCGAGAATCATGATGACCGAGCCATCGCCCATGATCGTTGCGCCGAAGATGCCCGGTACCGAGCTGATCTGCGGACCGACCGACTTGACCACAATTTCGCGCGAGCCGACAACGGCATCGATGCGAACCGCTGCACGCTGGTCACCGGTCCGAGTCATCAGCAGCGGCAACTGGGTTTCGTCGATCACGCGCCCCTGCGGGACACCGAGCAGTTGTGAAAGTTCGTAGATATTGAAATCTTCACCCGCGTAAGTGTAAGTTTGTTCACCACTCGACACGCGCCGGCTGTAGTCGTCAAGCGCAATGCGCACGACGCCCTGCACCGAGGACATCGGCACGGCATAGGTCGAATCGCCGAGCTTGACCAGGATTGCCTGGGTTACCGCGAGGGTGAACGGCAGGCGGATCGTGAACGTGGTCCCGGTGCCAGCGACCGAGTCGATGACCAGTGAGCCACCAAGCTGCTTGATCTCGCTGTGCACCACGTCCATGCCGACGCCACGACCAGAGAGCTGGGTAACCTGCTCGGCAGTCGAGAATCCGGCTTCGAGAATGAAGCCGTACAGGTCACGATCGGACAGGTTCACATCCGGACTGAGCAGGCCGAGCGCGATTGCCTTGCGCCGGATCGCGTCGCGATCCATGCCGCGTCCGTCGTCGCTGATGCGCAGGACGACTTCGGTCGATTCGCGGGATACGCGGATCGTGACCGTTCCGTCAAGCGGCTTGTTTGCTGCCAGGCGCTGCTGCGGCGACTCGATGCCGTGCGCCAGTGCATTGCGCAACATGTGCTCGAACGGCGCCTTCATGCGCTCAAGCAGGTTGCGATCCATTTCGCCCTGTGCGCCTTCGACCTTGAGCTGGGCGCGCTTGCCGAGTTCCTGGGCGGCCTGGCGCACGGTGCGACGCAGCGAGGGAACCATCGAGTCGAACGGCACCATGCGCGTGCGCATGAGGCCTTCCTGGAGATCCGAACTCACCCGTGACTGCTGCAACAGCAGGGTTTCCGACTGTCGGGTCAGGTCATCGAGCAGGCCCTGGATCGAGACCAGATCCGAAACCGATTCACCGAGTGCGCGCGAGTACTGCTGCAACTGCGAGAAGCGGTCGAGCTCAAGTGGATCGAAGACGGTTTCGACGCCTTCGTGATGCTCGCGTTGATAGCGGGCGATGATCTGTGCTTCGGTTTCGATTTCGAGTTTGCGTAGCTGTTCACGCAGGCGGCTGACGGTCTGCTCGAATTCGACCAGGTTGAAACGGAAGGTGGAGATTTGTTGTTCGAGGCGCGAACGGTAGATCGAAACCTCGCCGGCATAATTGACCAGCGAGTCGAGCAGCTCGGAACGCACACGGATCATTTCCTGTGGCGCACGCGGTTCCTCTTCCGCCTCCAGCGCAGGCATCGCGCGCGGCGCGGGGCGCGGCACGACGGCGACCGGCATGGTTTCTGCGGGACGAGCCTCGTCCGCTTGCCGGGCAGCGACGACATCGAGCGTCTCACCGGCCACCAGATTCTCGAGGCGGGCAATCATCTGATCGGGCATCGCGATCGCTTCGCGTCGCGCAATGCGTTGAACCAGACCGTGCAGGGCGTCATAACTGCGTTCGAGCGCTTCCACAGCTGGCAGATCCATGCTGCGCAGACCGTCGTAGGTTGCGTCAAGCAGGGATTCCATGGCGTGGGTAAGGTCACCGATCGGGCTGATGCCGGCCATGCGCGCACCGCCCTTGAGCGTGTGCAGGTCGCGTTGCAGGTTGACGATCAGTTCGCGATCCTGGGGGGACTCGCGCAGCTGCGCCATCACCGAATCGGAATGATCGAGGATGTCGTTGCCTTCCTGGACGAAGATGTCGAGCAAGTCCTGATCCATCTCGGGCAGTTCGAGCCGGCCTTCGGGCTGCAGATCCTCCTCGTACGCGGTCTGGTCGATCAACGTCGACTCATCGGCGATCGGTGCGATCGTCTGGACTTGCGCCACCGAAGGCGCGCTGGTTTCAAGCCCTTCACCGAAGGTGGGTTCCGCTTCTGCTTCGGCAAGCGTGTTCTCGATTCCTTCGGCAGCCGGCTCGATTCCGGGTTCGCCGGGCAATGCAGGCGAATCCGACGATGGCGCGCCGATTTGTTCGATCACAGACTCAGCTGGAGGCTCCCCGGCGGACTCGAACTCAAGCATCGTCTCTTCAAATTCGATTGACGACAATGGAGCCTCGGATTCGATCTCCTCGAACAGGATTGCATCCGCTTCGGATGCAGGCTGATCGAGTTCGGATCCCGTTACGGCCTTGTCGGGTAGCCCGGTCAGCGCGCCGGCGGCCTCGACCAGCGCATCGAAATTGGTGTCCGCAGGCACATCCAGGGGTGCAACCGGCGCCTTCCAGTTGTGCTCGGCCGTCGGCAGGTCGTCGGCCAATTCCGCACTTGCGAAATCGTCATCTTCCATCTGCTCGACGAGGGCGGCAGTCAGGTCAAGATCCTCAAGATCAAACTCGATTGCGGACTCGTCTGCAGCTGTCGTCGACTCCGGTATTGACACGCTATCGGGATCGACTCCACCAGCGTTGGCGAGCGCCGCGGAATCCGCCTCGGTCAAGTCAATGTCGTCGTCCTGATGGTAGAACTGCAGGGCGCTCTCGGGCTCGTGCAAGGTATCGCGCAATTCCGTGATGCGCGCGGTCAGTTCATCAGTATCAGGCAGTTCGCGGCTACCTCGATCCAGCAACGCCATGACCTCGCGGACAACCGCGGCTGATTCGCCAAGTACCGCGACTCCCGCAGCATCGATCGGAATCGCACTCGCCCGCATGCGCTTGAGGTAGCCCTCGAGCGGAGCCAGCAATTGCGAAAGCGGATCGATTTCCACCATCGCGATTGCACCGCTCAGGGTGTGTGCTGCACGCAGCACTGGCTCGGATACGGTCAACTCCGATTCGCCGACCTGGGCAAGAAATTCGTCGACGACGCCTAGATGCATCGCCGTTTCGCTTTTGAGGATGTCAAACAGAACCGGGTCGAGCCCTGGCAAGGGGCCGGCGATGATTTCCACCGATTCCTCTTCGAGCTCGACGGGCATCGGCATCGGCGAAGGCACCAATTCGGCCTTTGCCGGGGCCGGGATGCGACGCGTGACGACCCTCTTGATCATGCGTTTGACGGTCGTGGTCGTCACCGGGCGACTGGAAACGCTGGCGAGCTCGCCTTCGGCGAGTCGATCGGCTGCTTCCACGATGGCCTGAAGATCGACGTCGGGAACGCCTTCGCCACGCAGGGCGGCGAGCTGTCCCGGCAGGGCATTTATCGCGTGTTCAACCAGCGACATGGCTTGCGCACTGGACGAAATCGAACGGTCGAGCACGCGATTGAGCATGTTCTCGACTTTCCAACTGAACTCGCCAAGCGCCAGCGCGCCAACCAGACGCCCGGATCCCTTCAGGGTATGGAAAGAGCGGCGGATCGGCTTGATCTGCTCGAGGTCATCCGGCTTCGCGCGCCACAGTGGCAACTGCGCCCGAAGATTGTCGATTTCCTCCTGGACTTCCTCGATGAAGACGTCGCGAATCTCGTCGTCGATCTCGTTGGAAGTCATATTCTGGAAGCTGCCGTCCGCACCGGATCCCGCAGTGCCCCCCTCCTCGATTTCTTCCTCGACCCACTCCTCGATCTCGATCCAGCGGCTGCCATCGGCATCGACGATAACGCCCGCGTCGGCGTCGGCTTCTGCGTCCACCATCGACGCGGTCGAATCGGCAGTCGACCTTTCCACATCGCGGTCATGGGTCGTTTCGGCAAGCCGCAAGCCGGCAACGTCGTGTTCTGCTGGCAAGTTGTCAGCAAACCCGCCAACGATCAGGCCGCGCAGATCCTCGCCTTGGCCGACTTCCAGAATGCTGTCGAGCTCGGATGGCTCGTCAACGCTTGCGACGTGCTCGGAGGACGGATACTCCCGCTCTGCGGACATTGCAAAATCAAGCCCATCGAGATCAACTTCGACCGATTCACCGCCAGTCTCGGAGCGCAAGGCCGCACTTTGCCCCAATGGCAGATGTACACCCCAACTTGGAAAATCCGAAGTCGCCTGAGCCACATTGTCTTCGCGACCCATGAAGGATCGCGTTCCTGCGTCATCCAATCGCGAAACCGGCTCGACAAGAGCAGCGCTTGCTGCGCGCATATCCTCCGGGCTGACCGGCCCCGCTCCATCGGGTCGACCACCGCCAGGCTCATCGCCGCCATCATTCGCGGGAACCGGCCAGTAGCCTAGGGACTCGAGGCTGGAACGGGTAACCTCCAGGATTTTCTGACGACCTCCGCGCTGGTCACGGGTTGCTTCGAGGTAATACTCGATCGATGCGAGCGCATCTGCCAGCTTGTCCATCTGCTCGGCGGTCGGCACGCGGCGATGGCGCATCAGCTCGATCTCGACAAAACGCACGATTCCGGTCATCAAATCGGCAGCCGAACCCAGATCCAGCATGCGCAATGCGCCGGAAATCTCTTCCAGCAATCGTGGAATCTGCTCGACGCGTTCGTGATCCCATGGTGACTCGATAAAGGCGATGACGTCGTGTTTGGCCTGCTGGATGTTCACAGCGGCTTCGTGCATCAGCGCATCAAGAATTTTCCTGATTTCGGCCTTCGGCAGCTCGCTTCCATCGTCGGCCCCTTCTTCGACGGTCGCACCAAGACGCTCGATATGGTCATCCAGCGAAGCTTCCACGTAGAGCAAGGCGCCTGCCACGTCGAGCAGGGTTCCTTCATCCGCCTCACGGCGCCCCTGCGCAATCTCCTCAATGGTGCTGCGCTGCTCGGTGACCACGCGCCTCGGCACCCCCAGTCCAAGCATGCCCAAGGTGTCGCGGACCCGATCAAGCAACTCGACCTGGCCGAGCAGATCCGCCGGGTCACGCTGCTGCGCACGCAGGTAGATATCGAGCGATTCCTTGACCCGCATCAGGTCATCCTTGATCGCCACCGAGACCGTGTCGAGCAAGGTGCGATTGTGGCCCGAGATCGAGCTCTTGGCGTGCGCGACCTCCCGATCAGTCGGCAATAGCGAATCAAGCGCATAGGTGTCGCGAATCGCGGCAACGCGGTCGGCCTTACTGCCGGAGTGCGCAATGTAGTAAAGAAGATTTTGCACGAGGATGTGAGGTGAGATGACCTGCATGCCGACTTCACCTTGCTCGGCAAATCGCCGGATCTCCCGATCCACGCCGCCAAACAGCAACCTCACCGATACGCTCGGCTCCAGGCTGCCATCGCTGATCGCATCGGCAACACCAGCCGCCACCCAGAACAGTCGCCGTGGCTCCTCACCGGCGGCAACGGTCGCGCGCAGACGATCAAGCACATCGCGCAATCGTGCCGGGTGTTGCGGGTTGCCAGCATCGCGGAACCACTTGAGCAGGGCTGCCTGAAACGCCAGACGCAGGCGCAGAGCGAGACTGCGCAGCTCCTTCAACGGCAATTCTGCAGGGAGCCCGTTCGCCGCAGCGGGCAATGCCGTGGTGAGATTCGGCGAAAACAGCGCGGAATCAGTAAGCAGCTTCTCGCCGCGGCAGGCACGCAAGTCGTTGAGCAGGGGCAACAGGACGATCGGAATGTCCTTGTGCCCGGTCTGCACACGCTCAAGATAGTCCGGCAACTGAACCATGCCGCGCATGAGCACCGAATAGCCTTCATCGCGCTGGGAGACAGCATCGGCGAGCAAGGCATCGGCGAGGCGCTCCATTTCCTCGACCAGCATCGCCGCACCGTACAGCTCGACCATGCGCAAGGTGCCTTGCGCCTGATGCAGATAGGTCGCGCAGAAGCGCATGAGGCTGGTGTCGGTCGGCTCGTCGACATAGGCCTCAAGGGCTTGACGAGCCTGCTTGAGTGTCTCGTCGAGTTCGCCCTTGACCCAGCTCAGCGTGGTGAAGTCATCGTGCAGTTTCATGGTTTTCTTTCGTCCTGGCGAAGCCTGCCAATCATTCCCCAGCTTACCGGATTGCCTGCAAACCCTACTCGCTGCACACGACGAACCTTCACGTCGGGCCGTCAAACAGTGCTGTGAACTGGCTGCCCCCAGGCCGCTCCATCTTCATGGTTCGGCCCAATCCAGTAACGGGTCTGGTGCGGCAATTGCCGACAGCGGATTACGGTGGCGGGTTCTCCTTCGGTCTGGGAATGGTTGCTACAAGCCGGGGGTTCAGCCCGGCAGCTTGAAGTCGGCAACGGATCGACGCAGGTCGCCGGCCAGATGCGCCAGGTTGCCGATCGACTCGGCAGTCTGGCTGGCACCGACCGAGGTCTGCGTGGTGATTTCCTGAATCACGTTCATGGTTGCGGAAATGTTGGTCGCGGCAGCGGACTGCTGGCTTGCCGCTGCGGAGATGCTCTGAATGAGGTCGGCGAGATCGTGCGAAACCTTTTCGATCTCACCGAGGGCCAGACCCGCGTCCTCGGCCAGTCGGGCACCGGCCACGACCTCGGCCGTGGTCTGTTCCATTGAACTGACCGCCTCGTTGGTATCGGACTGAATCGTCTGCACCAGGGTTTCAATTCGCTTGGTCGCATTCGAGGCGCGCTCGGCCAGCCGCTGAACTTCATCGGCAACGACCGCGAATCCGCGACCCGCCTCGCCGGCGGAGGCCGCCTGGATAGCTGCGTTCAGAGCCAGAATGTTGGTTTGTTCGGCGATGTCGTTGATCAGCTCAACGATGGATCCGATTTCCTGCGAGGACTCGCCGAGACGCTTGATTCGCTTCGAGGTTTCCTGAATCTGGTCACGAATCGAGTCCATGCCCTGGATCGTCTGACGCACGATGGCCGCGCCCTTGGCAGCGATCTGCACCGAGCGTTGCGCCACTTCGGCGCTCTCCGTGGAGTTCTTCGACACTTCGTCGATCGACACCGCGATCTCGTTGATGGCGGCCGAGGCGGACGTGATCTGCTGCGCCTGATGCTCGGCGGCTTCGGCCAGATGCATCGCTGTGGCCTGGGTTTCCTGTGCGGCGGCTGATACCTGCACGGCGGTTTCGTTGATCGTGGTTACCAGAGATCGCAGCGCCTCGACCGCGAAGTTGATCGAGTCCGCGATCGCACCGGTGATGTCCTCGGTAACAGTCGCCTTCACGGTGAGATCGCCTTCGGCCAGCGAGCCCATCTCGTCGAGCAGTCGCAGAATGGCTTCCTGGTTACGCTGATTGAGCTCGGCGGACATCTGGTAGCGACTCTGTTGATCGCGAACCAGGGTGATACCGAGCAGGATGACGAGAACGATGGCGGCGGCGGCGGCGACCGCACCAAGCCACTGATTCGGGAAGGTGCGCTTTGTCGACAACGTACTGAGTCGGTCAGCGACGTTGCGCGCCTTGAGCAATACGCTCTGACTGTCGGTGAAGATCGAGTCGGCAGCCTGTTTGACCACCTGCAGACCCGTAGAGGCGTCAATGATCTTGCGCACCGGTTCATCCAGCCCGTCCCACTGCTCGGAAACGTCTGTCAGGATCTGACGCGCATTGGCCTGATCAATCGATTTTATGTTGAGTGCCGGCGCACCATCGATCAGACCACCCAGCACCGATTTGTACAGCGCCGCATCGCGCGAGAAGCCGTCCGCCGCGGATTGCGCTTCGTCGCCACCCTGGCCGATCTCCTGGACGCGGCGGATCATGCGGTCGGCGAGCAGCATCTGGCGTGTGGAGATATAGACCTGCCCGGCACTGCCGTTGCGCTCGGTGAGGATGTTGACGACTTCGTTCATGCGCGAGTTGAGCACTGGCATCTTCGAGCTGAATTCGCTCGAGGTCGTGGCCGTATCGAGGACGAGGCTCTTGCCATCGAGGATCTTGGTGGCGTTGGTCAGCACCGGCTCCCAGGCCGCATTGAGGTCCTTCAGTTCCTTGGCCACTCCGGACTCATTCGCATATGTCGGCATTCCGGCATAAGGGGTCGATGCCGGCGCATTGCCCTTGTTCAGGTAGCTGAGGAAGGCATCGATGTCGCGGGTGGTCTTGGACAACTCGTCAAAGGCCAGCTCATTGCCGCCGGCGGCATTGGCCGCGTATGTAGTCAGCGCCTGCGAGGCCACCTGAATCTCGGTGGTCAGGGCGCTTGCCTGTCGATCCTGGTTGCTCTTGATGGTCAGGTAAATGAAGTCCGCCGCCGCGAAGGCGATCGACAAGACCAGCAACACGATCAAGATGGTGTTGAGGCTGCCCGTCCGCTCGGAGCCCGAGAGTGCGCTGGAAGTTGTGCTCATCTTGTTACCTCACCCCTAAGTTGCACATAAACCGGTCGAATCCGAGTGGAAGTCCGGTCTGCTGTCATGCCGATGCTTGCTGGAAATCTGCGCTGCGAACGAGGGCGGTCATGCTGAACAGACCCCACTCGATATCACCAAGTTGAATTTTCTCGCCGACATAGCGGCTGTAACGCTGATCTTCCTCACCGTGCGCGTGGGCGCGCAGATCGTCATTGAAACTGCGCTGTCCAAGCACTTCGTCGACCAGCAGGCCAACACTGCCGCCGTGTTGACGCACCACAAGGATGCGCGTCGAATCGGTCAACGCGGCGCGCTCGCCTTCGATGAAATTGCGCAGATCGATGAGTGCGACGAGGTTGCCGCGTACGTTGGCCACGCCAAGCATCCACGGTTGCGTACCCGGAACGACAGTCAGCGCCGGCATGGTCAGGATTTCGTTGACTTCCGAGATGCTGCTGACCAGATGATGCGTACCGATGCGGAAGCCGATGCCGCGCCAGAGACCGGGAGCGTCGATCTGCTCGGGCAAACCCGCCACATGGGCCAGACTGCGTCGCTCGTAATCAGCGAGCGCCTCGAAGGGGCCGGAAATTTGCAGATCGGGGCTGGTGGTCATGCTCTTCGTCTCAGCCCGGCAGTAGATTGTCGATGCGCTGCAGCAGTGACTTCGCATCAACAGGTTTGGTGAGGAAATCCCTGGCACCCTGGCGCAGACCCCAGACACGATCGGTTTCCATCGTCTTGGTAGTCACGATGAGGATCGGGATGTGCCCGGTGTTGGCGTCACGACTGAGATCGCGGGTTGCCTGGAAGCCGTTCATGCCGGGCATGATTACATCCATGATGACGAGATCCGGCCGCTCGCGCCTGACCCCGGCGATGCCTTCTTCGGCACTACCCGCGCTGCTGACCCGATGACCTGCCTTCTCGAGCAAGGTCGTAAAGACCCTTACGTCGGTCGGTGAATCGTCGATGATAAAAATGTGCGCCACCGCCTAACCCCTGTGAGTCGAATGGCCAAGCCAAGGAAACTACTTCAAGTCCACATGCCGCCGGATCGCGCCGAGCAATTCCTCGCGCGTGAATGGTTTGGTCAAATACTGTTCAGAGCCGACGATGCGTCCACGTGCCTTGTCGAACAGCCCATCCTTCGAAGACAGCATGATGACGGGCGTGCCCTTGAACATCTGGTTGTTCTTGATCAACGCACAGGTCTGATATCCATCCAGACGCGGCATCATGATGTCGACAAAAATGATTTGTGGTTGCTGGTCGGAAATCTTGGCCAGCGCCTCGAACCCGTCGGTCGCAGTCACGACTTCGCAACCTTCCTTGCGCAGCAAGGTCTCCGCTGTGCGGCGGATGGTTTTTGAATCGTCTATTACCATGACTTTCAGGCCGCTGAAGCTGCCTTGCTTGGTCTCATCCACCTGGTAAGGACCCCCGACCGCTGTACTGAATAATCGGACACGCAAGAAACGTGCCTACCCAACCTCCATGGAAAGAATCTGCGCACAAGACTTGCGATCATCTTAGATCGCATCCTCATGCTCAAGCGCATCCTTATCTATGGCTGCTTCTTAACCAATTCTTAGCTAATCTGTCAAGTTTATCACCTAAGTCCGCAGAAAATATTGGGAACCTCCGCGCCATGGGCATGTAAACCGACTGACTTCACCGGCACCGAGTGTAAACTAGCCGGACTGCGTTCGTCGCCAGTTCCCGCCCAACCCCGCATCATCGATGGAGTCGCCGCATGGCCCGCACCCTGGCCGTCCTGATGGACGCCATCGCCGACATCAAGATCGCAAAGGATACGACCTTTGGCCTGCTCCTCGAAGCGCAACGCCGCGGATTCAGGCTTTTCTATCTGCCCCAGGGCGAACTTGCCATCCGCGATGGCGTTGCCTGGGCTCGGCTGGCCAGACTTTCGGTTCGTGATGATGCCAACGGCTGGTTTGAACTCGACGAGCCCGCGTGGACCGAATTGCGCGACATCGACGTTGTGCTGGCGCGCAAGGATCCGCCGGTCGATGCCCAATTCATCTACGACACCCAGGTACTGCAGCTCGCCCAGGATGCCGGCGTGCTCGTCGTCAATGATCCGCAAGGGCTTCGCGATGCCAACGAAAAGCTGTTCGCGCAGCACTTTCCGCAATGCTGCGCGCCAACCGTGGTCGCACGCAGCGCCAGCGAACTGAAGCGCTTTGCCGCCGAGTGCGGCCGGATTGTACTCAAACCGCTCGATGGCATGGGCGGGCGCAGCATCTTTCTCTCGGCGCACGGTGATCCCAACCTCAATGTGATCATCGAAACCCTGACCGCAAACGGCCAGGCCTTTGCCATGGCGCAGAAATTCATCCCCGAGATCAGTGCCGGCGACAAGCGCATCCTGATGATCGATGGCGAACCCGTGCCGTATGCACTGGCGCGGATTCCACAGGGTGACGAGTTTCGCGGCAATCTCGCCGCTGGCGGCAAGGGTGTCGGCATTGCGCTGTCCGATCGCGATCGCTGGATCGCGGCCCAGGTCGGCCCCGAGCTCAAGCGCCGCGGCATGCTTTTTGTCGGCCTCGACGTGATCGGCGACTGGCTGACCGAAGTCAACGTCACCTCGCCGACCTGCCTGCGCGAGCTGGATACCCAGTTCGGTCTCAATATCGCCGGCCAGCTCTTCGACGTGATCGAATCGCGACTGGCGTGAGCACATCAACTGCCAGCAGTGCCGCCGATCGCCTCGGCGTCACCTTCCTTTTTTCGCTGATCGCACATGCGGTCGTTGCGCTGGGCATCACCTTCAGTATCGAAAGGGCGGCACCATCGCTGCCGGCACTCGATGTCATCCTTGTGCAGTCGGCCAGTGGCGAGGCTCCGGACAAGGCCGATTTCCTGGCCCAGGCCAGCAACAGCGGTGGCGGCGAATCGGAAACAGCCAAGCGTCCAAGCAATCCGCTGTCGAGCCCGATTCCGAAACCGATCGAAGGCATAACGCCACGCCCGACCGAAAACGGCGCACCACGACCGTCCACGCCGACCAAGGCCGAACTGCTGACCACGCGCAGCGCCGAGCGCGCAGTCGAGACGAGCAGGGAAACGCCCGACCAGGCCGACCTGCAGGCACCGTCGGAGCGCGCAATTGTCGAACGCAAGCTCGAGATGGCGCAATTGGCCCAGGAGATCCAGCGCGAGACCGAGAAATATGCGAAGCGCCCAAAGAAAAAATACATCTCGGCGAACACCAGGGAGTACGCCTTCGCAAGCTACATGAGCGCCTGGGTCGCGCGCATCGAACGCATCGGCAATCTCAATTATCCCGACGATGCACGCCGCCAGGATCTGCACGGCCAACTCGTGCTCACGGTCGGACTCAACCGGGACGGCAGCGTCAAGAGCATCGACATCATCCAGCCGAGCGGACACAAGCTGCTCGACGATGCGGCGATCAGAATCGTGCGTCTGGCCGCCCCGTTCAACGCGCTGCCGAAGAACCAGGAAGCCGTCGACGAGCTCTACATCACGCGAACCTGGCAGTTCCTCGAAGGCAATATCCTGCGCAATCGTTAAGGCAGCGCTCATCAATCCGTTACGCTGCGAGCTCTTTCCTGACGGGAGGTTCACCTCGATGGCCAGCAGCAAGACAACATGCGTCGAAGACTACCTGCAGGAGCTGCCGCCAGGGCGGCGTCAGGTCATTGCCAGCATTCGAGACCTGATCAACGAGAACTTGCCTGAAGGCTACGAAGAAACGATGGCGTTCGGCATGATCAGCTGGGTGATCCCACTGTCACGGTATCCAGTCACCTACAACAAGCAGCCACTTCCCTACGTCTCCCTGGCCGCACAAAAGAACAACTACGCGCTGTATCTGATGTGCGCATACATGAATCCGAAAAGCGATGAACTCCTGCGCGGTGCCTACCAGGCCGCAGGGAAACGCCTCGACATGGGCAAGAGCTGCCTGCGCTTCCGCCACCGGGAAGATCTGCTCGACGAAGCAATCGTGCGCCTGGTCGCCTCGACATCGGTCGATGAAACCATCCGCCGATACGAGGCTTCCCGAGCAAAGGCTTGAGCCGACTCATGGTCGCTGCGGGCCGCCTCGCCGTACAATGGCGACCATGCATGAATCCTCCACCCTCTCGAACCAGTTGCTGATCGCGATGCCGAATCTGCGCGATCCGAATTTCGAGCGTGGTGTCGCCATCATCTGCCAGCACGGCGAGGACGGCACCATGGGCATCATGGTCAATCGGCTCTCCGACTATTGCCTCGGCGACGTGCTGGCGCAGATGAACCTGCGTTCGGATCTGCCTGATGTCGTCGATGCACCGGTTCTGGTGGGCGGGCCCGTGCAGCCCGAGCGTGGTTTCGTCCTGCACACGCCGCATGGCGGCTGGGATTCCTCGTTCCGGATTTCCGAATCGATCAGCGTGACCACCTCGCGTGACATCCTCGAAGCGATCGCTGCGGGTAACGGGCCGGACCACGCGATCGTTGCGCTCGGATACTCCGGCTGGAGCCCGGGTCAGATCGAACATGAACTGCGTGAGAATGCCTGGCTGACCGCACCGGTCGACCAGGCGATCGTGTTCACGACGCCGCTCGACGAACGCTGGCAGGCAGCGGCGGCCCTGGTCGGCGTGAATCTCGAATGGATCGCACCATATGCCGGCAACGCCTGATACCGGCCTCCGGAAATGACCGCAACGGCCGGGTATGTGCTGGCCTTCGATGTCGGCACACGCATGATCGGGGTCGCAATCGGACACCCGATTACCGGCAGTGCGCGTGCACTGACCACGATTGCGGTCAGTCACGCCAGGATCGACTGGACGGCGATCGATATCCTGATCAAGGAATGGGAGCCTGAGGCGTTCGTGATCGGCCTGCCGCTCGCACTCGATGGCAGCGAGCAGCCGATGACCCGATATGCGCGCGCCTTTGGCGAGCAGCTTCGACAGCGCTACGCCCGCAGCGTGCATGAGTCGGACGAGCGCTTCACCTCGAAGGAGGCTGCACGCCGATTCGCCCGGCAACGCGCGCAAGGCACGGCCAAGCGCAAGCATGGCGCCGACATCGACGCGCTTGCCGCCCAGATCATTCTTGAATCCTGGCTCGCCCATCCCGACCACAAGGCATCCTCCGCGTGAGTACCGACCTGCAGATCGATTCAAATGGAAAGCTGCGTCATCTGATCACGCTTGAAGGTCTCGGTCATGATCGCATCAGTACCCTGCTTGATCGCGCCACCGATCTACGTGACGCGTTTGCCAAAGGTGCACAAGGTCCTCAATTGCTGGCTGGGCGCACCATCATCAACCTGTTCTTCGAGCCATCCACGCGAACCCGGACCAGCTTCGAGCTGGCCGCTCGGCGGCTCGGCGCCAGCGTGCTGAATTTCGATATCGCCAGTTCCTCGTCCGGCAAGGGCGAGTCGCTGGAAGATACCCTGGCGACCCTTGAAGCCATGCAGGCCGATGCCTTCATCGTGCGTCACAAGGAGAACGGCACGCCGGCGCGCCTGGCTGTCTGCGCGCGGAAAGCGGCGATCCTCAATGCGGGCGATGGCAATCATGCACACCCGACCCAGGGCCTGCTCGATGCACTGACGATCCGCGACCATCACGCCGATTTTTCGCAGCTCAAGGTGGTGATCTGTGGCGACATCCTGCATTCGCGCGTGGCCCGCTCGGATGTGCATGTGCTCGGCGCGCTTGGTGCGGCTGAGATCCGGCTGTGCGGCCCGGCCGCACTGATGCCTGCCGCCGAAGATTTTCCACAATGCCGTCTGTTCGGCGACTTCGATACGGCCATCGCCGACTGCGATGTCGTGATCATGTTGCGCCTGCAGCGCGAACGCATGCTTGAAGCCCTGATCGGTGATGAGGCGGAATATTTTTCGCGCTTCGGACTGACCGCGCGGCGCCTGCACCACGCAAAGCCGGGCGCGCTGGTCATGCACCCCGGACCGATGAATCGCGGCATCGAGATCGCGGCCGAAGTCGCCGATGGATCGCAATCGGTCATACTTGACCAGGTCGCCAACGGAATTCCGGTGCGCATGGCGGTGCTTGCCAGCCTGCTCTGCGCCTGATCGCAATGTCCCGCAGGCCCCGCTCCAGCAAGAACAAGCGCCCCTGACTTCATCACCCCCAAGGATACGGACCATGTCGAAACTCCGCCCCAGCCTGCTCGTCGTACTGATCCTCATCGCGGCCTGCAGCAAACCCGCCGAGACCAGCTCGCCACTCGCTTTCGTACCGGCTGATTCACCGTTCGTGATGGCCAACACCGAGCCTTCCCCCGATGCCGCCGTGCAGACCTGGACGCGAATGATGCAGGGTGCCTGGCCCAGCGTGCTCGGGCTCTACGATCGCATGCTGGATGGCCTGCCTGACCAGGGTGATGTGGAAACAGCCAAGGTCAAGCGGGTCACCAAGGCGATCCTCGATGAGGTTCGCGAACGCGACACGCCGGAAAAGTGGGCTGAAGTCGGTTTCTCGATGAAATCCCGCGCCGCGTTTTACGGCATCGGTCTGGTTCCGGTTCTGCGCATCGAATTGGGTGATCCGGACAAGTTTCGTGCGATGGTCGCGCGAGTGGAAGAAAAAGCTGGTGCCAAGCTCGCCGCTACACGGATCGACGACCAGGACGTCTGGGTCATCGACATGGAAAAGGCCGAGACTCTGATCGCGATCGAGGACAGGCATCTGGTCATGTCGGTGCTTCCGGTCAATGCCGACAAGGCCCTGCGTCGACGTGTGCTCGGCCTCGATCGCCCCGACGAAAGCCTTGAGTCATCAGGCGGCATGACGAGCTTCAACAAAGCCGAAGGCTATCTGGCCTATGGCAGCGGCTGGATCGACTTCAAACGCGTCGTCAGTCTGATTGACAACGATCCGGGCTACGCCGCCTTCGCCAGCATGGCGACCGACAATCCACCAAAATTCGATGCCATCTGCCGCAGCGAATTCGAGGGGCTCGCTGCACGCGCTCCGCGCATGGTGATGGGTTACACCCGATTTGACGGGCAGCATTTCACTGCCAACGGTCGCTTCGATCTCGATTCCGAACTGGCCAAGTCGTTGATGAAGCTGTCTTCGCCACCGCCTGGCTCGGCGGCGACTTCGATCGCGCTCTACGACATCGCCCTGTCGCTGCCGATCCTCAAGATCAAGGATTTCCTCGTCGAGCGCAGCAACGCAATTGTCGAGGCCCCGTTCAAGTGCGCTGCACTCGCTCCGATGAACGAGGCGGCCGCAAGCGCCAAACAGCAACTGACCCAGGTCGTGCCACCGCCGTTGAGCGATTTCACCGGCCTGCGCGTGATGTTCAATCGCCTCGACCTCCCCGAGAGCGGCAGCCCCGACGCGTCCGCCGCAATCCTGATCGGCAGCTCGAACCCGATGGGCATGATCGGCATGGCCCAGTTGGTGGTACCCGGCCTGCGTGATTTCAAACTCGTGCTTGATGGCAAGGCGGTCGATCTTCCGACCGGAGTCATCCCGACCGAGGTCGGCTATGCGCCACCGATGCAGATCGCCGCGAATGACACAGCCATGGCGATCAGCATGGGCAAGGGAGTGGATCTGGCCGAGTTCCTTGGCGCAGCTTCAGCGGGCGATGGCCAGTTGATTCGAGCCACCTATACCGGCGAGTTCTACACCACGCTCGCCTCATTGATGACGCGCTTCTCGGCGATGATGCCGGAAAAGCAGCGAGCCGATCTCGAAGTGCAGACTGCTCTCTACAAGCTCTATGCGCACTGGATCCAGTCGATCGACGTGCGCGTCAATGCCACGTCTAAGGGTATCGAGATGGTCCAGGATACGCATCTGAATCCTTGAGTGAGTACGCCGAGAGAGCACTCTCGCCAACTGGCGCAGGTGCTCTCTCGATGCACAAGCAGATCGTGCGGCATTGGCAACGATGCCGATGAGGCCGCCGTACTCAGTCGTCGATTGTCAGCAGCAGATCCAGATGCAGGCGATCGCCGAGGCCGGCGCGCTGGTTCGCCTCGCGCCATGCCTGCATCACCGCTTCCGGTTCGACGCAGCGTTCGCGATGGCCATCGCGATGCAGGATCGTGATCGCCGGATACAACCGGCGCAGCCAGCGCAGATAGTCGATCGCATCGCCAGCTGTCGCGCGCTCGATCGCCCATGGATGGAATTCGCTGAGCAGGGTCGGACGGAACCGGGACAATGTACGTTCGAGCCCGCGCAGGGCGAACGGCTCCATGCCCTCGATGTCGATCTTGAGCAGATCCAGTCGATCGAGAGTAGCCAGTCGCTCATCCAGCACCAGCACGGGCACCGCTACGCCGATGCCACGCTCGTCGCGCAGGCGTTCGCCGGCAGCGGCCGGGGTCGCGCTGTTCGAGGTCTCCGGGTGGGTGCGCAAGGCGATCGTTCCGGCTTGATCACTGGCCGCGCCGGCGATGATCTCGACCTGGTCGAAACCGTTGGCGTGCGCGGCACGGACGATCAATTGCCGGTTGCGAGCGATCGGCTCGACCGCAATGACGCGACCGCCGGAACCTACCCTTGATGCCGCAAGCATCGTGAAATTGCCGATATTCGCACCGACATCGAGAACGACATCGCCAATGCGCAGGCGTTCGCGCAATACGGCGGCGACGTGGGGCTCGTGCTCGGCACCGGCGATGATCGGCGCGCCGATGTGCAGGTCACTCGGATAGGCAAACAGCGCGTAGCCATCGCACTCGACCCGCTGTGGGGGCTCATCGCGGTTGATCACGCTCCAGCGCCGGCCGCGCCAGCCGGAACCAGCCGCACCGTCGTCGACAGCGGCGAGCAGGTGCATGACGGGATGGCGCGCGAGCCGTTCACGCAAGCAACGTTCGGCAAGCACGTGCATTTCAAACACCTCGCGACGACGCCAGAGCAGGCGCCGCAGCGGATTGAGCCAGTGGTTGGAGGCAAAGCCAAACAATCGTCCGCGCCAGGATTCATCGCTGCTGTCGACAAATTGGAACACGGCCGCGCCGCCGGGTGCGAGGATGCGCAGGAACTCGTCGACATAGCCGAGCGCAAGCGCACTCGGGATGTGCTGCAGGGTGATATGCGAGAACACGAAATCGACGCTGGCGTCGTCGATCCCGTTCAGGTCGGCAGCGGGATTCTCGCGGAACTCGATATTCGCGATATCGGCATTCAGGCGTTGCGCCGCGCTGATCATGCTCGCCGACACGTCAATGCCGATCACCTTGTCGAAATGAGCGGCCAGCGCACGCGACAGACGTCCTGCACCGCAGCCGAAATCGATGGCCAGATCGCGCCGCGATGGATACCCGCTCGGTGCAAGCGCGGCGAGCTGACTGTCAATCTCCACTTGCCCGGTGGCGAGGAATTCGTCCGCCTGCCAGCGCCCGCCACGCTTGTCGTTGTGCGAAAGCACCGCCCACAGCGGGTCATCGTGTCCGAGCACACCCCAGACCCGGCGCAACTTCGCGAGTTGCGCCTCCTGCGTGTTTGTCGGCATCGATCAGATCGCCGCTGACGCCTGCGTCGGACTCCTCACGTCGTCTCGCTGAGCTCGACTCCGTCCAGACCCTGCGACAAGGTATGCGCGTCGCCACCCTGGGAGAGCTTGATCTTCAGGCGCACCTCGTTGGTCGAATCGGCGTGACGCAAGGCATCCTCGTAGGAGATCTCGCCGGCCTGGTACAGCTCGAACAAGGCCTGATCGAAGGTTCTCATGCCGAGGTTGGTCGATTCCTTCATGACATCCTTGAGCTTGTGGATGTCGCCTTGGCGGATGTAATCCTGAACCAGTGGCGTGCCGAGCAGAACTTCGATCGCGACCCGGCGCGATTTGCCATCAGGAGTCGGAATGAGCTGCTGGGCAACCACACCCTTGAGATTCAGCGACAGATCCATGAACAACTGCGATCGACGATCCTCGCTGAAGAAATGGATGATGCGGTCCATCGCCTGGTTGGCATTGTTCGCGTGCAGGGTACACAGGCACAGATGGCCGGTCTCGGAGAAGTTGATCGCGTGCTCCATCGTCTCGCGGGTACGCACCTCGCCGATCATGATCACATCGGGCGCCTGGCGCAGCGTGTTCTTCAACGCGTTCTCCCAGGAATCGGTATCGATGCCGAGTTCGCGCTGGGTGATGATGCAACCTTCGTGCTTGTGCACGTATTCGATCGGATCCTCGATGGTGATGATGTGACCGGTCGAGTTCAGGTTCCGGTAACCGAGCATCGCCGCCAGCGAGGTCGATTTACCGGTACCGGTCGCACCAACGAAGATGATGATGCCGCGCTTGGTCATCGCCAGGGTCTTGATCACCGGCGGCAGATTCAGCTCGTCGATGCTCGGGATGCGCGTCTCGATGCGACGCAGGACCATGCCGACACAATTGCGCTGGTAGAAGCACGAGACACGGAATCGGCCGACACCGGTGACGGCGATGGCGAACTGGCACTCATGGGTCTTCTCGAACTCCTCGCGCTGCGAGGGCGTCATCACATTGAGCACCATGTCACGCGCCTGCTGCGGCGTCAGGGCGTTCTGGGTGATCGGCGAGATACGCCCGTGCACCTTCATTGAAGGCGCAACGCCGGCCGTGATGAAAAGGTCGGAGGCCTTCTTGTGCACCATCAACTTGAGGAACGAGGTGAAATCAACGCTGCTCATGAGCATCTCCCTGCACCGGGTCGATCCGGTTTGCGGGCATCTTACACCGGCAACAATCGTGTTGGCTGCGACCGGCCGCACGCTGCAGCCCTGCCGCATGGGTCAATCGGCATCGATCAGCGAAGTCCGCCGGGTGTCCGGCATCAGCACATACACCAGCAAGGACACCGCAATGCACGCCGTCACGTACCAGTAGAACCCGGCTTCATGGCCGATGCTCTTGAACCACAGGGCGATGTATTCGGCAGTTCCGCCGAAAATCGAGACGGTCAACGCATACGGCAAACCGACACCAAGCGCACGGATCTCCACCGGGAACAGTTCGGCCTTGACCACCGCATTGATCGCCGTGTAGCCGGACACGATCAGCAAGGCCAGCATGATCAGGGCGAAAGCTTCAAACGCGCTGCCGACGCCACTCAGCGCGTTGAGGATCGGCACCGTCAGCAAGGTTCCAAGCAGGCCAAAGGCAATCAGGATCGGGCGGCGGCCGATGCGATCGGACAGTGCGCCAATCACGGGCTGCAGCAACATGTAGATGACCAGGGTCGAGGCTGAGATCAGGGTCGCCGTCTGCCGACTCATGCCGGCACTGTTGACGAGGAACTTGAGCATGTAAGTCGTATAGGTATAGAACGCCACCGTGCCACCCAGGGTCAGTCCGATCACGGTCAACACGGCACGAGGATGCCGCAACAAGGCGCGCAGGGAACTTGATCGTTTCAATGAATGATCCGATTTCGTGAACGCGTCGGTTTCGGCCATGTTGCGTCGCAGGTGCAAGGCGGTGACCGCGCACAAGGCACCGATCACGAACGGAATCCGCCAACCCCAGGCATCGATCTGCTCGACCGAAAGAAAGACCTGCTGCAGAAGGATCAACACCGCCAGGGCCAGCAATTGGCCAAGGATCAAGGTCACATACTGGAAACTCGACCAGAATCCACGATGCTCAGCTGTCGCCATTTCACTCAGATAGGTCGCAGAAATACCGTACTCGCCACCGACGCTGAGCCCCTGCAGCAGGCGCGCGAGAATCAGCAATATCGGCGCGGCGATTCCGATCGACGCATAGCCGGGGGTCAAGGCGATCATCAATGAACCCGCACACATCAAGGTGACCGACAACATCATTGCTGATTTGCGACCGCGCCGATCCGCCCACAAGCCCATCAGCCAGCCACCAATCGGCCGCATCATGAATCCGATCGCAAAAACCGCCGCCGTATTCAGCAACTGGATCGTGCGATCGCCCTCGGGAAAGAACGCCTTGGCGAAATACAGCGAGAAGGCAGCGTAGACATACCAGTCATACCACTCGACCAGATTGCCGATCGAGCCACTGACGATGGAGCGAAGCCGCTGAGCCGGTCTCATCGACATCCTTCAGGGCTGCAAGCCAGCCGTCAGCCCGAAGAGAACGACGCCTGGGCGCAGTTCAGCGGTGTCTGTCACTTCCAAGCCTGTCCCAGAAATGGGCCATCTCCAGGTAGGTGAACGATGCTGACCACGTGATCAGCACGAAACCGACCAGCGATTCCGTACCGATCAGAAAGCGCACGACACCGACCGGCGCCAGGTCGCCAAAGCCGACCGTGGAATAGGTGACCGCCGAGAGATACACCGCATCGAACAAATGCATGTTCGCCGAGCCGGCGATATGGCCACAGGCGGGCCACATCAGCAGCAGCCAGCAAGTCAGTCCGAAGATCCAGATCTCGACGATGTGCAGGACGAGGATCGCAGTGATCGCATACAGCACCTTGCGCCGACGCTGGCTGTTGTGACGCGCCAGCCGCATGGACAAGGCGACAAGACCTTCGTAGTGAAGCAGCACGGTTGCCGCGACGGCGACGAAGGTGGCCGATACGACCAGGGCGTTCGCAGTCCAGTTCTGGTAGAGCGCCAACGCGGGTTCGGCATTCATCGAATTGACAGCCTAGCCCGGACTATTCATGAATACGCGTGACGATCGCGCAGGACAATCGATTCACACGGCTTTTCACGATTGCGGCAATAGCGGGTGCTATCGCCGAATGAGCGAAATGTCGTGTGGATTCATGGGACAAGCGAGGACGCGTGGTTTTCATGAATAGTCCGGGCTGCAATCAAGAGTGCGAAAACCCGATTATAGGGGCGGGAAGGCACTGTCTGAGCGGCTGCCCTCAAGTGTCAGCCGCTCGCCTCGGGATGCTTGAACTCGGCTGCCGATGGCAGAGATTCGGTCTTGACTCGATTCGGCAGGTTTCCGGACGAGCTGTCATGGGCGGCCGTAGCAGCGCGTTGGGCGGCCTTGTGGGTTGCCCGCCAGATCTGCTCGGGACTGTAGTGCGAGGAGCTGCCGACCCAACGCGGATCGCCGGTTCGCGATTCGTTTGGCAATTCCCTGGTGCCCATGCGCGGCCCGTTGAACAGCGGCAGCCACAGCCCGTCCGCGGCAGTCGCTTCGATGCAGACGAAGTAATGTTGGGCATGAACAGCTTCGTGCTCGGCGCAGCTGCAGGTCGCCCCTTGTTTGATCAACTCATCGGGATCCATGCGCAGGACGAGACCGGGAGCGTGTACATGAGCCATCTTGTATCCAGTTCGTGCGAATTGGTGATCACGATGAACTGTTGCGAACGATCCCGCAATCGAAGTTTGTATCGTCGATTGCTGAATCGAGCGAGCTCAGCGCAGATCAGCCTTGATCACATGCAAGACATTGTGTCCGGGCACCTTCCGTAATCGGCCAGCTGCTCGGCATCGCGCCTGGAAAGTTTCGCGACCTCGTCACTACTGATACCGGCACCAACGCGCAAGGATTATCCATGCGGCAAGGCCAGGAAGTTGCCGAGTTTGCGCTCGACGATGCTCAAGCCGTGCGCATGCAGATCAAGATCCTCGATCAGCTTCGGCTGCAGCAGCAATACCGTGCACGCCGCTACCGAGTTGCGGAACTCCGGATGGAATTCCTCGGTTACGGCCGCACCGCCGACGACATCGCGGCGTTCGAGCGCGCTCACCTTCAAGCCGGTTTTGGCCAGACAGGTCGCGCAGACCAGGCCATTGCGGCCGGCGCCGATGATGGTCGCGTCACATTTGTCCGGCATTGCGTTCGTCGCTCAATTGTTCACGGCGTGACTTGCGTTGACCGCAATTGGCGCGGCTTGCTGCCGCCCCGCCCAGAGCGCCGCGACGATGCCGCCCAGACAGGCTGTCGCAACGTACCAGGCCGGGGCATACGCCTGCCCGGCGCCAACCCACAAGCTGACCACGACCGGTGTGAGTCCGCCGAGAATCGCATAGGCAACGTTGTAGGCAAACGAGATACCGGAGAAGCGGATTGGCGCAGGGAATGCGTGCACCATCAGACTCGGGATAGCGCCGGTCACACCGACAAACAAACCGGTGATCGCATAGGCAATCGTGAAATGTTCGGGTGCAACGTCCAGCGTGCGATAGAGCGCCGCCGTCGCCACGGCGAGCCCGAGCGCACCCGCAACGAGGACACGATTGACGCCGAAACGGTCAACCGCCATGCCGAAAAGCACGCAACCGACACACAGGGTGAAGGTGGCAAGTGAACTCGCTTGCGCTGCCGTTGCCGGAGAGATCGCGAACAGCCTCTGCACCAGGGTCGGCGTCATCAGGATGACCACGACGATGCCCGCGGTCAGCATCCAGGTGATCAGCATCGTGCGCATCACCGCACCCCAGTGCCCCTGAAGCACGATTTTCAGCGGCAGGCCCTTGACCAGCTCACGACGGCGGCGCATCTCCTCGAAAACCGGCGTCTCATCGAGATAGCGGCGCAACCAGACCGCCAGCATGCCGAACAGACCGCCAAGGATGAAGGGCACGCGCCAGGCCCAGGCCAGCACCTCGTCGGGCGTCCAGCTTGTGTTGACGGCCGTGGCCACGAGCGATCCGAGCAGGATGCCGAAGGTCAGCCCCGCAGTCAGCGTGCCGCAGGCAAACCCGATGCGTGAGCGCGGCACGTGTTCGGAGACAAAAACCCAGGCGCCCGGTACCTCGCCACCCACCGCAGCACCTTGCAGCACACGTAGCAACAAAAGCAAAAGCGGTGCCGCGAGGCCAATGCTGGCATGAGTCGGCAGCAGGCCCATGAGCAGGGTCGGCACCGCCATCAGCAGCACGCTGAGCATGAACATGCGCTTGCGTCCGGCCCGATCACCGAAGTGGGCCATGACAATGCCGCCGAGTGGCCGCGCCAGATAGCCGGCCGCAAAAATGCCGAAGGTCTGCAACTGGCGCAGCCATTCCGGCATATCCGGCGGAAAGAACAATTGTGCGATGACCGCCGTGAAGAACACGAAGATGATGAAGTCGTAGAACTCCAATGCACCACCGAGGGCGGCGAGCATCAGGGTGCGAAGATCACGACGACTCAAGGTGCGGTCGGCAGATTCAGTCATTGGACTTACGTTTCCCCGGCGAGAGCCGGCATATGGTACCGATTGGCGCAGCCGGACAGAGCAGTTCATTGCCTGCGCAGCGTTTCGCGCCCGAACCGGGCAAAATACCCGATTGCCCGCGCTCGATCCGCGCCCTACTCCACCTCCGCAATGCAACGACTTTCCGGCCTGTTCGACTGGACAACCCTGAGCCTGATTGCCACTGTCGTCGTGGCCGTCATGCTGCCGTGCCGCGGCGAAGTTGCGCTCGCTTTTGACTGGCTCTCGGTCGCGGCCATCGCCTGGTTGTTCTTTCTGCATGGCGCGCGCCTGCCACGCGAGGCGATCATCGCCGGGCTGACCCACTGGCGTCTGCATCTGCTCGTGCTGGCCTGCACCTTCGTTGCGTTTCCCCTGCTCGGCCTCGGCATCGAGTGGCTGTCGCCGACCTGGCTGCTGACGCCTGAATTGACGATCGGCATCCTGTTCCTGTGCGCCCTGCCCTCGACCGTGCAGTCATCGATTGCCTTCACCTCGATCGCACGCGGCAATGTGGCCGCTGCGGTTTGCAGCGCTTCGATTTCGAATCTGCTTGGCGTATTCCTGACTCCGCTGCTGGTTTCGGCCTTGCTGGCGACGCAGGGAGGAATGCGACTGAACCTCGCCGCAGTCGGCAAGATCGTGCTTGAACTGTTCCTGCCCTTCGTCGCCGGCCATCTGGCTCGGCCGCTGATCGGCGCATGGGTCGAACGTCGTCGCCAACTGCTTGCGGTTACCGATCGTGGCACGGTCCTGCTCGTGGTCTACGTCGCCTTCAGCGCGTCGGTCGTCGAAGGCTTGTGGCAACTCGTGCCGATATCGGCGTTGGCCGCCTTGCTCGGGGTTACCGCGATCATGCTGGCGATCGCGCTCGGCGGCACGACCTGGCTCAGCCGCCGCCTCGGCTTCAACCGCGAGGATGAGATCGCCATCGTCTTCTGTGCCTCGAAGAAGAGTCTCGCCAGCGGCGTACCGATCGCGAAGATCCTGTTTGCCGGAAACCCCGCACTCGGCATGATCGTCCTGCCGGTGCTGCTCTATCACCAGATCCAGTTGATGGCATGCGCGGTGATTGCCCAACGCTATGCGCTTGGCAGTAAGCAGATAGCCGTAAGCGGTGAGCGGGAAAAGCGTGGAGACGCCGCTGGTTGATACAGCCGCAATGGCTCCGCAATTCGTCTATCGGGACCCATGTGCCAGACGACGGCGACCTCATGCTTTTCCCGCTCACCGCTTACGGCTTACTGCTCACCGCGCCAAATACGGCTAACCGCTCACTGCTGACAGCTCACCGCACCAAATAATGATCAATCAGCAGGAAGGCGAACAGGGCCATCAGGTAGATGATCGAGTAGTTGAAGACCTTCATCGCGAAAAAATCATCGGGTGGATTGAGCAATCGGATCGCGTAGTAGAGAAAACCTGCACCCAGCGCGAGCGCGCCACCGAGATAGAACACGCCGCTCATGCCGGTCAGATACGGCAGGATCGTCACGATCAGCAGCAGGATCGTGTATGCGAGCACATGCCAACGCGTGTAGGTGACGCCGTGCGTGACCGGCAGCATCGGCACCTGGGCGCGCGAATAGTCGTCGACGCGGAAGATCGCCAGCGCCCAGAAATGCGGCGGCGTCCAGACGAAGATGATCAGGAACAGCAGCAGCGCATACGGATGCACATGTCCGGTCACGGCGACCCATCCGAGCAGTGGGGGAGCCGCGCCCGCTGCACCGCCGATGACGATGTTCTGCGACGTCGCCCGCTTGAGGAAGGCTGTATACACAATCGCGTAGCCGATCAGCGAGGCAAACGTCAGCAGGGCGGTCAGCGTGTTCACGAGGACGACCAGGATCGTCATCGACAAGGTTCCCAGCATGATCGCAAAACTCAACACCTGGAACGGCGTCAATGCGCCGGTCGGCAGGGGCCGATGTGACGTACGCGCCATCAGTCGGTCAATGCGTTGGTCGATCAGATGGTTGATCGCGGCGGCCGATGCGGCAGCCAGCCAGATGCCAAGGAATCCGGCGATGGACTGGCGCAGGGGTGGCCATCCCGGCACGGCAAGGAACATGCCGATGATCGCGGTGAACACGATCAGGGCGACCACGCGCGGTTTGGTCAGTTCGAAATACTGGTGGGCGATCGAGGACATGCGTTTGAGAGAGCCGGGGAATGTTCGGTGAGTTGAAAGTAGCGGCAACTTCGGCCCAGGTCACGCGGCATAGCGCGTGCCCTGCGTGAATCGAGGTCTGAATCGAATCACTTGGTCACCTTGTACAGATCCTTGCGCAAACCACTCGCATCGAAGCCGTTGGCATAGTAGGTCAGGGCGATCCCATCCGGCTTGACAAGCACAGCGGCCACACCATCATCGGCCGTCGGCGCCCATCCGGCAAAACCGCTTCCGATGTCCGCACCGACCTGCCACGCCGGCATGACCTGTTCGGCCTCCGCACCGAGCGGCGGCGTGCCGAGGTAGAGCAGGCGCACGCGACCGGAATTCTGATTTAGCGAGATACGCGCGCGGTGCATGAGATCGAGCTGGGCAATGCAAGCCTGCGCGCAGTGCTTTCCCGGAATCGCGACGAGACTCCAGCGCCAGTCGGGATCATGCCAGTCGATGTGCGAGCCGTCGGCCAACTGGATGACAACATTCTCGACCGAGCGTTGCGGGATGATGCCCTCGCCAAAGCTCCTTGCCCCGGGAACCCAACCCGTGTTGGCGAGTACGGCGGCAAGCACGACCGGCAGCGCAAAAAGTGCGCCGATCATTGCGAGCTGAAGACGCTTGCGAGTTCTTGATTGCATCATTGCGAACCTTTTTTTTCGCGCCGCCAATGCAGCACGATGAAGATGACGATCGTTGCGACGACGAAGCCGAACCACTGCACCGCATAGCCGCGATGTCGTTCCGGCGGGATGATCTGCGGCGTCCATTCGCGCATGAATCCGGAGGCCGACTCCGCGTCGAGCAGGATGACACGTGAATCGATCCGGTAGCCGAGATCCTCGCCAATTTCGGCCACGTCGATATGGATCGTCAGTTTGGGCCATTGCGCCTGCCCGGGAAGTGCATTTCCGCCGAGGCGCAATCCGCTGCCGGGGGTTGGCGCATACAGTCCGCTCAACTCGACCTCAGCGGTGGACAGATCGGGAATGACCGGCACCTGGGCGTATTCGTCCTTGGCGATGAATCCGCGATTGATCAGCAAGGCGAGTGCGCCGTCGTCGGGATTGAAAGGGCTGAAGACGATGACACCCTGACGTCCGTTGCGCACCTGGTCATCGAGTACATAATCGTGTCGCCGGTCATAGCGACCACGCACACGCACATGCGGATAGATCACCCCAGCCGGTATCCGTCGCGCTTGCGACAGTGTGACTGGCGCATCCTTCGTCGCATCTGCATAGGCAGACAGCAACGCCTCCTTCTCGGTCGCACGATGCAGTTGCCACAAGCCGAGCCAGGTGAACAGGCCAATGCCAAAGCAGGCTGAAACAATGGCCAGCCAGCCCGGGCGATGCCAGCGTCGTCCCTGTGCCATAGACACTATAATCGGCCGCTTCGCGGGCTTTCCGGCTCGCCATGGGATGTCAACATGACCAGCAAGATCCTGATCGTCGTTTTCCTGATCGCCATTGTCTGGAACCTCGCTGCCGGCATGTACTACATGATGACCGACAAAGGCGGCAGCGACCGTACCGTCAAGGCCCTGACCAAACGCATCGCGCTATCTGTCTTGCTGATCGTCCTGATCATCATCGGCTTGCTGACCGGGTATATACAGCCGCATGGCCTATAGAAGCGGGGATTCGGGATTCGGGATTCGGGATGACCAGCCGTTCGGCTGTTAAAAACCGGGATTCGTAAAAGCAGCAGCCAAGAATCTCGCCGCAAGTCGGCTCTTTCGAATCTCGAATCCCGAATCCCTAATCCCGGCTCTTAAAGCACATACACGAAAACAAACAAACCCAGCCAGACTACGTCGACGAAATGCCAGTACCAGGCGACTGCTTCAAAGCCGAAGTGGTTGTCCCTGGTGAAATGGCCCTTGGCGCAGCGGAACCACATCACCGTCAACATGATGGCGCCGAGCGTGACATGCATGCCGTGAAATCCGGTCAGCATGAAAAAAGTCGATCCGTAAATGCCACTGCCGAGAGTAAGGTTGAGGTGGTGATAGGCCTCCATGTACTCGGTGGCCTGGAAGTACAGGAAGGCCCCACCGAGCGCGATCGTCGCCGCGAGCCAGACCAGCAATGCACGGCGGTAGCCGGCACGCAGGGCGTGATGGGCAAAGGTGATCGTCACGCCCGAGCTGAGCAGGAGCAGGGTATTGACCAGCGGCAGCTTCCAAGCCGGGATGGTCTCGAACGTGCCGCCGATATTGCCGGGGCCATTGGTCGGCCAGCTCGGCGTGTAGCCCTGCCAGAGGAAATAGTTGGTCAACCCACCATGGCCTTCGCCGCCAATCCACGGCACCGAGTACATGCGCGCATAGAACAACGCGCCGAAGAACGCAGCGAAGAACATGATCTCGGAGAAGATGAACCACATCATGCCCATGCGGAACGAAACATCGACCTGCTTGTTGTAGTTTCCTGCAACCGATTCACGAATGACCGTGCCGAACCAGCCGAACATCATGAAGGCGATGATCGCGAGACCGAGGTAAAACAGTGGCGAGGCTGTCAATCCACTGCCGTCATTCATCCAGTTGGCGGCACCGATGGCCGTACTGAACAAACCGACGGATCCGACGATCGGCCAATGGCTGCCGTGTGGGACATAATACGCATCGTGTGTTTGCGCCATGATCTTGGAACCCCGGACTCAAAGGTGTAGGTCAGTTCTTCGCGATGCCGGCAGGCGGCTTCGACACCAGGCTCAGTTGCCTGGTTGCCAGTTCGTTCGCGTAGAACGTGTAGGAAAGCGTCAAGGTAGTGGTCGCCTTCGGCAATTGCGGATCAACCACAAAGCGCACCGGCATGCGTCTTGATTCGCCGGCCTGCAGCATCTGCTCGGTGAAACAGAAACATTCGGTCTTGTTGAAATACGGCGATGCCTCGCTCGGCGCCACACTCGGTACCGCGTTGCCGACAATCGCTGCATCCGACGTATTGGTCGCATCGAACCAGACTTCGGTCAAGGCACCCGGATGCACATTGACGCGCACCTTTTCGGCCTTGAAATCCCACGGCAGCTTGCTGTTGACGCTGGTCACGAACTCGACCGCCACCGTGCGCGATTCATCGACCGTCATCAGCGCAACCTGGGCCGCATCCGCCGCCTCGCCCGAAAGCTTGATGCCAAGCACATGCTCGCAGGCGATCCGATAGATCGGCACCATCGCGAAACCAAACAAGAACGAAGCCGCCACCACCGCAAGCGCCGTCTTGGCAATCCCGCGAGCATCATGCTTGGCAGGTTTCCGGGTTTCAGCCGTGGAATTTTCTGTATTCATGAACTCAGTAGTGGTGGATCAAGCATCAACGCATGAAAAAATCCCAACGAAGCCAAGAGCCAAGAGCCTCAAACTCAATGCCCACCACTTCCATGCGCAAGCATGGAGTCATCAATCACCGGCGGCACGCTGAAGGTGTGGTACGGCGCCGGCGACGGCACCGTCCATTCCAGACCCTTCGCGCCTTCCCAGACCTGCATCGTCGCGCGGTTTTTCGAGAAGTACACGGCATGCACGACGACGCCGGCGAACAGCAACTGGCTCACACCGAACCAGAATCCGCCAATCGAGCTGATCATGTTGAAATCGGCGAAAGCGATGTTGTAATCCGGAATGCGGCGCGGCATGCCGGCCAGGCCGAGGAAGTGCTGCGGAAAGAACAGCACGTTGACCGAGATCACGCTCATCCAGAAATGGATCTTGCCCCAGCGCTCGCTGTACATGTTGCCCGACCACTTAGGCAGCCAGTAATAAGCGGCTGCCATGATTGCGAAAACCGCGCCGGTGACCAGTACGTAGTGGAAATGGGCGACGACGAAGTAGGTGTCCTGGTACTGGAAGTCGGCCGGCACGATCGCCAGCATCAGACCCGAGAATCCGCCGATCGTGAACAGGATGACGAAGGCGATGGCGAACAGCATCGGTGTCTCGAAGGTCAACGAGCCTTCCCACATTGTGGTCACCCAGTTGAACACCTTCACCCCGGTCGGGATCGCGATCAGCATCGTCGCGTACATGAAGTAGATCTCGCCGCCGAGCGGCATGCCGACCGTGAACATGTGGTGCGCCCAGACGATGAACGACAGGAACGCGATCGAGGCAACGGCGTAGATCATCGCCTGATAGCCGAACAGGGGCTTGCGCGAGAAGGTCGGAATGATCTCGCTGACGATGCCGAAGGCCGGCAGGATCATGATGTAGACCTCGGGATGCCCGAAAAACCAGAAAATATGCTGGAACATGACCGGGTCACCACCACCGGCGGCATTGAAGAAGCTGGTACCGAAATACTTGTCGGTCAGCAGCATGGTCACCGAACCGGCCAGCACCGGCATCACCGCGATCAGCAGGAAGGCCGTGATCAGCCACGACCAGGTGAAGATCGGCATCTTGAGCAGATCCATGCCCGGGGCGCGCATGTTGAGAATCGTCGCGATGATGTTGATCGCGCCCATGATCGAGCTGATGCCCATCATGTGGATGGCGAGGATGACGAAGGCGATGCTGCTGCCGCCCTGCAGGGACAACGGCGGATAGAGAGTCCAGCCGCCCTGCGGCCCGCCACCGGGCATGAACATGGTCGAGAGCAGGAGCACGAAGGCGAACGGCAGGAGCCAGAATGACCAATTGTTCATGCGCGGCAGGGCCATGTCGGGCGCGCCAATCTGCAGCGGGATCATCCAGTTGCCGAGACCGACAAAGGCCGGCATGACCGCACCAAAGATCATGACCAATGCATGGATCGTGGTCATCTGGTTGAAGAACTCCGGCTGCACGAGCTGCATGCCGGGCTCGAACAACTCGGCGCGGATGATCATCGCCATCGAGCCGCCGATGAAAAACATGACCAGGGCAAACACCAGGTACAGGGTACCGATGTCCTTGTGGTTGGTCGTGAACAGCCAGCGATGGAGAAAGCCCTGCGGCTTGTGATCGTGGGTGTCGTGGGTGTCGTGAACGGCAGCGTGGGCCATTGCCTCTACCTCAGGAATTCTGGAACGGAATCAGCCTTGCGGGGCTGTCGTCGGGGCAAGCGTGGTTGCAGTGGCTGCGGCCGCCGGCGCAGGCGCCTGCGTCGTCATCCACTGCTCGAATTCGGCCTTCGGCAAGGCCTTGACCACGATCGGCATGAAGCCATGATCGCGACCGCAAAGCTCGGCACACTGGCCACGATAGATACCCGGCTCGTCGATCCGGGTCCAGGCCGAATTGATGATTCCGGGAATCGCGTCCTGCTTCCAGCCGAGCACCGGAACCCACCAGGAATGGATGACATCGTCGGCGGTGATGACGAAACGCACCTTCACACCCACCGGCAACACGAGCGGCTTGTCGACGTCGAGCAGGTAGGTCGGGTAACCGTCGACCTTGATCTCGGCCGGGTTGATGCCTGATCCGAGCTGGCGCGTGCGATTGGCCTGCGACTCGAGGCTCGAAATAAAACTGATGCCCGGCTGCTTGCCGAAGTAATCAACGTATTCGTAGCGCCACTTCCACTGGTAGCCGGTGATCTTGATGGTCATTTCCGATTCGGAGGTATCCGCCATCCGGACCAGCAGGTTTGTTGCAGGCCAGGCACAAGCGATAAGGATCAGGACCGGAATGATCGTCCAGATTGCTTCGAGCTTGGTACTGTGGCTCCAGGTGGCCGGCACCGCGCCTTTCGACTTGCGGAACCGGAACATGGCGACAAACATCACGGCAAACACGACGATGCCAATGGCCACGCAGATCCACAGGACGAGCATGTGGATGTCGTATACCTCGCGCGCCGTCTGCGTGGCGCCCTGGGTCATGTTGAGCTGCCACGGCTGCGGATTTGCGTTTGCCGCGGCACTCGCGAGCAGGCCGAGGACGACAACAGCCGGTGCGGCAAGCACACGGCGCATTCGCGAGATCCCAACTGACATCATTGCCATCACCTTGAATACGTGAATCATCGATCCGCACCCGGCCGCAACGGCTGCCGAGGCGAATATCCCAACCCGGAAAAGGGCCGGAAGCCGGCCCGATCGCATCTCGCAGAGCACCAACGGCATGCGGGGAACCTAAGGATGATAGAGGAGCCCCAGCGCCAGCGGCAAGGAAAAGCTGCGTCAATCCACCGCAACCCACTTGATTGCAATGCTTGGCCGGACGCCACCCACTCACTACACTTGGCGGTCGCCAACCCTGCCGCGAAGGCCTCGCATGAGCCGCACGGCACCACAGAGAGCCCACACAACGTGAGCGAAATCCTTTCACCTGAACTTCCCGGAAACCCGGATCCGGCGCGTGCGCGCATCACGGCGGCCTGGTCGAAGGATGAAACCGAGGCGGTCAACGAGTTGCTCGTCGAGGCCAGCCTGGCACCGGCGGAGCGCGAACAGGTGCTCGCGGCGGCCGGTGATCTGGTCGCCCGCATCCGCGCCAAAGCCGACGACCAGACCGCCGTCGAATCGTTCATGCGCCAGTACGACCTGTCCAGCGAGGAAGGCGTTCTGTTGATGTGTGTGGCCGAAGCCTTGCTGCGTATTCCGGATTCGGAAACTGCCGACAAGCTGATCCGCGACAAGCTCGGCGAGGCCAACTGGAAGAAACACGTCGGCGCGAGTGAATCGCTGTTCGTCAATGCCTCGACCTGGGGCCTGATGCTGACCGGCGAACTCGTCCAACTGGCGGAAGAGACCCGCTCCAATTTTGTCGGCGCACTGCGCCGCCTGGTCGGCCGCGCCGGCGAGCCGGTGATTCGCCTCGCCGTGCGCCAGGCCATGCGCATCATGGGCCATCAGTTCGTCATGGGCCGCACCATCAAGGAGGCCCAGGATCGTTCTGCGCAAAAAGCCAACGCTGCCTACCGCTATTCCTACGACATGCTCGGCGAAGCCGCGCTGACCAAGGCCGATGCCGAGCGCTACATGCAGGCCTACCGCGACGCAATTGGTGCCCTCGGCAAGCGTGGCCCATGGAAAGATGTTCTCGATGCACCGTCGATCTCGGTCAAGCTGTCGGCGATCCATCCGCGCTACGACGTCTACAACCGCGCCCGCGTGCATGCCGAGCTGACCCCGCACGTGCTCGAACTCGCGCAACTGGCAATGGCCCAGGGCATCGGCATGACTGTCGATGCCGAGGAAGCTGATCGCCTGGAACTCTCGCTGGATGTGCTTGGCGAGGTTTTTGCGCATCCGTCATTGCAAGGCTGGAATGGTTTCGGCCTTGCCGTACAGGCTTATCAGAAGCGCGCGCCATTCGTGATCGACTGGCTCGCCGATGTCGCGCGCAAGGCCGGTCGTCGCTGGTGCGTGCGTCTGGTCAAGGGTGCCTATTGGGATTCCGAGATCAAGCGCGCCCAGGAACTCGGCCTTTGCGGCTATCCGGTGTTCACGCGCAAGCCGAGTACCGATGTCTCGTATCTGGCCTGCGCCAAGCTGATGTTCGAGGCGGGTGCGGATTTGATCTATCCACAATTTGCCACCCACAATGCGCACACGATCGCCGCGATCCACCACTATGCGCGCAACCGACCGTACGAGTATCAACGCCTGCACGGCATGGGCGGTGATCTGTATGGCGAGGTGATCGGCAAGAACAATCTTGATGTGCCCTGCCGGGTCTACGCACCGGTCGGCAGCCATGAGGATCTGCTGCCCTACCTGGTCCGTCGACTGCTGGAAAACGGTGCCAACACGAGTTTCGTCAATCGCGTCGTCGATGAGGGCGTGCCGATTCGCGACCTCGTCGCCGATCCCTGCGAACTCGTGCGCCAGCTCGATTCCAAACCGCATCCCCGCATCCCCCAGCCGAGCGCACTGTTCGGCGAACAACGGAAGAATTCCATGGGCGTCAATCTTGCCAACGACAATGAACTGAAGGCTCTGGCCGAAAGCGTCAACGCCGCACGCAAACCCTGGCGCGCCGAGCCGCTGGTGCCAGGTTGCAAGCCCAGCGGCGAAACCCGCGAAGTCACCGATCCGGCCGATCGCCGCCGTGTCATCGGCCACACACGTGGCGCCGGCGTCGATGTCCTCGAAAAAGCCTTGAGCAACGCGGTTGCTGCCTATGCTGGCTGGGATGGTCTGCCTGCCGTGAGTCGCGCCAAGATCCTCGAACACACGGCCGACCTGCTTGAAGCACGTCGTGGCGAATTCATCGCCCTGTGCGTGCGCGAAGCCGGCAAGACCATGTCGGCGGCGATTGCCGAAGTGCGTGAAGCGGCGGATTTCCTGCGCTATTACGGCGCCATGGCACGCAAGCTGTTTGCGCAGCCGGAAATCCTGCCCGGCCCGACTGGCGAATCGAACGAGCTGTTCCTGCATGGCCGCGGCGTGTTCGTCTGCATCAGCCCGTGGAATTTCCCGCTGGCCATCTTCATGGGCCAGGTCGCTGCGGCGCTGGCCGCAGGCAACAGCGTGATCGCCAAGCCGGCCGACCAGACCACCCTGATCGGCTATGCCGCCGTCAAGCTGCTGCACGAAGCCGGCATCCCCGAGGAAGTCCTGCAATTCGTCCCGTGCAAGGGTTCGGTACTCGGCAATTCACTGCTGACCAAGCCAGAAGTATCCGGTGTCTGCTTCACCGGCTCGACTGAAACCGCATGGATAATCAACCGCACCCTGGCCGCACGCGACTCCTCGATTGCCGCCCTGATTGCCGAGACTGGTGGCCAGAACGCGATGATCGCCGACTCCTCCGCCCTGCCCGAGCAACTGGTCAAGGATCTTTGCACCTCCGCATTCGATTCGGCCGGCCAGCGCTGTTCGGCGGCACGTGTGCTCTTCGTGCAGGACGACATCGCCGACAAGGTCATCGCGATGCTCAAGGGCGCGATGAACGAGTTGGTCATGGGCGACCCCGGCCTGCTATCGACCGACGTCGGCCCGGTCATCGACGAAGCCTCGCACAAGGTCCTCAGCGAGCATGCCGCGCGCATGGATCGCGAGGCCAAACTGATCAACCGGCTCGAACCTGGTGAAGGCACTGCCCATGGCACCTTCTTCGCCCCGTGCGCCTACGAGATCCCGCGCCTCGACACCCTGCACAAGGAAATTTTTGGCCCGGTTCTGCATGTATTGCGCTGGAAAGCCGATCATCTCGACGACGTGATCGACCAGATCAACGCGTCCAACTATGGCCTCACCCTAGGCATCCACAGCCGCATCGATGACACCGTCGACCACATCGTCAAGCGCTCACGCGTCGGCAACTGCTACGTCAACCGCAACCAGGTCGGCGCCGTGGTGGGCGTGCAGCCCTTCGGTGGCGAGAACCTCTCCGGCACCGGCCCGAAAGCCGGCGGCCCCCACTATCTGCTGCGCTTCGCCACTGAGCGCACGGTTACGATCAACACGACGGCTGCGGGCGGCAATGCTTCGTTGTTGACCCTGGCGGAATGACGATGACTCGTAATCGCCCATTGACTGGATGGGCGGTTACGACATCAGCAATTTTTCGCCAGCAATGCCGAAGCGCACGGACCAATCTCTTTTCCGTGGTGGTTTGAGCCGCTGATTTTCGCGTATCTGATTTTGCCGTGGTTTCTTCTGGCCGGCGCTGCATTCGCGGCCTTCGATCGTTCGGCGCCGACATGGCAGCGGTTCTCTGCTCCGCTTTCCTTGCTAACCGGCGTCGGGGCTTTCATGTTGCTGACTGCCGATTTCATCTCGAAAGAATGGATCCGGATCTTGCTGGATTTTGCACCGCTGGTGATACCGTCTATTTTCGTTTCCTGGTGGCTGATCGGTCGTTGGCAACGCCGCAATCGAAAGCCGGGATCAGCGAACATGCCAGGGTAAAGAATCCTTGTGTAATTCCCGCAGCAGCTGAACTTGCGCCGCGTTCGCTGGCGCTCAGTCAACACCCCCACTTCAGCAACGCGCAACGCTGTCCACAGACAGTGGTTACTGTCCGTCAATGTGTCCGATTGCGCATGCATGACTTTTGTCCTGGCAACCGAAGTCATTGTTTCCGCATCTCATTCCCTGCAGGCGATCGCGGCTTCACGAGTGGCATGGCGCTTGCTCTGTGTAGCTTGCAAGACCCCGCTTGCAGGAGAATCCCCATGAATGCTCGAAAATCCATCAATTGCAATATTACAAGTGCCGTCCTGAGCGGTGCGCTGCTAGCTTTGCTGTCATTCAATGCAGTCGCCGAATCGACTGCCATACTCGATTCACGCGCGCCCTTGCCGGCAACCCTGCTGCCCAGCGTCAAGGTGAGCGCGAGCATCTCGAATCCGTCAGCGGAAGTACGCTGGAGCATCGCTCCAGGCCGCCCGATCCCGGTCACCCTGATGCCGACGCTGACGATCACGGCAGATGCCTATGCCGTCGCCATCACGACCTTGCCGACGATGACAGTGATCGCGCCGACTGAGATCCCGCCAACACAAGGCTCGGCGGCACTGGCCCAGGCTGCGGCGATCGAGTCGTCGGTGCTCGGCGTAGCGGATTGATCCGGGATTGTTGAGTCAGGGTTGCTTGCTGACGCTGAGAAAGCTCGTGCCTTGTGCGGCTGCCCGGTGCATCGCCCTGAGTTGATGATGATCGCGCGCTTCTTGATGATGCCGATCAGCGCGACGACCACAATGACCGAGAGCACCGACAGCGCTCAGGTTAGGGGATCGCGTGCCAAACCTCGTATTGGGCGGGGAGTTCCCCCCAACCGGAGACGATCATGCAACGATACCCTTCTCGATTGATTCGACTGGGCATCGCCGTGCTCGCCTGGCTGGCCGCTTCGAGCAGCCAGGCGGCGACCTATTGCGTTACCAATGTCAGTGAACTGGAAGCGGCCCTTACCGCTGCGGCCGCCTCGCCCTCGGATGACGAGATCAAGGTTCGGCAAGGCCTCTACGCGGCAAACCAGCGACTCGTCTACAACAGTACGAATCCGGGTTGGGCGTTCATCACTGGCGGCTGGTACCAGATCGGCGAAAACAATTGCGCGCAGCAGACTACGGTCGCCGCCAATACGGTGTTGACCGGCTCCGGCACGCATCAGGTGCTGGCGATGATCTTCAACCCACCCGGAACTGTGCAATTCGGCCCGCGCTATGCCGTGGAGAATCTGAGCATCCGCGATGGCTATGGCGATTCCGCTACCTTTCAGCGTGGCGGCGGCCTGGCCATGGCTTCTTACGCCGACATCCAGGCCGAGTTATGGCTCGACAATGTCATCGTCGCCAACAACACTGGCTATTTCGGCGGTGGAGCCGACTTTTACGCGCGCCGCGGCCTGATCCGCATTGCCAACAGCCTGTTTACCGACAACTCAGCGCCGACCTCGGCTTTCGGCCACTTGTCGACACTCTCGCTCACCGGCGACGGCCCGAACGGCGTCCTGATTGTCAACAGCACGTTTGCCAACGGCCAATGTGCGGGCCAGGGTGGGCGCGGCTGCGCCATGGGAGCCGTCCTCGGTGGCGGCATGCGCATGGATATCGTCAACAGCCTGTTTTTCAACAATGCCGTATCCGACGTCAACATCGAGGGTGCGGCAGGCAGCGGTTTCGGCAACGGCAGCGCCTTCGCCGATTACAGCCGGATCGGCGCAATCACTGGCAACCTGCCACTCAGCGCGACCCATCTGTTGAGCGGGGATCCAGGTTTCGTGGACGCACCGAACCAGGACTATCGCCTGCGTGATGACTCGCCCTTCATCAACCAGGGCCTCGGCATCATTCCGATCTACTCCTATCTCGGCCATGACCTCGCGGGTGGGTTGCGCAACCGCTTCGGCGCCCTCGATGCGGGAGCCTATGAAAACCAGACCTGGGACTTCATCTTCGCCAACGGCTTCCAGTAGGCATTGCGACGCGAGCGCCCGGCATCACTGAATCAGGATTGCATGCCGGCGGCGGGCAAGCTCGTGCCTTGTGCGGCGACCAGGCGCGCCGCCTTGCACTCACGACGACGCTGAGAAATCCGCGCAAAAACCAGATACAGCGCGGGCGTCGAAAACAGGGTCAGGCTCTGTGACACGAGCAGGCCACCGATCATCGCGATGCCGAGCGGCTGACGCATCTCCGAACCAACACCGAATCCGATGGCCAGCGGAAATGCACCGAGGATGGCGACCATCGAGGTCATCATGATCGGCCGGAAGCGCACCAGGCAGGCTTCGCGGATTGCCTCGATCGGTGACTTGCCGTGGTCGCGTTCGGCGTGCAGGGCAAAGTCGATCATCATGATCGCGTTCTTCTTGACGATACCAATCAGCAGGACGATCGCGATCACCGAGACCACCGACAGCTCGGTATCGGTGACCAGCATCGCGAGCAAGGCACCGACACCGGCCGCCGGCAAGGTCGACAGAATCGTCACCGGGTGGATCAGGCTCTCGTAAAGAATGCCGAGAACCAGGTAAACCGCGATGATCGCGAACAGGATCAGCAGATTCTGACCGGATTGCTGCTGCTCGAAACGGCGGAAATTGCCGCCGCCCTCAGCGGTGATGCCACCGGGCATGCGCATATTGAAGACGGTCTGCTTTATCAGCGGCGCCGCCTCTCCCATGCTCACATTCTCGGCGAGATTGAAGTTGATATCGAATACCGGAAACTGGAAATCGTGCCCGACGGACAAGGGGGCGATGCCCGCTTCGATGCGAGTCAACGCCGATAGCGGAACCATGACCCCGCTATTCGCGCGCACATGCAGGGCGCTCAGCGTATCGAGACCCGGATTGGCGCCGCTGACCGCATTCAGGACCACCTTGTACTGGTTCATGTCGGAATAGATCGTCGAGATCTGACGCTCGCCAAAGGCGTTATACAAGGTGCTGTCGATGGCACCGATCGAGACACCGAGGCGCGATGCCGTATCCCGATCGATGACGAGGTTCTGCGCAACCCCGCCCTCGTCAAGCTCGGTACTGACGCTGGTGAATTGTGGCAATTTCCTCAATTCCGCCGCGAGTCGTGGCCCCCAGGTAACCAGATCATCATAGTTGCTGCCCTTGAGCGAGTAGCTGTAAGACGAATCGCCACCACGCGGACCGCCGCCACCAATGTCCTGCACCGGGCGCAGGCGCAATTCGATCCCCGGCAGATTCTCGGTCCTGTCGGCGATGCGCTGCATGACTTTCGAGGTCGCCACATCACGGCCTTCGCCGAGCGGCTTGAGATTGATGTAGAGGCTGCCGCGGTTGCTGCCCGAGCGGAAGCCGGTGCCCCCAAGGGAGGAGCCGAGGCTGGCCACGGCCGGATCGGCAGCAACGATATCAGCCACCTTGCGCTGCAACTCAACCATCGATTCGTAGGAAACCGAGGCGCTGGCAACCGTCGTGCCCCGGATCATGCCGGTGTCTTGCTCGGGTACGAAACCGAACTTGAGCATGGTGCTCAACCACACCGTCAGCAACACCAATACCAGTGGCTGCAAGCTCAGCGTGCGCGGATGGCGCAGCGACCAGTCGAGTGCGCGCGCGTAGTTTCGAAGCAACCACGCATGCCCGAGGTCGATACGCTCGACGATGCGCGAGGGCTTCTCCTCCTTGTGTGCCTGCAGGTAGCTGCCGCACAGCGATGCGGTCAGGGTCAGCGAAACCACAGCCGACATCACGATTGCGGCGGCGATGGTCACCGCGAACGAATGCAGCATCATGCCCATGAAGCCACCCATGAACAGCAGCGGCAAGAACACCGCAACCAGGGAGGCGGTGATCGAGACGATCGTGAAACCAATCTCGCGCGCACCATCGAGAGCGGCCTGCAGACGCGACTTGCCCATATCGAGATGGCGTACGACATTCTCGATAACCACGATCGCATCGTCGACGACGAAGCCGATCGAGATGACCAAGGCCATCAGGGTCAGGTTGTCGAGGGTGAAATCGAAGATGTACATGACGATGAACGCGCTCGACAACGACAGCGGCACCGACAGCCCGGCAATCACGGTCGGCGCGACTCGACGCAGGAACAGCAGCATGGTCAGGATGACCAGGGCCATGCTGATCAACAAGGTGATCTGCACTTCGTGGATCGAAGAGCGGATCGTCGCCGTGCGATCGTTGAACGGAGTCAGGGTGACGCCCTTCGGCAGCCAGGTTCGCATCAGCGGCAGTTGCGCATAGATGCTGTCGACGGTATCGATCACGTTTGCCGTGGATTGCTTGGTGATCTCCATCAGGATCGACGGATCGCCGTTGTACCAGGCCGCCTGATCCTTGCTCTCGGCCCCATCACCGACGGTCGCAATATCACCCAGGCGAATCGGCACGCCGTTCTTCACCGCAATGATCAGGTCGGCAAACTGGCTGCCATCGGTCAGCGCACCGTTCGCGGCAATCGTCATCGTGCGCTGACCGTCACTGAGGAATCCCTGCGGCGAGGTCACATTGGCCGCAGCGATCGCATTGCGCACCTGGTCCGCCGAGATGCCCATCGAGGTCAGCTTGCCGAGATCGACATCAACGCGCACCGCCGGCGTCGCGCCACCGGCCAGGGTGACATCGGCCACGCCAGGCAACTGGCGCACGCGCGGCGACAGCAGCGAATCGGCCATGTTGTAAAGCTCGGCCGCCGTGTGCGACGGTGAAGTCAGCGACAGCATCAGGACTGGTTCGTTGTTCGGGTTGGCCTTGAAGTACATCGGCGCCGTGCGCAGTCCTGTCGGCAGATCCGGCATCGCCGCGTTGATCGCGGCCTGCACATCACGCGCGACGCTGTCGATGTTCTGATTGAACTTGAAAAACAGGATCACCGAGGAGCGCCCCTCCTTGCTGTGCGACCCCATCGAATCGACGCCGGCGATCTGGCCCATATGCCGCTCCAGCGGCGCAGCAACCGTGCTCGCCATGTTCTCCGCACTCGCCCCAGGCTGATTGGCGACGACGAAGATCACCGGGAATTCAAGATTCGGCAGCGATGCCACGCCGAGCTGGAAGTAGGCGATCACGCCACTGACAAACAGGCCCATGGCCAGCAAGAGGGTGCCGATTGGACGCCGAATAAAGGGACCGGAGAGATTCATCTCATATCGCCTGCGCGGCTGGCGGTTTGATTCTGTTTGCTGGTTTTTCGCGCAAAACTCCCAAGCAACTTCATCGTCGCCCCTGCCCTTCGGCAGGCTCTGGGCAGCCTCGGCTTCACCGAGGCAGGGGCCCAGTGACTTTGCTGTTGATTTTTGCGCTCCTGCGGAGCGCAGAATCCATGCCGTTCTTTTGCGTACGCTTTCGTGGGAGCGACTTCAGTCGCCATGCTCAGCTTTCTACGCTCCTGCGGAGCGCGGCATCCATGCCGTTTTTCACTCGCCTCCGGGCGAGCGAGCCACCTTTCTTTGTGTGGCCAAAGAAACATGGCCCAAAGAAAGGCCACCCCGATGCAGCGGTCTCCGGGCATCCTGCCCTGCGACTGCGCAACGCGGCTCCGGAGGTTCGCTGACAGCACATCCGTGTGCTGGCAACGAACTGGGCGCGATCCCTCGCGCCCACCCTGCGGGCTTTCCCTCCGCCACGTTGCCGCTACATAGGGGCCCCGGTCACTGCGCATCGTGCGCAGCAAAGACGAAGCAGACCCCCGCAAGCTTTGGCTTTGCTCTTGAATTCCCTTCTCCCGTGCAGCGGGAGAAGGTGCCCGGCAGGGCGGATGAGGGGGGCTTTGGCTTTGGCTTTGCTGTTCGCTCTGGCGCGCACGATGCGCGCTTCCCGGGGCCCCTATGTAGCGGCGAAGGAACGTAGGAAAGCCCGCAGGGTGGCTCGCAGGGATGCGAGCCAGTTGGCTGCCAGTGCAGGGATGCACTGTCAGCCAACCCCGGAGTTCCTTTGCGCAGTCGGAGGGCAGGATGCCCGGAGACCGCTGCATCGGGGTGGCCTTTCTTTGGGCCATGTTTCTTTGGCCACACAAAGAAAGGTGGCTCGCTCGCCTGAGGCGAGTGAAATACGGCAGGGATGCCGCGCTCCGAAGGAGCGTGCTTTGGACGAGCGACGTCACTGGGCCCTGCCTTCGCAGGGGCGACGAGAGAGAGGGGGCGATTGAAAATCGGCAGGGATGCCGCGCTCTGCAGGATCGTGACAACCAACAGCGAAGTCGCTGGGCCCCTGCCTTCGCAGGGGCGACGAGAGAGAGGAGGCGGGTGATGAACGGCATGGATGCCGTGCCTCGAAGAGGCGTAAAGATGGGAGCATCGCCCCTGAAGGGCCTCCTACAGGAAATAAAAGGCAACGCAAATTCACGCCAATCTCCCCCCATGCACAAGCGCCCGCCGGTCACGCCGCGCAGCGATCCAATCCGACACCCGCTCCATGTAAAGATACAAAACCGGCGTCGTGTACAAGGTGATCAACTGCGAAACCAGCAAGCCACCAACAATCGAAACACCCAGCGGCTGACGCAATTCCGAACCGATTCCGGTACCCAGGGCCAACGGCAAGGCACCAAACATCGCGGCGAACGTGGTCATCAGGATCGGTCTGAAGCGCAACAATGCGGCGCGGCGGATCGCATCGTGGGCCGGCATGCCTTCGCGCTGCGCATCGATGGCGAAGTCGATCATCATGATCGCGTTTTTCTTGACGATGCCGATCAGCAGGATGATGCCGACGATGCCGTCAAGCGACAGGCTGAAGCCGAACAGGGTCAATGCCAGCAGAGCGCCGACACCGGCCGGCGGCAGGGTCGAGATGATCGTGATCGGATGGATATAGCTCTCGTAGAGGACGCCAAGGACGATGTAGATGACCACCAGCGATGCCAGGATCAGCAACACCTCGTCAGTCAGCGAGGCCGAGAATTCAGCGGCCTTGCCGATGTAGTTGCCGCGGATCTGGGTCGGCATGTCGATGCTGTTTTCGACGACAGTGATCGCCTTGACTGCATCGGACAAGGAATAGCCGGGAGCGACATTGAACGAAATCGTCACTGCCGGGAGCTGGTTCTGGTGGCTGATCACGAGGGGCGCATTGACCACCTTGGCATCGACCAGGGAGGCCATCGGGATGGTTCCGCCGCCGCCGAGCGCAATGCCGGTATTGCCCTGCGAGCCGATACCACTGGGCGTGGCCGAGTTGCTCGACGTGGCCTGGCCGAGGGAGGTCGCATTGCTGCCGGTCAGCGCACCGTTGCCACTGCCACGCACGCTGAGACGGTTGAGCAGATCGGCACTGGTGCGGAATTTCGGGTCGACTTCGAGGACCACGCGATACTGGTTCAACTGGGTGAAGATCGTCGAGATCTGGCGCTGACCGAAGGCCGAGTAAAGGGTGTCATCGATGGTCTGGATCGGCACGCCGAGCCGGCTGGCCTGGTCGCGATCGATGGTCAGGTTCAGTTGCAAACCGTTGGCGGCGAGGTTGTTGGCGACGTCGGCCAGCTCGGGGCGTTGTTGCAGGGCCGTGGTCATGCGCTCGGCAAAACGGCCGAGTTCCTCCTCGTTGACCTCGGTCAGCGCGTACTGGTACTCGGTCGGTGCGACGCGATTGTCGAGGGCGATGTCCTGCACGGGTTTGAGGAACAGGGCGACACCCGGAATCCTGTCGATGCTGCGTTGCAGTCGCGGCAACAACACCTTGAGGCCATCGCGTTCGCTGCGCGGCTTGAGCACGATGCTGAGCTGGCCCTGGTTGAGGGTCGGGTTGATCGAACCGGCACCGACGAACGCGGCGACACCGCTGACCGCCGGATCCGCGCGCAAGGCTTCGGCGACGCGCTGGGTGCGATCGAGCATTGCTTCGAAGGCGATCGTCTCGTCGGCCTGGACGACACCGGTGATCATGCCGGTGTCCTGATCGGGCAACAGGCCCTTGGGCATCATCATGAACAGCAGAACCGTCAGACCCACGGTCGCGGTCAGCACAAGCATTGTCAGCTTGCGATGGTCGAACACCCAATCAAGGCTGTGCGCATAACCGGCCACCAGCCGATCCCACCAGTCACGTTTGGCCGGATGCGTGGACACCCCGTCGGTTTCCTCATGCGGCACGTTTTCACGGCGCAGCAGGTAGGCGCACATCATCGGGGTCAGGGTCAGCGAGACGATCATCGAGATGCCGACCGCGATCGACAGCACGACGGCGAATTCCTTGAACAGTCGTCCAGTGACGCCGGGCATCAACAGTAGCGGCAGGAATACGGCGATCAGGGATACGGTCAGCGACAGCACGGTGAAGCCGATTTCCTTTGCACCAACCTCAGCTGCCTCCTTCGGATCGCGGCCCTTCTCGATGTAGCGCACGATGTTCTCGATCATCACGATCGCATCGTCGACAACGAATCCGGTCGCCACCGTCAGTGCCATCAATGACAGGTTGTCCAGCGAGTAGGCTGCAAACGACATCAGCGCGAACGTGCCCATTATCGACAGCGGCACGGCCACGCTCGGGATCACCGTCGCCCACAGCCGGCGCAGGAAGACGAAGATCACCGCGATGACGAGGCCGATCGTCAGCAGCAGGGTGAACTCGACATCCTCGACCGAGGCGCGGATCGTCACCGTGCGATCGGCGAACACATCCAGATGCACGTTCGCCGGCAACTGGTTGCGCATCTCGGGCAACAGCTTCTTGATGTCGTCGACGGTCTGCACGATGTTTGCGCCGGGCTGGCGGCGGATGTCGAGCAGGATCGCCGGCTTGCCATTGGCCCAGGCGGCAAGCTGATCGTTCTCGACGCCATCGATCACCTTGGCCACATCGCCCAGACGCACCGGCGCGCCGCCCTTGTAACTGATGATCGTGTTGCGATAGCCGTCGGCATCGGAGAGCTGGTCGTTGGCACCGATCGTGAACGACTGCGACGCGCCATCGATCGTACCCTTGGGGCCATTCACGTTGGCCTGGGTCAGCGCCGAGCGCACATCCTCGATGGTCAGGCCCTGGTTCGCGATCGCCGCCGGATCGACCTGGATGCGCACGGCTGGACGCACGTTGCCGGCGATGCTGACCAGCCCGACGCCAGCCACCTGCGAGAGCTTCTGGGCAAGAATCGAATCGGCATAGTTGTTGACCTCGCGCAGCGGCAAGGCATCCGAACTCATCATCAGGGTCAGGATCGGCGCATCGGCCGGATTGACCTTGTTGTAGACCGGCGGATACGGCAGGTTGCTCGGCAGCGTTCCGCGGCCGGCATTGATCGCCGATTGCACATCCTGCGCGGCCGCATCAATGTCGCGATCCATGTTGAACGAAAGCAGGATTGTCGACAGGCCAGCCGATGAATCCGAGGTCATCATGGTCAGGCCCGAGATCTGCCCGAACTGGCGCTCCAGCGGCGTGGTCACCAGCGAAGCCATCGTCGTCGGACTGGCACCCGGATATTGCGTGGTGACCTGGATCGACGGCGCGTCGATGTCGGGCAATGCCGATACCGGCAACTGGCGATAGCCGAAAATCCCAAGCAGCATCACGCCGGCCATCAGCAGCGAGGTCGCAATCGGTCGGCGAATGAAGAGGGTCGAGAATCCCACGGGGTCAGTTTCCTTCGACTGGCTGACGCGGAGCAGGCGAAAAGTGCGCCGTCATCCCGGCGAACGCCGGGAACCATCTTGATCTTGCCCGTCTTGAATATGGATCCCGGCGTTCGCCGGGATGACGAGACTCATATTCCATTCGCATCAGCGACGGCGTGCTCGATTGACGGCACGATCCAGGCGAAGTTCAACCCTTCCCCCGTCCGCCCTGTTTCTTGCCATCGCTCGGCACGGGTTTCGGCGCGGCAACTTCGCCGGGCGCCATCGGTGCGACTTTGATTCCGGTTTTCAGGCGGAACTGACCTTCGGTGATCACGCGGTCGCCGGCGGCCAGGCCGCTGGCAACGAGCACGCCGCCGCCATCGACGGTGCCGGCGGTCGCGACCGGCTGCATCCTGGCCGTCGAGTCACCCTGCACGACCCAGGCGTATTCACCGTCCGGTCCCTGCTGCACGCCGGTCGCCGGAACCACAATGCCACCCTTCACCGTGCGCACGGCCAGGCGCACGTTGACGAACTCGCCGGGCCAGAGTCTGCGATCGGCGTTCGGGAATTCGGATTTGAGCTTGAACGTCGCCGTGCTCGTGTCGATCGAGTTGTCGATGACCTTGAGCACTCCTTCGGCAATCGGCGTGGAATCGGTGCGCGACAGCGCGGTGACCACAAGCGGCGTCTGATCCGCTTCGCGAACCTTGGCCATGTCCTGCTGCGGCAGGTTGAAAATCACGTTGAGTGGCCGGGTCTGGGTCAGCACGACAATGGCACTGCCGTTGGCCTGGACGAGGTTGCCGGCATCGACCTGGCGGATCCCGGCAAGCCCGTCGATCGGAGCGATCACCCGGGTGAAGCTGAGCTGGGTGCGCGCGTTGTCGACCGCCGCCGTGTCGCCGGCGATCATGGCTTCCTGCTGGCGCACAACCTGGCGCTGGTTCTCAAGATCCTGGGCCGAGACGAATTTCTTGTCGATCAGATCCTGGTAGCGCTGCAGTGTGCTGCGCGAGGCGGCCAGTTGCGCCTCATCCTGCTTCTTCTTCGCCAGCGCCTGATCGAGCGCGGCCTGGTAGCTGCGCGGATCGATCTCGGCGATCAGGTCGCCCTGCTTGACCTCCTGGCCTTCGGCAAAATGCACGGCCTTCAACTGGCCGCTGACCTGGGCGCTGACGGTAACCGTGTTCAAGGCCTGCACGGTGCCCAGCGCAGTCAGATACAGCGGCACGTCCTGCGCGGTCGCAGCGACTGCGGTAACCGGAATTGGTGCATCGTCGGCGCCCGCACCAGGCGCCCCGCGCCGCGTGCCCGATTCTCCGCCACTGCCAAACATGCGCCAGCCGAGGATTCCGGCCACGAGGACAACGATGATTCCTGCAATCAATTTTCCGCGCGACATGCGCAAATCCTTCTATTCATGGGTCGGCGCGGACCCTGGAGTTATCGCAGCTTAACCGCTTCATACGATCCTGGATCCTTGATCGAAACGAATCCGTCCGGTTCGCTCCGCGGCCAGCCACAAGCTGCTGTTATGTTCGGAGTGCACCGCGCTCGCAAAGTTTCGCAGAAGATGATGGAGAAATTTCGCAGGAAACAGGAATTCGGGGATTCATTGCGGCCCCACTCCACCCTTGAACTGGCGAGGTTCACGACGAGCGCGAAACCCCGCACCGAAACCCCGCACTGGATACGCAACTGCCCCGCTTTCGACAAGAGCCAATGGTCATGATCGTGCGCTGGTACCCGCAGGAACCCAGCTATACCGGGGAATTCGCGCGCTACGCCGAGAGTCGTCGAACTGCGGCCTCAGCCAATGGATCAAGCCCGACGCCACCGCTTTGGACATGACTGATGAGCTGCTCGCACATGCGCGGATTCCAGAACTTGTGCAGATGCTCGGCCACGCCTTCGACGCCCGTCTCATGGTCGGGCTCGCTGGCGAAATAGCGGGCGATGTCATTGGCCATCGCGATCAGGCGTTGCACATCCATCGATCAGGCACCTAGCCCGGACTATTCATGAATACGCGTGATGATCGCGCAGGACATTGGATTCACACGGCTTTTCGCAATTGAGGCAATAGCGGCTGTTATTGCCGAGTGAGCGAAAAGCCGTGTGGATTCAAGGGACAAGCGAGGGCGCGTGTTTTTCATGAATAATCCGGGCTAGTCGGCAATGCGTTGCGGCTGAGTGTAGACGACATGCCCGCCATCGCGGGCGAAGCCGATCAGGGCGACCCCGCAGGTGTCAGCCAGTTGAACCGAAAGCGCGGTCGGTGCCGACACGGCGGCAATAGCGCCGATGCCGACGCTGGCGGCCTTCTGCACCATTTCATAGCTGGCGCGACTGGTCAGCAGCAGGAATCCCTGCCCGATATCGACCTGGTTTCTTGTGATGGCACCGATCAGCTTGTCGAGCGCGTTGTGACGACCGACATCCTCGCGCACACATTTCAACTCGCCTCGCAGATCAACCCACGCCGCCGCATGGGTCGCGCCGCTGAGTTGATTGAGTGGCTGTGCAGCTTCGAGGGATTGCAGCGCGCGATGCAGCGCATCGCTGCCAATGCGGATCTCCGATACAACCTTGGGGGGAACACGTAGCACATCTTCAAGTTGTTGCGTCCCGCACAGTCCGCAGCTGCTGCGCCCGCTCAAGTTGCGCTGGCGCATGGCAACCGCCTCGGCGCGCCGATCGGGAACACGCAAATCGATTTCGATCCCTTCGAGTCGCTCGTGCATCGTGATGGCTTCCAGCTCGTTCGACGCGGCGATGATCGCCTCGCTGAGGCTGAAACCCAGCGCGAAATCCGCCAGATCCATTGGCGTGGCGAGCATCACGACATGCGCCTCGCCATTGTAGCTCAGCGCGACCGGAACCTCGCTGGCGACCCAGTCGTCATCGTGCTCGAAAGTTCCATCCTGATAGCGGACAACGCGACGGCGCACGCATCCCGCTTGCGTGGCGACGGGATACGAATTCGGTTCTTTCACTTCGGCAGGCATTCCCATATCCGCATGCAACGAGATCGAACAATACAGCACCGAGTTCGCACAGGAACCCCGCAGGAAGTGGCTTCAGCCACTTGTCCCCTCTTGGGGGCGATGCCTTTCAATGATCACCGCAGAAGCATCGCCCCCCCAAGAGGGGACAAGCGACTGAAATCGCTCCCACAAGATGCCCACTGCTACTCCCTACCCCCTACTCCCCACTCCCCGCCCCAACAAAGGCAACGCACAAACCGACAACAAGGCAAATCCGCCGCCGACCAGGAACGTCGTCTGCGAACCCTTCAGATCCCACAACGCGCCGGCGGCGACACTGGCGATCAGCAGCGCAACCCCCGAGATCAGGCTGAACACGCCAAACCCGGTGCCGCGCCAGGCGGCAGGCGTGGTATCGGCGATCATCGCCGCGAGCAGGCCCTGGGTCATGCCGAGATGCAGGCCCCAGAGTCCAGCCCCGAGGAATACGCCGACCGCTCCGCTGGCCAAGGCAAGCGCGACATCGGCGAGGATCAGCACAACCATGCCGGCCGCAAACAGCCCGCGCCGCGACCAGCGATCGGAAAGCACGCCGACCGGCCAGGCCGAGGCCGTATAGACCACACTCATTATCACCAGCACCAGCGGCACAGCGGTATTCGACAAACCAATTTGCGAGCCACGCAGGATCAGGAAAGCCTCGCTGAATCGCGCCAGCGAGAGCAAGCCACCAACCACGACCACCATCCAGAATGGTTTGCCGAGTGCCGCCAATCCGGCACGCGAGATCGGCAGCCGTGCCCGACGCTCAACGTGTTCAGGCTCGCGCACGACAAACACGATCAAGGCCACCGCGACGATGCCCGGCAGCACGGCAAACCACAGCACGGTATCGATATTGCCGAGAAACACGGCCATCAAACCCACCGCAACCAAAGGGCCAATCACGGCACCGATCGAATCCATCGATTGGCGCAAGCCGAACGCCGCGCCTCGAATTTCCTGCGGCGTGATATCGGCGATCAGCGCATCCCGCGGCGCCCCGCGGATGCCCTTGCCAAAACGGTCGAGCAGACGCGCGGTAACCACGGTCCCGACCGACCCGGCCAGTGGAAACAGCGGCTTGACCGCCGCCGCGAGTCCATAGCCAAGCAACACGAGCGGCTTGCGCTTGCCGAAGGCATCGCTCAAGTAGCCTGAAAATACCTTGGTGATCAGTACCAGCGATTCCGCCGCGCCTTCGATCAGGCCAATCGTCAGCGCACTCGCACCAAGCGTGCCGGCCAGCAATACCGGCAGCAGGCTGTGCACCATCTCCGAACCGATATCGGTAAACAGGCTGACGAAACCGAGCGCCCAGACACTCGATGGAATCTTCGCGCGTGGCTGGTCTGGATCTCTCATGATGTTCCTTGGGAATCTCGGACTCATAGTACGTTGCAACGACGTACATGACGCGCTGGGCGGGAGATATCCCGCCTTTTGTGTACTTGCCACGGAATGCGTGCAATTGATGCGCTTGGCTTCCTGCCCGCTTGCGGCGGGACACGCTTCGCTTGTCCCGCACGACGTTCTGCGCTTGAGAGAAACGTGACAGACCTTCCGTCTATTGAGCGTTCACTTGCGCAAAGGCTTCCTCCAGTTCAGCGGCCGACACTTCCCCGACCAATCGCTTTGATACGGCACCTGCAGGAGTCAATACACAAGTGGGTCTTCGTGAAGCCGTGCGGATTATAGGGACAAGCGAGGGCGCGTGTTTTTCAAGCATGGTTCGGGCCATGAAAGAGTCCTTCGTCCGAGCCATTGTCTGCCAGTGCCGCGATTACTTGTTACTATCTTTCATTGTGAACACCGCGCGAAACGTGGAATTCAACCCAAAAGAACCATCAGGATTTCAAGACTGGAGCCTCCCCCTTCCTAGCTCCTTGCCAAGCCGGACGTGGGCACGCGTGCCGCGCACAAGCCAGCAGAAATTTTTCCACGTGGCCGGTACGAAAACAGGGCAGTGAACCAAAGTCCGCCGCCCTGTTCCTGTTCAGTGGGTTTTTCCCCACGACTGGAATCCATGCGACACGTCGCATGGATTGTTCCTCAGTAGCGGATCTGTACGTCGTCAATGTAGGTGTTGACGGTGTATGCGGTATTGGCGTGGTAGAGCCAGACTGCATCCAGGGTCACGTTGCTGGCGTTGATCACGCCGTTGCTGCCGCCCGCCCATGCACTCCATTGCGCGGAATCGGACAGGCTCCACTCGACGTAGGTCCACGTGTTGGCGGGCAGGGAACGCGAAGCCGAGCGCTCGGTGCCATCGCTATCGTCTATGCCGACCCCGACCTGCATGCCGGTACCAGCTGCAAATACCCAGAAACCGACCCGACCGTTGCGGGCCAACTGGGTGTTGCTGCCTGGAGTGCCGCTACCCGAGAGCAGGCGGATCTCCCAGTTCGCACTGCTGCCGGCGTTGTCGACCAACTGCACACGCAGTGAGCAGCTGCCAACCTTGCGTATGGTGCAATCGCGCGCGGCACTGGATGTGGTCGCCACACCGACGGTACTGCCCGAATAGGTGGGGCTGGCAGTGAAGTGACCCACGCTCGATTCAAAGGTGTCGAGAACCTTGGTTCCGGTACCGCCACCGCTGCCGGGATTGATCAGGTCGTAGTAGTGCGACCAGTTCCAGTAGATGCCCGGATCATTGTGAGTGTTGTCGCTGAGGTGCTGATGCCCCTTGATGTCAACGCTGTCCCCCAGCACCATGTGACCACTGCTGGAAGCGCCCCTGTAGGCGGACGAGCAGGTAATGCCCGCATAGCGGGCGCAGAACATGCGCACGATGCCCGCGGAGGCGTTGTACATCGCCGTCGTGTACCAGCTGCTGTTGCTCACGAACGCCTCGTGCTCGATGCCGAGCGAATAGGGATTGTGCGAGCGCGCATGCCAGGCCTTGTCACTTTCGCGAACCAGCTGGGTGATCTGGCCATCGGAACTGCGAACCACATAATGGGCGCTGGCCTGGCTGGCAGGATTGCGCAACCAGGAGATGGCGCCAGCGTAATTGCCCTCGGTCGTATGGATAACCGCCTCGCGAATTGCACTGCCTGCGCGCGATGAATAGTTGGGCGATGCCAGCCATATGGCCGGAGCGTAGTCGGTACTCTGGACGCTATTGCCCCCGCCACTCTTGGGCGACGACGTGCTGTCACTCATCGCCGACTTCAGCTCCAGTTGCTCGGTGATCGGATCGACGCGGTACTCATCGGTTTCAATGCTGTCACCCTGTACATCCAGCCGCAGGAAAGGTGCGCCCAGCTTGACCAGCATGGCCGGCTCGAACGCCTTCTCCCACTCCACTGCGCGCTCGGGCACCACGATGCCGCGGTCATTGACGCCACGATCGAGCGTGAGCAGGACATCGAAGGCGAAGCTGGCACGCGCGTAGGACGACACTGATCCCCCGTCGGCAGGGAAACCCGCGTAGCGCTCCAGCGCTCCTGCGATCGACGCGATCTCATCACCAGCCGATCCCGACAGTTCGCGGTCAAGCAGAGCGGCCGCAGCTAGCACGTTCAGTGCCGGATCCCTCATCACCTCGTATTCGGACCGTTTCAACAAGGCGGCTGCCTCGGCCACCTGATCGGCAAATCCCTCGCCGTGGTAGAGACCCATCAAACCCCATGCGCGAGGCATGTTCTGATGCTGCCTGTCCGAATCCAGCGGATCGGGATTCAGATTCTGCCAGCGACTCTGCGTGTAGGCGATCGCCTCCAGCGTGCCCTGCGGGATGCGCGGATAGTACACATACGCGTTAGTGAAATAGTTGCCGTAGCTTGCGCGTTCCACACGCATGCGAATTTCTTCTTCGCCCAGTGCTGCTTGCAACACGTCGGTATCGGCAGCCACCGGGAAAGCCGGCGACAACCTCGACGTATCCGTGGCCTGCGTCTCCCCCGCCGCCACCGCACCCAACAATCCAATGCACAGCAATGCAGCGATCAATCGCCGCTTTTCATTCCCCATCATCTCTTGATTCCCCGTTGTTGCAGTTGCCCCCTGCCGGCCAGCTTATGCTGTCTGGTACCACGAGCTCAATCCTGCAGTGCAACACTTTTTATGAATGGGTGAATCTATAGATACGGCACCTTGAATGCCAATCTCTTTAGAGCAAAGCAAGAGGTCTTGAAATCTGAATCGCCGCGCAACTCAAGACCTGCTCACTGGGCGCTCCATTCGCAGAAAACGTTCGGACTCCGGAAACCGAGTTCCGGCGTCATCCCCTTGATCTCATTCTTCAGCCGTAATCCGTCCCATCTTCTTGTTGTCAAGATATTTGGCATATTCTCCGATTGACTGAATGACATCCTTGTTGGTCATCAGCTCCTGCATCGCAACCCTTCCTACAAGCTCGAACGCGTTCACGATGGCAACCTGGCCCTCTTGCTTGACGCCCACTCTTGCTTCGCTCAGGCAATCCTCAGCCAGCAGCCTTGTAACCACGTTGGCGATATGTTCATCCGTTGCGACCTTGGCTTTCTCCGGGATCCTCGAATACTCCTTGATCTCGGGATGTGAAGCCATAGCGAAAAAAACCCATTTCGCCATTTCCTTGCGCTCTTTTCCTGTCATTGAATCGACCATGCAAGAACCCAGCGCGGATTCAGATGCAAATGCGGGACTGAATAACCAGGCATTACAAAGCAATAATCCCGCAAGCAAGCACTTGATCTTCATGAACGAACGCTCCTGCATTCGATGGAGTAACCGGATGACCAAGCATACGGCGGTTGAAATGGACTTCCGGCCTGCGCGGAAATGACAAGCCTTGGCAGATCCGGTCGGGCTGGAATTCACGGCGGCAGCGGGAGCGGCAGATCCCGGGTTCACCCGCTCAATCGCCATCATCAGCCGCCTGCAGACGCTCCCCACAGCGATGGCAAAAGCGTGCCTTGTCGTGGTGCTCGGGTTCTCCGCATCGGGTGCATGTCTCGCCGCCGCTGACGGCGAGTTTCGCGCTTTTTTGCATGTTCGCCTGAATGAGGTGGGCGCCGAAGATGCCGGTCGGGACGGCGATGATGCCGTAGCCGATCAGGATCATGATCGAGGTGATGAACTGGCCGAGTGGCGTCTGCGGAGTGATATCGCCAAAGCCGACCGTGGCCATGGTCACGATGGCCCAGTACATCGCGTGCGGGATGCTTGAGTAGCCGTGCTCGGGGCCCTCGACCAGGTACATGACCGCGCCGAACACGACGGTGATCAGCAACACGAACAACACGAACATGCCGATCTTGCGGCGACTGGCGTACAGGGCGCGCATCAGCTCGGAGCCCTCGTTCGAATATTCGACCATTTCGAGGATGCGGAACACACGCAGGATGCGCAGCACGCGGATCACGAGCAGATGGTCAGCGCCGACAATGAGCAGACTGATATAGGTTGGCAAGGCGGCGAGCAGGTCGATCAGCCCATAGAAACTCAGCGCGTAGCGCATCGGCCGACGCACCAGGCTCAGGCGCAGCAGATACTCCAGCGTGAACGCGACCGTGAATACCCATTCGAGCGCATAGAAAACCTTGCCGTACTGCGCATGCAGCAGGGCGACACTGTCGAGCAAGGCGATCATCACGCTGACCAGGATCACGCCGAGCAGGATGACGTCGAAACGGCGCTCGTCAGGGGCGTGATGGCGGAAGATCACGCGGAACCAGTAGCCGCGCCAACCCTTGCTCGCCGCAGGTCGGAAACGTGGCTCCATCCAGTCTTCGGTCGACATGCTTTCGTGCTCCCTTCGTTCACCGCGATACCGCTCAGGCCAGGCAGTCGCGGCATGGCGGCGTGGGAAGACTACCGTAGCCGGCCGATCACATGCACCAACATGCGTCGGTGATGTGCTGGAAGGCGTTCAGCGCAGCAGCAGGACAGGTGCCAGACAGGTGCGCAGGATCTGCGTGGTCGTGCTGCCGAGGATCAGGCTGCGGATGCGCGAGTGCCCATACGCACCCATGACGATCAGCTCGGTTGCATGCTCCTGCACATGTCGCGCGATGAGCGCATCGGCAGCACCGGCGACGACATGCGCATTGACCGCGAAGCCGGCGTCGCTGAGTTGCTCGCGCGCCCATTCGAGGCCATCCGGCTCGCTGCCGAATTCGCCGACCATGAGCAGATCGCAGGCAATGCCCTTGAGCAGCGGGCTTGCGCAGAGCATCTCGATGCAGCGTCGTGTGGTCGCGCTGCCATCGAAGGCGATCAGGAATTTCCGTGGCGGCGTAAACGCGCGTGCGGCAACCAGCACCGGGCGATGCACGCCACGTACGACGCGTTCGAGGTTGCTGCCGAGGTGTCCCTTCGAGAAATCGGCATGCTCGCCACGCTTGCCGATGACGAACAGACGCACATCGGCTTCGAGTTCGAGCAGAGTATCTAGCCCGGACTATTCATGAATACGCGTGATGATCGCGCAGGACATTGGATTCACACGGCTTTTCGCGATTGAGGCAATAGCGGGTGTTATTGCCGAGTGAGCGAAAAGCCGTGTGGATTCAAGGGACAAGCGAGGGCGCGTGTTTTTCATGAATAATCCGGGCTAGCAAGCCACCGTGGCGCAGGCGGGTTTCGGCTTCGATGCCGGCACTTTCGCGGGCCAGCACACGCGTCTGCTCGAGCAATCGACGGCCGCTTTCCTGGGCGAGGCGCGAGCGGCTTTCATCGAGCGCGCTGAGTTCGGCGAGCAAGTCCTCGCGATCGCCGAGGATCAGATTGCCACTGAGATCCTGCTTGTCCGGTGCCGCACTCGGCCGATCGATCGCGTGCACGAACTCGAGTGGTGCGGCGAGACGTGCGGCGGCCCAGGCGGCGAGTCCGGCGACACTGGCCGCGTAACTCGACAGATCGAGTGCGGCGAGTACGCGACCGTCGGCATGGATAAGGGTCGATGATGTCATCAGCGTGTCCTCAGTGGCCCATCAGGTTTTCGGCATCGGGCTTGTCGTGTACGCCAAGCCGGCCCACCAGGGTGCTGCTCGCCTCGTTGAGGCCGATCACATCGACGATCGTGCCTTCACGGCGAAACTTGATCACGACCTTGTCCAGCGCACCGACCGCCGAGAGATCCCAGAAGTGCGCATGCGAGACATCGATGACGACGCGCTCAAGCACCTCACGGAAATCAAAGCGCTGCACGAGCGCATCGGCCGAGGCGAAGAACACCTGACCGGTGACGGTGTAGCGCCGCGTGCGGCCTTCATCAGACGAGGTCGATCCGACATGCAGCACCTGACCGACCTTGCGTGCAAAGAACAGCGCCGAGAGCAGCACGCCGACCAGTACACCTTTGGCCAGGTCATGCGTGGCGACGACGACCACGACGGTCGAAACCATGACCAGACTCGACGATTTCGGATAGGTGCACAGATTGATGATCGAGCTCCAGCTGAAGGTGCCGATCGAGACCATGATCATCACCGCGACCAGGGCCGCCATCGGAATGCGCGCAACCAGCGACCCGGCGAACACGACCATGGTCAGCAACACGACGCCGGCGGTCAGGGTCGACAGACGCGTGCGTCCGCCTGATTTCACATTGATCACGGACTGACCGATCATCGCGCAACCGGCCATGCCGCCGAGCAGCCCGGATGCGATATTGGCGATGCCCTGCCCGGTCGCTTCGCGATTTTTGTTGCTTGGCGTGTCGGTCAGATCATCGACGATTGCCGCGGTCAGCATCGATTCGAGCAGACCAACCACGGCCAGCGTGGCCGAGAACGGCAGAATGATCTTCAGCGTGTCCAGCGTAAGCGGCGCGTCAGGCCAGAGGAAGACCGGCAAGCTGTCGGGCAATTCGCCCATGTCGCCGACGGTGTTCACATCGATCTTGAACCAGATCGCGATGGCGGTCAGCACAACGATGCAGACCAACGGCGACGGTATCGTGCGAGTGATCCGCGGAAACAGGTAGATGATGCCAAGACCGGCCGCGACCATGACATAGACCGGCCAGCGCACACCGATCAATTCCGGCAACTGGGCCATGAAGATCAGGATCGCCAGCGCATTGACGAAACCGGTAATCACCGAGCGCGAGACGAAGCGCATCAGCGCGGGAAGTCGGAATACTCCGGCGAGAATCTGCAACACACCAGTCAGCAGGGTCGCCGCGAGCAGGTATTGCAGGCCGTGATCCTTGACCAAGGTGACCATGACCAAGGCCATCGCACCGGTCGCCGCCGAGATCATGCCGGGCCGCCCGCCGGTGAACGAGATCACCACGGCGATACAGAACGAGGCGTACAAACCAACGTTCGGATCGACACCGGCAATGATCGAGAACGCGATCGCCTCGGGTATCAAGGCCAGTGCAACGACCATCCCGGCCAGCACATCGGCACGCGGATTGGACTGCCATTCCTGGCGGATGGAATTGAACACGAAGACTCCGGCTCGCGCTTGGCGAGAATTCGAGCAAGCAAGGATGCAATCGCGCGGATCGGCAAGGGGCCATCAAGCGCCATCGATACAGAGCCAGAACGAATCCGGCGCATGCACGGGGCATGCATTCTGGGCGACTCAGACCCGAATGGCGCTTGCTTGGCACCATTCCCCACGAACGCACCTTGCTCTCCGGAGTACATCGGAGACGGTAGTCGCAGACTTTTGCTTCTCTGAATCGAGGATCATGTGGCAACGGCTCGACTTGAATTTCATTCCCCGTCATCCCAGCGAAGGCTGGGATCCAGGTTCACATCGGCAATCCAAAACTGGGTCTTCGTGAAGTCGTGTGGGTGAATTCATCGGTTTTCATTGCTGCAGCAGGATGCAGGTGAGCACCTTCCGTTGTAGGTTGGGGTGAGCGCAAGCGAACCCCAACGGATTGCGATCCCCCATCCGCGTGGCGGCGAGCCTGCCACAATGGCTGTTGGGGTTCGCTTGCGCTCACCACCAACCTACCCAATTCGCGCGGGACGAATGGGGGACACTCCGATTACAAACCCGCTGACTGTTGCCCGGGGACGAAAGCCACGGAATCAATAGGCGCCCGGCAGACGCTGCAGTTGCTTCACTGAACTGACCGTCAACAAAGCGCGCCGGATTCCACGACAACACAGAAACCTGAAAAGCGTTGTTCTGCAAGGGTTACGCCGGGAACAACGCATCAAGTTCACCCACAGGTTTTCACGAAGAGCCCCAAAACTGGATCCCAGCCTTCGCCAGGATGACGAAATTGAGAGGCTGGCGCCTTAAGTCAGCGCCATTCGATTCAGACCCGAATTGCCTGAAACGGCGGATAAGGTGACGACTGCACGCAGATCAGGGGTCGCTCCCCACGGCGCTGGCGAGACTTGTGCCACTGCAGGAGTTCGTTCACGAGCGAGCTTTCGGTGATCCCGCGGGAAAAGCACGACCTCCTTTTCGACATCGATCCGCAACTACTGATCATGACCTGCATGGGCCATGACCTGAGGTGTTGCTGCGATAGCAAGAGTCAGGGTTCCGGGCGGCGTGTCGACGCCCGACAGGCCGGAATTCACCTGCATGTCAGCCGGTCCAACCTGGCCATGGGCCAAGCCGAGCAATCCGATGCCGATAGCGATGCTCAGCGTCTGGGCGACAGCCTTCATCGGGATCCACCCTTGTCATGCCCGCCGCCTGGGCCACCTGGCGAGCGGTTTTCCCGCGATTCCTGCGCGGTTCTGAATAGCTCCAACTGCTCGGCTGTCAGGATCAATTGCAGCCCTGCATCAACGGCGGCCCGGCTGGTCTCGCGGTCAGCACCCTGCTCCGGGCGGTTCTGTTCAAGCAGATCGCGCACTGCAATTTGCTGATCGGCGCTCAGTGCCAGGTGTTCGGTCATGCGCTGAACCATCTCGTCGGCGGACGGTGGCGGGCCGCGCTGGGCCCAGGCGCCCATGGATACCAGCATCATCATGGCGAGCAACATTTTCACTGCGGTTTTCATTTCGGCCTACCTCGGGTTCATGGGTCTGAGTGCAAGGATGCGCGACGATTCTGTAGAGAAAATGGAGACGCAAACGTTTGCATCGAGCCTCGTCATTGGGGTTATTCTGGCTGCCGGAAATCCACTTTCGATGTTGCTTTGACGATGAATGAAGAGGCCTCCAGAACTCAGCAAAAGCGGATTGTTTGCAAACGCTGGCCAATCGCCCAGTCCCTGTTTGCATTGATGTTCGTGCAGGTGCTTCTATGTGTGCTCGTCATCGGCCTGGCCATGACCTGGAATCTGCGCCGCGGCTTTTCGCAATACCTGATCGATCGCGAATCGGAACTGCTCTCAAACTTTGCCGAAGTCGCCGGCGAAACGATTGCGAGCAACCATGGCCTCGATGCACTCCGCGGCAATCCCCGCCTGATGCGTGAGATGCTGCAAACCGTCGTTGGCCGCAGCGACGCAGTTGCCCCGCAGCGAGAACGCTTCCCCGGACCACCGGGCCGACCACCACCCGGCCGACCCGACCTCGCCGGGCCGCCAAGCCATCCACGGCAGAGCGCGGATTTTCGCGGTCGGGTGGCAATCTACGATCTGCAGGGAACTGTGGTCAGCGGCTTCCCACTGTTCTCGGAGGAAAATCTGCTTTCACTGCCGATCAAGGTCGATGGCGTTGTCGTCGCCTATGCGAAGGCGGCGCTACCTGTCGAGTCGGACAGCATCGACTCAGACTTCCTTCGCCACCAATCCAGCCTGATTGCCCTGGCCGCGATTGCGCTCCTGCTCGGCTCCGCCATCACATCATGGCTGCTGGCAAAACGCTGGGCAGGCCCCTTGCACGATATCCAGATCGGAACGGCCCGGGTCGCAGCGGGCGACTTCGACGTCCGCCTGAACGAGCGTGGCTCGATCGAGATCGCGGATGCGATCGGCAACATCAATGCGATGGTCGAGGCGTTGAAGCGACTTGAAACCGCCCGCCGACGCTGGCTCGCCGATATCTCGCACGAACTGCGTACACCGGTGACGGTTCTGCGCGGAGAAATCGAATGCCTGAACGACGGCATTCGCCAACCGACCGATGCTGTCATCCAGTCGCTTCATGAGGAAGTCATCGCGATCAGCGCGCTGCTCGATGATGTCCACCTTGTTTCAATCGCCGATCTCGGCAAGATGCCTTGCCGGCTCAGCCACTTTGATCTGGTCACCCAATGCAAACGCGCGATCGAGCGGTTTCGCTCAAGCGCCGGGCACAAAGGTCTCGAACTGGAGTTCGACAGCCCGGACCAGCAGTTTGAGGTGATGGCGGATGTCGGACGCATCGACCAGGTTCTCGGAAACCTGCTATCCAATGCCATCAAATATACCGATGGGCCGGGCAGGATACGACTCGCGGCACGTCGTTCCGGCAACGGCGCGTCCTTGACCATTGAAGACAGCGCACCTGCACCGAATCACGATGAGATTGAGCGCCTGTTCGAACCTTTCTACCGCACCGACAGTTCGCGCAGTCGGCTGGAAGGCGGTTCCGGACTCGGACTGGCGGTCTGCAAAGCCATCGTCGAGGCCCATGGCGGGAAAATCTGTGCATCGGCTTCAACGCTCGGCGGACTGCGCATCGATATCGAACTGCCGAGGGGAGGCTGACATGGAGAAACCAGAACGCCGGATCCTGGTTGCGGAAGACGACCGCAAGATTGCCGCCGTCCTCGCCGACTACTTGAAAGCCGAGGACTACGAGGTCACGCTCGTGAGCGACGGACTCTCTGCCGTGAGTTCGGTGCAGGAGCAGGAACCTGCGGCGGTGCTGCTTGATCTCAGCTTGCCGCAACTCGACGGCGTCGAGGTATGTCGCAAGCTGCGCACGTTTTCAGCGGTACCGATCATCATGATCACGGCCAGGGTCGACGAGGTGGAACGATTGCTTGGACTCTCGATCGGCGCCGACGACTACATCTGCAAACCGTTCAGTCCAAAAGAAGTGATGGCCAGGCTCAACGCCCTGCTGCGACGCGCCGAAGGCAGGCTTGAAATTGCCAGCAGCGATCCTTGGAGCGTCGATGCCGATGGCATGAACATTGCCTATGAGGGGGAAGCACTCAGCCTGACTCCGATCGAGTTCCGCCTGCTGCGATCCTTTCTCGATCAACCGGGCCGAGTGTTCGCCCGCGATCAACTTCTCGACAAACTGCATGAGGACTATCGCGAAGTGAGCGATCGTGCGATCGACAGCCACATCAAGAATGTGCGCAAGAAGATTGCAGCCGTCGGCGCTGACCCCGATTCGATTGCATCGATCTACGGCGTCGGCTATCGCTACACGCTGAAGCAACGCTGACCAATCTGCCTGCTTCGCCCATATTTGCTCCACGGTTTGCATGGATGCTGCCAGCATGAATTCGGTTCGCAGGCAAGCGCGCGAGAATGGTAATCCCGGCATCCGAGCCCATCGAATCGCGCGCGCATTTTGCGCGTAGAGTGCTTCTTGCACTCGCGATTGCAGCCTCGCTCCATTCTCGACGCCGCTGAAGATCCTCAGGGAGAAAACGATGCGTTACATCAACACCCTCGCACTCGCCGCGCTGTCCGGCTGCCTTGGCTTGGTTGCCTGCGCGAGCGGAACCGATCAGTCTCCATCATCCGACACGCTCACCGAAGCATCCGAACTCGCCACAGTCTCCGATTTCTTTCAGCATGCGAATGTGGTTTCGGCACCATCGATCGTCGACTGCACCCTTTCCGGCGGAACGCGCACGCGATGTTTTTCGATCACGGTCAAGAGCGAACCATCGAGCTACACGCCCGGGCCCTGGTGTCCGACCAATGTGAGCGATGGCCCGAAGGCCGGCGGAATCTGGATGAGCGGCGGAACGATCCACGATGTCGACGGACCATTCGTGAAGAATCTCGCCACCTTCTACGACGACGACAGCTGGCAGCTATTCGATCCGGCAAGCGGCAAGATAAAGGTCACCGACAGCCTCGAAGCATGCCAGGCCGCAGCACGGCCGGATGTGGATCCTGCATACCAGAACTATTGTGTCCAGTGCCTGCCCGAATATCTTGGCGCCGATGCATCCATGACCTATGTGATCCCTCTGCATCCGCACCCGTCCAACAAGCCTGGTCCGACCAATCGAGGACATTCGGGGATCGCGCTGAATGGCGTCATGCTTGATGGCCCGGCACCGCTGGACGCGATTCTGGGCGCCCACACGATCGCCCCGTTCGACGACTGCGGCGGCCACGTGAACCCGCACGCCGGATACCACTATCATGCGGCGACCGACTGTCTGAGCGGCATATCACCAGGCAGCTCGCACGGTGCGCAGATCGGAATCGCGATGGATGGCTACAGGATCTTCGCCCACCATCTCGACGATGGCAGCGCCGCGATCGGGCTTGATCGTTGCAACGGCCACTTGATCGAGGGCATGGCCTACCACTACCACGCCGGCGAGCCCGGATCGAACGCGATAATCGGCTGTCTCAGCGCCGAATATGGATGTGCTTCGGAAACCGCCAGCCAAGCCTGCGATGCTTCCGCGCAACGCCCTCCGCCGCCAGGACGCGGCCCGCCGCCCGAATCCGCTGCCAAGGGATAGCGGGCGCACCAACATCGCGATGTGACCTGAACGCGCGAGATAGATTCGGGCGCATCCGGTCAATTCTGCACGGTCTGCGGGTCTTCCATGGTCGTCGTTGCGCACCCAGCGCGGGAGGGAGCGCCCGTCGGAAAAATGCGCCGTGAATACCCGGCGTGGAGACCATGGCCAGGATGCTTTTACCCGCGATTTTTGCAGGGCTCTTTCGTCAGCGAACTTTTCCACGTCTTGCCGAAGTGAGCGCCCCCTGAAGGGGCTTCTATACAGGGGCTTTCAATTCGCGTAGCAGTCTCTGCTGCACGTCGCTGAAGGCGCGGTAGCGCTGCTGCCAGTCCGAGGGCTGGTTGACCCGGGTGATTTCGACGGCGGTGACCTTGTATTCGGGGCAGTTGGTTGCCCAGTCCGAATTCTCGGTGGTGATGACATTTGCGCCCGAGAATGGAAAGTGGAAGGTTGTATAGACGACGCCGGGCTGCATGCGTTCGCTGATCTGCGCGCGCAATACCGTTTCGCCGGCGCGGCTGGCGATGCCGACCCAATCGCCCTCGACGATGCCGCGTTGCTCGGCATCGTGCGGATGGATTTCGAGGCGATCCTCACCGTGCCAGACCGTGTTCGGCGTGCGTCGTGTCTGTGCACCGACGTTGTACTGGCTGAGGATTCGTCCGGTGGTCAGGATCAATGGAAACTTCGCATTGACCTTTTCCGTGGTCGGCACATATTCGGTCAGCATGAAGCGGCCTTTGCCACGCACGAATTCATCGACATGCATGGTCGGCGTGCCATCTGGTGCGGTGTCGTTGCACGGCCACTGGATGCTGCCGAGTACATCGATGCGCGCAAAACTGACACCGGCAAAGGTCGGCGTCAGGCGTGCAATCTCGTCCATGATTTCGGACGGATGCGTGTAGTTCATCGGGTAGCCGAGCGCATTGGAGATCAACTGAGTGATTTCCCAGTCTGCGTAGCCAGCCACTGGTTGCATGACTCGCCGAACGCGCGAGATTCGGCGCTCGGCATTGGTGAAGGTGCCGTCTTTTTCGAGGAAGGTCGAACCGGGCAGGAATACATGGGCGAATTTGGCCGTCTCGTTGAGAAAAAGATCCTGCACGACGATGCACTCCATCGCCGACAGCGCCGCCGTCACATGCTGGGTGTTCGGATCGGATTGGGCGATGTCCTCGCCTTCGACATACAGGCCCTTGAACTCGCCATCGAGCGCGGCCTCGAACATGTTCGGAATGCGCAGGCCCGGCTCGGCGAGCAGGGTCACGCCCCAGTCGTGCTCGAAGCTGCCACGCACGGCGGAATCGGAAACATGCCGATAGCCCGGCAGTTCGTGCGGGAACGAGCCCATGTCGCAGGAGCCCTGCACGTTGTTCTGCCCGCGCAACGGATTCACGCCGACCCCGCGACGACCGATATTGCCGGTCGCCATGGCCAGATTCGCAATCGCCATGACCGCGGTCGAGCCTTGCGAGTGTTCGGTCACGCCGAGGCCGTAGTAAATCGCCGCATTGCCGCCGGTTGCGAACAGGCGTGCCGCGCCGCGCATCTCGGCGGCCGAAACGCCGGTTTCGGATTCTGTCGCTTCAGGCGAATTGCGTGGATCGCCGACAAAGGCTTTCCATCGGAAGAACGCTTCTGGCTCACAGCGCAACGCGACGAAAGCCTCATCGGCCAGTCCTTCGTTGACGATCACATGGGCGAGCGCGTTGAGCAGGGCGACATTGGTGCCGGGTTTCAGCTTGAGCAGGTAGCTGGTTTCGACATGCGGTGATCGAGCGAGATCGATGCTGCGCGGATCGGCGATGATCAGCTTTGCGCCTTCGCGCAGGCGACGTTTCATCTGCGAGGCGAAAACCGGATGCGCATCGGTCGGATTGGCGCCGATGACGAAAATCACATCGGCTTCCATCACCGAATCGAAATCCTGGGTACCGGCGGATTCGCCGAGTGTGGCTTTCAATCCATAGCCGGTCGGCGAATGGCAGACGCGCGCACAGGTATCGACGTTGTTGTTGCCGAACGCGGCACGCACGAGCTTCTGCACGAGCCAGGTTTCCTCGTTGGTGCAGCGTGATGAAGTGATGCCGCCGACCGAATCACGACCGTACGCGGCCTGGATGCGGCGGAATTCGGAGGCCGTATGCGCGATCGCTTCTTCCCAGGAAACCGCTTTCCACGGATCACTGATCTTCGCGCGGACCATCGGCGTGGTGATGCGTTCTTCATGCGTGGCATAACCAATCGCGAAACGCCCTTTTACGCAGGAATGGCCGTGATTGGCCTTGCCGTCGATATGCGGAACCATGCGCACGACTTCTTCATCCTGCATCTCGGCGCGGAACGAGCAGCCGACGCCGCAATAGGCGCAAGTCGTGACCACGCTTCGCTCGGGCAAGCCTTTCCCGATCAGCGATTTTTCCAGAAGTGCCGTGGTCGGGCAGGCCTGCACGCAGGCACCGCATGACACGCATTCCGAATCGAGGAAGGACTCATCCTGACTGGCGACGACGCGGGATTCAAAACCGCGCCCTTCGATGGTCAGCGCAAAGGTGCCCTGCACCTCGTCGCAGGCGCGCACGCAGCGTGAGCACACGATGCACTGGGAAGGATCGAAACGGAAATACGGATTCGATGCATCGCTGGCGACGAAGCGCGGGTTGGTGACGCCACTTTTCTTGGCGGAGAAATGATTGGCGCCATCGAGCCCGTAGCGATTGATTTCGAGTCCGACCCCGGCGGCCATTTCCTGCAATTCGCAGCGGCCATCGGGCGCGCAGCCCACGCAATCGAGCGGATGGTCGGAAACGTAAAGCTCCATCACGCCGCGACGGATTTCGCTCAGTTTGGCATTCTGCGTGGTGACCTTCATGCCTTCGGCCACCAGCGTCGTGCACGAGGCCGGGTAGCCTTTCATGCCTTCGATCTGGACCAGGCAGAGTCGGCACGATCCGAAGGCATCGAGCGTATCGGTAGCGCACAGCCGTGGGATGTCGACGCGGTTTGTCGCCGCCGCACGCATGACCGAAATGCCGGCGGGTACCTTGACCATCATGCCGTCGATGTTGAGATGGACGAGCTTCAGCGAATCCAGCGACTGGAATGCGGGCGTGCCGTAGTCGATGTCATCAATTGAACGCATGGTTTACCTTCCGACTGTCTTCGCGATGAGATCACGCCCCGCTCTGTTGGCGAATACAATTCTGCATCACGTCTCAAATTACGTTGTCGTCATCCCGGCACAAGCCGGGATCCATTGTCGCCTAGAGCAGAATCAAGATGGATCCCGACCTTCGCCGGGATGACGGTGAGGAGATTTTGATGCTTCCTCATCCTTCAAAACGTTCGATTCACCAACCATGAAAACAACGCGCCGCAAGCTCAGCCGCGCACCTAAAAATCTTCGGGAAAATGTTTCATCGCGCTTAGCACCGGCAACGGCGTCAATCCGCCCAGCGCGCACAGGGAACCGTGCAGCATCGTATCGCAGAGGCTCCGCAGCAGTTCCTTGTTGGAAACCGCTTCGACGCCGCCACGGATGCGATCAATGACCTCGACACCGCGGGTCGAGCCGATCCGGCATGGCGTGCACTTGCCGCAGGATTCGATTGCGCAGAACTCCATCGCGAAGCGTGCCTGTTCAGCCATGTCGACCGTGTCATCAAAGACCACGATGCCGCCGTGGCCAAGCATCGCGTCGATCGCGGCAAACGCCTCGTAGTCGATCGGCGTGTCGAACTGCGATTCGGGCAGATACGCGCCGAGCGGCCCGCCGACTTGCACTGCGCGGATCGGTCGACCGCTGGCCGAGCCGCCACCGAAGTCATACAGCAACTCACGCAAGCTCACGCCGAAAGCCAGCTCAACCAGCCCGCCGCGCTTGATGTTGCCTGTCAGTTGTATTGGCAGCGTTCCGCGCGAGCGACCCATGCCCATGTCGCGATACCAGTCGGCGCCATGGACGAGAATGTCGGGCACCGAGGCCAGGGTGATGACATTGTTGATCACCGTCGGCTGCCCAAACAGGCCCTTGATCGCCGGCAGCGGCGGCTTGAAACGAACCTGGCCGCGACGGCCTTCCAGGCTTTCAAGCAGGGAAGTTTCCTCGCCACAGATATACGCCCCTGCACCGAGGCGCAGTTCGATATCGAACTGCCTGCCACTACCCTGGATATCAGCACCGAGCCAGCCGGCGCTGCGGGCGCGCCTGAGCGCTTCGGCGAACACGCGTTGCGCCAGCGGGTACTCGCTGCGCAGATAGACATGGCCCTCGCTTGCACCGACGGCGATGCCGGCGATCAGCATGCCTTCGATCAGGCGATACGGATCGCCTTCGATGATCATGCGATCGGAGAACGTGCCGGAATCTCCCTCATCGGCATTGCAGACGATGTACTTCTGCTCGGCCGATTGATCGAGCACGGTCTTCCATTTGATCCCGCAAGGAAACGCCGCACCGCCGCGCCCGCGCAGGCCTGATTCGGTAACGCTCTGCACGATGGTTTCAGATGTCATGCGCAAGGCATTTTCAAGACCGCGCCAGCCGCCAAGCGCACGGTAGTCGTCGAGGGAAAGCGGATCAGCGATGCCATTGCGCGAAAAGCAATGGCGCTGCTGGCGTTTGAGCCAGGGGATTTCCCCGATCATGCCCAAGGCTTTCGGATGCGGCGAGTTCTGCGCAAATCCGCATTCGAAAAGGCTGGCCACCTCACCCACTTCAATCGGGCCGAAGCCATACCGGTCTTCGCCCATATCCACTTCAACCAGCGGCTCCAGCCAACAAAGGCCTCTCGATCCATTGCGCACGACCGTAACGTCAACGCCTCGATCTTCAGCTTCGCTCTGGATCTTCTCCGCCACTGCATCCGCGCCACAGGCGATCGCACTGGTATCGCGTGGCACAAAAATGCGGAAACTCATGCCGACTCTCCAAAAGCATCGATCAAGCGATCAATACCTGCGATGGAAAGCCGTCCATGCACCTGATCGTCAAGCATCGCCGATGGCGCGCAGGCGCAGTTTCCAAGGCAGTAGACCGGCTCCAGCGTCACTGTGCCATCGGCGCTGGTTTCGTTGAATCCGATATCAAGGCGGGCCCGCACATGCGCTTCGATCGCCCGCGCCCCCATCGCCTGGCAGGCCTCGGCGCGGCACAGCTTGAGCACGTGTCGACCCGGCGCCACGCTGCGGAAGTGATGATAGAAACTGATCACGCCATGCACTTCGGCACGACTGAGATTGAGTGCTGCGGCAATCAGCGGCACCGACGCAGCCGGCACGAATCCGAGCGCATCCTGGATGCCATGCAGGATTGGCAGCAAGTTGTCCTGGCGCGCAGCGAAGGATTCGATCACAGTCCTGATCGCGGCCAGCGTGGCCGGATCGGCATCAGGCCCGGCATTCGATGCACTTTCGCTGGCCGCGTGCTTGGTCATGAAATCCCCGCCGATCGCCTATTTATTGCAAAGTCACAATTATACCCATTGCCTTCCACGGCCGGGCGGACGCGCTCGATTACTTCGCCGCTGGCACTCCGGGTTTCCCATGACTCGTCAGCACGACCAGATCGTAGTTCTTTTCCGTCGATTCGGCTGACTTCGATGGGAACGCAAGGCTGAGCGGCTCGCCAAGGACGGTCGTGACCGAATGTGCGGCACGCTGTACCCATTTGCCCTCGGACTTGTCGAAGAAACTCAGGTCGATCTTGACCGACTCCTTGTTGCCGAGCGTGCCTTCGACTGGGCTCGCCGCCACGAGGATGCGAAAAGCGTTTTCGGGCTTCTTGTCACCGTCATCGCGGATTTCCGCCTCGGCACCGGCTTCAACCACCATCGCGGGCTTGCCGATCAACTCGCCATTGCGCGAAAGGACAAGGTCGATCCGGTACAGCTTCGCAGCCGTTTCGGCGGCCTGGACAAGACCGGAAAGTGACAGCAGCAGCACGGCGGTAATCAGGATGCTTCGGATATTCATCAAGGGATACTCTCGTATGTGAAGGATTGAATGATCGATCCGCATCTTCAAAAGCGGTCGCGGACTCGCGGAAGATCTCGGATTGTGCAAGGTCAGACCCGCTCACCGCCGACTCGTTCCCGGCGCTGGACGGGGTTGTGCGAGAACCGCGCCACTACGCTATCGCCTCGGGCTGCTCGGCCGTTTCCAGCGTGTCAGCGCTTCGCGTGTGCGCTTGCGCCCCAATTCAATCACGCTTTCCGCAAGGTGAAAATCATAGAACGTGCAGATATTGCGCGGGATCGTGATCAGCAGATCGGGTGGCTGCGCGGCAAGCTTGAGCCGGGTGATGGTTTCCTGCACGGTGTCGAGAGATCGGGAGAACAATTCCAGAATGCTCGGTTCGGGCAATTCATCGGCGGGTTTATCACTGCCCCACCACGCGCTGAGTGCGCGAGCAATCGCATTGCCGGACCTGGCCTCAGGATCGCTGCCGTCGTCAGCTTCAGACACCCCGCCTTGCGCATCGGAGCCTGGCCCGATTCGTCCGAATTGATCGCCATCAAGCGGTTCCTGCGCTCCATTCACGTCAACCGCGATCGTCGCCGCCGTGAAATCGCGCAAGGTTGGCGAAACCGGGAGTGGATTGAGCAGCCCGCCATCGACAAGCATGCGACCCTGATAGCGATGCGGGCGGAAAATCGTCGGGATCGCGATCGAGGCGCGGATCGCGTCGAACAACGAGTCCCGCGAAAACCAGACCTCACGGTGCGCATCGAGATCGACCGCAACCGCGGTGTAGCTGATCGGCAAGTCCTCGATATTGATGTCGCTGACATGTTCGCGCATGGCGTTGATGATGCGATCACCCTTGATGAAGCCACCACCACTGATGGTGATGTCGAGGAGTTTGAAAACGTCGAATTTGGCCAACGGAAGAACCCAGTCGCGAAACGCCTCCAGCTTGCCCGCCGCATAGACGCCACCGACCAGGGCGCCCATGGAGCTGCCGGCAATCGAACGGATCTCGAAGCCCTGCGCGATCAGCTCCTCGATCACGCCGATATGCGCATAGCCGCGCGCACCGCCCGAACCGAGCACGAGTGAAATCGGGATTCTCGGTTTGGGCGCGGCGGCGATGGCTGTTGATTCGTTGGTCATGTCGTTGAGCCCTGATAGCTGCCGATCGCGAGCTGCAGAAGGATGCGCATTTCCTCGCGCAACGAGACCGGCGAGACGACTTCGGCATCCGGGCCGTACTTGAGCACATCCATCAGCAGTTCACGCGAATTGCTGTAGGGCACCTTCAGCTCATAGCGTCCATCAGGCAGCCAGTGGCCCTCCTGCTGCGAATGCCAGTGTTCATCGGCAACCCAGCGCGCGGCATGCTCGGAAAAACGGATCACTGCCGTTGCCTTCGGTGCCCCGGAGAAAATCCCGTAACTGGAAGCCAGATGCGCGTTGAGTTCGTCGAGATCGCAATCCAGCGATTCGTGATCGCCAACCTTGGGGCTGCGCATGCGATCGAGGGCAAAACTGCGCAGCGCCTCGCGGCCGTGATCCCAGGCATCGAGATACCAGTTGTCGCGATAGTGGGCCAGGCGTTGCGGCGAGACATCGCGCGTGGTCGGCGCATTCGTCGTGCGTGCCCGATACTCAAAGGTCAGCCGCTTGCGACTGAGCAAGGCACTCGAAACCGTGCGGAAGACGACCTGATCGAGTTTGCGCGCACCGCTGGCGATGACGCGGATTCGCTCGACCGGTAGCGCGCGACCGCTGGCATGATCGGAAAGCAGGGTTTCGATACGCGCACGGAACGGTGCCAGCGCCCCGGCGAGCACGCCAGGATCGGAGCGATCGAGCAACTCGTTGAGGGCGAGCAAGGCGGCGAGCTCTTCGCTCGATAGCCACAATCCGGGCAACTCGAAGCGATCGGCTTCGTCATTGGCATAGTGGATCGTGCCGTTCTCGGAATCGCTCTCGATCGGCGCACCGAGCGCATCGCGCAGGAAAGCGATGTCGCGATACATCGTCGCCCGCGAGCATTGCAGCTCCTCCTGCACGCGCTTGAGCGTGACCGGATAGCGCGCGGACTTGAGCATCCGGTGCAGAAGCAGGGTGCGTTCGTAGCGATCCATGGACGCGGAATGCCGGGTTGCCAGGCCAAAGCCCAGTTTGGCATAGGGGGCCGGGGAGTGGGGAGTGGGGAGTGGGGAGTGGGGAGCCGAAGAAACACCGCGGCTTCCGGCCCAGCATCAATTTGCCTGGAGTGCCTTCCCCGCTCACCGCTCACCGCTCACCGCTCACCGCTCACCGCTCACCGCTCACCGCTCACCGCTCACCGCTCACCGCTCACCGCTAACCGCTTCGGCTCACGGCTCACCAGCCTCGGGAGATCCCGCCGCGACAAGGATATGCACCCCCCAATGCCCCTGAATCAGCCTTTACCCATTACCATCGGGGATCCGTGACCACGCATCGCCACTGCATGCCCCACGCCACACTTGCCCTGAACACGCCCACTGCAGACGAGGTCAACACGACCCCGCGTTGCATACCCGCGCGCCGTTGCGCCAATCATCGCATCGAGCTGCCTGAGACGAGGGCCTGCCGGTGACCCTGCCACAATGGATGACCCTGGTGATCGTGGTCGGCGCGATCACGCTGTTTGCCAGCGAGAAGGTGCGCATCGACCTGGTCGCCCTGATCGTGCTCGTCTTGCTGGTCGTGCTGCAGCTCGTATCACCGGCCGAGGCGCTCGCCGGGTTCAGCAACGAGGCGACGATCACGGTCGCTGCGATGTTCGCCTTGAGTCTGGGTATCGAGCGCTCGGGTGCGCTCGAACCACTCGGCCGGCTGCTCTCGCGCATCCGCAAACCCTGGCTGCTGACTCTTGCCTTGATGCTGGCGATCGCACCGATGGGCGCCTTCGTCAAGAACATCGCCCTGGTTGCGACCTTCCTGCCACTGGCCTTGCGCGTTTGTGCGAATACCGGCACCTCGCCGGCACGCGTGCTGTTGCCGATGGCTTATGCGGCGCAGATGGGTGGCGTCTGCACCCTGATCGGCACGTCCTCGAACCTGCTTGCCGACAGCCTCGCCCAGCAACACGGCATTGCCGGCTTCGGCGTGTTCGAGTTCACCCGCCTTGGCGCCCTGCTGGCGGTGGTCGGCATCACCTACCTGATGCTGGTCGGACGCTGGTTGCTGCCGAAGGAAATCTCGCCGGTCGCCGCCGCCGAAACCGATATCGGCAAGTACGTCACCGAGCTGAAGGTCACGGCGGATTCACCCCTGGTTGGACAGACCATCGCCGATGCCAGGCTTGGCGAGAAGTACGGGATCTACCCGCTCGAATTGCTGCGTGGCGATCGTCATCTTTGGTCGCCGCGTTCGCAGCAGCTCGAGGTCGATGATGTGCTGCTGGTGCGTGGCGACTGGGACAAGATCGAGGAGTTTCGCAAACGCGCCGTTCTCGAGATCGACCCGGAAAACCGTTTCGGCCATGACAAGAAGACCGCGCGCATCCTGGTCGAGGTCATGGTCAAGCCGGCCACGACGATCGAAGGCAGCTCGCTGGAGGAACTCGATTTCCAGCGCAATCACGATGCCATCGCCCTGGCCATCCATCAGCGCGGGCGCATCCTGCGCGACAAGCTCAAGGATGTGCGCATGACTGCGGGCGACGTACTGCTGCTGCTGGTCAACGACGACGCCGCCACCGCGCTGCGCAGCGACGAGCGCTTCGTCGTCCTCAGCGAACGCGAGGATACGCGGCGCACCTCCAAGCGCGCGATCGCCGCCGTCCTGATCATGGTTTCGGTTGTGATCATCTCGGGCCTGCACTGGCTGCCGATCCCGGTCGCGGCGATTGCCGGTGCCGTCGCAATGGCGATTGCCGGGTGCTATGGCCGCAAGGATCTCTACGAAGGCATCGACTGGAAGATCATCGTCCTGCTCGCGGCGATCCTGCCACTCGGCACGGCGATCGAGAACAGCGGTCTCTCACATACCCTGGTCCAGGCCGGCATGGGAATTGTCGGCGAACATGGCCCGCTGGCCGCACTGCTGATGGTCTATCTGCTGACCGCCCTGCTCACCGAATTGATGGGACACAACCCGTCGGTGGTGTTGATGATCGGCATTGCCGTCACCGTGGCGCACACGGTCGGCGCGGATCCAAGGCCCTTTGTGGTCGCCGTCGCATTCGCCGCCGCAACCTCGTTCGCCACACCGGTCGGCTATCCGACCAATACGATGGTCTATTACGCGGGCGGATATCGCTTCATGGATTTCATGAAGGTCGGTATCCCGCTGATCGCGATCTTCTGTGCCTTGTCGATGTACCTGATTCCACGGTTCTGGCCACTGCAGCCGTAACCCGTCCGCAGGATCGGGGATCGGGGATCGGGAAAAGGCTGGAGCAACAGCACTTGCCAACCCGAAGCATCAATGGCGACGCAAGCCCACTACATGCATTCGTGGCAAACACGCGATGGCTTCTTGAACGTGAAGTTGAACGAAGCCGCTACGCGGCAGATTGATTCACCCTCGTCTCGCGCACCCGGTTGGTGCGTCCGCCGCTTGGCGGTCATTTCGAGACGAGGCTACGCTTGTGAACACATTCGATCAATCGAGTTCGACGCGCTTCCATTCCGAGATGCAGCGGGCGCTGCGGCGGCAGGGCTTGAGTGAGGTGACGCGCGACAGTTATGCACGGGCGCTGCGGCGCTTGGAGGGGCAGGTTGATGTGCCGCTCGATCAGCTCGGCGTTGCCCACCTCAAGGACTCTTTCTCGGCCCTGATCGAGAGCCACTCCTGGAGCACGGTCAAGGTCGATCGTTGCGGACTGCAGTTTTTCTTCCACCACGTTTTGGAGCGCGATTGGGAGTGGCTGCGCATCGTGCGACCGCCGCGCGAGCAGCGCATCCCAAACGTGTTGAGCCAGGCCGAGGTGGTGCGGCTGCTGCACAGCGTGCGCGAGCCGCGCTATTGCGCCTACTTCTTCATCACCTACAGCCTGGGCCTGCGCCTGTCAGAAGCGCTGGCGCTGCAGGTCGGCGACATCGATTCGGCCCACGGGCGCGTGCATGTTCGATGCGCATTCGTGCCGCGCCGCGGGAATTCGCAATCAGCGGACTTGCCGCCACCCTGGCCATAGCGGACCGGAGCACTGCCGTGTAAAACAAACAGCCCGCGCTGGCGCAGATCACGCCTGGCAACGGGCGCGCAATCGCTTGCGCCGGATTTGCGCGAAAACCACACAAATCAGCTAAGATCCAACACAAAGCCGCCAGGCAATCGCCGGTTTCCGGCCCATGACGGTGAACTCAGACCCGTCCAGTCAGCCGCCGCCATCGCGGCACCCAGAGCGAAAAAAAGCTCTTTCCATAAGTAAGGTAGAGGATCGCCACCGGGCTTGTTCAACAAGCGGATCAGATCGCGGCTGCGCGCGATCTATCCTTCTACGTTCTGTTTCTGCGTCGAAAATCCGCTCGATCATTCACTTCACATTCAATTCGGGTCGATAGGATCGCAACGCCTGCGCGCCTGCAATCAACAACTCGCGCATTCGATCTTGTGCACTCCCCGAAAAAGGTAACTCCCGATGAAGAAAGCTCTCCTGGCTGGCGCCGTCCTGCTTGCCATTCCAATGTTTGCCCAAGCCGATGACGGTGAATGGTCGGGCAGTGGCGAAGCCGGTCTTGCGCTGACCACCGGCAACACCAAGTCCCAGAATCTCAACGTCAAACTCGCCTTCAAGAAGGAAGACGCACAGTGGAAACACAACTTCTTCCTCAATGGCCTGCGCAGCAAGGGCGAGGCGAACGGCGCATACAACCTGACCGCAAACCGCTTCGATCTCGGTGCCTCGTCGGGTTACAAGTTCGATGAACGCAGCTACCTGGTCAGCGCGGCGCGTTATGAGAATGACGATTTTTCACCGTATTCGTATCAGTGGATCGTCTCGCTCGGCTACGGCTACACCTTCATCAAGAATGCGCAGACCGAATTGTCGGCCGAAGTCGGCCCCGGTTACCGTCGCTCGGATCCGCGCGCCTACGCCGTTACCAGTGGCGTACCGCCGGTGACGGCCATCATCGACCCGGACGTTGAAGGCAACGTGGTCGGACGTGGCCTGGTCAGCTTCAAGCACAAGTTCAACGAGTCGACCTCGTTCGAGAACACGACCTTGGTCGAAGCCGGCTCCAACAATACCTACCTGCAGAACAATGCAGGTTTGGCTGTCAGCATGAGCGAAAAGCTCGCGCTCAAGCTCGGTTACGAGATCCGCCACAACTCCGACGTGAACCCGGACAAGAAGAAGACCGATCAGCTCGTCACGACCAACCTGGTCTTCAAGTTCTGAGCTGGTTCGGGAAGAACGCCGCAAACCAAGAACGGACCCTTGTGGTCCGTTTTCATTTCGCGCATCGGCCACCGCTTTCAATGGTTGCCGTAGGGTGGAATGCGCGCACCTCGTGTTCGCCTTCTCCCCACTCCCACCCCGTCGAGCCGCAGGTACGTGAGGGCGCGGATGATCGCGATGTGGATGAACGGCAAGATCGCGAACGGCGGAATCACCTTCGGCGGTTCCGCCCTGCGACACCGGGCCATGCCTCCCTGGCTCAACGATCGCGAAGCTTGCCGAGTATTTCGGCGGCGCCACGCTCGAGCAGCAGCGAGGCAACCTGTTCGCCAAGCGCGACGCCCTGGTCACGACCCGAGATTTCGACTTCCGCCCGCACCAATCGCCCGCTATCGGCATCGCCAACCAGGCCATAGAGGGCGAGGCCGCTTTCGGTCTCGACGCAATAGCCGGCAATCGGCACATTGCAACTGCCATGCAGGCGGCGATTCATCGCCCGTTCGCACTCCACGCAGCGACGCGTGTTGGCGTCATCAAGCACGCTGACCAGATCAGCCACGCGCTGATCGCCACTGCGCTTTTCGATGGCAATGGCACCCTGGGCCACCGCCGGCAGCCAGTCCGGCGCGACCAGCCGTGAGCGGATCCTGTCCATCATGCCCAGGCGTTCGAGACCGGCACAGGCCAGGATGATCGCGTCGTAGCTGCCCGCATCGAGTTTGGCCAGGCGTGTATTGACGTTGCCGCGCAGGTCGAGCAACTGCAGGTCAGGTCGCAGGGCGCGCAACTGTGCCTGCCGGCGCAACGAGGAAGTGCCCACGCGCGCACCCTGCGGCAACAGGTCGAGACGGGGGCAGTCATTGCTGATGAAGGCGTCGGCCGCATCGGCGCGTTCGAGCACGGCGCCGATTGCGAATCCCGGCTCCAGCTCCATCGGCACGTCCTTGAGCGAATGCACCGCGATGTCGGCACGATCCTCCAGCATCGCGACTTCAAGTTCTTTGAGGAACAAACCCTTGCCGCCGATCTCAGACAGAGGCCGATCGAGCACCTGGTCGCCGCGCGTCGTCATCGGCACGAGTTCGATCTCGATTCCACGGTGCGCCGTACGCAGGCGCGCTGCCACATGCTCGGCCTGCCACAGGGCCAGGGCGCTTTGCCGCGTGGCGATGCGAAGTCGTTTCATAGGGTTCTTACCAGTTTGCGCAGGGCCGGCAGATTGCGCCGGCTGACCTCGAGTTCGGCGCCGACGCGCTCAAGCTTGGCCAGCACGCGGCCATCCGTGGTCCGGCTCAGACCAGCCAGCTTGTCGAGCGCGACCAGGCAATTGCGATGGATGCGCACGAAGCGGTCGCCGAACTCGACCTCCAGCGCCTTCAATGGCTCCTCGATCAGGACTTCACTGCCCGCATGATGGACGACCACGTACTTGTCTTCGGCGAGCAGGTAGTCGATATCGGCGATCGGCACGAGGACGAGATTGCCGCGCACACGCGCACACAGATGGCTGCGCTCACGCGGCGTGGAATCACTATTCTCGATCTCGCGCAGCACTTCCCGATTGAATCGCCCGGCCCGTTCGAGTGCCGTGCGCAGCCGTTCGAGGCGGATCGGCTTGAGCAGGTAGTCGACCGCATTCGCATCGAACGCCGCCAGCGCGTGCTCGTCATAGGCCGTGCAGAAGATGATCGCCGGCGGGTGCTCGAAGGTTCCAAGGTGGCGTGCGGCTTCAAGCCCATCCATACGCGGCATGCGGATATCGAGCAGCAGCAGATCGGGACGCAGCTTCTCGACCGCCTCAATCGCTTCACGGCCATCGGCGGCTTCGCCGACCACCTCGACCGAGCCGATCTGACCAAGCAGGTCGATCAGGCGCTCGCGCGCCAGCGCCTCGTCATCGGCGACGATCGCTTTCATCGTTGAATCTTCTCCGGAAGCCTTACCGTCACCGTGAATTCTCCGCGTGCAGGTTGCACGACAAGGCCCGCCTTGTCGCCGAAATGGTACTCGATGCGCGCGCGCACGTTGGCCAGTGCATGCGCGTTGCGCGGATGTGCCACGTCATCTGGCAGCGGATTGTGCACGACGATCTCGATCACGCCGTCCTTGCGTGCTCCGCGCATGCTCAAGGTGCCGCCCTGCGGCAGCCGCTGGATGCCGTGGTAGACGGCGTTTTCGACCAGCGGCTGCAGCAGCAACGGCGGCATCGGAAGATCACGTGGCAAGGCATCCAGATCGAGATCGAGCTTGAGCCGATCACCAAGGCGCAAGGACTCGATGCGCAGGTAATGACCGATCAGGTCGAGTTCTTCGCCGAGCGTGCCAAGCATTTCACGCGTACCGAGGGCGGCGCGGAACAGATCGGAAAGATCCTCGACCGCGCGCTCGGCATCAGCCGGGCGCTTGCGGATCAGGCTGGCGATCGTGTTCATGCTGTTGAACAGGAAGTGTGGCCGGATACGCGCCTGCAAGGCATCGACCTGGGCCTTGGCCGCCGCATTGACGCGCTCCTGCCAGAGCTCGCGAACATACAGATAGCGCAGCAAGGCGGCAGCGATCAGCGCGCAGATTGCCGCATTGCCAAGCGAGAATCGCCAGATCGCACCTGGCGGCGCAGTCAGCCCGAAACCAAGCGCATGATCCATCGAATAGACCACGGCGCTGCCCAGGGCCGTGGTCACCACCGCCAGCAACCAGGCAAAGAAGAAGCCAAACCTCGCCGGCAAGCGCTCAAGCGCTTCGCGTGAGGAGCAAAGAACCACGGCGTTGAGCAAGGCCATCCACTGCACAAACACACTGGCGATGCCAAGTTCGCGCAACCAGGATTGAGCGGCCCGATCGGGGGCCATGGCGATGACCAGGGCAACAATCTCGGCAACCACCATCAGCGCAAACAGCGTTGGCAGACTGCAGAATTGCGGCAACCAGCGCTGCTTGTCAGTTTCGCTCATGCCGACTCCAACCGTGGAAGCCCGTAGTGTAATGGTTCGTTCTTGACGGATCCGTCAAGAACGAACCATTGCACTTGCATCGTGCATCAATCTGCCGCGATCCGCTGGCCGATCCAGTTGCGCAGATCGGCAATCTCCTCGGCGCAGACCTGGTGGGCCATCGGGTAGCTATGCCATTCGACGGCATGGCCCAGACCGCGCAGAAAGTCGCGAGCGAGCATACCCAGAACCTGCGGCACGACCGGATCGACGCTGCCGTGGGCAATGAACAATGCAAGCTCGGCATTTGCCACCGAGCACTCGCCGGCAAGCTGCTTCTCAAGCGGAAGATAGCCGGACAGGGCGATGATCCCGGCCAATTTCTGCGCATGGCGCAAACCGGCCGAGAGGACCATCGCCGCACCCTGGGAAAACCCGGCCAGGAAGATCCGCGATGCCGGAATGCCGCGCTCGATCTCGCGCGCAATCAGCGCCTCGACTTCGGCGATCGACGCGCGAATGCCGGCCTCGTCCTGCTTCTGGGCGATTTCCATGCCGGTGATGTCATACCAGGCGCGCATGCGCATGCCGCCGTTGATCGTGACCGGCCGCTGCGGAGCGTGCGGAAAGACGAAGCGGATGGCCGGCCAATCCCTGGCCACCAGTTCGGGCACGATCGGGCCGAAATCGTTGCCATCGGCACCAAGGCCGTGCAACCAGATCACCGCGAAGCGTGGATCGGCACCGGTTTCGGTCTGTACGCAATCAAGCATGGGTATTCCTGTTTCTAGGCTGAGCCGCAGGCTGCCCGATTATCCTGCGTCTGCCAAGACTTTCGACGCATGGCGGCGGGCCAATCAGCGGTTATCCTTGTTGATTGCCATCCGCTGGAGACCGATCCGATGACCCGACTCGCCATCGCTGCCCTGTGTGCCGCGCTGTCGCTGTTTGCCGCGCCCGTCCAGGCGATCACCCTCGATCAGGCCATGGCCAATCCAGACTGGATCGGTGCGCCCGTCGAAGCGCCGTACTGGAGTGTCGATGGCAAGTCCATCTACTACTCGCTCAAGCGCAAGGGTTCCAGCGTGCGCGATCTGCACCGGATCGATCCGGCGACCGGCAAGGACATGATCATTGATCCGGCGATGATGGCGGATGCCGATGGCCCGAATGCCGTCTTCAGCGCCGATCACCAACGTGCGGCCTTCATCCGCAATGGCGATGTGTTTGTCCGCGAGTTGGCGAGCGGCAGCCTGCGCCAGATCACACGCTCGCAGGAGACTGATGTCTCGGTTCAATTTTCGGCCGATGGTCGGGCCCTGCAGTTCCGCGTCGGCAACGACTGGCTCAGTCACGATCTCGCCAGCGGAGTCAACGCGCCGGCTGCGATCGTGCTGACCGAAAACGATCCCTCGGACAAGAAACCGGATGATCTCGGTGAGCTGCAACTGCGCCTGTTCTCGACCTTGCGCGGCATCAAGGCCGAGCGTGAGGCGAAGAAGGCGAATGACGAGACCTTCCGCAAAGGCGATCCGACGCGCCCGCCCGCGCCGTTCTACCTCGGCACCGAGGTCAAGATCGAAAGCAGTGCATTGTCGCCCGATGCGCGCCACCTGCTCATCGTCACCCGCGACAAGGGCTATGACGAAGGCAAGATCGCCAAGCTCCAGCGTTACGTGACCGAATCGGGCTATGAGGAGCAGGAGGATGAGCGCGTCCGCGTCGGTCGCAACCTGCCCGCACCGAACACCTTGTGGCTGCTCGATCTGGTCGACCATACCCAGCACAAGCTCGCCATGACCGACCTGCCCGGCATCTCCGATGATCCGCTGGCGAAGATCCGCGCGGAGAATCGCAAGGCCGGCTTGATCAAGGACGAGCCGAAAAAAGATGAGAAAAAGGCGGATTCCGACAAGCAGCGTGGCGTCACCATTCCGGAGCTGATATGGACCCGCGACGGCAAGCAGGCTGCCGTGCAGTTGCGCACGATCGACAACAAGGATCGCTGGATCGCAACGGTCGATTTCGCCAGGAACCGCCTGGTCAACCAGCATCGGCTCAGCGATCCGGCCTGGATCAACTGGTCGTTCAACGATTTCGGCTGGACTCGCGACAGCCGCAGTCTTTGGTATCTGTCCGAGGAGTCCGGTTACTCACAGCTCTTCACAAGGCTCCCTGGCAGCAAGGCCAAGGCACTGACGTCGGGCAAGTTCGAGATCGCCGATCCGCAACTGACCCTCGATGGACGCTGGTTCTATGTGCGCGCGAATGCCGAGGCACCGTATTCGTATGACGTCTACCGTGTGGCCAGCAGCGGCGGCAAGCTCGAGCGGATCAGCTCGGTCAAAGGCATGGATGGATTTGCTGTTTCCCCTGACGCCAGCAGTGTCGCACTTCAACAATCCTCGTCCTATGTGCCGGCCCAGCTTGGTGTCGTTTCAGCCGGTGGCGGCGAATCGAGGCAGCTGACCGACACGCGCACGACCGAATACAAGGCGCTGGAATGGCCGGCGCTGGACATCGTCCGCGTGCCTTCCTCGCAGGTGAAGGAGCCGATCTACGCCAAGCTCTACAAGCCCGCCGATTTTGATCCGACGAAGAAGTATCCGGCCGTGTTGTTTGTCCATGGCGCCGGCTATCTGCAGAACACCGGGTTTTCCTACCCGAACTATTTCCGCGAGCAGATGTTCCACAACCTGCTCACTGCGAAAGGCTATGTCGTGCTCGACATGGATTACCGCGCCTCGGCCGGCTATGGCCGCGACTGGCGCACGGCGATCTATCGGCAGATGGGCCATCCCGAACTTGAGGATCTGATTGACGGCGTCAACTGGCTGGTCACCAATCAAGCCGTCGACAGCAAGCGCGTCGGCCTCTACGGCGGATCCTACGGCGGCTTCATGTCCCTGATGGCCATGTTCCGCGCACCCGAGGCATTTTCTGCCGGCGCCGCGCTGCGCCCGGTCACCGACTGGACTTCGTACAACCACGAGTACACCTCGAACATCCTCAACACGCCACAAGTCGACCCGCTGGCCTACCAGCGCTCCTCACCGATCGAATTCGCCGACGGCCTCAACGGCGGGTTGCTGATTGCCCATGGCATGATCGACGACAACGTGCTGTTCCAGGATTCGGTGCGCCTCTATCAACGCCTGATCGAACTGCGAAAAGACGATTTCGAGTTGTCAGGTTATCCACTGGAGCGCCACGGCTTTGTCCATTCCGATTCCTGGTACGACGAGTACCGACGCATCCTCAAGCTGTTCGAGACTCATCTGAAATAGCCTGTACCTCAAGGATCAGAATTTGCAGCAACAAAAAACCCCGCCAAGGCGGGGTTTTTCTTGTTGCAATGATTGGAACTGGATCAGTTCATGCGACGGCGACGCAGTCCGACAAAGCCGAACATCGCGAGCAGGGCACCGAGGCCGATCATCGCGCTGGTGCCGAGAGATGGCACCGCGGCTGGGGGGACGTAGGGGCCACCGCCAGGCGTTCCGGCGGTGACCAAATCAACATCATCAATGAAGAAATTGGTGTTCGCTGAGCCCTGTGTGATGCTGTGGAACGCCAGGGTATGGCTGGCACCATCGACATAGGCCGAGACGTCGACCGAGACTTGGGAATACGGATTCACGACACCGCACGCAGGACTGGTGGCATTTGCGCTCCACACCTGGTTTCCATCCATCGTGACTTCAACGAAGTCAGCCGCATCGCCGCTGCAGACAGGAGCAAGGAAATAGAACGTCAACGTACCGGTCAGCGCGACAGGAATGACGATACTCTGGCTGACGCTGCCTTCCTCAACCACGCTTGCAATGCCGCCGAACCAAGTCCAGAACGTACCACTGTTGGAGCCATTCGTGCTGCCACCAAGACCACAGCCGCTGAAATCGCAAATAGGCGTGCCAAAGTTGGACGATGCTTCGGTCCAACCCGCGCTGGGTGTTCCCGACTCAAAGCTGCAATCCTGAACAATGGAATTTGAACATGCAGCTACACCGCCCGGCGTTGCACCCGGCGTAGGCGCAGCGATTCTTCCATCACCCGGAGCCGCAATCGCTCCCTGGGCCAGGCAAAACGCGGCAGTTGCAATGGCCAATGTCAGTTTATTCATAACCTGTGTACCCCTGCTTGATGGTTCTTATTCCTGTTGGTCTGAATGATTGGCCATCCATGGGCCGATCGCTTTGCGCATGTGCGTCGGATGCCCGGTTCGGCGCGAACCTTGCAGGGCTCCAGCCGTGTCACGAAAACGAAAGTTAGCAGGCCTCAAGCCTTGCTACAAGCTGAACAGGTTGCGTGTCGATGTGATTTGCCATGGAAAAAGCACCATGAGTACCCCTTTTTATCGGATAACCCAATGAAACTGTGACCGTGTTCAGGATTGATTGCTGCAATGCACGCGAGAATGTTAAACCGTCGTTATTCCAGCACGATGGAAACTTTGCTAGGATCGACCTGAGGTTCACTGGATAACCTCTTGCCGGTATTGAGAAATGTCTAATCAACTCTTCTGGATCACAGTGCTTTCCCTGGTCGGCTTCGCCGCGATATGCGTGCGCCGCATTCCCGAGGGACAGGTGTACTCGCTGCGTCGTGTCGGCGGGAACACCCGCTTCGTCGGTGCCGGGATGCATTTCATCCTGCCCTTGATCGAGCGCGTCTCGCACAAGATGAGCCTGGCCGGCAGTCGGATCGAAATCACTGCCGCGCTGGGATCGGGCGAGGATTGCCAGGCTTTTGTGTACTTCCAGGTGCTCGATCCGCAGCGTGCGGATCAGGTCATCGACTCGGTCGACACGTTATTGCGCGAGCGCGCTACCGACCTGCTCGCCAGCGATGCAATCCCTTCCGACCCGCTTGAACGCCGCCTATGGCTCAAGCAAAGCCTGAATAGCGAAGTTCGCGAACGCGGCTTGCTGGTCACGCGTATCGACCTGCGCAGCGCTGCCTGAAATCAAGGCGAGCAGCCGGCCGGACTTTACTCGGCCGGGCTGCGAATCACTTCGAAAGCCAAAGCCCGATAGACAGCTGGCTGGATTTTGCCTGCGCACGCCGCGATACTGACGCCCCTTTCGATTCCGAGCGACTCATGTCCAACCGCGAACCGCTGAGGCAGCGGCTTCGTGCGGGGCTGACGACGCTGAAGCTAGATCCGGATGATTCAACCATCGAACAACTGCTCGATTATGTCGATTTGTTGTTGCTCTGGAATGCCGCCTACAACCTGACAGCTGTGCGCGATGCGGGCGAAATGGTTACCCGCCACCTCCTCGACTCGTTGGCGGTATTGCCCCATGTGACTGGCAGCACGCTGGCCGACCTCGGTACCGGGGCCGGCATTCCCGGGATTCCTTTGGCCTTGGCAAAACCCGAGCTTGAGGTTCATCTGGTCGACTCGAACGGCAAGAAGGCGCGCTTCCTGCGCGAGGCGGTGCGCAATCTCAAGCTGAGCCGAACACGGGTTGAGGAATGTCGGGTCGAGGTAGTCAAGGGCGAATTTGATTGCATCACCGCGCGCGCATTCGCGACACTGGCCGACATGCTGACCCTGGGTGGTCATCTGCTTGCGCCGTCGGGACGATGGCTGGCGCTGAAGGGGCGATTCCCGCAGGATGAGCTGGATGGATTGCCGCACGGCTTCGCGATCGATTCGGTGCATCGGCTCGATGTGCCGGGTCTCGATGCCGAGCGGCATCTGGTCATCATTCGACGCAGCGACCACGTCGACGCAGCACGGACGAGTTCATGACACGCATCATTGCCGTTGCAAACCAGAAAGGCGGGGTCGGCAAGACGACCACCGCTGTCAATCTCGCCGCGGCCTTGGCCGAGACACGTCGTCGCGTGCTGCTGGTCGATCTCGATCCGCAAGGCAACGCGACGATGGCGGTCGGCATCGACAAGCGTGCGGCGAAACCGAACGGCTGCGACGTGCTGCTTGAAGAAGCGGCGATCGAGGATGCCATCGTCAAGACCGAAGGTGGCTTCGACCTGCTGCCCGGCAGCGGCGATCTGACCGCAGCCGAGATCAAACTGATGGACGCCCTGGCGCGTGAGCACCGCCTCAAGGAACAGCTCGACAAGCTCGGCGATCGCTACCACACGATCCTGATTGATTGCCCACCATCCCTGCACCTGCTGACCCTGAATGCCTTGACCGCAGCACATGGCGTCCTGATCCCGATGCAATGTGAGTACTTCGCCCTCGAAGGACTTTCGAGTCTGGTCGATACGATCAAGGCCGTGCGCAAGCGCCTCAATCCGGGCCTCGAAATCGAAGGCCTGCTGCGCACCATGTACGACGTGCGCAACAATCTCAGCAACGATGTCTCGGCGCAATTGCACAAGCATTTCGGCGAAAAGTTGTTGCGCTCGATCATTCCGCGCAACATCCGTCTGGCCGAAGCGCCGAGCCACGGCAAACCAATCAATCTCTATGATCGCGAGTCGCGCGGGGCGATCGCCTATCTCGGCCTTGCCGGCGAGATGCTCCGACGCGAGCGCACACCGGCCGCAAAACCAGCCAGTCAGGAAGCATAAGCAATGGCAGCAAAGAAACGCGGGCTGGGGCTCGGACGAGGCCTCGACGCCCTGCTCGGCGGCAGTGACGACCACGACGAATCGGGCAGTTCCGCGACCGGATCGCAGGAAGAATTGCGCTCGCTGGCAGTGACTTTGATCAGTGCCGGCAAGTACCAGCCACGCCGGCGTTTCGATGAGGATCTCCTTCAGGAGCTGGCCGAGTCGATCAAGGCGCAAGGCGTAATCGAGCCGATCATCGTGCGCAGCGTCGCCGGTGGTCGATTCGAACTGATCGCCGGTGAACGCCGCTGGCGTGCCAGCCAGTTGGCCGGCATGAGCGAAATTCCGGCCCTGGTTCGCGATATCGATGATCGCGCCGCGATTGCGATCGCCCTGATCGAAAACATCCAGCGCGAAGACCTTTCGCCGCTCGAAGAAGCGCAATCGCTGGCACGTCTGATCGCCGAATTCAAGCTGACCCACCAGCAGGCCGCCGATGCCGTCGGCCGCTCACGCGCCTCGGTATCGAACCTGCTGCGCCTGCTCGATCTTCCCGAAGAGATTCGCGAACTGCTCGATCAGGGCAGGCTTGAGATGGGCCATGCACGCGCCCTGCTGACCTTGCCCGAAGCGCGCGCCATCGCGCTGGCACGCAAGGCAGCCGACGATGAATGGACCGTGCGCGAGCTGGAAGAAGCCGTGCGCAATGCGACCGAGCTGCCCAAGGGCAAACCGGCGAAACCGAAGCGCGATGGCGACATCGTGGCACTGGAATCCGAACTTGCCGAAAAACTTGGCGCGCGTGTTGCGATCAACCATGGTCGTGGCGGACGCGGCAAGCTCGTTATCAGCTATCACAGCCTGGATGAGCTCGACGGAATCCTCGGTCGCATTCGCTGAGGCAGAATTGACTCTGTAGGAGCCCCTTCAGGGGCGAGCTTTTCAGCAAGACCGCGCAAGGCTCGCCCCTGAAGGGGCTCCTACAATGGCGGGCAAGCTCGACATACTGCTTTTTCCATGGGTTCCGCGTAGCCCTCGATTTGGGCTGAACGAAGAGATCGGCGATAATTGCCGACTCGATCGACAACCGCATTGGCTGTCGACCTATTCATCAAAGGATCCGGGCCATGACCCAGCTTTCCGTCGTCGTGCCGGTATTCAATGAGCGCGACAATGTCCTGCCGCTGATCAACGAGATCACGACGGCCCTGCGCGGCGTTACCGATTTCGAGATCGTCTACGTTGACGACGACAGCAAGGACGACACGCTTGCCGTGCTCAGCGCAGCCAAGGCCGACAATCCCGAACTGCGCGTGATCCACCATGTCAGGCAAAGCGGCCAGAGTACGGCCATCCGCAACGGCATCAAGGCCGCACGCGGTGCCTGGATCGCGACCCTCGATGGCGACGGTCAGAATGATCCGGCCGACATCCCGAAGCTGCTCGCGATGCGCGATCAATCGCCCGCGCAGATCAAGCTGTTTGCCGGTTGGCGTGTCGAACGCAAGGATACCGGCAGCAAGCGCATCGCGTCGAAGCTGGCCAATGCCATCCGCAGTCGCCTGCTGCGCGATGAAACGCCCGATACCGGCTGCGGCATCAAACTGTTCGAACGCGAGGCCTTTCTCGACCTGCCCTATTTCGACCATATGCACCGCTACCTGCCGGCCCTGATGCAACGTGCCGGATGGCAGGTCAAGAGCGTGCCGGTCAATCATCGCGAACGCAGCGCTGGTGTTTCCAAGTACAACAACCTCAACCGCGCCCTGGTCGGTATCGCCGACCTGCGCGGTGTGGGCTGGCTGATCCGCCGGTCGAAACGCACGGAAACCAAGGAAGTCTGAGCCGCCAAAGCTTGCCCTATCCGGTGCTTTAGGCTATAAAGCGCGGCTAGCTTCGACGCGTTCCACCGGCTTTTCCGGATGGACAGATCCCGGTACACGACCCTTCTGTCGCATTGCCGAAGCACCCCCAGCATCGTGTGGCGCACTGTCGCCGCTGGGCCGCTTCCGTCCTGGCCAAGGGCGGTAACCGACAATGACGAGGTTCGCATGTCCAAGGTATGCCAAGTCACCGGAAAGAGTTTCCAGTCCGGTAATAACGTTTCACACGCCAACAACAAGACCCGCCGCCGCTGGTTGCCGAATCTCCACGAACGCCGCTTCTGGGTCGTCGGCGAGAATCGCTGGATCAAGCTCAAGGTATCGAGCCACGGTCTGCGCACGATCGACAAGAAGGGTATTGAAGTAGTCATTGCCGAGCTGCGTGCGCGCGGCGAGAAGATCTGAGGAGTATTGAATCATGGCATCCAAGCGCGACAAAATCCGCCTCGTGTCCTCCGCCGGCACCGGCCATTTCTACACAACCGACAAGAACAAGAAGACCACGCCAGATAAGATGGAGATCAAGAAATACGATCCCGTCGTACGCAAGCACGTGGCCTACAAGGAAGCCAAGATCAAGTGAAGCATTGGCCCACGCGCTGAGCGCGTGGCCGTTGCCAATGCTTCACCCCGGCGCAGGCCGGGGTCCAGCGACTCTGCTTCTGTTCAATTTGAATAACAAAAAGCCCGCCCTTCGGCGGGTTTTTTGTTTCATACGTGTTGAAGCTGGCCCGTGCGCGAGGCGTGCGGCTCTGCCGATTCGTCACTTCGGCAAAGGCCAATTTCCAGTGACGCTGGGCCTCTAAAGCACGCTCCTTCGTCGCGCGGCATCCCTGCCTTTTTTCACTCGCCTCAGGCGAGCGAGCCACCTTTCTTTGAGTGGCCAAAGAAACATGGCCCAAAGAAAGGCCACCCCGATGAAGCGGTCTCCGGGCTCCTGCCCTGCGACTGCGCAACGCGACTCCGGGGGTTCGCCGACAGTCCATCCTTGGACTGGCGTCGAACTGGGCGCGGTCCCTCGCGCCCACCCTGCGGGCTATCCCTACGTCACGTTGCCACTGCATAGGGGCCCCGGCCACTGCACATCCTGCGCAGCCAAGACAAAGCAGATACCCGCATGCTGTTGCTTTGGCTTTTTGCTGTTGCTTCGGCGCGCAGGATGCGCGCTATCAGGGTCCCGTCACTCGCGGCGGGCCTGTGGAGGAATTGTCCGAAGGATGGCCCACAGGACGTGGGCCAGTTCGACGCCAGTCCACGGATGGACTGTCGGCGAACCCCGGAGCAGGCTCGCGGACCTGGAGCACAGGGACTGTGCGCAAGGCGTGAGTGTGGGGTGGCCTTCTCTTGACTCCGGGCTCCTGCCCTACGCCCTGCGGGCCAGCTTCGCTGTTCGCGCCGCTCCTGCGGCGCAGTGGTTACTTTCTCTTGGCCACGCAAGAGAAAGTGACTCGCTCGCCTGAGGCGAGTGAAATTCGGCAGGGATGCCGCGCGACGAAGGAGCGTAAAGGGTCGAGCATCGCCCCCAAGAGGGGACAAGCGACTGAAGTCGCTCCCACGAAAATCTATGCAACGCGAGGGCGGGAAAGCCGCACTCCTCAGAAGCGTAAAGAAACACAGCGAAATCATTGGGCCTCGACCAGCGCAGGAACGACGAGCAGGTATCGGCAGACAATGAATCACGGCACCGAATACGCGTGCCGGAAAATACAAAGAACCAGCGCGCCCCTTGCCCTTCTCATCAATAGAAAGAACAATCCCCGCGGCATGAATGAATCCTCCCCTGTGCTTTCCCTTGCTCGCGTTTCCCGGCGGATGTCCGGGCGCGTGATCGTCGAGGATCTCGACCTGAGTCTCGAACGTGGCGAGGTACTGGGCCTGCTCGGCGTCAACGGCGCCGGCAAATCGACCACCCTGCGCATGATGTCGGGCTTGCTCGCACCAAGTTCGGGGAGGGTGACTCTCGCTGGCTTCGACCTCTACACAAATCCTGAACGCGCCCGTCGCGACATCGGTTATCTGCCCGAGGAGCCGCCGCTGTATGGCGAACTGAACGTCGAGGAATACCTGCGCTTCTGCGCGCGCCTGCATGGCGTCGAGCGATCGTCTGTCAGCGCCGCCGTGGAAAAAGCCATCGAGCGCTGCGAACTTGGCGAAATGCGCCATCGACTGACCAGCTTGCTGTCGAAAGGATTCCGCCAACGCGTCGGCCTTGCCCAGGCAATCATTCACGAACCGGCCCTGATCGTGCTCGACGAACCGGCATCGGGGCTTGACCCGATCCAGGCGCTGCGTCTGCGCGAGTTGATCCGCACGCTCGCTCAAGATCATGCGGTCGTGCTTTCAACCCATGTACTTTCGGACGTGCTCGCCTGCTGCGACCGCGTCGCGATCCTGCATCGAGGACGTCTGCGCCATTCAGCCGTGCTGTCCGAGATCGATGCAGGCAGCGCGCTGCGTGTGCATATCGAACTTGATGTCGACAAGGACGCGTGGTTGCGCATGCCCATGGTCGCGAGCGCGCAAGTCATCGACGCCAGGCGTTGGCGCATCGGTCTCAAGCATGGATCCAACTCCGGTGAACTCGCTAAAGCAATAATTGATCACGGCTACGGCTTGCTGGAACTTCGATCAGATGGCAATGCACTCGAGGAAATGTTCGTGCACATCGCTGGAAAAACAGTGATTGGCGGAGACGCCACATGAGTATTATCCGACTGCTTGTTGGCAATGAGGTTCGCCGCCAGTTCTCTCAACCATTTGCCTGGCTTCTCTTGGCTCTTGTCTGCGCGTTCTTCGCTTGGCTCTTCCTCATCGCACTGGATGAATTTTTGCGCCTTGCACCTAAACTTGGCGCCCTTCCAAATGCGCCAGGCGCGACCGACCTGATAGTCATTCCACTGTTTCGCTACGTGTCGGAATTGATGCTATTCATAGTGCCGCTACTTACAATGCTAAGTATCGCCGGTGAGCGGCGATCACACACACTAGTGCTGCTACAAGCGTCTGGAATCAACGACCTCAACATCATTCTGGGAAAATACATCGGCTCGCTGTTCTTGGCCGCACTAGTGCTAGTAATCGCCATTTCAATGCCTTTAAGCCTCGAGATTGGAACTGCCCTAGATTTGGGGCGAATCGCCGCCGCATCTCTTGGGCTTTTTCTCTATACGGCTGCATTAGTCGCGATTGGTGTGGCTTGTTCCGCGTGGACCTCGAACCCCACCCTTGCTGCCGCAGCGGCGGTTCTCATAGGCAGACAGCTTGCGACGCTTGACATGGGCGCGCGCAACCAGGGAATCGATAATGCCCTGATCAACTGGCTGTCGCTTTTCACGCACTTAGAACCATTCTTGGCTGGACTCGTCTCTAGCATAAACATTGTCTACTTTGCGCTAGTCATCTCACTTGCCTTGTTTATTGCCGCTCGCCGACTTAACACGCTGCGGACGCGGAGCTGACTTATGAGTGAGCGCCTCAGCAACCTAATCCACGTTTCTCTCTTGGTCGCGATCGCGCTTATTGTGGGTTTTCTCAGCACGAGGTATTCGTACACAACTGACTGGAGTCAGATGCGGCGAGCGAGTCTTTCGGACTCGTCCGCGCAACTTCTAAAATCAATGAATGGCCCGGTCGAAATCGTTTCCTACGCGCGCCCGCAAGGCAACCTGCGCGAGACGATCAGTGATGTTGTCGGACGCTACGAACGGGTCAAATCGGATCTGAGTCTGCGTTTCGTCGATCCCGACGCCGATCCTGACGCAATGCGCGATGCTGGCGTGCAGATCGATGGCGAACTCGAGCTGCGCTACGACGGCCGCAGTGAGCGCCTCAAGATCTTGAGTGAAACTGACATCAGCAGTGCCTTGCTGCGCCTGTCGCGCCCCCGTGAACGCCTGGTTGCCTTCCTTGAAGGCGAAGGCGAACGCAAACCCGATGGCGTTGCCAATGCCGATCTCGGCCAATTTGGCGCGACTCTCAAGCAGCGCGGCATCCACAGCCTCAACCTCGCCCTGGCCGCGATGGGAAAGGTTCCGGACAACGTCGACCTGCTCGTCATCGCCAATCCGCGCGTCGCGCTTGATGGGCCGGCAGCGATGGCGATCGTCGATTACGTTGAACGCGGCGGCAACCTCCTCTGGCTGCTCGAAGCCGATGAGGACAATGGTCTCGATGCGCTCGCCGAGGCTTTGTCGATTCGCGTCCTGCCCGGTGTGATCGTCGACGGTGCGAGCCAGGCTTACGGCATCCAGGATCCCAGCTTTGTCGCAGTCAATCGCTACCCTGCGCATGCGATCGACAAGGATTTCGATCTCGGCACCTTGTTTCCGCAGCCGGTCGCGATCGCTCAGCTTGCGCCGCCGCAGTGGGATTTCAAGTCGATCCTGCAAAGCTCGGCGCAATCGTGGAACGAAACCGGGCATATCCCGAAAGCCGGCGAAGCGGCCGGTGACGTTCGCTACGACGGCGCCAATGGTGAGATTTCCGGCCCGCTGGACTTCGGCTTCGCGATGACGCGCTTGTCGCCACGTCCCGGCGCTCGCGAGCAACGCGTCGTCGCCATTGGCGATGGTGATTTCCTTTCCAACAGCTATCTTGGCAATGGCGGCAATCGTGATTTCGGAACGCGTATATTCGACTGGTTACTGGCCGATGATGCCCTGATCAGCGTTCCCGAACCGGCCGCGGCAGACCGTGAGATCAAGCTTTCCGATGCCGTGCTGGCCATTGTCAGTTTCGGTTTCCTCCTTGGCCTGCCAATCCTGCTTGCCGGTAGCGGGCTGTGGATCTGGCGCCGACGTCGGCGGCGCTGATGAAAAGCGCGACGCGCACCAATCTGATTCTGATCGGCATCGTTGCCGCGCTCGGTTTCGCCGCGTACTGGCAAGTCGGCAAGGAGGTCGCGGGATTCGAGCCGCCGCTCAGCGCACTTGACCCGGCAAAGATTGAGCACGTACTCGTTGCTTGCCTGCAATGCACGCCACGCCGCTTCGAGCGCATCGACGGCCACTGGATGATGCGCGAGCCGTACGACCTGCCTGCGGACGACGCGCAGGTTGCGCGGCTGCTCTCGATCGCCGCATCGCCGGTACGCAGCCGACGAGCGTTCTCCAGCCTGGATGCAAAGAAGATCGGCCTGGAGCCCGCGCTGATCAGTCTCGATCTCGACGCTGAGCATTTCGATATCGGAACAACCGATGCCTTCAATGGCGACCGTTACGTGCGCATCGGCGACACGATTGCAATGGTTCCGGATCGTTTCAGCCCATTCCTGGTCGCCGCACCGGCGAGCGAACTTGATCGCCATCTGCTTCCTCGCGGATTGCATCTGAGCAGCGTGCAAATCAACGGCATTGATCGTCCTGATTTGACCGAGGTCTGGTCGAGTGAGCAGGCCAGCCGCGTGACAGCCCAAGGCAGCTCACCTTCGATGCCGGCGTTGGCACATGCCGAACTCGTGCGTGACGATGGCGCGCGGATTCACTTTCAACTGGTTCGAGATGGCGAGAAGGTTTATCTGCAACGCGATGCGCCTGCGCTGACCTATGCAATGAGCGTCGAACAGATCAATGGGCTGTTCGGCACAGCGGCGGCGAATTCCCACTGAGACCCGCCAATGCCAGAACTTCCCGAAGTTGAAACGACCCGACGTGGCATCACCCCGCACTTGCTCGGCAAGCGCATTTCGAAGCTCGTCATCCGCCAGCCAAAGCTGCGTTGGCCGATTCCGAAATCCGTGATCGCCACTCTGCCCGGCCAGAGCATCGAATCGATCGAGCGCCGCGCAAAATATCTGCTCGTGCACACACAGGCGGGTAGCGCCCTGCTTCATCTCGGCATGTCGGGCAGTCTGCGCGTGCTCGATCCCGACACGGCACCCGGAAAGCACGATCACTTCGACTGGCTGCTCGACTCGGGGCGCATCCTGCGCTTCACCGATCCGCGCCGCTTTGGCTGTCTGCTCTGGCAACCGCCTGGCAGCATGCACGAGTTGCTCGCACGACTAGGGCCCGAGCCGCTAAGCGATGATTTCGATGGCGATCATCTGTGGCGGCTTTCGCGCGGCCGCTCGGCGGCGATCAAGACCTTCATCATGGATCAGGCCATCGTGGTCGGCGTCGGCAACATCTACGCGGCCGAGGCGCTGTTCGCGGCCGGCATCGATCCACGACGCAAGGCCGGCTTGGTTTCGCGCGAGCGCTACGCGCGACTCGCCGAGGCCATCAAACGCATACTCGGTTACGCCATCGAACGCGGCGGCACAACCCTGCGCGACTTCATTTCACCGTAAGCGACTGCCCACGACACCTGTAACTCGCCGCTCGGGTTTGCTGCGATATGCGCTCGTTAACAATGGAGCGCACGTATGGTCAGCAAGTCGGAGTTTTGGAAGGGTCACCTGGCAGGATGGCAGAGCAGCGGCCTGACTCAGGTAGCGTATTGCCGTCAGCATGCTTTGAGTTTGCCGAGTTTTGGCTATTGGCGGCGCGTGTTGAGTCGGCCGCTGTTGGTGCCGCCATCGCTTTCGCTGATGCCGATCCTGGTTGGCGAGCCGGAGTCGGTCGCTGGGGCGATCGAAGTGCGCTTGCCGAATGGCTTGCAGGTGCAGTTGCCCCTCGGCATGGCATCGGCACGCTGGTTGCCGACGCTGCAGGCGTTGCTGACATGCTGAGTCCAACGGGTTGGTGGTTGGTGACGGCCCCGATGGATCTGCGCTGTGGGATGGATCGATTGCTGGTGTATGTGCGTGAGCATCTGGATCGCAATCCGATGGAGGGTACTGCTTACGTCTTTCGCAACCGCGCGGCAACACGCATCAAGGTGCTGTGTTGCGATGCGCAGGGAACGTGGCTGGCGGTGCGTCGGCTGCAGCAGGGACGCTTCATCTGGCCGCATTCCGGAAGCCAAACCTGGTCACTGCAGCCGGAGCAATTTGCCTGGTTGTGTGCCGGTGTGGATTGGCGTCGATTGAGCGCGCAAAAGGACTTGGCAAAGCGGGTGTAAATGGCTACTCTGTGATTCATGGATCACACGCAACTCGACGCCATCACCGACGTTCAAACGCTACGCGCGTTGGTGGTTGAGAAGCTGCAAGTCATCGCCAATCACGAGCGTTGCATCGCCGAACGCGATCACCTCATCGCCCGCCACGAGCGCACCATCACCGAGCGCAACGCCAACATCGCCAAGCTCACCGCCGAGATCGCGCGGCTGCGCCGGATCCAGTTCGCGGCGCGCTCGGAGAAGATGGATCCGGCCCAGCGGCACTTGTTCGAAGAGACCATGGCGGCGGACATCGCCGCCGTGGAGGCCGAACTGGAAGCGCTGCAATCGTCAGCGTCGACAGACGCCGCGCCCGCGCGTCCGCGTCTGTCCCCCAAGCGCCGTGCGTTGCCCGAAGATCTGGAGCGGGTCGAGACCCGGCATGAACCGTCGAGGTGCGCGTGTGGCCAGTGCGGTGGCGCACTCAGCCACATCGGTGACCATGTCAGCGAAAAACTGTCATGCAAGCCGTTGACCTTCTTCGTACGCCGCGACGTCTATCCGCAGTACGCGTGTCGCGCGTGCGAAACGATCACGGCGGTGCCGGTGGCACCGACGGTGATTGATCGCGGCATCGCCGCACCGGATCTGCTGGCCCACGTCATCGTGGCCAAGTATGTCGATCACTTGCCGCTGTATCGGCAGGAAGCCATCTACGCCCGCAGTGGAGTCGATATCCCACGCTCGACCCAAGGCGAGTGGATCGGGGCATGCGGCGTGGCCTTGCAGCCCTTGGTGGATCGCTTGCAGGGCGAGCTACGCAATCAGACGATCCTGCACGCCGATGAAACAACCGTCGGCATGCTCAAGCCCGGCAAGGGCACGATTCATCGCAGCTATCTATTTGCGTATCGTAGCGGCATCGGACCGCCGATCATCGCCTTCGACTTCTGCACCAGCCGCAGCGGACAACATGCCAGGGATTTTCTCGGCACGTATGGCGGCGCGCTGATGGTTGACGACTACGGTGGCTACAAAGCCCTGTTCGCAAAAGGCGTGGCCGAGCTTGCATGCTGGGCGCATGCGCGGCGCAAGTTTGTTGATCGGTACAAAGCCAGCGGCAGCAAAGTCGCCCAGGAGGCGATCGAGCGCATCGCGGCGCTGTATCGCATTGAGGCCGAGGCAAAGGCGATGACGGTCGAGGAACGACTCGCCCATCGTCAGCGCCATGCCGTGCCAACGCTCAATACCATCAAGTCCTGGCTGGAAATGCTGCGTCCCACCATCCTGGACGATAGCGGTACGGCCAATGCCATCGACTACACCTTGCGTCGTTGGCCAGCCCTCATCCGCTATGCCGAGGACGGCAGCTACCCGATCGACAACAACCCGATCGAGAATGCAATCCGGCCCATCGCCCTGGGACGCAAGAATTGGTTGTTTGCCGGCTCCGAAACCGCCGGCAAACGGGCCGCCGCCATCATGAGTCTGCTCGCCACCGCAAAGGCCAACGGCCACGAACCACTCGCCTGGCTTACCGACGTGCTGACACGTCTGCCAACCACCCTTGATCGCGACATCGACACTCTGCTGCCGCATCGCTGGAAGCCTGCGGCCTAACCCACACTGCGCAGCAATGCGAGGTGTCGTGGCCGGACGCTTACATTTCACCCGATGGCGTACCGGGTTACTTCGAGCAGGAGTTGTATGTCTACGGCCGCGCCGGCGAACCCTGCCGCAACTGCGATTCGGCCATCCGCTCGATCACGCTGGGTCAGCGTTCGACGTTCTATTGCGCTCAGTGCCAGCATTGAGCGGGAGTGGGGAGTAGGGAGTGGGGAAAGCAAATTGGTAGTTCCGTAGGGCGCGAGCCATCCCGCCTCCTGCGCTCTCGCTTTTGTGGGTCAGTGCTGCGCGCTGACACTTTTCCTCCACTTCCAACCAGAAGCGTTCGATCGCAGAACGAACCCACCAGGTCGGCGATTTCACGAAGGCCCCGAATTCATGGCCCGTAAGCTTGAAGCGAACGATCACGTCAATCTGCTTGTCCCGCTTTTGTGGGTCAGTACTGCGCGCTGACACTTTTCCTCCACTTCCAACCAGAAGCGTTCGATCGCAGAACGAACCCACCAGGTCGGCGATTTCACGAAGGCCCCGAATTCATGGCCCGTAAGCTTGAAGCGAACGATCACGTCAATCTGCTTGTCCCGCTTTTGTGGGTCAGTACTGCGCGCTGACACTTTTCCTCCACTTCCAACCAGAAGCGTTCGATCGCAGAACGAACCCACCAGGTCGGCGATTTCACGAAGGCCCCGAATTCATGGCCCCTCACCTTGAGGCGAACGATCACGTCAATCTGCTTTTCCCGCTCACCGCTTACGGCTAACCGCTCACTGCCCCAAAGGCAAGACCGGTTGCTGCAATTCAATGCGGCCTTCGCCGGCGACGATCTTCTTGAACTCGGCGCGGCTGACTGACACGTAGCGATCGTTGCCGCCGATCTCGACCTGGGGGCCGTCGGTGACTGCGCGGCCATGTTCATCGACGCGTACAACCATGGTCGCCTTGCGCCCGGTATGGCAGATCGTCTTGATCTCTTCAAGCTTGTCGGCCCAGGCGAGCAGGAACTGGCTGCCCTCGAACAGCTCGCCGCGGAAATCTGTGCGCAGACCGTAGGCGAGGACCGGAATACCGCGCTTGTCGGCCACATCGGTCAATTGCCAGACCTGGGCCTTGCTCAGGAACTGCGCCTCGTCGACGAGCACGCAATCGAGTTTGCCGTTGGCGACGATATCGGCATCGATCAGCGCAAGCAGATCGTCTTCGCGATCAAAGCGCAGGCCCTCGGCCTTGAGCCCGATCCGCGAGGCAACCACACCCTCACCCGCGCGGTTGTCGAGCTTCGGCGTAAGGATGCGCGTACGCATGCCGCGCTCGTGATAGTTGTAGGCGCTCTGCAACAGCGTCGTCGTCTTGCCGGCATTCATGGCCGAGTAATAGAAATAGAGTTTGGACATTGAAAAACGGGAGTGGGGAGTCGGGAGTGGGGAGTCGGTAACGCAGAAGCATGTGATTGTGCCCGCGTTCGGCGACTTCGTCATGCGATTGGTGGCTTGGCCTGTCGTCTATGCGAAAATCCTGCGCGGGTGTTGGCGCTTGCCTACTCCCCACTCCCCACTCCCCACTCCCCACTCCCCACTCCCGCCTCAACATGCTCAACCCCCATCAACGTGCCGCCATTGAATACTGCGATGGCCCGCTGCTTGTGCTTGCTGGCGCGGGTTCGGGCAAGACGCGGGTGATCACCGAGAAGATTGCGCATCTGGTCAAGCGCAAAAACCTGTCGGCATCGAAGATCGCGGCGATCACGTTTACCAACAAGGCCGCGCGCGAGATGCGTGAGCGGGTCGGCAAGCTGATCCAGGGGCCGGCTGCGGAAGGGCTGACCGTGTGCACGTTTCACGCGCTTGGGCTCAAGTTTCTGCAGATCGAGCATGCTCGTGCGAATTTGCGTCGCGGTTTTTCCGTGCTTGATGCCGACGACAGCCAGGGACTGATCAAGGAACTCGCACCGAACGGGATCAAGAACGATGCGCTGTGGGCGCTGCAGTCGCTGGTTTCGCGGGCCAAGAATGAAGGCCTTACACCCGAACAGGCCGAGGCGGCTGCGAGCGGTGTGCGCGAGCGCGAGGCGGCAGCCATCTATGCGGCCTACCAGAAGCGCCTTGCCGCCTTCAATGCGGTCGATTTCGACGACCTGATCCGCCTGCCGCTGCAGATCCTTGAAAGCGACGAAGAGGTGCGCGCGGCGTGGCAGGAACGCATCCGCTATCTGCTGCTCGACGAGTATCAGGACACCAACATCGCGCAATACCGTCTGGTCAAGTTGCTGGCCGGTGAGCGCGGCATGTTCACTGCGGTCGGTGACGATGACCAGAGCATCTACGCCTGGCGCGGCGCGAATCCCGAGAATCTCGGCGAGCTTTCCCGAGACTATCCCAAGCTCAAGGTGATCAAGCTCGAACAGAACTACCGTTGCGGGCGACGCATTCTGCGTGTCGCCAATGCGCTGATCGCCAACAACGATCATCTGTTCGAGAAGAAACTCTGGAGCGAAGCCGCCGAAGGCCCGCCAATCCGCGTGCTCGAATGTCGCGACGACGAGCACGAGGCCGAACGTGTCGCCGCCGAGATCGCGCATCTGGCTGAAAAGCACAAGGCGCGCTGGAACGAATTCGCCATCCTCTATCGCGGCAATCACCAGTCGCGTGCGCTGGAAAAAGCCCTGCGCATCGCCCGCGTGCCATATCACCTGAGCGGCGGCACGGCGTTTCTCGAACGTGCCGAGGTCAAGGATCTGCTCGCCTATCTGCGCCTGATCAACAATCCGGATGATGATGCGGCGTTCCTGCGCATCGTCAATATTCCGCGCCGCGACATCGGTGCAACCTCACTGGAAAAGCTCGGCCAGGCGGCCGGTGCACGCCATGTCTCAATGTTTCGAGCAGCGCAGAACGACACCGTGTTGGCCGGTTTGGCGGCACGCCCGGCCTCGGCCCTGGTCGGATTCGTGAGCCTGATGCGCGATCTCGCGCGCACCGCCGAACGCAGTGCCGCAGCCGATCTGGTCGATCAACTGATCGAACGAATCGGCTATGCCGATCACATCGCTGCGCAGATCAAGGAACCCGGGTTGCGTGCGCGTCGAGTCGAAAACCTCAAGGAACTCAGCGAGTGGTTCCGCGCAATGCAGAAGGAAGGTGCGGCCGGTGATCTGGCTGCCCAGCTCGCCCTGCTCACCCATGGTGACCGAGATGATCCGGGCAACGCGGTGCGCCTGATGACCCTGCATTCGGCCAAGGGGCTCGAATTTCGTTTCGTCTTCATCATCGGTGTCGAGGAAGGCTCATTCCCGCACGAGGCCAGCATCGATGAAGGTCGCCTCGATGAGGAACGCCGCCTGATGTACGTCGGCATCACCCGCGCCAAGGAGCAATTGGCCCTCAGTTTCACCCGGCGCAAGCGCCGCTTCGGCGAGATCCTCGCCAATGATCCGAGCCGATTCCTTGCCGAATTGCCGGCCTCCGACCTGCACTGGTCGGGCCGCGATACAGAACAAGATGAAGCTCAGCGCAAGGAAGTAGCCAGTTCAAGTATCGCCAAGCTGGCTGCACTGTTCGACGATTGACCAGCGCAGTTCACTATTGATTGCGACGTTACTCTGCGAATAAGCCGCTCGGGGCCGCACATCGACACGCTCAACGCGAGCGGCCGAAACAATTTGCGCCAGGAGTCGTGGATTCGTACACAAAAAAACCGCCGATGCTGCCATCGGCGGTTCAAGTGACACGTTGGAGATGAAGCTTGCCGCCAGCCTAAGCTGGCGGCGTGTTGCAGCTCGTCAGAAATCGTAACGAGCGGTGATGCGGAACGAACGTGGTGCACCGAAGCTCAACTCCTGGCCGTAGAACTGGCTCGGCTCGGTGCGGTTTCTCGAATACCGGGAGTTAGTCGAGCCCGCAACCTGACGATTGAGCAGATTGAGCACATCAAGCTGCAGGGTCAGCTTCTTGTCGGCCCAGTTTGGGACATACGACACGTTGAGGTTGACCGAGTAGGTCCATGGCGTTGTTCCATGAGAACCGCGCGGAGATGGGCCGTAATCGGACGACGGCGGGACATAACCCGGGCTGGACGGATCCGCCTGCGTTCCTGTTCCGGCGATACCGCAGTAGTAGTAGTAGGCACCGTTATAGAGGCCTGGATCAGCGCTCGGATAGTAGCTCGTGCAGTTCTTCGGACGTCCCGAGGCAATGATCGAGCTTCCACCGAACAACCACTCTTCATTGAGCTTGTAGTAACCGAAGAGCTTGAACTGATGGGCACGATGATTTGGCAGCAAACCGTTGGCACCAACCATCAGCTGCGGCAGATCCCAATCCTGGGTCTGCGAGACATCGCCCTGACCACCGCCACCGGTATCGAGATCGGAAGCCAACTGACCTTCAGTATTGCCGAAGTTGCGCGACCAGGTATAGGTCACCTTGCCGTACCAGTCATTGGTGAACTGATGCTCAAGGAAGAACTCGAGGGCAAGGTACTTGCGCTTGAGCTTGGGCAGATTGAGTTGTTCGGCCGTGTAGTGCACCGGCACCAGGGTGCCATCGCCCGGATCCTGATAGAACGTGTTGTCCTCACCCGGATTGAACAGGAAGCAACCACCACCGAGAGCCGGTGTGCAGGTATCGTCGATCGCGCTCTTCAAGGCGCGATAGGTGCCCTTGGCGCCCCAGCTGTAGTCCGAATTGATCGCCTGCTCCATGCCGACGATGAACTCATCCTGGTAATGCGACTTGATATCGATCGCAGCAACGGTGCGTGGATCCGGCGCATTGCCACACTCGAGGTTCGACGAGACCAGGTATTGGCTACCCGGACAAAGTGTGCCAAAGCTGGGATCGACCGGAATATTGGTCGTGCCGGTCGGAGCGCCGGTCACCGGATCGACACCGCTATAGGTGAAGTATTCGCGGGTGTAGGTCGAGGCCGATGCTCCGCGCAGGGCGACATTGCTCGGCAGGACCAGATGGTAGCGACCGCCATTGCCGTAGATCTTGAGCGAGGAATCCCCGTTCACATCCCAGACCGCGCCGACGCGCGGGGCGAGCTGATGACGCTGGCTGATGTAAGGCTCACCACCACCGGTGTAGTTGGTGAACTGCTCGTTGCGCAGACCAAGCGACAACAGGAAGTTGTCGGTCAACTGCCAGCGATCCTCGATGAACTGCGCTTCCTGCGAGGTCTTGATATTGCCGACCTGGGTGAAATACTGGCGGCGCACGTAATAACCCTGGTCACCGAAACCGCCATTGCCGGCCGGGGCACCGACGCCGTCTGACGCAGCAATCGGAGCAGCTGGATTGCTTGCGCGCGAGTAGACCCAGACGAAGCCGCCGGCGTAGGAGGTACCTGCCACCGATCTTGCATCATTGCGATCATAGCCGGCGCGAATTTCGTGATCGCCGATGCGATAGGTCACATCGAGACGACCGCCTTCGGTCTTGTCGTTGGCACCCGGAAGTGGAGCATTTGCGGCGGTCTGGCAACCCGTGTAGTTGAACTGCGGAAGACGCGCACTGGCACCGGCCGAGATGCGCGGACAGTTCGGGTCATAGCCGAAGGGATTTGTCGAATGGTTGATCTTCTGCTGGCCGTACAGGGCCGAAACGGTCAGATCGTCGGTGAGGTAGCCGGTGTAGCGCGCGACATACAGACGCGAATCGTCCTTGTCGTCGAGACCGTAGTTCTTCACGTCGCCGTGCGAAAAGTCGTCGTAGCTGAAGGTGTAGCCATCACTGTTGAACTTGCGTACATCCGATACCGCGGTGAACTCGATGATGTGATTGTTGGTGATGTTCCAGTCGACCTTGGCCGACCAGCGCGGCTGGTCGCGGGTGTAGTCGGTATAACCTCCGGGCGTGGTCGGAGTGGACGAACTGAAGGTCCGAATGGTGGTGCCCTTGTCGCGCTCCAGCTCGGCATCGAGGCGGATGAACAGGCGATCCGGAACGATCGCGCCGCCGACATAGGCACCGATCGTGTTGTTCCAGAACTGGTTGGCGTTGCGATACTGATCGAGGGTGCCATCGGTCCGCTCAGCCGGATTCGCGTTGTCCGGGCCGTAAAAACCGGTGTCCGGGTAGTAGCGATTGCGCGGGTTGGCGCGCAGTTGCTCGGGCGACCAGATGTCATAGGCGCCGAATTTCCATTCGTTGGTACCGCGCTTGGTGACGATATTGATCACGCCGCCGGTCGAACGACCGAATTCCGCACCGTAACCGCCGGTGAGGATCTGTTCCTGGTCAATCGCGTCAAACGGCAGGGTCGAGAAACCGATCGCGGTGAGCGGATTGGTCACCGGGTAGCCGTTAACGTAGTAGGCATTCTCCGACGATGCCGATCCACCAAAGCTCGGGATCGTGGTTCCGTTGGCATCGGTGTAGCTGTCGTTCTTGACGACGCTTGGTGCGAGCAGGGCGACGCTGGCCAGGTTACGCGGAATCGAGATCTTGCTCATCGTTTCCGAAGTGAACACGGTGCGCGTATCGACCTGGGAAACGTCGATCTGCGGAATCGCATTGGCGGTAACCTGGACACCTTCGAGAGTCTGGACAGAACTCGATCCATCCGCAAACGAGACGTCGGTTCCGCTGGCGATGTTGACCGCGATGCCTTCGCGGCTCGCAACATCGACGCCATCTTTCTGCAGGGTCACCTTGTAGCGACCGCTCGGCAGCGACGTGGCGCGATAACGCCCCTGGGAGTCCGCCGTGAAGCTCAGGCGTTGTCCCGTATCCATATTCTCGACGATGACGGTCGAACCGGCTTGTGCCGGAACAGTACCGTAAATGGTGCCGGTAACACTGGACTGGCCATATGCCGCCGAAGCGAAGCACATGCCGATCGCAATACTCAACGCCGCGAGACGCAGCGGCTTCCTTTGCTTGTTCATATCATCCCCAACTGTTTGGAAGTGAGTTAGTGGCATCTGGATACAACTGCAACTAAACCTGTTGGAACCCGCACCCGACCGCTCGGACGAGTCTGGATCCTCAGGAGAAACAGCGACTTCGATGGTTGTCAGGCCCCCCCTGACCGCCCGACCTTAACACGCAATTAACACGAAATAAACCCGGTTTGCAGGCTTTCGATGATAAATCGCCGGAAGCACCCACGCTGTGGACAGTCGCCCGCCACCCGAGGCGCAGGAGAATAGTCGTCGTTCAGCGGCCATCGCCCCTCACAGAGCCATCTGACGGCTGCGACCAGCCTCACCTGGCGTTTCCGACCTGCGACAATTTGTCATTCACTGGACTGGCAACCTGCCGGATTTGGCTCCGGTGGGTGGAATCCGCGCAGCGGATTCCGCCGCACGGAGCATCGTCCCGCCGCTCCGTGCATTTCCCTCGCGAACAGCGGTATCGCCTGTCGGCGGCTCCGCGCCACGAGAACCGCCCGACAGGCTCCTATTGATTCGGCCCATAAATAGTCTCGGTATTACTCCCATCGCGGGGACGAGAACCATGAGGGAAGCTTCACCCACTTCCGTTCGTGGTGAGCCTGTCGAACCATGATAGGACGTGGCCGAAGCGGCTCGACAGCTTGGGAGTACCCCTTCGACAGGCTCAGGGCGAACGGTTGAGGTTGGACGAAATTTGACGGTACAAAGTCGTACTATTTAAGGGCCGAATCAATAGGAGTCTGGGCGGCAGAAATCTTCGGGCTGCAATCGTGCTATCTCGCTATCCAAAGTTTCTGCCGCCCAGATTCCTAGCCCGCATTATTCATGAACGACTGAGATTTCCTTGTAGCAGCCGCGAACGCGGATGATTTTCACGCTGACGGCGGCGAAACGGGTGGAATATTGACCCCTGCACTCGCTTCGTGCGCGTCGGCATAAATATTTCCAGGATTTTCCGGTGTTTTGCTGGATTTCCCGCGAGCGAGATCGCGGAGAGGGCCTCCGACGGGGTCTTCACGGCGGCTTGGCGACTGGCTAGGTGGGCACAGCACTCAGGGAGCGGGCGATCTTGCGCCATGTGTCGGCGAAGGGGGCGGTGCTGGGAAAGTGGATCACGATTCGGCGTACGGATACGTCAATCCACGCACTCAATTTGAGTAAACGCAGTCGCAAGGTGCTGGCTTGGGCGCGGGCACACGATGTGTTGTGTGCGTGCAGGCGCAGCTCCTGCATCAGGACATAGGCGGCTGCGGCGATCAGCACGCGCAGTTGGTTGGCCAGAAAGCTGGTGCAACTGGTGCGATCGATATCCAGGCAGTACTTGAGTTCCTTGATGCGGTTTTCCGCATCGCCGCGGGCACAGTAAACGGTGCGATAGACATGTTCGGGTGTGCCACTGAGATTGGTGACGATGAAACGCGGGTTCTCCTTGGGCTTGCGATGCGGGTGCAACGCCATATCCGCCTTCATCACGACCCGCCGCGCATGCGACCAACTGCGGGCCTGATAGTGAACTTCCCCGAACACCGGCTCGGGGACTTCATCGCGGGCGACGGCTTCGCGTACGGGCTCCATCAGCGGGTCACAAAGGCCTTTGAGCACGGGATTTTGCGCCATGCACACGACGTACTTCAAGCCGTTCTCTTCGAAAAAATCGTAGAGATCGGAACCGGTAAAACCGGCATCCAAGCGGATCAGGATCTCGGCTTTCGGAAAGGCGCGGCGCAACTTGGGAACCACCCGCTTGAGGATGGCCAGACAGCCCAGCTTGGCGGCGGCATTGCCCGCGCGCAGAACATAAGCAAACAAATACTGATCGGCCTCGTCATCAAAGCTCAGAAACCCGGCCATCGGCAGATAACAGCGGGTGTCATAGAACGCATTGAACAAAGTCAGTTGCTGCTGGCCATGCGCTGGATCCACCGTGGGATCCAGATCGATCGTGATGCGTTTGGTTTTGCGTTTGCGTTTGCGGTGACGCTCGATAACCACGTCGGCCAGGGTGTCGGCCATGCGCAGCAACTCGGCCGCGGTGGGCGCATTCTCGAAACGTGACAGCGTTGGCTGCGAGGCCAGCGCCGCGCCCGAAACCGGGTCGCGATCCAGCACCATCTTCATCACCGGGTCTTCGGCCAGACGGGCCGAATCGTTGCCATCGGCATAGCCGCAGGCAATGCCATACAGGCGATGACGAAACAACTCCTTGAGCGAATGCTGCACCTTGCTCGCCTGACGCGAGTCGTGCAAACACGCGGCAAGGCGTGCACTCAGGTTCAGCTGCTGATCGCACGCCTTGAGCAAGATCGCACCGCCGTCGGACGAGGCCTGCGCCTGGTCGAAATGGACGACCAGTGGCTTTTTGGTCAAGCCCTTGAACAACACACCCTGTTGAATGCTACGCTTGCTCATGCAGAAGCCCTGTTTGTTGCTAACTGGTTGTTTCGCAACGCTATTTTAGCACAAACTTGGCTTCTGCACTCTTTGTTCGTGAATAATCCGGGCTAGACCAGGCCGGCGCCTTCAAGCTCACGTTTCAGGTAGGCGAAATAGATCGGCGCGGCAACCACGCCGGCGAGGCCGAAGGCGGCTTCCATGACCAGCATGGCGGTCAGCAATTGCCAGGCACGCGCCCGGATCTGGCCGCCGATGATGCGCGCATTGAGGAAGTACTCGAGCTTGTGGATGAGCACAAGGAAGGTCAGGGCGGCAATGGCAACCCACAGCGAAACCGACAGACCGATGACAAAGATCAGCGTGTTCGAGATCAGGTTGCCGACAACCGGCAGCAGTCCGCAAACAAAAGTCGCGAGAACCAGGGTTTTCGCCAGTGGCAGGTTGACGCCAAACAACGGCAGCACGATCAGCAGGAAGACCGCGGTGAACAAGGTATTCAACGCCGAGATCTTGACCTGGGCAAAGACAATATCGTGGAAGGCCGTGGCCAGGTTGACACTGCGGATGCGCAATTGCTGTGTCAACGGCCCTTCCGCAGGGTGATCCAGTGCGCTCTGCAAGGCCAGCATCGCGCCGAGCACCATGCCGATCAGCAAATGCAGGACCACCCGGGCAGCATTGGCCCCGGCAAGCTGGAGCTGGGCGGCATGTTCGCGAAGCCAGCCCATGACGGCGACACGGATCTGTTCGGAATTGTCCGGTAGATGGTCGACGACGATCGGCGGCAACTGCGCCCGCGCGCGCTCGATCAGCGGCGCCATGCGCTCGAACATGAGCGATGGATTGCCGTGTTCCGAGCCGAGGTAGGCGATGCCGCCGACAATCGCGAAACTGAGCAGGCCAACCACGATCGCCGCCAGCAGGGCAACAACCAGCCAATGTGCCCGGGCCCCGGGCAGGTGACGTTGCAGGGATGGCGCCAGCGCGTTGACCAGTGCATACACCAGCAATCCAGCCAGCAAGACCGGCAACAGATGCAACTGCAGGATCGCCAGCAGGGCAAATGCGGTGAGCACATAGCTGACCTGGGCGATTCTCAGCGGGGGGAGATTTGCGGAAAACGGCATGACGGGTGAATTCCTGAGCGCCGCGCAGTCTGTCAGCCACAGAGTCGCATTGCCAGTCCGACCGGTCATGTCGGTGAAGTAGACTTCAGCAATACTTTATTGCCCTTGCCCATTTGAAACCTGCGGAGTCCCAGCATGTCCAGACTTGCCCCTTGCATCGTTGTCGCGATGCTCCTGATCAGCGCCTGTCAACCCACGGTGCGGCGTCCCGATAGCCCGGCAGCCGTCACATCAAAATCGGCGCAGGCAGTTCCTGCGAACAGCAGCGCCCTGCCCTTGCCCGATGACAACCTGAATGCGGTCGCCTGGACTCAAACCGCGATCGAACGCGACCTGATCTACCGCCAGGCCTATCGCATGGCCGGCGATGAGCTCGTGCGGGCCTTGTCGGATCCGACCTGGGAGGCGCTGCCCAGCGGCGAGCGGAAAACTCCGGTGATTGATCCCGGCAGGACCGCCGTGATTGTCGATATCGACGAAACCGTGCTCGACAACTCGCCGTTCCAGGCTCGCCTGGTCGTCAATGGCGAAAGCTACAACGAGGCCACCTGGGCCGCGTGGTGCCACGAGGAAAAAGCGCGGGCCATCCCGGGTGCCCTCGCCTTTACCCGCCTGGCGGCAAGCAAGGGTGTCACCGTCTTCTATCTGTCCAATCGTGCCAAGGAGCTTGGCGCCACAACCCTCGAAAACCTGCGCAAGCTCGATTTTCCGATTGCCGGCGACGAGGATGTCTTTCTTGGCCTCGGCACGGTCGTCCGCGACTGCACACCGAAAGGCAGTGACAAGGGCTGCCGACGCGAGTTGATCTCGCGAAAGTACCGCGTGCTCTTGCAAATTGGTGACCAGCTTGGCGACTTCGTCGATGTGACCGCGAATACCGTGCGCGGGCGCGAGCAAGCCATTGCGCCGTATCTCGACTGGATCGGCGAGCGTTGGTTCGTGCTGCCGAATCCGACCTATGGACACTGGGAATCGGCCCTGTTCAACAACGACTGGAGCCTCTCGCCGGCCGATCGCCGCCGCGCAAAAGAAGCCGCCTTGCACATCGAGTGAATCAATAATGCCTTACTAATCAATATTTTATCCAACGTAACTTAAAGTGTTGCATTAGATTCGCGATCTCACTAAGATGCGTTCGTGTGCTCCTCGGTGCGCCCCACCGGATTGCAGTTCCACAGCGCAAAGAACGACGCATCAGTTCCCCCTCCGGCCTTGCCGGATTCAACCCGGACAGCCTCGCTGCCCGGGTTTTCTTTTGCCCATCATGCGCAGTCTGTATCCGGCTGACCCGGGCGGCCCGGGCTGATAGAGTGCGTGCCTTTCCCGATCCCGGAACGACCATGTTCACGAAGCTTGTCCGAACCGCCTTGCTGGCGACCCTTGCGATCACGATCGCTGCCTGCAACCGCGATTCCGCGACCTCCTCCAGCGATGCGGCGAGCGGCCCGCAACAGGCGCTGCGGAAATCCATCGAATTGACCCGCGAAGGCGACATCGGCGGCTTGATCGAAAACATGCTTCCACCCGAGGAGTTCAAGCGGATCAAGGCCGAATGGGCCAGTCAGAAAGACCAGCCGCCAATTGATGATGCGGCACGCGCGCGCTTTGCCGAAACGATGGCCAAGCTGACCGCAGCGGATGCCGCAGAGGCATTGTTCAAGGAGTTTGAACCCGATATCCGTCAGTTCGATGCGCAGTATCAGCAGCAGATCCCGACCATGGTCGCCATGGGCCGCAGCTACCTGAAGGGCCTCACGCAACAGAATCAAGAGCTTTCGAGCAGCGAGAAAGAGCAGGCCGCCAACATCATCGACGCGCTCGCAAAATGGGTCGAAACAACCCGTTTCACCGATCCCGATCTGGTCAAGAAAGCATTGAGCATTCTCACCGAATCCGCGCGTGAGCTCGATCTGAAATCGCTCGACGAGGCCCGCAACCTGAGCTTCGAGCAATCGGTGCCAAAACTGAAGATCTCGTTCAATGGCCTGAAGAAGGCGCTTGAACTCTATGGCTTCTCGATCGATCAGACCCTCGATTCGGCAACAACCGAACTGGTTTCCAGCAGTGGCGACAGTGCCGTCGTCAAGGTCAGCTACACCCTGCTCGACACCCCGTTGCAATCGAGCGTCGAGATGGTGCGCATCAATGAGCGCTGGTACAACAAGGACACCATCGACAAACTCAAGGCACGCGAGGGCGACAAGGCGACGGCAAACGCCGCGCCGGCCACGAGCGGGGGCTGAGCCCAGTTGCCGTTGTCGTGATTCGGCGACGGCAGGCCGGCAATCGCCATGCAGCAAAACCTTCCTCTTCATCGGTCGCCGGATCCGGCCGCGCGCGCGCCGTTCTGGCTCAAGCTGTTCAGCGCGCTGTTGCGTCCGTGGATCCGCATCCGGCGCGAGCCGCGCGAGCCACGCGAGCTGTTGCCCGACGACGACATTCCAACCGTGTACGTGGTCGAGCGCTATGGCCTTTCCGACACCCTGATCCTCGAACAGGCGTGTCTGGAAGCCGACCTGCCCTCGCCATACGAAGCGGCCACGCGCCTGCCGATCAAGCGCAAGCGCGCGATCATCGCGCTGACGCCACGACCGAGCCTGTTTCGTGATCGATCGCATCCGTCGCGCTCGGAAACCCTGAGTCAACTGGTCGAGCTGATCCACGCCGGGCGTCAGGAAGACATCCGACTGGTGCCCGTCTCGATCTTTGTCGGTCGCGCGCCGGATCGGCAATCCGGCTGGTTCCGCGTGCTGTTCGCGGAAAACTGGGTCGTGGTCGGACGCTTTCGGCGCCTGCTCGCGATCCTGCTCAATGGCCGCGACACGATCGTCCAGTTCTCCTCACCGGTATCGCTCAAGCAGACTCTGGCCGAGCAGGAAGGCCTGGCCCTCGAACGCGTGGTGCGCAAGCTGTCTCGGGTACTGCGCGTGCACTTCCGACTGACCCGCACAACGATCATCGGCGCCGATCTATCGCACAAACGCACCGTGGTCGATTCGGTGGTCGACGCCGATTCGGTACGGCAGACGATCGACACGGTGGCCGCAAAGGAAAACGCCAAGGTCGAACAGATTCGCCGGCGCGCCCGGGGCTATGCCCTGGAGATTGCGGCCGACTACTCGCACACCGTCGTCCGCTCGATCTCGTTCATGCTGATTGCGCTCTGGAACAAGCTGTATGACGGTGTCGTCATGCATCACTTCGACAAGTTGCGCGCGATCGCGCCAGGCCACGAGGTGATTTATGTGCCCTGCCACCGCAGCCATGTCGATTATCTGCTGCTGAGCTATACGCTTTACCAGAACGGGCTTGTGCCGCCGCATATCGCCGCCGGCGTGAATCTCAACCTGCCGGTTATCGGGCCGATCCTGCGCCGCGGCGGTGCCTTCTTCCTGCGCCGCAGCTTCAAGTCAAACGCCTTGTACTCGGCGGTGTTCACCGAGTACGTCAGCCAGTTGTTCGCACGCGGCGTGGCCCTGGAGTACTTCATCGAAGGCGGCCGTTCGCGCACCGGGCGACTGCTGACTCCGCGCAGCGGCATGCTCGCGATGACCTTGCGCAGCTTTCTGCGCGAATCACGCCGGCCGGTGTTGTTCCAGCCGGTCTATTTTGGTTACGAGAAACTCATGGAGGGCAATTCGTATATCGGCGAACTGTCCGGCAAACCGAAGGAGAAGGAATCCCTGCTCGGTCTGTTTCGCTCGTTCCGCGTGTTGCGCCAGCGCTACGGCAAGGTGACGATCAATTTCGGCGAACCGATTGATCTGGGCAAGTTGCTCGACGAGATCGCGCCCGCGTGGCGGGCGTCAACCGAAACGCCGGATGCGAAACCGGAATGGCTATCCTCGGCGGTTGATACCCTGGCCAATCGCATCCAGTCGAACACCAATCGCGCGGTCGACATCAATCCAATCAACCTGCTCGCATTGGCCCTGCTGGCCATGCCCAAGCATGCGATGGCCGAAGCCGACCTGCTCGCCCAGCTTGAACTGTACAAGGATCTCCTTGCAGTCCTGCCGTTCGGGGATCGCGTCACGATCACCGAGAAATCACCGGCCGAGATCATCGCTTACGGCGAATCAATGCAGTGGATCCACCGGGTCAGCCATCCACTCGGTGACGTCCTGGTGGCGCAAGGCGACAACGCCGTGCTGCTGTCGTATTTCCGAAACAATGTTCAACATGTATTTGTTTGCGGAGCATGGATCGCCTGCTGTTTCCTCAACAACCGGCGCATGAGCCGATCCAGCGTGCTGCGCCTTGGCCGGCTGATCTATCCGTTCATCCAGGCAGAATGGTTTCTGCCGTGGAGCGAGGAGGAGTTCAGCGAACGCCTGCGTGCATCGCTCGACCACTTTGTCGCGCGCGGCCTGCTCGAGAGCGACACCGATGGCCGCGTGCTCGAACGCGCACCAGGTCAGAGCGACAGCGCATTCCGCCTGCGTGCGATTTCGCACAGCCTGCTGCAGGCGGTCGAGCGCTACTACATCACGATTGCCCTGCTGGTCAGCAATGGTCGCAACACGTTGTCCGCCGCCGAGCTGGAAAACCTGTGCACCCTGACCGCGCAACGCCTGTCACTCCTGCACGAGCTGAATGCCCCGGAGTTCTTCGACAAGTCGCTGTTCCGCGGCTTCATCCAGAAATTGCGCGAGCGCCGCGTGATCTGGGCCGACGCTGAAAACAAGCTTGATTTCGATGCCGGTCTCGAGGAACTGGTCGGGGAAGCCAAGGTCATCCTGAGCCGCGACATCCGCCACGGCATCCTCAAGCTGGCCGCCGGGAAATCAGATCCGGGCAATATGGAAAATACCGACAAGACCGAGGACGTGGCATAGGCATCAGCGCCTCGGCAATGCGTTCCGGGTCACGCATCCAGATCGGGTATCAACCGGCTTTCGAGGATCGCAATGGTGTCTTTCAGATACAGCTTGCGCTTTTTCAGCCGCTTGAGTTCGAGCTCGTCATTGCCCGGATCGATCACGAGTTTCGCGATCATCGCATCGAGATCGCGATGCTCGGTCTTGAGCATGCTCAATTGGCGTACCGTGATGGCGGGATCTTCAGGGTTCATGCGCGTCCCTTGGCTTCGGCCAATTCTACCGCTGTCGAATACAAACGCATATTCCGCCAGCGGGAAACAAACCAGGTGAAGCGATGACTGCGGCAACGGCAAGTGATCCGGAAATCAATGCCGACAAGCTGGCCCGCCAGTTGCGCCGACAAGTCGGCCAGGCGATTGCCGACTACCGCATGATCGACGATGGCGATCGCATCATGGTCTGCCTCTCGGGCGGCAAGGATTCGTGGGTCATGCTCGACATGCTGCGTGATCTGCAGGCGCGCGCGCCCATCCGCTTCGACTTGCTGGCTGTACACCTCGACCAGAAGCAACCCGGCTACGATGCCACGATCCTGCCCGAAGCCCTGCGCAGCCGCAGCATTCCGTTCCACATCATCGAACAGGACACCTATAGCGTCGTCGAGCGCATCATTCCAGCCGGACGAACGATGTGCAGCCTGTGTTCGCGTCTGCGCCGCGGCGCGCTTTACGACTTCGCCGCAGAAAACGCCTACAACCGGATTGCCCTCGGCCATCATCGCGACGACATCGTCGAAACCCTGTTCCTCAACCTGTTCCACCAGGCCCGGCTCAAGGCCATGCCGCCGAAGCTTCGCGCCGACGATGGCCGCAACATCGTGATCCGCCCGCTGGCTTATTGCGCGGAGAGCGATCTTGCCGAACTGGCCCGGCAGCGCGCCTATCCGATCATTCCATGCGATCTTTGCGGCTCCCGGGAAACCCTGCAACGCAAGGCGGTCAAGCGCATGTTGCAGTCCTGGGAGGCCGAGACACCTGGGCGCATCGAGAACATCTTTCGCGCGCTGACCCGGGTCGAACCCTCGCAACTGGCCGATCCCGACCTGTTTGACTTCGGCGCACTCGGCTTGAACGCGCCCGACGCGTATCCTCAGCTACCGGTGCAACCCGTCGAGGAATGATGGGTATCGCCGATCCAACCGTTCTCACGATCTGATCCTGCGCCGCGCAAGGATCACAGCCTCGTTTTCTCGCCCAAGGAACCCCGACCCCCTCATGTTTTTCCGCAACCTGACCTTGTTCCGCTTCCCGAAAAGCACTTCAAAAAGCCTCGCCGAACTCGATGGCCTGCTCGATGAGCACCGGCTGCGCCCATGTGGCCCGATCGAACTGGCTACGCGCGGCTTTGTTTCGCCTTACGGGCGCGAGTCCGATGAGCTGACCCACCGGGCTGGCAAATTCACCCTGTTGGCAATCGGCAGCGAAGACAAACTTCTGCCATCGTCGGTGATCGGGGAGGCATTGGCGGTAAAGATCGCCGAAATAACCGACAAGGAGGCCCGCCGGATCGGCGCCCGCGAGCGCAAGCGCCTGAAGGAAGAGGTCATGACTGACCTGCTGCCGCGCGCCTTTGTCCGTCCGTCGCGCGTTTTCGCCTATCTGGATGAGGCGCAAGGCTGGATGGTGATCGACAGCGCCAGCCGCAAACTGGCCGAGGAAAGCGTTACCCAGGTGCGCGAGGCGCTCGGTCGCTTCCCGGCGACGCCGATGGCTCCTTCCGAGTCACCACGAACCCTGATGACGGACTGGCTGGTTGGTGGCAAGCTTCCGTCAGGACTGAGCTGGGGCGATGAATGCGAATTGCGGGATCCCGCCGAAGCGGGTGCCGTGGTTCGTTGCCGTCGCCAGGACCTTGAATCGGACGAGGTGCGCGAGCATCTGAAATCCGGCAAGCAGGTCTTCCAGCTTGGCCTCGAACTCGATGGGCGCATGGCCTTCGTGCTCGGCGAAGACCTGACCGTCCGCAAGTTCCGATTTCTCGATATCGTCCTCGACGAGATCGGTGAAGACGCTTCGGAATCGGCCCGGGCCGAACTCGATGCGCGCTTTGCACTGATGACACTCGAAACCCGGCGTTTGCTTGAGAAGCTCGATGAATGGTTTGGCCTGCCGCGACCGGACGAGCGCGAGTAGGAACGATGGAAGCGGATGGCTTGAACGATGAACCTGGAAACCGACAACCAGTACCTCGAATTGCCGACACCAACTGGCGAGGTGATCCGCGTTCTGCGCCGGAGCCATCCGCAGGCACGACACCTGCGCCTGACCGTCACTTCGGGCGGCGCCAGGGTGACCTGTCCGAAGGGCACACATCCGGCCCAGGTCTTCGCCTTCCTGCGCAAGCACGGCGAATGGCTGGAGCGCAAACTCGACGAGCTTCATCTGGGCGACCAGCCGCCCTCGCTCGAACCGGGGACAACGACGGTCATTCCGTTGCGCGGCGAAACCACCCGTCTTTGCTGGCGCGCGGGCCCCTATCCGCGTATCGAGCTGGTCGGCGATCGCCTGCAACTTACCCTGCCGCTGCCGCATCGACGCTCGCTTGAAACGGCACGCGGCCTGCTCCAGTCCTGTCTCGATGCGCAGTTGCGCAAGGACGTGTCGCGCTGGCTTGCCCTGTATTGTCCGCGCCTCGGCATTGCGCCGACGGTTGTCCGCGTACGCCCGCTCAAGAGCCTCTGGGGCAGCCTCGATACGCGCGATCGTGTAACTCTCGACCTCGCCCTTGCCCTCGCCCCTCCGGCGGCACTCAAGTACGTGCTTGTGCACGAACTCTGCCATCTGCGCATCCGCAATCATTCGCCACGGTTCTGGGCCTTGGTCGCCTCGATCCTGCCGAACTGGAAAGAGCAACGCGATTGGCTGCGCATCAACGGACAGGCGCTCAAGGCCGAACTCAGCCGGCTCGTGCAGGCGCCCTGATCCGCATCGATCAGGCGACGAGCGGATGACGCGCGAGAAAATCGCGCATCGCAGCGGCAACCGATTCGGGATTTTCCAGATGCAGATGATGCGTGCCGGCCATACGCACGACTTCGATATCAGTCAGCAAGGCGATGCGCGCATCGACCATGGCGGGCTGCAGATACGGCGCGTTCGGCTCGGCCAGAACGAGAAAGGTTGGTGCCTTGATCGTCGGCAAGACCGCCGCAAGCTGCTCCTCGGTCAGGCGCGTCGGGCTGGGAACCGTCAATTGCGGGTCAGACGACCAACTGAGGGTGGTCAACGCTTGAGCATCTTCGAGGCCGAAATTTGTATCGCCGCTTTTGCTCCCTGTCTTGCCATCTGAAAGCACTTCAGCGTTTTCACGCCCGGAATCTGCGCTCTGCTCACATTGAATATTCGACGCTTCAACCCGCTTGACCCCGCGCTCCACGATGCAACGCGCAGCCTGCGCCGACAGATGTCCGGAGCGACACCGCGCCGCAATCGCGTCTTCCAGATTCGCAAACACACGTAGTCCATCACCCTTGAACGACGCCCGCGCCGAATACGATCGGCGCAATTGTTCCAGGGTTTTCTCTGCACCCTGGGTCAGCGGCCCAAGTCCCTCGATGAGCAGCAAGCGACCAACCTTGTCCGGGCAGATGGCGGCGAATGTGCTGGCCAGGGCCGCGCCCAGTGAATGTCCGAGCAGGTCGACCGACGACCACTCGAACCAGTCGATCACCTGGCCGATCTCGTCAAGGAAATCCGCATACGGATACCAGCTCGCGGCGGGTCGATGCGCGGAGCGGCCGTGACCGGCGAGATCAAGCGCCACCAGGTAGTGCCCGCGCAACAAGGGCGCGAGAAGATCAAACGTCCCGGCATTGTCGAGCCAGCCATGCAAGGCCAGCATCGGCGCGTCGGATGGCTCACCCCAGGATTTCGCGGCGAGAGTCAGATGCCGCAGCGGAATGCGCAGCTCCTTGGCGCGATCGTCACTCACGAAGCGGATTTCGTGGTGCTCCCGCATTCGGGCCAGCCCTGGCAATGCCGCAAGACCAGTTCGCGCATCGATGCGACCTGATCATCACCAGCATTCAGGCACGGAATGTAATTGAAACGCCCGCCACCCGCATGGAGGAAGGTCTCGCGTCCCTCGATCGCGATTTCTTCAAGCGTTTCCAGGCAGTCCACGGCGAATCCGGGACACATCACATCGATACTGCGTGCCCCTTGCGATGGCAGTGCTGCGAGGGTGTGATCGGTGTAGGGCTGAAGCCATGGTTCGCGGCCAAGGCGCGACTGGAAACTCATTAGTAGCTCGACCTCGCTCATGTCGAGGCGCTGACGGAGTTGGGCGGCCGTTGCCTCGCATTGCTGGCGGTACGGATCGCCATTGCGCACATAGCGCTCGGGGATTCCGTGGAACGAAAGCAGCAGCCGATCGCTGCGTCCGTTCGCCTGCCAATGCTGCTCGACGCTGCGCGCCAGGGCCTCGACATGGGCTCGTTCATGGCAATAGTCGTTGACCAGGCGCAATTCGGGCGGATAGCGCCAGCGGCGGAACTGCGCCGAAATCGCATCGAAGACCGAAGCCGTCGTGGTCGCCGAGAATTGTGGAAACAACGGCACGACGAGCAGACGTCGCATTCCCGATCGCGCCAGCTCGGCCAGGGTTTCAGGCAATGACGGCGAACCGTAGCGCATTGCGTGGCGAACGATCACGTCGTCGCCGAAAGTCGGCTCCAGCGCAGCCTGCAGACGTTCCGCCAACGCCGTTGTCTCGACCTGCAGCGGCGAGCCTTGTGGCGTCCACACCTTGGCATAGGCCCGCGCCGAACGCGCCGGCCGAAAGCGCAGGATGATGCCGTTGAGGATCAGCCACCAGAGCCAGCGCGGCTGCTCGACGATGCGCGGATCGGCAAGGAATTCAGCGAGATAGCGCCTGACCGAAGCAGTATCCGGCGCTTCAGGCGTACCCAGGTTGACGAGCAGGATGGCCAGTCGCCGCGGCCGTGCTGGATCGGAAAACGAGAGAAAGCGCGACATGCGAAGGCTCAACTCCGTCGGCAAGGAAGGAATCGCAGAAGTTGCTCCAAGGCCTTGTCGGCACAGAGAAAACTGCTAGACTCAAGGCCGCCTCGCGGGAACGTCGAGGCAGACGATTACCAATAACATAACAAAAGAACGCCCCCATGCGCATGCGTGCCTGCCTCATCGCAGCTGTGCTTTCGATTGCCCCGTTTTCGCTGGCCAAGGCGGATCCGGTCGGCTATGGCGTGGCTTTTGACCAGCTTTATCGTGTTGAAACCTCGCCACCGCGGGCCACTTACATTGGCGACGCCGGAAATTTCGGCGGACAACCGTATGGCTTGCTGAAGGGACTCACCTTCGGCCCGGGCAATACGCTGTACGCGGTATCCGACAGTCTCAGCCAGAAGCCGATCGTGACGCTGAATGCGTCAACCGGCGCGGCGACCTACCTGTCCGCACTGAATTTGAGCGGTGGAACCGGCCAGTTCAATTCGCTGGATTTTGCCTCGGCATTCACCTGTGATGGCCAAATGTGGCTGTCCTCGGCGACCACGAGAAAGCTGTGGCGGGTCAATCCGGCCAATGGAGCGACGACGCTGGTTGGCACGCTTGGCGAAACGATCACTGGCCTGGCCGCAAAGGGCAACGAGCTTTTTGCTGCCGGAGGCCGCGGAAACAACAGTCTGTACAAGATCAACACCGAGACTGGCACGGCAGCCCTGATCGGCGGATTCGGTACCGCCAACAGCGGCTGGATCAGCACGATTTCGATCAGTTTCGATGCCAATGGCACGCTCTGGTCCGTCCTCAACTACCTGCCTCCCGCGCCGGGTGGCAGCACGCTCACCGATTGGAGCGACCTGGCAAGAATCGACCCGACCTCGGGAATCGCCACGGTCATCGGCCCGATCACCGGACCCGAAAGCCTGCGTGGCATCGGCATGACCGGGTTCACCGTGGGGCAGACCCCCTGCACGACAATACCGCCACCGGGTGGAGGCGGCGGTTCATCGCCTGCAACGCTGCCATCGGCGTCCTCATGGAGCCTGCTCGCTTTGCTTCTCGCGCTGCTCGCGGCTGCAGCCTGGCGATTTCCGAAGCACCGCCAAGCGCGGTAGCTCCCCAAGCCCCCAACAATCGATGCAGTGGGGCGTGACAATCGCTTTCAAGCAGGAACGTAGATCCTCTGTTCGCGATCAAGTGGTTTTCGCGGGTTTTGCAGGTTGGCGCTGAGCGCAAGCGAAGCCCAACACCCCTCAAGCCTCAAGTCGCCCGCAATCCCGACCCATCCCGCAGTGTTGGGCTTCGCCTTCGGCTCAGCGCCAACCTACATTGCTGCGTAGTGTTTCACCGCAACCTGCGAAGTTGGCCAAAATGCAAGCTTTCGTTGGGCGTAACCGCCATAGGCGATTCCGCCGTTCGCGCGAGATTACACGACCAAGCGCAACCGGACATCGTGCGGCGGAATCCGCTTCGCGGGTTCCGCCCTGCACGAGCTGCATTCTGCACACCTGCCGTTGATAGGTAACGGCTTCAGCCGTGCTTCTTTCAGGCAGATCGAGCAAATCGGGAATCCGGGCAACCAGCATCAGGCCTGTAGGCCTTTCCTGCATAAACAAGCATGAAGTCTCTCCGCTGGCAGGGGACCCTGCGAGAGAATCCGCCTTGCGGATTTCGCGCTACGGGAGCTGGACGATCATCGTGCGCGCTATTGAATCGTCCACGCCAGACTCCTTGCTTCATCGCAGGCTCAGCTTGAGCTGCTAACTTGCTTCGGTTACCCCTTTCGGAGTCGACCATGTCTGCCCATTTGCGCCTGATAACCGGACTGCTTGCCCTGGCTGCCATCACGGCCCAGGCCGCCGAGCCCGAGCTCAAGCGCGCCGAAAACGCAGTGCGCGTGCTCAACGAGATCATGCAGGCGCCGGACAAGGCGATACCGCGCGAACTCCTCCAAAGCGCGCATGCCATCATCGTCGTCCCCGACGTACTCAAGGCTGGTTTCGTGATCGGCGGTCGCCGCGGCGAGGGCCTGATTGCAGTCAAGACACAGGATGGCACCTGGTCGAATCCGGCATTCGTCAACCTTACCGGCGGAAGTATCGGCTTCCAGGCTGGCGTCTCATCAACCGATGTCGTGCTGGTCTTCCGCACCGAACGCGGCGTCGATTCGATTGTGCATGGAAAATTCACGATCGGTGCCGATGCTTCGGCCGCCGCCGGCCCGGTCGGCCGCACCGCCCAGGCTTCGACCGATGCCCAACTCAAGGCCGAGATTTTCTCGTATTCGCGTGCCCGTGGCCTGTTCGCCGGTGTCGCCTTCGACGGCTCGGTGCTGTCGATCGACCACGGCAGCAACCAGTTGATCTATGGCGATGGCGTGACACCGCGACGCATCTTCGATGGCGGCGTCAGTGACGTTCCCGGCGCCCTGGTTGATTTCCGCGACCGCCTGGAGGAGTACACTGCGCAATAGTCCGGCGCGGAACGTCCTCCCGCCATCGACGAAACAGCAATGCGCAGCGCTTCATTGAACTCTGCGCAGCGAATCGCAAACCCCAGGCGTCGACCCAAGGTCGGCGAAAATGTCCGTGGAGTAATCAAGATGGGCGGTTTCAGTATTTGGCATTGGCTTGTTGTCCTGGTCATCGTGGCCCTGATTTTCGGCACCAAGAAGTTGCGCAATATCGGTGAGGACATGGGCTCGGCGATCAAGAGTTTCCGCAAGGGCATGCAGGATGGCGATGACGCATCCAAGCCTTCCGAACTGAAGGCAGATCCGGAACCTGCGACGCAATCGACAACTGAAAGCAAGAAAGAAAACGCCGAGTCCTAGGCCAAACCCATGTTCGATCTCAGTTTCGGCGAGCTGGCCCTGATCGCCGTCGTCGCCTTGCTGGTTCTCGGCCCCGAGCGCCTGCCCGGCGCGGCACGCACCGCGGGCGCTCTGCTGCGCCGCTTGCGCAATGGCTGGCAAGGTGTGCGCTCGGAGATCGAACGCGAGCTTGCCGCCGAAGACATCAAGCGCAGCATTCACGACACCGCAAGGCAGGTCGATGTTCGGGAGGATGTCCGTTCCGCTGCCGAGCAGCTGCGAAATGCCGTAAGCGGCGAACCCAAAACGCCACCTTCCGATGAGCAGCACTGAGCAAGCCGGCGAAAAGGAGCAGTCCTTCCTTTCGCACCTGATCGAACTTCGCTCGCGTCTGCTGCGTGCGGTGGCGGCCGTGTTGCTGATCCTGCTGATGCTGATTCCGTTTGCCAACAAGCTGTACGCGTTGCTGGCCAAGCCATTGATCGACCACCTTCCGGCCGGCGGCGCGATGATCGCGACAGATGTTGCATCGCCATTCTTCGCACCACTGAAGCTGGCTTTTTTCGTCGCCGTATTCCTGGCGATGCCCTTTATCCTGTATCAATTCTGGGCTTTCGTTTCGCCGGGTCTTTATCGGCACGAGCGGCGCCTGGCAATTCCCCTGCTCGCCTCGTCCGTGCTGCTTTTCTATATCGGCTGTGCGTTCGCCTACTTCCTCGTGCTGCCGGCAATCTTCACCTTCATGACCAGCATTGCTCCCGAAGGTGTTGCGGTAATGCCGGATATCGCCCGCTTCCTTGATTTTGTGCTCGTGCTGTTCCTCGCCTTCGGATTCTGTTTCGAGGTGCCGGTGGCCCTGGTTATTCTTGTGGCCGCCGGCATCGCCACACCCGAGCAGCTGGCCAGGAGCCGTCCTTACACGATTGTCGGCGCCTTCGTCATTGCCGCCATCCTGACCCCACCGGATGTCGTCTCGCAATTGTTGCTGGCGATTCCGATGTGCCTGCTCTACGAGCTGGGCATCGTCGCATCGAAACTGCTGGCCAGGCGCCTGCCCAGTGAAAATGGCGCTTCTTCGGCCTGAGCGCGGATCCGGACGCCAGCTCAGAAGCTCCATTCGGGAACCTCACCACCATTGAGCGATCAACCAGACGCCAGGGCGCCTGGCAGGTTTTGTTTACAAATCATTACCAACCCAACCTGTGGCATGTTTTCTTCCGGGCCGGAATGAGGCTACACTTGTAACGCTGGCGAAAAGGATATCGTCGCATGAAGACTCTTTATCACAATCCCTAAGGGGGAAACATGGCTACGAAGAAGAAAACAGCAGTTGATGATGATGCCCGCGATGCCAGCCTGCGCGTTTCCAAGCGCATGCGCGACAGTCTCAAGGCAACGGCCGCCGTCATGGGGCGCCCGCTGTACGACGTTACCAACGAGGCGATCAACAGCTATCTTTCGACGGTGAAGCTCGGCGACCCGTTGAAAGCGATCCGCAACAACGCAGCACGCGGCCGCAAGTAAGCGTTACCGTTGTTTGACGGTGCCGCCCGGATCAATCGGGCGGTTCACCGTTCTGGACGCCATCCGCATGTCGGATGGCGTCTTTGTTTTTGCCCTCCGCAAAAACGCAGACTGCAGGCTGTCTATTCGATCGGCGGCAACACATTCATGACCTCACGCAAGGTCGTCACGCCGCGCGCCACCTGGGCCGCCGCCGACACGCGCAGCGGGCGCATGCCCTCGGCCAACGCGGTCGCACCGACCCTGGCCAGATCCATGTTCGGCTGGATCAGGGCACGCAATGGCGCGGATATGCGCATCATTTCGTAAATGCCGGTACGCCCCTGGAAGCCGGTCTTGCGACACTCCAGGCAACCCTTGGGACCGAAGTTCCGCTCAGGCGGGGGTAGTTTCCAGTGCCCGGTCATGGCCAGCCAGCCGCGCTCGTCAAATGGCACTTCGATCTTGCAGTGCGCACACAAGGTGCGCACGAGTCGTTGCGCGACCACTCCGGTCAAGGTCGACTGGATCAGATAGTTCGGCACACCGAGGTCGAGCAGGCGCGTCAGCGCACTCGGCGCGTCGTTCGTGTGCAGGGTCGAAAGCACGAGATGTCCGGTCAACGAGGCTTGAACCGCCATCTGCGCTGTTTCCAGATCGCGGATTTCGCCGACCATGATGATGTCCGGATCCTGGCGCATCAGGGTGCGCACACCGGCCGCGAAATCGAGATCGATCGCGTTGTGAACCTGCATCTGGTTGAACTCGGGGCTGACCATTTCGATCGGGTCTTCGACCGTGCAGACGTTGAGATCCGGCGTCGCCAGCACCTTGAGCGTCGAATAGAGCGTGGTGGTCTTGCCTGAGCCGGTCGGGCCGGTGACCAGGACGATGCCGTGCGGGCGCTCGACCATGCCGCGCCAGATCGCCTCTTCCTCGCCGGTGAAGCCGAGCTGGCGGAATTCCTTGACCACGATATCAGGGTCGAAGATGCGCATGACGATCTTCTCGCCAAACGCGGTCGGCATGCTTGACAGACGCAGCTCGACCTCGCGTCCACCCGGCGATCGGGTCTTTATTCGGCCATCCTGCGGGCGACGTTTCTCGGCGACGTCCATGCGCCCGAGGATCTTGATGCGCGAGGTGACCGCCGTCATCACCGGCGTCGGCAGCTCGAATACCTTGTGCATGACGCCGTCGATGCGGAAGCGGATCAGGCTGGTATCACGACGCGGCTCCAGATGGATATCCGAGGCGCGCTGCTCGAACGCGTACTGCAGCAACCAGTCGACGATATGCACGACATGCCGGTCATCGACGCCAAGATCGCCGGTCTTGCCCAGCTCGACCAGTTGCTCAAAATTGAGCAGGGCGGAGTTGTCGCCCACTTCGGCCTTGGCGTCCCTGGCGCGCTGAATCGAGCGCTGCACGCTCCACCACTCGGTAAGAAAGCGGCTGATATCGATCGGGCTGGCGACCATGCGCTGGATGTCACGCCGCAGGATATGGCCAAGATCAGCCATCCAGCGCGTATCGAACGGCTCCGAGGTGGCAAACACCACCTGCATCTCGCTGACCGCCACCGGCAGGATGCGATAACGCAAGGCATAGGCATGGCTGACCACCTGGGTCACGGCGGCCACGTCGATCTTCATCGGATCGATCTTCAGATACGGCAGTTTCGCCTTGCCGGCCAACCAGTGGGTCAACACCTCGAGGCTCAACGGCTTGGCCGGATCGCGTGCATCGGTCAGCTTCAGGTTGGCAACCAGGATCAACGGATGCAGTTCGAGCTTGCCGCGCGCGGTACGCACGTCGGCACGCACACGCCGCACATCGGCCTCGGAAACAACTCCATCGGCGAGCAGCGCGCCCAGCGTCTCATCGAGATCGATGCGATGGTGCAGGCCCAGCGTCAAGCCTTGTGCCGAAGCACCGGCAGCCGGCTTTTCGATGGCATCGGTTCGCACCTGTCGTGTTGCCATGCCGCGTCTATCCTCGAAGATCGTGGGCGCCCGTTATACTAGCGCGCTTTGCCACCGCTTCTGTGATCGAGAACATGTCAGGACTCAGTTTCCAGGACGTCATCCAGACCCTGAACCGCTATTGGGCGGAGCAGGGCTGTGTATTGATCCAGCCGCTCGACACCGAAGTTGGCGCGGGCACCTTTCATCCGGCGACGTTTCTGCGCGCGCTTGGCCCCGAGCCATGGTCAGCCGCGTATGTGCAACCGTCACGGCGACCGACCGATGGCCGCTATGGCGACAATCCGAACCGCCTGCAGCACTACTATCAATATCAAGTCGTGCTCAAGCCGAATCCGGATGACATCCTCGATCTGTACATCGGTTCGCTGAAAGCCCTCGGCATCGATCCGCTCGTGCACGATCTGCGCTTTGTCGAGGACAACTGGGAGTCGCCGACCCTTGGCGCCTGGGGCCTCGGCTGGGAGGTCTGGCTGAACGGCATGGAAGTCACCCAGTTCACTTATTTCCAGCAGGCTGGTGGCCTCGAATGCCGCCCGGTTACCGGCGAGATCACCTACGGCCTCGAACGCCTGAGCATGTACCTGCAGAACGTCGACAACGTCTATGACCTGGTCTGGACCGACGGTCCGCGCGGCGTGGTCAGCTACGGCGACGTGTTCCACCAGAACGAGGTCGAGCAGAGCACCTACAATTTCGAGCACGCCAATGTCGCCAAATTGTTCGAGTGGTTCGACACCTGCGAAGCCGAAGCAAAGTCGCTCGTCGAGGCAGGCCTGCCGTTGCCAGCCTACGAGCAGGTGACCAAGGCCAGCCATACCTTCAACCTGCTCGATGCGCGTCGCGCAATCAGTGTGACCGAGCGCCAGCGCTACATCCTGCGCGTGCGTACGCTGGCCCGCGCCGTCGCTGAAGCGTATTTCGCCCAACGCGAGAAGCTCGGGTTTCCGGGGCTGCGCAAGCGCAAGGAAACCGCATGAACACAAACAACAAACCCGCCAGCCTGCTGATCGAGATTGGCACCGAAGAGCTGCCACCGAAAGCCCTCGACACGCTTGCCGATGCCTTTGCCAAGGGCATCGTCGACGGCCTCGAAAAGGACGGCGTCACATTCGATGCTGCAAACGCGAAGACCTACTGCTCACCGCGCCGCCTTGCCGTACTCATTCCAGCAGTCGCACACGATCAGCCCGATCAGGCCATCGAGCGTCGTGGCCCCGCCCTCTCTGCCGGCCTCGACGCGAATGCTCAACCGACACGCGCCCTGAGCGGTTTTGCCGCGAGCTGCGGCGTTGAAGTCTCCGCGCTCGAAAAACTCGAAACCGACAAGGGTGCCTGGTTTGTCCATCGCGCGATCCAACCTGGTCAATCGACGACTGCGCTGCTTCCCGCCATCCTTGCTGAAGCGGTCAAGGCCCTGCCTATTCCGAAACCGATGCGCTGGGGTGACCATGAGTTTGCTTTCGTGCGCCCGGCGCATTGGCTGGTCGTGCTGCATGGTGCCGAAGTGATCCCTGCGGAATTGTTCGGACTGAGCTCGGGCCGGCAATCACGCGGCCATCGCTTCCAACATGCCGGGCCGGTGCATATTGCCGATGCCGAGTCATGGCTCGATGCGCTGCGTGGTGCCAAGGTACTCGCCGACCCTGTCGAACGCCGTCAACGCATCGTCGATGAGGTTGCGCGAGTCAGCGCCGAGATCGGCGGCCAACCGCAACTTTCCACAGAACTGCTCGACGAGATTGCCAACCTGACCGAATGGCCAGCCGCGATCGCCTGCGCCTTCGACCGGGAGTTTCTCGGCATCCCGCAGGAAGCGCTGGTGATGACGATGGAGAGCAACCAGAAATTCATTCCGGTTTTCGATGCGGCGGGCAAGCTCGGCGAACATTTCATCGGCATCGCCAATATCGAATCGAAGGATCCGGCCGAAATCCGCAAGGGCTACGAGCGCGTGATCCGGCCGCGTTTTGCCGATGCCAAGTTCTTTTTTGACGAGGATCGCAAGCAGGGCCTCGAATCGTTGCAGGAATCACTGAAGTCGGTGACCTATCAGCAGTCGCTTGGCAGCGTTTGGGACAAGTGCATCCGCGTTGCCGAGTTAGCCCGCGTGATCGCCAATCGCGTCGGCGTCGATGCCGCGCTGGCAACGCGCGCGGCCGCACTGGGCAAATGCGATCTGATGTCGCGCATGGTCGGCGAATTTCCCGAGCTGCAAGGCATCATGGGTCGCTACTACGCGAGCCAGGGCGACAAACCCGAACCTGCCGATGTCGCCAATGCACTCGACGAGTTCTACCGACCGCGCAATTCGGCCGATGGGATTGCCGAAGGCAGACTCGGACAGGTGCTGGCTGTCGCCGAACGCCTCGACACACTCTGCGGAATCTTTGCGGTCGGCATGAAGCCGAGCGGCAACAAGGATCCGTTCGCCCTGCGCCGCGCCGCGCTCGGCCTTGCACGCACGCTGATCGAAGGCGGGCTCGATCTGGATCTGAAGGCGCATCTTGCCGAAGCCCTGGCCAGCCTGCCGGAAGCGGCCCTCGTTGCCGGACTCGGCAAGAGCAAGGATGGCAAGCCTGCAATGCTCGAACCAGGCAAGCGGCGCGATGACCTGGCCGATGAGATCTTTGACTTCATAATCGAGCGCCTGCGCAGCTACTACGCCGATCAGGACATCGGCAGCGAGGCGTTCGAAGCGGTACGCGTGTTGTCGCCATCGTCGCTGGTCGATTTCGATCGCCGCCTGCGCGCGGTCGTTGAGTTCGCCAGACTCCCGCAAGCGCAGGCATTGGCGGCGGCGAACAAGCGCATTGGCAACATCCTGCGCCAGGCCGGTGAACGTGTGACCGGTGACATCGAAAACGACCTGCTCGAATCGGATGCCGAGCGCGATCTTGTCGCGGCGGTCGCCCAGGCCGAGTCCGACAGCGCCCCGCTGATCGCCGGATCGGACTATGTCGGCCTGTTGCAGCGAATCGCAAAGCTGCGCGAACCGGTCGATCTCTACTTCGACAATGTCATGGTCATGGCCGTTGACGAGGCGGTCCGGCGCAATCGTCTGATCCTGCTCGGCCGCCTGCGTGCCCTGTTTCTGCGCGTGGCGGATATTTCCCTGCTTCCGTCAGCGCCGAGCCCCGCTTGAGCATCAATGATCGCGTAGACTTCTGACCGGATCGCGACAGCTGGCGGCAATTCGCCCAGGCAGCATGACTCGAAGCAGCAACGTCACGCGATGCACCCGCATCGGCGGGTAGGCACCGGTGAAGTGCCGGCCTGCCAGGTGATGTTGCAGGGCCAGCGTCTCGGTCAGCGCTTCAATCTCGGCTCGGCGGTGAAGAATTCGCCATCGTCCTGCCCGAGAATGGACTCTCCGAGGCGATGCGCTTCGCCGACAGCCTGCGTCGCGCCATGGCCGAAATCGAGTTCCGGCTCAATGACGAGACCAGGAGGATCACGGTCAGTATTGGCGCGGCCACCTGGTGGCCAAGCATGTCATCGACGAGCGACCTGATGCGCGCCAAAGACGCACAGCATTGTCGGGCCAAGCAGGCCGGTCGCAATCGCGTCTGCTCGGCGTTGTCGGAATAGCGCCACAGTCGATGGTTCGTTGCCTTGACCCAGGCCACACACCCCCGCCGCCAAGCTTCTGCCTTCAGCCCGCAATACCGACGATGCCTTCACAGTCCGCATTCAGACGGCTGAACAAAGGCCGCGATGACTTGCGGCGATTGATTCCCCAGCCTTGTCGCATTATTGTGCTCCGCCCGCGGGGTTCCATTGAGGATCCCGTCGTTTGGAAACCCCACGCGCGCCCATAGCCCGTTCATGCACTGAGCGCTATGCTCGCCGAGTAAACTACGAGTCATTTCGTTTATCGTTTGTCGAGGATTCTGCCATGATGAAACTTGTCGCCACTGCGCTGACCGCGCTGGCTGTTCTCGGGGGATGCAATTCCTCCAATCAAAACACCACCGCGTCCCAAGCCGGCGACAATGGCACCGCGTCGAGCGTTCAACAGCAGGCAGAGGCACCGATTCCGAACCAGATCTCCGGCAACATCACGTTGCGCGAACCGGCAGCGATCAATCCCGGATCGAAACTGGCTATCCAACTGGTCGACGTGGCTCAGCAGGATCTGATCCTCGCCGAGACTTCCGAAAACGTCACCACCCAGCCGCCCTATCAGTTCACCTTGCCCGTTGATCCATCGCGGATCGACCCCACACGCGTCTATGTGGTCAACGTTACCCTGGTTGATGGCGAACGCAATTACGTCCAGGCGCTGCAATCACCGGTGTTGACCGGTGGCGCGGGGATGACGATCAATGTCGTCCTCAATGGCGAGGCGACGCCGGGCGAGGAACTCAAGGAAGCCTTCAACAAATTGAAGGCCCATATCGGTGGCATGAAGCGGATCCAGGATGCGTTTCTTGACGGCGATCTCTCGGTTGCCTGGGACGGCTTTTACGAAGCCGGCAACAAGCTGCGGTTCATGCGCGTCAATTCCGAACTGGGCGACGGCGACAGCGCCGTGCGCACCAACCTCGAATATGCCTTCCTCGACGGCAAGCCGATGGCGATTCTCAAGAAGGGCGTGATCACAACCCGGGTCGGCTGGGACGAGAGCGGCCAGGTCATCCTCAACGAGAAGAGCGGCGGCGACACGGTCAGTGACGAAGAAGCAAAGGCGTTCTACGACGCCGCCGTCAAGGCGTTTGCAATGGGCGAGAGAAAGTTGCCGAAGAAAAAATAATCAGTCGATCCAGGGACTGTCAACGAAAGGCCGGCATTGCCGGCCTTTCGTGTTTCCCGGCTGCGGCGGTTCCTCCGATCAACGCCGCGCCTTGGCAAAGGCATCGGCGAACGCATTGCTCGCTGCTGGTTGGCCGGCCTGCGCCGGCCGTGCTTCGCCTGCGGGCCGACCGGCCTGGACGGGTTTCGATGCAGCAGCGCGGCTCTCGCCCGGCTCGTCTTCGAGGCGCATGCTCAGGGCAATGCGTTTGCGCGCGATATCGACCTCGATGACCTTTACCTTGACGATGTCGCCGGCCTTGACCACTTCGCGCGGATCCTTGACGAACTTGTTCGACAACGCCGAAACATGGACGAGGCCATCCTGGTGCACACCGAGATCGACAAAGGCGCCGAACGCTGCCACGTTGCTGATCACGCCTTCGAGGATCATGCCCGGCTTGAGGTCGCGGATATCCTCGACGCCTTCGGCAAAGGTCGCGGTCTTGAACTCGGGTCGCGGATCGCGGCCGGGTTTTTCCAGCTCGCGCAGGATGTCGCGCACGGTCGGCACGCCGAACGTCGCGTCGGTGAATTTCTGCGGATCAAGTGAACGCAGGAACGCACTGTCGCCAATCAGTGATTTCACCTCGCGCCCACACTGATCGATGATCCGCTGCACGACCGGATAGGCCTCCGGATGCACGCTGGAGGCATCGAGCGGATCATCGCCTGCGCCGATGCGCAGGAATCCGGCGCATTGCTCGAAGGCCTTGTCGCCTAGTCGCGGAACCTTGAGCAGGCCCTTGCGCGTGCGGAACGCGCCGTTCTCGTCGCGGTGACGGACGATGTTCTCGGCCACGGCCGCGCTCAATCCGGCGACCCGGGCCAGCAACGGCGCCGAGGCGGTATTTACATCGACGCCAACCGCATTGACGCAATCCTCGACGCGCGCGACCAGCGCATGGGCGAGCTTCACCTGGTTGACGTCATGCTGGTACTGGCCGACGCCGATCGACTTTGGATCAATCTTGACCAGTTCGGCCAACGGATCCTGCAGTCGACGTGCGATCGAGACTGCACCGCGCAGCGATACATCGAGTCCGGGAAATTCCTTCGCCGCGAGTTCCGAGGCCGAATACACCGAAGCACCAGCCTCGCTGACGACGATCTTCGACAGCTTGAGATCGGCATGCTTGCGCATCAGTTCGGCAGCCAGACGATCGGTTTCGCGCGAAGCGGTGCCGTTGCCGATCGCGATCAGATTCACGCCGTGTTTGCGGCTCAAGCAGGCGAGTTCGGCGATCGACTGATCCCAGAGTTTCTTCGGCTCATGCGGATAGATCACCGCGGTCGCCAGCAGTTTCCCGGTGCCATCAACAATCGCCAGCTTGACCCCGGTGCGGATGCCCGGATCGAGACCCATCACGGTTTTCGGTCCGGCCGGTGCGGCCATCATCAGATCTTTGAGATTGTCGCCGAACACGCGGATTGCCTCGGCTTCGGCGGCTTCGCGGGCACGACCAAACAGATCGAGTCCGAGATGCAGATGCAGCTTGATGCGCCAGGTCTGGCGCGCCGTGTCGAGCAGCCAGCGATCACCCGGACGACCGCGGTCGACGATATCGAAATGGCGGGCGACGCGGCCTTCGGCTTCGGCATGACCGGCCGCTGCCGCTTCATCGAGAGCGATCGCAGGATCTGCTTCGCTCGACGAGATCTTGACCGGTGTAGTCGGGCGCGGTGCAAGTTCGAGATCGAGCACGCCCTCGTTGCGCGCCCGGAACAAGGCCAGCAGACGGTGCGAGGGAATCGTGCCGATCGCCTCGACATGCTGGAAGTAGTCGCGGTATTTGGCGCCTTCCTCTTGCTTGCCGGCGACGAGCTTGGCGCGAATGACCGCCTTGGCGGTCAGCCAGTCGCGCAGGGCACCGACCAGGGCCGGATCTTCCGAGAATGATTCGAGCAGAATCGCCCTCGCACCATCGAGCGCTGCCTTGATGTCGGCAACACCCTTTTCGGCACCGACATAGGCCATCGCCCGATCTTCCGGCGTTTGCGATGGATCCTCGCGCAGCACCAGCGCCAGCGGTTCGAGCCCGGCCTCGCGCGCAATCTGCGCCTTGGTCCGGCGCTTCGGCTTGTACGGCAGATAGAGGTCTTCCAGGCGCGCCTTGTTGTCGGCCGCAAGGATGTCCGCACGCAGGCTTTCGGTCAGCTTGCCCTGCTCATCGATGCTCGCGATGACCGCCGCGCGCCGATCCTCAAGCTCGCGCAGATAGCCGAGACGCTCCTCAAGCAGGCGCAACTGGGTGTCATCAAGTCCACCCGTGACTTCCTTGCGGTAGCGCGCGATGAATGGCACGGTCGCGCCGCCGTCGATCAGCTCGATCGCCGCGCGAACCTGCTCGGGGCGTGCGGCAACTTCTTCTGCGATTCTCTTTTCGATGCTCGACATTCTTTCTCGGTATTCCTGGTTGCTGGGACGGGACGACAACGAGCCGCTGACACGGCCCGTCGCAATGGTGGAGGGATGTCAGGCGACGCGCGGGTGCCGCTTGAGATGGACAAGCAGCAGCGAGATCGCCGCCGGAGTCACACCACTGATGCGCTGGGCCTGGCCGACCGTGGTCGGCGTAGCGGACTTGAGCTTGATAAGGACTTCCGCAGACAGGCCGCGCACGCCGTCATAGTCGAAGCCTTGTGGAATTCCAGTGTCCTCGTGGCGGCGACTGCGTTCGATTTCGTCGCGCTGGCGATCGAGATAGCCTGCGTATTTGGTGGAAATCTCGACTTGTTCCGCAACCAGGGCATCGCTGACCGCCGGGCCAATCCCGGCGATCGAAGTCAGCTTGGCGTAGTCGAGTTCGGGGCGCCGCAGCAGATCGAGCACGCTGGCATCGCGTGTGACGGTCACACCCAGCCGACTATCGATCGCGCAACCAAGCGCATTGGCCGGAGTAACCCAAAGCGCGCGCAGACGCGCCTTCTCATTGTCGACCGCCTCGCGCTTGCGTTGCACACGCTCATGACGCTCATCGGAAACGCAGCCAAGTTCATGGCCGATCGCGCTCAGGCGCAGATCCGCATTGTCTTCGCGCAGGTGCAGCCGGTATTCGGCGCGCGAGGTGAACATGCGGTACGGCTCGATCGTGCCATTCGTGGTCAGGTCGTCGATCAACACACCGATATAGGCTTCGTCGCGCCGTGGCGTCCACGCGCTAAGCCCGCGCGCGGCCCGCGAGGCATTCAGCCCGGCGATCAATCCTTGCGCGGCGGCCTCCTCATAGCCGGTCGTGCCGTTGATCTGGCCGGCGAAGTAGAGCCCTTCGATAGCCTTGGTTTCGAGTGATGCCTTGAGTCCGCGCGGATCGAAATAGTCGTACTCGATCGCATAGCCGGGGCGTGTGATGTGTGCGTTCTCGAATCCGCGTATCGAACGCACAAGTTCAAGCTGCACATCGAACGGCAGTGATGTCGAGATGCCGTTCGGATAGATCTCGTAAGTATCTAGACCTTCAGGTTCGATGAAGATCTGATGCGAGGACTTGTCGGCGAAACGCACGACCTTGTCTTCGATCGACGGGCAATAGCGCGGGCCAACACCCTCAATCTGACCACTGTAAAGCGGCGAACGATCGAGTCCGCCGCGGATGACTTCATGCGTGCGCTCGCTGGTATGCGTGATCCAGCAACTCACCTGGGGCGGATGCTCGTCGCGCGATCCCATGAACGAGAACAGCGGCGTCGGATCATCGCCCGGCTGCTCTTCGAGCCCCGAGAAATCGATCGTGCGGCCGTCGATGCGCGGCGGCGTACCGGTCTTCAGGCGATCGACCGCGATCGGCAGCTCGCGCATACGCTCGGCCAGGCGCTGTGCCGGCGCATCGCCAGCGCGCCCGCCGGCATGGTTGCTCATGCCGATATGGATCTTGCCAGCCAGGAAAGTACCCGCCGTAAGTACGATTGCCGGCGCGTGGAAACGCAGGCCGGTCTGGGTCAGCACACCCGTCACCCGCCCACCTTCGATCAGCAGGTCATCGACGGCTTGCTGGAACAGGAGCAGGTTCGGCCGTGATTCCACGATCGATCGGATCGCCGCCTTGTACAGCACGCGATCAGCCTGGCAGCGTGTTGCACGCACGGCCGGGCCCTTTGACGCGTTCAGCGTGCGCCACTGGATGCCGGCGCGGTCAGCCGCATGCGCCATCGCGCCGCCGAGTGCATCGATCTCGCGCACGAGGTGGCCCTTGCCGATGCCGCCGATGGCCGGATTGCAGCTCATCTGGCCGATCGTCTCGATGCTGTGGGTCAGCAGCAGGGTGCGCGCGCCGCTGCGCGCAGCCGCAAGCGCTGCCTCGGTTCCGGCATGGCCGCCACCGATAACAATCACTTCGAAATTCTGAAACCGGGTGGGTGACATGGATGCAAAGCGTTCGATTCAGATGCGGGATTTTAGCCCGCATTGTTCTTGTTGGCGCGCACCACTCCGAACGACTCGACAGAACGCGGGCCAAGGCGATTCAAAATTCGACGAAGGTTGGCACGGAATCTGCTGTAGCTATCTCGCACTCCCACCGGCGCTAGGCGTATGCGAGCACGCCGAAGGTCGGAATTCAGGGGCTGGCCCCGTGCCGGTGGGAGATTGCACCTGCGCAAGCAGGAAACTGTTCCGTTGATTGCAGGATCCGGCATCCAAAAGGCTGGCACCCGGCGGTCATAGGAACAGGGGGGATCCAAGAGGACCATATGCCGGGTGCCAGTTTGACTGGTAACGGCCCGATCCAGCGATGCCACGCCTGCAAAGGCGTGGCATTCGTGTTTTCGGGCGGTAAAGAACCTTATCGGTAACAGCGATTGACAGACTGTGACCTAAACCGCGGAATTCCGGCAGGCCACGTTTACCCCATCCAATGCCGGTCATTTTACGACACGAAACGTCACCCCGGTCGCATTGGAATTCGAGATTCAGGTGAATTTCAGGATTCAAGCGACTTGGCACGGCTCTTGCTCCCTTCAAATTGTCCACCCCATGCCGAAGGAATCCACCGCCATGCTTACCTCCGCCACCTTGAGTCTGAATCCGCTCTTCCTCCGCCACGATCTGATGATCGAACTCGGTCGCCTCGAAATGGCCATGCAGGATATTCGCTGCACCGATACCATCGACCAAACCCCCGTCCAATTGCAGCAACTGGAAAGTCGTCGCGCTCGCATCAATGAAGCGCTGAGCCGTCTGCCAGCCTGAACCACAATCACCCGGCGGCATGCCGGTCGGATCAAAAAAACCGCGCATTGCGCGGTTTTTTTTCGCCTGGATCATTGCCTGCGCTGAGTTGGGCGCGGGTTCGGCACGGAGCGTGCCGGCACCGGCATGCTCGCAGACCGGCTCGGTGCAGGTCGTGACTGGGTCATCGGCGCCTGACGGATCGGCGCGGTCAACTGCGGGGTGGCTGCTCGACGAGCCGAAGCGGGGCGCGTGGCTCGGGTGTCGGCATTCGTCCGTGCACCAGTTGAATAACGCGGATATTCGGGCCGGTCACGAAACCACTTAGCCGAATCCGGCGCTTGCACGGTGTCGCGACGGACCAGCGCACTGCGCGAAGCACGATCGCCCTCAACCCGCTCGCCGCGCAAAACGCCGGCGTCTTCATGTGGATATGAAGGAACCCACCAGATCGGCTGGTAGCCATAGCCCCACCATGAATACGGATAGCCATAACCGTATCCATACCCGACGCCGTAACGGCCGAATCCGTCGGCATAGCGCGAGGAATCGATCACGACATCGGCCGTGCCCGCGCCATAGTAATAGTCGCCACTGCCTTCGTAGCTGTAGTAGTTGCTGCGGGTCGTCGCGCAACCGGCCATCAGCAGCACCGAAAGCAAGGCCAATACGTGTCGTTTCATGATTCCTCCTGGCGCTTGAGCGCATGCATGCCTGTCCAACATGCTCCCGGAAGCGAGCGGATTCAAGTTTTCACCGCTGCTGTTGGCCGCCATTGCCAGAACGGCCGAGGCTGCGTGCAAGGATGTCGGCAACATCGGTGGAAATCGATGAAGCGCCTTGCATGCGCAGCATTTCCGCGTGCATCTGCTCGCGCAACCGTGCCGGGTAGCGCCGCCAGGCTGCGAACGCGGCGGTCAATCTCGCGGCTACCTGGGGTGTGATCCGGTCGAGTCGGCCGATTGCATCCGCCACGAACCGGTAGCCGGCACCATCATCGCGATGGAAGCCGGTTGGATTTCGCAATGCAAAACCAAGCAGCAGGGCATAGACCTTGTTGGGATTGTCCCAGCGAAACAATGCGTGTTGGCTCAGCGCCTGGATCCTGTCAAGGACACCCGCGCCGGGAATCGTCGCCTGCACCGAGAACCAGCGATCCACCACCGTAGCTGCAGTGGAATATTGGGCCAGGAAAAGGTCGAGAACCTGCTCCGCATCGGCATCATCCCCGTGCACCAGGCAGGTCATTGCTGCCAGCTTGTCGCTGAGGCAGGCGGCATCACGAAAGTGTCGCTGAGCCCGCGAGTGGTGCTGCTGGTCGGCGCGGCACAGCAATGCAAGACAAATGTTGCGCAGGCGCCTTTGCGCTTGCGCGACTGGATCCACTCCTGCCACAGATGCCGCGGCAAGCCGCTCGTATCGCTCAAGAAGTTGCGGCTCGAGCGCACGCGCGATGGCCTGCTCGACTTCCTTGCGCGCGTGATGGACGGCGACCGGATCGATTTCGTCGAGCGACTCACCCAGGGTGGCTTCGTCCGGGACGGTCAGCATCTCGGCCAGCGTCGCCGGATCCAGATCGTCCTCGTCGAATACCAAGCGCAAACCCGCCATCCAGGCACCGAGTGCCCCATCGCCCGCCACATCGCCCTGGAGTGCCGATTTGAACAAATGCCGGACGAGGCCATCGGCGGCCTGCCAGCGGTTGAACCCGTCGTCTTCATGCGTGGCAAGCACGACCAGGGCGCACCAATCGCCACGATCGACAATGCGCACGGGTGCCGAATATCCACGCAACAGCGACGCAACCGGCGCGAAATCGAGGTTGCGAAAGGTCAGGCTCATGCTGGGACGATCGAGCAACACGACTGCTTCATCGAGGCCATCGTCGCGGCCTTCGCAGTCAAGCCCAAGGCGATTTCCAGCAGGGTCGAAAAGGGCCAGCGCAAGCGGGATCGGCAAGGCTTGCCTGGGAACCGGTGCCGTCGTCGGTGCGGCGCTCTGGGACAACCTTAGCTCATAGCTGCGCGCCGCCTCGTCGTATGTGCCATCGACCTCAAGCACCGGCGTTCCGGCTTGCGTGTACCAGGCAAGCCAGGGTGCCAGATCGCGATTGTTCGCATCGCCCAGCGCAGCGAGGAAGTCTTCGACCGTCACCGCTTCGCCATCGTGGCGCTCGAAGTAAAGATCCATACCACGACGAAAGCCTTCAGTTCCAAGCAGGGTCGCCAGCATGCGCACGATCTCGGCACCTTTCTCGTACACGGTCGCCGTATAGAAATTATTGATTTCGCTGTACTGCGAGGGCCGCACCGGATGCGCCAATGGCCCCGAGTCCTCGCTGAACTGGTTGCGCCAGAGGACACGTACATCCTCGATGCGGCGCAGCGTGCGTGATGCGTGATCGGAAACGAACTCCTGCTCGCGATAGACCGTCAAACCTTCCTTCAGGCACAACTGGAACCAGTCCCGGCAGGTCACCCGATTGCCTGTCCAGTTGTGAAAATACTCGTGGGCCACGACGGCCAGTACATGCCGATAGTCGTCATCGGTCGCATGCAGCGGATCGGCCAGCAGGTATTTCGAGTTGAAGATATTGAGACCGGTGTTCTCCATGGCGCCCATCGTGAAATCATCGGTGGCGACCACATGCAAGACATCGAGTTGGTAGTTGCGGCCAAAGCGCTGCTCGTCCCAGACCATGGCCGCCTTGAGGCATTCCAGGGCGTATCGGCAACGCTCGATCACCGCTGCCGGCGCCCAGATCATCAAGCGCACCGGCCGGCCCTCGGCAGTGACGTGGCTATCCTCGATGACGGCGAGCTGACCGGCGACGGCCGCAAACAGATAGCTGGGTTTCGGCTGCGGATCGACGAAGCGCGCCCAGTGGCGGCCACCCTCCAGCGCGCCGATTCCGTCCGGATTCCCGCCCGCGAGCAGAACCGGAAAGCGCGAACGATCAGCGCGCAAGGTCACCGTATAGCGAGCCAGCACATCGGGCCGGTCAATCGACCAGGTGATGTGGCGAAAACCCTCGGCCTCGCACTGGCTGAGCAGGAAACCGTGTTCGCGGCCGCCACTCAGATAGAGGCCCTGCATGGCGCTGTTGGCGGCCGGCCGGATCCGTGAGCGTGTTTCGATGACGGCCTCGCCGCGCACGCCATCGACGCTCAGCACCGATCCCTCGATGCGGTACCCGTCGCTGGCCAGAACACGGCCATCGATGCGTATTTCAAGCAGCTCGATATTCTTGCCATCGAGTCGCAGCTCGACATCCTCCTGCGCCGGATCCTGGGTCACGAGCAGGCGTGCGTTGACCAGGGTCTCCTCGACATCGAGGTCAAATTCGATATCGATCGTGTGCATGCACCATGTGGGCGGTTTGTAGTCTTCGAGGCGAACGACAGATTTCTTCATGGATGGGCGGATGGGCGCAATGGGTCGCAGAGAGTTGTCGCCAGAGTATGCGCATCCTGGCCCCGGAAGCACTACACCGAAACATGGTCTGCGCTGTATTGTTCGCAATCCCGCCAATCGCGATCCATCCATGACCAGCAACGAGGATTTCGGCACCGTCGACTTTGCCGACGTCAAGGCCGCCGCCAGCCGCATTGCCTCCCATGCGCAAGTGACGCCGGTGCTGCAGTCCCGATCGATCAATGCTCTGGTCGGGGCCGAGCTGCTGTTCAAGTGCGAAAACCTTCAGCGCGTCGGCGCGTTCAAGTTTCGCGGTGCCTGCAATGCGGTCTGGTTATTGCCCGACGCGCTGGCCGCGAACGGCGTGGTCACGCATTCCTCGGGCAATCACGGCGCCGCACTTGCGCTGGCAGCGCGCACCCGCGGCATTCCGGCCCATGTGATCGTGCCCGAAGGTGCGGTGCGATCAAAAGTCGAGGCAATCGAAGCATACGGCGCCGCCGTGCATCGTTGCGCCGCGAGCATCAGCGCGCGCGAGGAAGCTTGCGAGCGCGTGCGCCAGCAAACCGGGGCGACCCTCGTACATCCGTATGCCGATCCGCGCGTGATTGCCGGCCAAGGCACGGCGGCGATGGAGTTGATCGCCCAGACCGGCTCGCTTGATGTGCTGGTTGCACCAGTCGGTGGTGGCGGGTTGATCAGCGGCAGCGCGATTGCCATGTCCGTGCTGGCACCGCAATGCAAGGTGATCGCGGCCGAGCCGACCGGTGCCGCCGATACCTTCGAGTCGCTGCGGCGCGGCGAACGTGTCAGCGCCCTCGTTCCCGAAACCATCTGCGATGGCCTGCGTACCCTGGTCGGCGAAATCAACTTCCAGATCCTTCGCAAGCATGGCGTCGAGGTGCTGACCGTCGATGATGACGAGACAATCGCGGCGATGCGCCTGATCTGGCAGCGCATGAAGATCATTGTCGAACCCTCCTCGGCGATTGCCCTGGCCGCCGTGATCAAACATCGCGAACGCTTCGCGGGCAAGCGCATCGGCTTGATCCTGAGCGGTGGCAATGTCGATCTGGATGGCTTGCCGTGGTCGGCACAGCGGTGATCTATTCCTCGCGGAGGCCGAGCCCGGGCCAGCCCGGATTATTCATGAAAATCACGCGCCCTCGCTTGTCCCTTGAATCCACACGGCTTTTCGCTCATTTGGCAATAACACCCGCTATTGCCTCAATCGCGAAAAGCCGTGTGAATCCAATGCCCTGCGCGATCATCACGCGTATTCTTGAATAGTCCGGGCCGGCATGACTGACACGACGTCGAAATCGATCAAGACGGCCGCAGCACGGACTGGAACCGAGCCGGCAGATGATGGCAAGCCACGCTGCACCTGGGCAACGGGCCGGTCGATCGATCTGCTCTATCGCCGCTATCACGACGAGGAATGGGGCGTGCCGGTGCACGAGGATCGGCGCCTGTTCGAGTTCATCGTGCTCGAAGGCGCTCAGGCCGGCCTGAGCTGGCGCACGGTGCTCGGCAAGCGCGAAGCCTATCGGCGTGCATTGCATGATTTCGATATCGCGAAGGTCGCCGCAATGTCGGATGACCGCCTCGAAAAACTGCTGCTCGATCCCGGCCTGATCCGCAATCGGCTGAAGATCTTCTCGGCGCGCAACAACGCCCGTGCCGCGCTCAAGATCATCGAGGAGTGCGGCAGCCTGGATGTCTGGCTGTGGTCGTATGTCGACGCCAAGCCGCTGCTCAACCATTGGTCGTCACATCAGGACGTGCCGGCGACCAGCGGCATTTCGGATGCCTTGAGCAAGGCGCTGCACCAGCGTGGATTCCGTTTTGTCGGCTCGACGATCATGTACGCCTTCATGCAGGCTACCGGCATGGTCAACGACCATCTCACCACCTGCTTTTGCCATCCACGCAGCCGCAAGGAAAATCCACACGCATGATCGTCAGCGATCCACAGGCATTCCTCGATGCGGTCAAGTCGCTTGCATTGCAGGCCGAACTGCCGGCGGTCGCCAGCGCGGCCTTCCTGGTCAGTCCGAATGATTTCAGCCTGGCCACCGAGTCGGCCAGCGACAACCACTACATGGATCTCGCCTGCCAGCCTGATCCAATGCGCGCACTGGCCGAACACGCGGAACTGGCGCGTCGTCTCAGCGCGGATGTCCCGGTGATTACCTTTCCGGGCGATCCCGAGGCCATGGACGGGGTGTTCCCGAACAACGTCTTCGCGACGGCCCCGGGGCGCCTGATCATCGGCCGCATGCGCCATCCGGTGCGTCAGCGTGAAGCCATGCGCAAGGACATCCGTCATTGGCTCGGCGCGATGCAGGGCCGCCAGATCATTGATCTGTCAGCACGGGATCTGGTTGCCGAACTGACCGGCGCCCTTGTCATCGATCACGCGCGCGGAATCGGCTACTGCGGCCTTTCCGAGCGTTGCGACATGGCCGGCGCGCGCGCGATGCACGAGGCCTTCGGCCTGCGCTTGAGCTTCTGCTTCGAGCTCGCTGCCGGCGAGTACCACACCAATGTCGTGCTGGCCGTTCTGGCTGGTCGCGCGGCGATAATCGCCGAATCCGGATTTCGCGACCGCGCCGCCGCAGATGCGATCGCGGCGATCTATGCCGAGCGGTCGGTGTCGATCAATGGCAACCAGAAACAGGCGTTTGCGGCCAATGCAATCAGCCTCTCGACAGACCGCGTCTGGATGAGCACGCGCGCCGCCAACAGTCTCTCGCCAACTCAGATCCGATCGCTGGAATGCGCCGGCTTCTCGATCGGCGATGTCGAACTCGGCGAGATCGAGAAGGCCGGCGGCAGTCTTCGTTGCTGCGTCGCCGAAGTGTTTTGACTGCGCGGAGTCGATCTCTTGCCCACGCCAGGAACAATCCAGTCCATCAAGTTCAGCGGGAATTCAATGCGCGCCATCAAGACTGCACCAGTCGCTCCAGATCCAGCGGCTGCCAACGAGGCCCAGACTGCCGAAATGATTGCGAATCCAGGACGAATTAGATTGTCCGCGCTGGCAACGGCGTTTGCGGTCATATTGATCTCCACCGTTGCGACCGCGCGGGAGATCACGGTGCAGGAGGCGATCGAACAGGTGCAGCGCGAAACCACCGCCAAGGTTCTCAGCGTGCAGACCTTGCGCATCGGCAAGCGCAAGATCTACCGGATCAAGATTCTCACCGCGGGCGGTCAGGTGCGCGTTCTGGAAATCAAGGCAGACCAATAACAGGAGATTGCAATGCGTGTACTACTGGTGGAAGACGAAGCTCCGCTGCGCGAGACACTGGCAGCGCGCCTCAAGCGCGACGGATTTGCAGTTGACGCAGCCGGCGATGGCGAGGAAGGCCTGTTTCTGGGACGTGAAGTTCCGTTTGATGTTGCGATCATCGATCTTGGCTTGCCCAAACTGTCCGGCATGGATCTGGTCAAGCAGTTGCGTGAGGCTGGCCAGAGCTATCCGATCCTGATCCTGACCGCACGCTCGTCGTGGCAGGACAAGGTGCAGGGTCTCAAGTACGGCGCCGACGACTATCTGGTCAAGCCATTTCACGTCGAGGAGCTGCTGGCCCGGATCAATGCCCTCGTACGTCGTGCCAGCGGCTGGTCGCGCCCGCTGCTGGAATGCGGCCCGATAGCCCTGGACACGACGGCGCAGACAGTAAGCGCCAACGGCAGCACGGTCGATCTGACCAGCTACGAGTACAAGGTGCTCGAATACCTGATGATGCACGCGGGTGAACTGGTCTCGAAAGCCGATCTCACCGAGCACATCTACCAGCAGGATTTCGATCGCGATTCAAACGTGCTCGAGGTCTTCATCGGCCGCCTGCGCCGCAAGCTCGATCCGGAGAACACGATCAAGCCGATCGAGACGGTACGCGGCCGCGGCTATCGTTTTGCGCTGGAACGCACCGACAACGGTGCCGACGAGGCTGAAGCCGCACCCGCCGTCTGAGCGCGGCCGCTTCGATGGCCCGCCCATTATCCCTTCAGACCCGGTCACTGGCCGCGGCGGGCATCGCCCTCGCGGCCTTTCTCGGTCTGGCCTTTTTCGCCCTCGACCAGGCGTTCTTCGATGCCGCCCTGAGTTCACAGCGCGAGCGTCTGCAAGGCTACCTGCATGCCTATCTCGCCGGCGCAGACACCAACCGCGCCGGCAATCTGATTCCACCCGAGGTCGGCCCGGACCCACGCTTCGACCGCCCGGGATCGGGCCTCTACGCAATTATCGTCGGCGACAATGTGCGCAACTCGAAGGATCGTCAGTGGCGCTCGCCTTCCGCGCTCGGTCTGGAACTGCCTTTCGACACCGAACTTGAACAAGGCGCCAGCGAGTTCTCCGGCCCGCTGCGTACCGCGCATGGCAGTCTGTTCGTCCTTTCCCAGGGTATCGCCTGGAGCGTGGCCAACCGCCCGGAACTCAAGCTGACCGTCAATATCGCCGAAGACGCCACCGCACTGCAGACCCAGGTCAGGGTATTCCGGCGCACCTTGCTGGCCTGGCTAGGTGGTCTTGGCGTACTGCTGATCCTGCTCCTGCTTGCGGTGCTGCGCTGGAGCATGGCCCCTTTGCGCAAGGTGGCTGCCGATCTTGCCCGTGTCGAACGCGGTGCGACCGAACACCTTGGTGACCGCTACCCGGCCGAGCTCTCGGGTCTCGCCGCCAATCTGAATAATTTCATCGATTCCGAACGCGATCGGCTCAAACGCTATCGCCACACCCTGGCCGATCTTGCCCACAGCCTGAAGACTCCGCTGGCCGTCATGCGCACCCAACTCGAATCGGAAGCCGACGAAAAGCAATTGCGCTGGACCGTGCTCGAACAGGTCGGCCGCATGGACGAGATCGTCGCCTACCAGCTCTCGCGTGCGGCCACTTCGGGACGGCAGACCTTTGCCGCACCGCTGCCGCTGGAGCCGTTCGCCGAGGAAATCGTGCGCAGCCTGGAAAAGGTCTACGCCAGCAAGCATGTCCTCTGCGAATTCGAGATCGATCCGGATGCCCGCTTCCGCGGCGATCAGGGCGATCTGATGGAATTGCTCGGCAACGTTCTCGAGAATGCGTTCAAGTGGGCCAGGCACACGGTCCTGTTTTCGGCGCATCCGATCAATCCCGCCGACAACCGCTTTGGCGGCGTGGATCTGATCATCGAGGATGACGGCCCCGGCATTGCCGAAGATCAGGTCGAACACATGCTGCAGCGTGGAGTGCGCGGCGACGAGCGTGTGCAGGGCCACGGCATCGGCTTGTCGATCGTGCAGGATATCGTCAAGGCCTACAACGGCAGCCTCAAGGTTTCACGTTCCGAAACACTGGGCGGGGCGCGCTTCGATGTGCGTCTGCTTGGAAGCTGAGCGCCCGGAATCAGCTCGATGCAAGCGCCTCGACTTCGGCTTTCAAGCGCGCGGAAATCTGCTCGTGGCTGTAGTTCCCGAGCACATAGTCGCGGGCCTTTTCGCCTTGCTTGCGTCGCTTCTCGGCACCGAGCGTGCCCATGCTGGCGATCGCATCGACGAACTCGCGCGGGTTGCGATAGACCAGTCCGCTGCCACTCGTTTCGACATGATCGACGAGCACCTCGCACTGGCCGTTGACAATCACTGGCGTGCCTTGCGCCATCGCTTCGAGCAGGACGATGCTGAGGCTCTCGTAGGGCGAAGGCTGCACGAAAGCCACAGCACCGGCCATCAATTCAAACTTGCGCTGCTCTTCGACAAAACCGAGATAGCGCACATCCGGGCGATCGCCAACGCCGAGCACGTCGTTGCCGGTCAGCACAAGTTGCAGATCCGATTTCGGATGAGCCGCCTTGAATGCCGCGAAACCTTCGAGCAACTGCGCACAGCCTTTGCTGACGTCGATGCGGCCGCAGTAGAGCAGATAGGGTTTGGCCTCCTGCGCTGGCGTGACCCGCTCGGTTGCGACGGTCATGGCCACGACATTGCCTGCATCGAGACTCCAGATCCGTGCGCCGAGGCGGCGCTCGGCCTCTGCGTTCCACAGGATGCGCGGTGCCGAGCGCGCCATGCGTGCAAAAGTCTTCAGGTAGGCCGGCGGCTCATCATGCAGGGCCGGGATCAGCGCCCAGCGTCGATGCGGCATTGCACGGGTGCCGTCGAGTATCGGCGGATACAGATAGGGCAGGAAGAAAACCGCCGCGTAGTCATCACCATGTGCTGCCAGGTAGCCGCTCAGCTCCGGGCAGTTTGGCCCTTGCGCGCGGATGAATTCCTCTTCCAGCGCCTCGGGCCAGCAGTAGCGGGCGTCTGCTGGTTTTTCGGACGAACGCGCAAACGCATCGAGCATGTTGCGGTGCAGGGCGTGGAAGTACGGCGTGCGTCCGCGCGCCACATGGAAACGCCGGATCGTGATGCCCTCGCGTTGTTCCACGCCGGCCTTCAGATCGTTGTCCCAGCGCATGTAGTCGAACGCCGTCGAGGTCAGCACGTCGACGGCGTATTCCTTCGAAAGCAATTGCGCGTACTGCCAGGCCAGTGCCTCGGCACCGCCGACGAGGCGCTCATGGCAGCGCGGAACGACTATCGCAATGCGTGCGCTCACAGCACCGCTGCCAGATAGTCGACGAAACGCTTGCGCAGGGCATCGTTCGAGAACGATTCCCGGTAACGGTGGCGGCCACGATCGAGCAGGTTGCCGCGTAATTCATCGTCGGAAAACAGACGTGCCGCACTCGCCGCGTAGAGCCAGGGATCCTGCTCTTCCCAGGCAATGCCGGCATCACCGAGGGTTTCCGGGATTGCACTCGATGCATGCGCGACAATCGGCGTACCGATCGCCATTGATTCGATCAGCGGCACGCAGAATCCCTCATGCTCGCTCATCAGCATGAACACATGGCTGCTCAGATAGGCGGCCTTGAGCTGGGCCTCACTGGCAGCGTTGATCCACAGCACATGCTCGGCCAGCCCCAGTTCGTCAATGCGTTGCTTGATTGCATCGGTATAGGTGTGCAAACGCGGATCAATCTTGCCGATCAGGATCAACCGCGCAGGATCCGAATAGGCGCGCACGTAGGCGGAAAACGCCTCGACCAGATTCAAGTAGCCCTTGTTCGGCGCGATTCGCCCGACCATGAGGAAGTTGCGTGCGCCATCGGTCAAAGCATCGATCATCCCGGTGTCGGCTTCGGCTTGCACGATTTCCTCGACACGATGGAATGGGGCGAGGATCCCTTCGTTCAACTCGCTGTCAGCGGCCTCGACCAGCTCATTGAGATTGTAGGCAGAGTCTCCGAGATACAGCTCGCAACCCAACTTGGCAACCACCGCCAATTCACGACGTCCATTTTCACAACCGCTGAAATACTCCTTGGAGTAGGGCTCGAAGAATTTTGCCGGCGTGATGTTGTGATACTTGACCACGCGATAGCCTCGACAACGCTGGAGCAGATCGACCGCTACCGGCCACGCCGTTGAAAAATGATAGATGACCAGATCTCCCGGCCCGCCCGCAAACGCGAGCAACTCTTCAGCGGGCCACACCTTGCGTTGAATGCCGCTGCTGGACTGGCAGAAGATACGCGTCTCGAAGCCCAGATCATCAAGAATCTGCGCCATCGCCATGGCATCGGCACCGACCGCATCCTTGCTGGTCAGCACTGGAATGAGTATCGCCGCCCTCATGCGCGATTACTCCATGCGCGCATCAGCGAAAGGCCGATCTGCCTGTTTTGCATACCCATATCTCCGATTTGTCGCTATTGCGGCTGGCTCGCGACAACGCAATAGCCATTGTCAGCAGAATCAATCCGCCTGATTTCCACAAATCCTGACACCTGCAAGGCGTGTTCGGTCAAGTCGCCGTCGACAAGCGCGCTTGCCCGCCCCTCAAGGCGATCAGTGATCGTCGCCGATTCAGGGCCCATGCCGAAGAGCACCTGGCCGCCAGGTCGCAACACCCGTCGCAGGATGTCGAACAGGATCACCGCCGGCATGCCGCGCAGCAGGGGGGCCAAGTCGAGGATGGTCACACCATCCAGGCTCTGATCGGCAATCCTTGCGAGCACCACGGGTGGTTCGGCGACAGCAATCGTGATGCCTGCATCGCGAATGCGCTGACCGATTTCGTTGTTCGGATTGATCGCCGTGACATTCAAGCCGCGCCGTGACAATGACTGCAACCAATCAAGGCCGCTGCCGATATCGAGCACATCAGCCGACGCCGACAAACCTTCGGCGAAGTTTCCAGCCCATTTTTCCAACCGGATCGGCCGTCGCTGGTCGGCCTTGAGCATCTGCTCAGCCACACCTGCATGCAATACGTCGGCCTTGCGCGCCTGCTCGGCCTCGGCTGTTTCCAGTGCAGCAAGATTCTGGCGCAGTGAGGCCAGCCAGTGATTCATGCTGAGGACAAGATGGCGCAGATCACGAATCTCGTGGAATGCCTTTCCGATCTCCGCATGCACCGGCACGAATCGCTCGCCGAACTGTTGCAACTGCGCGGCCGCGGCCAGTTGTCCACGTTCAAGGCGCATCGTCTCGTCGCGCAAGGTATCGATCTGTTCGGCCAGTTTTGCAATATCCCGCTCGATCACATGGATGCGTGCCGCATGATAGGCATCCGCTGCACGTTGGTGACGGAGTATGCGTGGCAACCCGCCCAGACACATCAACCACTCGATGGCATAGCCGAGGATCGGAATTCGCGTGGACTTGGCCAGCAGGTAGCGCGGCCAAAGCCACGGTACGCGGACGCCGATCTCGCGTCCTTCGCCGGAATATCGAAGATTGCCGAGGATCTCGATCTTGCTGCGCCCGGCCTCAAGCAGCCTGATCTTCGCCTCCAATCCGGTCGAATCCGGTGTGCGCCGGAGCAAGGCGGCATACGCGTGTTCGATGAACTCGATGAAGTGAAAGCTGGCCAACTCGTCGATCATGAATTCATCGCGCGCTGGCGCGACCGCGCCAAGCGATCTTGGCGCCGCTGCGGGGCGCACGGTTTGCGCGGCGCGCGCGCGCGCGACCTGCGCATCGGCACGGATTTCTTGCTTGACGCACCGAAGCGGATTGTCTGTGTCTGGTGTTTTCACGGCGAACGACGGGTTGGATTGCCGGATACGGCAGGAGTGGATAAAGCGACCGGATCGCTGTCCGGCCTTTGCCTGCGGCCGACAGCGAGCGGCATGATGCCATAGGCACGCGCGGTCGAAATGTCGATGAGTGCGTAGTCTGGCCGATGCCGTCCATCAAGCTTTGGCGCGGCCAGCCGGTAGCGCGCGCGGCCGGCACGTCGCGCGGCTTCAAATCCAGGCAGGGCACGCTGGCGGATTTGCGCCACACTTTCCGCGCCGTGTTTGGCCGGCCGGCGGAATCCGAGCAGGGTGGTTTCAAGGAACTCCGCTTCGTGCCGGGCCTCATCGACATAGAAGCCGACGAAGGCATGGCCGGGGACGAGCACCAGGAACGACCCGATGCCCAACCGCTCCAGCGCGGAGGCAATCAGGACGCTGCCATCAAGGCAATTGGCAACGCGCTCGTTCCATGTGCTCGACAGCAGGCGCACGCGCTGGCTGTATATGACCGGCCCCTGGCTGAGGCCGGCGCCCTCGTCGGCATAGCGCAGGCCATGCCGTTCAAGGGCGACCCACAGCTTCCGCACCAGGCCCAGTCGTGCCGCACGATCACGTGGCAAGACAGCGATATCCGAGGCGTCGATTGCGGCAAGATCCAGCAGCCTGTCGATGACCGGATCCTGAGGATCCACCCAGGCCGCAAAGGCCCAGCCGAGATCGATACGCGTCTCGCCCTCGCGGACAAAGTACAAGGCTTCGTCGAGCGGATGAACATCAAGTTCAAGCTGACGTTCGAGCGGCTTCATGCCCCGCCCGGTCAAGCTGACATGCACGGTTTGTCGACGCGGGTCGCGCAGCGCGAGCAAGGCATCCGTATCCCAGTCGAGCTTCGGTCGCAACAGGATGTCGCCGTTGATGCGCGCCTCGATCACGGTCGGCCGGCGCAACCCCGGCGTGGATACGGTCAGACGAATGTCGTGCGGCATGCGCACATCACCGATTCGGATGCGCAGCAAGCCACTGCCCTGTCCCGAATCGAGGCCTGCAATAGCGCGCTGGGATAATTCCAGCGCAGGAAACAGGTCGCCCGATGGCGTGGTTTCGACATCCAGAGTCAGCGCCGCCGCTTGCGCCGCGCCGAGCCAGCAGGCGCCGAGGACGACAAATCGCCACGTCCGCGCGAACACGCGATTGCGCTTGGGTGGTGTCGTCATTTGGATTCGGGTTGCCAGTACATGCATGGCGCGACTATCGTTGCCGCATCCGCTTCTGTCCAGTCATCATGCTGGACGGAGCCGGAATCCCCGTCTTCCATGGAACCGTCATGCGCCCACTCATTCTGCCCGTGTTGCTCAGTCTCGCCTTGAGCGCCTGCAATCAACCCTCACCCGACCAGACCGGCAGCGCACCCGCCAACGAAGCTGCCCCCGTACCTGCACAGACGGCCCCATCGGCCCAGACGGTCGCCGAGGCTGCCACTGCCAAGGCTCCGGAAGGCGATTGCGGCGACCAGTCCGCGCTGCCGTCGGACGAACGCATCGCGAATTCGCCGAAGTGGTCGCTCGCCAGCGAGCAGGACAATTTCGGCTTCGACGTGTTTCGCGGCGACAGCGAGAAAGGCGAATTCGCCAAATTGAACAAGGATCCGATCCTCGGTGCCGGCACCACCGACGAAACCCAGAAGTATTCCTGGCGCGACGACACGATCGATCCGTGCAAGGATTACTGGTACTACGTCGAATCGATCAGCACGACTGGCGTGCGCGAAAAGATGACGCCGACCTTCAAGGCGGCCGCCAAGCGTTCGCCCAGATCCTAGCCCGGATTTTTCATGAAAAACACGCGCCTTCGCTTGTCCCTTGAATCCACACGGCTTTTTGCTCATTCGGCAATAACACCCGCTATTGCCTCAATCGCGAAAAGCCGTGTGAATCCAATGTCCTGCGCGATCATCACGCGTATTCATGAATAGTCCGGGCTAGCCCGGATTATTCATGAGGTCGCAGGAAATTGCCGTGCCCGCCTCGGCACATGTGGTTTTCATCCTGATATCGCCGGAGGACAAACTGTTTGTTGCGATTTTCCGCTGGCACGGTGCTCACGCAAAGCATGAATCCCGCTAGCCGATCCGCGTCGGCAGCGCGCCGTGCCTGGCCCTGGCTGGTCGCCGCAGCGTGGCTGTTGCTCAATGCCGCGCTGTTGTGGATCTATTACCACCCGGCGCTCAAGCCGCTGGTCGGCGACGAGTTCGACTACAACCGGCGCGCGATTGCCTTGCTCGCCGCACAGCCGATGCCGGAGCTGTTCATCTGGCCGCCCGGGCAGCTCTGGTTCATCGCTGCGATCTACGCCGTGTTCGGCAACCATGTGCTGGCCGTGCAACTGGTGCAGATCGTCCTGCTGGCGATCTGCGCGGCCCTGCTCGTGCGGCTCTGGAAAACCCTCGACAGCCCGCGCGCGGCCTGGCTGGCGGGAACAATCTTCCTGCTCAATCCGGCCAGCCTGGCCTATGCGCACTGGCTGTGGCCGGAAGTCCCCTATCTGGCCTGCCTGCTCGGCGCCCTGGCCTTGTTGCTGACATTCACGGCGCGCCCGCGCCTGCGCGCCTTCTTTGCCGGGCTGTTGATCGGCCTGGCCATACTGTTCAAAAGCCTGCTTGGCGGCTTCTGGCCACTTTTTTTCCTGGCCTTTCTGTCGCGCAAGGATCGCCGCTTTTCATTTGCCTGGTTGCCTGCCGGCGCATTCGCCGTCGGTCTGCTGATGGCGACATTGCCGGCGTTGTGGAAGGGTTATGTCGAAACCGGTTCAGCATTGATTGCCGACAGCTCGCTGTACAACCTGCATGTCGGCTTGCGCGACCACAGTCGCAGCGACTATATCGACGAAGCCGGACTGCCGGCGCTGACCGCTTTCATCGAGAGCGCGCCAACCCCGCAGCAACGCAATGCAATCTATCTCGACAAGGTCAAGGCGATTGTCAGCGAACGCGGCTGGCCCGGCGTCATCGGCAATCAACTCGACAGCCAGTACTTCCGCCTGTTCAGCGCCAAGACCCTGCTCAACTCGCAGTTGCCGGGCCCGGCCTGCGACGGTCATCTCGGCGCTTATGGGGTCAGCGCATTGACCACGCCGATCGGCTGGCTGGCAACAGGCAGTCACACCGCGCTGCTTGTGCTGTGTGCATTCGGGCTCACCCTGTGGCGACGTTGGCGCCGACCTTTCGCCGCGTTCTGTGTGATCTATCTTGGCTACCAGCTCGCACTGTTTCTCGGCCTGCACGTGATGGAGCGTTATTTCTTCCAGATGCAGCCCTTGCTGTGCGGATTCGCCGGCAGTTTCCTTGCCGCGCTGATCGATCGCGAAGACGCCTCATCGGCGCTTGCCTTCACTCGCGGACGCTGGCTGGCCGGCGGTCTGCTCGCCGCGCTGCTGCTCGGGCTGGCCTGGCTCGGGCCCTTGCTGGACGGCACTTGCCGCTGATCGAAGTCGACCACGAAGCCCGGACAGCACACCGATCCGGTATTCTCGCCATCCCTCGCTATCTTCAATGTCATGCGCCAGAACCTGATTGAACTGATCCGCTTCAGCACCTATGCCGAATTGCGCGCCGAGCGCGAGCGCAGTTATCTCGGCCTGATCTGGTGGGTCGCCGAACCGGCCATGATGATGGCTGCGTTCTGGCTGGTTTTCGATGTGATCCTGAAAACCGGTGGCCCCGACTATGTTCCTTTCCTGCTGGTCGGCCTGACCCTCTGGCAGTGGATGAAATCCTGCATCACCCATGGCGGCTATTCGATATGGGGCAACCTCGGCCTGATCCGCCAGGTGCAGATCCCGGTGCTTGTGTTTCCGCTCGTGCAGATATTCGCCGACACGATCAAGTTTCTCTACATCTTCGTCTTGCTGCTGGTGATCCTGTGGCTCGCCGGTTTTCCGCCAAACATCACCTATCTGGCCCTGCCCGCCGTCTTTGTCGTGACCCTGCTGTTCTCGGCCGGCGCCGGTTTTCTGATGGCCTCGGTGATTCCACTGATCCCCGACCTTCGCTTTGTCATCGAGCAGATCCTGACCGTGGTCATGTTTCTCTCCGGCGTGGTCTTTGCGCTCGATGCGGTACCGCCCCCACTGCGGGAGTGGTTCGCGCTGAATCCGGTCGCGACCCTGCTTGATGCGACGCGCGGCATCCTCATGCACGGTCAATGGCCGGACTGGATGGCCTTGCTCAAGGTCAGCCTCGTATCAGTCATCGTCTGCGCAATCGGCATTGGCGTGGTCTTGCGGCTGTCGCCGCGATACCCGAAGCTGGCCGCGTGATGGAACAGCCATTGATCGAACTCGACCATGTCGGCGTCGCCTTCAGCGCGCAGCGCCGTGTCGGCAGCGGAAAATTCTGGGCGCTGGAGGATGTCAGCCTGCGCCTCAAGCAAGGCGAGCGCCTCGGCATCATCGGCCGCAATGGTGCCGGCAAAAGCACCCTGCTGCGCGTTATCGCGGGCATCCTGGAGCCGGATCGCGGCAGCATGCGTCGACGCACGCTGTCTTGCCAGTTGCTCTCGCTGAACGTCGGTTTCACGCCATATCTTTCCGGGCGCGACAACGCGATCCTCTCCGGCCTGATGATCGGTCTGCGTCAGCGCGACATCGTCTCGCGGCTGCCGGCGATCAAGGAGTTCTCGGAACTCGGCGATTTCTTCGACCAGCCGATCGCCACGTATTCCTCGGGCATGCTCATGCGCCTCGGTTTTTCGGTGGCCATGCAGGCCGAGCCGGATGTGTTGCTGATCGATGAAGTGCTCTCGGTGGGCGATGCCGAGTTCCAGGAAAAATCCGGCAGCGCGCTGCGCGAACGCATGCGTCAGGGGCATACCGTTGTCCTCGTCAGCCATGATGAAACCCAGGTTGCAAGCCTGTGTGATCGTCTGCTCTGGGTCGAGCATGGCAAGAGCGTGTGCGAAGGAAGCCGCGACGTGGTCTTTGCCGCCTATCACCAGCAACTGGCCCAGCTCAGCGAGGCGTCATGACCCGGGAAGAAACCGGCAACCTGTTTGCGCTTGCCAGGCACATGGAAAGTACACCGCGGCATGTGTTGATCCGCGCCGCGCGCATGGCCGAGCACGAAAATGCTGACGTGGGCGAAAATCTGCAGCGTATCCGCCAGACCGGCGTGCGTTACTGCCCGCTGGTCGATGGCTGCGCCAATCTGCTGCTGACGCCGGTTGCAAGCTATGCGCATGACACGCTCGACAGCGCCCTCGAACTGCTCTGGCAGGACACCCCTCAGGCAGGCAAGTGATGCGTGGCGCGGCCCTCATCATTCTGGCCTGGAACCAGTGGGCGCTGACCCGCCGCTGCCTCGACAGCCTGCTCGCGCAAGATCTCGACGAAGCCGAGATCATCGTCGTCGACAACGGCTCCGAAGACGAAACAGCGGATGAATTGAACGCCTACGCGGAGCGCATCCGCAGCGTGCGCCTGCCGGAGAATCTTGGCTTCGTGCGCGGCATGAATACCGGCATTGCCGCAGCGCGGCCGGATGACGATGTCGTCCTGCTCAACAATGATCTCGTCTTCGAGCAACCGGACTGGCTCAATCGCCTGCGCGATGCCGCCTACGCCGCCGCCGATCACGGCATTGTCGGCTGTCGCATGCTCGGCCCGGAACCGGGACAACTGCTGTTCCACCTCGGCGGATTCATCGAGCCGGAACTGCTCTGGGGCCAGCAGACCGAATCAGGCCAGCAGGAAACCGATGTCGGCCAATTCCCACGCACGCGCCGCGTGCAAGCCGTTGCCTTCGCGCTGGCCTATATCCGCCGTGATTGCCTCGATCGCATCGGCGGACTCGATGAAATTTTCCACAGTTATTTCGAGGATACCGATTACTGTCTGCGCGCCGCCGATGCCGGGATCGCCAGCGTTGTCGCCGGAGCGGTCACCTTGCGCCACGATCAGCATGGATCGACCAGGGATGACGGCGGCTTCCGCGAGCGCCTGTGGAAAGACAGCCGCGCCCGCTTCGCCGAGCGGTGGCAGCAGCGCCTGATCGATCGCTATCGCGGCAGCGTGCTCTGGCAAGGTCTGACACGCCTGCCGCATGCATACGGACAACTGACGCGCGGTCTGCTCTGGCGCCTTGATGCGCGAGACTTGCGCATGGCCTTTTCCTCGGTATCGCCGGAACTGCTTGAGGGCAACGACTTCCGCCTCGAACTCGCCGCGCGACGCATGCTGCACTCGTTTCCCGATGTCGGCCTGGTCTGCGCACCGGGTCAATCACAAACGCCGGCGCGCGGGCGCTACCGCGTGGCGATCGCATTCTCCGAGTGGCGACGACCGCCGGCGGCCTGGGCCGGTTACTACAAGGATTTCGACCTGCTGCTGGTGCCCGACGCGTTCCAGGCTGAGGCCTTTCGCGCGGTTGGTATCGACACGCCGATCGAGATCCTGCCACTTGGCGTCGATCGCGAATACTGCCACCCGCAAGTTCCCGCGCAACGCCATCCGGGCGGCCATTTCGTGTTCCTCAGCGTCGCCGAATCGCTCAATCGCGACGCACCCGAGCTGATCGTCGAGGCATTTCGGCGCAGTTTCCGTACCGACGAAGCAGTCGAGTTGGTCATCTACATCTGTCCCGGCAATGACGAAAGCGCGATCCGCGAGGTTCTCGAAAGCACGCTCGCGAAAACCAGTGGAGCACGCGTGCGCCTGATGTTTGGCTGGGGATTCCCGGGCTACGAACGCGCGCTATTGTTGACCGCAGCGGAAGCCTACGTCAGCGCACGCCGGGGTGCCGACTGGGATCCTGTCGTGCGCGCCGCGATCGCCTGCGGCCGCGTGCTCATTGCCCCGGCCTATGGCAGCCAGCAGACACTCGTGCAGGAATGGGGCCTGCCGGTCGAACTGATTGGCGAGGTCGAGGATCCAATCGAGCCTGGATGCCTGTGGGCGGAACCTAACCGGGATTCCCTGGCCTGGCGTATGCGCGATGCCTTCAATCGACGCGACGAACTCATCGCGACGGCGATGTCCCGTGCAACGAGGTATTCAGCAGCAAACCATCTCGACCTCAGCGCCGACTGCCTGGCCGAAATGCTCGCGCGCGGATCGACTCTGCGACCACCGGCGCCGCGTGTTCGCCCGCACCTTCCACGTGATCTCGATCGACCAGCCAGTGGACAGATCGTCGTACTTGGCATGCATCGCTCAGGCACCTCGAGCATCGGCGGCCTGCTCGCCCTGTTCGGCGCCTGGCCCGGGCCTGAGCAGTCACTCCTGCGTGGCCCGGACAACCCGCGCGGCCATTTCGAACACGGTGAAATCCACATGGCCTGCCTGCGCCGCCTGCAGGCGGCTGGTGGCGACTGGAAGACGCCACCGCAGCACTCACCCACTGAAGCTGTTGACGCATTCCGTCGCGAAGTTGCCGACGTCCTCGAAACGCTGGAACCAAGGCGCCCATGGTTCATCAAGGAGCCGCGTTTGTGCCTGCTCGTGCGCGAACTGCTGCCGATGCTGACCCGACCGGTCTTCATCCATGTCGTGCGCGATCCGGTTGAAGTTGCCGCATCGCTGCGACGTCGCGACGGGATGTCTGCCACGCAGGCCCTCACCCTCTGGGAAACCTACACGCGTGAAGCCTTTGCCGGCAGCGCCGGCTGGCCGCGCATCATCGTCGACTACAACGCCCTGCTCGCCAATCCCGAGGCGACCGCCAACGCTTTCTTCGATGACCTCGAGCGTCTCGGCATCATGGGATTGTGCCGACCGGATCCGTCGGTGATTGCCGGGTGGATCGAATCGGGTGGCGGGAAGTCGGGCAGCACCGATATCGTGCTGACTGCCGGACAAGCACATTTGCAGGCCATGATCGCCGATCGAAGCATCCTGAGCGATGACATCAATCCGCCCAGTCAGACTGGCTGACCAGGCCGGCCAAGATCAATCCCGGGAACGATCCCGTGCTGCAGAAGGTACCTTGCGGCCCTGGTAGCGCGTGCCGAGCAGGTGATCCCACAGCGGTGTGGTCACGCCGAAATTGGCGTCCGCATGGAAATGGTGGATGTGGTGGCTGGCAGCCCAACGGCGCAACCACGGCTGGCGAAAACGCATCGCGTGGATGGCGAAATGACTGAGTCCATAGCCGACATAGCCGAACGCGATCGCGCCGCCGAGCAGGCAGGCATGACTGGTCGGCATGCCCAGCGCAAACACGAGAGTCAAACCAATCAGGATGACCGAGGGCAGAAAGAACGGTAGCCCGTCGTAACCAAGTGGATTGACATGATGCGCATCATGGCCGCGTCGATACATCGAATCGGGCCCGTGGAAAATCCAGCGATGAAACAGGTATTCGATGAAGCTGAAGGCGACCAGGCCGGCCAGCACAGTCGCGAATGCAGCGATCCACGAGCCGCGATGGAGGCCGACGCCGGTGCCGAGCAAGGCAATGGCGAGGCTGCCGGTGAAGGCGAACTCGAGCCAGTAATTGAACCGCGTCGCCGACATCCGGATGATGCTGTCGAGCGCTGCCGATGCGATCCCGCGCAGCACAACCCAAAACTGGGCGGCACCCACCGGGAAAGGGTTTTTTCGGGGATCGATCAAGGAAATTCCAACACCTGAGCAAGACGAAAGGCAATGCCGCGCGGCGATGTGCAGCACCGCGCATTGTGTCAAACACCAGACAGAATTGCTGCGATTGACGCACATACCGATCAACACGCCTCATCAAGCGACCACGCGCATTGCATCAGCGCCCGGATATTCTCCGCCGGGAACCAGTGCAGGGTTTAGCGGTTCCGGCAAGATCGCAATCAGAGCGCCCGCTCGGTTCCGGTCGACAAGAGATGCGATCCAGGGGGATCGACCCGGACTGCCTTCGTCTGGCAGTCTGTCAAGGCGGGTGGTTGGTTTCACCGGCTTTCGGCACGCGACAATCCGGCACACGTTCAGAAAAGGCACTCAGGTGTTTGAAACAACCGTCGGCTGGCAAAGCAGGAAATGCGAGGCAAGCCGTTGGCGGCGGGCAATCCATCCGCTTCTTTCAATCCTGCTTCTTTCCGCGCTAAGCACAAATGCCGCCGGGATGCCTTCGCCGCCCGCATTGCGCGACTATGCGGTTGACCGCTGGACGACGGCCGATGGCCTGTCGCACAACACGATCCGCAGCATGGCGCAATCTACCGACGATTACCTGTGGTTCGCCACCTGGGAGGGCGTGGTCAGATACAACGGTCGGGAGTTTGTCGTCCTCGATCGTGCCAGCGGGGCCGGCCTGCTCGACAACGCCATCGGCGCCTTGTATCGGGATCCTTCCGGCGGGCTGTGGATTGGTGATTCACGCGGCAACTTGGGGCGTCGCAAGACCGACGGCACGTTCAGGTTCTGGCCACGGTCGCATGATCTTTCGGCGACCAGGATCCACTCCATGAGCATGGATCGACGGGGCCGCCTGTGGCTGCTCCATGAAGGCGAGGGTCTCAGCTACCTGAGTGCGGACGGCGAACTCCATCAACTTGCGGCGCCGCCGGATTCACCCATGCGCACGGCAAATTTCCGCATGGTCATCGACGATCACGACCGGATCTGGGCCGGCAGCTACGCTGGACTCGTCTACCAGGACATCAATGGCGACGGCGTCGCCCACCGTGCAGCGGATGATTTCCAATTGCCAGCCGGCCTCGCCTGGCCGTATCAAGCCCCCGACGGCACGTTCTGGATTGTCGCCGAAGACAGTCTGTTCCGGATGCAGGGCGGTCGACCGCAGCTCAAGTCCCGAGTGCCTGAAAGCGTACGCTTGACCGCGATGCTACAGGATCGCAACGGCCAGTTGTGGCTCGGTACCGAAAATCTCGGACTGTTCCGCCTGACTGATCGCCACGGACTTGAACGCATGCAGTACGACCTGGAGTTGCCGGATGGTCGCATCACCGAGCTTCTGGAAGATACCGAAGGCGGTATCTGGGTCGGCACCAACGGCGGCCTGTTCCGGTTGCGCGAAACCTTGTTCAGCAACCAAGGCAAGCAGGACGGCTTGAGTGCCGACTATATCCGCACGGTGATGGAGGACCACAAGGGTCGCTTGTGGATTGGTTCCTCCGGTGGTCTTGACCGGATGCAGCACGATGGCTCGATCAAACCGGTATTGCTGCCCTCCGTCGGCAGCGGCAATTCGGCATCGGTGATGAGCCTCGGCGAAGACGCCGAAAACGGCGTTTGGGTTGGCACCTACGCCGACGGTCTGTATCGAATCGATGCCAACGGCGCAATCGAGCATTTCAACGAAGACAATGGTCTGCCAACTGGCAACCTGCGATCCATCGCGATCGATGCGCAGGGCGTGGTCTGGCTCGGCACCCAACGGGGTGTGGCCCGACTTCAGGGTGGCCACGCGCGCATGCTCGAGGGCGAAGATGCTCCTGCGGAACTGACCACTGCATTGGACAGTCAGCCCGGTGAGTTGTGGATCGGAACAGTTGAAGGCGCACGCGTTCTGCGCGGCACGCAAATCCAGCGCATCGAGCTTGCCGATCTCGGTGATGCAAGAACGGTGTTCGGGTTCCGCCGACTCGGCAGCGACATGTGGATTGTTTCCGATCGCGGCTTGTATCGCTATCGGGACGGAGCACTGGCTCGGGTCGGCCTCGAACAGGGAATGCCGGTCGATGCCGTGTTTCAGATGGTGCCGGATCAATCGGGCAACATCTGGATCACCAGCAACCGCGGCATGTTGCGCACCACCCATGCTGCGCTGGATGCCGTCGCAGACGGGCGCAGTGCACGCATCGAAGTCGAGCGCTACAGCGAAATGGACGGCATGAAGAGTGCGCAGGCCAATGGCGGTACAAATCCCGCCGCGTGGCTGCGGCGCGACAATACCCTGTGGGTGGCCACGGCGCTGGGATTGAGCTCGGTCGACCCGGATCGATTGGCGAGCATGGCCAATCCCCCAGCGCCGCCCACCGTCATCGAAAGCATTGCCGTGGAAGGCAAACCGCTGTCGCTCGCCTCGCTCGACAAGCCCATCTCCCTGCCAGGCGGCAGGCGACTGAACATCAGCTACGTCGGCATGAGTTTCCTGTTGCCGAAACGAATCATCTATCGCACGCGCCTCGAAGGTCTCGACGACGAGTGGGTTGAACGCGGCCAGCAACGCAGCGTCGAATTTTTCGGCCTGCCGCCGGGCGACTATGGTTTACGCATCGCCGCCGCGCATCCGGGTGGGGCCTGGGGCAGCAAGGAAGCACTGTGGCGATTCCATATCGAGCCGTTCTGGTGGCAACGACTCAGTGTACGAATTGCGGCCGCGCTGCTTGCCCTGCTCGCCCTGTTCGCCATCTACCGCTACCTCGTTGCCCGCTACCGGGCCAGCAACCTCAAGTTGACCCACCTTGTCGACACGCGCACCCGGGATCTGCAACAGCAGACCGAACGCCTGCTTCTTGCAGATGGGGAGAAATCCACACTGCTGGAACAGATCCGCGAGCAGTCCGAGGCCTTTGAGAAGCAGGCCCGGGAGGATGCGCTGACCGGTCTGCCCAACCGACGCGCCTTCGACGATGCACTCGGTCTCGCCGTGGAACGGGCGCGCAACGGCAATCGCCCCTTGACCCTGGCCATGCTCGACGTTGATCACTTCAAGGAGGTCAACGATCAGCACTCACACGGCATCGGTGACGCCGTGTTGCGCGAAGTCGGCCGCATGCTCAGCGGCGCAAGTCGCGCCTCCGATGTACCCGCGCGTGTCGGTGGCGAGGAATTCGCCCTGCTCTTCCACGACACCACACTGGAGCAGGCCCTGGCCACCTGCGAGCGGCTGCGCCAGCGCTTCCACGAACAACGCAACTGGGCTGGCGTAGCTGGCCTGCAGATCAACTTCAGTGCCGGACTCGTGCAGTGGCGCGGCGAACCCGAAACGGGACAGGCCATGCTGCAACGGGCGGACGATGCGCTTTACCAGGCCAAGCAAGACGGCCGTGATCGCATTTGCATCGGCTGATCGTGGATCCGTCTTGCCGCTTCGCGAACGCGGCTTGCCCAGCTTGGGGAAATCGACCGGCGTGCGCCTGCTCGAACGCATGCGGGCTCAGGGCCGCAACCAGCGCGACTCGAAATCGTCGATGAACAGGGACGGTTCGCTTTGCGCCTCAAGTGCGCCGATGTCGCAACGTGGGGTCGCGCCGGTGCCGCTGGCATCGAGCGGACGTGGTTGGCCGAGGAAATCGGTGGTCGCGCAGCGGGCGGTGATCGTGTCAGACGGCGCTTGCGGATTGCCGGCATCGAGCGCGGGACTGCTTGAATACACCTCCACGGTAAAGTTCTGCCCTGGGCCGATGTAGGCTCCGCGGATATGCAGATCGTTGGTGATGTTGTCGGTTCCACCCGCGCCGAGACCGCATTCGATGGCCGGCACGATGTTGTAGCCGGACGAGACGGTCGCATACCCGCTGCACGAATCGCCGGCACCGACTCCAGCTGCGAACAGGTTGTTGTAGGCGATGCTTATCTGGGCACTGCCCGTTAGGCCGGCCAGATTGTCGCCAGCCACTGAGGCGCTGTTCCTCCAGAACGTGTTGTTGTAGAGGATCAACTGGCTGTTGCTGACCAGCACGCCGCCATCGCCGTGGCTGGCGCGATTTTCGAACGCGCTGACGTTGCGCAACTCGACGCTTGGATTGCCGGGAAACGGACCGCTGTGGTAGATCGCGCCAGCCGTGCCAGCGTCGTTGCCGACCAGGGCAGTCCGGAGCAGGCTCAGTTTGCCCGTGAGACTGACATCGAGAGCGCCGCCAAGCCGGATATCCGGGCCGTTGTCATTCGGCGTCTTGACCGAGTTGTCGGCAAAGACGCTGTCCTCGATGGTGATGGATTTCCCATTCAACATGAAAATCGCGCCAGCAGTTGCCCGGGCTGAACCGGCCGGCCCGTCCGACTGGCTGTAGTTGCTCAGGAAGCGACTGCCGCGAATGCTCAGGTCCCTGTCGCCAAACATCGCAATGACACCGCCCTGGACTGAGCTCGTGCCGATCGACGCATTGAACTGGAACAGCGAGTCCGTGATGGTCAGGTTGTGTCCGGTACGGATGGCACCGCCATTGGCTATGCCGGTTGCGGATTGCCTGCAGCTCTCGAACCAGACATCTTCCAGATTGGAATAGCCTGTACTCGCGGAGGCTGGCAAGTCCAGGCAGGCAGCCACGGTGCTTCCGGAATAGCCGTTGAACAGTCGGATGTTTTTCAGGCTGAACAACAAGACCGACGAACTCGCGGTCAGGATTCTGTGCGCACTCGCACCATCGATCCTGGCCTGGCCAGCGAGGGTGCCTTTGATCTCGAAATACGACGCGGTCATGGTTGGCAGGGATGAGGTCAGCAGGATCGGCGAGGCACTATCGAGATCGATCAGGATGCGCGGGACATTGTTGTTCGCCGGCAGCGCATTGCCGTCGATGATGGCCTGGCGCAGCGTGTTCGGGCCGCTGTCGGCAGCGCTGGTGACATGGATATTGATGATGGCGGCACGGGCGGCCAGCGGCAGCAGGCAAATCAGGGCGAGGGCGGCAATCAGGGGACGCATGCAGGGTTCTCCGGAACGTATTCATTGAAGATACGGAGCCGGGCGGAAAAAGCGGCCATGCCTGAGCATTGGTTTGAGCAATCGGGAATCCGTGTAATTCAAAGTGCGGCCAGACGCAGGACGTCGGGATGATCCTCGCCGAGCTGAACTTCCAGCTCGCGCAGGATCGCGGCGCGGCGCTGGCGATTGGCGTCGCTTGGTGCCAGACGCGATGCGGCGTTGGCTTCGAGAAATTCCGCAACCAGCAGCGGTGGACTGTTCGCGGCCAGGTGTTGCCGGCGCAGTTCCACGCACGCGGCAGCGCTGTCGCGAGCGAGTGCGTGGCTCGACTGGGTCAGGGCCAGTTCGGCTCGCTCGCAAAGCAATTGCGCATGCGGACGCTGGTTGGAAGGATCAAGCGCAAGCTGCCCGAGCATGCGCTCGAACGCCGAATCATCGACGGACAAGCCGGTGGCGCGCGCATGCGCGATCAATTGCCCGGAACGTGCGCGTGCCAGCACGGGATGATCCTCGCCAAGTGCCGCCGCCAATCGATCTGCGATCTCGCGATAGGTGTCGTACGCCAACTTGTCTTCGCCCTCGGCCAGCGCCAGTTCGCCGAGGCTCAGGCGAACAAGTTGGGCGTCAATGCTGTCGCTGCCGGCGAACTGCCCGATCATGGCGACGGCTTGCCGGATCTGCCTGCGCCCGGCGTCCAGCTTGCCCAGAGCCAGATTGAGCTTGCCGAAATTGTTGAGCAGGGCGGCAAGCGCGGCGGACGGGCCGTACAACTCCTCCTGCAAGGCCAGGGCGCGCTCGAACAATCGCCGCGCTTCCTGATAGTGGCCGTAGGCAAACGAGATGCTGGCGTAGTTGGCGTAGATGGTGGCAGCGTCGAGGCTGTGTTCGCGGCCACTTGATTCGAGTGCTGCATCAATCAGTCGGTATTCCTGCAAGGCTTCGGCCATTTTCCCGCTGCGCATCAGTGCGGCGGCAAGGCTGTTGCGCACAACCACGGTCTGCGCCGCGTCGGCCCCTGACACCGTCAGGCGCAATGACAATGCTTGTTGCAAGGTTTCGATGGATGCGGCTGTCTCGCCTTGCCGCGCCTGGATCAGTGCGTCGGTGACCAGCAACTCGGACAACTGTCCACTCTGATCGGCTGCAATCTGGCCGAGCAGTTGACGAGCCTGACTGGCGAAATGCCGGGCCTCATCCAGTTTGCCCTGATGCAGTCGCACGACCGCGAGGTTGTCGAGCACGCGCACGCGCAATTGCGCCGGCTCACTGCCGGACTGATCACGCTCGAAGCGCTCCAGCACTTTTTCGGCGCTGGCAAAATCATTCAAACGCACCAGCAGCTCAGCCAGGTGCGCAAGCAGGGCCTGGCGGGCACCCGGATCACGGCTGAAATCCGAATCGATATGCTCAAGACTGTCGTTCAACAAGCTGCGCAGCGAGGCAGGCTTGCCTGCAATGTCCGAGTCGGCCTGACCGAGGATGCCGAGCAGATAATCGAGCACGACCTGCGAGCGGGTCGCCTCCAGGCGCGCCGTGTCGCGTTCGCTGCGCACGATACGATCCTGCCAGGCGAGCATGCTGCCGGCAGTGACAAGGATGAGGAACACGACGCTCGCAAATCCCACGCCAATCCAGTGACGCTGGACGAAGCGCTGCGCGCGATACCACTGGCCTCCTGCACGCGCATCGACCGGCCGCGCCTGGCGGAACCGGGCCAGATCTTCGCAAAGGCTGGTGACACTGGAATAGCGTGCATCGGGATCGATCTGGGTGGCGTGCCCGATGATCGCCGCCAGATCGACCGCGAGCTGCGCATCGACGGGTGCCGCAGGCAAGCGCGCCAGATGGTCGAGCAATCGACCCAGGTTGTAGATGTCCGATGCCACGTTCGCCGGTGCGCCGGCCGCGCACTCCGGTGCCGCCCAGCCCGGCGTGACCGCGCAGGTGATTTGCGCGGCATCGCTTGCCAGCATGCGTGCGACGCCGAAGTCGAGCACACGAACCCGATGCTCATGGTCGATGATCAGGTTGTCGGGCTTGAGATCGCCGTGCACGACCAATTGCCGATGAGCATGGCCGATGGCGTCGAGGATCTGCCCGAAAAGATCCAGGCGTCGATCCGAATCCGGCTGGTGCTGCGCACACCAGGCATCCAGCGACAAACCATCGACCAGCTCCATGACCAGGAACGCATCGGCGTCTTCGCTGATGCCGCCATCCAGCAGCCGGGTCAGCCCGGGATGCTCAAGGCGGGCCAGCAACGCCCTTTCATGTTCGATCACGGCATCGGCCAGCCTGCGTTCGCGACGCAGCACCTTGATCGCAACCCGCTTTTCGAACGCGCCATCGGCACGCTCGGCCAGATACACTCGACCCATGCCGCCACGACCGAGCAGGGCGAGAACCCGCCATGCACCGAGGCGGCTTCCGGGCGCGAGGACGCCTTGCGTCTCGGTCAGGTGTTCGGCCAGCAAACCAGGGCCTTCATCGAGCGCGTCGAATCGTTCAGCACCGACAATCAGCGCGCGCAAGTCCCGAGCCAGTTCGGGGGCACTCTGTTTCAATTCGTCCAGCCAGCTTTCGCGTTCGACACCTTCCAGCAGGGCGACCTCGTCCAGAGCTTCGGACAAGGCCCGCGACAAGGCGTCAGAGGCTCCGGGTTGTCGTGCTGTCATGAGCATTCAAGGCTTCGGCAAGCCACGCCTTGGCCTTGAACCAGTCGCGGCGCACGGTGCGTGGGCTGACCTCGAGCAGGTCGGCAGTTTCGTCTTCGCTGCAACCGGCGAAGTAGCGGTAGTTGACGACTTCGACCAGACGCGGCTCGTACTTCTCGAGTCGGCCAAGCGCCGCGTCGATGTCCAGCACCAGTCTCGCTTGCTGATGCAGGTGGCCCTGACGGTCGTCATTTTCTGCGTGGACGATCTGCTGGCGATCCTGTAGTGCCAGTTGCGAGCGTGCATGGTCAATCAGGATTTGACGCATGGCCAGCGCCGCCGTATGCAGAAAGTGTCTTCGTGAATCCGCCGACAGGTTTGCACTGCGACGCATCTTCAGATATGTCTCGTGGATCAACGCCGTCGTACGCAGGGTCTCGCCGCCACCGAGCCGATTGCGCTGGGCCCGAGCCAGGCGTCGCAGATCCTCGAACAGCAAGGTCGACAACGCATCCATTGCCGATTTGTCGCCTGCCTTGAGGCGATTCAGCAACAACTCGATATCGCCATCGTCCGATAGCGCATCGGTTTCATGGGTCATGGCAAACGAACTCGCGGCGATCACACAAGCCTGATGGTAGTGCATCGGGAAAATTCGGGTTGACAGCTTGTCGGACTTTTCCGGTCGAGGCGAGCATTCGGCTGTACGAGGGCGAATTTCCGGGGATTTCAGGCCCAGACCGCTTTCTGGAATCAGGGCCGCAAAGTGCGAATGGGCGGACTTCTGCAGCTGCGATCGGGGCGGGCAAACCAGCATCCAATCCCGCTGCGCGGCTCTTCCTCGCCCGGGCCAAGCCTTGCATATCCGTGCGTCGAAGTGCGTAATCGCGCGTCGAGTCGTCAACACCCTTCACTTTCATGAGCTCACCATCGCAATCCTCATTGCTGCGGCCCGAATGGGATGGGCGCTGTCTGACCCTGCGCGCGGCACCTGGGGCAGTGCTTGGCATCGTCATCGATGGTTCCCGATTCATCGATCTGGTCGCCGGGCAGGACGGAATGGCCAGGCTTGAGCTTGCGTTCTCGCCTTCGGGCAATGCCCGCCTCCGAATCTGGATCGTGGCGGCTGGCGCTGAAGAAGCCGAGTTTGGAATCAAGCTCGGCCAGTGTGGCCTGCGTGAAGACGAAACCGGGCGTCGTGCCCTTGGCAGCCTCGGTCACCTCGAACGACTCGTTCCAATCGACGCCGCGCCGATGCAGCGCGAAGTCGCCATCATCGTGCCTGTGTACAACGCGCCGGAGGATGTCGAGCGCTGTCTTGATTCCGTGCTGGCGCACACCACCGGCCCGAGTCGCCTGATCGTGATCGACGATGCCAGTACGGACGTGCGTATCACGCCCCTGCTCGATCGCTATCGCCACATTGTCGGTGTCGACATTCTCGCCAATGAGCGAAATCTCGGATTCACGGCAACGGTGAATCGTGGCATTGCGATTGCTGAACGTGCAGACGTGGTCTTGCTCAACGCCGATGCCGAAGTTGCAGAGAACTGGCTGACCGGTTTGCGCCGCGCCCTGCATGGCGCCGATGACATCGCCACGGTCACCGCCGTCTCCGACAATGCGGGCGCGTTTTCGGTGCCCGAACTGGAGCGGGAAAACCCGATTCCCGCTGGATGGACATTTGCCGACGCCGCGCGTGCGCTCTGGCAGAACGCCGGCCACGCCTACCCGCAGCTGCCGACCGGCAATGGTTTCTGCATGCTGATCCGGCGCGAAGTGATCGATGCAATCGGCGCCTTCGATGTCGCGGCGTTCCCGCAGGGCTACGGCGAGGAGAACGATTTCTGCCAGCGCGCCTGCGCAGCCGGCTACCGGCATTTGATCGCCGGCAATGTGTTCGTGCGGCATGCGCGCAGCCGCAGTTTCGGCCACGCGCGGCGCGAGGCGCTGGGCCGCGCCGGCATGCAGGTATTGCGTGTGCGCTGGCCGGACTACGAGGGCGATGTTGGCCGTTCCCTGTTCTCCTTCGAGCGTCGCGTGCTCGATTGGCGCGTGCGTCGGATTTACGCCGAGGCCGCGACGAATACACCGCGGCCGCGCCTGCTTGCTCTGGGTTTTGATGACGAGATTGATTGGTCGAACCGCTACGATACGCACATGATCAAACAAACCGATTCCGGGTTCGCTCTGCGCCGGGCAAGCCATCCGCCTCTTGAAACCAGCGCGAGCCTGGACGCTGCAACACTTTCCTGCTGGCTCCAGCGTCACGCCATGGATCGGGTGGCAATCCACACCGATGTCGATTCGTCGATGGCGGCGCCGTTGATTGCCCAAGCGCGGCGACTGGGCATTGCGCTGCTGGCGTCGTTCGGTGGCCGCTCCCCTGCGCCAGAGCAGATCGAAGCGCAAGTCGCCCGGCAACGCAGCTTCGGCGGGCCCGCAAAATGACCCGACGCTATTCGCGCGCGCTGATCACCGGCATCAACGGCCAGGATGGCGCCTGGCTGGCGGCGCGCCTGCTCGGAGAAGGCATCGAGGTTATCGGCACGCATCGTCCGACCAGTCCGGCCGGAAACTGGCGCTTGCAGGAACTCGGATTCGTCAATCATCCGAACCTGCATCTGCGTGCACTCGATTCGAGCAACGTGGCCGCTTGTCGTGGCCTGCTGAGCGATGTCGAACCGCAGGCGATCTTTCATCTGGCCGGCCAGTCGCGCGTTGCGGACTCGTTTCGCGATCCGCTCGGAAGCATCCACGCCAATGGCATCGGCACCCTGAATCTGCTCGAAGCCATGCGCCGGCAGACACCCGATGCGCATTTTGTGCTCGCCTCCAGCGCAGAAATTTTCGGCAATCCGGAGAAGGCTCCGCAAAACGAGGACACACCGCTGCGCGCCGCATCGCCATACGGCCTGTCCAAGCTGCTCGCGCATTCGGCGATGGGAAGCTGGCGGGCCAGTTTCGGCCTGGCGGCGAGCAGCGCGATCCTTTTCAACCATGAATCGGAACTGCGCGACGAAGCATTTGTCACGCGCAAGATCAGTCTCGGCGTCGCGCGCATCCTGCTCGGTCACGAACAGGAAATCGCACTCGGCAATCTCGATGCGCGACGCGATTTCGGTTACGCGCCCGAGTACATGGCAGCCCTGGCAAACATGGCAGATCGCGAATCCGGCAATGACTATGTGCTGGCGACCGGCCACGCCTCCAGCATTCGCGAATTCGCCAGCTCGGCCTTTGCCGCGATCGACATGCCGATCGAGTGGCAGGGTCGCGCCGCCGCGGAGATCGGGCGTGAAATAAAAAGTGGAAAGATCCGCGTACGCATCGATACACGCTTGATGCGTCCGGTCGATGCGCCATTGCTGGTAGGCGATGCGGCCAAGGCCCGCGGACAGCTCGGTTTTGCTCCCCAGCTCGAACTTGGCGAACTGACCCGGCGCATGGTCGAGGCGGACCTGCAACGCGAACGCAGCGGGCGGGCGGGTTAGTGCGCGTCATCTTCAACGTCGATGCGATCAGTGCGCCGCTGACCGGCATCGGTCGCTACGCGCTCGAACTTGCGCAAGGCCTCGCCACGCATCGCGATATCGAACAACTGCGTCTGTATTCGGCGGTGCGCTGGGTCGAGGATCCAGCCGATGCGCTGTCATCGAACCGCATGTTCGCCAGCCTGCGCAAGAACCTGCCATTCAAGACGCGCGCCCTGGAGATCTATTCGACGTTGCGCAACGTGCTCTTTCGCGCCCACACGCGAAAGCTCGAAGGGTTCCTGTTGCACACACCCAATTACATCCTGATGCCGTTCGATGGCCCCTGCGTAACGACCGTGCACGATTTGTCCGCGTTGAATTTCCCCGAGACCCATCCGCCAGAACGCGTGCGCTTCCTCGAACGTCATCTGCCGCGCACACTGGATCGCGCTGACCGCGTCCTGGCCGATTCGCAGTTCATCGCCAACGAGATCCACGCCAAACTCGGGGTTCCGCGCGAGAAGCTGCGCGTGATCGCCCTCGGCGTCGACCCGGTCTATCACCCACGCGCAACTGAGCCGTTGGCCGACGCAATGGCGCGTCATGGCCTCGTCGCCGGCAGCTACCTGCTCGTTGTCGCCACCCAGGAGCCGCGCAAGAACCTGATCCGTCTGGCCAATGCCTATGCCGCCTTGCCGGTGCGCCTGCGCGATCGTTTTCCGCTGATCATCGTCGGCGCGCGCGGCTGGCTCAATGCCGAGCTTGAGCGTGTGCTGGCCCCGCTCGAAGCGAGCGGATCGAGTCGCCGACTCGGCTATGTCAGCGAGGCAGATCTGCCACTGATCTATGCCGGCGCACGCGGCTTTGCCTTCCCCTCGATTTACGAAGGATTCGGCTTGCCGGTGCTCGAAGCAATGGCCAGCGGTATTCCCGTGTTGACCTCGAATGTCTCGTCATTGCCCGAAATATGCGCCGGCATCGCCATGTGCGTCGATCCGCTCGATGAGAATGCGCTGCGCGAAGGACTGGAACGCCTGCTTGAAGACGACAACTGGCGCTCGCGCAGCGCAGCCGACGGACTCGCCCACGCCGCCGGCTTTCCATGGTCACGCTGCGTTGACGAAACGGTTGCGGTCTACCGCGAGATTGACGGATCCAGGCGCTGACGCAAGGCCAAACAGATCCAAGCACGCTTCCGGCCACGCCATTGGAATGAACGTGCGTTCAGGCGCTCAGATCCTTGATCGTCGTGCTCGATCCTTTCGCCTTGACACTGCTGATTCCGGTCTCGCGCGAAGCTTCCGATGCGTACATCTGGCTGGTTCCGATCACCTGATGATTGGCCGCTTTCAGATTGAAGAAGGCCTTGCCGTTTGCCGCCGTCTTGCGCTCATAGTTCTCGTCACGCGAACTGTTGGCCCGGATCGAATGAATGCCGCCCTCCGCCGCTGCCTTTGACGAATACAACTGACTGGTCAGAATCGTCTCGGCGTTTCCCGCCTTGAGAATAAAACGAAACTGATCGTCACCGCTCTTGCTCAGCTCGAACCAACCGGCCATGGGAGTGCTCCTGTTCTTGGGGGGGAAGGCACGTCGTCGCTGCCTTGCGACGAAGCCTTGGCAATTGATATCACGCACCCACGCCACGGGAAGGGTGCCAGCCTTGTTCTTGACGATTGTTCACCGGCAATGGCGCTCGAAAGGATCCCGCCGACGATCGACGTGAAGCTGCGTGCGCCCGATCAAGTACAAGCGGTTGCCGGATCGAATGATGAGCCATCGCGAAATCCGCGATATGGATCCAGGCCAGACTGATGACGAATCGTGTGCAGAAAAGAACGCCCCTCCTGTTCCCAGGACCTGAAGCGCGCTTCGTCGTCACCTGATCGAGGTGGTCAAGTTGAGATTTTTGGCTCTTCGTGAAAACCTGTGGGTGAACTTGATGCGTTGTTCGCGGCGTAACCCTTGCAGAACAACGCTCTTCAGGTTTCTGTGTTGTCGTGGAATCCGGCGCGCTTTGTTGACGGTCAGTTCAGTGAAGCAACTGCGGCGTCTGCCGGGCGCCTATTGATTCCGCGGCTTTCGTCCCCGGGCAACAGTCAGCAGGTTTGTGATCGGAGTGTTCCCCATTCGTCCCGCGCGGATTGGGTAGGTTGGTGGTGAGCGCAAGCGAACCCCAACAGCCATTGTGGCAGGCTTGCCGCCATGCGGATGGGGGATCGCAATCCGTTGGGGTTCGCCTGCGCTCACCCCAACCTACAGCGGAAGGCGCTCACCTGCATCCTGCTGCAGCAATGAAAACCGATGAATTCACCCACACGATTTCACGAAGACCCAGATTTTTCGGGCGGCTGCTGTCTTGTGACTGGGCTGTTTTGCTCTAAGGCTTCATGAGGCCGCCTGTACCGGGCGGCATTTCACATGGAGCCTGTCATGAAATCTGGATATCTTGTCCGTCTATTCACCCTGCTGTTGCTGGCCGGCCTGAGCCTGCCGGCCATGGCGAGCGTACGCATCTGGCCAGGCAGCGCGCCCTGCAACGGCACCTTGCAGGCCTGCATCAATGCCGCGACCAGTGGCGACACGGTGTTGATCGCCACCAATGCTCCAATCAATGAAAACCTGACGATCAACAAGTCGCTGGTGCTCAAGGCCCAAACGGGTTACAAGCCGACTTTTGTCAGTGGGTCGGAAATTACCGGCAGTTCAGGCATGTCCGGCTGGAACGTGGAAATCGCCGGACTGGACATGCCCGATGGACATATCAGTTTCGATCGGGATTGGCCAGCGACTCCGGATGTGCCTTTGTTCAACATTCATGACATGCGCATGCTCAGTGCAGCCTCCACTCTCTATGCCATCATTTTGTCCGGCAACACGTTCAATTTCTCGGTGACCAACAATCGGGTTTCCGGCATACCCGCTGGTGGCGCGTACAACGGGCTTATCGCAGTAGCTTCATATGGTGCAATCCAGGGCACTCTGGCCTTCAATCGAGTCGATACGCCCATGCTCGGTGACGGCGCTGGCATCCTCCAGGACGCATTCGACGCTTCCGTAGTTACCGCCAACATCTACGGCAATGTACTGCATGGCATTTATGGCGATACGGCGCATGGAAACTTCAACTCCGGCGCATTGGTTGTGCAGGAAGGCATTCTCTCATCTGCTCCCAGCACGGTGACGGCGCATCTATTCAGCAATGTAATCGCGGGTGGCAACGGTCAAGGGATTGGCATCCTGGTGCAATGGGATGCAGGCACCATGAATGTCGCGAACATCAACAATTCTGTGGTGGGTATGACTCACGGCATTCGCTACTGGCCGATCAATGGCTTCAGTTCGACGGGCACATTGAGCACTGCGTTCGCCAACAACCTGCTGGCCTTTAACAGTGACTATGGCTTGTTGGTGCATCCTGCACATGACAGCGATCTGTCGTCGTTCAAGAACAACCTGTTCTGGAACAATGCTTTCAACTCGCCGTCCCCCGCCACCGGCACTGCCAATGTGACCAGCAACCCACGCTTGTGGTCGCTTGACCAGCCACGGTGCGTATTCCGGCCCATCGTGACCGCCCATTTCGGTAAGGCGTGACCGGTCATTTCGGTAAGGCGTGACCGACGATTTCGGTTGATCGTGACCGATTTAGGGTGGTCACCGGAATCACCGGTCACACCTTACCGAAACGCCAGAACTGTTGTGCATTGACATCAACGCAACGGCATCCTCTCCGATTTCTTCGGAGGAGTGATGCCGACACCGCGAGTGGCTATGTACACAATAAATGAATGTCTTCGACTGAAGTTCGATAGCGGGCTGTCCCATGAGCGCATCGCGCGGGCCATGGGGCTGTCCAAGGGCGTTGTCAGCAAGTACGTGGCGCGTGCCGAGGCGACCGGGCTGGATTGGGCCGCGTTGTCGGTTCTCGATGAGGCCGGTATCGCGGCGGCGCTGGGTGGAACCACGCCCATGGTGCGCGGCGAACGCGCGCCCATTGATCTGCCCCACGTCCATCGGGAGCTGCGCCGCAAGGGTGTGACCCGACTGTTGCTGTGGGAGGAATACCGCGCCGCGCATGCGGATCAGCCGACCTATCAGTACACCCAGTTCTGCCAGCATCATCAGGATTACGCGGGCTCGCTGCGTCGCTCGATGCGGCAGTTGCATCGTGCCGGCGAGAAGCTGTTCATCGACTACGCCGGGCCCACCGTTGGGATCGTCAATCCCGACACCGGCGAACTGCGCCGGGCGCACATCTTTGTCGCCGTGCTCGGCGCATCGAACTACACCTACGCCTGCGCCACACCGGGCGAGACCCAGGTCGACTGGTTGCGTGGTCTGTCCCAGGCGCTGGCCTTCTTCGGCGGCGTCCCAGCCTTGGTGGTGCCGGACAATCCACGGGCACTGATTGCGCATCCGGATCGCTACGAACCGGTGCTCAATCGGGGCGCCCAGGCCTGCGCCGAGCACTATGGAACGGCGATCCTGCCGGCGCGTCCCCGGCGACCGCAGGACAAGGCCAAGGTCGAGGTCGGCGTGCAGGTCGTCGAACGCTGGATCCTGGCACGCCTGCGCGATCAAGTGTTCTTCACCCTCGCTGCACTCAACCGGGCCATTGCCGAGTTGCTGGTGGAACTGAATGCACGGCCGTTCAAGAAACTCGACGGTTGCCGTCGGTCATGGTTCGAGACCATCGATCGGCCCGCGCTGCAGCCGCTGCCGGCACAGCCTTGGGAGGTCGCCCGGTTCAAGCCGTGCAAGGTCAATATCGACTATCACGTTGAGATAGACGGGCACTATTACAGTGTTCCACATGCGCTGGTACGCAAGAGTGTCGACGCCCGCATCACTGATACCACGGTGGAGATCCTGCACGGCGGACAGCGGGTTGCGTGTCATGCGCGCTCCGATACACGAGGACGCCACAGCACCGTCGCCGAACACATGCCAGCGGCCCATCGCGCCCATCTGGAATGGTCGCCCGGACGCTTCCAGCGCTGGTCGGCGGACATCGGTCCGGCGACTCACTCCCTGGTCGAACACCTGCTCATTGATCGTCCGCATCCAGAGATAGGCTATCGCAGCTGTCTGGGTTTGCTCTCGCTGGCGCGCCGGTACGGCCCGGCGCGTCTGGAGGCGGCGTGTGTCCGCGCCTGCGCCATTGGAGCGAAGACGCGCAAGTCCGTGGAATCGATCCTGCGCGGTGGACTCGATCAGCAACCCTTGCCCGCCGTGGCGATCCAGAACGACTGGGTCAGTCCGCAACACGACAATCTGCGCGGCCCCGCTTACTACCTTGACCCGATCCACCCACCCCAGAAGGAGACAACATGTTGAACCAACCCACGCTCGATCAATTGCGCACCCTCAAACTCGACGGCATGGCGCGCGCCCTCGAAGAGCAACGCTTGCTGCCCGCCTGCCAGGATCTCGCCTTCGAGGATCGGCTCGGATTGCTGGTCGATCGCGAACGCGCCTGGCGTGACGGACGGCGACTGGAGCGCCTGTTGCGTGCAGCCAAACTCAAGCACCCTCAAGCCTGTCTGGAAGACGTGCATCACAGTGCCGGACGCGGCATCGACAAGCGTCTGATCGCAACCCTCTCAGGTGGCGATTGGATCCGTCAGGGCATGAGTATTTTGCTCACCGGCCCGACCGGCGTCGGCAAGACCTGGCTTGCCTGTGCGCTCGGCCAGCACGCCTGCCGCCAAGGCTTCCCGGTGCTGTATCAGCGCGTTCCGCGCCTCACCGAGACCTTGCGCATGGCCCATGCCGACGGCAGCTTCGGCCGCCTGCTGACACAACTCGCTCGCGTGGATGTCTTGATCCTCGACGACTGGGGCATGACTCCGCTCGACCAAGCCGCTCGCCATGATCTACTCGAAGTCATCGACGACCGCAGCACCAGCAAATCGACCCTCATCACCAGCCAGTTACCCATCGAACACTGGCACGCCTGGCTCAACGATCCCACCGTCGCCGACGCCATCCTCGACCGCCTCGTACACCGCTCCCACCGCATCGCCCTCAAAGGCGAATCGATGCGCCGAAAATTGATAGAAAAGACCGAAAATCTCGACCCATCGTGACCGACACCGCTACACTCCAACCACCGCACAACAGCTCGGCAGCCATCGGTCACGATCACCGAAATGCGCCTTTGATCCCTTTGATCCCTTTGATCCCTTTGATCCCTTTGATCCCTTTGATCCGTTTGATCCGTTTGATCTCTTTGATCTTGCAGTCCGCAGCGGCGCGGCGTTTGCCAAATGGATCAAAACGCAATGAAGGGTTCGGGGTCGTGAAACTTGAGTTTCAGTAGCGCCTTGCGGCTGTTTTCGAATGACTGCTGCTGAACTGGAGCGGCCGGTGAGGACAGAGTGCCAACTTAGCCAGCTTGGCTTGGCAGGGCGGCGGCCAAGTAGCTTGCACACGGTTGGACTATCAAGGCATTCTTTAATAGCGGCCGAGCATCTCAAAGAAACCTTTAATAGCCCTTTCAAGGCCCCGTTTGGAGCGCCTATGCCACGCACAACCGGTACCTACATGACCACGGCAACGGGTGGCGAGGTCGTCCAAGCCTTCGTGCCCAATCCCCTGCCGCCGGCAGAACCGGTGCTGGATTCAGCCTGCTACGCGGGCAACGCGGCGGCGGAAGAGGCGCTGGTACGACTTTCCGCGATGTCGGGCCTGGTTGCTTCCGCCGAGTGGCTGATCTACAGCGCCATTCGCAAGGAAGCCTTGTTGACCTCGCAGATGGAGGGCACGCAAGCGACGCTAACGGATCTGCTGGACGAAGAATCCGGCATGGACGTGGCCAGCACCAGCGACGTCAGCGACGTGACGAACTACCTACAGGCGTTCGAGTACGCGCGAGGCCAACTCAAAGCCGAACAAGGAGGCCTGCCGATCTCGATGCGGCTGCTATGCGGGGCGCATTCGATCCTCTTGAACAACGTACGCGGGGAGCAGAACCTACCCGGCGAGATCCGCCGATCACAGAATTGGATAGGCGGCACCCGGCCAGGCAATGCCGTCTACGTTCCGCCCCCGCACACAGAAGTCGGCCAGTTGCTTGGGGCCATGGAGCGCTACATTCACGACCCGGCGCCCGCGCTGCCACCGCTGGTTCGCATCGCACTGATCCACGCGCAGTTTGAAACGATCCACCCATTCCTTGACGGCAACGGGCGTATAGGACGATTGCTTATCGCCGCACTGCTGGAAGACTGGAAACTGTTACCGGAACCCTTGCTCTACGTCTCCGGCCAACTCAAGACAAATCAGGCTGAGTATTACCGGCACCTGTCGGCAATTCGCACGGGAGGCGATTGGGAGAGCTGGGTACGCTTCTTCCTCGACTGCGCGACTGAGGCGGCCGAGAACGCACAGCGCAGCATCATCGACATCGCGTCGCTGATTGCCGCCGACCGCAAGAACGTCATGGCCGCGAAGAATGGCACCGTGCAAGCCATTCGCTTGTTCGAGATGCTTGCGACGATGCCGCGCTTTACCACCACCTTCGCCGCCAAAAAACTGGGTGTGTCGTTTCCCACCGCCAGCACGGCCATCAAGGTGCTGCAGAGCGTCGGCGTCCTGACTGGAAGCACCGAACAGAAACGTAGCCAGCAATTCAACTACAAGGGATACATTGAACTGCTCCAACAGTAGGTAGCCAGGTCACAAGGCCTGGGGTCACCAAGTCTCGCGCCGCTCGGGGTCTTGAAACCTGGATCACTAGGGTCAGAGTAATCGATTCCTGGCTTTCCGAAACTCGATCGACTTCCTGTCCCCACCACGACCCGATGGCGCGGGTTGCCGTCCGGTTTTGGCCGCGACCTGCGCCTTGAATCGATCGCTTCCCAGCACCCACGCCTTGTTTGTCGCCTCGCGTATCGCCGTCACCTCACGCTCCGGCATCCTCCCGCGAAACAGGGCGCGGTAGGCACCTTGGCGCTCTTCTTCGGTCTTGCCCAGCCGCCGATAGAGCCGATGCGGTGTCAGCAATTCGATGTGCTTTCCAACCGCATTGCCCTGGTAGCTCGACCACGGGTACTCCGAGGCGTGGCTTACCATGTCGGCACGTACAGGGTTCAACTCGATATAACGGTACACGGTCAACAGATACGTGTCGGCATCGACAATCGTTGACTTGTAGCGCCCTTCCCACAAGGTGCCGGTGCGCTGGTGGGTGTGATTGAAATACTGCACATACCTGCGACCCATGGTCTGCATCATGCCGCTGGTGCCATGCTCGTCGCTGGGCGTAACCAGCAAATGGACGTGATTGGTCATCAGCACAAACGCATGAATGGCGACTTGGTGCTTGATCGCCGCCTCCTTGAGGAACGCCAGGTAGGCTTTGTAGTCCGCCTCGTCGTAAAAGCACGCTTCGCGGTTATTGCCGCGTTGAATCACATGCTGGGCACATCCGGGCAGATGGAGCCGGGGCAAACGGGCCATAAACACCTCGACAGTCGCAACATGCCGAGGTTACCCCGTTGGTCACTCCAGAATCAATGACTCTGACCCCTTTGATCGCCGATGACTCTGACCCCTTTGATCGCTGACCCCTTTGATCGCTTTGATCCACCATGATTTCGTTGTAAAAAAACCCCGCCGAAGCGGGGTTTTTTCATGCTTGAAGCTGCAACTTGTCGCTTACGGATTTACCGGGGGTGGCGGGTTGACTGCAGCATCGCAAGCGGCCTGATTGACACACGTGATATACACGCCTGGGCAAACGACCGGAGTGGCGGAAGTCGCCCATTGCGAATCCGGCAACGCTCCATCTGAATAACTCTCGTTCCACTCGAGACGCAGGACTCCGTCCACGTCCGCCACGATGTTCGGCAGCGAGAAGTCTGCGAACACGAGCAAGCCCGTGCTGACAGTTTCAGTACCCGGAGAACCGGTGGCCGACGGATTTACGTTGATCGCGTTGGGATCTGAAGATGCCGCACTCGACGACAGGGTGAACTGCGACTCCGACCTCCAGCTGGTTCCATTCGTGGAGATCGTTGCATCCGCTGAAACACCGGTTACTTCATTGCCCGCGCCGATATTGAATGTGACCACCGTATTGAGTGGGTCGCCTGAGTCGAATTCGTCACTGGTCGTGAAACCATTGATGTTCAGACAATTCGTAGCCGTCACCGGGGGCGGCGCGGTCTTGACCGCCACCGTGATGTGCTGCGTCGGCACCGGCTGGGTCGATCCGTTCGCGCCCGGAGGAGCCGGCGTCTGGACGTCAAGATTGACCATGCCGAACTGGATCGAGGAGATCGCCGCGGTCGGTGTGAGGGTGAAGGTGATCGTCTGCGTCGCTCCGTTGGCGAGCGTGAAACTGGCCGGACTTGCAACGATGCCGAAGTCCACACCATTCACGTACGTAGCCTGCCAATTCGCGGTGTAGCCCAAACGGTTCTTCACCGTGCGCGTCCAGCTGCAACCCGACATGGCGCAGTTCATGTTGCGAAGATGCGGCAGGTTGAGGGTCTTGACGTCACCGGCGCTGGCCGGATCCGCAGCAAGGAAGTTGGCGTAGGTCTCGTCCATGGTCAGGCCGGCCAGTGCCGCCCTGGTCAGGTCGACACGGCCCGCGCCGACATCGTCGATACGCCATGGGGTGACCAGATCTTCCAGTACGCCAGTGGCATTGGTCGCGGTCGTCATCATGGCCGACTTGACTTCGGGCACGGTCCAGCCCGGATGCACTGCACGCACGAGCGCGGCTGCACCAGCAACATGGGGCGAGGACATCGAGGTGCCACTGAGGAGACCGTAGCTGCCCTCGCTGGTGGTCAACGCGGCATAGATATCGACACCGGGTCCGGTGATGTCGGGCTTGGTCTCATCGGCGAACGGCGCCGGCGTCGGTCCGCGCAGGCTGAAGCTGGCCAGCACATCTCCCTGACGCGAGCTCTGCACAGCGCGGCTGTAGTCCGCGATCGTGCCGGGCAGGAGGTCGAAGCCGTCTGCGAAGATCTGATCGGCTGGCGGAGTCGGCGGATTGTTGCCGGCGGCATAGGCGATCAGAGCGTCACCAAAGTCCTGGGTTGCACTGAACGCAGGGATGGCTGGCGCACCTGCCGTGTTCATGTTGAGGCTGCCGGCGGCATTGTTGCCGATAATGACCATTGTCGCGCCGGCATTGAAGGCGTTGGTGATCTTCTCGGTGAACCCGCAGGTGCCACGGCGCATCATCGCGATCGTGCCGGTGAAATAGCCCGGAGCGATACCACCCGTCGACGTGCATCCGATGATGTTTGACGGATAGGTCAGCAGACGCATGCCGGTGAAATTGGTAGTGGTCGAAGTCACCGTGGTGGTGCCGGGATTGAGCGGAACATGGGCCAGATCCGGCGGCGGTACCGGAAGCGGATCGGGACCGGTGACCGCGAGCTGCGGCCCGATCAGTTCATCCTGCGTTGAAGCCGCGACGGTCATGGTCCAGGGGCCCAGATGGGCAACGTTGCCGGTCGGGGTCGGGATGCTGGTGCTGGTATTGCCGGCCGAAGCCGAAACGAACACGTCGGCATTGACCGCGTCGAGGAACAGCCGATCCAGGTCGTTCCACGGATCTCTGCCACCCGAGATCGAGTAGTTGATCACGTCGACGCCATCGGCGATCGCATTCTCGATCGCTGCGGTCAGGTCTGCACCGGGGCAGCTAGTGGTCGGACAGGCCTTGTACGAGACGACCGCGGCGCAAGGCGCGACGCCGGACATGGTCACGCCATCGGGCAGCAATGGGGCCGGCGTAAAGGTGTTGTCAATGGTGTTGCCAGCTGCCGTGCTGGCGGTGTGCACGCCGTGGCCATTTCCCTGCGCGGCCTCGGGATCCGGACCGTTGCAATAACCGTTGACATCAGTGGCGCTGCAATCCACGGCCGTCAGCTTGTGGTAGCTCGGGCGGAAATTGCAGGCCAGGTCATCGGCGAACGACGGGTGCGTGCTGTTGGAGCCGGAATCGACGACGCCGACCTTGATGTTCTCGCCCTTGGTGGCGAAGGAGTTCGGCGAGTTGCTGCCGTCCCAGATCGTGTCGGCGCCGATGTACGCCGGTCCACGGTAGGTATCGAGTTGTTGCTCACCGGCCAGCCGCACCGATTTCACGCCGGGCAGGCTTGCGATCTGCGCAGCCTCAGCCCCGGTGATGTTGGCGGCAACGCCGTTTTGCGTGATCGCGAATTGATGGGTCGGCTGAAGCATGCGCCCCATGGCATTCTCGATCGCGGTGATGTGGGTCGTGCGCTGCGCCAGCAGATAACCCTGGTAAGCCTGCGCGGCGGCACTGCGCACGTCGAGCTTGCGCGACGCGGTTGCCTGCGGCGCCGTGGCCTGCATGCCACTGACGTTGCCCTTGTAGTTGAGGAGACCGTCTTCGGTAAAGGTGATGATGTAGCTGGCGCTGACGCTCTGGTTGGCGGATGCCAGCTTGTTCGTCGGTTGCTGGTTGGCAGATGCCAGCCTGATCGTCGGACGCGCCTCTGCTGCATTGGCACTCGTGGCGCTTTGCATTCCCGCTCCCACCAGCGCGAAACCAATCGCCGATGTCAGCGTCATGAGTCTTAAGGACCTTACCATTTTGATCTCCAGATTGACTTTGAGTACCGCAACAATACCTGGCCATCGGGCAACCCCGAGAGGCTGCCGGCTGACCCGTCTCATGCAAGAGTGGCCGCTTCTTGGGCGGCCAGACGCCCAGCTCTTATACCACCGCCCGACACTGCAACCAAGTCGCATTGCGGCAATTTCTTTTCAGACATCGACGCCATGTGCGGCGAATTGCTGCGAATCCGCGAGCGTGCATGCGCGAAAGGACAACAGATCAAGAATCCGGAAAATCTCCTTCATTCAGCACTCGCCTGGACGCGCATTTCTTGGGTGGAGTTCCTGCGGGAAATGTAGTGGATTCGGGGATCACGCGGGTCGATGGAACCCTGATCGGCGACTTGTCACGAACCTGCGCCGCGGGTGCCACGAATGTCGCGGCGACAACCCGCAAGGCTGAGAAACCCGGCGGCGCGGGTTTCTCCCTGTGAGCGCCTACCGATCTGACCCACAAATACTGCGACTTTGCTCTGTTTCTTCTCCCGCTGGCGGGACAAAACGCAAGGCGAAATCGCAGTGTTTGCGGACTGGATCAGTAGTGCATCGGTGATAGATCTGCCGCTTTCGGCCTGCCCCTTCACCGACTCGATACCCGCGTCCTGGAAGGCGTTGACAACCGAATCAAAGTCATCTTGCGAATGGCCTACGCCTATCGCAACTCGACCTGTCCCTTGCTGAAAACCAGGCCCGCCTTTCCCTGCAAGGCGCGATGAACCAAGAAAAAGCCCGGCATTGCCGGGCTTTTTCTTCATCGACGTCCGAGTCGATTCAGGGCTGCACGTTCGCACATGGGTTGTTGTCAAACGCGTCACGGAAGATCACGTTTTCGGCATTGAGGTTCCAACCGATGTCGCGGAACAACGACCAGGTCAGATCGACCTTGTCGAAGATCGAACGGTTCAGCGAAGGCTCCATCAGGAGATTCGGAAATGCATCCGAATGGAAATGCGAAACGGACGAGCCGGACTGAACAGGATTTGGCGCGAACATCCGCACGCAACCGTTTTGCGTACCGGCCAACGGGGCTGAGGTGTCGACGCCAAGTGTCGCGTTGACGATGGTCGGCAGGGTCGAGACGATCGAGTTGCCGAGCGCCTGGCTGACGCCGAGCGACGGAATCGTGATCGTCGAGTCGCTGCCGCCCATCGGCGGCAACCCGGCAGCATTGTTGAAGATCAGCGCACCGACCGCACCGTTGAGCTGGGCGTTCTTGACCTTGACCGTGAAGTTGCAGGTGCCACGCTCGATCAGTGCGATCTTTCCGGCAACTGCAGCCGCGTTCACGAACGGCGTTTCGCAGCCGTCCCGGGCGGTGCCACTTCCATCGTCAACGAGGGCGACATCGGCAGTCGTGGGACTGGCCACGCTGGGTCCGAAATCAGCCGTCTGCGCATCGTAGAATCCGGCGATGCCAGCGGGTGAGTTGATGATCGCCTTGGCCGGCGACTTCAGGAACACCGGCGACCATGCGTTGGTCAGCGGGCCAGTCCAGACCAGATCGGGATCATTGATCGCCGACACAACACGCTCGCCATTGGTCATGTCTTTCCAGAGCTTGGCGGTCTCGGCGTCATACAGATAGAAGCCCCAGATCGGCGTGCCAGCGCCCGTGCTTGGAGCGCCGCTTGTGGAGCTGTAGAGCGAAGTGAAACCGATGCCGTGGCCAATTTCATGAAAGACGACCGGCAACAAAGGCGTGCGATCGTTCGGCACCGGAACCACTGGATTGGTTCCGTACCACCATCCGCTTACGCCGGTAAGGCAGGTACCATTGTCGAGATCGACATTGAAATTGGCGGTCAGATCGTTACTGCCGCTGAGATCCGTGCCCGCCAGCGAGTTCGCCAGTGCCTGCACATAGGCGACATTCGGGCGCGGGGCATTCAAGAAGTTCGCGTGCGCCGTGCTTGGACCAGCGGATCCGAGCACCGCACTCGTCCCCGAGCAGGTCAGCGCGGTCATCGAGCCGTTGACTGCAATCGTCACGTTCGAAATCAGCAGGTTGCCCCATTGCTCCGCCGCCTTGGTGAACACGCGAAGGCGACAGGTTCCAAGCGTCTCGCCAACCTCACATCCGGCCGCCGGGTTCGGTGCCGATGGGTCATTGAACCCGACACCTGCTGCGTTGGTGTTGACAACCGTCACCGTGGCTGCTGATGCAAACGACAAGAATCCTCCAAATGCAACCGCGGCCAGAAGGACGAAAAGATTGCGCATTCCGAAATTACTTTTCATCGCGATCTCCTTTCACAACCGGCGCAGCAAGATGATCATGCACGACGCCGTGCTCGGCACACACGATGCCGATCTTGCCGTCAGCGCCACGCGTGGCGACCAGCGCCGAATCAACCTGGCCATTGAAGATCCACTCGGTTGAGCCATCGGCTTTCTGGATCTCCTGAATCTTGCTGAAGTCTTCCTTGAACTGCGAATCAAGCGCGGCCGCATCGGCCTGCGTGGTCGGACGACTGGTCAGTTGTCCAGTTTCCGGATCCACATATGCCTTCATGCTGGATTGTGCGTTACTGGACTTTTCCGTTTCCGGCGTCTTGTCCTGTTTTGGCGAGTCGGCAAGAGCGAAGCTCGCCCCCAGCGCCATCGCGGTGACGAATCCACATACGAATAGACGTCTCATTGTTTGCTCTCCATCTTGTTGGAACACGCACTACTCCGGCGCAACCGTCCAGCTATGCAGGCGATCCGCCGTATTGAATTCCTGCCTGGCGTCAATATGCTCAAACTGGCTAGTCGTCGCAGACGAGCCTGATCACGGCAGAATACTGTTCGCTGAGCGTATATCACCCCTGTTTGATCCGATCAAATGAACCGGCAAGTATTCGGGCATCACATCAGCGCATTGTCGTTTATGTGGCCATTGGGGCGCAGGCCATACCCCTTGGAGTCCTACGGTGGGGCTGGATCGCACTCATTGCGATATCGATGCCTGGAAAGGTTTCAAGTTCCCTTGTCACTACGTGAGAAATCCAGTGACGTTCCCGAGGTCGGACGTGCGCGGCATCGGCGGCAAACTCGCCAGAAAGATGCGCCCGTAGCCCTTGCTGCTCAGGCGCGGATCGCAAAGGACGAGGACGCCGCGGTCGTTGATGTCGCGAATGAGCCGGCCGGCTCCCTGTTTGAGCGCGATCACGGCGTTCGGGATCTGCCATTCGACAAACGGATTCAGGCCGGATTCGCGCAGCACTTCAAGGCGCGCAACGAGCACCGGATCATCCGGCGCGGCGAACGGCAGCTTGTCGATGACGACGACACTGAGCGCCTCGCCGGCGACATCGACACCTTCCCAGAAGCTCGCTGCGCCTAGCAGCACGCCGTTGCCGGATTCGCGAAACCCGCTGAGCAACTGATGACGTGGCGCCGAACCTTGCACGAACAGCGGATACGGCACGCGGCCTTCGAGCAGATCGGCCGCGCAGCGCAGCGCGCGGTGCGAGGTGAACAGCAGGAAAGCCCGGCCCTTCGATGCTTCGAGCACGGGCAGAACAGCCTCGATCATCTTCTCGGTGTAATCGCGCGCGCTCGGCTCGGGCAGACCCTTCGGCAAATAGGCGAGCGCCTGATTCGGAAAATCAAACGGACTGTCGAGACACACCGAGCGCGGATCGTGTAGTCCGAGCTGGCGCGCGAAGTGATCGAATCGACCAGCGATCGACAGGGTCGCCGAGGTGAAGATCCAGGCCGCATGACTCTGCTCGCGCAATTCACGCAGCGGTTGCGACAGATCGAGCGGGGTCGCATGCAAGGCAAATCCGTGGGCGCTCAGTTCATACCAGTGCACGGAATCACGCGCACCTGAATCGCAAAGGTGGGTGAGCCGCGCGCTCATCGCCAGCGCGCGCTCATGCACGGCGGCGAGCCCGCGACTGCGTTCTGCGTGCGCATCGAGCGCGCCGGTGAGTTCATCAAGGGCGACACGCACACCTTCAAGCTCGAGCTCGACCTCGGCATCGCGCTCGATGACGGTGAAGGCGGCTTTGGCCGGGAAACGATCAAGGGCGAGACGCAGGCGTCGCACTGCGGGCGTGATCGCCTCGATCAAGGGTTGCAGGGTCGCCAGCGCGCCACTTGCCGAGGCGCATTCGGCCAGCGTGTCAGCGGCCAGTTCGGTCAACTGGCGAGCGGTCAGGGTAATCGAGAAAAACTGTCCGGCCAGCTCGGGCACCTGGTGCGCCTCATCGAGGATGAAGGCGTGCGCACCGGGCAGGATCTCACCGAAGCCTTCCTGCTTGATCGCCAGATCGGCGAACAGCAGGTGATGATTGACGACGACGATGTCGGCTTCCTGGGCGGCACGGCGCGCCTTGACCACGAAGCAGTCGTTGAAGAACGGACACTCGCTGCCGAGGCAGTTCTCGGTGGTCGATGTAACCCGCGGCCACAGCGGCGAATCCTCGGGCAACTCGGCCAGCTCGGCGCGATCGCCGCTTTTGGTTGCCGTCGACCAGGCATGGATCGCCTGCAACTGGCTGACCTGCTCGCGACTGGTGAAACGCCCTTCGCTGCGCGCCTGTTCGAGTCGATGCAAACAAAGATAGTTTGCGCGGCCCTTGAGCAAGGCCGAGGACAATCGCGCGCCGAGCACACTGCGCACGCGCGGCAAATCGCGATGGAACAACTGATCCTGCAAGGCCTTGGTGCCGGTCGAGATGATCACGCGCTTGCCCGAGATCATCGCCGGCACGAGATAGGCGAAGGTCTTGCCGGTGCCGGTGCCGGCCTCGGCGATCAGGGCATGGCGATCATCGATGGCTTCTGCCACCGCGCGAGCCATGACCTGCTGCACCTCACGCGGCACGAAACCGGGCACTTCGCGCGCAAACGGGCCATCGGCGCCAAGCAGCTCCTCGACGGATTCATGCATGCCGCGTTGTCCGATCTGAACCAAGCCGCACCACGAAAAATATCGTTTTCACAGGAAACCTATTGGTCACAGCTTGTAGGCAAGCTTGTTGTCGCTGACCGCAATCTTGCCGATCGAAATGAGATGCTCAATCAGGGACTCCACCTGCTTGTCCGTGAGCTTGAGATTGGTAAGCGCCTTGATACTTGAGGTCAAGGTTTTCAGAGTTCGTGGACGGTTATTGCTGCACGATTTCAAGTTTGCAACGACCGTGGCGATTGTTTCACTGGAAATCCCGCCAGGTGCCGCCTTGGCGGCAGCAGTTTTTGACAGGAGTTTTGGAGTCGATTTCGGATTTCCCGCTCCATTCGGGCATTTGAATTGCCCCTTCTGATTCATTACAACCTTGATTTTCTCCTTGAGCGACATGCTGCCGAGCAAGGTATTCAGTGCCTTGCAGCACGCAACACAATTATCGTCGCTATTGCTGCCAGCGCGAGAACTCGCAACCAAGTGCTCAACGCTGGCGTCGGCTTTTGAAAGCGACGCGTTACAGAAGAAGCACAGCCCGCCTTGGGCAAACATCAAACGATCCAGCGGCTTTGTTGGCATGGCGCTCCTGCGCTCAGCAATGCATTTCGATCGACAAGACTTGTACGACGACGACCAGGGTCAACGCAATCAAAGTCGCACCGGCCGCTTGATCTTGCATTGCTCGCGGCGCTTTTCGGCGTGGGCCAGATAATCGCTGTCATCGAAACTCTTGCGCGCCTCGATGATGGTCTGCCAGTTCTGTACGCACAGGGTGCCGACCTGCGGGCCTTTCTTGAAACTTTCGTAGGCGAGCTTTTCGGCCTCGATGATATTGCCGCGCAGGAATTCGATCTCGGCCTGGTCCTGCAACAGAACGGGCGTCTCCGGTGCCAGCGCGCGTGCCTTGCCGATCGCCGTGTAGGCATCGTCGAGTTGCTGCTGCTGTTCGGCTTGCCTGGCTATTGCAACGAAACCCTCGACCGCGGGATCACGCAGCGGATTGACCTGCAAGGCCGAATCCTCGCCGGCATTGGCCGATCGGATCGCCTGCACGGCGGCGATTCGATCAGTGACGGGACGAACCAGGGCGGCCTTTCCAGACGGATTCGAGCTTGAACAAGCAACCAGGGCGACACTCAAGCCGGAAAGAATGAAGGGGCGGAGCTTGCGGACGACAGGGGCCATGGAGCGCGATGAGTTGAATTGGAAGTCGCCAAGCATAGCGTCAATCGTGATCGCGACCGAACCACTCGCGGATGCGATCCATCGCGCAACCCTCGCGTTCGGTCGGTGCATAGTCCGCGATGAACGGCAGTTCACGCGCACCGGAGCAGACCGCATCGCTGCGGCGGCCGTTCTCGGGGTCGATCCAGACGCGTTCGATACCATCTTCTGGCGGCGCCAGCGCTTGTGCCGGCAACCGCTTGAACAGGTCGATCCAGACCTTGAGCGCACCGGTTGATCCGTACAGGCCGGTCGGGCGATTGTCGTCGCGGCCGACCCAGACCACGCCAAGCTGGTTGCCGCTGAATCCGGCGAACCAGGAATCACGCTGGGTATCGCTGGTGCCGGTCTTGCCAGCGGCGTGCAAGTCAGCAAGCCCGGCCGCACCGATCGAGCGTGCCGTGCCCGATTCGACGACCTGCTGCATGGCCCAGGTGACCAGGCGCGAAGCCGCCACGTAGTCGCCGGTGCCGGGCTTTACGCCAAATCGAGACAGCGTACGGCCGTTGCCATCGATGACCCCGCGCACCGCACGCAAGGGCACGGCATGACCGTCGGCGGCGAAATACTGGTAGAGCTGGGCGACATCGAACGGGCTCAACTCGACCGCACCGAGCAGCAAGGAGGGATTCGGATTGATCGTGCGACCAAGGCCGAACGATTCGAGCAGGCCGCGCACCTTGTCGACGCCAAGGCGCAGGCCGAGTTGCACCGTGGCCAGGTTCCAGCTGTTCTTCAATGCATCTAGCAGCAGCACCTGACCATGCACGTCGCCATCGTCGTTCTTCGGAATCCAGCGCGTGCCGTCGCGCTGCGGGATGTCGACCGGCGCATCGTCGATCAGGCTGGCCAGCGAATAGCGCTGCGGCTGGGCCAGTGCGACCAGATAGACGAAGGGTTTGACCAGGGATCCGATCGGACGCCGCGCATCAAGCGCACGATTGAAACCCGGCGCATCGGCATCACGACCGCCGATGAGGGCCTGCACTTCACCACTCGGCACGGCGGTGACGACGACTGCCGATTCGACACCGGCATCACGCTTACCAAGATCCCTGAGCGCCATATCAAGCGCCGCCTCCGCCTGCAACTGCGCCGATGGCGCCAGCGTGGTGTGAATGGTCAGCCCGGCCGCATCGAGTTCGTGATCGGCAAAGTCGCGCTGCAACTGCTGGCGCACGAGTTCGAGAAACGCCGGAAACCGATTGCGCGGCAAGGCCCCTTTCGCGCTGATGCCAAGCGGCTCGGCGCTGGCCCGTGCGAAGGTTTTCGCATCGACCAGGCCAGTATCAAGAAACTGCTGGAGGACGAGATTGCGCCGCTCCAGTGCGCGCTTTGGCGCGCTGCGCGGATCGTAGTAACTCGGCCCCTGGACCAGACCGACAAGCAAGGCGATATCGGCCGGTGCCAGCGCCTCGACTTCACGGCCGAAATAGAATTCCGAAGCGGCGGCGAAACCATGCACGGCCTGGCCGCCCTGCTGGCCGAGGAAGATCTCGTTGACATAGGCCTCGAGAATGCGCCGCTTGTCGTAGCGGTATTCGATCAACAACGCGATCAGCGCCTCGTTGATCTTGCGCATGTAGCTGCGCCCGCGATCGAGAAACAGGTTCTTGACCAGTTGCTGGGTCAGCGTCGAGCCGCCCTGGACGACACGGCCGGCACTCAGGTTGGCCCAGCTCGCGCGCAGGATCGCCAGCGGCGCGATGCCATGATGATGCTTGAAATCCCGATCCTCGACCGCCTGCAATCCGGTCAACAGCAAGGGCGGCAACTGTTCGAGCTGGACCAGGCGGCGCTCTTCCTGCTGCGATCCGTACAAAGTCGCGATGCGTGCAGGATCAAGCTCGGCATGATTGAGTGCGGCGCCGGTCTTCAGATCAATCAGGGTGCTGATCCGCCCGTCCGCCAGATCCAGCGCCAGGCGCTGCGCCGGATAGCGGCCATCGAGGCCGACAAAGGCGCGTCGAGAGATCTCGAAATGATTGCCGTTGCGCGCGAAGCTGCCCGGCGCGCGCGCCGAGCCATCATTGCGATAGCGCGCGGCATCAAGCTCAATCAGCAAGGTATCGGCGTTCAACGGGCGCCCCGGCGCCAGATCGAGCGGACGCGCGAACACGCGGCTCGGGATCTGCCAGCTCAGGTCATCGAAGCGCTCGCGCAGCTGATGATCGAGGCTGATCGTGTAGGGAACGAGAAATCCGGCCAGGGCGCCGAAGCCGAGCAGGAGCGGCGCGCGCAGCAGGCGCCAGCCCAGCGCGATGAGGGAAACGAGACGTCGTAGCAAGTGCAGACCGTGTTGCCGGGAAGCGATTGCGCCAGTTTAGCCCGGATGTTCGGTCAGGTCGCGGGCCGCCGCCGTGACAGTGTGCGCCGGCATCGCCGATAATCCGTGTTCGCTCGCAGCCTGGACCAACGTGCAGAAACCCTTGTCGGAACCCGCCTGCCTCTGCGTGCATGGCGCGATCGCCTGCAGCGACGCCTGGCTGGCTACGGCCACGGCGCAGTTGCCTGAACGTAGCGAACTCGTCCTGCTCGGCGCGTCGGCGTCGATTGGCGGGCACGCCGATGCGCTGCGCTTTGCCGACCTCGCAGATGAATCCGCCGAGGTGCTGGCCAGCGCCTTGTCGCAGCATCTGCCAAATCGCAATCTGCTGATCGTGCGCAGCGATGCCGAATTGCCGCCGCTGGCGTTGCCGCGTCTGTTGCGCGCATTGGGCGAGAACAATGTGCTTGCGGCCGGCGTACTCGACAATCTCGACGCGTCGCGCTCCCCGCTACCGGGCGGCACGCACAGTGACGCGGACGTGCCACGCATCGACGCGCTCTGCTATGCCAACTCGCGACATCGTTTGATCGACGTGCGCAATGTCTCACCACTGGCATCGGCCTGGCATGGCCAGCGCCTGCGCGAGCGCAACACCGAATTGCGCACGGTCATGCTCGACCATGGCTATGTCGGTGCCAGCAGCCATGTGCTCGATGGCGCCGAGCAAGGCGATGATCCGCGCGATCCGCTGCCGCCTTCGCCACTGGCCGAATTGCGCGCACAGCTTGTCATTGCCCTCGATACGCCGACAACACCGGCTACGGCGGCGCTGACCGCGCGGCCTGTCATCCTGCATATCCTGCATGGCTGGGGTGGCGGTGCCGAGCGTTGGGTACGCGATTTTTGTGGCGCATTTGCGAGCGCCGATCACCTCGTCCTGAAATCCTGTGGCAGTCATCAGCGCAGACGCCACGGCGAGTGGCTCGAACTCCACGATGGTTCACTCAGCGGCCCGCCGCTTCGGCGCATCGCCCTGCCCTGCGCGATTGCCGACACCGACATCGCCAATCCGGGTTATCGCAGTCTGCTGGCCGAGTTGCTGGCCGAATATGCAGTCGACGCGATCATCGTTTCATCGTTGATCGGGCACAGTGTCGATGCCTTGCGCACGGGTCTGCCGACCACCCGCATCATCCACGACCACTATCCGCTGTGGCCGGTGTTGCATCGTGATTTCAGCGATGCAGAGCTGGCCTTCGATGCTGCCCAGCGTGACGCAGACTTGGCCGCCCAAGGCGCAGACCGCGAGTTCGCAAATACAGATCCGGCGCATTGGAGGGCGCTGCGCGATGCGGCGATCGCTGCGATGATCGATACACACACGCAGCTGGTCGCGCCAAGCCGGTCGGCCCTGGCCAACGACCTGCGCCTGGCGCCCGAACTTCGCGTGCTGACCTCGACCGTCATTGCGCACGGCTTGTCGGCATGGCCGGGCGAGCTGGTGCGCGCCTCGACGCCGCCATCGAGACCGCGCCTGCGCCTGGTCTTTCCGGGGCGCGTGCGCCGCGGCAAGGGGGCCGTTCTGCTTGAACAGGTGTTGCCGCGATTGGCTGAAGTCGCCGAGGTTTTCCTGCTCGGTGCCGGTGCCGATGCGCAGGCGTTCTTCGGCATCGATGGCGTGCATATCGTGCTCGATTATCGCCGCGAGGATCTGCCCGCCCTGCTCGCCACCCTGGCCGCCGATGCCGCCGTGCTGTTGCCGACCGTGGCCGAGACCTTCGGCTACACGCTGTCGGAATTGCGCGACCTCGGCATGCCGGTCATCACCACGCGCATGGGTGCCTATGTCGAGCGCATCGAGGATGGCGTCGATGGATTTCTTGTCGCGGCCGATGCCGATGCAATCGTCGCGCGGATCAGCCAGCTCGCAGCGCAGCACGAAGCTCTGCAAGTCGTGCGCGAACACCTGGCGACGCGGCGTGAGCCCGATCTCGCGACGATGGCGCATGCCTACGCGCGGGCGCTGGATCTGCCAACGGTTGAACCCCTGCGCTATGCACTGCAATCGATGAACATCGACTCGCAGGTGCTTGCCGCGCGCAGCGACCAGCTTGCCAGCGCGAAGACGAGCATCGTGAGCTTGCGCGAATCCCTGCAAGACATGACTGCTGAAAGTCGGCGGCGTGGCGAATGGGGGCACAGCCTGACCCGCGATCTCGCCACATCGCGCGAACAGGTCAGCGGCCTCGAAACCGAACTCGAATCGCGCATGGCCTGGGCCCAGCGCCTCAACGCCGAGGTCGAAGCACTGCGGCCGTATCAGCCCGCTTACGACATGGTCATCGGCAGTCGCTCATGGCGCTTGACCGCGCCCTTGCGCAGCGCGGCGACCCGCCTGCGCGACCTGCGCGCCGCCCTGGCGTTTCGCAAAAGCCGCCTGGTCAGCCAGGCACGGCGATTCCGTGGCAGCCTCGCCCAGCATGGTCTTGCCGGCACCTGGACACGCCTGCTGCGTGAACTGCGCAGCAGCCCGGCCATCCCTGCGCGCGAGACATTCGCCACACCCAGCGAGGCGTTTTCGCCGTTTGCCGTACCGGGCAGCGAGCAGCCGCGTGTCTCGATCATCATCCCGGTGCACAACAAATTCGCCTACACGGCGGCCTGCCTGCGCTCGCTGGCCGAGCACGCCGATGCGACGTCGTTCGAGGTCATCGTCGTCGATGATCTGTCGACCGACTCCAGCGCAGCGCGCCTCGCCGGGATCGACGGTATCCGCAGCATCCGCAACGCCGAGAATCTCGGCTTCGTCGGCTCGTGCAACGCCGGTGCCGAGATCGCGCGTGGCGAATTCGTGCTCTTTCTCAACAATGACACCGTGGTCACCGCCGACTGGCTGGAGGCCTTGCTGCGCTGCTTCGCCGAAGAGCCCGATGCGGGCCTGGTCGGCTCGCGCCTCGTTTATCCGGATGGTCGCCTGCAGGAAGCCGGCGGGATCATCTTCAATGACGGCTCGGGCTGGAATTACGGGCGCTTCGAGGATCCCGAGGACAGCCGTTTCGCATTCCGCCGCGAAGCCGACTACTGCTCGGGCGCGGCGATCATGCTGCGTCGCGAATTGTTCGAGCGGCTCGGGCGTTTCGACCAGCGCTATGCACCGGCCTATTACGAGGACACCGATCTGGCCTTTGCCGTGCGCGCGGCGGGACTCAAGGTGTTCTACGAGCCACGTTCACGCGTCATCCATTTCGAGGGCATCACCGCGGGCACCGACACCGGCAGCGGCATGAAGCGCTACCAGGTCATCAACCGCGAGAAGTTTCTCGACAAGTGGCGCGACGCCTTGCGCAAGCAACCGGCTCCTGGCACAACGATCCATATCGCCGCCACGCATCGCGCGCGCAAGCGTATCCTGATCATCGACGCGGTAACGCCGACACCCGATCAGGATTCGGGTTCGCTGCGCATGGTTAACCTGATGCGCATCCTGCGCGGCAATCAATGCCATGTCGCGTTCATGGCCAGCAACCAGGCTTGGGTTGCGCGCTACACAGCCGACCTGCAGGCGCTTGGAATCGAGGCGTTGTATCAACCGTATCTCGGTAGCCCGGCCGCTTTCTTCCGCGAGCGTGGCAGCGAGTTCGATGCAATCGTGCTCTCGCGCCACTACGTCGCCGCCGAGTTCATCGGCCTGGCCCGACTCTATGCGAACAAGGCACGTCTGGTCTTCGACACCGTCGATCTGCATTACCTGCGTGAGCAGCGTGCCGCCGAACTCGAAGGCCGCGATGAGATGGCCCGCGTCTCGGCGAAAACCCGAGCACAGGAAATCGGCATCATGCGCGAGTGTGATGTGACCCTCGTGGTCAGTCCGGTCGAGCAGGAAATCTTGTCACGTGATGCGCCTGGCGTTGGCGTCGACGTGCTCTCGAATGTGCATGAGATCTATGGTTGTCGCAAAGCGTTTGCGGAACGTCGCGATCTGCTTTTTGTCGGCGGTTTCCAGCATCCACCGAACAGCGATGCGGTGACCTGGTTTGTCGGCGAGGTGCTGCCGACCGTGCTCGAGCGGATCCCCGATTTGCGCCTGCATGTGATCGGCAGCAAGGTCACCGATGCGATCCGCGCCCTGGCCAGCGAGCATGTCATCGTGCATGGCTTCGTCGAGGACATCGCCCCGGCCATGGATGAAGCGCGCATTTCGATCGCACCGCTGCGCTACGGTGCCGGGGTCAAGGGCAAGGTCAACATGGCCATGAGCTACGGCCTGCCAGTCGTCGCCACGCCGATGGCGGTCGAGGGCATGCATGTGCAATCCGGCCAGGAAGTGTTGATTGCCGACACCGCCGCCGCATACGCCGATGCGGTCATCGCGCTCTACAACGATGAGGTTCTGTGGAAGCGCCTGTCGGCCAACGGTCTCGACAATGTCCGCGCACATTTCTCGTTCGAGGTCGCAGAAAAGGCGATCCATCGCATTTTCGGATTTTGACGATGAGGCGGGGAGTGGGGAGTGGGGAGTGGGGAGTGGTTGCGAGCTTGCTGTCGTGGAGCGACTTCAGTCGCTTGTCCCCTCTTGGGGACGGTGCGTTCAGAGTGTAGGGCGGGAGAAGCGGAGCGTATCCCGCCGCATGCAGGGGAAATCTCAGTGGACACAGAAGGCGGGATATCTCCCGCCCTACGACAGTTTACACTTTGGCTAATTTTTCAGGCTGTTTGGAAACAGTGCGCGACGGCGTAGGTTGGCGCTGAGCCGAAGGCGAAGCCCAACGCTGCGGGGCGCATCGGGGTTGTGTGCGACTTGGGACTTGAGGGGTGTTGGGCTTCGCTTGCGTTCAGCACCAACCTACAAAACCCGCGAAAACCACTTGACGGCGAACGGAGGATCTACGCACCAGCTTTCCCGCTCACCGCTCCTCGGCTAACCGCTATCAGCCAACTGCCACTCGCCGTGGACATCCAGGCATTGCCAGCGCACCTCATCGCTCGGCGCGCCGAGCGCCCCAAAGCTGCGCTCGCGGAAGAACACGCTGCCATCTTCATGGCGCATGACCAGCGAACTCGCCCGCGTGCCGTAATGCTCGCCGCGAATGAAGATCGGTGCGAGCACGCGTTCGAGATGCGTGCCGACACCGGTATCGGGCAGGTCGGCATCATCGGGCTGGGCCGTGTCGGCGAGCAGGGCCAGCAAGCTGTCGTCGTCGCGATCACCTCTGCGGACCGCGCTGCTGAAGCGTGTGCGCAGCCGCTCGACCTTTGGCCAGGTGCTGGCGAACGGGCCATTGCCGACAACATGGATACCGGGTGGCAGGTGTTGCAGGCTCGCACTGCCGCCGTCGATCAAACAAACGCCCGAGCGGTCGCCAAGGACCAGATTGAACGGCCCGTACTCGTCGATGTGATCGAGCACACGTTGGCCGAACTCCAGCGCGGATTCATTGCCGATGACAAACTCGCGCACGAGCGCGCCGCGTGAGCGCGGTGCCTGCGCCGGCAGGCCGCTGCGCAGATTCGTCACCGAGGCGAAGCGACCATCATTGCGCTGCGCGAGCCAGCTCCCACCCGCCTTGAGATCGAGACCGCCGAGGCAATCGGCCGCGCCGCGCCAGGGCTCGGCGGCGGCACTTGGCCGCGCATGGAATTCATCGCGATTGCCGAGCAGCAACAGCGGCCACTCGGGCAAGACGTCAATCGCTATCAGCAGAATGCACATCAGGTGATATCCGGTTGAAACAGAGTTTGCTGTGGCGAAATCTGGTGAAGCCAAGAGCTTGTGAATAGTCGACGGCCTTGGCATGAGCATCGTCGCGCGCTCACTCCAGTCCGAAGCGTTCGATCGCAGATCGAACCAACAACGAAGCGGCAACGCGTGGCACGGCAACGAGGCCAGCACTCCATGTCGGCTTGTGTGGGTCGGCGCTGTGCGCTGACGTTTTTCACTGATTTGCCCGCAGCGCGCCGCCGGCACGGACGTTTGTGGGCGCTCACAGCAGGCAGGCGACTTTTCACAAGCTTTCACCCCTGCGTCGCGGCCAGTCCTCGCAGCAAGCCTTCCACTGTCGTCAGCCGCGGGTTCGCGGGGCTCAATTTGCGCGCAGTTTCCAAGGCGCGCTCGGCAGCGGCTGTCTGCTTTTCGCCGATACGGGTTTCGGCAAGATCCAGGTAGGCGTTGGCAAGACGCTCGGACATGGGTAGCAATGAAGGGTCAGACGGTGCGGTCTGGCGCACGACTTCGAGCATGCCGAGCGCACGGTTCAAGCCGCCTGTGGAGAGCTCCTTGTTGAATAGATCGCGAGCGAGCTCGGGAATCCTGTTGAGACCGTCCTGGGCTGCCTTGCTGTCGCCATCGATGGCAAGGGCCGCGCGGTACTTGTCGTAGGCACTGTTGCCGGGCGGGCTGATCAGGCGTCCGCCGGCGGCGGCCTGATCGGCCTCGGCGATCAGCTTGCGCATGCGCTCGAGGTCGGCTGCCGACGCCACCGGCCGCTCCGCCGCGATCGCCAGGCGCTCGCGCAATTCACGCAGATCCACGTTGGCCGCGCGCAGGTCGGGCAAATCGCCGGCCAGCGCCTGAGCCTGCTTGAGCAGACGATCGGCCGCGCCAGGATTACTGTCTTCGAGCGCCGCACGCGCCTGCACGATCAGGGCCTGGGCGACGCGGCGCAAGCCGGCCTTGGCCCGCGCGTTGTTGGCGTCGCGCTGCAGAACCGATTCAAACAACGATTGGGCGGAATCCGTCGCACCGGTAATGCGGCCGGCGCGCAGTTGCGCCTCGCCCCGATCAAGATCCCTGGTCAGCGCGGTGGCTGCATCTTCGCGCTGCTTGCCGAGTTCGGCGCGCAGATCGGGCAAGGCGGGATATCCCGGCAGGATGCGTGCGATGTCTTCGATGCGCGTCGAAGCCGTAGCCAGATCCCCGGCAGCGAAGGCACCCTTGGCTTGCGCGGCCAGCGCATCGACACTGCGCGCAATGCCGGCGCGGGCCAGTGAATTGCCGGTGTCGCTGACCAGCGCACGCTGGTACAGCGCGACCGCACCGTCGTCGCCAAGCAGGCGCCCTGCATCGAAGGCGGCTTGCGCCTCGCTCAACAATGCTTCGGCCTCGGTGCCGCGCGCATCGAGCGCAGCGATCATTTTCTCGATGTCCTCGACCGCACTGCCGCCTCCGAGCAGCTCGCGGGCCGTTGCGACGGATTGCCGGGCCAGACCGACATCGTTGCGCTTCAAGGCATCGCGTGCCCGCGCCAGCAGCTTTTCGCCAACTTCGCGCATGCCGCGCCGAGCGACATCATTGTCCTGATCCAGCGTGCGCGCGACCTGGAACAGCTCGCGTGCGCTGTCCCCCTCGCTGCCATCGAGATTGCCGGCATCGAGTGCCTGCTGTGCACGAGCGAGGATGTCGTTGAGTTCGGTATTTGGCAGGAATGCGCGCAACCGATCCTGATGCTTCCAGACCATGAATCCGCCGGCACTGATCGCCAGCACAAGCAAAGCCAGCGCGATCCGGAATCCGATGCTGCGCTGCGCGGGTTTGGCCGGCCGATGCGAAACACGGCTGGCACGCATGATGTGGTCGTCGGTCGCGGCAAGGATCTGGTCGAGCCGACCCATGCTCGGATCGGAACGATGGCGCGAGTGCGCGTCGGCCGAGGGCAGCGGCGAAACGCGGGTTTCCGCCGATCGCGCATCCTGGTCGATCTGTTCGGGTGCGGCATCAAGCCCCGGCAACTCGCCATTGGCAATCGCCTTTTCGTAACGGGCAATTGCGATCGCCGCATCGTTGCCGGTCTGGAAACGGTCATGCGGTTCCTTGGCCAGCAGTCCATCGACCAGCGGCTGCAATACGGCCAGAGACTCCGGCAATTTCGGCACCGGCTGGGTGATATGCATGATGCCAACCGCGAGGGAATCCTCTGCGTTGTAGGGCACGCGCCCGACCAGCATCTCGTAGAGGACGACGCCGAGGCTGTACAGGTCGGCCCGCCCATCGAGCTGCTTGCCGCGGGCCTGCTCGGGGCTCATGTAGTGCGGCGTTCCGACCACGGCACCGGTTCGGGTCATGCGCGTCGCCGAATCGTTGGCGCGGGCAATGCCGAAATCGGTCAACGCCGCCGAGCCATCATCGCGCAGCAGGATATTGTCGGGCTTGATGTCGCGATGGATGAATCCCTTCTGCTGCGCGTAGTTGATCGCACCGGCGATCTCGCGGGTGACACGCAGGGCGAACGAGACCGGACGCGCCGGGCCGTTTTTGCTCAACACCGGGCCGCCAGCCAGATATTCCATGGCCATGTAGTGGTAATCACCAGCACGGCCGACATCGTGGACACCGACCACATGACGATGATGCAGGCGCGCGGCGATCTTGGCTTCACGCAAAAAGCGCTCACCGAAATTCGGGTCGACGAGCAGGGCCGGCGACATGATCTTGAGCGCGACCTCGCGGTCCACGGATTCCTGAACCGCCAGATACACCGTGGCCATGCCGCCGCGGCCGAGTTGGCGCAACAATCGGTATCCGGGAATTTCAATCACGTCGGGACTCTATCCATGCCCAGTGCCGCGCTGCAGCGAGGGCGTTAGCATATCAGCCCGACCATCGCCTGCGCCGTCCCGAGTCTGCGCAAGGCTCAAGCCTTGCGCTGTGCCTCGATCACGTTCGGCACCGCATGCAACTGCCCGAGCAAACTCGACAACTGGCCGAAATCGGAAACCCTCAAGGCCAGATTCATGGTCGCCTCGTTGCGCGCCGGATCAACTCGCGCATCGATCGCAAGGATCTGCACGTTGCTCGCCGCAATCACGTTGCTGACATCCTTGTGCAGGCCCTTGCGGTCATAGCCGCGCACGAGCACGTTGACCTCGTAGGCACGCTGTTTGCCTCCGCCCCATTCGACATCGATGATGCGATCGGCATCGAGCAGGCGCAGGCGCTGCAACTGCCGGCAATCGGCCCGATGCACGCTGACCCCACGCCCACGCGTGATGAATCCGGCAACCGCGTCGCCGGGCACCGGCTGGCAGCAGCGCGCGAGTACGCTCAACAGGTTGCCGACACCCTCGATGACCAGCGCATCCCTGGCTGGCGTGGAGGGCTTCAGCGCGTGCGCGGCGCGCGACAACAGCATATCCTCGCTGCGCTCCCCATCATGCAGGCTGCGTGCGATCTGGGTCGGGGTGACATCGCCGAGTGCAAGCGCTTCGTAAAGATCATCGACGCTGCGCAATTGGAAGCGTGCCGGCAAGCTGTCGAGATCGACATTGTGCAGGGCAAGGCGCTTGAGTTCCCGATCGAGCACGCCGCGACCGGCTGCGACATTGATCTCGCGATCGGCCTGGCGGAACCAGTTGCGCACCTTGTGGCGGCTGCGCGCGGTCTGCAGGAACCCATGGTGGACCGACAACCAGTCGCGACTCGGTTCGGCGTTCTTGGCGGTCAGGATCTCGATGCGGTCGCCACTGCCGGGCTGGAAGGTCAGCGGAACGATGCGCCCGTTGACTTTGGCACCGCGACAGCGGTGGCCGACGTCGGTGTGGATCAGATAGGCAAAATCGAGCACGGTCGCACCCTTCGGCAGATCGAGCACCTGGCCCTTCGGGGTCAGCAGGTAAACCCGATCCTCGATGACATCGGTGCGGAAACCGGCGAGCAAGGCGGCATCGTCATCATTCTCGTCACGGGTTTCGAGCAACTGGCGCATCCAGGCGACCTTGCGTTCGAAACTGGCGTCGCCACCACTTCCCTCCTTGTAGCGCCAGTGCGCGGCAAAGCCGAGTTCGGCGTGGGCATGCATGTCGTGCGAGCGGATCTGCACCTCCAGCGCGCGCCCTTCCGGACCGATCACAGCGGTATGCAGGGATTGGTAATTGTTGCCCTTGGGACTGGCGATATAGTCGTCGAATTCACCGGCAATGAACGGCCACAGCGAATGCACGACGCCGAGCGCCGCATAACACGACGGCACGTCACGGACGAGTACACGCAGAGCGCGGATATCGTAGAGACCGGAAAAATCCAGCCCTTTCTTCTGCATCTTTCGCCAGATCGAGCTGATGTGTTTCGGGCGTCCGGCTACCTCAGCCTCGATGCCCGCATCGGCCAAGGCCTTGGTCAGCACGCCGGTCGCGTTCGCGATCCAGGTCTCGCGATCACCACGGCGCTCGTCGAGCAGGTCGGCGATGCGCCGGTAGGTTTCCGGTTGCAGCCAGCGGAAGGCGAGATCCTCAAGCTCCCACTTGAGTTGCCAGATGCCGAGGCGATTGGCCAGCGGCGCATGGATGTCGGCGGTCAGCTGCGCAAGCGCACGCCGATGTTCCTCATCGAGCTCGCCGGCGCGGCGCATCATCACCAGTTGTCGGGCGAGCAGGATGAAAACCACGCGCAGGTCGCGGATGATCGCCAGCAACAGGCGTCGCAGACCCTCCGCGGCACCCGCACCGCTGCGCGCGGCATGCAGCGACCAGACTTTTTCCGCCGCGCGCTGGCCTTCGACCAGGTCGACAACCTCGCTGCCGAATGCCGCCAGTTCCGCGTCGGTGAATTCGCAGCCTGCCGCCAGCGCCTCATACGCGAGCAGGGCCGCGCATGCAATCGTGCCGGTGGCGAGCTTGTCGAGTTCGGCGAGGATCGCATCGCGGATCGGCGTCGCCGCGACCCAACGCCCGCGCGCCGCTGGCGAGGAGGCCAACTTGGCCTCAATACGCTGCAGCGCCTCATTGCTCGATTGCGACACCTTTGCTTCCGGAATCGTGGGTTGCGCGACGACTTTACCGAATCAGCACCGACTCGACAGGTGCATTGGCTTGCAACCCGATCGAAGCCCATCCGGACCTTGCGCTTGCACAGGAGTCAGGCGGATGCAGTTCCGCCAAAGCCGCCGACCGCGACGACCGCGATCGATCGGAATCAGTAGTTGTACCAGACGCTGTCGTCGGTGAACCAGTCTTGCGATTCCTCGGCCACGCCGACCATGCCGCCACCGGTGCGCAGCGCGGCAAAGCCCTGGGTTGGCGTTCCGACCGTGGCGGCTCCAACCACCGGGCGATAGACCAGCACGTAGTAAGCCGTGGAGTTGGCCAGCGCGCTGAACTGGTGACGCACGAACTGCCCGGTCTCCTTGATCGCGCCGGCCAGAATCGCGTCGTCGCACAACTGCGGCGGTGGCGTCGTGCCTTCGACCCAGGTCGTACCGAGACCGCACCAGGTCGCATCGGCTAGCGAAGACAGGGCGCTGGTGTTGAAACCGTCAACGAGGGTCCAGACCACACCGGTCGGAGACGTCACATCGAACTGGGTATCGACCTTGACCACGCTGACGGCCAGCGAGGAAAAGCCGCTGAAGGTCTGCGCGCTGACGGTCACGTTCTGGGCCGAACCCGATGGCGGAGTCGGGATCACGGTTCCGCCAAAGCCACTGTCGAATAATCCATGGCTGACGTTGGGCAGGCCAAGACTGTCGCCGGGCTGGGCGCTGAGGCAGCGGAATTGCTTGCTGACCGCACTGGCTGCCTGGCCGATCAGGAGCGCCGGAGCACCGCCATTCTGCGCACCGCTACCCTGGTAGACCAGGCTGTGCGCGTACACATCGGGAAACTTCCAGACGTCGCTGCCGACCGATGGCGGCAACTGGTAGCGCGGCAGCAGCGCGACTTGTGTTTGCGAACGCGGCGTTTCGGCGCAGAACACATGCGCATTCAGATAGGCGGTGACGGTGGCAGCTCCGCTGCCGGCATTCGAGTAGCTGAACGCATTCGCCACGGCACCATCGAGGGCGACCGTGGCCTGGTCACCGGAAACCGCATCGCCGCCGACCAGGGTCGCCACATTGTCCTCGGCGAAAACCGATCCGACACCTGCGAGCAGGGCGATGGAGAGTGCAGCACGCAGGCTGCCAGCGAAATGCTTGTTCATCAAGATCATAGGTCCGCAACTTGAACTAAAGGGGGTAAAACGGTGCAACACACGGTGCTGACGATCAAAAAGCCAGCTCTAGCGGCTCAGGCACACGGAAGCTGGATGCCCGATGCTAGACTGCATGGACACGGATTCTAACCCCTGATTCTGCAAAGCGCACCTGTTAACCTCCCGTTAGACAACGAGTTTTCGACCAACTGGTCACGTTTTGACCAATGCCAAGAGTCCATCCCATGCATCCCAGAGCCCTGATTCTCGCCGCCTTCCTCGCCATTCCGTTCGCCGGATCGGTCTTCGCCCAGCCCCAGGCACCCACGCTTGAGGAGCGCATGTCGCAGGAAGAGTTCACCGCCTCGGGCCTCGACAAGCTCAGCCCCGAACAACTCAAGTTCCTGAATGGCTGGATCCAGTCCAAGGGCGTCAGTGAAATCGGCGCGCCGATCCGGCACCGCGATGGCACGGCAACCTTCTACGCCGACGAGCAGGATCGCGATGTGGTCGAATCCCGAATCGCCGGCGAATTCAACGGCTGGCGCGGCAAGACCCGGGTCACGCTCGAGAATGGCCAGGTCTGGGAACAGGTTGAATCCGGCAGCCAGGGCTTTCGCCTGCAATCGCCGAAAGTGAAGGTCAAGCCGATGAGCATGGGCAGCTGGCTCATGTATGTGGACGGCTGCAATTGTGACATTCGCGTCAAACGCATCAAGTAGATCAGCCCGGCCGGGCCGTGCTCACAGGGCGGCCACGGCGCGCGCCAGGCGCTTCGGCGACACCGGCTCGGCCGTGCGCAGCTCCTGTGCAAACACCGATACGCGCAACTCCTCGATCAGCCAGCGCAATTCATTCAGCGCGGCCGGATCCGATGCGCCGCTGCGGCGGCGCTTGAGGTATTCACGCCAATAGGTGTGCACGCCGAGCATGCGTGCCTGGTCGCGTGCCGGATCCTGGCGCAATCGTTCGGCACGCAGGCGCATGCCGCGCAGATAGCGCGGGATATGGCCAAGATGCTGCGGATCGGTGTCGCGCAGGAAGCCCGGCGCGAGCAGCTCATCGCGCTGTTCGACCAGATCCTCGTAATTGGCCGTGGCGAAACCAAGCAAGGGCGGTTCGAGCCAGGGCATCAGTTCGGCGTGCGCCTCGATAATCGACTCGGCCAGCTTGAGGCGCTCGATCGCCGCTGCAAACAGTCCGCTGCCGAGTTCAGCCTTGAGTATTTCGAAATCGGGACGCGTTCGTGCGTCGAGATCATGCGCTTCGAGCCGCTCGGCCAGAGCCGCTTCGACCAGATCCGCGCGCAAGGTTTCAGCGCTGCCAAGCGCCGCCCATTTGAGTGCGGTGACATTGGCCAAAGGCAACTGTCGCCGTGCCTGCTTGACCTTGTCGGCGAGCGCGCGCCGCAGCAAGCGCTCGACGCCACGCCGATGTTCTTCGCGCGCCTCGTCGGCATTCTCGAATACGCGCAACGCGACGCTGTCGCCGAGATCGACCAGGGCCGGCCAGGCGACGAGGCCGTCCGCCGAGCGGATCGACTCGGGAATATCCTCGATATCGAATCCGGAAAGATCCTCGCGGACCAGCTCGGCATCGGCGCGCTGCGAGAATGCTTCGCGAGCAGCTGCGGCCCAGTCCTTCCGGATCGCCGCCAGATCACGCCCTTCGGCTACCGTCTTGCCCTTCTCGTCGTGAACATCCAAGCGCATCAGCAGATGTGCCGGCAGCTCGATGCCGGTAAAATCCGCTGCCACTGTCTCGACGCCGGTTACCTTGCGCAGATAGGCCGCCAGCACTTCGGCAAGCGATCGTTCTCGAATCGCCTTGTCCTTGCCGAGCGATTCAACGAAGGCGCGCGCGAAATCCGGAGCCGGGACGAAATTGCGTCGCAGCGATTTCGGCAAGCCACGGATCAACTCGCTGACTTTTTCGATCAGCAAGCCCGGCACCAGCCATTCGCAAGCGCTCGCGGACAAGGCATTGACCAGGGCGAGTGGCACATGTGCGGTGACACCATCGGCCGGATCACCCGGCACAAAGCGGTATTCGAGGCGAATCTCGTGCGTGCCGACTGTCAGGCGTACCGGAAAATCCTCGGCGGCAAGTCCCGGCGTCGTCGACAGCACGTCGGCCAGCGACCAGCGCAGGGCCGCCTGCTCGGCTGGACTGGCCTTGCGATACCAGGCATCGAGCGCGGCGCTGGTGTGGATGTCGACTGGCAGCCTGCCGTCGAAAAGGGCGGCCAACTCATCGGGCGACTTGAGCAGACCGGAGCGCCGCTGTTTGGCCTCAATTTCCAGCGCCTGGGCGAGGGTGCGCTGGTTGGCCCGGATAAAGTCGGCACGCGCGTCAATCTCGCCCGTTGCCAGCGCTTCGCGCACGAAGATTTCGTGTGCGGCCTGCGGATCCTGCTTGCCGAACTGCACCGCACGCCGCTCAACCAGAATCAGACCGAACAAACTGACTTGTTCGTAGGCGACCACCGCACCACGCTTGCGCGACCAGTGCGCATCGTTACAGCTGCGCCGGATCAGATGCGCGGCCTGCTGTTCGATCCACAGCGGCTCGACACGCGCGCACTGCATCGCATAGACCTTGCCGATATCAATGATCTGCCCAGCCAACACCCACTGCGGCGGTGACTTGGCCAGCGCAGAACCCGGAAAGATCACGAACTTTCGCTCACGCGTCCCGCGATACTGGTTCTGCTCATCCTTGCGCGCGACCTGGGTCGGCCAACCTGTCAGTAGACAACGGTGAATGGCTTCACCGTTGTCGGGATTCGAGATTCGGGATTGGGGATTCGGTAGAGCGGCCTTCGCTTCGACTGGAGTATCGGGCTTGCGGTCGCTTCTGCTCTTTCTGTTGCCCTTCCCGAATCCCGAATCCCGAATTTCGAATCCCTGCCCCACAACCAATTGCCGATGCAGCTCCCTCCACTCGCGCATGCGCATAAATGAGAGGAAATGGGCACGACACCAGTCGCGCAGTTTTGATTGGGTGAATTCCTCGTGGGCGCTGGCGTAGGTGGCCCAGAGATTGAGCACGCCGATGAAGTCGGATTTCGGGTCGGTGAACTCGGCATGCGCGGCATCAGCTTGCTGGCGCGCGTCGGCGGGGCGTTCGCGCGGATCCTGGATGCTCAGGAACGAGACGAGAATCATCAACTCACGAGTAACGCCGAGTCGCTGTGCCTCGATCAACATGCGCGCAAGAGCGACATCGACCGGCAGGCTGGCGATCGTCGCGCCGATCTTCGTCATGCGATGCTGCTCGTCGATCGCACCGATCTCGATCAGGCGTCGATAGCCATCACCGATCGCGCGTTCCGGTGGCGCCTCGACAAACGGAAAATCCGCAACATCGCCGAGCTTGAGGCTGAGCATGCGCAGGATCACCCCGGCCAGCGAAGTGCGCAGGATTTCCGGATCGGTGTAACGCGGACGCTCGGCGTAATCATCCTCGGCATACAGGCGATAGCAGATGCCGGCAGCGACACGTCCGCAGCGGCCCTTGCGCTGATCGGCGGCGGCCCGCGAAATCGGCTCGATATGCAGACGCTCAAGCTGACCACGCTGGCTGTAGCGTTTGACCCGCGCATTGCCGGTATCGACAACGAAGCGGATACGCGGCACGGTCAGCGAGGTTTCGGCGACATTTGTCGCCAGCACGATGCGCCGTTTCGGCCCTGGCTTGAACACCCGATCCTGTTCGACCGCCGAAAGCCGCGCATACAGGGCGAGCACTTCGGTTTCCCGGTACTTGCGTCGATCCAGGGCCAGATGCGTATCGCGGATTTCGCGCTCACCGGGCAGGAAAATGAGTACGTCGCCGCGTGGATCTTCGGAGGTGATTTCATCGATGGCAGAGACAATCTGCTCGACTGAACTGGTCTCGCCGCGCTCGGGCGGCGGCCGCCAACGTACCTCAACCGGATAAGTGCGGCCTTCGACCTCGACCACCGGCGCGTTGTCGAAATGCACGGCAAAGCGCGCCGTGTCGATCGTCGCCGAGGTCACGATCAGCTTGAGATCACGGCGCTTGGCTAGCAGGCGCTTGAGGTAACCGAGCAGGAAATCGATATTAAGGCTGCGCTCGTGGGCCTCGTCGAGAATGATCGTGTCGTAGGCGCCAAGCCAGGCGTCGCCCTGGGTTTCGGCAAGCAGGATGCCGTCGGTCATGAACTTGATCAGAGCCGCTTCGCCGACCTGTTCGGTAAAACGCACCTGGAAACCGACCAGATCACCGACTGTCGTATCAAGCTCACCGGCCACGCGTCGCGCGACCGTGCGCGCGGCGATCCGGCGCGGCTGCGTGCAACCAATCAGGCCGGCCGTGCCGCGCCCGGCGGCGAGGCAAAGCTTCGGCAACTGCGTGGTCTTTCCGGAACCGGTCTCGCCGGCCAGAATGATGACCTGATGTTGACGAATCAATTTGATGATCTCGTCGCTGCGTGCGGCGATCGGCAGCGATTCGTCAACGCGGATCTCAGGCACGCGCGCCGCGCGCGCCGCGACTTTCGCCGTCGACACCTCGATCTCGCCAGCAAGCTTCGCGATCTGTTCGGTATTGGCCGACGCGCCGTCTTTCTCAAGACGACGCAATCGCCCGATCAGTCGGCCGCGATCACGCGTCGATACGCCAGCAAGCGCATGTTTGAGTTTTGACAGCTCGGACATTGAGAACGGGAGTGGGGAGTGGGGAGTAGGCTGTAAATGCATCGTACCGGGTGGTGCATTGTCAGCACCATTTCGCGCTGTTTCGTGGGAGTTCACGCCCCACCATCGGTGGCGCGCTGTCGCGCAGCTAACATGGATCCGGGCGATTGCCGTTCCTTTTCTCCCCCTGTAGGAGCCCGTTTACGGGCGAGCTTTTGGCAGGCTTGGACGAAGAGCTCGCCCCTGGCGGGGCTCCTACAAGGCTTGCGGTTGGCCTGGAGGAGCCCGTTTACGGGCGAGTTTTTGCTTTGGCTTGACGGCCTCGGGAGAAGGAAAAACCTGCTGGCTGCGCGCCTTTACAATCAACGAGTTACGTTATGTTAGATGAGAGTGACTTCAGTCACGATGCCCTTCATTGACTTGCACAAAGCATCGTTGCTGAAGCCACTCCCACGACAGCGAACCTCGATACCTTCCTGCAAACCGCCAATCGCCAAAAACCAGCTTTCCCACTCCCGACTCCCTACTCCCCACTCCCAGCCTTCAAAGCTTCTGCCGCGGCGGCACCAGCAGATCACCGAACAGCAGGCCGGCGACCAGGGCGACCAGCAAGGTGACCAGGGTGATGCCGGTATCGATGCCGAGCATCACATCGCGTTCGAAGACGAAGCTCAGCGTGCGGAAACCGACACTTCCGGGCACCAGCAGAATGATGCCCGGCTCGCGGATCAGCGCGCCGGGCCGGTTGAAAGCACGCGCAAACACATTGCTCGCGGCGCCGAGCAGCAGGCCACCGGCAAATACGCCGAACGCCGCCGACACATAGACACCACCAACCCGTGTGCAGATGTAGCCGGCAATGACCGCGCCAATGACAATCGGGAAATAGCGCAGCGGGCTGCGGAAGGTGATCGCGAAGGTGATCGCCGCCAGCGGCACTGCAACCCACTCGGTCCACGCCGGGATTGCCAGCAGCGGAACCGGCGGGGGCACGAGGCCGAACAAGGCGCAGACCTGGGTAGCCGCGACCGTGCCGAAGGCAAGCTTCAGCAATACCGCCATCGCCCCGGCCATGCGTGCCGTGCCCGACACCAGATCCTGACTGGACAGCTCGCGCACGGCGGCGGTCAGGCTCATGCCGGGCAACAGGATGATCAGGCTGGCGACGACCACGGAGCGCACCTGGATCGGCACCAGGTACACCGCGACCAGGGTCGCAATGATCGTCGCCAACAGGGCCGATATGGCCTCGAACGCCGCCGCGATATTGGGCCGCTTGCTTGCGGCGAGAGCGGTGATTCCGGTGCTCAAACCAATCGCCGCCGCCGTCACCACACCGGCCCAGCCGGTCAGCAGGATGGCCGCGACACAGGCCGAGGCGACGGTGTAGGCGGCCAGGGTCACAACTTTCGCTATCGTCGAGGGCTTGCGCGAACCAACTTCACGCAGGCGGCGGCGTCCTTCGGCAAGATCGAGCTTTCCAGTAATCACCTGGTCGGCAATTTCGTCGACCATGCACAGGCTTTTCAGATTGACTTCGCCTGGCGGCAGGCGCAGCACCTGGGTCAGCTCGGCAACACCACTGACACCCTCATCGAGTTGCGAGAACGACATGATGATCGAGGTCGGCGTCGACAGCGGATCACAGCTCAGGCCAAGGCGCTGGGCAACCAATATGATCGCGGCCTCCAGACGCGGCGCAGCCGTCCCGTACTCATGCAGGCGGCGCGCGAGTTCGACGACGAACTCGACGCGTGTGGTCAGGGGCAGGCTGGTCATCACGAAGTCCGGAAAAGCGCGCGGCATTATGAAGGCTCAAGCGACAGGCCGGTGATTGCCTGTTGGCGGGGATTCAGTTCCGCCCGGGTGTTCCGATGCCTGCTGCCAGGCGACCCGCGAAAGCCGGTCGCGGAATCGAACTCGATGGTTTGCTGATAACCTTTGCCGATGAGCGAATCAGGCAGCGCACAACTCGTCGACGAAGGCAGCCGCGTCAGCATCAACGGTGACTGGACGCTCGAACATGTCGCGCAGCTTTCGATCCTTTGCGGAAAATTGCAGGGAAGGCTCGGCGCGGACACACGTATCGATGCGCGCGGCATCGGACGGATCGATACCGCGGGCGCCAGCTATCTGCTCGATCTGGCCGGCGAGAATCCTGCGCGCATCGACGTCGACAGCGATGCCACGCGCAAGCTGATCGCCGCCGTATCGAAAGCCGAGAATGCAACGCCAGCCAAGCCGCGGCGGAAGGATCGCGGCTTCGTCGCCAGCGTCGCCAATATCGGCAAGGCGCTTGATGAATTCTGGGCCAATGCGATCGCCCTGATCGGCTTCGTCGGCCTGATCCTCTCGGCCTTCGCGCGCAGCGTCCTGATTCCTCGCCGCTGGCGCATGACCTCGACGATCGCGCATATCGAACAGACCGGCCTCAATGCGTTGCCCATTGTCGCCCTGCTTTGTTTTCTGGTTGGCGCGGTGGTTGCCTTCCTTGGCGCAACCGTGCTCAAGGAATTCGGCGCGAGCATCTACACGGTCGAGTTGGTCGGCTATTCGTTCCTGCGCGAATTCGGCGTGCTGCTGACCGCGATCATGGTCGCCGGTCGCTCGGGCAGCGCGTTCACCGCGCAGATCGGCTCGATGAAGGCGCGCGAAGAAGTCGATGCAATCCGCACCCTCGGCCTCGACCCGGTCGATGTGCTGGTCATGCCGCGCGTGCTCGCCCTGCTCGTGTCGATGCCGATCCTGACCCTGGTCGGCATGCTCGCCGGCATCATCGGCGGTGCGGCGGTCTGCGTGCTCTCGCTTGATGTCTCGCCGCTGATGTTCATCACCCGCCTGCATGAGACGACAACCGTGCGTCACTTCTGGGTCGGCATGAGCAAGGCACCGGTCTTCGCCTTCCTGATCGCGGCGATCGGTTGCCTCGAAGGCTTCAAGGTCTCGGGCAGCGCCGAATCGGTTGGCGCGCACACCACATCGAGCGTCGTGCAGTCGATCTTCGTGGTCATCCTGATCGATGCGCTGGCGGCGATCTTCTTCATGGAGATCGACCTGTGAGCGCCGACGAGCCGATCATCAGCATTCGCGGCCTGCGCAACCAGTTCGGCGATTTCGTCGTGCACGAGAATCTCGATCTCGACGTCCGCCGCGGCGAGATCATCGGCGTGGTCGGCGGCTCGGGCTCGGGCAAATCGGTGCTGATGCGCGCGATCATCGGCCTTGGCAGGCCAGCAGCCGGCAGCATCCGCCTGTTCGGTGAGGAGGTCTCGACGATGTCGGATGCCACGCGCGCGATGATCGAACGGCGTTGCGGCGTGCTGTTCCAGAACGGCGCGCTGTTCTCGTCGCTGACCGTCGCCGAGAATGTCGCGGTCGCGCTGACCGAGCACCACGATCTCGATGCGGACATTGTCCATCGCCTCTCCCTGCTCAAGATCGCCTTGGCCGGCCTGCCGCTTGATTCCGCCGACCGGTTTCCAGCGCAACTCTCGGGCGGCATGGTCAAGCGCGCCGCGCTGGCGCGATCGCTGGCCCTCGATCCCGAAATCCTGTTTCTTGATGAACCTACGGCGGGACTCGATCCGATCGGTGCGGCGGCTTTCGACCAGTTGATCCTGACCCTGCGCGACAGCCTCGGCCTGACCGTGTTCCTGATCACCCACGATCTCGATACCCTGTACACGATCTGCGACCGTGTCGCCGTGCTGGCGAAGAAGCGCATCCTCGTCGCCGACACGCTCGATGTCGTCGAGAAAATCGACGAGGCATGGATCCAGGAGTACTTCCAGGGTCCGCGTGGTCGCGCCGCACGGCGTGCGACGGCCGCCCATCCCGTTCAACAACCCGCAGGCAGCTGACCATGGAAACCCGCGCCCACCATGTCCTTGTCGGAACCTTCGCGATCCTCGCCTTCCTGCTCGGTCTCGGCTTCGTGCTGTGGTTGTCCAAGACCAGCGCGGATCGCGAATTCGGCTACTACGACGTGATCTTCACCGAAGCCGTTACCGGCCTGTCCAAGGGCGGCCTCGTGCAGTACAACGGCATCAAGGTCGGCGAGGTCAACCAGCTCAAGCTGGATCCGGCCGATCCACGCAAGGTGATCGCCCGTGTGCGCATCGATGGCGGCACACCGATCAAGGTCGATACCGAAGCCAAGCTCGGCCTCCTCGGCGTCACCGGTACGGCCTTCATCCAGCTGTCCGGGGGTTCGCCGACAAGCAAGTTGCTGCTGCCGACCGACGAAAAGCCGGTACCGGTGATCATCGCCACGGAATCCGCATTGTCGAAACTGCTCTCTTCCGGCGACGATATCGTCACCAGCGTCAACCAGTCGCTGCTGCGAGTAGGTCAATTGTTGTCGCAGGAAAACATCGAGCATGTTTCGGCGACACTTGAACATTTCGACAATATTGCCTCGACCATTGCCGAGCAGCGTGGCGACATGGCCAAGGCGCTGAGCCAGCTCGCCGACTCCAGCGACGAACTGAAGTCGACGCTGACCACGCTGCACACGATGGCCAGCACGACCAACGAGCTGATCAATACCGATCTGCGCAAGGTCATGGCCTCTACCGACAAGGCCATCCAGTCGATCGAGCGCGTTGCCGGGTCGGCCGACCGCATGCTCGATGAGAACCAGGCGGCGATTGCCAGTTTCAGCGACCAGGGCCTGCGCCAGATCGGGCCGACCCTGCTCGACCTGCGCGAGACGCTGCGCTCGTTCAAGCAACTCAGCGACCAGCTCGGCAGCTCGAATACCTTGCTGCTCGGTCGCGATCAGCCCAAGGAGTTCCAATCGAAATGAAGCGCATGTCCCAACCCCTGACCGTGGCCGCAAGCCTGCTGCTCGGCGCCTGCGCCACACTCAGCGGCAAGCACGACTCGTTCGTCACCTACGCGCCGCAGTTGCAAATGACCACGGTGGAAAATGCGGCGGCGGCGAAGATCGACTGGCAGTTGCTGATCGATACGCCACGCGCGAGTGCCGCGCTCGATACGACGCGCATCGCAATCATGACCAGCCCGGGTGTGATCGAGGTCTATCCGGCTGCGCGTTGGCGCGACCCGGCACCGGCGATGCTGCGCAGTCTCCTGGTGCAGGCATTCGATGACGACGGACGCGTCGGCGGCGTCAGCGCGGTCGATTCCGGACTCAACGGCGACTATTCGCTGTCGATGGATCTGCGTGATTTCCAGATCGAACTGGTCGATGGTTCGGCCCGTGCAGCGATTCGTCTCACGGCAAGATTGTTTGATCGACGCAGCAACCGCATCGTTGCGAGCCAGTCATTCAGCGAGGAAGCCCCCGCCACGAGCAGCGACGTCGCCAGCGCAGCCGATGCGTTCACGGCTGCGCTTGATCAACTGATGCCGAAGGTCGTTGCCTGGACCATCGAGCAGGGCCAGGCGAATCGGCCAGATGTCGCTGCGGATGGTACGCCGGACAAGCAACCGGAGACAGTGCAGCGCTGACCGGTGGCGCAAGCGTCACCGCGACGGCTCCTGCGTTGCTCCACCGCCCGCCCGCATCCACGCAGTCGCGCACGCGGATCGAAAGCTTGTTTCAGCGCGGTAGCACCGGATAATTCGGTGTCGCATCGAGTCTGGATGCGCAAACCTCGGCGAGTTCGAGCAGGCGCAGATCCGATCCCGGTGCGCCGACCAGTTGCAGGCCGATCGGCATGCCGTTTTCGAGGATGCCCATCGGCAGGCTGATCGCCGGACAACCGGCGAGGCTGGCGAAGCTGCACAGATCCGCATCGCCCGCGCGCTCGGTCTCGCCGATCCGGTAAGGCCCGTGCGAAACCGTCGGCAGAACCAGCACATCGATCTGCTCGAACAAGTGGCGCGCGGTGAGCACGGCCTGGTCGAGCAATCGGTCGGCAGCGGCATAGGCGATCGCGGATTTGCTGCGGGCGAAGCCAAGCATGTCGCGCAGACGTGGCGAGATCGGATGCGCGCCATCGTCGAGATCGGCTTCAAGTTCGCAGGCCAGCTCGGATTCCATGATCAGCAAGGCGGCGCGACGCATGCGGGCAAAGTCATAGCCGCTGAAATCGGCATCGCTGTGTTCACCGAGTTCGAGCGACAAGGCATCGATTGCGTCGGCAAACACCGCACAGACATCCGGGCTCACACCGAGCGCAGGCAAGTTGGCGATGAATCCGCTGCGCAGGCGGCCCGGCTCCCAATCCGGCGGCGCCAGGGCCACGCGGCGGCGGCGGGAACGCACATCATCGACATCATAGGCATCGAGCACCTGCAGCACGATCGCCAGATCCTGCACCGAGCGGGCGAGGATGCCGACGCTGTCGAGACGGCGCGCCGCCGGTACCACGCCATGCGTGGACAGTTCGCCAAGGGTCGGACGCAAACCGTAGATGCCGCAATGACTGGCTGGAATGCGCACCGAGCCAAGCGTATCGGTGCCGATCGCGAAGCTGCACAAGCCGGCGGCAACTGCCACTGCCGAGCCCGCCGACGAACCGCCGGCGATGAATTCGTGCCGATGTGGATTGTGCGTGGGGCCCGAATCCGCCGTGGTGCCGGTGGTGCCGAGCGCGGCTTCATCGACCGTGGTTTTGCCGATGATCACGGCGCCCGCTGAGCGCAGTCGCGTGACCAGGCTGGCATCGTTGCTGGCGATGCGCTGCCTGCGCCCGGCCAGGCCCAAAGCTGTCGGCAGGCCGGCGACATCGATATTGTCCTTGATCGCGACGGCAAGGCCATCAAGGCGGCCGATCGTGCTTTTTGCCTTGCGCCGCTCGTCACTGGCCCGGGCTGCGCCAGGTGCGGATTCGTCCATGCACACAAAGGCACCCAGCGCCACGTTTTCGGCGGCGATCGCATCGGCATAGAGGGCCTGGAGCTGTACCGCGTTGATGCGCCCGGCGGCCATCCAGTGCAGCAACTGAAAGGCGCTCGCACCACGCAGGCGCTGGCTGGAGAGTTCGGATTGCTGGCTCGTACTCATGCTTGATTCCTGTTCTTCGCGGTGATTATGGCATCCTCGAATTGCTGCCCGCGCCGTCAACCCCGACAATGGCGGGGGAACCATAGCAATGGAATACCGAGATGAGCGAACGCGAAACGATGGAATACGACGTCATCACCGTCGGTGCCGGCCCGGCCGGACTCGCTTTTGCGATCCGCCTCAAGCAGCTCAAACCCGATTTGAACATCTGCGTGATCGAGAAAGCCTCGACGATCGGTGCGCAGATCCTGTCGGGTGCGGTGATCGAGCCCGAGCCGCTCAACGAGTTGCTGCCCGAGTGGGGCGCGAATCCGCCGCCGATCTGCATACCGGTCACCAAGGACGAGTTCTGGTGGTTGCGCGATCACGAAAAGGCCACGCGCTCGCCCATCGTGCCGCCGCAGATGCACAACCACGGCAACTTCATCGTCTCGCTCGGTGCCCTGTGCGCCTGGCTCGCACCGCAGGCCGAGGCACTCGGCGTCGACGTGTTCCCGGGCTATGCCGCTGCCGAGGCGCTGATCGACGAAGCCGGCGCCGTCAAAGGTGTTCGCATCGGTGACATGGGTGTCGCCCGCGACGGTTCGCATAAACCCGGTTACACCGAAGGCATCGATATCGTCGCGCCGATCACCGTGCTCGGCGAAGGCTGCCGCGGCAGCATCAGCAAGCAGTTGATCGCCCGCTTCCAGCTCGATGCGGACAGTGATCCGCAAACCTATGGCATCGGCCTCAAGGAACTCTGGCAGGTTCCGGCCGGGCGCGTGGAGCCGGGCAAGACCGTGCATACGCTCGGCTGGCCGCTCGATTCGGCGACCTATGGCGGCAGTTTCATCTATCACCTCGACAACGATCGCGTCGCCATCGGCTTCGTCGCCGGCCTCGACTACATCGATGCCGAGTTCAAGCCGTTCGAGGCCTTCCAGCAACTGAAAAATCATCCGCTGATCAAGCCCCTGCTCGAAGGCGGCGAGATCCTCTCGGCCGGCGCACGCGCCCTCGTCGAAGGCGGCTACCAGTCCCTGCCCAAGGTCGAGATGCCCGGTGCAATGCTGATCGGTGATTCGGCCGGCCTGGTCAACGTGCCGAAGATCAAGGGCACTCACCAGGCCATGCGCTCGGGCATGCTCGCCGCCGAGCATATCGCCGCCAACGGAACATCCGTCGGCTGGGATGCAAAACTGCGCGGATCGGTGGTCATGAAGGAGTTGCGCAAGGTGCGCAATATCCGCCCGGGCTTCAACAAGGGCCTGTGGTTCGGCCTCGCCAATGCCGGCTGGGAAACCGCGACCGCCGGACTTTCGCCGTGGACGCTGAAGAATCACGCCGATCACTCGGCCCTGAAACAAATCAGCGAGTACGAATCACCGGATCGCAACTGGATCGAACGCAGCCTGCCGCCGCGTGATCGCCTGGCCAGTGTCTACTTCGCCGCGACCGAGCACGACGAGGATCAGCCGATCCATCTGCATGTCGCCGATCCCGATATCTGCGTGACCCGCTGCACGGTGGAATACAACAACCCGTGCACGCGTTTCTGCCCTGCAAGCGTCTACGAAATCGTCGATGATGCCGCCGGCAAGCGCCTGCAGATCAATGCCGCCAACTGCGTGCACTGCAAGACCTGCGACATCAAGGACCCCTACCAGATCATCACCTGGGTCACGCCCGAAGGCGGCAGCGGGCCGAATTACCAGAATCTCTGAGCCCAGTACGAAGCAGACGCCCCCGTGTCCATTCCCTTCAGCGAAGCCGGGTAGACTCGCCGCACATTCACCCAACGCGTGAGCGGGACATCCATCGCCACCACACCACGAGGCGAGTCCAAGAATGGAGAACTACCATGATTGAACTCATCCGCGACCTGCCACGCAGCGCCATCGGCGCAAGAGCCTCGGGCAAGATCACCGCGAGCGACTACGAAACCGTGCTGATGCCCGCCGTCGAGCAAGCCATCAAGGCCCACGGCAGCGTGCGCTTTCTTTACCAGCTCGGCCCGGAATTCGATGGCTATTCGCCCGGCGCGATGTGGGACGACATGAAGCTCGGCTTTGCCCATCTGAAAGCCTGGAAGCGCCTGGCCCTGGTTACCGACCACGAATGGCTGGCTGGTGCAACGCGCATGTTCGCATTCGCGATGCCATGCCCGGTCAAGGTGCTCGCCAATGCCGAGTGCGCCGATGTGGTGACGTGGATCTCATCCGGCACCGACTGAATCGCGACATCTCTCGCGCGGCAATTTCGACTATGCCGTGGATCGCTGCAGGTGCCAGACCTCGGTGTGCAGCGCACTGACGCCGCTTTCGGCGAACTTCGGATCGTCGGCAAGAATGTCGCGTCGTTCGAGCAGGGTGTTTTGCCAGGCATCGGCGTACAGTGCCGCCACTTCTTCCGCGCCGACCGAGAAAGGCGGCCCTTCCATTTCGGCTTGGGCATAGTCGAGGGTGATCAGCAGCATCCGCGCTGCTGCTGGCAGATTGCGTGAAAGATGGATCGCATAGCGTCGGCGCAGATCCGCTGGCAGGGCGATCAGGGCGGCACGATCGTAAACACCGATGCATTCGGAAAGAGCATCCGCATCAAGGTCGAACAGATCACCGCAAACCAGCTCGATCGGCCCGGCGACGAAGTGCCGACCGGCCGCCGACTCATGGCTCGTGGGCTGCAGCTGGTTCTCATCGAAAAACTGCTCGACCGCCAGCGGCGACAATTCCACGCCGAGCACACGATGGCCCTGGGCCGCCAGCCAGACCATGTCCTGCGACTTGCCCGCCAGCGGAACGAATACGCGGCTGTGCCCGGGCAAGCCCAATGCAGACCAGTGCCTGGCGAGCAAGGGCATGACCTCGTCGCGATGGAAACCCGTGCGCCCCTCACGCCAGCGCTGCAACCAGAATTCCGCGTGCATAAAACATCCTCGATTGTGATGGATGCAGGTAGAGGCTTGAGTCGATCACAGTGATGAAGTCAAACCAAGGCAAAATCATGCCAAGACAGCGGCGGCCGTTGATCAGCCCATCAGCATCTGGTCACGTCCATTTTCCTTGGCCCGGTAGAGTGCGGCGTCGGCTCGCGCGATCCACAGTTCAAGTGACGATTCCGCTTCGTGCCTGATCGCGACCAAACCGATACTTGCAGTGAATTTGATTTCGCAATTCGGGCCGGCAATCTGCATTTCGCGAAGGTGCGCAAGCACCTGGTTCGCCCAGTCGCTTGATTGCCCAATGTCGCGATCGTAGAGCAGGCAGATGAGTTCTTCTCCACCATAACGGCCGATCACGTCACCGGGGCCCGACTGCGATTTCAGCAGACTTGCAAACGCGCGTAGCGCTTCGTCGCCGGCGCTATGCCCGAAACGGTCGTTGATGGACTTGAAATGATCGAGATCGATCAAGGCGATACAAACCGGGAGTTCGCGCTCGCTGCGCAGAATGCGCTGCGCTTCCTCAAGTGAATGCCGTCGGTTGAAGACGCCGGTTAGGCCATCGCGGATGGAGAGTTCATAGAGCTTCTGGTTGGCCAGCGCGAGATCGGATTTTTGCTGCTCGATTTCACCGGTTCGCAGTCGCACCTGTTCCATCAGTCGACGCTCATTGTTGCGGATACCCAGAATTCGCCGCCGATACAGCATCCATGCCACCAGCACGATGGCGAACAGGGCAACGATGCGGATGACGCTTCGCTCCCACCAGAATGGTGCGACATGCAGAGCGAGCACCTTGCGCTCGATGCTGCCGGGCATTCCGTTTTCGACAATGCGCAAGTAGACATTGCGATCACCAGCCGACAGGTTCAGGAAATTGCCGACCTCGGCATCGGCCGCAGATACCCAGCTTTGCATTCCATCGACGCGGAACTGCAGTCGCTGGTCGGCGCGATTGGCCCCAAGCAGGTCAAAACCCAGAACGACTTCGCGCTGCCCCGGCGGCAGGCGCAGAACAGCGGCGTAGGGTGGCGAGGCATCAAGATAGCCCGCCTCACCAATATCTGCCGATCCGAGTGCCTGTCCATTGACCCTGACCTTGGTCAGCAGCGGAACCAGTTGCTGCTGCGGAGAAATCGTGGCCCGCGGGTCGAATATCTGCAAGCCGTACGCGGTACCGAAATACATGCGCCCGGATGCGCCTGAAAAGGAAGCGCGCTGGGCAAATTCATCGGTGAGCAGACCATCGCTGGCGTGATACGCCTGGGCCGCCTTGGCACCGGGAATCAGCCGCCGAAGACCGTGCTGCGAGCTGAGCCAGATCGCGCCGTCGCGATCCGCTTCGATGGCCTGGATATCGTCGTCAGGCAGGCCAAGCTTCTGTTCGTCGCAGCGTGCAGTCACGGCACCTGGATCGGATATGCGTGAGTCGAGCGTGCACAGATGGCCGGCGCTGAGGTACACCTGACCGCTGCCGACAATCTTCAAGTCACGCACGAGGTTGTTGTAGAGCTGCGGTCGTCTGATCGTTTTCAGCACGCGAAAGTCCGGACCGAGCACGTAGACGCCGTCATAGGTGGCCAGCCAGATGCGCCCGTACAGGTCGCGCGCAATCGCATTGATGGTATCGGCCATGGCCTCGGTCGGGCCGGGCTCGGCATAGCGAATCCGGCGGACATGATCGGAATTGTCGATCAGCGCAAGACCACTCGACGACGCCACAAGGAATTCGCCCGAGGGCAATTCAAGGAAATCGCGAACGCTGTCACCGGGCAGTGCATCTTCCGGCTGATCGGCCCCGAAGTGTCGCCAGAGGTTTTTCTGCGGATCAAGACGATCAGCGCCCGCGTCGCTGCCGACCCAGATGCGTCCGTTGCGGTCCTCGCGCATCACCCAGATCACGCTCGCGCCCGAATGCCGGTTGCTTTCGATCGGCAGGTGTTCGATCACAATCGGAGTGTCAGCGACCGGAGCCAGCGAACGCTGCAGACCGGATCCGTAACCACCAAGCCAGAGCGCGCCGTTGCGATCCTCCAGCACGGATTGCACGCTGCGTGTCATCAAGCCGGTGTCGGCGGCTTGCAACGCAGGCAGCGAGCGGAACACGGCCGTGTTCGGCGGCACCTGGAAAACACCATTGGCCCAGGTGCCGACATAGACACTGCCATCATCGACGGCAAGCAGGCTGCGCACGAAGGCACGCAGGGAACTGCCGCCATGACCAGACGAGAGCGCGATGCTGCGCAGGCAGTCGCAATCGGATGCATAGCGGGCGATGCCGGTATCGAAACCAACCATCGGCTTGCCATCCATCAACGCAATACTGGTGACCCGCGAACTGGCGATGGAGTCCTCGCGCGCGATGCGGCGCACGCCATCCGCGTCAGCATGGAACAAGCCATTATCCCAGGTGCCAATCCAGTAACCGCCCCTGCCATCGCCGATGAACTCCTCGATGTTGGTCTCGCCACCATTCGGAAATGGCGGCGGCAGTGCCATGCGTTCAAACTGGCTGGCAGCCGGCGGCAGTCTTGCTGCGCCACTCTGGGTTCCCGCGAGTATCGAGCCATCGTCGTCAACCTCGACCGTCCATACGCGGGCATGCTGCAAGCCTTGTGCTGATGGCGGAAATTGCCGATAGCGAGGTGTACTGGAGGACACGTCCAGATTCACGACACCAGCACCGTCGGTGCCGAGCCAGACAGAATGGTGATCATCGATGGCCATCGCCTGGATGGTCGTTTCCGGCAAGCCGCCGTTTTCCGGCAGATACGCGGTGACTTGTTCGAGGCGCAGGTCGACGCGACGCAGGCCGTCACTGCGCGTGCCGATCCACAACAAATGACCATCGCTGGCCATCGCTGTGATCGTGATGCCCTTGAGCGCATCGGCAACCGCATCGGGTGGTGGCGTGAAGCGCTGGCCATCGAATCGATTGAGTCCGGTGTCCGTGGCAAACCAGAGGAAACCGAGATCATCACGAACGATCGACTTCGCCGAATTGCGCAGCAATCCGTCACCGGAATCGAACTGCCGGATCGCCAAGACCGGCATCGCACACAACACCAGCAAGATCAGCGCGGCGCATTGCAGCGCCGCGCACAACCTCATTCCGACTTGATGATCAAGACTCGCCAACCGCTGCTCCCGCGTCGCCCACGGAGCATAGCGCCGCATGGACCGAAACGGCAGCATTGCACGAAAGTTTCAACGAGTAACGCTCGATCGCCGGTTGGTCCCGAATCGAATACCAGTGAGGCAATTTCACAGAACTGTGAAGTCATCGCGCATTGACACGGGAAGCCGCATTGAACAATTTGCATGAATGCAGGTCATAGTCGGACTCATACAGGATGCTGCCCATGGAATCTGCCCACTGCCGCAGCGCTGGCCACAATGTGCGTGCGTTTCTCTTTGTTTCGCTCATTGCATTGCTGATCACCGCCGCCGCTGCGAATGCCACGCCCTCCGAGGGAAATAGTGAGATTGACCGCTTGGTCAACGATGTTTGCGCACGGCAGACCGTGCTGCTCGGCGAAGATGGCAATCATGCCGGCGGCGCGACTTTGACGGCGAAGGTCGAACTGGTAAGGCGCCTGATCGACGAGTGTGGATTCAACGCGGTCTATTTCGAAAGTTCGTTCCACGATTTCCTCGACTTTCAGCGACAGCTGGATCGGGGCAAGGCCTCCCCCGAAATGCTGGCTGATGCGATTGGCGGCCTCTGGTCGCTGACCAGCGAGATCGATCCCCTGGTTGCCTCGTTGTATGCGCGGGCCAAATCCGGATCGGTTTCGCTGGCCGGGCTGGATCCCCGGCCTGGCAGCGCAACCTCGGTGTTCACGAGGTCGGCGTTTGCTGCCGAGCTTGGGGCCTTTCTCCCTGAAGACCGACGCAAGCCGTGCATTGCCGAGATCGATCGAATGACCAATGGGCGATATGAATCCAATCAACAGGAGATCGACGCCCGCGAGCCCTTGCACGAATGCGCAATTGAATTGCAGCAAGCTGTTTCCGCGAAGGGCCATGCGGGTCAGAATACGATCGCGGCAGCCCTGGTCGGAAATTTCCTTCGATCTACCGAACTGTGGTCCGGCGACTGGTACAACAATCGCGAAAAAGCGATGTATGACAACTTTGTCTGGTTTCGCTCGCGTCATCCGTATCGCAAAAAGATCATTGTCTGGTGCGCGACGGTCCACGCGGCCAGGGATCTCTCGTTTCTGGTCAGTGACAGACGCACCTTGGGATCGCAGATCCATTCGCGGCGGAAGGACAAGGTCGTGACCATCGGTTTCAGCGCCCTCGGCGGGAGCCATGGCCGCAATCCGAAATCCTTGACCACGCTTGACCCAGCACCAGCGGATTCACTCGAGGGCCGGGCATTCGCGGGCGTGAAGGGCGAGCAGGTCTATCGCGATATCAAGCAACTCAAGGCGCTTGGCGTGATTGCGGCCCGTCCGCTTCAATACGCGAAGTGGAACAGCACTCAATGGTCGGACGTGGTCGACGGTATTCTTGTATTCAGGGAAGAGTATCCCGTGCACAGCGTGCGCAGCGCACGCCCGCAGCAGATTGGGGCCAAAGAACAGCATCCATCAGCCTCACCGATGGCTGAGCCTGGCCCGTGCTAGCAGCCTGTCGCAGGGCGGGAGATATCCCTTCTTCTGTGTTCTTGTTCCAACGTACGCAACGAGATGCGCATGGGTTTTCTCCGCTTGCGGCGGGATACGACGTTGCCTCTCCCACCCTGCGTTCTGCACGAAGTTTCTCAGGTTGGTGCTGAGCGCAGCGAAGCCCAACGGCAGTTTCGACAGGTTCTACATAACGCTGCTGGGAAGATCACGCCGCGCTGGGCTTCGCTTGCGCTCAGCGCCAACCTACAACAGAGGCGCATCGCCCCATGCTGTCGGGGCCATGAAATTCGATGGGATCCGCAGACGAACATCGGACGCGAGTTTCGATGACTGTCGCCACATCACAGCTTCGTCGTTGGGCGGAACCATCGCAGCTGATTCCGCCCTCGATTTTATCTGCGCAGCAGGCTTCAGTCGCTTGTCCCCTCTTGGGGGCGATACCCCTCACGGAACGTGCCGAAAGGCATCGGGATTGAAATCCCAGCCGGCAAAACATCGCATTTTTTGATAAACATACTTTCGGCTGACTGACGACTTTCACTCGCCCACGTGTAGGCGATATCGATAGAGCTTCTCGTACAGCGACTGGCACGCATCGGCAACGCGCGCCGCGTTGCCTTCAAGCTGGATGTCGCGCGGCTGTGCTGGCTCGAAGCCGGTTGAATTCCATACGGCGGCATACCAATGCGGCGCCCAGATGCCATCGCTGTCGCGCGGTCCAGCTGGCCAGTGCAACATGCCTTCGCGGAATGGAATGTTGAAATGCATGCACAACGCGCGTAGATGCGCTTCAGGGTCAAGCAGAAAATCATGCGCATCGATCACCGGCGGCGCCGTGCCAAAGCGATCACAGACCTCGTCGAACAAGCGCGCTTCCTGTGGCAGGCCGATATCCTCCTCGGTCACGCTCGAACGCGAGCGCAGATACGAGGCAACCACGTCGGCCGGGTCGCGAATCAGGAAGGCGTGCACGAGCCCGTCCATCCAGTCGTGATCGATGTGCGACAACATGTGATGGCACATGTGCTTCTGGTACCAGATCGACTGACCGCCGGGAATCCCGCCGATCATGGCGGAAGCAACCTTGCGCCAGTCGCACTCGCCATTGGCGATGACTTCGTCGCGTGCGGGATGATCGGATCCGGTTTCGGCCAGATAGTGCGCGTAGAAGGGCTCGTCGCTGACCGTGCAGTCGCCGCGATTTTCCCAGGATCGCATCATCGCTGTCGAAAGATTGCGCGGCCCCGACCACATGGCGATGCGCAGCGGCCCGTAGCCGTCACTCATGCCGACACCGTCCGTGCCTTGCGCGCAGCGATGTCGCGCGAGACATGTTCCTTGTACAGCGACTGGATGCGTTCGACCGTCGGCCCGCGCTTGCCATCGCCGATGATTCGGCCATCGATCTCGCGCACCGGAACGACGCCAGCGAACGTACCGGTGACGAAGGCCTCATCGGCACCGTAGACGTCGGTCAGGCTGAAGGATTTCTCGAAAGCCGCAACGCCGGCATCGCGACAAACCGTCAACACGTTCGCGCGAGTGATGCCACCGAGACAGTACTGTCCTGTTGACGTCCACACCTCGCCTTTGCGCGCGATGAAGAAGTGCGTCGAGTTGCAGGTCGCGACGAATCCGTGCGGATCGAGCATGAGGCCTTCGTCCGCGCCGGCTGTGTAGGCCTGGATGCAGGCGGTGATGCAGTTCAGTTTGCTGTGGCTGTTGAGTTTCTGATCCTGCACATCAGGATAACCGCGGCGCACATGCACGGTGAACAGTTTGAGACCCCTCTCGGCGGTTTCCGGAATCGGATTCTTGTACTCGGGAATGATCACGATCGTCGCCGGGCCGATGACAACACGCGGATCCTGGTACGGCGTGCGCTTGAGTCCGCGTGTGACCATCAGGCGCACATGCACGCCATCATGCATGTCATTGGCGTGCAGGGTCGCGTAAATCGCGGCGGTCAGCGCTTCGCGATCAAGGCCGATATCCATCGCGATCGCCTTGGCGCCCTCGTAAAGCCGATCGAGATGCGCATCGAGAAACGCCGGATGACCATCGACGATGCGCAAGCCTTCCCAGACCCCATCGCCGAGGATGAAACCCGAGTCGAACACCGACACGGTCGCTTCCTCGCGTCGCTTCATCGCGCCATTGATGAAAATCAAAATCTCGCGATTGCGCGGATCATCAAGGTATTCGTGGCTGCCGAGGGTCATGTCCGGATTCCTGCGCAAGGGCCGCTGCCGAGGATACGCAAGAATCGGCCAGCGGGTGTACGCCGGCCCGTGGATGCGATCACTTGAGCAATCCCAAGCACACGGGCAGGATGGCGGCCCCTTTCCGGAGTCGCCGACATGCCGCATATCGCCCTCGTCACCGTCCACGCCGCACGCGCGACCGACGAGGATCTGGCACCACTCGAAGCGGCTTTGCAGCAGGCTGGCGCGCAGGTCTCGATTGCTGATTGGGACGATGCAACGGTCGACTGGTCACGCTTCGACCTGACCGTGCTGCGCTCGTGCTGGGACTACACCGAGCGCTATGTCGAGTTCCTGATCTGGGCCGAGCGCATCAGCCTTCTGACGACCCTGCTCAATCCTTTCGAGGTGGTGCGCTGGAATACCGACAAGCACTATCTGGCCGAGCTTGAACGCGCCGGCATCGCGATCGTGCCGAGCCGGTTCATCGAGCCGGAATCCGATGTCATGGCTGAACTGCAGTCTTTTTTCGATGCCCATGCCGATTGCGCCGAGCTGGTCGTCAAGCCGGCCATCGGCGCCGGCTCACGCGATACGCAGCGGCATGCACGCGGTCAGGTCGAGGCGATCACCGCACATGTCGAACGCCTGCTCAAGGCAGGTCGCAGCGTCTTGTTGCAGCCCTACCTCAATCGCGTCGACGAAGCCGGCGAAACCGCCTTGATCCATTTCGATGGCCACTACAGCCACGCCATCCGCAAGGGTCCCTTGCTGCGCAAGGATGAAGGGCCGACGGCAGAACTGTATGCGCCCGAACAAATCGATGCGCGCGAGCCCGGTGCGGATGAGCGCGCACTCGCCACAAACGTGCTCGCCGCCCTGCACTTCGCCGATGCGCCCGCCTATGCGCGCGTGGACCTGATTCGCGCAGCCGACGGCAAGCCCGTTCTGCTCGAACTCGAACTGGCCGAACCTTCGCTGTTCTTCCTGCATGCGTCGGGCTCGGCAGAACGGTTCGCCGCCTCACTGATCGCGCATTGCACGAAGGATTCGAGCGGCTGACACCTGCACGTCGCGCGAAGCTCTGGGCAGTGAGTGATCAATCCGACGCTCGCGCCAGCAACCATGCGGGCCAGCGCGTCCCTATACAGGTCTTGTCCACAGGCCTGTCCACGCCGTCTGTGGATAAGCACCTGAGGTCGCGCCGCATCAGGCCGCATTGCTTTCCTCTGCAACCGATCAGCGGACGGAATGCCGCACGGTTTCATTGCCGATCAGCGGCCTACGTTACAATGCACCGGTCATGTTTCCCTGTTCAGGAATTCCGTAACGATGAAGATCCTTGTCGGTTACAAGCGCGTCGTTGACTACAACGTGCGCATCCAGGTCAAACCGGATGGATCCGGTGTGGTCACCGATGGCGTCAAGCTGTCGGCCAATCCATTCGATGACATCGCTCTCGAAGAAGCCCTGCGCCTGCGCGAGAAGGGCATCGCCAGCGAAGTCGTCGTAGTCACGATCGGCCCGGCCAATGCGCAGCCACATATCCGCAACGGTTTGGCGATGGGCGCGAACCGCGCCATCCACGTCGTCACCGACGAGGCAATCCAGCCGCTGACCGCCGCGCGCGCGATGCTCAAGTTGATCGAGAAAGAGCAACCCGAGATCGTCATCCTCGGCAAGCAGGCCATCGACGACGACTGCAACCAGACCGGCCAGATGCTCGCCGCGCTGTGGGATCGCCCGCAAGCGACGGGGGCCTCGAAGATCGACATCAACGACAAGATCGCCAAGGTCACCCGCGAAGTCGATGCCGGCCTTGAAACCATCGAGATCGATCTCCCTGCGGTCATCACCACCGATCTGCGCCTCAACGAGCCGCGCTTCATCAAGCTGCCCGACATCATGAAGGCCAAGTCCAAGCCGATGGAAACGATCGCGTTTGCCGATCTTGGCGTCGAATCAGGCGATCACCTGAAAACGACAAAGTTCAAGCCGCCAGCCAAGCGCAGCAAGGGCGTCATGGTCAAGGACGTCGGCGAACTGGTCGCCGCGCTCAAGGCCAAGGGCCTGGTGTAGCGCTTCAGCATCCCCACAGAATTCAGCAAGGAACAACGATGTCCAAGATTCTCATCATTGCCGAACATCTGGACGGCAAACTCAATTCCAGCACCGCACGCTGCGTCAGCGCGGCGAATGCGATCAAGCCCGAATCAATCGACGTGCTCGTGCTCGCCGCTGATGCCGGGTCAGTCGCTGCCGAGGCCGCAAAGATCGATGGCGTCAGCAAGATACTCACGCTCAGCCGCGCCGAGAACGCACATGCGCTCGCCGCGATCCTGGCGCCGCAGATCGTGGCCATCGCCGGCAACGGCTACAGCCATGTTTTCGCGCCTTCGACCACATTCGGCAAGGATCTGATGCCGCGCGTTGCCGCCCTGCTCGGTGTCGCCCAGGTGTCCGATGTCATGACGGTCGAAGCAGCGCACACGTTCCAGCGCCCGATCTACGCCGGCAACGCGATCATCACCGTCGAAGCTCCTGCTTCGAGTACGGTTGTCGCGACGATCCGCACGGCTTCATGGCCTGCGGCCGCAAATGGCTCGGCGACGGCACCGATCGAAGCAGCCAGCGCCGATGTCAGCCTGCCCTCGCACACGCGCTTCGTCGATCTCGCCCAGGGCAAGAGCGATCGCCCCGATCTGCAAGGTGCGAGCAAGGTCATCTCGGGTGGACGCGCACTCGGCTCGGCAGAGAATTTCGACCTCATCTACAAACTCGCCGACAAGATCGGCGCGGCCGTCGGTGCCTCGCGTGCCGCCGTTGACGCGGGTTACGTGCCGAGCGATCTGCAGGTCGGCCAGACCGGCAAGATCATCGCCCCGGAACTCTATGTCGCGATCGGCATTTCCGGCGCGATCCAGCACCTCACCGGAATCAAGGACGCCGGCACCATCGTCGCCATCAACAAGGACGCCGAAGCCCCGATCTTCGAAGTCGCCGACTTCGGCCTCGTCGGCGACCTGTTCAAGATCGTGCCGGAACTCGAAGCGGCGTTGTAACAAACATTCTGAGGCCAAAGGCGCTCTTCGTTGAACGCTTTTGGCTGGCACCTGCGTTTGGAGGCAGGTCGTCACATGACGTGTTCAGCGGCGTTTGGGGCCAAGGTACTGAACGCAACCGGGGGCTTTACACGTTGTCAGAACCTCTGCTCATACTCGCGACTGACTTTGGTCAAGATCGTCCCATAGTCACGCAGCGTGGCAGCAAGATCTACCCATGAGAAGTTGAACGGCCGTTCATTGGTCGCCACATAACGAAGAACAATGACTTCGTTGTACAAAGGCCGAACGTGTTTATCGATTCGACGAATCGCTTCTGCAGCTTCTTCAACTGGGTGCTTGTGATAGCGGCGGACGATTTCCCCCGTCGCTGGATCTTCGTCTTTGATCCAGCCCGTTGGCCACGCTCGACTTCCTTCGTAACTCGTCGTGTGTTCGGCGTGATTGACGCCCACCACGGCGACTGTAATCGGATTGCTGCCCGTACCTCGATGAAACTGCTCAACCTGATCACTCAGATCGTTTATTACTCGCCCAATCTGCTTGATCATCGCCTTGTTGAAAACCTTGCATTCAACACCGATCTCGATTGTCGCAATAACTCCCCGGGCCAGCTGATAGCCTGAACTATCAAGTGGAACTTCGCCGGGAACAAGCTCGCCCAGCGTACCGTCGCCTCGACGGGCGTGAACTCCGTGGGTCTTGTTGTTCGCATTCACCACAACCAATCGCTGCTGAATTCGATCCACGAGTTTGGAAGACTTTCCCAAACTTATGAGGTCCTCGAAAAACTCAACGCAGATCAAATCATTCTGATTGGAAACCCGATGCCGATAGGGCTGCCCGTCGAACAGGCTGGCGAAGACGTTCAATAGTCGATAGGGCGTCTTCATGAATAATCGATCTCGTTGCACCAAAAAGTGGTTTCTGTCGGGCGCTTGAATGAAGCTTTGCGCTTGCGAGCTTGACGTACTGTTTCTCGATTTCGTTGCCGATAGAGTTCCGGCCGGCTCGCAAAGCGGCTACCGCAGTCGAACCCGTACCCAGAAACGGATCCAAAACGGTGTCTCCAGCGAAGGAGAACATGCGAATCAGTCTTTCTGCAAGCTCCACCGGATACGGCGCCGGGTGACCGTCTCGCGTGGAAGCTCCACGTACGTCCGTCCATATTGAGCGGAACCAACTTTGAAGTTCTTCACGCGTCAGCATCGACAATTCCTTCTGCTGCTGCGAAACTTTTCGGTATCCGCCGCCTTTGCGCAGAAATAGGATGTATTCAATATCATTCTTTACTATCGCGCCGGGCTGATAAGGCTTTCCATAAAAACCCGCGCCGTTGCCAGCCGACTCGGTAGCACCATTGGCGATCTTGTGCCAGAGAATCGGAGTCAATGCATCAAGACCCAACTGCCGGGATCGCACCTGAATATCGGCATGGAGAGGGACTACAAGGTGACGACCATTCTTCTTTCGCGGCATGCATACGTCACCTACGACACAAACGATGCGTCCACCGTCAACAAGCACTCGCTTGCACTCCGCCCATACCTTGTCCAGCTCCTTGAGAAAAAGATCATAGCTCTCGATGTCGCCAAGCTGGTTGTCATTTCCTCGCTCATATTCCTTGAGCGTCCAATAGGGCGGCGACGTAACAACCAGATGAACGGAACCACTTGGAATCCAAGAGAGATCACGCGCATCGCCACAGTGAATCTGGTGGTGAGTCGTATTGAACGGCGTAGGCCATTCCGACTCTCGGCTCAAGCGATTGGCTTCCAGTAGCGCCTGCAATCCGCCTGGCGTGTTATCCGGTTGGTAAACAGCGGCATCAACGCCATTGCAGTTTGTTTTCGGCATGACCTGGGCTCCCATGGGTCGGCGCATTCGCAATGTAGGACGACTCTCAGTAACAGGTTGTCCGACTACACCTGCGGACTGCGCGAATGTTACAGGTTGTCGTCGCAAACGGTGAGACCGCCAAATTGCCAATCGCGCTTGACACCCCGTCATTCAGACAAGAAAACCGAAGAAGTCCGCAACGACGCGGCCCCCCGATATTCGAGGTCATCGGCTTCCGCCTGCTCGTCAATCTATTCAAGATCGCGCCAGAACTCAGAGCCACGTTGTACCGACAGTCTGGACTACTCTGATGTACCTGATACTGAGGCTTCGCCGACATCGTCGCTCTCCTCGGCTTCGGCGCAGTCCCAGTCATCGCAGTCTTCGTACTCATCCTCGTCCGGGCAAAGGCCTTCATTCTCGCACGGGTCGTAGTCTGGAGTTTCGCGGATGAGCTCGGGGTGCGCGCTGATGAAGGCTTCGCCCGAGGCCTCAGCGGCAGCAATGCGTGCGGTGCTGCTCGGATGGCTGGAAAGATAGCCGATACTGTATTCCGTGCCATCGACTTCGACATCGACGCGCGCATCGAGCTTGCGCATCGCGGCGGCAAACCAGGCTGGCGAGGTGTTGTGGGCAGCGAGCGTGGTGAAGGCGAAGGTGTCGGCATCCTCCTCGAAGCCGCGTGAGTAGTGACTTTGCAGCAGGAAGGTCGGCACGCCGACGACAATTGCGCTTGCAGAGCTGACGTCGCCGGTGAACAACGCGGCCACGACCAGAACAAATGAACTGCGCAGAGTCTGGCGCAGTGCGTGCCGATGCTGCTGATGGCCGATCTCGTGGGCGATGACCGCATCGAATTCGCGGTCATCGACGAACAGGCCAGTCAACTGATCGGTGATGACGATGGCGCCGCCAGGAATGGCCAGCGCATTTGGTCCGACCGTCGAGGCATCGCGGAAGACCAACTGGTATTGGCTCGCGTCAGGCAAACCCGCCGTCAGCTTGCTGAAGCGCGCGGACAGTTCATCCTGGCGCTCGCGACTGACCTTGCTCGGTGCAAAACCGAAGTACTTGTCCAGTTGGCCAAGCACTTCTCCACCAAGCGCCGCCTCGACGCCAGCGGGAACCTGTTCGGCAATGCGGTCGGCCATCCACGGCACACCCCAGGTAAAGGTGGCGATGCCCACGGCAAGGCAGATGACGATCGAAGCGGCGACCGCATGCGCATGGCGCTCAAGGCGATCGACGATGCGCTGCAAGCGATCCTCATGCGGAAACCACTGATCGAGCAAGGGATGATCGTTGGCAAGGATGCGCGCGCCGTCAGCGAACTCGATCGTGCGCGTGATGCGTGCAAGTCGCGGCGAAATCCGCAAGCCGGATGCCGCATCGCTGCGATCGATGCCGTCGCCGACGACGCGGATTGTTGCCGCATCGACGCGCTCGACTTCAACCTCGTGCAGCCGACTGGTCTGGCCGTCGAAGTAATGTGCCTTGAATGCGTTCACAGGCCGATGTCGATGTCGAACAGACCATCCACCTCCGCGGCTGTGGCATCGACGCCGAGCGAACGCTCGGCGACCATGCCGTTGAAATCGTCACTGGCAAGCAAACTCAGGCAGTCGGCGCGGTATTGGGCCAGCCTCACCATCGCCCACGGAATCATGAGCCCCGCGCTGAGCAGGATAGCGACGGTATTGCTTGCATAGATCCAGAGCAGCTTCTGACCCTTCAACTTCGAGCGGAATCGGCGGCCATCAATATCGATATGGTTGTAAATCAGGTTGGCCAGCGCGGCAGCGAGAAAGGCAAGGACGACGAAGTAGCCGAGATACATGAAACTCATCATGCCGATTGTGAGCCACATCGCGGAGACTTCACCGGTGCGCACGGACGACCCTGCCATCATCGCAATGGCCATGATCATGCTGAAGAAAAACATCCAGGCCGAAATGACGCCCCAGGCAATCAGATACGGCGGATAGAACTTGCCTGGGCTGAGCAGGAACTTGAACCAGATTCCACCGTAGCGGTGGTTCTCGACGATGAAAGCCTTCTGCTTGCCCTTGACCCATGGATAGAGCAGGCCGAGGGTGAGGATCAATGGAATGCCGAGGATGAGAAATCGGATGTAGGCCTCACCGTAATCGGGAATGAAACGGAAGTTGAGCCCGCGCCAGGACGAATAGCGTGCGCGAAACGCAGCGCCTCGCACGATCAGCCACGGGCTCAGCACGGCGATGAAAAGCGCGAGGCCGAGCTGCAAGGCGATGCTGTACTGCCCGGCGAGGACGTAAGAGGAAAACAGGGTGACTGCAATGATCCGCCCCTTGAGGATTGGCAAGGGCTTCGCGGTGTATTCGAACGGCACACCGGCGAGGCGGGTGCTGCCGTAGAAGTAACGCTGGGTGCGCACCTTGGCCCAGGCGGAAAAGACGCCGAGACTGAGGATGGTCAGGGCGAGGTTGACGATCCAGATGCGAAAATACTCGCCGGCGCGCCCATCGAACGCAAAATAGTATTCAAACATGGGCGGCTGGCTGGATCGCGGTGCCCAATTTGGAACCGGGGGTTCTGGCGGCGGCACAGACGGTACGGCAACGACGACTTCTTCCATGGGATTCCCTTGCCGGCCGCAATGCCAGCGCGCACAAAGTGTACGCGATCCTGGCGGTGTTCAGGGTGTCGGGATTGCGTCGCCGATCACGCCTTGCCGAGAATCAGGTCCGCGGCACGTTCGGCGATCATGATCGTCGGCGCGTTCGTGTTGCCGGTCGGCAGATCGGGCATCACCGAGGCATCGACGACGCGCAAGCCCGTGATTCCGTGCACGCGCAGTTCGCTGTCGACGACAGCGCCGTCATCCGTACCCATGCGGCAGGTGCCGACCGGGTGATAGACCGTTTCGGCCTTGCGCCGGATGAAGGCTTCGACGGCGCGGTCGTCGGTGATGTCGGCTGCCGGAAATATCTCGGCACCGCGATAGCGATCGAATGGCGCCTGCGCAAAAATCGTGTGCGACACGCGCGCGGCCTCGATCAGCAACTTCAGATCGTAGCCCTCGGCGTCGCTGAGGTAGTTGGCGTGGATCGCGATCGGCTGCTGCGGATCGGTCGACTTGAGTCGCAGCGTTCCACGCGATTTCGGATGCAGCATGCAGGCATGCAGCGTGTAGCCATGGCCTTTGAGCCGGTGGCGGCCATGATCGTCAAGCAGGGCCGGCACGAAATGGAATTGCAGGTCACAGCGCTCGTCCTCGGCATGCCGCGAGCGCAGGAACCCGCCACTCTCGGCAATGTTCGAGGTGCCAATACCGCTGCGCTTGAACAGGAATTCGAGGGCAACGGCGATGTCGTTGACCTTGTCGTAGGTGATCGCCTCGGTGCACTGCGTCAGCGAGCAGATGTCGAGATGATCCTGCAGGTTGCTGCCGACGCCCGCCATCGCCTGGCGAACGCTGACACCGCGTTCGCGCAGATGATCGGCCGGGCCGATTCCGGAGAGCATCAGCAGTTGCGGCGAATTGAGTGCGCCGCCAGCAAGGATCACCTCGCCCGCCTCGGCGCGTTTGAGGCGGCCATGATGGCGGTAATCGACGCCGATCGCCCGTGCGCCAGAGAAGAGGACATGCTGGACTTGCGCATGCGTGCGGATGTCCAGGTTCGCCCGACCGCGCGCCTCACGCAGGAACGAGGCCGCCGTCGAGCAGCGCGCACCATTTTTCTGGGTGACCTGGTAGAAGCCGAACCCTTCCTGTTCGGCACCGTTGAAATCAGGATTGCCTGCATACCCCGCCGCCGACGCCGCAGCGAGGAATACCTGCGAGAGCGGGTTGCTGTATTTCAGGTCGGAGACGCTGAGTGGACCGTCGCCTCCGTGCAACGTATCGGCACCGCGCGTGTTGTTCTCGGAGCGCTTGAAGTAGCCGAGGACGTTGTCCCAGCCCCAGCGCGGATCAGCGGATTTGCGCGCCCAGTCGTCGTAATCGCCACGCACGCCGCGGATATAGCACATCGCATTGATCGAACTCGATCCACCGAGCACCTTGCCGCGCGGCCACCACAGTCGGCGTCCTTCAAGGTTCGGTTCCGGTTCGGTGCTGTAGTCCCAGTTGTGTCGCGGACTCTCGGCAAGCTTGCCGATGCCGGCCGGCATGTGGATGAATGGATGCCAGTCGCGGCCGCCGGCTTCGAGCAGGAGCACCCGATTGGCCGGATTGGCGCTGAGCCGGTCAGCCAGCACACAGCCGGCCGAACCGGCACCGACAATCACGAAGTCGTAGGTCATTGCTTGCTGCATCGGCAGGACATTGCCGTGACCCTAAACGCCACGGATAGAGCAGTTGCTCCATACGCAATCCTATTCGATGATCGAAACCTGATCACCGACACGGATCGTGCCGCTGCCACGCGGAATCAGGTTTTGGCCGAAGGTCACGCCCTTTGGGCCGCGCCGGTAAGAAACGAGAGTGCGCAGCGGCTCGCCACTTGGATCGAACTTGCCGGTTGCGGGATCCACCGTGGTCAGCACGCAGCGCACACAAGGCTTGACCACGTCGAACGTGGCCTCGCCGATACGGATCGTGCGCCAGCCATCTTCAGCATGTGGCGTTGTGTTGGCGACGACAAGGCTCGGCCGGAAGCGCAACATCGGCACCGCTGATTCGAGCCGCGCATTGAGCTGGTCGAGCGCCGCCTGCGAGATCAGCAGCAAGGGGAAGCCATCGGCGAAACTGACTTGATCACCGGGCTTGGCATAGACCGGATCAATCGGCCGCACACAATCTTCGGCCATGAACACGAAGCGTGCCGCGAATCCAAGATAGTTGCTGATCCAGACATCGGCGTCCGCCTGGGCCGGAAGCCCGGCGACTTCGTCATCCCACACGATCACCTTCGATCCGCTCGCGCACGCATCCGGAGCCAGGCGCAGACGCGTCATTCCAGGCGCATCAAGGAGCAGCGCGTCCGCATCGAACACGGCGCTGATCAACACCAGACGCGGGTGCTTGCGCGCGGTAATGAACTTGCCCGTGGCATCGACGATCATCCAGCGCCGATCGCCGCGCAGTCCGCGCCATTCGACGATGGCGTGGTCCGGCGTCAACGGCGCGCAGGATTTGACTGGAAAGAGATTGATATGGGCGAGAGTTGGTTGCATCGCACATTATGCCCACGACTTGTTCCGGACAGTCTGCATGCTAGTCTTCACGGCCTTGTCCGCAGATTGTCGCCGTGCCCAAACGCCCTGCCATCCAGTCGCATGAATGGTTTGCCGTGAGCGTGGCGTTCGCGTACTTCTTCTGCGTGCTGGCGGCGTATTACGTGATCCGTCCGGTGCGCGACCAGCTTTCCGCCGCGGTCGGCTCGACCGCCTTGCCGATCTTCTACGCAGCAACCTTTGTCGTGACCCTGGCCCTGGCGCCGGTATTCGGCGCCCTGGTCGCGCGCTTCCCACGGCGCAAGTTCGTGCCGGCGGTGTATCTATTCTTCCTGGTCGGCATGCTCGCCTTCATTCCGCTGTTCCAGATGCAGGAGGCGATCGGTGCGCGTCTGCTTGGTTCGATTTTCTTTGTCTGGGTCAGCGTGTTCAATCTGTTCGTCGTCGCCGTGTTCTGGAGTTTCATGGCCGACCTCCTCGATGCTGAACAGGCACATCGCCTGTTCCCGGTGATCGCGCTCGGCGGCACCCTGGGTGCGATCGCCGGTCCGGCCCTGACCCGCTCGCTGAATGCAGTTATTGGCGTGTCCGGATTGCTGGTCGTGTCATCGGTGCTGCTCGGTCTCGCCATCGCCTGCATTCTCGCCTTGTCGGGCTGGTCGCGCCGGCATCCGGTCGCTGGCGATGAGCAACGCGACACGCGCGTTATCGGCGGCAGTTTCATCGCCGGTGCAATCGAGACGCTGAAGTCGCCACTGATGCGCCGACTGGCCCTGCTAATGCTGCTTGGCGATGCAGTCGGCACGGTGATCTATGCGCTGCTCGCCGATTACAGCGGTGCAACCTATGCGACGCGCGAGGCACGCATCAATTTTTCCGCGAATGTCGATCTCTACGCCAACCTTCTGCAGATTGTCCTCCAGCTTGGGCTGACCCGCGCCCTGCTCATGCGTTTCGGCCCTGCCCCGCCGCTCGCACTCGATGGTGTGATCAAGGCGGCAATGCTGGCCGGGCTGGCAATCTTCAGCGGCGCATGGATTGCGGTCGTCGCCGTGGTTACGCGAGCCAGCGCATACGGCGTGTTCAAACCGGCCATCGATGCGGCGTACACACGCGTCGATGCCGAAACGCGCTACAAGACCAAGAATTTCATCGACACCTCGGTCTGGCGCTTTGGTGACCTGGTCGTCACCAGCAGTTTCAACATGCTGCGCGGCCTCGGCACGACCGTGCCGGGCTTTGCCGTCCTTGCGATGCTCGCCGCCGGCTGTTCGGGCTGGGTTGGCTGGCGCGCAGCGAAGATGTTGCCGGAGTCCGGCCTGGCGAATTCGGCCGAAGATACGTCGAATACGCCGGAACGCATGGGCTGAGCCCGACAGCGCTTTCAACAGGGAGTAGTCATGACAATCGAAATCCTCTCCGAGCAACGCTGCCACGGCGGCGTGCAGGGTTTCTATCGGCACGCTTCGGCGGCGACCACGGGAGCGATGAAATTCGGCGTGTTTCAGCCGCCACGCATTGCCGGGGGAAAATTTCCGGTGCTGTATTTCCTCACCGGCCTGACCTGCAATGCCGAAACGGCAGCGATGAAGGCCGGTGCGCAAAAGCTCGCTGCCGAGTTGGGCCTGATCCTGGTCACACCGGATACCAGCCCGCGCGATACCGGTATTGAAGGTGCCACCGGCGACTGGGAGTTCGGCGAAGGTGCCGGCTTTTATCTTGACGCGACCACGCCGACATTCGTGCAGCACTTTCGCATGTGCCGCTATGTCGCCGAGGAGCTGCCCGTGCTGATCGGGGCGAACTTCGGCGCTGACATGGATCGCGAGGGCATCTGTGGACATTCAATGGGCGGCCACGGCGCGTTGACAATCGCACTGAAGAATCCACGGCGTTACAAATCGGTATCGGCATTCGCACCGATTGTCGCGCCGAGCCGCGTGCCGTGGGGACAGAAGGCGTTGCCGCGCTACCTCGGCGAAGATCAAACGAATTGGCGCGCCTACGACACCTGCGCACTGATCGAGGATGGCGCACGCTTCCCCGGCACGATCCTCATCGACCAGGGTGATGCCGATCAATTTCTTGAAACCCAGTTGAAGCCGGGACTGCTTGAATCAGCTTGTGCGGCGGCCGGTCAAACACTTGATCTGCGCATGCAGCCGGGCTACGACCACAGCTACTGGTTTATCCAGAGCTTCATCGACGATCACCTGCGCCACCACGCGCGCGCCCTGGGCAGCTGATCGGTAGCGACTATTGATTCGGCCCTTAAATAGTACGACTTCGCACAAAAAGTTGATCCAACCTCAACCGTTCGCCGTGAGCCTGTCGAAGGGTGTTTCCAAGTTGCCGAGCCGTGCGGGCCACTTCTGATCATGGTTCGACAAGCTCACCACGAACGGAATTGGGGAGCGTCCCGCAAGCTTCTCGTACCCGCGATAGAAGAAAATCGAGACTATTTACGGGCCGAATCAATAGCGTGGCGAAACCCACATCGTGATATCGGCGTCGAAGACAACTTCATCGGCAGCGTTGCACACTTCGATGAGGGCGTGGAGATCCTGGCTGATGCTGCTGTCGGCGATGGCCTCGACACGCGCGGTGGCGTGCAGCACGCCGAGCGCCTTCTTCAGGTATCGCACGCTCATGCCTTTCGGAATCCAGCGCATGCAGGCCGGGATCGTGACTTCCGTGGCCATGCCGCCGGCCAGTTCGGCGGCATTGCACATCGCGATCGCGTGCACGGTGCCGATATGGTTCTGGATTGATCGACGCTGACGCAGGCGTAACACACAGCGCCCCGGTTCGAGTACTTCGATGCGCGGGGAAATCGACCCGAAGTAAGGTGCCTTCCAGCAGATGATCCGCGCGAACAGCCAGCGGCCCAAGCCTGAGCCGCCGAGCTTGTTGAACATCGTCAGCGCGTTCGCAGCCATCAGATCAGGCAACGTTGCGCAGAGCCTTTTGCGGCTTCTTGGTCACCGCTGCACGCAACTCCTCGGGCGCGAAATCATCGACCGAGATAAACTCGAAAGTGGCAGCGCGAACGTGTGCGAGCAAGGCGCGTTCGGCCGCATCGATGATGCCTTTCTTTTCAGCATCGACGAGTTGCGCGTCGTAGTCGAGTCCGTCGACCTCACCCGCCTTGACCGCCTTGAGGAACTTGCGTTCGATTGGTTCTGCCGCGATCACATCGGGCAACAAGGCGTTCATGCGTCCGATCGGATTATTTGCGGTCGGAGTCAGATAGGCACCCGACATCAGGCGCGTGCGGGCCTCGTTCGGCGCGGTCAGGATCGCGGCGACGCGGCGACCGAGGCGATCCGACGGTGGCACTTCGCGACGACCAAACGGGAACACCAGCGCACGCAGCATCCACGCCACCGGACGTACCGGGAAATTTCGGATCACGCCATCGAGCGCCATCTGCATGCGCCAGACGCATTCGTGGAAGGCCCAGGCCAGCAGCGGCTGATCGGCCACCGGTCGACCTTCGTCCTCATAGCGCTTGAGCATGCTGGAGGCAATGTAGAGATAGGACAGCACATCGCCGAGACGCGCCGAGATTTTTTCCTTGAACTTGAGCTTGCCACCGAGCACGAGCATTGAAGTGTCGGCGAGCAAGGCGAGCGCGGCCGAATAGCGGTTGAGCTTGCGATAGAAGCGCCGCGTATAGGCATCGCCGGGGGCCGCGCCGATCTTCGCGTGAGTGAGCCCGAGGATCAGGCTGCGTACGCCGTTGGAGAAGCCGAATCCGATGTGCTTGAACAACACATCATCAAAGCGACGCAGACTCTCGCTGTAGTCAGGCAAGGCCGCCGCCTGCATTTCCTCAAGCACGTAAGGATGGCAGCGGATCGCGCCCTGGCCGAAGATCATCAGACTGCGCGTGAGGATGTTCGCGCCTTCGACCGTGATCATGATCGGCACGCCCTGCCAGGAGCGACCGAGGTAGTTGTTCGGGCCGAGGATGACGCCCTTGCCGCCGTGGACGTCCATGGCGTCCTGGCAGACCTGGCGACCCCATTCGGTGGCGTGATATTTGGCAATCGCCGAAGGCACGGAAGGCTTCTCGCCACGATCGACTGCGGCTGCCGTTGCGCGTGACAAAGCCGTCATCGCGAAGGTCAATCCGCCGATCCGCGCGAGTGCTTCCTCGACACCTTCGAAGCGACCGATCGCAAGTCCGAATTGTTTGCGGATGCGCGCGTAGGCGCCGGTTGCGGCCACGCCTGCGCAGGATCCACCGGTCGCGCTGGACGGCAACGAGATCGCACGACCGACCGACAGGCATTCAACCAGCATGCGCCAACCCTGCCCGGCCATGTCCGGGCCACCGATCAATTGCGACAACGGCACGAACACATCCTTGCCGCGTACCGGACCATTCTGAAACGGCACATTCATCGGCATGTGCCTACGGCCGATCTCGACGCCCGCGGTATCGTGCGGAATCAGGGCGAGGGTGATGCCGCGATCTTCCTCGTCGCTGAGCAGGTGATCCGGATCGAGCATGCGGAAGGCAAGACCGACAATCGTCGCCACCGGCGCCAGGGTGATGTAGCGCTTGTCGAAGGTCAGGCGCACACCGAGTACGTTGCCACCTTCCCATTCACCCTTGCAGACGATGCCATAGTCCGGCAACGAGGTTGCGTCGGAACCGGCATACGGACCGGTCAGGGCGAAGCACGGAACCTCGCGACCGTCGGCCAGCCGCGGCAGATAGTGGTTCTTCTGCTCATCAGTACCGTAATGCAGGAGCAACTCGGCCGGGCCGAGTGAGTTCGGCACGGCGACCGTCGAGGACACCGTCGCCGACAGACTGGCAATCTTCTGCAGCACGGCCGAGTGGGCCAGCGCGGAGAATCCGAGCCCGCCAAATTCCTTCGGGATGATCATGCCGAAGAACTTGTTGTCCTTGATGAACCTCCACATGTCCTCGGGCAAATCGGCCAGCTCGTGGGTAATTTCCCACTCGTTGATCTGTGAACAAAGCTGTTCCACCGGGCCATTCATGAAAGCCTGCTCCTCGATGCTCAATTCAGGCTTGACCTGGCCAAGCAACTCGGACCAGTCCGGCTTGCCGCTGAACAACTGTCCTTCAAAGCCGACCGTGCCGGCTTCGAGCGCTGTCTGCTCGGTCTCCGACAAGGTCGGCGTGATCTTGCGGTAGATGGCGAGCAGGGGCGCGCTCAGACGCTTGCGCCGGAATGCAGGCAGATTCAGCGGCACGGTTACAAGCGCGAAAACCAGCAGGGGGATCGCGATGGCCAGCCAGTGCGAGTGCGCGAGCAAGCCCGCACCGACGATGGCGACCGCCGTGGCGATCGTCCAGACGCGCAGACCTATGCGCAGATAGGCGGCGGCCAGGCAAACCAGCAAGCCGGCCAGCAAGGGGATCAATTGCAACATGTCCATGACTCCTCTGTTTCTGTTTGACGCCTGCTGCAACCGGGAATCCCGTGGTGCTTGTTCGGCCGCAGCGTAACTTGAAATGCGTGCAGGTCAGCGACCTGCCCCATTTGTCGCGCATCGGATCTCCGGCAACGATGCCAGGAAATCCAGTACATGACGGGTGAATTGACCGTTCTCGTCACCGGCGACCATGTGCGTGGCTTTGGGGACTATGGCATGGCGCGCGTGGGGTACCAGCTCTAAAAATTCATTGATGGTCGCTTCCGAAACGACATCGCTGGCGGCGCCGCTGATGAGCAGGGTCGGCACCCGGATACGCGTCGCCGCATCAAGCAGATCGGCCTGATGGCGCGCACCGTCTTCTGCAATTGCAGCAAGCATGCGCGGATCCCAATGCCAGCGCAGGCGGCCGTCCGCCGATTCGATCAGAAGCTTGCGCAGACGCTCGGGCGACTTGCGCGCACCACGATGCGGCAGGTATGCGGCAATCGAGTCGGCCGCTTCATCGAGACTGGCGAAGCCGGTCGGATGCGCGCGCATGAATTCGAGGATGCGTTCGACGCCGGCCGGTTCCCAGCGCGGCGTGATGTCGACCAGCACCAGGGCGCGGCAGCTTTCCGGATCGGTTCCGGCCATCGCGATACCGACCAGACCGCCCATCGAGGCGCCGATGACGACCGGCGGCGCCCCGACATGGGCGCAGACGCGTTGTAGATCGGCGCTCAACTGATCGACCGCATAGTCGCCCGATTCGAGCCAGTCGCTGTCGCCGTGTCCGCGTGCGTCATAGCTCAGGCACGCCCAGCCGACAGCCGCAGTCGCCGCGGCACAACTCGTCCAGGCTTCGCGGGTCTGGCCAAATCCGTGGGCGAACACGACGCGAGCCTCACCCTTGCCAAAATGCTCGACCGCCAAGGCAACCCCGTCGGCTGTCGGCAGACGCTGCGTGATCGAAATACCGGGCGGCGAAATCATAACCATACGGCAAAGTATGGAGGCGAGGTCCGCTGAAATCAAATGCATGCGCCAGGCGGGATCACCCGGGTTGCTTCTCATCCCGGCCGCGCTCCGGCAAACTCCATCAATGACAGAATCTGAACAAAAGCCTGATTCGCGTGGACGCCTGTCGGCGACCGATTGGGAACAGGCTGCGCTCAATGTGCTCGCCCATGGCGGCGTCGCCGTGGTTGCGGTCGAATCGCTGGCACGCACGCTTGGTGTGACCAAGGGCAGTTTCTACTGGCATTTCCCGACCCGCGAAGCCCTGCTCAAGGCTGCCATCGACCGCTGGGAACAGCGCGACGAGGATCAGGTCATCGCCCATGTCGAGCGTATCGCCGATCCCCGCGAACGCCTGCGCGAGCTGTTCCAGCGGGTCAGTCGCGAGGTGCAATCCCACCTTGTCTATGCGGCATTGCTGCAGGCCTCGGACAATCCGCTCGTGCAACCGGTGATCGAACGCATCTCCAAGCGCCGACTCGCGTTGTTGACCGCCGCCTACGCCGAGGCCGGATTCGAGCCGCGCACCGCCCAGCACCGCGCTCGCCTTGCCTACACCGCCTACAGCGGATTCCTCCAGTTGAATCAGCGCCACGGCATGCCGCGCATGGATCAGGAGGAATACCAGGCCTACGTCGATCACGTCATCGAGGCGCTGGTACCGGCGTAGCCCCATGGCCCTGTGACGTGTCGACAAGATCGACACAATTGCCAGTCATGTCGATGAAACCGCATTTCATCGACATTTCAAATCCTGCGAAAGAACCAGGAGTTGGCCCCGGCCAGGCGGCATGCTCTGCCTGCTGATCGTGTGTCATCCAGACGCTGGTGCCGACCTGGACCGGGCAGCCGCATGCCGCATCTGACCTTGCCAAGGCCGGGGCCTGCCGCTACCGTTCCTTCCCTTATTCCTGGCAAAGCGGGCCCCGGCCTGCGCAGAAGGACCACATGGCAAGTTCGCTGGAATCCTTGAACCGTTGGGTCGAGGACGTCGCCCGTTTGACCGAAGCTGCGGAAATCTACTGGTGCAACGGCTCAAGCGGGGAAATTCGCCTGCTGACCGAGCAGATGCTGACGAGTGGCGACCTGATCGCCCTCAATGAGCAAACCCACCCGGGCTGCACCTTGCACCGCTCCAGTCCGACCGATGTCGCCCGGGTCGAGCACCTGACCTACATCTGCACGCAAGATCGCGATGATGCCGGTCCGAACAACAACTGGATGGATCCGGCCGAGGCCCATGCCAGGATCGACTCCCTGTTCGCCGGCGCCATGCGCGACCGCACGATGTACGTCGTGCCGTACTGCATGGGGCCGATCGATTCACCAATCTCGCGCTGCGGCGTCGAGATTACCGATTCACCGTATGTCGTCGCCAACATGCGCATCATGACGCGCATGGGCGCTGCGGCATTGAGTCGCATCGAACGCGAGGGCCACTTCGTCAAGGGCCTGCATTCGACCGGCGAACTCGATCCGGACAAACGCCTCATCATGCATTTCCCCGAGGAACTCTCGATCAAGTCGATCGGTTCCGGCTACGGCGGCAACGCCCTGCTCGGCAAGAAATGCCACGCCCTGCGCATCGGCTCCTGGCAGGCGCGCAGTGAGGGCTGGCTGGCCGAACACATGCTCATCGTCGGTATCCAGAATCCGCAGGGCGAAACCCGCTATATCGCGGCGGCTTTTCCGTCAGCTTGCGGCAAGACCAACCTGGCCATGCTGATTCCGCCCGAGAGCTACCGCGAGGCCGGCTGGAAAGTGTGGACGATCGGCGACGACATCTGCTGGATGAAGCCTGGCGCAGACGGCCAGCTCTGGGCGATCAATCCCGAAGCGGGTTATTTCGGCGTCGCCCCGGGCACTGACCGCAAGACCAATCCGAATGCGCTGGCGATGATCAAGCACGACACGATCTACACGAATGTCGCAGTCACCGCCGACAACCAGCCGTGGTGGGAAGGCTTGAGCGAAGGCCGGCCGGTTACCGACTGGCAAGGTCGCCACTACGATCCGGCAAACGGTCCGGCTGCGCATCCGAACTCCCGCTTCACCGTTGCCGCGCAACAATGCCCGAGTTGGTCGGCCCAGGCTGAAGCTGCTCAAGGCGTGCCGATCAGCGCGATCATCTTCGGTGGCCGTCGTCCGTCTCTGGTTCCACTTGTGTTCGAGGCACGCGACTGGGGCCACGGGGTACTCGTGGGAGCCGCGATGGGCTCGGAAACAACGGCGGCGGCAACCGGCGCAGTCGGCGTCCTGCGTCGCGACTCAATGGCGATGAAGCCGTTCTGCGGCTACAACTTCGCTGACTATTTCGCGCACTGGTTGTCGTTCGACAAGCCCGGCGCGAAGCTGCCAAAGGTCTTCCACGTCAACTGGTTCCGCAAGGGCGCGGACGGCAAGTTCCTGTGGCCGGGGTTCGGAGAGAACCTGCGCGTCCTCGAGTGGATCCTCGATCGCTGCGAGGGCAAGGCGGGTGCCGAAGAGACTCCGGTCGGCTTTGTTCCCGGCGCCAAAGATCTCAACCTCGATGGCCTCTCGATCACAGCTTCGGCCGGCCGCGAACTCCTCGGCATCGACGACCAGGGCTGGCAAGCCGAACTGGCCGCAATCGGTGAATACCTCGACGGTTTCGGTGCACGCATGCCACAACGCCTGAAAGACGAGCAGCGTCGGATAGCCGATGCGTTGGCGAACGAACCAGCGAAATCGGCCCGCGCCGCCAGCGGCTAACCTCAGGCAGTGAGCGGAAAGCAGTAAGCAGTTAGCGGGAAAAGCAAAAAGCGGTTCCTGTCATCGCCGTGATTCTCAAGTCGCTCGAACTGCTCTTCCCGCTGACTGCTTACTGCTAACTGCTTACTGCTTACTGCTCACCGCCCCAGTTAAACCCTGGCCTGCAAGTCGGCATCCAAACTGGCACCATGAGTACCGCCTGTCTTGCCATGCCTTTGCCGATGACCGACGCACCACGGAGCGAACCCGAGGATGGCGATCTGGTCAGGCGCGCTACGGCCGGGAATCTAGGTGCATTCGAGCAGCTTTATCGTCGTCATTGCGGACGCGTGCACGGCGCCGTCTGGCGCTTGTCCGGCATGAACCCATCGCGCGCCGAGGAGCTGACCCAGGAGGCCTTCATCCGGGCCTGGCAGAAACTCGACAGCTTCCGCTTCGAAAGCGCCTTCAGTACCTGGCTGCATCGACTTGCCGTCAACGTCGCGTTGATGGAGTTGCGCAAGAACAATCCTGAAGAATCGGTCGACGACAGTGTGCTTGAAGCGGCGAGCGAGCCGGTCAGACCGTTCTGCGCCGGCGAACGCGCCGATCTGGAACGCGCGATCGCCAACCTGCCGCCGCGCGCACGTGCCGTCCTCGTCCTGCACGACATCGAGGGCTGGAAGCATGAAGAGATCGGCAACGAACTCGGCATGGCGATCGGTTCGTCGAAAGCCCAATTGCATCGCGCCCGTGGATTGCTCAAACGTGCGCTCGGAGAAAGCCATGACTGATTTCGAACTACGCCGTGAACTGCGCGAGTTGCGCGACCCGCGCGAACCGCAACATGATTTCTGGCCGCAGATTGCCCGGAAGATTGCAGCGTCATCGCAATCGGAATCCGTTCCGATTCGCCGCCGACGTTGGCCACTGGCAGTCGCCGCCGCTCTGGCGATGGCGATCGGGGTTGGTGTGTTCTCGCTGGCATTGCAGGATCACAGCGAGCGTACGACCGGTACCGATACGGCGTCACGCAGCGGACTGAGTGTCAGTGAGCAGATTCAGCGCGCCAGGGAGCTGGCGGCAGCAGGCGATCCACGCCTGGCCAGTGCCGAGGTCGTCCTCGACATGGCCAGCCAGGAACTCGACCTGGCCTTGCAGCAACAACCCGATGCGGTCTTTCTTGTCGGCTTGATCAACCGTACCCATGCGCAGCAACGCAAGCTCGCCCGACTTGGCCTTGATGCCAGCTGAGGATTCACGATGAAACTGATGTCGCACATGATGATTGTCCTGTTGCTGACTGGCAGCGCCACCGCTCTGGCCGGAACGCCGATCAATGAAAGTCGCGATGCCGATGCCACGGCTCGCATCGACATTTCCAACGTGCGCGGCTCGGTGACGGTCAGCACCTGGGAGCAGAATCGCGTCGAGATCACGGGCACCCTCGGCACCGGCAGCAAGGGATTGCGTATCGATGGCAGCGGTTCGCGTATCGATATCGAGGTCGAAAAACCCTCATCTTCAGGCTGGTTCAACTGGGGCTCGAACTCGCAGATGGAGGATTCAGTTCTCGACATCCGCGTTCCGCAGGCGGCCGAACTACACATCGAAACGATCAGTGCCGAGGTGACGGTGACTGGTTTGGCCGGCCGGCTGCTCGATGTCGATAGTGTCAGCGGCAAGATCCGCCTTGACAGCAGCGCGCGCGAACTGGAGGTTGGCAGCATCAGTGGCAGAATCGAACTGAGCGGCAACAGCGAGCGCGCCCATGTGGATACCGTCTCCGGAGACATCGATTCGCGGGCCAACGTCGAAACTCTCAAACTGGAAACCGTATCCGGCACTATTGCTGTGAAGACGGACACTTATCGTGAGTTCTCGGCCAGCTCGGTATCCGGCGACATCAGCCTGCGCGGCAAGCCGACTGGCGATGCGCGTGTAGACGCGGAGACCATGAGCGGTGACATCCGCATTGATACGGGTGCTGATCTCTCGGCACGGATCGAGGCGGAAACCTTCAGCGGCCGCATCCGCAGCGATTTCGGCAAGGTCGAGGAACCCGAGCACGGCCCCGGCCGCTCACTCGACGCGACTGTCGGTGACGGCAGGGCACGCATCAAGATCGACACGTTCAGCGGCGACATCAGCCTCCGCCGCGACTGATCGCACTTGCACCACGCAGCAATGAAGCAATAGCCGACGACTCCGCCCTGCCCCACCAAACCTGAAGCCGGCGTCCGCCTCGCGTACAATGCGCGCCCCGCAAGCCACCAACATTGGCGCCTGCAGCAGATCCAGCCCGGACTATGAGCAATCCCATCAAAGAGATGCGCCGGCGGCGCACCTTCGCCATCATTTCCCATCCCGATGCGGGCAAGACCACGCTGACCGAGAAGCTGTTGCTGTTCGGCGGCGCGATCCAGATGGCCGGCTCGGTCAAGTCGCGCAAGACCGCACGGCATGCGACTTCGGACTGGATGGCGCTGGAAAAAGAGCGTGGCATCTCGGTGACCAGCTCGATCATGCAGTTCCCGTATGCCGGAAGCGTGGTCAACCTGCTCGATACGCCCGGACATGCCGACTTCTCGGAAGATACCTATCGCGTGCTCACCGCAGTCGATTCCGCGCTGATGGTGATCGACTGCGCCAAGGGCGTCGAGGAGCGCACGATCAAGCTCATGGAAGTCTGCCGATTGCGCGATACGCCGATCATGACCTTCATCAACAAGCTCGATCGCGAGGGCCGTGCGCCGATCGAACTGCTCGATGAGGTCGAGTCCGTTCTCGGCATCGCCTGCGCACCGGTCACCTGGCCGATCGGCATGGGCTCGCGACTCAAGGGCGTCTATCACCTGCTCCTCGATGAGGTGCACATCTTCGAGTCAGGCAAGAATTTCACGCGCCAGGATTCGACAATCTTCAAGGGCATCGACGATCCGGCCCTGCATGCGCGCATCGGCGATGAGGCATGGCGCGAACTGAATGGCGAACTCGAGCTCGTGCGCGGAGCCTCGCATCCATTCGACAAGGATGCCTATCTCGCCGGCAAGCTGACCCCGGTGTTCTTTGGCTCGGCGGTCAACAACTTCGGCGTGCAGTTGCTGCTCGATTTCTTTGTCGAGCACGCGCCGTCACCAAAGTCGCACGAGACGACCACGCGCACCGTAGCTGCCGACGAATCGCCGATGACGGGTTTCGTGTTCAAGATCCAGGCCAACATGGATCCGATGCATCGCGACCGCGTCGCCTTCATGCGCATCTGTTCGGGCACGTTCTCGGGCGGCATGAAGGCACTGCACACCCGCAGCGGCAAGGAAATGAAGCTTGCCAATGCACTGACCTTCATGGCCTCGGATCGTGAAATCGTCGATCAGGCCTTTGCCGGCGATGTGATCGGCCTGCACAACCATGGCACGATCTCGATTGGCGACACTTTCAGCGAAGGCGAGAGCTTGAGTTTCACTGGCATTCCGAACTTCGCTCCCGAGCTGTTCCGTCGCGCGCGCCTGAAGGATCCGCTCAAGATGAAGGCCTTGCAGAAGGGCCTGGCCCAGTTGTCCGAGGAGGGTGCCACGCAATTCTTCCGGCCGCTGATGTCGAACGACCTGATCCTCGGCGCCATCGGCGTGCTCCAGTTCGATGTCGTCGCCTACCGGCTCAAGGACGAGTATGGGGTCGAATGCGCTTTCGAGAACGTCGGCGTCGTCACCGCGCGCTGGGTGCATTGCGCGAATGCGAGGAAACTCGAAGAATTCCGCGAGAAAGCCGCACCGAACCTGGCCATCGACGCTGCCGGCGAACTGGTCTATATCGCGCCGAGCCGGGTCAACCTGCAACTGACCATCGAGCGCTGGCCAGATATTGAATTTGCCGCGACGCGCGAGCACGCAGCTGCCGTTGCCGCCTGATTGACCGAAACGCCTGCAACTGCTCCTGCGTTGCAGGCATACATGCCATCCATGGCAAACGCCAGCAATTGCTCCTGCGTTGCAGGCATACATGCCATCCATGGCAAACGCCAGCAATTGCTCCTGCATTGCTGGCATACATGCCATCCATGGCAATAAAAACGCCCGGGCATGCCGGGCGTTCTTCCATCTGTTCCCGGAGTGCTGAAAGTTCAGCCGCCGTTGAAATCCGACTGGAACACGCCGTCGCTGACGCTGTGTGGCGCTGGCGCATCGGTCGACGCAAAGATGCGATCCTGGCTCGTGAAGATGCGGTCGGGCTTCGCCGCCGCCGTAGCTCCGCTGTCCGCCAGTTGATCGGACTGCGGTTGCCAGATCACGAATCCGAACACCAGCACCAGGCAGGCGGCGAGACCGACCCAGCGCAGCTTTATCAAGTGACGCGGTGCGTTGCCGCCGATGTGCCGAACACGACGGCCATCGCGTGAATGAGCCAGGGAATGACGCGCATTCACAGCATCCGCGACAACGGCCGAATCGACTGCAAGCTCATGCAGCATGCGCACCAGATCGGTTTGCGCAGGCGAGCGCGAAAGTCTTGCGGCGACTTCGTCGCGGCGATCGCCCGACAAGGTTCCGCCCGCCGCAGCGATCAGCGTGTCGGCATCGAACAATTCCGCAGCGCCGGCTTGCGCCTGCACGTTCATGCGTCGATAGAGTCTTGACAGGCTTTGCTCAATCATCGAAATCACCGTATCCCAATTCATGCAGGCGGGTTTTCAGTCCATCCAGCCCACGCGTTACCAGTTTTCTTGCCGCTTCCGCTGAGGTTCCAACCACATCGGCGATCTCCTGCAATGAATAGCCTTGCAGGTGCAAGGTGATCGGCAGACGCCGGCGTTCAGGAATCTCCGCCAGACACCGCTGCAGGCCAATCATTCGCTCGCCATCGCTGGCCGACTGCTCGGGGCCGACGCCTTGCTCCGGCAACTGGCCGGGCTCATCGTCATCCTCGGGCAACGGTTCGGCGGCCCTGACTTCAGCCCGCCGCAACGCGTCGATCACCGTGGTTGCAACCACTCTCTGCACATAAGACGCATGAAAGGCCCCGGAGCGGTCACGCGAGATCGCTTTCCACAGCCGAATGCGGACTTCCTGCTCGACATCGTCCGGATCGATGCCATGCCGATCCAGGCGATAGCCGCGCATCAGCACGCCGAGACGTGAGCCGAAATCGCTCAGAACCTGCTCAAGGCGAGCATCGATGGCTTCGGAGTCTCGGCTCATGGGATCGGGGCTGGCAACGGGGTCGCTATGCTCCACGACCCGCCCATATTGCGCAACGTCGCCTCGTGCAATCCATGCACCGTCATGCAGATTCAGCTGGACTGCTGAAGGATCGGCGGCAACGGACAGTGCAGGGCGGCGCAGACCGTGCGCAGCAGTTCCGCTTCGTTGACGCTGACAATGCCGTCGGCACTGATCGCATGGGTCAGGCCACGCACCACCAATTCCTTGCCCGCCGGCGTCAGCAGATCGAGCTTGGGCAGAGCCCGATCGAGTGCCAGCGCCCAGTCCTGCGGTGGCGCATACACGGGTTTGCCACTTGGCAGGACTTCGTTGAGTCCCAGCACATAGGCACGGCGTGCGCTTTCGTCATCATCGTGGCCGTACTGTGCAACCACCGCAAACAGATCGCATAGCTCAGCCTCGACAGCTCCGAGTTTGATCCGGCCCATGACCCGGCTCGTCGCCGGATTCAGCGCATCGATGACCTGCACACCAACCAACCGGGCCAGGCAATACTCATCCAGGCTGACCCGGCCATCGGCCTTGATCAGTTGCTTGAGGACAATCACGAAAATCTGCAGCTTCGGCCGTGGATGCCGACGCAATGCGGGAAAGGCAAGCGCGGCAAGCGGCAGGCGCTGCATCGGATGAAGCTGGCCAGCTTGCCCGGCCAGTTGTTCGACCTCGGCCGCCGTGCCGGGATCGTAATAGTGGGCGATCAACTCGACCTGTTGTTTGCGCACCGCCGCATCCGCATTCAACAGCAGGGCGAAGACAACCTCCATCGACTGTTCGCGTCCGTGAGCGGCTACGCTGAGCGCCTCCGGTATGCTCATGCTCAAGTTGGCGGCGGCGCGATAATCACCAGTATCCGGGTTGCCGACCTGCTCGGATACCGCATTGGGCGACAGGCGCATTTCCAGGCTGGACGAGGGCAACACCCCGGCATGCGCTGCCGAGACCGACCGACTTGAAGAGCGCGCCGGTGCAAATCCGGCCAGCGATGCCTGCGGATCGTCGGTCTCACCGACGCGCAGGGGCTGCGTCCAGTCGGCGGCGATCCCGGCAAATTCGGCAGGATTGAACTGAGGCTGCAGGCGCTTGATGCGATCGGTCAGGGCTGGATGGGTGGCAAACAGCGCGGAATAACCGACCCCGTCACCGAACAGCATGTGGGCAACCTCTTCGCCATCATGGCTGGTCAGCTTCGAACCTTCACTGAGTCCACCGATCTTCTTCAGCGCTCCGGCAATGCCGTCGGTCTGGCGAGTGAACTGTACGGCCGAGGCATCGGCCAGATACTCGCGCTGGCGCGAAATCGAGGCCTTGATGATGCGTGCGAAGAAGACGCCGATGTAGCCAACCACGAGCAGGGCGATTCCGAGGATCACGATTCCGCCACTGTCGCGACTGCGCGAGCGTCCGGATACCTCGGCGATCTTGCGTCCGACAATGGCCAGCACAAGGATGCCAAACGCCACGCCGACCAGACGGATGTTCAGGCGCATATCACCATTGAGCACATGGCTGAACTCATGCGCGATGACGCCCTGCAGTTCCTCGCGGGTGAGCTTGTCGAGACAACCCCGGGTGACCGTGACTGCAGCATCGGCCGGCGAGTAGCCCGAGGCGAATGCGTTGATTCCGATTTCCTCTTCGAGCACAAAGATTTCCGGCACCGGCACCCCCGAGGCGATCGCAATTTCCTCGATCACGTTGCGCAGGCGTCGATAGGCGAAATCCGTGGTATCGACCGGAACCAGCGTGGCCCCGAGTTGCAGGGCGACCGCGCTGCCACCGGCGCGCAAGGTCGAAATCCGGTACATCGTGGCCAGACCGATCACGGCTACAACGCAGACACTGGTTGCAAGGATGGCCCCCGCTCCGGGCCCGGCCGCTCCGCGGCGATGCTCGCTGCCGATGCCAAGCGCGACCATGACGACAAAATCGACGGCGATCACGATGCAGATCACGGCAATCGTGAACAGCACGATCATCCGCCGCGTCTGCTTGCGCGCAAGCTCCTGGTGGGCAAAAAAATTCACCGCGAAATCCCCGGCAATCCCTTCATGCGGTCGGCTGCCGTTTCCGGCAAGCCGCCGTCGTGCCGATCAAGTAAACGAAACCTTGACCGCTTCGCGCTTCTCGGGCGCGTCGATTTCAAGCAACTGCGCCTGAGTGAACGCGAACATGTTGGCCACGATCGAGCTCGGGAAGACCTCACGGGCATTGTTGTAGCCCATGACCGAATCGTTGTAGGCCTGGCGCGCGAATGCAACCTTGTTCTCGGTCGAGGTCAGCTCTTCGCTGAGCTGCATCATGTTCTGGTTGGCCTTCAAGTCGGGATAGGCTTCTGACAGGGCGAACAAACGTCCCAGAGTCTGGGTCAGAACGTTCTCGGCACCAGACAATTGCTGCATGGCCTGTGGATCGCCCGGATTGGCCTTGGCTGCGGAAAGGCCGGAAACAGCCGAATTGCGCGCCAGGATGACCGCTTCAAGCGTTTCACGCTCATGCTTCATGTAGCCTTTGGCCGTCTCGACCAGATTTGGAATCAGGTCATAGCGGCGGGTCAACTGGACATCGATCTGGGCGAAGGCATTCTTGTAGCTGTTGCGTGCCGTGACCAGTCCGTTGTAGATACCAATGGCATAGAAAACGAACAGAACAATGACACCCAAGACGATCAACGTAGTCATTTCATTTCCTCCGAAACGCGATAATCAAGCCGCAAAATCGAGCATAGCATGGGCTTGAGATTCCCTATGGCAGCCATTGTGAAACGAAGCTTCCTGCTCCTGCTGGTGACCGGCAGTCTGCTATTGGGCGGCTTGGACGACTGCATGGCAGCCGCGCACAAGGCTCGCCCCGTGCATCGAAATGCACGGATCCCGCGAACCGTGGTGCAACCGCCGAAGGTGGATGCAAAGGCAATTGCCAATGACATCCAGCCGTTCATGGCCGATCTTGACCGCTGGATCGATCAGATCGAGGATGCCGGCCAGGTTTCCGGTCTGGCCCTGGCCGTGATCCAGGGCACCGAGGTCGTCCACGAACGGGTGCTCGGCTATGCCGACTGGACCAGCAGGGAAAAGATCGAAACCGACACGGTGTTCCGGCTGGCCTCACTGTCGAAGGCATTCGCGACAACCCTGAGCGGTTTGCTCGTTGAGGATGGGCTGTTGCACTGGGACACGACGATTTCGAGTGTACTGCCGACGTTTACGCTGGCCGACCTCGACAGCGGCAACAAGCTCACCGTCGCCGATATCCTCAGCCACCGCGTAGGCCTGCCGCACAACACCTACGACAATCTGATCGAGCAGGATGAGCCCTATCCCTTGCTGGTCGAGCGCCTTGCCGATGTGCCGATGGCCTGCCCGGTCGGTGAGTGCTACGCATATCAGAACATCGCTTTCAGCCTGATCGGCGATATCACTTATGCGGTCACCGGGGATTTCTACTATCACGAAGTGGAAAAACGGATATTCCATCCGCTCGGCATGAGCACCGCAACCTATGGGCGCGATGCACTCGAACATTCGGAGCATTGGGCACGACCGCATCGACGCAGCGGAAAACGCTGGAAGGCCTTCCTGCCCAGTGAAACCTACTATCGGATGCCGCCGGCGGCGGGCGTCAATGCAAGTCTGCGCGACATGGAGAAGTGGTTGATCGCCCAGATGGGTGGTCGCCCGGATGTATTGTCGGCCCAATTGCTCGATACGTTGCACAAGCCGCTGGTCGAAACGCCGCACGACCTGCGCTCGAGCCCGTGGCGCCGGGGGCGTCTGCTGGATGCCCAGTATGCCCTTGGCTGGCGCGTCTATCAGTATGCTGGCGAGCCGCTCGTCTTCCATGCCGGTGCGGTGCAGGGCTATCGGGCGATGATCGGCTTCCTGCCGAACCGCCAGGTCGGCTTGGTCATGCTCTGGAATTGCGAATCGGCGGCGCCGAGCGGACTGATGCCGATGCTGCTCGACCGCTACCTCGGGCTGCCCCCGGTCGACTGGGCCGGCGTTGGCGCATCCGCGACGTTGAGCAGCGGCGGTGAAGTCGACTGAAGGGATGGCGGCTCCGATCCTGACCGGACGCCATTGAAAACCGTGTCCCGGTCAAACGGGTGGCATAATGCGCGATTGCCGACCGATAATCGCTCTCCAATGGAGCGCAACCCTTGCCGGAGGCTTCGAATGCTGATTGCCGAACAACTGATGTTGTTGTGCATTGACCCAAAAGCAGGAGAATTCAAGGCCTCGCGGACCCATGCGGACATGAATGCGTTGGCGGCAGCGGCAATCATTCTCGACCTGTACGAACAACGCCGACTTCGCTATCAGGGCGAACACGTTGTCATCGAGGCCTTGCTTCCCACGACCCACCCGCAACTTGCTGCGGCCGCCCAGGTGCTGGCGGGCCCAGTCAATGGCCTGACCGTGGCCGCTGCGATCGATTTGCTGGTCGCGCGACTCAGCCCGATCAGCAGGCACTTGCTCGAAAGCCTGTTTCGTCGTGACGTGCTGCATCGCGTGCGCGAATCCTGGTGGCCGTGGAGCAAACTGCATTTCCCGCTCCGGTCGATCCAGGCGCGCAACGAAGCCTCAGCAAAGCTGCACCTCGCCGCCACGTCGAATTCGAACACGCCGAGAGAACTTGGCCTGCTGATCCTGACCGATTTGGCAGGAATGCTTGCGGCGAGCCTGAGCGGGGACGCCCATGAATCCGCAGCTCAAAAGCTGCTGCATTTGTCGGCTCAAACGATGGCCGACAGCACCGGACACGAATTGCTCGTGCAACTTCGCCGGTGCCTTGCCCGCTAATCTGAAAACCTCATGCGCGGCACACGTCGTTGCGCCCTGGTTCTTGGTGGCACGCGCAAGGCGAGACGAGCTCCAACGCGGGTCATTGGCACAACGAGCAAGGCCACGATGACCGCCAGAACCGGGCGAGTACCGCGTCAGTGGCCAATCGCAGCGAACAACTTGTTCAATGGGCTTGTCGGGCGGAAGCCACTTGGAACAGATCTGATCCAGCGATTTGCCACGATCCCGTGAAATATCCGCACCAACCAGCACGCGTGCATCAAGATGATGCGCGCGCCAGCGCCGCCGCCTGGATCAACGACCGAGCTTGAACTCGATCCTTCGACGCACGGTGGAATTGACCGGCACACCGTTTTCCAGGCGCGGATTGAACTTGGTGCGCTCGATTGAGCGGATTGCCTCGCGGTCAAAGGTGCGGGGCGGATTCGATGCCGTAACACTGGCATTTTCCACCTTACCCTCCGCAGTCACGGTGAACTCGACCTCGACCCAACCTTGTTCGCGTTTACGTGCCGCCTGCGGCGGATAGTTCGGTGCAACAGGCGTGACCACTTCAACATCGCGCGTCTCTCCCTGCGGAGCTGCAGGCGCTGGAGCTGGCTTCACGGGTGCCGGAACTGGCTTTGGCGCATTCGTGCCGGCGCCAGCGGAGGCAGCGGTTGCCGCACTGGCTGCTGAAGCGGATGCGGTTTCTGCGGATTCCGTTTCAGTTTCCGGTTTGGCAGGTTCGCTGGGCGCCGCCGCGGTTGCCGCAGCAGCAGCGGCAGCAGCAGCCTGGGCCTCCTGCTGGTCGACCTGCTTTCTCTTTGCATCCAACTTGTTGCGCAGGATCGTCAGCGTGTAGTTGCTGGGATCCGCCTTGGCAAGCGAGTCGATGATGCGGGTTGCCTCATCCAGATTGCCCTGGTTGATTTCCTGCTCGGCAGTTCCACTGGCAAATGGAAACAATTCACGCAAGGCATCACTGGCACCCGTATTGGTCGCATCCTTCTGCAGGATCGCAAGATAGAACTCGAGCGCGTTGTTGCCGGCGGGCGCAACCATGCGCTGCTCGGCCATCGCCTTGCGCGCCTCGCGATAGAGCTGATCGATACTCAGGCCTTCGACAGCCGGAGAGACGGCTGGATCGGCAGCTTCCTCGCCCGCAGCGAGCGCAGTCGTCGCGCTAGTGGCGGTTTGCGGGTTGGGTGCGCCGCTGCCGCGGTTGAGATACCACCATGCGCCACCAGCGATTGCGCCCAGGATCAAAACGATGATGATGGTCAGCGCTGCGGATCCACGCATCGAACGCATATTCATTGAAGAAAGTTTCATCGGTCACACGCTCCGTAGATGCAGGACGGGATATTCGCGCTCGCAACTGGCGTGTCCAAACAGCGGCATCGACGGAAATCCGAACCGGATCCGCAGCGCGGCACTCGACAGCAAGCCATTGATTGCCGCGGCTTGCTTCAGGCCCACGCATGGCAGTACCTGTCCTGAAGTTTCCTGCACCAGCCGATCAAATCCGACGGATCGATCAGCTTGCGCACCCCTGTCCTCAGCGTCAATCAACGTACGGACGAAGGAAAGATAGCGCATTCCGACGCGGGGTGTCACATCCCTGGATGGACAATTCTCGATCCCCGATTGATCGAAATGACTTTGCACCGTCACGAAATCAGCCCAACAAGCGCTTCCAGCCATGCGGGCTTCAGCAAGCCCGTGTCAGCATCGGCAGCACAGCGCTTCACTGGCAGCTGTTGCTGAAGCGGCTTTTCCGATAACCCATCGAGGAGTTGACGATGAATACAACGACGAAAGCGAGCACGAAACCATCGGCCGAAGACGCCGATGTTGCCAGCAGAGTGGTCGATCAGATCAGCAATGGCATCGACGAGGTGACGCGCAGCGCCAGCCGCTTCAGTGAACGGCTGCGCAGCAACGGCAGTGTGCTAAACGAGGAATTGTCCGCTGCGGGCGAGCGCTTCGGCGAGGGTGCGAAGCGCTTCGGCGCTGTTGCATCCGAGCAGATCCGGGCCCATCCGCTGGCCGCTGTCGGCATCGCAGTTGCGGCCGGCGTCATCGTTTCACGCCTGATGCGCCGCCGCTGAACCGACGCTCATGGCGGACAGCAACAACGAAAGCGATCCAGCGGTTCCGCCCATTCCCGAGCCCAGCCTCGTGGATGTCGCGCGCAATGCATTCGTCGGAGCCATACGGGTAGCTGAAGCCTCATTGGCCCTGTTGCGCGCCGAGCTCCAGGTTGCGAGGCGCAGCGCAGCGACGATCATCTGGCTCGCCTTCGCCCTGATTCTCCTCGGCGCGACAGCGTGGCTGTGCTTCACTGCGGCGATTGCCGTGGGCGTCTTTCAGTTGAGTGGAAATCTCTTTCTCGGCATTGCCAGCGTGGCCGCGATCAATATCGCCGGTGCGCTGTGGGCTATCGCAGGCATGCGCCGATGCTGGCGCGATCTGACCCTGCCGCATACTCGTGCCCTGATCGTCTCCGGACCCGGCAGCGCAGGGGAATCACAGGAAAAACCATGAATTCCCTGCGCAAGAACCGGCAACTTGTTCGCGAAGCTGCCTTGCGCGTGATCGGGGAACGGCAGAAGTTTCACCAGCAGACCGCGGGTATGCGTGATGGTCTGGATCGCTACCGCCCAGCGATTCTTCTCGGCGGCGGCTTCGTTGGCGGTTTCCTGATTGGCCGCAAGCAGTTCGCGCAAGCCGTGCGCTCCATGCTTTCCATCGCGAACTTCGGCTTTGCGCTGATGCGCTCATCGCTCGCCTCGATGCTTGTGGCGGCGACGTTGCGCAGGGATTCCGTTGCCGGCAGCGGGCACGACGCCCGCCCCGGAACAAGCTCAGGGTTGATCGAAGCTGTCGGCGAAGATGCGATCGGAATCAGGCAAGACAAGCAGGCTCGCGGAACGCGCCGGAAGATTGGCGAGGCTGATGCTCGAACCGTCGATGGTTCCGGAGCCAACCAGTGACAGATCGCTGGTCGCGCTGAACTGGTAGAGCTTCCACGGACCTGTCAGGCGGATGCCGAGATCCAGCGAGGCGGTCGTCGCCGAAGTCGCCTTGTTGAACAAGAGCAGCATGACGCGCGAACCCGGTTGGTGGATTGCATAGGCACCGAGTGCATCCAAATTGGCGCTGGTCGCGCGCGTGCTTTCCCCTTCGACGCGTTGGCCGTTGCCATCAAAGTCAAGGTAAAGACGGAAAGCACGCTCGACCAGGGACCCAGTGGCAGGCGCTACCCAGCGTGCCGCCATGTCGACGCCCTCACGCGCGAAGATGGCCAGTGCTTCGGCTTGCGCCAGCGCGCTGCTCGCGCCATTGTCAGATCCCCAGTTGTACTCGCTGATCGACAAACCAATGCCGGGGCATGAAGAATCGATCCAGGCGCGCACGCGCGGGATCAGATTCGGTCGGCTGTAGTGCCACGGTGCGCTGTTGCCGAGATCGGACAGCCACGATTCCGAATCCCAGCCGGAATCATTGAGCTCCTTGAGCGAGCGCAGGCGACGCGCGGAAATGGTGGCGGTTTCCGAGCCGTTTGGCGGATCGGAGAAATCCACCACGCCGGCACCTTGCGGGTAGTAGTGGAGATCAAGGTAATCGACCAGACGCACACCGTGCGTGGACTCATAGCTGCACACCTGTTGCAGGTACCACTGGACGAATGGAGTCCCGCCGTGTGCCGCGCGATCACTGCCATCAAGGCAATCATCAGCCGCCGACCCGAACAGGTCGCAGTAACCCCAGGTCACCGGGCCGAGGATCTTTGCCGTCGGATCCTGTGCCTTGACCGCACTCGCGTAGGTCACCGTGCGTTGCCAGATCTCATCGTAGGTCAATGGATTCGGGTGCACGTCCCGATGCGTCGAGTTCCACAACATCGGCTCGTTGTCGAGCGCGTAGTAGCGGACACCTCCATTGCCAGCCGTTCCGAAGCGCTGCTGCAGATGCGTCATCCAGCCGGTCTGTACCTGCGCCGTTGAAACATCCGAGGAATCCAGCGGATCGTTGCCGACGATGTAGCCGGACGCATTGCAATACCCCGTCTGGTTCTGCGCCGGATTGCATTCCCCGTTGCCGGCATCGGCAGTGCACCAGCCGGGCGGCGAGGAACCGAAATAGCTGCATTCGTTGACGAGCTGCGGACCGTATTTGGCGACCGAGAAACTCCAGCGCTTCTGCTGGATCGGCTTGGGCATCCAGCCGATTGTGCTCAGGGTCAACAACGGTTGTGATCCAGCGGCAAGTGTCGAAGCGACCAATGCCTCGACCGATGATGATGAGGCCGTGCCGTCGCCGTCGACGACATTCATGAAGAACCAGTCCGACGCTGTGTTGTGGATGTCGGCCTGCCAGTTGTAGCGCGTCGTCGAATTGCCACCCCAACGGACCAGCGGGTAGGCAAGATGCGAAAGATCGGGTGAGCCGCTGACGCCGAAGATCAGCGGATTGATCGGATGCCGATCTGCCTGGAGATCCACCTGGACGGCAACCGTCGCGGCCTGGATCGGCAAGGCGATTGAACAGACAAGGATCAGGAAAATACTTGCGATGACAATACGCATGACGGACACCAGTCGGGGAAATGCCGGCACGTTATCAAGTTGTCACGTTGAGGGATTGGCCGGCGTTCACACTTTTGACTGGAGTCTGGCGTGGGCGGCGGTCCGCGATGATCCTTTCCAGGTTGCCGGGCCTGTCCGGAGCATGCTGCGCGCGCCCTGGATCGGGCTCCGAAATCTCTCCCTGCGCTGGGCATACCGCAGGGAGAGCAGTCCGGTTGCAAGATCCAGTGAAGCTTTTTTACCTGCACTTGGTGTGCAGTGACTCTGTGCTGCCTGGCATCAACTATGCGATACGAGGCATCCAGTAAAAGGTCAGTTGCCAGCCGACAACTGACCGTTCAACTTACTTCTTCGCAGCTTTCTTTGCCGCTTTCTTGGCCGGTGCCTTTTTGGCAGCAGCTTTCTTGGCCGGAGCCTTCTTCATGGCGGTGGCAGCTTTCGCCTTGGCCGCTTTCTTTGCAGGAGCCTTCTTCTTCGCCGGCGCCTTCTTCGCTGCAGCCTTCTTGGCTGGAGCCTTCTTCACGGCCGGGGCTTTTTTCGCCTTGGCCGCTTTCTTTGCCGGAGCCTTCTTGGCTGCTACTTTCTTGGCGGCCTTCTTGGCCGCCGGTTTCTTTGCAGTAGGTTTCTTTGCAGTTGCTTTCTTTGTGGCCATATCGCGTCTTAACTCCTCGTCAGTTGGCAGTGGTTGCCCAGTAAAAGCGTGAAGAAATGCTTCGCACAACAAATTGCTGTTGGTGGCGTGGCGCAGGTTGGCGACCTGGCGCCGGGTCCGTTCGTCGGACAGAAGTCTAAGAATGTGCAGTGGAATCGATACCGTAATTTTTCTTACGGCCGATGATTTCAGGCCGTGCTCAATGTAGGGTTCGACGAATCTGGATGCAGCCATGATTCCTTTTTTGTTTCCGTTGTGTTGCTGCGGCGAAAATTATTCCTGTCGGATGCGCGTGTCAACAAATTTCTGACGAAAATCAAGAGGCTGAATTCGGCGTCCAGGCTCCGGAATCCAGCCAATCTCCCGGGTCACTTGATCGTTTTCCACGCAATAGTGTTTAGCCGTATAGCCACTTATACGCCCATAAAGTAATTCACCATATCTCCGGATAGCAAGCAATGGCGCGCCATACAAGGCTAATGGCCGCCATGCAGATCCTCGCTTCGGTGAGATTCAAGCGCGCCTATAACAACACTTATTCCCAATTACAGCGTGCCGGATGAACACCGATTCACGCTAATCACGGGCACAACGGCCGTCAAAATATTTTTCGTTTCCAGCACATTCGGGACGGAAAAACGAAAAACGGGCCGATCATTCGGCCCGTTCTCAACTCTCGAAAATACTCTCGGCGCATGCGAAATCAGTCGTCTTCGCTCTCGATCAGTTCGGCATAGGCATCCGGGTCGAGCATTTCCTGAAGTTCATCGCGGTCGGAAAGTTTGACGACGAAGATCCAGCCTTCACCGTAGGCGTCTTCGTTGATCGTTTCGGGACGATCGGCCAGCGCATCGTTGACCGCGACAATCTCGCCGCTCACCGGCGAATAGACGTCCGACGCAGCCTTGACCGATTCGACCACGGCGGCGGCGGTTCCGGCCTGCGCGGTATCGCCGACGTTGGGCAGCTCGACATAGACCAGATCACCGAGCAATCCCTGCGCATGATCGGAGATGCCGATCGTGGCGGTACCGTTGTCTTCGACGCGCACCCATTCGTGGGACTTGAGAAACATCAGATCGCCGGGAATCTCTTTCATGTCTGCTGGCCTGGGAGGGAGGATGAATTGATGATGGATTCTATCAGCCGTGACGGGTCACGTCGCAGTCAGGCGATGACCGCCTGGCCATCGCGCACAAACGGATACTTCACGACACGTACTGGAACCTCGCGTCCGCGGATATCGACGCGAACGGATGTGTGTGCGCCTGCTGGAATCCGCGCGAACGCAATTGCCTTGCCGAGTGTCGGCGAGAACGTGCCTGACAGGATTTCGCCATCGCCGCTTTCCGTCAGGACTTTCTGACCGTGGCGCAAGACGCCTTTCTCATCCATGACGATGCCGACCATTTCGTGCGCGACACCGGCGGCTTTCTGCGTCTCGAGCGCCGATCGACCGATGAACTCACGCCCTTCATCGAGAGAGACCGTCCAGCTCAGCCCGGCCTCCCACGGCGTGATCGTCTCGTCCATATCCTGACCGTAGAGGTTCATGCCGGCCTCAAGACGCAGGGTATCGCGCGCGCCAAGACCGGCAGGTTGTACACCGGCCGCGTGCAGTCGATTCCACAGATCCGCCGCCGCGGCTTCCTCAACCATGATCTCGAAGCCGTCCTCACCGGTATATCCAGTTCGCGCGATAAACAGGCCATCCACCTCGACAGCAACGAACTTGCCAAGTTTCGATGCCTTTGCCGCCGTCGCCTCACTGAACACGGCAGCGGCCTTCGACCGGGCGTTCGGACCCTGCACCGCAATCATGGCCAGATCGGCCCGCTCGGTGATCTGCACGTCGAAGGCTTTTGCTTTCCCGGTGATCCAGGCCAGATCCTTGTCGCGCGTCGATGCGTTGACGACGGTGCGAAAGAAATCCTCGGCGACGAAATAGACAATAAGGTCATCGATCACGCCACCATCGGCATTCAGCATGCACGAATAAAGCGCCTTGCCGGGAACCTTGAGCTTGCCGATATTGTTGGCCAGCAGATGACGCAGGAACTCGCGCGTGCGCGAGCCACGCATGTCGACGACGGTCATATGCGAGACATCGAACATGCCGGCGTCACGGCGCACGGCATGGTGCTCCTCGATCTGCGATCCGTAATTGAGCGGCATGTCCCAGCCGCCAAAATCGACCATTTTGGCGCCGAGCGCGCGGTGCGAATCATTGAGAATTGTCTTGCGGGTCATCTCATCGGCCTGAAAGGGAAGCGCCGATTATAGGCGGCAGCCCGGAGGGCCGACCAGCGGCACACATCGGCCAACATCAAGCGCCTGACAAGGATCCGCCATGAGCACGGTCAAGCAGGTGGATCGGCCACCACCTGCAGGGTCGTGCCGTTCACGGCGGTCACCCGTACCGGAGTGCCTATCTGGCAATCGCTGCCCTCGACCAGCCATACCGAGTCACCCACCTTGACCTTGCCGCGACCATTGACGATGGCATCGACGACGAGGACGCGACGACCAATCATGCGATCACCCTTGCGGTTGAGCAGGGGCTGATCGTCGCGCAACTCGGCAGCCGGGCGGATGTATTTCCAGTAGACGAAACACACACCGATCGCGAGCAGCGCGAAGAGGATGGCCTGGGCCAGAAACGCGAGCCCCGGGAACACCAGCATGACCAGTCCCATGATCGCCGCAGCAAGGCCAACCCAGAGCAGGAAATATCCGGGCGCAACGAGTTCGGCCGCAATCAGGAGCAGGGCCAACAGCCACCAGCCGTAGCTGGCAACGAGGTTGGTTATCGTTTCACTCATGTCGACTCCCGGTCAGCGCATCACTGGCGGCGCGGAACGCGGCGGCGGTGGCGGCGATGGTGACGCCGACTTTTCAAATGCACTCTTGGCGATTTCCGCGATACCGGCCAACGAACCGAGTATGCCGGTTGCCTCAAACGGCAACATCAGCACCTTCTGGTTCGGCGAGTGAGCCATCTCCTTGAGTGCCTCGACATACTTGTTGGCAACGAAATAGTTGATCGCATTGATGTCGCCACCGGCGATCGCATCAGACACCATCGTGGTCGCCTTGGCTTCGGCCTCGGCCAGGCGTTCGCGCGCCTCGGCTTCGCGGTAGGCAGCCTCGCGCTTGCCCTCGGCTTCAAGGATCGCGGCCTGCTTTTCTCCGTCAGCCTTGAGGATTGCTGCCTGGCGGAAACCTTCCGCCTCAAGGATGTTGGCGCGTTTCTCGCGTTCGGCCTTCATCTGCCGCGCCATCGAATCGACAAGATCGCGTGGTGGCGAAATATCCTTGATCTCGATGCGGGTGACCTTGACGCCCCAGGGATGGGTCGCCTCATCGACGACCATGAGCAGCTTGGCATTGATCACGTCGCGCTTGCTCAAGGATTCATCGAGATCCATTGATCCGAGCACGGTGCGGATATTGGTCATGATCAGGGCCAGTGAGGCCTGCTCGAGATTGGAAACTTCGTAGGCCGCCTTGGCCGCATCGAGTACCTGGTAGAAAACGACGCCATCGACGCGCACGACGGCATTGTCCTTGGTGATGACTTCCTGCGAAGGAACATCGAGAACCTGTTCCATCATGTTGATCTTGTGGCCGACGCTTTGCACGACCGGCACGAGAAGATGGAAACCCGGTGTCAGCGTATGCGTGTACTTGCCCCAGCGCTGCACGGTCCACTCAAAACCCTGCGGCACAATGCGTACGAGTTTGGCCAGCACGATGAAGGCCACGACGACGACGACCAGACCGATAAAACCACCCATTTCGCTCTCCCCACCCATTCATGTCGACGCAATCTAGCAGGACTGTGCGCTCAAGGGGAATCAGCGCGCCGGAATTTCCTGCGCACGCGGGCTGGAAGTGTCATCGGGTTGTGCGAGGATCAAGGTCACCTGCAAGCCGCCGTCGGGGCGATTGGCCAGTTGCAACCGACCGCCATGCGCCTCGGCGATCTCGCGGGCCAGCGCGAGTCCGAGTCCACTGCCGCTGCGTTTGGTCGAATAGAACGGCAGCACCGCATTCGCGAGCACGGCTTCGCTCATGCCCGGGCCGCGGTCGCACACTTCGATGCGCAGTTCGCGGCCGCGCAAACCGGCCGCCAGCTCGATGTTGTCCGACTCGCTACCCGATTCGCTCGCGTTCTTGAGCAGGTTGATCAGCAATTGCTCAATCTGGGCACGATCGAACCAGCCGGCGACGCTCGGTGGTGATCCAACGAGTTTGAACTGCGAGTGCTGGCCAAGCGCAAGCAGAAACGGCGCCCACTCGACCGACGATCGTTGCGGTACGGGCAGCTTGGCGAAATGCGCATAGCCCTGGACGAAGCCACCGAGATGTCGAGCACGCTCCTCGATCGTGTCGAAGACCCGTTCGAGCCGCTCGATTTCGCCGCGCCTGGCCAGCTCTCGCCCCGAATGTGAAAGCGAGCGGATCGGTGCCAGCGAGTTGTTGAGCTCATGACTGACCACGCGGATGACTTTTTTCCATGTGGATACTTCCTGGCGCGACAACTCGCGGGTCATGCGTCGCAGCATGATCATCCTGTGCGTGCGACCCTGCAGCTTGAACTGGCGTTGCGAGAGGTGGAAAGTTTCCTCCTCGTGGTCGATCTCGACATTGAACAGGGCATCGGTGCCGAGGCCAAGGGCTTCGGAAAACTGCGGTGACGCCTCCACCACGATGGTGTCGAAATCCAGGCCGTTCATTGCGCGCCCGCCATTGAGGAGGGCGCGTGCGGCGAGATTCGCATATACGACGTGCCCGCCGGGCTCGATCAGGATCATCGCAGTCGGCGTGTTCTGCACGACCGTATCGAGCAGCAGTTCACGCTGGAACAGATTCTGGCGTTGTTCGCGCAGAACGCGTCCCAACTCATTGTGTGCATCGACCAGATCACCGACTTCGTCGCGCCGTGTATTGCGGATCGAGAAACTGAAATCGCCATCGCCGAATGCCGACACACTTCCCGTCAACGCGCGAATCAGGGCCGCCACCGGCCGCGCCAGGCGACGCGCGAGGATCAGGCCCGGAATTGCCAGCGCGAGCACGCTTGCCACGACCGCCCAGACCAAGGAATCGAACCACTCCAGCCACAATGTCAGCACGACCGTGGTCAGCAGTGACCAGAATGTCAGCGCTGCGGCGAGTTTTCCTTCGAGCGAAAAAATGCGCATGCGATGTGGCGTTCGGGCGAGAAAGACAGCAGCGTGCATTGTCCGGGCGGCGCTTGTCACACACAACCAGCCGAGCACAATCCAGGCCGGAATCCGCGCCGTTGATTTCAGCGCTGCCCACGCGCGTTCGGATGCCGCTACAATTCGCCGCCACTGCCGGCGCCAGGCTTGCTCAAGCCGCGTCATTCGGTTTCGCGTATCGGGCCTATAGCTCAATTGGTTAGAGCAGCGGACTCATAATCCGTTGGTTCCAGGTTCAAGTCCTGGTGGGCCCACCACGCGCCTCAGTCCTCGCGCGTCACCCGCAGCACTTCCTCGGTCGTGGTCAGACCGGCCAGGCATTTGCGCCAGCCGTCTTCAATGATGCTCGGTGCGCGCGCACGGGCATGGCGTTCCAGTTCGGCTTCGGAGGCACCTTCGTGGATAAGGCGACGCATCGCCTCATCGACCGGGACGAGTTCGTAGATGCCGGTGCGGCCCTTGTAGCCAGCATGACGATTGCCAAGGTCCGCGCGCGGTCGATACAGGGTGACCACGGCATCGGGCGATTGGCCGAACGCGGCCAGTTCGGTGGGAGTCGCCTGATAGCTTTCACGGGTAGCCGGATCAAGCGCACGCACGAGGCGCTGAGCGAGCACGCCGACCAGGCTTGATGACAGCAGGAAGGGTTCGACGCCCATGTCGCGCAATCGCGCAACCGCACCGACCGCCGAATTGGTGTGCAGGGTCGAGAGCACGAAGTGGCCGGTCAAGGACGCCTGCACGGCCGTCTCGGCAGTATCGAGGTCGCGGATTTCACCGACCATGACAACATCGGGATCCTGACGCAGGATCGCGCGCAATCCGCGGGCAAAGGTCATGTCGACGCGCGTGTTGACCTGGGTCTGACCGATACCGTCGATGTAGTACTCGATCGGATCTTCGACAGTCATGATGTTGCGTGAGGAATCGTTGAGCTTGAGCAGCGCGCCATAAAGCGTGGTGGTCTTGCCCGAGCCGGTCGGGCCGGTGACCAGCAGGATGCCGTGCGGACGCGCAATCATCGATTCGAGGCGTGTGCGCGTATCGCCGTCCATGCCGAGCTGAACCAGATCGAGACGTCCGGCCTGCTTGTCGAGCAGACGCAGGACGACGCGCTCACCGTGACCGGCCGGAATCGTCGACACGCGCACATCGACCGGACGCCCGGCAATGCGCAGGCCGATGCGGCCATCCTGCGGCAGGCGCTTCTCGGCGATGTCGAGTTTGGCCATGACCTTGATGCGACTGACCACGGCGTTGGCGATGCCCTTTTGCGGGGCGAGCACTTCGCGCAGCACGCCATCGATGCGGAAGCGCACGACGAGGCGACTCTCGAACGGCTCGATATGGATGTCCGATGCGCCCTCTTTCACTGCTTCGGTCAGCAAGGCATTGATCAGGCGGATGATCGGTGCATCGTCTTCGCTTTCGAGCAGATCCTCAGGCTCCGGCAATTCGTCGGCGAGGGTTTTAAGGTCGAGGCGTTCATCGAGATCCGAAACCATCGCACGCGCATCGTCGCCCTGCTCGTAGAGATCGCGCAACAGGCGCTCGAAGGCGGCGGGTTCGTAGGCGGTGAGCTTGAGATCGACGCCGAGGTGTCGACGCAATTCGGCCAAGACCTCGGGGCGCACACCCTGGCGGCAGGCGATGTCGACCGATCCCTCGTGCCACGCAGTCAAGGTCGCGCCATGCCGACGCGCAAATCCGAAACCGGGTCGTGCCGGCCGGATTTCTGCGCGTGCTGCGTCCGTCATTGCTTCTTCCGCAGTGCCGGTTTCTGCATGCCATCCGCAGCCTCGCCCGGGTCGCTGAGGAAGTCGTGCACTTCGGGCAGCAACGGACGTTCGCTGCGCGGCGTCAGCGGTGCACTTTCTTCGCGAAATTGCAGTTGTTCGGTGCGCATGTAGTTGTACTTCTCACTCGACACAGACGCTTCGGTGGCGGCATCACGCAGGATCTTCGGGCGCAGGAAAATCATCAGGTCACGCTTCTCGTTCTTGTTCGAGCGATAGCGGAACAGGTTGCCGATGACCGGAATGCTGCCGAGGCCCGGCACCTTGCTGTTGCTGTCGCTGACATTGGTGTCGATGAGTCCGCCAAGCACGAGCAGCGCGTTGTCGGAGACGAGCACGCTGGTCGTCAGCTCGCGCTTGTTGGTGACCAGGTCGACAGCACCGGTTACCGGCGGCGCCAGCGAGGAGACTTCCTGATGGATCTCCATGCGCACCGCATCGCCTTCGTTGACGTGCGGGGTGACCTTGAGGACAAGACCGACATCCTTGCGTTCGATGGTCTGGAACGGATTGGTGACCTGCCCGTTGCTGCCACTGCTGGCGGTATTCGTGTACGAGCCGGTCAGGAACGGAACCTCCTGGGCGACCTTGATCTCGGCTTCCTGGTTGTCGAGGGTCAGAATCGAAGGCGTCGACAGGATATTGGTCTTGCCATCACCACGCAGGGCGCGCACAAGGGCGCCGAGATTGAGGATCGGCGTATCGCTGCCCGGCAGCGTGATCGTGCCGTCGATGTAACCGAGCGAAAGCCCGCCGACTCCCGACAGTCCGAGCGGATTGGCGGCCAGCCCGTTCAATCCGGAGTTTCCGTTCGGGCCCGGGAAATTGGTTCCGCCGATGACACCTTGACCCAGCGTGCCGTCCGCGCGCTGCGGTGCCGTGAACCACTGCACGCCAATCTCGCTCGCGGTTGAATCGGCCACCTCGGCGATGATCGCCTCGATCAGCACCTGGGCGCGGCGCACATCGAGCTGGCGCACAACCGAAGCCAGTGAGCGGAACACCGCCGGCGGCGCACTGATGATCAGCGAATTGGTTTGCTCATGCGCCTGGATTGTCGCCGTGGATGCCGTGGCCGAGCCTCCCGCCTCACCGGGTTTCGGAATGGTCGGTGGCGCGATGCCAGTCAAAGTCGCGGCGACACCTTGCAGGATCGGCACGAGATCCTTGGCGTTGGCGTTGCGCAGATAGATGACCTGGGTATCGCCACCATTCTCAAGCGGCGTGTCGAGATGGGCGATCAAGGCGCGCATCTTCAGCCGCGAATTCTTGGCCCCGGCAAGCAGGATCGAATTGGTCCGCGTATCGGCGAACACGCGCGGCGCTTCGGCGTTGACCTGGGAGACCTTGTCGTCGGCCAGCGAGGTCAGCGTGCGCGCCATCTCGGCGGCATTCGCGTGCACCAGCGGAATCACCTCGACCTCGGCGTCGGACACCGTATCGATGCGCTTGATGATATTGACCAGGCGCGCGACATTGCCGGCGCGATCGGAAATGACCAGCGAGTTTGACGGCGCATGCGCAATCAATTGCCCGCCCTGCGGCATCAGCGGACGCAGGATCTGGATCAACTCATTGGCCGAGACATGCTTGACCGGCACGATCTGGGTAATCAACTCATCGGTCGAGTGCTCGCGGTCGCCGTTCAGCGCCGCCGAGCCATCCTGCTGGGCCATCGCCTCGGGCACGATCTTGATCATGCTGCCCTGGGCGATCGCGGCATAGCCATGCACGCGCAGCACCGACAGGAACACGTCGTAGATCTCGTCGGGCTTCATCGGCTTGGCCGAGATCACGGTGACCTTGCCCTGCACATTCGGACCGAGGATGAAGTTCTTGCCGGTGATTTCCGAAACCGTCGCGATCAGCGCCTGGATATCGGCATCCTTGAGGTTCAGCGTGTGCCGGCCATCGGCATTGGCCACGGCCGGCGAAGCTGGCGTCTGCGCAAAGGCACTCAGCCGCCAGCAGACAAGCCGCCATGAGGATCATTCGAGACAGGAAAGCACACTTCATCGGTCGGACTCTCAATCAGATTTGTTGCGGGCAGATGGCCGGTCATCGCGATACGCGCATGGCGCCGCGTCCCCGACAAACCAGACATCCCACTCAACGGCAGGACGCGCAAGCGTAGCAAAGCACGAAGACCAACGTGACGTTTCATCCTGAAACCGATGGGCTTGCGGGAAGCATTGCCTTTCCCACTCCCCACTCTCAATCTCCCCACTCCCGGCTCACTGCAACTGCACGGTGATCTCGGTCGGCACACCACCGCGAGCTGACGGTCACGCGCACGCTGTTGGCATTGCGCAGGCTTTCGAGGATCTGCTGGCCACGCGCGACCGAATCGACCGGCACGCCATTGACGGCGGTGACGATATCGCTGGGTCGCAGACCAAGCCTGGCCATCAGCGCCGCATCGCCATTGGCGGCGGATACGCGCACGCCCGCGATCTGGCCGTTGCTCGATGACCGGATCGATTCGCACGTTCTTCGCCAATTCCGCCGGATCTCCGCCACCGATCTTGTCCATGGTCTTCTGCCAATCGAGCGCGCCGTGGGCCAACTGGGGTGGCATGAAAATGGGTATTGCACCAGGATTCGTCGCTGGCCCAGGCGAGGTATTGCGCAGGGATCTGCCGCCACGCTGGTCGGCTGGAATCGGCACGACCCGCTCGTTGGCTTCATCGCGCGTGAGGGCAAGGATCTCCTGCGCTCCATCATGCATCAGCACGACCCGATCGGCGTGCACCTCTTCCAGCACCACGCCCGCGGCTGATTTCGTCACCGACCCGCCATGCGCGCTCGACACCTTGCGCGTCGGCAATCACGGCGATACCGCTATGCGGATCAGCGTCGGCCAGCGTCCCGCGCAGGCTCAGGCTGAGAGTGGTTTCCGGCGCGTCGCGCAGCATGGCCGCCTGCTGCGGCGCATTGCCGAACAGATGCCACTTGGACACCGACACGCCCGGTGCAGCGCTGGTCACGCACCGCCGAACGCAACGGCCCCGCGCTCAGGCCATCATCGCCCGGCACCAGCAACCAGAACGTGCGCGCCAGCAACCACAACAGGATCAGGCCGCCAATGGCAAACGCGAGCATCGCCGAACGTTCCGACCAGCGATCACGATCGGCTCCGCCCAAACCCGCATTGACCAGTCGCTTCAACATCGAATGGAATCACCCTCAAGCAAGCTGGAACATTAGCCCGAATCGCTCAGGCGAAACAGGTCAATGGCGTCCGAAAAAACTCGATATGCGGTTGAAGAAGCCCTGCTTCTTGTGCGCACCCACCGGAGCGTTCGACTCCGTCGCCGGCTTGTTGGTGGTGTTGTCGGCACGCGGAGCGCGTTCGCGGCGTGGCTTGCGTTCGCTCTTGCTGCCCTCGGCCTGGCTTTTCGAGTCGGTGGGCTGCGTCGATACCGGCTGCTGCTCATCACTCCGGCCACGATTGCGACCACGCCCACCGCGTCTGCGACGCTTCTTGGCCGGATCGGCCGCGGCCGCGGCCGCGGAATCGTTGGACACTGCAACCGGCGGTGGCGAAACCGGTGCGGCATATACCGGCGCCGGAGTTTCGACGCGCCTTGGCGGAGCGGAATCGCGTCGCGGTCCACGACCGCCTGCACGCGAACCCGGCGGCGATGATCCGCGACCGGATTGATGCGGCTTCTGATCCTTCGGCGGCGCGCCAGCCGTGTTGCGCAGATCATCGGCCGCATTCGCCTCGGCGTCCTCGTCGGACATCGCGATCTTCTCGCGCACGCGCGGCGGCGGGATCACGAGCAGCTCGGGTTCGACCCGGGCGGTCGGGATCTTCTGTTCGATATAGGCCTCGATGTCAGGCAGGCCCATCGCATACAAGTCGCAGGCAAAACTGATCGCATCACCCTCGGCGCCGAGGCGCGCGGTGCGGCCGATGCGGTGCACGTAATCCTCGGCATCCTGCGGCAGGTCAAAATTGAAGACATGCGTGACCGCAGGGATATGCAGGCCGCGCGCGGCCACATCGGTGGCGACGAGCAATTCGATGTCGCCCTTCTGGAAGCGCGCAAGCAGGCGCTCACGCTTGGCCTGCGGCACGTCACCTGACAGCGTGGCGACACGATGACCATTGCGTTCAAGCGCACGTGTCAGCCGTTCGGCCATCGCCTTGGTGTTGATGAAGATGATGCTGCGATGCTCATCAAGCTTGCCGAGCAGGTTGAGCAGCAACGGTATCTTCTCTTCGGTGGCCGGGAAGTAGACGACCTGACTCACGCGGTCGGCGGTCACGGTCTCGGTTTCCGCGGTGACCTTCTCGGGGCTGTTCATGTGGTCGTAGGCAAGCTCGAGCACGCGATAGCTCAACGTGGCCGAGAACAGCATGCCCTGGCGCTGTTCGCGCGGTGGCATGCGCCGCATCAGGAAACGCATGTCCTTGATGAAACCGAGATCGAACATGCGATCGGCCTCGTCGAGCACGCAGACATCGACGGCGCGGAACGAGACGACATGCTGCTTCAGGTAATCGATGATGCGACCCGGCGTGGCGATGACGATGTCGACGCCGTTCTTGAGCATCTCGCGCTGCTTGTCGTAATCGACACCACCGTAGACGAGGGCCGACGTCAGCCCGGTATGCCGGCCGATAGCGCGGAAATCCTTCTCGATCTGGATCGCCAGTTCGCGCGTCGGCGCAAGAATGACCGCGCGCGGATCGCCGGTCTTGCGTTCGACCAGGGCCGGTTTGGTCAGCAGGCGATTGAGCACGGCGACGAGAAAGGCGGCGGTTTTGCCGGTGCCGGTCTGCGCCTGGCCGGCGATGTCGCGGCCATCCAGAGCGATCGGCAGGGTCAATGCCTGGATCGGCGTGCAGCGGATGAAGCCGGTGTCGTTGAGGCCGGCCAGCAGGCTCGGATGCAGATCGAAACTTTCAAAGACGGTATCGGTAAGCGGTTGCGAATGTGACATTCAATAGGGGTCTCGTTGAGTCGGCGTCCGTGAACTGCGGTGTGAGGAGCCCTGGCGGCAGAAATCTTCGTTTATTCGAGTCGTGGCGCGGTGGCACGGCCCCTGTCGGACACACGGGCGAAACCGTGTGGGATGGCCGAAATCCCGGCTTCCAGAAAAACTCGATACGGCAAAACGAAATCTCTGCCGCCAAGGCTCCTTGTACGGATATGGATCCGCCCCCAACTTGCGCAGGACAGCCGATTGGGCTGAAATGGACTGCGGCGAGCACACGCTCGTTGAACAATCCACGCCGTAAAGCCGCGCAAGTGTAGCCGAAGCTGCCGCGAACCGCTTGAAATACGGCACAATCCTTGACTCTTGACCCTTTGGAGGTTCCGCGTGAGCCAGAAAATCGCCCACGTCAGCGACGAGCAGTTCGACGCCGAAGTATTGCAATCATCCGAGCCGGTGCTGGTCGACTTCTGGGCCGAATGGTGCGGCCCGTGCAAGATGATCGCGCCGATGCTCGACGAACTCGCTGAAACCTATGGCGGTCGCCTCAAGGTCGCCAAGATCAACATCGACCATAACCAGAAAACTCCGCGCAACTACAACGTGCGCGGCATCCCGACCCTGATGATCTTCAAGAACGGCAAGGTCGAAGCCACCCAGATCGGTGCCGTCAGCAAGACCCAGCTAAGCCAGATGATTGATAGTGCGATAGCTTGATGGAGCGGGAGTGGGGCGTCGGGAGTGGGGAGTAGGAAAATCAGGTGCTCAGCTCCTTAGCCAATCCAATTCCCGGCACCCCTGAAGTCGCGATTCAGCCAGAGCACTTCAGGCACTGCTTCCAACCTACTCCCGACTCCCCACTCCCGACTCCCGGCCTCAAAAGCTAGACTCCGCGCACAATGCAGTGCTAAGTTAGGCCGCAGTGACAGGGAGCGCCTCCGCTCCGTCCTTCCGCAACCCCCCCCGAAACCCTTCCCCCCTACGGCACCCAACGAGGTCCGTCCGTGTCTGATACCGAAAATAACAATGGCGGCGAAAGCCCCACGCCTCCGACCCGCGCGGAAGCGCCGAAACGTGCGCCGCGTGCGCCACGAGTACCGCGTGCCGACAGCAAGGCCGCTTCTGCAGACGCGTCCAGTGAGTCTTCAGCGCCTGCGCCGAGTAAGCGCGAACCATCGCCACCAAGGCAAGAAAGCTCCGCGCCAACCGATGATGGCAATCGCCGCGAGCCCGTGAGCAAAGTTGAAGCCTCAGGCAACCAGGCATCATCCAGTCACGGCGGTGAGTCCGCCGGCAATGGCAACAGCGATGGCAGCGCGCAGGAAGGTGGCAACCCATCCCAGGCACGAGAAGGCCAGGGCCAGGAAGGCGGCAATCCGAATCAGCAGCGCCATCCCAACCAGCAGAATCGCAATCAGCCGCAAGGCCAGAATCAGAACCAGGGACGCCAGGGACCGCGTGGTCGCCGTGATCGCAATCGCAGCAGCGGCGGTGGTGGTGGCGGTGGCGGCAACCGTCCGCAGAACCCGGCCCATCGGGGCCTGCCTCGCGGTGACGATGATGATTACGATGTGAGCCAGGAAACCGGCCCGCTGATCGACCTCAACGAGCTCAAGCGCAAGAATGCTTACGATCTGATCGCCCTGGCCGAGTCGCTCGGCATCCAGGAAGGCGTGGCCCGCGCGCGCAAGCAGGACATGATCTTCAATATCCTGAAGGCGCATGCGAAAGCCGGCGGTGGCATCTACGGCGAAGGCGTGCTCGAAATTCTGCAGGATGGCTTCGGCTTCCTGCGCGGCCCGGACCAGTCGTATCTGGCAGGTCCTGACGATATCTATGTGTCGCCCTCGCAGACGCGCCGCTTCAACTTGCGCACCGGCGACTACATCGCCGGTCGCATTCGTCCTCCGAAGGAAGGCGAGCGTTACTTCGCCCTGCTCAAGGTCGATCACATCAATGGCGAGCCGCCGGAAGCCTCCAAGAACAAGGCCCTGTTCGAGAACCTGACCGCGCTGTTTCCGCGCAAGTCGTTCCGTCTCGAACGCGGCAATGGTTCGACCGAGGACATCACCGGGCGCATCCTCGATCTGGTCGCACCGATCGGCAAGGGCCAGCGCGGCCTGATCGTCTCGCAGCCGAAGGCCGGCAAGACGATGATGCTGCAGAATATCGCGCAGTCGATCGTGCACAACCATCCGGACGTGCACCTGATCATCCTGCTCATCGACGAGCGTCCCGAGGAAGTCACCGAGATGCAGCGCGGCGTTCGCGCCGAGGTGATCAGTTCGACCTTCGACGAACCGGCCACGCGCCATGTGCAGGTCGCCGAAATGGTCATCGAACGGGCCAAGCGCCTGGTCGAACACAAGAAGGATGTGGTCATCCTGCTCGACTCGATCACGCGTCTTGCGCGTGCGTACAACACGGTGATTCCGTCCTCTGGAAAGGTGCTGACCGGCGGTGTCGATGCCAATGCGCTGCAGCGTCCGAAACGCTTCTTCGGCGCGGCGCGCAATGTCGAGGAAGGCGGTTCGTTGACCATCATCGCCACTGCCCTGGTCGAGACCGGCTCGAAGATGGACGAGGTGATCTACGAGGAATTCAAGGGCACCGGCAACATGGAAGTGCACCTGAGTCGCCGTATTTCCGAGAAGCGCGTCTATCCGTCCATCGACATCAACCGCTCGGGCACACGTCGCGAGGAGTTGCTGATCGAGCCGGACATGCTGCAGAAGATCTGGATCCTGCGCAAACTGCTTCATCCGATGGACGAACTGGCGGCAATGGAGTTCATGCTCGACAAGATGAAGAACACCAAGTCCAACGACGAGTTCTTCAACTCGATGAAACGCAGCTGATCCCGACCCGCAGTCGGTTCAGACAAAAGCCGCCGCAAGGTGGCTTTTGCTTGTCTGGAATCAAACGGAACACCCGTCACGCAGAATGTGACATCGGGAAACCCGATAACCGGCAACTTACCCAATGCCATGGGCAATACTTGTTTTCGCCCGAGGCATGACGGGTAATCACATCTGAACGGCCAGGAGTCTGTCGTATTCGGCATGGCTGCCAATCCAGAACCAGACGATCTCGCCGGGGGCCTCCACGCCGAGTGCCCGAAAGTGCAGCCCCACCCGAACCGATCTAAAGCGGCCGATCTGCTTGAAATGCAGAGAAAGATGACGCGAGTTTTCTTTGAGGAGCTGGTAGTTGCTGTCCGCGAGTCGCCGAATATGCGCTGGAAGCGACTCATACGCTTTCCAGAAATCCGGCGTCGCTGAGTGCTTCACAGATTTCTTGTATGACCGCTCGCGTGCGCTTGAAGCGCCCGCTCCGCAAGCGTGTCCAACTTGCCGTCGGCAGAATCTTGCTCGATTTGTCGATCCCAAGCGCCCGCGTCGAACTCAGCGTACCAAGCACGAAAGCGAGCAAGCTCATTGGCAGAGAGTTTGGCCACCTGATCTTCGATTTGTTCAACTTTGCTCATGGAAAACAAGACTACCAGAACGCTGAGTTGGTGGCTGGTGACAGATTGGTCGCTATTGCACGTTGTCGGGAGCTGATGCGTAAAGCCTGCGCTTCTGCCCGGGCGGACGGATCGAGTAGCGTTTGTAGTTCCACTGGTATTGCAGCGGTGCGATGCGCACGCATTCCTCGACGCCGCGATTGAGCGCCGTACACGCCACGCGCCGATCGACATCGGCAATGCGCTCGGGCGCCGCGTGCACATGGATGCGGAAACCCGCGCCGCGCGGCAGGCGTTCGGCGAAGGCAAACAGCACGGTCGCGCCGGTGCGCTCGGCCAGACGCGGTACCAGCACCATTGTCAGAGCCTCGATGCCGAAGAACGGTGCGAACTCGCCATCACCCTGGCGCGGCTGCTGATCCGGCAGGATGCCGACCACGCCACCCGCAGCAAGACGTCGATACAGGCTGCGCACGCCGGCCCCCTCGGCACGCACCTGTTCCACTTTCGAGGCACCGCGGGCCTTGATCAGCAGCGGCTCGAACGTGGAGTTGCGCGGCGGTCGATAGACGATGGCCAGGGGAGTGAGTTCGGCCAGCCAGTAGCTCAGCAGTTCCCAACAACCCAGGTGCGGCGCGGCAATGATGACGCCCTTGCCGCTGGTCAGCGCCTGCTCGAACAGCTCCGCCCCGCGCACCTCGCGAACCAGAGCCAGCGCCCGCTCGGGTCGCCCCGACCAGATCTTGGCCACCTCGATCGCAGACTTGCCGGTCTCACGCAGGACTTTTCGTGCATCGAGTTGTCCTGCCAGAGCACTGTTTTGCGTATTAAGAAGAGCAAGGTTGATTGTGGTGATGCGTCGCTCGCGTCCATTGCGCAACCAGGCAAGCTCGCCCAGGACGCTGCCGAAGCCGTGCAAGATGCGCAACGGCAGCAATCCGGCCAGCCACAACAAGGCGTACAGAAGTCGCATGGGCCAGGTCATCGAATTGGTTTCAGGGGGAAAGTAGTGATTCTAACGGTTGCCGCAAGATTGACCGGCTTGGCACAAGCAACGAGGCTGCCATTGTGATCGCAAGGAGCCATCGATGATCGCGCTGATCCAGCGTGTCAGCGAAGCCTGCGTCGAGGTCGATGACGAAATCGTCGGCCAGATCGGTGCCGGCCTGCTCGCCCTGGTTGCCATCGAACGTGGCGACGCCGAGGCCCAGGTCAGGCGCATGCTCGATCGCATCCTTGGCTATCGCGTCTTCAGCGACGAGGACGGGCGCATGAATCGATCACTGCGTGATGTCGGCGGCGGTCTGCTGCTGGTTTCACAGTTCACCCTGGCCGCCGACACCTCGAGCGGCATGCGCGCGGGCTTCACCGGCGCGGCCAGTCCCGAGCACGGTGAACTCCTGTTCGCCCGATTGGTCGAATTGGCTCGAAATACGCACTCGCCAGTGGAAACCGGGCGCTTTCGTACCCACATGAAGGTGCGGCTGGTCAATGACGGCCCGGTCACCTTTCATTTGCGGGTGGCTCCGGAGCCCTGATGCGGCAGTCAGGCCAACATCACGATTCCAACGTTTTCAATCACTTGGGTCGCCCTTGACGGGCCTCCTATACTTCCGAGTCTTTCGTTCAGGCACAGCAGAACATTCATGGCGACCGAGCATATCCAGGAGCAGAAAACCACCGACATCAAGATGCTCATCATCAAGGGCAAGGAACAGGGTTACCTGACCTATGCCGAAGTGAATGACCATCTGCCCGATGACATCGTCGATCCCGAACAGATCGAAGACATCATCGGCATGATCAACGACATGGGTATCGAGGTGCATGAAGTTGCGCCGGATACCGAGACTCTGCGTGCGCAGTCCGCCGGCTCGACCGATGACGACACTGCCACCGAGGAAGCCGTCGCCGTGCTCTCGGCGGTCGATGCCGAAGTCGGCCGCACCACCGATCCGGTGCGCATGTACATGCGCGAGATGGGTACGGTCGAACTGCTCACGCGCGAAGGCGAGATCGCCATCGCCAAGCGCATCGAAGAAGGCCTCAACCAGGTTCAGGCCGCGCTGGCCAGTTTCCCGTGGTCGATCCAGTTGCTGGTCGAGGAGTACGACCAGTTCACCGAGGGCAAGAAGCGCATGTCCGAGGTCGTCACCGGCTTCCTCGATATCGAAGTGCCGACACCCGAGGAGCTTGCCGCTGCCGCCGCCAAGGAAGCCGCCGAAAAGGCCGAGAACGAAGAAGACGGCGACGGCGATGATGATTCCGATGACGATACGGAAGAGTCGACGCCGGTCGATACCGGTCCGGATCCGCTCGAAGTCGCGCGGCGCATGAACGAATTGCGTACCGGTTACGCGAAGTTTCAGAAATTGTCGGAAAAGCACGGCCTCGGTGACAAGAAGGCACTCAAGCTGCGCGACCAGATCGCCGAGGAATTCCTCAAGCTCAAGCTGCCGGCGGTCCTGATCGACGCCCTCGTACGCAAGCTGCGCGAGGTGGTCAGCAATATCCGCCATCACGAGCGCCTGATCATGGACGTCTGCATCAAGCAGGCGAAGATGCCGCGCAAGGATTTTCTCAAGGTGTTCCCGTCCAACGAGACCAATCTCGACTGGGCTGAGGAACTCATGAAGAAGCGCCAGAAATGGTCGCCGGCGGTGAAGACGCACAAGGATGCACTGGTCGGCGAGCAGCACAAGCTGGTCGCCATCGAGAACACGCTCTACCTGACCGTCGCCGACATCAAGGAAATCAACCGCGCCATGTCGATCGGCGAGGCCAAGGCACGCCGCGCGAAGAAGGAGATGGTCGAGGCCAACCTGCGTCTGGTCATCTCGATCGCCAAGAAGTACACCAACCGCGGCCTGCAGTTCCTCGATCTGATCCAGGAAGGCAACATCGGCCTGATGAAGGCGGTCGACAAATTTGAATACCGCCGCGGCTACAAGTTCTCGACCTATGCGACCTGGTGGATCCGCCAGGCGATCACGCGCTCGATCGCCGACCAGGCACGCACCATCCGCATCCCGGTGCACATGATCGAGACGATCAACAAGCTCAATCGCATCAGCCGCCAGATGCTGCAGGAGATGGGCCGCGAGCCGACTCCGGAAGAGTTGGCGATCAAGATGGAAATGCCCGAGGACAAGATCCGCAAGGTGCTCAAGATCGCCAAGGAACCGATTTCGATGGAAACTCCGATCGGCGACGACGAGGATTCGCATCTCGGCGATTTCATCGAGGATCTGTCGATTGTTTCTCCGATCGAATCCTCGACCAACATCGGCCTGATGGAAACCGTGCACGATGTTCTCGGTGGACTGACGCCGCGTGAAGCCAAGGTGCTGCGCATGCGCTTCGGCATCGACATGAATACCGATCACACGCTGGAGGAAGTCGGCAAGCAGTTCGACGTCACCCGCGAGCGGATCCGCCAGATCGAAGCCAAGGCTCTGCGCAAGTTGCGTCATCCAAGCCGCTCGGAACAACTGCGCAGCTTCCTCGATCTGGAATAGGTCGGTTCGACTTGAGCTGCATGCAAGACGCCTGCGTTTATCGCAGGCGTTTTTGTATGCGTTTCAGTCTTCACAGTCCGTGCTTTTCAATCAAGCGGACAGGCTCAATCAGCTTTCTTGATCGCGTCTGGAGCTGGCCTTTGTGAGGCGGCGAAGCTGGCTTTTGGGGCGGCTAAGCTGGCTTTTGCGGGTCGGCGCTGTGCGCTGACGAATCTGGCTCTTGTGGGTCGGCGCTGTGCGCTGACGCTTGTCATTATTCCGGCCAGAAGCGTTCGATCACAGATCGAACCCACCAGGAGCTGGCCTTTGTGGGTCGGCGTTGTGCACTGTCGAATCTGGCTCTTGTGGGTCGGCGCTGTGCGCTGGCGAATCTGGCTTTTGTGGGTCGGCGCTGTGCGCTGACGCTTTTCAGTGACACTGCGGGATTTTTTCGAACGTCTATCCGCGCGCAGCTCGGCGGGCTGATCCGGATCAGGTTTCAATACCCATCTTTTCCATGCGCCGGTACAAGGCCTGACGCGACAAGCCCAGGTCAGCCGCGGCCTGGCTGATGACGCCGCGGGCACGCTGCAACGCCGCCTCGATCATGCCCTTGTCGGGCTCGGCATCGGGCGCCAGGCGACGGCCCGCGAAACGTGCCGGCTCCAGGGCCAGATCGCGCACCGTGATCACACCGTCACGACACAGCAGGCTGGCGCGATCAATTGCGTTCTTCAGCTCACGCACGTTGCCGGGCCAGGCATGCGCGACCAGGGCCGAGCGCGCGCCACTGTCGAGCGTCGCCCGGCCCTGCAGGAAGTGCTCAACCAGCGGAAGAATGTCATCGGCGCGTTCGGCCAGCGGCGGCAGACGCAACTCGATCACGTTGAGCCGGTAGAACAGATCCTCGCGGAACTGGCCATCGCGGATCAAGGCGGGCAGCTCGGCATTGGTCGCGCTGATCACGCGCACCGAAACCTTGCGTGTCTTGCTCGATCCGAGGCGCTCGAACTGGCCGGTTTCGAGGATGCGCAGCAGCTTCATCTGTCCGGCCAGGGGCAGGTTTCCGATTTCGTCGAGGAACAAGGTGCCGCCATCGGCCGCCTCGAAGCGTCCCTCGCGTGCGCGATTCGCCGCACCGGTATAGGCACCTGGTTCGGCACCGAACAATTCGGCCTCGATCAGCTCGGATGGAAGCGCGCCGCAATTGACCGTGATGAACGGCCCTTTCGCGCGCGCGGAGTTGGCCTGGACAATTTCGGCGATGCGCTCCTTGCCGGCGCCGTTCGGGCCGGTGATCAAAACCGGCACGTCGGCGCGTGCAACCTGGCAGGCCAATTCGACCACGCGCTCCATGCCGCTGGAAACGAACACGATGCCGCGCAAATCGTAGCGCTCATCAAGCTGCCGACGCCGACGCCGACGCTCATCGCGCATCCGCGAAACCTCGCGTGTCGCTTCGGAGAGCTCGAGCAGGTTTTCGACCGTGGCCAGCAGCTTGTTGTCATCCCAGGGCTTGCCGAGATAGTCGCTGGCACCAGCCTTGACCAGTTCGACGGCTGTCTCCAGACGTGTCCATGCGGTCAGCAGCACAATCGGCAGATCCGCGTGATTTCGGCGAATCGCGCGAAACAGCTCGATGCCTTCTTCGCCCGAAGTCGTATCAGTACTGAAATTCATGTCCTGGACGACCAGATCGATGTCTTCGCGCTCAAGCAGCTCCAGGCCCTGCTCAGGTGACGTGGCGACCAGGGCCCGAATGTCATGCAGCCCGAACAGCACATCAAGTGCGGTTCCAACCGCCGGATTGTCGTCGATCACCAATACGCTGCGCATGGTTCGGTTCTGTCTTGGGTATCGGCACATGCCTGCTTGGATGCAGGTGGGCGCGAAAGGGTTGCTTGGGTTTCGGTGAGCGGTGAGCGGTGAGCGGTGAGCGGTGAGCGGTGAGCGGTGAGCGGTGAGCGGTGAGCGGAAACAGCCTTCATTGGTCGCTTGTTTTATACAAGAGCGTACGGTTCAAGCCGATAGGCCATGTATACCTCAGATCCGCTCTTCCCGCTCACCGCTTGCCGCTAACCGCTGACAGCTCCTCAACCACTCCTCGTCGCGACGGCTGGCGGTACGCGCGAGGCGCGCAGTGCGGGGCCGAGCACGGCGATCTGGCCGAGCGCCCACAGGCACAGGAACCCGATCGGCACGTAGTACCAAGGCAGGCGCGGTGACCGGTAGGCCTGCATCATCCACAGGCTCAAGGCATAGGCGAGGATCGCTCCTACGATCAATCCAAATGTCGTGATGATAAAATTTTCGGTTTGGAAATAGCGCAGGATGTCGGTTCGCGATGCGCCGAGTGCGCGTCGCGTGCCGATCTGGCGCGTGCGCTGGGCGACCCAGAAACTGGCCATGCCGACAATGCCCAGCGCGGTGATGGCGAGCAGCGAGATGATGACGGCGCCAAGGATGATGGCCATCGCGCGATCACCGGCATAGGCCTCCTTGCGTGTCTCTTCAATGGTGCGAACCTTGCCAATGATGCGGCCGGTGTTGGATTCGGCGAGCTTCTGTTCGACCGCCTTCATCACTTCATCGCGTCGGCCCGGTTCCGCGCGAATCAGATAGCGGGAAGAATTGCCATATGGCATGTAGGCGGGCACGAAGGTCGAGTTCTCGATTGAGTCACTGTCCATCCACGGCTGCTGCGTACGTTCCACGATGCCGATGATCGTGCTCGTCGGCGGATCTTCGTTGAAGTAGACCGATTTTCCCAAAGCGTCACCATCGGGAAACATTTTCTTGGCCACTGCCTCGGTAACGATGATGACGCTTGGCCGCAGGGTGTCGCCAAACTTCGTATCGGTGACTTCTTCCGGCTTGAAATCCCGGCCGGCAATCAGTTTGACGCCAAACGTATCCAGGCCCTTGTCATCGACAATGTAGATGGCCGTATCGGCCGTCGAGCTTTTCTGATGCGGCTGCAGGCTGAGGCCGGCGCCCCAACCACTCTCGCTCATCGGCACGGCGTTGGTCGTAGCCGCCGAAGCGACTCCCGGCAATTGCCGGAGCATGGCTAGATCTTCGCGAATCGTCGCCTGCGCATCAAATCCCTGACCAAAACCGGAGCTGCTGACGTAGAACGTATCCGCTTCGTTCATGCCGCTCGGGCGGCCCATGTGATCAAGGCGCTGGCCAATGATGAAAAGTGCGTTGCAGACGATCGCCAAGGTCAGCGCCACCTGTACGCCGATCAGGATCATCGACACTTTGCTGCGCATCAGGGCGGAAAATATCGGGCGGATTTCCATGGCTTTCTCCAGGGGAGCAGGAAGTGGGGAGTAGGTAGAGCGTGGATTGCGGATCTGAATATCGTCGGTGGGACTGTGCGGCCCGCGAGAAGTGCTCTTCCAATTTCCTACTCCCCATTCCCTACTCCCGGCTTTCAGAGCTTCAACTGAGTAGCGGGCTGCACGCGACACGCGCGCCAGGTCGGATACAGACCGGCCAGTACGGCGGAGACGATGGCCAGGGCGATGGTGACGGCTATCATGTTCCAGTCGAGATGGGCGACGGTCTTGTAGTTCGCGTAGAGCGAACGCACCGCCATCAGGCCGAGCCCGGTCAAGGCCAGTCCGAGCAAACCACCGCTCAAGCCCACCACACCGGATTCGATCAGGAACTGACTGAAGATATCGCGGCGACTGGCACCGAGCGCGCGCCGCAATCCGATCTCGCCCGACTTGCGCGTGAACTTGGCCAGCAGCAGGCCGACCGTGTTGACCAGGCAGACGATGAGGAAGGCAAACGCGAGACCGGTCTGCACCTGCACATCGCTGGATACCACTTTCTGATCGGCCATCCATTCATTGACGTCAAGCAGACGGTTGTTGAGCGGACGCGGAAAACGACCGAGTTTTTTCTGCTCTCCCACATAACTGTCGAGAAACGACATGTATTCAGCCAGACGAGCCGGCGAATCGAGCTGAACCCACATCTGGATCCAGACGCAATCGGAGTCGAGATAGGAATCCCAACCATCACCCGGCGTTTTCCAGCAACTGTTGTTGCCGGTGGAACGCTGCTTGAGATCGATCGCCGTGGTGAACGGCATGTAGAACTCGTCGGGATTGTCGAACGCGCCATTGGTCAGATCGTAGTAGCGCGAACGTAACTTCCAATCTGCGAGCACACCGACAATGGTGTAGTCAATATCGTCCATGCGCACCGACTTGCCGACGCTGTCCTGACCGCCAAACAGCTTTTCGTTCAGATCCGATCCAAGCACGACGACGCGCTCGTGGCTCTTGTCCTGATCGTGATTCCACGGCCCGCCGTACTTGAACTCTGGTTCGAACATGCCGAAGAAGTCGGTGTAAGTGACCCGACCGAGTGAGCGAAATGGTTTCAAATCCTTGTTTTCGGGCTGGATTGGCAGGGAGAGTTTGAACATTGCCGCCTGCTTGTCAGCCTTGCCGGCCTGCATCAGGGCGGTGGCATCACGATAGGTCACCTGATCGGGCGGGCGACCATTGTCATAGAAGCTGTCGTCCGGACTCCAGTTGTCGAGCTGAACATAGTGCAGCTTGTCGCTTTTCCACGGGATAGGATCGCTGCCCATCAGATGCATGACGGTCAGCGTGGTCATGCTCGCGGCGATACCGAGGCCGATGCCGACGACCATCAATGCCGTCAGCACAGGGTTGCGCCGCAAGCTGCGCAGACCGAGTTGTAGATAGTAGGTGAACATGATTAGTGGCCGGGATTCGAGATTTGGGATTGGGGATGACCAGCCGTTCGGCTGTTGAATACCGGATAGAGCGTCGCGCGGCGCATCATTGGCATTTGTTCAACCCAGCGACTGGTGGATCGCAAAAAAGCCTTCTCGCGAACACGGGCCTTCATGCCACAACCCCTTTTTTGTCGAATCCCGAATCCCGACTCTCCAATCCCGGTTGCGCGTCGCGCAACCGCGGCTCCTCCTCGAAATCGGTGACCTGCCCGTCGATCACGTGCACGTTGCGCTGGGCACGCGCGGCCAGTTCCTGATCGTGGGTGACCATGACGATGGTCGTGCCCTGGCGGTTGACCTCTTCAAGCAGTTCCATGACCCCGCGTGCCATCAGCGAATCGAGATTTCCGGTCGGCTCATCGGCCATCAGCAGGCGCGGCGATCCGGCCAGTGCACGCGCGATCGCGACGCGCTGCTGCTGGCCGCCCGAGAGTTCGGACGGATAGTGCTTCATGCGCGAGGACAGTCCGACCCGAGCCAGCGATTCCTCGATGCGCCTCTTGCGCTCGGCAGCGGGAAACCCACGGTAGCGCAGCGGCACATCGACATTGTCGAACAGATTCAGATCAGGAATCAGGTTGAAGGTCTGGAAAATGAAACCGATTTTCTCGTTGCGTAATTTCGAACGCGCGTTGTCATTGAGACCGCGCACATCGACACCATCAAGCCAGTATTCGCCGCCCGTGAACTCCTCAAGCAGGCCGGCGATATTGAGAAACGTGGTCTTGCCAGACCCGGACGGTCCGGTCACCGCGACGAACTCGCCTTCGCGCACATGAATCGAAAAATCACGCAAGGCATGCGTCTCGATCAGGTGGGTACGATAGACCATTTGCAGGTGGGTCATCTTGAGCATCGGCTTCGCCTCTGTTGGAGATTCGGGATTCGGGATTCGGGATGACCAGCCGTTCGGCTGCTAGAAGCCGGGATTCGGGACCAGAGATTCGGGCCGCGGGAGTTGCTCTTCGCTGTTGCGGCTTTCAACAGCCGGATGGCTGGTCATCCCGAATCCCAAATTTCGAATCCCGTCAATTGATCGCCACCCTCTGCGCGCCATTGAATTGATCGGTGCCGGAGATCACGATGCGATCGCCTTCCTTGACGCCGGAAATGATTTCGACTGCGTTGAGGCTGCTCGCGCCTACCTCGATCGGGGTGCGTATGGCGACGCCATCGCGAACCACATAGGCAACCCGCCCTGCCCCGCTGTCGACGAAGGGGCCGCGCTCGACCATCAACACGTCCGGGTGTTCGTCCATCAGGATGCGTGTGGTCAGGCGCTGGTTTTGGCGCAGGCCGGCTGGCTTGTTTTCGCCAAAGCGAATGCGCCCGCTGACCTGGCCATCGATAACCTGCGGCGAGACGGCGCTGACCGTACCGTTGTAGTTGCCCGAGCTGTCGCGGATCTCGGCGGCCATGCCAATGGCGAGGTCATGCGCAAACACTTCGGGCACCTTGATCTCGATTTCGAGCGCGCTGAGGTCGACGACGGTCAGGATCGGCGCATTCGCGGCCACGTTGGCGCGCTGCTGCACGATCAACTGGCCGACCTGGCCATCGACCGGCGAGCGGACCTTCAATTCCTCGACCTGGCGCTGCAAATCCTCGGCGAGCAGGCGCTGGCGATCGAGGGCCAGGTGCTTGCTTTTGAGCTCGAAGGCGAGGCTTTCGACATCAAGTTTCATGTCGGCCTCGGCATTGGCTACGGTGATGTCGGCCTTGGCCAGCGCATCCTTGGTACGCAGCAGATCCATTTCCGACATCGCACCGGCATCGAAGGCGCGCTGGGTACGTTCGACTTCGCGCCTGGCCGTCTGCCCATCGATCATGGCCTGATCGAGCAGCTTCTTCGCCGCGAGCTGCTGCTTGCGGTGATCGAGACTGGCACGCTGGACATCGATCTCAAGGCTTTCGCGTGTGGCTTGCTCCTGCTGCAGGCGATTGCTCAGTTCGGGGCTGACCACGTCGGCCAGCACCTGATCCCTGACCACCTTGTCGCCGGCATTGACCTTGAGGATGACCGTGCCCGCGCTGGATGCGTAAAGCGTCGGACTGATCGCCGCGATCACACTGCCCTGCACCGAGACGTCACGCGTCAGCGTGCCGCGTTTGACCTCGGCGATGCGCAGGCGGCTCATGCTCGCCGAACTGTCCGACGAGAACAGCCGCGCCGCGGTCGGAATGACCATGGCCAGCAGCACGACCAGCGCGACAGCGGCAACGCCGAACTTGAGCCAGCGCTTGCCACGTTGCGGCTCGTGCCTGAGCTGCCGATCCTGTGCCGAAGTGTCTCGAATCATCCAGCTCTCCGCGGGCGGCTCCCAACGGCCTCCCGGGGATGCTCTCAGCAAACCTCGTGCCATGAATCAAGTCTCTGAATATCATGTTTTTTCTGGCGATGCGCGCCGACGCGGACAGTGTCCGCTGCGGATGCGCGGACAATTGCGGACAGCCGCCATCCGGATTTCTTGCACGGGCTATCCGCGCAGCTTCGTCACAGATCCCGGCAGCCGCCCATCGCCCTTGCCCGGCCGCATTCTGCCGACGCCATCGTCAGGCCTTTGATACCCGCCGCGGCGACACTCGCCAAGTTGAGCCGCGTGGTCGCCGCAGAAATCCGGAATCCGCGTGATGCTTTGCTATGATCGAGCCGCACGAGGGCAGGGGAACATGGCCGACCGCTTCCAGGATATTCCTGGCTACGAGATGATCAGCGAGCTGGGCGAGGGCGGCATGGCGACCGTCTATCTCGCCATCCAGCATTCGCTTGATCGCAAGGTCGCGATCAAGGTCATGCGTCGAGAGTTGCGCGCCCGCAACGGGCCGATGCCGGAATTCGAGCGGCGCTTCCTGCTCGAAGGCCGCACCATGGCCAAGCTGCCACATCGCAATATCGTCGCCGTCTACGACATCGTCACCCGCGACGACATCGCCTATATCTCGATGGAGTTGCTCGAAGGCGGCACCCTCGCCGAGCGCATGCGCGGCGGGCTTTCGCTGGGCGAGGCGATCGGCGTTGTCGTGCAACTCGCGAACGGACTCGAGTACGCGCATCGCAACGGCGTGATTCATCGCGACCTGAAGCCATCGAATGTGATGTTCCGAGACCCGGGAACGCCGGTGTTGACCGATTTCGGCATCGCCAAGCATTCCGATGTGCTGGCTTCGCGGATCACCCAGACCGGCCTCGTTCTCGGTACCCCGACCTACATGAGTCCCGAGCAGGCCGCCGGCCGCGACATCGACGGCCGCGCCGATCAGTACGCACTCGGCATCCTGTTCTACGAAATGCTGACCGGCAATCCGCCATTCACCGGTGAAAATCCAATGGCCGTGCTGATGGGCCATGCCCTGCAGCCACCACCACCCTTGCCTGACGATTTGCGCCCACTGCAGCCGATCTTCGATCGCATGCTGGCCAAGGATCCGAACGACCGCTTTGCCAACCTGCAGGATTTTGTCAAGGCGCTGCGTGCGCTCGTCGTCGGCAATGACGCCCTGGTCAAGCAGCTCGGTGCAATCACCACGGCAAGCACCTCCGAGCGCTTGCGCGCGCTGGGTTTCTCAGGCGAGTACACCGGCGGCGACAGCGGCTTCGCCCTCGATCTTTTGCGCATGCCACAGACCGATCCGTCGATCAGCCAGCACGCAACGACCTCGATGATCAACCAGGCGCTGAAGCGGCCGCGCCTGCTCGCGTCGCTGGCGGCGGGCATCGGCGTGCTCGTGCTCGCCCTCGTGCTTTGGGCGGCGCTCAAGCCGCGCAACCTGAGCCAGGATGATCAATATCTCGTGCGCACCCTGCTGCGCGAGGCCGACCGCATGATCGAAAGTGGTGATCTGCTTGCGCCACCGGGCGCGAATGCCTTCGAAGATGTGCAGAAGGTTCTGCAGAAGGATCCCGACAATGAGCGCGGCCTTGAATTGCTGAACCAGATCGCGACGACGTTGCGCGATGAAGCGGAGAAATCGCTGGCCGCCGGAAATCTCGACTCCGCCAGCGAGTCGGCCAACCAGGCCCTGCTGGTCGCACCGGACAATGCCGAAGTGCAGACCCTGATCCAGCGCATTGCCGCCGAACAGAAACATCGGCTGGCCACGGAACGCGTCAATGAACTGCTCAGGAAGACCGACGAAGCCGAGATGCGCAAGCAGCGCACCGGTCCCGATGGCACTTACGCACTGTTGCGCACGGCACTCGCTCTGGACCCGTTGAACAAGCAGGTGCAGGTGCGCCTCAAGGCAATCACAGATGCGGAATTTGCACGCATCCGCAGTCTGCTCGCTGCCGGCGATACCGCCGAAGCCGAGCAGTCGCTGGGCGAACTGCGCGCGGAATTCGGCTCGGATCCGGCTTATGCCGCACTCAGCCAGGAGGTTGCCAAGGCGCTCCAGATCGAAACGGGCAAAGCGCGTATCACCGAACTTCTTGGCAAGGCAGACGCTGCACTGGTGGCGGATCAGGTAAGCGAGCCGGCCGGCGACAACGCCTTCGATTGGTTCGAGCGAGCGCGCCAGATCGACCGCGACAATCGCGAAGTCAATGCTTTCAAGCAGAAGCTGGCCACGCGCCTGGTCGCGGATGCCAAATCCGCACAATCGCGAGGCGATACCGGGATGGCGCTCGACCGGGCCGAGCTGGCCTTGCGCGTCGATCCTGAGCTGACCGCCGCAGCGGGCATCCGCGACAGCGCGCAGCAGGTGCTGGGGACGCGGCGCGCCGCGATTGCCTCACAACTGAACCTGGCCCGTTCGGCGATTGCATCCGGGCGCTTGCTGCCACCGACAAAGGACAATGCGCGCGACGTACTCGACTCATTGCTGCAGACTGATCCGGAAAATCCTGATGCGCTGAAGTTGCGTGACGCGTTGCCACGCGTGGTCGCCGATGCCCTGCGTGGTGCCAGCGAGCGCAACGAACTCGAAATCGCGACTTCCCTGGCCGCTGCTGCGGCGACGGCCTATCCCGACGACGCACGGATTTCCGAACAGATTGCCGAAGTGCGCAAACGCCAGTCGGCCGAAAAAGCCAACGCCGAGCGATTGGCGACCGAGCAACGCCTGGTCGACCTGATCCAGCAGCGACCCCTGGTCGGCAAGGATGCCAAGGCAGCGATCGATGCCATCCTCAGCCTGCGCGTGGCAGGCTCCGACCCTAGTGCCCGCTACGAGAAGCAACTGATCGATGTCCTCGCCGACGACATGCGCAATGCGGCAAACCTCGATGCCGGCAATGCGAGCCTGGCCGCCATCCAAATGGCCGCCGGTGCCTTGGGCAAGAGCAAGACCCTCGGCGCAATCGAATCTTCGGCAAAAATCCGGATTGCCTCCCTTGAAGCACAACGAAGGATCGAACTCGCGGCACAGAATGGCGAACTCGTAGTCAACGCCCTGCCCTGGGGCATTGTCGATCGCGTCCTCGATGCCGCACGCAAGCCGATGGATCTGCCCGAGGAACGTACCACCCCGTTGATCCTGACCCTGCCTGCGGGCAGCTATTACGTGACCCTGCGCCATCCGCAATCCGGCAAGACCGTATCGGCGTTTGCACGGGTCAGTGCAGGCAAGAGCAGCCAGACCAGCGGCAGCTTCCCGACCTTGAGCGCCGAGGAGTATCTCAAGCATGCGGGGCTCTGAGTTGCGCCGCCTGCTGGTTCTGCTCGCCTTGCTGGCGACACCGGCACTGGCTGACTGGAAGCAGGACTACGCGCGTGGACTTGAAGCGGCGAAGGATGGTCGCTGGGAAGATGTCGATCGCTACATGCAGGGTGCGCTCGCCGGAAATTCCAAACCCGCCGAGCGCGTGCGTCTGTATGGCCAGCGCTACGAAGCCTATGCTCCGCAACACTATGCCGGCCTGGCCGCGTTGCGTCTCGGCGATTGCAGCAAGGCGCTGGCGCTGTGGTCGCAGCGCGACAATGCCGCCATCGTCAACAGCGTCTCGGCACTGGCCGACGAGGAAAGCCAGGGCCGCGTCGAATGCAGCAGCCGACTTGTGCGCCAGGGTCAGACGCCAAAATCCGAAACACCGGCCGTGCCGCCAACACAGGCGCCGCGCATCGAACCGGTGCCAGCCCGGCCCGAATCGCCACCACCGTCACGGCCAGTCGTACAGGCACCCCCGCCGGCTCGACCACCGGCAGCAGAAACCCGCGAATCCTCATCGATTTCCGCGCAGATCCTGCGCCCCTTGCTCGATGCCTACCTGGGCGGACGCTATGCCGACGTGCTCAAGCTCAGCAATCGGGTGCCGCCCACACCGCGCCTGCGCTGGCACATGCTGGCCCTGCGCGCCGCCGCAGCTTTCAATTTGAGCCAATTGGGGCAAGTGCCCGATGCGGAAAGCATCGCCCGCAAGGCGGTCGAGCAGGCACGCAGCACCGATGCATCACTTAAGCCCGATGCCGACTACTTCTCGCCGAAGTTCATCCGCTACTACAACTCGCGCTGAGCAGGAAAAGGATTTGAGTCCACCGCTGAGCGGACGTCACCCCGGTGCTGTTCAACAACCGGGATGACGCGAACGGGATGAAGGAAATCGCGGGCCAGCATCGGCCCGCCATCAGTCAGAAGCGGAATACGCCCGAAGCCGACACGGTATCGGAAGTATCCGAGAAGTCCGCACCAAGATCGATCTGGAACTTGCTGAAGGCCATGCCCGCGCCAAACGCGTAGTGGGTCTGGCTACCCTTGCGGCCGGACGAGAAGGTCACCGCATTGGCTTCAGGATCCTGGGTCGCCGGATCGAAATTCGGCGGATTGCCGCGATAGACCAGCTCGTGCGCCGGATCACGCCAGACGCCCGCGCGCAGGCTGAACGGATGCGTCGTTGCGAAGGTGTATTCGGCGCCGAGGCGCACCTCGGTGCCGTCGTCGAGCTTGAGCGGATCGAGGCCGGTGGCCTGATCGGAGTCGAACAGGGAAACCATCTTGTCGGTCACCTGCGAATAGTACACGCGGCTGACATCGAGGTTTATGACCCAGGCATCGCTCGGACGCACGCTCAAGCCGACGCCGAAGACATCCGGCACGTTCAGTCCGGTGCCGGCCTTGATTGTCTCGCCGGGAAAATTGGGCGACGACAGGATTGCGTCATAGTCCAATCCAGGCGCATGGCGATACGAGAGTCCACCACTCAGCCAGTCGGTGAGCACCATGCGCGCACCGAGCGTGAAACCAACCTTGCCATCGCCATCGAGATTCGCTTCACGGCTCAGTTGCGAACCATCGTCCGGTGAAAAGCGATCGGTGGTGGTGCGGATGTCGAGCAGGTAGTAGTTGATACCAAGACCAACCGAGAGGCGATCATTGACCTTGAAGCCCATCGCCGCACCATAGGTATCGACGCCGAAGCTGGTGTTGACGTCATAGGCGAAGATATTGCCTGTGTATCCGCTGCCATCACCCGTGGTGGTCACGGCGCCCGCGCTGTTGAATGCCGAATCGTAGTTGATGACTTCATAGCGGTAGACCGCAAACGACACCCGCTCGCCCGGATAGACGAACGAGAACGAACGCAGCGAGTTGGTGCGGTCATCCTTCGACGAATAGTTGAGTCCGGACGAATTGAAACCGTTGTACTGGGCAGTGCCGCCATTGAGCCAACGCGTGTTCGTACTGACCGAGCGGAGTTCGGCAGACACTTCGGGACTGACCAGTTGGGTCAGGCCGGCAGGGTTCGCGTAGGCAGCCGACGCGTCATCGGCGAGACCGAGGAATGCGCCACCCATGCCGAGTGCGCGCGCACCTGGATTGGAAAAGCTGAACGGAAGGCTCGCATTGGCCTCGTTGTCGGTGATTGCAAATGCGCTGCCGGCCATGCCGGCCAGTCCGATTGCCACAGCAGTTGCGAGTAGCTTGTTCATTCCTGTACTCCCCGGTTGAGCGAATTGGATCCATCGGTGGATCCACGAGGGCAAAGATAACACGAGCTTAACGTCGTGGCATCGCTCTACAAACGCAGTTTGCTGCACTGCCGCAACATTGATCCGCCGCTCGCGCGTTTCAATTGCGCGCAACGGCGAGAATCCGGCCCATGTCGAAACCCGATCAGGCGGCGTGGGTGCGAATCTGATTCAGGCAATTCGACAAGGCCTCGTCGACGACCGAAAAATCGGCGTCGGGACGATGCGCGTTTTCGCTGAGGTACCGTCGCCATGAGCGCGCACCCGGCAGGCCCTGGAACAGGCCCAGCATGTGTCGACTGATGTGCTGGAGCTTGCCGCCCGCAGCCAGATGCGCCTCGACGTATGGACGCATCTTCCCGATAACCTCGTCGCGCGCGGGCAAAGGTGTTGCGTAAAGCGCGTGTTCGAGTTCTGCCAGTCGATATGGCTCGTGATAGGCGACACGCCCGAGCATGGCTCCATCGACATGCTGCAGATGTTCCTGCACATCGGCAACGCGATCGATGCCGCCGTTGATGATGATCTGGAGTGCCGGGAAATCCCGCTTCAACTGATACACGCGCTCGTGGTTGAGCGGCGGCACATCGCGATTCTCCTTCGGTGAAAGGCCTTTCAGCCAGGCCTTGCGCGCGTGCACGACGAAGACCGTGCAGCCCTTGGCGCTGACAGTCTCGATGAAATGCTGGAGATCGGCATGCTCATCCTGGGCATCGACACCGAGCCGGCACTTGATCGTGACCGGAACCGACACCGCCTCACGCATCGCCGCAAAACAATCGGCGACGAGCGCGGGCTCGTGCATCAGGCAGGCACCGAAGCGCCCCGATTGCACACGATCGGACGGGCAACCGATATTGAGATTGATCTCGTCATAGCCGAACTTCTCGCCGATGCGCGCCGCTTCGGCCAGCTCGCGCGGATCGGAACCGCCGAGCTGCAAGGCGAGCGGATGCTCTGATTGATCAAAACCGAGCAAACGCTCGCGATCGCCGTGGATAAGCGCCGGCGACGTGACCATCTCGGTGTACAGGCGCGCATTCGGCGACAACAGGCGATGGAAGTAGCGGCAGTGCCGATCGGTCCAGTCCATCATCGGCGCGACCGACAGCAACCACGGATTGGTGGCCGGTGGGGTGTGGCGGGTATTCATGACGAGAGTCTAGCCGAACACCGGTTCCATACTCCTGCCGCAGGATCTGGAACCATGGATTGCTCCAGTCAAGCTGAGGCCTGCGGCAACATTTGCGCCATCAATCGAATCCCCGCTCAGGTCGTGGCCGACCAGGAACCTGGATCTCCATTTTTGCCTCGATGTTCTCGGACAGGCGTCGGCGGAGTTCCGGCGTGATCACGAGCGGTGGCGCTTCGATCACCTTCGCCGGATCGATGGCGCGTAATTCCGACGCCATGGTCGCGTAGCTTGTCGTAACCGAGACGGCGGGCGCCGCGAAGACGTCGGTGCGATTGCTCGCGCCGTCGCCACTTGTCCGCGCGTAGAACGGAATGAAAGTCGATCCGCTACTGGCCAGTCCCTGATAGTCACCAAGGAAGTAGGCCAGGCCATTGCCCCAGCTCGCCTGTGGTGCCTTGGACAGATCGAACGGACCGGATACCTGGCTCTCCTGCCAATTGACCGCATCGGTGGAGCGCGCCAGCCAGATGCTGGTGTACAGCGTATTGGCATCGCTGGTGTTCGGACGCAGATCGAAATAGCTGACGCCGATCATGCCGTCAGCGCGCACGTTCATCGCCGGCAGGAAGGCGGCGACGCCCGGATGGCTGTTGGTGCGAACAGGCGCCGACCAGGTCAAACCCCCATCATTCGAATTCGCTGCGGCGATTGCGTCATGATTGCCGGCGCTGAAGCGTGAATCCTGCCATGCCGCGTAGAGCTTGCCACCCGGGCCCACCGCCACACTTGGCACCAGGGTACCGTCGCGGACGCGCGCGCCGGTTTCGGGATCGACCGTTCCGACCGTGAGCTCACTGGCGATACGGATTGGCGAAGACCAGGTCACACCGTTGTCGGTGGAACGAATCAGATCCAGGTAGGCCGAGCTTGAACCATTGGCTGCGGCGTCGATATGCGTGTAGAAATTCACCAGTGTACCATTCGGCAGAACGACAATGATGTTGCCGATCGTTTGGCTGTTGATGCCGGGATCGTAGATCGGCCGTGCCGGCTCCCAGCTTTCTCCACCATCGGTGCTGCGCGCAAACCAGGTGGGGCCGGTGTTGTCGATGGCAATGCGATCCCAAACCGCGTAGACGAACCGCGAATCGACCGGATCTGCGGTAATGGTTTGCTTGTCGTGGAACGCAACATCACCTTCGAGCACAAGCGTGGTCGGTGGATCCCAGCTCGCGCCAGCATCGGTCGAACGACTGACCAGCACGGCACTGTCCGAGCCGGGCGTCAGCGAGGCCCCGTTGAAGGCGATCGCGATGACGAAGGCGGTTCCATTGGGCGAAATGGCGACCCACGGATCGCTGCTGCGCTCGTAATCACCGCCATTGCCGGCATTGCCACCGGCGCAGCGCGAGAAAGTCGGGAAACTGCGGTTCCAGCTGTGGCCGCCGTCGCTGGAAACGCCGATACCGAGTGCGCGTGCTCCACCGCTGGTCCACCGATCCTGTTGCCATGCACCAATGAAGCGCTGCGGATTGGTTGGATCGATCACGAAATGCGGCTCGACTTCGCTGTTGGCTGCCACTGCGCCGGACAGGTTGCCGCCTTCGCAACCGGCGGCGAATGGTGAAGCGGCAGACGCCCGATATTCGGGATCGAGTGTTGCCTGCGGCGGCGGCGAGGTTGGTGGCGTGGTCGCGGGCGGAGCAGTCGAATTCGAGCCACCACCGCCGCAGGCGCCGATCGTCAGTACCAGGACACTCCAAAGAGCACAGATCACACGCATGGCATCAGTCTCCGTCACCAGAACGTACCGGTCGCTTGCAAACCAATCTGAACCAGATGCAGAATCGAGTCAATACGAAACCTGCCGTAGTTGTGCAATCCACACCGGTCAGGCGACCGCATTGGGGAAACCTGGCTGGCGACACGACGGCTGCAATTCGCCGCCCCATTCTGTTGCGCCGGAGGTCCGCCGAAAGCGAAACCGGATTGCCGGGCTAGTCGAATCCATCGGCGAAGATCAGGTCGCCGACCACCTCGAATGCGCCGATATCGATCTGCCCATCAATGGCACGCAGACTCGCCGCAGCGGGCCCGGTCAGCTCGCGGCGCGGCAAACGGGTCGGCGGAAACAGCGGCGCGGGAAACGGGAATCCGGCCGCACTGGTCGGGGCATTGTCGCCGGTATCGTGCAGCGGACTGCCCGGCAGCGGCGTGAGATCGAATACGCCAGCATTGACGAAACCGGGATTGCTGCCACTCAGGGTCGATGTCCATTCGCTCATCGAGGGCACGAAGGTCGACCCGGCTTCGATCCAGTTGTTGCTGCCATGGATCTGCCGACCATTCGTCCACACTGCCTCGACCGTGCGTTCGATACGCGCCGTGCCGCCGGCGCTGACGTCGATGACGTTGTTGTGCATTTCGACCGACTGGATGCCATCGAAAATGCGGAATACGGTGGCATCGCCGCCGGAAGACAGCACGAACGTGTTGTTGACGAATCGCGTGCGGCCCTTGCTTTGGCCGCTGCCGTCGCCGCCAACCCGGATCACCGATCCGAATGCCGGATTGGTGTGGATGATGACGTTGCCGACCACGTCGGCATCCTCGCGAACCAGATCGCGCGTCCAGCCCTGCGACTGGGTGTTCTCGTCCGGCCCGATCAGCTCAAGCTCGTGATAGACCGCGCCCTCAAACCAGTTGTAGTAGATCTCGCTGCGCTCATGCCGGCTCTTGAGCAAGTTGCCGCCATTTCCATTGTGGATATAGCAATACTGCATGCGGAAGACCGATCCGGGATGGGCGATCTCGTCGCTTTGCATGTACAAGGGATGCTGGTTGGTGCCATTGCCGGCGTTGTGGATTTCCGAGTACTCCAGGGTGAACGACCCGGACAGCAGATCGGTACCGAGGATGCCGTGCCCCGGGCAATCGTGGATCACGCTGTTGCGCACGGTCACATCATGCGCGCCCTGCAGGATGCATCGCGAGCTGCCACCGCTGATATCAAAACCATCGAACACCAGGTGATCCGACTGGCGAAACTCGACGGTATTCGTCGAACCACTGATGCGCGGCCGCTGGCCGCCAATGGCGATGCCGCGGATCACCAGCGGATTTCCCGCTGTACCACCATCGACCTGCGGCACGACGACGCCACCCGCATAGGTGACGTCCCCGTCAACTTCGACAAGGTCGCCACCTTCGAGATTGACCGCAGCGAACAACGCATTGAGATCGGTGTGGGTTCGCGTCGGCCCGACCTGATAGGTCGCCGCAAGCAAGGGCGAAGACAGAACCAGCAGGATCAGTGCGATCTTGCGCATCGGGAATGCTCCGCGGCAACAAAGGCACCAGTATCCACGAAATGAATCCGCTGCGTTGTGATCCGTGTCGAATCGCCCGGCATTGATTGCCGTTCTGGAATATCCCCGCCGCCAAACCCATGTCCACACCGGGATGTCCCCTGGCGACACCGACTTGCGTTGGTCGGATATGCACATGCTGCAAAGCGCCCATCCAACCCGAAAGCGAGTCCGCCATGAAAAGCATCGAGAACACGAAATCGACCTTCTTCCTTGCAACTGCCATCAGCGCATCCATGGCGTTCTGTGCCGCGACCAGCGCATATGCACAGGAGTTGTCATCGCCACCGGCACCAACCGACACGACTGTCTGCACGCCGGTGAATGTCGGCGTCTTCGACGCCCGCGTCCATGTCCGCTGCAGCGTCGGGGTTTCAGGCGTATTTTATTTTGCGGCATCGACATCGAACAACAATCGTGCGGCGCGCATCCTGGCCATGCTGAGCACGGCGGTCGCCGCCTCGCATGATGTGCGCATCTATTACGACCCGGCGGATACCAGTGGAACCTCGATTGGCTGCGCAGCGTCGGACTGCCGGCTGATCCAGTCCGTCGAGCTGCTGTAGGCGGGGCCCGGCACTCTTGCGCATTCGCCTCGTCCGATCCCGCACGAGGTGCCCAGCGTGTTTGATTTCCATGCAACAGCTCCGCCCGGGCCTGGCCACCGCCATCCTCCGGCGGAAGCTGTTCGCACACTTCAGGTGAAGACGATGAGAATCTATCTGTCAGCGTTGCTGCTGATTCTACTGTTTGCGGGTTCGCCTGCGCATGCCGGACTCTACTGGAATGCCGGCGTGCGCAATGCTCAGGTATCGGTGTGTTTCGTCGGCAATGCCTTGAGTGTACGGCCGGATCGGGTCAGCCAGATCCTCGACCACATGCATGACTTCGAAATCGCCGCGAACGTCCGCTTCAACTACCTCGGATCTTGCCCGGCGCCAGTACCAATGCCGGGTGGTAGCGATTTCTTCAGCGGTGACATCCGCCTGATCATCCCGAACATCAACGTCAGCGCAATCGGCATGGTGCCCGGCAATGGCTGTCCGATGTTCGGTGGTGCCGGCAGCTATGACGGCGGCAACGACGATTGGAAAAGCTGGTCAAATGCGCCGATCGACCTGACGCCCAATCGCGCCTGTTTGTACAACCTCAAACTTGGCGACGATCCGTGGAATGCGACGCCCTATCGCAATCACACCTTGCACGAAGTCGGTCATGCCCTGGGGCTCTATCACGAACATCGGCGTGCCGATGCGACCTGCTACGGCGCGGAGCCGCGCGACATCTCGTATGGCTATCTGACCGGTTATGACATCAATTCGGTGATGAGCTATTACTACCCGGGCTGTGGCGCGCTCGGCAATTACGCCCATACCGGACTGTCCAGCTTGGACAAGTTGTCGATTCGCATGCTCTATCCGGAACAGGGCCTGCCTGCCCAGATTGTCGGCAGGACGACGCTGCCAGCCGGCCAATCGGCCAGCCTGAAGTTTGGCTGGAGGGCGGAAGGGGCTTATATGCCATTTGTCGCCAACAGCGTGACCTGGCGGATCAATGGCAGCGTGGCGGCAACCTCGGTGGATTTCGCACACCTGTTTCCAACCGCCGGAACCTTCACAGTCAGCCTGAGCGTAGTTGATTTCCTCGGCCGCACCCATAACGGCAGCGTGCTCGTGCGCGTATTGCCGCCTGCCGTATTCGAAGGCCTTCTCGCATCGACAAACGCGATCAACGCAAACCTGTTGCTCGGCACCGAGTTTTCGATCTTCTACGACGGCTTCGGCAGCAACGGGGAGTAGAAATCAAACACGAGGGCTGGAATCCGAACGGTATGCGCAAAGACTCGCCGTCTCCTCCCGACTGCCTTCAACACCAAACCAAGGATGCGTTTCGGGTCAAAACGAATCTCGATCCTGATCGAGCCGAGTGCTCATGAAGAGTCTCCCGCAAGCACTCCGGATCTTCATGGCGGCAACCCCCAATACGAAAACAAGTGTTACGAAACAATACGTTAAGGCAGCCAATGCTACTGTGGGGGAGTATTGCCGTTGGATGGAACCTCGATCTTCGGCAGCAGACACCGTAACAGCGGTGTTTTCACCAACCCGGGAGAATCCTATGAAAATTCGCAGATCACTGCTCGCGCTCGCTTCAGTCGGTGCGTTTGGCCTAGCCATGCAGGTATCCGTTGCGGACGAAACCAAGGCTGTGGCACAGAAGGCCACCGATACCGCGACCGAGATGGCCAAGGACAAGGCCAAGGACGCCGCGATGGACAAGGCCGGTGACATGGCCGGCGACAAGGCCGGTGGTGCCGCTGCCGCCGGTGCCGCACTCGGCGGCAAGTCGATGACCGATACCGCTACCGACATGGCCAAGGACAAGGCCGAGGACGCCGCGATGGACAAGGCCGGTGACATGGCCGGCGACAAGGCCGGTGGTGCCGCTGCCGCCGGTGCCACACTCGGCGGCAAGTCGATGACCGATACCGCTACCAACATGGCCAAGGACAAGGCCGAGGACGCCGCGATGGACAAGGCCGGTGACATGGCCGGCGACAAGGCCGGTGGTACCGCTGCCGCCGGTGCCGCACTCGGCGGCAAGTCGATGACCGACACCGCTACCGACATGGCCAAGGACAAGGCCGAGGACGCCGCGATGGACAAGGCCAAGCAGGCCACCGAGGACAAAGCGGATTCCGATCACAAGCAGTGATCGCCTTCAGGCTGTGACCTGCAAGACCCGGGCGCCGGATCCGTGATCAAGCGGGGCGCAGCAACGGGATTGGCGGGCGGGTTTGCGACCCGCCCGCCATTGCTTGCTGCCGCGTTGTTGGGCGACTCAAACGAAGGGATTGACTCCGATCCAGTGCAGGTGGGCCCAGAACGCGAACCCTGCCCAGGCGCCCGTACCGATGACGAGGGTCAGCACATCGGCGACGATGGTTCCGTGCGGATAGCCAATGCCACCACGGCGATCGCGCCGACGTGATATGGCGAACAGCACGATGGCCCAGGCGAGGAAGGCGCCGAACAGGATGACGTCATGCAGGAACCCGCTGGCGAGCAGATGACCGAGGGCCCAGAGCTTGACGCCGGCCAGCATCGGATGACCCAGCCAGGCCTTCAAGTGATTGCGCGGCACATAGGCGGCGGCGACGAGGACAAACGCTAGCAGGGTGAACAGCGAATTGGCGTGGCGCAACGCCAGCGGTGGCACGTAGAGCAGCACCGCTTGCTGACGTGCAAGACCGAAGCCCCAGATTATCAGCACGAAGCCGACGATTGAAATCAGGGCGTAGAGCCCTTTCCAGCCATTAGTTCCGAGCTTCGCGATTATCCGGCGGCGAAATTCGTCGGCGAAAATCCGCACTGAATGGATGCCCAGAAAGATCAGCAAACCGAGAATCAGAATAGTCATGGCGTGTGTCCTTGTGGATGGAAGTCATGGCGCAGGTTCAAGGCGATGGCGTGCACTCTTGCGCTCAGGGAAGATCCTTCGATTCGGCCTCTCCACCCAATTCGATCGCCTGCGCACTCGGCACTTCGATGCGCCTTGCTCCGCTGGCGACAAGCTGGGCGTTGAGCGAAGCCAGATCGATTTCGCGTAGTCGCTTCCAGGCATCGAGCGAACGATCGAGGCGCATCCGGTAGTCGGCCAGCACGGCTTCCTGCGCCACAGTCGGCACCCGGTCCGCGCCTTCGACGTCGGTTCCGCGTCGCATCGTTGTCGAGATGGGTTACGCCAAGGCCGATGCGACCGAGCTTGCCGCTCGGCCACCCCTCACCGCCAAGGCGCCGCCAGGTCTGGTCCGAATCGCTCGAATGCCAGATCGCGCTGCCCTCGCCTTCGATCGGCGTGAAGTAGCTCAGCCACGGCCAGTTGCGCGCCGTCCGCGATGCGGCATACACCTTGTTCGGTCGGGCCGGATCAATGGCGAGATCGACCACGCCGGATTGTTCGTCGACATACAGGGTGTTTTTCCACGATTTGCCGCCATCGGTGCTGCGAAAGACACCGCGCTCGGGATTCGGCCCGAACCAGTGGCCGAGCGCGCCGACCAAAACGACATCGGGATTATTCCTGCCGATGAGAATCGCGCCGATGTGACGCGTCTCGCGCAAACCGGCGTATTGCCAGTGCTCGCCACCATCGACCGACTTGTACAGGCCGTTGCCGGACTGGATGTCGTTGCGTGGCTCGGGATGGCCGCTGCCGGCGTAGATCACCTTCGGATCCGAATCCGAGATCGCGATTGCCCCGATCGCCGCGTCATCAAGTCCGTTGGACTTCGATTGCCAGGTCGCACCGGCGTCCGTGGTATTCCATATCCCACCGCCGGCGGCACCGGAATAGAACGTATCGAGTTGATCGGGAATACCCGCCGCCATGGTTCCCCAGCCGCCGCGAAACGGCCCGAGCAGACGCCATTGAAGACCGTTCAATTGCGCCGGATCGACCGACTGGGCGTGGACATCGAGCGCGACAGAGGTTGCCAGCCGCAAGCCAGCGAGACAGATATTCAGACGATCCCGCTTTGACACAGGCATGCGCGGACTCCTCAAGGCGCGGTCACAACCGGGTGACCATACTCCGAAATCCACCGATCCTGCGTCGCCTGAGCGACATGGGTTGCGACATCAGGCCCTGGTGGCGCATGCCAGCGACGCCCGCTCCCACCTGCCGTCGTTGGAGCAAGGAGCATTCCGCCTCGCAAGGCTCGACCATTGCTGGCGGGGAATCGATGCGGCGGATCTGCCCAGCCGGCAGCGACGCGCCGAGGCTAGCCCAAATACGTTCGGGCTGGCAGCGACCGCGAGACAGCAAACCGACTTTGAACTTGAGTCTGTGGCGATCAACCGAGAGCCGCGCTGACGCAACAGAAAAGCCGCAGTGTGAGCTGCGGCTTTTCCTTGCTACCGGGCCGTCGAACAGCGCTCGTACGAACCGTCAGTGCAATTGTTGATTCGGCCCGAAAACAGTCGCTGCTGCATGCTTCTCCCGTCAGCTGGAGCAGAAGCTAAGGTGAAGCCGCAGCAATTACGGGTCCGGGCTAGTCGCCGCGGTACTTGGTCATTTCCTGAAGCTGGGTTTGCGCATTCTTGCGAATTTCCTCCGTCTCACGAAAGGTCTTGCAGTCGGTTACCGGGCGATGCGAGCCGGTCGGTGCCACGCGTGTGCAGATCAGGCGATCATCGGCGTTCTTGGCGAGAATGCCGTTGGCTCTCTCCTGCTCATTGAACAGCCGGGTGCGGTCGTCCAGCGACATGGCCTCGACCGAACCGCGGGCATCGAGCAATTCACCCATCTTGTCCAAGGACTGATTGACCAGTTTGCGGTCGCCTGGGCTGAGGAATTCATAGCGCTTTCCAGTCGCCATCTGGCTGCGGATTTTGTCGACAAGGACGGCGAACTTGTCGGCAGTATCGGCAATGACCACATTTTCCTGGGCTTTCTGCTTGGCAAGCAGGGGCGAGGCGACCAGCATCAGAACCAGGGCGGTCAATGAAATTGCACGAAACATGTTGAACTCCTGAAAGTGTGAAGTTCCCGACTTGCGCCTGTCGACGACGCAACGCGGAAACGGGTTGAATGAAGCTGCAGTGGCAGCACCTGAAAGATCGGTCAAAGTAAGTACGACATCAATCGTATTTTGCTTGCGGAACCCTGTCAACCGGGTCTGGGCTGTTCAGGCAAAACAGTAGGCCCGGATCCGGACGATTCGGCGCGTGCGGGAAGTCACGTCAACCGGCAGCCTTGCCGGCCGGCAAAATCGCACCTGGCAATCGATTCCGGTTCAATCACCCTGCGCCGTCGTGTCAACCGCGCGTCGGCCAAGCGCCGGATCATCGGTGAACAGGCCGTCGACACCCGCTGCGATCAGTGCCTGCATTTCGGCGAGACATCCGCGTTCGCAGCGCTGCGCTGGATCGTCACCGCAACGCAATGCGGGAGGCAGAAACCGGTTTTCCGGGCGCAGGGTCCAGGCATGCACTTGCAGGCCGAGCGCATGCGCGTCAGCCAACCAGGCTGCTGCGAAACCGGGTAGGCCGGTATCTGCATCGAGCGGAAGAATGCGGCGCACATGGGCGGCTACGACATCGGCGTATAGCGCGATTTCGCGCAAGCCCGTTGTACTCAGCATCGACGCATAGCTGTGTCGCGAATCGCCATGGACCAGTCGGTCAAACGGCAAATGATCGGGGTCGCCGATCAATTGCACCAATGAGACATTGGCCCGATCGCCGATCAACCGATGCAGCACCTGCAGGTTGGACACCTCAAATGACTGGACCGCGAAGGGGGCGCACTGAAGATGGGCATGGCGTCCAAGCGCTGCAACAATTGCGCGCTCCGGATCCATGCCGACCGAATGGAACCAGGTCGAGTTCTTGATTTCCGGAATGATGCCGATCAGACGCCCATGGCCTCGTGATTCGCGCTCGGCGAGTTCGACGATTTCATCAAGGCTCGGGATCGTGTACAGGCCGTCGTATTCGCGACTGCGCAGATCCGGCATCGGCTCGCGACAACGCAGACGGCACAATTCCACGTAACTGAAATCATCGCAGAACCAGCCTTCGACGAGTACTCCGTCAATCTGTTTCGTCGTTCTCCGCGCCTTGAACTCCGCAAGGGTGGCCACGTCGGTAGAGCGACTCAGTTCGACTTCATGTCGCGCGACAAGTACACCATCGCGGCTCATGACCAGATCCGGCTCGATGAAGTCGGCGCCGTCGTCGATCGCCTTGGCGTAGGCGGCGAGGGTGTGTTCGGGGCGCAGCGCGCTGGCGCCCCGATGGGCGATGACCAGCGGTATTCTGGACAAGCTCGTGGCAGGACTCATTCGATCATGCTCGGACAATGCGCTATCGCAGATGGGTAAAATGATGCCACGAAGTCGAATCGCACCTTGGGTTTTCACTGGGAGCGACTTCAGTCGCGATGCGTATTGCCATGGATGGCATGTATGCCTGCAATGCAGGAGCAATTGCAGGCGCTGCCGCAAAAACGCATCGCGACTGAAGTCGCTCCCACGGTATTGGCTGACGTGGAATAGTGGCCGGCCCGCTTCAATCGGCAAGGCACGACAGGCTGCTAACATCGGCGGGACTATCCAACGAAAATTCCGATGATGCGTACCATCCTGACCGTCCTGTTTGCCCTGCTTGTTGCGCCTTGGGCGATCGCCGCAGCCGACCCGCTTGCGACCGTCGCCGAAAAATCCGCGTTCAAGCGCACCGGCCACTATGACGAAGTGATCCGTCTGTGCGCCGCTTTCGCGAGGAAGTATCCCGATGCGGTGCGCTGCATCGAATTCGGCAAGACCCCGGAAGGCCGGCCGATGCAGGCTCTCGTCGTCTCGCGCAGTGGCGCACTCAGCGCCGATGCCGCGCATGCGCGCAAGCTGCCCGTGGTGCTGATTCAGGGCGGCATCCATGCTGGCGAAATCGACGGCAAGGATGCCGGCTTCCTCGCCTTGCGCAAGGTACTCGACGGCCGCGCCGCCAAGGGCGTGCTGGACAAGCTCGTGTGGATCTTCGTGCCGGTCTTCAACATCGACGGCCATGAGCGCTTCAAGGTCTGGAACCGACCGAACCAGCGCGGTCCCGAAGAAATGGGCTGGCGCACGACCGCACAGAATTTCAATCTCAACCGCGACTACGTCAAGACTGACGCACCCGAGATGCGGGCCATGCTGTCGCTGATGAATGCCTGGGATCCGATTGCCCTGGTCGACCTGCATGTGACCGACGGAGCCAAGTTCGAGCACGACATCTCGATCAATGTCGAGCCGCTGTATTCCGGCGATGCCGGGCTGCGAGAGGCCGGGCTGGCCTTGCGTACTTCGGTGGTCGACACGCTCGCCACGCAGGGCTCGTTGCCGCTGGCGTTCTATCCCTCGTTTGTCGACTACGACAACCCCGCTTCGGGCTTCGAGGACAACGTACCGCCAGCGCGCTTTTCACATGGCTACATGCCGTTGCGCAACCGCTTCGGCATCCTCGTCGAAACCCATTCATGGAAGGACTACGCAACCCGAGTGCGCGCAACCCGCAACACGATCATCGACCTGCTCGAACTGACTGCGGCGCGTGGCGAGGACTGGCTGGTACTTGCGGCAGCGGCAGATCGACGCGCCGCGCAACTCGGCGGCAGTGATGTGGCACTGAGCTACAAGGCGACCGAAAAGAGTCACCTGATCGATTTCCGCGGCTATGCCTATACACGAACACCGTCGGAGATCTCGGGCACGCTGATGACGCGCTACGACGAATCGAAGCCGATGATCTGGAAAATCCCGTTGCGTGACGACGTGCAACCCGATGCCAGGATCACCGCCCCGAGCGGCGGCTACGTGATTCCGGCCGCGCATGCCGACTGGCTCGGCGCCAGACTCAGCCAGCACGACATCGCATTCCATGTCATTGGCCAGAACACGCCGAAGACCGCGCTCGAATCATTTCGCGCGAGCAAGACGAGCTTTGGCACGCAATCATTCGAGAACCATCAGACGCTGACCCTCGAAGGAGCGTGGAAACCCGAAACCCGTGATATCACGGCCGGTTCGCTGTTCGTGCCGATCAACCAGCCGAAGGCACGCCTGGTGATCGCGATGCTGGAACCGCAGGCTCCTGACTCGCTGGCCGCCTGGGGCGAATTCAACGGCGCATTCGAGATGAAGGAATACATGGAACCCTACGTCGCCGAAGAAGTGGCGCGGCAGATGCTCAAGGACGATCCAAAGCTTGCCGCGGAATTCAACGCGCGCATGGCCAGCGATCCTGCCTTCGTCAAGGATCCATTCGCGCGACTTGGCTTCTTCGCCCAACGCCATGCCTCATGGGATGACCGCTACAACCTCTATCCTGTGCTGCGATGTGCAACGCCTTTGTGATGATGCTGATGCCGCCAAGCGAACCCGCCAGGGTCTGCTCATGCGGAATCCGCAACCTTGAAAGTCAAGCACCGTCCGTGCTTGAACGCGGCTTGGAGCCACCGGAATGAATCGTCTGATCATCGCTGGCATCGCACTTGTGTCCGTCCTCGGCGGCTGCAAATCGTCCGACGAATCGCTGCTGCTCGGCACGCTTGAACGCGAGCGCGTCGCGGTGACTGCGCAGGCATCCGAGCGCATAACCCGCATCGAGGTTGTCGAAGGTGACGCGGTGCATGCGGGAGATCCGATCCTTTCACTCGATCCACGCCGAATCGATGCACGCATCGGGCAGGCGCGCGCCGATGTCCGTCGCGCCGAAGCCATGCTTGCCGAACTGCGCAATGGCAGCCGCATCGAAACGATCGATGCCGCCCGCGCCGATCTTGCCGGCGCGGTTGCGAGCACGGCCAACGCAAAACGCGAACGCGATCGACTCGCCGAAATCCGCCAGCGCGGCCTGATCGCACAGGCCGACCTCGACCGGGCCGAAACCACCTTGCGCAATGCGACGGCGCAGCGCGATGCCGCGAACGCACGCCTCGCCGAAAAATTCAACGGCACGCGCATCGAGGACATCGAGCAGGCCGAGGCCAGCATGGCCAGTGCAGAGTCCGTCGTCGCCCAACTCGAACTGGAACGTGCCCGCTACGACGTTGCCGCCCCGCGTGATGGTTGGATCGATGCCTTGCCATTCAAACTCGGCGACCAACCGGCGGCCGGAGCCGTTCTTGTCAGTCTGCTCGCCGGACCGATCTACGCACGCGTCTATGTCCCGGCCAGCCAGCGCAGCCACATCCGCCAAGGCAGCGCATGCACAGTCAGCGCAACCGGAACCGGGAAGCCGTTCCGCGCCCGCGTGCGCAGCATCCGTTCCGATCCGGCCTTCACGCCCTACTTCGCGTTGACCGGCGACGACGCCAGCCGACTCGCCTACCGCGCCGAACTCGTTCTCGAAGGACCGGATGCACAGGCGCTCGCCGCCGGCATTCCAGCGCAGGCGCAGTGCAGTGGTGGCGAAAGAACCGACGCGCCCTGAACCATGAGCGACGACTCAAACTCGGCCCGGCCCGATCCGAACGAAGCGGTCATTGTCGCCAAAGGCCTGAGCAAACGTTTCGGCGATGTCGTCGCGGTCGATCATCTCGACCTGCGCGTGCGTCGTGCCGAGGTCTATGGATTTCTTGGCCCGAATGGCTGCGGCAAATCGACGACGATCCGCATGCTCTGCGGCCTGCTCTCGGCCAGCGAAGGCTCGGTGAGCGTACTCGGCCATCAACTTCCCGCCGAGGCCGAGGCGGTCAAGCGCCGTATCGGCTACATGACGCAGAGGTTCTCGCTCTACGAAGACCTGAGCGTCGCCGAGAATCTCCAATTCCTGGCGGCCGTGTATGGACTGTCGGGACAAAAGGCGAAGACCCGCCTCGCTGAGTTGTTCGAGCAATACCACCTCGGCGAATTGCGCAAGCAACTGGCCGGCACCCTGTCGGGCGGACAGCGCCAGCGGCTCGCCCTCGCCGCGGCGGTCATGCACAAACCGGAGCTGCTCCTGCTCGATGAGCCGACCAGCGCGGTCGATCCGCAATCACGGCGCGATTTCTGGGAATCCCTGTTCCAACTTGCCGATGCCGGCACCACCCTGCTCGTCTCGACCCACTATATGGACGAGGCCGAACGCTGCCATCGCCTGGCCATTCTCGATCACGGCCGACTCGTTGCAGATGGCACTCCCACTGATCTGATGGCCGACTTGCCCGGCATGACCTTGCGTGTCGACAGCGACAAGCCGAGACGGCTGCAGGAAGCACTGGCCAGGGAGCCACATGTGCTTGGCGTGGCCCAGATCGGCGCCAGCTTGCGTGTACTCACCGACCGCAAGGAAGATGGCGTCGACTGGTTGCGTGATGCACTGAAGAAAGCCGGCGTCGACGCCGAGATCGCGCCGACCGAAGCGAACCTCGAGGATGTCTTCGTCGCCGTCACCCGCGGTCGCAAGGAGGACGGACAGTGAACTTCGGACGCTTGTTCGCCGTCATCCGCAAGGAGCTGCGCCAGCTTTCGCGCGACCGCCTGACCTTCGGCATGATCATTGGCATCCCGACCCTGCAACTGTTGCTGTTCGGCTTCGCGATCAATCTCGATATCCGCCACCTGCCAGCCGCCGTGCTCGATCAATCGAACACCTGGCGCTCGCGCGAACTCATTGCCGAACTGGCTTCCTCGCAAGTGCTCGATTTCCGTCATCACGTCTCCTCCCCACAACAGATCGAGATCCTGCTGCGCAGCGGCGAAATTGAAGCGGCTGTCGTCATACCGCGCGATTTCGAGGAACGACTTGAACGCGGCAACCGGGCTACCTGGCAAGTCATGGTCAATGGCTCGGATCAATCGGTACAGGCGGCAGCACGCCAGCTTGCGAGCTTCCCGCTGACCTCGCTCACGTACCGGCCCGGCACCGAGACGGTACGTCCGGTCGAGATTGTCAATTTCTATAATCCGGAACGGCGCGCGCAGATCAATACGGTGCCGGGCCTGATCGGCGTGATCCTGACCATGACAATGACCATCTTCACCGGCATGGCGATCGTCCGCGAACGCGAGCGCGGCAACATGGAAATGCTGATCGCGACGCCACTTTCGCCGACCGAACTGACCATCGGCAAGGTGCTGCCCTACGTCGGCATCGGCCTGATCCAGGTGAGCCTGGTGCTGATCCTCGGCCTGATCGTGTTCAAGGTGCCGGTGCGCGGATCGCTGCTTGATGTCTATCTGGCCGCATTGACCTACATCGCGGCAACGCTCGCTCTCGGCATCCTCATCTCGACCCTGGCCAGGACGCAGTTCCAGGCCATGCAGATGGCATTCTTCCTGTTTCTGCCGCAGATCCTGCTGTCGGGTTTCATGTTTCCCTACGACGGCATGCCGCGCGTGGCGCAGTGGATCGCCGAGGCCTTCCCGTTGACCCATTTCCTGCGCCTGATCCGCGGCATCATGCTGCGCGGCGCCGGCCTTGGTGAACTGTGGATCGAGCTGCTGTCGCTGGTCGGCTTCGTCGTCATCATCCTTGCAATCGCCGTCCGTCGCTTCCGCAAGAGCCTGGATTGACCGTGGCGGGCAAGCCGGTTGTGGAAAAATCCTGGTGCCTGTACCTGATCGAGTGCCGCAATGGTTCGTACTACGCGGGCATCACCAATGATCTCGAAGCGCGCTATGCGGCACATGTTGGCGCCAAGGGCGCGCGCTATACACGGGCCAACCCTCCGCTGCGCCTGATTGGCTCGCGCCCGTTTCCGGATCGAGCCAGCGCATCGCGCGCCGAAGCCGCAATCAAGCGCCTGCGGCGAGCGCGCAAGATCGCGTACCTGCTCGACATCGCCACGTCCGACTGATCGCATGCGGTGAGCGGTGAGCGGTGAGCGGTGAGCGGAAAGAACGGCGAACTTTTCCGGAGTCACAATGCGTTGCCTTGAACTCGGCAATACGCATCGCGACTGAAGTCGCTCCCGCGGTTTCGATTGCAGAGGAATGGCGATCAGCTCACGCGGGGCGGAACCCGCGACCGGCCGCTAACCCCGGATCCATCCCTGCATCGTTGCAGCTCTTTGCCGACCAACGACAAAGGGGACGATCATGGCCACACATGCCTTGCAACGGAGTTTCGAGCCCAAGTGGAACTGGCTGCGCATCAGCGGCCTCAGCGGCAGCTTCGGGTTGCATGTCGCCGCCCTCGTGCTGCTCGCATTGCCGGTCGCGATGCCTGTCTGGAAGCCGGAGCCACCCGTTGTCACGATCAAGATCCACCAAGCCGTGCCCGAACTGCCGGTCACCGAAGTCCCACCCGAGCCGCAACCGCAAACCATCGTCCGCCGCCAAGTGCAACCGGTGCCTGTACAGCGGCCGGTCGTGAACGAGGTCAGCGTCATGGCTGTACCGGTGACGATGCCGGTCAGCGAGGTCGCCGAGCCGACCACTGCGACTGAAATCATCGCTGCCAATCCCGCCATCGCGTCGAACGCGAGCTTGGCCTACGAGAGCGTCGTCGAGCCGCGCTATCCGATGGAATCAAGGCGTCGCGGCGAGCAGGGCACGGTGCTGCTGCGTGTCCTCGTCGGTCGCGATGGTCTGCCGATCGACACCGAGGTCGCGCGCAGCAGCGGCTACCGATCGCTGGATCGTGCCGCCCGCGATGCCGTGCTGCGCTGGCGTTTTCGACCCGTGCAGATCAATGGCGTGAACGTCGAGGCGCGCGGCCTGGTTCCGATCAAGTTCGATATCAACCAGATTTGAGTCGACAACTATCAATAGGGTCTTCGTGAAATCGTGTGGGTGAATTCATCGGTTCTCATTGCTGCAGCAGGATGCAGGTGAGCGCCTTCCGTTGTAGGTTGGGGTGAGCGCAGGCGAACCCCAACGGATTGCGATCCCCCATCCGCATGGCGGCAAGCCTGCCACAATGGCTGTTGGGGTTCGCTTGCGCTCACCACCAACCTACCCAATCCGCGCGGGACGAATGGGGAACACTCCGATCACAAACCTGCTGACTGTTGCCCGGGGACGAAAGCCACGGAATCAATAGGCGCCCGGCAGACGCCGCAGTTGCTTCACTGAACTGACCGTCAACAAAGCGCGCCGGATTCCACGACAACACAGAAACCTGAAGAGCGTTGTCCTGCAAGGGTTACGCCGCGAACAACGCATCAAGTTCACCCACAGGTTTTCACGAAGAGCCTATCAATAGTTCCCGGCTGCTTTCGGGATCGGGGCCATGGCGATCAGTTCGCCAAGCGCGCAGGGCTCATGGATGCCATAGCCCTGCGCCTGATCGACGCCGAGCTGGCGCAGGCGATCGATCAGCTTGCGATCCTCGACCCACTCCGCAACCGTGGTCTTGCCAAGCGATCGCGCGACTTCGCACATCGAGCGCACGAGCACCGGGTCGACCTCGTTGTTGGCGAGGTCGCGCACGAACACGCCGTCGATCTTGAGCACATCGACCGGCAAGGACTTCAGATACGCGAACGAAGCCATGCCGCTGCCGAAATCATCGAGCGCAATCTTGCACCCACGCGAGCGCATCTCGTCGATGAACTCCCGCGCCCGCGTCATGTTGCTGACCGCAGCTGTCTCGGTCAGCTCGAAACAGAGCTTGGCGGGCGGCACCCCGGTGATGTCGAGCAGGGTGGTGACATGATTGCGGAATTCGGGATTGGCGATCGATTGCGCCGACACATTGAGATGGCAGAGATCGAGCGCCTGCACATGCGCCGGGCTGTCCTCAAGCTGGCGCAGCGCCATCGCGATGACCAGGCGGTCGATCGAAATCGCCTCACCGAAACGTTCGGCGGCCGGCAGGAAGCGGTCGGGTGAACAGACCTCGCCGCTCGTATCGACGAGGCGAACCAGAACTTCGTAGCTCAAGGTTTCGCGACCATGCAAGGCCTCGATCCGTTGCGCGTAAAGCACGATGCGCCCATCGACGATGGCCTGACGGATCTCGGCGACCCAGGCCAGATCATCGCGACGACGACGCATGGCCTGGTCGGATTCACGATAGACGCGGACGCAATTGCGACCATCTTCCTTGGCTTGATAACAGGCACGATCGGCCGCGCGCAACACGTCGCCGACGTCGATCTGATCACCGGTCACCTGGGCGATGCCGACGCTGCAGCTCACATTGAACCGACGCCCCTCCCATGGGAAGTTCGATGCCGACAAGGCGCGCCGCAGGCGTTCGGCGATATGCAGCGCCTCTTCGAGGCCGGATCCCTCCAGAAAGATCGCGAATTCATCACCGCCGAGACGGCCCATCCAGTCATTGCTGCGCATGTGCAACATCAGCACGCCGGCAATCTGGCGCAGCAACTGATCTCCGGCGACGTGACCACAGGTATCGTTGATCAACTTGAACTGATCGAGATCAAGAAACAGGAAGGCATGCTCGCCACCGAAGCTGCGTGCGGTCTCGATGCTCTGGCGCAGTCGATTCTCGATCTCGCGCCGGTTGACCAGGCCGGTCATCGCATCGTGGCTGGCCTGATACCTCATTTCCTCGGCCAGGCGACGGCTCTCCGAGACATCCTCGACGATCGCAAAAACGCGCTCTTTGCCATCCGTTTCGCTGTCGATCGTCGATGCGGTCCAGCGCATCCATCGACTGCTGCCATCCTTGCACAGGAAGCGCTGCTCGACGGGGACTTCGCAAAGCGTCCATTCGATTTCACCATCCGCGTGCCCGGCAATTGCAGCAAGCGCTTCTGCATGCAGGATTTCGTTCAAGCGCAAGCCCTGCAGTTGCTCCGCCGTGTAACCCAATATTGCGCAGATGGCCGCGTTGGCTTCGAGGATCTGGCCATCGAGGCGCATCCTGAGCATGCCGACAGCGGCCTGATGGAAGGCCGAACGAAACACGCCTTCGCTGGCGCGGATGCGCCGCGAGGTCCAGCGCAGGATCAGAATGCCGAGCCACGCGATGGCCAGGAAGAGCAGGATGCTGACGACGATCAGCACCCTCTTGAGCATCCGCGTTCCATCGACCAGTGATTGCGAGAAAGCGGCCTCGACGGGGCGCAGCGCCGCATCGACCGCCAGTATCTGGCGCTGCCAGGCTGTTTTCTGTGCAACTGTCACTCCACCGCGCGCAAGGCTCGCTTCCATCTCCTCGCCGATGCGCTGCAATTCGAGCACATGCTGGTCACCGGCGCGCCACCTTTCGACAGACTCCCGGAAGAATGGCGCATTGTGGAAGTATCGATACATGCGGATCAAGCGATCGACATCTTCCGGCGCGTTCAGTCCCTGCAGGAATCCCTGCCGGGAGGCTGCGAAATCCGGCGGATCCCGCTCGAGGGCGAGACGCGCCAGACGATCGCCCAAGGGCACAAGCAACGCCTCCCGCGCCTGCCGCAATTGTTGCGGATCGCCGCTGGCCGCATAGCGGTGCAATTCGTGCGAAGTACTCTGCTGGGCCTTCGACCAGTGACTCTCGCCGATGATGTAGGCGGTGGCGCTGGTCTGCAGTTCGAGCATGGTCGCGGTGAGCATGACCGCCAGCGCGGCCAGCGCGATCAGGGACGCGAACTCGAATCGCAAAATGCGTCGCGAGTGCGAACCGGATCCGGAAGGATTTTCCGCCTCGCCCATTCGACTGCTGGCATTGGGCTCGCTCACTTGAGTGGCCAATCTCCTTTCGAGGATCGACGCGAATCCGGCGCATCCACTGTTTCCACCAGCGGTGGCCCGGAAGGCTGTCGAACTGTCGAATTGCATACTGCACGAAATGCGCCAGTTGCGACAGCGTCTCCGGGCGACATGCTGTCTCAGCGACTGAAGCGACCCGAATATCTGCTTGATGCTGGTGACGCCGCCTCGCTGTCGAAGGTTCATCTGGCGGCAGCGGCGTTGATCACGTGAGCGGACAGTCGAGATCGATGTCAACTGGCAATCCCCGATAGAATCCATTGCCCATCCTGCACAGCGACCCGCATGACCACCCAGATTCTCCTTTACCTGCTTGCCGCAGTCCTGATCGTGATTGGCACGATTGGTAGCGTGCTTCCGGCGCTTCCGGGCGTACCAATCGTCTATGTCGGCATGATTCTCGCCGCCTGGGCTGGCGACTTCAGCCACATCGGCTGGCCGACCCTGACCATCCTCGGCGTGCTGACCGCACTGGCCGTGATTGTCGACCTGCTCGCCAGCGTGTTTGGGGCGAAGCGTGTCGGCGCCAGCGGATGGGCCTTGTTCGGTGCTGCGCTTGGCACCGTCATCGGACTTTTTTTCGGCCTGGTCGGCCTGATCCTCGGGCCGTTTGTCGGCGCTGTCGCTGGAGAGTTGATCGCCGGCAGCACGCTCAAGCGCTCGGCCAGTGTCGGTGTCGGCGCCTGGCTCGGATTCATCTTCGGCACGCTGGCCCGAATCGCGTTGTGCTTCACGATGCTCGGGGTCTTTGCCCTCGCCCATCTGTTCTAGCCCGAAAGCACGCCCGCTGGCGCCCGTGCCGGGATCAGTTTTCCGGCAGCACGTAGAGCAGGATCGAGAAGAACTGGAGCACGCTGCCCGCGAGCACGAACAAATGCCACAAGGCGTGGTTGTAGGGCAGCCGTTTCCACAAGTAGAACGGTACGCCGAGCGTGTAGCAGAGCCCGCCCGCAAACAGCAGCCAGAGACCGCCTGGCTCGATATTCGCAATCATCGGCTTGATCGCGAACACGCCGACCCAACCCATGCCCAGGTAGAGCAGGGCCGCGACTACACGATTGCGTACGTGGCGAAGCTCGAGAGCAATGCCGATGGCCGCGAGGGTCCAGACGATCGCGAACAGGCTCCAGCCCCACGGCCCGCGCAAGCTGATCAAGGCGAATGGGGTGTAGGTGCCGGCAATCAGCAGGAAGATGGCCGAATGGTCGAGCAGACGCAGCACCGGCTTGGCCCTGACATTCGACACCGCGTGATAGAGCGTGGAAGCCGTAAACAGCAGGATCAGGGTGGTTCCATAGATGCTCACGCTGACGATGCGCCAGGCGCCGCCATGCAAGGCCGCAAACGCAGCCAGCACAGCGAGCCCGGCGATACCGAGAACGATGCCGAGCGCGTGACTCAGACTCGAGGCAATCTCCTCGGCCTGCGAATAGTGCGGATGGATCGGCGAGTGGTTCACGGCAGGATCGGTCGCGCAGTCAGCGCCGGCTGATGATGAAGTTGCCGAATGCCACACCAAGGTCCCAACCTCTGCCCTTGCCCGACAGCGCGAGTGAGATGGGGCCCTTGGTCACGACCCGCGCACTGGCCGACTTGTTCGCTCCGGCATGCGCTTCGGCCGTCGCGTAGCCACCGATGATGTCCTCGATCGCATAGACCTCGGTGAACTTGCCGATGCCATTGTCAATCCTTGACTTGCCGAATGTGAGACCGCCGCCCTTGGCCGAGATGTTGACCTTCATCGACTGGCCATTGTCACAAGTCACCGTACCGGTTCCGGTCGAATGTTTGTAGAACGCCGACCAGCCGGACATCGAGAAGCGCAGCTCGCAATCGATCTGGGCTGCCTGGGCCGAAGGAACGGCAAACAGCAAAACGGTCGACGCAGCAAGGATCAATACTGCACGCATGATTCCGCCCTCTCCATTGCAAGACCACATTCTGCGTGCGTTGCTGCGTCAGCACAATCACCAGTGAAGCGCGCTGACATTCTGTCGCATGATCCACTTTCACCGGCTCGGCGTAGACTGATGGCAACCCATTACGCGAGGATTCGACCATGTCCGACTTCGACGTCGTCATTCATCTGCGCAATTGCGAAAGTGCCGGACCGGCAGTCGAAGCCGGTCTTGCCCTGGGCAAACGGCTCGATGCACATGTACTCGGCCTGCATGTCGTCGCCCTGTCAACGGCCGCATTTGTTTCACCGGAAGCGGTCGCCGTGCAGGTCAACGAAACCAGCCATCTGCTCGAAGCGGCCCGCGCACGCGAGCCGTGGTGGCGCGAACTACTCGATCGACACGGCTTGCCGGGCGATTTCCAGGTCGTCCAGGGCGATGTCGTCGATGCACTTTGTCATGCCTCGCGCTGGTCGGATCTGATCGTTGCCGAACGCCCTTGTGCAAACCCCGATGCACCGGTCGGCTGGGGTATCGCTTCACGAACCGTGTTTGGCTCATCGGCTCCGGTCGTGGTCGTGCCCGAGGGTGCTCGAATCGACAAGGTCGGCGAGCACATGCTGGTGGCGTGGAATGCCAGCCGTGAGGCCATGCTCGCGATCCGCGGTGCCCTGCCCCTGCTCAAGCGCGCAGCGCAGGTGACCGTGCTCGAAGGCGAACCGAACGCGGGTCTGCTCGGTTTCGACAACCTGCCGAAGATCGATCTTCGCGCCTGGTTCGAGCGCCATGGCGTCACTGCCGAATTCCGGCTGTTCAAACCGGCCAAGGATCACGGCCCGGCCGTGCTCGAGGCCGCGCATGCGGTCGACGCCAACCTGATCGTGATCGGCGCCTGGGGCCAGTCCCGCATCACCGAACTCGTCCTCGGCGGTGTCACCCGGCACCTTTTCCAGCACAGCAATCTGCCGATGCTGGTGGCGCACTAGAGCGGGGAGTCGGAAGTGGGGAGTGGGAAATAGGAAGAGCGTGATTCGCGCTGATTGTGGAAGTGCGGGAAATCGCCTTTCCCTACTCCCTACTCCCTACTCCCTACTCCCCACTTCCGCTATTTGGCATTCACCAACGCCAAAGTCATATCCAGCATGCGGTTCGAGAAACCCCACTCGTTGTCGTACCACGCGAGCACCTTGACCAGGGTGCCGCCCATGACGCGGGTCTGGGTTGCGTCGTAAACCGATGACAGCGGGTTGTGGTTGAAATCGATCGAGACCAGCGGCAGGGTGTTGACGCCAATCACGCCCTTGTAGGCACCACCGGCTGCAGCCTGCATGACCGAATCGATCTCTTCCTTGCTGGTCGCGCGTGAGGCGACGAAGGTCAGATCGACCGCTGAGACATTGATTGTCGGGATACGCATCGAGAAGCCGTCAAGCTTGCCGTTGAGTTCTGGCAGAACCAGTCCGACCGCAGCAGCAGCGCCGGTCTTGGTCGGGATCTGCGAATGCGTGGCCGAGCGAGCGCGACGCAGATCCGAGTGATAGACGTCGGTCAGCACCTGATCATTGGTGTAGGCGTGGATCGTCGTCATCAGGCCATGCACGATGCCGATCTTCTCGTTCAGCACCTTGGCCAGCGGGGCGAGGCAGTTGGTCGTGCACGAGGCGTTCGAGATGACCTGGTGGGCCGAGGTCAACTGATCGTGGTTGACACCGTAGACGAAGGTGCCGTCGACATCGTTGCCGCCGGGTGCGGAGATGATGACCTTTTTCGCGCCACCGGCGATGTGCGCGCTGGCCTTGGCCTTGCTGGTGAAGAATCCGGTCGACTCAAGCACGACGTCAACACCGAGATCGCCCCAGGGCAGCTTGGACGGATCACGCTCGGCCAGCACCTTGATGCGATCGCCATTGACGATCAGATCACCACCATCGACACCGACTTCGCCCGGGAAACGGCCATGTGCCGTGTCGTACTGGGTCAGGTGCGCATTCGTCGCCGCATCGCCGAGATCATTGACTGCAACGATCTGGATTTCGCCGTTGCGCTTAGCTTCATACAGCGCACGCAGCATGTTGCGGCCGATACGGCCATAGCCATTGATGGCGACCTTGACTGACATTGCACACTCCTCGCGGCAGGGGAAAAGGAGGCCCATTGTAACGGCCCTGCCGACAGGGCGCACAGCGCCATTCGGATGGATCCATTCGAGGCCTTTGGCGGCGCGGATCGGCAAGCAGGCTCGATGCCTGACAAACACCAAGCGCGAATACGGCCTCGGCGGCGGTCTGCTAGATTATGGTTTCCACTGATCCCACGGACGCAACATGAATCCCCAGGTCCGCAGCTTTCACCACACCAGCACCGGCACATGGACGCATGTAGTCGTCGATCCGGTGACACGGCGTGCCGCCATCATCGATCCGGTACTTGATTTCGACCTTTCTTCGGGTCAGGTCAGTACCGAAAGCGCGCAACGCGTGCTCGAATATGTCGCGACCACCGAACTGACGATCGACTGGATCCTGGAGACACACGCCCATGCCGATCATCTGACGGCGGCAGCGTGGCTCAAGCACCGGCTTGCCGATGGCAGTGCCGCGCCGGCGGTCGGCATCGGTCATGGCATCACGATCGTGCAGGAAACCTTCAAGCGAAAATTCAATCTGGACGACCAGTTCGTCGCTGATGGCCGTCAGTTCGATGCCCTGTTCGTCGACGGTGAAACCCTGTGCGTCGGCGATCTCGAAGCTCAGGTTATCGCAACGCCCGGGCATACCCCGGACAGCATGAGCTATCGATTCGGCGATGCGGTCTTTGTCGGTGACACGACGTTCGCGCCGCGCAGCGGAACCGCACGCTGCGACTTTCCGGGTGCCGATGCGGCAACCCTGTATCGCTCAATCCAGCGCCTCTACTTGCTGCCAGATGCAACCCGCGTCTATCTCGCCCACGACTACCCGCCGCAAGGCGAGGAGCCGATTGCGCACACGACGATTGGCGAGGAGAAGGCGGCAAACATCCATTTGCATGGCGATACCTCGGCCACCGATTTCATCGCCTTGCGCACGAAGCGTGACGCCGGCCTGGCAACACCGAAACTGCTGTGGCCGGCGCTGCAGGTGAATATCCGCGCCGGCCATTTGCCGTCGCCTGAAACAGGTGATCAGGCCTTCCTCAAGATTCCGCTGCACAGCGAGGGTTTCCATACGTGACGACTATTTTCCGGAGCATGAGGAAAATCCCGCTGTCCTTGTTTTTCCTGATCGTCATGCTGCCCTCGTTCGCCCTGGCTTGGGGGCCGGCCGGCCACCGCATGGTCGCCACGCTGGCAGAAACGCAGGTTGACGCCAAGACACATACCGAGATTCAGCACCTGCTCGGCATTCTCGGCGCGTCCTCGCTGGCCGACATCGCCAACTGGGCCGACGAGATGCGCAGCGATCCAGCCCAACGCGAGCTGTCGCGCTCGACTTCACGCCTGCACTACATCAATTTCTCTGATTCTCGCTGCCACTACGAACCAGCAAAGATCTGCGCGGATGGACAGTGTGTCGTGGCCGCCATCAACCACTACGCAGGCGTGCTCGGTGATCGCAGCGCCACGGACGCCACGCGCGCAGACGCATTGCGCTATCTCGTGCACTTTGTCGGCGATGCCCATCAACCCCTGCATGCCGGATACCGATCCGACCGCGGCGGCAACAACCATCAGGTGCGCTTCAACGGCAAGGGCAGCAACCTGCACGCGATCTGGGATTCGCAAGTCCTCGCCAGCCGTCACCTGCGCTGGACGGATTACGCGCTACGACTCGAACGCCTGAAGGTTTCAGACGACGATCAAGATCCAGTCGACTGGGCCGAGCAATCCTGCCGGATCACCGGCGATGAAGATTTCTATCCGCGTGGTCGCACGATCGACAAGGCCTACCTCGATCGCATGCGTCCGATTGCCGAACAACAGATCTGCCTCGCGGGCAAGCGTCTGGCCGACCTGCTTGATCGCACTCTCGGCTAGCGGCCTGTCGTAGCGGAACTGCCAGCAGGCGCTATTGCGCTTTATGAGGTAGATATGCGGAACTGCGGGACGATATTTCGTGCGCAGGAATCCGCTTCGCGGGTTCCGGCCTACGCGAGCCAATGCCTCTCAGCGATCGACGAAGGCGCGTTCGATGACGTAGTCGCCTGGCACACCAATACGTGGCGAGACCTGGAATCCGCGCGAATCAAGCAAGGCACTGAGGGATTTGAGCATGGCCGTGCTGCCGCAGATCATGACGCGGTCATTGGCCGGATCGAGTGGCGGCAAGCCGACATCCGCGCAGAGCTTGCCACTGTCGAGCAATTCGTCGATGCGGCCCTGATGGCGGAATGCCTCGCGGGTGACGCAGGGGTAGTAGATGAACTTGGCTCGCACGGCCTCGGCGAAGTATTCGTGGTTGGGCAATTGGTTCTCGAAATACTCACGATAGGCCAGATCGGCAACGTGGCGCACGCCGTGGGCAAGGATGACCTTGTCGAAGCGCTCCCAGGTATCCGGATCGCGCAGGATGGCGAGGAATGGCGCCAGACCGGTTCCGGTCGAGAGCAGATAGAGATTGCGGCCAGGCTTGAGATCCTGCAGCAGCAGGGTGCCGGTCGGTTTGCTGCCGATCAGGATCCCGTCACCCACCGCGAGGTGCTGCAGACGCGAGGTCAGCGGACCATTGGGCACCTTGATGCTGAAGAATTCCAGGTGCTCTTCGTAATTTGCGCTGGCAATACTGTAGGCACGCAGCAGCGGGCGACCGTCGACCGGCAAACCGATCATGATGAACTGGCCATTTTCGAAGCGCAGGCCGGCATCACGCGTGGTCGTGAAGCTGAAAAGGAATTCGTTCCAGTGACGCACACTGAGAACACGTTCGCTGTTGAATGCTGCCACTGAATTACCTGTTTGCCCTTCGCATCAAGCAGTGGGAGCGGCTTCAGCCGTCCCGAGAAGGGGACTTCCGTTGGTCGCGTTGCCTTTGCCTGCACTGGCCAAGCGCATCGTCCCCAAGAGGGGACAAGCGGCTGAAGCCGCTCCCACGATTCCCGCTTACCCGATCCGTTCCGGCACTCAGACGAGCGCCTTGGCCCGATCGGCGACTTCCTCGGCGGTGATGCCGAAGTGCTGGTAGAGCACCTCGGCCGGGGCCGATGCGCCAAAGCTGTCGAGACCGACAACATCGCCATCGAGTCCAACATATTTGCGCCAGAAATCGGTGACTCCCGCTTCGACGGCAACGCGTCGACGGCACCACATCGGCAGCACGCCTTCGCGATACTCGACCGGCTGCGCATCGAACACACTTGTGCATGGCATCGAGACGACGCGCGCGGCGACACCCTGGTCGGCAAGGATGCGCATCGCCTGCATCGCGATTTCAACTTCGGAACCGGTCGCGATCAGGATCACATCAAATTTCGCGCTGGGCGGATCCGAAAGCACATAGCCGCCGCGCGCGATGGCGGACACCTGCTCGTCGCTGCGCGGCTGATGCACGAGGGTCTGACGCGAGAAGACCAGGCATGACGGACCATTGCTGCGTTCGATCGCGCGCTTCCAGCACACTGCGGATTCGACCGCGTCGCAGGGACGCCAGACATCGTTGTTAGGGATGTAGCGCAGGCTGGCCATATGTTCGACCGGCTGGTGGGTCGGGCCGTCCTCACCGAGACCGATTGAATCATGGGTGTAGACATGGATCGCGCGGGTCGGGATCAGCGCACTCATGCGCACCGCGTTGCGCGCGTAGTCGGAGAACACGAGGAAGGTTGCGTCGTACGCAATGAAACCGCCGTGCAGGGCAAGCCCGTTGGAGATCGCACTCATGCCAAATTCGCGCACGCCATAGTAGACGTAGTTGGCCGAGGCATCATGGCTGGCGACGTTTTTCGAACCCTTCCAGATGGTCAGGTTGGAACCGGCCAGATCGGCCGAGCCACCAATCAGTTCGGGCAGCAGCGGACCGAAAGCATCGAGGGCCATCTGCGAGGCCTTGCGCGAAGCGACGGCCGGGCCTTCGGCCTGGAGCCTGGCAATCCAGGCATCGGCACTGGCCGAGAAGTCTTCCGGCAACGTACCGTTCTGGCGACGCTCGAATTCGGCAGCCAGTTCGGGATTCGCCGCGCGATAACGTGCAAACAATCCATTCCATGCCGCCTCGCGCTCGGCGCCGGCCGCATCCGCATTCCACGCAGCGTAGATGTCGGCGGGAATCTCGAATGGCGCATGGTTCCAGCCGAGTTTGGCCCGCGTGGCGGCGACTTCGTCCTTGCCGAGTGCCGAGCCGTGCGAGGATTCCTTGCCCTGCTTGTTCGGCGAACCGAAACCGATGATGGTCTTCGCGCAGATCAGGGTCGGCTTGCGGGTCTGACCGGTGGCCGCTTCGATCGCCGTCTTGATCGCCGCCGGATCGTGTCCATCGACTCCGCGGATCACATTCCAGCCGTAAGCCTCGAAGCGCGCCGGCGTATCGTCGGTAAACCAGCCTTCGACTTCGCCATCGATCGAGATGCCGTTGTCATCCCAGACCGCGACGAGTTTGCCGAGCCCGAGCGTACCGGCCAGCGAGGCAACCTCGTGCGAAATGCCTTCCATCAGACAGCCATCACCGAGGAAAACAAACGTGCGGTGATCGACGATGTCGAGACTGTCGCGATTGAATCGCGCAGCGAGAACCTGCTCGGCCAGGGCCATACCGACTGCATTGGCCAGGCCTTGTCCGAGTGGGCCGGTCGTGGTTTCAACCCCGGGTGTTTCGCTGTATTCGGGGTGTCCGGCCGTCTTCGAATGCAACTGGCGGAAATTCTTCAATTCCTGGATCGGCAATGCATAGCCAGTCAGGTGCAGCACCGAGTAGAGCAACATCGAACCGTGTCCGTTCGACAACACAAAGCGATCGCGATTGGCCCACTTCGGATTCTTCGGGTTGTGCCTGAGGAAATCGTTCCACAGCACCTCGGCGATATCGGCCATGCCCATCGGCATGCCCGGATGACCTGAATTGGCGGCTTGGACGGCGTCCATGGCCAGCGCGCGGATGGCGTTGGCGAGTTCTCTACGGCTCGACATTGTTCGGACTCGACTGGATGACGCGGTCGAACCGGCAGGTGACCGCAAGAGGGGTGCGCATTGTCGCCGATCAGGGCCGGATTGTCTTTTCCTGCGGCGCATGGCGACAGATTGCCGCTACTCCTGCCCGCAGCGGAAGGCGTGACGCACGAAGCCCCCCGAGCCGGCGGCGGATCGGATCAGGGTGTCGAGTCGTCCATTGCGATCACGTCTCGATCAGCAAACTCAGGTGTGGGATGGGGAATCTTCGGGCTCCTCGAATCCATTCGAGACAACCACGGCAGCGGCCAGATCGCCGGTGACATTGAGCGTGGTCCGGCACATGTCGAGGAAGCGATCGACGCCAAGGATCAGGCCGATGCCCTCGGGCGGCACGCCGACCATGCCGCAGATCATCGCGATCACCGGCAGCGATCCGGCTGGCACACCGGCAGTGCCGATGCCACCAAGGATGCAGACCAGCATGACCAAGGCCTGCTGGGTCACGCTCAGATCGACATTGAAGAACTGGGCGAGGAACAGCACGGTGACGCCCTCGAACAGGGCCGTGCCGTTCTGGTTCGCGGTCGCGCCGACGGTCAGCACGAAGCGTGAGATCTTCTTCGGCAGCTTCAGCTCCTCTTCGGCCACCATCAAGGCGGTTGGCAGGGTCGCATTGCTTGAGGCGGTCGAGAACGCCATCACGATCGCCTCCTGCGAACCGCGGAAGAAGGTGATCGGTGACATGCCGCCAAACCAGCGCACGCTGACCGAGTAGACGATGAAGAAGTGGATCGCCATCGCGAGCAGGGCGACGCCGACGTAGCCGGCCAGCTTCGACAACAGATCCCAGCCGAACACCGCAGCCAGATTGAAGACCAGGCAGGCGACCGCATACGGCGCGAAGCGGATGACCAGGTGGATCAGGGTCATCGAGATTTCGAATACACCCTCGATGACTTTTTTGGTTTTCAAGGCCAATGGCGATTTCGTCATGACGACGCCGACGCCGAACATCATCGAGAAGAACATCACCGCAAGAATGTCGTTGTCGGCGGCGGCGCGGATGATATTGGTCGGCACGATATTGAGCACAAGATCGATACCTGAGCCCTGCATCGCGCTGCTCGCGACGACCTTCTGCGCGTTGTCGCTGGCGTTGCTGAGCAATTGCTGCGCGACGACTGGATCGACTCCCGCGCCCGGCTTGAACAGGTTGACCAGGCTGATGCCGATGACGACGGCGATGGAGGAGACAATCACCGTATAGGCGAGCGTCTTCAAACCGACCCGGCCGAGCGAGCGGATGTCGCCCATCTCGGCGATGCCGACGACCAGCGCCGAGAACAGCAACGGGATGACCAGCATGAACAACAGGCGCAGGAAGATCTTGCCGACCGGCTGGGTGATCCAGGTCATCAACCATTGCACCCATTCGGCATCGCCGCCATTCGACCAGTGCACAAACAAGCCACCCGCCAGACCAACGACAAAGCCGATCAGCATCTTCGTATGCAGGGCCATGGGCCTGCGCGCACTCATGCGAGATCACCAGAACGACGGATCGCCATCGCACACCGCGAGGATCGGATTGCTCGAAGACAAATCATGGGCCCAGCCACCGTGTGAAGTGATCAACCGGCCTAGTGTGCCGCATGCCCCGGAATGACGGAACCGGAGTCGATGTTGCGAAATCAGTTTCGGCTCGGATAGAGCGCTGGCAGCGGTGAGGAGGAAGCCATTTCGGTGGTCGGCCTGGCCCAGGCAAAGCCGTTGCGAAATGCGCGGGTCAGGCGCGCGCCGAGACCTTCGGCGCTGGCCCCGGCATAGCGCATGCGTTGGAGATCATCGAGCACCTCGCGCTGAACCGGATCCTCAAGAGCTGAAGACAACCCTCCGAGATTGAGGATGCCGGCCTTTTCGCTGCGCGCCCACGAAACCAGCGCACGCTCGGCACCGGTCAGGTCACCCATCGAGCAGGCGCGCAGGAATACGCTGCGGCCAGGTGCCGGCGTCGTATGCGTGCTGGCGACCCGGGCGACACGCGTCACTTTGCGCGAACGCCACCACAGCGCTGCAGTAAAGATCCACAACGTTCCCAGCAGCAGTGCCGACCAGCGCCAGAAGCGCAGCTCCGCTCCACTGCTTGCCGAGGGATAGAGCACCGTAGTCGCTGGGACATCGTTGGCCGATGTTGACGGCAGTGGCGACACGTTGCCGGGCGCAACTGGCGAGGTCGTCAGTGCGGCTCCGGTCACCGTGATCCCGCGCGCCGGCAGGCTTGCGATCTCGATCTGGTCGGTCGTCGTGTTCCACCAATGCACCTCGACTGCCGGCAGGCTCAGCGTGCCGGGCCGGGTCGGCACGATCGCGAACTTGCGCGTGCGCTCGCCATACAGCCAGCTACCGTCGTCACGGGTTCGCGTGTCGGGCTTGTCCGGATAGACCTCGGCTCCCGCCGGCATCTTGACTTCGAGTTCGGGAAGCTGCTCGAAGCCGAGCCCCTGGGCGCGCAGCTTGAGCGTGCGTGTCAGCGGCTCACCGACCTTGATCTCGTTCGGCAGCTCGCTTTCGTCGCTGAGCGTGAGCGATGCTGCCGGCAGCCATGGCGCGGCGCCCCAGTTGGCCGGCTTCGCGCGCACATCGAGCTGCAGCGAATCCGAGCGCGCGCTCACGCTGCGTCCACGCCGGAAGAATCCGGTCGGGTCGGAATTGTCGACCGCACTGCCGCGGAAGTTCAGTGCCGGCATGGTCAAGACTCCGCTCTGCTCCGGGGTCAGCGCATAGTTGCGCTCAAGGACGTGATAGGCCTGTCCGCGCAGGGTCGCCGTGTACTGCTTGTCGCGACCGAGTTTCTGCACGACCGCGTTACCCGCCGCCGGCTCGTCGAGCGAGCCATCACTGAGGTTGACCGCGAAATAGAGCTTCACGGTGTAACGCACCTGCTGCTGCACATACGGGTTCAACGGATCTGCGCTGACTTCGACGAACAAACTGTCGCCGGGCTTGCCTTGCGCTCCGAGGGGAGCGGGCAACACGGTCAAGGTCAATGGATCGCTGTTTTGCCCGCCGATCGTGAATGCCGGGATGGTCAAGCTGCCGGCATGTTTGGGTTCGAGGCCGACCGCCCACACCGTCTTCGCGCTGGTCGAACCATTGGTCATGCTGATCTGGCGGCTTGATTGCGTGCCGAGCGAATTGAAGTCAGCGAGCAAGGCGCCGAAGTCCGGCTCCGAGGCTGTGCTGTCGTCGGACTCGACATTCAAGGTGACCGTCTCACCCATCTGCATGCTGCTGCGATCGAGCCAGGCGCGCACCGCTGCACCGGCACCGACCGACCACAGCAGGCCGGCGAGCAATAAACACATCATCACATGTATACGTTTCATCTACCACCACCTTCGCCGCGCTGGCGACGATCGTATTCGAGCTGGAACTTGCGCCGCAGCAGGCCGCCGGGATCATCCGGAATGCGCTGCAGCCATTGTTGCAGGGCTTGTTGCTGCTCCTGCGCGGCCTGATCTTCCGGGCTGACGACTGTCGCCTTCGGCTTGTCGCCTTCCTTTTTCTCCGCCAGCGCCTGATCGATCGCGCTGCCCAACTGCTTCTGCTGTGCATCTTTGTGCTGCCGATCTTTCGCGGCCTCGGCTTGGCTCTTCTGCGCATCGACCGGACTCTTTTCATCCTTGCCGGACTCCGGGTTTGAATCCTTCGGCTGATCACCCTTTTCCTGTTTGGAAGGGTTCTGCTCGTCCTTCTGCGAATCGCCCTGCTGCGGATCTTCTTGATCCGACGGATTGTCTTTTTGCTGTTCCCGCGATTTTTGCTGGCCGTCCTCGTCCTGATCCTGTTTCTGCTTGTCCTGTTGCTGACCGTCTTGCTGCTGATCCTTGTTGTCCTGCTTGTCAGATTTTCCCTTGTCGTTGTTCTGCTGATTCTTGTCCTGCCCGGATTGCTGGCGCTTGAGCCATTCCTCAACCGCGCGCTTGTTGGCCTGCGCATCGTCAAGCTGCGGATCGACATCGAGCGCGTGCTGGTAGGCGCTGATCGCTTCCTCGTAATTGCCGGCCTTGGCCAGTGCATTGCCCTGGTTGTACAGCGCATCGGCTCCGATACTTTTTGCCCAGTCTTCGCTGGCTGCTGCGTAGTCTTCGGCGCGATAGGCCGCACTGCCGCGCAAGGCGGGATCCTGCGCCAGCGCCTGTGCGCGCTTCGCATCACCGGCGGCCAGCGCGCGTGCGGCCTGTTGATCGGCACGCAACCAGAGATCGGAAAACTCGAAAGCCTGGACCGGCGCCGAGGGCGCGATCAAGGCCAGGGCGAATACCATCAACCAGCCACGCCGGAATCCGAATACGGCCAGTGGCAACAACAACAGCACGAACCAGGGCCCGCGATCACGGAAACGTTCGCTCAGCCCCTGGTTCTCGTCATCCTTTTTCGATTGCGCCTGCATCGAATCATTCGCAAGCAGCGCATTCAGATCACTGCGGTCGCTGGTCAACGTGGCATAGCGCCCGCCACCAGCGGAGGCGACTGCGCGCAATGCCGATTCTTCCAGGCGCGGCAGCACGATATTGCCCTTGGCATCCTGCAGAAATCCACCTTGAGGCAGCGGAACAGGTGCGCCGTTGTTGCTGCCGATGCCGAGAACCGAGATGGTCAGGCCTGCCGAATGCGCCTTGCGTGCAGCGGTGATTGCCGCGTCGCTGACACTGTCGGCGAGCAGGATCAGTTCGCCGCTGTCGAGACCGGCCTGCGCAACCAGATCCTGGGCCCGATTGATCGCGCGCTCGGTGGCATTGCCGACTACCGGCATTACGCCGGGATCGAGCGCATCGATCAGGTTGCGCACGGTATTCACGTCATCAGTCAAGGGTGCCGCAACGAAGGCGTCACCCGAGTAGCCAATCAGGGCTGTCTGCATATCACGGCTTTGCTCGAGAATGTCGTTGAGCTTGTAGCGTGCGCGCTCGAGACGACTCGGCTTGATGTCGGCGGCGAGCATGGTCGGCGCCAGCTCAATCGCGAGCACACGGGCCGCGTCATTCCGGTACAGCGGCATCGATTCGCGCTCCCAGGCCGGCCCGGCCATGGCGACACAAGCGAGGATCCAGACGACGCCCGCGAGCACGGCGGCGCCGTTATTCGATGGCTCGATCGTGGCATCGACGAGATGCGGCAACAGGTGCGCATCGACCATCGCGCTCCAGTTGCCCGCTTGCGCCCGAACCCGACGCCAGACCACGGCCGCCAGCGGAAGCAGGGCCAGCGCCAGCAGCCACCACGGACGCAGAAAGTGAAAGTCAGCGAGTGCGCTCATGGCTGCACCAGCAATCGCGAAGCATGCGCACGCAGCCATGGCAGGATCAGCGCCAATGCCGCAATCAGCATCGCTGCCGCCAGCGACAACCAGTACAACTCATCGACCGGACGCAGCGTTTCGGCTTTGTCGGCGACCGGTTCGAGCTGGTTGATCTCGCGGTAGATACCGGCCAGCTCGGCAGTATCGCGAGCGCGGAAGAACGTGCCGCCGGTCTTCTCGGCCATCGAGGTCAGCATGGCCACGTCGAGATCGGCCGACGGATTGATCGTACGGCTGCCGAACAGGCTGTCGACACTGACCGCCTCGGCACCGATACCAACCGTGTAGACGCGCACCTTGTTGGCGACGGCCAGTTCGATCGCCTTCTGCGGATCGAGTTCGCCAGCGTTGTTGACACCATCGGTAAGCAGGATCAAGACGCGCTGATCCTGGGGGCGTTCTTGCAGGCGCTTGACCGCCAGGCCGACCGCATCGCCGATCGCGGTCTCGCGTCCGGCCAGGCCGATCGTCGATTCGTCGAGCTGTCTGGCGACCGTCTTCAGGTCGAAGGTCAACGGCGTCAGCAGATAGGCGCGCGAACCAAACAGGATCAGGCCGACACGATCACCGGCGCGGCGCTCGATGAAGTCGCCGGCAATGATCTGCACAGTCGAGAACCGATCAGCGGCGCGATTGCCAATCTGCATGTCCTCGATGCTCATGCTGCCCGAGGTATCCACAGCCAGGAGCAGATCACGGCCACTGCGCGGAACATCTTCTGGCTCGCCGAGCCATTGCGGTCGCGCCGCCGAGACGACCAGCAGTGACCATGCCAGCAAGGCCAGGCCACGACGCAGACTGGAAATAGGTGCCGTGTTCGCGGAATGCGGCAAGCTGATGCCCACATGCGGCAGTCGCAATGCGGCCGAGCTCGCGCCGGTGCGCGCGCGCAGCAGCATCCACGCGGCCAGTAAAGGCAGCGGCAAGGCGAGCAGTATCCATGGCCAGGCCAACTCAAACATGCGCGCCCCGGTTTTCGAGTACGCGGCTCATCCAGCGTCGAACCAGGGCAAGCAAGGCATCGACATCCACATCCGTCTGGCGCTGATATGGGCCTTCAAGAAGGATCCGTCCCGGGCCTTGCGAAAACTCCTCGCCACCGAGATGGGTATCAAGGAAGGCAAGCCAGGCCGACCCGCGCAAGGTCGGTGCAGCGGCATCGATCAGGCGTCCGCTCCGGCGCAGCAATTGCGAGAGTTCGGCGAGCAGGCGTGGCGGGTCGCTGCGCAAGGCCTCATCCGCCGCGATGCGATCGAACTCATCCATGATCTGCCGCCGCCATCGGCGTCGACGGCTTCGCTTGCGCAGCCGCATGTACAACCCGACCAGCAAGCCGATGACGATCGTCGCGAGCATCCACCAACCCGGTGCCGGCGGCCACCAGGATGGGTCGGCCGGCAGATGAATATCGCGCAACTCGGGGCCGGTTGGATTCATGCCAAGCTGTCCCGTGGCCCGGCCGCACGCTGGGTGAACGGCAGCAGGGCGTGTCGTGCATCAGCATCAGTGGCGATTTCGACAACCCGCGCACCAAGCCGGGTGAACTCGCTGCGCACGCGGTCGCGAACTTCGTTGAACGGACGTGGCCATTGCCTGCGCAAGGCCTTGTCGGCGAAATCCAGGGTCTGCCGGATACCGCTGTTGCTGAGTGCATAGCGCCCGGGCGGCGGCGGCCCGTGTTCGAGCGCATCGGAAACGAGGACACAGCCAAGCTCATGGCGTCCCGCGCATCGTCCGAGTACCGGCCAGGCGTTGTCATCGGCGCTGAAACCGTCGCTGATCAGGATCAGCCGGAAGCCGGGGCGCAACAATCGACGCGCGCGTTCCAGCGCACTGGCCAACGCTTCCTGCTGCTGACTGGCAGCATGATCCCAATCGCGCAGCGCGCGCAGCACCTGCAGCACGCCACGACGCCCGCTGGCCGGCTTGACTTCGTGCTGGATGCCGCCGCCAAAGCCGATCGCACCGACCCGATCACCGCTCGCGCTGGCCATCCATGCGAGCAGGCCGGCAATGCGTGCTGCCTGCACGCTCTTGAAACGTACGCGCGTACCAAAGCGCATGCTCGGATTGAGGTCGATCAACAGCAGCAATCCGTGCTCGCGCTCCTCCTCGAACAACTTGGTGTGCGGGCGCCCGCTGCGCGCGGTAACGCGCCAATCCATGTGCCGGATATCGTCACCGGCCTGGTAGATGCGCGACTCGCGGAAATCCACACCACGCCCACGCCATCGCGATGCATGCAGCCCGGTGCGCGCGGCGGCGCTGCGCCGGACCTCGGCGAGACTGCTGCCACGCGCCTGCGCGGACAGGGCCAGCAGCTCATCAAGGGCCACGCGGATTCCGGCATCGGCATCGAGACTGGACTTGTTCATGACATCCGGATCAATGGAAGTACTTGCATCGTCGCATCGCTTCGAGCAATCGCCCTCCTGCATCGCACGGCGTTCGAATCAGGATTCGACGCGAGGAATGCGCTGTAGTCGATTGTCGAGTGCGACGACATGCGACACCCTGCGATCAAGGCAGGGGCACCCGCTCAAGCAGGAGCTTGATCGCATGATCGCTGCTGATTCCTTCCGCCTCGGCCTCGTAGGTCATCAGCACGCGGTGACGCAGCACGTCGGCGGCGACGGCATGGACGTCCTCGGGAGACACATAATCGCGTCCAGCCAGCCAGGCATGCGCACGCGCACATCGATCCAGGGCAATTGTTCCGCGTGGACTGGCGCCATATGCGATCCAGCGACCGAGTTCCTCGCCATACGGAAGCGGATGCCGCGTCGAAAGGACGAGCTGGACGATGTAGTTTTCCAATGCGGGGGCAAGGTGGATCGAAAGCACATCGGCACGTGCCTCGAATATCTGCGCCTGGTTGAGCAGTCTTGATGGCGGCATCACCGTCGACAAACCTTCACGCGCACGATTGCGCGCAAGGTTGAGAATCTCCGCCTCGGAAGCGGCGTCTGGATATCCAATGCGGACATGCAGCAGGAAGCGATCGAGCTGCGCCTCGGGCAATGGGTAGGTGCCCTCCTGCTCGATCGGATTCTGCGTGGCCATGACCAGGAACAGGGGCGGTAGCGCAAAGGTATTGCTGCCGACCGTAATCTGCCGCTCGCCCATCGCTTCAAGCAGTGCTGATTGCACCTTGGCCGGCGCTCTGTTGACCTCGTCGGCAAGGATCACATTGTGGAAGAGCGGTCCGCGCTGGAATTCAAACTGCCCCGTTTGTGGACGATAGATCTCGGTACCGGTGAGATCGGCCGGCAGCAGATCGGGGGTGAACTGGACGCGATGGAAATCCGCCTCGATGCGCGCGGCCAACTCCTTGATCGCCGTGGTCTTGGCCAGGCCTGGCGCTCCCTCGACCAGAAGATGCCCATCGGCAACGAGGGCGATCAGCAATCGATCCACCAGCGCCTGCTGACCGATGATGCATTGCTCAAGCTCATTGCGAAGCCGGGAAAACGCGGCCTTGGCCGAGGTCGATTCGGGCGTGTCCATGGTTTCTATTGACGGGTTGGAAGAAATGAAAGTAGCGCGATCGCGCGCTGGATGTGACAGCAGGCTGGCGCGAAAGTTGCGAACAAGGGCTCGATCGCGAACGACTCTCCACCGCGAAGCCCGATCACTCAACCGGCATCAAGCACTTCCTGCAGCGAAACCGGCTTGCCAATCAACCAGCCTTGCGCATAGTCGCAACCCAGCTCGCGCAGTGCAGCCAGTTGCTCGGGCAGTTCGACTCCTTCGGCGATCATCTCGCAACCGAGCGCCCTGGTCATTGCGATGATCGCACTGACCAGGGCCAAGCCGCGCGGGGTGTGCAGGGCGCGCGTGAAACTCTGATCGAGCTTGATGCGGTCAAAGTCAAGCGAGAGCACCGGGCCGAGATTCGAGTAACCGGTACCAAAGTCATCCAGCGCAACCTGCATTCCGGCCGCATGGCAGCGCTCCAGCAGTGCTGCAATCTGCGTCTGGTTGAAGACCAGGCTCTCGGTTATCTCGACTTCGAGACGATCTGGTGGCAGATCACGGGCTTTCAGTTGCTGCAGCATGCGATCGACCAGGGTCGGATCGTCGAGTTGGCGCGCCGATACGTTCAGGGCAATGAAGGGCAGCGGATCTCGGCCGCGTTTGCGCAACTCGGCGAGCATGTCGCAGACCCGTGCCAACACATAGTCACCGACCGGGATGATCAGCGAGGTTTCCTCGGCGAGGCGGATGAATTCGTTGGGAGACACCTGTCCGCGCTGCGGATGCTGCCAGCGCACCAGGGCTTCGTAACCGGCGATACAGCTCGATGCGATGTGCATGAGCGGCTGCAGCCGCACTTCCAGCTCATCGCGTTCGAGTGCGGCGCGCAACTCACTTTCGAGTCGGATCTTGTCGAAGGCGCCCGAGTCGTCGTTACTCGTTGAAGGCGCATGCTCGCGCACATCCCCGGTCAGGGTGGCGAGGGCGGATCGGTAGCGCGTCAGTTGGCTCATCAGCAACGCGCGCACAACCGGGTCGGCGGCGGCAAGGCGTTCAGCGAACTGGTTGCGGTCAATGGCGATCAACACGCAATCGGTCAGGGCATGCGCACTCGCCGAGCGCGGAGCGGAGTCGATCACGGCCATCTCGCCAAGCAAGGCACCTGCAGCGAGCTCGCCCAACTCACGACGCTCGCCATGCTGGATCGTGCTGACAACAACCCGGCCCGCCTCGATCAGGAATGCCGTGGTCGGCGCATCGTCTTCGGAAAAGATGATTTCGCCGGCCCCGATGATCAAACGCTGTGTGGATGGCTGCATTGGTGCACGCTCCTCCCCTGAACGGTGGCATTGTGGCAGAGGATCGTAAGCTTCGCGCCTTGTCCGCGGCGATTGAGGGTTCTGCCGAGCGGAAACGAGATGGGGCCGCTTTCGCGGCCCCATTTTGAACTTTGAGCTAGATAGATCGCCAATCGTTATGGACAGGGGCTAAATCCACCACAATCAATTACGCCATTGAAAACCACCGAAGCACTCAACCCTTGCGGCGTTGTGTAGGTGCACACGCCGGTACCGGAAAGTGGCGCTACGGGCGGAGGACCCGCCGAACCCGGCACAACGAAGTTCGACGCCGTGACTACGTTTGTCGTCGTTCCGGCCGGCCCAGTCACACCGCTGAATGTTGCTGGGGCAAGCGTCGCCCCTGCTCCGCCAGAAGCCGAACAAGTTCCCGTAATGGCAACTCCCGAAACCACGCCACCACCGGTATCACGCGCCGTGATGGTAATCGTTCGCGTAACCCCAGCCTCTGGCACAATTACCGAACTTGGTGAAACCTGAAGCGTAGCCAGGTTGACAATGATATCGACGCTGGTCGTCAGGCCACCCAGGGAGAAAGTCAATTCACCGCTTGGCGTGGTTGACGTGCTGGCTGTGAGTCCGGAGGTGACGACGGTGGCGATAGCGCAGCCATTGGCTCCCGTGCTTGTTCCCAGCAGGCCGCTCCCGGTAACGCCATCGACTGATCCGGTGCCCTGGGTCAACTGGAAGGAGAACCCGATGCGAGCGCGCTGGATCGGAGCGAGCATTGCGTCATACAGACACACATGCACTTGTTCAGTGCGGTTGCCGATAATCGGTGACGGAGAAGCAACAATCGTTCCGGGAGCCAAGCCTGGATAGGAACCGATTTCAGCATCGGTCACCCGCTTCGCGCCACCGGTAACCGTATCGACACTCTCACCCTGTGCCCAGATTACATTCAGGAAGCCGATTGTCGACATCGTGTAATTGAGATTCGCAGATGCTCGGCCAATATCATTGGTTACGCCGGTTGCGGTGATGTCGCCGTGTTCGGCGCGCGCCACGATATAGGGGAGCACCGGCCCGTAATTGACGCTCGTGCCGGTGGTGTTGTTCAGGTTGAAATTCGATGTGGTGTTCAGGCTCGTCTGCGAGTTGATCCGCTGAACGGTCAGGGCACTTTCCAGATCGGTATTGCCCTGAACTTCCTTGCCGAACACAACGAGCACATCGCCGGGACCTGCGCCACCTCCACCGGTGACGAATCTTCCGGACAGGGACGTGAACAACGTGCCGCCTTCCTGCGCGTCGCCGTCCGTTCCAAACATCGAAAACGAATCGTTCGCCACATCGAACGGCTCATCGATCACGCCAAAGCGGATGACCGTGCCAGGCACAACTGGATTGCCCTGCCGATCTTTTGCCAGAGCACTGATCGTGAGGCTGTAGGTCGCGTCAGGATCCGAGGGAATGCCGTCGTCGCCTGGCGGATCGACGTCCGGTGGCGGAATCACACCATCCGACACGCGATTGACGCGCAGGGCATTGATGATCGGCGAGGCCAGGGTCAGACTGAACAGCTTGCCATCGGAAACCACAACCGTGGTCGTTGCCGAGATCGGGTCACCAACTCCGTTTGACACATTGTTGTCACTGCGATCGACGGTCGCACGGATCTGGATGGGGCCCTGAGTAGTGCCGGCCTGGAAGGAGGCCGTGGCGACGCCATTGATGGTCTGGCTGCTGACTGTCGAGCCCGTGGCCGGGCCCGCAGCGGAGGTCGCTGAAAGGATTGCTCCACCGGCACTTCCGACAATTTCAAAGCGGACGTTGTCGACGGCGCCAGGATTCGGAACGGGCTGGTTGGCACCGTCACGAACTTGAACCGTGATGACCGAGTTGGTCGATCCACCTGAGCCGGGGATATAGACGCTGGCTGGACTCGGCGCGATATCGAGCGCTGCGGGCAGTGGCGTTGTGCCGGCCACGGTGAAGGTGAGCGTCTTGCTGACAGTCAGGTTGGTTGCAGGATCGGTAGCGGATGCGGTAAGTGTGGACGTTCCGGCAACGTCGTACGAGGTCGCGAATAGCACGTACGAACCATTGTTGGTTTGGTCGTGGAACGACACCATGCGTGTCGCCATCTCGTTGATATCGGCGGTCGACGGATCATCCGGCGGCGACAGGCTGACCGAAACCGGAGAGCTGGACGTAAAGGTCGCATCGCTGGTCAGTGCGGTGATGACTCCCGCATTGTTGCGATAGGTGAATACGACTTCGGCCATGAACGGCGAGCCCGGGTACGGCAGGACGTTGCCCGGGTTGAGCGGCAGGGTCGTGCGCGCTGCCGTCAGCGTGATCGAACCGGGCTGCGGTGCCGATGTGGCACCGCCGTTTCCGCCGCCACCACCGCAGCTGGCGAGGGCCAGACTTGCGAGCAGCAGTCCTAGCGTCTTGAGCGGGAATTTCATGTAGTTTCTCCAGGATTGCAATGGGTTCTTTTCATACGTCACTTGGCGTTCACCAATCGGTGACACCTGCCCCTGGACGCTTTATTTCAGGCTTTCACTCAGAATTCTTGGTGTAACGAAGATCAGCAACTCCGCCTTTGTATCGGTGCGGCCGGTCTTCTTGAACAGGTTGCCGAGGATCGGCACGTCGCCAAGAAACGGAACCTTGGTCAGATCGTCGCGCTTCTCGACTTCGTAGACGCCACCAAGAACCACAGTCTGGCCGTTGTCGACCAGTACCGAGGTGTTGATTTCGCGCTTGTCGATAATCGGCACCTGGCCACCGCCGGGATTGTCGATATAGCGGTTCACGGCGTCCTTTTTCACCGCCAGGTTGAGAACCACGCGGTCATCTGCGGTAATTGTCGGCGTGACCTTGAGCTCAAGCACGACTTCCTTGAACTGCACGGTCGCCGTGCCAGAAGTGCCCGCGCCGGAGCTTTGGTAGGTGACATAGGCGACTTCCTGACCTTGCTTGATGACGGCTTCCTTCTGGTTTGCTGTCACAACGCGCGGACTCGATACCACTTCGCCGCGACCTTCGGTCTGTGCTGCGGAGAGCTCCAAGTCAAGCAGGTAGTCTGCACCAAGAATCGCAAGCCCGAAGCTTCCCGCCGGGCTTGAGGCAGGCAGGTTCACGTTCAGCCGGTCATTCAGGCTCGGCACGGCGATTCCACCACCCGTTGTCGACGTTGCAGGGGTTGATGGGTTGAACACGGGCAAACCACGGCCGCCATTGAACCGGTTGTTGAGCGCGAGGTTGCTCATGCGATCGGTGCCGATCGCGGTGCCTGCGGTCGAAACCACATTGCCGTTATTGTCTTCGTAGCCGCCGCTGATACCGAACTTGACGCCGAGTTCGCGCGCAAAGGTATCAGTGGCGATGACGATGCGCGACTCAATCAATACCTGCTGGACAGGGCGATCGAGTACGGCGATCAACTGGCGGATTTCGATGATCTTCTGCGGCGTATCACTGACCAGCAGGGTATTGGTGCGGTCGTCAAAACTCACCGTTCCGCGCTGAGACAGAAAACCACGCTGTTGTTGCTGTGCTGCCGAGCACCGGCTTGGGCGGTTGACGAACCCTGCGTGTCCTTGGTCAACAACGCGGCAATATCCTTGGCGTTTCCATAGCTGATCGGAATGTAATCGGAAACCAGTTCAACCTTGTCTTCCATCTGCAAACGCGCGTCGGCCAGAGCTTGCTCGCGATCGGCGATTTCCTTCTGTGGAGCAACCCAGATGACGTTGCCCTGCTTGCGCTGATCGAGCCCCTTGGCCTGCAACACGATATGCAGGGCCTGATCCCATGGCACATTGATCAGGCGCAGGGTCACATTGCCCTGGACGCTGTCGGCAACGACGATGTTCAGATCGGACACATCGGCGATCAACTGCAGCACCGAGCGGGTCGGGATGTCCTGGAAGTTGAAAGTAACCCGGCTGCCGTTGAATACCGGCTCGGCGTTCTTCTTGAGTTTCTCGTCCTCGCGCTTGGGCGAGATCTCGACGACGTATTCGTTGCCGGTCTGGTAGGCCAACTGCTCGAACGGACCCTGCGCACTGATGTCGATGCGCACACCGGTGCCGCGCGAACGTGTTTCGATGTACTGAACCGGCGTCGCGAAATCGAGCACATCAAGACGCTTGGCCTGATCGGGCGGCAGCTTCACATTGAGGATGTCGAGGACGACCTTGTCGCCTTCACGCTTGAGATCGGCAGCGGCGCCGGGGCCCGAGAAGCTGACGACAATTCGACCTTCGCCGGTCTTGCCGCGGCGGAAATCAACATTGCTGAGCGCGACGGTGTCGTTGGCGACCTGCTTGGTCGGGTTCCTCGTCGCTGCCGAGGCGGCGGCCGTGGTCGAGCCGGAGATGTTCGCCGCGATCGACAGGATCAGTTCCTTGCCGTTGATACGGGTCTCGTAGCTTGCCGGCCTAAACAGATCGACGACGACACGCGTCCGCCCGGCTGCCTCAACGGTCGAGATTCCTGCCGTCGCACCGGCACCGACTTCGATGCGGCGCTGGGTAATTGCATTGCGCGTATCGGCGAGATCCAGTGCGATGCGCGGTGGCGATTCCGTCGTGAATGCCTGTGGCACAGCCACTGCTTCGGCGAAACGCATGGTTATCTCGACCTTGCCGCCAGGCTGGGCGGTATAGGTGAGATCCTCCAGCACGTTTTCGGCCTGAACCGTCCCGGCGAAGAATAGCCCAAGCCATGCAAGCAAGCCCGCAATGCCGGCCTTGCGCATCCTTCTGGCGGGCTGACGCCCGTGCAAGTCAGTAGCTGTCGTAATCATATTGCTCACCCCCAACGGGTCGGTCATTACTTGCTGGCATCCGCCAACGAAATCGAGGTTTGGCGCTCTATCCAGCCGCCTGTCTGGTTCGGCACCAACTCAACCAGATCAATCTGGCCCTCGTTGATGGCCGTAATTCGGCCGTAATTCTGACCCACATAGTTGCCCACATGAACGCGCCGGATAACGCCTTCCGGATCTTTCAGCAATCCTTCCGGCGACGAAGGCGAACCGATCGTACCAACCATTTTCAGGCCGTCGAGCGGGAACGACTCGAGTGGTTCACGCGTCCGGTTCTGGTCGGGACGCGGCCCGGCATTGGCGACCTGTTCGGCTTCTTCGCGACTCGGCAGATCAAATGGATCACGGTCATCCGGGGCGCGCAGTGTGTACTCGAAAGTTTCGAAGGTCTTGATCGCAGGCGGGGGGTCGATCGGGGTGCCTTTCTTGGCTTTTTCCTGCTGCACCCATTTCTCGACTTCATCCTTGCCTGACATGCATCCACTCAGGATGGCCAGCATCAGGAGAGCCGCGAACAGCCGGAGAGTGATTGCGAATGGAGTCTTCATTTCACTTCCCTCCCTTGGCTTTGCCGCCCTTTGGAGCATTCGCTTCGTCGAACTCGGCGATTTCATCGCCGTCCATGTAGCGATAGGTCTTGACCGTGCCTTCCAGGGTCAGGGTTCCAGCAGTTGTGCCGGCCTTGCCCGACTTTTCCGCTGTCGGACGCAGGGAGACATCGTGCATGGTCAGGATAACGACCCTGGGCAGCGAGGCCACCTTGCTGATGAAGGCACCGAATTCGTGATAAGTGCCCACCATGCGCAGCTGGATCGGTTTCTCGGCATAGAAACCCTTCATCACTTCCTGGCCCGGCTGGAACAGCTCATTCGTGATACCGGCTCCGAGCGCCGCCTGCGAAATCTCGATGACCAGCTTCGGCATCTCGGTCTTGCCAGGAAGCTGGTTGATCATCTGCTGCAGCTCATCGGTCATGTCCTCAAGCTGCTTTTCGTAAGCGGCAAGATTGACAACCTGAGCCTGCTTCTTCTTGAAATCGGCGCGAAGCCCGACTTCCTTCTGCTCGGCCCGCTCAAGATCCTCCTGTTGCACGCTGATCTGGAACCACCAGCCGAGAAACAGGATCACGGCGACGATCAGGAAGGCGAAAAATCCCTTGATCGGCTTCGGCCAGTTGCCGACATTGTTGCGATCCAGATTGCGTAAATCGTCGAAGAAACTCATGGCTTCTTCTCCTCGGCGGGCGCTTGCTCCGCAGCGGGCTTGCTGGTCAGCTTGCTTGCGGCATTGTTGAGTTGCTCACCGAGATCGGCGGGCTTGGCTGCAGCAGCCTTTTCCGACCCGCTCGCCGCATTTGCGGTCTCAGCGGCAGCGGCAGCGGCCTGGGCTTCGGCAGTCTTTTTGGTCGTCACCGTCAGCGAGAACACATAGGGCATCTTGGCGTCCGCACCCGGTGCGCCTTCCTTGCTTTCGATCTTGGCCAGATCGGCTTTGCCGAGATAGGGAGAGTTCTCCAGCGCACGCATGTAGGTCGCCACCCGGGTACTCGATTCGGCGACGCCCTCAAGGGTCAGCTTGTCCCCGTTTTGCTTGAGCGAGGTCAACCGCGTACCGTCGGGAATGCTTTTCGACAACTGGTCAAACAGATGAACCATCTGCGATCGATTGGACTGCAGATCCTCGATGATTTCCTTGCGCGCGAGCAATTGCGAGCGGACTTTCTCGAGGTTCTGGATTTTTTCGATGTCCTTGTCGAGCAACTTGATCTGCTGTTCGAGATAGGTATTGCGCTCGTTCTGGCTGTCGATGCGCATGCTCATCCAGTAGGACGCGCAGAAAAACACGAACACCGCCGCAACAGCGGTGGCCACGAGCATCATGTAGAACTCGCGCTCGCGCTGCTTGCGCCGTTCGGCCCGCCACGGAAGTAGGTTGATTCTGGCCATCAGTCGAAACTCCTCATCGCCAGTCCACATGCGATCATCAGAGCCGGAGCGTCCTGGGCCAGTGTCTGCGCCTGCACGCGCGAGGACAGCGACATGTTGGCGAGCGGATTTGCAACCACGCAGGGCACACCCAGTTGCTCTTCAACCATGTCGGCGACCCCGGTGATCGAGGCACATCCGCCGGCCAGGACGATCTGGTCGACGCGGCTGTATTCGCTGCCGGCAAAGAAGAACTGCAGAAGTCGGCTGATCTGCTGAACCATCGCTTCCTTGAACGGCTCCAGCACCTCGATTTCGTAGGATTCCGGCAAGCCGCCCTGGCGCTTGGCCAGTCCGGCCTCCTCGTAGCTCAGCCCGTAGCGGCGCATGACCTCGTCGGTCAGTTGCTTGCCGCCGAAGACCTGCTCGCGCGAATAAATCGTGCGCTGGTTGCGCAACACGATCAGGGTCGTCATGGTCGCACCGACGTCGATGACCGCGACAACGGCATCCTTCGGCACCGATAGCTGGTCGGCAATCAGACGGAACGCGTTTTCCATCGCGAACGCCTCGACATCCATGGTCCTGGCGGTAAGTCCGCCAAGATCAAGCGCGGCGATACGCAGATCCACGTTCTCGGTTCGCGACGCGGCCAGCAGGACATTGACCATGTCCGGATTGTCCTTGACCGGGCCAATCACCTCGAAATCGAGACTGACTTCCTCGATTGGGTAGGGAATGTACTGATTGGCTTCGATCTGGATCTGCGCCTCCATGTCCTCCTCGGACAGGTCGGCCGGCATCGGCACAATCTTGGTGATGACCGCGGAGCCCGCCACGGCAGCTGCCGCAGATCGGGTTTTAGCCCCGGATCGGCTGAGAGCACGGCGAATGGCCTCACCCACAGCCTCGACTTCGACGATGTTCTTCTCGACGACTGCGTTAGGTGGCAATGCCTCGACGGCGTAATGTTCAACACGGAAGCGACCGCCAGCCTGACCCAGTTGCAGCAGCTTAACGGCTGTTGAACTGATGTCGACTCCGATCAGAACCGGTGCCTTAGGAGTGAAGAGTCCCACTACTTTTTCCCCTTCCCACGCGCCCTTACGAGCGAAACCTGTGTTTTCACATTAAATCTAAAACCTGGCCACTTGGCAACAGGGAACGTTAAAAAAGTCGATCCCGTCGCGAAAACAGCCCTGAATTGCCCGAATTGGTCAGGCCCAGCGCCCTTGGAGCAGCTCGGAAAAGCCCCCAATGCACCTATACTCTGTCGATTGCGCCGAGATTCTTCCTTGAATGCCATCACAAGTCGCTCCTTCCGCTCGCATCCTGCTTAAACTCGCACGCTACGTGCTTTACCTTGGCTTCGCTGGTGCCTTGCTTGGTTGCCTCGGCCTCGGAATCGCCTACTGGCTGATCTCCCCGCGTCTGCCATCCGCTGAAACGCTGCGCGACGTCCAGTTGCAAGTGCCTTTGAAGGTACTGTCGGCTGATGGCAAGCTGATGGCTACCTTTGGTGAGACCCGACGCATCCCGATCCACATGAGCGATGTGCCTGCTCGCCTCAAGTATGCGGTGCTGTCGGCGGAAGATGCCGATTTCTACAGTCATTCGGGAATCGACATCAACGGCATCCTGCGTGCGGTCTGGCTGGTTGCGACGACTGGCAGCAAGCATGTGGCCGGCGGCAGCACGATCACCCAGCAGGTGGCCAGGCAATTCTTCCTGAGCCCGGAAGTGACCTATACGCGCAAGCTTTCCGAGATATTCCTGGCTTTCCGTATCGAAAGCGCGTTGAGCAAGGACGAGATACTCGAGCTTTACCTCAACAAGAGTTTTTTCGGCAATCGCGCCTACGGTATCGCCGCAGCAGCCGAGTTCTACTATGGCAAGAGCCTGGATCAGTTGACCCAGGCCGAATGCGCGATGCTGGCGTCGCTGCCGAAGTTTCCGTCCACCGGCAACCCGATCAACAATCTGCCGCGCGCGTTGCTGCGCCGCGCCTATGTGCTCGGTCGCATGCGCGACCTTGGCCATATCGACCTGGCGGCCTACGACCAGGCCATGGCCGAGCCGGATCAATCCTTCGTCCACGAGCCGCCGATCGAAATCGAAGCCTCGTATGTGGCTGAGCTGGTGCGCCAGGAGGCCATCGAGCGCCTTGGCAACGACGCGCTCAACAACGGCTACGTGATCCACACGACGATCGACTCCTCGGATCAGCAAGCGGCAAACCAGGCCTTGCGCGATTCGCTGATCGACTACGACACCCGACACGGCTATCGCGGTGCCGAGGCCCATGCGGAGATTCCAAACGATGCCCAGCCGACTGAACTGATCCGCCTGATCGACGGTTATCGACCAGTGAACGGACTCGTGCCCGGGATTGTCAGTCACGTTGATGCCGACGGAGCCCTCGTCCAGATGGCTGACGGACAGAGTGCCGCGCTCGATATCAAGGCCATCGATTGGGCGCGCACCTATGTCGACGACAGCCGCCGCGGCGCGGCGCCAAAACTGGTCGGCGAGGTGCTCAAGCTTGGCGATATCGTGCGCGTCATGCGCGACCAGGAGGGCGCCTGGAAGCTTGCCCAGATCCCTGCCGTGCAGGGTGCCCTGGTCGGACTGGATCCGGACGATGGCGCGATCCGCTCGATGATCGGCGGATTCAACTTCTCGCGCAGCAAGTTCAACCGCGCCACGCAGTCGAGCCGTTCGGCCGGGTCGAGCTTCAAGCCTTTCATCTACTCGGCCGCCTTCGATCACGGCTTCACGCCGGCGTCGGTCGTCAACGACGCACCGCTGGTTTTCCCCGATGTATCGCGCCCGGATGGCCTGTGGGCACCGTCCAACGACGACGGCAAGTTCGATGGACCGATCCGCCTGCGCGAGGCGCTGGTGCGCTCGAAGAATCTCGTCTCGGTGCGCCTGCTCGATGCGATCGGCGTGCATTACGCCCATGACTACGTCACCCGCTTCGGCTTCACCGCCCAGCAGGTTCCGGAAAATCTGTCGATGGCGCTCGGCACGGCGGCCGTCTCGCCGCTGTCCATGGCCCGCGGCTATGCAGTGATCGCCAATGGCGGGTTCCTCGTCGATCCGTACTTCATTGCGGCGATCGACGATCGCGATGGCAAGACGATCTACCGCGCCAATCCGCTGCGCGCATGCAGGGACTGCCCCGAGCGTCGGCAGGAGGAAGCACGCCAGCAGGCCGCATCTGCCAACACGCCAGCCACATCGGGCTTCAGTCCGATTTCCCCGGCGCATGCCGAAACCGCGGCAACAGCGGACTCAAGTGAGCCCCGGCTGGCTCCGCGCGTCATCGATGCGCGCAACGCGTACCTGGTCACCTCGTTGATGCGTGATGTCGTACGTCGTGGTACCGGCTCGGGCGCGATGGTGCTCAAGCGCAACGATCTGGGCGGCAAGACCGGCACCACCAACGACTATCGCGACGCATGGTTTTCCGGCTTCAACGCCAGGGTCGTTGCCACGGCCTGGGTCGGATTCGATGATTTCAGCTCACTCGGAAGTCGCGAGTTCGGCGCCAAGTCGGCTTTGCCGATCTGGATCGGCTTCATGCGCGCGGCGCTCAAGGACATGGACGAGCAGCCATTCGAGATGCCGCCCGGCATCACCACGGCAAGGATTGATCGCGACAGCGGCTTGCTCGCGCCGGCCGGGGATCCGGATTCGATGATAGAATTTTTCAAGACCGAGGACGTCAACCAGCTTGCAACTCGGCCGGATCAACAAAACGAAGAACAGCGCGAAGCCTACGACGTGTTCTGATGCGATCGAATTCCCGAGACGATGTTACGCAATTGCGTCGGCGCATTGCGGTCGAGGCGGCGCGATTGATTGCCGAACAGGGTTTGCGCGATTTCCATGCGGCTAAACGCAAGGCCGCGCTGCAACTCGGCCTGGGCGACTCTTCGCCGCTGCCGCGCAATGCCGAGATCGAAGACGCGCTGCGCGAGCATCAACGCCTGTTCCAGGGCCACTCGCAGCCGGCACAACTGCGCCGCCTTCGCGAAGCAGCCATTGAAGCATTGGGCTTTCTTGCGCGTTTTGAGCCACGCCTGGTCGGCGCGGTTCTCGATGGCACGGCGGATGCCGCATCGGCCGTTTGTCTGCACCTGTTCCACGACAACTTCGCCGAAGTGATCACGTTTCTTGATGAAAAGCAGATCCCGTTCGATCAGCAGGATCGTGAATTCCGCTTTTCCGCGGATATGCGCGAGAGCTATCCGGCCCTGCTGTTTTCAGCCGGTGGAACAGCGGTCGACCTGACTGTGTTTCCGCTTGACGGCCTGCGCCGCGCGCCACTGGATCGCATCAATGAGCGACCGATGCGACGCGCCACGCTTGAATCCGTGCAGGCGCTGACGCTTTGAGCTTGTAAAAATCGCCTGCCTGCTGCGAACGCCGCCAAACGTCCGTGTCGGCGGCGCGCTGCGGGAAAACCGGAGTCGCATAGGCTCACTAGACTCCCCCGATTTTCCCACAACGCACCTTGTCACGAACGCCTGGCAACGCTCTCGCTACGGCAGTCGAAATTTTCACAAGCTCCGAGCCTGCCTTCTGACAAGCCCCAGCACGAAACTTTTTAGCGAAGCGACCTTGCGCTGTTCGGGGCTGAGCGTCAGCGCTTGCCGGCGTCGATGTAATCGCGCTGCACGGAACCGGTATAGACCTGACGTGGGCGCCCGATCTTGGCGTCCGGCGTGACCTGCTGTTCGAGCCAGTGAGCGACCCAGCCAGCCGTGCGCGCAATCGCGAACATGACCGTAAACATCTCGGTCGGGATGCGCAGCGCCTTGTAGATGATGCCGGAATAGAAATCGACGTTCGGATACAGCTTGCGTTCGACGAAATATGAATCCTTGAGGGCGACTTCTTCGAGTGCCATCGCGACATCCAGCAATGGATCCTTGATGTTCAGATCTGCGAGAACCTTGTGCGTCATCTCGCGGATGATCGTCGCACGCGGATCAAAATTCTTGTAGACGCGATGACCGAAGCCCATCAGACGGAAACCTGAATCCTTGTCCTTGGCCCTGGCCACGGCGGAGGCGACGTTCTTTGCATCACCAATGTCGGTCAGCATCGACAACACCGCCTCGTTGGCGCCGCCATGGGCCGGCCCCCACAGCGCGGCGATGCCGGCGGCGACGCAGGCGTAGGGGTTGGCTCCGGTCGAGCCGACCAGGCGTACCGTCGAGGTTGATGCATTCTGCTCATGATCGGCATGCAGGATGAAAAGCAGGTCGAGCGCCTTGGCCACGGTCGGATTGAGCTCCAGCGGCTCGCTCGGCACCTCGAACATCATGTGCAGGAAACGCGTGACGTAGTCGAGATTGTTGCGCGGATAGCGCACCGGCCAGCCGATCGAGGAGCGATACGCGGCGGCGGCGATGGTCGGAACCTTGGCGATCAGGCGGATCGCTGCCAGTCGCCGCTGCTCCGGATCATCCATATCCAGGTTGTCGTGGTAGAACGCCGACAACGATGCCACCGACGCGCACAACATGGCCATCGGATGGGCGTCGTAGCGGAAACCGTTGAGAAAGTTCTTCTGCGACTCATGCATCATCGTGTGATGCGTCACTTCATGCTCGAACTTGCTGAACTCGTCCTTGCTCGGCAACTCGCCATTGATCAGCAGATACGAGGTTTCAAGAAAATTCGAATGCTTGGCCAACTGCTCGATCGGGTATCCGCGATACAGCAGAACCCCCTTGTCGCCATCGATATAGGTGATCGCGCTGCGCGTGCTGGCGGTGGAGACGAAACCCGGATCGTAGGTGAAATAGCCGGTTTCCTTGTTGAGCCTGCCGATATCGAGTGCGGGATCACCGAGCGTGCCAGTGACAATCGGCAACGACATGCTGCGATCGTTCTTGCTGTCGATGAGTTGAACGGATTGGTCGGACACAACGGACTCCTTGGGCGGGTTCCGGAGTCGCGAGCAGACGCCGGAAAACGATAGAACGGGGATGCTGCGGCGCCTCACCTCGGCAGGGGCGATGGCTGCAAACTCGCACATACGCAGCCGTACCGCTGATAATTATTGCATAGCACAACGCCGCGCGTGGCAATCAAACCGGGCCACCGACCCACGCAAATGCAAACGCCGGCACAGGGCCGGCGTTTCGCGACGCTTGACAGAGAGTCGGCTTACTTGGCGTAGCGACGGCGGAACTTGTCGACCCGACCGCCCGCATCGGCGACCTTCTGCTTGCCGGTGTAGAACGGATGCGAATGGCTCGAAATATCCACCTTGACCAGAGGATATTCCTGACCGTCCGCCCACTTCACGGTTTCCTTGGCCGAGATCGTCGAGCGGGTCAGAAACGAGAAGTCGCTGGACAGATCCTGGAAAACGACGGCTTTGTATTTCGGATGGATATCGGGCTTCATGGGACAGTACCGTTGGCCGGGCGCACCCGGAAGAAAAGAGCGCGATTGTATCGGCTGCTTGATCACCCCGCAAGTCTGGTAGATCAGGCTTGTGCTTACCCGGCTGCCAGGGCGGCCTTGATCCTGTCCTCGAAACGCGCCTGATCGACGCCGAGGATGATCCGCGCATTGGCCGGCCGCTGCAGACGTCCCTGCCAGTCCACCACCGTGGCGCCACGCGTCAAACCACCCGTCATTTCGATGCCGACATGGCATTCCTGCGCCTCACAGACGATGTCCGGCTCCAGCGCCACCGCCATGGCCAGCGCATCCGCGCTGAACAGACGCTCTCGCCCTTGCGCCTGCGCCCAACTGCGCGTACTTCGGGAGATCGCCGAGTAGAACCGCGCCCGGGGCGAGTCCACCTCCAGCCAGCGTGCAAAATCGGCGTAGTCGAGACCATGACGGACGGTCGCCTCCCAGTCGACCAGGTCGAACTTCGGCCAGGACGAGAAGACGATGTGCGCCGCTTCCGGATCAAAGCCGATATTGAACTCGGCCGGTACCAGGTGCGTATTTCCACGACCGTTCACCGCCCCGCCCATGATCACAAGACGCGCGAAACGCGAGGGAAGCAGTGGATCGAGACGCAGGGCAAGCGCGAGGTTGGTCAGTGGGCCGAGCGCGACCAGGGTCAACTGGCCAGGAAATTCGCGACCCAGCCGCAGAATCGCCATGACCGCGTGTTCTTCAGCGGGGCGACGCTGCGACGGCGTGTAACCGGTATCGCCAAAACCATCCTGGCCATGGACGAAGGCCGCATCCGCAGCAGGCAGAACCAAGGGTGTCGCGCAGCCCGCGTATACCGGCGTTTCGGCACCGATCACCTCGACCAGCTTCAAGGCATTTGCCACGGTATGCCCAAGCCCGACATTGCCAGCGGCTATGCTCAATCCAGCCACTTTGGCCGTGTGATGGGCCATCAGGATCGCCAGTGCGTCATCGACGCCAGGATCGGTATCAATCAACAAATGCGCTGCTTGCATGGTGTTTTCGGGCCGGGAAAACGGCACACGATAGCAAGAACCTGAGTCATGCTACTGACCGGGAGATCATCTTGGCGGGATCGGCATGTCGACCGCCGACCGAATCGAGGTCAATCGCTGGGTCGCTGACAAGATCATCACATCACGAAGCGCACCCATCACGATCAGGCGTTGGCAAACTGGGAAGCCGAGCCGATCCAGCGTGCGACCAGGCGCTCGCAAAGATCGGGGTATTGCTCGCTCATGATCGCTCCGATGCGCTGGACTTCGACCAGCAACGCTGCATCCCGAACCAGGTCCGCAATGCGGAATTCGAGGCGTCCGGTCTGGCGCGTGCCGAGCATTTCTCCCGGGCCACGCAGTTCGAGATCTTTTTCGGCAATCACGAAACCATCGCTGGTCTCGCGCATCGCGGTCAGGCGCTCACGCGCCATCGCCGACAAGGGTGGCTGATACATCAGCACGCAACTCGATGCCTGGCTGCCGCGGCCGACCCGACCGCGAAGTTGATGCAACTGGGCCAGACCGAGACGCTCGGCGTTCTCGATCACCATCAGACTCGCATTCGGCACATCGACGCCGACCTCGATGACGGTGGTCGCCACCAGCAGGGCAATCCGACCGTTGCGGAAATCATCCATGACCGCCTGCTTTTCGGCGGGTTTCAAGCGCCCATGCACGAGTCCGATCGAGATTCCGCCGAGCATGCCGGTCAGCTCGGCATGGGCTACTTCGGCCGCCTGCGCCTCAAGTTGCTCGGACTCTTCGATCAGGGTGCACACCCAGTAAACCTGGCGTCCTTCGGCACAGGCAAGCCGGATCCGCTCGATGACTTCGCCGCGCCGCGAGCTCGACAAGGCCACCGTGGTAACCGGTGTGCGCCCGGGTGGCAGCTCATCGATGACCGAGACATCCAGATCGGCGTAGGCAGTCATCGCCAGGGTGCGTGGAATCGGCGTGGCGGTCAGTACGAGCTGGTGCGGAACCCGATCGCCATCACGGCCCTTGTCGCGCAAGGCGAGTCGCTGGTGCACGCCGAAACGGTGTTGCTCGTCGATGATGACCAGGCCCAGATCACGAAATTGCACAGCCTGCTGCATCAGCGCATGCGTGCCGATGACCAGCTTGGCATCGCCGGCGAGTGCCGCCATGGCCGCCGCACGGGCCTTGCCCTGAACCTTTCCGGCCAACCATACCGGTTCGATGCCAAGCGGCGCAAACCAGACGCAGAGATTGCGCAGGTGCTGCTCGGCCAGCAACTCTGTCGGCGCCATCAAGGCGACCTGGAAACCGGACTCGATTGCCGCCAGTGCTGCCCAGGCCGCAACGATGGTCTTGCCCGAGCCGACATCGCCCTGAACCAGGCGCAGCATCGGCTTCGCATCGGCCATGTCTGCTGCGATCTCGGCACTGACGCGTCGTTGCGCGGCGGTCAACTGGAATGGCAACGCCTTGATCAGGGCCTTGCGCAGCTTTCCATTGCCACGCAGGCTGGGCGCGCCGTGCTGGCGGATCTGCACGCGCAACTGCCTGAGGCTCAAGTGATGGCTCAGCAGCTCCTCGAAGGCCAGCCGCTGCTGGGCCGGGTGTGTGCCGAGCAGCAGGGCCGCGACATCGGCATCCGCCGGCGGTCGATGCACGAGCAGCAAGGCCGCCCGCAGCGAGAGCATATGCAGATCCTTGCGCAGCGCCTGTGGCACCAATTCGAGCACCTCATCACCTGGCAACCGGCGCAGGGCCAGCTCGATCAGGCTGGTGAGGCGCTTCTGGCCGAGGCCTTCGGTGGCCGGATAGATCGCGCTCAGGGTCTCCTCAACCTCGGTGCCGGCACCGGTCACACGCTGATATTGCGGATGGACAATTTCCGGGCCGTGCGTACCGTGGCGGATCTGGCCATAACAGCGCAGCCGGGTGCCTGGATTCAACTGCTCAACCTGGCTGCGGCGAAAATTGAAGAAGCGCAAAGTCAGCATCGTGCGCGCGTCATCGCTGATGACGACACGCAATTGCGGACGAAAACGAAAACTGCGTTCGACCGCCTCGATGGTTCCTTCGACCTGGGCCGACTCGCCAATGCGCAGATCGCGGATCGGCGTCAGCCGCGTGCGATTCTCATAGCGCAACGGCAGGTGGAACCAGAGATCCTGGATGCGCGTGATGCCGATGCGCGAAAGGGCGACTTCAAGTGCCGGGCCGACACCGGGCAATGCGCTGACCGACTCCAGCCCGGGATCAGCGGCGGAATCAACAAGTCCTTTTTTCTCAGTGCGCGGCATCCGTCAAGGATACCGGCAGCGAGTGGGTGCAAGTAACCGACTGAACAATCAGTCGATCACGGCGATCATGTCGATCTCGACCTGGGCGGCCTTCGGCAGCGCGGCCACGCCGATCGTCGAGCGCGCCGGATATGGTTCGTTGAACCAGGTTTTCATGACCTCGTTGACAGCCACAAAATTGCCGAGATCGGTGAGATAGATGCCAACCCTCGCCACGTTGTCGAAATTGAGATCAGCCGCCGCCAGCACGGCCTTGAGATTCTCGAAAACCTGGCGCGCCTGCGCACCGATATCGCCCGCGACCAGCTCTCCGGTGGCCGGATCGATCGGGGTCTGGCCCGAAAGATAGACCGTGCTGCCGACTTTGACCGCTTGCGAGTACGGACCGATCGCCTTTGGCGCCTGGTCGGAGTGGATGATGCGACGACTGGACATGCTTGGACTCCTTGGATTCAGACGGGGTGACGATAGACGGCCGTGACCACACCGAGCCGGCGCACGCCGCGCATGACGTCGGCGAGGTGCTTGCGGTTGGCCACTTCAATCGTGAACAACAGGGCCGCGCTCATCAGGTCGCGTTCCTTGTATTCGACATTTTCGATGTTCGAGTTGGCCTGGGCAACGGCAGCTGCCACCTGGGCCAGCACGCCGGGCTTGTTGGCGACGATGATGCGCAGCTCGACGCGATAGTCGCCACTGACGCTGGTATCCCAGTCGATCTCGAGACAGCGCTCCGGGGACTTGCGCAGCTCGACCATGTTCGGGCACTCATCGCGATGAACGACGATGCCCTTGCCAGCCGAGAGATAGCCCATGATCGCGTCGCCCGGCACCGGATGACAGCAGTTGCCGAAACTCAGGATGCCACGCTCGGCACCGGTGATGAGGATCTTCTCGACCGAACTCGGATAGACGAACGAGCCTTCTCCCTGCAATTGCAGCAGGGAGCGCGCGACCTGATCGGCAGTACGATTGCCGAGCGCGATGTCGGCAAGCAGGTCTTCCAGCGCGCGCAGCTTGTTGTCTTCGAGATAGCGGCCCAGTTGATCTGGTGGCAGTACTTCCAGCGAGGCGCCAAGCGCGTCCATCGCGCGATCGAGCATGCGATGACCGAGTTCGATCGCATCCTCGTGCTGCAGGCGCTTGAGGAAGTGACGGATGGCGGTGCGCGCCTTGGCGCTGACCACCCACTCCAGCCATTGCGTGCTCGGCACAGCGGACGGTGCCGTGATGATCTCGACCGATTGGCCGCTTTCCAGGCGTGTGCGCAACGGCGCCAGCTTCTTGTCGACGCGCGCGGCCACCGCGTGACTGCCGACATCAGTGTGCACGGCGTAGGCGAAATCGAGCGCCGTCGCATTGCGCGGCAGGGCGAGGATCTTGCCGCGCGGCGTGAACAGGTAGACCTCGTCGGGGAACAGGTCGACCTTGACGCTCTCGATGAATTCGAGCGAAGAGGGCGTGCTGTTCTGTTCGTCAACCAGACTCGACAGCCACTCGCGCGCTCGATTCTGGGCGCTGTTGGCCGGATCGGAATCGCTCTTGTAGGCCCAGTGCGCGGCGACACCGCGGTCGGCCACCGCATCCATGTCTTCGGTGCGGATCTGGATCTCGATCGGTGCCCCGAACGAACCGAACAACACGGTGTGCAAAGACTGGTAGCCGTTGGCTTTCGGAATCGCGATGAAATCGCGGAAGCGCCCATCCATCGGCTTGAACAGGGCGTGCACTGCACCGAGCGCCTGGTAGCAATGCATGACCGTATCGACGACCACCCGGAACCCGTACACATCCATGACCTGGGCGAAGGATTTCTGTTCGTTGCGCATCTTTCGATAGATGCTGTACGCCGACTTGATGCGGCTGACCGTACGGTGGGCGAGGCCTTCGGCGTCGAGTCGGGCATCGAGTGCCGTCTCGATCCTGCCCATTGCTTCACGGCGGTTGCCGAGAGCAGTGCGGATGCGCGCGGAAATGACCCGATGGCGGTCCGGATACATGGCCTTGAAGCCGAGATCCTGCAGCTCGGCCTTGAACCGGTTCATGCCGAGGCGCTGCGCGATCGGCGCATATATTTCGAGCGTTTCGAGCGCGATCCGCCGCCGCGATTCGGCTTCCATCGAACCCAGGGTGCGCATGTTGTGCAGGCGATCGGCCAGCTTGATCAGGATCACGCGCAGGTCGCGCGCCATCGCCAGCAGCATCTTGCGGAAGCTCTCCGCGGCTGCCTCCTGACGGCTCTTGAAATGCAGCTTGTCAAGCTTGGTGACGCCATCGACCAATTCACTGACCGTGGTGCCGAATTCGGCGGTCAACTCTGCCGCGCTGACCGCCGTATCCTCGAGCGTATCGTGAAGGATCGCGGCGATGATCGTTTCGACGTCGAGTCGCAGGTCGGCAAGGATTCCGGCGACGGCCACCGGATGGGTGATGTAGGGCTCGCCGCTCTTGCGGGTCTGCCCGTGGTGAGCCTTGGCGCCAAGCTCATAGGCCCTGCGCACACGCTCGATCTGATCGGGGCTCAGATATCCGGCCAGCTTGTCTTCAAGCGCAAGCACATAGGCGGGCATCCTGCCTCGCCGTGCATCTTGCGAATCAACCGCTGCCTTCATCACCACCTCGCTGTTGCGTCGAATCAGACCGCTGCGTGATGGCCGGATTGGCGGCGGGACATCAGGCGTTACAGATCGTCGCCGCCCTTGGTGAGGTCTTCGTCAACCTCGGCTGCCGCCCATTCCAGCGCTTCGCGCTCGGCGCGCTCACGCGTCTGCTTGTCGATCTCATCGATCATGGCTTGATCGACCCGGCGCGCGGCGATCTCGCGCAGGGAAACGACGGTCGGCTTGTCGTTGTGGGCGTCGATGGTCGGATCAGCCCCCTTGGCCAACTGGCGCGCGCGTTTGGTCGCCATCAACACCAGCTCGAATCGGTTGTCCACGACCGACAGACAATCTTCAACAGTAATACGCGCCATCTTTAGACTCGCCTCTTCAGAAATCGGTAACACAGGTTTGGCGACCATTGTAGCGGCCCGCAATTGTGCAGTGCAAACAAGACGCTTTGGCGATCACCGGCATGCGTGTACGATCCGTCCTCTCACACACGCTGCGACGAACGGGTGGCGCCATCCTGGCTGACCCCGACCCGAGCAACCTGGAAGCCGTTGAAAATGCTGCCATTCCTTGATTCCACCCTGCTGCGTCGTGGCTTGTTCACCGCTGTCGTGCTGGCGCTGGCCGGCTGCACGATCGCCAAGCCGCGTACCGATGACCCCTGGGAGAAGTTCAACCGCAAGGTCTATCGATTCAACGACAAGGTTGACCAGGCCGTCATCCGCCCAACGGCCGTGGCCTATCGCAAGGTGACCAGCCCGAACGTGCGCCGGATCGTGAGCAATTTCTTCCACAACGTGCGCATGCCGATCACGATCGCAAATGATGCACTGCAAGGTGACATCAAGGATGCGTTGAGGGGGACCGGCCGGTTCGTCATCAACAGCACCGTGGGCTTCCTCGGCTTGCTCGATCCAGCAAGCCAGATGCGCCTGCCGCCGCAGGAGACCGATTTCGGTGCGACCCTGGCCAAATGGGGCTTGCCGGAAGGCCCCTATCTGGTTCTGCCCCTGATCGGCTCGACGACAGCACGCGACGTCTGGCGCATGCCGGTCGATGGCCGATTATTCGATCCGATGGGTTACTACTCACGCACCCATGACTACGAGCTCGGCCGCCAGTACTGGCCGAGCCTGATGTTTCTGGTGACAATCCGCGCCGGCGCGATCGATGCCGAAAATCTCGTCGAAGGGGCGTTCGATCCCTACGTGTTCTACCGCGACGCCTATCGCCAGCGTCGGCTCTACACGATTTACAACGGCGAACCGCCAATCGAGGCCATCCAGCAATTGCAGGGCATCGAGGAAGATGACATCGACTCCTTGCTCGACGAACAACGCGAATACGACAAGAAGCACAACGACGGCTCGCAGCCCTGAGACCGCGTCGATTTGATCGCCTGCGCATATTGATCGCCTGCGCGTATCGGCTGCATCTGCGGGCTGATTGAAGCGGTTGCGCAATGCGCTTGGGGTCAGCCGGTCGAGCGCGCTTTTATCAGCGCACCGATGAGCAGGTGAATCACGGATCGTCAGCCTGGCGCATCCAAGCCAAGCAGGGCCTCGGCATCGCTGAGATGGGCGATGGCCCGCAACCTCGATGAGGCATGCACGAAGGCCAGACCGCCGCCATTCCGCCGCGCCTGCGCCGCCCATGCGAGCAGTACCGCGAGCGTCACGCTGTCCGCACTTTTCAGTCCGGCGACATCGACCAGTCCGATCCTGTCGCCGATGCCAAGCTCACTTCCCCGCACGAGTGCGGCGGCGGCATTGTCGACATTGATCCGCCCGGCGACGCGACCGCCGCCAGATGGGAACCCTTCCACGATCAGTGCTGTATTCACGCGCCGGCCTTCTTCTCCATCGCCTCGAGCGCCTTGTCGCCCTGCGTCTCGAGGCGATCGATGAGCGAATCGAGGCTGGTCGCCTTGATCTCCGCATCGACCTGGTTGCGGTAGTTGGTGATGTAGGAAATGCCCTCGATGATCACGTCGTAGGCCTTCCACTCATCGCCGGCCGATTTGCGGAAGGCATAGTCGACGGCAACCCGCTTGCCGTCATCGAGCACAACCTCGGTGCGCACGATCGTGCGCTTGTCATTCAGTTCACCACCAAACGCAAGCACCTTGACATTGCCGCGCGTGTAGTTGAGCAGCCCTTCAGCATAGCGATGGGCGATCGAGTTGTAGAACGCCTTGGCGAAGCGCGAACGCTGGGCGGGTGTCGCCGCACGCGCGTTGCGCCCGAGCACGAGCAGGGATGCGTACTCGATATCGAAATGTGGCAGCAGGATCGCATCGATCTCGCGGATCAGCTTTTCACGGTCGTTCTTCAGCTCGTCACGATGCGCGCCGATGCTGCTGGCGAGGTCGTCGGCAATTTTCTGCACGACTTTCTCGGGCGGCATCAACTCGGCGTGCAATGGCATTGCCATGCACAGGCCGCCGACCAGGGCAAAAGTCCAAACGATGAAACGCTGCATGCCGTGATCTCCTAGGGATTCTTTGAAGCGGGGTCGGCATCGCCGGGCGACGCATCGGATTTGGCCGCACTCTTGGACGAGTCGCCGCTGACCAGGAACTTGCCGATCAGGTCTTCCAGTTGCATCGAGGATTGGGTCAGGATGAATTCGTCGCCGTCCTTGAAGGCAACCGGCGACCCGCCGGGCTGGACGCCAACGTACTGATCGCCGAGTAAACCGCTGGTGAATATGGCCGCCGCCGAATCATCCGGAATGTCCTTGAAGCGCGTATTGATGCCGATCGTGACCAAGGCTTCGAGCGATTGCGGATCAAGTTCGATCGACTTCACCGAGCCGATGCGTACGCCGGCCAGCTTGACCGGTGCGCGCTGCTTGAGCTGGCCGATGTTGCTGAACTTGGCCTTGAGCAGATAGTTGTCGCCCTCGGTGTAGTTGGCCACCGAGGTCGTCTGCGTGGCCAGATAGGCGAGCGCGGCGAAACCGAACAGGATGAACAGGCCGGTGCCGACCTGGAAAGAACGTCTGGGCTGGGTCATGGGTGTTGTCCGGTCACATCAGGAAGGCGGTCATTACGAAGTCGAGGGCGAGCACGACGATCGACGAGGAGACGACGGTGCGCGTCGTCGCGTAGGCGACACCCTCGCTGGTCGGTGGCGTGGTGTAGCCCTGGAATGTCGCGATCAGGGCGATCACGGCACCGAAAACGGCACTCTTCCAGACGCCATTGACCAGATCGCTCCAGACCTCGACATTGGCGGTCATGTTGCCCCAGAACGTGCCGTTGTCGAGGCCGAGCCAGCTCACTCCGACCGCGTGCGCGCCGAGAATGCCGAGCGCGTTGAAGATGCAGGCGAGCAGCGGCATGGCGATGACGCCAGCGATGAAGCGTGGCGCGACGACATAGGCCAATGGATCGACCGCCATCATCTCCATTGCCGAAAGCTGGTCGGTGGCGCGCATGAGGCCGATCTCGGCGGTCATCGAGGTGCCGGCGCGACCGGCAAACAGCAGCGCCGTGACGACCGGGCCAAGCTCGCGGAACAGGGACAAGGCCACCACCGTTCCGAGCGCCGCCGTGCCGCCGAACTTCGCCAGCGTGTAGTAGAGCTGCAGCGACAGCACCATGCCGATGAACAGGCCGCAAGTCATGATGATGACCAGGCTCATCGCGCCGACAAACCAGATCTGGCGCAGGGTTTCGCGGAAATGGCGAACGCTCTTCGGAATCGCCGCGAGGATCGAGAACAGGAACAAGCCAGCCGCACCGACCTGGGCCAACGAATCGCCGATCATCGAGTGTCTGCGAGAATTGCTCATGCCGCACCTGCCGGGAAACCCAGATCGACCGCATAGTCGCGCGCCGGATACTCGAACGGCACCGGGCCATCGGCCTCGCCACCGAAGAACTGGCGGGTCCATGGTGAGTCACGCTCGGCGAGTTCATCCGGATGCCCGTGCGCGACGATCTTGCCGCCGGCGATCAGATAGACCAGATCCGCCGCGCGTCTTACCGCAGCGAACTCATGAGCGACGAGGATGCTGGTGATGCCAAGCGTGTCGTTCAAGGTGCGGATCAGCTTGAGCACCTGGTTGAGGGCAATCGGATCGAGTCCGACAAAAGGTTCGTCATAGATCATCAGGCCCGGGTCACGGATCATCGCGCGGGCCAGCGCCACCCGCCGCATCATGCCGCCGGAGAGTTCGGCCGGCATCAGATCCGCCGCCCCACGCAGGCCGACCGCCTGCAGCCGCGTCAGCACGATGTTGCGCACGATTTCCTCGGGCAGGCGCAGATGCTGGCGCAACGGGAAGGCGACATTCTCGAATACGCTGAAATCGGTGAGCAGGGCCGAATTCTGAAACAGATAGCCGATGCCTTCGCGCAGATCGAACAACTGCCGGCGCGAAAGCTCGCGCACGTTGTGCCCATCGACAAGAATCCGGCCCGCATCGGCGGCGAGCTGGCCAGTGATGTGGCGCACCAGGGTTGTCTTGCCGGTTCCACTCGGGCCCATGATCGCGCTGATCTTGCCGCGCGGGATGTCGAGATCGACACCGTCGAAAAGAACCTTGCCACCGAGCACGGTGTGCAGCCCGCGAATCTGCACATAGGCGCCTGCTGCCGAGTCAGGGGATTCGACGCTTGCGGAAGGATTCGATGTATTCACGCGATGTGGATGGCCGGAATGAAATGATCAGCGCCGACGGACTGAAGGTTCCGCAGCGACCGCGTACCTTAGCCGATGCAGCGGTGCATCGACCACTTTGCCACCTGTGCCGCTCAGGCCGGCTTCAGCAGGTCATCGAGCAGAACCGCATGACGGATCACCTGGGCATCGCGACGCAGCCTGCGCGCGGCGAAGATCGCGCGCAAGTCATTGATGGCCGTGGCGAAATCGTCGTTGATGACGATGTAATCGAACTCGGGCGCACGCGCGATCTCGAGGCGCGAATCGGCGATGCGGCGCGCGATCTGCTCGGCGCTGTCCGAAGCCCGTGTGCGCAAGCGACGCTCAAGCTCCACGCGCGATGGCGGCAGGATGAAGATGCTCAGGCAATCCGGCCACTGCGCACGCACCTGCTGCGCGCCCTGCCAGTCGATCTCAAGCAGCACGTCACACCCCGCCGCGAGCAAGGGCTCGACTGCTTCGCGCGATGTACCCTTGTAGTCACCGTGCACATTCGCGTACTCGAAGAACGCGCCCGCCTTGGCCATGTGCTCGAATACTTCGCGCGAGACGAAATGATAGTGCTGACCATCCACCTCGGTCGTCCGCGGCATCCGCGAGGTGTAGGACACCGACAGCGAGACATCCGGCTCGCGCTCAAGCAGGGCTCGAACGAGGCTGGTTTTTCCGGCGCCTGAAGGCGCCGCAATGATGTACAGGGTGCCGCTCACAGTCCGGTCGCCCGCATGCTTGTCAGTGTTTCCCTAGCCACGAAAGACATCGCCGCGATGACCAATCCTGACAACGGTGACAATGACTTGATCTTCATCAATGGAATACAGGATCCGGTAGTTGCCCTGGCGAATACGGTAGCGCTCCGCTCCGGCGAGCTTGATGGAGCCAGGCGGTCGCGGATCGCTTGCCAGGGATTCGGTTCGGGCCAGGATTTTTCGTACATCGGCTTTTGGAATTCCACGAAGATCCTTGGCAACGCTGGGAAGATAGATCAGTTCAAAGCGTGCCATTGGCTTTGAGCTTTTTCAGCAACGCCTCGTAACTGATGCCTTTTTCCGCTGCGCGCTCGGCAAACGCCGATAAATCCTCTTCGTCTTCACGCAAGGATTCACGCACCGCATCGGCAACGATCTCGGAGATCGAACGCCGCGTTTCCGCCGCCTTCAAACGCAATGCCGTGTGAATTTCCGTATCGATGTAGATGGTGGCTCGCGTAGTCGAGGGCTGCATGATCATCTTGAAACGTTTTGACGTTATGGCACTATAACACCAAGCCAACACACTGGCTTCACTCCAGATTCTGCACTTGCTCGCGCATCTGCTCGATCAGTACCTTGAGCTCGACGGCAGCCTTGGTCGTACGCGGATCAGCGGCCTTCGAGCCCAGCGTATTCGCCTCGCGATTGAACTCCTGCATGAGGAAATCCAGGCGTCGTCCAATCGCCTCGTCAGTGCCGAGAATGCGCCGCGCTTCGGCGATATGCGAGGCCAGTCGATCAAGCTCCTCGTCGACATCCATGCGCTGCAATTGCAGGACGATCTCCTGCTCGATGCGGCCCGGATCGGCTGGCTGCTTGATCTCGGCCAGACGCTGATCGAGTCGCGCCCGCGCCGCGAGGCGCACCTCGGGCAGGTGCTCGCGAACGCCGGCAACGATTGCTTCGATACCATCGAGACGATCGCGCAGGAACACCGCGAGGCGCTCGCCTTCGCGTTCGCGCGAGGCGATGAATTCAACCAGGGCCTGATCCAGAAGATCCGCCGCTGCCGCCTGCAAACCTTCATTGTCGGCCGACTGCTCGCAAAGCACACCGGGCCAATTCAACAAATTGGTAAAATCGACACTGAGGGCCGGAAAACGGGTGACCAGTTCCTGCGCCCGGGTGGCCAGGCGATCCAGCAGTTCATCGTCGATATCGAGTGCCGTCGAGCGCGTAGCGGCCGCCTTCAGACGCATTGTCACATCAACCTTGCCGCGCGAGAGTCGGGCGGTCAGCGTTTCGCGCAACGGTGTTTCAAAGCTGCGCAGATCCTCGGGCAGGCGCGGACTGATTTCGAGATAGCGATGGTTGACCGAGCGCAACTCGATACTCAGATTGCCGTGCTCGGTATCGTTTTCTGCACTGGCGAAGGCCGTCATGCTGCGGATCATGCTGTCGGTCCATCGGAGACAAGGCCGGCAATGGTAAACTGCGCGGCCAGATTGCCAAAGCGGTTTCCCATGTCCTTGCAGCGCCCCAGCGGCCGCGCGCCCGATCAATTGCGCCCGATTTCGATTCAACGCGGTTTCACCAGGCACGCCGAGGGTTCGGTGCTGATTTCCTTCGGCGACACCCGCGTGCTGTGTACGGCCAGCGTAGAGGAGAAGGTGCCCGGCTTCCTGCGCGGCAAGGGTGAAGGCTGGCTCACCGCCGAATACGGCATGTTGCCGCGCTCAACCCACGAGCGCATGCAGCGTGAAGCCGCGCGCGGCGGCCAGGGCGGTCGCACCATGGAAATCCAGCGCCTGATCGGCCGCAGTCTGCGCGCCTGCGTCGATCGCGCGGCGCTGGGCGAACGTACGATCACGCTTGATTGTGATGTCCTGCAGGCCGATGGCGGCACACGTACGGCGGCGATCACCGGCGCATATGTCGCCCTGGTCGATGCCATCAATGGCCTCAAGAAGCGCGGCGCGATCAAGCGCGACCCGGTCGTCGGCGCGGTTGCCGCCATTTCAGTCGGTATCTTCAACGGCGTGCCCGTGCTCGATCTCGACTACGCCGAAGATTCGAACTGCGATACCGACATGAACGTGGTCATGAATGATGGCGGCGGCTTCATCGAACTCCAGGGCACGGCCGAGGGCCACGCCTTCCGCCGCGAAGAACTCGACGCCATGCTCGCACTCGCCAGCAAGGGTGTGACCGAACTCTGCGAATTGCAGCGCAAAGCACTGGCCACATGAAGCTCGTCCTGGCCAGCGGCAACGCCGGCAAGCTCGTCGAGATTCGCGAAGTGCTGGCTGATCTCTCGATCGAACTGATTGGCCAGGGCGAACTCGGCGTCGGTGATGTCGAGGAATCCGGCGCAAGCTTCGTCGAGAACGCGATCCTCAAGGCTCGCCATGCCGCACGTATCACCGGCCTGCCTGCACTCGGCGACGATTCGGGCATCTGCGTCGATGCGCTCGATGGCGCGCCCGGCCTGCTCTCCGCGCGCTATGCCGGCGAGCATGGCAACAGCTTGGCGAATATCGCCAAGCTGCTCGATGCCATGAAGGATGTTCCCGAAGCGGCGCGCAGCGCACATTTCTTCTGCGTCATTGTCCTGCTGCGTCATGCCGACGATCCCGCACCGCTGATCGCCGAAGGCCGCTGGCACGGACGCATTCTCGAAGCTCCGCGCGGCCACGGCGGCTTCGGCTATGACCCGATCTTCTTCGACCCCGCGCGCAGTGCCGGCGCCGCCGAACTCGATGCGGATGAGAAGAATCGCATCAGCCATCGCGGCCAGGCATTGGCGCGCTTGCGCGGACTTTTGTCGCTGATCGCGTGATTCGACGTTGGGCATCGCTTCGCTCAGCCCAAGCTGCGAGGCGATTGCACCATCCGTTCCACAACCACCGGCCAAGCCGCCGACCGCAGGTTGGCGCTTTCTGTAGGTTGGCGGTGAGCGCAAGCGAACCCCAACATCGGCATGCCACCAATCCACCGCCGAGATCCGATGCCGCGTCCGCCTGTGCGGATAATCGCGGCTCTCAGTCAACACGATGGTCAGCCACGGCGAACGCCGACAGGCACTCAAGCATCGTGTTGTCGTGGATATCGAGCACCTTGCGCAGGTTGGTCTGGTAGCCACCGGCCAGGTTCCAGGCAACCGGCAAACCAATGGCCTTGCACGTCTCGAAAACACGACGATCGCGTTCGCGCAACTGCTCGGTGCTCAGCCAGCCGCCCAACGGATCATTGATATGCGGATCCGCACCCGCCTGGTAGAGCAACACATCGCAACGTGCGAAAGGCTGCATGATCTTCGGAATTTCGGCGAGAAACTGTTCGGCTTGCTCAGGCTGATCCGACCATGCCCCCGCCGAATAGTGCTCGACCCAATGCAGACCGAGTTTGCGGATGATGTCAGTCGTGCCATTGCCGTAGTGCTGGTCGAAATCGAGGATGCCGACGCGAATCAAGGGCCGCTCGCGACGCAATACGAGTGCCGCCACCATCAAGCCGTTGAACGTGCAAAATCCCCCACCCTGGGCATGACAGGCGTGGTGAAATCCGGCCACCGGCGCGACCGCGCAGCCATCGGCCAAGGCAGCCCTCGCCGCACCGAGCATCGCGCCGCTGGTCCACGGCAGGCTGGCAGCGACCTCAGGAAGATGATTGCCGAAACCGTTGGCGCGCTTGAGCGACAAAACGCCCCGCACATAGTCCGGATCATGTGCGAGACACAACTCCTCGACCGTCACCGGCTCCGCTTCGATCACTTCGATCACCGGAAACCTGCGCCGCCACGAGGCCATCACCTCACGCGGTTTGCGCGCACTCGGCGAAAACGATTGCGCGTCGGCAACGATCTGATCGGAATAGATCACCTTCATGCGCAATCGTCCCGTTCGATATCGTCATCGACCTGGAGCAACTCATACATCGGATCTTCGGTCTCACCGGATTGCACCGGATGGCAACCGGTTTGCCACATCAGCGCCTGCAAGCGGACTTCGAATTCACCTTCGTTGGCCAGCACGCGTTTGACTTCCTGCACTTTGGCGAGCAAGGCGGAAAGGTGCGCGATCATTCGTTGCGAACCCAAATAGGCTGCAAACTCGACCTGATCCTCCGTCGACCAAGTAGCCGTTTCCGCACCGATCGTGGCAAGCGTGTGGCCGCTCGGAACGGGCTCCATGCCCACGGGAATTGGATAACCACCCGGCGCAATCATCACCTCAACAGCATCCGTTGTTTCGCGAAACCAGAGCACTTCAATGTACGGCTTCACATCATCGATGCACTCGATGCGCAACAGCCGGGTAATCACGCCGCCCTGCTCCAATGCATTTTCCATCAACTCAAAAAGGGGGCCTGCCTGGATGGCGACATGAATACCTGATGGCAATTGGGCCATGGCGGCTCTGCTCCTGCGCGTGGGTCGTGACGATTGGACACCGAGCCTCCCCTTCCGGCTTCTCACTCCTTGAGATTTGACAAGAACGCTCTGCGGATCCGCCTGCAAATGAACCGGCAGATTTTTCGGGTCAGTCGGCTATGATCGTAATCTTGTTTACTCGCTGGGTCGTTTCGAATGCAGGGACAGCTGTTCACCCGCGATTTTCTGCGTGAGGGTATTCGCGCCACCACAGGCTGGAATGCTGCGGAGTCGGAGTTCCTCACTTTTCGCGCTGCCGTGCAGAAACTTGCCCCGCACTTCACCTCCGGGCATACCCTCAACGAGGCGCAGACCGAGGATGAGGTGATCCTGCCAGTGCTTGCCGCACTCGGCTGGACTGCGCATCTGCGCCAGCAAACCGCCAACCGCAGTGGGCGCAGCGATGTGCCGGATTTTCTGTTCTTCGCCTCGGCCGAAGCAAAAAAGGCGGCGCTCGAAGAAAGACAACCGGATCGTCGCTATCGTCATGGCCACCTGATCGTCGAGGCCAAGCGCTGGCAACGGCCACTGGATCGTGGCGATGGTGCGGATCCGTTCGATCAGGGCACACCTTCCAGCCAGATGCTGCGTTACCTGAGCCGTGCCGAGGTGGCGTCGGATCGGGCCTTGCAATGGGGCGTGCTGACCAATGGCTCGATCTGGCGGCTTTACTGGCAATCCGCGCGCTCGCGTGCCGAGGAGTTCCTCGAATTCGATCTGACTCGCCTGGCCGGTGTCGCCTCGGTCACCGCCGATCTGTTTGCCACGGCCGACACTGACCGCGTGCATGATCTGCGCGCATTCTTTCTGTTGTTTCGGCGTGAGGCATTTTTGCCGCAGCCGGGTGATGCCGATGGCCGCAGCTTCCACGAGATCGCGCTCAAGGAAGCGCGCCAATGGGAAAGCAAGGTTTCCCAGGATCTCGGCGAGCGCGTCTTCCATGATTTGTTCCCTGCCCTGGCCGCAGCCATTGCACGGCATGATCCACGCACAACGAAGCCATACTCACGCGACTATCTCGAAGACGTGCATCGCGCCGCCCTGATCCTTCTCTACCGTCTGCTGTTTGTCCTCTACGCCGAGGATCGCGCCCTGCTGCCGGTGGCCGACAAACGCTATGACGATTACTCATTGCGCTGGCTGCGCCATGACATCGCCCGTCGCATCCACGACAACGACACCTTCAGCACCAGCGCGACGCGCGCCTGGGACCAGCTGCGCGGCCTGTTCCGCGCCATCGACAAGGGCGACGATTCGATCGGCCTGCCGCCCTACAACGGCGGCTTGTTTCACGAGAACCCGGATGATCTGCTGGCGCGGATCGAATTGCCCGATGCCGTGCTCGCGCCGCTGATCGATGGCCTTTCACGACGCGCTGACCTGTCCGGCATCGGCTTCATCAATTACCGCGATCTGGCCGTGCAGCATCTCGGCTCGATTTACGAGCGCCTGCTTGAGCAGCGCCTGATCGAGGATGTCAGTGGCGCAATTATCGTCCAGCCCTCGGTGTTTGCGCGCAAGAATTCCGGCAGCTATTACACCCACGATGATCTGGTCAAACTGATCCTGCGCGAAGCGCTCGATCCACTGGTCGCCGATCGCATTGCCACGTTTGCGGCGTGCGCCAATGCGCTGGGCAAAAATCGGAAAAAGTTGCAATCCTCGCAGTTGCTCTATCAATTGAGCGAGAAGGATCCGGCCGAGGCGATCCTCGGATTGCGTATCTGCGACCCGGCCATGGGCAGCGGGCATTTCCTTGTCAGCCTGGTCGATGATCTGGCCGATCGCGTCCTCGAACAACTCGCCGACGCCAGCGAACAGGCCAGCGCAGCCGGCATCGATGATTATGTCTCGCCAATCACGCGCGAGATCGAGAAGCTGCGCGAGCGCATCCTTGCCCAGGCCAGCGCCAATCGCTGGACCCTCGATGCAAGCCTGCTTGATGATCGCCACCTGGTCCGGCGCATGATCCTCAAGCGCGTCGTCCACGGCGTCGACAAGAATGCGATGGCGGTCGAACTGGCCAAGCTCGCCCTGTGGCTGCACACCTTTACGGTCGGCGCGCCGCTGTCCTTCCTCGATCATCACCTGCGCCATGGCGATTCGCTCTACGGCGAACGTATCGCCGGTGTGCGCGCCGACTTGAACAAGCTCGGCGCCCTGTTCAACGACAGCCACACCACCGGCTTGCTGACGGCCGCGCAGACTATGCACGACATCGGCGCACTCAATGATATTGATCTGGCTGAAGTCGAACGCTCACGTGAGCTGACCGAACACGCATTCAATGCGCTCGAGGGCCTCAAGCGCGTGCTTGACCTGTGGCAGGCACTGCGCTGGATCGCCCCGCTCGATGCACCAAAGGCCAAACGCGGCGACCAGCACAAGGCGGCCAGCGAGCTGCTCTCGGGCCGCTATCGCAGCACCTTGATGGAGATGCTGAGCGGTGACCGTCGCCTTCAATCCGATGACCCGTTGATCGACGGCGCAGTCAATGCCCTGCTCGATGAGTGCCGCGACTTGGCCGCACGCGAGGGTTTCCTGCACTGGGAGCTGGCCTTCCCCGGCATCTGGCCAAAGGCCGCCGCGCAAGGGGCAGGCGGTTTTGATGCGGTGATCGGCAATCCGCCCTGGGATCGCATCAAGCTGCAGGAAGTCGAATGGTTTGGCGAGCGTCGCCCTGAGATTGCCAAACAGGCACGTGCGGCCGACCGCAAAAAACTGATCGAGGGTTTGCGCAAGCACGCCGATCCGCTTGCCGACGATTACGAACTGGCCGCACGCCGCGCCGAGGATGCCGCACGCATCGCGCGTGATTGCGGCGAGTTCCCATTGCTTTCGGCCGGCGACCTGAATCTCTATTCACTGTTTGTCGAACGCGCCTCGCACCTCGTGCGACCCGATGGCGTGGTTGGCCTGCTGACCCCATCCGGCATTGCCGCCGACAAGGGTGCGGCGAAGTTCTTCCGCTCGATCGCCACCACCGGGCGGCTCGCTGCCTTGTTCGATTTCGAGAACAGGAAGATTTTCTTCCCCGATATCCATGCCAGTTTCAAATTCTGCGCGCTGGTCTTCGGCGGCCCGCAGCGGCGCTTTGCGGCGGCGCGCTGCGCGTTCTACCTGCATGGCATGGAGGAACTCATCGCGCCCGTGCATGCCGAAGACAGCGACGAAGTCAGCCGCCTGCGCGCCACCCGCGTGATCGGACTCGATGCCGATGATTTCCGCGCGGTCAATCCGAATACCGGCACCGCGCCGATTTTCCGCAATGCCCTCGATGCCAGCTTGACCACGCGCATCTACCGTCAGCATCCGGTGCTTGTACGCCACGAGTTCGCCCAGGCCCTCGATCCGCTCACCGGCCTGATGGTGACCGATCCTGATACGGTCACCGGCGCCGAGCGCCTGTATCCGGTGCGCTACTTGCGCATGTTCGACATGACCAACGACTCGGGCCTGTTCCGTCGCCGCGACGAACTCGAAGCCGAAGGCTGGTATCCGGTCGCCGACGGCCACTGGAAAAAAGGCGATGAGGAAATGCTGCCGTTGTACGAGGGCAAGATGGTACAGATGTATGACCATCGCGCGGCGGGCGTGAGCATCAATCCCGACAATGTTCATCGCCCCGCACAACCGTTCGAGGTGACTGAACTGCAACACATGGACGCGACATTTTCACCACCTCCGCAGTACTACGTCGATTCAGACAACGTGCGCGCAAGCCTGAAGACCGACTGGATCTTGGGTTTCAAACATGTCTCGGCACCTACCAACGTCCGCACCATGATTGCCTCGATCTGCCCAGCCGCAGGATTCGGCAACTCGTTTCCTCTATTCGCCCACCTGCCCGGTGACGAACCACAGGTGCTGACCCTGCTCGCCAATCTGAATGCGCTCGCTCTTGATTTTGTGTTGCGTCAGAAGTTGCAGGGGCAAAACCTCAATCTGTTCGTTGTAGAGCAACTTCCGCTGATCGCACCAGCGACCTATTCGCAAACACTCGGCAAGACCACGATCGGCGACTTTGTCCGCAACGAGGTACTGCGTCTGAGCTATACGGCGAATGACCTCGCCGCGTTCGCGCGCGATCTCGGCCATGACGGCGCGCCGTTCGCCTGGGATGCCGAGGATCGCCGCCAGCGCATGGCGCGCCTGGATGCTCTGTATTTCCGCCTGTACGGACTCGATCGCGACGAAGCCGATTACGTGCTCGATACCTTCCCCATCGTGCGCGATCACGACGAGGCTGCATTCGGCCGCTATCGCACCAAAGAACTCGTGCTCGGCTACATGAACGCACTGGCGGCGGGCGATTCGACGACGATTCTGGCGCTTTGAGCCGCCAACACCACTCGGAAGAGTGTTTCGTTCGTTTCTTTTATTGCGTTTATTTCGATTACTGGATACCGTAGCTTCCCGTCCGGGCTACCCGGAGAGATGCCATGAACGCACTACGCAACGAACAGACCCTGACCCCGCCCGCGACCCCGCAGGATGCCGACCTGGCCCGCACCAGCAGCCGCCTGCTCGCGGCTTGCATCGGCCACGGCCCAACCGCGCGGCTGCGCGTGATTGATGGCGATGGGGAAATCGAGGTGCCCGTCGCGGCGCTGCGCATGCTGGTCGACATTCTCGCCAATATGGCCGAAGGCAATGCAATGAGCCTGGTGCCGATCCATGCCGAACTGACCACGCAGCAGGCGGCGGATTTCCTGAACGTCTCGCGTCCGTATCTGGTCGGCCTGCTCGATCGCGGAGACCTGCCGCACCACAAGGTCGGCACGCATCGCCGCCTGTTCTTTCGCGATCTGCTGTCTTACCGCGAGCAGAGCATCGCACGCAGCCACGCCGCACTGGATGCGTTGGCCGAACAGGCGCAAAAGCTCGGCCTGGATTATTGAAGCGTGTCGCATTTCGTCGCGGTCTTCGATGCCTGTGTGTTGTACCGCGAATCGCTGCGCAATTTGCTGATCCGCCTGGCGGTGGGTGGCTTGTTCCGCGCGCGCTGGAGCGAGCGCATCCATGAAGAATGGATCGCTGCCTTGCTGCGCCAACGCCCTGATCTCGACCGCGCCGCACTGACCTGGACCCGGCAGCAAATGGATTTGGCGGTGCCGGACAGCTTGGTCACGGGCTATGAAGGACTGGAAGCGACGCTGCAGCTGCCCGATCCGAACGATCGCCATGTCCTCGCGGCGGCAATCCTGTGTCACGCCGGCACCATTGTCACTTACAACCTGCGCGATTTTCCCGAGGAGATTCTGGCACCACACGGCATCACCGCACAGCATCCCGACCAATTCATCGAACATGCGTTGGGCATCAGTCCATCAAGCGTGATCGCGGCCGTCCGCAATCACCGCGCGTCATTGCGCAATCCGCCGCTCACAGTCGAAGAACTGTTCGACAGCTACTTGAGGCACGAGCTGGCAGCGAGCGTCGCCCTGCTGCGTACCAACGCCGAACTGCTCTGAGCTCAGACAAGCTCGTCGCCAACAACCTCTACAATGCGCGTATGAGCAAGCTCGTCGCCCCTCCACTGTCGCTGTACATTCACATTCCGTGGTGCGTGAAGAAGTGCCCGTATTGCGACTTCAATTCGCATGCGCAGGTGGGCGGGATACCGCAGGATGCGTATGTCGCGGCGCTGCTGACCGATCTTGATCGGGATCTTGCGGATTTCGGTGCTGCGCTGAGCGGACGACCGCTGCACAGCATCTTCTTTGGTGGCGGTACGCCGAGCCTGTTTTCACCGGATTCGATTGCGCGGATTCTCGACGGGATCGGCGATCGGCTGGATTTCGATCCGCGTATCGAGGTCACACTCGAAACCAATCCCGGCACGGTCGAGCACGGCCGTTTCGACGGCTATCTCGCGCGCCGGGGTCAATCGGATCAGTTTTGGCGTGCAGAGTTTCGATGACGACAAGTTGCGCCGGCTCGGTCGTATCCATTCGGCCAGCGATGCGGCGCGCGTAGTCGGTGAAGCCCGTGATGCGGGCTTCGACAATTTCAATATCGACCTGATGTACGCCCTGCCTGGCCAGGATCTCGCTGGCGCCGCACGCGATGTCGAGCAGGCGATTGCGCTGACGCCGACGCATATCTCGCACTACCAACTCACGATCGAGCCGAATACGGCGTTTGCCTCGCGTCCACCGGCGCTTCCGGACAGCGATGCGGCCTGGGACATGCAGGAGCATTGCCAGCAGCTGCTCGCCGATGCCGGCTACGCGCAATACGAGATCTCGGCCTACGCACAGGCCGGCAGGCGCTCGGTACACAACCTCAACTACTGGCAGTTCGGTGACTACCTCGGTATCGGCGCGGGCGCGCACGGCAAGATCACGGATTCCGCGACCGGGGTGATCAAACGTCGTGCCAAGCAGCGCACGCCGCGTGCCTATCTCGAACATGCGGGCCAGCCACGCGGTATCGCCAGCGAGACAAGCCTGGCAACGATCGACCTGCCGTTCGAATACATGATGAACGCGCTGCGTCTGGTCGATGGCGTGCCGATGGGCGAATTCGCAGAGCGCACCGGCCTTGGCATCGAGGTGATCGCCCCGATACTTGAAGCCGCGCGAGCGCAAGAATGGATAGGCGACGAGGCCGATATCCTTCGCACCACGGAAACTGGTCAGCGATTCCTCAACGATGTGATCGCTTTGTTTCTTCCCGCATCTGCTGATGAGTTCCGAACCCGTCATGCTTGAAGCCGTCACCCTGCATTGCCCGTATTGCGGAGAATGCTTCGAGACTTCGGTCGATTGCTCGGCCGGGTCACAAGGCTATGTCGAGGATTGCGCGATCTGTTGCCGACCCATTGAGGTGCGCATCCGGGTCGGCGATGACGGCGCGTTGCTTGATGTAGTCACAGCGACGGATCGTGAGTAGGGGCTTGAACCTCCTAGCCCGGACTATTCATGAATACGCGGGATGATCGCGCAGGTCATTGGATTCACACCGCATTTCGCTCATTTGGCAATAGCGGGCGTTATTGCCAAATGAACGAAATGTCGTGTGGATTCAAGGGCCAAGCGAGGGCGCGTGTTTTTCATGAATAATCCGGGCTAGTGTAGTACTTGCGACATGTGAACTATTTGCACATACTTCAGCCTTTGTGGGGAGTAGCAAGTGCTCGCCCTCAAACGGGCTCCTGCAGTTCCACCGTAATCTCGTAGGAGCCCCGCCAGGGGCGAGCCTTTCTCCCGGGCGGACCCGAGTCTATCGCGCAAAATCATATTATTTGAGGGCCGGATCAACGGCCCGCCTGTTGATAGCGAATTGGCGACGTGGCTCAAGGAATACGCAAGCACTACACTAGCGGTTTAGAAGAAATCTTGGGCTTGATCAAGCCCCCCGCCTTTGGCCACCAAGGCGGAGAGCATCGACAATAACTGGAGTTTCACTACCCCGTCATCCCGGCGAAAGCCGGGATCCATTTTCGAAGTAACCAAGGTCAAGATGGTTCCCGGCTTTCGCCGGGATGACGGATGACGGTTTTCGTTGCACGCATTCAACTGGCATCAGGAATCACATCCATGAAATTTTCCGGCACCGATCGCTACGTCGCCACCGATGAGCTCAAGCTCGCGGTCAATGCGGCGATCACGCTTGAGCGGCCCTTGCTGATCAAGGGCGAACCCGGCACCGGCAAGACCTTGCTCGCCGAGGAAGTGGCGCGCGCGATCAACGCGCCGCTGTTCACCTGGCATGTGAAGTCGACAACCAAGGCCCAGCAAGGCCTCTACGAGTACGATGCGGTCAGTCGCCTGCGTGATTCGCAGCTCGGCGATCCGCGTGTGCAGGATGTCGGCAACTACATCAAGCGCGGCAAGATGTGGGAGGCCTTCGATTCCGGGCAGCGCGCGGTCTTGCTGATCGACGAGATCGACAAGGCCGATATCGAATTTCCGAATGATCTGCTGCTCGAACTCGACCGCATGGAATTCCATGTCTACGAGACCGGCGAGACCGTGCGCGCGCGCCAGCGTCCGATCATCGTCATCACCTCGAACAACGAGAAGGAGTTGCCGGATGCCTTCCTGCGCCGCTGCTTCTTCCACTACATCGCGTTTCCGGATCGGGCCACGCTGGAAAGCATCGTTGCCGTGCATTTTCCGAAGATCGCCGAAGACCTGGTTTCGCGTGCGCTCGAAATGTTTTTCGAGCTGCGCGAGGTTCCGGGCCTGAAGAAAAAGCCGTCAACTTCCGAACTGATCGACTGGCTCAAGCTGCTGCTGGCTGACCAGATCCCGCTCTCGGCTCTGCGCGAGCGTGATGCAGCCAAGGCGATTCCGCCGTTGTACGGCGCGCTGATCAAGAACGAACAGGATGTCCAGTTGCTTGAACGCCTGGCCTTCATGCACCGGCGCCAGAGCCGAGGCTGAGCGATCGTGCTGATCGGATTCTTCGAAGCGCTGCGCTCCGCCCGCGTGCCGGTGAGCCTGCGCGAGTGGCTCGATTTCATGGCCGCGCTCGATGCCGATTTCGCCTTCGCCGATCCGGAAGCGTTGCACGGACTGGCGCGAACGATCCTGGTCAAGGACGAGCGACACTACGACCGCTTCGATCGTGTCTTCGGTCAATATCTGGCTGGCGCGGAATTGCTCGGCCCGGAACAGCTTGCCGCGATTCCGGACGACTGGTTGCGTCAGAGCATGCAACGCCTGCTCAGCGATGAAGAAAAAGCAAAGGTCGAATCACTCGGCGGTCTCGACAAGCTCATGGAGGAGTTCCGCAAGCGGCTTGAGGAACAAAAGGAGCGACATGCGGGCGGCAATCGCTGGATTGGTACCGGCGGTACGAGTCCGTTCGGCGCTGGCGGTTTTCATCCGGGCGGCATCCGCGTCGGCTCGCAAGGTGGCGGGCGCATGGCGGCCAAGGTCTGGGATCAGCGCATTTATCGCAACCTCGATGCCGATGCCGAACTCGGTCCGCGCAATCTCAAGATCGCCCTGCGCCGGCTGCGTCGCTTCGCCCGTGAAGGCGCGGCCGATGAACTCGATCTCGATGGCACGATCGCCGCCACGGCGCGCGAAGGCGGCGTGCTCGATATCCGCCTGCGCCCGGAGCGCCACAATGCGGTCAAGGTTTTATTGTTTCTCGATGTCGGTGGCTCGATGGATGAGCACGTTCAGGTCTGCGAATCGCTGTTTGGTGCGGCCAAATCCGAGTTCAAGCGACTTGAGCATTTCTATTTCCACAATTTTCTCTACGACCACGTCTGGCGCGACAACCTGCGCCGCAGCAACGAGGCGACGCCAACCAGCGAAGTGCTGCGCCGCTACAACCCCGATCACAAGGTCGTCTTTGTCGGCGATGCGGCGATGGGGCCGTACGAGATCACCCACGCCGGTGGCAGCGTTGAATACTGGAACGAGGAGCCTGGCTCGGCCTGGTTCCAGCGCCTCAAGGAAAGATTTCGCAAGGTCGTCTGGATCAACCCGACCCCGATCGAACGCTGGCACTACACGCCATCGACCGATTTCATCCGCGAATTGGTCGAGAACCGGATGTATCCATTGACCCCGCACGGCTTGGCCGATGCGATGCGCTTCTTGGCGCGATAGAGCGCCGTGTCTTCTTGTAGGAAGTGGCTTCAGCCACGATGCTCTGGCTTGAATCGACGCAAGGGCATCGTGGCTGAAGCCACTTCCTATGAAAAGCTGCATGCTTTTCCCACTCCCAATTCCCGTTTCTCCATTCCCGGCTCTTCAGGTACACTTCGCGCCGCCAAAGGTGCCTGATCGTTTGATCGGGTGAAACGGGAATCTGGTGCGTTGTTCCTGCGATAGATTCGGATCGCGGGAAACAACAATTCCAGCGCTGCCCCCGCAACGGTAGGCAAGCCAAACCTGATCGATTGACCACTGTGCTTTGCACGGGAAGGTGATCGGGCCGATGCAACCGCATCGCTTGCAAGCCCGGAGACCGGCCTTGAGGCTGGCGTCGATTGACGTCAATCGTTCCAGGCGTTGCGGCGGGCAACGGACGGGCATTCATGGCTCCGTCCATGCGCGCTTGTTGATCCGTTGCATCACCTGGTTTCCGCGGGTGTGCGTTCGGAGTATCCATCATGTGCCGTTATTCACTGTTATCCATCATTGTCCTTGCCGCATTCGCCGGCCCTGCTTTCGCCGACGAGGCGAACCTGCAACCCGAAGTCGTGGTTACCGCAGCGCGTGTTGCTCGAACCGTCAACGAGACCCTGGCCGACGTCAGCATCATCACGCGCGATGACATCCAAGCCAGTGCGACGCGCGACATCAGCGACCTGCTGAGACTTCAAGCCGGCGTCGACATCGCCCGCACCGGCGGCGCCGGTGGCCAGACCTCGGTGTTCCTGCGTGGCACGAACAACAATCATGTTCTCGTTCTGATCGATGGCGTGCGCGTGTCGGCGCTCGGCACCGGCGCATTCACCTGGGAAACCCTGCCGCTGGCGGCGATCGAGCGCATCGAGATCGTGCGCGGCCCACGCGCAAGCTACTGGGGCTCGGATGCAATTGGCGGGGTTATCCAGATCTTCACACGAAAGCTCAATGGGCCGCGCATCGCGTTGGGCTTCGGCAGCTACGGCGATGCCAAGGCTGATCTTGGCATCGGTCAGCGCGGTGAAAGCGGTGGCTACAGCATCCAGCTTGGTACGCGTGACGTCGATGGTTTTCCGAGCCAGAACGAGAACGGCTACGGCTATGAGGACAAGAATCACGGCCTGCGCAATCGACACTTGTCAGCACGCGCCGATCATCATTGGGGCGAACAGACTCTCGATGGTGTTTTCTTGCACAGTCAGGGCACGGCCGAATTCGCCGGCGGCTATTCCGATTTCACCGAGCAGGCTCTCAGCGTTTCACTTGGTGGTGCGATCACGCCGACCTGGCAGCATCGCCTGAGTGTCGGACGCAGCAGCGAGGACTACGCAACGCCAGCATATTTCGCTGCGTATGAATCGCGCCGCACGACATTCGGTTGGCAGAACGAAATCGCCTTGTCCCAGCGACAGAGGCTGGTCCTCGGCGTCGATGCGCTGCGCGAGCAAGGCGAGAATCGTGATACCTATCGCGAAAGTCGCAGCAACATCGGTGTCTATGCCGGCTGGCAGGTCAGCACCAATCCATTCGACAGCGAAGTGTCACTGCGCACCGATGACAACAGCATTTTCGGCAAGCACACGACGGGCTCGGTCGCCGCAGGCTGGCAATTCAATGAGTCGACGCGAACCTATGCGAGCTATGGCCAGGGCTTCCGCGGGCCAACCCTCAACGAGCAGTATTCGCCGGGCTTCGGCGGCCTCTATGCGGGCAATCCCGATTTGAAGCCTGAACTATCGAGCAGCCGCGAAATCGGTTTCGAGTTCACCCCAGGATCAGGCCAGAAGCTCAAGGCGAATCTCTACTCGACGCGGGTCAGCAATCTGATCAGCTTCAGCGGCGTCGGTTTCCGGGCTGAGAATGTGGCTCGCGCACGCATCAAGGGCGCCGAACTCGGCTACGACAAGACCCTCGGCGAGTGGCGCCTGGATTCGGCTTTCACCTGGCAGGATCCACGCAACGAGGACACCGACACTGGATTGTTGCGTCGGCCGAAACAGAAGTTCACAGGCAGCGTAGAGCGCATGTTCGGCGAATCGATCCGCGCAGGTGCCGAATTGATCCGTTCGGGGCGACGCGACGATGTCGGCGGCATCGAACTACCCGGCTATACCCTCGTCAACTTGCGCGCAAGCTGGATTCTGGCACCCCGGTGGAGGCTGCTCGCCCGGATCGAAAACCTCACCGAGCGGGACTATGAGCTGGCCCACGGCTACAACACAGCGGGCCGCTCGGGTTTCATCGAGTTGATCTGGACGGCCAGATAGGCCGCGTTCCACCACATCGACATCTGTTGTGCTTCCCGCCAACATGCAAGAATGCGGATCGGACGGGGTGAGGTGAAGCGTGAAACAAGCAGCAGGCGGATCCGTCGAGAAAACTGAAGGCAAGGCGCGTTTCACGCGTCTTGCCGAGCGCAGCCTGCCCAAGCGCGTGCGTTTTCTTCTGGAGGGATTGCAGGAGCGTACGGCCTATTTCGAAACCGCGCTTGGGCAACTGTTCGACGAAGTCGAGCAACGCCTGTTCAAACAGGCCGATTGCGCGCGCAACAACGATCAGCAACGGCGCCTGATGGAGGCCAGCAGCGCGATCAAGCGCGGCAAGGCCGATATCGTGCCGCGCTTCCTGGTCCATCTCGAATCGAGCCTGGCCCAGATTGATCAGGTCGAGACCGGGAACGCGGCACCATCGGCACGTCGGGATCGCCTGCCGACCAAGCTCGAACTGGTCGACTCGCGCGATCTCGAAATCTCGCTGGCCACCCAGGATATCGCGAACAAGGCGGAAATCCGGCATACCTCGGCCCTCTATCTGTTCGGTCATCGACTCGGCGTGATTGCCGGTCGGCCCGCCTTCGAGTCCGACGACATGCCGCTCGGTCCGTTGGCGCTTGCCAAGGCCCTGCAGCATGCGATGAGCGATCTGGATCTGGCTCAGCAGGATCGCATCCAGGTGTTCCATGACTTCGACAATATTGTCATGGCAACGATCGGCCAGTTCTACGAAACCTGCAACAGCTATCTCAGCGATCAGGGCGTGTTGCCAAACCTGCAGTTCCACGCCCAGCGCAGCGCGCCACAGAGGCAGGCGCGCGGCGATGATACCGACGACGCGAACTCCGCCAATACCGAAGCCGAAGAAAAGGCCAAGGTTGCACCTGCCAACTCGCCGCGGCAGCCTGGCCGTGCAGCCGCAGGCTACGGCGCACCGATGGGTCGTGGTGGAATTGCAAATGCGCCGCCAGCCGGCGCGCATGCGTCGAACCCTGCGATGCCAGGCACCGGTTCGGGTGCTGCAGTTGGCGCAGGTCATGCCGGTGCCTCGCGTCCACCATCGACGCCTGGAACAGGTTACAAGGCCGGATCAGCATCTGCGCAGGAAGGCGCCGAAGACCCCGAATTGTTCACATCACTGCGTGGGCTACTCGCCGAACGTCGGCGTGCTATCGGTACGCCGTCGCCGCCCGCCCCGGCGCATGGCATGGTCAGTCGCGTTGACCTGCAAGAAGTCCTCAGCAAGCTGCAGGCCGGCCCGATCCAGAGCTTCCAGCTCGATGGCAAAACCGTTACACGCAGCGTCACTCATCTGAAGCAGGACCTGCTGCAGCAGTTGCGCGCCAACAGTCCCGATGGCAAGGCCCCGGCCCTGGCCGAGGAGGATTCCGACACGATCGATCTGGTCGGCATGCTGTTCGATTACATCGGCTCGAACCTGGCCTCGCATCAATCCAGTCGCGACCTGATTGCCAAGTTGCAGGTACCTGTTCTGCGCAGCGCGATCAGCGACAAGCATTTTTTCACCCAGCGCAACCACCCCGCGCGGCAGTTGCTCAACAACGTCGCCGAGGCGAGCGCGTTGTGGATGGGAGATGAGGAAACCGACAACGGCCTCGTCGACACGATGACCTCGATGGTCGACCGGGTCACCCACGAATTCAACGGCGACCTCGGCCTGATGGAATCGCTGCTTGATGATCTGGGACGCTACATGTCCCAGGTCACCCGGCGCGCCGAAATCACCGAGCGTCGGCATATCGACGCGGCCAAGGGACGCGAGCGCCTGGATCTGTCTCGCGAGAAAGCGAATGCGGCCATCGCGCGCCTGCTCAAGCGCGGCAAACCCGCACCGATGGTGCGCGCTGTGCTCGAACAGGCGTGGACCGATGTCCTCGCCCTGACCTTGCTGCGCCAGGGTGAGGACAGCCAGGCCTACCGGCGCTGCCTCGCCGTCGCCGACCAGCTCATGCAGATCGGCTCCGGGGCCGACGTCGCCAAGGTCGACGAAAAGGTTCGTGAAGAAGTACGCAGCGGCCTGCAGCAGGTCGGCCTGCACAACGATGAAATCGATGGTGTCGTCTCCAAACTTTTCGATCCGGCTTCGATCGAGAAGAAAACCAGTCACACCGAACTGGCCCATACCCTCAAGAGCAAGGCTCGTCTGGGTGGCGATTCACCGACGACGGGCAAATCCGCCGGCGACAAGGCGGATGCAATCAAGCCGTCGAGCCTGACTGCAGCCGAGGAGGAGATGCTTCAGCGAATTCGCACGCTGCCATTCGGAAGCTGGTTCGATTTCGTCACCAACCAGCAGGGCAACACCGTGCGTCGCAAGCTGGCGTGGTTTTCCACCGTGACCGGACGCTGCCTGTTCACCAACCTGCGCGGCGCCCGATCGGAGGAGAGATCCATGGAGCAACTCGCCAAGGATCTGGTTTCCGGTCAGGTGCGCCTGCACAAGGAGGAGTCGGACAGTCTCATCGATCGCGCCTGGAAGGCGATCATGGGCACCTTGCAGCAATTTTCGGGGCGCACCGCCCAGCCAGCATCAACCTGAGGGGTTTTTCGATGAACGAACATCGGTGCTCTCCGCGCAAGGCCCCCTACGTGACGGTTCCGGTCACCAACAAGATGACCGGCGAGGTCATGGGCCGCATCGGCAATCTTTCCGCCGACGGCATGCTCATGGTCTGTGACGGCCCGGTGGCTGATGGCGCGCTGTTCCAGCTTGGCTTCGAGCTGATCAATGGCCAGGGTCGGCCGCAAGCCATCGATGTCGGTGCCCAGGAGATGTGGGCGGAAGCGGCCAGCATGCCCGGCCAATACTGGTCGGGCTTCCATTTCATCGATATTTCCGAAAACGACCTCGATGCCATCGATTCCTGGCTCGGAGACCTCGCTGATTGAGCTGCCCGCTGGATTTCAGGCGCTGCGCACAGGCGCATAAGCGCGCATGAACATGTCGACCGTGGCTTCGAGATGCGCATCGACATTCGCTTGATCCAGTGACACATCGGCGCATCCGCAAAGCTGTCGGGCATGCAGATCGCCCTTGAGCAGGCAGAAGAACTGCTCCGCGGCACGCTTGACATCGGCAATCGCAAGCTGACCTGCGGCCACTTCGCGATCCAGGAAGCCGGCAAATTCGCCTTGCAGTGCCTGCGGCCCGGCCTCCCAGAACTTCTGGGCCAACTTCGCCGAACCACCAGCTCCGGTGGTCAACAGACGATGCAGGGAAATCGAGGCCTCGCTGGTGACCAGCGAAAAGAAGGCCTGGGCTATCGCTATCAGTTGATCTCGCAGCGAACCGCAAACATCGACATCGAACAATTCGGTTGGCATCTGCTCGGCGCATTTTTCACGCACGGCCTCGGTGAACAGGCACTCCTTGTCGGTGAAGTGGCTGTACACGGTGAGCTTGGAAACCCCGGCCTGGGCCGCGATGGCGTCCATGCTGGTGCCATCGAAGCCATGCTCGAGAAACAGTAGCTTCGCGGCACCGAGGATGGCGGCTCGTTTTTCGAGATCCTTGGGCCGCCCAGGGCCACAGGTTTTTGCGTGCGCTGCATTCATTGAAGAAATTACTGGACTCATCAGTTTCGTGCCTTTACTATACCATGCAGTACACCAACTGTCGCCTCGGGCGGGATTCTATCGATGCTACCGTTTTCTGCCCGCCCGCCGCTTGCCGGTGGTTTCCTGCTGGTCTTGCTGCTGGGTGGCTGCCAATCGCCCCCGGCGGCCAACGAGTCGCCTCGCGTGGCCCGGGTTGCCCAGGTGGAATATGCGCATACGCAGGATCTCGAGGTCTATCCAGGCGAAGTGCACGCGCGCTTCGAGAGCACGCTCGGTTTCCGTGTATCCGGCAAGATCAGCGCCCGCCGCGTCGATGTCGGCAACCAGGTTCGCAACGGCCAGGTGCTGGCCGAGCTTGATCCGCGCGATCTTGAGCTGGCCCGTTCAAGCGCGCAGGCCACGCTGGCCTCGGCGCAAGCCGCCTTTAAATTGGCCAAATCCGAATACGAACGCTACCAAACCCTGCGCCAGCGGAATTTTGTCAGCCAATTCGACCTGGAAGCCAAGACCAACGCCCTGGCCGCCGCCCGTGCCCATGTGGCCGAGGCTCAGGCAGCCCTCGACGCCTCGCACAACCAGGCCGGCTATGCGGAACTGCGCGCGGATGCCGATGGCGTGATCACCGCGATCTCCGGTGAAGCCGGCCAGGTCGTCGGCACCGGCCAGGCGGTCATGACCCTCGCCCACGATGGCGCCAGCGAAGTCGAGATCAGCGTGCCCGAGCAATCCATCGGCCGACTCAAGGTCGGCGCTCCAGCACAAATTGAATTATGGACAGAAACCGGCAAGCAGCACGCCGGACGCATCCGCGAGATTGCACCGAGCGCCGATCCGACCACGCGCAGCTACCGCGTGCGCGTGTCGTTCGACGATGAATCGACCAAGCTGTTGCTGGGCCAGACCGCGCGCGTCTACTTCGCATCGAATGAGGACACCGAACGCTTCCTCGTACCGCTCAGCGCAATCTACGAAAAGGACAGCAAGGCAGCGATCTGGCAGGTCGACGCAAAGACACGAAAGGTGCATCTGACGCCGGTCGAGGTCGTGCGCTACACGGAGTCTGGCGCGCTGATCAACGATGGCCTGATCGCCGGCGACTGGATCGTCACGGCCGGCGTGCACCGCTTGCGCGAGGACGAGACGATCAATCCGATCGATGGACTCAACCGGCCGGTTTCATTCTGAGTTTCAAACCCTCTTCCTGTGCCGCCGGAGATCCTCCCTCTCCCCCGCCGGCGGCACAGCGAGGGGGACTTCATCCGAACGCCAGCCTGGCGGCTTGCGGCCAATGAAAGCACTTCGTCGAGATCCTGATTGATGGCTTCATTCAATCTATCCTCCTGGGCACTGCGCAATCAGGCGCTGGTCCTGTATTCGATCATCCTGCTCGGGGTGATCGGCATCCTCTCCTACCGCAGCCTTGGCCAGGCCGAGGATCCCCCGTTCACGTTCAAGGTCATGGTCGTGCAGACCCAGTGGCCAGGTGCGACCGCGCAGGAAATCTCCGAGCAGGTCACCGAGGCGATCGAGAAGAAGCTGCAGGAGATCGCCGAACTCGACCACCTGCGCAGCTATTCGCGTCCCGGCGAGTCGCAGGTGTTCTTCGTGGTCAAGGATTCGATCGATCCGGCGCGTGTTCCCGATGTCTGGTACCAGGTGCGCAAGAAGGTCGGCGACATCCGCTACGCCCTGCCCGCCGACATCCGCGGCCCGTTCTTCAACGACGAGTTCGGCGACACCTTCGGCAACATCTACGCCCTGACCGGCGAAGGCTTCGACGATGCCGACCTGCGCGACTACGCCGAACGCATCAAGCTTGAATTGCTGCGCGTGCCGAACGTGGCCAAGATCGAGCTGATCGGTCGCCAGGATCCGAAGATCCATGTCGAGGTCGCAAACGCCAAGCTGGCCACGATCGGCGTCAGCTTCGCCGAACTGCAACGCACCCTGGCCACCCAGAATGCGATTGTGCCTGGCGGCAGTTTCGAGACTTCGAGCGATCGCATCTACCTGCGCACGAGCGGTGCCCTGAATTCGGTCGAAGCGATCCGCGACCTCAGCATCCGCGGCAGCAATGGTCGCCTGTTCCGACTCGGCGACATCGCCGAGGTCAAGCGCGGTTTCGTCGATCCGCCGCAGCCACGCATGCGCTTCAAGGGCGAGCAGGCGATCGGAATCGCAGTCTCGATGCGCGCCGGCGGCGACATCATCGCGCTCGGCCAAGATCTCGAAGCCGCGACCACCCGAATCGGCAAGACCCTGCCGGTCGGACTCGATCTGCACAAGGTTGCCGATCAACCTGCCGCGGTGAGCCGCTCGGTCGGCGAATTCGTGCGCACGCTCGCGGAAGCCGTCCTGATCGTGCTGTTGGTCAGCTTCTTCTCGCTTGGCCTGCGCAGCGGATTTGTCGTCGCGGTGTCGATTCCGCTGGTGCTGGCGATGACCTTTGCCGCGATGAACTATTTCGGCATCGGCCTGCACAAGATCTCGCTGGGCGCCCTCGTGCTCGGACTTGGCCTGCTTGTCGACGACGCGATCATTGCCGTGGAGATGATGGCGATCAAGATGGAACAAGGCATGGATCGCGCACGCGCGGCTGCTTTCGCCTACACCTCGACCGGATTCCCGATGCTGACCGGAACCCTGGTCACCGCGGCCGGATTCCTGCCGATCGCCACGGCCCGATCGGGCACCGGCGAATATACGCGGGCGATCTTCGAGGTGGTCACCATCGCCTTGCTGCTGTCGTGGATAGCCGCTGTCGTGTTCATCCCCTATCTCGGCTACAAACTGCTGCCGGATCCGCACGCCGTTGTCGACAAGCGCCCACGCAGCGCGCTCGCGCGACGCATCCGGGGTTTGCGCCATCGCTTGCCAGGGTGGTTTGGCGGCATCAGTGACGAGTCCGGCCATGCCAGGCAGGATCCGTATGCCAGTGCGTTCTATCAGCGCTTTCGCAGCCTCGTCGATACCTGTGTCGAACATCGCTTCATCGTCATCGGCTCAACTGCACTGCTCTTCGCGCTGGCCGTATTCGGCTTCCGATTCGTGCAGCAACAATTCTTCCCCGAATCGACACGTCCTGAGCTGCTGGTCGACCTCAAGCTCAGCGAAGGCTCCTCCCTGCTGGCGACCGAGGCCCAGGTCAGGAAGCTCGAATCCTGGCTGGCCAAACGTCCGGAACTTGAGAACTATGTAAGTTATGTCGGTTCGGGCACGCCGCGCTTCTACCTGCCACTGGATCAGCAACTGCCGCACGCCGGCTTCGCCCAGTTTGTCCTGCTCACCCATGGCAACGCCGAGCGTGAAAGCCTGCGCAAGGAGCTGATTCATTTGTTCGAGGGCGATTTCCCGGATCTGCGCGCCCGCGTGATCCGTCTCGAAAACGGCCCGCCGGTCGGCTATCCGCTGCAATACCGCGTATCTGGTGCGGAGATCGCCACGGCGCGTGAGCTTGCGCGCAAGGTCGCCGAAGTGGTCCGGGCAAACCCGAACACGCGCAACGTCAATCTGGACTGGGAGGAACCGAGCAAGGTCATTCGCCTGTCGATCGACCAGGATCGCGCGCGCGTGCTCGGGGTCACCTCGGAGGATGTGGCGACCTTCCTGCAAAGCTCGTTGAACGGCGTGCCGATTGCCACCTATCGCGAACGTGACCAACTGATCGGCGTACTCCTGCGCGGCCCGGCCACCGAACGTGCGCAGTTGAGCCTGCTGCAAAGCCTGTCCATGCCAACCGCATTCGGCAAAAGCGTGCTGCTCGGAAACATCGCGACAATCGAGTACGGCTTCGAGGAGGGCATCATCTGGCGCCGCGACCGCCTGCCCACGGTGACCGTGCGCGCCGACATCGAAGGCTCCGCGCAACCCGCCAGCGTCAATGCGCAGATCAACCCGACCCTTGACGACATCCGCTCCGCGCTGCCCGAGGGCTACCGCTTGGTCACCGGCGGCTCGGTCGAGGAATCGGCCAAGGGCCAGGGTTCGGTCAATGCCGGCATTCCGCTGTTCCTGATTGTCGTGCTCAGCGTGCTGATGCTGCAGTTGCGCAGCTTCCAGCGCGTCATGCTGGTCGTTTTGACGGCGCCGCTTGGCCTGATCGGCGTGGTCTTGTTCCTGCTCGTGTTGCGGGTGCCGTTCGGTTTCGTCGCGATGCTCGGCACGATCGCCATGTTCGGCATGATCATGCGCAATTCGGTGATCCTGGTGGATCAGATCGAGCAGGACATCGCCGACGGGCATCTGCCCTGGGATGCAATTGTCGATGCGACGGTTCGCCGCTTCCGGCCGATCGTGCTGACCGCTGCGGCGGCGATCCTGGCGATGATTCCACTTTCGCGCAGTGCGTTCTTCGGGCCGATGGCGGTCGCCATCATGGGCGGCCTGAGCGTGGCCACGGTGCTGACCTTGCTGTTCCTGCCGGCCCTTTACGCGGCCTGGTTCCGGATCCGGCGCGACAGCGAACGGAAACCTCTGGCAGCCGAATTGCAGGGAATCCCGTGAGGCTTGCCGATGTGGCGTCCGGCATTCGCAAACATGACCATCAACGTGAGAGGCAGAAATGGGCAAGGCAGCGCTGAATCTGGATCAGACGACGAGCGTCGATGCGCAAGGCTGGGGACTGCGTCTGGCCCAGCAGGCCTTTGCGGCCTTGCTCGAAGACAAACAGCGACCCGCCAGCTTTCGCGTCGCCGCCTTGCGTGCATCGGCCCGCGCGCGGCTGACCACGCTGTCCGTGGACGACCGCGGACGGCTGCAGGGCTGGCTGGCACTGCAACTTGCAACCGAATCGGCGTCTGCAGCATCCAAGGGCCTGGATGCCTTGTGCACGATCGACGCATTGATGTCGGCAAGTGTGCGTGCTGATCTGCCAGCGGCGTTGATTTCATGTGGCCGGGGCTTGGGAAGTGCCGAGGTTCCAGGCGCATCCGCGAGGGCGCGAGTCGACCCAACCGACATCTTGACGCAGGCGGTTTGCCGCCTGCCGGCAGACCTTCTATGCTTTCGACCCTTTTTCGCTGATACCGGAACCGCCTGATGTCCACGAATCTCGAGATGGCCCGCAGCAACATGGTCGAGAACCAGATACGCACCTGGGAGGTGCTCGATGCGCGCGTACTGGAAGTTCTCGGCCGCGTCAGGCGCGAGGAATTCGTTCCGGAACGCTACCGCGAGATGGCCTTTGTCGATGTCGAACTGCCGCTCGGCCACGGCGAAATCATGCTCAAGCCGGTCATCGAGGGCCGGATCCTGCAGACAATAGCGATCGAACCCGGACAGCGCGTGCTCGAAATCGGAACGGGTTCGGGCTTTCTCGCCGCCTGCATGGCCGAACTCGGCGCCGATCTGACCACGATCGAGCAACATGCCGATCTCGCCGCCGCGGCACGCAGAAACCTCGACAATGCGGGACTTTCGCGCGTTCGCATCGAGATCGGCGAGGCATTGAAAGCGTATGAGCCGGCAACAACATTCGACTGTGTGGTGCTGACTGGCGCGGTTTTTGCGTTGCCCGAACGCATCAAGAGCTGGGTCAAGCCCGGTGGCCGCCTGTTTGCGGTCAGCGGCGAGTCGCCGGCGATGCAGGCCTTATTGCACACGCGCGTCGATGCGAACCACTGGCAGACTGAAAGCCTGTTTGAAACCGACATTCCCTACCTGACCCATGCCTCGCCACCAGCACGATTCACGCTGTAGGCGAGACCGGCGCAGCTACAGCAAACCCTGAGGAAATACCGATGAATGCTCTCCGTCCGTTGTCGCTCGCCTTGGCTCTTGTGCTCGGCGCAGGGGCCTCGCTGGCCCATGCTGATGACCTGATCCAGATCTATGGCGAGGCTCGCGCATCCGATCCGCAACTGGCCGGCGCCGAAGCGAACAACCAGGCGACCAGCGAGTATGTCGACCAGGCGCGCTCCGCGCTGTTGCCGCAAATCGGCACCTCGCTCAGCTATACGCAAAGCCATGGCAGCAGCGGCGGCCCGCAGTTCGTCACCCTGCCCGATGGCAGCCAGAGCCTGATCAATGTCACGACCTCTTCGGACAATTACAGTCGCAATCTCAGCGGCAACCTGAACCAGAGCATCCTCGACCTGAGCAAGTGGACAGCGCTGAAATCTGCACGGGCTACGGCCAAGTCCGGCGATGCAACCTACGAAGCCGCCCAACAGGATCTGCTGATTCGCGTCGCTACCTCCTACTTCGATGTGCTGACCGCCGAGGATGCGCTGCGCTTTGCCCAGGCCAACGAGCAGGCGCTCAATCGCCAGATGGAGCAGGCCCAGCAGCGCTTCGACGTTGGCCTTTCGGCGATCACCGACGTCAACGATGCCAAGGCCCAGCACGATACCGCGGTGGCCAACGTGATCAGCGCGCAGAACACGCAGGATGACAGCAACGAGGCCCTGCGTCAGCTCACCAACAAGGAACCCGGCGAACTCAAGAAGCTGCGCGACAAGCTGCCGCTGGACAAGCCGAATCCCGAGGATCCCGAGCGCTGGGTGGCGGTTGCGGTCGATCAGAATCCCGCACTGAGCTCCTACGCGTTCAATCTCGACGCGGCCAATGCGAATATCCAATCCGCGCGCTCCGGCCATCTGCCGACCATCAACGGTCAGGTGGTCTACTCGAAGAACCCGCGCTGGAGCGACAACAGTGCGTCGAGCTTCAGCGATGCCTTCCATACCAACAACGAAAGCTGGTCGACTTCGGTCGGACTGACCCTCAACGTACCGATTTTTTCAGGCGGCTACACGCAATCGCGCGTACGCCAGTCGATCTACACCCGCGATGCGGCCCAGGATCAGTTCGAGCTGCAGAAGCGCCTGATCGAGCGCAGCACGCGCAACAGCTACCGTGCCGTGATCGCAGGGGCAAGCCAGGTCGAAGCAACCCGTCAGGCCGTGGTCTCGGCACAGAGTTCGCTCGACGCCACCCAGGCCGGTTATGAGGTCGGTACGCGTACGATTGTCGACGTGCTGATCAGCCAGCAGCAGTTGCTGTCGGCGCAGAGCAGTTACTCGCAGGCGCGGCATGCCTTCGTTCTCAACGGGCTTCGACTCAAGCAGGCGGCCGGCATCATCGAGGTCAAGGATCTCGAAGCGGTCAATGCGTTGTTGGAATGAAGCGGGAGTGGGGAGCAGGGCGTTGGAAAAGCAATTCATCGCGATTCTCTCCATTTGCCTTGAATCCGGCATTCATCCTGACTTGCGACGCCAGAAGCTGAACCTGGCATTTGTGGGTCGGCGCTGTGCGCTGACGCTTTTCCCCGATGTGGACGCGGGAGTCGGGAGTCGGGAGTGGGAAAAGCGATTTTTCGCGATTTTCTTCATTTGTCTTGAACCCGGAACTCATCGTTCGGGCGTTCTTCGTTCGTTGAACTCATGACATAAGGCTTGTCACCGCCAGACCGCCGGCACCCTGTGTTTCCCTACTCCCCACTCCCAATTCCCGACTCCCGGCCTCCAACCACCTGCTCGACAATCCTCACGGTACGTTCAACCGCACCGCGCTCCCGCTCGAGTACGGCCTGCGCAGCTTGACCCATCGCCGCTCGCTCCTCAGTCCGGCTGAACAGCCGGATCACTGCGGCACCCAACTCGATCTCATCAGCGACGCGCAAGACCGCCTTTGCCTCGATCAGGCTGGTGGCCACCTCTTCGGTATTGAACGTATGCGGGCCGACGATCACCGGCTTGCCAAGCGCAGCCGGTTCGAGCAGGTTGTGGCCACCGATCGGCTCGAGACTGCCACCGACAAAGGCGATATCGGACGCCGCGTAGAACTGCAGCAGCTCACCCATCGTATCGACGACGAAGCACTGGCAGCGGTCGTCCGCCGATCCGTCCTCGCTGCGTACGCGGGTACTGAATCCGAGCGAACGACAGGCACCGACCACCGGCCTGAAACGTTCGGGGTGGCGTGGCGCGATCAAGAGCAGGGCATCGGGATAGCGCTTGAGCACAGCGCTGTGCGCCTTGAGCACGGGCAGTTCCTCGCCCTCATGCGTGCTCGCGGCAATCCAGACCGGCCGGCGCGTACCCCAGGAATCACGCAATGCCACACCGCTTTCGACCAGACTGACCGGTACCGGCATATCGAACTTGAGGTTGCCGATCACGGCCAGCCGGGTTACGGCGGCACCGAGCGTGCGCAGGCGCTCGGCATCGAGCGGCGATTGCGCGGCGACGAAATTGGCGCAGCGGATCGCGCGGCGGGCCAGCGGGCGCACCGGCCCGTAACCTTTCAGGCTGCGCTCGGACAGGCGCGCATTGGTGACCACGATCGGTATCCCGCGCTCGCGACAGGTTATGAACAGGTTCGGCCAGATCTCGGTTTCCATGACCACCGCGAAGCGCGGCCGGATACGATTGAGGAAACGCTTGACCGAGGCCGGCAGGTCGTACGGCAGATAGACATGGAAGACCCGGTCGCCGAACAGTTTCTGCACGCGCTCGGAACCGGTCGGGGTGACCGTGGTCACGACCATCGGCGATTCCGGATAGCGCCGCATCAGCGCCTCGATCAAGGGCACGGCGGCATTGACCTCGCCGACCGAAACCGCATGCACCCAACTGCTGTTGTCGAAGCCCGGCGCCGGGAAGAATCCGAAGCGCTCCTTCCAGCGCGAAAGATAGCGTCGATAGCGCAGACCACGCGCGGCCAGCCGATACAGGATCACCGGCGTCATCAGGTACATGGTCAGGGTGTACAGCAGGCGCAGCAAAGGCGGGATCCGCGATCGGACAAGGCCGCGAAGTATAAGGACTCTGCGTGGCATAGGCAGAATCAGGCCTGCCCGCCATAATCGGGCGATGACCTCGCGCGCGCCCCGATTCCAACTCCGCCTGCTCGGCCCACTGCATTGGCCGGCATGGCTCGGGCTTGGCCTGCTCTGGTCGCTGTCGCGGCTTCCATATCGCACCTTGATGCGTACCGGTCGTGGCCTGGGCTGGCTGGTGGCACGCATTCCGGGGTCACGCCGACGCACCGCCGCACGCAATCTGGAATTGTGCTTTCCGCATCTCGATCGCCACGAGCACGCGGCCCTGCTCGAACAGAGCCTGCGCGATGTCGGCCTCATGCTGGTCGAGTTCGCCCTCGCCTGGATGGGCTCAGGCAAGGCGATCGCGCGCGTGCCGGTGACAATCGAAGGCCTCGAACACGTCGCTGCAGCGACCGCGCGCGGCCAGGGCGTGCTGCTGACCGGCGCGCATTTCTCGCACCTCGAACTGGCCGGGCGCCTGCTCATCGAGCGCGGCGGCGTCGAACTGGCCGGCATGTACCGCGAGCACGGCGATGCCGCGTTCGAATGGGCGATCCGGCGTAAACGCCTGCACTATGCCGCATCCATGTTCACCAAAAACGAGGTGCGCGCCTGTGTGCGCTACATGAAGGCCGGCGGGCGCATCTGGTACGCACCCGATCAGGACATGCGCGGCAAGGACACCGCCTTCGTGCCGTTCTTCGGCATCAGCGCCTCGACCTTGACGGCGACCCATCATCTGGCCCGGCTGTCCGGCGCCTGCGTGATCCCGTTCTTCCATCGCCGCCTGGCCGACGGCGGCTACGCGCTGCGTCTGGAAGCGCCGCTGGCGGATTTCCCGGGCAAGGATGTGATCACCGACACGACGCGCATCAATGCCATGATCGAACGCATGGCGCGCGAAGCGCCAAGCCAGTACCTTTGGATCCATCGGCGCTTCAAATCCCGTCCACCAGGCGAAGCACCCCTCTACGATTGACCAGCAACTGGAAAGGATTGGGCGCATGGGATTGATCTGGATCATCGGCGGCGCGGTTCTTGGCATCCTGATCGGCGCGACCATTGCGCACGAATCGAGCGCCGTGTTCGGCCTGATTTTTGGCGCGGGTTTCGGCTTTCTGCTGTGGCGTCTTGGCGAACTGGCCAGGCACCTGCGCAAAGGCGAGGAAAGGATCGCCGCACTCGAGCAGACGCAACTGCGCGCCGGCATCGCGCGCAGTCAGCCTCGATCCGTTGGCGAAGCGACGCTCGATCTGCGCGATGTCGCACCGATCATGCCGTCGATGCCGGCAGTCCCGGCAGCTCCAGAAAGCATCGAATCGATTGCCCCCGACGAATCGCCGGCCTTCGAGCCAGGCCCGGCCGGTCCCCCGGCGCCGCCACCCGCACCCGCCCAGGCCTGGCAACACGCGGTGAAGCCGGTATTTGATGAACAACCCAGGCACTGGCGCGAGAAACCTTCCAACGACATCTTCGCGCGGATCAAGGACTGGTTCACCGAGGGCAATGTGCCGGTCAAGGTCGGCATGCTGGTGTTGTTTGCCGGTGTCGCCGCCTTGCTCAAGTACGCCGCGGATGAGGGTTGGTTCACGCTTCCAATCGAGTTCCGCCTGGCCGGAATCACCCTCGCCTCGCTCGCCGCACTGGTGTTTGCCTGGCGCCAACGTGACAGGCGTCGTGGATTTTCGCTGAGCCTGCAGGGCGGCGCGATCGGCATCCTGCTGCTGACTGTTTTCGCCGCCTTCCGCCTCTATCACCTGTTGCCAGCTGGCGCCGCGTTCGCCTTGATGATCGTCCTCGTCGCCGGAGTCTGCGTGCTTGCCGTTTTGCAGGACGCCCTCGCCCTGGCCGTGCTCGGCATTCTGGCCGGCTTTGCCGCACCGATCCTGATCTCGACCGGAAGCGGCAATCACGTCGCGCTGTTTTCCTACTACGCCGTGCTCAACCTGGCGGTATTCGCGATCGCCTGGCAGCGCGCCTGGCGCGTGCTGAATCTGATCGGCTTTTTCTTCACCTATGCGATCGGCACGATCTGGGGAGTGCGCAAGTACAACTCGGCCCTGTTCGACAGTACCGAGCCGTTCCTGCTGTTGTTTTTCGCAATCTATCTCGCCGTGCCGATCCTGTATGCGCTGAAGCGCTCGCCCGAAAAGCGCGATGCCATCGATGGCACCTTGCTGTTCGGCAATCCGCTGGCCGCGTTTGCCTTGCAGGGTGCCCTGCTCGAATGGGAGCGCACGCCGCTGGCGATTTCCGCCCTGGTGCTCGGCATTCTCTATCTGCTGCTGGCGGCGAGCCTGATCCGCCGCGTGCGCCTGCTCGGCGAATCGTTTGCCGTGCTCGCCCTCGGCTTCTCGACGCTTTCGGTGCCGTTGGCCCTGTCGGCGCGCACGACCGGCTGCATCTTCGCTCTCGAAGGCGCGGCCCTGGTCTGGCTCGGATTGCGCCAGCAGCGACGCCTGCCGCGCTGGATCGGGTTGCTCCTGCAATTGCTGGCAGGTGGTGCTTTCATGATTGCATTTGTATGGCATGGGGCGGATTCGACACCAATCGCCAATGGACATTTCGTTGGCGCGATGCTGATCTGCCTCGGCGGTCTGGTCTGCGCATGGCTTTATCAGCGCGCCCGCCCCGGCCATGGCTTGAGCACAATCCTCTATCTGTGGGGTCTGTGCTGGTGGTTCGGTGCCTGGCTCATCGAAATCGATCGCTTCGTACCGGGCCAGCAGAAGTTCGCCGCCGTCCTCGCGCTGTTCGCGCTCAGCGCCTGGCTTGCCGCCGAAGCGGCGCGCCATTGGCAACGGCTGGTTCTGATGCTGACCACCACGATCCTGTTCTGGCTGATCCTGCCGCTCAGTGTGCTGATCGCCGTCGATGGCCGCATTTTCGCGAACTGGAACCTGCTCGCCTACGCCGTGCTGGGGTTGGCTGGATGGCGCAGTCTTGCCTGCCTTCGCGACAACGATTCCGCTGTGCAAGCGGCCACGCACCTTGGCTGGTTCTGGATCTGGACACTGGTGTTTGCCCTGCGCCTGATCGAGATCGCTACCGATGCGAGCCTCGGCAACGGCTGGCTGACAGCAATGATCGTGCTGCCGCTGCTGGCCCTGTTCCTGCTCGGCTTGCGTCGTGGGGACTGGATCGCTGCACCGCTTGCCGAGGCCTTCACGCGATACCGCAATATCGTCCTCGGTTCGCAGGCGATCATGCTGACCGGATTGCTCGGCATCAGCCTGTTCGTGGACGGCGCCAGCGATCCACTGAACTGGCTGCCGATCCTCAATCCACTCGAATTGTTCCAGATTGCCGCGCTCGTCCTGCTTGCGCTATGGATTGGCGATGCCGATGCACCCGAAGCAATCCGTGCCAACCGACCGGCCCTGCTCTCGGTCGCGGGGTTCCTGTTGATCACCGCAGCCACCCTGCGTGCCGCGCATCATCTGGGCGGAATTCCCTGGACCGATGGCCTGCTCAGCGCGAACCTGTCGCAGACCAGCCTGACTGTGGTCTGGAGCATCCTCGGCGTGGCCGGCTGGGTGATCGGTTCACGGCGCGGCAATCGTCCGTTGTGGCTGGCCAGTGCGCTGCTGATGTCGGTCGTGCTGGTCAAGCTGCTGCTGGTCGACCGCCAGCATCTCGGCAACCTGTTCGGCATCGCCTCGTTCATCGCCTACGGCCTGCTCTGCACCCTGGTCGGCTACCTGGCACCGGCGCCGCCGCGCGACACAATTCCGGAGGATGTCCGATGACACGATTGCTGCTGTTTGCCTGCATGGCCGCGCAGGCGGCTAGTGCCGTCGTTCCGGCCGACTATGCGCAGGTGATTCCAATCGTCACAGCGGGCGACAGCGCCGCCTGGCAGGTCGAACTGGCGGCGCCGGTGTATGCGGGTTCGGTCGACCCGAACCTGCGCGATCTGGCCGTATTCAATGCCGATGGCGAGGTCGTTCCGATGAAGATCCAGCCGGTCGAATACGTCGATTCGGTGACCGAGCAACGCTCCGCCGTGGCCGTGCTGGCCTTGCCGCGAGACCAGCGCAGTGCCGAGGCGAATGACCTTGGCCTGATCGTCGAGCGCGATGCCAAGGGCCGTCTGCGCCGCATCGAGACGCAAACCGTAGCCGATCCGGAACCCTTCCCGGAGACTCGCGAGTGGCTGCTCGATCTCGACGATGCCGAGCGCGGCATCGATCGCCTCGAACTCGACTGGAACAATCCGGACCAGGGCGTCATCGCCCATTTCCAGTTGACCGGCAGCAACGATCTGCAACGCTGGGATCCACTCAATGCCGATGCCACCGTGGTCGATCTGCAACAAGATGGTGCACGCATCGAGCGACGCATCATCACCTTCCCGGCTACCCGCCAGCGCTATCTGCGCTTGCGCCGGCTTGATGCCGGCGTTGCGCTAAGCGGATTACGCGCCGAGGCCAGCCGGTTCAACCGTGTAACCGGTATCGCCCCCTTGCAATGGCTTGATGCCACAGCGGTTGATCATATTGGCGAACTGAAGGCGAACACCAAAATACATTTATATTCATTGCCCTATCCGCTCCCGGTCAGCGATGTCCGCATCGATCTGGCCAATGACAATGGCCTGGCCGAAGTCGACGTCCTGAGCGCGCTCGACACCGGCAACGGGGCGCTGCGCTGGATTCCGCGTGCACACCTGGTTGCATTCCGCCTTGTGCAGGATGGCGAACGCATCGACAACGGTGCCATCACGCTGTCGCGCGGATCGCGGCTGCAGACCTTGCGCATCGATTCGGCAACGGCGCTGGCCACACCACCGCGTCTGGCGGTCGGCTATCGCCCGGCCCGACTGATCTTCCTCGCCGAGGGCAAGGGTCCGTTTGTGCTCGCCGTCGGCAGTGCCAGCGCGCGCTACCGAGATACCCCGGTCGATGCGGCGCTGGCATCGCTACGCACGCGTTACGGCAAGGATTGGCAGCCGTCTGCCGCCACCCTTGGTGTGGCGCAGGCGAGCGCCGGTGAACAGGCCTTGCGTGCACCACCGGTGCCGCGCGACTGGAAACGCTGGCTGCTATGGGTGGTGCTGATCGGGGCTGCCCTGGTGGTCGGCAGCATTGCCATCAACCTGCTGCGCGGGAACAGCCATGGCGGCGCAGAAGATCGCCAGCAGCCACCAGAAGAATAAACCCCACCACGCCGAGTAGAAGGCGAAATGGGTATTCAGCGGAAAGCACATCACGGCCAGGGCCAGGCCGGGCGCAAATGCACGAGCGCGTTGATCGGCTGATGCACGCCGCCAGGCGCGCGCGGCACACGCACCTCCGACGATCCAGAACAACAATCCAATCAGGCCGGTCTCGCTGAGTACCTCAAGCACGAGCTGATGGGCGTGCAATGCACCCTGCCCGGTTTTCGCATTGACGAACTGATCGCCGCTGGCGGCATGCTCGGCATAGTCGTAGCGGAAACCGCGCGCGCCAACGCCGGTCAATGGATGCGCCTTGATCATGCCGACCGCTGCATGCCAGATGCGCAGGCGTCCGGCCGAGGCTTCATCGACGGCCTGCTCGGTGCCCTTGAACACGAGCAGGCTGCGCTCGATGCGTGCGCCGAATCCCTCCGAATCGCGCAGCATGATGCCCGCGCTGAAAGCGATGCCGAGCAGTACGCCGAGGATCAACGGCAGGAAGCGTCTGGCACTGCGCGTCTCACGCCAGCCGAATACCAGGGTGACCAGCGCGAATGACAACCACGCCGCCCGCGATCCGGCCATCAGGATCGGAACCAGCACCAGCATATAGGCGAGCAGCAAGCCGAAGCGTCCGCCGTGCTCGCGTGCGGCGATCAGGAAAAACGGCGAAAGCACGGCCAGCACCGGGCCAAGCTTGAGGTTTTCTGCGCCGAAGATGCCAGACAACCGTTCGAGTTCAGGCGCACCGCCAAGACTGAAGCCGGTGCTGAATTGCACCCATGCATCGATTACCCAGAGTGCGCAGACGACGGCGACGGCCTGAACAAACGGTCGCCAGGATTCAGATCTGCGCAAGGCCCAGCCGACAAACAATGCAAAGGGTAGAAAACGCAAGGACTCGACCGCCGTCATCCAGCTCTTGCCTGGCATTACCGCCGTGAAGCCCGACAGCAGCAGCGGAAGCCAGTAGCAGGCGAACAGGATCAGAACGAGGCGCAGATCCGGATCCGCCAGCGGCGCGAACCGATGACGCAGCAGCAGTCCGATGCCAATCACGGCCGCGACCAGCACCGGCAGTTCCGAACTCCTGCCGATCGGCAGCAGGATCAGCACCGCAAGCACGACCAGCAATGCGCCGAGCCCACTGCGCGGCATCGACACAAGCCTGCTCATCGATCGCTGCGACGCCGCCGCGGCTCGGCAGTGAGTTCGCCGTACAGGGCGAGCGTGGCTTCCTGCATGTCGCTGAGCCGATAGCGGACCAGCGGCTGAATCGCCGGCGCCGCACGCATCAGATCGGCGGCACGCTCGGCCAGCCGCGCGCGATCGCCTGGCGGAACCCGACCTGCCGGATACAAGTCGGTCAGCAACTCGCCAACACCGCCATGCGCGTAACCGAGCACCGGGCGACACAATGACAACGCCTCGATCACGGTACGCCCGAACGACTCGTGCTGCGTGCTGAGCTGCAGGATCAGGGTCGACACCGCCATGACATCGCGCACATCGGCGCGCGGTGCACAGATCACGACATGCTCGGCAACGCCAAGCCGATTGGCCAGTGATTCGAGTTCGACCACATAGGCTTCACGCCCTGGTTCACGCGCACCGAGCAACAACAGGCGCGCCTCGACACCGCGATCCTTCAGATCGGCGAGCAGTTCAATCGCATTGGCATGGCCCTTCAGGCGCGTGCCGCGGGCCGGCAGGGTCAGCAGCGGTGCGCCGTCAAGCTGCGGGAACTCGGCGAAGAACCGTTTGCGCCAGTCATCATCGGGCTGATGGCCGAACGGGAATTCAACAGCATCGACCCCGCGTGGAATCAACACGAGCCGTTGCGGGCTGGTGTTCTGGTAGTGGCGCAAGACGTGATCGCGAACCAGGTTGGACACGCAGATGACGCGATCACCGCGGGCCATGATGCTGCTGTACCAGCCCGGCGAATTCAAACCATGCACGGTGGTCACGAAATGCGGCTTCGGCGCAGGCATCCCATTGATCGCGCGCCAACCTATCCAGGCCGGCAGCCGCGATCGCGCATGCACGATATCGGCCTCGGCATCGGCAAGGATCGCGCGCAAACGCGGCACCAACAGCAGCGTGCGCAGGGATTTCCGGCCGATCGGCAACTCGATGTGGCGACTGCCCTCGGCAACCAGTTGCCCAACCAGGCGTCCGCCGCCCGATACCACGATCGATTCATGACCGGCCTCGACCAGGGCGCGACCGATCTCCAGCGCCGAGCGTTCGGCACCGCCGGAATTCAGCATCGGCAGCAATTGCACGACGCAAAGACGCCGATTTGTCAGATTGGAACCCTGATCGGACAAATCCACCTCACCCTGGTTGTGTTGATTCAAGCGCGCCGCCCGCTCAGTCTTCGAGCACGTAGTTGGCGCTGCAATATGGACATTGGGCCTTGCCGCCCTGATCCTCGATCGGCAGGTAGACCTTTGGATGCGAGTTCCACAGCGACATTGCCGGCATCGGACAGCTCAACGGAAGATCGGCGCGGGCGACCCGATACTGGTTCTGGGCATTCGCCGGAATGCGCGACCCGACCGCTGGATTGTGCAATGACATGAGCCAAAACTCCCTAAAAAGACGTCAGCCGTGAAGTTTAGCAGCACGGATTGTGCCAAACACGTCACAATTGGCAGGTCGAACACCTCGCATCGCCGCCAACGATTCGAGGTCATCCTTCTTGTTCGCTGGCTTGCCTAGCCCGGGCCATTCATGAATGGTCCGGGCTAGAATGCCCACTGTTCGACTACGCTCGCAACGCTTCAATTTCACCACGTAGGGGAGACACCATGGATTTCTCGAAACTCATCGCCCGCGTCCAGGCGCTGCTGCTGTCACCGAAGACCGAATGGCCGGTCATCGCAGCAGAGCAGGAAACTGTCAGCAACCTGTACAAGAACTACATCCTCATCCTCGCCGCGATTCCGGCGGTGGCCGGCTTCATCAAGGGCAGCCTGATCGGCTACAGCGTATTCGGTTTCACCGCGCGCACGCCGATCCCGAGCGGCATTGTCGGAATGCTCGTCCAGTACGCCCTGATCCTCGGCATCGTTTACATACTTGCTCTCATCATCGACGCGCTTGCACCGAGCTTCGGTGGCGAGAAAAACCCGATTCAGGCACTGAAGACCTCAGCCTATGCCTATACCGCAGGCTGGGTGGCCAGCATTGGCGTGATCGTGCCGTGGATTGGCTGGCTGATCGCGTTGGCCGGTTCGATCTACGGCATCTACCTGCTCTTCCTCGGACTTCCGCACACGATGCGCAACCCGCCCGAGAAGTCGGTCGTCTATACCCTGGTCATCATCATCATCGGCTTCGTCCTGAGCATCGTTATCGGCATGATCGTAGGCGGCATAACTGCGGCGGGTACGGCTGCCGGTGCCTTCAACGGCATCAACAGTTCCAGCAGCAACGTCACCGTCGATAGCGACAGTCCATTCGGCAAACTGGCCGCGCTGGGCCAGAAGATGGAGCAGCAGAGCAAGAAGATGGAAGCCGCCCAGCGCAGCGGCGATTCCAATGCCCAGGCGGAAGCTGCCAGCGCGATGCTCGGCAGCGTGCTCGGCGGCGGTGATCAGGTTGAAGCGTTGCCGCCCGATGCGATCAAGCCGTTCCTGCCCGAGAAGCTGGCCGGCTTCAAGCGCGAGTCGATCTCGGTCGAACGCAGTGGCGCGATGGGCGTGCAGGTCAGCACCGGTCGTGCGAGCTATCGCGATGCCGATGGCAATCGCCTCGATCTGGAAGTGACCGACATGGGTGGAACCAAGGGCATCATGGCCCTGGCCGGCATGATGGGCGTCGAATCCGAAAAGCAGACCGAATACGGCTACGAGAAGACCTACAAGCAGGATGGCCGTCTCATCCAGGAAAGCTGGGACAGCAACAGCCACAACGGAGAATTCAGCATCGTTCTTGGCGAGCGCTTCTCGGTGAAGTTGCGTGGAAACGGCGAGGGTCTCGACATGAACGTGCTCAAGTCCGCGCTGTCATCGCTGAATCTCGCCGGACTCGAAGCGATGAAGAACCAGGGCGTCAAGCAGGGCTGATCCGGCAAAACCGCCGATCGGATCAGTCCGACTGGATTGGTGCCGGCGTTCCGCAGTCCGGCCTCGTCGCAGGCCGGAGCGCGTCAGGCGACTACTTCGCCTCTTTCTTGGCCGCGCTGGCTTCGGTGGTGAGGTGAATGCGGATCTCGTCGCTTACGTTCGGCACATAGGCGCCGATGCCGAAATCACTGCGCTTGATCGTCACGCTGCCATCGAAACCGATGGTTGGCTGGTTCGTCATCGGATGCACAGCGGCACGATTGAGCCTGGCATCGAGGGTGACCGGCTTGGTCACGCCATGGATGGTCAGATCGCCGGTCACCTTGAAATCACCCTTGCCCGCGCCAGCAACAACCCTGGTGCTCTTGAAGGTGGCCGTCGGAAATTGATCCGCATCGAAGAAATCCGCCTTTTTCAGGTGCTCGTCTAGCTTCGGCACGTGCGTATTCAGGCTGTCGATCGCAATCGTCACATCGACCTTCGACTCGTTCGGATTATCGGCATCGAAGGTGATCGTGCCGGCGATATTGTCGAAGCCGGCAGTGGGATTGGAAAAGCCGAAATGGGTCCAGGTGAAATTCGCCTGGGTATGGCTGCCATCAATCGTGTAAGTCTCCGCCACAGCAAAGGCCGAGGTCGAGGCCAGCGCGAGCGCACTGGCGAGCAGGGTCTGTTTCAACATGGTGGATCTCCTGTGTTGTGTTGCTCAGAGGATGCGGCAGGCTTCGTCGAAGGCGAATCTTTCTTCGCGCGGATGCAGCGTGGATGGGTCGCCATAACCGATATTGATCAGAAAGTTGGATTTCACCTCGGTTCCGGCAAAGAACTCCGCGTCGACGGTCGCGTTGTGGAATCCGGACATCGGCCCGCAATCGAGACCAAGCGCGCGCAGGGCGATGATCAGATAGGCGCCTTGCAGGCTGGAGTTGCGAAACGCCGTCGCCGCAATCGACTCGGGCTTGCCCTCGAACCACGGCACGGCGTTTTCTTCCTTGTACAGGCGCGGCAGGTGTTTGTAGAACGCGTGGTCGGCAGCGACGATCGCGGTCGCCGGGGCGGCCATCGTCTGCGCCACGTTGCCCTCGGAAAGCGCCTGGCGCAGCCTGGCCTTGGCTTCGGCGCTGCGCACGAAAACCACCCGCAGCGGCTGGCAATTGGCACTGGTCGGGCCAAGCTTGGCCAGGTCGTAGGCCTGGCGCAGCAAGACATCCTCGACCGGCTTGTCCAGCCAGGCGTCGGCCGAGCGACGGTAGGTACGTGCGCTGCGGAAGATCTGATCAAGCGCGGAATCGTTCAGAGGGGTGGGCATCAAAACTCCTGACTGAGGAACCTCGGTTCCATGACCGGTTACAGTTTGGCGTTGTGCGGATCGGATTCAACGCGTCCAGCGACAACGGATTGCTGCCATCTGATGGACAATGTCCAGAATCGACCAGACGACAACACCCGCGTGCGAATTCACATGATAACGAAGGAAAACTGATTGTCGCCTGACCTCGCCAACTTGAGCTGCTGGGTCATCAGCGACGGCGGCGCCGGCAATCATCGCCAGGTGATGGCCCTGGCCGGCGCGCTCGAACTCGCGCCGCGCGTGATCGACCTGCGCTTGCGCCAACCTTGGGACGCACTCGCGCCGCATCTGTGCCTGGCAGCACGGCGCGCCATGCAGGATCGCAATCAGCAGCCGATTGCGCCGCCGTGGCCCGACATCGCCATCGGCTGCGGTCGCCGCGCGGCCTTGCTGACGCGCTGCCTGCGTGCCTGGAGTGCGCGACGCTGTTTCACCGTGCAGATCCTCGATCCACGCATTTCAGCCGCGCATTTCGATGTCGTCGTGGCACCGCGGCATGATCGACTGAGCGGGGCGAACGTGATCGAGACGCTCGGCGCATTGAACCCGATCGACGATGCCTGGCTGGAACAGGGTCGCAACCGCTTCGCCTCATTTGACGCACTGCCGACTCCGCGCACGGCCGTGTTGATCGGCGCATCCAACGCGGCGGTCACCCTCGATGATGGCTGGTTCGAGGCCCTGCTTGGTGCCCTCGCCCGGCAACACGCGCTGGATGGCGGAAGCTTTCTGGTCAGCACCTCGCGACGCACGCCGATCCGGCGCATCGAGTATCTGCGCAAGCAATTCTCGCGCTGGCCAGGGGTGTTCTGGGCCGGGCCGGAGGATGGCGAGAATGCCTACGCCGGCGTGCTCGCCTGGGCCGATCGCATCATTGTTTCGGCCGATTCGGTCAACATGGTTTCCGAAGCCTGCGCGACCGGCAAACCCGTGCACGCTTTCAGCGTTGATCCGGTTCACGGCAAGCTCGCCGATTTCCACGATGCATTGCGCAAGGGCGGTCATTTGGTTCCGCTGCAAACTGGCGCGGGCACGGCGCCTCCGCCTCTGCGTGAATTGGCCGCTGTTGCCGAACGCATCCGCGCAATCTGGCGCTCACGAAATCCTCATTGAGCGCGTCCGCTGATCGTCGATTCGCCGCTATGAAGGCTTCATCACCATCAACCAGAAAATCACAACCACGCTCAGAAAAGCCGGCCATCCAAGCCAGAACCACCAGCGCATGACCCGATGATATTGCGCCGACAGAGGCGTGCCGCCGGACATCGCTTCACCGGCCAGGTTGCGCGCACGCAGTTGCAGCCAGAGCACCGGCAGCCAGCAGGCTCCGATCAGCACAAACAGGATCAATGCGTATTTGATCCAGAATGTGCTCCATGTGATTCCAAGCCGATCAGTCAACCAAAGGCCACTGAGCAACTGGACGACCACAGCCGGCGCGGTGAAGCAGGCATCGGCGATGACCACGTTGCGCGCGGTCTCGGCAATCACCCGGGCGTCGCCACGCCGATGCGCCATCCACATGAAGAACGCGATACCGAGCCCGGTGCCGAACAGCAGGGTCGAACTCAGGATATGCAACCACTTGATCCAAAGATAGTCCATGCCTACCTGCGCTCCGCAAGCACCCATGCCAGACAAAGCGCAGGCAGGATGACCAGATTCTTGGCCAAGCCACCGAGTGGCTCCAGCCAGAGTGCCGGCAGGATCAATCCAAATACAGCCGTGTAGGCGAGCACGCTCGCTGCCATCAAGGCAATCGCCCAACGCGGTCGCCAGCCCGACAGCAACCAGGCTGCCAGGAGCAGATCGAGCGTGCCGGTTGCGCGGGCCAGCCCGGTCACCGGCATGGCTTGCAGCGCCGAGCCATGAACCATCGCTTCGATCGTCGCTGCCGGCGTCAGCCAACCTGCAAGCGCCGAAAGCAACCACACCGCGACGATCGAATAGCGCAGTACTGGCGCGAGAAAATACAACTGTGCCTGCCAGCGATCCTGTACCTGACTCGGTTGCGTTGCGAGCACTTCTTCAAGCGGACGTGGCAGCCTTGCAAAATCCCTGAGCAAGCGTGGGCAGGCATCGGCGTTGCTGATGTTGCCGCGCCGGAGCATGCGCCACATGGTCTCGCCGACCGGGCCGCGACCGAGCCGCTCACTGAGCCAGACCTGCGCGGAAACCAGAAACTCCGGCACCGCGAACGTCCGCTTGCCGTCGATACGCAGCCAGCGTCGCCATGCCGATTGATAGTCGCGCAAGCTGACCGGCACTGGCCCGCCGACTTCGTAGATCCCGCGCTGCTCACCCTCGACCGCATCGACAACCAGAGCTGCGAGATCCTCGGCAGCGACTGGCTGAATCAGCCAGCGACCATCGCCCGGCAACAGCGAGAACAGCGGAAACGCGGCCAAGGCACGCAGCAGCGAGGTGCCGCCGTAGGATCCGGAAATCGCATAGACGACGGAGGGACGCAGCACCACCGCTCGCAGCGGCAAGCGCGACAGGAACTCATCGAAGCGATGTTTCGATTCGATGAAACCGCCATCAGCCGCAATGCCGAGTGCGGAGATCTGCACAAAGCTGCCGATTCCCGCTTCAACGCAAGCCGATGCCAGGGCCATCGGTGCCGTGACATGAATTGTCTCGAAGGTTTGCCGACCGCTCTCGCGCAGGATTCCGGACGCATTCACGACGACATCGACATCGACCAGAATCGCGCGCCAACTCTCGACGCCCTGCATGCGGGTCAGATCGACCCTGCGCTGATCGCTGCCATCGCCAGGCTCGCGGACTCCGTCAAGGACCCGCCAGCCACGAGCGCGCAGCGCAGCCGCGATGAATCCGCCAAGAAACCCGTGCGCACCGACGACCAGGGCCGTACGCATCGTGGCGGGATCATTGGATGAGGTTGTCGGCATCGATGTGGAGTCTAGCCCGGACTATGCACGAATACGCGTGATGATCGCCCAGGTCATTGGATTCACACGGCTTTTCGCCCATTCGGCAATAGCGCGTGCTATTGCCGAATGAGCGAAAAGTCGTGTGGGTCCAAGGGACAAGCGAGGGCGCGTTTTTTTCATGAATAATCCGGGCTGGCCCGGACTTGATGGCAGGGTTTTCCGCCGGACTACGAATGACCCCATGAAGCGCCCAGTTCCGCACGCTCGCGGCCAGGCGACCAACCGGGAGTCATTCAAGATGAAAGCGAATTTCGCGAGAGCCGCAGCGTTGTCTGCATTGCTTTTCACGGGCCAGGCCGCTGCGGCCAGCTTCACCGTTGACATTGCCGTCGACGATTCCGATGCCCACGACGTCAATCCCGGCAACGGACTCTGCGCGGACAGCTTCGGCTCCTGCACCCTGCGTGCGGCGCTGGAGGAAGCCAATGCGTCGGGCGGCACCGACACCATCCTGTTCGCCGACGGATTCGTCAATGTGCTCCTGGTCGTCAGCGCCAGCGAAGGGCCGCTGCCGCCGATCACCGGCCGGGTCAACATCCTCGGCTCCACGATCGACGCCTACAACTCCGCGGCCACACTGCTGCGTGATGCACCGCCACAGTTCTTCATCGACGGCAGCAACCTGACGGCCAGCAACAACAACGGCCTGCTTTTTGTCGGTGCCGGTGCGGCCGGCAGTATCGTTTCCGCGATCGGCATCATCAATTTTCCCGGCAATGGAATCCTCGCAGCGACTGGCGCCGACAACCTGATCGTCGAACGCAACTACATTGGCGTGCGCGCCAATGGGACTGCCGCTGGCAACGATGGTCATGGATTGCACGCCGCGGGCACTGGCGGACACCGCATCGGCAAGGCGCGCAACGGGGGCAACACGGCATTCACCAGCCTTGGCAACGTGTTTTCATCCAATGGGCTATCCGGCGTGCGCCTGGAGTCGTCAAATGACAACGACATGCGCGGAAATCTGATCGGCATCGCTCCTTCGGGAACCGGTGATCGCGGCAATGTCAGCTACGGCATCCAGATCAGTGGAAACAGCAACGATGTCGGCGATTACCTGACTAGCACCAGCGCAGGCAACTACATCGCAGCCAACAACCAGGGTGGCATTTACTCAGTCGGAAACAGCAATCATTTTTATGCCAATTCGCTGGGCAAAGGTGAGACGGGCAGCTTCATCGACAGCGAGAAGGATGGCATCGTCGTCATCGGCACCACCAACTTCATCGGCAACGCCGACAGTGGCAGAAACCGGATCTTTGAGCATGCCGGGTCAGCGATTCGCCTCGGCGTTGATGGGGGTACCGCTGCCAACAGCAATTTTGTACTCAACAATTACATCGGCAGCGAAGGCTCGCAGAATCCAGCACTGTTCTCCAGCAATGGTGCGGGCGTTTATGTCGCCAACGGCGACACCAATGCCATTCTCGACAATACCGTGATCAATTCGCTGGGTAGCTCGGCACTCGGTCTTTACGGTGACGGCATCGATGTGCGTGGCAACAGCAATACGATTTCCGGCAATCGAATCGGCTTCATCGGCTCGTCATCTGCACCGGTCACCGAGCCCAACAAGCAAGGTATCCATGTCGTCGGCAGCAACAACACGATTGGCAGCAACGAAAAGCCCAACCAGGTCGGCGGCAACGCCGGTCGCGGCATTGAAGTACTCGGTAACGGCAATTCCATACGCTTCAACTACGTCGGTGTGACCTCCTCGTATGCCGAAGTCGGCAACGGAAGCATCGGCATGGTCGTAGCATCCGGATCCAATGTAGCGGTTCAAGGCAACATCATCGGCGACAACACGATGGGACTCAGGCTTGCCTACATCAGCAACAGCCCGAACATCACCAGCAACTCCATCGGGATATCACCCACTGGCGTCAATATCGGCAACTCCGGGGATGGCATACTCATTCTGAGCTGCAACACCATCGATTTGCAGCAGAATCGTATTTCGCACAATGGTGGAAACGGGATAAATACGGGCACCGACGTCAACGGTGTCGCCTGGTTTCAGAATCGCATGCACGGCAATGGCGGTATTGGAATCGACCTGGGCGGCAACGGCGTCACCGCCAACGATCCGGGCGATGTCGATGAAGGACCGAACCGCTACCAGAATTTCCCGGTCATCCAGCAAGCGATTCTGGACACGCTGGCGTTTCCGCCGACACTCACGATCAGCTACCGGGTGGATTCAAACGCCAGTGCTTCGAGCTATCCCTTCTTTGTCGACTTCTACTGGAGCGACATGGACGAGGATGCCCAGGGTCGCTTCTTCCTCGCCACCGACTTCTCCTACACGGTGCCCAACGCCCTGCGCACCGTGGTCTTCAACTTCGTCGATGGTGTTCCCGGCGGCTGGTTGACGGCGACCGCGCTGGATCAGGATCGCAACACCTCCGAGCTGGCGACACGGTTCCAGTTCGGCAACCCGTTTGATCGGATCTTTGCTGACGGATTCGAATGAGCCCTGGGGCGGCGCAATTGATTGCCCCGAATTGCGTCGCCCTCTGAAACGAGCCATCTTTAATCCCAACCGGGCACTCGGGAGTTGCCATGATGCACGAAGAGGATGTCAGCCAATGGCAGAAAGCCGTGGCCTTGTATCGCGACGTGCTGGCCTTGCCGGAAGATGATCGCAAGCGCCATATCGACACCCTGGATGAGTCAGCCGATGTGCGCGCAAAGCTGGAGCAGTTAATTCATGCCTCACAAGTCGGAGAGTCAACACAGGTTGAGGAGAAGGTCGAGCGCTTGATCGAGAAGCTCGGTCGTGACCACGACACCAAGGATGCGCTGGACCTCGGCGCCGAGGCCATGCTCGGTCGGGTTATCGGCAACTGGACCGTGATTCGCGAGCTCGGTCGTGGCGGCATGGCGACGGTCTACCTGGTCAAGCGCAACGATGTCGCCTTCGAGCAATTCGGCGCATTGAAACTGCTGTCATTGCTGATGCTGGCCAGTGGCGGTGCCGCGCGCTTCGAGCGCGAGCAGCAATTGCTCGCGCGCATGCATCACCCGAACATCGCCATGTTGCTCGATGGTGGCGTCGCTGCGGATGGCACGCCGTACCTGGTCACCGAACTCGTGGAAGGGCCGGATTTGCGCACATACTGCGAGCAACACGCACTCGCTGTACGCGACGTTGTGAACCTGTTGCTACAGGTCTGCGCGGCGGTCAGTCACGCGCACGGCAACCTGATCCTGCATCGCGACATCAAACCTTCCAACGTCATGGTCACGGCCGACGGCCAGGTCAAGTTGGTCGACTTCGGTATTGGCAAGCTGGCTGATGACGCCGCCGAGGGTACCCAGACTAAGGTATTCACGCCGAAGTACGCAGCCCCTGAGCAGTTGAGTGGCGCTGCCGTGACCACGGCAACCGACGTGTATGGTCTCGGAATCCTTGGCCGCAGCCTGCTTGGCACGTCGATACCCGGCCAGCGCGAACTCGACCGCATCTTCGCCATGGCCACGCACGATGAACCCTCGCGCCGGTACAGCAGCGTGGAAAGCTTTGCGCGTGATCTGCATAACTGGCTTGAGAATCGACCAATCGTGGCGATCGCCGACTCACCAGGCTATCGCGCACGCAAGTACCTGAGCCGACATCGTGGTGGTGCCGCCGCGGTCGTTGCCATCTTGCTGACAGCTGTCGCGGGCCTGGTCCTGGTCCTTTGGCAAGCTGGGCAAACACGTGAGCAATTGGCTGTTTCCGAACGCACAACGCAGTTCCTCGTACAGTTGTTCGATCAAGCCGATCCTGAGGTTGCCAAGGGCTCGCCGACCACGGCCCGTGATCTGCTCGCTCGTGCGCGCAACTCGCTGGCGACCATCAATGACAACAAGGTTCGCGACCGGCTCGTCATCGCCATTGCCCAGGCGTACCACGGCATGGCCGATTTCGCCGAGGCCGAAAAGCTGCTGGACAAAGAGCTGTCGACGCCGATCACTGAACAATCGATCGAAACCCGGTTGTTGCTGGCCCGGTCAAGCTTTGAAAGCGGCAAGACTGCCGAGTCAATAGCATTTCTCGACAGCATGAAAGTTCATGCTGACAGCACCTACCGCGTGCGCAGTTTGCTCGGACGCTATCTAAGTTCGGACGGACAGTTCGTGCGGGCCGATCAGGAATTGGCTGCTGCGCGCGCAGCATTGCCAAAATCGGAATTCGCGCCTGATGCAATCGATGTTCTCGCCGCGGTGGCGCGCAATGACATTCGCCAGGCTCGCTACGCGGAATCGATGCTGGTTCTTGAAGAAGCTCTGGGCAAGGCAAGAGAGGCACAGTTGCCGCTGGAGGAAGGAAAGATCGAACAGATGCTTGCTCAGGTAGCCAACATCCAGGGGCGGCACGCAGACGCCCTGGCGCATACGGATCGCGTACGCGAATTGTTCGCGCCGATCTACGGCGAAGATCACAGCACAATGATCGAGCTCGACAAGAAGCAGGGAGATATCCTCAAGGCCCTTGGCCGGAATGCGCAGGCCGTGGAAAAGCTGGAGCGTGCTGCGGTAAATGCGCGCCGCCACTTTGGCGATAGTGGAACGACGTCCACCACGCTCAATTCCCTGAGCATGTCCTATGCCGCAGCGGGAAATATTGAAGCAGCTATCACCACGGGTCTCGAAGTCAATGAAATGCTGGTTCGACTCGGCGATGCCGAGCATCCATTCCGAGCAAACATCCTTGGAAACGTGGCTGACTATCAAATCGATGCCGGAGATCTCGAAGGCGCGCAGAAAAATCTTGCCATTGCCCGCGGAATCCTCGCGGGCTCCCTACCCCCCAGTCACCCGGTATCGATTCATGTGGAGTTCCAGGCACAACGAATAGCTATTCTTCGCGGCAACATCGAAGCGGCGCTCGATCGATTGACCGAGCTGGCGCCAATGGCATTGAAGTCGCCTGGGCCCGGCAATGGCCTTACACTCACGATCCTCAGCTCTGCCGGCCGACAGAGCCTGCGCCTGGGCAGGGTCGACACCGCGATCCATTGGTTTGAACAAGCCCGGAATGCATCGCGCGCGCTTGGTGAAGGATCCGATCGCTACCTGGCCGCGAGTGCCGATCTTGCTGAGGCGACATTGGCGGCGGGAAAAATTGAAGAGGCTCAGGGTCTGCTGCAGTCGGTTTTGGCGGCACCTGCGTCGGCAAGTACCAAACTGACGGCTGGTCTGCGTCTACGCGAAGCACAATTTGCCAAGCAGGGTGGTGACACGGCCGCGCAAAACGCTCTGCTGAATTCAGTGTTGGAGCTTATGCCTGAGGGCTCACTGCTGCGTGCGAACTGGGCACCCGAGATTGCGGCGTTATCGCGGACGCGGGCGGACTAGCCCGGACTATTCATGAATACGCGTGATGATCGCGCAGGACATTGGATTCACACGGCTTTTCGCGATTGAGGCAATAGCGGGTGTTATTGCCGAGTGAGCGAAAAGCCGTGTGGATTCAAGGGACAAGCGAGGGCGCGTGTTTTTCGTGAATAATCCGGACTAGGAACATGCCGGCGCTTTCCGCATCGAAAATCGCCGGTCCCGGCTGCGAGTGGGCAACACATGACATGACTTTTCCCCGCCGACATTTGCAGTCGCACATCACGCGCAGTTTCTTTGCTTTTTGCAGGAGCAGGCTTGACCAGCCATTCGGCTGTTGAAAGCAGCCGCGATGCTCTTCGTTGGCATTGCGGAAAAAGGCATCGCCCCCAAGAGGGGACAAGCGGCTGAAGCCGCCTCTCATCAAACATAACCTAACTCGTTGATTGGAAAGGCGCGCAGCCAGCAGGTTTTTCCTTCTCCCGAGGCCGTCAAGCCAAAGCAAGAACTCGCCCTTAAACGGGCTCCTACAGGTCAACCGCAAGCCTTGTAGGAGCCCCGCCAGGGGCGAGCTCTTCGTCCACGCCAGCCAAAAGCTCGCCCGTAAACGGGCTCCTACAGGAGGGGAGAAGGAACGGCAATCGCCCGGATCCATGTTAGCTGCGCGACAGCGTGCTGCCGAAGGTGGGGCGTGGACTCCTACGAAGAGCGCGCGTCGAAAAGGCTCGGATCGTTCCCTTCAAGCCGCAAGGCGGGCGCTGAGGAACGCGCGGGCACAACTCCAGTCGCGGTGCAGGCTGCGCACGGATCGACCGGTTAGTTCGGCGATGTCGTCCATGGATAAACCGGCGAAGAATCGCAGCTGAACCAGTTCCATCAGCCCCGGTTCGACGCGATGCAGCTCGTCCAGCACCTGGTCCAGTTGCAGCATTTCGGCATCGGTATCGGCATCACCGATGTTGGTGCCGGTGAGGGTGACGAACTCAACATCGCCGCCGCGCTTTTCGGCCGAAGACGCGCGCGCTGAATCAACCAGGATCTGGCGCATCGCAGCGCCGGCACTGGCGAAAAAATGATGGCGACTGACCAGATCCAGATGCTGCGCGCCGATCAACTTGAGATACACCTCATGAACGAGCGCGGTCGCGGTCAGGGTCTGTTCCGGGCCGCTGCGGATGCGCTTGCTCGCCAGCATGCGCAACTCGGCATGGAGCAGGGCAAACAGGCGGTCGAGCACCTCCTTGGCGCCATCGCCCATCTGATCGAGAAGCTCGGTGATCTCGCTCATCGGTCGAATACCAAGTGTGCCCAAGCATGTCGATCCAGCGCCGCGGGTCGGCACCCCCTACGCGTTGCCCGCATGCATGAAGGATGCCTGCAAATCATGCGTCAAAGGCCAGATCGAGCTCGCGGGAAATCTGCAGGACAGCGCGCGTGACCGCGTCGAGCTCATTGTCCCGCGCGACCATGCGCGGACGTGCGTCGAGCTTGGTCGCCAGGGATCGGCCGAGCAGGAGCATGTGCGCCTCGCGCAGCTTGCTGGCCTGGTTCGCATCGAGCAGGCGGGTCGCTGCCGCCATCTCGATCAGGTCGACGCTGTTGGTTACTCCGAGCAGGCGCGGATGGGTCGAGGCGTGTTCGAGGACGAGGGCCTGAAGCAGGAACTCGATGTCGACGAGGGCGCCGCGTCCCTGCTTGAGGTCGAGCATCGTCTCGGTCGATCGATCACTCTCGTTGCGCCAGCGCGTTCGCATCTCGACGATCTTCTTGCGCAGGTCGGGGCCATAGACGCGTGCATCGAGGGCCGCGGCCCGCGCCTCGGTGAAGCGCCGGCCGAGGGCGACATCGCCGGCGACGACGCGTGCACGCACGAGAGCCTGATGCTCCCAGGTCCAGGCCCGCTCGCGCTGATACGCCGAGTAGGCATCAAGGCTGGTCACCAGGAGTCCCTTGCCGCCATCCGGGCGCAGGCGGATGTCGACCTCGTAGAGACGTCCTGATCGGGTCAGCATGGTCAACAAATGTACGAAACGCTGAGCCAGGCGCGCGTAGTAGCGCGCGCCATCGAGTGGTTTTTGACCATTGGATTCGAGGCTGGCGAGACTGCCGTCATAGACGAAGACCAGATCCAGATCCGAGCCGAATCCGAGTTCGATGCCACCAAGGCTGCCGTAGCCGATCACGGCCATGCCGGCACTGTCGCCGTAGCGTTCGTCGACGGTTCCGTGATTGGCGATCAGGTCGCGTTCGGCGATGTGCAATACCGAGCCGAGTACCGCTTCGGCAACCGCAGCGAGTGCCCGTGCGGTCTGCCCGGCATCGAGACGCTTGCCGAGAAAGGCGAGGCCGATGCGAAACAGCGCAGCGAGGCGCTGCTCCTGGATCAGGTCGATCTCGCGCTCGGGATCCTGGTCGCCGACACCAGCCAGGCGTCGCTGGATTTCCGCTTCGACCTCGTCGCGACTGGGCGGCGGCCCCTCGATGCGGTCATCGAACAATTCATCAAGCAACAGGGGATGCGCGATCACGCGCTCGGCGAGCAAGGCGCTGGCGGCAAACACGGCGGTCAGCCGCTTGAGCGCGACCGGTTGTTCATCGAGCAGGGCCAGATAGGCCGAGCGTCGGGCAACCGCGTTGACCAGGCCGATCAGGCGCACCAGACACGCACTCGGCGCGGAACTCTCGGCGGCGGCTGCAAACAACGCCGGCATGACCCGATCGATGCGCTCACGCGAACGCACGGCGGCGGCGCGCAGGATCGGGCTGCCGAGGAAACCCTCGAGCGCGGCAACGACCGGCTCGACCGGATCGAAACCGGCGTCAACGAAGGCCTGCACGTCGACGCCCGATTCCGTGCACTCCTGCCACACCGCATTCCAGGCCACCGTGCTGGCCGAACTGCGGGCCTTGCGCGCGGGCGCCATGAGCACATCGAACTCCTCGCTGACCGCCGCGCGATGACGATCAAGCTCGGCGACCAGGGTGCCCCATTCGGCGTGGCCGAGGGCGAGTGCGATGCGTTGGCGCTGCAGGGTGTCGGCCGGCAGTTCATGGGTCTGCTGATCGGCGAACATCTGCACGCGATTTTCAAGCCGACGCAGGAACCGGTAGGCATCGCCAAGCCGCTTCGCGCGCTTGGCGCTGATCAGGCCAAGCTGCTCGCAGACCGACAAGGCCGGCAGCAGCCCGCGCACACGCAGGGCCGGTTCGCGGCCGCCACGGATCAACTGCATGAGCTGGATGATGAATTCGATTTCGCGGATACCGCCGGGTCCGAGCTTGATGTGGTCGGCCAGATCCTTGCGCGCCACTTCGGCATCGATGAGCCCTTTCATCTCGCGCAGTCCGGCAAACGCGGTGTAGTCAAAGTAGCGACGAAAAACGAACGGGCGCAGGGTCGCGAGCAGGCGCATGCCGGCCGTCTTGTCGCCGGCCACCGGGCGTGCCTTGATCCAGGCGTAGCGCTCCCAGTCGCGGCCTTCGCGCTGGTAGTACTGCTCCATCGCCGAGAATGACAGGGCAACGCGGCCTACATTGCCGAACGGGCGCAGGCGCAAGTCAACGCGATAGACAAAGCCATCCGGCGTGCGATCGGCGAGCAGCGAGATCAGGTGCTGGGAAAGCCGCGAATACCAGACCTCGGCATCGAGTGGTCGCGCACCATCGCTGCCGGTGCCGGCCTCGTCGTAGGCCAGCACCAGATCGACATCGGAGGAAAAATTCAGTTCGGCGCCACCGAGCTTGCCAAGCGCAAGCACAACCAGGCGCTGCACCTCGCCCGATTCCAGGCGGATCAGGCCATGACGTACGGCGAGCTGGCGCTCGGCGTGGCGCAGGGCGACTTCGAGGCAGACCTCGGCGAGCACACTGGCCCCGGCCAGGGTCGTCTCGACCTTGTCGACGTTGTTCACGTCACGCCAGATCAGACGAATCGATTCGCGCCGGCGGAAGCGCCGGATTTCGCTGCGAAATTCGGCATCGGACAGGCTCATCGAAAACGGCCCGGTGCGGGCATCGGCGTGGCGCGGATCATTCATCAGGCGAACCAGATCCGGGCCGAGCAATTGCGGATCCTGGCAGAAGCTCTCGTAGGCGAAGTCACTGGCAAGCAGAACCCGATCGAGATGGCTGTCGACCCCCGCATCGTCGTAGAACGGCACGCCCGCTTCGCGACACAGCGACTCAAGACGGGACAGACGCTGATCGATCAGGATCGCGATGGCTTTTGGACGGACTGGATTGGGCATGGGCCGATTCTGGCAGTCAGCCTCGATGACGGCCAGTCCAGACCATTGATGAATAATCCGGGCCAAGTTGGGTTCGATCTGTGACCGAACGCTTTGTCCCGCATTGGAAAGCGTCAGCGCGCAGCGCCGACCCACAAGAAGCGGGATGTTTGCAGCGATATGTGTGGCCGATATCGCCGAGCGTTGCAGTGGAACTCACCCACTGGCGCAGGGCGACCAGCGCCAGCCCGGACCAATCATGAATAGTCCGGGCCGGGAGACTGAGCGTAGGCACTTGCGCAGCGGAGCGTCCGCGGGCAGTCTGCGAATCCGCGCAGGCATGGGGCTGCGCAAACTCCGAATGACTTGCCCGCAGCCGCGATGAACGGTCGGGCAGCGCGTTCAGACTTTCTCCCGCTTCGATTCACCCAGCACTCAGCCGCGCGACCCGAAAGTGCGCAGTTGCAGATTCCTTTCGATCCGTTCCTCTCGATCCGCTGCCGAATGATGACCGCCATCCCGCAATCCTCCTCGCTCAAGCAGAACCTGACGCATCTGGTCTGGCTGCTGCTGGTTGTCCTGATCTTTGCGATCAGCGCGAGCTGGCTTGATCCGGCTTTGGCTTGGCCGTTGGGCGATGCAGGCTGGTCCTACGTTGAACTCATCGGTATCAATATCCTGCCTTTCGTGCTGATCGTCGGCCTGCTCAGCGCGCTGAGCCGACGAGTTGTACTGTCGAGCTGGATCGGCCTGCTGTTGCTGGTCGGCAGTTACGCGGCCAATGCGGTCAAGCTGCAACAACTTGAAATGCCGCTGTTGCCCGCCGATTTCCACTTCCTTGAGGAGATTGGCTCGGCATTGCCGCTGTTTGCCCACTACATCGGCACAAGTTTCCTGCCGCTGCTGATCGCCGTCGCGCTGCTGGCGCTGACCCTTGCCCTGTTCCGCGAGGCAGCCTGGCCGATGATGCGCGGCTGGGCGCGAGTCGGTGTTGCCGTGGTCACGCTCGCACTCGGCATCGGCATCGTTCAGGGCTGGGCGCCCTGGCGCTCGGTCTACAGCGCCGATCGCCTCGCATTCGAGCCATGGTCGGTGGTCGACAGCGCGCGCAAGGCCGGCATGGTCGGCAACCTCGTCCTCTACAACTGGGAACTGGCCAAGCGCCAGGAGCTGCGTCCCGATCGGAATGCCGCACGCGAGCTGGTGCGCGCGAATGTCGATTCGCTGCGTAAACGCCTGAGTCCGAACACCTCCTCGCTGGCCATGCCCAGTGGCAGCCAGCCCGACATCGTCATCATCCAGAGCGAATCGCTGTTCGACCCGGCGCGTCTGAAAGGAGCACCGCAGAACACCTATCTGCCGAATTTCCACCGACTGGCCAAGACGCGGCCTGTCCGGCGAGATGAAGGTGCCGACCTTTGCCGGCGGCACCATCCGCACCGAGTTCGAGGTGCTGACCGGCCTTGCCCTCGCCTTCTTCCCGGGCGTGCAGTATCCGTATTTCGAGATTGCCGACCGGCCGATTCCGGGCATCGTCCGCACGCTGTCGCGGCAGGGTTACCAGACCACTGCAATCCATCCGAACAGCGGCGTGTTCTGGAATCGCAACCAGGCCTATCAAGCAGATCGGTTTCGACCGCTTTGTCGACGAAAAAGCGTTCTCCAAAGATGACATCGTCGGACTGTTCACCGGCGATGCCGCACTGACCGACCATGTGCTTGCCCAGCTCGATCAGGATGGGCCGCCACAACTCATTTTCGCCGTGACCATGGAGAACCATGGCCCATTCGACTGGCGCCCCGGCCTCGATGCCGAGCGCCTCGCCGCCATGAAGATGCCGGCTGGCCTCGATGAGGGTGGCGAATACTGGATGCGCAACTATCTGTACCTGCTTGGCGATGCCGATCACGAGCTTGGCCGCCTTGCCGATGCCTTGCAAAAGCGCAAGCGGCGCACCTTGCTGCTGTTCTACGGCGATCATCTGCCGGCCTTGCCGCCGGTCTATCACCAGATCGGCTTTGCCGATGGCAAGGGGCCGAAGACCCAGCCGGTGCCATGGCTGCTGCTCGACAACCGTCGCAATCTTTCCGACCACAGCCCGATGGACACGACCGCCTGGCTGCTGCCGAGCATTCTTCTGGAAACGGCCGGAATTGGTGGCGATCGCTATTTCGCCACGCTCGGCGCGCTGCGCGACAGCCTGCCGCCCGATGTGATGGTTTCATCAACCGAATTGCCCGGCGAACTGCGCGCCCTCGGCCAGTTGCGTTTCCGCAACGAGCTCGATCCGATACTCGACAACGTGCTCAACGGCGCGGCCACTGGCGCGGATGCGGCCATCGCGCCATAAACCAGCGTGCTCGGCAACTGCTCCTGCGTTGTGCTGCACAAGGATGTGCGAATGCCGCGAGCGCAGGATGCGCTGGAGCGGCCCCTACCTCCTGCATCCGTGCAGTCGTCCTGCATTGCTGGCATACATGCCATCCATGGCAATCGCCAGCAATTGCTCCTGCATTGCTGGCATACATGCCATCCATGGCAATAAAAAAACCCGCCGGGCATTGCTGCTGCGGCGGGTTCTCCCTCCCCACGAGGTTTAACTCCGAACGCAATACTAATGATTTTCCAACATATGCCACGCCGCAGCGCAACATGAACTATTCGTCGGCAAGGATCAGAGCCGCCATTGAGCCAAGCATGTCCACGCTAAACCCCGGTCACTGATCGAATCCGTCAGCATAGATCCGATCCAGCGCATCGATCCTGGCGACCGCCTCGCCACTGGGCCGCGATTCAATCGCATTCCTGGAGCAGGAGGTGACCCGGCAATGCCGTTCGATCGTCGGTGGCGCGCCAATGTCAAGGAAGCCCGGCTTGAAACTGCTGCCGAGATGGTGCCAGGTGCCGTCACCGTCGTGGCACCAGATCCGGTAACCGGCGATTCGGTTTTCGGGATCGTCGATCGCATCCCAGACCAATTGCACCAGGGTGGTGCCGGGGATCGAGGTGGCGCTTATTCCAGTCCGGACGGGCGTGCCGCCCAGATCGACGAATCGGGAATCATTGCTCGACTGAACATCCATGACCCGATTGCCATTGCGGACTATCGATGCGTACAGCCGATGCGCCAGATCCGGGGCTGCGCAGCGTCGCAACGGGAACTGCCGGATCGCCGGCAAAGTCGAGTTGGTAGTCGACCGGGCCGGCAACCCCTTCAGCCTCGACACTGATTTCGGTCGCCGCGCTGCCCAGGCTGGGCGACACAACCATCGAGGCAGCACGCGCCTCGCCAGACAAGGCAAACACGCCCGAAAGCAGGCAGGACAACAGTGCAAAACGTGTGATCTGGTTCATGGTGGCACCTCCGTTGCTCATTCCACGGAGAAGCGCGACGACAGGGACCACCTGCGTTCCGGCCGCAGGTTTTCGACTGATCACGGCTTTGTGGGCTCGGTCCGATGCGGCTGCTGTGGGGCAGCCGAGCCAACCTGGCGTCTTCGATTGGAATGCGCTGGCCCCTGCGATCACCGCATTCCGTGATTGATCACGACGACCTCCAATTCGGAGGCCGCGACCACGCCACGCGGGAGGCTCGACGCCATGAAAGCCCTGCTTTCAACCATCGCAATTCTCTCACTGCTTGCCGCGAGCACATGTAGCCAGGCGACTTCGACGCCTGCCGCGCTGGCGACGGCTCTGCAGTCCGCGCTCGACAAGGGCGACTTCGAGGCGGCTCGCCAGCTTGCCGAGCTTGACGCTTCGCCGGCGCAAATACACTTCTTCATCATGAGCATGGTAGGCATGTGCGCGAGCGAAGTGACCTGCACCGTGACGACGGAAGAGGTGGACGTCGAGTCGCGCCAGCGTTGGAAAATGGAAGCCGAGCGAATGAACGCGCAAGCGCCTGCAGCCGATGGGGTGATCAAGATTGTGACCCAATCCAGGAGCGGCGGCAGGTCGGGAAAGAAGAAGATCCCGTATGCCAAAGTGGGGGCTGCGTACAAGCTCACTTCGGTTCACTTCACGGAAGCCGAATTTGCCGCATTGCGCGCCAAATCCGATCAAGCGCTGGTTGATGAGTTTTTCACCAAAGGCGTCCGCGATTCCAACGGGGAGTCGAGAACCGACTGGGCCACGGCAGGGACCAGGTTGCCGGCCGACGGTGGCGAAGCGGGCAAGGCATTTGTCGCGCGAACCAAGGCAACGGCGGCGGCGATCGATGCGAAGGATCCCGATGCGGCGATGCATGCTGGCGGTGAGTTATCAACGCTTCTCTTTCAAGAGAACGACTCCAACGGCGAGCCGATCCCGCTCGTTGTTCGCAAGCGCATCCTGCATGTGCAGTCTCTGCTCATGTTGCGCGATGTGAAGGTCAAGGGCGGCTATCAGCTCGGCGATAGCGCCGTATTGATTATCGAGGCGCGCGATGGCATCGGCTGGATTGTGCGAGGGCCGATTCTACTGGTGCGAGAGGGCGACGGCTGGGATCGTGCTGGTGATGGCATGGTCAGCTACCCCGCCGCGAGAACACAACCCATTCCCTGATCCGATACAGCTTCGTCGCAGCGAAATGCCGCGACGGATCGTGTGTCAGGGAACCCGTGCCAAGCCCTGGTGGCCCCGCACGATGCGAGGGCACGTGACCAATAGCAGGCGGAGGCAGGGCGCCCCGCTCATTACCGCGAGAGGAACATGAACTGGAAGAACCTGTTGTTTTCATTCGAGGGCCGCGTGGATCGCGGCCCGTACTGGATATTTTTATCGTCGCAATGGTGGTTTTCGGCGGACTGATTGCGCTCAGCATGATGGCCATGATGAGCGCCGAAGATCCCTCCAGTGCCGACGGCATGGCGAGCATGCCGATGATGATCGCGATGCTGCTGTTTATCTGGCCCGCGCTGGCGATTCAGGCCAAGCGCTGGCACGACGTCGACAAATCCGCATGGTGAATTTTGATTGGATTGGTGCCCACTGTCGGCAGACTGATTGCCCTGGTGTTCAATGGTTTCATTGCTGTCACGCCGGCAGCCAATCGTTTCGGTCCCCCCGCCGGCCAATGCATCGGCTGCCGCACCGACGATGGCGCGCTCCTGAGCGAGAAGCATCAACGCAAACCTGCCGTCCGCGTTGACGCGTGGCCCCTGTCGCCACCGAGTTACGTGGATATCGGCAGACCCACGGGGGAAACCATCGATGAACACACCCATGAACATCAGCCATGCCATTGTTGCGTCCTCCGCATGGGCGGCTTTTCTCCGCACGACGATCTTCCTTGGGTTCGTCATGGCACTGCTGCCGCGCATCGGAATTGCCCAAAACGCCAACGACGGCTATGACCCGAATGCGAATGGCTTCGTGCGGGTGCTGGCGGTGCAAGCCGATGGCAAGACCCTGGTGGGTGGAAATTTCACCAGCATCGCCGGGCAGACCCGCAATCGAATCGCGCGGCTGAATGCCGATGGCAGTCTGGATTCCGGGTTTGCGGCCACTGATATCGATGGCAACGTGTACGCCATCGCCGTGCAAGCGGACGGGCGCATTGTGATCGGCGGCGCATTTACCCAGGTCGGTGCCAGCTTGCGCAATCGCATCGCGCGGTTGAATGCCAATGGCAGCGTGGATGTCAGCTTCAACCCGAATGCCGACGACGACGTGCTCGCTCTGGCGGTGCAGGCCGATGGCAAGCTGCTGCTGGGTGGCGCATTCACCACGCTGGCCGGGCAGCCGCGCGACTACATCGCACGGCTGGCCGCCGATGGCAGCCTCGATGCGAGCTTCGACCCGGATGCGAATGCCGAGGTTAATGCACTGGCCGTGCAGCGCGATGGCAAGCTGGTGCTGGGCGGGGAATTCACCACGCTCGCCGCGCAGTTGCGCAATCACATCGCACGGCTGAATTCCGATGGCAGCCTGGACACCGGTTTCAGTCCGGATGCCGACGCCACCGTCAACGCACTGGCCGTGCAGCCCGATGGCAAGCTCCTGCTCGGTGGAGCATTCACGACCCTGGTCGGGCTGCCGCGCAATCGCATTGCGCGGCTGAACGCCGATGGCAGCGTGGATGCCAGCTTCAACCCGGATGCAAGTACCACCGTCCTCACGCTGGCCTTGCAACCCGATGGCAAGCTGGTGCTCGGCGGCTATTTCACCACGCTCGCCGGGCAGCCGCGCAGCCGCATTGCGCGGCTGAATGCCGACGGCAGCTTGGACGCCACGTTCAACCCGAATGCGAGCGGCACCGTCTATGCGCTGGCCGTGCAGCCCGATGGCAACGTAATCCTGGGTGGCGTTTTCACCACGCTCGCCGGGCAGCCGCGCAATCGCATCGCGCGGTTGAATACCGATGGCAGCCTCGATGGCACCCTCAAGCCGAATGCCAACGGTTATGTCTTAGCGCTGGCTGTGCAACTCGACGCCAGGCTGCTGCTGGGCGGGCAATTCATCACGCTCGCGGGACAGACCCCGCAATCACATTGCGCGGCTGAACGCCGACGCCAGTCTGGACGCCAGCTTCAACCCGAATGCAAACGACGCCATCCGGTCGCTGGCCTTGCAGCCCGATGGCAAGTTGGTGCTCGGCGGGGAATTCACCGCGCTCGCGGGACAACCCCGCAATCACATTGCGCGGCTGAACGCCGATGGCAGTCTGGACGCCAGCTTCGACCCGAATGCCACCGGTCATGTCAACGCGCTGGCCCTGCAGCCCGATGGCAAATTGCTGCTGGGCGGCTATTTCACCACGCTCGCGGGACAACCCCGCAATCACATTGCGCGGCTGAACGCCGATGGCAGTCTGGACGCCAGCTTCAACCCGAATTCCAACGGCATCGTCCTCGCTTTGGCCGCGCAGCCCGATGGCAAACTGCTGCTGGGCGGCTATTTCACCACGCTCGCTGGGCAGACCCGCAATCGCATCGCGCGGCTGAACGCCGATGGCAGCCTCGACGCCAGTTTCAATCCGAATGCCACCGGTTATGTCAACGCGCTGGCCCTGCAGCCCGATGGAAAAGGTTGTGCTGGGTGGGACTTTCACCACGCTCGCCGGGCAGCCGCGCATCCGAATCGCGCGGCTGAATTCCGATGGCAGCCTCGACGCCAGCTTCGATCCGGTGCGGACGGCAGTGTCTACACGCTGGCCGTGCAGCCCGATGGCAAGCTGCTGCTGGGTCGGGAATTCACCACGCTCGCCGGCCAGACCCGCAACACGTCGCGCGACTGAACGCCGATGGCAGTCTGGACGTCACCTTCAACTCGAATGCCAGCAACGTCGTTTTTGCACTGGCCGTGCAATCCGATGGCAAACTGTTGCTGGGTGGCAGTTTCACCACGCTCGCCGGCCAGCCCCGCACGGCATCGCGCGACTGAGCACGCCACAGGCAGCGCTGCAGTCCCTCGACATCAGCGGCAACACGGTCCTGGAAGCGCTCAGGCGCTGGCCCTGAACTTGCGCTGCCGCCGATCCTGCTTTATTCGTCACTCGGCGTGACCTATGCGCCGGTAGGTACCATGCAACGCATCAGCGGTGGCTGGCAATTGACTGGCTTCACACCGCCACTGAATCAGACCTTCTATCTGCGTACGTGCGCTCAGGTCAGTTCCGGCGCCTACAACGGATCCGGCGGCCTGATCGAAAGCACGCGCCAGTTCTATATCGATACGCCGATTGACCGCATTTTTGCCGATGGGTTTGAGTGAGCGGCACGGGATTGGTACGCATTCCCATCCCAATCCATCTGCTCTCAGACCCTGCTTTGGGCGAATGTCAGCTGAAATTTGCCTGCCGAAATGCCAGCACGAATGGCTCAACAACCAAGCGATAGTTCGCTCATCTGGAGAAGCTTGTGAACAACTCTCGTCTTGCGACAGTCCTTGTGCTGGGCCTTGCTCTCGGCGCGATCAGCGCGTCGGCCGAATCACTCATGAAGGCAGATGCGGAAGTCGAAAAACCTTGCATTGAGCCTGCGCTCGCTGAGCAGCTCGAATCGCAGTTGATGCCCTTGCTGATGCAAACCGACACACTATTGCGGGCCTTGATTGAAGACAAGGAGACGGCCACTGCGCCTGCCACGATGTACTTTCTGGGTCGAAATTTGACGCTGCTTGAGCGCTCGCGTTACGTCGAATACGCCCCGGACGCTTTTTGCCCAATTCAGATCGAGCGACTTGACCGCGATACCCAAATGGTGATCAAGACCTATGCGGCCCTCTTGAACGGAGGCACCGAGATCGGCATCGCTCAGATAACCAACAAAGCGGCCATGGATGCACTGCCGCAGCTGCTGGCGCAAGCACAAACGTTGGAAAAAACCGTCAAACAGGTCTTCACCGATTCAAAGCGATAGATTCAAGCAAGCGACACATATCGCGTCGACTCCTTTGCCCTTTTGCGAGAAACAGCTTCAAGCGCCTCCGCGCATCGGTAGCAGCTCACCGCAATTGCCTGCTACCGGGTTCTCACGAGACTGCGCGGACGGCAGGCCGCTCGCCAGTCGTCACGCTGATCGCGATGGTGCAGGATGAAGCAGCGGTCAGGGCGGCATCAGCGCGCGTGCGGCCAGCCAATCGCGACATCGAAGCTGATTGCGCAGGTCATGTCGGTCTGGTCGTAGCCCTCTCCGCGAGCTTCACTGGTGACCTTGCCGACCGCACGTCCATCGTCGCGCAGCTCGACAGTGACGCGCCCGTTGCCGCCATCGATACCGGTGAGCACGCCATCGTCGGCGAGGTACATGATGTTGCCGAGCGAGGTCATTCCGTTCACTCCGTCCGAGTGCGCAAGCTCGATCCAGCCTGCCGCCGTTGCCGAGCGTTGCACTTTGATACGGTCGCCGCGAGGGCTGCCGAATGTGTTCTCGGTCAGCGGTTCAGAGCATTCGCTGCACTTTGCAAGATCCGCTAGATCAAGCGGCTTTGCGGTCAGGAAGATCGTCGTCGTAACCATGCCGTCGGCGTCACGCGCATCGGCGAATGCGATTCCGTCACTGAAGGTCAGGCGCTTTCCATCCGCTCACAAAAGCCGCTGACCGAATCTGCATGCGCAGGCGCGGCGAGCGCCAGCACAACAAACATCGATGTCAAAGAGGTCATGCCGATTTCCTTGTGCGGGTAGAGCGGATTGCTCAGTGCTATCCACGCATGACGGTGGCGTGAGAGGCCAATCGACTTCAACACTAGGGCGACTTTGCCGCAGTTCCGGGCGCGCGCTGGCTCAATCGTCGAACCCATCGGCGAACAAAATGTCACTCTGGTAAACCACCTGAACCGCACCGCTGTTGTTGGCCGGAGAATCGTGACCGGGCACGCTGATCGCAAGATCGTTCTTGTCGTCACCGTTGAAGTCGCCGATAGCCAATTGTGATCCGTACGTGTCACTGGCCACGCCCGGACCGATCGCGTAGGCCGGCGACAAGCTCAGCATGCTGGCACGCTCAATCCCGATGCCGTCGAAGCTCGACGGAATCACCCACACGCGTCCGGCGTCGCAATCCCGTTCTGCGTGGCCAGCGGACTGGCGACGACCAGGCTGTCACTGCCATCGACGCGCCCGGCAGCGAGATGCAAGCCGAATGTCGCGGCCGCGAGTGCACCGCCAGGCAGTTGGCTCTCATCGATGAACAAGTTGCCGTTGGCGGTGATGCCGCTGGGACTGCCGGGCAGGATCGCCACAGCCCCAGCGAGCGACACACCAGAAATGGCTTCGCCGGGGACGCCAACGGCAAGATCGTCAGTAACCGGGGTTCCGATCGGCGTTGGCGTAAAACTGCCTGCGGCAAGGGCCACTCCGAATCGATCACCCGCTTCACAGTTGTCGAGTATTCCGACCGTCGCCTGGCTCCAGTATGAAACACCCTCAGCATCCAGACCGTCATAGTCGTTGCGACCGCGCAGCACCATCACCGAACCGGCGTTGGCATGGCCGGCGCAGGCGTTGCCGGGAATGCCGACCGCGAGATCGTCGATGTCGTCACCGTTGAAGTCGCCGGCAGCAAGCGCGTAGCCGAGCTGCTCGCCGGCGGCCGGCGCACCGGTGAGCCCATTGGCACCGCGATAGAAAACCTCTTCATTGGTATTCATCAAGCCACCGACGCCTTGATAGACGATATAGACAACGCCGGAATTGGCTTGCCCACTGGTTGTCTCGCCGGGAATTCCGATGGCGAGATCGACCCGATCATTTTGATCAAAATAACCGACGGCCAGCGCCGCCCCGAAATTGTCGTCTGCTTCGGAGATACCGACGAAATCGCCGATGCCTTGGCGGATCGTGAGCGCAACCACCCAAGTTCCATCCGGCCGTCGATCGAGCACGAAAACCGCACCAGCGTTGTTGGCGCTGAAGCTGTCGCCGGGCACACCGACCACGAGCTCATCGTCATACGAGCCATCTTTCGTGAAATCACCGGTCGCGAGTGCGATATTCGGCCCGAGTGTCGCGCCCGGCACCATGGGCACCGACACCGTTTGCATGAGGAACGGATTCGCCACGTGCTCGCCGATGTCCCACGCAGTGCCGAAATAGATACGCACGAATTGTGGATTCTCGCGATCAGCTATCGCCAGATCATCGATGCCGTCGGCGTTGAAATCACCGCTCGCGGTGGCACTGCCGAATCCATCGCTGGCCGGAGAAATCTGATTCGGGTTGAGCAAGCCGACATTGCCGACCGGTCCGAGGATCATGGCGGTGACGTTGCCCGCGAAAACAATGGGCAATGCGAGCGCGACAAGGCAGGCAATATGGGACATGAGACATCTCATGGCAGCACTTCCGTGGGGTTTGAGCCTTACCACGGAATTCGGCGGAGCAAAGGGCCACCTTGTCGAAGCAGCATTATTGATTGGGCCCTTAAACAGTACGACTTCGCACAAAAAGTTGATCCAACCTCAACCGTTCGCCCTGAGCCTGTCGAAGGGTGTTTCCAGGTTGCCGAGCCGTGCGGGCCACTTCTGATCATGGTTCGACCGTTCGACGGGCTCACGGCTCACCACGAACGGAAGTGGGTGGAACTTCCCTCATGTTTCTCAAGCCGTCCATAGGAGCAATATCGAGATCATTTATTGGCCGAATCAATAGCGTTGGTGTCCGATCCCCGAGGGCATGGTCCGCAAGTGCGGTTGCTGGTCATGACGGCCAAGGCCCTTCAATCTCAATCAAAACCGTCGCTGAAGATCGTGTCCTGCGCAGCACCGGCTTCGACCGCTCCGATATCGCAGTCGATGCCGCCGGCGGGCCGCAGGTAACGGCGTTGGTCGATCGCGCTTGCCTGGCACCACACCGGGGTTGCCGTATCGAGCAGGGCGCTGCCCGACGCGGGCAGGTAGGTTTCTGTGAAACCGCCATGATCGGCGAGTGAACCGATACGCAGTTGAATCGCGGGGATATTGAATCGGTTGTTGTTGACGCCGAGCAGGCCACAGGTATTGCCGATCGACTCGATATTGCCTTCGGCCTGAAACAACACGCCACCGGAGCCAAAGGCGCAGGTGCCGTCAACAAGGCTGTTGTAGAGCCGCACATTGGCGGCGGTGCCTTTGACGCTCAACACCGAACCTTGCAAATTCGAGGGGACGATCGACGCGCGCCGCAAGGTTGCATTGAACAACCAGAAACTTGTTGGTGTGCTGTTGGTGACGTCGACGCCGATCGTGTGACCATGGCCGTTGAGGCCGGTTTTGAAGGTATTGTCGGCAAAGGTGACATTGTCCATCACGACGTTTGCCCCATCCGTCGCACGCACCGCCGCTCCTTCCCCGCTGCCGCCGCGGTTGCCGACAAAGAGCGCGCGGCTGATACGCCATGCGCCTTCGTCGCTGGCGAGGATCACGGCCGGCTTGGTACTGTTCTCACTGCTGACGATATTGTCGCGAAACTCGACATCGGTCAGTCGGATCGTGCCGTTTCGAGTGGACGTAAGCGGGCCGAAATTGCCGACAAAGCGGGTACGGCTGATCTGCACATCGGGCGCGGGATCACCGCTTCCCTCGAACACCAGCCGGGATTGACCACGGATCGTGCTGTCACTGATCGTCACTGCGCCTTCGCCCCCGAAATAGGAGCCGACGCCATCGGCTGTTCCATCGATTTCGACGCGCACCAGTTCGATGGCAGCATCTAGCGTTCCCACGCCTCCGAGCACGCTGTCTGACGCATGACAGGTGGCATTCACGCCAATGCAGCCGAGAAGAAATAAGAGCCTGGATTGCTCAACGCGAAGCGACGCAGGGTTTGATACGAGCGACTCTGCGCTGACCCAACCGGTGGTCACCGTGACATCGCGCAACAGCGCCGAGCTGTCGATGGCAGCGATTGCAGCCAGGTGCGAAGACATCTGAACGCCGCTCAGGCTAAGCTCGCTGAGCGCCGATACGCTGATCAAATCGAATGATCCCGTGCTGACGATCCGTGTCGATGCCGAACCCGCGCCTTCGATGGCAACCTGGCCGATCACATCGAGTTGGCCGCGAGTGACGTTGTAGAGCCCGGCTCCGAGCACGATCACATCGCCCGCCGGTGTCACCACGGCGGCATCCAGCGCCTCGCGCAGCGAGCAATCCCCGACAATGCAGCCATCCGGTTCGGGATCGTCACCACGGGTGACCGTGAACGTGTTCGCATTGCCCATGCTGGCGGAAAATATTCCCAGCAGCAGCGCGGCACTCTGAAAGGCGATCTGGCGTTTGCACATGCGATTTCTCCGGTCGATGTACTCATCCACGGAGAATGGCGGCATTGCGGGCCAACCGATTCGTGCCGAATTCGTTGCCAAGTACCGGATGTGCGCCGGTTGGCCCCTGACTGCGCGGTTATCCGTGTACATCCTGGCAAGCCGCCCAATCGGGCCGAGCCACCGTCGGGAGAATCGCCATGTTTCGTTCAACTTTGTCGTTGGTCATGATCACGCTTTCCTTGATCATCCTAGTCGGCATCAACAACAAGGCCCATGCCGTGCAAGCCTATTGCGTCGGCACCGTCGCCGAGCTGCGCAATGCGCTTGACCAAGCCGAAATGGACGGCGATGACAGCCGCATCGACCTTCGTATCGGTACCTTCAACTTCATCAGTGAGCTTCGATACGAACCGGTGTTGGAGTACATCAACCCGGCAGGCAGCCTGACGATCGAGGGTGGTTATGGCTCCGGATGCGCGTCGCGAGTGGACGATGCCTCGCTGACCATTCTGCAGTCCAATAACGGCGAGAAATTCGTGATCAAAACCGAGACCGCAACCGTTGTGATGAAAACCATGACCTTCGACCAGACAGAAGTCCTATTGGTAGGCAATCCGGTATTGTCGGAAAATCCGTGCGTGTCCAACAACCTGAAACTCGAGGCTCGACGCGTGCGCATGCTCGGCGGCAAGCTGAGCACGGTCAGTCAATGCCACAACACCGTGTTGCGCGACAGTCTGTTCACCAACGCGAGCGATGGCACCGCGCTGGATGTGCACTTGTCGCAAGACGAAGATCACCTGGCGACGACACTGACCATGATCAACAATACGGTTGCCGAGGGCCGGCTATACATCTACTCCTGCTGCGACTCACTGGGCACGGCCTTCCTCTACAACAACGTGTTCCGCAACTCGGGCACCGAGATCTCGGCCGTGTCGACCAACGTGTTCGCCTTGAACAATCGCTATGACAGTTTGGCCTTTTCGACCAACAATCCCCTGCCAGCAGGCATTCTGGTTCCAGGCTCGGCCAACAACCTCACCAGCAATCCCGACCTCGACGCCAATTACCGGCCCAACGTCGGCTCGACCATGGTCAATTCCGGCACCTCGGCGGTGCCGGGCGGGCTGCTCACGATCGATCTGTATGGCGGGCCGCGCGTCATCGGTTCGGCGGTCGATCGCGGTGCCCTGGAATCGCCGGTCGATGGCACCGGCACCTATACCGTCACCAACGTGAATGCTTCAGGCTCCGGCTCGCTCAGCGACGCGATCAATCTGGCCAATGCCGAAAGCGGTTTCAACACAATCAAGTTCAACATCTCCGGAGATTGCCCACGGCGGATCACCCTGTCGGCCGGCGTGTCATTGCAGGGAAGTACCTTGATCGATGGCTGGAGCCAGCCGGGCAGCATCAAGAATACCGAGGAATCTACCTGGAACGCAGTGCCCTGCGTGATACTGGACGGCGGCAACACGGTCAGCACCGGCATCGTCACCGCATCGCAACTCGGCTCCGGCCATTTGCAAATCCGCGGACTCGCATTCGAGCGATTCTCCACCGCCATCTTGCTCACCTTTGGTACCAATCATCATATCTTCGGCAATCAGTTTGCCGACACGATAGGTGCCTCCGGACCGCTTATGCGCGGCAACAATATCGCGATCACCATAGCGGGAACGGTGAGCGGAGCCATTATCGGTGGAGGGGACGCGGCAAACCGCAACTTGATCGGATCATCGGCCACGGCGGGTGTGCAGATAACCGGCCCATCCACGAGGGCGAACCAAGTCGTCAACAATTTGATCGGACTCGACAAGGACCTCGTCTTCGCCCTGCCCAACCTCGATGGCGTAAGCATTTCGGCGAAGGAAAACACCGTGACCGGCAACCACATCTCGCGCAATACGCGCGATGGTGTGGTGCTGAAATCGGCCAATGCGCACGACAACGCGATTCTGGACAACGCCATCGGCGGCTCAATTGTCAGCGGCCCATTCTCCGCTCTGGGCAATGGCCGCATGGGCGTACTGATCGACAACGATGCGTATGGCAACACCATCGGCCCGGACAACAGAATCGGAAAGAACGGCGACAGCGGCGTACGCGTCCTCTCCGCCGCCGGTGGTCACAACGCCATCATCGCCAACCGCATCAATCTCAGTGGTTCACCAGGGATCGATCTTGGCGCAAACGGGGCGTCTCCGAATGACGCGGATCCTGCTATTTGCGATATCACCACGGGCTGCGCGGCGAATCGCGGACAGAATTTCCCCGTAATCGAGAGCGCGCTGCGCGTCGCCGCCGGCAATGTGGTTGGGCTCAACATCAGCGCAAGCCTCTATACGACCTACTCATCAGATCCGTACCGCATCGATTTCTATCGTAGCTCCGACTGCAACACTTCCGGTCACGGCGAGGGCAGCTACTGGATCGGCTCCAAGAATATCGTCGTCACCAACTCGGGGTTCTGCGCAAACAACAATTGCTTCGCAAATTTCTCGTTTGGCACCCTCAACGACCCTGCGGTCATGGCCGGTGACGTGATCAGCGCCACCGCGACCAGTCCGAACGGGGATACCTCGGAATTCGCGGCCTGTGCGATCGTCGAAGATGTCATCAGCGACCGGATTTTTGCGGATGGATTCGATTGACATCAAGCAACCTCGGATACATACCGAATCAAACCGTTGTATCCGAGGTTGCACACAATATGGACACCTGAAAAGCAGGAATGGGTCTAACGAGCGTTTCGACATATCTCATTTCTCTTGAACTGACGTATGACCCCGCCCCATCCGCTCAAGGCCCTCTCGAAACATGGCGAAAAATCAAAAATCAATTCTCAAGGAGATCCTGAAGTTGCCTCGTCGGAAACTTGCAGGCGTGGCGCTTTCACATATCACCCTGCTCGGCGTCACCCTGTTCGGCGGTTTGCCCTATCTGATCATGCAATCGGTCCTGGGGGTAGAAGTCGTGTTGCTCGGCCTCGCGACCATTCCGTTCTATCCCAAGCGCGGGATCGGCGAGCACGTGTTCGGCATGTTGACGATGACCTTCATGCTGGCATTCATCTATTTGTTTGTTCTGATTTCATACGGTGCCGTGGCGGGAGACCCCGATCTCGCATTGAAGACTGCCTGGCGGAGTCTTGAAGATGCGGGAACCGATGATTTGCTCCTTTCGCTGTTCTACGTCACCGTCAGTCTCGGCATGTCGCTGTGGCAGGTATCGGGCCAGCCTGATCCACGGCAAGCCTGGGAAAATAGTCGGCTGCTGGATGGTGCAATGACCATGTTCGCCATGATTTTCATCACCTTTATCACGATATTTCTAGCCAAGCCAATCGTTTTGGCATTCAATTATTTGGGCATCCCCATGAATGTGAACGCTCTTCTGATCACGCTCATGGTTGTTACACGATTCTTTTTCGCACTGATTGCCACATGCATGCGCGAGAGCCCGATTGAATCCATTGATACCCAACCCTGCGCGGACTGATCAACAGGCTCACGGATGGGGGCGCCCACAAAACAGGAATACCTCCATTTTGTGGACGCCCTGTTTCGCGGCAATCTGATCCGATCGGTCTGGTCACCTGCACGACGGCCTGATACAGCCACGAGATCTCGAAAGACAGCGGCGCGATGGACTTTGTGCGATACCGGTGGCGCGAAGCAGCCGAACCGCCATTGCCTGCAACAGTGCAATGAGTTGACCCCTGCGACCACCGCAGTCCGTGATTGATCACGAAGGCCTCCAATCCGGGGCCGTGATCAAGCCACAAGGGAGCTCAGCAACGCGATGAAACCACTAATCTTTGCAACTACGCTGTTTGCCACTTTGATGCTGAATGCCTGCAGCCAGGGCCATCGACGCCCGCCGCGCTGGCCAAGGCACTTCAGTCCGCACTCGACAAGGGTGACTTCGAAGCCGCCCGCCAGCTTGCCGATATTGACGACGCGCCAGCCGAACTGCATTTCTACTTCTTTGACATGGTCCGCGAATGTGCGAGCGAGGCGATCTGCACGGCCACGGCGGCAGAGGCAGACGATGCGATGCGCGAACGCTGGAAAGAGCAGGCCGAAAGTCTGCACGCCCAAGCACCGATGGCCGATGGACTGATCCAGGTTGTGTCCAAATCCAAAGGCGGCAGCGGGTCCGGTACGATGAAAATGCCGTATGCCAAGCTGGGCAGCGCGTACAAACTCACTTCGATTCACTTCTCGGATGCCGAATTCGCGGCATTGCGCGCCAAGTCCGATCAAGCACTGGTCGATGAGTTGTTTGCTCAGGGCATTCGCGATTCCAAGGGTGAGTCGAGAACCGACTGGGCCACAGCAGCGACAAGACTCCCGGCCGATGGTGGCGAAGCGGGCAAGGCCTACGTTGCGCAGACCACGGCAATGGCGGTTGCGGTCGACGCCAAGGATCCCGATGCCGCCATGCACTCTGGCGGGCAGCTCGCCACGATTATCTTTCGCGACAAGGATTTCGAGGGCAAACCAATCCCTCTCAATGATCGCAAGCAAAAGCTCCATGTGCAGTCTTTGCGCATGCTGCGTGATGTCAAGGTCAAGGGCGGCTACCAGCTCGGCGATGACGCTGTGCTGCTGATCGAGGCACGCAACGGCATTGGCTGGGTCGTGCGCGGGCCAATCATTCTGTCGAAAGAGGGCGACGACTGGGATCGCGCTGGCGATGGCACGGTCAGCTATCCCGCCGCGAAGTAGCACAATCCATTCTTTGATTCGGTACAGATTCGTCGCGTCGACTACAGCAACGTATCGATGGTGCCTGCGGCATCTGAAATCCTCCACGGAGAACGATGTAGGCGCGGGCTGCCCGAGTGAGAATACCTTCACGCCGGAACGGTTCCTGTCGCAACGTCGAACCCGTGCTGCCTGCGCTTTTGCCAGTGCCGCGCGGTGATTTCTGGCCGATGGCCCCTGTCGGCGCGGCATCTCGTTTATAGAAACAACCCATCCGATCACCACGCAGGAGTTCCCCATGCACCCGCAGTCCCACCACCGTTTCGGCACGCTGCGTCTTCATGGAAATGACAACGTGGGTGCCTTCAATTCATCGATAAGTACGTGGATCGCCTTCGTTGTCCTGTGCCTGCTCACCAGCTTTGGGCAGGCTGTATTCGCTGCCGATGGCGATCTTGATCCGACGTTCTCGATCGATGGAATGCGCCAGGTCGGGTTTCCTGGCAGCACCGCTTTCACAGGTTATTCCTCCGTAAGGGTGGCAACTGACGCGCAGGAAAGTGTATTCGTTGGTGCCGAATTCCACCAACTCGGCCCCGACAGCTTCGCCATTGCGAAACTGAAACCGAACGGCAGCAACGATGTGCTTTTTGGGACCTATGGGCTTCAATTCGTACCGCTACCGTTCGACATCTACGCTCTTTTCGGCATTTTCCCGCAGCCCGACGGAACGCTGATGCTGCTCGGTGCCGTGGACACAGAGTCGCAATCCAATCCCGTCATGGTGCGGCTCACCGCCTCAGGTGCGCTCGATACCGCATTCGGTGATGGCGGCCTACTCGTAATGAGTGCAACACCATGGCCCGATGCCTATCTTTCCTTCGAGGCTGCAACCCGACAATCTGACGGCAAGTTCCTGTTTGCGGGCACTTGCCACGATTGTTCTGGGCAAGATGCCACGATTCTTCTGCGAATCAGCGCGAGCGGCGTACCGGATCCGACCTTCGGCAACAATGGCTGGGCCAGCGTCGTCCAGCCTGCGGGTGCGAGTTTCGTGTTCGTACGCGTCGATGACCTGGGTCGCGCCCTGCTGGCTGGAGGGTCAGGTACCAGCCCGAACCGCCAAGCGCTGGTTTTGCGGGTTAGCCCAAACGGCGCGCTCGACGCCAGCTTCGGCACCGCTGGCAGCGGTTACGTGCAAATCAATGTACTTCCCAATTCGTTTGCCAGGGCCATTGAAATCGATTCCAACGGGGCGATCGTGGTTGCGTTGGACACAAGCTTTGGCGATACGCCACAGACCGGATTGGTACGATTATTGGCCAACGGCTCCCGTGATTTTGGCTACGCAGGCGGATTCCTCGACCTCACCCTGGAGTTTGGCAGCGCGATCAATACCCTGCAGCGGCGAAGTGACGGTCGCATACTCGCTGCAGGTTGGATCGACCATACCGGTGCCTACGGATCCATCGGCAAAGACTTCCTGATTGCCCGTGTCCTGCCCAACGGCTCACTCGACAACAGTTTCGATGGCAATGGCCTGCGACGCATTGCGTTGTCGGCCACCAAGGATACCGCCGAAGCAATGGTGCTATCGGCCGGGAAGCCGGTCATCGCCGGCATCTCGTACGTCGATGACGTGACCCAACTGGGCGTGTTGCGCATGCAGTCGGATCTCATCTTCAGCAATGGATTTGAGTGACAGGGTCAATACCTATCCGTTTTTCACCAACCGAGTTGGAAAAATTGCGGGCCAAGTCCGATCAGTCACTGGTCGATGAATTGTTCGCGAAAGGCATTCGTGATTCCCAGAACGAGACGAGAACCGACTGGGCCACGGCTGCCACCGCGTTGCCTGCGGACGGTGGAGAACCGGGCAAGGCGTTTGTCGCGCAAGTGATGGTGATGACGACAGCCATAGACGCCAAAGATCCAGATGCCGCGATGAACTCCGGCAGCCCAACCGACAAGATTGTTTTCCGTGACGAGGAATTGAATGGCGAGCCGATCCCGCTGGTTAACCGCCAACGCAAGCTGTATGTGCAAACGCTAGACAACTTGCGCGACGTCAAAGTAAATGGCGGCTATCAGCTGGGCGACTCCGCGGTACTGCTCATTGAGGCGCACGATGGCATCGGCTGGATCGAGCGGGGGCCGGTTGTTCTTTGGCGAGACGGAATCCGTTGGAATCAAGTCAACAGCAACACGGTCAACTATCCCCCCGCGAAATAACACCACCGGACCCTTGAATCACGGTCGATTCGCGTCGTCTGCAGCGATGGATCGGTGGCTGGGAGTCTGGGCGGCAGAGATCTTCGGGCTGCGATTGCGCTATCCAAAGTTTCTACCGCCCAGACTCCCAGGGGAAGCCGCACCAAATCTTGTGGCCCCTAGTCACGCCTGGCTACGTGTCTAGCAAAGACGGTGGCACAACGCCCCGCTCATTACCGGGAGAGGAACATGAACTGGAAGAACCTGTTGTTTTCATTCGAGGGCCGCGTGGGTCGCGGTCCGTACTGGATGTTCTTTGTCGTCATGCTGGTGGTATTCGGCGCGCTGACTGCGCTCAGCATGATGGCCATGATGAGCGCCGAAGACCCCTCCAGCGCTGGCGCTATGGCGAGCGTGCCGATGATGATCGCGATGCTGCTGTTTATCTGGCCATCACTCGCAATTCAGGCCAAGCGCTGGCACGACGTGGACAAATCCGCGTGGTGGATTTTGATTGCCTTGGTACCCGCTGTCGGCGGACTGATTGCCCTGGTGTTCAATGGTTTCATAGCTGGCACGCCGGGGGCCAATCGATTTGGTCCAGCACCGGCCAATGCATCGGTTGCGGGACCGGCGATGGCGCGCTCCTGAGCGAGAAGGAGGGAGAGGGTCTGCGCTGGCTGGCAGACCCCTCTCGGGTTCGCACATGAATTCGGGGCCGCTCACCAACTCAATGGCACCCGAGCAACTATTGATCCGGCCCTCAAATAGTTCGACTTTGTACCTTTGAGGTTGGTCTAGCCTCAACACCGTTCGCCCTGAGCCTGTCGAAGGGTTTTTCCATGGTGCCGCGCCGCCCTGGCCACTTCCGATCATGGTTCGACCGTTCGACGGGCTCACGGCTCACCACGAACGGAAGTGGGTGGAGCTTCCCTCATTTCACATGCTTTCCATGTGGGCAATATCGTGACTATTTAAGGGCCGAATCAATAGTCGCTGCACCCAGAGATCACGATGATGTACGCGAGAAAGGGATTCAACCGGCACCCTTGGCGCATTCTCGGCAATGCGTGGATGGACCTCGTCTCCGCAGCCGCGTTTCTTGCCATCTGGCTATGCCGCGAGCATCTGGACTACGACACCTTGCGTGGCTGGCTGCTGTGGCCCGTCGTATTCGAGGCGGTAGCGTCGTTCACGCTGATCTTCGCCGGCATGCTGGCATCGATGCGTATCGCCCCGATTCGCTATCTCGCCTTGGTGCTCGTGGCTTTGGGCTATCTGGCTTCGGCGTGGTTGATCGGCGAGCGGGCGGGTATGCCGCAGGTGATTTTGATCGCCGCATGGTTGCTGATTGCCCGTCTGCTGCCGACATCGGGACTACGCAATGGATCGCCAGCACACCGGAAGTCGATCATCAGCGGTGCCCTGATTTCCTTTTTCATGTGCGGCGCAGGATTTGTCCTGATGATGATGCTGTTGATGATCGTGTTTTCCGAGCCGGCCGTGCGCGATGCGAGTGGAGAGTTGAGCAGCACGTCGCCGTCATGGATCTTTCCGCTGGTATGGACGCCGTATTTCATCGCCGAAGCGATTCTGCGTGCTTGGCGTACGCCCGAACCCAAACCGGTTCGCCTAGCTTGATTCACGACAGCAACTGACGCGTGCAACCGTGTTTCAGAGCGAATCACGGGTTCAGGCAGCCATGCGTGGCCCCTGAGCCAACCGTCCTACGTGATTGAAGGCAGACACCACCGTTCGACCAAGGGAGCCCACCATGTGCCATCCATCAATGAACCACGGAAAAAACGCGCTTGCATCAACGTTCCTGTTCTTCATGCTGTCCGTCACCATCGACCTGGCATCCGCCCAGGATCAACTGGGTCCGATCGACAATATCCTGATCAAGAACCCCTACACCAGCCCGGCTGACGACAAATTCGGCCGGGGCGTGGTTTCGGGCGATTTCGACGGTGACGGCATCGATGACCTGGCCATCTCGGAAAGCAGCGGTACCCGATTGCGTATCTATCGCGGCGTGGCCTTTGCGATTGGCACGGATCCGTTGTTCCACTTTTTTTCCACCACGATCACTATCCCCAGCCACAACGAGCAGATGGTCAGCGGCGATTTCGACGGCGATGGTCGCGACGAGATTGCGGTCGGCGCTTCGGGCGCCACCAACAACGGAATGTCAGCGGCGGGCAAGGTGTATGTGATCAACCGTCTCGTCGACGGCACCTGGACAGTGCAAACGGAAGTCCATGCGGGTGGCGACTATCCCGGCGCAGCGCAGGTCAGCGCCAACCTCGGTAGCGAACTAGCCGCCGGCGATTTCGACAATGATGGCTACACCGATCTCGCCATCGCCATCAGCGGGCAGATCGTCAGCGGCGGCGCCAATGCCGGCGCGGTGATGATCACCTATGGCAGCGCATCCGGAATTACCTCCGCCCAGGCACACATCATCGATCGCAACAACGATGGCCTGGGCTTGGCGCCGATGGAGGACGACTACTTCGGTCGATCTCTGGCCGCTGGTGATTTCGATGGCGATGGTGACGATGATCTGGCCATTGGAATCTGGAAGGGAACCTGTCCGGGCGACAATTATCGCGGAGGCGCGGTGGTTGTGCTCAACGGTTCGCTCATCTCCGGCATCACCAATGCCAACTCGAAGATCTGGCAGCCCGGCGAGCAGGGCATTGCCGGTTCCTGCGGAGCGTCGCTATATTTTGGACAAGCGCTCACAACCGGGTACTTTGGATCACGTGGATTCATATCGCCTACGTGGGTGGATCTCGCCATAGGCGCAGCGATCAGCGACGGCAACGGCGCAGCGGTGCATGTCATCTTCGGTAGCAACTCGGGTCTCACTGCGACAGGCAACCAGCTCCTGGTTGAGCCGACAACGCCCGAGATTGGCAGTGGAAACACATCGTTCGCAACCCAGCTTGCCAGCGGTGTGCTTTCATACAATTGTGTTTCGAGTGTGTGCGCAGGCGACAGTCTCGTCGTCAACGCACCTGTCGCCGACGTCAATGGCGTCAACAACGCCGGTGCAGTGTGGATCTTCAGCCCGGCTACTGGACAGCATGGACTTGCCGTGGACAGTGCGCGCCTGATCCTGCCCTTGGCACCGCTCAAGATCGCCGGCCCGCATGACAACGACCAGTTCGGCAACCAGCTTGCGATTGGGGATTTCAACAACGACGACCGCAAGGATCTTGCGATCGGCGCGTATCTCTACGACGACGGTGGCGAAACCGATGCAGGGGCGGTGCAGGTGATCTACCAGGCCGATCGGTTGTTCGTGGATGGCTTTGATTGATTTTCGATCCATCCCGGAGATTCCCCCACAGGTTTCCCGTGATGATCACGAAGTTGCCAACCAACGTCGGGGTATTGCTTGCACACCTGGATTCGCACCACGTCTTCGCTACATCTGCGCCAAGGTTTTGCGCGCGTTCAAGGTAGTCACATGCTGTGCTCCATTCACCGCCTCCAGCATATCGACAACTTCACGCTGCGCAGCAAGCGCCTCATCGCGGCGTTGCAGGGCCAGCAAGGCACTCGCCCTGGCTTGCAGCGCTTGCGCTAGTTCGTCGCTGCGCTCACCCAGTTGCTGCTCCAAGCCCTGGGCCGCCGCGTCGGCTTCGCTGAGCGCCAACTCAGCCTGACCCGCCTCGGCCAGCGATTGGGCGCGGCTTGCGCGTACGACCATGCACAATTGATTTTGTACCTCGGCGCAGGCCTTCCACGCTGATTCTATGGCCGTCCGCGCAGCTTTGGCGTCGCCTCGCTCGCGCAATACGATCCACAGTCGGCGCTGGATTTTCTGCATCTGCTCGCCGGTGTTGCCGGATTGTTCAAGCACTCGCAGTGCCTCACGCATGAGCGCTTCACCTTCCTTTGCCTGCCCATTGCGCATGAGGGCGTATCCAGAATCCCCCAACGCGTTCGCCACCCAGAGATGCTGCGGGGGAAGTGCCGCGCGCGCCACTTTCAGTTGCCGTTCGGCCAGTTGCTGCTCCCGGTCGAGATCACCCTGATGACCTGCTGCGAGAATCAAAGTCCATAAGGGAGGGATGACGTTCGGAGAGTCCTTGCCGAAAGCACTTTCAGCAAGCGCGAGCGCTTCGCTTGCCAGTGATTCCGCTTCGGCGAAATTGCCAAGTCTTGACTCCGATGTCGCGACGTTGCTCAGGGCGGCAACAAGAAGATCAGGCCTTGCATTGATCTCGCGCTGAATCTTCAGAACGTCCCGCATCATGCGCGTGCCCTCGCGCGGGTTCCCCTCAAGAAAATGGATTCGCGACAATGCGGCCAACGCATTGGCGTACTCGCCTGGACGATCTTTCACTTGTGGCTCGAGTATCGCGACCGCGTGTTCAAGATGGACTTTTCCAGCCAGAGGATCGCCGCGATAGGCGGCCAGCACGCCAAGGTTGACAAGGGATTCCGCAATCGCGGGGTCGTCTGCGGCGTGGGTGCTTTCGGCCAGTGCCAGCGCGCGCTCGAACAGACTCTGGGCCTGCTCAAGATTGCCCTTGGTCGTGGTGATTTCGCCGAAATCGTCAAGCAGTTCACCTTGCAACATCGGGTCGTCGGCGAACTCGGTGTCAATGCGCTTGAGCGCGTCATCGAATGCCTGAGCCAGGGTCGTGGCGCCACCTTCGGTACGTTGAAACGGATCTTCCTGAGTGAAGACCGAAATCAGGAAGTCCTTGACCCGTCGTGATCGCTCCGCGCTTTGCTTCGCCGACACGGCTTCGATGTCGGCGCGTTTAGCCTGCTGATCGGCGAGTTCGGCCTGATGACGCGCCTTGTCGGCTTGCCACAGCGCCGCAGCAAGGCCGGCAACGAGGGCGAGCAGCACCAGCGCGGTCGTCGCAACGCCGACCCGGTGCCGGCGCACAAAGCGATTGAACCGATACGCCGTTGAATCGGCACGCGCCGCGATCGGTCGCGCATCAAGCCAGCGACGCAGGTCATCGGCAAACGCGGCAGCGGTTGCATAGCGCCTGACCGGTTCACGTTGCAGGGCGGTCGCAATAATCAGATCGAGGTCACCGGCAACATTTCGTGAAAGATGCTCCGCATCGGCATCGTGGCCATATAGCTCACGCAGTTGATCGACGCCAAGTTTCGCGGCCAGCGTACTCGCCCGGTCGACGACTTCCTGACTGGCATCAAGCGCCAATTGCGCTGGCGTCGCGCCGCGCCGCTGACGAGGCAATTGCCCGGTCAGCAATTCGCATAGCATCAGGCCGAGCGCATAGACATCTGTCGGCGTGCCGATCGTCTCGCCGAGGATCTGTTCCGGCGCGGCGTAGGCGGGCGACAACACGCGCATGCCGGTACCAGTCGCTGTCTGCTCACCACTTTCCTCGATCAACTTGGCGATGCCGAAATCAAGCACGCGCGGCTCGCCCTGTTTGTCGACCAGCACATTCGAAGGTTTCAGGTCGCGATGCACGATCAATTGGCTGTGTGCGTAGGAAACCGCATCGGAAACTTTCACCAACAGCGCAACGCGGGCACGCACATCGAGTGCAAGCTCGTTCGCATACGTGGTGATCGGCTTGCCGTCGACGAAATCCATCACGTAGAACGGGCGTCCATCCTCCGTCATGCCGCCGTCGACCAGCCGAACAATATGGTTGTGCTGCAAGCGCGCGAGGATGCGCCGCTCCTGCAGGAAACGGCGCAGGATTGCATGCGTATCCATGCCGCGCTTGAGAATCTTCACCGCGACCTGTTGCTCGTACGCGCCATCAGTGCGCTCGGCCAGCCAGACCACGCCCATGCCGCCTTCGCCGAGCTGTCGCAGCAATCGATACGGGCCGGCCATGCCATCGGCGGGCAGGCCGTCGGCCTCGCGATTCAGCACCCCGGGCACAGCCGCTGCCGCATCCCCATCGAGCAGGCCGCTCACGCCCTCGTCCGCCATCAGCAAGGCGCGCACTTCGTCTGCCAAACCGGCATCGGTTGTTGCGAGTTGTGCCAATCGTTGCGCGCGCTGGTCACCATCCAGCTCGACCAACTCATCGAACAAGGATGAGATCTGCGACCAGCGGTCGGGCGAGGTTGTCATCGATCAGGCCGTCGTCATCTCGCGTTGCAGGAAGGCGCGTGCGCGACGCCAGTCTCGTTTGAGCGAGCGCTCCGAGCGATCGATCACATCGGCGATTTCCTTGAGTTCCAGACCTGCATAAAAACGCATTTCAACGAGCGCAGCCAGCGGCGCATCGATCGCATCGAGGCGGGCCAGCGCCGCATCGAGAGCCAGCACTTCCTCGCCGCGATCCTCGGCGGCAGCTTGCATTGCATTCGTATCAAGGGACGAAACCTGCACATCGCCGCCACGCCTGAGCGCCGCGCGTGAACGCACATGGTCGATGACGATCTGGCGCATCACCCGCGCAGCAACGGCGAAAAAGTGGGCGCGATCATTCACATCGAGGGTGCCGTGTTTGGCGATCTTCAGATAGGCCTCGTGTACAAGCGAGGTTGTGCGCATCATCTGATCGCCACGCAATTGGCCGGCCGCCATGCGACGCAGGTCGTCGTAGAGCAAGGCGAACACGCGCTCCGAAGCCGCCTGTTCGCCGGCCCGGGCACGACCCATCAGTTCGGTGATTTCGCTCATGCGCGTTGCGGGCCTCCTGATCCGTCGACGTGCCGTCCGGTGCACTGGTCGCGGGTCGACGCATCTGGCCATCAAGCCTGGCGGCGAATCGCTGCACGTATCAGGATCAGATAGTAGCTGCATGAGGCGGCCTTGTCGCGGAATTTGTTCGGGATTTCGCGGGCCGGATCGGCTCCGCCCGGCATTCGCTGAAATGGACCGAGCGCGTTGAAACGAGCATGACAACAGGCAAAGTCATTCAGCTACCAAACGGAAAGTGATTTGCCAAAGGTAAACGGATTTCCGATGCACCAGGGGCCAACCAGGCAGTCGGCCACTGTGGGCAATCGTGTACTGGGAGGAAAACGTGAACCCGTACGCACTCCGCTTGCGAAGCAAGCCGCATGACGAATCCATGAATCGCCACTACCATGCGGGTTCACTCGATTGAGGAGATCACATGCGATCCATTGCTTTTGCTTTGTCGTTGGCCTTGACCGCGACGCCGGCTTTTGCCGGCGAGAACATCATGCTTGTGCTCGATGCCTCGGGTTCAATGTGGGGACAGATCGCGGGCAAGACCAAGGTCGAGATCGCGCGTGAAACGGTCGCCAATGTGCTTGGCACCTGGAAGACGGACAACGCGATCGGCCTCGTCGCCTACGGGCATCGGCGCAAGGGCGACTGCAACGACATCGAAACCCTGATCGAACCGGGTCCGCTCGACAAGGCTGCGTTCCTGTCGACCGTGAACAACCTCAATGCCAAGGGCATGACGCCGCTGTCGGCCGCGGTAAAGCATGCCGCCGGTGTGCTCAAGTCGTCTGAGCAGAAGGCGACCGTGATTCTTGTTTCCGACGGTGAGGAAACCTGCAATCTCGATCCCTGCGCGGTCGGCACCGAACTGGAGAAGAGCGGCATCGAATTCACCGCGCATGTGATCGGATTCGATGTCAGTGATCCCAAGCATCAGGCGCAGTTGCGTTGTCTCGCCGAGAACACCGGTGGTCGTTACTTCAATGCGCGCAATGCCGATGAACTTGGCGCTGCCATCGAAGGTGCGGTCAGTGCGAGTACCGAACCACCTCCTCCTCCGGCAACGGCGACGGTGGCCGCGAACGGCCCGTTGACGATCACCACCGAGGTCGAGATTGCCTGGAGCGGCCCGGCCGATCGCGGCGATTACGTGACCTTCGCACCGGTCGGATCAAACGACAGCGCCTATCTCGACTACGTCGTGGTCGGCAAGAAAGAGAAGACCGGCGACAAGGGCGTCGTCAGCCTGCGCGCGCCTGCCGAAGCCGGCCCAGTTGAATTGCGCTATGTCAGCCCGATCCGCAAAGACAGCGTCCTCGCCCGCGTCGTGCTTGAGGTCGGCGATGCCGAAGCCAGCATCGAAGCGCCTTCCAGCGTGCCGGCAGGAATCAAGGTCAAGATCACCGCACGCGGTCCGGTCGGCAGTCGCCACTGGGTAGGTTTCGCCCCGAAGGGCAGCCCGATCACGGCCTATTTGCAGTACGCTCGGCCGACGGCAGCAGTCAGCGGGATCGAACTGATGCCTCCCTCGGAACCCGGCGAATACGAGTTGCGCTATGTGCTCAACGAACGCGAACGCATCATCGCCTCGCGACCGATCACGGTCACCGCGAGTGCGGCCAGCGTCAGCGGTCCGAGTACGGCGATGGCTGGCGACACGATCAAGATCAAGGCCAGCGGACCAGAGGGTTCAGGCCACTGGATCGGATTCGCCCCGGCTGGCAGCGACGTGACCAGCTATCGCGATTACATGCGTCCGCAAGGCACGACAACCGAAGGCACGCTGATGGCGCCGATGGAAGCCGGCGACTACGAGCTGCGCTACGTGCTCAACGAGAACGAGAAGATCATCGCCACACAACCTGTCAAGGTGACTGCGGCGGTGGCCAAGCTTGACGCGCCGACCAGCATGGCAAGCCGTGAGGAAATCAGCGTGCGCTTCGGTGGCCCACGCCACAAGAGTCACTGGATCGGTTTCGTCAAACGCGACACGCTCGACTATCTCAACTACGCCTACGTCCCGCTGCAAGGCGATTCCGTGTCAATTCGCGCACCCGATGAAGCCGGCGACTACGATATCGTCTTCGTCATCGACAATACCGCCATCGCACGCAATCCGGTGACGGTGCGCTGAGGAGAGACGCGGGGCCGCTCATGACGGCCCCTGCTGATCGTCCGGCACAACCGAACCGGCGCGAGCGAGCAAACGCTGCACGCTGCGGTCGTGGCTGCGGTGCTCGAGGAGGGCGAAACGCGAATGGAAGATCGTGATCCGTTGGGCTTCGCCTGCGCTAGCCCGGACTATTCATGAATACGCGTGATGATCGCGCGGGACATTGGATTCACACGGCTTTTCGCGATCGAGGCAATAGCGGATGTTATTGCCGAATGAGCGAAAAGCCGTGTGGCTTCAAGGGACAAACGAGGGCGCGTGTTTTTCATGAATAATCCGGGCTAGGCCCAACCTACGGCCACGGCAGAAGTTGCTGTCCGAAACCTGCCAAACGCCGCATCGGCAAGACACCGCGCTACTTGGTCAACAGGCCGAAAACATCACCATTCAATTGAGATCCACTTTCTCGTAATCCCGGCGCATGCCGGGACGACGATAGCAGGACACCGATCCAGCCACTCATTTGCGCATCGATTTCGAGGCTTTCCGTGCCCATTCGAGAGCGCCGAATTGCTCCCACAAATGCAGATGTTCGGTGCGGTAGATCCACGCCTCTTCGTCACCGCCGATGGCAATACCGTACTTGTCTTGTTTCGGCGCTTTCGGGTTTGCCTTGAGCAGCCACGCGAGCGGCTTGGGAAATTCCTTGACGGCGTCGCCAAGTGCCGTGCTCGCCTTGTCGGTTTCGCCCAGCGCAAACAGAGTCAACGCACGGTTGTAGCGCATGGGCGCTAAATCATCGGGATAGCTGTCGGAGAGTGCGAGCGCATCACCGTAACGGCCGCGTTCCAGGTAACTACGCAACAAGTCATCCCGGAAGCCCTGGTTGTCGTTCGGGTTCAGGGTGAGCACCAGCCATTCGAGCCGGGCAAGACTTTCCTCGGTAGGCGGGTGCTGCAGATCCTCGACGATGAGGTCACCCAGCAGGCTCAGCGCGACGCGGTTTTCCATCCAGCCCCATTCGAGCTTGAGGCCCTCGGCTGTATTGGAGCGAATGACTTCACGGAGCAGGTTTTCGGCTCGCTGGTTGAGCTCCTTGATCAGACCATCAGTGCCCGGAACGGCAATTGCGATCACCGCCCCGATCAGTGCCGAAATCACATTGAAGCTTTGCCAGAGGATCGGTTGCGCGTCGAGTGCCGCCTGCCATGCCGGCGCGGAGATCCAGATCAACGCCTCGCCTTCCTCGTCCATCAACGCAAAACCCGGGAATGCTTCCTCCCATTCGAAGTGCGCCTTTTCCAGCGCAGGCAATGGTATCAAGGGACCTGCCGAATCCTCCTCCGGTTGCAGAAGATACGCACTGGACACCGGCGGCGCATTGCGCAGTGCGCTGATGAATTCGGCCACGCCGGGTTTCATTTCTTCGGCGATATGCAGCATGCCTTCTCCGCCGTGCTCGGCAATGCCATTGAGCATTTCGATCAGATCATCAAGATCAGGATCGCGACGCTTGAGCAAGCGTGTCACCCAGAATCGAGCGCGCTCGCGGGCTTCGGCTTCGCGCCCTTCGTTGAGCAACACGATGACTTCCAGATGCGACAGCGCCGGCGCGTCTGGATCCTCGCGTTGCGCATTGCGGAACTCTTTCCAGGCCGCAGGGTAGTCGCCCTCGTCGGCGAGAATGCTGACCCTGCGCTGCATCGCGGCCGAGCGCATGGCCCGATCACCCAAGGCCATCGCGCGTTCAAGCAGGCTCGATTTCTTGCGTGGCTTGCCGAGATTTGTGTAGGTATTGAGCAACAGATCGAAAAGAATCTCGTGGCGTGTATCGAAGTATTTGTCGCCGACGAACCACGGCTCAAGCAGGGTCAGCACATCCTTGTCACGCCCTTCCTCACCCCAGTCCGATGCCGTCGCCCCGACCATGTCCAGCGAGATCCGGCTGCCCACCAACTCGTCCCAACGCTTTTTTGGCAACGCATCAAGCAGGTTCGGCAGCAGATTCAATTGCGGGCTTGGAACGTCGCGTTCGATCGGTTCGCAGCATTTCTTGTACTTGCGGCCCGAGCCGCAATGGCAAGGCGCATTGCGCTCGGGGCTCGGCAGCACGTATGGCGCGAAGCGATTCTTCGGATCCGGAAACTGCCGCCACACGGCACGCACGAAGGCGAGCACCAGACTGCGCCGCAGCGCGGGATCGTCGCGCAAGTTTCCATCAGCGGGCGGTGGCAACATGGTGTCGGTGTCGACAAGCACTCGCGCGGAGTACTCGGCAAAGCTCTCGCCTCTGGCTATCGCCATTGCGATGTCGAAGCACACGCCTTCGATATCAAACAAGAGGCCATTGGTTTCGAGGTCGGAAGGGAACATGGATTTATCTTCGATGTTGAGTGAGTTCTTGCTTCGGTGGGCGAGAGCCCTCCCGGATTTTACCGGCAACAGTGAACCGATATTACCGTGTCGCAGGATCGGGTATCGGGGCCGACGACTCTATCATCGCCTCGCAGCCATCTACCACCTGCCGGCATCGAGCATCTTGATAAAGTTGCGCTTGCGCTTGCCGATTTCACGCACGTTGCCGAGCAGATCTGCGAACTCGCGCTTTCGATCGAGTCGTACCATGAGCGCATGTATCTTGCGCAGGTAGACCATCACCTGTCGATAGGCTTCGTCGTTCGTTCTATCCAGGGTCGGTGCGATCTGACGCCGATAGATATCGATGGCATCCTGCGGATGTGATTGCTCGCGCTCCGCCGCCAATTGCAGCCATAGCTGTTCGTTGCATCCACCGGCGATCGCCTCATCCCAGGCCTTTTGTGGATTCTTTTCCCACAAGAAGATGCTGACAAGCAGCGAGTGGTTGGCAGGCCTCGGGTTGCGGCCATGCACTGCACTCTTCCCGGGCCTGGATACCAAGGATTCGCGAATCTGCGCAAGCGCACGATCTCGCCAGGCATCGTGTTGTTTGCTGCGTTGCGCATGGGCGATCAGGCCCTGATAGTTTTCAAGTTGCATTGACTCGCAGAATGCAGCCCAGATCAGCGCCATCGCGTCCGCATGGCGCTTTCGCCCGTGATAGGCGTCGGCCAGAAATTCGCGCAAGTGCCAATCCATTTGCCGTGGAAACGCCTTGGCTCCACGCTCCGCCCATTCCAGCGCCTGATCCTTCTGCTTCGCATTCCTGTAGATCTCGGCGATCCGAAGGAAATCATGCGGCGAGGAGAGATCGCGCTGCCTGACCGCAACGAGGGCCTCGATATCGCCGGATTGCGTCGCAAGCGTCTGCATGATCCGGGTAATGCGGAAACGATTCTCATGCTTGTCGGAATCCCGACTGCCGGGCCGCAAGGTCGGAAGCTTGGCCCACTCCGCCTCGGCGAGCTGGCGATACACGGCGAGGCCTTTTTTGCCGAAGACATCCGCGTAGTGCTTCGCCGCGTCGTAAAAACCATCCCATTCGGTGTTGAGTTCCCAGGCGAACAAGCGCCGGGCAAGCAGCTCGGGATCCGGCTTGGCTTTCTTGCAGGCCCGGTGATGCAAGGTCTGGATACGCTCCGTGATCACGCCCATCTCGCCGTCAGAATCATCCATCGAGCCCAGCGCCCGTTCGACTCCCGCCATGGCATGTTCGGTCAGCTCGATGACCGCGTCTGCGTGCCCGTTTTTGAGCAGTTGTTCAATTCCGTCGACCACCGCGTCGATGCCATCGGAAAAGCGGGCTGATTCGCCATAGCCGACAAACCCGCAGGTATCGACTGCTTCATCGACCGCCTCCCGCCAGGTATCCAGATCAAGTCCACCCGCCGCACGACTCGCAGCGTCCATCAATAGTCGGCGACGCAGGTCATCATCCTCGATCGCCTGCTGCATGATCAGCTCGACCAAGGTGTGCTTGTCGCGCTTGAGCAACTGCGCACGCACATCATCGAGGGTGATCGGCTTGCGCGATTTCGGTTTGGTCGTTGTCTTGATGGAAAGCCCATCCAGCCAAGCCAGCCCAACCGCCACCGCATGCTTGCAGAACTCGCCGTCGCGCCCTACCGGGCAACTGCATGAATAGTCCAGCTCACCACCTTCCAGCCACAACTTGACCCGATACGTCTGTGTGCCCGCGACCTTGGCCGAGATCACCGCATCGTGCTCGGTCACCCGGCCGACGTGATCGGCGTTGAAATACTCTTCGCCGCGCGCAAAGGATCTCGCACCCGCCATACGCTGCAGCAAGCGGAAATTGAGGATTTTTTCAAATGAAGGCAGGGCTTTGGTCATCTCTGGATTTCGTCGGCAAGCCAATTTGGCTCATGCAACCAAGCGATCCCGTCAATATGGGTGGGCTGCCACGTCATTGTATCGATACCGAGGATGTCGGCGACCATGCCACAGCATGCGCAGCTTACGAGAATCGCGGTGTCGCCCGGTTTCTGATCGGCGCCGTCCGACCGAGGGTCACGCAACGTCCGCAGAGTGCGGTTGATGGCCTCGTGCGGCATCGACTTCCACGACCCGTCCGGTGACGGGCATGGCGGCAATTCACTTGCGTTGCGGCACATCTGTTGCGCGCTGGAGGCGTTCCCTTCCGTCGTGAATGCTTTGAACAGAGGCTATTGATCCTTGTATTCAAAGCGATCGGCGAGTCCTTTGGCGGTCGCTCCGCCGCTCATCGAATCGTGTGGAATCAGCGCGTAGCGCCAGGATTTGCCAGCGTGGCCGTGCGCATGCTCACTCGCATGGCGGCACCACGCGGCTGCAGCATGGGCCTTGGCTTGCACATCGGCATCGCCGATGTCGGATCTTCGCTTGGGTTCGAGGATGAGCTTTTCGTCCGTTGTCTCGACGATGAAGTCCGGTTCATATGCGCGCCCGTTCTTCCATTCGATCTGAAACTGTCCGGGACCGGGTTTCATCCAGCGCACTACATCGGGATCGTCTTCGAGAACGATCGCGAGTCGCTGCTCGCCCTCTGCCGACTGGAATTGTTGCAACGTGTAGCAGCACTTGCGAAAGCCAGTGAATGCGAGATGACGGATATTGGTTCCAGGTTCAACCGGCAGCCTGAAGTCGCGCGGAACCTGGCCGGCTGGCAGCGAAAACGCCATGGGCCGCAGCAGACTGAATCCGCGGGTCACGCGGCCCTGATAGCCGGTCGGCGTTTCCCATTGATGCTGCTGCAACTGCGACCAGATGAAATCACCCAGCTGACGCCGGTAGTAGGTGAGTACGTTTTCCACTTCACCGTCATCGGCGAGATAGGCACGCAAACGGCTGACAATTTGACCGGAGAGCTTGTACAGCAACGCTGCATGCGCCTCATAGTCGATCTCGTCGCGCTCCACCAGAACCGCCACGAGATAGTCCTCAAGCCGCTTTTCGCGCACGCCATCGCGAACCCAGCCAATGCTTTCACGCTCACGATCGCGTAGCTGCTGCACCAGTAACTCTTCGGACACTGGCCGATAGGCGATGCGTTCGACGTTTTGCAGCTCGAAATCGGTGAAGCCGAAGCTGACCTCGCGAGTGGGGATTACCACGACGTTTGGGATTTCAATGGTCAGCTCGACAACCGCGCGCGCCACTTTTTCGACGACACGCGAGACTGCATCCGAAAAGGATTCCACTGCGGGAGTCAAAGCCAATGGTGATTGCACTGGTGCCATCAGCGCGGCAACTTCCGCAGCCACCTGCGCACACACCTCGGGTGATGCGAGCTGGGTGATATTGGGCAGGCGTTCGAAGCGATGCATGACCTGGATCGCTGCGCGCGCGATTTCCTGGTCAGCGCGTTGATCGAGGCGATAGGCACCGAGTCCATCGCGCACAGCATCATCTGAAAATTGCCCGCCGACACGCGACAGCTCGCCGGTCAAGGCACTCACGCTCAATGGCTGGGCAACAACCGCCTGTGGCGCACGCGTCGGCACATCCCCGCCTTCGCCAATCAACACGTGCTCTCGAACCACTGAATCCGGCAAACCGGCACGGTCGATGATTTCCTGGAATCGGTCATGCGCGACCACGGTCAAGCGATCGATGGCGGCAACGCCGGTGCGTCGTCCATAGGGCAGGCGCAGACCGCGCCCGAGCGTTTGCTCGGTAAGGATCTCGGATGCCGATGCGCGCAGCGGAACGATCGTGTAGAGGTTACTGACGTCCCAGCCTTCCTTGAGCTTGTTGACGTGGATGACGACCTCCGTAGTGTCGTCGTGCTCCACCGCCAACAGGCGCTGCATGGCCTCGTCGGATTCCTCGCCGCGCATGGCCGAATGCACCTCGATGACGCGCCCACGATAAGTCGCGTTGAAGAACGCCTCCGATTCCATGAACTCGCGGATACGCGAGGCATGCGAGGTATCCTGCGCAACCACCAGCATGAACGGCCGCACGCGTGGTTGACCGGCCTGCTGCGCATAGGTTTCCAGTTCCACCTTCACGTACTCGTGATAGTGGATGCCGTCTTCGAGCTTGATCCGCTCCATCTCGTCGGCCGCGATACCGGTTGGATCAAAATCCTTGCGCGTGGCCACCGCAGGTTCCTTGACCAGGCCATCCGCCAGCGCCTCACCCAAACCATACGCATAAATCACGTTGCGGAAGGGTTGCGCCTTGGCACCGATGCTCTTTGGGGTCGCGGTCAACTCCAGGCCGAGGATCGGTTTCAACTCGGCAATGGCCCTCGCGCCGGAGCTGGCCCGATAGCGATGCGCTTCGTCCATCAACAGGACCAGATCGTCGAGCCCAGCCAGGTATTCGAAATAGCTTTCGCCAATGTATTCCTGCAGCCGCTTCATGCGCGGGGAACTGCCGCCGCGCACCTCGGTGTTGATCTTGGAGATGTTGAAAATGTTGATATGCGGCAGGCCGTCGGCTCCGAACAACTGACCAGCCACGGTCATCTGCTGCACCTCGTCATAGCGCACGCCGATGCCGGATTCGTAGTTTTCGCCGGTGATCAGCACGGGCGGAGTCAGAGCTAGTTCCGTGATCCCCTTGAACACGTATTTGGGACTGGCCGGATCGAAATCGGACTTCAACTTCTCGTAGATCGTCAGGTTCGGTGCCAACACAAAGAAGTGTCGGCTGCGCCCACTGAGATACAACCACGCTATGAAAGCGCCCATCAGGCGGGTCTTGCCCACGCCGGTGGCCAGGGCAAAACACAGGGAGGCGAACTCGCGTTCGAAATCCTCGACCGATGGATACTGCGCCTGGATCGTCGCCAGTTGTTCCAGCGCATCGGCATCCTTCCCCAGTGCAACGCGATCGAGCACGTCGGCAAGTATCTCAAGTGAGCGCGACTGCGGCGCGCGCAAGCTCATGCGTGCGCAGAGCTGACGCACCAACTGATTCACTCCTCGCCTCCGTTGTCGAAGAGATCCGCCGATAAGGAGCCTTTCGATTTCTTTTGCGACGTCTTCCGGCTTCGCTGCGGCTTCACGGTGTCGACTGCGCCTGCATCCAGATCATCGGGAGCCTTCGGCAAGGCGGCGATTCTGAGGGAATAGTCGTCCTTGCTCCATTCGCATTTGCTCAGGACGGCTTGGGGGATTTTGCGGATGGTGAGGTTGTCGAAGGCATCGGCGTTGGCGCGGAAGGCCTTGCAGCAGACCAGCAGGGTGCGCTCGGGTCCGACATCCTCGCTGATCGCGCGCAGTTGCTCGTGGCTGAGGGCGGCCGTGGTGACGTAGAGGAAATCGCGTTCGGAGGCGCGGCCATGCTGCCAGTAGTGCTGCTCATCCGGCGCATAGTTGAAGCCCATCAACTTGCACACGGCCTCGGCCAGCATCTCGGCGTTGTATTCGGGATTGATGATCAGATGGCCGAAGGCATCCTGCTTCATCAGCGATGGCGCGAGCTGGTAGTAGCGAAAGCCGCCGCCGCCTTTCCAGCCCGTCGCCGCGGTGACGCCGCCCGGATCCTCGCCGTCGATCACCTTGCGCAGACGCGGCACGATATGGGTTTCGCAGTGCTCACCGAGCTCAACCATGATCCAGCGACGGCCCATCTTGTGAGCGACCGCACCGGTGGTGCCGGAGCCGGCGAAGGAGTCGAGAACGAGATCACCGGGGTTAGTTGCGATGCCAGCATTCGCTCAGAAGGCGTTCGGGTTTCGGTGTTGGGAATGGAGGTTCGCGAACCAAAAGCTCAATTCCTCGCTGGCCTCATGAGTGTGTCCGACTTCGTATGTGACCACCAATTGTGCGAGGTGTCATTCCAACCCGAACTTCGACAGAAAAAGCTTCATGCGGCACGGCATCGAGGTCCCGTCCACGACCGAACCAAATCGTCATCGTCGAGAATCCATCTGGCGTAGTGATTCGATTTCCAGGCAATCGGGGTGTGGTACCTGGTGGAGGCACCCACTCCATTCCATTCCTGAACGTAATGCTAAATGCTGCCTCTTGCTCGGACGGTCGTCGCTTCGCGTAAAGCAGCGTCGCCTTCCAAGGGCCCTGGGATCGATTATCAGGATTGACGGTACCTGGCATCCATCTCATCGCTTCGTTGCAAGCGATTCGGCCGCCAAATCACCTTGTCTTTCGCATAGACGAGCACAATGGTCAGACTTTCGCGATACCATTGGAGAGTTATTGAGACCTGTATTTTCTTTGCCAACTACATTGTTGCTCTGAAGTTGCTTCGACCGAATATCTCATCGCACAGAACCTTCAGATAGTGCGCTTCATTATCATCAATCGTGATCCAGATTGATCCATCCACACTCAGCAATTCGCGCAGGATTTCAAGGCGATTGCGCATCATCGACAGCCAAAGCGAATGCTCGAGTCCGTCGTCGTAGTGGGTGAAGGCGCTGCCGGTGTTGTAGGGCGGATCGATGAAGATGCACTTCACCTTCCCTCGATATTCCTGCTCCAAGGCTTTCAACGCGAGCAGGTTGTCGCCGCGGATCAGGACATTGTCGAAGCGATCATTCTCGCTGACGCGATGCTTGGCGTGATACGACAGCGTCGGATCTTCGAGCAGGATACGCGGCTCCAGTCGCGGACGATCGTGCTTGCCGACCTAGGTGAGTTCGAGCTTCTGCTTCTGGCTCATGCTGCTGGGTTGCGCCCGGGTTCGTCGGTCGCGATGAACCCGACTGGCAGCGTACGTTCGCCACGCGGCGTTTCGGCGGCGAATAGGGTCAGCCTGAGCATCTCGTTGCCGATCATCTGAAAGACCGGCCGCCGCCCGGAGAGTTGTTCGCTCTCCGCCAGCAGCAGCGGCACGCCTTCGCCGCGCTTGTCCATCACGGTTCGGCGCATGACGTCGGGAATCTCCACCGGACTGCGCGCCAGTAGGCTGACGATCAGCTCGTTGCGTGTGGCCTGCTTGTAGGCCAGCGTATCGATGGTCTGCGAATTGGCGAGCGCGCCGGGCGTGTCGATTTCGAGGCGATCGGCGAACTGGTGCACGCGGATCAAATTGCCGTGCATTGAGTAGTCGCGATGCGCAACCGCATTGGCGATGGCTTCAAATACGGCGCGTGTCGAGTACTGCGGGAAATCCTCGCGACCGAGCAGCTTGCGCGCGCCGATATGCATATTGCGCAAGACGAAGCGGGTCGCATCGATGATCTGGGCGTCCAGCGGGCCGTCGCAGTCTTGCGCATCGTGCTGCTGATCGGCGGTGCGCTCGGTGCCGAGGTAGCGCACGCATTGCACGTAGGCGCTGCGCAGCCATTGTGTCGGTTGCTCTGCGCACATCAGACAGCCCGCGACAGAGGCGACCGTGTTGCCGTCATCGGCGGTCAACACCTTCATCTTTCTCAGCTGCACGTCTTCGGCGTCGAACCCTCCGCCGACGAAACGCCGCCACAGCGCCGGCGAAAGTTGCCCGAGCGTGCAGCCGACGACGGGCAGTTCGTCGAACCAGACCAAGCCGGCTCGATTGCGCTGCTGCATCAGGCGGGACAACTGCTCGGTCGAGAGCTTGCGCTTGGTGCTGCCGATGCGGTGAAGGTAGCCGCCGGGACTGCGATGCACGAACAGACTGCGCGGCACGGTGACCCACAGAACCGGGCGCAGCTCGCCGGCGTGTTTGCCCGCTTGAATGGGCAGCTCAATGCGGCGGATGTGCAGGGTTGGCGGCGGGTCGATGGTGTCCTCGACCAGATTCGCCAGCCACTGCTCGACCCTATCGAGCGCCTCCAGAGGAATGCCCTGCACGTCGCGTGACTTGTCATCGACGCCGAGAATCAGGTCGCCACCGATGGAATTCGCCAGCGAGGCGATTTCGTCGGCGATGGAATCGCTTGCCGGCCCCTTGACCTTGGCGCCGGCGAGCACGACAGCCTTGAGTTCAAGCGCCGAGTCCTCACCCAGCCGCAATCGTGCGAGCAGTTCGGAAACCTCCCTCGACGTACTCATGCCTCCAGGCTCCACTCGACATCGAACAGCAAATCGACCTGGTAGCGCATCTTCAGCAGCGCCTCGACGCGATTGAGCATTTCTTCTTCCTTGTCGGCGATGACCTTCTTGCGGTGATAGAAATCGAGCAGCGCATCATCGCGGCCTTGCTCCAGCCGCTTGATCTCGCGCTTGGCTCCGGTCTTTTCTTCCAGCGTAGCGAGCTGGCGCAGCCAGCGTTTGCAATCGCGGATGCGCAAATCGAGCTCATCGACGATGGTTCGCAGGGTCAGGCGTTGATCTTCCGCCCAGCGGTCGAGGCGGTCGGCTTCCTGCTGGAACCATTCCTCGTTGAGTCGGCCGGCTTCGGCCAAGGCTGCTTGAACAGCCGCATCGAAGGCAAACAGCGGTTCCGGTTCAGCGACGCGCTGAATCGCCTCGAATTGAGCAGGCATGCGCAGCAGGCGATCAGCGGTATCCGCAGCGAGCGTCTTGCCATCGTCCGCTACCGCGCTGGCGACCAGTACTTCGCGTTTCTCGACAGCGGTTTCAATGGTGACAATGCCCGCGCGCAGGCGACCGCGCCGACCGATCCACGATTGCACATCGGAAAGCTGTCCGTCTTGCGCGGCATAGTGAAAATGCAGCGTGCCTGACGGGGTGTCGCGCGTGCGCGCGGCCTGACACAAAGATGCGCCGAGACCCTGATCCGGCCGCAACACATCCGCACGCGCTTGTTCGGCCGGCGGCCAACTCACGACGAATCGGCCTTCCTGCAATTCGACTACTTCGCCGACTATCTGGGTGCCGGGGCGCTCGGCCCAAACCAGGCGCTGGAACTGGTGTTCGTAGAGTGACAATTCGCGTTGCATCGAGTCACGCCGCGAGCGCAGTTTGCGAACGACCTCTTCATCGAAGTGTTCGAGCAGGGTCAGCTTGGCGCTGGCTTCGCGCTCGGAAATGCTGACATCCAATTCGGCCTGCAACTGCGCGAATTCGGATTCAATCTGCTCCTGGGTGCGGCATTGCTGGTAAATGCGGTTGATGCGTTGCTCAATGTCGACACCGGATTCGATGGTACCGAGAATTTCATCACTGGCGCCGAACACGCCGTCGAAGAGTTTGAATTTTTTTGCCAGCAACTCGAACACCAGCTCGTCCGCGCGATTCTTGCGATTGACGAAGTTGACGACGACCACATCGGATTTTTGTCCATAGCGATGCACGCGACCGATGCGCTGCTCAACCCGCTGCGGATTCCACGGCAGATCGTAGTTGATCAGCAACGAACAAAACTGCAGATTGATGCCTTCGCCGCCGGCTTCGGTGGTAATCAGAATATCGCGCTGATGGCGGAAGGCATCGACAACGGCGGCCTTCATGTCGGCGGATTTCGATCCGGATATCGCTGCGGTTCCTGCGTTGGCTGACAACCATTGCGCATGGATCGCCTTTGAATCCGTATCGCTGTTGCTGCCATTGAGCAGCACGACACGGCCTGGGTAGCCATTGCCTTCAAGCAATTGGCGCAGATAGTCCTGGGTACGCCGGGATTCGGTGAAGATGACGGCTTTCCTGACACCACCGAGGCGCCAGGTCATCTCCATGCCGTTCTTCAAGGCGACGAGTAGCGCTTCACCCTTGCGATTGGTCTGAATGCTCTTGGCAAGATCACGGTAGCCTTTCAGGCGTTCGATTTCCTCGACGCGAGCATTCTGCTCGGCTTGTACGGCATCGAGTGTGCCGAGCGACTCATTGCCCTCATCGAACTCGTCGTCGGTTTCGTAGTCGGCAATCGCTGCTGCCGTAGTCGCATGGCTGGCCTGCAGTCGAGCAATGATGGTTTCCAGCGTATCCGCAATGGCAAAGCTCGATGACGCGAGAATCTTGCGCACGACCAAGGTCACCAGATGGCGCGCACCGGGCTTGATCGCAAGAATCGATTCATCCTGGAGGTAGGCGGATACCTTCTGGTACAGCTCGAACTCGTCATCGGAGGGAGTGAAATCCTGGGTGATCGAGAATCGTTTGGTGAACTTGATTCCGCCTTCCTGCTGAACCTGTCGGCGCAGTGTGCGATGGCAGATGGACTCAAGCCGATGCTTCAACTCCCTCTGACGCGCTTCGCTTTGTCGGCCGCTGGCGTATTGGAGCTGAAACGCCTCCTTGCTTCCAAAGAAGTCGCCACTGATGAAGGAGACCAGGCCATAAAGCTCCATCAACGAATTCTGGAATGGCGTCGCCGTCAACAGAACCTTGCGCCGATCGCGAAGTGCCTCATTGAGAACGGTGGCGCGCTTGGCTGCCGATTCACCTTTGTAGAGATTGCGTAGTTTGTGCGCCTCATCGAGGACGACGAGATCCCAAGCGACTTCTTCGAGATTTTCCGCTTTGGAGGCTGCGAACTCATAGGATGTGATGACGATCTTGTCGTCGCTGGCAAATGGATTCGGGTGCCCACTTTTGCGTTCCAAGGCGTAGGTTCTGGACTCCAGAATCTGCGAAGGCAGCAGGAACTTGTCCGCAAGCTCCTGGCTCCATTGCTTTCGCAGCGTCGCCGGCACGATGAGAAGGATGCGACGACACTGTTGCGCCCAATGCTGGGCAATTACCAGACCCGCCTCGATGGTCTTGCCGAGACCCACTTCATCGGCGAGCAGCACCCCAGCAGCAATCGGTGACTTGAGTGCGAACAAGGCTGCGTCGACCTGGTGCGGATTCATGTCGACCCGGGAAGACGCCAAGGTGCGTGTGACCGATGCCTCACCTCGACTACGCAGCGTCAACCAATGCGCAAAGTATTTGCCCTGATGATGCGTGTACTCGGAATTCGCGGGCGAGCAATCTCGCGCTGTCGGAAAGGCATCTGATTTTTCAGGAACCGGCCTTGCCATTGAATCGGACTCTCAAAGGATGCAAAGAGTATGACGCCCGGGGCACCCTTGCGCCACGCTTCGGCCATTGCATACGGTTCAGGCAACAAAAAGCCCCGCATCACTGCGGGGCTTTCGTGTATCAGTTCAGCTGAGCGGGGGAAGCCCTTGTGAGAGGTGCGGCCACGGATGGCCGCGCTTGCTCCGCTCGTGCGATCAGGATGATCGCAAAGGCGATCAGAAATCCATGCCACCCATGCCGCCCATGCCACCGCCGCCGCCACCGTGGCTGTGGCCTTCGTCTTTCTTCGTCCTTCTTCAGCGCTCCGGCGCTTCGGCGACCATCGCTTCGTTCGTGATCATCAGACCCGCGATCGAGGCGGCGTTCTGCAGCGCGGTGCGGGGTATCTTGATCCGATAGTTTGGCCCCTCTCTGCGCCTTTTCCCGTGGAAGAGATAAATCCCCCAAGAGATGCCGGCCATGAATCGATTCCAAATGCCCTCCGCCACCCCTCGCGGCCCGAAAACCCGCGTCCTGGCCGTCTTTGCGCTTGCCTCCATGCTCGCGATCAACGGCGCCCATGCTGCCGACGGCGACCTGGATACTTCGTTTTCAGGTGATGGCGTCAACTATTTGGAGTGGTCAGGAGGCTCCGCAGACGACGCGCGCCTCAGCCTTGGAGCCGATGGCAAGGTGTATGTCGGTGCCACGACCACCGACACCAATGGCGACCGGGACTTCGCGATCACGCGCCTGCTGGCCAATGGCTCCCTCGACACGGCCTTCGGCTATCTCGGCTACCGCAGCGTCTCATTCGACTTTGTTGCCGACGGCTATGACAACTTGCAGGGCGTTTTTCCCTTGGCTGACGGCAAGCTGATGCTGCTCGGCAAAGCCGAGGTGCCTGGTGAAATTGTCGCCGAGGCCCCCCCGGCCATGGTGCGTTTGACCGCCGCTGGAAATGTCGACACCACGTTCGGCAGCGGCGGAAAGCTTTCGATTGGTGTCGACCAGAGTCCGTGGCCGAACGCCTCCCTGCACATAGGCGCGGTGGCCCGTCAGCCGGATGGCAAGTTCCTTTTCGGCGGCTATTGCGGTGCTTGCGGTGATACCCACAGCGCCGTTGTACTGCGCGTCGATGGCAATGGCACACCTGATGCCAGCTTCGGCCAGAATGGCTGGGCCGCAGTTGCCGCGCCGAGCTCAAATGGATTGCGATCCATGGACATCGATCACCAAGGACGGATCATTCTGGCCGGAAACACGGACACCAGTAGCACGTTCCGCCCAATGATCGTCCGCATGACCTCAACCGGGCTGGTCGATTCTGCATTCGGTGGTGGCGATGGCGTGACGGTCCTGAGCCTGCCCGATAGCGCCGCAGTCAAATGGACCGCTACCGCGGTCGCCATCGACCGCGATGACGCGCTGCTGATTTCAGTGGGCAACGCTCAGGACCTTGTGCTTTATCGCACGGCACTCATTCGCCTCACCCCGAATGGAAATTACGACACCAGCTACGGAATCGCCGGTTTTCGCGACCTGACCCTGGAAGACGGAAGCCGGATCAACGCGCTGGCCATGCGCAGCGATCGACGCCTGGTCGCTGCGGGCTGGATCGAATACGCGGGCAATACCGACTTCTTCGTCGCGCGCACTTTGGCGGACGGCAGTCTCGACAACTCGTTCGATGGCAACGGAGTGGCACGCTACCAGCTATCCACCGCGAATGACGCGGCGCACGCCATCGTTCTGTCAGCCAGCAAACCGGTCATTGCTGGTCGCACCAACGTCACCGGGGGCTCGGGTATCTCCGTGTTGCGCCTGCAATCGGACCTGATTTTTGCCGATGGCATGGACTGAAATCGTTGTTTGGCAATGGAACGGCTGGACGAAGACTACGCCGAGCAACTCCGTTTCACAGCAAGCAAAAAGCCCCGCATCGCTGCGGGGCTTTCTTGTCGAACAGTGCTTCTTCGATCGAATGAAGATTCGGCAAGTACCGAACCCTCGATCGCTGGTCCCGACGCGATTCTACCGACTGCATCCATGCAATCGTCACCCGTCGCTTCGCGACACCCTCTCCCGACGGGAGAGGGGTGCTTTTCCTAGAAATCCATGCCGCCCATACCGCCCATGCCGCCCATTCCACCGCCGCCGCCACCGTGGCTGTGGCCTTCGTCCTTCTTCGGCGCTTCAGCGACCATCGCTTCGGTCGTGATCATCAGACCAGCGATCGAGGCCGCGTTCTGCAACGCGGTGCGGGTGACCTTGGTCGGATCGAGAATACCCATCTCGACCATGTCGCCGTATTCACCGGTGGCTGCGTTGTAGCCGTAGTTGCCCTTGCCGTCGGCGACCTTGTTCAGGATCACGCTCGGCTCGTCGCCGGCGTTGGTGACGATTTCGCGCAGCGGCGCTTCCATCGCACGACGTGCGATCTGGATGCCGTGGTTCTGCTCTTCGTTGTCACCCTTGAGCTTGGCCAGACCAGCGATGGCACGGATCAGGGCAACGCCGCCGCCCGGGACCACGCCTTCTTCGACCGCTGCGCGCGTGGCGTGCAGGGCGTCTTCGACGCGGGCCTTCTTTTCCTTCATCTCGACTTCGGTTGCTGCGCCGACCTTGATTACGGCAACGCCGCCAGCGAGCTTGGCCACACGCTCCTGCAGCTTCTCGCGGTCATAGTCCGAAGAGGTCTCTTCGATCTGTGCCTTGATCTGCTTGATGCGCGACTGGATCGTGGCGGCTTCACCGGCGCCGTCGATCAAGGTGGTGTTTTCCTTGGTGATGACGACCTTCTTGGCGTGGCCGAGATCCTTCAGGGTTGCCTTCTCCAGACTCAGGCCGACTTCCTCGGAAATCACCTGGCCGCCGGTCAGGATGGCCATGTCTTCGAGCATCGCCTTGCGACGATCGCCGAATCCCGGCGCCTTGACGGCTGCAACCTTGACGATGCCGCGGATCGTGTTGACGACGAGGGTCGCCAGCGCTTCGCCTTCGACTTCCTCGGCGACGATCAAGAGCGGCTTGCCGGACTTGGCCACGCCTTCGAGGATCGGCAGCAATTCGCGAACATTCGAGATCTTCTTGTCATAAAGAAGGATGAACGGGTCATCGAGTTCAACCTGCTGCGAAGCCTGGTTGTTGATGAAGTACGGGGAGAGATAACCGCGATCGAACTGCATGCCCTCGACGATATCGAGTTCGTTGTCGAGGCCGGAACCTTCTTCAACCGTGATGACGCCTTCCTTGCCGACCTTGTCCATCGCTTCGGCGATGAGCTTGCCGATCGGCTCGTCGCCATTGGCCGAAATCGTGCCGACCTGGGCGATCGACTTGGAATCAGCCGACGGCTTGGAGAGCTTCTTGAGCTCTTCGACCGCAGCGATGACGGCCTTGTCGATGCCGCGCTTGAGATCCATCGGGTTCATGCCGGCAGCAACGGCCTTCATGCCGTCACGGATCAGCGCCTGGGCCAGAACGGTGGCGGTGGTGGTGCCGTCGCCAGCAACGTCGGAAGTCTTGGAAGCGACTTCCTTGACCATCTGCGCACCCATGTTCTCGAACTTGTCAGCCAGTTCGATTTCCTTGGCGACGGAGACGCCGTCCTTGGTGATGGTCGGTGCGCCGAAGCTCTTTTCGAGCACGACATTGCGGCCCTTCGGACCGAGGGTGGCCTTGACCGCATTGGCCAGGGTGTTGACACCGCGCAACATGCGGGCGCGGGCGTCTTCTGAGAAGCGGATTTCTTTGGCAGCCATTTCGTGGAGCTCCGGGATTCGAGATTCGTGATTGGGGATTCGGTTTCAAGCAGAAGCAGAAGCGGGAGAGATCGAGGATGACTGGAGTCGCGAGGCGTTGTTGCGCTCTAACGAATCCCGTATCCCGAATCTCGAATCCCGTCGCTTACTCAATCACCGCAATAATGTCTTCTTCGCGCATGACCAGCAGTTCTTCGCCGTCGACCTTGACCTCGGTGCCCGAGTACTTGCCGAACAGGACCTTGTCGCCGACCTTGACCGCGATCGGACGAACCTTGCCGTCTTCGAGGATCTTGCCGGTGCCGGCAGCGATGACTTCACCGCGGATCGGCTTCTCTGCAGCGGAGTCCGGGATCACGATGCCGCCGGCCGAAATCTTCTCTTCTTCCAGACGCTTGAGGATGACGCGATCGTGTAGCGGGCGAAGTGCCATGGTTTTGATTCCTTCAACTGGTTGATTGGATTGAATTTATGTCGGGCTGCTAGCACTCTGCCCGAACGAGTGCCAATTCTACTCGCGTAAAAAAGCCTGTGGAAGTCCCCAGGCGTTGGCGTGCACGGAAGATGGGGCTGCGTCCGGAAGTTTCAATGACCGGCCGCCAGTGCGCAGCGCAACATTCTTTTGCAATGCGGCTTACCTATAATTGGCGGCCACGTGGCCATGAAAACCGTTGGCCGCCTTCCCGGGAACCCACTTATGAATTTCAAGAACGGCGCGCGTTGCGCCACAGCCGTTGTTTTTGCCGCTTTTCTTGGCAACGCAACCGCCCAGGTCGTTCCGCTGGTGGGGGGTATGCCGGCAGTGCAGGATTTCGATTCGCTGGCCAGCAGCGGCGCCAGTTCGGTTTTGCCGGACGGTTGGTACCTCGTTGAGGCAGGCGGTAACACAAGCTATACCGCCAGCAATGGCTCGCTCAACTCCGGCGACACCTACAGCTATGGTGCACCAGCGAGCAGTGAACGTGCGCTGGGATCGCTTGCGTCGAATTCGGTTGCGTCACGGATCGGCGCGCAATTGCGCAACGACAGCGGCCAGGCGTTGAGCGAGATCGCGGTCGCCTATACCGGCGAGCAATGGCGCTTGGGTGCGACCGGCCGGGCCGACGCGCTGGTATTCGAATACAGCCTCAATGCAACCTCACTGGCCGATTCCGGCGCAACTTGGGTTGTATTGCCCGGCCTTGATTTCTCTTCGCCCACAACAACCGGCACCGTGGGCGCCCTCGATGGCAATCTGTCCGCCAACCAGGCAGCCATCAGTGCATCGATCACCGGTTTGAATCTGGCCACCAACGCGATCCTGTGGGTGCGCTGGAGCGATCCGAATATCAGCGGTGCCGACGATGGCCTGGCCATCGACAACATCAGCTTTGCTGTCGCCGGTGATCCGCCGGTCGATGTGCCGCCGACTGTCGTCACGACAACGCCCGCCAACAACGCAATCGATGTCGCCCTGGCCGCGACCTTGAGTGTGAGTTTCAGCGAGGCGGTCACCCTGGGCGATCCGTGGACAACAATCGCTTGCGCCATGTCCGGCAATCACACGGTCAGCGTGAGCGGTGGCCCGACCAGCTTCACGCTGACCCCGTCACCGGCGTTTGACGGCGACGAAATCTGCACATGGACGATTCTTGCCAGCGGCGTTGAAGATCAGGATGGAACGCTTGATCTGATGGCCAGCAACTACGTGGTCAGCTTCACCACCCTCGACCCAGGCAATATCCCGCCGCCGACTGTGATCTCGACCTTGCCGGCCGACAACGCGACCAACGTGCCGCTGGCCAGCGACGTGCGGGTCAACTTCAGCGAGATCGTGACCACGACGCCGGGCGCGTTCGCGCTGGCTTGTGACAGCAATCCGATCGTGCTCACCGAAACCGGCACCGGCAACAACCGCACGTTGACGCCAGCGACCTTGCTTCCAGCGGATGGCGTTTGCGAGTTCACGATCAATGCCGTCAATGTGGAAAACGCCAGCAACATTCCAATGAATCAGTCGGTGACGATCCATTTCACGGTCAGCAGCGGCAACTCCAACGGCTACTACTCTTCGGTCAACACGAGCAGCGCGGGACAACTGCGCTGCTCGCTGCACCTGCTGATCCGTGGCCACACCGCGTATCCGTACAGCGGCTCGGGCACGAACACCTGGACCGTCCTCGAAACGGCACAAGCGGCGCCGGGCAATCCTGGCAAGGTTCTCGATGTATATCTCAACCACTTGTTCACTGCTGTGAGTGACCGCGACGGCATTGGCAGTGGATTGGTCTACAACCGCGAGCATACCTGGCCCAATTCACTGGGTTTCCCGAGCCAGACCGGCAACCTCGGCCTTCCGAACGCGCCTTACACCGATACCCACATGCTCTTTCTATCAGAGAAGGTGTGGAATGCGGATCGCGGCAACAGTCCGTATGGAAACTGTCCGGTGGCGGCAAGCTGTGGTGAGCGCATTACCGAGGCCAATCTCGGCTTCGGCGGCGGCAGCGGCGTCTATCCAGGGAATTCCAATTGGGTCAACAACAATACTTTCGAGACCTGGAACCATCGCAAGGGCGACGTAGCCCGCGCGGTCATGTACATGGCGATCCGCTATGAGGGCGGCGTAGATCCGACCAGCGGCCAGACCGAGCCGAACCTCGAACTGACCGACAACCGCAGCCTGATCGTTGGCAGCAGCAACTACAACGTGCCGGCCTACATGGGCCTGCTCACCGACCTGCTCGCCTGGAGTGCCGGCGATCCGCCGGATGCCGAAGAGATCACACGCAATGACGTGATCCAGACCTTCCAGGGCAACCGCAATCCGTTCATCGATCATCCGGAATGGGCGACATCGACCCTTTTCCAATCGAGCAATCCGGCGACCTGCGAGCCGCTTGCCAATGATGTGATTTTCGCCAACGGGTTTGATTCAGCGGTGCCACCGACGATTCATTGATGAAGTTTGAAACAGAGTCCGAGTTGCGGGCTCTGTTTCGATCGATGATGAAAGTAGTCCCGCTGATTACCGGTTGGATCTCCGCAAGCCACCGCGCCAGTGTAGGAGCCCCGCCAGGGGCGAGCTTTACCGAGCCGGAACCAGAAGCTCGCCCCTGGCGGGGCTCCTACGGATTTGCCAACCCTTTTCTGACTGGCAACCTGACATGTCGATTCTGATCGTTCATTGTTCGTGTGCCGCCGATGGCAGCGCTGATTCGATTGCCAAGACGCTGGTCGAGGAGCGTCTGGCGGCCTGCGTATCAATACTGCCGGGCGCGCGTTCGACCTTCCGCTGGCAAGGTGAAACACATACCGATGACGAGGTGCTGATGCTGATCAAGACCACGCGCGAGCGCTATCCAGCGATGGCTGCGCGGCTGCTCGAACTGCATCCGTATGAACTGCCGGAGATTATTGCGGTCGATGTCAGCGTTGCCCACGCGCCGTATGCGGCCTGGGTCGAAAGCCAAGTCGGCGTATCCTGACGCCCTTCGCATCGTTTCACCGCCTGATCAAACCGTCCTGCCGGAGTGTTGCCTTGTTCCGTTATCTGCTGATCGCCCTGCTCGCGCCGTTCGTTTTTGCCACCCCGGTTCACGCGCAGGAGCAGGATGGTTTGCTGCCGGTCGAGCAGGCCTACGTGCTCAAGGCCGAGCTGGACGGTTCGGATCGGATCGCCCTCGACTGGGCGATCGCCAAGGACTACTACCTCTACAAGGGCCGGATCAAGGCCAAGACCAGCCAACCGGGCCTGACTCTTGGCGCACTCGAGTTGCCGAAAGGCATCGAGCAGCACGACGAGTTCTTCGGCGATGTCGAGATTTACCACGACAGCATTGAGGCCAGCCTGCCGTTCACCCTCACTGATGCAGCGGCGCCGTCCGTCGATTTCACGATCACCGTGCAGGGTTGCCACGAGACCGAGCCGAAAATTTGCTATCCGCCGCATCCGGTGAAGCTGTCGCTCACGCGCGAAGCGCGCGCTTCCGTGAGCCCGGCCAGTCCGCTGGCGGAAAGACTCGGCGGCGGAATCGCCCTGGGCTCACCAATCGACACGCTAGATCCAGATGAAACTCTGCCGCCCGAAAAAGCGTTCGTGTTCGAGGCGATCGAGATGAGTCCGACCGAGATCCTCGCGCGCTGGACGATGCCGAAAGGCTATTACCTGTATCGCGACAAGAGTCGTGTCAGCGTCGCCGTCGGTCACGATGTCGACGTCGGACAAGCGCAATGGCCGGCTGGCGTCGATCATACCGATGAGCATTTCGGCACCGTGGTCGTCTATTACGATCAGGTCGAATTGCCGGTCACGCTGCGCCGCGCCGATGGCGGCGCGCAGACGATCCAGTTGCAGGGCGAGTTCCAGGGCTGCAAGGAAGACGGCATCTGCTATCCGGTCATGCAGCGCACGGTCAGCGTCGATCTCGATCCGGCCAGCGTCGACGAGCTCGCCGCAGCGGCAAGATCATTTGTGCCGGCGGCGAAGCTGGTGCCTGATTCGGTCGGTGCCAATGCCTCGTCGCAGAACGCCTTGCGCTCGCAGCCGCCGGCAACGAGCGCCATCGGCGTGCTCGGTGCACTGTTGTTTGCCTTTCTCGGTGGCATCGTGTTGAACCTGATGCCCTGTGTGTTGCCGGTGTTGTCATTCAAGATCATCGGCCTTGCCCAGAGTGGCGAGAGCTTGGCCAAGGCACGTAAACACGCGCTCTGGTACACGAGTGGCGTACTGGTCTCGTTTGCGGTGGTCGGCCTGCTGGTGATCGCCTTGCGTGCGGCCGGCCAGGCGCTGGGCTGGGGCTTCCAGTTGCAACAGCCGGGATTTGTAGCCTTTCTCGTCTATGTGCTGCTTGCGGTTGGCCTGAGTCTCTCGGGCGTATTCACGATCGGCGCCAGCCTCGCCGGCACCGGCCAGGGGCTTGCGTCACGCTCGGGACCGGCTGGTGATTTCTTCACTGGAGTGCTTGCCTGCATTGTTGCCAGTCCGTGCACAGCGCCGTTCATGGGTCCGGCACTCGCGTTTGCGTTTGCCTCATCGCCGATCGTCGCCTTGCTGATCTTCCTCGCGCTGGGCCTCGGCCTGGCCCTGCCCTTCCTGCTGGTCGGCTTTGTCCCGGCACTGGCCTCACGCCTGCCGAAGCCGGGCGCCTGGATGGAAACCTTCAAGCAGGTGCTGGCCTTCCCGATGTACCTGACCGCGGTCTGGCTGGTCTGGGTGCTTGGCAAACAGCGCGGCGTCGATGCGATCGGCTATGTCTTGATTGGTGCGGTCGTGCTCGCACTGGCCTTGTGGTGGATGGAGCACGCGCGGGCCAAAGAGAAACCGTTTGGCCGGGTGCTCGCGATCATCGTCCTGATCGCCTCGCTGGTTCCAATCTGGATGATCGCGCGACTCGATCCACCGGCACTCGTAGCCGATGAATCGGATTCAGCCGTCGCGTATTCCAGCGACAAGCTTGCCGCGCTCCGCGCCGATGGCCGCATGGTCTTCGTCAACATGACCGCCGACTGGTGCGTGACCTGCAAGGCCAACGAAAAAGCCGTACTCGCCACCGCACATTTTGCGGATCTGCTCATGCAATCCAATGCGGTCTACATGAAAGGCGACTGGACCAATGTCGACCCCGAAATCACTGCCTTCCTGCAGGCGCACGGTGCAGTCGGCGTGCCGTTGTATGTCGTATTCCGCGGCAATCAAGGCAACGGCCAGGTGTTGCCGACCGTGCTGACCTCGGGCATCGTCGAAGATGCGCTCGCGCCGTGATGCACGATTGCCGCACGCCCCACTGAATTCCTGAACCATGTTCAATCGAACCAATCTGCTGATCGTCGCGCTGGCCATCGCCAGTGCCGCCCTCGGCTTGGTCCTCAGCGCATGGCTGCGACCTGCGCCGATTCCAGCATACGTTGGCGCTTATACGACGTCGGCCGATGCGGCTGCGATCGGCGAGAAGGTTGACGACATCGACCTGGCTGACGTCGATGGCAAATCACGCAAGCTCTCGGAATGGAACGGCAAGCTCGTCGTGCTCAATTTCTGGGCAAGCTGGTGCGGCCCGTGTCGCGAGGAGATGCCGATGCTCGATCGCGCCCATGCGAAGTATTCCGGGCAGGGAATCGAGGTGATCGGCGTCGCCTACGAGGAAGCCATCGATGCGCTCGGCTTCCTCAAGCAGAATCCGGTCAGCTACCCGATCCTGATCAATGCACCGGACGATGCAGTCGATGCGTCCCTGCGTCTCGGCAACACGCAAAGCGTCTTGCCCTACACCGCCCTGATCAGCCGCGACGGTCACCTGCTCAAAGCCCGCATCGGCAATTTCAGCGAAGCCTCGTTCGAGGAATGGATCGCACCGTATCTTTGAACAACTGATCCTGTCGGGAATCAGACTCAACGCTGCACCAACTCAAGGAATTCTCCATGTCGACTCCCGCCTATGCCGCCGCCGAAGCCAAAGCTCCACTCACGCCATGGACGATCGAGCGCCGCGCACCGGGCCCGCATGAGGTGCAGATCGAGATCCGCTATTGCGGCGTCTGTCACTCGGACATCCACCAGGCGCGTGGTGAATGGGGTGGCGGCATCTTTCCGATGGTGCCGGGCCACGAGATCGTCGGCGAAATCGGTGCGGTCGGCAGCGCAGTGACGAAGTTCAAGTCCGGCGATCGGGTCGGTGTCGGTTGCTTCGTTGACTCGTGTCGCGAATGCGCGGCCTGCAAGGATGGCGAGGAGCAGTATTGCTCCGGCGGCATGACGGCAACCTACAACAGCCTCGAACGCGGCACAAAACAACCCACCTATGGCGGCTATTCGAACCGCATCGTGGTCAGCGAGGACTACGTGCTGCGCGTGCCCGATTCGATTCCGCTCGATCGCGCCGCACCGCTGCTGTGCGCAGGTATCACCACGTATTCGCCACTACGCACCTTCGGCGTCAAGGCGGGTGACAAGGTCGCCGTGGTCGGCCTCGGCGGCCTCGGTCACATGGGCGTCAAGATCGCCAGTGCGATGGGCGCCCACGTCACCGTGCTGAGCACCTCACCTTCCAAGCGCGACGATGCGCTCAAGCTCGGTGCCGATGATTTCGCCGCGACCGGCGACAAGCAAGTATTCAAGAACCTGGCCGGCCAGTTCGATTTCATTCTCGACACAGTATCGGCAGCGCACGACTACAACGCCTATCTCGGCCTGTTGCGTCATGACGGCACGATGATCCTGGTCGGCATGCCGGACCAGCCGGTGCCGCTGGGAGCCGGCGCGCTCATCATGGGACGCAAGCGTTTGGTCGGCTCATTGATCGGCGGCATCCACGAAACCCAGGAAATGCTCGATTTCTGCGCCGAGCACGGCGTCGCTTCGGATATCGAGCTGATCCCGATCGAAAAAATCAACGAAGCCTACGAACGCATGATCAAGGGCGACGTGCGCTACCGCTTCGTCATCGACTGCGCGAGTTTCTGAATCAGACCAGCCCTCGTGAACCAGTAGGAGCCCGTTTACGGGCGAGCTTCAGCTTCGATTTGATCTTGAAGCTCGCCCCTGGCGGGGCTCCTACAGCGCCCGCTCCGCATGGAAATTCGGCGATCTTCGCCGAACTGGACACATTGATCCGGTTCGATAACACTAGCGCCCCTGTTTGAACCGGTCGATTGACCGCATTCCGGAGCAACCTTGGCCAAGATTCTTGTCCTGCACGGCCCCAACCTCAACCTGCTCGGCACGCGCGAGCCGGAGGTTTACGGGCGCGAGACGCTGGCCGATATCGATGCCGCCCTGGTCGCGGCGGCCAAGGCGGGCGGGCATGAACTTCAGGCGTTCCAGTCGAATGCCGAGCATGCACTGATCGATCGCATTCATGCCGCGAAGGTCGAGGCTGTCGCCTGGATCGTGATCAATCCGGGTGGCTACACGCATACCAGCGTGGCTTTGCGCGACGCCCTGGCCGGCGTGGCGATCCCTTTCGTCGAGGTGCATCTGTCCAACGTCAAGGCCCGCGAAGCATTCCGCCAGCATTCGTACTTCTCCGACATCGCGTTCGGCGTGATTTCCGGATTTGGCGCCGAAAGTTATTCGCTGGCGCTCAGTTTCATCCTGCGCCGACTGGCCATTCACTAGCCCGAACTATTCATGAAAAACACGCGCCCTCGCTTGTCCCTTGAATCCACACGACTTTTCGCTCATTCGGCAATAACGCCCGCTATTGCCTCAATCACGAAAAGCCGTGTGAATCCAATGTCCTGCGCGATCATCACGCGTATTCATGAATAATCCGGGCTAATCATCACCACCCGGAGCGTCGCGTTCGTCGCGTCGCTCCCCTGCAAGGGCGACTCCCATGGATTTGCGCAAGATCAAGAAACTGATCGATCTGCTTGAAGAATCGAACCTGGCCGAACTCGAGATCAAGGAGGGCGAGGAAATCGTCCGCCTGTCGCGATATCCGAAGAACATGACACCAACCTATGCGGCCGCACCGGTCAGCCCCGCGCCGGTCGCCCAGGCCATTGCACCTCCCGTTGCGGCGGCGATCAGCGACATGCCAGCCGCAACAAGCGCGGAGGCGGCTCGCGAATTGCCACCCGGCACGACCGTGCGCTCGCCAATGGTCGGCACTTTCTACATATCAGCCAATCCCGATGCGCCGCCGTTCGTCAAGATCGGCCAGAAGGTCAAGGCTGGCGACACCCTCGGCATCATCGAGGCAATGAAGATGTTCAACCAGATCGAAGCGGAAATTTCCGGCACCGTCGTCGCCATCCTCGCGGAAAGCGGTCACCCGGTGGAGTTTGACCAACCGTTGTTTGTGATTGGGTAGAAGGCCGGGATTCGGGAGTCGGGAGTCGGGATTTGCAAGAGCGGCCGCATCAGCGACTCGAAGTCTGGCGCGACGCGATGAGTTTGGTCGAAGCCGTCTATCGAATCTCGAATGGTTTTCCGGATTCTGAAAAATTTGGCCTGACGCTGCAGATTCGACGAGCCGCAATCAGTGTGCCATCCAATATTGCCGAAGGTGCCGCTCGACGATCAACACCGGAGTATCTGCGTTTCCTTTCAATCGCAAGAGGCTCACTTTCCGAACTGGATACTCAGCTGCAAATCGCGATGAGACTCGGATTTGCCATCGAATCAAAGGATCTGATTGAACTGGTTGATCGCGTATTCGCGAAGTTGAATGCATTGATCCGATCACTGAACAAGCCGAAAACCCCATGATTGCCATGCTCTTTCGAATCCCCAATCACGAATCACGAATCCCATGTTAGACAAAGTCGTCATCGCCAATCGAGGCGAAATTGCGCTGCGTATCCTGCGTGCCTGTCATGTGCTTGGGATCAAGACGGTGGCCGTGCATTCGACGGTAGATCGCAATCTCAAGCATGTCGGCATGGCCGATGAGTCGGTCTGCATCGGGCCGCCGCCGGCGGCAGAAAGTTACCTCAATGTGCCGGCGATCATCGCAGCGGCCGAGGTGACCGATGCCCAGGCCATTCATCCCGGCTACGGATTTCTTGCCGAGAACGCCGATTTCGCCGAACGCGTCGAACAATCGGGCTTCATCTTCATCGGCCCGCGCGCCGAGACCATCCGCATGATGGGCGACAAGGTCGAAGCAATCCGCGCAATGAAGGCCGCCGGGGTTCCGTGCGTGCCGGGATCAGGCGGCCCGCTCGGCGATGACATCACCGAGAACACGCGCATCGCCCGCGACATCGGCTATCCGGTCATCATCAAGGCCTCCGGTGGCGGTGGTGGGCGTGGCATGCGCGTCGTGCATACCGAGGCCCATCTCGGCAATGCGGTCTCGATGACAAAGAGCGAAGCCAAGGCCGCGTTTGGCAACGATCAGGTCTACATGGAGAAGTTCCTCGAGAACCCGCGCCATGTCGAGATCCAGGTTCTGGCCGATGGCCAGGGCGGCGCGGTCCATCTCGGCGAGCGCGATTGCTCGATGCAGCGACGCCACCAGAAAGTCGTGGAGGAAGCGCCGGCACCCGGCATCAGCGAAGAACAACGCCAGGCGATCGGCAAGGTCTGCGTCGAGGCCTGCCTGCGTATCAACTATCGCGGTGCGGGTACCTTCGAGTTCCTCTACGAAGGTGGCCACTTTTACTTTATCGAAATGAATACGCGCATCCAGGTCGAGCATCCGGTCACCGAGATGATCACCGGCATTGATCTGGTCCGCGAGCAGCTGTTGATTGCGGCCGGCGAAAAGCTTTCGTTCCGTCAGGAAGACGTGCGCATCACCGGCCACGCCATCGAATGCCGCATCAACGCCGAAGACCCGGAAACCTTCATGCCGAGCCCTGGCACGGTCAAACGCTTCCTCGCCGCCGGTGGCCCGGGCGTACGCACCGATACGCACATCTACGACGGCTACCGCATCCCGCCGAATTACGATTCGATGATCGGCAAACTGATTGTGCACGGTCGCGATCGCGAGACCGCCGTCGCACGCATGCGCCAGGCCCTGGCCGAATTCGTCATCGAGGGCGTCAAGACCAACCTGCCACTGCAGATGCGCATCCTCGCCGACGGTGGTTTCCAAACCGGCGGCATGAACATCCATTACCTCGAAAAGCGCATGGCCGAAGCCAAAGCCAAAGCGCTGGGCCTGGAATAGGCAGGGCCCACTTTTCGCCACACACTCACGATCTGCAACAAACCTCGTGAAACCCCACCTTGCTGTTCCGCTCACTGCTCACCGCTGACTGCTCACCGCTTTCCGACTCCCCACTCCCAACTCCCAACTCCCCGCCCCAAATGATTGAACTCTCCCTGACCCTGCGCTCCGACCAGCAGGAAGCCGTCGAGGCGGCGCTTGAGGATGTCGGCGCGCTCGCGGTCACCCTGCTCGATGCCGATGCCGATACCAGCAACGAGCAGGCGATTCTCGAACCCGGCGTCGGTGAAACGCCGCTATGGTCGCTGATCATGCTGTCGGCCTTGTTCGAGGCCGATGTCGATCGCAGCGGCCTGCTGCACGTGCTTGGTGAGCTGCTGCCGGATCTCGAGCCCGCGCAGATTTCGTTCCGCGAAGTCGCCGATCAGGACTGGACGCGCGTGTGGATGGATCAGTTCAAGCCAATGCGTTTCGGCGAACGCTTGTGGATCTATCCGTGGAATATCGAACCACCCCAGGAAATTGGCGTGGTCGGCCGCTCCAGCGCATCCTGCGCCCACGGCACTAGCGCATCCATGCGCGTCGGCCGCTCCAGCGCATCCTGCGCCCACGGCACTAGCGCATCCATGCGCGTCGGCCGCTCCAGCGCATCCTGCGCCCACGGCACTAGCGCATCCATGCGCGTCGCCGTCCGGCTCGACCCGGGCCTGGCATTTGGCACCGGCACGCACCCGACCACGGCGCTGTGCCTGGAGTGGCTGGATCAGGCTGATCTCACCGGCAAGAGCGTGATCGATTACGGCTGCGGCTCCGGCGTGCTCGCCATCGCGGCGGCCCTGCTCGGCGCACGCGAAGTGCTTGCCATCGACAATGATCCACAGGCGATCGAGGCCAGTCGCGACAATGCCGAACGCAATGGTGTCGCCGGATCGATCTCGCTTTTCCTGCCCGACGCCGATCCCGGCAGCATGGCCGATGTGCTGGTTGCAAACATCCTTGCCGGCCCTCTGCACGAGCTGGCACCGTTCTTTGCAGCGCGGCTCAAATCCGGCGGTGCGCTGGCCTTGTCTGGCATCCTCGTCGGCCAGCGTGACGAACTGATCGAGCGATACTCGGAATGGTTCGAGGAGCTTTCCGCAACGATTCGTGAGGATTGGGTGCGCATCGACGGGCGGCGGCGCTGAATCCGTCCTGCGCACGATAGAATGCCCGGCATGTACACCCAGTGCCCGGAATGCCTGACCATCTTCAAGATCGGCGCTGCCGATCTTGCCGCTACGCACGGCTCGGTGCGATGCTCGCATTGCAACGCCCTGTTCAATGCCTTGCTGAGTCTCAGTGAGCAATTGCCGGCCGAGCCGATCGGCAGGCTCGACAGGCATCCCGAACACATCTCGTCGCCGCAGCTTGGGCTTCCCGTGTTTCGCCCTCATCGTGGCACGCAGGGAACCCTGTTTCTTGATCCCGATGAGCGGCCACGCGCACACGATCGCGCAGCCAACCCGCCGAAGTTCACGCGCCCGAATCGGCATTCCGGAACGCGCAGCAACGGTATCTGGGTTTTTGGAAGCCTCATCCTGTTGTTGCTGCTTGGTGCCGAAATCGCCTGGGCCGAGCGCGGCCTGTGGATCAATGACTCAAGCCTGCGTCCATGGATCGTCGATGCGTGTGTGAAGCTTGGCTGCCAGGTTCCATTGCGCAAGGACGATGATCTGCTGCAACTGGCCTCGCGCGACATTCGCCCGCACCCGTCGGTACCCGGCGCCTTGATCATCTCGGCCACGTTGCAGAATGCCGGGGACTTTGCCCAGCCGTTTCCGATCGTCGAGATCACCCTGTCGGATCTCGATGAACAACGTATTGCGATGCGCCGCTTTCAGCCCCGTGACTACATCAGTGACGCGCGCGCACTGGCCAATGGGCTCGCTCCCGACGCCAAGGCAGCGCTGGTCTTCGAGGTCGCCGATCCAGGCAAGAATGCGGTCGCTTTTGAGTTCCGTTTCGAGTAGACAGGCGCTGAACTGCGGATCGGTGCGCGCTTTCATGCGACCCGCCCACCGATCGGCACTTACCAAGCGCGCGTCGCGGCGCTATTATCCACGACCCGCTACGCGGAACTTCCGGGGAGCGTTCCGGCGCGGGATCCTGTCAATTCGATTGCCTCGGGGGGCTGAAACCAGTGAACGCCGCAACGCCGCTGCGCGTAGAAACCGCGCACGATCCGGCCCTGCAGCCTGCGCTGCGCGAATGCGTTTCGCGTGCCGTCCGCTGCTATCTCGCCGATGTCGATTCGCAGCCCGCCGAGGGCCTGCATGCACTCGTACTCAGTGAAGTCGAGATGCCGCTGCTGCGCGAGGTGCTGGAATGGTATGGCGGCAACCAGAGCCGCGCGGCAGCCGCACTCGGCATCAATCGCGCGACCCTGCGCAAGAAACTGCAGCTCTACGGCCTCGGCTGAGCGCGCCTTGCGCGCGCACCAACGCTATACTGCGCGGCCAGAACGCCCTTCCGGTCGCCCCCATGTTCGAGACACCGCTTGTTCCCGTTCGTCGCGCCCTGCTCAGCGTGTCCGACAAAACCGGCCTGCTCGATTTCGCGCGCGGGCTTGACGCGCTCGGAATCAGCCTGATCTCGACCGGCGGTACCGCGCACAATCTGCGGGAAGCGCAACTGCCGGTTACCGAAGTCAGCGCCATGACCGGATTCCCGGAAATCATGGACGGCCGGGTCAAGACCCTGCACCCGCTCGTGCACGGCGGATTGCTCGGCAGGCGCGGCACTGATGATGCAGTCATGAGCGAGCACGGCATCCATGCAATCGATCTGCTCGTGGTCAACCTGTATCCTTTCGATGTCGTCACCGCACGTCCGGATTGCTCGCTGGCCACCGCCGTCGAGAACATCGATATCGGCGGCCCGGCCATGCTGCGCGCGGCAGCCAAGAACCACGAGCATGTCATCGTCATCAGCGATCCGACCGACTATGCCGAAGTGCTCGATGCGCTGGCTCATGGCGGCACCAGCATCGAGATGCGTCGCCGCCTGGCGGCCAAGGCTTTTGCGCATACCGCCGGCTACGATGGCCGTATCGCCGGCTGGCTCGGCGCGCGCGCACTCGGTGAAACCAGCGAACCGTTCGCGCCCAGCCTGCATCTTTCCTACGAGCGCAAGCAGGTTCTGCGCTATGGCGAAAATCCGCACCAGGCCGCAGCCCTGTACGTCGAGCGCGATGCCCCTGCGGGAACGATCGCCAGGGCGCGCGTATTGGCCGGCAAGGAGCTTTCCTTCAACAACCTCGCCGATGCCGACGCGGCACTCGAGTGCGTCAAGGCGTTCCAGCGCACACCGGCTTGCGTCATCGTCAAGCATGCCAATCCGTGTGGCGTTGCGCTTGCGGCAAGTGCGCGCGAGGCCTATGAGCAGGCTTATGCCTGCGATCCGGTATCGGCATTCGGCGGCATTGTCGCGTTCAATCACCGGCTCGATCGGGAAACCGCCGAGCTTGTGCTCGAACGCCAGTTTGTCGAAGTCGTGATTGCCCCCGAGGTCGAGGAATCCGCGCTCGCGGCATTTGCGAAGAAACCGAACGTACGTGTGCTGGCGACTGGCGACTGGCCCGAGCTGGCCAGCCCCGTGGCCGACTACAAGCGCATCGCCGGCGGCATGCTGGCCCAGGATGCCGACCGCGATACGTTGATGCTGACCGACCTCAAAGTCGTCACAAGACGCGTACCGAACACTGATGAATTACGCGACCTGCTGTTTGCCTGGCATGTCGCGATGTACGTGAAATCAAACGCCATCGTCTATGCGCGTGAAAGCCGCACGATCGGCATTGGTGCCGGCCAGATGAGCCGTGTGATCAGTGCGCGCATCGCCGCGATGAAGGCCGAGGAAGCCGGTCTGACCGTCGCTGGCAGCGTGATGGCATCGGATGCGTTCTTCCCGTTCCGCGACGGCATCGACGCAGCCGCTGCCGTCGGCATCCGTGCCGTGATCCAGCCCGGCGGCTCGATGCGCGATGCCGAAGTCATCGCCGCCGCCGACGAAAACGATATCGCGATGGTGTTTACCGGTGTCAGGCATTTCAGGCATTGAGCCTGAAATGCGGGAGTGGGGAGTAGGGAGTGGGGAGTAGGAAACGCGAATTCCCGCCACTGGAACGATTCTGTGGCTGCAGCAGATCGAAGAGATGAATTGGGATACCGGGCTACATTATTTTCCCGCTCACCGCTTACGGCTCTCCGCTTACTTACCCCACCGATAACCTGAAACGCCAATGACCAACCCACTCCCCACTCCCTACTCCCCACTCCCAAAACCATGAAAATCATGGTTATAGGCAGCGGTGGCCGCGAACATGCGCTGGCGTGGAAACTCGCCCGATCCAAGCGCGTCAGCGAAATCATCGTGGCGCCCGGCAATGCCGGCACGGCGCGTGAGCCGCATATGCGCAATGTCGAAGTTGCGGTGGATGACATTGACGGCCTGCTCAAGCTCGCCCTTGATGAAAACGTGGCGTTGACCGTGGTCGGCCCCGAAATTCCGCTCGTGCTCGGCGTGGTCGACCGGTTCCGCGCGGCCGGGCTTGCCTGCTTCGGCCCACGCCGGATCGCGGCGCAACTGGAAGGATCGAAAGCCTTCGCCAAGGCGTTCCTCGCGCGCCGCAATATCCCGACCGCACGCTATGCGGTTTTCACCGAACTGAATCCGGCCCTGGCATACGTGCGCAAGCACGGCGCGCCGATCGTGATCAAGGCCGACGGCCTGGCTGCGGGCAAGGGAGTGGTTGTCGCCCTGACCATCGGTGATGCCGAACAGGCCCTGCACGATATGCTCGGGGCACACTCCTTTGGCGACGCCTCGGCCAGTGTCGTCATCGAGGAATTCCTCGAAGGCGAGGAAGCCAGCTACATCGTCATCTCGGATGGCCAGCACGCCTTGCCGATGGCCACCAGCCAGGATCACAAGCGTGTCGGTGAAGCCGATACCGGCCCGAACACCGGCGGCATGGGTGCCTATTCGCCCGCACCGGTGGTCACCCGTGAAGTCGATCGGCGCATCATGGACGAGGTGATCCGGCCGACCCTGGCCGGCATGGCCGCTGAGGGCGCGCCCTTCATCGGCTTTCTATATGCCGGTCTGATGATCGACAAGAACGGTGCACCCAAGGTCATCGAATTCAACGTCCGTTTCGGTGATCCGGAAACCCAACCGATCATGATGCGTCTGCAGTCGGATCTGGTCGAATTGATCGAAGCAGCGCTTGCCGGCCGATTGCGCGAGATGCAGGTGCACTGGGATCCGCGCCCCGCGATTGGCGTGGTCATGGCTGCACACGGTTATCCGGGCAAGGTGCGCAGCGGCGATCCGATCAGCGGCCTCGATGTCGATGTGGGCAGCGATTGCAAGGTGTTCCATGCCGGCACCCGAATCCGCGACAGCAAAGTCATCACCGCCGGCGGACGCGTGCTCACGGTGTGTACGCTCGGCGACGATCTGGCCGCTGCGCGCGAGCACGCCTACGCGCACATGGCGAAGATCCGTTTTGAGGGCGAATTCCACCGCCGCGACATTGGTCATCGAGCCCTGCAACGCACGAGCTGACTTACGATCCAGGCCCTGAGCGGGTCGGCGCTGTGCGCTGACGCTTTTCACCGGCTTTCCCGCTGCGCGGCGCTGACACGGACGTTTGGCGGCGCTCGCAGCAGGCAGGCGGTTTTTTCACAAGCTCTCAAAGCGCCACGCGCACGCGCAGGTGGTTTTCGCCGCGGCGATACTGATGGACAAACTCGCGGGTCATGGCCCGCACCATTGCAATGCCGACACCGCCGATATTTGCCGAGGCGATCGTCGTCGGCAAATGCGCGAGCGCGAACGCAGTCGGATCGAACGCAGCTGCGCAATAGCGCAGATGGGCGACCAGTTCAGCATCGCCGCAGCGCAGCCGCACATGCACCGGTCCGTGCACCGCTTCGGCATGCATGACTACGTTGGCGAGCAATTCATCGAGTACCGTCGCCAGTGATTGGCGCACGCTCTCGGAGATGCCGGCAGCGCTGAGGTCTTGCTCCATGCGGTCGGCAAAGACTCCGATCGCTGCGCGCTGCACCGGCACGCGATAGCGCCAGCGTCGCGCCGGGCTGTTGTCCTTGTCGCGCTGATCGACCCCCTCAGCCATGCCTCGCTCCGCTTCCCGCGCCCATCGTGGATGATGTGCTCCGCGCTGGCAACTTTGCGCCATCGGTTCGATGGCACACCCACGCGATGCCCTGCTCTGCTAGATTGCCGCAGTCTTTTCCGTGAGCCCGCTCATGTCCGAACACAGTCAGTTCACCCTGCTCGGCAAGCGTCGATTCGGCCCGTTCTTCGCGACCCAGGCACTCGGCGCGTTCAACGACAACGCATTCCGCCAGGGTATGGTCGTACTTATCGGCTTCCACCTCGGCCTGAGTATCGAGGCAGTGAGCTTCTACGCGATGATCGCGCCGGCGATTTTCATCCTGCCGTTCTTCCTGTTCTCGGCCAGCGCCGGGCAGATTGCCGAGAAATTCGAGAAGGCGCGCCTGATCCGCTACGTCAAACTGTTCGAGATCGGCGCGATGCTGATCGCCGTGTATGCCTTCCACGCGCACCAGGTCTGGCTGCTGTTTGTCGTGCTGTTCCTGATGGGCCTGCACTCGACCGTATTCGGTCCGATCAAGTACGCGATCCTGCCGCAGGCTCTGAAGACCGAGGAACTGGTCGGCGGCAATGGCCTGGTTGAGATGGGCACGTCGATGTCGGTGCTGATCGGCATGATGGCCGGCGGTTCGCTGATGGCGCTTGGTGATTTCGGTGCCACCGCCGCCTCGAGTCTTGTCGTCGGCATTGCCGTGATCGGTTACCTGGTTAGCCGCGCGATACCGCCGGCGCCGGCCAGCGCACCTGATCTGAAATTCAACTGGAACCCGGTCAGCGAAACCCTGCGCGTGATGCGCTACGTGACCAGGGATCGCACCATCTTCAACGCGATCCTCGGTATCTCCTGGTTCTGGTTTTTTGGCACGGTGTTCACCGCGCAGTTGCCGGCCTATACGCAGACCTTTCTCGGCGGCGGCGAAGGCGTGCTCAACCTGACCCTGGCCCTGTTCTCGGTCGGCGTCGGCATCGGCTCGCTGCTTTGCGAGCGGCTGTCCGGACACAAGGTCGAGATCGGCCTGGTGCCGTTCGGCTCGATCGGCATGACCGTGTTTGCCGTCGATCTGTATTTCGCGCGGCCGCATCTGGCCAGCGAGCACGGCCTGGGCATCCTCGCCTTCCTCGCCGCTCCCGGCAGCGTGCACATCGCCATCGACCTGATCCTGATCGGTCTGTTCGCCGGTCTTTTCATCGTGCCCTTGTTCGCCCTCGTGCAGAGCCGCACCGATCGCAGTGAACTTTCGCGCGTGATCGCCGGCAACAACATCCTCAACGCGCTCTTCATGGTCACCTCGGCGGGGCTCGGCCTCGGCCTGACCGCACTCGGTCTGAGCATCCCGCAGATCTTCCTCTGCGTCGCCGTGCTCAATGCCGTCGTGGCGATTTACATTTACACGCTGGTTCCCGAATTCCTCATGCGCTTCCTGTCGTGGATCCTGGTCAATACGCTGTACCGGATCCGCACCGAGGGCCTGGACAACATCCCCGAGCACGGCCCGGCCCTGCTCGTCTGCAACCATGTGAGTTTCATGGATGCGCTGATTGTCGGTGGCAGCGTGCGGCGTCCATCGCGCTTCGTCATGTATTACAAGATCTTCCAGATCCCGGTCATGAGTTTCATCTTCCGCACGGCCAAGGCCATTCCGATCGCCTCGGCCAAGGAAGATCCGGCCCTGCTTGAAAAGGCCTTCGACGAGATCGACCGCGCCCTGGCCGATGGCGACATCGTCTGCATCTTCCCGGAAGGCGGCCTCACCGCCGACGGCGAAATCGCGACGTTCCGCCCCGGCGTCGAACGCATCCTCGCGCGCCGCCCGGTGCCAGTCGTTCCTCTCGCGATTCGCGGACTCTGGGGCAGCATCTTCAGCCGCCGCAACAGCAAACCCGGACGCATGCGCCTGCCCCGCCGCTTCCGCTCACGCCTCGTCCTCGCCGTCGGCGAGCCAGTCGCAGCGGGCGACGCCAGCGCGGCAATGCTCGAACAACACGTCAAGGCACTGCGCGGAACCTGGGCCTGACCCAACAAAAAAGGGGACGGAGGAATTATCCGTTTGAAACTGCGAGTTTTCGGCAAGCAATTGGCTCGCTCGTCCGTGAAAGTGCCTGCTCCCTATTCCCTGACAATGAGAACCGCGCCTTTGCTATTGTCCGGAAACGACTCGGTGCTGGCGCGAGTCTGATGCAACCAAGATCTGGCTCGGGGGCTGGCGATGCGCGGAATTCTTGCGGGCGGGTTGATGCTTCTGGTGATGGCGGGCTGTGGTGCGCGCGACTATCCGGACGACTGGCCAAAGCCTGATTCTGGATGGTGGTCGAGAAAGGGCGGCTGTCCCGACCTCGTCGGCGACTACGATTCGGTCAATTCCGAACTGAGTTGGCTGCTCAGCGCCGATCCGGATTTCGAGAAGGTGATTCCGGTTTGGTCGGAGCATCACGCGCGAGTCGAGCAAGCCGACGACGGCAGCTGGCTCAAGATCACGATGGAACTGAACTCGCGCGGTTTCGATGACTATTCCACGCGCATGCTCAAGTTCAACTGGGAGAACAGCGGTCTTCAGAACGGCAATGTGCTTGAGCTCAAGGTCGGCGAGGAATACGCGTGTTCGGGCGGCTGGCTGAAGAGCCTGCGCTTCGAGCAGGCGGAGAAAGTGCATGGCATGCAGCGCAAATCGCTGCAGTTGCGCAGGGACAAGGATGGCGGCCTGATTGCCGGTGCCACGCTGGAAATCGATCAGTCGTTCTCCTGGGCGGGCAGTAGACCCATTCCGCTCGGCAGCAGCGACGGCACGAAATGGTACCGCTGGCCGAAACGTGACCCGGCCGATGACGTGACACTGTCGGCGATGCAGAAAGTCGATCTGCGTCGCTATCCCTGGGTCAACAACGGAACCCGCGTGCCGATACGCTTCACAAGTTTCTTCCTGGCGCCAATCTGCGTCCGCTATTTCGACGGCGACTATGCGATCGCGGTGCACGGCCCGGAGCAAGTGCGTTCGAGGGACGATCGCCGACCGCCGGCGCCGGCCTGTCCAGAATCCTGGGGCAAGTTCGACTTCGGTGAGGTCTTTCGGAAGGAGTTGACGATTCCGAATGAGAATTCACGCCAGTACCGCATCGAATGGTTTGTCCTCGGTGACGACGAAAGCAAACCCGAAATCATCCGCATCACCGACGCTCGAAAATTGCCGGCGATGCCAAAGCAGGAATGACGGGATCGAGTCGGTGCACGACGCGACCTGTTTGGCCTTCCTGCGCGGTGCCTATGCGCGCTGGCGCGAGGCAGGCAAGTCTGGCTCGATGCTGCCAAGCGGATTCCCGGCGCGCGGCCTGCGCCAGGATCGCGTGCCGCGCGGCATCAACGGCGCGATGGGCTACTACGCCTTCGACACGGGTACGCCCATCGTGGACGGCACCTGGGAGGCGGCTGTCGCAGCCGCGGCGTGCGCGCTCGACGCTGCCGGACGCGTAGCGCAGGGCGAGCGCGCGGACTATGCCTTGTGCCGCCCGCCGGGCCATCACGCCGGGCGCAGCGTGTACGGGGGTTACTGCTTCCTCAACAATGCAGCGCTCGCGGCCCAGCGACTGCGCGAACACGGGGCGTCGCGCGTGGCGATCATCGATGTCGACTACCACCACGGCAACGGAACACAGGAAATTTTCCGGGATCGCGACGACGTGTTGTTCGTCTCCCTGCATGGCACGCCCGATACGGAATATCCCTACTTCCTCGGCTACGACGACGAACGTGGCGTGGGTGCGGGAGAGGGCTTCAACCTCAACCTGCCATTACCCGCAGGCACGGACTGGGAAGGCTACGACGCGGCGATGAGCGTTGCATTGCGTGCCATCCGCGCATACGGTGCCGATGCGCTCATTGTGTCGCTCGGGGTCGACGCCTACGAAGGCGATCCGATCAGTTCGTTCCGTCTTGCGACTGCCCGTTTTTCGTTACTTGGTGAGCGGCTCGCCGGGCTCAGCAAGCCCACGGCACTGGTCCAGGAAGGCGGTTACGCTGTGGAAGAAGTCGGCAACAACGTGGTACGCATCCTGTACGCCTTCACATACGCAACAAGGACACGTAATATACTGCGGCAGGGTCGTTTATCGAAATGGCATTTGGATGTAAAAGGGGATCAGGTTCATTGACCAGCCCACGGTAAATGAACCTGACGCCTTTGACGCCTCAGTACTCCACGAACTCGAACACCATGTCCGGATTGTTCCAGCAGCCGAACTGCCGGACGTATCCACCATTGTCGGGGCTGCCGTAGAGGCACATGTTGTTGGAAACGTTTCTGAGACGGAACTGATCCACGCCGACAGTCTGGATCTCGAAGATCGTGTTCGTTGCCACGCAGCTGCCGGCCGTTATCGGCTCATAGTTGATGCTGTTGAGCGGACGCAGGCAAAGTCCGGTCGCCTCGGAGCGCAGCTTGATGAAATCCGGGCTTGCAACCTCGATGACGCTGAATGCCATGGATGGATCTGGCCAGCAGACCCAGTTGTGCATGCGCAGGTCAGCGACGCTGCCGGGCGTGTAGGGATAGACGCAGCGATTGAACGAAACGCTGCGGATGCGAACGAATTCGCTGAGGTCGCCATGGGGCGGAACTACTACCTGATCTTCATGATGGTAGGTGAACTCCGTCTCGCCGAGATCCCGGACCCTGGCCATGCCGCGACATTCGGCGCCCTTGCCGAAATACCAGACACGGACTTTGTAAGTCACCCCCGCATCGAAATCGCTGCCTGGATAGATCACGCCGATATTCGTCGTGTCCGCGTAGATGGCATCGCTCCAGAACAGGGTGCCGGCCTTCTTGTACTTCACCTTGTAGACCTTGTAATCCCAGCTCTTCTTTGCGGAGCCCGGAGTCGTACATGGCGCATCCCAGGACACCTCAACGTTACCGGCACCGTTGATGACGGCATAGACGCCCCCTTGCGCCTTCGAAACGCCGGAAAAAAGCAACGCACAAAATACTACGCACAGCACACTGATCGTCTTCATCGTTCTCTCCCTTGGTAAGCGAGTCGACCCGCTCGGGCCAGCCAGTGGATCCCGGGATCGCGATCCCCAGGCATCTCCGACCGACCACGAAAATGCCGACTCATTGACTGCGAGGCCACATCCCATGCACGGGTACGCGCCCCTCTTCTGCCCGCAGGCATGTCAGATTCGACAACATTCGCTGTCAATTCGTCTTTGGTAGCCATGATAGCCGACATTTAAAGTGCAATATGTGATGCATTCCCCAAAGTCACAGGCGACTGGTTCATTTGTCCACATGCTCATTGAATGGGAAAGGCGCAGAGTATAATGGTACTTGCTCAAGCTCAAGCTCGTGATCTTAAAAGTGAAATCGGCTTCAAATGCCAAGGTGGAGGCACTTGACAGCACCGCTAGCAAAAAAGCCGGTCTCGATGCATCCTGATCGCCGCACAACAGCTCAGCAGCAACCGGTCACGATCGACCGAAACGAGCGGTCACGATCACCGAAATGCGCAACCAACGAAGCACGGGCCATCAACTCATCGAGCACCATCGTCTGTTCGGCCTCGCTCAACATCAGCGGTGGAACGCGCACGGCGGGGGATGCAATCTTGGGTCGACGTTGGCGATACACCGTCACCCGAGACAGCCCGAGTCCGGTGCGCGACTGGGCGGTACCGACCTGCTCGGCCAATTCCGGCAGCAGGCTCATGCCGACTCCTCGCTGCTGCGCAGGCCCAACAGCGCGCACAACATATTTGGCTCTTCGTGAAAACCAGTGGGTGATTCTGAAACGTTGATTCCGGCACAACCCATGCAGGACAAGGCTTTGCGGATTTCAGAGTTGTCCAGGAAACTGGCACGCCTTGTTGACGGTGACTTCAGTGAGGCTCCCGCAGCATTTGCTGGCCAGCTGTCGATTCCCACGTTCAGCTCCAGGCTGACGATCACAGCAGCATCCGGCAGGAGTGCGCCGCATTCTTCGCGCGCGGGTTTCGTAGGTTGGTGCTGAGCGCAGCGAAGCCCAACGGCTCTTTCGGCACGTTCGACGTCAGCTGGAGGGGAGATCGCGCCACGTTGGGCTTCGCTTGCGCTCAGCCCAACCTGCGCTGGAAAGCGCTCACCGGCAGTTTGCCGAAACAACGAATTTTCACCGAATGACCCACACGATTTCACGGAGACCCACTTTTTTTGGGCGTCGGTGATCGCCTACGCCTGGATCAAGCGGCGTTGAAAACGTGCGTCCTCGCGTTCCAACTTTTCAAGCACCAGGCGTTCGCCGCGCAACGCATCGGGTTTGCGACCGCGCTTGGGCTCAACCACCTCGGAATCGAGCGTGGTGACAAATTGGCGCCACCTCGTCAGGCGCGAGGAATACAGGCCTTCGCGTCGAAGAAACGCACCCGTTTCACCGTCCGGCAAACCGCTCGCCAAGGTGACGATCTTGCGTTTGCAAGCCAGCGTGAATCGGCGTCGAGTGGCCTTGGGCTTGAGCTCGTTGGAGACCAACGAGGCGTCGGCCTTGATCGGCGCCAATGCAGGCGATGATTGAGCGGAAACCGATGATCTTTTCATGTGCATGAGAGAAGCCTACCTTCAGTAAATAGGAAGAGGTAGTTGTCTCAGGTCACATTGGCACAGGGGGCTTTGATGAGGGAGGGCAGGCGCGAGCCTGTTCTCTACTCTACCCTTTCTTGACCCTGACCTGCAGCACCCGGCACTGTACCGAGGGCTACGCTAAACAAGGCACTGGATATCGCCATCCAGTAGCGACATTGCAGGTGGCGCATCAATTGCCGATTTCGCGGCCGCGCCGCGATTTCAATTCAATAAAACCCCGGTGTTGCCATTCACGTTTGAGAACGATCCGCCGTGCTATTCTCCGCGCCTCAAAATTAGGAGACACGCCTTGTCTGTAATTCGATCAAGAGCTTGGGTGGCAGCGCTTCTGTTTGCGGTGTCGGGTGTCGCGTTCGGTGCCAACGAGTGGTCAACGCTGGAGACGCGCGCTGAGTGGCGAGAGCGCCTCATGGCCGAATCCAACGATGAAACGACGACAGTGTTCGATCCGGTAGGCCACCTCGTCGGTATGTCAGGACACTTCAAGCTCGAGAGTGACGAGCCGATTGAGGTAGGTCGCTGGCTCATGGATCGCGGTGAGATGCTCGGATTACTGCCCGGGGAGAATGTTGTATTCACCGGCGCGGCCCCCTTCTTCGAGGCGGTACCGCTGTCGACCGAAGAGATCTAGGAGGTCGAGTCGGGGAAGATACTCTTCTTCTCGGTGCAGTACGGAGACATTAAAGGAGAGCTTCGAAGCATGGCGGTCATTCTTGACCGCCGTAATGGCCCCGCAATCCGAGGGCTGTACAACTCACATCATCCCTCTATCAAAGGCTACTCTTCTGTTGTTGCCTACACGGTGGAGAACGCTTGGGCCGCCGCTGAGGCGTACAACCGCACGAAACTCTCGATGGTCGACGCAGTCCGTCTGTGGACGAGCGTTGGCTGGCTTACCAACCGAAAGCTGCAGCGAAAGGAACTGCTTTGGATCGTGAAAGGCCTCGACCCGGATGGCGTCCTTCGCTCGTATGTTGTCAGCGCACTCAAGAACAAAGTAGTGCATGCCGGGGAACGCGGCCACAGCTTTGCCCCGATTCCGCAGATTCACCTTGGCTACTTCGACAAGACGAATCCTTATTGGGACAGCGCAAATCCCGCATCGGGTTGCACAGGTGTGGGCCCGACCTGCACAGATCCGGCCTTTACCGAGAGCATGTACTCTCGAATCGAGGTGCCGCTTGTCACATTGTTCTGGCAGAACATGTCAGTACTCGGTGGGACGTTCGAGTGGCCTTGGATTGGCGTAAACAAATCGCCACTAAAGACGACCCAGGCACAGAACATGTTTGGGAGCCCGCAGCAACTCAAGATCGTGCTTAGCCACGACGGCTCGGAATGTACCAGCTATGGAGCGACACTAAAACCCCCTTGCGGCAACTACTTCACCATATGGTTTGGGGTTGGTCAGATGAAAGTCGATCTCGTTGGCCACGAGATCGGCCACAACATCGTCAAGGATCTCAAGAACACATTCGGCTACCCGTCCACACCAGAGGGAGCCCTCACTGAGTTCATGGCGGACTATGTCGGAATTGTTCAAGAGGACCTTCGCCTCATGACGCTCGACCGCAATCCGCAGGCTCCTAGGACAGACTGGAAGATCGCCTCAACGAATTTGGTGATCGACTGGACGGTGCCCAACGTGCCAGGTTCCTGTTTCGATTCCCGCCGTGTGCTTGGTTCTGCGGTGTATCAGGCTTGGACTTCGCTAATGCCGGGCGTACCGCACGCTGGTCGAGACAGCCTCTTCCGAGCTCTGCGTCTGACGGTCCTGAACGCCTACTTTCTGACAACCGACCAGGCCCCCGCCCCAATCGACCTGTACGCCGCGTCGGTCGCAATGCAGCCGCCTCGAAGCTACGTATACGCCGGGGGCCCCCCTTGGCCCGTGAACATGCTTCAGAAATCTCTCAGCGACACGGGCTGTTGGGCCTACCCCTGAATCAGGCCATTGCTTTGCCTGAGGTTGAGCCTCCGGTGTTCTCCGTCGGCATCGCCGATCACGCTCAGCCTCGCGCCTAAGAGAAAGGGTAGAGTAGAGAACAGGCTCGCGCCCTCCCTCCCTCATCAAACCGTGCATGCGGTTCTCCCGCACACGGCTTTCCGATGTTCTTCATACCAAGGCATGCGCCGAGCGCCAGCCCGCTACTGTGGGAACTTTATACAGCCCATGGTGCGCGTAGAGATCAGCACTCGGAAACCGACGGAAGCCGGTTCCTCTGTCCTTGACCTTGTGGCGCTTCATCAAGTGCGTTCGCATCCGGTTTTCCGTGTGATGCCTGACCTTGCCCATCGCCAGCGATGAGTTTCGATAGTGGAAGTAGTTCGCCCAGCCTCGCAGGCTGCGGTTCACATTTCCCACGATGTCGGCAAATGGGATGGCGGTCAGTTCCCGTTGCGTCAAGGCCGTCAGTTTCGCTTTGATCTTTTTCAAAGACGGGTCTGCCGGGCGGACGTTCGGGTACGGCTTTCCAGTACGTGCGCCTTGGCGCATCTGAATCGTAAACCCCAGAAAGTTGAAACTCGCCTGGGTGGCATCGACCACATGCGTCTTGGCCTCGTTGAGACTGAGGCCCAGTCGTTCCAGCACATGGCGCACCACGTTCAGCGGTTCCTCTACATCGTTTCGGCACATCACGACAAAGTCATCCGCGTAGCGCACCAAGTGCGCTTGCAGCTTGCCCTTCAGGTGCCGCCGTTGCCATATCCGATCGAGAATATGCAGGTAGCAGTTGGCCAACAGCGGTGAGATCACGCCGCCTTGCGGCGTGCCTCGGCGATTGGATTTTCCACCACCAACGGTCTTCTTCACGCCGTTGTCGTCTTCGCCAATGATCGGGGCTTTGAGCCATTGTTTGATGAGGTTCAAAATACCCCCATCGACAATGCGCTCGGCCACCACGGTCATCAGCTTGGCGTGCGGAATGCTGTCGAAGTACTGCGACAGATCGGCGTCGATGACTTGGGTGTAGCCGGCCCATAACGTGGTGGCGATGTCGTCGATGGCATCGTGGGCCGATTTCTTCGGCCGAAATCCGTACGAATGCGCACAGAAGTCAGCCTCGAAGATCGGCTCGATGACGAGCTTCACCGCCATTTGCGCTACCCGATCACGGATCGTCGGTATCCCCAGTGGACGCTTATTGCCATCCGCCTTGGGGATCATGACGCGCCGTACCGGTTGGGCTCGATAGGTCTGGTCTTTCAGATCACGGGCCAGTTCCTGCAGAAACGTGGCTACCCCAATGCCGCGCTCTATGGCCTCGAAGCGGATCCCATCAACGCCGGGACTGCCTCGGTTGGCACGGACTTCTCGCCAAGCATGACTGAGGATGTCATCCCGGCAAACCTTGTCGTAGAGCGCGTAAAAGCGGTAGGCCGGTTCTTGCTTGGCCTTGGTATACAGCTTCCTCTGTAGCGTCCTGATCGTATCCGGGGTGGTTAGCGACATGGCAATCCCCTGATCCTCCGCTCTTCGGTCGCACGAACAAAGCAGGGTCCCTTCCCTCGTCCGGGGTTATGTTGTCCCTCGAACTCAATCGGTACTACGAACCCCTCCGACTCCCGTCTTGGGCCGCTGCGCTTTCGTTGCCTTATACACATCGGTCGGTGGTCTCCCCACTTCCCAGGACGGGGCTCCAGCACTGGGCAATCAATCTTCGAGAACATGCCGACCCTGCTACCCCGGGAGTCGATGGCTGCCACTTCCGTTATTCCAGCATCCATCCAACGGCCTTCCCCTTCTGACCACAGGGTCGGCTTCTCCACTTTATTTACGAGGCTACTCATGGGTTCACTTACGTTACGGCCTGCTCTCTTGCTGTTTGGAAACTCACGACCCCGCGTTACCGCGACGCCGCTTCCTCATGCTACCGGGACGTACGGACAACTCCCCGGACGGGACTTCAACCCGCTAGATTTATTGCTGTTACTGCGTACGGTCAGGTCTTGAATCTTGAATCGCCCACCCTTTTAATGATCCGGCTCACCATCGAGTAGCCCAATCCGAAGTGCTCGCCGATCGCTTTCATGCTGTACCCACCGCTGCAGTAGGCGGCTGCGATGGCCTTGTCACGGTCTCGATTCACCTTGGCATAGTGATCAAGCGATTTTGGTGGCGGTCGATGCTGTGTTGCAGGGATCTCGCTAAGCGGAATCTCATCGCTCAACCTGGCCTGCATGCTTTCGACGAACGCATCGTCCCCCAGATAGACCTGACGTTTCAGATCGTTCCAAGGAGACCGTGAGCCCCGGCCCTCGCTGACAAATCGCCGGTAAGCGTCAAGGGCCGCCTTGCGTTTGGATCCAAAAGCCGACAGCAGCCAGTCGACACCGAGCCAGACCGGCGCTTCGGTCCATCCAGCGGTGGCTCTGTAGCTGCTCCACGGCCAGTCCTTCGCCGATCGCACCATGCCAGCGCGAACCGGATTCAAAACAACGTAGCGCGCCAGTTCCAGCAGATAGGTTTCCTTCTGTACCAGGATCGCTTTGTAGCGTCCTTGGAAGACATGACCGACGTGACCATGACGCCGGTTCGACCGCTGGGTGAATACACCGTTCAACTGACGCATGCCCTGAGCCAGCGTAGACTCGCGCGTTTCGATCAGAAGGTGGTAGTGATTGCTCATCAGGCAATAGGCATGGCATACCCAGCGAAAGCGATCACAGACGCCGGCCAGAACCTCCAGGAACATCGCCCGGTCCGCGTCATCAAGAAAGACATCCTCGCGGCGATCACCCCGCGACGTCAGGTGATACACCGCACCAGCAAACTCGATTCGAAGGGGTCGGGCCATGCCGCGATCCTACGCTGCGAACAGCGTTGATTCAAGATTCAAGACCTGACCCCTTTCCGTTTTTGACCCCTTTCCGCGCTCGGTTGTTTGGTCGATATGGAAATGGAATTAGTCGTCAGCATCCGGCTGCGCGAACCCACCCACTTGAGTGGGTGGTAGTTCAGTTAGAGCAAGGGTACTCAGTACGCGCTGCACCTTCTGCAGTTCGAACGGTGCGCCAGGGTCAGTGCTTTTCGCTAGGCGACTTGCCAAATTCCGTAGCGTGGGCGCGACATCTAAAACTCGATATTCCTCGACAATTGCGAGAGCATCAAATCGCTTGCCCACGTCGGCGGCAAGAACCCACTCGGCCAACACGCGGCCTGCCATCGCACGCTCTGATGCGTCGAACTTCTTGTACAAAGCGCACAACTGATCAAGTGCCAACTGCGGATCCTTCTGTGCCGCAGCTTCAACATCCGCATTTATCCGAAACGACTCCAGTGATTCGCGGAATTTCTCGTAAGCCATCATGGCACCACCATAACAAACTGCGGCGGAACCGGATATGGGAACTGCATCTCATACCCTCCTCCGGGCAGGCCAAATCTGCTGCTGACGCGAGTAAGGCCAGGAATTTCGTAACCAGCGGCTCGCATTCCAGCAAGGTCAATGTGCACGAGTGCGTCAGGCAGGCCGCGATTCGCCGGTAGCGCAAGTTCAATCTGTGCCTGGAGCGGACTCAGGGTTCCACTTCGAGTCGCGTAGCTGCCCTGACGAAGGCCGTTCTTCGATATGGAACCAAGATATTTCGAGAACGTGTAGCTGAACGCTTCGGAGGCAGGAGCTACCATGGGCTTCGCCATCCCCATTTCGGCTTTCGCCATCCTCATTTCCGGAATCGCGAGACTAACCAAGCCCATCATTTGGGCGGATCGCACATCCTGCGGAGACATGTACTCGCCGGTTATAGAATTGCGACCTCCACCGTAGCCATCCTTTTCGCCAAAATAGGCACCCCACGTTTCTCCGAAAGTGGCAACGATCCCTGCCGATGCCCGTTCAACAAGGTTGCCTTGCGACATCTGCTCGTATGTCCGCTGAAAGAGAGGCGTTTCGATGGCTCTATATTCGCCTAACTGTCCGACGCTCACCGAAGGCGAACCAATCTTGTCCGCCGGCCCTTGCAGCAAACGCGCAATCTTGTTGGTGAGGTCGGCCCCATTCTTCGGCCCTCTTCCCGTCGGTGCCCCGCCTTCAGTCAACCTGGCCAGATTGTTCCTCGGCCCTTGCAGGAAGGCTTCGTCGCTGGCCGCGATGCACAGCGGATTCCCCATGCAACTGCCCCCCCCGTGTTTTCCTGCATCCGGCGGGCCCGAATATCCGCCGGGCTCATCGCATACCCACTCGGATCCCTCCCGCTCAACGGATTGTTGAGCACATAGGAATAGGGATTCAAACTCTGACTATTGCTCGGAAACTGGATAACCGGATCGACCGAGTAGAACCGGCCGAGCTTGGGATCGTAGATACGTCCGTTCATGTGGATCACGTGCACCGCGTCGACGTGCTCGTGGCCGGTGAAGCCTCTCAGCGTGGTGGGTGCCAAGCCCAGGGTGGCAGGTGCGCGCGGGGAAAAGTCGCCATAGGTGACCTCGCCGAAACTGCCGAATCCACGCTTGTTCGTCGCGCTGCCGGTTGCACTGCTTTGCGCAAGCGGGGAGCCGAGCCGATCGCGCAACTGGCCGACGGGCACAAAGCTGCCGCCATCGGTTTGACGGATCGTCACCGGGCCGATCTCATGGCGCAGGGTGGTCACGCCCCCGCTTACCGACTTCTCATAACCGCGCGCACCGAACGACGTGGTCGTGGTCTGGATTCCTTCCACCGATACTTCCCGATAGCGCTTGCCGTCTGCGCCGTAGCGGAAATCCGACACCCCATCGCGTTGCAGCCGCAGTGCCTGATTCTGGAAGTCATAGCTTGCAGCGATCAGCGAGTTGCCGCCGTTGAGGTTGCCGTTGGCATCGCAGGTGTAGGTGTCCGAGGGGTGTGAACGCACGGTACTCGTAGGCACCATGGTCACAAAATGCGGGCGACCGGGACAGCCGACACCCCCGTACTCGCAGGATCAACGAGGTCGGGTTCATTTACCGCAAGCCGCTTGGTGAACGCGGCCCTTTTCACCTGCGACCCTTTTCATCGTACAATCAACGAATGAATATTTTTAACTAATGGAACAGAGCATGGACGTAAAGAAGTGGAAGCGGCTCAGCACTCTTGCAGCATTTGGATTCTTCGCGATCTTGAGCGGCAGCTCGACCGCCAGAGTGCCCGATGCTGAATGGACAACCCGTTTCAGCGGCGTCACGGGTGGGGTTCAGGCAACCCCTGACGATAGACCCAGAATCAAGGCAGGGCCATCCGGCCAGACCTTCGCCTATGGCTTTTCCGAATCGGGACGGCAAGAGCCCGGTATTGCGCGGTTCGCTGGCGACATCACGACACCGGTCTGGTCCGCGACAAGTCCGTTCATCGAGGACGCTATAAGCGCCCAAGCCGAGTTGATTCCGCTTCCGGACGGATCGTCGATTCACCTGTCAACCACGCTCACTCGCTTTGCCTCCGATGGCAGCCTCGCCTGGTCGATCCCGAAGGACGATCTCGCGACCGTGACCCTCTTGCCATCGGGCGACCTGCTCGCGGCATTCCGAGGACAGCCGGGAATGAATGGCGGTCTGGTTCGCCTTCTTTCCGCCACGACGGGCGCCACGTTGGACGCGCTTCGCATCGGCGGCGGATGTTCAGATCTCAAGCTCGCGACGTCCGCGCCCGATATTGCGTACCTCTGGTGTGGCTGCACATCCAGGCAAGTAGCCCGATTGCGAACCAATCCACTGCGCGTCGAATGGACGTCTCCGCCGAATGAACCCACGGCCTCGGTGATCGACGACGCCGTCGCTGATGCATCCGGCGTCTACCTTGCCAGCTCAACCGCGTTGCGCAAGCTTTCTGCGGTCGACGGCCAGGCCGCGTGGGAAGCTGCGCCCATTTCCGGTTTTTTCAGCAATCTCACGGTCGATGGCGCCGGGAATGTCGTGACATCCGGTGCTGGCATCGATCGATGGAACGGCACCACGGGCGCGAATCTCTGGCACTACTCCGAGACCGCATCCGCAACAGTCGATCCGGCACTGAGCGCGGTTTTTTTCTCCGGTTCATTGCCACGCGCAACGCCAGCCGACGAGTTCGTGGGCCTGGCCGGACGGCTTGATCTGTCGAATGGCAACCTTGTATGGCGCCGGGAAATGCCTGCTGGGTCAAACATCCGCTTCACCGATGCGGCGGTGGCCGGCAGCGGCCTCCAGTTGATCGGATTGCACTGCACCGACTCGATTGAAGGACCGTGCACGACATCGCTCTGGAGCACCGATGCGGCAACTGGCAACACCTTCCAATCCGCACCGCTGGTGTCGAAGGCCGGAACCACGGGCACGGTGATCCTCGAAGAAGGGGATCGCACGCTTGCCGCTGCGTTGGAATGGGTTGCGGCCGGCCCACAAATTCATCTGCGCAGCCATGCGAATGCAACCGGTGCAATCCTGCAGGAATCCGTGACACCGTTTCAGTTCACCGCACTGCCGTGGTCATCGAATCATCATCTCAACGTTGTGCGCAGCAGCGACGGCAACATTGTCGCCACGTACGGGAATTCCGGCGCGGGTGGCTCGGACAAGAGTTTTGATGCGACGATCATGAAGATCGAGGTCGCCACCGGGCAACTCCTGTGGCAGAAGTTTCTGATCAACAGCGCGGCGTTCCAACGCAATGCGTTCATTTCCGCTCCGGTAGCCGATGCGGATGGCAACATCACGCTCGGCGTTCTTGAAGAGTATGCATTCGATTCTCCGAACCGCCGCTGGGTACGTAAATTCAGCCACATATCCGGTGCGTTGCTGTGGGAGCGCGAACTGCCTGCCGATCCGCTGAGCGCCAGTTCGCACATCACTCCTGTGGTCTTTGCGCTGGGCGCTGACGTCATGAGTGAAACCCCGCTTGGCGAAACCGGCATGGGATGGACGAGCCTGTCCGGTGCCGATGGAACGACGCGCTGGAGCAATCCGCTCATCACCGGTCGAATCGAGACGCTGGACGCGGGCACGGCGATATCGTTCGGATCCGAAGCCTCGCAGATCGTCGCACGGCGGTTCAACATGAATACCGGAGCGGTGCTCTGGACTTCGATCTACAGCGATCCGTCCGACGTACTCTACTCGGTCACGGGTGCCGCTCGCGGAGATCAGGATGATTTCTATATTGGTGGCACGCACCGACTAGCCTCGCTCGCCACCAACGGCCTGCTCCTGCGCATCGATCTCACGAACGGCAACCTCGTCTGGGCGAATCGCCTTGCGCAGGGCCCTGTCGGCCCGAGCAGCAAGGTGAATCCGAGATTCGTGCACAACGGGAAAGTATTCGCGACGCAACCGCATTTCCATTCTTCCGGCCACGCGCTGAGTGCATTCTCGATCGCCGATGGCGCGCACTCCGGATCAGCGTACCTGTACTCGTCGCCGCAGGATCAGCCGCATCTTCCGCAGCATGCGAACTCGGGTGTACTGGGCAAGTCCTCCACTGGCCAGCTCATGGTCATGGGCAATTATTTCGATCCCGGCCTGCCGGGCGAACTCATGCTTGCGAACTGGGGCAGCCCCGTGCCGGGGCCAAACGGCGCATTGCGCGTCACCCTGGATCTCGATCCGGCAAGTGCATCGACCGCCATCACGTACGCCTTCGCGTTCGAGACGATCAACGATGGCAGCGTGACGGCGAACGATGTCCAGGCGCTGATCTCGCTTCCTGCCGGTACGATGGTCGAATCGGTGTCTTGCCAGCTTTCCGGTTCTCCCTGCGTTGCGATCACGACCGCAACATCGATCGAGGGGATCTTCACGATCGCGGCCGGTGCGACCTTGCGGATCGAGGGAACGGTGAAGCTGATACCCACGAACGCTCCCCTGAACCCGCAATTTTTCGTGGCGTCCTCTTTCGCTGCGCACGCATTCGCCGAACTCGATCTCAAGGACAATGTGGCGTCGGCACTTGTCGCGGATTTGATCTTCCGCAACGGATTCGACTAGGAAAAGGGGACGGAGGAATTATCTGTTTGAAATTGAGCTTTTTCGGCAAGCAGTTGGCCTGATACTCCGCGCAGTGCCTCCACCCCTTTGTTGCGCTCCAATCACCATGGCGCGGACACGCGAACGAGACGCCGGGCTGGCAGATCTGACCAGCCGCCCGGATCACGCCTGCATGCTCAAGTCGCCCAGCCGCCAATCACGATCACCGCGATGATGGCGATCCAGGCGTACAGGGCGCGACGCAGGATGATGCGCGTATCGGCTAGTTCGGTGAGCGGGTCGCCGATACTTTCGATGCCGGCGTCGCCTGCGGCCACGTCGGCATCGACGCCAGCGCGCGCAATTGCGCCGAGAAAACCGAGATCGAGTGTGAAATAACCTTGACCGTGGGCCGCGTGGTAATCGCGCCAGGCGCGGACGCTGGCATCGAAGTCGGTAACCAGGGCGAGCGTCCAGGCGAGCAGATGCGCAGGTAGCCAGTCGAGAATCAGCGCGGTGCGCTCGAAGGTCGGGCGCAGGTCGCCGGCCGCTTCGGCAAACGCTGGTGATCGCGCGAGCAGATGCACAAGGCGGTATCCGACGGCGCCAATCGGACCGATCAGGGCGAACCAGAACAGAGCGCCGAATTGCCGCGACAGGGCTGCGGCAAAACTGGCCTCGACCACCGCAGCGGCATTGAACGGCAAAACCTGCTCACTGATGCCGTCGTTCAGGCGTTGCGCCGCCTCGCGGCGACGTTCGCTGTCCGGCGCCTTGAGCACGCCATCGATATCCTCATCGAGATCACGCGGCCCCCAGCTCATATAGAGCACGACGACCATGAAGGCCAGTTCGAGGAAACCGAACCAGTGTCGATGCAGACCGGCCTGAATCAGCGCCGTGGCCACGAGCAGCAGGCCGGTGATCCACAGCGTTCGCGATGCGTTGCCCTCGGCTCCCGCCCCGGCCGGGATCAGCATGTCACGCAGCCAGCCGAATCGACGGAATCGTGCGAGATCCGGCAACGCGTGCATGCTAAGCAGCACAAGGAGAATCGCGATCAGGGTCTTGGCCATGGGGTTCGGCGCTGGCGAGGTTGTCCCGGATTGTAGCGGGCGCAGCCCACGCGTCCAGTCATTGCCAGATGGTCGGCGTTTTCAACTCTGAAAGCTCCAGCCCCCCGGCCTGTTTGAGCCAATGCTCAATCAGCCGCCAGGAAACCGACAACGGCGGCGGCAGGCCAAGCGCTCCGGACTCCAGGTCGCGAACGAATTCATCGACCTCGAACCAGCGTGCCTCGTCGATCTCGTCACCGACCGTGATCGTCGGATCATCGGCACGCGCGGTAAATCCGAGCATCAGCGATGAGGGAAATGGCCACGGTTGGGAGGAGTGGTAGTCGCTGTCGACCACGCGCACACCGGCTTCCTCGAACACTTCTCGGCGCACGGCGTCCTCCAGCGTCTCGCCCGGTTCGACGAATCCGGCCAGGGTCGAAAAGCGGCCCTGCGGCCACGCGGCCTGACGTCCGAGCAGGCAGGCGTCACGCCAGGTGACGATGACGATGATCGCCGGATCGGTGCGTGGGTAGTGTTCGATCGCACAAGCCGGGTTGCTGCAGCGAGCGCGATGTCCCGCCCATTCGAGGGTGAGCGCGCTGCCGCAGGCACCGCACCAGCGCGTACGCGCCTGCCAGTGAGCGAGGCCGCGTGCGTAGGCGAACAGGCCGGCCTCGAAGGCCGGAAGAATCCGTCCGGCACGACGCAGATCGATGAACTGTCCGCCGCTGGCTTCGGCGATGCGTGCAGCATCCGACGCATCCGGCGCGAGCAGGAAATGCGGCGCATGATTCTCGTCGACGCCGAGCAGACTCGGTGAGGCCTGCGCCAGCAACCCGGATTGCTCCGTGCCATCAAGCTGACGCAAGTGCTGCGTATCCGCCGTGACCAAGGCCATGCCATCGGGGTCGAGGACAATAAATCGGGAATTTTGCGCATGCAGCGCGTTGTCGAGCCAGGCCTGGTCCGGGCGGTGTTCGCCGCAGCGGTCGAGGGCCATGCCGGCGAAGACATTCCGGCGACTGCGCAGTTCGGCGCTCATGGGCACGAATTCCCGGCAGGAACCAGACGCGGGCTAGACCGCAAACGAGGATCCGCAGCCACAGGTGGTCTTGGCGTTTGGATTGCGGATGACAAACTGGGCGCCCGTCAGTGATTCGGCATAGTCGATCTCGGCACCGCTCAGGTATTGCAGGCTCAAGGGATCAACCAGCAGGAATACGCCGTCGCGCTCGATGGCCAGATCGTCTTCGGCGCATTCCTCATCGAACGTGAAACCATACTGGAAGCCCGAACAACCGCCACCGCTGATGTAGACGCGCAACTTGAGCCCGGGATTGCCTTCCTCGGCAATCAATTCGGTGACCTTGCCCGCCGCGGCCGCAGTGAACACCATCGGCGCGTCGGTGAAGTCGAGATAGGTTGGGGTTGGGGTATCGCTCATTGGGACAGGATGCAGCAATCAACCGGGGTGAACCACTCAAATCGTGCCGGATCGAGCTGTTTCAAGCTTTTGCCGGCTCCGCCTCGACGTCCTTGGCTTCGCTTTCGTCGTCCGCATCCGTCTTGGCACCGGGCCCGCTCAACTGCCGCGGTGGTTCGGCCTGGTAGATCATCTTGCCGCTGAGCTGGGCCCCGGCAGCCATTTCCAGCACCTTGTAGTAGACATTGCCGTCGATGCGCGCCTGAGCCGCCAGTTCAAGGCGTTCGGACACGATGATGTCGCCCTTGACCATGCCATTGATGAGCGCGTTGGGCGTGCGTATCTCGCCGCTCACACGACCCTTTTCACTCAAGGTCAGCACCGCCTTGGCACCATGGGCCGTTATCGAACCCTCGACCGAGCCATCCATGTGCAAGCCACCATCGAACTCGATGTCGCCACGGATCGTGGTTCCTTCGGCCACCAGCGTGGTGATTGCGGACGTCGAACGACTGCTGCGCTTTTCATTGCCGAACATTTTCTGTCTCCTCGGCCTTGGCCGCGTCATTCCACGAGAATTCCTGGTCACTGCGACCCGAGTCACCATCGGCGCTCGCGCGAACGCGATTCGGCTCGAAGCCCTCGGGCAGCATGATGGTGCCCTCTATCTGTTGAAAATACTTGAACGCGTATTCAATTCCGGCATTTTCGGACTTCTGCCCGAGATCCTTCCATTCGAGGGTCTCAAGTGCACCATTGCGTATGCCTGAAACCGACAATGTCAGCTTGCCACGGGTCTCCGGGCCACGTTTGAAGTTCTGCGTCAGGGTGGCCGAGAAGTTCCAGGCCCGCGAATCCGGCACCGGCTTGAGACTGAGCGCGTGCACGGCCAGGCCCTCACGTTTGGCACCGCCGACCAGACGTCCGTAGAAGGCAAGGTCGGCGCGCACGCCGGCAATCTCCTCCTCGCGATCGCGCAGGGTTTGCTGCAGCTCGACGAGCGCAGCTTTGGCGACCTGCTCGGAGCGCTCAAGCACGGCGATGCGCATCTTCAGCGCCGAGGTATCCAGGCTGTCGATCGGCGACTGGCCGACTGCCAACTGCCTCGACACCAAAAGCAGGCTGGTCGCGACTACAGTCAGGGTCAGCGAGCCTAGCCAGAGCAGTGCCAGGAACAACCAGATCCTGCGTGAACGCGAGCGATTGACCTGGCGGATTTCGAATTGCGGGGGAGCCATGGGAATGGAGGTACCGGACTGGCGAAACGGACTGCGCTTATAGCCATCGGCGTGGCGCGAGGTCAAGCGCGGCTATACTCGCCGCATGTTATCGCGCAGATCGAATCGATGCTCTGGTTGAAGGCCTTTCATGTGATTTTCGTCGTGACCTGGTTTGCCGGGCTGTTCTATTTGCCACGCCTTTTCGTCTATCACGTTGAGGCAAGTGAATCGGTGGTGCGCGAACGCCTGAAGATCATGCAGCGACGATTGCTGATGATCACCCATGTCGGCGGTGCACTCGCCGTGGTCTTCGGTTTTGCCCTGATGGCCTGGTGGCTGCTCAATGCGCCCGATTATCTGCACAGCGGAATCTGGTTCCACCTCAAGCTGGCGCTGGTCGCCGGCCTGATCGGCTACCACATCCTGCTGGTGCGAATGGTTCGCCAGTTTGCCACTGACAGTTTTTCCCGATCGAGCCGCTGGCTGCGCATCTTCAACGAGATTCCGGCCCTGCTGCTGATCGGGATTGTGATACTTGTTGTCGTCAAACCGTTCTGAGTCTGGATCCGCGCGATGATTGTGCAGAATGTTGGATTCAATCGGCCTTTCGTGATTGAGGCAATAGCAGGCACGCTCGCCAAACGAGCGAAAAGCCGTGTGGATTCAATGGACAAGCGAGGGCGCGTGGCATTCATGAATAGTCCGGGCTGATATAGTTCGATCCTGATTGGGAGAATGCATGCAGGTTAGGGAGCCGTCCTCTCGACGTCCGCGGTTACGCGCGGCCCACGTCACCCAGATTCCGCTGCGCACGGGTGACTTGTGCCAGCGTGGCAAGCGCTTGTGTGAATCGGGCTGGGACATCAATGCCGCCCTGCTGCTGGCAGAGGATGCTGAGGCACTGGCCAGTACCTGCCGCCAGCTGGAGGAGAGTGCCACGGCCAGTCGGCTCGAGCACTTTGCCGAAAACCTCTGGACCCTGCTCGATCCGCCTGTCGCGCCGGATGCGCAACTACTCGCGGAATTGGCGGCGCGATTCGAAGCGCTCGAGGCCGGCAGTACCGGGGATGCCGAGGCCGCACTCGCGCACGATGACCATCCGTCCGGCCTGTTCGGCTATGCAGCGAGCGAAGAGAACGGCTTTCCATTGCTGACCCGTCCACCGTCCCGCTACTGGCAACGCTTTGCGTCACTGCCGGCGCCGGATCGGATTGGCCCGGCCTTTCTGCAAACAACCGCTGCAGCCGTTTCAACGGAGCTCAGCGGCAACGTAGCGGCAGCGCCAGCGCTGGACATCGAAACGACGATTATCCCGATCCCTGAAGATGTGGTCGCCGCAGCCGTTGTCGCAACCATCGACCCTGCGAGCGGGATCGTCGAAATCAATGGTCCCAGCACTGCATCCGGCGATGCGGAGCGCGACCTTCATGCGGAACCCGGGGTCGACAACGCGGCCCGAATCGCCTGCCACCTGCATGATGGCAGTGATATGGCCACGGCCATTGACCTGCAACTCGGCATCCTCGGCTACGCGCTCAGACACTTCGATGGCCTCGATGAGCTCAAGGATTGGCTGAGTCGCTCGACCCCATCCCTGATCATGCTCGATGGCGGATATCAGCACTACATTGCGGAAATTGGTGCCCTGGTGCAGGCCGCACGCGGTCGCACGGATCAGCGCATCCTGCTGATTGCCCACGGTGCCGGAAAATCCGATCTGGCCGCACGCCTGCGCGCGATGCGCGCCGGTTGCGATGCCTATATCGTCCAGCCGGAGAGTGCCGATGCCGTCATCGGCCGCGTGCGCGAACTGGATCTCGGCACCGAGGTGGAGCCGTTTCGCATCATGATTGTCGAGGACGATCGTTCGCAGGCGTTCTTTGCCGAGTCGATCCTGCGCAAGAACGGAATGCACACCCTCGCCATTGGCGAAGCGTCTGCCGTGCTCGACAAACTCGACGAATTCGATCCCGACCTTATCCTCATGGATCTGAACATGCCGGTCTGCAACGGCATCGAGTTGACCGCGCTGATTCGTGAGCGCGAGGCTTATATTTCGACCCCGATCGTTTTCCTTTCCGGCGAAGGTGACACCGAAAAGCACTTCGAGGCACTCAGCGCGGGCGGTGATGCTTTCCTGTCCAAGCCGATCGCCCCACGCCATCTGATCACCGCCGTTACCAGTCGTGTGCGTCGATCGCGACAGCTTGCGCGACGTCGCCCACCGGCGACGCGGGAGCCGGTCAAGCGCGACCATACTCCCGCCGAGATCAGCGCGCGCCTGACCGAGTTGCTGGCCATGGAAGATGCCGCCACACGCAACGGCGGCATCCTCTACATAGCGCTTGAATCGGCAGGCGATTTGCGCCAGCAGCTCGGCGCAACGAAATTTACCGACCTGATCGGCGAGATCGCTGCGCAGATCGAGAGTCATGCCGGCAAGAACGACATGCTCGCACGCAGCGGCGACAGCGACTTCCTCCTGCTCAATCCGGATCGCTCGATCGATGCTCTCGATGAGCTTTCCAAGCAGTTGCGCAAGGCGGTGGCCGATCCAGCGTCCAGCGCTGCCGGCTCGCAATCGGACGTGAGTATCGCCATCGGAATCTGCGCGTTCTCGGCGGCGGCTGGCGATGCACACGCGATGATCGAGGCCGCCAAACGCGCATTGCTCGACGCCGCATCCATCGCCGGGACGCCAATCAAGGCGAATGTCGTCAGCATTGCGCCGACACCAATTGTGGTGGCGGATTCGATCACCGAAATCATCCGCAAGGCACTGCGTGATTCGAGTTTTCGCGTCATCTTCCAACCGATCGTGTCGCTTCACGGTGAGGAAGAAAAGCAGTTCCAGGCACTGCTGCGACTGACCGCTGAAGATGGTCGGGTGTATGCGGCAGCCGAACTGATCCCTGCAGCCGAGAAGGCCGATCTGATCAGCGCGGTGGATCGCTGGATGCTCGAGAGCTGCCTTGAAACCATCGCCGAGCACCTTCGCAGCGGTGAAAACGTGCGCCTCTTCGTCAACCAGTCTTCACGCAGTGTGCATGATCCGGATCGCGTCGACTGGATGTGCCAGGCACTCGAATCCCGACGCATTCCGGCGGCGCAGATCTCGATCGATCTGCGCATGGAAGACGCGAACAGCCATCTCGCCAGCTATATGGGTTTCGCCCTCGCCATGAAACAGCTCGGAGTCAGCCTCACACTTTCCGGCGTCGAAGGCGGCGAGCGCGCCACTGAAATGCTCATGCATCTGCCGGTGGACTACATCAAGCTCTCGCCGCGCTATAGCAATGATCACGGTGGCGAACTTCACAACGAGTTGCGCAACCTGGTGAAGTTGGCACACGCCAGCGGGCGCCGCGTGATCGCAACGCGCGTTGAGGAAGCGCGCATCGCGGCATCCCTGTGGGCCTGTGGAATCGATCTGATCCAGGGCAACTTTGTGCAACAGGCGACACGCGACACGACCTACGATTTCAAAGCTGCCCACGCCTGAGCGCCTCCATGCACAAGCCACACCACAATTCACAGGAACAGATCCGGCACCCTCGTCAACGCAACGTGTTGGTTGCCGGACTTTCGATCGGCAGCCTGCTCGCCGCACTGACCATGATCGTGCTGCCACAACTGCCGGTGCTATGGCCGGCCATCGGATTGATCGTGTTCGCCTCGGCGGCCATCGTTCTCAGTCTTGTTGGTCGCAGGGAAGAACCCTCTGCCGGAATCGAAACCCCGTTGCTGGCGGCGCAAGCAGCGCGCGAACCGACTATCCCACCAGCCATTCTGCGCGAGCTTGAATCGCTGCGCGCGATCCAGGGCGAGCTCCTCGCCGCGCGTCAGGAGGCTGAGGCCGCGACCATGGCCAAGGGCGAGTTCCTCGCCACCATGAGCCACGAGATCCGCACGCCGCTAAATGGCATCGTGCCGCTGCTCGACATTCTGCGCTCAACGCCCCTGCAGCCCGACCAGCGCGAGTACCTCGCCACTGCCTACCGCTCGGCGATGGAACTGCTGCGCATCGTCGATGACATCCTCGATTTCTCCAAGCTCGAGGCGAGCAAGCTCGAGCTGGAATGCGTCGGTGTCAACCTCAAGGAACTGGTCGATTCGGTCGCCAAGCTCATGCAGGGCAGTGCCACCGCGAAAGGTCTGCGCCTCGGCGTCGTCATCGATCCAGCGGTGCGCCTTGCCGTTCGCGGAGATCCCGTGCGCCTGCGCCAGGTGCTGACCAATCTCGTCAGCAATGCGATCAAGTTCACCGAACGCGGCGGGGTGACGATCCAGATCGGCAAGCGTGGCGAATCGCGTACCCATCACGAAGTCATGTTCGCCATACGCGACACCGGCATTGGCCTTTCCGATGAGGCGGTCGCGCGGTTGTTCAAGCCATTTAGCCAGGCTGATGCATCGACGACCCGGGTATTCGGCGGAACCGGGCTTGGCCTGGTCATCTGCAAGCGCCTCGTCGACCTGATGGGTGGCAAGCTCGGCGTGCGCTCCGAGCTGGGCCGCGGGTCGGTGTTCTGGTTCAATGTGCCACTGCAGAAAGCCATCGGCGATGTCCGCGGACGCGCGGATCTGGCTGGTGTGCGCGCGCTTGTCCTGAGTGGTGACGAGGCGGTTCTGCGCCGCTCGGGCATGCTGTTGACCCAGCTTGGCGTGAGTCACCTGCACAGCAATCTCGCCGTCGATGCGCTGGGCAAGCTGCGCGCGGGTTCGACCAAGGGCGAGCATTGGAACTTCGAGATCCTGCTCATCGATGTCGCCCGCGTTGGCGCCGCGACGATCGCCCTTGTGCGCAACATCCGCCGCGATCCCTCGCTAGACCAACTTCGCATCGTGCTCGCCGGCAACCACGAAAGCGTGCAGGATCTCCGCTCCGACGAACGCGTTGCCGCCCTTTCCGCCAATTACGACGAGCGCGAGCTACGCGAGACCCTGAGCAGCCTGCTTGGCATCAGCCATGTCGAGATCCATCGCGAAGGCCCACTGCTAAGCGCGCCTGAGGCCGAATACGAGGATTCTCCGGATCATGTCTGGCCATCCCTGCACGGACGCGCCTTGCTGGTCGAGGACAACCCGGTCAATGCCAAGGTCGCCGGCCGGCTCCTGACGCTGTTCGGCATCGAGGTCGAAACAGCCAGCGACGGCAGCATCGCCCTCGAGAAGCTCGCCGCCAGTCGCTTCGATTTGGTACTTATGGACTGCCAGATGCCAGTCATGGACGGCTATACCGCAACGCGAAAGCGACGCGAGGACGAGGCCGCCCGTGGCTTGCCGCGCATGCCGATCATCGCCATGACCGCCAACGCGATGATCGGGGATCGCGAAAAGTGCCTCGCCGCCGGCATGGATGACTACCTGACCAAACCGCTCAACCGCCCCTTGCTGCAGAAGACGATTGTGCACTGGCTGGCGAAGGCATCCACGGCTACGCCGGATGCGGCTGCGCCCTCCATGGCGCAAGCGACACCGGCGGTCGCGCCTGCCGTGATCGCCGTCAACACGGTCGAAACGGCCGCGGCGAGCCAAATGCCGGCGGTCGACCAGGCTACCGTCCATGAATTGCTGGAAATCATGGGTGAGGGTTTCGCTGAACTGGTTCAGGTCTATTTTGACGACACGCCCAAACTACTCGCGCGATTGCGAGAAGCGGCCGGCGGCGGCGACCATGCTGCCGTCGCCGAAATAGCCCATTCCCTCAAATCCTCGAGCGCCAATGTCGGAGCATTACCACTCGCGGAGCTGGCCAAACTCGCCGAAAGCGACGCCAAAGCAGGTCGCAGCAACGTGCTCGAATCCCTATCGCAACGCCTCGACAACGAGTATCAGCGCGTACTTGCCGCATTTGCCGGCGTCGGCTTGGTACCCGGCTGATCCGCCGTTACCTTTAGCTACCGATTCTGGCGAGCAGGCCGTTGGCTTCGCCAAGCTGCTCAATCAGGCCGAGCTGCATTTCCAGCCAGTCGATATGCGCGTCCTCGGATTCGGAGGTGTCCACGAACAGTTTGCGACTGACGAAGTCCACGCTGCTCTCGCAACAGACAATTACCGCCTTGAGATCAGGCAGCGCCTGCTTTTACAGACGCAGGTCGCAAACGATCGCCTCGCTCGGCTTCTGGCCAATCAGCGACAAGGAGGATGCGCCCGACCAGCCGCATCGCGGATGGTCGTATCGGTTACGTCATTGAAAATACGCACATTGCTCGCCAGACCCCTGCGCGGACCCCGCCATTCAATGGCAAATGTTTGTCAGCCGCTGCCGCGTTTGACACTGCAATCAACGCGAGTACTGCGTCGCCCGATCGACCGCTGGCGCTTCCCGCATCTCGCCGAGGGAAATCTGGCAAAGCGCCTCCGCCATCGGCCGCAAGTGACGCAAGGCCTGCTCATAGACGTCGCGCTTGAACGCAACCACGTGCTCGCTCGGGTACCAGAAATCGACCCAGCGAAACAGATCGAACTCGGGCTTCTCATTGGCATCGAGGCGAAAATGCGTCTCCTCACCGGTAAAGCGCAGCAGAAACCAGACCTGCTTCTGGCCCACACAGGTCGGGCGCACATTGCGGCGCACGAAGCGGTTCGGCAATCGATAGCGCAACCAGCCCGGCGTCGCCCCAAGCACCTCAACATGCTCGGGTTGCAGGCCGGTCTCCTCCTCAAGCTCGCGATACATCGCCTCGATCGGCGTCTCATCGGTACGCATTCCACCCTGCGGGAACTGCCAACCATCGCGATTGACCCGACGCGCCCAGAACACGCGGCCATCGTCCCGGATCAGGACAATTCCGACATTCGGGCGATAGCCATCTGGATCGATCACAATGAGACTCCTTGTCCTGCAATCCCGCAGGCGCGACATCGCGCGCGGGTCGGCGGACAAACGTGGGCGGTTCCAAACCCGAGAAGGCCACGGAACCTCCCGATTTGCACGATTCTTCCACAGTGAGAAAGACCGAAGCAAGGCAAGCACACCGAAGTCAAGCTTTGCCGGATCCACATCCACGCTTGACACCGACGACGCAGCCACTAGAATCCGATGCCCCTCCGAGTCCCAGGCTCGCACGGCGATATCGTCCGGCCGCTTGGCGCGCAGTACTCGCAGTGAAGCAACGCGATACATTTGGGAATTCTGGCTATGTAGCTCAGCCGGTTAGAGCACAGCACTCATAATGCTGGGGTCGGTGGTTCGAGTCCACCCATAGCCACCAGAATCCCTTGAAAATCAATGCGTTACATCCGTCGGGCCCGCTCAAATGGCGGGCTTTTTTGTGGCGTAAACCCTGGCATTTTTAGTGCTGGGGTCACCAAATCCTTCCAGAACTGACGCCCTGCCCCATGTGCCGGTTTAGAGCCTGAGACATGTTTGTGGCAGGTTCTGTGACAGGCTTGAACGTCCCGGAATTGTCCCGGAATTGGCAAATAGCCGGAATTGACCCAAGCACTATGTGCCGCCCTGCGAGCATCAATCCGCCTGTCGTCTGCCATTGGCACCGGGTGCCGGAAATGACTTCGCAGTCCAACTTACCCTTCTCCACTGCATAGGTCATTCGCTTCCTGATCTTGTCGATGGTGGCCCGAATTGCCTCACCCGGCTCCTGTACCGGCAGCGCTAGAAAGTGAGCGGCTTCCGAAAGCGTGATGCCAAAGCGGCACATTGCTTGCAGTTTCTCCGCACATACCGTGTATCTCGGATAGGCGCGCAGATGTGGCGGCGGCTGGTCATCCAGGAGTACGGGATAAATAATGGCCTCTGCTTGTGGCGTCACTACGTCGCCAAACCCCACATCCACTTGCAGCGCCAGCTTCGCGCCATCCAGCATCGCCGGAATGCCGATCCGTACGCCTCCATAACCTGCTTGCTTTCGGATTGCTTCCCCGTGGATCGCGTCATTTTCGAATTGCACACCGTCTTCACAGGGCACCGCGCATACGTCTTGGAACACCGCGACCAGGGAGTCGATGTCGTCGGCCCCAAATCCTAGAAGGTCGGCGTCGCGTGTGGGCCGATTCGGCAAATCGTGCCATACAAGAAACAACAGCGCGCCCTTGAGCAGGAAGTTGGACGAATGCTTCGAAACGGACAGGCGGTAGAGCAGGCGCTCCAGTCCGTAGCGAGTCAATAACAGGTTGTAGTCATCCCCGGTCGCATCAGCGTGGTTCTTGAGTCGTGCGCGTACCGAGGCAGCCACGTTGCGGCTCATCGGAGTCGGACCTGATAGCTGACCTTACTCATCAGTCAGAAATATAGGGAACAATATTGAACTTTCCACGCTTCAGCGCGATCGAAATCTGCATGAAGAGAGATGGTCGAACCGTAGTACGCGAAGCGCTGGAAGAGATGCGCCTGACTGCGCTTGAGCGCATGAAGGAAGGTGAGTCACCGGCTGTCGTCTCCGCTTCGTTCGGCATGCATCGCACATGGGCGTACAAAGTGCGCGCGAAGGCGCGTGGGCGCGGCAACGGCAAGCGTGCATTGCGCTTGAGGAAGGGCACGGGTCGTCCGCGCAAGCTCACTGCGGCGCAGGAACAGCAAGTCTTCCGTTGGATCAATGGCAAGAACCCGATGCAGTACGGTTTCGATTTCGGCCTATGGACGCGGCAAATCGCGCGTGAGCTGATTGCGCAGCGCTTTGATGTGACGCTGAGTCTGGCATCGGTGGGTGCCGTGCTGGCACGCGCCGGTCTGACGCCGCAGAAACCCCTGCAACGTGCCTATCAGCGCGACCCTGAAGCGATCGCGCGCTGGCAGCGGGAAACCTACCCCGCGATAGCCCGCAAAGCCAAGCAGACAAAGGCGGTGATCTACTTCTGGGATGAATCAGGATTCCGCGCCGACTCGGTACACGGCACGACATGGGGAGCCAAGGGAGAAACACCGGTCGTCTCGGTGCCTGGGCAACGCCAGGGGATCAGTGCTGCTTCGGCAGTCAACGCCAAGGGAGGTTTTTGGTTTGCCACCTACAAGGGCGGCTTGAACGGCGATCTCTTCATCGACTTGCTACGCCGGATGATGCACAGACGTCGCAAGCCCGTCCATCTGATCGTCGATGGACTGCCTGCGCACAAGACCCGTGCGGTACGAAACTACATAGACAAACTCGAAGGAAAGCTGACGCTGCACTTTTTGCCAGGCTATGCGCCAGATCTCAATCCTGATGAATTGGTCTGGAGCCATGCCAAGCGCACTGGCAATGCTCGGCGACCACTACAGAAGGGCGAAAGCCTCGAGGATCGAATAGCCACTCAACTTGCCGACATGGGCAATCGGCCGCGCCTGATTCGCTCATTCTTCAAGCATCCAAGTGTTGCCTATATTTCTGACTGCTGAGTAAACACTCAAGGATTCCAGATATGGGCGCATTACGTTGTGCACGCGGTCGATCGTGGCGTAGTGCCAGAGCTCATCCATTGTCACTCGACGGGCACCCCACGCGTCATGCAGCGCTTCCAGCGCCACATCGAGGCCGATCTTGTTGCGGAATTTGAAACAGTCCGCGATGGTCTTGGCTGCATTGAACACTGGCACGCTGACGCCATCGATTTCGATGGACTCAACGCCCGCGCTCAGCACGGCATTAGACATGCGCACGATTCGGAGTAGGGGTTTCCCCAGCTTCGGTATCGGGACATTGTGCGGAATCGCCAGCCACACTTCGAACGGTGCCTGGGTTCCGATCTCATGCAGGCGCAGCGCAGAAAGCAGGCAAACCACCCCGCGCGGAACACGGATGGCAACTTCCGCCAGCGATCGATGCGCGCTGATGGCTCGTCCCGGCAGGCTGTACACCCCGCGCGCGACCCGATCCAGCTTACCTGCCGCAACCAGGCGGCTTAGCGTAATCGTGGGGAGGCCCAGTGTTGACAGATCTCGCGCGCGCAGCAGGTGATGCTTGCGAGCCAGCTCAAGCACCTGCTCTTCGTAGTTGGTGGGCGGGACTGCCATGGTGTCAGCATGTTGCGTTTATTATGACAATGTCAACACTTACGGTGTGTTTACAACATTCCCGCTACCGCAATGACTGCGCCAAACTCCAAGTTCAGTTATATCTCGCGACCTGCGAATTGCCGAGAATTCCATCTCCTCGCCTGTGATCCGTTACCGAGCAGCAACACGCTCATGACGGTAACTTTGACGGCAACTTACTACACCACGCGCTAAAGAATGGCTCTGTATATAGACATAAGTGACACTCTTCGAGCCCACCCATACCACACGAATTCCATTGAAAATCAATGCATTACATCGATCCGGCCCGCTCAAATGACGGGTTTTTTGTGGCGTAAACCCTGGTATTTTTAGTGCTGGGGTCACCAAATCCTTCCAGAACTGACGCCGTGCCCCATGTGCCGGTTTAGAGCCTGAGACATGTTTGTGGCAGGTTCTGTGACAGGCTTGAACGTCCCGGAATTGGCAAATAGCCGGAATTGACCCAAGCACTCTGTGCCGCCCTGCGAGCATCAATCCGCCTGTCGTCTGCCATTTGCATTGCGACTGCAGCATCCTTGCTACCGCGCCACTTGCTAGATGTCTGCGCCAACCGAAACAAACTGATTGCTTTGCCCCTCGCTATGCAGGGCCCGGCTTGGGCTTTTCGACACTGGGTAGGCCAGAGGTCGCATGAAGGCCAGTGGGAAAGGCACGGGCAGCGACTGCAGACTGGTCACTGAAACGGGCTTACCGGCGTAGCGCACAGCCGCTTCAATCAGCCAAGCAGTGAGCGAATCGTCGTCGACGCTCGTCTGCGCCAAGCGGGTCACACGCTTGGCATTCGCCACGCGCTCCACGGCACCCCAGTTGGCTTGTGTCTGAATGGTAGCTTGGGTAGCGGGCACTGCGATTCACTATTTGAGAAAGCTGGGACGCAACGTTCGAGTTACCGTCAAAAATGGACGACCTGGCTTAGCGATCAGCAGGTTGAGCTTGTGGAAACTCCGCAGTTTGTGAGGTCCGTAGTCGAATGCGTCCTCTTTTCTAAATGAACTACCTAGAGCAGCCTTTCGACATCTCGCATGCCGATATCGGCGGCTCGCCGAAAGGCCGTGGCGACTTGATCGCAATCGCGTGGTGATACTCCCAATTGCTCGAATGTATCGCGCCAGCTGCGCACAGCACGCACCACCCGATCAATAATCGCGGCCGCAGCGGGTGGCAGCAAACCAAAACGTCCTGCACCCGTCATCGCGTTGTCCAGCCGCGCCAGTCGGCCTTGCGGCCCGACTGAAAGATGCAGCATGCGCTCCTGGGCTGCCTGAGGCTTGGGCACCACGTCGTAAAGAGGGCTCAGGCGCCAGCCTGCTGCTTGTGCATCGTAGAGAAAGGCATGATTGCGAAGGTGATCATCGTCGTTAGTCACCAGAATATTGAAGACCATGCGTGCATAGAGCTCTTCCCGATCACCTGCGATGCGGCCGCTCACGCCATGTTGGCCGAGCGCATCGGCAATTGAGGCATAGCTGGAATCTGGCGAGTCCTGCTCGTGCAGTTTCAGCAGAGTGAGAGCACTGACCATGTGTCGGCGACCGATTCCGCCGGGCAGTGGCAAGCGATCGAATCGCTCGATCAACATGATCTGTCGGTCATCGGCCAATGACTCGATCCGGGTACGGGGCACTTCGAGCCCTGCTTCGCGAGCCAGCTCCAATGTGGCGCGTTCGATCATCGGCACATTGAAGCGGTCATTCGCGGAAGGGAACTTGGCAATCCATTCACCACCATCGATATTGACCACTGCCTTGGGCCGCGCCCCACCGACGGATGGACCGCCGGCAAATAGCACCTCCAGATGTGCGGGCACCGGCTCGCCACCCTCAATACGTGCGGCCGCGTCGAGCAGGTGGCCCAAATCCATCAACGACGGCAGCGCAGCGTCAACCGGATCGCTGGTTGGGGTCGGCCGCACATCCAATGCACCGGCGCGGTGCGAGCCCGCATGGTCCAGATAGATCGATTCGGGCAAGCCGTTGGGCGGCGCTCTCAGACGGTTCTCGATGACGCGACGACCCCAGGCATCCGGGGTCGCGTCACGAAGTGCGCCGAACAGAGTCAGGCCATCCGGCGGTACCAAGTCTGCGCCTCCACGACCTTCAGCAAGCGGCAACGCAACGGGATCAACAGGTACAGCACTGGCTCGCTGCAGGTAACGGCGGCCGTAGGCAAAGCTTGAGGCTTGAACCTGCAGGCCTTGCTCGAGCATCGTCAGCCGGCCGGCTGGCACGGCCTCGGTTTCACCTGGCAAGTGGATGAAGACGATGCGTTCGGACATATCTCAGAAGTCCAAGTCAGTTTTTACCGGGCTGCGGCGTGAACGCTTGGCTCGAGTCTCGTTGAGCAAGGCTTCGGAAGTCGAATCGCTAAGATCTGCCAAGCGCGACATCAGCCCTACGCGCTCGAGCACCGCCAGCCACGCGCCGAGTGAGGTGGACAACGCCCCCCCCTCAATCCGCTTGAGTGTGGCGATGCTGACTCGGGAGCGTTCTGCCAACTCGGCTTGAGTCCACTGCCGCGCTACACGCGCTTGCCGAACCAAGGCGCCCAGATGGTGCCCGGTTGCCTCGGCAGCAGGGCTAGCGAACTCAGACTCTTGACGTTTCATAGCTCACATATGATTCTTTAAATGCATAACAGATCTTTTATGAGCTTTTTACGCGCTGCTTTCCAGGATGTCAATGTGATCTCATGTGGCGCCCCAGGGAAAGTCGAGCCGCTGTCGGCATGGCCGCCGAAATTGGCTTCATGGAGCGCTTCGTCGCATTACAGATTGAGCGGTGCACGCTCAGCCAAGCCGGCGCGCACGTAAGACGGAGGCGAGGTCGCTCAAAATCGACCCACCGTTTCAGGAGTTGATCGGACGATTGGCGTCTTCTATATCAGTTGGATATTCCGGCCATGAGAAGCCAGCATTCCGGAGCATGGGAAGCCGCTGACGCAAGGACGGTCACGCCGAAGCCTGTGCCAACAATTGATGGGCGTTTTTTCCAGCGGACTGGATGGCACGCGCGATACGCTTGCCATTGCAGCCCTGCTCGATGAGTTGGTCGCCGACGCTCGGGTTTGAGAATGTGGGTACTGAGTTCGCCGCGGGCCGGAAGGCGCAGTCGGCCATCGGGCTTCGCGATGACAGCTATCTTGTCTTGGGCTCCGGCCAGCAACAGACGCAAGGGTGTTCCCAGCAAAGCCCAGGCGCCTTCATCCGCGTCTTCACCCTGCGCGAACAGTAGCGTTTCCAGATCGCTTTCTTCCTCGTGCCGAAGTTCGGCCGGAGGGCTTGGCGATTGAATACTCACTGCGCCTGCACATTCGCCGCCGATAGCCGCCAACAAGGCGAAGTCATCGCGCGGAGGAATGCGCAACCGGGCGGTGATGGCCTCGCGTACGCCACCTTCTGGCAGCAAATTGCAGAACCAATTGCGAACCACTGCGCCTTGAAAGGCATCCGCCTGGAGAGGTATTGCAACCGAACGCGGCACTGGCATCGACGAAGCCAGGTAATCGGACTTGTAGGTGAAAATCCAATCTTGCGGACTTTGCTCACCGGCAATCACAAGGTTGCCGATGGGCTGATCGAACAGCGTGACGGTCAGCGATTCGCTCATTGGTTGGCCGCGCTGATCTGGAAACTCAGACCCAGCACCGCGAGAACAGCCAGGGTCTTGTCCAAGGCCACGGTGGGTTTGCCGCGCTCCAACTCACTGATGAAGCGCAGTCCGGTGCCAGCCAATCCCGCAAGCTGGGTTTGGGTCAATCCATGACTGCGTCGCGCCTGACGCACGGCGATCCCGATGCTCAAAAGCGCTTCCGGCGAAGCTTGTCCTGATCGGGAAAATGGAGTGCTCATGGGCGGCATGCATAGCGGTTTTTATACCGATCGGGCTAATTTGCAGAAACGTATGCTCCCGTCAATGGTTTTGTCCCGATCGGAACCGACGACTCGTATTGGACCGGCGTTTTACCACCGTACCCGTTCTGGCGAATATCGGCATCTGAATGGCTGAATCGCACCACTTGCGTGTTCGCTTTCATGCCAAAACGGTGAAGTTCGTTCTCATACAGAAGACGAGCAATACGGCTTCGCAAGATTGCAACATGACCAAGTATGAGCCTGATTGAGGAGACGCCTGGATATTCCGGCTCATGGGAAGCCACGGTTCCGGGCCATGAGAAGCCACGATTCCGGCGCATGTGAAGCCAGAGCCTCAGGCGCGATTCCGGAGCATGGGAAGCCAGTGACGGCGTTTGGTTGAGAGGGGTTCATCCTTGCGGTTTTGCCCGTGAGGTTTTCCTTGACCCCATCGAGACTTCCCATGCGACAGATTCGCGAGTTGCTGTATCTGCATTTTGAACAAGGCCTCAGCCAGCGCTTGATCGCGCGCAGGCTGGGCGTGGTGCGTTCCACGGTGGAACGGGTGATTGCGCGGTTCGCCGCGTCCGGGCTGACCTGGCCGCCGGATCCGGAATTGAGCGACGCCGAGCTGGAGCTGGCGGCTATATCGGGGGCCGGCACATGGCGGTTCAACCAAGGCCTGTGTGTGGCCCAACTACGCGGATGCGCTCAAGCAGCTGGCGCGCAAAGGGGTGACGCGGCGGCTGTTGTGGAGCGAGTACCGCGAGGCGCATTATTGATTCGGCCCTTAAATAATCGCTACTGAATGCTTCTTCTTTATGCCCTATGGGTACGCTGGCGGGAGAAGCTGCCGACAGGCTGATGAGGGTAGTCGGGCGAAGCCCGATGTATAAGCGTTTCATGCAAAGCACCACCCTCATCCCCCTTCGGGTACTTCTCCCGCCAGCGGGAGAAGGAATAGGCAAAGTCCTACCGTTTAAGGGCCGAATCAATAGGAGGGTATTGAATTGGCCGTCTATACGTCTGATCGTGATTTGTCCTATCGCAACGACCATCGTCGCGTTCGGCGGCGTGCCGCGCGTGGGGGTGCCGGACAACCCCAGGGCGCTGGTCGCCAAGCCTGATCGCTACGAGCCGAAGTTGACGGCGGTATACCCCAATTTTGCGCGCTATTTCGCCATCACGATCATCCCGGCACGGTTGCGCAAGCCCAAGGACAAGGCGGCGGTCGAGGACGCGGTGGTCGCATGCTGTGAGACTGCAAGCGCATATACGAAGCTGCTGCCATCTTTGGAGCACTCTCATGACGCTGGCCAACGAACCCGTGGTGCAGGAAACCTCGCCGCTCACGGTCGAGCTTCTTGTCGAGCGCTGGGCCAGGAAGTATGGCGATCGCATCACCGGCTATTTTCGCAGGCCCGCGCAACCCGCGCACACTGCTGAATTTCCGCCCGGCTTGTCGAATGATGTTCGAGAGGCGCTTGAGCGGCGTGGCATCGAGAGGCTTTATTCGCACCAACGTGAGGCGTGGGATCACGTGCAGGCGGGTGAGCATGTAGTTGTGGTCACGCCTACCGCCTCCGGCAAAACGCTTTGCTACAACCTACCCGTAATCGAAGCGGTTCGCGAATCGAAAGCAAAGGCGCTGTACTTGTTCCCGACCAAGGCACTGGCCCAGGATCAAGTCGCCGAACTGCTGGAACTCAATGCGGCGGGCGCGCTCGGCCTGCGTGCCTTCACCTTCGATGGCGACACACCGAGCGACGCGCGTCAGGCGATCCGGATCAAGGGCGATATCGTCGTCAGCAATCCGGACATGCTGCATCAGGCGATCCTGCCGCATCACACCAAGTGGGCGCAGTTCTTTGAATCGCTGCGCTACATCGTCATCGACGAGGTGCATACCTATCGCGGCGTTTTCGGCTCACACGTGGCCAACGTGATTCGTCGCCTGCGCCGGGTGTGTGCGTTCTACGGCGTCTCGCCGACCTTCATTCTTTGCTCGGCGACCATCGGCAATCCAAAGGAACACGCCGAAGCCCTGCTCGGCGAGCCTGTCCATGCGATTACGCAGAGCGGCGCACCGTGTGGTGAGCGGCATGTGTTGCTTTGGAATCCGCCAGTGATCAATCCTGATCTCGGCATTCGCGCCTCCGCACGCTCTCAATCTATGCGTCTCGCCCGGCACGCGATCCGGGCAAAGATGAAGACGATCGTGTTCGCGCAATCGCGACTCATGGTCGAAGTGCTGACGAAGTATCTGAAGGACGTGTTCGATCACGATCCGCGCAAGCCGGTGCGCATCCGTGCCTATCGTGGCGGTTACCTGCCGACCGAAAGGCGCGAGACGGAACGGGCGATGCGTGCAGGAAATGTCGATGGCGTTGTCAGCACTTCCGCATTGGAACTCGGCGTCGACATCGGCGCGCTTGATGTGGCGATCCTCAATGGCTTCCCGGGCTCCATCGCGGCAACCTGGCAACGCCTCGGCCGCGCAGGGCGGCGTCACAAGCCGTCACTCGGCATCATGGTTGCCTCAAGCCAGGCGCTCGACCAGTACGTCGTGCGTCATCCGGAGTTCTTTGATTCGGCATCACCGGAACACGCGCGCATCGCGCCCGATCAGTTGCTGATCCTGCTCGATCACATCCGCTGCGCGGCGTTTGAACTTCCCTTCACTTCGGGTGACCAGTTTGGTGAATCGGGCGTCGACGAGTTCCTGGAAGTGCTGGCCGAGTCAGGGGTGCTCCACCACGAAGGCGAACGCTGGGACTGGATCGCCGACAGCTATCCGGCCGGTGCGGTCAGCCTGCGCTCGGTCGCCGATGGAAATTTCGTGGTCGTGGATCGTACTGATGGACGTCAAACCGTGATCGCCGAAGTCGACTATTCGAGCGCCGCACTCACCCTCTACGAAGGAGCGATCTATATGGTTCAGTCGAAGCCTTTTCAGATCGAACGTCTCGATTGGGAAGGGCGCAAGGCCTTCGTCACGCGAACAACGGCTGACTACTACACCGATGCTATCGACTACACGCGGCTCAAGGTGCTGGAACGCTTCGACGGCGCCAATGCCGGACACGGCACGTGTCACCACGGCGAAGTGCACGTGGTCCGGCGCGTCTCGGGATACAAGAAGATCCGCTTCTACAGCCACGAAAACATCGGCTATGGACCGGTCAACCTGCCCGACCAAGAGTTACATACGAGCGCGCTCTGGTGGCAGCTGACCCAGTCCACACTCGAAGCAAACTTCAGCAGTCGTCAGGAAGCGCTCGACGGATTCCTCGGTGCGGCCTATGCCCTGCACACGGTCGCATCATTGCGCGCGATGGCCGATGGCGGCGACCTGCAGAAAGCGGTCGGCTCGGGCGATGCTGCGTGGTTCGCCACGCGCGATGGCAATGGCCGTGGTCAATGGCGCGACGCAGGTGGAAAGCCGGCGGATCCAGACCAGAGCGATGCGTTTCTGCCGACGCTGTATCTCTATGACAACTTTCCCGGCGGAATGGGGTTGGCCGAGCCGCTGTTTCGCAGTGCACAGTTGCTCGTGCGCGAAGCGATGGCGCTGGTCGAGGGGTGTGATTGCACGGGCGGCTGCCCAGCCTGCATTGGCCCGGTAGCCGAAGCGGATGAGAGTCCGGGCGCGACGCAGTGCGAATCGGCTGCGACCGTGCTCGCCCTGCTCGACGCATGAGCATCGTTGCCGACAAGTTGCGTCGATTGCGCAAGGATGCCGGGCTGGAGTCAGCGCCAGCTCTCTCTAAATCAGCAGCAGAAGTGCCTACTTCATTGTCGCGCCCATCGTTCTCGAACCCGGGAGAGAAGGAACGCCGATTCGAAGCATTGCGAAAACTGATCCACCATCGAGAAAAATCTCAGCGACGCGCGCTAAAGCCGCCGGCTGGCAAAGAGATCGCACCGGGATTGCACTATGTCGAAACGGTGTTGAATTACGAAGCCTCATCGACCATTGAGGTGCCAGCCTTCTGCGAGGATCCAATCGATCGTCGACGGCTGCTTTGTTTCGACACGGAAACGACGGGGCTTGCCGGCGGCGTCGGCACACGTGCCTTCATGATCGGCGTGGCCGCATGGAAAGACGACCTGCTCACAGTACGCCAACTCTATCTGACGGCCATCGGCGGCGAACGCGCGATGCTGCAGATGTTCTCCGACTGGCTATCGCCCGAAACTGTCCTGGTCAGCTACAACGGAAAAAGCTATGACGCGCCGCTGCTGAAAGGCCGCCTGCGCCTCAACCGCGTCGACCACCGACTCGCCGAGCTACCGCACATCGACTGGCTGCATCCAACCCGTCGCGTCTACAAGCACAACTTGATCAACTGCAAGCTCGCAACGATCGAGCGTGAGGTGCTGCGCATCATTCGTGAGGATGATCTGCCGGGATCCGAAGCGCCCGCTGCCTGGCTTGCTTACCTGCGCGGACAGTCAAGCGTCAATCTTGCCCGTGTACTGGATCATAACCGGCAAGATGTGATCACGTTGATGCGGCTCGGTGATCACCTGACATCGCGGAGGTGTGTGTGAGTGGAGGGAAAGCGAACTGCTACTACCTGAGCCGAAACTACCGCCAGGCAGGTCAGCTTGGCGCTACCTTCTTGCCGGCCCTGTCCTCGCCGTGGATTTCGGAGCAGTTGCCGGACACCTTGATCGTGTAGCCGTGATCGATGATCTGTTGCTTCATGGCGGCTTCGGACATCCACTTGTCCTTTGGCGCCTGCGTGCATTCTGGGGTGGCAACGGCAGCTGCCGACAGCAGCGCCGTGGCAACGAACAACGTTGTTGTGATCATCGGCTTCATCATGGTTACTCCAGCTTCGGCAGAATTGCCTTGACTGGCATGAGAACGGAACATCCATATGTGGAGCCCAAATCCGGTCGTGTGACTCGCGGCGATTCGTCTGGATGCGATGCGACTGGTGGATTTCTGGAGACGCCGGGCCATGCCGCGACCGCTGACGGGGCCGGCATGCGTTTGCGCTGTATGATCGGTTCGTTGACGCGTGCGTTCGCTCGTTGGAAATCTCACCTGACTGCCAACCCGAACCGCGCTTCGTGGCCTCCATGTGAAAGCAGTCGGCTGCCATGAACAGCATGTCTTACTGCATGCAATTATTTCGATTACGTTGTGGGGACTGGGCCAAATGCATGGCGAATACAAGATTCCAGGCGGCAAGCTGGTGGTGGTCGATCTGGACGTGACGGATGGGAGACTGGCGTGCGTCCGTGTCAGTGGCGATTTCTTCATCGAACCCGATTCGGCTCTCGATGTCATCGATGCGGCGCTGGACGGGCTGGCGGCTGATGCTTCGCACGAGGCGTTGACACGGGCAATCGAAGCCGCGCTGGACGATAAAGTCAGCCTCTACGGAATTACGCCGGCTGGCGTGGCGACAGCGGTACGGCGATCCATCGATGCCGGAGCGCAGGCATGAGCCGCACATGCTGGCACGAGCACGAATGGCAATTGATCCATGCCGATGCGCAGTCGCCAAGCATGCACATGGCGCTGGATGAGGTGCTCACCAGCGAGGTCTCGTGCGGGCGCCGCAAACCGACGCTGCGCGTCTGGGAATGGGCGAGTTCGGCGGTCGTGATCGGTCGCCACCAGTCGCTGCGCAACGAAGTCGACAGCGAAGCGGCGCGACGGCACGGTATCGAAGTGGTTCGCCGGATCAGTGGCGGCGGCGCGATGTTCATCGAGCCGGGCAATACGATCACCTATTCGATTTGCGCACCGCTGTCGCTCGTGGCCGGGCTGTCGTTCCAGGAGTCCTACCAGCTCATGGACAGTTGGGTCATTGATGCGCTGGCCGTGCTCGGCATCCATGCCAGCTACCAGCCGCTAAACGACATCACCTCACCGGCCGGCAAGATCGCCGGTGCCGCGCAGACCCGACGCGGCTCCGCCGTGCTGCATCACGTCACCATGGCTTACGACATCGACAGCACAAAGATGCTCGAGGTATTGCGTATTGGCCGTGAGAAGCTCTCCGACAAGGGCACGCTCAGCGCGGCGAAGCGGGTCGATCCGCTGCGCAGCCAGACCGGTCTGCCGAGGGACACGATCATCAAGCGCATGATCGAGACTTTCCGTCTCAAACATGGTCTGAGTGACGATCATTTGACCGCGGATGAGCTGTCCCGCGCCGAGCAATTGGTCCGTGAAAAATTCGCGACGCCGGAGTGGGCTGCGGCGGTTCCATAGCGAAGCGCCACCTGTGCAGCGCGCACGATTGTGCGGCAAATGATTCTCCGGGGACTCGCCCGGCTGCGCGCAGGATGAAGCCATTCCGGCACGACGGGGAATAATCCGCCGCCGTTGGCCGGAACAGGTTCGGTCTGGTGTAGTGCTTGCGGGATATTTGAACTATTTGTGCTTGCTTCAGCCCTTGCAAGGCGCAATCCGCTTCGGTGGGGCTGCCCTGTTCTCTGCACACGCCGGGTTCGGCCCGTGATCGAACGCTTCTGGTCAGGATCAAGAGAGCGTCAGCGCGCAGCACTGACCCACAAAGGCCAGTGCGGTTCTTGCGCAATCGGAAGCCCTTCGTTGGCACGGCCAAAACCAATGGCATCCTGCAAAAAGTCATCCGTGCGAATCGACGGCTCAGTTCAAAGAATGACCAAGCACCAGGAGCCTGTCGGGCTTTGCAGGTTGAGGCGAGAATTCGGCTGTGTGTGGGCAGATTTTCGACGATTTGCAGGCCCATAGTGGTTCTATGGGTCAAAAAGCGGCGGAAATATGAACCGCACAGACGGATTCGCAGCCCGGCCGGGTAAAGTCCAACAGGCTCCTGGGCTAGTTGCCGAATCCGTCCTTGAAAATAAAGTCGGAAACGATCTTGCGCACGCTGCCATTGGCTTGCGCAATATAGACATTGCCGACCTCGTCCTCGCCGTAGCCGTAGGTCGAACCTACACTCAGGGTGGTGTTGTTGAGGCCAGCCGACCAAACGGCTCCTGGCGCGCCCGCTGTCGCATACCACAAGGCACCCGTACAGGAGTCGCCAAAGAAATAGGTGCCGTTGAGACTGGAAGAGGGGCCGCGAAAGACAAATCCGCCTGTGACAGCACAGCCATTGGAATGCGAATACTCGATGACGGGCGCGATCGTGCTCGTAGTTGCCGGGCACGTGGTTCCGCTCCCCGAAGCATCGTAGTAGTGGTGTCCCTCGCAGCGACTCCAGCCATGGTCGCTGCCGCCCACGCCGGCAGCCTGGACCGTGATCTCCTCATAGTTGCTCTGGCCGACATCGCCAATCACGAGGTTTCCGTTGGCCCGATCGAAGCTGAAACGCCACGGGTTGCGGAATCCGTGCAGCCAGATCTCGTCGCAGGTATTGCTCGTGCCGACATGCGGGTTGCTCGCCGGAATCGAAAACTCGGCCGGACTGATACCGACCGATCCGCACATGTCTGCGCTGACTGAACCGCCGCGCGTATCGACATCGATACGCAGGATCTTGCCGAGCAGGAAGTACTGGGTACCACTGGGATTCGTGCCACAGGAACCCTGATCATTGTCGGCGGGCTTCTTCCACAGGCATTCGGCGAAGCCATGCGGATTACCCTGCGCACCACTGTCGCCCATCGAATAGTAGAGATAGCCATCGGGGCCGAAATGAATATCACCGCCATTGTGATTTCCGGCGAGATCCGGCACGCGAAGCACGATGGTTCCGGATGCATTGGCGACATCGGAATTCAAGGTGGGCACGGTATGGCGCGCAATGGCCTGATCGGGCGTCGAGCCCAACCGCGGATCCGCACTTGGGCGGGTATAGGCGACATAGAACTCGTCATTGTGCGGCAGGCCGATCTTGCCGAAATTGGGGTGGAAGGCCAGGCCGAGCAGCCCGCTTTCGCTCGAGGTCGTAACCGACTTGGTCAGGAACGGCGTCGCCAGTGCAACTCCATTCTTGACCACGCGGATCTGACCGCCTTTCTGTACGATGAAGATGCGCCCACTGCCATCCTTCGGCGCGCTCACCGAGACGGGTTCCGAGTAGCTGCCCGGAACGTTTTCAAGCGAGAGACCAGGAATGGCCTGGGCCGCGGCAAGACCGCTGGCAAGCGCCAGCGCGAAACTGACGGCAAGTCGAACGACGGACATGTTCTGAACTCCAGGTAGCGAATGCGAAAGTGTTGCGCGACTGGTTCACCGATACCAGCATCAAGCAGCCAACTTGTGACCGGCTCGCCAGATGCGGCACGACGGCAGAAGAAATCAAGGCAAGGCTAACGCCGCGAGCGTAAACAATTGGTTAGCCCGAACATAGCCAGCAAGAGCAGGAATGATCAGTCAGCGGCCTTGCGCTTGAGCCGAATCAACGCAGAAATGTCTTCATCGCCATGCCCTTGCGCCATCAGCACGGCGTAGTCGGCCAGTGACTTCTCGATCACGCTTCGATCAGTACCCGCATCGCGTGCGAGTTCACGGACGATCTTGAGATCCTTGTGCAACAGGGCGAGCTTGAAGCCGACCTTGAACTCGTCGTGCAGCATCGTCACGCCGCGCTTGTCGAGAAACCAGTTGCCTGCCGCTCCGGATAGCAGGGTCGAGATCAGCGTATCGGCATCGAGGCCAAGCGCCTGGCCAAGCGCGAGTCCTTCACAGACGCCCTGGGCAATTCCTGCAACGAGCACCTGGTTGACCGCCTTGGTGTTCTGACCCGCGCCGATGCCACCCATATGGTTGATCCGCGCCGCATAGCATTCGAGCACGGGTCGCACGCGTTCGAGCACCAAGGCTTCGCCACCGACCATGACCGAGAGCTTGCCGTTGCGCGCGCCTTCGACACCGCCCGACACCGGTGCGTCGATGAACTCGCCGCCAGCGGCAAGCATGTGATCGCGTGCCTCGCGTGCGGTCACTGAAGAGACTGTCGAATGATCGATGACGATCGTCCCCGGTTGTGCGTTGGCCGCGATCACCTCGACAGCGGCGAGCACGTCGGCATCAGCTGGAACACAAAGCGCGATCACGTCGCAGCGCGTGGCCAGTTCGGCCAACGATGCCGGTTCGACGAGATTGAATTCAGCGGCGATGGCCTTGGTCCTGGCTGGCGTGCGCGTCCACACCGACGCCAGCAATCCGGCACGCGACAGATGTCCGGCCATCGGTTGGCCCATGGCACCGAGTCCGACAAAACCGGCCTTGATCTCGCTCATTGTGCTGTCTCCGCAAGATAGGTGTAAGCCGTCAGGCCGGCTTCGAGGGTGGCTTCAAGTTGCTGCGCCTGATCGCCGGCGATGCCGACGGCGGCAATCTTGTCGCGGTACTCGGCACGCAACGCGGTGAGGTCGTAGCCAACGTAGTCGAGCATCAGATCGGTGGTATCGCCACGGCGCTGATCGCAAATTTCGTAGCCATCACCAGCGAGCTTCACGCTGACCGCATCGGTATCGCCAAACAGGTTGTGGATGTCGCCGAGTGTTTCCTGATACGCACCGACCATGAACAGGCCGAGCAGATAGCTTTCGCCAGGCGCAGGTGCGTGCAGTGGCAGGCTGACTTCAACACCATCGGCATCGACATAGTGATCGATGCGACCATCCGAATCGCAGGTGAGATCGGCGATCACACCACGCCGATCCGGTTCGCGATCGAGCCCGCTGATCGGCACGATCGGAAACACCTGATCGATCGCCCAGATGTCGGGCGCCGACTCGAACACCGAGAAGTTGACGAAATACTTGTCGACCAGGGTTTCGTTGAGCTCATCGAGCACCTGACGATGCGCGCGCTCGTCAGGTTTGAGGCGCGCACGCACGGCGTTGACGACGGCGTAGTAGAGATCATCGAGCTGGGCGCGGTCGGCGAGCGAGAGCTGGCCGAGCGCATACAACGACTGGCCTTCGGCGAGATGGTATTGCGCCTCGTGATAAAGCTCGGTCGGCGGTCGCGTGTCGATTTCGGCATGCACTTCACGCAGACGACGCAGTACGGCTGGCTCGTCTTCGCGCAGTTCGGGCACCGCGCCGCGCGGTGACTCCTCGATCTCGCTGACGTTGACCACGAGCACGGCGTGGTGCGCAGTCAATGCGCGGCCCGATTCGGTCAGCACATGCGGGTGCGCCAGATTGTTTTCCGCGCAGGCTTCGGCCAGGGCACCGACCACGCTTGATGCATATTGATCGAGACCGTAGTTGATTGAACATTCCGAGCGTGAGCGCGTGCCTTCGTAATCAACGCCGAGTCCGCCGCCAACATCCATATACTGAATCGGCAAACCAAGTCGCGAAAGTTCGACGAAATAGCGCACGGCCTCGCGCATGCCGCGCGCGATGTCGCGCACGTTCGACATCTGCGAACCCATGTGGAAATGCAGGAGCTTGAGCGTATGCGAAAGTTTGGCCGACTTGAGCTGCTCGATCAGGGTCAGCAACTGGCGCGGGGTCAGGCCGAACTTGGCCTTGTCGCCACCGGAGTTCTGCCACTTGCCGGCGCCGAGACTTTTCAGGCGCATGCGCACGCCGAGCAACGGTTCGACGTCGAGCGCCTTCGCCTCCTCGATCACATAGCGCAACTCGGAAGGTTTTTCGATGACGATGAAGATGTCGAGGCCGAGCTTGCGTCCGATCATGGCCAGACGGATGTATTCGCGATCCTTGTAACCATTGCAGATGACCACGCTGCCGCGCTTGGCCAGTGCGAGCACGGCCATCAATTCCGGTTTCGAGCCTGCTTCCAGGCCAAAACCTGCGCCGCCAGCGGCAGCGAGTTCGCCAGCGACATTCTTCTGCTGATTGACCTTGATCGGATAAATCGCGGTATAGCCGCCGGCGTAATCCGAATCGGACATTGCCTTGGCAAACGCAGCCTGCAGACGCGCGCGGCGATCGTTGAGGATGTCGGCAAAACGGACCAGCAGGGGCAAGCGCGAACCACGCTCGCGGGCCACCGCAACAATCTCCGGCAGATTCAGCGATGGGCCGTCGGCGGCGCGTGGCTTGACCAGGATAGCGCCGTCGATTCCAACATCGAAATAGCCCTCGCCCCAATTCGCAATCGCGTAGGTATGGCGGGCGTCGTCTGTCGTCCAGGATGTCGTCATCGGTTTTCTCCGCAAGGCAGCGACGTCGCGGCGGCAGGCCAACCCTGCCGATAGCGGTTCCCCACCGAAGCGGTCGGGGCGCGCATTGTAACCATTGGGTTGCCGGGCTTGCGTTGCGCGCCTGCATCCAATCCGCAAACAGATGTCACATTCCGGGTCAAGCTGCCCGCGCACGCAGGCGACCCGCTACAATCCAGTATCCGCTGGCCCATCCGCGTCTCATGGGATGTCCAGGCAAAGCCAATCAAGGAAGTCCGCATGTCCACGTCCGAGCAAAGCTGGTTTACCGAAGCCCATGAATCGTCCGGGTCATCGATCGGCTTTCGCACTCGCGCGCGCCTGCATGCCGAGCAGACCCCCTTCCAGTCGATCGAAATCCATGATTCGACCGATTGGGGCAAGCTCATGGTCATCGATGGCTGCATGATGCTGACCACGCGCGACAATTTCTTCTATCACGAGATGATTGCGCACCCGGCCCTGTTCACGCATCCGCGCGCCAAGCGCGTTGTCATCATCGGTGGCGGCGATTGCGGCACCTTGCGCGAAGTGCTGCGCCACGAGGTTGTCGAATCTGCCGTGCAGGTCGAGATCGACGAACGGGTGACGCGCCTTGCCGAGCAATATTTCCCCGAGCTTTGCGAAGCGAACAACGACCCGCGTGCACAACTGATCTTCGACGACGGCATCAAGTACATGGCCGATTGCGAGCCCGATTCGATCGATATCGTCATCGTCGACTCGACCGATCCGGTCGGCCCGGCCGAGGGCCTGTTCAACGCCGCGTTTTATTCAAGCTGCTTCAAGGCCCTGCGCAGCGGCGGCATCTTCGTCCAGCAGAGCGAATCGCCGCTGGCCCATCTCGGCCTGATCAAGTCGATGCGCTCGGCGATGCGCACCGCCGGATTCCAGGCCGTACGCACGCTGACCTTCCCTCAGCCCTGCTATCCGACCGGCTGGTGGAGCGCCACACTGGCGCGCAAAGGCGCCGATCTTTCAGATTTCCGTGAGCGCGGCGCGCAGACCAAGCAATTCCCGACGCGCTACTACAACGCCGAGATCCACAAGGCGGCGCTGACGATGCCGCAGTTCATGCGTGAAGAACTCGGCGAGTAGCGAAGCCGGGATGCGATGACTCGTCACTGCTGCTGGCCGTTCCTGCTGATCGCCCTGACAGTTATGCCGGTCGGGGCACAAAGCTGGTCCAGCGCGAACTTCCGCCACACGATTCCATTCAGCGGGCGCGATCAGCCAACCCAGATCCGCTTTGCGCACGATGGCCGGATCTTCATCGCCGAGAAGACCGGCAAGGTCTGGATGCTCCAGAACCTGCTCGACGGCGCGCCCGCGCAGATCGCCAATCTTGGCGGCATCGTCCATCAATATCAGGATCGCGGCCTGCTCGGCCTCGAACTGGATCCACGCTTTCCCGAGCAGCCCTACCTGTACGTGCTTTATTCGTACAACGGTGGCCTGTTCAACGACTCTCCACCACGCTGGCCGGCGACCGGCTGCGCCGATCCGCTCGGTGCCTTTGCCGGCTGCGTGATCTCGGGTCGACTCTCGCGACTTACCCTGGTCGGCAACATGGCGACCAACGAGCAAGTGCTGATCGAAGACTGGTACCAGCAGTATCCAAGTCATTCGATCGGCACGCTGCGCTTCGGCGTCGACGGCTATCTGTATGTCGGCGGCGGCGACGGCGACGGCGCTGCCTTTACCGACGCCGATTGGGGCCAGCGCGGCAACCCGACTTGGCCGGATCTGCGCTCACCGACGGACCAAGGCGGCGCATTGCGCGCGCAAGGGCTTGAAGTCGAGAACCTGTACACCGACCAGGTCTGGCTGAACGGCACGATCGCGCGCATCGATCCGCGCACCGGCGCGGGTGCGCCGGGAAATCCGCTGACCGATGTCGAGGGCGCTTCGGACAACGCGCGCCGTATCCTTGCCTACGGCCTGCGCAATCCATACCGCTTCACAATGCGGCCCGGCACGTCAGAAATCTGGATCGGTGATGTCGGCTGGCGAACCTGGGAAGAGATCGACGTTATTCCGGATCCGAATGACGGATCGGTCTTGCACAACTTCGGCTGGCCATGTTTCGAGAATCACGGGCATGTCGACGATTACAGTGCTCGCCCACTGTGCGGGAACTTGTATGCCAACGCCGACAGCGGCGGCCGCACGCCGGTATCAGCACCGTTCTACGCCTACCAGCACACCAGCAACAAGGCGATTTCCGGAATTGCCTTCTATGCCGGGAACTCGTGGCCGATCGAGTACCGCAATGCGCTGTTCTTCGCCGACTACATCCAGCAAAGCATTCGCGTCATCAAGGACACCGATCAGGATGGCATTCCCGATCCCGTTGCCGACAGCAGCGCCGAACTATTTGGACAAGGCAACCTTTTCCTCGCCGAGCTGACCAATGGACCCGGCGACGACCTGTTCTTCGTCGACATCAACAACGGTCGTATCGGTCGCGTGTCATGGGATGCAAATCCGGCTCAGCGCAACCTGGCGCCATCCGCCGCGATCGCCCTCGATGCGGGCTCGCTTGCCGATGGGCCGCCACGAACGGTCGCGTTTTCGGCAGGAAACAGCATCGATCCCGAATCAGGCACCCTGAGCTACGCCTGGGATCTCGATGGCAACGGCGACTTCAATGACGCCAGCGGCAGCGCGTCTGCCGCTGGCTATTCGACCAGCACCGCGCAACCCTTGCTAATCAAGGTCGGCGTGCGCATCACCGATCCGGCTGGCGCGAGTGATGAGGCGCGCATGACGGTGACGATCCTTCGCGACGCCCTGTTTGCCGATGGTTTCGAGGTGACCGGAGTCTCTTCGTCCGGTCACTGACCATCACAGCAGGCTCAGCACACCCGCTATGGTCGCCGTCATGAAGGTCGCCAACGAGCCGCCGAGGACAGCCTTCAGGCCCAGCCGGGCGAGATCCGCGCGACGGTTTGGGGCGAGGCTGCCAATACCACCGATCTGGATCGCGATCGATGAGAAGTTGGCGAAACCGCACAGCGCGTAGGTCGCGATCAGGCGGCTATGCTCGGTCAGCTGATCCATTTTGCCGGCCATGTCGACATAAGCGACGAACTCGTTGATGACGACCTTCTGGCCGATGAAGCTGCCGACCAGGGTGGCATCCTGCCAGGGCACACCGATGACCCAGGCCAGCGGCGCAAGAAGCCAGCCAAACAAGGTCTGCAAGGAAAGCTCGACCGGATGACCGAGTTGTATGGCAAGCCAGCCATTGATCGACGAGGTCGGATCGGCACCCCAGGCGTGCGTCCCGAGCCATTGGAACGGCGCATTGAGCATCGCGATCAGAGCAATGAAGGCGAGCAGCATGGCGCCGACGTTGAGGGCCAGGCGCAAGCCATCGGAGGCACCGGTGGCAGCCGCATCGATGACGTTTGCCGTGGTCTTTTCGACCTCGATCTTGACCTTGCCGCGGGTCAGCGGCTCTTCGGTCTCGGGAATCAGGATTTTGGCCAGCATCAGTGTCGCTGGCGCCGCCATGATCGAGGCGGTCAGCAGATGAGTGGCAAAGAAGATGCGCTGCCCGTCATCCTCGCCGCCAAGCAGACCGACATAGGCCGCCATGACCGAACCGGCGATATGTGCCATGCCGCCAACCATCACGGTCATCAGCTCGGACTGGGTCATGCGCTCTAGGTAGGGCTTGATCGTCAGCGGTGCTTCGGTCTGACCGATGAAGATGCTGGCGCACACCGAGGTTGTCTCCGCACCGGACACGTTCATGACCTTGGTGATCACCCAGGTCATGCCCTTGACGACGATTTGCATGATGCCGAGGTGATACAAAACGCCAGTCAAGGCAGCGAAGAAAATGATTGTCGGCAACACCTGGAAGGCGAACACGAAGCCGAACTTCGAGACATCCATGAAGCCGCCGAAGATGAAATCGGAACCGGCACGGACAAAGTCGAGCAATTTGACGAAGCCGGTGGCGATGCCGTTGAAGATCTCGCGTCCAAACGGAACCTTGAGGACGAGGGAGGCAAAGACGATCTGCAGCAGGACGCCGGTACCGACCAATTTCCAGCTGATCGCTCGACGGTTGGCCGAAAAAAGTACGGCAATGGAAAGCAGTACGGCGAGGCCGAACAGACCAAACGCGATATGGCCAATGGCAGCAAGCATGGATGGATTCCCCTCAAGCGATCGGCGAGCGTAGAGCACGCGCGCAGCCACGCGCAAGACGCATCGCGCACGTAAGCGCCTTCCGCGGCAGTATTTTCGAGCGACGGATAGAATCCGCGCCAAATTGGCGTGTGCGGCGACCTCACTGGCGAGAGCAGATTCCGGATCAAGGCGATCGATCGGCGTGGCCTTGCTCCATCGGCCTGCTTGCGAGCAGCGCTTGATCGCGTTTTGGGTTGGATCCGAAGTCTGAGAATCTGACGCATCCAAATCGCCGCCAGCCGGAGCCAGCGCCTTGGGTGCCCCGGCGGGAGCAAGCTTGGCCCGGACTATTCATGAATAGTCCGGGCTAGATGGCGAGCTGACGTGCCAAGCAGACTTCCACGAGAGCGACTTGGCCTCTGACCGCCTGCTAAACTACGCAGTTTGCCGGCACCCGCCCGGCCACGTACTGGCGCACCGTTTGCCGCCGTTGAGGTTCCTTGCATGTCCGTCCCCGCCACACGCAAGCGCCTTCCACGTCAGTATTTTCGGATTACGAATAGAATTCGCACCGGACGGGCGCGAGTGGCTACCACACTTTCAGAAGCAGCAGACATGAGCAAACGATCGGTCAGCCGCATTCCATATCGGCCACTACATGCCCGATGGTTTCGTCGCCCAGCAGATGTTTCCGTTCCGGGCCAAGCCCCTGCCCTGATTCCGAGGTTTTCAGCGCAACACCGGGACGCCGTCGTTCTTATCAATTGGGCCTATTGATTCGGCCCTTGAATAGTACGACTCTGCACGATAAATACTGGTCAAGCCTCAACCGTTCGCCCTGAGCCTGTCGAGGAGCGTATCCAACGTGCCGAGCCGCTCAGGCCACTTCCAATCATGGTTCGACAGGCTCACCACGAACGGAAGTGGGTGGATCCTCCCGCGAATTTCTCATTCCCGCCAGAGAGGCAACGCCGAGACTATTTACGGGCCGACTAAACCACCATCGACTGAAGTCGATGGGTTGGCGTGGCCGGGCCAGACGACTAAAGTCGTCTGGCGCGTCCCGGCCAAGCACGCGGGTACCGACACTGGAAACACACAAGTGCACCGGCTAAAGCCGGTGGTTTGCACCGAATGATGGAAAATCAATAGTCAATTCGCAATCGCATGGCGGGCAAGGATGTCCTGTGTTTGTGCTGGCTCGAAAACCACGTCGCTGCACCAAACACCAAAGCCACCCTTGTCGTTGACACCGCGCACCCAGACATCCATGGCGGCGCGCTTGGCCTTGTTCTGCGGACTGTCCTGCCCCTTGATCTCAAGGATCAGCGTCTTGCCATTGCTCAATCGAACCAAGAAATCGGGCACATAGCGGCGGCGTGCGCCGTTCCAGAGGTAGTAAACCTGAAACCCCAGATGGTCGTTCTTCGCGTAGGCGGCGACTTGATCACTACCCTCCAGCGCATTGGCCACGTAGCCTTCCCAGGAACTGTCGCCGACGACATGGCTGATTTGAGCTTGATGTAGAGATCGTCAGCCGGCCCGCCTTTTGCCGACCATGCGCAGCCGTAGACGTCATGCCAGAGACCATCTGCGGCATAACGTTCGGAATGCCGAAAATGGACGGCAGCATCAAGTTGTGCAATGCAGACACAGACGTCCTCCAGATCCAGACCCAGATTCTGGGTGTCGATGGTCACGCGCCTACCGACATAGACCACGCTTCCCTTGTTTGCGAGTTCGCGTATCCGATCCAATGAATGATGGGGATACGTGTCTCGCGCCTCAACTGAGTTGACCATTATGGTTAGCTTCCCTGAACCCTGTCAATCCAGCGGCATGACCTTCAGCGACTCGATTCCGCGGTCGTCGACGATCCTGACAGCGATTTGCCGGTTTTCGCCCCTCTCGAACGGCAGCGAGATGGTGCCATGGAACTGGGCCATGAGGCTTTCGTCCAATTCGGCCTTGATATCGCGCTTGAGCTTGTTCCAGCCATCTTTCGCCCCGGCCATCGGAAAGAACACCTGGCGCGGGAAAAGGCTGCGCTCGTCGTAATCGGTATCGAGCGACCAGGCGGCGATCTTGTTTTTGCCACCGGAGACCAGATCGCCCTTGGTCGTATCGAAATAATCGAAACCGTTGACCTCGACCTCGTAGAGGCCATCCTTGCGCTTGCGCACCTCCACATCCGGCTGGCCCATCAGCCAGAAGCTCTGGTTGCTGGCGCGTGCTTTCTTCAGGTCCTCGGTCAGCAGGTCGGTATTCATCTGCGCCTTGAGCGCGACGATGCCCTTGGTGTTGTCGATGTCCTTGGCTGCCTCGGGGTCGAAGGCGAACGCGCAGAACACGATCATCTTCGGTCGCGGAAACAGTTCGCCGGCCTCGCGCATTGCCATTTCGACCTGACGCTGCTCAAGCGCGGCGTGCTCGGGGCCGAAACTGACGACGACGCGCTCGCCGGTGTCGGCCATGTTGCCGGTGCAATGCAGGTAGCGCGTATCGGGCAGCGTTTCGAGCGAAGCGAACTTCAGCATTTGCTTGTTCTTGCCGCGGATGCCGGTTTTCAGCAACTCATCGCGCCAGCGATGCTGGCGCGCGGATTCGCCCGAGCGCGCGATGCTCGCATCGGCTTCCTTGATCGTGCCGGTCTCGTTCAGCGCGAGCACCGAGGGGAACGGTACGGCCTCGACGGTGAACGGCCCGGTGATGCGCAGCTTGTCGCGATTGACCTGCGGCTGGTCGAACAGGGTTTCCTGGTCGGCATGCGCGGCGATCGAACGGTCCATCGCCTGCTGCATGGCCTGGCGTGCCGCATGGAAGGCGTCGAACGATGCACGCGCGGATTTCGGCCAGTCGTCCGGGTAGTCGAACGGCACCTCCCACTCTTCCAGTGCGTCGCCTTTGCAAATTTCAGAGTCTGCCCCTTGCGCCCGCCCTCGCTCACCTTGAACACGAGATCCGTTATTCCAGAGCCCGTCGAAGGATGAACGGCGGCGCAGAGCGCCGCATTCAAATCGCCGCCAAGCTGGGCTGTCTGGCCATCCTCAAGCGGGTGGTTCCCAAGTTGCGCCGCGCCTTTCCGAAAGCCGAGATCCTGATCCGCTTGGATGCCGGTTTTACCGGTTCCGATCTCTACGATTTTTTCGAAGAGAACGGCTTGAAGTACGTCGTGTGCATGGCGCAAAATCCCGTGCTCAAAGGCCTTTGTGACCCGCTGATGGAGCCCGTACGCGAAGCCGTCGCCCGCGATGAAGTCCCCGAGCCGGTGTTCGGGGAAGTTCACTATCAGGCCCGCAGTTGGTCGCATGCGCGGCGGGTCGTGATGAAGGCGGATATGGCGTTGCACCCGCATCGCAAGCCAAGGAGAACCCGCGTTTCATCGTCACCAATCTCAGTGGCACACCGAACATGTCTATCGCACCGTTTACTGTGCCCGCGGCGATGCGGAAAACCGCATCAAGGAACTCAAGTACTGCCTGGATATCGATCGCACCAGTTGCACCAGCTTTCTGGCCAACAGATGAAGTTGTCTTAGCAAACACAATAATTGAGACGAAGTTTTCTTTTCCGAACACGTCATCCAAGATCTCATGCACGTGATGAGTGTTCTCATCCGAAATTTGCACAAACACGCTGCCCGACTCATGCAGCAGCTCCTTCGCCAGCAGCAACCGATCGCGCAGATAGGTCAGATACGAGTGGATGCCCAGTTCCCAGGTATCCCGAAACGCCTTGATCATCTCGGGTTCCTGCGTGAGGTCCGCATCCTTGCGGTCCTTGACGTCGCGCTTGTTGACGAACGGCTGGAAGTTGCTGCCGTAGCGGATGCCGTAGGGTGGATCGATATAGATCGATCTGCACCTGGCCGGCCATTGCCTCCTTCTGCAGCAGACTGTTCATCACGAGCAGTGAATCGCCGGCGATCAGGCGATTGGCCCAGCCGCGATCGTGCTTGTAGAACTCAATCGCTTCGCGCAGCGGCAGCGGGCGGTCGAACCAGGCCTGGAAGAAATCATCCTGATACTGCGGTGGGGTTTCACCGACCTTGCCGGGCTTGAGGCGTTTCTTGAGCGCGGTCAGGATCGTCGCCGGGTCGATGCGCTCGTGCACGTGCCAGGGAAACGGTATCGACCTCGAAACTCGCGCGCTCGGCCTTGCCGCTCCAGTTCAGATACGGCGCGGCCTGGCGCTTCAGTTGTTCGAGTGCCGCGCGCATCGTGGCTTCATCGCCCGAGGCCAGTGCGGCATCGATCAGGTCCTCGATCTGCGCGCGGCTGATATCAAATTGCAGGACCGGGTCGATATGCGGATCCCAGGCGTAGCGCGTGGTGCGTTCGTCCGCATCAGCATCGGGTGTGACCAGTCCGACTTCGGGATTGTTGATGCGGTGCTGGTCGTGGCGATAGGCCGACACCTTGTCCGTAGACGCGCCCCTGGATTTGGGTTTCGCGGCCTGTCCAACCACACGACCGGTCAGTGGCATGCCGGCCTGGATTGGCTTTCGGCCGCTTGGCATCTTCGGGGATGGCCTGCGCTTCGAGGACAAGAGCATCATTTGACTCGACCATCACGCGGCACACCGATCCGCCTCGGCCGCGCCCTTTTGCAATGTCGCCCGCCTCGTTGAGTTCGTCTCGGGCACGCGCGTAGAGGTCTTCAGGCACCTCCCCGGCGAATTTCGCCGCAAGCTCACGCCGCAGCGCCACATTGCCGATGCTTGAACCATCACCCGGCAGAGCCGCAAGCAAGGCGCGCTTGAGATCGGGAAGTTGGCTTTCATCCATGGCGCGTGAATCCTCGGTGGCTTGACCTGCCGAGAATAGCTGCCGCCGTTGATTTGTGCCAAAACATTGCGCTCGCACCGTCGCGACCGTCCGGGTCAATGTCGAGTTTCAAGCCCGTTTTTGGGCCGGAAAGTCGCTGGCTCCCTGCCTGCGGACGGATACGGTATCCGGCGCACGCGCCAGCCATGAGCGGCCCAACAGGAAAGGGCCCCGGCGAGATTGGTGCCAGCAGAGCAAAAGCCCCGGCGCTGGTACAATTCCGCTCTTGTCCACGCTGCATTGATCGGTATCCGCCATGTCCGTCCCCGCCAGCCTGCTTTCGCCCGCCATCGATACCGATTACACGCTCGATCACAAGTACACGCGCCGCGAGGGTCGCATCTATCTTTCCGGTGTGCAGGCCCTGGTGCGCCTGCCGCTGATGCAGCAGATGCGCGATCGTGCCGCCGGCATCAACACGGCCGGGTTCATCTCCGGCTATCGCGGCTCGCCGCTTGGCGGCTTCGATCTGGAGCTGTGGAAGGCGAAAAAGCATCTGAAATCCTCGAACATCGAGTTCACCCCGGGTCTCAACGAGGATCTCGGCGCGACCATGGTCTGGGGTACCCAGCAGGCCAACCTGTTCGAAGGCGCGAAGTACGACGGCGTGTTCTCGATGTGGTACGGCAAGGGCCCCGGTGTCGATCGCTGCGGCGACGTGTTCAAGCACGGCAACGCGGCCGGTACCTCGCAGTTCGGTGGCGTGCTCGCGCTCGCGGCCGATGACCATGCCTGCCGTTCCTCGACCCTGCCGCACGGATCGGAACTCGAATTCGTCTCGGCGATGATGCCGATCCTGAATCCGGCCGGGGTGCAGGACATCCTCGACATGGGGATGCTCGGCTGGGCGATGTCGCGCTTCACCGGACGCTGGGTCGGCTTCAAGACGATCGCCGAAACCGTCGAATCCTCGGCCTCGGTCAACGTCAATCCACACCAGCTCGATATCGTCATGCCGGAGGACTTTATCCTCCCCGAAGGTGGCTTGAATATCCGCTGGCCGGATCCACCGCTGAATCAGGAAATGCGCCTGCACCAGTACGCCGTGCAGGCCGCCACCGCATTCGCCCGAGCCAACCGTATCGACCGCATTGTGCTCGATTCGCCGAACGCGCGGCTCGGCATTGTCACCACCGGCAAGAGCTACCTCGATGTGTTGCAGGCGCTCGAATACCTCGGCATCGACGCGAACGACGCGCGCGAAATCGGCATTCGCGTCTACAAGATCGGCATGACCTGGCCGCTTGAGCCGATTGGTATCCGCGAGTTCGCCGAAGGCCTCGAAGACGTCATCGTGGTCGAGGAGAAACGTTCCTTCATCGAATCGCAGATGAAGGAATACATGTACAACTGGACAACACGTCCAAGCGTCATCGGCAAATACGACGAAGAAGGCAACTGGGTGCTGCCGAGCACCAACGAGCTGACTCCGGCGATGATCGCCCTGGTGATCGCCAAGCGACTTGCACGCTTCTTCAGCAGCGAGGCGATCCGTTCGCGCGTCGCCTGGATCCAGGCCAAGGAGCAGGAACTGACCCTGCCGCGGGCGAATTTCCCGCGCGCCGCGCACTACTGCTCGGGCTGCCCGCACAACACCTCGACAGCCGTGCCGGAAGGCTCGCGCGCGCATGGCGGCATCGGATGCCACTACATGGTCACCTGGATGGACCGCAGCACCGACACGTTTTCGCACATGGGCGGCGAAGGCGCGACCTGGTGCGGGCAGGCGCCGTTCACTGAAACCAAACACATCTTCCAGAACCTCGGCGATGGCACCTACTTCCATTCCGGCTCGCTGGCGATCCGCCAGGCGATCGCGGCCAAGGTCAACATCACCTACAAGATCCTCTACAACGACGCCGTCGCGATGACCGGCGGCCAGCCGGTCGACGGCACCCTGACCGTGCCCGACATCGCCCACCAGATGCGCGCCGAAGGCGTGCAGGCGATCATCGTCGTCTCCGATGACATCGAAAAGTGGTCGAAGCCGGAAATTTTCCCGGCCGGCGTCGAATTCATCCATCGCGACGAACTCGATGCCGTGCAGAAACGCATGCGCGAGATCCCCGGCACCTCGGTGCTGATCTATGACCAGACCTGCGCAACGGAAAAGCGCCGTCGGCGCAAGCGCGGCAAGCTCGAGGATCCGAAGAAGCGCGTCTTCATCAATACCCTGGCTTGCGAAGGTTGCGGCGACTGCGGCGAGAAGTCTTTCTGCGTCTCGGTACTGCCGAAGGCGACCGAATACGGGCGCAAGCGCGAGATCGACCAGAGCGGTTGCAACAAGGATTACTCCTGCGTGAAAGGCTTCTGCCCGAGCTTCGTCACCGTGCACGGCGGCGGCCTGAAAAAGGTGAAGAAGGTCGGCCCCGGCGAAGTCGATTTCGACAGCCTGCCGATGCCGGTGATCGCCTCGAACCTTGATCGCCCGTGGAACATCCTCGTCACCGGCATCGGCGGCACCGGCGTGGTCACGATCGGCGCGCTGATCGGCATGGCAGCACACCTGGAAGGCAAGGGCAGCACCGTGCTCGACCAGACCGGCCTCGCCCAGAAAGGCGGCGCGGTCACCTGCCATCTGCGCATCGCGAAGGAGCCGACCGACATCCACGCCGTGCGCATCGCCGCCGGTGAAGCCGATCTCGTGCTCGGCTGCGACATGGTCGTGGTCAATGACTACTGGGCGCTGTCGAAGATCCGCGCCAAGCGCTCGAACGTGGTGCTAAACACCTACGAGGCGATGCCGGGCACGTTCACGACCCATCCCGACATGCAGTTCCCCGCACAGAAGATCATCAATGCCGTGCGCACCGCACTGGAAGGCGACGAGCCGGAACTGATCGACGCGACCCAGCTCGGCACCGCCCTGCTCGGCGACACCATCGCGGCCAACCTGTTCATGCTCGGCTACGCCTGGCAGAAAGGCTGGGTGCCGGTCAGTCTCGATTCGCTGATGCGCGCGATCGAGCTCAACGGCGCGGCGATCGAAATGAACAAGACCGCGTTCAACTGGGGCCGCATGGGGGCGCATGACGTCGCCGTCGTGCGCAAGGCCGCCGGTGTCGGCGCGGCCAAGCTGCCATCCGGAGCGATTCCCCTTTCATTGCCCGTGCGCAGCACGACGAACTCCCTTCTCCCCCCGGGAGAAGGTGCCCGCAGGGCGGATGAGGGTACGCGCGGAGTCGATGCATCCAACACGACCGTTTCCTCGCCACAAGGTGCCGAAGCGCTCGACGATCTCACTATCAGCGCCTCGCTGGACGAGCAGATCGCACGTCGCATCGAGTTCCTGACCGGTTACCAGAACGCCGACTACGCGAAGAAGTACACGGCACTGGTCGACAAGGTGCGCAGCGTCGAACAGCAGAAGACGCCGGCGTTCACCAGCCTGACCCAGGCGGTCGCCCGCTACGCCTTCAAGCTGATGGCCTACAAGGACGAATACGAAGTCGCCCGCCTCTACACCAGCGGTGACTTTGAACAGAAAATCCGCGAGACCTTCGAAGGCGATTACAAGATCCACTTCCATCTGGCTCCGCCGCTGCTGGCGAAGAAGGACGCGGACGGTAATCTGCGCAAGGCCGAATACGGCCCCTGGGTGTTCAAGGCGTTCCGCGTGTTGACCAAATTGAAAGGCCTTCGTGGCGGCGCGTTCGACATCTTCGGCTACACCGCCGAGCGCAAGATGGAACGCCAGCTCATCGTCGACTACTTCAGGCAGATTGACGAGCTGCTGGCCGGGCTCGATGGCGAAAATCATGCGCTTGCGGTCGACATCGCCTCGATCCCGGAACACATCCGCGGCTACGGTCACGTCAAGGAGCGTTTCCATGCCGATGCGATGAAACGTCAGGACGATCTGCTCAGCGCCTGGCGCAATCCGTCGCTGGGTCGCAACGCGGCGTAAGGGGTTCGAATCGGCCATCTGATCTATTCATGTCGCCGCGCGGATATTTTGGTGCACTACCGATCATCTCGCGCGATCCGCTGAGAATTTTAATTCAACTGACTGTTTATCATGGATTTGTTCCTCACAATCTGTTGGTTCCAAGAAATATCCAGACGTTAAAAAGCCACCTGAATGCTTGACTATCTATTCATCAATCTATTCAATCAGCACCATGGCTGATGAACGACAGGAACGACTGGCATCCTTGTTGCGATCACGCGGCTCGCAAGCGGCAGGCGTGATCGCCGAGGAACTTGGCGTCAGTCAACCTACCGTTTCACGCCTGATTTCGGATGCAGGCTCGCGCATCGTCCGCCTTGGTCGGGCTCGCACGACACGCTATGCGCTGACCCGCGAGCTTGCTCGCGCAGGCTGTCATTGGCCGCTGTACCGGATCGATGCCGATGGCAAACCGCACACCCTTGGCGAACTTCACGCACTGGTCCGCGATGAGTTCTATTTCGAACCCAACGGTTCGCGCCCAACCCTGACCCACGGCAACTTTGCCTCCGGCCTCTTCCCGGGCCTGCCGTGGTTTCTTGACGATCAGCGCCCGCAGGGGTTTCTCGGACGCAGTTTTGCGCGTCGAGTCGCTGGGGAGATTGCTGCACCGGATGATCTCAAGCACTGGCAGCCCGATGACATCGTGCTTGCCCTGCTCCGTCACGGCGACGACGCGCCCGGTGATCTGATACTCGGCGAAATTCCACTGCAAAAAGCCATGCAAGGCATCATCGCGCCTGCGGACACCATCGCTCGGGATCAGCGCTCGACACGCTATCCGCAACTGACCGAAGCCGCGCTGCGTGGCGAAGATCTTGGCTCCTCAGCCGGCGGCGAACAAGCCAAGTTTGCGGTGACCTTGCAGTCAGGCGAAAGCACGACTCCAGTCATCGTCAAATTCAGCGAGAGTACGGAAACAAGAGCAGGCCGACGCTGGGCCGACCTGCTGATCTGCGAGCATCACGCGAGCGAAATCCTGCTCGGATCCGATCTCCCCGCAGCACGCAACGAGATCATCGAATCGGACGGTCGCGTCTTCCTGCAGTCGACACGATTCGACCGCACGCCGGCACTCGGGCGGCGTGGACTCGTAAGCCTTGCCGCGCTCGATGCCGCTTTTTACGGTGAGGGCAATGTCGACTGGTGGCGGCTCGTCCCCAGACTCATGCGCGACGGCTGGCTGGATGTCGCGGATGCACATCGCCTGAGCGTCATCAGTTGGTTCGGGTTGCTTATCGGCAACTCGGACATGCACCTCGGCAACGCCGCACTGCATCTGGCTGACGAAAGACCGCTCAAACTCGCACCGGTCTACGACATGCTGCCGATGCGCTTTCGACCGGCCAACAGCGGTGAGATTGTCGAGCGCCGCTACGAAATCGCCCTGCCTGCACCCGAACAGAAAACCGACTGGCTCGAAGCGGCCCCTATGGCTCGGCAATTCTGGCAGCGGATCGCCAACGAACCGCGTATATCGCGCCAATTCCAGGCGATCGCCGTCGATGCTGGCACAACCCTGGATCGCGCCTTGCGCCACCTGGGCCCCTGACCCGGCTGCTGCGAGCTGGCAGAGACCAGCCCGGACTTTGGATCCCGTGGTGGCGGTCACATATTTTCGGCCGCTGTTTCGGCACATTGGCGACGTGTGACGGGCGCGTCGCTGGCGTCCAGCCGTTTCATCCGAACATCCGCGTATCCGAGGATCCACCCATGCCGGTCAAGTTTGACGCCGAGGAATTCGCCAGCGCACTGCGCCAGGTCAGGCCCGGCGCGTCCACATCGCCAGTGCATCCGCAACCCAGGCCCCCGCTGGCTGCCGATGAGTGGCAGCAGAGTGAGGAATTCCGGATTCGACTGATCACCGCGCGAACCAAGCTGAAACTGATGCGCGACCGCAGTGATGCCTTGCGCGATTCGCTGCAACGATTTCGCGCCCAGCAGGGCATCGCCAACCACGGCTGACCCGGGAACCTCCGTCGGTCTTGGGGAAACGCCTCCAAGGCGTGATTTCCGGCCTCCTTGGCTATCCACTGCGAGCCCATAGAATCGAGCGATCAACCGCGCCTTGGGGATCGCCATGTTCGTACGCCTGTTGCTTCTGGTCGCACTATCGCTTTCAAGCACAACGGCCATCGCCCAGTTCGATCCGGGCTCGCTTGATCATCTCGACTGGCGCCTGGTCGGACCGTTCTGCGGCGGTCGCGTACTTGCGGTCAGTGGCGTGCCCGGCCAACCGCAGCATTGCTATTTCGGATCGGTCAACGGCGGCATCTGGGAATCCAATGATGCCGGCCGCACCTGGATGCCCATCTTCGATGACCAGCCGGTCGGCCCGATCGGCACACTCGCCATTGCGCCCTCCGATCCGAGCGTGATCCATGTTGGCACCGGCGAGGCCGACATGCGTTTGGATATCGCCCAGGGCGATGGCATGTATGTGTCGCGCTCCGACGACGGCGGCAGCACCTTCATCCCGCTCAAGGGCGACAACGCCGGCGACGACTTCCATGAAATGCGGATCGATCCAGCCGGTCCGCAACGGCAAATCCTCGGCGTCGACCTACTCGCTGAAGCGCATACAGACGCCTTCGATCTCGCCGGCGAGGTCGAGGCGCTGCAGGTGCGCATCGGCAAGGCCAATGAAGAAGCCGGCAAGTTTGCCTCGATTGCCCGATGTAGCCGCCATGTTGGGGTTCGCTGCGCTCACCACCAACCTACGGGTTCCCCGCGACGCGGGGAATCGACGGTCAACTCCTGTCGCGAGAGGTGCCGACATGGGAAGCAGTCTTGCTGGCGCTCAATGCGTAGCAGCCTCGTCGTAGGTTGGTGGTGAGCGCAGCGAACCCCAACGTCACCGATCACCCTGCACGACAACGGAGCCTGGATCGCACGCCCAGTCGCTCGTGACATGTCCGTCCCGAATGGAGCGGTGGATCGACGACCATTGCCAGTCGACCGCTCGAGCGACATGGCCGTGCTTGACCGGGTTGATGTGGACATAATTGATTTGATTCTCGAAATCAGCCTCATCCCGGATAAGGTGCTCCCAAAAGCGCCGTTGCCAGATTCCGCGCTCGCCCTTTCTCGCGCGGCTGTCGCTGATGCACTCGGTTCGCTCGACTGCCCTCGATAAATTGGCCTTGATCAACCCCCAGCGCACGGCAAAACCGTGATCACCTTCCGGCAGGGTCCAGATGGCATGCAGATGGTCGGGCAAGACGACCCATGCATCGATCTGAAAAGGGTGGCGACTCATGACTCCTGCGACCGAAGCCCTGAGATCGATCACATGATCCACGAGTAGCGTGCTGCATCGATCTGCCAGATTGACCGTGAAGAAGTAGGTTCCCCCGGCAACATCTGCGCGTCGGTATTTCATGGTTCCTTCCCTGGAAGTTCACATTCTCTCGGTATCGAGGACCTAAAAGCTGTTGGGGTTCGCTACGCTCACCACCAACCTACAATAATGCGGAAACCCCGCGAGCGTCAGCTCCGCTCTCGTAGGTTGGTGGTGAGCGCAGCGAACCCCAACGCTCTGCTTTTCGTCACGGGACAAATCCGTACCGTCAGGGATCGCCCTATTCAAATCCATCCGCAAAAATCCGGTCGAGCTGATCGGCGCGACACTGCGCGCCGCCGGATTCAATGACGATGTTGTCGATGGCCCAGCCGGCGGCGGTGGTGTTGACGTCGGAACTCAGGCGGAAGCGGATGCGGACATCGGCGAGATTGTCGGTGTCTGCAGGCAAGGTGAGGCGGTTGTTCTGCCATGTCGTGCGGCCATTGCAGCTGTATAGCGAGGTCCAGTTCGCACCGCCGTTGACCGACACTTCCACATTGCCGTAGTCGTAGCCGGCCTCGGTCGCGCAGCGGTCGTCGAAGCTCAGCGCGCTGCCGGAATAGCCGCTCAGGTTGATGGCTCGGGACAGGCTGGAACTGAGATTGTTGCCGTAGTTCGGCGTCACCCAGACGTTGGTCGAATTTCCCGTCGTTGTCGTGTTGCGCACCCAGGGCGACTGCACCGTCCAGCCGTTGGTTCCGGATTCGACATCGTCGGCGAACACGGCGCAGGAACGGTACAGGGCGATATCGCGTGTCTGCGTGGCGCCGCCGGTCAGGCCGACCCCGCTGACGTTTTCGGCGAGATATCCCGGCGGCGCATCGACGTGGATATCGACGTTGCCGGCCAGCATGGTGCGAGAGTAATTGCCGTTCGCGGCATTGCTGCTCGCCGTGCGGCTTTCGCCACTGGTCGAGTTGGTTACGTGCAACGTGGTCGCCAGTGGCGTGCCGCTGTCGAGTGCCGTGATCGTGCCGTTCAAGGTGGCGATCTCGCTGGGCTGGGCAACATCGATAAACACCGCGTTCGGGCTGCCGGCCTGGGCTGATGCATCGGTGCCCTGCACGAACAGCAGATGTCTGCCGCTGCCCAGTCCGCTGGTCGAAATGCTTGCGCTGGCATTTTCGGCAGGGCTGTTGAACACGCCGTCATCGGCCGTGAGTGAGGTGACCGGCAATGCGCCTTCCCAAGGCAAGCCATCGAGATAGGCGGATGCCGAAACGACATTCTGGATCGACTCGCTAACGCCTTGACCTTGATTGAACTGGCTGTCGTCGAGTCGCGCATGGATTGTGACCGGCGTGCCGACGACCATAAGATCGGCTGGATTGGCGCTGATGCTGGTCACATCGGGCCCGCCGGGCAACTGGTATGGCGCATGCAGACTGCGCGCGGCGTAGCGCAGTGCAGCCAGATTCTCGGGGACGGTCCGGCTCTCCAGCAACGAACACGATTCGAAGAAGGCCTGATCGAGTTCGAAGGTATAGGAGGGAGCGCCGAGCAAACCGTAGAAGGTGTCGTCTGTCGTGCCGTCGGTCGGATAGAGCGTGTAAGACTGTTCCGGCGAATACTGGTTGAACCAGGCCAGACGTCGGCCAAAAGTCTGCAGAGCCGGGCCATTCGGTGACGCGCTTGTGGTGTCTCCCCAGGACCACAGCACCAGTTCCGCATAGCTGTGCATGTCGATGAACAGGCCGGGATAGTCATTCGGCGCGACAGCACCGCCATCACCGCTGACACTGGCCGGAGCCATCGGTCCGGCACGACGATCGGGCAGAACACCGCCACTGCATACGCCATCATTGCCGCAGGTGCCGGCGATGTAGCGGACCAGATTGTCGGTTTCCGGCTCGGACATGCGTACCGGGCCTCGATAGGTTTCGCTGCAGATTGAACCACTCGAGCCACCATTGCCCGGCACGATGCCCCAGTGGAACGGGAAATTGCGATTGAGGTCGATGCCCGAGGTATTGCCACAACTGGCCGCGACCGTGTTCGTGTTCTTGCGCCAGGAAAGCCCGGTTTCTGCTTTCTTGCGGCCATCCGGATTGGCCTGCAGGATCAGATGGAAGTTCTCATGATCGACCAGCCAGGTCGCTTCAGCATCGGTGCCGTAGTTGTCGAGCAACCATTCGGCAAAGCGCGTGCTGACCTCCGCGGGCGCGTATTCGCGCGCATGGATCGAACTGGTGACGACCATGTTCGGCTTGTCCGGAATGGCCGCATCAGTCGCTGAATTGCCGATGCGCAAGACCCGCATCGTATAGCCCTGACTTGCATTTTGCGTGCGCTGCCAGGTCGGACCGATATCGATCACCTGGGCCAGGGTCGGATGGGCTGCAGCGAGCTGATCCATCGTCGCGTAGGTTTCCTCGACCGTTCGATAGCAGGCGTAGCCCGGAATGCCACTGCGCGACTCGCTGAATGCCTCGGCGTAGAAGGTACGCATATTGGACGTGGTCGCCATGTCGATGCGGTAGTCAACGCCCAACCCGGTCAGCAAGGCGAGTTGGGCGTCATCGGCGATCAGGCTGACCGTGTGATGCTTGCGGTCGACTTTCAGATGCTGGAAATACGGCGCGATCCGGGCCAGATCCGATGGACTCTGCCAGGAAACATCAAGCGCCCATTCCTCGGCGTGTACCGACGTGGTGACGGCAACGGCCGCGATCGCAACAAGCAACAACTGGCGCATGCAAGGCTCCCCGAATCCGCAAAGCCGCATATGTTAGCAGGCCGCATTCAGCGACTGATTCGTCCGCTGCGTGTCTCGTGCGAAATTGACAGCAAGCAAGCACCGGGCAAAGATTGCCCCAATCCCGGACTTCACGGGAGGATCAGTCGATAGCGCGGTCGCTTCACGGTTACGGTGTGGCCCTTCATTCGTCCACTCGAAACCACATGCTCGATCCGTGAGCCACGACTCGTTAACGTGGGCCGTGTTCAACAATGCTCGCTCTTTCAATGACTTCAATGTGAGGCGCTTGCAATGCGTGCCCTGTTTGCTCCGCTGTTCTGCGTGCTTCTAACCGGCAGTGCCTTTGCCGCTTCGGGCTCTGTGGTGATCGATTCCGTAGATTTGTCGAGATTGGCCAACACCAAGCCGGGAACTCGTGTCGAACTGAGTGAATTCCCTGGCGGCCCAGGTATCGTGACTTCGATCAGCTTCGAACGATTCGATGTATACGCGCCTGATGCCCGCATTGTCCTGGTCGACGCGGATGGCGAACACGAGATTCCGCGCAGTTCGCGCGTCCATATGCGTGGTTACAGCTTGGATGGCAGCACGCGCCTCGGACTCTCGTTCGACCCGGATTCCAGCATGCCACCCTATGGCGCGGGCTCGGGGCCAAACGGTGCATTCGAATTGCGCAGCGAGCGCGTCGGTAAAGGTTGGCGCATGCGTGCGATTCCAGCCGACGAATCCCTGCCTGCAGGCGTCAAGGCGGAATTCACCGCCAATGAAGATTCATTGCCGAACCCTTACGCAAGCCGCGGCATGTTGGATCATCTGCTTGGCGAGCCGAGCCCGGCTGGCACGTTGCGCAACGCAATCGTCGCTGTCGACACGGATATCACGTTCATGAGCAAGCGATTCTCCGGCAACACCACCCAAGCGACGGCCTGGATTGCCGACCTGTTCGCGCAGATGAACGTTATGTATCAGCGCGACCTGGACGTGAACCTGCAACAGGGAACCACGTTTCTGCGCACCGCGTCCGATCCGTACGCGAATTCCGACACACCCGCCAATTCGGCCATGCTCGATGAATTCGGCAACTATTGGTCTGCAAACTACAGCAGCGGTGGTGGCGCCGTCAGTCGCGCATTTGCGATGTTGCTTTCAGGCAACTCGAATGATCCGAATCGTGCATCGGGTATCGCCTGGATCAATTCCTATTGTCAGACGGCAAGCTACGGGGGCAGCTACAGCACCAACCAGATCTTCACCAATTCCGCGATCGCTGTTTCCTATTCGGCCTCGATCGTCGGCCATGAACTGGGGCACAACTTCGGTGCCGCACATACGCATTGCACGAACGCCAGCACCGGCACCTACCCGACCGGCTCCAACACGATTGATCAATGCTCGACCTTCGGCAGCGGATGCTATTCGGGAACCACCAGCTGTCCATCCTCGGGACCCGGAGCACCAAAAGGCACAATCATGAGCTATTGCAACCAGTTCAACAGCGGAGCTTGCGGTCAGAACGTGCAGATATTCCATCCGACCCATGTCACCGCATTGCGTGTGCGCATAGCCGCCAATACGCCGAGCTGCCTCAGCCTCGGAAACGACTCGATTTTCGCCCATGGGTTCGAGTGATTCGGCGACGAGGCGATTGTTCTTGGATTGACGAATAGCGACGACAGACCATGGCGGCGTCGCAATCTGAAAACGACTATTCGGCATAGCCGAGGAAGTCGAGACTCGCCTGCAGCATCGCTTCGGTGGCTGTCTTCAAGGCACCTTCATCAACGAAGAAGCGCGGCGAATGGTTGAAGGCGACCTTGTCGGCATCCTTGTCCCGCGGCGTACCGCCGACAAAGAAATAGACGCTGGGTGCCTTCGCGCCAATACCGAACAGCGGAAAATCCTCGGCTGCCGTCCAGCGATCCGCATCGAGCACGGACTCATCGCCGAGAATCTTCTGCAGGCTCGCCTTGACTCGCGTGGTCAGGGCGGGATCGTTGAAATTGACCGGGTTGCTGCCGTTGGCGGTCGGCACCTCAAGATCCACCGTCGCACCGTGCGCCTTGGCCACGTTTTCCGCGACCTGGCGCAGTTCGGCAAGGGCCTGGGCGCGCATGCCGGTATCGAACGCGCGAATCGTGCCTTGAAGTGATGCCTTGTCCGGCACGATGTTGAAACGCTGCCCGCCGTCAAACACGCCGAACGTCAGCACCACGGGATCCTTGTTGATGTCCATGCGTCGGCTGACGATCGATTGGGCGGCCATGACGATATCGGCACCGGCCACGATCGGATCAATGCCGCGCCAGGGTGTAGCGCCATGGGTCTGCAATCCGTGCACGGTGATACGGAATGTGTCCGAACTGGCCATGATGCCGCCGGGACGCAAGGCCACGGTGCCGACGTGATACGACGAAGTGACATGCATGCCGAACACGGCATCGGGTTTGAAATCCTTGAACACGCCCTGCTTGACCATCAGCTCGGCACCGCCTTCCTCGCCCGGCGGCGCGCCTTCTTCGGCCGGCTGGAAAATCATCATGACTTCGCCCGGCAGATCCTTGCGCAAGCTGGCCAATGCACTGGCCACACCGAGCGTGGTCGAGGTGTGCACATCATGGCCGCAGGCATGCATGACGCCAACTTGCTTGCCCTGGTATTCACCTTTTGCCTTGGAGGCGAACGGCAGATCGAGCTCCTCGGTGACCGGCAAGGCGTCGATGTCGGCGCGAATCGCGAGCCTGGGCCCGGGCTTGCCACCTTTGAGAATGCCGACGACACCGGTATGCGCAATCCCGGTGTGCACCTCATAGCCAAGCTTCTTCAACTCGGCGGCGATGAGCTTGGCCGTGCGCGTTTCACGGTTGCTGAGTTCGGGATGCTTGTGGATGTCGCGGCGCAACGCAGTGATGTGATCGAGCCGCGCATCGACCATGGATTCGACGGATGTTTCCGCCGCACCGACAGCAGGTACGCAGAGGCAAAGACAAACACTGGCGGCAAGCAGGCTGTGGCGCATGGCGATCTCCCGGGGTCAATGCGCAGTCAAGCGCAGTCGTGCCAAGGATGCAACTGCCGGTTATCGTCAGTACGGCAAGGACCGCTATCGTGGGAGCGACTTCACTCGCGATGCCTTTGGCTCGAACCGGAACAAGGGCATCGCGAGTAAAGTCGCTCTCATCAAACATAACCTAACTCGTTGATTGGAAAGGCGCGCAGCCAGCAGGTTTTTCCTTCTCCCGAGGCCGTCAAGCCAAAGCAAGAACTCGCCCTTAAACGGGCTCCTACAGGTCAACCGCAAGCCTTGTAGGAGCCCCGCCAGGGGCGAGCTCTTCGCCCACGCCAGCCAAAAGCTCGCCCGTAAACGGGCTCCTACAGGAGGGGAGAAGGAACGGCAACCGCCCGGATCCATGTTTGCTGCGCGACAGCGCGCCACCGAAGGCGGGGCGTGGACTCCCACAAAAACTTGTGCTCCCACGAATGTAGCGGCTAACCGCGATGCTCGAGTGCGAGGTATTCCTCGCTTTGCATTTCAATCAGGCGCGATTCGGTGCGCGCGAACACGGCGCGATGGCGGCGGCCGTCGTAGAGATCGATGATCGGAACCGCCGCCGAAAGCACGAGCTTGACCGCATGATCGTAAAGCTCATCGACGAGTTCGACGAAGCGTTGCGCGGGATCTTCGGTTTGCGGAGTGAACTCGGGCACGCCCGAGACCAGTACCGTGTGGTACGAGCGGGCCAGGTAGATATAGTCGGCGACGCCACGCGGACCATCGCAGAGCGCATCGAACTCGAACCAGATCACGCCATCGCTTTCACGCCTGACCGGCACCGGCCGGTCATTGATCGTGAGGATGAAGTCGACACGCTCGGAGCCATGCGCGACGCGATGGAAGATCGCATTCATCGCGCGCTCGGCGGCCGCATCCGGCGGAGTCAGATAGACCGGTGCCTGCTTGAGTGCGCGCAGGCGCCAATCGGTCGGTGAAACCATTTCAGCAATTTCACAGTGCTTTTCGATCAGGGCGATGGCGGGCAGAAAGCGTTCGCGCTGCAATCCATCCTTGTACAGATTCACCGGCGCTGTATTCGATGTGGTAACCAGCATGACGCCATCGGCAAACATGGCCTTGAGCAGGTTGCCAAGGATCATCGCATCGCCGATGTCGAGCACGTAGAACTCATCAAGGCAGAGCACCCGCGTCTTCGCCGCAATGCCTGCAGCAACGGCGACCAGTGGATCGCTGCGCCCACGCAAATTGCGCAGCTCGGCGTGGATGCCCTGCATGAAGCGATGGAAATGCACACGCAGCTTTTCCTCGATAGGCAGCGACTCGAAGAACAAATCCATCAGAAAGGTCTTGCCACGGCCAACGCTGCCCCACAGATACAGGCCGCGCGGCGTCTCACGCTTTTGCCCACGCAAGCGCTGCCACAAGGTCAATGAGGTGTCTTCGCCAAGCACGTCGAACATGCGGTCGAATGCAACCAGTGCGGATTGCTGGGCCGGATCGGCTTGCCACCTGCCCTCGGCAACGCCTTGCGCGTAGTGCGCACTCGGCCGCAACGCAGCGGGGCTCATGCGGGATCGCTGGCCTGCGGCAAATGGGGGCGCATCGCGTTCTTGATCGCGCCACGCAGATCCATCAGGCGGCGGTGAAAGAAGTGGCTGGTTTCCGGCATGCGCACGAGCTGCGGAGAGACATCAAGCTGTTCGATCCAGTCGAACACGGCCTGCGGGTCGACGACTTCGTCTTCCTCGCCCTGCACCACGAGCCATGGACAATCGGGCAAGTCGATCGCATCGAAATCCGAGCGGCCGACTGGCGGCGCGATCGTGATCAGGGCATCGGCATCGAGGCGCTTGGCGTTGCGCAAGGCGACATAGCTGCCAAACGAGAAACCAGCCAGCCACAGGGGCGCGCCGGGTCGCACCGTACGCGCCCAATTGACCACGGCGGCGAGATCATCGCTTTCACCCTCGCCTTCATCGAAGCTGCCGGCAGACTTGCCGATGCCGCGGAAATTGAAGCGCACGGTATCGAAACCGAGTTCGCGCAGCGAGCGCTCGATGATCGTAACCACCTTGTTGTGCATCGTGCCGCCATGCAGCGGATGCGGATGACAGATGACGGCAATACCGAGCGCTGGCGATTTGCCCTTGGTTTCGCCGGGTTCGCTGGTCGCTTCGAGGTCGCCAACCGGGCCGGGCAGCAGAAAGCTTGCGGCCTCGCGCGGAAAGTCGGTCGGCGCGGAACGGGAAGAATCGGTGCTCATGGGGCGCATGATACCGTGAAGCTCGGTCCACGCCTCCTGTCCCGATGAATCACCTCGCCCATTCCCTGTTGTCCGGCCGCGACGATAGCTTGCGGCTCGGTGGCTTGCTGGGTGATTTCGTACGTGGCGGTATCGATCCGGCGCTGCCTGCAGGTGTTCAGCGCGGCATTGCGCTGCATCGCGCGATCGATGCATTCACCGACAGCCATGACGAAATCCGTGCGTTGCGAGCACTGTTCGATCCGCCATATCGGCGCTATGCCGGAATTCTCATCGACATCTGGTTTGATCATCTGCTCGCCCGCGATTTCGACGCGTGGTCGGATATTCCGCTCGCGCAATTCAGCAACGACGTCGTGCAGCTACTGCGCAAGCACGATGACCTGCTGCCCGATCCGCTGCGCCGCTTTCGCTCCTATCTGCAGGCACGAGGGCTGCCGGCCGCGTATGCGGATCGCCGGATGCTCGGTGAGGTTCTGGCCGGAGTTGGCTCGCGGCTCAAACGTGCGAATCCGCTGGCCGAAGGACTGATCGAGATTTCGCGGCTGGAAGTCGCGCTTGATCGCGCCTTTGCCGGGTTCTTTCCGCAACTGGTCGAATTTGCCTGTGAATGGCGCAGCAGTCGTTCCGATCGCCAATCCGCGTTTCCGTTGCGGGAAGATTCCCTGTGACCAATCGAGCCTGCCGGGACGCCTCGGGCCTGAAGCAGTGGACGCTGCGTGGCCAATCTGCGATTCCCGAGTCGCGCTGCGACCGGAACCACCAATCCCCGGTCCCAGCCGCAGCACCCACCTGGCCGCGTGCTCCAGTGCACGCTCAATTCTCGTACGCCGACTCGCCGTGGTAGGTGATATCGAGGCCTTCGCGTTCTTCTTCTTCACTTACGCGCAGACCGAACACGGCCTTGGCGATCAGGAATGAGAGTACCGACACCACGCCGATCCAGCCGATCGTGATGAGCACGGCGAGGCTCTGGATTCCCACCTGGCTGATGATCGAGTAGCCGTCACCACCGTTGCCGCCGAGCGCGGGCGCATGGAATACACCGGTCAGCAGTGCGCCGACGATGCCGCCGATACCGTGCACGCCGAATACATCGAGACTGTCATCGACGCGCAGCATTCTTTTCAGGCTCGTCACGCCCCAGACGCAGACCACGCCGGCCACCGCACCGATTGCGATTGCGCCAAACGGGCCAACCAGTCCGGCGGCCGGAGTAACCCCGACCAGACCCGCCACCGCGCCTGAGGCCACACCGAGTGCCGACGGTTTGCCCTTGGCGAAGGCCTCGACAATGGCCCAGGCAACGATCGCTGCGGCGGTCGCCAGCAGGGTATTGATGAAGGCCAGCGCGGCACCGGCGTTCGATTCGAGATTCGATCCTGCGTTGAAGCCGAACCAGCCGACCCAGAGCATCGCGGCACCAACAAAGGTCATCGTCACGTTGTGCGGCTTGATCGCCTCGCGACCAAAGCCCAGTCGCTTGCCGACAAACCACGCACCGATCAATCCGGCGACACCGGCATTGATGTGGACGACCGTGCCACCGGCGAAATCGAGCGCGCCCATGTCAAGCAGATAACCACCGGCTCCCCAGACCATGTGCGCAATCGGCAGGTAGCCGAAGCTGAACCAGAGTGCCGAGAACAGGATCAGGGCAGAAAATTTTATTCGTTCGGCGAATGCGCCAACGATCAACGCCCCGGTGATGCCGGCAAAAGTCGCCTGGAAGGCGATGAACACGTACTCGGGCAACTTGACGTTGGCCGTAAAGGTGTCCGAAAGCGTATCAACGCTGACGCCAGACAGGAACAGCTTGTCGAATGAGCCGATCACCGCATTGCCACCGACAAAGGCGAGGCTGTATCCGTACACAGCCCAGAGCAGGATCAGCAGGGAGAACACGACCATGACCTGGATCAGCACCGAGAGTACGTTCTTGGAACGCACCATGCCGCCGTAGAACAGGGCCAGTCCAGGTACCGTCATCAACAGCACCAGCAGGGTGGAGGTCAGCATCCAGGCAACGTCGCCCTTGTCCACCATCGCAGCAACCGCGGGTACAGCAGCATTCTGGGCGAATGCGGGAGCGAATGCAGCCAGCACCAGCAGAACCATCACGCCAATAGCCGTCATTGGCCCGCGTGCGCTTCTCAAGGATTTCGATCGCGTTTTCATGTGGTCCTCGTCAGGTGGGGTCAGGCAGGGCGGAACCCGTGAAGCGGATTCCGCCATACGGGAATCTACGAAGGTGGAGGCGTCATGTTTGTGTGAACGGCGGGATCACCTGCGCAGGTTCCGCCGTACCTGCTTTCATGTCGTTCTCGCGAAGTGGACTCAGAGCGCGTCGGCGCCGATTTCGCCGGTGCGGATACGGATGGCCTGCTCGATCGGCGAAACGAAGATCTTGCCGTCGCCGGTCTTGCCGGTGCCGGCGACCGCCTGGATCGCCTCGATGACGGCTTCGACACAGTCTTCGATGACTACGGTCTCGATCTTCACCTTGGGCAGGAAATCGACGATGTATTCGGCACCGCGGTACAGCTCGGTATGCCCTTTCTGGCGTCCGAAGCCTTTCACTTCGGTCACGGTGATGCCGGAGACGCCGGCATTCGAGAGTGCTTCGCGCACTTCGTCGAGCTTGAACGGTCGAACGATGGCGGTAATCAGTTTCATGACCACTCCCTTTGATTGCGGGTGGCCGGCCGATGCAGGTCGGCCGGCATATTCAGAAGTCTTTCGACAGGGTCACGACGCCGGTTGCCTTGCCGACGTACTTGTCGAGCGCATTTGTGTAGAGGCCCTTGTCGGCATTGGTATCGACATAGGCCAGCGATACGCCGAAACCGTTGCCGAGATCGCGTGTGAAACCGAGGCTCCAGTCGGTGTAATCGAGGTCGCTGAAGCCGTCGACGCGCTGGTGACCGACATGGGCATCGAAAGTCCAGTGCTCGGCGAAACCCTGGCTCAGAGCCAGCTCGAGATAGCCGCTGCCATTGGTGGTGTCGATGCCGAACAGATCGGTGAAGGCGTGGCTGTACTTGAGCATGAAGATCGACCAGCCGACCGAGAAGTAACCTTCCAGCGTGTCGGGGTCGGTGAAGCCGGCCGGATACGATCCCGGATACCAGTAGTAGAGAAGACCGACGTCGTAGCTGACCGCTTCGCCCCAGTTGCCGCGATAGCCGGCGTAGCCGTCGAATTCGAGGCTGCTCGATACGTTGTCCTGTCCATCGGACAGCCAGCTGATGTTGCTGCCCCAGGCGCCGGTGTAGAAGCCGCTGGCGCTGGCAAGTTCGACCCCGCCCTGCAAGGCGGGATCGCGATTGGTCTGGGTCAGGCCACGAAACGTGGAGTCACTGGTCAGGGCCAGCGATCCGCTCAGAGCGGAGGGCTCTTCGGCCTGGGCGCTTGCAACACCCAGGCCGGAGAAAGACGCAAGCAGGCACAGCACCGGAATCCTTTTGTTCATGGTTGACCTCGACAGCTTGGGGAAAAACACAACGGTTCAAACGGTCGGTCAGCAACGAATCCGGGTGCTCTCCAGCCCCGGAGTCACTCAGACCGAGTAATACATCTGGTACTCCAGCGGATGGGTGGCGGCGCGGAAGCGCGTGACTTCGCCCATCTTCAATTCGATATAGCCATCGATGAAGTCGTCGGAAAAGACACCGCCGGCCTTGAGGAAATCGCGATCCTTGTCGAGCGCTGCCAACGCCTGGTCGAGGCTCGAACACACCTGCGGAATGTTCTTTTCCTCTTCCGGCGGCAGGTCGTAGAGATCCTTGTCCGACGGCGCACCCGGATCGATCTTGTTGAGGATGCCGTCGAGACCCGCCATCAGCAGGGCCGAGAAGACAAGGTAGCCCGAGTTCATCGGATCCGGAAAGCGGATCTCGATGCGTCGCGCCTTCGGATTGGTCACGAATGGAATGCGGCAGCTGGCCGAGCGATTGCGCGCCGAGTAGGCGAGCATGACCGGCGCCTCGAAGCCCGGCACCAGACGCTTGTAGCTGTTCGTCGTCGAGTTCGCGAAGGCGTTGATCGCGCGCGCATGCTTGAAGATGCCGCCGATGTACCAAAGTGCAGTCTGCGACAAGCCTCCGTAAAGATCGCCCGAGAACAGGTTGACGCCGCCTTTCGACAGAGACTGATGCACATGCATGCCCGAGCCGTTGTCGCCGACCAGGGGCTTGGGCATGAAGGTTGCGGTCTTGCCGTTGCGATGGGCAACGTTCTTGACCACGTACTTGAGCGCAAGCAGTTCGTCGGCCTTCTTGACCAGCGAATTGAACTGCACGCCGATTTCGCACTGGCCCGCATTGGCGACTTCGTGGTGGTGCACTTCGATGACCTGGCCGAGTTCGGCCAGCACGTTGCACATCTCGGCGCGCAGATCCTGCAGCGAGTCGACCGGCGGTACCGGGAAATAGCCGCCCTTCACACCCGGGCGATGGCCGCTGTTGCCTTCCTCGTAGCGCTTGGACGACGACCAGGCCGCTTCCTGCGATTCGACTTCGAAGAAGCACTTGCCCATGTCGTTCTGCCAGCGCACCGAATCGAACACGAAGAATTCCGGTTCGGGACCGAAGAATGCGGTGTCGGCGATACCGGTCGACTTCAGGTAGGCCTCGGCGCGCTTGGCCAGCGAGCGCGGATCGCGCGAGTAGGCCTGCATCGTGTTCGGTTCGAGGATGTCGCAATAGAGGATCAGGGTCGGATCCTCGAGAAAGGGATCGACCAGGGCGGTGTCGGGATCCGGCATCAGGACCATGTCCGACTCGTTGATGCCCTTCCAGCCCGATATCGACGAACCATCGAACATCTTGCCGTCCTCGAAAGTCGACTCGTCGATCTGGGCGGCCGGAAACGTGATGTGCTGCTGGACACCGCGAACGTCGGTGAAACGGAAGTCGACGTAGGCGATGCTCTTTTCCTTGATCAGCTTGAGAACCTTGTCTGCAGACATGGGTGAAACCTCGGATGGGGATTGGTAGCTCAACTACTGCAACCCTCATGCCAGATTTGCTGCACTGCAAAAGATGTTCTAAATCATGCGGTTGAATGATCCGGATTACAATATCACCAAACCAATTGCTCCAGAATGGTGCGAATCGCAACGACATTTCCCCGTATTGGTGCTAAAGCCGGAGGGCCGATCTCGATCCAGCGGCGCCCGCAGGAATTGCCCCATTCCTTGCCCAAGAGATCCTGGCTTGCCATTTCAATACTGCAATTGAGCCGACGGCTCTGCGGGCGCCCGCAGGCTTTTGCGGAAGTCGCCATGGCGCCGCAGCCATGACTGCCATCGAACCCCAGCATTGGCTTGCGTCCGTCAACACGGAAACAGCGCGTCCAGGAAGACGGAATGCTGATTTGCCCAACTTTGCGCGGACTGCCTCGCGCCCGGGTCGCTAGTCGAAACCGGATTTGAAGATCAGGTCGATCACGGCTGCGTACTCGTACGCGCCGACATCGCAACGCGCACCGGCCACGCGCGCAGCACCGCGCTGATCGGTCGTCAGCAGTGCGCCGGTGTTGTCGATGCAGCCCTGCGGCGTTGTGCTGTCGATGGCCTCACTGCCCGCAAGCAGCGCATTCGTTTGCGTCGGACCTCCGTTCTCGGCCAATGGCCCCACTGTCGACCTTGTCACCACGCCGACGGCAGGCGCGCCGTTACCGGAATACGTGCACCCGGTTGGTTCGCCGATTCGATTGAAGCCGTAAACCTCCAGAACGCCCTGACAATCGTCGTACAAGCTCGCTGTTCGGCGGGTGTTCGACGAAATCAGCGTGTTGACGGCGACCAGCCGATGTCCGCCAGTGGTGTCGGCGAATACACCGCCGCCACCGCCAAGATTGTCTCCGTCAAAGTCCGCGTAGTTGCCGACGATCGTAGTGCTGTAGAGAAACGTGTGACCGAAATTGAAAAGCCCGACGCCGTAGGTATCGGAGAGGTTCTTGCTGATCGTGCTGTTGACCATGGTCAGTTCGTCAATGGTGAGCAGGCCGCCGCCGTTGCTGGCCAGGTTGGCGCTGATCGTGCTGTTCCTGATCCTGGCGGGCCCACTCAGGTACAGCCCGCCTCCTTGAGCAAAATTGAATATCGCAACATTGCCGGTGATCGTGCTGCCGGTTACGTTCAGCGTTCCCGAGCTGAAGATTCCTCCGCCATTTCCCTGTGCGGTGCTTGAGGAAACCCTGCTGTCGACGACATTGAGCAGCGAGTCGCTGTAGATCGCGCCGCCGGCTCCGTTGGTCGAACTGTCCCCGACAATGCAATTGAGGATGACCATCGAGCCATGATTGAGTATCGCGCCACCGCCCACCACGCCGTTCTGACGAAGCCCGTTGCGGACGGTGAGATTCGCGATTCCGGCACTTCGCCCCGCTGAAATTGTCATTACTCCATCCATCTGGTTTCCATCGATGACTGTGTTCGCCGATCCGGCGCCCAGGATGGCGATGAACTGGTTGGCGGTGTTCGGAATCGTCAGGTTCAGATCGCCGTTATCCTCGCCGTTCGGACCATTGATCGGGCGCGTGATCGCGAAATAGCCTGCAGGAAGGCTGATGCTGACCGTGCCGGTTTCGATCAGATGATTTGCCTGCATGATCGCAGCGCGTAGTGAACAGGTGTTCATGCTGGTATGACAGATGCCGTCGTCGGTATTGTCGTCGACGAGGTCGGCGGTTGTGTTGACCAGGTAAGTTGAATCGGCCAGCACATTGCTCGACAGAAGCCAACCTGCTCCGAGCATCAAGGCATGAAGCAAAAGGCCGCCTCGGCCAAGCCAACTCCACGAGACCTGTTCAAGCGCTCGGCCGTCGGTCGGACGGATAGGGTTTGATTGCACCTGTGCTGGTGGCATGGTCGCAAACCTTTGCGTTGAAGTTTCCGCATCCACTACTCGAATCCGTGCTTGAAACATGCGTTCGATGATCGCAGCAAACTCGTACGCAATGACATCGCAACGCGTTCCGGCCACGCGCTGATCGTTCGCCAGCGCTGCGTCCACCTCATCGTGGGGACTGGAGGAGTTCATGGATCGAATCCGTTGCGGAAGATCAAGTCGACCGACGAAACAACCGGGCGGCAGTTGGAGAATTCCGAAACGATGAAGGCCGTTGGACCGGGCGTGGTCGCCATGCGCCGTGTCAGTGCCGTGAGGACGAGGCCTGCACCTAGCCCTGAGGTCTCTCGCGTGAATGTCGCGTCGCCCACCGCATCGGTGGTCACGTTGACGATGCTCGGTGGCGGATTGAGTGTGAAGGACGACTGCCCGCCACCGTATCCACCTGCGTCGCAGCCGCTGCTTATATAGAAGTGAATTTCATAGTCGCTGTTGGGTGCAGCGCTCAAGGCACCGACAATCGTTGTCGAGAGGGTGGTCGGGTTGAACGTTGCCGACTGCAGTACCGGCTTGTTGAGCAGTTCGTTCGGTCCGCCGTCACCATCACCACTGTCATTCGGCGTCACCCCGAGCGGCGCAAGATCGATCGCCAGACCGCCATTGCTCGCTATTGAAGGATTGGCGTCTACCTGCGCGAGGTCGTCGACGAAGAGCCCGGCCCCGCCGTTGTGCGAGATGCTCGCGGTGCCGAACGCAGAGAAGCGGTAGCGCGCTCCGACAAAGGCGACCGTTGTGTTTCCAGCAACCAGTACTCCATTTCCAGCGTTGCCCAGGGGCACACCACCGACACCGACGCCGATGCCGTTTGATACCACGGATGTAACTGAGAGCGGGCTGTCGAATATCGCGACGCCATCGCTCAGATTGGACGAGATGAGGTTGTCATGGATTGCGATGTTGTTGCTGTTCAGATCGACGGTGATTCCCCTGCCTGCGTTTGGCAAGGCGGCTGTTCCGCTTGCGGAAAGACCGATGATGTTGTTGCGGATGCGATGGCTTTCAGCACGCGCGTCGGCGCGTGTCGATCCGATGGAGATGCCGTCTCCGCCAGCGGCCGAGATCAGATTGCGTGTCTGTGCCAGCGGCGTGTTGGGACCGCCCATTTGCACAATCTCGTCGCCGACGATGTTGTTGGTGCTGCCACGCCCGAACAAAAGGTTGGGTCGACCAAGGGATATTCCGTTTCCAAGGCCAACCATGCCGGAAGCATCGGTACCGAAGAAGTTGCCCTGGATGCGCACGCCGCCCACCGGGCAGAATCCGTTGATCGGGCATGCCTCCTCACCCATCGACAACGCGGCGCCAGCGAACCGATTGATGACCAGACCCAGGATCACACTGGTATTGCCGGGACACAAAGGCGATCCGGGAATCGACGCGCCGATAACGATAGCGTCGGTTGGGCCAGCCAGGCTGCCATCCAGCTCGATCGTGATGACCGCATTGCTGCCTTCATTCAACGCGTTCAGGCTGGAGCCTGGTTGCGAGTAGCCGTCCAGCGTAATCGGGATATTGAACGTCGGCAGCGGCGACACCGGTTGGATCGTGTGCAGGCCAGTACCGGGAATGGCAAAGACAATGGAATGCGGCGCGCAACGTTGGCCGCCGGTGACTTGCTGCGCATTGGCATCCAGGATGGCCTGGCGCAGGCTTCCGAAACCCGCATCGGCGGTGTTGGTGACGGTGTAGGTATTCGCCCAGGAGTCCGTAGCCAAGGCGAGGACAAACAGCGTCGCAATACCCATCGCCGCAGGTACCGCGCGCCACCACGAATACCCCATCGAGCGGGAGCACGTGCGCGACGTTTGCCGCGTTCGGTTGTACGAAATAGTCATGAGTCCAATACCTTCTGTCTTTTTTCCGGTTGCTTTCCATCAGCCGGGCCGGCAGGTGTTGCGGGAATTGTCATCGCGGATGGCCGGCGATCCGCATGGAGGAAATCGGTGCAATTGCCTTGCATCGTCGAAGCAGATGCGCAACTCGTCCTGCAAACGGATTCATCGTCGCTATAGCCGGGTCAGCCAGGTGGCAACGGCCATCCAGGCATCGGTGCGCATGACCAGCACGCGGCCAATCTGGGACAGCAGCAGCAGCCCGATACCCCAAAGCAAGGCGGGATGGATCCTGCCGTAGCGGACCTTGTCGACGAGCAGGCACGGCACGAAGACGAGGTCGGTCAGCACGAACGCCAGGGGCGGCGCCGATGTGCCGAGGCCCGTATGCAGCAACAGGCGCACGATCGCGGGTGTCATGATGCCGATTGTCGCGACCAGCATGAGCCGCTTGTGGCAATCGCTGCGCCGCCGGAAATGGATCGCCGTGCCGACAGTTGCTGCGAATACGCAGATCGTTGTCAGCGGAATGGCGAGGAAGCGAAGTGGATCGATGCCAGGCAGTCCACGCCCGAGCCTGGCCGCCGTGACCGCAGTGATGACGCCGACTGGGAGCAACGCCATCGCCAGGATCGCGCCGCCGATGCCCAATCGCCGATGGACGGCGGTTCTTCCCCTGGCAATGAGCACGGTCTGCGTCAGGAACAGGATTATCCAGGCGCTGAACAGGATCCCGTGCAATTGGACCAGCGCTGTCGATGGCGGCGCCGCAAAGGCTGCGCGCAGGTAGAAGGTCGGCGCAAAACCGACAAGGACAGTCGCCAGCATCGCCATTGCCATGCCGGCGTAGAGGTAGCGGCCGGTCGGCGGACGAATGGCTTCCGCGTGTGCTGACACGTCATTTCTCCACGAGAAGGTACCGGTTCATCCGGCTCGCTCGCCAAGAACAGGAAAGAGCGGGCGAAGCGGCCATACGTCGGAAAAGACAGGGGACAAAACGCGAACAGTCACTGCCTCGGGGCGCTTGTTTGTCCAGGGCAACGCTGAGCAAACAAGGCACCTGATCAGACCAGACACAGCCACGCCCGGACGACGTCTCTCTCCAACAGGGATAGCGAATTCAGCCTCAGAAATCGTTCTCGATCATGTCCATGTTGACCGTGTCGCCGGTATAGCTGGCCGCGCTGGTCGGCGAAATGGAAAAGTGACCTCCGCCATTGGCGGCGACATCGGGCCACCACAGGGGATCTCCGCCGGCGAACCAGGTGAAACCGAGGAACACGCCATTGCCGGCGTTGGCGTTGAGATAGGCGATGAAGTCGGCCCAGGCCTGCGGTGCATTGGTCGCGCCTGCGTACATTCCCATCTCACCCAGGTAGACCTTGTAGCCGTGCGCGGCGGCTTCGTTGACGGCGACCGATAGATGATCGCGTGCCGCGGTGATCGAGGTGATCTGGGTCGTGCCGCCACCTTCATTGGCATCGAGATAGGTATGTACTTCGGCAACGATATTGCTGGCCGGATCGTTGAGCGGCGAGCCGACGCCATTGGCATTGAGCCATCCGTATGCGTTCGATCGCTTCGTGGCGGCGGTATCGTAGAAGTTCGATGTCCATGTGCTTGCGGCGCTGTAGCCGTTGCCGGGCACGTAGATGCGTTGCGTCGAACTGGCTGCGCGAATGGCGCTGATGGCGGCTTGGGCGGCGCTGAACCAGGCCATCGTCGACATGTCGTTGGGCTCGTTGATCAGGCCGTACTCGACCCGCGCGTTGTTGCCGAAGACCGTCGCCATGCGCGACCAGAAATCCGCAAAAGCGGAGACAGGCACGGCGCCGGATCCAACCACGTTGCCGCGATAGCGCGCGCCGCCGGCGCCGCCTGAGCTGTTGGAATCCCAGGGCTCGACAACCACACGCAGGCCCTTGACGTTGGTCGCATAGTCGACGATGCGCTTGTAGTTGTCGAAATAGGTTTTGTAACGCCCGCTCTGCGCGGCGGGAATCGGTCCGTTGAGAACCTGCTGCATGCACTCCCAGGAAAACAGGAAGCGCAGTGTCGTCATGCGCTTGGCAGCGAAGTAGTCGACAAGACGCTCGTCATGGTGCGGATAGTTCGTTCCCTCGATCGGCCCACCCGCCTGGTCGCAGTCCTGGTAGGTCATTTCCATGCCGGCGACATTGGTTCCGCGAATCGACGAGGAAACTGCCGGATCAAAACCGTCGGCGAAGATCGGATCCGGCGGCCCACTCGGTGCCGAAGCATCGATAAACTGCCACAGCGCGGGTGCCGCCTGCGACCAGATCGAATGGCCCATGCCGGGAATCGGACACCAGTCGAGTTCGCGCGTGCAGCCGTCGTAAGCGACGCAGGGCGAGACCAGACTGGGCGTCGTCGTCGCGCTGCAGCTTTGCGTCGCTGCATAGTTGTTGCGCACGCTCTGACCGGTGGCGAACGAGACGCCGGAGGTAGTGTCGTTTTCTCCCCAGATGAACGCCGCCGCCGGAAGCGGGCAGGAAACCCCGCCGTTGCCGGTATAGGTGAAGTCCGGCACGCCCATGCCATTGTTGACCGGATACAGGGATCCCGAGTGGATGCCGAGTCCGCGCAAGATGCTCGGACCGAGTCGACAGCCGAGCGCGTTGGCCATCGTCGCGCCGCCGCTGAAACCGACGACGAAAACACGCGTCGTGTCGATGCCGAACTCGGTCTGCATCGCCGCGATCACGTCGGTGACGAAGACCGCTTCACGCGAGCGTCCATCGTACGTCCAGTACTCGAACGAACCACCGGGCGCATTCGGGTAGATGAAAACCGCGCCTGTCGTCGCCTGCGCTTCAAGCGGCAGTCCGCTGCGCATTGATACCCCGCTGCCGCCGTCGCCGTGCATCGAAAACACCAGCGGCAGCGCAACACCTGTCGGCATTGTCGTCGGTCGGGCGAGCACGAAACTGCGGGAGATTCCGCTGGAGACAATGGTGCGCGTCTCGGAAACGTAGGCAGCAGACGCGCTGACGCACCACAGGCAGGCAACGACCAGGCATGCGAGATGCGTTGTCCCGAGTAGCGCACGCAAGGTTGCGCGGCATGCGCGCAGCGAAAAATTGATGATCATTGGATACTCGCTCCCGAAGATGGAATCATGCATCTCGACCAGCCCTCATTGGGTTGAATTGAGATTGCCAACAACAGCATTACGTCAAAACCGCCGCTGACCCGCCAAATTCAATGTCGCAACTATTGTCAATCGAACCACGCGCTCTTGACCGCGCCGATGACAGCGGGAAACCTTGCCGAGGCAAACCTCGCTACGGGCAACAGGAAACGATGCGAAATCCGGCCAATCCGTCAGTATGATCCGACCATGAACCGTGCGATTGGCGAAATGAAGCGAATCCCTGTGCGAGGCTGGGGCGAGTCACTGGCACCGGAAGTGCGCGCGCTTGCGGACCAGTTGTTGCCCCATTTTTACGAAGACCTGAAGCGACTGGCCCACCGCGAACGCAGCCGGGTCGGTGCGGGCGCGACTCTGCAGACCACGGCTCTGGTCAACGAGGCCTATCTCAAGCTGCGTGGCAGCGGCGGCTGGAATACGGATGAGCATTTCCTGCGTGCGGCAGCGCTCGCCATGCGCCATGCCCTCGTCAACCATGCGCTCGCGCGGCTGGCCGGCAAGCGCGGCCAGGGCGCTTTACATGTCTCGATCACGGAAGGCCTCGGCGTTGCCGCCGAGGACGATTCGGTGATGGTGGCGCTGAACGAAGCATTGGAGCGACTCGCCGCGACCTCCTTGAGACTCGCCCAGGTCGTCGAATGCCGCTACTTCGCCGGCTATGACGATGCCGAAACGGCGCTGGCGCTCGGGATTTCCGAACGCACCGTGCGCCGTGACTGGACTCTGGCCCGCGCCTGGCTGCACCGGGAGCTGACTGAGTCAGCCTGACAGGCTGGGCACTATCCGCCGACTTCGGCCCTGACCGATTCCAGGCGCGTGCGCTGGCGAGCCACATCGTGACTGGACGCGTTCAACGCGTATTCGCTCGCCTTGAAGAGTTCCTTCGCCTGATCGCGCCTGCCTTGTTCGACCAGGCAATGGATGAGTACGCTCACGGTTTCGATGGTACGTCGGTCATCCGCGCCGAATTCGCCATCAAAACGCGCCTTGGCCTCGGTCAGTGCCTGCTCGGCTTCGACATAGCGATGTTCGGCGGCGAGCGCCTTGCCAAGTCCAAGCCGCGCCGCTTCGGCGTAGATATGCCTGCCATCGCCGATCGTCGCGAACGTGTCGAGCGCTTGGCGAAATCCGCTTTCGGCACCGCGAGCATCTCCCGCGGACAGTCGCGCGTCGGCCAAGGCGATATTGGCAACGAGGGTATAGGTGTGCGACGGCCCCAGTGTCTTTTCATAGATATCCTCGGCGCGCATCAATGCCGCGATCGCCTGCTCATGGCTGCCCTCTGCGCCGAGTGCCTGGGCGAGCCCGGTCAGGGCGGTTGCGACATTGCTGTGGTTGTCGCCGTAGTTGCGCGCATAAAGACTCAGCGCTTCGCGAAAGACCAGGATGGCAGCCTTGGCATCGCCACTCTGGCGCAGCGCCGATGCCAGCTGGTGTAGCGCATTGGCCAATGAAGGATGCTGATCCCCAAGCAATTGCCGGAACGAATCGGCATTCGCGCGCAACAACGGTATTGCTTCGTCAAAACGACCCAGCGAAGTCAGTACCTTGCCGAGGTTTTCGCGAACGTTGAGCAAGAGACCGAAATCATCGTGCGATTTGGGATCCAGCAAGGCCAGCGCCTGGCGCAAGGGTTGCTCGGAATCGGCGATGTGGCCGCCCTGGAATTCATAGAGGCCGCGATCGGCGAGTACTTCTGCAAGCTTGGCGCGATCGACTGCCGGATCGCGCTTGCGCAGCGCAATGGCCTTGTCTGCCCATTCGATCGCCACGTCATTGTGGTCGCGTTCGGCTTCGAGTCGTCCAAGTTCGCGAAAGATGTCCGCGCGCAGACCGAGCTGATCTTCGCCAGCTGCCGCAGCGCTTGACAGTGCCTGCTCGAGCAGGGCATGCGCCGGTTCGAAGTGTTGCGCAGCGATCTCGGCCACAGCCATGTCGAGCTGCGCGTCGATGCGCCGCGGGTCATCTTCGGCGTAGGCCAACGTCGCCTGTTCTAGTCGCCGCTTGAGCAACTCGGCACTGCGCGGAAGGTCGCCCAGTGAGCGATAAAGATTGCCGCTGACTCCAAGCAGCTCGATGCGCGTATCGGTATCGTCGTCGAACCCCAGTTCAATGCGCCGGGCACCGATGTCGACGAGTTCGCGCGCGCTCATCGAGCGGCCGTTGCCGGCGTCCGGATCGTTCTGGCGAAACAGATCGATGACGAAATTGCGCACCGCATCGGCACGCTTCAGTGCCTGTTCTGTATGGCGCCGTGCATTGTCCGCATAGACCGCAGCGCCGGCCATGGAGAACATCAATACTGAAACCGCCGAGATCGGCAACCAATGCCGTCGCAGGAATCGTCCCGCGACATAGGCGCGTGCCCCGCTACGCGCCAGAACGGGTTCATTGCGCAGGTGGCGCCCGAGGTCGAGCTTGAGACCATCGACGGTCTCGTAACGGCGACCGGCTTCCTTGCGCAGGCACTTTGCAACGATCGCATCGATATCGCCACTCAGCAGCCAATCGGGTACCGGAGCCTGGCCGCCCGCACGTGCGACCCGGCTCGGTGCCGGCGCATCGCGATCGAGCATCAGCCGCAACGCCTGGGTCGACGGCAGACCCCGCATGCGCAGGGGGCGCTCACCGGTCATCAGCTCGAACAGCAGCACGCCCAGCGCATAGATGTCGGTGCCGGTTGTCACCGCCTCGCCGCTCAATTGCTCGGGTGCCGCATAGTCCGGCGTGAACGGGGCAACGGTGTGCTCGCCAGCTCCGGCAATGGCGGCTGCGTCGATCAACTTGGCGATGCCGAAATCGAGCAGCTTCACCTTGCCGTTTGCATCCACAAGAATATTGTCGGGCTTGAGGTCGCGATGGATGATGAGGTTGCGATGGGCGAACGCGACGGCCTCGCAGACCTGGAAAAACAGGGCGAGACGCTCGGCGAATGGCGATTCAAGTGCGCGGCAATGCTCGGTGAGTGAGCGACCCTCCACATATTCCATGACCGTGTAAGGGCGTTCGTCCACCGTAGTGCCGCCATCGAGAAGGCGGGCAATACCGGGATGATCGAGTCGGGCGAGGATCTGGCGTTCGGCATGGAAGCGTTCGAGTTGTCCGGCCGCCTCATGGCGGAGCAACTTGAGCGCGCCACGCTGGATGAATTCAGCTTCCGCGCGTGTAGCTAGGTAGACCTCGCCCATGCCACCGCGACCGATCAGGCCTTCAATCTGCCAGGCGCCGATGCGCATTCCGGTCGGCAATGACGCAGCAGGGCTATTGTTCGAGAACGAAGCAGGACTGGCATCGAGCGGACCCGCTCCGTTGTGGGCTTCCAGCAGCGTTTCGATTTCGCTCAGCAGCGAACGATCGTCCGCACATTCGCGTGTGAGAAATTCAGGCCTGGCGTCGGGGGCCAAGGCCACTGCATGGGCGAAAACCTGTTCAAGGCGTTTCCAGCGATCGGAAGGATTGGACATCGCAGCGACCGTCAGGCGTTGGACAAGAATGCAGTCTGCGCCTTTGGCGTGCCCGGGAAAACCAACAAAAAAGCCGCCTTGCGGCGGCTTTTCGGGATTCCTGCTTCAGCGTGTCATTTGACTTGGGTCATCATCCACTCGACGGTCGCCTTGACCTGCTCGTCGCTGAGGGCAGGATTGCCACCCTTGGCCGGCATCATTCCGGCGCTGCCGGTAAACCCTTCGATGGCGTGCTTGAGCAGGGTGTCTTCACCTTGCGCCAGGCGTGAAGCCCAGTGCGCCTTGTCGGTCAGGGTCGGAGCGCCGCCGGCACCCGTTTCGTGGCAGGCATGGCAGAGATTGTCGAAAATGGTCTTGCCATCCGTGGTGCCGCCGTAAGCCACATTCACCGTAGCGGCCGCCTTGGCGGCTTCTTCGGCGGCGGCGATCGCGGCGCGCCCGGTATCGCCGGCATACACCGCGCCGACCGGCAGCAGGCGTTGATTTGTCGCTCGGGCCTTGGCCGGGTTTTCCGGGGCCGGATGGTGACTGTAGATATAGGCGCCCAGCGCGATCAGCGATATGCAGAGGCAGACCAGGAAGGTGATCAACTGGACGAAATGCTTGAGAAAGACCGCATCGGTCTTGGGTACGGGATTGGTCACGAAGCCACCTCTTGCGGGCGTCCGGAACGGCTGCCGGTGCGCCAAAATTGACGGGCAAGTATAGCCAGCCCCGGCAACCCGCGGAAGTCCGCCGGCAATCCGGCGTCGGAAAGCTGCGGCATGCGGTCGCGCCTGGGGTACTTGTCGGAGCTGACTTGATGTCGGTCAAGCGCTGGACACACCGGAGAGCGCACTTTTCCGGCCATCCCGGCACAACGCCGAAAACTTGAGGAATCCGCCATGACTTTCCACCCGATTCGTCCGCGGTTACAGGTGCTTTGTACCGCCATGGGCTTTGCCCTGTTCGGCTCGATCCCCCTGGCTCAGGCCGCCGATGCGATCAAGTCGGGGCCGGTTATCGAGGCACGCTATCGGCATGAGAGCGTCGACGATTCCGCTTTCGCCCGCGATGCCAGCGCAGATACGCTGCGCCTGCGTCTGGGCTATCGCTGGATGTTTGCGCCTGGCTGGCAACTGTATGCCGACGGCGAACATGTCGAGGCCTTGTTTGGTGAAAGTTACAACAGCACGGCCAATGGCGAGACGCAGTACCCGGTGGTGGCCGACCCCGAGAGCGACGAGATCAACCAGGCCTGGATCGGCTACAGCAACGAGTCGTTCAATGCCACGCTCGGGCGCCAGCGCGTCATGCTCGACAGCCAGCGCTTCTTCGGCAATGTCGGCTGGCGCCAGAACGAGCAGACCTTTGACGCATTCGCCACCAGCTACGCGTTTGGCGACGGCAGGCCAACTCTGCGCTACACCTATCTCGATCGCGCCCTGCGCGTATTCGGGCACGAGAACCCGAACCCGCTGCTGCGAGAGTGGTCGCTCAACGGGCATCTGCTCAACATAAATCAGGCCCTGCCGCTCGGTGCATTGACAGCCTATGCCTATCTGGTTGAGAACAACGATATCGCCAGCCAGTCGGCGCGTACGCTCGGCATCCGCTGGACCGGTAAGCAAGCCCTGGGTGATACGCAATTCGCCTGGATCGCTGAGTGGGCCGATCAATCCGACTACGCCAACAACCCATTGTCGCAGAGCGCGCAATATCGCTTCATCGAGCCAAGCGTGACGTTCAGCGGAATCACGATCAAGGCCGGCTGGGAAGTCCTTGGCGGCGATGGCCACTACGGTTTCAGCACCCCGTTCGCCACCCTGCACGCCTTCAATGGCTGGGCCGATCGCTTCCTGAGCACGCCGGTCAACGGTCTCGATGACCGCTATGTCGGCGTCGGCGGCAAGATCGGCAAGGCAGCCTGGGCGGCCAGCTACCACGATTTCCGCGCCGATCACGGCAACCAGGATTATGGCCGCGAGTTCGATGCCTCGATCGGCTACCCGTTCAACAGCCACTTCAGCGGCCTGCTCAAGATCGCCGACTACCGCAGCGACGGATTCGCCAGTGATGTGCGCAAACTGTGGGCGAGCATCGAATACAAGTATTGATCGATGCTCCCGGTTGCGGCCTGCGTCCGGATCCATCTCGACACGGGCCGCTGCCGACCAAGGCGGCAGGGATGATCACGATCCGTTGGGCCTCGCTTGCGCTCAGCCCAACCTGCAACTGCGACCGGCAGCCGAATACGGGACGCGGGTTTCGGTGACGAGAGCTACGTGAGCCAAGTCCGACCGTCTATTCGCCCGCAGGTGCCTGCATGTTTTCATCGGCGTCGGTGGACGGGCGATGGCCCATGCGCCCCTGACGATGATCACCACGGTCGCGGTGGTCGCGGCGGTGCTCGCCGCGCTGCTCGAGCCTCCAGGTCACGTAGGTCGCGTAGGCCTTGTCGCCAAGGGCAGTACGCAGTTTCTGGGTTGCCTCATCGCGCAGCTTCTGGTGCTCGCCGCGGGTTTTCTCCATCAGCGCACGCTGCGCAGCACGGTTTTCGTCCTCGATGCGGATGATGTCGTCGCGCTGGGCCTGGGTCAGGCCCGGAATCGTGGCGAGCTTTTCCGCGCGCGCTTGCGGATCGGGAGCGGAGCGTGGCCCCGGCCCCGCGTAGGCGGCAGTCGCCATCAGGGTGATCAGCAACGAGGCGGCTAATGTCCTGGCTTTGAATGTGTTCATCGACGTTTCCTTGAGTGGTTGGGAGGTACGAGACGATTCCGGCGAGTTCGGGGTTGGGGGGTCGACGTGCAGCATCCGGGGGAAGGTCAGGCAGATGGGTGGTGCTGCCGACGGGATTCGCAGCGTCACTTGCCGGATCGTCTCGTGATCCAAGCTTGCCCTGCGAATGCGCAGACAGCGCAGAGGAATCATGGAAATTCTGCGCAGATTGCGCAGGCGGGCCTGGCTCGCGCTATCGTTCCACATGACTTTCCGGCATGAAGATCCGCAGCGATGAATCTGCGTTTGTGGCAGCGCCTGTTCCTGACCTTTGCCGCCCTGGCAAGCATTGCCCTGGCCGGGTTCGTGATCTGGCAGCAGCAGGCGTTCCGGCGCGGATTCCTGGCCTATCTCGATCAGGCCGCACTGGAGCGCCTGCAGCCGGTCAGCGACCGTCTTGCCGATGCCTATGCTGAGAATGGCAGTTGGGCATTCCTGCAAAATGATATCCAGCAGTTCGGCGAGTTGATTGCGCCCGATCTCAGGCGCGCCATGCGCCAGCCGAATCGATCCGAGCGTATGCGCGCGCCACCACGGATCGATGCGGAGGGCAAGGCTGACGATCCCCATCGCCATCGGTCAGCCCCCCCGGAATGGCGCGGGCATGATCGCGAATCGCGCCGACACATGATCGAGAACAACCTGCCGTCACGCTTGTTGCTGGTCGACGCGCAGGGAACGCCGGTGGTCGGTGATCCCGCCATTGCGCGCGGTTCGGCCAGCGTGCCGATCGTGCTGGATGGCGAGCGCATTGGCAGCTTGTTGCTGGCGGCGCTGCCGGGAATCCGCGGTGATGCCGATCTGGCCTTTGCGCGTGAGCAACTACGCAATGCCCTGATTGCCGGCGTTGCGATCCTCGCGCTTGCCCTGATGCTGGCTTTCGCGCTGGCGCGCTGGTTGCTGACGCCGGTACGCGAACTGGCTGCCGGCACGCGCGCGCTCGCTGCGGGCGACTACGCGCGGCGCATCGGCGATCGCCGGCGCGATGAACTCGGTGCGCTGGCGGCGGACTTCAACCACCTCGCGCGCACCCTTGAACACCACCGCGACGCACGCCGCCGCTGGGGTGCCGATATCGCCCATGAGTTGCGCACACCACTGAGCATCCTGCGTGGCGAGATCCAGGCCCTGCAGGATGGCGTGCGCAGCGCGACCCCGGCCGCATTGAATTCGCTGCACGCCGAATGCGATCGGATGGGCAGCTTGATCGAGGATCTGTACCTGTTGTCGCTGGCTGACGCGGGTGCACTCGAGTATCGATTTGAACCTCTCGACTTGGCCGAGGTGGTTGCCGAATCGCTGGAATCCCAATCAACGATCCTCGGCGAGGCCGGTCTGGTGCTTGAGCCGGTCATCGGCACGGTGCCGCCGATCCGCGCCGATGCGCGACGTCTCGGCCAGCTCATCGACAACCTGCTGACGAATACACGTCGCTACACGGACGCACCGGGTCGCGTGCGCGTCGAGCTCAGCACATCGGCCAACGAGGTCGTCCTTGTTGTCGAGGACAGTGCCCCCGGCGTGCCCGCAGAATCGCTCGACCTGTTATTCGATCGCCTGTACCGGGTCGATACCTCGCGCAACCGCGCCGCCGGTGGCGCCGGTCTCGGCCTCGCCATCTGTCGCGCAATCGTGCTCGCCCACGAAGGCCGCATTGAGGCAACGGCGTCCGCACTCGGCGGCCTGCGCATCGAAGTGCATTTCCCTGCACTTGAGGTCAGCGCATGAACGAATCGAGCCATGTCCTGATCATCGAGGACGAGCCCAAGCTTTCGGCGCTGATGAGCGATTATCTTGTCGCCGCCGGCTTCCGCGCCAGCATCCTCGAAAATGGCAGTACCGCAGTGGACTGGATCCGCCAGCACCAACCCGATGCAATCCTGCTCGATATCAATCTGCCCGGAGTCGATGGCCTGACCCTGTGCCGCCAGATCCGCGCGTTTTCCGAAGTGCCCATCCTCATGCTGACCGCACGGGTCGAGGAGATCGATCGTCTGCTCGGCCTCGAACTCGGTGCCGACGACTACATCTGCAAGCCATTCAGTCCGCGCGAGGTCGTAGCGCGGATTCGCGCGGTCTTGCGTCGAACCCGGCCAGCGGATGCGAGCGTCGAGTCTGCGGTCGTGCTCGATGAGGAGCGATTCGAAGCCCGCGTCCATGGCAAACCGCTGAGTCTGACCCCGGTCGAGTTCCGCCTGCTCGGCAAACTGGCCAGCCAGCCGGGCCGGGTCTTTTCGCGCGAACAACTGATTGGCGCGCTTTATGCAGATCATCGCGTCGTCAGCGATCGAACGGTCGACAGTCATGTCAAAAACCTCCGGCGCAAGCTGATCGAAACGGGGATCGATCCGATATCAGCCGTGTATGGCGTCGGTTACCGCTTCGAACTGCCTGTCGACGAAGACGAGCACCCTCGCCGCTGAGTGTTCGTGCCGATGTACAAATCGGCCACTGGCTGTCACAAAACTTTTCATTTCCCGAACCATTGCCTGGCATGAAGATCGGGGGAAACGAGGGACAACGCATGCTCGACAACACCATCCTGGTCAAGACGGCGGCCGGCCGACTCGAAATCGACGAACGCAAACTGAAGATCGGGCCGCGTCAGCGCATGGTGCTGATCTCGATCAATGGCGAGCGCACGATTGAAAGCATCCGCACGCAATTCGTTGCGATCAGCGACATTACTGTCTTGCTTGACGAGCTGATGAGCCTGGGCCTGATCGAGATCGAGGATTCCACACTTGCGCTGGAAACCGGCGCCGCTGCGGCGATGCCGGATTTCGCTCCGCCCGGCACGCCGACCGTCCAGCCAGCTGCCAAGCCCGTCGAAAAGCCCGCAGCCAAGCCGCCGCAAGCACACCCGGAAGCTGGCGATGGCTACGTGCAGGCACGCGAATACATGAGCCGCGTGCTCAGCGCGAAAGTCGGCCTGCGCGCCTTCCTGTTCACCCAGAAAGTCGACAAGAGCAGCTCAGCCGAAGCCCTGCGCGAACTGATGCCGGAATTCCGCCGCCTGCTCAGGAAGAATCTCGATGCCAATCGCGTGGCTGAATTCAGTGCGCACGCGGAAGAGTTGATTGGTTAGTGGGGGTATTTCGAGAGTTGGATCACACAGGGAAGCGTCATGGCTACGTACAGGCAGATTCAAGATCACTTCCGTCAAAGGCACGGCCAGTCAGTAAAATCGTGCTGGATTGCACACGTCAAAGAGTTGAATGGCTTATCGATGCGCGCGGCTCCAAATCGCCAGTCGCCAAGCCGGCGTGTCTGCCCATGTCCGCAAGATCTTCGCCCGCTCATCGAGCAGTCAATGCGTGAGCTTGGCGTACTTTCAGCAAGGTAGCTTTTGCTGGGTTTACAAATCGCACTCTGGTCGGTTCTTGAAGCGGACGGCTCCGGGCGTTCCGAATTCAAACGTTGGGTGTAAGGGAGGCGTCAGCGCATGTTGTGGATTCTGATAATTGCTTTGTTAATAGTTGTTATATTGGTGGCTGTCGCCGCTCGTGCAGCCAAGCGCAGCAGCGGGTCGTCTGTCGGGCTTCCTTATCAGCCTGCCAAGGTGTTGTTCTCCGCAGCAGAGCGTTCGTTTCTTGGCGTGCTGGATCAAGCGGCAGGCCCGGAGCACCGGGTCTTTGGCAAGGTTCGCGTTGCGGACATCGCGGCCGTCAAGCCGGGCCTGAGCGCATCAGCGCGCCAAGGCGCACTCAATCGGGTGGCGTCAAAACACTTCGACTTCGTCGTGTGCCGTGCCAGTGATCTATCCGTGGTGTGTGCAATCGAGCTCAATGACAAGTCGCACGCGTCCAAGCGTACGCAAGCTCGTGACGCCTTTGTGGTCAATGTCTGTCGGGCAATCAATTTGCCGCTGTTGCAGGTGCCTGCACAACGGTCGTACTCGATTGCCGATATACGTGCTCAGCTGCAAGCGGTCATTGGCGCACCGAATGTGGCTGAGGCAAAGGCTCAGTGACTTTGCTCGGTTTTGGTCTTTCCGCTCTGCGTGTGGAGACATCCTGTCTTTTTCCACTCGCCCTCCATGGCGAGCGTCTTACTTCTCTTTGCGTGGCCAAAGAGAAGTAAGCAAGAGAAAGGCCACCCCCACACTCGCGCCCTACGCACAGTCCCTGTGCTACGGGTTCGCGAGCCTGCTCCGGGGTTCGCCGACAGTCCATCCGTGGACTGGCGTCGAACTGGCCCACATCGTGTGGGCCATCCTTCAGACATTCCCTGCGCAGTCTCGCCGCGATCGAGGGGCCCCATGTAGCGCGCGTCGTGCGCGCCTAAGTCAAAGTCAAAAGCCCCTCATCCGCTCTGCTGGGCACCTTCTCCCGCTGCACGGGAGAAGGAAACGCCGAAGCAAAGCGACAGCGTGCGGGAATCTGCTTCGTCTTGGCTGCGCAGGATGCGCAGTAAACGGGCCCCCTGAGCGGCGGCGAAGTGGCGTAGGAAAGCCCGGAGGGTGGCTCGCAGGGATGCGAGCCAGTTTGGCGTCAGTCCACGGATGGACTGTCGACAAACCCCGGAGTCACTTCGCGAACTCGGAGGGCAGGAAGCCCGTAGAGCGTCGCTTTGGGGTGGCCTTCTCTTGACTCCGGGCTCCTGCCCTACACCCTGCGGGCCAGCTTCGCTGTTCGCGCCGCTCCTGAGGCGAGTGAAAAACGGCATGGATGCCGCGCGACGAAGGAGCGTAAAAATCAACAGCAAAGTCACTGGGCCCCTGCCTGCGCAGGGGCGACGAGAGGTGGGAGGCGAGTGAAAATCCGGCAGGGATGCCGCGCGACGAGGGAGCGTGCTCGGGTCTTCAATGGAATCACGCCACAGCCCCATTTCCGAAACACCCTCAGCAACACACTTGCGTACAACGCTGGACGAACCCGGCCAGGGCAGGCACGATTGACGGTTCGTTTTTGCCGACCGGATTCTCGCAAGCGCATGGATGAGTCGCTGTTTCGCCAATTGCTGTCACGCAGCACCCACTCGGTGCTCGATCAGCCGACGCTCGCCAAGGGCGCGGATTATCTGCGCCGCAGCCGTGTGCGCGAGATCTGGTACGAGAGTGCGAACGATTCCGGCACCCTGTTTGGTGCCGTGCAGGGGAGCGAGCACGAACCCTATACAGCGGCGATCCTGATCGGTCTCAATGGCGGCAAACCGAAGTTCGACACGCAGTGCACCTGTCCGCTCGAAGGTGAATGCAAGCACGTCGCCGCGGTCGCCCTGAAAATGCTCGGCGCGCGCGGCTCGGCCTTCGAGCCGGGCAAACCGATGGCTGCGGCAGGTGCCGGATCGGCCGCATGGAAGCCCTGGTTCGATGCGATCAGCGCAGATCCCAAGCCGTCCTTGCGCAAGCCAGCGGTCGAGCAGGGACTGGTCTTCGGCATCCTTCTGCGCATCGGTGACGGCACCTTGCCCGGCGTGCAGGCGCAGCCGGTTTGGCTCAAGCCGACCAAACGCGGTGGCCTCGGTTCGCCGCAGCCGGTTGGCCAATTCCAGTTCGGCGCCGATCCCTGGCAGCGTTTGACACCGCACCAGTTCGAGCATGTCGCGCGCCTGCGCATGGCCAGCCCACATTACGCATCGAGCGCCTGGTACCCACTCAGCGGTGAGCGCGACGAGGCCTTGCTCGAAATCCTGATCAAGGAGTACCCGTGTTTTGTCGAGAAGCCCTCGCGCGGGCAGGTCAGCCTCGGCGACACGCGCACGCTCGACTGGGGCTGGCAGTTGTCCGACGACGGCAACCAGAAGCTCGTCCCACAATTGACTGAAGCCGACGCAAAAACACGTCTGCTGCGCATCGCGCAGATCTGGTACTTCGACCCGGCCAGACCGATGATTGGCCGAGTCGAAGGGGATGCCCAGGTGATCGACGCGGCCCTGCGTGCGCCGGCCCTGCTACCCGAACACGCCGACTTCGTCGTCGAGCGCTGGCACCTGACGCGCCAGCTCGAAGGCCTGCCCAAACCGGCCAAGGCGATCGCGCCACAGACCCATCAAGTGGTACCGACGCCGGTACTGACCCTGCGCGCGTTTCCGGTGCTGACCTATGTCAACGGCATGGCCAATCGCTATCAGGCCGGTTGCGTGCGCCTGAGTTTCGATTACGACGGCCCGCGCCTGCCGTTTGTACCGATCAAGCCGCGTGAGCGGCGCATGCATGAGGGCCGCCTGCTCGACATCGTGCGCGACCGCTCGGCCGAGATCGCCGCCTGCGAACAGCTTGAGGAGCTTGGCCTGATCGATATCGATCTGCTGCCACGCATGCCGAATCTGCCGCGCGATGTGTTTGCCGATGGCGATTTCGTGCTTGAACCGCGACGTGGTCTGTTGATCGCGGCCGAGCATCTGTTTGCGCTGGCGCCGCGATTGCGTGATCACGGCTTCCGACTCGAAACCGATGCCGGCTTTCCGTTCGAGCTGCTCGACGAACCCGATGACTGGTACGCCGAGGTCGAGGAATCCGGCAATGCCTGGTTTGATCTGAGCCTCGGCATCGAGATCGCTGGCGAGCGTGTCGACCTGCTGCCGATCCTGCGCCGCCTGCTCGGCGATCCGAACTTTCCGTTGAGTCCGCGCAAGGGTGAGGATGCCGGCGCGTTGTGGCTGGTGCCGATCGATGATCGCCGCCGCGTGCCGCTGCCGCTGTCGCGATTGCGCGAACTGATGGCGCCCCTGCTCGAATGGTTGCAGGACATGCCCGAGCGTGATGCCGAGCAGGGTGCGTTGCGCTTGCGCCGCTCGCAGGCCAGCGTGCTTGATGAGCTGTCGGCAAAGAGTGCAATGCCCTGGCGTGGCGGCGTGAACCTGCGCCAGCAACTCGCGCGGCTGCGTGATGCGCGCGAGCCGGCTATCGAGCCGGAGGGATTCCAGACCACCCTGCGCGCGTACCAGCGCGACGGCCTGGCCTGGCTGGGTTTTCTTGCCGATGCCGGGCTCGGCGGCGTGCTCGCCGACGACATGGGGCTCGGCAAGACCGTGCAGGTACTCGCTCACCTGCTCGCCGAAAAGCAGCGCGGACATCTCGATCGGCCGGTGCTGATCGTTGCGCCGACCAGCCTGGTTTCGAATTGGCGCGACGAAGCGCACCGCTTTGCGCCGGAACTTTCCGTGCTCGTGCTGCATGGGCCTGCACGCGGCGGCCTGCACGAGGCGATTCCGCATCACGACATCGTCATCACCACCTATCCCTTGCTTGCCCGGGACCGTGACGAGTTGCTTGCGCATGAATACGCCCTGCTCGTGCTTGATGAGTCGCAAGTGGTCAAGAACGCCAAGAGCCAGGCGGCCAGGATCGTGCGCGAGATTCCCGCGCAACGCCGCCTCGCCATGACCGGTACGCCGCTGGAAAATCATCTCGGCGAACTCTGGGCGCAATTCGACGCGGTCGAACCGGGCCTGCTCGGCACCGAGCGGCACTTCACGCGTTTTTATCGCACGCCAATCGAGAAGCACAACGATATCGAGCGCCGCGAACGTCTGAGCCGACGCATCGCGCCGCTATTGCTGCGCCGGCGCAAGGAAGATGTGCTCGCCGATCTGCCCGAGAAGACCTTCATCCCGCGCAATGTCGAACTCGATGGCGCGCAGCGCGAACTCTATGAAACCCTGCGTCTGGCCCAGCACGAGCGCGTGCTGGCCGAGGTGCAGAAACGCGGCCTCGCCCAGAGCGGCATCATCGTCCTCGATGCCTTGCTCAAGTTGCGCCAGGCCTGCTGCGATCCGCGCCTGGTCAAACTCGAAGGCGCCAAGCGCATCAAGGAGTCGGCCAAGCTTGAACTCCTGCTCGAGCTGACCGACAGTCTCGTTGCCGAAGGCCGGCGAATTCTCGTCTTCAGCCAGTTCGCCGAGATGCTCGATCTGATCGCAATGGCGCTGACCACACGCAAGCAGAAATACCAGATGCTGACCGGGCAGACTCCGAGCACGCAGCGCGCCGAATTGGTCGCGCGCTTCCAGGCCGAGGAAGTACCGATCTTCCTGATCAGCCTCAAGGCTGGCGGCGTCGGCTTGAATCTGACCGCCGCCGACACCGTGATCCATTACGATCCGTGGTGGAACCCCGCGGTCGAAGCACAAGCCACCGACCGCGCCCATCGCATCGGTCAGGACAAGCCGGTTTTTGTCTACAAGCTTATTTGTACCGGCACGGTCGAGGAGAAGATCCAGGCCCTGCAATTGCGCAAGGCCGAACTTGCCGCTGCCGTTCTTGAAGGCGGCAGCACGCAATCGCTGCGATTCGACGAAGACGATCTTGCCGAGTTGTTTGCGCCGCTGTAGAGGACGGGAATAGGGAATGGGGAATGGGGAATAGGAGAAGCCCCACAACTGCAGGACAACAGCTAGCGGCGACGCTCAGCTCATCGTGGGAGCGACTTCAGTCGCGATGCTTCTTGCCCTGGATGGCATGCCTGCCTGCAATGCAGGACGACTGCACGGATGCAGAAAGTAGAGGTCGCTCCAGCGCATTCGGCAACTGCTCCTGCGTTGCTCTACCTCCGGCATCCATGCCGTCGCCTGCGCTCGCGACATTCGCACATCATGTGCAGCACAACGCAGGAGCAGTTGCCGAGCAATTGCAGGCGCTACTACCCAAAAGGGCATCGCGACTGAAGTCGCTCTCATCTAATATAACGTAACTCGTTGATTGTAAAGGCGCGCGGCCAGGAGGTTTTTCCTTCTCCCGAGGCCGTCAAGCCAAAGCAAAAACTCGCCCGTAAACGCGCTCCTACAGGCCAACCGCAAGCCTTGTAGGAGCCCCGCCAGGGGCGAGCTCTTCGTCCAAGCCAGCCAAAAGCTCGCCCGTAAACGGGCTCCTACAGGGGGAGAGAAGGAACGGCAATCACCCGGATCCATGTTAGCTGCGCGACAGCGCGCCACCGATGGTGGGGCGTGAACTCCCACGAAAACCATTCAACGGCCTATGCTGGTTTCGTTGGTAGTCGATCAGGTTCTGAGCTTCCAGCCTGTGCGGAAAATCCACCAGATGATGCCGAGACAGATGATCAGGAAGCCGAGGGTCATGCCGGTGCTGACTGCGATATGCACATCGGCGCGCCCGGTGAAGCTCCAGCGGAAGCCGCTGATCAGGTACACGACCGGGTTGACCAAGGTGACCTTCTGCCACAGCGGCGGCAGCATGCTGATCGAGTAGAACGCTCCGCCGAGAAAAGTCAGCGGGGTGATCACCATCAGCGGGACGACTTGCAGCTTCTGGAAATCATCCGCCCACAGTCCGATGATGAAACCGAACAGGCTGAACGTGATCGCAGTCAGCACGAGGAAGCCGAACATCCAGAACGGATGGACGATTTCGTAGTCGACGAAGAAGCGCGCGGTGAGCAGGATCAGAAGCCCGAGGATCACCGACTTGGTTGCCGCCGCACCGACGTATCCGATCACCACTTCGATCCACGAGACCGGCGCCGACAACAGCTCGTAGATCGTGCCGGCCCACTTTGGCATGTAGATGCCGAATGAGGCGTTCGAGACGCTTTCTCCGAGCAGGGACAGCATGATCAGGCCCGGAATGATGAAGGCGCCGTAGCTGGTGCCGTCGATGTCGCCCATGCGCGAGCCGATCGCGGCGCCGAAGACGATGAAGTAGAGCGAGGTCGACAACACCGGCGCGGCGATCGACTGCATCAGGGTGCGGAAGGTTCGCGCCATTTCGAAACGATAGATCGCGCGGATGCCGTGGGTGTTCACGTGCGATCCTCCATCGGTTTGCGAACCAGGCTGACGAAGATCTCCTCGAGCGAACTTTCACTCGACTGCAGATCCCTGAAATCGATGCCGTGCTCACCAAGTTGGCGCAGCAGGTTGGCGATGCCGGTTTCCTCCGATTGCGTGTCGAAGGTGTAGACGAGGGTCGATCCATCCGTCGAAAGTTCGAGCGGCAGGCCGGACAGTCCCAGCGGAATCGTCTGCATCGGTTGCTGCAGGCTCAGGGTCAATTGCTTCTTGCCGAGCTTGCGCATCAGTGTGCGCTTGTCCTCGACGAGGATCAGCTCACCCTTGTTGATCACACCGATGCGATCGGCCATTTCCTCGGCCTCCTCAATGTAGTGCGTGGTCAGGATGATCGTTGTGCCGCTCTCGCGCAGGCGCCGCACCATCTGCCACATGTCGTGGCGCAACTCGACATCGACGCCGGCGCTGGGCTCATCGAGGAACAACACCTTCGGCTCATGTGACAGCGCCTTGGCGATCATGACGCGGCGCTTCATGCCGCCCGAGAGGGTCATGATCTTGCTGTTGCGCTTGTCCCACAGCGACAGCTCGCGCAGGATCTTTTCGAGATGGGCAGGGTTCGGCGGCTTGCCGAACAGGCCGCGACTGAACCTGAGCGTCGACAGCACCGACTCGAACGCGTCGGTGTGCAACTCCTGTGGCACCAGGCCGATCGTCGCGCGAGCGGCGCGGTAGTCGCCGACGATGTCATGGCCATCGGAGGTGATCGTGCCGGCGCTGGCATTGACGATGCCGCAGATGATGCTGATCAGGGTGGTCTTTCCGGCACCATTCGGGCCAAGCAGGGCAAGAATCTCGCCGCGGCGGATATCGAGATTGATGTGCTTGAGCGCCTCGAAGCCACCCTTGTAGGTCTTGCTTACGCCGCGGATCGAGACGATGGCTTTGGCACCGTCAACGGATGGCGCGTGGCTGGGTTCTATGGCTGTCATGCAGACTTCCGTGAAACATGGTCGAATGAAGATTCCCATAAACCACGAGGAGAATGCCATGAGCTATGTCGATGGATTCGTCGTACCAGTGCCGAAAGAAAAGCTCGACGAATACAGGAAGATGGCACGCAAGGCAGGCAAGGTCTGGATGGCTCACGGGGCCTTGGCCTATACCGAATGCGTCGGTGACGACGTGCCGGCCGGCAAGCGCACCTCGTTTCCGCAAAGCGTGAAATTGAAGGAAGGCGAGGTCGTCGTGTTTTCCTGGATCGTCTACAGGTCACGCCGCGAGCGCGACCGCATCAACAAACTGGTCATGGCCGACCCGCGCCTCAAGGACATGATGGATCCGAAGTCTTTGCCATTTGATGGCAAACGCATGTTCTTCGGCGGCTTCAGGGAAATCGTCAAGTTCTGAGCGCTGCCGCCGGCGCCTGCCGAGGAGCGGCTAAAGAGCAAGCCATTCAAGGTCGGCAGGCATGTGAGCTGGAACTCCAAAACCGGGCACGTCAGCGGCGTGGCCCGCAAAGTCCACCAACACGATTTCATGTGGAAGGGCTGCATGCGCCATTGCAGCGAGGCTGTTCGGCAATACGAGATCGAAAGCAACAAGACCGATCACGTCGCTATGCACAAGGACATTGCGCTGGAGCGGGTGGGTTCCTGACAGCGTCGAGTCAGAACTTTCCCGCTGGCCAAGCGATGAGTTCGATTTGGCCACTGTGAATCAACCAGGCAAGACCGCCGAGATTGAGCGCGACGACCAGCCAGAAAGCAATCTGGAATGAAAGCTTGCGCGTCTTGTGACGGAAGCTGTCTTGCGCGATCAATGCACCAGGCCAACCACCCAGAAATTCGAAGAGATGCAACGTGCTTTCCTGAGTTCGCCAACGCTTGGTTCTTGCTGCAGACTTGTCGAGGCCATAGGCAAAGAAGGCCATCAGACTCATTCCGGCGTAAACCAATGGCACGATCGGCGGAACTCGGCCCAGAGACGCCGCGATGGCAAACGCGAACAGAGCGAGGATTCCGATGATCCTGCGTGGGAACCATGTGCGCTGAAGCCCTGCAGATTTTGTGGGAGTCATCACGGCACGGATGCCCGTTGCATTCAGGCGCCGCCGCTCATCGAATGCAGGCTCGTATGAAATCAGGTCGCCATCGACCGGACGACGGCCACGCTTTTCAAATGACTTTATGTGGACGAAGGCGCGTTCGCCACCGCCGTTTGGCGTAACGAAGCCGTAGCCTTTTTCGTCATTCCAATCGAAAATGCGTCCGACATAGCGCATCAGTATTTCGTCCCTGATCAAACCGGAGGGAAAGGACGCCATTATGTTTTGACAACTTTTAATTGCCAAGAGAGTGTGGAAGATCGTAGAGGGCCCTCGCGAGTGAAGCGGTTGACCTGGCGAACCAACGCATCGCGGCAGAAGCCGCTCCCACAAGCAGCAGCGTGGGCTATGGCGATGCCAAGACTTCTGCGGGAGGGATTTCAGTCCTGTCTTTCGCTCCGATCAGCCGGGAAGCAACGCGGCCAAGGGAAGCCCATTTTCGGGGCGACTGAAGTCGCTCAAACAGATTTCCCGCTGTTGAAAGGGTTCGGCGCAGAAATGATTGCGGAACGAATCATTGACCCGCAAGCAGTACCTTGGCGTCGACCTGCAAGGCGCGCCAGGAGGCCTCGAATTGGCCGTCACGGGGAGTGGTGTGGGCGATGCGCGAGAGCAGGCGCTGCATGGCGTCGATCTCGCCGATCAGTTGCTGGATCGCGTCGAGGGCTTCCTGGTGATCCTGCATGGTCACCAGGAAAACCTTCTTGTCCTGGCAGACGCCGATGCAGGTCTGCGGCGCTTCGATGCGTCCGCAGCCGATGCATTGCCAGGCGGGGATCGGATCGCTCATGGTCTCAGTGCGCGTGCTCGCTGTCGGCGTCCGCCTTGAGCGGCCAGTTCGGATCATCGAACACGCGCGGATAGTCGGCGATCGCCTGACGCATCGCGGCGACTGTCGAGGTATCGGCTGGATCCTTCTGGAAGGCCTGGATGCCGTTCAGCAACGGCACCAGCATGCCGTGCAGGGCGGCATCGGCATCGGGAGCCAGCTTGCAGTTGGCGAAAATGCTGTCGGTGGCGGCCTTGATCGTATCGACGCGCTCGATCGCCATCGATTTCGGCATGTGACCCATCTCGTAGTGGGCCAGTTCATCGAGTGCGCCGTGGATACGCGACATGCCGTCACGCAGTGGCGCATCGGTGGCATGGCGCTGGGCCGGAATCGCGACCGGTGCAGTGGTTGCGACGTGGCTTTCGTGCTCATCATGGTTGTGCTGGGCGGTTGCTGGCAACGCAGTGCCGAGCAGGATCGAGAGCAGCAAGAGTGAGGCGTGACTGGCTTTCATTGTTGAGCGTCCTGAGAGTTCGCGTTGGACAGGCTGGCGAATGCTGGAGCCTGCTTTCATGATGGCTTCTGATTCAGATCAACACCGACGCGATGTGGATCGTGCGAGGCTTGGATTGTACCGATTCGCGCGCGCGAATCGATGCAATGGAGATCAGATGGTGATGCTGATGGCTGACTCAAGAGCGCCGGAACAAAATCGCAGATGAATGTAACGCGCCCCCCTTCGATCCGTAACCTGCGCGGCCTCGCCGAGGAGGAAGCGGCACGCCGGTTGGCCGCGAACGGGCCCAATATGCTGCCCGGGGCCAGCCCCAAATCGTTCATCGGTATTGTCCTGAGTATCCTCGTCGAGCCGATGTTCCTCATGCTGCTGGTCGCCGGTGGCCTGTATCTCGCTCTGGGTGACCTCGGCGAGGCGATCTTCCTGCTGAGTTTCGTGTTTGTCGTGATCGGCATCACCGTGACCCAGGAGCGCAAGACCCAGCGCGCGATTGAATCATTGCGCGATCTGTCGGCACCGCGCGCGCTGGTCATGCGTGATGGTGAGGAAGTGCGCATTGCCGGGCGTGATGTCGTCGTCGGCGATCTGCTCGTGTTGCATGAGGGCGATCGCATTGCGGCGGATGCGACATTGATCGATGGCCAGCTTGACGCCAACGAGTCGCTGCTGACCGGCGAGGCGGTGCCGGTCGCCAAGTTGCCGGGGACTGCGGAAAATCGGCTGTTTGCGAGCACCTTGGTCACGCGTGGCGTCGGCCTCGCCGAGGTCACCGCGACAGCGACGGCAACGGCGGTCGGGCGTATCGGCGAGGCACTGGCTGCAACCGAAGAACCGCGCTCCGGTCTGCAGCTTGCATCGCGGCGGCTGGTGCGCAATCTCACGATTGGCGGTCTGATCCTGGCGACAATATATTTCCTCGTCAACTGGCTGTGGAATGCGCAGGGTCTGCTCGAAAGCCTGCTCGCCAGCATCGCCCTGACCATGGCCATCCTGCCCGAGGAGATTCCGGTCATCCTCACCGTGTTTCTGGCGCTTGGCGCTTGGCGCATCTCGCAGCGCAAGGTGTTGACCCGACGCGTGCCGGCGGTCGAGGCACTCGGTGCGATTTCGGTGTTGGCGGTGGACAAGACCGGCACGCTGACCGAGAACCGCATGCAGGTTGCCGAGTTGCAACTGGAAAATGCGTCTTTTGTCCACGCCGGTGCCGAGGATCTCGCCGAGCCGTTTCATGAAGTCGTCGAGTTCGCCATGCTGGCGACGCCGGCCGATCCGTTCGATCCGATGGAGAAGGCGATCCAGCAGTTCGGCCTGCATTGGCTGACCGGCACCGAACATGTGCATGCGGAGTGGTCGCCCGAATTCGAGTATGGGCTGTCGCCGGATATCCTGGCGATGACGCGGGTGTTCCCGATTGGCGCGAGTTCGCAGCACATGCTGGCGACCAAGGGAGCGCCCGAGGCGGTGGTTGATCTGTGCCATCTCGATGCTGCCGACGCGGCGAAGGTTCTGGCCCAGGCCGAAGCGATGGCGGCGCGTGGCTTGCGTGTACTCGGCGTCGCGCGTGGGCGCTGGCAGGGCGAGACGCCGCCGCGCAGCCAGCATGATTTCAATTTCCAGTTTCTCGGTCTGCTCGGCTTCGTCGATCCGCCGCGTGCCGAAGTGCCGGCAGCGATAGCCGAATGCCGCGCAGCTGGTATCCGCATCATCATGCTGACTGGCGATCACCCGGCTACGGCCATGGCGATCGCCAGCAAGGTCGGTCTCAGCGAACGCGCGGACGTCATCACCGGCAGCGAGATCGATATGCTCGATGATCGAGCCCTGCGTGAACGCCTGCGCCATGTCGACGTTTGCGCACGCCTGCAGCCGGTGCAGAAGCTGCGCCTTGTGCGCCTGTTGCGCGAGGATGGCGCGGTGGTCGCGATGACCGGCGACGGCGTCAACGATGCGCCGGCACTCAAAGCCGCTGATGTCGGCATCGCCATGGGCAAGCGCGGCACTGATGTCGCGCGCGAATCGGCAGCCCTGGTTCTGCTCGATGACAGTTTCACCAGCATCGTCGCGGCAATCCGCCAGGGTCGGCGCATCTACGACAACATCACCAAGGCGACCCGCTTCGTCTTCGCCGTGCACATGCCGATCATCGCGCTGACCTTGATTCCCTCGCTGCTGCACTGGCCGGTGTTGCTGATGCCGGTGCATATCGTGCTGCTCGAACTGCTGATCGATCCGTCGTGTTCGATCGTGTTCGAGGCCGAGCCGGAAGCCGACGACATCATGCGCCGGCCACCACGCGCACTGGCCTCATCTCCGTTTGCCGCTGGCAATATTGGCGTCGCCGTCGTGCAGGGTATCGGTGCGGCCGTCCTCCTGCTGGTTGGCTATGGCAGCATGCTCGGCATCGGCATCGATGCCACACACAGCCGCACCTCGGTTTTCATCACCCTCATCATTGGCCTGTTCGCCCTGATCCTCGCCAATCGCCATCCGGATCATCCCTTGATGTCACACGGCGGAATGCGCAACCGCTGGTTGCGACCGATGTTCATCGGCATCGTGCTGGTGCTGATCCTGGCGATTGGTGTGCCCTACCTGCGCGACGTCATGGGCCTTGCATTGCCGACACTGGCGAGTCTGGCCGGTGCGGCGATCCTGCTCGTGCTGACCTTCTTGTGGCTGGAAGGACTGCGTCTCGCACTGCGCATGTTCGGCGGCCCCAACCCATCATCCCTTGCAAGAGAGAGCAAATGATCATCTACGCCTGCCACGGAGCCGCCAAACAGGTTACCGGATCCTGCCATCTGGTTATCTGCAATCGTCGCCGTGTGCTGATCGATTGCGGCATGTTCCAGGGCAGCCGTGAAACCGAGCAGGCCAATAGCGAACCTTTCGAGTTCGACCCGGCCTCGATCGACGCCCTGCTGCTGACGCATGCCCATCTCGATCATTGCGGGCGAATCCCACTGCTGGTCAAGCGCGGCTTTCGCGGTCGCATCTACACCACGGCGGCTACCCGCGAACTGGCCCGCGTGGTCATGCTCGATTCCGCCGGCTTGCAGGAGGAGGACGCCCGTCGCGCTGCAACACGGCAGCGCAACGGCGGCGCCGAAGTGCCGCTGTACACGATCGATGATGCCCTGCATGCGCTCGATTTCTTCGCCCCGGATGTGACCTACGGCGACACCGTGCGGATCTCCGACGGCATTCAGGCACGTTTCCTCGATGCCGGTCACATCCTGGGTTCCGCCTCGATCCTGCTCGAACTCGACGATGCGCACATTCAGCGGCGTATGCTTTTTTCCGGCGATCTCGGCAATTCCGGCCGACCGATCGTGCGCGATCCGATGCCGGCTCCGGCAGCCGACTACGTGGTCATGGAAAGTACCTATGGCGATCGCCCGCACCGCTCGGTGCCCGATTCGGTCGAGGAGCTCTACCAGGCCATCCGCGAAACGAGTGCGAGGCGCGGCAACGTCATCATTCCGACCTTCGCCCTCGAGCGCACGCAGGAGCTCCTCTACTACCTGCACCAGGGCATCCGCAGCGGGGAATTGCCGGCGCATCTGCGCGTTTTCCTCGATTCGCCGATGGCCATCTCGGCGACCGAGATCTTCCGCCGCCATCCCGAATGCTTCGATCTGGATTTCATCGCCGAGCTTGAACACGGCGATCCGTTCGACATGCCGGGCCTGCACTTCACCCGTGAAACCAGCGCATCGATGGCAATCAATTCAATCGAAAGCGGCGCCGTGATCCTGGCCGGTTCGGGCATGTGCAACGGCGGGCGCGTGCGCCACCATCTCAAGCACAATCTCTGGCGCGAGCGCAGCAGTGTGGTGTTTGTCGGCTACGCCGCCGAAGGTACGCTGGCGCGACGCATCGTCGACGGCGCCGCTTCGGTGCAGATTTTCAACAACGACATTCCGGTGCGCGCCCAGGTCTGGACGATCAACGGGTTCTCCGCCCACGCCGACCAGCCCGGTCTGCTCGACTGGCTTGGCGAGGCACCGCGGCGCAAGGTTTTCCTCGTCCACGGCGAGTACGAACGCGGCATGCGCAAGCTGCAGGAGGCGCTGGAATCAAGAGGAATCGACTGTCAGCTCCCGGGCATGGGCGAATCGATCAAGATCGATTGACGGTCGGGCCGCCGCGTCGGATCGTTCATCGGCTTGTTCTCCGGATCAGACGCGACGCAGGGTTGCAGCAAAAAATGTGAGCTGGAGCACACTATTTCCAGCCCGCATGGCCCGAATCGTGCAACGTTTGAGTGCGTTCCCCGGGCAGACGTGGGCACGATCCACAGGGAGAGCGGGATGGACACCGAGTCACTCAAGCCGGCATTCACGGCATCCACGGCACCGTCGGTCGGCAACATGATCGTCGTGCAATCGGATGCGCGCCACACCAGGGCGGAGACACTGGCCTCCCTGCTGCTCGGTGCGCAATCGCCGGCCCATGTCGCCGAAGTGCTGTTTGTCAGTGAGCCGCGCCTGGCGGATGGCAGTGCCCGGATCCTGTGGTCGATGGACTGGCCCGAGACGGTGGTCTCGGAACCGCGCGGGGTGATCGACCCTGCCCTGCTGGCACGCGCAAGGAATGCTGTCGAACAACGACGTCGGGGAGTCGAGCCGGACGGTGACCTGTCCATCCTTTGCGACGACGGCGGTGGCGGCGTCGCAGTCGTGCACGCGCCGGGTGTCACAGACCTGGCCCTGACTCCGGTATTCGCCGTTGTCGGCATCCGCATGGACGAGGTCATGGCGATTCAGCGCCTGCACGACACCGCCCTTCGCGCGAGCCAGGCCGAGCACTTGCAGCACGCGTTGTTCGCTATCGCCGACATGTCCGCCTCCGAACTCGACATGCCGGAGATGCTGCGTGGCCTGCACCGGATTGTCGCCACGCTGATGTACGCCGAAAACTTCTACATCGTTCTCTACGACAGGACGCTGGACAGCCTGCGCTTCATCTACTACGTCGACACGGTCGAAACCGACGCGCCTTCCTGCGACCATGATTTCCCGATGGCCGAAATGAAGATCGCATTGACCGGCCATCTGATCCGCGGTGGCAAGGCCTTGATGGGGACACTCGCGGAAGTACGCCAGCAAGTGCAAGGCCCCCTGCGCATTGGCGGCACCGATTGCCTGGATTGGCTCGGCGTTCCGATGATGCGCGACGGCCAGGCCCATGGCGGACTGGTTCTGCAGACCTACGTGGAAGGTATCCGCTTCAGCGAGGTCGACAAGGCCCTGCTCGGCTTCGTCGCCGAACATGTGCTCACCGCGCTGGAGCGCAAACAGGGTCAGGCCGAGCTCGAGCGCAGGGTGCAAGAGCGCACCCTGCAACTGGCCGAAGCAAATGCCAACCTGTGCGAAAAGATCGACGGCCTTGAGCGCGCAGAACACTTGCAGACCACCCTCTACCGCATCGCCGCGCTGGCCAACAGCGACGAGAGCAGCGATCGGTTCTACCGGCAGGTCCATGCCGCAGTGGGTGAGCTGCTGTATGCCGAGAATTTCTATATCGGCCTGCTCTCCGATGACCGCGAACACCTCGAGTTTCCCTACTATGCCGATGCCCATGATCCGGATCAGCCGCCGCGTCCGCTCGGTCGTGGCCTGACCGAGTACGTGATGCGCAGCCGCGAAGCGCACGTCGTCGATGGGGCCGAGTTTGTCGCACTGACGGAACGGGGTGAGATCGAGCCCGTGCTGGCCATCGGCAAGGTCACCAGCGACAGCCCTCCAACCATTTGCTGGGTCGGCGCGCCGCTGCTGGATTCTGACGGCGTGTTTGGCGTGGTTGCGCTGCAAAGTTACAGGGAGGATCAGCTTTACACGAATCGCGACGCCAATTTGCTGATTTTCGTCGCGCATCAGATCGCAAGCAGCCTGAAGCGCCGGCAGGCTGCCGAACAGTTGTTGGAACTGAATGCCGACCTTGAACAACGCGTCGCGTCACGCACGCATGAACTGAGTGAGCAGATTTCGGTACGCGAGCGCATCGAGGCCAGGCTCAAGCACCAGGTCATGCACGATCCGCTGACCGGGCTGCCCAATCGGCTGTACATGCACGATCGAATCGAACGTGCAATTGCCCGCTTCCAGCGCCACCCGGATCAACCATTCGCGCTGCTTTACCTGGACGTCGACCGCTTCAAGGTGGTCAATGACAGCCTGGGCCACCTGGCCGGCGACGAGCTGTTGAAGGAAGTTTCGCGGCGCCTGCTGCGCTGCGTCCGTGAGCCCGATGTGGTGTCGCGATTGTCGGGCGACGAGTTCGCCGTGCTGCTGGAGGAGGTACCGCAGCCGCATACGGCGAGCCAGGTGGCCCAACGCATCCTCGACACCTTGCAGGAACCCCTGACCATCGAAGGGCGTGAGCTGCGCATCTTCGCCAGTATCGGCATTGCGATCTGCGAACGCCGCCACCGGACTACCGACGCACTGCTGCAGGACGCGGATACTGCGCTGTATGGCGCGAAGGCTGCGGGGCGCCGCCGCTTCGTCCAGTTCAATGAATCGATGCAGCGCGCCGAGCGCGATGTGCTCGGCATGGAGCATGAGCTCCGCGCGGCCCTGGAGGGCGGGCAGTTCGAGGCCTACTTCCAGCCGCTGGTGCGCCTGGCGGACAGAACCCGGGTGGGCTATGAGGCGCTCGTGCGCTGGAACCACCCGACGCGGGGCGTGCTCCTGCCGAGCCAGTTCCTGCCGGTCGCCGAGGAATGCGGGCTGGTCAACGCGATCGATTGGCAGATGTACCGCTCCGCCTGTGCGACCGGCATCAAGTTGATCCGCGCCGGGGGCTACATCACGATCAATGTCTCGCCGCAGCATTTCCAGAGCAATGATCTCGACTCCCGACTGCTCGAATTGACCACCGCGACGGGATTCAATCCGGCGCAGTTGCGCATCGAGGTCACCGAGGGCACCCTGCTCGGCGATCCTGAAGCTGTTACCAACCAGTTGCAGAAACTGTCCGATGCGCACATTGCGACGGCACTTGACGATTTCGGCACCGGCTATTGTTCGCTCGGCTACGTGCACCGCTTTCCGCTGCGCATGCTCAAGATCGACCGTTCCTTCATCGAGCCGCTGGACGGCAGCAATACGCGGCGCAGCACTGCCGTGATCGGAGCAGTGCTTGCCCTGGCCAGTTCGCTCGAAATCGAAGTGCTCGCCGAAGGCATCGAGACCGAGATTCAACACGAGGCCCTGCGGGCCATGGGCTGCGCCTATGGCCAGGGTTACCTGTATGGCCGGCCGCAGCCGGTCTCGCATTGGATGAAGTTGAGCGCGGTCGCGGCCTGAGTTCCGGCACGGCCCGTCTGCGCAGTGCAGGCCGTCTGCGAGCCTATGCGTGCACGATCGGCGTTTCGCCATGGAACGCTTCGAGCACCTCGAGAATCTCCTCCGCGGTATCCACGCGCGTAAACAGGGACGCATCCTCCGCGCTGATGAAGCCCTCCTCGACGAGGTAGTTGAAGTCGACCACGCGCTGCCAGAATTCCCTGCCGACCAGCACGATCGGAATACGCGGCATCTTGCCGGTCTGCACCAGGGTGAGCACGTCGAACAGCTCATCGAGCGTACCGAAGCCGCCTGGAAACGCGACCAGGCCGCGAGCGCGCATGAGGAAGTGCATCTTGCGCAATGCAAAATAGTGGAAACGGAAGGCCAGTTCCGGGCTGATGTAGGGATTCGGCCGCTGTTCGCGCGGCAAGATTATGTTGAGGCCGATCGAGCGTGCGCCGGCTTCGTAGGCGCCGCGATTGGCCGCCTCCATGATGCCAGGCCCGCCACCGGTGACGACGACGAAGTCGCGGTGCCCTTTCTGCTGGAAGCGGGTCGAGACAAGATGGCTGAACCGCCTTGCCTCTTCGTAGTATCGCGAGTGCGCCAACTGGCGCCGCGCATCTGCGAGGCGGGTCGCCGGTGCCGGATCGGAAGCCTTGCCGGCGGCCAATTCGGATTCCGCAACGGCAAGTGCTGCCTGCGCCTGCGCCCGTGGCATGACGCGCGCACTGCCAAACACGACCACCGTCGAAATGATGCCCTGTTCGCGCAGGTCGTGCTCGGGCTTGAGCAGTTCGAGTTGCAGGCGCACAGGACGCAGATCATCGCTGTTGAGAAACTCGGCATCGTTCACGGCCAGGCGATAGGCCGCGCCCTGCATGATCGCCTGTTGCATCGCTTCGAGTTCGGTCTGATCAATCATGTTTGTCGTGTGCGTCGTGTTCGAAACATTCGGTTGCGCTCTGCCCGGGTTCGGGGACGATTGTGTTCCAGCCTCGATCCACGCGCAGGCGCTCGGCGAGCGCCATGGCCGAATGGACTTCGCCGTGCACGACAAAGGTAGCTCTTGGCGGTCGCCGGAACTGGCCGGCCCAGCCCAGCAACGCGGCTTGATCGGCATGCGCCGAGAGTCCGCCTACGCTATGGATCGCGGCCCGAACCGGGATTTCCTCACCGAAGATGCGCACGCGTTCGGCGCCATCAACCAGGCGTCGCCCCAGCGTGCCCTGGGCCTGGAATCCGGTCATCATCACGCTGCATTCGCGTCGTGGCAGGTTGTGGCGCAGATGGTGCTTGATGCGCCCGGCGGTGCACATGCCACTGGCGGAAATGATGATGGCGCCGGAACGGATCTGGTTCAGCGCCCTCGATTCCTCGACGCTCTCGGTGAAGTGCAGGTAGGGCAGATTCTTGCCCAGCGCATGCCAGTTGGCGAGTTGCTTCGCATTCTCGTCGAACAAGGCCAGATGTTGCTGCGTGATCCGCGTCACTTCGGTGGCCATCGGCGAGTCGACGAACACCTTGAGGTTGCTCAGGCGGCCTTCGCAGCTGAGGCGGTGCAGGTGGTAGATGACTTCCTGGGTGCGTCCGACGGCGAACGCCGGCACGATCACATTGCCGCCTTGCTCGTGCAGAGTCCGCTCGACAATGCCGACCAACTCGTCCTCCGTTGCGCCAAGATCCTTGTGCAGGCGGTCGCCGTAGGTCGATTCGATGACCAGGATGTCGGCCTCCTCGATGGGCGTCGGGTCGCGCAGGATGGGCCGCCCCGGCTGTCCAAGGTCGCCGCTGAACACGAGCTTCGTGGTTCGCTCCTGTTCGCTGATCCAGACTTCGATGATGGCCGCCCCAAGGATGTGGCCGGCGTCGCGGAAGCGGCAACGCACGGAGGCATTCGGCGATAGCTCCTTGTCGTAGTCGATCGGCTTGACCTGACCCAGACAATCGCGTGCATCCTTCATCGTATAGATGGGCTGGGACACCTTGTCCCGGTGTTTTTTCGAGCCCGCCTTTCGCTGCGACCTGAGCGCGTCGCTTTCCTGGATATGCGCGCTGTCCGGGAGCATGATTTCAAGCAGATCGGCCGTGGCCGTGGTGGTATGGATCGGGCCGCGGAAACCCTCACGCGTGAGTTTGGGCAGGAGTCCGCAGTGGTCGATGTGGGCGTGGGTCAGCAGGACGAAATCAATCGTCTTCGGATCGAACGCGAACGGCGCATGATTTCGGTCGAGCGCATCACGTCCGCCTTGCAGCATGCCGCAGTCAACCAGAAAGCGCGTGCCTTCAGTCTCCAGCAGAAAGCACGAGCCGGTCACTTCGCGCGCGGCCCCTAGAAAGGTGATCTTCATGTCTATTCCTCGCGATTGATCCTGTTGATCGGGTCTGAATCACCTGCCGTGTCGCAATAGCCGGAGCGCGGCGACGGCAGCGATAGACGATCCAGACCAGGCTGCGCAGGCCCATGGCGATCAGTGTGCGTTGTTCCCAGGCGCCACCGTTGGCGATGTGGACGGCGAATGCGGCAAATACGAGCAGGGTTGCCGCGGCGATGGCAACGGCCAGCCAAGCCGCCCAGCGTTGCCGCCACCAGAGTCCCGCGCCGGCGAGAACGTAGGCGAAGCCGGCGAGGAAATTGAACCAGAGCACAAAGGGTACATAGTGACCAGCCGCCATGCGTGCGGCTTCGCTGCCGAACAGCACCGTGCCGCCTTCCTTGAGGGTGAGCAGGCCGAAGGCGATGGCGATCACCGAGATCGTCGTGATCCAGAGGCCACGGTTTTGCTGCGTGTTCATGCGCATGCCTCCCGCGGGCCGGTTCAGTCGTGCGTCAGTGGTTTATCGGTGAACAGGTAGTCCTTGAGTTCCTTCGAGAACGTGGGGTCGCGTCGCCGGATCCATTCGAGCAACATCGAGGCATGCTCCTTTTCCTCGTCGCGGTTGTGCGCGAGGATCGCCTTGAGTGTTTTATCGCTGCAGGCATCGCAGCGCTGGTTGTACCAGTCCACTGCTTCAAGTTCTTCCATCAGCGAGACGATGGCGCGGTGCATGTCGCGGGTTTCGTTTGAAAGTGCTTCAAAGGGTTCGTGGTAGCCGACGCTGGACATGGGCGTTTCTCCTGGCTGGTTGAAAAAGTTCCGCGGGTATTGTGCGACGACGCTTCAGTCGAATGGCCGGCCTTCGCCGGCCTCCTCGTGAGTGACGCCGTCACGGATATGATAGATGCGCTTGAAGGTGGGAATGATCTTCTCGTCGTGGGTGACCACGATGATCGCGGTCTCGTACTTGCGCGCCATGTCGTTGAGGATGCGCACGACGGCCATCGCGCGCACGCTGTCCAGCGGCGCGGTCGGTTCGTCGGCGAGGATGACCGGCGGCTGGTTGACCAGGCCGCGCGCAATCGAGACGCGCTGCTGTTCGCCGCCCGAAAGCTGTGACGGCATCGCGGTCGCCCGGTGTTGCACGTCGAGCGCCGTGAGCAGTTCGAGTGCCCTGGCGCGCGCGGCGGCATTCGGCATGCCGGCCAGCATCGGCAGCAGGGCGACGTTGTCGGTCGCATCGAGGAACGGAATCAGATAGGGCGCCTGGAAGACGAAACCGATCTTGTCGCGGCGCAGGGCACGCAGGTCGCGCACCTTCCAGCCGTTGTCGTAGATCACCTCGTCGCCGAGCAACATGCGCCCGGAGGTGGGGTCGATCACTGCGCCGAGGCATTTGAGCAAGGTGCTCTTGCCTGAGCCTGATGGTCCTATCAGGCCGACCACCTCGCCGGGCCCGACCTGCATGTTCACGTCCTTTAGCGCATGCACGGCGGTGTCGCCTTCGCCGTAGCGCTTGCTCAAGCCTTCGATGCGGATGCCCTTCTGGTTCATGCGATCACCCGATCGCCTCGGCCGGATCGACCTTGAGCGCCATGCGGATCGCGACCAGGCTGGCCAGCACGCAAATCGCGAGTACAGCGAAGAAACCGGCGATCGAATCGGCCGGTATGAGCAGCACGTACTTGGGGAACAGTGGTGCGGCGAATGTCGCCGTGATCTTGCCGACGACGAAGCCGATCACGCCGAGCACCAGAGCCTGTTGCATGATCATCGCGGCGATCGTGCGGTTGCGCGTACCGATCAGTTTGAGCACGGCGATCTCGCGGATCTTGTCCATGGTCAGCGAATAGATGATGAAGGCGACGATGGTCGCACTGACCACCGCGAGGATGACCAGAAACATGCCGATCTGGCGTGCCGAGGTGGCGATCAGCTTGCCGATCAGGATGCCCTCCATCTGCGTCCGCGTGTACGCCGTCACGCGTTTCCAGCGGCGGATCGATGCGGCCACTTCTTCGGCCTCGTGACCGCTCTTGAGCGTGACCAGAATGGCGTTCACGTATGAGTTGCTGCTTTGCGAGGCGATCACCGAATCGAGCAGGCCGGGAACGCCGGGGCGGTTGAACGCCGGGTTCTCGGCAGTGCGGCGGCGACTCTGCAGGATGGCGTCGTTGTCCTTGAGAAACTGTGCCTCCTGGGCATCCTTGAGCGGAATGAACACCATCGGATCACCGCTCGATGAGACCATGCGCCGGGTCAGTCCGACCACCGTGTATTCATTGCGACGGATGCGGATGCGCTCGCCGATGCGAAATCCGCTGGCGACGTCGGCAATCGCTTCGTAGTGGCTGCGCGTGATCTGGCGCCCGTCGATCAGGTGTGGCGGCCAACCCGGCGTGCCAGCCGCGCCCGGCGAGATGCCGACCACCATTGCGCGCACGTCCGCCTCGCCCTTGCGGATCTGCATGGTCAGGTAGGTCACGTTCGCGGCCAGGGCGACGCCGGGCATGGCGAGGATGCCGCGATAGAGGTCGTCATTGACGCTGGAGGCCTCGGCATACGGGCCAAGTGTATCTTTCTGTACAATCCACAGATCGGCGCCGCTGTTGTCGAGCAGGGCCTTGCCGTCATCGACCATGCCGCGGTAGACGCCGGCCATGGTCAGGGTCACGCCGATCAGCAGACCGAGGCCGATGCCGGTGAACAGGAACTTGCCCCAGGCATGCAGGATGTCGCGTCCTGCCAGGCTGATCATTGCGTCGCTCCGGCAAGACGCTCGACGACATGAATGCGACTGCGCGCACCGAGCGCCTTTTCGCTGAACAGGACAATGCGCTCGCCGGATTTCAGACCTTCACGGATCTGCACGTTGCCGTCGAGATCACCCAGGCCGAGTCGAGTCGGTCTGAACTCGAGCGCGTTGCCGTCGATCACCCATACGCCGATGCGGCCGTCCACCCGCCGGATCGCCGCATTCGGGATGACCGCCGTCGCCGGCAGTGCCGGCAGGGCCAGGGTGACCTCGGCCAGTTCACCGACCGGCGGCAGGGTTTCGGCCGGCACAGCGAACGCTATCTTCGCCAGCGTTTCTTCGGTCACTGCATCGGCCAAGGGTTCGACTCGCGCGACCTGCCCATCAAGGCTGACGTCGCGGCGCGAACGCAGGGTGATGCGCGCAGGCAAGCCGGTTGCCAGGCCGGCGGCACTGATCTGGTCGAAGCGCGCGTTGATCCACAGGCTGGTTGTATCGATCACCTCGATCACGGCCTGACCGGCGACCACGGTGGTGCCGGGCTCGATGTCGCGTGAGACGACGAGGCCCTCAACGGGCGCGATCAGGCGCAAGTTGGCGCGCTGCGCGACTGCGGCCTCGCGGTCGGCGCGGGTGCGCACAAGTTCTTCGCGAGCCGCGGCAACCACCGCATCGGCGATCTGGCGTTCCTGCTGCCGGCCAGCTACCGCTTCGGCACTGACCGCATGAGTCACCAGCAGTTTTTCGTAGCGGCTTTCCTGGGCGCGCGCATAGGTCTGGCGCGCGCTGGCTTCGCGTACGGCCGCCTCGGCGCGCTTGATGGCGGCTTCCTGCATGCGCACGCGGTCGTCAAGGTCGACCGGGTCCATTTCGCCGAGTACCTGACCGCCGCTGACGCGATCGCCGACTTCGACGTCGATCCGCTGCAGACGCCCGGCGAAGGTCGGGCCGATCTTGTAGACATAGTGCGCCTCGACCGTACCGACACCGAACAGCGCAGGCGAGATCGGTCGCGTCTCGACGGTCGTGGCGACGACCGCAACGGGCGCCAGCGGTCCGGATCTCAGGACGACATAGACGAACAGCGCCAGCAACGGAACGATCGCGGCGATCAGGGCGAGGGTGCGGCGACGAATATGCGGTAGCTTCATGGTGTCTTCCTGATGCCTCGGCAATAGATGGCGAATACCTTGGGTGCATCGGCGCGCATGCGCGCCATGTCGCCCTGCAGCAGCGATTGCATGACCAGCCCCTGGATCGTGCCAATGAACAGGTTCGCGGCAGCTTCTGTATCGAGCCCGGCATCGAGTTCGCCGCAGGATTTGCCGGCCGCGATGGTCCGCTGCAGGCGCTCTCCATAGTGCTGGATCAGCGTTTGCACGACACGCTTTGGAGCGGTGGATCCGGCCTTCTGCAGCTCGCCGAACAGCATGCGCGGCACGCCAGGGTGCTCGGCAACGAAATCGACATGGCTCATGAACATGGCGCGCAAAGCCGCCAGCGGCGATTCGAGGCCGCGGGCGGCGCGATCGATGCGTCCGATCAGGGCTTCCGCGACCCATTCCATGACCGACTGCCAGAGCGCCTGCTTGGTCGGGAAATGCCGAAACAGCGCACCCTCGGTCAGGTTCATGTGTTTGGCAATGGCCAAGGTGGTGATTTCATTGGGATTCTGCTTGCCGGCCAGTTCGACCACGGCTTCCACCGTGACCGCGCGGCGTTCGTCAGCAGGCAGGCTTCTGGCGCGATTGTTCATAACAATATGAAGTAGTGAGGACTTACTGACGAGTTTGGCACAGACAGCAAGAAATTCAAGAGCCGTTCGTCAGCCCATGCCTTTCACTATGTTGTGCGCCATTGCTACCGCAGCTTATTGATTCGGCCCTTAAACGGTAGGACTTTGCCTATTCCTTCTCCCGCTGGCGGGAGAAGTACCCGAAGGGGGATGAGGGTAGTGCTTTGCATGAAACGCTTATACATCGGGCTTCGCCCGACCACCCTCATCAGCCTGTCGGCAGCTTCTCCCGCTGGCGTACCCATAGGGCATAAAGGAGAAGCATTCAGTAGCGACTATTTAAGGGCCGAATCAACAAGGACGCATTGCGCGCCGGGTTGCAGGTAGGCTGGGTTGAGCGCAAGCGTGCCCGGAGCTTTCGTTGGCCGTACGTGTTGGGATTCGAGTTCACTCAGCCCAACCTGCGTGATTGCTACACAAGCTCGAAGGCTCACGACTCGGGAATCGGAGGTTGGTGCTGAGCGCGAGCGAAGCCCAACATCCCCGCCGGAGACAATCGGAATCACATGGCGGAGACCGCGCCGTTGGGCTTTGCTGCGCTCAGCGCCAACCTACAAAAACCATGCGCGGTTCTGACGATTGAGCCACGCAAAAAATAGTCACGTAGGGCGGGAGCAGCGAAGCGTATCCCGCCGCATGCGAGGAATACGGCTGGGTGTGCGTTGGGAAAGGCGCAGAAGGCGGAATATCTCCCGCCCTTGTATGTTGTTTTTCATGCTTACTTTGCGCTTCCGCTTCAGACAACTTTTTTGTCCGTCTTGGCGCACAGAGAGACTACGTTGCCGCTGCGATCCCGTCGGTTCATGCCTGCGCTGGTATTTCAGTCAAGCCCTTCTTTGCGCTTTCCTGATGATTGAGCCAGGCGTAGTAAAGCAGCGGAATGACCAGCAGGGTCAGCGCAGTCGAGACGAGGATACCGAAGATCAGCGACACGGCGAGGCCCTGGAAAATCGGATCATCGATGATGAAGAAGCCGCCAACCATGGCCGCGATGCCGGTCAGAACGATCGGCTTGGCGCGCACTGCGGCGGCATCGATGATGGCGGTGCGTAGTGGCTGGCCGCGGGCGATTTCGTGATTGATGAAGTCGATCAGCAGGATCGAGTTGCGCACGATGATGCCGGCCAGCGCGATCATGCCGATCATCGAGGTGGCCGTGTATTGCGCGCCGATGAGGGCATGGCCGGGCATGACGCCGATCACGGTCAGCGGGATCGGCGCCATTATGATCAGCGGTACGACATAGCTCCTGAACTGCCCGACCACGAGCAGATAGATCAGGATCAGGCCGACTGAATAGGCCAGGCCCATGTCACGGAAGGTTTCGTAGGTGATCTGCCATTCGCCATCCCATTTCACAGCCGGGCCGGTGATGTCGGTGGGCTGGTCGATGAAGGTCTGGCTGATCGCGGCATCGCTTCCCTCGGCATCATTGAGTTTGCCGACCAGTGAAAACATGCCGTACAGCGGGCTGTCGGTATGCCCGGCATCGTCGCCGGTAACCGTCGCATAGGGCAGCAGATCCTTGTGGTAGATCGCCTTCTCCCAGTTTGCTTGACGCACTTCGACAACTTCGGACAGCGGTACCAGGGAGCCATTCGATGCGCGCACGCGGACGGCAAGTAGCTGATCCATCGCTGCCTGGTCGCCGGCCGGCAGGCGCAGGCGCACCGGCACGGCATAGCGGGCGTGGCCATCCATCAGATAAGTCGCATCCTCACCGGACAGCGCAGTGCGCAGGACCTGCGCGATGCCGGCCTGATCGAGGCCGAGACGCGCCGCACGCACGCGGTCGACGACGATGATCTCGCGTGGCGCATCGGCCTCGACGCTGGTATCGATATCGACGATGTCGGCTTCGGCGCGGAACTTCTTCTCAAGCGCCAGTGCAGTTTTGCGCACCGTGGCGTAATCCGGGCCGTAGACCTCGGCGACGATCGGTGCGAGCACCGGCGGACCGGGCGGCACTTCGACCAGCTTGACCGAGGCACCGAACTGCTTGCCGATCGCGGCCAGTTGCGGGCGCACGGCCTGCGCAATCGCATGGCTCTGACGATCGCGTTCGTGCTTGTCGACCAGGTTGACCTGCAGGTCGCCGACCAGCGGGCCGCTGCGCAAATAGTACTGGCGCACCAAGCCGTTGAAGGTGATCGGCGCAGCGGTGCCGGCGTAACCCTGCCAGTCCTTGACCTCGGCCACGTCGGCAAGACTGCCGGCAAGCTTGCCGAGCAGTTCGTTGCTGCGCTCGAGCGTGCTGCCTTCCGGCATGTCGACGACGATCTGGAACTCGGACTTGTTGTCGAACGGCAGCATCTTGAGGATGACCGCCTGGATCACGGCCAGACCGACCGCCGCCATGACCAGCACACCCATCGCGGCGAACAGCAGGCGCCGTCGACGCGGCGCGCGATCCGATTCGAGGAATGGCGACATGAGCTTGTGCGAGATACGGTTGAGCCAACCGGCGCGCGCGCCTTCGCCAGCGTCATCGTCATCGTCGGCGGCTGGTTCGTGATGGGCGAGCAGGCGCAGCGCCAGCCATGGCGTCACCACCAGGGCGACCGCCAGCGACAGCAGCATGCCGACCGAGGCATTGATCGGGATCGGCCGCATATACGGCCCCATCAAGCCCGAGACGAAGGCCATCGGCAGCAGCGCGGCAATCACCGTGAACGTGGCAAGGATGGTCGGCCCGCCGACTTCGCTGACCGCCGTCGGGATGATCTCGCTCATGCGGGTTCCGCCGAGACGCTGATGGCGATGGATGTTCTCGACCACGACGATCGCATCGTCGACGAGGATGCCGATCGAAAAAATCAACGCGAACAGCGAGACACGGTTGATCGTGAAGCCCATCGCCCACGAGGCGAACAGGGTCAGCATCAAGGTGATCACGACAGCCGTGCCGACCACGATCGCCTCACGCCAGCCGAGCGTGAACAGCACCAGCAGGATCACCGACATCGTCGCGAACATGAGCTTCTGGATCAGCTTGTTGGCCTTGTCGCTGGCTGTCTGGCCATAGTCGCGGGTGATCGTGAAGTGCACATTGGAAGGAATGATGACGCCGGACAGTGCCTGCAGGCGCGAGGCGACGGCTCCGGTGATGTCGGATGCATTGCTGCCGGGCTTCTTGGCGATAGCCAGGCTCACCGCAGGCGCGTTGCCACTGGCTGGCCCGGTCTTGCCGGCGGGTGCGCCGAACCAGACGTAGTTGTTCGGCAAGTCGGCACCGGGCCTGATCCGTGCGACATCGGAGAGGAACACCGGCTGACCGTTGTTGAGGCCGATGACGAGTGCGGCAACATCGGACGCACTGGCCAGAAAGCTGCCGGCTGTGACTGGCAAGTTGGTGTTGCCGACTATCCGTTCACCGGCTTGACTGACGGTATTGGCTGCGCGCAAAGCTCCTGATAAATCCTGGATCGACAAGCCATAGGCGGCGAGTTTGGGCGCATCGAGATCGACGATCACGGCGCGCTCGGGCGCACCGATCGTATAGACATCGCGCGTTCCCGGGATGTGTTTGAGTTCGGTTTCGAGAGTGTGGGCGACTTCGGCCAGCGCGGTCGGATTCTGCTCCGGCGCGTCGCTCCACAAGGTCACCGTCATGACCGGAACGTCGTCGATGCCCATCGGCCGGATCAGCGGCTGGCCGACGCCGAGTCCGGGCGGCACGAAATCCTGGTTCTGGAAAACCTGGTTGTACAGCTTGACGATCGCAGTCTGGCGCGGCACTCCCACCTTGTACTCGACGGTGAGGATGGCGACGCCGGGCCGGCTGATCGAGTAGACGTGCTTGACGCCATCGATCTCGGACAGCTTCTGTTCGAGCGGGTAGGCGACCAGATTTTCGACATCGTGAACGTCGGCACCGGGGAACGGCACGATCACGTTGGCCATGGTCACGTCGATCTGCGGTTCTTCTTCACGCGGCGTGATCAGGGTTGCGGCGATGCCGAGCATGATCGCCGCGATCGCCAGCACCGGAGTCAGTGGCGAGGACTGGAACGCGCGGGCGATGCGCCCGGAAAAGCCCAGCGCCTGAGTCACTGCGTACCTCCATCATTGTGCCGGGCAAGCCACTGCGCCGCCGCCGCCGGATCGGTGGCGTAGTGTTCTCCGGCGACGAGTCCGGCGAGGATTTCGACGGAATCCGCAAAACGATGGCCGCTGCGGATCTGGCGCAGGCGCACGTTCGCACCCTCGACTACAAAGATGCCCTGCAACTCGCCGCGTACGACCAGTGCCGTCGTGGGGATCAACAAGCGTTTGGCCTCGCCGGTGGCGAATGCGGCCTTGACTGTCATGCCCGGAAACAAACCGATGTTGTCGGCGGGCAATTCGAAGCGCACGGTGAAGGTGTGTGTGGCCGGGTCGGCATACGGAAATACGGTGACCTTGCTCGCCGCGACGCGCTGGCTGCCGTCGCCGGCAAGCAGCACATCAGCGGCTTGTGCCGTGCGGATTGGTCCGATCGCGCTTTGCGGCACCTGCACGGATACGCGCAGATCCCTGAGCGACACAACCGAGAGCAGTGGCTGGCCGGGGCGCACGGATTCGCCAATCTGTACAAATCGCTCAGTGACGATGCCTGGGTACGGCGCACGCACCGCGGTGTAATCCATTTGCTGGCCGACCTCGCTGAGTTGCGCGCGCGCGGCATCGAGCGCGGCCTTGGCCGAATCGCGACGCGCGCGTTCCTGATCGAGCTGCGCCCTGGCCACGAGCTTGCGCTCATAGACTTCGGAGATTCGTTTGTACGAGGCCTGGGCCTCGTTGTAGCTGGCCTGGGCGGAAGCGATCTGCGATTGCGCACGGCTCTTCGCCGATTTCTGTTCGACATCAGTGAAGCGCACGATCACGTCGCCTTCGGCAACGGTGTCGTTGACGTCGTAGGGCAGCTCGATCACGCGTCCGCTGGTCTGCGCCGAAATCGTCGCCTGGTTGACCGCTTCGACCACGCCATCCCAAACCTGTTCGCTGCGTCCATCCTCGATCGTGGCAATGGCGGTGGCGAAGGTCGGTGCTGACCTGGCTGAGATGCTCTCGGGAGCGGAATGGCCGCAGCCCGCGAGCAGGCTGATGCTGCCGATGATCACCAGCAGCGAACGCGTGAAGTTCATCAGGCAGCCTCGTCGATCATGTGGATGGTGGCGGCCTCGACTTCGGCGGCGACCGCGCAGAGCGCCGGATCCTTCGACAGCATGCCGAGCATTGCTTCCGGGCGAATCATGCCGATCAGGGTCTTGCCGTTGTCGGTGTAGACCGAAATCCGGCAGGGCAAGGCCATGTTCATGCTCATGTCGGCAGCCATCACCTTGGCCGCCTGGTTCGGGTTGCAGACCTCGAACACCTTGCACTGCTCGGCGAAGTCGATGCCCTTGCTGCGCAGGGTATTGCCGATGTCGTGGACGTGCATGACGCCGAACTGGTGCGCCTTGACCGCCGCATCAAGATCCTCGGCGGCCTTGTCGAAAGGTTTGCTGGTTTCGACGATGTAATACATGGATGACCTCCGGTCATGTCGTTGCAGGCGCAATGCGCGTGTGGATCGGACTCAGTTGGGCAATGCATTACCCGGCTTGGCACCGAACATGCGCAGGATTTTCGCCAACGGGCAGAAGCCGGTGAACGCGGACTGCAACAGATTTGCGCCGACGAAGAGTGTCAGCAACAACCAGTACGGCGATACGAAATGGGCCAGGGCCACGCTGAGCAGGATCATGCTGCCAGCGATTGCGAATACCAGACGACCAATGTTCATGGGAGATACCTCATCAGCGGAAACGTCGACCGGGCTATCAGGCGCTGCCGCCGGTCGACAGGCGGCGGCGTTCAAATTCAGGCGGATCGCCCAGGCAACATGCGCAGCAGGGTGTTATCGCGAACAAAATAATGATGGAAAAGCGCCGCAGCCGCATGCACGCCAACCAGGTAGTAGCCGATTTCGCCGATGGTCTCGTGCAGATCTTCGAGCGTGTGCGAGAAATCCTTGTCCTGCGGCCAGATTGCCGGTAGTTCGAGGCCGAAGAATGGAATCGGCTTGCCGGCCGCGCTGAGGGTCAGCCAGCCGAGCAGGGGCATTCCGATCAGGAACAGGTAAAGGGCCAGATGCATGCCGACGCTGATCAGATGCTGCCAGTGCGGTGGCGCCGGCACGATGCGTGGCGTGGCGCCGAAGAAGCGCAGAGCAATGCGCAGGAAGACCAGCGCGAACACGCTCAGGCCGAGCATGAAATGCCACATCTTCAGCGCTTCACGCGGATCGCTGCCCTTCGGATAGACCTCGCGCAGCAGGATGGTCGCGTAGACCGCAACCAGCAGCACGAGCATCAGCCAGTGCATTGCAATTGAAAGACTGCCATAGCGATCCACGGTATTCTTCATGTTCATCGGTCGCATCCTCGGTAACGGGTATTGTTGGAGTAGCGTTTGCTCAGGCGGCCTACTTGTCGGATTTCAGGCGCGTAATGCCGAGCGCCTTCATAACGTACTTTTCATAAACCGGATCGGTGTTGCCGGTGCGCATCTTGCGCAGGTAGTACTTCTCGAAAGCTACTTTTGCCAGATGCACCCATTTGCCGACCTTGGCCCAGGTGACATTGCGCGGCGGGATCTGCGGCAGGGCGACAAAGGCCGCGCCGGTGTCGCCCATGTCGGCCAGACAAACCGCATTCCAGGTCGCCCGTGCCGTGCCTTCGCGCCCGGCCAGTTCATCGCGCAGATTGTGCGCGATCGCGGTGACCATCGATTCGATCATGAAGCCGGTCTTCGGCGCACCGGTTGGCACCGGGGTTACCTCGACCGGCGGGATCGCCACGCAGACGCCGGCGGAAAAGACATTGCGGAAGGTTGGATTGCGCTGGTGCTCGTCGATGATGATGAAACCACGTGGATTGGTCAGGCCCTCGATGCCACGCACGGCATCGACGCCGGTGAAGGCCGGCAACAGCATCGAATAGGCGAACGGCAGTTCGTGCGAATCGCTGACGACACCCTTGCCATCGACCTCGTCGACCTTGACCTTGCCGGCTTCGACACCGGTCACCCGCGCATTCGTGATCCATTTGATATGACGCTGGCGCAATTCCGATTCGAGCAGGCTCTTCGAGTCGCCGACGCCGCCGAGACCCATGTGGCCGATGTAGGGTTCGGCCGTCACATAGGTCATCGGCACGCGATCGCGCAGCTTGCGTTTGCGCAGGTCGGCATCGATGATCATGGCGAACTCGTAGGCCGGGCCGAAGCAGCTCGCGCCCTGAACGGCACCGACCACGATCGGGCCGGGATTCTTGAGGAACTCCTCATACGCCTGCCAGGCTTTTTCCGAATGTCCGCCGGTACAGACTGATTGCGTATATCCGGTTTCCGGGCCGAGGCCGGGAACCTCGTCAAAAGCCAGACGTGGACCGGTGGTGATGACCAGGTAGTCGTAATCGAGGACGCGGCCATCGGCGAGGCGCACCTGGTTTTCTTTCGGTAGAACCTTCTCGGCGGTGCAATGGATGAAGTCGATCGCGTGCTTGGCAAGCGCCGGAGCGGCATCGAGGCGAACATCGGCGGGTTTGCGCCAACCGACCGCAACCCATGGGTTGGACGGCGTGAAATTGAACTGCGGACTGTCGCCGACGACGGTTATCGCATGATCCTTGCCCACTGCCGCGCGAATTTCGTAGGCGGCTGCCATGCCGCCGAGGCCTGCACCAATTACAAGGATCTTCGCCATGAGCTCTACTCCGCAGTTGGTTGGATCGAGACTGCGCCAAGGTCGACATCGGCGCAGTGACTTGTGTCATCGCAATTCTAAATAAGTACTTGCTAATATACAAGCCTCTTAATTAGAATTGCTTGCGGGCCGGCTGGCGAGCCCGCCCAAGTCTCAGTACGGAGTGCCGATGTCGACGATTGATCCGCTTGCCCTGATCGCGATCCAGGAGCGTGCCGACGAAGCCGCGCGGTTACTCAAAACGCTGGCCAATGCCCAGCGCCTGCGTGTGCTCTGTCTGCTCGTCGGCCGTGAAATGACGGTGGGCCAGATCAACGACGAACTGCCTGATCTGAGCCAGTCAGCGCTGTCGCAACATCTGGCCAAGCTCCGCGACGAAGGCATGGTCAGCACCCGCCGCGAGTCACAAGCGATCTGGTACCGCCTCGTCGAAGGCCCGGCCCAGGGTGTGATCGCGACGCTATATGGAATCTATTGCGTGCCAGCAGCCTCCAATTGATTCGATCCGATACAGAGAAATACAAGATTAAATTGCGTCGAGATACCTTTGAATGTAATTTAATCGGCTATGGCTAAGCGAACGCCCCCTACCCATCCGCAAGCACAACGCCAAGTTGAAGCACTGGGAAGTCGGCTTCGCGCGGCCAGGATGCGTCGCTCGATGACCCAGGGGCAGCTTGCCGAACGCGTGGGCGTAAGCATTCCGACGATTGCCAAACTGGAAGATGGCGAGCCCTCGACCAGTCTGGCGACAATGCTGCGCGTGCTCACGGTGCTCGGCTTGCACGCCGATGTTGATCTGCTGGCCGCAAATGACGCGCTCGGACGCAGTCTTCAGGATAGCCAGCTCAAGGTACCGAGGCCGCGTCCATCGCAACGCAAGGCCAAGTCATGATCGGCCCAAAGATGATTGAGGTCTGGATCGATGACGCCACGCTCGGAGGCGCCACACTGGTCGGTCATCTGGACAGATTGTCGAGCAAGACCGGCTACAGCATTGGCTTTCGCTACGCTTCCTCCTGGCTGGAAGATGCAGGTGATGTACGTTCGTTTCAGCTCGATCCGCAGCTTCCCTTGTTTGGTGGAAGCCATTCCGCGAGCGCAGGTGCTGACCGCGTGACGCCTTGCTTTCAGGATTGTTCGCCGGATCGCTGGGGAAAGCTGCTGATGGATCGTCGCGAGGCGATCGAGGCCCGGGAAGAAGGCCGTAACAAGCGCAAGCTGCGCGACTGGGATTACCTGGCAGGCGTCAACGACGAGTCGCGCATGGGTGCCTTGCGGCTGCGTGATCCAGACAATGACTACTACCTCGATCCGCGGGGACTCGGCGCGCCGCCGGTCACCGACTTGGGCGAACTCGAAGCTGTCGCCGAAGCCATCGAGCGAGGCGATTCGTCCGACAGCCCGCAGTTGCGCAAATGGATCAGGCAGCTCATCGTCCCCGGTGCATCACTCGGCGGTACCCGGCCCAAGGCGGGTTTCCGGGAAATTGATGGCTCATCATGGCTGGCAAAATTTCCGGCCAATGATGATGCTCGCGACGTCGGCTTGTGGGAGTCGCTGACACGGCAGCTATCGATTGCTGCGGGACTAAACCACCATCGACTGAAGTCGATGGGTTGGCGTGGCCGGGCCAGACGACTAAAGTCGTCTGGCGCGTCCCGGCCAAGCACGCGGGTACCGACACTGGAAACACACAAGTGCACCGGCTAAAGCCGGTGGTTTGCACCGAATGATGGAAAATCAATATGCCGGAGGTGCGGACACTGCGCTTGTCCAATCGCGGGCATACCTATGTGGTTCGCCGCTTCGATCGGTCGCATGGATCACGTCGGATGTATGCCTCGGCGATGACCTTGCTGGGGCTGGATCGAAGCGAAGGTGCGTCGTATCTGAGCCTGGTGCAGTTGATCGAGAACTCCGGCACCAGTGACGCCATCAACGATGATCTGGAACAACTCTTCCGCAGAGTCTTGTTCAACATATTGATCGGAAACCGTGATGATCACCTACGCAATCACGGCTTCCTGCGCGAGGGCAACGGATGGCGGCTCTCGCCTGCCTTCGACGTCAATCCCGATCCCGACAAGACTACGCATGTGCTCGCCATCAACGAGGGCGACACGAGCCCGGACACAAGCTTGCTGATGGCGACCTCGGACTATTACCGGATCAGCACGCAGCGTGCGACTGAAATTGCCGTGCAGGTGCGTGATGCCGTCGAGCCATGGGAGAAGCGGGCGCGTGGACTCGGTATCCGGCGCGTTGAAATCGAGCAGATGCAGGGGATTGTCGATACGGCGCGGTAGCGAATTGTGCTTCCCATCTGATCCGGATCAAGCTGTAGATGCGAATCGTTCGCGATAATATTGACGGGCGGTACTTCGGTCAGACGACGCATCCGCAACCTTTCAGGCTCAGCGGAGCACATCGATGATCGCAGAAACCCTCTTGCCCAGATTTCCCAAGGCGCGCACGACCCAGGCGGAAAACGTCAATCCCAGCTTTTTCCTCGAGTTCTCGGCGCAGGGAGATTCGACCTCGCGCTTTGCCGATCTGCCGGCTCTGCTGGCAAGTGCGCCGCACCGGATGATGTTCTTCGCCGGTGCCTCGGCGATCATCATCTCGATGTTGTGGTGGGCCTGCGTGCTGGCCGGCGGCTATTTCGATTTTGCCTTTCCAGCCGCGCCGGTGCCGCCGGGCTGGGCGCACGCGGTGTTTACCCAGTTCGGCATGCTGCCGTTCTTCATTTTCGGCTTCCTGCTGACCGTGTTTCCGCGCTGGATGGCACAGTCGGCATTGAGCAAACGCCACTATGTGCCGGTCTTCATCGGCGTGTTCGGCGGCTATCTGCTCGCCCATGTCGGCCTGCTCGATCTGAAGCCGCTGCTGCTCACGGGATTGATGATGATGCTGGCCGGTTGGGCCTATGCCTTGACCGTGCTCGGTCGCATCCTGGTTGGCAATGGGGCGAGGGACCGCACCGCCTTGTCCTGCTTCAGCGCACTGGTGCTTGGTTTCTGCGGGCTTGCCGCGTTCACCGCATTCGTGTTCGGTGAGTCGGTCGAGCTGGCCCTGGCGGCGATCAAGATCGGCACGTTTGGCCTGCTCCTGCCTGTCTTCTTCACGGTCATCCATCGCATGTTGCCGTTTTTCAGCGCGAGCGCGATCGGACCAAGCTACACGATGGTCAAGCCGGCTTGGAGCCTGCCGGTGTTCTGGCTGCTCGCCCTTACCCACATCGGCCTCGAGCTGAGCTACCGGCCACAGTGGTTGTGGCTGGCCGATGCGCCACTGGCGGTGTTCTTCCTGATTCATTGGCTGCGCTGGCAACCGTGGAAATGCATGCGTCCCGGCTTGCTTGCCGTGCTTCATATCGCGGCCGCCTGGTTGCCGATCGCGCTCGGCCTGTACGCTCTGCAGAGCCTGTTGCTGTTCTTCGATTCCAGTATTTCGATTGGCCGTGCGCCGGTGCATGCGCTGACCGTCGGCTTCTTCGGCTCGATGCTGGTGGCGATGGTTACACGGGTCACCCAGGGACATTCGGGTCGACCGCTCGAGATGGGCCGCATCCCGTGGCTCACCTTTATCCTGTTGCAAGGCGTGGTCTTGATTCGCCTGTTCACTGAGCTGGCCGAGAACATGGCGCTCTGGCTCGTGATTGCGGCGTTCGCCTGGCTGGTCGCGTTTCTGCCGTGGGTAGTCCGCTCGATCTGGATCTTCACGACGCCGCGTATCGACGGCAAGCCGGGTTGAACGTGATAGCGAACCTCGGCTACGCGGCCTATCGAATGGCGTTTGAATTCCACATCAATTGAATCGGCGCTACCGTCGCAGTCTTCATCCCAACGCACTGGATACACGAGAAGGCGGCTGTCGCGAAGTCGCCTGGGAAAGCCGCCTTTTGCAGGCGTGCCTGCCGTAGCCAAATCCGGGCGTCGCCAGTGGCCAAAGTGGGCTGATACATTGAACCGGTCTGGCAGCCGGATCGACGAAGAAGTATTCGGCGGAAACAACAGCTGACCGCCTCAACTTTCCTTCTGACCATCAACGCCTGGCTTCCGATGATCGAGTTTTATCCGCAAATCCGCTTTGTCCATATTCTCTGCGTGATCCTTTCTGGCAGCCTGTTCAGCGTGCGTTGCCTGTTGATGCTGGCGCATTCGCCCTACACCAACCACATCGTCCTGCGCCGGCTGTCGCAGCTGATCGACACTACCTTGCTGGTCGCCGCGCTGTTCCTGATCAGCATGCTGCACCAGTATCCGTTCATGCAGTCCTGGTTGACGGTCAAGGTGGTGATGCTGGTTGTGTACATCGTGCTCGGAATATTCGCCTTGCATGTCGGGCGTACGCGGGGCCTGCGCATCACTTGCCTGATTGCCGCCCTGCTCGTCTACGCCTTCATCATCAGTGTCGCGCTCGCCCATCATCCGCTGGGTGTTTTCAGCCGCTGGCTGGGCTGAGCAGTCGAGGCGTGGTTACCACGCAAACGCAAAACGCGCCGGCGTAGTCGGCGGCCTGCTGTCGAGATAGATCCGACGGCAAGCCGCAGCCAAGGACATCGATCAGAACCTGTATTGGGTGCTCGCCCGGCTGGCGCAGGGCGGATCCCGCCGCTCGGGCTTCACCAGCGGCGACACTCTCGCGACATCAGTAAACTTTTCCACGCATTCTGAGCGCTGGCGAAGCCAAACAGATCCTGATCTCGACTCCGCATGATGTCGAACCTGCCGAAACAGCGGTTGGACATCGCTTGCGCTCAGCACCTGCAAAGCCCGCGCGGAAGAATGAAGGTGCGGATGATCGCGATGCAGCTGTTGCAGGGCTGAACCCGCGAAGCGGACTCCGCTGCACGATGCGCAGTTCAACCAAGCCGCGTGACCTTAGCGCGAACGGCGCAATCGCCTGCCACGGTTGCGCCCTGCAACAGCTGTAATCCCGCTCGCGATCAGGGCGCCGGATCGGGAACCGCTACAACCGCATAACGCAACGGCCCACCGGCGTCGAGCGCATCGAACGGATAGCAGGTGACCAGCAGCAGCGCGTCGGCATCCTCGATCGTTTCGATGCGCTCTTCTCGAGAGTCGATGATGCGCATGCTGGCGACGCGCAACGAACGCGAGCCATTGCCGCCATCAATCTCTATACGGTCGCCAGTACTCAGTTCGCGCAGAAAGGCAAAATGCGTATCGCGGTGTGCGCTGACCACGCTGAGACCGGGCATGCCGGGCAATGCGCTCGACGGCGCCCAGCCCGGCCCGAAGGCGAGCGTGCGACCGGAATCACCGCTGAGGATGATCTCGTCGATACCGAGCTTGGCGACTTTCAAGCGGGCAATCGGTGAGGTGTCGGCCCACGGCCAGGGTTTCGTCGCAACGCCGGTTTCGAGGCGCTGCTGCCAGGCGCGTTGCAACAGAATCTGGGCCAGCTCGGCCTTGGCGTTCATGTAACCCGCGTGACCGAGCGGCACGCAGGCAGACAGGGCAAGCAGCAAGGCCATGCGGCGCAATGTCGTGGATTTCATGGAACGCATCGTCGTTTCCTTCAAACCTTCGTCGGCGGAACCGCCAAAGGCGATTGCGCCGTTCGCGCGGGAAACATCCCTATCCGAAAAATCCGGCATCGTGTGGCGGAATCCGCTTCGCAGGTTCCGCCCTGCGTGCAATCCCTTCTCCCAGGGGGAGAAGGAAAGGCAACCGCCAGGATCGGCGGGGTCATCCGCCCCACGCGAACCGGGCTCTACGGATTGCTAGAGCGGAATCCAATCGTTGGCGGGATCATCTCCGCGCGCTGCGTTGACTACACCGAAGCACTCGATGCCGAAGGGTTGCGGGGTTACCCAGGCCTCGCCACCGAGCCAGTCGTTGGCCTCATCGTCACGGGCCTCTTCGTGCTGAGCTGCGAGCGGGCTCCATGTAAACAATGAAAAGTTCATGTCGATACTCCAGAGTCAGGCGGGGAAGGATTGTTCGTCGCGGCGGCGTCCGCACCAGGCGAACAGGCCGGCGATCAACAGCAGGATCAGGCCGATCAGCATCTGCAATGGGGCCGAGGTTGCAGTTGCGGCGTAGGCAAGACTGCCGACCGGCATGCCATTGGCGATGCGTTTGGAGATCAGATCGTCGGCACTATCCCGCGCCGGCTTCTGCTCGACCGCGATCAGGCTGGTATACGGGCTGACCAGGTGATGATCGATCGCCAGTTGCAGCACCTGGCCGCGCACATCATCCGGCTTGGCACCGCGATCAATCGATTGTTCGAGGCTTTCGATCTTGCGCTGTGCCCATAGTCGCGCGATGCCCGGTGCATTTGCGGCGCGATCAATCGGCAATGACTTTGCCCAGGTCGTTTCGCTGTTTGCTGCGCGTGCTTCGAGCGTGCCGCGCAGGTTCGACAGCTTGGCGACGACAACCAGTGGCTCGCCGGCGTAGAGATCCGGTAGCCGTTGCGGGTAGCTGTCAGCCACGCCGGGCCAGCTCAGCGACAGATCACGCAGGGCCGGACGATCAAGCTTGCCGAACAACTCGCGCATGCGCTCACCGACCTCGGCCGGGCCACGGATCACGATCGACGAACCACGGCCGGATGTGGCCGCACGTTCGATGAACTGGGCATTCGGCGCGCTGCCGATCCCGATCGGAAACAAGCGCGACTGGCCGAGATCGTGATCGATCAGTTGATAGAGGGCACCCGCATCATCGACCGCGCCATCAGTGACGAACACAACCTGGCGCACATAGCCTGCCGGCGGTGTGCCGCGCAGGGCCGTGCTCAGCGCCTCGACCATTTCGGTGCCGCCGTTGGCGCGCAAGTCGGCCACCCATTCGCGCGCCAGGGCAACATCTGCGGGCGTCGCTGCGACGGCATCGGCAAACAGGGCCTCGGTCACTGAGTTGAACTGGATTACATTGAAGCGATCGCCTGGTCGCAGCGAAGACAAGGCCAGATCGAGTGCAGCGCGCGCCTGCTTGATCGATTCCCCCTCCATCGAACCCGAGGTATCGATGACCAGGATCAGCTCGCGCGGCAGCGGATGGGCCAGCTCGCTGTTCGGCAACATCATGACCATCGCATAGGTGTCGCCATCGATGGTCTCGGTCAGCATCGCCGAGGCGGGTGCCGTGCCTAGCACAGGCACCCACTCCAGCACGAAATCGCGATCGGCCGGAACGCTGCCTTCGCTCAGCGTAATCAAATAGCGGGTGCCATTGCGGGTCACCTTCAATGCATGGGTCGAACTCTCAACGCGACTCAGGGCAAGGCCGGGATCGAGATCGATGCTGACCTCGACGCGTGGGGCATCGGCGCCGTGCAGGTCGTCTTGCGTCGTCGAAGGCCTTGATGGATTTGGCTTGACCTCGTCATCGCTATCTTGCGTACCGACTGTCGACACGTAGCGTGGCGTGTAAGTCAGCGGCAAGCTCAGCGAGAAGCGATCATCGCGATAGCTGATCTGCTGCCACCAGCGCACCTCGACTTCGATGGTTTCGCCCGGACCAACGTTGGCCACGGCGGTACGAAACAGGTTGGCGCGATCGGCTTCAACCAGCGCCGCATGCTTGCCGCTCGCCGCTGCCTCGACATATTCGCGGCGGGCCTGCTCCTTCTCGCGGATCTCACCGACGATGACGCGTTCGCCGATGCGCAAGCTCATGTCATGCACGGCGGCACCTTGCGGCAAGGGCAGCAGGTACTGTGCCTCGACCCATTCGCTGCTCGAATTGGTGAAGCGTTGATGGATGCTGGCTTCGGCGACGAGTCCGCCGATTTGGTAGTGGACATCGCTGGCCAGCGCAACGAGTTCGAATGGTTGGCCGTCCGTGGCCGTGGCCTTGATCGTGCCGAAACCGGTTTCCGCGCGCGCTCCGGCGGCGAAGCCGAGGATCAGGACGAGGACGGCAAAGATCGTGCGCAGCGGCTCGAAGCCACGTTTGAGATCGGTGTTGGTTTCGTCGCTGCTCGGTTTCATCGCACGCTCCGGTTGGGTTCGATGCCATTCCAGCGGGCAGCGCGGGCCGAGGCGCGTCAGGGTGCTGACGTGTTCAAGATCAGTTGTGGCGATTTGCAGGCAATCGCACTTGATGCATTGCGGCGCAGGCATGGCGCTGCGTAAGCTCGCTTCAATCCAACGGGAGCCATCTCATGCCGCGCAGCATCGCCATCGTCGAAGACGAACCGCTGATCCGGGCCAACTACGTCGAAGCACTGACCCGCGCCGGCTACGAAGCGCGTGGCTATTCCGGTCGCGTCGAGGCCGAGAGTGCATTCGCGCAACGCATGCCCGAGCTCGTCATCATTGATGTCGGCCTCGGCGATGAACCCGAAGGCGGCTTCGATCTGTGCCGCAACCTGCGCGCCAAGGCGGCGACCTTGCCAATCATCTTCCTGACCGCGCGCGATTCCGATTTCGACGTGATCTCGGGCCTGCGACTCGGTGCCGATGACTATCTGGCCAAGGACGTCTCGTTCCACCAACTCGCCGCGCGCATCAGTGCACTGTTCCGGCGCATGGAAGCACTGCGCAAACCAACCGCCGCCGACAGCGTGCACGTGGAAGGCCCGCTGCGCATCGAATCCGAACGCATGCGCGTGACCTGGAATGGCGAAGAAATACCTCTGACCGTCACCGAATTCTGGATGGTGCACACCCTCGTGCGCTTCCCCGGTCATGTCAAAAGCCGCGAACAACTGATGCGCGATGCCCAGGTCGTCGTCGACGATGCCACGATCACCTCCCACATCAAACGTATCCGGCGCAAGTTCATCGCCATTGATCCCGCCTTCGACGCGATCGATACGGTGCATGGGGCGGGGTATCGATGGATGAATCGGGGAGTGGGGAGTGGGGAGTAGGGAGTCGGAAGAGCCGGCCCTCACCAATTTCGTCATCCCGGCGCAAGCCGGAGGTGCTTTTCAACAGCCGCATGGCTGGTCATCCATCTTGATTTTGCTCACCTCGAAAATGGTTCCCGGCTTGCGCCGGGATGACGAGCAAAGAGGAAATCCGCTCTAACCCATTCCCCATTCCCTACTCCCCACTCCCGCTCCCCCAATGTCCCTCCGCCTGAAACTCCTCCTCGTCGCCCTGTCCACGCTGACCCTGCCCTGGGCGGGTTGGCAGTTTGTGCGACAGACCGAAGCGGTCTTGCGCCAGGGCCAGGAACAGACCTTGCTGGCCTCGGCGAGTACGCTGGCGCGGGCGCTTGACGTACTCGGTGTCGAGGCGCCGTTGCCTGATGCGGCGCTCTACGTGCACGAACGCGCTGCAGTCATCCGCATTGATGGCTATGCCGATGATTGGCAAACCTTCCGACCCTACGCGCAGACCTTCGCCGCCGATGGCGACATTGCCAAGCTGCAGGTGATGCTTGCCGAAGATCCCCAGTGGCTATACCTCTTTGCACAAGTTCGCGATGCGACGCGACAACGCGTCGATGCGCGGGATTTCACGGTGGCACGCAGCGACCATCTCGATCTGAGCATGATCCGTGCCGGGCAGTCGCGGCGCTACCGGATCGCCAGTGCAGCTCCTGGCCGGTTCGATGCGCCAGCCATCGACGGCGACGGGCCATTCCCGGATCAGCTGACCGGCGAATGGCAGGAGGATGGATCCGGTTACAGCATCGAGTTGCGCATCGCGCGAGCGGATGCGCCCGACCACATGGCTTTCGACGTGCACGATTCAGCCGTGGCCGACACCCCCGCGCCAGCGCCGCTGGCCTTGCTCGGCTACAACCAGGCCAGTGCGCGGACGCTGGCCAAGCTCGCTCCCGATCATGTCCGTGTGCGCATGGTCTCGGCCGATGGCTGGCTTGTCGCCGCTGGCGGCTCGCTCGATCTCGACACACCTGCCACACAGGATCAGGGCTGGCTGGCCGGCTTCATCTACCGCCATCTGCTTGCACCGGATTCAACCGACGGCGCGTCATCGCCACGCTACGTGAACGCCTTCGGCGCAATCGATCCGCGCCTGCAGGGCGATGATCTGTGGCAAGCGCTTTCTGGCGTTCCGGCAACCGGCTGGCGTGCGACCGAGAATGGCGGCGTCCTGCTCGTCGCCGCCGTGCCCCTGCGCAGCCACGATGCCTTGCGTGGTGCGTTGGTGCTTGAACAGGCCAATCCAGCGCTGCCGATCCTCGCCAATCGTGCGTTGTCGAGCCTTCTCGGCGCGAGCCTGCTGGCCCTGCTGGTCACCGCCGCGCTGTTGCTGCTTTTCGGCGGCATGCTGAGTTGGCGCATCCGCCGTTTACGCAACGCCACCGAGCGCGCGACCCGCGCCGGCGGTCGGCTTTCAGGCCCGCTGCCGCTGGTCAATTCCAACGATGAACTGGGTGATCTCGCGCGCAGTTTCGGACGTCTGTTCGACGAAGTTGGCAGCTACACCGACTATCTGCAGACCTTGGCCTCCAAACTTTCGCACGAACTCAACACACCGCTGGCCATCGTCAAATCTTCACTCGACAATCTCGATCACCAGAATCTGCCCGCCGATGCCCAGCCCTACCTCGATCGCGCCCGTGACGGCGCCGGTCGGCTCGGTGGCATCGTCCGTGCCATGAGCGAATCAAGTCGCGTCGAACGTGCGATCGCCTCGGCCGAGGCCGAAGATTTCGATCTGCGCGGCCTCGTCGCCGGCTGCGCCGAAGGCTACCGGGCGCTGGCCGGATCGCGCGAGATCCGCACCGGGCTGCCGAACGCGCCACAGCCGTTCCACGGCGCACCCGACCTGATCGCCCAGGCGCTCGACAAGCTGTTCGACAATGCGCGCTCGTTCAGCAGCGAGGATGGATGGATCCGGATTGCCCTCGACAGCGATGAATCGGGCATCAGCTTGCGCATGGCCAACAGCGGTCCGCTATTGCCGAATGCGATGCAGGATCGCCTGTTCGATTCACTGGTCAGCCTGCGTGAACGCAGCGCCCGCGGCACCGGCGAAACCCCACATCTCGGTCTCGGCCTGCATGTCGTGCGCCTGGTCGCCGAGTTGCATCGCGGGCAGGCCAGCGCGGCCAATCTGGCCGATGGCAGCGGCGTTGAGTTTGGTTTGCATCTGGCCGGGATGAGCCGACGCCGGCTGGCATAGCCCGGGGCCCTGACACTTGATAGCGACTCCAGTCGCTTGTCCCCTCTTGGGGGCGATGCCCTTGTTCCGATTCAAGCGCAAACATCGTGGCTGAAGCCACTCCCACGGCGCGGATGGGGGGGCCAGGATTTTTGTGGGATTCGAACCGAGGGGCCGGATGGCCGGCTGTCGCCACTCGCCCCGCCCTGCTATCTTCGCGGGCCGTTTTCCATTGAAGTCGCGCCGTGATCACTCAGGAACAATTCAACGCCTACGCCGCCGAAGGCTACAACCGCATTCCGGTGGCGCGTGAGGTGCTGTCGGATCTGGATACGCCGTTGTCGGTGTACCTGAAGCTTGCCGATGGGCCGTATTCCTATTTGTTCGAGTCGGTACAGGGCGGCGAGAACTGGGGACGTCACTCGATCATCGGCCTGCCTTGCCGGCGCGTGTATTCCTTGCGTGGGCATACGCTCAGCATCGAGGAGCTTGGCGAAGTTGTCGAGACGCGTGAGCTGGCCGATCCGCTGGCCGAAATCGATGCGCTGCGTCAGCAATACCGCGTGCCGGTGCTGCCCGATATGCCGGCGTTCTCGGGTGGACTGGTCGGCTATTTCGGTTTTGAGACGATTGGCTGGATCGAGCCGCGTTTCGCCATGGACAGCAAGCCGGATCAACTCGGTACGCCGGATGCGCTGTTGATGCTCAGCGAGGAAGTCGCCGTATTCGACAATCTCAAAGGTCGCTTGTACCTGATCGTGCATGCGGATCCGTCACAACCCCAGGCTTATGCACAGGCTTGCCGTCGACTCGATCAACTCGCCTTTCGCCTGCGCCATTCCGGATCGAGCTATCCGGAGACGCTTGATCCGAAGCCGCTCGACGAGGCAGATTTTGTTTCGGGTTTCACCCGCGAGGGCTTCGAGGCGGCCGTACTTCAGGCACAGGAATATATCCGCGCTGGCGACATTTTCCAGGTTGTACTGTCGCAGCGCCTCAGCGTCCCGTTTCGCGCGCGACCAGTCGATGTCTATCGCGCCCTGCGCTCGTTGAATCCGTCGCCGTACATGTATTTCATCGATCTTGGCGGCAGTCAGATTGTCGGCTCATCACCCGAAATTCTCGTCCGCCAGCAACATGGCAAGGTCACCCTGCGTCCACTGGCCGGCACGCGCCCGCGTGGCGAGACGCCCGAACAGGATCTCGCGCTCGAAGTCGAGTTGCTGGCCGATCCAAAGGAACGCGCCGAGCATCTGATGTTGATCGACCTGGGCCGCAACGATGTCGGCCGGGTCAGCAAGACCGGCAGCGTCAAGCTGACCGAGAGCTTCGTCGTCGAGCGCTATTCGCATGTCATGCACATCGTCAGCCAGGTCGAAGGCGAACTCGCCGACGGCCTGACCAGCATGGACGTGCTGCGCGCCTCGTTCCCGGCCGGCACGGTCAGCGGCGCACCGAAGATCCGCGCGCTCGAGGTGATCCGCGAACTCGAACCGATCAAGCGCAACATCTACGCCGGCTCGATCGGCTACATCGGCTGGTCCGGCGATACCGACATGGCCATCGCCATCCGCACCGCCGTGATCCAGGACGGCCGGCTGCATGTGCAAGCCGGTGCCGGCATCGTCTACGACTCCGACCCCGCCACCGAATGGGCCGAGACGATGAACAAGGGGCGCGCGTTGTTTCGTGCGGTGGCGAGGGCGGCGCGGGGCCTTTAGGGCCGGGAGTAGGGAATGGGGAGTGGGGAGTTCTTGCCTCTCGGAACTTCTACAATCTTGGATAGACGACCCATTCTCCTCGCCGTCATCCCAACCTTCGCTGGGATGACGATGAGGAAATATGACTTCTGTGGAGTAGTGGAGCCAACATTTCAATTGCGGGAAGTGCCTTCCCCGCTAACCGCCAACCGCTCCCCCGCTCACTGCCTCACGTCGAAATCGCCAATCGCTCGCCCTTGTAGATATGCGCGGTGATGAAATAGACGATCACTGCCGCCATCGATGTGCAGACAAAACACAGGGCGATCTCAGCGCTGGTGACGATCTCTCCGCGTATCAGCCGCATGATCGTGACCTGCTGGCCGACCAAGGGCACGGCGTACATCCAGGTTTCGGTCTTGAACGGGAAAATCGACATGATCATGGTGGGTAACGCCGGTACAAACATCAGCAGTGACAGATAGGTCTGCGCTTCGCGGAAGGTCTTGGCGAAGGCGGCGGCGAGCGTCTGCAGCGAGGCCATCAGGAACACCAGCGGCAGCATGGTGATCAGGGTCAGCAGGGCGAAGCGTGGACCAATTGACAAGGTCATGCCGAGCTTCTCGGTCGGCATGAACTGGCCGGCGAAGGAGAAGGCGATGATGCTGAGCAACAGGGAGGTAAATGCGAATGCGCTGGTGGCGCCGAGTTTACCGAGCAGGATTTTTGAGCGCGCAACCGGGTTGGCGAATAGCGGCTCCAGCGATTGTCGCTCGCGTTCACCAGCGGTGGTGTCGATGGCCAAGGCCATGCCGCCGATGAAGGCGCCGAGGATGAAGAAGTACGGCAGGATCGAGAACATCGCGCCGCCACGTGCCTGGGCGGTGGATTGGTCGCGATCGGCAACCACGAGTGGCCGCGCAACCGTTGGCGAGATGCCGCGGGCGACCAGACGCAAGGTGCTCGTGCGTTGGCCGTAGGCATCGATGATGCCACGCAGTCGATCGACCGAGCCCAGCGCATCGCGCTGTGATTGGTCGAAGATCAGTTCAACCTGGGCCGGTTCGCCCTTGTTCCAGGCCTCGCCATAACTGGGCGGAATACGCAGAACGAGATCGGCATCCTGGTCGCGAACCGCCTTCTCCGGATCGGCGATCGCATCCTTGATGATGACTCCGCGTTGCTTGAGCGCATCGATCAGGTTCGGCGCGTTCTCGGCGCCGATGACGGGCACCGGCAGTGGTTTCTCGGCCTTGTCGAGCTCGCGCGAGACGATGCCGTTGATCAGCAGCACGAAAATCAGCGGCGCCATCAGCGGGCCGGTCAACAAGGTATTGAGCACGGTGCGGCGATCGCGGATGTTCTCGCGCACTTCTTTCAGAAAAACAGTGATGATCGTTTTCATGCGGCGAGTCCTTCTGCGGAGCCGATGACCTTGACGAAGGCATCTTCGAGATTGGAGGTTCCGGCCTGCTCGCGCATTCCATCGGGCGAGGCGTCTGCGACGACATGGCCGTGGGCGATGACGACGATGCGATCACACAGCGCGCCGACCTCCTGCATGATGTGGCTGGAGAACAGCACGCAGCGGCCTTCCGCCTTGAGGTGACGCAGAAAGTCGCGCATGGCGCGGGTAGCCATGACGTCGAGGCCATTGGTCGGCTCATCGAGAATGCAGTTCTTCGGATCGTGGATGAGGGCGCGGGCGATTGCGGTTTTCACACGCTGGCCCTGGGAAAATCCGTCGGTGCGTCGATCGATGATTTCACCCATGTCTAGAGCTTTCGATAGTCCCTCGATGCGCGTCGCAATAAGAGCCTCATCCATGCCTTGCAGGCGGCCGAAATATTCGATGTTCTCGCGTGAGGTCAGGCGCTTGTACAGGCCGCGCGCATCAGGCAGGACGCCGAGCCGCTTGCGCACGGCAATCGGATCGACCGCCGCATCGATACCATCGACGAGCACCTGGCCGCTGTCCGGCTTCATCAGCGTGTAGAGCATGCGCAGGGTGGTCGTCTTGCCGGCGCCATTCGGCCCGAGCAGGCCGGTGATCTCACCATCGCGCGCGGTGAATGTGACGCCATCAACTGCCTTGACCTTGCCAAACGCCTTGTTCAATCCTTTCAGTTCGATCATGGCGCGGCTCCATTGAAATCGATGAAGTGGGGGGTCGGGCCGAGCGCCTCGACGCAACTGGCATCGAGTGATTTCGGATCGAGGGTATCCATGAACTTGCTGACCAGTTTTGGAATGCAGCCACGACCGATGATGTTGTGACCCTGACCCTTGGCGACGATCAGCTTGGCGTTGTCGAGGTGCTGCATGACCTGCTCGCCATAGCGTGGCGGCGTGACCGGATCGAGTTCGCCTTCAAGGACAAGAATCGGGGTATCACCCTTGACCGGTTCGTTGAAGTCGGCCGGTCGCGTGCCGTGTGGCCAGATCTCGCATTGGGCCTTGAGCACTTCGACCAGACGGCCACCGAGCAGGGTGTCGGCATCGCTGGCGTCGACCTTCAAGCGATCGGCATCCTCGGCGCAGATCACCGAAAGCTGCATGCCGCTGCCGACGAGTGCGTCGATGCCCTGACTGAGTACGTCGATCTGCCCAAGCAACGGCGCGTCGTTGCCGGCCAGCGATTGCTGAATCGTGTGCGGAATCAGTGCCGCAGTTTCCGGCGAGTAGGCAAACATGCGCACCAGGCCGACCATCGCATTCGCCGTTTAGTGTTTCGGTCTTCTGCTCGAAGCTGACTGGGTCGGCATAGCTGACCTTGCGCGGCGCATCGTTGAGCCGCTTGCGCAGTTCGATCAGGCTTGCGTACGGATCCGGAAAGGCTTTGGCGCAAGCAGGCTGTATTGCACAGTTGTCGAACTGCGCCTTGAGCGCGTCATCAAGGTTGCGCGCGAACTCGCCACCGAGGACGAGCTCGTTCGGCGCGACGCTGTCGAGGATCATGCTGCGCACACCTTCGGGTGGCGCTTGAGGTATTGCTGGGCAACGCGTGTGCCGTAGGAGACGCCGACCAGATCGAACTTCGGCCCGCCAAGCGCCTGACGCAGTGCTTCGAGATCCTCGACCGCATCGGTGGTCGTGTAGAAGCGCGGATCGGAAAATTTCGACACTTCGTCGAGACAGCGTTGCGTCGAGGCTACCGTGCGTTCGAGATCGAAGGGCAGCGAATCCTCATCCTCCTCACTCTTGCACTTGAGTGGATTCGAGGCGCCGGTGCCACGTTGATCGAGCAGCAGCACATGTCGGTGCTCGCGCGCCGGACCGAGAGATGCGGCCATTTGTGGCCAGGTATCAATCGCCGATTGGCCGGGTCCACCGGCCAGAAAGACGATGAAATCATCATCGGCGGCTTGTGTGCTCGGAATCAGGGCGAATTTCAGATCGAGCTTGCGGCCATTGGCATCCGCCCGGTTCTCCGGCACCTGAAACGGCGAGCACCAGGCCTTGGTTGTGGCCGCCGAATGCTCCTGGCTCAACTCGCAAGCGCTGAAATCCAGCGTGCCGAAGCGGAAGGATTCGGCGGTGCCCGCGATCCGGTACTGGCCGCTCGTGGTTTCCGCAGATTCGGTGGCGGCGGGTTTGTCGCGAAATCTTGAATAGCCAAAGGCAAGCACAGCGAGAAACGCTGCGATGCCTATCTTCATGTTCTTTTTCATCGAAGCCTCTCGGGTGCAGATAGTTTGTTGTGTGTCTCAGTGGTCGAGCCAGCAGGGCTGACTCAACCCCAAAAGCGATAGCGCAAGCGCACCCAGGCATGCGCGCCAACCCCACAAACGCACATGACCAAGGCGGGGAGCGGCAGCGGAATTTCCAGTCCGCCAAACTTGTCAAGAAAGGTCAGCATCAAGATCACGCCCAGTGACACCAAGTAGGCAATCGCCATCGCCTCAACTTCGACGCGCTGGCGCAATTCGTCGCGGCGGCGAAGGCGACGCACCTCGGCATAGACGGCCCATACAATCGATGGCAGCGGAATCATCGCGACGAGAATGCGCAGCACGCCCGGATCCATGCGCTTGCCCACGACACCGGCAACAATCACGCTGGCGACAACGAATAGCATCGGCGGGCCCACGTCGATCATGTAGCGTTTCCATCGGTTCATCAGGCTCGACCTCAGGCGTCAGGGGTAAAGATGGTTTCGATCGCCTCGCCAAACAGGCGCGCGATGGCGAAGGCGAGCGGCAGGCTCGGATCGTATTTGCCGGTCTCGATGGCGTTGACGGTTTGTCGCGACACATCGAGTCGATCAGCCAGTTCGGCTTGCGACCAGCCCTGGTTGCCGCGCAGTTCGCGCAACCGGTTGTTCATTGGTAACGCCGCTGCGCGTGGTACCGGGCCAGTGTGTAGACGATCCAGTGCGCCGGAAACACCCAGACCAGTGCTTCGCGCGCGCTGAATTCGACAAGGCCGGCCAGCAGTAGAAAACTCAAGGTCAGGCAGCCCAGTCCAACCAGTACGGCAGCAATCGCCAGCGCTTCGAGATCAATCCGCCGTTGCAGTTCGTCACCGGCGCGCACGAGATTGACCACCGCGCGCACGGCGAGGCCGATCGGAATCAGTGGCAACAAGCTGACCACTACGCGCAATGCGATCGGTGCATCGAGCAGGCTGTGCCTGAGCAGCCAGACGCAGAGCCACGTGGTGACCAGATAGGCGAGCGCTGCGATAAAGCATGCACCGAGTTCGCGTCGTTTTGTTTTCGAGTTCATCGCGTGTTCCGCGCAGCCTTCGCGCCCACAACTGATTTCGCCGTGATGGAATTCATGAGCGCGTGTAGCGGCGTGCGGCGATCGCGCGCACCACACCAAACGTCGCAGCGAGTGCGGGAAATACCCAGAGCAGGATCGATCCATCCAGCTCGATAACCTTGGCCGCGACAAGGAATCCGCCGGCCAGACTGACCACAGCGACGATGCCGGCCGAGATCGCCAGCGCTTCCAGATGCAGACGCTGCATCAGTTCATCAGCGCCGAGGATGTTGCGGATGATGGCGCGTACTACGAACAGGGTCGGAATCACCGGAGCCAGGGCGATCAGCGTGCGCAACGTGCAGTCGTCGGTTGTTCGCACCAGTGGCCAGACGGTCAGCATGACCAGGGTGTAGGCCGCCATAGCGGGCAGGAACTCGCGCAGATAGCGTTTTTCGACGTCGCGCATGGAAAAACTCGTGTCAAGTAAACTTGACACAGACTAGCGGCGAAGATTGCCGCGTGTCAAGCATCCTTTACATTGCTTCGCGATCGGGGGCGACCCAGCCACAGGAAAAAGCTCGCCCCTGGCGGGGCTCCTACAGGTCAATCGCAACCATGTAGGAGCCCCACCAGGGGCGAGCTTTTGCTCTCGCTTGAATCACCATCGAGAGCCACGCCTGACCCCGACCCTGGGTGAAGCCGCGCCTGCGTCTAACGAGAAGAAATATATTTCTCGCGGCGCAGTTGCGATACCGCGAAGCCCGCATCCTTGAGCAGGGCGAAGCTCTGGTCGACCATGTCGGGATTGCCGCACAGGTAGAACACGTCATTCACCGGATCGGGCTTGAGCGCCTCGATGGCGACCTGTACGCGACCGGCATAGTCGCCGACATGCGGAACCGCGCGAGGCTCGCGGCTGAAACACGGATGGTAAGTGAAACCCGGTGTGCCTTCAGCGAACGCGGCGAACTCGTCGCCATAGAGCAGATCGTCCTCGTTGCGCGCGCCCTGGATCAGCTCGAAGCGGCAGCCACGGCTGTCGATCAGCTTCCTGATCAAGGGCAGCATGGCGCGGTATGGGGTGATGCCGGTACCAGTGCCGACCAGCAGATAGCGCGAGTTGGTATCGGCATTGAGCAGGCAGAAACGTCCATAAGGGCCGCTCGCATCGACCGTGCCGCCAACCGCGAGTCCGCCGAGCAGCTCGGTCGCCGCACCACCATCGACAAAGGACACCGCGACCTCGATCTGTCCGACCGGTGTCGAGTCTCCCTGCCCCAGCGTGCCTACCGAATAGCTGCGCTTGGTTGCCTGGCCGTCGGCATAGTTGAAATGGATCTGGATGAACTGGCCCGGGATGAAGGTGAAGGGCTCGCCATCGGCGCGCTCAAACACCATGTGGCGCACGGCCGGGGCGATCATGCGCGCGGCGAGGAGACGAAGTGGAAACTGGACGATGGCCAAGGCGGGAACGGTCGTTGCAGGTAGCCCGCTATACTATCAGCCTCCCCGGCACCCACCTCGTTGCCCATGCCCATGAGCCAGACTCCCGCGCTCGAAATCCTTGACCTGCGCAAGATCTACGCCGGTGGCGTCGAGGCGCTCAAGGGCGTTTCGCTGGAGGTCCAGACCGGCGATTTCTTCGCCTTGCTTGGCCCCAACGGTGCCGGCAAGTCGACCCTGATCGGCATAGTCAGCTCGCTGGTCAATACCAGCTCCGGCACGGTCAAGGTGTTCGGCGTCGATATCGAACAGGATCGCGAGGCGGCCATGCGCCTGCTCGGCCTCGTCCCGCAGGAAGTCAATTTCAACTTCTTCGAGAAGCCGTTCGACATCCTTTGCAACTACGCCGGCTTCTACGGCATCCCGCGTGCCGAAGCCAAGGTTCGCGCTGAGGAGGAGTTGCGTCGGGCCCAACTCTGGGACAAGGCATACACGATGTCGCGCACGCTTTCCGGCGGCATGAAGCGCCGCCTGATGATCGCTCGGGCAATGATGACGCGACCGCGTTTGCTGATCCTCGATGAACCGACCGCCGGAGTGGATATCGAAATCCGCCGCGGCATGTGGCGCACGCTGAAAGACGTCAACGCCGCCGGCACCACGGTGATCCTGACCACGCACTATCTCGAAGAGGCCGAGAGCCTGTGCCGCAATCTCGCCATCATCGATGGCGGTCGCATCATCGAGAACGGCCCAATGAAGACCTTGCTGGCCAAGCTCGATATCGAAAGCTTTTTACTCGATATCGATGGCGATTTGCCGGCTGCACTGCCGCACATCGATGGCGTCGCGATCCGCACCGAAGACAGTCATACGCTTGATCTCGAAATGCCGCACGCGATGGATCTCAACAGCGTGTTCGCCAGCCTCGATGCCGCCGGCATCCGCGTGCGCTCGATGCGTACCAAGACCAATCGCCTCGAAGAACTGTTCGTGCGCCTGACCGGCAACAAGGAGAACGCGGCATGAGCACGGTGTCGAAGCATCCGAACCTCGTCGCTCTGCTGACGATCACGCGTCGCGAGGTCACCCGCATCTTGCGCATCTGGGCGCAGACCCTGGTGCCGCCAGCAATCACGATGACCCTGTACTTCCTGATTTTCGGCAGCCTGATCGGCAGCCGCATCGGCGATATGGGTGGCTACGGCTACATGGAGTTCATCGTCCCCGGCCTGGTCATGATGGCTGTCATCCAGAACAGCTACGGCAATATCTCATCGAGCTTCTTCGGCGCAAAATTCGGTCGGCATATCGAGGAATTGCTGGTCAGTCCGATGCCGAACTGGGTCATCCTCGGCGGCTATGTGGCGGGTGCCGTATTGCGTGGACTGCTGGTCGGCGTGATCGTCCTTTGCATCGCGATGCTGTTCACCCATGTGCGCATTCCGCATCCGCTCGTCACCATCACCACCGTTCTGCTCGGCGCAACGATCTTCTCGCTGGCCGGTTTCATCAACGCGATCTATGCAAAGAAATTCGACGACGTCGCCATCGTGCCGACCTTTATCCTGACCCCGCTGACCTATCTCGGCGGCGTGTTCTATTCGGTCAAGATGCTGCCCGACTGGGCGCAGACAATGACCCATGCCAACCCGGTTTTCTACATGGTCAACGCGTTTCGCTACGGCCTGCTCGGCACCAGTGACATTCCGGTCGGTACCGCCTATGCGTTGATGATCGGCTTCGTCGTCGTGCTCGGCGCATTGAGCCTGTGGCTGCTCAAACGCGGGGTTGGGTTGCGTTCTTGACGGTGGGAAGTCAGCGGGTGAACCGTCAGCGGATAGCGGGGAAAGCACTTCAGGCCAAACGAAGACTCTGGCGAAGACCGGATTTTCGTAGGGGTCCACGCCCCACCTTCGGTGGCGCGCTGTCGCGCAGCAAACATAGGGGCAGTTCCGCGGGCCGAGGCGTTGGATTTTCCTTCTCCCCTCGGGAGAAGGTGCCGAAGGCGGATGAGGGTTCGGGCTAGCGGGGAATCTGCGCTCCGGACGCACCCTCATCCGCCCTGCCGGGCACCTTCTCCCAAGGGGAGAAGGAAAAGCCCGCACGCTGCGTAAGATGAAAATCAATGGGTTAAGTCTTGTTTGATGAGAGCAGGCTTCAGCCGCGATGCTGATCTTTCCAACCAAACCCAAACGATTCGGGTGATTCCTGAAACGCATCGCGGCTGAAGCCGCTTCTTACGAAAAGCCGGTATTCACAACAGGATTCGCCGAGCCTGAAGTGCTCTGCCCGCTCCCCGCTGTCACGCCACTAAACCGAAAAACGCCGTCGCCGTCGCCGTCGCATTGGCCGCCGTCAGCTCGACATCTTCGCCGCGATCGCGGGCGAGTTCCTCGACGATATGCTTCAGGTACATCGGTTCGTTGCGCCGGTGCGAGGGTTTCGGCGTGACCGTGCGCGGCAACAGATACGGTGAATCGGTTTCAATCATCAGCCGATCGGCCGGGATGTCGCGCACCAATTCGCGCAGATGACTGCCGCGGCGCTCGTCACAGAGCCAGCCGGTGATGCCGATATGCCAGCCGGCGTCGAGATAGTCGACCAGCTCCGCGCGCGTGCCGGTGAAGCAATGCACGACGACCTTGCCGATGCGGCCCGCGAAATTCCGCATCACCGACATGAAATCGGCATGCGCGTCGCGCTGATGCAGGAACAACGGCTTGGCGCAGTCGACGGCAATCTGCAACTGGCGCTCGAAAGCCTCGACTTGCGCAGCCTGCGGAGAATAATTGCGGTGATAGTCGAGTCCGGTTTCGCCGACCGCCCTCACCTCGTCGGCTTTGAGATGTTCGCGCAATTCAGCATCGGTGGCGTCGTCGTAGTCGATGGCATGATGTGGATGCACCCCGGCCGTGGCGAACAGCTTGCCCGGATGGGCGCGTGCCAAAGCCAGTGCCATGCGGCTGCCGGCGGCACTGGCACCAGTCACGACGATCTGCGCCACGCCGTGCGCCTGCGCACGTTCGAGCACCTGGTCGAAGTCGGGGCGAAACGATTCGTGGGTCAGGTTGGCGCCGATATCGATCAGTTGCATGGAGGACAACAGCCGGAAAACCCGTGATTATGCGGCGATCGTGACAGGCTGCACAGGGTGGATTGTGCAATTGCACCTTTCCGCGAAAGTTCACTGCTGATTCACCCCGAGGCTGCGAGTATCCTAGCGCTCGGCCATCCCCCCTGGAGTTCATCATGCTCGCTCATACCCGATTGCTACTTGGCGCAGCGCTCGCCTTTGCGGCCTGTGCCACCACCGCAGCGACAGCCGCCGAGGTTGGCGTTGATGCAAGTCGCGCAAGTCGCGTTACCGCGGAACAACTCACCCATGGCAAATTGCTGATGGAGCGCGGCGCAACGGACAGCTCGAAATCCGGGAACAGTGTGGCTTCAACCGCGCCGGGTCTGCCGCGGATCAACCCGATCGCCGCATATCCGCCCAGTTGCATGGCCGATCCTCTGCCCGACCAGGTCAGCGGGCCGAGCTACAGCCGCAGTGTGACCCTGGCTGCATTCAACGGGAACACCGGCCAGGTCGATTCCACCGAGATCGTGACGATCACGATCTGGCGGGTGGCCTGCAGCAGCACGCAGTATTTCAATTCGGCGACCCTGATGCGGATCAGGCGCAACAGCAGCAGCCAGACCATCTACCCGCTGTTCCCGGCCATTCGCGTCAGCCAGGGCTCGATCGGCTTCGGCAACAGCGACTACCCAGCCAACATCGCGCGCGCCGCGATCGAGCCGAACACGATCCTCTCCGATACCCTGGTCGATACGCCGATCATCAATGACATGACTTTCGTGCTCGAGAATTACGACAGCACGCAGACCAGCGTCTTTGATTTCAATCTTCCGTTCAGCTTGCGCTTCGACAACCTGTTTGCCAGCAACAACCAGTTTTTCATCGATGTTCCCACGTACAACCCGAACAGCGGCACCTATCCGGAAGCCTTCCTCGATCTTCCGATTTCAGGTTACCTGAGCAGCAACTGGTATGACCCGGGTGCCAGCGGTGAGGGCATCATCCTGCAGATCTACGAGCTTGCGAGTGACCCGCAAAATCTCGTGATCTCGTTTTCGTGGGCTGCTTACGATCCAAGCGGCGTGCCGTTCTGGTTGTTCGGCCAGGTATCTGTTCAGCGAGGCGCACGCAGTGCCAACTCGCCGATGGCCTATCGAACCGGTGGTGGACTCGGCGGTAATTCAGGAAGCGCCGGCGCTCCGGTCGTCTGGGGCTCGGCCACGGTTCGATTCCCGGATTGCAACACGATGATCCTGGGTTATGCGTCCAACACCGGCCTTCCCGCTGGCATCCCGACCGGCAGCGGAACCCGCACCTGGAAACGCCTCGCCAACGTCAATGGACTGCTCTGCGAGTAGTGCGAGTCAGGGCAGATGAAAACGGCGCGATTCATTCGCGCCGTTTTCTTTTGTGCGGCAACCGATAGAGGACAATCCACGCCCGGCCGACAGGATTGATCCGATTGAACACCCCCGCTTTTCCAATCCAGCAGATATTGCCTGAGCTCCGCGATCGGCTCGCGGCGCAGACGCGACTCGTGCTCGAAGCGCCTCCAGGTGCCGGCAAGACCACCCAGGTGCCGCCCGCCCTGCTCGATGAGCCCTGGCTGCACGGTCGGCGCATCCTCATCGCTCGAGCCACGCCGTATCGCCGCGCGCGCGGCGGCCGAGTTCATGGCCTCCGCACGCGGCGAACGAGTCGGCGAAACGGTCGGCTACCGCATTCGGCATGAGTCGAAAGTCTCGGTGTCCACACGCATCGAAGTCATCACCGAAGGCATCCTCACGCGAATGCTGCAGGATGATCCGGAACTGCCCGGCGTCGGCGCGATCCTGTTCGACGAGTTCCACGAGCGTCATCTGCATGGCGATCTCGGCGCGGCGCTTGCGCGTGATGTGCAAGCCACATTGCGACCCGACCTGCGCCTCATCATCATGTCGGCCACGCTCGATGGCGAGCGCATCGCACGCTGGTTCGATGCGTCGCGATTGACTAGCGCCGGGCGCAGCTTTCCGGTACGCATCGAGCATCCACCGGCGCGTCAAGGCGAGAGTTGGCCGGAGCGTGGCTGGCTCGCGCATCTGACTCGCGTCGTTGCCCAGGCACTCGGCGAAACCGAGGGCGACCTCCTCGTGTTCCTGCCCGGGCGGCGTGAGATCGAGACCACCCGTCGTGCGCTCGACGGACTCGATGCCGATGTTGTGACCTTGCATGGTGAGCTGGCGCTGGCCGAGCAGCATGCCGCACTGGCAGCTTCAGCCACGAGCCGACGGCGCATCGTGCTGGCGACCAATGTCGCCGAATCAAGCCTGACCCTGCCCGGCATTCGTGCCGTGGTCGATTCCGGTCTCGCCCGTGAACCACGCTTCGATGCGAACTCGGGATTCTCGCGCTTGCAGACAGCAAATATCGCGCAGGCATCGGCCGATCAGCGCGCCGGCCGCGCCGGGCGACTCGGCCCCGGCATTGCGTATCGGCTATGGCCACAGAGCCGCCGGCTGGATCCCGCGCGCAGTCCTGAGATCGCCCAGGTCGAATTGTCTCAGCTCGTGCTCGAATTGAAAGCTTGGGGTTCGGAAAACCTGGACTGGCTCGATGCGCCGCCCGCCGGCGCGTACGCCCAGGCACATGAATTGCTGATCGCGCTCGGCGCTCTCAATACGGATGGATCAATCAATCCATTCGGCCGCAAGCTGCTCGCGTTCGGCGCGCATCCGCGCCTCGCCGCTGCCGTGTTGCGCGCGAGCGCGGCCGATCAGGCCGCGGCCTGCGACCTGGTCGCCCTGATCGAAGCACGCAATCCGCTGCGCGGGGCAGGTGTGCGTGACGATGATTTCCGCCAACGTGCGCATGCGCTGACCGCATGGCGCTCGCGCGATGCGCGCGTGATCGCCGAACTTGGTGCGGATCGCGGCGCACTCGCGGTTATCCAGCAATCGGCCGATGCCTGGCGACGGCGTGCGCGACTGTCGCACGAGGAAACCTCGCCGACCGGGCCGACCACGGCCGGCGACATCCTGATCCACGCTTTCCCGGATCGCATCGCGCGACAGGACAGCGGCAATCCGCGCCGCTACCAGCTCGCCAATGGCCGTGGCGCGCGACTGCTCGATGAAAGTTCGTTGTTCGGTGAGCCCTGGCTGGTCGTCATCGATCTGCGTTTCGACGAACGCGACAGCTTGATTCTGGCTGCCGCACCGATCGACGACGGATTGCTGGCGCGCGATTTCCCGCAGGCGTTCGCCACCCAGCGCAACGTGCGCTGGAATCGCGACAACCGCGCCGTCGAGGTGTTCGAGGAGTGCCGCTTTGCCTCGATCGTGCTTGAGCGACGCAGCGTTCCGGCACGCGCCGAGGACACCGTGCCCGCCCTGATCGCCGCCGTGCGCGAACTCGGTCTCGATGCCTTGCCGTGGAGCGAAACGGCGATTGAACTACGTCAGCGTGTCGAGTTCCTGCGCCGGCATGCGCCTGAATCGGGACTGCCTGACTTTTCCGATGAGCACCTGCTGGCCACACTCGAAACCTGGCTTGCACCGACGCTCATCGACAAGCGCCGCCTTGATGCCTTGCGCGCCGAAGAGCTGTCGAACGCGCTCATCGCGCAACTGGACTATCCGAAGCGCCGGCTGCTCGACGAGCAGGCGCCGACGACGATCAGGGTGCCAAGTGGACTCGACCGCCGCGTCAGCTATCCACCCGATGCGGCACCGGTGCTGGCGGTGAAACTGCAGGAATTGTTCGGCCTGGCCGAATCGCCGCGCGTGGCCAACGGTCGTGTGCCGATCACCCTGCACCTGCTTTCGCCAGCCGGTCGGCCGATCCAGGTCACCCAGGATCTTCACGGGTTCTGGGAGCGCACCTATCCGGAAGTGAAAAAGGAACTCAAGGGCCGCTACCCGAAACACCCGTGGCCGGATGATCCGTGGACTGCGGTCGCAACCCATCGAGCCAAGCCGCGACACTGAACCAACCATCAACGGCAACGGTCGAAACCACGAATTCGCACCAAGCTCGTGGCGTGCCCGTGGCATGGTAGTCGACGCGATCACGCGCAACGTGTTTTGCCAATGCTGCATCCGAACACCTGATCCCTTTCGCAATCCGAGGCCAGCATGACCCGATTCAATCGCGCACTCGTCTGGATGACGGCATTTCTCATCCTCGTCGCCGCTCTCGGCAGCCTGGTCGGTTCGCGTCTGGTCGAGATCTTCCAGGCCAATCCATTTTTCAATGGCGTGATCCTGACCGTGCTGGTCGCCGGCGTCGTCGTCAACCTGCGCCAGGTGATGCTGCTCTCGAACGAGTCGCGCTGGATCGAGTCGTTCCGGCGTTCGAATCCGGAGCGTGCGGCCGAGGGCAGGCCACGCCTGCTCGCGCCGATGGCGCGCATGCTCGGCAATCGCGAGCGCGGCAAGGCGGCCTTGTCGGCGCCTTCGATGCGTACGATCCTCGACAGCGTGCAATCGCGGCTTGAGGAATCGCGCGATCTGTCGCGCTACCTGATCGGCCTGGCCATCTTCCTCGGCCTGCTCGGCACGTTCTGGGGTTTGCTGGTGACGATCCGTTCGGTTTCGGAAACGATCGGCACACTGAATGTCGGCAACGATGCGTTGACCATGTTCAGCGCGCTCAAGGAGAACCTCAAGGAACCACTCGGCGGCATGTCGACGAGTTTCTCGACCTCGCTGTTCGGCCTCGCCAGTTCGCTGGTGATCGGCTTTCTCGACCTGCAGGCCGGACACGCGCAGAACCGTTTCTACAACGATCTCGAGGAATGGTTGTCGGGCATGACCCATCTTTCCTCGGGCAGCGCTCTCGACGGCGACGCCTCGGTGCCAGCCTATGTGCAGGCTCTGCTTGAACAAACCGCTGATGGACTTGAACGCATGCAGCGCGCGATCGTCGAGAACGAGCGCGAGCGGCGTGGCAGCAATGAACAGTTTGCCGAAATCTCGAACCAGCTTGGCCGCCTCAATGATCTGCTCAGCCGCGATGCCCGAGAACGCCAGGGTGCGGCCGAGGTGCAGAACGAACTGAAAACCGTGTTGCGCCAGATCGCCAGCCATCCGCCTTCCGAATCGCGTTTGTCCGATGAGTTGCGCAGTGAATTGCGTCTGCTCTCACGCACGATCGCGGCCGCAGTTGGCGCAGGTCGCGAGCCGCGCGCATGAGTTCGCTCGCCCGCCGTCGCCGGCGCGCATTCGACATCTGGCCGGGATTCGTCGATGCGCTGACTTCGCTGATCATGGTCATGATCTTCGTCCTGCTGATCTTCGCGATCGGCCAGTTCGTGCTCTCCGATACCCTGGCCGGCAAGAACAAGGCCCTCGATGCACTCAATGCGCAGGTCGCCGAACTCGCCCGCACACTGTCGCTGAGCGAGGATCAGAAACGCACCCTCGATGTACGCGTGGCCGAACTCAGTGCCTCGCTCGGAACCACCCAGGCCGAACGCGACAAGTTGACTGCCGACTTGAGCACGGCCAGTGCGCAGGCGGCGAGTCTGAGCAACGACATCACGGCACTGGCCCAGCTCAAGGCCCAGCTCGAAGCCGAAGTCGCGCGCCTCGTCACTGATCTCGATACGACTCGCGGCGATCTGGTCAAGCAGACCGAACTCGGCAATGCGGCGACGGCACAGGTCGAACTGCTGAACCGGCAGATGGCCGCGATCCGCGAGCAACTGGCCAAACTCGAAACCGCACTCGGTATCGCCAACAAGGACATCGACGCCAAGGACGCCAAGCTTGCCGATCTTGGTCAACGCCTCAACATTGCACTGGCCAACCGCGTCAGTGAGCTTGAACGCTATCGCTCGGAGTTCTTCGGCAAGTTGCGCGAGGCGCTTGGCAATCGCAGCGATGTGCAGGTGGTCGGCGATCGCTTCATCGTGCCGGCTGACATCCTGTTCGATTCCGGCTCCGCCGAACTTGGGCCCCTCGCACAGGCACGCCTGGAATCGCTGGCCGACACCGTGCGCGAGGTTTCCGCCGAAATCCCCTCATCGATCGACTGGGTGCTGCGCATCGACGGCCACACCGACAAGCGCCCGATCCACACCGACCGCTTCCCGTCGAACTGGGAGCTGTCGACCGCGCGCGCAGTGGCCATCGTCAAATACCTGGTCGTCCAGGGCATTCCGGCCCACCGCCTGTCGGCCAACGGCTTCGGCCAGTTCCAGCCGATCGACAGCGCCGACACCCCCGAAGCCTATGCAAAGAACCGGCGCATCGAATTGCAGTTGACTAATCGTTGATGAATTGATCGCTGAAGCCTGCGCATCCCGGCAGGTGAAGCGAGTGGCCAATGGCGCCAGATCAATCCTTGTGCGTGATGTCGGGCAGGCCGCTGCTCAGCAGCCAGACTTTCGCCTTTTTATGATATTTCCAGGTTTGGCGGTCAATGAAGCTGCGCGCTTCCTGGGTATGCAGGTTGACAATGCCGATCTCGACAGTCTGATTCACTTCGTCGTCGTTGACCGGCACCGGCGCGGAGTCGTTGTAGTTGGTGAAACGAACCTGCTTGTAGCGATCAAGGTCAAGCTGGGTCAGCGGGTGGGCGGCGCGATATTCGGGATCGACAAAGCTCTCGGCCTGCTCGATCGAGCCCCATCGGATCGTCGCGGCATAAGTGCGCAGGGTTTCGGTGAGGATCTTCTCGCGCGACTTGGCCATGACTGGTGCAGCAAGCAGCATGGTGACCAAGGCGATCAGCAGGATCGACAGACAGCGACGTGAACTGGGACGTGCGATCATCGGGCAACTCCTCGGCTTGTGCTTGCGATGCCCGATTGTGCAACATCGGCGGCCTCTGCAGTAGCGCCACGACGCAGCGCGACGAAACGGGCTTCCAGCGTGCTCGCGATCACATCATCAGCGAGGCGGATCTCGCAGTGCGCAGTGAGGCGCGACTTGCCGCGCAAATGCAGGGTCGTGAAAAAGCCTGGCCAGGATTGCGCGGGGGCGAGGCGCGCATCGGCGCTGAAGTCGCTCCAGACCGGAGCCAGGTAACGCACCGTGCTGTCCTGCACGTAGATGTCGCATTCCTCGTCGGCCTGTTCGGCAGCGAGGCGGATCAACGACCAGCAAGCCAGAGTCATCACGCTGACCAGACTGCCGCCAAAGGCACAGCCCTTGTCGTTGACATTGGCGGCCAACGGCGCGCTCATGCGCAACGAGTCACCGTCCCAATCGCCGATGCGAAGTTGCATCGCGCGGGCCAGCGGAATATCCGCAAGAAGTTGCCGCTCTACGCTCTCGCGCAATATGTCGCGGTTGTGCGCAACGGTAATCGCTGCGGTAAAGGCTGAAGTCATGCGTATCTCTGCCGGCGACGGGGGCGCGAGTGTGCGATGGTGCACGGATCGATTCAAGCGGCCTATGATCTGTACGTCACCGTATTGAATCCACCGATGCCTGAACCGCGAGATCACCACCCAGCCTCGCTGGCTGGAGCCAGCATCATCCTCACGCGTCCCGCAGCGGATGCGGCAGCGCTGGTTCGCGCGGCGAAATCGCGTGGTGCCGTTGCGTTGCGCCTGCCTGGCGTGATCGTGAAAGTCATCGACGACATGGATGCCGCGCGCCGGGCACTGAGCACAGCCAAGGCTGCCAATTTCTGGATTTTCACGAGTCCGAATGCCGTGCGCTACTGCCTGAAACTACTCGGCGCGGGATCCACATCGACCTTGCCTGCAACCTTCGCGGTCGGTGCCGGCACGCGCCGGGCCCTGGCGCGGCACGGGATTGCCGCGTTCGCACCGAGCGGTGCACAGAACAGCGAAGGCCTGCTTGCCGAAGCAGACCTGGCCGACCTGGCCGGAAAATCGATCGCCATCATCGATGCGCCGGGTGGCCGCGACCTGCTCGCACCGGCCTTGCGCGAGCGTGGCGCGCGGGTCGAGCGGATCGCCGTCTACCAACGCCTGCCGCCGCGCCTGAACGCCGACCACTTCTCGACCCTGGCCGCAGCACCGAGGCCGTGGATCAGCCTGGTTTCGAGCAGCGTCATCCTCAACCATCTCTGCGCGGCCTTGCCGGCGGACCTGCGCGCGCGCTGGCAGCGCGAGGCCCTTGTTGTCAGCAGTTCACGACTGGCTGCCGAGGCCCGGGTGCTCGGGTTCGCCGATGTGCATGAAGCAATGTCGGCACTCAGCGCGGATTTGCTCGATGCTGCCGAGCGCGTCCTGTCGAGGCATCGGATTTAGCCCGTACAGATCGCTCAATGCGGAGGGTGAGCGGGGATTGCAGGCCAAGCGCACCGCCGGTTGCGACATGTTTGGTGTGAGCGGCGATGTTCACCGCTTCATGGGCGACTTCAGTCGCGATGCTGTCGTCTGCTCCAGCATGTCGAAGGGCATCGCGGCTGAAGCCGCTTCCTACGACCGCAATGCGCTTTTCCCGACTCCCGACTCCCGATTGACGCGCCGCATCCTGCGGCTTGCCCTCCGGGCCAGCTTCGCTGTTCGTTCCGACATCCTGTCTCCACAGTCCGACTCCCGACTCCCGCTCCCGAATATCCCGGTTCGGGCCAAATCCACTGCCGTCCGTGGCGCAGTTCGGCTAGCATGTACACCATGGAAACCGAAACTCCCGCGAAGCTGCCCGCCCCGGCCACTCGTGACAAGGACAAGCAGGGCGCCAGCGCTTCCCGCCGCCGCGGATCGGGAATCTTCATCGTTGTCGTCTTGCTGGTTGCCCTGGCGGTGCTTGGCTGGTGGTATTTCGATCGCCAACTGCGCGAGAACGACGACGCTCGCAACGATATGCTGGCCGCGCAAATCAGCGATCTGATCCAGGCCAACGAACAGTTGCGCCACGATGTCGACAGCCTGCGCTCGCGCTACAACGATGCCGAGGCGATGAATCGCGGCATCCGTGAGGAAGTCCTCTCATTCGCCGAACGCTCGCGCTCACTCGAGGATGCGGTCGCCAACCTGAGCGAGCAGCGCCTCAACAATCGTGATGCCATGGCCCTCAACGAGGCCGAGTTCATCTTGCAACTGGCCGGTGAGCGACTCGCCTTGTTCCGCGATGCCGGTGGCGCAATTGCCGCCTACCGGTTGGCAGACAGCGCGCTCGCCGCGGCCGAAGATCCGCTGTTCGCCAGCGTACGCCAGACCATCAGCGCCGAAATGCAGGCACTCGATGCAGCCAAGCCGATGCAGACGCGAGCCGCCCTGAAAACCCTGGCCGCTCTGCGCGCCGGTCTGCTCGACCTGCCGATGAAGACTTCGGCGCAGATTGTCTCCGCCGCATCGAGTGTCGAACGCTCGCGCCTGCGCGAGATCCTCGACCAGTTCGTGCGCATCAGCCACGATGACGGTGGCCCGGCGCTGGCCGCGCGCGACAACAAATTGTCCCGCTTGCTGATCGCGATCGATCTTCGCAGCGCCGAGGCCGCCTTGTTTGCGCGTGACCAGGACGCCTTCGACGACGCCCTGAAGCGCGCACATGCCGGGGTTGAGGCAATCTTCGATCCCGCCGCACCTGCAGTGCGCGAGACGCTCGCTTCGCTCGACCAGCTTGCGGCAACCCCGCTCGCACCGGCCCTGCCCGAGCTTGGCACCGCGCTGAACGAGTTGCGCAATCTGCGCACGACCCGCGCGCTATCGCATCCGATGAAGGCCGCGCCGACGAAGATCGAAGCGAGGCCCAGCCAAGAGCCGATACCGTGAGGATCTGGATCACCATCCTGCTCGTTCTGGCAGTCGCCGTCGCGGCCGCATTCGGCTGGCAATGGGTGGTCGAGGATCCGGGCTATGTGCTGGTCCGTCTGCGCGGCACCTCGATCGAGACCACCCTGGTATTCAGCGGGGCCGCCCTGCTGCTGTCATGGGCAATCCTCAGCATCATCTGGCGCTTGTTGCGCTGGCCGGCACGCGCCTGGATTCGTTCGCAGCGCAAGCGTGCGCGCGAGAACCTTGCCAATGGCCTGGCTGCATTTGCCGAAGGTCGTTACCTGCAAGCCGAGCGGCAACTGACCAAGGCAGCCAGACAACCGGCCGTGCGCGGCCCGGCCCTGCTCGTGATCGCACGTGCCGCCCATTCGCGCGGCGATGATGCGGCGGCGGCGAAAGCACTTGATGAGGCCGCCAACGACGTTGAGGCGGCGGCCCTCGCGCAACGCGCACGCTTCCTCAATGAACGTTCGCGGCATGCCGACGCGCTGGCCTTGCTCAAGCCCAGGGCCGCACTCGGCAAGCTGTCGCCGATCGGCTGGCAGGTGCTGATCGAGGCCGCCATCGCCGAGAACGATGCACAAACCGCGCTCGATGCGCTGCCGGCCCTGGCGAAAACGCAATCCCTCGCCGCAGCGGCGCTGGCGGCGCTGGAAACGCGCGTGCTGATTGCGGCACTGGCCGCGGCCCCTTCGCAGGCACGTCTGAACAGCCTGTGGAGTTCGGTCAGTCGGCATCATCGCAAACAGCCCGAAATCATCGCCGCATTCGCCCGGCGCGCAGCGCATTTCGGCCAGACCCTGGCCGCGATGGACGAAATCGAATCAGCCCTGCGCCGTGAATGGAACGATCCGCTCGCCCTGGTCTACAGCGACATCGGCCCGGCCGAGCTCGCGGTGCGTACCAAGCATGCCGAAGCCTGGCTCGCGATTGCGCCGAACAGCACCTCGCTGCTGACCACGCTCGGTCGGCTGTGCCGCGACCAGAAGCTCTGGGGCAAGGCGATCCAGTTTCTCGATCGTGCCGTCGGCATCACCGATTCACCGATCGCCTGGGAAACCCTGGGCGATTGCCACGCAGGCTCCGGCGACCAGGCGCTGGCCAATCGCTGCTACCGCAACGCCCTCCTCAACCAGCGCGGCCAGCCGGCGATTCCGCTCGGCGGTCGTGCTTCGGCGCGCGTTGATACGCAGGCCCTGGTCGTCGAGGAGCGCGACGCCCACGGTGTCCCGCGGCTGCCGAAGACGGGCTGAGCCGAGCGCATTTTTGAAGCGGGCTGGTGCCGGCGAGACGCTCGCGGCGCAGGCAATCGCACCCAAGGCATGACGATTCGGACATGGCGATCACGCCTGTTCCACCGTACTCTCGGCGGCCTGCTGATCCACTGCGACATGCTCCTGGGGCAGCACTCCCGCAATCTCCACCGCGACAGACTTTCGATCATTCAGGGGATCCGACGTGAATCCACTCTGCTCATTCAAACAGGCGAGCATCCTTGTGCTTGCCGCGTTTTCGCTGACCACTTCACTCGGCGCGTTTGCTGCCGAGCATGAATCCGTCGGGGGCCAGGAGCGCGATGAAAGCTGGCAGATCGAACAGCGCCAGCAGTGGTTCATCGAGTCGCGCGGATTGCTCGATCACCCGGAGGCAGCGCAGCTTCGCGCCGTGGCCGTCGAGGATCTGAAACGTCAAAGCGAGCTCGTCGACGCGCGGCGCGCATCGGTCGGCGAGGTCTGGCAGGAGGCCGGCCCGTCGTCGATGAACATGGTCGACTGGATCATGGGCCGCGTCGCCGGCCGCGTGAACGCAATCACGCCAATGCCCGGCAACGACGACACGGTCTATCTCGGCAGCGCGGCCGGTGGCGTGTGGAAGACGACCAATGCCGGCGTCAGCTGGACGCCGATCTTCGACCAGGTCGGTACCTTGCCGATCGGTGCAATCACGATCGACGCGGGTGCGCCGAACACGGTCTGGGTTGGCACCGGCGACAAGAACAGCTCCTGCGGCGGCTATTTCGGCCAGGGTGTGTACCTGAGCGAAGACGCCGGTGTTTCCTGGCAAGCGCGCAATGGCAGCGGGCTGACCAGCATGCCGTTGTCGATCGTCAACGCGGTGGCGATCCAGCCGACCGACAGCAATGTGATCCTGGCCGGTGGCAAGGGCACCTGCAACGGCAGCGGCGGGCTGTCCGGTGCCGGTATCTATCGCTCGACCGACAAGGGCCTGAGCTGGACCAAGGTACGCAGCAACAATGTCGAGGACATCGTCTTTGTGCCCGGCACATCAACCGTGTATGCCGGGCTGATCGGGCTCGGCGTGCAGAAATCCATCGACGGCGGTGCGACCTGGGTTGATGCGAATTCCGGCATCAACGTCAGCGGTATCTCGCGGATACGCTTGGCCACGGCCCCAAGCGACAGCAATATCCTCTACGTTTTGACAGGCTCGGATACGACCTCGAAACTGTATCGCAGCGACAACGGTGGCACGAGTTGGGTGCAGAAAAACGCCTCGGCTTGCGAAGGCCAGTGCTGGTACAACCAGGCCATCAGCGTGCATCCGACCAATCCGGATACCTTGTTGCTTGGCACGATCCGGGTCGCGCGCTCAACCAATGCCGGCACCAGCTTCACCCCGCTGGTCAGCGGCTGGGGCAGCGGCCAGAAGGTGCATCAGGACACCCATGTCGTGCGCTATTCGCTGATCGACCCCAACCGTTTCTGGGTCGGCAGCGATGGTGGAATCTGGCGCAGCGACGACAGCGCGGCGAGCTTCCGCAACATGAATGCGAACATCAACGTCACCCAGTTCTACGATATCGCGGTCAATCCGAATGATGCCAACATCATCTTCGGCGGCGCACAGGACAACAGCTCATCGGGCCGGCGCACCAACCTGGTGTGGAGCCTCACCTACGCCAGCGGCGATGGCTTCATGAATGCATTCGACCAGAACAATCCGTCGATCGTGTTCCAGACCAGTTATCCGAGCGGAAGCTTGCCAAGCATCGTCCGTTCAACCGCCGGCGGTTCACCGGGCAGTTTCCAGAGCATGCCGCGAACTGGCCTGGTCGCGTCGAGCAACTTCGATTGGGTGACGCCGCTGGCCACGGCCGGCAGCAAGTTGTTCGTTGCCTCGGATGTGCTCTATCGCGCCAGCACCACGGGCAATAATTGGACGGCCATCAGCGGCAACCTCGGCAGCTCGGTCGTCGTGATCACCCCGCAGACCCTCGGCACACTGACCCCGACCTATGTCGGCACGTCGGCCGGCAAGATCTGGAGCAGCGCCGATGCCGGTATTCCGGCTCCGGCTTTCACCGATGTCACCGGCAACTACCCCGGCGATCGGGTTTCCGATGTCGCCATGGATCCCGTCGATCCGCAGCGCGTCTTCATCTCGCGTGGCGCGTTCGGCGCATCGCGCCTGTTCCGCTCGACCACCGGCGGTACGAGCTGGGCCGCCGTCGGTGCGGGATTGCCGAACGTTCCGGCCAACTCGGTTGCGATCGATCCGTTGAACAGCCTGCGCATCTTCGTCGCCACCGATATCGGTGTCTACGAAAGCATTGATAGCGGCGACAACTTCCTGCCGTTCTCGGCCGGCCTGCCGCTCGGCATCGTTGTTGTCGATCTCGAGATCGACGACTACCCACATGTGCTCACGGCGGGCAGCTACAGTCGCGGCGCCTGGCGCGTCGTGCTCGATGGCAGCGTTGGCAACTCGCCGCCGACTGCTGATTTCGACGTGGCCAGCAACGGCCTCGATGCGAGCTTCACCGATACCTCGATCGACATCGACGGCAGCATTGTCAGCCGCCTTTGGGATTTCGGCGACAGCAGCCCCGCCTCGACCGATGCCAATCCACTGCACACCTTTGCAGCGCCGGGCAACTACACGGTCAATGTCAGCGTAACGGATGATGGCGGCCTGATCGGCAACTACGCCAGGATCGTGCGCTTCACCGCACCGCCCGATCAGATCTTCGCCAACGGCTTCGATTGAGTAAGCCTGGCAACCTGGGCGGAATCCTTCACACGGATGCCGCCCGCTATCGAAACTCCGCCGCTACGCGCCTGCCGTGACGCCGCAATGGATTGGAGCCGAAAGCAGTCGCAACCAAATTCCCCGCTGCGGCATCACAAGGCAAGCACGCTTGCATCCCGGGAAGCACCACCCCATCTTTGCCGGGGCAGCGAGTTTTCGTTGCAGCAGGTTGAAGCGTCTGGCGCGTTGCTGAATCCGGCACCGGCCATCGAACTCGGCCACGCGGCGAACGGCGCATTCTTTGCGCTTTCCTGACCCACACGGAGACCAATCACGATGCGCGCACTTTTCGTTCTGCTGCTCTGGGCCATCCTGCTCGTACTCGCCTGGCCGGTCGCCCTGGTCCTGCTGATCCTGTGGCCGATCCTCTGGCTGCTGTCGATCCCGTTCCGCATCGTCGGCGCCCTGATGGAAGGCATCCTCGCCCTGATCAAGGCGATCTTCCTGCTGCCCGCACGCATCCTCGGCTACAAGCCGCCGGTGGCGGAGCGGTAAATCGGTCTTTGCGGTTGTGTAACTCAGAACCGCCGTTTCGCTGGCAAATGCTCCGCATAGTCAGTGCGCGAGAGACCTGTTGTCCCGGCTGACTTCAAATCAGCCGGGATTGATGGAGACATGAACGTGCCGCTGTTCAGGTTGTAGTTTAGAACTTGATACAAACACACTGCGAATTGCGCTGGCACTGCGGTTCGACATTGAATTGACGCTAAACTGCCAAAGTTCCTTCGCCAAAGGCTTTGGGACATGGCTGCGCCTCAGTCGCCAAAAGACTGAGGTATTTTTTTGCTGTCGTTTCTCCACGAGATCGCTGCCTCGGCGAATCTCTGACAGGGAAGCTGGCGTCAGCCGGGAACGCGGTCACGAATTCGAAGCCGCCGTCCCGTGCACGCACTTCCAACACCACCACGCAACGATCGACTAGCACGATCAGCGCGCGGCAACGCGGTCGTCGACATGACCGTCTGCCAGTACGCGAACGTTGCCGATCTCGCAGGAATGGCTTCGTGCGTCACCCCAAGCATGAGCTATCGTTGGAGCGGTTCAAACAATTCCCCTTGCTCACTGGCGCGCTGGATCGAGAGTCTGCACATCGATGCGACTCGATTATTGCGTACCTGCGGCGATCAGGCCATGTTCTGAGGTTACGCGGGAACTAGCGTGGCGATTAAGACATAATTGAACTATTTGCACATAGTTCAGCCTTTGTGAGGAGTTGCAAGAGCTCGCCCTCAAGCGGGCTCCTACAGGCCCACCGTAATCTCGTAGGAGCCCCGCCAGGGGCGAGCCTTTCTCCCGGGCGAATCCGAGTCAATCGCGCAAAGTCGTACTATTCAAGGGCCGGATCGACGGTCCGCCGGTCGATAGCGAATCGACAACGTGGTTCAAAGAATAAGCAATCACTACACTAGTAAATCTCGCACGGGCGCTTCATGCGGCCAGCACTTCGTCGCGGACGTAGCGCAGACGAATCACGCGCGGTCCCTGACCTTCGTCAAAGTGGCAGCGGACGGCGTCACGCACCATCGCGCGAAGTTCCTCGATCGTTTCCGCTTCGGTGAAAATCGCGTGGCCGAGCGCGCGAGCGATGTAGCCGCCTTCATGCGCCTCGTCGACCTGAAAAATGATTTCGTTCATGGCATACCTCGACAGATTGGCAATCGTAGCGCAGCGCGATGGGAAATGAATCAAACGAGCGCATCAGGTTTCATCACGCCGCCTGGATAAGAAATTCGCTGGCCCTGGCTATCGGTCGTACCTGTCTGGCTTCCCGGCACAATTCGACGAGTCCATAGCGCTCCATGGTCTTGAGCGTGCGCGATAGATTGCTGGGTGCACGTCCGCTCAGATCTGCGAGTTGGTTGAGCGAATCGGGTTTCTGCTCGCGGATGAGTTTGAGCAGGGCGCGGTTGTCGTCAGACAAGACCTCCGCCATCGAACGCATGGAAGTGAACCAGATTTTCGGCTCATTGACAGTGGGCTTGCGTTCGCCGCGAGCAATGGCGAGCGCACGGGCACGGATGGCCTCCTGCGTGGCGATGCCGATTATGATCTTCTTCATACCTTCACCTCTATCCAGAACGCGGTCCACTTCGTCGAAAAAATCCTTCAGCAGTTGATCCGCAGTACTGAATTCGTAGCGACACGCCTTTGTCGCGGACATGCCGATGCTTATGGTCGTAAGCGAGCCGCGTTCCGGCGTAGCGCTTGCGTTTCGGCGGCTTGACGGCGTGCGCATTGTCGTAGCCCATAAGGCGAGTTCCGTGGCGATCATGCAAGGTTAGCGAGTAGCGAATACCGTGCGGAACATGCTCGCTCAATTCCACTTGCCAAGCGTCGATCTTGATCCAGTAGCCAGCACCCTGATCGTAGATCTCGCCATGTAACAGCAGCAGGGTGCCCAAGCCGGTATCGAGTTTCGCACTCATATTATCATCCGTTGATAGGTATTGCGATGCGGTTAATCCCGATCAGGCACCAAGGCCAAGCGATAGCCGAGCGCTTTGGCCACCTTCATCGTATTGGCGAGGCTCGGGTTTCCTTCACCCGAAAGCGCCTTGTAGAGCCCCGCGCGGGTCATGCCAGCCGCTTCGGCCAACTGGCTCATGTTGCGTGCACGTGCCACGGTACCCAGGGCTTTGAGCATGAATGCGGCATCGTTGGGCGCTTCTTCCGCGCAGGCTTTGAGATAGGCCGCGATATCAGCTTCAGTCTTCAGGTAGTCGGCGCTGTCATAGCGGGAAAACGTCTCTCTCACACCTTTCATGTTTCGCGCTCCCAATCGGCGGCGATGCGCCGGGCTGCTTTTATGTCGGCTTGCTGGGTGCTTTTGTCACCATCCGCCAGCAACACCACCAGCAGCAGCACCGAACCGCGTTGCTTGAAATAGACCCGGTAGCCGGATCCATAGTCGATCCGCAATTCGCTGATGCCATGACCAAGTGCTTTGACATCACCAGAATTTCCATCTGCGACACGATCCAATCGCGCCGCGATGCGTGCCTTGGCTCGAACGTCACGCAGGCCACAGAGCCAAGCATCGAACGTAGCGGATTTGACCAGTTCGAACATGGGCTGAGTGCAAACTGTGGTTTGCACATGGTCAATTGCATGAGCGAACCCGGGCTATGCGCAGTGGGCCAATCGCCGAAACTGCTCGGCAACTGCTCCTGCGTTGTGCTGCACAAGGATGTGCGAATGCCGCGAGCGCAGGCGACGGCATGGATGCCGGAGGTAGGGCAACGCAGGAGCAGTTGCCGGATGCGCTGGAGCGGCCCTACCTCCTGCATCCGTGCAGTCGTCCTGCGTTTCAGGCATACATGCCGTCCATGGCAATCGCCTGAAACTGCTCCTGCGTTTCAGGCATACATGCCGTCCATGGCAATCGCCTGAAACTGCTCCTGCGTTTCAGGCATACATGCCGTCCATGGCAATAAAAAGGGGCCGCACAAGGCGGCCCCAGGATTTTTGCGATGGCGCTTGGTATCAGAACTTGATGCTGGCTTCGACGTAGCTGTAGCGACCCGGCAGATCATAGGTCGATGCGTCGTAGCCGTTGAGCGAGCAGCTCTGGCAGATCGGCGGGGACTTGCTGGTGATGTTGTTGACGCCACCGGCGATGACGAAATTCATCTCGGTGGGCAACTTCCAGCTTGCACGCAGATCGTGAACGGTGGTTGCGCCAAGATGGTTTGTGCCCGCTGCGGCATTGCTGCAATTGTCGAAGGTGCCGACCGTATCGCAGGATTCGGTCAAGTCGGATGTGTAGCGCGCCGACCAGCTTACGTTGACGTCACCGATGCTCCAGTTCAGACGTGCCGTTGCGCGCCAATCCGGAATCGCACTGTCATTGACTTCGACGCCGACGACGCGCGGCTCGGCGAGGCCGGAGTCAGTTGCGATCGCCTCGTAGTTGGTGACCTTGGTTGCCGACAGGCTGGCACCGAAGGTGCCGACGCTGGTTGCGTTGCCGAGCCAGCTGATACCGAAATCGAAGCCCTTGGTGTTGACCTTGCCGAGGTTGAACAAGGTGTTGTCGAAGCCGTTGATGTTGCCGCCCGACGAACGACTGATGCCGCCGCAGAAGACCGGATCAAGCGTCGCCACGCAGCGATCGAGCTGGGTCTGCGCATCGGAAGCCTGGATCGCGTCCTTGATCTTGATGTTGTACCAGGTCACTTCGAGATCGAGTTTCTGCGACCAGCTCGTGTTGGCACCCCAGTTCGGGCTGTAAACGCCACCGACAGTCAGACTCTTCGAGGTTTCCGGGTTGAGGTTGGCATTGCCGCCGGTGACCACCGAGATCTGCGAGTTGGCTTGCTCGAAGGTGGCCGGATTCGGCACGCCGAGCGTGGAGCAGTTCGCACCGGCCTGGCCGGTTGCACCGTTGCAGGGATCCTGGATCTGCGCGTCGAAGCGGGCGAATGTGCCGAAGAGTTCGCCGATCGACGGCGCGCGGAAGCCCTCGGCCCAGGTGCTGCGCAGGGTCAGGTCATCGTTCAACTGCCAGCGCAGGCCGACCTTGTTGTTGGTCGTGTTGCCGAAGTTCGAATAATCCGAGAAGCGCGAGGCGACACTCAGATCGAGGTGCTTGGCGAAGCTCACGTCGGCGAGCAAGGGCGCATTGAGCTCGACGTAGAACTCATTGACCTTGTATTCGCCACTGGTCGGGCCGGAGGGCACGCCGTTCGATTCACCGGCGGTGACGATCGAATCCGGCGTGTAGTAACCGCTCTGCTTGCGGTGTTCGTAACCGGCGGCGAAGGCCAGCGGACCGGCCGGCATATCGAACATGTCACCCGAAATGTTCGCCGTCCAGGTGCTGAGCTTCTGCTGGCTGCGATCGTTCTCGATGAACTGGATGTAGTCGAGCATGTCCTGGGTGATCGAACCCGGGCCGCCAAAGAAGTCCAGCGGAACGCACGGTGCCGTGCAATCGGCGATCGGTCCGAGCGCGCGCTGGATGTGGGCGATGTTGTAGGTGCCGTTGACGGTCTGGGTGGCCTTGTTCTCGGCGTTGACATAGTTCACATCCCAGAAATACTGGCGCTCACCGATGTTGAAATCACCGTTGAGACCGGTCGAGAAATAGCTGGTATCGACATTCTGGCGGAAGATGCGTGGGCCACCTTCGACCGGACGACGCGTGATGAACGAGCCTTCCGGACTGATTGTGCCAAACGGGTTGTACGGATTGCTCGCATCGATACCGACAAAATCGGCAAGTCCGCCACTGCCGGCCTCGGAGCCGAGGAAGATCGGCTCGGGTGCGGCCTGGTTGACCGATTCGCGCTTGGTGTAGGTGCCCTTGAGGTTCCAGCTGACGTGATCGGTGATGCGGTAGGTGCCCTGGGCAAACAGGCCGGTGCGCTTGGACGGCGTCAGCAGCAGGTTGTACGGTGAGTAGTTGAAGCGCTCGGCATTCGTCCATGGGCGGAATCCGCCGCTGCCATCGCCTGAAAGATTGCAGAATGAGGCGCCACCGTCGATCGGGCAGAGGCCGCCGAAGGTCTCGTTCGGATCGGCCGGCGCGAAAACCTGACGACCGTTCGGCGTGGCTGAACTCCAGCTACCCGGATTGACCGCTCCGCCGATACCCGGCGTCGGATAACGCGATTGTTCCCAGTCGTTCGAGCTGATGCGCTTCTGGTCGTAGTAACTCAGGTCGACAAAGAAATCGAACTTGTCGTTGCTGCCGCCGAGCGAGATGTTGCCCTGCTGGGTCTTGCCATCACCGGTCGAATAGTCGCCCATGTAGAGGCGCGCGGCGCCGCCATCCTGCTTCTTCTTGGTGATGATGTTGACCACACCGGCAATCGCGTCCGAGCCGTACAGCGAGGATGCGCCATCGGTGAGGATCTCGATGCGATCGACCGCGCTGGCCGGGATCGTGTTGAGGTCGACCGCAGCCGATACGCCTGAAGCCGAGGATTCACTGACCCAGCGCAGGCCGTCAACGAGGATCAAGGTGCGCTTGGCACCGAGGTTGCGCAGCGAGACCGTGGTCGAACCCGAGCCGACGCCCGAACCATCAGGGCTGAAACCGAAGTTGCCGGCCGAGTTGAACTTGGTGTTGAGTGAGGAACCGCTGACCGAAAGGCGCTGGATCACGTCGCCGATCGAGCCGAGGCCGGTGGCCTCGATATCGGCCGCGCTGATCACCTGCACCGGGCTTTGGCCTTCGACATCGGCCTTCTTGATGCGTGAACCGGTGACCTGGATGGCCTCAAGTTGCTGGGCGTCATCGCCGCGATCCTGCTGGGCAAATACGCTGGCGCCGGGAACGGCAATCAAACCTGCGGCAAGGGCCAGGTGAATGGCTCCACTGAGGCCGCGAATACGGGTGTTCATAGACAAGTCTCCATTGGGATGGGCGGGCAGACCACGCAGGAAGCGCCATATTCGGGGGTAAGCGGCGCTTGAGCCCGGGCAATGTAAGTAAAATGTTAGAAAAGCGCCAGAGCCGATTGTCACATTGCCGAAAAAACCCTCAACTCAAACTTGTTGGTCAATTCAATCAATCGTTTACGAGAACCCTGCTTGAATGACCGTGTCATACCGCCACTGCGCAATTTCTGAACGACTTTGCGCGGGCATGGGGATAGGGCCGGCCTGGATGGCGCGATACACTGGCAACATGCCCATCAGAAATCGTGTCTCCTTGATCCCGGTGATCGCCCTTGGCATCGCCATTGCCAACCTCCCCGCCCTTGCTGCATCGAAGATCGACCGCAGCGACCAGCGTCAGCATTACCGCAACGTCATCCAGTCCATCGAGCGCGGTCCGGCGGGTGCCTGGAAACGCGAAGTCGCCGATCTCGCCGACTACCCGTTGTTGCCGTATGTCGAGCTGGCCGTGCTCAAGCGCAGCAACGCCAAGCCCACCCTGACCCAGGTCGAGGCCTTCATCAAGCGCTGGCCGGATACGCTGGTCGCGCGCGATCTGCGCGAATCGATGCTGCGCCAGTTGGTCACAAGCCAGGACTGGCCCGCCTTCCGCAAGCTCTGGAGCGACAGTTCTGCGGACGACCTGCAATGCGCCTGGCAACGCGCGCGCATCGCCGCTGGTGAGACGCCCGACTACGCCAGGGACATTGCCGGCCTGTGGATGCAACCACGGCCGACGCCGGCAAGCTGCGATCCGCTGTTTGCCTGGGCACGCCAGAACAGCAGCCTGACCGATGCCGAGGTCTGGAAGCGCATCGAAGCTGCTGCTGCAGCGGCCAATCCAGGCACCGTATCGACCATCGCCAACCTGCTCGATGCCGCTGACAAAATTGCCGCCAACCGCATCGCGGCGAGCGTGCGCGACCCGGCCAGCGCGCTGGCCAAGGCGGCGCAATGGACGGATAGCGTGCGCAATCGTGATGCGGTGTCGTTCGGCATGATGCGTTATGCACGCAAGAACAGCAGCGCGGCGGAAACCCTGTGGGCCGATCTCGGCGACCGCTTCAAGTGGGATCCTGAGCAGAAGAACCGCGTGCTCAATGCCATTGCAATCTATCGCGCGACGAGCTTTGAATCCGATGCGCTGGCCCGGCTGAAAGCCTTGCCGGTCGAGGCCGGGGATGACAGCTCGCGCGAATGGCGCGTGCGCGTGGCGCTGTCGAGTCTCGACTGGAACGAAACCCTGGCCGCTCTCGATGCTATGAGCGAGACGCAGAAAGCCGACGCCCGCTGGCGCTATCTGCGTGCCCGCGTGCTGGGCAAGCTCGATCGCAAGGACGAAGCCGGTACCATTTTCGTCGATGTAGCCAAAGAAGCAAATTTCCACGGCTTCCTCGCTGCCGACTGGATCAATGCGCCGTACACGATCTGTCCCACCGGCATTGCGCCGGACAAGGCCGCCGAGCAGGCCATCGCCGACCAGCCGGATCTGGTCCGCGCACTCGAGTTCTACGCCCTTGGCGATTTGACCGGGGCGCGCCGCGAATGGAATTTCGCCCTGCAGAAATTTGATCCCCGGCAGCGTCGGCTCGCCGCCGATTTCGCCTATCGCAACGAGTGGTTCGACCGTGCGGTCTTTCTGTTGTCCTCGTCCGCCGAGACCATGAGCTTCTACGAGCAGCGGTTCCCGCTCGGGCAAAAATCGCGGGTGGTCAGGAATTCGCGCGAAGCCGGCGTCGATCCGGCCTGGTCGTACGCGATCATCCGCGCCGAGAGCGCCTGGATGACTGATGCCCGCTCGCACGCCGATGCCTATGGGCTGATGCAATTGCTGCCAGCGGTGGCAAAGAAAGTCGCACATGCGGCAAAGCTCAGCTACAGCCGCCCCAGCGATCTGTTCGACCCCGCCCTCAACATCCAGCTCGGCACCCTGTTCCTTGGTCAGATGGCCAATCAGTATTCCGGCAGCCCGTGGCTGGCCAGCGCCGCCTACAACGCCGGCGGGGCGCCGGTCGGACGCTGGCTCGATGCACGCGGCACGATGGAACCGGACTTCTTCATCGAGACGATCCCGTACAAGGAAACCCGCGAATACGTCGCCCGCGTGCTCGCCTTCAGCGTCATCTACGATTGGCGCCTGAACAACAAGGTCATTCCGCTCGCCACGCGCATGCCGAAAGTCGGCCAGCCTTACAAGGCACCGAAGGATGATGCGCAGCGCAAAGACGTCGTGTGTCCAGCACCAGTGACAACAGCGCCCGCGCACGAAGACGATTGAAGCAATCCCGGCGCAACGCCAACTTCGCCCTGGCTGCGATCCCATCGAATTTCATGGCTCCGGCGTTATGCCGGTGCAGGTTGGGCTGAGCACAAGCGAAGCCCGACCGCCGTTTCGGCAGATTCAATATCGCGCGGAGGAGAAATCGCGATCTGTTGGGCTTCGCTTGCGCTCAGCACCAACCTACGAAACCCGCGCTGCTTGTTCCCATTCCCGACTCTCGATTCCCCATTCCCGCCTGGATCCGCAGGGCTGAACCCGCAAAGCGGATTCTGCCGCACGGGTTCCATCCGCATCGACGGCTCCATGCTCGCGCAATCGGCGCAATCACCTGCGGTGGTTCCGCCCTGCGACAGTTTTCCCGCTCACCGCGTTTCGAATCCCGTTTCCCGTCTTGTTGCAGCTTGCGACATCGCGCACGGCGTATCCGGGCTAGACTGCAAGCAAGTCCTTCCGGTCTCGCGTGAGGATCGGGATCGAAGGGACGGCAGGGAGAATGCAGATGAAGTCGCTGAAAATCGTCATCCTCGGAGGTACCGGGTTCGTCGGCCGGCACATGGTTCCGCGCCTGCACGCGGATGGACACCGCATCAATGTGCTTTCACGCAATCGCGATTTGAACCTGGAGCTTGGCGTGTTGCCGCGGGTGATGGTCGAGAATTGCGATGTGCATGATCGCGCGGCTTTGACCCGCAAGTTGGAAGGTGCGGATGCGGTGATCAACCTGGTCGGTATCCTCAACGAACGCGGTTCGGATGGCAGCGGCTTCGACAAGGCGCATGTCGAGCTGACCGAAACCGTGATCGCCGCGTGCAAGGCGGCCAAGGTCCCGCGTCTTTTGCAGATGAGTGCGCTGCGCGCCGGCGAGGGTGCCAGCCACTATCTGCGCACGCGCGCCGATGCCGAGAGCCGCGTGCGCGATTCGCGGCTGGCATGGACGATCTTCCGGCCCTCGGTGATCTTCGGCCGTGGCGATGGCTTGTTCTTCCGCTTCGCCTCGCTGCTGCGAATTGCGCCGGCGCTGCCAATCGCGCGTGCGAATGCGCGGTTTGCACCGGTGTATGTTGGCGATGTCGCCGAGGCATTTGCACGCGCACTCGCGCACCCGCACTCGATCGGCCACGCCTATGAATTGCTCGGCCCACGCGTGATCAGCCTGCGCGAAATCGTCGAATGGACGGCGGCCCTGATCGGCAAGCGGCGCTGGGTCATCGGCCTTCCTGACGCATTGGGCTATCTGCAGGCGATGGTCGGCGAATGGCTGCCCGGCAAGCCGATCTCGCGCGACAATTTTCGTTCGCTGCTGCTCGATTCGGTCGGCGAAAAGGATGGGCTCGGCGAACTCGGCATCGTTGCGATGCCGATGGAGATGATCGTCCCGGCGATGCTTGGCGGTGATGCCCATCAACGCCGCCTGGAGCACTTCCGTGAAATGCATCGTCCCAACTGATCCCGGCGAAATCTGATCGACTTCCGATCGACTTCCGATCGTGGTGAGCGTGTCGAACCATGATCGGAAGTTGCCGCGATAGATCAACAAGCTGGGGCTGTCCTTCGACAGGCTCAGAGCCTGCCCCGGACTCGATCCGGGGACGATCGGCCTGGGTCAACCCGATTTTTCCTGGCGCGATCGCGAATGCCGCGCTCTGGCACAATCGCGGCATGAAGATCTATCGAGTGGGTGGGGCGGTTCGCGACGGGTTGCTCGGCAGGACATCGAGCGACGTCGATTTTGTCGTGGTCGGGGCCACGCCCGCGCAAATGCTCGGTGAGGGCTATCGACCGGTGGGCAAGGATTTCCCTGTATTCCTGCATCCGCACACAAACGAGGAATACGCGCTGGCGCGGACCGAGCGCAAGACCGCGCCGGGTTACCACGGCTTTGCCTTCAATGCCGATCCATCGGTAACCCTGGAAGCGGATCTCGAACGCCGCGATCTGACCATCAATGCGATGGCCGAGGATGCTGATGGTCGACTCGTCGATCCGTACGGTGGCGCGCGCGATCTCGAAGCACGCGTGCTGCGGCATGTCTCGCCGGCGTTCGCCGAGGATCCGGTGCGCGTGTTGCGCGTGGCGCGATTCCTCGCGCGCTTCGCGCCGTATGGTTTCAGCATCGCTGATGAAACGATGCAACTGATGCGCGACATGGTCGCGGCCGGCGAGGTCGATCATCTCGTCCCCGAGCGGGTCTGGGCCGAGACGCGCAAGGCGCTGAGCGAATCCACGCCTTCGGCATTTCTGCGCAGCTTGCGTGAATGTGGCGCGCTGAAGATCCTGTTTCCGGAAATCGATGCGCTCTACGGCGTGCCGCAACGCGCCGAGTATCACCCCGAAATCGATGCCGGAATCCACAACGAAATGGTCGTCGACATGGCCGCGCGGCTCGCCCCCGGCGATGACCTGATCGGCTTCTGTGCGATGACCCATGATCTCGGCAAGGCGCTGACGCCGGCCGACGAGTTGCCGAGACACATCATGCACGAGGAGCGTGGCGTGGCCCCGCTGCAAGCGCTGGCGATGCGCCTGCGCGTTCCCAACGAACACGCCGAACTCGGCGTGCTCTGTTGTCGCCTGCATCTGCTCGCGCATCGTGCTTTCGAGTTGCGCCCGCAAACCCTGCTCGGCCTGATCGAAAAACTCGATGCGTTTCGCAAACCCGCGCGACTCGAACAGTTCATCACGGTCTGCGCGGCCGACAAGCGCGGTCGGCTCGGCATGGCCGAGTCAGACTATGCGCAAGGCGATTTCCTGCGCGCGGCATTCGAGGCGGCCGTCGCGGTCAAGGCTGGCGAATTCGTCGCCGCGGGCCTGCAAGGGCCGGCGATCGCCGAGGCCATGCGCAAGCAACGCATCCACGCGATCACCGCGCTGAAGGCAGCAACATCCCTGGGCGCATCGGATCACTGAGCGGCATCCGTGCCATGCGTGGGCAAGAGCATCCCGTGCGCCACCCCCCATTCGCGGGGTGCCCTTGTTGAATGGCTTTGCCTAGGATGTCGCCAATCGACGCGACCCGCGTCAGCACGACCATTTCCAGGGGATCCCCATGTCAATCTCGCAACGCGACTCTGTTCGCGCACACAGACTTCGACCCAGTCGCCGCTTCATTTGCGGCGCGCTCGCGCTCGGCCTTGTCCTCGCATCCGCTCCGGCATTCGCGATCTTTGCCAACGGCGGGTTTGAACAGAACAATTTCGCCGGCTGGACTGTCGCTGGCGGCATCAACCCGGGCCTGCTCGGCACCGAGCCATTCACCAGCGCCAGCATCCAGATCACGCCGGGCGCGCCCGGGCCAAGCGCCATCGTCGGCCAGATTGCCGATCCACTGGCACCGACCATCGTGCTGCCGCGCGTCGGTCAGTTCACCGCCAAGCTCAACGACGAGAATGGCGGCGCGCTGGTCACGACCCTCGTGCAGACCGATACCGTGACCAATGCCGATATCGATGCGAGTGACGGCAAGCCGCATATCCGCTTCGCCTTTGCGCCGGTGATGGATGATCCAAGCCACGCGCCGAACGAGCAGCCGTATTTCTACGTGTCGGTGAAGAATCTTGCCGACAGCAGTATCCTGTTCGAGCAGTTCGCCTACTCCGGCCAGGCCGGAGTCAACTTCCTCAATGGATCCGGAAACTGGAAGTATCTTGAATTCGAGAATGTAGATGTCGAGTTGCCGCTCAGTGCGATCGGCCAGCAGGTCGAATTGACCATCATCGCGGCCGATTGCGCGCTCGGTGGGCATGGCGGTTATGTCTACGTGGATGGTTTCGGCTCAGCCAACGTTCCGCCGCCGGCTGGTGCACCGGGCATTGTCGAAGTTCCGGTCGATCAGCCGCTCATGCTTGCCCTGCTTGCCGCCCTGCTTGGCCTGTTCGGTTTGCGCGCGCGACGCGCTCGCATCTGACCCGGGTCCCTGCAACGCCCCGATCGACAGACGGCCATCGAAGAGCCGCCAATACCCTGGGGAATCAGGAGTTTGCCGTCACGGATGAATCGCCCGCCCCGAATGACTTGGGGCGGGTGTCCTTGCTGCTGCAAGGAGGCAGCATCCGCGTTGTTCCTGATCCATCCCGATTGATCGACAGCGCAACCTCTCGGCAAAAGGCTGGTAGAAAGTTGTTCCATTATTGCGCGCAAGGGGAGGATAATGCGCGATCCAAGCCGGATCTGGAGGGAGGAAAGGGCATGAAGAAGAACAGTGGATTCAGCCGCTTGAAGGGAATGGCAGCGGCCGGTGCGATCTCGATCGCCGGATTTGTCAGCGGCGGTGCAGCCCGGGCGGCGAGTACCGGCATTCCGTTGAATGTCACCCGCAGCTCGGTGCGCTGGTCGAGTGTCGACAATAACGGCAGTTTTCCTTCCAGCGGCAACGTGACGACGAGCAATGGCGCAGCGTATGCGCAGGGCACTACCGCATACGGAATCAGTGATGCCGAAATCGGAGTTGGAAACACTAGCGCAAGGCCCGCGGGCGTCAACGGCAGTGGGTCAACTTTCGACGACGCTTTTGACAATGCATTGATCCTTTCGGTCAACGGCAATCTCTTTATCAACCCCGATTCGACGGTCGATCTGACTGGCGATACGGTGACCAGCGACACAGTCACGATCGTGCCTGGTATCGCTGCCCAGGTTCGCTATACCTTTATTCCTGGCCGACCGGTTGTGCGCGCGCTGTTCAGCCTGACCAACACCACCGGTGCGCCGATCAGCGTCAATGCCGCCGTGCTGGGTGACTACGGTTCGGACAGCAGTACCGAAGTTGTCGCCACCAGCAATGGCAACACGATCATCGAGGGCAGCGACCTCTGGTACATCACCGACGATCAAGGTGGTAACAAGGGCACACCGCTGCACCCCAACAGGGCCGACAAGGTCGATGCGCCCAATGGCGGTGGTGATCCGCGGATTACCCTGAGCCGCTATGGCACCGGCGCGGCCGTGGTTCCGTTCAACGCCCTGACTCCCGGCAATGGAGATTCGCAGACGGCAACGTTCGGCCTGCGCTACCCGGTGACTATTGCGGCGGGTGCGACTGCACGCATCATGGTCTTCGCCGAACTCTCCGACCCGACCATTGCCGTTGCCGGGGCTGCTGCAGCTGCGGCCGATTTCGAATCACTTGATGCCTTGCAGACTGCCGGCCTGCTGGCAGGGCTGACGGGCACCGAGAGCAGCGAAATCGTCAACTACGCCCAGCTTGGCGGCCCGCCTACGCCGGTCGCCAATGCGGTCGACTTGCCAGCACTCTCGCCGGGCGGGCTGCTGACCCTGTTCGGCGTCGTTGGTGGCCTCGGTTACTTCGAGTTGCGTCGACGCAAGAAGATCACCGTCGCCTGAGGCACTGCGGCGTAGCGGTTCGTGTGATTCCATGGGCGCGTGATCGGCAGTTTGCCGCTCCGCGCCCATTTTTGTTCCAGCCGACGATGCCATTCCTGAAATGAAACCCGGTGACCTGCTGCGCTCCGGCAATCTTGCGGCTGCGGCTGAACTTGCCAGAAGTGTACTTGCTGCGGATTCCGGCAATGCCGATGCTCTGCATGCCCTGGGTTTGCACGCACTTGCTGCGGGTAAGCTTGATGAGGCGTGCAACTGTCTTGATTCCGCCACCGCCAGTGCGCCCGAACAAGCGTGGTACTGGTGCAATCTCGGTCATGCGCGACTGCAACAGGCCAAGCAGCGCAAAAGTGATTTTGTTGCATCGATCGCAGCATCACGGCGCGCGCTTGAACTGTACCCCGACTATACCCAGGCCAGCTACAACCTCGCTTGCGCCCTGCTCGAGAGCAATCTGTTGGACGAAGCCACTGGCCTGTTTCAGTCCCTGTGCCAGTGCGACCCCGCGAATGCGGACTATCGTTGCGCCCTGGCTGACGCACAGCGACTTGGCGGACACTGGCGTGCAGCGATGGCCAGCTACCGGAAGGCGCTCGATAGCGATGCCAATCATGTCCGCGCCGAGAGCAATCTCGGTGCCTTGCTTGCTGCGTTTGGCGACGGCGAGGAAGCGCTGGAACACTGCCGTCGTGCGATCGGAAAATCCCCGCTGTCCTGGCAAGCGCAGCGGCTGCTTGGTCGTTGCCTCGTGCAAGTCGAGGATTTCGATGAGGCCATGCATGCCTATGCCGATGCGTTTGAACTGAACCCCGATGCGGCCGAACTATGCGTCGATATTGCGCGCGTCTGGCAGGAGAATGGCAATCTCGGCGAAGCCGCCGATTGGTATCGCCGTGCATTGAACCTGGAGGCCGAAGATCCTGCGGCACGCGCAGGGCTGGCCTCGGTATTGCTGGATCAGGGCCAGTCCGCGCGCGCCCTGAATCTGCTCGATGAAATCATCGAAAGCTGCAACGACGATGTCGAAGTGCTCAAGGTGCATGCGCAGTGCCTTTGGCAGGAGGGCGATGCCGGCTCCGCCATCGATCAGATCAGGAAAGCGCAGCGGGTGCAGCCGCAAAATGCCGTTTTGTACGCATTGAGTGGTCAGATCCTTGCTTCGGCTGGCAACGTGGATCAAGCCAACAACGAGCAACTGCAGGCGCTGGCTTTGAACCCGCGCTGCATTCCTGCACTCAACGGGCTCGCCAGTAGTCAGCGCGGATCACTTGACGCAATGCACGCACGGAGCATGCAGCGATTGCTCGCCAAACCACGTTTGCGCGATGGCGCCAGCGCGGCCCTGCACAGCGGTCTGGCGCAATACTTCGACGGTCTCAAGGACTGGCAGGCCGCTGCTGCCCACATGGCTGCTGCCAATGCCAGTCAATGGAAGCAGCGTGACAAGCGTGAGCAGGGCTATGACCGCGTTGCACATGACGCACGCTGCCGCAAGCTTGTGCAGGGTTTCAGCACCGAATTTCTTGTGCGCTGCAGCGGCATGGGCAATGCCAGTGATGAGCCTGTTTTCATTGTCGGCATGCCGCGCTCGGGCACGACATTGACCGAGCAGATTCTGGCTCGACATCCACAAGTGCTTGGCATCGGCGAGCGAACGCTCGCCGCTCAGTCTTTCCACGCCTTGTCCATGCTGGATCGGGAAGTCGGGACGGATGGCGATGAGGATTTCTTTTCAACCGTGCAGCTTGATGACGTCGACAAAGCGACACTGGCTCCGATCGCCACGCGCTATCTCGATCAGTTGGCCGCGCTGAAGCGCAGCCTCGGCAAGCCTGCCGTGATTCGCGTTGTCGACAAGATGCCCGACAACTACAGTCTGCTCGGCTGGATCGCCACGCTGTTTCCCAAGGCACGAATCATCCATTGCCGACGCGACCTGCGCGATGTCGCACTATCCTGCTGGCTGACCCAGTTCGGCAAGATCCAGTGGGCCTCGCATTGGCCCGATCTGCTGCACCGGATTACCTGCTATCAGGAGCTGATGCAACACTGGCGCACCGTGTTGCCGGGGCGTTTCATCGAGGTCGACTACGAGGCGATGGTCGCCGATCAGGAGGCCGAATCGCGCCGACTGATCAATTGGCTCGGACTCGAATGGGATCCGGCTTGCCTCGAACACTATGCCGGCGACAGCCTCGTGCGAACGGCCAGCATCACCCAGGTGCGGCAACCGATATACACGCGTTCGGTGGCGCGCTGGAAAGCCTATCTGCCCTGGATACCCGAGCTTGGCGAGATTGATGTTGCGCGATATGCAGCTGTCGGCTGCTGAATCCAAGCCTGGCGCACGCCCGTATCGCGTGCTCAACGAGCGCTGACGCGCAGCATGAGCGAACGTGTTCGCGCTCAGCAGCACGCCGGCTTGGTGTCGGTCGATGAGGGTCTGCAAGCGTCGCCTTACTCGATCCGTCGAGTCGACGTGGTGTCCGGTATCTATTCAAATCCGTTGGGGAAAAGACGCGGTGGACACTCGCTGACTGCGCCGTTCAACCGCGCGACACGGCCGACCACAACACCGCTGGCTGGTGCCGCTACGAACTCCTCAAGGAATTCACGATACGACTGGATCAGCGCATCCCCAGCGATCCGGGTGTCATAGAACGACGCGTTGCCGTATGCACCGCCATGCTGCAGACAATTCGGCATCCATAGATGGACGCTGCCGGGTGAGCCACTGGTGTCGGCGCCAGTCGCCAGTTCCGAGCTGGTATGGAGGCCGTTGAGAAAGTGAGCTGCCTGCACCAGCAACCGCGCCTGGTAAGAGTGCAAATCCAGTCTCGGCGGACACGGTGTGTATCCGACGTAACCGCAGTGGGGTAGGCGGAATACGGGCCCCAACGAAGCAGATAGCCATTCAGGTTGTCGGTGTGTTCTACGTTTGGATCCGAAAGATCCTCGCGGACCAAGGCAGTGGTAGTCTCATGGTGCAGACGGACATGGAAGCGGCCGAGGCATTTCCAGGTATCTCCGCTGCCCTGATGCGTGGCAACGCAGGACGCATCGAGAATCGTGCCCAGAGTGCTGAGTGGCGTCTCCAGCCAGGCCCTGTAGATTTCGCTGAATGCACTCGGACCAACGTAGTAGGGTTGCGCGTCATAGCTGCCTATGGCGCCTGTAGTTCCGGCGTAGCGCTGGTCGAACAGGGTGTTGTGAGTGAGCGGGCCCGGGTTCTGAGCCGGATCGAACGCCGCTTCGTTCTCTGTCGCGTGCATGAAATGCGCATCATGGACGGCACGAATGTCGCCGGAAAAGCCCGGCATGGCGCGCAGCACCTCTGCATAGTGATCGGCGTTCTGGTAAAGCCCGTGTGCGGACGCCGAATGACCCATCAGCAAAACCTGCTCAGCATCGGCGATCGAGGGCAGAACCATTTGCTGGGCTACTACCGTGCCGGCGTTTTCGACATAGCTCGTATAGGTCAGTCCTGCTTGACCGGCGCCATGCCCGCGCAGTGTCTCGATCACTTCGAGAACGATTTTCTGGCCGTGACTATAGAGATCGTACTGAAAGGGTAATTCGTCCGGAGCCTGGGCGGTGACGCCAGGGTGCGTTGCGCGCCCGCTGTGGCGGTCGTAACCGCACTTCATACTCGAACACGGTTGTATCCGGCAAATACGGGGTTCACCAAGGGATCAGGACTGTTGATGCCCGACGGTTTTCCTGGCGCGTCATTGAGGTTCGACATCGCCGGCGCTGCGGAGGTCCTCATTTGATCACCAGCATTGTCCACATATTCATCGCGACATTGCTGGCCACTCTCAAAACTGCCATTTTGATCGAGATCCTCCGCCGAGCAGTAGGGCCCCCCGGTCAGGGTGATCAACCAGCGGTTCGATGGCACTCCGGTCGCCGGCTCAACATAGATAATCGGACGCATGCCGTCGACACATCGCACCTCGGGATCCTGGGTGAGATCGACCCGCGTGTAGTCGCGCAACATGGCAACCGACATTGGCGGCTGCGGTGGAGGCTGCGGGACGGTATTCGGAGAGAGCTTGCAGCGTAGCGTGTTTGACCAGTACGGGTCAGTACAGTCGTTGCTGGCGGCTGACGCGGCGACCGATGTGATCGCAAGAAAAGTGGCGACGCAGATCGCACTTGAAACTGGAGGAATCCGCATTCGTCAACTTTCCCGGTAGTCGTCATGTGTTGGTTCCCGGGGCGAGATTCCAGTTCCGAAGAAGTCTCGGCACAACTGGGTATTTAACATAGTTGATAGTGTAGCCTGAACACGAATATTGAGCTGATTCCTTGCGATGCCAGGGTTCTTCCCAATGCGGCAGGTGGGGCCTATCCGCGAAGATCTCCATCGCGCGTTGCACAGACGGTTTGGCGAAATCCGGTCATGACGATCGAGGCAAACACGCCATGTACGGGCGCGACCGCCGTACACTGCACTCCGCCATCATCGAACGACCTGCGCCATGTCAGAACCGATTCGCCTGTCCAAACGCGTTGCCGCCCTGCGCGAATGTTCGCGTGCCGATGCCGAGCGCTATGTCGAGGGCGGCTGGGTATCGGTCGATGGCGTCGTCATCGATCGACCGCAGCACAAGGTGACCACCGAGTTGGTGACGGTCGATGCCGACGCAAGCCTTGCGCCTCCAGAGCCGGCCACGCTGCTGCTGCACAAGCCGCAGGGTTTTGACGCGATCAGTGGCAGCAAGCCGGCAGCAAGTCTGATCGCGCCTGGCGCGCAGTGGGCAGACGACGCCAGCGGCGTGCGTCCGCTCAAGCGTCATCTCGCCAATCTCACTCCACTGGTTCCACTCGATCGTGAGGCCAGCGGTTTGATTGTGCTGACCCAGGATGGTCGCGTCTGGCGACGCCTGACCGAGGATGGCGACGAGATCGAGCACGAGTACATCGTCGAGGTCGCTGGCGAGATCGCGCCGTGGGGATTGCGCCGGCTCAATCATGGGCTCAGCTACGAAGGCCGCGAACTGCCGCCGTGCAAGGTCAGCTGGCAAAACGAGGTCCGCCTGCGCTTCGCGATCAAGGGAGTGCAGGGAGGACAACTGCGCGCGATGTGCAAACAGGTCGCGCTCGATGTCGTATCAATCCGGCGTCTGCGCATTGGCCGGATTCCGCTGGGCAAGCTGCCCGAAGGACAATGGCGCTACCTTCCGGTCAGCGAACGCTTCTGAATCCACCGATTCGTGACGTGATCCGGATGACTGTCCTTGCGCCTGCGACTGCGTCCAGTGGCGTGGCGAAATCCCGACCGTTTGCGTGAACGCGCGCGACAGCGCAGCGGCGCTGGAGAAGCCGAGTCGATGGCTGGCGGCCTTGATCGATGTGCCGTTGACCAGCAACGACTGCGCCAGGGTGATTCGCCATTGCTGCAGATACGCCGCCGGCGTGCTGCCGACGCATTGCCTGAAGCAGGCAGCGAAGGCGCTGCGTGACATGCCCGCCGTCTGCGCCATCACCTGCAGATTCCAGGCGCGATCCGGTTGCTCATGGAATGCAGTCAGGATCCGCGCCAAGCGCGGATCGGCGAGGCCGGTCAGCATGCCGATCGGCAGCTCGGCCTGATCCGGATGATCAAGCAGCCAGCGCAACAGTTGCAGCAGAAGCACATCGAACAGACGACTGGCGAGCAGGCGCTGGCCGCAGCGCACGCGTTCGGCCTCGGCAAATAGCAACGCAAGGGTTTGTTCGAGTCCATCCACCGCACTCAGCGGCAGCACCAGCAACGGCGGCAAGGCACGCACCAGCGGATGGCTGCTGCCGCCCTGGAAATCCAGCGTCGCACAGACAAAGTCGGCGCCATCGACGGGAGAATTCTCGAAATCGTGATCGAGCGGTCGCGGATAGAACAACAGAGTTGGCTCATCAAGACGGATGCGGCGTGGCGCACCGCCATGAGCGGCATGCGTGACGACCAACTCGCCACGACGCAGCACATGCAGGAAGCCGCGCCCCGGTTGTGCATCGAAATGGGACAAGCCGCATAGCGGCCCGGCGTGGAACAGATCAGCGCGGACACGAAACTGTTCCAGCAACGCTGACAAACGATCAACGGTTTCCGCTATTGATTCGGCCCTTATTGATTCGGCCCCTAAATAGTACGACTTCGCTCTATTCCCTCTCCCGCTGGCGTACCCATAGGGCATAAAGGAGAAGCATTCAGTAGCGACTATTTACTCATCAGTCAGAAATATAGGGAACAATATTGAACTTTCCACGCTTCAGCGCGATCGAAGTCTGCATGAAGAGAGATGGTCGAACCGTAGTACGCGAAGCGCTGGAAGAGATGCGCCTGACTGCGCTTGAGCGCATGAAGGAAGGTGAGTCACCGGCTGTCGTCTCCGCTTCGTTCGGCATGCATCGCACATGGGCGTACAAAGTGCGCGCGAAGGCGCGTGGGCGCGGCAACGGCAAGCGTGCATTGCGCTTGAGGAAGGGCACGGGTCGTCCGCGCAAGCTCACTGCGGCGCAGGAACAGCAAGTCTTCCGTTGGATCAATGGCAAGAACCCGATGCAGTACGGTTTCGATTTCGGCCTATGGACGCGGCAAATCGCGCGTGAGCTGATTGCGCAGCGCTTTGATGTGACGCTGAGTCTGGCATCGGTGGGTGCCGTGCTGGCACGCGTCGGTCTGACGCCGCAGAAACCCCTGCAACGTGCCTATCAGCGCGACCCTGAAGCGATCGCGCGCTGGCAGCGGGAAACCTACCCCGCGATAGCCCGCAAAGCCAAGCAGACAAAGGCGGTGATCTACTTCTGGGATGAATCAGGATTCCGCGCCGACTCGGTACACGGCACGACATGGGGAGCCAAGGGAGAAACACCGGTCGTCTCGGTGCCTGGGCAACGCCAGGGGATCAGTGCTGCTTCGGCAGTCAACGCCAAGGGAGGTTTTTGGTTTGCCACCTACAAGGGCGGCTTGAACGGCGATCTCTTCATCGACTTGCTACGCCGGATGATGCACAGACGTCGCAAGCCCGTCCATCTGATCGTCGATGGACTGCCTGCGCACAAGACCCGTGCGGTACGAAACTACATAGACAAACTCGAAGGAAAGCTGACGCTGCACTTTTTGCCAGGCTATGCGCCAGATCTCAATCCTGATGAATTGGTCTGGAGCCATGCCAAGCGCACTGGCAATGCTCGGCGACCACTACAGAAGGGCGAAAGCCTCGAGGATCGAATAGCCACTCAACTTGCCGACATGGGCAATCGGCCGCGCCTGATTCGCTCATTCTTCAAGCATCCAAGTGTTGCCTATATTTCTGACTGCTGAGTAAGGGCCGTTTCAATAAGCCCAGGGGATCACGATTTTCCATCCGCGTGGCATCGAGCCAGCTCAAACCGTCGTCGGGCTTCGCTGGCGCTCACGACCAACCTGCCTGTTCGTGCGGTCCTGATGTGCTTCGTGAGGTCGCTCCATGTTTGGCGGCGCGTTGGAGCGATCAGCGGCACCAACGGCGAAAACTGTGAGCTGGCTCCCGGCATGCACGCCTGATGTCGATGCCGGGCATTCGAATGCATGCGTTGAATCGGCTATCCTCGGCGGTCTGCCTTCGATCAGGGGATTGAACGTTGAACCCACGCAAGATGTTTCTGCTGGCCGCGGCGATTGTTTCGGCCGCCATCGCCACGACCAGCGCCGCGCAGGATGCAGCGCGCACGACCTTGAACAAGGATGACACTGCGCCCATCGCGGCCGCCTCGCCGCCAGTTGTTGCTTCGTCATCAGCGTTCGACGGAATTCCGCTGGTAGCGGCGAATACGCAGCCGATTCATGAACCAAGTGCGGCGAACGCCTGGGGCGGCCCGCGCAGCGGCAACGAATCGACGCTGTCCGATCGCGTCGTCGAATACCGCATTGCGGTCGAGCTCGATCCGCTCAAACACAGCCTCGATGGCAAGCAGCAATTGACCTGGCGCAATCGCAGCGCCGTGCCGGTCGCCAGCGTCTATGTTCATCTGTATCTGAATGCATTCCGCAACGAGGGCAGCACCTACTTCACCGAGGAACGCGAACGCGGCTACCGCTTCCGCAGCGATGTGGCGACCAAGGAGGGCGATTGGGGTTATACCGATCTCGTCAGCGTCAAGCAGGCCGGCAAGGATGTGGCGGTGAGCTTTGTCCATCCGGACAATGGCCCGGCCACCGACATGACCGTGGCCCGTCTGGATCTTCCGGCCGTGGTCGCACCCGGCGAGAGCACCACGCTCGACATCGAATTCCATGCGCAGTTGCCGCGCGTGGTCGCACGCACCGGCTACTTCGACAGCTTCCATCTGGTCGGTCAATGGTTTCCGAAAATGGCCGTGCTCGAACTGCCCGGCGAGCGCGGCGCAACCGCGCCACGCTGGAATGCGCACGAATTTCACCTGCACAGCGAATTCTATGCCGACTACGGCCTGTTTGATGTGCGCATCACGGCGCCGCGCGAATACACGATAGGCGCCACCGGCGAGATGCAGGGTGATCCAAGCGAAGCCGACGGCAAGCGCACCTGGCATTTTGTCCAGGGTGACGTTCACGATTTCGCCTGGACCGCGTTTGACCGCTACGGCGAATTGACCGGCAGCTGGAGCCACGCGGGCAGTCCCGATGTCAGCATCCGCATTTTGTATCCGACCGAGTACGAGGACAACGCGGCGCCGGCGCTGAAGGCGACCGAGGATTCCCTGACCTGGTTCTCCGACACGCTTGGAGCGTATCCGTACAAGACCGTCACCGTGGTGATCCCTCCGCACAATGCCGGTGAGGCGGGCGGCATGGAATATCCGACTTTCTTCACAGCCAGCAGCATCAACAACTACACGCCCGGAACCCTCGGCGCATGGGCGCTCGATTTCGTCACGATCCACGAGTTCGGGCATGGCTATTTCTACGGCATCCTCGGTTCCAACGAGTTCGAGGAACCGATGCTCGATGAAGGCCTCAACCAGTACTGGGATCAGCGCATGTTGCGTGCCAGCGGCCAGGACCTGGTGCTGGCGACGCCACTGATGAAGAAACTCGGCATCACCCCAAAGCTGCCGCCGTTTGCGATGGAGCGGCTAGGCGCACGCCTCGACAAGGGCGTTGATGGCACCGGCGCAAGCGCCTGGGAGCGCATGTCCTCGGGCAGCTACGGCTCGGTCTATTCGCGCACGGCAACCCTGATGCACGATATCGAGGAACTGATCGGGCATGAGGCCCTGGAGAAGGCGTTCAAGGCGTACTACGCGCAATGGAAATTCCGTCATCCCTCGATTGCCGATCTGCGCGCGGCGCTGATCGACTCTTCCGGTCAGGCCGACATCATCAACCGCCTGTTTGAAGCGCAGGTCTACAACGTCGAGCGCGTCGACGACCGCATCGTCGAAATCGACAGCTTTGAACTGACGCCCCTGCTCGGACTGCATGACGAAGGCGGCAAGATGATCGAAACCACCGAGGAATCGCGTGACAAGATCGTTGATGAGGCCCGCGAAGCGTGGGAAGAAGAGCATCCGGATGCCAAGCCGGACGACGCCGGTGCGTACCCGTGGTTCAGCTCGGTGCTCGTACAGCGCGATGGCATGCGGCTGCCGGCCAGGCTCAAGGTGGTCTTCGAGGACGATTCCGAACAATTGATCGAATGGGACGATCAACTGCACTGGAAGCGCTTCAGCTTCGTCAAACCGGTCAGGATCCGCTCGGCCGAACTCGACCCCGGCCAGCAGCGCAACCTCGATCTCAACAAGCTCGATGACAGTCGCACGCGCAAGAAGAACACGAGTGCCGTGCGCAGCTTCGTCGCCGCCACCGCCGCCGCACTGGAATCCCTGTTTGCCCTGGTGGTGAGCCTATGAAACTGTTCAAGCCTGATGGCCTCGTCCGCGCCAGCGTGCACGGCATCCGCGGCGCATTCCGTGGCCGCGTACTCTTGCTCTGGCTTTTGTTTCTTGCTTTGCCGACCCTGGTCGTCGCCGTGGCCCAGTGGCAGACCCTGGTACCGCATCTGGCCTGGTCGGTACATGCCGATGAATGGGCCGGCCGGATCAATGTTCCGATGATCGGCGATTTGCTCATGGCCCTCTCGCGCGAGTCGGCCAGCCCGGTGCCGAATTTCGGCCTGGCCCTCGTGTTGAGCCTGCTGTTGTCGCCATTCCTCAATGGCATGCTGATCCGCCAGCTCCACCTCGATCGGGCGCTCGGCTTTCGCGATCTGCTGCGTGCGGGGATCGAGGAATACGGGCGCATGTTGCGCTTGCTGCTCGTTGCAATGATTCCACTCGGAATCGCACTCGCGGCCAGTTCGGCCGTGCGCAAGATGACCAGAAAGCATGCCGAGGCGGCGATCTATTCTGCCGATGCCGATACGATGACCTATGTGTTCATGACCATCGCAGGATTGCTGCTGATCACCGCGCTGACCAGCATCGAGTGTGGACGTGCACAGTTTGTTGTCGATGGACGCTTGCGTTCGGCATTCAAAGCATGGTGGCGCGGTACCAAACTGACCCTGCGTCGGCCGCTGGCGACGGTCGGCGTGTACACCTTGATTACCCTGTTGTCATTGCTGCTGGCGGCGGCGTTCGGCTTGCTGCGTTTACGCACACCATCGGACGGCTTTGGCGGCTTCGTGTTCGGTGTGATCATCTCGCAATTGATTGTCGTCAGCGTGGCCTGGGGTCGCATCGCGCGCCTGGTCGGCTTGGCGCGCCTCGCACGGAAACGTCGACCCGACTACGGCTATTGACAGTTCGTCGCGCGCGTGTCGCAGGAACAGGCTTCAGTCGCGATGCCGGGTAGGTTGCGCTGAGCGCCAGCGAAGCCCAACGGATCACGATTTTCCATGCGCGTGATGTCGAACCCGCCAAAACGTACGTTGGGCTTCGCTGGCGCTCAGCACCCAGCCTGCAAATCCTGCGCCGGTCTGCAGGTGCCGCGCGGTTGCATCGCCGCTACTCCCGCCAGCGCAAGAAGCGTGTGATATCGACTATTTTCGGATCCCCTCAATGGACGACGGGCGGGCAAAATCGGCGCCGGATTTCCATTGCGGAAAAGTCGACTCGTCGGCGAGCTTGCGGCCAACCGCGTAGAGCAGATCGAGATCCGCGATGACGCCGCGATAGTCCCAATCCGGGTCGTAGTTGTCCGACGGCTTGTGGTAGCGGTTGGCGGTGTAATCCACGGCGGCCTTGCGCCCCGCCACCTCGCCGCCATCAATCAGATCCAGGCCACTCATCGCGTAAAGCGCCGGCACACCGGCGCGGGCGAAATTGATGTGATCGGAGCGGAAGAAGTGACCTTTCTCGGGTGATTCGTCGGCACTGATCGCGCGGCTCTGGGCTTTTGCGGCGGCCTGTGCATATTCATCGAGTCCGGATTGGCCGAGGCCGATCACGGTCAGGTTGCGCGTCGGCCCGAGGATCGGCAAGGCATCGATATTGATGTCGGCGACGGTCTTGTCGAGCGCGAAAGGCGAATGCGCAACGTAGTACTGCGCGCCAAGCAGACCCGATTCCTCCAGGGTGACCGCAGCAAACACAACCGAGCGCTTCGGCGGCGGATCCTGGTGCACGAATGCCTCGGCGATCTCGATGATACCGGCGACGCCGGTGGCATTATCGATCGCGCCATTGTAGATCTGGTCACCTTCGAGCTTTTCATCCCGGCCGAGATGATCCCAGTGCGCGGTGTAGACGATCGCCTCGTCGGCACGTTCGCTGCCTGGCAGCACGCCAATCACGTTCTCCGAGCTGGTCGTCTCGATCCGGCTGCGATAGTCGAGCGAAAGTTTCGCATCGAACTCGACCGGTTTGAACCCGCGCAGGTCGGCACTTTTTTTCAATGCGGCAAAATCCACTCCAGCCGAGGCAAACAGGCGCACGGCCGCCTCTTCGCTGAACCAGCCGGCGGTTTCAAGCCGCGGCGCGGGATCCTCGCTCACTGGCAAGGCCATCTGCGGGCCGCTCCAGCCGCTTTCGACGACTTCCCATGGATAGCCGGCACCCGGCGTCTCGTGCACGATGAACAGCGCCGCCGCACCCTGGCGCGCGGCCTCTTCGTACTTGTAGGTCCAACGCCCGTAGTAGGTCAGCGCCCTGCCCTTGAACAGTTCGGGATCCTGGTTGCCCCAGCCCGGATCGTTGACCAGCACGATCACGGTCTTGCCCTTGACGTCGATGCCGGCGTAATCGTTCCAGTCCGGCGCATTGACACCATAGCCGGCAAAGACGATCGGCGAATCCTCGAGTTTGACTTCCATGCTGCCGTTCAAGGTGTTGATGACGCTGTCCCTGCCGATGCCAAAATCCGATTCTCCGTCGGCGCCCTTGACCCTGATCTTCACGCTGGCCGGATCCTGCAAGGTGGTCTGCACCATCGGCACGGTCTGGAACCAGCTACCGTTGTTGCCGGGTTTGAGTCCGATGCGCTCGAACTGATCCTTGATGTAAGCGGTAGTCACGCGCTCGCCGATCGTGCCAGGTTGGCGACCTTCGAACTGGTCGGAGGAAAGCTTTTGCAAACGTGCGGCAAAGTCCTCGGCCTTGATCTCGGAAGAATAGTGGCCGTCGGTCGTCAGCACCACGGGGGCGGGCCTGCTGCTGGCAACCGACGCTTCGCTGGCCGGCGCCGACGTTGTTGGCGGCTCCTGTTGGCCACAGGCGGCGAGCGAAATGGCAATCACGCCGAGGCAAAGAGGACGCTTCATGAATAGTCTCCACTGGCTGGAAATCAGCCATTCTAGACGGCACCGCGCTGACCCTGTCACGCGCTGGTCCGAGGTCGACCGAAAGTCTCCCGGAAATGGCCGACAACACGGGACGTCAAGACAAGACAATCGTGAAAGCCTGCGGGTGATTTTGATACGTTGAATCCGGCACGGCCTATGCGGGGCATGGGCTTTGCGGATTTCAGAGTTGTTCTGCAATCGCTTCTTTTTGATGGTCGCTTCAACGAAGCATCCGCAGCGTGCGCCGGACACCTGTCAATTTACCCCGCAGGCCGACGTTCAGGCGGGTATGCGCCAGGCTCGATGTCACGCTTGTGGAAGCTTGTGATCCGTTGGGGTCAGCTTGTGCTCACCCCAAGCTACGGCGGAAGGCGCTCGCCTGCATGGCTGCCGAAACCATGAAATTCGATGGGCTTGCCCACTCGATTCCACGAAGGGCCATTCACTTCAATTCACTCCGAAACGCGGCATTGCCGCGCCTCGGAGTGTTCTTGCTCAGTGTGCCGCGTTGCTGTTCATTGTCGCGTTGCGGCTGGTGTTGAGGTATTGGGCCGGGTCGCGCATGCCACTGGTGTGGCATTGGCCGGTGACGTGGCCGCGGTTGATGCCACCGGAGAGCTGACCGTTGACCTGTTCGGTGGTGCCGTCTTCGGGGTCACTGAGAACGAGGTCGGTGGCGAACTGGCAGTAGTCGTTGGTGTACCAGTTGGTGTACTTGAACGATGTTGTGTAGTAGTTCACCTTGGCCCGTGACGCGGTCGGGATACCGGCCAGCCAGGACGATGCGCCGCTGTAGGTCAGATTGCTGTTGGAGCCGCAGGCGACACCGAACCAGCTGCCCAGCGTGGCCAGGATGCCGGCAATGTTGGTGCCCTTGTACGGGGTGCCGACCGATTGCATAAGGCGACTGCCGGTGGCGTTGTCGAGTCCGCTCCAGTAGTAGGCGTACAGATGCAGCGAGGCCATGCCGCCCTGACTGTGCGAGACCGTGCCGAACGAGTTCCAGGTCGCGCCGAAGGTGCGGATGCGCTGGGCGAACTGGTCATTGCTGCGGTTCTGGTTGGCATCGAGGAAGGTCGAATCATTGCTGAACTGCGACGCGGGCCAGACCCCACCCGAGCAGTAGCCATGGACCAGCAACAGACGTGTGCCGACGCCTCGCATCGCATCGGTGGTGGCCGGTCGCGGACCCATGGTCATGCGCTCGTCGATGATGATGTCGGACGACTTCGCGAGTGTGCGCAAGGCCGGCACGTCGAGTGACAGACGTTCCGCCGAAGCGACAGTGACGAAGTTGTCCGCATCCTCGACGCGCAGATTGCGGATCTCGTACGGACCCTTTGCGGCGGACAGCGCGATCCAGCGTTCGTCAAAACCAAGCGAGAGCGTTCCATTTTCGGGCGTGACCATGCCACCGAGCCAGGCGATCGCGACCGACTTGCCGCGTCCGTTCGTGCCCCAGATTTCACCGATCGCTCGATAGTGCTGTCCGGGTACGCGTACCGTTACAGGCACGTTGATCGAAAGGCGATCGTTGTCACCGGCGACAGCAACGGCGCGTGATGCGTTCAGATCCAGGCTGGCATCGACCACGGGCAGCAGGTGTTCGGCAGTCCGCACGAAAGCCTTGCCAGCCTGATTGACGCCGCGCGCCTCGACCTGGGCCACGTAGTTGCCAGCCATGCTGGCCGGAAAATCACCGGCGAACAGGCCATCGCCCGCCACGCCATCGTTGTGGCGTCCGTCATCGAACATCGGATAGTTCGCAATGCCCTTATCCGGCGCTGTGACGCGGATGATCGCCTGATTTATGCGCCCGGCAGTCTCGCCAACACGGACGCTGTCATCGGCCGAGGTGGTCAACAACGCAGTGAGGCCGACGCGCTGGCCAACCAGTTGGCGCTTGTCGCTCTGCCAGGAAGTGAGCTCGGTGGCTTCGTCACCTTCGATAAGCACGAAGCCATCTTTCGCGCCGGCGGTGCTGCGCAATTTGAGGGTCCAGCTGTCGCCTTGCAGGTTGTCGTAGTCATAACGCATGACCGGCACGCGAGCCTGCTCGATGCCGAAATCGGTATCGAATACGCGAGAAGCCTGGGATGCCGCAGAGACTTCGCGACCCGATGCCGTGAGCAAATCGACCTGCCAGTTGGAGTCGGCCGGCTCGAATATGAGAAAGCGCAACTTGCCATTTTCGACCGGCAGCGTGCTTTGCCAGCTGCGTTCGCCAGGCTTGGCGTCGCTGAAATGCACGGGCAGCAGGGCGGTTCGCGAATGGATGGCGGCATCGACCGGAGACGGCGCACGCATGCTTTCGATCTCGGAGGCCGGACCGGAAAGTTGCTTGGCGAAGGATGTCACATCGGCGGAGGTTTGCTCAGCCATCAAAGGTGCAGAAATAAACATCGCCAGCACGGATAGAGCAAGTTGGGTTCGATTCACAGCATTCCCTCCCAGGAAGGCATTGGTTGGACGACCGGGTTGGGCCCCGAACAGAAATACCGCAATGATCCCGCTATCGCGCTGCGTGCCGACTCTCCCCGTCAGCTCCGAAGCTTCCCGCGAAAGTCGGCTCGGCGCCGAGTCTGTACGCGGCCGTATGGTTGGGCAAGACGCACTGCAGCATGCGCCAACAGCTCCGATTGCGGCCCAGCCATCAGCACCATTGGGGGTACACTCGCCAACTTGCGTATCAGGGTGAATTGAACTCGCCAGGACTCTGCCATGCGTCGTCTCTTCCTGCTTTCCGGCTTGCTTGCCACCGCACCGTGTGTGGCCGACAACACCTTCATCGTCAATGACGTCGGCGACGGCGGCGCTGGCACCTTGCGCAGTGCAATAACCCAGATGCAGGCCAGCAACGGCGTGCAGACAATCCGCTTCGAGATTCCTGGCAGCGCGGCTATCATCATCACCTCACCGCTGCCCGCCCTGGTCGGCCAATCGATCGTGCTCGATGGCAGCGCCAGTCCCGGCCTGCGAATTGAAGGCGCTGGCTGGCCGATACTCAAGTTCCACACCGGCAGCAGTGGGCAGACAATCCGCTTCGATTACATGAATTTGCGCGGCGGCTCGAACGGCGATGGCGGCGGCTGCGTCGATGTCAAAAGCACCGGCAGCCTGCTCGTATTCGATTCGACATTCGACAGTTGCTTCAGTTGGGGGCCGCCTGCGTCAGGTTCAGGCGGTGGCGCGATAAGGACCAACGGAAGCCTGCGCCTGACCCGAACCCGATTCACCAACAACGGCTCATCGGACGGCGGCATCCTCAATCTGGCCAATGCCGGCGGCGCGGTGTATTCCTCGGGCGCGTCGGTGCTGATCGAGTCGACCCGCTTCATCGGCAACCACACCGATGCGACTCCGGCCAGCGCCTCAAGTTGTATCGGCGGAACGGGTGGCGCGCTCGCGCTGGGTCTGCCGGCCGGCGGCAGTGCCACCCTGACCGATGTGCAATTCATCAACAATGCGGCGACCTGTCCGTCCACCGGTTCGCGCCAGGCGGGCACCGGCGGCGCCTTGGCCCTGTACGGCCAGGGCACGACCAGCGTGGTCAGTCTCGACCGCGTCTACTTTGGCCAGAACGAGGGCCGCGAAGGCGGCGCTGTCTTCGGCGAGAGCGTGCGCCTGGTCGTGACCAACGCGACTTTCTTCGAGAACACCGGCTTGTTCGTCGGCGCGATCTACATGCTCACCCGCACCGGCGCGCCGGCGACGACGATCCAGTTGCGCAACAGCACATTCGCACGCAGCTCAACTTCGTTCGGCTCTTCCGCCGCCCATCTGCATCTGCAGAATGGGGCCACGATCAGCGAGGCGCGCAACACGGTGTTCGCGCAACCGCTGTCCGGCCCGGCCTGCTCACCCGCCAGCGCCGAGGTCCAGCTGGGCGGCCCGGTCTTCACCAGTGATGCCACATGTTTCTTCTTTCTGCCCGGATCACCGGATTCGCTGACCGCCCAGTTTCCGGGCAATACTTTTGGCTTGGTCGAGGCGACCCAGACCTGGGGCAAGGTGCCGACCCTGCATCCACCGGTCGGCAGCATCCTGATCGACAACGGCATCAATGGCGGCTGTCCATCCCTCGACGCACGCGGACTGCCACGCCCGGTCAATGGCGGCCAGGCAACGCTCTGCGACATTGGCGCGGTCGAGGTGAATCCCGATCGTATTTTCGGCAGCGGATTTGACGACTGAAGCTCGCGCTGGCTCCACTCAATCAAAACCGTCAGCAAAGAGCATATCGCTGGCGGTGACCACGCGGCATTCCGAGAACTCCGAGGTATGGTCACCCGGGCTGGTGACTGTGGTGGTGATGAAGTCGCCGACGCTGATCGTGCCGGAGACATAAATGTTGAAAGTCTTGAGGCACTGATAATCCGGTGGCAGGACCGTGCAATCGAGGTTGATCGACGTGCTGCCGAGCAGCGCGGCACCTTCACCAAAACCCGAGGGATCACAAGTGATGTTGCGATAGATGTCCATCCGGTAGCTGCCGGGAGTTGATGAGAGCGAGCCCTCCAGATTCGTGTAGGCAATATTCAAGACCTTTGCCGCGAGGGTAAGCTCGGGATAGTTCTGGTTGCGATTCGGCGTCGTATTGGCATCGAAGGTGGAATCAGGGTCGTTCGCATTGACGCCATCGGCACCGAGGTCGATGCCAAGCCCATCATTGCCGGAGTATAGATTTCCGCTGAGATCACTGAACGATCCGGATATCAGGCTGATGCCATCGCCGCCGTTGTTGCCGAAATAGTTCGCCGGGCCAATGCGATTGTGATGGGCACCCCCGTTGATGATCAAACCCGATGAATCCGCCAGGCCCACGATGTTGTTCTTGAAGGTGTTGTAGTTGGCATCGCCGGTTGCCATCAATACGTTTGCCGACGTACTTTCGGTGATCCAGTTGTCATCGATCAGGTTGTGATCGCTGTACACGAGCATGCCGAATGCGTTCGGTAGCGGCTCGCCCAATGCATCGCCGATTGCATTGCCGATGATGTTGTTGTCGCCGCTGCCATAGAGCACGATACCCAAATTGGCGTTTCCGATCAGGTTGGCCTGTGCATTGTCCGCGCCGCCAATCTGCGCATCTCCCGCCGTGTCCTCCATGCGGATCGCGGTGCCGACATCGAGCAGGGTCACCAATCCAAGCTTGCCGCCAAACTGGTTGCCGGTAATCAGATGGCCGCGTCCGGAACGCAGGTTCACGGCCTTGCCGCTGAAGCCCGAAAAGGCGAGCAGGTTGAGTTTGAGATTGTCCGTGGATTGGATTGAATCGAAGACCAGGCCGTCGACAACCCCCGCACCGGCCTTGAGGATCACGCAGGGCTGGCCGTTGTAGCCGATCGACCGCGTATTCGGCTGGGCACCAGGTTGGGTTTCGCCGAGTATGTCGGTGTCATCGTTGAGGGTCAGGGTCTGGTTGAGGGTGATCGTGCGCGGACAAGCCCCGGTGAGATTGAAGCGGATCACTTGTCGCCCATTGGAACCGTTGGCGCTGGCGACCGCCTGCGCAAAGCTGCCGCTGCCTGAGGCATTCGTATTGGTCACGTCGAGATAGAGCGAATTGTCGACGGAGGTCTCGAATGCACCCATGTCCGGGTTGCTGCCGACCAGTCGTGGATTGTTGGCCAGATCCTTCTCCGGCAGCCCGCCCGGCAAATGGCGCGTGCCGGCATTGACCACAGGCGAATTGTTCTGCGGCACTCCGCTCGATAGCAGCAGGGGATCGGCGCTGATGTTGGCGAGGTTGGATAGCTGCGTGCCACGTAAAAGGCTGAGACTGTCGTAGCGGTTGTGGCTGGAATAGAGATTCCCTCCATCGATGTAGATTTCAGAGCCGTCGTTCTCGAACACATTGCCGGACAGGCTCACCGTGGCCGGCTCGGGGGTCTGATTTTCATCGGCTGGAAGGAACCGCAGACGCAGGCCACCGCCACGCACGGTGCTCGTGGTCAGGGTGAAATGCGGAGCGTAGGAGTCGGTATTAAACTCGTCGTAATATTCGATCGCGGTATCGCCTGGCGTTCCGGAGCGCGCCGTAATCAAGGAGTTCTGCATGGTGATGTCGTAGCAGCCCGGGGCGAGCTCAACATAGGTATTCAGGAAACGCAGCGAGCTGAGGTTGAAGGGGCGTTCGCCGGTCGTACCGCAAACCTGGTTGATAAACAACCAATCGATATTGTTGCTGGTCAGGTGATCGATCGCGATTGGATTGTTGAGAGTAAAAATGTCGATCTCGCGTTGGCCGCCGCTGCTATTGATCGTGGTTGCGCCGGGCGCGCCCGATTGGCTGCTGCAACCGGCGTTGTAGCCGCCGCTGATGACCAGACGGCCGTAGTTGCCCTGCAGATCACCGTTGTCCCAATAGGCGAGTTGTAGATCGCTGCTGAGCGTATAGGTGCCGCTGCGCAATTTGAGGATGGTGTCCTCGGTGCGGGTTCCATCGATCTCTTCAAACGCCTGGATCAAGGCTGCCGTGCTTTCGATGCATCGCGTTGTTTGCGCCTGGGCCGATGCCGTCAGGCCGAGCAGCATGAGCAGGATCAGCCCCTGCAAAAGGCGAAATGGCTTGGTTGACTGGGTCGGATTCATCGCAGCGCACCTTGTTCAGATTCGGGCTTGTCCTCCTTCCACGGAATCCGGCGCGGTCAGGGGCCACAATGCCGACTCCGCACTGGAACTGCCGCGCCTGATCGGTGACCATCGCGTTTGAATCAGCGCGACATCGACTTTGCAGGGCAGCGAGAAACCGACATGGCAGTTGAACAGGAGCGTTTCAGCGGAAATTGGCGAGAAATCAGCCAGCGTTGCATGGTCTGTCTGGGTGCCTGGATGGTTTTGCTGGCGATGGTGCCGGCGTGGGCCGAGATCGATGAGATCCGACGGGTGCCGGCTGCGGACTGGATCATTCCGGTTGAACGCGGAACCGTTGATGACAAGTTGCTCGGTCAGATTTCGGGTGGCACTTACTATCTGCTCAGCGACGTGCAGATCAATGCCAAGGGTGATCGCAGCAGCTACCGTCGCTACGCCAGCAAGGCGATCAATGCCGCCGGCGTGGATTCGCTGGCGACCATCGAAATCGGCTTCGATCCGGCCTACCAGACCCTGGAACTCAATTCGATCGACCTGATCCGCGATGGACGCACGATCTCGAAACTGGCCGATGCCAACGTGCGGGTTCTGCAACGCGAGACCGAGCTCGATCGACGCATCTACGATGGCAGCAAGAGTGCGACGATCTTCCTTGAGGATGTCCGCGTCGGTGACATCGTTGACTACGCCTACAGCGTGCATGGCCGCAATCCGGTTTTCAGCGGTCGCGAATTCGGTGCGGTCGGTTTGCAGTTCAGCGTGCCGGTCGCACGAATCCACGCACGCCTGCTGACTCAGACAAAACGTGATATCCAGGTCATACCGCGCAACAGCGCGATCGAGCCCAGCGTGCGTGAGCGCAATGGCCTGCGTGAGTACGAATGGGATCAGCGCGATGTCGCGCCATTGATCCCCGACGCCGATGCACCCGCATGGCACGACCCGTATCCCGTCCTGCAATGGAGCGAGTTCGCCGATTGGCCGGCGGTCGCGCGCTGGGCCTTGCCGCTGTATGCCGTACCGGACACCTTGAGTCCCGAGCTTGAGGCCGAAGTCGAACGCATTGCCAAGGCCGAGCCCTCGCCGGAAGGTCGCCTGCTTGCCGCCTTGCGTTTCGTGCAGGGCGAGATCCGTTACCTCGGTGTCGAGGTCGGCCCCGGATCGCACGCGCCGAATCCGCCCGATCAGGTGCTTGCGCGCCGCTTCGGCGACTGCAAGGACAAGACCTTGCTGACCGTGACCCTGCTGGATCGTCTCGGCATCGAAGCGCACCCTGCCCTGGTCGATACCGACACGCGCCGCGCGCTGGCCAAGCGCATGCCCAGTCCGGGCCAGTTCGATCATGTCATCGTGCAGGCGAAACTCGGCGAGCGCACGCTCTGGCTTGATCCGACCCGGGCCACGCAAAATGCCGATCTCGACCACCTCGTGCAGCCGGATTTCGATCTGGCCCTGATCGTCGATGCCAGCGGCAATGGCCTGGTTTCGATGAACGAAGGCCGTGAGCCGCCACCCGCACGTCTGGTCAAAGCGACCTTCGATACCCGCGCCGGACTCGAGGAGCCGGTGCCGTTCACCGTCGTCACGACCCTCGAAGGCGAGCGCGCGGAAGGCATGCGCAACTCACTGGCAACGACCAATTTCGAAGAAATACAGAAAAACTACCTGAACTTCTATGCCGATTATTACAGCGGCCTGGAGATCGCCGAACCGATGCAGGTGAAAGATGACGAGCGCAACAATCGCATCGTCACCATCGAGCACTACCGGATCCCAAAGTTCTCCAAGTGGTCGGAAGAAAAGAATCGGTTCACCGCCGACATTCCAACCCCGGATCTCGACGGCAAGCTGCGCAGTCCAAGCTCGACCATCCGCAATGCGCCGCTCGGAATTTCGCGCTACAGCGATCTGACCCTGATCACCGAAACGCTGTTGCCGGATACCTGGACGATCAAGCCCGACAAGGTGACGGTGGAGGATCCCGCCTTCAGCTTCGAGCGCGCGATCACGCCGAAGGGCAACCGCCTGATCATCACCGATCGCTTCAAGTCATTGGTCGACGAAGTGGCAGCAGCCGATACCGCGCGTTACGCCGATCATCTCTCCGAGGCGCGCAATCAAAGCGGCTATCACCTCTACTGGGGCCAACCGAAGCAAACCGAACAAGCGGGCAGTCTTGATCGGATCAACTGGATGCTGCTCGTTATCGGCACCATGGCGCTGGGATTCTGGATCTGGCTCGCGCGGAAACTGTATCGATACGATCCAGCGCCGCGCGCGGGCTCGGTCGATGGTTTACCGAACGGTCTCGGTGGCTGGCTGGTTCTACCCGGGCTTGGGCTTGTCGCAACGCCGATCGTGGCCCTGTTCACCCTCTACTCGAGCCATGAGGCGTGGGCGGCAGACACCTGGGCCAGCCTGACCACCTTCGGCAACGAGGCCTATCACGCGTTGTGGGCGCCGGCCCTGCTGTTCGAGCTGATCATGCAACTGGGTGTGCTCGTGTTCGGCATCTTTGTCGCGATCCTGTTCTTCCGCCGGCGCAGCAGCCTGCCGCGGATCTACATCGGACTCCAACTCGCCGTAGTCGTGCAGTTGCTGATCGATCTCCTGCTGGTCAACGCGATTCCGGCAGCGGCTGCAGAATCCTCGGAAACGGCGCAATTCGTTGGTGCGGTAATTGGCGCCGTAATCTGGAGCACCTACTTCATCCATTCCATGCGGGTCAGAAACACCTTTGTGGTTCGGCTGGACAAGTCAGCTATCGCGCTGCCTGTCGTGCCGCGCGAGGCGTTTTCGCTTTAGGCTGATCTTCAATTCATGAAAGCGCTTCTTGTCGCGACTCGCAAGCACAGTCGGCAACAGCGTGGAAGCGCACCTTATACCGAGCCAGTTCCCCCGGTCGCTCTTGCGGCAACTCCTACTCGAACCCATCGATGAAGATGCCGTCGTTGCCGTTGAGATGGAACTGGCGCGTGCTCTCGATCAGGCCGCTCGATCCGGTGTACATGCCTGAACTGACCTGTCCCTGCGTGCGCAAATAGAAGGTGTTGCTCAGCGGTGGAACAAAGCCGGTGCTGCGCCAGCCACTGCTGACGCGTTGCAATGTGCCCGCCGACCCGTAAGTGGTGCCTCCCAACGAGAACAGGAGCTTCGGTGGCAATGCCAGTTCCGGCCCGGCACCGGAGCGCGCCCAGGTGACGAGGCTGCCGCCGCTCGTGTAGCCGATGACATTCAGCGACTGCAGCGCCGCTTGCGGCGTGCTGAGCCGCGCAAGGAAGTTGCGCGGCTGACCGCCGATCGTAGTGAAATAGCCGCTCACCACCAGCTTGCCGTCGGGCTGCAGCGCCAGTGCCAAAACGTTGCTGTTTGCATTCGAGTTGAACGCCGTATCCAGCGAGCCATCGGCGTTCAGCCGCGCCAGGCGGTCGCGTGGCTGACCTCCGATCGTGGTGAACTGGCCGCCCACTACCAGCTTGCCATCGGGCTGCAGCGCCAGTGCAAAAACGATACTGCTTGCATCGGGGTTGAACGCCGTGTCCAGCGAGCCATCGCTATTCAGCCGCGCAATACGCTTACGCGCCTGACCGTCAATCGTGGTGAAATGGCCGCCCACCACCAGCTTGCCATCGGGCTGCAGCGCCATAGCATCGACGTCATCGTTCGCATCCGGGCTGAACGCCGTGTCCAGCGTGCCATCGGCATTCAGCCGCGCCAGGCGATTGCGCGTCTGACCGCCAATCGTGGTGAAAAGGCCGCCCACGACCAGCTTGCCATCGGGCTGCAGCGCGAGTGCATAGACGAGACTGTTCGGATTCGGATCGAACGCCGTGTCCAGCGTGCCGTCCGCATTCAGGCGCGCGATATAATTGCGCGCCAGGCCGCCGATCACGTTCAAATAGCCGCTCACAACGAGCTTGCCATCGGGCTGAAGTGCCAGCGCTTCGACGGGATAGTCCGCATTCGGATTGAACGCCGTATCCAGGCTGCCATCAGCATTCAACCGTGCAATGTGGTTGCGCGTCTGACCGCCAACCACAGTGAAATTTCCGCCCAGCACCAGCTTGCCATCGGGCTGCAGTGCCAATGCGGTGACGTTGTCGTTTGCATTCGGGTTGAACGCCGTGTCCAGCGTGCCGTCGGCATTCAGACGCGCCAGGTGATTGCGCGTCTGGCCGCCGAGCGTGGTGAACCGGCCGCCCACCGCCAGCTTGCCATTGGGCTGTAGCGCCAGTGCGAAAGCTGCATCGTTCGCGTTCGGATTGCACACCGTGTCCAGCGTGCCATCGGCATTCAGGCGTGCCAGGTGATTGCGCGGCTGGCCACTGATCGTGGTGAAATAGCCGCCCACCACCAGCTTGCCATCGGGCTGCAGCGCCAGTGCCAAGACGGGACTGTCGGCATTCGGATTGAACGTCATGTCCACACTGCCATTGGCATTCAGCCGCGCCAGGCGATTACGCGTCTGACCTCCAATGGTGGTGAACCAGCCGCCCACGGCCAGCTTGCCATCGGGCTGCAGCGCCAATGCATACACGGCATCGCTTGCATCCGGATTGAATGCCAAATCCAGCGTGCCATCGGCATTCAGCCGCGCCAGGCGATTGCGGGTCTGAGCGCCGATGCTGGTGAAGCTGCCGCCTACCACCAGCTTGCCGTCGGGCTGCAGCGCCAAGGCTGTGACGTCAGCGCTCGCATTCGGGTTGAACGCCATGTCCAGCGTGCCATCGGCATTCAGCCGCGCCAGTCGATTACGCGCCTGACCGCCGATCGTGGTGAAAGAACCGCCCAGCACCAGCTTGCCATCGGGCTGCAGCGCCAGTGCCCAGACGTCATCATCCGCATCCGGATTGAACGCCAAGTCCAGCGTGCCATCGGCATTCAGTCGCGCCAGGCGATTACGCGTCTGACCGACGATCGTGGTGAAATCTCCGCCTACCACCAGTTTGCCATCGGGCTGTAGGGCCAGTGCATAGACGGGATTGTTCGCATCCGGGTTGAACGCCGTGTCCAGCGTGCCATCGGCATTCAGTCGGGCAATGTAGTTACGTGGGCTTGCGCCGACCTGGTGAAAGAGACCGCCGATCACGATGTGCCCATCCCGCTGCACCGTGATGGATTGAACTGCATTGTCCACAACGGTAGCGGCGAAGCTGGCATCCACACTGCCATCAGTATTCAGCCGCGTCAGGCGAACAAGGGACTGTCCGGCGATTGCAGTGAAAGTGCCGCCGACAATGAGCTTGCCGTCTGGCTGAACCGCCATTGCCCAGACGCCGCCGTTTGCATTCGGATCGAATCCATCATTGGCGCTCTGAGCGACGGAGAGTGGCGGCAGCAAGGGCAGAATCATCAACAACAGCTGGAAACAGCGCAGCGTGATTCGGCTGGAACAGGAATGGCATGGATGCGGCATCATGATGATCACCTCCAGTACAAACGTGTTGTCCTGCAGGTATTCGCCGTGAACCTGGTGACGCCTGACCCTGTCTGGGCCAAATTCAGGCCTATCCCGCATGCGGAGAATACGCCCGAGCCGAGCCGCATGGTTGAATGCGACTCAGTTGCTTCATGGCAGGCGGGGTAGCCCGCGATCAAGGCCACCGACTCCGCTCAGGAATGCAGAAACACCCCATGCATCAAGCCGGTTCCCCGGCTATCCCTGCTGCGGCTTCTACTCGAAACCGTCGATGAAGATGCCGTCGTTGCCGTTGAGATGGAACTGCCCCGTGCTCTCGATCAGGCCGCTCGATCCGGTGTACATGCCTGAACTGACCTGTCCCTGCGTGCGCAAATAGAAGGTGCTGTTCAACGGAGGCACGAAACCGATGCTGCGCCACGCGCTGCCGATACGCTGCATGGTGCCTGCCGACGCGTAACTGGTGCCGTCCAGTGATGACAGGAGTTGCGGAGGCAGCACCAGTTCCGGTCCGGCACCGGAACGGGCCCATGTGATCACCCCGCCACCCGCTGTGTAGCCGAGGATGTTCAGCGACTGCAGCGCTGCTTGCGGTGTGCTCAGGCGTGCGATGTGATTGCGTGCCTGACCGTTGAGCATGGTGAAATAGCCGCCCACCACGAGTTTCCCGTCGGCCTGCAGCGCCAGCGCTGTGACGGTCTCATTCGCATTCGGGTTGAATTCCATGCCCAGTGAGCCATCGGCCTTGAGCCGCGCCAGACGATTGCGCGTCTGACCGCCCATCGTGGTGAAGCGTCCGCCCACCGCCAGCCTGCCATCGGGCTGCAACGCCAGTGCATAGACCGTGTCGTTTGCATCCGGGTTGAACGTTGTATCCAGCGATCCATCGGTGTTCAGTCGTGCGAGGCGATTGCGTGCCTGACCGCCGATCATGGTGAAACTGCCGCCCATGATCAGCTTGCCATCGGGCTGCAGCAACAGTGCCTGGACGGCATTGTTCGCATTCGGATTAAACGTGGGGTCTACGCTGCCATCGGCATTCAGGCGCGCCACGTGATTGCGCGCCTGAGCGCCGATCGTGCTGAAATCACCACCCACCACCAGCTTGCCATCGGGCTGCAGCGCCAATGTGCGGACGGTGTTGTCGACATTCGGATTGAACGTGGGGTCTACGCTGCCATTGGCATTCAGGCGCGCCACGTAATTGCGCACCTGACCGCCGACCATGTTGAAAATACCGCCCACCACCAGCTTGCCGTCAGGCTGCAACGCCAATGCATAGACGTTGCCATTCACATTCGGGGTGAATGCCATGCCCAGCGAGCCATCGGCATTCAGTCGTGCGAGGCGATGGCGCGTCTGACCGCCGATCGTGGTAAACGAGCCGCCTACGACCAGCTTGCCATCAGGCTGCAGGGCCAGTGCCCAGACGTCACTGTTCGCATCCGGATCGAACGCCGTATCCAGCGAGCCATCGGCATTCAGTCGTGCGAGGCGATGGCGCGTCTGACCGCCGATCGTGGTGAAAGCGCCGCCTGCCATCAGCTTGCCATCGGGCTGCTGCGCCAGCGCATAGACGTCTGCGCTCGCATTCGGATCCAACGTCGAATCCAGCGTGCCATCGGCATTCAGTCGCGCCAGATAATCGCGCGGCTGGCCATCCATCGTGTCGAAATCGCCGCCTGCCAACAATTTGCCATCGGGCTGCTGCGCCAGCGCAAATACATAAGCGTTTGGATTCGGGTCGAACGTCGAATCCAGCGTGCCATCGGCATTCAGTCGCGCCAGATAGTCGCGCGGCTGGCCACCGATCATGTTGAAAGTGCCACAAACCACCAACTTGCCATCAGGCTGCAGGACCAGTTCGTTGATGGCATTGTCAGCATCCGCGTTGAAGGCTGTGTCCAGCGTGCCATCGGCATTTACCCGCGCGAGGCGATTGCGAGGCTGACCGCCGATATTGGAGAACTCACCGCCCACCACAAGTTTGCCGTCTGGCTGCAGCGCCAGTGTGAGGACATTGTTATCCACATTTGGATTGAATGCCGTATCCAGTGTGCCATCCACATTCAGACGCGCGAGGTGATTGCGCGCCTGACCGCCGATGGTTGTGAAAAAGCCGCCCACTACCAGCTTGCCATCGGGCTGCCGCGCCAGCGCGAAAACCCTGCCGTTCGCATTCGGATTGAAGGCCGTGTCCAGCGTGCCATCGGCATTCAGACGTGCAAGGCGACTGCGCGCTTGTCCGCCGACCGTGTTGAACTGGCCGCCTATCACCAGCTTGCCATCAGGCTGCAGCGCCAGTGCGTCGACGTCAGAGTCCGCATCCGGATCGAACGCCATCTCCAGCGAGCCATCGGCATTCAGCCGCGCAATGTGATTGCGAATTTGCCCGCCGATTGTGTTGAAATTTCCGCCCACCACCAGCTTGCCATCGGGCTGTGGCGCCAGCGCATTGACCGTAAAATTTGCATTCGGGTTGAACGCCGTGTCCAGCGAGCCATCGGCATTCAACCGTGCAATGCGATTACGCGCCTGACCGTCAATCGTGGAAAAAAAGCCGCCAATGACCAGCTTGCCATCGGACTGAACAGCCAGGACTGAGACACTGCTGTTCACACTCGGATCAAATCCATCAGCAGCGCTTTGCGCGGCGCAGAGTGTTGGCAGCAAGGCCACTGCCAGCAGCATGAAGCCTCGCAGTGCAACGTGGCTGAAACAGAAACGACATGCATGCAAAATCATGATGAATAACCCCGGTTCAAGAACACCAATTGACAAGTGGTTGTGTTGAATCAGAAAACGCCAAGCAAAGTCTGCAAGCAATCCATATGTATAGTACAAACAAGACTACATCCGGACTGCCTGCAGCAGCAGGTGCGGCACAACTGGCTCCCGAATGAGGCAGAGGCCGCGATCAGGACTCAACAAATCCGAGCGCGGCTTGCCGAATTCCGGGCAGCAACAAGCTCGGATCACACGCAGCATTGCCTGCATGCACCTGTGATCCTTGCCACGAGCCCTACTCGAAACCGTCGATGAAGATGCCGTCGTTGCCGTTGAGGTAGAACTGGCGCGTAGTCTCGATCAGCCCGCTCGATGCATTGTATTGCCCCGAACTGACCTGCCCTTGCGTACGCAGATAGAAGGCGCTGTTCAACGGCGGCACAAAACCGATGCTGCGCCAGCCGCTGCTGGTGCGTTGCATGGTGCCTGCTGGCGCATAGGTGATGCCATCAAGCGAAGACAAAAGCTGTGCTGGCAACGCCAGTTCCGGCCCGGCACCGGAGCGTGACCAGCCGATGACGCTGCCGCCCGTCGTGTAGCCAACGATATCCAGCGATTGCAGCGCCGCTTGCGGTGTGCTCAGGCGCGCGATGTGATTGCGCGCCAGACCGTTGAGCATGGTGAAATTCCCGCCTACCACGAGTTTCCCGTCAGCCTGCAGCGCCAGTGCTGTGACGGTGTCATTCGAGTTCGGGTTGAATTCCAAGCCCAGTGAGCCATCGGCCTTGAGCCGCGCCAGACGATTGCGCGTCTGACCACCCATCGTGGTGAAGTCACCGCCCACCACCAGCCTGCCATCGGGCTGCAGAGCCAATGCATAGACCATGCTGTTTGCCCCCGGGTCGAACGCCGCATCCAGCGTGCCATCGGTATTCAGCCGCGCCAGGCGATTGCGCGCTTGACCACCCATCGTTGTGAATCCACCACCCATAACCAGCTTGCCATCGGGCTGCAGCGCCAGTGCCTGGACGATACTGTTCGCATCCGGATCGAACGTCGTGTCCAGCGTGCCATCGCTATTCAGGCGCGCAATACGATTGCGCGCCTGACCGTCAATCATGGTGAAGAAACCGCCCACCACCAGCTTGCCATCGGGCTGCAGCGCCAAAGCAGTGACCGTACTGCTCACATTCGGGCTGAACGCCAAATCCAGCGTGCCATCGGCGTTCAGCCGCGCCAGTCGATTGCGCGCCTGACCGTCAATCGTGGTGAAGAAACCGCCCACCACCAGCTTGCCGTCTGGCTGCAACGCCAATGCATAGACGTTGCCATTCACATTCGGCGTGAATGCCATGCCCAGTGAGCCATCGACCTTCAGCCGCGCGAGGCGATTGCGCGTCTGACTGCCGATCGTGGTGAAAGTGCCGCCTACGACCAGCTTGCCATCGGGCTGCAGGGCCAGTGCCCAGACGTCACCGTTCGCATCCGGATCGAACGTCGTATCCAGCGAACCATCGGCATTCAGTCGTGCGAGGCGATGGCGCGTCTGACCGCCGATCGTGGTGAATGAGCCGCCTGCCATCAGCTTGCCATCGGGCTGCTGCGCCAGTGCGAGGACGGCATTGTTCGCGCTCGGGTCCAACGTCGTATCGGGTGTGCCATCAGCATTCAGTTGCGCCAGAAAATTGCGCGACTGGCCGCCGATTGCGCTGAAATTTCCGCCCACGACCAGCTTGCCATCGGGCAGCGGCGCCAATGCCAAGACGCTGCCACCGAGCGCATCCGGATTGAACGCCGTGTCCAGCGTGCCATCCACGTTCAGTCGCGCCAGGTAGTTGCGATTCTGACCACCCAACGTGCCGAAATTGCCGCCTACCAACAGCTTGCCATCGGGCTGCAGCACCAGTTCCAGGACGGCATCACTCGCATTCGGATTGAACGCCATATCCAGCGTGCCATCGGCGTTCAGCCGCGCGAGGTGATTGCGCGCCTGGGCACCGATCGTAGTGAAGTAGCCGCCCACCACCAGCTTGCCGTCGGGCTGCAACGCCAATGTATACACGGTACCGCTTGCATCCGGATTGAATGCCATATCCAGCGTGCCGTCGGCATTCAGCCGCGCCAGGCGATTGCGCGCCTGACCGTCGATGGTGGTGAAATTGCCGCCCACCAGCAGCTTGCCGTCAGGCTGCAATGCCAATTCATAAACATTACCACCGTTCGCATCCGGGTTGAACGCCATGTCCAGCGTGCCATCGGCATTCAGCCGCGCCAGTCGATTCCGTGCCTGACCGCCGATCGTGGTGAAAGAACCGCCCACCACCAGCTTGCCATCGGGCTGCAGCGCCAGTGCATGGACGTCAATGTTCACATTTGGATCGAACGTCATATCCAGCGAGCCATCGTCGTTCACCCGCGCGAGGTGATTGCGCGTTTGACCACCCATCGTGGTGAAATTGCCGCCCACCACCAACTTGCCATCGGGCTGCAGCAGCAATGCTCTGACGATACTGTTCGCATCCGGGTTGAACGCCGTGTCCAGCGAGCCATCGGCGTTCAGTCGTGCGAGGCGATTGCGCGTCTGACCGTCAATCATTGTGAAATAACCGCCCACCACCCGCTTTCCATCGGACTGGATCGACAACGCCTCGACCTTGGCGTCCGGATTCGGATCGAATCCATCATTGGCGCCCTGCGCACCGCAGAGTGTCGGCAGCAAGGCCACCGCCAGGGGCAGGAAGCCTCGCATTGCGGCGCGGCTGAAACAGCAACTGCGTACATGCAACATCATGATGAATCCTCCAGTTTACGAGCACGACTTCCTATATGGATTGTTTACCGACTAATAGTATTAGCCGTTATTATATCTAGCTACAAATACCTTACCTGTCTCGCAGTAGCGAATGCGGCGCATTCTTCGCCCGGCCGGAACAGAGCGCACGGTCAGGGTTCACCAACTCCGAACGCGCCTTGTCGGTACTCTTGGCAACAACGCCAGTTCACACACGGCTTGCCTCACTTCGCCTGTGATCCTTGCCACGAGCCCTACTCGAAACCGTCGATGAAGATGCCGTCGTTGCCGTTGAGGTAGAACTGACCCGCAGTCTCGATATGCCCACTCGATCCACCGGCTTGGCCTGAACTGACTTGACCTTGCGCACGCAGATAGAAGGTGCTGTTCAAGGGCGGCACAAAGCTGCCCATGCGCCAACCGCCGCTGATGCGCTGCATGGTGCCTGCTGGTACATAGGTGATGCCGTCCAGCGAAGACAGAATCTGTGCTGGCAACGCCAGTTCCGGCCCGGCACCGGAGCGCGTCCAGGTGATGACGCTGCCGCCTGTCGTGTAGCCAAGGAGAGTCAGCGATTGCAGCGCCGCTTGCGCTGTGCTCAGGCGTGCCACGTGATTGCGCGGCTGCCCGTCGAGCATGGTGAAATCACCGCCCACCACAACCTTCCCATCGGCCTGCAACGCCAGCGCTGTGACGGTATCGTTCGCATGCGGATCGAACTCCGCATCCAGCGAGCCATCGGCATTCAATCGAGCGATGTAGTTGCGCGGCTGACCATCAATCGTGGTGAAAGTCCCGCCCAGCACCAGTTTGCCATCGGGCTGCAACGCCAGCGTCTGGACGTCACTGTTCAGATCTGGATCGAACGTCATATCCAGCGTGCCATCGGCATTCAACCGCGCCAGGTGATTGCGTACCTGACCACCCATCGTGGTGAAAGCTCCGCCCACGACCAGCTTGCCATCGGGCTGCAATGCCAGTGCAAAGACGTAATTTCCCGCATCCGGATTGAATGCCGCGTCAAGCGTACCGTCAGGATTCAGCCGCGCAAGGCAAACGCGTACCTGACCACCGATCACACTGAAGGAGCCGCCGACCACCAGCTTGCCATCAGCCTGCAGGGCCAATGCAAAGACGTTGCCATTCGCATTCGGGTTGAACGTCGTGTCCAGTGCGCCATCGGCATTCAGCCTGGCAATGCGATTGCGCGCCTGACCGCCGATCATGGTAAACCCGCCGCCCACCGCCAGCTTGCCATCGGGCTGCAGCGCCAAGGTGCGGACGGTATTGTCCGCATTCGGATTGAACGCCATATCCAGCGTGCCATCTGCATTCAGCCGCGCGAGGCGATTGCGTGCCTGGGCACCGATCGTAGTGAAGTAGCCGCCCACCACCAGCTTGCGATCAGCCTGCAGCGCGAGTGCCACAACTATACTGTCCGCATCCGGATCGAATGCCATATCCAGCGTGCCATCGGCATTCAGCCGGGCCAGACGATTGCGCCCCTGACCGGCGATCGTGGTGAGACTGCCGCCCATCACCAGCTTGCCATCGGGCTGCAGTGCGAGCGCATTGACGCCGCTGCCCGCAATCGGGTTGAACGTCGTGTCCAGCGTGCCATCGGCATGCAGCCGCGCCAGGCGATTGCGCGTCTGACTTCCGATCGTGGTGAAGGAGCCAGCCACGACCAGCTTGCCATCGGGCTGCAGCGCCAGCGCGGTGACGGTAGAGCCCGCATTCGGGTTGAACGTCGAATCCAGCGTGCCATCAACATTCAGCTGGGCGATGCGATTGCGCGGCTGACCGCCGATCGTGGTGAACCCGCCGCCTGCCACCAGTTTGCCATCGGGCTGCAACGCCAGTGTGCTGACGGTACCGTCCGCATCCGGGTTGAACGTCGTGTCCAGCGTGCCATCGACATTCAGGCGCGCCAGGCGATTGCGCGGATGGCCGCCAATCATGATGAAGTTGCCGCCCACCACGAGCTTGCCATCGGGCCGCAGCGCCAGTGCGGACACGGAATCATCCGCGCCAGGGTTGAACGCCGTGTCCAGCGTGCCATCGGCATTCAGCCGGGCCAGATAACTGTGCGGCTGTCCGCCGAGGGTGGTGTAACTACCACCCAGCACCAGTTTGCCGTCTGGCTGCAGCTTCAATGCCAAGACGTCATTGTTCGCATTCGGGTCGAACGCCGTGTCCAGCGTGCCATCGGCATTCAGCCGCGCCAGGCGATTGCGCGCCTGACCGGCGATCGTGGTGAAATTTCCGCCCACCAGCAGCTTGCCATCAGGCTGCAGCGCGAGTGCATTGACGAAACTGTTCGCATCCGGGTTGAACGCCATGTCCAGCGTGCCATCGGCATTCAGCCGCGCCAGGCGATTGCGCGCCTGACCGCCAACCTGGGAAAAGAGGCCGCCGATGACGATGTGCCCACCTTCCTGCACGGCGATCGTTCGTACCGTGTTGTCCACGGCGGTGGCGACAAAGCTGGCATCCACACTGCCATCCGCATTCAACCGCGCGAGGCGGGTGCGGGACTGTCCGGCGATCGTGGTGAAATCACCGCCGACAACGATCTTGCCGTCCGGCTGGATCGCCAGCGCCTGGACAAGGCCGTTGGCATTCGGATTGAATCCATCAATGGCGCCCTGCGCGCCGCAGAGTGCGGGCAGCAGAGCCAGAACCAGCAACAACAGGCAGTGCAGCGCGATTCGGCTGCAACTCAAGCGACATGGGTGCGGCAACATGTTGATTCCTTCGGAATAGAACGCCAAATCGGGGAAAATCGGTATTGAATCCGACAATGTCGGATTCAATACAACCACGGGAGAACTCATGTGTTCCTGCATGTTCGTGTTTGCTCTCTGGGGCGGGTTGCGGCCAATTGACACTGATGCACCTGCGCCTCAACTGCGACTGATATAGGCAAAGTGGTCGACCACTTCCTCAAACAATTTGTCGTTGGATGCCTGGATCACGAACAGCCAATTGCGGTTTTGCCAGGCATGCAGGCGGCCGGTCTTGCCACTCCCGCGCAAACTCCATGTGCCATTGAACTTGCCGCTGACGCGATTGGAGTAGCCATCCAAACGTGGCTTGATGTGTTCGCTGACGTAGGCGTCCAGATCCGTCGCGGATCGCACTTCGACGATTTCCACCGAGGCTGCATTCCCGTACTGCGCACGCGCGCCGTGATAGCGGCTCTCGTCCAGGGGCAGCGGCTGGATTTCCACGGCCTTTCCACCAATGCTGATCGGCATGACTTGGGTATAGGTTTCCTTGCCGGTGGGTGGGGGAAAGTTGGTGTCGTAGCCGGAGGTGCAGCCGGACATCAAAAACAGCGCGACGATCAGCGCAGCAACGTCGCGGACGGTGTTCTTCAATGACACGCTCATGGTGTCCTCCCTTGATCGGGCAGACAGAAATCTCTGCGCGCCGATAGACGCAAAGCCGAGCAGGCTCGAGTCGGCCGGGAGTAAGCAGCAGTGCTCACTGACCGCGCCACCCACGAGCGTGTGGAATGCTTGCGCCAAGCGGGTAGGGGGCATCCGGGCAGGGAATTCAATTCTGGAAACCGGCCTCGGAAATGCCGTCGCCCACGAGACCCGGCAAAATGCCGACAAAATCCGCTGAGATCCTGACCACGATGGGGCTGATCGCTTCGAACCGCCGGGATTACGCTGCCGATTGAGACCCTGGATTTCCATTGCATGCTGCATTCCTCATCCCCGGTTGCGGAGATGGGCGGCGATGTGCCGCCCGGCGGGATGCAGCCTGCCGCTTGTGCTCGCGCAACATCTATGGAAACCCTGCGGAAACGATCAGGAAATGCTTCGATCGTAGGGAAACAAAATTAAATGCATACATATCAGCACGATAGAGCACAATGGTTTTTTAGCCGATGGCGTTGAAAGCGATAGCGGATGGCCAACTGCCGATCCCGCCGGGTCAGCCGCCCGACTCGGCCATCCTTGACGTGGGCTAGGGCAAGGGCGTCAACAGCCCGGCCAAGCCACGGCTTTCGATATCGCTGTGCAGCCTTGCGCTGTCCGCAGGCGTCAAATCACGCGCGACGGCGGCAAGGGCGTCCAGTTGGCAGCGCCAGGCAAACGTCTGGAAGCCGCTGTGTGCAGCATCGGTCGCCAAGGCCTGAAGCCTGGCCTGTTGCTCTGCAGGTGGATCATCTGAGGCGAGGATACGCAGTCGGTCAAGTTCCTGATCCTGGCCTGCGTTGAGATTCCTGGCGCTGATCTTCTTGCCGTGCGCGACGACCTCCAGTGCCTGCGCGTGATCCAGCCGAATCAGCGCGGTGGCTTCCACGATAAGCGCCCGCAGGGCGCCGCTGTGGTCGTCGATGCGTTCCAGCCGCTCGACGATGCGTTCCGAAGCTGCGCGCACCGGCCCGGCTGGTTTGCCAGCCTGCAGATCCAGCATGAGCAAGTCCAGATCGCTCATGGCTTGCCAATCCTCGCGATGCGCCTCGTGCCTCAGCTTGCGCGCCTGCTGGTGATGTTGCCGGCTCACTTCGATATTCCCGCTGAGGCTTTCCAGATGCCCCCACGCGGCTTCCACCATTGATTTTGCGAGCGGATTGTCCAGTTCCGCGATATCCGCCGCAGCCGACTCCAGCAGTTGGCGAACCGCAGCAGCGTTGCCCATCGCCAGTTGCACGCGAGCCAGCCCCGCGATGACATTCGCAACTGGATCGCCGCCCTTGCCGGCGCGGTAAGTCTCCAGCGATTCGGCAAACAGGTTTTCCGCTTCAATCAGATCGCCCTCGCGTTCGACGGCCAGACCGAGGTTGAAGGAGGTGCGCGCCAAATGCTGGCTCGCTCCGATTCGTCGCAACAATTCGACGGCCTCCCGATTGAGGTCACGACCGCGTTGGCCGTTGCCCTGGATACTGGCCAGCGCGCCGAGATTGCCCAGCGTGATCGCTTCGCCGAGATGATCACCTGAGTCGCGAAATACCGCGAGGGCCTTTTCCCACATTTCGCTTGCTTCGTCGTAGCGCTTGTTGCGCGCCAGCACCTGGCCAAGATTGGTGTAGGCACCGGCTTCCTGGGTCGGCTGGTTGGCGCGACGTGATTCGGTGGCGGCATGTTGCAGCCAGGCGTTGGCGTCATCGATCCGGTCATTGCGTACCGCTTGCATCCCCAGCGTGTTGTAGTAGCGGGCAAGCACCACGGGATCATCGAGCTCCAGCACCTGCGGTTCCAGAGCAATCAACTCCCGCGACGCCTGCTCACTTTGACCTCGTGCGCTGTCGATGATCTGCAATTCGATCTGTACATCCAGTTCGCCAGACCGGTCTCCGTTGGCGGCGTACAGCTTGCGCGCAGTTTCAAGATGTTGAACGGCTGTTTCGAATTCGCCGACATCACGCAGCACACTGCCGAGTTGTGCAAGCACTTCTGGCAGCAATGCCTGCGGCGGGTTTTCGGCAAGAATGGCCTCGAGCCGGTTGCGCGCGGCAGGCAGGCCGCCATCCGCACGTTCCGCCTGCGCGAGTTCGACAGCAGCTTCGACCGCCAATGATTTTCGCCCGAACTTTTTCGCCAGTTGCAAAGCCTGCTCTGCGGCAGCATGGCGCGCCGCATTGTCGTTCTTCAGCGCAGCGAGCCTGGCCTGGGCAAGATGCCAGCGCGGATCCTCATTCGGGCCGGATGCCAGGGTGCTGATGGATGTCAAGGTGGCTGTCGCCGCGTCGGCCTGGCGCGCGCGGATCTGCGCGTCGGTCAAGGCAAATGCAACCTCCGCATCCTGCGGGGTGAGACGATGCAATGCGCGCATCGACGCGGCCGCATCGGCCGGGCGATCGTTGACCAGGGCGGATTCGGCTTCCAGACGCAGACGTTCACCGACCGACAGTTGCTCCGTGCCGGAGGCCAGCACCTGCGCAAACTGCTCGCGCGCCTGCACCATCCGGCCACTGCGACGATACGCCGTCGCGAGCGCCATGTGCACACGATCGCCAGAGTGTGGATCGGTCGCTGCCTGTGTCAGCGCTGTCACTGCGGTTCCCGGCTCGCCCTGCGCCAGCGCGGCCAGCCCGCGGTAGTAAGCCTCGCGCGCAACGGGCTCACTCGGCAGTTCAGCCAGCCACGCAGAACCGGGATCGATCACGCGCAGGTTGTGCCGCACATCCTGCGCGACATCCCGGCATAGTGCGGCGAGATCCGTATTGCGCATGCTCGCGGCGTGTGCGACGCGCCCATCGCTCAGCCGCAACAACGAATAAGTCAACGAAATTTCGTTGCCGTCGACTTGCCAAGTCCCGGTCAACGCATAGTCGGCACCAAGGACTTCCCGCATCCAGAATTGCCAGCGATTGTCACCGGCTTCACTCGTCTTGTCCGCCCGTGAGTCACTGCGCACCAGTTGCAGGCGGTCGTCGCCGGACAGGGCGACTGTCAGCAATTGGGTGCCTGCATCCGGCAGCCACGCCGGGCCGCCCGCATTGGTGTCGGCAAGGATGGCAAGCGCGGGGCGAACCGACTCCGGAATATCGCCGGGTTGCTCACGAAGATCGCGCCAGACGAAAGCGCTTGCAGCCAACGACAGGCATGCAACGAGAATCCAGACCCAACGCCATCGGTGCATGGTCTTGGGTGGAATGACCAGGAGGGCGGCTTCCGGCTTGGTGAAATCGGCGACTCCCATGTTGCCGACCGACCTGTCTGCGGCGGAGTCCGCGGTCCGAACGTCAACTGGCGCAGCCGCCAGCCGCTCCACCTCAACCATCATGCGGTATCCGCGCCGGTGGCGCGTTTCGACCAGGCGTGGCGACTGCGCGCTGTCGCCAAGCACCTGACGTATTTCGCTGATCGTCTGCGGCAGCACGTTGCGTGACAGTGCATCGTGACCCCATACCTCGTCGAGGATCGTGTCGCGAGTAACCAGCGACGGCGCGTGCTCCAGCAATGTGCGCAACAACTGGAATGTCCGCTGACGCAGCGGTAGCGGGCCGAGCGGGCCGACGAGGGTTTCCGTCTCTGCATTCAAAACAAATTCGGCAAACCGATACTGCATCGCTCACTCTCTGAAACACATGAAACCCGAAATGGGGCGCCCACGCACTCGGCTGTCTCGCTTGTGGATAGCCAATATCCTGCCTCTGCGCTCTTCAGGAGTGTCGCACCAACAGCGTCGCGGCATTGGACAGTGCCGATCATAGCGACAGATCGCGCATCGTCCATAGCTCGCCGACGCAAGAACTTCGCCGCACTCAGCCGAGAGAGTTCCCTGTTTCTGCTGGATCCGGAACTTGCCAAATCATGAACGGAGGGTTGTGGTGAGTTCAACTCCGAATCGCCGGGGTCTCGACATTGTTGTTCGCATTGATATCCAAACTATTGGTGGCGCGCTGCGCGACGCAGAGCGCCGGCAGCAAGGGCAAAACCGGCAACCGGAAACAGTGCAGCGCCACGTGGCTGAATCAAAACCAGCAGGCATGCGGCATGATGGTGATTGCCCCAGGGCAAGCGCGCAATTTGCAGCTGCCTGCGTTGAATCTGACAGGATTCGCCAACTCTGATCGCGGTTTGTCGGTGCTCCGGGCAACAAGGTTGAAGCGCGCCCGGTATGACGCCAGCCCCCAATGATCCTTGCCGCAGCTCCTACTCGAAACCGTCGATGAAGATGCCGTCGTTGCCGTTGAGGTAGAACTGCCTCGTGCTCTCGATCAGGCCGCTCGATCCATTGTGATAACCAGAACTGATCTGGCCTCGCGTGCGCAGATAGAAGGCGCTGTTGAGTGGCGGCGAAAATCCGCTGCTGCGCCAGCCGCTGCTGGTGTGCTGCATGGTGCCTGCTGGGGCATAGGTGATGCCGTCCAGCGAAGACAGAAGCTGTGGTGGTAGTGCCAGTTCCGGACCCGAACCGGAGCGTAACCAGGTAGTGACACTGCCGCCCGTCGTGTAGCCGCGAATGTTCAGCGCCTGCAGTGCCGCTTGTGACGTGCTAAGCCGCGCAATGTGATTGCGCGGCTGACCATCGATCGTGGTGAAAACACCGCCCGCCACCAGCTTGCCATCGGACTGCAGCGCCAGTGCATAAACGCCATTGTCCGCATTCGGATTGAACGCCGTATCCAACGAGCCATCGGCAGTCAGTCGCGCCAGGCGATTGCGCGGCTGGCCGCCAATCGTGGTGAAGTTTCCACCCACCGCCAGCTTGCCATCGGGCTGCAGCGCCAACGCATAAACGGTACTGTTTGCATCCGGATTGAACGCCGTATCCAGGGTGCCATAGGTAGTCAGTCGCGCCAGGCGATTACGCGGCTGACCGCCAATCGTGGTGAAATTTCCGCCCACCAGCAGCTTGCCATCGGGCTGCAGCGCCAGTGCATAGACGCCACCGTCCGCATTCGGGTTGAACGCCGGATCCAGCGAGCCATCGGCATTCAGGCGTGCCAGGCGATTGCGGGTCTGACCGCCAACCGCAGTGAAATTTCCGCCCACGAGCAGCTTGCCATCGGGCTGCAGCAGCAGCGCCCAGACGGTGTCGTTGACGTTCGGATTGAATGCCGTATCCAGCAAGCCATAGACGATCAGGCGCGCCAGGCGATTGCGTACCTGGCCACCGATCATGGTGAAACTGCCACCCACCACATACTTGCCATCAGGTTGCTGCGCCAGTGCGGAAACAGCATTGTTTGCATCCGGGCTGAACGCCGGATCCAGCGTGCCATCGGCATATAGCTGCGCGATGCCAAGGCGCGGCTGACCGTTCATCGTGGTGAAGTTCCCACCCACCACCAGGTTGCCACCGGATTGCAGCACCACTGCGGCAACGCCATTGTCCGCGGTCGGGTTGAACGCCATGTCCGGGGTGCCATCGGCATTCAGCCGCGCCAGGCGATTGCGCGGCTGGCCCCCGATCATGCTGAAATAGCCACCCACCACCAGTTTGCCATCGGGCTGCAGCGCCAGTGTGACAACGGTATTGTCCGCACTCGGGTTGAACACCGTGTCCAGCGTGCCATCGGCATCCAGGCGTGCCAGGTGATTGCGCGGCTGACCCCCGATCGAGGTGAAAACGCCGCCCACCAGCAGCCTGCCATCGAGCTGCGCCGCCAATGCGGTGACGGCACTGTTCGGATCCGGGTTGAACGCCAGGTCCAGCGTGCCATCGATGTTCAGTCGCGCCAGGCGCTTGCGAGCCTGACCGTCGATCGTGGTGAAAACACCGCCGACTACCAGCTTGCCATCCGGCTGGATTGCCAGTCCGTAAACGGTACTGTTCGCGTTGGGGTTGAACACCATGTCCAGCGTGCCATCGGCATTCAGCCGCGCCAGGTGACTGCGCGGCTGACCGCCGACCGTGGTGAAATTTCCGCCCAACAGCAGCTTGCCATCGGGCTGCAGCGCCAGTGCATAGACGGCAATGTTCACATACGCATTGAAAGCGGTATCCACGCTGCCGTCGGCATTCAGCCTGGCAATTGCAACGCGCGACTGACCGCCGATCGTCGTGAATTCACCGGCGACCACCAGCTTGCCGTCGGGCTGCAGCGTCAGTGCCCAGACTTCACTGTTCGCATTCGGATCAAACGCCGAGTCCAGCGCGCCATCGGCATTCAGGCGCGCCAGGCGATTGCGCGTCTGACCGTCGACCATGCTGAAATCACCACCCACCACCAGCTTGCCATCGGGCTGCAGCGCCAAGGTGCGGACGGTATTGTCCGCATTCGGATTGAACGCCGTATCCAACGAGCCATCGGCATTCAGGCGTGCCAAATGATTGCGCACCTGACCGCCAACCTGGGCAAAGTTGCCGCCAATCACGATACGTCCATCTCCTTGAATGGCGATCGCACGAACTGTGCCGTCCACAACGGTCGCGGCAAAGCTGGCATCCACGCTGCCATCTACGTTCAGTCTGCCCAGGCGCGAGCGGGGCTGCCCGGCAATCGTCGTGAAATCACCGCCGAAAACCAGCTTGCCATCGGATTGAACCGCCAGTGCACGGACAGTATCGTTCGCATTCGGATCGAATCCATCATTCGCGTTCTGCGCGACGCAGACTGCCGACAGCAAGGCAAAAATCAGCAGCAGCAGAAAATGTTGAAAGGCCGTGCGACTGAAACAGGAACGATATGGATGCGTCAGCATGATGCTGCCTCCCACCGGTAAAAGAGCGCCTATTGGCAGATATCCGTGCCGAATCGGAAGATGTCTGACTCGGCGTGTAAAAAATCTTCAAAACGTAAAAACAGGGGCAAAACCTCAACGCGGAGTCAGGCTCGGCAAGTGAACCTGACCCTGCTCGACGGTTCCTACTCGAAACCGTCGATGAAGATGCCGTCGTTGCCGTTGAGGTAGAACTGGCGCGTACTCTCGATCAGGCCGCTCGATCCATTTTGATAGCCGGAGATGACCTGCCCTTGCGTGCGCAGATAGAAAGTGCCGTTCAACGGCGGAACGAAATCGATGCTGCGCCAGCCGCTGCCGATGCGCTGCATGGTTCCCGCCGGCGCGTAGGTTGTGCCGTCCAGCGAAGACAACAACTGCGGCGGCAAGGCCAGCTCCGGCCCGGTGCCGGAGCGCGCCCAGGTAATGACGCTGCCACCCGCGGTGTAGCTGAGGATATCCAGCGTCTGCAGCGCCGCTTGTGGCGCACTCAGCCGTGCAATGTTGTTGCGTGGCTGACCACCGATCATGGTGAACTGACCGACCACCACCAGCTTGCCATCGGGCTGCGCCGCGAATCCAAAGACGGAATTGTCCACATCCGCGCTGAACGCCACGTCCAGCGTGCCATCGGCATTCAGCCGTGCCAGACGATTTCGCGACTGACCGCCGATCGTGGTGAAAGTACCGCCTACGACCAGCATGCCATCGCGCTGCAGCGCCAGCGCAAAAATGGAACTGTTCGGATTGGGGGCGAACGCTGTATCCAGCGTGCCATCGGTATTCAGGCGTGCCAGCCCATTGCGTAGCTGACCACCGATCGCGGTGAACTGACCGCCAACGACCAGCTTGCCATCCGGCTGCAGCACCATTGCGAAGACGGGGAGACTCGCGTCCGGATTGAACGCCGTGTCCAGCGTGCCATCGGCATTCAGGCGCGCCAGGCGATTGCGCGTCTGACCACCGATCGTGGTGAAATGACCACCCACCACCAGCTTGCCATCGGGCTGCAGTGCGAGTGTCTGGATACGCTCGTTTGCATCCGGGTTGAACGCCGTGTCCAGCGTGCCATCGGCGTTCAGGCGCGCAAGGCGATTGCGCGCCTGGCCGTTGATGGCGGTGAAGCCGCCGCCGACCAGGACCTTGCCGTCGGGCTGCAATGCCAATACAAAGACACCACCACCGCTCGCATCCGCGTTGAATGTCGTCTCCGGCGTGCCATCGGCGTTCAGGCGCGCCAGCCGATTGTGCGCCTGACCGCCGATCGTGCTGAAACTGCCGCCCACCACCAGCTTGCCATCGGCCTGCAGCGCCAGCGCGTAGACGCTATTGTTCACATTGGGATTGAACGCCAAGTCCAGCGTGCCATCGGCATTCAATCGCGCGAGGTGGTTGCGCGTCTGACCGCCGAGCGTGCTGAAATTACCGCCCACCACCAGCTGGCCACCGGGCTGCACTGCCAGTGCGCGAACAGCATCGCTCGCATTCGGGTTGAACACAGTCTCCAGGGTGCCATCAGCGTTCAGCCGCGCCAGGTGATTGCGTGCCTGACCGCCAATGGTGTTGAAAGTCCCGCCGACCACAAGCTTGCCATCGGGCTGAGTCAGCAGGGAGATAGGGACACCGTTCATATTCGGATTGAACGTCGTGTCCAGTGTGTCGTCCGCATTCAGCCGCGCCAAGTGATTGCGTGCCTGACCGCCGATCGTGGTGAATTGACCGCCCACCACCAGCTTGCCATCGGGCTGGCGCGCCAGCGCGACGACGCTGCTGTTCGCATTCGGGTTGAACGCCATGTCCAGCGTGCCATCGGCATTCAATCGCGCTAGGTGATTGCGCGCCTGGGCACCGATCAAGCTGAAATGACCGCCCACCACCAATTTTCCATCGGGTTGCAGCATCAGTGCAAAAACAGAACTGTTCGCGTTCAAGTTGAACGCGGTGTCCAGCGTGCCATCGGCATTCAGCCGGGCCAGGCGATTGTGTGACTGGCCGCCCATCGTCATGAAAAGGCCGCCCGCGACCAGCTTGCCATCGGGTTGCAGCGCCAGTGCCCTGACGACACCGTCCGCACTCGGGTTGAACCCCATGTCAAGCGTGCCATCCGAATTCAGCCGCGCAAGGTAGTTGCGTGGCTCACCGTCGATCGTGGTGAAATGACCGCCCACCACCAGTTTGCCATCGGGCTGCAGCACCAGTGCATACACGCGATAGCCCACACCCGGGTTGAACGCCGTGTCCAGCGTGCCATCGGCATTCAGCCGCGCCAGGTAACTGCCCGCCTGACCACCAACCTGGGAAAAGTCCCCGCCGATCACGATACGCCCGTCCCCCTGCACGGCGATGGCATTGACCACGCCGTCCACCGCGGTGGTGGCAAAGCCGGAATCGATGCTGCCATCGGCATTCAGTCGTGCCAGGCGCGACCGGGGCTGTCCGGCGATTGTGGTGAAATCACCACCGACAATCAGCTTGCCGTCTGGCTGGATCGCAAGTGTCTGGACATAGCTATCCGCATTCGGATCGAAGCCATCATTGACGCTTTGCGCAACGCATGGCGTCGGCAGCAAGGTCAGAACCAGCAGCAGGCAACAAAGAAGGGTAGAACGGCTGAAACAGGAACGGGATCGGTGCAACATATTGATTCATCTCGGTATGGAAGCGTTGATTCGGAAGTGTCTATCGTTGATTTGGATGATGCCAGATCCAGTCTGTACCAACTCCGGGAATATTCCGCGCTGAGGAGCCCCAAAAACAAAGGAAATGGAGTGGTTCACTCCATCGCCTTCTTTGGCACTTTTTTCAGGCCCTACTCGAAACCGTCGATGAAGATGCCGTCGTTGCCGTTGAGGTAGAACTGGCGCGTACTCTCGATCAGGCCGCTGGATCCGGCGTCGTAACCTGAGCTGATCTGTCCTTGCGCGCGCAAGTAGAAGGTGCTGTTCAACAGCGGAACAAAGCCGATGCTCCGCCAGCCGCTGCTGATGCGTTGCATGGTGCCCACCGGGGCGTAAGTGGTGCCGCCCACCGAAAACAGGAACTGCGGTGGCAATGCCAGTTCCGGCCCGGCACCGGAGCGCGCCCAGGTGATGAGGCTGCCACCCGTCGTGTAGCCTAGGATATTCAAAGACTGCAGTGCAGCTTGCTTCGTGCTGAGGCGCGCAATGAAATTGCGTGTCTGATCGCTGATCGCGTTGAATAGACCGCCCACCACCAGTTTGCCGTCGGACTGTAACGCGAGTGCAAAAACCTGTCCTTCCGTGCCCGGGTTGAACGTTGCGTCCAGCGTCCCATCGGCACTCAGTCGCGCCAGGCGGTAGCGCGGCTGACCGCTGACCGAGGTGAAGCCACCGCCCGCCACCAGCTTGCCATCGGGCTGCAGTGCCAGCGCAGAGACGCCGCCGTTCGCATCCGGGTTGAACGCCATCTCCGCGCTGCCATCGGCATTCAGCCGGGCGAGACGATTGCGCGACTGACCACTGATCGTGGTGAAATCGCCACCCACCACCAGCTTGCCATCGGACTGCAGCGCCAGTGCCTCGACCATATCGTTCGCATTCGGGTTGAACGCCGTGTCCAGCGTGCCATCGGCATTCAGACGCGCCAGGTGATTACGCGACTGACCGCCGATCGTGGTGAAAGTACCGCCTACGACCAGCTTGCCATCGGGCTGCAGCGCCAGTGCGGAGACGATATTGTTTGCGCTCGGGTTGAACAGCGCGTCCAGTGTGCCATCAGCATTCAGCCGCGCCAGGTTGTTGCGCGGTTGACCGCTGATTGTGGCGAACCAGCCGCCCACCACCAGCTTGCCATCGGGCTGAGGCACCAGAGAGGTGACCGCGCCATCCACATTTGGATTGAACGCCGCGTCCAGTGTGCCGTCGGCATTCAACCGCGCAATACGATTGCGCACCGGAGCGCCGATCGTAGTGAAAAAACCGCCCACCACCAGCTTGCCATCGGGCTGCAGCGCCAGTGCGAAGACGCCATTGTTCGCGTTTGGGTTGAACGCCGTGTCCAGCGTGCCATCGGCATTCAGCCGCGCCAGGTGATTGCGCGTCTGACCGACGATCGTGGTGAAATCTCCGCCTACCACCAGTTTGCCATCGGGCTGTAGGGCCAGTGCATAGACGGGATTGTTCGCATCCGGGTTGAACGCCGTTTCCGGCGTGCCATCGACATTCAGCCGCGCCAGATGATTACGCGGCTGGCCGCCGACCCATGCGAAAGCGCCGCCCAACACCAACTTGCCATCGGACTGCAGCGCCAGTGCCCGGACGGTATCGTCCACATTTGGATCAAACCCCAGATCCAGCGTGCCGTCGGTATTCAGCCGCGCAATGGATTTGCGTACCTGCCCGCTGATCGAGTTGAAAGCACCACCCACCACCAGCTCGCCATCCGGCTGCAGGACGAGTGTCCAGACGGCATTGTTCGCATTCGGATTGAACCCTGCATCGATTGTGTCATCGGCATTCAGTCGCGCCAGGCGATTGCGCACCTGACCGCCGATCACGGTGAAACCACCACCCACCACCAATTTGCCATTGGGCTGCAGCACCAGTGCCAGGACGGCATCACTCGCATTCGGATTGAACGTCATATCCAGCGAGCCGCCGGTATTCAGTCGCGCCAGGTAGTTGCGCGGTTGGCCGTCGATCGTGGTGAAGTTGCCGCCCACGACGAGCTTGCCATCGGGCCGCAGCGCCAGTGCGATAACGTAGTTGTTCGCACTCGGGGTGAACGCCGCATCCAGGGTGCCATCAGCATTCAGCCGCGCCAGAAAATTGTGTGTCTGCCCACCGATCGTGGCGAAATTGCCGCCCACGACCAGCTTGCCATCGGCCTGGAACGCCAGCGCAAAGACGGCACCATTCGCATTGGGGTTGAACGCCGTGTCCACAGTGCCATCAGCATTCAGGCGCGCGAGGTTATTCCGCAGGCTGGCACCAACCTGGGTAAAGCTGCCGCCGATCACGATACGCCCGTCACTCTGCACCGCGATGGCGGCAACCGTGTTGTCCACGACCGTGGCGACAAAGCTGGAATCAATACTGCCGTCGACATTCAGCCGCGCGAGACGAGTGCGGGGCTGACCGGCGATCGTGGTGAAAGCGCCGCCGACAATCAGCTTGCCGTCAGGCTGCAGCGCCAGCGCAAGAACATTGTTGTCCGCATTCGGATCGAAGCCATCATTGGCGCTCTGCGCAGCGCAGAGCGTCGGCAGCAAGGCCAAAGCCAGCAGCAACAGGAACCAGGACAGCATGGTACGGCTGAAACGGAAACAGCATGCATGCGGCATCATGAAGATTACCCCAGTACAAGATCACAAATTTGTAGGTGCCTGCGTTGAATCTGACGATGCCAGACTCAGCCTGCGACAAATCCAGGTACGCCCCGCACCGGAGAGTACACCCGAACAAAACTGAAGAATTGAATGCAAATACGACTCAATTGATTTTTGGTGCCCACAAAAAGGGGACCAAAAAGGGGACGGAGGAATTATTCGTTTGAATCGCGCCGTTTTCCTACAAGACTTCGCTGCGAATTCCGACTGACGAGGCGGAAAGCATGAGGCACGCTGGCAGTCCACTTCCGGACTGGAGCGCCCGCATGCCGCGCCGACCACGACTTGTCCTCCCTGGTATCCCCATGCACATCACCCAGCGCGGCGTGAATCGAGCGGCCGTCTTTGTCGACGACAGCGACTGCGCGCGCTATCGGGATCTGCTCGACGAGGTCGCCAGCGCCCATGATCTGGCAGTTCACGCCTATGCCCTGATGGGCAACCACGTCCACCTACTGATGACGGCGAATGAAGCGCCTGACCTGGCCCGCGCCATGCGCCTGCTCAACCAACGATATGTGGCAGCTTTCAATCGACGCCATGGCCGAACCGGAACCTTGTGGGAAGGGCGATTTCGCTCGTGTCTGGTGCAGAACGAGAACTATCTGTTGATGGTGTACCGCTATATCGACCTCAACCCGGTTCGGGCCGCGATGGTCGATTCAGCCGGGAGCTATCCCTGGTCGAGCGCGAAGGCGAATCTGGGCCTTGCCGCCGACCCCAGCGTTACTCCGCATCCGGCCTATCTATCCGTGGGCGCGAATCCCTGCGCATGCGCCGCGTTCTATCGACAATGGCTCGACGCAGGAGTCAGCGAAGCGGAACTCGCGAGCGTTCGCAAGCATATGCAGCAGGAGCGCGCGCTTGGCGACGCACGCTTTCAGGCGATGCTCGGGAAATCACTCAATCGACCAGTGGCAGTGCGCGCACGCGGCCGGCCGCGAAACGTAATCGGCGGGGTATTCGGCGAAATTGATGCCGACATTTCAAACGGATAATTCCTCCGTCCCCTTTTTTAGTTGTGCGACAAGCGTGATTCGACGGAAGATGCGGGCTGGATCTGGATCAGGGGAGGAGCGTCACGCAATGAAATGCCCGAAGTGTGGAATCGAGCAGGCCGATGCGGAGCAATGTGTTTCGTGTGGGATCTACGTCGCGAAGTACGAGGCGTATCTCGCGCAGAAGAGTATCGGGCGACCGGCCAGCGCACGTGACATCGAACGCAAGGGCCCGGGCATGCTCGGCATCGTCCTTGCCGGTGCCGTGGTCATGATCGGACTCGGTTGGATGGCTTTGGGTCGACACAAGGGCAACGCCGATGAAGCTCCTGCCCCGACACCGATCGCGAGCAACGATGCAGCAACGAAGAAATCTCCCGATGCGTCCATCGCGGGCAGCCTGCGTGCGCGGCTCGATGCGAGCCATCCGCCGAAGAACGAGATCGAGCGGGCGCGCAACGCAACGGTATTCATCCAGACCGAATGGGGCGCCTCAGGCTCGGGATTCATCGTCGACTCTGACTGCCGCGTAGTTACCAATCGGCATGTCATTGAATTCAACGAGGCAAAAAGGCGCAGCGATGTTGCCTCGTCCAGAGAAATCCAGGGCGCGTACGTCGAGCAAAAGAGGGATCTGCTGATCGAAGTCGAGCGACTGAGTATTGAGTACCAGAAAGCACTGCGCTCGAATGCCTCCTCGGCCGATCTGCTCAAGCTCCGCGAGGAGATCAATCGGCGCAAAGCCGAGTTCGATGGCCTCGCCGACACCTACCGCTCCGAAATCGACAACAAGATCCATGACGAGGCATGGAAATTCAAATACTCACACTTGAAGGTTTCACTGGTCGACGGAACCGAGTACTCGGTAGCCAACGTCACCATCTCCGAACGATTCGACCTGGCCGAATTCACCCTCAACGACAACGATTGCCCGTTTCTTGTCGCCGGCAATCTGGATGATCTTGCCCAGGGCAGCCCTTTGTTCACGATCGGCAACCCCTCGGGACTCACCTACACGGTGACCTCGGGCGTGTTTTCAGGATTCCGCGAGGACGGCGAGCGCATCTATCTGCAGACCGACGCGCCAATCAATGCGGGCAACAGTGGCGGCCCGCTGATTGACCCTCAGGGACGCGTGGTCGGCATCAATACGATGGTGCTGAAAGATGCCCAGAACATCGGCTTCTCGATTCCGGTCACGGCAATCGACGAGGCGTTCTAGCCGACGCGCACGGAGGCATCGAGCGCGAAGGGTTTTGCCGCAGCGTGCCGAAGGGCATCGGGACTGAAGTCCCTCTCATCTAACATAACGTAACTCGTTGATTGTAAAGGCGCGCGGCCAGCAGGTTTTTCCTTCTCCCGAGGCCGTCAAGCCAAAGCAAAAACTCGCCCGTAAACGGGCTCCTACAGGCCAACCGCAAGCCTTGTAGGAGCTCCGCCAGGGGCGAGCTCTTCGTCCAAGCCAGCCAAAAGCTCGCCCGTAAACGGGCTCCTACAGGGGGAGAGAAGGAACGGCAATCGCCCGGATCCATGTTAGCTGCGCGACAGCGCGCCACCGATGGTGGGGCGTGAACTCCCACCATTGATGCTGACGGCATTCATCGCGAGCTTTGACCTTCGGATGATAAAGTGGCGCGCTCAATTTCGCTGACTCACGGAGCGCGTGACACCATGACCAATCCAGCACCTAATCCAATCGGCACACCGGGCACGCCGTGGGGCGATGCCGAGAAATCCGCCTGGTTGGCACAGCAATCGATCAAGCGCAGCTACGCCGATGAGGTGCTCAGCAGGATCGATTCCTTGCGTGCTCACTTTGATGTGGAACAGTACGGACGCCTCGACTATCACACCGACAGTTACCCGCTGTTTGCGCTTCGCAGTCGCGACTGGGATGACGCGCTGCCGATTGTTCTCGTCACCGGTGGCGTGCACGGCTATGAAACCAGTGGCGTGCATGGCGCCCTGCGCTTTCTCGATCAGCATGCAGCGGACTATTCAGGCCGGGTCAACCTGATCGTCGCACCCTGCGTGAGCCCATGGGCCTACGAGATGATCCATCGCTGGAACCGCGACGCACTCGATCCGAACCGGTCATTCGAGACCAACAGCCCCGCGAAGGAATCGGCGGCGCTGATGCAATTCGTTGCGCCGTTCGTCGACCGTGCGCTCGTGCATATCGACCTGCACGAGACCACCGACAGCGACGAATCCGAATTCCGTCCAGCGCTTGCCGCTCGTGACGGCATTGATTTCGAGCCGGGCGAGATTCCCGATGGTTTCTATCTGGTCGACGACACCGACAGCCCGCAGCCCGAGTTCCATCAGGCGATCATCGACGCGGTGGCGAAAGTCACCCATATCGCACCCGCCGACGCCAAGGGCGAGATCATCGGCTCGGCGGTGTTCTCACCCGGCGTCATCCGCTATGCATTCAAGCCGCTGGGTCTGTGCGCAGGCGTCACCAATGCGCCCTACACCACAACCACCGAGGTCTATCCGGACAGTCCGCGCGCAACACCTGAGCAGTGCAATGCGGCTCAAGCCGCTGCGGTGTGTGCGGCGATCGATTTCGCGCTGGCCCACAATCCGAAGGTCTGAGCACACAGACTTCCCCGTCCCGCACAGGCGCGCGGGGGTTTCCTGAGGCGGCGGACTTATCGCGCTGATTCGGCCAGTGAAAGCGTCGGCGGACTCGTGCGCGTCGACACGCAGATCAGCGGAATAAAGACGAGGCTTGCGATCAACCAGTCGATCGCCGCCGACCACAGCGAATGACTCGCAAAGTGCGCGCCCTGCGCAGTACGCACGAAGCCGAACAACAGACCGGCAGCCAGACCGATCGCGAGCCCCGACCAACGCCAGCCAGGGCGACCAGCGACCCAACCGGTAAAGTACAGCGCGATCAGCGAAAAACCTGCACCGGCATGGCTGTTGGGCAGGCAGCGGCCGGCTTCAGCGCGCGAGCTGGCGAACCACGGCAGGATGTAGTCGGCGTAGCCGCCATAGCGCACGATGTCCCAGGGACAATGGGCGGCGGTGAACTGCTTGAGGACGCCGATCGCCAACGGCCCGAGGCAAATCGCGACGAACAGTGCCCACAGTACCGATCGCCACGGACGCAAGGCCTCGAACCGCGGCGCGGCGATCGCGGCGACGCCGGCGAGCAGGCCGGTTCCGATCGGCACGACCAGCAACAGCTGGTGACCGAGCAATTCGAGCCAGGCCGAATGACGCAAGCCGAATCCATGCGCGAGCGGATCGTAGAACAAGTCCTCGATGCGCAGATCCCAGCCTGATTCGCGCAGGATCAGCGCGGTGGCGCAGAACAGCGCGGTGACGCCGACCACATCGATCAGCAGGTAGCGCGCCAGACCGACCCGGCGCGATGGCGCACGCGGACCGTCCATCACTTCTCGCGCTGACGGCCGTCGGCGAACAACGTCCAGGACAACTGGAACAGCGCCTGGGTATCGCGTTCAAGTTCGATATTGTCCGCGGCACTGGTGAGTTCGTCGCGTGCGGCATCGTAGCGCTCGGTACCGACCGACTTGCGGAAGCCGAGCACGGCCAGCTCGTCATTGCGCATCATGGCGACGTTGCGGTTGTGGTTGAAAATCGCGTAGCCATCATCCGGCCCCATGCGCAGGATGTCGCGGCCCGGCAGCCAGGATTCATAGTTCAGACGCAGAAGTCCGAGCACGGTGGGGCCGATATCGACCTGGCTGACCAGGGTATCGACGCGTTGTGCGGCGATCATTCCTGGCGCATGCACGACAAATGGAATGGTGTAGTTGGAGACCGGAATCTGGGCGCGACCATAGACCCGCGCGCCGTGGTCACCGGCGATGACGAGAACGGTGTCCTTGTACCAGGGCTTCTTCTGCAACTGATCGAAGAATCGGCCAATCGCATAGTCGGAATAGCGCACACCGGCCTCGCGCCCGCCGCCTTTTGCCTTGATCCCCGGGATGCCCTCGGGAAACAGATACGGCTTGTGGTTCGAGGTGCTCATGACCAGCGAGAAGATCCGCTCACCGCTCGCGACCTGTCGATCGAACTCTTCGAGCGCGTTGTCGAACAGCTCTTCGTCGGCGATGCCCCAGATCGTGGCGAACTTCGGCTTCGGCATGTCGGTACGATCGATCACGCGCCAGCCATTCGCGCGATAGTACGAATTCATGTCATCGAAAGTGCCGTAACCGCCGTAGATGAAGGTCGGCGACCAGCCTTGCTTGCGCATGATCGTCGACAGGTTGAACAGGTTCTCGTTGCCGCTGCGCTTGACCACGGATTCCGGCGGCACCGGTGCCAGCGACGTGGTCAACGCTTCCATGCCACGCACAGTTCGCGTGCCGCTCGCATACATATGCGTGAAACTGAGGCTTTCCGCCGCGATGCGATCGATATTCGGCGTCCAGCCCTTGCCGCCGAGGCTGCCGACGAATTCGGCGCCCATCGATTCCTGGAACAGGAAGATCACATGCAGCTTGCGTGGCGCGCCGAGGTCGGAGTTGTCGACTGCGCGCGCGAGCGGATTTCCGGGCGCATCGGGTGCAGCCAGCCAGCGCGTGTTGGTTTGCTGCAGGAGCCGGCGCACGCGTGTCGCCGCCTCGGCTTCGGGCAAGGTCGCGTAGTAGCGCTCGTAGTCGATGCGTGCGTTGCGCAAGGCGCTGAAGAATGAATAGACGCCGTTCGCCGCTACTTCATCGGCGATGCGGTTTTCCTGTGCGCTCTGGATCGATTCAAGACTGATTGCCCATGCCGATGCCAGCGTCGCCAGGACGAGTGCGGCGGTGACCAGGCTGCGTCGACCGAAGTGCACCGGGTTGGCGAATCCCCTGGCGATACGCCGACGCAGCAGCCAGGCAATCGCGAGGCCGCCGAGCGCGCACAGCGAAAGCACCGTATCGACCGGATAGGAATCGCGGATGTTGCCGATCACCTCGGTCGGGTAGATCAGGTATTCGACGGCGGTGTAATTGAAGCGCGCGTTGAATTCATCAAAGAAGAAATACTCGGCGGCGATCAGGTAGAGCAAGCCGAAAACGGCCAGGGCGAAACCGAGGTAGACGATGGCGCGGCCGATGCGCGAGGCATACCAGCGTGCCGGCATCAACCAGATCCACAGGGCGAACGGCAGGCACAGATACAGGCCGGCCACGGCGTCGAGCAGGAAACCGGCCGCAAATGCATGCGGCAGGTCGGCGAGCGAAATGAGACCGGCATGCACGCTGATCGCCACCAGCACGGTGCGCGTCAGCAGCGCTGTGGCGAGGAACAGCAACCACAGCAGGAACAGATGCCGGTACTGGCCCCAGCGCGAACGCGCACCCGAAAAACCCTGATCCGAAATTCCTGCGTTTGACATCCGCTGCACGACTCCCCCTCTGGCATTGAAGCCGCTCAGATTATGCAGTGCGGCGTCGAAGTCGCGTGTCGATCATGTCGAATTTTCGTCGAAGACCAGCTCGAAGCGCGTGCCGCGGCACTCGCCCGATGTCATGGAGGTGACGCTGATCAGCCATCCCTGTTGCTCGCAGACGCGCCGCGCAATGGCCAGACCGAGGCCGTGGTCGGCATCCGCCGATTCCGTCGCACCAGCCTGATCGACAAGCCGGCCATGGTGGAAACGCTCGAATACGAACGACAATTCGTGCGCATCGATTCCGGGGCCGTCGTCCTCGATCACCAGCGCCTCACCTGCAATCCGGATATCGAGCCGGGCGGGTGCGGCGTGATCAACCGCATTGCCGATCAGGTTGCGCAGGACAATCTGCAAGGCATAGCGATCGGCATGCACCGAATGACCCATCGTCACTTCGTTGCGGATGCGCAATCCGGCGGCTTCGGCGCGGGCGGCAAGGGTTGTGCAGACATCCTCGATCAGTTCGCCAAGATCGAATGGCTGGCGGTTCGGATCGCGACGCGGGCGGCTCAGCGCGCGGGCGGCATCGATTGTCGCGCTGACCTCATCGAGTGCACTGGCCATACGCTGGAGCCGCGGCTGCTGTGCTGGTGTCAGGCTGAGATCGAGACTGGCCATTTCGATATCCGAGCGCAATGCGGCCAGCGGCGTGCGGACTTCGTGGCTCAGATTGGCGGCGAACTCGCGCTCGCGCGCAATCGATCGGTCGACCCGATCCTGCATGCGATTGAAGGCTTCGAGCAGGCGTCCGGCTTCATCCTTGCTCGCAATTTTCTGCTCGGCGGGCTGGGCCGCATCCGGATCCCAGCCGGCGATGCGTTCGGTGATCGCCTGCATGCGGCCAACGACGATGCCCGCCGTCGCCCGCGCCAACCAGTAGCCGGCAACCAGGCACAGGCTCCACAGCAGCAGCATGATCAAGCCGAAGCGGTTGACCCGTTGCTCGTTGCGGGTGGCGTCAAAGACCACGGTCAGCTGGCCGGCACTCGACTCGGCAATGATCGCATGCAGCACACGATCGCCGAGTTCAATCTCGTGCGGCCCGGCTGTCAGGCCGCGCAAGGCCGCCGGCATCGCCGCGGCGGCCACCTGATCGGCCAACCAGGCTTCGGTGCGCGGCCCGACCTCAATCGGTTGCCGATCGGTATTGATCTCGCCGGCGTCGATGCGCTCGATCAGCCGATGCATCTCGATCTGCACAAGCTGGTTGGCCAGATCGTCCTCCTGCTCGTACATGATCGAGAACGCGAGCACGGCCATCAGGCCGACAAACAAGGCGACCGTCGCGGTCATCGCCCAGGTGACGCGCGCGGTCAGCGTGTTGGTCATTGCGGCTTCGTACCTGCGACCAGACGCAGCCCCACCCCGTGCACGGTTTCCAGGCCGTCGAAGCCGGCTTCGACCAGGGCCTTGCGCAGTAAATGAATCTGGCTGCGCAGGGCATCGGTCTCAGGCGGGTCATCACCCCAGAGTGCGTGCTCGATTTCGGCTCGCGGAACGACCCGCCCCGGATCGCGCAGGAGCAGTTCGATGATGCTCCAGCCCTTCGGCGTCAGGCGTACCTCGGTCGCGCCGATGTGCAACTGGTGGCGGCGCGAATCCAGACGCAGCGAACCGAATTGCCGCAGCGGCGTCGCCACCCGGCCCGCCGCACGCGCAAGCAAGGCACGCACGCGCGCCTCGACCTCGACCAGCACAAACGGCTTGGTCACGTAATCATCCGCGCCATGTGAAAAGCCAGCCAGCTTGTCGCCTATTTCGTCACGCGCGGTCAGCAACAATACCGGCACGGCCAGACCCAACTCATTGCGCAAGCGATGCAGAACAGCCAAACCATCAATCGCCGGCAGACCGACATCGAGAATGACCGCCTCGAAAGATTCCGTAGCCAGCCGATGCAGGGCGGTGCGGCCGTCATAGGCGGCATCGACCGAGAACCCGCGTGACTCGAAAAACGCAAACAGGTTGTCAGCGATGGTCGGATCGTCCTCGACAATCAACAGACGCGGCAGGGGTTCGCTCATGGCAGGACGACCTGGGCAAGGCTCAGGCAGCTACTGTACGTCGCTCGATGGCAGCCTGCCGAGATTTACGCTTCAGTCCTCGCACGAGCACCGTCAATCCGAACAGCGCCGCGACCCTGTTGATCAGGCCCGCTCGAGCATGTGCATGGCAAACCATTGGCGGGGATCGCTCCAGGTGTGCGCAACGCGCAGGCCGGCCTTGGCCGCCATTGCGGCAAAATCCTCCGGCGAATACTTGCAACTGTATTCGACCAGCATCGCCTCGCCCTCGGCGAATGCGAAACGCTGCTTGCCGATACGCACGGTCTGATCGCTACGGCTGACGATATGCGTTTCGATGCGACCGGCCAGCGCGTTGTAGCGGGCGCGATGATCGAATCGGGTCAGATCGAAATCGGCATCAAGTTCGCGATTGATCCGGGCCAGCAGGTTCAAGGTGAAGTCGCGGGTGACGCCGGCGGCGTCGTTGTACGCGGCCTCAAGAATCGCGGCATCTTTCTTCAGGTCGATGCCGACGAGCGCCGCGCCATCACAGCCCATCTCGGTGGCCATGGTGCGCAGCAGGGCGATCGCCTCGCGCTGCTCGAAGTTGCCGATGGTCGATCCCGGAAAGAACACGACGGTGCGCTGCGCGGCCTGCTCCGGAGTCGGCAGTTCGACCGTCTGGGTGAAATCGGCACTGATCGGCAACATGTCGACATCGGGGAATTCCTCGCCGAGGTTTTCCACGCTGGCATCGAGCGCACTTTGTGAAATCTCGACCGGCACATAGCCAACCGGCTGTTCAAGCGCATCGAGCAACAGGCGCGTCTTGATGCCGGCACCGCTGCCGTATTCGACGAGCAGGGCGCGCGGCCCGATCGCCTTGGCGATGTCGGCGGCGTTGTCCTCGATTATCGCCAGCTCGGTGCGGGTCAGGTAGTACTCGGGCTGTTCGCAGATCTGCTCGAACAGCTCCGAGCCGCGCGCATCGTAGAAATACTTCGACGGAATGCGTTTGGGCGACTGCGCGAGTCCGCGCAACACGTCGGTCGCGAATTCATCGGTTGATGTCGCGGCATCGCAGCTACGATTCCCGGCTGGGCTGGCTGGCGTCATCGGTCTATCCCCAGGCGCAGCCCCATGAACTGCCAGCGATCGGTCGGGGCGAAGAAATTTCGATAGCTTGCACGCATGTGATCATGCGGTGTCACACACGAACCGCCGCGCAAGACATACTGGCCACACATGAACTTGCCGTTGTACTCGCCCAGCGCGCCGGGCAGGGCCCGGTATCCGGGATAGTTCACATACGGGCTGCCGGTCCATTCCCAGACATCACCGAACATTTGCTGCAGACCTGTTTGCGCGCTCGCGGCTTGTGGATGGAGCAGACCGGATTCGACATAATTTCCTTTCGTCGGGTCGAAAGCCTGCGCCGCAGATTCCCATTCAGCCTCGGTCGGCAAACGCGCGCCAGCCCAGCGCGCAAACGCATCGGCCTCGAAAAAGCTGAGATGACTGACCGGCGCGTGTGGATCGATGCCACGCAAACCGGCCAAGGTGAATTCGGCATCCAGCGCATCGTTCCAGTACATCGGATGCGTCCAGCCGCGCTGGCAAACGGTATTCCAGCCCTCACTCATCCACAGCGTCGGCGTGCGATAGCCGCCGTCGTGGATGAACCCGGCGAACTCGGCATTGCTGACCGGCCGATTGGCCAGCGCATGCGGATGCAGCAGGCTGCGATGGCGTGGCGTCTCGCAATCGAAGGCGAAGTCGACACCGGCATGACCGATCTCGATGATGCCATCGGCCCCGGCGATGAAGGCGAGCGACGTGCTCGACGATGGCGCCGCTGCCGGCAGATCCCGATAGACCGGCTGCAATGGATTCAACGAGAACAGGTGCTTGATGTCGGTCAGCAGCAATTCCTGATGCTGTTGCTCGTGATTGAGGCCAAGCGTGACCAGGGCATCAAGTTCAGCATCGATACCTTGTTCAAACAGGCCTTGCATGCGCTCGTCGATACAGGCCCGGTAGGCCAGCACCTCGGCCAGAGTCGGCCGGGTCAGCAAGCCGCGCTGCGGGCGCGCGTGCATCGGCCCGACCGATTGATAGTAGGAGTTGAACAGGAACAACCAGTCCTCGTCGAAGAACCGGTAGCCGGGATCACGCGCGAGCACGAACTGCTCGAAGAACCAGGTTGTATGGGCAAGATGCCATTTGCTCGGACTGGCCCCGGCCATCGACTGCGCCACGGTGTCCTCGGCGGCGAGGCCGGCGATCAGATCGAGGCTGGCTGCACGTACCCGCCGAAAGCCATCAGCAACCCGTGTGTTGGCGTCGCCCGTGTCGATAGTCTGATCCACCTCGATTGCTCCGCTTCGATCGCCGGCACCATGGGCGCGATGCCCGCCCGGATCCGGCATTTTGCACAGGCATCGCCAATCAACCGTGAAGATCTGCGGCCAATCCTGCCATCGATCAAGGTTCGAAGCGCCTCAGTTGTCAAGAAACTCCACGATTCCAGTCTCCAGCGAGTATTCGGCGCCGACGATGCACAGTCCTTCATGTTCGATCAGTTGCTCAAGAATCTCCGAACCATGACGAAGTTGATTGACCGACATGCGGATGTTGTTGCGCACCGCGCGGCGCACGAGTTCGACCGGATTGTTGGCGATTTCGGTTTCCAACAGCGCTTCGACTGATGGTCGCACGCGATCGACGATCGAGCGCAGGTTGCGCGACTGGTCTTCCGATCGGCGACCGAGTTCGTCAATCGTGGCGAGGATGGCGCCGCACTGTGAATGGCCGAGCACGACAACCAGGCGGGTTCGATGCTGTGCCGCCGAGAATTCAATGCTGCCGATCTGCGAAGGCGCCACGATGTTGCCGGCAACGCGAATAACGAACAGGTCACCAAGGCCCTGATCAAAAACGATCTCGGCCGGAACGCGTGAATCCGAACAGCCGAGGATGATCGCGAAAGGTTCCTGCCGCGTGATCAGGTCACGTCGACGCTGCCCGCCGGTCTCGCCGCCACTACCGAGTTCGGCAACGAAACGCTGGTTGCCATCCTTCAATCGCTGCAGGGCTTCGCTTGCGGGAATCATTCGGATCTCCTTGGGTTTGCGCCCGCCGCAAGCGCATGCATGCGGCACTGCGAGGGGTGGAATGTGAAACCTGTCGATTGTGAAGCAAACATGCGGCTATCGGAACCGTGCGCTGGATTGATCGTCACCTGCGCAGGGGCACTGCGCCACTCAATGCAAGCTAGAATGCACCGATGATGAACGCCAGTATCGCCAATACACGCGCACCGAACCCGATCCTCAAGCTGCTCGGACGCGGACTCGAGACCGCGCTGAACCACGCCTTGAGCCTCGATGCCGAGACGCGCTCGGCGCTGGCCACACTCGATGGCCGCGCCGTGCGTGTTGATTTTCGCGGAACCGGACTCGCCTTGCGCATGGTCATCGAGGGCGAGCGCCTGCTGGTCGGCCCGGCGTTCATCGGCGACAATCATTTGCGCGTGGCGGCGACACCGGGCAGCCTGATCGGCATGGCCGCCGCACGCCTGCGCGGCGATGGCGATGCTGGATTGCCGCCCGGCCAGGTCGAGATCGCCGGTGATGCCGAACTGGCGCGGCGACTCGAACGGCTCGCCACACGCTTTGAACCGGATATCGACGAAGCGTTCGCCCGCGTGTTCGGTGATTTGATCGGATTCCAGATCGCGCGCGCGTTCCGTCGCGGCTTTGCACTTGCGCGTGAATCGGCCTCGGCCCTGGTTCGCGACGGTGCCGATTATCTGGTTGAGGAAAGTCGTGACCTGATCGCCAGGCCCGAAATGGAAGAATTCCTCGACGACGTCGACGCGCTGCGCGAGCGCGGCGATCGGCTTGAAGCGCGCATCAAGCGCTTCGCGGCGGCACGAGACGCATGACCTCGCTACGCTTGTTGCCGCGCGTGCTGCGCATCGCCGCCTTGCTCGTACGCTACCGGCTCGATGATGTCATCGACGATGCCCACCGCTTCCGCATCCTGCGCTGGGCACGCCTGGTCGTGCCGCGCGCGCGTGCCGAAATCGCCGCGCTGCCGCGTGGTGAACGTCTTGTCCTCGCCTTGACTGAACTCGGCCCGATCTTTGTCAAGTTCGGCCAGATCCTGTCGACGCGTCGCGACCTGCTGCCAGCGGATATCGCCGATGCATTGACCTCGCTGCAGGACAAGGTCACGCCCTTCCCCGGGCACATCGCCCGCGCAGCGATCGAGCAGGCGCTCGCTGCGCCGATCAGCGAGCGCTACGCCGTCTTCGATGAAACACCACTGGCCTCGGCCTCGATCGCCCAGGTGCATGCGGCCGTGATGGCGGATGGTCGCGAGGTCGTGATCAAGGTCTTGCGCCCGGATATCCGCAAGCGCATCGATCGCGATGTGGATCTGCTGCGCGCACTCGGCGAGCTGGCCAATCGCGTGCATCCGAACGCCGACAAAATCCGTCCGCTCGATGTCGTCGCCGAGATCGAGTCGACCCTGCTCAACGAACTCGACCTGCAGCGCGAAGGCGCCAATGCGAGCCTGCTGCGGCGCAATTTCCTTGATTCCGATGACCTCTATGTGCCCGAGGTGATCTGGTCGCACACCACCGCCGGCGTGCTCACCCTCGAACGTGTGCGCGGTATTCCGGTTGATGACCTCGCCGCACTCGATGCGGCCGGCATCGATCGTGTACGTCTTGCCGAGAAAGGCGTGCAACTTTTCTACACCCAGGTGTTTCGCGACAACTTCTTCCACGCCGATGCGCATGCCGGCAATATCTGGGTCGATGCCTCGCGCCGTGACAACCCGCGTTTCATCGCGCTTGATTTCGGCATCATGGGCACGCTCTCGGAGCAGGATCAGTTCTGGCTGGCCGAGAATTTCCTTGCCCTGTTCAAGCAGGATTACCGGCGCATTGCCGAGCTGCACCTGCGCGCGGGCTGGATGCCTGCCAATGTACGCATGGACGAACTTGAATCGGCGATCCGCGCCGTTTGCGAGCCCTACTTCACGCGCCCCTTGAGCGAAATCTCGCTGGCCGCCGTGATCATCAAGTTGTTCCAGACCGCGCGCCGCTACGAGCTGACCCTGCAGCCGCAACTGATCCTGCTGCAGAAAACCCTGCTCAACATCGAAGGCGTCGGCCGTCTGCTGCATCCGCAGATCGACATCTGGGCCACCGCGAAACCGGTGCTCGAAAAGATCTGGTGGAAGCGGCGCGGCCCTCGCGCGATGCTCAAGCGCCTGCGCCAGCGCGTGCCCGAATGGCTGGCCGCCGCACCCGACATGCCGCAACTCGCGCACAACTATCTCGAACAGGTCACCAGCGGCACCCTGCAACTGCGCATCGCCTCGGAGGATCTGCGTCGCCTCGAAGCGAATTCGCGACGCAGCTCGCCAATTGCCGCGCGTTTGACCATTGGCGCGACGTTCGCCTTGTGCGCCGTCGGATTGCAGGTGTTCGACACGCAGACCCTGCGCGTCGGCGGGATTTGCGTGTGGGCGATTGCGGCGGCGGTGATTTCAGCGGCTGCCTTCGTCAGCGCGCTGCGTTCACGCTGAGCGGCGCGCAACCATGATCCTCTACAGCGACGAACATATCGTCGTCGTCAACAAGCCGGCCGGCATTCCGGTGCATCGCAGTCGGCTCGTCAACGACGACAAGGTCTTTCTGATCGACCAGGCACGCGCACTCGTCGATGGCCCCTTGCATTTGATCCACCGCCTCGATCGCGCCACCAGTGGCGTACTGTTGATCGGGCGCAATGCCGAAGTGGCCGGCACGCTCGGCCGCCAGTTCATGGAGCGCGGAGTCGAGAAGACCTATCTCGCGGTCTGCCGCGGCTGGCCTGAGGAGATTGGCGAGATCGATTACCCGCTACCCGGCGTGCGCGAAAACAGCGATCGCAAACCTGCGCTGACGCGCTGGAAGCGCCTCGCCGAAATCGAAGTACCCATCGCGATCAACCGCTATCCACAGCAACGCTATGCCCTGGTCGAAATCTCACCCGAAACCGGCCGCTACCGCCAGATCCGTCGCCACTTCGCCCATCTGCGCCACCCGCTGATCGGCGACACCAGCCACGGCCGCACCGAGCACAACCGCCTGTTCAAGCAGTACTACAGTACGCACCGCTTGTTGTTGCACGCCTGGAGATTGCAGTTCGATCATCCGGTCGATTCGCGGCGCATGGACATTCAGGCACCGCTCGACGCCGAATTTGCCGGGCTGCTTGAGCGCTTCGAGTGGTCGCTGCAAGCGTAGGGCGGGAGATATCCCGCCTTCTGATGTACGCACAGCCGGAAGCACCCAGGTTTTCCGCTGCCTGCGGCGGGATACGCTTCGCTTCTCCCGCCCTACGCTTTTTTTTGATCGGGTGGAATCTCCGCAAAAAGCGCAGCATCACCCCGCGCCATCGTGGGAGTGCCTTCAGCCACGATGCCCTTCGCCACGTGAGAGTTGAAGCATCGCCCCCAAGAGGGGACAAGCGGCTGAAGCCTGCTCCTACGAAAAGTGTCGCTTCGCGGTGGTTTGCACTGTGAAGGCGGAACCCGAAATCTGCCGTCATTCCGCGTGGAGTTAAAATTCTTCGTCAAACTCGTCGTCGTAGATGCCACCCGTGCACACGTCTTCGATCAGCGAATGCATCTCTATGCGAAACCATTTCCTGAACTCTCGCAGGCCACGCACCTTTGGCCACTTCGACTCGTCGGTGTGCCAGCCGGACAATTCGCGCTCGAACAATTCAGCGAAAACTCTTTTCAGGACACGTTCCTGGCCCCTGTCGTCTTCCCATTCGGGCACGAGGTAGACGGCTTGTTCTCCCTCCACGTCCGGAAGGATGCCGCTGTCGTCCAGCGTGGCCGCCCATTCGAGGAATGGTTGCGCGGGGCGGAGAATGATAGCGCCACGATTGATCATGCTGGATACCGGGGAGTGGGCGATTGGTGAAAGATCAAGGCAATGTCAAAGTGTAGCGTGACTGATCAGCCCGAGTAGATCCTCCGTTCGCGGTCAAGCGATTTTTGCGGGTTTTATAGGTTGGCGCTGAGCGCAAGCGAAGCCCAACACCCGCTCAAGCCCCAAGCCACTCACAATCCCGACCCACCCCGCAGCGTTGGGCTTCGCCTTCGGCTCAGCGCCAACCTACATTGTTGCGTAACGTTTCGCCGCAACCCGCCAAGTTTTCCAAAGTGCAAGCTGTCGTAGGGTGGAACCCGCGCAGCGGATTCCGCCGCACGATATCGGATACCCAGCAATCTGGAATGCCGCAGTGAACGGTGGAATCGCCTGTGGTGGTTCCACCCTACGTGCTGCTTGCGCGATTCGAGTGGGCTTTGCCGACGTAGGTCAGAACCGACATCCATCAGCCTGCTCTCATCAAACATAACCTAACTCGTTGATTGGAAAGGCGCGCAGCCAGCAGGTTTTTCCTTCTCCCGAGGCCGTCAAGCCAAAGCAAGAACTCGCCCTTAAACGGGCTCCTACAGGTCAACCGCAAGCCTTGTAGGAGCCCCGCCAGGGGCGAGCTCTTCGTCCACGCCAGCCAAAAGCTCGCCCGTAAACGGGCTCCTACAGGAGGGGAGAAGGAACGGCAACCGCCCGGATCCATGTTTGCTGCGCGACAGCGCGCCGCCGAAGGCGGGGCGTGGACTCCCACAGTAAGCGCTGCTTCGCGAGGCTGTCAGGCAGCACAATTCGAGCGGGTTCCACCCTTCGCTTTTGAGCGATTCGTCAGGCAGCCGACTCGAGTTGCCAGCCGGGAAATACCAGCACGGCGGGATGGCATTGGAGAGCCGTACCCAGCACCTTGGCGCGCTCAACGCCCAGATTGATCCGTCCATTCTCGATGCCGGAAATGGTCGTCTGGGGGATGCCGCATCGCGCGGAGAGCTGGGTCTGACTCAAGCCTTGCAGTTCGCGGAGGATCCGCACCGACTCACCAGGCGTGACGTCGACGCGCTTCTTGGCGGGAATGAACTTGCGCATATCAACGTTTCCGATAGTCATGTGGTGTCACTCGTAGGACTTGGACGATCATGACGTCAGCCTCCACGGCGTATATGACTCTCCATTGCTCGTTGAGGCGTGATGATCTGAACCCTTTCCATTCACCTGAGAGCGCCTCATCTCTGAAGCCCTTGATGACACGGAGCCCTTGTGGCCCGGAAAGCATGGCAATGTCTTTCCATTTCTCGTAGCGATTCAGAGTATCGATGGGCACACGCCCTGAGGAAAGCTCCTTGTCCGCCTGACGGTGCTCCAGGATCTTCCACATGCCTGATTGTGGCTAGTACAAATATGGTCTGTCAAGGTTTCAACGGGCCACTTTGCTGGCACACGCCGAAGCGACCAGTGACGGTCGGGATGACAGGTCGTCAGTTTTCGATTTGCGGATGATGCGCACCCGCCTCATGCGCCAGCGCGCGGCTCGTAGAGAAATCGCTGAAAGCCGGCGAACACCTGACCAATTTCTTCCGGCGCACCCAGATCGGCGACGGCATCGGCGAGGGAATTGTCGTAGCGGAGCCGCAGCAGCGGCGTGAGCTTGTCCGGGTCGAGTTCTTCCACGCCCACGCTGACGTAGTGCTGCAAGACAAACTCAAGGAACAACCGCTGCCGGGCGTTGAATGAAGTTTCGATGTGCATTTGGGCGCTCGCGGCGCGGACTTCTCGTGTGACTGGTAGCCGGGCATAGGCCACGTTGGCCAGCACGTCGAAGAGATCGCTGTTCTCGGCATCGATGATTTTCTGCATCTCGGCCAGCTGATCGTGACCGAAGCCTTTCTCGGCGAGTCCGTGCAGCAACTTCTTGCGCGTGTCCGGTGTGCTCCAGAGCGCTCGGAGCTGCGCCTCGTCACTGAAAAATTCCGGCAACTTGCCGAACAGCATCTCCATGAACTGCTGCGCCGACATCGGCGTGCCGTCGGCATGCCAGAACGTCGTCATCATCATGTGCTGGATGCTGCGCTCCTTGCCATCGGCCAGCTTGACCTTGACCCTCACCTTCTTCTTGCAGGTGCAAGGCCGCTGGCCGCATTTCGCGCACGGCTCCTTTTCACAGGCGCACGGCTGCATTCCGCACACAGCGCATGTCGGTGGATCGTCGCGGATGCACACGCAAGGATGGAAACCGCACTTGCTGCAGACTTCGGGTTCCAGCGGCTCGCCATCCCACTCGGGGTCGCTGAAGTGGTGGTGTGCTTTCACGAAATCGTAGATCGTGAAGTAATCCTTGCCGTCGTAGAGTCGCGTGCCACGGCCAATGATCTGCTTGAACTCGATCATCGAGTTGATCGGGCGCATCAGCACGATATTGCGGATGTTGCGCGCATCCACGCCGGTCGAGAGTTTCTGTGAGGTGGTCAGGATGGTCGGGACGCTCCTTTCGTTGTCCTGAAAATCACGCAGATGCTGCTCGCCCAACTCGCCATCATTGGCGGTGACGCGCTGGCAATAGTCCGGATCGGTGCTGGTCTTCATCTGGTTGATCAGGTCGCGCACCGCCAATGCGTGATCCTGCGTCGCGCAGAACACCAGGGTCTTTTCCTTCTGGTTGATCTGCGCCATGAAGATCTCCACGCGCTTTTGCTCGCGCGCCTTGATCTCGATGATCTTGTTGAAATCCTTTTCCTCGTAGCGCTTGCCTGCCTCCACTTCGCCTTCGACCACGGTGTCGTCGGCGGTATAGACGTAGTCATCCAGCGTGGTCTGGATCTGCTTGACCTTGAACGGGGTCAGGAAGCCGTCGTTGATGCCCTCCTTGAGCGAGTAGATGAACACCGGCTCGCCGAAGTAGGCGTAGGTGTCGGCGTTGTCGCGGCGCTTGGGCGTGGCGGTCAGGCCGAGCTGCACCGCAGGCGCGAAGTACTCCATGATGCCGCGCCAGTTGCTCTCGTCATTCGCGCCACCGCGATGGCACTCGTCGATGATGATGATGTCGAAGAAATCTGGCGGATATTCGCCGAAATACCCTTCGACACGCTCAGGGACCGATGTCCGAGCCGGTTGAATGGCCGACCGATTCTTGGCGAGTTGCTTCAATTTTTCGATGTTGCCTTTCGCCAACGCAATCTTTTTGGTCCGGCTCCAGCCTTGCACCTGCTTTTCGCGGACGAACGCTTGATCAATGCGGTTGAATGTCTCGTAATATACAAGTCGCACAGGCAGCCGCGCGCGGGTATGCTTCGCGCCTTCACCACTTCCATGCTGCAGCAAACGAACCCTCAGGTCTGTAGTGCTGCCAATGTAGAAACTACCGTCCGCGCACTGGAGCATATACATGTAGCCGGCCGCGTCGCCGATTTCCGTCAGTTCTTGCAGGTCAGTGCCGCCCCCTGCGGAGAAGTCTTCGGTGGCTGAGCCTGCCGAAGCCATGAAGGTCTGGAAGATCGTGAAGAACACACTCGCATTCTTCGGCACCCGGCCTTTCTTGCGGATGTCGGCAGGTTTGACGCGGATCAGGGCATCGTCCGCGAACGCGGCAAAAGCGGTGAAATCGTTGTAGGCCTGGTTGGCCAGCGTATTGCGATCGGCAAGAAACAGGATGCGTGGACGGCGGGTCGGCTCACCACCCGCATTCCAGCGTGCCTGAAACAACTTCCACGCAATCTGGAACGCGATGGAGGTCTTGCCGGTGCCGGTGGCGAGCGTGAGCAGAATGCGCTTGTCATCCGCCGCGATGCGCTCCAGCACGCGGTTGACCGCAATCTCCTGATAGAAGCGAATCGTCCAGGTGCCGCTCTTGTCGGGATAGGGCACCTCGGCAAAGCGATCGCGCCAGGCTTCGGCACGCTCTGCCACCGGGTCGGTCCCTGAGCTCGTCGAAGGGAACGTCCGCGCCCAAAGCTCATCCGGTGTCGGATACGCAGCAATCTCGGACTCCACGCCCGTCTGCATGTCGATTGCATAGATGCCCTGACCGTTGCTCGCATAGCTGAAGCGCACGGCGAGCTTGCCTGCGTAATTCTTCGCCTGCGCCACACCCTCGGTCAGCGCCTCGTTCCAGGCTTTGGCTTCGATCACGGCAAGCTTGGTGTTGCGATACTCCAGCACGTAATCCGCGATCAGCGGTTTGCCGCGCCGACCCTGCCCTTCGATCCGACCCAGCGTGATCGGAAATTCGCGACGCACGCGGCTACCTTCGACCACGCCCCAACCCGCCGCGGCAAGGGCAGGGTCGATATGCTCGGCGCGGGTGTCGGCTTCGTTCACTTCTTCAGTTTAGCCGCTTCTTCGAGGATGCGGTTTTGCCTTTCTGTGGCTTTCCTCATTACCTCGGTGTAGACCCGCTTCCTTTCAGCAGAGGACGCGTTGCGGATGAAATCGGAAAATTTACTGGATCCGACGGGCTTGGACTTCCGTGTAAAGAGAGCCACGATCACGCCGCCACATCGCGCTTGGCATCCTCAAGGATTTTCTTGGACACACCGAGTTTTTCCAGCGCGCGAGTCAAGCGTTCGATCTTCTCGGCCGCCGAACTTGCGTAGGTCGCTTCGTCACGACGCAGACCTTCACTGATATACGACTTGAGCAAGGTCTGGTATCCGCTAAGCCCCTTCCGAGGCGCGATGGTTTTGAGGCTTTCCACCACATCGACCGGAATGCGCAAGGTAATGCTGGTGACTGGCCGATCCTTGGCAAGGCGCTTTTTCAAGGTTTCATTAAGCATATTGGGCCTCCTCGTGAGGTTCGGCGGGTCTTGCGGAAACAAGTCGGATGAATTCGCCCTCGAAGATGATATGGACGACAAACAGCAGCCGTCCGTGCGTATCGAATCCGATGGCCGCGTCCCGCACTTCGTCATTGCGGGATGCATCGATGATGCACAAACAAGGGATCCAGAAACACGGTCGCCGCGTCCTCGAAGCGGATGCCATGCTTGCGGAGATTGCTCGCCGCCTTCACAGCATCCCAGACAAAGTCGCTACCGCCGATCTGGTGATGTTCGTCCACGAAACCAGTGTGCCTCGGCGTATTTACAATGTCAATACGATGATTCGTCATTGCCGCACGACGCCGGCTTTCACACCTTGGGCTTGCCCCGGGTTTTCTGGCTTCTACTCAGATCCGCAAAATAGCCGGCATCCATGCGCCCCGTCGGCTGGCTCTTCACCCCTTCAAGCAGGTACTGGCGGAACAGCTCTCGGCCGCGATCGAGCCGGCTCAGCTCGCGCGCGGTTTCGGCGCGCTGCGCTGCAAGCGCGTCGAAACCTTCATTGAGTTCGTCGAACAGGTTGCGCGTGGCTTTCGTATTCATCGTTGATTGGCCCGGCTGTTCAGTCCCAGCTTGACGCGATCTTTACAGCAAAAAGGGGACCAGCAAAAAGGGGACGGAGGAATTATCCGTTTGAAACGGATAATTCCTCCGTCCCCTTTTTGTCCCTTTTTGCAAGGTACTCAGCGCGGGTCTCGGCTTCGTTCATTTTTTCGGCAAGCTGCGGGCTTTTGGTGGCGGCAGAAAGTTCTCGCCCGAGACTACCTTCTTTCCCGTCCTGCTTTCCAGATCCAGCCTTGCGCGTTTGGCCAGTTGACCGCCTGTCTTGGCGGCGGATTCATTCTCGGGCATGCCGGTGGCGTCGTCAGACTCCGCAATCTGGCGGGTGGAAAGCTCGGCCAGCGCGGTAAAGATCAATTCCGCCTCGCTCATGTGATCGCGCAGATTCTGGCTTTCGAGGCCCTTGATACCTTTGTGCGCTTTTACGCTGACACCCGACCATTCCTGATGAATGATAGTGGTGAGGATGGCGAATTCGTCACCCTTGCGGACGCCATGATCGGCCCAGTAGTCGGTCAGTTTGTTGCGCGTTTCCTGCCCGGTCATGCGCTGCTGTATCCACTTGTCGCTGCGCCCGTGTTGCTTCCAGGTATCACGGGCGCGATCCAGCGACAGCGCCGGATCGGACATTTCCTGTAGGCGCTCGTAACCCACCTTGGCCAACCACAGTTTGATCGGCTCCGCCTTGGGGCTGGGCACCGACTGCACCAGACGCAGCAAGGTTTCGGCGCTGGCGACATCGGTCAGATAGTTCTTGCCGTCCGCAGCGGGCAGCTTCAGTCGGTGACAATCTGTCACCGACTCACTGCCTTCCTTGCGCAGACGTTCTTTCAGCTTGTTCCAGTACTTGCGTGCGGTCTGGTAATCCGGCTGTTGGGTCAGCATCTGGATGATGTCGATGACCGAGAACCACCAGATTTCCGCGTCTTCGTCATAGACGCGACGGATGGCGTGATCTTCGAACTGCGCAGTCAGAGGTTTCATGGGTGTCGCTCCTTACAGTTCTCCGCAGAAGGCCTGATGCAGCAGCGAATTCTTCAACGCTGCGAGCGACGTCCGCTTTCCGCTTGCTCGTCATCCCAGCGAAGGCTGGAAGCGCCCCACAACAGCCGGACGGCTGGTCATCCAGTTTCACATCGAAAAGCCAGAACTGGATCCCAGCCTTCGCTGGGATGACGGAAAATTCGAGGGATGCGGGCAATTGCGAACATCATAATTCACTGCTGAAGGCCTGGTGCAGCAGCGATTTCTTCAACGCTGCCAGCGCCGCGAGCTTTTGCTGGTAGAGGCTTTCGAGGCGTTGGGTTTCAGCGGAGAGGGCGTCGAGTTGTTCCGCAATGCGTCGCTGCTCAACGATGCCAGGGAAATTCAACACAAGATCCTTAAGTGAGGAATTGGAAATAACTGGTTGTGCCGCCTGCCTCGCTAGGCTTCGCAGATTCTTGAAGTTCAAAAGGTAGGTGAGAAAGGCACCTTCGAACTCAAAGCTAGGATCGGCGATCCGAAAGGCATTGTCAGTCAACCAGAACTTTTCAGTAACATGCCTCGCATTACCGCACAACGCCCCAACGCGACCGACAATCACACTGTCGCCTGAAAGATTGAACTCGTCGTGCATACCCGCAATTCCGTTACCCCCAAAAACAGGATAGATACCTGGTCTCATCGCTTTGCTTGTTAGACCATCGCCGCTCTTTAGCTTGAAACATTCACCAAGTGACTTCTCAAACCAACCCTCACCGCGTTGGGTGAAGACGGATTGGAGGTGGCTTTCAAAGAGTGCGCGGGCGTTTTGGAGGTTCTTTTCGGCGTGGGCTTGGGCGGTGGCGAGGCCGGCAAACGCTTCGTCCAGCACGCCGACGATCCGCTGCTGTTCGGCCAGCGGGGGAACTGGAACCTCGGTATTGCGAATTTTGACCTGAGAGATGTTTGGCTGCGCATTACCCGCAGCCTGCGCCACCAGATCGTCTTTCATTGCAAGAAAGTAGTAGAAAAGAAACTCTGGGATGAATTGCTTATTCGGAAGGATGCCGCAAACAGCTTGATTCGTTGCTGCTTCAAATCGAAGGATTCCGACCTGTCCCGCCGTAGCGCCATACATTGCGATCAAAACGGTGTCTTTCGGGAACAGCCTCGCAGCTGAGTTCTCCAAGCCTAAGCTTGTGATGAACTTGGTCGCTATACGAATCTCGCCTTGGCTCACCTCACCACTGAGCAGCCAAGGGATAGCTCCGCCTTCGTAATATTCTTTTCGCGAACTCAACGGCGTGCCACCCGAGCCCGTCTTGCAAACGTCGCCGAGCTTTTTTAGCTCCCACCCCTTCTTCATGCCAACAGCGCCTTGATGTTCTCCAGCACTTCCGCACTCTCGGCATCCAGCGCAGCAATCTCTTCCATTATCGCTTGCGGACTACGGTGGATGAATTCCTCACCGCCATTCGGGTTCTTCACCGATAGATCCACTTCGGCGGTGCTCAGTGACCGGGTTACGTCCACGCTCCAGCTCTTTGGCGAATCGGCGAAGGTTTTTTGCAGTTCGATGAATTCGGCGAGGTCGGCGTCGTTGAGGGGGTTGGTTTTGCCCATGTTGCGGCCGGGGTCGAGCTGGTAGTACCAGACCTTGCCGGCCTGCCCTGAGCCCTGTCGAAGGGTGGCTGCGCCTTTCTCGAAGAACAGAACCACGGTCTTGACGCCCGCGCCTTGGAACGTGCCGCTGGGGCAATCGAGCACGGTGTGCAAATTGCAGCTTTCGAGCAGCAGCTTGCGCAGGGCGACCGAGGCGTTGTCGGTGTTGGAGAGAAAGGTGTTCTTGATGACGATGCCGCCGCGTCCGCCGGCTTTGAGGATCTTGATGAAGTGCTGCAGGAACAGGAAGGCCGTCTCGCCAGTGCGAATCGGAAAGTTCTGCTGAACCTCGGGGCGTTCCTTGCCTCCGAACGGCGGGTTGGCGAGGACCACGTGGTAGCGATCCTTGTCCTCGATGTCGGCGAGGTTTTCGGTGAGCGTGTTGGTGTGGATGATGTTGGGCGCTTCGATGCCGTGCAGGATCATGTTCATGATGCCGATCACGTAGGCGAGGGATTTTTTCTCCTTGCCGTAGAACGTGCGCTCCTGCAGTGCCTTGTCTTGTGAAGTGCTGCGCTTGGGGTTGGTTTCTTTCAGATAGTCGAAGGCTTCGCAGAGAAAACCCGCCGAGCCAACCGCGCCGTCATAGATGCGCTCGCCGAGTTGCGGGGCGGTGACTTGCACGATCGCGCGGATCAGCGGGCGTGGCGTGTAGTACTCGCCGCCGTTGCGCCCGGCGTTGCCCATGTTCTTGATCTTGGCTTCGTAGAGGTGCGAGAGCTCGTGCTTCTCGGCCTGCGAGCGGAAGCGCAACGCATCGATGTGCTCGATGATCTCGCGCAGGTTGTAGCCGCTGGTGATGCGGTTTTTGATCTCGCCGAAGATCTCGCCGATCTTGTATTCGATGGTGTTCGGGCCGCTCGCGCGTTGGCGGAAACCGTGCAGATAGGGGAAGAGTTTTGCATTGACGAAATCGCGCAGGTCATCGCCGGAAAGCGCTGTGTTTTGATCGAGCTTGCCGGCGGGATCCTTCGGTGCGGCCCAGATCTCCCAGCGATAGGGCTTGTCGAGGATGTAGCTGTATTTCTTGCCCTCAAGGCGGGCTTCGGTGGCGCGATCCTGCTCCAGGCCATCGAGGTATTTGAGGAACAACAGCCACGAGGTCTGCTCGGTGTAATCGAGCTCGGTGGTGCAACCGGCCTCTTTCCAGAGGATGTCGTCGATGTTGCGGAACGCTTGTTCAAACATGAAGGAGACGGGCCCTTGGTTGTGGCTGCCAGTGAAGCATCGCCCCCAAGAGGGGACAAGCGACTGAAGTCGCTCCCACAGTGGCTGCCGTAGCCCGCTAGAATACAGCGATGCTTGAAATTGACGACCAATTGCAAATCCCCGACGACGAACTCATCGAGCGCTTCGTGCGCTCGTCCGGTCCGGGTGGGCAGAACGTCAACAAGGTCGCCAGTGCGGTCGAGTTGCGTTTTGACGTGGCGAATTCGCCGTCGTTGCCGGATGTCTTGCGTGAGCGCCTGCTCGCGCGTCGCGATCGTCGGCTGACTGCCGAAGGCATCTTCGTCATCCAGGCGAATCGTTTTCGTGACCAGGTCAAGAATCGCGAGGATGCGCGGCAACGCCTCGCCGAGGTGATCCGCGCGGCGCAATTCGTGCCGAAGAAGCGGCTGGCGACGCGGCCGACAAAAGCCTCGAAGGAGCGCCGCATCACCGGCAAGAAGAAGCGTGCGACGATCAAGTCCGGGCGCGGAGCGCAGAACTGGAGTGGTGATTGAAGCCATCTGCCTTGCCCGGACGTCTGTTGCCCTCGGTGCCGCAATTCAAATCCAGCCCCGGCCGCCGCCTGCTTGGTGCGTTCATCGGCTTGTGCGGATGGAAGCTGGTCGGCGAATTTCCCGACGTGCCACGGGCCGTGCTGATCGCCGCGCCGCATTCCTCGTGGTGGGATGGTTTCTGGGGTCTGTCGATGAAGATCGCCCTCGGCATCAGGATCTCGTTCATGGGCAAACGCGAGTTGTTCGTCGGGCCGCTGGGCTGGGTGCTGCGCCATCTCGGCGGCATTCCGGTCGAGCGCAGCACAACCCATGGCGTGGTCGAGCAGATGAGTGAGCGCCTGCGCCAGGCAGATTCGTTGTGGATCGGACTCTCACCGGAAGGCACACGCAAACGCGTGGACAAGTGGAGAACCGGCTTCTGGCACATTGCACGGGCTGCGGATGTGCCGATCGTGCTGGTTTACTTCCACTATCCCGAACGCACGATCGGGGTCGGCCCGCTGTTCCACACCAGCGCCGATGTCAACGCCGACATCAAGCGCCTGCGCGAGTTTTACGCACCGTGGCAGGGAAAGAATCGCGGTATCGATTGATGGTGCCGAACTCGGCGTGCAGCCGTGCGGCCACGCAGTAGCCAATGAGTTTGTCGTCGGTACTCAGGGGCTTTGTTGTTGGCTTTTACGCTCCTTCGGAGCGCGGCAGGGATGCCGCGCGACGAAGGAGCGTAAAAAGGCCGAGCATCGCGACCGAAGGAAGTCCCCTTTTCGGGACGACTGAAGTCGCTCCCATCAAACATAACCTAACTCGTTGATTGGAAAGGCGCGCAGCCAGCAGCTTTTTCCTTCTCCCGAGGCCGTCAAGCCAAAGCAAAAACTCGCCCGTAAACGCGCTCCTACAGGCCAACCGCAAGCCTCGTAGGAGCTCCGCCAGGGGCGAGCTCTTCGTCCAAGCCAGCCAAAAGCTCGCCCGTAAACGGGCTCCTACAGGGGGAGAAAAGGAACGGCAATCGCCCGGATCCATGTTAGCTGCGCGACAGCGCGCCACCGATGGTGGGGCGTGAACTCCTGCAGGTCAACCGCAATCTCGTAGGAGCCCCGCCAGGGGCGAGCGCTTCGCCCACGCCAGCCAAAAGCTCGCCCGTAAACGGGCTCCTACAGGAGGGGAGAAGGAACGGCAACTGCCCGGATCCATGTTTGCTGCGCGACAGCGCGCCGCCGAAGGCGGGGCGTGAACTCCCACGAAAGCATGCGCTGGGACGTCGAGCACTTGCTGCTGCGCGTGGTGTCATGCAAAAAGGTTTTCGGAACCGTCCGCTAAAGTCGAACTTGCGGTCAATAGACAAACGCTGGCCTGGCCGACGCGGCCGAAACTCCCGTGCATGCCAAGAACGAATCCGACCTGCTAGAGTTTCGGCCATGCCCACAAACGAACCACCCATGATGATCCTGCTGCGCAATGCCGAGGTGTTCGCGCCGGAGGCGCTCGGCCGCCAGCACCTGCTGATCGGCGGCGGGCGCATTCTTGGCATGTCAGCGATGCCGATCGAAGCGCCGCGCGGTGTCCCTGTGCACGCCATCGATCTTGACGGACGGCGCTTGCTGCCCGGCTTCATCGACGGTCATGTGCATGTCACCGGTGGCGGGGGCGAGGGCGGTTTCGCCAGCCGCATTCCGCCGCTGCCATTGAGCCGATACACGCATAACGGGGTGACCTCGGTGGTTGGCTTGCTCGGCACCGATGATTGCGCGCGCAGCGTCCGCGAGCTGGTCGCCAACCTTTGTGCGCTGCGCGAACAAGGCCTCGGTGCCTGGGGCTACTGCGGCGGCTATCACCTGCCGCCCGCAACCCTGACCGGCAGCGTGCGCAGCGACATCGCCTTCATCGACCCGCTGATCGGCGTCGGCGAACTGGCGATCAGCGACCACCGCAGCAGTCAGCCAACCCTCGACGAGATGCTGCGCATCGCCTCCGATGCGCATGTCGGCGGCCTCATGAGCGGCAAGGCCGGCATCGTTCATTTGCATCTCGGCGATGGCGAACGCGGACTCGATCTGGTTCGCCGCGCACTGGCGACCAGCGAGTTGCCAGCACGCGTGTTCAATCCGACCCACATCAATCGGCGCCGGGCGCTGTTCGACGAGGCGCTCGAACTGGCCGCGCAGGGCTGCCATGTCGACATCACGGCGTTCCCGGTCGAGGACGACGAAGATGCCTGGAGCGCAGCCGATGCCTTGCAGCGTTATCTCGATTCCAGCGCACCAGCGCAGCGCGTCACGATCAGTTCCGATGCCGGCGGTTGTCTGCCGTGCTTCGATGGCGAAGGTCGCCTCAGTCACATGGATGTCGGCTCACCGGGCGCGTTGCTGGCCACCGTGCAGGAACTGCTTGGGCGCGGATTGTCGCTGGAACGGATCCTGCCGGCCTTCACGCGCAATGTCGCCACCCTGCTGCGCCTGCCACGCAAGGGCGTGATCTGCATCGGCGCCGATGCCGATCTGCTCGTGCTCGACGACAAGGGCGCGCTTGCCGATGTCCTGGTCGGCGGCGTTTGGCATCTGCGCGACGGCCAATCGCGGCGACGCGGCCTGCTTGAACCCGTACCATCCGCCCCCCAATCCCCAGACGGTTCACATTGATGCCAAGCAAGGTTCGTGACGGTGAAGAGCGCGGCTGGATCATCCCGATCGGCGGTGCCGAGGAGAAGGAGAATGACCCGCTCATCCTCAAACGCTTCGTCGAATTGTGCGGCGGCAACGAGGCCGATATCGTCGTGTTGCCGACCGCGAGCCGGCTGGCCGATACCGGCCCGCGCTATGAAAGGATCTTCCGTGATCTCGGCGTGAGCGAGGTCGAAGCAATCGATTTCGATACGCGCCGTGATTGTGACGAAAAAAGCCGCCTCGAACGCATCGAACGCGCCAGCGGCATCTTCTTCACCGGCGGCAACCAGTTGCGCATCAGCACCCTGCTCGGCGGCACGCCGGTGGCCAAGTTGATCCGCCTGCAGAATGCCAAGGGTGTGCATGTCGCCGGCACCAGTGCCGGTGCGGCGATCCTGAGCGAGCACATGATCGCGTTCGGCGAGGAAGGCGGTTCGCCGCGCGCCGGCAGCGTGCGTCTTGCGCCTGGCCTTGGCCTGACCAACCGTTTCATCATCGATCAGCACTTCCGCCAGCGCGACCGCCTCGGCCGTCTTGCCACTGCGCTCGCCTTCAATCCATTCGCGATCGGTATCGGCCTCGATGAAGACACCGCCGCCTTCATCGGTCCGGACAACACGCTCGAGGTCGAGGGCAGCGGTTCGGTCACCGTCATTGACGCCGCCGGACTGCAGTTTTCCTCGATGGATCGCGTCGACGAGGGTGATCCGGTCTGCCTGCTCGGGCTCGGCATCCACATGCTCGTTCGCGGCGCCACGTTCAACCTGCACACGCGCTGCGCCAGTGCCGGAACACTGAATACAGTCAAGGGGTAACCGCAATGCGCATACTCGATCGTTCGGTATATGTCGGCCCTTCGGCGTATGCGCATTTTCCGGTCATCCGCCTGATCCTCGATCTTGAGGCACTCGAACAATGGCCGACCGGCAAGCTCGGCCCCGCCTTCGTCGATGCCCTGGTCGAAGCTCTGCCCGGCCTCGCCGAACACGGCTGCTCGTACCGCGAGCCGGGTGGCCTGATCCGGCGCATGAAGGAAGATGAGGGCACCTGGCTCGGCCATGTCCTCGAGCACGTCGCGATCGAGTTGCAGAACGTCGCCGGCGAGGATGTCAGCTTCGGCAAGACGCGCAGCATCGACGATCACCCCGGCGTCTACTCGGTCGTCTACGAATACGCCCAGCGCGAGGAAGGCATCGCCGCCGGTGAGCTGGCCCAGCGCCTGATCTGCTCGCTGCTGCCGGCGGCGATTCAGCCTGCCGAGGTCGTACCCGAAGACTGGAACTGGCCCGAGGCGCGCGATGCCTTCATCCGCTACGCGCAGCGGCGCGCACTCGGCCCGTCGACCGCCTCCCTGGTCAAGGCCGCCGAAGAACGCAACATCCCGTGGCTGCGCCTGAACGACCAGTCGCTCGTCCAGCTCGGCCATGGCAAGTACCAGCAACGCATTCAGGCGACGGTGACCGGACGCACCTCGCATATCGCGGTGGAGCTGGCCGGCGACAAGGAGGAAACCAACAAGATCCTCGGTTCGCTCGGCTTGCCGGTGCCGCGCCAGGAACTCGTGCAGACCCTCGAGCAGGCCCGGCGTGCCGCGCGCCATTTGGGCTTTCCGGTGGTGACCAAACCGTATAACGGCAATCATGGTCGCGGCATCTCGATCCGCCTCGGCAACGAAGATGAAGTCGCCGAGGGTTTCGCCAAGGCGCGCGAGCATTCGCGTTCGGTCATCGTCGAGACCTTCCTCGAAGGCGACGATCACCGCCTGCTCGTGGTCAATGGCGAACTCGTCGCCGCGACGCGACGCACGCCGGGCCATGTTGTCGGCGATGGCCAGCACACGATTGCCGAGCTGGTCGAGATCGTGAACCAGGATCCGCGCCGCGGCGTTGGTCATGAGAAGGTGCTGACCCGTCTCGAACTCGATGCGCAGGCCGAGATGATGATGGCGCGCGCCAACGTCAACGCAGGCTCGATTCCCGCGCATGGCGAGGTCATCCACTTGCGCTCGACTGCCAACCTGTCGACCGGCGGCACGGCGACCGACGTCACCGATGTCATCCATCCGGACAACCGCGACATGGCGGTGCGCGCAATCCGCGCGATCGGCCTCGATGTCGGCGGTGTCGATTTCCTCAGCACGAATATCACCGAAAGCTACAAATCCATCGGTGGCGGCATCTGCGAGTGCAACGCCGCGCCCGGCTTTCGCATGCATGTGGCGCCGAGCGAAGGCAAATCGCGCGATGTCGCCGGGCCGGTCATCGACATGCTGTTTCCGCCGGGCACACCGTCACGTGTGCCGATCGCCGCGATCACCGGCACCAATGGCAAGACCACGACCGCGCGCATGCTCGCCCACATCGCCAAGATGGCCGGCTACACGCCGGGCCTGACCACCACCGACGGCGTCTACATCGACGGCCAGCGCACGGTTGAGGGCGACATGACCGGGCCGGTTTCGGCGCGCATGGTGCTGGCCGATCCGCAGATCGATCTGGCCGTGCTCGAGACCGCGCGCGGTGGCCTGCTGCGCGCCGGCATGGGCGTGCCCAAGGTTGATGTCGGCGCCGTGCTCAACGTGCAGTCCGACCATCTCGGCATGAAGGGCATCGACACGCTCGATCAACTCGCCGAAATCAAGCGCATCGTCATCGAAGTCGCCGAGGAATGCGCGGTACTCAATGCCGACGATGCGCAGGTACTGAAGATGTCGGGCTATACCGATGCGAAAGTGATCTGCTACGTGACGATGAATCCGCAACACGGCCTGGTCCGCGAGCACATCCGCGCTGGTGGTCGCGCCTGCGCGCTCGAAGCCGGCATCAATGGCCAGATGATCACCCTGTACGACAAGGGCAGCCACATTCCGCTGCTGTGGACGCATCTGATCCCGGCCACGCTGGAAGGACGCGCAATGCACAATGTGCAGAATGCGATGATGGCCGCGGCGATGGCGTTTTCGATGGGCATCAAGCTCGATGCCATCCGCCAGGGCCTGCGCACCTTCGACAGCACCTTCTTCCAGGCGCCCGGGCGCATGAACGTGTTCAGCGAACACCCGTTCAAGGTGCTGTTCGACTATGGCCACAACGCACATGCGGTTGGCGTCATGGCCGATCTGGCCCAGCGTCTCGACGTCGGTGGTCGGCGCATTGTCGTGCTCGCCGGCCCTGGCGATCGTCGTGATCAGGATCTTCGCGACATTGCCGATGCCGTGGCCGGCCGTTTCGATCATTACATCTGCCGGCGCGACGACGCCTTGCGCGGGCGCAATGCAGACGAGGTGCCAAAGTTGCAGGCCGCGCGCCTGCGCGAACTCGGTGTCGCCGATTCGGCGATCTCGGTGATTCCCGATGAGCAGGAGGCTATCGATGCCGGTCTCGGCATGAGCCAACCAGGCGACCTGCTGCTGATTTTCGCCGACGCACTCGTGCGCTCGTGGAAACAGGTGATCAAGTTCAAATCGGATGACGTGCAGGAAACCCGTTCCGTCGTGAAACCCGCTGAACCTCAAAACGTACCGGTTCAAACCGAAACCGCTTTCAATCCCAGCCAATGGGACGGCGTGGTCCGCGATGAACGCGGCATCCACCTGTCGCGGGAGCAGGACGACTGAGCGCGCCAACGCCCCTGTCGTTCGAGGATTCGCGCCGCCTGACCGGGCCCAACCTGTACTTCACCGAGCCCGGCGCGGTTCTCGATACGGTTGGTCCGGGTGCCGATGACGCGCGCCTGATCGCGGCCTGGCAGGCCAACATCGCGCACATGCGCAGCGCTCTCGATTGGCCTGATGCACCGCTGTGCGCGCGTCCGCATCACGGCGGCGCCGCGCTCGCCTTTGCCGCGCCGCTCGACCAGTTGTTCAGCGCCACCGAAGTCAATGAATGGGCATGGATGGCGGCGCGTGGCGAAGCCGAGCTGTTCGCGCCTGGACACCCGCACGGTGGCGATGTCGAGTCTGCGCTGGCGATGCTGCGCCGTCATGCGGCGGCCGAACGACGACCCGATCTGCTCGCCCTGATCGCCGCAGCCGATGCGCGCCAGGTTCCGGTTCTGCTCGATGACGATGTCTTGAGTCTCGGTTTCGGCCATGGCGGACGCAGTTGGCCACTCGGTCAATTGCCTTCCATCGATGCGCTGCCCTGGCCGACCCTGCACAGCATTCCGACCGCGCTGGTGACCGGCTCAAACGGCAAGACCACGAGCGTGCGCCTGCTTGCGGCGATGCTGAATTCACATGGCTTGCGGACGGGATTCAGTTGCACCGATGGCGTCTTCTTCGATGGCGAAAGACTCGAGACCGGCGACTATTCCGGTCCGGCCGGTGCGCGCACAGTGCTGCGCCAGCACGAAATCGAAGCGGCTGTGCTCGAGACCGCTCGCGGCGGCCTGCTGCGTCGCGGCCTCGCCATCGGGCGCGCCGATGCGGCCCTGGTCAGCAATATCAGCGACGACCATTTCGGCGAATACGGCATTGATGATCTTGATGGATTGACCGAAACCAAGTTGATCGTCGCGCGCGCACTCGATGCGGATGGGCTGCTCGTGCTGAACGCCGATGATGCGCAGTTGCGTGCGCATGCGCAGCGACTGACTTGTCCTCTGGCCTGGTTCTCGCTTGATGATGACAACGCGTTGTTGCGCGCACATCGCGCCAGTGGCGGCAGGACCTGCGGCCTGCGCGATGGCCGGCTCTGGCTCAGTCGTGATGGTCGGCGTTCCGATCTCGGCGCCGCCGAAGCGATGCCGTTGACTGCGAATGGGCATGCGCTTTACAACATTTCCAATATTGCCGGAGCGGCCCTGCTTGCCGATGCCCTCGGTGTTTCGCCAACGACAATCCGCAACGTGCTCGCCCGCTTCGGACATGACCGCCACGACAATCCCGGCCGGCTCGAACAGTGGCAATTCGGCGGCATCCGCGTGCTCATGGACTATGCGCACAATCCCGAAGGGCTGCGTGGCCTACTGTCAATCGCGCAAGGCTTGCGCGCAAACGGCCGCCTCGGATTGCTCCTCGGTCAAGCCGGCAACCGCGAAGAACCCGAGATCCGCGCGCTTGCCGTCACTGCGGCGTCATGCGCACCGGAGTTGATCGTGCTCAAGGATATGGAAGGCTACATGCGCGGTCGCGCACATGGCGAAGTGGCCGCTGTCTTGCGCGATGAACTGCTGGTACAGGGACTCCCAGCCGACTGCCTGCCGATGCACCCGAACGAGTTCGCTGCCGCACGCCATGCCCTGGGCTGGGCCCGACCCGGCGATCTGCTGGTTCTGCCCGTGCACGGCTCGAAGGCCAAGGCCGCTGTCGCCGACCTGCTCGATCACCTCGAATCCGCTGACTGGCAAGCCGGCGAGGCCTTGCCCGACGCATGAGCCGGCGGGTGGCGCTCATTTTGAAATCATAGCCAGAAAAAGACAAAAGCCGCGACAAGCGCGGCCTTTGCTGACTGACACATCTGAGACCCTAGGCGCTTGTCATCACGTACCTAGGGCCTGCTCCACGGATGGAGGCTCTCAGGCCCGACCAGCGGTCAATTGCTTGCGGGTATCGCTTGTAAATATGCGTCTATGTATTTGCAAAGTCAATACCGAAGCTTAATGCAGCGCAACGACGTACCTCCCGGACTTGCTCCATCGACACGTAGCCAACCGCATAATTTCCTCGGGAAATCTTCTTCCTGTCGAGCCTGTAAATGCTAACCGTCGCCACCATGTCGCACTTTGCCCAACAGTCCACAGCTCCGGATCCCGGTACTGGATTTCCATTTACCTTGTAGTGGTATGGCTCAACCGGATCTGGAGGCGTGTTACTGAGAGGAACGACGGTAACGAGTCCCGGACGTTTCAAATGGTTTGGAGAGACAACAATCACCGGCCTCATCTTAACCATCTCGGGGGAGATGTAACCTCTAAAATCGCAAATAAGCACGTTTCCGGCCTTCGGGAAGAAAGAGATTGCCATTCAATAATCCTCCATTTTATTCGGAAGTATTATCCGGAGAGCCCCTGTTGCGATACTTAATTTTTCACAAACTTCGAGCTACCAGGGAACACCAAATTCAATGGGGAACTATCGTCAACGGGCAACAGCGATTTACGGAATCAACTGATAACCATCCGCTTGCAACTCAACCAGGGTAGTCAGTGCCGACAGTTCCACGCGCACGTCGCCACGCACATCGGCCATGCTGTAACCGGCGTGGATCATGGCCTGCCCGCACAATGAGATGCGCACGCCTGCCTTGCGCAATTCGGCGAGCAAGGCAGCGTTCGGATTGGGTTTGCCGAATCGCTTCTGGTAGCTCGCCTCGGCAAGTACGGTCGGGGTCGCCTTGCCGTGGATCACCACAGCGAGCTTGAGCTGGGCGGCGGGAACACCGGCCAGCGCATACAGGTTGAGCGCGCGTGCTGCGACTTCGAGATGACGATTGATTCCCGACTCGTTGACTTCACCGCCTTGAGCATCGATGACTAGGCGGTATTCGTGGTCAAGCGCCGGCATCGTCACGCTCTCGGTCATGACGTACACATCACCGGTCGACTTGATCCGCGGATAGGCCAGCACCGGCTTTGTCACTGTGGACGGGCTCGGGGGCGGCTCGTTCGTACTGACATTTCGCATCGCCAATTGCTGCTTGACCACTGGCTCAAGACTCTTGAGTCCCCAGGCCTTGCCGATTTCTATCGCCGCTTCGGGCAATTGTCCTTGCAGGCTGGCCGCGCGCAATGCCATCAAGGCACCGACCCGATTGCTCGATGCGCAGTGAATCAGGGTCGGCTGGCCGTCGGCCTCGGCAATCAAACGATCCAGTTCGGCTACGTGGCCGCTGGTGAGTCCGGCCGCACCACTGATCGGCAGGCTTCGATAGTCGATTCCGGCCGCACGGACGGCGGCAGCCTCATCAAAATACGGCGTCTCGCTGTCCTCGCTGAGATCGATCACAAGGTGAATCCCGGCACTCTTGAGCTTGGCGATGTCCGCAGAATCCAGCCGCCCCGAAGCAACCATATTCGGCGCGTGACAACTCATATTCGGCAAACTGTCGAGGATCTTGCCCTCGAGTGCACAGCTGGCCCATGTTGGTGCGCAACCAAAAAGCAGGAAGAAAGCAGCAAGACGCATGGAAACTCCTCGGCTGATGTGATCCGGGGTGGGATTGGGGCAAGGCAAGGTAGCAAGCCTGCACGACCAAGCAAACACGCCGTTTTCGATGCAAGGCCAGTCAGCAGCCGCGATCGGCAGGGCTTTGCCACGCGTGCTGAGCGGATTCGGCCAGCTGACACGCTCGTACAGTACTCGTGCGCATGGGGAATCTGCCAACAGCGCGTTGTCGCGATATGACCCGTTTCACCCGATTCGGAGCGAATGCCCAGTAGAATAGGCGATTCGTCTTTTCCAGAATGGCCCGGAACTTCATGCCTCGACCTGCTTCGCTCGACTATGAGCAACTCCTCGCCTGTGCCCGAGGTGAGATGTTTGGCCCCGGCAACGCGAAACTCCCGGCCCCACCGATGTTGATGTTCGATCGCATCACGCGGATCGATGTAGACGGCGGCATTCACGGCAAGGGCACCGTGCACGCCGAACTCGATATCCGCCCGGATCTGTGGTTTTTCGGCTGTCATTTCGAAGGCGATCCGGTCATGCCGGGCTGCCTTGGCGTGGATGCCATGTGGCAATTGGCCGGCTTCTATCTGCCCTGGCTCGGCGAGCCCGGGCGCGGTCGCGCGCTCGGTGTCGGCAAGGTGCGTTTCAGCGGCCAGGTGCTGCCGACTGCCAAACGGGTGCGCTATGAAGTCGATGTGCGCCGGATCATGCGCGGCAAGCTGGCCCTGATCATTGCTGATGGCCGCACCTATGTCGACGATCGCGAAATCTATGCTGCCGACGATTTGCGCGTCGGTCTTTTCAAGTCAACGGACGGGTTTTGAGATGCGTCGTGTCGTAGTGACCGGCATGGGCCTGGTGTCCTGCCTCGGCAATACCCTCGAATCGGTTTCAGCGTCCCTGCGCGATGCCATCAGTGGCATTTGCCATGTGCCGGAATACGCCGAACTCGGCATGCGCAGTTGCGTGGCCGGGGTTCCGCATATCGATCTGGAAGCAACGATTGATCGCAAACTCAAGCGCTTCATGGGCGATGCGGCGGCCTATGCCTATGTCGCCATGCGCTCGGCTATCGCACATGCCGGTCTGGTCGAGGAGCAGGTGCGCAACATCCGCAGCGGCGTGATTGCCGGCTCCGGCGGCGGCTCACCACAATGGCAGATCGAGGCGGGCGATCTGCTGCGCAAGAAAGGCGTGCGCCGGATCGGCCCGTACATGGTGCCGCGCACGATGTGTTCGACCGTCTCCGCAACACTCGCCACCGCGTTCGGCATCCTCGGCCTGAGTTATTCGATCTCGGCCGCCTGCGCGACTTCCGCGCATTGCATCGGCGCGGGTGCCGACCTGATCCGCCACGGCGCACAGGACGTGATGTTTGTCGGTGGTGGCGAGGAGCTGCACTGGGGCATGACCTCGATGTTCGACGCGATGGGCGCCCTGTCGACCGGACACAACGAACATCCAACCCGCGCCTCGCGTCCCTACGATGTCGATCGCGACGGTTTCGTCATCGCCGGCGGCGGCGGCATGCTCGTACTTGAGGAGTACGAACACGCCAAAGCCCGTGGCGCGCACATCCACGCCGAGCTGGTCGGCTACGGCGTCACCTCCGATGGTGCCGACATGGTTGCGCCGACCGGGGAAGGCGCGATGCGCTGCATGCAGATGGCGATGCGCGGCATCGATGCGCCAATCAACTACATCAACACGCACGGCACGGCGACCCCGCTCGGCGACATCGTCGAACTGAATGCCTTGCGCAAAGTGTTCGCCGACCAGGTACCGGCGCTGTCCTCGACCAAGGCGCTGAGCGGACATTCGCTCGGCGCGGCCAGCGTGCACGAGGCGATCTACAGCCTGATCATGCTCAACGAAGGCTTCATCGCCGGCTCGGCGCATATCGACACGCTCGATCCGCGCGCCGAAGGATTTCCGATCGTGCGCGAGAGCCGCGAAGCAAAGCTCGATACGGTCATGTCGAACAGCTTCGGCTTCGGCGGTACCAATGCCAGCCTGGTGTTTGCGCGGGTCTGAGGAGATGGGAATAGCGAATAGGGAATAGGGAATAGGGAATAGCGAATAGCGAATAGGGAATAGGGAATAGGGAATAGGGAATAGCAGCTCGTGCAAGATGCTGAATCCTGTCTTGCAACCGCGGCTTCCCGCTCACCGCTTTGCCGATTCTCGATTCTCGATTCTCGATTCTCGATTCTCGATTCCCGATTCCCGATTCTCGATTCCCGATTCCCGATTCCCGATTCCCGATTCCCGATTCCCGATTCCCGATTCCCGATTCCCGATTCCCGATTCCCGATTCTCGATTCCCTATTCCCGCCCAAAGCCTCAACCGTGCAGGATGCAGCGCGCAAGCTGACGCAGCTGGCCGGGCTGGAGCAGATCAACATCGCGCTCCTCGACGCGGATCAGGCCCTGATCCTGGAATCGGCGCAGCACACGACTGACCGTTTCCGGGGCCAGGCGCAGGTGATTGGCGATGTCGCCACGCGGCATGCTCAGGCGGAAACGGTTGGCCGAGAATCCGCGCGCGGCGTAGCGATCAGCGAGCAGGATCAGAAACGCGGCCATGCGCTCATTGGCGTTGTAGTCACCAGCGAGCAAGGCGGCTCTGCCAATGTCGGCACTGAGCAGGCGGAACAACTGCTGCTGGATGCCCGGCATGCGCGTCGCCAGCACGGACAGGGCCGGGAACGAGAAGCGGCACAGATACACGGTATCGAGTGCGATCGCATCGCAGGGATAGCGCGCTGGATGAATGGCATTGAGACCGACCATTTCGCCCGGAAGGTGGAAACCGAGGATCTGCTCGCGGCCTTCCTCGTCGACCAGCGAAGTCTTCACCGTGCCGGCACGAACCGCAAAGATCGACTCGAATTTCTCGCCGGTGCGGAAGATGTGGTCACCCGAATGGAACGGCCCGACATGTTCGACCAGGCAGTGCAATTCCTCCAGGGTCTGCTTGTCATAGCCGCCGGGCAGGCAGATTTCGCCAAAGGCGCAGGTCGAACAGAAATGCACGGCATCGCCATCGCCTTCGCCAGGATCCAGCAATGCGAATCGTCCTATGCGTTTGATGCTGCTCATTGCCACCATCGGGATCACGCCGAACCGGCGCGTTTCAGCCCTGCCGCGATGCCCCATGACTCCGCGCATTGCCGGCGAATGATACGCAGGATGCAGGATTTCTGCGAACCCGGGTCGCGGAAATGCGCGGCCCTGGATGCGGCATGTGCGCGCAGCAAGTCGACCGGTTTGCCGCCAGGACGGGAATTCAGGGCTTGCCGAGCACCTGCTTGATCGCGCTGATGAATTCAGGATCGATCTTGCCCATGACTTCACTGCGCGCAACGAGACGGCCTTCGGCATCGAGCAGGATCAACACGCTGGTATGGCTGAATTCGCCATCATCAAGCGGGCGGTACTGGACGCCAAGAATCGCGGCAATCTTGCGCACATTGGCAGCATCGGTGCCGGTCAGACTCCAGCGCGTGGTATCGACCTTGCGCTTTTCAGCCAGCACCTTGAGCGCGGCCGGATCGTCACGTTTGGCATCGAAACTGACCATCAGCACGGATAATTTCGCGCGCTCGCCTTCATCGAGCGCGCGTTCGCTCATGCGCGCGGTATCGATGATCAAGGGGCACATGTATGGACACGACGCATAGAACATCGTGATCAGGCGCGGCTTTCCACGCAGGCTGGCGAAATCGATCGACTTGCCATCCTGATCGCGCAGTGGAACATGCAACTGGTAGACCGAATCGCCCGGCAGATCCACGCTCGCCGCAGCGTGCACGGGCGAGGCGGCACAGAACAGGCCAAGCATGAACAGCATGCCGCAGGCAAAGCGAATCATTGGACATCTCCGGAAGCAGGGCGGACACAACGGAAGCCGAGATTGCCGGTGACATCGGCGCCCTTGAGCGAGGACAGCATGGCGATGCGCATGAGGATCGCGTAGTTGTCGCGATCCTGCATCGACAGGGCACCGGCACCGCAGAATTTGAGCCGCTCCGGATCGCCCTGCTCGCGGTTGTCGGCGCTGACCATCAGCGCATTGAAATCATCGACCCATTCCCAGACCAGCCCGTGCATGTCGCGCACGCCGTAGGCATTGGCTTCGCCACCGATGTTGCCGGCTGCGCCGCCCGAGGTTTGCGAGTACCAGGAGAGGATGCGGTTGCGCCAGGCCGGATCGGCACGTGCGTCACGCCGGGTCGCATCGGCGGCAGCGACGTATTCCCACTCGTGCCAGCTTGGCAGGCGCGCATCCTCGCTTTCGCAAAAGGCCTGCGCGGCAAACCAGCTGACCTTGACCACCGCCTGCTGCGCCTGGTCGGTACCGATCGCGTCCGCCGCCGGCCATTGATCGAGGTAGCGCGACTCGGCGAAGATCGAAGCCACCTTGTCGCGCCGCCACTCTGGATGCGATTTCACGAACGCAAGAAACTCGTCGTTGGTGACCGGTTCGCTGCGCATGCGCATGGCCGCGACATCGACATCGAGCAACTTGTCTTCGCTGCCAGGCAAGACCGACTGGAATGCGCCAGCCGGAATACCGACGTAATCAGCTGCATGCAATGGCATCACCCCCGCCAAGGCGAGGGTGATGCCGAGCAGTCTTGGCAGACGAAGAATCATGGCAAGCCGCTCGTCCAACCCGGAACTCAGTGCGCCGCGCCTTCGGCACGCGGCGTATCGGCGCGAATCTTGGCGACCTGATCGGCGCTGACGCGACCGTCCTTGTTGCCCCAACTGTTGAACACGTAAGTCAGGATGTTGGCGATCTCGTCGTTGTTGAGCTGGCTCATCGGCGGCATCACCGAGTCATACTCCTTGCCGTTGACGGTGACCTTGCCGGACAAGCCGTTGAGGACGATATGAATCGCCCGCTCCGGATCCGCGGCGATGAGATCGGATTTCGCCAGCGGCGGAAAGATGCCCGGGATACCGAGGCCGGTGTCCTGATGGCAGACCGAGCAGGTGCCGTTGAAATGCGCCTTGCCGGCCGCGATCTGCTGATCGAGGGTCAGATTGCCACTGACCGCCGCATCGCGCGCTTCGGTGACTGAAGCAAGGTTGGCCGCCTTGTCGCCGAGATAGACCGAGTCGACTTCCTTGCCCGAGTAAATCGGCTTGTTGTCTTCGCCTTCGACCTTGAGGATCGCCAGCGCACCCTTGTTGAAGGCGCGGAAGATCGAGTGGTCGACCAGCACATAGCTGCCCGGAACCTCGACGCGGAAATCGGCCATCATCGCGCCGCCGGACGGAATCAGCGTGGTCTGCACGTTTTCCTGATAATGCGTGCCGCCTTCGTACCAGACCCGATCGAAGATTTCGCCGATGACATGGAAGCTCGACACCAGGTTCGGGCCGCCATTGCCGACAAACAGGCGGATCGTCTCGCCGGTGTTCGCCTTCAAGGCCTTGTCGTTGATCAGGGCACCCTCGGAACCGTTGAACAACACATAGGTTGGGTTCTCGTCGATCGCCTTCTGCATGTCGAAGGCCTGCAGGCCTTTCTGGCGATACTTGCCGACCGTGTAGAAATCACCCTGCATGACGTAGTACTCGTGATCGACCGGCGGCAGGCCTTCGGGCGGCTCGACCAGGATCATGCCGTACATGCCGTTGGCGATATGCATGCCAACCGGCGCGGTCGCGCAGTGGTAGACAAACAGGCCGTGGTTGAGCGCCTTGAAGGTGAACTGCGACTCATGACCCGGTGCGGTGAAGCTCGACGCCGCGCCACCACCCGGCCCGGTCACGCCGTGCAGGTCGATGTTGTGCGGCATTTTCGAGTCGGGATGATTTTTCAGATGGAATTCGACAGTGTCGCCCTGGCGCACACGGATGAAGCTGCCCGGCACGGTGCCGCCGAAGGTCCAGAACGTGTAGCGCACGCCCTCGGAAATATCGAGTTCGCGCTCCTGCACCTCAAGCTCGACGATGACCTTGGCCGGCGCGGTGCGGCCAGTCGCTGGTGGAACCTGGGGAGGACTGGTCAGAATCGCATGCACAGGTTCACCCTGCGGCGGCCCCATGTCGCCCTTGGCCGAACCGCCGGTATCCTTGGTCACGGCGGCCTGCACACCGGTGAGACCCGATGTGTTGTTATCCGATGAGCAGGCGGTCAGCAACAGCGCCGACAGCAACATGCCTGTAATTGCGTATTTCATTGAAACCTCTGGTCTGAACGTTTGTAATGGTCGGCGCGCAGAATGTGCGAGTGGATGCAACTCGACCTTGATGCCAATCAAGGGGGTCGAAAACCATTCGCCACAGCGGCGCGGCAAGCTGTCGCAGCAAGCAGGTAGTTGATCGATGTCAACGGGTGGTGCCTCGCACCTTCCGAGAATCCAGCAGCTGAAAACGAGGAATGGCAATGCAATCCGTGGAAACCTACAACGACAAGGTCGTACGCCAGTTCACCATCGCGACGATCTTCTGGGGCGTGGTCGGCATGCTGGTCGGGTTGATTATTGCCGCCCAACTGGCCTGGCCGGCGCTGAATTTTGATATTGCCTGGCTCAGCTACGGAAGATTGCGTCCGCTGCATACCAACGCGGTGGTCTTCGCGTTCGGCGGCAGCGGTCTGTTCGCGACTTCCTACTATGTCGTGCAGCGCACCTGTCATGTGCGGTTGTTTTCGGATCGCCTCGCAGCATTCACTTTCTGGGGCTGGCAGGCGGTTATCGTCGCTGCCGTAATCACCTTGCCGATGGGGCTGACCCAGACGCATGAATACGCCGAACTGATCTGGCCGATCGACCTGCTCATCACGGCGGTCTGGGTAACCTACGCCGTGGTCTTTTTCATGACCATCGCCAGACGGCGCATCCGCCATATCTATGTAGCCAACTGGTTCTTCGGTGCCTACATCCTGACCATCGCCGTGCTGCACATCTTCAACAACCTGCAGATCCCGGTGTCATGGACCGAGTCCTACCCGGTCTACTCTGGCGCAGTCGATGCCATGGTGCAGTGGTGGTATGGCCACAATGCAGTTGGCTTCTTCCTCACTGCGGGCTTCCTCGGCATCATGTATTACTACGTGCCCAAACAGGCGCAACGACCGGTCTATTCCTATCGGCTGTCGGTCGTGCACTTCTGGGCACTGATCTCGATCTACATGTGGGCCGGCCCGCACCACCTGCACTACACGGCCTTGCCGGACTGGGCCCAATCAATCGGCATGGTGTTCTCGTTGATCCTGCTCGCACCAAGCTGGGGCGGCATGATCAACGGCATGATGACCTTGTCGGGCGCCTGGCATAAGTTGCGCACCGACCCGATCCTCAAGTTCATGATCGTCTCGCTGTCGTTCTACGGCATGTCGACCTTCGAAGGGCCGATGATGTCGATCAAGACGGTCAACGCGCTCTCGCACTACACGGACTGGACCATCGGCCATGTCCACGCTGGCGCACTCGGCTGGGTCGCCTTCATCACCATTGGCGCGATCTACAGCATGTTGCCCAAGTTGTACGGGGCCGAGCGCATGTATTCGATCAAGGCCATCGATGCGCATTTCTGGATCGCCACGATCGGCATCGTCCTCTACATCACCGCAATGTGGATCGCTGGCGTCATGCAGGGCCTGATGTGGCGCGCGACCAATCCGGACGGAACGCTGACCTATACCTTCATCGAGTCGGTACGTCAGACCTATCCGTATTACGTCACCCGATTCTTCGGCGGCATCCTGTTCTTCAGCGGCATGCTGATCATGGCCTGGAATGTGCGCAAGACCTGCCAGATGGGCAGCGGCGCACCCCTGGTTCGCGTTCCCGTGCCAGCACACGCCTGAGGAGATGACCGATGAAACATGAAATAATCGAAAAAAATATCGGCCTGATGGTGATCCTGATTGTGCTCGCGATTGCGAGCGGCGGTCTGGTCGAGATCGTGCCGCTGATGTTCCAGGCGCAGACGATCACCGCATCACCCGGCGTGAAGCCCTACCCGCCGCTGCAACTGGCCGGACGCGACATCTTCATCCGCGAAGGCTGCGTCGGCTGTCATTCGCAGATGATCCGCACGCTTGCTTCGGAAACCCAGCGCTATGGGCCGTATTCGGTGGCCGGCGAATCGGTATACGACCGGCCGTTCCTGTGGGGCTCCAAGCGCACCGGACCGGATCTGGCCCGTGTCGGTGGCCGCTATTCAGACGATTGGCATCGCGTGCATCTGAAGAATCCACGCAACGTCGTGCCGGAGTCGAACATGCCGGGCTATCCGTGGCTGACCGAGTCACTGGTCGACCCGAAGCTGGTTGAAACCAAGATGCGCACGCTGGCCTGGATGGGCCATCCGTACACCGAGCAGGACTTCGACGGAATCAAGGATGCCGTCACCGGCCAGACCGAGCTCGATGCCCTGATAGCCTATCTGCAGGGACTCGGCGTGAAGTCGCCCGATACCGTCGAGGAGGCGAAACCATGATTTCCGGAATCCTCACGAGCATTCTCATGCTGACCTTCCTCGGCCTCTGGGCCTGGGCCTGGAGCCGGCGCCGCCGCGCCGATTTCAGCGAGGCCGCAAATATTCCGCTTGAAGACGACAGCCGTCCAATTCCGGAGGACAAGCCATGACTGGCGGATGGAGCATCTATATTGTCGCCTTGACCGCGATCAACCTGATCGGCCTGATCTGGCTGCTGCTGGCGACTGCGGCAAAACCGAAAAACGACAAGCCGGCCAGCGAGACAATGGGCCATGTCTGGGATGGCGACATCGAGGAACTGAACAATCCGCTGCCGCGCTGGTGGTTCGTGCTGTTCATCCTCACCTTCATTTTCGGCTTCGGCTATCTGGCGCTGTATCCGGGTCTTGGCACGTTCAAGGGCAGCCTCGGCTGGAGCTCCGGCGGCGAAGTCCAGGCCGAACTCGATGCGACCAACGCCAAGCTCGAAACCCTGTTCGCCAGCTTCCGCAACCAACCACTCGCCGCCCTCGCCGGCAATCCGGCGGCGACCAAGGTCGGGCGCAATGTGTTCGCCAACAACTGCGCCGCCTGTCATGGCTCGGATGCGCGTGGAGCCATCGGCTATCCGAACCTGGTCGATGGCGACTGGCTCTACGGCGGCGAGCCGGAAACCGTCCTCGCCAGCATCATGGATGGTCGCCACGGCCTGATGCCACCAATGGTTGCCACCTTGCCCGGCAACGGCGTCGAGGAGGTCGCCAACTACGCACTGAGCCTGTCCGGACTTGGCCACGACGCGCGCCTCGCCGCAGCTGGAAAGTCCAAGTTCGAGACCATCTGCGCGGCTTGCCACGGTGCTGACGGCAAGGGTAACCATGCGTTGGGCGCACCCAATCTGACCGACGACATCTGGCTGCACGGCGCTGGCAATCTTGATGGCATCCGCCACACGATCACCTTTGGCACCGGCGGCGTCATGCCCGCCTGGGGCCCTACCCTTGGCGAAGATCGCGCCCGCCTCGCTGCCGCATGGATACTCGCCCAGGGCAAGAGTTCGATCGAATCCGAACGTGATGACGCCGCGCAATCGGGAGGCACGCCATGAGCACCTATCGGCCACCCGCCGGGGCTTTGCGCAAGGCCGAAGAACCGATCCGGGATTCGATGACGCGCCGTTTCGGCGCCGTGGTCTGGCCGTCGTTCTTCGCTGCCGGCGTCGCCACGATCATGTTCTTTGCTGTGGTCGATCCGATCGCCCTTGCCACGATCACCTGGCCGGATGTCGAAATCACCCGGCTGGCCGGCTATTCGATCGGATTCTTCATGTTCTGGCTGTGCACGCTGTCGGCCTGTCTGTTCACGGCAATGCTGATCGCACCGCCGCCGCCTGCAAGGCAATCGGGCTCACGTCGAGATGGACGTGAATGATTACGCTCCATTTTTTCCTGGGGGTAATCCTGCGGATTGGCTGAGCGACGCCGCCGCTACTGGCGTGCGTCGTCGTCTTCGGGGTTGGGATATTCATGGCGCCGCTCGGCGCATGTTTTTGTGGGAGCGACTGCAGTCGCTTGTCCCCTTTTGGGGGCTTGCCCCCTCTTGGGGGCGATGCTTTATCTTTTACGCTCCTTCGGAGCGCGGCATCCCTGCCGAGTTTTCATTAGCCTCCCGCCACTCGTCGCCCCTGCGGTTTTCAACAGCCGAATGGCTGGTCAGGCAGGGGCCCAGTGACTTTGCTCGGTTTGGGTCTTTCTGCCCTGCGTGTGGAGACATCCTGTCTTGTTCCACTCGCCATCCATGGCGAGCGTCTTACTTTCTCTTGTTTGGCCAAGAGAAAGTAAGCAAAGAGAAGGCCACCCCCACACTCGCGCCCTACGCACAGTCCCTGTGCTACGGGTTCGCGAGCCTGCTCCGGGGTTCGCCGACAGTCCATCCCTGGACTGGCGTCGAACTGGCCCACGTCGTGTGGGCCACCCTGCGGGCTGATCCTCCGCAGTCTCGCCGCGATCGAGGGGCCCCATGTAGCGCGCGTCGTGCGCGCCTAAGTCAAAGTCAAAAGCCCCCTCGGCAACTGCTCCTTGCGTTGCTCTACCTCCTGCATCCATGCAGTCGTCATCCGCCCTGCCGGGCACCTTCTCCCGTTGCACGGGAGAAGGAAACATCAGAGCAAAGCCGAAGCGTGCGGGAATCCGCTTCGTCTTGGCTGCGCACGATGCGCAGTGAATGGGCCCCCTATGTAGCGGCAACGTGGCGTAGGGATAGCCCGCAGGGTGGGCGCAAGGGATTGCGCCCAGTTCGACGTCAGTCCAGGGACGGACTGTCGGCGAACCCCTGGAGTCGCGTTGCGCAGTCGGAGGGCAGGATGCCCGAAGACCGCTGCATCGGGGTGGCCTTTCTTTGGGCCATGTTTCTTTACTTCGGGCTCCTGCCCTACGCCCTTCGGGCCAGCTACGCTGTTCGCGCCGCTCCTGCGGCGCAGTGGCCACACAAAGAAAGGTGGCTCGCTCGCCTGAGGCGAGTGAAAAACGGCATGGATGCCGCGCTCCGAAGGAGCGTAAAAAGGCAAGCATCGCCCCCAAGAGGGGACAAGCGGCTGAAGCCGCTCCCACGAATAGCGTGCATCGCGATCAAGGTCAGGCTCCTGTTCGTGACGACTGAACTCGAACTCCCAAAAACTAGCGTCGAAAGGCGTCACTTATCCCGCGACCGTAAGTCGCACAAGACAAACAAACACTTGAATACCCCCAAGCCAACAGCGACATCCCCGCCAAACATAGAAGCAAACCACCTCACCTCATGACCACGCGCAAAAAAATCGACATCGCCGTCGTCGGCGGCAGCGACTCCCTCTATGCGAAGGAGCCGAAGGTCTACCCGCGCGAGATCGACGGGCGCTTCCAGCGTTGGCGCACGTTTGCGGTGTTCTGGCTGCTCGGCATGTTCTATGCGTTCCCGTGGATCAGCATCGGTGGCCAGCAGCTGGTGTTGTTCGATCTGCCGGCGCGGCGCTTCCATGTGTTCGGGCTGACTTTCTGGCCGCAGGATTTCTACTTGCTGACCTTGCTCCTGATCATCGCTGCGTTGAGTCTGTTTTTCTTCACCGCCGTGGCCGGCCGGCTGTGGTGCGGCTTTGCCTGTCCGCAGACCGTGTGGACCGAGGTGTTCCTGTGGATGGAACGCAAGATCGAAGGCAACCGCAACGCGCGCATGCGTCTGGACAAGGCGCCATGGAGCCTTGAGAAGTTCGGGCGCAAGTCGACCAAGCAGTTCGTCTGGGTCACCTTCTCACTGTGGACCGGCTTCACCTTCGTCGGCTTCTTCACTCCGATCCGCGAACTCGGCAGCAATCTGATGCAGGGTTCGGTCGGTGGCTGGGAAGGTTTCTGGATCCTGTTCTACGGCCTGGCTACCTATGGCAATGCCGGCTTCCTGCGCGAGCAGGTATGCAAGTACATGTGTCCTTATGCGCGATTCCAGAGCGCGATGTTCGATCGCGATACGCTGGTCATCAGCTACGATCTGCTGCGCGGCGAGCCGCGTGCGCATCGCAAGCGCGAAGCCGAGCGTTTTGCGCCGGTCGGCGCTGAACTGGTCATCGACAATCCACTCGACAGCACGTTGCCGGCTGGGCACGAACGTGTACTTGGCGATTGCATCGACTGTCTGGCCTGCGTGCAGGTCTGTCCGACCGGCATCGACATCCGCGACGGCCTGCAGATCGAATGCATCGCGTGCGCCGCGTGCATCGATGCCTGCGATGAAGTCATGGACAAGATGGACTATCCGCGCGGCCTGATCCGCTACACCACGGAGAACGCGCTGGCCGGCAAGCCGCGACATCTGCTGCGCCCACGCACCTTGATCTACGCCACGATCCTGTCCGGGGTCATCGCCGCCTTCGTCTGGCTGGTGAGCGCGCGCGACGCGGTCATCATCGAGGTGCTGCATGATCGCAACGCCTTGTTCCGCACGATCGGGCACGGTGCGATCGAGAACAGCTACAACGTCAAACTGGTCAACAAGACCGATGCCGACATGCTGCTTTCGTTGCGCACTGAAACCAGCTTGCCACTGCGCATGATCGGCAAGCCGGCAGTGACCCTGGCCCCGAATGAAGTGTTCTCGCTGCCGCTGACCTTGCGCGCCGACGCAGATGCCAGCAGCGGCCGCCAGCCGATCGCCGTGCTCGTCATCGATGCCGATGGCAAAGTCGTCGCACGCGGCAATACCCATTTCTTCGCCCCGGAAAAGCCATGAGCCACACAGATCCAGCCAGCCCATCGATGTCGTGGTATCGGGTGCCCGAAGTGTGGTTGATCCTGTTCCTGCTTGGCGCCACGGTGATCGGATCGTTCGCCCTGCTCGCCGAGGCAATCAACACGTCCGACACACATGTGGTCGTGCCCGATGATGTGCCGCGACCGAGCCGTATTCCGCCGACGAATCCGGCCACCCCGGACGCAGCTACCGAAACGAAGGACCGCGGTCCGGCGTCGTGAACGCTCAGATCTGTTTTCATTGCGGCGAACCGAATCCTGCTTCTGCTCCGATTCTGGCCCGCATTCAGGGCCATCAGCACGCGGTCTGCTGCCCGGGTTGCAAGGCGGCCGCCGAATGGATCGAGACGCTCGGGCTCGGTGATTACTACCGTCTGCGCAGCGAGCCGGCCCAACGCAATGAAGCCGTGGCCGATTATTCGGCGTGGGATCGGCCGGCGCTGGGCCGCCTGCATGTGCGCACATCGAAAGCCGACCGCGCCGAAGTCATCGTGCTCGTCGACGGCCTGCGTTGTTCGGCTTGCGCGTGGCTGATCGAGCGCGCGATGCGCGGCATCGATGGCGTGCACGATGTCGGCATCAATGCGCTGGCGCGACGGGTCAGCCTGGAGTTCGATCCGGGCCGGATCAAGCTCTCGACCCTGCTCGCCGCACTCGCACGACTCGGCTATGTGCCGCATCCGCTGACCGCCGAGATGATCGATTCGCAGCGCCAGCGCGAATCACGCGCCGCGCTCAAGCGCCTCGTCGTTGCTGGGCTCGGCACGATGCAGGCGATGATGATGGCGGTGGCCCTGTATGCCGGCGTGTTCGATGGCATCGATCCGGCGGTACGCGAATTCTTCCGCTGGATCGGCTTCCTCGTCGCCACCCCGGTCGTGCTGTATTCGGCGCAGCCATTCTTTCGCGGTGCCCTGCGCGAATGGCGTGCGCGAAGGCTGTCGATGGATACGCCGGTGGCGCTGGCGATTGCCCTGATTTATCTGGCCAGCATGCTCAATGTGTTCATTGGCGGCCACGAGATTTATTTCGATTCGGTCAGCATGTTCGTGCTGTTCCTGTTGCTTGGACGTCATCTGGCCATGCGCGCACGCCATCGTGCCGGCGATGTCGTCGATGCCTTGTCGCGGCTGCAACCGATGCTGGCCGAACGCCGCGAGGCGGAAGGCTACAACACGATCGCCGTGCATGAGCTGGAACCCGGCGACATCGTGCGAGTTGGCAGCGGTGCTTCGATTCCGGCCGATGGCGAACTGCTCGGCCCGGTCTGCCGCGTCGATGAATCCCTGGTCAGCGGCGAATCCACGCCGATCGCACGCGAACCCGGACAGGCGCTGATCGCCGGCAGCCTTGTTGTCGATGGCCCGGTCGAACTCAGCGTGCGCCGGATCGGTGCCGATACCGTGCTCGCAGGCATCGTGCGTCTGGTCACGCGCGCCGCCAGCGAGCGGCCACAGCTGGCCTGTCTCGCTGATGTGCGGGCCGCGCGTTTTGTCGTTCGCGTTCTGGTCGCGACGGTGATTACCGCTCTGACTTGGGCATGGCTCGATCCGAGCCGCGCGCTGCCGGCCGCACTGGCCGTGCTCGTGGTCAGCTGCCCCTGCGCGTTCGCTCTGGCAGTTCCCGCAGCGCTGACCCGCGCGGTCGCCGTGCTCGCCCAGCGCGGCGTGCTCGTCGTCGATGCCGATGCGCTTGAGGCGCTGGCCCGAGCCGATCGTTTCATTTTCGACAAGACCGGTACCCTGACCGAACCGAGCTTTGATGTCAGCCAGGTCGAGGTCATGCGCGGCAGTCTCGAAGATGCGCTCGGCATTGCCTCCGCGCTTGAACAATCGAATACGCATCCGCTTGGCCTGGCGTTGCGTCGCGCCGCCGCGTCGACGCCGATAAAGTCCGCCGAATCTCTTCGCCATGTCGCGGGTGCCGGAGTCGAAGGCCGGATCGACGGCATCCGCTATCGCCTCGGCCGTGCCGACTTCTCCCTGCTCCCGTTTGCTGAAGGCAAGACAAACGACATCGACGCTCTGGTTTTGGCCGACGAGCGTGGCGAAATCGCGCGCTTTCCAATCGGTGAGCAGTTGCGCCCAGGCGCGGCGGCGCTGATGCGCGCGCTCACCGACGCCGGGATCGAATGTGAAGTCCTCAGCGGTGACCGTGCCTCACGCGTGAAGCACATCGCCGAGCTGCTCACGATCCGCGAATCGATGGCGGCGGCGACGCCGGCCGACAAACTGGTTCGGCTCGGCGTGTTGCGCGAGCAGGGCCACGTCATCGCGATGGTCGGCGACGGCATCAACGATGCACCGGTGCTGGCCGCTGCCGATGTCGCCATTGCAATTGGCGAGGGCAGCGCGATGGCGCATGCAGTCAGCGGCATCCTGCTGTCGTCCTCGCGGCTGGAGAGCCTGCTTGAAGCACGCACTGTCGCCAGCGAAATGCTGTTGCGCCTGAAACAGAACCTGAACTGGGCGCTGGCTTACAATCTGTCGGCCGTGCCGCTTGCCGCGCTCGGCTTCGTGCCACCGTGGCTGGCCGCGATCGGCATGTCGGCCAGTTCGATCGTGGTCATCCTCAACTCCCTGCGCATCGGCCGGCATGCCGGATCGTCGCTCGATGCAACGATACCGACGCACAAGCCGTCCGTTCACGAGGCCACCGCATGAACATCATCCTGCTGCTCATCCCGATCAGCCTGGTTCTGCTCGGCGTCGGCATCTGGGCGTTCTTCTGGGCGGTCAATCACGCCCAGTTCGATGACCTCGACACACCGTCACTGACACCGCTCAGCGAAGATTCGATCGTCGAGCACAAAACCGACGAACCATGAATGGATCGCTGACCGTCGCCGCCGCCCTCCTGCTCGGCTTGCTTGCCAGCGGCCATTGCATGCTCATGTGCGGTGGCATATCGATGGCTCTCGGCGTGGCCACGGCCAAGGATGCCGACGGCCGGCCGCGACGCAGCCTGCTGCTCGGCTATCAACTCGGCCGGATATCGTCGTACACGCTGGCCGGACTGCTGATCGGCGGCATCGGCGGCAGTCTGATTTCCGTGTTCGACATCGACAACGTGCGCATCGGTCTGCGCATCGCCAGCGCAGCCGCGCTGTTTGTCGCCGCCCTGGTCATGCTCGGCGTGTTGCGCGATCCGGGCTCGGGTCTTGGCAAGCGCCTGTGGCCGAAGCTCGCTCCGCTTGGGCGCCGTCTGATGCCGGTGACCAACCTGACGCGGGCATTCGGTTTCGGCGCGATCTGGGGCTGGATGCCCTGCGGTCTGGTCTACACGATCCTGCTGGTTGCCGCGCTGAATGCGGATCCGTTGCGATCCGCCGCGGTCATGGCCGCGTTCGGCCTCGGCACCCTGCCGGCGATGCTGGCGACCTCATGGGGTGCGCCGCGTCTGCTGCGCCTGTCATCAAGTCGTGGACTGCGCCGCGCAGCCGGCTGTGTGCTGCTCGCCAGCGCCTTGCTCACCGCTGCCGCGCCGCTGCTGATCGGCCACGCGCCATGGCTGCAGTCCTGGTTGCCGTTTGATTGCGCGCCTGCCACGGTCGATTGATCGGGCTGGCGGGTCGCATCAAATGCTTTCGTCGTCGGATTTTTCGGCCAGCATGGCCAGCGCGGTCGGATCGAGAATACGTACCGTACGTCGATCGACCTTGAGCACGCCGAGGGTTTGCATACGCGAAAACAAGCGGCTGACCGTCTCGATAACGAGGCCGAGATAGTTGGCCAACTCCTGGCGCGACATGCTCAGGGTGATCTCATGCGGGTCGTGGCCGATGCCATCGAGGCGCTCGGACAGGCTGCGCAGGAAAATCGCCAGTCGCGAGATCGCCTGCTTGCGTCCCATCATCACCGGATGCTCAAGCTCGCGCGAAAACTCACGGCTCATGATGCGGAACAGTTGTTGCTGCAATCCGGGAACCTTGGCCGCCACCTCACTCAGCGCCTCGAATGGGACTTCGCAGACAATCGTTCTTTCCAGCACTTCAGCCGTGCAGCGATGGCCATCATCGGACAATCCATCGAGTCCGACCAGTTCGCCGGCAAGGTGGAAACCGAGAATCTGCACATCGCCTTCCGGCAGCGTCGCATAGGTTTTCAGCGAACCGGCACGAATGATGAACAAGGCCGGCTGCTTGATTCCCTCGCGGAAAAGGATATCGCCGCGCTCAAGCGCTGGCCGCTGTTTGACCACGCGATCCAGACGGTCGAGGTCACGGCCACCGATCGAGGCGGGCAGGCACAACTGGTTCAAGGCGCAATCCGCGCACGATTGGCGCAGTGCGTGCAGATTGATGATGTTGGAGACGGTTCCCATGTCGCGGCCATTGTCCCATGCCGCACACAAGGCTTCACCCTCATTCTTTGCCGATGCGCGAACGAGAGGCGATTAGGGAGTGGGGAGTGGGGAGTGGGGAGTAGGAAAGCATCGCGGCTGACGCCGCTCTCACAGAAATCTATCCCGCAACGGAGAGTGGTGGCGGGAGACCATGGAAATGTAGGTTGGCGCTGAGCGCAGATGATCGCGACGCGGAGCAACGTAAAGCTCAGATAGGGCGGAATCCGCGCAGCAGATTCAGCTCTGCGCCAACCGAGGCGAATCAAAGTGCTTTCGAGTAGCTTGGTGTGCCGTTCCCGGCCGGGCGGCCGAGGTAGGCGTCGAAGCACATGGCGACGATGCGCAACAGGAAACGGCCGCGCGCGGTGATCTGCAGTGCCTGCGCCCCCACTTCGATCAAGCCGTCTTTTTCCAGCGCTTTGAGGCGCTCGATTTCAGCGGCGAAATAGCTGCGGAACTCGATTCCATAGTGCTGGCCGAAGTCGATCATATCGAGTTCGCTATGGCACATGAGCTGCTGGATCGCGTCGGCGCGGATGACGTCATCGTCATTCAGCAGCATGCCGCGCTGGACTGGCAGATGACCGCTGTCGATCGCACCGTAGTAGGCCTGCAGATTGCGTGGATTCTGGTGGAAGCTGCGTCCGATGTGACCGATCGAACTCATGCCGAGGCCGACCAGATCGCAATCACCGTGGGTCGAATAACCCTGGAAATTGCGCTGCATCGTACCGGCGCGCTGGGCCCGCGAGAGGTCGTCGTTGGGCAGGGCGAAGTGGTCGAGACCGATATAGCGGTAACCGGCAGTTCCGAGCGTCGCCACGGTCTGCCCGATCAGGGCAAGACGCGTCGCGGCATCCGGAAGATCGGCTGCGACGATCTGGTTTTGGGCGCGGAAACGCTCGGGCATGTGCGCATAGGAGTATGTCGCGATGCGATCGGGCTTCAGCTCGATGACCTGCTCGAGCGTGCGCGCGAACTTCTGCGTGGTCTGCTTGGGCAGGCCGTGGATCAGGTCGACGCTGATCGAACGGAAGCCATGTTCGCGCGCCGCTTCGATGACTTCGCGGGTCTGCTCAACGCTCTGCACGCGGTTGACCGCAAGCTGCACGTCGTGGTCGAAATCCTGGATGCCGAGCGAGATCCGGTTGAAACCGACATCGGCCAGCATGCGCACGGTGGCGGCGTCGCAATAGCGTGGATCGACCTCGATGCCGAACTCTCGATCCGGATCATCGGACAGGTTGAAGCCGGCCTTCAGCGCATCGAGCAGGCGCACCATCTGCGCCGCATCGAGGAAATTCGGCGTGCCACCACCGAGATGTACCTGGCTCACGCAACGATCCTTGTCGAACAGCGGCGCAGTCAGTTCGATCTCGCGGATCAGGCGGCCGAGGTACTCGTCGGCGCGTGTGCGGTCGCGCGTGATGATGCGCGTGCAGCCGCAGTAGAAACATGGGCTCAAGCAAAACGGAATATGTACATAGATCGACAAAGCCCGTGGAATCGGATCCTCGTTCGAGGCCTGGGCGATCCGGCGCAGATCGACCTCGGTAAATCGCTCATGGAACTGCGGCGCGGTCGGATACGAGGTATAGCGCGGGCCGTTGACGTCATAACGCGAAATCAAGCCGGCATCGAATACCGGAGCACGCGAAAGTTGCGGATGAATGAGGGTGGGAGCTGGCATGCATGCATGCTGCCGCGACATGGATCGGATCGTCTTGATCCAAGTCAACCGACCCCGGAGCCAGGGTCGGCGGCGGCGCTGCTTGAGAGGGCGCATCGCGGCGCCGTTTTGTTTCCACATTCAGCGGGGCGCTGTGGACGACCGCCTGCCGAACGCAACGACGCCGCGAGTCTGCGGCAGATCGAGCAGACGCACGTCGGGAGATGATGCGCGGCGAAACGGCGACGCAATTGCGCGAACTACGGATCAAGAAAGATCGAGGCTATGCATGACCTCGTGCGGATTCCCCGGATCGAAATGCCGCGTGAAACCGAGATCCTTGGCCAGCTCCTGCATCTTGACGTTGTCCGGATCATCGATCGAGAACAGGCGCTTGAGGCCGTGGGTGCGTGCCACTTCGATGAGGCGGCGCATGAGCAGGGTGCCGATGCCCCGATGCTGCCAGTCGTCGGCAACCGTGACTGCACACTCACCGGCCGTGCGGTCATCTGCGGTTGCGTAGCGACTGACGCCAATTTCGACCTCGGATCCATGCTGGTCGATGGTCGCGATGAGGGCCATTTCGCGATCGAAATCAAGATCGGTCAGGCTCTTGAGCAGCTCGTCGCTCGGCGCATTGATGTGGGCGAGGAAACGCATGCGCCGTGCCTCCGGAGACATGCGCTCGATGAAATCACGCTCAAGCTCCACATCGTCCTTGCTGATCGCGCGGATGAGCAGATTCGTTCCATTGTCGAGGGTTTCGTTCCAGCGCAGGGATGCCACATCGCTGCCGGCGTGCCCGAAAGGCTTCTCGGAAGAGGTCATGGGGCGAACTCCATTGGGTTGGGATTGCATCCTGCGCCTGCCACAGTCGCGATGATTTGACCTGGATCAGACACCGCGCAAGCGCTTTCCTGTCTGCATATGCGTCGCTGCGTCGCGATGCCAGGCACAGGCGTGCCTGCTGATTTGACCTGGATCAGGAGCCTCCCGGCGGTTGGCGTTAAGCTCGGGTCAGGCGCGCAGGGAGCTTTGATCGGTGCCCGACGGTCGCTTGTCGCTGTACTCTCCAGACATGCCACCCAGGAATGGGCACAAAGACCGATGACTACCGAACCAGCTCCGATGAATGCGTCGAAACCTGCCAGCAAACATGACGATTTGCGCTTCGTGCGCAATCGCCTTTTCGACGAGATCGTGGTCGGTGAGCGGGTCAGCATCGAGCGCACGCTGAGTGCCAGCGATATCCAGTTGTTCGCCGTCATCTCGGGTGATGACAACCCGCAGCATGTCGATGCCGAGTTCGCGGCCTCGTCGCGCTTCCATGGCGTCATCGCGCATGGCATGTGGGGGGCGGCGCTGATTTCGGCGGTGCTCGGCACGCGCCTGCCTGGCCCCGGCACGATCTACCTCGGCCAGACCCTGCGTTTCCTCGCCCCGGTGCGTATCGGCGACACCCTGAGCATTGCCGTCGAGGTCAGCGCGCGCGAACCGCGCAATCGCCACCTGGCCCTCGCCTGCACCTGCACCAACCAGGATGGCACCATCGTCATCGAAGGCGAGGCGACCGTGATCGCGCCGAACGAGCGCATCGTGCGCCCACGCGCGACCCTGCCCGACGTGCGCCTTGGCGATGGCGATGGCGTGCGTCGCCTGCTCGATGCGGTCCGCGATTTGCCGGCGATCCGCTGCGCGGTCGTGCATCCCTGCGACGAGACTTCCCTGGCATCGGCGCTGGAAGCGCGTGATGGCGGACTGATCGTGCCGGTGCTGGTTGCGCCGAAGGCCAAGCTCGAGGCGATTGCGATGAAGGCCGGCCTCGATCTGTCCGGCATCGAGATTGTCGACGTCCCGCACAGCCACGCCGCTGCGGCCTGCGCTGCGGGATTGGCCAAGACCGGCCATGTCGATGCGCTGATGAAGGGCAGCCTGCACACCGACGAATTCATGAGCGCGATCCTGGCTGCCGATGCCGGCCTGCGCACGGCGCGCCGCGTTTCGCATTGTTACCTGATGCAGACGCCGGCCTATCCGCGCCCGTTCATCATCACCGACGCGGCCATCAACATCGCGCCCGACCTCGCCGCCAAGGCCGACATCGTGCGCAATGCGATCGATCTGGCCCGCATCATCGGCGTCGAGGAGCCGCGCGTGGCAATCCTTGCTGCAGTCGAAACGGTCAACGCGCACATGCCGGCGACGCTCGACGCCGCCGCCCTTTGCAAGATGGCCGATCGCGGCCAGATCAGCGGCGGCATCCTCGATGGCCCGCTGGCAATGGACAACGCGATCTCGATCGCCGCCGCGCGTATCAAGGGCATAGTTTCTCCCGTTGCCGGCTGTGCCGATGTGCTGGTCGTGCCCGATCTGGAAAGCGGCAACATGCTCGCCAAGCAACTTGAATTCCTCGGCGGTGCGGCCAGTGCCGGCATCGTCCTCGGCGCGCGCGTGCCGGTGATCCTGACCAGCCGCGCCGATTCAGCCGAAACGCGAATCGCCTCCTGCGCAGTCGCCCTGCTTGTCGCCCGCCACTATCAAACTTCACCGCCATGACTGAAGCCAGCCCCTGCATCCTCGTTCTCAACGCCGGCTCGTCGAGCCTCAAGTTCGCCCTGTTTGATGTCGGCCCAGGTGACCCCGACCTGCCTGCGCGCTGGCGCGGCAAGATCGATGGCATCGGTAGCAGCTCACCAACCTGGGCGGACAACAGCAGCGATCAAGTCAAGCCACTGGTGCTCGATGCCGAGCGGCCGTTCCGTGCCGCGCTCGACGAGGTGCGCAAGCAGATCGGCGAACACACCTCGACCAGCTCACTACGTGCAGTTGCCCATCGCGTCGTGCATGGCGGCAGCCGCTATTTCTCACCGACCCGGGTCACTCCGGACGTGCTTGAGGAACTGCGCAGATTGGTTCCGCTGGCACCGCTGCACCAGCCCTCAACGCTCGAAGGCATCGAATCCTTTTTCAGCTCGCATCCCGATGTGCCCCAGATCGCTTGCTTTGATACCGGCTTCCACCACGGCATGCCGATGGTCGAACAGTTGCTGCCCTTGCCTTATGACGCCTGGGAGCGCGGCCTGCGCCGCTATGGTTTCCACGGCCTTTCCTACGAGTACCAATCGATTGCGTTGGCCAAGCGTCACGGCGATCTGGCCCGTGGTCGCACCCTGGTTGCGCATATCGGCAGCGGTGCCAGCCTGTGCGCGATGCGCGGGCTGCGCAGTGTCGCCACGACCATGGGATTTTCAGCCCTCGATGGCCTGATGATGGGCACGCGTTGCGGATCGCTCGATCCCGGCGTCGTCCTTTCCCTGCTTGAAACCGGCCGCTTCACAACCGAGCGTCTCGGCCAGTTGCTGTACAAGGAATCCGGCTTGCTCGGCGTCTCCGGCGAATCCTCCGACCCGCGCGTCCTGCTTGCCACCGAAGGCCACAATCCACGCGCCAAGATCGCCCTCGAACTCTACGTCCACCGCATCGTGCGCGAAATCGGCGCGCTCGGCGCCGTGCTCGGCGGCCTCGACCTGCTTGTCTTCACCGCCGGCATCGGCGAGCACAACGCGGTCATCCGCGAACGAATCTGTGCCGCGCTCGGTCTGTTCGGCATCCGCCTCGACAGCGCCGCCAACACCGCTCATGCGCCGGTGATCTCAGCCGCCGACAGCGCCACCGTGGTCGCCGTCGAGCCAACCAACGAGGAATGGCTGGCCGCGCTGCGCGCCAACGAGCTGACCCGGCCATGAGCGCATGTACCATCCGATCGCCATCGACTGGAGCGAGGCATGCCAGCGCCGACGCATGATGTCGTCATCGTCGGTGCCGGTATCGCCGGCATCGTCTGCGCGATCGAACTGCTCGATCAGGGCAAGCGTGTGCTTGTGCTTGATCGCGATCAACCGGATCAGCTTGGCGGACTCGCCCGACGCAGCTTCGGCGGCATGTTCGCGGTCGACACGCCCGAACAACGGCGCATGGGCATCCGCGACAGCGTCGAGCTGGCCCTGGCCGACTGGCAATCATTCGCCGAGTTCGACGATGACGCGCGGTGGCCGCAACGCTGGGCGCGAGCCTATGTCGGGCATTGCACGGAGCACATGTACTGGTGGCTGCGTGGCAAGGGCATCCACTATTTGCCGATGCCAAACTGGGTCGAGCGCGGCCAGTTCACGCCGGGCAATTCGCTGCCGCGTTTCCATATCGTCTGGGGCACTGGCAAGAAACTCGCCGAAACCCTGATCGGGCATCTGCAACAGCACCGCAACGTCGGCCTGCTCGAACTGCGCTTCGGCCAATGTGTCAAAGGCTTGCTGCGCGATGGTGCCAACGTGATCGGTTGCCACGGCATTGATGAGACGTCTGGACGTCCATTTGAAGTCCACGCGGAGGCAACGGTGGTTGCCGCTGGCGGAATCAACGGCAATCTCGATCGCGTACGCGAGAACTGGCACACCGATTGGGGATCACCGCCGGAGACCCTGCTCAATGGCTCGCATCGTTTTGCCGATGGCACTCTGCATGATGCTGCCGCCGGAGCCGGTGCGCAGATCACCCATCTCGACAAGATGTGGAACTACGCCGCCGGCGTGCATCACTACGCACCGAGCCAGCCATTCGCTGGCCTCAGCCTGGTACCGCCGCGCTCAGCCCTGTGGCTGAACTGGCGTGGCGAGCGCATCGGCCCGCAGCCGCTGGTCTCCGGTTTCGACACGCGTGATCTGGTCACCCAGGTCTGCCGGCAACAACGCCAGTACTCCTGGCAGGTCATGAACCGGCGCATCGCGCTGAAGGAACTGGCCGTCTCGGGCGCCGAACACAATCCGAGCATCCGCGACGAAAGCCGCCTCGGCCTGCTGCGCGATCTCCTCTTCGGCAATCGCTGGCTGGTCGATACCTTGATCGAGAAATGCCCGGACGTGGTCGTAGGCCAAACCCTGCCCGAACTGGTCGAACGCATGAATGCGCTGCAGGGCGATGCAGCGGTCGAACTCGGCACGGTCGAGGGCGAAGTGCATCGCTACGATGCGCGCGTGCGTCAGCCAGATCGGTTTCACAATGACGAACAACTGCGCCGCATCGCCTTTCTGCGCCAGTTCCGTGGCGATCGCATGCGCACCTGCAAGCGCCAGCCGATTCTCGATCAGAAGGCCCTGCCGCTGATCGCGATCCGCGAATTCATCATCAGCCGCAAGAGCCTCGGCGGCATCCAGACCGATCTCGCCAGCCGCGCGCTCGATGCCAATGGCGAACCGATCGCCGGGCTTTACGCAATTGGCGAGGCAGCCGGCTTCGGTGGCGGCGGCATGCACGGATTGCGCGCACTCGAAGGGACTTTCCTCGGTGGCTGCGTGCTGACCGCGCGCGCCGCAGCAGCTGCACTCGATGGCCGCAACCTGCTCGATCCCTGATACTCGCAGCATTACCTTGCGGAGACGACGGACATGAAGAAGACAGGAGCCTGGCTGGCGCGCTACGCGCTCGAACAACTCGATATCCGCTATACCTTCGGCATCCCCGGCGTGCAGAACACCGAGCTGTACGATGAGCTCAACAGCTCCGAGAGCATCACGCCCTTGCTGGTCAGCCATGAAGGCGGCGGCGCGTTCATCGCCGATGGCCTGAGTCGCCTGTCCGATACGGTCGGCACCCTGGTCGTGGTACCCGCTGCTGGCCTGACCCATGCCTCCAGCGGCATCGGCGAAGCCTTCCTCGATGGCGTGCCGATGCTGGTGATCTGCGGAGGTATCCGCACCGACATTCCGTGGAAATACCAGTTGCACCAGATGGATCTGCATCAGTTCATGCGTGGCATCACCAAGGCCACCTACACGATCGAGCGCCAGGATCAGATCGTGCCGATGATCTTCGATGCCTATCGCACCGCGACCACGGGCGAACCGGGCCCGGTCTTCATCGAACTACCTGCCAACCTGCAGATGTTTGCTGCCGAAGTCGGCGAGCTGCCGGTCTGGCAGGCTCCGCCGCTGCCGGCCCCGGCCAGCACAAGCGAGATCGATGCGGCCGTCGCCCTGCTGCGCGCCGCCAAGCATCCGGGCCTGTTTGTCGGCTGGGGCACGCGCGATTGCCTGGCCGAACTCAGCGCCCTGGCCGAACACCTGCAGGCACCGGTGGCGACCACGCTGCAGGGCTTTTCGATGTTCCCCGCCAGCCATCCGCTACATGTTGGTTTCGGTTTTGGCGAAGCTGCAGTTCCCGCCGCACGCGCCGCCTTTGCCAACTGCGACGTGATGCTGGCGATCGGCACGCGATTTGCCGAGATCGCCACCGGGAGCTACGGGGTCAGCGTACCCGAGCGCTTGATCCACATCGATATCAATCCCAAGGTATTCAACGCCAACTATCCAGCCAAGGTCGCCATCGAAGGCGACGCGCGCGTGATCCTGTCGCAGTTGCTCGCGGCGCTGCGTGAGGCGATGCCGGCGGCAGCGGTCAACAACGCCTTGCAGGCAAAGATCGCTGCCGACAAGAAGGCCTATCGACAAACCTGGTACGACCACGACAGCAAGGGCCGGGTCAATCCGGCACGATTCTTCGATGCACTGCGCGCGGCGAATCCGGCCGAAGCGGTAACTGTCGTCGACGATGGCAACCATACCTATCTGGTCGCCGAACTGATGCCGATCCTGAGTGCGCGCTCGGCAATCGTGCCGACCGATTTCAACGCGATGGGCTATGCCGTGCCGGCTGCGATCGGGGCCAAACTCGCCCGCCCCGACGTGCCGGTCAACTGCATCATCGGCGATGGTGGTTTCCGCATGACCTGCATGGAGATCATCACCGCCACGCAGAACCGCCTCGGCATCGTCTACTACGTATTCTGCGACGGCGAGTTGTCGCAGATCGCCCAGGCCCAGGAAATTCCGTACAACCGCAAACCCTGCACGGAACTCGCCCCAGTGCAGATCGACGGCGTCGCCCACGCGGTCGGCGCCGCCTATTTCAAGATCGCAAGCGATGCGGATGCACAAAGCCAGATTGCCGCCGCCAATGCGATCGCCTGGAGCGGCCAGCCGGCAATCGTCGAAGTCGCCATCGACTACAGCAAGCGCACTGCCTTCACAGAAGGCGTGGTCAAGACCAACTTCAAGCGCTTCACCCTCGCCCAGAAGGCCCGCGCAATCACCCGCATCCTCGTGCGCAAGATCACCGGCTGAGTAGGCTATTGATTCGGGCCTTAAATAGTACGAATTTGCACGATTACTCATCAGTCAGAAATATAGGGAACAATATTGAACTTTCCACGCTTCAGCGCGATCGAAGTCTGCATGAAGAGAGATGGTCGAACCGTAGTACGCGAAGCGCTGGAAGAGATGCGCCTGACTGCGCTTGAGCGCATGAAGGAAGGTGAGTCACCGGCTGTCGTCTCCGCTTCGTTCGGTATGCATCGCACATGGGCGTACAAAGTGCGCGCGAAGGCGCGTGGGCGCGGCAACGGCAAGCGTGCATTGCGCTTGAGGAAGGGCACGGGTCGTCCGCGCAAGCTCACTGCGGCGCAGGAACAGCAAGTCTTCCGTTGGATCAATGGCAAGAACCCGATGCAGTACGGTTTCGATTTCGGCCTATGGACGCGGCAAATCGCGCGTGAGCTGATTGCGCAGCGCTTTGATGTGACGCTGAGTCTGGCATCGGTGGGTGCCGTGCTGGCACGCGTCGGTCTGACGCCGCAGAAACCCCTGCAACGTGCCTATCAGCGCGACCCTGAAGCGATCGCGCGCTGGCAGCGGGAAACCTACCCCGCGATAGCCCGCAAAGCCAAGCAGACAAAGGCGGTGATCTACTTCTGGGATGAATCAGGATTCCGCGCCGACTCGGTACACGGCACGACATGGGGAGCCAAGGGAGAAACACCGGTCGTCTCGGTGCCTGGGCAACGCCAGGGGATCAGTGCTGCTTCGGCAGTCAACGCCAAGGGAGGTTTTTGGTTTGCCACCTACAAGGGCGGCTTGAACGGCGATCTCTTCATCGACTTGCTACGCCGGATGATGCACAGACGTCGCAAGCCCGTCCATCTGATCGTCGATGGACTGCCTGCGCACAAGACCCGTGCGGTACGAAACTACATAGACAAACTCGAAGGAAAGCTGACGCTGCACTTTTTGCCAGGCTATGCGCCAGATCTCAATCCTGATGAATTGGTCTGGAGCCATGCCAAGCGCACTGGCAATGCTCGGCGACCACTACAGAAGGGCGAAAGCCTCGAGGATCGAATAGCCACTCAACTTGCCGACATGGGCAATCGGCCGCGCCTGATTCGCTCATTCTTCAAGCATCCAAGTGTTGCCTATATTTCTGACTGCTGAGTAAGACAGGGCAAGCCTCAACCGTCCGCCCTGAGCCTGTCGAAGGGTTTATCTAACGTATCGAGCCGCTCAGGCCACTTCCGATCATGGTTCGACAGGCTCACCACGAACGGTAGTGGGTGGATCCTCCCGCGAATTTCCCATTCCCGCCAAAGAGACAACGCCGAGACTATTTGCGGGCCGAATCAATAATGCATCGATCCTGGCTACCCTGATCAGGGTCGTCTCAAAATTGCCGTTATGAAACCTTTTCATAACGGCCAGAATCGGTCATTCGAAAATGGCAACTGGGAGCGACCGAGATTCAAGTTTCAAGACCCGACCCCCGTGAGCGAAAGCTGGGATGACGAAATTGAGAGGGTGGTGCCCTAAGTCAGTGCCATTCGAGTCTGACCCGATCAATTTGATCTCTGCCGGAAGCCTTACGCTATGTACCATAGAGTGGTACATATGATCTTCGCCGGAGACGTGTAAGAAATCGCAAGCTTTAGAGACGAGTGGCGGCGTGCTTTCTTCGTCGATGACGTTCAGTCACGAAGCATACCCGCCGATCTCGGAAGCCGATTGTTTCGCAAGCTTCAGATGATCGATGATGCGCTGACGGATCAGGATCTGCGAGTGCCACCCAGCAACCATTTCGAGAAACTTCGCGGCAGTCTCGCAGGCCTGCATTCGATCCGCGTCAACAAGCAATGGCGACTGATCTTCGTCTGGAATGCCAAAAAGGGTGAAGCGAGCGGCATCCATCTCGACGATCACCGCTACCGATGAGGCGAATAGACAGATGTTGATGACCAAGCGCAAACCAGTCCCCGTTTCGGAAATCCTGATCGAGGAGTTCATGAAGCCAATGGAGCTGACCCAGGCGGCGCTGGCCGACGCCATGGGCGTGCAACGCAAGCATGTGAACGAGCTGTGCAATGACCGTCGCAACATAAGCGCCGCGACTGCGCTCATTCTCGCGCGCGTGTTCGGCACCAGTCCCGACTTCTGGCTCAACCTCCAGCGCCGCAACGATTTGTGGGAAGCGATGCACGATCCAATCAAGCGCAAGCGCATCGACCGCGCCAAGCCATTGAAAAAAGCGGCGTGATTACCGCCATCCGTGACCAGCGACGTATCAGTCTTTGACAGGCTGTTGAACCCGAATTGGCGCGCCCGGAGGGATTCGAACCCCCGACCACCGCCTTCGGAGGGCGGTACTCTATCCAGCTGAGCTACGGGCGCGTATTGGCAAGGCAGGTGGCGGCTACAGGATCCGCAAAGGCAGGATCCACAAAGGCCGCGGCGGATTATAACCCAGCCGCAGGCGCATCCCGCCAATCGCATGGGTCAGGGAGACCCGGGGCATTGCCGGAGCTGCCACTGCCGCTTTTCCCCTGCCACCCAGGCGCACATTGTCCTGCGGGAAGTCACATTCGCAATCCACACATGACGATCGCCTTGGGCACCCAAAAGTACCCGAGTCGGTGCGGGTTGTCCTCCTTGTAGTGCACGGTTACCCCTGATCTGGTTGCCGCAACAGCGGGTGGATCGATCCGGGCTTCGCGGCCCTTGACCCGAACATCTCAGCCTTCCATGCAGTAGCGGGGAATACTCGGCTAAACAAATTCCTGAGAATTCGAGCAGGCGCGGTGAATGTATCGGGAACCATAAAGCCACCATCATTCCTGCGGTGATCCTGTCATGCGCGCGTCTGCCTTTGTGCCCGGTCTGTTCGCCTTGCTCGCCTGCGTTTCCTGCCCGGCTCATGCCGGCGGGCCGTTTGGCATCGATCATCGGGTTGCCTATGACAACTCGGGCATCTGGAAGCGTTCGTACCAGAAAGATCTCGCCTTCGGCATGGCTCTGACCACGGTCGGCGGCGCGCTGTTTATCGAAAATGACAGCCGCCTCGGGCGCACCTTCGACCAATCACTCGATGCGATGCTGTTCACGGCGGCGGCGACCACCCTCGGAAAGTACGCGTTCTCGCGCGAGCGGCCGAACCAGACCGACGATCCAAACGCCTTCTTCTCGGGCCATGGCAACCAGAGCTTTCCGAGCGGTGAGGTCGGCGAGATCAGTGCGATCGTGACCCCGTTCATCGCCGAATATGGCCATGATCATCCGGCGGTCTGGTTGCTCGCCGGCCTGCCTGCCTACGATGCCGTGGCCCGCATAAAGACACGCGGGCATTGGCAGAGTGATGTGCTTGTCGGTGCCGGCATCGGCGTGGGTCTGGGCATCCTTGCACATCGGCGTGAATCGCCGTTCTTTGCCGGCTATTTGCCGGGCGGCGGGGCGATGGTTGGTTACAAGACGAAATTTTGACGTGGTGCACCACAGACTACGGACTCAATCATGATCCCGGGCCTGTCGACGCCTCCATGTCAGTACACCGACACCTTTCTTCGTCATCGCGTCTGCCTCCCGGCACCAGCGGCTGGGGTAACGCCGCGCTGAAAATCCTCATCATCGAGGATGAGCGCGATATCGCCGCAAACATCTGGGATTTCCTCGAGCGTCGCGGTTGCGTGGTCGACCATGTGGCCGATGGCGCACGAGGTTTGAAGCGGGCGATGGAGGGCAGCTTCGATGTCATCATCCTCGATCTCGGCCTGCCGGGGCTTGACGGTCTCGATCTGTGCCGGCGCCTGCGCGATGCCGGTCAGGGTGTGCCCGTGCTGATGCTGACCGCGCGCGATACGCTGGACGATTGCCTGCGCGGCTTTGAGCATGGGGCCGACGATTACCTGGTCAAGCCATTCGCGATGCGCGAGCTCGAGGTGCGCATCCGTGCTCTGCATCGTCGGCGCCTGCCCATGCTGGATGCCAGCCTGCATGTCGGCGACCTGAGCTATTCGCCCCGATCAATGCTGGCCGAGCGTGGCGGGCAATCGATTGCATTGACCGTCGCCCAGGGCCGTATCCTTGCCTTGCTGATGCGCGAGTCACCAAACGTGATTCGGCGTGAGGCACTCGCGTTTTCTCTCTGGGGTGAGGAAGGCGGAAATTTTGCCGCGCTGCACACCCATGTTTGCGCCTTGCGCGCGCTGATCGACCGCCCGTTCGACAAAGGACTCCTGCAAACGGTGCACGGCATCGGCTATCGGTTGATGGCGAGTCCATGAAGCGTTCCGGAACCTCGTTGCGTCTCCGTGTCAGCCTGGCCTATGGCCTGCTCGGCGCGCTGCTCAGCCTGATGTTTGCCGGCGCAACCACGCTGATCACGGAGCACCACGAGCAGGTTCTCCTCGACGGCATCCTGCACGATCTCGGCGCGGATCTGCGCTCGCGACATCAGACCCTGCCGCAACAAGCCTTGTCACTTCCGCACACGCACATGCTCAATGGCTACCTGCGTGATGCCGAGGGCAGAGGCACGGTTCCCGCGTTGCTCGCGGACTTGCCGCCAGGCATCCACGAACCCGAACTCGGCGAGGACTTGAGCCTGCGCGTGAGCGTGTTCGATCTCGGACGCGAGCGCGTCTTTCTGGTGATCAATCTCGCTGATATCGAGAGTCTCGAAACCCATATCGAGCAGATCCTGGCCTTCATCGTGATCGCCGGAACCCTGATCGCCGGATGGTTGGGCTGGTTGCTTGCAGGCAGAACCATCGCGCCGGTGCGACGCCTGGCCGAGGCAGTCGAAGCCTTGCCCGATCATGCCGAAGCCACACAATTGAGCCTGCTCACGGCCAACGACGAACTGGGTCGTCTGGCTGCGGCGATCGATGGTTACCAGGCGCGCCTGGTCGAAGCCAATGCGCGTGAACGCGCCTTTTTCGCCGATGCCAGCCACGAACTGCGCACGCCACTCGCCGTGGTGCTCGGCACGACGGAATTGCTGCTGGACGATGACCGGGCCGATGACCTCCTGCATCGTCGACTGCTGCGTCTCGATCGCGGCGCACAGACCCTGGCCGAACTTCTCGAGGTGCTGCTCGGTCTGGCCCGCGGCATGCTCGGCGCGGTCGAACGCGTCGACACCGAGTCATGGCTGAAACAGATCCTCGGCGATATTGTCGAAGCTGACGCCATGCACCTGCACATCGACGCAGCTGCCCAATCCCTGCAACTGCAACGCCGTGAGGCCGGTCTGATCATTCGCGATATCGTGCGTCGCCTGCTGCGCAGCTCATCGGCCGGCGGACTTGAAATCACGATCCATTGCGGGGACATCGTGTTGAGTCGAGCAGCAAATAGCTCGGCTGAATCCACTCCGGATTCGATCGACGCTTCCGGAGATCGCGGTCTCGGTGCGACACTGAGCGGAAGACTCGCGACGCGCATGGCGTGGATGGTCGATGAAAGCCGACTGGGTTCAGGTGAAGTCCGCATCCGCCTGCCTTCGGTGCCCGGCTGATTCCACCCGCATCATCCGTCCGTCCACGCTTCGCAAAATCCCCGTTTTCATTTCGGATCCCATGCATGCGCTCCAGCTTCGCGCCATCCCTTGTGCAGACCTGCATCATCGTCGTCCTGCTCGCCTTTGCCTTCCTCGGCACGCGGGCGATCTGGGATCCCGATGAGGGGCGCTACACGAATGTCGCGCTGAACATGCTCGAAAGCGGCGACTGGGTACATCCGATGCGCAACGAGCATGTCGGCCACTGGACCAAGCCACCGCTTACCTACTGGGCAATCGCCGCCAGCGTGACGAGCTTTGGCTACAACGCCTGGGCTGCGCGCATCCCATATGGGTTGGCGTTTCTGTTCTGCGCATGGATGGTCTGGCTCATCGCCCGGCGTCTGCTTCCGGGCGAGGAGAACAAGGCTGCGTTGATCTACGCGACGATGATGTTTCCTTTCGGTGCGGCACAACTGGTGACCACCGACTTTCTGCTCGCCGCAGCCTTGAGTGGGACGATGGCGGCGTGGATCGAGTCGCGCCATTTCGAACCACCGAAATCCCGGTATTGGGTGATGCTGATGTGGCTCGGCTTTGGCCTCGGCTTTCTGGCCAAGGGCCCGCCGGCCCTGTTGCCCTTGATCGTGGTGGTTGCGTGTTCGATCCGGCTTCCCCAACGACGCGCGAATTCGGCGTTTCACTGGAGCGGCTTGCTGGTATTCGCTGCGGTTGCCTTGCCTTGGTTTCTTGTCGTGATCAACGATACGCCGGGCTTGCTCGACTACTTCCTGCACAAGGAAGTGGTTGAACGCGTGGCTACGGACGATTTCGGCCGACATGGAGAATGGTATGGCTGGCTGCAGATCTATGCGCCAACCCTGATCATCGGCAGCCTGCCGTGGACCTGGCTGCTGTGGCGCTGGTTGCGAAAATTGCCTGCGTCTATGCAGATTTGGCTCAGGGCCGAAACACGCAGGCAGGATTCGACTGGCCTGATGCTTGCTCTCTGGGTAGCGCTGCCGCTGATGGTGTTCTGCCTGTCGCAATCACGCATGCCTTTGTACATCTTGCCATTGTTTACACCACTGGCGTTGATCGTTGCACGTCAAATGCTTCTTGAAGAACGTGCGTTTCCACGCATGAAACTTATTGCGCTGTGGGTCATCGTGCTGCTGACGTTGCGGCTGGCGAGCGCGTATTGGCCGACGCACAAGAATGCCGAGGAATGGGCCAGCACAATTCGCGAGCGGGTTCCGTATCACGTCAATCACGTCGTGTTTGTCGAGGACATGGCCCGCTACGGCATTCATCTTCACCTTGGTGCGCGCATCGAGAAGGTTTCGATCAAGCCGATAGCTGCTGACCGATTCGGCCCGGACAACGACACCGATCTCGATACAGAGCTGGCCCGCCGTGACCAGGGGAGCACGGTCTACATCTGCAAGGAAGAAATCTGGCCGAGGGTGCGCGAGGCGATTGAAACACGCGGTTACCAGATCGCGATCTACGGCCAGCGATATGAGGAGCGTGTGATTTTTGGTGTGCGCGGTGAGCGGTGAGCGGTGAGCGCATCGCGCCAAAGCTCGCTTTGTCAGCGAAATTGCAGTCTTTGCAAGAAATATCCCGACCGCCTGAACTGCCTTTCCCGCTAGCCGCTCACCGCTATCGGCTTACCGCGCCAACAGCGCTCGACGCGCTATCCTTGGCCATCACGTCGCTCAGGGGGGGAACGCGCATGAAGTCGCTGCTGCCGAGTCGTTACTGGATCTTCTGTGGATGCATCCTCGTCTTCATTGGCGGAGCCACAATGTGGCAGAACGGCGGTGTCTGGCCGTGGATCTGCGTTGTTGCCGGCGCACTGAGCCTGGTCGGCATCCGGGATCTTGCGCAGATCCGGCACACCCTGCGCCGCAACTTTCCGATCTCGGGCCACGGTCGCTACCTGATGGAGTCGTTGCGCCCGATGCTGCGCCAGTACGTTGTTGAAGGCGACAACGACGAGGTGCCGTTCTCGCACGATCAGCGTTCAATCGTCTACCAACGCGCCAAGCAGCAGCAGGAGACGCGGCCGTTCGGCAGCGAACTCGCGTTCTATGGCGACAAGTACGAGTGGATCAACCATTCGATGCTGCCTTGCAAGATTGACAGCCATGATTTCCGCGTACCGATCGGAGGTGAGCAATGCACCAAACCGTATTCGGCCAGCGTCTTCAACATCTCGGCAATGAGCTTCGGCTCACTATCACCCAATGCAATCCTTGCCCTCAACAAGGGTGCGTATCTCGGCAACTTCTATCACGACACCGGCGAAGGGTCGCTGTCGAAATACCACCGCGAGAATGGCGGCGATGTGGTCTGGGAACTCGGCACGGGCTACTTCGGCGCCTGCGAGCGTGCCGGCGTATTCAGTGAGGAGAAGTTCAAGGAGCGCGCCTTGCTCGATCAGGTCAAGATGATCGAGATCAAACTCTCCCAAGGCGCCAAACCCGGTCATGGCGGAATCCTGCCGGGAGCCAAGGTCTCCGCCGAGATCGCCGCGACACGCGGCGTCCCCGAGGGCGAGGATTGCATTTCGCCGCCGCGTCATTCCGAATTCGATAGTCCGGAAGGACTGCTTCGTTTCGTCGCCCGCCTGCGCGAACTTTCAGGCGGCAAGCCGACCGGATTCAAGCTCGCGATCGGTCATCCATGGGAATGGTTTGGCGTGGCCAAGGCGATGCTGAGCACCGGCATCCGACCCGACTTCATCGTCGTCGACGGTGGCGAGGGCGGAACCGGCGCGGCGCCGATGGAATTCATCGATCACGTCGGCGTGCCGATGCGCGAAGGCCTGCTGCTCGTGCACAACACCCTGGTCGGTCTCAACCTGCGCCAGGACATTCGTATCGGCGCCGCCGGCAAGATCATCACCGCCTTCGACATCGCGCGCACGATGGCGCTCGGTGCCGACTGGTGCAATGCCGCGCGCGGCTTCATGTTCGCCCTCGGCTGCATTCAGTCGCAGATCTGCCACACGGATCGTTGCCCGACCGGCGTGGCGACCCAGGATCCGAGCCGCTGGCGCGCCCTGGATGTGCCGGACAAGGCCGAGCGCGTGAAAAACTTTCACGAGCGCAGCTTGCGCGCCCTGCAGGAAATGATTGCTGCCGCCGGCCTCACCCATCCGGGCCAGCTTGGCCCCGAGCACATCATCTGCCGCGTCTCGGGCAAGGAGATCCGCTCGCTCGGCTCTCTGTATGCCTTTCTCAAACCTGGCGAGCTGCTCGGTGGCATCCCCCACCACGCCGTGTTCCAGCAATTCTGGGCCGATTCCCGCGAGGACAGTTTTTTGCCGCCCAAGGGTGTTGCCGAATTGCGTTGGAGTAAGTTGGTTTAAGGCTACTGGATCAGATCCGCCTGCTTGCCCGATGTGTACCAGAGCAGGCCGTAGTGGCCCCAGGTATAGGTGACGGTCGCGTTCTCGCCCGCCATTGATGAGGAGTGCACACCGGCGACCGTGCAGTTGCCGGTCGAGCAGACGATCTCGTCTAACCAGGATTTGATCGAGGTCATGCGCGAGCCGAAGCGATGGCCGCTGATGCCATTGAGGAACGGGTTGTTGACTGACAATCCCCAACTGCCGCAGGTGCTGGTCCAGATGTTCCATGGGTAAGTGCCGCAGCTGCGCAGTCCACGGAATGCGCCGGCAATGCCGACGAAGCTGTCGACGTAGCTCTTCATGCCAACGCGATCGATCACGCGTGCGGCCAGGGTTGCGCCCATCGAGTGGCCGATCACATCGATGCGACCCGTACACGAGGAAGCAATCGCATCAACCATTGCGTTCTCGACCGGAGTCTCCTCGCTGCCTTTGTGATCGTTGCAGGCCGCGCAGGAACTGCCCCAGCTCGGCCGGAAGATCTGCGAACTGGCGTAGCCGCGCGCGAGCAGCGTATTGGTCGTGTTGACGAAATCGGATGGACTGCCGGTATTGCCGTGCACGAGCACGACATTGTCGACGCAGATGGCCTGTGCGGCGCTGCAGATTGCAACGAGTGTCAGCGCAAACAGACCACGGATGGCGAAATGCATGGTGCGACCCTCCCACAAGGGCTCCCCAGCCCGAAGCGGACAGCCTATGCCGATCACGCCAGCCACGCTCTTGTACCAAAGTACCAGTCCGGGTTTTCTCGCTGCTGTCCGGGAAAATTTCTGACAGTGATTCCAATTCGAGGCACGACAGCCTCACAATGATTCTCGATTCGCGCAATGCCCAGATGACATCAGTGTTTCCGTCATCCCGGCGTTCGCCGGGATGACGAGAAGATGGAGTTCAAGTTGACGGTGCTGTTTTTCGGCATATTGACCGGCATTGCCGATGCGGCGGACGTACTTGTGGATGCGTAATCGGCATGTGCGATATGTCGGCGTGATCACGTCAGTGCCGCCGGCATTGGCGATAATTCAGACCTCACTCTGCAGAGATTCGATTTCCATGCCTGTCCGCCACATCACCACCTTGCTGTTGGTACTCGCCATGGCTGCCTGCAGCAGCGCTGCCGTGCCGCGGGCCAAGTCGACACCTGCCGTCGCGCAGGCGACGATCCAGCCGTCCACCGGAGAAACCCCGGAGCGCTGGTTCCGCGCCGGTGCTGAAACGGCTGCGGCACTGCGCGGCGAGCATGCCGGCAAGGCGAAAAATGTCATCCTGTTTCTTGGCGATGGCATGAGTCTGACCACGATCGCGGCGGCGCGGATCCTCGAAGGACAGCGCCAAGGTGCGAGCGGCGAGGAGCACCGGCTCGCCTTCGATGAGTTTCCGTACACGGCGTTGAGTCGCACCTACGAGGTCGATGCGCAGACGCCCGATTCGGCCGGTACGATGAGCGCGATCATGACCGGCATCAAGACGCGCTATGGGGTGGTCAGCATGACCCAGCGCGCGCGTCGTGGCGATTGCGCATCGGCCAGGGGCAATGCGGCGATGAGCGCGCTTGAACTGGCCAGTGCGGCCGGCCTCGCGACCGGCGTCGTCACCACCACACGCATCACCCATGCAACGCCGGCAGCGACCTATGCGCACTCGGTCGAGCGCAACTGGGAGGGCGATGCCGACATGCCGATCGAGGCACGTCAACAGAGTTGCGTTGACATCGCGCGTCAACTGGTCGGTTTTTCGATTGGCCACGGCATCGATGTCGTCTTTGGCGGAGGCCGCAGCCGCTTTCTGCCGGCAAGCACCACCGATCCCGAGTATCCGCAGTTGCATGGCACGCGCCTGGATGGTCGCGATCTGATCGCCGAGTGGCGGCGCGTGGCGGATTCGCGGTTCGTCTGGAACGCAGCCCAGTTCAATGCGCTCGATCCGAAGCGGCCGGGACGCGTGCTTGGCCTGTTCGAGCCGGAACACATGCAGTACATGCATGAACGGTCGAAAGATGGTGCAGGTGAACCGACCCTCGCCGAGATGACAAGCAAGGCGATCGCGTTGCTGCAGCGCAATTCCGATGGATTCTTCCTCGTCGTGGAAGGTGGCCGTATCGACCACGCCCATCACCAGGGCAATGCGTACCGTGCACTCGACGAAACGATCGCGCTGTCCGATGCGGTACGCGCAGCAGTTGCGGCGACGCGTGTCGATGACACCCTGATCCTGGTCACGGCCGACCACAGCCACACCCTGGTCATGGCCGGTCATCCGGTGCGCGGCAATCCGATCCTCGGCAAGGTACGCAGTCGCAACCGCGATGGCCTGCCCGCCGACACGTTGAGCAAGGATGCTGCCGGGCGCAGCTACACGACGCTCGGCTACGCCAACGGCCCGGGCAACAATGGCAGATCGGACGTGCAAGCACAGGGGCCGAAGCACTATCCGCACGAGCCGGCGCAGTACGATCCGGCTCCGGTTCCGCGACCGGATCTGGATGACCTCGACACCGAAAATCCCGACTACCTGCAGGAAGCCGGCATCCCGATGAAGAGCGAGACGCATGGCGGCGAGGATGTCGCCGTGTATGCGCACGGCCCCGGCGCCGAGGCCGTGCACGGATCCCTCGAACAGAACGCGCTGTTTCACCTGATGATCCAGACCAATCCGGCGATGCGCCAGGCGCTTTGTTCGATCACGGCCTGCAACCGCGCACAGGTGCCGGTCGAATTACCCAGGCTGGATCGATTGCGCGGGCCGTGAGCGCTGCTCGCTGGCGTCCCCCTGCACCGGCACAGGCGACCAGGTCTGTCGGCAAGCTGAACGCAAAGCCGCGCATCACGCCATTGTCCTAAAGGCCGCATTGAACCGATCGTGGCCTCGTACTAGTCTGATCACCCTCTCCTGATGTCGGCATCGGTTCGCATCTCGCTGCGGCATCGCCGACCCCTGCCCCAAGGATCCGAACGTGAAGAAAGTCCATGCATCCGCCACTGCCGCGCTCGAAGGACTGCTGTTCGACAACATGACCATCGCGGCCGGAGGTTTCGGCCTCTGCGGCATTCCGGAGAACCTGATCCAGGGCCTGCTCGATGCCGGCACCAAGGGCCTGACCATCGTCGGCAACAACGCCGGGGTCGACGATTTCGGCATGGGCCCGCTGCTGAAAATGCATCAGGTGAAGAAAGTGATCGCCTCGTATGTCGGCGAGAACAAGGAGTTCGAGCGCCAGGTGCTCGCCGGCGAACTCGAACTCGAACTGGTGCCACAGGGCACCCTCGCCGAGCGCCTGCGCGCGGGCGGCGCCGGCATTCCGGGCTTCTACACACGCACCGCCTTCGGCACCAAACTCGCCGAAGGCAAGGAAACCAAATCCTTCGATGGCGTCGACTACGTGCTCGAATCGGCAATCAAGGCCGATGTGGCCATCGTCAAGGCCTGGAAGGGCGACCATTTTGGCAACCTGATCTTTCACAAGACCGCGCGCAACTTCAATCCGATGATTGCCACCTGCGGCAAGGTCACCGTTGCCGAGGTCGAAGAACTGCTCGAAACCGGTTCGCTCGACCCCGACCAGATCCACACCCCCGGCATCTACATCGATCGCATCATCCAGGGCGCCAGGTACGAGAAGCGCATCGAGTTCCGCACGCTTTCCGGCGGAGCACCGAGCGGCAAGGAAAACCCGGTGCGCGAATTGATGGCGCAACTCGCCGCGCGCGAATTGCGCGATGGCTTCTGCGTCAACCTCGGCATCGGCATTCCGACCCTGGTCGCCAACTACATCCCCGAAGGCGTCAATGTCACCCTGCAATCGGAGAACGGCCTGCTCGGCATCGGTCCATTCCCGACCGAAGCCACCGTCGATGCCGACCTGATCAATGCCGGCAAGCAGACCATCACGACGATCCCGGGCAGCAGCTTTTTCTCCAGCGCCGATTCGTTCGCGATGATCCGTGGCGGCCACATCGACCTGTCGATCCTCGGCGGACTCGAAGTCTCCGAAACCGGTGATCTGGCCAACTGGATGGTGCCCGGCAAGATGGTCAAGGGCCCCGGCGGTGCGATGGATCTTGTCGCCGGAGTCAAGCGCGTGGTCGTGCTGATGGAGCACACCGCCAAGGATGGATCGCCAAAAATCCTCAAACGATGCGAATTGCCGCTGACCGGCAAAGCGTGCGTCGACAAGATCATCACCAACCTGTGCGTGTTCGAGGTCGCCGAAGGCGGCGGCCTGACCCTCACCGAACTGCATCCGGGCGTCAGCCTCGAGGACGTCAAGGCGAAGACCGGCTGCGATTTCAAGGTCGATCTCGAATCGGTCTGAGCGTATCTGCCTGGGATTTTCCAGGCTTCTGCAGGAGGGACTTTCCAGCCTGATGCCTTTCGGCACGTTGCGGGAAGTGCATCGTGGCTGAAGCCACTCCCACGCCAACATGTCGCGATGCGCAGCTTTTCGTGGGGTCGACTTCACTCGCACCCACAAAGCCCCGCTTAAGCCCTCAGGCACCACCCTCGAATCCGCTTTGCCGCCACGCTTCGTAGGCGATGACCGCGACCGCGTTCGACAGGTTCAGGCTGCGATTGTCGGGCCGCATCGGCAGTCGCAGGCGCTGCGGGGCCGGTATCGAATCGATCACCTCGACCGGCAATCCGCTCGTCTCCGAGCCGAACATCACTGCGTCACCGATGCAATACTGGATCGCGTCATAACGCACCGCGCCGCGCGTGGAAACCGCGAATAGCCGTTGCGGCTGCACTGCCGCGACAAACGCCGCCAGATCCGCATGCAAGGTCAGGCGTGCGTACTCGTGATAGTCGAGACCAGCCCGCCTCAGGCGCGCATCATCGAGTTCGAAACCGAGCGGCCCGATCAGATGCAACTGGGCACCGGTGTTCGCGCACAAGCGGATCACGTTGCCGGTATTCGGCGGAATCTCGGGACGATGCAGAACGATATCGAGCATGTCCGTATTGTCGACGAAATCGCCATGCCGCGGGTCGTGCATCGGCGTGTTGGATCACGCCTGCCCGGCTCGATAACCATGACAAACCGGCCTCGATCGGGTAGTACCCTGTCGAGCTGATCCGAGGACGATCATGAAAAACACTATTCTCCAATTCTGGTTCGACGAGATCACGCCCGCGCAGTGGTGGGCAGTCGACACCGGCCTTGACCGGCTGATCGCCGAGCGCTTCAGCGAACTTCATGCGCAGGCGACCCGCTGCGAGTTGTTTAGGTGGCGCGAGGAACCTGCGGGACGCCTGGCCGAGATCATCGTGCTCGATCAATTCTCGCGGAACATCTATCGCGGCACACCGACCGCGTTCGCCGCCGACCCGCTGGCCCGGACTATTCATGAATACGCGTGATGATCGCGCAGGACATTGGATTCACACGGTTTTTCGCTCATTAGGCAATAGCGGGTGTTATTGCCGAATGAGCGAAAAGCCGTGTGGATTCAAGGGACAAGCGAGGGCGCGTGTTTTTCATGAATAATCCGGGCTAGCCCTCGCCCTCGCCCTGGAAGCGGTTGCACTTGGCGCCGACATGGCGCTGCCGCAGCAGCAGCGGAATTTCCTCTACCTGCCCTACATGCACAGCGAGTCGAAGATGATCCACGAAGTTGCCGAAGCCTTGTTCAAGGCCAAGGCATCGAAGAACAGCCACGATTTCGAGCTGCAGCACAAGGCCATCATCGACCGCTTCGGCCGTTACCCACACCGCAATGCGATCCTCGGGCGCGAATCGACCGAAGAGGAACTGGCATTTCTCAAGCAACCGGGTTCGAGTTTCTGAAGCCGCTTGCGGATGCCAGCGGCATCATTCTGAAAGCAAACAATCGAGATCAGGATCTCGTGGAGGTAAGGATGGCAATCGATACCGTGCTCAGATGGCACGAGTTGATTCAGAACAAGTCAGCGCAAGAACTGGATGCATTGCTTGCGGACGATGTGATCTTTCACTCGCCGGTGGTACACACGCCGCAGACCGGCAAGGCGATCACCGCGAAGTATCTGCTGGCGGCGATGCACGTATTCGGCAACCAGACATTCCGCTACGTGCGCGAAGTCCGTGGGCCGTACGATGCCGTGCTCGAATTCATGCTCGAACTCGATGGCATCGAGATCAATGGCGTCGACATGATCCACTGGAACGACCAAGGCCGCATTGTCGAGTTCAAGGTCATGTTGCGCCCGCTCAAGGCCGTGAACCTGATCCACACGAAGATGGGGCAGATGCTGCAGGCCACCCGACCAACATAGATTCCTCTTGTGTGCTGAAAGGGCGCCGTCATGGAATCCACGACAATCCGGGTGACATCGGAACGCGGCGAGCCCCGTACGCTTATGCCTTATCAGGACTTTCGCGATCCTGTGCGATGGTCGACCTGTGCCAACGCCCGCCAACCTGTTCGCCCTGATCATATTCAGCGTGACCGGCTTCGCCGTTTTCAAATGGGCGGCCAAACAGGCGTACTGGCGTTCCGCCAGCATCGGCGTCGCCTTGATGGTCTATCCATGTTTCGTTGAGCGCACCTGGTTGCTGTATGCAATCGGGCTGGGCCTGTGCGCCCTGCTCTGCGTTTTCAAGGAATGTTCGTGTCGACGATATGCGCAACACGGTGTAACCCAGGCCGGGGCCGATAGCGCTCCTGCCCGACTCAATCGCGGGAGTCGAACCCATTGCGGAACGGGCTCAGCATTTGGGCAAGTGTCACGGCGTTTGCTTGTGTCCCTCGCTGCATTTCGGAGCAGCCATCGCCTGCCCGGAAAATGCCTGGGTGAGAACTTCCTTTTCGAGTTTGCGAAAGATGTTGGCATGACGGAGTTTCGAATGATGAGCGTAGGTCCAGTGCAGGTTTGGCAAGGGATTCCGGCATAGCGCGTCGGCGAAATGGGCGTTCGAGCCGCCACTGTCACCGGCCGAGGCGAGAAAAAGTCGTGCATGAATGTCGAGCGAACCGTTCAATCGCGTTCCCGCTTCGCGCCACCATTGCTCGGCGTTCCACCACAGGCTCGGATCGAGCGCGATATAGGTATCGAACAGATCCGGTTGCACGAACAGGGTTTCCACGACGAACAAACCGGCCGCCGATTCGCCGATGATCGCCACATCGTCATTGACGTTGTAGAAGGCATGGATTTGCGGCATCAACTCGCCTGCGATGAAGCCGCGAAAGGCCGCCGATCCACCGACCACTGGCGCAATCTCGCGATCGCTGTCGACCGTAGTCGGGCCGGTCATGTCGCGACGCCGTTCCGTGTTCTCGATACCGACCAGCAGCATCGGCGCAATCGTGTTGGCCTTGATCAACGCATCGAGTGTGCTCGCGAAATGCGGGAAATCCTCTTTCTCGCCGCCGTCGAGCATGTACAGGATCGGATAGCGCGTTTCGGCCTTGCCGTTGTACCCGGGCGGAACATAGACGTTGACCACGCGCGTTTCAGCCAGCAGTTTCGACGGAATGCGCAAGGTCAGATGCGCTGGCATCGATTCATCGGCGGCAACGGCGCCGGTTGCGCCAAAGAGCAGGCCAATCGTGAGCAATACCTTCGCAATGGCAGGTCGGATCGAGTCGCACATCTACCTGATTTCCTGCAGCTTGACCGGCGTGCACTGTAGCGCGAATCTCTCAGATGATCCGCACACCAGCTCTTCAGGCACCGCAGTGCCCATGCACTGCGACAATCACCTGAGTGCCGCGCGTGCTGAGCTTGAGTTGTGCCGTGAAGCGCGTGCCTTCGCACTCAGACGAGGACGGCGCACAGGGGGACGCGCCTTCGGTGACTTCTTCTATTCGAACCAACACGTCTGCGCGCGACCAGGTTGGGTTGTCGCTTGATTCGGCATTGCTTCGATCCAACTCATATTCGACACCATCGATGCGGATGCGTGCGATGGATTTGATGTCGTGCGGTCGGGAGCGGGCATCCACTACGAAGATCGCCGGCCCATCTTGGTCGATCGTATAGACGCAGCCAGCACCAATGAGACCGGCCTGCAAAGATTCGATCGTCGGCACTTGCGCCCATGCGGTGGAACACAGCAGCAGCGCGGGGAATGCGCGTACCAGTAGTTTCGGTCGCGAAACGGCCAAAGCTGCGCCCGACCGGAAACCGCTGCACGACAATACGGACAGCAGGCCTGAATCCGTCACGCAACCGTTCGTTTCGGTGCCTTCCCTGTAGGCGTCTGAAAATCCAGGCATGGCATTGCGCCCTCGTCAGGGGGATTCGAGCGCCTTGGCAGCGCGTTCTCGCTCCCTCGGATGGGCGACGAACTCGACGATGTTGTCTTTTCCTACGCCCTGGAACTTCATGCGGATGCCGTTCGGATCCTGGCTCAGCGTGATCACTTCGCCCTCCGAGAACAGGCATCGGCCCGGGTGCATTCCGTCGCGCATGACCTCCAGGCAGTCCTCGATCTCAAAATCCTTGGCGAGAATCTTGACAATCTGGGTATCTCCATACGCGGTAATGCGCGCACCGTCGCCAACACGCTCAACCAGAACCATGTTGTTTGGGCCAAAGCGCGAAGACGAAAGTGCCGCAACGGCAAGGAAAACAGTTGAAATGAGCATGTTGTGATCCCCCTGATCAATGGATGCGTTGGCAAAGATACCGCGTCTGGTCGCCACATGCATCGACGCAGCGCCGCAAAGCCGTGGCATGCGTTGTGCCGGCGAACCACCCGGTGCGCCGCGAGGAGCCACGCCACCATGTCGACTCTTCGATATCGGGTTTGATCTCCTGGCTTGCCTCAAGACACAGGGAGCCGGGCACGACCTTTGCTGCGGATCGCGGATCCGGGCTGGGAACCAACGCGATGGCTTGACTATTGATCGGGCACAGAAATAGTCGCTGAATGGTTCTCCCGCTGGCGGGAGGAGGAATTGAGCAAAGTCGCGGGATTCATGGGCCCAATTGATTGTGCGTCAGCTGCAGCAATGGGGCAGACAGTGCCTCGCCTCCGTGTACCTGCGAATGACATGACCGAAAGTGGCCAGAAGCGATAGCCAGGTCATGCTGAAATCGGCTCCGAATACGGCCGCGGCCGATTGGCCTGAGGAGGGATCAGATGGCACTCGCAGTTCGTGGGATTGAAACCGCGTATGTGAATACGATCCGTGGCGGCGGGGGCGATGCCAACGGGCAAGTCGTGACCTCGCGAGTGGCGCGCGAAGCCGCAAACCCCTGCAGACATTGCCTTGGGCTCATCGCCGAAGGCGAACAAAAGCTCGTGCTTGCATATCAGCCCTTTAGCCGGCTTCAACCATACCTAACGTGGATGGATAGATCGCGCGCAGCCGCGATCTGATCCGCTTGTTGAACAAGCCCGATTGATTAGGCTGCGCGCAGCTCGAGCTTCTCTACGCGCTTGAGGTCAACGCTCTTCTTGGCAACCCAAAGATCATGGCTGTCCTGCATGGTCAGCCAACTCTCGGGAGTACGACCAATGGACTTGGACAAGCGTAGTGCCATCTCAGGCGTAATGCGGCTGGATCCATTCAACACGCGACTAAGCGTGGATGCGGCAACGTCCAGTTTTGCGGCCAGCTCCCGACCACTGATGCCATTGGGCTCAAGATAAATGCCGGTGATGAACTCACCATGGTGCGGAGGGTTGTGCATTGCCATTAGCGATTGTCCTCATAGTCAAGTACACAGACGCTTCTGTCTTTGAATTCAAAAGTCAGGCACCAATTACCATTAACCCAAATTGACGATCGTCCCTTGAGCTTGCCTTTGAGCGGGTGCAATCCGAAGCCAGGGATTTCCATGTCATCAATGACTTGGGAGGTGTCCAGAGCAGTGAGCTGCAGACTGAGTCGCTTTGCATGGCTGGATTGGACGCCAGCCGTGCTCCCACTCTCGAAGAGCTTGGCGAGGCCTTTGTGCCGGATCGACTTGATCATGGCTCACTCTAGCGCAACGTTGCGTAGTGCGCAGCACGCAGCCCAACACCGGAAACAGGCCGCCGTTTCGGCGGTCGGCTTGATTGAGTAAAAAGAGACTTCCCACATCTTTCGGCATCAAGGACCCCGAAGGAACCACGTGCCATGATGGAGTTTCTACACAACCGTCAACAGAAGGGGAAGTCTCCATAAGTATTGTAACTGTTGGCGTGAATCTGGCGAAGAACGTTTTTTCCGGTGTGCTCAGTGAATGCTGCTTGGCGGGTTCTTGATCGGAAGGATCTTCGACGCGATGCGTTCGTGGCTTACCTGGTGCAGTTGCCCGCCGAAACGGTGGTGGCGATGGAGGCATGCAGCGGAGCCCACTACTGGGGGCGTCGCTGCATGGAGCTGGGCTTGCAGCCGCTTTTGATGGCCGCGCAGTTCGTCAAACCGTTCCGCAAGAGTGCGGGCAGCAAGAATGATCGCAACGATGCCGAGGCAATCGCCACGGCGGCGCGTCAGGGCAACATGCGTTTTGTGCCACTGAAATCAGTTGACCAGCAGGCGCGTTTGTCCTGGCATCGCGTGCGCGAAGCCTACAAGACCGAAGGACTGGCCATCGGCAATCGAATCCGCGGCTTGCTGGCCGAATTCGGCGTGGTCATCACGCCGAGCGATGCGCCCTTGCGCCGATGGCTGGCGGATCTCGACAGCGTTTCCTTCGGCGTGGCTCGGCCTGGTGCCGACCCGGCATTCCAGTGGTGGGCATACCCGACTCGGTGGAATCAGTTGTCGGGGTGATGCCTACCTGCGCACCTTGCTGATCCAGGGCGCACGCGGCAGTTTGCAGCGCGCCAAAGCGGTCAGCGTGGAAAAGGCCGCGCCCGAGCAGCTCTGGATTCGATCACTCACTCAGCGTCTACCCTTCGGCAAACTCGTCGTCGCCATTGCCAGCAAACATGCACGCCAGCTCTGGGTCATGCTCGCCCGCGAGGTCGACTACGATCCACAGACTCGCTATCGCCATCCTCTGCATCGCACGGAGGCCGTAGCCTGAGCAAACGTTTTTCCCTTCACCGTCAGCGCGACAAGGGTGACCACGGTTCAGACCGACCTGGAGAAAACCTGACTAACTATCCGGCCGTCATAACGTGCTTCGACTGATCCTCGAACACCGACGAATCCGATGATTGAACGAGGTCTCCGGGTGCGGTTTATACCCTGGTCCGAGTCAGCAACAGCGACTCAACAAGACCGTGGCGACCGAAGGAAGTCCCCTTTTTGGGAAGGAAATGCAGTCTGACCTCCGTTTCATCGCCGCACCGCACTGACAACGCAGCAAGAAACAAAGGAACAATTCAATGACCAGCAAAAGCCCAAAAGCCCAGGGCAACGGCATCACTCACCCGGGGTTGACAGGAAGTCTCTTGAGGATTAGTTAGCCGCCCGGCTGCACGGCATGCTGTAAAACTTCAGTAGCCCATTGGTTCAAGCTCTTTCCAGATGCTTGTGCAGCCACAAGTGCGCGGCCATGAACTTCAGGAGGCACGCGAAGAAGCAATTTTCCAGAAGCAGGCTTTTCTGGAGTGACACCTTTTTCTTTGCAGTCGACCAAGTAGTCCTTTACGGCATGCTCGAATTGCGCCCGCAACTGCTTTACGGTCTCGCCGTGGAAGCTGATGATGTTGCGGATTCCAAGAATCCGGCCAACGAAAATGTTGTCTCGCTCGTCGTACTCGACCCGAGCCGTATAACCTTTATGCAGCATAGTGTTCATGGTTTCACTCCAACGCGTTCTAGCAGTTCTCTGGCTTCTTCAACTTGGTACCGTTTGGCCTCTTTCCCTGGGTGCGGACGATGACAACGCCAAATGTCGCCTTTGAGCTCAATTCTCACGCGCGACCCTTCCCGTTCCGAGACGGTGCCACCTAAGCCTTTGACGAGAGATTCGATGTCTGCAAAGGGAATGGACGCGGACGTTGGGCGCGCAAAGACGGCGGCTAGAGTTTTGCGCTGCTTGGCATTCATGTGTGGATGCTAGCAATAAATGATAGCGTCGGCAAGTGCGCTCTGAGGGCGGCTAACACCTGAGTTAAGCCGGGACGCGTAGCGGCTTGGCGGAGTGGTACACGTCACCGCGCGAGCCGAGCCGCGAAGCGGTCTCGGCTTGGACGATCTCGATAGCGTTTCCTTGCCGAGCGAACTGGCCGAGCTGATCCGCGATCTCGCAGCCCATTGGGACGAGGTGCGTGAGCGCGTGGTCAAGTGCGATCGACGCATCGAATTCCGGCTCGATGAGCGCTGTGTCCGGGTGCGCGCAATCATCGGTATCGGACCTTTGACCGCCGATGCCCTCGTCGCCACGATCGGGGACGCCAAGGAGTTCAAGAACGGCCGACAGCTATCTGCCTGGCTCGGCCTGGTGCCGACCCAGCATTCCAGTGGTGGGCATACCTTACCAGAATGCCTCATTCTACCGTTGCGTAAACGAGAACTCCAGCACGTTGTCTTTACTGTTCCATGAGAAGTGGCGGTTTGGTTCTTCACTTGGCAGGTAGGACGATTCGGGCAGAATGAAGTAGATGCCGCGTTCTTCACCTAAACCCTCAGCCATGACGACGGCAACGTTGGCACGGTCGCGAACCACGCGGAGTGGGTGTAGTGCTTGAACGGGCTTGCCCCAATACTGCTTTGGAATTGTGCCTGCACTGGAATGAAGTTCCCAGCCAGACAAAAGGGCACGTTTCGGCAACATTGCACCCGGGCCAAAATAGAAGACTTGGCAGAACGCGCCTTGTGCACAGCATAGCCCTAGGATCAAGGCCGCTGAAGAAATTGCTGTTCGCATGGTTGGGCTTACACCGGAAATAAGCCGCCGCGTCAGCGGTCGGCTGGGACGAATAGTTGAACGAAGCCGCTACGCGGCAGATTGATTCACCCTTGTCTCGCGCACCCGGTTGGTGCGTCCGCCGCTTGACGGTCATTTCGAGACGAGGCTACGCTTGTGAACACATTCGATCAATCGAGTTCGACGCGCTTCCATTCCGGGATGCAAGTGGCGCTGCGGCGGCAGGGCTTGAGTGAGGTGACGCGCGACAGTTATGCGCGGGCGCTGCGGCGCTTGGAGGGGCAGGTTGATGTGCCGCTCGATCAGCTCGGCATTACCCACCTCAAGGACTATTTCTCGGCCCTGATCGAGAGCCACTCCTGGAGCGCGGTCAAGGTCGATCACTGCGGACTGCAGTTCTTCTTCCACCACGTGCTGGAGCGCGATTGGGAGTGGGTGCGTGTCGTGCGGCGGGAATTCGCCATCAACGGACTCGCCGCCAACCTGGCCATAGCGGACCGGAGCACTGCGGTGTAAACAAAACAGCCCGCGCTGGCGCAGATCACGCCTGGCAACGGGCGCGCAATCGCCTGCGCCGGATTTACGAAAAAACCGCACAAATCAGCCAAGATCCAACACAAAGTACCCAGGCAATCGCCGGTTTCCGGCCCACGACGGTGAACTCAGACCCGTCCAATCAGCCGCCGCCATCGCGGCGCCCAGAGCCCAAAAAAGCTCTTTCCATAAGTAAGGTAGAGGATCCGCCACCGGGCTTGTTCAACAAGCGGATCAGATCGCGGCTGCGCGCGATCTATCCTTCTACGTTGTACTCGCCTAATCCTTCGGACTCCACAGTGCGGCTTGATCTGAGCATTCGGATAGCTGCGATGCACTGAGTTTCCCTGCCAGGTACTTTTCGGAACCCTTTATTCGGACCCCTAGGTCGGCGTCGTCCGTTTGGGCATAGCGTTTGGCCCTGGCTGTCCATACGCAGGCAAGGAAAACGTCGCGTTCTCCGAGGTGACCAGCCCCGTGAGTATTAGCCAGGTTCCACATTGCATGTGTTTCGCCCAGATCGGCTGACTTTGTGTAGAGCTCGAATGCTTTCTGCCGATCTTGTCCGACACCAGTGCCGTGGTCGTACATGGCAGCGAGATTGTTAATGGCTAGTGGATGCTCTTGAGCAGCAGCAGCCCGATACCATCTGAACGCTTCCGACATTTCTCCTTCGGCCTGCAAGGCGCTCCCAAGGCTATTCTGAGCTTCAGCATGCCCCTGCGATGCAGCAGCCAGGTACCATTTCTTTGCCTTCTTGCCACTTCGCGGAGCTCCCTGCCCCCAATCGTACGCGACCGCTAGCTTGTACTGTGCTTCAGCTTCTCCAGCCTTCGCAGCCGTGAGGAGGGCTTTCGCTTCGCTAGATAACAAGATATCCGCGGCCACAGGCTGGGAAAGTGAAAGCGCGGTTACGAAGAAGATGATGAGTTTGCGCATGCTAATTTCCGGTTGGTGTTAATACAGCGTGCCCAGTGCACCCAACGAGGTTGTAGAAAAAGTACTTGATGACCGTTTCGAATTTTTCGATTGGCCACGAGAGACGCCTTAGATGCTGATATGACTTTCATCGTCAAGTAGCGATTGAGTTCAATAGTGATCGACGTGTTGTCGTTTGCTGTTTTGAATCCCCTGAAGATGGCGCAGCCAGTACATCCGACGGTTGCTCAAGCTGATATGCGCGGGTTGGATACCGCAGTACTGGTGTCCGTCATGTGGGCATGGCCTCGGTCTTTCGTCGTGAATCAGCGGTGGTGCGTGCTGTCACAAAGCATCGTCGAGGGTCACCCACGGAACCGGGCTGCGCCGTCTTCAGGGGATTGCTGGACTCCTGTTTTGGGAACGGGAATGGATCATGCGGTCGGGCTCAACGGGTTGTCGCTGAGGGAGTCATGCGGGCGATATCCCAAATGAAGGCGGCCAACTCGCGGGCCACCGCGACGACGGCGACGTTCTTCAGTTTGCCGCGGGCGACAAGGCGGCGGAAACGCCCACACAAGCGCAGTTGCGCATCCCAGGCCCGCGCGATGATGGGTTGATCCAGCGGCTCGTGGCGTAGCTGAATCTCGCGCGAGACCTTGGCCGGATACTGATAGGCCCATGAGGCCTCGACCAGCGCTTTGCGCGCGACCCCATTGCCCGCCTTGGTGATCCCCCCTTGGCGGCGGCTCGGTCCTGAGCTGTGCTCGCTGGCGGTAATGCCAAGCCAACCCATCAGCTGGCGCGGATGGGCAAAACGCGACAGATCACCGATCTCGGCAATCAGGGTGATGGCGGTCGTGAACTGGATGCCGCGCAGGGCCTGGATAGCTTGCACAACCGGATACCAGCGCCAGGTGGCGGCAGCTTCACGCAGCACTTTCTCCAATCGCTCGCACTGGGCCAGGCGATCCTCGATGGTGCGTCGATATTCCTCGAAAGCGATCTGTGACATCGGCTGCGGAAACACGAACTGACTGATCCAGCGCCGATGCGCCGGCCCCCAGTTGGCCTTGCCCGTATAGCGCACGCCGTGCATCAGCAGAAACGACTTCAGACGCTGGCGTGCACGCTGCAGATCCTGCTTGGCCGCGCCCCAGGCACGGCTCAGATCGCGCAAGGCTTCGTCCTCGACATCCGGCACATGCACCCGCGCCAGATCGTCTGCGCGCAGCGCCTTGACCAGGATCACCGCATCACGCCGATCGGTCTTGACCCGATCGCCCGGCTTGCGCGCAATCAGCGAGGGCGCACAGACCACACAGGCCATTCCTTTGCGCGCCAATTGGCGCTGCAATCCGTAGCCACATGGCCCCGCTTCATAGACAAACGACACCGTCGAGCCCTTCGACTTCATCTGCTGACACAACCGATCCACGTCCCGCTCGGTGACCCCAATCCGGCCCAGTGTTTGCACCTCGCCAAAACCGATCGAATACGCCACCACGATCGACTCCTTGTGGACATCAAGTCCGACAAAAACAGTGTTATCGTTTTGCATGCTGACCTCCGCGTAGGTTGAGTTTCCCGAGTGAGCAGTTTGCTCCCTCTTACGGCTCTGGCCTCCGGCTAACCCGCGTCAAACACCTCGCGGAGGTCGGTTCGAGCCGCGAAAGTCATACTGTCTTTTATGGCAATGAATTCTGCGTTGATCGCACTCTCACGAGTGGTTTTTCGAGTGCTTTCCGCCCTGCTTCACACCAATGGACTTTTCCTACAACCTCAACACCAGAGTTAAGCCGCCGCGTCAGCGGTCGGCTTGAGCGAAAAGTTGGGCTTCATACACCGAGGACCAAGGGTCTGTCAATCTAACTGTGTAACTGCAGTTGAGATCAATCGTTGACGGGTACGCGTTCTTCACCGAACAGGATCTGGAAGACCTGCATCGCCGGCTTCCAGTGATGAATGCCTCGCCAGCGTTTACTGGCTTCTCGAATGGCCAGAAACATCGACTTCATTGCCGAGTCGTCGTTTGGAAAAATGCGCCGGTTTCGCGTGTATTTTCGCATCGTCGCATTCAATGACTCGATGGCGTTGGTAGTGTAGGTGATGCGCCGGATTTCCGGTGGAAATTGGAACATGGGAACGACGTTGTCCCACGCATTGCGCCACACTCGAACGGCGGCCCGATACTTGCCGCCCCAAGCCTCCTCAAAGGCATCCAACTCGCGCGCTGCCTCCTCAATGCTGGCTGAAGTGTAGATGCGCTTGAGTGCCGCCGCGACAGCCTTCATGTCTTTGGCCGCGACATAGCGCATCGAGGCGCGAATCAGGTGCACGATGCATTGCTGGGTCAGGGTCTTCGGAAACAGTGCTGTGACCGCTTCCGGAAGCCCCTTGAGGCCGTCCATGCAGGCGACGTAGATGTCGTTGACACCCCGCTGTTTGAGTTCGCTCAGCACGCCCGCCCAGTACTTCGCGCCCTCGTTCTCGGCCAGCCAGATACCCAGCACCTCCTTCTCGCCGCGCAGGTTCAAGCCGAGCACCACATGCGCACAGCGATTCAGCACCTGCTTGCCGTTGCGCACCTTCAGCACCAGACCGTCCAACCAGACGATCGGATAGATCGCCTCCAGCGGTCGCTCCTGCCAGGCGTGGACTTCATCAAGGACGACATCGGTCACCCGTGCAATAACGTCGTGGCTGATCGTCACGCCATACAAATCGACTACAGCACGCTCGATATCGCGTGTGCTCAGGCCGTGTGCATAAAGCGTCAAGATCTTGTCCTCGAAGTCGCCTAGTCGGGTCTGGCGCTTTCTCACCAACTGCGGCTCGAACGTGCCTGCGCGATCGCGTGGCGTGCTCACCTCCAGCTCGCCAAACGTCCCCTTCAAGCGTTTCGGAGTCGATCCGTTGCGTGCGTTGGTGCGCTGACCTTCAACGCCCTTCTCGTGCCGCTCGTAGCCCAGATGAGCATCCAGTTCCGCATTCAATCCCCGATCAATCACGCGTTGCAGCATCTGCGTGTACAGCCCCGCCACATCATCCGGCGTCTTGCACTTGGAAACGAGTTCATCCAGCGTAACATTCTCCACTTTCATCGCCATGCTATTGCTCCTCGCAGCTCAGGCTGCATTGTTGCCTACGGAGCAGTTACACAGTTCAGATTACAGACTCAGGACCAAGCGCAGCCCTTCGTTGACCCGCGCCACGCACTGCGCTGGCAGTGCCTTGATACGCTCGATGAGCAACTGGCGATCGAGCGTAATGATTTGTGAAACATTGATGACCGACGCCTTTGACAGTCCAGAATCGGACTTGCCAAGCCGCACATTTCCAGGCGCATCGGAGAGCGCCAAATTTGAAGTGACGATTGCCACGAGAACTGTGGCTATTCGGCTCTCGTTGAACGGGTTTGATTGAACCACCACGACAGGTCGCCTAAACCCTGGCCCGGCGCCCGTTGGCTCAGGCAACGAAGCCCACCAAAGTTCACCACGCTTCATTGCGAACGACGACGAGTTGGGCGCCGGCAAACTCCGCCGGAACTTCGGACTGCTGTTCGGAGTAGACGTTGTTCAGCTTGGCCGTGATGGCCGTACTGCCGCGACGATCGAGATACTGCGCTATGGCTTCAGCGTAAAGCTGACTGCGGGGAACACGAAGCTCCTTTGCCAACTGCTCGGCCGCAGCGAAGACTGGGTCAGGGAGGGAGATAGCGACTTTCATGCCGCAGATAGTATCACTGGAGTATGACCCGCCGCAAGCGTGACCATGACGCCCAGCCACCGGAATTAAGCTCCGTGCGGTACGCACGTCCGCTTGAATGATTGATCAGGCGGCGCTGCCGAAAACAGCTGCCACCACTGTAAAAACGCCGAGTCCGAGCGAAAACAGACCGATGACCGCAATGAAGCGCAAGGCCGCCGGAACAGACCGCTGGGCAAAGCGATGATGCCACTGCCAAGGGATAAGAAGAAGCCCCGCTGATGTGCCGACGAGCACCCAGCCAAAGACCGAAAATGCGACTGAGAAAAGCATGAGCGGCGAGCACAGGACGAGCGACCCGCCGACAAGAATGCGAACGAACAACTCCGAGTAGTGCGCTCTCGCGCTACCAGCAAAGCCGAGAAGAAATCGTTTGGCGGCGTCTGGCCGAGCCAGAGCCAACGCGCCAAGCACGAAGAAGTAAAGGCCGGCGAGGCAAATAATCGACAAGGCCAGTTGCTCAATCACGGCGATCACTGCTTGGGAAAATGTGTGGGGTAAAAGTGCAAATGAACAAGCCGCCTAACACCAGAGTTGAGCCGCGTGCTTCAGCAAGTCGGCTTGATTGAATAGTTGAACGAAGCCGCTACGCGGCAGATTGATTCACCCTTGTCTCGCGCACCCGGTTGGTGCGTCCGCCGCTTGGCGGTCATTTCGAGACGAGGCTACGCTTGTGAACACATTCGATCAATCGAGTTCGACGCGCTTCCATTCCGAGATGCAGCGGGCGCTGCGGCGGCAGGGCTTGAGTGAGGTGACGCGCGACAGTTATGCACGGGCGCTGCGGCGCTTGGAGGGGCAGGTTGATGTGCCGCTCGATCAGCTCGGCGTTGCCCACCTCAAGGACTATTTCTCGGCCCTGATCGAGAGCCACTCCTGGAGCACGGTCAAGGTCGATCGTTGCGGACTGCAGTTTTTCTTCCACCACGTTTTGGAGCGCGATTGGGAGTGGCTGCGCATCGTGCGACCGCCGCGCGAGCAGCGCATCCCAAACGTGTTGAGCCAGGCCGAGGTGGTGCGGCTGCTGCACAGCGTGCGCGAGCCGCGCTATTGCGCCTACTTCTTCATCACCTACAGCCTGGGCCTGCGCCTGTCAGAAGCGCTGGCGCTGCAGGTCGGCGACATCGATTCGGCCCACGGGCGCGTGCATGTTCGATGCGCATTCGTGCCGCGCCGCGGGAATTCGCAATCAGCGGACTTGCCGCCACCCTGGCCATAGCGGACCGGAGCACTGCCGTGTAAAACAAACAGCCCGCGCTGGCGCAGATCACGCCTGGCAACGGGCGCGCAATCACTTGTGTCGGATTTGCGGAAAAACCGCACAAATCAGCCAAGATCCAACACAAAGCCGCCCGGCAATCGCCGGTTTCCGGCCCATGACGGTGAACTCAGACCCGTCCAGTCAGCCGCCGCCATCGCGGCACCCAGAGCGAAAAAAAGCTCTTTCCATAAGTAAGGTAGAGGATCGCCACCGGGCTTGTTCAACAAGCGGATCAGATCGCGGCTGCGCGCGATCTATCCTTCTACGTTGGGCATACACTACGCGTGAACCTCGACAAACCGGCTTGAGGAATGAGGCGCTGGGGTGGGTTGCCCCTCCTCCTTAAGTCCCTCAAGGTGAAACTCGATGGCTTCTTGGATGAGCTGCAGGACTTCTTGTTCCGACTCTCCAGCGGCGATACACCCGGGGAGATCAGGAACATAGGCTCCGAAGCTGCTAGGACCCTGCTCTAACACGACCATATAACGCATGGGGACTACTCCTTCTTGAGACCTGCCTGCTTCAAAGCACTATTGAGCGTTCCTGGCGGAATATCAATGCTGGGCTTGCCTGCCACCGTAACGGTACCCGGCTTGGTTGGATGACGGAATTGACGGTGACTGCCCTTCTGCCGTGCCAAATGCCAACCATCCGATTCGATGAGCTCAATGAGGTCTTTGACTTTCATCCCGTCAGGATGGCACAGGCCGCATGTTTATGCCCAACACCAGAAATAAGCCGCCGCGTTAGCGGTCGGCTTGATTGAATAGTTGAACGAAGCCGCTACGCGGCAGATTGATTCACCCTCGTCTCGCGCACCCGGCTGGTGCGTCCGCCGCTTGGCGGTCATTTCGAGACGAGGCTACGCTTGTGAACACATTCGATCAATCGGGTTCGACGCGCTTTCATTCCGAGATGCAGCGGGCGCTGCGGCGGCAAGGCTTGAGTGAGGTGACGCGCGACAGTTATGCGCGGGCGCTGCGGCGCTTGGAGGGGCAGGTTGATGTGCCACTCGACCAGCTCGGTGTTGCCCACCTCAAGGACTATTTCTCGGCCCTGATCGAGAGCCACTCCTGGAGCACGGTCAAGGTCGATCGCTGCGGACTGCAGTTCTTCTTCCACCACGTTTTGGAGCGCGATTGGGAGTGGCTGCGCATCGTGCGGCCGCCGCGCGAGCAGCGCATTCCAAACGTGTTGAGCCAGGCCGAGGTGGTGCGGCTGCTGCACAGCGTGCGCGAGCCGCGCTATTGCGCCTACTTCTTCATCACCTACAGCCTGGGCCTGCGCCTGTCAGAAGCGCTGGCGCTGCAGGTCGGCGACATCGATTCGGCGCACGGGCGCGTGCATGTTCGACGCGCATTCGTGCCGCGCCGCGAGAATTCGCAATCAGCGGACTTGCCGCCACCCTGGCCATAGCGGACCGGAGCACTGCGGTGTAAACCAAACAGCCCGCGCTGGCGCAGATCACGCCTGGCAACGGTCGCGCAATCGCTTGCGCCGGATTTGCGGAAAAACCGCACAAATCAGCCAAGATCCAACACAAAGTACCTAGGCAATCGCCGGTTTCCGGCCCACGACGGTGAACTCAGACCCGTCCAATCAGCCGCCGCCATCGCGGCGCCCAGAGCCCAAAAAAGCTCTTTCCATAAGTAAGGTAGAGGATCGCCACCGGGCTTGTTCAACAAGCGGATCAGATCGCGGCTGCGCGCGATCTATCCTTCTACGTTAGGTCTGGCTTGCGTGAGCTGGCGTTGTGTGAAGTTCAACACCGAGAGCCCGCACAAGCTTGATGATCGTGTCGTATCGTGGCTTTGCTCCGGGGGCAAGCGCCTTGTAGAGGCTCTCGCGACCAAGGCCCGTATCCTTGGCAAGCTTAGTCATGCCGCGAGCCTTGGCGACGTCAGCGATTGCTTGAAGAAAGACATTGGGATTGTCGTCTTCCAGTGCAGCATTCAAATACTCGGAAATGACAATGTCATTGTCGAGGTAGTCAGCAGCGTCAAATACAGCGATGTTCTTCATGGAGCCTCCAAGCTCTCAAGGAGAGCCTTAGCAATACAGATATCTTTTTTCTGGGAGGATTTGTCTCCCGCGCACAAGAGCAAGTAGGTGATTTCGCCTCTACGGCAGTAGTACAGGCGGTAACCAGGGCCGACGTGTATCCGCATTTCAGAGATGCCGTCTCCGACAGGGCCGCAATCACCAGTATTTCCGGATTCTGCCGAGCGGATCCTAGCAATGACGCGAGCCTTTGCTATTGGATCCCGTAGGGCCCTAAGCCAAGCGTCGAATTCCGACGTGCGGAGAAAAGTGCTCATGCGGCACTGTATCCAAAGCGATACACTTGCGTCAAGTGGCAGTTGTGCTCGGTGCCAGACCTAACACCCGTAGCTGAGCGGCTGCGAACGAGGAAACACGAATCAACGAGGAAGCCACAATGAGCAGTCCGCTCGGACGACCAGTTGGACGACCAGTTGAACGAAGCCGCTACGCGGCAGATTGATTCACCCTCGTCTCGCGCACCCGGTTGGTGCGTCCGCCGCTTGGCGGTCATTTCGAGACGAGGCTACGCCTGTGAACACATTCGATCAATCGAGTTCGACGCGCTTCCATTCCGAGATGCAGCGGGCGCTGCGACGGCAGGGCTTGAGTGAGGTGACGCGCGACAGTTATGCACGGGCGCTGCGGCGCTTGGAGGGGCAGGTTGATGTTCCGCTCGATCAGCTCGGTGTTGCCCACCTCAAGGACTATTTCTCGGCCCTGATCGAGAGCCACTCCTGGAGCACGGTCAAGGTCGATCGCTGCGGACTGCAGTTCTTCTTCCACCACGTTTTGGAGCGCGATTGGGAGTGGCTGCGCATCGTGCGGCCGCCGCGCGAGCAGCGCATTCCAAACGTGTTGAGCCAGGCCGAGGTGGTGCGGCTGCTGCACAGCGTGCGCGAGCCGCGCTATTGCGCCTACTTCTTCATCACCTACAGCCTGGGCCTGCGCCTGTCAGAAGCGCTGGCGCTGCAGGTCGGCGACATCGATTCGGCGCACGGGCGCGTGCATGTTCGACGCGGCAAGGGCTGCAAGGATCGTCTGGTGCCGCTGCCCGATCTCACCCTGCGTGCCTTGCGTCGCCACTGGGCTGGGCATCGTCATCCGATCCTGATCTTTCCCGCACCCGGCACCGATCCATCCACGCAAAGCACCATGCATCGCGGCGGCGTGCAGGCGGCGCTCAAGAAAGCCCTGCCCGATGCCGGCATCCATCGCCGCATCACCGTGCACAGCCTGCGCCACAGCTACGCCACCCACCTGCTCGAATCGGGCGTCGACCTGCTCCAGATCCAGGCCCTGCTCGGCCACAGCAGCCCCATCACCACCGCACGCTACGCCCACCTCACCGAGGTTACCGCGGCCAATACGCGCGAGCGGATCAACGCGCTGATGCAGTCCCTGCAGAGCCTCTGGAGGACACGCTGATGCGCCTTGCCGAGCTGGTTGAACGTTTCGAGCCTGAGCTGATGCAACGCTACGGCACGCGCATCAATCGCGACATGCGCCGCGCGCTGCACTGCTGGCGTCACTGTCGCGGTGCGCAGGCACCGCACATCGACTGCCACTGCGATGCCTGTCTTGCCAGCGCCTGCCTGGCGCAGGCCTGCGGCCACCGTGCCTGTCCGCACTGCCAGCACGATCTGGGCGACGCCTGGCTGGCTCAGCAGCGAAGTCTGCGCATACCGGTGGACTACTTCCTGCTGACCTTTACCCTGCCGGCCCAGCTGCGCCCACTGGCGCGCTGTCATCCGCGACTCGTCTATGCCGCGCTGATGCACTGCGCCTGGCAGACCCTGCGCCAGTTCGGGCATCGCGGCCGCGGTGTTGAACTCGGCGCCACCGCCGTCCTGCACACCCACAGCCGCTCGCGGGATTTGCATCCGCACGTGCATCTGGTGGTGCCCGGCGGCGGGGTCAATCCAAAGACCGGGCGCTGGAACCAGAAGCGGCGCTACCTGTTCAACCAAGCCAACCTGGCGACCGTGTTCCGCGCCAAGCTGCTGCAGCGCCTGCGTGAACTCGGGCTGCGGTTGCCGCCCGACCTGCCGAAAAAATGGGTGGCGCACTGCGAATGTGTGGGCGACGGTGAAAAGGCGTTGGGCTACTTGGCCCGCTATCTGTATCGCGGCGTGCTGAGCGAGCACGACATCCTTGATGCCCATGACGGCCAGGTGCGCTTTCGCTACCGCGACTCGAAAACCGGCCAGTTCCAGATCCGCCGCCTGCCCGGTGCCGACTTTCTCTGGCTGCTGCTGGGGCACCTGTTGCCCAAGGGATTTCGGCGCAGCCGCAACTACGGCGTACTCCACCACCGGCGCAAGAACCTGCTGCGCCGCGTGCAGCTGATGCTGCGCGTCGTCATCCCGCCATCCCAGCCCAAGGCCAGACGCCCCGTGCTGTGCCGGCGCTGCGGCAATCCGATGCGCATACGTGTCGTGCGGCGGGAATTCGCAATCAGCGGACTTGCCGCCACCCTGGCCATAGCGGACCGGAGCACTACGGTGTAAACCAAACAGCCCGCGCTGGCGCAGATCACGCCTGGCAACGGGCGCGCAATCGCCTGCGCCGGATTTGCGGAAAAACCGCACAAATCAGCTAAGATCCAACACAAAGCACCCAGGCAATCGCCGGTTTCCGGCCCACGACGGTGAACTCAGACCCGTCCAGTCAGCCGCCGCCATCGCGGCGCCCAGAGCCAAAAAAGCTCTTTCCATAAGTAAGGTAGAGGATCGCCACCGGGCTTGTTCAACAAGCGGATCAGATCGCGGCTGCGCGCGATCTATCCTTCTACGTTAGTAACCATGCTTCGAGTAAGAAACCCTGCTGCCGCACCAGCCAGGCCCATCAGAGCTACGTTTACCCCAGATCGGGTGACCCACCAAAGTACATGAATAGAGTATGGGGCGAGCCACCAATTGCCGGTAAGTGTTGAGCAAAGCGTCGAAGCGATAAACACCGCAATTGCACCGCACAACATAGGATGGCGCTTTGCAAAATAGCCAGCTAGGAAACCGGGCAGCAGTACTTGCGTTGTATTTACCCAAGGAGCTACCTCAAAGTACCAATGATTGGTAACCCCTTCGGCTCCATTTGGGAATAGTTGCCACGTAACGCACCATTCGAGGAGAAACAGGGTCACATGGCAAGTGAAGCCAATAGCGATAGGAATACCAAGCTCGCGGAGTGTTGGCTGCATGGGTACTAACACCGGTAATAAGCCGCCACGGAACGTGGTCGGCTTGATTTATTAGTTGAACGAAGCCGCTACGCGGCAGATTGATTCACCCTCGTCTCGCGCACCCGGTTGGTGCGTCCGCCGCTTGGCGGTCATTTCGAGACGAGGCTACGCTTGTGAACACATTCGATCAATCGAGTTCGACGCGCTTCCATTCCGAGATGCAGCGGGCGCTGCGACGGCAGGGCTTGAGCGAGGTGACGCGCGACAGTTATGCACGGGCGCTGCGGCGCTTGGAGGGGCAGGTTGATGTGCCGCTCGATCAGCTCGGTGTTGCCCACCTCAAGGACTATTTCTCGGCCCTGATCGAGAGCCACTCCTGGAGCACGGTCAAGGTCGATCGCTGCGGACTGCAGTTCTTCTTCCACCACGTTTTGGAGCGCGATTGGGAGTGGCTGCGCATCGTGCGGCCGCCGCGCGAGCAGCGCATTCCAAACGTGTTGAGCCAGGCCGAGGTGGTGCGGCTGCTGCACAGCGTGCGCGAGCCGCGCTATTGCGCCTACTTCTTCATCACCTACAGCCTGGGCCTGCGCCTGTCAGAAGCGCTGTCGCTGCAGGTCGGCGACATCGATTCGGCGCACGGGCGCGTGCATGTTCGATGCGCATTCGTGCCGCGCCGCGGGAATTCGCAATCAGCGGACTTGCCGCCACCTTGGCCATAGCGGACCGGAGCACTACGGTGTAAACCAAACAGCCCGCGCTGGCGCAGATCACGCCTGGCAACGGGCGCGCAATCGCTTGCGCCGGATTTGCGGGGAAACCACACAAATCAGCCAAGATCCAACGCAAAGCACCCAGGCAATCGCCGGTTTCCGGCCCACGACGGTGAACTCAGACCCGTCCAGTCAGCCGCCGCCATCGCGGCACCCAGAGCCCAAAAAAGCTTTTTCCATAAGTAAGGTAGAGGGTCGCCACCGGGCTTGTTCAACAAGCGGATCAGATCGCGGCTGCGCGCGATCTATCCTTCTACGTTAGGCGCCTGGCACGCGTGAAAGCCAATAGCCGGGCTTTTGGTGACAATGCATAACCGCCAAGATAAGTACATGATCTGACTCGACTGAATACAGCAGGGCGTATGGGAAGACTCGGGTGAGACGGCGGCGCACCCCAGGAACCAACGCTGGCCAGACCTCGGGTGCCTCAAGGACGCTTTGAAGCGCAGATTCGACGCTCGCAATGAACCGAACGCTCAGCCCCGGTTGGAGAAACTCGTAGTAACCGACTGCGGCCTCAAACTCAGCGAGGGCCTCCGGGTGAAACTCGGCACGAATCACTTGGACAAGGCGCGCACACGGGCAAGAGCGACTTCTGCCGGAATCGTCCGGACCCGTCCAGAGCGCACGCTCTCAAGCCGACGAAGTGCCTCGGCCGACCATGCTTCCCGGACATCAGTGTTGGTCAGCGGATCGAGGCTCTCAACCAGCCGATCAGCCAAAAGCGCTCGCGCCTCGCTTGGGAGCGACAAGACAGCCTCGGTAATTGATTCGACGGTCATACCCATGGCGAAAGCATAGCTCTGTGGCTCATATCGTTCAACGACTGGCGCATAACGCCTTTGTTAAGCCGCCGCGTCAGCGGTCGGCTTGATTGACAAGTTGAACGAAGCCGCTACGCGGCAGATTGATTCACCCTCGTCTCGCGCACCCGGTTGGTGCGTCCGCCGCTTGGCGGTTACTTTGAGACGAGGCTACGCCTGTGAACACATTCGATCAATCGAGTTCGACGCGCTTCCATTCCGAGATGCAGCGGGCGCTGCGACGGCAGGGCTTGAGTGAGGTGACGCGCGACAGTTATGCGCGGGCGCTGCGGCGCTTGGAGGGGCAGGTTGATGTGCCGCTCGATCAGCTCGGTGTTGCCCACCTCAAGGACTATTTCTCGGCCCTGATCGAGAGCCACTCCTGGAGCACGGTCAAGGTCGATCGTTGCGGACTGCAGTTTTTCTTCCACCACGTTTTGGAGCGCGATTGGGAGTGGCTGCGCATCGTGCGACCGCCGCGCGAGCAGCGCATCCCAAACGTGTTGAGCCAGGCCGAGGTGGTGCGGCTGCTGCACAGCGTGCGCGAGCCGCGCTATTGCGCCTACTTCTTCATCACCTACAGCCTGGGCCTGCGCCTGTCAGAAGCGCTGGCGCTGCAGGTCGGCGACATCGATTCGGCGCACGAGCGCGTGCATGTTCGACGCGCATTCGTGCCGCGCCGCGAGAATTCGCAATCAGCGGACTTGCCGCCACCCTGGCCATAGCGGACCGGAGCACTGCGGTGTAAACCAAACAGCCCGCGCTGGCGCAGATCACGCCTGGCAACGGGCGCGCAATCGCCTGCGCCGGATTTACGGAAAAACCGCACAAATCAGCTAAGATCCAACACAAAGCCGCCCGGCAATCGCCGGTTTCCGGCCCACGACGGTGAACTCAGACCCGTCCAATCAGCCGCCACCATCGCGGCGCCCAGAGCCCAAAAAAGCTTTTTCCATAAGTAAGGTAGAGGGTCGCCACCGGGCTTGTTCAACAAGCGGATCAGATCGCGGCTGCGCGCGATCTATCCTTCTACGTTAGGCCAAGGTTATGCCGATGCGATACATTTTGGAAGACCGAACCGTTGCAAGTTGGCGCTTGAGCGTACGAGGAAGCCAACAATCACGCAACGCGGCCAACGGCTTGAGAACGACCAGCGCCGCGACATGCACGATGACGCGAGGTGCGATTGCGCCTCTGATGCCAATGGACTCGGCCAAGGACGACCAACGCCACGAGAAACACTGAAGAAGCGAACCACGATTGCGCCGCTGATGACCTCGCGCTCGCCCAATGACCACACCCGAAGCGAACTGCACGAACCGCGCTGAACCCGACAAAGACCTGAATGCTATCGCCGGCCTAACACCAGAAATAAGCCGCCGCGTTAGCGGTCGGCTTGATTGAAAAGTTGAACGAAGCCGCTACGCGGCAGATTGATTCACCCTCGTCTCGCGCACCCGGTTGGTGCGTCCGCCGCTTGGCGGTTACTTTGAGACGAGGCTACGCCTGTGAACACATTCGATCAATCGAGTTCGACGCGCTTCCATTCCGAGATGCAGCGGGCGCTGCGACGGCAGGGCTTGAGTGAGGTGACGCGCGACAGTTATGCGCGGGCGCTGCGGCGCTTGGAGGGGCAGGTTGATGTGCCGCTCGATCAGCTCGGTGTTGCCCACCTCAAGGACTATTTCTCGGCCCTGATCGAGAGCCACTCCTGGAGCACGGTCAAGGTCGATCGTTGCGGACTGCAGTTTTTCTTCCACCACGTTTTGGAGCGCGATTGGGAGTGGCTGCGCATCGTGCGACCGCCGCGCGAGCAGCGCATCCCAAACGTGTTGAGCCAGGCCGAGGTGGTGCGGCTGCTGCACAGCGTGCGCGAGCCGCGCTATTGCGCCTACTTCTTCATCACCTACAGCCTGGGCCTGCGCCTGTCAGAAGCGCTGGCGCTGCAGGTCGGCGACATCGATTCGGCGCACGAGCGCGTGCATGTTCGACGCGCATTCGTGCCGCGCCGCGAGAATTCGCAATCAGCGGACTTGCCGCCACCCTGGCCATAGCGGACCGGAGCACTACGGTGTAAACCAAACAGCCCGCGCTGGCGCAGATCACGCCTGGCAACGGGCGCGCAATCGCTTGCGCCGGATTTACGGAAAAACCGCACAAATCAGCTAAGATCCAACGCAAAGCACCCAGGCAATCGCCGGTTTCCGGCCCACGACGGTGAACTCAGACCCGTCCAATCAGCCGCCGCCATCGCGGCACCCAGAGCCCAAAAAAGCTCTTTCCATAAGTAAGGTAGAGGGTCGCCACCGGGCTTGTTCAACAAGCGGATCAGATCGCGGCTGCGCGCGATCTATCCTTCTACGTTGGGCCGCAACACCACGTTCATTCTTTTGCCAACGGATGGTCTGGGCCTTGAAGATGCGCATAAAGAGGTCGGCGAACGGCACGCAGAAGCTCATTGTTGCCACAACGTAAGCAAAAACCTACTAACTGCTCGATTTCTGAAACTGTATATGCGATCTCGGTAGCAGGACCTAGGGCTCTGCCCTCCCAGTCAATTGGCTCCGACTTTACAACAACGCACGGCGATCCTTTGGCAGAAGTGCCAACCGAGTACTCGACTGAATTGGCTGCTTCACTGCCCATGATTTCCCCTTTGCGGCCCAACACCAGAAATAAGCTGCCGCGTTAGCGGTCAGCTTGATTGAAAAGTTAGGTGCCAAGCTCGTTGAGCCGCTCAAGAATACTCTCCTTGTTCAGATGACGAGCAACGACTGGCCAACTGCGCAGAGCTGCCTTGCTGTATGCAACGAACCCCAAGAAGCATCCAGCCAAAAGGCACGAGAGTGCAAAAACAGCTACGCCGAAGCTCAGCGAAGAAACAATTGCCACCGCAGCCAGAAACCACAAACAGAACACTACAATAAGAACGATTGATATCGCACTTGAACTGAGCGACCAATTGCGATGCCCTAAGGCCGCAAGAAGTATGGCTCGCTCACTTTCCGCATTCATCCTATGAGGTCCCATTTGCACCTAACACCAGAAATAAGCCGCCGCGTTAGCGGTCGGCTTGATTGAAAAGTTAGCTGCCAGCGACGCCATTGATCTCGTCTAAGAATGGCTGCCAAGTGCCGCGCATCGAGGGTTCGATAACTAGCAGGCGCTCGATATGCAGCGTGGCCTCAGAGTACTGACCCCGGGCCATTTGAGCTTTTGCTAAGAAATAGAGCGCTGATTGGTTGTTTGGATATGTGCGCAAATACTCAGTAGCAACGCTCACCAACTCTTCTAGCCTGTCTTTTAGCCACAACACCTCGAAGGCCGGCTCAGTGCGCTTTTTCGCGGCATCATTACGGCGCCACACCATGCACAAGATGTTGCCTGTAACGAAGACTAGTAACAATACAATGACGGCCCAGAGTTGAAGTTGAATTGAAGCAATTTGCTCGGCCAAGTTGAATATCTCCATGGCAGCTAACTACTATTCGATTGCGGAGTGAACTTTAATCTTGCTGCCTAATCTGGCCCGGGGTCACCCTGTTGTAGGAAATTTCCTACAAGAAACAACAGGGTTTTGCCATCGCGCCATCTAATCTCGCCATCTAATCTAGCGAAATTACAAGATTGGGCATCGAGATGAAATATACACCCGGAAGCGAGGAAAGAAACACCCGGGATGGCGAGCAGCGTCCACGACTGCTCGATACCTTGCGCGAGCGGGTGCGGCGACTCGGGCTCTCGATCCGGACGGAAACGACCTATGTCGACTGGGCGCGTCGTTTCATCCTGGCAAATGGGAAGCGCCATCCGCGCGACATGGGTGCGGTCGAGGTCGAGCGGTTTTTGACCGACCTTGCGGTCAAGGGCCAGGTATCGGCCTCAACCCAGAACCAGGCGTTGTCGGCGCTGTTGTTCCTGTACCGGGAAGTGCTCCGGTTAGAGTTGCCCTGGATGGACGATATTCGCCGCGCAAAGAAGTCCGATCGCTTGCCATTGGTGCTTTCGCGGGTCGAGGTAGCCATGGTGCTCGGCAACCTGAGTGGGGTTACCTGGTTGATGGCGAGCCTGCTCTATGGCGCCGGGCTGCGTCTGATGGAATGCGCGCGGTTGCGGGTTCAGGATGTCGATCTTGTCCGTCGGGAAATCCTTGTGCGTCATGGCAAGGGCGGCAAGGATCGACGCTCTGTACTTCCTGCGGTGTGTGTGGAGGCGATGCAGTTGCAGCTCGCCCAGGCGCGCATGCTGCATCAGCGTGATCTTGAGGCCGGATTCGGCCAGGTCTGGTTGCCGAATGCTCTCGATCGGAAGTATGTCGGCGCGACGCGCGAGTGGGTATGGCAGTACATTTTCCCGGCATCGCAGCGAAGTGTCGATCCACGCAGTGGCAGCGAACGTCGCCATCACCTGCATGAAACCGTCTTGCAACGGGCCATGAAGACGGCGGTTCGCCGCTCCGGGATCGACAAACCTGCCACCTGCCACACCTTGCGCCACAGCTTTGCCACGCACCTGCTCGAGTCGGGTTCGGATATCCGCACCATCCAGGAGTTGCTCGGTCATTCCGATGTGTCGACGACGATGATCTATACGCATGTGCTCAATCGCGGCGGCTCGGGGGTGGTGAGTCCGCTGGATCGACGTTGACGGTTCGCGGTTCTGGCGTGCGGCCCTTATCGTCATGGTCGCCATTGCTGACAGATTCGCGGACGATCCGATGACAAGAAATTCCGCGACGAAAAAAGGCCGGCAAATGCCGGCCTTTTCTTGCTGCAACACCGCGTCAGCGGCGCGCTTTGCTTACTTCAAACCACGGAACTCCAGCAGCGGCTCGACGCTCGGATCCTTGCCGCGGAAGGCTTTGTACATCTTGGCGAGTTCTTCGGAGTTGCCGCGCGAGAGGATTTCGTCGCGGAAGGTCTGACCGTTTTCGCGGGTCATGCCGCCGTGTTCCTTGAACCACTGGAACGCGTCGTGGTCGAGCACTTCGCTCCACAGGTAGGCGTAGTAGCCGGCCGAGTAGCCGCCGCCCCAGATGTGGGCAAAGTACGGGGTCTTGTAGCGCGGCGGGACTTCGGCAACGTTGATCTTGTAGCGATTGAGCGCATCGAGCTCGAACTTGTCGACATCCTGCAAGGGCGCGTCGGCCGGCAACTGGTGCCAGGCCTGATCGAGCAGGGCGGCGCCGAGGTACTCGGTTGTCGCGTAGCCCTGGTTGAAGGCGCGCGCCTTGATGATCTTGTCGACCAGGGCCTGCGGCATCGGCTCGCCGGTCTCGTTGTGCTTGGCGTAGTTGGCGAACACGGTCGGCTCGAGCGCCCAGTTCTCGTTGAACTGCGAGGGGAATTCGACGAAGTCACGCGAGGTGTTGGTGCCGGCGATGCTCGGGTACTTCACGTTCGAGAACATGCCGTGCAGGGCATGGCCGAACTCGTGGAACATCGTGGTCACGTCATCGAAGCTGAGCAGGGCGGGCTGGCCCTCGGCCGGCTTGGTGAAGTTGCAGACGTTGAAGACGACGGGCTTGGTGCCGGTCAGGCCGTTCTGTTCGACGAAGACATCCATCCACGCGCCGCCGCTCTTGCTCGGGCGCTTGTAGTAATCGGCATAGAACAGCGCGAGCTGCTTGCCATCAGCATCGAACACATCGAACACGCGCACGTCGGGCTGGTAGACCGGCAGGTCGTGGCGCTCCTTGAAGGTCAGACCGTAGAGCTGGTTGGCGGCGAAGAAGACGCCGTCGTTGAGCACACGGTTCAGCTCGAAGTAGGGCTTGATCGCGGCCTCGTCGAGATCGAACTCGGCCTTGCGCACCTGATCGGCATACAGATCCCAGTCGGCGGCGGTGAGCTTGAAGCCACCTTTCTGCGCATCGATCACTTTCTGGATCTTGGCCGCTTCGCTGTGCGCGCGGGCGGTGGCGGCGGGAACCATGTCGGTCATCAGTTTGACCGCATTCTCCGGCTTTTCGGCCATCTGGTCGGCGAGGCTGTAGGCGGCGAAGTTGGGATAGCCGAGCAGCTTGGCGCGTTCGGCACGCAACTGGGCGAGGCGCGGGATGATTGTGCGGGTGTCGTTGGCGTCACTGTGGCTGGCACGGGTTTCCGAGGCCTCAAGCACCTTCAGGCGCAGATCGCGTTGGGTCAGTGAACCTAGCACCGGCTGCTGGGTGGTGTTCTGCAGGGTCAGCAGATACTTGCCTTCAGCAAGCTTGGAATCCTTGGCGGCATCGGCTGCCGCAGCAATGCCGCCTTCACCGAGGCCATCGAGCTTCGCCTTGTCATCAACCTCGACCGCACCGGCGTTGGTGGCGGCGAGCAGCTTGTTCTGGAACTCGGTGGAAAGGGTGGATTCCTCCTTGTTCAAGGCGCGCAGCTTGGTCTGATCCTCAACACTGAGCTGGGCACCGGCGCGGACGAAATCGTTGTAGGTCTTCTCGACCACGCGCATCTGCAACGGATCAAAACCGCTGTTCTCGCGGGCGTCGTGGATCGCCTTGACGCGCTTGAACAGATTGGCGTTCAGATGGATGGCGTCGGTGTGCTCGGCCATCTTCGGGGCAAGCGCGACCTGGACGGCTTGCAAGGTGTCATTGGTGTTGGCCTGGGCCAGGCTGAAGAAGATGCGTGATGCGCGGTTGAGCAACTCGCCAGTCTTCTCCATCGCCTCGAAGGTGTTGGCGAAGGTCGGTGCTTCCGGGTTGTTGGCGATCTTCTCGATCTCGGCCAACTGCTGGCGCATGCCTTCCTCGATCGCCGGCTGGTAGTCGGCATCGTTGATCTTGTCGAAGGGCGGTGCCTGCATGGGCAGGGGGCTGGCGGTCAACAGGGCATTCACGGCGGCCTCAGGCGTGGTGGCGGGTGTGGTGGCCTGCGCTGGCGTGGTGTCCGTGGATGGAGACGAGCAGGCAGCCAGCGCGACGACAAGCGCGGCGGCAAGTGCAGATCGGATCATGGTGGGTTCCTGAGCGGAAATGGGCCCGCACAATAGTCCCGAACGGACGATTCCGCCAAGTGCGGGAGGTCATGCAATGCGGTTCATGGACTTCGGGTTCGGATTGCAGTCCGGGGCAAGCCAGTCTGCCAATGGTTCGCGATCCGCACGATTCACCATGAATCGCCAGTGTTTCCGTCATCCCGGCGGCTCTCAACAGCCGAATGGCTGGTCAAGCAGGGATCCATTTTCGAGGTGAACAGGATCAAGATGGTTGCCGGCGTTCGCCGGGATGACGAGTGATTGGAGTCCGGGTCGATCGGAATGCTTTTCGGCTTGATGGAAAAGCCGAGCAGGAACTTTGCGGGTGCAGCCTGCGGTTTTCATCGGACAGGATGGGGGCACGAGGATTCCGGAGCGCGGGCGCTTGCCCCTGTTCGGGCCGTGCGGTGACGTGTGTCGGGCATGCCGCTGACACATGAGGCGATAATGGACGGATTGGCCAAAAGGGGAATCTCATGAAAATGCTGATCGGGAGTCTGCTTGCGTTGCTGGTCTCCATGAATCCGGCGCATGCTGCCGAACGCGTCGAAAAGAGTGTGCTGCTGCTGGCTGGTGCGAATGCCGGTTTCCAGGAGGCGCGTTACGGCGATGATGGCAAGCTCGCCGTGCATTACGAGTTCAACGATCGCGGGCGAGGGCCGAAGCTCGACGCAAGCTATTCGCTCAATGCCGACGGCGTGCCGACGGCAATCGAGCTGGGTGGCGTCGACTACCTCAAGGCGCCGATCACGGAAACCTATGCGCGCAGCGGCGACGCCGTGATCTGGAAGAACGGCGCCGAGGATAACAAGCGTGCGGTTTCGGGATCAGCGTTCTTTCTTGGCCTCAATCAGGTGCCCGAGGATTCGATCCTGCTCGCGCGCGCCCTGCTCAAGGCGCCTGAACACAAACTCGCCTTGATTCCTGCGGGCGAAGCCAGCATCCACAAGCTCGCCAGCACCGAGATCAAGAGCAAGGACGGGCCACAAACCGTAAACCTGTACGCAATCAAGGGTCTTGGCCTGCTGCCGGAGTTCGTCTGGCTCGATCAGGAGCAACGTTTCTTTGCCAGCTACTCGGGCTGGAGCACGCTGATCCGCGAAGGTTTCGAGGATGCGCTCAAGACCATCGGCGATCGCCAGGAGCTGGAAGAAAGGCGCCTGGCCGAGACGCGTGCCAGCGAGCTGACCCGCAATCTGACCGCGCCACTGCTGATCCGCAATGTGCGCGTATTCGATCCGCCGAGTGCCGAGGTTGTCGATGGCCGCTCGGTGTTGATCGATGCGGGCAGGATCGTCTCGATCGGCGAGGCCGATGTGGCATCGCTCGACGGTGTCGAGGAACTCGATGGCGGCGGTCGCTTCCTGATGCCCGGGTTGTGGGACATGCATGTGCATTTCGGTGGCGGTGCTGATGGCCTGCTCGATCTGGCCTCGGGCGTGACCACGGTGCGCGACATGGCCAACCAGGTTGAGACGCTGAAGGCCTTGATCGACGGCATCGAGGCTGGCAAGGACATCGGTCCGCGCATCATCCGCGCCGGCATCATCGATGGAAAAGGCCCGTTTGCCGGGCCGACCAAGGTGCTCGTCGATACCGAGAAGGAAGCACTCGATGCGGTGAAAATGTACAAGGACACCGGCCACGAGCAGATCAAGATCTACAGCTCGGTCAAACCCGAGTTGATGCCGATCATCGCCAGGGCCGCGCACGAACAGGGCATGCGCGTCAGCGGCCATGTGCCGGCATACATGACGGCGCGCCAGTTCGTCGAGAACGGTGCCGACGAGATCCAGCACGTCAACATGCTGTTCCTCAACTTCATGTTCGACAAGGTGCAAGACACGCGCACGCCGGCACGATTCACGACGGTTGCCGAATACGGTGCGGCGCTCGATCTCAGCTCGAAGCCGGTGCGCGATTTCATCCAGTTGCTCAGGGACAGGCAGATCGTCGTCGACCCGACCATCGGCACGTTCGAGGATATGTTCCTGAGCCGACCCGGCGTGCCGGGGCCGGGCTTCGCTGCGATCGTCGAGCGCTTCCCGACAACCTGGCAGCGTCAGATGCGCTCTGGTGCGGGCGGCCTCGAGATGAAGCCGGGTCAGCAGTCGCTGTTTCGCGATTCCTACCAGAACATGGTCAACATGGTCGGCGTGCTCCATCGCAGCGGCGTGCACATCGTGGCCGGCACCGACAATCTGGCCGGCGTGACCCTTCCACGCGAGCTGGAACTGTACGTCGAGGCCGGCATTCCGCCAATCGAGGTGCTGCGCATCGCGACCAGCGGCAGTGCCGAAGTGATGAAGCGCGAGGATGACTATGGCCGCGTCGCGCCTGGCTTTGTCGCTGACCTGATCCTCGTCGATGGCGACCCGACCATCAACATGGCCGACATCCGCAAGGTGCGCACGACGATTCGTGGTGATCGCCTGTACGACGCCGATGGCCTGTTCCGCGCGCTGGGTATCCGGCCGGTAACCAGGCGCAAGCGGTGACAAGAACGAAGTCCGCACCACCTTCCCGCGCCTTTCCCGGCAGGGAGCGGCATCAGCCAGTATGCTTTTCAGGTTGATTCAGCCGCACCGAATCCGCAGTCCCTCCTGCATTCGGAAGGCTTGCGAAGTCCCGTTCCCGGCCCGCCACAGACACATTCGCGACAGTTCCCGAACACGCGCTGAAGTATCCTGCGCAACCCGCCCCGATCGAGACCTGCCCATGCTCACCCTCTACTACTCGCCCGGTTCGGCCAGCATGGTTGTCCATCTCGCCATGCTCGAGCTCGAGCTGCCCCACGAACTGCGTCGGGTTGATTTCGATACGAAGGCGCAAAAGGATCCGGAATACCTGCGCCTGAATCCGAATGGCGTCGTGCCGACCTTGATCATCGATGGCGCGCCGGTTTACGAGTGCGCGGCCCTGCTTCTGCTGCTCGGCGAACGGCATGCCGACAAGGGCTTTGCGCCCGCCCCCGGAGCGGCCAATCGTGGCCTGTATCTGCAATGGGTGCTGCACCTGGCCAACACCTTGCAACCAGCATTCCGCCAGTGGTTCTATCCGACCGATTTCGGCCCGGACGACCAGGCCGAGGCGATGCGCGAATTCGCAAGACACCGCATCGAAGCGGCCTGGGATCGACTCGATGCGCATCTCGCCGCACATGGGCCGTACATGCTCGGCGAACAATTCAGCCTGCTCGACCTGTACGCGACGATGCTGATGCGCTGGTCACGCAATATGCCGAAACCGGCTGATCGCTGGCCGGCAATCGGCGCGCTCGCCCAACGCATCAAGGCACGGCCCTCGTGGAAGCGCGTCTATGCGATCGAGGAACTGACCGAGTGGGCGTGAGCAGATCGGACGGACGTCGCTACCAGTATTGGAGTATCCAATGAAATTCTTGCACAGCATGGTTCGGGTCAAGGATCTTGATGCTTCGCTCGAGTTTTACTGCAATCAGCTTGGCCTCGTCGAGATCTCGCGACGCGACTACGAGACGGCGCGCTTCACCCTGATCTTTCTCGCTGCGCCGGGCGACGAATCGCGCGGACAGATCGAGCTGACCTGGAACTGGGATAGCGAGGACTACGGCACCGCGCGCAACTTCGGCCATCTCGCCTTTGCGGTCGAGGACATCCACGCCACCTGCCAGCGCCTGATGGATGCGGGCATCACGATCAATCGGCCGCCGCGTGATGGCCACATGGCCTTCGTGCGTTCACCGGATCTGATCTCGATCGAACTGCTGCAGAAGGGCCCGGCCCTGGAACCGTGCGAGCCATGGTTGTCGATGCCGAATACCGGGGTGTGGTGACAATGCTGTTCGCTTCAAGTCGTCATCCCGGCGAAAGCCGGGATCCATTTTGCTGTTGCTGCCAATTCAACATGGATTCCGGCTTTCGCCGGAACGACGAGCTGCAAGCAATGGCGCTAATCGAACAGTATTGGGTGTGGTGATGCAGAGGGGAGTTGGGAGCAGGGAGTCGAGATAGCACGTCGTCGTGGGAGCGTCTGGACCAAAAACGCCTTCCGCAGCATCATGTATCGCGAGTTGGCCACGATTCTCGTTGCCGAGGAAAAGTGGGTCTTCGTGAAATCGTGTGGGTGAATTCATCGGTTTTCATTGCTGCAGCAGGATGCAGGTGAGCGCCTTCCGTTGTAGGTTGGGGTGAGCGCAGGCGAACCCCAACGGATTGCGATCCCCCATCCGCATGGCGGCAAGCCTGCCACAATGGCTGTTGGGGTTCGCTTGCGCTCACCACCAACCTACCCAATCCGCGCGGGACGAATGGGGAACACTCCGATCACAAACCTGCTGACTGTTGCCCGGGGACGAAAGCCGCGGAATCAATAGGCGCCCGGCAGACGCCGCAGTTGCCTCACTGAACTGACCGTCAACAAAGCGCGCCGGATTCCACGACAACACAGAAACCTGAAAAGCGTTGTTCTGCAAGGGTTACGCCGCGAACAACGCATCAAGTTCACCCACAGGTTTTCACGAAGAGCCGGAAAAGTACCGGGAGGCCGAAGCCGAGCTCAATCGCGTCTGGTTATGTGCTGAGCAAGGCCGATGGTTACGGTTCGACCCTTCCACGCAGCCAGGATGTCGTCGACACCTTCATCGCGCTTTGCCTGGCTTGGGCGAAACCGGAGCAGGAAGCCGAATCGCGTTTGCGCAAGATGACTTCGCCGTGATTTCGCCGATCAGCGTTTGACCTGGATCAGATCGATCGACGAGCCGTCCGGCAGGCGTGCGCTGATCTGCGATTCGATGCGGTCGAGATCATGCGCACGCTCGCACAGCGCATCGGCGCGGATCTCCAGCTCCTTGGCGTGTTTCTCGACGGCCTTCTCGACATTCTTCTCGATCGACTCCGCACGCGCTTCCAGTTCGGCGACGGCCGCTTCATCGCCGCTCAGCGCCACCTTGATCGCCTGCGCCGTGATATTGCCGACCATCTCGCCGATCAGCGATCCGACCGAGCCTTCGATCAGTTGGCTTACTTCATGTTCCGATCGTGGACCCCAGTCATCGCGCGCATTGATCGAGCGCTTCAGCTCATTGGCGGTGCGCGCGATGCGTTCGGCACTTTCGCGTGCGTGGTGCGCATCGCTGGCGAATGCGGTTGAGACATGGGCAACCGCCTCGAAGGCAATCGCCACGACATCGACCGCAAGCGCCTTGGCCTCGGGAATGATCGCGCGGATCGCATGCTCAAGCTCGGCCGCGTGTTCGCGATCCTCGGCGTTGAGTTGCAGTGCGTGTCCATTGACCTCGATCACGCCACCCGGCAACAAGGTCACGACGCGGTGCGTCTTGTCGTCGGTAAATGCAATTCGGCGCGCATCGATCTTCGTCGAATAGTTGCTGTCGACATCGCAGTGGTCGCTGTCGACGTTGATGCTGGCGATCGCTGGGCTCAAGCTCAGCGCAAGGGCAAGGGCAGTCAGGCTGACAAGCGGACGGAGTTTCATTGCGCAATCCCGAGGTGATGGAGTCGATCCTTCGATGCCGATTTTGCATCGATGGTTTAAGGCTCGCACATGTCGATCGTTGCCCATGACTTTCGGCATCTCTGCCGGAAATTCCGGCATCAAGCGGCCGGTCGGAGAATAGGGCGACGGAATCCGCTGTGCGGGTTCCGCCCTGCGAACTGCGCAATGCGCAAAGTGGAAGCGCAATGGAAAGCCGCAGCGTCGCAAATGCCGCGGCTTTGATAAAACATGGTGTTGAGCGCTTATTCGGCTTTGCTGATCGTGAAGCCGCCAAAACTGATGCCGAGATTGACACCTTCGCCGGTGCCGGCCAGGGCCAGCGACACCGTACCCTTGGTCAGGATCTGCGCGGTGGCTGACTTTCCAGCCGCGGCGGTCGCCTCGCCCTGGGCATAGGTGCCGAGGATGTCGCTCATCCTGTGCACATCGGTGAACTTGCCCTTGCCGTCATCGATATGCGCCTTGCCGACGGTCAGACCGCCGCCCTTGGCCTCGATCTTCACGCGCATCGACTGGCCGTTCTCGCAGGTGACCACACCCGTGCCTTCGGCATGCTTGTAGATCGCCGACCAGCCGGTCAGGCTGAAGCGCATCGAGCAGTCGAGATTGGCTTCGGCCGCCTCGGCCTTCGGAGCGGCAAGCGCGGCAATGGCCAAGGCCAAGCCGACTGCGGCAAATCCTGTCTTGATCGCTGTCATGGGGAGACTCCTCGCGTTGGGGTGGGCGCAGTCTCACCCTGTTTTGCTGAACGTGACGGAACCCGTCAGCGCTTGGCGCGCGCTTTCTGAATGGCGGTGTTCAGGCCGTGAAATCAAGCAACTCGCGCCAACGCTCTCGCTTGTACTGAGGGGTCATCGAGGCGTTGGCCGGACTCGTCGAAGGCAGATCGATGAGGGTGAGCGTTTCACGACGCGTTGCATCGATGCGTGGCAAAACGTGTCGGCGGAATGCGCGTTGCGCATGGCCTCCGTTCAAGGCGATGGCGGCAATCGTTGGCTGATCGGTCAGCAGACCCGGAATGTCGTTCGGCACTTCACTCGCGCGCACGATCGCACTGTCGAGACTGCCGCTGCGCTCGCAGCTTGCCAGAACATCCCAGATACCGATGCCGCGTTGATGCAATCGCCGGATGCGCTCCGCGTATTCAAGCTTTGGCCCCGCATCGAACATCTCGCCCATCAACGGCCAGAACAGATTCTGGGCATGGGCATATGGCTCTTGCACTGCCAGCGAGCGAACACTGGGCGCGGTACCGAGAATCAATATGCGGCAGTCTTCGGCAACCTGTGGCGGGAAACTCTCGACCGTTGCATTGGGTTCGATTTTATCCATCGGTCAAGCGTGGCGGGCTGAACACCCTTACTTTTTCGGCAGCGGCTGGAACTTCTTCTCATCGTAGCCGCCGATGTCGAAATGCAGCGTGCTAGATGGCTTGCCCTTGACCGTTACTTCGATCGCGACCTTCTTCGATTTCTGGACTTGGGCGATGAACTTCCTGTCTTCCTCGATGAAGATAGCCGGTTCGCCGGTTGGTGGAATGCTGCCTTCCATCGTGGTCGGCTTGCCATCATCAAATGTCATCGTCACGCGGCAATTTTTCGCGCAACTGAATCCGGGGTCGCTGCCATAGAGGAACACGCTCTGGCCCCATTCGGTATGCCGACGAAACACCAGCCGCACCTTTTCGGCACCGAGATCCTCGTTGCTGTAGATCGTCGCCGTGCTCTGTGTGCCGCCGGCCATCGGCGAGATCTGGTAGCTCCACAGGCGCGACATGCGTCGCGATTCGCCTTCGCTGCCGGCCTTCTCGCGCAGTCCTTCGATCTCCGGGCGCACTCGCGCTGCAGCGGCGCTGTCCGGATACATCTTGAGCAGCTCGTCGCCCAGCGGCAGGGCCAGCTCGGCGTTGTCGGCCTTGAGCATCTGCTCGTACATCGCGTAGTGCTGCTCGGCCTTGGCTTCCATCTGCGCCTTGGCGGCGGCGACAGCATCTGCGGAGGGCGCGGAGGGTGCCTCCTGCTGATTGCAAGCAACAAGGCACAACGCAACAACTGCAATTGAAAGAACCTGTGAAAGTCTTGTAGACATGATCAGCCTGGGGTGATGGAAGGAAGCAAGTATGGCGCTGATCGCTGTTGCGTCGCAGCGCACGCGTTCAGTAGTTTTTGCACGGATCGCGGCCGAGATTGCGGTCATAGGTCGAGGTCTGTTGATCGAGCCTGCTTGCGAAGCGCGCACCAGAACGCATTTTTTTACATGCAAGCACTCGGGAGATGGGTTTTCCGGTCACGCTTGAAACATGCGGGCTCGCTCCGCGAAACCCAAAGGATCCGTCCACTACCCATTCCGGGCACGGTGAATGTGTGTAGAAAACCTCCCCAGCCACGGTCGTGCATTCATAGGATTGTACGACTGGTTTGGATTGCACCTGAGCGGCGGCGGGGGGCGCGACGGAGGCGGCCCACTTGAGAACTTCCGCGCGGTCTCTGGCCGAAATTGCGCGATGTCGCGACGGCTCAGTTATGGAAGGCGGCGGGGGCGGGGGCGCTGGTGGCGGCTTGATTGCAACTTCGGATTCACGCTGATCCGGTTGGCACGGTGTCTGCTGAAACGCGATATGGTTTTCGGAATCGACGCACTTGTAGACTTTCTGCGCGCTGGCGACGGGGTTGAGAACAAGGCAAACGATGACGAGAATCCCTGGCGCAAAGGAACACCGCCGGAGATCGCGGGTCCGGTTGAATGAGTTCATCGGGACACCTCCATGTGTGATTTTCATTGTCACTGCGGGTTCGGCAAGAGTCATTGCCGGCGAATATAGCGCCGATCCGCAATTGACATGAACCGTGGCTTCAAAAGCGTCGGCATGGATCACGGCCGAGGTTGCGGTCATAGGTCGATGGTACGTCGTCGAATTCGCGCCCGTCACGACCGGCGGAACGCATGCCTCGGCACGCTTCAAGGCGCGGAACGCGGCGCGCGCTGACTGCTTCGCGTGAAGCACCACGGCGACCGCCGATCAAACCGCTGCGGTCAATCGATGCCGGACAGCGGTTGTGGCGGTAGAACAATGCACCGGCTTGCGTGTGGCATTCGAAGGAATAGACGGCTTCTCGCCGTGACGAACTCTTGCTACTCCGTTTGTGGGAAGAATCTCGCGGGCTTGGTCGCGAGTAATCCGGTGGAGCTGCCGGCGGCGGTGCGGGTGCGATGGCGACCTGCTGTTCTCGCAATCCGGAAGCACAGGGTTTGTCCTGAAACGCGACGTGACCATCGCGATCGACGCACTTGAAGACGCTTTGGGTTTGCGCCCGGACTGATGCAGGCGACAATGGAATCAGCGCGAGCAGCAGGGTCAAGGTGGAAGCGGCGGTCTTGATCACGACATATTCCCCCGGAAAGTGATTCCGATTCTGGGCTGGCGAACACGTGGTGACGATGGGAGTTCGCAGCGACGGCGTGTAGGAAATTTGCCATGTTTGGCCGGACGGGAGCCCGTGGCGGCAAGGCGAAACCCGGATCCGCGCAGCCTCACACCAGAGGTAGGGTGGAACCCGCGCAGCGGATTCCGCCGGACGAGGTTTGTTCTCCGCAACGGCGCGAGAGTTGTCAACGGCGGAATCACGCGCTTGGGGTCCAGTTATGCGCTGGCGAACGGGCGATGAGGATAGGATTGCATTGAAAAGCATCGCCCCCAAGAGGGGACAAGCGACTGAAGCCGCTCTCATCTAACATAACGTAACGCATTGATTTGCAAGGCGCGCAGCCAGCGTGTTTTTCCTTCTTCCCTCGACAGAAGGTGGCCAACGGCCGGTTGACGACTGCATGGATGCAGGAGGTGGGACCGCGTCGGGAACATCGGTCGAGGGTACGCTCGGAGCGCAGATTCCCCGCTAGCCCGAACCCTCATCCGCCTTCGGCACCTTCTCCCGGGGGGAGAAGGAAAAACTACCGTCTCGATCCGTGAAACCGTACGCCCATGTTTGCTGCGCGACAGCGCGCCACCGAAGGTGGGGCGTGGACTCCCACTATTCCTGTTTCCCTGCTCCCCACTCCCCACTCCCCACTCCCTACTCCCTACTCCCTACCCCCTACTCCCTACTCCCTACCCCCTACCCCCTACTCCCTACTCCCTTCTCCCGCTCCCGAACACATGCGCAAGATCATCCACGTCGACATGGACGCCTTCTACGCCTCGGTCGAGCAGCGCGACGATCCGTCCCTGCGCGGTCGGCCGGTCGTGGTGGCCTGGCGTGGAGCGCGGTCGGTTGTTTGCGCGGCCTCGTATGAAGCGCGGGTCTTCGGCGTGCGTTCGGCAATGCCGGCGGTGCGCGCCGAGCGCCTGTGTCCCGAGGCGGTGTTTGTGCCGCCCGATTTCACTCGCTACCGCGCTGTCTCTCGTCAGGTGCGGGAGATTTTCCTTCGCCATACCGATCTGGTCGAACCGCTGTCGCTCGACGAGGCTTATCTTGATGTGACCGAGAACCATGGCCGCCTGCCATCGGCGACTGCGGTGGCGGAAAAGATCCGCGCCCAGATCCGCGGGGAAACCGCGCTCGTCGCATCGGCTGGCGTTGCGCCGAACAAGTTCCTGGCCAAGATCGCCTCGGACTGGAACAAGCCGGATGGCTTGTTCGTCATCAAGCCGGAGGCGGTCGAGGGGTTCCTCACGCCCCTGCCGGTCGGACGCATCCACGGTGTCGGCAAGGTCATGGATGGCAAGCTCGCAGCGCTTGGCATCCGCAGCGTTGGTGATTTGCGCGCGCGCGATGTGCGCGAGCTCGAAAGTCTGTTCGGACGTTACGGGCGGCGCCTGCACGAACTCAGCCTCGGTATCGACGAAAACCCGGTGACGCCGGATCGCCCGGTGCAATCGATTTCGGCCGAAGACACTTTCGCCGATGATCTGCCATTGACCGAACTGGAACCGACGATCCGCGAACTGAGCGTCAAGGTCTGGGCATCGACGCGCAAGGTCGAACGCGTCGGTCGCACCATCGTGCTCAAGCTGAAAACCCGCGAGTTCCGCATCCTCACGCGCAGCCTGACTCCGGCAACAATGCCCGCGTCAGGCGACGAGCTGGCTGAACTCGTGCTGGCCTTGCGCGAACGCGTGCAGTTGCCCGACTCGACGCGCTACCGACTCGTCGGCGTGGGCATCAGCAACTTCCAGGTGGCCGACGAACTCGGTGCGCAGGGCGGGCTTTTCCCAGGCTGACGGCGGGCTTGTCACGAAGTCCAGTGACTTCTCGTCGCGAGGAAAGAAAGCGTGTCATGCGCGTGGATTTTGCCGACGGTGGTCGGCAACTGCATGATTGTCAGAAAAATCTGGAGAAACCTCAGGCTGAAACACGATCAGGCAGGGTTGTCTCAGTGCGTGATGGGTTGCCCGTTTGGTGGTAGCGGAGTCTGGTTACGCGTGCGCCGCGTGTTGTAGAGATAGCCGCAGACAAGCAGGGCGAGCACGATCAACTGCGCAATCAGGGTCTGCCAGGTCGGATACATGCCGAACAGTTCAACACGCGGAACCGGTGCCGGGTTCAGTGCGATCCAGCCGGCTTCCTGCAGGGCCGCCACGCCCTTGCCGGCAAGTACGACCGCAAGGATGGCGATCAGAGCCGAGCTGGCAGCAAAGAACTGGCCGATCGGCAGACGGCGGCTTGTGCGTAGAAGAGTCCAGGCGACCGCAGCGAGAGCAAGGCTGCCGACGGTGATGCCGGCAAGCAACCAGACCTGCTGGCCTTCATTCCAGAGCGCTGCATAAAAGAGGATCGTCTCGAAGACTTCCCGATACACTGAAATGAAAGCGAGGCCGAACAGGAACCAGGCTGATTTCCGGGACAGTGCCGCGGTCATTTGCTCCTTTAAATACGTCTGCCAGCGGCCACCGATACTTTTCTGATGCATCCACAGACCGACGCTGAGCAGCACCAGGGCGGCGAACAACGACGACAATCCCTCGGTCAACTCGCGACTCGCTCCGCTGATGGAGATCACGTAGCGGGCCAGCACCCAGGTGATGGCGCCGGCCACCAGAGCGAAGATCCAGCCTGCATGAACGTAGCGGACTGCCGCAGTCTGTCCTGCTTTGCGCAAAAATGCCAAAAGCGCCACGACAACGAGGACTGCCTCCAGCCCTTCGCGCAGGAGGATGGTCAGAGCGCCGAGGAAGGTGCTGATGGCATCGTCCGGGTTTTCGGACAGGGCCAGCTCGGCACGGGCCAGCAGTGCATCAATGGCATCGGCCTGTGCTGACATCGCGGCCAACGGCGCTTGTCTCGACAGCCCCGTGCGATAGGTACCCATCGCCGTCTCGATATCGGCACGCAGCGCAGTGTCGCGCGCATTGAGCTGGGGTTCGATCAGCTCGACGCCATCGAGATAAGCCGAAAGTGCGAGCTGGGTGGCTTCCTGGTGGGCGCCGCTGCGGTATGCCACGAGACTCGCGCTCATGCGCAACCGGGCCAGCGGAACTCCCGACAATGCCTGCTGCAACGCTTGCGGATTCGCCCGCAGATAGCCGACCGCCGCGCGCGCGCGCTGCTCACCGAGTGCCGCACTGAGCTGAGCCACACGGATAGTGGAAAGCTCATTCAGGCTGGCGATTTCCGCCCGCGCCGCCGCGTCCTCATGCCATTGCCTTGCACCGGCGGAGGCCTCCCGCTGGTAGGCGAGGCTGCCGACGAAATAGGCCAGCGCCCAGCGATCTTCTGAGGTGAGTTGTCTTGCATAGCCCGCCATCGAGGTGCCATCCACGCCTTGGCTGATCGCTTCATAGAGCGACATGGCGCTGCGCTGGTCGGCGCGATCCTGATCGGTGAAATCGATCGGAGCCGGCGAAAGCTGCAGGCCCGCCGGGCCGTCGCCACGCCCACCCGTGCCATGGCAGGCAGCGCACTGGCTTTGGTAGATCTGGCTGCCGCGGGCGAGATCCGGTGCGTGCTCGGGCGCCGTGGGCATGGGATAGGCTCGCAGCAGTCCATCGGCGAGGCGGTGTGCCTGGTCAGCAACTTTCTCCAGCTCCGCCTTTGCCTCAATCAAGGCAACCAGCGTATTCGCCTCGGACACCAAGCGGGCGCTTGATGGCGTTGGCGACAAGGCTTGCAACTGCGTGCGAACGATCGCCGCAAACTCCTGCATCTCGGCATATTCGGATGCGTTGATGACCGTGCCATCCCGGATCGCGCCTGCATAATCCGTGGCCAGATAGTCGAGCATCTGCCAGGTCTGCGGCACCGTGGAATCGACGCTCCGGGCGCTGGCAAGAGGCGCGAGGGCGCAGAACAGGAGCGCGCACAGCGCCAAGCCATGATGCGCGAGTCGAATGCGAATCGTTGTCATTCGCGTATAGTATCAGTTCCGTAGTGTGCCTGCCGGTTCTGCTTGTCGGGGTGTCGTCGCGGCAGCGTGGGGCATTTCCCCGCCCATCGGCCGTGTCGATGGATCAAGAGAGTCGGGCAGAGTCTTTAGCGGCGATTGGCCTGCGTTGCCTGCTTTCGCGCAGCGCGCCAAGCCCGCCAACGGCCCAACCAGTGGGTCAGGTAAAGATCAAGTCTGTCGAGAACACGCGCGGCCAGCAGGGATTCTTCGGCAATGAAAGTCGCGCCAATGGCCATGACCAGCAGACCCGGTCCGGGCAGTACCAGCAAGGCCACCCCAACCAGCATCAGCAGGCCGCCCGCAGCGGTCAGCAGGATCTTGCGCATGAAGCCGCCGGCTTGCATTCGTCGCATCCGGTAACGGGTCTGGAAGCGGCGGCCGCTCGGGCTGTCCTTGAAGTGCTGCCATTGACGCTTGGGGCTCACGGGTGTGGTGTCCTGGTCGCGGGGTGGGCTTCGCGCCATCAACCCGGCGCAGATCGACCGGAATGTCGAGGCGATCGTCGATGATGCAATCATGCAGGTGAATGTCCGCCCAAACGGCGCAGAAAGCCCGTCGTTCTCCGGCGTCGCGCAGACGTCGATCCGGGCCCGTTTACACCGGTCGGGTGCGTCGTATGCTTGATGCTTCAACGTGCCGGGGATTTGCTCATGTTTCGATCCAGTCTTGCCTTGTTCATTGCGCTTTACGCGTGCAGCACCTGCGCCGCCGACCGAGTCACCGGCGAGTCATTCGCGACGCGATCCGAGGTCTTCGCCCAGCACGGCATGGTCGCCACTTCGCAGCCGCTGGCTACGCAGATCGGCCTCGATATCCTCAAGCGCGGCGGCAACGCGATCGATGCAGCCATCGCGGCCAATGCCGCACTCGGACTCATGGAGCCGACCGGCAATGGCATGGGCGGCGACCTGTTTGCGATCGTATGGGATGCGAAAACCGGCAAGCTTTACGGCTACAACGGCTCCGGGCATTCGCCGAAAAGCCTGAGCCTGGAATGGTTCAAGCAGCACGGCTACAGCAAGGTTCCAGCGTATGGCCCGCTGCCGGTGACAACCCCGGGCACGGTGGATGGCTGGTTCGCGCTGCATGATCGCTTCGGCAAGCTGCCGATGAAATCTGTGCTCGCACCAGCGATCGGTTATGCCCGTGATGGTTTCCCGCTCAGCGCGTTGATTGCCTGGTACTGGGATTTGTCGGTACCACGCCTGTCGAAGTATCCGGGTTTCAGCGAACAATTCACGATCGACGGCCACGCGCCGGCCAAAGGCGAGATCTGGAAGAATCCGAATCTTGCCAACACGCTGGAGGCAATCGGCAAAGGCGGCCGCGATGCTTTCTACAAGGGAGCCATCGCGCATACGATCGCCGACTACATCAAGGCTCAGGGCGGATTTCTCTCATACGAGGATCTGGCCACGCACAAGGGTCAGTGGGTCGAACCGGTATCGACCAATTATCGCGGCTACGATGTCTGGGAATTGCCGCCGAACGGCCAGGGCATTGCCGCACTGCAGATGCTCAATATCCTCGAAGGCTATGACCTCAAGAGCTATGGCTTTGGCAGCGCCGAATATATCCATCTGTTCGTCGAGGCGAAGAAACTGGCCTTTGCCGACCGCGCGAAATTCTATGCCGACCCGGATTTCGTCAAGGCACCCGTCGCGAAACTGATCTCGAAGGAATACGCCACCGAGCGTCGCAAGCTGATCTCGATGGACAAGGCCGCCAACGAAGTCGCGCCCGGCGAGTTCAAACTCGATGGCGACACCATCTATCTGACCACCGCCGATCAATGGGGCAACATGGTCTCGCTGATCCAGTCCAATTATCGCGGCATGGGTTCGGGCATGAGCCCGCCCGGGCTCGGCTTCATCCTGCAGGATCGCGGCGAGATGTTCGTTTTGAAGGAAGGTCATGCCAACACCTTCGCGCCCGGCAAGCGACCGTTTCACACGATCATCCCGGCCTTCATCACCAAGGATGGCAAGCCGTGGATGAGCTTCGGCGTGATGGGTGGCGACACCCAACCGCAGGCGCACACCTTGATCGTCAGCAACCTGATCGATTTCGGCATGAATCTGCAGGAAGCCGGTGATGCGCCGCGCATCCTCCATGATGGCTCCACCTCGCCCGAAGGTCAGGTGAAAGAGATGACTGATGGCGGCGCGATCCAGCTTGAAACCGGCTTCGACTATTCGACTATCCGCGCCCTGATGCGCATGGGCCACAAGGTCGAATTCGCCAATGGCGTATATGGCGGCTATCAGGCCATTCGCTGGGATGAAGCAAACAAGGTGTATATTGGCGCTTCTGAAGGACGCAAGGATGGGCAGGCGGCGGGATATTGATCGACTGTCTGTATCCAAGCATCAACCGGAGAAGTCAATGCACGTATTGAAGCGAATCCTGGTTTCGTCGATCGCTGCAATCTGCCTGGCAGCGTCGGCCACGGGAATGGCTGATGATCTCGCAAGCGCAAAGGAGGCAATGGCCACGCAGGCTCGATCCAACGCCATCCTGATTGATACCTTGCTTGCGGATGGAAAACCCCGCGCGTTGGTTCTTGCCGCGACCACCTCGAAGTATCCTGGTGAGGATATTGCGAAAGACACCGAGCGGCGTCGCACCCTTTTGTATCGGGCTGCGCAGCTCGCGCCGGATGACGCCTGGGTTCAATGGGTCAGCGCCGTCAATACGCCGCCTGCCGACACCTTGTCCGAAGCGGCCACGGCCCTGCAGCGGCTTGAGCCGGACAACGGCGCTGTCTGGTTGTTCCAGTTGCAGGCGGCCTCACTGGCCCATGACAGCAAGGGAGTAACCGAAGCACTGGCAAGGATTGGCGCCGCGCATAAATTTGACGACTACTTTGTTGCCAGCGCTACCGAATGGCTGAAGGTTTTCCACGCTCATCCGCTGCCTGAGGTTTACGCGCTGGTCGGCGAGAACGCGCCAGAGCGCATGGGCCTTGTCATGGCTATCAGTTATGCCTCGGCAATGTCCATGGCGAACTACGCAACCCCGACACGAGCCTGCAAATCGACCGGGCAACCTCTCGCAGAGGATCGTCGTGCGGCCTGTCTTGCTGCCGGCCGGCTCATGCTGAACGAATCGACCACCCTGATTTCGATGCGAATCGGCGCAGCCCTGCTTCGTCTTGCCGGGGCCGAGGATACAGATGAGATCACCCGAAATGCCGAGTACTTCATACAGGAATACGCTGTGCTATCCAATTCGGCATTCGAGGATGCAGCGGAGTTCGAGCGCTATCAGGCCGATTGGTTGCAGACTCGGGACGAACTCCAGGTCGCAAAGAATCTGCTGACGCGGGCGGGCATCCCGTTGTCGCCACCAGCGGACTGGAAACCCGATCATAAAGCATTCATGGCCAGAATCTTGCCGCCGAAAGACGCCTGATTCCACCCTCGACGTCCAGCTGGTGTACGCTCAGCCTCGCTGTGCCCACCGACGGAGGCCCTGATGCTGAAAGTCCTGGTAGCGAGTTCCAAGGGCGGTTGTGGCAAATCCACGATCGCGACGAATCTGGCGGCGCATTCGGCGCTCAAGGGCAAGGCGACTGTACTTGCCGATGCCGACCGTCAGGCATCGAGCAGTCGCTGGTGCGAAAAGCGTGCCGATCTCGATACTGCGGTGCTGCCGATCGATGCCACGCGCAAGAACTGGCAGCAACGCATCCCGGCCGACGCCGAGCGCGTCATCATCGATTCCGGTGCCGGTATCCGCGCCAGCGAGATTGCCGAATTCCTCGATGATATCGATGCCATCGTCGTGCCGGTACTGCCCTCGGTAATCGACCTCGAGGCAACCCTGCCATTCCTCGCCGATCTGACCAACCTGCCACGGATCAAGAAAGGCAAGGTCGCCGTCGGACTCGTCGCCAACCGGACCAAGCCGTGGACAAACGTCAGCCAAACCGGACTTGAGCAGATCCGCCAGTTTCCGTTTCCGCTGATCGCGCAGTTGCGTGATACCCAGGCCTATTCGCTGATGAACGGCCTCGGCCGCAGCATCTTCGATTACCACTCCGAGATCGTCCGTTCGCACCAGGAGGACTGGGCAAAACTGCTGCGCTGGCTGAACAAGCAGGGCTGAGCATTCCCGCAATCCTGAGCTGTTCATTGACTGGATTGCCGCTGACATGCCCCTCGTCTCCTTGCGAGCAGGGTCAATGTTGGCCAGTCGCGTTCGATCACGGATCAGATCCACCAGGAGCTGGCTCTTGCGGGTCGGCGCTGCGCGCTGAGGCTTTTCCTTATCCTGGCCAGAAGCTTCACTCGATCTGTCCGCTGCCACTTGGGATTTTCTCCGGGCATGCGGCATGATGCGGGTTCACGCCAAGGAATCCCCATGTCCGTACGCCAGATCATCCTGTTGCGCCATGCCCACGCGGAACCTCCGGTCGATGAGCAGACCGATGACTCACGCCCGCTGACCGAAGGAGGCGTCAGCGAAGCGATTGCCGCCGCCGAATGGCTCAAGTCGCACGCGGCCGAACCGGACGTCCTGATTTGCTCGCCAGCCATGCGTACCCAGGAAACTGCGGCCCATGTCGCCAAGGGCCTGGATGGTGAGTTTTCGATCGTGGTCGAACCGCGCATCTACGACGCAACCCCTGGTGATCTGATCCAGGTACTTGAGGAGCACGGTGATGCCGACTGCATCCTGCTGGTTGGCCACAATCCCGGGCTTGAAACCCTGGTCGCCCTGCTCACCGACGGCACCTCGGATCAGGGCCGCGGCATGCCGCCCGGGGCGATTGCCTGGCTGCATGTCGACGGCGATGCCGAGCTCGAGCCGGGCGTAGCCAACCTGCGTCATTTCTGGTGGCCCTGATCCGGTCGGGATCCCATGTTCGCGCCTAGCTGCCTTGCCGGATTGATTGCGTTGGCGGCCACATCGCCTGCGGACTATCAGCTGAGTTCGGAAACACTGGCGCTCGACAGTGCCCGGTCCAGTGCGGCGTTCAGTGTCAAGGTGTTGTGGATGTTTGCCGTCGATGGCCAGTTCGGCAACGTGCGCGGCACGGTCAGCGTCGACCGCTTCCGCGGCCAGGCCACGGTCGATGCGCATATCAATGCGGCCGATGTGACGATGCGCCGGGCAAGCGCCTTGGCCTGGGTCAAATCCGCCGAGTTCTTCGATGTCGAGCATTTCCCGGAAATCCACTTCCGCTCGGACGCTATTCCGATGACGCGCTTGCATCTGGGCGGGCAGGTGCCGGGACAACTGACCATGCGGGGCATCACCCGTGCCGTCGTCTTCGATATGCTGCCATCGGCTTGCGAAAAAGCCGCCGTGGAATGCGCGATCGAAGCGGTGGGCACGGTCAGGCGCAGCGAATTCGGCATGACCACGCGGCGGGCGACGCTGGCCGACAAGGTCGAGTTGAGCTTCAGCGTCCGCGTTGCCGAAGCACCCCGGAGCACGGAGGAATCATGAGTGGCGGGGCATCGCCTGGGCGGCGAATCCGGCGCCTGCATGCACTTGTCGTGGGAATGTGCGTGATCGCACTGGCCGGCTGCGGAGTCAATCGCCAATTGGCGCGTCAGGCCGACCGCATCGTGCTCCGTGAGCAGGGCCAGACCCTGACCTGCACACGCGACGATCACTGCGCGATCGACACCCCGTTTCGCCAACTGGCCGCCACTGCCCACGCTGCGGGCACGCTGAGCGAGCCTATCCACTTCGTCAACGTGCTTGAACAGGGCGAGGATTCCTTGCTCGTGCGCATTCACCTGATCCGCGCCGCACGGCGCAGCATCGATATCCAGACTTTCATCTGGGTCAACGATGATGCCGGTCGGCTCTTCCTCGATGAGCTGCTCGCCGCAGCACGGCGCGGCGTGCACGTGCGCGTCCTTGCCGATCAGTTGTTCTCGCTCGAAGACACCGAACTGCTCTCGCGTCTGGCCCTGATCCACCGCAATTTCGAGGTACGCATCTACAACCCGACCTTCCACAAGGCGGTGACCCAGCCGCTCGAGTTCGCGGCCAGCATCGTCTGCTGTTTCGCGCGCTTCAACCAGCGCATGCACAACAAGTTGTTCCTCGTCGACAACGAATTCGGCATCGCCGGCGGGCGCAACTACGAAAACCGCTATTTCGACTGGGATCACGAGTTCGACTATCGCGATCGCGATGTGCTGGTCACCGGCGAGGCCGCCGGTCGCGAGATGGCAGCATCGTTCGAGCAGTTCTGGAACTACAAGCGCGCCGCGCAACTGACCCGGCTCAATGACGTCAACCGCCGCCTGGTTGCTGAAGCCGATCAGGATCTGCCCCTGCCCGCCGCCGAGCGCGGCATCGATCCGATGCGTGTGGAAACGCTGCGTGCACATGCCGGGCTCGCGGCCGAGATCGAGCGCCGCTTCGTTGCCCAGGCGCGACGGGTCGGCAAGGTCGACTACTTCTCGGACAGTCCGGCCAAACAGGATGGAAATGCCGACAGCAACAAGCAACTTGGTGAACAGATCGCGCGCATGATTGCCGGGGCTGACCGCCAGATCGTCATGCAGACGCCCTATCTGGTCATCAGCAAGCATGCGCGCCGAGTATTCCGCGACTTGAAGCAGCGCGATCATCCGCCCGACATCATTGTCTCGACCAACTCCCTCGCGGCGACCGACGCGTTCTATGTCTACGCGCTTTCGCACAAATACAAGAAGCGCTATCTCAAGCTCGGCTTCCGCATCTACGAGTTCAAGCCGTTTCCGGGCGATGCCGATCAGTTGTTCTCACGCTACAAGGAACTCGGCGGAGGCGACGGGCCGGAGGGCTACATGCGTTACGGCAAGGCCCCGTTGACCTCGCCGGGCGTACGCGTCGGCATGCACGCCAAATCAATCGTCATTGATGGCCAGGTAACCCTGATCGGATCGCACAACTTCGACCCGCGTTCGGACAATTACAACACCGAATCGGGCCTGATCATCCATGACCAGGCGGTTGCCGACCTCGTTCGATCCGCCATCCTGGGCGATATCGAGCCGCAGAATTCGTGGACGATCGCCAAGCGTCCACGCACCAACCTGCTGCACCGGATAAACAATGCGATCGCGGATTTCTCCTCGGCCCTGCCGCTGTTCGATTTCTGGCCGTTCCGCTACGCGACCAGTTACGAGCTGAATCCGGGTTGTGCGCCAATGAAACAAACCGATCCGGGCTTCTACGAGTGCTACACCTCGGTTGGCGACTTTCCCGAAGTCGATCTGCCGCTGAAAACGATCTATACGCGCATGGTCACCGCATTCGGGGCCAGCGCGGCAGGCATACTCTGAGCAGCGGGCGTCCGGGCAGCCCCGGCGTCAGTCGTCGTATCACGCCGATTGACGCGCCCCTATGCGCCGTCTAGTCTCAGCGCTCGTATTTCCCCTGCGGAGTGGTACCCATGTCTCTGGACATCACGATTCAACTGGACGACGAAGACCTCGAACACTTCATCGAAGCGATGCAGCGTGCGCAGGTCAAGGCGGCTGACCTGAGCTCGAAGGCGATTGTCGATGCGGCATTGAAGCTGCTGGTCGGCGTACCGACGACCAAGGTTCCGCACTTCATCAAGGATCGTCTGGAAAAGCTCGATCTGATGACCCAGCTGGTGCTCGACGAGGGCTATGGTCTGCCTGACGAGGACCGCAAACGCGTGCTTTCCTGCCTTGCCTATTTCGCTGATCCGAACGACATCATCCCCGACAGCGTGCCGGTGATCGGGTTCCTCGATGACGCCATCATGATCGAGCTCTGCGTGCGTGAGTTGAAGCCGGAAATCGATTCGTACAGCGATTTTGTACTCTACCGCACCCAGGAAGCCACGCGCCGTGGGGTCGACCCGGACAGCCTCAAGACCGAGCGTGTGGAATGGCTGGAAACACGACGCCTGGAAGCCCATGAAGGCATGCGGCGTCGGCGTCGCGACGGTTATGGCGGTGGCAGCAACTGGGCACCAACCCTGTTCCGCGCTCGCTGATCTTGCGAAACGCACTCGTCATCCCGGCGTGACCAGCCATCCGGCTGTTGAGAGCCGCCGGAATGACGAGTGTAGTTGGCTCTTCGAGTTGAAAATCGGGTCATCCGGGCGCATTGCGCCGGAAGCGCTCCATGGCCCTTGATCCCCTGCCTCAGTGCGGTGAATCCGAGCCACGCTGTCGTAATTCCTCCAGCTTTTCTTTCAGCCAATCCGCGCTCGGCTGCGCTTGCCCGCCTGGGCAACGCACCTGATAGGCCTCGCCACTCATGCTGCTTTGACTCGCCGCATCACTGATGAACGCATCCGCCGTCGTTAGCAGATCCTTGCGTTCGAAGTAGTCGAGCTTGCGTTTCAAATGACTCTCGGCCTTTGCACTGTCATACCAGTTTCCATTGCGGAAAAAATCGCAATGCGAGGTACCCAGCTCATGCAGCAGCTCGGCGATCTCGGCCTGGGTCGCCGCCGACGTCGCATCGGCGTGCGCGAATGGAACCATGACCCCAAGCAAGCCGATCAACGACACGATTCGATCCCCGCTCACGGCACAAGCTCGGTGCCCGGATTGCCCAGGTCAAATCGTCCGGCCACGCTCTGCCGCCCCAGCACCAGAAAAGTGCATACCCCGAGCACGGTTCCATACGGAATTCCCAGGCAGCAGATGCCGGCCACGACCATGCACAACATGCGTGATCGGCGCTGCCTGATGCAGCGTGCCGTCCACAGTTTCAGAGCTGCCAGGGTGATCGCGATCAGGAAGAACACAAGGCCGAACAGGCCAAAAATAGTGCCGAGCGCTTCCGGCGGAATCTTGTCCGCGTGCGTGCCGTTCTGCGCGGCGGCGGCAAACACCCGGTTCATGACCAGGCCCATGCCGGCATAGAACAGGCCGAGCAGCGAGAACAAGCCGGTCATGACACCCGAAAACACATAACCGTAGGACAGCAGGCGCAGTTGCTCGTCATCGACAACGCCCTGACGGAAATCTGCTTCGCTCATGTTCGCCCCTCTTGCGCATTGCCCAGACGTCATGAATGTACAGCAGTCGACGCCCAGGATCGCTGGGCCCGGGACTTCAGTCCCGTGTCCGAATCTCCGATCCGGGCTGGCCAGGATTATTCGTGAATACGCGTGATGATCGCTCAGAGCTGGTGAAAAACTCGACTGCCGTAGCGAGAGTGTCACCGGGCGCTCACTCCATTCTGAAACGTTCGATCACAGATCGAACCCACCAAGAGCGCGGGCAGTTGCGATCCAGGCACTGGTGGGTCGGCGCTGTGCGCTGACGTTCTTCACGGATTTGCCCGCCACGCGCCGCGAACACGGACGGTTGGCGGCGCTCACAGCAGGCGGGTGATTTTTTGCAAGCTCTCAGGACATTGGATTCACATGGCTTTTCGCGATTGAGGCAATAGCGGGTGTTATTGCCGATTGAGCAAAACGTCGTGTGGCTTCAAGGAACAAGCGATGCCGCGTGTACTTCATGAATCGTCCGGGCTAGGATCCTCAGCCTGCTGTTTCAAGTCTGGGGAATGATGATGCGCTACCGATCCATCGCCGCCGTTCTCGGCTGCCTGTTGCTGCTGCCTGCCTTGACGCTTGCTGCGGACAAGAAGAAAGACGAACCCAAGTGGGACGTCAACGCCGCGCATGGCAAGGCCAAGACCGTGCGCTTCAGTACCGACGAAGGCACCTGGCTCGATCTCGACGTCAGCCCGGATGGCAAGACCATCGCCTTCAGCATGCTTGGCGATCTCTACACGCTGCCGATTGCCGGCGGCAAGGCGAAACGCATCACCCAGGGTCAGGCCTGGGATGTGCAACCGCGCTACTCGCCGGACGGCAAGGAAATCGCCTACACATCCGATCGTGGCGGCGGCAACAACATCTGGCGCATGCCGGTCATCGGCGGCGAAGGTACCCAGGTCTCGAAGGAAGATTTCCGCCTGCTCAACAATCCGGCGTGGACTCCGGATGGCCAGTTCCTGATCGCACGCAAGCATTTCACCAGCGAACGCTCGCTCGGCGCCGGCGAACTCTGGATGTACCACAAGTCCGGTGGCGCCGGCCTGCAGCTGACCAAGCAGAAGAACGACCAGCAGGATCTCGGCGAACCGGCAGTGAGCGCCGACGGTCGCTACGTTTACTACTCCGAGGATGTCAGCCCGGGCCCACAGTTCCAGTACAACAAGGATCCGCATGGCCTGATCTACGCGATCAAGCGACTCGACCGCCGCGATGGCGGGATCGAGACGGTCATCGCCACGCCCGGTGGCGCGGTGCGACCCGAGCCGTCCCCGGACGGCAAGTCACTCGCCTTCGTCAAGCGCGTGCGCGAGAAGACCGTGCTGGAGAAAGTTGATCTCGACAGCGGCGAAGTCACGCCGCTGTGGGACGGCCTTTCCCACGACATGCAGGAAGCCTGGGCGATCTTCGGGCCTTATCCGAACTACGCCTGGACGCCGGATTCGACGTCGCTGGTGATCTGGGCCCAGGGCAAGCTCTGGCGCATCGACGCAACGAGCGGCGAGCACACGCAGATCCCGTTCACGGCCGAGGTCGAGCAAACCGTCGCCGAACCGCTGCGCTTCGAACAGACCCTCGCGCGCGGCAGCTTCGAGCCGAAGATGATCCGCGATGTCGCCACCAGTCCGGACGGCAAGCGCATGGTCTTCCACGCGCTCGGTCACTTGTGGGTGAAGTCGCTGCCAGACGGCAAGCCAGCCCGTCTGACCGGCGATGACAGCCGCTACGAATACCAGCCGAGCTTCAGCGCCGATGGCAGGAAGATGCTTTACACGAACTGGTCCGATGCCGAGCAGGGCCGCATCCTCGAACACGATTTCGCCAGCAACACGGCACGCAGCCTGACCGCGAAGCCGGGCTTCTACTACGGCCCGCGCTATTCGAACGACGGCGCCCATGTGGTCTATGCGAAAACCTCGGGCAGCTCGCTGACCGGCAATCTCAACTCGGGCGAAGCCGGCATCTACGTGATGCCCGCAGCCGGTGGCGACGCGCGCCGCCTGGTCAAGGATGGCGGCGATCCGGCCTTTTCCGCCGACAGCAGGCGCATCACCTTCCTCACCGGCGACGGCCTCAAGAAGAAACTGCAGAGCATCGCCATCGACGGCAGCGAGCCGCGCGACGTGTTCGACCTGAAGTACATCAACTTCGTCAGCATCAGCCCGGATGGCAAGTGGGTCGCGTTCACCGAACTGTTCAACGCCTATGTCTCACCGATGCCGATGACCGGCGGCAGCATCGAATTGTCGAAGGAGACCAAGGCACTCCCGGTCAGCGAAGTCAGCAAGGATGTCGGCTCCTACCTGCACTGGTCGGCCGACTCGAAATCGCTGCACTGGATGGTCGGGCGCGAATACCATTCGCGTGATCTCAAGGATGCATTCGCCTTTGTGCCCGGCGCACCGAAGGACCTGCCCAAGCCCGGCAGCGACAAGGGCATCGATGTCGGCCTGAGCGTGGCGCTGGATGCGCCGAGCGACGTCTTCGCCTTCACCGGTGCGCGCCTGATCACGATGAATGATGCCGAATTGAAACAGGAGGTGATCGAGGACGGCGTGCTCGTCGTCGACGGCGATTCGATCAAGGCGGTCGGCGCCAGCGGCAGCGTGGCGATCCCGGCCGGTGCGAAAGTGATCGACGCCAAGGGCAAGACCATTGTGCCCGGTTATGTCGACGTGCACGCGCATGTCAATCATTTCACCAGCGGTGTCGTGCCGCAGCAGAACTGGGCCTACTACACCAACCTGGCCTTCGGCGTGACCACCACGCACGATCCTTCGGCAACAACCGAAACGGTGTTTTCGCAGGCCGAACTGGTCGAGGCCGGCGAGATGGTCGGCCCGCGCATCTTCTCGACCGGCACGATCCTCTACGGCGCCGACGGCGACTTCAAGGCCGTCGTCAATTCACTCGACGACGCGCGCGCGCATCTGCGCCGCATGAAGGCGAATGGCGCGTTCAGCGTGAAAAGCTACAACCAGCCGCGCCGCGACCAGCGCCAGCAGATCAACCAGGCCGCACGTGAACTCGGCATGCTCGTAGTCGAGGAAGGCGGTTCGACCTTCAACCACAACATGACCATGATGCTCGATGGCGTCACCAGCATCGAGCACAACATCCCGGTCGCGCCGCTCTACGCCGATGTCATCAACCTGTGGAAGGAAACCGACGTGCGCAACACACCGACTCTGGTCGTCAGCTATGGCGGCCTCAGCGGCGAATACTGGTGGTATGCGCGCGACAATGTCTGGGAAGACAGGAAACTCAACCGCTTCTTCCCGCGCGAAACCCTCGACGCGCGCGCGATTCGCCGCGAAACCGCACCGGACTGGGACTACTACCACATCGAAGTGGCCAAGGCCGCGAAGAAGCTGCGTGACGCCGGCATCAAGATCAACACCGGTGGCCACGGCCAGTTGCAGGGTCTTTCGGAGAACTGGGAAACCTGGATGCTGACCCAGGGTGGCTTCAGCAATTTCGAAGCCCTGCGCGCAGCGACCATCGATGGCGCCGACACCATCGGCCTTTCGAAACAGATCGGTTCGCTGACCCCGGGCAAACGCGCCGATTTCGTCATCCTCAACAGCAATCCGCTCGACAATATCCGCGCCACCATCGACACACGCTACGTCGCCGTCAATGGCCGCGTCTTCGACGTCGATGCGGATATGGCGGAAGTCGGTGGCAAGAATCGCCCGGCACCGGAGTTCTACTGGCAGCGTCACCACGACGGGCGCAGCTTCGGCATCGAGTACGGGCCGACCGCGCCCTGCCATTGCCCGAAGTCGGGGACGATGCATTTGCATTGATGGAACGGGTGCCGGCATCGTGCGGGCACCCGCTTGCAATGCGAATGGACGGGACAGGCACGATTGGAAGTTCGAGGCCAGCGCGTACCCCCATCCGCCCTCCGGGCACCTTCCCCCGAAGGGAGAAGGAACCGGGGTCACGAGCAGGAGCGAGAGCGCACCCTCATCGGCCTTCGGCACGTGTACTCGTGCCATCCTTGGCACTCGCCCTGCGGGCAGCGTGCGCCGCACAAAACGGCAATCCTGCTGTTTTGTCTCCCGCTGGCGGGAGCAGGGTGGAGCGTGTTTGGCCGCGTTGTCGTTGCAATTGGCCTCGCTACACGCGTCCTTCTCCCGCTGGCGGGAGAAGGAACCAGGCAGGTGGTGACGAGTGGCTGAGTGCGGCGGTTACACCGTCCGGTAGTGATCCGCCAGCGGATACCTTCGTGCATACAGCGCGAAGGCCAGTGCCGCGAGCAGGGCGAATCCGGCAAAGAAGAACATCATGAAGGCGTTCTCGCTGAGTCCTGTATCGGCGATGCGGGCAGTGACGGCATCGTTGCGGACGGCTGCGTTGGTGAGCAGAACCCAGAGGTTGCCGAAAGTCACCGAGAGCAGCCAGAAACTCATGATCGTGCCCTTCATCGACGGCGGTGCCTGGCTGTAGGCGAACTCGAGCCCGGTCGCCGAGACCAGCACTTCGCCGAAGGTCAGCAACACGTAGGGCAGCACCTGCCAGGCGATCGAGGTTGGATCGCCGCCGTCGATGCTGAGCTGGATCAAGCCGGCCGCGATCCAGGCCAGACCGGAGAAGGCGATACCGAAACCCATGCGCCGCAGTGCGGTGACTTCGACGCCGAGGCCGCGCAGGAACGGATACAGCACAAGGTTGTTGAACGGAATCAGCAGCATGACCAACAGCGGATTGAGCGCCTGCATCTGTGCCGGCTCCTGGACCAGCCAGCTCGGCCACCACCAGGATTCGTGCGGCATCATCATGGCGTTGCCCTGCAGGATCCAGGTCGATGCCTTCTGATCAAAAAGCGACCAGAACGGTGTGACCAGGGCGAACACGATGAGGATGCGCAGCACCGCGCGCACGCCGTCGACGGCAGCATCCGGATGCAATCCGCGCGCGCGTTCGAGTTGCAGCGATGTGCCGATGCCACCGAACAGGATGAATACGCCGAGGGCGAGGCAGAAGGTAATGACGAAACTGAAATGCTCGGGCCACCAGGCTGGCGAGATCGCCCAGGCGGCAAACATGCCGACGGCAGCAACGGCGCCGAGTGCAGCAAGTATGAGTCCGCTACGTCCGCTACCGGGCGCAAGCAGGGCACTGCGCGCGACATTGATCAGCGAATCCGGATTGGTCGCTGCCGGCGGAACATGCACGTACTTCTTGCGGCCGCTCCAGAAAATCACGGTGGCGATGAACATGAGAATGCCGGGGATACCGAATGCCCAGGCCGGACCCCACGAGGCAAGGATGCGCGGCATCAGCAGCGAGGCGAAGAACGAACCGAAGTTGATCGTCCAGTAGAAGGCGTCGTAGACGACTTTTGCGGTGGCCTTGTTGCGCTGATCGAACTGGTCGCCGACAAAGGCCGAGACCAGGGGTTTGATGCCGCCCGATCCAAGCGCGATCAGGAACAGGCCCGCATAGAAACCGCTGCGATTGGACTCGAACATCGCCAGACAGGCGTGGCCGACGCAGTACAGCAGTGACAGCCAGAGCACGGTGTTGTACTTGCCGAAGTAACGATCCGAAATCCAGCCGCCGAGCAGCGGAAAGAAATACACGCCAATGACGAAGGTGTGGAAGACATCCTTGGCGATGCCGGCGCGTTCGGCGATCGGTGCGTACAGCAGCAGGGTGGTGATCAGGAACGGCGTGAGGATGTTGCGCATGCCGTAGAAGCTGAAACGCTCACAAGCCTCATTGCCGATGATGTAGGGAATCTGGCGCGGCATGCGCGCGGCGTCTTTGTCGTCGGTCTCGGGTTTCACGGGAATCGGCTTCATTGTGGGTTCTGCATCGGCGGATTTGCGGGCTACTATGCACGCTGCGGCGCGAGGCGGGAACCTTGGGGACTTGCAGATTTCGCACCAAGAGCCCGATTTCGCCAGTCGTCATCCCGGCGCAATCCGGGATCCATTCTGGCTCGCCGTGAAAATTGCCGGCAAGAATCAAGAGGGATCCCGGCTTGCGCCGGGATGACGAGCAAGAACAGGCCCACGGAATTCGCACGTCGAATACACCATCAACGCGCCGACGGATCGGCACCAATACGGGGAGACATCCATGAGCGTCATCGCTGAACCTGCACCGCAATTGACCCTGCGTGCGATCATTCTTTCGATCGTGCTGGCGGTAATCCTTGCGGCGGCGAATACCTATCTCGGCCTGTTCGCCGGCATGACCATCGCCTCGGCAATCCCGGCGGCGGTCGTCTCGATGGCTGTCCTGCGCCTGCTCGGCGGCGGCGGCATTCTCGAAAACAACATCGTGCAGACCGGCGCGTCGGCGGGTTCCTCGATCGCCTCCGGTGTGATTTTCACGATTCCGGCCCTGGTCATCCTCGGCTACTGGCAGGAGTTCGAATACCAGTGGGTGTTCGCAATCGCCGGCCTCGGTGGTCTGCTTGGCGTGATCTTCTCGGTACCGCTGCGGCGTTCGTTGATCGTCGATCAGGGCCTGGCTTTTCCGGAAGGCAAGGCGGCGGCCGAAGTTCTCAAGACAGGTGCGAATCCGGCTCAGGGCGTCAAGGTCCTCGCCGTCGCCGCCTTGCTTGGTGGATTCGCCAAGCTTGGCGCTGCCAGCGGCATGCGTCTGTTCCCGGATACCGCAGCCGGTGCGACTTATATCGGCAAGGCGATCGCCTACATGGGCACCAACCTGTCGGCAGCCCTGCTCGGCGTTGGCTATATCGTCGGCCTCAATGTCGGCATCGTCGTCCTCGTCGGCGCAATGATCGGCTGGAATATCGCCATTCCGATCTACAGCAGTTTTTTCCTGCAGACCGATCCTGTACTGGCTGCACAAGTCGCCGCCGCGAGTGCGGAAGATTCGGCCTATTTGATCTGGTCGGCGCAGATCCGCTATCTCGGCGTCGGTGCGATGCTGATCGGTGGCATCTGGACGCTGATCTCGCTGCGCAAGTCGCTGTTCTCGGGAATCAAGAGCGGTTTTGATGCGACACGTTCCGGCGTTACCACCGTGGTCGCACACACCGAAAAAGACATCCCGATGAAGTACATCGCGATCGGCCTCGTGCTGTTTACCCTGCCACTGCTGTGGCTGTACCAGAGCATCGTCCACCAGTGGACCGCGAGTATCCCGATGACCATCATCATGGTTGTCGCCGGTTTTCTGTTCGTCTCGGTATCCGCCTACATGGCCGGTCTGGTTGGCTCATCGAACAATCCGGTTTCGGGCATCACGATTTCGACAATTCTTTTTGCCGCACTGATCCTCGTCCTGCTGCTCGGTCGCGATTCACCGATTGGCGCAGTCGCGGCGATCATGATCGGTGCCGTGGTCTGCTGCGCGGCCTGCATTGGCGGCGACAACCTGCAGGATCTCAAATGCGGCCATATCGTCGGTGCGACGCCGTGGAAACAGCAGCTTATGCTCGCGATCGGCGCCGTGTCCTCGGCGCTGATCATGGCGCCGGTGCTGAACTTGTTGTTGCATGCGTACGGCGTCGGCGTACCAACCGCCGAACATCCGAATCCGCTGCTCGCCCCGCAAGCGAACCTCATGGCCTCGGTGGCAAAGGGCATCTTCGGCGGTGAACTTCCGTGGACAACAATTGGCATCGGCGCCGCTATCGGTGCGGCCATCATCGTGTTTGATTTGTGGCTGCAGGCCAGCGGCAAGAAATTCCGTGTGCCCGTGCTCGCCTGCGCAATCGGCATCTATCTGCCGATCGAATTGATGGTGCCGATCTTCCTCGGCGGCCTGCTTGCCTACATTGTCGAGCGCAAGATGGGCGGCGCAAAGGATGAGGAAGAACACGGCCAGATCCATCGCAAGGGCATGCTGTTCTCGGCCGGTCTGATTACCGGCGAGGCGTTGATGGGCATCTTCATCGCGATCCCGATCGTCGTCACCGGCCGCGCCGACGTACTCGCCCTGCCTGAGGACATGCAGTTCGGCGGCTGGCTGGGTTTGCTGCTCTTGAGCTTCATCGCCTGGTTGCTGTATCGCTACGCGACCAAGCCGGATGCGGAAGTTGCATAAGGCGAAACAGAATCAAGAGCGCACCCTCATCCGCCCTCCGGGCACCTTCTCCCGCTCGCGGGAGAAGGAAAGAATGAGCGCGAGCCTGGGATATCCCCGCCGACCATGGAATATAGCGTCGCAAGTTGCGCCTTTCCACGCTTCCTTCTCCCGCCAGCGGGAGAAGGAACTTGGAGCAGGATCAAGAGCACACCCTCATCCGCCTGCGGCACGTGTACTCGCGCCTTCCATGACGCTCGCCCTGCGGGCAGCGTGCGCTGCACAAAACGGCAATCCTGCCGTTTTTTCTCCCGCTCGCGGGAGAAGGGAAAGCAGGCACAAGCTCGTGAAATCCACGCCAGCCGCGGGGAACGGGATTGCGAGAAGCGCCACGCGACCATTCCTTCTCCCGCTGGCGGGAGAAGGTGCCGCAGGCGGATGAGGGTGGTCAACGAAGCCTCGACTCAGGATTGCTCGTAAGGCCCGGGATCGCGAAGCAAGGCAATGATCCGCTCCAGCACATCGTCAGGCCTCAACAACACATCGTCATTCCAGAACCGGACGACGCGAAATCCAAGCTCGCCCAATTGCTGAGTGCGGAGCGCATCAAGTTCTGCCCGCTCGACATGCTGACCACCATCGAGCTCAATGATCAATCGCGTATCGAGACATGCAAAATCGGCGATGAATTCTCCGATGGGCATCTGCCTTCGGAATTTGAAACCAAGCAGACGTCGGTCGCGCAGATGCTGCCAAAGTCGCATCTCCGCGTCGGTCATGTTATCGCGCAGTTTGCGGGCCAGCCCGGTGTTGTTGCGGCGTTCCATGCATTCCCTCAACAGCGCCAAATCAAAAGCGGATCAAGAGCGCACCCTCATCCGCCCTCCGGGCACCTTCTCCCGCTCGCGGGAGAAGGAAAGAAAGAGCGCGAGCCTGAGATATCCCCGCCGACCATAGAATATGGCGTCGCAAGTAGCGGCGTTCCATGCATTCCCCCAACAGCGCCAAATCAAAAGCGGATCAAGAGCGCACCCTCATCCGCCTGCGGCACGTGTACTCGCGCCTTCCGTGGCGCTCGCCCTGCGGGCAGCGTGCGCTGCACAAAACGGCAATCCTGCCGTTTTGTCTCCCGCTCGCGGGAGAAGGGAAAGCAGGCACAAGCTCGTGAAATCCACGCCAGCCGCGGGGAACGGGATTGCGAGAAGCGCCACGCGACCATTCCTTCTCCCGCTGGCGGGAGAAGGTGCCGCAGGCGGATGAGGGTGGTCAACGAAGCCTCGACTCAGGATTGCTCGTAAGGCCCGGGATCGCGAAGCAAGGCAATGATCCGCTCCAGCACATCGTCAGGCCTCAACAACACATCGTCATTCCAGAACCGGACGACGCGAAATCCAAGCTCGCCCAATTGCTGAGTGCGGAGCGCATCAAGTTCTGCCCGCTCGACATGCTGACCACCATCGAGCTCAATGATCAATCGCGTATCGAGACATGCAAAATCGGCGATGAATTCTCCGATGGGCATCTGCCTTCGGAATTTGAAACCAAGCAGACGTCGGTCGCGCAGATGCTGCCAAAGTCGCATCTCCGCGTCGGTCATGTTATCGCGCAGTTTGCGGGCCAGCCCGGTGTTGTTGCGGCGTTCCATGCATTCCCTCAACAGCGCCAAATCAAAAGCGGATCAAGAGCGCACCCTCATCCGCCCTCCGGGCACCTTCTCCCGCTCGCGGGAGAAGGAAAGAAAGAGCGCGAGCCTGAGATATCCCCGCCGACCATAGAATATGGCGTCGCAAGTAGCGGCGTTCCATGCATTCCCCCAACAGCGCCAAATCAAAAGCGGATCAAGAGCGCACCCTCATCCGCCTGCGGCACGTGTACTCGCGCCTTCCGTGGCGCTCGCCCTGCGGGCAGCGTGCGCTGCACAAAACGGCAATCCTGCCGTTTTGTCTCCCGCTCGCGGGAGAAGGAAAGAATGAGCGCGAGCCTGGGATATCCCCGCCGACCATGGAATATAGCGTCGCAAGTAGCGGCGTTCCATGCATTCGCCCAACAACGCCAAAGCAAGAGCGGATCAAGAGCGCACCCTCATCCGCCTGCGGCACGTGTACTCGCGCCTTCCGTGGCGCTCGCCCTGCGGGCAGCGTGCGCTGCACAAAACGGCAATCCTGCCGTTTTGTCTCCCGCTCGCGGGAGAAGGAAGATCGCTTAGCAATCACCCGGTGTTCTGGATGCCGGCGGCGATGCCGTTGACTGTGGCGATCAGTGCATGCAGCAGGTCGTCGTCGTTGCGCTCGGTGGCGCGCCAGCGAGTCAGCAGGTCGACCTGGATCAGGCTGATCGGATCGACATAAGGGTTGCGTAGTCGGATCGACTGGCGCAGACGCAAGTCGTGGGCGAGCAGTTCGTCTTCGCCCTTCAGATCCAGAATTGCGGTGCGCGTGCGCTCGAATTCGTAGGAGATTTTTGCCAGGAAAGGCGCGTGCAACGCACCGGCCAGTTGCGAATAGCGCTCGAAGATCGCGAGGTCGGCCTTGGCCAGGACCATTTCGACGTCATCGACGAGCTGGGCGAAGAACGGCCAGTCGCGGGTCATCTCGATCATCGCTTCGCGGCCGAAGGTTTCGATGCCATGGGCGAGTCCGCTGCCGACACCGTACCAGCCGGTCAAGGCGGCGCGGTTCTGCGACCACGCAAACACCCACGGAATCGCGCGCAGGCTTTCGACGCCGCCCGCTCCGCCTCGACGCGACGGGCGCGAGCCAATGCGCAGGCGCTCGATCACATCGATCGGCGTGGCGTGGCGGAAATACTCGGTGAAATCGGGATTCTCGTGAACGAAATCACGATAACGGTTGCGCGCCTCGCCGGCGATTGCGCTGGCCATCGAACGCCACTGCGCCTCGCGCGACTCGGGCGGACGCGGACGCAGCGTCGCACGCATGACCGCACCGGTCATCTGTTCCAGATTGCGCAGGGCGATCGCGCGGATGCCGTACTTGCGATGGATCACCTCACCCTGTTCGGTCAGGCGCAACACGCCGCCGACCGACCCGCGCGGCGCGGCGATCACGGCGCGCTCGGTCTTGCCGCCACCGCGACTGGCCGAACCGCCGCGACCGTGGAAGAAGATGATACGCACGCCCGATTCCTGGGCCAGGCGGGTCAAGGCGATCTGGGTCTGCTGCAAGGCCCAGCGCGAGGCGACCAGTCCGCCATCCTTGGCGCTGTCGGAATAGCCGAGCATGACGATCTGCTTGTCGCCGCGCGCGGCCAGATGCGCTCGATAGGCGGGATCGGAGAACAGCGAGGTGACCACCGCTTCGGCAGCATTGAGATCGGCGACAGTCTCGAACAACGGCGCGACATCAAGCGGCACGTTGCCTGAAACATCGACGCAGGCCGCGATCCGCGCCAGGGCGATGACCGCGAGCGCATCGGCCGCACTGCGACTCATGCTGACGATGTACGGGCCGAACGCCTGCTCACCGTAACGCGGTCGCAATTGCGCAACGGTGCGGAAAACGGCCAGGGTCTTGCGCGCCACCTCATCGTTGCTGGCGCGCACCGTGGTCGGATCGACGAGCACGGCCTTGAGGCGCTCGACGCGGTCATCGACCGCGCGCGTTGCCCATTCCGCATCATTGAGCAGTGCGCCCAGCGCGGCATCATGGATGGCCGAGTCCTGGCGCAGGTCGAGCGTGGCGAGATGGAAACCGAAGGTCTCGGCACGACGCAGCAATCGTCGCGCGGCAAACCAGCCGGCATGCACGCCGCGGTTCTCCTGCAGACTCTTGACGACGATGCGGATGTCATCGATGAAGGTCGTCACATCGGGATAGCCGCCCTCCTGGCCGCGCTCGGTTTCGCCGAGTCGTTCGCCGACCAGCTTGAGGAACTGGCGGTACGGCATGTCCTCGTGACGTGCGCGCAGACGTGCCGCAGCGGTCGGCAACAACGCACGATAGACATCGGTACGCGCCAGCAGATCGGCCGAGCAAGCGACCCGCGACAGCGAGTGACTGAGCAGGCGTCCCAGTTGATAGACCTCGCGGCGATACAGGGCGAGTACCTGACGGCGCTGCGTCGCCAGCGTGACTGCAATCGTTTCGGCACCGACATTCGGATTGCCGTCCATGTCGCCACCGACCCAGTTGCCGAAGCGCAGCAGGGTGGGCAGGTCGAATCCGGCCGAGTCTTTGCCGAGCGCATCGGCAAACACCTCGTAGAACACCGGTACGACGCGATAGAGCACGTCGGTCAGATAGAAGCCGACATTCTCGAGCTCATCGCCAACCGTGGGTTTGTCCAGGGCGAACTCGGCGGTCTGCCAGGCGGCAGTCAGGGCCATGCGCATGCGTTCGAGATCGGCACGACGCTCGACCGGGGTGCGTCCACCATCGATGTCAGCAACGAGGGCGCGAACGACCTCGGTTTCCTTTTCAAGCAGGGCGCGCCTTACCGCTTCGGTCGGATGCGCGGTGAACACCGGTTCGATGTGCAGATGGCCGAGGCAAGTGCGCAGTTCATCCTCGCTGATACCACTCTCGCGCAGCTTGCCGACGACATCGCGCAAGCCGCTTGGCTGCGGCGCGGAATCGGTCATTTCGTATTCACGACGACGACGGATGCGATGCACGCGCTCGGCAACGTTGACCGCCTGGAAGTAGGTCGAGAATGCACGCACCAGCGAGGTCGCGTGCGCCACATCGACACCCGACAACGCGCGCTGCATGTCATCGGTGCCCGCATTCGATGCACGCCGCTGGATTGCGGCAACGCGGATGCGTTCGACTTCATCGAGGAAGGCATCGCCTTCCTGCTCGGCGAGGATTTCACCGACCAGCGAGCCGACGCGGTTGACGTCGTCACGCAAGGCCTTGTCAGTGTCGGGAAGGTCGATCGAACGCAGGCTGTCTGCGGCATGGCTGGCTGGATTGGTCATCCACAAAGCCTACCTTGTTGCAACGCATCACAACAGATGCCTGCGCGAAGCCGCTGCTTCTACCCCCTACCCTGCAATCCCCAGCGCCTCAGAAACGAGCATCGCGGCTAAAGCCGCTTCCTACGACAGCAAAGCAACGAACCTCCCAAATCCGGTCGTCAACAGCCGCTCGTCGGCTTTTGCGAATCCCGAATCACCAATCCCCAATCCCTGCTTCTCACCCCTTCGCCGCCCGCGATTTCAGCCACGCGGCGTATTCATCAAGATCGCCCTTGAACTCCTCGACCTTGCCGTCGGCAACGCGCCAGAAGGTTTCGCAGACCAGTCCGATCAAATGCCGATCATGCGAGACCATGACGATCGCGCCGGGGAAGATGCTCAAGGCTTCAGCCAGTGCCTCGCGCATTTCGAGATCGAGATGGTTGGTAGGCTCATCAAGCAGGAGCACGTTCGGCTTGCGCCAGGCGATCAGGGCGAGGGCGAGTCGAGCGCGTTCGCCGCCGGAAAAGCTGTCGACGTTCTCGAAGGCGCGATTTCCGGCGAAATTCCAGCGGCCGAGAAAATCACGGAAGTCCTGCAGGCTGGAACCCGGTGCGATATCACGCAGGTGTTCGATTGGCGACTGGCCCTCGTGCAACGATTCAACCGTGTGCTGGGCAAAATAGCCAAGCTCCATATCCGGATGCGCGCTGCGCTCGCCGGCGAGAATCGGCAATTCGCCAACCAGGGTCTTGACCAGGGTCGACTTGCCGGCACCGTTCGGGCCGAGCAGGCCGATGCGGTCGCCTGCCTCGAGGCCGAAACCGACCTTGCTGAGGATCTTGATGTCGCCATAGCCGGCGTCGACCTTGTTCAGTCGGGTCAACGAGTTCGGCAGCTTGACCGGGTCGGCGAAGTTGATGCGGATCTCGCGCTCTGCGCGCACCGCTTCGGTACCGGCCAACTTGGCCAGGCGTTTGACTCGCGACTGCGCCTGCTTGGCCTTGGCCGCCGAGGCCTTGAAGCGGTCGATGAACGATTGCAGATGGGCGCGCTCGACCTGTTCCTTCTCGAAGGCGATCTGCTGTTGGTGCAGTTGTTCGGAGCGCTGTCGCTCGAAGCTGGTGTAGTCGCCGGTGTAGAGCTTGGCCGTGCCGTCGTGCAGGTGCAGCATGTGCGTACCGACACCGTCGAGAAACTCACGGTCATGCGAGATCATCATCAGCATGCCCGGATACTTGAGCAGCCATTGTTCGAGCCAGAGCACGGCATCGAGATCGAGATGGTTGGTCGGCTCATCGAGCAGGAGCAGGTCGCTCGGCATCATCAGGGCGCGGGCGAGATTCAGACGCACGCGCCAGCCACCGGAAAATTCCGAGACCGCGCGTTGATGGGTGGCGGATGGAAATCCGAGGCCATGCAACAACTTTCCGGCGCGCGCCTGGGCGTCATAACCATTGATCTCGGCCATCTTCTGATGGGCGACGGCGACAGCATCCCAGTCCTCGACAGCCATCGCCGCTTCCTCGGCCATCAGCACCGCGTGCACTTCCGTATCGCCGGAGACGACGAAGTCAAGCGCCGCATCCGGCAAGGACGGGGTTTCCTGGGCGACGCTGGCGATACGCAGTTTCGGCGACTTTTCCAGATCGCCGGAATCGGCCTCGACTTCGCCAAGAATGGCCGCGAACAGGCTGGTCTTGCCGCTACCGTTGCGGCCGACCACGCCGACGCGCCAACCAGCGTGCAGGGCAATATCGACTTTTGACAAAAGCAGGCGTTCGCCGCGCCGCAGGGCGAAATTGCGAAAGGAAATCATCTGATGGTGTTCCGGGGTGACGTGGGGCGGCGCTGGCAAGGAATCCGGCCAGCCGCGCACAAGGCAATGCAACCGGGCATTGTACGGCAAGCTCGCGCCTGCTTCAGCAGGCTCTTTGTGGGAGCGGCTTCAGCCTGAGATGCTTTTCCTGCAGGTTGAGAATGAGCATCGGGACTGAAGTCCCTCCCACGAAATCACTCCAATCTGTTTATGGACCGCGAACCCGCAGCAGATGCGACGCGGTTAATCTGTGGCGCGCGCAAGTTCGTGTTTGCGGAAACCCGTTTATTGTGGGAGCGGCTTCAGTCGCGATGTTGTTTCACAATGCATCGGGCAAGGGCATCGTGGTTGAAGTCCCTGCGCGGAATCTCCGGCTATTCGGGATATTCGGGCTTCTGCTCGCGGGCGAGCAGGGCGCGCAGGCCTTCCTCGGGGGTCATGTCTTCATGCAGGACTCGCTGCACATGTTCGGCGATCGGCAGTTCGATGCCAACGCGCTGGGCGAGGCGGACGACCTCATCGACGGTGACAATGCTCTCGACCACCTGGCCGATCTCGGCGACCGCTTGCTTGAGCGGAACCCCGCGCCCGAGCGCAATGCCGAGGCGGCGATTGCGCGAAAGATCGCCGGTGCAGGTCAGTACCAGGTCGCCGAGACCGGCAAGGCCCATCAGGGTTTCGGCTTTGGCGCCAAGCGCAGTACCGAGGCGCAGGATTTCGTTCATGCCACGCGTGATCAGGCCGGCGCGCGCATTCAGACCAAGCTGCATGCCATCGGCGACGCCGGTGGCGACGGCGAGAACGTTCTTCATCGCGCCGCCAAGCTCGGCACCGAGGATATCGTTGCCGGTGTAGGCGCGAAACGTCGGTGCGTGCAGCAAACGAGCGAGTTGCTGGGCGAATTCAGGATCGTTGGACTGCACGGTCAGCGCGGTCGGCAGGCCAAGGGCGACTTCCTTGGCAAACGAGGGCCCGGTAACCACGGCGGCCGGATGATCGGGCAGACGCTCTTCGACCAGTTCGTGCAGAAAGCGGCCCGAGCCGGGATCAAAGCCCTTGGTTGCCCAGGCGATACCTGCGCCAGGGGCGACCCAGGGCGTGATCGTGTCGAGCAGATCGCGGAAAGCGTGGCTGGGCACCGAGATCAGGATGATGCCGGCATCGCGCACGCAGGTTTCAATGACGCCGCTGATGCCGAGCGCATCAGGAAACTTCATTTCGGGCAGGTAACGGTTGTTCGCGCGCGCCGTGGCCATGTCGACCACGGCCTGCGGCGAGCGTCCCCACAAGGTGGTGGGGACGCCATTTCGCGCCAGCAGCACGGCCAGCGCCGTGCCCCACGATCCGGCGCCGAGAACCGCAACCGGCGTGCTCATCGGCTCAGGAGTTCAGTGCCGGGCTCTCGGCCGGCGCTTCGGCGCGGCGGCGCTGCTGCTCGGCGAAGATCGCATCGAAGTTGATCGGCTGCAGGAACAGCGGCGGGAAACCACCGCCCTGAACCAGGTCGGAGACGATCTGGCGCACGTACGGAAACAGCACGTTCGGGCAATAGGTGGCCAGCACGGCTTCCTGTGAGGCGGCATCGAAGCCGGCGACGCCGAAGATGCCTGCTTGATGAACTTCGGCGAGATAGGCGGTATTTTCTTCGATCTTGCAGGTAACGGTCACACTGAGGACGACTTCATAGACCGACTCGGCTAGCGTGTTGACGCGCTGGCTGAGATTCAGTTCGACCGCCGGCTGGCCCTGCAGCTGGAATACGTTGGGTGCATTTGGCACCTCGAACGAGATGTCCTTGGTGTAAATCTTCTGCAGGTTGAGCTGGGCCTGGTTGGCCTCGGCGGCGGGGTTGGCCGCGCCGTTTGCGGGGGAATTCTCTGCCATGTTGCGCTTGCTCCAAAAATCGAGGGAAAAAAGGGCACGGATTATCCCATGCCAGCGATGTCAACGCACGCCGCGAGGCGGCTTGCGGCGGCTTGTCCGGCGAATCAGCTTGCGCTGCGGCCCTTGACCAGGGGCAGTTGTGCTTCCACCCAGGTGCGCAGGCCACCATCGAGCGTATAGACGTCAGTGAAGCCGGCCTTCTTCAGGCGCTTGGCCGCCATTCCGGCGGCTTGCCCGCTTTTGCAGTAGATCGCCACCGGCAGGGTTTTGGCCTTGGCCAGATCCTTGTTTTCGGGATCGAACTGGCTCATGGCGACGTGGCGCGCGCCCGGCACATGACCCTTTTCGTAATCCTGGATGCTCGATACATCGATCAGCAAGGCATTGTTGCGGTTGATCAACTGGGTCAATCCGGCCGGGGTCAGCGCCTTGTAGCCTCGCGTGAGGCGGCCGATTTCGGTGGCGATCATCGCCGCGAGCACGCCGATGAAGCCGAATGAAAGAAACGGATGATTGCCGATGAACTCGGGCAGACGATGAAGGAATTCGGACACGTTCGGGGTTTGCCTGATGGTGCGCACACGACGTGCGCCGGAATGAAGTGGGCGCCGATTGTCCGTGCTCAAGGGTTTGCTGGCAAATCGGCTTGAATTCGACCGCTTCTTGTCAACGCTTGGCTTACCCGTTCGAGTCAGTCAGAGCTTGTGAAACATTCGACTGCCGTAGCGACAGCGTCGCTGGGCATTCGCTCCACTCGGAAGCGTTCGATCACAGATCGAACCCACCAAGAGCACCGGCAGTTTCGATCCGCGCTCTGGTGGGTCGGCGCCGTGCGCCGACGTTCTTCATGGATTTGCCCGCAGCACGCTGCCGTCACGACCGTTTGGCGGCGCCCGCTGTAGGTGGGTGGTTTTTTACAGGCGTCTCATATGCGCCCGCAATGCAGGTGGAAATCCCAGCGAACCTCGCGCGGCCCGCGTGGATCTCCCCAGGCCGCGCGCAGGTCGTTTTCGATCAGCGCCACCGGATCCTGTTCGAGGGCACGGATATAGCGCTGGGTTGCCGACCACGAACGCAGGTAGGCGAGGAACTGGTCGACCGTCCAGTGCATGCACAGCTTGAACGCGGGCGTGTGGATACGCTCGTACGGGAACGGCAGGCTTGCATAGCCGCTTTCGACGAGGGCGCGCTCGGGTGGCCAGTACGGGCCGGTCAGGTCGAGATAGAGACGATCTTTCTGCACGTCGACTTGATCATCGACGCGGCAATCGGCATAGCTCCAGAACGCGACGACGCCGCGTGGCTTGAGCACGCGCCGAACTTCGGCATGGAAACGGGCGATGTCGAACCAGTGCAGGGCCTGGCCGACGCAGACCAGATCGACACTTCCGGCATCCAATGAGGACTGCTCGGCCGCTTCGACGCGGTAGCTGATGTTCGGTCGCGGTGAGGCGTTGGCGATCTGCTCGGCGCTCGGATCGGTGGCGACAACTTCGTCGAAACGCGCGGCAAGGTCGACACTGGCCTGGCCATTGCCGCAGCCGGCATCCCAGGCGCACCCGGTCGAGGGCACTTCGCCGACGAGGAAATCGTAGAGCGCTGCCGGATAGTCAGGCCTTGCCTGGCGGTAGATCGCGGCATGGGCGGAAAAATGATCCTTGAATGTCATCGCGGCTCCTCGACCACTCGATGCTCGCCTGGCTTGAGCGCGCCCAGCACATGCGCACCGACGCGGGTGCGCACGAGACGCAAGGTTGGCAGACCGACGGCGGCAGTCATGCGCCTGACCTGACGGTTGCGCCCCTCGTGGATGCCCAGTTCGAGCCAACTGTCGGGCACGCACTTGCGAAAGCGCACGGGCGGATCGCGCGGCCACAACCAATCCGGTGCGGCATCAAGAACCGTCACACTGGCCGGCAAGCTCGGGCCATCATTGAGGAGCACGCCTTTGCGCAAGGCTTCGAGCGCCGCAGCCTGCGGCTGCCCTTCGACCTGGACCAGGTAGGTCTTGGACTGCTTGTGCCGCGGATCGGTGATGCGATGGGCGAGCGCACCCTCATCGGTCAGCAGGAGCAGGCCTTCGGAATCGCGATCGAGACGTCCAGCCGCATAGACGTCCTTTTGCGTGATGTGATCGGCCAGCGTCGGTCGCCCTGCGCGATCGGTGAACTGGCAGAGCACGCCCCAGGGCTTGTTGAACAGGATCAGCATGCAGGGAGATGCAACCGACCGCGCAAACCCGAGCGCTAGCCGGCTGCATCGGCGCCTTGCTACTTGTCCGCCGGGTGCCCGGCGCTGTCGGTGCCCTGCTCGAAGATCTTGTCGCCTTTTGGCTTGACGAATTTCAGCGTCATCCGGTCGGATTCACCGATCGCGACGTATTTGTCGCGGTCGGCGTCGCCGAGAGTCAGGGTCGGCGGCAGGGTCCAGACGCCCTTTTCATAATCCCTGGTGTCCTTCGGATTGGCGTTGATTTCGCTCTGCCCGGCCAGCTCGAAGCCCGCATCCGTGGCCAGCTTGATCACTGAATCGGTGGTCAGGTAGCCGGACTTGGCGATCGCCGCGGGATCCGCGCCATCAGCGGCACGATGATCGACCACACCGAGCGTACCGCCGGGCTTGAGCACGCCATAGAAGCCCTTGAACATCGCTTCGGCATTGCCGCCGCCGACCCAGTTGTGCACGTTGCGGAAAGTGAGCACGACATCGGCCGATCCGTTCGCTCCGAAGCTCGGTGCCTTTGGATCGAATTCGACGATCGTGTTCACACGATAGTGCTCGACTTGACCGGTGAGCTTGGCGCGGAACTTCTCATTGTTGCGCGCGTTGTATTCCGAGCTGGCGTCGGACGGGATCGCGGCCACATAGTGGCCATCCTTCATCATCAACGGTGCCAGCACTTCGGTATACCAGCCGCCGCCGGGATTGATCTCAACCACAGTCTGGTTTGGCTTGACACCGAAGAAATCGAGGGTTGCGGCCGGATGACGATAACTGTCGCGAGCCTTGTTCGCATCCGAACGCCATGCACCGGCGAGCACACTGTCGATCGGGTTCGCGGTTGCGGCTGCTTGCGGTGGTACCGCGACGCTGGGCTGGTCGGACGCGGCTTCGGGCACCGTCGTATTCTCGGTTGCGGGTCCACATGCGGCCAGCGCAAGGGTCATGGCGAGAGCCAGGGAGGTCTGTTTCATGATCGACTCCAGTTCGTTGCCGACAGGGCGGCAGAGGGCCGCAAAGCCTAGCATAGCGCCGCGCCTCATCTTCATCTGCGCGCCAAAGTGGCCCGCGCACGAAGCATGAACGGCAGCCACTCGTTCATCCTGCGGCAGGAAAAAACTCGGACGCAATTCATCTGCGGACATCTACCGTGGGCCAGGTCATCGCGAAGCTGCGGAAATCGACAGCCGCGATGGATGTCCAATCAACGAGGAGATTTCCCATGCTGCACTACGCCATCGTCTTTCTTGTCATCGCGCTGATCGCTGCCGTACTCGGTTTTGGTGGTATTGCCGGGGCTTCCGCAGGCTTCGCCAAGATCCTGTTTCTGGTCTTCATCGTGCTGTTTGTCATCTCGCTGATCTTTGGTCGCCGGCGACTCTGATCGCACCCGCGCTTCGCAGGGACAACACAAAGCCCGCCATGCGGGCTTTGTGTTTTTCAGGAAACCGATGGCTGATGCAGGCGGGCTGATGGCGGATACGGCGGAATATCACTGTAATCGCCGCCGGCAATGCCTTGCTGGACGCCACGCCACCACTCGGCATCGAAGATCTCGCCGTGGGTTTCGATCAAGGCATTGCGAAGATCGGCGGGGACGCCGAGAAAGCGTGGAAACATCTCCGGAAAGACATCGCCTTCACGCACCGTCAGCCACTCTTCCAGCGGCCGCGTCTCATCCTCGAAGCGCGCCTCCGGAATCTTGCGGAAACAGCAAGTATCCAGCAGGCACAGCTCATCGTAATCGTAGAAGATCGCGCGCCCGCCGCGGGTGATGCCGAAGTTTTTCAGCAGCAGGTCACCGGGGAAGATATTGCTGCGGGCGAGATCCTTGATTGCCTGGCCGTAATCGAGCATGGCCCGTCGTGCCGCGTCGGCTGGTGCTTCGCGCACGTAGAGATTCATCGGCCGCAGGCGTCGCTCGACATAGCAGTGGCGTACCAGCACCTCCTCGCCATCGAGCGATACCGTTTCGGCGCATTGAGTGAGCAACTCCTCGAGCATGTCGTCATCGAACTGCCGACGCGGGAAACGCAGATGACGAAAATCTTGCGCGTCTACAAGGCGGCCGATGCGGTCGTAGCGGAACACCAGCAGGTATTTTTCCTCGACCTGCCTGCGTGCGATGTCCTTCGGATAGGCGAACTGGTCACGGATGACCTTGAACACCAGCGGCCAGGATTTCGGCGTGAACACAGCCATGACCATGCCACGTTCGCCATCGGCACGAACGAGACGCTCCTCCGGATGATTTGCCAGATGGCGGAACAGGTGTCGGTAGCGCTCGGTCTTGCCCTGCTTGGCACGGCCGAGCACAGTGTAGAGTTCCTCGATCGGCTTGTGCGGCAGCAAGGCGCGCAGGAACACGACGACATCGCTGACAGTCGGCAGATCGACATGAAAGTAGCTGCGCGTGTAGCTGAAGATCAGCGAGACTTGATCGACTTCGCTGATGACCGCATCAGCACGCACGCCTTCGGTGCTGCTGACCAGGGCGATGACCAGCGGCATGTCACCTTGCGAGGTTCTGATCCGCCCGATCAGGTAGGCACGCCGCTCGCGAAAGAATGCCGTCTTGATCAGATCGATCGAGTCTGCCCTCCTCACTCCAATCGAGCGCATGTGCGCGCCCAGCCTGCGTGCGATCGATTTCACGCACCCAGCAATATCCGCGTAACCATTGGCAAACGGATAGTCGGCAAGAATTCGCTCGCACACGGCAGACAATCCGTCGGCCGCGGAATAGCTGTTCAGATCGGTGGCGTCGCTGATGCCTTCGGTCGGCTCGCTATTGAGGGCAACGAACTCGATATCGGTGGCGACGCCATCGGTATGAAAGAAGCGCCGTGACATCGAATTGAAGAAGGTCTTCGGGAACTCGTGGTCGAGCATCGGAGCGACAAGGTTTTCGAGCTCGTTTCGAATCTGCGCCCAGATCGAACGTGAGCGCAGACGTTCCTCAAGCAGCAACTCCAGACGTCCAAGCGTCTCTCGCACGCAGACTTCATAGAGGTCGATGCGGGCCGCCGCGTCAACCCGCACATACTTCCAGTCACGCCGCTCGAAGCGCCGCTTGGCCCGCCGGGTGATATCCGAAAAGCGCGCGTTGTAGTCCAGAAAGGCATCCAGCACCAGCGCCGCCGCGCGTTCAGCGATCGAGGACGCAGCTCGCGGTGGGGATCGCTGCATGACGGTCGTGCTCCGCTGGGTGAGGTCGGGTCGGGTCGGATGATATGCTGCACAGCGCACCTTTATCGTAGTGTAGTCGAGCGCCGGATCGCGCCGTCGATATCAAGGAGTGCTCAACATGAAGTGGAATCATGCACGACTGGCCGCCCTGGCCACTTGCCTCGTCAGCATCCTGACGGGTGTCGGGTTGGCGGTCGCGCAGCCAGCACCGAGCGCTTATCCGCAGTGGATGCAGGTTTTCTCCCGTGAAGTCCTTTCGCGCGACACCATCGTATCGACGCGGAATCCGACTTGGGCGATGACGGGCAACACCGACACGGTGCTGGCTTCGCGTTCGGGCAGCGCCTTGCTGCTGCGCCGCCTGGCAACGGACGGCACGGTGCTGGCGACTCATCAGGAGTCGCTGGCAGATATCGGCAGCCAATTGTCATCCGTGTTCGTGCAAGCGAGTGCCGCGGACGATGGCGTTTACGTGCTCGCTGGTTCGCCGCAAGGGGCTTGCCAGGTTCTGCGTTTCGATGCCGCACTGCGACGCCTCTGGTCGATGCCGGCCCCGCTGGCAACCGTCTATTCGAGTCCGTGCCGGGATCTGCAGGTGCTTGCGGATGGCTCATTCCTGGTCATGCGCCAATCGACGCTGTCGCGTATCGATGCGCTGGGCCAAGTGATGTGGGCCGTCAACAACGGTGACGATGACCGCTATTTCAATGCCAGCGATTTCGCCGTCGATGCCCTCGGCGTGATCTGGGTGGCCGGCAGTGGTGGCAGTCTCGGCAACAGCAACGTCGCCAGTGTCTTGCGCTTCGCACAAGATGGCGCGCGGCTGTCCGCCGACACGTTTCTGTGCGCCGACTGCGTGGCCAGCTTGGCCAACAGCGTTGACGTATTGCCCGATGGCGATATTGTTGTCGGTGGTGCATCCGGCAGCAATCAACCAGGCTTTTTTGCGCGTTACGATGCAACCGGTCAACGCCAGTTGCTGGTCGACAGCGAGGAAAATGCGCGCTATCAGTACCTGACGCATGACGCCTTGGGCAGGGTGTACGTGCTGGTCGAAACCGGCACCGAGCTGAGCGAAGTGCGCCGTCTGGATGCCAGCACGGGTGCCGTGCTGTGGGCGACGGAGGCGCTGGATATCGTCGCCCTGGATGATGGCGTTGCGATCAGCCGTGCTTCGACAAGCACCATTGAGGCGATAGCGCTCGACGCCAACGGCAATGTTCAATGGACACACCCGCTTGCCAGCTCTGCCGAGGCCGTGGTCAGCCGCGGTTATCGGCAGGGTCAACGGATCGAATGGCTGGTGCAGGGCGATGCCGCGGCCAACACAGACTGCGGAACGGCACCGCGCCTGGTATCGCTTGACCTGACCGGTGGAAATGCCAGTGACCGCGAGTCCTGCCGGATGCCAGCTGAAACGCGCGCGCAGACAATCGACGCCATGGCCGAAGTCGGCGTGCTGGTCAATCTCGGCTATCGACTGGCGGCGATTGCGGCCGACGGCAGGCCACGCTGGCAGATCGAAACGTGTGCGCTGTGCATCGCCGGTATCGGTTACACGCGCTGGGACAACGCGATCCTCAGCAGCGATGGCGGTGCCTGGGCGGTCGAAGCCACCCAGCAGACCGCAGGTATCACTGCGGCTTGGTCGATGGCGATCCAGCGTTTCGACGCGAACGGAAATCTTGTCGCGAGCACGCCGTTTTCGTCGGCGAGCCAGTACTGGCCGAACGGGGTCGAGTTGATCGATACGCCCGAACAGGTGATCGCCTTGCAGCCTCGCTTCAGTCCCGAATTGGGTGGGCGCGTTGTCTGGCAACGCTCGCGCGCTGATGGCAGTGTGGACGAAGTTCACGACTATCCGATGCCTGATTCCGATTTCGAGATTGCGGCGGTGCGTGGCATGGCCGACGGCGGCGTAACCCTGATGGTGCGAAGTTTCGTGTGGTGCATGGTCGGCTGCAATCCGCAATACGTATCGATATTGCGACTTGGCAGCGACGGTGAGGAACTCTGGCGATACACGTTTACGCCAGACAGTTTCCCGGCCGTAGCGCTGAATGCTGACGGCAGTGCGAGCGCGGTACTGCCCAGCTATTCCGGCAATAGCCTGCCGCATTTCCGCAAGATCGATACCAATGGACTCGCCAGTGCTGATATTGAGCTGACCGGCGTAACTCCGTCGACCACTCCGCAGCAGCTCTCCGTGGCCGGAAGCGGGCGGCACCTGTTGCGAACGGATGGCGGCTTTCCGCATCATCAGGATCTGTGGTTGATCGATGCCAACGGTCAGGTGCTGACTTCGCGATCGATTGATACGTATCGAACACCTACCCTGACCAGCAGCCCGTTCGGCGACCTGTTCGCCGACTGGAATGCCGGTGCTGCCGACGCGGAGCTGTTCGATCGGGATTCGCTCGATACGCGCGTCCTGTTCCGTTTCGGCAGCGGCTCAGACCCAGGCAGCGTGCCGCAGTTGTGGCGTGTCGCTGACGATGGCAGCGTCTATGCGGCGACCGCCGTCTATCGGCAGAGCGGCCTGCGCCAAGCCGCGGTGGCACGCTTCAGCGTGCCCGGCAGTGCGGCGACCAACCTCATATTCCGCGACGGTTTTGATTGATTCCGCCGATCAGAGCGGGAGTAGGGAGTAGGAAGTCGGGGAGCAAAAAGGCTGCTTTTCCCACTCCCTACTCCCGACTCCCGCTTCTCCTAAAGAGCGGCAATCATGCAGTCGGCAAACTCCGAGCACTTGACCTCGGTCGCGCCTTCCATCAGACGGGCGAAATCGTAAGTGACCTTCTTCTGGCCGATGGCCTTGTCCATCGCCGCGATGATCGCGTCGGCAGCTTCGTGCCAGCCCATGTAGCGCAGCATCATTTCGCCGGACAGGATCACCGAGCCCGGGTTGACCTTGTCGAGGCCGGCGTATTTCGGCGCGGTGCCGTGGGTTGCCTCGAATATGGCGTGCCCGGTGACATAGTTGATATTGCCACCCGGGGCGATGCCGATGCCGCCAACCTGGGCGGCCAAGGCGTCGGACAGGTAGTCGCCATTGAGGTTGAGCGTGGCGACCACGTCGTACTCGGCCGGGCGCAGCAGGATCTGCTGCAGAAAGGCGTCGGCGATGGCGTCCTTGACGATGATTTCCTTGCCTGTCTTCGGATTCTTGAACTTGCTCCACGGTCCGCCGTCAATCTCGACCGCGCCGAATTCGTTGTGCGCGAGCGCATAACCCCAATCGCGGAAGCCACCTTCGGTGAACTTCATGATGTTGCCCTTGTGCACCAGGGTCACCGAATCGCTGTCGTTGTCGATCGCATACAGGATCGCCGCGCGTACGAGACGCTCGGTGCCGTCCTTTGAGACCGGCTTGATGCCGAAACCCGAGCTGTCCGGGAAACGGATCTTCTTGTAGCGATCCGGGAAATGCTCCTTGACCAGGGCAGCGAACTTCCTCGCATCATCCGTGCCCTCCTGAAATTCGATGCCGGCGTAGATGTCTTCGGTGTTCTCGCGGTAGATGGTCATGTTGACCTTGGACGGATCCTTGACCGGCGAGGGCACACCATCGAACCAGCGCACCGGGCGCACGCAGGCATACAGATCAAGCATCTGACGCAGGGCGACGTTGAGCGAGCGGATGCCGCCACCGACCGGCGTGGTCAGCGGGCCCTTGATCGAAACAAGGTATTCGCGGCAGGCATCGACCGTTGCATCGGGTAGCCAGTTGCCGGTTTCGTTGAATGCTTTCTCACCGGCCAGTACCTCCATCCAATGGATCTTGCGCTTGCCACCATAGGTTTTCGCAACCACCGCATCGAACACGCGCACCGAGGCTTTCCAGATATCCGGCCCGGTGCCATCGCCCTCGATAAACGGAATGATCGGCTGATCGGGTACGTTGAGGATGCCGTTGGCGATGGTGATTTTGCCGCCGCCGGTAGGCGGCGTGTGGGTGGATTCGGCCATGTAAGTCTCCGCTTGGGGTTGTTGCGCAGGGGGCCGCGTGCTGATCGCAGCGGCGGGCGCAGGTCGCATCTATTGTCGCTGGATTGGCCCGCATGCGCCAATGCTGTTCATCGGCGCAATGCAAAAAGGCGCGGATTTCTCCGCGCCTTTTTGCATTGATTGCGTACGAACGAGGCTTACTTGACCTCGAACTCCTGGCTGGCAACCGGGTTTCCGTCGAGGCTGATGTCGACCTTGTACTTGCCGACCGGCCAGCCTTCAGGCTTGACGATATGGAAGGTGGTTACGGCGGCACCGGTTGGCGCGATCGACTGGCTGCCCTCGTCGACGAGCTGGCCGTCACCGTAGGTCCAGCGTGCGACGATTGCCGCATTCGGCGCTGCACCCTTGGTCGTCACGGCGGCGTAGATCGTGTCCCCTGGCGCGAAGGTTGTCATCGGCGTGGTCACGTTCTGGCCCGCATCGACGGCATTGCCGAGGGCGAGCCCGGCAAAGCTGGCCACTTCGGCCACGGGCGCAGGTGCCGGTTCGCTCACGACCGGCGCGGGTGCCGGGGCTGGCGCGACAACCGGCGCGGGAACTTCTTCCTTCTTGCCGCAAGCCGCCAGCGCGACGGCCGCGGCGAGGATCATGGCGATGGAACTGGAACGCGTGATCTTGATCATGGGGAGGCTCCTTGGGTCAGGGTTTGGCGGCGGGAATTTTCAGAACCTGGCCAATCTTGATCAGATCCGGATTGCTGATCTGGTCGCTGTTGGCTTCGAAGATGACGCGCCACTTGTTGGCGTTGCCATAGAACGTCTTGGCGATCTTCGACAGGGTGTCGCCCTTGGCGACCGTATATGTTTGCAGGGTCGTGTCGGCGACCAGTGGCGCCGTCGATGCGACTCCGCTGCGAACACTGCTGAAATCGGGTTTCGACGTGGCAGCGGGTGCTGTCGACGCGACCCCACTCTTCACATTGGAAAAATCCGGCTTGCCGGGATCGTTGGGCATGATGCTGGTCTCCAGATGGGATCGATCCTCGAAAATACACCGTTGTCACGTTAAGAAACCGTTTTCCGGACGCTCGATTGTCAACACTGGTTACGCCGTGTTCACGCCAACGGTTCACGAGGACTACTGCCGCTGAAGACGCGGATTGTTGGCATCGATCCCGTCCACATTGCTGCGCCAGGGATTGATATCGAGGCCGCCGCGCCGCGTATAGCGTGCATACACGGTCAAGTCTTGCGTTGCGCAACGTTCGAGCACGTCGCGAAAGATGCGTTCGACGCATTGTTCGTGAAAGTCGTCGTGATTGCGATACGAAACCAGATACCGCAACAAGCCGGCGCGATCGATCTTCGGGCCGGAGTAACGGATCTGCACACTGGCCCAATCGGGTTGGCCGGTCACCGGGCAGTTCGATTTGAGCAGGTGCGATACGAGGATCTCCTCGGCCGGCTCTTGCGCATCATCCAGGCCCAGAAACCCGGACTGCGGCGGGCCATAGTGATCGATACCGATATCGAGACCGTCAATGCACTCGCCATCAAGGAGTTCGATTGGCGCTGAATCCGGTGATCCAACCGCCTGCAGGACGAGCTCGATCGCACTGCCTGCCGCCGCCGACAGATCCGCGACCAGAACGGCGCGAACCGCTTCGGCATCGGCGAAGCGGGTCTGGTTCAGGCTGTTGAGATAGAGCTTGAATGACTTCGATTCGACCAGGTTCGGCGAGCTGGCCGGGATGCGGAATTCGCCGATCGCGAGCTGCGGCTTACCGCGCCGATCAAGCCAGGACAGCTCCCAGGCGTTCCAGATATCGACGCCGTGAAATGGCAGCGTCGGGCCAAGACCCAGCGCCTCGCGACCGCTCGCACGCGGGATCGGAAACAAGAGGCGCGGATCGTAGCGGTCGCTGCCGGCGGTCTGCTTGCCAAGCGGCGAATCGTGGATGGTTGGATTCATGCATGGATTCTAGCCAACAACGAAGCAGAAACGCTTGCAGCGACCAGGAAACCCGCGACGCCGATGATGCTTTTTTTGCGGGAGAGGCATTCATGCCCGTCTTTCACCAGGATGCGCAAAGCGCATCGTGGCTGAAACTACTCCCCACAGCCTGTCAAACGCCGCGCCGCGTCACGCGGGGCGACGCGGCGATTCAATCAAGCATGCGTGGTGCTCGGCTCATCCTCAAATCGCTTGACCGATTCCCCGTGGTGATCCTGAGCGAGAAGCATGTAGAACGCGGGTACGACGAACAATGTGAACATCGTGCCGATGGTCAGGCCGGTGGCGATGACGAGCCCCATGTTGAAACGTCCGGCAGCGCCGGCGCCGCTGGCGATGACCAGCGGGGTGACCCCGAGTACCATGGCTGCCGTGGTCATCAGGATCGGGCGCAATCGCGTCGCTGCGGCCAGCTCGATCGCTTCGGCCTTGGTCTTCCCGGCACGCTGCAGCTCGTTCGCGAATTCAACGATGAGGATGCCGTGTTTGGCGATGAGACCCATCAGGGTGACCAGGCCGACTTGGGTATAGATGTTCAGCGAGGTCGCCCAGCGGGTCGAAATCATGCCGGCCCCGGTAAACCCGGGCAGCAGATTGATGAACACCAGCGCACCGAAGAGGGCCATTGGCACGGACACGAGGATCACGATGGGATCGCGCAGGCTGTTGAACTGGGCGGCCAGGGCGAGATAGACGATGATCACTGCGAACAGCAGGGTCAGCGCGAATCCGCCCGATTCGTTGATGAACTGTCGGGACTGCCCCGAGTAGTCGACGCTGTAACCGGCCGGTGCGACCTCGTGGATGGTCTGCCGAATCAAGTCGATCGCGGCACTGGATGACTGCGCTGCGCCCGAAAAGGTCACCGCGTTGAGTTGCTGGAAGCGCGTCAATGATTGCGGTACGACCGAGTCCTTGATTGTCGCCACGGTTGAGGCGGATATCACACCGCCCGAGGGCGTACGGATGTAGTAGTCGAGAACCTGGTCGGGATTCAGGCGATCGGACTGCATGACCTGGGGAATGACCTTGTAGGAACGGCCCGCGATCGAGAAATAGTTGACGTAGCCACCGCCAAGGGCGGCGCCAAGGTTGCTGCCGACGTCCTGCTGGGTCATGCCCAGCGTCGCGATCATGTCCCGATCGACTTCAACGGTACTTTGCGGCTTGTCGATCTTGAGGTTCATGTCGACGAACCAGAACTGGCCGCTGGCCTGCAGCTTGTCGAGCACGGCTTGGGCCACTTCGTAGAGGTTTTCGAACGGTTCGGTCGTCGTCATCACGACTTCGATCGGAACGCCGGATGCGCCAGGCAACGAGGGGAACTGAAATGCAAACGTATTGGTTCCGGCCATCTTGCTCCAGCGATCCTGCGCGTCGAGCTGGATTTCGTTGGCATTTCGGCTGCGCTCGGACCACGGTTTCAGCTGGGCCCCGGTAAACATCGTGTTGGGGCCACCGAAGCCCGGCGCGAACTGGAAGGTCTGGGTCACCTCCGGTACTTTCTTCGTGATCGCATGCATTTGCGCCATGTACTCACGAACCTGCGCAGGCGATGCGTTCGGGGCCGCCGTTGCGAGTCCGAGCACGATGCCCTGATCTTCCTGCGGAGCCAGCTCGGATTGCGCCGTCACGAACAGCAGCGGCGTCAACGCAAGCAGGATCAGGCCCATCATGACGATCACCGAATAAGCCTGCAGGGTGCCGCGCAAGCGCCGCTGGTAGCTCGTATGCAACCTGTCGAAGATGCGATCAATTCGTTCGACGAGGCGATTGCCGGTGTGCTCGCTTTTCAGGAATCGTGAACCCAGCATCGGCGAAAGGGTCAACGCGATGATCGCCGATACGGTGACGGCGCCCGCCAGAGTGAAGGCGAATTCGGTAAAGAGAGCACCAGTCAGGCCACCCTGGAAACCGATCGGCACGTAGACCGCGACCAGCACGATCGTCATTGCGATAATCGGGCCCGTCAGTTCGCGCGCGGCAACCAGGGCCGCCTGGAACGGCGTTTTGCCTTCTTCCTTGATGTGACGGTCGATGTTCTCGACCACGATGATCGCATCGTCTACGACCAGACCAATTGAAAGCACGAGCGCGAGCAGGGTAATCAGGTTGATCGTATAACCGAGCATCAGCATCACGAAAAATGCCCCGATCAGGGACAGCGGCATGGCGATAACCGGAATCAGAACGGCGCGCAGGCTGCCCATGAACAGAAAGATCACCAGGGTGACAATGACAAGGGCCTCGACCAGGGTCTTGACCACCTCGTCAATTGAGGTATTGATGAACGCGGTAGCGTCGTAGGCGATCTGCGCCGTGATGCCGGTCGGCAACTGCGCCTTGATATCCGGGAACGCATTGCGCACGCGCTCGGCGACATCAAGCACGTTGGCATCGGGTGCCGACTTGATGCCTAGGAAGACCGACTGCTTGCCATCGAAGGCAACCGCTGAATCGTAGTCCTCGGCGCCGAGCACGACGTTGGCGACGTCTTCGAGACGAACCAGCGCGCCATCCTTCTGCTTGACAACAAGCTGGCGGAATTCCTGCACGGTGTGCAGATCCGTGGCCGCAGTCAGGGCGACGGTCACAGTTTGACCCTTGGTCGCGCCGACCGCGGCGAGATAGTTGTTGGTCGACAGCGCGGAATACACGTCCGAAGCCGTTATCCCATGCGCCGCGAGGCGGTTCGGGTCAAGCCAAGCGCGCATCGCGAATTGGCGGCCTCCGATCAGTTCCGCCGTCTGCACACCTTCGATCGAATCAAACTTGGGCTTGACCACGCGCACGACGTAGTCGGTGATGTTGTTGGGAGCCAGTGAGTCGCTGTAGAAGCCCAGATACATCGACGCGATCGTCTCGCCCACTTGCACGGTGACGACAGGCTGCTGCGCCTGCGCCGGCAACTGGTTGGAAACCGCGCTGATCTGTGTCTGGATCTCGGTCAGTGCGCGATTGGAGTCGTAGTTGAGCGCCAGCGTGGCTGTAATTGTCGATACGCCGGTCTGGCTCGATGAGGACAGGTAGTCGATACCCTGGGCCTGCGCGATCGCGGCTTCCAGCGGCTGGGTGATAAAACCGGCGATGGTCTGCGCGTCGGCGCCATAGTAGGCGGTGCTGACCGTGACGACGGCATTCTCGGTCTTTGGATACTGGCGTACGGTCAGTTCCGAGACCGAGCGCAAGCCGAGCACGAGGATCAGCAGGCTGACGACGATCGCCAGCACCGGTTTGTTGATGAACAGGTCACTGAATTTCAATTGGTAGTCCTCATGTCGCAAGGCCGGCCGAGGCGGCGACGCGCATCAATTGAGTAAACGATCGCGATCGCAGTTCGCGACAATGGCCAGGCGACACGCGGCATTGTTCATTGTTCCTGCGGCTTTGGATCGGGATCATTCTTCGGTTGCTGGCTGTTGTCGATTTTCAGCTCGATGCTGTTCTTGAGCTTGAGCTGGCCGCTGGTGACGACTTCCGTACCTTCGTCCACGCCACTGAGGATGCTGACCTGATCGCCACGCTTGCTGCCGGTCGTGACGAATGCCTGCTGCGCGGTCGGCAGTGCTGGCTTGCCATTCGCATCCTTGCCCGATGCCGGCTTGACGATGAAGACGGTCTCGCCATACGGATTGAACGTGATTGCGCTCTGCGGCAGGGTCAACTGGCTCTGCGCCTGACCGATATCGACCTCGACCCTGGCGAACATGCCGGGCACCAGAATGCGATCGGGGTTCACCGCCGACGCCTCGATGCGCACGTTGCGCGTGTCGGTGTCGACCTTTGGATCAATCGCCGTCAGCTCGCCTTCGAAGTCCTGATCGGGATACGCATCGAGTGAGAGAACGACACGCTGGCCGTTGCGAAGCTGTCCGAGACTTCGTTGCGGTATGGAAAAGTCGATGTAGACGAAATCGAGTTGCTGCACGGTGACAATGCTGGTGCCCGCATTGACGTAGGCACCGGGACTCAAGGTGACGATGCCGGCCCGACCACCGAACGGCGCGCGCAACTGGGTCTTGGCGACAACCGCCTGAGCCTGCTGCACGGCTGCCTGTTTGGCCTTCAGATCGGCGGCGGCTTTGTCGTAGTCGGCCTGGCTGATCGCCTTTACCTCCAGTTGCCGGCGGGTGCGATCGAAGGTGAGCCTGGCCAGCGCCGCGCTCGCCTCAGCCTGGCGCAACTGCGCCACCTCGTCATCGTCGCGAAGCTGTACCAGGAGCTGGCCTTCCCTGACCTCGTCACCCGAACTCATGTTGACCTTGGTGACGACGCCGGAGACATCAAGCGCGAGATCGGCGCCGCGCGCCGCGCGCAGGGTACCGACTGCGGAAAGGCTCGGCTGCCAGTCCTGATAGTGCGCCTTGGTTGTGGTGACCGTCGGCGGCTCCGGCGGCTGCATGCCGGAAATCATGCTCGCGATCGTCCACCACTTGATGCCGACGATCACCAGGATCAACAGCAGTACCAGGCCGATCATGATGAGCATGCGTTTGAGCTTGCCCGGCTTGTTGCTTGCGCGCTTGGTCATGCGCGTACTCCCTGGTTCGAGTTGTTTTGAGTGTCTGCGACGGTAGCTGTCCGATCGCCGCGCAATCCGCCGCCGAGCGCGGCATAGAGCGCGGCAGTGTCTGAGAAACGGGCAGCGCGCGCCTGGATATGTGCTATTCGTGTCTGCTGGTAGAGACGCGTGGCGTCGAGGACTTGCGGCTGACTGCTCGCGCCTTCCCGATATTGCACGCGAGCAAACTCGAGGCTCGATGTGGTGGCCGCCAGTGCATCGGCGCGATAGCCGGCCTCAGCTGGCACGGCCGGTGCCCGGAAATCGGGGCCGACAGCACAAGCGCCGATGGCCACGATAAGCGTGAGGATCGCTGACGAACCAAGCCATCCTGGAAATACGGGATTGTCCGCACGCGCCGTTTTTCGCGGCATGCGGGTATCGGGGATTCTCATCTCGGGTCCGGGTTACAAAACTTGTCAGTTCAACAATATGGGCTGCGGCGATTTGACGCAAGGATCAGAAGTCACGACAAGACGAACGAGGCACGTTCGAGCGCCAGGATCGCGAAGCCGATTGAGCAGCGCCGCGAAGCGGCGTCGGCTTGAATGATCAGGCCATGGCCACGCCGGGACGCAAGTCATCAACAAGCCGCTTTCTACTGCTGCGCTCATACTCGGTTGGTGCAAATGGCATTGCAGCAGCAGCGTAGTCATCGATCAGTCGAAGCAATTCCTGTTGTGATATCCCGGCAGGCGACGGCCTGCTGCCGTTTTCCGTGACCGCCGTGAGCCTCTCCTGAAGCATTTCCTTTCTGGCGATTCCCGCTCCAGTGGACGGGTCAGCGACGCAGAGACCAAAGGTGCCATTCCAGAAGCAAGGTAGATAGCTTTGCACCTTGGCCTCGATGGCCGCCGGATCTTCGCAATAATTTCGCAATGCAATGCGGAGTTCACCCTCAAGTTGCCTAAGCACATGGTGCTGTTCCAGGTTGACAGGTGACTGAGCGGCAATCCTCGCCCAGCGGACACACTCGGGTCGAAAATATGCGCCCGTCAACGACTCTTGCGTGTGAGTATCGCCAAATGCTGCGGAACAAACGCTGCACCCGTCGCACGTGTACGTGGCACCTGGGATAGCAGCGGCGGCGATGAGTTGGTCAAGTCGCTCGATGGAGATGCCGGTGAGTGACGCAAAGGTTGGCTTGTCAACGAAGTGCTCTTGCAGATAGGGACTCAGCGACATTGGTTCCTGCAAAGCCTGACAACCGAAATTAGCCTCGTGCATCGGCACGTCGGCTTGATTGATCGTCAGACCCCAGGTCACTGTGTGGTGGGCGGTTGCCAGAGCTCGACCTTGTTGCCCTCAGGGTCGATGACCCAGCCAAATTTTCCCTGCTCTGATTCCTCAGTGCGATCCTCCACGTTGCAGCCTTCACTTCTGAGTGCGGCGAGCAGAGCGTGCAAGTCAGCGACTCGGAAGTTGACCATGAAACTGGCGGTTCCAGGCTCCAGGTAAGTCGTATCTTTCTTGAATGCGCTCCAGATGGTCATGCCTTGCTCGCTTCCGGGGCCGCCCCAATTGAAAATGGCCCCACCCCAATCGGTCACATCCAATCCAAGGTGATCCCTGTACCAGGCACCGAGCGCTTCCGGGTCATTCGATTTGAAGAAGATTCCACCGATCCCGGTTACGCGCTTCATGTTTTCTCCCGTTGGGCCACAAGCCTCTACCGCGATCCGGCAAGGCTTCAGAAAAGCTCCCCCGATCTTGCTGCAATGGCCCCATGCAAACAAGAGGAATTTGTGGATGGCTCTCTGCCATTGACGAGTTCATTCCATCGCGACGCATGACCAGGCGAAACTTTCGGGTCGAGGTAGCAGCCCGGACTATTCATGAGAAACACGCGCCCGCGCTTGTATTTCATGAACAATCCGGGCTAGTGCAGTGTTTGGTTATTACTTGAACCAAGCCTCCGATTCGCGCTGGTGATTTTATGCAGGATATCATTGGTTTTGGCCGTCCAAACGAATGAAATCGGATTGCCCAGGAACCGCACAGGGCTTTGTGGGTCATTGCTGCGCGCTGACGCTCTCGTGATCCTGACCAGAAGCGTTCGATCACGGATCGAAACCACCGTTGGCAGAGAAAAGCGCGGATCCGCTGAACCTGATTTCGCGCTGCAAGGGTTGAAGCAAGCACAAATAGTTCAAATATTTCGCAAGCACTGCACCAGTGTGGATATTCCGAGCGACCGAAGCTTGCCGGCGGCTTTTGGAATGAAAACACGTCTGATCGGATCCTGCCGGTAAGTCCGCTCGCTGAGCGCAAGCGCCAGTTCGCCGAGCCGCCGTTCCACCACGTCCGCGAAATCCTGCCCGTCCACACCCGGCACGCTCTTGTTCGAGCGGCAAGTTTTCACGGCGCACATGCGAAGCCGACGCCCAAGCAACCCGGGGGCTTGACTTGGTTCCATGATTCCGGAAATATGGAGACATGGAAGAACAAGACGCGCTCGCTTGTCTAGGTGCCTTGGCGCAGGAGCTGCGTCTGCGGGTGTTCCGCGAGCTGGTGCACAAGGCGAACTCGGGATTGACGCCTGGCGAGCTGGCGGCGGCACTGGATGTGCCTTCGTCGACGCTCTCGTTCCACCTCAAGGAGCTGATGCACGCCGGTCTGGTTGTGCAGGAGCGAGAGAGCCGCAATCTGATCTACCGCCCGTCGCTGGCGCGTATGAACGCGTTGCGGGCCTATCTCACTGCGCACTGCTGTGCCGGCGATTCCAGCGGCGAGTCCGTCACGGTGAACTGCCCACCCTGTTGATTCTGAGGAATTTCCATGAAGCGCTTCCACGTTCATCTGCACGTCGACGATCTGGCCACAAGCGTTGCGTTCTACAACCAGCTGTTCGCCGCCGAGCCGAGTCGTCACGAGGCCGACTACGCCAAGTGGATGCTCGACGATCCACGGATCAATTTCGCCATTTCCGCCCGCGGAGCGGTTGCAGGAATCGATCATCTTGGCATCCAGGTCGACGACGCGGCCGAGCTGGATGCGCTGAAGGCGCGCGCCCGTTCGGCCGACATGGCGCTGCTGGATGAAGGTGCGACCAGTTGCTGCTACGCACGCAGCGAGAAGCACTGGATCACCGATCCGCAGGGCATCGCCTGGGAACATTTCCACACCCTTGGCGACATCCCGGTATTCCGCGAAACCGAGAGCCCGGTCGCCAAGGCCTGCTGTACGCCGACACCGCGTGCAGAGGCTGCTGTCAGCGAAGCTGCCGCCGGCTGCTGCTGACCCGGACTATTCATGAATAGTCCGGGTCAAGCACAGCCCGCGTACTCGAACCGCCCACAAGACCTTTCGCAATGACTATCCACATTTTGATCCTGTGCACGCACAACTCGGCGCGCAGCGTGCTTTCCGAGGGCATGCTCAACCATTGGGCGAACAAGCTCGGACTCGACGTCCGCGCACACAGCGCCGGCAGCGCGCCGAGCGGTCGCATCAACCCGTTCGCGCTCGAAGTACTGCAGAACGCCGGCATCGCCACGGAGGGCTATCACAGCAAGAGCTGGGATGAGTTCAGCGTCGCCGGTGCGCCGCCGTTGGCGGCCGTGATCACGGTCTGCGACAGCGCGGCTGCGGAGGCCTGCCCGGTGTTCTTTGGCGGAACCGATGGTGCGCCTGCCAAGGTGCACTGGAGCTACCCGGATCCTTCCAATGCCGAAGGCGGCGAAGTTGGCAAGCGCCGCGCCTTCGAGCTGACCCGGCAGGCGATTGGTTACCGCATGCTGCAGCTGCTGGCGCTGCCGCTGGAAGACTTTGATCGCGAGTCCCTGCGCGTCGCGCTCAACACGATTGGAGCCAGCTGAGATGGGACTATTCGAACGCTTCCTGACGGTATGGGTCGGGCTGGGGATACTTGCCGGTGTCGGCTTGGGGTTGCTGGTGCCCGGCTTGTTCCAGGCTATCGCCAGTCTGGAGTTTGCCCACGTCAATCTGGTGGTTGCGGTGTTCATCTGGGTGATGGTCTACCCGATGATGATCCAGATCGACTGGTCGGCGGTGAAAGATGTCGGCAGAAAGCCACGCGGCCTGCTGCTCACGCTCACCGTCAACTGGCTGATCAAGCCGTTCACGATGGCCGCGCTGGGTGTGCTGTTCTTCCACTACGTCTTCGCCCCGTGGGTCGACCCGCAGTCGGCCTCGCAGTACATCGCCGGCATGATCCTGCTTGGCGTCGCGCCCTGCACCGCGATGGTCTTCGTCTGGAGCCAGCTGGTGCGTGGCGATGCCAGCTACACCCTGGTCCAGGTGTCGGTGAACGATCTGATCATGGTGGTGGCGTTTGCGCCGATCGCGGCTTTCCTGCTTGGCGTGACCAATCTATCGGTACCCTGGGAGACGCTGCTGCTGTCGACCGTGCTCTACGTCGTGCTGCCGCTGCTGGCAGGCATGGCGACGCGGCGCTGGCTGGTGAAGCGTTCGCCGCATGCTTTGGTCGACTTTGTCGCCGCCCTCAAGCCATGGTCAATCATCGGCTTGATTGCCACCGTGGTTCTGCTGTTCGGCTTCCAGGCCAACACCATCATCGCCCAGCCGCTGGTCATAGCGATGATCGCGGTACCGCTGGTGCTGCAGACATACGGCATTTTTGCCATTGCCTGGATCGGCGCACGCTGGCTGAAGCTGACGCATGACATCGCTGGCCCGGCCTGTCTGATCGGCACCTCCAACTTCTTCGAGCTGGCGGTAGCGGTGGCGATTTCGCTGTTCGGCTTGAACTCTGGTGCCGCTCTGGCCACCGTGGTCGGCGTGCTCGTCGAAGTGCCCGTGATGCTGTCGCTGGTCTGGCTGATCAATCGCTGGCGGCCGCAGGATGCGAGTGTCCTTGCCCAGCCCGTGACGTAGCTCAACGCCCCGCCTCCGACGGTTCCTCAAGTTGTGATCAACCAGCAATCTTGAGCAGCGCGGCGGCTCTGGGTCGAATACCCTGAGTGAGTGCAATGATCGACTGCTTCTGGCCGAGAGCTGCGATTTGACCAAGCTGATCAACCTGGCGGCACACAGACAACGACCGATTGGCCTTTTGTGATCATGTTCATTGGCGTGCACTGCCGGTCAAGGCGCAAGGAATTTCATCATCCCCGGCGGGCAGCGGTCGCCGCTGGCAGCATTGGCCGGGAAGATGGCCTCGAGCGCGGCAAGCTCAGTGGCATCCAGTCTGATATCGACGGCGGCGATGTTCTCGTCGAGGGAGGCGCGCCGCCTGGTACCTGGAATCGGCACAATATCTGCGCCCTGGGCCAGCACCCAGGCCAGGGCGAGTTGCGCGGGTTTTATTCCCTTGCTCGCAGCCAGTTGGCTCACGGCGTCGACCAAGGCGAGATTGAGGGCAAAACTCTCGCCTTGGAATCTCGGCTGCAGGCGCCGGTAGTCGTATTCGGAAAAATCCTCCACGCTGCGGATCGTGGCGGTCAGAAAACCTCGACCAAGCGGACTGTAAGCGACCAGCGAGATGCCTAGCTCGCGGCAGACATCGAGTACTTCGGTTTCCGGATCGCGTGACCACAGCGAGTACTCACTCTGCAGCGCGCTGATCGGATGCGCCGCGCATGCGCGGCGCAGGGTCGCCGGGCCGACCTCGGAAAGCCCGAGCCTGCGCACCTTGCCGGCCGTGACCAGGTCGGCCATAGCGCCGACCGTGTCCTCGATCGGTACGCGCGCATCGACGCGATGTAGATAGTAGAGGTCAATAGTGTCGACGCCGAGCCTGCGCAGACTCGCATCACAAGCCTCGCCAACGCGGCGCGGGTGGCCGTCGATGATGCGCTTGTTCGGTTCGTCGGGATCGCGCACGAAACCGAACTTGGTCGCCAGCACGACTTCATCACGACGACCACGGATCGCCCGACCGACCAGTTCCTCATTGAGGTACGGGCCATACATATCGGCGGTGTCGAGGAAGTTGAGCCCGTGGTTGAGGGCGTGATGGATCGTCGCGATCGATTCGGCGTCATCGCGCGGACCATAGAATTCGCTCATGCCCATGCAGCCCAGGCCGATCGCGGAAACCTCGGGGCCGTCGAAACCGATCTTGCGCCTTTTCATTTTGGCATTCCGACTCTGCACAGAGGATTCGCGACGATACGCGCAGTCGGATTGGAAAGGTGTCGCCGATACCACGCTGCTCGCACCAGATGATGACGATGCGGCCCTGCCAGGATCGGCAGGGCCACTGCTTGTGGTGCAGACGGGCCGATGAGCTTAAAGCGGGGTCAGATCAAAGCCGTTGGCGAAAATGCGATCGGTGATCGGTGCGTTGTAGGCAATGCGCGCACCGCAGAATCGCAGCGTGCTGTCGTTCTGGACTCCCATGTTCACGGCAATGTTGATCGAGGACGCAAATGGGTCAACCTGATGGCTGAACAACGCCGAGAGTGTCGAGCCATAGCCGCCTGCCGTGTTTGTGGAGCCTACGTTGGTGCTCTCGACGAAATTGCCTGCTCCATCGTAGGTCGTGAAGAAGGCAACCACGGAACTCGTCGAGTCATCGTAGAAGTACAGGCGCAAGTAGCGCGCTACGGCGCCTTCCGGCAACACCACCTTGTGTGCAAACACGGGATTACTGCCTCCGGTCTTGGAGATGCAACCACTGCCGGGATAGCTGTAGGTGGTAGTGCTTTCCAAAGGATGGAAAGTCGAACCGGCAATGAAGAGGTAGCTGAATGCAGTGCCCGCAGGTTGATCCGGCTGTGACAATGCCGGAGCGCGTGGCGGGGCCGGTTGGTCGCCGGGTGCCGCAGCGATCGGCAGCGCTGCCGAAAGCGTGAGCAAGCCGACCATGACCACCACCGGAAAGGGTTTTCGATTGATTGTTGTCATGATCGCCTCCCTACGGTGAATAGAAAACGCGCATACCGCAGAGACGGGCGCCGGCAACCATCGTTGCGGTCAGCGCATAGGACTGGCCCGAGTTGTCAATGGCAACCGGGGCCGGCAACGAGAAGTATTCGCTGGCATAGCCGGTACTGATCGTCGATGTCCCGGTCAGCAAGTCGGTGAAGGATCCGTCGCCCGTGTAACGGGTCAGGAACATGCCAACCAGGTTCGCTGGTGCGGTGCTGTAGTAGAAGAGACGGACGCCCTGGATCATGGCGTTGTCCGGCAGTTCCAGGCTCGTGGTCAGAGCTGCGTCGGAATAGGAGCAACCGCCACCGGAATAGGTAACGGTCTGGCTGCTGGTGCGCGGCGTGAAGGCGGAACCCGCGAGGAAGAGATAGGCACTCCCGGCGAATGGCGCGGCTACGCCGTCCGTGGCCTGGTCGGCTCCCGGAACGTTGTAATAGCTGAGGTTCTGCGCCGGCGGAAATCCGTCCGAGGTCGCTTCATTCGCGAACGCCGGCGAACCGGCGCAGACCAGGGCGGCTGCGACTGCAGCGCCAAATATTTCTTTGATCATTTTGTTTTCCTTCGATGAAAAGATCGCGGCGAAGCCGACCGCTGCGACACCATAGGGGGCTTGCTTCGCTGGTCGTTACCGATCAGGTCCGGGGCGAACTGCCAACTACATCACATTCTGCAGCCGGGCTGGCGGATCCTGTTCATGGTTGCGCTGTATTCGGTTATCTCGGCGTCAGCATCGGCACCATCCGCTTCAACCAGGGTGCCGGGGATGGCAGCGAACGCAAGCCAATTCCGTTCTTTACGGTCTGGCACCGCGCCGGACCGAACCAGCCCTGGCGCTATGTTGCCGAGTAGCTGTCAGGCTCGATCCTGTTGATTGGGCCTGAAAATCGTCGCTTGTTGCCCTTGCACTGTCGAATTCTCGCCTCAACCGGCGAAGCCTGACAGGCTGCCAACCGACATAGGGCGAAACTGCCACCGGACGATCCCGCCGTTCGTGAGGTGAACACGCGGAACTGCGGGACGATGCTTCGCGCGGCGGAATCCGCTTTGCGCTATCTGCCCCAAGCTGGCCGAATCCAACGGGCTGCCAGCCCGAACAAGTCAAAAGGGCGCTGGAACTCGCCGCGCCTGGATCGACGCAGCCGGTTCCCTTCCCAGGTCACCAGCGGACACGCCGTCGCTTGCGTTCCCGCAGGCGTGGCGCTCACCTGGTCTGGGCGGTACGCTGGGCGCCATGGTGCTACATGGGGCATGGTTCGTGCTCGGTGATTGCACTCCCGGCATGTCGGGTCACATGGTTTGGCTCGCTCAATTGAAGGATCCGCGTTCTGCTGACCTGCTTCCGCCCTCTTGCCGCGCTGTCATTTCTGGTCGTCTGCGCAGGCGCGCATGCAACGGAACTCCCGTTGCGACCGCTCGATGTCGCCGACGAGAGTCCGCCGACCTTCACCGTGTATTCCTCGCGCGAAGGCCTCTCCGACGAGGTCTGGAGCACGCTTGGCTGGGACAAGCAAGGCTTTGTCTGGGGCGGTTCGGCGTCGACGTTGGCGCGTTTTGACGGTTATCGCTGGACACCGTGGCCATTTGCCGAGGCGCACAGTCTGGTGCGCGACATGCAGGTCGATACAAGCGGCACCTTGTGGGCGATCTTCGAACGCGAAGGCCTGGCTCGCTATGACGGCCGGACATGGACGCTGCTTGCGGAGCGCAATGAGTTCCACCAGCGCTTCTCGAAAACATTCAATGCCGATGGCACGCCGGAGTTCTGGGTCAGCGACGACCGCGGCTTCCGTCGCCTTGTTGGTGAGCAGTGGCAGGCCGATCCTGGCAACAGTTCGGTGCGGCTCGGCCCGGTTTCACGGATTGAGCAGACCGAGACACTGTTTGGCCAGCCCCGTCAATGGATGGCGACGACCCGTGATGGCGTCTGGTTTCGCAACCTCGGCAGCGATGGCAAAACGCTGCCCTGGCAGCGTGTCGATCTGCCCGGGTTTGCCACCTTGCACGGCACCGACCTGCTGCGCACCCATGATGGTGATACCGAGGAGTTGTGGATCCTGACCTATGGCGAGGGCGTCATCCGCATCCGCAACGATGGCATCCGGATCTGGCGTGCGGCGGCCGGTGAATTGCCGAGCGAGGCGATCTACTCGGCCCAAGCCACTTATTCGGCACAGGGCGAGCGCACCGTTTGGATGGCATCACGCGCCGGCCTGCTGCGTTTCCGCAACGAGAAGATCGCGGTGTTCGATCGTCGCAATGGCCTGCCCTCCGACGCGGTACGCGGGATCAAGTTGCAGACCAATGCCGATGGCACCGAACTGCTCTGGCTGGCGACCGAGGGCGGTATCGCACGAACCGCCTTGACCAACAGCCAGTGGCAGACCGTATCCCTGCTCGGCTCGACCGAGAACGGCATCTTCGCCGCCATGCTTGAGCCCGATGGCAAGGGCGGCGAGCGACTCTGGGTCGGCAGTGCCAAGGACGGACTCGCCCTGCTGCAAGATGGTGAATGGCGCTATTTCACGCATGCGAACGGCAAGCTGCCGCACGAAGGCGTGCGCCAGGTCTGGCGTCTGCCCGATACCAATGGCCGGCCGCAGCGACTGATCAGCCTGATCAACGGTGAGTTGATGCGGATCGATGACGCGCTCAATTCCATTCCGATCGAATCACCGTGGCCGAAGAACACCGACGATCTGGCCGCAATTGCGATCTCGCGGCAGCAGGACGGGATCCACGAAACCTGGTTTGGCACCCTGCGCAGCGGCATCTATCGCCTGCGCCAGGATCGCTGGACGCAGTTCCTCGCCGACGGCGCAACCCAGCCCTGGGCGGTCATCGGCATGACCGAGCAGATCGACGCGCATGGCCGCTCGTGGCTTTGGGCGGCGAGCAACCAGGGACTGGCGGTATTCAACGGCCTGCAATGGAAGCTGATCCAGGGGCTCCCGGCGGACAGCTTTCGCGGCGTCACCCTGCTCAGGCATTCCGCTCGAGCGACGCTTTGGGCGGCGAGCAGTCGCAACGGGGTCCTGCATCTCGATGTCAGCGATCCGGAACACCCGCTGCTGCTTACCGACACGTCTATCCCGTTAACACCAGATCCAACTGTCTACTCGGTCATCGAGGACAGCCAGGGGCGCATCTATGTCTGCACCAACAACGGTGTCCAGCAACTGACGCCGACAGCGGATCAGCATTATGTCCAGCGTGTGTTCCGGCGCCGCGATGGCCTCGTCCACGACGAATGCAACACCAATGCGCAGTTTGTCGATGCGCATGATCGCTACTGGGTTGGCACCTTGGGCGGGCTGAGCATGTACGACCCGAACATCAACACGGCCTTGCAGCGAGCACAGCCGAAACCCTTGCGTTTCACCGAGATCATCGTCGATGGAAAAATCCATGCTGCGAGTGATGCGTCCTCAAGAATTCTGCCCGCCGGCATGAAGGATCTCGAAATCAGCTATTCGGTTCTTTCCGGCTTGCGCGAGCAGGATTCGACCTATCGCAGTCAATTGGTCGGTCTGGAAACAGAACCCGGCGACTGGAGCGCTGAGCATCACCGCCGATTCGGTCGATTGTCGCCCGGAAACTACGCCCTGAAAGTCGAGGGGCGTGACTACGCCGGCATCACCAGTGCGCCGATCTCGCTCGAATTCTCGATCGAGGCACGCTGGTTTGAGCAACTGTGGATCCGCTTATTGCTCGGGTTGCTCGGGTTGGCCTTCGCACTCGGCCTGGTCATGCTCTACAACCATGGCCTGCGCCGGCGTCAGCGTCATCTGAAACACGAGGTCGCCCGGCGCACTTCGGAAATCCGCGCGGCCAACCAGCGCCTGACCGAACTTTCGTATCAGGATCCGTTGACCGGTGTCGCCAACCGACGTCGCCTGATGGAGGCGCTCAATACCGCAATCGAGCGTGCCGTGGCGCGCTCACTACCGATCGGACTTGTCGTCATCGATGTCGATCACTTCAAGGAATACAACGATACCCACGGCCACCTTGCCGGCGATGTGGCCCTGCGCGCGGTCGCCCATGCCCTGCGGAGCGCGACGCGTGAGCAGGATCTCGTATCCCGCTTCGGCGGCGAGGAATTTGTCTGCCTGATGATCGACGCGAATATCGAGATCGTCGAGGACTGCGCCGAGCGCATGCGCGCCCTGATCGAGGCGCTGCCAGCGCGCACGCTCGGCAATGACACACAGACGATCACGATCAGTGCAGGCGTCATGAGCCGCATACCGGCACCGGACGACAATGGCGCGGATCTGCTGCGCGATGCAGACACGGCGCTCTATCGGGCCAAGAACGAAGGTCGCAATCGGGTCTGCCGGGCCGGAACAGGTCGCCCGATTCAACCTGTCGAAAATCCCTGACGGCGAACCTGTGACCGCTCGCCCGATTCAGTGCTTCCCGGCGAGCTCGACGAGAAGCGCACGCCAGTAAGCCCGGTCCTTGTCGAAGGCAGCCACCGGGATACGTTCATTGAGACCATGGGCGAAACTGTCGCTGTCCTTCAGGAACAGGCCGCTGGCGCCATGGGTTGGAATGTCCGCAGCACGAAAGGTCGTGCCGTCGGGGTAATAAGAGGCCTGATCAGGAATGATCGGAACACCTGAATAGACGCTGTGCAGCGCTTTGCTGACCGCGGCCTCGACGTCCTTGCGCATCGGCGAGGTGAGCGCGTCGACCGAGGTACCCGGAAAGACCCGGCAATTGACCGTCGCCGTCGCCGTTTGCGGCGGGGCATTTTCGGCATCGCCGCCACTGAGCATCGTCGCCACGCAGGTCGTCCGCGTGCGGCCGACACAGGATGGCTCTGCGGCAAACAGGTCAGCCGCCGCCGCATCAGTCGGGCCGGCAGCATATCGCTTCATCGCCTGGCCGAGCTCGCCCGGCGTCTGCGCGCCTGAGGCCGCCAGGCTGCCGCGTCTCCATTCGTTGGATTGCGGGCGATCGCGCCATGCCCGACTGACCCGCGAAATCCGCTCTGGCCACAGCGGCAAGGCGGAAGTCTGCGCGGCGGTTTCAGGGCTCGAAGCCGTCGACGAAGATCGAGTCGAGATCCTTGAAGCCACCCTGCAATGGCCAGCTGGTATTGCCGAGCGGGTTCGCGCGGTACGCGCCGATGTCGGCCTGCGGCTGGCGCAAGCGCCCGTTGAAATCGTCGGCCGGGAGGTGGGTGATCGCGGCAGTTCCGGCCAGACGACCGCCAGGCGGCACCAGGTCCATCGGTGGTGCGCCGGAGTGGTTTGCCGAGACGAAATCCGTGGCGATATTGCCGGAGCCATCGAAGCCGCCACTTACGCCTGCCAGGGTTCCTGTGCCGACATTGGCCAGCATCGTGACCAGGCTGGTCGTTCCATCCGCATACACGGCTCGGCCATTGGCGACATACAAAGCGTTGTTCGCGATCAGCACGCTGCCGCTGACGCCATTGATATGGATCGCATCGCCGCTGGCCTTGAGCACGGTGTTGTTGACGATGACGAGGTTGCCGACCGTCCCGCCTTGCGAGGGATGGATGCCGATGCCGTGGGCAAATGCGCTGAGCACGATGTTGTTTCTGACAATGGCATCGGCAGTGACCTGGATGCCGTTGTCGCCGCTCGCCCAGACCAGGTTGCGTTCGATGATGTTGGGCGCACCATTGCCGTTGGTGTGATACAGCGTAATGCCGGGATAGGCGGTGTCGTGGATGACGTTGTCGCGCACGGTGTTGGCGTAACTGCCGGCCTTGATTTCGATGCCATCACCCTGGGTCACGCCGGGGCCGGTCAGATCGTGGATATGGTTGTTGGCGATCAGCGAGTCGTGGATACGGCACTCGTCGTTGTTGCAACCGAGATAGAAGCCTTCAGCCGTTCCCCGGCATGATCGACCTCGTTGTGGACAAAGCTCAAACGCGCGTAGTCGCTGCCGATGTCGTTGGCGCTGATCGCGTTGGCTGCCGTGTGATGGACATGGCAGTTGCGCATCGTGATGTCCGAGGATGCCTGCAGACGGATGCCGCGCGAACCGCCGCTGAACTCGATGCCATCGATGATCAGATACGAGGAATTGCGGATGTTGACGATGTTCTGGTTTGCGTTGACATAGGAGATGACCGGGTTCTCGCCGGCGGCGGCGCGGATCGTGATCGGCGCCTGGGCCGTGCCGTTGAGAACCAGCTCGAAAAAGCTCGACAGCGGATAGCTGCCCCCGTGCAGGATCAGGTTGTCGCCGGCGACCAGGTTCTGCATCACGCTGCGATAGTTGTCGGCCGGCGTGATCTCGATCGTCGCCGCAAAAAGGGTATGCGCCCACAGGGTCGCGGCGAGCAGGGCCAGACCGATCCAGGCTTTGCGGTGATTCATGGCGAATGCCCCGTGTGAGATCCGGCAATGGCTGCCGTCAGCCCTTCCGGCAAGTTTCACCCGGCCGAGAGCTGATTGTTGTGCTGCTGCGCAAATTTTGCGCGCGATCGTGCCGGCTCGTGCCCGGGCGACCGGCTCAGTCGATCCTTCGCTCAGGCGCTGCGGCGCAGGCGTTCAGGCGTTCGTTCGTGGGCGGCCGACTCGGCTTGTGCTGCGGCGCGCGCATCCTCCTCGTCCATTGCCGCCAGCACGACATCGACCGTACTCGGGCCACCACCGAACAGGCGGATTGCGGTTCGCGCGACCTGACGCGTGTCGTACCAGGCATAGACACCGACGCCGACTGCACCGATCACCGGCAGCCAGCGCGAGATGCCGCCACCGACGATGCGCTTGGTCACGCGCACACCAACCGCCTTGGCCACGCGCTCGATCACCCGCATCGGAACATCCTGCGCGATCAGGCGACCGCCAACCTGCACGACCAGATCGCGTACCGCCTGCGCGGCAGCATGGCGGAACAGGCAATACATCATCTGCTCGCGGTTCAGGCGCGCGCTGACGCCATAGGCGCCCGAGATGTCGGCCACGAGTTGGGCCTGGATGCGCCAGATCGCGACGAGTTCGGGAACGATGGTCAGCCAGCCGAGCGGCCCGGGTGGGAGGGCGAGGGCGCCGGCCGCAAGCGCAGCCTTGTTCGCCGCCGCCTTGGTCAACGTCTGCACGCGTGTCTCGGTGTCCTCGCCGCACTTTTCATCGGTGCCGGGCACGCTGCCGAGCAGATTCAGCAGGTGCCGCGTGATGCGGCTGGCCAGATCGGTTTGCGTTTCGGGCGCGTTGCGACGGGCGGGGATATGTTCGGATTTCTTGGTCATGGAGTGAATATGGGTTCTCGGGCGCCGAGCGCTTGCCCATGCAAGCTTGACGCCACCCTTATGGAAACAGGAAGTCGAGGATAGGGATGAAAGCCTGAACCCCGACAGCGGCTGAACGCTCAGCGCGTCAGCCAGCGAGTGACAAAATCGGCCAGTTTTTTGTACGGCGGGCGCAGCAGGGCCATTGACGACCAGCGCGCCTGGTAGAGCACCGGCATCTGTTTGGAGAAGGTCAGGAATCCGGCGTGACCGTGGTAGTGGCCCATGCCCGACGGGCCGACGCCACCAAACGGCAGTTCGCTCTGGGCGATATGCAGGACACAGTCATTGACCGTGACGCCGCCGGCCAGAACCGATTTCAGCACTTCGCGCGTACGCTGGCGCTCGTGGTCGAAATGATAGAAGGCCAGCGGACGCGGACGGGCATTGACGAACTCGATCGCCTCCTCGATACGCGAATAGCCGATCAGCGGCAGAATCGGTCCGAAAATCTCTTCCTGCATGACCCGCAATGACGGATCCGGATCGACGACCAGGGTCGGCGCGAACACGCGTCGCTCGGCATCGTGTGCTGATTCGTCGGGCAAGGTGACGATCGTGGCGCCGGCCTTGCGCGCCTCGTCGACCAGACCGTGCAGACGCCGGTAGTGGCCGTCATGCACGATGCTGGTGTAGTCCGGCGTCGTCTTCAATTGCGGATAGTGACGCACGACGTAGGCGCGCATCGCCTCGATGAAGGCTTCGCGCTGCTCATTCGGCAGCAACACGTAGTCGGGCGCGATGCAGGTCTGCCCGGCATTCAGCAGCTTGCCGGCAGCAATACGCTGCGCGGCGGTTTCGATCGGATAACCGGGAGCGATGATCGCCGGCGACTTGCCGCCAAGTTCGAGGGTCACCGGGGTCAGATTGGGGGCGGCAGCGGCCATGACCTTGCGCCCGACATCGGTCGATCCGGTGAAGAACAGGTGATCGAACGGCAAACCGGCAAATCGCGCGGCAATGTCCGGCCCGCCGAGCACCGTGGCAACGCGCTCCTCGGGAAACACCTCGGCGAGCAGGTCGCGCAACAGCGCCGAGGTGCGCGGCGTGTGCTCGGATGGCTTGAGCATCACATGGTTGCCGGCGGCGATCGCCGTCACCAGCGGAATCAGGGCCAGATTGACCGGATAATTCCACGGCGAAATGATGCCGACCACGCCGAGCGGCCGGTATTGGACTTCGGTGCGCGCGGGCCAGAACAACCAGTCGGCAAGGCGATGGCGCGAGCGCGACCAGCGCGCCAGATGCCTGCGCATGTGGTCGATCTCGTGCAACACGGTCATGCCGTCGGTGAGCAGGCTTTCGTGCTTCGAGCGGCGGCCGAAATCCGCACTCATGGCCTCGGCCAGTTCGTCAAAGCGGCGCCTGAGCACTTCGCGCAACGCGCCGAGATCGCGCAGGCGCTGGGCCGGGGTTGGCGTATTCGCCCGCCAGGCGGCTTGTTGGCGCGCCAACAGCGCGTCGAGATCGATCGATTCAGGCGTGTCCATGCGTCCAGTCTAACGGCAAGACCGTCGCAGTCGCAGCCGAACCCGCTTCAGGCGCATCGGTCGGCATCGGCTCGTGCTAGTTTTCTGCAACCCCACCACGGATTCAGCGCATGAGCATTCGTGCCTTCAACGGCATCCTTCCAACGCTCGGATCGAACGTCTATGTCGACGCCGATGCGATCGTGATCGGTGATGTCGAGCTCCGCGACGATGTTTCGATCTGGCCCTGCGCGGTCGTGCGTGGCGACGTCCATCACATCCGCATCGGCGCGCGCAGCAGTATCCAGGACGGTGCCGTGCTGCACGTCACCCACGATGGCCCATACACACCCGGCGGCTCGCCGTTGCTGATCGGTGCCGACGTGACGGTCGGCCACGCGGCCGTCATCCATGCCTGCACGATCGGGGACGCCTGCCTGATCGGCATCCATGCGACGATCCTCGATGGCGCCGTGGTCAGGAAGCACAGCATGATCGGCGCCGGCGCCATGCTCAGCCCGGGCAAGGTGGTCGGCGAGGGCGAACTCTGGCTCGGCAATCCGGCGCGCTTCGTGCGCAAGCTCAGCGAGGTCGAAGTCGAAAAGCTCCACTACTCGGCGCAGAACTATGTGCGCTTGAAAGACCAGTATCTGCGCCAGAGCGGAGCCTGAGCCGTGCACCCACGCGATCAGGAAAGTTCTACCAGGCGAATCGAGATCCTTTCGCCGGTCACCGCCGTGGTCTTCAGCGCCGTGTGCTGGCTGGTGTTCTCGAAGCTGTTCGACACGCATGATGCCGATGCCCTGCCAGCGCTGACGCGGCAGTTCCTGGTCGTGCAGCCCTGGTGGCTGGCGGCAGGATTGCTCGGCCTCGGTCTCAGCCTGGCCGGGCACGCAAGTGGGCCGGATTCAATGTGGGCAAAGCGCAGCTTCGCCTGGTCGATCGCCCTGGCCGTGTTCAGCGTGTTGAATATCGGCTGGGGCATCATCGCGATGTACCTGCTGACCCTGCCACCCAGCGGAATCTGACCAGGGGATTTCACGTCGGCGATGTCTGCCGTTCGAGTCGTTGCAGAAACACCATCGCCTCAGCGTAATCGCTTCCGCACATCGCTGGCTCGGGCTGAAGCTGCGCGCACACGGCCGGGCGTTCCGGCCTGCCGAAAATCGCGCAGGCGTTGTATTCGGTCAACTGGATGCAGCGCACTCCGGCCGGTTTTCCATCCGGCATGCCCGGAATCGGTGAGGTGATCGACGGCGCGATACAGCAGGCACCGCAACCGCTGCGGCAATCGAACACGAATTTCAGTCCTCGGCGTCGCCCGGCAGATAGGCACGCAACTCGGCATAAATCGAATCGGTTTCGGGGCGCTGGCCGTGCCAGATCTCGAACGCTTCGGCAGCCTGTTCGACGAGCATGCCGAGGCCGTCGATCGCGTGGCCGGCGCCGACGCTGCGCGCCCAGGCGAGGAATCCGAACGAGGCCTTGCCGTAGGACAGGTCGTAGCAGATCGCGCGCGCGGCGAGCAGCGCTGCTGGCAGGCCAAGCGACTGGTTGCTGTGGCCGGCCGAGGTGGCGTTGATGACCAGATCGAATCCACCCCAGTTACCGAGATCGTTCCAGTAGCGGGTATTCACGCTTTCCGGCTGTCCAATCGCATCGGCCAGCGAGTCGGCATGCTCGGGGGTGCGGTTGCAAATGGTCAATTCAGAGACGCCGGCCTCGAGCAGGGCAAAGGCGACCGCACGCGCGGCGCCGCCGGCTCCGAGCAACAGTGTTCGGCGGCCACGCACGTACAGGCCATGCCGACTGCTGATGTCGCGCACGAGGCCAGCCCCGTCGGTACTCTCGCCATGCCAGCCTTCACCGCGGCGGACGAGGGTGTTGACGCTGTCGGCCTGGCGTGCGCGCTCGCTGATTGAAAGACAGAGTCGCGCCGCATGCTGCTTCAGCGGCAGGGTCACATTGGCGCCGCAGCCACCGCGCGCGGCGAAGGCCGCGAGCGCGCCGACGAATTCCTCGGCCGAGGCTTCGATCGCCCGGTACTCGAGTGGAATCGAAAGTTGTCGCGAAAACGCAGCATGGATGCGTGGCGACAGGGAATGCGCGATCGGTTGCCCGAATACGGCATACCGACCTGGATCCCCTTGTCCGCCGGTCGGGTTTGCCGATTCTTCTTCGATGATTTGCATGCATTGACTCCGGATTGGCCGACGGATCGAGCGGGTTCAGTCTGCGCGCAACCAGCGTGCGGCATCAATGGCGAAGTAGCTCAGGATCGCATCGGCACCGGCACGTTTCATGGCAGTCAACGATTCGAGCACAATGGCGCGCTCGTCGAGCCAGCCGTTCTGCGCGGCGGCCTTGAGCATCGCGTATTCGCCACTGACCTGGTAGACGAAAGTCGGCATGCCGAAATGGTCCTTGACCCGACGCACGATGTCGAGATACGGCAGACCCGGCTTGATCATGACCATGTCGGCACCTTCACCGATATCGAGTTCAACCTCGCGCAGGGCCTCGTCGCTGTTGCCGACATCCATCTGGTAGGTGTGCTTGTCACCCTGGCCGAGATTGGCCGACGAGCCGACAGCATCGCGGAACGGACCATAGAAAGCCGAGGCATATTTCGCCGAGTAGGCGAGGATGCGCGTATTGGTGTAGCCGGCATCTTCGAGTGCCGCGCGGATCGCACCGATGCGCCCATCCATCATGTCTGACGGCGCGACGATGTCGATGCCGGCTTCGGCCTGGGCCAGGGCCATGCGGATCAGGGCTTCGATGGTTACATCGTTGAGCACGTAACCCGTTTCATCGATGATGCCGTCCTGGCCATGCGTGGTATAGGGATCGAGCGCGATATCGCCGATCAGGCCGAGTTGCGGATGGCGTGCCTTGAGCGCGCGGGCGGCGCGCTGAAACAAGCCTTGCGGATTCCACGCCTCGGCCGCATCGAGCGTCTTCAGACTCGCATCGACGGACGGAAACAGGGCCAGCGCCGGGATGCCGAGTGCGACGCACTGGTCGGCGATCGTGAGCAGCTGATCGATCGACAAGCGCGCGACGCCAGGCATCGAGGCTACCGCCTCGCGCCGATCGTCACCATCAATGACGAAGGCAACCATGATCAGATCGTTGCAAGTCAGCGTGGTCTCGCGCATCAGCGCGCGCGAAAACGCATCGCGGCGCATACGACGCATGCGGGTATGTGGAAAAGTCATGGGCTGCTCGCTGTGCGGGTTGCCGACAGTGTAATGAAACTCGGTCGCCCATCGAAGTTTGATGGCCAAGTGTCGCAGTCGGACACTGTGCGACCTTGCAAAGCGAAACGTGTACTGGTCTGATGTCGCGGCGTCGCAAGGGGTGGTTGCTGCGACGAGGATCGCTGCGGACAGGCTGTTTCTGGCCATTGCAGCGCCGTTGGTTTCCGGATGATGTCGAGGCCCCTTTGAGCGGAATTCTGCTAGTCGAGCGATCGACCACCCTTAATCATCTGCTGCGCCGCACTCTGGACGCGGCTTCGCTGCCAGTGCGTGCCGAGATCGGCAACTACCTCGAAGCCCTCGACCACCTGCGCCGGATCGGCAGTTCGGCGGGTGGTGATCCACCATATTCGCTGGCGATTGTCGGTGCGCCGGCCCGACCGACCCGCGAATACCAGGCCCTGCTCGAATTCACCCGCGACTCGCCGGCTGCGCCAGCCACCCTGCTGTTGGCGCACGAGGAGTCGGCCGAGGTGCGCAACTGGGTGGCAGCCACCTTGCGTGGACGGTTTCTGCTGTGGTCGCAATTCAGTCGCATTCCAGCCAGCGTGATCGAGCTGGCCCCGGACGATTTCACCGGTGACGACGCCGTGACGGATGTCAGCGAGCGCATCCGCATCCTGTTCGTCGACGACTCGAAAAGTGTCTGCCAGGCCTACAGCGACATGCTTGAACGCAATGGCTACGCGGTCGATGTCGCGGCCTCGATCGCCGAGGCGGACAAACTGACGTCGGAGAACCACTACGATCTCGTCGTCGTCGATTATTTCCTGCCGGACGGCAGCGGCGACGAGCTGTGCAAACGCTTGAGCGAGCGCAAGGATCCACCGATCCTCGCCGTCATCACCGGCAGTTATCGTGAAGACATCATCCGCCGCTGCCTGCAGGCCGGTGCCAGTGAGTGCATGTTCAAGAACGAGGCACGTGAGCTGTTCCTGGCCCGCATCCGCACACTCGCGCGCACCATCGAGATGCGCCGTTTCGCCGAGATGGAGCGCGAACAGCTCGATGGCATTCTCGGTTCGGTCGGCGATGGTGTGTTCGGCGTCGATGGCGATGGGCGCATCAGCTTCGTCAATCCGACCGGCTTGCGCCTGCTCGGCTATGGCGATGACAACGACCTCGTCGGCCTGCTTGCCCAGGCTGCGATTCACCCGCAGGAATCCCCGCACAGCTCGCCATTGAGCCGTGCCTACAGCGATGGCGTAGCGGTGCATCAGATCGAAACGATGTTTCGCCGCCGTGACGGTAGTGGCATGCCGGTCGAATACACCGTACTGCCGCTGGCGGCCAACCGGCGAACATCCGGAGCCGTAGTCGTCTTCCGCGACATCGCCGAGCGCCGTACCGCCGAACGCCTGCGATGGGAGCTCAGCCACGATCCACTGACCGGCTTGCCGAACACGCGCCATCTGCGCCAACGCCTGATCGGCGAGCTCGTGCGCCTGCGCGATCGCGGCGGCTATTCGGCCCTGATCCATATAGAGATCGATCGCGATGACGATGAATCACCACCGCGCGGCGACGAGTTGCTGCGCTCGGTTGCACAGGCGTTGGCGCATCGCTTGCGCGAAGACGACGTGCTCGCCCGCGGCGAAGGTGACAGTTTCCTGCTGTTGCTCTCGCAGGTGCAGGTCGACAATATCGAGGTGCTGGTCGAGAGCTTCAAGCGATTGCTGGCCGAGCGCGAATACAGCGTTGGCGATGTGCGTCACCGCATACATGCCCGCATTGGTGCCGAGTTGCTGAATCCGCGTACTGCTTCGGCCGACGAGGCGCTCGAGCGGGCCCGCGAGGCCACTCGAATCCGCGCCGAAGTACCGGCCGTGCCGAGCGGCGAGACTGCCGCCGGGGCAGATCTGGCAGAGCCGGCAACGGTGCCGACGACCGAAACGGCGATGCCGGTCAGCGCACCCAGTGAGCGCCTGCGTATCGCGCTGGAACAGGCGCGTTTCGTCATCCTTGTGCAACCGCTGGTAGCGACAGGCGACTTGCCGCCAGCCCCGGCAAAGGTGCCCGAAAGCATCGGTTGGCAACTCGGTCGCAACAGCGAAAATCCGCTGTTCTTCGTGCAATTGCGCATGGTCGGCAAGGATGGTCAGTTGATCCTGCCGCGTGCCTTCATCCCGCTGGCCGAGCGCGTCGGCATGGTCCAACGCATCGATCTATGGGCGGTCAACAGTCTGCTTCTGCAATTGGCCAGCTCGCCGAACAGGGCGACGCCACTGGGACTTGTCATCCGTCTGTCACCGGCCACGCTCGCGGATCCTGAATCGCTCGAATCGATCGAGAAGTCGATCGTCAGCACCGGCGTTCCGGCCGACCGGCTGATCTTCGAGATCCGCGACAACCCGGAGCTGGCCAACCTGCCGGCGGCCCTGCATTTCATCACGCGTCTGCACGCGATCGGTTGTCGCTTCGTCCTCAATGGCGCCGATGCCGAGAGTGGCCTGATGCCACATTTGCGCGCGCAGCGACTGCCCGGTGATTTTGTCCGCATTGACCGCAGCCTCGTTCAGCGCGTAGCCGAACAAAGCCCTGATCGCGACGTGATAGCCTCGATCTCCGAGCTTGCCCATTCGCTCGACATGCGCGTGATCGCTGGCGAGGTCGAGGACGAGCTGACCATGCAGGTACTGCGCGAGGCCGGCGTCGACTATGTGCAAGGCAAGCGTCTCGGCGAGGCACGCCTGATCAAGCGTGTCGATTTCGCCAGTCTGATAAATCCGAATATTTCATAAGGTCGCAGGAAATCGGGATGCGGCGATTCTGTGGTTGATTGGGTAGACGCACGGAACTACCGGGAGCTTGCCGCTGAATTGACGCGCATGTTCCGAAGCCGAACACGGGAGGCGCGCTTCGATGACTCTTGCCTCGTCACTGCTTCTTTCTTTGGCGGAACCACCGCCGCTGATTCCGCCATTTCGCACGAGCGTGATGCCACGGGGCGTGTCTGGGAGTGGCTTCAGCCGCGATGCTGTTGATCCGTTGCAGGTTGGGCTTCGCTTACGTTCAGCCCAACCTGCAACGGATCAGTCAAAGAAGCGGGCAAAGGCCTCGATCGCGCGTGCAATCGCCGCGTCATCGATGTCGAGATGGGTGACCAGGCGCACGCTCGGCAGGTAGCCGATGCTCGCGCGCACGCCGGCCGCGGTCAGATGGCGATCGAGTTCACGCAGACGACCAGCCGGCACATCGATGAAAACCATGTTGGTATAACAGGCCTGCACCTGGATCGCCTTGATTTCGCGCAGGCCGGCGGCGAGCGTCTGCGCTCGCGCGTGATCCTCGGCCAGGCGCTCGACATGATGATCGAGCGCATGCTGACCAGCAGCGGCGAGGATTCCCGACTGGCGCATGCCGCCACCGAGCATCTTGCGCCAGCGTTTGCCGATCGCAATCAGGGTTTCGGTTCCGAGCAATACCGCGCCGACCGGCGCGCCGAGCCCCTTCGACAGGCAGATCGACACTGTCTCGAATCCGGCGGCCAGTTCGCGCGGTGTCGTTCCGCTGGCGACAGCGGCATTGAACAGACGCGCACCATCGAGATGCGTGCCCAGCCCTTTCGAGCGCGCCCAGGAGGTCGCACGTGCCACGTATTCCTGCGGCAGTACGCGGCCGTGCCAGGTGTTTTCGAGCGCAAGCAATCGTGTTCGGGCGAAATGCTGGTCATCCGGCTTGACCGCCTTTTCGAGCATATCGAGCGGCAAACTGCCATCGGCCGCATTGAGCACCGGTTGTGGTTGAATCGAACCGAGCACAGCGGCACCGCCGCCCTCGTATTTGTAGGTATGCGCTTCCATGCCGACCAGGTACTCATCGCCACGTTGGCAGTGCGCAAGCAAGGCGATCAGGTTGGCCTGGGTGCCACTGGGCACAAACAGTCCTTGCGCGAATCCCAGTTCGGCGGCGAGACGTTCCTGCAAGGCACGAACCGTCGGATCCTCGGCATAGACGTCATCACCGACTTCAGCCGCCGCCATGGCCGTGCGCATGGCCGCAGTCGGTTGGGTGACGGTATCGCTGCGCAAGTCGACGATCTTCATTCGGGCACGATCCGCAAGCTGGGGCATGAATGGTAATCGAGCCCCCGGCTACCGACACCTGCAGGAAGTTGGTGGTGTCGGCTAAACTGGAGTCATGAAACTCGCTACCTGGAACGTCAATTCGCTGAACGTGCGCCTGGCGCATGTCGAACAGTGGTGTGCGCAGGCGCAACCCGATCTGCTCGGCATCCAGGAAACCAAGATGGAGGATGCGAAGTTTCCGCGCGGCGCCATCGAGGCGCTGGGTTACGAGGTCGCGTTTTCCGGACAGAAGACCTACAACGGTGTCGCCTTGCTGGCGAAGCAGCCGATCCATGACGTCGTCACTGATTTGCCTGGCCTCGAGGATCCGCAGCGACGCATCCTCATTGCCACCGTCGGTGAGCTGCGCGTGGCCAATCTATATGTCGTCAATGGCCAGGCTGTTGGCAGCGAGAAGTACGCCTACAAGCTCGACTGGCTGGCCAAGGTCACGCGCTTTCTCGAAGGCGAACTGCGCAACGATCCGCGCCTGATCGTGATGGGCGATTTCAACATCGCGCCGGATGATCGCGACGTCTACGATGCGCTCGCCTGGCACGAGCAGATCCTCTGTTCGACGCCCGAGCGCGATGCACTGCGGCGACTGTTTGATCTCGGTCTGATCGACAGCTTCCGACGCTTCGACGAAGCGCCCGGCAAGTACAGTTGGTGGGACTACCGCCAGGCCGGATTCCGCCGTGATCTCGGTCTGCGCATCGATCTCGTGCTTGCCAGTGAGTCGCTGATGGAGCGCGCCAGCGCGGCCAGTATCGATCGCGAACCGCGCGGCTGGGAGCGCCCATCCGACCATACCCCGGCCGTGCTGGAGCTTGCCGATGTCTGAATCCGACTGGCCCTCGTCGCTGGCTGACAGCGAACTCGAAGAGCTCGACCAGTACCTGCGTGCGCATCCGGGCGAGGACAACCTGCTGCTCGATGGCGTCCACGGCTTGCTCACTTCGCTGGCGATCGGGCCGTCACCGGCGACACCGGAGGAGTGGTTGCCCGAAGTCCTGCACGAACCGTTTGTCGATTTTGGCGAAGGCGAGCGCATCCTGACCCTGCTGGCCCGACTCAACGATTCGGTCATGCTTGAAATCGAGACCGGTGCCTACGAGCCTATCCTCGGCGAGATCGATACCGACGACGGCAGCACCGCGTTCACTTCTCGCGGCTGGTGCGAGGGTTTCAGTCGCGGCATTGATCTGCGCGCGGCAGCCTGGGAATCACGACTCGGCCAGGATTCCGATCTGATGCAATACCTCGGACCGATCATCGCCTTGTCGATCGAGGATGAAGTATTCGACAGCGATGCCGAGTTTGCCGCCCTGACCGACGACGAATACGACGAATGCCTCGCGCGCATCCCCGAATCAATTGATGCCGTGGCCGCCTATTGGCACGAGAATCCAGCCAGCAAGGATGAGTTCTTGCGCCAAGGCAGGGATGAACGGTCGCGCCCACCACGCCGACGCGGTGGGCGCTGGGTGCACTGATTCGATCGCAGCACTCGCGTTCGCTTCAGCCCAGCGACTGCAAAGCGTTCGCATCCGCCACGCAAATTCATTCCCCTGCTGGAATCACTTGCAGGAATATCCAGCGTGACTGTCTTTGTCGGTGTGGTCCTGCGCCACGCTCATCCTGTCATTGGGACAGCGCGTGTCAAACCATGGATCCGCTGCACTTTTTGGCCTCGACTCGGAGCTAGACTGATGCGGCAGCTTACGGTCACGGATCCACGCATAAACGACGCCACCCAGGGTCAGCACACAACGGCCTGGCTGCTTGACCGGATCCGGGTTGGCGATGCGCAGGCGCGGACAGATCTGGTCGCGCGCGTCGAACCCCTGTTGCGCCGCTTCGCGCGCGGGCGCCTGCCTGGCCGGTTGCGCAGTCAGGAGGACACGGCGGATCTGATCCAGCTGACCTGGCTCAAGGTACTCGACAAATTCGACAGCATCGATGCGCGCGAGCCAGGTGCGTTTTTTGCCTATCCGCGCACCGTCTTGATCAACGCCTTGCGTGAATCGTTGCGTCGAAACGCGCGTGCCCCAATCGAATCGGGCCATGATCCTGACCTCATTGCCAGCGACGTCGCCGCCGGCGACTGGTTGGCCTGGGAGCAGTCGCTGTCCAGCCTTTCAGATGAACATCGCGGCCTCGTGCTGATGCGTTTCGAATTCGGCATGAGTTTCGTCGGGATCGCCAACGAGCTTGGCGAATCGCCCGATGGCGTGCGCATGAAGCTCAATCGCGCGATCGCGCGCATGGCAGATGCCGCTCATGTCGACGCCGGCTGAACATTCCCTGCAGGGATTGATCGACCGCCTCAGCGCGGGCGAGAGCATCGATGCGACCTCGATTCCGGTATCACTGCGGGATGATTACACGCTCAAGCGCCTTCTCCAGCTCGCTCGCGTCGCTGAGGCTTTCGACAGGAATTTCGGATTCGATGAGACGGCCGCTGCACATCCTACGCAACTCGGGCCGTGGCGCCTGGTGCGCCTGCTCGGCAGCGGCGGAATGGGCGAGGTCTGGCTCGGCGAGCGCAGCGACGAGATCGTTGAGCAGCGTGTCGCGATCAAGCGCGCGCGCGTGCAATCGAAGGATTTTCGCGACCGCCTGGTCAGCGAGCACCGCATCCTGGCGCGGCTTGAGCATCCCAACATCGCCCGTTTCATCGATGCTGGCGTCGATCACCAGGGCTCGCCGTGGCTCGTCCTCGAGTATGTCGAAGGCGTTCCGATCACCGACTGGTGCACGCAGAACGCGCCGCCGTTGCCGAATCGACCGAAGGGCAAATAGTGGGTGTCGCGGTTGTCGCCGCGAAATCAATGACTCCGACCCCATTGATCGGGAGGTCACTCGGGTGCGCGGTAACCGTCACCGCCGCGACCTTTGACCTCGTAGAGCAGACAATCGGTCTCGCTGTACCAGACCGCCCAGTCGGTTGCCTCCTCGCACAGCTGCGCGCCAATGCTGACGCTGATTTGCAAACCCGTGCAGGCGGGAAAGCGCAATGCCCTGATTGCGCTGATGATCTGCTCGGCGCGCGATGCCAGTTCCTCGGCACCTGTCACCTGGGTCACCAAGGCAAACTCGTCTCCACCGAGGCGGCACGGCAGATCACACGGAGAGGCGGCGTTCTGCACCTCTTCAGCGATCGCGCGCAGAACCTGGTCGCCGATCAGATGTCCGCAGCGATCATTGATCTGCTTGAAGCGGTCTATGTCGATCAGCAGGAGTCCCAGCTCGGTACCCTGCAGGCGCGAACTGTCGAGCTGTTCGAGGAACATGTACAAACCGCGCCGATTGCACAACCCGGTCAGTTCGTCGGTTTGCACGAGGCGTTGTGCGGTACTGAGCTGGGTCTGGGTCTGGCGCAGCGAGTCGAGCGTGACCAGCAGATCCTCGTTGCGCCGCTTCAGGCTCGCGATCAACTGCTGCTCACTGGCCACCAGATACGAGAACGATCTACGCATGAACTGGGCCAGGACGCGCGGCTCGGTTTCGAGCAGACGATCGTAGACTTGCTGGTCGATCACATGCATGACGGCCGAGGTGGTTGCGACCGCGTTGGCGACGCGGGTGTGATCACCGATGAACAAGGTCAGCTCGCCGAAGAACTCGCGCGGGCCGATCAGCTTGTCGGGCATGCCATCGCCAAATTCGAGGCGGATCTGTCCGCTTTCGACAATGAACATGCTGCGACCAAGTTCGCCGCGGCGGAAGATCACCTCGCCCGGGCTGACCTCGCGTCGTTCGCTGACCGAGATGAACAAGGCCAGTTCGCGTTCGGAGAGTTCGCGTGGCAGCAGCGGTGTCCTGGATCGATTGGCGAGCACGCCGATTGGCGTGATTTTGGTGATGGATTGATTGATCGACATGGCGAACTCTCTCCCAGCCCGATCCGACGATCTTACCCTATCAAATGACTGGAGTTGCCGGGATGAAGATGACTTTAGCCACATGCGACCCATCGTGAACAGGTGGGATGCTCGGCTGGCCGGTCGAACCCTCAGACCAGGCATGGGTCCGCTCTGCGGTTCGGTTCCCGCGCAGCGCCGACTTCGGAACAGCCAGTCCGGATTCCCGCCGGACTACCCCCTACCCCACCGTTCCGTTGTCGGCGCATTGCGCGCCGACCCGGTGGCGTGGTCAATTCAGGCGGCTTTTTCGGTCGTATCGAACTGTTCTTCTTCGGTCGAACCAGTCAGCGCCGTGGTTGACGACAGTCCCTGCTGGATTGCCTGGGTGACCTGATCGAAATATCCGGTGCCAACCTCGCGCTGGTGCTTGACCGCCGTGAAGCCTCGTTCCGCCGCCGCAAACTCGGCTTCCTGAAGTTCGACGAAGGCACTCATCTGGTTGCGCGCGTAACCATGGGCGAGGTTGAACATCGAATAGTTCAGCGCATGGAATCCGGCCAGGGTGATGAACTGGAACTTGTAGCCGTATTTGGCGATTTCCTTCTGGAATTTCGCGATCGTGGCGTCGTCGAGGTTTTTCTTCCAGTTGAACGATGGCGAGCAGTTGTAAGCGAGCAGCTTGCCGGGAAATTTCGCGTGGATGGCTTCCGCAAACTTGCGCGCGAACTCGAGATCGGGCTTGCCGGTTTCGCACCAGACCAGATCGGCATACGGTGCGTAGGCGAGTCCGCGGCTGATCGCCTGATCGAGGCCGTTGTTGGTCTTGTAGAAGCCTTCGACGGTGCGTTCACCGGTCGCGAACGGTTGATCGTTGGCATCGATGTCGCTGGTCAGCAGATCCGCTGCTTCGGCATCGGTGCGAGCGACGATCAGGGTTGGCACACCCATGACATCGGCGGCGAGTCGCGCCGCGTTGAGCTTGTCGACGGCTTCGCGGGTCGGCACCAGTACCTTGCCGCCCATGTGGCCGCATTTCTTGACCGAAGCGAGCTGATCCTCGAAATGGACGCCGGCCGCGCCGGCTTCGATCATCGCCTTCATCAACTCGAAGGCATTCAGCACGCCACCGAATCCGGCTTCGGCGTCGGCCACGATCGGTTGCAGGTAGTCGACCGAATCATCACCTTCGGCATGGTTGAGCTGGTCGGCGCGGAGCAGGCAATTGTTGATGCGCTTGACCACGGCCGGTACCGAATCAGCCGGATACAGCGATTGGTCGGGATACATCTGGCCGGCCAGATTGGCGTCGGCGGCCACTTGCCAGCCAGACAGGTAGATCGCCTTGAGACCGGCCTTGACCTGCTGCATGGCCTGGTTGCCGGTCAGTGCGCCGAGCGCATTGACAAAGGGCTCGCTGTGCAGACTGTTCCAGAGTTTCTCGGCACCGATCCGGGCCAGCGAATGCTCGATATGTACGCTGCCACGCAAGCGCACGACATCTTCGGCCGTGTAGTTGCGCTTGATCCCGCGCCAGCGCGGGTTGCTGGCCCAGTCCTGGGAAATCTCGGCGGCGCTTGGCATCGTGGTCTTGCTCATGGCTTGCTCCTGGTGGATCCGCTCGGTCTGGAGTCGGTTGCCGGGGCGCAGGTTGGTTTGGCCTGTGCCGACGGTGTGGTGGGGGAATCAGGGAAGGCGTTCGTAGGCGGGCAGGGTCAGGAATTCGACGAGCTGGTCGGCATGGGTCAGCTCGCCGAGCATCGTGCTCGCCTCGCCGACGCGTGATTGACCGGGCAGGCCGGCTTGCGGAAGCCGGGCCGCGCATCCGGCCAGCACCTCATCGAACAGTTTGAAGTCAATGGCACGGCCATCATCGAGTTGCAGGCCTTCGTGGTGCAGCCATTGCCAAAGCTGGGCGCGCGAGATCTCGGCGGTGGCGGCGTCTTCCATCAGGTGATGGATCGGCACGCAGCCCAGACCGTCCAGCCACGCCGCCAGATAGCGCACACAGATATCAACGTTATTCTCGAAGCCGCCCGCACTGATCGTTCCGGTCGGCGCCGTCAACAGGTCATCGGCCGTGACGTCGACATCCTCACGCAGTCGGTCAAGCTGGTTCGGGCCATCGAGGACCTTGTCGAATTCTTCCATCGCGATCGGAATAAGGCCGGGATGCGCAACCCAGGTGCCGTCATGGCCGGCACGGGCTTCGCGTTGCTTGTCCGCGCGTACCCGCTGCATCGCCAGCTCGTTGGCGGTCGGGTCATTGCTGATTGGAATCTGTGCGGCCATTCCGCCCATCGCAAATGCGCCACGGCGATGGCAGGTCTTGATCAGGAGTTCGCTGTAGGCCTTGAGGAATGGGGCGGTCATGCCGACTTGGGCGCGCTCGGGGAGGACATGCTCGCGGCGCGCCCGCAAGGTCTTGATGTAGGAAAAGATGTAATCCCAGCGGCCGCAATTGAGGCCAACGATGCGGCTGCGCAGCGCCCACAGGATCTCGTCCATCTCAAAGGCCGCCGGCAGGGTTTCGATCAACACGGTGACCTTGATCGATCCGGGCTCGAGTCCGAGCGCCTTTTCGGCATGCGTGATCGCTGCGTCCCAGAGCGCGGCTTCCGCATGACTCTGCAGCTTGGGCAGATAGAGGAAGGGCCCGCGGGATTTCGCCTGCAAGCTTGCCGCGTTGTGGAAGACGAACAATCCGAAATCGAACAACGATCCACTTACCGGCACGCCGTCCACGCGCACATGTTTTTCGTCGAGATGCCAGCCGCGTGGTCGCACGATCAGCACCGCCGGATCTGGGTTCAATGTGTATTCGCGACCGTCCGCCGAGCGGAACTCGATGGTTCCGGCTACCGCATCGACCAGGTTGATCTGACCCTCGATAAGGTTATCCCAGGTCGGCGAGGTCGAATCCTCGAAATCGGCCATGAACACCTTGGCATCGGAGTTCAAGGCATTGATGATCATCTTGCGCTCGACCGGGCCGGTGATCTCGATGCGCCGATCGAGCAGGGCGGCAGGAATCGGATCAACCTTCCACTCCGACTCGCGGATCGAGGTGGTCGCCGACAGGAATTCCGGCAACTCGCCGGCATCGAATCGTGCCTGCCTGTCTACGCGCGCGGCGAGCAGCTCGATCCGTCGCGGATTGAAGTTTCGATGCAAACCCACGACGAAACCCAGCGCTGACCCGCTCAAGATGCCGTGATCGACCCTGCCGGTCAGTTCGATGCCGGATGGAACAGCGTCGCCTGGTTGTTCTTGGCTGATTTGGCTGGACATGGTGTATTCGCCGGTTCGGGTATCCACGGTAGCCCTTTTCATTTACATTTGACAAAACGAATGTTTCAATGCAACACATTGAGTTTGTTGATGATAGTTTCAAGGCATTGAATTGGTTTGTATTCCTGCCCTGAAGGAGGTGACTTCGATGTTGCGGCGCGACAAGACGAAGCAGCCTGGTGCACGCGTAAAGCGCACTGATGCGGCCGAAAAAGCGCCGCGCTTCTACTACAAGGGCAGTCGCCTCAAGCAGTTGCGCGCGTTCTGCTACGCCGTGAAATACGGCACTCTGACCCGTGCCGCCGAAGCGCTCTTCCTGTCCCAGCCATCGGTAAGCCTGCAATTGGGTGCGCTGGAATCCGAACTGGGCTGTCAACTCGTGGAGCGACGCCGGCGGCGTGTCACGCTGACGCCGGAAGGCCAAATCCTCTACGAACTGGCGCGGCCCCTGGTCGAGGGACTCGAAGGGCTTGACGATGAGTTCCAGGCAAAGACTCGCGGCGGCGGCCAGGCGACTCTCGATATCGCCTGTGGCAACTCGACCATCCAGTACCTCTTGCCCGACATGGTGGCCGCGTTCCGTAGACAGCATGACAACGTGCACATGAATCTGCACAACGTCACCGGCACCGACGGGATGACCTTGTTGCGTTCCGATGAAGTCGACTTTGCGGTTGGCTCGATGGTCGAGGTACCCCATGATGTTTCCTACGAGCCGCTGTATCACTTCGACCCACTGCTGATCACGCCACTCGATCATCCGCTCGCAAGCAAAGCGGAAATCAGTCTTGAGGACCTTTCCCCGTTCGGCCTGATCCTGCCACCCAAGCGGCTGACGACTTATCGCCTGGTCGATCTCGTATTCCAGAAGCGCAAGGTTCCTTACCACGTCGCCATCGAGGTCGGTGGTTGGGAGGTGATCAAGCAGTACGTCGCCATGGGCCTGGGCATTTCGATCGTAACCGGCATGTGTATCCGTGAGACCGACCGCGAGCGATTGGGGGTACGCAACCTGTGCCCGTATTTCCCGCAGCGCAGCTATGGCGTAGTGGTACGCAAGGGCAAGGTACTGAGCGCCGAGGCACGCGCCTTCATCGACCTGATTCGTCCCGGCCTGTTCGTGCGCCACGATTGGTTCGAGGCGGGGCATTCGGAACGCTGACGGGATGCCGTTTTCCATGCACTCCGGTACTGCCGGCAGCGTTCAACCGATCAGCGGCCTGCCGCCAACGGGCTCACTCTGATAGTTTTGCCGGACATTTCCCTGGGCACGTTGCTCGAAGCAGTGGAAGAATGACAAGAGAAGAAGCATGACACGCTGGATCATGATCGCCTTGGCCTTGATTGGCCTGGTCGTTGCAATCCTTACCCGCAGCCCCGGCGTCCTTGGACTTGCCTTGCTGATGACCGTCGTCGGTTTATTCGGCACCGTACTATCAATGGCGGCGGATCGAGTCTCGGCAAATTCGCGTCCGGATGTCGCGATGTTGCCGCCCGAAGCGCTGCATGCCATTCGTGACAAGGCCAACGCGAAGCGCAGCGTCGCCGAACCGAAAGCAAGCTCTTCCATCGAGTCGGCTGATGTCAGGAACCCGGGCGCCTGAGCACAACGCGTCTGCGCTGCGCAGTTGCATGCGTTTGCTTGGATAGTCCGGCCGTATGGCGTGGCCGCGATCGTCGGTGCTTTCATCGCCAGTTGGCTCCTTCCCCAGGTCGGTATTGTCATTGGAGGCGGGATTGTTGGCAGCATCATTCACGCCATGATCGGCGCGGTGATTCTGCTTGTCATCGTGATGGCGGTCCGCAAAGTTTGAATCTGGATTTCGGCGCAACAGTCGCTGACGCTTCAATCGTGCCTACGTCGGCGCCCGTTGTTGCAGTCCGCTGCGCAACGGGGAGAGATCATTCGGCAACTGCCGACGCCGTTTCCACCCGGTCGAGCATGCACGCCGATGGCAAGGCCACGGGGTCAACTTCGGCTATCGAAGTAATATTGCAAGAGCACCACCGGCACGATCCACGGCAAATTGTCTGTGCGGTTCAAATGGCGTCGGCAACGGCAGTACTTGCCGTTGCCGCAGTCGTTCATTCCGGCTATCGTCGTCAGGCAGGGGTGCGAGCGGCGGTCTGACTGTCAAATGAGAGGATGCGCACGGCAATGAGATTGCGTGGTTTCCTGTTGCTGGCCACGGCATTGGCAGGCGCTGGTGTTGGCGCCCTCGAGTTCGCTGCGCGTTCGGCTGCTCGGGATATGGCCGAAGCGATGGAGCCTCTGGCAACTTTGCACTACGAGAGTGCCGGTATCAGCATCGACGGCAGCGTGCGTCTGCGCGAGCCCAGGCTCACCGTGAACCGCGGCGTCTGGAAAGGCAGCGTGCTCGCCCGGGTTGCCGATCTGCGCGGTGGTGGTCCATTCTGGCTGGTCGCACATGCACTGGGTTCCGGGCCTCGACTTCCCGCACAGATGCGCATTCGGGCGCGCGGCCTGCATTTAGGCGACCGCCCAGCCGGGGTTCCGCTGTCAGGATGGCTCGGCACGACCGATCTGGCCCTGTTCGAGAATCTCGGCTGCGGCAGCGACGCGCTCAGCGACAAGGATCGCGTGCGAATGGGCATCGAGACGCGCGAACGCGACGACGAGTTCCACTATCAGTTCGATGCCAGTGCTCACTCTCTCGCCCTGTCGATGGACTTGCAAAGTGAAAACATCGCGGCCATCGACGCATCCGCACAATTGACCGGTTTTGCCGGAGCCCATTGGCTCGAGCCTGCAGCATTCGCGAAATTGCGCCTGGGTCGGGTCAGCCTTGGCTATCGGGACTCCGGTTATTTTGCTCGGCGCAACCAATTTTGTGCCCAATGGCTCGGCGTCAGTGTCGCGCAATTCATTGAAAAGCACCTCGAAGCCGTTGAAGCATTTCTTGGTGTGCGCGGAATCATGCCGGGCAGGGAGGTGCTTTCCCTCTACGAGCGACTGGCTACTCGCGGTGGCAGCCTCAATCTGACCTCGCTTCCTGACAGCTCTTGGGTGCCGGCAGAAATCGAGGCCTATCCAAAAGAGGATCTGCTGCGCCTGCTCAACATCACTGCGCGGCACGAGGATGCTCCGCCGATCATGCTGCGTCTGTCGTTTGCCGCCCCGGAAAGCCCGCTCAACATCACCTCGGTGGTTGATCCTCCGGTTGCCGCGCCGTTGGCTGTTCCGGGTATGGACAGCTCGATCGTGCCAGTGCCCGGATCGGGCGAACCGCTGGACAAGTCGGCCGAGGCTGCAATCAGCTCTACGCATGCACCCGTCCTGCCACCTGCCGCCTCGAGCGAACCTGCTGTCGGCGTTGCCCCGCCGCCAGTTGCGCCGGCACCCGCTGCAATCGAACCTGTTGTGACTGTGGACGACCCGGGCCCGGCGACCGAATTGCCGGAGAGGCGAATTATCGCCAGCGCGCCGCCGCCGCCGAAAGGCTCGACGCTCGCGCTCGTGTGGAAGCCCGGCGTCATCGAGCGTTTGCCGAAGCAGTCGGCACCCGAAAGGGAATTCGTGATCGTTGCGAAGGATCGCCTGTCCGGCCTGATCGGTGCCGACGTCCAGTTGTTGACCGAAAACGGCAAGCGTGTCGATGGCGAAGTCCTCAGGGTTCTTGCTGGCACCGTCGTTCTGAGTATTTCGCTGGCGCGCGGCAATGCCGAGCTCTCGGTTCCGCTGACGGGAATCCGGGAGGTTCGGCTGCGTACGCGCAGCGGTGTTTCACCATGAGTCATCTTGCGCGCTCGGGGCGGCGACATGCGACGTTTCGCATGCCTCGTTCGTCATGTGCATGGCCGCTGATGGGTTGGCGCGACGAGTGACGTCCGGCTTCGGCCAACTGCTGGATCCGCTCGTGCTGCAAAGGGCCAGACGCCGGGATTCGGCGGCGCAAGAGGCGATCTACCGGCAGTATTCGAGGGCTTGCTACAACCTTGCCCTGCGCATCCTCGGCAATCCCGCTGCAGCCGAGGACATCGTGCAGGACGTCTTTGTACGCGTGATGGACAGGATCTCGGATTTTCGCGGCGATGCGCCGTTTGGTGCATGGTTGAAGCGCATGACTACGAATGCGACGATCGATGTGGCAAGACGCAACCGCCGGTTCGACGCCGACTCCGCAGATGACCATATCAAACGCGCCCAAACGGCCCATCCTGGCCCGGATGTTGCGGTCGACGCATGGTCGTTGCTGATGCGTCTTTCCATGCGCGAGCGCGCTGTCGTGATCCTGCATGAAGTGGAAGGTTATACGCACAAGGAACTGGCCGTTTTGTTCGGTCAGAGTGAGAGCTACTCGAAATCCGTGCTCGCGCGGGCCCTGAAGCGGCTCGGCATGCTTGATGTTTGCGCAACAGCATTGCGAGGTGATCAATGAGTACATCAGGACAACAATCTGCTGCGGAATCCCGACAGCTCTTCTTCGGGCAACTGCCAGTGTTCGATCCAAATCCGGCATTGTGGGTTCGGATCCAGACCCTGGAGCGACGCCAGCAGAGGCGTCGCCGGCGGTTGCGTTTCGGCATCCTCGGTGGTGCGGGCGCCCTGGCGCTTGCGCTGATCGCACTCGCCTTGCCCGGCGGGTCATGGCGATCCGGGGCCGCGGACGAGCTGGCGGCGCGGCAGGCCACTTCACGACAGTTGCAGGAGCGCCTGGTTTCGCGATCGAGTGGTCAAGGCGATTTCAGTGCCGGCTCGGCTTTGCGTGTCATTGATGCCGAGTTGCAGGAAGCCTACGACCGGAATGCAGCGGACGACGAACTGAAGGCGCTATGGGCCCTGCGCAATGAGATTTTGCGGGCGCTTGTCGCTGATGGGCGTTCAATCCAGTCGGTCACGCGGATTTGATCCATGGAGGTTGACGTGAAATTACGGTCTATCGGGCTGAAGTCCCAAATGGGTGGTTTGATGCTTGGGCTCGGGCTGGTCATTTCTTCGGGTGGGAGCGCCGCTATGGGCATCGATGGATCGCCTGCGGAAAGCTCCGAATCCAGCGTCGGTCAGGACGTGCCATCAGGGCCGGCTGTGCAGCGACTGCGTTCGAAATTGCGCTTGTTGTTGCTCGATCTTGTTCAAGCTGGGGAGTTTGGTGAAGTTCCGGCCGAGCATATTTCGCTCGATCTGCAGATGCCGGCGGAACGCGTGGCGACTCTCGGCATACTTGTCGACAGCCGCAGCGGGGCGAATGCCGCAGGTGGTTTGGCCGTTCTTGGAACCACACCGGGCGGTTTCGCTGATACGTTGGGCGTGCACGGTGGCGACGTCATCGTCGCCATCAACGATACCTCGCTGGTAGCACTCGGAGATGATGAAGATGGATCGGCGCGCGCGGCGGACATACTGCGCAGGCAGTTCGCCAGTCTTGCCGAGGGGGCCGCGATCAGGTTCAAGCTGCGCCGTGGTGACAAGGAGAAGGTGGTCACTGGAAACGTCCGCAAGATCTGGATACCCGCCGTGCATCTGAGACTCGGTGGCTCGCCGCCGATCCAGCCAGGCACGAGCGCTGTTCCTCCCCGCGGCTCGTTGGAACGCTGCGGCCGGATCAGTGTGTTCGACAATGCCCCTCCACAACGGGATCTGCACCCGGTGACCCTGATCAGCATCGATGACCGACATTCACCCTTTGACGGCCAGACCAGCTTTCGTGTTTCCACCGGTACCCATGTGATAGCGCTTGCTGAGAACGTCGACAGCGGATACCTCGGCTTCAACAGTCGTTTGCGTGACAATCAGGGGCCATCGCGATACAAGTCACTGACCATCGAGGTGAAGGCCGATACCACCTATCGGCTTGCCACCCACATCGTTGCCGAGCATCGCAATGAATGGCGTAACAGCGCCTGGTGGGAACCGGTGATATGGAGCGAATCGAGCGAACCATGTCGCTGAGCGCTGGTTCCGGTGACCGTCGGCGGTTCAGCCTGTTCCTGGAGATTGCCCTGTCGTGACTGTTCTCAGCGTCAATGTCAACAAGGTTGCCGTCCTGCGCAACTCGCGTGGCGAAACGGAACCCCGCCCGGTCACGGCGGCCCTGTGTGCGCTCGCCGCCGGTTGTCATGGCATAACCGTGCATCCGCGACCGGATCAACGGCATATCCGCCCGGATGATGTCATCCAGATTGCCGAGATTTGCGGGGGTGCCGAGCTCAACATCGAGGGCAATCCGTTCGCTGCTGCCCGCGGAGAGTATCCCGGGCTGCTGCAACTGGTACAGCAGGCGCGGGCTGCTCAGGTCACCCTGGTTCCGGATGCTGACTCGCAGATCACTTCGGATCATGGCTTCGATGCGAACACGGATTTTTCACGTCTGAAGTCGATCGTCCATGGTTTCAAGGCGTGCGGGGCGCGAGTCAGTGTCTTTGTCGATCCTGATTGCCAGGTGATCCGGCAACTTGCCGACTGCGCGGTCGATCGGATCGAGATTTACACCGGCCCGTTTGCCAGGGCATTCTCGACTGGAGCATTCGAACCTGAGCTGGTTGCCTGCGTCGTGACCGCGCGGCTCGCTCGCGATTGCGGGCTTGGGGTCAATGCGGGGCACGATCTGAGTCAGGTCAATCTGGCCACGCTTCTACAAGCCGTTCCGCAACTCGACGAGGTCTCTATTGGCCACGCCTTGTTCGCCGAAGCCCTGTATGAAGGCCTCGACGTCAGCGTGCGCAAATACCTCGACATCATCAAGCAGTGCTCGCCGAATTCAGTGCCCGGATAAACAGAGGCTTGGAGGTGGCGCGCGCCAGCGCGTGGGCACCGGGCACTCTCGATGAAGAGCGAGGGCAGGACAATTTCAGGCAGCCGCACGTGCCCCCTGAGCAGTACCTCGCCACGCGGCGATACTGTGAGGGTCCGCCTCGGCGGCGGCCCCTCTTCATGGCGGTCGACATCCGCGTCAGATCAGGCTGGGTTCTATTCGCCCTGCGGTGCGACGACGCGCAGGCCACTGATCCGGTTGTTCTGCGCTATCGCGAGGACATTGGCAAGGTTGTCATAGGAAGAATGCGGCTCGGGCTTGATATCGAGCTGGATCGGTACGCCGCGCGCACTGGCAACCTGCAACTGCTGATCCAGCCCAAGGCGACTGGTTGTTTGTCCGTCAAGGACGAGTTCTCCGGTATCACGGATCGACAAGGCCATGGTCAGTGGCTCGATGCTTGGCTCTTCACCACCGGCCAATGGAAACGGAATGCTCTTGGTCACCAGCGGAGTCGTAACCATGAAGATGATGAGAACGGTCAGCAGGACATCGACCAGCGGGGTGATGTTGATCTCGGCCATTGCGACCGAAGTCGAATTGCGGTTGCGTGCATAGGACATATCGTATCTCCGTCGTGACCTCGGTGATTCGTTGCTTTCTGCCGTCGATTCAGGGCGATTGCTTCGAGGATCCGGCTCCTGAGCAGACGATGCCGAGCGTACACCTGTTTCTGCCATCCACAAAACAAGAAGGCGCCGCTTTCGCGACGCCCTCTTGAGTACTTGTGTGGCAATGGGTGTTCAGATCATCGATCGGCCTGAGCCGTGATGAAGCCAATCTTTACCATGCCTGCACTCTTTGCATTGGCCATGACCGTTGCAATCAACTGATACTGAGTGGTTTTTTCCGCCCGGATCTGCAGCTCGGGCTGCGGATTCTTCTGGGCAGCCACGCGAAGCTGGGCGGACAACATCGCTTCGGTGATCAACTCGTCGTTCCAGTACAGGTCGCCGGTTTCCTTTACCGCCAGATCGATCGGTTCCGGTGGATTGGTTTCCACCGTATTGGGGTTCGCCTGCGGAAGGTCGATGCGGATCTTGTGGGTCATCAATGGTGCCGTGATCATGAAGATGATCAGCAGCACCAGCATCACGTCCACGAGGGGCGTGACGTTGATTTCCGCCATCGGGCCGCCGCCCGAATTGGATGAGAAGGCCATGGCTTACTTCCTCGCGGTTGCGGGTGCCGGGGCTGCTGCGCCGCCTTCAACGCGGGATCCGATGGCGAAGAAGTCGTGCAGGTCATGCGCGAACTCGTCGAAACGAGCATAGATCAGGCGGTTGCTGCGCACGTAGAAGTTGTAGGCGAGCACGGCCGGGATCGCGACGAACAGACCGACGGCGGTCATGATCAATGCCTCACCAACCGGTCCGGCCACCGCTTCCATCGATGCCGATCCGGTCGAAGCGATCTTGATCAGGGCGTGGTAGATGCCCCAGACCGTGCCGAGCAGACCGACGAAGGGCGCGGTCGAACCGACCGTGGCCAGAACGGTCAGGCCACCTTCGAGACGCATGCTTTCACGGGCGACGCCCTGACGCAGTGCGCGATCAATGAATTCCGATCGATTCAGCGCTTCGACGAGGCGACTGCCTTCGTGACGCGTGTGGTGCTGGGCGGCGGTGGCAGCTTCCAGTGCGATCTTCGAGAACGGCTCGGACTTCGGCTGTTCTTCGAGGAAACGGATCGATTCCTGGGCCGACGGCGTTTCCCAGAACGTGTGAATCACCCGTTCCATTCGCGTTCTGACCATCGTGTTGCGAATCAGGTTCGCAATGATGAAGTAGATCGACAACACCGACATCGTGACGAGGGTGATGAAGACTACCCAGCCGACCAGGTCGAAGTTGTGGATGAGATGATCAAAGCCCATCGCCGACATCGCTTGGGCATTACTGCCGCCGCCGGGAAGCGGTGGGGGCATGGCACCTGACTGATCCGCAGGCATGGTCGAAGAGGCATCTTGCTGCATGGCGCTACCTTAGATGATTGCTACTGATTGAGGTTGAACTCGATGGGTACCAAAGCGTAACCGCGACTTGCGCTTCCGCCCTTCATACCAGCATTGAAAACCCAGGTCTTCACTGCCGCGATGGCTGCCTGATCGAGAACCCGGTAACCGCTGGATTTCTCAACCGTGACTTCCTCCGGTTTACCGTCCAGGCCGACCAGCACCTTCAGGACGACCTTGCCTTCCATCCGCTGGCGCACGGCCTGAGGCGGATACTTCGGCGGACGCAGCCTACGGTAACTGATATTTTCGCTCGGCGCGATGTCCACTGGCGGCGCCGGCGGTGCCGGTGGTGCCGGTGGTGGGGCAGCAACCGACATCGGCGAGGCTTCCTCGACGACAACCGGCGGCGGCGGCTCCGGTGGCGGAGTCGGTGGTGGCTTGATCTTTTCGATCACCTTCGGTGGCGGCTTCTTCGGCGGCTCCGGTGGTGGCGGTGGCGGTGGTGGCGGTGGTGGTGGTGGTTCGATGAATTCGACCGTCACCTTGTTGTCGACCTTTTTCTGGGGTGCTTCCGGCGGTGCCGCTGGCGTGGCCAGCAGGGCAAGAGCAAACACATGCACGGTGAACGCACCCGACAGGGCCGTGACCCGGCGCCAGTTGAATGAGTCCTTTTCGGATTGGTAGACGTCAGCCATCGGTGTTGACCAAACAGTTGTTGTTCTTTTGCGCGATCCGCCAGGTTCCCCGCGGATGTGGCTGCTGCCAATCCCGCAAAGCGTAGCCCGGCACGGTACAACACCCGCCTGCTATCCGACAAGGGTCAACACTCATATTTTGCTGCCGAGAACCGGAGGATTGTTGTCTTGGGATGCAGCGCATATTCATTTCTGCTTGCCGGATCGCTTCAGCTTGACGCCCGCTCGAATCGCCTTTATGCGCTGATCCGCCATGGCCTTCGTGCTCGGGAATGCCTGCGCTTTCTGCCAGGCCGCCAGCGCGGCGGGTTCATTATTCGCGTAGCTCTCGACATCGCCAAGGATGACGTAAGCCTCGCCTTCCTGGCGCAAGCCACCCTTCTTGATAGCGCGCTCAAGAGCCACCTTGGCCTCGGCTCCGCGATCGGCGTAGAACAACATGTAGCCCAATTGATAGTCGGCGTTTCCGTCGGTCGATTGCGCCGAAGCCTTCTCGTAGGCATCGATCGCGCAGGCGTCGTCTTCAGCCTGGCCGCAGACATCGCCGAGCAGTTTGTTGACCTCGTAGTCGGCACTGATCTTGCCGTTGGCAATACCTTCCTTCAGCGTCGCGGCGGATTCCTTGGGCTTGTCCGCGTTCGCATAAAGCTTGGCCAACTGGACATAGTCCTCTTTGCTCGTGATCAGTCCCTTGGCCTTGGCCTTGCTGAGAACCTCGATCGCCTGCGGATACTTGTCGTCGTTGATGTAAATCGTGGCCAGTTGCTTGAGCAGTTTGATGTCGTCCGGGGTCTTGGTCAGTTGCGCCTCAATTACCCTGGCCGCCTCACCGTATTGATCGAGCTCGAACAAGCTCGCCATGAGAATCTGGTTCCAGCTTTCCTTGGGCTCGTTGCTCGCAGCGATTGCACGCTTCATCGCGTCTGCGGCCTCCTGGAACTTGTCGAGGCGATAGTAGATGTTGCCGAGCAGGGCAATCTGATCCGCGGTTTCGACACCGGTTTCGGTCTTGAAGCGCTCCAGGGTCTTCTGCGCGTCCGCATATTTCTCGGTTTGCACCTGCATTCGGGCAAGCTGGTACATCAGGCCGAAATGGGCATTGTTTGGCAGCGCATCGAGTTCAACGGCCTTGCTCGTGGCAGCGATCGCCTGGTCTTCTTTTTCCTGATCCCAGTAGACGCGACCAAGCAACTGCTGCGCGAACGCCTCGGCATATCCACCGACCTTCTTGCCAGCCAGCGCCTTCTCGATCAGCGGCAGTGCCTCGTCATTCTTGCCGTCATTGAGCAGGTCGGCCGCTTTCGATAAAGCGCGGCTTTCGCTTGCCGACATCGTCGCCTTCGGTTCACTGCGGGTCGCCTTGGGGTATTCGTTCTCGACCTTGGCCTGCTTCTTGGCCAGAACAACGCTTGACGAGAACACCAGCACAGCCGCGCACAGCGCGATACGTGCAAGCTTGGGAAACTTCATGGTCACTCCTCGACTGGGTGAACGGGGTGCAAAACACCCCAGAACGGATGATGTCTGGTTTTCCGAGCGTACCGCCACGACGCCAGCGTGTACAGGCGTCGGAGACGAAAAATCAGATGCTTCCTGCATCTTTGGGACTTAAACGCTGGTTTGGCCCTGGCGGGGTTTTTCGTGACATGACGGCCCGGCGCAATACCCTGAAATCGCAGAATATTAGTGTTTATGTGGATTATTACATCGCGTCGTCAGATGTCGAGATTGCTCACCGAGAGAGCATTCTCCTCGATGAAAATCCTGCGTGGCTCGACCACATCACCCATCAGGGTCGAGAAGATCTGGTCGGCGGCAATGGCGTCCTCGATCCTGACCTGGAGCAGGCGCCGGGTTTCCGGATTGACCGTGGTCTCCCAGAGCTGATCGGGATTCATTTCGCCCAGACCCTTGAAGCGCTGGATCGTACGTCCACGCTTGGCTTCCTCCATCAACCAGGCCTGGGCCTGGGCGATTCCCTCGGTCAGCAGCAGGCTTTTGCTGGCGCGGCTGACCCGGGCACCCGGCTGGATCAGCCCGGTAATCTGTCGTGCCGCTTCGGCGATTGGCCGGAATTCGCTGCTGAGGAAGAAATTGGACGGTAGTATTTGAGTGGTCTCGGTTCCATGCTGTTCGCGGCGCACCATGAGGGCTGATGGATGTTCCGGGGTCGTCGCCCGGATCGAGAACTGATAGCGGGCCCGGCCCGAGCCGCTGCGGTTGATCAGTTTCGACAACGCAGCCATCCATTCCCCGAGTTGGGCCTGATCCTGCCAGCCTTCGGCGGCTGGTGGCGGCGCGTCGAGGAATGCGCGCAGCAAAGTCGTGTCGTGGCGGGCACCGAGACGCTCGACCTGGTCGAGCGCGGCCTGGTAATCGATCAGCAGTTTTTCGAGCCCCGGCCCGCTCAGTAGCGGCGCATCGGGGCTATAGGCGAGTTCGGCATTGTCGACCGCACTCGCAATCAGGTAGCTGTTCAGTGCCGCATCGTCCTTCAGGTACAACTCCTGCTTGCCCTGCTTGAGCTTGTACAACGGCGGCTGGCCGATATAGACGTGCCCACGCTCGATCAACTCGGGCATCTGCCGGTAGAAGAAGGTCAACAACAAGGTGCGGATATGCGAGCCGTCGACATCGGCATCGGTCATGATGATGATGCGGTGATAGCGCAGCTTGTCGATGTTGTATTCGTCCTTGCCGATGCCGGTGCCGAGCGCCGTGATCAAGTTGCCGATTTCGGCGGAACCGAGCATGCGGTCAAAACGTGCGCGTTCGACGTTGAGGATCTTGCCGCGCAGTGGAAGGATCGCCTGGGTCTTGCGGTTCCTGCCCTGCTTGGCCGATCCACCCGCCGAGTCGCCCTCGACCAGAAACAGTTCGCTCAGGGCCGGATCCTTCTCCTGGCAATCCGCCAGTTTCCCGGGCAAGCCGGCAATATCGAGCGCGCCCTTGCGCCGGGTCATCTCGCGTGCCTTGCGCGCGGCTTCCCTGGCCCGCGCGGCGTCGACGACCTTGGCCGCGATCGCGCGGGCTTCATGCGGGTTTTCGAGCAGGAATTCCTCGAGTTTCTGGTTGATCGCCGATTCGACGATGCCCTTGATCTCGCTCGAAACGAGCTTGTCCTTGGTCTGCGAGGAAAACTTCGGATCCGGCATCTTGACCGAAAGGACGGCAATCAGGCCTTCGCGCATGTCATCGCCGGAGAAACCGACCTTGGCCGTCTTTTGCACTCCGGCCTTCTCGATATAGTTGCTCAGCGTCCGGGTCAGGCCGCCTCGCAAACCCGCCAAATGGGTGCCGCCGTCCTTTTGCGGGATGTTGTTCGTGTAGCAGAGGCAGGTTTCCTGATAGGAATCAGTCCATTGCAGCGCGGCTTCGATCGTGATCGCGTCATTCTGCAGCGAGAAATAGACGACTTTCGAGTGCAGCGGCGTTTTCAACTGGGCCAGATGCTCGACAAACGAGCGGATGCCGCCGGCGTATTCGAAGACATCATGGCGATCCGTTCGCTCGTCACTGAGCTCGATACGCACGCCAGAATTGAGGAAGGACAGCTCGCGCAGACGCTTGGCCAGGATGTCGTAGTGAAACTCGACATCCGAAAATATCGATCTGCTCGGCAGGAAACGAACGGTCGTTCCGCGCCGAACTGATGGACCGACCACCTTCAGCGCATATTGCGGCTCACCGAGCTTGTATTCCTGATGATGCTCATGGCCTTCCCGATAGATTGTCAGCCACAGGTGTTCAGACAGGGCATTGACGACCGAGACACCGACACCATGCAAGCCACCGGAGACCTTGTAGCTGTTGTCGTCAAACTTGCCGCCCGCATGCAGGACGGTCATTACGATCTCGGCCGAGGAACGACCTTCCTCGTGCATGCCAACCGGGATGCCGCGACCGTTGTCGACGACGCTGACCGACCCATCGGCATGGATTGTCACGGAAACCTTGTCGGCATGGCCGGCCAGGGCCTCGTCGATCGAGTTGTCGACGACCTCGAAAACCATGTGATGCAGGCCGGAGCCATCGTCGGTGTCGCCGATGTACATGCCCGGGCGTTTGCGCACGGCTTCAAGGCCTTTGAGAACCTTGATCTTGCTTGAATCGTATTGCTCGCTCATGGGACTCCGCGTTGCTCGGCTGACGACCCGGCGCATGGCGCGCCCGATCCGGAACTCAAGCAGTCGATTATAGCAGTCAGGCGCCGATTCGGCCTTGCTCCACGTGGAACATGCGAACCTCGCCCTGGTCGGAATCGAGCGCCTTCGGGCGCTCCGTTCCGCTGATCAGAACCTGCGCTGCGCTCACCCGGAGTTCGTCGATGACCTGCGCTTGATGGGCCTGATCCAGCTCCGAAGCGAGATCGTCAAAACACAGGATCGGCCATTCTCCGGTTTCGATCGCGTAAAGACGGGCCTGGGCGAGAACCAAGGCGACCGCACAGAGCTTCTCCTGACCGCGCGAGAGGTGTTCCCGGCGCGGCGCGCGTTCGAAAACCAGCGACCAGTCAGCCCGATGCGGGCCTCGCCCGGTATGCCCACGCTCACGATCGCGCCCACGCGATTCGGCCAGGGCAGCCGCCAACGTCCGCTCTTCCTTCCAGCCTTGATCGAGTACGATCGATGCGTCACCAAGCTCAGCCAGAAAGCCGGTCAGCACCGTCTGCAGGATTGGCCGCAAACGCTCGACATATTCATGGCGAAACCGGGCAATGCGTTCACCGCTTGCGACCATCTCGATCTCCCACGGCTCGAGATCTACGTCACCACCGGCGTTGCGCAGAACGCTGTTGCGTTGGCGCAGGGCGCGCTGGTAACGACGCCAATCCTGAAGAAACTCCTGTTCCACGTGGAACACACCCCAGTCCAGGTAACGTCGGCGCTCCTCGGCAACCCCAGCGATCAGATCGTGTGAACCCGGCTCGAAGCAGGCGACGGCACAAGTCTGCACGAGTCCGGAGATCCCGACCGGCTCGCCATCAACGCGGGTTTCGAGCTTGCCGCCGACTCTTGCGATGCCGAGGCGCCTTTCCCCGCCAGATTCCGGCTGCAGGCGTCCAAACACCGAATAGCCATCGCTACCGAGGCGACTCAACGTATCCCTGGCTCCGCGCCTGAAACTACGCCCGTGCGAAAGCAGGAACGCCGCCTCAAGAATGCTCGTCTTGCCCGCGCCATTGGCCCCGACAAACACGTTCCAGACCGATCCAAGCTCGATCGACTGTTCCCTGATCACGCGCAAGTCACGGATGCGCAATTCATTCAGATGCAAAAGCCGCTTCTCCGACAAAGAAAAGCCCGCGCATCCTGCGACGCGCGGGCCCGATGGTCATCCACTGACGATCCGATCAGAGACGCAAGGGCATGACAACATGCCTGATGTCATCTGAACCGACCTTCCTGAGCAGGCAACTCGACTGCGCATCGCGAAGGCTGAGCACGACCTCGTCACCACTCAGGGCCGCTAGCGCATCCATCAGGTAATTCACGTTGAAACCCACGCTGAGATCCGAAACCGACGTCGAAACTTCGAGCTCTTCGACCGCTTCCTCCTGTTCCGGATTGTGCGCGACGATCCTCAGACGATTCGGATTGACCTCAAGCTTGACACCTCGATACTTCTCGTTCGTCAGGATCGCCGCACGTTGCAATGCGAAGCGCAGCTCTTCACGACCAACCTGGATATCCTTGTCCGCACCAATCGGAATAACCGCTTCGTAATCGGGGAAGCGCCCATCGATCAGCTTCGAGGTAAACGTCACTGAACCGCGACGCACGCGCACATGGTTGCGCCCAAGCTCCAGCTCGACGAGTCCTTCGCCGCCTTCAAACAAGCCCTGCAACTCAAGCACACCCTTGCGCGGAATGATGATCTGTCGCCGCGCTGTAATCTCAGTTCCAAGTGTGGTTTCGCAAAGGGCCAGCCGATGTCCATCGGTGGCGACGCAACGCAGGGTCTTGTCGCGCAGATCGAGCAGAAGACCATTGAGGTAATAGCGCACGTCCTGGTGGGCCATCGCAAAAGAGGTATGCCCGATCAGATCCTTGAGCACCACTTCAGGCAAACTGACGCATTCAAGCACATCAATGTTCTCGATGACCGGAAACTCGGTCGCAGGCAAGGTTGCCAGGGTGAACCGGCTACGCCCGGCGCTGATCGACACGCGATCACCAGTCTGCTCAAGCTTCACCCGAGCACCATCCGGCAACGCTCGACAGATATCAAAGAGCTTTCTGGCTGGAATAGTTACCTCACCATCGCGCGGATCCTCGGCGTTGGCACTGGCAACCATCTCGACCTCGAGATCGGTTCCGGTGAACGTGACCGTCTCGCCACCAACATGGACAAGCAAGTTCGACAACACCGGCAAGGTCTGTCGGCGTTCGACAACACCAACGACCTGTTGCAGCGGTTTCAGCAAGGCTTCGCGAGGCAGAATGAAGCGCATGATCGGTCCCTTCCTGTTTCTGTCTTTGTTATGAATGAAAGCTTGTGGTGGTAGTAGGTGCCCGGGATAACTCGAAATCCAGATAACTTCTCTTTACAATCAAGCGCTTACGAAACATTCTCGTCGTGCAGAACCGAGCTGCCCCGCTGTGCATCATCTGTGGATAATTCTAACCCGATCAACAACCCCCAGGTTATCCACCGTCCATCAACCCGTCAGAGCACGCACCAGCTTCTCCCAATCCTGGTTGAGTTTGCCATCGGTTTCGCGCAGGTTCCTGATCGTACGACATGCATGCAGCACCGTCGTATGGTCGCGACCACCAAACGCATCGCCGATCTCGGGCAAGCTGTGCTCGGTCAATTCCTTGGCCAGCGACATGGCCATCTGGCGTGGTCGAGCTACCGACCGGCTGCGCCGCTTGGAAAGCAGGTCGGCGATACGCAACTGATAGTACTCGACGACGACTTTCTGGATATTGGCGATCGAAATAGCCTGCGCATGCACGGTGAGCAGATCGCGCAGGGTTTCCTGGGCAAACGCGACATCGACCGTGCGCCCACCGAAGTGCGAACGCGCGATCAGGGTGTTCAGCGCCCCCTCGAGGTCGCGCACGTTCGAGCGCATGCGCTTGGCGATCAGAAAGGCAACATCCTCGGGCAGTTCGACACCCTTGCTGGCCGCCTTGCTGAGCAGGATCGCCGCGCGCGTCTCGAAATCCGGTGGTTCGATCGCCACCGACAGGCCCCAGCCGAGGCGCGACTTCAGGCGCGGTTCGAGGTTCTCGACCTCTTTCGGGAAACGGTCGCAGGTCAGGATGATCTGCTGTTTGCCATCGAACAAGGCATTGAAGGTATGGAAGAACTCCTCCTGGGTCGTGTTCTTGCCGGCGAAGAACTGGATATCGTCGATCAGCAGCGCATCGACGCTGCGGAAACGACGTTTGAACTCATCCATGTTCTTCGTGCGCAGGGCGTCGATCATGCTGCCGACGAATTGCTCCGAGCGCAGATAGAGCACCTTGCAGGCCGGATTGTTCTGCCGCATAAGGTTGCCGGCAGCATGCATCAGATGGGTTTTGCCGAGGCCGGTGCCGCCATACAACAGGAGTGGGTTGAAGGCTCGCCCCGGGTTGGTCGCGACCTGGATCGCAGCGGCCTTGCCGAGTTCATTGGTCTTGCCCTCGACAAAGGTCTCGAAGGTGTAGTTCGGATCAAGATTGTGTTCCCCGGCCGCGCGTGCAGCCGTCTTGGTCGGCGCGGCTGCTCGCTTGGCGGGTTCCTTGCGGCTGCCAAGCGCGCCAATGCCGAGATTGATCGCCACCGCCGAGCCATGCTGGTATTCGATGACCGCACGAATTCTCGCAAGGAAGCGCTCGCGCACCACTTCGAGGGTGTAGTCGTTGGGCGCAAGCAGGCGCAGACCCTGCTCACTTTCGCGAGCTTGCAGAGGCCTCAGATAGGTCTGAACGTCTTCCGCCCCGAATTCCGTTTCCAGGCGCTCGATGCAGCGCCCCCAAAGCTCACTCATGATTCCTCTGTGCTGTGCTTGACGCGATGACGCCCGCGAGCGACCTGCCCGGCGCGAACCGTGCAGTCTACGCGTGCCAAGTCGATCCGCGCCAGCGATACGCCTTGACGGAGCACCCGAACCGCCCCTATCATTCGCGCCCTTTTCATCAAGCCTGGCGCCGACTCATGGCCACCAAACGTACCTATCAGCCGAGCAACCTCAAGCGCGCCCGTACCCACGGCTTCCGCGCCCGCATGAAGACCCGTGGTGGTCGCGCCGTGATCAACGCGCGTCGTGCCAAGGGCCGCAAGCGTCTCGCCGTCTGATTCAGCAGCTCGCGGTGGCATGGGGCTGTACAGCCTTCCGCGCACCGCGCGTCTGCTCAAGGCCGGCGACTTCGCCGCGCTGCGTGGAAAATCGAAGCGCGTCAGCGTTCGCCATTTCCTCGCCGAGTTCTCCCAGAACGATCAACCGACCTGCCGACTTGGCCAGGCCGTGTCGCGTCGTGTCTCAAAACGCGCGGTCGACCGCAACCGCATCAAGCGGCTCGTGCGCGAAAGCTATCGCCACGCACGCCGCGACCTTCCCAGCGTGGACATCCTCCTGATTGCCCGCTCCAGCGCCGTCAATACCGCGTCTTCCGACCTGCGCGAGGATCTTGCCGGGCTGTGGAAGAAACTTGCAGCATTGAAGGCGACGCCCGGCACCGGCACAATGCGCGGCTGATCGCGCGCCAGCGCGCGCGTGTGCGTGACGCCATCAATCTGTCGCAAGCGTCACGATCCCTCCTCCCTTCGCCAGACATCGGCGAGCTCGTCGAAGAACCCGAAGCTGCCATGAACAATCCTCGCACCTTTCTGCTGGTCGCCTTGTTTGCCCTCGTCTACCTGATCTATTCGCAGTGGCAGATCGACTACAACCCGCAGGTGGCAATCCCGGCATCGGCAAGCACCGAGGTCGCGCACGCGCCAGTCGCAAACGCGCCGGTGCCAGCAAATTCGGCCGAGATACCGCAGGCGGCAATCACTGCGGCGGCCAGCACTCCGACAGAAACCCCGGCAAGTGATCGCATCGTGCAGCCGGACAACCCGATCGTCGTCACGACCGATCTGCTGCGCGTGGAAATCGATCCGCGCGGTGGCAGCGTGACCCGTACCGAGCTGCTCGCATATCCGCAGCAACCAAACGAAGCCGCGCGGGTACGCCTGCTTGATTCGGTACCGGCCCGATACTTCGTTGCCCAGAGCGGTCTGGTCAGCAACAAGAGTCCGGCACCGAACCACGAGGCGGTGTTTGAGTCTTCCGCCCGTTCCTATGCCCTGGCCGATGGCCAGGACAAACTCGAAGTTCCGCTGACCTGGAAGGATGCCTCGGGCATCCGCGTGACCAAGACTTTCGTCTTCGCGCGCGACAGCTATGTCATCGAGCAGCAGCAACGGGTCAACAACCAGAGTGCAGCCACCTGGACCGGCCATGCCTACCGCCAATTGCAGCGTGTTCCATTGATCGTCGACCATTCGGGTATCAAGGGTTACACCAACACCGAGCGCTACAGTTTCATGGGCGCGGCCTGGTACAGCCCAGAGGACAAATTCCAGAAGCTCGCCTTTGACAAGTTCGCCAATGATCCGGTCGATCGCAGCGTTGCCGGTGGCTGGATCGCCCTGCTCCAGCACTATTTCTTCGCCGCCTGGATACCGCCAGTGGGCGAAGTGGATCAAATCACCAGCATCGAAATCAAGGATTCAGGTGCCAACCGCTATCTGTTGCGCGCCATGTCGCCAGCATTGAGCATCGAGCCGGGCCAGGAGCAGGTATTCAACGCGCGACTCTATGTGGGCCCGAAGTTGCAAAGCACGCTCGACGATGTCGCCCCGGGGCTGGCCAAGACCGCCGACTACGGCATGTTCACGATCTTCTCCGAGCCACTGCACTGGGCTCTTTCACAGTTCCACAAGCTGACCGGCAACTGGGGCTTCGCGATCATCCTGCTCGTGCTGCTGATCAAGGCAGCCTTCTTCAAGCTGTCCGAGGCGCAATACCGCTCGATGGCCAAGATGCGCAAGATGCAGCCGCGCGTGGCCGCGCTGAAAGACCGTTACGGTGACGACAAGGCCAAGCTAAACCAGGCCATGATGGAGATGTACAAGAAGGAAAAAATAAATCCTCTTGGTGGTTGTTTGCCAATGCTGGTGCAGATGCCGATCTTCCTCGGCCTGTACTGGGTATTGCTGGAATGCGGTCGAATTGCGCCAGGCACCCTTCATGCTGTGGATCCACAATCTGACCGCACCTGATCCGTATTACGTGTTGCCGATCCTCAACGCGGCGACGATGCTGGCCACGCAATACCTCACCCCGATGACCGGCATGGATCCGCTGCAGGCAAAGATGATGAAGTTCATGCCACTGATCTTCTCGGTGATGTTCGCCTTCTTCCCGGCCGGTCTGGTTCTCTACTGGACCGTCAACGGTGCGCTCGGCCTGCTCCAGCAATGGATCATCACCCGACGTATCGAAGCCGGCGACAAGGGCATGCTCGTCGCCAAGGCGAAATAACCGGCACCATGCGCCACCATTGCTAGCCCGGACTATTCATGAAATACGCGTGATGATCGCGCAGGACATTGGATTCACACGGCTTTTCGCGATTGAGGCAATAGCGGGTGTTATTGCCGAATGAGCGAAAAGTCGTGTGGAATCAAGGGACAAGCGAGGGCGCGTGTATTTCATGAATAATTCGGGCTAGAGAAAGGCTCGCCCCTGGCGGGGCTCCTACGAGACTACGTTTGAACCTGTAGGAGCCCCGCCAGGGGCGAGTTCTTGCTCGCTCCCCACCAAGGCTGAAGCATGTGCAAATGGTTCAACTATTCCGCAAGCGCCACACTAGCGGTACGGTGCACACGTTGACGCCGACCGGAACATGAAAACGCAAGGCGAAACAATAGCAGCGATCGCCACCGGCCCGGGTGCCGGTGGCATCGGTATTGTTCGTCTGTCCGGATGCAACGCACACGCCATTTCGACCACCTTGATCGGCCGAAAACCGAAGCCTCGCTACGCGCATTATTGTACGTTTACTGAAGAAGACGGCAGCGTTCTCGATCGTGGCCTGCTGCTGTACTTCCCCGCCCCGCACTCGTTCACCGGCGAGGATGTCGTCGAACTTCAGGCACACGGCAGTCGGGTCATCCTCAGCTGTCTGCTCGATCGGGTCATCCAGCTCGGTGCACGCCAGGCCCGCGCCGGTGAATTCTCCGAGCGCGCCTATCTCAACGGCAAGATCGACCTGATCCAGGCCGAGGCGATCGCCGACCTGATCTCCAGCGGTTCGCAAGCCGCCGCTCGTGCCGCTGTGCGTAGCCTCGATGGTGAATTCTCGCGTCAGGTGCACGGGTTGACCGAAGCGGTCGTGCGTCTGCGCGTGTGGATCGAGGCCGCCATCGATTTCCCCGAGGACGAGATCGACTTTCTGGCGACCCCACAATTGATCGATGATCTCGCCGCAACGAACGCCCGGCTCGATCATCTGCTCGCCGCAAGCCGTCGCGGCGTGCGTCTCGCCGATGGATTGCATGTCGTCATCGTCGGCCGACCGAACGTCGGCAAATCGAGTTTGCTCAATGCACTCGCTGCCAGCGAACGCGCCATCGTCACCGACGTACCCGGAACCACGCGGGATTTGCTGCGCGAAACGATCGATCTCGATGGCATCGGCATCACCCTCGTCGATACTGCTGGTTTGCGTGATTCCGATGATGCCGTCGAGATCGAGGGCATTCGCCGCGCGCGTGACGAGCTCCAGCGTTCCGATCTGGCTGTTCTGGTCAGTAACGATAGCCAGCTTGAACAGGATCTGCCGTTATTGGCCGCATTGCCGACGAGCGCCGCCCGCATCGTCATCCACAACAAGATCGATCTTGATGCCGGCACGGTTCGACGCGATGTCATCCAAGGGCTGCCGCACCTGTGGCTTTCCGCTCGCACCGGAGCCGGTCTTGAGCTTTTGGTCGCCGAGCTGCGCAAGGCTGCGGGATTTGATGAAGCCAACAACGGGGCCTTCAGCGCGCGCGCGCGCCACGTCGATGCCATCGAGCGCGCCAAAGAACATTTACAATTAGCACAAGTCGCACTATGCGAACAGCGCGCCGGCGAGCTTGCCGCCGAAGAGCTGCGCCAGGTTCAGTACGCCCTCGGCGAAGTCACCGGCGACTTCAGCAACGAGGATCTGCTCGGTCGCATCTTTGCGGATTTCTGCATCGGCAAGTGATGAGAGAGTGTCGCGGGGGGCTATCATCGGCCCGAACGCATGGCTTGGCTGTCCCGCCGACATAAACCGGGAATCGTGCCACGGCCACAAACCCGAAACGCGCAGCGAAACACTCCGTGCCGAGTCATGGCGAATCGAACCGAGGATCCCCTGATGATCGATGTCTACTACTGGCCGACGCCGAACGGCCACAAGATCACGATGTTCCTGGAAGAGGTAGGGGTCGACTATACGATCAAGCCGGTCAATATCGGCAAGGGCGAGCAGTTCGAGGCCGACTTCCTCAGATAGCGCCGAACAACCGCATGCCGGCATCGTGATCATGCACCGCTGGATGGCGGGGATGCGATCAGCGTGTTTGAATCGGGTGCGATCCTCCAGTATCTCGCCGAAAAAACTGCACAATTCCTGCCGATGACCTTGCGCGAGCGCGTCACCGTCAATGAATGGTTGTTCTGGCAGATGGCCGGACTCGGCCCGATGGCGGGACAAAACCATCACTTCAATCGCTACGCACCGGAAAAAATCCCGTATGCGATCGAGCGCTACGAGCGTGAGACGCGTCGCCTCTACGGTGTGCTCGACAAGCAGTTGAAGAGCCGAGTCTTCGTCGCCGGAAACAACTATTCGATTGCCGACATGGCGATTTATCCGTGGATCGTGCCGTATGAGGCACAACATCAGGACCTCGATGACACGCCCGAACTCAAGCGCTGGTTCGCTTCGATCCGCGAGCGCCCGGCGACCCTTCGTGCATATGCCAGGGGCGAGGCGATAGGCGCGTCCGGCCAGCCCTTGAGCGATGAAGCGCGCAGCAACCTGTTCAACCGCCCGATCGCTTGAGTATGCGGTATGGTTTCATTCGTCGGCAGGCACCGTGATAATCCGCAGATCTCCGGGAGAAACCGATGCGTGCCCTGTTGCTTGCCTTGCTGCTCTTGCCCGTTCAAATGGTGATGGCCGATTCCCTGACTCTCGAAGCGATCTTCGGCGGTGGCGGCCTTGATGGGCCGGTGCCGCGCAATCTGAAGATCTCACCGGATGGCCAACGGATCACGTTTCTGCGTGCGCGTGCCGATGACCAGAACCGGCTTGATCTGTGGGAGTACCACATCAAGGACAAGCAGACCCGGCGACTCGTTGATGCCGACAGTCTCGACAGCGGAAGCGAACTGAGCGATGCGGAGAAAGCGCGTCGAGAACGCGCGCGCATCGCCGGCATCACCGGCATTGTCGACTATCAGTGGTCGCCGGATGGCAGCGCCCTGCTGTTTCCGCTTGGAGGCAAACTTTATCTGTACACCTTATTGAGTTCGCCCGACCAGACCGTGCGTGAGTTGCCGACCGGCGGCGATTTCCTCGATCCGCAGATTTCACCGAAAGGCGGCTATGTCTCCTTTGTCCAGGGACAGAACCTCAAGCTCATCGATCTGGCCAGCAACGAAGTACGTTCGCTGACCCAGGATGGCGGCGGCACGATCCACAACGGCGAGGCGGAATTCGTAGCCCAGGAGGAAATGGATCGCAGCGAGGGCTATTGGTGGGCACCGGATGATTCCGCGATCGCGTTCGAGAGCTACGATGAAGCGAACGTGGCCGTGGTCAAGCGCACCGAAGTCTATGCCGATCACACCGAAGTCCTCGAGCAACGCTATCCGGCGGCGGGGAAGAACAATGTCACGGTCAAGCTCGGCCTGATCTCGCCGAAAGCTGGCGAGGCGCGCTGGATCGATCTCGGTGAAGACACCGACATCTATCTGGTTCGTGTCGACTGGCTGCCGGACGGCAAGCAACTCAGCTACCAGATCGAGCCACGCAACCAGCAAAGCCTCGAACTGCGGCTGGTCGACAGTGCGACGCTCGAGCAGCGCACCCTGCTCAAGGAAAGCAGCGACACCTGGATCAATCTGAACTCGGATCTGCGCTTCCTCACGCAAGATCAGGCATTCGTCTGGGCCAGTGAGCGCAGCGGCTACAAGCATCTTTATCTGTATGGGCTGGATGGCAAGCTGCACCATCCGGTCAGCAGCGGCGACTGGAATATCGACAAGCTGCTCGGCATCGACGAGAAGGCCGGTCTGGTCTATGTCCAGTCCAACCGCGACTACGTTCCCGATACACAGGTTCATGCGCTGAAGCTCGATGGCAGCACCGCCAACACGCCAAGCCGTATAAGCAAAGCGGACGGAACCCACGCCACGACCTTCGCCGAAGACGCCTCGATCTACCTCGACAGCTTCAGCGATCCGGCCACACCATCTCAGGTCAGTTTGCGCAAAGCCGATGGCAGCCTGATTGCCTGGATCGAGCAGAACAAGCTCGATGACACACATCCCTATGCAGCCTATCGCGACGCCCGCATCGGTCCGGAGTTCGGCACGCTCAAGGCCGACGATGGGCAAACGCTCTACTACCGCGTCTACAAGCCCGCTGGTTTCGATCCGGCCAGGCGCTATCCGGTGTTCAATTTCTACTATGGCGGCCCACATGTGCAGAAGGTCGTGCGTAGCTGGGGTGAACATTTCCTCAACTACATGGCGCAGCAGGGCTATGTCGTGTTCACCCTTGACAATCGCGGCATGGATCGGCGTGGGCGTAAATTCTCGGATGTCATCTATCGTCAACTCGGCAATGCCGAGGTGCTTGACCAGCTCGCCGGTATCCGCTGGCTGAAGGCACAGCCCTGGGTCGACGCTGACCATGTCGGTGTGTTCGGTTGGAGCTATGGTGGCTATATGACGACCATGCTGCTGAGCAAGGCCTCGGATCAGATCGCTGCCGGTGTGGCGGTTGCTCCAGTTACCGACTGGGCGCTTTATGACACGTTCTATACCGAGCGCTACCTGTCCACACCGCAGGACAACAAGGCCGGCTATATCCGCAGCGCGCCATTTGCCTGGCTGGATGGACTGACTTCACCACTGTTTCTCGTCCATGGCATGGCTGACGACAATGTGCTTTTTGCCAATTCAACGGCGCTGATGTCGCAATTGCAAACCCGCGGCATCCAGTTCGACCTGATGACCTATCCGGGTGGCAAGCACGGACTGTCGACTACGACGATGAAACTGCATGCCTATCACGCCATCGTCAATTGGATGGATCGACATCTGAAACCGACAGTATCAACAAAATCCAGCGAACCGTAACAGCCAACCGGAGCGGGTCAGACCATGTTCATTGCAATCCTTGTCGCGATTGGTGTCATCGTGCTGGCCGGCATCGTGATGTTCAACCGGCTCATAGCCGAGCGCAACCAGATGCGCGCGGCCTGGAGTGATATCGATGTGCAACTGATGCGTCGACACGACCTCACCCCGCAACTGGTCACCGCCGTCAAGGCCTATGCGACGCATGAACGCAACACGCTGGAGACGATCACCACATTGCGCGCACAGACCAAGGCGGCCGCCGGCCTCGCGGATCGCGCCCGCCTTGAGGATCAACTGGGCGCGCAGATCGAGCGCCTGCTCGCCCTGCAGGAGAGTTATCCCGATCTCAAGGCCAGCGAGAACTTCATGCAACTGTCGCGTGACCTCGTTGCGATCGAGGATCACCTGCAATATGCAAGGCGCTACTACAATGGTTCCGTGCGCCAGCTCAATACCCGAATCGAGCACTTCCCCGACCTGATCGTGGCCCGTCTGGGCGGCTTTCAACGTGGAGAGTTCTTTGAGGCCAATGCCGAACAAAGGAGCGCACCATGAACCGCCTGCTTGCGATTGCTTTCTCGATGCTGTGCTGCGTGGCCGCGCACGCCGACGAGCGCATCCTCGATTACCACAGCGACATCGACATTGCCGCCGATGGTTCGATGATCGTGGCCGAGACGATCAAGGTGAATGCCGAGGGCAATCGCATCCGCCGCGGCATCTATCGCGATTTTCCGACCCACTATCGCGACCACTATGGCAATCGCATCAACGTGCTGTTCAAGCCGATCGACGTGACTCGGGACGGCGTTCCCGAACCCTGGCACGACGAAGGCCTCTCGAACGGCGTGCGTGTCTATTTCGGTGATGCCAACGTGTTCCTGGACAACGGCGAGCACACATACATTTTCCGCTACCAGACCACACGCCAACTTGGTTTTTTCGACGACCACGATGAGCTGTACTGGAACGTCACCGGCAATGGCTGGGACTTCATGATCGACTCGGCCAGCGCCGAGGTGCGCCTACCCGGTTCTCCAGAACGCTCGCGCATCCAGGTCGAAGGCTACACTGGAGCACAAGGTTCCAAGGCGCAAAATTACACGGCCCGAGTCGATGCCGATGGCCATGCCCTCATCGCCACAACGAGAGCACTTCAACCCGAGAATGGTTTGACAATCGTGGTCAGCTTCCCGAAAGGCATCGTTGCCGCACCGGCCATGAATCAGAAGTTGGCCTGGTTCGCCGTCGACAATCGCCGCGAGGCGGTGCTTGGCATCGGCCTGATTGTGCTGGTCGGCTTCCTCTATCTGCAGTGGCGCCGGGTTGGTGTCGACCCAAAGGGTGGTGTGGTCATCCCCGAATACGATCCGCCAGCCGGGATTTCGCCGGCGGCAGCACGCTACATCCGGCGCATGGGCTATGACGATCGTTGTTTCGCTGCCGACATGGTCGATCTTGGTGTCTGCGGTGCGGTGACGATCAGCAATACCGGTCGCTCCGACTTCTCGGTTGCACGGGCGCAAATGCCGGGCTCCGATGTTACCGATTCCGCACGTGTGCTCTACGACGGCCTGCTTGGCACGGTTGCGTCGCTCGAATTCAAGAACACGAATCACACGACAATTGGCGCGGCGCGCAGCGGGCACGAGAGTTTCCTAAAAACCAAGCACGCCAAGGCCAACTTCAGGCGCAACGACGGGATTGGCTGCCTCGGCATCGTGATCTCGATTGCGACGATCGTCGGCGCGTTCCTGATCGATCGTCTTTCGGCAGTCCCCTTGGTGATCGTGCCGACCGTCATCACCTTCATCGCAGCGGCTGGCGCGAGCACGGTCATCTACAACATGATCAGCGCCTGGCGAGAGGGTCGTCGACCGATCGGCCTGACCATCGCTGCCCTGATCGTGACCGCGGTCGTTGTTGTTGCTGCAGGCTTCCTGAGCTGGGCCAGCAGCATCCTGTTCGCTGTCCTGGTCGCCCTGCTTGCCGCTGTGCAGGCACCGTTTGCCAACTGGATGCGTGCACCCACCGTGCAAGGCCGCAAGCTGCTCGATCGTATCGAAGGATTGCGCCTGTACCTTGGTGTTGCCGAGCGTGATGACCTGGCTCGGGCCAAGGCGCCGCCAATGAGTGTCGGCGAATACCAGCGAATGCTGCCGTACGCGCTGGCCCTCGATGTCGAGAAAACCTGGGGCGACAAGCTCGCTGACGCGATCGGCCCGGCCGCCGTGGCGGCCGCAGCGGCCGGTATGGCCTGGTACCACGGCAACAGCGGCCGCGGCTTCGATGCGGGCAGCTTTGGCAGCTCGCTGGGTTCCAGCCTGAGCAGCGCGATCAGCTCCTCGGCTACGGCACCCGGATCGTCCTCGGGTGGTGGCGGTGGTGGTTCGTCCGGCGGCGGTGGCGGCGGCGGCGGTGGCGGCGGGTGGTAATGTTGGGCGGCAAGCGGAGAGCCGTAAGCGCTTAGCGGGAAAAGCGGCACCGCCGCAGGAGCGTGACTTCAGACCCGGTGCCTTTCAGTACATTCTGATAAAAGCATTGCGACTGAAGCCGCTTCCTTTGGTGACACTTTGGCTTTTTGGTTCTGCCGAGAACAATCATGGTGAAATCCATTGATTGCTGCCCAGTCGCGCTGTTCGACCGCTATGCAGTTGCGTTGCGGGAAAGACCGGCGGCATCAATTGCTGCCAGATACTCCGCCCAGTTCTTGTTCTGATCACGGCCCAGTTCGTGCAATACGCCCCAGGAAAAAATCCCGGTCTGGTGGCCGTCACTGAACTTGAGCAGGACGGCGTAATTGCCGACTGGCACGATCTCGTCTATGCCGACGTCGTGCTTGCCGCCGACCAGCACCTTTTTCCCGTGACCCTGCACTTCCGCACTCGGCGAATTCACACGCAGATACTCAGCCGGCAGGCGAAAACTGCTGCCGTCATCGAAACCGACTTCGAGGACACGCGAAGCACGGTGGAGTGTGAGCTGAGTCGGGGTAGACATGTTTGGGATCGAGATTTGGGATTAGGGATTCGTAACAGCGGAGCCCGCTCCGGTTTTTGATCTATCGGCTTTCAACAACCGAATGGTTGGTCATTCCGAATTTCGAATCCCAAATCCCGGCTCTCAGTCAATGCACCGAATCCGAGCGTGGAACGCGCGGACTCATGGGATCGGATGGCGAGCCAGCGACTTGCCACAGCGCCTCGAGATAGCCAGTGCCGAAGCCGATCGAGGCGATTTCGTCGAAACCATAGTCACCGGCATCGGCGTGCCAGTGCGCATTCGGGTCGACCTCGCGCAACAGCAGGGCATCGCTCTCGATACCGGCCAACTGGCCGATATAGCTGACTTCACCATCTTCGTCCTCGACCACGTTGACTGACAGCAACGGCGCAAAACGCATTGCCGCATCGGCAATCGTGGCCCAGTCATCGAGCGGGAAATCCTTTGGTATCAGCAAGGGTTCGTCGCGCAAGGCCAGCGCCTTCTCGACAAACTCGCGCGACGGATCCTCTTCGATCTGGCTGAGATCAGCGATCAGGACGACCACGTAGCCATCAAAGCGCATCGCGTCGCCGACTTCGGCGATCAGGCAGAAATCACGCGAAAGGCCAATCACGTAGCCGTGTATCCAGCCCGGCTGGATGCGCTCACGGGCCAAACGCATCGGGATGCGGGCCTCGAATGCCTCGCGCAAAGCAGCGCGGACGCCTCGGGACTTGAACGGAACAACAGTACTCATGGCGCTATGGTCGGATGAATGGCTTGCCGCTGCAAGCTTGCAGCGGCGGGATTCGAGATTCGAGATACGGGATTCGGTAGAGCAACTCACGCTCCGGCTCTTGATTTTACGAATCCCGAATCCCGAATTTCGAATCCCGCGCTATAGGATGTAGCGCGAAAGGTCTTCATCCTTGACCAGCTCACCCAAGTGGGCATCGACGTAGGCCGCATCGACGGTTAGCTCGCCGCTTTCGTGGTCGCAGGCGGTGAACGAGATCTCATCGAGCAGGCGTTCGAGCACGGTGTGCAGGCGTCTGGCACCGATGTTCTCGGTGCGCTCGTTGACCTGGAAAGCAACCTCGGCAAGACGCTGGATGCCTTCCGCGGTGAATTCGAGCTTGACCCCTTCGGTGCCGAGCAGGGCGGTGTATTGCTTGGTCAGGGCATGTTGCGGCTCGCTCAGGATGCGGCGGAAATCGTCGGCGTTGAGCGCCCCCAATTCAACCCGGATCGGAAAGCGGCCCTGCAGTTCGGGGATCAGGTCGGAAGGCTTGGCCAGCGAGAACGCGCCCGAGGCGATGAACAGGATGTGGTCGGTGCGCACGATGCCATGCTTGGTCGAGACCGTGGAGCCTTCGACCAGCGGCAGCAGATCGCGCTGCACGCCTTCGCGGCTGACCCCGGCGCCGCTGAACTCGCCGCGCTGGGCGACCTTGTCGATCTCGTCGATGAAGACGATGCCGTTCTGCTCGCAGTTCTCGATCGCCTGGGCCTTGATTTCTTCATCATTGACGAGCTTGCCGGCCTCCTCCTCGATCAGGATCGGCCGCGCCTGGGCGATGCGTAGCTTGCGCTTCTGCGTCTTCGACCCGGACAGCGACTGGAACATGCCGTGCAACTGGTTGCTCATCTCTTCCATGCCCGGAGGAGCCATGATCTCGACACCGATATTGACGGCCACGTCGATTTCGATCTCGCGTTCATCAAGCTGACCCTCACGATACTGCTTGAGCAGCTTCTGGCGCGTGTCGGCGGCGCGCTCATCGATGGCTTGCGGCTCGTTGGCGAAGCCGACACTCTGGCGTCGCGGCAACAGGGCATCGAGGATGCGGTCTTCTGCGCGATCCTCGGCTTGCGCGCGCACACGCGTCTTGGCCTGTTCGCGGGCCATCTTGACCGCCGCTTCGGCGAGATCGCGGATGATCTGCTCGACATCCTTGCCGACATAGCCAACTTCGGTGAACTTGGTCGCCTCGACCTTGATGAACGGTGCATTCGCCAGCGCCGCGAGACGTCGCGCGATCTCGGTCTTGCCGACGCCGGTCGGGCCGATCATGAGGATGTTCTTCGGTGTCACCTCGTTGCGCAATTCGGGTTCGAGCTGCATGCGCCGCCAGCGATTGCGCAAGGCAATCGACACCGCCCGCTTGGCCGCCGTCTGGCCAATGATGTAGCGATCAAGCTCGTGAACGATTTCGCGCGGAGTCATGGAGTGCATGGGTGTGGGTGCCGGGTTCTTTTGCGGGTTTCGGAATGGGGGGGAGCTGATGTGATTTTTGAGTGTGTGGAAACGTGAGCGGCAAGCGGTGAGCCGTAAGCGGGAAAAGCGAGTGCGTATCGCAATCCAAACCGAAGCCGCTATCCGCACATCGCAGGACAACGGCCAATGGCGCGCTCTTCCCGCTAACCGCTTACAGCTAACCGCTCACAACTCTTCAACAGTCACATTGCCATTAGTATAAATACAGATGTCACCAGCGATCTTCAGTGATTGTTCGACGATGGTGCGGGCGTCAAGGTCGGTGTTTTCGAGCAGGGCCATGGCGGCGGCCTGGGCGAATGGACCGCCTGAACCGATTGCGATCAGGCCGTTCTCGGGTTCGACGACATCGCCGTTGCCCGAGATCAGCAGGGAGGCATCCTTGTCGGCGACCGCGAGCATGGCCTCGAGCCGGCCGAGCCGGCGATCGGTGCGCCAGTCCTTGGCCAGCTCGACAGCGGCGCGGGTCAGGTTGCCGCTGAAACGCTCAAGCTTGGCTTCAAACAGCTCGAACAAGGTGAAGGCATCGGCGGTGGCCCCGGCAAAGCCGGCCACCACGTCGCCCTTGCCGAGCCGGCGCAGCTTGCGCGCATTCGCCTTCATGATCGTGTTGCCGAGGGTGACCTGGCCGTCGCCGCCAATGACGACCCTGCCATTGCGGCGCACCGAGACAATCGTTGTGGCGTGAAAGGATTCCATCGCTGTTCCGCATTCGGGCAAGACCCGACTATCTGGGGATCGCGATGTGCATTCCAAGTGTCGATCGACCGTTTACGGCTGGCGGCCGCGACCAGGCTGATGACGTATCTGCCATCAGCGCGGCAGCACATCCACCGATGCGACGGTGCCGTTGAGCAGGTGCAGCACGCGCAGCATGTTCGAGTCGCCGAAATCGTAGGTCCATTCCTCGCGCCGTTGTTCGCGCCAGTTCTCGATGCCAGGACCCGGCCGGAAGACCACGCTGTCGCGGGCTACACGGCGTGCCGCCGGTTCGCCGCAGCGGGCGACCAGCTCGCCGCTGCTGAGGCCGGTGAAGTTCATGTTCGCCCGGCAACTGCCGCCAATCTCACGCACGCCGTAACCAAGCGTTTCGCCGCGCTGCAGATCGCCATCGCGAAAGACCAGCCGCAGCATCAGGGCCCGCGGCCCGAAGTTGTAGTACCAGACACTCCATTGCACTTCGCGCTGGCGTTCCAGCGGCGAGTCACGCCCGACCACATCGACGCCGATCCAGCTCTCGGACCAGAACGGTTCGCCACAGCGGTCGCGAACCTGGAAATCACGCGCATCATCGGCAACCACGCGGCTGCCACAACGCAAGGCATGCGCGGTCGGACTGGCCAGCATCAAAAGCAGGATGAGCAAGGCGCAGGATCGGATCATTGGTCGGTTTCCGCTGGCTGGGTCGGGGCTATTGCTTGTCGATCTTCGTGAAATCGGGTGGCAGCTCCGTCGGGTTTCTTGGGTTTCAACAACATGTGGGTTCGCTCACGCTCACCCCAACCTGCAAAACTCGCGCAGGATCTATTGACGCGTATTGTCACCGATTCGTTCCCCGCCCTGCTTGTGCCTTGATCAGAGTTGCCCTTGGTATAGTCGCCCACCGCATTCAATGGAGCTCCGCTATGGCGATATGGAAGCAGTCGATCGATCTCGATCGGATCAATGCCGGGCACCGGAATTCCCTGGCCGAACATCTCGACATACAGTTCACCGAAATCGGCGAGGATCACGTGCGCGGCACGATGCCAGTCGATGCGCGCACCAGGCAGCCGTTTGGCTTGCTCCACGGTGGCGCTTCGGTGGCGCTGGCTGAATCGCTTGGCAGCCTGGCCGCCAATCTGCTCCTCGATATGGACAAGGAAATGGCGGTCGGTCTCGACATCAATGCCAATCACCTGCGCGCGGTGACCACCGGTGTCGTCACCGGCACTGCGCGGCCACTGCATCTTGGCCGCTCGACCCAGGTCTGGGAAATCCGCATCGAGGACGAGGATGCCAACCTCGTCTGCATCTCCCGCCTGACCATGGCCGTCGTAGCACGTCGTTCGCGGAAGGCGGTTTGACCCAATGAACACGAGGGATGCCCCGTATGCCGCGCTCAGCCCCGACCTGATCCTCGATGCGGTGGCTGATGCGGGCTACGAGCCCGATGGCCGAATGCTTGCGATGGGTAGTTACGAGAATCGTGTCTACCAGATCGGCATCGAAGCGACGCTACCGCTGATTGCCAAGTTCTACCGACCCGGGCGCTGGAGCGATGCGGCGATCGACGAGGAACATGATTTCGCCCTCGAACTCGAGCGATCCGAGCTGCCGGTGGTGGCACCGATCGTCATCGACGGGCAAACCCTGCTCGAGTTCCAGGGTTTCCGTTTCAGCCTCTATCCACGCCAGGGCGGGCGTTCGCCCGAGCTGGAGTCGCAGCAGAACCTCGAATGGATGGGCCGTTTGCTCGCGCGTATCCACGGCGTCGGTTCGCGCGCGGAATTCAACGAACGCGGTCGTATCGATATCGACACCTTCTTGCGCGAACCGGCTGATGCCGTACTCGGCTCGAACCTGCTTCCTTCCAGCCTGCGCAACCGCTATCGCGAATCGACCGCCATCCTCGCTGACCTGCTTGATGAGCGGCTGCAGGCAATCGGACCGATCCGCCAGATCCGCCTGCACGGCGACTGCCACCGCGGCAATGTCCTGTGGACCGATGCCGGCCCGCACTTCGTCGATCTCGACGATGCGCGCATGGGCCCGGCCGTACAGGATCTGTGGATGATTGCGCCCTCGGCTACGGCGCTCGCCAGCCTGCTCGAAGGCTATGCCGAATTCCGTGATTTTGATTTCGCCGAGCTGGCCCTGATCGAGCCCCTGCGCATCATGCGCCAGGTGCACTGGGCCGGCTGGGTCGCAATGCGCTGGCATGATCCGGCCTTTCCACTCGCCTTTGCCCACGTTGGCGAGGCGCGCTGGTGGGAGGAACATTGCAATGACCTCGCAGCGGCCATCGATTCATTGCGCGAGTCTGCCGATTAGAGCAATCGGTCGATTCATTCAGGCGAGTATCCTTGTCGCTTCCGCTAAGATGGATCCTGATGAATTCCGCTGCCGACCGAACCGCTGACGCTCCGCGCCGGGATCCGATGCGTCCCGTGCGCTACCTGGTTCGCACGCCGCTGCTGGTCGCGCATATCGTGCTCGGCCTGCCGCTGACGGTGATCGCACTGAATCCGTTGCTGGGGAAGATCCCGGTCGGCAAGCGTCGCCTGGATCAGTTCATGATCAGTTGGTGGTCGGGCACCCTGATCCGCGTGTTCGGCTTCCGCATCCGCTCGTTCGGCATGCCGTTGCCGGGTGCAGTGATGTATGTCGCCAACCATCTTTCCTGGCTCGATATCGAATTGATGCACAGCCAGCGTGCGATCGGTTTCGTGGCCAAGAGCGAAATCGCGGCCTGGCCCCTGGTCGGCTGGCTGGCCACGCGGGCCGGCACGATCTATCACCGGCGCGGGGATTCCGACTCGATGTCGGCCGTGCTCGAACGCGTGGTCGAGCGCCTGCGTCTCGGCGAACCGGTCGGGATCTTTCCCGAAGGTGGCACCGGATCGGGCGAGCGCGTTCGCACCTTCCATGCCCGAGTCTTCCAGGCCGCACTCGATGCCGAGGTGCCTGTGCAGCCGGTGGCTCTGCGCTACGGGCGTAACGGACGCCAGGATCCGGCCATGCCATTCGCGCCGAAGGAAAGTTTCTTCGCCAATCTGTTGCGCATACTCGGCAATCCGTCGATGGACGCCGAGGTGCACTTTCTCGAACTGGTCGAGGCGACTCCCGATGCGCGCCGTCGCATGGCCGAGGAGAGCCGAGCGCGGATTACCAAGGCGCTGGGCCTGGGTGACGCCTGAATGCAGCATCCACACGATCGCCGGTCAGTGACACTTGAGGAACACGCGCAGCCATGAACGCGTCCGACTACCGGCCGCCGCGCCTGTTGCGAAATCCGCATGTGCAATCGGTGCTTGCGTCGAGCGGTGTGCGCCGCGTGTTGTTCCGCCGTCGCCTGTGCGTGCTTGAACGCGGTGCCAGTGAGCACTTGCTCGACTGCGGCGACGGTGTGCGCCTGCTCGGATTGCACACGCCGCAGCGCTTGCTCGCTCAGGCGCGCGGACTCGTCGTCCTCCTGCATGGCTGGGAAGGCAGCGCGCAATCGAGCTACCTGCTGCATACCGGTTCACGCTTGCTCGCTGATGGCTATGATGTCTTTCGCCTCAATTTTCGTGATCACGGTGACACCCACCATCTGAACCGCGAATTGTTCCATTCGTGCCGGCTCGATGAAGTGGTCGGCGCGGTCGGTGTGATCGCGAAGATGTTTCCCGAGCTGCCGCTGGCCATCGCCGGATTCTCGCTCGGTGGAAACTTCGCCCTGCGCGTCGCCCTGCGCGCGCCACAGGCCGGCATTCCGCTCGCCTATGCGCTGGCCGTGTGCCCGGCAATCAGCCCGAGCGACGCGATGGACGCAATCGAGCGCGCACCGTGGTTCTACGAGGCATATTTCCTGCGCAAATGGCGGCGTTCGCTTGCGGTCAAGCAACGCATGTTTCCGCAGACCCCCTTGTTTTCGCCCGACGACATGCGCGGCAATCTGCGCGAGCTGACCCGCGCCCTGGTTCTGCGCCATACCGGCTATGAATCCATCGAAGCCTATTTCAACGGCTATTCGATCGCCGGCGACCGCCTCGCCCCGATGCAGGTTGCGACCACGATCCTGACTGCAGCCGATGACCCGATCATCCCGGTCGAGGATTTTCGCAGATTGCAGTTGCCGGCCTGCGTTGAACTTGACATCGCGCCCAGCGGCGGCCACTGCGGTTTCATTCGCAGCCTTGCGCTGACCAGTTGGACCGAGGACTACATCGCCGAGCGCATGCAGCGGAATATCCCCGCCACCCGATAGTCTGGTTTTTCGCGTCAGTCGGCCGACACCGTGCGCTCGCGTGCCCACGCGCGCAGCGTCGCAACCTGATCGGCCATCATCACCGACAGCGGCCGTGTGAGTCGGGCTTCCTCAAGCAGATGCCGGGTGTCCAGGGATTTGTCCTCGGCGGCGGCGGTGTACAGTGCGGCGACGACGAGTTGCTCGATCTCGGCACCTGAGAATCCGTCGCTGGCGGCGACGATTGGGTCAAGGTCAAAGTTGGCCGGATCGAGATCGCGTTTGTGCAGATGGATGCGCAGCACCTCGGCGCGCGCCTCGGCATTTGGCAGGTCGACGAAGAAGATCTCGTCGAAACGACCCTTGCGCAGCAACTCGGCCGGCAACGCGGAGACGTCATTCGCCGTGGCGACGACGAATACCTGACCCTTGCGCTCGGCCATCCAGGTCAGCAGGTAGCCAAGCACGCGCCGGGAAACGCCATCGTCACTGCCTTCGGTTGCCAGCGCCTTCTCGATCTCGTCGAGCCAGAGTACGCAGGGCGACAACAACTCCGCGTTCTTCAGCGCGGCGCGCAGGTTGCGTTCGGTTTCACCGTGGTACTTGTTGTACAAGGTGCCGATATCCAGTCGCAGCAAGGGCACGCCGAAGCCGCCGGCAACGGCCTTGGCCGCGAGCGACTTGCCGCAGCCCTGTACGCCGAGCAGGAGGATGCCTTTCGGTGGATCGAGTTTGACCGTGGTCTTGCGTCCGACGAAGGCCGCTACACGTTGCTGGATCCAACGCTTGAGCCGGGCCAGTCCGGCCACATCGGCGAAGCGCGCGGTCTCGTACTCGAAATGCAGCAGGTTGTCGCGATCGAGCAATTCAAACTTGGCCTGGGCCAGATCCGGCAGGTCAGCCGGGCCGAGCGCACCATCGGCATAGATCAGCTTGCGCACGATGCGCCGGGCGTCGGCAAAGGTCAGGCCGGACAGGTTGCGCACAATCGTGCGCGCCGCATCGGCATCGACCTCGACCCGGCGGCCGCTGTTTTCGCGTGAGTAGCTGAATGCTTCCTCGCGAACCAGGGCGGCCAGCGCCTGAGTGTCCGGCAAAGCCATCTCGAAGTGAGTTGCCAGCGCCTGCAGGTCGTCCGGCAACTCGAATCTCGATCCGACCAGGACCAGGGTGTGCTCGACCGCCGCCTGGCGCAAGACGATTTCGCGCATCAGGCGCAGGGTCATTGGATAGCGCAGATAGGGCTGGAAATCGAGCAACAGGAATACCGCAGCTTCGGTACGCTGCTTGATCGAAGTGAGGGTCAGGGTGGCGTCGGGAACGGCTTGTTCGCCATCGTCGTCCATATCGATGCGGCGCAGGCCATCGGTGATGCTCCAGGTGAACAGCGGGCGCAGCGACTGGGCAATCGCGTGGCGGAAACTGTCGATTACGCGACCTTCCTCGACCGATTCGATGACCAGCAGCGGTGTGCGTGCGCGCAGTAAAGTGGTGAGATCCTGATTGACGCCCATTGATTCCGCGCTATGTCGACAGCATGAAGCACAAAAGCCTATCACGCCTGCATGCGGCATAATGGGCGTTTCCCTTGCGCCGCAAGCGCAGCCACCAGACCAAGAAGAACATGCTCAGAGAAGCCATCGAACACCATCGCCAAGGCCGCCTGGCCGAAGCCGAAACCGCCTATCGCGAGGCTCTGGCGGCGAATGCCTCCGACGCCGAGGCCTTGCGCGGCCTCGCGGTCGTGCGCCGTGCGCGCGGTGATCTCGCCGAAAGCGCCAAGCTGATCACCGCAGTCCACGAACTGCAGCCCGAACAGCCCAACCTGTTGCTGATGCTCGGCTCGGTACGTTTCGAGCAGGGCGATGTCGAGGCCTCACGCAATGCCTATGAGCGCGCCCTCACGCTTGATCCGAACCTGTCCGGCGCGCATACCGCGATCGGTCACATCATCATGATGCAGGGCAACCCGACTCTTGCCGAACAGCATTTCCGCACCGCGCTGAGGGTCGAGGAAGACCCGCAAGCCTTGAATGGACTCGGCACCCTGGCACTGAACCGCGGTGATGCCGAGACCGGGATCAAGTTCTTCACGCGCGCCGCCGACCTGGCGCCAAACGATGCGCCGATCGCGTTCGGCCTTGGCCGTGCGTTCGCCGCGCGCAATATGCTCGCCTTTGCCGAGCAGGCCTTGCGCAAGGCGCTGCGTCTGCGCCCGGGTATGCCGCAGGCGAGCGGTGCGCTCGGCCAGTTGCTGATCCAGGACAAGCGCCTCGCCGAAGCTGAGCCGTATTTTCAGGCGCTGACCGGGATCGCCGGTTTTGAGCTGGCCCGCGAGCTGGGTCTTGGCGATGTCGCCCGCATGCAGGGGCGCTACGAGGACGCGGTCGGATTCTACGAACGTGCGTTGACCATGCGCGCGGAACATGAGGGATGTTTCGAGGCCTTGTTGTGGTCACTCGGAAAACTGGGCCGTGGCGAGCAGTTGCTGGCCCTGCTAGACCAGCGCATCGCCGAGTTTCCCGAGCAACCGCGCTGGCGGGCGACGCGGGCGCGCATTCATGCAAGTAGCGGTCATCCGGCCAAGGCTGTCGCCGACTGGCAGCGCCTGCATGAGATCGAACCGAAGAATGCCGAGATCGCGGTTGAACTCGTGCGCGCGCGCGAGCGCAATGGCGAGTTCGATCTGGCCAGCGAGCTGGCCGAGGCGACCGTGGCGATCGCCGCGAGCAATCCGGAACTGACCCTCGTGCGTGCCCGCGCATGCATGCGCAGGGGCGACAACGGGGCCGCTCGTGAACTGCTGTCGACGCTCAATCTCGGCCGCATCGACCAGGATCTGGCCCGAACCTGCAACAACCTGTACGGCCGCTTGAACGACCGGGATGGCCAGTTTGCCGAAGCCGTGCGCTGTTTCCGCGAGGCGCAAAGTGGCTTGCCGGGTGCGTTGCCAAGGCTGGAATCGCTGCCGGCCGATTATCAGACCGCCATGGCCCAGCCCCAGGGCGAGGCCTGGAAGCACGCGCCTATCCTGCTCATCGGCGCACCAGGCAGCGGAGTTGAACGCATCGCCGCCCTGCTCGCCGATCAGGCCGGCGTCAACGTGCTGCGTGATCGCGTGCAAGGCGTGCGCAACGATTGCTTCGACGTCGCCGCGGTCGATCTTGGCGCTGCCGAGACACCGGCAACGGAGATCGAGGCGCATCGCGAGCGCTACCTGGCCTCGATGCGTGACCACATCGACCTGGACAAGCCGCTGATCGACTGGATTCCGCGCTTTTACGCACAGTATCTGCTCGTCGCGCAGCGCATCATGCCCGGCACCAAGGTGATTCTCGTAGATCGCGATGCACGCGATAGCCTGCTTGGCTGGCTGGCATTCGGCTGGCTGCCGTATGCCGGTCTCAACGACTTCGACAGTTGCGTGGATTGGCTCGGTCGCGCGCTGGCCCATCTGCGCCTGGTCGATGAGCAGGGCGGCCTGCCGCACCTTGTCGTCAATGCCGAACAGGTGCTCGCCGATCCGGCTGGCGCTGGTGCCGAACTGGCCCGCTTCGTCGGTATCGAATCGCTCGTGCCCGGAAACCTGAGCACACGCGTCGATCAGGCCCCGGGTGGCCTGCCGACCCGTTTCGCCGATGGCCATTGGCAGGAGTACACAGATGTACTTGCTGACGCGTTTGCCAAGCTGCCTGTTCAAGTGTGACCAAACCGGAGGACGCCATGCATATTCGCAGCAAGAGTTTCCATGACATGCAGCCGATCCCGGCGGAGTTCGCGTTCGGCCAGCCCGGCCCGAATGGTGAGCGCTGCGTGTTCGCCGCGAACCGCAATCCACACCTGACCTGGAGCGACGTGCCCGAGGGCACGCGCTCGTTCGTGCTGACCTGCATTGATGTCGATGCGCCGAGTGTCGGCGACGACGTCAACCAGGAAGGCCGCGGCGTGCGCGCCGCACTGCCGCGCACCGAGTTCGTGCACTGGCTGATGATCGACATCTCCCCCGAGTTCCGCGAATTCGGCGCCGGTGCCTGCGCCGAGGGCGTGGTCGCCCACGGCAAGAAGGATGTATTCGGCCCGCCCGGCTCGAAGCAGGGCATAAACGACTACAGCGGCTGGTTTGCCGGCGACGAGAGCATGCGCGGCGACTATTGCGGCTACGACGGCCCGTGTCCGCCATGGAACGACGAGCGCCTGCACCACTACCACTTCCGCGTCGTCGCCCTCGATGTCGCCACGCTCGGCCTGGATGATCGTTTTGATATCAATGATGTGCACAAGGCGATGCAGGGCCATGTGCTGGGCGAAGCCGAACTGATCGGCACCTACACCTTGAACGCCGCCCTGCGACGCTGATCGGATTTCCTTCCCGTCTCAGCGGATGGTCGCGCAAGGCAACGTACGCGAGATCCGGGTCGATTTTGGCTATCCGATGTCGGGCTTCGCGGCGCTCCGCACCAACCTGCAGTGCCGCTGCGCACCCGCAAACCATCGTAGGTTGGTGCTGAGCAAAGCGATGCCCAACGTGTTGAACCCGGCAAGCTGCTAGCCGCCTGGCATCAGCAGCAGCAATCCCGCGCCAAGCGCAATCCGGTAAACGGCAAACGCATTGAAAGTATGCGTGCGGATATAACCGAGCAGCCATTTCACGGCGATGAAGGCGGTCATCGTGGCGACACCGAAACCGACACCGAGCGCCAGCCAGTCCTCGTCCAATCCGCCGCCCTTCCATTGCTTGACAAGCTCGTAGGCGCTGGCTGCAAACATGGTCGGGATGCCGACCAGGAAGGCGAATTCTGTGGCTGCGGCACGGTTGTTGGTGCCGGCCAGCATGGCGATGAAGATCGTCGCCGCCGAGCGCGAAGTGCCGGGGAAGATCGCCGCGACGATCTGGGCCAGCCCGACCAGGATCGCGACCGTCCAGGTGATTCGTTCACGGTCGGGCCGACGCGCACTGACCGTTTCGGCGGCGAAGATCCAGAAGCCGCCAACGATCAGGGCGATTGCAATGGGCGCGACCTTGTCCGGCAGCTTGAAGCCGAGCTTGGCCACGATCAGGCCAAACACCGCCGTGATGCCGAAGGCGACCATCAGCTTGAGCAGATACTCACGATTGGACGCTTCGCGCCAGCCTGTTGCCAGTTGCCACAACCGCTTCCGGTAGATCAGGGTCACCGCGAGGATCGCACCGGCCTGGATGACGATGTTGAAGGTGTCCGAACGCGCACCGAGCCAGTGCTGGGCGATCAGCAGGTGTCCGGTGCTCGAGATCGGAAGGAACTCGGTTATGCCTTCGATGATGCCGAGCAGGATGACGTTGATCAGATCTGGCACACGCGCTTTCCGCGACGAAGGGCGCGCAAGGATAAGTCAGAATCCCGCGCTTGCGGCACTCGCGTCAGCCGATCGGTTGATCATGCGAGAATCGACCGTCTCCGAGCGCCGTCACGCCGATCCCGATCCGTCAACGAGGAGTTTCCATGTCCATCGCCAATGTGCACAAGATGATCACCGACCACGCGATCGAATTTGTCGACCTGCGCTTTGTCGACATGCTCGGCAAGCAGCATCACGTGACCTTCCCGGCGCATGCGGTCGATGAGTCGTTCTTCGAGGACGGCAAGATGTTCGATGGCTCCTCGATTGCCGGCTGGAAGGGCATCAACGAGTCGGACATGGTGCTGATGCCCGACCCCGATACCGCGATCCTCGATCCGTTCATGGCCGATCCAACCCTGATCCTGACCTGTGACGTGTTGGAGCCGCATACGATGCAGGCCTACTCGCGCGATCCGCGCTCGATGGCGCGTCGTGCCGAGGCCTACCTCAAATCCACCGGCATCGCCGACACCGCCTTCTTCGGCCCCGAACCCGAGTTCTTCATTTTCGACGCGGTGCGCTGGCAGAACGACATGGGCAAGGTCTCGTTCGAAATCGAATCCGAGGAAGCCGCGTGGTCGACCAACAAGCGCTTCGAAGGCGGCAACAGCGGCCATCGGCCGGGCATCAAGGGCGGCTATTTTCCGGTGCCGCCGGTGGATTCGTTGCAGGACATGCGCAGCGAGATGTGCAAGATCCTCGAACGCATCGGCCAGGTCGTCGAAGTGCATCATCACGAAGTAGCCACCGCTGGCCAATGCGAGATCGGCATGCGTTTCAACACCCTCGTGCGCAAGGCCGATGAGCTGATCGCGATGAAGTACGTGATCCGCAATGTTGCCCATCAATATGGCAAGACCGCGAGCTTCATGCCCAAGCCCCTGGTTGGCGACAATGGTTCGGGCATGCATGTGCACCAGTCGCTGGCCAAGGGCGGCACGAATCTTTTCGCTGGTGACCTCTATGGCGGCCTGTCGCAGACGGCGCTGTGGTACATCGGCGGCATCTTCAAGCACGCGCGCGCCATCAACGCGTTCGCCAACTCCTCGACGAACAGCTACAAGCGTCTCGTGCCGGGCTTCGAGGCTCCGGTCATGCTCGCCTATTCGGCGCGCAACCGCTCGGCCAGTTGCCGTATTCCATTTGTCAATAACGCCAAGGGTCGGCGCATCGAGATCCGCTTTCCGGATCCGGTCAACAGCGGCTACCTGACTTTCTCCGCCCTGCTCATGGCTGGTCTCGATGGCATCCTCAACAAGATCGATCCCGGCGCACCCTCGGACAAGGATCTCTACGACTTGCCGCCCGAGGAGGAGAAGAACATTCCGCAGGTGTGTTCGAGCCTCGACCGCGCCCTCGAAGCTCTCGACAAGGATCGCGCCTTCCTGACTTCCGGCGGTGTCTTTTCCGACGATTTCATCGACGCCTACATCGATCTGAAAATGCAGGAAGTCACGCGGTTCCGTGCGGCAACACACCCGATCGAATACCAGATGTACTACTCGATCTAGCCCGGACTTTTCACAGCTTCGGCCCGGCAAGGATCGACACGTGAGCATGACACCGTTCGAGTGGGCCCTCAGTCGCCTGGGTTCGCTGTTGCCAGACTACAACCCGATGCCCTTGATTGACCGGTTGCGCAATGGCAGTGCCGGTGAATCGGAATGGCTCGTCGCGGCTGAATTGTTGTTGCGCAGTGATCCGGTGGCAGCCGTTTCATTGCTGGAAGTCGCCGTGGAGGAATTACCCGATGCGGTGAAGCTTCACTACCTGCGCGGCAATGCGCTGCGCGTAAGCGGCCAGCCATCGGATGCCGAAATAGCCTTGCGCAAGGCGGTCACACTCGATCCGGCGCACGCCAATGCCAGCGTCTCGCTGGCCCACCTGCTGCGCGAGCAGGGTCGCATGAAGGCGTTGGCCGAGGTCATGCTGGCGCTGTGGCGGCACGAGCCGCGCAGCCTCGAACGCGATCGCCGCGTGCTGTCGTTTCTGTACGAGTGCGCGCGCCATGAGGAAGCCGACAGCTTGCTGCCGGCCTTGCTCGCGGCGAATCCAGAGGACCCGCTGCTGTTGCGCCGGGCCGGTGAAATTGCCTTGATGCTTGGCCGCTTCGACGAGGCGCGCAAGCATCTGCGTGCTGCCCTCGCGATCGATCCGGATCAGGCCTCGACCTGGCTGCGACTTGCGCACACGCATCGATTCGTCGATGCCCAGGATGAAGACCTGCGCATGTTACAGCTCGGTGCGGCGCGCACGGATCTTGCCGACGACAGCCGGGTCGCGCTCGGTTTCGCGCTCGGCAAGGCGCTCGATGATCTCGGCCGGATCGCCGAATCGGTCGACGTGTTCAAGCGTGCGAATGCCGACTGGCACAAAGGACATCGCTGGGATCGCGAAAACTGGCGGCGATTTGTCGATACGCAGATGCATGCACCGGCATTTGCGCGCGCGCAGGTTTCCAAGCCGACCGTACCGGTCTTCATCATCGGCCTGCCGCGTTCCGGTACGACCCTGGTCGAAAGCCTGCTCGCCCGTGATGCGCAGATCCGAAGCCGTGGCGAGTTGAACTGGATTGCCGCGTTGGCGCGCCAACTTGGCCCGCAACCTTCGGCATCGAGCCTGACTGCGGCCGGGAACTTCTACCTGGCCCAGTTGGGTCAGGACGATGCACCGACGCGCTTCCATATTGACAAGAATCCGCTCAACTTCCGCCATCTCGGCTTGATCGCCGGAATGCTGCCGCACGCGAGAATCATCCACTGTCGCCGTGAGCTGCGCGACACCGCGCTGTCGCTGTGGAGCCAGCATTTCGCCCACGAGGATATGGCCTGGAGCTACGATTTCGGCGACATCGGAGACTATGCGCGTGGTCAGGCGGCCTTGATGGCGCATTGGCAGAAATCGCTGTCGCTGCCGATCTTCGAGCTCGATTACGCGGCCCTGGTCAGCCAACCCGAATCGACAATCACCGCAGTCCGGCGTTTTCTCGGGCTCGAATCCGACGCATCCGCAACGAATACCAATCAGGCGACGGCGATCATCACGGCAAGCGTCTGGCAGGCACGCCAAGGCGTGCATTCAAGATCGGTCGGCCGCTGGCAGCGTTACCTTGAACACCTGCCTGAACTGGCTAGCCTCGGCGCATGACGGTGCGCATGTACGCCGGCAATTGGCGTTGAAACGCGGTGGCTTCGTCGTTGCCGGAACGTGGTGCGGCGTGTCGCATTTCACAGTTTACCGGTGAACCAGTCGAGAAGCATGAATCGCGAGGGCATGCATCATGGCAGGCAACAGGCCAACCTGCGGAGACACCATGTCCACCGATCACGACCAGCGCTGTCCGGCGCATTCGACTCTGCAACGAATTGCCACAGCGCGCTGGACGCCGTATGTCGCTGAAACGCTGAGACAGTGGAGCCGCGAGGCGCTGACCGAGTCTGGTGCATGCGCTAACAGCCGCGCCCATGACTGTGCCGCCTGCAGCGTCCTGCGTGAAATCGGCAAGCTCGGTTGGGAAACGAGCCTGGCCAGACAGATCCAGGACAAGGCACGCGAAACCCTCGACCGGCTCAATCGGAATGTGCCGATGAGTCGGCCACCCTTGCGCGCATTGGCCTGATCGCGATCGCCTTTGCGCATGGTCATCGCATCCTGTCGATTGCCACAGCGCCACATCGGAGTTCGGTGCTGGCAGGGGATCAAGCGCTGCATCTGAACTTCGTGATCGGACAGCGCCGTTCAAGACTGCAGTGATTCGCGGCCGCAGGCCGATAGCCGGATCTGGATATCGATCCCGCAACTATTGATTCGGCCCTTAAATAGTAGCTACTGAATGCTTCTCCCGCTGGCGTACCCATAGGGCATGAAGGAGAAGCTGCCGACAGGCTGATGAGGGTGGACGCGCGAAGCGCGATACCAAGGCGTTTCCACAAGAGCACCACCCTCATCCCCCCTTCGGGACCTTCTCCCGCCCGCCAGCGGGAGAAGGAATAGAACAAAGTCGTACTATTTAGGGGCCGAATCTATAGGGGTTCCCGAAAGCTGCACCCGCAGGTTGCCGGATCCGGGCATGGAAGCAAGCCCCCCGATCCAGCGCCATGTCCCCGCGCGTCTGCGCGGCAGGGTTCGCGGTTTGGCCCATTCGCAACGGATGCGAAAAATCGGCGTGTGGGATAGCATGTCCCTTGAACTCTTCCACCCTTGTAAAAGGACGCGAACCCATGGTGAAGCCCGACCGACAGGGAATTCTCTCGATGTTGCAGGAATTCCTCGGCGAACGATTTGACATCCCGGCGGAATCCGCAGCGCCGGAAATGCCGTTGCGCGAACTTGGACTTGATTCAATGATGATGCTTGATGTCATGCTCGAATTCGAGGATCGCCTCTCTGTAAAACTGACCGATATGAGCATGCCGCGCGACGCAACCTTGCTGGATGTCGCCGCGCTGATCGAGCGCAATATCGGTTCGGATTGAAGATGGCCAGCCAACCAAATGATGTGATGATCACCGGGATCGGCCTGATCTCGCCTATCGGTTCGTCCGTGATTGAACTCCGCGACAGCTTGCGCGCGAACCGCTCCGGAATCCGCCTCTGGCAATCACCGTCTCTGTCAAAGCAATTGCCGGCCGGCGTGATCGAAGAGGATTTCACCGGTCGCTTCTCCAAGCTCGAACTGCCCTATCTCGATCGTTGCAGCCAGCTCGCCATGCTCGCGGCGGATCAGGCGATCCAGGATGCCGGGCTCGAAGGATTTGCCAGCCATGCGCAACGAGCCGGTCTCTATTACGGATCGGTCGCCGGCGGGGTCAAGACCGAGCACGATTGGGTACGCCAATTCCATGTCGATCATGTCGAGGTATCCCGGCCCTACACGATCATGGCGAGCATGCTCAATGCCGCCCCGGCGCTGATCTCGATACGCCACAAGATCCTCGGGCCGGTAATCACCAACAGTAGCGCCTGTTCGTCCTCGGGTGCGGCGATCGGCGAGGCCAGCAGGGCGATCCGTGACGGTCACCTCGACATCGCCCTGGCTGGCGGTGCGGAGGCGGCACTGACGCCGACATTCATGGCCCTGTGGGGCGGGTTGCGCGCGCTGGCCGAACCCGATCCTGCCGATGTCGGGCGCAGTTGCCGGCCATTTTCCGCCGATCGCAGCGGCCTTGTCCTCAGTGAAGGTGCGGTGTTCCTGCTGCTTGAATCGCGCAGCCACGCCGAGCGACGCGGTGTGGATTGCTATGCCAGGTTGTCCGGGTACGGGATCGCCTCGGATGGTCATCACATCGGCTCGCCCAACTCGAAAGGCCAGGCCGCCGCACTTCGCGCAGCGTTGCAGGATGCGCAACTCGATCCGGGTCAGATCGACTACTTCAACGCCCATGCGACGGCTACCCGGGGCGGCGATCCAGTCGAAGTTGCGGCGATAAGTGACGTGTTCGCGAGCGCGACAGCCACGCTTCCGGTCAGCTCAACCAAGGCCATCCACGGCCATCTGCTCGGCGCGGCCAGTGCGATCGAAGTGACAGTCTGTGTGCTGGCCATCGTAGATTCCTTGCTGCCGGCGACCGCCCATCTCGAGCAGGTCGATCCGGAGTGTGAACTGCATCACATTATCGGGCAGGCACAACTGGATCATGTGGTCGAAAACGCACTTTCCCTTTCAGCCGGATTTGGCGGCACCAACGTAGCGCTCGCTGTTTCGAAGGAGCACGATCTGCACACGAGGACTCTCCGCGCGGGAGAGCCCAGCAGCTGACGGGCACTTCGTGTCGAGGTGCTCCAATCGCAACAGGAGAGCGCCATGAATGCCGTAAACCTCTTTCAGCACGAATCCTCCGCGTTTCACGTCGAGACCTGCTTCGACGCCAAGGCAAACAATACTCTTTGGGTCACCTTGCCCGCATCGACGAATGGCGGCCCTCCTTGCTTTTCGCGCCAGCTGATCGATGAGCTGATGGCCTTGCTGCAGACCATCAAGCAACGCGGCGTGACCTGGCCCTCGAATGGGGCGTTGCAGCCGATCCACTACATCGTCATGAAGTCCGCACATCCGGATTACTTCAGCCTTGGTGGTGATCTGGCCTACTTCCAGGATTGCATCCAGCGCGGTGATCGGAAATCCCTGCATGACTATTCGGCGACTTGTGCTGACATGCTGCATGACTGGTCGACCCTGCTCGCCAATCATGCAACCACGATTGCCCTGGTTCAGGGGCGAGCGTTCGGTGGCGGCTTCGAGACCGCGCTCGCTGCCGACATCCTGGTTGCCGAAGAGCAAAGCGAGTTCGCCTTTCCCGAAATCCTGTTCGGTCTTTTTCCATGCACCGGTGGCATGAGTCTGCTTGCACAACGGATCGGTGCGCGCGCCGCGGAACGCATGCTCGGCGATGCTCGGGTGCATGCCGCGACGGCACTCAAGGAACGAGAAGTGATCGATGAGATCTGTCCGCGGGGACAGGGCGAACGTGCCGTGGAAACGCTCATCGCAAATCATGCCCGCCAGCGCCAGGCCCGCCTCATGCTGCAGCGGAGTCGGCACCGCGCCGCGGATCTGAGCCGATTCGAACTGAATACCGTGGTCGATGAATGGACCGAGATCGCGATGGCTATGGATCCCCGGGAATTGCGCGTAATGGATGCGCTGGTCAGGTTACAGCGAGGTCGCCCCGCTGGCTGAGTGCGTACCCGGCTCACCCGCGATTTCAGATTCAAGGGCGGTCACAGTTGTCTGCAGAGCTTCACCCAGGTCGGCCGACCAGCGCTCCGCGGAGTCTTCGAGTTCGGCCCGGGAAGCTGACATCAGCCGATTCGCCAGGGCCAGGCATCGCAGCGCACCGACATTTGCGCTGACCCCTTTGAGTGCGTGGGCGGCGTCGCGTGCCGCGGCATGGTCGCGTTCCGCAAGTGCCGCACGAATCTGCGCGCCGCAGCGCTGGATATCGGTGCTGGCCTCGCGCAACAACGCAGGAAAAAACTCCGCACGCAGGCTGACCGATTTGAGCTCCTCGATGACATCGAGATCCAGGGGGTTGCTGGTGACGGCGGCCAAGGCGGGGCGCTGCGGTCTGGACGTCTCCATCCCGAGCGGCTCGGCAACATCGACCACCGAAAGCGATCCTGCTGGAACATCGAGTTGCCCGATCGCCAAACGCAGCTTGGCCAGCGTGATCGGTTTGTACAGCACGCCTTGCCCGCCCGAATCGCGCAAACGCGCGGCGGTCAGTTGGGTGGTGTCAGCGGTGAGGAAAAGTACTGGCACTGCTCTCGTGCACCCCAGCCGATACGTCTGCAGTACGCGCACGCCGTCCATGTCGCCGAGGTTATAGTCGAGCAGAAGCAGGTCGAATTCCTGATCAATCAGGAGATCCAGTGCCGCCGTGCCACTGCTGCAGGTGGTCACGGCATGTCCGTCCATCACGAGAAGTTCGCGCAGCAGCAGCAGATTGGTCTCGTTGTCTTCCGCGACGAGGATGCGCCGGCGCACGATCCCGTCCACGGATGGCGAACCCGCGATCTTGCCGGAAACAGGCAGGAGCGGCGCGCTGCGCAACAGACTCACCTCGAACCAGAAACGACTGCCCTTGCCCAGCGCGCTCTCGAACGAGATTTCGCCGCCCATCAAGTCGACGATCTTCTGTGACAGCGCCAAACCCAGACCGGTGCCCCCATAACGACGCTCGGCGCCCTGATCCACCTGCACGAACGGTTCGAATACCCGAGCGAAAAATGACTCCGGTATGCCGATTCCGGTATCGGTTACGCTGAAACGCAGGCGATACGTCGTGCGGGTGGATTCCACAAGGTCGATGCGAACTTCAATGCCGCCCCTGTCGGTGAATTTGACCGCATTTCCAGCCAGATTCAGCAGCACGCGAGTGAGATGGTGGGCGTCGGTCTCCACCCAATCGGAAATATCCGGATCGAGAAAGGCACGAAAACCGATGCCCTTTGACCTGGCGGTGGCTTCGAGGGCGTCACGTACGAGATCAAGCTCGCGCGCGAGGTCGGTCGGATGAGTGACCAGATTGGCTGCGCGCGCGCCAAATTTTGCCTCGTCGAGCAGATCGTTGATCTCGCGCAGGAGTTCGTTCGAGAGCGTGAGGATCGTGTCGGCAAGTCTCGTTACTTCATGCTTGCCGGGTTCCGCCGTGATCAGCTCGGTCGCCGATATGATGCCGGTCAAAGGCGTGCGCAGCTCGTGGCTGACCATGGCCAGCAATTCGGACTTGGCCTTGCTCTCGCGCTCGGCATGTTCGCGCGCTTCGCGCAGGGTCTTGAGCAGCCCACCCGAGTACATTGGTACGACGATCAGCGGCAGCATCAGGGCGGCAAACAAGGTCGGATGGCCCTGCCAGTACGGCACGCTCAGGAATACCAGCAGAAAACCCGAAATGGCGGTCAATTGGCAGAGATACATCAGTGCCCGACCGGTACGGAATCCAAAGCCGAGAATCGTGAAGAGATAGAAGCCGACGATCAGGCTGCCGTATTCACCGGTCACCACCAGCCACGCCGAGAGCGCCAGTGGATCGAGCACAGCTGAAATAACCAGCAGTTCACGCGCCGGCAACGTGGATCGATAGCGAATCAGCAGATGCACGGCGAGCACATACAGGCAGTAGCAGGCGGTCAGCACCACGAGTCTGGCGGCGACGCTTTCCGGCGCAGCGAGATAGAGCACCGCTTCGATGATGACCACCGGAATGGCGATGCAAATGCGCAATTTCGCCTGTGCGACCAGAATTGCGCGCAGGCCAGCTTCGGATCTGTCGGGGGCACCTTCGACAATGTCTGCAATCATGTCCGATCCACGGTCACCGGCTCAAGCAGCCGCCACACGTTCCATTTTCGTAACAAAGTTACAACTAACAGATGGTTGCACTTCGCGCAAGAATGCAAAGGCAGCCCCGCTGGCTGTTTCAGGATGCAAGAGCCGTGCCGGTGACACGGTTTGGATGCGGTGAAAGATCTGGCAACCGGCGCGGACACCCATTACAGATCCGGCAGATCTTTCGACTCTGCCCTATTATCGGGCAATGACCGACTTTCGCACCAGTATGGCGCAGCATTCGACCGACGTGTTGATGCAATGTGTGACGGCGATGGCCGAGCTGGATGGCGAGCTTCGTTTCGTCTGGATCAATCCGGCCCTGTCCGACTTGCTTGGTGCGGGCAACTTGCGCTGGCAGGAAGCCTTGCTCGATGCGATCGATCCAGGCGCCTCGGGAATTGCCGCCGCCGCACAGCGTTCGCTCGATGGCGAACAGGTCGTCCTGCTTCGGCGAGTGACGGTGTGCAGCGGAAATGACCGCGAGCGCATTGTTGATCTTGCCTTCAGCCCGTTGAGCAATCGACGCCTGCTGCTGGAAGTGCACGCGGCAGCGGTGACTGATGAACGCGCTTCGCCGGCGCTGTCAGAATCACTGCGGGGCTTTGCCCACGAGGTCAAGAATCCACTCGCCGGTGTGCGTGGGGCCGCGCAACTGATCGGTCGCCGTGTCGAAAGCGCTGAATTGCGCGAGCTGGCCGACTTGATCATCAGCGAAAGCGATCGCCTGACCGCGTTGGCCGATCGCCTGCTGCGCGCAGGCGGAAAGCCACGACTCGCGCGCCTGAATGTGCATGAGCTGCTTGAGCGTGTGGCCTTGCTGATTGCCGCCGAAGACGCTGCGCCGAGCGTTCGTCGTGACTACGATCCGAGCCTGCCTGCGGTGATCGGTGATGCCGACCGCTTGTTTCAACTCGTGCTCAATCTCGCCCGCAATGCGCTCGAAGCCGATGCCCGTAGCGTGAGCTTGCGTACACGGGTCGAGTTTGGAGTGCGCCTCAAAGAACGCTTGCGCCGTGCGGTCTTGCGCGTCGACGTCATCGATGATGGCCGCGGCATTCCGCACGTACTGGCCGAAACCCTGTATCAACCGCTGGTTTCCGGACGTCCGGATGGAACCGGTCTCGGACTGGCCCTGGCCCGTGAAATTGCCGACGAGCATGGCGGCGAATTGCGCCACGTGAGCCGCCCCGGTGCAACCACATTCACCCTGTTGCTGCCGCTGGAGCTGTCGCCGTGAGTACGGTCTGGATTGTCGATGACGATCGTGGTGTGCGCGTCGTGCTCAGCGCGGCAATGCGTGATGCCGGACTGCATCCGCGCGAATTTGCCGATGCCGAGAGCCTGACCGAGGCCCTCACAACCGAAACGCCCGATGTCATGTTCACCGACGTGCGCATGCCCGGTGCGAGCGGTCTTGAACTGCTCGGTCGACTCTCCGCGGCGGCGGTATTCCCGATCATCGTCATGAGTGCGTTCACCGATGTCTCAACCACAGCAGCGGCCTATCGACACGGAGCATTCGACTACCTGCCGAAGCCATTCGATCTCGATACCGCCGTAGCCATGGCCGAACGCGCGCTCGCGCAATCGACAACCGAGACGGCTGGCTCACCCAGCCCAACCGTGATCGCGGAAGCCGAACTGATCGGCGGCAGCGCCGGCATGCGTGAACTGTTCCGCGCCATCGGCCGGGTCGCGGCGAGCGGGTTGAACGTATTGATCACCGGGGAAACCGGCACCGGCAAGGAGCTGGTCGCACGTGCCCTGCATCGCGAAAGTCCACGCGCCAAGGCGATCTTCGTGGCCATGAACACCGCCGCGGTTCCATCCGAATTGCTGGAATCGGAATTGTTCGGCCACGAGGCCGGCGCCTTCACCGGAGCGACGCGTCGACATGCCGGGCGCTTCGAGCAGGCTGATGGCGGCACCCTGTTTCTCGATGAGATCGGCGACATGCCGCTGGCACTGCAGACCCGTTTGCTGCGCGTGCTCGCAGCGGGTGAGTTCTATCGCGTCGGCGGACGCGAGCTGATCAAGACCGATGTGCGCGTCATCGCGGCGACCCACCAGGATCTTGAAGCCAGGGTCGAAAGCGGCGAGTTCCGCGCCGATCTGCTGCACCGCCTCGATGTGTTGCGCCTCAAGCTGCCGCCGCTGCGCGAGCGACGCGACGACATCACCCCGCTCGCCGAACACTTCCTCGCCAAGGCAAGCATCGAAGCCGGCCTCGAACCCAAGCGCTTCGCCGCGACCGCCTTGGCCGCCCTGCGCGACCTGCCCTGGCCCGGAAACGTGCGCCAACTGGAAAACCTGTGCCGGCGTCTGGCCGTGCTGGCCAGCGGTCGGCAGATCAATGTCGGCGATTTGCCAGTTGAGTTGCGCAGCGGCGTGACCTCAAAGCGGCCCGCCTGGAGCATCGCCCTGGCCGACTGGGCCGAACAGGAGCTGCGTGGCGATGGTGAAGCCCTGCATGCACGCGCCCTCGCCGAATTCGATCGTGTATTGCTTGAAGCGGCCTTGGCAGTCAACAATGGACATAGGAACAATGCAGCAAAAGCTCTTGGACTTGGGCGCAATACACTGACCCGCAAACTGGGTAGCTCACGCACGCGGAAAACGTCGAAACCCGATTGATAGCAGTTGATGTTTCAAACGATCCACTCAATCGCAAGGCCCGTCCGATCCATGAACAAACCGATTCAAATCCGTCCCGCCAGCAATACCGATATCAATTTCCTGGTTGATTGCAACGCCGCGATGGCACGCGAGACCGAGCACAAGAAGCTTGACCGCGAGCTACTGACGCAAGGCACCCGGGCCGTATTCTCCGAGCCTCGACGTGGCTTCTACCGGATTGCCGAGCGCGACGGCGTGCCGGTTGGATGCCTGCTCGTGACCTTCGAATGGAGCGACTGGCGCAATGGCGACTGGTGGTGGATCCAGAGTGTGTACGTGACCCTTGATGCACGTCGCAGCGGCGTGTTCAGTGCACTGTATGCCGACGTCGAGCGGCACGCCCGATTGACGCCCGGGGTGGTCGGATTGCGTCTCTACGTCGAAAACGAAAACCGTGGCGCGCAGGCCACCTACGCGGCGCTCGGCATGCGTGATTCGGGCTATCGGTTGCTCGAAACAGCATTTGTCGATCCGGCCTGAAGTTGCGGTCGAATCAGTCGCCTGCATGCAGCGAACCACATGCAGGCGACGCCCAACCAGCAAAAGCATCGCGACTGAAATCGTTCCCACGAAGAACCCGCCGGATCGCGACAAGGACGCCGTAGCAGGGATTTCCAAGAAACGGGCGTCGTGGGAGGGACTTTTGTCCCGATGCCTTGATCTGGTGTAGCGACTCGCTGAAGTAGCATCAAGAACGAACCATTACACCAGCGAAGCGACATCAAAACGGTTGCAAATCCGCGCCTCAGGATCATTCGATGCGTACAGACTTCGGATCGTTCGTCTCGATCAGTTCGAGCCCGTGTGCGGCGAAGATGGCGCGGCTATGGGCGCGTTGTCGGCGATCGGATGCATCACTTTCAACGATCCCTGCCCGGTAGCGCAAGCTGCCATCAGCCAGCGCGACCACGCATTCCTGATCGGATCTGAGCAAGGCGGTTTCGATGATCTGCCAGATGCCGCCGAGATTCGCGTGCTGGTATTGCGCGCAGGTCAGTGCGCACAGGTCGAGTGTGGTCATGTGCCGCGCATGCGCGGTCTTGATCCCGAACGCTTCGCCGACGGCGAGAGCAAGTTCAGCACCAATCAGGCCATTGTCGAAAAGTCCGCGCTCAAGTCGCTGGCCCACCTTGTCGATCGTTTCGGGATTACCTGAAAGCAACCATGGCATGACCAGCATCGGACTGCCGAGCAGGCGCGTATCCGGTTCCAGATCCGCCAACGCAAGCCGACCCTCGTACGCACCGAGCGCAATCACATGCGCATCGCCGGAACTCCGCGGCAAGCGTTCAAGCGCATCGGCCAGAGCCGCGTGCAGCGGCCAGCCCGGACGCAGCAGTTGGGCCTGGTCGTAAAGCGCGCCGACAAAGACGAAGTTGAGTTCGCGGATCTCGGAGACATGCGTGGCGAGATCGTGGGCGAGCGCATCGGCGAGAACGCTGGCGGTGGCTCGATCCAGCGTGCTCACCGGGGGCACCCCGGGTTGCTCACATTCGATCGCGATCAGGGCAAGAAAGTGCGATGCAGCAGACACGTTGCGGTTTTCGCAGTGGGAGCCGCAGTGTAACATCGCGCCCCCGCTTACCGTGCCTGGCCGACCGATGGAATCGCAGAAGAACTACAAGAATTTCTGGAATGACAAGGCAGCCACGCCCGACAGCGCCTTCATTGCCGTCGATGGCAGCACGAATGAGGAAACCGCGCGCCTGACCGGCCACTACAGCGCCCGCCAGGTCACCGCCGCGCTCGATCTCAAGTCAGGCGACCGCGTGCTCGAACTCGGCTGTGGGGTCGGTCGCATCGGTCGCGAGATTGCACCCCACGTCGCGCACTGGCACGGCACCGATATTTCCGCGAACATGATTGAGGTGGCGCGCGAGCGACTGCGCGAGCACGCCAATGTCGGTTTTACCGAACTTGCCCGTTCGAGTCTGCAGCCACTCGACAATGCGAGTTTCGACAAGGCCTACTGCGTTGCCGTGTTCATCCACATGGACAAGGAGGACTTCTTCCTCTATCTCGAGGAAATGGCGCGCGTGCTCAAGCCGGGTGGCCTGATCTATTTCGATGTCTGGAACATGGCCAGTGCGGTCGGCTGGCGCCGCTATCAACTCGAGATCGACCAGCATCGTGCCGCCGATCATTCCAGGCGCAAGGATGTCGCACGCAATCAGTTTTCGTCGCCCGAGGAAGTGCGCATCTTCCTTGATCGCGCAGGATTTGATTTGACCCTGCTGCTCGCCGAATCACCGTGGGTGCAGGCGATCGGCGTACGTCGCGGCTCGAATGCCGATGTCGCGGCGTTGCGCCAGCAGGCTGAGGCGGCGACCGCGCGGATCGCCTATTCGCCGCTGTGGACCGAACTGTTCGATGGCATTCTCGATGTCGTCCTTGGCAAGACGCCGCCGCTGCAGATGTGGCAGTCACTCGGTGACGATTCGCGCGGCGTAGAAGTACCGATGTTCCGCGAGTGGTACCTCGGAATGTGGAAGGGCAACGAGGCGGGTTGGGGTCCGGCGCCACGCTGAGCCATCGCCGCATGCACATGCCGCGGCGATAATCGCTGCGCTCGGTCAGGGCAGCCGCGCCCGGCGATGCGGCAGCTTGGGCGCGAGCGTTGCATAATAGACCTTGGTTCCTGTCTGATGAGGTTCGACGTGACTGCGATCAAGCGAGTCGGTGTCATCGGTGGTGTGCGGATACCGTTCTGCCGCAACAATACCGCGTATGCCGACATTGGCAATTTCGGCATGTCGGTGAAGACGCTCGGATCGCTGGTCGAACGTTTCGGCCTGCACGGCGTCGAACTCGGCGAGGTCGCCTTCGGTGCGGTCATCAAGCATGCCTCGGAATGGAACCTCGCCCGCGAAGCGACCTTGTCCTCGGGCCTCGCTCCGACCACGCCGGGCATCACCACGGCGCGCGCCTGCGGCACCGGTCTGGACAACGCGATCATCATCGCCAACAAGATCGCCTGCGGCCAGATCGACGCCGGCATCGGCGGTGGCAGCGATACCACCAGTGATGTGCCTATCGTCTACGGCCGCGCCCTGCAGCAACGTCTGCTTGCGGTCAATCGCGCCAGGCAGCCGATCGACAAGGCCAAGGCAGCAATCAAGGGATTCTCGTTTGGTGAGTTGGCACCGTCCTTTCCGGGTGTGGCCGAGCCGCGCACCGGCAAATCCATGGGCGATCATTGCGAGCAGATGGCGCGCGAATGGAAGATCACGCGCGAGGATCAGGATCGGCTCGCCTGGGAAAGCCACCAGAAAGCCGCTGCCGCCTATGAACGCGGATTCTTCCAGGATCTGGTCGTGCCGTTTCGTGGCCTTGATCGCGACAACATCCTGCGCCCCGATACCACGCTTGAAAAACTCGCTTCACTGAAACCCGCTTTCGACAAGACCTCCGGAGTCGGCACGCTGACCGCCGGCAATTCGACGCCGCTCAGCGATGGTGCCTCGGCGGTGCTGCTCGGCTCGGAAGTCTGGGCCAAGCAACGCGGTTTGGCGGTGCAGGCCTGGCTGACCCACGCCGAAGTTGCTGCGGTCGACTATGTCCATGGTGAAGGTTTGCTGATGGCGCCGACTGTCGCCGTGCCGCGCATGCTTGATGCGGCTGGCATCTCCCTGCAGGATTTTGATTTCTACGAGATCCATGAGGCCTTTGCTGCGCAAGTGCTGTGCACCCTGCGCGCGTGGGAATCGGAGGAGTACTGCAAGAATCGCCTCGGCCGCAACAAGGCGCTCGGCTCGATCGATTTGAGCAAACTCAATGTCAACGGATCAAGTCTCGCCCTCGGCCATCCGTTCGCGGCCACCGGCGCGCGCATCGTTGCAACTCTGGCAAAGCTGCTTGAACAGAAAGGCTCCGGTCGTGGCTTGATCTCGATCTGCACAGCCGGTGGCATGGGTGTAACGGCGATACTCGAACGCTGAAAACGCGGACGGCGACGGGTCGCCGACGTGCTGGACGGATAAACGCGAAACCCACTGGGGAGGGAAAGCATGGAATCGAACAAGCACGCACTGGTATTGACCGGCGTATTGCTGCCGGGCTTCGAGGCTGGCGCCGCGTGGAAGGCGGTCGCTGATTATTTCCGCATCGACAAGGCGCGTCTGGACACCGAAGTGCTGGCGCGGGTACCGATGACGATCAAGGAATCGGAAGATCTTGCCGACCTCGGTCGGCGCAAGATTGCCTTGACTGCTATCGGTGCGCAGAGCGAAGTGCATGAATCGACCGGTGGCAACTACTTTGTCCTCATCGACAATGTGCCGCGTGGCCCGCTGCCGCGCAGCTATATCGATCAGCGCATGCGCAGCGGTGCCTGGCCAGCCGATCTCAAGGCGGCGGCGGTGGGCAGTTCCGACTGGCGCGTGCTGACGCCGGCAGCGGTGGGCCTATCGTTGGGGCCAATCGTTGCCACATCGACCGCCGCAGCTCCCGCAACAGGGGTCGAGGCAGACACGGTCGCGGCAAAAATCGCCCGTGTTGCCGACAGTATTGCCGGTCGCAAGGAGCAACCGTTGCCGTTGCCTGCCGGCGAGGCCATCCATGCCGGTTTCTGGCGTCGTTGCGCGGCATATCTGATCGACAACCTGGTGCTGTTCGTGCCATCCGTCATCGTCATGCTGATTCCAATACTCGGCGTCATCGTGTATTTCGCCGGCCGTTGGGCGTATTTCGCATTGATGGAAAGTTCACCTTCGCAGGCAACCCTCGGTAAGCGCCTGATGGGCATCGTCGCCACCGATGGCAAGGGCCAGCGCCTGAGTCTCGGTCAGGCCAGTGGCCGCTATTTCGCCGGAGCAATTTCTTACATCACCTTTTATATCGGCTACGCACTGGCCGGCTGGACCACGCGCAAGCAGGCCCTGCACGACCTTATTGCCGATACCTGCGTCGTCTTCGATACGGTCAGCCCTGGCGAACCGCTGCCGACCGAGCGGCCGCCGATGCCATGGTATGGCTGGGCCGCGAACTGCCTGCTGCTGGCCGTGTTTCCGATTTCGATTCTCGCTGCGATCGCCCTGCCGGCCTATCAGGAGTACACGGTCCGGGCCAAGGTCGCGAGTGCGCTGGTCGGCGCCGAGGTGGCCAAGCTTGCCGTGGCCGAAGCAGTCACCGGTAACCGAACCTGCGAGGCGCAGATCATCCAATCGGTCAATCCGCTGGTTGCTTCGATTCGGATCGACGGCAATGCGCCCGATTGCGTCGTCACCCTGACATTCGCCTCGGATACGAATACGCCGAACATGATCCGCGGCCAGGCCGTCGAATGGCTGTATTCCGAATCGGGAGACTGGACCTGCAGTTCGGTGATCACGCCGAAATACCTGCCGGCGTCGTGTCGACCCTGATCGTCACGCCTGAGCGCGTGCATCTGCCGGTAGCGCCAGCGATACTTGACCCTGTAGCGGGCAGCTTGAACGGGCTGCCCATCAACCACCACTGAAAACGAACGGGAACGGAAACAATGCAACCCATCAAGCACGCCCTGGTTCTGACCGGTGAAGTCCTGCCCGGTTTCGATGCCGCCACTGTCTGGCCTGCACTGGCTGCCTATTTCCGTATGGAGCCTGAGCGACTCAAGGCCGAGCTGCTCGCCCGCGCGCCGATCTCGATCAAGGAAAGCGACGATCTCGGAAAACTGCAGAAACTGCAGGATGGCGCCTCGACGATCGGTGCCGCGACCGATCTGCAAGCGGTCAGTGGCGACAACCTGTTCGTACTCGTCGATGGCGTGCCGCGTGGGCCGGTGCCGCATGCCTATGTCGAGGATCGTGTGCGCAGTGGCGCCTGGCCATCAAGCATCAGCATTGCCGTGGTTGGCAGCTCCGACTGGAAACCGTTCATCGTGCCGACTTCACCGGCCACCGACATGGATCAGCAGGCCACGGTCGCGTTCAGCCCGATCCGCGCCGAGGCCCCCGCGCCAAACGCGGCAAAGCCCTCGGCTCCAGCAGCGATCGACATGCGCATGGCCGCAGCCGCGCCAGCTGCGGTCTCGGCGGCTGTCGCCGACGGCGATTTGCTGCCCGAAGGCGGCATCGTCCATGCCGGGTTCTGGCGTCGCTGCGCGGCCTATGTGCTCGATTCGATGATCCTCTCCGTTGCCGCCTTGATCATCATTGGATTGGCCGGGCTGGCGACTGCGGCGTTGATCGCCGGCGAGCACTACGGCATCGTCGGACTGATCATGTTCGTCGCCTATGTCGGCTTGATCGTCGGTGCCTGGCTGTACTTCGCCAAGCTCGAGAGCGGACCATCGCAAGCCACGCTCGGCAAGCGCGTGATGGGCATCAAGGTGACCGACGACCGCGGTCGGCGCGTTGGCTTTGGCCGCGCGACCGGTCGATTCTTCGGCAAGATCATCTCCGGCATGATCATGAACATCGGCTACATGATGGCCGGCTTCACCGGCCGCAAACAGGCTCTGCACGACATGATGGCCGGATGCTGCGTGGTCTTCCGCGAGGTCGATCCGGGTAAACCGCTGCCAACCGCGCGACCGCCGATGCCGTGGTATGGCTGGGCACTCAACATCTTCATGTTTGTCGGCTTCATCGGCGGCATGATCGCCTATGGTTACTTCATCACCAAGATGATCGGCCTCAGTTCGCAGCTTCAGGGCACATCAATGTCCGATGACTCCAGTCCTTCGTATCCTGACAGTTCGACCGCGCAAGACAGTGCCAGTTCGGCCACCGGCAGTGACATGGGATCCAGCAGCTCGGGCGTTAACGAGGGCGACATGGCAACGATTCGCGCCGGATTGACCGACGTGTTCATGGTCGCCAGCGCAACCCAATCCGAGGTCGCCGGCATCGCCGATGGTGGTGGCGACTGTCTGACCGAAGAGCGCACCTCGGACAATACCTGGATCGAATCGATCCAGCTCGGCGGCCTTTCACCGGAATGCACGGTGACGATCCGTCTGTCCTCGTCGTCGGATATTCCATTCGCTGCACGCATCGAGCGCATCGAGTGGACTTATGCCGGTAGCGGCAACTGGCGCTGCGAATCGAGCATGGCCTCCGACTTGCTGCCGTTCACCTGCAACTGATTTGCCGGGAATCGCCACTGAAAGCACTTCCTGCGAAAGTCATTCGCGCAGCAAGCTTTCGTAGGTTGGCGCTGAGCGCAAGCGAAGCCCAACAGCCGTTTCGGCAGGCACGATGTTACGCGGATGGAAGTTCGCGATTCGTTGGGCTTCGCTTGCGCTCAGCACCAACCTACGGCTGAAGCCACTCCCACGATAGCAAGCGCTTCGTGGCAACGAATTCAATCGGGCCCACTTCGGTCGCGATGTTCTGGTTGTCGAAGAGTACGGATCAGCAAGACGGCATCACCCGATAGAGAGCGGCCATGATCCACATCCGCGAAATCGATCATCTGGTCCTGCGCATCCGGAATGTCGAGGCGATGCTGCACTTTTATTGCGAGGTGCTCGGCTGTCCGGTCGAACGCCGCAACGACCACGTCGGCCTGATCCAGTTGCGCGCCGGTCAGAGCCTCATCGACCTGGCGCCGGTGGATGGAAAACCTGGCAGCGAGGGCGCCGGCCTGACGGGCGTCGGCGCAGGCAATCTCGATCACTTCTGCCTGCGTGTTGATCCGTTCGACGAGGCGGAAATCCGCGAGCACCTGGCGGGTTTCGGTATCGAGGCCGGTACCATGCAATCGCGCTATGGTGCCGAAGGCGAAGGTCCGTCAATCTACCTCGACGACCCCGAGGGCAATGTCGTCGAGCTGAAAGGCCCACCGACCGCCTGAGTTTCCGTCCACGAAATCCATTACCAAGTTTCTGCAACGGGAGAAAGCATTGGAAACCATGAATCTGAGCCAGTCTGCTGCCCATCCGGAAGCCAATCGAACCGTGTCAATCAATAATTCGATGGTGACCACGGCGCTCGAGCTGCCCGGCTACCGGATCGTGCGCAGCCTCGGCGTGGTTCGTGGCCTGAGCGTGCGCTCACGCTCGATCGTCGGCAATTTCATCGGCGGCCTGCATACGCTGTTCGGTGGCAACATCACGGTCTATACAACCCTCTGCGAACAGACCCGCACCGAGACCTACCAACTGATGGTGCGTCACGCGCGCATGCTCGGCGCCAATGCGATCATCGGCATGCGCTATGACGCGACCGAACTCATGCCCAGTCTGGCCGAGGTGCTTTGTTACGGCACGGCGGTGGTCGTCGAGCCGGTCTGACCCGAATTATTCATGAACAATTCTGGCCAAGGAGCCTGTCGGACTTTGCCGGTTGAGGCGAGAGTTCGACTGTGTGAGGGCAGATTGGTGACGATTTGCAGGCCCATAGTGGTTCTATGGGTCAAAAAGCGGCGCGAATATGAACCACACAGACGGATTCGCAGCCCGATCGAGTAAAGTCCGACAGGCTCCTTGGTGGGTTCGATCTGTGATCGAACGCTTTGCCCCACCTTGGAAAGCGTCAGCGCGCAGCGCCGACCCACAAGAAGCGGGATGTTCGCGCCGATGTGTGTGGCCGGTATCGCTGAACATTGCAATGGGATCCGCCCACTGGCGCAGGGTGACCGGCGCCAGCCTGGAATAGTCCAGGCAAACGGGTTGCGTCGACCGTGCACGCGGAGCTGTGGTCTGAGTCGCGCAATGTGACAAACCGGCCTGCGACAATCGTCATTCGCCAGGCCAACAAAATCGCCATCATGCAGATCGTTTCGCGCATCGCCCTGATTGCGCTGTTGCTGGCAGGATCATTGCTCGTCGCGCCGAACGCCCGCGCCGCGATCACGATCGATCTTTCCTACGTCAACCAGACATCAGCCGAATACTCGCGCTTCAGGAGCTGGGTCGATCAGGCCGTGGCCGGCAATCCGGGCTATGCGTTTTCGGCTACCGATGCGGCAACCATGTACCGGCTGACCGGGCAGCAAGCGTATGCGAATCTTGCCATCGCCATGGTCGAGGCCCAGGTCGCCGATGCCGAAGCGGTGATTGCTCTGGGACAACGCCCCGAGGTTGCTGGTGACTCTTACCTCGAAGCGGGCCAGATGGTTGGTGACCTGGCCCTGACCCTTGATTGGTGTTCCGTGCTGATTCCACAAGGGCAACGCAATCGCTGGTCGGCCTATGCCGAACAGGCGGTGTGGAATATCTGGCATCCGAGTCAGGCCCAGTGGGGCGGCACCGCGCACCCGTGGTCGGGCTGGTCGATCAGCGATCCGGCTAACAACTACTATTATAGTTTTCTGCAAGCGACGATGTACTGGGCGCTGGCGGACAACAACAGCACCTGGATGCAATTGCTGCAGAACGACAAGCTGCCGGCATTGTCCGCGTACTTCGCGACCATTGACGGCGGTGGCAGCGAAGAGGGCACGGCCTACGGACTCTCACATCGCAGCGTGTTCTCGCTGTACCGGGTCTGGCGCGATTCGACCGGGGTCAATCTGGCCAGCCTGAATGGTCATCTCGATGCGAGCATTTCCTGGTGGATCCATGCGACCGTGCCTACCCTCGACCGGGTCGCGCCGATCGGCGACCAGGCGCGCGTCTCGGAACCGGTGATCTACGACTATCACCGCGATCTCATGCTCGAAGCCAGGGCCATGTCGACCAACTCTGTCGCGCGCGACGATGCGGCCTGGTGGCTGCACTCGATTTCCGACCAGACCATGGAAAGCGGCTTCAATTACCGGCACAACCTGTTGCCGAACGGATCGGGCGGCACTCCGCCGGCCTCGCTGACCTACCACGCAAGCGGAACCGGCCAACTGTTCACGCGTACTGGCTGGGACAATGGCGCGATGTGGCTGCAGTTCTCGGCCGGACCCTATGTGCAAAGTCACGCCCAACAGAACCAGGGCTCGTTCACCTTGTTCGAGGGTGACTGGCTTGCTGCAACAGAAAACATGTGGACGCATAGCGGCATCCAGCAGGTCACCAACGTGCACAACCTCGTTCGCTTTATCCAAAACGGGACGACAGTGCCGCAACACGAGGGCACCACTTCCAGCATGGTTGTGACGCCCGGCGCCGGCGGCGACGTGCATGTCGTCGCCAATCTGACCCCGGCCTATGCTGGGGATACGGCTGTGCAGTCCTGGCAGCGCACACTCGACTTCGCTCATCGAAGCTTGAGCGTGCACGATCAGTTCAGCCTCGGCAGCAATACCAGTGCCGTGTTCCAGATCAATGTGCCAGCGCAGCCGGTCATCGTCGGCCGCACCGCCACGGCTGGCAACCTCCAAATTCGTGTGATAAGTCCGGCCAGTGCGACCTTGAGCGCGCTGGACTGGACCACGCAGTCGGTGCCGGGAGATGAAACCTACTACTCGGGCTGGCGCATCGACGTCAGCGGCGGAACCTCTGAGTACCTGGTCGAGCTGAGCGGCAGCGATCTGATCTTTGCGCACGGTTTCGAGTAGTCCGCAATCCCGCACTACTCAAACGTGCAATGGCAATTGCTTGTGCAGGGCATCGCCTTGCTCGGCGATCACGCGCCGGGCGTACTGGTAGCCGGATTCAACCGCGCGCTCGTAGGATTTCCAGTCGAGCAGGCCGATGTCGCGCACCGGTGGTTCAAGCAGCAGGCTGACCAGGTTCCGGCGTTCGGAGCTGGCCAGCTCGGCATTGACCATGCCCGAGCGGATCAGGATGTCGAAGATGCCGGGTCGTGTTTTGCGCTTGAAATCGAAGATCAGTTTCCAGAACGGCGGGGTCGCGTATTCTTCGATCCGCGTGCGCAGGGAATCGTCGGCACCGATGTCGACGGCGGCCATCGCGCCGGGTTGCAGGGCGTGCATGATGTCGGTCGGCAGGTTGTTGATGACCGCACCATCGACATAGACCTCGCCGTGATGGCAAACCGGTGGCAGCACGCCGGGGATCGCGCAGGAGGCACGCAGCCACAGCCACAGCGGGCCTTCCCGATGGGTCTCGAGCTGGCCACTGCTCAGGTTCGACGAACAGCAGAAATACGGCAGCGGCAAGTCGGTGATGTCGCGCGCACCGAACTGCTCGCGCAACTGCCGGGCAACGCGTTTGCCGCGGGTCAGCGCTACCAGCGGCAAGGTGTAGTCGCCGAGCGGGCGGGCGGTGACGAAGCTGTAGCGGTAGTTGTCGAACATTTCCTGATCCGACCACTGCAGGGCCACGCCGGCACCGATGATCGCGCCAATACTCGAGCCGCCGACACAGTCGATCTCGAGACCGGCTTCGCGCAGGGCGCGGACGATGCCGATCTGGGTAAAGCCGCGCGCGCCGCCGCCGGACAACACCAGACTCAGGCTGCGACCGGTCAACAGGCGCGCGACACGACGCACATCATGCGCGTCGCGGACATGGTGGTGGCGGATTCGCGGCGTCTTCGCCAGCCAGCGTCGCGCGGCACCTTCGATCAGATGACCCGGATGCAGCAGGATCAGGTGACGCGGGCGCGACAATGCCGATGATGCGTCGGCGCAGGCGCTCGGCGGCCACTCGCCCGGAGTCTCGCCGGCATTCGCCAGCAGCAGCAGGCAATCGGCCTGGCGCACGCATAGCGCCTGCCAGTCGTCGTCGGCATCGGCCACATAGATGACAAAGCGCGTGTGCGCCTCAATCTCATTGAACCAGCTGCTCAGGCGGCCATGGCCTTCCTGCCTGTCGATCATCGCGCAGCTGCCAAAGGCGCCGAGCATGCGCACCAGTTCCTCGGCGAAGCCATGCACATCAACCCCGGTATTGTGGCGCAACACGCCAAACGTGCGCGGTGCGCTCATCGAGGCATTTTCGTCGCGTGATGACAGCCGACGTACGGCGAGGCGCGCCATCGCCAGCATCGCGCGCGGATGATGATTGACCAGTTTGTCGAAATCCTCACGCGACAGGCGCAGCAGCTCCGAGTCACGCAGGGCGCGGATGCTGGCATTGCGTGGCATGTCGACCATCATGCCGACTTCGCCGACGGTCTCGCCGGCGGCGACGACACCGACCAGTTGGGCATTGCCGTGCTCGTCATCGCGGAACGCGCCGACGCTGCCACTCTTGAGCACGTAAAGCGCATCGCTGACATCACCCTCCTCGAACAGCGACGAGCCACCGGGCAGGACGAACAACTGCAGCTCATTGCCGAGCTCAGCCAAGGCGTCGTCATCGAGATGGCGGAACAGCGGCAGGCTGCGCAGGATTTCGCGGGTCTGGCGGGAGTCCTCGCTGCTCATGGAATCCTTTCGGCGTCATGGGTTGCGCTTGATTTTGCCCCATCCGCGCTCCAAGTTCACCGGTCGGCGCCTGATCGCGATCACTCATCCATGGAAACCAGCATGACCAACCCGCTGCTCGAAACTACCGACCTGCCGCGCTTCTCGGCGATCCGTCCGGAACATGTCGAACCGGCGATCGACGCGATCCTGGCCGATTACCAGGGCGGCATCGATGCCTTGCTCGCCTCGACCGGGCCGCGCAATTTCGACAATGTCATTGGCGTCTGCGAGCAACTTGATGATCGCCTGTCACGCGCCTGGTCGCCGGTTGGCCACCTGCACGGCGTCGCCGACTCCGAGGCCTTGCGCGAGGCCTATGCCAATGCGCAGGAGAAAATCGTCGCCTTCAGCAGCGCGCTCGGACAGAACCGCGAACTCTACGCGGCGGTCAAGGCCGTACGCGAATCAGATGGCTTCGATCAATTGCCGTTGGCCGCGCGAACCGTGGTCGAACACGAGCTGCGCGACTTTGTGCTCGCCGGTGTCGCCCTTGAGGAACCCGCGCGATCACGCTACCGCGAAATCTCAAGCGAGCTGGCCAAGCTGTCGACCGAATTCGAGGAAGCCGTACTCGATGCCACCGATGCCTGGAGTGAGCACATCACCGATGCGACCGGTATTGTCGGCATTCCTGAATCGGGCCGGGCCGTGCTGCGCGCCTATGCCGAGGAAAAGGGGCTCGAAGGCTGGCTGGTCACACTAAAGCAACCCAGCGTGCAGGCGGTTTTGAGCTATGCCGATGATCGCGAACTGCGCGCCCGCGTCTATCGGGCTTATGGCACGCGGGCCTCGGAGAATTCCGATTCCGGCAAATTCGACAACACGAACCGGATCGAGAAAATTCTGGCCCTGCGCCACGAGTCCGCGCGCTTGCTCGGTTTTGCCAGCACCGCCGAGGAATCGCTGGCGACCAAGATGGCGGCGTCACCCGATCAGGTGATTGCCTTCCTGCGTGATTTTGTTGCCAAGGCGCGGCCGATGGCCGAAGCCGATCTGGCCGAACTGCGTGCTTTCGCTGCAGCCGAGTTGCAGATCGAAAATCTGGAGCCCTGGGATACCGGCTATGCGTCGGAGAAATTGCGCGAGCAGAAGTACGCCCTGAACGAGGAGGAGCTGAAGCCCTACTTCCCGTTGGCTGCGGTCATGGAAGGCTTGTTCGCGGTGATCGAGCGCGTGCTCGGCGTCGGCGTGCGCCTGCGCGAGGGAGTCGATGTCTGGCACGAGGATGCGCGCTACTACGATCTGCTCGATACGGACGGCAAGGTCTTTGCCGGTTGCTATGTCGATCTGTACGCGCGCACCGGCAAGCGCGGTGGCGCGTGGATGGATGTGTGCACCTCGCGCTTGCGAAAAGAGAATTCCCTGCAATTGCCGATCGCCTTCCTGACCTGCAATTTCGCCCCACCGACCGCGCACACACCGTCGCTGCTGACCCATGATGATGTGATCACCCTGTTCCATGAATTCGGCCATGGCCTGCATCACATGCTGACCGAAGTCGACTACGCCGGCGTTTCGGGAATCAGCGGCGTTGAATGGGATGCGGCCGAGTTGCCGAGCCAGTTCATGGAAAACTTTGCCTGGAAGCGCGAAGGCCTCGACCTGATCGCGCGCCACTGGCAAACCGGCGAGCGCCTGCCCGATGCATTGTTTGAACGCATGCAGGCCGCACGCAACTTCCAGTCCGGCATGTTCCTCGTGCGCCAGCTTGAGTTCGGTCTGTTCGACTTTCGTCTGCACCACGAGTTCGATCCGCAACTCGGTGCGCGCACGCTGGAACTGCTCGATGAAGTGCGTCGCGAAGTTTCGGTGTTGCTGCCGCCCGAGTGGCATCGGTTCCCGCATGCGTTCACACACATCTTTGCCGGCGGCTACGGCGCCGGTTACTACAGCTATCTATGGGCTGAGGTGCTGTCCGCCGATGCCTTCGAGCGTTTCGAGCAGGAAGGCGTGTTCAACCGCGAAGTCGGCAAGGCCTGGCGCGACGCGATTCTCGCGGTTGGCGGATCGCGTCCGGCACTGGAATCGTTTGTTGCGTTCCGTGGTCGGGAGCCGAGTCCGGATGCCTTGCTGCGCAGCTACGGCGTCGCCGCCTGATCTGGCTCAGGATGAACAATGCAAAACGTGCCCGAATCCCCGCACTTCGAGCTGAAGACCGAGCGCTTGATCCTGCGCGAACTCGATGCTGATGATGCGCCGTTCATGCTCGCCCTGCTCAACGATGCGGACTTTCTGCGCAATATCGGTGATCGTGGCGTGCGCACGTTGGAGCAGGCGCGCCAGTACATCATCGACGGTGCGATGGCGAGTTATCGGCAGCATGGATTTGGGCTCTGGGGCGTGATTCCGCACGATATGCATCGTTGCGTCGGCATCTGCGGACTGATCCGCCGCGAGAGCCTAGATGATGTCGATATCGGCTACGGTTTCCTGCCCGAGTGGCGCGGCCAGGGCTACGCGCTGGAAGCCGCGCAAGCCTGCATGAAGCTCGGCCGCGAACGTTTCGGATTGCGTCGCATCGTTGCCATCACCTCGCAGGACAATCCGCCCTCGGCACGATTGCTGGAGAGTATCGGTCTGCGTTTCGAGCGTCTGATCCGCCTGACTGACGATGCCGAAGAACTGTGCCTGTTTGGCTGGAACGCCGGGGATTCGATTGCCGATCTTTGAGTTTTCTCTCGACCACAAATTCGTCGTCTAGGGAGGGCGCGTCCTCAAGCGACTATTCTCTGTTTGTACTTTTCGCGCTGCGTGAAGAGACATCCTGTCTTGTTCCACTCGCCATCCATGGCGAGCGTCTTACTTTCTCTTGCGTGGCCAAGAGAAAGTAAGCAAAGAGAAGGCCACCCCCACACTCGCGCCCTACGCACAGTCCCTGTGCTACGGGTTCGCGAGCCTGCTGCGGGGTTCGCCGACAGTCCATCCCTGGACTGGCGTCGAACTGGCCCACGTCGTGTGGGCCACCCTGCGGGCTGATCCTCCGCAGTCTCGCCGCGATCGAGGGGCCCCCAATAGCGCGCATCGTGCGCGCCTTAGTCAAAGTCAAAAGCCCCCTCGGCAACTGCTCCTTGCGTTGCTCTACCTCCTGCATCCATGCAGTCGTCATCCGCCCTGCCGGGCACCTTCTCCCGCTGAGCGGGAGAAGGAAATTCCAGAGCGAAGCCAAAGCGTGCGGGAATCTGCTTCGTCTTGGCTGCGCACGATGCGCAGTGAATGGGCCCCCTATGTAGCGGCAACGTGGCGTAGGCGACTGCATGGATGCAGGAGGTAGGGCAACGCAGGAGCAGTTGCCGAGAAAGCCCGCAGGGTGGGCGCAAGGGATTGCGCCCAGTTCGACGTCAGTCCACGGATGGACTGTCGGCGAACCCCCGGAGTCGCGTTGCGCAGTCGCAGGGCAGGATGCCCGGAGACCGCTGCATCGGGGTGGCCTTCTCTTTGGTTACTTTCTCTTGGCCACGCAAGAGAAAGTGACTCGCTCGCCTGAGGCGAGTGAAAAAAGGCATGGATGCCGCGCTCCGCAGGAGCGTAAAGAAGCACAGCAAAAACACGGGGCCCCCAGTGCACGGGTCGCGCCAGTTCTGGACAACCAGGTTCGCGCCATCGAAACTTCGCCCCTGAAATCGTGGAGGTTGCAACTTGCCAATTCTCGGCTTCGGCCTGCATGTCATCGTTGCGATCCTGTGTGCCGTGCATGTGCTACGCACGAACCAGGAGCGCTGGTGGCTGTTTGTGCTGTTTTTCTTTCCGCTGATCGGCAGCATCATTTATGCGCTGGCGGTGTTTTTGCCGGAGGTGTCGCGCTCGCGCAGTGGTCGGCGCGTGGTGCGCGGTCTGCGCGATACCCTGAATCCAGGGCGTGAATTGCGCGAAGCGCAGGCCGAATTCGAGCATTCGGCGACGATTGCCAACCGCGTCCGGGTCGCCGATGCCCTGCATGGCGCCGCTCGCCATGTCGATGCGATTGCCGCTTATCGCGAGGCTTTGCGCGGTGTGCACAGCGATGATCCGGACATCCAGGTCAAGCTGGCGCGCGCCTTGCTCGACAATGACGAGGCCGCAGCGGCGCGTGATCTACTCGAAAACCTTATCGCGCAACAGCCCGATTTCAAGTCACCCGAAGGTCATCTGATCTATGCGCGGGCCATGGCCGCCGGTGGCGAGTGTGCCAAGGCACGCGCGGAATTCGATGCCCTGATCGGCTATTTCGCCGGAATCGAGGCGCGCGTGCGCTATATCGAAGTGCTCGAGGGCTGGGGCGAGCATGCCGCGGCATCCGCCCTGGTCGAGGAGTCGTTGCGCCATATCAAGCACATGCCGGCCGGCTCGCGACGCCTCAATGACGAATGGATCCGCGAGATCAAGCAGGCCGCTGCGCGTCTGGCAACGGCATCCTGATCCACCTCAACTGAACTTGTCCGGCGCGGGCCGAGTCCATGTCCAGCCAGCAAAACCTTGCCGATCCCAACCGCGGGGGCGGCAAACCTTGGCAAACCTGCCTTGCATTGCAACAAGACGCCCGTGCAGGTGATGCGGTCGGGTAGAGTAGGCAAATGTATCTTGAGTATTACGGCCTGCGCGAGGCCCCGTTTTCGATAACGCCGGACCCGCGCTATGTTTTCCTGTCCGAGCGCCACCGGGATGCGCTCGCGCACCTGTTGTATGGCGTCGGCAAGGGCGGCAGCGGCGGCTTCGTCCAGCTCACCGGCGAGGTCGGCACGGGCAAGACCACCTTGAGCCGCCTGCTCCTTGAACAGTTGCCGGAATACACCCAGGTCGCCCTGTTGCTCAACCCGAAGCTCTCGCCGGTCGAGATGATCGAGACCATCTGCGAGGAGCTCAAACTCGATATCAGCGGCAAGCAGGGCAGCCTCAAGGGTCTGACCGACGCACTCAACACCTATCTGCTCGATGCGTATGCGCAAGGCTTGCGCGTCGTCCTGATCGTCGACGAGGCGCAGAATCTATCGCTCGATGCGCTCGAACAGATTCGCCTGCTGACAAATCTGGAAACCCCGACCCAGAAGCTGCTGCAGATCATCCTGCTTGGCCAGCCTGAATTGCGCGACATGCTCAATCGCCCGGAACTGCGCCAACTCGCCCAGCGCATCACCGCGCGCTATCACCTGACCCCCCTCGATGCTGCTGAATCCGAGGCCTATGTGAAACACCGCATGGCCGTCGCCGGTTGTCAGCACGTGCCGTTCTCGCGACTCGGCATGCGCGCGCTGTTCCAGCGAGCCGGCGGCATCCCGCGCCTGATCAACGTGATCGCCGATCGCGCCCTGATGGCCGGCTATGCGCGCGAGCAGCAGTCGATCGGCGAACGTCTGGTCGATCGCTCGGCCGATGAAACCCTGCCCGGCCACGCACGTTACTGGGTTCGCCGTTACGCGCGTTGGGTACTGGCGGCCGTGCTGGTGCTGGCTGCGGGCGTTTTCGCCTTGCATGCCATGCAACACGAACCTGCGCCGGCGGATGTGGCCACGGTCGCGATGCCCGCCCCGGGCGCACCGCCGGATATCGGTGTCGAGCGCCTGGAAGCGCGCCTGGCCGCGCCGCCGGAAACCGAACTGTCGGCGCTGACCCAGTTGCTGTCACGCTGGCAGATCGGCTCGGGCGAGGTCTCGGTGCGCGCGGCGACGCGTTGTCAGGCGCTGGTTGCGCCGGGCATCTTCTGTCTGCGCGGCCGGGCCACGCTCGAACAGGTGCTGCGCTTCGATCGCCCGCTGATCCTCGTCCTCGGTACGCCGGGAGCGCCCGTGCATGTACTGTTGCAGGGGGCTGGCAAGCGCGAGGTGCATGTCGATCTCGGCGGCGAGACGATCAAGCTGCCGCGCGAGGCGCTGGCACGCTACTGGCCGGGGGATTTCATCGCGATCTGGCGCGTCCCCGCCGCGATCAGCGGGCCGCTGCGCAAGGGCGATGCCGGTGCCGGCGTGGCCTGGATCAAGCAGAACCTCAGCCGTCTCGATGGCGGCGCCGATGGCGAGGCCGGCCCGGCGTATTTCGATGCCGAGCTTGAAGAGCGCGTGCGCAAGCTGCAGCTCGCTTATGCCATCCAGGCCGATGGCATCATCGGCCCGGAGACCCTGTTTGCGCTGTCCGCGCTTGAAGAAACCGGCCCGCACCTGACCCGCAATATCGAGTGACCCGCAGGAGCGTGGGCGGCAGAAATCCTTAGCCTGCGATCACGCTCTCATCCACAGGTTACATCTCTCGTCGAGCTTACATGAACCCAATCACTGCAATCACGAAAAGCCTTTTGAATCCAATATCCTGCGCGATCATCACGCGTATTCACGAATAGTCCGAGCTTGCAATCATGTCGTTGATCCTCGAAGCCCTGAAGAAATCCGAACGCCAGCGTCGTCTTGGCGAATCGCCCTCGCTCGGTTCGCCGATCATGGCCGTGCGCCGTCGCCGCAGCCTGTTGCCCGTGTTCGTCGTGCTGATCGTGATCGGTCTTGCCGCGTTGTGGTGGATGCGGCGCGAACGCGCAGCTGCGGAGGTTGATGCGAATGTTGCGACAATGACCGCCGAAACACGGCCTTCCCCGGCGCCAGCCACACCGGCTGCAGCGGCACCGCACGCGAACCCTGCTGTGCCGCCGCAAAGCAAGGCCGCAGTTCCTGCCTTGGTGATTGACGGTCAAGCCAGTGCGCGCGAGAAACTGCGCAGCGGCGAACTCGTCGCCGCCAATCCGCAAGCCGGTGCGGCGGCGACGATCAAGGAATCCGAACCGGTTTCGGCAGCCGATCCGGCCGCGATCGCCGCCGCGATGGCCGATGCGACGAAAGCGGAAATCGTGCCGGAGCGAAAGACTTCTGCGCTGAAAGCGCCGACAGCGTATCCGCCCGAGGCCGAGGTCAAGAACGAACCAGTCGCACCAGCAGCGGCAGCGACCCTCAAGCTGATGTGGGAACTGCCGCTGGCGACACGCCGCGGCCTGCCCGAGATCAAGCTCAGCATGCACGTTTTTGCCGCCGAGCCCGCGCAGCGCTTCGTCATCATCAATGGCGATCGTCGCGCCGAGGGCGATGACTTCGACAACCTCAAGCTGATCGAGATCCGCAGCGATGGCGTCGTCTTCGAACATGAGGGCGTGCGCTTTCTGTATCCGCGCGGCGGACGCTGAGCGCGGCTCGCGGCGGTGTTCGTCCAGTTGCAAAGCCGCCGACGTCGACAACCGCCCTGGGCCACCGTGCTCCTGGTCGCGGCATGCGTTGCCATGTTCCTGTGGATTGTCACCGAACCGGTCAGCGATCGTGGTCGGCTGTTGGCGATCTGGGGAACCGTGCCGACCACCCTGCTTGATGCCAGTGTGCCCTGGCAGACCCAGCTTGCGGAACTGCGCTTCGCCCGCCTGGTCACGGCCTTGTTCATCCACGCCGACTGGATCCATCTGACCACGAACCTGCTGTTCCTGATCATCTTCGGCGTTCCGACCGAGCGCGCCCTTGGCGCCGGCCGCTTCCTCGTCCTGTTCATACTTGCCGGCGCACTGGCCAATCTGGCTGGTGCCTGGACCCTGGCTGCGATCAACTCGCCGATCATCGGCTCAAGCGGCGCGGTTTCAAGTGTGGTCGGTGCCTATCTGGTGCTGTATCCGAAAGCCGATCTGGGCCTGGTTCTGCCGCTCGGGTTCTTTCTCGAATTCGTGCGCGTGCCGGCGTCGCTGCTGATCGGCTTCTGGGCCGTGCTGCAGGTCCTGTTCACCTATGTCGGCCCGGCCTTCGGCGCGGTCGCCTGGTGGACGCATGTCTCGGGTTTTCTGTTCGGTATCGTGCTGGCCCTGCTCTGGCGGCCAGGCATCGCCCGCCGCGCGCGACGCTGAGTAGCTCCGCGCGTCAATCTGCCTTCAGCCCGAAGAGCGCGTCGCACGTTCTTCAGGTTCGTGGTTTGTCCTTGCGCGCACTACACTTGGCCGCATGAGCGATGTTCCCCCTCCGATCGATCCACCCGCGCGACGCACGCGAACGCTGAAGCCCGTCGGCGAGGCAGCGCCCGTGCCCGCTCCGCGCAAGACGGCGGTCGCGAAGAAACCGGTTTCAGCGCCAGCCCCGGCGTCAACCAAGCCGCCGACGCCACGCCCGCGACCGCCCGTGGTGCGCGCGGACGACACAACCAGGCCCGGATCCCTTCGCAAGGCGACTGCGGCTCCGCGCGCAACGGATTCTGCTGCCCGCACGTCAGTCAAGCCAGTTGCTACGCCAAAGCAATCTGCAACCGCCAAGCCTGCCGATACTCGACCCGGAACCGCGCGACCGGCGCCTCCGCCCGCTGCAGGAACCGGGCGCAACGATATCGAAAATGTTGCGCCGCCACCGTGGGCAGCGGCGCCGCCGCCGAACCCGCTTGCGGTGCCAAACGCAAAGCCGGACGGCAAGCGATCAACACCACCGGACGCACATCCCGCCGATGCCTCGACACGTTCGATGGCGGTGATCCGCTGGCTGACCTCGGGCCTGCGCGATCCATGGCGCGAACGCATCCGCGAGTACCTCGTGCTGATGCGCATGGATCGGCCGGTCGGTGCCTTGCTGCTGCTGTGGCCGACCCTGTGGGGTCTGTGGTTTGCGGCCAACGACTTTCCGCCGATTGGTCTGCTGATCATCTTCAGCTTGGGCGTATTCGTCATGCGCTCCGCCGGCTGCGTGATCAACGACTACGCCGACCACGGCTGGCTCGATGCCAATGTCGAACGCACACGGAACCGGCCGATGGCTGCCGGACGAGTGTCGAAAAAGGAGGCCTTGCTGTTGTTCGGCGGCCTGCTCGCGTTTGCCTTTGTGCTTGTGCTGTTCACCAATGCGCTGACGATCAAGCTCTCGCTCGCCGGAGCCGCACTCGCGGCGCTGTATCCGTTCTGCAAGCGCTACACACATCTGGCCCAGGTCGTCCTTGGCGCTGCATTCGGCTGGTCGATCCCGATGGCCTTCGCCGCGGTCAGTGGCGAAGTCCCTGCGCTGGGCTGGTTGCTGTTCCTCGCCAACGTGCTGTTCTCGACGACCTACGACACCGAGTACGCCATGGTCGATCGCGACGACGATATCCGCGTCGGCGCCAAATCGACCGCGATCCTGTTTGCCGATGCCGACCGTCCGATCATCGGCGTACTCATGCTGACCTTCCTGTTCGCGATGCTGCTGGCCGGCACGCGCGCGCAACTGGTCTGGCCGTATTTCGCCAGCCTCGGCATCGCCGCCGGCTTGTTCGGCTGGCAGCAATGGCTGATCCGCCGCCGCGAACGCGAAGCCTGCTTCGCCGCGTTCCGCAACAACAACTGGGTCGGCTTCGTGCTCTGGATCGGCTTGCTGCTCGCACTCGCGATCCGTTGACGGCTGCGAGCAGGGCGCAACCACCGCAGGTGATTCCGACGGTGGGTTCGATCTGTGATCGAACGTTTCTGGCCAGGATGGAAAGAAGCCGTCAGCGCGCAGCGCCGACCCATAAAGGCCGGTTCCAGCTTGTGGAATACACTGCATCAAGCCCATTCCCCTGCATGACAACGGAAGCCACAACGATGTTTCTCCGGGCATCTGGACTCGCTGTTGTGGCTTCAGCGCCTCGCCGGTGCGCGAGCGAGCGCCCACACGTCAACCCGCTCGACACCGGCACGGCGCAGCACGCGGGCGCATTCACGCAGGGTTGTGCCGGTGGTCATGACGTCGTCGAGGATGGCGACGTGGGTGGGCAGCGTGGCCTTCGGAGCGACGGCGAACGCCGCATGCAGATTGCGTCGGCGTGCCTTGGCGTCGAGGCCGGTTTGCGCACTGGTGTTGCGCAGGCGGATCAATGAGTCGGCATCAAGTGGAATGCGCAAGGCCCTGGCCAGCGGCTTGGCCAACTCGAGCGCCTGGTTGTAGCCGCGCTCACGCAAGCGCTGGTGATGCAGGGGCACGCAAAGCAGTCTTTCCGGTAGCGCGGCGGGAGGTCGCGCGCCGAGCGCTTCGATCATCAGATCCGAAAGTAGCCGCCCGGCGGCCAGATCGCGATGGAACTTGAAGCGTGCTTCGAGCAGGTCGAGCGGATGCGCGTAGCGGAACGGTGCCCATGCCGAGGCAAACGGAGGTTCGCGCTCGAGGCAGATGCCGCAGCGCTCGGCCGCATGTTCAAGCGGCAAGGCGCAGCGCGCACAACAACAGGTATTCAAGGGCAGATCGGCTCGGCATCCGGCGCACAGATCGCGCCCGTCCGTACCTTCGCCAGCGCAGAGCAGGCAGCGTGGCGGCAGCACGGCGGCGATCAGCGCACCGAGACCACCGTCAACCTTGTGCCTCCATTCCACGTTGACAGCCTCCGGTACCGAATCCAGACTTGCCGCACTTTACCGAAAGCCGGATGCCCCGATGTCCCCTCTCCGCCACGATTGGTCGCGCGACGAAGTGCTCGCCTTGCTCGATCTGCCGTTTGCCGACCTGCTGCAACGCGCTCATGCTGAACATCGCGCGCATCACGACGCCAATGCGGTGCAGGTTTCGACCCTGCTCTCGATCAAGACCGGTGGTTGTCCCGAGGATTGTGCGTACTGCCCGCAAGCGGCGCGCTACTCGACCGGTGTCGATGCCGAGAAGCTGCTGCCACTGGAAACCGTGATTGAACGTGCGACCCAGGCCAAGGCGGCCGGTGCGACGCGCTTCTGCATGGGCGCGGCCTGGCGTTCGCCCAAGGATCGCGACGTTCCGAAAGTCGCCGCGATGATCCAGGCCGTGCATTTGCTGGGCATGGAAACCTGCGCCACGCTCGGCATGTTGTCCGCCGAACAGGCCGAAGCGCTGCGCGCGGCCGGGCTCGATTACTACAACCACAACCTTGACACCGCGCCTGAGTTCTACGCCGACGTGATCAAGACGCGCGAGTTCCAGGATCGTCTGGATACACTCGGCCACGTGCGCAAGGTTGGCCTGAAGACCTGCTGCGGCGGCATCGTCGGCATGGGCGAATCGCGCGATCAGCGCGCCGGCCTGCTGCAGGCGCTGGCTATCTTGCCCGAGCATCCGCAATCGGTGCCGATCAATCGCCTGGTCCAGGTCGAAGGCACGCCCTTGGCCGGTACCGCTCAACTCGATCCGTTCGAATTTGTGCGCACGATCGCGGTGGCGCGCATCATCATGCCGAAGTCGATGGTGCGCCTCTCGGCCGGTCGCGCCGAGATGAGCGACGAGCTGCAGGCCCTGTGCTTCTTTGCCGGAGCCAATTCGATCTTCTACGGAGAAAAGCTGCTGACCACGGGCAATCCCGATGTGCACGCCGACCAGCAGCTGTTCGCACGGCTCGGTATCCACGCCATGCAGATCGATATTGCCGACGATCACGCCAATACCGCGCACGCCGACATCACCGATCAGCCGGCCTGCGCCTGCGCCGAATCGAGCCTGGCTTGAGCGCTCGCCCTTTCATGCAGCGAGCAATACCCGTGTTCAAGCGATGAGCCGGCCGCAACTGCTGGCGCGTCTGGCCCAAGCCTGCGCGCAGCGTGCCGAGGATGCCCTGCTGCGTCGCATGCGTACGATCAGCGCGGTCGATGGAAGTCATGTCGTCTGCGCTGGCCAGCGTCTGCAGAATTTCGCCAGCAACGACTATCTTGGTCTGGCCCAGCATCCGGAGTTGGTCGAGGCGATGATTCGTGGGGTCGGAAAGTGGGGCGTTGGCGCATCCGCCGCGCACCTGCTTGGCGGCCATCGCGACGAGCACGCCCAACTCGAAACCGAGCTGGCCGAATGGACCGGGCGCGAACGCGCACTGTTGTTCTCGACCGGCTACATGGCCAACCTCGGCGTCATCCAGACACTGCTCGATCCGCGCGCGGTCTGCGTGCAGGACAAGCTCAACCACGTCTGCCTGATCGACGGCGCGCGTTTGTCCGGTGCGCGTCTGAAACGCTACGTGCACGCCGATGTCGATAGCGCGCGCCGGCAATTGCACAGCGATCCGCAAGCCGCCGCCCTGCTTGCCAGTGATGGCGTCTTCAGCATGGATGGTGATGTCGCCCCGTTGCGCGAACTGGCCGTGCTCTGTCGCGAGGAGCAGGCGACCTTGATGATCGATGATGCGCACGGCCTCGGCGTGCTTGGTGCCGATGGTGCCGGCAGTGTCGCCGAAGCGGGTCTGGACGCGAATGACGTGCCGGTCTTGATGGCGACGCTCGGCAAGGCACTTGGCGTTGCCGGAGCTTTTGTCGCCGGATCGGCCAGCTTGATAGATGGCCTTGTCCAGTTTGCGCGTGCCCAGATCTATACGACAGCGATGCCGCCTGCGCTCGCCGCCGCCACTCGCGTCGCCCTGCGCATTGCCCGCGACGAAAGCTGGCGGCGCGACAAGCTTGAGCGTCTCGTTGCGCAGTTTCGTCACGGTGCCGCGCAGCGCGGCATTCCGCTGGTGGCATCGCGCACGCCGATTCAGCCGGTCCTGATCGGCGACAGTGCGGCTGCGCTGGAGATCTCGGCCCGACTCGAGGCGGCTGGCTTTCTGGTTCCGGCGATACGCCCACCGACCGTTCCCGAGCACTCGGCGCGATTGCGCGTGACGCTTTCGGCAGCACACGAGGAATCCGATATCGAACGCCTGCTCGTGGCGCTGTCGACGGCGATCACCTACCCATGAAACTTTCAATTCGAACCATCGGACAAGGCCCCGATCTTGTCCTGATCCACGGCTGGGCCATGCATGGAGGTATCTTCGCGCCGCTCAGCGAACGCCTGTCGCAGCGCTTCCGTTTGCATCTGGTCGATCTGCCCGGGCATGGCGACAGTCACGACTATGAGCCCGGATCACTCGATCCTTCGCGCGTGTCCAAGGCAATTGCCGAGGCTACGCCCGCAGCGATCTGGATTGGTTGGTCGCTGGGCGGTCTGGTTGCGCTGCGCGGTGCGCTCGATCATCCCGGTCACGTGCATGGATTGGTTGAAATTGCCGCGAGCCCGCGCTTCGTCCGCGACCATGACTGGCCGCATGCGGTACCGGCAACGATTTTCCGCGAATTCGGTGCTGGCCTTGTCGCTGCATTCCGACCCGCAATCGAGCGCTTCCTTGCCCTGGAAACCCTTGGCTCAGCGAATGCCCAAGAGGAGCTGCGCGAACTGAAGGCTCACGTGTTCGAGCGCGGTGATCCTTCCGAGCAAGCCCTGCTTGATGGTCTGGCCATTCTCGATCGCATCGACTACCGCGCCGAACTGGCCGACTTCAGCACGCCGAACTTGTGGATTGCCGGGCGCCGCGACCGCCTGATTCCATCGGCGGCCATGCAATGGGCTGCGCAGCAATCGGCACACGGATCCTTTCTTGAAATATCGGCCGGCCATGCGCCGTTTCTGAGCCACGCCGATCAAGTCGGCGAAGCGATCATCGCCTTCGCCGACAAAGTGCTTGCGGCATGAGTGGAATCTTCGATACGGCCCAGGTGCGTCGCGCGTTTGGTCGTGCGGCCAGCAGCTACGACGCGCATGCCATCCTGCAGGATGAAGTACGCCGGCGTTTGCAAGAGCGACTCGATGATGCCGTCCTCACCCCCGCGCGCATCCTCGATGTCGGCAGCGGCACCGGGCGCGGCACGGCCAGCTTGCGCAAACGCTATCCGCAAGCGCAGACCATCGCCCTCGATCTGGCCATGCCGATGTTGCAGGTGGCGAACAAACACCGAACTTGGCTGCGTCCATTTGCACGCGTCTGTGGCGATGCCGAAGCGCTGCCCGTGGCCGATAACTGCATCGATCTGCTGCATTCGAACCTGTGCCTGCAATGGTGCGGAACCCTCGATGCCGTATTCGATGGTTTCCGGCGCATCATGCGGCCCAAAGGCATCCTGCTGTTCAGCACTTTTGGCCCGCAAACCCTGCATGAGTTGCGCAGCGCTTTCGCCGAGGTCGACGCGGCAGCGCATGTCAGCCGCTTCCTCGATATTCACCAGATCGGTGACGCGATGCTCGCCGCCGGCTTTCGCGATCCGGTGCTTGAGCGCGATACCTTCACCCTGACCCACCCCGATTTGCGCAGCCTGATGCGCGAGCTGCGCGCGATCGGCGCGACCAATGCCGATCACGAACGCTCACGCACGCTGACCGGCAAGGCGCGCCTGCAGCGTGTGGCCGATGCCTACGACTCGATGCGTGTCAACGGCCAGCTTCCGGCGACCTACGAGGTTGTCTATGCGCAGGCCTGGGCGCCCGATGCGGGTCAGCCGCGACGCTCCGGCAATCAGGACATCGCGAGCTTTCCGATCGACCAGTTGCGTGGTTCACGGCGGACTCGACGCTGATGTGATCGCCCGATGAACGGCGATTTCCGGCTCCCCTTTCGTTCCGGCCGACCCGCTACCATGCGCGTAATTCATGAGCCGGAGTCCGTCGATGTCACGCGTTCCACTGCTAGTCCTGCTGCTGGCGACTTTCGCCGTGCCGTCCGCATTCGTTCTTGCCGATGAGTCGCGCGCCGGCCCGAGTACCTGTGCGTCGATCGACGAGGCTGCTGCGCGCCTTGCCTGCTATGACCGTGCAGTAGGTCGCGAGCCGGTCGAGGTGCGGAAAGCGCAGCCGACCAGGCCGGCCGATGTGTTCTCGAACGAATCGATCGCCGACGCCGGTCGATGTGATAAAGGTGCGCCCAGTTCGCTGCTCGACTCACGCTGGGAGCTCGATGCGGACACCGCCGAGGATCCAAAACCGGCCGCATTTTGCATCCGGCCATTCCGGCCGATCTACTTGATGCCATTTTTCTACACGACGCGCGTCAATCAGACGCCGAGCTCGCCGGCGCCCGACAATAACGTGGTCACGGCCGAAGGCATCGATCACGCCGAACTGAAATACCAGATCAGCCTGAAAACCAAGCTGGTCAACGACCTGTTCGGTGACAACGGTGACCTGTGGATGGGCTACACGCAGGTTTCGCACTGGCAGATCTTCAATGAAGATCGCTCGCGCCCGTTTCGCGAAACCAACTACGAGCCGGAAGCCAACCTCGTATTCCGCACCAACTTCGATGTGCTCGGCTGGAAGGCGCGCATGCTCGGGTTCGGTCTTGTGCATCAATCAAACGGACGCAGCAACCCGCTCTCGCGAAGCTGGAACCGGGCCACCGCCTCGTTTGGGCTTGAGCGCGGCAACTGGACGGCCGTATTGCGCCCGTGGTGGCGCATGTTCGAGATTGGCGAGGACAACAATCCCGACATCAGCGACTACATGGGGCGTGGTGATTTGCAGATCATCAAGGTCGCCGGCGACTCGCAATTTGCCCTGATGCTGCGTCACTCCTTGCGCGGTGGGGATCGCAGCCACGGCGCTGCGCAGTTCGACTGGGCCTTCCCGATCGTGCCACCGCTGCGTGGTCATGTGCAGATCTTCAACGGCTATGGTGAAAGCCTGATCGACTACAACCACCGCGCCTGGTATGCCGGGATTGGCGTGTCGCTGATCGAGTGGTATTGAGGCGCGCGGAAGCAGCGTTTTCCTGATCGGGATCGGGCAGTAACCGCGTCACTCAGGCCAGATGCAGCGGAGAGATCCACTCGGCGTTTTCGTCACGCACGATGCCGCGGGCAAGTTCGATTCCAAGCAGGGAAATTCGCAGCGGAGGCTGTGCATCGAGCACGCTCAGCCATGGTTGTTGCGAGCGGCGGAACTCGATCAGGCGCGCCTGCCAGCGCTGGCCGAAGCGGCCGAGGGCGCGTCGCAGGAAAGTGGTATGCGTTGGCGGTGTGTCGACAGCGGAGGTGCCAGGCGAGAGACAGAACGCCGAACTCATCTCGTCCCAGGCCAGCACATCGGAATCCGGCAACAGGAAGAGCTTGGCTTCGATGCCGCCGTTGCTGGAATGAAAACATATCCATTCGCGCGGACCTTCGGCGCTGATGGTTTGATGCGCATCGAGTTTGTTGCACGCAGCCACCGTGAGCAGGGCCGGATGATCGATCAGCACGATCGGCTCGCCGGGCCTTGGTGCCTGTCTGGTCACCGCCGCGTGGCGGTGTTCCAGCCAGAGCACCGGGCCGAGTCGTGGCAACCACTCGGCTAACCGGCCGAGACTGGGCAGCGCGGCAGGCGTCGCCGTCGGCGCACGCGAAGCATGCGCAAACGGCGCACTGTCGGCCTCGTCATCAACAGGAGCAAGAACACCGTCGAGACTATCGCAGGAGGCTCCATCGCTCATCTTCTTTTCTCGCTTCAGTTGCGTGCAGGCGGGTGCAAAGGCCCGGCGAGCCGAGCGACTGACGACCCGCTCTACTTGGTCAGGATCAGCTTGTCGTTGCGGGTCAGGCGCAGGCGATATTCCTCGCCGGCATGGGCAATCAGCAACTCACGCATGCCCTGCATCAGGCGGTCACTGTCGATGCGGATCTGGCCGCGAATCGCTTGCCGGTGAGAGAATTGCGTGCTTGTCGATTCGGTGGCGGACGTCTCGGTGGACGAATGGGGGGCGGGATTCAACATGGTGGATTCCAGGAGGGTGGCTGCCTCTGGATGATAACGATTCGCATTTACATGTCAACGGGGCGCTTGGAGTCGGCGGCACCCTACAATTGCCCTTGAATTCAGCGCGGCGTTGGCTGGATGCAAGTCAGGCTTGTCTGCACTGCGCCAGCGGCCTGGTGACTTCCGTTTACGCCGCGAAGCGACGAAAAGATGACCCGCGCAGACGAAACCTCGTCAAACAAACACGCTTCCCGCACCCAAGTGACCGAACCCCGGTTTCGATTCCTCGCGCCTACAGTGCGTCATTGTCGAGTTCGCCGGTGCGGATGCGCATGACCTGGTCAAGCTGCCAGACGAAGATCTTGCCATCACCGATCTTGCCTGTGTTGGCGCTCTCGCGCAGGGTCTCGATGACCCGTTCCAGCTGTTCCTCGGTCACCGCGATTTCGATCTTGATCTTGGGCAGGAAATCGACGACGTACTCGGCACCGCGGTAAAGCTCGGTATGCCCTTTCTGTCGGCCAAAGCCTTTCACTTCACTGACCGTGATGCCTTGCACGCCAATTTCGGCCAGCGCCTCGCGCACGTCGTCGAGCTTGAACGGCTTGATGATCGCCATGACCATTTTCATCGGGGTTTTCCTCGTATCCGCAGCAGACATGACTATAACCGCAATCCCCGGCCACGCCCCGTGTAGGAAATTTCCTACACGAAAATCAGAAAACGCCCACTGTGCTCTGCCTCGCCACTGCCTAGACTCTGTTTCCAAGGGATGGCCCGTCGGCAACACCGCTGACGCAGGCGCTGGGACGCGAGCAAGGATGCAGGCACGGATGCAGGCAGGGAATTGCAGCCGGCTGCGTTGACGTCCGCGTCGACGCAGTCGGCACCTCCGGCACTGCTCGGCTTGCGACAAAGAACACGCAAACCCTTCATCATCGTGGCCGGGTACCATTGCCCATTCCGTCTGCTTCGGGGTCCATCATGATCAGCGCAACCACCATCGACGAACTGAGCCAACGCCTTGCCGCGATCGTCCCGCCTGGCATCAAGGAAGCGCACGAGGATATCGGCAAGAATTTCCGCGCGATCCTGCAATCGGGGCTCGGCAAGCTCGACCTGGTCACCCGTGACGAATTCGATGTGCAGCGCTGCGTGCTGCTGCGCACGCGTGAGAAGGTTGAGCAGCTTGAGCGCCAGCTCGCCGTGCTCGAAGCTTCGCTTTCAGCGCAACCGCGACACTGATCGCGGCGGCCGTCCGCTCAGCGGCCCGTTCAATCGAATCGACCCGACGATGGCCCACCGATCATGAGTCTCGCCGTCGTCTACAGCCGTGCCCAGGAAGGCGTCAGCGCGCCATTGGTGACCTGCGAGGTGCATCTCTCGGGCGGCTTGCCGGCAACCTCGATCGTCGGTCTGCCTGAAACCGCAGTACGTGAAGCGCGCGATCGCGTGCGCGCGGCGATCCTCAACTGCCAGCTCGACTATCCGCAACGCAAGATCACCGTCGGTCTGGCCCCGGCCGATTTGCCCAAGGACGGTGGCCGCTTCGATCTGCCGATCGCGGTCGGCATCCTCGCCGCCAATGGCAGCATCCCGCGCGACCGCCTCGACAAGTTCGAGTTTCTCGGCGAGCTTGCCCTGTCCGGCGAGCTGCGCGCTGTGCATGGCGTACTGCCGGCGGTTCTGCGTGCCGCACGCACCGGCCGCAGCGTCATCGTTCCGCGCCAGAACGCTGCCGAAGCGGCCCTGGCCAGCGCCGCCGATGTGCGCAGCGCCGGCAGCCTGCTTGAGGTCTGCGCCCATCTTTGCGGAAGGGCCGAGTTGCCGAGAGTCGAACGCGGCCCGCCAGCACCCGGCAACCCTCAGGCCCCCGATCTCAGCGAGGTGCGTGGCCAGCAGCATGCCCGCCGTGCGCTCGAAATCGCGGCGGCCGGCGCCCACAATCTGCTTCTGGTCGGGCCACCCGGAACCGGCAAGACCATGCTTGCCAGTCGCCTGCCCGGCATCCTGCCAGCGCTGGCCGAACACGAGGCGCTCGAACTCGCTGCGGTGCGTTCAGTCGCCGGCTGCACCAACGAACTTGACGACTGGATGCGGCGCGGCTTCCGCGCCCCACACCACACCGCCTCGGCAGTTGCCCTGGTTGGTGGCGGCTCGGTGCCGCGGCCGGGCGAAGTCTCGTTGGCCCATCACGGAGTCTTGTTTCTCGATGAATTGCCGGAATTTGATCGCCGCGTCCTCGAGGTGCTGCGTGAACCGATTGAATCGGGTCACATCACGATCTCGCGGGCGGCGCGCCAGGCCGACTTCCCGGCCAGGTTCCAGCTCGTCGCGGCGATGAATCCGTGCCCCTGCGGACATGCCGGCGATCCGGGCGGGCGCTGTCGCTGCACGCCCGATCAGATCACCCGTTACCGTTCACGGATTTCCGGGCCCTTGCTCGATCGCATCGACCTAAAGCTCGAAGTGCCGCGGGTCAATCACGCCGAGCTGCGCGCCAGTCATGCGGGGGAATCCTCAGCCATGGTGCGCGAACGCGTGTGTGCAGCGCGCGAGCGGCAACTGGCGCGCTCGGGGAAACCGAATGCCTGGCTAAGCAATCGCGAAACCGAACGCGATTGCGCGCTCGGCGAAAGCGAACACACGCTGCTCGACCGCGCGGTCGAACGCCTCGGCCTGTCCGCGCGTGCCTATCACCGTATCCTGCGGGTAGCGCGGACGATCGCCGATCTGGCCGCAAGCCGCGACATCGAGGCCGTGCATCTCTCCGAAGCGATCCAGTACCGACGCTTCGATCCGGCCTGAACCCGGCAACTCGCACCTGACCCGAAACTCCGACAAGGTGCGCCGATCCGCCGGGAGAATTGCAGCAAACCGTCGCTCCCGCCTGAAATTCGACCGAACCTGAAATGCCCGCGTCGAGCTTCGGGGTCGTGCAACGCCGACGCACCAATTGTGCGTACACTTGCAATTGTATGTCGACCTCGTCGCCCCAGCCTTTGCCGGCTCAATCAGCCATTGAGCCCATTTCGATCTATGGAGGCATGCGCGGCCTCATCGAATCAGCGCTTGTCCTCGAAGGACAATTGATCGACGCGGTACTTGCCGTGGTCGTCGAGGTTTCCGGCTCGGCGGCAAGGAAGCAGGGAGCGATGTCGTTGTTCAGCGCAACCGGCCACGTCGCCGGCGCGCTTGGTGGCGGTACGCTGGAACAACACCTGCACGCCGCCGCACGCGAGGTTCTTGCCGTCAGCAAGGCAATGTCGATCCAGCTCGATGCCGGCAAAGACAGCAGTTACACCGCGATGGAGGCCGACCATGTTGGTGGCCACATGCACATACTGTTGTTGCCGCTGCCGGCACGGATTTCGCCTTTGCGCGACGCCCTTGCCAAGGCCTGCGCCAGCAGTGCCTGGTTGCGCCTGCGCCTGGAACTGGGCGACGACAGTCAGCGCCAAGTTGCCCTCGGTGCCGGCGAAGCACGGATTGGAAAGGAGATGTTTGCTTTCGACAACCACGGCTTTGCTTGTGAACAGGCGCAGCATTTCTTCCGCCATGTCAGCCTGAGTCTTGCGCCACCGCCACGCATCGCCCTGCTCGGCAGCGGCTCGGAGTCGCTGGCGATCGTGCGTCTGGCCCACCTGCTCGGCTGGTATGCCGAGATCATCGATGCGCGCCCGGCCAGCCTGACCCACGCGGCGAGCCGGGACGTCGATCTGATCCATCGGTACATCCCCGACAAACTGCCAGCTCTGCTCGCCGAACGACATTTCGATGCGGCCATCATTGGCGGCAACGATTTCGAAATCGATCTTGGCTATCTGCGCCACCTTGCCACGGCCGGTATCGGCTATATCGGACTGCTCGGCCCGCCGGAGCGCCGTGATGCCTTCCTCGCCCGCCTCGGCGACATCATTGCGACCCAGCTTGAACCGCGTCTATATGCGCCGGCTGGTTTGCGCCTCGGTGGCGATGGCCCCGAAGTGACCGCGCTGGCGATCGTCGCCCAGTTGCAGCACTACCTCGCCCACGACGTCCATGTCTGAGCCGTCGCTGCCGCGACACGGCACCATCGTACTCGCTGCCGGACGCTCGCAACGCCTCGGCCAATCCAAGCAGTTGCTGAAGATCAACGGTGAAAGCCTCGTTCATCGCGCCACCCGTTTTGCCGTGGCAAGCGCACCGCACGATTGCCTCGTTGTCAGCGCCAGTGACGACTGCAACATCGTCGACGCAGTAGCCGATTTGCCTTGTCGGATCGTGCCGTGCGCGGACGCCGCGAAAGGCCTGTCCGCATCGTTGCGTTGTGGCCTGCTTGCACTTGCGCCGGATTGCGATGGCGCATTGATCGTGCTGACCGACCAGCCCGCGGTCACCTCTGCGCATCTCGCCGCCCTGTGCGACCGGTGGCGTGCCGAACCTGGAAGTGCCGTGGCCAGCGCTTACGCCGATACGATCGGTGTGCCGGCGATGCTGCCGCGTGCGTGGTTTGCGACTCTGATCGAGAACAACCACGATCACGGCGCGCGCGATCTGTTGCGCTCGCGTCGCGACCAGGTTCATGTCATCGATGCCCCGTATCTCGCCATCGATATCGATACGCCGGACGATCTAGCCCGCCTCAATATCGACAATACGTAAGCGGATCCTCAGGCTGGCTTCGGCCAAACGCTGGCCAGCGGATCGAACTCGACTTCATCGACCAGTTCGCCGCGCCAGCCAAAGCCGCTGACCGCTAGCACGCCTTCGAGCATCGGGTCGAGGCCGAAGATCTCCTCGATATCGCGCTCATTGACCGCCGCCGTGATGAAGGCGGCAAGGCCGCGTTCGGCAGCGGACAGATAGAGCATCTGCGAAAGATGTCCGGCATCAAGAATCACCGCACGAAACGCCTTGGCATGATTGCGATATTTCCAGAATGTGCGCCGAAAGCGGCTGGCAAGAACAATCAGCACATGCGCCTTCATGAAATGCCGTTGCCCGGCGACGATACGCAAGGCCAGCTCGGCACTTTCACTCCCCGACACATCGTCAAGCGGCTCCAACGCGTGGTCGATCGGGTGGTAGTGGTAGAGGCCTGGCTTGACGCCTTCGACGTTCTGAACGAGCAGATAGGCTTCAGTCGGATGCAAACCTCCGGCTGAAGGCACGGCGCGTTTCATCACCGTGATGCCCGGTTCGTCGCTGACTGCGCGTGCAGCAAATGTGCGGTAGAGAGTGGCGGCAAAATCCTGGGCCGAAAGCGGGCGTGATACATCCCAGTTGCGACAGGTCACGCGTTGCCGGATCAAGGCTTCGAGCGACGACTCCTCAGGTATGCCCAGGGCGATTCGCTTCCCGGATTCGACGCGCTCGCGTACCGGCGGCTCCGGCATCCCGAGGCGATCAAGCAACGGTTGCTCGGTTTCCTTGCCGAAGCGGCGCTCGGCTTCCAGCGCGTCGACACCCTGCCAGCGCGTGTGGCGGTGCGTCGTGGCGCTGAGTCCACGCCAATGGCTGGCGCGGATTTTCTCGTCCTGCTCACGCATCGTCGCGTAATCCTCCTCATCACACACGACCAATCCCTTGCGCATCAGTCCGTCAAGCCGCTCGCGTGGCAAATGCTTGCTCGCTTCATCAAAGCTGATCCATTGCTCCGGTGACAGAACACCCAGCGCTTCGACTTCGTCGGCATCGAGCACCGTCTCCTCGTCCAGATGAGCCGCCAACGCAATCCATTCACGAACCATCTCGACACCGGTGCCTCCGGCCACCAGCCGCGACAGATCGAAATCGAGGCGCTCGCGCGGTTCGATGAAAACGACGGCGCAACGACGTACTTGCATTGAAGGATTCCGCAGGGTGGTGATCTGATAGCCTACGCAGCGCGAGGCACAGGGAACAAGGGCAAGCCAGGTTTCCACTCTCGCTTGGGGTCGATCGGTTGCGGATTCGCGGATGCTTCGCGGCTCTAGCAATCGGCAGTTTATCCATTCCAACCAAACTGGGGACACGCGAAATGAGCGGATCACGCCTGCCAAAAGAACATGAACTGAACTTGCTGAAAAGACTGTCGAGCGATGATGGATATCGGGCCCGCTTTGAAAAGAGCCCCGCCGATGCGCTCAAGGAAATTGGTGTGCCCGACACCGCCGTCTCGGCGCTCGACCCAGCGAGCTTGCTGCCCGGCAAGTTGGCCGATAAGTCCGTGATTGCTGCGACACATGTGAAGCTCTCCGAATCAAGGACAACTGATCATGCATCCATGATCGTACCGTTCATTCGAATCGACTAGAGAGATGTTGATCAACTTCCATTTGTTCTGAGTCAAGCTTGTTCAGGGCTTGCCGATGGAAACCATGAGTGGAAGTTTTTGTCGTGGACAAGCAATCTCGAGTCGACAATCAAACCGGATATTCCACATATCAGATTCCGGAATGAATGGCTGAGAAGCCAAGCCTCTCCTATCGCGCTTTCCCAGACAGCTCCGCTTCGATTTTCTTCACGCGCATCGCATATGCAGGTGCCTGCGATGCCATCGGCCATGATTTGCGAAACTCCGCTATTGCGGTGGTTGCCTGCTTGCTGTCACCTAGCGAAATCGCAACTTCTGCCATGTCGAGCAGTGCGAGATTGGACTCAAGGATATTGATGGCCATGAGGGATTTCGAAGCATTTTCTTCGGCATAAGCGCGCCCCCGATGCGTGACCAGCCAACCTGCCTCCCGCAGAGATTTCGCGCTATCGCTGGAATCTGCGATATAGGCGTCGAGCAACGCAATATGCGCAAGATAAGGTTCGTTGCCATTCAACATGCTGCTCAGTCTCTGGATAGCGAGCTTGGGGGTTCCGGATTTTGTGGCGACTTCCGCCTCCGTGATCAAGCGCAATTGGTGCGCAATCGAATGTTCGAGGCCGGTGCGCAGGTTTGGGTCCGACAAAGTCTGTTTCGCCGAACCGAGATCGCCGCGACGTGCCGCAAGGTAGGCAAGCACGAGGCGCCTTGCGGCAAGGTCGGGATGTTCGCTCTCGTGCGCATTGGCGCTTTCGATCCTCGCACTTGATATTGCCGAGTTGATTGCGCTACCCAATTGCATGTCGTCCGCATCCCCGTAGACGGCCCGGATTGTCAATGCAACGGTGGCGAATTGGTTCCTGAGTGGATGACTTTCCGGCAGGGATTCAGTGGCATGGGTTAGCGTCTCCTGTGCCTGGGTGATTTTTCCCTGATCCAGCAAAAATGCAGTCTGGAAAAGTGTGTGGGCCGAGCCTACAACCGGGTCATCGATAGGCGATCGTTTTGGCGCCTTGTCCAACAATGCGGAGGCTGAGTCGAACTGGCGAAGGACCGCTTTGGTAGCTGCGTGATAGAACGTGTAGGTCAGGCCGTCGGCTTCTGCGTCGCTGAACACCTGATTCGCGTCGGCGTAGCGTTCATTCGACAGGTAAAGAATTCCCAACAGATGCCTGGCGGCCAGAGGCGTAGGATTCTTGGCGGATGCGGACGCCAAGGCCAACGCGATATTGCTTTGGTCAAACCGGTTTTCATCTCGCCAAGTCATGTAGGCGAACGCGCCGGTGGCGGGGAAATAGTCAGGATAGGTATCGACCAGCACCTGCCACTTGCTGGCCCAATCCGCCTGATGCTCAAGCGTTGCTATGAAACTCTCTGCATAGAGTGTGTCTCGAACCGAGAGTCGCTCGCGATGGGCCAGTGCCTTGTTGAATTGTTCCAAAGCATTCGCAGTTTTGCCCATGCTCACCTTGATGGTAGCCAAGCGTAGATTTGCTGAAGCAAACTCTGGATCGATCCTGAGCGCTTGGTCAAATAACGCGATCGCCTCAGGAAACATGCCGCGAGAACCTTTGGCCGTTCCCAGGGTGTAGGATTTCAACGCATCGAGATCCTTGGTCGCGACCTTGTCCAGCGGCTTGGATTCATTTGACACCGTTGCCAGCGCTTCGCCGAGGCGCACGCGCAGACGTTCGTTGATCGTATCCAGCGAGGGCAGGATCGATTCCTTTCCGATTCCATCCGCCGTTTCCGAATAGACCGTAGTCTGGGTTTGCGGATCGATCACTTCGGCGGTGATGCGCACGCGTCCGCCGATCTCGGCGATGGTCGGCAGGATCAATGCGCGCGCGCCTTCGCGGATCGCCACTTCCGATCCAACTTGGCGATCGATCTCGGTCTTGTCCGGATCGCGCTGCATGCGTGTAATCGTGTCGCGCACTTTCAGATCCGGAAGCACGTTGACGTAACGCGACTGTTCGAGGCTGATGCGCAGCGCACTTTCCAGCGCGCCATCGAAGGCCGTCTCGCCAGTCAGGTTATGCAGGCTGCCGACCACGACCCAATCGCGGCTGGCGAAGGCAATCGCCGGATCCGGACGCAGGAACATGAACAACGGCACCGTAATCAAGGCGATGACGACCAGGGCCTCGACCACGACCGTTGCCGGCCGACGCCAGAACGGCACTTCACGATGCGCCTTGCTCGACCACGGCGGCGCTTTCAGCGGGGCCAGACCTTCTTCGCCAACCTCGAACACCGCGACTGGGTCAGGCACGCCGCGGAAACGGTAGCGGCCATGCGTGCGCCAGCGCGCCGTTTGCAGATACTCGCCTAGTTCGCCCTGGGCGCGGTGGGCCAGCGAATAGGCGATGTTCGACAGCAGGATCTGGCCGGGCAGGGCCAGATTCATCAGTCGCGAGGTGACCGGTTTGACCAGGCCTTCGACCTCGACCGGCTTGGCGCCCCTGGCAATATCTTCGGCACTGTTGTCCCAGACCACCAAGTCGCCGACGTGGATGCCGACGCGCGCGGAAAGGTTTGCGCCCTCGGCCGCATTGAGTTGCTTGAGGCCGCGCTGGTAGTCGAGGGCAAACGCGACCGCCCGCACAGGGCGATCGAACATCATCATGAAGCCGTCGGTCTTGTCGATCTCCCGGCCGCCGTGACGATCAGCCAGGGTGCGCGCCAAGCGGTCATGCTTGCGGATCAGTTCCGCCCCGGCCAGGTCACCCATGCGCTCGACCAGACCGGTCGAATCGACCAGATCACAGAGCAGCAAAGTGCGCAGCAGCGAAGTGGTGGTGTTTTCGGTACGGGACTCAGGCGCAGCTGAAGTGTTCAAGAGATCGATTGGCCCACGATTGAATTCACATCTCCGCATTCTGCGCTGCATGTACCGCACACGCCACTTCGTGCCCTTACATTCCGACGAAACCCGCACCAGACTCGACAATTCCAACTTTGCCGAGGGCGCAGCCACCGGCGCTGGATTGCGGTTGAATTTCGGCAATGAGGCCTGGGTTCCGTGATGCCCGCAGTGGGCCGAGAACCGCAGAAATCCCGCCACTTGCGATCCCGGGCATTGTTCACCACTTGAGATCAAGCCGTTCAGCAAGATGGGCTTGTGGCAATACAACCTCACCTTCATGTTGATGCGAATCCTGAATCAGGAGGGCATCATGGCGAGTCGATCAACCCATCTCTCACGCTCCGTCAGCCGCATTGTCGCCGGCAAGGCGGCCAGCGATGGCGCCGGCGTCAAGCTCAATCGCATCATCGGCCAGCGTGACTTCGACATGCTCGATCCGTTCCTGTTGCTGGATGAATTTCGTTCTGATCAGGCAGGTGATTACCTGGCCGGATTTCCAGATCATCCGCATCGCGGCTTTGAAACCGTGACCTATATGTTGGCCGGGCGCATGCGCCATGCCGACAATCAGGGCAACCACGGTTTGTTGACCCCAGGCAGCGTGCAGTGGATGACCGCCGGCCGCGGCATCGTGCATTCGGAAATGCCCGAGCAGGAGGATGGCCTGATGTGGGGCTTCCAGCTCTGGGTCAACCTGCCTGCCAGCGACAAGATGGCCGCACCGCACTATCAGGACATCGCGGCGGAATTGATTCCGACGACCGAAGCGGCTGCGGGCGTCTCCCTGCGGGCGATTGCCGGGCGATTCGGTGATGTGGTTGGGCCGATCCATGGCATCGCCACCGAGCCGGTGTATTTCGACCTGTCACTGCAGGCCGGTGCGGCGTTTGATGTGCCTTTGCCACAAGGCCACAACGCATTTGCCTATGTCTACGAAGGCTCGGCCCGCATCGGTATCGACGAGGGTGCGAAGTCGATCGGTCGCGGTGAGCTGGCGGTGCTGGTGGATGGCGATCATGTACACATCGCATCCGCCGATTCCCCGACACGATTGATCATCGTCGCCGGCAAGCCACTGCGCGAACCCGTCGCCAGACACGGCCCGTTCGTGATGAACACCACGGAGCAGATAGTCGAAGCAATCCAGGATTTCCAATCTGGCAAGTTTTGAACAGGGAACCCGGTTGATCGCCGTGATTCAATCTTTCATGCGGCGGAACGCGAACCAGGGCAGGCAGCGGATGATCAGGGCGATGATTCCCCACCAGCGCGGTTCGTAGCGAGCGAATGAGCCTTGCTGCAAGTGCGCGACGACCTTGCGTGCAACGTCCTCGGGTTCGGCGATCGGCAATGGCAACTTCAGGCCGAAGGTGAGATTGCTGCGCAGAAATCCAAGCCGATAAAACTGCACGCGCAGACTCGACGGCTGATGGCGGTGGCGCAGGCTCTCGAAAAAAGTTTCGAGGCCGCGTTTGGCGGCGGCATAGACGATGTTGCGACTGCGCCCGCGCGCAGCGGCGATGCTGCCGAAGCCGACTATCGATCCGTTTGCTTCGAGCAGGGCCGGCAGCAGGGCATGGGTGATCGCGATCGGCGCATGCAGATTGATCGCAAGCAACTGGCCGATCGCCGCCGCAGCCAGCGTTCCGTCATCGTCGCTGCGCGACATGCCGACCGCCAGCAGCAGGGCCGAAGGCGGTGACATGTCGGCCAGCTTGGCCAGGATATGCGCACCGGGATCGGCTGTGCTGGCCAGATCCATCGCCAGCGCCCCGACCTCGACCTTGAAACGCAGGCGCAGATCGCCGGCCAGCGCGTCGAGATCGCGCGCGTCGGAGGCGATCAGCAAAAGTGGCTTTCCGTTGCGTGCGAGTTCCAGCGCCAGCGCTCGTCCCAAGCCACTTGATGCACCCACAACGATCGCGGTCACAGGCCCAGCCTCCGCGTCAGTATCGAATTTTGCAGGTGGTATGGATCGAAGGCGCGCAGGCGCTCGCGGCAGGCGGCGAAATCGGCAATGCCGCGTTGCGCCGCATCGGCTTGCAGACTTGAATCCTTGATCAGGTTCGGACGGCCGCCATGCAGCAGGGCCAGATCGGTCAGCGAGGCGATAAAGGCCGCCTGCGTGCGGGCCTTCGGTTGCGGCAACTGGATGGCCAGGGCAATGCCCTTGCCATCGAAGCGGAAACCCTGCGCCTGGCCATCGAACAGCTTGCTCGCAATCAGGCTGATGCGTGGACGCTGGCGTGCGACTTCGCCTTCGAGGCTGCCGACAAACTCGGCATAACCGGCATGCGGCAGCAGCCATTGCGACTCGACAAAACCCTCGGCCCCGAAGCCGGCGTAGTAGGCGCGTGCATCATTGAGCGGAAACATCGCCGATTCGATCGTGACATGGGCCTGGCCGGAGCCATAGCGGTGTCCGATCAGCCGGTTCATCGCGGCGATCCCGCTGCGGTTCCACGTGCACACCGGCCACGGCTTGATCGTTGCCGGCAGATCGGCGGCGTGGCGTGGCGGACGCGTGATTGGTTCCTTTGATTCGAGACCGAAGCGGACCACGCCGCGACCGAAGCGGCCTGGCCGACCATCGTGCCAGCCGTACAACAACGGTGCGCCGGCGTGCGCAAGCAGGACATCGCGGGCCTCGCAAAGCCCGCCCACTGCGACACTGCGCAGCGAATAGCCGGCCGGCGCGGGAACCATGCGCAGGGTTGCCTTGCCGATCAAACCGGGGACGCCGAAACCGGCAAAGCAGGCGGCAAATCGCTCGGCGTTGTGGTTGCGGTCGAGTTGCAGCCAGCCGCTGACCGGATCGAACAGTTCGATCGCTTCGACGTGGGCGCGGAAGGTGCCGTCACGGGCCGGATTCTTGCCATGAACATCGGCAGCGATGCAGCCGCCCACACTTGCCCGCGGATGACCGGGCGCGACCGGCAGCAACCAGCCATGGCCAAGCGCGAAGCGCATCACATCGCCGATCTGCGCACCGGCCTCGACCGTCAGCAAGCCTTGTTCGGCATCGAAATCAAGCAGACGGTCGAACGCGGAGAAATCCTGCACCACGCAATCGCCGGCAAAGCTTGCGCCGATGTAGGAAACCCCGCTGCCACGGGTGATGCGCTGCACATCGGCCGGCAGGGCCTCGATCAGGCGATAGCGATCGGGCTTTTGCACATGGCAATGCGCCGTCTCGCTGCGGTCGAAACTGCGCAGCTCGGTCTCGGCGAGCGCAAAGCCGCGACGCATGCTCATTGTTCACCTTTGCTTTCGACAGCGATATCCGCCTCGAACAACCGATCCAGATCACGCTGCGCATCACGCGCGTTCTGCATGATCGCCGCTTTGTCGTCGTTGAACAGGTTTTGCTCGGCCAGCACGAGGCTGGAATGGCGCTCCTCGCGGACAGCATGGGTGCCGAGATCCATGAGACGGAATGCATTCTGACGATTGCCTGCAGACAAGTTCATCTGGCCGTACCGAGCGTTCGCGAACAGTGTCAGAGCGTATTGCATGCAGCCGGTTGATTCCACGCATCACTCCATTGATAGGTCAGCCGATTATCGCATGCGGCGCCGGGCCGACCGATCCGCTGGCGCCATCTCACGCGCTGAGACGTGCGCCGCGCATGGTCGCTCAAACCGCCGGAGGATTGCCATGCTGCTCGCCCCGTTCACCCTCACTGAAATCTTCGTTGATCGACGCGCCAACAATCAACACTGCGTATCCGAGCCGCCGCCGTGGCTGCTGGCCTGGGTACTCGGCGGCATCGTCGCGGTCGTGCTGTTTCCTTCGTTGCGCGGTGGCGATTTGACCGGACTGAGCATGCCGTTCTGGCTGGTTGGTGCGCCGTTGATCAATCTGGCCTGGCTTGCGCGTGGGCAGGCGATGAGGATGCTGCGCACGCTCACCATCCGTCGCACTGGCGTGGCGGCCACTCAGCCGCGCGTGCCGAGTCGTTTGCGCTCCATGCGGCGCAGGAACTCGGCCATGATGCGCCGGTAAAGATCGGCACCGAGATAGGCATCCTCGACACCGGCATCGATCGACGGGTTGTCGTTGACCTCGATCATGGCGAGGCGCTCGCCATCTTTCTTGATGTCGACGCCGTACAAGCCATCGCCGATCGCCGCCGTGGCCTTGACCGCGAGCTTGACCACGTCGGCCGGCGCCTCGCGCACCGGCAGGGTCTCGAATCCACCGGACTTGGCCGTGCCCTTGGCGCCATGGTTGTAGATCTGCCAGTGGCCGCGCGACATGTAGTACTTGCAGGCGTATAGCGGCTCGCGGTTGAGCACGCCGATGCGCCAATCAAATTCGGTGAACATGAACTCCTGGGCGAGGATCAGGGCGGTGTGCTGGAACAGGGCATCCGCGGCGGCCTTGAGCTTGTCGGCACTCTCGACCTTGACGATGCCACGCGAGAACGAGCCATCCGGGATCTTCAGCACCAGCGGAAAGCCGAGACGCTCGGCGCTCTCGTCCAGCTTTTTGGCATCATCCTTGTACAGGATCTCGGTGCGTGGAATCGGCAGCTTGCGCGACAGCATGAGGTCATGCATGTAGATTTTGTTGGTGCACTTGAGGATCGAATCGGGATCGTCAATGACGACCATGTCTTCCTTTTCGGCTCGGTTGGCGAAGCGATAGGTGTGGTTGTCGAGCGCGGTGGTTTCGCGAATGAACAGGCCGTCGTATTCGGCCAGGCGCTGGAAATCGTTGCGGCCGATCGGATCGACTTCGATGCCGAGCTCGCTGCCGGCCTCGATGAAGTGCTTGAGCGCCTTCTTGTTCGATGGCGGCATTGCCTCGTTCGGATCGACCAGCATGGCGAGGTCGAAGCGGTACTTGCGCCGCGCGCGCGGCTTGCGCCAGAGCTTGCGCGAGAAGCGATCAAGCGTCTGCGCGAACGCATCCTCCTGTTCATCGGACAACGAGTGCAGTCCGGTCGGCTTGATTGCACTGATCTGCCAGACGCGCTCGCGTTCGAACTCGATGCGCAGGATCGGACTTGGAAAGGCCTCAAATACCTGGCGGGCCAGATCTTCCAGGGCCGGATATGAGGTTTCGCCGAAATAGACGAGGATGCCGAAATCCGTGGTGTCGCGGCCACCGGCCGGCAGGAACTTGCCGAGACGGCTGCTCAGATCCTCGATGTCGAGGCCATACAGCGAGCGCCGGCGCAGGTCATTGATCGTGCGCACCGACGGAATCACCTTGTGTCCACGCGCCTCGGCCAGCAGCGAGACGTAGTAGCCCGTGCCGAGATACTTGTAGCTGCGACAGAGGTTGATGACCTGGGTGCGCTCATCGTCTTCGTTGAGCGATTGCTTGAGGTAATCCTGGGCCGAAACGACGTTGTCGGACGGGTAATATGAACCCCAGTCCGAGGCTTTCTCGACGACGATGATGAGACGACTCATGGGTTAGCCTGTTGGCAGGGGGTTCGTCATCGGCAGCTTCCGGATCGCATTGCTGCGAATCGGATCCTTGCCTGGCGTGAAGGCGCGAAGTTTGCCATAGCGTCACGCATCACAGTGACGTGGCGGTCGGTCGTCGATGCGCAGCATTCAGTTCCAGCCGCACGTTGCCGGGCTAAACTTCGACGATGGAAAAGATGCAGGCGGACACCGGCCAGTCATTCGACAACCACGTCACCGTTCGCGTGCGGCGGGCCGTGCCCGCTGATCTCGATGACTTGATTGATCTGGAAAACGCGACTTTCAGCAGTGACCGGCTGAGTCCGCGCCAGTGGAAACATCATATCGGCAGCGAGCGCGCCAGCGTTCTGGTTGTCGAACTCGACGGTCATTTGCGCGCTGCGGCCGTGCTGTTTTTCCGCAAGGGCAGCCGGCCAGGTCGACTCTATTCGCTGGCTGTCGCCGCCAATCTGCGCGGTCGCGGCATCGGCGAGACGCTGCTCGAGGCCTGCGAAGCTGAGGTCGCTGCTCGCGGCTGCTCACGTTTGCGCCTCGAGGTGCGCAGCGACAACGACCCCGCGCAACGCCTGTACGAGCGGCGCGGCTATCACATGTTCGCCAGCCGACTCGGCTACTACGACGACGGTGCGACCGCACTTTGCTACGAGAAGGCGCTCTGAGCCCACGCGGGCGAATCACGCGAAGAGGTTTTCGTTGCGGGAAAGATTTCTGTGGGAGCGAGTTCGGTCGCAATTCTCTGCCGCGTGCCGCCCAAAAGACATCGCCCCCAAGAGGGGACAAGCGACTGAAGTCGACCCCTATCGGTACCCGCTCCCGATTCCCGTCTGCTCTTGCCTGACAGGCTGCCTGTTGGACTCAGCGCGCACGTTCGGCACGTACGAAGGCGTCGCGGGTGATGCCTTGTTCGAGCCAGCCGCTGCGCAGGTAGCGGCGCACCTTGATCACGCCTTCGTCCATGCCGACGATCTCGACGCGGATGGCGGGCTTGCCCTTGGTATAGAGCATGAACGGTTGGCCGACTTCGGTGGAGAGCTTGGCGTAGTCCTCGATAACCGCCGGGCGCTCGACAACTTCGGTTTCGTCGGCGAGCAGGACGTCCTCGCCAGTCCCGGACGGAGCCGTGGCAACCGCGAGGGTTGGTGTATTCGCATTGCGTGTCGCCGGCGCAGGGTTCGTATCGTCGCTGGCGGCCTGGGCGCGGCGCGCGCTGACCGCGCGTTCGGACTCGAGCATGCTCCAGGTCGAGGCGGCCTCGTCATCCTCGGGTAGCGGTTGCACGTCGATCGCCTTCACGCCGACGCCGACGGCGCGACCGTCGACGTTGAAGCCGCCATGCATATGGGCGACCCAACGGCCGATATCGAGGTCGTAGTAGCGCTCGCCGCTGATGGTCGGTGAATAGGCGAGAACGAGATCGAGCGCTGCACCGTTCTCGGCATAGTGCCGGTACGCCGCTCGCGCCGAAGGCGTTGGTTCGAGGCCGAGCGCGGCGAGGATGCGTTGCACGCTGTCCAGATGCCGATCGACGAACTGGGTCGGCGTGATGCCGTCTTTCTTCGCGCAGAACGCATTGCGCGCCTTGGTGAACCCTTCGTCCTTGACATGCCATTCGCTGGCCGCCAGTTCGCTCAGCCCGGTATCGGCGAGGCTGAACAAGGGGAAATCATCGTGCAGCAGTTCCTCGCCGCGGTAATCGACACGGCCCACGCCGGGCGTGTGGATCGAGTGTTCGCGGATCAGACGATCATCAGTGCGATGCCAGGACATGGTCAGCTCGGTCGGTTCGGCCTTGAGGTTCATGTCGGCGAATTCGCTGTCCATCCAGGCACCGTCTTCGATACAGCCTTCGGCCTCGAACGGTGACGCACTGGCATTGCCGAACACCATCATCTCGGTCGTGAACGGGGTCGTCATGACGCCATGGCCGCCGCTGAATTCGAGCCGGATGTCCTTGATCGATTTGAGCATTGCAGTGGTTTTGCGGCTGAAGCCGCTGCGGTAGTACTGCATCATCGGCACGTCGACCTTGAGATGATCGAAGTGGAAAACTTCCTCGTCGTCATCTTCAAACGGGACCAGGGTGACATCGCTGACCCAGGCGCCGCCAAACGGATTCGGCCAGCAGCTCTTGTATGAAACATCCCAGCCAGGAAACGCGAGCAACAGGGAGCGGCCAGTGACGAAGTTGGCGTGGCCAACCCACCAGACGACCAGGATTATCACGCTGAAGATCGCGCCGATGATGCGCCAGATCGAGATGCCGGGTTTTTCCGCCTTGCTGGACTTGCTTGCCACCCACCGAACTCCCTGCTGTCGGCCGTCAACCGGCTGCCCAGGGTATAAATCTTAACCGAGTGCAGGCATCCGGGTCACGCCTCTACCACCCCGCCTCGCGCAATTTCTGCTCGGTCAGGGCATTGGCTGGGCGGGCGACCAGACCGCCGGCCGGGGCCAGGCTGACCTCGTATTCACCGCCGTCAACCAGCGGCAGATAGGCGGCACTGCCATAGTCGGCGTCGATCCACGGCAGCCATCGCGGAAAACGCCGCTTGAGATCGAGCAGGTCGAACAGATTGGTTTCATCGATCTCGATCGCGCTGCGCTCACGCTCGGATTCCTGTGCCGCATCGGCGTAGCGACCACTGATGCGATCGAGCCGGTACAACGCCGGTGCGCCGAGCATGACCGCGCGCGGCTGCCACTTGACCACGCGCGCATCGAGTTGCCACTGATCGCCGGCTATCGCCACGTCGCGATGTTCGCCATCGGGGTAATCAATGCGCACATTGAAGCGTTGTGGCCCGAGCTGGCGTGCCTGCAAGGTGACCAGCAGGGTTTCCGTGGTCAGTCGCCGATAGCCGAGCAGGGCCGAGGCCGAGAATGCGCCAAGCACGGCAAGCAAAAAAAACACCACCGTCCACAAGCTGCGGTGACAGGCCGAGAATCGATGTCGCTCACGCCAACGCCGGCGCGCGCCAGCGGCGCTGATCAACGAAAACAGCGCGAAGAATCCAGCAAATACGTAGAGGGCGATCAGGATCGGGGTCAGCGGCATGGCCCGAGCATACCCGCTTCAAGTCCAATTCGTCTTCGACCAATGCCCGTTTTGCCGCCCTGCCGAGGCGCCCGGCAGCGCTATACTCGCCGCCATTCCCTGATCGACGAGACCTTCAAATGTTGCGTATTACCCGATTGCTGGCTGTCCTGGTCGCCCTGACCCTGCTCGCCGCCTGCGGCAACAAGGGCGATCTGGTCAAACCGTCTGCATCTGCCGTCGACACGGCGGCGACTACCGGCCAGAGTTGAGGCGCGGCACGCGATGGCCCTCGCCTTCAGCAAGATGCATGGCATCGGCAATGATTTCGTCGTTCTTGATTGCCGTCAGCATCCGCCATGCCTCGATACGGCCACGATCCGCAAGCTCGGCGACCGCAAGTTTGGCGTCGGCTTCGACCAGTTGCTGACCATCGAGGCCAGCGAAGATGAGGATTGCGCATTCCGCTACGGCATCTGGAATCGCGACGGCACGCGCTCGGGCCAATGCGGCAACGGAGTGCGTTGTGTGGCCGCCTGGCTGGCCCGCGATGGCAGCCTTGAACGGGACCTGGTGCGCCTGATGAGTCCGTCCGGGCCGGTGCGTGTCGAAGTGCTGGCCGATGGCTGCGTGCGCGTCGACATGGGCGAGCCGCGTTTCGCCCCGTCGGCCTTGCCGTTCGAGGCAGTCGCAGAGCGCGATCGTTACAGCATCGAGGTGCCGGGTCGCACGCTCGAGATCGGTGCGGTGTCGATGGGCAATCCGCACGCCGTGATCGAGGTCACCGACATCGACGCGGCCGAGGTTGAGGTAGTCGGCGCGCAGGTCGAACATGCCGAGGCATTCCCGCGTGGCTGCAATGTCGGCTTTGCGCAGATCCTCTCGCGCTCGGCCATTGCGCTGCGCGTATGGGAGCGCGGAGTTGGCGAAACGCTTGGCTGCGGCACCGGTGCCTGCGCGGCGATGGCGGTCATGCATCGGCGAGGTCAAGTCGGCGATGAGGTCGAGATCCATCTGCCCGGCGGTACATTGATGATCCAATGGCAGGGCCCAGGCCATCCGTTGTGGATGAGCGGCCCGGCAACTTTCGTGTTTGAAGGGGTATGGCATGAGTGATCTGAGTGTGAGGGACGGTCTGACCGCAATGGAAGTTGCCAGCTATCTGCGTCGGCACTCCGATTTCCTCAAGGAGTTTCCGGACCTCGCGATGCTGCTGCGCCTGCCGCGCGAGCAAGGTCCGGCGGCTTCGCTGGCCAGCTACCAGCTCGAAGTGCTGCGCGACAAGAACAATGAATTCTCGCGTCGCCTGCATGACCTGATCGAGATCGCCCACGAAAACGAAACCCTGATGGTTCGTGTGCATACCTTGACCCTGGCCCTGATGCGCGCCAACAGCCTGGCCGACACGGTCACCCGCGTCGTCGCCAGCCTGACCGAGGATTTTCACACCGACCTCGTCCGCGTCGTGCTGTTCCGCAGCAACCCGGATCTGCCGGCGGCGGAATGGCTGCTGGTCGAAGCGGACGGTCGCGATTCGATGCCGGCGTTTGCCGAGTTCCTCAGGCGCGGCGAGCCGCTTTGCGGTCGCCTGCAACAGGACAAGCTCGATGCCCTGTTCGGTGCACGCGCCAACGAGGTGCAGTCGGCCGTGCTGCTCTCGATCGGCGAGGTCGGCATGCTCGCAATCGGCAGTCTCGATGCCAACCGCTTCCATCCCGGCATGGGCACGGTGTTCCTGCGCCTGATCGCCGAGGCGCTGTCGGCTGCGGTCGGACGCTACACCGAAAGCAAATGAGATGGCCGCGCCGCTGACTACCGCAATTGATCGCTATCTCGGCTATCTGCGCGTCGAGCGACGCTATTCCTCATCCACGCTCGACAACTATGCGCGCGCCCTCGGCAAGTTGATCGCCTATGCCGAGCACATCGGAATCAGTCAATGGAACGAGCTGCGCAGCGCGCAACTGCAGGCGCTGCTTGCCGAGCAGCATCGATCTGGTTTGGCCCCGGCCAGTCTCGGCCTGTTTTTGTCGTCGTGTCGCAGCTTCTTCCGCTATCTCGCCCGCGATGGCGAGGTCAAGGTCAATCCGGCGGTCGGCGTGCGCTCGCCGAAAATCCCGCGCAAGCTGCCCAAGGTGCTCGATGCCGACGAGATGAATGTGTTGCTCGAGTTTCCGACCGACGATGCCGAGGCCGTGCACGATCGCGCGATGCTCGAACTGCTCTACTCAAGCGGCCTGCGTGTCGCCGAGATTGTCAGTCTGCGCTGGCGCGATCTCGACACGATCGAAGGCATGTTGCGGGTCACCGGCAAGGGCTCGAAAACACGCATCGTGCCGGTCGGCCGCCAAGCCTTGTTCGCACTGCAGACATTGCGCGGGCAGGATCGTGGTGGTGATGATGACCTGATCCTGCGTGGCAGGAATGGTCGAGCGCTGAGCACCAACGGCGTGCGCACGCGACTCAAGCGTCGTGCCCGCGATCAGGGCATCTGGCAGCGGGTCTATCCGCATCTGCTGCGCCATTCCTGTGCCAGCCACCTGCTCGAATCCTCCGGTGACCTGCGCGCCGTGCAGGAGCTGCTCGGCCATGCCGACATCGGCACGACGCAGATCTACACGCATCTGGATTTCCAGCATCTGGCCAGGGTCTACGATGCCGCGCATCCGCGCGCGAAGCGCAAGGGTTGAAGCTTGCTCCCGCGCGAGTTTCGCAGGTTGGTGCTGAGCACAAGCGAAGCCCAACAGCCGTGTTGGCAGGTACAACGCCATGTGGAGGGAAGATCGAGATTCGTTGGGCTTCGCCTGTGCCTGGCACCAACCGATCAACAGCATCGTGGCTGAAGCCAATCCCGCAACAGCAGGCCGTGAATCACCGCTGCATCATCTTGGCACGCGCGGTAGTCCGGGCTACTCGGTAGGCCCTGGCGACTCGCCCAGGGCATCCTGCAGGGCGTCGTTGCCGGAAAGCTCCTCGCGTTCGCTGTCGCTGATCGATTGCTCGCGTTTCTTGCCTGATTTTGACTTGCTGCGACCACGCCACAGTTCTCTGGCATCGTCCTCGGTGGCACTGAACAGGCTGCGCACATGCAGATCGCGTTGCGGGAACGGGATCTCGATGGCGTACTTGCCGAGCGCATCCTCCAGCGCCCAGTAGTAGGCCGCCTGGACCGCGCCGGGGCGCTTGACCGCATCGGCGGTGAGCCAGACCACAAGCTGGAAATCGAGGCTGTTGTCACCGAAACCGACCAGCCAGACCTGCGAGCGGCGCGGCCCCTCGCTGGCAAACGTGAACGGCACGGCATCGGCTGCTTCGAGCGCAGCCTTCTTGACCAATTCCTTGTCCGTGCCGTAGGCAACGCCGAAGTTTACCTTGATGCGCCGCGCGGTCTCGCGCAGGGTCCAGCTTGTCACGCGCCCGTTCACGAACTCGGAGTTCGGCACAAGGATGTCGATATTGTCGTTGGTGGTCACACGTGTGGCGCGGATGCTGATATCGGTGACCTCGCCGGTGACGCCGGATTCGAGTTCGACGAAATCGCCGATCTTGAGGCTGCGCTCGAACAGCAGGATCAGGCCGGAGAAGAAATTGTTGACCACGCCCTGCAGACCGAAGCCGATGCCGACACCGAGGGCGCTGGCGAAGAATGCGATCTTGGTCAGGTCAAGGCCGACCGCCGACAGCGCGAAGCTGATGCCGATCGCGATCAGCAAGTAGTGGAGAATGCGACCGAGTGCGTAAAGGGCCGGTCGACTGACTTCGGGTCGATGTCTGGCGTATCGCTCAAGTCCGCGCTGCACCCAGCGCGAGGCAAACCATGCCGCGAACAGGATGCCGAGCATCCACACGCTGCCACCCGGTGTGATCCTGGCCCCACCGACCGCGAACAGGGGATAGTCGAGAACCTCGCGCGTGCCTGACACGACGCGCTTCCACGGACTGGCCGGCGTCGACTTCTCCGAGTTGGCCGGGGCCGAATCGGGGGCCGTGGCTGATTTCGCGTCTTCGACGGTGGCAGCGGTCGGCGGCACAGTCGAAGTTGACGGTTGAGCCCGTTTATTCGCCGGATCCGCGGCCGCTTGTGCGCTCAGGACAGAGGCGATGAGCAGCAGCCAGGCGCAGAGCAGAACTCCGATCAGACGCATCGGCATCCCTCTCTTTGTGTGCGCAGGCGATTCATGCGATCAGCGTAACTGATCGCGGCACCGATCGTGTGGATTCAAACTGCTGTCGGGGCAACCACGAATTCCATCGCCGCCGAGTTCAGGCAGTAGCGCAGGCCGCTGGGTTTCGGGCCATCCGGAAACACATGACCGAGATGGCTGTCGCAGCGTGCGCAGCGAGCCTCGACGCGGATCATGCCGTGGCTGACGTCGCGGATCTCACGTACGTGCTGCGGATCGAACGGGGCAAAGAAGCTCGGCCAGCCGCTGCCTGATTCGAACTTGTGATCGGAGTTGAACAGTGGCAGCGCGCAAAGTTTGCAGACGTAGCTGCCGTCCTGCTTGTTGTCGAGCAGGCCACCACAGAATGGATGCTCGGTGCCGTGATCGAGCAGGATGCGGCGTTCCTCGGGCGTCAATTTTTGCGCGAGGCGTTCGCGCTCGGACGCATCGATTGGAGTGACGTCGCAACCGGCGGCCGATGTACTCATGAGGACGATCCCTTCAGCTTGTCGCCGAATTTCCTGCGCAGCTTGGCAACCTTCGGAGCCGCGACGGCGGCGATATAGCCTTGTTCGGGATGCAGCTCGGCGTAGTTGTGGTGGTAGGCCTCGGCTTCGTGAAAGGCTTCCAGTGCCACCACTTCGGTGACGATCGGATCGTTGAAGACCCCGGCACTGTCGAGCTGGCGGATATAGGCATCAGCGACTTCTTTCTGCGCGGCATCGGTGGTGAAGATCGCCGAACGATACTGGCGGCCGCGATCCTCGCCCTGGCGATCTTTCTGGGTCGGATCATGGGCGACGGCGAAATAAATCTTGAGCAACTGGCCGAAACTCGTGCGCGTCGGATCAAAGCGGATCGAGACGACTTCGGCGTGATTGGTCGTGCCGGTGCAGACGGTCGTGTAGTCGGCGTTGTGCGCGGCGTCGCCGCTGTAGCCCGAGGTCACCGAGCTGACCCCGTCGATTTCCCTGAACACCGCCTCGACGCACCAGAAGCAGCCGCCGGCGAGCACGGCATGTTGTTCTCCGGTGGCGGGCGCCGGATCGATGTCGCGCTCCGGATTCGGAAAATCGCCGCGCGCGATGGTGAGGTTGGCGCCGGGAATTTCACAGACCTGATTCATCGAATTTCCTTGTTGGATGCCGTAAGGCTAATGCGCCCGCGAAGCGGAACTTTCAAGCGTGGATCGCTCCTCACCAACGATGTCCGGAGGTTCGACCAGGACGCAATGCTGTTCGCTTTAAGTCGTCATCCCGGCGAAAGCCGGGATCCATTTTGCTGTTGCTGCCAATTCAACATGGATTCCGGCTTTCGCCGGAACGACGAGCTGCAAGCAATGGCGCTAATCGAACAGTATTGGACCAGGACGTGCTTTCATTTGGCGAATCGATGCCGGGTTGTTGTGCGCCTGCCATCGTCGCTACAGTAATCGACCTGTCCGGTCCGGCCGCGACCGCCGAATTCCATTCAGGAGCAGACACCATGAAAAGCCGAGCCGCCGTTGCCTGGGAAGCAGGCAAGCCGCTGTCGATCGAGCAGGTCGATGTGCAAGGCCCGCAAGCCGGTGAGGTGCTCGTGCGTATCGTCGCCAGCGGGGTCTGTCATACCGATGCATTCACCTTGTCGGGCGCCGATCCCGAGGGCATGTTTCCGGTCATCCTCGGCCATGAGGGTGGCGGCATTGTCGAAGAAGTCGGTGCCGGAGTGACCTCGCTCAAGGTTGGCGACCATGTCATTCCGCTGTACACGCCCGAGTGCGGTGCCTGCAAGTTCTGCCTGTCCGGCAAGACCAATCTCTGCCAGGCGATCCGCGCGACCCAGGGCAAGGGTTTGATGCCGGACGGCAGCAGCCGCTTTTCGATCGACGGCAAGCCGATCCTGCACTACATGGGCTGCAGTACATTTTCCGAATACACGGTATTGCCTGAGATCGCGCTGGCCAGGATCAACAAGGCCGCGCCGCTGGAAAAGGTCTGCTTGCTCGGTTGCGGGATCACCACGGGCATTGGTGCGGTGCTCAACACAGCCAAGGTCGAAGCCGGCGAAAGCATCGCCGTGTTCGGACTCGGCGGCATTGGCATGTCGGTGATCCAGGGTGCAGTGATGGCCAAGGCAGGGCGCATCATCGCGATCGACATGAACCCGGCCAAGGCCGAGATGGCCAAGGCCCTCGGCGCGACCGATTTCATCAACCCGAAGGACTATCCGGATACACCGATCCAGCAAGTCATCATCGACCTGACTGATGGCGGCGTCGACTACTCGTTCGAGTGCATCGGCAATGTCCATGTCATGCGCTCGGCGCTCGAGTGCTGCCACAAGGGCTGGGGCGAATCGATCATCATCGGTGTCGCCGGTGCCGGTCAGGAAATCTCGACACGACCGTTCCAGCTCGTGACCGGCCGGGTCTGGCGCGGTTCGGCTTTTGGCGGGGTCAAGGGTCGTACGCAGTTGCCGGGCTATGTCGAGCGCTACATGGCCGGCGAGCTCAAGATCGATGAATTCGTCAGCGCGGAATTGCCGCTCGAAAAGATCAACCACGCTTTCGAGCTCATGCACGAGGGCAAGGTGATTCGCTCTGTGATCCGCTTTTGAACGCGCATCGGCAGGCGCGCGATGGGTATCGACCGACTTGCCGCTGATCCGGGATAGACTGCCCGGCTTGCGATTGTGATCGTGTGGAGGATTCATCATGTGGGCTGACAGCGGAACCATCCTGCTCGGTTGTGTGCTCCTGTTGTTCGGCACCGATTCGCTGGCCAATGGCATTTCCGGGCTGATCGCACGCAAACCTGACCAGTCCTGGCTGTTCGCGATGAGTTCGGCCAGCGTCGCCGCGATGGCACCCCTGATCGCGCTCGCTGTTGCCGCCTTGCTGCTCGGTCAGGCTGATCTCGGAGTTGGTGCGGCGCTCGGCGGCGCGATTGCGCAGCTCGGGTTGGTGCTCGGGGTAGCCGCCTTGTCGGCCCCATTGCTGGCGCGCCTGAAGGCCTTCGTCTGGATCAATCCGGCCTTGATTGGTGCCGTCGTGCTGGTCTGGGCTCTCGGTCTCGACCACGCTTATTCGGGCTTCGACGGCGGCCTTATGCTGCTCGTCTTTGTCAGCGTGGGCGGTTTGACCGTACGCGCCATTTCGCGCGGAAAAGTTGCCAGCCAGGCCTTGTTTGGCCAAGTCGCGCGGACGTTCGGCAGCTCGCTCTCGCTCGCGCGTCTGCTGGTTGGCGTGGCGTTGATCGGGTTCGGAGCCTGGCGTCTGCTGGTCGGAACCATGGGGCTGACGAGCGCAATGACTTTGAATCCGTTGATTGCCGGCTTGCTTGTGCTTGGCCCGGCCAGCGCCCTGGCCGGCACCCCGACGGCTGTCATGGCGGCACTAAGCGGTCGCGGTGATTTCGCCCTCGGTCAAGCCTTCATCGCGGCTCTCGCGGCCATCCTGCTCGTGCTCGGTGGGCTGGCCGTGCTGCAGCCATTGGCCGTTCCGTCTTCGCTCGCTCGCTTTGAATTGCCGGTTCTGTTCACCCTGGCGGTGGCCGTCTATCCAATGATGCGCAGCGACGGCGAGTTGTCACGGCGTGAAGGCATATTGTTGGTGCTGGCATGGTTCGCCTTTCTTGCAACCGAGCTCTGGATGACTCTCTCCTGAGCATTCGATCGCTATACTGCGCGCCAGTCCAGGGAGTAGAACTTGATGTTATGGATCAGTTGGATATTGGCCCTTGCCGCATTCGGGGCGATCGGTTATCTGGTCATGCGTCTGCGCGACGAACGCGCGGCCAACCAGAAACTGCGCAACGAGCGCATGCATCTTGCCGATGAGATGGAAATACTGAAGGAGCATCAGTCACGCCTGATGCAGGCGATGCCGATGTCGCTGGCCGGGCAGATGGCCGCCATCGTTGCGGACGAAGTCAGCGCGCCGCTCGGAATCGCGCATTCCAGCCTCGATGGGGTCGGCGAGTCGCTCGACGATTACCGGAAACTGGTCAAGAGCTATGACGCCGCCGTGCAGTACTGTCTGCAGCCGGTCGAGATGATCTTCGGCGCAGACAAGGCCGGCCTCGATCAACTGGTCAAGCACGTCGAGGAAGCTCGGCGCGAATTGTTCAATACGCGCCGCGAACTTGAAAAAAGCACCATCCTCACCGAAACGAAAGCCCTGCTCGCCGATTCAGCCAGCGGGCTCGGTCGTTCCTCGACCCTCGTGCAAGGCCTGCGCCAGTTGACCCGGCTTGATGCCGAAGGTCTCGAAAGCATCGACATCAACGCCAGTCTCGATGCGGCATTGAGCCTGCTCGTTCCGGCCTGGGGCGAGCGCATTGCCGTGGTGCGCGAATACTCGGATCTGCCGGCGGTGACCTGCATGCCGGCCCAGATCTGTCGTGCCTTTGTCCTGATCCTCGAGAACGCTGGCCAGGCGATCGCGGAGCGCGGGCGCGTACTCGTGGCCACCCGCGCCGGTGGCACGCGCAATGTCGAGATTCGCATCGCCGATTCCGGATCCGGCATCAACGATGACGATTTGCCGGAAATCTTCGAGCCGTTTTTTTCGACGCGACGCGATGCGCCCGGTCTGGGCCTGAGCCTCGCGTACGGCATCATCAAGGCGCATGGCGGCTCGATCAATGTGCGCACATCGAGGGAGAGCGGAACCAGCTTCATCATCGGTCTGCCGATCACCGCTGCGATGACGGCGAGCGCGCCGGCATCCTTCGTTCGTCGCTGAAGCCGGCGGACGGCGGGGCGTGTCCAGGCCGCGCGCCCTGGTCATCGGCGGCAGCGGCCAGATCGGCCGCTTCCTGATTCCGCAATTGCTTGAAACCGGCCACGAAGTGCTGGCCCTGAGCCGGGTTTCGAGGACATCGACCCGGCCCGGTCTGGAATGGCTGCGCGGCGACGTGTTCTCGGTCATGCCGGCTCTGCCTGCGCTGGACATGATTTTCAGCCTCGGCCCATTGAACGGTTTTGCCGAATGGCTGGCGGCGGCGAAGCTGCAGGGCAAACCGCGCATCGTGGCATTCGGTTCGATGAGCGCATTGAGCAAACGCGATTCGCCGGATCCTGCCGAACGCGCCTTGGCGGAAACCCTGCAAGGCGCCGAGCGGGCGCTAGCCGGGGCGGCGGCGTCCGCCGACCTGGCTTGGACCCTGCTTCGCCCTACCCTCATCTACGGTGCCGGTCTCGATCGCAGCCTGACTCCGTTGGCGCACCTTGGTGCCCGCTGGCATGTGTTTCCGAATCTGCGTGGCGCCAGCGGGCTGCGTCAGCCTGTGCACGCCGAGGATCTGGCGTCCGTTTGCCGATCGGCCGTACTGACTGACGCGGCGATTGGTCGCAGTTTCGATCTTGGCGGTGGTGAGCGATTGGCGTTCGCGACGATGCTCGATCGGGTTCGTCATTCATTGGCCACCTGGACGCTGCCCGTACCGGTTGCGCGGGTCGCTCTCGGATTCGGACTCGCGCTCGCCGCACGATCGGGGCTCCGGCGCGGGCTTGGGCCGCAGATTGTCGCGCGTCTAGACAAGGATCTGCTCGCCGATGACGGGCCCGTCCGTGGCGTACTTGGATGGTCGCCGCGTAGGTTTCAACCGGATGCCTCGACCTGGTTTCCGCCGCCCTTGCCTTGAGTACTGAGCAGTACACCATTCCCCGCCGTATGGTGCGACGCAACATATTGTTGCGCATCGCGATTTACTGTTAAGCGGACGTTGCCAACGACCGTTTGAACGGCCTAAGATGAGGTCGCTGAAACTCCATGAGAAGGGGATCCAAATGCAGGCCCGATCAATCGCGGCAGCGCTTCTGCCGTCACTGTTCCTCGTCGCTTGCGGCGGTGGGAGCAATAGTCCCCGAGCGGTTGAAGCGCCGGGTGCCACCAACAACAACGGATCGCCGGTCACCGGCATCATCACGGCGAAGTTCGATCCGTCCAATGGCGTCGTGCCGTTCCCGACCAACCTGCTGCTCTCGGGTACGACGGATCTGACTCTGAACATTCCGGTCGCCAACCCGGCCAACTTCGGCGATCCCAAGGTCGCGATGAACGCGCTCGATGGCTTCAGCACGGTCGCGCCATGGTCGACCACCTTCTCAACCCCGCCACGTCCGAGCAGCCTCGCCGCCGGATCGACAGTACGTGTGTTCCAGGTGACCCTGAGCGGCCCCGGTGGCGGCGTCACTGGTCTGACCCGCGAGCTTGCGCCAAATGCGGATTACGTGATTGCGCTGGCCAGCTCGGACAGCTCAGGTCGCACGCTGGCGATCGTGCCGACCAAGCCGCTGCAGCAACTGGCCTCGTATCTGGTCGTGCTGACCAATGGCATCAGCGACAATGCCGGCAACGACGCAACGCCCGATCAGACCTACTTTCTGGCCAAGCGCACGTCAGCCTTGTGCGTGAATGGTGTCTCGCAGGAGCCGCTGCTGCCGAACGCGACCGCCTGCGCACTCGAACCGCTGCGCCAGTTGACCAACTCGCAGGAAGCAGCCGCTGCTGCCGCCGGAATCTCCTCGAGCAAGATCGTCCTGTCCTGGGTTGCCACGACCCAGGGCATCACGCCGGTTCTCGGCGCCGTGCAGGCACGCACCGCGCAGACTCCGGCGACCGCGCCTCTGATCGTGCCGACCGGCATGAACCTGTCAAATATCAATCCGGCCCTGCCACCGATCGCCGATGTCTACGTCGGCGCGATCGATTTGCCCTACTACCTTGCCGCGCCGAGCCCGACCGCTCCAACCGCGCCGCTGAGCGGTTTCTGGCGTGCGGCCCCGGGTGCCTACATTCCGCCGTTCGCCGGCATGCTCGATCCAAGCTCGACCTTCGTCACCTTTGCCAATCCGCTGCCGGTGGCCAATTCGACCCAGCGTGTCCCGCTGCTGTTGACGGTTCCGAATGCTGCCTCGGGCAAGGCCAAACCTGCGGCCGGCTGGCCGATCGTGATCTACCAGCACGGCATCACGCGTGACCGCACCGACATGTTCGCGGTAGCCGGAACCCTGGCTTCGCAGGGTTTCGCGGTGATCGCGATCGATGCTCCGCTGCACGGCATAGCCAGCAGCGCCAATCCGCTGAATGCCGCCAATCCGGCGTTCGCCGGTCTTGGCGCGCACGAGCGCACCTTCAACCTCGATCTGGTCAACAACACCACCGGAGCCTCGGGGTCTGATGGCGTGGTCGATCCCTCGGGCAGCTACTTCATCAACCTGCCGAGTCTGCTGACCTCGCGTGACAATATCCGCCAGGCGGTCGCCGACCTGCTCGTGCTCGCCCGCGCCATACCGTCGTCCCATTACACCAGCAGCGGCACCGATTTCGATGGCGCCCGCATCAGCTTCGTCGGCCAGTCGCTCGGCGGCATCATCGGCACCGTGTTCATGGGTGTGCAGCCGGACGTCCAGGTTGCCCTGCTCAATGTTCCGGGTGGTGGCATCCCGCGCCTGCTCGAAGCGTCGCCCGCGTTCGGTCCGCGCATCATCGCCGGCCTTGGCGCGCTCGGCGTCAGTCCCGGAACCCAGGACTACGACGCCTTCTTCGGTGCGACCCAGACCGTCATCGATTCAGCGGATCCAATCAACTGGGCGCTGCCGGCCAACAACAGCCTGCTTGCCAGCAAGCGTCTGCTTCTGCAGGAAGTCGTCGGCAGCACCACTTCGCCGGCAGACCAGGTCATTCCGAACTCGGTTGCCGGTGCGCCCTTGTCGGGTACCGAGCCGCTGATCCGCGTTCTCGGCCTCAGCACGATCACGCAGACCACGCAGTCGGCGACCGGCATTCGTGGCGTCGTCCGTTTCACGGCAGGTGACCACGGCTCATTGCTCAGCCCGGCATCGTCGGCGGCGGCGACGGCCGAGATGCAGGGCGAGATGGCCAGTCTGCTGGTCAGTCAGGGTGCGGCCGTGCAGGTCAGCAATCCTTCCGTCATTCGCACGCAATAACCGACCTGGTACTGGAGTCCCACATGAAGACTTGCAAAACAATCCAGACCGGTTCGCGCCTACGGCGTCCGGTTCTTTCCTCCCTCTCGCTGTCACTCGCGGTGGCCCTGGCCGGCGTCGCCGGTCAGGCCCAGGCATTCGAATTCGGCAGCCAGGATGGTTTCAACGCAACCGTCAACACGACCATCGGCTATGGTATTGGCTGGCGCACCCAGGATGCCTCGGACGACCTGATCGGCAAGGCGCAGTTCAATCCGCTGGTCAGCGCACTCGGTCTTGGCAGCCCGGCCCAGCGCGCTGCGCAGGGGCGCTACTCGGTCAATGGAGACGATGGCGACCTCGCCTACGAGAAGTGGTCGCCGATCTCCAACGCGGTCAATGCCACGGTCGAGATCAATATGCGTTACGGTCAGAACTGGGGCGGCTTCATCCGCGCCACCGGCTTCTATGACGACGAGAACAACGGCCGTGACAACCTGTCGCATGCGGCCAAGACCCGTGTCGGCACGCAGTCGCGAATCCTCGACGCATTCGTCTTCCACAACTTCACCATCGCCGATCGTCAGGCCACCGTGCGTTTCGGCCGGCAGGTAGTCAGTTGGGGCGAGAGCACCTTCATTCAGGGTGGCATCAATTCGATCAACCCGGTCGATGTCTCCAAGTTGCGCGTGGCCGGTTCCGAGCTCAAGCAGGCTTTCCTGCCGGTCAACATGCTCTGGGGTTCGTACAACTTCACCGACAATTTCTCGGGTGAGGCGTTCTACCTGCTCGACTTCCAGACCACCGATCCCGATCCGGTCGGCACCTATTTCTCGACCAACGACTTCGCCGTCATTGGCGGGCGCTATGTGATGCTCAACTTCGGCACCGTGCCGCAACCGGTGATCAATTCGGATCTCTATGACGAGGTCTGTCGTCAAGGTAACTATGCGGCTAGCGATGTAAATTTCCCCGTCGTCAACCCTGCCGATCCAAACTACCTGGCACGCACTGCCTGCAGTGCCGCGTTCCCACGCAGCCAGACGCGATTGGCCAAGGACAGCGGACAGTTCGGTTTTGCCCTGCGCTATCTGGCCGAAAACCTCAACAACACCGAGTTCGGTTTCTACGCGATGAATTACCACAGCCGTGTGCCGCTGATCAGCGGTATCTCGGTGACCGGGCAGGCGCCGAACACGGGCTCCTACTTCACCGAGTATCCGGAAGACATCCATCTGTTCGGCCTGAGCTTCAACACCCAGCTCGAAGCCAGCGGTATCGCCCTGCAGGGTGAATTGAGCTACCGGCCCAACCAGCCATTCCAGGTCGATGATGTGGAGCTGCTGTTCGCCGGCTTGTCGCCCCTCAATGTGCTGCTTCCGCAGCCGTACCTGCACTTTGTCAGCCAGTTGGGCCAGTACGGGCCAGGCCAGGAAATCCCCGGCTACGAGCGCCACAAGATTGCCCAGTTGCAGTTCACCGGAACCAAGGTATTCGGCCCGGGCAACTGGCTCGGCGCGGATCAGATCGCGATGGTTGGTGAAATCGGCTTCACCAACGTTGATCTTCCGGACAACCTGCGTTTCAACGGAGATGGCACCGACACCGGTGGTGGCGCCGACGTCAACAGCGGTTCCGGTCGCAATCCGATCACCCAGGTCGGTGGTTTTCCGACCCGCTTCTCGTGGGGTTATCGCCTGGCCGCACGCGCGACTTATGAAAACGTCTGGGGCACACCGATGTCACTTTCGCCGCGCATCGCCTTCAATCACGACGTCAACGGCACCACTCCGGGGCCTGGTGGCAGCTTCGTCGAGGGCCGCAAGTCGATCACTGTCGGTGCCGAGACGAACTACCTGAGCAAGTGGGTGTTCGACTTGTCCTACACCAATTTCTTTGGTGGCGGTTCGTTCAACCTGATCCACGACCGCGACTTTGTGCAAGTCGCCGCCCGCTACTCATTCTGAGGGGACGATCCATGACATTGATGAAGAAAGCAGGCCTCGCCACGCTCATCGCCGCCGCCATGCTGGCGAATGTGGCGATGGCCAAGGTCAGTGCCGATGAAGCGAACAAACTCGGTGTCACCGGCACGCCACTGACACCGCTCGGTGCCGAGCGCGCCGGCAATGCCGACGGCAGTATTCCGGCATGGACCGGCGGCATCACCCAGCCGCCAGCCAGCTACAAGGTCGGCATGCACCATCCGGATCCGTTCGCCGGCGACAAGCCAGTGTTCACGATCACGGCAAAAAACTACAAGGACTACGGCGACAAGCTTTCCGTAGGTCAGAAAGCGATGTTCGCCAAATATCCCGATTGGCGCATGATCGTCTATCCGACCCGGCGCTCGGCATCGAATCCGGCGCGAACCTACGAGATGACGATGAAGAATGCGCTGACCGGAGAGCTGGTTGGCGAAGGTGATGGCGTAGCCAAGGTTGCCGAAGGCATCCCGTTCCCGATCCTCGACAAGGATACGGTCAAGGCCGGCATGCAGGCGATGTGGAACCACAAGCTCAAGTACAAGGGCGTTTCGGCACGACGCTGGTCTGACCAGGCACCGGTGACCGCCAGCGGCAAATACGTCATGGTACGTATCAAGGAAGAGTTGCTCGGCCTCTATTACCGGCAGGGAGCGACGCTCGCCGAGATCAACAACATCCTGATCTACTTCTATCAGGAAGTCGTGTCGCCGCCGCGTCTTGCCGGTCAGGTGCTGCTTGTCCATGAAACGCTGAACTCGGAAATCGGGCCGCGTCAGGCCTGGGTCTACAATCCTGGTCAACGTCGTGTCCGTCGTGCCCCAAACATTGTCTACGACAATCCCGGCACGGCCGCTGACAACCTGCGCACCACGGACATGACCGACATGTTCAACGGTTCGCTGGCGCGATTCGACTGGAAGCTGGTCGACAAGCGCGAGATGTACGTGCCGTACAACTCGTACAAGGCGCACAGCGACAATAGCAAGGTCGAAGACATGCTCAAGCCAGGCTATGTCGATCCCGACTACCTGCGCTACGAACTGCATCGCATTTATGTTGTCGAGGCCACGGTGAAGCCGGGTCAGCGCCACATCAACCCGCGCCGAACCTTCTATCTCGATGAGGATAGCTGGCAGATCCTGACCACCGACCACTATGACAGTGCCGGTAACCTGTGGCGCTATTCCGAGGCTCCGAGTATCAACTACTACGAAGTGCCGGTGTTCTGGTCGACCCTTGAGGATCATCACGATCTGAAATCCGGACGCTATATCGCGGTCGGTCTCGACAATCAGGAAGAGATGTACGACTTCTCGTTCCAGACCACACCAGACATGTTCTCGCCACAGTCGCTGCGCCAGCGCGGCATTCAGTAAAGCCCGCATCGGCCGCCGTTCTCCGTGCATCGGAGAGCGGCGGACTTCATGACCGCCGGACGACGCCTGCCGTCTTCAGCGTAGACCAGGTAACCCGCATGCAACGTCCCATCTCGGCCGTCGCCGCAGCGCTACTCGCCCTCCTGTTTGCCACGAGCATCGCGAGCGCGCAGGAGCCCGCCAGCGCACAAAACGGCGTGCTCGCCGCCGACCCGCTCAATCGCCCGGTCGAAATCATGCCGAGGGCGCAAAACGGCCTGATTCTCGACATGACGCAAAGCGCAGATCGCGTCATTGCGGTCGGTGAACGCGGGCACGTACTGATCTCGCCCGATGGCGGCGAGTGGCGCCAATCGGAGGGTGTTCCGTTACGCAGCACGCTGACTGCGGTCACCTCGATCGCCAGTCATGTCTGGGCGGTCGGTCACGATGGCGTGATCCTGCACAGCGGTGATGCCGGTGAGCATTGGGAAATCCAGCGCCGCGATCCGCGCGGCCAGCCTGCCGAAGGCATCGCCGCCGATGACATCCGTCAGGGCGCACCTTTGCTCGATGTGCTGTTCATCGACGCCGACCATGGCTTCGCGATCGGCGCCTATAGTCTGCTCCTGACGACCAGCGATGGCGGCAGGACCTGGAGCGGATCGCGCATCAACACGATCGACAACGGCAAGGCGGCTGCCGACGCAGCAAAAGCCGAAGCCGAAGAATCAGCGCATTCCGAGAACGATCTCGGCAGCTCCGTGTTCAGTGCCGACGAATTGGCCATCGGCATGGAAACCGACGCCCACCTCAATGCGATCGCGCGAACCGCCAATGGCGGATTCGTGATTGTCGGTGAGCGCGGTGCGGTTTTCCGTTCGCGCGATGGGGGATTGAGCTGGACACGCTCGCAGTTGCCATACGACGGCTCGATGTTCGGTGTGGTCGGCTATGAAGGCGAGCATGTACTCGCTTTCGGCTTGCGTGGGCATGTCTTTGAATCGACTGACCTCGGTGAGAACTGGACCGAGGTTCCGACCGGCAGCGAGTTGAGTCTGATGGGTGGCAGCGCACTGGCCAATGGCGGCGTGGTGATTGGCGGAGCGAATGGAATTGTCCTGCGTCGCGCCCGCGATTCGGAGCCATTGGTGCTGTCGACCGACCAGGAGGCGGGAGTCATCGCCAAGGTACTGCCGGCGGGTGCCGACGGTGAATTGCTGATCGCTGGTGAACACGGCCTCAGCCGCTTCCAGCCCAAGTGACGGGGACGCAATGAGCGCAGCGAGTTCCAGCAACAATACACCGAACGCCTTTCATCGGGTTGCCGAGAAACTGGTGTTCGGCAACCGTCCGATTGTGCTGATCCTGTTTGCGATCATCACGGTCATCTTCACCTTCTTCGCGGCGCAACTGCGCGTCGATGCGGGCTTCAAGAAACAGATCCCGCTCAAGCACGAGTACATGCAGACCTTCCTCGACTACGAGCAGGAATTCGGCGGTGCCAACCGCGTCCTGATCGCGGTCATGGACAAGAACGGCGACATGTTCAACCTGCCGTTCTTCCAGACCATGGAGAAGATCACCCAGGACGCCAAGGGCATCGACAGCGTCGACGAGGCACGCGTGCGCTCGATCTTCACGCCGAATGTTCGCTTCGTCGAAGTCGTCGAGGACGGTTTTGCCGGTGGCAACGTGATTCCGCAGGATTTCACCCCGAATGTCGAAGGCTTCGAGGCCACTCCCGAGCAGTTTGCGACGGTCAAGGCCAATATGGAAAAGGCCAGCATCGTCGGCCGCCTGGTTGCCAAGGATTTCTCCGGTGCGATGGTCTGGGTCGATCTGGTTCCCGAGAATCCGGAAAAAGGCGTCAAGGTCGACTACAACAAGATCGCCAGCCAGCTTGACGAGATCCGCGCCAAGTACGAGAACGAGCACACCACGGTTGCGATCATCGGTTTTGCCAAGATGGTCGGTGACATCACCGCCGGTGCGCAGTCGGTGATCTGGTTCTTCGGCATGACCATCGCCTTCACCTGGCTGCTGCTGTTCATCTATTCCTCATCGGTAAAGCTCGCTTCGCTGACCGTGTTTTGCGCGTTGATTTCGGTGGTCTGGATGCTCGGCGCGCTGCGCCTGCTCGGTTTCGGCATCGATCCGATGAACATGCTGACGCCGTTCCTGATCTTCGCCATTGCGGTCAGCCACGGCGAACAGATGATCAACCGCTACCGCGGCGAGATTTTCTTTGGCGGACTCGAAGAAGGCACCCCGGAGGAATTGAGCAAGCGCACCGGCCTCGACCCGGAAACCGCCGCACGCGACGCCTTCCGCGCCCTGCTTGTGCCCGGATCAGTCGCCTTGATTGCGGGTTGCATCGGCTTCGCCGCGATCTTGCTGATTCCTATCCGTATCATCTTCGAGCTGGCCATCACCGCGACCATCGGTGTCGCCCTGACCATCCTCACCGACCTCGTCCTGTTGCCGGTGCTGTTGTCCTACACGCGCCTGCGCAACCTGCCGCGCAAGCGCGCCTATCGCCTGCGCCAGTTGACCCAGTTCGACAAGATCTGGACCGTGCTGGCCAAGTTCAGCAAGCCGGTGCCGGCTGCGATCATCCTGGTCATCGGTATTGTCATGTGGTTCACCGCCGAACGGTTCGGCGAGCACGTGATGATCGGCGATGCACAAAAAGGCGTCGCCGAACTGCGCCCGGAAGCCCGCTACAACCAGGATGCCGTGCTGATCAGCGACAAGTTCGCACTTGGCGTCGACATCCTCAATGTCATTGCCGAAGGCCCGCCCTCGGCCTGCACCAACAACTATCCGGTCATGGAGCTGATCGACCGTTTCGCCTGGCACCTGAGCAATGTCGAAGGCGTGGCCCAGGTCATAACCTTGCCGATGGCGGCGAAGATCGTCAACGCGGGCTGGAATGAAGGCAATGTGCGCTGGCGCGCGCTGCCGCGCGATGCTGACACCTTGCGTCTGGCCACCCAGGGTTTCGAGACCGACAGCGGATTGCTCAACGCCGATTGCAGTGCCATACCGATCATGGCCTTCCTGACCGACCATCGTGCGACCACGATCGATCGGGTCATTGGCTCGATCAAGCAGTTCCGCGAGGACAACCACGCCTGGGCCGGCGCCAAGGTCAACCTGCGCGAAAAACTCGGCGAAGAGGCCGCCAGCGGGGAGGTCAAAGACGCTGACCTGAACCAGGTCAACCTGCGTCTGGCCACCGGCAATGTCGGAGTCATGGCCGCGATCAACGACGAGGTTCGCGCGGTCAAGCGGCAGATCCTCTACATGCTTTACGCGGCCGTGCTCCTCATGTGCCTGATCAGTTTCCGCAGTCCACGCGCGGCGCTGTGCATCACCTTGCCGCTGGTGCTGGTCACCGAACTCGGGCACGCGCTGATGGTCCATCTCGATATCGGCATGAAGATCAACACGCTGACCGTGGTCGCCCTTGGCGTCGGCATCGGTGTCGATTACGGCATCTACATTTTCGCCCGCATGCGCGAATCCCTGCTCGCTGGCAAGCCGCTGACCGAAGCGTACTTCGCCTCACTCAAGACTACCGGCATCGCAATCTTCTACACCGCGTTGACCCTGGCTGTTGGCGTTGGTACCTGGGTGTTCTCGGATCTGAAATTCCAGGCCGACATGGGCGTCATGCTGACCTTCATGTTTGTGGTCAACATGATTGCCGCCATCGTCTTCCTGCCGGCACTGTGCCGCTGGTTGTTGCGGCCAATGGAAAAAGTCACGCCCGCCTGACGAGGCCGCAGGACAGGCCCCCGAACTTGCTGCGGTAGTCCCGCGCAAGCAGGGGGCACGGCTCGCTGCCGGCCAGTCCAGTCGAATCCGCAGGTACCGGTGAATCCGCAATTGCAGTCGATCCCCTGCACGTTCACCGATCCGCGCCAGCCTCATCGACGCGCCAAGACCCACAGCAAAAAAAGATCCAATTCCCGGGATGCCCGGAGCAAGTCCCCATTCCTGGGGAGAGCGAAGTTTCCGCAATGCGTGAGATTGAGGGGAGGCGAGGTCGCCGTGTTTCCGTGGATCATCTACAAGCCGTGCCGCGACCGCGACCGCATCAACAAGCAGGCCATGGCTGATCTGCGCCTCAAGCACATTAGCGATCCGCAGTCGCCGCTGTTTGATGGCAAACGCATGTTCTTCGCCGGCTTCAAGGAAATCGTCGAGTTCTGAGCGATGCCGTCGGCGCGCGCCGAAGCGAACGCCGGGGTTCGCTGATGCTCAGCACCAACCTGTGAAACGCACGTGCTTACGATGTGCGGGTCTGCATGCGCACGCGGGTCAGCGCGGTGAACAACCGGCTCATGCCCTCGGCCGTGCTGAGCTTGGGTGCGTAGCCAAGATCGCGCTTTGCCGCGCTGAGATTGAACCAGCTCGCATGGCTGAACAGGTCAAGCAGATAGGACGTGAGCATTGGCGACGTGCCGTCACCGTCGACACGGGCAGCAGCGGCCATGGCGCGGGCCGTGAGTGAATTCATGCGCCGCTGTTCGGGTGGAAAGCCGCCAGCGCGCAGCAAGGCGTTGAGGAAGGCTTCGATCGACATCGGCTCGCCCTGGCTGATGAAATAAGCCTTGCCGGCAATCGCCGCGCCGGGCTCCAGCTTGGCCAGCGCCAGCGCGTGGGCGTGGGCGGCATTATCGATATGGCAAGGATCGATTTTCCGATCGGGTTCTCCGAAAAAGCGCAGCTTGCCGCGTCGGGCCAGATCGAGCAAACCCGGCAACAGGCGCGATTCGCCGGCTCCCCAAAGCAGATGCGGACGCAGCACGCAGGTGGCGAGCCGCTCATTGTTGGCTGCGAGTACGCGTTGCTCGGCCAAGGCCTTGGTATGCGGATAGGCCGAACTCCACTGCGGCGGATAGGCCTGACGTTCGTCGGCATTCTCGATATCGACCTGACCGATCACGACACTGGCGCAGGAGGTCAGCAACAAGCGCGGCACGCCGACCAACTCGCAGGCGCCGAGCAGGCAGTCGGTTGAGCGCACATTGGCGTCATGCAATTGCTCGATAGTGGCCAGCGGATCGCTGCAACCGGCCGTGTGCACAATTGCCTCGCAGCCATCAGCCGCCGCGCACACATCCTCGAAGGCGGTGATCTGGCCGTAGCGCTGCTCGATGCCGAGCGCGGCAAGCTCACGGCTTTCGCGGCGCACGATTGCGCGGATTTGATGCCCGTGCTCCTTGAGCGCGGTCGCGACGGACTGACCAAGAAATCCGGTCGCGCCGGTCAGCAGGATCTGCATGTCTGACTGTCACTCTCGATAGTGCCGCAACGCGGCATCCCCTGATTCCGAGTGTGCCGCAGCGGATCGGCAATATCGAGCATTTCGGTGCACTTCGCCGGCGGCAGCTTGGGCGGCGGCCGGTTGAACCGGATGCTTCGCCGTTCCGGTTGCGCGCTCAGTGCTCCTTGATCGGATAGGTTTCGACGCCGCCCGCTTCGGGCGTCTGCTGCGATCGAGGCGCCGTCCTTGCGCCATCGCGGCCGCAGACATAGGCATTCCAGTTCTGCTCGCCATTGCTCGGCTGGCCAACCGGCTTGATCGTATCGGCCGGCAAGGAGCCGGCCTGGTTGCGCGCCATCACTTCAAGCTCATCACTGACCTTGAGTCCGCTGCGGCGTACCGGCCCGACCTTGTTGAGCACCGAAACCGTGATCGAACCGACCAGCCGGCACTGGCTGACATCGTCATTCCAGGCGACGCGCACATCGCGACCGGCGGAATCGAGCTTGATCCCCCAACTGCAGGCTGCAAGTGAAAACAGCATCGAAACGGCAAGGGCATGTTTCATCGCGGACTCTCTATCGATGGGCGGAAGCGGGCGTGAGTTTGAGCGATGGTGGATGAATGCAGGGCTGTGGCTGACCAAACGCGCTGCCACCGCTCGATCCTCAATCCGCGCTATCGACAATCGGCCGCTTTTCGGTGCACTTGCCTGAATAGAGGGGCGGCGTCGAAAGGGGAGCCCCAAGAACGTGCAATTTCAGCGCGCCAGTGTATTTCTGAAGGACAAGCGACGCTTCGAGCGAATCAATCCCGGACGTCGAGGGCGTGAACAGGATGGTGCCACTCAGATCAAAGGCATTCTTGCGCTTGAGCTTGCCTTTTCCCTCGCCGTGGCCGAAACCTTCAAAATCGAGCCTGAAATCGTTGGCGGAAATCTGCATGAGAGCCGCGACTCCGAGCGACGTATAGGTCGTGCCATCCCGCAAGAAATTTCCATCGCAATACAAGGAAACCGGTTCACGAGTCGCCACTCTTGCTATCGTGTATGTATAGAGCATCCGGCATTTTCGGGGGCCGGCCGCCTGGTTGAAGCCGATTTCTTCTATTGAATTCAGGGCGCTCTGGCCGAAAACGCCGGTTGGCTTTTCGGATTCGACCTTGCGCGAGAGAATCTTCCCCTCACTCGACAACTCGAAATCCACGACGACCCAGCCTTCGGTGCGCGAACCAAACGCCTCGCTCGGATAGATAGGTGCGTGAGGAGCTTCAATCCTGTCGCGACATTCTTCCGCTTCGGAAATTGACGGAGCCCCGAGCCTTTCCGCATCGGAATCACCCTTGACATTCGTCTCCGCGCCGCTGCAAAACGCGGGAATCAGCAGTAGCAGGAGAACAAAAATTGCACGCATGCGTTCCTCCAGAAACGTTCTTGCCAAAGCACTTGCCTGCAATGCGGGGCCAGGCGAATCCACCCAACCAGCCAAAACGTCCCTCACGGATCCAGGCCAAACGTATACAACATCTTGCATTTTCGCGTGCCGGCGGACGTGCCGAAGGCGTTGCTGTCAATTGAATCCAGCGCGGCCTGACTGAAAACCCCGGTTGGTTTCCCGGATTCGACCCGTCGCGAGAGAATCTCCCCGGCGCTGGACAGCTCGACTTCCACGACAACCCAACCTTCGGTCCGTGACCGAAGAGCCTCCTCCGGATAGCGAGGCATGCTCCGGGATTGAATTCCATCAGGACATTCCTGTGCCTTCGGGATCGTTGGCGCACCAAGCCTTTGTGCCTGGACAACAGATCTGTCCATTGATGCTGCGCAACCGACAAGCAAGGGAGCCAACAACAATGACGAAACAAAAAGAGCGCGCATGTGTTCCTCCAGGAACCTGTTTGCCAAAGACCTCGTTTGCAATGCGGAGCCGGCCGATCTCGGGCATGCAAATATGCTCTATAAGTTCCTTGGCATCAAGCGTCATAAGTGACAAAGAGCACACATCAGGATATTGCAATCCAACTGGCCGTCGGATGTGCATTTTGCGCGAGAAAGCTTGACGGGCGACGCTCGCGCTGCGCTTTCTCAGCGGTGCCACGCTGTCTTTCGGGATGGTTACGACGGGATCTGTGTCATTCAGGATAGGCCCAATGATTTGTCTCAACTTGGATCTTTCCGCTCGCGTGTGGAGACATCCTGTCGGTTCCCACTCGCTCGCCGGGAGGCGAGCGAACAACGGCATGGATGCCGCACGCCGAAGGAGCATAAAGCAACGAACGCTGGAAGCATCGCGACTGAAATCGCTCCCACGGAAACATAAGCGGTGGGGCAGCATGGATCCCGCGCCCCGAAGGAGCGTAGAAACCAGACTCCTGCGCCGCTGCGACGATCAAAAAGGAGCAGGCCGCATGCCAGCCCACTCCCTATGAAGACCAACGAACCGCGTCAGCGGATCAGCTTGCCATCGGCATCCAAAACCTTGACCTCGCCAAGCTTGAGTGCGCGCACCGGCGCTTCGATCTTCTTAAGATCGCCGACTATGACCCAGGTCAGGGCATCCGGTTTGATCACCTCGCGTGCGGCGGCTTCGATGTCGGCTTTCTTCTGTCCCTGCATGCGCGCCTTGAGGGTTTGCACGTAATCGTCTGGACGGTTGTACAGCGCATTGCCGGAAAGTATGCCGAGCACCGAGCCGGTGGTTTCGAAGCTGCCGGGCAGGGCGCGGATGCGTTGCGCCTTGATCTTGGCGATTTCCTCATCGGTGATGGCTTTGTCGCCGATGACAGCACGCGCTTCCTTGAGTACTTCAGCTGCCGATTCGGCAGTCTTGTCGGTTTGCACCGAGGCATACGTCATGAACGGACGTTGGCCGATCGCATCCTGCAGAAAACTCGATGCGCCATAGGCCCAGCGCTTGTCCTCACGCAGATTCATGTTCAGGCGTGAGGTGAAGGTGCCGCCAAAGGCGCCGTTCATGGTCTGGATCTCGATGTTGTTGGAAGCCTTGGTCGATGCTGCCAGCGAGCCGGTCAGGATCAGCGACTGCGGCGAATCCGGACGATCGATCAGGAACACGCGCACCTGCTTCGCCGGCTCCACCGTGCCGATCGCCTTGACCGGCACCGGCGTTTCCGCGGCTTGCCAGTCACCGAATACCGCGTCGAGTTGGCGCGTGATTTCGGCAAGGGTGGTGTCACCTGCGATCAGGATCTTGACGTTGTCGGGACGGATGAAGTCGCGATGGAAGCGACGCAGATCCTTGACCTCAAGCGACTTGATCGAAGTCTCGGTGCCACTGCCGGTGAATGGGATGCCATAGGCGTGCTTGTCGCCGTAGAGCAGCGGCGGCAGGGTGCGCAGGGCGATGCCGGTCGGCTGGGTTTTCTCCTGGTCGATGCCGGCCAGCCACTGGCCACGGATGCGCTCGATGTCGGCCTCGCGGTAGGCTGGATTGCGTACGATGTCGGCATACAGGGCGAGCGATGGCGCCAGCTGGGAGCCAAGAGCATTGAGGCTGACCGATGAACTGTCGAGTCCGGAGCCCGCACTGATGCGGGCCCCGAGCAGCTCGCTGCGCCGCGCGATCTCGACCGAATCGAGAGTCAGCGTGCCTTCGTCGAGCATGGCCATCGCGAACGACGAGGTACCGAGCTTGCGCCCCTGGTCGCTGGCATAGCCGGCGTCGAATTGGAGTTGCATCTGCACGACCGGAATCGTGTGACGTTCGGCGAGGGCAATTTCTATGCCGTTCTTGAGCACGCCGCGCTGGATCTCCGGGAAGCTCAGGTCGGGGAAATCACTGACCTTCGGAATGCCGGCGCTGCGATCGAGATCGCTCTTCGTCGTGCTGTACTCGGCCTTGCCCGGCATCACGGCGGCTGGCTTGCCCTTGGCGGCCGGCAGGCCCTTCGGTGCGGTCTCGTCGATCGTTTCGCCTTCCGCGGCGGCGACGACGGTCAGGGTGTAGTCGCCCTTGGCGAGCCAGCGATTGGCGGCCGCCTTGACCGATTCGGGAGTCGCCTGCTGGATGCGTGCGAGATCGAGCTTGTAGGCAGCCGGATCACCACGATAGACCTGCGATTCGGCGAGCACGGTGGCCTTGCCGCTGAAGCCACCGACTTTTTCGAGACCTCGGATGAAACCGGATGTGCTCGACATGCGCGAACGCTCGAGTTCCTCGTCGGTCGGCCCGTTCTTGAGGAAGTTCACCCATTCATCGGCGATGGCTTTCTCCACTTGTGCAGGATCAAAACCCTGCTTTACGTCGGCGGTCACGACAAACTGGCTGGCCAGCGCAAACGGCTGCACCTCGACCGAAACGCTGTCGACCAGCTTGTCCCTGTAGACGAGGCGCTGATAGAGGCGCGAAGTCTTGCCGCCGCCAAGCGCATTCGCGGCAAGTTCGAGCAGGGGCTCATCAGCATGGCCGAGCTGGGCCACGTTCCACTCGCGGATGATGCGGGTCTGCGCGACATGATCCTTCTGCTCGCCGCGTGTCGAGGTATCGCGGGCGGCAACCCAGGGCTGCTGGCGCGGCACCGGCGGACCGGCCGGGATATCGCCAAAATATTTCAGCAGCTTGGCACGAGCGATTTCAGCGGTGATGTCGCCAGCCAGTACGATCGTTGTATTGGCCGCACCGTAATAGTCGCTGAACCACTGCTTGACGTCGGCCAGAGAGGCTGCGTCGAGGTCGGCCATCGAACCGATCGTGTCGTGCTGGTAGGTGTGGTTGGCCGGGAACGCGTTGGCCAGGATGTTTTCATCGGTGCGCCCGTAGGGGCGATTCTCGCCCTGGCGCTTCTCGTTCTGCACAACGCCGCGCTGGGTATCGAGCTCCTTCTGGCCGATTGCACCAAGCAGGTGACCCATGCGATCCGATTCCATCCACAAGGCCATGTCGAGTGCCGTGGTTGGCACGGTCTCGAAATAGTTGGTGCGGTCGAACCAGGTCGTGCCATTCATGTCGGTGGCGCCGACCTGCTCGAACGGCTCGAAATAGGTACCTTTGCGATTCTCCGAACCCGAGAACATCAGGTGCTCGAACAGATGCGCGAAGCCGGTCTTGCCGGCCGGCTCATCAGCCGATCCGACGTGATACCAGATGCTCACGGCGACCACCGGAGCCTTGTGATCCTCATGGACGACGGCAGTCAGCCCGTTTGGCAAAGTGAAACGGGTAAACGGAATATCGATGCCATCCCGCATCGTTGCGGTTCGATTCGCATCCGCCTGGGCCGTCGCCGTCGCGGCCTTTGCGGGCGCGTCATCGACACTGAAAGCGGTTGCCCCTTCACCCGCCAGCACGGAGGTGGCGATCAGTTCCATTGACAGCAGGGCGGCCAGGTAGAGCTTGCGCATGTGAATTCCTTGGGGTGGCTGGGTGAGCGGGGCAGGCTAACCGCGGTTCGCACGTGACGCAACGGCCGATGGTCAGGGTCTGGCAGAGTAGACTGAGGCGTACGCAAAAAATTCTGCATTCCAGTATCGAGGAGGACGGCATGGCCCAGTATCTGGTGACCGGTGCGAATCGCGGCTTGGGTCTCGAATATGTCCGCCAGTTGCTCGCCCGCGGAGAGCGCGTGATCGCCTGCTGCCGGCACACGGCGCGCGCATCCGAATTGAACCGGTTCAGCGGAGAGTTTCCGGGACACCTCAAGCTGCTGCCGCTCGATGTCGCCGAACCGCGCTCGATTGCCGAACTGGTGCGTGAAATCGGCATGCTCGATCTGCGCATCGATGTGCTGATCAACAATGCCGGCGTGCTGACCCCGGGGGAGGCGTTTGGCGAAATCGAAGCCAAGTCGTTGACCCAGGCATTCGCGACCAATGCCGAAGGCCCGTTCCTGCTGACCCAGGCGCTTGCGCCGCGATTGGCGGAAAACGCCAAGGTCATCGCAATCAGCTCGGGACTCGGCTCGATCGGCCGCGCGACGCGCTTCGGCACACCGAGCTACAACATCAGCAAGGCGGCCCTGAACATGGCCATGCGCATGCTCGGTTTCGCCCTCGCCGAGCATCGCATCGCGGTGCTTGCGTTGAGCCCAGGCTGGGTCAAGACCGAGATGGGCGGCGCCGGCGCCGAGCTGGAGGTCGAGCAATCCGTAGCCAACATGCTCAAGGTCATCGACGCCTTGCGTTTCGACCAAAACCACATTTGCCAATTCCTCGGCAACGATGGCGATCCGGTTCCCTGGTGAGCTGAGCGCGGAGGGCGGAACCCGCGTAGCGGATTCCGACGCACGATGTTCAGCCCAATCAAAACGTTCAAATCTTGCGCGAACGGCGGAATCCGTTGCGTGGGTTCCGTCAAACGAAGGGTTCCAGTCAATGATACGGATCGAAACGGCCGCGCGCAGCGCCATGTTCTGGTCGCTTCTACCTTTCGTGGCCGTGCAGGGTTTGCGTCTGCGCCGGACTGCGCCGCGCCTCGCCGCTGCGGCGGGTGATTCGACTGGCAGTGTGGGCTCAGGTCAGGCGCTGCGTCTGCTCGCCATCGGCGATTCGATCATCGCCGGGGTCGGCGCGGCGACACTCGATCGTGCCTTGGTCGGATGCACGGCGAAGATCCTGGCTGATGTCATGGGTGTAGGCGTCGAATGGGAGGCTCACGGCCGCAGCGGTGCGAGCTCGGCTGCGGTGCTGGCTGATCTGGTTCCGCTGATCGATCCGCGTCCGGCTGACGCCATCGTCATATCGGTCGGAGTCAACGATGTCACCGCGCTGTCGACAATCCGCGCCTGGCGGACGAATCTGCTCGCCCTGGTTTCAGCGTTGCGCCGCCATTCGCCGGACGCTGTCATCGTCGTCGCCGGTTTGCCGCCGCTGCGTTCGTTTCCGCTGATCCCCGAACCACTGCGGCGCTTGATCGGCCTGCGTGGCGAGACCCTTGATGCGGTCAGTCGTGCGTTGCTGCGCGACTGTCCCGGCGTCTTCCATGCGACGGTCGCATTCGACATGCGTGAGGGCAGCTTCTGTGCGGACGGCTTTCATCCCTCCGAACAAAGCTATGTCGAATTCGGTCAGGCCATGGCGGCTTGCATCGCGGCGAATCTGCCGCCGCAATAGACGGCAAATCGATGGACTTGCACCTGGTGGGTTCGATCTGTGATCGAACGCTTCTGGCTGGGATGGAGAAAGGCGTCAGCGCACAACGCCGACCCACCAAAGCAAAAGCTGATGCCCTCGCCCATGGTGGGTTCGATCTGCGATCGAACGCTTCTGGCTGGGATGGAGGAAGGCGTCAGCGCACAGCGCCGATCCACAAAGGCCAGCTCCAGGTTCAGATGGGCTGACCAGGTCAAAGCATGCTTCCAGGCGCGAAGGCTATGCGCCGCGTCGTTGCCAGATTGCACAAAAATTGTTGGCTGGCAGCGAGTGCAAGCCGATGCGCTCAAGGCCGGCCGCAGCGGCCTGTGCATCGACGTCAGCCAGATCACGGATGGCCATATGCGCGCCGCGCTCGTGCAGCCAGCCATCGAATGCGGCATTGCTCTTGCTGGTGTAGTTGCCATCGATATTGAACGGGCCATACACGGCGACGATGCAATCTTCGCTCATGATTTCTGGCAGGCGTGCGAACAGGCGCTCGACTTCCGACCAGGCCATTATGTGCAAGGTATTGGCCGAGAAGATGGCGTCGAACCTCGATGTCGGCCAATCATCCTGACCGACATCGAAAGCGATCGGTGACCGCGTGTTGGCCAGTGCCGCCTCGTCGAGCCAGCTCTGCACGCCGCTCAGAAATTCGCTGCGCTCCGAGGTCTGCCAATCCAGATGTGGCATGGCCGCCGCGAAGTAGACGGCGTGCTGACCACTGCCGCTGCCAATCTCGAGCACGCTTCGGCGATCGGAAAACGCTTCGCGCAGGACGCCAAGGATCGGTTCGCGATTGCGCTCGCAGGAAGTCGAGAACGGCTTCTCGACGGACTCGTTCATGACTTGAGCTTGGCATCGACCAGGGCCGGCAATTCTGCGCCGCGGGGTGGTTCGGATTCGGCCAGCGATGGCGCTTCCACCGTGATCGGTTCCAGCCCGATCGTTGCACGCCAGCCAAGCGCAAAGCCGAGCATGATGAGGCTGGCCGAAAGGACAAAGGCGGCCCCCGGCAGATGCGCCGGCGCAAACGGGCCGATGAACCAGGCGAAGGTCTGGCTGAAGACAAACGGTCCGAAAATCGTCGCCAGGCTCGACAGGCTGGTGATCGCTCCCTGCAGTCGTCCCTGTTCAGTTGGATCAACCTGACGCGTGATAATAGATTGCGTGGTCGGGCCGCCGAGGCCGGCCAGGGCCAGCAGTGGGATGCCGAGCAGGAAGAACGTGCTGTTGGTGGCAAAGCCCAAGGTGAGGAAGCCGCTCATGCCAAACAGCAGGCCGGCGAGCATGACTGGCCGCTCACCGAATCTGGGCACCAGGCGGCGCACCAGCCCGGCTTGCACGATGCCGCTGCACACGCCGACCAGGGCCAGCGCATAGCCGACCTCACGCGGCCCCCAATGAAAGCGGTAGTCGGTGTACAGCACGAAGGTCGAGTTGAGCGAAAACTGGGCGAAAGCAACCAGGAAGAACACCACCGCCAGCGCGAACACCTGTGGATATCGACGCAGCATGCGCAAGGCACCGAGCGGATTGGCATTCTTCAGATCGAAGCGGGCACTGCGTCTTTCCTTTGGCAGCGACTCCGGAAGTACAAACATTCCATAGAGGAAATTGGCCATGGCGAGGCCTGCCGCCACCCAGAACGGCGCGCGTACCGAAATGCCACCGAGGAATCCACCGAGCGCCGGGCCAATGATGAAACCGATGCCGAACGCGGCGCCGAGCAGACCGTAGGCGCCGGCGCGCTTTTCCTTTGGCGTGACATCGGCGATGTAAGCGTTGGCTGTCGAGATGCTGGCACTGGCAATGCCCGAGATGACGCGTCCGATGAACAGGATCGGCAACGTCTGCGCCAGGGCCATGAGGATGAAGTCGAGGCCGAGGGCGAGGTTCGAGCCGAGAATCACCGGGCGACGCCCGAAGCGGTCCGAAAGCGCGCCCTGTACCGGCGAGAACACGAACTGCATGAGTCCGAACAGCGCGCCCATGATGCCGGTCCAGCGCACCGCCGTGGCGATGTCGCCGCCGGTCATGCGCTGCACAAGGTGCGGGAACACCGGGATGATGATGCCGAAGGCAAGCATGTCGAGCATCACCGTGATGAAGATGAAGATGACTGCGGCTTTGCGCACCGGCATATGGCTGTGTTCGGACGTCATCTCGGGATAGGGCTTGCAAATCGACAAGTCATGGGAGGTGCATGTGGCTCACGCCGTGGCGCCGGTTGCACGGGGTACAGGCCGACTCGGATCAACAGGCGTTCGCCCAAGCTCCCTCACACCTTCGAATGGATGTTGATGAAGCGCAGGAACTCGGCGCGGGTGCGCGCATCTTCGCGGAAGTCGCCAAGCATCTGGCTGGTGATCATCGAAACGCCGCGCTTGTGCACGCCGCGCGTGGTCATGCACTGGTGCACGGCATCGATGACCACGCCGACACCGCGCGGCCTGAGTGCGTCCTCGATGCAGTGGGCAATTTGCGCGGTCAGCTTTTCCTGCACCTGGAAACGGCGTGAGAAGCCATCAACCACGCGCGCGAGCTTGCTGATGCCGACGACCCGGTCGGTCGGCAGATACCCGATGTGCGCACGGCCGATGATCGGTGCCATGTGATGCTCGCAAAACGACTCGAACTCGATATCGCGCAGCACGATCATCTCGTCGTAGCCGGCAACCTCTTCGAAGGTGCGACGCAGATACTCGGATGGATCGATCGCATAGCCGGAAAACCAGTCACCATAGGCGTTGACCACGCGCTTGGGTGTATCCAGCAGACCTTCCCGCGCCGGATCCTCGCCGGCCCAGCGCAGCAAGGTACGCACGGCATCCTCGGCCTGCTCGCGGCTGACCTTGGGCAGCTTGGATTTGCCAATACTCTTGCGTGAAGCGGCCATGGGCAATCCATATCGGTTGATGGGCAACGTGCGAGTCTATCAGTGAGACCCGATGCGTCGTGGTCAGTGCAAGCGATACGTCATCGTCAAATCCGGACTGTCATCAATCCACGCGGCAGAACACCGCCTTGAGGTAACGGCTTTCCGGCACATGCGCGAGCCAGGGATGGTCGGCGCCGGCGCCAGTCACCTTGAGTACCTGGGCGGTGCGGCCGGCGTAGAAGGCCGCACGGCGCAGCATGTCGAGGAATTGATCTTCGCTGACCAGGCCGGTGCACGAACAGGTCAGCAGGATGCCGCCGGGTTTCAGCGCGCCCATGGCGAGCTTGTTCATGTCGAGGTACTTCTTCAGCGCCGGGATCACCTGTTCGCGGTCGCGGGTCATCTTGGCCGGATCGAGAATGACGATGTCGAATTTTTCGGTACGGTCGTTTGGAAAGTCGCGCAGCCAGTGGAAGATATCGGCCTGGACGAAACGGATCCTGGCCTTGTTGAGATACGCGTTCTTCTCGGCGATTTCGAGGATGCTCTCATCGAGATCGACACCGACGACTTCGCTGGCGCCGCCGATGGTCTTCGCGGTGATGCCGAAGCCGCCCGAGTTGCAGCACAGATCAAGCACGCGTTTGCCTTCGCAGAACTCGGCAAGGAGCTTGCGGTTGTCGCGCTGGTCGACGAAGAAGCCGGTCTTGTGTTTGCTGCCCGGTGCCGCGTGAAATTTGACCCCGTGCTCGTGGATGACAGTCGGCTCTGGCGTCGGTGGCACCGCGCAATCGAAACTCTCCTGCTTTTGCACATGCGATTCGGCGTAGGCGTAGATGGCCGCGTCGGGATAGTGCTCAAGCAGGCAACGGCGGATCACGTCGCGCTGCTTGTACATGCCGGCCGAGAAGAATTCGATGACCAGGGTATTGGCAAAGCGATCGACAACGAGTCCCGAGAGTCCGTCACCCTCGGAATGGATCAGGCGATAGGCATCGCTGACCGCATCAAGCTTGAGCAGGTCGCGACGCAGGCTGACGGCGGCGGCGATCTTGCGCTCGAAGAACCCCTCGTCGACTTGCTCCTCGACGTCGGCCGTGAGCACGCGCAGGGTGATCCGCGAATGGCCGTTGTAGAAGCCACGTCCGGCGTAATCGCCATTGCGGTCGACGATCTCGACAATGCTGCCGGGTTTCGGTTTCGGTTCAGGGCGCTCGACCATCTTCTGGTAGATCCAGGGATGGTTCGAGCGGCGTTCGATCTTGAGCTGTACGACGGGCAGCGGCCCGGGCGGATGGTTGTTCATCGGGGAATGATAAGCGATGGCGGCCGGCATTCCGAAGCTGTGCGTCCCTTGAGTCCGGTTGGGCGGGGGTATGATGTGGCTATTCCTGCTGTCTAAAGGCATCGCGGCTGAAACCGCCTCCCACACGAGCAGGTGCGAGGCCTGATCTTGCCTGTGAATTGCGTATTCCCCGGCCCGAAGTCACAAGCTGACTTGTTTGACTCCCCATCCACCATTCCCGTTACCGTTTGTTACCGCCCCAGCGCATGACTTTCGGCAGGTATTCGGATAGAGTCAGCCGCGCAAACGAAGGGGAGTAGCTCTCCCGCTGCCGACATCGTCAACACGGACCGCCCCGCCGGTCCCGGTCCGGCAGGCGAGTCCCGACGAATCATTGCCGGGACTTGCGAGCAAGACCTTCGCCGAACGACGGCGAAGCGGTGCCCGGAATCAACCGAGGCCCTGATTGCCGTCACCGGCGCGGGGCCTTTTCGTATTCTGGAGCTCAGGCAATGCACACCATCGGTACACCCGGGCTCTGGTTCGCTTTCGGCTTGCTCGTCGTCGTTGCGCTGATTGTCGACTTCGTTGTCCTGCGTGCGGGCGGCGCGCACAAGGTGTCGTTCAAGGAAGCGACCTTGTGGAGCATCGCCTGGATCGTCCTGGCGATGTTGTTCAACCTTGGCCTCTGGTACTGGCTCGGTGGTCATGTCAGCCCCGCCGTGGCCAATGAGACCGCGTTGCAGTTCCTCACCGGCTATTTGGTCGAGAAGGCCCTGGCGATCGACAACATCTTCGTCTTCCTGCTGATCTTCTCGCGTTTCGGCGTCAGCCCCGAACTGCAGCAGCGTGCATTGATGATCGGCATTCTCGGCGCGATCGTGTTGCGCGCGATCCTCATTTTCGTCGGTGCGGCGCTGATCCAGCGCTATCACTGGATTCTCTATTTCTTCGGCGCCTTCCTGATCTATACCGGTATCCAGATGGTGCGCGCCCCGAACGACGAAGCGGATTTCGAGACTAATCCGCTGATGCGCTGGATGCGCGGCCATCTGCGTTTGACCAACGACTACCACGGTACGGCAATGAGCGTGGTCAAGAATGGCGTGCGCTGGTTTACGCCGATGTTCGTAGTCATCGTCCTGCTCGCAGTCACCGACGTGATCTTCGCGGTCGATTCGATTCCGGCAATTTTTGCGATTACCGAAGACCCGTTCATCGTGCTGACCTCGAACGTGTTTGCCGTGCTTGGCCTGCGCGCCTTGTTCTTTCTTGTGGCCGGCATGGCCGATCGCTTCCACCTGCTCAATTACGGCCTTGCCGGCGTGCTGACTTTCATCGGCATCAAGATGCTGATCGTCGACCTCTACAAGGTTCCGATCGGCATTTCACTTGGCATGGTCGCCCTGTTGATCGGCAGTTCGCTGGTGGCAAGCCGCCTGCTTGCCAAGCCAGCCTGAGATCAGGACTCCGCGTCGGACTCGGCAAGGTATTCGGGTGCAATGTGTTGACGCGTAACCGCGACCACGCGATTGCGACCACTACGCTTGGCGTCGTACATCGCGTGATCAGTGGCACGCAGCAGCGATTCAAGGTGGTTGATCTGCGGGCCAAGGGTGCCGACGCCAATCGATGCGCGCAGCGATACCGGCCAGCCGCTGACCGGGAAATCCGACTCATCAAGTCGCTGACGTATCCGTTCGGCCATCGCGAAGGCGTCGCTGGCGTTGGTATCGGGGAGGAGCACGACAAACTCCTCGCCACCGATCCGGGCCAGGGTATCGGATTCACGCTTCACTTCGCTTACCAGTTCGACAAAGCGGCAAAGGGCGAGATCGCCCACCTCGTGTCCGAACTGGTCATTGATGCGCTTGAAGTGATCGATGTCGATGTTCAACAGCGACAATGCCCGCCCATGTCGCTTGCTCGCCGCGATCGCCTTGTTGGCGAGTTCGGTCATGGTGCGCCGGTTGAACACGCCGGTCAGCGGATCGATGGTCGCAAGCCGGGTCAGATCCTCGTTGAGGCGTTCCCCGCACATGAGCAGGAAGCCTGAAGTCGCGATCACCGGCATCAACGAGGCATAGGTGAAGACGATGCCCTGCATCGGCGTCGAGGCAGTCAGGCTGAGCATGCCGACGTCCGGAAACCCCAGGACTCTGGCAAGCATGATCAGGATGCCGACCACGAGCATGATCGCGACCATGTGTTCAGGTCGCGTGGTCGCCTCGCCTTTTCGATAGATGGCACTGATGCCGAGTCCGCAGATCAAAGCGATGATCAGCGACATCAGGCTGATGCGCCCGTGCAGGCTTGGCCAGACATAGGTAAGCAGGGTTTCGCCAATGGCGGTCGCGGCGATGAATGCGATCATCATCGGCAACCGGGTGGGCTTGCGGTTGTAAATCTGCAGGGCCAGAACCAGATGCACGAACGACACGATCAGCAGGGTATTGGCAACAACGATCGAGAGCCAGTCGGGAGCCTGGTCACGCATTGAAAATAGTGCGAAGGAGAATGGCTGGATCAGCAATCCGCGCACCCAGAGCCGCATCGGATGTTGAAGCAATCGCGGATAACCGGTGATCGTGAAGGCAAGCGCAAGACCGATGATCATCGTCATCGTCGCGGTCAGTTGCATCGCGGTGAGAATGTGAAAATCCATGGCACTACAATTGGTTGGGCAGCATGCCTTAGCAATTTTCGAGCCAACACTGCTGGATCCGAACGATGCAGCGACAAGCGAACGACTGCGTGAACTCGATGAGGAGGGCTTGCGGGAAAGTAGGTATCAATCGGTTGCGTGGGCTCTGATATACAACGAAGAACGCAGTGCGAAATAGCCCGATGCTGCGAGACTCACCAGATTACCGCTAGCCCGGATTATTCATGAATACGCACGATGATCGCGCAGGACATTGGATTCACACGGCTTTTTGCGATTGAGGCAATAGCGGGCGTTATTGCCGAATGAGCAAAATGTCGTGTGGATTCAAGGGACAAGCGAGGGCGTGTGTATTTCATGAATAGTCCGGGCTAGTGCCTCGCCCCAGAAGTTTGCGAGCATCGAGAGCGTGACCGCGCGCGGCTGGCGCGTCTCGGTGAGCGCGGCGTAGCGGGCTCTACGGCAAGCGAGCCGAGGCGCGCCAGACGTGATGGGGGCGCGCTCGAATGTCGCGAAACTTCTGGGGCGAGGTACTGGGTTCGAGCTGTGATCGAACGCCTTCGCTTGGAAGTGGGAAAGCGCAGGCGCGCAGCACCGACCCACAAAGGCCAGCACGTAGAACATAAGGCGGGAGATCACCCGCCCGACGTTTTGTCGAGCTGGCGAAAGCTGATCGTCGATTTCCAACAACACTCCCGACACGCCCGCCGTCAACCTCGATCCGCCCCACCCACCCTTGCGCCCGCGCGCCACGACCCAACCTCAGCACGATGGACATCGCACCCCCGACACCGGATCCTGGCAGCACTGCGGTCAAGTACGATCGCGAGCGCATCAACTACGCCGTTTTCAGCGCAGCGGTTCTGCTCGTCGGCATCTGGCTGGTCTGGCTCGGCAGCTGGTTGCTCGGCTGGTCGATGAACGATCTCGGCATTGCGCCCCGACATCTGCGTGGACTCATCGGCATCCTCAGTGCGCCGCTCGCGCATGCCTCGTTCGAGCACCTGATGTCGAATACCTTGCCGCTGGCCCTGCTGGCGACGTTGACGCTGTACGCCTATCCGCGTGCCGCGCAATGGGCGCTACCGATGATCTGGCTGCTCTCGGGCATTGGTGTGTGGTTGTTCGCGCGGGACTCCGTGCACGTCGGCATGAGCGGCATCAATCATGGCCTGATGTTCTTCCTGTTCCTGACCGGCCTGCTGCGTCGCGATCGACTTGGCGTGGCCATTGCCCTGGTCGTGTTCTTCTTTTATGGCGGCATGCTCCTGACCGTGCTGCCGCGCGAGGAGCATGTGTCGTTCGAATACCATCTTGCTGGCGCGATTGCCGGCGCACTTGCCGCGATCCTGCTGTTTCGCCTCGATCCGAAGCCGCCGCGCAAACGCTACAGTTGGGAGGACGAGGAGGACGAGCAGGCATCCGCCGATACGGAGCTTGACCTGCCGCGTCCGGATGACGTGCCGGTGTTGTGGAAGCGCGAACCCGAATCATCGGAAGGTGCGCGCATCCTCAATTTTCCGTCCCGGGTCGAGGACAGGGACGGTACGCGCCACACCCTGCACTGACGTGGCTCAGACCACTTCAATGGGTAGCGCGCGGGTTTGCTTGACCGTGCGCAGGACGAAGCTCGAATTGACATCGCCCACACCAGTTTCGTTGAGCAGTTTGTCGAGCAGGAAGCGCGAGAAGCCATCGAGATCACTGACCACGACGTGCAGCAGATAGTCCATTTCGCCGGTCAGGGCGTGGCAGGCGATGACTTCGTTCCAGCTCTGCACACTCTTGACGAAATGCTGCACGGCGGCGCTGCCGTGTTTCTCCAGTTGCACGCGCACAAACGCCTGCAGACCAAGACCGACGGCCTGCGGATCGACCAGTGCTGCGTAGCCGGCGATGACGCCATCGGTTTCGAGTTTCTGCACGCGGCGCAGGCAGGCCGAGGCCGACAGGCTGACCGATTCCGCGATTTCGGCATTGGTCGCGCGTCCATTCGCCTGCAGCAGGGCAAGGATGCGCAAATCCGTACGATCGAGATTCATGGCCAAAGATTCGCTCGTTTCTTGCGTGAAATATACGATTCGCGCAAGGAATATGCACTTCTGACGCGAACTTCGGCAAGTTCGCAATCCTGTTGCGCCGCAAACCGGCTAGCATGGAAGGTCGAATCGAACAGGTTGCAAGCATGTCTTCCGAACCGCGCCGCGTCGAAAACCAGTTGACCGACAAGGGCTATGTGCCGGTCTATACGACCGCCATCGTCGATCAGCCCTGGGATAGCTACACCGCCGAAGATCACGCCACCTGGGCGACCCTGTTCAAGCGCCAGCGCGAGGTACTCAAGGGCCGCGCCTGCGCCGAGTTCATCGAAAACCAGACTCTTTTCGGCATGTCCGCCGAGCAGATTCCGCGCTTCGAGGAGATCAACGAACTGCTCGCAAAAACCACTGGCTGGAAGCTGATCGGCGTCGAAGGCTTGTTGCCCGAGCTTGATTTCTTCGAGCATCTGGCCAATCGGCGCTTCCCGGTGACCTGGTGGATCCGGCGCCCCGATCAGATCGACTACATCGCCGAACCGGATATGTTCCACGATCTGTTCGGCCACGTGCCTTTGCTGCTTAATCCCATCTTTGCCGATTACATGGCGGCCTATGGCCGCGGTGGTGTCAAGGCGCATGGTGTCAGCGCCGAGGCCCTGGTCAATCTGACCCGCCTCTACTGGTACACGGTCGAGTTCGGCCTGATCCGGCAGAACGGCGAACTGCGCATCTACGGCTCGGGCATCGCCTCCTCGAAAGGCGAATCGATCCATTGCCTTGAATCAGCCGCACCGAACCGGATTGGTTTCGACATCAAGCGCATCATGCGCACGCGCTACCGTATCGATACCTTCCAGAAGACCTATTTCGTGATCGACAGTTTCGAGCAGTTGATGGATGCGACGCGCCCGGATTTCGTGCCGATCTATGCCGAACTCTCCGCGCAGCCGCCATTCGCGGCCGGTGAGGTGCTGGATACGGATGCCGTGTTCAATCGCGGCACCGGCGAAGGCTGGGCCACCGACGCCGACGCCTGAGCAAGAGCGCTTGACGCGGTGGCTTCGGGCTGCGACAACGGTGCCCGTGCCGATTCCCGCAGTGCAGCCTTCTCATGAAATCAGCAATTCTCCTGCTCGCGATCGGCTGCCTGTTCGCATTCGATGCAAACGCCGAGGTCGGTGAAACGGGCGCTGACCATTTCCTGATCGGATTCTCGGCCCATGTCGAGGCACCACCGGCCAAGGTCTATGTCGCGATCAGCGAAGTTGCGCGCTGGTGGAGCGCCGAACACACCTGGTCGGGCGAGTCCGCCAACTTGAGCCTCAAGGTCGAGGCTGGCGGCTGCTTCTGCGAGCGCTGGGCCACCGGCAGCGCCGAACATGGCCGCGTCATCGTGGCCGTGAAAAATGAATTGCTGCGGCTCGATGCGGCACTTGGCCCGCTTCAGGAGTACGCCGTGAACGGCGTCTTGACCTTCACTCTGAAGCCGACCGACAAGGACACCACCGAGCTTGACGTCGATTATCTCGTCAACGGATCGCGTGCCAGCGCTCTCGATCAGTCCGCACCGGCAGTCGACGCGGTGCTCGCGTTGCAGATCGACCGTCTGCTGCGCTATATCGATACCGGCAAAGCCGACGAGCCGTCCGCCGACGAGCCCGAAGAACCCAGGAGCCGGCGTGCGGTACGCGCGCAGCTGATCGAGGAGTGGTCGAAGCAGGCTGCCGACGCGCAGGCGGCCAAGAGCAAGACAAAGCCGGCTATACCAGCGACACCGCCGAAGCAATGATCTGCACCCGATCACATGATGAATCAACATTGGCTTGTTGAATCAAGGGTGGATTGCGTCCGCGCCGTGATTCGCCCGGCGGCGGGCCGATGACGCCAACAACCGTCACGTTTCCAATGTCAGCAGCACCGACACAACGCAATGCGGCGATCGACCTGCTGCGCGGCTTGTCGATCCTGCTCGTCGTCGTGCATCACATCGCCTTGCGCATTCCGCTCAGGGACGGCTGGCTGGAAACATTCCTGCCGCGCAGCCTGCTCGGGGCTTTCAGCTACAACGGCTATGAGGCGGTATTCCTGTTCTTCGTGATCTCGGGATTCCTGATCACCGGCAATGCACTCGATCGCTGGGGAAGCCTCAGCGCGATCGACGTTCGTGCATTCTATGTGCGACGTGTCGCACGCATCCTGCCCTCTCTGCTCCTGCTGATGCTCGTGTTGAGCGCGTTGCATCTGTGCGCCGTTGCGTACTTCACGATCGAGCGCGAAGGTCAGTCATTGCCGCGCGCGCTGGTCGCGGTATTTGGCTTGCACCTCAATTGGTATGAGGGCATGACCGGCTACCTGCCAGGCAACTGGGATGTGCTGTGGTCGTTGTCGATCGAGGAGGTGTTCTATCTCGGCTTTCCGTTGCTGTGCCTGATGCTGAGACGGCAAACCGTGCTCCTCATCGGGCTTGCCCTGCTCGCGCTTTCATTGCCGATGACGCGTGCCGCCCTGGCAGGAAACGAGATCTGGCAGGAGAAGGCCTACCTTCCCGGCATGGCCGCGATCGCGACCGGCGTGATTGCGGCCCTTGTTGCACATCGACCCGGTGCAAGCGGCATTCGCGTGCGTCGAGTGCTTTGCGTGATCGGCGTCGTCGGCATTGCATGCAATCTGTTGTTCGGCTCGCTCGTTTGGCCGCTGATCGGCAATGGATTGATGCTTGTGCTGACACTATCTGCTGGCGTGTTGCTGATTGCCTTGTATCGCGAGCCTTCCGCTGCGCCGCGCGGCACGCGATGGCTGGCATCGATGGGAAGACTGAGTTACGAGATCTATCTGACCCACATGTTCATCGTGTTCGCTGCAGTGGCGATCTATCGAGCAATCGATGCCGATCCGTGGATCGGCTTCCTCTGGTACGCGCCGGTCGTACTGTTGTGCTGGATGCTCGGTGCCGCATTCGCGCACGCCTGGTCGATTCCGCTCGACCGCGCCTTGCGTGCGCGCTGGCTGATGCCGGCAAACGCATCGGTGGCGATACCGCAAGTGCGCTGCGATGGTGAGACGGGAGCGGACGTTGTACGATCCGCTTACGTTCCTTCGGAGGCACCACAATGAATACGAAAGCGCTGAAACACATACCGGACGGCTACCACACCGTCACGGCCTATCTGACCGTCGATGACGCGGCCAAGGCAATCGATTTCTATAGTGCGGCCTTCGGCGCTACCGAACTTTTCCGCTTGCCAATGGGTGAAATGATCGGTCACGCCGAAGTGAAGATCGGCGATACCCACATCATGTTGTCCGATGAATTCGCCGACATGAACATCAAGGGCCCGAATGCACGCGGTGGCCCGACCGCGGCCTTCATGATCTATGTCGAGGACGCCGATGCCGCGTTCGCGAAGGCAATCAAGGCCGGGGCACGAGAGGATCGCGCGGTCGAGACCCAGTTCTGGGGCGACCGCATGGGTTCGGTGTTCGATCCGTTCGGCCACAAGTGGTCGCTGGCCACGCATGTCGAGGATGTTCCGCCCGAAGAGATGCAGAAACGCATGGCGGCGTGGAGCGAATCGCAGGGCTGAGAATCGCGGCGACGCATGTTCGTTGAACCGTGATGCGGGGATGACCCCACACGCATGCGATTGCGGGACGACCCGCACTTCGCTGAGGCTGCGCAATGAACTGGCTCACGCTCATTGTCGCCGGATTGTTCGCACCATCAGCTCTTCTTGCAGTATGGATTCGTCCCTCACCAATTCGGGTGGAATGTGGGAGGAACGGATAATTGACTTTCAGGTCGCTATTCGTGGTATTCACCGCAATCCTGCTCCGCATCGGTGATACGGTGGTCTCCTGCCGCTACTTTGATGGTTGAGGGTAGCCTCGTTGCACGTGATTCTTCCGGGAGATCCGAGCATGACCCATCATTCCATTCCGCTGCTGCGCGTCGGTGCTCGCCAGGCATTTGGATTTGGCCTTCTCGCCTGGACTTCTCTCGCCTGCGCCGGATCGACTACCTCGATGACCGTCGTCAACAGTGGCGCATCGGCCTGGTTGATCGACAGTGTCGCCAATCCATCGTTGACCTTGTTGCGTGGTGAGGCCTATGACTTCGTGTTGCAGAATGTTCCGGTCAACCATCCCTTCAATATCAACACCACCAATACGACAGGGTCGGGCAGCCAGTACAACGATGGCGTGACCAACAATGGTGCAACCGGTTCAACAACGATCACCTTCGTGGTGCCGGAAAACGCACCCGACAGCCTGCACTACAACTGTGGCAACCATGCAGCCATGAACAGCATGATCACGATCATTACCGACCGGATGTTTGCCAACGGTTTCGAGCCGCAAGGCCCGCAATAGCGCAACGCTGATCAAGTGAAAATGTGCGTGCAATCGGGAGCAATCGACGCTGGTTTCCGGTTCGTCGTTCGAGCCGCATGTCTTGAGACTGCGGCCGGTGTAGGCTGGCAATCCATCCGCGTAACCGAGAAGCGATGTCCGCCAGCACCGTCCTCGATTCGTTTCATCCAGCCGTTGCGGCCTGGTTCGCGCGCACGTTCGATACGCCGACTCCGGCACAGATCGATGCGTGGCCGGCCATCCGCGAGGGCCGCCACACCCTGATCGCGGCGCCAACCGGATCGGGCAAAACCCTGGCCGCGTTTCTCGCCGCGATTGATGGGTTGGTTCGTGAAGGAATCGATTTCGGTTTGCCCGAGCAGACCACGGTCGTCTATGTGTCGCCATTGAAAGCCTTGTCGAATGACATCGCGATCAATCTCGAAGCACCACTGGCCGGTATCCGCGCCGAGCTCGAGAGTCGCGGCCATATCAATATCGACATCCGCACCGGGGTGCGCACCGGCGATACGCCAGCGGCTGAGCGCACGCGCATGTTCAAGTCGCCGCCGCATATCCTCGTCACCACGCCGGAATCGCTCTACGTTTTGCTTGGCTCGGAATCGGGTCGGCTGATGCTGGCCGGTACACGTTCGGTCATCATCGACGAGATCCACGCGGTCGCCGACGACAAGCGTGGCAGCCATCTGACGCTGACTCTCGAACGGCTGGAGGCCCTGTGTCAGCGACGCCTGATCCGAGTTGGTTTGTCGGCCACGCAGAAGCCGATCACCGAGGTCGCGCGCTTCCTCGTCGGCACCAGCCACGTCGATGCCGATGGCACACCCGATTGCGCGATCATCGATTCGGGCCATGTGCGCGAGCGCGACCTCGCCATCGAGATGCCGCCGGTGCCGCTCGAAGCGGTGATGTCGAACGAGGTCTGGGAGACCGTCTACAACCGCCTCGCCGAACTCGTCGGCGCGCATAGCACGACCCTGGTCTTCGTCAATACGCGGCGCATGGCCGAGCGTGCGGCACGCCATCTCGGCGAGCGCCTCGGCAAGGAAAACGTCGCCGCGCATCACGGCAGTCTGGCCAAGGAGTTGCGCCTCGATGCCGAGCAACGACTCAAACGTGGCGAGCTCAAGGTGCTGGTCGCGACTGCCTCACTTGAGCTCGGCATCGATATCGGCGATGTCGATCTGGTCTGCCAGCTCGGCTCGCCGCACGCGATCGCCGCTCTATTGCAGCGTGTCGGACGTTCGGGTCACGCGCTCGGGGCAACTCCGAAGGGAAGGCTGTTTGCGCAATCGCGCGATGATCTGGTCGAGTGCGCGGCTTTGCTTGATTGCATCCGCCGTGGCGAACTTGATGCGCTGAAGATTCCGCTTGCGCCGCTCGATGTGCTGGCCCAGCAGATCGTTGCCGAAGTCGCCTGCGGCGAATGGGATGAGGGCGTGTTGTACGACTGGGCGCGCCGGGCCTGGCCGTACCGCGATCTGGCGCGAAAGGATTTCGATGATGTCGTGCGCATGCTCAGCGATGGTTTCACGACGCGACGTGGCGCGCGTTCGGGCTACCTGCATCGCGATGCCGTGCACGGCAAGGTCAAGGGTCGACGCAATGCACGACTGACTGCCTTGACTTCGGGCGGCACGATTCCCGACACCGCCGACTACGCGGTCGTGGTCGAACCCGAGGCGATCACGGTCGGCAGCGTGCACGAGGATTTCGCCGTCGAAAGCATGGCCGGCGACATCTTCCAGCTCGGCAATACGAGTTATCGCATCCTGCGCATCGAACGCAGCAAGTTGCGCGTGGAGAATGCGCAAGGCCTGCCGCCGAGCATTCCGTTCTGGATCGCCGAGGCGCCCGGACGCAGCGACGAGTTGTCGATCGGTGTGTCGCGTCTGCGCGAGGAGATCGAGGCACGACTGGTCGGCCACACGGATCCTGTAGGAGCCCCTTCAGGGGCGAAGTCTTTTTCCGTCCCAACCGAAAGCATCGCCCCTGAAGGGGCTCCTACGACAGTAAAACAAGGGATCACAGCGGCATGCCGCTGGTTGATAGAGGAGGTCGGCATCAGTGCCATCGCCGCGCAACAACTGGTCGACTACCTGGCGCGAGTGCGCAATGCGCTCGGTGTGTTGCCGACGCGAAAACAGATTGTCATGGAGCGCTTTTTCGACGAGTCCGGCGGCACTCAGTTGATTATCCATTCACCATACGGCAGTCGCATCAACAAGGCCTGGGGTCTGGCCCTGCGCAAGCGCTTCTGCCGCTCGTTCAACTTCGAGTTGCAGGCGGCGGCGACCGAAGACGCGATCATCCTGTCGCTGTCGACCAGCCACAGCTTTCCGTTGATCGAAGTCTCGCGCTATCTGCATTCGGCGAGTGCGCAGGACATCCTCGTCCAGGCCCTGCTCGATGCACCGGTGTTCGGCGTGCGCTGGCGCTGGGCGGCGACCACGGCATTGTCCCTGCCACGTTTTGCCGGCGGCCAGAAGATTGCGCCTCAACTGCAACGCATGAAGTCCGAGGATCTGCTCGCCACGGTGTTCCCGGATCAGGTCGCCTGCCTCGAAAACATCGTTGGCGAGCGCCAGATTCCCGAGCATCCGCTGGTCGCGCAAACCCTCAACGATTGTCTGCACGAGGCGATGGATGTCGATGGCTGGCTTGATGTATTGCGCGGCCTTGAAAGCGGCAGCATCGGCATCGTCGCGCGCGATCTGCCCGAGCCGTCGCCACTGGCTGCCGAAATTCTCGGCGCACGACCGTATGCCTTTCTCGATGATGCGCCGCTCGAAGAACGCCGCACCCAAGCCGTGCAGATGCGTCGCTGGAGTGATCCCGAATCGGGTGACGATCTTGGTGCGCTCGATTTGTCGGCAATCGAAGCCGTGCGCGAGGAAGCCTGGCCAGACCCGCGCGATAGCGACGAGATGCATGACACGCTGATGAGCATCGGCTTCGTCAGCGCGGACGAAGTGGCGTGCCAGCCGCAATGGGCGGACTGGCTGGAAAGGCTCGCGGATCAGAAGCGTGTCACCCAGCTCTTCGTAGGAAATGGCTTCAGCCATGATGCTTCCCAGCACTCTGCAGGAAGCGGTGGCATGCTCTGGGTTGCCGCCGAAAAACTGCCACAGATCCAAGCGATCCATCCGACAGAGGCCATGCAACCGGTAATCGAGGCACCGGCCGAATATTCCGGTATCGATTGGACGCAAGAGGATGCCCTGCTCGATCTGCTGCGTGCGCGCATGACCGCACTTGGCCCGATTGCGGTCGCTCGACTGGCCGAGGTGATGGCGGTTACTGCGGCAGAAATCGAGCGAGCGCTGATTGCACTGGAAACCCAGGGCTTCGTCATGCGCGGTCATTTCACGCCAGCCAGCGAGGTCGAGGAATGGTGCGAGCGGCACCTTCTCGCACGCATCCATCGCTACACGCTCAAGCGCCTGCGTCGCGAGATCGAACCGGTTGAGGCGCGTGACTACATGCGCTTCCTGTTTGACTGGCATCGCATCACGCCGGGCACGCAGGCGCGTGGGCCGGATGCGCTGGCCAGCGTGCTCGGGCAACTGGAAGGCTTTGAATCGGCGGCAGGCGCCTGGGAAACCGAACTGTTGCCGGCACGCATTGCCGACTATTCGATCCACTGGCTCGATGAACAATGCCGCAGCGGACGCATTGTCTGGACCCGCTTTGCCAGCGCCGCATCCGCGAATCGGGAACGTGCCGCCGGCCCGCTGCGCAGCACGCCGATCCTGATCCTGCCGCGGCGCAGTCTGCGCATCTGGTCACAACGGGTGGCAGATGAAACCCAGGGCGCGATACAGACCTCCTCGCGTGCCGAGGCCGTGCTCGATCACCTGCGCGATCAGGGTGCCTCGTTCTTCGACGAGATCGCCCACAGCACGCGCCTGCTCAAGGTCGAACTGGAAGAAGCGCTTGGCGAGCTGGTCAGCCGTGGTCTGATCAACGCCGACAGTTTCGCCGGTCTGCGCGCCTTGCTCGTGCCTGCCGCCAAGCGCTCGAAGCACGCGCGCCGCACGCGTCGGGCCAACCTGGTGGGGATCGAGGATGCCGGTCGCTGGGCGTTGACGCGCATGCCGGTGCCAGAACCTTCATCAGAGCTTGCGCGGCAAGCGGAAAAGGATTCGATCGAACATGTCGCACGCACATTGTTGCGCCGCTACGGGGTGATCTGCTGGCGCTTGCTTGCGCGCGAGTCAACATGGCTGCCGCCGTGGCGTGAGTTGCTGCGTGTGTATCGACAACTCGAAGCGCGTGGCGAGATCCGTGGCGGCCGTTTCATTGCCGGCCTGACCGGCGAACAGTTCGCCCTGCCCGAAGCGATCCCGTTGCTGCGCAAGGCGCGCTCGCGTGAACGCGATGGCGGCCAGGTCGTGATTGCGGCGAACGATCCGCTCAACCTGGTTGGCATCCTGACCACGGGCGCACGCACGCCGGCGATTGTCGGCTCACGCATCCTGCATATCGATGGCCTCGCGGTCGCTGCCTTGGTCGCTGGCAAGTGCATCCGTCTCGATGGCAGCGCTACGCCGGTTCCTGCAGACTGGCAGCACGCCCTGGTTTTCCGCGGCCAGCGCGACTCTGCGACAACGAGCGATTCGACGCTTGTACGAAGCCACATTCAGTAGGTTGATCCTCACGCTTCCGATGCCGCGGATCTCGTCGGCCACACTCGATAGCGAGTTGGCGGCTTCACCTGCCAGCCTCGACATCCTGTTTCTTTGGGGTCGCGCTTGCCTCAACTGCGAAGTGGCCAAGGCAGCCATGTTGGCCGCAAGTGGTCGATTCCAATGGTTCGACGTGCGTTGGCAGCACGCCAATGTCTACGACGACCCGGATATGGCAATACGCTTCGGCCTGCAAGGTGTGCCGACCTTTTTCGTGCTCCTGGCTGGGTTGGAGAGGAAGCGTCTGGAGATGAGGGGAAGGCGAATGCCGACATGGGGCGCGGACTTCGTTGTCTTGCCTCGCGTTACTGCTTCGTTGTTGGTTCGATCTGTGATCGAACGCTCCTGGCCGGGTTGGGTGGAAAAGAGAACAGAGGTCCGGATTCAGTCGGCTTCGCCGGTCAGCACGATATCGGCAGGGCGTGCGGCAAACAGGCCGACGGTGACCACGCCGACGATCTGGTTGATCGCGCTTTCGAGCGCGACCGGATCGGAGATGCGCAGGTTGTGCACATCGAGGATCCAGTTGCCGTTGTCGGTGACCACACCATCGCGCCAGACTGGCTGACCACCAAGCAATACCAGCTGACGCGCGACGTGGCTGCGCGCCATTGGAATCACTTCAACCGGCAGCGGAAACTTGCCGAGCACCTCGACGCGCTTGCTTGGATCGATGATGCAGACGAATTTCCTTGATGCCGCCGCGATGATCTTTTCGCGGGTCAGTGCTGCGCCACCGCCCTTGATCAGGCAGCGTTGCGGATCACATTCGTCAGCACCATCGACATACAGCGCAAGTTCGCCGCTCGCGTTGAGGTCGACGACGTCGATGCCGCGCTCCCTGAGCAGGCGGGTCGATTGTTCCGAGCTGGACACGGCCGCTTCGATATCGCCGCGGCGTTCGGCCAGCGCGTCGATGAAATGGGCGACAGTCGAACCGGTGCCGACGCCGACGATCATGCCGGGTTCGACAAAGCGCATGGCTGCGCGCGCGGCGCGGCGCTTGCCTTCCTCTTTCGACATCTGCGTGCTCCGTTATTCGAGATCGAGAATGAAATTCCACTGCGCGCGCGTCACCGGCATCACCGAGAGGCGGTTGCCGCGACGAACCAGGGCGAATTCCCCGAGTTCCTCGCGGCCCTTGAGTTCGCCTAGCGTAATCGTGCGCTTGAGCTTGCGCTTGAAGCGCACATCGACGAGCAGCCAGCGCGGCTCCTCGGGTTTGCTGGCGGGGTCGTAGTAGTCACTGCGTTGGTCGAACTGGGTAGGATCGGGATGCGCTTCGCTCGCCACTTCGGCAATGCCGACAACGCCCGGTTCGGTGCAGTTGGAGTGATAGAACAGGATGCCATCACCGACCTGCATGCTATCGCGCATGAAGTTGCGCGCCTGGTAGTTGCGCACGCCGCTCCAGGGTTCGGACTTGACCCTGGCCAGAGCATCGATCGAAAACTCCTCCGGCTCGCTCTTTACCAACCAGTAGCGCTTGGTCACGGCACTTCCGATCGACATGGCTCGCCCTTTGCCAACCAGCAGCGATTGCTCATGCGTTCTGCGCCCGGCAATCGATCAATTCGGTTTCCGTGGCAACGTAATCGAGATTGACATCCCATTCGGCCGCTTCGATTGCATCGACCTGCTGCGCGGCGTAGCCAATGCCGACCAGCAATGGGTGGCCCGCTTCGCTGCGCCCGCGCAGGAACGAGAAACTGGCATCGTAGTAGCCGCCGCCATAGCCGATGCGATGACCCTGGCGATCAAAGCCGAGCAGGGGTACCAGGACGATGTCGACATCCTGCGCCGCGATCAGGTCGCTCTCGGTACAGACCGGTTCCGGAATGCCGTAGCGGTTGGCCTCGAGGTCGGCTCCCAGGCGCCATTCGACAAACGAGAGTTGGCGTAGCCCGGTGATGCGTGGCAGACAGTAGTGCTGACGCCGCCGCCCGAGGTTGGCGACCACGATGTGCAGCGGCAGCTCGCCGTCGATCGCCCAGTAGCCGGCGATGCGCGGATCGACGAGGAAATCGGCGAGTTGTTCGAGCGTGTCGGCGACGCCATTGGCCGCAGCGATGCGGTCGCTGGCGACGAGCGCCTTGCGCCGCGCGCGCAACTCGGCACGCAGGATCCTGCGCTTGTCTTCAACCGTCATGATTGCCGCAGAAATGGAGAAAGAGAGGCGTCCTCCGCTGTGCCGATGCACATCGAACGACCTTGAACCAAATGGTTCAGGTGGGAGAGCTTGGCGTCGTCATCAGGCTTTCCGCTCGGGGCGGACTTGCGCACAGACGATCGCGTGGCTGTCCCGCGGTCGATACAGGAACAAGGCAAAATGTTGAATGCGCTGTCGAGCACTGCCGAGGACACCGGCGTCTATTGTAGGGACGAGGGCAAACCCGCATCAAGCTTTGATTTGAGTGCTTGCAGATGCTGTGCCAACTGTTCACCACTGGCGGATTGCTGCTGCTTGATGCCAAGCAGCTCGTGGGCGACATTCAGGCCGGCCAGCACCGCGATACGCTCAAGCCCGCCGCCGCGGTTGCTGTCGCGCAACTCACGCAGTTTGCCATCGAGATAGGCGGCTGCGCTGATCAGTCCGTCGCGCTCCTCGGGCTTGCAACCGATCTGATAGTCCCGATCGAGGATATGTACGGTCACCGCTTCACTCATGCCTGGTTCTGCTCCAGTGATTTGAGACGGCTGATCATCGCCTCGACGCGCGCGCGTGCCTGTTCATTGCGTGCGATCAACCCGGCCCGCTCGTTGGCCAGTTGCTCCTGACTCTGACGCAGGCTGCGGTTCTCTTCGCTGAGCCGACGACAGGCCTCGACCAGTCGATCGACTTGCGCGCTGATTTCAGCGATGGCCGTCAGGGGCGGTGCTTTCTCGGACATGGTCTGAACTATACACCGGATAAAGAGACAGGATCAGCACCCCGGTGCGCGCGCGTGCGTCATCATTGAGCGGCCAGAATTGAGCGGCGGCGGCGGACGCGTTCCTGCAGGAACGCGAAGCATTGCGCCGGTGGAATCGGCCTGGACAACCAGTAACCCTGGATCTCGTCGCAGCCCTGTTCGCGGAGGTATTCGGCCTGCTCGGCCGTCTCGACGCCTTCGGCGATCACGTTGAGTCCCAGCGAATGGGCCATGTTTATGACGGTCGCGGTGATCGCCTCGTCGTCCGGATCCGTGGTGATATCGCCGACGAATTCCTTGTCGATCTTGAGTGCGTCGATCGGCAGTCGGCGCAGATAGCTCAACGAGGAATACCCGGTGCCGAAATCGTCGATCGACAGGGTCACACCGACCGTCTTGAGCTGGCGCAGCGTGCTGATCGATTGCTCGGCATTGGCCATGATCACACTCTCGGTCAACTCAAGCTCGAGCTGGTTCGGGGCGATGTCGTTGGCGGCGAGAATGTCGCAGAGTCGCTGGATCAGGTCGCTGTGCTGCAACTGCAGAACCGAGAGATTCACCGACATCGAAATATCGCGCAGACCGCCCTGCTGCCATAGTGCGAGCTGTTGGCAGGCGCGCGTGAGCACCCAGTCGCCGATCTCGACGATCAGGCCGGATTCCTCGGCCACCGGAATGAAGACGGAAGGCGGTATGTCGCCGAGTTCCTGACTGCGCCAGCGCAGCAAGGCCTCGACCCCGGTGATGTGTTCGTCGAGCAGGGACAACTTGGGTTGATAGACCAGGCTGAGTTCGTCACGCTCGATGGCCTTGCGCAGTGCACCGACCAGGGTCGCGCGCATGCGCGCGGCGGCATCCATGGTCTCGGTGTACACCATGTAGGTCTTGCGACCGCGATCCTTGGCCTGGTACATCGCGGTGTCGGCAAACTTGAGCAGGTCGGTTGGCGTCTGCGCATGGTCGGGGTACAGGCTGATGCCGATCGAGGGCGATATCACGACATCCTGGCCGTCGTTGAGTTCAAGCGGCTTCTCGAAGGCACTGATCAGTTTCTGCGCGACGCGTTCGGCCTCGATGCCGTCGGTCAGTTCTTCGAGAACAACGGTGAACTCGTCACCACCGATGCGTGCAACCGTATCGCCATCACGGATGTTGTCGCGCAGACGGCTGCCGGCGGCCTTGAGCATGCGGTCGCCCGCCGCATGCCCCATTGAATCATTGACGTGCTTGAAGCGATCGAGGTCGAGAAACAGGACCGCCACCTTGTGTCCGCCCCGGCGTGCGCGGATCACCGCATGCCCGAGGCGCTCCGACAGCAGGGTGCGATTGGGCAGGCCGGTCAGGGTGTCGTAGTTGGCCAGGTAACGCAGTTCCTGCTCGTTGCGCTTGCGCTCGGTGATGTCGGTGAGCACACCAATGAAATGGGTGCGCTGGCCATGGGCGTCGCGGACTTCGGAGCTCTGCAGCCAGGAAAGGAACTCCTCGCCATCCTTGCGCCTTTGCCAGAGTTCGCCTCTCCACAGGCCTTCGCGCATGATCGAATCACGCATATTCTGGTAGTGCTCGGCCGAATGCTGTGCGCAATTGAGTATCGAGACGTTGCGACCGATCACTTCCTGTTCCTGCCAGCCGGTAATGCGCGTGAAGGCGGGGTTGACCGAGACGAAATTGAAATCGAGGTCACAAACGGTGACCCCTTCGCGCATGCTGCTGATCACTTCCTGGACGATGCGGCGCTCGCGGTCGGCCTCGCGCGTGGCCGTGGTGTCGCGGGCGGTACCGCAGATGCGCAAAGGGCGACCCTCGTCATTGCGTTCGACGATCTTGCCGCGCACGAGAACCCAGATCCATCGGCCATTGTCGATGCGCATGCGTTGCTCGGATTCGAACAGGGGCGCGCGATTGTTGATGTGGTCGTTGAGTTTCTGGGCGATGACGCGCTGATCCTCCGGATGGATGTTCTCCCTGACCCAGTCGTAGACCGAATGGATCTCCTCGTGCTGGTTGCCCCGGGCCCGTGATGCGCTGAGGCGGATCAAGACCCCGCTTTCCATGTCGAGATCCCAGAACTCGTCGCTGGAACCCCACAGGGCGAGTCGCAGGCGACCCTCGCGATCCTGAAGCTCGATCGCGTGCAGGCGCTGCTCGCGGCGCTTGTGCCGCATTGCCAGCCACAGTGCCAAGGCCGCGAGCAAGCCGCAGATGGCATAGATCGCCTTCATCAATCCGCTGTTCCACCAGGTTGGCGTCACCACGAGCGGCACCGATACGCCGGCTTCATTCCAGAAGCCATCGTGGTTGCTGGCCAAGACACGAAAAACGTACTGGCCGGAATCGAGATTGGTGTAGGTCGCCTCATGTCGTGTGCCGACGTTGACCCAATCCGCGTCGAAACCCTCCAGCCGGTAGCGGAACTGGTTGCGCTCGGGGGCCGTGAAATCAAGCGCGGCAAACGTGAAATGAACGACCTGGTCGTCCTGCGCCATCTGCACTGGCTGACCCGATTGGTAGTTGCTCAAAAGGCGATTGCCAACACGCACGTCACTGACCACGACGGGCGCGGCAAAGCGGCTGGCCGAAGCCGCGCCGGGTGCGACCAGGTTGAGGCCCTTGATGCCACCGAAAGCCAACCGACCGTCGCGCAACCGGCTGAACGCGCCGCCATTGAATTCCTGGCCCTGCAGGCCGTCCTTGATCGAAAAATCCTGAATCGCTCGCGTGTCCAGATCAAGCGTGGCTATGCCGCGATTGGAGCTGATCCAAAGCCGGTGCGAGGAATCTTCAAGAATCGCATAGACAGTCGAGTCGGGCAGTCCATCCTGCTTGAGGATGCGTTCGAAGCGCGCCGGCCCGGGCCCGAGTTCGGCAAGCTGGTTGAGGCCGCCATGGGTTCCGATCCAGATGCTGCCATCCGCGCTTTCATGGATGACGCGGACAACGTCACTCGACAGCGAACCCGGATTGTCGCGTCCATGCCGGAATGCACGCACGGCATCGCTGGCCGGATCAATCAGGTTGAGCCCGTCCGCGGTGCCGGCCCAGATACGCCCCGAGCGGGCTTCGTGGAGGGCAAACACCTGGTTGTGGGTCAGGCTTGATGGATCGCCATCGCGATGTTGCCAGATCCGCCTTTCGCCGCTGCGCGGGTCGTAACGCACGACGCCGACATTGCGGCCGGCAAACCAGATTGCGCCATCTCGGCTGATGATGAGCGCGCGCCGACTCGGGTCGCCTTGCCTGCCAGCGCTGACCGGTGCGGCGGGCAGGACATCGATCATGCCGCTTTCCGGATCGAGTGTTGCGACGCCCAGATTGCTGGCAAACCAGATCTTCCCGGCAGCATCTTCGGCCAGCGCCTCGACCCGGATGAGACTCGGATATGCTGCGGAGAATGCCTGCGCAATCGTGCGATCGTAGTAGGTGAACCGACCCGAGCGTCGATCGTAGGCTTTCAGGCCGTCGCCATCGGTGCCGAGCCAGAGGTGGCCGCTGCGATCCTCAAGAATGGAGCGGATGTTGTTGGTCGTATCCTGATTGCGCAGGGGATCGAAATCGGCAATGAACCGGAAGGTCGCTCCGGATGGATCAACCTTGCTCAGGCCCATCGCGTCGCTGCCCACCCACAGCAGGCCCGATTGATCGACCAGCAGCCGTGTTATGCCGCCCTGCGGCAATCCACCTTTGAGATCGGCCTGCGGACGGATCCAGCGGAACTCGCCGCTGTCTGCGGAAAGAATGACCAGGCCCTTTCCGCTGACCGCAAGCCAGAGTTTGCCGGCATTGTCTTCAACGATCGCATTGATGTTTGCGCCGTGCTCGCTCGGCCACACCAGGCGTACTTCGCCGTTGGCCGGATCAACGCGTGACAATCCCGTCGAAGTGCCGATGTACAAATTATTCGCATGATCCTCGAAGATGCTCGAAACGTCATTCAATGTGCTGGCGCCGACGCGCCGGATCTGATTGGTGTCATGGCCAACGCGCCAAAGCCCCGAACCGCTGGCGACCCAGAGATCACCGCCGCTGGCGAGCAGCAGGTCGTGCACGACGCCGACGGCCGGGCCGTCCAACGCGGTCGCGAGGCGCTCGCGACCGTTGCTTTCGGCGCTGAGCAGATCCAGCCCGCCACGACTGCCGATCCACAAGCCGCGCGAAGGATCCAGGCGCAAAGCCGTGATGGTCTCGCGGGCATTGCGATCGACAGCATCGGCAGGCAGTGAAAATGAATCGAAACGACCTGTCGTGGGGTCAAACCGGGCGACGCCGCTGGCACTGCTGCCAACCCACAGGTGCCGATCCGCCGTTTCGGCCAGCGCCGTGATGGCACTGTCCGGAAGACCGGCCGGATCATCGGCACCCTGCTCGAAAATGTGGAACCGGTAGCCATCGAAATGGTGCAAGGCCCCCTGGGTGCCTACCCAGATGGTTCCGTCACTGCTTTGCAGCAGCGAGAGCACCGAGTTCTGCAAGAGCCCGCTTTCGTCATCGAGACGTTCAAAGTAGAACTCGCGCTCGATGGCCGCGCTGGAAATGCAGGTTGTCAGCATCACGATTGCAACCATCCAGCCAGCGGCAAGCCCGGCTCGGTATCTTCGCGATGGCGGTTGCGCCCTCATGATGCTGCGCGGATCTCCACTTCGGCGCAGTCGCGCCCGGAAGCCAGTGTAGGCAATCATGCGCGGGCTTGCCATGTGCAGGACGGCGGTTTCGCCGGCGCCATCAGACGAGCCGGCTTCAAACCAGAATCGCGCGGATGCGCGCTACAATTACCCGTTCATCCAAGCCTTTGCCGCGAATGTCCGCAACCTCGATCAGTTACCAGGAACTCTCCGAAACCTTGAGCCGACTGCAGATCGGTATCAACGCCAGTGACCTGCATGGCTCGTTGACCGGCTACCTCTGTGCCGGTGGCAAGACCACGGCTGAAGACTGGACCGAGGCGCTGGCCTTCGATCTTGAAGCAGCTCGTGGCGATGCGATATTCGCGCAGCTTTATCATGTCTGCCGGGAGCAGCTTGATGATGCGGAGCTGGCGTTTGAACCCCTGCTGCCGGGCGATGAAGTCGCCTTGGCGGTGCGAGCTGAAGCGCTGGTCGACTGGTGCCGCGGTTTTCTTGGTGGCATCGGGCTCGCCGGAGCTGGCCGCCCGGGCAAGGAGATGCCTGTGGACGCCCGCGAAATCGTGCAGGATTTCGGCAACATCGCGGCTTCCAATCTCGAATACACCGGCAGTGAGGAGGATGAGGCGGCTTTGGCCGAGGTGCTCGAATTCGTTCGCGTCGGTGTCCTCCTGCTCTGCAGCGAGCTCGATCCCGGGGCGGCGTTGAAGGCGGCTTCTGCTCCGGTCAGTCGGCGTCTGCACTGATGATCGATCGCAAGGAATTCATTCGTCGGCGCAAACAGTTGATGCGCATGGCCGGCCGCGATGCGATCGTCATCGTGCCGTCCGCCGCCGAGCGCCTGCGCAACAATGATGCCCACTATGCCTTTCGCCAGGACAGCGATTTCCATTACCTGACCGGCTTTGGTGAGCCCGATGCGGTGCTTGCCCTCGTGCCCGGGCGTGTGCAGGGCGAGGTCATCCTGTTCTGCCGCGAGCGCGACCGCGCACGCGAGCAGTGGGATGGCCATCGTGCCGGCCAGGAAGGGGCGGTGGCCGATTACGGCATGGACGATGCTTTTCCGATCGAGGATATCGACGACATCCTGCCCGGCCTGATCGAGGGGCGCGCACGCGTCTACTACCACTTCGGTCGTGACACCGATTTCGACCTGGTGCTGATGGGATGGGTCAATCGCGTGCGCTCGAACATCCGCCAGGGTGCCAAGCCGCCGCATGAATTCGTCGCCCTGTCACACCTGCTGCATGATCTGCGCCTGTACAAATCGCGCGCCGAACTGCGTTTGATGCGCAAGTCCGCGCAGATCGCCGCCGAGGCGCACCGACGCGCGATGCGGGCGACCCGACCGGGCATGAACGAGCACGAGGTCGAAGCCGAACTGCTGCATACCTTCCGCAAGCACGGTGCTGTGGCGAGCTACGAGCCGATCGTCGGCGGCGGTGCGAACGGCTGCGTGCTGCATTATCGCGCCAACAACGCTCCGCTTCGCGATGGCGACCTGCTGCTGATCGACGCCGGCGCCGAGTATTCCTGTTATGCCTCCGATATCACGCGCACGTTTCCGGTCAATGGGCGCTATTCACCCGAGCAACGCGCACTCTATGACATCGTCCTTGCCGCCCAACTCGCCGCCATCGACAAGGTACGCGCGGGTCTGTCGTTCGAGGCTTATCACCAGGCTGCAGTGCGCACCTTGACGGCCGGCCTGATCAAGCTTGGCTTGCTCAAGGGCAGCCTCAAGGGCAATCTCGAAGCACATACCTACCGCAAGTTCTACATGCACAAGACAGGCCACTGGCTCGGCCTCGACGTGCATGATGTCGGCGACTATCGCGTCGACGGCGAATTCCGCGAGCTTGAGCCGGGCATGGTGGTGACGGTCGAGCCCGGCATCTACATCAGTCCCGACATGAAAGGCGTGCCGGCGCGGTTTCGCGGCATCGGCATCCGCATCGAGGACGATGTTGTCGTCACCAGCGGCGATCCCGAAGTAATTTCCGCGGGCGTACCGAAGGACGCCGACGAGATTGAAGCCCTGATGCAGGTGCGCTGAATCGCGTCGCAGAGCTGATCAGCCCTGATTGCGCCGATCAGTATCGTCATGTGCGACGAGCACATCGGGACGCTTGGCGCCGGCGAAACGGCGCGACCAGTAGGGCTCGGCCAGGCGACTGACGCTGACCCGCTTGCCGGTTGATGGCGCGTGGATGAATTCGCCATCGCCGACATAAATGCCGACATGCGAGACACGCTTGCCGGCGGTGCGGAAGAAAACAAGATCGCCACTGCGCAGATCGCTGCGGGCGATTTTCTGCCCGGCCCTGAACTGGGCGGCCGAGGTGTTCGGCAGATCCGCGCCGATGCCCTGGCGGAACACATAGCGCACGAATCCGCTGCAATCGAAACCCGTCGAGGGCTCGCGGCCACCACGTTTGTAGCGGATGTCGCGCAGGTGATTGGCCAGATTCAAGACCAACTGGATCGGCGAGAACGCGCCGCGTTCCTGTTGCTGTGTCGTCGCCGGCGGCGGAACCGGATGCGGATAGGCAGTGGCAGGCGTGGCGACGAAGGCGCTGATTCCGCTGGCGAGCAGCCAGGCCGGTTCGTCCGCGTGGGCCACGCCCGCAATGGCGCCGAGGCCAAGTGCCAGCACGCCGGCGCGCAGGCAAACCGGAAACACTCGACGGAACGACATGCGCGAAACTCCCCTGACTCGGATCGATGCCCGCAACGGGTTCCCGCGAGGCTGGCGGAAAATAGCAGTCCGTCCGTCCGAAGGTGTTTACAAGCCGTTAAGCCCGAACATATGGTGGCTTCGATCGGTGATCGAACGCTGCTGGCTGGGGTGAAGGGAAAGCGTCAGCGCGCAGCGCAGACCCACCAGATCACGGGCAACTGCATGTGGGTGCGCATGCGCGTTGCTCTGATTTCAGGAGCCGTGACGCCCGCCGAACAGGAATCGCCGGTAGCCGCCATCGACCAGGGCGGCGATGTCGATGAGCAGTCCCGGCACCCAAAGTCCGCGCGGATAGCCAAGGCACGGGCCGACCCATTGCGGCGCCGACTTGTCGGCCAGCCATTCATTCATCGGAGACCTGTTCGAGCTCGCTCATCAGCACGGAGTCGAACGGTGACTCGATCAACTCGAAGCTGAGCTGCTCCCTGGTTGATCGATTGACCGCCTGGCGCAGGTCTTCCCAGCGTTTGCCGGCAAGGCTGAATTCGTCCAGGCGGATGACCGCCAGTTCGCCGAGCTTGAACAAATCAAAGCCGAGGTCGTGATACAGGGACAGGTCAAGCTCGAACACGTCATAGAACACCGGCACGCCCGTGCGCAGGAAGCCGCGCCAATGCGGATACGCACCGTGAGCGGAACCACCTACTTCAATGTGTGCTTCCTCAGCCGCTGCCGCGTGATTGCCCATCCAGCCCGATGCGCCGCGTATCGAGCGATGGACAAGGAACAAAGTTCAACCCTGGCGATATTCGCAGTGTCGCGTCCGGCACGGCGCAGCGAGCTCGACTGCGCCGACCATACTCGGATCTCGACAGGTCAGATCTCGAGGGTCAGGTACCCGCCCACAAAAAACCCCGCACCGGGCGGGGTTTTTTGATGATCTGCCTGATCCGTTGGCATCCGGCTGGACTGTATCGAGTCCTTGTCCGGTTTGCGGCCGGTTGACCTGATCTGGTATTGGCAGCCCCGGATGGATTCGAACCACCGATGCCTGAGTCAGAGTCAGGTGCCTTACCGCTTGGCTACGGGGCTGTAGGCTGATTAGCGCTTCGAGTACTGGGTCGCGCGACGTGCCTTGTGCAGACCGACCTTCTTGCGCTCGACTTCGCGGGCGTCACGGGTCATGAATCCGGCCTTGCGCAGCGGCGACTTCAGGCTTTCGTCATATTCGACCAGGGCGCGGGCAATGCCGAGGCGGATCGCGCCGGCCTGGCCGGTCGTGCCGCCGCCAGTGACGCTGACGAGGATGTCGAATTTCTCGGTGGCTTCGACCAACTGCAGCGGCTGACGCACGATCATGCGTGCAGTCTCGCGGCCGAAGAATTCGTCAAGCGCCTTGCCGTTGACCGTGATCGCACCGCTGCCTTTACGCAGGTACACGCGTGCGGCGGAGGATTTGCGACGGCCGGTGCCGTAGTTCTGTTGGATCGCTGCCATGACTGTCGATACCTGAGATTAAATATCCAGCACTTGCGGCTGCTGGGCGGTGTGCGGATGGTTCGGGCCGGCGTAAACCTTGAGCTTGCGATACATCGCACGACCCAGCGGGTTCTTCGGCAGCATACCCTTGACGGCGATCTCGATGACGCGCTCGGGATGCGCTGCAAGCAGATCCTTGAGCGAGGTCGTCTTCAGGTTGCCGATGTAACCGGTGAAGCGATGGTACTTCTTGTCATTCAGCTTGTTGCCGGTGACAGCGATCTTCTCCGCGTTGACGACAACGAGAAAATCCCCGGTGTCGACGTGGGTCGTGTAGATCGGCTTGTGCTTGCCCTTCAGGCGGCGAGCGAGTTCGGTCGACAGGCGGCCAAGCGTCTTGTTGGTTGCGTCGACAATGTACCAGTCGCGCTTGACGCTTTCTGGCTTGGCGCTGATCGTCTTCATATCAAAACCTTGAATGCCCAAGATGGGCTGGATGCGGCGAAAGGCGCGGGAGAATATAGGAACCCTCCGCACCACGCAAGTCTGCGCACCGAAAACAGGCGGCGCGCAGCGAGCCGCGAATGATAGCATCAAGTCATGGCCGATACGACCCACGGGCAGCCGGACAACGATCTTGCCGCCCTGACCGATCAATGCGTGATGTGTGGCCTGTGCCTGCCGCACTGCCCGACTTATCGCCTCGATCAGCACGAGGCCGAGTCGCCACGCGGGCGCATCGCCCTGGCCAGGCGCCTCGCCAGCGGCCAGTTGCCGGCTTCCGCCCGGACAAGCACCCACCTTGATCATTGCCTTGGCTGCCGGGCCTGCGAGGCGGTCTGCCCGTCGCAGGTGCAGTACGAGGAAATCCTGATTCAGACCCGTGCCCTGCTCAAACCGTCGCAGCCTGCGCGCGGGAGACTGGCTCGCTGGCTGGCCGATCCGGCCATTCTGGTCAGGCTGGCCCGACTTGGCTCGGCCCTGCGTGCCGAACGCTGGTTGCCGGCACTGGCGCGCTGGTTGCCACGACGATCCAGGCTTCGGCGTCTCGCCGAAGAAATGCCGGCAACGCCGCGGCGTCGGCCAGGGCCGCTTTCCGCAGCCCCGATCACGTCCGATCGTCGTGGTCGGATCATCCTGTTCCCGGGGTGCGTGGCCAGCGTTTTCGATCGCGATACGCTGGACGGCGCGAGGATCCTGCTGACTGCGCTTGGCCATGAAGTTGTCATGCCGACCGGGACGGTCTGTTGTGGCGCCCTGGCCCTGCATGCTGGCGAGCGCGAGGCAGCTGCGCGAACCGCGCAGGCGACGCGCGTGGCCTTGCAGGGCTGTGAAGCCGCAACCGTTCTGGTCAGTGCCTCGGGTTGCCTCGGCAGCCTGCGCGATCAGACCATGGCCGGTTCCGGCTTGCGGATAGAGGATGTTCTCGCGTTTCTCGTTGCCGACGAGGGCTGGAACAATCTGCGTTTCAAGCCGCTGCACCAGCGTGCTGCTCTGCACCTGCCGTGCACACAGATGAATGTAGGCAGCGGCAAGCAGCCCTTGTTGCAACTGCTGGCCAGGATTCCGGGGCTGGAACTGCTCGTATTGCCTGATCAGCCGGGCTGCTGTGGTGCGGCTGGCAGCTATTTCATCGAACAGGCCGATCGCGCAGATCGACTGCGCGCGGAGAAACTCGACCAGGTCGCCCGGCAATCACCCGATCTGCTGTTGACGTCCAACATCGGTTGCCGGATCTTTCTCGGTAACGGCCTGCGCCAGCGCGATTCGATGATTCCGGTGCTGCATCCGCTGGCCTTGCTGGCCCGTCAATTGGAGACTTGAAGTTGGAAAGACCGCTCTCCCATCTCGATCGCGTCCTCGTCGAAATCGAGCACGCCCTCGGCACGGCTTTCGATCCGCAACCGGTATCGAATCGGCCTTCGCCCTCGATCGGAATTGACGAGGCCGCGCTGGACGACGAGCAGCGCCGCCATGTTGGCGGCTTGATGCGGATCAACCATGTCGGCGAGGTTTGCGCGCAGGCGTTGTATTCGGGGCAGGCCGCAGTTGCTCGTGACCCCAGGGTTCGTCGCCAGTTGCTCGAAGCGGCGGCCGAGGAGACCGATCATCTGGCCTGGTGCGGCGAACGCCTGCACGAGCTTGGCGACCGCCCGAGCCTGCTCAACCCGCTCTGGTACGGCGGCGCCTATGCGATCGGCGCAGTCGCAGGACTGGTCAGCGATCGTCTGAGTCTGGGCTTCGTCGTCGAAACCGAGCGCCAGGTCGAAGCCCATCTCGAAGGGCATCTGGGCAAGCTGCCCGAAACCGACCAGCGCAGCCGCGCGATCGTCATGCAGATGAAGGAAGACGAAGCCCGCCATGCCGACAATGCACTCGCCGCCGGAGGCATCGAACTGCCGCCGCCGGTCAAGGGATTGATGCGATTTGCCGCCAATGTGATGCGCGCTGTTGCTTACAAAATCTAGAGATTCGGGATTCGGGATTGGGGATTCGAACAAGCTGGGCATGCGCGATTCCGCTCTTGCGGCCTTTCACAGCCGAACGGCTGGTCATCCCCAATCCCGAATCCCGAATCTCGGCCGTCAAACCAGATTGCGACCGTGGAACAACTCCTCGATCTCGCGGCGTACCAGCGTTTCGATGCGCTGGCGTTCCTTGAATGACAGATCGTCGGAGTGTGCCTCGAACAGGTAGGTATCGAGGTCGAAGTCCTTGATGTGCATCTTCGTGTGGAACATGTTTTCCTGATACACGTTGACGTCGAACATCTCGTATTTCTGGCGGATGTGCTTGGCCAGGTATTCCTGGACCGAGTTGATGCGATGGTCCATGTAGTGCTTGCGACCTTTCACATCACGGGTGAAGCCGCGCACGCGGTAGTCGGCGATGACGATATCCGACTCGAAGCTGTCGATCAGGAAGTTGAGCGCCTTGAGCGGCGAGATCACGCCACAGGTGGCCACGTCGATATCCGCGCGAAAGGTCGCGATGCCGTTGTGCGGATGCGTTTCCGGGTAGGTGTGAACGGTGATGTGGCTCTTGTCCATGTGCGCGACGACCGCGCCCGAAATCGTGTCACGACCGAGCCTGTCGACGACCGGTTCCTCGGAAATGAGGATCGTCACGCTGGCACCTTGAGGATCGTAATCCTGGCGCGCGACGTTGAGGATGTTGGCGCCGATGATGTCGGCCACGTCGGTCAGGATCGTGGTCAGGCGCTCGGCGTTGTAGGCCTCATCGATATACTCGATGTAACGCTGGCGCTGGTCTTCGGACACCGCATAGCAGATGTCGTAGATGTTGAAACTGAGCGCCTTGGTCAAGTTGTTGAAACCTTGCAGACGCAGACGGGGAATGGGTTTGACCACAGCTCACCTCTCCAACCCGGACCCCGGGGAAACGGCGCGCATTATGGGCCAATCATGCAGTCGACGAAACCTCTGGCGCGTCCAGTCCTGGCGAAAACCGGACAACATGGATCCAGCCGGCGTGCGTGAAATGGAAAGCTCACGTCGCCGGAAGCACCGCCAACAGCGCCAAGCTGGCAGGCCATGCCGACATGCGACCCTCGAATTGCAATAAGATTGGCGAATAGCTGCGAATCAGGGGCGCAGTCGGTGGAACTTCTGTCGCGTTTGTGACCTGCAAACGCGACGAAATGGGAGATGCTCGCGTGAAAATGGCTGATTTCCGATACACCCTGCAACGCAATGTTTCCAAGGTGCAGGCTCCGGATTCGTTGATCCCGGATCGGGGTGCGATGGAAAAATTCCTCGGCATGTGCCATCGCCGCCGCTATCCGAACAAGACTGCGATCATCCGCCCGGGTGACTCCGCCAACATTCTCTACTACGTGATCGACGGTTCGCTGACCGTATCCTCGGAAGATGAGGAAGGTCGTGAGCTGATCCTCGCCTATCTCAATCGCGGCGAGTTCATCGGCGAGATGGGCCTGTTTGTCGAGACTCCGCGTCGCGAGGTCATGGTGCGCACGCGCACGCCCTGCGAACTGGCCGAGATCGGCTACGAACGCTTGTTCAACCTGTTCGAGGGGCCGCTGCGTGATGAATGTCCGAAAATCCTGTTCGCGATCGGCGCGCAACTGACCAATCGTCTGCTGCATACCAGTCGCAAGGTCAGTCGTCTGGCCTTCATGGACGTCACCGGCCGGGTCGGCAAGACCCTGATCGACCTGACCGAAGAGCCCGATGCGATGTCGCATCCGGACGGTACCCAGATCCGCATCTCGCGCCAGGAAATCAGCCGCATCGTCGGCTGCTCGCGCGAGATGGTCGGTCGCGTGCTCAAGCAGCTCGAAGAGCAGGGCATGATCAGCGTATCCGGCAAAACCATCGTCGTGCTTGGTCGTCGCCCCGAACAACGTTGATGGTGAGCTTGCGGCGACTTGGGGCCACTGGATCAGCGTTGCCCTAGGAGCCTGTCGGACTTTGCCGGTTGAGGCGAGAATTCGGCTGTGTGAGGGCAGATTTGTGACGATTTGCAGGCCCATAGTGGTTCTATGGGTCAAAAAGCGGCGCGAATATGAACCGCACAGACGGATTCGCAGCCCGGCCGAGCAAAGTCCGACAGGCTCCCAGGAGTCTGGGCGGCAGAAATCTTCGGTGGGGCTGCCCTGTTCACTGCCAACGGTGGGTTCGATCTGTGATCGAACGCTTGTGGTCAGGGCCAAGAGAGTGTCAGCGCGCAGCACTGACCCACAAAGGCCAGTGCGCTTCTTGCGCAATCCCAAGCCCTTCGTTGGCACGGCCAAAATCAATGACATCCTGCACAAAGTCATCCGTGCGAATCGCCGGCCCAGTTCAAAGAATAGCCAAGCACTACATTAGAACCAATTGACCTGGCGCACGTCGCGCCCGAGCGCGCGGCGGATGCGCAAGCTCGTGCGCGCGTCGGCATTGACCAGCACCGCTTCGGCCGCGCGCTTGAGCATTGGAATGTCGTTCGCCGAATCGCTGTAGGCCAGATCCCACGGTTCGCTGATGCCGTGATCGGCAATCTGCACGGGCTTGGCCGCGCCGAAGTTGTGTACTTGTTTGCGCATGCCGAGCCGGCCCGCACGCAAGCGTGAAGCGATGATCTCAAGATCGGGCAGGCCGATCGCGTTGAAGATCGCGCGAACCAGGTTTTCCTCGCAACCGGTGACGATGACGACGCGATCACCATCGGCGATATGCCGACGCATCGCGCTGATGCCTTCGCGGATGAATATGCGCGGCTTGCCGACCAGCTCAGCAGCAAATTCGCGTACCAGCAGATCGAAACGCGGCTGGCCGATTCCCAGCAGGCTGATGCGCACGAACACGCCAATGATCGGAATGCGCAGGGCGCGGATCGCAATAAACGGCAGCAGCCAGGGCAGGGCGATGACGGCGAGCAGCATCCGCCACCACGATCGGCGAAAGCGCGACCAGACAAAGCGCGAGAACGCATCCCCGCGCATCAACACGCCGTCGAAGTCGAACAGGACGACACGAGGCTTCGCCGCCGCCGTGCCAGCGGCGCTGTCTTGCGCACACGCATTCATCAGTCGGTGAAGAAAAGTTGCTGGAGCGCCGCGCCCGGATCGGCAGCGCGCATGAAGGTCTCGCCGACAAGGAACGCATCAATGCCGGCGCTGCGCAGTCGGGCAATGTCTTGAGTCGTCGCAATGCCACTTTCGCTGACCAGCTGGCGATCGGCCGGAGCGAGTCCACGCAGTTTCAGGCTGGTGTCCAGCGATACCTCGAATGTGCGCAGGTTGCGATTGTTGACCCCGATCAGCGGTGCCGGGATCTCGAGTGCACGCTCAAGCTCGTCCTCGTCATGCACCTCCACGAGGACGTCCAGATCGAGTTCGGCGGCGAGCAGGCTCAGTTCAAGCAAGGCGGCGTCGTCGAGCGCGGCGACGATCAGCAGGATGCAGTCGGCACCGATCGCGCGCGCCTCGTAGACCTGGTACGGATCAATCGTGAAATCCTTGCGCAGCACCGGCAGCGAACAGGCCGCGCGGGCCGCGCGCAGATACACCTCGCTGCCCTGGAAGAAATCGGCATCGGTCAGTACCGAAAGACAGGCTGCTCCGCCGCGCTCGTAGCTTCGTGCAATCGATGCCGGATCAAAATCTGCGCGGATCACGCCCTTGCTCGGACTGGCCTTCTTGATCTCGGCAATCACCGCCGGAAGACCGACTTCGATCTTCGCCTCGATTGCCGCCGCAAAGCCGCGTGTGTCGGGCAGGTCGGCGACGCGCGCGACAAGTTCCGCCATCGGAACCCGCGCACTGCGTTCGGCAATTTCTTCGACCTTGCGTGCAAGGATGCGATCCAGAATGTCACTCATCGAATTTCCATCCCTCGGTCAACCGCAGGAGCCCGTTTACGGGCGAGCTATTCGTCAATGCAAGAAAGAGAATCGCCCCTGAAGGGGCTCCTACGATTCTTTTCCGCCCGCAATCTCTCGTGTTGCTCGCACAAATTCATCAAGCTTCGCGCGTGCCGCGCCGCTTGCGAGCGCCTCGCGCGCCATGGTGATTCCTGCGTCAATCGAGGTCGCCGCATCAGCCGCATACAAGGCCGCACCCGCATTGAGCATGACGATGTCGCGTGCGACTCCTTCGGTGTTGTCGAGTGCCTCGATCAGCTTGACGCGCGATTCCCCGGCATTCCCGACGCGCAACTGCCGCCCCGAAGCCATGGCAAAGCCAAGCTCCTCGGGATGCAACTCGTATTCGCGTATGGCGCCATCACGCAGCTCGCCAACCAGGGTCGAGGCGCCGAGCGAGATCTCGTCCATGCCGTCCTTGCCCCAGACCACCAGCGCGTGGCGTGCACCAAGCTGCTTGAGCACGCGCACAAGGATGCCGACCAGATCAGGATGAAACACGCCGAGCAGAATATTCGGCGCCCCGGCCGGATTGGTCAGTGGCCCCAGGATATTGAAGATCGTGCGCACACCCATCTCGCGACGCACCGGCGCAACCGCCTTCATCGCCGGATGATGGATCGGCGCGAACATGAAACCGATACCGACCTGCTCGATGCAGGTGGCGACCTGGGCGGGCTGCAACTCAATGCAAGCGCCGAGTGCTTCGAGTACGTCGGCGCTGCCGGATTTCGACGACACGCTGCGGTTGCCGTGCTTGGCCACGCGCGCACCTGCAGCGGCGACGACGAACATTGATGCGGTGGAAATATTGAAGCTGTTGCCGCCATCGCCGCCGGTGCCGACGATATCGACGAAGTTGCCGTGATCGGCGACCGCAACCGGTGCGGCCAGCTCGCGCATGACTTCAGCCGCAGCGCTGATCTCGCCGATGCTTTCCTTCTTCACGCGCAAGCCGGTCAGGATCGCTGCGATCATCGCGTCGGAGACTTCGCCACGCATGATCTGGCGCATCAGCGCGATCATCTCGTCATGGAAGATCTCGCGATGCTCGATCGTGCGTTGCAGGGCCAGTTGGGGCGTGAAGGTCATGCGTATTCCAGCTATCGTGTTTCTGTGGGGTCTGCACTGCGGGAAGCGACTCAAGTCGCTCCCACAATGATGCCGCTCATCGCTCGAGAAAATTGCGCAACAGGTCGTGCCCGTGCTGGGTCAGGATCGACTCGGGATGAAACTGCACGCCCTCGACCGGCAGGCTGCGATGGCGCAGCCCCATGATCTCGTCGCGACTGCCATCGGCATTCTCGGTCCAGGCGGTCACCTCAAGGCAATCCGGCAGCGACTCCTGTTCAACGACCAGCGAGTGATAGCGCGTCGCCTCGAACGGGTTCGGCAAGCCGCGAAACACGCCGACGCCGGTGTGATGGATCATCGAAGTCTTGCCATGCATGATCTGACGCGCCCTGACGACCTTGCCGCCAAAAGCCTGGCCGATCGACTGATGGCCGAGGCAGACACCGAAGATTGGCACCTGCGCCGACAATTGCTTGAGGACATCGAGTGAAACGCCGGCCTCGTTCGGCGTGCACGGCCCGGGCGAAATCACGATCGACGAAGCATCGAGCGCGCCAATTTCGGCAGCGCTCAGTTCGTCGTTGCGAATGACCTTCACATCCTCCCCAAGCTCGCCGAAATACTGCACGAGGTTGAAGGTGAAGCTGTCGTAGTTGTCGATCATCAGCAGCATGGAGACGCCCTGGCCAACCACTCCGGGTGCAGGGAAAACCTCCCTGCCTGCGGAAACGGCCGCCGATTGTATCGGTGTTCGTCGCCCGCCTCCACGCGCGGGACTCAGGTGGCGGGCGCGTGCCGATCGCGTTCGGCTGCCTGGATCAACTCCTGTGCGCTGTGGCACGGAGCGGCTGGATCCAGATCGGCGATCCCGAGCGACAGCTTGGGCAGCAGCGTGGCAGGATCATCATCGGCCAAGATTGCCCCCTTGCACGCGCTGATCAGTCGGTCTCGAACCAGTAGCGCAAACTTGCGCCCGGTACCCGGCAGCAGGATCAGGAACGCATCTTCGCGCACGCGACCGGTCACATCTTCGTCGCGCAGGGTATTGACCAGCACCTCGGCGACCCGGCGCAGAACGGCATCGGCCGCCGTCTGCCCGCCTGCGGCCATGATCGGTCCGTAGTTCTCCAGGCGCACGAGGACGATCGAGAAATCCCAGGCATGACGGCGCGCGACTGCGAATTCGGTGGCGAGCACGCCGGCGACGTAGTCGCGATGGAAGATGCCGGTCACCGCGTCGCGATTTTCCGGCGCCACGGCCTTGGCGATGCGCGATTTCGTGCGTGCGGCCTCGGCAATGGCGGTATCGACCGGGCTCGCCTCGACGCTGCCGGGAGCGGCCGCCGCCTGTGTCTTGTGCTGCGCCTGCGCTTCTTTCTCGATCAGTTTCACATCGAACAGGGCGGCCATCTCCGGCAGGGCGGCCTGTACAGCGGCAAGCAGCTCGGAATAGCGATTGCCACGCAGGCCGAACAAGCGGTCGGCGCCATCGATGGCAAGCAAGTGCGCCGCTTCGTGATCGAGGCCGACCCAGGTGTCGGCAATCAGACCGGACAGCGCGACCGCCCGCTCCAGCGGCTCCAGCGGGTAGTCCTCGTGGCTTTCGCGGATCGCCGCGCCGAGATAATCCGGCAGGCCCCAGTCATGCGCCATCCACGCGCCGACCTCGATGTGGCTGCAGCCGATCAGCGCGGTTTCCTGTTCCGGAATTTCATGATGCGGCAGCTGGCGCGCCAGCAGCGCGCTGTAATCCTGCGGAAATTCCTGGGCCAGTACCAGTTGGCCCAGATCCTGGAGCAGGGCGGCCAGCATCACTTCCTCGCTGTTGCGCCAGCCAAGCCTGCTGGTGAGCACCTTGCACGCGGTTGCGGCGAGCACGCTACGATGCCAGATTCGCTGCCGATCCAGCGAAATCTGCCGCAGCGGCCGGAACATCGCCGATAGCGAGAAGCACAGGGCCAGGGTCAGCGTGGCATTAAAGCCGATAATCATCAGCGCCTTGCGCAGGTTGTCGATTTCCCGGCGCGTCGGATACAGCGGCGAATTGGCAATGCGCAGGATCCTCGCGGCGAGATCCGCATCGGTGGCGATGGCCGCGGCGGTCGCGGCCAGATCGGCGTCTGGACTGAGGGCGAGCTGCACGACATGCAGCACATGTGCCGGGAGCCGGGGAAGCTTGCGGCGGATTTCCATCCTGTCGCGGGTTTGACGGTCGGTCATACCTTTCCAGTCCGGCACCGGCTTCGGCGGGCCGCGATGCGCGGCAATGGCGGGTACCAGCGGTGTCCATGGTACCGCAAATAGTGATCCGCAGGTATCGCCACGCCGATGCGGCATGCGTACCCTCAGATGAGCGCGGCCAAGGCAGAACCAGGAGCACTTGATCGCGGGGTGAAAGCCAAGTGCAGCATGCCGCAACTGTCAGCCAGGCCGCTGCATGCGGGACCCGTCAAGGCGCGCTGCCGGCTCCGGCCACGAGGTTCGGCTCCGGTTCGTCGGCTTGCTCGCCGAGTACGATGATCTTGACCCGGCGGTTGCTATTGCGGCCCTCGGCGGTGGCGTTGTCCGCTTCGGGATGGAATTCACCGAGACCGACTATCGCGATCTTGCGCGGATCGACGTCAGTTTCGGCAAACAGCCGCGCCACGCTGGCTGCGCGCGCCGCCGAAAGTTCCCAGTTCGAAGGGAAGGCGAGCGTGTTGATTGCGACATTGTCGGTGTACCCCTCGATGCGCAATTCATTTGGAAAACCGCCTAGCGTGATCGCCAGTCGTTCGATGATCGGCACCGCCTCGGGCGACAGCAGGGCGACACCGCTTGGAAACAGGATGTCGGTACGGATCTCGACTTCGAGCCAGGTACGGTGCCGTCGCACGACGACCAGGTTCTCGTCGATCAGATTCTGCAGTGCTTCTTCCACCGCCTTGGCGATGCGTTCGAGTCCGACCTTGGTTTCGGCTTCCGCGGCTTCTTCGGCCTTATTGGCGTCGTTGGCTACCTGCGAGGTGATTGGCAGTTCCGGCAGGGCCAGCGGTGCGGCCAGGGCCAGCGGCTGCATGGTCGGTGCCGGCGCCGTGTTGAGCTCGAGTGCCGAGGGTTTCGACGCCGAAGAAGTCTGTTCGCCGAACTGGATCGGCTCGATCGTCTTCGGCGAACCATTGAAGGCTGCCTCGAGTGATTTCGAGAGCACGCGGAACTTGCCTTCGTTGAGCGAAGAGACCGCGTACATGACCACGAAGAAGGCCAGCAGCAAGGTGACCAGATCGCCATAGGGGATTGCCCAGGCCTCGTGATTCTGGTGTTCCTCGTGCTCGACCTTTTTCTTGCGCCCGGCCATGTCAGTGCACGTAGCCGCGCAGCTTCGATTCGATGTTGCGCGGATTCTCGCCTTCGGCGATCGCGGCGATGCCTTCGACCAGCATTTCGCGCTCGCGAGCCTGGTCATTGACCACGAGCTTGAGCTTGTTGGCCATCGGCAGCAGCAGCAGGTTGGCCAGTCCGATGCCGTACACGGTCGAGACAAAGGCGCCGGCAATGCCGGGGCCGAGCTTGCTCGGATCGGCGAGATTCTGCATCACCGCCATGAGGCCGAGCACGGCGCCGATGATGCCCATGGTCGGCGCGTAGATGCCGGCTGCCTCGTAGATCTTCGCCGAGAGCATGTCGCCGTGTTTCTTGGCGTCGGCCTCGACCCCGAGGATGCCGCGGATGTTGTCCGGCTCGGTGCCGTCGACCAGCAGTTGCAGGCCCTTCTTGACCATCGGATCGGATTCGGCCTCGACCTGGGGCTCAAGCCCGAGCAGGCCCTGGCGGCGCGCGGTTTCGCTCCAGCCGATGATCTTCTTGAGCTGCTCCTCGAAATCCTGCGGCGGCGGCTTGAACAGCCACTTGAGCATGCCCAGGCCGCGTGAAAGCGTCGCTGCGGGCGTCTGCACCATGATCGCCGAACTGGTACCGACGAAAACGACGATCAGGGCTGCGCCGCTCCACAGCGCGTGGATTCCGGCACCCTTGAGCACGGCGCCAGACATGACCACGACAAACGCCATGACAATACCGATGGTAGTCAGTTTCTGCATCGCGTCAGGCTCCTTCGCGCCAGCCGCTCAGCCGCGTGCGCAGCCGCACCAGCGCCTGTCCATGCAGTTGGCAGACCCGCGATTCGCTGACTCCGAGCACTTCACCGATCTCCTTGAGATTCAATTCCTCGTTGTAGTAGAGCGACATCATCAACTGCTCGCGTTCCGGCAACGCACCGATCGCGGCAGCCAGTGCCTGGCGCCGTCCGCCGTCTTCAAAACGGATCTGCGGCTGCGCATCCTCGTCGTCGGCCACGTCGAAGACAGTCGACTCGCCTTCGTCGTCCTCGGCACTGAGGCTGAGCACACGCGAACGGCTGGCGTCGTCCATGATCTGCGCGTATTCCTCGCGCGAAATGCCAAGACGCTTGACGATTTCCGCCTCTTCGGCCTCGCGACCGGTTTCCGCCTCGATAGCGCGAATGGCATCCATGGCCTCGCGCAGGCGTCGGTAGACCGAGCGCGGTGTCCAATCGGTGCGGCGCAGTTCGTCGAGCATCGCTCCACGGATACGCAAACCCGCAAACGCCTCGAAGCTGGAATTTTTCGCTGGTACATAGTTTCTCGCTGCCTCGAGCAGGCCGATCATGCCAGCCTGGATCAGGTCGCCAATCTCCACGTTTGCCGGCAAGCGACCTTTCACATGCCAGGCGATACGCTTGACCATCGCCGAGTGCCGATGCACGAGCTCATCGGCGCCACCGCGCTGGACTTGCTGATACAGGCCGGCACTGGGCGAGTTCACTGACTTGCTCCCGAAGCGGCCGCTACGCGCCCGCTACGCTCGACAAAGAACTCCAGATGACCCGAAACACCGGTACCTCCTTCCCACTTATCGGCAAGCTGGGCCAGATTCTTGAATGCCAATGCCGAACGGCTGGCCGGATAGGCGTCGATTACGGTCATTTGCCGGCGCACGGCGCGCTGCAGGTAGTAGTCGTCGGGTATGGCGCCGCCGAAATCGAGGGTGACATCGAGGAAGCGATCGGTCACCCGCACGATCTTCGAGTAGAGGTCGCGGCCATGCTGCATGGTCGGCACGCGATTGGTGATGATGTGGAAGCGCTGCACGCCGAATTCGCGGCTGAGTACCTTGATCAGGGCATAGGCGTCGGTGATCGAGGCCGGGTCATCGCAGATGACCACGGCAACTTCCTGGGCCGCCGAGCAGAACATCGTCACCGTGTCGGCGATGCCGGCGCCGGTGTCGATGATCATCGTATCCAGAGGTTCGCCGTAATCGCAGAAGGCGCGGATCAATCCGGCGTTCTCCGTCGGCGAGAGCTGGGCCATGCGTCGCGTGCCCGATGTTGCCGGCACGATGCGCATCCCGTGGGGGCCCTCGAGAATCAGATCCTCGATGGTGCAATCGCCGCTGAGCAGATGGGACAGGTTGTAGGCAGGTTGCAGACCGAGCATCACGTCGATGTTGGCCAGGCCGAGGTCGGCATCGAGGAGCAGGACACGCTTGCCCGATGCGGCCATTGCGGTCGCCAGATTGACGCTGACGCAGGTTTTGCCGACACCACCCTTGCCGCTGGTGACGGCAATGACCTTGACCGGCCGGGGATTGGATTTGTCTTGTTGCAGGGCACTGGCTTGATTCATGGCTTCAGGTGACCTTTCGGTTTATGCGAGAGCGACGGCGGTACGACCAAAGCGGTCGGCCATGTGGAGTTCGTCGGCGGTTGCGCTGGCAGTCGGATTGGCCAGACGGCAGACCAGTCGACGTGCATCGGCGATTGCGATGTCCTGGGGGACGCGCTGACCGTCGGTGGTGTAGTGCAAGGCCAGCGCGTTGCGGATCAGTACCGAGAGGGCCGGTCCGAGCGAGGGTGTTTCATCGAGCTTGGTCAGCACGCAGCCGTCGGGATCCAGCGCCGAGTAGGTGCGCAGGCTCTCCTCGAGGGCGGCCGCCTGCGTGTTCGCGGGAAGCACGAGCAGGCTGCGCACGCGACCCGCATTCGCTCTGAGCGTATCGAGCAGCATGACGAGGCGTTCGTCGCGATGATTCATTCCGGGCGTGTCGATCAGAACCACACGCGTGTCGGCCAGATGCACGAGCAGCTTGCTCAGTTCGGCGCTGTTGCGCGCGGTGTAGCTGGCCAGGCCGAGCAGTCGCCCGTACTGGGTCAGCTGATCCTGCGCGCCGATCCGGTAATCATCGGTGCAGATCAGGGCAACCTGGCTGTGTCCGTGCTTTTCGGCGACGCGTGCGGCAAGTTTGGCGATGGTCGTGGTCTTGCCGGCTCCGGTCGGTCCAACCAGGGCAATGGCGCCGCCCTGTTCGACAAAGTCCTTGCCACCGATGGTCAGGCGCCGCGACAGCATTCCAAGCGGCAGGTAGCGCGACTGTTCGGCGCTCATGCCCTCGGGCAGATCCTCGAGGATGTCGGCAGCGACGTCGGCCTCGATGCCGAGCCGGGTCAGGTCACGCAGCACCTGGGTGCGCATGGGCTGACGCCGATCCAGCGCATTCCAGGCCAGGCTCGATAGTTGCGCTTCAAGAAGCTGGCGCAACTGGGTCATCTCGCGCTGCATGCGCTGGTAGGTGGCGTCGCTTGGCGCGGCGGTTGCCGGCGAGCGCACCGAAGCGGCAGGAGCCGGCCGGCTTGCTTCAGCTTGTTCTTCATGCTCGCGCTTGCCCGCCTGTTGTGCGGCGACACGGGCCTGACCCTTGCGCGGCAGGGTCTGCTGCATGAGCAGGCGTGCCGCTTCGTCGGCTGGAATACGCGGCGCGCTCGCGCGACCGGCAGGCGCGCTGGTGAGCGGAACCTTGGCTGCCGCCGGCGCTTTCGCGGCCGCTGCCGGTGCGGCGGGTGCGGGGCTGCGCATCTGCGCAACCGCCTGGCGCACCAGGGCCTCGTCATAGTCGATCGCGGCGACGATCTCGTTCATGCCATCGACGCGGCGCGAGGACAGGATCACGGCATCGGGGCCCTGATCCTCGCGTACCTTCTGCATCGCCTGACGCATATCGGGTGCGGTGTAGCGTTTGATCTTCATGCAACCTCCAGCGGTCGCTTCATGTCTTCAACAGTGTTCATCTTCATCGACCCAGGCTCGCCACCAACCGCACCTGGCGGTTGTCGGGAACCTCGTTGTAGGCAAGCACCCGGAGTCCCGGAGCTGCCTGTTGCACAAACCTAGCCAACCACGGCCGCAGGGCCGGAGAAGTCAGCAAAACGGCCGGTTCGCCGGCCATTTCCTGGCGCCGCGCGGCATCGGCGGCACTCTTCTGCAGGCGCTCCGCGAGCCCCGGTTCAAGCGCTGCACTGGCCGGCGTGGCGCCCTGCAGCGACTGCACGAGAATCTGCTCGAGGTCCGGCGCCAGCGTCACCACCGGCAATTCACCACCGAATCCGCCGATGTCCTGGACGATCTGGCGACCCAGCGCAACGCGCACCGCAGCGGTCAGGGCGTCGGGATCCTGACTCTGGCCGGCACGCTCCGCCAAAGTTTCGACGATGCTGCGCATGTTGCGGATCGGCACGCGCTCGGCCAGCAGGTTTTGCAGGACCTTGACCACGATGCCGAGCGAAAGCCGCTTGGGCACCAGATCCTCGACCAGTTTCGGCACGCTCATGGCGAGGCGGTCGAGCAGCTGCTGGGCTTCTTCGTGGCCGATCAGCTCGTGTGCATGGGTCTGCAGCAGGTGACTGAGATGGGTGGCCGCGACCGTGGCCGGGTCGACCACCGTGTAGCCGAGCGTCTGCGCATGGTCGCGCGTGCCGGGCTCGATCCACAGTGCTTCGAGGCCGAAGGCGGGATCGCGTGTGGGTATGCCGAGCACGCTGCCGTGGACGCTGCCCGGATTGATCGCGAGCAATCGATCCGGATGGAGTTCGGCCTCGCCGACCGGCACGCCAAGCAGGGTGATGCGATAGGCGCCCGGAGCAAGATCGAGGTTGTCGCGGATATGCACGGGCGGAACGAGGAAGCCGAGATCCTGGGACAGCTTGCGGCGCACCGCCTTGATCCGGCCCATCAGCTCGCCGCCCTGGTTGCGGTCGACCAGGGCGATCAGGCGATAGCCGACTTCGAGGCCGATCACATCGACCGCGCTGACATCTTCCCAGCCGATTTCCGCCGCCTCGCCCTTCGGCTCGGCGGCTGCGGGGGGCGCAGCGGCCTGCTCGCGCGCCGCCTCGCGGCGCTTGCCAAGCATCCACGCCGCACCGCTGCAGATCGAGCCGAACAGCAGGAAGGCCGCATTCGGCATGCCGGGAATCAGGCCGATCAGGATCAGCACGACGCCAGTCACGCCGAGCGCCTTGGGCTGGCTGAAAATCTGTCCGACCACCTGCTTGCCCATGTCGGTGGAGCGCGAGACACGGGTGACGATCACCGCGGTCGCAATCGACAGCATGATCGCCGGCACCTGGGCGACCAGACCATCGCCGATCGCAAGCACCGTGTAGGACTTGGCAGCCAGCCCGGCCGACAGGCCGTGCTGGAACACGCCGATGACGAAGCCGCCGATCACGTTGATGAAGAGGATCAGGATGCCGGCAATGGCGTCGCCGCGGACGAACTTGCTGGCGCCATCCATGGAGCCGTAGAAATCCGCTTCCTCGCGTACTTCCTGGCGCCGCTCGCGGGCCTGCTCCGGGGTAATCAGGCCGGCATTCAGATCGGCGTCGATGGCCATCTGGCGACCCGGCAGCGAATCGAGGGTGAAGCGCGCGGTGACTTCGGAAACGCGCGTCGCGCCCTTGGTGATGACGACGAAGTTGATGATGGTGAGGATCGCGAAGACGACGAAGCCGACCGCGAAGTTGCCGCCGATGACGAATTCGCCGAACGCCTCGATGACCTTGCCCGCCGCGCCAGCACCGCCGTGACCGTTCATCAGGACGACGCGCGTGGAGGCCACATTGAGGGCGAGGCGCAGCAAGGTCGCCATCAGCACGACGGTGGGAAATGCGCCGAACTCGAGTGGGCGCAGCACGTAGACGACGGCCAGCAGGATGACCAGCGACAAGGCGATGTTGAAGCTGAACAGCATGTCGAGCAGGAACGGCGGCAGCGGCAGCATCATCATTGCCAGCGCGAGCAGGACGATGATCGGCGCGCCGATACCGCGGCGGCCGGCGTACTTCATTGCGTCTAGAAAAGTGGTGGCAGTGGACACGTCGGCTGGCCCTGGTTCAGTGGCGGTACGGTGGATCGGACAAGGCCGGATCGACTTCGGGATTCGGCATTTCCGGCGTCGGCATGCTGCCGTCGGCGGCCTGTTTGAGCTGGTAGACGTAAGCGAGTACCTGGGCCACGGCGAGATACAGCGCGGACGGGATCTCGCGGCCGACTTCACCGTTTCTGTACAAGGCGCGCGCCAGTGGCGGCGCGGTCAGCAGGGCCACCTTGTTGGCCTTGGCGATAGCGCGGATCTGGAATGCCATGTGGTCGGCGCCCTTGGCGACAATGACCGGCGCACGCATCTTGCTGTCGTCGTAGCGCAGGGCCACGGCGAAGTGGGTCGGGTTCATGACGACGACGTCGGCCTTCGGCACCTCGGCCATCATGCGCGCGCGCGACATCTGCTGCTGCACCTGGCGCACGCGCTGCTTGACCTCGGGACTGCCGTCGGCTTCCTTGTATTCCTGCTTGATCTGCTCGCGGGTCATGCGCAGATTCTTGGCATGCTGGAAAAGTTGCCACGGCGCATCGACGAGACCGATCAGGAGCAGGGCCGCGCCGAGCCAGAGCGCGGCCAGTGCCACGGTATCGACCGCCAGGCCGATGCCGATCTCGAAAGAGGCATTGGCGCCATTCAACAGGGTCGGCAGGCTTTTGCGCAGAACCAGCGCGCAGATCACGCCGATCACGGTCGCCTTGACCAGGGCCTTGCCGAGCTCGACCAGGCCGTTGGCGGAGAAGATGCGACCGAGTCCTTTCATCGGATCAAGGCGTTCGCCCTTGAACGCGAATGCCTTGGCGCTGATATTCCAGCCGCCGAGCAGGATCGTCGATGCCAGCGCGGCGATGGCCGTTATCGCCAGCACCGGAGCAATGACGAGCAGGGCCTGGGTCGACAACTGCATCAGCGCACTGGTCATGGCGTCGTTGGCCAGAACCTCGGCGCGGCTGCGCGCGAGTCCGCCGTGCATGATGCTGCCGATGCCCTCGCCCAGGTGCTGACGGAAGAAGATCAGCAAACCGACCGCGGACAGGGTCACCGCCGCCGCGCTCATGTCGCGCGAACGCGGTACCTGGCCTTCCTCGCGGGCATCGCGGCGACGTTTGTCGGTCGCCTCCTCGGTTCTGCTCTCCTTGTCGGTTTCCTCGCTCATGGCTCAAGGCACTCCGATGAGATCGCGGATCGCGCCGAACGCGTGGTCGACCAGCATGGCGAAGGTGGGAGCGAGCCCGCCGAGACTGAGCCACATCATCAGCAGGCCGACGATCAAGGTGACCGGGAAGCCGATCGCGAACAGGTTCAGCGAGGGTGCGGCACGACTCATCACGCCGAAACCGAGATTGACCACGAGCAGGGCGATCATCGCCGGCAGGGCCACGCGCAGGGCGCCCGAAAACAGCGCGCTGCCGAGGCCGGCGATGGCCCAGAAGGTCTCGCGACCGAGCGTGCCGACGCCGGGCGGAAGCCCCGAGAAGCTCGATGCGAGCAGGCGGATCAGTTCGAGATGGCCGTTCATGGCGAGGAACAGCAGGGTCGCCAGCATCATGTAGAGCTGGCTGGCCACCGGTGTCGACGTGCCGTTGGCCGGATCGACCGTGCGCCCGAAGCTCAGGCCCATGCCGATGCCGACCAGTTCGCCGCCGAAGGCGACCGCCTCGAACAGCACGCGCAGGATGAATCCAAGCATCGCGCCGATCGCCACCTGCTCGATCAGCACCGCCATGCCGGACAGGCTCAGCGCATCGGGAAGATTGTCTTGCGGAACCAGCGGAATCAGCACGATCGTCAACATGACAATCAATGCAGCACGTATGCGTCGCGGAATCGCGTTCGAGCTGAAGATTGGCGCGACCATGATCAGGCCGCCGACGCGGCCGAGTGGCAAGGCCGCCGCCGAGACCCATGTGCTGGCCTGGTTCAGATCAAGTTCCATGCCGTCCACTCGCCATGCGTTGCACGCAATGCGGTTCGTCCGTTGTGTGCCGACAACAGGACGGCCAGATTCAGGAAGGATTCGCGAAGTGTGGGGTCGTTGTGCATGGCTCAACCGATCAGGTTCGGCAAGTCGAGAAACAGCGCACGCGTGTAGTCGATCATCGTCTGCAGCATCCACGGGCCGGCACCGATCACGACTACGGCGAGGATGAGCAGCTTGGGGATGAAGCTCAGGGTCATCTCGTTGATCTGGGTCGCCGCCTGCAGCATGCCGACGATGAGACCGACCGCGAGCACGGCCAGCAACATCGGCGCGGCGATGATCAGGGTCGTGTACAGCGCGTGCTGACCGATGGTGATGACGGATTCGGGAGTCATGTCGGCGGCCTAGAGTGCGAAGCTGCCGGCCAGCGTGCCGATCAGCAAGGCCCAGCCGTCGACCAGCACGAACAGCATGACCTTGAACGGCAGCGACACGATCATCGGCGAGAGCATCATCATGCCCATCGACATCAGGATGCTGGCGACGATCAGATCGATGATGACGAATGGAATGTAGACAAGAAATCCCATCTGGAAGGCGGTCTTCAGTTCGCTGACTGCGAACGCCGAGACGACCACCGGAAACGGAACCGAATCGCGATCGGTATAGCCGGGTGAATGGGCGATCTGGGCGAACAGGACGAGATCCGATTCGCGGGTCTGGTCGAGCATGAAGGTACGCATCGGCTTGAGCGCGATCGGCAACGCCTGCTCGACGGTCATCTTGCCGTCCAGGTAGGGTTTGACACCTTCGTCGTAGGACTTGGTCAGTACCGGCGACATGATGAAGGCAGTCAGGAACAGCGACAGTCCGAGCAGGACCTGGTTGGGCGGACTCTGCGTGGTGCCGAGCGCCTGGCGCATGAAGCCGAGCACGATGATGATGCGCGTGAACGAGGTGGTCAGCAGCAGCAGCGCAGGCAGCAGGGTCAGCGCGGTCATTGCCGCCAGCACCTGCAGGCTCAGGCTCCAGGTCTGCGAGCCGCCAGGATTGGTGGTTACGGTCAGTGCCGGCAGTGCCGGCATCACCGGATCCGCGGCGCTGGCCAGCATCGGCACGCACAAGGCGGCCAGGGCCGGCAGAATCGTCAACAGGAAATTGCGCAACAGGCGGTGATTCATTGCGGCCGTCCCTGACCCAGGCTGGAAAGAAGTTGGGCGAAACCGCGCGGCGGTTCGGCGGATGCCGAGGTCGGCAAATCCGGCAATGGCGCATCGAGGACATGCAGGGTGCGCACGCAGCCCGGTGCGATGCCGATGACGAGGTTGACGCCGCCGATTTCAATCAGGGCGACGCGCTCCTTGACGCCGATCGTCAGCGTTTCCACGCAGCGCATGCGCTTGCCGCGACCGTGTCCGGCAGTCTGCAGCCGTCGCGCGATCCAGCCGGCGGCGAGGATGAAGGCGACGACCACGACCAGGCTCAGCACAACACGCACGAGCGCGCCGGCGGCGTCGGGGACGGGCGCCGATTCGGCAGCGACGGCAAGCGTCGGCAGCAGGCCGATGGCGAGGATGCTGGGCAGGCGAGGGATCATCTCAGCGCAACTTGCGCACGCGCTCGGTCGGACTGATCACGTCGGTCAGGCGGATGCCGAATTTTTCGTTGACCACGACCACTTCGCCGTGGGCGACGAGGGTGCCATTGACGTACACGTCGAGCGGATCGCCGGCGGCGCGGTCGAGCTCGACCACGGAACCCTGGTTGAGCTGAAGCAGGTTGCGGATGCTGATCTGGGTACGGCCGACTTCCATGGCCAGGGTGACCGGCACATCGAGGATGGCGTCGAGATTGACTTCGGCACCGGTCGGCTCGTTGGCCAGTTCGGCGAACTGTGCCTTGGAAACATCGCCGCTCGGTTCTGCATCGATTGTGGCTTGACTGTCGTTCATGGGCTTTCCTTGGAAGGGTCCTTGCTGTTGCGCGCGGGTTGGCGCAACGGTTCACAGAGACGGATGGCGTTGTTGCCGGAATGCGTGCCGAAGCGGGCGCGATAGATCGGCACATGCTCGGCAGCGACGCGGATGCGATCCGGCATCTCGATCGGAATGACATCGCCCGGGCGCAGGCGCAGGAAGTCGCCGATGGTGATGCGCGCCTCGACCAGGGTGGCGTCGAGTTCGATCTCGGCATCCAGCACGTCTTCGCGCAGGCGCCTGCTCCAGCGTTCGTCCTTTGCGACGCGGTCGCCCTGCATGCCCGAATCGAGCACGTCGCGGATCGGTTCGATCATCGAGTACGGAAATGCCACGTGCAGGTCGGCAGAGCCGCCGTCGAGGCTGATCTGGAAACGCGAGACAAGAATCGTCTCGGTCGGATTGACGATGTTGGCGAAGTGCGGATTGATTTCCGAGCTGAGGTATTCCCATTTCAGGGCGAGCACCGAGGACCAGGCTTCCTGCATGGCTGCGAATGTTTCGCGCAGGACCATGTCGATGATGCGCGTTTCGGTCGGCGTGAAATCACGACCTTCGATGCGCGCCTTGAAGCGGCCACCGCCGAAGAAGCTCTCGACCAGATTGAAGACGAGGGCGGATTCGAGCACGACCAGGGCGGTTCCGCGCAGCGGCAGCACGTTGACGAAGTTCATGCTGGTCGGTACCGACATGCCATGCACGTAATCGGAATAGCGTTCCTGCTTGACCCCGACCGAAGTCACTTCGCAGGTGCGCCTGAGCAATCCGAGCAAGGCACTGCGCAGGCCGCGGGCGAAGCGCTCGTTGACCATCTCCAAAGTAGGCAGCCGACCGCGCACGACGCGGTCCTGGCGCGAGAAATCAAAACCGCGCACTTCGCCCGGCGCGACCGGCTCCTGGTTGACGTCCAGTTCGCCGTTGTCGACGCTGTCGAGCAGGGCGTCGACTTCGTCTTTCGAGAGGATCTTGTCTTCGCTCATGTCACTGCATCACGAAAGCGGTGAAGTACACGGCGTCGACGCGATGGTCGCCGGACCTGCCCTCGAGGATCTTCTGCACGGCCGCCAGCGCATCGGTACGCAACTGGTTCTTGCCTTCACTGGTGGCAAGGACGGCCGAATCCTGGCTGCTGAAAAGCATGATCAGGGCATCGCGCAGGGCCGGCTCGTTGGCCTTGGCCGCATCGAGAACGGACTGCTCCTGCGCCATCAGCTGCACGCCGACTTGCAGGAAGCGATTGTTGCCCGGGCTCTTGAAATTGACCACGAAGGCCGGATCGAGGGCGAGATACAGCGCCTTCGCAGTCTTCTCGGCCGGTTTGGCCGCTTCGGCCGCGTGGCCGGCATCGGCGGCCGGCGCAGTGCGCTTCATGAGCAGCCAGCCGACCGCGCCGCCGGCACCAAGCAGCAATACGACGAGAAGGATGACGAGCTTCCTCGAGCCACCTGCCTTCTTGTCAACCCTGGGTTCCTGATCTGTAGACATTGCCGCCTCGCTGATGTTGTTGCGAGCAATCACAGCAAGTCGCGTGCCATCCGAAAACGTCCGGGAAAAACTTTCATATTCAGATACTTGGAATCGCTCTATGCGAGCGTAGCCAATTTCTTGACGGAGCGGAAAATGCTCATGGCCGCTCGTTCAGCAGGGCCGTCGAAGTTCTGACGCAGGTGCCGATCAGGCGAAATCGTCGAGCAGGGCACTGGCCTGGCGATGGCGTGCGTGTATCGGCAGTCCCGCTTCGTCGGCGCTTGTTGCGGATGGCTGACGATCATCCTGCCCGCGAACCGCGGCAGCCCGTGCCGAAGCCTGTGCATCGCGCTCACCATGCTGGCGCGACTGGCCCTGATCGATGCTCGAATGGGCCAGCGAAAAACCCTGTTGCTCGAGCATGCGCTCGAGCCGCGGCAGCGCTTCCTGGACCAGGCTTGCGGTAATCGGATGCTGGATCGAAAAACGCACGTCGACGCGTTCGCCATCGATCTTCACACGCACTTCGATCGGGCCGAGTTTCCCGCTTTCGATCTGCAGGCGCGCCTCACCGGTCTCGCCGGCGACAATCAACCCGACATGCCGGATCAGCGCCTGCTGCCAGGCGGCACGCGCATCGGCCCCGGCAAGATCGGGGCCGGCGGCGGCAACGATGCTGGCCGTGCTGGTGCCGCTGGCGCTCCACCCTGAGGCAACACCGCCTGCGGTGTCGGCGCCTGCTGTGGAGTTTCCTGATCGCGTCGGTGCCGACGCGTCGGCCCTGCCTCCGGCAAGGCGCGCGACCAGTTCGCTGATGACCGGCGACACCGGCTGCACGGGCGAGGTCTGCAGCCTGGCCGGAGCCGGCATGTCGGCCTCTTGTACGTGCGCATCAGCGCCGCGCATCGGTGCGAGCGCGGCCGCCTGCGCGGCAAACTGGCGACGTGCCTGCAGCTCGGCCATCGTGGGAATGGCAATGGGCTGCAAGCGCATCGCTGAAGAACGGTCGGCAGAACTGACTTCCAATTCGTGCCCTGGCGCAAGCATTTCGATTTTTGTCGCAGGCAATGCGGTTGTCGGCGTCGGCGATGCAGACACCGGCGCGGGCGCTGCAGAATTCGATGCCGTCTTCGGATCAGGTTTCGCGGAACCGGCCGCCGGCAGGACGTCGCCGACGATCCCTGCATTGAACCGTTGATCCGTCAGCTCCGCGCGCAGCGCGAACAGGGCAGCAGGTGGCGCCGTCGGCTCGATTTTCGCCGGTGCCGGAACGGAGTCATCGACAGGCGTGACGGTACTGCCGGATGCGCTCTGCTGCGGCGCGGCCGCAGCGCGGCCGGCTGTCGCAATCACGAGGCTGGCCGTTGACGCGCGCTTGAAACTGTCGGTCGCGCGCGCCAGCAGGTCGAGTCCCGGCAGCAATGCGATCAGCCGGGCATCGGATTGTTCATCGGCGGCGTCGGTTTCCTGGTGCGGCTCGGCTTCCTGGGTGGCTGCCTTGTGCGGCTCCGGCGGGTCGGTCGTCTCGCTGCCGAGCAGGCCCAGCAGGGCGCGATCAAATGCCGGCGGATCGGCAAGCGATGTGCGCGCGGATGACTGCGTCGGCGCGGCGGTTTCAAGCTTCTCGGCGACTCTCAACAGTTCATTCCCCATTGTCCTCTCCGCGTCGTGATGCGCGCTGGGCGCGATCATCCGCTTCGCCTTGCTCGGCCCGGTCTTCGCTGAGGCGCTGGTCATCAGTCAATTGCTGGACGACCTTGCCGAGTGCGCGCGAATGCGCCTGGATTTCGCGGAATTTCTTGCGCTCACTTTCGAGCAGGTGGCGCTGGCGATTGATCTGGACGATCTGGAACGTGATCGCCTCGTTGATGCGATCAAGGAACCGGCGCCGGTTGACCAGCGCGGCGACGTTGGTCGCGGCCGAGTCGGAGTCGATGTATTCCTCGCGGAAGCGGTGCAAGTCGGCCAGCTGGGCTTCCTCGGCATCGACATGGCGCAGGCGATCGGCGAGCTTGAGCGTGGCCTCGTCCTTGCGCCCTTCGGCCAGATCGGAAATCTTGTTGAGACGTTCGACGCGGGTCATGCCGTTTCCTTCTTCTCGGCAAAGCGCGCGTGCAGCTCGCCCACCGAGTCACCATAGGTGTGTTGCGAGAGCACGTCCTGATTGAGGAACCCCGACACTTCGGGCCAACGTGCAATGGCCTCGTCGACGCGCGGATCGCTGCCCTTCTGGTAGGCACCGACGCTGATCATGTCGCGGTTCTGCCGGTAGCTTGAGTAAAGCTGGCGGAAGTGCCGCGCGCTGGCCAGTTGCGCCGGGTCGACCACGGCCGGCATCACGCGGCTGATCGAGGCGTCGACATCGACGGCCGGATACTGGCCCGATTCGGCCAGTTCGCGCGAGAGCACGATGTGTCCATCGAGAATGGCGCGCGCGGCGTCGGCGATCGGATCGTGCCGGTAGTCGTCGCCTTCGGTGAGCACGGTGTAGAACGCGGTGATCGATCCGCGCCCGTTGGCATCGTTGCCGGCGCGTTCGACCAGTGCCGGCAGCTTGGCGAATACCGAAGGTGGATAACCCTTGGTCGCCGGTGGCTCGCCGATGGCCAGAGCGATCTCGCGCTGGGCCTGGGCGAAGCGGGTCAGCGAATCCATCAACAGCAATACCTTGAGGCCGCGATCGCGGAAATGTTCGGCAATCGTCGTTGCCAGCCAGGCGCCACGCAGGCGCATCAGCGGCGAGGCATCGGCCGGCGCAGCGACGACGGCGGCGCGTTGCATGCCGTCCTCGCCGAGGATCTCCTGGACGAATTCCTTGACCTCGCGGCCGCGTTCGCCGATCAGGCCGACGACGATGACGTCGGCATCGGTGTAGCGGGTCATCATGCCGAGCAGGGTGCTCTTGCCGACACCACTGCCGGCGAACAGGCCCATGCGTTGGCCGCGCCCGACCGTGAGCAACGCGTTGATCGAACGCACGCCGACATCGAGCGGCTCGCTGATCGGGTGACGCAACATCGGGTTGATCGGTTTGCCGGTCAGGCGCGCGCGCGCATCGCAATGCAGCGGCCCCTTGCCATCCAGCGGCCGGCCGGCGGCATCGATGACGCGGCCGAGCATGGCCGTTCCGACTGGCACTTCGGAAACCGATTCCAGCGGGCGCACGCGTGCATTCGGCAGCAGTCCGTGCATTTCTCCGGCCGGCATCAGGAACAGGCGGTCGCCGGAAAAACCGACCACCTCGGTATCGATGCGCGAGCCATCGGCATTGAGGACCATGCAGCGACCACCAAGCGGAGCCTCGCAGCCGACCGCCTCCAAGGTCATGCCGACGACGCGACGCAAGGTGCCGTCGGCGACGATCGGCCGCGCCGCAGCCGTTCGACCGCAGCGTTCGGCCAGGGTGGCGCTCCAGCGCCGGTGGCTGCGTGCACGCGATGTGGTTTCCGCGTTCATGCAGGGTCTCCTGGGTGCCGTGTGACATCACGACTGAGCAGACTGTCGAGCACGGCCGCGATACGTGTTTCCACTTGCGCGTCGACCTCGGAGTTCTCGGCCTGGACAATGCAGCCGCCGCGACTGAGCGAAGCGTCTTCAACGATTTCTATGCTGTGACCGCTTTCGGATGGCGCCAGCTGCTCGCGCACCAGAGTCGCATCGTCGGCATGCAGGCGGATGCGTACCTGGCGGGCGAATCCGGGCAGGATCTTCAACGCGGCACGCACTGCATCGAGGATGCGTTCGGGTGCCAGCGCAATTTCGTGCAGGGCGATGCGACTGGCGGCGATGCCGGCGAGCGCCAGCAACTCGCCCTCGACGGCTTCATCAAGCTGGTCGAGCGGCGCCTGCAGTGCCTGCACGATGGCGCCGATACGTGCGACCTGCGCAGCCAGTTCCTCGCGCGCCGCTGCGCGGCCTGCGGCGAGACCGTCGCGATAACCTTCTTCATGCGCGCGCTGCTCGGTTTCCTCAAGCTGGCGCAAGGTGCGCGGATGCCAGGCGCCGTTTTCGACCAGGGCATCGCAACCGACATCGGGCGCCGACCAGGTTTGTGCGTCGGTCGCATCCTCGCGCCGGGTCACCGAGGCCAGGTTAGACATATTCTTCGCCTCCCGAGCCGAGACTGATCGTGCCCTGCTCGGCCAGTCGGCGTGCCACGGTCAGCACTTCCTTCTGCGCCGCGTCGACTTCGCTCAGGCGCACCGGCCCCTTCACTTCCAGATCGTCGCGCATCATGTCGGCGGCGCGCTTGGACATGTTGGCGAAGATTTTTTCGCGTACCGCCGAATCGCTGCCCTTGAGGGCGATGACCAGGCGGTCGGTGGAAACCTCGCGCAGCAGCGTCTGCATGCCGCGATCGTCGAGGCTGACCAGATCATCGAACACGAACATCAATTCCTGGATGCGCTGGCCGAGCTCGCCATCGATCGTGCAGATCGACTCGAGGATCTTCGTGTCCTGGCCGGAATCGAGCATATTGAGGATCTGCGCGGCGGCCTTGATGCCGCCAACCGAAGACGACGAGAACGAGGCATTGCTCCCGGAAAACTGGCGTTCCATGATCATGTCGAGCTCATGCAGCGCGCTGGGTTGCACGCCATCGAGGGTGGCGATGCGCATGATCACATCGTGGCGGATCGCTTCGGGCAGGCACTTGAGTACTTCTCCGGCCTGATCCTGTTCGAGGTGGGCGAGCACGATGGCGACGATCTGCGGATGTTCGCGGCCGATCATCTCGGCGATGGCCTTGCCTTCCATCCACTTCAGCGCTTCGAGCCCCTTGGAATCGCGGCCCAGGCGAATGCGGTCGAGCAGCCGGTTGGCCTTGTCGTCGCCAAGCGCATTGGTCAGCATGCGCCGGACGTAGTCTTCGGTTCCGATGCCCAGGGCGGTTTCGCTTTCCAGCGCGATGGTGAACTGGTCGAGCACGGAATCGGCCTGCGCGCGCGAGATGCTGCCGAGCGTGGTCATCGCTGATCCAATCGTCTGCACATCGCGCGCACTCATGTGCTTGAGTACCTCGGCGGCCTCTTTTTCGCCGAGCGACAGGAGCAGGACGGAAGCGCGCTGCGCTCCGCTCAGATTGCGATTCGATTCCATGGCCATCTCAGGCATCTGCGGTCACCCAGCTCTTGACGATCTGCGCAACCTGTTTCGGATCCTGCCCGGCTATGCGCTTGGCCAGCACAATTTTCTGCTCGGTATCGAGCGCTACGTTGCTCGGTGCCAGGGTTCCCGGAATGCCGCCCGCGGCGCGACCGGACAGCGAGAAACTGTCGTTGGCCACATCGAGCGCACCGGCACTGCCAGGCGTCACGTCGCCGCCGCGCCTGTTCGGTGGCGGCACCAGGTTGCGAAAGAGCGGACGCAGCACGCTGAACACCAGCAGCAGCACGAGCACAACACCGAGACCCTGCTTGAAGAGTTCGCGCAGCATCGGTTGCTCCCACAGCGGCAATTCGGCGGGCTCGATCAGCGGATCGGTCTGGAACGGCGCGTTGACGACGCTGACCGTGTCGCCACGATTGGAATCAAAGCCGACCGCGTTGCGCACGAGATCGGTGATGCGCGCGATTTCGTCTTCGCTGAGCGGAATACTGGTCGGCTTGCCTTCCGCATCAATGCCGGACTTGTTGTCGAGGGCGACGGCGACACTGAGCCGGCGCAGGTTGCCAACCGGCTCACGGGTATGGCTGATGGTGCGGCCGATCTCGAAGTTGCGCGTCGCACTGCTGCTGACTTCGGAATCGTCCGGAGTTGGACTGGCGTTCGCGGCGTTGGCCTGCGCCGGTGCCGTCGGTGGTTGATTGCTCAGTGCGCCGGGCACGCCACTGGCCTTGGCGTCGACGCGGCGCTCGCTGGCAGTCTGTTCGCTGCGCACCGTGGTTTTTTCCGGATCGAATATTTCGCTGGTCTTCTCGGTCTCGGTGAAATCCAGCTGGGCGACGACCTGGGCGCGCACGCGACCGGCACCGACCAGCGGCGAAAGCAGTTCCTCGATGCGCCCGGCATACGCGGATTCAATCTGGCGCACGAGACGGAAGCGGGTGTCGTTGATCGCCTCGGCGCTGCCGGGATCGGCCACCGTCAGCAGCGCGCCCTTCTGGTCAACCACGGAAACCTGGGCCGGATCGAGATCCGGCACGCTGGCCGCGACCAGATGCGCGATCGCGCCGACCTGGGCGTTGTCGAGTGCGCGGCCCGGATAGATCGAAACCATCACCGAGGCGCTGGCGCGGCCGCGATCGCGGATGAATGCCGAAGACTTCGGCATGGCCAGGTGGACGCGTGCCGCCTTGATCGATTGCAGGCTGGCGATCGTGTTGGAGAGCTCGTTTTCCAGTTGTTGCTGGTAGCGCGTGCGCTCGGCCAGCTCGCTCATGCCGAACGGCGCCGAGTCGCCGCCATTGCTGGCATTGCCACTACTGCCGCCATGCGGCAGGCCCTGGCCGGCCAGGCGCAGGCGGGTCGCACTGATGTCGCCGGCGGAAACGAAGATCGAAGTGCCGCCGGCGCCCAGCTCGTACGGGATATTGGCGGTCTGCAAGGCCTGCACGACCTGGGCCGCGTCGCGCTCGTCGAGATTGCCGTAGAGCAGCGAGAAGTTCGGCGCGCGCGACCACATCACGATGGCGACGCCGATCGCCACGGCGGCGGCGATACCCACCAGCAGCAGCAACTGGCGCGCGCCGGGGATGCGCGCGATATCGAATCTCTGGGGAGCGGCCTGTGTCGCCGGCAGTGACGATTCCATCGGTGTGTTCATCCGGTTCAGACTTGCATGTTCATGACGTCGCGATACGCGTCGACGAATTTGTTGCGCACTTCATTGACGGCGCGGAATGACAGGTCGGCCTTCTGCAAGGCGACCATGACCGTGCCGATGTCAGTTCCGGAATCGCCGCGTTCAAACGAGGTGGCAAGGTTCAGCGCCTGCATCTGCGACTTGCTTACGCTCTCCAGCGACTGCTTGAGGACGTTGCCGAATTCGCTGGTACCGGCAACCGGTGGCGATGCGAGCGGAGCGCGCAACGGGCTCTGCGCCTGTGCGCTCATCGCACGCATCTGCTGGAGCAAACCGGAGACGTCAACCGTATTCATGTCAGAACCTGGTACCGACCTCGCAGGCGGTTTTCCAGACTCTCTTTCAAGGTTTGTGCCAGCCTAACAAAACCTTTGAATACAATGACTTGAAGTCGTGTTCGAGCGCGTGTCAAGAATCCGCCGGTGATTTGCCGGCGCGTTTCGCGCTGCAGCGTCGGACTTCCGGCGCTGCAATTCCGACCAGCCGCTTCGGCAGACTGTCAGTTGTCGGCGCAACCGCCAACGGGCAATTGCGCGTTTCGCGAGGCAAATGCACGCAACGGCGGGGCACTGCATCGTGTGGCGGACGAATTTGTGCCAGCAGGGATCCGCGAGGGTCGGTGGTCGTCAACCGGGAACACGGCGACGCAAGCAGAGGCTACGCGAATTTCGCTTGATCGCAGGAATGGTCGATTTCCCGGTGTCCGCAGTCGACGGTTCGGGCGCGAGTCCGTGCGGGATCGGTGCGCCGATTCAAGCCTTGCTGTTGCTCGTCGGGCGACCGCACGCTACCGCGTTTCAGGCAGCAATCAATGAACCGTTGGATTGTTGCAGGCCGTACTTGCGCAACTTTTCGACCAGGGTCGTGCGTTGCAGGTTGAGGATTTTTGCGGCCTGGGCGACGACATTGTCGGTCAGCGCCATGGCCTGGCGGATCAGTGCGATCTCGATCTCGGCCAGATAGTCTTTCAGGTCGACCGTGCCGTCGGCGAGATCCGGTGTCCCGAGCGGTCTGCCTGATTGGGAGACATCGACCGCCGCGATCCCGGCACCATCCGCAGCTTCCGGATTCACGGGGATCAGGCGCATGTCGCCGAGATCCTGCGCCGCACGGTAGCGCACGGGCAGATTCTCGCTGCGAGCACGTTGGCCGGGATACATGACCGACAGACGCTCGACGAGGTTGCCGAGTTCGCGAACATTGCCTGGCCAGCCGTGGTGCGACAGCGTGCGGATGACCTCGTCACCGAGGATCGCCGTCTCGACGCCACGGCTTTGCAGGCGCTGGGTGAATTCGCCGATCAGTTCGCCAAGGTCGCCGATGCGTTCACGCAGACTCGGCATCTCGATCGGGAACACGGCAATGCGGTAGTAGAGATCCTCGCGGAAGGTGCCGCCGTTGACGATGTCGTCTTCGAGGTTGCGATGGGTCGCGGCGACGATGCGGACATCGGTTTCCATCGAATGATTGCCGCCGACACGCTCGAACACGCGCTCCTGGAGCACGCGCAGCAGCTTGACCTGCATGGTCAGGCTCATGTCGCCGATTTCATCGAGAAACAGGGTGCCACCCTCGGCCAGTTCAAAACGACCCTTGCGCGAGCTGATTGCACCGGTGAAGGCACCTTTTTCGTGACCGAACAATTCGCTTTCAAGGAGCTCGGCCGGAATCGCCCCGCAGTTGATCGCGACAAACGGCTTGTCGCGGCGCGGCGAGCCTTCATGAATCGTCCTTGCGACAATTTCCTTGCCGGTGCCGGACTCACCGAGGATGAGGACGCTGGTATCGTACCGCGCAACCTGGCGAACCAGTCCCCTTATCCGTTCCATGGCCTCGGAGCTGCCGACCAGACACCGCACAGCGCGACGATCCCTGGTCACTCGTGGCGCTGAAGTCAGGCGTTGCAGCAAGCTGCCGATCTCGGTGCGCTGCAGCGGAAAGGAGACGCGGTGGCAGTGCCGATGTTCCTTGTCGAACTGGCCCGACAGCACCGAATCTTCGGCAACAATCAGCGGCAACTGGCTGTTCTGTGCGCAGACCCTGGACAGATGGCCATCGAGTTCCTTGGCGGTCTTGACCGCGCCGACCCAAACCGCACAGGCGCGTGGAAGGCCGTCACTCTGGCTGAAGCGGGTGGCCAGCAGGGTGTCGTAGCCGAGCGAGGTGAGCATCGCTTCGACAGCTTCGGAGCGCTCAATGTCTGGTTCAATGATGTAGATGGAGGGGCGCATATCAGAGATCCTTTTCAGCATCAGCGCGAAAAATCGAAGGTTTCGGTGAAAGTGAATATCTGATTAGCAATTCCGGTGCCAACCATCAAAATTCCGTCACCCTGGACGTAAAACGGACGACGGTAAACCGTCATGTCCGGTTGCCAATCAACGCGCGGCCGAACGCTCCTCGGCGAGCTGGCGCCGGTGCATGCGAAAGACCAGACGCTCGATGCCTTCGCGCACGCTTTCGGCGGTTTCGACGAACACGGCGCGTTGCCATGGAAGGCCGTCCTCAGCCGTCAGCGGCGCAATCGCGCGAGCCGGCATATCCAGTGGCAGCGCGGCATTGGCGTCGAGATGCAGGCGCATCATCAACATCGCGTCGATGGCTGGAGCCGCATCGGCGGATTGCCAGGCGACACCCCAGGCATTGAAGCTGACCGGAGCCGATGCAGGCAGAGGCATACTGCTGGAAAGCAGGGCAGCGACCAGGTCGATGAGGTGGTTCAACTTGGCATCGAGACGTGTCAATTCCGGGATGAAATTCACGCTTTCATCGCCGGGCTCGGAGCGCATGTCGTCGAACGCGGACTGTGCCGCGAGCACGCCCATGCAGCGTTTGACCCGCAATTCGCGCTGCAGCAGGCCTTCAACACCATTCCACGGCGCCCACTGGATCGGCAATATCGCCTCGTAGCGGAGTTGTTCCTCGAAGAGGGAAACGGGATCATGTTTCATGGGTCGTTTCTGAACGAGATAGTGCGTAGTGGCTGCCGTGGATTGTCACATCATTCGGATATGTGGGGCATGCTCGCGAGAATCAGGCGTCAATGTCGAATATCGTCACAATCGCTCAGGCTTGGTCGGTCTTGCCATAGGTTTCAATTGCAACACGGCACTGTCGAGCCGTGCTGGCCGACATGGCGACAGCCAGGCGTGCTTCCGAGGTCAGTTGTTCCAGTTCGATATTGAGAAATTGCAGTTCCTGAAGCAGGGCGCCCATTTCGGCGTTGATCAATGTGTTCTGGGCAATCAGCGGAGTTCGATCCTGCTCGAGTTCGATCACCGTCTCCCAGTCACCGTGGCTGGCTGCTTCCAGCATGTTGCCGGTGATCGAGATCGCTTCCCGAAGCAGGCCGGCGGGATCGCTTTGGATAGTGACGTTCATCGCATTGCTGCCAGTGTGCGAATCGATGGCGAATCCGGATCGATGGCATTCCAGCCTTCGCGGATCTCGTGGAACAGCGCGGCCACTTCGTCAATCGCCGCCGTGTCGTTGCCGAGGTTGGCCTGCAGCAGGCGCCGACTCATGTAGTCGTACAGCGAGGCCAGTCTGCTTGACACGTTGGAACCGCGTGCATGGTCGAGGCTGCCGTTCAGTTCACCGACGATATCGATCACCTGTGACAGCACCAGCCCCTTCCCGGCAATCTCGCCGCGCTGGATAAGACCCTTGGCGTGACTCAGTTTCGCCAAGGCACCATCAAGCAGCATCGCGATCAAGCGATGCGGACTGGCGTCCTCGATCCCGCCACGAGTGGCCATTTGTCTGTAGGCGGCTGCGCCGTTGCCTGGAAATGCCATGGTCAGGATCCTCCGGTGCCGCTTCCGTCAACTGGATGTGTTGTTCAGGGCAGCGAGCTGCTGGGTCAGGAACGTGCTCGTGTTGTTCAGGCTGGACAGCAGCGAATCGAGCTTGGTGAATTGGGACTGGTAGCGCGCCTGCACCGAAAGCATGCGCGCGTCGAGGCGCGCCTGGCCGTCGTCGAGCTGGCGTGTGCGCTGGTCGAGGCTCTGCGTGCGCGACTCGAATGTGCCGCCGCTGTCGATCCAGCCGCCGAGTTGCGTGCTCAGCGCCGTGGCCAGACCATTGCTGCCTGCGAACAGCGAACTCACGCGCTCGATACCCGTGTCAAGCGCGGCAGTCAGCTTGTCCGCATTGAGTGCCAGCGTGCCGTCGAGCTGCACGCTGATGCCGAGTTCGCTCAGCGAAGCGAGACTGCCGCTCGAGCCGTAGGCTGTACCGCCCAGCGTCCGCGAGATCTGCGAAGTGATCGAACGCAAGGTCGAGTCACCGAGCAAGGCGCCCTTTTTTCCGCTGGTGGCGTCGTAGGCGGTGAGCTGTTTGGTCAGGGAAATGTAGCCGTTGTAGGCTTTCACAAAGGAATCGAGCGAGCCCTTGATGGCGCTGCGGTCGAGGCCGACATCCAACGCCAGCACTACGCCGGGTTTGGCGCCGGCGAGGTTCAGGGTGACCCCGTCGATGGCGCCGCTGACCGTGTTGGTCGCGCTGCTCACTTCGATGGTGTCGACCTTGACGATCGCGTTTTTCGCAACGATGAGACTCGAAAAACCGCCGACCAGGGTATCCAGACCGCCATCGCCGCCACTGGCGGCCAGGCTGAAGCTGTTGTCGACGCCGCTCTGGCGCGAAGTCAGCACGAGTTGGGAACCACTGGTTCCGTTGATGATCGTGGCACTGACGCCGGGATTGTCGCTGGCTGAGTTGATCGCGTCGCGAATCCCGGCCAGCGTGTTGTTGGATGAATCGATGACGATATCGATCGATGTCGAACCGACGCCGAGGCTGAGTGTGCCGGTGCCGACTTCGGCACTGCTGGACGCGTAGCTTGCGGATGCGGATTTCTGCGCCGCCGCAAGCTGGACCACTTCGATCGCGTAGCTTCCATCGACGGCGCCGGCGGCGGCACTGGCCGAGAACGCCGTGCTGTCCGACGAGGTTGCCGTGCGGGCGCCGAAAGCCGTTCCGCTCTCCAAGGTGGCGATGGCATCGCGCAGAGCTGACAACGAGGACTTCAGTGAGCCAAGCGCCGACACCTGGGAGGTCACCTTGCTGCGCTGGGAATCGATCGTGGTCTGCTGCGGAGCACGCTCTGCGGCGACCAGCTGTGTGACCAGCGATGAGATATCGAGGCCGGAACCAAGTCCTGGTGCGCTGAGTCCTGCCATGATCGTTCCTCTTTAGCCGGTCCGGCTTGCCTCTGAAGGAGCCGCTCGTTATCGGGCGGCTGCTGTTTGCCGGTCCTGTGCCGGCGAATTCGGTACAACGTCCGTGTTGCGGATACCCGGTAGGCCGGGTATTTCTGGATCTCCTGGAACAATGCAACAACCTTGCCGCGCGTGCCGCGTCAGCCTGACAGCCTTGAAACAATTTCCGTTTGCTGCCTCCGGTGTTGTGGTCGCCCGTTTTACCGGGCGACCTTGCAACGCTGCAGCGGATACGACGTCCGTGTCGTGGCCATTCATTAGCCAAGCAGCTTGAGTACGCTTTGCGGCAGCGAGTTGGCCTGGGACAGGATCGAGACACCGGCCTGCTGCAGGATCTGGGCGCGGGTCAGCTTCGCTGTTTCCGATGCAAAATCGGCGTCTTCGATGCGAGCGCGTGAAGCGTCCAGGTTCTGCGAGATCGACTGCAGGTTGGAGATCGTCGACTCGAAGCGGTTCTGCACCGCACCGAGATCGCTGCGCAGGCCGTTGACGGCGGCCAGTGCCGTGTCGACGCCGGTGATCGCAAGCTGCGAGTTGGCGAAGTCGGTGACATCGAGGCCAAGAGTGGTACCGGCAACTGTTTGGATATCCGTGCCGAGGGTGACCGTGATGGTCTGGCCGACGTTGGCGCCGACCTGGAAGGCCACCGGACCCGCGCTGCCGTCGAGGGTGTTGACGCCGTTGAAGCTGGTCTGCGCGGCGATACGATCGATTTCCTCAAAACGCGCCTGCACTTCCGCGTCCAGTGCCAAACGGTCGCTGACCGAGTTGGTGCCGTTCGAGGACTGCACGGCCAGCTCACGGATGCGCTGCAGGTTGTTGGTCACTTCGCTCAGCGCCGATTCGGTGGTCTGCGCCAGCGAGATGCCGTCGTTGGCATTGCGCACGGCCTGGTTCAGTCCGCGGACCTGGGTGGTGAAGCGGCTGGCGATGGCCAGACCGGCGGCATCGTCCTTGGCGCTGTTGATGCGCAGGCCGGAGGACAGACGCTCGAGCGAGGTGGTCAGCGCGCTCTGTGAAGTGGTGAGGTTGCGCTGTGCATTCAGCGAGTTGATGTTGGTGTTGACGGTAAGAGCCATGAGAATTCTCCTGGTGGTTCGGTTGGGCCGCATTCAAGGCGGTTGGTATTGCTAACCGGCGAACCGTTCCTGGAAGGATGCTGGCCGCCTCAGGAGTAAGAATCGGCGTGGTCGCGAAGAACTTTAGGATTTTTACGCTCGAATCCACTGTTTTTTTCAGGGACGACAATCGTCGTCCGCCACACATCAGCGGATGTAGTTGAACAGGGACAGACCCTGAACCTTCACGTAAGCCTGCTGCGCCGCCTGCAGGCCGAGCATCTGCATGTTCAGTTGGGCCACTGCGCTGGCATAGTCGAGATCCTCGATCCCCGACAGGGTCGCCTTGACCTGCACGCCGAGAGAATCGTTGACCGATTGCTGCTGTTCAAGCACGTTCATGCGCCCGCCAACCGCTGCGCGCGTATCGATGAATCGCGCGGAAATCTGGTCCAGGTTTTCGATTCCACGATTTATAATATTCATTTGTGCAGCACTTTGCTGCGCATTGCCAACCGGCGTCTCGAGTGCGCGTGCAATATCCTCGATACTGGTGAATGCCGAACGGCCCGAACTGGGTGCGACCTGGAAGCTGTCGCCGCCGACAGCCGCTCCCTTGAGGTCGATCTGGATTCCGTTGAATGCGATCGTGGTGCCGTTCGGATCATAGGTGCCGCTGGCGACCGGGCCCGAGACGAGCCCGGTGATGTCGTAGGTGGTCGGCGAAGTGAACGTGATCTGGTAGGTGTCAGGCACCCAGGCACCGACACTGGTCACCGAAGTATTGCCGGCGACCACGCTGCCCGCATTGGTTCCTGCGGCGGCGGTCTGGAACGTGCCATTGCCCGCAGGGATGTCGAAGAACACGCGCGAGCCCGGATCGTTGCTGGCCACGGTCTGGCCCGGTGAAATCTCGATCGCGCGCGTACCCTGGTCGCCCTGGTAGATGACGCCTGCGGCGGTTTGCGCAAACGGCTGGGTGCGCGTGGCATTGCCGGCGAAGATGTATTCGCCATTGCCGTCGCGACTGTTGGCGAGTTGCACAAGTTGCTCCAGGCGCTGGCGCAACTCCTTGGCGATGGCACCGCGCGAATCGTTGCTCTGCGTGCCATTGGCGGCCTGCAGGGACAGTTCGCGCACGCGCGCCACCAGATCGCCGGCCGCAGCCAGCGAGCTTTCCTCGGGAGCGAGTCGGCTGTTGGCGAAATCGATATTGCGCGTGTACTGCTCGTTGGCATTGACGAAGCTGCTCAGATCGACCGCGCGCGCCGCGCCGACCGGATCGTCGGCCGGAGTGAGGATGCGTCGACCGGTTGAAACCTGCAGTTGCGTATGCGCCAGCGAGGATTGCTGGTTGAGCATGGCGTTGACCGATTGCTGGTGGATCCAGTTGGTGGCGATGCGCATTTCAGGCACTCCTGACCGCCGCCAGCAGCGAATCGAACAGCGCGCTGGCGACATTGATGACCTGGGCCGCAGCCTGGTAGGACTGCTGGAACTTGATCAGATTGGCGGCTTCCTCATCGAGGTTGACGCCGGAAATGTTCTGTTGCGATTGCACCGACTGGTTGAGCAGGGCGGTTTGTGCGTCGAGTCCGGATTGCGCCTGCTGGGTGACCTGGCCGACGCCGGCGACGAGCTGGCCGTAGGCGTTGGTGATCGTGCTGTTGCCGCTGTCGAGCACGCCGAGAGTGGCGATGCCGGCCAGGGCCAGCGCATTCGTGTTGTCGCCGACCCCGGCGCTGTTCGCGCTGACCTGGAACTGGTCGCCGGCCAGCGGTGAGCCGCCAAGATCGAGCTCCCAGCCGGCGCCGCTGATCGGTGTGCCGGGCGTGTAGGCGAACGGGCCGCTGGTGGTGGCGTTGCTGGCGTTGAAGACGGTATAGGTGGTCGGGTCGCTGAACAGGATCGTCGACGGCCCGAGCAGATCCGGATTGCTCGCGTCGGTCACGCGGATGCCGTTGATCGCGCCGCTGCCGATGTTGGCCGACGCCGCCGACGCGGTGACCGGTGATGCCGCCGCGATGCGGCTGACATCGGTGATCAGCACGCCGATTCCGCCTGCGGCTGCTTGCGTCGGCCGGATCAGGAAGGTATCGCCAGCCGCCGCCGCGCCACCACCGACCACGAAAGCCAGCCCATCGGCGAGGAACGGATCGCCCGGCGTACCGGTTCCGGTCAGGGCAACCGCTGAGCCGTCACTGCGCAAGGCTGACCAGCTGGCACCATCGTAGCGCAGGCGATAGTCCGACGTGGTCAGGCCGGCGACATCGGCGACGCTGGCGCTGACAGTCGCCGTGCCGGTGTTGTTGCTGTTGCCGAATACGGTCGGCGCGGGAATGCTGAAGAAATCACCGCCAAACTGCCCGTTCAGGTCGATGCCGGCGCGATGCTGCTCATTGAATGCCGTGCCGATTGCGACCGCGGCACGACCGAGCGCGTTGCGCGTGGGGTCGAGCACATCGCGCCGGAAGTCGAGCAGGCCGCCGAGGCTGCCGCCACCAATCTGGCTGGTGACGACCGTGCCGCCGGGCCCGGCGATGTCCATGCGGGTCGCGTCGAAACTGTTCTGCACGGCCTTGAACGTGCTCGCGTTGCCGCCGAGCACAAGGGTCTGGCCGTTGCCGATGAAGACATTGAGCTGGTTGCCATCCTGGGCGACGACGCTGATGCCGACATGTTCGGAGAGTTGGCGCACGAGTTCATCGCGCTTGTCGAGCAGGTCATTCGGCGGAGGGCCGCCGGCCTGGGCCTGCTGGATCTGCACATTGAGCTTGGCGATGCTGGCGCCGAGTTGGTTGATCTGGCCGACTTCATCGCCGATGCGTTGTTCGGTTTCGCGGCCCATGCTGTCGAGGCGGTTGGCCAGGGTGTGCAGGCGTGTGGTCAGCGCATTCGCCTGGCCGAGCACGGCCTGGCGCGTGGCGGTGTCGGCCGGGTGGTTGGCGAGATCGTTGAGTCCACCGAAGAAACGGTCGAGCGCCGGCTGCAGGCCCGTGCTCGAATCCGCCAGCAGATTGTCGATGCGCCCGGACAGCTCGTTCAGTGCAATCAGGCGGCCCTGGCCGGACGTGGCTTCACGGACCTGGGTGGTCAGATACTGGTCGTAAAGCCTGCGCACACCGACCAGATCGACGCCGCTGCCGATGAAGGCGGGGCCGACACGCTGCGGAATGCGCGCGCCGAAATCCGTCATCTGCCGCGTATAGCCCGCCGTATTGACGTTGCTGATGTTGTGACTGGTGGTATTCAGGGCGAACTGGGAAGCCAGCAGGCCTGAGATACCGGTGGACATGATGTCGGGCATGGCGAATTTCCGGTGACGTTGAGTCGCCTCTGCTTAAACAGACGGCGGCTGGTCGAGAAACTTGAGCAGATCGGACACATCGAGTTGCAGTTGCGGACGTTGCTGCGGATCGAATGTGGTTGAGGGCTTCGGCACCGGGCGCGGCTCGATCGCGGCCATGGCTTCGCGCATCGGCGCGCTGTCGGCTACCTGGGCGAGCTTTCGTGCGTAGTCCGGATCGGTCGCATAACCGGCTGATTGCAGGGCGCGCGCGAAACCACGCACGTCCTCGCCATGGCCGAGCGCTGCGGCATAGCGCGGGTTTTCACCGATCAGCTTGGCGTAATCCATGAACGAGTCGGATGGCGAGTCGTAGACGCGGAATGCCTCGCGTCGGCGCACGGTGACACCGTTCTCGACTTCGAGGGTCGGCACACGCACGCGCTCACCGGACCAGCTCGATCCGGCCTTGATGCCAAACAGATTGAAACTGCTGGAGCCGTCGCCCTGGGTTGGCAGATGCTTGCCCCAGCCGGTTTCCAGCGCCGCGTGGGCGAGCAGGGCGCGCACCGAAACGCCCAGCCTTTCGGCGGCCGCCTGCGCGTGCGGCAACAGCGATTGCACGAATTCCTGCGGACTCGACGGATGCCAGGATTCGGCCAGCTTGTGTGCACCTTCGATCGCCGCATCGGCAATCTTGTCGAGCCCGTCGCGCAGCGGTTGCAATCCTTGTTGCACGGCTGCGATCGCACGCGTGGCGAGCGTATCGACCGTCCGGCCCGGCGGCGTGATGGCAGCAGTCATGGCCAGTGGCCGTGCCGGCATGGTGAATCCTGCCGTGGCGCCGCGGGCCGCAAGCGATCTGTCGAGCGTGGCTGGTGCCGCCTCGCTGCCGCCGCCGAGCTGGCGCACGAGCATCTCGGCGATGCCAAGCCCCTTGCCGCGCGAGGCCAGCGTCACCGCCAGCTGCTGGTCAAACATGTCGCGATAGGAACGCGATTGCTCGCTGTCCATGGCGCCGTCGCCGAGACTGGCCGAACGCATCGACTTCAGCATCATCTGGGTAAAGATCGTTTCGAACTGACGCGCAACCTGTTCCGTTGCCGCCTTGCTGTCGGCACGCGCCGACGCGCGCAGCCGGGTGAGCCCGCTGAAGTCGTTGAACAGGGCGACCTGGCGCGGATCGACAGACATCAGATCACCACCAGCTCGGCACGCAGGGCACCGGCCTGCTTGAGTGCTTCGAGAATGGCGACCAGATCGCTCGGCGCGGCGCCGACCTGATTCACCGCGCGCACGATCTCATCGAGATTGACGCCGGGACCGAAGCGCACCATGTGGCCACCATGTTCGGAAATCTGCACGCCACTCTGCGCGACCACGGTAGTCTGGCCCTTGCTGAAGGCTTCGGGCTGGCTGACCAGGGGCTGCTCGGAGATGGTCACCTCGATCGAGCCATGGGCGACAGCGGCGGCACTGACCTTGACGTTGGCGCCGATGACCACGGTGCCGGTGCGCGAGTTGATGATGACGCGCGCCGGCGGCTCGCCCGGTTCGACCTCGACATCCTGCACGGCGGCGACGAAGCCGACGCGCTGACCTGCATCGGCCGGCGCGCGCAAGGCCACCGACACGGCATCCACAGCCTGCGCGGTACCGTCGCCGAAGACCTTGTTGAGCGCGCTGGCGACACGGGCGGCGGTGGTGAAATCGGGCGTATTGAGATTGAGGACGAGGCCGGCGCTGTTGGCGAAGGCACTGGCGACGGTGCGCTCGACCGATGCGCCATTGGGAATTCGTCCGCTATTGGAAATGGCGACCTGCACGCTTGAGCCGCTCTTGCCGCTGGCGCTGACGCCGCCAATGACCAGGTTGCCCTGGGCGACGGCATAGACCTGGCCGTCGGCACCCTTGAGCTGGGTCATCAGCAGGGCGCCACCACGCAGGCTCTTGGCGTTGCCGATCGAAGCCACGGTGACGTCGATCAACTGGCCCGGCTTGCTGAACGGCGGCAAGTCGGCAGATACGGTGACCGCAGCCACGTTCTTCAACTGCGGACGCACGTTCGCTGGCATGGTGATGCCGAATTGCTGCAGCATGTTTTCCAGGCTTTGCGTGGTGAACGGCGCCTGGCTGGTCTGGTCGCCGCTGCCGTCGAGGCCGACCACGAGTCCGTAGCCGACCAACTGGTTGCTGCGCACGCCAGCGACCTGACTGATGTCGCGCACGCGTTCGGCGCGAACCGTGGCGGCGCCGAGCAGGCAGGCGACGATGATGATCAGCGCCGCGCGCTTGAGCAGGGGAGTCAGTTGCAGTTCCATCACATGGGCATCCATTTCGAGTTGAACAGCCGCGACAGCCAGCCCTGCTCGTTGGCATCGGCGAGCGAGCCACGACCGGTGTAGGAGATATTGGCGTTGGCGACCCGGGTCGAGGGCACCGTGTTGTCGGTGGCGATGTCCTGCGGGCGCACGATGCCGGAAACGCGGACGATTTCCTGGCCCTGGTTGATGGTCAGCAGTTTCTCGCCGCGGATGATCAGGTTGCCGTTGGCCAGGCGCTGCGCCACGGTCACGGTGATGTCGCCGGACAGGCTGTTGCTCTGCGTGCTTTCGCCGTCGCCGCTGAAGCCACGCTCGCCGCCGAGCCCGAACGACAACGGATTGCCGTTGAAGGTGGCGCCGACACCGGCGATGGTCGGCGCGGACAGGTCGGTCTTGCTGGTCTTGCTGGTCTTGGTGCTGGCCTTCTTGCTCGCTTGCGTGTTCTCGACAAGGACGACGGTGAGGATGTCGCCGGCGCGATGCGCGCGCGGATCAGGAAACAGCTCCATGTTCTGGCTGCCGTGATAGATCGCGCCATCGGCCGGAGCCGTTTCGGTGTAGGCCTCGCTCGGCAGGGTCGGTGCCCACGAGGCGTCGTCGCGCGAGCGTGGCGTGCTGACGCAGGCGGCGAGCAGGCCGAGCATGCAGATCAGAAGGGTTCTTGTGACGAGGTTGTTCATCGGATTGGTTCCTTCGCTCACATCTTGTTGGTGAGGTTCTGCAGCATCTGGTCGCTGGCCGTGATCGCCTTCGAGTTCATCTCGTAGGCGCGCTGGGTCTCGATCATGTTGACCAGCTCTTCGACGACGTTGACGTTGGAGGCTTCCAGTGCTCCTTGCATCAGGCTGCCGACGCCGTTGAGGCCGGGCGTGCCGGTTTGTGGGGCGCCGCTGGCGGCGGTTTCGAACAGCAGGTTCTCGCCTCGCGCCTCGAGTCCGGCCGGGTTGATGAAGTCGGCCAGCTGGATGGTGCCGATCTGGGCGGCAGCAGCCTGGCCGGCCAGCTGCACGCTGACCGTGCCGTCGTTGCCGATGGTCAGGCTCTGCGCACCCGCCGGCACGGTGATCGCCGGCTCCATCGGATAGCCGCTGTTGCTGACCATCTGGCCGTCGGAGTTGATATGGAACGAACCATCGCGGGAATAGCCGACGCTGCCGTCCGGCATCGTCACCTGGAAGAAGCCGCGGCCCTGGATGGCGAGATCAAAAGCGTTGCCGGTCTGGGTGACTTCGCCCTGGGTGAACAATTTTTCGGTGCCGACCACGCGCACGCCGGTGCCGACCATGGTGCCGGCCGGAACCTGGGTGGCCTCTGAACTCTGCGCACCGGGTTGGCGCCGGTTCTGATAGATCAGGTCCTCGAACGCAGCGCGCGAGCGCTTGAAGCCGGTGGTGTTGGCATTGGCGATGTTGTTCGAGGTGACCGCCATGCGCGTCTGCTGCGCGTCGAGGCCGGTCTTGGCGATCCAGAGTGAGGAAAACATGGGTGTGGCTCCTGCGTGGTTGCGGCGTTGGGCTTACATCGCCTGCAACAGGCGTGTGGCGGACTGGGCGTTCTCATCGGCGTTCTTGATGCCCTGCATCTGCATGTCGAACTGGCGCGACAGCGAAATCATCTTGACCAGCAATTCCGAGGGATTGGCGTTGCTGGCCTCGAGCATGCCGCCGGCGACGCGTACTTCGGGATCGCTCTCGGCAACTGAACCGTCGCGCAGGCGCATGAGGTTGCCGCCATCGGGCTCGAGCAGTGATTCATCGGGATTGACGAGCTTGAGCTTGCCGATGGCGGCGGCCGTGGTTGCGGTCTGCCCGGCCGGCACGACGACGATCGAACCGTCGCTGCCGATGTCGAGCTTGGAATACGGCGGCACCGTGATCGGGCCGCCGTCGCCAAGTACCGGCTGTCCACCAGCCGTGGTCAGCAGCCCCGAGCCGTCGACCATGAAATCACCGGCGCGCGTGTAGGCCTCGCCGCCGTCGGGGGCCTGCACGGCGATCCAGCCGCGACCCTGCACGGCGACGTCGAGATCGCGCCCGGTCGGGGTCACCTCGCCGATCGTGAAATCCGAACCGAGCCCCTTGCTTACCGCATTGATGCGGGTCGGCAGGCCCACGCCAGGCACCGGCACGCTTTCGAAGGCAGCGATGCGCTGCTTGAAGCCGACGGTGCTGGCATTGGCCAGGTTGTGGCTGACCTCGGTCTGCGCACGCATGGTCTGCGTGGCACCAGTCATCGCAACATAGAGGGAACGGTCCATCGGTCAGCGTCCTTCAGCTACGCAGGTTGATGATGGTCTGGGTCAACGTATTGTCGGCCTGGATCACCTGGGCATTGGCTTGGTAGTTGCGTTGCGCCTTGATCATCTTGACCAGCTCCTGGGTCAGGTCGACGTTCGAGGATTCGAGCGCGCCGGACTGCAACTGGCCAAAATCTCCGGTGCCGGGGGCGCCATAGAGCGGCTGTCCCGAGCCGTTGGTCTCGGCCCACATCGTGTTGCCGATCTGTTGCAGGCCCTGGGCATTGGCAAAGTCGGCAAGGGCGACGCGGCCGAGCGCAGTCGACTGCCCATTGCTGTAGCGCACCGAAACAATGCCTGCATCGTCGATGTCGATCGTGGTGACGCGGCCGGCGGCATAGCCATCCTGGGTCAGTGCGGAATTCGCCGAGGCCTGTCCGAACTGGGTCGCGCCGGAAACGTCGGCGGTGATGGTCAGCGGATTGGCACCGTTGGTCAGTGCGAATGCGGGAAAGGCGAGCTGTCCGCCGGCCGGAGTTATCAAGGCGCCAGTCGCATCAAAGGCCATCGCCAGCGGGCCGCCTGCGGCGGCGCCATCGACGGTCATGTAGGCATCCCAGGTTCCCGGCGCGGTGTTGACGTAGTAGACCGTCGTCTCGTGGGCGACGCCGAGCGAGTCATACGAGGTGAACGGGCTGGAATGATTGAAGCTGGTCGGATCGGTCGGGTCGAATGGAGCGGTCACCGGCGGTACCGAGGTGGCATCGAGGTTGACGCCGAGGGTCGCTGTCGTGGTCGCCGATGGCGCACCCTGCGAGGTGATGATCTGCAGGTTCGAGAGGGTCTGACGGAATCCGCCGATGCCATCGGGCGGGTAGACCTGCAGGTTGCCGCCCTGCGGCAGGACGACGTTGCCCGCGTTGTCGAGCTGGAAGTTGCCGGCGCGCGTGTAGGCCAGTCCGGATTCGGTGCGGATCGTGAAGAAACCTTCGCCGACAACAGCCATGTTGAGGCCGCTGCTGGTGTATTCGAGGTTACCCTGGGCGAATTGCTGGGCGACGTCGGCGAGATGCACGCCGCTGCCGGTCTGCGAACCGGCCGTGCCGTAGCGGCTGACCTGGAACAGGTCGGCGAACTCGGCACGCGAATTCTTGAACCCGGTCGTGTTGACGTTGGCGATGTTGTTGGAGATGACTTCGAGGTCGGCCGAGGCCGCGTTCAGTCCGCTCAGTGCGATGTTGAATGCCATGGTGCGTGTCCTCTGGACGAGTGGAAAAATCAGACAATCTGGATGATCTGGGACAGCGCGACTCGCCCCAGTGGGCCGAGATCGAGCAGCGACTGACCGCCCCCGCTTCCCGGAATCAGGCCAAGCACACGGGCCGCGGCCAGGGTTGGTGCACTGACCTGCTCGCCGTTGACACTGGCCGTGGCCTCGATCGCGTAGGCTCCGGGCGGCATGGCATTGCCATTGCCGTCCAGGCCATCCCAGCTGAATCGGTTGCTGCCGCTTGTTGGTGCTGCAATCTGGATCGTGCGCACGAGCACGCCATCGGCGTTGGTGATGCGCACGCTGAGCGAGGTCGCCCCGGCCGGCGCTTCGACGGCACCTTGCAGGCCATCGTCGTCAAGTACGCCCTGGGCGGATTCGACGAGCACGTCGTGGCCGATCAGGTTGACGCCGCCGAGCGCCTCGCTGCCCTGGATCGATTGCGCAAGGTTGGCGAACGAGGTCTGCAGGCCCTGTATGCCCGAGACCATGCTGAACTGCGAAATCTGGTTGAAGAAACTGGTCGCATCCATCGGCTGCGAGGGATCCTGCGAGCGCAACTGGGCGATCATCAGGCGCAGGAAATCGGTCTGGCTCAGATCCTCGCTGCCCGTAGCGGACGGTTGTGCCGCGTAGGCGGCGTTCATCTGGCTGGTGATGCTGTTGAGATCATTCATGGCGGGTCTCCTCAGCGACCGAGTTCGAGCGTCTTCAGCATGAGCTGCTTGGCGCTGTTCATGATTTCGACGTCGTTCTGATAGGCGCGCGAGGCCGAGATCATGTTGACCAGTTCGTCGACCGGATTGACGTTGGGGGTGTACACGTAGCCTTGTTCGTCGGCGAGCGGATTGCCCGGTTCCAGATGGCTGCCTACCGGCGCCTGGCTCTCGCTGATGCCGGTGACGCGCACGCCGCTGGTGGTATTGCCTGCCAGGCCCTGGCGGATCGCCTCGAACACCGGCGCCTTGGCCCGGTAGGCGGTTTCCGCCGACGAACTGACGCTGTCGGCGTTGGCGAGGTTAGAGGCCGTCGTGTTCAGGCGCAGCGACTGCGCGCTCATGCCCGAGGCGGCGGTATCGAAGACATTGAATAGGGACATGATCAGCTTCCTGTAATGGCGGTGCGCAGACTGCGGATCTGCCCGCTGATGAAGGCCAGGCTGGCCTGGTAGCGCACCGAGTTTTCGGCGAACGCGGCCTGCTCGACCTGGGCATCGACGCTGTTGCCGTCGAGCGAAGGCTGAGTGGGTACGCGATACATCAACCCTTGCTCACCGCCACTGCTGGCACTGGAGCGATGTCCTGCAGCGGTGGTCGCCATCGGCAAGCTGGTCTGGCCCGATGCCGCACCAAGTGCCGAACGAAAGTCGATATCACGCGCATGGAAATTCGGCGTATCGGCATTGGCCAGGTTGTTGGCCAATACCTCGGCACGCTGCTGCCAGAGGGCCAGCGCGCGGGTATGGACGCCAAACAGTTCAGTCGGTGCATTGCTCATGGCGGATGCCTTTCACAAGGGTTTCAGGGCAGTCACAGCAAGTCCTGTGCCACGCACTGAAAATGCATCTCAACACGTTGATTGAAAAGAACTTATTGATGGCGTCAACGGATTCATCCGGGGTCGAAATGGATGCGAATCGCTGAAGGCGTCGGAAAACCGTCGCTGGCGGGGAAATGCTTCTGGCGCGTCCGTCGCGGCGACCGCCCGTTGTTCCGCCCTGTCGCCGTATCAGTGCATCTGCGGGCCGGATCGGCCTGGCTGGCACAGCCCTTGCTCTCAAGTTCTGCAGACCGATGCCGATGTCCTGGCACGGCGTAACGAAAGAGGATCATTGCATGCGCCCCGAAAGGCACGAGACGTCCGAACGCAGGCTGATCGCCGCTTGTGCGGGCAAGCGCACGGGCTCGCTCCGCGCGCGTCTTGATGGAAGCATCCGGCTGCCAGGCAACGGTGTCGGCAAATTGACGCTGGTGCTGGCGGCCGCCGTTCTGGCGATCTGCGCTTCGGCGGCCGAGGCCGCGGAACAGTCGATTGCCGCGCTCATGGATGCCGCTGCGGCACACCTGCGCGATACCCACGATGCCAGTGAGGGCGAATTGACCGTGCAGGCAAGGGCTCCCGATTCACGCCTGCATCTGATCGCATGCGCACAGCCCTTGAGTACCGATTCTCAGGCAACGCGTGCCAGCGGCCCGGTGGCTTCGGTACGCGTCAGTTGTGCCGATCCGGCGCCATGGAGCGTGAATGTCCTGCTTGATCTCAAGCTCGAGCGCGATGTGCTGGTCGCCGCGCGCGGCCTGCGTCGTGGCGTCGTGCTCGATGCGGCGGATGTGCAGTTCGAACACAGGGACGTACTGCGCCTGCCCTATGGTTATCTCGGTGATCCGGCCCGCCTTGAAGGTATGCGGCTTTCGCGCAGCGTCGCCAACGGCACAACGCTCAATCCAGGCATGCTTGCCGAACGCCTGCTGGTCGAACGCGGGCACGCCGTGACCATCGTCGCGCGCAGCGGCAGCATTGCCATTCGCGCCGGCGCACTGGCGATGGAGGATGGCATTGCCGGCGAACGGGTGCGGGTACGCAATCTCGCATCGGGTCGCGTGGTCAACGGAGTCGTCGAAAGCACCGGTATCGTCGTGGTGTCAGAATGAATTTCACTCCCGGCACTCGCAGGCCAGCTCAATTTCCCCTAAAGTTTCGCCTGCGCCTGCCGATTTCCATTAGTGCGACGCCGGTGTCGTTTCCAGGAACCTCAGGCAATGGATAACAAAATCAGTGGTTTGCAGCGAATAGCGCCGACGCCGGAACTGGCATCGGCGACCAAGCTTGCACTCAAGCCAGCGGCTTCAGGCCCCGGCGCCACGCCCGCTTCCGACGATCAGGTCAGCCTGACCGGCTCGGCCCAGGCGTTGCAGGCCAGTGAAGGCAGTCACGACGTGGCTCCGGTCGATAGCCAGCGCGTCGGGCAGCTGCGCCAGGCGATCGCCGATGGCTCCTACCGCATCGATGTCGAGCGCATCGCCGCCAAGCTGATCGAGCTCGATGGCCATGTTGGCTTCGGCTGAGATGGACATGCAGGTCGAACTGACCAGCGCACTGGCGGCGACCGTTGGCGAGATTGCCGGGGCGACGCGCAAGTTGCTGATCACGCTCGAGGAAGAGCGCGAAGCCTTGCAGCTTGGTGATGACTCACGTCTGCTCTATGTCACCGGAGTGAAGACCGAATTGCTGCAGAGCCTCGAGGCCTTCGAGGCTGAACGCAAGCATCTCGTCAACCAGATCCATTCCGGCAGCCCGCCGGTTCCTTTCGCGATGAAGCGTGCGCTCAAGGGCGATGCCGATGTCACCGCATTGTGGGAGGAAACCGTCGAGATGCTTGGCTACTGCCGCACGCTCAATCAATCGAATGGTTCGGCCGTCGAACTGCGCCTCGGCCAGATCCGCCAGGCATTGGAAATCCTCAGTGGCGCACCGGTCAATGCCGGACTCTACGGACCCCAGGGAGCACGCCAGAGCCTTCGTCGCTCGTCGCCGATCGCCAAGGCCTGAGCCCCGGGCACGGTCACCCCATGACCATCACCGATCCGCCGATCATGCTCGGGTTCTTGCAGCGGGTCGTCGACGAGCGCGCGCCGCTGTCGATCATCCTGCCCGGTGTCGATATGCCGTTCGACAGCCTGCTGCTGAGCGTGGATTCCTCGCTCGATGCCCTGGTCATCGATGAGCTCAATCCGATCACCGGCCACCGCAGGATTCGTCCCAACCTGCTCTTGCGCATCGGCACCCGGCTCGACGGTGTCGAATTGCGTTTCCGCACCCGTGTCGCCGCAATCGATCGCGACAGCGACATCGCAGCCTACCTGCTCGATTTTCCGATCGAACTGGACTACCGCGAGCGGCGCAATACCTACCGCGTGAAGATTCCAGCTACCGCGCCGATGAGCTGGACGGTGCCGGTCGAGGGAACCGAGGATCAGATGGCGACGCTGCGTGTCGTCGATCTTTCGCTCGGCGGTCTCGGTCTCGCCTTGCGTCATCCGCACTCCAGCAAGGTGCTCGACGTGACCAGCGGCGTGCTTGATCTGCCTGACGGCCCGCTGACGGTCACAGCGAAGATCCGTTATCTGCGCAAAAACGCCTTTGGCGCGACGGAGGATCGTGCCGGCGGCGAATTCGTCGGCATTGGTGCCCAGGAACTGCGTCGTCTCAGTCAATTTTCCGCTGAATTGCAGCGGCCGCTGTTGCGCGGAAGGCGCATCTGGATCAGCAAGGAGAATTAGCCCGGAGCGTCTGCCGCCGGTTCGATGCGGTTGGCCGCTTCGAGGCGCTGGGCGAGTCGCACCAGCGATTCGACCGAGTCGCACATGCTGCGTGCGATTTCGCTTTCACCCATGATCGTCGCGTCGGCGCCGGCCTTGTGCAGGTAGGCGACTTCTTCGTCGGCATGGGCGCGGGCGAGGATCGCGATACCGGGATTGGCCTCGCGGGCGAGGCGGATGATCGGGCCCGCTTCGAGTGCCTGCGAAATGGCCAGCAGCATCGCGCGTGCCGTGCCCACGTTGGCGTCCGTGAGCACGCCTTCGGACAGTGCATTGCCGAAGATGCATGGTATGCCGGCCGCGCGCGCATCGATGCAGTGGTCGCGGTTCGAGTCGATCAATACCAAGGGCATGCCATGTTCCTGCAGGGCGCGACCTACCCGTGATCCGACGCGACCGTAGCCAACCAGGACAATGTGATTGGAATCCGGAATCGAGGCGCGATCCGGCAGCAGGTCTTCCTCCTCGGCGTGCAGGCTGTTTTCGGCATCGACGCGTATCTCGGCCTCGTGCTGGGCGTTCCAGCGATCGAGCAGCACAAAGAACATCGGGTTGACGATGATCGAGAGCAGAGCGGCGGCGAGGATGAGGTTGCGCGCATCCTCGCTGAGCAAACCCAGACTGACCGCCAGCGCGGCGAGGATGAAGGAAAACTCGCCGATCTGTGCCAGACCAGTGCCGAGGGTCAACTGGGTCTGCAGGGGTTCGCGAAATACGCGGGTGACGATGAATCCGCAGAACGAGTTGCCGAGCACGATGATCAGGAAAGTCGCGAGGATTGCCAGCGGTTGCTCGATCAGGATGTGCGGATCGAACAGCATGCCGACCGAAACGAAGAACAGCACCGCGAAGGCATCGCGCATCGGCAGCGAATCACTGGCAGCCTGATGGCTGAGCTTGGATTCGTTGAGCATGACCCCGGCAAGGAAGGCACCGAGCGCAAACGAAACCGAGAAGACGGCGGTCGCCACATAGGCCACGCCAAGTGCAATCGCGAGTACAGCCAGGGTGAACAGCTCGCGCGATCCGACGCCGGCAGTGCGTTCGAGCACCCACGGAATCACCCGCCGACCGATCGCCAGCATCAGCACGATGAATACGGTGACCTTGCCCAGCGTCCAACCCAGCGCGCGCAGGATATCCCCACCACTGGCAGATTGACCTTCGGTCGCATCACCACCAAGCAGGCCGGCCAGTGGCGGCAGCATGACCAGGACGAGCACCATCAGCAGATCCTCGACGATCAGCCAGCCGATGGCGATGCGCCCGCGCCGCGTTTCGAGCAGGCGGCGTTCTTCCAATGCGCGCAGCAGAACCACCGTACTGGCGACCGACAGGCAGACACCGAAAATCAGCGACGATCCCCAGTTCCAGCCCATCAGCCAGCCGAGCAGCAGGCCGAGACTGGTGGCAATGATTACCTGGAACAGTGCACCGGGAATGACGATCTTGCGCACCGACCACAGGTCGCCAATCGAAAAATGCAGGCCGACGCCAAACATGATCAGGATCACGCCGATCTCGGAAAGCTGCTGGGCGATCCCCGCATCGGCAACGAAGCCCGGCGTGAACGGACCCGCGACGATGCCGGCGACGAGGTAGCCGAACAGCGGCGACAGGCGCAGTTTCTGCGCGATCATGCCGAACACGAAGGCGAGACAGATTCCGCCAACGAGCATCGCAATCAGGGGCGTGTGGTGCAAGGTCGATCCTCGGCGGCTTGCGCGTGGATTCCACTATAGCAAGTGCGTCGTGATCGCTTGGTGCACTGCCTTGCTCTGGTGGGTCAGCGCTATGCGCTGACGCTCTCCTTCAACCCGGCCAGAAGCAGCAGCTTTGGTGGACTCGCTCGCAACGCGCCGCGAGGGAATCGCTGTCGATTCGCGCGTATGCGGCGCGTGAGGGCCTGAGCGCGCAATCGTTGTATGGATTTCGGAAGCGACTCAAACGGCGGAGCAGCGGTGGCGAGAGTGCAGACCCGCGCTGCCGACGTTTGCGACGGTGCGGGTGGTGCAGTCGAACGCGGTCTGTTCAATGCACAATGTATCTTATGCCACATGATATCGATCAGGTATTGGATCACCCGATATTTCAATGCGTTACGTCTTTTGGCTGCGCACCTTATTTCACCCTGCATCAACACCTGAATGTGAGGCAGTTCGCCCGCAAACCTGAGCCACGCCTGGCAATCTGCACAGCTTCCGATTTCAACCAAAGCGCGGCTGCAACTTCTGATTTCCACCAATACGTGGTGCCGACATGTGCGCAGAGACTATTGGAGGGTCGGCCGGGAATCATACGAAAACCGGCAATTCCGCCTCTACGTTGCTGTTTCTATCAGGAAACGATTTGTTCCTCAGGTCGGGCAGTTGCGAGGCCGCTTTTCTACTCGTTCGATCATCACCTCCCTTGCTGAACCCGATTCTCTATTCCGTATCAGTGCCATTCGGATCAGAATGATCCGTTGATCACCCTCCTGGTTGGCTCGCTGCTTGGCCTGCACACGCGACTTGCTCCGGATTCTTCGCTGACCGGGTCAGGGAGATGCGTCAAATTCAAAGGCCCCTGAGTCGGCGAACCCAATTCGTTGGAAGTTGCGCACGTCATGGGTCGCAAGCGGCTGCACTGCGAGCTGATTGATCAGCGTTGAGCCCGACGAGGCAATGCCCACCACCGCGAAGGCACCACCAAAGCTTCCGTAGGACAAATCGAAGCTCGCAACCGGAATCGCCGGCAGCCAGCACGTCGGCTGACCACTGGCAGAGACATTGCCGTTTGTGCCTGATATCTGCCCTGCGCCCACAAACTCGCAACCGTTGGCGAGCACCGTGCCCACCAGATGCGCTGAACCGGAAACACGCGCACTTCCGCTCAAACCACCGGAGTCACCGAACGATGTAAGGTGCATGATCCGTACGGAATTGCCGATATCCAAGCCGCCACCCGACATTGCACGATTGCGATAGCTCGATACGTTGCGCAGCGAGCTCGACGCGTTTGCGCTCGAGTAGCCACCGCCGTACCGAAGGGCGCGGTTTCCCGCAAGGCTCACGCGTTCCAGCAGCGAGCCGTTGACCGCACCGCGCAATGCGACGCCTCCGCCATCATTCTTGGCGTAGTTGAAAGCCAATTCGCTGTCTCGAACGACGGCGCGACCCAGCGAGTACAAGCCGCCGCCGTCCGTGCCCGCGGCATTCATGCGCACGCCGATTCCGCTCGAATTGAGTATGCCGGCCGGGGTACTGGCAATGGCCGCAGCAACCCAGAGCCCTCCTCCGTTGGTGCTGGCCTCATTGCCTTCGATCGCCAATAGCGTACCTGCCTGCACAAGCGGGTCGCGCGCCATATCCAGTTCTGCGCCCGCAAAAATCGCAATTCCTCCGCCATTCTTGGCCAGATTTTTTGACACTTGAACTCCCGAGCCGAACCGGATTGTCGCCGGCGGAGTTGACGGAGAGGAGCTTGCCACCATCACGCCGCCACCCATCTCCGACGCATAATTGTCATCGATCACCGAGTCGTAGACTGCCAGGTATGAATTGACTTGCAATGCCATGCCTCCACCATGGCCCGAACGGTTGCCCGAGATGCGCACCTTGTGGAAGGTTGCATGGGACCCTGTCAGCAGGACGCCACCGCCAATGCCTTCCACCTTGCAGGCGGCCACCGCCACGTCCTCCATTTCAAGCTCGGAGAACAAGGCGTATATGCAACCGCCGGCTCCCCCGCCCAACGAATTGACATTTCCCTCACGCACGGTGATCCCAACAACCCGAAGGTTGGAATAAGTCACGTGCAGAATGCGAGCGCTTGGGTTGGGAAAGGGGAAGGCGTTACGAATTGTGGTTGACCCTGAGCCTTGACCCTGCAATGTCAGCGGATGCGTCACCAGCAACTCAAGCGAGTCGAGTACGTACTCCCCGACATCGAGCAAGACCAGATCCGCCGCCGCCGTGGCTTCCGCCGCAAGCACGGCCTCACGCAACGAGCAATCGCCTGGATTGCAACTGCCGGCGGCTGGGTCGTCGAAGCGGGTCACGTTGAACGTGCTGGCCTTTGAAGGTGCAGGATCGCCGAGCAGCAGGCCGACAGTGACTATCAACGTCACGAGTGGGTGCAGATTCATACTTGTCTCCAGTTGGGCATGTGGCTGATGTGATGCGAATCGTTCGCCAGCTCGCATCAATTCGCATGAGTCAAGTAAGTAAATGCACAACGCAACCCGAATCCAACACCAATACCTGAATGAGCAGCCGATATCTGGGGCAATGCTTGACCGTCGCGACTCCTCTAAATATGCTTGATGACAAGCGACCCATGCGTCCAAGGACAGGGCAATGAGTGCAGGCGTACCATATGCGTATGACCGACACCGCGTATCCGGAATCCACCGAAACCCTGCTTTCCCTGCTGCGCAGTGGGGATGAATCTGCGCGCGATCGCCTGATGGCACGCTACCTGCCCATGCTACGCCGGTGGGCGCATGGTCGACTGCCGACCCGGGCAAGGGATCTGAACGACACCAATGATCTTGTTCAAATCACCCTCCTTTCGGCATTTAAGAAGCTGGATCAGTTCCAAGTCCCAGCACGAGGGTGCCTTGCTTGCCTACTTGCGCACGACCCTGTTGAACGCGATTCGCGGAGAGATCCGACGCGTCGGCCGCGCTGGCATTGTCGAGTCGTTGCCGGAGGACGGTGATGTCCCGGGTGCCGAATCGATGGTGCCGCGTCTGGATAGCGATCAGTGGCTGGACTATGAGCGGGCGCTTGCGAAACTCCCCGAGCCCAAGCGAGAGGCCGTGCTACTACGATTGGAGTTCGGCATGAGCTACGCCGAGATCGCCTCCGCCCTGGATCGCCCCAGCGAAGCCGCCGCCAGCATGATGGTCTCGCGCGCACTCATCGAACTTGCTCAACACCTCGAATGACCCCGGAATCAGACGACGCGCTGGACATTGCCCGCCGGATCGCCGACGGCGAGGCCATCGATCTGGCCGGCATGAAGACCAATGATCCTGATCTGGCGCGCCGCCTTGGCAAGCTGCATTCGCTGGCCAGGGCCATGCACACCTTGGCTGACGGCGGGGCCTGCTGGGGACATCTGCAACAGTTGCAACTTGCCGGACAAGGTGGATTCGGGGCGGTCTATCGGGCCTACGATCCCACTCTGGATCGCGCCGTTGCCTTGAAGCTGCGTCACGACGAAGGCCCTGCCCTGTTGCCGAGCGGCGTGGATTTCGTGGCCGAGGCGCGCCGACTGGCTCGCGTGCGCCATCCGAACGTCCTCGCCGTCCATGGCGCGAGCTATCACGCGGGACGCGCCGGAATCTGGACCGACTGGATTGAAGGCGAAACTCTCAGTGGACGGATTGCGCGATCGGGGCCGCTTGCACGGCGATGAGTTGCTGCGTGTTCTGCTTGAGTTCGCCAACGCATTGCATGCGGTGCACCGGGCTGGGCTTGTGCACGGCGACATCAAGGCGAGCAATGTGATGCTTGATCTTCAGGGTCGCGTGATCCTGATGGATTTTGGTGCCGGATTCGAATCGAGCGATCAAGGCAACGCGATCAGTGCCGGCACTCCACGTTACCTTGCGCCAGAAATCGCCGTCGGCGGCACCGGAACGTTGGCCGTTGATCTCTATGCATTTGGCGTTCTCGCGCACTTGCTGGGCACTGGCCACTATCCCGAATCCGCGCAGACCCGCTTGGTTAAACGGCGCGGCCTCGGCACCTTGATCGCTCGCCTGCTCGATACGGATCCTGCTGCACGGCCGACGACTGCCGAGTTGCGCAAAAACCTGCAACAGTTGATCGATGCGCCCAGGCTACGCGTTCGGCGCTGGCTGCTGGCGTCGGTCGTAGCGGGGCTCGCCGGTATCGCGGCAGCGACAACAATTGGTCTACAGCGCGAGCTAAAGGAAAGGCAGCGCGCCGAGCGCGTATCCGACTTCCTCGCAGGCCTGTATCGCGAGCAGGATCCGCTAAGCCGCCATGCGCAAGCGACGCGAACACCAGCCGCATTGGTTGGTGAAGGAGTGAGTCGAGTCAAAGCCGAACTGTCCAGCGATCCTTTGAGCCAGGCAAAGCTGTTGCGGGTACTCGGCGAAGCACAATTGAATCTTTCCGAACTGGCGGCAGCACATGAAACTCTTGATCTGGCCGCCAGCAAATTGGCCGAGGAAGACGACCCTTTGCTGGCCGCGCAGATCAATTCACTGCTTGGTGCATTGGCGCGCCGAGAGCTGCGCAACGATGAGGCCGAGCGCTATTTCGACGAGGCGATCCGACAAGCCACTGCGGCGTCTGGCGAAGATAGTGTTGCGGTAGGCCGGATCAATGCTCTTTCTGCCTCCACGTTCGTGGCCCTGTCGCGATTCAAGGACGCACAGGTCGTCGCCGACAATGCCTATGCGTTGTTGTCACGGCAACTCGGCGACGATCATCCCGAGACAATCAGCGCGCTCGTTTCCCTTGGCGCGGTGCAGGAACAACTTCGCCAGGATGAGAAGGCGCAGGCAAGCCTGAGCAAGGCGGTTGAGCTGATCGAGAAGCGATTCGGAACCAGCGACGCGCGTCTCATACGACCCCTGAAGCTGCTCGGAGAATTGAAACGCAGGGCGCGCGACTTTCCGGACTCGCGACGCCTGTCTCGACCGTGGCGCGTCGATCGCACGAAAACGACTCGGAGAACGCAACATGCCGTTGGCCGATATCCTGGCCACTCGGGCAACCTTGGAAAGCGAAGCCGGCGAAGCCGCTTCTGCCATTACGGCGCTCGACGCCGCGGAGCGTGCCCTGCCGGAAAACGAGACCACTTCGCGCGCGCAAATGCACGCCACGCGAGGCAAGATCTGGATGGAGCTCGAGGATGGCAAGCGTGCGGAACCAGATCTGCGTGCGGCACTGAAGTTGCGGCGCGAGGCCGGCGGTCTGCGCAGCGGGCATCGCCTGGTTCTCGCAGGCGGAGCTGGGCAAGGCGCTGGCACTGCAGGGGCGATTCGATGAAGCCAATGTGATGCTCGACGAGGCCCAAGTCAAATTGCGGGAACTACTGGGACCCGACGCCTACCAGAATGCCTTGATCTGCGTGCGCCGTGCCAGCGTGTTCCAGTTGCAGCAGGACTGGGGAAACGCTGCGATCCATTATCGTGAAGCGATACGCATCGCGGAAAAATTCTACGGTCCTGACCATTTTTCGGGTTTTTCATGGAATTTCGGGCTTGCGCAAGTCCTGTCCCGATTGACGGATAAGCGTAGTGAAGCTGCACAGTTGGTCGATTCGTTGATCGAGCGTTGGGGCGAGAAAGACGATATTTCAAGAGAATATGCTGAGCTGATTTTACTGCGCTGCGATCTCTACGAAGACAACCGACAATCGGCAAGAGAGCTCGCCCTGAACACATTGAAGCGACCCGGTCTGATCGCCACGCCCGAACAACTGCAGGCTCTCAGGCATCACGCAAGAGAACCTTGATCGAATGACGCGATGCGTGCTGTGGTGGTCTCGGCGCATGATCGAGTCGAGGTTGGCGAGCGTCAGCGCGCCGCGATTTGCATGCAGACAGGTGTCGTGACGGTCTCGCCACTTGATCAGCGTTGCCCTCGCCCCAGAAGTTTGCGAGCATCGAGAGCGTGACCGCGCGCGGCTGGCGCGTCTCGGTGAGCGCGGCGTAGGGGGCTCTACGGCAAGCGAGCCGAGGCGCGCCAGACGTGATGGGGGCGCGCTCGAATGCCGCGAAACTTCTGGGGCGAGGTACTAGATCAGGCCCGTTCGGCAACGAGTCTGTCACGCACCAGCTCTGCGATCACTCGAAACCATCGATGAAAATCAAATCCGATACCCCTTCGAACGCCCCGATATCACAGTTGAACGTGTTGCCCAACGGGCGCGCCGTGCCGGCTTGATCATCAAGCACGCCGATGCCAAAGAGATCAGCACACAGTTCATTCGGGATCACATCGAGCAACGGCGATCCTGCTTGCGGCGCAGGCACCAGCGTTGCCGATTGCAACGTGTGCATTTGGCTGATCTGTGCATCCAGATCGAAAAAGTTCGGCGCTTCGGCGCCTTCGTAGGCGCAGCCTGCGCTGACGCCGAGCCAGTTGTAGCCCACCAGCGAGATACCGCCTGTGCCGCCTCCGTTGAACCCCGGCGCGGCACAGTCCGGCGCACTCGCATCGAAGCCCGAAACGCGATTGTTGGCGATCACCGTTGCGCGCGCCAAGACCACCGCGCTTTGTGTCAGGTGAATGCCTCCGCCGCTGGCGGCCACATCGACGCTGCCGGAAACGTAATTTCCTGTGATGCTGGAAAACACCAATTCCGACAAGCCGGCGTTGAGTTTCAGTCCGCCGCCATTCTGTACGGCCTGATTCTCGCCGACCGAACTATTGCGCAGGGTCAGCATGGCGTTGTTGATATAAGCTCCTCCGCCTTGCGCTGCGGCGGTGTTGCGCGCAATCGAGCTGCGTTCGATCAACACGCGATGGCTGTCATCGAGTGGTGTGGCGGCATACAAGCCACCGCCGAAATCGCCCCGTGAGTGATCGATCTGCGATTCGAACAGCAGCAGGTTGCCGGTGAACATGCGCACCGCACCTCCTGCACTGCTGCCGCTGTTGCCGTTGCGCAGTTGCAGGCCGAGCAGGGCCACGCTATTGACCCCCATCGGCAGATCCAGAAGTCGTTCGGCGAAGCCGGTTGCGCCTTCGATGATGCTGTTGCCAACGCCATCGCCGATAATCAACAGCTCGGCATCGCTGATATCCAGGTCACCCTGACGCGGATTTCCGTTGACGCCGGGAATCGAGAGGCTGTGCGTGCGTGCTCCCAGCCGAATGGTCTGCGTGCCCGGAGCCAGATTGGCTTCCTCGATCGCCGCGCGCAGCGAGCACAGCACCTCATCGCCGACGCTCGGGAACACCGTGCCGCAGATGCCGTTGCCTGGATCGACGTCAACCGCGTCGTTGCCAGTAACGACCACGTAGTCGACCACCGATTCGTAGGCGCCTATGTCACAGGCATTGGGTAGCGGGCGCAAGCGAAAGCGCGCATCGCGGCTGTTGCAGGCATTCGCGCCACTGGCATTTGCATTGCCGATGGCCAGCGAATCCGGCATCAACGCATGCACCGGCACGCCGTTGCCCAGATCAAACAGCGGCGCCATGCGCGGGTCATCACCGAGCAGATCGCGCGGCGTGTCTATGGCTTCCTTGATCAGCGTACAGCCACTGCCGTTGGTGCTTTCAATCAGGTTGCTGCCACCGGTGGTGATCGGGTTCGCACAGAACACGTCATCCGGCAGGTTGCCGCCAAAATTGTCAGCGAACAAACTGTTCGAAATTTTGATGGCCAGCGATTGCACCGAATTGCCGCCGGTTCGCAGCCCTGCTCCATAGGCATCCGGCGAAGCGTTGCGGGCAATCGTACCGTTGTTGACTGTCATCGCCCGACTGGCGGTGATACCGCCGCCAACGACGCCAAAGTTCCCACTAACCGTAACGTTGGTCAGCGTAGCAAAAACGCCACTATGGTAAAGTCCACCACCGGTGTTTCCCGCGCGGTTGTTCGATAACGTGCTGCGCGTGGCGGTCAGCGTGCCGAGGTTGGAAATGCCACCACCGACATTGGCGCGGTTGCCATCAACGACTGCGTTCAGTAGGGTCAGCGTGGCACCGGCGTCGACGCGTATGCCGCCGCCAAAGAGGTTGCTCGCAAAAGGCGTGGCCAGAACGCCGCCGGTCACCGTCACACTGTGCAGATTGAGCGTAGCACTACCCGAAACATGCAGTACCCGATCCAGCAGCGCGCTGGCATCGATGATCGAGGTGCGTGCGCTGCCGCCCTGGATGATGATCGCGGTCGCGTTGACATCGAGATCGCCGGTGCTGCCGGCATCCTCGTCGGTGCCCGCGCGTGTCAGGGTGTAGCGTCGGGCCAGCAAGTTGATGACATCGTTACCCGAGCCCGCACTGCAGCCGCCAAATGCGAGGTCGGTCTGTGCCGCGCGAAGGGCTTCGCGCAATCCGCAGTTGGCCGGGTTGGCGCCGTACTCGTCGTCCGAGGTGGTGACGTTGATAGTCGCCGCATGCGCGCCGTGAACGGCTAGCGACAACAGTGCTGCGCAGATTGCGCGTGTTCTGAACGATGGCTTGAGCATCGGGTTACTCCGGGGCTGCAGACTGTTTATGGTCAGGCGTTTACGCGGGAACGTACGTTTGTGCCTTGCGTGATCAATGTGACGGGGCGTTAGTGCTTTTCATGTTGTCTCTCCGCAAGTCGTGCCCGCGCAATCGAATGGTTCCAGGTGTCGCAGGGATTCCTGCGGCGTTGTCGCAGGGCAATCCGAACGGCAGCAAAAGCGTGAACTCAATGAACAGGCTGCATTGCTGCAGGCGGGTTTTTTGTTCATCCCCTAGATCAAATGCTCGGCAGCAGCGAAATCCAGCATCGTCAGGTTCCGGACAACTTCCTGGCTTCACTCCAGATTGGGGGGAGTCCACGTCGCTGTTACCGCTAGGGCGTTGCCTCTTCGGCAATCTCCACTAGCTTTTCCAGTTCCAGACGGCGAGATTGCTGTTGCGCTGGGCTGGCACCGGTTTCGCTGCCCAGTGCGAGTGCCTTACTGATGTACCTGGCAGCGTCCGTGCGGGCGAGGGGCTTCGGAAGCGTTGCAAATCCGAGTACGGCGATGCGTTCATACAACGCAATCAAGTCCGCACCTTTCATTTGGTCAAGCAGTGGAGACAACACAATCATCGTTGCCGCCTGCTCGAGATTCACCCAGTTGCTGACCATAGAGCCGTTCGACCCTCCGCCAAGGGCAAGTGGCTCAACAGAACGGTAACGCTGGTCCCAAATGCTGGCGGGCTGCGGCACGGCGAGCGCAAGCGCGTCGACGAATGACTGGGCTTGCATGCGCTCCTCCATCCGTTTCGGGTCCAATCCGGCGCGGGCCTTGATCACTCGGGTCGAGAGTGAAAGGATTTCTGCCGCACGCGAATAGTGGCCCGATGCCAGGTGGGCGAGCAGTGCATCTTCCAGCAGCATATTGAGCTCGGACGACTCCAGAGTCGCCAATGGCGGCAAGCGCAGGAAGATCAGATCGTAGGCCGCAGACGCGTCGGAGAATCGCCCGGCGCTCAGACTGCGCCGGGTTTTACCGATACGCACGGCTTGGACTAGCGTGGTTTGCCCCTTTATGCAGCGTTGCCACTCGGCTACTACATGCGCCGCGCCTTCGCTACTGCCAATGTCACGATAGTGCGTTAGCAACCCCCAGCTGATCGTATCGGAGTCCAACAGCCAACCCAGCGCGTCGTCCGGCTCACAGGGACGAAAGCCACGTTCGAGCAAGATCTGGGCGCTCCGTGCAAATCCTCGACGGGTCAGTGCACTCGCTTGATCGACGAGATCTCCAACATCGAGATTCTGCGATGACTGCAACAAGACCGGCTCGGCGTCGCGAAGCAGGTCAAGATCTTCCTCACCTTGCGCACCCGCCTTCTGCAGGGCATACGCAAGATTCGCCCGCGCCTGCGCGACCAGTCGAGAGTCCTTACGCGCGTCGTATGTCTGAGCCAAAGCGAGCATGCTGCGTCGTAGAGCGACCAGGCTACCAGTGTTGCTGCTGTTCACATGACGCACCGCAAGTTCGGAAAGCGAATCAGTGGCGTCGGGCGGCAGGTCTTTTGGGTTGCGCACTCTGACCAACTCATGCAGTTCTGCATAGAGAAGATCGGCATGTGCAATCGCGTCAGCATCTCCGTCATATTCGGACTGTCGGTTCGCATGAATGCGTTGCATCAGGTCGGTAGCGAGTGCGGCATCGCGCGCTCGTCGCAATGTGATGGCACCTGAAGCATCCCAGGTTTGCGTCAGGTCATTGGTGTCAGCGATCAATGCGATCACAGTCGCCGCATCGATCGCATGGAAGCGCAAAGTTATATGTTCCTTAAGCGGCTCGCTCGCGCTTGCTTTGACCTCACTCGCCCGCGTCAATGCGTTCAGCACCTGGTCGGAGGGTTTGTTGACCACATCGATCTGCACAACGCCGCCGGCAACAATCGGCATGGTCGAAAGCTTTAGCCGAGCGAAAGGTTCCTGCGCGGCACGCTCGAACGGTTGCCAGTCGGAGTTCGAAGTATCCGCCGCCGCGCTCCAAAGCACATCGCCGCCCCTATACTCGGCGAGCGAAAGAGTAAGTTGCTGCGCCTGCCACGCAGGCTGCACCCACAGCGGGGCATGGTTGTTCTCGTCCGATTCCAACCTTAGCCATGGCCAGGGCTCGATACCCGCGTGGCAGAGTTCCGCTCGATAGAGCGGTCGATGTTCAACCTCGATCGTAAGCTTCCATAGGGACTCACATCGATCGACGCGAATCGCGCTGTCGTCGGCACCGAACGCAACAACACAGGCCAACGCGCCCGGCAAGGTAAGTATTGCCCATCTCGCGTGTTTCATGGAATGACCCCCGCACCTACCCTGAGCATGGCTGCACCGGGGCTACAGGATAGGAATGCCCGACTGATGCAGGAAAAAGTGTTCGGAACTTGAATTTTGATTACATGGATTGAGCATCCACAAACTGGCAACAGTTGTGCAGATTGTCGGGATCACCAGCAGGAATGTCGGCATCCCAATTGCTCCATCGTCTCCATCACACTTGCTCTAGAAACGAGATGCTCCCTTTGCCGTAATCTTCCCAATGCCGGATGGTGTCGAAATCCAACGAACTGACTGTTGCGGTGCCCGTAAACGCGTCCAGTCGCCTCGCGCCAGCTAGTACGCGGTGCCTTGTGGACGCGGACAGCCTCACTTTCTTTGCACAGCAGTAGGCGAGATTCATGTCAAAACCGCCCGACAGGTTCCGGCCTCATCGGCGGTTTGGAGCATTCGATGGAAACTTATTCCTGTCACGGCGTTTGAATCGATCGCTCATTGGCATTGAAACAAGGGACCCTGCATGGAGTTCCTGTGATGACCGCTCTCTCCACGACGTTGGTATCGCCGCCAAGGATCGCCTTGCTGCTAGGTGTCTTCCTTGTAGTCCTGGCGCCAAAAGTGGGTGCCGTAACCTGCATCTGGAATGCTCCTGCCGCCAGTACCTGGCATGTTCCTACCAACTGGAACGGATGTGGTACAGGCAATGGCACGCCCGCCGGCACGCCAGGGCCTGCCGACAAAGCCGTCCTGCCGTCCGCTACCGGAGCAGCGCTGCTTACAAGCCAGTTCACCACGGTCGCCGAGCTCGAATTCGGGTTTCTCATGGAATTTCGGTCTTGCGCAAGTTCTGTCCCGGTTGGCAGACACGCGCGGAGAAGCGACGCAATTGGTCGATGCGCTGGTTGCGCGTTGGGCCGACAAGGAAGAAATTGCAAACGACTATGCCGAGCTGATGCTGTTGCGCTGCGATCTCAACGAAGGCAACCGGGGATCAGCACGAGAACTAGCCCTGAGCACGTTGAAACGACCCGGTTTGATCGCCACGCCCGAACAATTACAGACTCTCAAGCATCACGCCGAATCACGCTAATGAGCTCTTTCCCCGCCTCGCCCGGCAAGGTCCGGCAGGCGGTCATTGCAGGGTCTCGAAACCATTGCCGAAGATCGCGACATTGTTCTCGTACGCGCCAATATCCACGCCAGGCCCGAAAATGCGTGGATTGCCGTCGAAATCGACCGAACCGAACGGATGGGAGCCGATTTCGCCGGCGTTGAATAGCGGCGAGTCCGAACGCAGGCGGTAATTCCCCGGGACCTTCCGACAAGGCCGTGCTGCCGTCCGCCACCGGCGCAGCGCTGCTGACAAGCCAGTTCACCACGATCGCCGAGCTCGAAATTAACCCCGGTGCGCAGTTGGGTATCCTCGAAGAGCAGACCTCGATCCGTCAGTTGACGGTAACCAACCACATGAGCTTGACCAACGCGACGCTGTTCGGCGCCGTGCAGCAGTCGGGTGGTCCAGCGGCTGCGTACCTGTCGGTGCAACTGCCGGCGAGCGCCGTACTGAGCATGGTCGGCTCCAATCTGCTGCGCCACGCAATCGTGACCAATGCCGGCACCGCGAATCTCTCCGGCGGATCGGGTGCCCGGCTCGACCTTGATCTCAACGGCATCTTCACCAATGCGCCCAACGGGACAACCACGGTGGTTGGCGAGTACGTATTTGGCTACACCAGCTCGGGCCAGGTCGACAATCAGGGCACCTGGATCAACCAGGGACCAGGGATCGTCAGCATCGAACGCAGTGGTGTCAGTGGCGGTCGTTTCGACTCGACCGGCCTGTTCGAGATTCGCGAGGCCACGTTCAAGTTGCTTAATCCTCCAGCAGGATTCCAGCACAACTTCATCACATCATTGCGATTGCGGGATGGCATTTTTGATGGCGGCTCGTACGTGCTGTTCCTGGTGGGTGGGAAATATCTGGAGGGCAGCGGTACCGTAATCGGAACTCTGAGCATTTCCGGCGGCAGGCTGGACCTCAATGCCGTAGACGGAGGCCCGTATGGGCTCCTCAATGTGGTTGGCAACGTGGAGACTGCGAATTCTACAGAGATCGTCGTTGATGTCGGTGGTCCTGCACCCACGCAGCACGACCGCATGATCATCAGCGGATCGGCGCGGTGGGCCATCATCAGGCCACGGGTGAGGATGCTGGGCGGCTATGCCCCCGGTATCGATACCAGTATTTCTATCGCCTCCCACGCCAGCCTGATACCAACAACGGTCTCCATCCACGATCGCGTATTCAGCGACTATCCACTCAGCCTGGCCTTGCGCGCATCGGCCAGCCAACTCAGTCTGCGCGTGGTCCCGACTTTGACCGTGGCTGACACCGAGATCATCGAAGGCAACAGCGGAACCCAGGTGATGCAGGTGTCCGCGACTCTTTCTGCAGCCACCACCGAAACCGTGAGCTTCAGCTACTCGACGTTTCCGGGTACCGCAACCGAAGCTGGGGGAGGCGGGCTCGTGCCTGACTATTCCAATGCCTTGGGCAGCGTCATTTTTGCGCCGGGCGAGACTTCGCAGCAGATTCCCTTGACTATCCATGGCGATGGTTTGATTGAGCCGAATGAAGCGTTCTCGATCCTCTCCGGTGACGGACAAAACTCAAGCAACTTGCAGAACGCCAGTTTCGGCAACTACCGCAGATTCCGGAACAGCAGCGAAGGCCTGGTCCTTGACGATGACGGGCCGCCAGGAACGCGCTACGTACTGATCGGAAAGATCACCAATCTGCCGACGATGACGGGCCAGGTCAGCTTTCTGCGCCGCTATACGACCGATGGAGCATACGTCGACGGCTGGCCGAACCTGATGCCCGTTCAATTTGGAAATCGAGTTACCGGAATCTGCGGGGCGCCCAATGGCGACGTCTTGATTACGCGATGGTCAACCACCCTCGGGCCGCTACTGATGTCGGCATCGGGTGCCGTGCTTGACAAGGACTTCGGTGGGCTGATGGGGTATGAGGAATCCTGCAGCTTTGGCGAGGATGGCACTGCCTGGGTCGGCGAGGCCGTGGATCCGTCGGCCAACGAAGCACTCCTTCGCCATATCGCGTCAGACGGTCGCGTCCTCGAGGCCGTGCAGGTGCCCGTGGGCGAGCGCGGCACCGACTGGGTTGAACTCGACGCCAACCAGTGCACGCTCTACTACACCTCGGAAGATGCCGATGTGCGCCGATACGACGTCTGTACGCATCAGGTCATGGCGGACTTCGTCAGCTTGCCCGGCGCGCCCTGCTACGCGATGCGGCAACTTCCCAATCTCGATCTCATGTTTACCTGCAAGGATCACATTTTTCGCTACGACCAGAACGCCGCGCTCGTACGCGACTACACCCGGGAAAGTCTGGGTGAAAGTGACGCGGGAGGTCTTTTTGCCATTCAGCTCGATCCGGATGGGCAAACTTTCTGGACGGGAGGCGTGGACAGTGGTCGCGTCGTACGCGCACGACTGGATGACGGCAGCGTTGTCACAAGCTTTATGACGGGCGACGGCGGCGTAAACGGCCTGTTGGTACAGGACGCGTTAAGCGGCGGAATTTCCGACCTGATCTTTGCAGATGGATTTGAGCCATGACAGCCAAACGGATTTCTGCCGACGACACCTCGCGGCGAATCTGCATTCGACGTGCTTGCCAACTTCTCACTCACCAAGGCTTGAGTGGCACTAGACCATAACCACGCGTCGTGCGCGCACTTAGACAGGAAACGATGATCATGCAACTATACAAATGGGGTTTCTTCTTTTCCGTTGCCGCGCTGTCGGTAGTGGCGATGCCGGTGCGTGCGGCGGCGGTGTTCTGCGTGAATTCCCAGGCTTCGGCGCAGGCGGCGCTCAATACGGCGAAAAACAACGGAGAAGCTGACCTGATCAAGTTCCAGTCCGGGACGTATTCATTGACCACCGGACTGGTCTACGCCACGAATGGCGCGGCCGATCACAAGCCGCTGTTCATCACCGGTGGCTACAACGCAGGCTGCACGCAGCGGACGGGGACCACCGTGCTTGACGGCCAGGACCTGCTGCGCCCGTTGTTGCTCAGCCTGTACGCTGCGGATCAGGTGTTTGTCGATCACATGACGCTGTTTCGCGGCTACACCGATGACAGCACAGCGGCCGGCGCCAACATGTCGGTGATCATGTACAACCAGGCCGGCGGTGCGCAAGTGCGCATCGAGCTCAACCAATTCCTGCTCGGCACGGCGGAGGCGAACACTTCGGGTGGTCTTGCCGTTTCCGGTTACGGCACGCTTTATCTGCGCGGAAATCTGTTCAGATTGAACGAGGCGACATCGAGTCCGGCCGGCTCGATCAATCTCAACGGGACTGCCTACGTAACCAGCAACACGATCAGCGGCAACAGTACGCCGAATGGGAACGGAAATGCGTTCTATGCCCATATGACTTCAGCGTCATCGCATTTCTGGTTCAGCAACAACATCATTTGGGGAAACGCAACCAGCCTTGATCTGTACCTGATCGGGATCGGAACATTCGATCTCATCCACAACGACATTGGCAGTCGCACGAATGTCAATCTCGGCCCGGACAGCGGCGGTGATGTCTCGGTTGATCCGCAGTTCGCTGAGTGCGGATTCTTTTGCCTCGACCTACCCCTCAAACGCTCCTCGCCGTTGATCGACTACGCAGAGGACAACCCTCCAGGCGGCCAGCTCTTTAGCGATCTGCGCGGCACCGCACGGATCATTGGCCCGCATGCCGATATCGGTGCGTTCGAACTGGAGCGCTTGTTCGCGCACGGGTTCGATTCGAGCTTCCTGCCGTGACCGCAAGACGATTGACCGGACTGCAATCGCATGGCGCGGCAGTCCGCCGGGACGAAGCACGAAGCGCGATTTCCGTGAGGACGACTACTCGCCATGACGACAATCCTGAGCTCGGAGAGGCTCCGCAATGCTTGCCGCGCAACTGTGATCCTGGCATTGGAGAGTTACCCACGAAGTTGCTTTGCATCTGCACCGTGGTGCTTGGCCTGGCGTCGGCTCTGACCAGCACCAGTTCCGATGCCGCGGTGTTTTGCGCAACCACCAGCACCGAACTGAAACAAGCGTTAACGACGGCGGCGAGCAATGGCGAAGCCGACACGATCAAGATCGAGACCGGCACCTACGTCAGCAGCGGGAGCGGTTCTGTCGCATTCAACTACCAGACCAGCGAGAATTTCTCGCTGACCGTGGCAGGCGGTTACACCTCGAATCTACCAACGCGGTGTGCCCGGCAACTTCAATACCCGACAACGACAATACTGAGCGGATCCGATGCGCGCCAAGTGCTGCGGTTCTCCGCGGCATTCGGAACGAATGGAGATTTAAGCCTTTCCAATCTGACGCTGCGTGATGGATTCACGTCACAAACAGGTGCCGGTGTCTCCATTGGTAGCGGCGGCTTCAGCGGCAACATCGAAGTCAACCGGGTCATCGTGGAGCGCAACGTCAGCCTGTACTACGGCGGTGGTATGGGCTTGTACACGGAAGGCAGCGCCAACATCCGCAACAGCATGTTCCTGCTCAATCGATGCACCGCAGGCTCCTGTGCGCTTACCTTTTCGGCCGATGCCACGGCCTCCTTCGGCAACAACACGATCGTCGGCAACCGGTGCAATACGGGGTCGTCGTGCACCGTGACGGGCGCGTTCTTTGGCGGGCATGCGAATGCGACGCTCTACAACAACGTGTTTTCCGCCAACAGCAACGGCGATCTCCACTTGTCAGGTTTGGGGGGCGGTACGTTCGATCTCTACCACAACAATGTCGTATCGATAACCGGAATCCCTCCCGGCATCAGCGAGGGCAACATCGCCCTCGCCAATCCACACTTCGTCGACCGGCTCAACGACGATTTTCGCCCCACCCTGGATTCGCCACTGGTCAACGCGGGTACCAACCAATTTGCCTTGCAGAGCCTGGACCTTGCGGGCAAGCCGCGCATCAACGAAGGCGTCGTCGACATCGGTGCCTACGAAAACAGCGAACGCATCTTCGCCGACGCGTTCGAATTGTTCGAATGATGTCGCAGCGCTGGAGAAGGAGCATGCACAATCTAATACTGAAAGCAGCTCTTCTTTTCATTTTTCTCGCAGCAGGCAATGCCCCCGCTGCGGTGTTTTGCGCCGCGACGACATCGGCAATTCGCCAGGCACTAATCATCGCCGGCTCGAATGGCGAAACCGACACCATCCGCATCATCATCGGCACCTACGCCCCAACCACCAATGCCATCGCCTTTTCCTACACGACCAGCGAGAACTATGCGGTAACCGTTGAAGGCGGCTATACCTTTGGTTGCGGGACACGCATCAACAAGGCGTCTCTGACTGTGTTGAGTGGTTCAGGGATCCGCCAGGTCATGCGCTTCGACTCGGTTGGCATTGGTTCGGTAACGGTCAAGAACTTGACCATCGAGGATGGCGAATCCGACGATCCTGGCGCAGGCCTGTCCATCGAAGGGCCGGCCGGGCCGTTCTTCGCCAGTTTTTCCGGCAGTGCGTTCGTCGAACGCGTGGTCTTCCTTCGCAATCACAGTGCAGCTGAAGCGGGCGGATTGAGAGTATCCACCAAAGGCGGAATTCTATTGATTCGCGGCAATCTCTTCGCATTCAACCGTTGCGATGATGGTCATTGCGCGGCGTGGCTGGAAAGCGGCACCGTCGATCCGATCACGGTCTATTTTGGCGGAAATACGGTGGCTCTGAATACCTGCACTCTCGGTGCACCAAACTGCGACTCAGGCGGCGCGCGCTTTTCCGGCGACCAGCACGCCCTGATCTACGACAACCTGTTCGCGTTCAACAGTGGTGAGGATCTCTTGCTCGAAAGCCCTGCGGTCCAGGCGGATCTCTACTACAACAACATCGACGAGATTGCAGGCAGTCCGGATACCGAAGTCGGCACGTTGAATGTGGCCAATCCCGAATTCGTCGATGCGCTGGCGGAGGATTTCCACCTGCAGCCGACCTCACCGCTGCGCGATGAGGGAACCACGATTTATCCGCTGCCCCTCATCGATCTCGATGGCAATCGGCGAATCGCCGCATCCGCTCCGGATCTGGGTGCCTACGAGATTCTGGATTTCCTGTTTGTTGATGGGTTCGATGGGGAGAAATGAGATGACGATGCGAATCCTGTTTCGCTGGTCGCTGGCTTGCACATGCATGGTGATGTGGGTGCCCGCGATTGCCGCAACGATAAACGTCGCCCCGAACGGTACGGGTAGCAACTGTCGTATTCGGCAGGCGATTCAGGCGGCCAATACCGACACCACGGCTGGAGGCGCCTGCACCGCTGGTTCAGGGACCGATACGCTGGTGCTGTTGCAGTATGACAACCTTCCGGTGTTCACGCCGACGAGCCTCGCGGGAGCCGACGAGGACAGCAACGCGTCAGGTGACCTTGATGTCACCAGCGCGATCATCATCCAGGGCGTCAGTCCCGAACTTTCCATCATCGAAGGGCCCGCCTTTGATCGCGCCTTCGACGTCCGCCCCGGCGGGTCATTGACACTCAACGATCTCACTGTAGTTGGTGGCAGCGTCGTCGGCGCCAATGCCCGCAGTGGCGGCGTCGTGCTCAAGAACACCAATGCCACGCTCACGATCAATCGCAGCGTGTTGCGCGGTGGCAATGCCGACCGCGGTGGTGCGGTCTACGCATCAGGCACGGGTGTGCTCACGCTCGACAAGGTCAGTATCCATCACAACAATGCCGTCTCCGGCGGCGGCATCGCCCTGCAACAGACCTCGGGCGTAGAAGCGATTCTGAGCAACGTCACGGTCAGTGGCAACATCGCATCCTTCACCGCAGGCGGCATCTATGCGACAAGCTGGTTTCGCATGCGCAATTCGACTGTCGCACGCAATCGCTCGGCCGGTGTTGGTGGTGTGCAGTACGCGCTGGTCGGGAACACCACCGGCGTCAATTTCGCCAACAGCCTGCTGGTCGAGAACGTCAACGGCAACAGCGACGCACTGGACCTCTACTGCTCCGGTGGCACCGGCAACAACCAACTCGGTGCACGCTCATACACGATGATCGGCGCGATCAGCAACTGCACATTCGCTTCGTTCGCGGGGATCCCGAGCAGCAGCGTTGCACGCATCTCGCCATTGTTCGATTCCGGTTCGGGTCGACCGACCCACGCCTTGCTGTCCGGAAGCGCAGCGCTGGATGCCGGCAACCCGAGCTCGTCCAGTCCGCTTTCCGCGTGCCTCAGTACCGATGCCCGCGGCGTGTCGCGAACGGTTTCCTGCGATCTCGGCGCCTACGAACAGCGCATCGACGTCACCGTCAATTCCTTCAACGATTTCCCGGATCTCAATCCCGGTGACGGCGTCTGCCAGGCAACGGGCAATGTCTGCACATTGCGCGCCGTGGTCATGGAAGCGAGCGTCACCGGCGGGCGCTGGTTCGTCAATCTGCCGGTCGGTACCTACACACTCAATCGCGCATTCAACCAGCTCAACGATGCCGACGGCGGCGATCTCGATGTCCAGCGCAACAGCTTCAATAATCCGCTGCAACTGACCCTGATGGGCATGGGTGATGCCGACGACACACGTATTGTTGGTGGCGGTTTCGATCGCGTCCTCGAAGTCCGCGCACGCAACACCCAGGGCATTCCATATGTTTACGTCAACTATCCGCTCGCCTTCGCACTGTTCAATGCAACGCTCAGCGGTGGCAACTTGACTGTGGATCCGTTCACGCAGGAACCTAACGCGCGCCTGGAAGGCGGCGGCCTGCGGATCGTCGGCGGCAAGACGCTGTTCTACAACGTGGTCCTCAAGGACAACCATGTCGAGTCAGTGCCACCAACCGAGACTTCGGTGGCGGGTGGGGTTTTTGTCGATTTGCAATCGAGCTATAGCAGTTCGCAGAAGAAGCCTTACATTGCCAGCAGCCGATGGGAGCGGTTCGCAATCATCGACAATGTCACTTCTGAGAGCGGCGGGCATGGCAGTTTCGCAGGAGGTCTTCACGCAATCGGATCTTCGCCCTACGACATCAGCGATGGCATCGTCTTGAACAACGGCACGATCGCCGGCAATCTGAGCCGAGCAGTTGGTGGTGCGATGCTGTTCGGAATATTCGATGCGAGCTTCCTGAGCATTGTCGACAATGTCTCCGGCCCGCTCGCTCCACCTGGATCAACGCAATGGCCCGGTGGCGCGTATATCGGTGATCAACAGAATCGTGTGAGCAATATCCTCGTCGCTGACAATTTTGCCGGCATCGAACCTTCAGATTGCGAAGTGAACCCGTTCAGCTCAAGCTTGGTCAGCCTCGGCCACAACCTGATCGGCAGCGCCGGATCCGGTTGCATCATCTCGGGCGACACCTCGACCAACTGCTCAATGTCGATCCGCAACTCGGTGCCCGCATGATGCGCGACGGCATGCCGTACCACGCACCGTCTGCCGCCAGTCCGGCCGTGGACGCGATCCCACCCGGTGCCTGCAATGACGCGGAATCCTTCAGCGTTGCGCTCGATGTCCTCGGCGCGTCCCGGCGCGCCAGCGGCAATCCATCCTGCGACATTGGCGCGGTTGAAGCATCCGAATTGCCGATCTTCGCGGACGGTTTCGAGTAGAGGTGCGAGGTCGAACGTCGGCATGCCGACGTTCGGATGATCCCCGCTGGCATCAGCGCTGTGTGATGCAAGGTGTACTGCGCTAAGCTCGCCACAATTTCTTCAGAGGGTACTCCGATGCAGGTTTTGATGGTCGCGGGCTGGCAAAAAACCATCGTGGCGACAGTTCTTGCCGTAGTGTTCGTCGCGCCGCCCTGCCTGGCTGCTGAGGTCGGTGCGACAACAGCGTCGCAGCGCGAGGAAGTCGGCAGCCGCACCAGCGAAAACATTCCAGCGGTTCCTGCGGAACTGCTCGAAAACCTCAATCGATACCAGAATACGCGCGGCGCATCGGTCGCCGGCTGGACGCGTGACGGCTGTTTGCTGATCGGCACTCGATTCGCCGAGACCACCCAGGTGCATCGTGTCTGCGAGCCGATGGGCATCCGCGAACAGTTGACGTTCTACGCGGAGCCGGTCGGCAACGTCACACCGGCTCCCGCCAATTCGTCACGCAACGGATTCGTGTTCTCGCGCGATGTTGGCGGCAACGAATTCTCGCAATTGTACTGGTTCGATCTGGGTTCGCGCGCGACGACATTGTTGACTGATGGCAAGCGCTCGCAGAATGGCGGCCCGTTGTTTTCGGCAGATGGTCGTTGGCTCGCTTTTTCAAGCACGGCGCGCAACGCCAAGGACACCGATATCTGGCTGCGCGACATGCAGGCTGGCACGGCGAAGGCCATCGTCATCGACGGCGGCACCTGGCAGGCACTCGACTTCTCAGCCGACAACAAACGCCTGCTCGTTGCCAAGTACGTCTCGATCAGCGAATCGTATCCGGGCGAAGTCGATCTGCAGACGGGCAAATTGCGAATGTTCCCGGTCGACGGTGGCAAGGCTGCATTCGGCGACTTCCGTTTCGCCGGCAGCGGCAATGCCGTCTACTTCGTTTCCGACGAGCCGCACAAGGGCAAGCCCAGCGAGTTCAAGACCTTGCGCTATCACGAACCAGACGGCACTGCCTTGCGCCAGTTGAGCGGCGAAATCCCGTGGGACATCGACGCCCTCGAAGTCGCCCACGATGGCAAACACCTGGCATTCGTCAGCAACGAGGATGGCATCGACAAACTTCATGTGCTTTCCCTGCCCGATCAGAAGCCCATCGCCGTGCCAGAGCTTCCGGTCGGCTTGATCGGCGGGCTCGCGTTCTCAGCCGATGGCGAGCGCCTGGCGATCACCTTGAACTCGGCCACGTCGCCGAGCGATGCCTACGTGGTCGACCTCGCGCAAGCCACGTTGTCGCGTTGGACACAGAGCGAAGTCGGCGGTCTCGACACGTCGAAATTCGCGACGCCGAGCCTGATCCGCTACCCGACGTTCGACAAGGTCAAAGGTGTCGCGCGCACGATCCCGGCGTTCTATTACCGACCCGCCGGCGTGCCGTCCGATCGCAGGATTCCTGTTGTAATCAATATCCACGGCGGACCGGAAAGCCAGGCAACGCCGTATTTCAGCGCCACCACGCAGTACATGACCAATGAGCTTGGTCTCGCCGTACTCATTCCGAATGTGCGCGGTTCGTCGGGCTACGGCAAGACCTGGCTGCGCCTCGACAACGCGGAAAAGCGCGAGGACTCGGTCAAGGATATTGGCGCCCTGCTCGACTGGATCGCGAAGCAACCCGGGCTCGATGCGAATCGAGTGGCCGTCATGGGCGGCAGCTATGGCGGCTACATGGTGCTGGCGAGCATGACGAATTACCCCGAGCGCATCCGCGCCGGTATCGATGTCGTCGGCATCTCGCACTTCGGTACCTTCCTGAAGAACACCGAGGACTATCGTCGCGATCTGCGCCGCGCCGAATACGGCGACGAGCGCGATGCGAATATGCAGGGAGTCTTCGAACGCATCTCGCCGCTCAACAACGCGAAGAAGATCCGTGCCCCGCTGTTCGTCGCCCAGGGCAGGAACGATCCACGCGTGCCGTACACCGAAGCCGAGCAGATCGTCAAAGCCGTCCGCGCCAACGACCAGCCGGTCTGGTATCTGCTTTTCAATGACGAAGGCCACGGTTTCCGCAAGAAATCCAACAGCGACTACTTCAGCGCAGCGTCGATGCTGTTTCTTGAAAGGCATCTGTTGGGCAAACAGAAGCCCGACCCGCCGTGATCCAGGCTGGCGGAAACTCGCCACCCGGAGCCCCATGACCCATTGCCACGCCTCTCGATCGATCCTCGTTCTGCTGGTCGCGTTTCCCGGCATGGTTTGGGCGTGCCCGATACCCGGTGACTCGATCCTCGAGACCGGCTTCGAGATCCGCTCGGGCACGATCCGCCATGTTGCGACCAACGGCAGCGACGCGAATGCGGGAACCGCGCAATCACCGTGGCGGCATCTGCAATACGCAGCCGATCACGTTGGCGCGGGCGATACGGTCTGTGCGCGTGGTGGTATCTACAACGAACTGCTTTCGATCAGTGTTGGCGGATCGGACGCAGGCGGCGAAATCGTGTTCGCGGCCTATCCGGGCGAACAGCCGATTCTCGATGGAACCGGCCTGCCGATTCCGGGTGGTCAGTGGGGCTTGATCACGCTGGAGGATGTTGATCGCGTGGTCGTGCGCGGATTCGAGGTGCGCAACTACATCACCGCGTCAGTCTCGAAGGTGCCGATCGGCATCCATGTGACCGGTGCGGGCAAGGGCATCCGTCTGCTCGACAATCACATCCATGACATCAAGACGACCGCGTCGGGTTGTGCGGCCAATGCCTTCGGCTTGAAAGTCGATGGCACGCGATTGGCGACATCGATCAACGAGCTGGTCATCGCCGGCAACGAAGTCGACCACCTCGTGCTCGGCTGCAGCGAATCGCTCTCGCTCGATGGCAATGTCGAACACTGGCAGATCATCGGCAACACCGTGCACGACACCAACAACATCGCCATCGGTGCAATCGGCTTTGAGGGCGTCGCGCCTGACCCGAGTGTCGACCAGGCCCGCGATGGACTGATCGCCGGCAACACGGTCTACAACATCAGCTCGTTCGGCAATCCCGCCTACGGCAACGAGTACGCAGCCGACGGCATCTATGTCGATGGCGGCACGCGCATCGTCATCGAACGCAACCTCATCCATCATGTCGACATCGGCATCGAGGTTGCCAGTGAACACGCCGGGCGCACCAGCAGTGACGTCATCGTGCGCAGCAACCTGGTGCATTCCGGCAATTCGGCCGGCATCTCGATCGGTGGTTACGCGGCGAACGTCGGCGGTAGCGAACGCGTGACGATCGTCAACAACACGTTGTTCGACAACGATCGTTCGAACTCCTATAGCGGCGAATTCCAGATCCAGTTCAATGCGACATCCAACGTGTTCAAGAACAATATCGTGCGTGCCGGCAACCAGGGCCTGCTGGTCAACGCCTTCACCGGCGATACCACGATCCCGGCGGACATGGACCGCAACCTCTACTTCACCAACGCGACGATACCGGCCTGGGTCTGGAAAGGCGTCGAGTACAACAGCCTCGCCAGCTACATCAGCGGCAGTGGCGAGGATGCGAGTGCGTTGTTGGTCAATCCGCAGTTCGTGAGCATTGCAACACCCGACCTGCGCGTGCAGCCAACCTCCCCGGCGGTCGGAACCGGAATCAGCCTCGGCCCGACCATCGTCGGCACGCTTGACTACGCCGGGAGCGCTCGCGTGCAGGGTGGGCAAATCGATATCGGCGCCTTCGAGCAGTAATCGCCGCGCCATTCCGTTCGGACTTCAGCCTGCCGCGTTGCGAGTTTCTTCGGCAGGCTCACCAATTGCCACCGCATCGAGCCCGGGCGCCCAGTGCGGAGATTGAACAATCAAGCCGTCATGCCACCAAACCAGTGGCCTACGGCAGCGGTGACGCCCATCGCCAGTGCGCTCCAGAACACGACGCGTAGTGCGCCCCTGAACATCGGCGCACCGCCGGCGCGCGCGGCCGCCGCGCCAAGCACAGCGAGGCAAATCAGCGAAAACAGCATGATTGTCGGCACCCGATGGGTTGCGGGCACGATCACGGCACTGAGCAGGGGCAGGGCCGCGCCGACTGAAAACGCCGCCGCCGACACCAGGGCGGCGAGCAGAGGGCGCGCGCGCAGCTCATGGGTGATGCCGAGTTCATCGCGGGCGTGTGCACCCAGTGCATCATGCGCGGTCAACTGCTCGGCGACCTGCATGGCAAGTTCCGCATCAAGTCCGCGTTTGACATAGATCCCTGCCAGCTCCTTCAGCTCATGCTGCGGATGACGCTCCAGCTCCTCGCGTTCGACGGCGAGATCGGCGGCTTCGGTATCCGCCTGTGAACTGACCGAAATGTATTCGCCCGCGCCCATCGACATGGCGCCGCCGACCAGGCCGGCGACGCCGGCGATCATGATGCTCGATTGATCCATGTTGGCGGCGGCGATGCCGACGATCAGGCTCGCTGTCGAGACAATGCCGTCATTCGCGCCGAGCACGGCGGCACGCAGCCAGCCGACTCGATCCGTACGGTGGATCTCATGATGATACTTGTGCATGCGGTCTTCCCTCTTGTTTCGCCCGGACATCAATAACGAACCTTCAATAACGAACCTTCAATAACGAACCTTCAATCGGCGCGTGAGCTTGTTGGCCAGCCAGGCCGGGCCGATCAGCAGATAGGCCAGATCGGTGAAGAATGTCGGTCGTGCACCCTCGATGAGATGACCGATGAACTGGCCGATCCAGGCAATCACGAACACGCTCGCGGCAGTCCACATCAGGCCGTTTGGCCCGATGCTGCGCAACAGCCATTCGGTGAACAGGCCGAACACGATGAAGACGACGAGCATGGCGATCCCGATCGGCCTGGACAGGCGCCAGTAAAACGCGAAGGCGGCGATCATCGCCATGCCGCACCAGAAACCGGGGCGGCCGATCGACGCCGGTACCGGGATCGCCCACAGTGCCGCCATCACCGCCCACAGGATCGCCGGTACGCAGATCCAGTGGATGATCTGGTTGTGTCGATTGCGGTGATCCTGGCTGTAGCTGCCAAACCAGTCTTCAAGCGTTCGCATCAGGCGGCTCCGGTCGGATCAGAAAAGGTAGCGCGGATGTCACGAATGCGCCCGCTCAATCGAGGCGAATGCCGGCCAGGCGTTCGAGTGCCTCGGCATATTTCGCCGCCGTCGCTGCAATGATGTCCGGCGGAATCGAAGGCCCGGGAGACTGCTTGTTCCAGTCCAGCGTCTCCAGGTAGTCGCGCACGAACTGCTTGTCGTAGCTTGGCGGACTGATGCCGACGCGGTATTCGTCGGCAGGCCAGAAGCGCGAGGAATCCGGCGTCAACATCTCGTCCATCACATACAGCTTGCCATCCGCATCGGTGCCGAACTCGAGTTTGGTGTCAGCGATCAGGATGCCGCGCGTAGCCGCATGGGCGGCGGCAAACGCGTAGATTGCAAGGGTTGCATCGCGCACCTGCTCGGCCAGCTCGCGGCCAACCTGGCCGGCGACTTTTTCAAACGCAACGTTCTCGTCATGGCCGCCGACCGCCGCCTTGGTCGATGGCGTGAAGATCACTTCGGGCAACTGCTCGGCCTGGCGCAGGCCTTCGGGCAGGGCGATTCCGCACAGGGAACCGCTGCTCTGGTAGTCCTTCCAGCCCGATCCGATCAGATAACCGCGCGCGATCGCCTCGAACGGTACCGGCTTGAGGCGTTTGCTGACCACGCTGCGGTGCGCATACAGCGACACATCGACGCCGACCGGCAGCACCTCGGCAATTGGCCGATCGATCAGGTGATTGGGCATCAGATGCGCCGTCCTGGCGAACCAGAAGTTCGACATCCGGGTCAGCATCTCACCCTTGCCGGGAACCGGATCAGGCAACACGACATCGAACGCGCTGAGCCGATCGGTGGCGACAATCAGCAACTGGTTGCCCGCCAACGCATAGACATCGCGCACCTTGCCGCGATGGATCAGATCGAGGCCCGGAAGGTCGGATTGAAGCAGGGTCGAAGGCACAGGACAGGTTCCAGGACATCGGGTAGCGCAGTTTAACCGCTGGGCCACCGTGCAGCCGTGTAAAATCGCCCATCCCCATGGCGTCAGGTTCATTGCATGCTTCATCCGAGAAGATCCGATTGCACCGCGCGCAGGATCGGATCCAGACAGCACGACCCGGTTCACGCGACGCTTGCCGCTGCCTGCCACCCCGCCCGGTCAAGGCCGCAGCGCTCCGGAAAAGGACACTCCAGCCCATGAGTTTCATCGGCAAGATCGTCGGTGCCATTCTCGGCCTGATCGTTTTCCGCAACTTCTTCGGCATGCTGATCGGCGCATTCGCCGGGCACATGTTCGATTTGAGCACGGCGCAGACCCGGCGACCGGCGCATGCGACTTCTTTCATCGAGCCGCTGTTTGCGTTCGCCGGCGCGCTGGCGAAATCGGATGGGCGCGTATCGGAACTCGAGATCCGCGCCGCCGAGGCATTGATGGGCCGCCTGCGCCTGAATGCCGAGCTGCGCCGCATGGCGATCGAACAATTCAATCTCGGCAAGGCGCCCGAGTTTGATGCGCATCTGGCCGTGGCCAACCTGCGTGCATGGACCCATGGCCGGCGCGATCTGGCCTTCCTTCTGGTCGACATGCTGCTCGACCTGGTCTACGCCGAAGGCACCCTCGTCGCCAACAAGCTCGGCATGGTGCGCCAACTCTGCGCGGCGCTTGGCGTCAGCGAGGCGGAACTCGCTGCGGTCACTGCAATGAAAGGCTACGGGCCGCGCTATCAGTACCAGGGGCCGCAGGGCGGCTGGTCCGGCCAGCAACAGCGCCCACGCAACACGGTCCAGGCGGTCGATCCGTATGTCGTCCTTGGCATCACCCACGAGGCAGACCCGCGCGACATCAAGCGCGCCTACCGCAAACTCATGAGCCAGCACCACCCGGACAAGCTCGGCAACGTTCCCGCCGAGCTTAAACAACGCGCCGAGTCGCGTGCCCGCGAGATCAACGCGGCCTATGAGCGCATCAAAAGCGAGCGTGGATTCACCTGAGAGAAACAATCCAGCCAGTGCATTGAGTGGCTTGGGCATCGCTTCGGTCGTGCGCCCGCAGGCCGCAGAATGGTGTCAGCCGAATCGAAAGTACCGCCGCATGGCCCGAATCCTGATTCCCCTGCCGCGCCGTGATGCCGATCCCTCCGAGGTCGCGGTGAGCTGGCGCGTGCTTCGCGATGGTGGACACGAAGTAATTTTTGCCACGCCGGATGGACAGGCAGCGAAGACCGACGAAATCATGCTCAGCGGCATCGGTCTCGATCCATGGGGCTGGTTGCCGTTGCTCAAGCGATTGCGCCTGATCGGCTTGCTGTTGCGCGCCAACGCCGATGCGCGCCGCGATCATGCGGCCATGCAGGTCGATGAGGCGTTCCGCAAGCCGCTGCGCTGGGACACGCTCGATGCGAATGCATTCGATGGACTGCTGCTGCCCGGCGGTCACCGCGCACGAGGCATGCGCGAGTATCTGGAAAGTCCGCTGTTGCAGGCTCTGGTCGCCGGCTTCTTCGCGGACGACAAACCGGTCGCGGCGATTTGTCATGGCGTCCTGCTCGCCGCCCGCAGCCATGCTGCCGATGGCCGTTCGGTCTTGCATGGCAGGCGCACGACCGCGCTGACCTGGTCGCTTGAACGCAAGGCCTGGAACACCGCGCGGATCTCGCGATTCTGGGATCCGGATTACTACCGGACGTATCCTGACGAACCCGGCCAGCCGACCGGCAACATGTCGGTGCAACAGGAAGTGACGCGGGCGCTGGCGGATCCAGCCGACTTTGTTGACGTGCCGCGCAATGCCGCGGATTACCGACGCAGGACCAATGGGCTTGCCCGCGACAGCAACGATGATCCTTCGCCGGCCTTCGTCGTGCGCGATGGCAACTATCTGTCGGCGCGTTGGCCCGGTGACGTGCACTGCTTTGCACGAGAATTCTCGACCATGTTCGCTGGATGACTGACTGCTGCGATAATGCCTGGCTGCGGCTCCGCATCGAGGATTCCTGCTGGCTGCAGATGTTGGGGTGGCAAGACTTGTCGATTCATGCAACGGTGCACGCTGAACAATTACCGAGGAGGGAATGCTGCCTTATGACTTCGAGTAGATCAGGAGGCGTGAACCAGCGCATCGCCGGGTCGATCTTTGCACTCACGATGGTCTGCGTGGCCGGTTGCGGTCAGGCGACATCGGAGGCTTCCGCAGACAAAACCGCCACTGCCGGCAGCGCGGCATCCGTCGCATCGAAACAGGCGGAAGATCGTGGCAACGCCCGCTTCACCACGGACGGAACCGTGTGGAATGGCACCTACGCCAGCGCGAGGCTGAAAGACGCCAGGCTCAAGATCTCGGCGAGCAAGACTGAGCGCGCCGGCGACAAGATGAAGCGCGACAGCCTCGAGTTCCGCATCAGCGACTATCACGGGCCGGGGAAATACAAGGCCGACATGATGTCGATGTTTGTTCGGGTCAGCATCGATATGCCCAAGAACAACGATGCCCAGGTCGACGCACAGAAAACCTTGATGGACGCGCTCGGCAATACCAGCAATATCCGTCTGGCCAACGCCGATATCGAGATCAGCTCGGACAACGGTGGCTACATCGACGGAACGTTCTCGATCGACAAGCCCGCCGGAACGCCGCAATCAACGATCTCCGACGGCCAGTTCCACGCCCGCATTCGCGAGTAGCTTGCCTGCAAGCAGGGAGCGGACAACGGTTAGCAGTTAGCGGGAAAGGCAGCCCAGGTAAATTTGACGGTGTTGTGAAAACCGGAGACAGTTGCCGTGATCAGGGTGATGAGTCGCGATGCGTTGAACGCTCATTGCTCACCGCCCCAAAGTTGGTGTGGAGCGGCTTCAGCCGCGATGCTCTCTTCCATCCGGGCCAAGGGCATCGCGGCTGAAGCCCCTCCCGCGAGGCCAATCGCTCAATCCTCGAAAATCCGCTAACCGCTAACCGCTAACCGCTAACCGCTAACCGCTAACCGCTAACCGCTAACCGCTAACCGGCCCCACTCCCATGTCCAAATCTGCAAGCGTCATCGCCCCTTCCATCCTCTCGGCCAACTTCGCGCGTCTTGGCGAAGAAGTGGATGCCGTCATCGCGGCCGGCGCCGAGTGGGTGCATTTCGATGTCATGGACAACCACTATGTGCCGAACCTGACCATCGGCCCGCTGGTCTGCGAGGCGTTGCGCAAGCATGGCGTGAGCGCGCCGATCGACGTGCATCTGATGGTCAAGCCGGTTGATCGCATCATTCCGGATTTCGCCAGGGCCGGGGCCAGCCTGATCAGTTTTCACCCGGAAGCCTCCGAGCATATCGACCGCACGATCCAGTTGATCCATGCCGAGGGCTGCAAGGCCGGTCTCGTGTTCAATCCGGCCACACCGCTCAATTATCTCGACTACGTGCTCGACCAGCTGGATCTGGTTCTGATCATGTCGGTCAATCCGGGCTTCGGCGGGCAGAGTTTCCTGCCTTCGGCGCTGGAAAAACTGCGTCGCGTGCGCGAGCTGATCGATCGCAGCGGTCGTGACATCCGCCTCGAGATCGATGGCGGCGTCAAGATCGACAACATCGCCGAGATCGCTCGCGCCGGTGCCGACACCTTTGTCGCCGGCTCGGCCATCTTCGGCAAACCCGACTATGCCGGCGTCATTGCGGCGATGAAGCAGGCCATCGCCGGCGGTTGATTGCGGCGTTTGCGCGCGACCCCTGCCTTTCGACCCTTAGGCTTGACTGCGGCGGACGTTAGAATCGACTTTTCCGTTTTCCCTGGGGTTGCTGATGCGTCTACCTGTTGCCGCTGCTGCACTGCTGTTCGGTGCGGCTCCACTCGTTCATGCACTGCCTGCGGGCAATTCACGACTGCTGCGTTTCCCCGATATCTGCGGCGACGCGATCACCTTTGTCCAGGCTGGCGACATCTACACGGTGGCGGCCAACGGCGGCATCGCGCTGCGCCTGACCTCGCATCCGGGCCAGGAGCTGTATCCGAAGTTCTCGCCGGATTGCCGATCGATCGGTTTCTCGGCCGAATACGATGGCACGCGCCAGGTCTTTGTGATCCCGGCCAGTGGCGGTGAGCCGCGCCAGTTGACCTTTTACAACGACATCGGCCCGCAGCCGGTTCGCGGTGGCACTGACTATCGCGTGCTCGACTGGACGCCGGATGGCAGGAACATCCTCGTCCGTGCCAATCGCGTCGCCACCGACGATCGCGGCGGTCGCCCGTATCTGGTGCCGGTCGAGGGCGGCATGGAGACGCCGCTGGCCGTGCCGGAAACCGGTGGCGGCATGTTGTCGCCGGATGGCAGGAGTTATGTCTACACGCCGATCGATCGCGAGTTCCGCAGCTGGAAGCGCTATCGCGGCGGCCGCGCCCAGGATGTCTGGAGCTACGATCTGGTCGCCAACACTGCAACGCGCTTGACCGACAACCCGGCGACCGACAACCAGCCGATGTGGATCGGCGACACGATCTATTTCACCTCCGACCGCAATTACCAGATGAACCTGTTCGCGATGCCGGCATCCGGCGGCGAGGCACGTCAGGTCACCACGTTCAAGGATTTCGACGTGCTCTGGCCGAGCGCCGGCAAGGACGCGATCGTGTTCGAGAACGGCGGCGCGATCTGGCGCTTCGACCCGCGGACTGCGCAGACGGTTGAAGTGCCAATCCGCGTCACCGGTGATTTTCCGCAGACCTTGCCGACCTGGAAGAACGTTGCCGCACAGGTCGAGTCCTTCGACCTCAACGACGATGCCAGCACGATCATCTTCGGCGCGCGCGGCGAGCTGTTCCGCCTGACCGGTGATGAACCGGATATCCGCAACATTTCGCACACGCCCGATGCGCGCGAACTCGGCGTGACCCTGTCGCCGGGTGGCGACAGGGTCGCGTATCTCTCCGACGCCAGCGGCGAGTACGAGATCTACCTGCAGAACCTCGATGGCGGCGCGCCGAAGCGCCTGACCGATGACGGCGGTATCTGGCGCTTCGCCCCGATCTGGTCGCCGGATGGAAGTCACCTTGCCTATGCCGACAAGCAGCAACGCCTGCGCATCGTCGATGTGGGCAACGGCAGCACAAAGGATGTCGACAGCAGCCGGCACGACGACATCAACGAATACCGATGGTCGCCCGATGGACTCTGGCTGGCCTACACCCTCGAAAATGATAACGGCCTCAACCAGATCTGGATGTACTCGCTGAAGGACGGTTCGCGTACGCCGGTGACCGAGCCCACATCGAGCGCGTTCAGTCCGGCCTTCGACCCGGACGGTCGCCGGCTGTACTTTCTGTCCAACCGCGATTTCCAGTTGCAGTTCAGCGCCTACGAACAGAACTATCTGTATGCCAATGCGACCCGCATCTACGCCGTGAGTCTCGGCGCCGACGGTCCGTTCCTGTATCGGGGCAAGGCAGCAGCGGGCGACGACGTGCACAAGTCGGCGGCGCACGCCGAAGCCGACGAAATGCGTGTCGACCTCGCCGGCATCATCGGTCGCGAGCAGGTGCTCAAGGCCGCGAACGGCAACTACCAGAAGCTGCAGGCCGGTACGGATGCCGTGTTTTATACTGCATCCAGTGGAGGCCGTGGCGAAGGCAGCGCGGAATTGCGCATGCTCGGCATCGAGGCCGACAAGGACAGCAAGGTCGCCAGCGGCATCGACGACTATCGCCTCGCCGCAGATGGCAAGCACCTGCTCGTCCAGTTCAGCGGCAAGTTCGCCCGTATCGAGGCCAAGGCCGACCAGGATCCGACCAAGTCGCCACTTGATCTGTCGCGGCTGAAGGTTATGGTCGACCCGCCGCACGAATGGCATCAGGAATTCGTCGACGGCTGGCGCATCCTGCGTGACTGGTTCTACGATCCGGGCATGCACGGCGGCATCGAGCGCTGGAACGCGGTTCGCGCGCGCTACGAACCACTGGTCGCCCACGTCGCCACGCGCCAGGATCTGGATTACCTGTTCCAGGAACTGGCCGGCGAAGTGCAGTCCGGTCATGTCTATGTGCAGCAGGGCGATCAGCCCAAGGTCGAACGCACGCCCGGAGGCCTGCTAGGCGCCGAGATTGTCGCCGACGCCTCGGGCCACTTCCGCATCGACAAGATCTACCCGGGGCGCGATTGGGATGAGCGCAACCACTCGCCGCTGGCCGCACCCGGAGCCAAGGTCAAGGTTGGTGAATACATCATTGCCGTCGATGGCGTGGATACGCGCACGGTAAAGAATTTCTACCAATTGCTGCAAGGCAAGGGTGGCCAGAAGGTCGATCTGCGCATCAATGCTCGCGCGCAAGCTAAGGGCGCGCGCAATCTGCGTGTCGAGACACTGACCTCCGAATTGAACCTGCGCTATGCCGACTGGGTAAGCGCGCGCCGCGCGATGGTTGAGCGCCTGTCGGATGGACGCATTGGCTATATCCATGTGCCGAACACCGCCGTCGACGGCAATCGTGAACTGTTCCGCGGCATGCTCGCCTATGCCGACAAGGAGGCGTTGATCATCGATGATCGCTACAACGGCGGTGGTTTCATCCCCGATCGCATGATCGAACTGCTCTCGCGCAAGCCGCTCAATTACTGGAAGCGCCGTGGACTTGATCCGCAAGCCACGCCGATGCTCTCGCACAACGGCCCGAAGGCGATGCTGATCAATGGCCTGGCCAGCTCGGGCGGTGATGCCTTGCCGTACTATTTCCACAAGCTCGGTCTCGGCAAGCTTGTCGGTACGCGCACCTGGGGCGGCCTGATCGGCATCTCGGGCAATCCATCGCTGGCTGATGGCGGCATGATCCTCGCGGCAACGTTCCGGTTCCTGGATACCGATGGCAACTGGGCGGTCGAGAACGAAGGCGTAAGCCCGGATATTGAAGTCATCGATAGCCCCGATCTGCTCGCCGCCGGTCGCGATCCGAGTGTCGAGAAAGCGGTCGTGGAGTTGCTCGCCGAGCTTGCGCAGCATCCGCGCAGGAAGATCGTTGCTCCAGCCGCACCGAGCGATTTTGGCGCGCCAACTCCGTAGCGCGGATGAGCAGATCGTCGGGCTGCGCTATCCTCGCCGCCCGACTTGTCCTGGAGTGTCTGCCGATGCAGTGTTTTGTTTACAAGAGCCTGCGCCGCGCCGAGACCTATGTGTATCTGCGCGCGGCCGATGCGTTCGAGGTTCTGCCCGGACCGATTGTCGAACAGCTTGGCAGTCTTGCCTTCGTCATCGAGATTGAGTTGTCCTCGAAGCGCAAGCTGGCCCGCGAGAATGTCGATGAAGTCATGGTCAATCTCGATGCGCAGGGCTACCACCTTCAGTTTCCGCCGCCGCCACAATCCAGCGATGCGGCCAGAGCCGGCGAGCTGGCGTAGGTTTGGCTGAGCGCAAGCGAAGCCCAACGAATCACGATTTTCCATCGGCGCGATGCGCAGAGCGTGAAGCGTCTGTTGCAGGGCGGAACCAGCGCTGGTGATTCCGCCGATCGCGCCCGCATGCAGCCCTCGATTTTGCTGGAACCCATGCGGCGGAATCCGCTTCGCGGGTTTCGCCCTGCCTGGCCCGTGACTCCGCGCAACACGTTTTGGTGAGCCCAAGCGCGCTGCACGTCGATATACTCACCAGAGCGTCGCTTCCTTCGCGGCTTGGCTGAACATGTCGCACGAAATACAAAAACCCGTTGCCCGCCCGCATTCGCTGCTTGCCGGACTGGCCAGGTTCCTGCCTGCCTTGCTGGCCTTCACGTTGGTGGTTCCAGCGCCCGATTGGCTGGCGCCGATCCTGTTTCTGATCGGCGATACCCTGTTGCTGACGGCGCTGTGCGCGAGCATCGGTTTCGACATGGAAGGCTCGTTCGGGCGCAGCATTGCGCGGCGCGGACTGGCCAGCCTGCTTGTGCTTGTTCTGTTCGCCGTGTTCATTGCGGCCCTGCTTGCCGTGCCGACCGTGTGGCTGTTGCGCGAGCCGTCCCTTGGCGGCGCCCTGGCGTTGTCGGCGGCATTCCTGCTCGGTGTGCTTTCCCTGTGGCGGATCTGGCCGGTGTTCATCTTGCCTCTGGCTTGGGACGACGCCTGGCCGGAGGTGGCCCAGGGTTTCTGGCTGACCACGGCCCTGCGCCGCTCGCTGGCCTTCGCGCGCCATCTCACCGGCGAACACGAGTTGTTCTTCAGCCACGGCTTGCCGACCGCCCTGGCCATTCTTGTCCTCTGTGTCAGCGCGCTGGCGCTGGGCGTGTTTGGCGCTGCGCTGGGCACGGATATGCGCATCATCGCGATCATGACCTATGGGTTGCTGATCGCACCGCTGGCGTCGCTGACCATGACCACGCGCTGCGTGAATGCCCTGTTTGCCGATGCGCGTCGACAGCGCAGCCTGCGCCTGCGCGAATCGATCACTGCGGGTGCGGATACCATCGAACCGCCGCGACCGGCGCGGGCCCTGGTCGAGGGTATTGCCGATCCCGATGCAACCCTGCTTGCCGCAGCGCGTTCGGCGCAGATCGAGATGGCCTTGCAGGCGCTCGAAATGGGTGCCAATCCAAATACTGCGCCCAACGAACACGATCGCGATCAGCGCAGCGTGCTCGTGCATGCGGTGATCCTTCCCGATCTGCGTCTGCTGCGTGCGCTGATCGCCAAGGGCGTCGATGTCAACCGCAGCCATGCCGGCCTGCTGCCGCTGATCGCCGCCACCCGCGACAGTTTCCAGGGTCGCCCCGATGCGGTCATGACCCTGCTTGCCAATGGCGCGGATCCGGCTGTGCTCGATGCCTCAGGCAATACCGCCCTGCATCATGCGGCGCTGTGCGGCGAGCCGATCGTTGCGGCCCTGCTGGTCGATGCCGGGGTGCCGCTCAACGCAGTCAATCGCGAGGGTCTGACCGCGCTCGGCAATGCCTGCGCGAATGGCAACTGGGTTCTGGCCGGATTCCTGCTCGAACACGGCTCCAACGCCGCGGTTGAACACGCCCAACCGGCCTTGCTGATGGCTGCCGGGGTCGCCGACGATGATCCCGTCGGCGTCAGGTTGCTTGGCAAGCGCAAGCTGGATCCGGATGCGCGCGGCAGCCTCGATCGTACGGCCTTGATGGTGGCGGCTCTGGCGGGCCACGCGCAGATCGCCGAGGCGTTGCTTGCCGCCGGCGCCAACGCCGACCTTTGCGATCGCAACGCGACCAGTGCGCTGATGGAAGCCGCGCGGTCCGGTTCGGTATCGATCATCCACACACTGGGCAAGCGCAAGGTTGACGCAAACCGGGTCGACTTGCTCGGCCGCACCGCACTGATCATTGCCTGTGGTTCACGCACGGCCAACGAGGAGGTCGTGCGCGCTCTTCTCGCACTCGGCGCCGATGCCGGCATTGCCGCCAGCGATGGCCGACGTGCGATCGACCACGCGCAGGCCAGTGGGCGCTGGTCGATCGTCGCCTTGCTCGATCCCTCATTCACCCTGCCCAGCAACCTGGCGGCCGAAAGCACAACAGACACCGAACCCGATCACATCCCGCACCTGCTCGATGCGCTGCGTTTCGGGCATTGGGATGTGGCCGAAAGCATGCGTGCGAGCATCGCCAGGCGATCATCGGCCGATCTGGCCAGGTTGTATTTCGGGCTGCTCGATGCCGAACACGAGCGTGCGCGCAACTGGATCTGCAACCTGGGTTTGCCCGTAGAGGCCAAACTGGACAATGGAACATTACTGACAGATGCGCTGGCCGCACATCTGCCCGCGAGTTGCGGCGCGCTGCGCCAACTGGTCAGCCATGGTTTTCCGATCGGTGGTGCCGGATTGGTCGCCAGCCTGCTCGCCCGCGCGCCGGTCGGTGCGGAGAATCGGGCGCTGGTCGATCTGGTCGTCGATCTGGTCGAACGCGGTGCCGATTGCTGTGGAAGCGGGCCGGGCGAAACCTCCGCCCTGCATCTCGCCTCCGCGCTTGGTGAAACGCATCTGGTCGAAATCCTGCTCGCGCGCGGGGCCGATCCGAACCGGCGTGATGCGCGCGGCCGCATGCCTTTGCATCATGCCCTCAAAGCCAACGGTGAGCGGGCCGTTGCCGTGGTGCGCGCCCTGGTCGGTGCGGGCGCCGATCCCGAGCGCGCATCAGAAAGCGGCGAGACGCCTCTCGGTCTGGCCTTGGCCCGCGCCGATCGCGATCTGGTCTATTGGCTCAATTGGCGGCGTTGGCGCTTGCCTGGACGCGCCTTGCGTGGCGCGGATCTGCCGGCCGCCGCAATCAGTGGTGACATCGACGCGATCGACAAGCTGCTCGGCCTCGGAATCGCGGTGGATAGCATCGACCACCAGGGCGCCAGCGCGCTGATTCGCGCCTCAGGCTCGGGATACGCGGCCCTGGTCGTACGCCTGCTCGATGCCGGGGCGAATCCACGCCAGAGCTCATACTCCGGCGCGACCTGCCTTTCGGCAGCAGTCTCGGCCCGCCGTGAGGCGGTCGTGCGCACCTTGCTCCAGCATCAGGTCGATGCCGACCAGCACCTGCCCGGTGGCGGCACCCCGCTGATGATCGCCGCCGCCATCGGCCAGCCGCGCCTGGCCGAGCCGCTGCTCGAACATCGCGCCGATGCAAATGCCGCCGACGATCGTGGCAATACGGTTCTGCAGGCCGCAGCCCAATTCGCCTTCGACAGTCGCGACACCGCCTTGGCGACCGAGTTGCTCGAACTCCTGCTGCGTCATGGCGCACGCATCGACATGCGTAACCAGGCCGGCCAGGACGCGCTGCTGTTGCTGCTCGGCGCGCGCGCCGAACCGGGCACGGCCTGTGATGCCCAGCACCTCGGCCAGCTCGCGAAGTTGCTGATCCACAAGGGCGCGAGCGTTTCCGCCGCCGACCTGCGTGGCATCAGCCCGCTGCATGCCTGCGCCATGCATGGCCTGCTCGGCGTCGCCCGCTTGCTCAAATCGCACGACGCCCCGATTGCACAAACCGACACACTGGGACGCAGCGCAGGCGAAGTCGCCGCCCTGCTCGGCTACACCGATGTCGCCAGCGAACTCGGCGTCGTCCGCAGCGCAGCGCCCAGCGCACGCCTGACCCTGCGCAAGCGCGTGACGGATTGACTGGGTGCCGGGAGTGGGGAATAGAGAATCGGGAATGGTTCAAGCGGCGGTTGAGGGGCTCGGTGCTCACGGCACTACATGACCAATTGAAACGCCCCCGCTCGGCACTTGCTCTGGAATACGCTTCCCGAATCCCGAATCCCGAATCCCGAATCCCGAATCCCGAATCCCGAATCCCGAATCCCGAATCCCGAATCCCGAATCCCGAATCCCGAATCCCGAATCCCGAATCCCGAATCCCGAATCCCGAATCCCGAATCCCGAATCCCGAATCCCGAATCCCGAATCCCGAATCCCGTTACCATTCGCCCATGAACGAGCCCAACACCACCCATTTCGGATACCGCGACGTCGCCGAAGGCGACAAGGCGCGTCTGGTCGGCGAGGTCTTCACCTCGGTCGCGCGCAACTACGACATCATGAATGACCTCATGTCGTTCGGCGTGCATCGACTGTGGAAGCGGCACTTCGTGGCTACCAGTGGCGTGCGTGCGGGTGATCATGTGCTCGATCTGGCCGGCGGCACCGGTGATATCGCCGCTTTGTTGCTGCCGCGAGTCGGCAAGGATGGCCGTATCGTCATCGCCGACATCAATGGCGACATGTTGCGCGTTGGCCGGGACCGGCTGATCGATCGTGGCTTGCTGCGCGGTCTCGATTACAGTCAGGTCGATGCCGAGGCCCTGCCATTCCCGGATCAGAGCTTCGATTGCGTGACCATGGCCTTCGGCTTGCGCAATGTCACGCGCAAGGAGAAGGCGCTGGCCGAAATCCATCGCGTGCTCAAGGTTGGGGGTCGCGCCCTGGTGCTTGAGTTTTCTGCGATACGCGAGCCGCTGCTCAAGCCGCTCTACGATTTCCACTCGTTCTCGGTGTTGCCACGCATCGGCAAGTGGATTGCCGGTGATGAAGCCAGTTACCGCTATCTGGCCGAATCGATCCGCAAGCATCCGGATCAGGCGACCTTGAAGGCGATGATGGAAGAAGCGGGCCTGGCCCGGGTCGACGTGCGCAACCTTTCGGCCGGGATCGTCGCGATCCATCGCGGCTATCGGATCTGAAGCTTGCGTATGGCCGCGAACGCTGCGGATGGGCGGCGTTCGAAACTGAAAGAAAAGGCCGGACGAGAAGCGGAGTGCATCCAGCGAACCGTTATCCCCTCGTCCGACCCAGGGGGAGGACTTGATGGCATGGCCGATCAGTGCTCCAAGCATGCCTGTTGCAGCCGCATTGCCATAGCTGTCAGTTCTTACAGCTAGTCTTGTGGCCGAGAACGTGTTAGGCGCTGTCAGATTGCGATCAGATTCAGGCTCATCGCACGGGCAATGGCCTGGCGGCGACCGATTACACCGAGCTTGCGTGCGCTGTTGCTCAGGTGAAAGATGGCCGTGCGCTCGGAGATGCCGAGCTGCTGCCCGATTTCCCAGCTCGTCTTGCCCTCTGCGGCCCAGCGCAGGCAATCGAGTTCGCGTGCGGTCAGGTGAACCTGGGCATTGCCAATTCGGCTGCTCAAACGCATCTGCGCTTCGTGGATGAAGGCGGCGAGGAGCTGAAGCTCGCCAAGCTGGCGCAGGTGCATGCCCGCATCCGATGAATCGGCCATCGCCACCGACAGCATGCCGGAATGGCCGAGCGGCCCATGGATCGGCAGTCCGATACCCGCACGCAGACCGAAATCAATCGCTTCGGCAAAGAAACGGGTCAGGTATCCGGCACCATGCGCGGCCGGATCGGCAGCCCACAGGCACGGCGTGATGTGCTGCCGGCAATGGTCGACCACCGGATCGACCGCGAAATAGCCGCGACGTCGATACAGGCTCAGCCATTCCGATGGAAAGGTGACGAGCTTTTCCGCAATTTCGCGTGGTTCGGCATCGGCGCTGTAGATCCAGTTGTCGAAGCCGAGCTGCTGCACATGCCGACTCGCCACCGTGCGCAAATGAGGCGCCGATGTGCATTCCAGCAGTTGTTGCAGGTTGTCCCACTGTTCGAGCATTCACGCCCCCCCTACCGATCAATATACGCAGGCTTCGATCGGCTGTCTTCCGTCTGCGACCCGGCACGCTGGTGGTGCTGGCGATGGCATACTCGAATGTCGCAATGCCTGAGCCGAGCTGGGTATTCTGCTCCGATCCAGCACGGCACGACAGAGCGGGATGTCTTTCTGCGGGATTGTTCGCGCGGCAAGCGATCGCCCGCGCCGGATTGCGAATCGACACAAGAACTCTGGAGGATTCATGAAAAGCGCTTGCCTGCCCCTGGTTGCACTCGTGCTCGGCCTTGCCGCCGTCGATGTAAAGGCGGAACAAGATCCCCACAGCTATGCCGAACCGGATACGGTGCTGGTGACGGCGCTCACGCTCGATCTCGACGTCGATTTCAAGCGCAAGGAGTTGGCTGGCGTGGCCGAGCTGGCGCTGGACTGGCGTGATCCGCAGGCACACCGCCTGGTGCTCGATACGCGCGATCTGGTCGTCGAATCGATCGAGGGCATTGCTGCCGACGGTGTGTCCACGGATTTGACCTACACGCTGGACAAGCGCGATCCGATCTTTGGTTCGGCCCTGCGCATCGATACGAAATCGCCCGTGCCGAGCGTGCGTATCCGCTATCGAACCTCGCCACAGGCCTCGGGGCTGCAATGGATGACGCCGGCGCAGACCGCCAGCGGCATGCAGCCTTTCATGTTCTCGCAATCACAAGCCATCCACGCGCGCAGCTGGGTGCCCCTGCAGGACACGCCCTCGGTGCGTTTTACCTACACCGCGCATATTCAGGCGCCAAAACCGCTTCGCGTGATCATGAGTGCCGACAATGACATCGGCCATGCGCTCGATGGCAATTACCAGTTCAGCATGAAGCAGCCAATTCCTTCCTATCTGCTGGCGCTCAGCGTGGGCGAGCTCGATGTGCGCTCGACCGGACCGCGCACGGCCGTATTTGCCGAACCGAGCGTCGCCGCCAAGGCGGCGAAAGAGTTCGAGGATACCGAAGCGATGATCGAGGCAGCCGAAAAACTCTATGGCCCGTACCGCTGGGATCGCTACGACATCCTTGTGCTGCCGGCGAGCTTTCCGTTTGGCGGCATGGAAAATCCGCGCGTGACCTTTGCCACGCCGACCGTGATTGCCGGTGACAAGTCGCTGGTCGGATTGATCGCCCACGAACTTGCCCATTCGTGGTCGGGCAACCTGGTCACCAATGCCAATGCCCAGCATATGTGGCTCAACGAAGGCTTCACCAGCTATGTCGAGAATCGCATCGTCGAGGCCGTCTATGGAAAAGAGATAGCGACCATGCAACTGGTTGTCGATGCGCAGGAGTTGCGTGTCGAGATGCAGGAGATGAAGCCGCGCGAACAGTTGCTGGTCACCGATCTCGAAGGCATCGATCCGGACGAGGGTCTTTCCGGGGTGCCGTATGACAAGGGCCGCTGGTTCCTGCGCTTCCTCGAATCACGCTATGGCCGCCACGTGTTCGATCCGTTTCTGCGGGCCTACTTCGATCATTTCGCTTTCCAGAGCATCACCACGCCGGATTTCCTGCGCTACTACAGCGAAAACCTCGAAAGCAAATATTCGGGCAAGGTCAGCTCGGCGGAAATCGACGAATGGCTGCATCAACCAGGCATCCCCGAATCGGCACCGATCGCGCATTCGGCGCGCTTCGATGCGGTCGACAAGGCCGCTGTCGATTTCCTTGCCGGCACGCTGTCGGCGAAGAATCTCCCGGCCAGGCATTGGGTGACATACGAGTGGTTGCGGTTCCTCAATGCGTTGCCCGAGCAGCCCTCGATCGCGCAGTTGAAGGCGCTCGACAAGGCCTGGAAGCTGACCGGCACCGGCAATGCCGAAATCGCCTTCCGCTGGTATGTCGCCACCGTGCGTGCGGGTTACACCGATGCGCGTCCGGCGATTGCCGCATTCATTGAACGCATCGGCCGACGCAAGCTGGTCGTGCCGATCTACACCGAGCTGGCCAAGACCGATGAAGGCAAGGCTTTCGCGATTGCGGCCTACAAGAAAGCAAAACCCGGCTATCACCCGATGACTCAGGCTTCGGTCGAAAAGGTGCTTGGCTTGTAGCGATGCTTGCCCAGGCAGCGGTTGCGGATGTGCCCGCAGCTGCTTGGGGAAAACAGCAAGCTGCTTTTGCGTTATTTGGTCGGCGAGCCGAAAAGAATCAACTTCGACTCGAACTCCATTAGTCGCCATCCCTGCGGCCATCAAAAGCCGAATGGCTGGCCAAGCCCACTGCTATCCGGAACTTTTTTGGCTGAAATTTCAATTCAACACCAAGCCGACTTGCGACTACCTGTGAAGCTCGCATTTACCTACACACATCCAATTTCCCGTCATCCCGGCGAAAGCCGGGAACCATTTTCAAATACACAAGATCAAGATGGATCCCGGCTTTCGCCGGAATGACGAGGGATGGATTTTGAGTCGACAATCTCGCCTACACGCTTGCTGGCCAGAAAGGGCAAGGCTCGGCGACCACGGTCATCAATTCATCCCGGACAGCAGTGGGCGTTCGCCGGGATGACGGATATATTGAAGCTTTTGGGGATCTCGCGCGGGTTGCGTCTACTGCATATCCCAGCCCGGTTCACCGCGCGGCGGTAGCGCCTGCGGCGTGATCGATTTGACCGGATCGCTGGCCATCTTGTCTTCAAGGTATTTCAGCGCCGCATCGAGTTGCGCATCGCTGCCGTTGAAGGTCGCCATGGGCGGATTGATCACGGCGATATCCGGCGAGACGCCTCGACCCTCGATCAGCCAGCGACCATTGTCGGCGCTGAACTGCGGGAACTCGGCGACGCGTGCCATGCCGCCGTCGACGAGCGGATTGCGGCCGGACAGCCAGATGCCGGCGCCTGCCGTGCGCTGGCCGATCAGTGGCGCGAGCTTCAGGGCCTTGATGCCGGCGGCAAAGGTTTCGCCATCGGAGTAGGTGCGTTCGTCGATCAGTACCACGAGGTGGCCACGGAAGGTTTGCTGCATGTTGAACTCGGGGGGCGAATTCGGATAGGTCCAGAATGCCCAGGCGCGGCGCAGCAGCTTTTCAATGATCCAACTGTCAATATTGCCGCCGTTGTTGCGGCGCACGTCGATGATCAGGCCGTCTCTATTTATATTGGTGTAGAACTCTCTGGCGAAGTCGGCAATGTCGCCAGCGCCCATCGCGCGCAGGTGCAAGTAGCCGACGCGTCCCTTGCCGCTTTCGAACACGCGTTCGCGGCGGCTTTGTTCCCAGTCGCCATAGCGCAAGCCGGCCTCGCTGCGGCTGTCGACCGGCGTGGCTACCGTCTTGCGCGCCTCGCCATTGCGACTCAAGGTCAGCAACACCTGCTTGCCGGCCTGATTGGCCAGGGCGTCGGCGGCATCGGCGGAACCACGCACGGGTTGGCCATTGATCGCGGTCAGCACATCGCCTTCAAGCGCGTCGACGCCGGGTCGGGCCAGCGGTGCACGGACATTCGGCAACTCGGGATCGCTGCGATAGATGTGGGCGATCCTGAGGCCGTTGCTGACGGCAACCAGGTCGGCACCAAGTGCGGACGGTTTGGCGACCTCGTCGTCGCTACGCTTGTCGCCTCCGCGCACCTGTGAATGCAGGATGCCGAGTTCGGCGGTCATCTGGCCGGTCAGGTCTTCCAGCTCGTTGCGATCGGCGACACGTGTGAGCAAGGGCAGATAGCGGGCGTAAACCGCATCCCAGTCGACCCCACGCATGGCGGGATCAAACGAGAATTCGCGATGCATGCGCCAGGCATCGTTGAACATCTGACGCCATTCCGCGCGGGGATCGATGGCCAGGCGCCAGTCGGATACGCGCAATTTGCTCTTGTCCATCTTGTCGGGAGCCTTGTCGCCAGCATCGACCACGAACATTGCGCCCGCGCCATGCTCGCTCCACTTCACCAACAGCAGCTTCTTGGCATCGGTCGACAACTGGTAGCGGCTGATCTCCTCGGCGAAGGTCTTGGCCTCGTCGCCGTCATTGCCGAGCACCAGGGTTTTCAGTTGCGGATGCGCATCGGCACCGCTGCCTTCATCGATGAAGTACAGGCGCTTGTCGTCGACGCCGAGCGAACGGAAATTGCCGGCATCGGCTGGAACTTCGTATAGGCGATCAGCCAGGCCATTCCAGGTGATGGCGGCAAGAATTGGCGGCTTTGGTTCCTTCTTGTTCTTGTCGTCCTTCTTGTCGTCGTCCTTGCCCTTGTCCTTGTCATCCTTGTTCAACTCGTCGGCGGGCTGGAAGGCGAAGCGGTTGCCGTCCTGCAGCGCGAGTGCGTAGATCCTGGTGCGCCGGTCAAAGTTCGGTCCCATGTTGCGATCACCCCAGGGTGCCTGCGGCGTGGCGACGAACTCGCGGTCGGAAAGGAAGTACAACCACTTGCCATCGCGTGAGAACACAGACGATCCGCTTTCGTAGCGGTCACTCGTCACCACGGATTTTTGCGAACCATCCCGGGCAAGCACGAGAATCTGGGTCCGACCTTCACGACTGTCGGCTCGGGCCACAGCCAGATATTGGCTGTCGACCGACCAGTTGACCGAGGCGTAGATGTCATCGCCACTGAAATGGGCTTCGTCGACGACACGGACCTTGCGTGTATCGAGATCGAGGATGGAAAGGCGAGCACGCTTGTCATCGAAAGCCAGCGATTTACCATCGGGTGACAGGTAGAGATGCCAGCGACGCACGTTCGAATCGTGGGTCAGTGCTTCGCCGGGGCCGGAGCCATCGGCCGGGAAACGCCAGATTTCCTCGTGGCCGCCGATATCGCTGATCGCATAGATCGATTTGCCATCCTTGCTCGGCACCGCGGCGCGGGCCCGCGCATCCTTCGGTACCGCGATGTCGACACGGCGGCGTGCATCGGTGGCCGCAAGCGTTGCCGCGCCACGTGCGACGAGAACCGTTTGCGAGCCATCAGGCGACAGCGCGACATCATCGAGATAGTCGAGCGGCTTATCCAGCCAGCGCTCACGGCGCTGCTCGAAATCGCTGACCAGGTTGATTGGGATGACACGATCCTTGCCCGTGGTGATATCGAAATCATGGATATCGGCGCCGTACTGGTAGACGATGTGCCCGTTCTGCAATTGCGGATTGCGCACCTCGAATTCGCTGAACGAGGTTAACGCGCGCCGGTCGCTGCCGTCGGCACCCATACTCCAGATATTGTCGCTGCCGCTCTCGTCGCTCAGATGATAGAGGCGGCCCTGCCACCACATCGGGCTGCGCAACGACGCGTCAACGTTCGCGGCAAGCCGGATCGCTTCGGCACTGCCATCAACCGGCGCACGCCAGATCTGCGCCATCGCGCCGCCCTTGTAGCCGCGCACATGATCGCCGGTGATTTGCAGGCCGAAGCGGGTGAAGAAGATCGAGCCAGTCGCCGCATCGAAGCTGGCCTGGTTGGCATCGGCGAACGGCAGGCTGCGCTGAACCAGCGTATCCGGGTTGACCGCGCGCAGAGCCACGCTGCTGCCCGGCCCGACCACGGCCGTGCTCGAGTAGAGCACCTCGTTGTCCGGCGTCCAGCCGAGCACGTGCACGCTGGCCCCATCGAAACTCAGGCGCTTCGGCGAACCGCCAGCGAGCGGCATGACATAAACCTCGGGGCTGGCATCGTAGCCGCCGATAAAGGCGACGCGTCGGCCATCCGCCGAGATCGATGCCTCGATCTCCTCGCTGGCATTGCTGGTCAGGCGTTGCGCAGTGCCTCCCGCCAGCGCCACGCGCCAGAGATCACCTTCGGTGGTGAAGACGAGGTTGTCCCCATTCAACGAGGGGCTGCGTGCGTAGATCGACTCGGCGTGAACGCCGTACGGGCAGAGCATCAAAAGCGACAGCGACAGCGCAGCAAAACCCGTTTTCATCGGCGATTCCTCCCAAGACGAGCGCGCATTGTGCCCGGATCGATAGTTCCGGTCGTGGCCGAATGGTCATGCAAGGTGCCCGGGATTGCCGCGCGGACATGACCAGCAATCCGGGCTATTGCGCCCCCTCAGCTATTGAGTCGCGTTCCGGGTGCGAAAAATAGTTGGCCCTTGTTCGCTTCTGCCCCCGTTCTACGTTTGTACAAGGACGGACTCGCGCTGAGGCCGTTGTTTCGACCCATTCTGGTCCGCCGGGAGAGCCCCATGTCCGTGATCCGCCCAATCGTCATCGCCCTTGCCTTTGCATTCGCGCTACCAGCGTCCGTGCATGCCCTGAATTTCGTCGTCACCGATGCAACAAGCGATGAAGATGACGATGCGCCAGATGACGCCTTGTGCAAGACCGCCGCCGGAACGTGTTCCCTGCGTGCGGCGATCGAGGAGGCAAACGAGCAGACCGGCCCGCACGTGATCACCTTCGCCCCGGCGATCACCGCGATCACGTTGACCGCCGACTTGCCCGACATTCGTGCCCAGGTCACCATCGATGGCACCAATGCGGGTGCCGTCGGTGGCCGCGTCGACATCAATGGTGCAGGTGTCAATGGCGTCGGCGGGTTCGATTGCGTCGACCTGATCGCCACCGGCACGGATACGGTCTCTCCGCCTATCCACAATGCCGACGGCGGCCAAGGCTCGACGATCAGCAATCTGCTCATCCGCAATTGCGCCGACGACGGCATTGACGCGAATGGGCACGGCTACACGTTTGTAAATAATCGGATCGGCACCAATCCTGCCGGTACGGCAGCAGCGCCGAATGACGGCCAGGGCATCTCGATCGCCGGAACGATCCCGCCGCCTTCGATTCCCGATATCCAGGGTCTGCTTGACAATCCGCCGACCAATTTCGCCGGAATCGCGGCTTACGCACTTTCGCTGCAGGCGGCATTGACAGTGATTGCTGAGCCCAATTTCGTTACGGGGAACCACATATCCGGCAATCTGCAGACTGCGATCACACTGAACAATCCGATGACGGTCAATTCGTTCGTCGCCGGCAACATCATCGGCCTAAGCGCCGATTCGCTGTCGGCGATCCCGAATGGAACTGGCGGCGGCGCGCCCGATGCGGTTGTCATCAGCAACGGCGCCTATGGCAATTTCATCGGCCCGGGCAATGTCATCAGCGGCAATAGCAACGATGGCATCAAGGTCAGCGGCAGCGTGCTGCTGCCGAACTTCATTGCCGGCAACGTAGTCGGACTCGGTGGCTTGCCGGGACTTGAACTCGGCAATGGCGAAAATGGCATCGACATCTCGGCGACGCTCGAGGATGACGGCACCGCGCCGGACAACCCGACCGGCTACACCACCTTCATCGGTCCGGCCAATGTCATCAGCGACAACAAGAGCGACAACGGTGGTGGCGCGCTCGATCAATATAGCGGTGATACCAGTGGCGGCATCCTCGTTTCCGGAGAGGGCGTGCGTATCTTCGGCAATGCCATAGGCTTGTTCGCGTTTCCGGCCGGTGCCGCGTTCGGCCCCGCTGACCAGCTGCTCGATGTCGGCAATTCCGGCAACGGGATTGTGCTCACGACTTCCGGCACCCAGGTCGGCGGTAGTGAGGTGTTCGAGGCCAATTTCATTCTGCACAACGAACGCCACGGCATCCTCGTGCGTGGCAACAACGCGGTTGGCAACATCATTCGCGGCAATTTCATTGGCGTCGCACCACCGACCGGCCTCGACATCTTCACGCTCGGCAATCGCGGCAATGGCATTGTCGTTTCTTCGGCGAGTGGCACGGTCATCGGCGGCCCGGGTGATCTCGACGACAACGTGATCGCCGCGAACGGAATCAATGGCGTTGCCTTGCGCGCCGGCTCGCAAAACAGCGGTTGGGCCAACCTGATCCAGCGCAACCAGATCTATGCCAATGGCGTGACTACTCCCGGAGTCGGTATCGGCATCGATCTCGAACACGATATCGATGCATCCGATGTGCAGCCCGATCCGGCCGGCGATGATCCGAACGAAAACTACTCCAACTTCGGCCAGAACCAGCCGACAATCTGTACGGCCAACGGTGCTCCCTTGCCGGCGTGTACCGCTCCCAGCTTCAACGTGGGCAGCGGCGCCACCAGTGTGACCTGGAGTCTGGTTACCCGGCCGAACACGCAACTGCGCATCGAATATTTTTCGCAGCGACCAGATGGCATGAGCTTCCTGTACGACGAACTCCTGACCACCGATGCGGCAGGTTTGCCAGTCAGCGGTACGGTCAGCACCTGCGTCGCCGGCGTCTGCACGTCATCCGCCGCACCATCGACGCCTGCGGATACGCGCGGCGCGTCGATCGTGATGACCGCCACCGATCTGTTTCCGACCGACGTGCCTCCGGTCGATGGACTCGTCCTGACCGATCCAGCGAACAACACCTCGGAGTTTTCCGCGCCGGCCGGCATCCCGCAGGAGATCGCGTTTTCGACATCGAGCTATACGGTTGCTGAAGCCGACGGTACCGCTACCCTGGTCTTGCAGCGGCTGGGCACGCCAACCGGTGCAGTCAGTGTCGATGTGGTCGTCTCGGCCGCACCAGGAACTGCCAGCGGTGGCGGAATCGACTACGCGCTGACCAGCATCAATCCGATCACCTGGGCTGACGGTGACAGTGCCGACAAGCAGTTCACGATCGCGATCACCAGCGATAGCCTCGACGAGAATGACGAGACGGTCAACTTCGAATTGCAGAATTTGAGCGGTGCGGTCGCGGGCAGCCCGGCGAGCACCGTGCTGACGATCACCGACGACGACGCGGCACCGACCATCAGCGTCGCCGACACCAACATCGCCGAGGGCGATGCCAGCGTGGCGATGCCGTTTGCGACCACCCTTTCTGCAATCAGCGGACTCGATGTTGTGGTGACCTATTCGACCGCCGATGGCAGCGCCGTCGCCGGATCCGACTACGTCGCACAGCTTGGTCAGACCGTCACGATTCCGGCCGGCACCCTGGGTACAAATATTCTGATCGACATCATCGGTGATCTGCTCAACGAAGATGACGAGACCTTGCTGCTTAACATCAGCGCGAGCAACACGATGGTCGCCGGCAGCGATCTGCAGGCGGTTGGCTCGATTGCCGACAACGATCCGCTGCCGCAACTCTCGATCAACGATGTCGGTCCGCTTGACGAAGGCGATGGCCCGGCACCGACGCCGTTCGTCTTCACATTGTCGCTGAATACGCCAAGCGGACGCGCTGTCAGCGCGCAGGTTGCCAGCGGCGATCCTGGAGATACGGCGCTCGCGCCAACCGACTATGCAAGCATCAACCAGGTCGTGACGATTCCAGCCGGCATGCTGTCGATGCCAGTCACGGTCAATGTGGTCGGCGATACGACGTTCGAGCCGCTGTCGACCGAGAGCTTCAGCGTCAAGCTCGCCGCCGACGCAGGGATGCCACTGAACGCCAGCCTCGTTGACGCGCTCGGTGTCGGCATCATCACCAATGACGATGGCTTGCCCGGAACCCTGCAGTTCACGCCGAACCCGGCCGATCAGAGTGTGATGGAGGATGTCGGCACAGCGACCTTCACGGTCAGCCGCAGTGGCGGCAGCGCCGGTGCGATCAGCACGACGATCAGTCTTGGCGGCACGGCCACGCTCGCCAGTGACTACACGACTTCACCGCTGACCCTGAACTGGGCCGATGCCGATGCAACCGATCGCACGGTCACAGTCACGGTCAACGACGATGTCACGTCGGAACCCGACGAAACCGTGCTGCTGACCCTCGGTGCCCCGACTGGTGGGGCCACCCTCGGCGTTCCCTCGGCGGCGACATTGACCATCATCGCCAACGACGCGGCGGCCGGCTCGCTTCAGTTCACCCCGAACCCGGCCGATCAGAGTGTGATGGAGGATGTCGGCACAGCGACCTTCACGGTCAGCCGCACTGGCGGCAGCGCCGGTGCGATCAGCACGACAATCGCGCTTGGCGGCGATGCCACGCTCGCCAGCGACTACACAACCTCGACCCTGACCCTCAGCTGGGCCGATGCCGATGCAACCGATCGCACCATCACGATCACGGTCAACGACGATGCCGCGCCGGAACCCGACGAAACCGTGCTGCTGACCCTCGGCGCTCCGACCGGCGGGGCCACCCTCGGCGTGCCGTCCGCCGCCACATTGACGATCGCCGCCAACGACGCGGCCGCCGGCTCGCTGCAGCTCACCCCGACCCCGGCCGATCAAAGCGTGATGGAAGATGTCGGCACGGCGACCTTCACCGTGAGCCGCACTGGCGGCAGCGCCGGTGCGATCAGCACGACAATCGCGCTTGGCGGCGATGCCACGCTCGCCAGCGACTACACAACCTCGACCCTGACCCTCAGCTGGGCCGATGCCGATGCAACCGATCGCACCATCACGATCACGGTCAACGACGATGCCGCGCCGGAACCCGACGAAACCGTGCTGCTGACCCTCGGCGCTCCGACCGGCGGGGCCACACTCGGCGTGCCGTCCGCAGCCACATTGACGATCGCCGCCAACGACGCGGCCGCCGGCTCGCTGCAGTTCACTCCGAACCCGGCCGATCAAAGCGTGATGGAGGATGTCGGCACGTCGACCTTCACAGTGAGCCGCACTGGCGGCAGCACCGGTGCGATCAGCACGACAATCGCACTCGGCGGCGATGCCACGCTGGCCAGCGACTACACAACCTCGACCCTGACCCTCAACTGGGCCGATGCCGATGCAACCGATCGCACGGTCACGATCACGGTCAACGACGATGTCGCGCCGGAACCCGACGAAACCGTGCTGCTGACCCTCGGCGCTCCGACCGGCGGGGCCACCCTCGGCGTGCCGTCCGCAGCCACATTGACGATCGCCGCCAACGACGCGGTCGCCGGTCCTGGCGCGGCGTGGCCGCTCCCTGTAACGTCGCCGTGGTCGCTCACCTTGCTTGGGCTGCTGATCCTGGCCCTCGCCGTCAATCGCAGTCGTCGGAGCACGGAAGAGGTAGCAGGCCGCGATCGATGAAAACCGCCCGCGTACTCATCGCAATCAAAATCATGCACACGGTGGTGTGGGCGTTCTTCGTCGGCTGCATCATCGGCATTCCGCTCGCCGCCAGTCACGCTCGCTTCGAGCTTGCGTGGATCCTGATTGCATTGGTTCTTGTTGAAGTTTTCGTGCTCATGGCCAATCGATGGAGCTGCCCGCTGACCGGGGTGGCGGCGCGCCACACATTGGATCGTCAGGCGAATTTCGACATCTACCTGCCACTCTGGATTGCACGCTACAACAAGTTGATCTTTGGCGGACTATTCGCAGGCGGAGTTGTGTACACCCTCGGCGAATGGTGGTTGCAGTGAAGTACTGGTAGAACTGGCGGCGATCAGGCGAAATTCCGGTATTGGCCTCGATTGGCGTATTGTGGATCCTGCACGGGGCAGGTTGAGTCGGCAAACCATGAGCGCGATGTTCCGAATCCTGATCGCCAACAGCAAGGGTGGATGTGGCAAGACCACGCTGACCACGAACCTCGCTGCCTATTTTGCCAATGCTGGCAAGCAGACGACCTTGTTCGATTGCGACCCGCAGGGATCGTCGCTGATGTGGTGCCAGCAACGGCCCGCGCACCTGGCCGCAGTCACCGCTGTTGCCGGCAATGATCCGGCGCGTGGTTTGACGCCGGGCTGGATGCTGCGTATTCCGGCGACGACCGAGATCCTGCTGGTCGATACTCCGGCCGGTTTGCGTGGGCATGAGTTTGACCAGTTCGCCCGCCATGCCGATGCGCTGATCGTTCCGGTGGTGCCTTCGTCGATCGATCTGCGCGCCACACTCGCCTTCATCGACATGGTGCGCAAACGTGATGAGGTGCGTTCGGGGCGCATGCGCCTGGCCATGATCGCGAACCGTGTGCGCGAGCGTACCTTGTCGGCGCGACAGCTCGATGCGACGCTCGGACGCATTACCTCGGCGGCGATGATCCGCATTCGCGATTCGCAGGTTTATGTCGGCCTGGCCGAGCGTGGCCAGAGTATTTTCGACAGCGAAAGCAAGGCGATCCTCGCCCATCGCGCAGATTGGGAGCCTTTGCTGACGTGGCTGAACTGGCATGCAGATTCGTCGCGCGAACGTGCCAAGGTCACCCCACTTCCGCTCGCCAGTAGCGCGACCCAGCGCTGATTCCCCCAATGCCGACTGGCCACGTCGTGCGGCAACGGCTGATGGCGCGATCCGAACCGAACCTACTATTTCAGCCACTGATCGTCGGCAATTCCCGGAATCTCGGTTCTGCGCGGATCGTTGCTGCTATTTCTTCTTCGGGATATAGAGATCGGTGATCGTGCCTTCGTAGACTTCGGCGGCCATGCCGACCGATTCGCTCAGGGTCGGATGCGGATGGATGGTCAGGCCGATGTCGGCGGCTTCGCAGCCCATCTCGATGGCGAGGCCGATTTCGGCGATCAGGTCGCCCGCGTTCGGTGCGACGATGCCGGCACCGATGATGCGATGGCTGGCTTCGTCGAAGATCAGCTTGGTGAAGCCTTCGGTGCGACCGATGCCGATCGCGCGACCCGAGGCCGCATGCGGGAACTTGCCGACGCCGTAGGCGATGCCTTCCTTCTTTGCTTCGGTTTCGGTCAGGCCAACCCAGGCGATTTCCGGATCGGTGTAGGCCACCGACGGAATCACGCGGGCGACGAATTCGCTCTTCTGCCCGGCCGCGACTTCGGCGGCCACTTTTCCTTCGTGGGTGGCCTTGTGCGCAAGCATCGGCTGGCCGACCAGGTCGCCGATGGCGAAGATATGCGGCACGTTGGTGCGCATCTGCTTGTCGACCGGAATGAAACCGCGATCGGTGACCTTGACGCCGGCGGCTTCGGCATTGACCTTGCCGCCGTTGGCCGAGCGTCCGACTGCAACCAGCACGCGATCATAGGTTTGCGGCTCGGGTGCCTTTTCGCCTTCGAACGTCGCGGTGAGACCCTTTTTGTTTGCTTCGATCTTCGCGACCTTCACTTTCAAATGGATGCCGGCATAGCGCTTCGACAGGCGCTGCTGCAGCGGTCGCACGAGATCGGTATCGGCACCGGGCATCAGCTGGTCGAGCAGTTCGACCACGGTCACTTCACTGCCGAGCGCGTCGTAGACGCAGGCCATTTCGAGACCGATGATGCCGCCACCGACGACCAGCAGCTTCTTCGGAATATCGGCGAGATCGAGCGCATCGGTCGAATCCATCATGCGCTTGTCGTCCCACGGGAAGCCGGGCAGTTTCACCGCCTGCGAACCGGCTGCGATGATCGCCTTCTCGAAGCGCACGAGCTTGTTGCCGTCCTTGCCCTCGACCTCGATCTCGTTGGCCGAAATGAACTTGCCGGTACCGGTAACGACGGTGACCTTGCGCTGCTTGGCCATGCCGGCGAGACCGCCGGTCAGTTGCTTGACGACCTTGTCCTTGCTCGCGCGCAGCTTGTCGAGATCGATCTTCGGTTTGCCGAAGCTGACGCCGATGTCCTCGGCGTGCGCGGCTTCGTCGATCACACGCCCGGCATGCAGCAAGGCCTTGGACGGAATGCAGCCGACGTTGAGACAGACGCCGCCAAGCGTCGCATAGCGTTCGACCAGCACGGTGTCCTGGCCGAGATCGGCGGCGCGGAACGCCGCTGTGTAACCGCCCGGGCCCGAACCCAGCACAACGACCTGGCATTCGATATCGGCCTTGCGCCCACTCGCCGCCGCCGGGTTCGGCCCAGCTTTCCCCTCTCCCCCCGGGAGAGGGTGCCCTGCAGGGGCGGGTGCGGGTTCGGACTTGCGAGCAGGTTCGGCTTTCGCGGGAGCCGCTTCGGACTTCGGCAGGCTTGCTCAGCTACCGCCGCATCCGTTTCAAGGATCGCCACCACCGTCCCTTCACTCGCCGTATCGTCGACCTTGACCTTCACTTCCCTGATCACGCCATCGGCCGGCGACGGCACTTCCATGGTCGCCTTGTCCGATTCCAGCGTGACGATGCCCTGGTCTTTCTTGACCGTGTCGCCGGCTTTGACCAGCACTTCGATGACCGGAATATCGCTGTAGTTGCCGATATCGGGAACCTTGATCTCGATCGTGTTTGCCATCTCAGTCTCTCCGGATCAAAGCAGCACGCGGCGCATGTCGGCCAGCACCTGGCCGAGGTAAGCGGTGAAGCGCGCAGCCGAGGCGCCGTCGATGACGCGATGGTCGTAGCTCAGGCTCAATGGCAGGATCAGGCGCGGCTTGAACTTCTCGCCGTTCCAGACCGGTTTCGTCGCCGATTTCGAGACACCAAGGATGGCGACTTCGGGCGCGTTGACGATCGGCGTGAAGGCGGTGCCACCGATGCCGCCGAGACTCGAGATCGAGAAGCAGCCGCCGGACATGTCGGCCGGTCCGAGCTTGCCGTCGCGCGCCTTCTTGGCCAGTTCGCCGGATTCCTGGGCGAGTTCGATGACGCCCTTCTTGTCGGCATCGCGGATCACCGGCACGACCAGCCCGTTCGGCGTGTCGGCCGCGAAGCCGATGTGGAAATACTTCTTGAGAATCAGGTTTTCGCCGCCGGCATCGAGCGAGGCATTGAAGTCGGGGAATTTCTTCAGCGCGGCAACCACCGCCTTGATCAGGAAGGCGAGCATGGTCAGCTTGATGCCGGCCTTCTCGTTTTCCTTGTTCAGGCTGACACGCAGCGCTTCGAGATCGCTGATGTCGGCATCGTCGAACTGGGTGACGTGCGGAATCATGACCCAGTTGCGAGCGAGGTTGGCGCCCGAAATCTTCTTGATCTTCGACATCGGCTTGGCTTCGATTTCACCGAACTTGCTGAAATCGATCTTGGGCCAGGGCAGCAGGTCGAGCCCGCCACCACCACCCGATCCAGCACGCGCTGCACCACCACCGGCCAGCGCCTGCTTGACGAACTGCTGAACATCCTCACGCGTGATGCGGCCCTTGCGTTCGCTGCCGCTGACCTTGAACAGATCGACGCCGAGCTGGCGGGCGAACAGGCGTACAGCCGGACTCGCGTGCGGCACCTTGTCGGGCATGACCGTATCGGCCCCGAAGGCGACGGGCGGTGTCTGCGTGGCCGAACCTCCCGAATCCAGATCGGGCGCGAGCGCGGCGGTTTCGATTTCGCTCAGGCGCATCGGCTTGCTCGTATCGATCGTGGCCTTTTTCCCCTCACTCGATGGAGCAGGAGCCGATTCGGTTTTGGCGGGCTTTTCAGGTGCAACAGGCTTCTTCGCCTCATCCTTGTTTCCGCCCGAGTCGCCAGAGCCTTCGGCCTCGATGATCGCGACCACCATGCCCTCGGAAATCTCGTCGCCAAGCTTGACCTTGACCTCCTTGACCACGCCGGCCACCGAGGAAGGCACTTCCATCGTCGCCTTGTCCGACTCCAGCGTGACCAGCCCCTGATCCTTGGCCACCGTGTCGCCGGGCTTGACCAGCACTTCGATAACCGGAATGCCGGTGTAGTTGCCGATGTCGGGGACTTTTACTTCATGGCTGGCCATCAGACTGCTCCGGGCTGAAATCGATGCGGATTGCGAACGACCATTCTCGCCTCTCTCGGCGATTCCGCCAACCGCTGAGCGCCACACGACAAATGATCTGGCTGTAGTCGATCACTCAACGGCTGCGCGTATCACTCCAGAATATCGACTCGTCCGATCGCTGTTCACGGAAATCCGCACAGCGCCCATCGCCGCGTCCGGTCATGCCGCCGTCCGGCGCACACAGGCGTGCTCCGGCCTCGTCGTACAAGGCGCTCGGCTGATCGCAGCAACTCGGTGGAACGTAGTAGACGGTCTGACCTCGATAGCGATAACGCAGGATTCGATGCGGCGGGTTGGCGACCGGCTCCGCCTTGAATTCGGCAACCAGGCGATCAAGCCAGACCGGGTTCGATGATGGATGGTTGGCGCAGGCGGCCGAACCGGCAAGGATCAGGCCGAGCAAAATGGATGCGCTCATTGCGCTTTTCATCAGTACTCCGATGCCCAGCCACGATCGTGGTAACCGAGGGCTTTCCGGGTGAAACGAAAACGGCAGGCCGGATTTCTCCACGCCTGCCGCTTGTTTCTGCGATCCGCCCACACTGATCCCGCTTCAGGGCGTGGTCGGCACTGTGTCGAAACCATCGTTGAAGATCAGATCGACCACGTCGATGCCATTCAGCAGGAACGGCAGATCGACGAGGTTGGGCGATGTCCCGTTGATGAACGCGAACCAACCCGGACCCGAACTGGTGCACGGATCTTGAGGATCGGTGATCCCCTCCGGGCACTTCATCTGCGCGAATCCGCCAGACGATGTAAACGCCTGGCCGAGGATACTGACCGGCGGCGTGAACACGCGATCGGCAGGAACAGGTCCCTTCAGCTGCCAGTCGATCCAGTATGTGCCGGCGCCGAGGACGAGCGGTGGAATCGCCACGAGCAGATCCTTGATGCGACGCTGCTCATTGCTGAAGGTCGTCGCGCCAAACGATTGAGCCGAGCGCCAGGCACCGGGTGTCGAGGAGACGAGGTTGTTGCTGACCGAGCCATCAAACAATTTGATACTGCCGAAAAAATCCGGGAATCCCTGCCAGATGATGACTCGTGCATCGCTGAAAGGCGCATCGCCCGAATCTGTTTGATAGCCGAATAGCGTCGCGCTGTCGATCGTCCAGAAATGGTTTGCGGGGACGCTGAAATCGTCAGTCAACCGATAATTGGGGCCGGCGTTGAAACCGAGCGCGGTGTAACCCGGATAAGTCACATCCTGGGCCAGGCTGACATCGCCCTCCGGCACATGCGCGCCCGGGTTGGTCACGATGGGTCCGTTGCTGTAGAGCTGGGTGGCGCAGGCCGCCGAGGCGATCAGGGATCCGCCGAGACAGCACAGCAGGGCGGCGAGACTTTGACTCTTCATTCGAGGTTTCCTTTGTTCGGGCGCTTGCTGACGCGTCCAGGGTGCCGGGTCAGCCGACCATCCGGGCCGGTAGAGGCCGGATGGTCAAACCCCAAGTTTAGCGCGTGCGCGCCGGTTGCGGTGTCTCGCGCTTCAGCATCACGAACTCTTAACAGGCCGAGCGACCTTGACGCGGATGCGTGCGCCGCGGCCGACGGGGGCCGACTCAGCCCTTGCTCTCAGTCGGAACCGGGGTCGGCGGAGCCGACCGGCGCTGCTGCAAGGCCATTGCCTTCAGTGCATTGAGCGCCTCGTTGAGGGCATAGTCGGTCGGCGCGCTGGCCTTGCCCGGGAATTCCGCAGCAGCCTTGCCGGCCGCAGTCTCCGCATCGCCCTTCAAATGATTGCGCAGGTCGCGCTCGCTGATCCGGCCAAAGGCATCGGCCTCGTTTTCGCTCAGGGCCAGATCGGCCAGCTCGATATCGGGCTGGATGCCCGAGGCCTGGATCGATATGCCGCTCGGCGTGTAGTAGCGCGCCGTGGTCAGCTTGAGCGCGTGCCGGTCATCGAGATTGAGCACAGTCTGCACCGAGCCCTTGCCGAAACTGCGCCGACCCATGAGCAAGGCGCGATGGTTGTCCTTGAGTGCGCCGGCGACGATCTCGGCGGCCGAGGCCGTGCCGCGATCGATCAGGACAACCAGGGACGCCCCTTCCAGGGCATCGCCGGGGGTCGCGCGGAACGCCATTTCGGCTTCGCGGATGCGTCCGCGCGTGGTCACGATGCCGCCGGCATCAAGCAACAAGTCGCTGACTTCGACGGCGGCATTGAGCAGGCCACCGGGATTGCTGCGCAGATCGAGCACGGCGCCGAGCAGGGGTTTGCCATTTTCCTTTTGCAGATACGCGATTCGTTTGCGCAGATCGCTACCGGTCTCGGCCTGGAACTGGGCCACGCGCAGATAGGCGTAACCCGGTTCAAGCAGTCGTCCACGCACGCTGGCGACCCGGATGATCTCGCGCTTGAGCTTGAATTCCTGGGGTTCGCGTGAGCCTTCGCGCAGGATCGACAGGCTCACTTCGGATCCGGCGACACCACGCAACATGTCGACCGCATCGCTGAGGTTGTCGGCCTGCACCGGCACGTTGTCGATGCGCAGGATGGTGTCGCCGGCCTTGATCCCGGCGCGTTCGGCCGGGGTCTCGTCGATCGGCGCGATCACACGCAGGAAGCCATCCACCGTGGTCACTTCCAGGCCGAGGCCGGCATAGCTGCCCGAGGTGTCCTCATTGAGCTGTTCGAGTTCGTCGGCTTCCAGATACTCGCTGTGCGGATCGAGTCCGACCAGCATGCCCTTGATTGCGGCAAGCATGAGTTGGTGATCGTCGACTGGCTCGACATAGGCCTGCTTGACCAGACTCATCACGGCGGTGAAGCGGCGCACGTCATCGAGATTGATCTTCGCGCCCGCTTTTGGGCTGGCTGCGACCGGCTGCGGCGGGATGACATCTTGTGCATCGATTGCGCTGTCGGCGTCATCGACCGGATCGGTTGTCGCGGGCGGATCTGCGGCCCAGACATGTGCGCACAGCGCGACAACACCAACGAGGATCAAGCGGAAACGGAATCGGGAAGCCATCAGGGTAAACCTCAGGGGAGCGCGCGGATCATAGCGCGAGTGCCAGTTAGCGAAGCCAGGATTTCGGATTGAGCGGCTTGCCCTTGAGGCGCAGCTCGAAATACAGCGCCGCTGCCTTCTGGCCACCGCTGTTGCCGCTGCTGGCGATCGTTTCGCCCGCCGAAACCCAGTCGCCGACTTCCTTGCGCAGCGATTCGTTGTAGCCGTAAAGACTCATGTAGCCATCGCCATGATCGAGGATCAGCAGCATGCCGTAGCCCTTGAGCCAGTCCGCGTAGGCCACGCGGCCACGCGCGATCGCATGCACCGGGCTGCCGCTGGGCGAGCCGATCAGCACGCCGGATAGCGCCCGTCCGCTGTCATCCTGGGCGCCGAAACCGGTCAGGATGCGGCCGGTGGCGGGCATCGGCAAGCGGCCACGCAAGCTTGCAAACGGCTCCGCACCGCTCGGTTTGTCGGGAATGTCGGCGAACACGTCGCGCAGTTTATCGAGCAGGTCGAGCAGGCCCTTCTCGTCCTTGGTCATCACCGCGAGGCGGGCCTGCTGATCCTTCATTTGCCCATCGAGCTCGTCGAGCAGGCTGGCGCGCTGGTCACGCTGGGCCTGCAGGCCGGCTACTTCGACTTCGCGCTGCTTGCGTGTCGCGGTCAGCTCGACGCGCTTGGACTCGATGCGTTCCTGCACATCGGCGAGCTGGCCCAGATCGACCATCAGCCCATCGATCCGATCAACGCGGGCGCGCTGGAAATAGCGGTGATAGGCGAGCACACGCGCGATCGAGCCGACATCCTCCTGCTGCAGGAGCAGCTTCAGTTCCTCGCTGCGACCCAGCGCATAGGCCGAGCGCAACAGCACCGCGAGAGCTTCGCGTTGCTTGCGCAGCTTGCTGGCAAGGGCCTCGCGTTGCTGGTCGAGGGAGTCGAGTTCGCTGTTCTGCGCGCTCAGTTGCGCGTCGATGGCCTGCACCTCAGCCGCCGCAGCAGCAATCGCGGTTTCCTGCTTGCGCAACGCGGCGGTCGCTTCGTCGCGCTCACCGCGCGTCGTGCGCAGCTCGTCGGTGAGCGCGCGGATGTGGCTGCGAACCTGGTCGAGTTTCTGCTGGGTCAGCTTCTCGCTGGCGTCACGCACCGGGTCGCCGGTCTCGGCACGGGCAAGCATCGCCATTGCCAGCAAGGCACAAAAAGCCAGGCGGCCGCGCATGATCAGGCGCTGAATTCGACGAGGTTGCGCCCGCTCATCTCGGCCGGTTGCGCGATGCCCATCAGGGTCAGCACGGTCGGGGCGAGATCGCGCAAGGCGCCGGCGTGGACACGGGCCTTGCGCCCGACATACACCAGCGGCACCGGGCCAACCGTGTGCTGGGTATGCGGGATGCCGTTGTCGTCGACCATCTGTTCGAGATTGCCGTGATCGGCCGTGACCAGCATCTCGCCGCCACCTTCGCGGATCGCCAGCGTGATCCGGCCGAGCGCGACATCGATCGCCTCGGCGGCCTTGATCGCCGCGCTTTCGATGCCGCTGTGGCCGACCATGTCGGCATTGGCGATGTTGCAGACGATGAAATCGAAATGCTGCGCGCGGATCTCCTCTACCAGTCGATCGGTCAGCTCGGGCAGGCTCATTTCCGGCTGCAGGTCGTAGGTCGCCACTTTCGGACTTGGCACGAGGATGCGCTGCTCGCCGGCAAACGGCTCCTCGCGACCACCGGAAAAGAAAAACGTCACATGCGCATATTTCTCGGTCTCGGCGATGCGCAACTGGCTCAAGCCCTGTGCAGCGAGCACTTCACCAAGCGTGTTTTGCATCGACTGCGCCGGAAACGCGATTGCGCTGACCGGCAGATCGGCGGCGTACTCGGTCAGGGTCACGAACGCGGCGAGCTTCGGCGTGCGGGCGCGCTCGAATCCCTTGAAAGCCGCGTCGACAAAAGCGTGGCTCAACTGGCGCGCCCGATCGGCGCGGAAGTTCATGAAGATGATCGCGTCGCCATCGGCCACCGGCACGCCGGCGCCAATCACGGTCGGCTTGACGAACTCGTCGTTCTCGTCGCGTGCGTAGGCCTCACCGAGCGCGGCAAGACTGGACTCGGCATGAAGCGCTGATTGCGCGTCGACGATCGCATCCCAGGCGAGCTTGACCCGATCCCAGCGCTGGTCGCGATCCATTGCGTAATAGCGACCGCTGACGCTGGCGATGACCGCCGCCGGATATTCGGCGCATTTCGCTTCGAGTTTGAGCAGCGAATCGCGCGCGCTGCGCGGCGGTGTATCGCGGCCGTCGAGAAAGGCGTGCACGGCGATGCGTGGAACACCTGCGCGGGCGGCGATGCCGATCATCGCCAGGATGTGGTTCTCATGGCTGTGAACGCCACCAGGCGAGAGCAGGCCGAACAGATGCAGGCATCCGCCATCCGCCTTGACCGCTGCGCAGGCGGAAATCAGGGCGGGGTTGTGCGCCAGTGTTCCATCGGCAATCGCCGCGTCGACCCGAGTCAAATCCTGATAGACGACGCGGCCCGAGCCGATGTTCATATGGCCGACTTCGGAATTGCCCATCTGCCCATCCGGCAAGCCGACGCTCAAGCCGTGCGTTTCGACCAGGCTGTGCGGACACTCGGCGAGCAGACCCCGCCAGGTCGGGCAATCGGCCAGGGCAATCGCGTTGTGCGCGGTTTCCTTGCGGTATCCCCAGCCATCGAGGATCAGCAGGAGTACGGGTTTCGGTCGGGACATGGACGGGCTCGGCGAGGCAGGAACGGGAATGCGGTCGAATTGCTCTCAAATGGTAACGGATGCGGGCCGGGATACCCGGATTGGTGTGGCGGATTCCTGTGCGGGCGATGAAAAGGCCCTCCTCGACCGCGATGTTTTTGCCGTCGCGGGAAGCGGCTGAAGCCTGAGATTTCCCGCCCAGACTCCTGGCCCGGACTATCCAGCCCGGAATCCGCTTCGGAGGGGGTGCCCTGTTCTCTGCCCCCGCTGCGTTCGATCCGTGATCGAACGCATGTGGTCAGGATCAAGAGAGCGTCAGCGCGCAGCACTGACCCGCCAAAGGCCAGTGCGGTTCTTGCGCAATCCCAAGCCCTTCGTTGGCACGGCCAGAACCAATGACATCCTGCAGAAAGTCATCCGTGCGAATCGCCGGCTCAATTCAAAGAATGACCAAGCACCACACTAGCCCGGATTATTCACGAACAAAGAGTGCAGAAGCCAAGTTTGTGCTAAAATAGCGTTGCGAAACAACCAGTTAGCAACAAACAGGGCTTCTGCATGAGCAAGCGTAGCATTCAACAGGGTGTGTTGTTCAAGGGCTTGACCAAAAAGCCACTGGTCGTCCATTTCGACCAGGCGCAGGCCTCGTCCGACGGCGGTGCGATCTTGCTCAAGGCGTGCGATCAGCAGCTGAACCTGAGTGCACGCCTTGCCGCGTGTTTGCACGACTCGCGTCAGGCGAGCAAGGTGCAGCATTCGCTCAAGGAGTTGTTTCGTCATCGCCTGTATGGCATTGCCTGCGGCTATGCCGATGGCAACGATTCGGCCCGTCTGGCCGAAGACCCGGTGATGAAGATGGTGCTGGATCGCGACCCGGTTTCGGGCGCGGCGCTGGCCTCGCAGCCAACGCTGTCACGTTTCGAGAATGCGCCCACCGCGGCCGAGTTGCTGCGCATGGCCGACACCCTGGCCGACGTGGTTATCGAGCGTCACCGCAAACGCAAACGCAAAACCAAACGCATCACGATCGATCTGGATCCCACGGTGGATCCAGCGCATGGCCAGCAGCAACTGACTTTGTTCAATGCGTTCTATGACACCCGCTGTTATCTGCCGATGGCCGGGTTTCTGAGCTTTGATGACGAGGCCGATCAGTATTTGTTTGCTTATGTTCTGCGCGCGGGCAATGCCGCCGCCAAGCTGGGCTGTCTGGCCATCCTCAAGCGGGTGGTTCCCAAGTTGCGCCGCGCCTTTCCGAAAGCCGAGATCCTGATCCGCTTGGATGCCGGTTTTACCGGTTCCGATCTCTACGATTTTTTCGAAGAGAACGGCTTGAAGTACGTCGTGTGCATGGCGCAAAATCCCGTGCTCAAAGGCCTTTGTGACCCGCTGATGGAGCCCGTACGCGAAGCCGTCGCCCGCGATGAAGTCCCCGAGCCGGTGTTCGGGGAAGTTCACTATCAGGCCCGCAGTTGGTCGCATGCGCGGCGGGTCGTGATGAAGGCGGATATGGCGTTGCACCCGCATCGCAAGCCCAAGGAGAACCCGCGTTTCATCGTCACCAATCTCAGTGGCACACCCGAACATGTCTATCGCACCGTTTACTGTGCCCGCGGCGATGCGGAAAACCGCATCAAGGAACTCAAGTACTGCCTGGATATCGATCGCACCAGTTGCACCAGCTTTCTGGCCAACCAACTGCGCGTGCTGATCGCCGCAGCCGCCTATGTCCTGATGCAGGAGCTGCGCCTGCACGCACACAACACATCGTGTGCCCGCGCCCAAGCCAGCACCTTGCGACTGCGTTTACTCAAATTGAGTGCGTGGATTGACGTATCCGTACGCCGAATCGTGATCCACTTTCCCAGCACCGCCCCCTTCGCCGACACATGGCGCAAGATCGCCCGCTCCCTGAGTGCTGTGCCCACCTAGCCAGTCGCCAAGCCGCCGTGAAGACCCCGTCGGAGGCCCTCTCCGCGATCTCGCTCGCGGGAAATCCAGCAAAACACCGGAAAATCCTGGAAATATTTATGCCGACGCGCACGAAGCGAGTGCAGGGGTCAATATTCCACCCGTTTCGCCGCCGTCAGCGTGAAAATCATCCGCGTTCGCGGCTGCTACAAGGAAATCTCAGTCGTTCATGAATAATGCGGGCTAGCGCAGCATAACCGCCGCCCGTCCCGAGGCAATTTCGACACCCGCGTATTCGACACGGAACGCATACTGCCAACTTGTCTCGCCGCCAAGCAGACGTTCGCCAAACACATCAAGCGACCCGTCAAGGTCATCGATATGCGCCAGCGCCAGCGATACCCCGCGCAACGAGACGAGCAATCCCGGTGCCGCCGCCAACCCCGCTTCACGGGCGATCAACGCGCCGTGCACAGCCATCGACTGGGCGCCGTATTCACACAAGTGCACGCCACGAAGGGTGCCGTCGCTGCGCAGCGGATTGTCGGTGCGTCGATGCGAATCAGTGCGGGCATGGATCGTTTCCGGTGTCCATCCAACGATGCTGTCGAGCAGGCACATCGTGCCCTGATGCGGGATCAAATGCGCCCAGTCGGCCTTAGCCAGCATTGCGTGAGCGTCCCTTGCGTGCCATCAGGATCGACAGGCAGAAATGAAAGCCGACGCCGAGGCTGACGGTCAGGCCGATCGCGCGCAGTACCGGCAGCGATGACCATGCGAGCAGGGCAAACACGAGCAGGGCCGAGATCACGCAGACCAGGGTTGCATGCAGGGTGCGTCGCGCCTCGGCTTCATCGGGCGTGGTGCGCTCGAAGAACAAGGCGTAATGCAGGCCGAGGCCGGCGGCGAGGGTCAATGCAACGAGATGAAACAGTAACAGCGAAGTGCCGCCAACGCGCAACACGGCAAGCACGAGGATGGTCGCCAGGGTCATCGGTGCGAGCACATGCCAGGCCCGGCGGATGTCGCGGAAGGCGATGAAGACCGTGATCACGAGCAGGACGATGGCGATGGCAAAAGCGCGCAGGATGCGTTCGCGATACGAGGCGACCAGGGATTCGGAGGCGCCCTTGAGATCAAGCAGTCGAACCGCGCCCTTGGTTTCGCCGGCGAGCGCATCAAACGCGGCGGGATCCTGCATGCCGATGATCGTGCCAAGCCCAAGCCAGTGGCCGTCGCGCTTGACCAGCATCGCATCGATGCGCGCACCGATCGGCGAGCGTGCGAATGCGGCCGGAGTAAGTGGTTCGAGCGTGCGCGCCTTCTCGACATCATCAAGGAAGGGATCGAACAAGCCGGCGCGGAACGGCAGATCCTTTTCGGCCGCATTGAGCATTGCTTCGAGTGAGGCCTGATCGGGCAATGCCGCCTGACGTGCGCGTTGCGTGACGAGGCTGGGCAGGTAGCGGCTTGGCAGCTCGGCGGCAGCAACCGCGCCTTGCTTGACCAGTGCCTCGATGCGCGGGGCAATCTTCTCCGAAAGTTCGAGTACGCCTTCGGCATCGCTGGCTTCGACGATCAGCAGATAGCGCACGTCGGGTGCGCCGAGTGCGGCGCGCAGGCGTCCTTCTCGCTGCATCAGATCCTTCGGCACCGGGGTCAGTGAAGCAAGATCGTTCTGCCAGAACGGCGTCGATGCCGACCACAGCATCAGCGCCGCGATCAAGAGCAACACCGGCGGCAGCCAGCGTGGTCGCGGTAGTCGCTCAAGCCAGTTCCAGACCTTGCCCAGCCCCGGCGTCTCGGCAGCGTCACGGAACTTCAGCGGCAAGACGCGCGGCAACAGGTAGCGTGTGCTGAACCCGGCGACCAGCAGGCCGCTGATGGTGAACACGGCCAGTTGCATGAGGCCGGTTACGCCCGAGGCGAAGAAGGCGAGATAGGCGATGCAGGCCGACGCGATCGCGGTGAGCAACAGCGGCCACAGCCCACGCACGCTCTCAACTGCAGTTTCACCAGCCCGTCGATGGCTGAGCAGACGGATCGGATATTCCTGGGCGACACCGAGCAAGGTGAAGCCAAACGCGAGGGTAATGCCATGCATCTGGGTGAAGACCACCGCTATCGCCGCAACACCGGCCAGCGCACCCGAGGCGATCGGCAGAGCCGCGAGGCCGAGCACGGCGATGCTGCGATAGGCGAGCAGGAGCAGCACGATGAAACCGATGGTGCTGATTCGGCCGAGCCACTCCGACTCACCGCGTGTGCTCGCGTTGACCAGCACGGTGAAATAACCCGGCCCGCTGATCACCAGCGTGGCACTGTCATGCGGGCCCTTGATCACTTCAAAGGTCGACTCGATCGCCGCAATTGCTTCACCTTGCGCAGCCGGATCGAAACCGGCGGCATGCGTTTGCACGAGCAGCAACGCCTCATGCTCGGGCGAGAACCAGACGCCATCGCGCAGCAGCGGCTGCTTGGGTGGCGACCACTGCTCGGCCAGCTTCATGATTTCAAGCGTCGGATCGCGCGGCAGGATCGGCTTGAGCAGGGTCGCGGCCGGTGAGCCGAGATCTTCGACGCGCTGGCTCAGCTCATCGGCAAGCAGGGTTTCATTGAGCGGCTCATCGTCGAAACTCGAAGTCAGCAGATAGCGATACGGCAGCAGGGTGTCATCGAGCATGCCGGCATCGAACTCACCGTTGACGACCTGGCTGAAATGCACGTTCTCACGCAGGGCCGCACTGAATCGCCGACTCAGGTCGGCGAGGTTCCCATCTTCATCGCCGCTGATCGCGAGCAGGAGCAAACGTGATCCCGGCCCTTCGCCGATCTGCTCCATCAGCAGCTTCTGGTCGGCGGTTTGCGCCGGTGGCATGAAGCTGCGCAGATCGGTGCTGAGCTTGAGCGTGTGCGCGGTGTAGACGGCGACGCCGACCAGCACGAGCACCCAGCAGATGAGCAGGGCGAAACGTCCCGCGCGTGGACTCACGGTGCAGAAACCGCTTGTCGGCAGGTCAGCTCGACGTTCTTCTGCGTCAATGGTTTTGGCAGGTTCATCGCGGCCATCTCCTCGACCATGAGGATACTGACATCGTCATCGGCATCGATGATGCTGAAGCAGCGCGCCTTGTCGCCGGCGCCATCGACCTGCAGGGCATCAATGCGCTTTTTCAGGCGTTTGTCCTTCGGTGACAGGCGCAGTTGCCAATGCGCTTCGCTGCCGCTGCCGCTCACATCGAAATCGCGTTGCAGGGCATTCGCGTCGCCTCCGAGCAAGGCGCTGAAGCCGCGCAGGAAGCCTTCGAGCTCGGGAATGCGATCGAGTGAAATCCGCCGCGGCTCGCGTGAGCCGCGCCGGATCGTGACTTCGCCATCGGCAATCGTCGTGGTTTCCGAATAGGGGCTGTCGACGCGCTTGCCGAGCTTGCCCGGGCCAAGATATTCCAGCTCGCCGCGCGCGACCAGGGCGCGGTCATACATGTGCGAGAAGCGTACTTCGGTGTAAGCGGTGCGTGCTGGCAGCTCACGCTGGAGTCCGCTGACCAGGGCCAGTGGATCGATCTCAGCCGCGCTCGCCAGACAGGGCAGGATCAGACAGAGCAGGCTGCTGGTCGCGCGCAGTGTCGAGATTCCAGAAATCATAGAAATTGAACCAGTTGTAGGGATGGGCGCGGACGTGGTGTTCGAGCCGCGCGGCATAGCGTTGCACGAATTCACGCAGTTCCGCCTCCCGGCCGCGCCGCGGCAGGTCGAGCTGTTCAGCCAGGGTCTCGAATATCAGATCGTAGCTGCGCCCGCCGTGATAGAGGCCGAGGCACAGGACGATCGGCACCTTGAGCATGCTTGCGACCAGAAACGGGGCAACCGGAAAGTTTGCCGGTGCACCGAGGAAATCGACCTGGACGGTCGCCTCGCCCGGCCGCGCACGATCGCCGAGCAGGGTCGCCAGGGCACCCTCCTGCATCGCGTCGTGCAGGGCAAAGACGACTTCATGTCCCGGCCGCGAAGCATCGATCACGTTGTTGGCGATCGCCGGATTGAGCGCATGCAGCAACTCGGTCATCACCGGCGTCTGGCGCGTGTTGAGGACAACCCGCACGGTCACGTCGGGCCGCTGCAGGGAGAGCACGCGCAAAACCTCGAAGCTGCCGACATGCGCACCGAGCAGGAGCATGCCGCGATCCGGACGCATCTGCGCGTGCAGTTCATCGAGGCCCGAAACGCGGATGTCGAACTTGCGCAAGTTCTCGGTGAGCAGATAGATCCGATCGAGAATGGTTGCAGAAAAGCAATGGATATGGCGCATGACCATCCACGCCGTGGCGGGTTTGCCGAACACGCGCTCAAGATAGGCATACGAAGCGCGACGTTCCCTGGCCCGACGCAGGAAGAAATACAGCGTGATCGGATACAGCAGCACGCGGCCACAGACGCGGCCGCACTTGAGGCCTATGTTGAAGATCAACCACAAGGCGAAGCGGCCACCGCCTTCGCGATGCTCGCTCCAATGCTTGCTCATGCCAGTTCGGCCTCACCGCTGACCAATACCTCGCCGCGCCGACTCACGCGGAAACGAACTTGCTTGCCGGTCAATGCCACCTGTAGCTCGGCCGCCTCTCCGGGCAGCAGTGGAGAGCGGAACTTGACCACCGGTATCCGCCGCAATGAACCGCAGCCCTCGCGTTCGAGCAGGGCCGCGAGACGATCAAGCAGGATCACCCCGGCGACCACGGGCTCGCCGGGAAAATGGCCCGGCAGACTCGGATGGGTCGTGGGGATGCAGACATTTTCGATCCATTCATGGCCGGCTTCAGGGTTCCGTGGAGCGCGCAGATCGGTATCGCGCAGCAGTTGCGGCCAGTTGCGAACCAACTGGTAGACGAACTGACGTGGCGGTGCGTGCGGGATATGGCGAAGATACCAGCGTCGGATGCCGTATTCGACGAACATGAAAACCGCCGGCAGCAGATAGCCGCCGACATGCAGCCAGGTCGTTGCCCAGGCATGCGCGCGCGAATCGCCGGGAAGGCGCGGCATCCAGACGAACATCAGCAGCACAAAGGCCACCGACTGCACGGCGAATAGCAGCGCCCAGGCCAGGGTGAGCGCACGCGCGTAGCCGGCGACACGCGGCTGATCGAGGCGATCGCGACCGTCGATGGCAATGATGGCGCGCGCGATAAAAGGCGTGTGCGTGCCGGTCAAGCTCAGTCCGAACAAGGCCGCCAGGCCGATATTGATCGCCAGCGGCACTAGATCCAGGGCGATCCGACCCTGGCCGTTGAACGCCAACGTGGCGACGCCGGCGACAACAAGCATCCAGATCAGCCAGGCGCCGCGCGATCCCGTACGCAGGCGCGAGCCAAGCACGGCGGAAACCAGCAGTACCACGCAAATGGCCGACAGCGAATCGTTGCCGGTCCACCACGCAATCGCAACGAGAGCCAGATACCCGGCAACTGCTGCAAGTACTCGCCAGCGTTGCACGGTGACTGTTGCGGATTCGGTTTCGGGTTGCATTTGCAGTGGACGGAGCACACGGGCCAGGGGGATCAAGCGCCCGCGAAGCGGGGCGGAAATGTAACATGGCGCCAACTTGCCAGCCGCTGCGGAAAACCGGAGCGCCGGCCCGATGGCGGAATCGGCAACGCGGCATCGTGCCCGAGCCAGGAGTCCTTGATGCGTTCAGAAGTCGATTGCGACGTGCTGGTGATTGGTGGCGGCCCTGGCGGAACCACGGCGGCGACCATGCTGGCGCGCAAGGGCTGGAAGATCCTGCTGCTCGAAAAGGACAGCCATCCGCGTTTCCACATCGGTGAATCGCTGCTGCCATGCAATCTGCCGATCTTCGATGAGCTTGGCGTGCTCGACAAGGTGCGCGATCTCGGCGTACTCAAGCTCGGCGCGGATTTTCCGTCGGGCGATGGCAACTACCAGACCATCTACTTCCGTCGCGCCCTCGGCACCTCGCCGCCGCACGCCTGGCATGTCCGCCGCGACGAGTTCGACCACATGCTGTTCGAGCATGCACGTGCGAACGGCGTCGATGCGCGCGAGCAGGTCAAGGTGGTCGCCATCGAGGTCAATGGCATCGACTCGGTTCGCGCCACTGCGCATGATTCCGACGGCCATCAGATCGCCATCCGTGCGCGCTATCTGGTCGATGCCAGCGGTCGCGATACCTTTCTCGGCAACAAGCTGAAGCTCAAGCGCAAGAGCACCCGACATCAGAGCGCCGCGATCTTTGCCCATTTCCAGGATGCCGGGCACCGCAGCGGCGAAGATGCCGGCAACATCAGCATCTACCGCTTCGATCATGGCTGGTGCTGGTTCATTCCGTTGCGTGATGGCGCGATGAGCGTCGGCTGTGTGTGCAGTCCTGATTACCTGAAGCAACGCAAAGGCGACACCGCCGGATTCCTGATGGCAACTCTGGAGCAGATTCCCGAAGCCTGGCGGCGTATGGAACGTGCACGGATGACCGGCGAAGTGCATGTGACCGGCAACTACTCCTATGCCTGCTCACGCATGGCCGGGCCCGGCTGGATCATGGTCGGCGATGCCTGGGCATTCGTCGACCCGGTTTTTTCATCGGGCGTATTCCTGGCCATGGATGGAGCCATGCGTGCCACCGATGTGGTCGACGCGTCATTGCGCGAGCCAGTACGGGAAGCCGCTCTGCAGAGGCGAATGGCGCGTCGAATGGAAAGAGGCGTCCGTGTGTTTTCGTGGTTCATCCATCGCTTCAACTCGCCGGCCATGCGTCAACTGTTCACGCAGCCGCGCAATGATTTCCGCATCCAGGACGCAGTCATCTCGATGCTGGCCGGCGATGTCTTCGGCAACCGTGCGGTCATGCTGCGGGTGTACCTGTTCCGGCTCATCTATGCGCTCACCTGCCTGCTCTCGCCGCGGCGCTGGTTCGCTGATCTCGGCCAGCGTCGAGGTCTGGCCCGGGCCGAGTTCAGTGGTGGCACGACGCCGGCGGATCCGGCCTGATCGCGCCGCGACCCGGATCACATCATGCAGATCATCCATACCGCTCTTGTCGATCAGGCGTTCAACCCGGTCGAGGCGATTCCCGCATTGGCATCCGGCGAAATCCACCTGTGGCTGTGGTGCCTGAGCGATCCGGTTGCGCCGCGCCAGCTCCCGAGCCTCGCCCGTCGCGAACTGGTTTACCTGCTCAAGGCCTATGCCAACAGCGATCTCGCCCCGGTATTCAAGCAAGGCGAACACGGAAAGCCTTATGTGACCGCGGCGGGATTTCCGCATTTCAATGTCAGCCACGGCGGCGACCGTGTCGCCTTCGCTTTTTGCCGCGATCAGGAACTCGGCGTCGATGTCGAACGTGGGGCGATGCGGCGCGGTCATTCCGCACTCGATCTGGCCACACGTTTTTTCGCCGCCGACGAAGCCGCCGCTCTTGCCAAGCTCGGAGATGCGGAAGGCGAGCGTGCCTTCCTGCATCTGTGGACTTGCAAGGAGGCGGTATTGAAGGCGCTGGGTCACGGCCTGTCATTCGGACTCGAACGACTGCGCTTTGCGCTTGGCAGCAGTGGAGAGCCCGAGGCGCTGCTTTCGATCGGCGATGAAGCGGGCAGCCCGGTCGAATGGCAAATCCACCGCTTCGATGCAGGCAGCGAACATGTCGGCAGCCTGGCTTGGCGTGGCCCGCCGAAATCGATCAGGACTTTCCGGCTGGATGCGCAGCCGCTGCCGGAGTGAACGCTGCGACGGGGCGGACTCAGCCCGGGCGCTGTTGTTCGATATGTGCCGACAGGGCGCGCAGGCTGCCGAAGATCTGCCGGTTGTCCGGATTGTCCGAGCGCAACTGGAAACCGTAGTGCTTGGAAACCGCCAGCGCCAGTTCCAGTGCATCGATTGAATCGAGGCCGAGGTCACCCTCACCAAACAGCGGCGCCTCCGGATCAAGCGCCTCGGCTTGCACGTCCTCGATATTGAGGCTGCTGACAATGAGCATGGCCAGTTCCTGCTCGGCAGATGATTGCGCTTTCAATTCCTGAACGATGGTCACGGGATAGCCTGGAGTCAATGGATTCGGGCCGCGCAGTGTATCATCCGCGACCGCCTATCCCTCGACTGCAAACACCTGCTACCCACGTGCGACCGATCGAAACAACATCCCCCGCAGCGATCGATTCCCTGCCCACGCTGCAGGTGAAATACGTCAAGGGCAATGCCGGCGAATTGCTGGCGCAGCCCGGAACGCTGGCCGTGATCGGCTTCGGACTGGCGCAAGGGGATGCGGATGATCCGCGCTTCGTGCGTGTGGGTCTTGAGCCAATCGAGAGCGACTGGTTCGAGGTCTGGCGTTGTGCCGAGCCGATTGCTTGCGGTCGCCAGGATTTTCTGCGCTGGAGCAGCGACGGCAACTATCTTTTCTTCGCAGTCGAGATCGATGAGTCGCAGGCCGGTGGAATCGACGCCGCTGCCGAACAGGCCTATGCCGCGATCTGCCGACTGATCGCCGGGTACCGGTTCGCCGATGGCCGACATGGTCACATCCTGCGCCTGTGGAATTACCTGGACGCGATCAACGAAGGCGACGGCGACGACGAACGCTACCGGCATTTCTGCAGCGGGCGCGCGCGCGGTTTGAATCCTTCAGCCCGCAACGGCTATTCGGCGGCAACGGCGATCGGGTGCCGCAATGGCAGGCGTGTCCTGCAAGTCTATGGACTGGCAGCGCGGAAAGAGGGCGTCGCGGTCGAGAACCCGCGCCAGGTCAGTGCCTGGTCCTACCCGAGGCAATACGGGCCGGTAGCGCCGACGTTCGCGCGCGCCACGCGCACGCCAGCCGGCCAGTTGCTGGTCTCGGGCACGGCCTCGGTGGTCGGGCATCAATCGCAGCATGCCGGCGACACCCTGGCCCAGTTCGACGAAACCCTGCGCAATCTCGACAGCCTGCTCGCCGCCGCCGGCCCCAGCATTGCCTCACGCGGCATCGATGCGATCCTGCTCAAGGTCTATCTGCGTGAACCGGCCGAGGCGCAGGCGGTCGAACAGCACCTGCGCCAGCGCCTGCCCGGGCAAGTCGGCCTGCTCATCCTGTTCGGCGACATCTGTCGCAGTGACCTGCGCATCGAGATTGACGGTATCCAGGGCTGAGCCCGCCCGATTCGGCCTGAGAACGAGCAGGTGGCGTCGATTTCGGCCAGAATGTGAGCTGCTTCACACTGGCGACGTGCGCAGGATCCGCAAACCGCTGCGATGGAATGGACGAATCCTGCCGCTTTGGCGGTGCTAGCATTTGATCCCGCAGTATCACAACAGGCGCCTGGCGCCCCGGAGACACCATGAAAACGCGATTGGGACACTACGACATCGTTGCCGAGCTGGGTCGTGGAGGCATGGGCGTGGTCTACAAGGGACATGAGTCCTCGCTCAACCGCTACGTCGCCATCAAGGTTCTGGCGGATTCGCTGGCCCACGACGAAGGCGTCAAGGAACGCTTTCTGCGTGAGGCGCGCAGCATGGCGGCGCTCAACGATCCGCACATCATTCAGATCTACTACATCGGCGAAGACGAGGGTCAGCCCTTTTTCGTCATGGAGTTTGTCGAGGGCGAGTCGCTCGGCACCCTGCTCAAGCGCGAGCACAAGGTCGCCGTCGGCCCGGCTGCCAAGATCATCTACCAGACCGCGCTCGGCCTCGCCACCGCGCACGACAAGGGCGTGATCCATCGCGATATCAAGCCTGGCAACCTGATGGTCTCCAGCCGTGGCTCGATCAAGATCGCCGATTTCGGCATTGCCCTGTCCAACCAGGACATGTCGAAGAAGCTGACCTCGACCGGCGAGTTCGTCGGTACGCCGGGCTACCTGTCGCCGGAAGTCTGTCTTGGCCACCAGGTTGATCAGCGTTCGGATATCTTCTCGCTGGGTATCGTGCTGTTCGAGATGCTGGCTGGGCGCATGCCGTTCACCGATGAATCGCCGCTCGGACTGATGCTTGAAGTCGTGCGCGCCGAGATTCCGGACGTGCGCGAACTGAACGGCGAGGTCGACGAGAAAATCGCCTGGATCCTGTCGAAGATGATTGCCAAGGAGCCGGCCGATCGTTACCAGAGCTGCCACGAACTGGCCGAGGATCTGCTCGCCCATCCGCTGGTCTCCAAGCCGGGTCCGATCACGATCTTCCCCAAGGTATCTGCAGCAGCAGCGACAATGATCGGGCAGAAGACGCCGGTTTCCGGCCAGCGTCCGTTGGCGAATACGCCAGTCTCCAATCCAGGCATGGCGGCGGCCAACACGCGCATCACGCCGTCGGCGCAGCCGATTCCACCGGCCTACCCGGGCGCGCCGGCGAGCAGTCAACCGGCACTTGAGCGGCGCTCGGTACTGGATCGTTCGAACGATACCGGCGCAAGGCGCAGCAGTGCAGCGCTGCCGATTGCCATTGCGGCGATCCTCGTGCTCGGCCTGATCGGTGGCGCCTGGGCGTTCCGCGACAAGATACCGGGGCTCAGCGGCCTCGGCGGGCCGGCCGTCGCCGAAGCGACGAATGCTGCGGATAGCCAAACGCCCGCGAGCAACAATGCACCAGCCACGACGACCAGCCTGGTCGCCACGACCGAGCATGCCGAGGCTGGCAGCCAGTCAAATCCTGCAGCCGAGTCGGGCAATGACGCGACCAGCGCGGCGCAGACGGATGCCATCGCGGCAAGCTCGGAAGAAGCTGGCCCCGGCCCACGCGCATCGCAGGCCGATGTCGACGCTTTGCAGAACCTGCCCGCCGCTCGCGCTTCAGAGGAAGCGCAGGCGACTGCGCCGATGCCGCGCGCCGAAGACTCGAGCGAAGTCGCCATGGTCAGGAAACCGGTGGTGACCGAGCCGGCCAAGCCACGCGTGCCGACGATTGCGGTCGTCATCGGCGGTGATGATGTCATCACCGAACCGGCCCGCGATGCGATCGTCAGCCTGCTCCAGCGCCGCGGTTTCCGCGTCATCGAAGCCGGCGAGGTTTCCGGCAGCAAACCGGACATGGGCTCCTTGCGTGGTCGAGCCGATGCCGTGGTATTCGTCCAGGCCAAGCCGGTCGGCTCGCAGGAGCTTCAGTACTACGGCCAGAGTTCGACCCTGTACACGGTGCAGATGGGCGTCAAGGCCTACCGGGTGTCCGACGGCAGCACGCTCTGGAGCAGCCGCATGGAACAGGTCAACTTCAGCACCCTGAATGCAACCGAGAAAGCCCAGGAAGCGATCGAGCCGATTCTCGACGCGGTCGACAGCAACCTCGACGAGTTCCGGCCACGTCGCCGCGGTCGCGGTTGATTCACACAACTCGGCAAAGCAAAAGAGCGGGCGCAAGCCCGCTCTTTCTTTGACCCTCGATACAGCGCGCCAGCCAACGCCATTCGCAGGGTTCGGGCGATATCGGAGTCCTATGCTGAAATGCAGACAGATTCGGCTTGCAGTTTCCCCTTTCCTTTCTCTTTTCGACCCGCAAACCCGATAACCTACGGCATCCTCGGATTCATGGGGTTCTTCCGTCGATGTCTACACGGCTGGTTCAAGTCATTGTTGCCGGTACGATGATCGAGGCGACGCGGGCGCTCGTGTCGAAGCATTGTCGGCGCTACTGGCAGGAACCGATTCCGGGCGGCAGGGAAAAGTTCTCCTGCATCGTGCAGAAGCGCTATGTCGAACGGCTGCTCGTCGAGCTCAATGCACAATTCGGTGCAATGCCGGAATTTTGTGCAGTCGTTATCGCGCTCGAAGCGGCGTTGCCGACTCTCGACGAATCCTCAGCTACGGTGTTGCCGGAGATCCCCGGTCTTCCACCGCCCACCCGCCTGGAATCGTTCTTCAGCCGCGACCGGATCAGTACTGATGAGCTCTACGACGACATCGCCGAGAGCGTCGAGATTCGCCCCGCCTACCTGCTGACCGCCGTTCTCTCCGCTGTGATCGCGGCACTCGGCATGCGCAGCGGTCAAACGGCCGTGGTGATTGGCGCGATGGTCATAGCGCCCTTGCTGGGTCCAACGATGGGAATTGCCCTGGCTGCCACGGTCGGCAATTGGGTGCTCGGGCGCAAGGCCCTGGTGACTCTTGGCGCAGGCACGGCGGCCGTGCTGCTGGTGACGATGGCGCTCGGGCACTTCATTCCCGTGGATGCAAGCGTCGCGGAGCTGCGCAATCGCACCCTCGTACAACCGGCGGATATCGCACTGGCCCTGGCCTCAGGCGCAGCGGGCGTATTGGCATTCAGTCGGGGCTCGTCACTTTCGCTGGTAGGCGTGATGATCGCGGTCGCCTTGGTGCCGCCCCTTTCGGCGGCCGGCCTTTTCCTTGGCAGTGGTCAAGCTCCACTCGGCGTTGCCGCGCTCCTGCTCTTCGCCACCAACCTTGTCTGCATCAACGTATCCGGAATCACGATGTTCCTGATCCAGGGCCTTCCCCCGAAGCACTGGCGAATGACCGGAGGAATCCTGCTCATGTGGACCCTCATGCTTCTCCTGTTCTTCACAATGATCGCCGGACGCGCATTTTTCTCGTAGGTTCACCTCCAGCAACTGACGGAATCTGGAGGTGCTGAAAACATGCCCGAATCCTACTCTTCCGGCACCTGGGTCATTTCCTTGTGTTGCTCCTCCAGGGCTACGATGGTCTCCTCGATCGCATCATAGAACTGGCTTTGCCGGTTCATGAGATCTTCGAATCTGGCGGTCTGCTTGAGCCCCTTGAGTTCGCCTTCGAACAGAATCCATGAGGCGGTCAAATGCTCGACGTTTGTCTTCGCGTAATGCCGCATCTCCTTGAGCTGGGCAAGCGAATCGCCGAGATGATCGGCGGCTGTCTTCGGTGCGTCTTCGGACATGGTTCTCTCCTCATCGATGCGTGGATGCGGTCCACGCGCCGGTTGCGATCAGTCTACGGCGGGCGTGCTGAACGCTTTGACGAACCACTTGGCCGGATGCAATGGAATCATTCGGGCAGGGCTGGCTCCGGCACCGCGACCTCGGCTTCGACACTGACAGGATGCTCGCGTTTCATCTGCAGAACCATGATCTCCCAGCCGCTCCTGAGCGACGGCTCTCGGTTCGAGGTGAATGGAACCAGGCGTCGCTTGGGGTCGATCGCGAACAGCGGGATGGCCAGCCCCTCGCTGCGCTGCTTGAGATCGGCCAGTTTGTAGTTGTCCTTGAGCTTGCTGGTCTTGATCACTGCGCCGCTCTCGATTGCATCCTCGAGGCGCACGTTGTCGATACGGTCGTCGAACAACCACGGCATCTTCAGGCTGCCGGTCAGGGTCAGCTTGGCCTTGTCGTGATCCTCGCTGGTGCGCAGGGCAAACACGCCATCGGTGCCAAGCTCGGAGCGGTAGTGCAGGCAAGCCAGGAAGGAGACTGGGACACCCACAAATCCGACAAAATCCTACGTCACCTATCAGAAATTTCCTACAGACGCACTCCGCTCGCATTGTCATGCTCTGCACATGACTACCGCGCGCAGCCTATTGGTTGATTCTGAGTCTCCTGGCTACTACCACTGCATATCTCGGTGCGTGCGACGGGCCTGGTTGTGCGGTATCGATCCCTACAATGAGAAGTCCTACGAGCACAGGCGCGAATGGGTCGAGAGCCGACTTCTGGAGCTTGCCGAAATCTTTGCTGTCGGTATCTACGCTTATGCCGTGATGAGCAACCACGTCCATGTGGTACTGCGGATCGACCCGATGGCCGCAGCCACGTGGACGACCGAAGAAATTGCGGCGCGCTGGGTCCGCTTGTTCCCGGCAATGATCGATGGCAAGCTCGACCCTCCTGCCTGCCGAACCAAGGAGCAGACCTTGCTCGGCAATGCCGAGCGACTGGAGACCTGCAGGCAGAGGCTGGGTAGCCTTGCCTGGTTTATGCGCAGCCTCAACGAACCGATCGCGCGGCGCGCCAATCGTGAAGACGCCTGTACGGGCCGCTTCTGGGAAGGCAGGTACAAATGTCAGGCGCTGCTTGATGACGCAGCCGTACTCACCTGTATGAGCTATGTCGATCTGAACCCAATTCGAGCGGGCATCGCCGAGAATCTCGAATCGTCTTACCATACCAGCGCTTTGCGCCGTATTACGAACGTCAAGACCGATACGCAAGAAGCAGCACACCTGTTGTGCTGCATTCGTTCCAGCCTGTCGAGCCCGAAGCTTCCGCTCACCGTGGCCGACTATCTGGAAGTGATCGACTGGACAGCCCGGCTGACGCGCGCGGACAAGAGTGGCGTGATCGACGCCGCCGAACCGACCATCTTGCGCAAGCTCGGACTGGCCGAACGGCAATGGAGCACCCAGGTACTCGGTACCGAAACGCGTTACTGGCGCGCCATCGGCAGCGCGCAATCCCTGATCGCCAAAGCCGCCGCAATCGGTCAAAGCTGGTTGAAGGGAATCGGTGGCGCAGAGTTACTGATGCAACTTCGGCCAACTTGATCGGCGCGGAACGAGATCAAATTCAACCTGCATCGGCACTCGCCGATGTCCTCGCTGCGCGCAATCGGCCAAGGACGCGTTCAGGCCGCAATTTGTAGGGGCAGGGAGGCAGAATCGCGGACTGCTTTCGCTGGAATCCATCTGATTGACTCGCCGAGGGCGAAGTTTCGCTTGCGGCTTCGAGTCAATCAGGATTGTGGGTGTCCCGGTTGTTCCTCTCGCCGATGTCCTCGCTACGCGCAATCGGCCAAGGACGCGTTCAGGCCGCAATTTGTAGGGGCAGGGAGGCAGAATCGCGGACTGCTTTCGCTGGAATCCATCTGATTGACTCGCCGAGGGCGAAGTTTCGCTTGCGGCTTCGAGTCAATCAGGATTGTGGGTGTCCCGGTTGTTCCTTCAACTAGACGCGCTACCCAAGCATTGGAAACCCCATCACGATGAAGCCGCTGAATCTGGTAGCGTTGATCTTGGCTCAGGTGCGAATAGTTCATGTGCAACTCCACTTGCCGGTGAAGGGGCGCAGGCTACCGCACCTGGGCCACTTCACTGCGTTGGGTGTTGCACTTCGGAATTGAACTCACCACCTGACCCTTTGCTCCTCATCTGATTGACTCGCCGAGGGCGAAGTTTCGCTTGCGGCTTCGAGTCAATCAGGATTGTGGGTGTCCCGGTTGTTCCATGCCGCACCTCCTCGACATGGCGAGTTTGGCAGCTAAAGCTGACCGGCCAAAGCCGGTGGCTTAAACCTTAAGATCGATAGTTAAGTCCTATACACCAATATAAATCCGACCGTGACAACTAAAGCTAACAAAACGGATGCAAACAAAATTAAATATAGCTTAACCGTATATTTTTCACTCGCGCTCATGTATGAGCCCATCATGTACATCCTGACCGGAAGCAGGTTAGCCAAATTTAGGACAGCAGGCGACCCCATTGATTCAAATTTCCCATGTCTCTTGAGAATTGCGATGAGCACAGCACGAAAAACAAACAAAGAAATAAAGCCAGCGAAGCAATATATTCCTATGATGGAAATGATCAAAGGAACCTGATGAACGATGGCTTCTTTCACTGCATTTTCTCCGTCAATGGAATCGTATTGACCTCCTGTTTTGCCGCACTAATACCTGCCGCCGGTGTACCGACCGATAGTGACCATATTCCACCGCTGCTCAATGATCCTTGAATTGTAACTGCGGGAGTATCCACCCTTACGCTTGAGGTTTGCCCGCTAAATGTACTCACAGTTGGCGCATTAGTGATTCCAAAAGATAGTCCTGGACTGACCGACGCGCCCGCTGCAAATTGAAGAGTTCCCTCAGTAGCAGCGGGTAGGGAGGCTGACGAATTTGGACCAGCGGCCATAACTCCACCAGAAGCGTAAAAATTGTTCGGAGAGCCTTCAGCAAACGGCATATGTACGCCGACAGACCCGGTCGCACTTACGCTTGGCGCTGCAGCTCCGACATCTACGCTAGCTCCTCCTTCGACAAAGGCAGCCTTAGGCAACGCAAAGGATATCGCTTCAGCCACCGGCGCGAGGGCCTTGCCATAATTTGCTCGCGCCGCATCCGCAGCACGAGCATATTCCGCCTGCCCTGGCGTTATTCCAAATGGAAACGATTGCCGTCCATCCGGATCCACAAACCTGTAAGGGTTGTTATTGGCATACCAATACCGATTGAAATTCCCTCCCGTCCCGCCATCCACCGTCACCGGGTCCAGACTCAAGAACTGCCCGGCCATCGGATCATAGTAGCGCTGCTGCATATATGTCAGCCCGGTCGCCGCATCGGTGACGTGGCCGGTGAAGCCAGGGCCGTTGACGTAGTTGCCATCGGTCGGCGCACCGTAAGGCTCGTAGCGGGTGCGCTTGACCACATAGCCGGATTCATCGGATTCAGCGACCGGGCTGCCAAGCGCATCGGTGTGCAAATAGCGAACGGCCAAGGTCGCCTCCGGGCTGTTGGGGCTGCCTGGCTTGATCAGGCAAGCGGTGGCCGGTCTGCGCTCCTCTGAACACGTCGTCGCGTTGCAGGCACGCACGCCGTAGTTGTAGGTGATCGAGTCGTGCGCGCCCCGACCGCGCGTCAGGCTCAGGGTCTGCAAATTCGGATTGGTGTCCGGGAGCACGACAATGGGGTTGGGGTACGAACCGCCCCAGTCGTCGCCCTCGTAGATCTGATAGCGCGTCGCACCAGCAACGCTCGTCCAACCGATCAGAAACGATATCTGACCGGTACCGACGATGTCGCATCGGGGCGGCGTGTGCGGGCCCACGATCCACGCTGGCGCAGCAATTCCGCCGATGATCGCGACCGTTACCGTTGCAATGGCCGTGCCGTCGATGCTGCAACTTGGGTGCGCGATCTCGTTGCACGCGGCGATCTTGTAGACGTATTGCCCATTGCCACGGTTGGTGAAGGCATATGTCTCGGGACTCGCGCTGGTGGCGGCTGGGAAGTAGTAAGTCGCCTCGCTACCATTGATCGTCTCGGTGATGCGGTAGCTGGTCGCGCCCGTCGATGGGGCCCATGACAGCGCGTAGGCACCGTTGGTGCTGTTCGTTGGCGATACCGAGAGCCAGGCCACCACGCCGGGCGGCTGGATCGGGATCTCGACGCTCAGTGAGATCGGCCCGGCGTAGTTGCCGCAGTCATTGCTCGCCCGGCAGGCGCGAACCCGATACTGATATTGTCCATTGGTCAGGATGGAATCGTCGAATTCGGATGCTATCGGAGTAACGAGGTTCGCCCAGGTTCCGTTCGACTGATAACGGCGTTGCAGTTCATAGGTGGTGTTGGATATATCGTCCCAGTTCAGATGCGGATGGCCGTCCAGGCTCGGATTAGGACTGACGCTAAAGTTTGCAGGCGTGCCGATCACTTCCGGAATCGCCACCGTGACGGTCTGGATCGGGCCAAAATCACCGCAACCGGCGGCATTGCAGGTGCGTATCTGGTAGGCATAGATGCCGTTGGCACGCGTGAACTGTCTTGACTGCGCCGTAAGCAGATTCAAGATCTGGTTAGCCCAAGCCCAGTTGCCGGGTGCCAACTCCTGGATCTGGTAGCTCGTACGCCCTGACACGTTGGACCAGGACAATGTGAATGTGCCGGTCGTGTTGGTGCCGACCGGGCTGATCCATGCCGGAGCGGCAAGTACGCCCGGCATAATCGTCACTGTGACCGTCAGCGGCGCTGTCGGGGTTCCGCAGGCGCTTGAACAGGCCGATACACGGTATTGGTACTGCCCGGCTTCGATCCCGGTTTCCGGGAAGGCATTGGCGAGACCAAAGTAGACCTGCGTCCAGTTTCCGGAGGCCAGCGGCTTGCGCTCAAGTCGATAGTTGTCCGCAGCACCCACCGGTGCCCAGCGCATTTCAAAATTACCGGTGTTGCTCGGATTCGGATTGGCCACGATTGCGCCAGGAGCGGGCGGCCCGATCACGCCGGTCACTTGCGTACGTTTGGGCGTCCCCGCATCCGAGCAACCGGCCGAGTTGCAGGCTCTGGCCCTGTAGAAATAGTCGCCGTTGGAGCGTAGTTCGATCGCGCACAAGAGGCCGGGAACCTGGCAGACCACCGCCCATGCGCCGCCATCTTTCTGCTCTTCAAGCTTGTAGAGCGTCGCGCGAGCGGAACTGGTCCAGGAGACGCTATAGCTTCCTGTTGAATTGGTTGGCGGCGCGGTAACGACAGGAATGTCGGTCGGCGGCAGGATGGCCGTCGATTCTTCACGGGCAATCAGCGAACCGCCGAGGTACACGTAATCGGTCACTTTTGCCTGCGCTTCATCCATCTCGAAACGCAGTTGGCCGCTCTGCGAATAGACCATCAGGCGCTTTAAGCCAGTGCCCGAGTTGAGCACCTTGACCCGGCGGCCGAGGCCGTCATAGGCGTAGAACTCCGTATTCGCCGGGGCTGGCCCCGATGTCGATACGATGCGATTGGCCCGGTCGAAGACAAAGCCCTGGCTGCCGCGTTGGGTGACATTGCCGCGCGTATGCGAATACTGGACGATCGGCGTTTTGCCGACATTGAGCGATTCGATCTGGTTGTTCGCAGCGTTGTACTTGTGTTCGTAGCTGCGCGTGCCGACCTGACTGAAACGGATGTTATCGAGTGCGTCGTACTTGTAGATCGAGTTCGACCACAAGCCGGTGGCGCTCATGGTTTCCAGACGATCGAGATCGTCATAGCTCATCGAGCGGGTGACGTTGCCGAAACCATCGACAATCGAGGCCACATTGGCGTTCGCATCGTAGCGGTAGGTATCGTCAAGCAAGTCGCCCGAATCCACGCTGCGCAACGGCAGCTTGCGTGTGTTCTGGGTCAAGGAATGGATGATGCCGTTGCCATAGTTGAAACCCTGGATCGCGCCGTTTGGATAGGTCGAGACATTTGATGCGTAGGTTTTCGCGGTGTTGCCCGCCCGGGTCGGTTCACCAAGATCGTTCGGCGCGTAATCGATCTCGAGCGCATCGGGATAAGTCAGTTTCCTGAGGTGGCCATTGGCTGTGTAATCGTTGCTCAGGAGATACGTTCTATCCTCGACCTGAAGGCTCTCACTGGTCAGCAATCGCCGTGCGTTGTAGCCATAGGTCCATGTGATCGGCTTGTTCGACAATGGATCATAGGTGGCGATGCTCAGCAGCGCACCATCCGGGTAATAGTTGCGGGTGATCGACGGACTGCTGTCAGCGTAGATCGTGTTCTTCGGACGATTGCGGGCATCGTAGGTCTGCTGTGTGCGCACCGCGAGGTAACTGGGATCCGTGCGGATAGCGTTGCAATCGGATGACGAGAGGCTCAATCCCTGACCGGAGTAAATGACATTGCCGGCACCGTCGTACTCCATGACGGTCGCACCCAACTCAGGATCGACGGTTTTGCAAAGCTGCTCGTTGTCGTCATAGAAATAGTCTCGGGTAGCCGACACCGGCAACGCCGTGCCATCACTGAGCTTGGATCCGCTTCGCGTGATCGCTTGCGGCTTGCCGAACGCATCGCGCTGAATGCTGATGCTGACCGTTTCCGGCGCATTGATCGTGAACGGCGCATTCTCGGTCGGCTCGTCGAAGGTCTGGAATGAGGTGGTGGTGACTTTTCCTCGGGCATTGGTTACCGACTTCGATCCTGATGCGTAGATGACGCTCGTCGTGAGCATGCCATTGGGACTTTCCGCATCCTGTTCGGAATTTCTTAGACGGCCCAAGCCGTCATAGAACGAGCGAGCGCCTGCCGTAACGCCATAGAGATTGCCGCCAATGCTCCCGACCGGGTAGCTGACCAGGCTCTCTCTGCCGGCAAAATCGAACGCACGCCGCGTGTAGCGCGCTGTTGACGTCGACGAACTGGTGTCCTCCTCATACGTGAGGATGGGCCGCCACAAGGCATCGAAATAGGTCTGCTTGACCGCCGAGCCTTGAGTAACCGTCTGCTGCCAGAGGCTACCCTGGATGCCGATATTGCCCGCCCCGACAAGTTCGAAGGTAAAATTACGATTGTTCGAAGCGGGAGTGTCTCCGTCCGGAAAGGCTATCTGCTCAAGCCGGCCATCGCGTTTGTACGTGTACTTTGTCTTCTTGTTAACCTCGTCGGTGACCGAGGTGATCTGCCCGAAATCGTTGACCTCGGCACTCTGCGCTTCGTTGTTGTCGTAGGTGACGTTCTTCGCAATGCCGCGGTGGTAGTTGGCAAACTGCGTCCGCTTGCTGTTGCCATCGTAGAGGTACTGGAGGGTGCCGTCTGACGCATACGTGGCCGTCTGGGTTGGTTTCCCAAAAGCCTTGACCACCCAGGGAAGCTTGTTCCCGTCGTAGGCGATTTCGAGATCGGCATTGCCTTTGGGATTGCCGGGGCTCGTCACGACCTTGCTGACAAGGCCGAGGAGCCAGGATTGGCCCAGTGGCTCATAGGTGGTGGTCTCAACTTTGCTGTTTCCCAGCGAGTTGGCTTTGGTGACCTGCTTCGGGTTGCCCCAGTAGTCGAAGGTTTGGACGGTCCTTGTGAAAGTGACGTCGTTCTGCGCGATGGCGCGCACGGTCTGCGGTCTTGGCACGGCACCGAACTGTGAATCACCATGTGGCTGCGGCGTTGTGCCGATCGCCTCTGGCATGCCGTAGGTCACAGGATTGCTTACGTAGGCGTAGGTCTCGGTGCGAAGACCCCCGTTGATTGTCACCGACAACAGCTGACCGTCGCTGCCGCCAGATCCGTAGCGGATGCCGTAGACATAGTCGGTCGTCGAGCCATCGGGCGCGAGAACCGATATGGTCTTTTGATCTTTCGCCGGGTCCGGCGAACAATCCGTCCCAGGAAGCGTGTCGCAAAAGTATCCGACAGGCAAGTGATAACTGTATGTCCACCTGTACTCGTTCGGTGCCGGCGGCAATCCTGGGTTCGATGCCGGCGGCAATCCTGGGCCTGTGATCACTTTCTTCTTGATCGACCAGACGTCAAAACGAGCCGGTCGTTCCGGCGTTTTGTTGGCGTTGATTCCGTCGGAACAACTACCCATAGTGACATTGCTGCGCCCGTGTCGCATGGGTTCGAACGTAAATGTGGCTTTAGCGCCGGATGGATGCGTAATGATGGCGGTCTTCTCGTTGGACGTCGTTGTCGAGAATTTGCGCATCCAATTACAATAGATTGCGTTGTCCCAGCCGACATTGCCCTGCCCGATATCCTCGTAATTGATCAGACCGAAGTTGATTGAGGCAAGATCCAGATTCCAGGAAGAACCGTTCGGCTGGGTGACTGAGGTCAGGCGACTACCAGCGTAGCCGTATTGCCAGATCCGGGCCGGGGCCTGGTCATGTAGCGTGGTCGTGGTATGTGCGGAAACCCGCGCAATGCGCGGCACCCCGCCTTTTACCGAAGTATCGTACGTGATTGTGATCTTGCGACCGTCATTCGCCACGATCGTGTTGAGCTGGTTGCCATTCCAGTTGTAGTTGACGACATTGTTAAAACGATCTGCCACCTGCGACACATACAGACGGACGCGTTCGCGTGCGAGCGGGTAGTTGCCGCCAGTACGCGGCCACAGCAAGGTGGGCCCCGGCGAGGTGACCATGTGGTTGAATTTGTAAATTAGACCATCGGGCGAAAACGCCTTGAAGCCGTCGCCGTCGCCGCTTGAATCCAGCGGGTTGCAGGCGAAGAACCAATGACCGCTGGTGACAAACCGGAAGGGCCCGCCCGCAGCGGGCTGGGAAATGAGTTGATCGTTGACCAGCAGCTCCTGACGGCCCGCTCCGGGCAGTTGGAGATGAGTGCCCAGCCAATAGTCTTGATCCTGAAACGTGATGGAACTTGCACCGGATCCACGCACGACCGGGCCGGGCCGGGCTGCCGTGACACTCGTGGCATTCGCGCATCGCATTGCACTCGCGGCACCTGTGCCGGCCACCACCCAACCCTGGCCTTGCGCATAGGTTCCCTCGACAAACGGGACATCGATATCCCAGTCGCCGAGTTGGTAATCAGAGGTCCTGCCGATCTCAATGCTGCGTCGCCGCCCGAATGCCACGGGAATCGAGCTGTTGCCGGGAATACTGACATCGGTCGTAATGAACTCGACGCCACCCGTGGAGAGATCCACCGTCTCGCCGAAGGCACCGCCATCCACGGCGGATACTGTTTCTCCGCCATTGACGACCTTCGCGTATTGCTCCTGGGGAGTTATCTGGGCGAATAGTGCCGCAGGCATGAAAAAGAGCGCCAGAATGGCGGCAACAGCAAAGCGGGGGCAGCGCATGTGTATGATTCCTTGGGGAAGCCTTACGAGTAATCGCCCGAGATCCTTGACCTCCGGCGCTTGTGCACTCGACGGCTCGTCATCCTGACGACCCTCGGCCACGTGTTGCACCCCCGATGCGCGGCGCGCGGAATGTACTTCAAGACATGTAACGATGGCAAGTGATTTCAAGAAATCATCATGCGCCGTTCGGAACCAAACTCACTATCGAGGCATTCCCGGAGGCTTAGTGACTCTCATTCACGAAGCGAGGGCTCCGGCACCGCGACCTCGGCATCGACGCTGACAGGATGCTCGCGTTTCATCTGCAGAACCATGATCTCCCAGCCGCTCCTGAGCGACGGCTCTCGGTTCGAGGTGAATGGAACCAGGCGTCGCTTGGGGTCGATCGCGAACAGCGGGATGGCCAGCCCCTCGCTGCGCTGCTTGAGATCGGCCAGTTTGTAGTTGTCCTTGAGCTTGCTGGTCTTGATCACTGCGCCGCTCTCGATTGCATCCTCGAGGCGCACGTTGTCGATACGGTCGTCGAACAACCACGGCATCTTCAGGCTGCCGGTCAGGGTCAGCTTGGCCTTGTCGTGATCCTCGCTGGTGCGCAGGGCAAACACGCCATCGGTGCCAAGCTCGGAGCGGTAGTGCAGGCAAGCCAGGGTGTTCTGTGCCGGTCGATCGCTCATCGCCAGCAGGCGGGCGACACCGGAGGTGTCGAGATGATGTTCGGCGTGATCCGAAACGACGCTGCCGAAATAGGTCTTCAGGCCAGCCATGCGCGCGCGCTTGAGTGCATCCCAGTTGCTGTCGGCGAGGGTGACGTCGTAGCCGGCCTTCTTCAACGCCTGGCCGATCGTCACCGGCACCAGACCCGAACCGACGATGATCACACCGAGCGGTTGTTCCTCGGCCAGCTTCCAGCGCAGGGCCAGACGCCGCGCGGTAAAACTCTGCACAAGTACGCTGGCGATGATGATGCTGAAGATCGCCGGCACCAGCAGCTCGCCACCGGGCACGTCCTCGGCTTCAAGACGCAGGGCGAACAACGAGGCGACCGCGGCGGCGACGATGCCGCGTGGGCCGATCCAGGCGATCAGTCCGCGTTCGCGCATCGACAGCTTCGAGCCGGTTGCGCTGGCGAACACCGCCATTGGCCGGGCAACGAAGAACACCGTGATCAGGAACAGCGGGAAGCCCCAGCCCAGGGTCTGGAAGCTGCCGAGATCAAGGCGTGCCGCAAGGATGATGAAGAGCAGCGAGACGAGCAGGACGGTCAGGCTCTCCTTGAAGTTGAGCACATCGTCCATGTCCAGCCCGCGCGTATTGGCGAGCATCACACCCATCACGGTCACTGCGAGCAGGCCGGCCTCATGCGCGATCGTGTTGCTGGCCGTGAAGGCCGTGAACAGCACGGCCAGGGTGACCACATTGCGCAGGTACCAGGGCACCAGATGGCGCTTGAGCAGACCACCGAGCAGGAGCGCGGCAAGGGCTCCGATCAGGCTGCCGGACAGCACCAGCTTGCCGAGTACCCACCAGGTATCGGTGTTGTCGCCCTTCATCGCGAACTCGAGTGCGATCACGGCGAGAATGGCGCCGATCGGATCGATGATGATGCCCTCCCAACGCAGCACCTTGTCGATCACCGGGGTGGGTCGGATCGCGCGCAACATCGGTGAAACAACGGTCGGGCCGGTCACGCTGGCGATCGTTCCGATCAGCAAGGCGATGCCGATTGGCGCGCGCAGGAAATAGAGCGCGGCGACGGTCAGCATGAAGATGTTGATCGCGGCGCCAAGGCTGACCAGATTGAGGATGGGCCCACGCAATCCGTGGATCTCGCGGAAGCGCAAGGTCATGCTGCCCTCGAACAGGATGATCGCAACCGATAACGAGGTCAGCGGGAACAACAGCTCGCCAAAAACCTTGTCTGGATCCAGCAGATGAAGAATCGGCCCGACGATGATGCCGACACCAAGCAGCAGCACAATCGCCGGCAGACGTACGCGCCAGGCGATCCACTGCGCAAGGACGCCGAGGACGACGATGCCGGTCAGGGCGAGTGGAATCGGGATGTTGGCGATCATGTTGGTGGGGAGTGGGGAGTGGGGAGTGGGGAGTGGGGAGTGGGAAGTGGGAAGTGGGAAGTGGGAAGTGGGAAGTGGGGAGTGGGGAGTGGTTAGCGGTCGATGCAACGCGACAAGCATCATTCTGTCAACGAGTTTCACTTTTTTCGACCATAGACTGGGCCGCCTGAAGTGCCTTTTCCACTCCCCATTTCCGACTCCCCACTCCCGGCCTTCAAACCTGAGTCAACTTGGCGAATGCAAGCACCAACCACTTCTGCCCGGCGCCCTCAAAATTGATCTGAACGCGCGTGTGCGCGCCGCTGCCTTCAAAATCGACGACAACGCCCTCACCGAAACTGGCGTGATTGACGCGCTGACCGAGCTTGAGACTGTGCGTTTCGCTTGCAATTGTGACATGACCACTCTGGCGCAGCGGGCGACTGACCTGCACGCGTGGCCGGATCTCGTGCAACAGTTCGCGCGGGATCTCGTTGAGGAAACGGGATGGACGGCCATACATCTCCATGCCGTACATGCGCCGCGTCTCGGCATAGCAAAGAACCAGGTGTTCGCGTGCACGGGTGATGCCGACGTAGGCAAGACGGCGCTCTTCTTCCAGACGCCCCGGCTCTTCGATTGACTTGTTGTTTGGAAACAGACCGTCTTCGAGGCCGACCAGGAACACCAGCGGAAACTCGAGACCCTTGGCCGAATGCAGGGTCATCAACTGCACGCAGTCCTGCCCGGCCTCGGCCTGCGCCTCTCCGGCCTCCAGCGCGGCGTGCGAAAGGAAGGCGGAAAGATCGGACAATCCCGCTTCGATATCGTCCGGCATGCGCTCGAAGCGGCTGGCGACATTGACCAGCTCGTCGAGGTTCTCGGTGCGCGTTTCGGCGCTGGTCTTGTCCTTCTCGTAATACTCGCGCAAACCGGAACGGACGATTGCGTGATCCATCTGCTCGGCAAGCGTTAGCGGCTCGTCGATGGCTTGACTCGCCTCAGTGATGATCCGCCCTGGAATAAGTTCATTATTCTTGGATAAACCCAATCCCCCCTCACCGTCATCCCGGCCTTCGCCGGGATGACGAGCGGCGGTTGTCGAGCTTGGTGCGACAAGGCAATCCCGCGCCAGTCCATCAACAAGGGTCAGGAATGCCCGCAGCGCATTCTTCGCGCGCCCGGCCAGGGTGCTGTCGGTCAACTCGGCGAGCACGGCCTCCCACATCGAGGTGTCCTCGCGCCGCGCGCGCGCACGTAACAGGTCGATCGTACGGTCACCGATGCCGCGTGGTGGCGTATTGACTACGCGCTCGAAGGCGGCATCGTCATGCCGGTTGGCGATCAGGCGCAGATAGGCCAGGGCATCCTTGATTTCGGCGCGGTCAAAGAAGCGCTGGCCGCCATAGACGCGGTAGGCGATCTTGTTCTGCACCAGATGTTCCTCGAAGTTGCGTGATTGCGCATTCGAGCGATACAGGATCGCGACATCACTGGCGCTGTGGTCGCGCAGGTATTCGCGGATACGCTCGATGACGAAGCGCGCCTCGTCCTGCTCGTTGTAGGCCGCATAGACTTCGATCGGATCGCCGCTGCCATCGGCCGTCCACAATTCCTTGCCGAGACGACTCGGGTTGTGCGCGATGACCGCATTGGCGGCGCCGAGAATGTTCGCGGTCGAACGATAGTTCTGTTCGAGGCGGATGGTCTTCGCGTTCGGGAAATCGCGCAGGAAATGCTGCACGTTCTCGACCCGAGCGCCACGCCAACCGTAGATCGCCTGATCGTCGTCGCCAACCACGAACACCTGCCCGGTACTGCCGGCCGCCGCTCCTGCGCGTCCTGCGCTCGCGGCACTCGGACCTCCATGTCCAGCGAGAACCCTGATCCAGGCGTATTGCAGGGTGTTGGTGTCCTGGAATTCATCGACCAGAAGATGCTGGTAGCGCTCGCGATAGTGGGCGAGCAAGGCGTCATCGTGCAGCCACAACTCGTGCGCGCGCAGCAGCAGCTCGGCAAAATCGACCAGACCGGCGCGCTGGCAGGCACGCTCATAGGCAACATAAATGTCGATCATTGTGCTGGCCAGCGGATTGCCGGCGGCATCAATCGCCTCGGGGCGTTTGCCCTCATCCTTGGCCGAGTTGATGAACCAGGTTGCCTGGCGCGGCGGGAAACGCGCCTCGTCGATGCCGAGTCCCTGGATCGTGCGCTTGACCAAGCGTTGCTGGTCGTCCGAATCGAGGATCTGAAACGTTTCCGGCAGGCGCGCCTCGCGCCAGTGCCGGCGCAACAAACGATGCGCGATACCGTGGAAGGTGCCGATGGTCAGGCCGCGCGGACCGTCGCCGACCAGATTCTGCGTGCGTGCGCGCATTTCGGCGGCGGCCTTGTTGGTGAAAGTGACGGCGAGAATCGACCACGGCGACACGCGATCGACTTCAAGCAGCCAGCCGATGCGATGCGTGAGTACGCGGGTCTTGCCCGAGCCGGCACCGGCGAGCACGAGATAGTGTCCTCGTGGCGCGGTGACCGCTTCGCGTTGGGCCGGATTGAGATCATCCAGCAAGTGGGAGACATCCATCGTGCCAGATTAACCGATGACGCACCGGCGGTAACCAGCGCGTGGTCGAATGAAGGCGCAGATCGCGCGTTCTGCCAGGTACGCAATCAACGCTTGCGCATCACGCCGGCGGCAACCAGAGCAAGGCCAAGCAGAGCACCGGCGCTGCCGAGCCATTGCGGCACGGCCTTTTCCTGCTTCACGGTGGCCGAGAATTCACCGATCTTGAGCACTTCCTTGTCCGTGGTGAAGTTGAGATTGCCGGTGAAGGCGACCGCACCGACGGCAATCAAAAGGATCCCAGCAATAATCAATCCCATGCGCATTGTTGTTTCCCCGTGCCATGTCAAACGAAGCGGCAGCATGGCGAACCGAGCCTGCATCGAAACTTAATCATCGCGGTGAGAAATGCGCGCTTTCAGGTGCGCCCCATCAATGGGCCTTGCCGGGCTTGCCGCGCGGAATCGCGTGCATCAAGTGATCGGTGTAGGCAATGCCGATAGCCGAAAGAATGAATACGCAGTGGATGATGGTCTGCCACATGACGCCTTGCGGCGTCAGCGTCGAGCAGGTTTGCACGGTACCATTGATTGCTGCCTGGGCAGCACTGACCAGGGCATCGCCCGAGCAGAACGGCAGACCTTCCAGCGTGCCGGCGGCGATGAAGGTCTTGAGCAGGTGGATCGAAGAGATGCCAATGATGGCCATGGCCAACTTGACCTTGAGCACCGAGGCATTGACGTGACTCAACCACTCCGGCTGATCGGGATGACCCTGCAGGCCGAGTCGCGATACAAAGGTTTCATAGCCGCCGACGATGACCATGATCAGCAAGTTCGAGATCATCACCACGTCGATCAGGCCGAGCACGATCAGCATGATCTGCTGCTCGCCGAATGAGGTCGCATGCATGATCAGATGCAGCAACTCCTTGATGAACAAAACGACGTAGACGCCTTGGGCGACAATCAAGCCCAGATACAACGGCAACTGCAGCCAGCGTGACGAGAAGATCAGCGCCGGGAAGAAGCTCAACGGTGGTTTTGCAGCCGACATACGTGGACTCGGTCAGAACGTAGGGGGCGCCGATTCTAGCAAGTCGTTGGCCTGGCGCATTCTCGAGTCGAGCAGGGCGACACCGGGCAGGCCCAGCACATAGTCGGCACCCATCAACATCGACGGTGTGTAGTAGCCGCCAGCCGGTGCATTTGCGAGCAGGTGTTCGACGATGCCGAGACTGGCGCTGACGGTGAGGTCATAACCATTCGGCGTGCGCAGCGAGGCGGCGACTTGTTTGCCGGCCGCATTGCGTGCTTCGGCCCAGACCTCGCAGGTGCTCGTTTCACGTCGCCTGCGATCCGGCCCGGCAGTTCGTCCGGCCTTGTCCTGAAGGTAGCGCTGCAGCGGAGGCAGACGGAGCAGCCAGCGCAGGTGACGCAGCCAGCGCAGGCGCGAGATCGTCTTTGCCGGTACCACCATATAGGTTTCGATATTCGCTATGCCGGTCGAGACGAAGGCCGTGTAGACATCGCCCCAGGGGATCGTCATGGCCGATCGGCGGCTGCCATCCTGGCGCGTGAATTCGCGTGACTTCCAGGCCAGTGGCACCTCGCGCAGCCCGCCACCGATACGTACGCGACCGCCTTTGGCCAGGCCTTCGACGCTGGTTCGCGCCGTGCCCGGGCTCGGGCCACCGCCGGCCTCGAAGGCAAGCACCAGATGCGTCGCGTCAGGCAATCGTTGCGTGAGCATCGCCGCCAGACAGTCGGTCGGCACGACATCGAAGCCGGTTCCCGGAGCAACCACGACGCCGGCATGCTGGGCCTGCCTGTGCATGCGATGGCAATGCGCGAACACGTCGATCTCGCCGGTGATGTCGAGATAGTGGATGCGCTGGCGCAGACAGGCCGCCAGCAGCGGTTCACAGGTGCGTGAGAACGGGCCGGCACAGTTGAGCAGGATGCATATGCCATCGAGATTGCGATCAATCTCATGGGCATCGTTGAGCTCGAAGACACGCCGGGTCAGCTTGAGCGGCCCGGCCAGATCATCGAGGGCATCGCGGTTGCGCCCGGCCAGCACCGGCTTGAGGCCACGGCGAACCGCCTCGGCTGCGATCAGCTTGCCGGTGTAGCCGTTCGCACCGTAGATCATCAACGACTGCATCACTTTCCTCCTCGTGCACGCACCAGTTGCATGAGCTTGCGGAAATAGATTTCAGGAAACCAGCGCTTGATCCGCCAGCTCCTGCGTACGATGGCACTCGGCAGGATCAGGAACTCGCCGCGCTCGACTCCCTTGTAGATCGCTTCGGCGATATCGGCTGCGCTTTCCTTCGACTCACGCATCAGCGCGGTCGCCATCTTCAACGAGCTGCGGTCGGGCGCACGGAAACCTTCGAGCAGGTTGGTCTGGAAGAAACTTGGACAGACCACCGAGACTTTCACGCTGCTGCCGTCGAGATCGGCTCGCAGCCCCTCCGAAACGGTGACCACACCTGCCTTTGCTGTCGCATAGGTGGCCATGCCAGGTCCGCCGGCGAGTGCGGCGAATGATGCTATATTCACAATGTGTCCGCCGCCCTGCTCGATCAGAACCGGGCCGAACAAACGGCAGCCGCGCACCACGCCGAGCAGGTTGATGTTGAGCATCCACTGCCAATCCGACATCGCGGCATTGAGCACCGAGCCGCCGCCACTGACGCCGGCATTGTTGATGACCAGATCGACGCCATCCCACGCAGCCAGCACCATGTCGCGCAATTCCTCGAACGAATCATCGTTGCCGACATCGACCATGAGGGCCATCGCACCGATGCCGAAACCGGTAATCAAGGCGACCGTCTCCTCGGCGCGATCAAGGCGGATGTCAGCGCAGGCGACGCGCCAGCCGGCTTCGGCATAGCGAAAGGCCAGGGCCCGGCCAAGGCCACTGCCAGCTCCGGTGATCAATACGCGTCTCGAAGATTCCATAACTGCATCCTGTTTGCCCGGTAACCCATGCTTGCCCGGCTGGCCCGGACTATAGGCTGCGTCGATCGTCGGACTTATATAGGCCCGCTATGCGCACCCTCCGATCGACGCAGCCTATGGCGATAGCGCAATCTCGCTATCCAAAGTTTCTGTCGCCCAGACTCCTGGCACGAGATGAGGGAATCCTGCTCCCGACATCACCTCATGCCTCAACCCGCGACTGACATCCTACGCCGGAGATGCGATGCGCTGGCCCACTGTGACGCCCGAGTTCGAGTATCGCATCAGGATCATCCTGTGCGGAGGCAGCAAGCATTTTGGCGCGACTGCCTGCCGCCTATCGAGCGCATCCGCTTCATCGAGAAGCCGGTTTCAGTGCGACGGTTGCAGCGCCGCGTGCGCGAGGAACTCGATGCGGTCGGTGTCGGCAGTCGTTGAACGACTCAGGCCTTCGCTGGTGGTGCGGCGAACAACGTTTCGGCACGCTGGAACAGGATCCACGAAGTTGCGATGTATTTGTCGCCGCCGAGCGGTCGATTGCCGCGATGGGTGTGGGTGAATCCAGCCGGCGCGATCAGCATGGCACCGGTCCGCGGCACGATCTTGCGTTGCTGATGGAGAAATTCGGTTTCGCCCTCAGCGAAGCCATCATTCAAATACGCCGTCCATAACAGCACACGATGCAGGGTTTCACCGTTGCTGTCGCCGACCTTCGGATACAGTTCGCAATGCCAGTAAGGGTAGCCGCCCTGGTTGGCGTTGTACTTCTGGATATTGATCGTTCCCGGTCTGAGCACTTTGACCAGCAGGTTCTGCAAGCGCTGATCGGGCATATCCCGGATCGCCTGTGCATCGAGCGGCACCAGCTTTCCAGTGGCCGGATCGGGCATCTGCAATGACAGCGGTGCGAGCACCGTATGTGGATACTTGCGCACGTAGCGCATCAGCGCGCCCAGCATCGCCGTATTCAGCAGGTTGGTCGCATTCGTCCATTCGGAATAGTCGTTGATGCAGATGTCCCAACTGTCCTTGAGTTCGGTGTTGATGCCGCCACCGGTGCGGCCACGGACAGCCTGGCCCGATGCCTCGAACTGCTGGATCAATGCACGGCAGTCCTCGGCGCCGATCGCCTGCTCGTGGATCTCGATGAAGTCGTCGGTCATGCGCAATGCTTCGAGCCTGCTTGAGTCAAAGAATTTGAAAAGCGATACCTGCGGCCATTCCAGTCAGCATGCCAACGAGGATATCGGCCAGATCGTGCCGGTCAAGAACCAGGCGCGACCATGCAACCGCGAGCACAATCACAGCAAGTCCTGCGCCGAGGGCCGGACTACCCGGAACGAAGATTGCGAAGCAGCCAAACGCGACATGCAGGGACAGTTTGCACCACGGCGAGATCAGCAGGGCAAGCAAGATGATCGCGGCGGCAACAAGCAGGGCGACAGTTACTCGCGAATGGCTGAAGTAGCATCCAGCCAGCACCGCTGCAGCAACAAACAAGCCGAGCAGAAAGATATTGAGCCCGCGCCGCTCACTGGCCGCGCTCGCATCGACATGCTGCCAGCGACCGCAGCGCACCTGCAGCGCACTGAACGCAAACACGATCAAGCCGAGGATCCCGATGTTCGCCAGGATGATCAGCGTTGTCGAGCCGTCGCTGCCATTGGTCCGCGCCGCCAGCCACGCCGCCAACGGCATGACCAGCATCGGATGTCCGAGAATCGAGATCACCCGCGCGATCCACCGGGTCGAACCCTGGACTGCGTTTAGCGGCTGCGACGATCGAGCATCGCGGGAACTGGATAGGGACGGATCAAGCATCGTGGCTCACACGGGTCGGCAGGGCAACATTGTCGCCGGCGCAGAAAATTCCGCAACGCCATGCTCAAATAATGCGCAGGGTGATCGCCTTGAGCACGGCTCGGGTGCGATCACGGGTTTCCAGTTTGTCGAGGATGTCGGAGACATAGTTCTTGACCGTGCCTTCGGCAAGAAAGATCGAGCGTGCAATCTCCTTGTTTGAATAGCCGCCAGCGAGCAGGCGCAGGATCGCGACTTCACGTTCGCTGAAGTTGGCCTTCGGCGCCTCCTGTTCGCGATAGGCATATCGCGCGCGAACCGGATCGGTCGAGACCGGCTGCAACAGGGATTGTCCGCGTGCGACCGCGCTGATTGCATCGTGCAGATCCTCCGGCGCGGCGTCCTTGAGCAGGAAACCCTGCGCACCGGCGGCCACGGCTTCGAGCAGCAAGGCGCTGTCATCGAAGGTGGTCAACAGGATCACCGGCGTCGCATCGCCGGCTTCGCGCAGCCGGCGCACGGCTTCGGGGCCGGACATGCCGGCCATGCGCACATCGGACAGGACGACATCGACTGGTGTCGACGCCAGGGCCTCGACCAGCTCGCCGCCATCGGCCGCTTCGACAACGACGACAAGATCACCGAAACTTTCGAGCAAGGCCTTCAGCCCGGCACGTACCAGCGCCTGGTCGTCGGCGAGCGCGATGCGCATCGGTACGCTCATGTGGCCGGCACCCAGGCATTCAGCCGAAACCCCTTGCTGCAGTCGAACTCGATGCCGCCACCGATGCCTTCAAGGCGTTCACACATGCCGCTGATGCCGTTGCCGATGCGAAGGTTTCTTGCGCCACGCCCGTCATCGCGGATCTCGAGGATCAAGCGGTCACCATCGCGGGCGAGCCGCAGCCAGACGTTGTCCGCCGATGAGTGCCGCGCGGCATTGGTCAATCCCTCCTGGGCCACGCGCAGCAGGGCCTGGGCCTGGGCCAGATCATCAACGCGTGCGTCCTCAGCCAGGTCGAGATGCACCTTAGGGCGCGGTATCGGCGCGGCCAGTTCCTCGATGGCGCGGCGCAGGTCGAGGCCGTCGTTCTGGCGCATCTGACTGACCACGCCGCGGATGTCGCCGAGCAGTTCGTCGGCCAGAGTTGCCGCCGTGCGCACCGCTGGCAGAGCACCGGCAGGATCGCGTGCGAGCAGGGCAAGCTGGAGTTTGAGTGCGGTCAACTTGTGCCCGGCGACATCATGCAGCTCGCGGGCCAGGCGCAGACGCTCGCGATCGCGCGCACTCTCCTCAAGCAGCGAATGCGTGGCGAGCAAGTGTGCATTGACCTGGGCCAGTTCATCGCGTGCGCGTTCGGCACGTTGCGCATAGAGCGCGGTGGTGGCGGCGAAAATCTGGAATCCGGCGTAGATGAAGGTCAGGGTCAGCGCCACCTTGCTATGCCAGATCTCGCTGAAAATCAGGTAGAGCAGTGCATTCAGCACGAGCATGACCAGGGTGAACGTGCGCACCGGCAATTGCGTCGCCAGTTGCGCCATCGCGATCACCAGCAACACCGGAGCGAAGCCTTCACTGTCGATCAGGCAGACCAGCAAGCCAATCACGATCTGGATTGCGATCAAGGGCAGGCGCGGCAGCAACCGTGTGCCGGCGCACAACATGCAACCGACAAAGCTGGCCAGAAAGATCAGCAATAGCGTCGCGATCAGGAGCTTCCGCTCCGGCTCGGCGCGTCCGAACATCGCGCTGGCGACCGCCGCCCAGGTGACGATTCCCGACAGGCAGAGCGGCTCGAGCAGGTTGCGCAGGTGGTTCGAAGCAGTCATTGACGGTTCCTCGCATTCGCCACACAGGATCGGCCGATCACGGCCGCGACTCAAGCCGGCGAAGGCAATTGGTGACTTCCGGCAGGTCGAATCGATGACCGTCGGCATCTGGCCGCAATCGATCGGCAGGTGGATCCTTTCGGGCACACAAGCACCACCTGCCGCCGTGCGCGATCACGCCGGCCTGCTTGATTCCAGCGGAGACACACGATGATCCTCGAAATCCTTCTCGGTACCCCGGCCTGGGTGTACCTGTTGTTTGCTCTTCTGCTCTGGCTCGGTGTCAGCCAGATGCGTACCCGCGCGGTGACGCTGCGGCGGATCTGGCGCACGCCACTGGTCTTCATCATCTGGGGATTGTTCGGACTCGTCATGCGCAACACGGGTACGCTGGCAAGCTTGCTGCCGTGGCTGATCGCCGCCGCCGTCGGCGTGCTCGCGGGATCGGCAAGACGCAACACGCTTGTGATCGACCATGCACGCGGCCTCGTCATTCGACCCGGCAGCATCTTGCCCCTGCTGCGCAATCTTGGCGTTTTCGTGGCCCACTACGCACTCAATGTCGCGGCGGCCTTCGATCCAGGCCAGCACGGCATCATGCAGGCTGACATGGCGGTCTCAGGATTGTTCGCGGGATGGTTCGTCGGCTGGCTGCTCCGCTTTTTCCAGCACTATCGCGAGTCGGCCGACGTCGTTGCCGAGCCAATGCCGGCGAACCTTTGATGCGCTGACTGGTTACATCCGATCAGCGCTCATTCGCGTGGCGTCGGCACGTTTCGTGAGAGCACAAGGAATGCGATCATGCGCACTGATGCTGTTGCGGGGATTCGCCATGAAGTTGCTCATGCTTGGCCTGATCGGCCTTGGCCTTGGTTTGATGACCGCCGCTCCGTTGCATGCCGAGGACGCAGCGGCCTTGTCTGCCGACCAGCAGTTCAAGGCGATCTACGAGAAGGAATGGGACTGGCGCCAGCTCCAGTTTCCGGGTGCCGACGACGACAAACAGGATGGCGCACGCGCCAACCGGTTGCCGAATGTCGACGCGGACACGCAGAAGCAGCGCTTGAAGGTCTGGAACGATGTTCTCAAGCAGCTCGACGCGCTGCCGAACGATGAATTGTCGGCCGCCGAGCAGATCAACCTCGCCGTGTATCGGCCACAGATCGAAAACTTCGCCGCCGACATCCGCTACGGCGGCTACGAGATGCCGTTCAATTCGGATTCCTCGTTCTGGTCGAATCTCGGCTTCATGACCCGCCGGCCATTGCGCACGGTCGAGGACGCCGAAGACTACATCGCGCGGCTGAGGGATGTCCCGCGCTATTTCGACGATCAGATCATCAACATGCGCGCCGGCCTCAAGCACGGTTTCAGCGTGCCGCGTGCGGTGCTGCCCGGTCGCGATGTGTCGATCGCCGCCGTCGCCGACCTGGCCGAGCCGGCGGACAGCGAGTTCTTCAAGCCGCTCAAGGATCTGCCCGCGAGCATGCCGATCGAGCGCCAGGAGCAATTGCGCAGCGAAGGCCTCACGGCAATTCGTGAGCAGGTAATTCCGGCCTACGTGAATCTGCTCGATTTCTTTCGCAAGGAATACATGATCAAGGCGCGCAAGTCGCTGGCGGCGGAATCGATGCCGAACGGCAAAGCCTGGTATCGCCAGCAGATCCGCGAGTACACGACGCTCGATCTGGGTGCCGAGGAAATCCACAAGATCGGACTCGACGAAGTCGCGCGCATCCAGACCGAGATGCTGGCGACCATGAACGAAGCCGGTTTCGAGGGAAGCTTCGCCGAGTTCCTCGCCTTCCTGCGCAGCGATCCGCAGTTCTACGCCAGGACTCCGGAAGAATTGCTGATGCGCGCTGCCTGGATCGCCAAGCGTGTCGACGCCAAGCTCTCGCGCTTCTTCAACTTGCTGCCACGCGGACGCTTCGGCATCGAACCGGTACCTGCCGACATCGCCCCGTTCTGGACCGCCGGTCGCGGCGGCGCCTCGACCTACTGGCTGAATACCTATGACTTGCCTTCCCGACCGCTGTACAACCTGGCGGCGCTGACCCTGCACGAATCCGCCCCCGGTCACTCGTTCCAGTTGTCGCTGGCCGAAGAGCAAACCGCGCTGCCGCCATTCCGCCGCAACGGCTACATCTCGGCCTATGGCGAGGGCTGGGGCCTGTATGCCGAGAAGCTCGGCGTCGAGATGGGCATCTATGCGACGCCCTACGAGAATTTCGGACGGCTGACCTACGAGATGTGGCGTGCCTGTCGCTTGGTCATCGACACCGGCCTGCACCACAAGGGCTGGAGCCGCGACAAGGCGCTGGCCTATCTGCGCGACCACACTGCGCTCAGCGAGCATGAGGTCACCACCGAGGTCGATCGCTACATCTCATGGCCCGGACAGGCCTTGAGCTACAAGCTCGGCGAAATCCGCATCGTCGGCCTGCGCGCCGAAGCCGAAAAGGAACTCGGAACCCGTTTCGATATCCGCGCCTTCAATGACGCCGTACTCGCCCAGGGCTCGGTGCCACTGCCGGTTCTCGATGAACAGATCCACCGCTTCATCGCCGAACGCAAAGCCGCCGCCGCAGAGCAGGACGCAGCCGCCACGCCGCAATAGGTGCCAATGCGACGGCGAGCGGACAGATGGCGAGGGCATGTTCGCGAGTCCTTGGCTCCACATACAAAAACGCCCGCGTTCGCCATGCGAAGCGCGGGCGTTGCCGATCACGAAGCGAGGAAGACCAGAAACCAACTCGGCACCCCGAAGGTGAAGCGAGCGCGATGCAGCCTTTACCGCTAACCGCTAACCGCTGCACCGCTCACCGCAATTACTTGGCTTCCTTCTCCATCAACTTCTCGACCATGCTGGCCGGCACTTCGGCGTAGCTGTCGAATTCCATCGTGAAGGTGCCGCGACCGCGTGTGGCGGAGCGCAGGAAGTTGATGTAGCCAAACATTTCCGAAAGCGGAACAAAGCCCTGCACGAACGACTGCAGACCCTTCTGGCCCTGCTCGCTGACCGTGCCGCGACGACGGTTGATGTCACCGATGATGTCGCCGAGGAACTCGGCTTCGGTGACGACTTCAACGCCCATGATCGGCTCAAGCAGCTTCGGACGGCTGCCGCGATGCGCCTCGCGAAATGCGCCCTTGCCGGCGATTTCGAAGGCCAGGGCCGAGGAGTCGACGTCATGGAACTTGCCGTCGAGCAGGCGTGCCTTGAAGTCGACGACTTCGTAACCGGCGACCTGACCCTTGCGGCTCTCGACGCGAATCGCGTGCTCGACCGACGGGATGTACTCGCGCGGAATGCGGCCACCAACGATTTCGTCGGCAAACTGGATGCCCGATCCCGGTTCACCCGGCTCGAAGACCATCTTCACTTCGGCGAACTGACCCGAACCACCGGACTGCTTCTTGTGCGTGAAGACCAGTTCGATCGGATTGCCGAACGCTTCACGGAAGCTGACCTTGGGCTTGCCCATGACAGCTTCTACGCCAAGTTCGGTGCGCATGCGATCGACGGTGATTTCCAGATGCAACTCACCCATGCCCTTGAGCACGGTCTCGCCGGTTTCCTTGTCGACCTCCATGCGCAGCGACGGGTCGGCCTTGGCCATCTTGTAGAGTGCGGTCGACATCTTGTCGATGTCATTGCGGTTCTTCGGCTGGACCGAAACGCTGATGACCGGATCCGGGAAGCGCATGCGCTCGAGCAGAACCGGGTGCGCGGGATCCGACAGCGAATCGCCCGTTTCCGTGTCCTTCATCGAAACGAACGCGCAGATGTCACCGGAACGCACTTCATCGATGTCCTTGGTCGAATCGGCCTGGACTTCGACGATGCGGCCGACGCGCTCTTTCTTGCCGCGGGTGACGTTGAGCAGGGTGTCGCCCTTCTTGATCACGCCCGAGTAGACGCGGCAGAAGGTCAGCGTGCCGAACTGGTCGTTGATGACCTTGAAGGCGAGCGCGCGGGCCGGCGCATCGTCGCGCACTTCCTGCTCGCCGATGATCTTGCCGTCGACGTCGACCATCGAGATGCCGCCGTTCTCGCCCGGGTACGGCAGGTAGTCGATGACGCCATCGAGCAACTGCTGCACGCCCTTGTTGCGATACGAGGAGCCGCAGAACACCGGCACCAGCTTGCCGCTGACCGAGCCCATGCGGATGCACTTCTTGAGCATGTCGGGATCGAACTCGCCGGTCTCGAGCAGGCGCTCAAAGGCATCGTCGTCCATGGCCAGGGCGGATTCGAGCAGGTCCTGGCGCAGCTTCGGCAACTGGTCAACCCAGTCGTTGTCGACCGTGGAGGCAAACTTCAGGCGCGCACGCAGGTCGGCCAGCGGCACGGTTTCCCAGGTGCTGTCCTTGTCGTCGGACGCCCAGATGTAACCGACGCCGGCGACCAGATCGGCCATGCCGCAGAACTCGTCATTGCTGCCGAGCGGAATCTGACAAAGCAGCGCGTTGGCGCCGAGGCGCTCGCGGATGCCTTTCACGCAATGGGCGAAGTTCGCACCGATGCGATCCATCTTGTTGACGTAGCACAGGCGCGGCACGTTGTACTGGTCGGCCAGGCGCCAGTTGGTCTCGGTCTGCGGCTCAACGCCGGCGACACCGTCGAAAACCACGACTGCGCCATCGAGCACGCGCAAGCTGCGGTTCACTTCGATCGTGAAATCGACGTGTCCCGGGGTATCGATCACGTTGATCTGATAACCCTTCCACTCGGTCGAAACGGCCGCGCTCTGGATCGTGATGCCGCGCTTGCGTTCCTGCTCCATGTAATCGGTCGTGGTCGAACCCTTGCCGTCCTTGGTGTCATGCACGTCGATGATCTGATGCTTGCGACCGGTGTAATAGAGCACGCGCTCCGTGGTCGTCGTCTTGCCCGCGTCGATGTGGGCGATGATTCCGATGTTGCGGTAGAGCTTGAGCTCTTTCTGCCTGGCCATGATTTTTCTCTGATACCTGGATAATGATTGGCCGAGCAGAACCCCGATCGTCATCGATCGAGCCTTTCGACCACGAAAAACGCGACACCGATTCCGGCAGCATCGGCGCGGCAATCGCGCTGCTGTCGGGTGGATGTCGTGGAAACTGCCCGATTGCTTCAACCTCGACGCGAACCGGAGTCCGCCCGGGCATCCGGGCATGGCCCGGATCGGCGCGCGATTTTACACGAGCCGACGAGCTACGTCGAATCGGCGACCCAGCAGACCGGCTGCGCCTGTTCCGGTTCGGATCCGGGAGCAGGCCAGGATCCGATCGATGCGAGCACCGATCTGCGTGGCGGGCCGATGCGCTCGAGAAAGCGGCTGAACACGGTGTGGGCGCAATTGCGCATGGCCGCCATCGCGGTCGGCGTGCGGGTCAGTATCGATGCCGCGTCCTGATCGAGCCCGGCGCCGACCAGTTCAGCATGGTAGTGCGGTAATCCAACCCAGCGTTCGATCAGGGCCTGATCCATTTCGAGATGAAACTGGAAACCATAGGCATTGCTGCCATAGCGAAACGCCTGGTTGGCGCAGGTCGTGGTCGTAGCCAGATGGGTGGCGCCATGCGGAATCGCAAAGCTGCGGCTATGCCACTGGAACACCGGTACGCGCCGGCCGAGACCGGAAACCACCGGATCCGCCCTGCCATGCGCATTGGTTTCGAGCTGGTACCAACCGATCTCGGGTTCGCGCAGACGCACCACCTGCGCACCCAGGGCATGGGCGAGCAACTGCGCACCCAGACAGATACCGAGGACTGGTTTGTCCTGTTTCAAGGCTTGTTCGATCACGCTCAGTTCGGTGCGCAGATGGCTGCGCGTGGCCTGTTCCTCGACGTTCATCGGCCCGCCAAGCACGATCAGGCCGTCATATCGATCCATGCCCGGCCGCGCATCCGGCTGACGTTCGAAGTTGACGAAACGCATACGATGACCCCGTTGCCGGATCAAGGGATCCAGCAGACCCAGCGGCTCGGCGGCGACGTGCTGGAAGACGAGGATGCGCGACATGAGATCCAAAAAAAGGAAGGGTCGAAAGCACACCCTAGCGTATTGACGTCTGGACGTCCAAATGCGCGGTGCTTCCATGCATATTCCGCATTCGCCATGAACGGGCGGAAATCCCAGGATTTCCGATGATGAAATCCAGCCCAGCGACCGCCACAAAGCTTGAGTCGGGTAGTGCTCATCAAGAATGACGCGCATACCATGAAGGCGCAATTTGCGAATTCGCAGGAGCCGTGAACTGGCGAGTTTTGCTTGCGTCTTCGGCGAAAAGCTCGCCCCTGGCGGGGCTCCTACAAGATTGCGATAACCCTGCAGGAGCCCGTTTACGGGCGAGCTCTACGCTCGCGACCCGGTCGAAAAGCTCGCCCCTGGCGGGGCTCCTGCAAGATTACGATAACCCTGTAGGAGCCCGTTTACGGGCGAGCTCTACGCTCGCGGCCCGGCCGAAAAGCTCGCCCCTGGCGGGGCTCCTGCAAGATTACGATAACCCCGTAGGAGCCCGTTTACGGGCGAGCTCACCGCTCGCGGCCCGGTCGAAAAGCTCGCCCCTGGCGGGGCTCCTGCAAGATTACGATAACCCTGTAGGAGCCCGTTTACGGGCGAGCTCTACGCTCGCGGCCCGGCCGAAAAGCTCGCCCCTGGCGGGGTTCCTGCAAGATTACGATAACCCTGTAGGAGCCCGTTTACGGGCGAGCTCTACGCTCGCGGCCCGGCCGAAAAGCTCGCCCCTGGCGGGGTTCCTGCAAGATTACGATAACCCTGTAGGAGCCCGTTTACGGGCGAGCTCACCGCTCGCGGCCCGGCCGAAAAGCTCGCCCCTGGCGGGGTTCCTGCAAGATTACGATAACCCTGTAGGAGCCCGTTTACGGGCGAGCTCTACGCTCGCGACCCGGTCGAAAAGCTCGCCCCTAGCGGGGCTCCTTGAACCTGTCCCGTGGAAACGGACGCCATGAAGCACATGGTCAAGCGGCTTGCTTGAGTGTTTTAGAGTAGTCGTTAGGCGACAAGTATCCAAGTGCGGAGTGAAGACGCGTTGGGTTATAAAAGCCATGAATATAGCTGGCAATGCCCTCGTGGGCATCGACTTTGGTGGAATAGACGCCGGTAACTTCTTCGTTCTTGAGAGTGGCAAAGAAGCTTTCGGCGACGGCATTGTCCCAACAGTTGCCCTTGCGACTCATGCTCTGCACAAAGCCGTGCAAGGCGAGTTCGCTTTGGAATGCACCGCTGGCGTACTGACTGCCCCGATCGGAGTGGAATAGCGTACCGGCCGGCGCTTGGCAGGCCGAATACGCATTCTGGAACGCCTGTCGTACCAGCGTGTCGGGCATGCGCTCAGATAAGGTGTAGCCGAGCACACGGCGCGTTTCCAAGTCGATCGCAACCGCCAGATAGAGCCACCCTTCGCGGGTCGGTATGTAGGTAATATCGCCGACCCAGGCCGGCACTGCGCCGTCTACGGAAAACTGGCGATCGAGCAGGTTCTCAGCGATCGGGCGATCGTGCTTGCTGTCGGTGGTGCGCGGCGTAAAGCGACCCTTGGATTTGCCTTCCAGGCCTTCCTCTCGCATCAGACGACGCACCCGCTTGTGGCCCACCGCGTGGGCGCACGCACGAAGCGCTTTGACCATCCGAGGGCGACCGTAGGTGTGGCGGCTACCGGTGTGGATTGTATGCAGATCGGCCCGAATAGCGGCGTCGGGATCGGGAATCGGGCGATTCTGGCGACGCAAGTAGTCATGGAAGCCGGAGACCGACACGACCAACAGTCGGCACAGCATCCTGATCGGATAGAGAGTCCGTTCACGGGCGACGAAGGCGTACCTCACTTGGACTCTCTCGCGAAGAACGCCGTCGCTTTTTTTAATATTTCACGCTCCATTCTGAGCGTGGCATTTTCGGCTTGAAGCCTACTCAACTCACTTTCCAGTTCGCCGACGGGTTTGCGATTGGGTGAACTGAGCGGCCGATTGGCGCGTGAAGCGTCCAGCCAGTTGCCAATGGTCTTAACTGACATCTCCAATTGCAGCGCCGCTTTGGAGCGACCGAGTGACTCTGCCAGAGCGATTGCCTGAGCTTTGAAATCGTCCGTGTACTGACGGCGAGTAATACGTTGCATGGGAACCTCCAAGATACGATGAAATTATCGCTTCTTGGCGTCCGTTTTGGGGGGACAGGTTCACCTGCAAGATTACGATAACCCTGTAGGAGCCCGTTTACGGGCGAGCTCTACGCTCGCGGCCCGGCCGAAAAGCTCGCCCCTGGCGGGGCTCCTGCAAGATTACGATAACCCTGTAGGAGCCCGTTTACGGGCGAGCTCTACGCTCGCGGCCCGGCCGAAAAGCTCGCCCCTGGCGGGGCTCCTGCAAGATTACGATAACCCCGTAGGAGCCCGTTTACGGGCGAGCTCACCGCTCGCGGCCCGGTCGAAAAGCTCGCCCCTGGCGGGGCTCCTGCAAGATTACGATAACCCTGTAGGAGCCCGTTTACGGGCGAGCTCTACGCTCGCGGCCCGGCCGAAAAGCTCGCCCCTGGCGGGGTTCCTGCAAGATTACGATAACCCTGTAGGAGCCCGTTTACGGGCGAGCTCTACGCTCGCGGCCCGGCCGAAAAGCTCGCCCCTGGCGGGGCTCCTACGCGGACAAGCCCTTCCCAGCGAGCTACTTCGAGCGACAGCCACCCGTGCTGATGCGCTCGTCTTCACCATCGTCGTATTTGATATTGAGTTTGGTGCCATCCTTGCTGATGGCGGTGATTTTGCCCGCATACCAAGCCTTGCCGCCTGACCATCGGCATTCGACGTGCGTACCGATCTTCCACGTGTAGGCACGAACCTGATTTGAGGAAACGGTTTCGTGCGTGCCATCGTCATAGGCGATCGTGATCTTGTCACCCTCGTGACTCTGAATCACACCGGGAAACCAATAGCCGCCGCCACGCCAGTTTCCAAGTACCCCGTCGCCGCGCGATTGCGCCATCGCGCCGGTCGAAAGGAGCATTCCAACCACCAAAGCCAACAGAATTTTCTTCATTTCCCTGCCCCGGTTTTCAATCAATCGAGTGAAACCGCAGTTCACCGGCTGGGCCCGCCGCGTCGAAATCCAAATTGCGCTGTCGAACGCCCGGCCCGATCTACCGATAGCCCTTCGCCTGCAACGAGAACAGATGCGCATAGTGGCCATCCTGCTGCACGAGCTGCTCGTGGCTGCCGTGCTCGATGATGCGACCATCCTGGATGACGATGATCTGGTCGGCCATACGCACGGTCGAGAAGCGGTGCGAGATCAGGATCACGATGCGGTTTTTTGACAGTGCGCGAAAGTGCTCGAAGATGGTCGCTTCGGCCTCGGCATCCATCGCTGCGGTTGGTTCATCGAGAACCAGGATGTCGGCCTCGGTACGCATGAAGGCGCGGGCCAGGGCGATTTTCTGCCACTGGCCGCCGGAGAGCTCGCGGCCGTCGTTGAACCACTTGCCAAGCTGGGTGTTGTAACCGGCCGGCAGGCTCTCGATGAACTCGTCGGCCATGCCTTTTTCGCTGGCTTCGCGCCAGCGTGCCCCATCCTCGAAATGGTTGACGTCACCGGCACCGATGTTTTCGCCGACGCGCATCTGGTAACGCGCGAAATCCTGGAAGATCACGCCGATGCGTCGGCGCAAGGTGGTCTCGTCCCATTCGACCAGATCGACACCATCGAGCAGGATTTGGCCGCTGTCAGGCGCGTAAAGGCGCGTCAGCAGCTTGATCAGAGTGGTTTTGCCCGAACCGTTCTGGCCGACCAGGGCCAGCGATTGGCCGGCGCGGATATGCAGGTTGATGTCGTGCAGGGCCGGCGTGGTCGAGCCTGGATAGGTGAAGCTCACGTGCTCGAAACGGACGCCGTCGGCAGGATCGGTTCCCTTGAGCGCCGTGCCGGAGGGCAGGCGTGTCGGCGTCTCCAGGTATTCGTAGAGCGTGGACAGGTACAGGTTGTCCTCATACATGCCGCCAACCGACGACAGGATCGCCGAGACCGCCGACTGGCCCTGGCGAAAGACCATGAAATACATCGTCATCTGGCCGAGTGTGATGCGTCCCATCACCGTGGTGAAGGCAATCCAGGCATAGGCGCCGTACAGGGTCAGCGTACCGATCAGGCCGAGGCCAAGGCCCCAGCTGTCGCGACTCATGGTCAGTGCGCGATCGACCTTGTACAGTTTCTTGAATATGCTCCGGTAACGATCGAGCAGCAGCGGGCCAAGCCCGAACAACCGCACTTCCTTGGCGCTGTCTTCGCGCGCAAGCACGGTTTCCAGATAAAGCTGCATGCGCGTTTCCGGAGAACGCCAGCGGAACAAGGTGAATGCGTCACCGGAGAATTTCGCCTCGGCGATGAAGGCCGGCAGCCCTGCAAGGAGCAGAATCAGCATCGCCCACGGCGAGAAGCTGATCAGCAAGGCGGCGTAGCTGACCAGTGCGATCAGGTTCTGGGCCAGACCGAAGGTGCGGTTGACCAGGGACAGCGGCCGACTCGATGCCTCGCGCCGCGCGCGGGTGAGCTTGTCGTAGAACTCCGAATCCTCGAAGTGGACGAGGTCGAGGGTCAGTGCCTTTTCGAGGATCATCTCGTTGACGCGCTGGCCGAGCTGGGCGCGCAACAGCGATTGGCAGAACGAAATGCCGCGCTGCGCCGCCGCCATCGCCGTCACCAGCAGGCCTTCCAAAGCGACCAGCCAGAACACCGGCGCGAGATGTGCAACTTCACCAGCCCGCACAAGTTGGGCCGTCGTGACCACCGCATCGACAATATGCGCACCAACCCAGGCAATTCCGGCCGGCAGCAAGCCCGCAATCAAGGTCAACGCCGCCAGTGCGATCGTCAGCGCATGACTTGTACTCCAGACCAGCTCGATCGCACGCCGACTGAAACGGAACGCGCCAAGAAAGCTGCGTGCGATCTCGGGCTTGTCGGATGAAGGGTGGGATTTGTGCGCGATCATCTTGGATTTCGCTACGGTCGCTCGACCGAAGCCCTCCGACATGGGGGCGAATTCGGAGCAGGAAAGGACCTGACAGGCAGCTGAACGCTTGCGCAAAGCCAGTTCGCTCGTGCGAACCAAGTTCTTCAGTCGCTGCAGGCGCCATTCTCCTTCGGCCGTGCGTCGGGATTGAAGGTTTCAAGCGTAGCCAATAATCGTTCCCTGCTGGTAGCGGCAAATTCCACGAGCCCGCGTGACCATCGCGCATTGCGCCTCTGCGAAGCGACTGCCACACACGCCGAAACAAGGAAGAAGCATGACAGGAAAACTCCGCCGATTACCCTGGGATCCTGGCGTTCTACAAATGAACTGCTGGTTACTGTGGAAACCAGCATGCCTACAATACCGAACAGCAGAATACCGGCTACGAGCACGGTAAAATTCACGCTCGCCTGCGGATAGAGTTGTGGATTGGGCGTGCCATCGAGCAGACCTGCCAGGTACCGACGGCCTCTAAGTTCTGGTGGCTCTCGACGCGCACGCACAAATTCGCGGCCTTTTCGAAAATACGCGATGCCGGCAGCGACGTGGTCGTGTCCAACGACTGGGCGCATCCGGCTGTTCTATTGTCATCAGCACCGACGTTTGTCCAGTTTTCACCCGCCGGCATGACCTATCAATGTGCCTACAACAATCCCGGAGGCTCGCCCATCCAGAGTGGCGAATCCGAGTCCAGCGATGAGGCCTGCATAGGTGTCGGCTATTTCTTTCCGGCAACACGCCCGGCCACCTGCATAAACAACGTCGGACCGCTCTGAACGATGAGTCTCACTTGAATTCACTGGTGACGGAGATGGCCTCGACGGCGTTCGTGACGGCGCTGATGCGGAAGGCGCAGGAATCGTTGAAGGTACCTTTGGCACGTGTCTGGTTCGATGGAGCCGACCAGAATGGGGTTGCGTGACACCGGCAGGTGGACAGCGCAACCCTTCATCAGATTACGCCGGGGCACGAGCTTGAACTCTTTTTTCTTCGACGCCGACCAGCGCCTGCGCAACGTTTGGTGGATCCTGGTGTTTGTCGTGCTGTTCCTGCTCAGTCGAATCGTATACACACCGCTGTCGCAGGGATTGAAGCTGGCCGGAATTCCGGCAACGTGGCTGGAGCCGCTACGCTTCCTGATGGTCCTGCTGGTGACCTGGGCTTGTCTGCGTCTGCGCCGTGAACCGCTGTCGAGTGTCGGCTTCCGCATCGACCGGCGCTGGATGATCGAGGCAGGTGTCGGCACCTTGCTTGGCATTGCCGCCATGCTCATGATCGTCGGCTTGGTCTGGGCGGCCGGTGGCGTCCGCTTTGAACTCGATCCGGCGCGCAGTGCGGGCACGCTCGCCTACGGGCTGTACCTGTTCCTGTTCGTCGCCCTGTTCGAGGAAACCCTGTTCCGCGGCTTCCTGTTCCAGCGCCTGGTCGATGGCATGGGCATCTGGGTCGCGCAGCTCAGCCTCGCGCTGTTGTTTGCCATCGGCCACTGGGGAAACCCGGGCATGCAGGGCGCGACCGAAGTCGTTGCCACACTCGATCTGTCGCTCGGCGCAATCCTGCTCGGACTCGCCTGGTTGCGCACGCGCAGCCTTGCCCTGCCGGTCGGCCTGCATCTGGGCTGGAACTGGATGCAGGGACATGTGCTCGGCTTCGGCGTCAGCGGCTTCGGCTATACGGGCTGGTTGCGCCCCGAGTTCCAGGGCAAGCCGCAGTGGCTGACTGGCGGTGAGTTTGGCCCCGAGTCCAGCGTATTTGCCATTCTCATCGACGTGATTCTGATCGTCGCGTTGTGGAAGTGGCGCGGGTCCGTCGCAGCCTCAGCTGCAGGCACAACGAAGGCGTTCGAGACGGAGTCCGCTTTCCGTCGATCACAGCGGGCATGAAATCAGGACAAAGCGCATTTCGCGAATTCGGCGATCACCGATTTCGACCGGCGCGGGATGCGTCGATGTGCGCCGATACAAGTTCTCTCGTGCGTCAGCATGTCGTGCGGATCAAGCATCGCTGTGGATGGCATCGATTCGTGCATGAAGGGAGGGTCGACCAGCGCGCTGATCGGACCGGGCGGTGCCGGAAAGTCGACCGTTCTGCGCATGCTGTGCGGGCCGCAGTGCCTGATTCGGGCGTGATGCACTTCGACGGCGGCGTTGCGCCACGAATGCCTGCTCGATGAGTGCCGAAATGAATACTGCGTGATCCAGCTGGACGGACTGTTTTCGAATTGGATTGGCGCGTCGAACAGCGCACTGCCTGTGCGCCTGCCGGGTTGGCCGAGTGAACGCGTCGACACGCGCAACCGCGAGCTTGTGCCACTTGATCAGCGTCGCCATTGCCGGCTTCTGCCAGTTGCACGATGGGCGTGCGCGCACTTCTTCGCGTGGCTGTTCTGCTCGCCACTTGCCCGTTGCAGACCCTGCTTTCACCGGTGGTTCCGCTGTCCGCCATAGGGGCATATCCGGCGATTGCCGCGCTCCTTCTCGGCTGAATGTTGCCGCTCGACGTGCGACGTCGAACGCTGATGTCCTGATCGCACGCCGGCACAAGGATCGCCGGGCACGATGAAGGGTTAGGATGTCGATTCGCCAAAGGAGCCGATGCCATGTCGATGACCGTTCTTCAGTATCTTCTTGGTGCTGGCGCCGGCTCGCTGGTCGGATTTTCGCTCGGCCTGAAGGGAGGTGGCGGTTCGATACTGGCCGTTCCGCTGATGATCTACCTGGTCGGCGTGCAGAACCCGCACGTGGCCATTGGCACCAGCGCCTTCAAAAAAAGGGGACGGAGGCATTATCCGTTTGAAAACCTGCCGCTTGGTAACCTGGGTCGTGGCACGATTCAAACGGATAACGCCTCCGTCCCCTTTTTATCGCTGCCTGTGCGCCTGCCGGGTTGGCCGAGTGAACGCGTCGACACGCGCAACCGCGAGCTTGTGCCACTTGATCAGCGTCGCCATTGCCGGCTTCTGCCAGTTGCACGATGGGCGTGCGCGCACTTCTTCGCGTGGCTGTTCTGCTCGCCACTTGCCCGTTGCAGACCCTGCTTTCACCGGTGGTTCCGCTGTCCGCCATAGGGGCATATCCGGCGATTGCCGCGCTCCTTCTCGGCTGAATGTTGCCGCTCGACGTGCGACGTCGAACGCTGATGTCCTGATCGCACGCCGGCACAAGGATCGCCGGGCACGATGAAGGGTTAGGATGTCGATTCGCCAAAGGAGCCGATGCCATGTCGATGACCGTTCTTCAGTATCTTCTTGGTGCTGGCGCCGGCTCGCTGGTCGGATTTTCGCTCGGCCTGAAGGGAGGTGGCGGTTCGATACTGGCCGTTCCGCTGATGATCTACCTGGTCGGCGTGCAGAACCCGCACGTGGCCATTGGCACCAGCGCCTTCAAAAAAGGGGACGGAGGCATTATCCGTTTGAAAACCTGCCGCTTGGTAACCTGGGTCGTGGCACGATTCAAACGGATAACGCCTCCGTCCCCTTTTTATCGCTTTTTATCGAGGAACGGGGACGGAGCGATTGTCCGCCGCCATTTCTATTCCGATTGCACGGTGCGCAGGTTCACGTAGCCGCGGCGCTGCCAGTCGAGCAGTTGTGGCATGTCGACCGGGCGCCGATCGACCAGCTTGAGGCGTCCGTTGTCGGTCAGCTCGATCTTTTCGATGCGCCGACGACCGCTGTTCTTGGCGTGGTATAGCGCGGCATCCGCCCAGCGGATCGCGTCGGCCAGTGGCGCCTGCCAGCCCTCATTGAGCGGATGATGAACCCAGCCACCGGAGACCCTGACCGCAATTGCCTGCCCGTGCCACGGCACGGGCTTGCTCTCGATCCCGGCCAACAGGCGCAGCACGTCCCGGAGCAACGACTCGTCATCCCGATGCTTGAAGATGACCAGAAATTCCTCGCCACCCCAGCGGTAGAGTTCGTCGTCCTTGATCATCACACGGCGAATCCGCTCGACCACCGCCTTCAGCACGGCATCACCGGCTTCGTGGCCGTGCTGATCATTGATCGCCTTGAAGTGATCGATATCGAGCAGGAGCAGCGCGCATTTGTCCTTGCTTGACGACTCCGCCGCGGGATTCTTCCCATGCCGACGCTGGAACTGGTAGCGGCTGGATGCGCCGGTCAACGCATCAAGACGCACTGCTTCGGACAAACTGTCACGCTCCCTGCGCGCATGCCGGATGGCGCGGAAGAGCCAGGCGCTGACGCCGATTGCGAGCAGCGCCAGAACCAGGGCCAGCATCTTGCCGAGGCGTTCGGCGCGCAGGCTCTCCTCCTGGATTCGGTTTTCGGTCGACAGCGTCTTGATCTGGTGTTCGAGCGTCTGCGCCGTGTGGTGCGCCTCGACTTCCGCGATGGTGCGTCCGCGCTCGTTGCGGAAAAGTTGTGACCAGAGCTGTTGGCGACGATCCATCAGGCCGATAGCACGATCGTATTGTTTCTTCTCGCGCAGCATCCCGATCTGGCGATCCAGGCCTTCGAGCACATCGACCATCTGTCCCTTGCCCTGAAAATAGTCGATCGCCTTGTCCATCAAGGCGCTTCCGGCATCGACCTGATTCAACTGCATCTGCGCCTGGCCGCGCAGCAACCAGGATCGGGCAAGGTAGTAGGGGCTCTCGCTTTGTGCGGCCAGGGTCTCGACAGCTCCGATCGTCTCGATCGCGCTCTCGGGCTCTGCTGCGACCAGCAGCATCTCGGCGCGCAGCGTGCCGAGCCGCAGTTTTGTGAACGTCGAATCATCGGTTCGTGCGAGTTCCCCGGCTTGCTTGAACGTCGCCTCCGCATCAACCATCCTGCCCAGTTTCATCAGCGCCACCACGCGCGTAGCCAGCAGCGAGATCCGATTTTTTGCGGGAATCGCGCTGGCCGGTTGCGTCAACGCCTGATCCAGGTATTCGAGGGCCCGCTCCGGAAGCTCCATTGCGTTGTACAGATCGGCGATTGTGCCGAGGCGAAACAGCCGCGCACGTATGCTGCCAAACGGAAGCTTCTCGGCCCAATCGAGCGCGGCGAGCTGATGACGCAAGGCGGTGTCGAAATTGCCCGCATCGAAGTACATGTTGCCGTAGGCGAGTTCGAGCGCCTCCATCACCTCGGGCGATGCTTCCGAACGGATCCGTGCGCTCACCTCGTTGAGCTGGTCGATGAACTTGCCGATGTCGTCATCGGTATGCTTCTTGTAGATTCGCCGGACGTCCATCAGGCTGACCGTATCGGCATCACCATTGGCCTCGGCCAGCTTGCGCAGTGATTCGATGATCTTCAGGGTTTCATCGAAACCCAAGCTGTCCTGCAGCACGGACATCTGCGCTTTCGCCAATTCGCGACGCAACGCATACGGCGCATCTTCGGGAATGCGCGTTTCGATGTGCTCGAGCTTTTGCGCGGCCTCGGGCGAGGCATCCCCGGTCGCACGCAAATCCTGCAACTGCTGGATGATCTCGTCGGCCTGCGTTGCCTGGGCCAGCGAATCGTGGCTCACGATCATCGAGCCGATGGCCATGCCGAGGATCATCAGGACGCGTGCGGGAAAGCGGAAACGATCCGCTTGTGCAGCGCATGTTGCCCATCGATGGTTGCCCGGCTGCACCTGAAATGCACTTCCCGATCGCGTACGAACCGCAGAAGTATCACCCATTCGCCTCGCTTCATGGCGAGTCTTCGCTGCAATTGCTTTGCAAAATCTCGTTACAGCATCCGCATGAACACGAGTGTGGGGCATCCTCGTCTCGTTCAGGCATGCCATGACCCGGAGCGGTGTGCGAGGATCGGACGTGATTGCGTCCTTCCCGGCCCGGAGCTGAACAGCACATGCAGGAAATCGAAACCTCAACCGCATTGATCACCGATGACACCGTGGTTCTGGGCTTGCTGGCCGTGTCGCTCGGCTTCGTGTTCTGGACAGCCGCGCGGCCTGATGGATTGTGCAAGCGTTTCTACACCTACGTACCGGCCTTGCTGCTGTGCTATTTCATACCGGCCGTGTTCAACAGCACCGGCCTGATCGATGGCAACGCGAGTGGCCTGTATCCGATGGCACGCGACTACCTGTTGCCGGTGGCCCTGGTCCTGTTGACCCTTTCGATCGACTTCGAGGGCATCCGCCGGATGGGGCCGAAGGCGATCATCATGTTCCTGGTCGGCACGCTCGGCGTGATGCTCGGTGCGGTATTCGCGTTCGGCCTGTTCGAAATCATTTCACCGCAGACAGTTGCCGGCGACACCTGGCGTGGAATGACCACGGTCGCTGGTAGCTGGATCGGCGGCGGTGCAAACCAGGCCGCGATGAAAGAAGTGTTCGCTGTCGACAGCAACCTGTTCGGGCAATTCATTGCCGTGGATGTGTTGGTCGCGAATGTCTGGATGGCCGTGATCCTCTTCCTCGCTGGACGCGCCGAGGCGTTTGATCGCTGGACTGGTGCCGATACCAGCGCGATCGACGACATGAAACGGCGCATCGAGACCTTCAACGCCAAACATTCGCGCATCCCGAATTTGAATGACGTGATGGTGATTCTCGCCATCGGCCTCGGCGCCATGGGCCTGGCACATGCCATCGGCAGACCGCTGGCAGGATGGATCGCCGAGGTCGCACCATCACTTGCACGCTACAGCCTGACCTCTGGATTCTTCTGGGTCGTGGTGATCGCTACCACAATCGGACTGGCCTTGAGCTTCACCCGTGCGCGCCAACTCGAAGGCGTCGGCGCATCACGGATCGGCTCAGCCGCGTTGTACGTGCTGGTGGCGACGATCGGTATGCACATGGATATCGGTGCGCTATTCGACCGACCGCGCCTGTTTGCGCTCGGATTTTGCTGGATCAGCGTGCATGCCGTGATCATGCTCGGCATCGCCAAGCTGATCCGTGCGCCACTGTTCTTCATGGCGGTCGGCTCGCAGGCCAACATCGGTGGCGCCGCCAGCGCACCGGTGGTTGCCAGCGCCTTCCATCCAAGCCTCGCCCCGGTCGGCGTGCTCATGGCCGTGCTCGGCTATGCACTCGGCACCTACTGCGCCTGGCTGACCGGCTTGATGCTGCAGGCGATGGCGAGTTGCCCCACCCCCAAAAAGGGGACGGAGGAATTATCCGTTTGAATCGCACCGGCTTTCTGCAGGCAACCCGCCTTGCCACAGCGTGATGATGCCCGGTTCGACTGCATTGCTTCTTCCGTTTCGGCGTCAGGTACCGACGCGACCGCTGTCACACCAGCGCCAGGGCGACTCCGGCTATACTCCCCCGCGTATGACACTCCGTTTGCCGAATTGCTGGCTCCTGCTTTGCGCGCTTCTGCCGTTCAGCGCGTGCGCCTCGGAATTGCTCGATCGCCTGCTTGAGCAGGCGCCCGATGCGCCGCCGCAAGTTGTGACGCTGGCGCTGGAAGCACGCGATTGTGCAGCCGAACTCGGCGCGGCACCGCCGGCATCGCGACTGGCCGTGGTCGACTATTCACTGCCGTCGACGCAACGGCGACTGTGGCTTTTCGATCTGCAAAGCAAGCGCCTGCTGCATGCCGAATATGTCGCGCACGGTCGTGGCAGTGGCGGGAATTTCGCCCATGCATTCTCGAATGTGGAAGGCAGCCACCAGTCCAGCCTTGGCCTGTTTCTGACCGAAGACACCTATACCGGCGGCAATGGCTACTCGCTGCGTCTGGATGGACTGGAACCCGGCACCAATGACCAGGCGCGTGATCGCCTGATCGTCATGCACGGCGCCAGCTACGTGAATCCCGCTCAGGCCCGGCGACAGGGTCGGCTTGGAAGAAGCTTCGGCTGTCCGGCATTGCGTCCGGAAGTGGCGCGGGCGGTGATCGACGATCTCAAGAATCACCAGCTGCTGTTTGCCTACTATCCCGATCCGGCCTGGCTCGCGCGTTCGCCGTATCTCGGTTGCTCACGCCGTCTCGTGCAGCAAACCGCCACGCACGATGGTGAGTTGAAGCGCCCCGGGGGATCGTGAGCGGCGGATCCCTGGCACGCATCGTCCTGCTGTTTGTGCTGCTGGCCGGAGGACTCGGCCATGCCGCCGCGAGCGAGCCGAGCGTGCGCGAACTGCTCGAACGTCCGGGAGCCACGCATCTGCCCGATGACCCCGATGAGCTGTTCGACCCGATCGCCGTGCGCCGTTTCTACGAGCTTCGCGGATTCGAGCCGGCGTGGACCGGGCCGGGCTGCCACGCCGCGTTGCAATCCCTCGTTGGCGCGATCGGAAATTCCGAAAGCCACGGTCTGCAGGCACACGACTATCATCTCGATGGCTTGATCGGCTCCGGCCGCTGCGATGCCACGCGCGAACTGCTGGCCACCGATGCCTGGCTTGCGTTGGCCGCACATTTGCACGCGGGTCGCGTCGACCCGCAGACGGTCGAACCGGACTGGACAGCGACCCGGCCGAGCATCGATGCAGTTGCATTGCTCGAACAGGCATTGGCCGAGGGCGATGTCGCCGGTGCGCTTGAGCGTCTCGCACCAGGCGATCCCCTGTATGCCGAACTGCGCAAGACCCTGGCGCGCTTTCGCGGCTACGCCGCCCGCAGTCGCTGGACCGGCATCGAAAGTGGGCCGACGCTGCGCCTCGGTGACAGCGGTATCCGCGTCGAGCAGTTGCGTGCACGGCTGCTGTTGTCGGGCTTGCTCGAAGCCGATCCGGCGCCCGGGCCCGACGCCGGGTTTGATGCCACCGTGGAGAGTGCGGTGCGTGCGTTCCAGCGCCGTGCCAACCTCGAGCCGGACGGTGTCGTCGGAACGCTGACCCTTGCTCAGCTCAACCGTCGCGCAAACGATCGCATCGACCAGATACGCGCCAGTCTTGAACGTCTGCGCTGGTTGCCCGCCGACATGGGCCGCCGGAACATTCGCGTCAATATCGCCGACTTTCAACTTGAAGCCTGGGCCGATGGCGCAATCGAGCGCGTGCATCAGGTCATCGTCGGCCAGTTGTACCGGAGCACGCCGAGTTTCTCGGGCAAGATCACCCACCTCGTTTTCAGCCCGTGGTGGGAAGTCCCGCGTTCGCTGGCGGTGCGCGACAAGCTGCCGTTGTTCAAGCGCGATGCGGGCGCGGTGACGCGGCTTGGCTATGTCGTGATCGATCGCAACGGCAGCATCGTCGATCCGGCCGGTATCGACTGGAAGGCACTGTCGTCAGGCAATTTCCCGTTCCGCCTGCGTCAGCGCCCGGGCCCGCAGAATGCGCTTGGTGCGGTCAAGTTCATGTTTCCGAACAAACACAATGTCTACCTTCATGACACCTCGACTCCGGCACTTTTCGGTCGCGTGCGACGCAACTTTTCCTCAGGCTGCATCCGGGTCGAGTCCGCGCTCGATCTCGCCCAGTGGCTGCTGGCGCCGATGCCGGAATGGTCGCGTGAGCGGATTGATGCCGCAGCGATTGCGGGAGCCGAACAGACCGTCATGCTGGCCGAGCCGGTAGCCGTGCACCTGATCTATCTGACCGCCGTGTCCGACGGCAACGGCGGTGTGCGTTTCGTCGACGATCTCTACCAGCGCGATCCCGCCCTGATCAGCGCACTCGATCGCGCACCGCCACTGGCGCGGCACTGACAATCGATCGGCCTCGGCATTGGATCATTCAGCCAAGATCGGCAACGAGCAGATCGATCAAGGCCTGTTGCGCGCGATTGGGCGTGCGCTCGCTGTGGCGCAGAACGGTGTAGCGACGGTGCGGCAGATCGAGATCGATCATTGGCAACCCGCTGCGCCTGGCGGCCAGCTCCGATACGGCGCTGATGCCGGCACCGGCCTCGACTGCGGCGAGCACTGATTCGTTTGAGGGCATTTCGATGGCCACGTTCAATTCCGATGCTGCGATACCCCACGCACCGAGGGCGCTCTCGATCTGTCGGCGCGTGCCCGAGCCGCGCTCGCGCATCACCCACACCGCTTCGCGAAGCATCGTCGAGCTGACCTGCTTGCGGTCGACCAGGGCGTGAGCCTTCGGCAGCACGAGCACGAGTCGATCGCCTGGAACCTCCTGCAACACAAACGGCCCCGGATCGAGCGCGCCTTCGACCACGGCCATATCGGCCGAGCCATCGAGCACCGCGCGTGCGGCTTGCTCGGTATTGCACGCAATCAGCCTGACGTTGACATCCGGATAACGCGCATGGAAGGCCACGATGCGGACCGGCACCCATTCATTGACCACGGTCTGACTGGCGGCGACGCGCAAGTCACCGCGCAAATGGCCGGACAGTTCACCGAGCACGAGTTCAGCCGCCAGCGCGCGTTGCAGCACGGCACGTGCTTCGGGCAGGAACAGGGCGCCTTCATGGGTCAATTCGATGCCGCGACCGACGCGATGAAAAAGTTTCGTCCCGTAGCGCGCCTCAAGTGTCGCAATCGAGGCACTCGCCGCCGATTGGGTCATGTGCAGCTGCTCGGCTGCGCGGGTGACATGCAGCACTTCGGCGACCGCGACGAAGACGCGCAATTGTTCGAGAGTCATCGGGATCCCGGAGGCGGAAGGCAGCGCCCAAGAGTCTACGAGCTTTCCGCTCCTGCTTCTTTGACGGTGTCAGCCTGCGTATCGTCCATTTCAAGCAAACAGGACAATCGCGCCAAGACTGAAGCTGCCGATAAACGCCCATGCCAGCGCGCCGAGCAGGAACGGACGCATTCCCTTCATGCGCAGTTTGCGCAGGTCGGTTTCCAGGCCCATCGCTGCCAGTGCCATCGTCAGCAAAACTGCGGTCAAGGTGATCAGGATCTTCTTCGGCGCATCAGGGATGCTGATCACGCTGTTCAAGGCAACCAGGGCGACAAAGCCGATCACGAACCACGGCACCGGCACCTGTCCGTGTCCGGCCTCATCGCCGCCCTTGCGTGTCGCCGCACGGCGGGCAAACCAGCCCAGACCGAGCACCAACGGAGCGAGCATGATGACACGGCTGAGCTTGGCGATCGTGCCGAATTCGCCGGCTTGCTGGCCGCGCTGGAACGCTGCGGCGACGACCTGGGCGATTTCATGGATCGAGGCGCCGCTCCACAAACCGAACGTATGCGCATCAAGTTGCAGCACGCCACCAAGAAACGGCAACACGAACATCGCCAGCGATCCGAATACAGTCACGCAGGCGACCGCGTAGGCGACATCCTCATCGCTTCCGCGCGTCACCGTATTGGTTGCGATAACCGCCGATGCACCACAGATCGAGGTGCCCGCGGCAATCAGTTCGGCCAGGTTCGCATCGACCCCAAGACGCGCGCCGAGCCAGCGCGTGAACTGGAAAGTCGCCAACAGGGTCGCCACGATGATCAGCATGCCGCGCCCGCCGACCTCGATGACCTGGCTGATCGTGAGCTGCAATCCAAGCAGGATGATCGCCAGCCGGAGCAAACGGCGCATCGCAAACTGCACCCCCGCCTTGGCCTGAACCGGCGTCGAAACCGTGTTGTGAAAAAGAATACCAATCCCGATCGCGAGGATCATCGGACTGAGCAGACCCAATCCGGGAATCTGCCGCAACGCATACGCCGCCGCCGTCACGCCACCCACCAGGAGCACGCCAGGAATGATCTTCACGGTCGCGGCAAGGGATCGCGCAAGGAATCCCGCGTCCACGGTACTGGCTTCACTGGTTGTTTCGGCGACAGGTTTCATTACGGACGAATGGTTCGGAACAAACCTGCATGCTCCTCCCCGCCGCCACCGACGTCCAACGCGAACTTCAAATCGAAATGATCGGAATTGCCGATGGATCGCCCTGCGCAAGTTCCTGAATCGACCTGCGCGCATCGGAGCAGCGCAATCTGGTGGTTCCGAGCCGAACATGCGCGGCGGTTCCGACTCCGTCTACCATGACGCCATGACCGCTCCCATACCGCGCCGCCGCCCGATCCGCCGCACCCTGCTCGGTCTCGCCATCGCCGCGATCGCGGGCTACCTGCTGCTTGTGCTGTTCGTGCACCCGTCGAACGAGCGCGACTGGTCGCTAGACCAACAGCGCCTTGCGACCGCCGAGTTCTCCGGCGACAGCGTGCGCGTAAAGAATGTGCGCAACACCACCTATCGTTCGACCACGGACTTCGATGTGCATTGGGAAGACCGCAGCTACGATCTGCGCCGGCTCGAATCGGTGTGGTTTGTAGTCGAGCCCTTCGCCACCTGGCGCGGACCGGCGCACACCTTCCTGAGTTTCGGCTTCGGCAATGGCGAATACGTTGCCATCTCGGTCGAGATCCGCAAGGAACAAGGCGAATCGTTCTCGCCGCTGCGCGGGCTGCTGCGCCAGTACGAGCTGACCTACATCGTCGGCGACGAACGCGACCTGATCGGCCTGCGCGCCAACCACCGCCACGACGACGTGCACCTCTACCCGACGCGCATTACAGCGGACGCTGCGCGCACGCTGTTCGTCTCGATGCTGGAGCGCGCCAACGCGCTGGCGGCAAAGCCTGAGTTCTACAACACGCTAACCAACACCTGTACCACCAACATCGTCGATCACGTCAATCGGATCGCACCCGAGCCGGTTCGATTCAGCTACAAGATCGTGCTGCCTGCCTATGCGGACGACCTCGCCTTCGACCTTGGCCTGATCGACACCTATCTTCCGCGCGAGCAATTCCGTGCCGCGTTCCGGATCAACGATCTCGCGCTGGAACATGCCGACAGCCCGGACTTCTCCGAGGCGCTCCGTTCGCGCCTTCGCGATTGAGAGCGATTGGCTCAGTGCATCGGAATGCAATCTGAAGTAAACGATCGTTCGGTGAGAAGGTCGCGTCTACAATCGGACGGCGCTGTGGGAGCAGTGCAGCTCAAGAATCAATCGTGACCTGCGTGCTTTCCTTTGAGAAGCTGAACGGAAACAGTTCTCTGCGCGCAGCGGGCAATTCCTCAACTCCCACTCCAACTGAGTGCCGAACTCCTTTGCTCTTTCCTGCTCCGTACAGCTAACCTGGTGAAACCAAGGATCGCTCAGAGGCCGAGACGTCGTGGAACCACCCCGCTGGCAACGTTGGGCATATGCGGCGCCGATTGCCTCATTCCTCACTGACGACAAGCTCGCTATTCTCGGGCAACTCGTAAGCGCGTCGGATTTCCCGGTCGAAGAGACGCAGAAGCATGCTTGGCTGGAGCAGATTGACCTACTCAAGCAAACGCTCGCAACTTTTGGATCTCGCGGCTCGGTCTATTTTGAGTACGCCATTCCGCGACTCGGCAAGCGTATCGATACCGCCATGATCCTCGATCACGTTCTATTCGTCCTCGAATTCAAGATCGGGGAGAGTAGCTACTCTTCAGCCGGTCTCAATCAGGTTTGGGACTACGCGCTTGATCTGAAGAACTTTCACGAACCCTCACACGGCCTGCCTGTTGTGCCGCTGCTGATCGCAACGCAAGCGCAGACTGTTGCGCCGACAGCGAGCACGACCGTTCACGACGACCGTTTGTTGCAGCCAATGCGTGCCAATGCGGCCACTCTTGGAAACGCGTTGCAATGCGGGTTGGACTTCTTTACCGGCTCTGCAATCGATTGGATGCAATGGCAAGCGGGTCGCTACTTGCCGACGCCTACGATCGTTGAAGCGGCTACCGCGCTCTACGCAGGGCATGCAGTTGAAAGCATATCGCGCAATGACGCCGGCGCACAGAATCTTGCGCTGACGGCCAACCGAGTGAGTCACATCATTGAGGACGCCCGTCAGTATGGGCGCAAGGTCATTTGCTTGGTTACGGGCGTTCCGGGCGCTGGCAAGACGCTTGTCGGACTCGACATTGCAAACCGGCATACCAACAAAGACGACGCGCTCTATAGCGTGTTCTTATCCGGCAACGGGCCGCTCGTGCGGGTGTTGGTTGAAGCATTGGCACGCGACAAAGTCGCTCGTGCAAATGAACAAGGGAAATCGGAGCGAATCGGCGAAGCACGGAGCGCCGTAAAGCAATTCATCCAGGCGATTCATCACTTCCGAGATGAGGGCCTGCTCGACGGAAAACCGCCCGTCGAGCACGTTGCCTTGTTCGATGAAGCACAGCGGGCTTGGAATCATGAGAAGACCGCCGACTTCATGCGAAGGAAGCGTGGTCGGCCCGATTTTTCGGAATCCGAACCCGAATTTCTGATCTCGTGTATGGACCGGCACATGGACTGGGCGGTCATCATCTGCTTGGTCGGTAGCGGCCAGGAGATCAATACAGGTGAGGCCGGCATCAGCGCGTGGCTTGACGCGGTCAACAGTCGATTTCCGCATTGGCAGGTGCATCTATCGCCAAAGCTGACTGAAATTGAGTTTCGAGCTACCGAGCAATTGGCCAAGCTGAAAGAAAGCAAGCGAGTTTCGAACGACACTTCGCTTCACCTCGCGAACTCGGTGCGCACGTTTCGCTCAGAGAAAGTATCGGCGTTCGTCAATCAGTTACTTGCCCTTGAACTGGAAACTGCGAAGCACACGCTGCGCGAAGTGCTGCCACACTTTCCGATAAAACTCACTCGCAACCTACCAGCAGCCAAACAATGGTTGCGCGACCAAGCGAGGGGCAGTGAGCGCTACGGCATCGTCGTTTCGTCACAGGCACAACGGCTCAAGCCACACGCCATCGACGTTCGCGCGATGATCGACCCCGTGCATTGGTTTCTGCACGACAAGACCGATGTGCGCTCGTCCTACTATCTCGAAGATGTCGCCACCGAGTTTCAAGTACAGGGGCTTGAACTCGACTGGGCTTGTGTCGTATGGGATGGCGATCTGCGAGTTCAGGCCAACGAATGGAATTATTTCGGCTTCAAGGGCAAGCGCTGGCAGCGGGTTCTGAAAGAGGATCGACAACGTTATCTGCTCAACGCCTACCGCGTGCTATTGACCCGAGCTCGACAAGGTATGGTCGTGGTTGTGCCCGAAGGCGATGCGGATGATCCTACGCGTGACGCGCGCTTCTACGATCCGGCCTATGAATTGCTTGCCGCCGCCGGATTACCGAGTCTCTAGCGCACAACTTCATTGGAAGGGTTGGAAGGGGAATAACGCTGACGTAAGACCGTCATCCTCGCGGCTCTCAACAGCCGAGTGACTGGTCAAACGAGCCCCCTCAAACGCCAAAAGTTCCGTCATCCCGGCAAAAGCCGGGATCCATTTTCGAGGTGTGCAAAATCAAGAGGGTCTTCGTGGAAACGTGTGGGTGATTTTGAAACGTTGATCCCGGCACAACCCATGCAGGACAGGGTTTTGCGGATTTCAGAGTTGTCCAGGAAACTGGCACGCCTTGTTGACGGTGACTTCAGTGAGGCTCCCGCAGCATTTGCTGGCCACCTGACAATTCCCCCGTTCACCTCCAGGCTGACGATCACAGCAGCATCCGGCTGGAGTGCGCCGCATTCTTCGCGCGCGGGTTTCGTAGGTTGGTGCTGAGCGCAGCGAAGCCCAACGGCTCTTTCGGCACGTTCGACGTCAGGCGGAGGGGAGATCGCGCCCCGTTGGGCTTCGCTTGCGCTCAGCCCAACCTACGGTGGGAAGCGCTCACAGGCAGTTTGCCGGAACAACGAATTTTCACCGGATGACCCACACGATTTCACGAAGACCCAATCAAGATGGATGACCAGCCATTCTGCTGTTGAAAATCGCCTCCGGCTTTTGCCGGGATGACGGCGCTGAGCCCGCGCCAATCTCCATCCTTTGATCGGAAAACTTAGGCCGACGGAGGATCAGCCAACGGGATGGCGTTTTGCCTACACCATTCGCGCAAGGCGAGTTCCGTTTGCTTTGCTTCGAATTCGTGCCACTGAGTCAGGGCATCGTGCCTATTCAGCAGATCCTTGAGGCGCGCATAGGCGCCCTTCTTGCGGAAACAATCGACTACGTTCCCGTATTCGTCCGGCAGGGTTTCCTCGGCGAATGCGAATGCGAGATTGCGGCCTAGCTCAAGATCACGCTTGTCTGGCAGCATGAGGTAGCGATCTGACGTCTCAATGTCATCCGGCACCTCTTCGAACTCTTCCATTTCAGCCGCCACCCAGTAGACGTGGCCGGTTTCCAGATCCACATATGCGCTGCTGTCGAGGCCTCCGCTGAAGCTTGCGAACTCGAATGATCCAGGCAATTTGTCGAAACTGATGGTGGTCATGGCGATTCTTCGTCGTACCCACTTTCCTCGAATGCGCCACGGTTTGTGAGAAAGCCGTTCGCCCTGAGCCTGTCGACGGGTGTTTCCATGCTGCCGATCCGCTCCGTCCACTTTCGATCATGGTTCGACAGGCTCACCACGAACGGAAGTAGTGGAACTTTCCGAATTGGTGATCAAAAAGTCAGCCATTCCCTTGCTCCCGCGAACAAACCCATGGGCGATAGACCGCCTGCAGAGTGTTTGACCGGTAATTTTTCTAGCCATAAACTCCCACTTTCCGGAAGTTTCTGGAATTTATTGGCCGACCTTCGTATGCAAACGCTCACCGAAGTGCTCATCGATGCCGGCCTGGCCAATCGGGTGATGAACGAGGGCCAGTTGGCCCGAGTCTTGGGCGGCAGCCCCCAACGCCGCTATCAATTGGTCAACCGGGCGATGGCCGCCAAGGAACTTCTGCGTTTGCAGCGCGGCAAATATCTGCTGGCGCATCGCTACCGAGACTACCCCGCACATCCGTTTGCGTTGGCTCAAGCGTTCGATGCCGGCAGCTATGTCTCAGTTGAAACCGCGCTTGCCCGACATGGCTGGATTCCTGAAGGTGTGCGTACGGTTGCCAGCATCACTCCCGGTCGAAAATCATCAGCCCATGATCACGCCGACTTTGGCAGCTTTTCCTTTCACCCCGTTGCTGTCAGTCCGGGCTACTTTCTCGCCATGGTCGAGCGCCTGGAGTTGGGTGGGCAAGCGGCGTTTGTGGCGCAACCGGCGCGCGCACTTATGGACCTGGTCTATCTGCGCAAGCAGGAATGGCAGGGCATGGCATGGCTGACCGATGGTTTGCGTATCGACCCGGAGCACATTCATCGCATCACGGGCGCAGAGATTCGTACGCTTGGGGAAATCTACCGCAACAAGCGAGTGCGCACGTTCCTTTCAGGTCTCTCAAAGGCGCTAGGCCATGATTGAAATCATCCAACAACGGCTGGCAACCTATCGCGCCACCATCCCATTGGACGAGGCGCAAGCGCTGAAGGAAATCTTGCAGGAAGTCGCCCTGTTTTGCTTGTGGCGGGGCGGTTTCTTCGACGTTGCGGCGTTTCAGGGCGGCACCAGTCTGCGCATTCTGCACAAGCTGCCGCGATTTTCCGAAGATCTGGATCTTTATCCTCAAGGAGCCGAACCGGGAGTTTCAGTGGGCGCACTACTTGGGCCCGCTGCAGGAAGGACTGCAGCAGTTCGGATTGAAATCAGAAGTGCTGGACAACAGCCGGATGGACCAGGTCATTCGCAAAGCTGTTCTCAAGGACAACTCGATCAGCCAGCAACTCAACTTGGGTTTCGTTCAAGGGACGGCTGATCGAGCACTGAAAATCAAACTTGAGATTGATGTTGATCCACCCGCCGGATCAGTCTTCGAGTACAGCTATCTCGATTTCCCACTCGACTTCGAGGTGTGCCATCGGGATTTGAGCAGCAATTTTGCGCTCAAGATCCATGCGTTGCTGTGCCGGCCGTTCTTGAAAGGTCGCGATTGGTTCGATTTTCTTTGGTACCTCAAGCAAGGCATCCAGCCGAACTATCCGCTGCTTGCGGCGGCGCTCAATCAGGCGGGCCCATGGAAGGACAAGCAATTCACGATTGACCGGATGTGGCTGCAAGCGGAATTGCGCAGCAAGATCGAATCAATCGACTGGCCCGCCGCCGCCGAGGATGTATCCCGGTTTCTCGATGAGATTCAACGCGAGAGCTTGCGAATTTGGAGCACACGGTTTTTCATCAGCAAAGCCGATCAACTCGCCGCCTACTGATTTATGGACATTGCAGGCTCGACTGCTCGACTCTTCCCGATCAAATACGAGATGGCGAACAAAGAAGTCGCCCGGATGAGTTGCAGGGTTGCATTGCGTTCGCGGCCGGCACAATCCTGCGTTGTAAGGAACGCAACGTTCAGCTCAGTGGCGGGTCTTCCAACTGGATATCGTTTTGCCTACACCATTCGCGCAAGGCGATTTCTGTTTGCTTGGCTTCGTAGTCGTGCCACTGAGTCAGGGCATCGTGCCTATCCAGCAGATCCTTGAAGCGCGCATAGGCGCCCTTCTTGCGGAAACAATCGACTACGTTCCCGTATTCGTCCGGCAGGGTTTCCTCGGCGAATGCGAATGCGAGATTGCGGCCCAGCTCAAGATCACGCTTGTCTGGCAGCATGAGGTAGCGATCTGACGTCTCAATGTCATCCGGCACCTCTTCGAACTCTTCCATTTCAGCCGCCACCCAGTAGACGTGGCCGGTTTCCAGATCCACATAGGCGTTGCTGTCGGGGCTTGCGTCGAAATTTGCGAACTCGAATGCTTCAAGCAACTTGTCGAAATCGATGCTGACCATGAGCGGCTTCTCCTCGTACAAGCCATCATTCAATGCGCTGTTACCTCGAAGGACATTGCAACGACAATCAACGTTGTCTTTAAAGTGGTTTGGGCTTTGACGGTCGCGCGATCGTGCGTGGAGTCGCCTTCGAGCCCTTGGTTGTTTTGGTGGCAGGTTTGACTCGTTTCGCTGGGGCTGTCGCCTTGGCCACTTTCGACGTGGGTCGACGAACCACTGTTTTCGCCACAGTCTGCTTGCCTGTTGCCTTGGTTGCCGCAGACGACTTGCGCCGGATCGATGGCACCGAAACCGAAGGCGGATGCGGTGTCATGTCGGCCATCTCGATGCCGAAAACATCACCGAGCATTGCGTCTTCAAGCAGTTTGCCGCGAGCAGGGCGCGTGGCGGGAACCGAGAGGCTCACGCGGGCCTGGCTGACGAGATCGTTGACATCGACCTTGCGCAAGCTGAACAGCAACTCCGGCTGCTGATCAAGGCGCACGCCGACGCCAAAGAGCACGGCGGCGACGTGCTTGCACATCAGCGCCCAATCCGGGCAGCTACACTGAAATTCGATCTCGTTCGGTACCGGAAACAGGCCACTGCCTGGCTTGCAGATGTTCTCCATCACCGCGTTGGAGAGCTGGCCTTGCAGCAGTTCGACCAGGCTGTCGATCGAACCCGAGCACGCTGTGCTGATCGCCTGCCACTGTTTTTTCGGCAGCGCTTTCACAGTGACCACAACTTTGTAGAGTGCGCTCCCCATCACCTGTGCGCGCACTTCGCCTGGGGCCACACACAAGTCGATGACGGATCCATTGCGCACATAACTGCGCCCGCGCGGCAGGCGATTGGAATAGTCGCTGTAGTGCTCCAGATTGTCGCACCAGGCCTTGCCCCAGAAGGTCTTCGCGATCGCGCCGCGACTGGCGGCAATCGGCGACATCGGCTTGCCACTCTTTTTCGCCTTGGCAATCGCGGCTTCGGCCTTTTTCAGGCGCGAACCTACCGTTTGGTAGGGCCTGTAACTCCAGTAACTCATCGCCAACGCACTCCCGTGATCAGTTTTCCTGCGCAGCGTGAATATCGAGCTTGACCAGATCAAGCAATTCACGATCACTCATCTCTACAAGTTGGGTCTCCGCCCCGCCTTCCAGCACATCGTGCACGAGTTTGTGCTTCGCTTCGATCAGTTGGTCGATACGCTCCTCGATTGTCCCGCGACAGACGAATTTATGCACCAGTACGTTGCGCTGCTGGCCTATCCGGAAGGCGCGATCGGTCGCCTGATTTTCCACCGCCGGGTTCCACCAGCGGTCGAAGTGGATCACATGCGAGGCTGCGGTCAGATTCAGTCCGGCCCCGCCAGCCTTGAGCGAGAGCACGAAGAATGGTGTCAGCTCGTCCTCCTGAAAGCGCCGAACCAGATCGCGACGCTTCTTGACCGGTGTACCGCCGTGCAACACCAGTCCTTCGCGGCCGAAGATCGAGCCGAGATACGCGGCCAGTGGTGCGGTGGTCTCGCGGAACTGGGTGAACACCAGCAGTTTTTCCTGCTTGGCCGAAATCACTTCAGCCAACTCACGCAGGCGTGCGAATTTGCCGCTGGCGTCCGGCTGCCAGGCCGCATCACCCAACCACTGCGAAGGGTGATTGCAGATCTGCTTGAAGCGCATCAGGAAAGCGAACACGACGCCCTTTCGGCGGATGCCTTCGGCCTCACCCAAGGCTTCGGCCAAATCCTGCACTGCGCGTTGGTAGAGCGCGGCCTGAACCGGACTCAGGTGGCACCAGGCCTTGACTTCGGTTTTGTCCGGCAAGTCGGCGATCACGCGCTTGTCGGTTTTCAATCGGCGCAGGATGTAGGGTTGCACCAGTTTTCGCAGCGGGCCGAAGTGCTCGGCCTGGGCGAGCTTTTTTGCAAAACCGGCAAATACCTTTTCCGTGCCGAGAAGTGCCGGGTGAGTGAAATCGAAGATTGACCACAGGTCCGACAAACGGTTCTCCACCGGCGTGCCGGTCAGCGCGATGCGCGTTTGCGCATGGAGTTTCTTGACCTGACGGGTCTGTCGGCTGGCCGGATTCTTGATCGCCTGCGCTTCATCAACCACCGCGATGCGCCAATGAATTTCCGTGAGCTTCGGCAGGCGCATCAAGCTGCCGTAGCTGGTGATGACAAGATCGACATCCTCCAGTTGAGCCGCATCCAATACGCGCAGCTCGGCCGCAGGCATGGCTGAAGCATGCGCAATCAACACGCGCAGGCTTGGGGCAAAGCGCTCCGCCTCTGCCGCCCAGTTGGCCAGCAAGGATGCCGGTGCCACGAGCAAGCTGGGCTTCGCTTGCGAGCTTTCGCGTTTCAGTACCAGCAACAAGGCGAGCACCTGGATTGTCTTGCCCAAACCCATGTCATCAGCCAGGCACGCACCCAATCCAAGCCGCGTCAGCAGGTACAGCCAACGCACGCCCACCTGCTGATAGGGGCGCAAGTCGGCCTTGAGTTCCGCGCCGATCTTGATCTGCGCCAGGCCCTCGGGCCGGCGCAGCGACTCCAGGGTCTGTGCCAGCCACGGACCGGCGACAACTTCGGACCATTCTCGACCCGGCGCATCATTGGAAGCGTCAAGCGAGGTGCCCGCGAGCAAGCGCATTGCCTCACCATACGACAAGCCATCTGCCGAGGAAGCCTCGATTGCGCGGAAGCGTTCGAGCAGCCCACTCAGCGCGCGCTTGTCCACTTCGATCCAGCGGCCGCGAAAGAACTGCAAGCCGTCGCTGCCTTTGAGCAGAGTCGCGATCTCGGTGCTGCTCAATCCTTCGCCGTCCAGCGACAACTCCATGCTGAAATCGAGCATGGCATCGGTGCCGAGTAGCGAGGGAAGCTGGCTACCCACGCTTGCCCTTACCACCGGACGGGCCGGCCGACCGAACTGCCATGTGGCTGGCGTACGCACGATGATGCCAGCGCTTTCCAGCTTGGCCAGATCGCCGAGGAAACGGCAGGCATCTTGCGGCATCCAGCGCAGCGGATGGTAGATGTCGCCACAAGCGACCATTTCTCGCAGCCAGTCGCACTCTTGCGACGCACGCTGCACCGGTACCAGCAGGGACAGCAGTTGGGTCTTGTTGCTGGCACCGGAAAATTCCGCCAGCGCCTGCGACAGCGGCTGATGCTGCGCCTTGCCATGTGCCGACAAGCGCGTCGTATAGGTGGCGAGGAAGGCGAAGGGCGCTTCTGGATCCTTGCGATTCTCGGCCAGATTGAAATGCACGCGGCCGACCTGATTCCAGGCCGGATTGCGCGACTTCAGAAATGCCTGCAGCGCGATGTCTTCGCCGGCAAGGATCCCGCGAAGGGCGGCTTCGATCTCTGCCCACAACCTGGCAAGAACAGCGGCGCTCAGATATTCCGCACCGATCATCGGCGGCGCATCGGCAATCACGCGCTCCAACTCTTCCGCTGCTGGCGTGGCGACTGCAATTTCACCGCCTTCCGGTGTGGCGCACAGATGGGCGACGTAACCTGCGGCGAAATCACGCCACCATGTCCACACCAGCGGCAGGGCGCGACCGATGGCCGTCGACCCCAGATCGAGCAAACCATGTCCGGCGCCAACCGCAAACGCGTCGACGACGCGCTTTTCGATATCAGCGGGCAGCGCCGAGGCTCCAGGCTCCGGCACCAGCAACAGATGCCCCTGAGGCGTCAATCGTGGCGTGTGCGGCAAGCGTTGCGGCGCGCTCATTGGCTGGTCAGTCATCCGTCTTCCAAATACTCATGTCGCCACCCATCGATAAGAAAAGGGGACGGAGGCATTATCCGTTTTAAACAGATAATTCCTCCGTCCCCCATTTTTTGGTTCCCCCAACGATCCGCCCATCCTCCAGTGTAATCACGCGGTCGCAGGCGTTCGAGATGCGTTCGTCGTGGGTTACCAGCAGCACGGCGCAACCGAACTTTTCGTTGAAGCGCCGGAACAGGGCGAGAAAAGGGGACAGAAAAGGGGACGGAGGCATTATCCGTTTTAAACAGATAATTCCTCCGTCCCCCATTTTTTGGTTCCCCCAACGATCCGCCCATCCTCCAGTGTAATCACGCGGTCGCAGGCGTTCGAGATGCGTTCGTCGTGGGTTACCAGCAGCACGGCGCAACCGAACTTTTCGTTGAAGCGCCGGAACAGCGCGAATACGTCGTCGGATGATTGACTGTCGAGGTTGCCGGTGGGTTCGTCGGCAAGCAGCAATGCCGGGTGTGCGACCAGCGCGCGCGCAATCGCGACGCGTTGCTGTTGGCCGCCCGATAGCTGATTGGTCTTGCGGTCGGCGAAAGCATCCATGCCGACTTCGGCGAGCAGACCACGGGCAAGATCGATGTCGGCGCCGGATGGCTTGCCGCGGGCAATCATCAATGGCATCAACACGTTTTCCAGCGCACTGAAAGCGGCGATCAGATGATGGAACTGGAACACGAAGCCGATCGAATGGCCGCGCAGCGCGGTGCGGCGCGCGTCGTCCATGTCGCGGGTCGGCTCGCCAAGCAGAAACAGCTCGCCTGCCGTCGGCGTGTCGAGCAGGCCGACGAGATTGAGCAGGGTGCTCTTGCCTGAGCCGGAGGCGCCAACGAGTGCGGTGAAATCGCTGCGCGCCAGACTCATGTCGAGCCCGTGCAACACTTCCACTTCGGTCGGCAGGCCGACGTTGTAGGACTTGCGCAATCCGTGCAGGCGCAATACTTCCTGTGCCGATTCAGACATTTCTGATCGCCTGCACCGGATCCATGCGTGCCGCACGACGCGCGGGGACTGCGGCCGAGATGATGCCGGTGACTGTGGCCAGCAGCGAGCTGGCAACGAGCAGCATCGGGTCTACCGGGATGTAGAACAGCCTCGGGCCGAAATCGTTGAAGACCCAGACCATCCCGGAGCCGGCAAAACCGCCGACCAGTGATCCGAGCAGTCCAAAGACTCCGCCCTGGACGAGGAAGACGCGCAGCATCTGCTGTCGGGTGATGCCCATGGCGCGCAGGATGCCGATTTCGCGTGTGCGCTGGATCACGCTCACGAAGAGCACGCTGGCGATGCCGAGCGCGACCGAGATGGCGACAAAGAAACTGATCATCTGCGTCGACAGGCGTTGCGAGTCGAGCGCATTCATCAACTGGCTGTTGGTCTGCATCCAGCTCTCCGCCTTCAAGCCGGTCAGGCGCGCAATACGCGCGGCCACTTCGCTGGCGCCGAAGATATCGCGCACGGTCACATCGATAACGGTGGCGGCACCCGGCAGGTTCAGCAGCGACTGCGTCTGCTTCATGTCCAGGTACACGTAGCGCGCATCGAGTTCGCGCACGCCGAGTTCGAAGATCCCGGCGACGTTGACCACGCTGTCACGCCCATCGCCGGCATCCAGGCGCAACTTGTCGCCGACGCTCACGCCGAGATCACGCGCGAGCTGGCTGCCGATGACCGCGTCGCCCGCACCGACGCGCAGTCGACCGGCAATGATGTCCTCCTGCAGCGGAATGATTTGCGTATAGCGATCAACGTCGATCCCGACCAGCGCCACCGATTCGACTGCCGAGCCACGCCGCGCAAAAGCCGGCCCGGAGACGATCGGCGAAACTGCCGTCACTTCAGCAAGCCCATCGAGCGCATCGCGTACCTGCTGCCAGTTGTTGATCGAGCGCAGGCGCTGTGCTCGGCGTGTTTCGAGAATCAACTGCACGACATCGGCGGCCGGCGGAATGATCCGGTTCACCTCGTCCGGCGCTTCGACCTTGATGTGCGCCTGCGTGCCCAGCGTTCGATCGATGATGTTGACCTGCAGGCCGGTGATCAGCGCGGTCAGGAACACGATGACCGCCACCCCGACGGCAATCCCGACCAGGATCAGGACGCTCTGTATGCGTCCCTCACGCAGGAACCTGAGCGCGAGTGTCCATTCGATCCACATGATCAGTTCAGCGGCACCGGCAGTTCGTTGCGCGTGGCGGCATCGTTGCCAGTCACCGGAATTTCCTCCTGATCGACGCGAATGCGCGCGCCATCGGCGATGTCGGCAGCGCCGTCGGCCAGTACCCAGTCACCGGCTTTCAAGCCAGCGATCACTTCCGAGGCAGCCAGGCCGCGCAAGCCAAGCGTCACCCGGGTTCGTGTGGCCTTGCCGCCGGCAACGACCCGGACCTCGGCCCGACCCGCGGAAACATGGATCAACGCATCGTTCGCAACCACCAGCGCGTGATCGCGTCGACCGGTTTCCACGTTTACCGACACGGTCATGTCCTGGAGCAGATATTCCGGCACCGGATCCACGGTCAGGCGCAGCTCCAGGGTCCCGCGCAGCGGATCGACACTGGGCGCGATGAAGCTCACTCGCGCGGCGAAGGTCTGCTCCGGATACGCATCGGCAACGCACTCCGCAGCCTGACCCAGCGCGATCCTGCCGAGGTTCTTCTCATCCAGCGGCACAAGCACTTCGGTGTCGCCTTCGCGCGCGATCTCGAACAGCACCTTGCCCGGCTGCACGACGTCACCCGGCTCGGCATTGCGGGTGAGCACGGTGCCCGCCACCAGTGCACGGATGGAGGTCTTGTCCAGTGCTGCGCGGGCAGCGGCCAGACGTTCACGCGCAACCTCTTCGCCCGCTGCGCCTGCGCCCAGCGTGCGTGCCGCCAATCGCGCCTGCTCGGCTGTTGCGCGGGCGGCGGTTTCGACTTGTACCGCCTGCTCCAGCGTTTCGCGCGCGATCAGGCCGCGTTCGAGCAAGTTGCGGCGGCGCCCGCTTTCACGGCTCGCCTGGGCCAATCGCGCGTTTGCATCGCGCAGCGCAGCCTCGGCTTGGGGCCGCGAGGATTGCTCCAGTTGCGCCAGCGCGGCTTCGGCTTCGCGGACATTCGCCTCAAGATCATCGGCACGCAGGATGGCGAGAATATCGCCAGCGGCGACCCGATCACCTTCGCGTACGCGCCGCTCGGTCACGACTCCGCTGATCTGACTGCCGACCTGAGCACGCGAAACCGACACCACGCGACCCGTGGCGACCACGGTCTGCACCAGCGGGCGCGCATCGACACGGTAGGCGGCCATTCGCGGACCCTGCCATTGGCGAACCAGCACGAATGCGAGCAAGGCCAGCCCGGCGCCGGCAAGGACAGCCGTGTACAAACGGGAGCTGCGCTTCAAATCGTCCTCGATCAGCAGTCGCGGGGTTCCAAGATACCGCGTCGGTGTTGCCGTCGATACTCCAGACTCGCGTCACTGGGCACGCAACCAGTTGATTCAAGTGCACGGGATGCAAGGCGAATCATGGAGGGAATGGGAACGAAGTGACCATCGCGCCGCTTCATTGAATCCGAACGCTCTTCGCGGCTCGGCTCAATTCAGGCGGCAGGACCCATGTCTTGGATCGCCGTTCCCAGTGATGATGTCCGAAAACGGCCAGTAAGCGAGGCGTGGAAGATGTATCTCTTGGTCGCGACCTTACTTCGGAGGAGTCGATCATGTTGATAAAACTTCTTGCACTTGTGTTACTAAGTACAACTTCGCGGGCCGTCGCGACCTCTGGTATCGCGATGCCCGCTTCCCCAAACTGCAATGGTGTAGCGGAATACCGCCAGCTGGATTTTTGGATCGGCGACTGGGACACCTTCGAGACCGATACGCCGGGCGGCCCGTCAGTGGCTCGCGCCCGCATCGAGCCCATCGTCAACGGCTGCGCACTCCATGAGATCTATGAGCAGAATGACGGGCTCATTGGCGACAGCATCCTGAGCTACGATCCCGTGCGCAAACATTGGCAGCAGACCTGGGTTACCAATCGCGGTTCGCTGATGGTGCTCGCGGGCGACTTCAAGGACGGCGCGCTGGTTCTCGAAGGCGAAGCCCATCTCAAGGATGGCAAGACAGTCATGCAGCGCATTACCTGGAAGGCCCAAGGCAAAGGCGTGCGCGAATTCGCCGTGATGTCGAAAGACGGCGGCAAGACCTGGACGCCGGCGTTTGACGTGCTGTTCCTGAGACATCAAGGTGAAGCCAAGTGAGAGTCGATCATCCAATGTATGGCGCCGCATGGATCAGCGGCGCCTCTTCGTCTTGCATTGCGCGGGCTCGAGGTCACGCGGTCGGCACGTTCCGAGCCAAGCGCATTCCAGCGCAGCCCCGCCTTCGTCAGACCAGCACCTGCCGGGTGCTCGCCAGAAACTGGTGGATCTCGTCCTCGGTCCGCGGATCAATCATGTACACCGGGCGCTGGCCATTGGGACACAGCAGACTTGGCGTGGTGCCGAACAGGCGACAGATCAGCGGACGCTCGGCATAGACTTCGCAGCCGTGCGTGCCCAAGTGCGGACAGCTCAGTTCAGCGAGTGCGCTCGCGTGCTCGACCTCGGTCTTGACCGGCAGCCTGGCCATTTCTTCCGACGACGCCGTCACCGGACCGCAGCAATCATGGCAACCCACGATGCAGACGAACGACGGAATCCGTGTGCGCAACGCATCTATCTTCCGGTTGTTGGCGTCCACGTCTGTCCTTTTGTCTAGCGCTCGCCCCGAAGTACATCCAAAAAAGGGGACGGAGGAATTATCTGTTTCAAACACATAATTCCTCCGTAAGCGTCCGGCCACGACACCTCGCATTGCTGCGCAGTGTGGGTTAGGCCGCAGGCTTCCAGCGATGCGGCAGCAGAGTGTCGATGTCGCGATCAAGGGTGGTTGGCAGACGTGTCAGCACGTCGGTAAGCCAGGCGAGTGGTTCGTGGCCGTTGGCCTTTGCGGTGGCGAGCAGACTCATGATGGCGGCGGCCCGTTTGCCGGCGGTTTCGGAGCCGGCAAACAACCAATTCTTGCGTCCCAGGGCGATGGGCCGGATTGCATTCTCGATCGGGTTGTTGTCGATCGGGTAGCTGCCGTCCTCGGCATAGCGGATGAGGGCTGGCCAACGACGCAAGGTGTAGTCGATGGCATTGGCCGTACCGCTATCGTCCAGGATGGTGGGACGCAGCATTTCCAGCCAGGACTTGATGGTATTGAGCGTTGGCACGGCATGGCGCTGACGATGGGCGAGTCGTTCCTCGACCATCATCGCCTTTGCCTCGGCCTCAATGCGATACAGCGCCGCGATGCGCTCGATCGCCTCCTGGGCGACTTTGCTGCCGCTGGCTTTGTACCGATCAACAAACTTGCGCCGCGCATGCGCCCAGCATGCAAGCTCGGCCACGCCTTTTGCGAACAGGGCTTTGTAGCCACCGTAGTCGTCAACCATCAGCGCGCCGCCATACGTGCCGAGAAAATCCCTGGCATGTTGTCCGCTGCGGCTGGTGCAGAAGTCGAAGGCGATGATCGGCGGTCCGATGCCGCTACGATACGCAAATAGATAGCTGCGATGAATCGTGCCCTTGCCGGGCTTGAGCATGCCGACGGTTGTTTCATCGGCGTGCAGGATCGTCTGATTGCGTAGCTCGCCCTGCAAGCGATCCACCAAGGGCTGCAAGGCCACGCCGCATGCCCCGATCCACTCGCCTTGGGTCGAGCGTGGGATATCGACTCCACTGCGGGCGTAGATGGCTTCCTGCCGATACAGCGGCAAGTGATCGACATACTTGGCCACGATGACGTGGGCCAGCAGATCCGGTGCGGCGATGCCGCGATCAATCACCGTCGGTGCCACCGGCACCGCCGTGATCGTTTCGCACGCGCGACACGCGTACTGCGGATAGACGTCGCGGCGTACGAAGAAGGTCAACGGCTTGCATGACAGTTTTTCGCTGACATGGTCACCGATGTGGCTGAGTGCGCCACCGCACTGGCCACACGCGCACCTCGACGGTTCATGCCGGGTCTCGACCCGCTCCAGATCTTCGGGCAACGCACGGCGCTTGGGGGACAGACGCGGACGCGCGGGCGCGGCGTCTGTCGACGCTGACGATTGCAGCGCTTCCAGTTCGGCCTCCACGGCGGCGATGTCCGCCGCCATGGTCTCTTCGAACAAGTGCCGCTGGGCCGGATCCATCTTCTCCGAGCGCGCCGCGAACTGGATCCGGCGCAGCCGCGCGATCTCGGCGGTGAGCTTGGCGATGTTGGCGTTGCGCTCGGTGATGGTGCGCTCGTGGCGGACGATGAGGTGATCGCGTTCGGCGATGCAACGCTCGTGATTGGCGATGACTTGCAGCTTCTCAACCACCAACGCGCGTAGCGTTTGAACGTCGGTGATGGCGTCGAGTTGCGTGTGATCCATGAATCACAGAGTAGCCATTTACACCCGCTTTGCCAAGTCCTTTTGCGCGCTCAATCGACGCCAATCCACACCGGCACACAACCAGGCAAATTGCTCCGGCTGCAGTGACCAGGTTTGGCTTCCGGAATGCGGCCAGATGAAGCGCCCCTGCTGCAGCCGACGCACCGCCAGCCACGTTCCCTGCGCATCGCAACACAGCACCTTGATGCGTGTTGCCGCGCGGTTGCGAAAGACGTAAGCAGTACCCTCCATCGGATTGCGATCCAGATGCTCACGCACATACACCAGCAATCGATCCATCCCACAGCGCAGATCCATCGGTGCCGTCACCAACCACCAACCCGTTGGACTCAGCATGTCAGCAATGCCTGCAGCGTCGGCAACCAGCGTGCCGATGCCATGCCGAGGGGCAACTGCACCTGCAAGCCATTCGGCAAGCGCACTTCGATCGCCCCAGCGACCGACTCCGGCTCGCCAACCAGGATCGGCATCAGCGAAAGCGATGGCGGCACCAACAGCGGCCGACTCAACACGCGCCGCCAATAGCCAAAACTCGGCAAACTCAAAGCATGCTGACGGCAATACGCTACCTGAGTCAGGCCGCTGCTCTGCCATCCTGCCAGGTGACCCTTCCAAAACTCCGACTTGCTGACCATACGTGCGCTCCATTGTTAACGAGCGCATATCGCAGCAAACCCGAGCGGCGAGTTACAGGTGTCGTGGGCAGTCGCTTACATTCCTCCGTCCCCTTTTTTGGTCCCCTTTTTTGGTCCCCTCTATTTGATTTGCGGATTCAGCGGTAGTCGCAGGCATGCTCCGTCATGCCGCCACTTTGATCAGCGTCATCGCACCCATGGCCATGGTTACCAGGCCAATGATGGTCTTGAGCAGGTGTTCCTTGGTGATGCTGATGATGAACACCGAGAACGGAACCGAAAGCAGAGCGCCCGCGCACATCGGGATGAACAAGATCCAGTTCATGTGCTCGCCCTGAGCAAGGTACAGGCTGACTGCGAGCAGGCACGTAAACGCCTCCGCAAACGAGGTGATGCCAACTGACGCCTTTCCGCTCACGCCGCTCAGTACCTGCCCGCTGGTCACGAGCGGGCCATAGCCGCCACCACTGACCGCCTTGTTGAATGAGGCGACGATTGCCACGGCCACCATCTTCCAGCGGCGATATTCGATATGGCGGCGTGAATGCAGAAGGACGAAGAACCCAGAGGCCAGGATGACGATGCCGACGCCGGCATTGAGTGCGTCTTTCGGCAGGTTCAATGCGATCACCACCCCAACAGTGACGCCGAGGATGCTGCCGGCGGCGAGTATCATCGCCGGCCCCAGATCCTTGCCGCGCACACCTAGCGACACGTTGCGGATCTCGTTGTGGAAAAACGATGCGGTGAATCCGCTCAGTAACTCGGAAAGGAGCACCGTCGGCACGATGTCATGCGCGTCGTAGCCAAGCAGCAGCAAGGTAGGCGTCAGGATGGTCCCGTAGCCCATGCCGAGGCCACTGTCGATCAATTCGCAGACGAAACACAGGGCGAAGATCGCCAGCGCATGCACGGGATCGATGTTGCCATGCAGAAGAATCGCAGCGGCAAGCATGCCAAGCACAAGCACAATCCAGGCAAAACTTTTCTTACCGTAGGAACCAATCATTTCGGGTATCCGATGGCCTTGCCGGGTGGCGCCGGAACGGTGTTTGGTGAGTGCTTGTACGGATTGGGTAGGACGGAATCCTGGGCCAAAAAGGGGACGGAGGAATTATCTGTTTCAAACACATAATTCCTCCGTCCCCTTTATTTGGTCCCCTCTATTTGCACTCGGCACGATTGCAACCGTACTCGCACCCGAAACAAAGAAATACCGCTGGATCACTGCGGCTTCTTGGGATCGCATCCTGACGAGGAATAGCCAACCGCAGTGGTATGGCACGCAGTTCAAGACCGACAAGAGCACAGGCAAACAGGTTCAGGAGCGCATCGCCGAAGGGGCGGTGACCGATGCGGAGCGTGAGGCGCTGGGAGTTCCGAGCTTGAAGGAAAGCGAGGAAATGTTGAAGGAGATCAACGGCGAGCAAAGCCCGTAAGAAGATCCACCAACCAGAAATATCCCTACGCTGCCGGTACCGCGCGGTATTCGCCTTGGTTTGCAGTAGCCAGACTGACGAAATAGATGGCGGCCCACGCGGCGGCGAAACCCGGGATGATCTCGTAGACGCCTGCTCCACCCATGAAACTCACATCCCAACCGAGCATGATCCAGCCCATCACGGTCAGCGCACCAACCACCAGACCGGCGACGGCTCCGGTGCCGGTCATTCGCCGCCACGTCAGGGCCAGAACAATCAACGGACCGAAGGCTGCACCAAAGCCAGCCCAGGCGTGACTGACCAGACCAAGCACCTTCGAGCCTGGATCCCAAGCGATGACGGCGGCGACAACGCCGACCAGCAACACGCTCACGCGGCTGACCAGCACCGATTCCTTTTCACTCGCCTGCTTGCGCAGAAACAAGCGATAGAAATCCTCGGTCAACGAGGATGAGGCCACCAGCAACTGACTGGAAATGGTGCTCATCACCGCCGCGAGCAGTGCAGCAAACAGGAAGCCAGTCAGCAAGGGGTGGAACAGCATGTCGGCCAACAAAATGAAGATTGTCTCGGGATCGGCGACCTCAATTCCGTTGCGCACCGCATAGGCACGCCCGAACACACCGAGGCTGATCGCGCCAACCACCGAAACAATCATCCACGACATGCCGATACTGCGTGCTTTGGAGACTTCCTTGAGTGAGCGTATCGCCATGAAGCGCACGATGATGTGCGGCTGTCCGAAGTAGCCGAGGCCCCAGGCCATGGCCGACAGGAATCCGACAACCGACAGCCCGGAAAACCATGACAGGTAGTTCGGATCCGCAGCCGCGAGCGTTTGCGCCGCCTGCGTCACACCGCCGCCGCCCGATCCGTAGAGCACCACGAGGGGCATGATGATCAATGCAAGCATCATGATCACGCCTTGGCAGAAGTCGGTAAGACTGACCGCAAGAAAGCCGCCGATGACGGTGTACGCAAGTACCACCACAAGCGTCAGCGACACGCCCACCGCGTAGTCGCTTATCCAGCTGAACTGCAGCACGGAACTGAAAGCGCTTTCGGCGAGCTTGCCGCCGGCCACCAGGCCGGATCCTGTGTACACGGAGAAGAACACCACCACGATCACGGCGGAAACGACACGCAATGCCATCGCCCTGCTCGGAAACCGGTTGGCGAGGAATTGCGGGATGGTCAGGCTGTTGTCATAGCGCTCGGTCTGCTCACGCAAGCGGGGAGCGACCACGATCCAGTTCACCCATGCACCCAGGGTCAGGCCGATACCGATCCAGGCCGAAGTCAGGCCACTGACAAACAGCGCCCCGGGCAAACCCAGCAGCAGCCAGCCACTCATGTCGGAGGCCCCGGCAGACAGCGCCGCCACGGCGGGTGAAAGCTTGCGTCCGCCGAGGATGTACTCCTCCGACGACGCGGTTGAGTTGCGGTAGGCGTAGAAACCGATCGCAAGCATCAACGCGAAATACAGACTCAAACTGACCCAGACACCGATCGCCATAACGCCCCAATTCAATAGCCATGGGCTCGTGCCCACGGCCGCCGAGTCAATCACACTCCGTGTCGCACAAGCAAATGATAACGGCGTGCGCCGGCCCATGTTTGGGCATGGCGTCAGAGAACCAAGGAGGGCGCGGGTAGAGTAGAAGGCGGACCTGCGAATTCCGCGCGGTGACCGCCGTTGGGCTCGCAGAACCGGTGATGCGACTCGACTGAGTCAAGGATGATCGCCGCTGAACCTGACCGGTTTGGCACCCTTCACTTCGCCGATCTGCGCGCTGTCGCTGACCAGCAGTTCGACGTCGCGCTCGAACACGAGCATGCCCTTGACCACGGCACGCGGGCCGATCACGACATGCACAGGCTTGTCGTTGCCCCAGTTGAACCAACTGCTCGATTTCTCGATGCGGATGCCCTTGTCGACGCTGGAATCGGCACCGATCTCGATATCGCCGCCAACCGTCTTGATGCCGCCACCCACATGCGCCTTGCGCAGACGGATGCTGCCGTTGACGTTGGACACATCGCCGCTGACATCACTGCCTTCATCCAGTGTGAGAGATCCGTTGACGGTTTCGATTCCGTCGCTGACGCGCGCACGCTTGCCAAGCGAGATGCGGCCATTGACCGTACCGGCGGATCGGATGCCGGCATCGTCGCCGATGTCGATCGAGCCATTGACGGTCGAGATCTCGTCAGCCTGGCCATGCTCGCCGAGGCTGATCGAACCATTGACCGTATCGAGATCGCCAACCGTCTTGCCGTCATCGATGCGGATCGAGCCGTTGACCTTGCTGATGTCATCGCTGGCGCAAGCCGGGGAAATCGGGCCCAACGCCAGCGTCGCCATGGCCAGGGAAAGCAGGAAGGGTCGCAACATGGGGTGCTCCGGAGGTTGGGTGACCCGGGCATAGATGCGCCGAGGAAGAAAAGCGTTTAGGGCTACTTGGAGCACCTGCGTCGGCAACCTGCTTTGGCATGAGTGGCTTCAGCCACGTTGCTGGGCGTGGCGCGAGACAACGAAGCCCGCAAGCGTCGCGATGAAGTTCCGCTCGTCCAACATAACGCAACTCAGTGATTGGCAAGGTGCGCAGCCAGCGGGTTTTTCCTTCTTCCCGGGGGGGGGGGAGAAGGAAAAACCACCGCCTCGACCCACGAAACCGCACCCCTCATGTCAGGTGCGCGACAGCGCGCCACCGAAGGCGGGGCGTGGACTCCCACAAAAGCGATGTTCCACGCGGCGGTATGGACGCTGCGTTCCAAAGGAGCGCAAAGAAAACCACAAAACCCCGGTCCGCGTCGCGACGACGAGTAAACAGACAATCCCGGATCGATCAATCGAAGAGTGATCCGCGATGTCCTTGCTATCCTCATCCGAACGCCCCCAACCACTCGCGCCACCAGCCAAGGAGTCCAGACATGACCTCATCCCCTCGACGCGCCCTCGTCACCGGCGGCAGCGGCGACATCGGCAGTGCGATTGCCCGCGCACTGGCGGGCGCGGGTTACGAGGTGATTGTGCATGCCAATGCGAACATCGCCAGGGCGCAGGTTGTCGTCGAGGAGATTCGTGCTTCGGGCGGCAAGGCAGCGGCGATCGCCTTCGATGTCGTCGATGGTGCGGTGTGCCGCGCAGCGATCGAAGCGCTGCTCGCCGATGGGCCGATCCAGATTGTCGTCAACAACGCCGGCATCCACGATGACGCGCCAATGGCGGGGATGAGCGAGGCGCAATGGCGGCGCGTGATCGATGTCTCGCTGCACGGATTCTTCAACGTCACCCAGCCGTTGCTGCTGCCAATGGCACGCGCACGCTTCGGTCGCATCGTCAGTGTTTCGTCGGTGGCCGGCGTGCTCGGCAATCGTGGCCAGACCAACTACGCGGCGGCCAAGGCCGGCCTGCATGGTGCCTCGAAGTCGCTGGCACGCGAGATGGCCTCGCGCGGGATCACGGTCAACGTGGTCGCGCCGGGCATGATCGAAGGCAGCATGCTCGGCGAGACGTTCGATGCGGCAATGGTCAAGGCCATCGTGCCGGTCGGACGCGTGGGCAAGCCCGAGGAAGTCGCGGCGCTGGTTCGATTCCTGTGCAGCGACGATGCGGGCTATATCAGTGGCCAGGTGATCGGCGTCAATGGCGGCATGGGCTGATGATCAGCTCATGCCACCGCCGAATCAGCGATCAGAACCCAATTCAATCGACATCGAACGATTGCAGGCTGACAGGCGTTGTGCCAGCGAAGGTCACTTCATACGGAAACGTGGCGCCGTTGTCGAACGCGGTCAAGACGATGACGCGGGTTTGTCCACTCGGGATGCTCACGCCGGTCAGGCTGGGACAGCGATCGATCACGCCATTGGTATCATCATTGACCAGCAAGCAATTGGTCAGCGGCGAGGCGGGATTGAAGCTGCCGTCATAAAGCGCCATGAAGGGATCGATTATCGTGCCGCAAGCGGTCGAAGGATCGCCCGACTGACCAAGTCGAACATTGACCGTGGCCGCGCTGGCACCCGTATTCGTCAGGGTGATCGTATCGAAGGGCGTTGCCGTGCCCACGCCGGATAGCGAAGCGCAGCTGACCGGCCGGTTGAAAGTCGAGTCCTGTGCATCGAAGGAACCGACAATATTGGAAGGCGGTGTGCCGCCCGGATAGCTGATCGGGGTATCCGTGCTTGCGCGGATCACCGCTGGAACGGCAGCATTCGCGCTGGCAACGTCGATCTTGGTGTCCGCCGCCTGGGCGATGCCGCTTGCCGCGAGCGCCACGGCGATCAAGACGGAATTGTAAATAGTATTCATATTGCCCTCAGGTTTGGCCTGTCATGGCGATCCGGCGGTGATCCGGAATCGGATTGTCATCATGCGCGCGGCCTTGAGCAGGGGCAAGTGTCTCCATTCGCGCGAAGGAATTTCACATCCGGATACGTCCAGGCGGATTCCGGGCGCTTGCTGAGTGCTTCATTGCCGACGCCGCGCAGCTTGCCGGCTTCCCAAGCGAGGCGGGAATTGTGCATGATTGCGCCCGGCCAATTCCGGCCAGATCAGGGGAATGGACGAATGCAGCGTTGTACATGGATGCTTTGCATCGGCATGGGTCTGCTTGCCGGAAGCGCGATCGCGGCGGATCCGATCCTTGTCGCCAGGCCGGTTCCGTTTGCCGATGACGCGATGATCGCGGGCAAGATCAAGAAGGAGTGCGATATCCAGAACCAGCTTGCCGACTACCTTGAGGAATATGCGCGCGAGGAGCAGCAGATCGAGGTCAAGTTCGCCGGCGTGCTCAGCACCGATGCGCCGGGCATGGTTCTCGATATGCAGATCAAGGATGCGGTTTCGGAAGGCAACCCCTTCATCGGCCACCGCAAGAGCACCCTGGTCGCCGGCAAGCTCTATCGTGATGGTGAGCTGATCGGCAGCTTCGCGGCACGGCGCAATTCAATGGGCGGCGCGTTCGCCGGCTACAAGGGCTCGTGTTCGGTGCTCGGTCGCACGGTCAAGGCGCTCGGCAAGGACATTGCTGAATGGCTGAAGTCGCCGAAGCTGGACGCCCAGCTCGGCGATCTGGAATGAGCCAGCGGCGAAAAGCAGACCGCACTGTCGTTCGAAGCGCCTGCAGGCGCAATGCTCTCGCTCAAACTCCACGAAGCATCGCGACTGAAGCCGCTTCCTGCGGGTCGCCAAACAACGCTGTCGAGGAGGCTGGTTGCGAGCGCAGTCCGCCTGCATCGAGCGTCGGGCACGCCTTCTGCGCGCGGGCGACAATCGTTGCCGCCAGCTTGTGCATCAGCGCGACATTGCCACGCAGACGTTCGCGCACTTCGGCATCGCTCAATTGATCATGCAGGCTGGCATTCATGCCGACAAACCAGGCGAGCTCCTGCTGGTCGAACATCACCGCCTCGTTCGGACGCGGACTCAAGTTTGCCCAGCGCCGGAAAAACGCCTGCATGTCGAGATTGAGGCGAGCCGCATCGACGAGGTCACTCTGCAGCTCGCCAAGCAAGGCGATGTCGGCCAGGCGGTTCTGGAACACGAGCTGGCAGAGTACGCCCCAGTAGTAGGCATAGTCCCAGATCACCTTGATTGACAGCACCTCGGCATCGCCGAAAAAAGCGTAGTTGTCCCGATACATGCTCATGGTGTTGGCATAAAACGAGAAGTACAGTTGCTCGTATATGCGTGCGTACGGGCCGACCGGCTTGCCCGCGCGTTCCAGTCTGATCAGTTCGCAGACATAGGTGTTGCTGATCGCGATGAAGTCCGTGCCGGGTGAATAGAACGGATCGAGAAACACGCCAGCCTCGCCGGTCAAGGCCCAGCGATCACCCGAGAACACCTGCTTGCAGCCATACGAATAGCCGCGCAGGAAGCGAAAATCCATCAACTTGTCGCGCTTGGCCTCACAGGCTCTGGCGAGCAGCGGTTGATGCTCATGCAGCCACTCCAGCGCGCGCTCGAAGGTGTTCATCTTCTCGATCGGATGCAGCTTGGCGTCACAGACGATGCCGACCGAATGCGCTCCGGAACCGAGTGGGATCAGCCACGCCCAGTAGCCTGTGCCACACAGATGATTGGTCGATCGCCAGCGCTCGCCGCGCGGGGTGCAGCGTTGCGTCCAATCGCGGTTGTCGCTCCAGTCGTCGACAGCAAGTTTGGCGTCGATGCGGAACCAGACCGCATTGCCGTCGTGGCCGTTTTCCTCGGCCAGATCAAGCTTGCGCTTGAGCAAGCCGGCTCGACCGCTGGCATCGATGACCCAGCGCGCGCTGAAGGTCTTCGTTCCGCCTTGCACGGTCGCCCGCACCGTATGTGGCGCATCGCCTTCGCCGAGATCGACTCCGCGCACGACGCTGTCATCGCGGAAATCGATTCCGCGTTCACGAGCAAGCTCGCCGAGATGGTTTTCGAGAATGCCGCGATCGATCTGCCAGGTCGGCGTCGGCAGTACCGAGCTGACCCCGAGTTCGGTGACGCCCTCGATATCCTCGCGCCCCTCGCTCCAGAAAAAGCGGAAACCGAATTTGCGGATATGCGCATCATCGAGATGCTCGCGCAGACCTAGGGTATCGGCGAGATAGTGCGCGCCAATCTCGACCTTGGACTCGCCGACCTTGTGCGCGGCGATCGGCAGCGGATGTGGGTTGCGTTCGAGCACGACGATGGTGAGATCGGCGAAGCGCTGGCGCAACTGCAAGGCGAGGCAGAGCCCGGCCAGGCCGCCACCGAGGATCACCGCATCCGCATGCAGGTCTTCGCTCATTGCGGGATTCCGGTGGGAGGTCCGGACTCCGCCGCGATTGGTACACGACGAGGCCGGCCGCCGCTGAGCGCGATCAGCAGCGGTGTGGTCATCAGGGTGGTGACGACCGCCATGACCATCAGCATCGTGAAGATCTCGACGCCGATCACGCCGATGTCGAGGCCGACTTTCATGACGATCAATTCCATCAAGGCACGTGCATTCATCAGCGCGCCGACCGCCATCGAGTCACGCCAGCCAAGCCCGGCCAGGCGCGAGCCGACGGCACCACCGAGGATCTTGCCAAACACGGCTGCGGCAAGGATCAGGGCCAAGGCGCCGAGACCGGCACCGGTAAAGGCATCGGCGGTCGTGTTCAGCCCGGCCAGGGCAAAGAACACCGGCATCAGTACAAGCACGGCAACGTATTCGATGCGTTCCATCAGGCATGCGAGCAGGCCGTTGTCGCGCGGCAATACGGCCCCGATCAGGAATGCACCGAACACGGCATGCAGGCCGAGCGCATTGGTCGCCGCCGAACTGGCGAAGACGAGGATCAGGATCAAGGCGAGCATGCCGTTGCCAGGTCGACCATCGGGCGCATGGCGCTTCAGCATGCGGGCGAGCCACGGGCGCAATAGCCCGAACGCAAATGCGGCCAGGGCGATGCTGCCGGCGAGCGTGAGCATGAATCCCGCCCATCCGGCCTTGCTGGAAATCATGGCGACGACGAAGGCGAGCACGATCCAGGCGAGCACGTCGGCCAGCGCGGCCGAGGTCAATGACAATCGCCCGATCGGCGATTCGGTCATGCCGCGCTCCTTGAGGATGCGCGCCATGATCGGAAAGGCCGTGATCGACATCGATGCGGCCATGAAGAATGCAAATGGCCAGAACGCGACACCTGCGGGAGCAAACCGTTCATGCAGCCCGGGTGAAATCGCGATGCCGAGCGCAAAGGGCAGCAGCACACTGAGCGCACCGACCATGCTGGATGCGCCCAGATGTCGCTTCGCGCCACCCGGCAGGCGCAATTCGGCACCGACAATGAACATGAACAATACGAGGCCGATCTGGCTGAGTCCATCAAGTGCGGACAGGCTCGCCGGTGCAAACAGGAACGCCTGAGCCTGCGGCGCGAGCGCGCCAAACACCATCGGCCCGAGTGCGATGCCGGCGAGCATTTCACCGATCACCGGCGGTTGGCCGAAATGACGCAGCACGACCGACAGCAGACGCGCAATGCCGAGGATCGCAACGAGCTGGATCAGCAGGATCGGAATCGCGTTCATGCCGATTGTTCGCCGCCAACAGCAGGATCAAAAACCAGCGGCGGCGTGGAATGCGAGCGTTGGTAGCTGTCGATCACATGGCCGTAGCGGATGACCTGGCCGATTGTGTACAGGGTGATCCGGGTGACATCGCGCACCGGGCGGAAATGGCTCAGGCGGAACTCGCCGCTGTAGCGCGTGTCGATCGGCACCGAAACCACACCAAGCCCAAGCTCGCGCACGGCGGCAATCAGCAAGGCCGCCTCGAACACGAAACCCTGCGCCGGAATGTCGACCAGCTCCATTGCCTTGCGCGGATAATAGCGTTGTCCACTTTGCGTATCTGCGACCGGGATGCCACAGCCCCAGGAAATGCCCCAGTCGGCGACCGCATTGGCGCGACGCCTCGCGTTCGGCTGGTTCTCGCGAGTGCGGATGCGTGCGCCGATGACCAGGCTGTCCGGATACCTGCGCGCCGCCGCGAGTATGCGCGGGATGTCGGCAGCATCGTGCTGGCCATCACCATCCATCGCCACCACCGCGTCAAAACCCCGGCGCAGCGCCTCGCGGAAGCCATCGCGCAGGCTTTCACCCTTGCCCTTTGGCGACTCGTGTCGAATCAGGATCACCGCCAGATCGGCAATCTGTTCCAGCGTTGCATCGGTCGAGCCATCGTCGATCACGATCACATCGGGCAGCACGGCCAAGGCCGATTCGACGACGCTGCGGATCGCCAGCTCCTCGTTCAGGGCCGGGATCAGGATCGCGACGCGTCCGCGCGGCGATGCATTCATGCGCGCACCTCGATCGAGAGGGTTGATTGCCGACCTGCTTGCAGTTGCAGAATATGAGGCCTTGCGCTGGCTAGGGCGGCGAGCAGCGGCAGGCTCTGCGTGGCCATCGGATTGCGTTCCGACATCCCGGCAAACGCAGCCGGCAAGTCCATCGAAGCTTCCGCGCGGGTCTGCGCGTTGAAATGCAATCGCAGCGAGGCATCGTGATCACGCGCGGGTGACACCACCATGGCCACGCCAAATATCGTCGAAGCCGGTGAAACTTCGGCCAGCGGGCCTGGCGAGTCGGTGTCATAGGCAGCCAGCAACACCGGCAAATGGTCGGCATTCGCCTGCACCGCCGCCTCGAACAGGGCGACAGCAAAGCTCGAATGCCAACTGCTGATCGAGGTTGACGCGGCATGGCAATTTGCGGCGATCGTCCAGTAACCGGCCGGCGCGTTGTGCACGGAATTGTGGAACTTGATCGGCGAAAGCTCGCGCGGAGCGCTGGCCAGGGTCGAGCACATGTAGTCGGTAATGATGAGATCGCCATGGGTCGAGACAAACACCGAAGCCAGGGTATCGATGGCATGCCCGGATTCCGCACAGGCTTGTGCGGCAACCTCGCAGGCCAGCAGAACCGGCAAGGGCGCGCGTCGGCGTTCGGCTGCGGCGAGCAGGGCAGGGTTCGGCTTTATCACGGCAGGATCCGCCTGCAACTCGCCACGCAAACCGGCCCGCCCCTCATGCCAGTTCGCCCATCCCGGCGCCCAGAAACCGATACCGTCAAGGCGGACATCGAGCGCGCTCATGCCCGGCCCCCACGTGCAAACGCCAGCGTGCAATTGCTGCCGCCAAAGCCGAACGAGTTGGTCAGGGCGATGCGGACATCGGCCGATTCATTCCTCAGCGCAATCTGCGGGCCGCAGACTGGATCGGGCTGTTCGCAATTGAGCGTGCCGGGAATCAGGCCGTGCTCGATCGCGAGCAGGCAGATCACCGATTCAAGAATGCCGGCCGCGCCCAGCGTATGTCCGGTCCAGCCCTTGCTTGAACTGGCCCGCGTGCGTGCGCTGAATGCGGCGGAAACCACGCCCGCTTCAACCTCGTCGTTCTTCGGCGTCGCCGTACCGTGCAGATTGATGTAGTCGACATCCGCCGCAGTGAGACCCGCTCGCGACAATGCGCCCTCGAGCGTGAGGCGTGCGCCAAGTCCCTCGGGATGCGGCGTCGACATATGGTGTGCGTCACTCGATTCACCCCAGCCGATCAGCCTCGGCACCTTGTCCGAGGCATGGCGTTCAACCAGTGCAAAACCTGCCGCCTCGCCGATCGAGATGCCGCGTCGGCGCACATCGAACGGTCGGCAAGGCTCCGGCGCGACCAGCTCGAGCGAGTTGAAGCCGAACAGGACGCTGCCACACAAGCTGTCGACGCCCGCAAGAATCGCCGCATCGACAATGCCGAGGCGGATCATGCGTTCCGCTGTGGCGAATATCTTCGCACTCGACGAGCACGCCGTCGCCGTGGTCAGGCATGGCCCCCGCGTGCCGAGCGCGTGCTCAAGGAAGATGCCGAGCGAATGCGGTGTGTGCACCTCCCGTCGACGCAAATCCTCCGGGAGACGCCCATCCTCAAGGTGTGCATAGGCCTCTTCGCTCGCGCCGATACTCGACGTCGAGGTCGCCACCAGCAGGGCCACTCGATCAGCACCATATCGGCCAATCGCCGCACGCGCCTGATCGAGAAAACCATCCGCCTCGATGCCAAGCCAGGCCAGGCGGTTGTTGCGGCATTCGTAAGCGGTATACGCATCCGGCAAGGCAGCCTGTTCAAGGCCAGTCACGCGACCGATCGCGCATGTCAGCGGCTCGCCGGTGAAATCATTGTTGCGCAAGCCACCTCGCTCCTCGCGCAAGGCATCGAGATGATCGGCCAGGCCTCGGCCTAGGGCCGATGTCGAGGTATAAGCGGTGATGCAGATCGGATCGATAGTCTCGGGCACGCGGTATCAACAAGCTTGAAATTCCGGGGAGTATAGCGAGGGCAGGCCAGTCCGCAGACAACGAGCGCGTCGAACCGCACAACCTGAACGTCAAAACGATCTCGATCCGCGACATGGCGGGTATGCAATTACCCGCTCCCTGGTCACCGTCTGTCCAGCGGACTCACCACCCCCGAGCCGCCGCGATTGAGCACATGCGTATAGATCATCGTCGTCGATACATCGGAATGGCCGAGTAGCTCCTGGATTGTTCGGATATCCGAACCTGATTCAAGCAGGTGCGTGGCGAAGCTGTGGCGCAAGGTGTGGCAGCTCGCATGCTTGCCGATATCAGCCGACTGCACAGCCAATCGAACTGCGCGCTGCAACGTCTTCTCGTCGACATGGTGACGCCGCTCGATACCGGATCGCGGATCGATACTGCGCGAGCGCGAAGGAAACACGTACTGCCAGATCCACTCCCGCGCCGCATTCGGATACTTGCGCTCAAGTGCAGCAGGCAACCAGACCGCACCATGGCCCGCGCCAAGATCACGCTCATGCGTCATGCGCGTCTGCGCCAACTGCAGTTGCAACGGTTCGATCGACATCGACGGCAACATGGTTCGACGATCCTTGCCGCCTTTGCCTGCCCGTACCGTGATTTCGCGACGAACAAAGTCGATGTCCTGCACGCGTAAACGCATGCATTCCATCAGGCGCAGCCCCGAGCCATACAACAGACTCGCCATCAGATGACTGGCGCCACTCAAGCGGTCAAGGATCCGATACACCTCATCCCGGGTCAGCACCACCGGCAGGCGTTCCGGCCGCTTGGCCCGGCGGATGTTTTCCATCCACGGCAACTCCAGCCCAAGCACTTCCCGGTACAGGAACAGCAAGGCGGACAGTGCCTGGTTCTGCGTTGCCGCAGCCACCTTGCCCTTGGTCGCCAGTTCGGTCAAAAACCATTCAACCTCGCGCGCCCCCATGTCACGTGGATGGCGTTTCCCATTCGCCAGAATGAAACGCCGGATCCAGTCCACATAAATCTGCTCGGTACGAATCGCCAAACCCAACCGGCGCACCCGCGCCCGCACCTGGTCAAGCAACCGCGGCGCCTGCTCACTTGTGCTTGCGTCCGGGGATGGAGAATGTGAATATTCCATGGCCTTGATCCAATCCTTGGGAGAGACCCCAAGATTAGACACAAGGGCTAGACACCACTATCGGCAGAAGTTGATGATTTTTGTAGGAAATATCCTACAACAAGGCCCCGAAATCCGGGATTGGACACCAGGAATAGACACCACTTTGGTGTCGACTAGTAGTTAGGCACCAATTGAGGTGGCTAGGAACTCTCAGAGTTTCCAAGTCATAGCATGTGAGGGGTTATGTTCACGTTTCAGCCAAAATGGAAAGAAGAGCTTGTTTGCACCGGCCCAGGTGGTACTTTCACGTTAGAGCTACCAATGGGTGTACTTTCCGCGTACTTGCCGACCGAGGTGGAATGGCAACGCAAGTGTCCAAGCTGGGCCAAAGACTTATGGCCAACGTTGCGGAGCGAGCTTGAGGCATGGTGCAAAGCAAACCATGCCGAGTTCATTATCGACGCGTCTGCACATGTGTACTGAGGTTTGGTGCCTAACAACTCAATCCAGCGGACGCGCTACGCGCGCCGCTGATTTCGGGCGTTAGGCCGGTCAACGCATTTGGGTCAAAGGTCGTTCGGCGCCAGGTTTCGCACCAGCTCCGGTCGCAGGCCCTGGGCCAGCCTAGCGGCATCAGCGGCGCGCTCGTTCGTCGCATCAGTCGCGCACATCGCGCGCCCTCCCCATTCAAAGCCGGCTATCGCAGCGTTCCGGCATCGGCTTGCCCACGCATCGTCACAACTACAAGGTGCAAGGCTTCCACAGTGCCTCACTTCGGTGTAGGTTCTGCCTAACTGGGCGTTCAACGCGACCGTTGTGTGTTGCCGCCAAAATCGTGCGTCCATGTGCGGCGCGTTAACTTCGGTGTTAGAGCTCAGGGGAGAGGTCATGGCAGACCTGATGACCAAAGCTGAGATTCACGACTTCGGTGTTGAGGTTGTGTTCGGCTTCCTCCAGCGAGAGGGCCACGAGATTGTCGCTGTAAACACCGATTTGTCAGTAAACCCTCAAGTTGTCTCAACGAAGGATGGTCAGCTCGAGTTCGTTGTTGTTCGCACCGATTGCTACCCGGCAAAGGGCACTCTTGATCCTTCCATCAAGACCCTCTGCATTGAGCGCGCCTTAGCGGCCGGCGCAATTTGTTACTTCGCCAGCGTGGGCATCGCCAATTCGTCCGGCACCAATGACGCTGAGATGTCACTGCCGGTCAAAGGTGCTGGCTACCACGTCGCATTCAGTGGCATAGAGTTGCTGCACGGGTCGCACTAAACCATGAGCCCTAACGTAGAAGGATAGATCGCGCGCAGCCGCGATCTGATCCGCTTGTTGAACAAGCCCGGTGGCGATCCTCTACCTTACTTATGGAAAGAGCTTTTTTGGCTCTGGGCGCCGCGATGGCGGCGGCTGACTGGACGGGTCTGAGTTCACCGTCGTGGGCCGGAAACCGGCGATTGCCTGGGTGCTTTGTGTTGGATCTTAGCTGATTTGTGCGGTTTTTCCGCAAATCCGGCGCAGGCGATTGCGCGCCCGTTGCCAGGCGTGATCTGCGCCAGCGCGGGCTGTTTGGTTTACACCGTAGTGCTCCGGTCCGCTATGGCCAGGGTGGCGGCAAGTCCGCTGATTGCGAATTCCCGCCGCACGACACGTATGCGCATCGGATTGCCGCAGCGCCGGCACAGCACGGGGCGTCTGGCCTTGGGCTGGGATGGCGGGATGACGACGCGCAGCATCAGCTGCACGCGGCGCAGCAGGTTCTTGCGCCGGTGGTGGAGTACGCCGTAGTTGCGGCTGCGCCGAAATCCCTTGGGCAACAGGTGCCCCAGCAGCAGCCAGAGAAAGTCGGCACCGGGCAGGCGGCGGATCTGGAACTGGCCGGTTTTCGAGTCGCGGTAGCGAAAGCGCACCTGGCCGTCATGGGCATCAAGGATGTCGTGCTCGCTCAGCACGCCGCGATACAGATAGCGGGCCAAGTAGCCCAACGCCTTTTCACCGTCGCCCACACATTCGCAGTGCGCCACCCATTTTTTCGGCAGGTCGGGCGGCAACCGCAGCCCGAGTTCACGCAGGCGCTGCAGCAGCTTGGCGCGGAACACGGTCGCCAGGTTGGCTTGGTTGAACAGGTAGCGCCGCTTCTGGTTCCAGCGCCCGGTCTTTGGATTGACCCCGCCGCCGGGCACCACCAGATGCACGTGCGGATGCAAATCCCGCGAGCGGCTGTGGGTGTGCAGGACGGCGGTGGCGCCGAGTTCAACACCGCGGCCGCGATGCCCGAACTGGCGCAGGGTCTGCCAGGCGCAGTGCATCAGCGCGGCATAGACGAGTCGCGGATGACAGCGCGCCAGTGGGCGCAGCTGGGCCGGCAGGGTAAAGGTCAGCAGGAAGTAGTCCACCGGTATGCGCAGACTTCGCTGCTGAGCCAGCCAGGCGTCGCCCAGATCGTGCTGGCAGTGCGGACAGGCACGGTGGCCGCAGGCCTGCGCCAGGCAGGTGCTGGCAAGACAGGCATCGCAGTGGCAGTCGATGTGCGGTGCCTGAGCGCCGCGACAGTGACGCCAGCAGTGCAGCGCGCGGCGCATGTCGCGATTGATGCGCGTGCCGTAGCGTTGCATCAGCTCGGGCTCGAAACGTTCAACCAGCTCGGCAAGGCGCATCAGCGTGTCCTCCAGAGGCTCTGCAGGGACTGCATCAGCGCGTTGATCCGCTCGCGGGTATTGGCCGCGGTAACCTCGGTGAGGTGGGCGTAGCGCGCGGTGGTGATGGGGCTGCTGTGGCCGAGCAGGGCCTGGATCTGGAGCAGGTCGACGCCCGATTCGAGCAGGTGGGTGGCGTAGCTGTGGCGCAGGCTGTGCACGGTGATGCGGCGATGGATGCCGGCATCGGGCAGGGCTTTCTTGAGCGCCGCCTGCACGCCGCCGCGATGCATGGTGCTCTGCGTGGATGGATCGGTGCCGGGTGCGGGAAAGATCAGGATCGGATGACGATGCCCAGCCCAGTGGCGACGCAAGGCACGCAGGGTGAGATCGGGCAGCGGCACCAGACGATCCTTGCAGCCCTTGCCGCGACGAACATGCACGCGCCCGTGCGCCGAATCGATGTCGCCGACCTGCAGCGCCAGCGCTTCTGACAGGCGCAGGCCCAGGCTGTAGGTGATGAAGAAGTAGGCGCAATAGCGCGGCTCGCGCACGCTGTGCAGCAGCCGCACCACCTCGGCCTGGCTCAACACGTTTGGAATGCGCTGCTCGCGCGGCGGCCGCACGATGCGCAGCCACTCCCAATCGCGCTCCAGCACGTGGTGGAAGAAGAACTGCAGTCCGCAGCGATCGACCTTGACCGTGCTCCAGGAGTGGCTCTCGATCAGGGCCGAGAAATAGTCCTTGAGGTGGGCAACACCGAGCTGATCGAGCGGCACATCAACCTGCCCCTCCAAGCGCCGCAGCGCCCGCGCATAACTGTCGCGCGTCACCTCGCTCAAGCCCTGCCGTCGCAGCGCCCGCTGCATCTCGGAATGAAAGCGCGTCGAACTCGATTGATCGAATGTGTTCACAAGCGTAGCCTCGTCTCGAAATGACCGCCAAGCGGCGGACGCACCAGCCGGGTGCGCGAGACGAGGGTGAATCAATCTGCCGCGTAGCGGCTTCGTTCAACTATTCGTCCAAGCCGACCGCTAACGCGGCGGCTTAACTCTGGTGTTAGACGCTGCGCAGGTGTCCGGCTAAACTGTTGCACATGCAGTTCGAATGGGACCAGCGCAAAGCCATCGCCAACCACCGCAAGCACGGCGTCGCGTTCAATGATGCAATCGCCGTGTTCTTTGACCCGCTTGCCCGCATTTTCCCCGACCCTGACCACTCCGAAGTTGAGGAGCGTGAGCTTATGGTCGGCTACGATTCCGCAGCCCGCTTGCTATACGTCAGCTTCGTCGAACGGCGTGGTAACGTTCGCATCATCAGCGCCAGGCGCGCAACCGCCCGAGAGGCATCAACCCATGAAAAGTACCTCAAGTAAGCAATCCCACGACGAACTTCGCGACGAGTATGTGCTCGATTACGCGAAGTCAAAACCGAATCGGTTTGCAGCAAAACTCAAGGGAACTACGGTTGTCGTTCTGCAACCCGATGTTGCCGAAATCTTTCAGTCGTCCAAGGCTGTCAACGATCTGCTGCGCTCTGCTATTACCGCAACCGGAGCCAGCTCGCCAAAGCAGCGTCTAACGTAGAAGGATAGATCGCGCGCAGCCGCGATCTGATCCGCTTGTTGAACAAGCCCGGTGGCGATCCTCTACCTTACTTATGGAAAGAGCTTTTTTGGGCTCTGGGCGCCGCGATGGTGGCGGCTGATTGGACGGGTCTGAGTTCACCGTCGTGGGCCGGAAACCGGCGATTGCCGGGCGGCTTTGCGTTGGATCTTAGCTGATTTGTGCGGTTTTTCCGCAAATTCGACACAAGTGATTGCGCGCCCGTTGCCAGGCGTGATCTGCGCCAGCGCGGGCTGTTTGGTTTACACCGCAGTGCTCCGGTCCGCTATGGCCAGGGTGGCGGCAAGTCCGCTGATTGCGAATTCTCGCCGCACGATGCGCAGCCACTCCCAATCGCGCTCCAAAACGTGGTGGAAGAAGAACTGCAGTCCGCAGCGATCGACCTTGACCGTGCTCCAGGAGTGGCTCTCGATCAGGGCCGAGAAATAGTCCTTGAGGTGGGCAACACCGAGCTGATCGAGCGGCACATCAACCTGCCCCTCCAAGCGCCGCAGCGCCCGTGCATAACTGTCGCGCGTCACCTCGCTCAAGCCCTGCCGTCGCAGCGCCCGCTGCATCTCGGAATGGAAGCGCGTCGAACTCGATTGATCGAATGTGTTCACAGGCGTAGCCTCGTCTCGAAATGACCGCCAAACGGCGGACGCACCAGCCGGGTGCGCGAGACGAGGGTGAATCAATCTGCCGCGTAGCGGCTTCGTTCAACTGGTCGTCCGAGCGGACTGCTCATTGTGGCTTCCTCGTTGATTCGTGTTTCCTCGTTCGCAGCCGCTCAGCTACGGGTGTTAGGTCTGGCACCGAGCACAACTGCCACTTGACGCAAGTGTATCGCTTTGGATACAGTGCCGCATGAGCACTTTTCTCCGCACGTCGGAATTCGACGCTTGGCTTAGGGCCCTACGGGATCCAATAGCAAAGGCTCGCGTCATTGCTAGGATCCGCTCGGCAGAATCCGGAAATACTGGTGATTGCGGCCCTGTCGGAGACGGCATCTCTGAAATGCGGATACACGTCGGCCCTGGTTACCGCCTGTACTACTGCCGTAGAGGCGAAATCACCTACTTGCTCTTGTGCGCGGGAGACAAATCCTCCCAGAAAAAAGATATCCGTATTGCTAAGGCTCTCCTTGAGAGCTTGGAGGCTCCATGAAGAACATCGCTGTATTTGACGCTGCTGACTACCTCGACAATGACATTGTCATTTCCGAGTATTTGAATGCTGCACTGGAAGACGACAATCCCAATGTCTTTCTTCAAGCAATCGCTGACGTCGCCAAGGCTCGCGGCATGACTAAGCTTGCCAAGGATACGGGCCTTGGTCGCGAGAGCCTCTACAAGGCGCTTGCCCCCGGAGCAAAGCCACGATACGACACGATCATCAAGCTTGTGCGGGCTCTCGGTGTTGAACTTCACACAACGCCAGCTCACGCAAGCCAGACCTAACGTAGAAGGATAGATCGCGCGCAGCCGCGATCTGATCCGCTTGTTGAACAAGCCCGGTGGCGATCCTCTACCTTACTTATGGAAAGAGCTTTTTTGGGCTCTGGGTGCCGCGATGGCGGCGGCTGACTGGACGGGTCTGAGTTCACCGTCGCGGGCCGGAAACCGGCGATTGCCGGGCGGCTTTGCGTTGGATCTTAGCTGATTTGTGCGGTTTTTTCGTAAATCCGGCGCAGGCGATTGCGCGCCCGTTGCCAGGCGTGATCTGCGCCAGCGCGGGCTGTTTGGTTTACACCGTAGTGCTCCGGTCCGCTATGGCCAGGGTGGCGGCAAGTCCGCTGATTGCGAATTCTCGCGGCGCGGCACGAATGCGCGTCGAACATGCACGCGCCCGTGGGCCGAATCGATGTCGCCGACCTGCAGCGCCAGCGCTTCTGACAGGCGCAGGCCCAGGCTGTAGGTGATGAAGAAGTAGGCGCAATAGCGCGGCTCGCGCACGCTGTGCAGCCACTCCCAATCGCGCTCCAGCACGTGGTGGAAGAAGAACTGCAGTCCGCAGCGATCGACCTTGACCGTGCTCCAGGAGTGGCTCTCGATCAGGGCCGAGAATTAGTCCTTGAGGTGGGCAACGCCGAGCTGATCGAGTGGCACATCAACCTGCCCCTCCAAGCGCCGCAGCGCCCGCGCATAACTGTCGCGCGTCACCTCACTCAAGCCCTGCCGTCGCAGCGCCCGCTGCATCTCGGAATGGAAGCGCGTCGAACCCGATTGATCGAATGTGTTCACAAGCGTAGCCTCGTCTCGAAATGACCGCCAAATGGCGGACGCACCAACCGGGTGCGCGAGACGAGGGTGAATCAATCTGCCGCGTAGCGGCTTCGTTCAACTAATAAATCAAGCCGACCGCTTTCAGCGGCGGCTTATTACCGGTGTTGAGGTTGTAGGAAAAGTCCATTGGTGTGAAGCAGGGCGGAAAGCACTCGAAAAACCACTCGTGAGAGTGTGATCAACGCAGAATTCATTGCCATAAAAGCATCTAAGGCGTCTCTCGTGGCCAATCGAAAAATTCGAAACGGTCATCAAGTACTTTTTCTACAACCTCGTTAGGTGTCTGGAGCAGCAATGCGGCCACTGATATTTGACATGATCTTCCATGACGATCGAATGTTCGTTTTGGAACTGTCGCTTGCCACAACGCGATCTCTCACATCAAGCCAGCCCGCAAAGCAGGAGTGGGCGGTTGTGACTCGCCGCAATGTTTCAGGCTACCCACCATTTCGATCGGATTCTTTCTCGTCCAAAGACGAGGCTCTTTCGTATTTCAAAGAGGCCGTAGTGCAGACACCGCGTGTTAGCGCAGGTCACACCTCTCCAAGCCCTACACCGTCAATCTCGGAATACACGGGCTGGCTCGTCTCGGAGAACCTTTTCGATCCGGTTCTTAACCCCACCGGTGCACGGCCAGGCACCTAACGTAGAAGGATAGATCGCGCGCAGCCGCGATCTGATCCGCTGGTTGAACAAGCCCGGTGGCGATCCTCTACCTTACTTATGGAAAGAGCTTTTTTGGGCTCTGGGTGCCGCGATGGCGGCGGCTGACTGGACGGGTCTGAGTTCACCGTCGTGGGCCGGAAACCGGCGATTGCCTGGGTACTTTGCGTTGGATCTTAGTCGATTTGTGTGGTTTTCGCGCAAATCCGGCGCAAGCGATTGCGCGCCCGTTGCATCCCGGAATGGAAGCGCGTCGAACTCGATTGATCGAATGTGTTCACAAGCGTAGCCTCGTCTCGAAATGACCGCCAAGCGGCGGACGCACCAACCGGGTGCGCGAGACAAGGGTGAATCAATCTGCCGCGTAGCGGCTTCGTTCAACCAATCAGTCAAGCCGAACCCACTGCGTGGGTCGGCTTGACTACGGTGTTAGATGAGCACCGGCACTCAACCGACGGCACACCTCACAGTATTCGAACATGATCAGGCGCTTTCTCTTCTCCACGCTTCTTAGCTCGTCTCTGCTCGCTGCGGACCTCCCCACTAATGTGCCAGCCCTTCCGGACGGCGCCCGGACGGAATGGCTTGTCGCGGGTCCCGAAGAACTCGTGCTTTATCTCGCCTTTGATCCAGAAACGGTCCAGCGACGCCTGCCCTCCCACCTTCGCTTCATCACCATCGCGGAGCTCGCTTCCGGTGGCGTAATTTGGGCAAAGGACTTTCTAGGTCAGCACCCCGCTAAAGCACGATGGGGCGTCTCTTTTCTTGAATTCGTCCGAGCACGCACCTTCATCATCGATGGTCGCACCCCAGCCTGGCCAGCCCAGGGAGCCGTCGCCCTGTGGTTCGCTCGTGTGGCGCCGTCCGACCCCACCACCGATCTCGGTCCGGGTCGGCCATTCCTCGCCCTCGACTTCTGGCTCCCCGACCGTGCCTATGTCAGCTACATGAACAGAAAGGGCTATTACGCCTCGTATGGCGTTGGCCGCCTCAGTCCTAGTGCTCAAGGGCAATGGTCTGGCTCCCTTGCTGTGGAGGATCTCACCATCTCCGCGGAATGCACGCCAGTCGGCCCAGTCAGGGGCGGCCCGAGCTCCGCGGGTATGCAGACCATCTTCCCTCCAGCGTCATCAGCGGTAACTGAACTCGTCCGCATCGCTTTTGCAGGTAACCGGGAACAAGCATGTGAGACAGCCCCAAGCTGGACATTCCGGGGCACACACCCGCTCGCAAGTGCCGTCGCCCTTGAATCCCCAACGTTCCAGTTCGGCTACAACCTCAACGGAGGCACCTATCCACTCCCGTGAGAGAGCCTAGCCCTGCATTCAAGCGGACTCATTGCGCTCGCCGCTGAACGCTCTCTGTTTGCTTGCATGAGATACTGCTCGGCAACATGAGCCCTACAGTCTTTCGCGAAGCCGGCTTCCGCTTCTACTTCTTCTCTCGTGAAGAGCCGCGAATGCACGTGCATGTCCATTGCGCTGACGGCGAGGCCAAGTTCTGGATTGAGCCGCGAATTGAGTCGGCGCACAATGCGGGCATGAGCGGGCGCCAACTTCGCGCTGCTCAAACTCTAGTAGAGGTTCACGCCAATGAAATCCGCCGCGCCTGGCAACAGCACTTCGGGCCCTGAAGTTACAAATGTATCTCAGCATGGCTTTTGGCTGCTCCTGGGTCACGAGGAGTTGTTCTTGTCGTTCAAGCTGTTTCCCTGGTTTCAAGACGCACCAATCCGCAAGGTGCTGCACGTAGAGCAGCCCTCCGAGAATCATCTGTATTGGCCAGATCTCGATATTGATATAGCGGTTGAATCAGTACGTCATCCAGAGCAGTTTCCGCTGGTTTCCCGCGTCGCAAGCTAACGTAGAAGGATAGATCGCGCGCAGCCGCGATCTGATCCGCTTGTTGAACAAGCCCGGTGGCGATCCTCTGCCTTACTTATGGAACGAGCTTTGGGTCTTCGTGAAATCGTGTGGGTCATTCGGTGAAGTTCGTTGTTCCGGCAAACTGCCGGTGAGCGCTTCCCACCGTAGGTTGGGCTGAGCGCAAGCGAAGCCCAACGTGGCGCGATCTTCCCTCCAGCTGACGTCGAACGTGCCGAAAGAGCCGTTGGGCTTCGCTGCGCTCAGCACCAACCTACGAAACCCGCGCGCGACGAATGCGGCGCACTCCAGCCGGATGCTGCTGTGATCGTCAGCCTGGAGGTGAACGGGGGAATCGACAGCTGGCCAGCAAATGCTGCGGGAGCCTCACTGAAGTCACCGTCAACAAGGCGTGCCAGTTTCCTGGACAACTCTGAAATCCGCAAAGCCTTGTCCTGCATGGGTTGTGCCGGGATCAACGTTTCAGAATCACCCACAGGTCTTCACGAAGAGCCAGAGTTTTTTGGGCTCTGGGCGCCGCGATGGTGGCGGCTGATTGGACGGGTCTGAGTTCACCGTCGTGGGCCGGAAACCGGCGATTGCCTGGGTACTTTGCGTTGGATCTTGGCTGATTTGTGCGGTTTTTCCGCAAATCCGGCGCAGGCGATTGCGCGCCCGTTGCCAGGCGTGATCTGCGCCAGCGCGGGCTGTTTGGTATACACCGCAGTGCTCCGGTCCGCTATGGCCAGGGTGGCGGCGAGTCCGTTGATTGCGAATTCTCGCCGCACGATGCGCAGCCACTCCCAATCGCGCTCCAAAACGTGGTGGAAGAAGAACTGCAGTCCGCAGCGATCGACCTTGACCGTGCTCCAGGAGTGGCTCTCGATCAGGGCCGAGAAATAGTCCTTGAGGTGGGCAACGCCGAGCTGATCGAGCGGCACATCAACCTGCCCCTCCAAGCGCCGCAGCGCCCGCGCATAACTGTCGCGCGTCACCTCGCTCAAGCCCTGCCGTCGCAGCGCCCGCTGCATCTCGGAATGGAAGCGCGTCGAACCCGATTGATCGAATGTGTTCACAAGCGTAGCCTCGTCTCGAAATGACCCCCAAGCGGCGGACGCACCAACCGGGTGCGTGAGACGAGGGTGAATCAATCTGCCGCGTAGCGGCTTTGTTCAACTGGTCAATCAAGCCGACCGCTGACGCGGCGGCTTATTTCTGGTGTTGGGCAGATTGTGAGGTCATCGCCATGGGATTCGTCGTGAACAGAAAAGGCTTTGTTGCATCGTGTTGCCTGGCAATACTACTGCCACTGATGCTGCTTGGCAGCCACAGCGTGATCGCTGCCAACGTGAGGGATAGCATTGAGTCGAAGAGGCGCGACGCACCAGTCGTGTATGTTGGTGTTGTTCGAGATGTCCATCTGCTCAGACGGACGAAGTACTACATCCAGGCGCAGGCAAATATCAGTATCTCGACTGTCGCACGAGGCACAATCACTACGCCAACTGAAGCAACGTTCAGGTATTCCACCTATGACGACAAGATGCCAGGGGTCGCGGGCGGACCATCGTATGTACTGCGGCCTGGACTAACCGTTCTGGTCTTCGCAGACTCATTCGAAGACGCGGAACTTCGTTATCTCTGGCAAGGTGACAAAGCGGAGATTCTCCGTTTCGTTGAGTATCTTCAAAGTAGACTCGCTCAGATGTCTGCCGATCAGCTCGCATTCCAAGAGGTCACTTCCGAGGGCCGCGAAACACAACTCGCCCTGTACGAAAAGTTGCGCACTTATCTCCGAGGTAGTCAGTGAGCGCGGGGCGTCCAGCAGATCTGCCCAACTCAATCAAGCCGACCGCTGACGCGGCGGCTTGATTCTGGTGAGCACTCAGGGGAAAGTTTGATGCGATTGGTAGCAACATTCGGGTTGCTGATGCTTTTCGCGGTATGCACTCTGCATGCCCAGGAGCACCCCAAAATCCTTGAGCGCCCTCCAGCCCTGAAGGCGCTGGACGGCAATTGGGTCATGTCCGGTGATGTGATGGGCACGCCGGTTACCTATCGGCTGGTCGCCGGTCCCGCGCTCCAAGGTGCGTTTACCGAGCTGCACATGAATGATGTACAAGTGCCGTCGCAATACGAGGCGCGGGTGTTCATCGGATACGACGCGGAAAGCAAAACTGTCATTGTGCATTGGATGGACAGCTTTGGAGCCAGGTACTCCATTCCGCATGGTACCGGACGCGTTAAAGATAGCTCGGTTCAGTTTATTATTCCGTACCAGCGCGGGTCTTTCCGAGACACTTTCACATACAACCCTGCGTCGAAAACATGGCTATTTGTCCTCGAGGCGGCGCAGCCAGATGGAACATGGAAGCACTTTGCGCGCTATCGCGTTCACCGCCAGTAGTTGAGTGCTAACAGTTCCTCAAGAGACTTCCCGTCAACCCCGGGCGAGCGCTATCGTTGCCCTGAGCTTTTTTGCTTCTGCTGGCCTTTGGATTTTCCTTCGTTGCTGGCTGCGCGGCTACTATGATTCGGTAACGGAACAGTTGAAAGAACAATGACTCGCCGTATACAAAGTGTCGGTTTTGTCTTGACTCTGGGCCTGATCGGCGCAAGTACCGTTGCGCGTGGAAGCGGCGCTTCGGCGTGTCCGCTCATGGGCGTGGGAGTTGCTGTCGGGATGAGCCGGGCGGAAGTGGAGGCTCGTTTGGCTGGTGTCGTCAAAGCAACGGGCAGGCCCTCGCTCTATGCAGACAATCTGCAAGGCGGCATCGTCAGTTACGCGGGCGAGCGTTGCGATCTCCTTGTCGAGTACAACGCCGGCGCGCCCGCTCCGGCGGTTTCCACGCCAAAGGGCATATTGCACCTTCCGCCTACGGATGAAACCGTGAAGTCCATCGAGGTGGTGCAGCACTCTCCGAGCTAGGCTGGGCGACGAGAGACTGGGCCAGCGACAGTGAGCTGTCACCAAAGCGTTCTACCGTCGAATGGCGTGCATCGTGGTCCCATGCAGGCCCGACCGGAGGTGCCGTCCATCGATGAATGCGAGATCGCCGCCAATCATCCCCGCCGTCAACGCCCACAGATCGAGCGTTCCCTTCAATTTGATGCCGCCCAAGAGCGTTTTCTGTGGCAATCAGTGGGTACTTTCTTCCTTCAGCGCTATCGCATTGAAGCCATTGTCGGAGAGCGCGGCCTTGGCCGTTTCGAGCTCGCTGGCGCTGGCATAGGGGCCGAGGCGCACGCGATTCCAGGTCTTTCCATTGATCGTCACCGGGGTGACCTGGGCGACGAAACCGAGGATGGCGAGCTTGGCTTTGATCTCGTCGGCGCCCTTTGCCGATGGATAGGAGCCGGCCTGCAACAGATAACGAGCGCTCGCCGAAACGGCTGGTTTGTTGCCGTTGGTCGGTGTCTGGGCTGCTTCGGCGCGGGCCTTGGCCGAAATCTCGGCGTCGGGAATGACGACCTCCATTTCCGGCAGCACCGAATAGAAATCGTAATTCTTGCGCGGCTTGTCCTTGGCCTCTATCAGGGGCGGATCGGTTTCGCGTGGCGCGACGGCTTCGGGATTCGGCTGCGGGCCGGTTTTCTTGCGCAACGTCGGTGCCCAGTCGCTGCCGAGGAAGACCATCGCGACCACAAGGCCGAGCAGGACGCCGACGCCAAGCCAGATCCAGGCCGGCACGGCCGGCCGCGAGCCGCCGCGGGTCGCCTGTTTGCGTGAACGTGTAGCCATTACCTGAACTCCTGAAGCCGGTGTGTGCGCAATGAATCCTGCATTGCGCGGAAAAGGGGGCGGAAGAGGGTCACATGCTTTCCGGCGCGGAAACGCCGAGCAGGTCGAGACCGTTGGCGAGCACAATGCGCGCCGCATCGGCCAGCGCGATGCGTGCGTCACGCATGACGACATCATCGACGATGAACTGGTGTGCGTTGTAATACGCATGAAATGCCGCCGCGACTTCGCGCAGGTATTGCGCGACGAGTTGTGGATCGAGATTGAGCGCCGCGGCTTCGACCACTTCCGGGTAGCGCGACAGCTCGCTCATCAGCGCGCGTTCGTGTTCGCTGTCGAGGCGGTCGAGCGTGCCAAGACCACCTTTCGTATCGGTGCCGATGCCGCGTTCGGCGAGCTGACGATGCACGCTGCAGACGCGGGCATGCGCATACTGGATGTAGTAGACCGGGTTGTCGTTGGTCTGCGCGCGGGCCAGGTCGATATCGAAGATCAATTGCGAATCGGTCTTGCGCGCGACGAGAAAATAGCGCGTCGCGTCGCGGCCGACTTCGTCGATCAGATCGCGCAAGGTCACATAGCTGCCGGCACGCTTTGACAGTTTCACTTCCTCGTCGCCGCGCATCACCGTGACCATCTGGTGCAGCACATACTCGGGCCAGCCGTTGGGGATGCCGACATCGAGCGCCTGCAACCCGGCGCGCACGCGATTGACGGTCGAATGGTGATCGGCGCCTTGTTCGTTGATGACGCGTTCGAAGCCGCGCTGCCATTTGCCTTCGTGATAGGCGACATCGGGCACGAAATAGGTATATCCGCCCTCGGACTTGCGCATGACACGATCCTTGTCATCGCCAAAGTCGGTGGTCTTGAGCCATAGCGCGCCGTCTTTTTCGTAGGTATGGCCGGCTGCGATCAGTTGCTTGACGGTGTGCTCGACCTTGCCCTCGCTGTACAACGAGGATTCGAGGAAATAGACATCGAAAGTGACACCGAATGCGCGCAGGTCGAGATCCTGCTCGCGGCGCAGCCAGGCCACGGCGAAGCGACGAATCGAATCGAGATCATCGACATTGCCGCTGGCACTGACATCCTGGCCATCGGCATGCACGGTCTCGCGGCCAAGAAAATCGCGCGCGACATCCCTGATGTAGTCGCCGCGATAGCCGTCGGCAGGCCAGCCGTCTTGTTCGGGTTCGATGCCCTTGCAGCGCGATTGCACGGACAAGGCGAGGTTGTCGATCTGTGCGCCGGCATCGTTGTAGTAGAACTCGCGTGTAACCGCCCAGCCATTTGCGTTGAGCACGCGGGCAAGACTGTCACCAACCGCTGCACCACGACCGTGTCCGACATGCAGGGGACCGGTCGGATTCGCCGAGACGAATTCGATCTGCAGCTTGCGGCCGCCGCCGCTGGCATTGCGACCGTAATCGCTACCCCTGTCGATGATCGTCGCGACTTCGGCGTGCATGGCCGGCGCGCCGAGGAAGAAATTGATGAAGCCGGGGCCGGCGATTTCGACACGGTCAACGCGCGGATCCTTGATCGCGGCAACAATCTCGGTGGCAATGTCGCGTGGCTTGCGTCCGGCCTGCTTGGCCAGGGTCAGGGCGACATTGCAGGCGAAATCGCCATGATCGCGGTTGCGCGTGCGCTCGACGACGAAGCTTGGGCCCACATCGTCAGGCAGGGTCTGTTGCGCACGCAGGGTTGCGAGCGCTCCATGGATCAGCTCGCGCAAGGCGTCTTTCACGGCGGGATTCAATCGGCAGCGGGTTGGCTATTGTAGGGGGCGCGTCGGGTTTCCCAAAGCTGCGCGGGTTGATGACCGCTTCGGCGTCGGGCGTACCACCCGCCCGATGAATCTGACGTGCCCGCATACGGATGAACCGAATGTACGAATCGCAGGGGCTCAGGGGCGGGGCCGGCCTGTGGATAACTCTGTGGAAAAAAATTCAGCGCGCCTCGGGTAGTCTCCACTGAAATCAAGCACTTGCCTGAATCCGAGCTTGATGCAAGCGCATAACTCATTGTTTTTCAAGGGATGAGCTGTATGCGCGAAATGACTCAATGAAATCAGAGCCCTTGCCCAGGCTGACGGCTTGGTATGTGTATAGTTTTGAGCTGCAACAACGCCCGCGAACCCGCTTCAGACAAGGCCTGCGACGGTTTCGGCATAGGCCTTGAGTACTTGGCGACCGCTTTCCGGACGACCACGCATGGCAATGCGGGCGCGCAATCCGAGACTCAGCGACTTGAGCCTCGCGGCGTTGTCGTCCTTGGCCGGCCCGAACGATTGACGGCCGAGTTCCGAGTTGAAACGGTGCAGATCGAAAAAGAAACGATTCTGTCCGTCGGTCAGGAAACCGAGAACCGGTTGCGCGCTTTCGGCGGAATCGAGATCGCGCATGCACAGCATTTCGCGTTCAAGGCAGAGATTCTCGGCGCTGCTGGCGAAGCGGTCGAACGACTCTGCGACGTTGGCCGTGTCGAGGTCGGCGGTGATCAGGGCAAGCTCGTGGGCGTGAACGATGCGCGGATCATCACGCCAGTCGGGTCGATGCTTGTCGAGCTTCTGCGAGAGCTTTGCGGCCAGGGCGCCGCCGGATTGAACCAGCTCGGCCGCGTTGAACGCGGCACTGCCGGGCGGCGGCCGCGCATCGAAGGTGCTGCCGCCAATGGTCAGATCGATCGCCAGAAAAATGTCGGAATCAATGCTGCGGGAAAATCCGCAGTGATCGAGCAAGCGAAAGGTTTCCTCGATACTGGCGCGCTCGTTGGCACCGACTCCCGCTTCATACATCGACAGCTCGCGCTGGCGCAAATCGTGACAGGCGGCAAACAGGTTCAATACGCACCAGTCGCGCAAGCTGAGGGCGAATACGCCATGCGTCGCGATCAGACGGTCGATGCGCGGCCCAAGGATGTCGAGGATATGGGTTTCGTTGTGGTAGGCGTGGAAATCCTCGCCCAGCGACCCATGCCGGCAGGCCATGCGGACAAAGGCGATGCGGAGGGCATTGGCGCAACGCGTCAGCAATGCCTCGGAATCCGCGCTTGTCGAGGTCAGGGGCTGCAATTGCGCGTGGCGCCGGGCAAGGATCGTTTCGAGTGGCCGGATCCGTTCGCCGACGATCCGGCGTGCGGTATCGACGTCGGCCACCATCAATTCGGTCGCATCCGCCGGAAACGATGTGGGAAACTCGAAAATCACGTGGCCTGACTGCCCCTGGCTCGATCTTGTGCCGAGTATAGTGCGCGACCCGCCATCGATCACCCTTGTCAGCCGTTCTAGATCCAGCCTCGTTTCGCCAGTGAGGTCGGGTTGCCGCTGCCAATGACGAAATGATCGAGCACGCGGACGTCGACGAGCGCGAGCGCATCGCGCAGGCGCAAGGTGATTGCGCGATCGGCGGCACTCGGTTCGGAAACGCCGGATGGGTGGTTGTGGGCAAAGATGACCGCGGCCGCATTGTGCGAAAGACAATGCCGAACCACTTCACGTGGATGCACGCTGGCCCCATCGATGGTGCCGCGAAACAGTTCCTCGAAGGCGATGACACGATGGCGGTTGTCGAGGAACAGGCAGGCGAATACCTCGTACGGATACGCCGCGAGTCGTGATTTGAGAAAGCGCGCGCTGGCCGCCGGATCGGTCAGCGCCTCGTTTTCACGCAGTTCCGAGTCGAGATAGCGACGGCCGATCTCGAGTGCCGCCTGAAGTCGGCACCAGGCAACCGGCCCCAGACCCGAAAGTTTCTGCTTGGCGTGCAACAGCGGCTTGAGTCCACCGGCGCGGGTCAGCAGGTTGCGGCCGATGTCGACGGCGCTGTTGCCGTGGTGGCCCGAGCCAATGAAAACTGCGAGCAGCTCGGCATCGGAGAGTGCAGCGCTGCCGCGGGCGCGCAATTTTTCTCGGGGCCGTTCGCCGTCTGGCCAGTCACGGATGCTCATGGTTTCGGATACCGCCTGCTCGGGAATACCGACATTACTCATCGATATGAGACTTTGGCAGCAGCGTTTGCGGCGAATTTCGGTAAGCTTGACGCCCTTTGTCTTGTCAGAAATGTCTTACATGAGCGACGGCCCACTCAATCGCGTCCGTATCCTGCTCGGCGTAAGCGGCGGGATTGCCGCCTACAAGGCGGCCGAACTCGTGCGTCGCCTGCGCGATGCCGGTGCCGAGGTGCGCGTGGTGATGACCGCCAATGCAACACGTTTTGTCGGCGTGCCGACCTTTCAGGCACTGTCGGGTAATCCTGTGCGCACCAGTTTGTGGGATGAATCCGCCGAGGCGGCGATGGGTCATATCGAACTCGCGCGCTGGGCCGACGAGGTGTTGATCGCTCCGGCATCGGCCGATCTGCTCGCGCGTATCGCGCATGGCTGTGCCGACGATCTGCTCAGTACGCTCGTGCTCGCAACTGCGGCCCCGCTGTCGGTGGCACCCGCGATGAACCAGCAGATGTGGGCGAATGCCGCAACCCAGGCCAATATCGCCTTGCTGCGCCAACGCAAGGTTCGCGTGTTCGGCCCGGCGCTCGGCAGCCAGGCCTGCGGAGAAACCGGCGAAGGGCGCCTGCCCGAAGCTCAGGAACTGGTTGCGGCACTGGTGGCGGCGCGCGGCCCGCGACTGCTCGATGGCTTGCGCGTGCTGGTCAGTGCAGGGCCGACGTTCGAGGATATCGATCCGGTTCGATTCATCGGCAATCGCAGCTCCGGCAAGATGGGGTTTGCCGTGGCTGCCGCCGCTGCGCGGGCTGGCGCGATCGTGCGCCTGATCGCTGGCCCGGTTGCATTGCCGACACCGGCGGGTGTCGAGCGCGTTGATGTGCGCAGCGCCCGACAGATGCGTGATGCGGTGGTTGCGGCAGCCAGCTCCCATGACATCTTCATCTCGGCCGCCGCCGTCGGCGACTATCGGGCCGAGGTCGTTTCCACCTCAAAGCTGAAGAAATCCGGCCAGCCGCTGGCGCTCGAACTGGTGCAGAATCCGGATATCCTCTCCGAAGTCGCCGGTTTGCCGAAGCGCCCGTTCCTGGTCGGATTTGCGGCCGAGACCGATGATCTCGAGCGCTATGCGCAGGACAAGCTTGAACGCAAGGGCCTCGACATGATCGCGGCCAACCGGGTCGGCGAGTCGCTCGGCTTCGAATGTGGCGAGAACGCCTTGTTGCTGCTATGGCCGGGAGGCCGCGAGCAACTCGCCCTGGCCGACAAGAATGATCTCGCCCAATCCCTGATCGAGCGCATCGCTGCGCGTCATGCGGCGCTGCGCGCAACGGCGCAATCGGCATGAGCGTGCCGGTGGAGTTGAAGATACTCGACCGCCGACTCGGTGCGGAGTTTCCGCTGCCCGACTATGCGACTATCGCCTCGGCCGGCATGGATCTGCGCGCCATGATCGAGGCGCCGCTGGATCTGGATGCGGGCGAGTCCGCCCTGATCCCGAGCGGTATCGCCATCCATATCGGTGATCCTTCACTTTGTGCGATCGTGTTGCCGCGCTCGGGACTCGGCCACAAGCATGGCATCGTGCTCGGCAATGGCGTCGGCCTGATTGATGCGGACTATCAGGGGGCGCTGATGATTTCCTGCCTGAATCGTTCAAGCGAGCGGTTCACGGTGAATCCCGGTGAGCGCATTGCGCAACTGGTCTTCATGCCGATCGTGCGGGCGGCGTTCAGATGCGTGGATGAGTTTGATCCGAGTGTGCGCGGTAGCGGTGGGTTTGGCAGTTCCGGGCGCGAGTGAGGCGGTCGATCAGGGTCGACCTGTCGAGTATGCTGCACGCGGCAATAAACTAGCGATCGTTTGGACATCGTGACCAACAAGGGGCTAACCGTATGGCGGAGGAAAATCAGCCGGCGAGCAGTAAAGCCAGGAAGGAGAAGTCGCGGCTTGCTCTGGCCCTGGCTGCGGCTCTGCCACGACTGAGGGTTCTCGTGCCGCTGGCGATTGCCACGGTCTTGATGCTTTTCGGTTTCTTCCTGCTCTGGCAAAGTTCGGTGGCGTGGAGTGAGAGCGGCAGTTTCGAGGCTGCCGAGACAGCCCGGGTACGCAGTGTCGAGGCCATCACCGCGCAGATCCAGGAGCTCGACGAAAGGGCGCTTGCCATTGCCCACTCCGAAGCCGTCCTGGGTGTCCTGGGCAGCGCTGACGAGGCCGGTACGGCGGCGGCGGCGGCAGCCATGCGCGCAGCATGGCCCGAGCTCATTGATGCCGAGTTCTATGCCGCAACATTGCTTGAGGTTCGCAAGGACGATCTGAAATCGTTCGGCTATTCGCGTGCGCAAATGCTCATGCAGGCGCAGATCGCAAGAAAGCCCGCGCCAGCGCAGATTCGCGTTGCTGCCGGCAGCGACAAGGAGCTCGTTCTCGCGATTCCTGTCGGCCGGGATGCCGCGCCGATTGCCTATGCCTATCTGTCCCTGCCGGCTGCATTGATCATCGATACGCTCAAGCAGAACAATCCCGGCAGCACACGCATCGATCTGCGCCAGGGTGACGGCCGTGGCGACACCGTGATGGCCGGAGCCGGTTCGTCGGCCGGCAGCTCTTCGAGCGACCTTGGTGTACCGATCGCCGGATCGCAATTGCGCCTGGCGATTGCAGATCCGGATACAAGAATCCTCCTGACGCGCAATTTGTGGGCGCTGATTCCGCTGACGTTCTTGAGTCTGCTTGGAGGTTTTGCCGCCTTGTGGCTGCGCCAGGTGGGCATGCAAGGTGCGGCCGCCTCGTTGCGACCCGGGAAACGCACTTCCGCGAATGAGATCACTTTTGCGCAGATCCTCGAGCAGAAGCCGGCGAGTGTCAGGCCGGCTGCGAAACCGGCCAGCGCCGCGCCACCCAGGCAAAAACCGGGCGAGAAGAAGGTCAATGTGAATCGCAGCATCTTTCGCGCCTACGATATCCGCGGCGTGCTCGGCGAAACCCTGAACAACGATATCGCCCACCAGATTGGCCGCGCCATCGGCAGTGAAGCCCAGCATCGTGGCCTGCGCGAAATCGTGGTTGGTCGTGATGGCCGCCTGTCCGGCCCGGAACTCTCCGCAGCGCTGATAGAAGGTCTGCGCGCAGCCGGTTGCGATGTCATCGACATCGGTCTTGCGCCAACTCCATTGACGTATTTTGGCGCCTACCACCTGCAGACCGGATCCTGTGTTTCGGTGACCGGCAGCCACAATCCGCCGAATTACAATGGTTTCAAGATCGTGCTTGGTGGAGAGACGCTGTCCGAGGACGCGATCCAGGATCTCTATGTGCGCATCGCCGAGAATCGTTACAGCAGTGGTGCAGGCGGGTTGCAGGTCATGGACCTGAGCGGAGACTATATCTCGAGGATCAGTGACGACATCCAGGTCGAAAAGAAGCTCAAGGTCGTGATCGATTGCGGCAATGGTGTCGCTGGCGGAATTGCCCCAAGCGTGCTCGCCGGGATCGGTTGCGAAGTCCATGAACTCTACTGCGATGTCGATGGAACGTTTCCGAACCACCATCCTGATCCATCGGATCTCGACAACCTGCAGGATCTGATCATATCGGTCAAACAAACCGGTGCCGACATCGGCCTCGCCTTTGACGGCGACGGCGACCGTCTTGGCGTGGTCACGAAAATGGGTGAGGTGATCTTTCCGGATCGCCTGCTGATGCTGTTCGCGATCGATGTCTTGAGCCGCAATCCGGGCGCGGCGATCATCTACGACGTCAAATGCACCGGCCACCTGCAACCGCTGGTGCTGCAGCATGGCGGCAGTCCAATCATGTGGCGTACCGGGCATTCACTGATCAAGGCCAAAATGCGCGAGACCGGCGCGCAATTGGCCGGCGAGATGAGCGGCCATTTCTTTTTTGCCGAGCGCTGGTACGGGTTCGATGATGCGATCTACGCCGCCGCGCGCCTGCTCGAGATCCTTGCCAGCGATATTGATGACCGGACGCCGGAGGAAATTTTCGCTTCCTTGCCCAAGGGCGTGTCGACGCCCGAACTAAAGATCCAAATGCGCGAAGGCGATCACTACAAATTCATCGATGCATTCAAGGCCAAGGCCAGCTTCGAGGGCGCGCGCCTGACCACGATCGATGGCCTGCGCGCGGACTGGCCGGATGGCTGGGGCCTGGTGCGCGCCTCGAACACCACACCGGTTCTCGTGCTGCGTTTCGATGCCGACAGCGAAGCGTCGCTCAAGCGCATCCAGGCGGCCTTCCGCGAACAATTGCAGGCGGTGGACAAGGCCCTTCCGCTGCCGTTCTGAGCGGATGGTTCAGGCGATGCAATCGAAGGCGGTCCGAATTGTGTCGAGGACGGCCCGGTCATGCGCCTTGAGGGCTGAGACCCTCGTGTCAAAGGATCCGCAGGACGACCGCCAACAATCCTGTTTGCCGGTCTATTCTGATTATCGACTCAGGGCTGCTTGTACTTCTCGTGCAGCGCGCGGTATCGATCAAGCTCTTTGGCGAACCCGCGGGTGGCCTTTTCGCGCTCGGCCTGACGACGATCCAGTTGCGTGTGCTGGGCGTCGATCTTGCTGCGAACATCGGCGATCTGTGCGGTCAATCTGGCCGGCACCGGACTATTGTCACGTTCAAGGTCGGCTGCGCGCCCGAGCAAGTCGGTCAGGCTGCGCCCCAGGCTCTGCAGTCCGGTTTCGAGGCTCTTGATACTCAGATCGATCATTTCGATCTGTTGTTGTTGCGTGTTCAGCAGATCGGCTTCGGTTGGATTGGCGGCGAGCAATTGCTGGTCATCGCGAGCCTGCCTTTCGGCTTCATCCTTGGCCGAACGCGCCGTGGCTGCTTCGATTTTCGCTTCAGCGCGCTGCTCGGGAGTCATCGCCGGAGGCACATGCTTGACGACAATGCCCTGGGCACTGACCATGTCGTAGCCGTACACATTGGCGTCGGCAGGCAGGCTGTCGGAATAGTGCAGGTTGCCCTCGGCATCACGCCACTTGTAGCGGACGTTGCCTGTCGCAAGCGCCGTAACAACGGTCGTCGAAGCTAGCAGGATCAGGATCAGGCGAAGACTCGTTTTGCGCATCGATGGGACTCCTCTGGCTGGATGAGTATAGGCGAGTCGGCGGCGCACTCGAAGCGATGACGGTCACACACCGAAAAGATCGCGATATTGCTCAAGCCGCTGGCGTTCGCCAGCGAGTTGATCGTGCTCGCCGGCATAGTCCAGCAGGTCGTTGAGACCGACTATTGAAATCACCGGGATGCCGAATTCCGCTGCAATTTCCTGCGCGGCCGACCGTGAGCTCTTGCCGCGCTCCTGGCGATCGAGCGCGATCAGCACGCCGGCGGGAATAGCGGCATGCTCGCGGATCAGTGCCAGCGATTCGCGGATGGCCGTGCCCGCAGTGATCACATCGTCGACGATCAGGATCCGCCCCTTGAGCGGCGCGCCGACCAAGGTGCCGCCCTCGCCATGGCTTTTCGCCTCCTTGCGGTTGTAGGCATAACCGCAATCCATCGCGTGGTGCTCGGCCAATGCCGCAGCGGTCAGCGCAGCCAGTGCAATGCCCTTGTACGCTGGCCCGAAGACAAGGTCGAACGGCACCTGCGAATGGGCCGCCGCAGCGGCGTAGCAACGCCCAACCGCATTCAACGCCACACCCGAATCAAACAGTCCGGCATTGAAAAAGTACGGGCTGACACGGCCCGACTTGAGTGTGAATTCGCCAAAGCGCAGCACTTTTCGTGCAAGGGCGAGATCGAGGAACTCACGTTGGTAAGCATGCATGCGGGAGTGGGGAGTGGGGAGTGGGGAGTAGGGAGTAGGGAGTCGATTGTGCAAGACTCTTCCAATGCATGAAAGCCGACGCAGTTAGCAGAGAACGGTAAGCAGTTAGCGGGAAGGGCGGTTTTCGCAAATGAAATGATCACCGCAAAGAGCGAAGTATCGTTGACAGGACAACGGTTGTCGCGTTGCATCCACCGCTCACCGCTCACCGCTCACCGCTCACCTCCAACCCACTCCCCACTCCCCACTCCCCACTCCCCACTCCCCACTCCCCACTCCCCACTCCCCACTCCCCACTCCCCACTCCCCACTCCCCACTCCCCACTCCCCACTCCCAATGAGAATCATCAGCTTCAACGCCAACGGCATTCGCTCCGCTGCCAGCAAAGGCTTTTTCGACTGGCTGAAGCAGCAAAATGCCGACGTCACTTGCATCCAGGAAACCAAGGCCCAGGAGGATCAGCTCATTGACCCGATGTTCCGGCCGGATGGTCATCACTGCTTCTACAAGGATGCTTCAACTAAAAAGGGTTACAGCGGTGTGGCGATCTATGCCAAACACGAGCCGGACGAGGTGCGTACGGCTCTCGGCTGGGCGCCATTCGATGACGAGGGACGATATATCGAGACACGCTTCGGCAAGCTCAGCGTCGTCTCGTTCTACATACCTTCGGGCTCGTCGGGCGATTTGCGCCAGGGCTTCAAATTCGAGGTCATGGCGTGGCTCAAGCCGATTCTTGACGAGTGGTTGCGCAGCGGGCGTGACTACGTCTTGTGCGGTGACTGGAACATCGTGCGCAGCGCGCTCGACATCCGCAACTGGAAGTCGAACCAGAAGAACTCGGGGTGTTTGCCGCAGGAGCGCGATTGGCTCAACGGGATGTGTGGCGGACACATGCTGGACAAGGGCGCCTGGGTCGACGCCTACCGCGAACTCAATCCCGAGGGCGAGGACTACACTTGGTGGAGCAACCGCGGCGCGGCACGCGCCAACAATGTCGGCTGGCGCATCGACTACCAACTGGCCACGCCGGCGATGCGGCCACGCCTGAAGGCCTGGGCAATTGAGCGTGAGCAGCGTTTTTCCGACCATGCGCCGTTCATTGTGGATTATCGCGAGTGAGCAACGATTCTGCGGAAGCGGTACGCGGATGGCGGGGTGCGGCCCGGGCATTCGGCACCCGCTCGGCGTTGACCTTGTTCTTCTTCGGCTTCGGTTGTGGACTGCCATTTTTTCTGGTCGGCAACACGCTTGCGATCTGGCTGCGCGATGCGGGTTGGGCGCTTGGCCCGATCGGACTTGTCAGCTATCTGACGTTCTTCTACGTTTTCAAGTTCATGTGGGCGCCCTTGCTCGACTCGCGCCAACTGCCGGTCTTCCGCCGTCTCGGACGTCGCCGTGGTTGGTTGCTTGCCTCCCAGTTGGCAATTGCTGGCGGGCTCGCCGCACTCGCATTCACGGGCCCTGTCAGTTCCATTGCGCTATTTCTGGCCCTTGCTGGATTCACCGCCTTTGCCGGCGCCACCCAGGACACGATGGTCGATGCCTATCGCGTCGAGATTGCGCCGATCGAAATGCAAGGCGCCCTCGCGGCGACCTATACGCTTGGCTACCGAATCGGGATGCAGTTGTGTGGAGGCGCCCTGGTTCTCTATCTGGCCGACTTCGCCGGGTGGCGGATCGGCTACCTGTGCATGGCGGGATTGGCCCTGATTCCGGCGGCGGCGACCCTCTTCGCCGCTGAGCCGTCATCAAGCGAGCGTATCGAAAGCGAGGAGCGCCCGAGCTTTGTCGATGCCTATATCAAGCCATTCATCGAATTTTTCCGCAGTCACGGCTGGGTTCTCGGGCTCATCCTGCTGGCCTTCGTCGGCCTGTTCAAGCTGCCGGACCAGATGCTCAGCATTGCCGGGCCGTTCTATCTCGACACCGGTTTCAGCAAGAGCGACATCGCCACCGTGTCGAAACTCTATGGCGTCTGGATGGGTATTGGCGGCGCATTCCTCGGCGGCATTACGGTTGCGGCCATCGGCGTCCGCCGCTCGTTGTTGATTGCGGCAATCGCCGTGGCCGTGTCCAATCTGCTGTTCATCCTGATGTCGATGTATCCCGGACAGTTGTGGACGTTCGTGGCGACGATCTCTGGCGATAATCTCTCGCAAGGATTCGCCGGAACCGTGCTCGTCTCGTTCCTCGCATCCCTGGTGGATCGCCGCTACACGGCTACCCAGTACGCCCTGCTGTCGTCGCTGGCCAATCTGCCGGGCAAGCTGATTGGTGGCTTCGCGGGATATATTGTCGAGGCATCGAGCTACACGATGTTCTTCGTCATCAGCAGCGTATCGGTCATTCCGACCCTGCTGTTGCTGGCTTGGTTGTGGAACCGGATTGCGCCGAAATCGCGGCCTGCTCGAACGCACTCAAATACTTGAGCGCTGGCGCAATGAAAACCGGTCGCAATGTTGCGACAATTGGCACGTTACCAAAGCGGTTCCCCTGACCGATGGCTGATCTCCACATCAAGAATATCGACTTGGATACCGTCGAGCGCATACGCGATCTCGCTAATGAGCGAGGCTGTTCAATCAACGAACTAGCGGTGCGTGCCCTGCGCTATGCGGTCGGCCTGAGCAACGAGCACGTCTTCGGCCAGGATCGACAGGATATCGCGACAATGCGAGGCGTCTGGAACCAGAACGAGAACCAGGCATTCAGGGAGGCGATGGAGGCATTCCGCCAGGTTGAATCGGGTCCGACCTTCGACCCAGGCGAAAAATCCAAGGATTGAGCCAGCGGCTAAGCCGAGGTGGCATGCAGCGCGCCGAGCACGCGTGGCCCGCGTGCGCCGGTAACGCTTGGCAAATTGCCTGGGCGATGCGCAAGGCGTTGCCGCGCCAGCCAGGCAAACAAGGCTGCTTCGACGAAATCGGGATCCAGCCCGGCGCTGGCGGTGCTGGTCAGTTCGAGCGGCCGCAACGCTGTCGCGAGTGCCGACATCAAGGCCTGATTGTGCACGCCACCACCGCATGCAAGCACGCGGCGAGTGGGTGATGCGCTCATGCGCAGTGCTTCGACGATGCTGCGTACACTCAAGGCCAGCAAGGTTGCCTGGACATCGACCGGCGTGATCTGCCGGGGCCCAAGTCGCGCATCGAGCCAGTCGAGGTTGAAATACTCGCGTCCGCTGCTCTTCGGCGGCGCGGCTTTGAAATAGGGGTCATCCAGCAAGGAATCGAGCAGGCCGGGATCGACTGTCCCGGAGCTTGCCCACGCGCCACCGGCATCGCAGGGAGTCCCGGTATGCCGGGCATTCCAGGCGTCGAGCAGGCAGTTGGCCGGGCCGGTGTCAAATCCGAGGATATCTTCGGGGCCGTTTAGCAGGCTGAGGTTTGCGATTCCGCCCAGGTTGAGCAGGGCACAAGGCATGAGATTGGCAAATGCCGCCGCATGGAAGGCCGGAGCGAGCGGCGCGCCCTGCCCGCCGGCAGCGACGTCGGCGCGGCGGAAATCGGCCACGGTCAGAATGCCGGTACGCTCGGCGATCACCGCCGCATCACCGATCTGCAGGGAAAACGGATACCGGCCGTCGGGCCGGTGCCGAACGGTCTGACCGTGCGAGCCAATTGCGCGCACGTCGGCCGCTGAAACGCCGGCATTGGCCAGCAAGGTCATTGCCGCATCGGCGAAACTCACGCCAACGGCTACATCGAGGGCGCCAAACTCATCGAGCGGTATCGCGGCGTTTGCGGCGGTCAATGCCAGCAGGCGCGCGCGAAATTCCGCAGGGTAGGCAAAGGTTTCGGCGGCGACAACCTGCATCGCGAAACCCGAGTCTTGCGGGGGCGAACTCAGCCGCTTGTCCCCTCTTGGGGGCGATGCTTTTTTCCCTGCGGTGACAGGTTTGGTCGCGGAATCAAAGCGTACCAGTGCCGCATCAATGCCGTCTGCGCTGGTTCCCGAGATCAGCCCAAGAAACAGCTCAGACATCGACAGTGCCTAGCCCGGACTATTCATGAATACGCGTGATGATCGCGCAGGACATTGGATTCACACGGCTTTTCGCGATTGAGGCAATAGCGGGTGTTATTGCCGAATGAGCGAAAAGCCGTGTGGATTCAAGGAACAAGCGAGGGCGCGTGTTTTTCATGAATAATCCGGGCTAGTCCTGGCGCGCCAGATGCACGGCTTCGACCATCTTGAGCCGAGCCAGAAGGACACCGGAACCCTTGTTGAAGCGGGCGAGTTCACTGGCCGGCAATGGCTCTTCCTTGGGCAAGGTGACGGTCAGTGGATCGCGGTGCTTGCCATCGAGGCGGAACTCGTAGTGCAGATGGGGGCCGCTGGCGAGCCCGGTCATGCCAACGTAGCCGATTACCTGGCCCTGGCTGACGCGCTGGCCCACTTTCCCGGCTGCGAAGCGCGACATGTGCCCGTAGAGTGTCGTGAACTTCCCGTTGTGCTGGATGATGACCGCGTTGCCATACCCGCCTTTCTTGCCGCGAAAGACGACCTTGCCGGCACCTGCTGCACGGATCTGCGTGCCGCTGGGCGCGGCATAGTCGACCCCGCGGTGTGCGCGCATCTTGCCGAGAATCGGGTGCATGCGGCCGGCCGTGAACTTGGAGGATATTCGGGTGAACTCAACCGGGGTGCGCAGAAAGGCCTTGCGCAACGGCCGACCATCCTCGGTGTAGTAAAGCGTTTCACCCTTCGCATTGGTGAAGCGGACCGCCGTGAAACGCTTGCCCTGGTTGACGAAGGTGGCCGCGATGATGTCGCCGCCGTGCAGGCGCTCGCCATCCCGGTAGACCTGGTCGTAGATGACACTGAAACTGTCGCCCACCCGCAGATCCTGGGCAAAATCAATGTCATAGCCGAATGCATTGGCCAGGCGCAGAGTCATCAGGTCGCTCATGCCGGCCTGGTCACCAGCCTCGAACAAAGAACTGTTGATCACGCCGTGGGCCATTTCGACGCGACGCTCGAGTGCGCGATCCTGGACAGACTCGGTGACCTTGTCGGTCGCGAAGTCCAGGGTTACGCGCGCCGCTTCGCTGCGATCAAAACGCAGGGCGCGCAGCGCGCCTGAATTGTCGATGTCGAAAGAAAACTCGTCGCCGGGACGGATCCGACGCAAGGCAGTCGCATCTGTTTGCGCATCAAGTGCGCGCTGAAGGTCGCTGGGTGAGAGTCCCTGCTCGCGGAAAATATCCGAGAGTGATTGTCCCGCCTTGACCACGGCGATCGTCCAGTCAGGTTCGTTGCCGTAATCGGCCGCAAGACTCGCAATCGCGGCATCCGCACTTGCGCTGGCAGGCAGCGGCGGCAGCGGAAGTTGCAGCGTGGTGAATGCGGAATGATCCATTTCACTGCGCGTGGCGCTGGCGAAGGTCGGCATGATGACGCCGACCATGACGGTCAGCAGAATCACGCTGCCGCCAAGAATCCAGTGTTCGCGTCGCGGCGCAGTGGCGAAACTGCGGATGAATGGCCAAGTCTGGCTACGCAGATTGCGCTTCAATTTTTTGGGGAGCATGTGTCGCCGGACGGGATCCTGGCTGGCGATGCGGTTCGCGTGCTGGGGAGGCGGATTCGTTTCGCTCACAATCGCGTTCCGGATACTGTCCGCGTAACATAACGGCCCCTTGCAAGCGCCGTCAATGTCAATGTAGACGCGGGGTTGCGAAACATTCCTCGATTAACGAACAATTAACTGATCCTTCACCATTGCATCTCGGAAACCCTGTTTCCCGGGCGCCCACCTGAACGCGTAGGGGAATCCATGACCGATATTCAATCCGCACTCGATCTGATTGGCCGCGGTGCCGAGGAGATAATCAAGTGCGAGGAATTGGAGGCTCGCCTCAAGCTCGGTCGTCCGCTGCGGATCAAGGCCGGCTTCGACCCGACTGCGCCGGATCTGCATATCGGCCATACCGTGCTGCTCAACAAGATGCGCCAGTTCCAGGATCTCGGTCACCAGGTGATCTTCCTGATCGGCGATTTCACCGGAATGATTGGTGATCCGACCGGAAAGAATGCGACGCGCAAGCCATTGACGCGCGAAGATGTAGAAGCCAATGCCATCACTTATACCGAACAGGTGTTCAAGGTGCTGGATCGCGAGCGGACTGAGCTGCGTTTCAACATGGAATGGTTTGGAAAGATGTCCGCCGTCGATATGGCGCGGCTTGCTGGTCAGTACACGGTAGCGCGGATGCTTGAGCGTGATGATTTTGCCAAGCGCTACGCGGCCCAGCAATCCATCTCGATCCACGAATTCCTCTATCCGCTGGCCCAAGGTTACGACTCGGTTGCCCTGAAAGCCGATGTCGAGCTCGGTGGTACCGATCAGAAATTCAACCTGCTGATGGGCCGTGGGCTGCAGGAGCATTACGGCCAGCCGCCCCAGATCGTGTTGACCATGCCCTTGCTGGAAGGCATCGACGGCGTGAACAAGATGTCCAAATCGCTGGGCAACTACATCGGCATCAACGAGCCGGCCATCGATATGGTCACCAAGACGCTCAAGATCGGCGACGAACTCATGTGGCGCTGGATCGAGCTGCTCAGTTTCGACATTTCGCTCGGCGAGATGGAAGTGCTGAAGCGCGATATCGCATCGGGCGACCTCAATCCGCGCGATCTCAAGCTTCGCCTGGCACGCGAGCTGGCGACGCGATTTCATGACGCCGCCGCTGCGGAGCAAGCGATTGGCGGCTGGAACGCGGTGGTGCGTGGTCAAGGCGATACCAGCCAGTTGCCACTCAACGAGCTCGAGGTTCCGGTCGAAGGTCTTCGTCTTGCCACCTTGTTGACCGCGTGTGGCCTGACCTCCAGCAACTCGGAGGCCAATCGAAAGCTCAAGGAAAACGCCGTACGCATCGATGCCGAAGTCGTGGTCGATGCACAGCGTGTCTTCACAGCCGGGTTTGAAGGCGTATTGCAGGTCGGTAAGCGCAATTTTTCACGGGTTCGCCTGATCAGCGCATAGGCGGCCAGGCGCGCGTGACGATGATGGATTGATCAACGAATCGAAATTCTTGGCCCACCCCTTTCGCAAACCGAATCTTGCGGTTAGGATGCGCGCCCCGCGGACGGATGGCTGAGCGATTGGCTGGGGTTCCTGGGGTGATCGAAACGGTGTTGCGGGACAGCAAAATAGTTCTGCTGAGGTGTTGACGGTCAGGAAAATGGTTGTATGATGTGCGGCTCGCTGACGACGAAAGGTTGTCAGCTGCGGGGGTGCAGATTCCCGCGTCGTAACTGATCTTTGACAGTGTGCGCAGGTATCTTGTGTGGGCGCCTTGCGGTGGATGAAAGTCCAAAGCAATACGAGCGTCCAAGCAAGAATCAAGCAAAAGCTATAAGCCATAGTTTGAAGATGCTTGGGTTAAACGTTCAGGAACAAACCTAGGGGGGTAACCCCGATGGTTAGAAGGTTCAACTGAAGAGTTTGATCCTGGCTCAGAGTGAACGCTGGCGGCAGGCCTAACACATGCAAGTCGAGCGGCAGCGCGGGGGCAACCCTGGCGGCGAGCGGCGGACGGGTGAGGAATGCATCGGAATCTACCTTGTTGTGGGGGATAACGTAGGGAAACTTACGCTAATACCGCATACGACCTACGGGTGAAAGTGGGGGACCTTCGGGCCTCACGCGATAAGATGAGCCGATGCCGGATTAGCTAGTTGGCGGGGTAAAGGCCCACCAAGGCGACGATCCGTAGCTGGTCTGAGAGGATGATCAGCCACACTGGAACTGAGACACGGTCCAGACTCCTACGGGAGGCAGCAGTGGGGAATATTGGACAATGGGCGCAAGCCTGATCCAGCCATGCCGCGTGTGTGAAGAAGGCCTTCGGGTTGTAAAGCACTTTTGTTGGGGAAGAAACCGACCGGATTAATACTTCGGTTGACTGACGGTACCCAAAGAATAAGCACCGGCTAACTTCGTGCCAGCAGCCGCGGTAATACGAAGGGTGCAAGCGTTACTCGGAATTACTGGGCGTAAAGCGTGCGTAGGCGGTTAGTTAAGTCTGTCGTGAAAGCCCCGGGCTCAACCTGGGAATGGCGATGGATACTGGCTAGCTAGAGTGTGTCAGAGGATGGTGGAATTTCCGGTGTAGCGGTGAAATGCGTAGAGATCGGAAGGAACACCAGTGGCGAAGGCGGCCATCTGGGACAACACTGACGCTGAGGCACGAAAGCGTGGGGAGCAAACAGGATTAGATACCCTGGTAGTCCACGCCCTAAACGATGCGAACTGGACGTTGGGCACACTTAGGTGCTCAGTGTCGAAGCTAACGCGTTAAGTTCGCCGCCTGGGGAGTACGGTCGCAAGACTGAAACTCAAAGGAATTGACGGGGGCCCGCACAAGCGGTGGAGTATGTGGTTTAATTCGATGCAACGCGAAGAACCTTACCTGGCCTTGACATGTCCGGAATCCAGCAGAGATGCAGGAGTGCCTTCGGGAATCGGAACACAGGTGCTGCATGGCTGTCGTCAGCTCGTGTCGTGAGATGTTGGGTTAAGTCCCGCAACGAGCGCAACCCTTGTCCTTAGTTGCCAGCACGTAATGGTGGGAACTCTAAGGAGACTGCCGGTGACAAACCGGAGGAAGGTGGGGATGACGTCAAGTCATCATGGCCCTTACGGCCAGGGCTACACACGTACTACAATGGTCGGTACAGAGGGTTGCAATACCGCGAGGTGGAGCCAATCCCAGAAAGCCGATCTCAGTCCGGATCGGAGTCTGCAACTCGACTCCGTGAAGTCGGAATCGCTAGTAATCGCGAATCAGCATTGTCGCGGTGAATACGTTCCCGGGCCTTGTACACACCGCCCGTCACACCATGGGAGTGGGTTGCTCCAGAAGCAGGTAGCGTAACCGTAAGGAGCGCGCTTGCCACGGAGTGGTTCATGACTGGGGTGAAGTCGTAACAAGGTAGCCGTATCGGAAGGTGCGGCTGGATCACCTCCTTAAGTAAACGGCTTCGCCGCTGTAAGGCGTCCACACAAGTTACCTGCATTCAGAGTTCCGGCTGGTCGAGAGACTGGCGCGGGAGCGTCCTGTTTTGTTGCGCTTGAAGTTTGGCGCAGACAAACGCTTGGGGCTTTAGCTCAGCTGGGAGAGCACCTGCTTTGCAAGCAGGGGGTCGTCGGTTCGATCCCGACAAGCTCCACCAGATCAGAGGACAGACCACAGGGGACAGAGTACAGATGGGTTGTCAGGTGACTGATGACACAAGACTGTAAAAACTCATGTTCCGCGTGCGTCAGACTTTGGTGCCGACCGGCCCATGCGTCAGGATGACTCGAAGCGACGTCTTGCCCGTTGGGTCTGTAGCTCAGGTGGTTAGAGCGCACCCCTGATAAGGGTGAGGCCGGAGGTTCGAGTCCTCCCAGACCCACCATTATCTCCACGCGGGTCCATTTGCGGGTGAGTGGCAGGCCGCGAGTCGTTACTTCACGCGAATCCATTCGCGAAAGGCAAGGCAGAACCGCACATCCGTGTGCGGACTTCTCACCAGAAGCCCGTTCCAAACACACTCTGAATGTAGTTGCGCACACATCTTTTTAGAAACGATCAGGCGTTGAGGCCTGTGTCGTGATCTTTGAAAACTTGGGACGTAATAAGCGTTTTGGCTCGAATGAGTCGAACGTGTCGTTGAGGCAAGTAGGCGAAGTAATTGAGTAGAGTTGATGACGTGTAATTCCGAGGTGACTTGGAGTTATATGGTCAAGCGACTAAGCGCATACGGTGGATGCCTTGGCGGTCAGAGGCGATGAAGGACGTGGCAGCCTGCGAAAAGTTCCGGGGAGCTGGCAACAAGCATTGATCCGGGAATGTCCGAATGGGGAAACCCACTCCGCAAGGAGTATCCCACGCTGAATACATAGGCGTGTGGAGGCGAACTCAGGGAACTGAAATATCTCATTACCTGAAGGAAAAGAAATCAACAGAGATTCCCTAAGTAGCGACGAGCGAACGGGGAACAGCCCAAAAGTTGCACAAGTTCTAGGAGAAGGGTCTGGAAAGGCCTGCCGTAGACGGTGATAGCCCGGTATCCGAAAGGGCTTGTGCGATGAAAGTGAGTAGGGCGGGGCACGTGAAACCCTGTCTGAACATGGGGGGACCATCCTCCAAGGCTAAATACTCCTGACCGACCGATAGTGAACCAGTACCGTGAGGGAAAGGCGAAAAGAACCCCGGAGAGGGGAGTGAAATAGAACCTGAAACCGTATGCGTACAAGCAGTCAGAGCCCCTTCGTGGGGTGATGGCGTACCTTTTGTATAATGGGTCAGCGACTTACGTTGTGTGGCGAGCTTAACCGTCTAGGGGAGGCGAAGGGAAACCGAGTCTGAATAGGGCGCATAGTCGCACGGCGTAGACCCGAAACCGGGTGATCTATCCATGCCCAGGGTGAAGGTCCGGTAACACGGACTGGAGGCCCGAACCCACTCCTGTTGCAAAAGTAGGGGATGAGGTGTGGATAGGAGTGAAAAGCTAATCGAACCCGGAGATAGCTGGTTCTCCTCGAAAGCTATTTAGGTAGCGCCTCGTGTATCACTGTTGGGGGTAGAGCACTGTTATGGCTAGCGGGTCATTGCGACTTAGCAAACCATTGCAAACTCCGAATACCAACACGTGCAAGCACGGGAGACACACGGCGGGTGCTAACGTCCGTCGTGAAAAGGGAAACAACCCAGACCCGCAGCTAAGGTCCCAAAGTCATGGCTAAGTGGTGAACGAAGTGGGAAGGCATAGACAGCCAGGAGGTTGGCTTAGAAGCAGCCACCCTTTAAAGAAAGCGTAATAGCTCACTGGTCGAGTCGGCCCGCGCGGAAGATTTAACGGGGCTAAGCCATGCACCGAAGCTCGGGGTTCAGAGGTCAGACTACAGATGACAGAGGACAGAAAGTGATGAAGGGGCGATCGTTTGAAGATCTTGAAGTCTTCAGGCGCGCGTATCGGATATCGCTGGAAGTTCATCGTTTTAGCCTGGGCATGCCGGCCGCAGAACAACGCGGACTGGCAGACCAACTTCGACGGTCAAGCAAATCCATTTGCGCCAACATCGCAGAGGGACACGGAAAGCAAACCAGTTCCAAGGCGGACTTCCGGCGTTTCCTGAGCATAGCCATTGGATCGACCGAAGAGACACGCGTGTGGTTGCGATATTGTTTTGATCTGGGTTACCTGGATCAGGGCACATATGAAACCTGGCGTGACGAATACCAGGAAATAGTCAAGATGGTCTCGGGATTGCATCGACATGCGATCTGAGGACTGTCATCTGTCGTCTGGCCTCTGAGCGGTAGAGGAGCGTTCCGTACGCCTGTGAAGGTGGATTGTAAAGTCTGCTGGAGGTATCGGAAGTGCGAATGCTGACATGAGTAACGATAAGGGGGGTGAAAAGCCTCCCCGCCGAAAGCCCAAGGTTTCCTAGCGCAACGTTCATCGGCGCAGGGTGAGTCGGTCCCTAAGGCGAGGCGGAAACGCGTAGTCGATGGGAAGCTGGTTAATATTCCAGCACTTTATCGCAGTGCGATGGGGGGACGGAGAAGGGTAGGTATACCGGGCGTTGGTAGTCCCGGGGAAAGGAGGTAGGCATGAGGCGTAGGAAAATCCGCGTCTCTTTATGCCGAGCACCGAGACGAGACTCATTAGAGTCGAAGTTACTGATCCCACGCTTCCAGGAAAAGCCTCTAAGCTTCAGCTGCGATAGAACCGTACCGTAATCCGACACAGGTAGGCAGGGTGAGAATCCCAAGGCGCTTGAGAGAACTCGGGTGAAGGAACTAGGCAACATAGCACCGTAACTTCGGGAGAAGGTGCGCCCAGGAGTGTGGCTCCATGCGGAGCTGAGCATTCTTGGGCCGCAGTGACCAGGCCGCTGCGACTGTTTATCAAAAACACAGCACTCTGCAAACACGAAAGTGGACGTATAGGGTGTGACACCTGCCCGGTGCCGGAAGGTTAATTGATGGGGTCAGCCGCAAGGCGAAGCTCTTGATCGAAGCCCCGGTAAACGGCGGCCGTAACTATAACGGTCCTAAGGTAGCGAAATTCCTTGTCGGGTAAGTTCCGACCTGCACGAATGGTGTAACGACAGCGGCGCTGTCTCCACCCGAGACTCAGTGAAATTGAAATCGCTGTGAAGATGCAGCGTTCCCGCGGCAAGACGGAAAGACCCCGTGAACCTTTACTATAGCTTTACATTGAACGTTGAGTTCGTCTGTGTAGGATAGGTGGGAGGCATTGAAGTGTGGTCGCCAGATCGCATGGAGCCAACCTTGAAATACCACCCTGATGTGCTTGACGTTCTAACCTGGGTCCGTAATCCGGATCGGGGACCATGTATGGTGGGTAGTTTGACTGGGGCGGTCTCCTCCCAAAGAGTAACGGAGGAGCTCGAAGGTACGCTCAGCGCGGTCGGACATCGCGCACTGTGTGCAAAGGCATAAGCGTGCTTGACTGCGAGATCGACGGATCAAGCAGGTACGAAAGTAGGACTTAGTGATCCGGTGGTTCTGTATGGAAGGGCCATCGCTCAACGGATAAAAGGTACTCCGGGGATAACAGGCTGATTCCGCCCAAGAGTTCATATCGACGGCGGAGTTTGGCACCTCGATGTCGGCTCATCACATCCTGGGGCTGTAGCCGGTCCCAAGGGTATGGCTGTTCGCCATTTAAAGTGGTACGCGAGCTGGGTTCAGAACGTCGTGAGACAGTTCGGTCCCTATCTGTCGTGGGCGTTGGAGGTTTGAGAGGGGCTGCTCCTAGTACGAGAGGACCGGAGTGGACGAATCCCTGGTGTTCCGGTTGTCACGCCAGTGGCACTGCCGGGTAGCTATATTCGGAAGCGATAACCGCTGAAAGCATCTAAGCGGGAAGCGCGCCTCAAGATGAGACCTCCCGAGCCATAAGGCTCCTAAAGGAACCATGAAGACTACGTGGTTGATAGGGTGGGTGTGTATAGCAGTAATGCCGAGCTAACCACTACTAATGATCCGTGCGGCTTGACCATATAACTCCAAGTTGCTTCAAGGTGCGCTCCGAAAGAGCCCACCGCTATTGCCTCAGCTTCACGCAAGCTCAACCGAGCCAAAACGACTTATTACGTCCCAAGACCCAACGCGAGACCGGCGCTCAAGAAGCGCTGTCTCCACCGATTGCTCAGCGAACATAGCGCTGTGGAACCACCCGATCCCATCCCGAACTCGGAAGTGAAACGCAGCTGCGCCGATGGTAGTGTGGCTTAAGCCATGCAAGAGTAGGTCAACGCTGAGCATTTATTACCCAAAACCCCATCCGAGCAATCGGGTGGGGTTTTCTTTTGCTGCTGCGTGCGCAGCACGCGGTAAGCGCTCCACCAACCCCATCTTTTTTCCAGGTACGCGGTTAGCGATGCTGGCGCTCCGAAGAAAGAAGGAGCGTGAGGATGGTGACCGAAGAAGAATTGTCGCCGGCGCAGCAGCGTTGGTGGTAAGCGCTCCACCAACCCCATCTTTTTTCCAGGTACGCGGTTAGCGATGCTGGCGCTCCGAAGAAAGAAGGAGCGTGAGGATGGTGACCGAAGAAGAATTGTCGCCGGCGCAGCAGCGTTGGTGGAATCACTTGCAACGTGCCGAGAAGGAATCGCTGTCGATTCGCGCGTATGCGGCGCGTGAGGGCCTGAGTGCGCAATCGCTGTATGGATTCAAGAAGCAACTCAAGCGGCGGCGTGGTGGTGATGCGAGCATGCCTGCGCTGCCCACGTTCGCGACGGTGCAGGTGACGCGGTCGAGCGTGCCGTGTGAGCTGGCGTTTACCGCTGGAGTGACATTGCGCCTGGAGCAGTTGCCCGATCCTGGGTGGTTGATTGCGGTGCTGGGGCTGATCAGTGCGCGGCAGCAGACGGCGGTCGCCCCATGATGCGGCCAGGCGCGCTGGTGAAGGCGGTGCACCTGTGTCAGGCACCGGTGGATTTTCGCAAGTCCATCAACGGGCTGTCGTTGCTGGTGGAGCAGCATTTGGCGCTGGATCCGTTTGCGTGTGATTCGCTCTACGTGTTCGTCAACCGTCAGCGCAACAAGATCAAGATTCTGTATTGGGAGCGCAACGGATTTTGTATCTGGTACAAGCGCTTGGAAGCCGAGCGATTCCACTGGCCTCGACACAAGCCGGGCGAGACGGTCACGGTATCGGCGTTGGAACTGAACGGTTTGCTGGATGGTTTTGATATCTGGCGACAATCGCCTCACAAACAATTGTATTACGATAGCATTGGATAATAACTTGGTGTAAACTGCACACCATGTCGACCGTATCCAACACCGAATCAGCAGATCTGCAGTCTCTGCTGCGTGAGCTGAGTCAGGCGCGTGCCGCTTTGGCTGACGCGGAAGGTAAGCTCGCTACCTCGGAAGGTAAGCTGACCGCTTCAAAGCGCGAGCTGGCAACATCCGAACGCGAGCTGGCGGCATCCGAACGCGAGCTGGCAACTTCCAAGCACGAGCTGGCAACCTCCGAGCGCGAGCGGCTTGCCGCAGAGAGCAAACTGGCCTCTGTGCTGGAACAACTGCGCCTGGCCCGGCACCGGATGTATGGACGCAGCGCCGAGGACGCGCCTGGCCAAGGTCTTCTGTTCAACGAAGCCGAGACGATCGCTGATCCGATCACGCCCTCGCAGAACAATGAGTCCGACACGGCGCAGACCGCGACTGCGCCGCGCTCGCGCGGCACGCGCCGTCCTCTGCCAACCGATCTTCCACGCATCGAGATCGTGCACGCCTTGCCCGAAGCGCAGCGCATCTGTGCCTGCGGCGACATTCAGCAGGAAATCGGCAGCGAGGTGAGCGAACAACTGGATATCGTGCCGATGCAGGTGCGCGTGCTGCGTCATGTGCGCGTGCGCTACGCCTGTGCTTGCGGCGAGCACGCGCCGGTCTGCGCGCCGATGCCGGCTCAGCCGATTCCCAGGAGTATTGCCAGCCCGGCCACCCTGGCCATGATCGCCACGCTCAAGTTTGTCGATGCCGTGCCCTTGTATCGTATCGAGCAACGCGTGCTGCAACGCAGCCAGGTCAGCATCCCGCGCCAGACCCTGGCGCGCTGGATGATCCAGTCGGGCACGCTGATCCAGCCTCTGCTCAACTTGCTGCGCGATCACCTTCACGACGGTGCGCTCATCCACTGCGATGAAACGCCGGTGCAGGTGCTCAAGGAACCGGACAAGCCACCGGAGAGTACGTCCTACATGTGGGTGCAGGTCGGCGGTGAACCCGAACGCCCCGTCATCCTGTTCGACTACGACCCCAGCCGTTCGGGCAGCGTACCGGAACGCCTGCTGGCCGACTGGAAAGGTGCCTTGATGACCGATGGCTACGACGGCTACAACGCCGTCGCGGCCAGTCCCGGCGTGGTTCACCTGGCCTGCTGGGCGCATGCGCGACGGCGCTTCATCGAGGCCCAGCGCGCCCAAACCAAAGGCAAGACCGGCAAGGCGGATGTGGCCATCGGCTTGATCGGAAAGCTCTATGCCATCGAGCGACGTATCGCCAAGGATGAGGCCAGCGTCCGCCAGCATGCGCGCGAACACGACAGTCGACCCGTCTTGGCCGAACTGCGCAGCTGGCTGGACAAAGCGCTGCCCGACGTTCCGCCCAAGAGCGCGCTGGGTTCCGCGCTCGCCTATCTGCACAAATACTGGGAGCGACTGGTGCGCTACGCCGACGATCCGCGTTGGCCCATCGACAACAATCGCGCAGAGAACGCCATTCGCCCCTTTGTGATCGGTCGCAAGAACTGGCTCTTCAGCGACACTCCCAAGGGCGCTCACGCCAGTGCCGCGCTCTACAGCCTGATCGAAACCGCCCGTGCCAACGGCCTGGAGCCCTACACCTACCTGTGTCGCGTCTTCACCCACTTGCCTCACGCCCAATCCCTCGCCGACTTCGAAGCGCTGCTACCTTGGCAGCTCTCTCAGAGCGATCTCATCACGCCATCACGCAATTGAGTAGATGGGGTTGGTGGAGCGCTTACAGCACGCGAGCTGCAACAGGTCAACGCTGAGCATTTATTACCCAAAACCCCATCCGAGAAGTCGGGTGGGGTTTTCTCTTACTGCTGCGGGCGCAGCACGCGAGCTGCAACAGGTTGAATGCTGGCTGCCACTTCGTCGATCTCAGCCTGTGCGGAGGATTGCCTCACTCCAAGTTCCGGTATCAATTCGCGCACGCGATTAAGATCGCTTCTCGCTTCGTTTGAGCGTTTGAGCGCAACGAGCATCCGTGTCCGTGCAAGCCAGAGAAAGGCTTGTTGATCGATGGGCAAATCACCGGAATTTCCTCTCAGCATGGCATCGTCCAAAGTCGTGAGTGCTTGTGCGGAATCTCCTTGCAGGTGTTGCGCTTTGGCCAGCAACGTGGCCGCGTTCAACCTCCAGACGTGATCTGCGCCCAGGCTTTCAATAAAAATGGCGTCGGCGCGGCGGGCTTGTTCGGCAGCAAGGTCGGGGCGACCGGCGTCGAGCAGGCTTTCTGCATACGCCACACGTGAACTGCCCACATCCGAATGATTGACGCCAAGGTTGGCTTCGCCAATCAGAATGCTCTGGCGTTCGAGTTCCAGCGCTTCATCAATACGGTCAATCTTCGTGTAGGCGATGGCGAGGTTTCGTTGCAAAATAGTCAGGTTGGGATGTTGTTCACCGAGCGCGACGCGAAAGTCGGGAAGCAGGGCCTCGAGCTCAGCCGCGCCCTCTGCCATCTTGCCCTGCATCAGCAGCGCGGCTGCATAGTTGCCCCGAGCGCGTAACGTTTGCGGGGCTTGTGGCCCCAATGTGGCCGAGCTCTCCTGCCATGATCTTTGCAGAAGCAACTCGGCATCTTCCATTTGTTCCAGCGGTTCGAGCGCAAGACCATGGTGCATGTCGAGCAACGCCGAAATTTCTCGATTGTGCGAAAACCAGGGTGCAAGGCTAAGCTTCCAGTCGATCCAGTGCAGGGCACGTTCGCGATCCATCCTGCGCGAACTGGCGACAAACATGAGTCTTCCGAGTGCCTTCGCGGTGAGTAATTCATCGCCGATGGCAACCGAGCTGCGAAACGCCTTTCCAAGCTCGAGCTCGGAAAGTTCGAGCTTGTCCAGCGCTTCGGCAGTTATGCCCACGACATAGCTGACGCGAGCGTGCAGCGACGCATTGTCTATTCCGGCTGCTTGCTCCGCCGCCTTGCCCGCAGTCTGTGCAGCGGCTTCATAGCGGCCCGCCTCAAACTGTGCTTCGGCAAAGGCAACCTGCCCGTCGATCTGTGCGTACTGCTCGCGCTGATTTGCCGGGATCGGACTGGTGCGCAAACTGCTCATTGCCTCGAGGTCGTTGCACAGTGAAACCGGCTGGATGGTGGAAAGGATGTCGCTGGTTTCGGCAACCGCTTTCGCATCGGCGGTGGCGAGAACCGCCAACGAGGCGTCGCGCTCACGCAGGCGCCGGTCGAAGCAAAGCATGCGCCGGTCGAGCAGAACTTGCGATTGCTCATGACGAACCACGGTCGCCCTGCAGGCCGCAGTTCGCGACTCGCTCCAGTCCTTGGCGAAGGATTGCAGACGTGCATCGATCATGCTCAGTCCACGTGATGCCACCGGTGACCCGGTGGCCATGAACGCATCATGCAAGCGCGTGGAAATGTCCGGATTCCAGCCTTTGACAAGGAGTTCTTCACTACCGGAACAGGGCGGTACCTGCTGTACCTGACGGACGATCAGAACTGCGGCGATCATCAACATCGAAGCTGCGGCCAGCAGCCAAGGCCAGCGCCTTCCAGCCTGCTTGACGTGGAGTTCATTGAGCAGGGCTGGCATGTCGGCAAAGCGTTGCCCGGGTTGTGCCGACAAGCCTCGACGAACTGCCGCGCGCTGCCGCTCGGTCAGTGGCAAGCCCTCTATGGCCCTGTTCGATTCGCGCAGAGCCTCGCTATCGGCCCCAAGGCAGGTCGACAGGGAGAGGCAATAGGCGTACTGATCCGACGCCGCAGTCGCCGCATGCCCGGCCAGCAGCTCGGGCGCCATGAATCGTGGCGTGCCATAGCCATCTGATCCGGAATCCGAAGTTCGCGAACTGGTGGCCAGACCGAAATCCATGACCCGCGTACGCTCGTCACGACCGATCATGATGTTGTCGGGCTTGAAGTCGCGATGCACGATGCCGCCCGCATGCGCCGCTGCCAATCCGGATCCCGCTTCGCGGAATGCAGCGAGAATCCGGTCGGATTCCGGGCTCGTATCCTTGATCCAGTCGGCCAGAGTCCAGCCGTCAACAAACTCGGTAACCAGGTAGACCCGACCCTCAAACTCGCCCACATCAAAAATCGGCAGGATATTCGGATGCGAGACTTGCGCCAACGCACGCGCTTCTTCGAGCAGGCGCTGGTTGCCGAGCTGATCGCTTTCAGTATCACCGAAGGATTTGAGAAACTTCAGGCAAATGCGCCGATCGAGGATTGAATCGTAGGCCGCATAGACGCGACCCATGCCACCCTCGCCTGCCGCTCCAAGTACCACCAGCCGCCCGATGCGGGTTCCTCTGGACAAGATGGTTCCATCGGGCTCCCGGGAATCGGAACCGGGATCGACAAAGTGGGTTGTTTCGTCAGTCATTCGGGTCCGCCCTCGATATCCTGGCCGCGAAAGCTACGCAAGCGCCGAAAAAAACTGCTGCGCGACACCTGCAGAAATTCCATCGCCTTCGCATGATCGTTGCGCGCGGCCGCCAAGGCAATGGCGAACGCCTCCTGCTCGGCGCGGTCGAGCGCCGCACTCAGGCTCAAATCCAGCTTGGCCTCGGAAAGCGACTTTAGGCGACCGGACAAATGCTCGGTACCCAGTGCCTGGTGCGCATTGAGCATGAGTGCCGCGCGCGCCATCTCGTTGCGCAATTCACGCACGTTTCCGGGCCAATCGTGACCGCACAAAGTCGCCATTGCCGCATCAGTGATGCCCGGACTTGAGCGATCCAGCGTAGCCAGTTCGCCTGCCAGGAAGTGCGTGGCCAGCAATGGAATGTCCTCTCGGCGCTCGCGCAATGGCGGAACAATCAACTCAACAGCCGCAAGTCGATGGTAGAGATCCAGTCGAAAATTGCCTTGGGCGATCTGTTCGTGCAGATCGCGATGGGTTGCGGAAACAAAGCGGACGTCGATCTCGATCGGCCGACTGCCACCGACGCGATAGATCTGGTTCGACTCCAGCGCGCGCAGGATCTTGGCCTGGGTGGCGGCTGCCATGTCGCCGAGTTCATCAAGGAAGATCGTTCCTCCGCGCGCACGTTCAAGCAATCCCGCACGGGCATCGACGCCAGTCGCTATGCCGCGTTCGATGCCGAATATCTCCGCTTCGAGAAGATCTTCGGGCAGCGCCGCACAGTTGATGGCAAGGAATGGCTCATGCCGACGCGCTGATTGCCGGTGAATCAGGTGCGCGAGCAGCTCTTTGCCCGAACCCGATTCGCCGCGGATCAGGACGGAAATCCGCCCTGTCGCCACCCGCGAGGCCAGGGCATACAGCTCGCGCATCTGAATTGACGCGCCGATCAGCCCTGTGGATGCCGCCGGGCTCGATACGATGTCGGTTTCGGGTTTGACCAGTGCAGCACCGGTTGGCGCTAGCGCGGACAAGCCAATCCGTAGCGCAAGAATCTGGTTTACGGTCAACTCGCGAGATTCGCTGACGCGGATCTCGAGAACAAAACCGGCTTCGCGGATCGTCTGGCTGAAATCTTGAGCGGATGAGGAAAAATCGCCGAATGCGGCCGCGACCGGTGCATCGGGTCTGTCCTCGCGCACACAGATGGCAGAGCACTTGAGCAAACTCGACCACTCTGCCAGAAGCTGGGCAAGCACGCTGTTCGCCTGCTCTCCACGACCGCGTTGGGACAGTGCCGCTTCGATTGGTGGAATCAGTGCCCAGGCCTTGTTGGGCAAATCGGTGGCCATGCTTGGCGCACGATGCGCCGCTCCGGAAGCACGCGTCGTGTCCATCTCGGGCAGGGCTACCAGGCGTGCGGACTCACTGTCGGGATGCAGTGAAAGCTCAAGCTCGCCCGCACGCAGTCGGGTCGGTTCAGTGATTGCGATGCGCTGGATCTTGCGCTGGCCAAAGCGCGTGCCATTGCTTGAACCGAGGTCTTCGACGATCACCCCGCCATCGGCAAGCACCTCGATCGACAGATGCCGGCGCGACACGCCGCTGGCCGACACGCAAAGATCACATTGCGCGGAACTGCCCAGCACATAGGTTCCGGCACGCAAGACGTGACTGTGAACCTGTGGGTTCTCCCCGAAACGTAGATCGAGTGCGGCGGTACCCAAGGCTCGCAACGATGCCACCCTTTGAGTGGTGAAATGAGACGGTACTTTAACCCGAACACTGTTCAGGCTGGTTCGACAAGGTTCAATAGCAGTCCCCGCTGTGCAGTTCCTGATCTGGAAAGGTCACGAAGCGTCCGCTGATGCATCGAATCAGGCTTGGCAGCATTTCGGACTTGGCTTGGGCAGGGTGGAGCCCGCGCGGCGGATTCCGCCGCACGAATCACCGTGTCGCGGTTCCGTGTATTTCCCACGCGAACGGCGGAATCACCTTCGGCGATTCCGCCCAACGACAGCCGAAAGGCCGTTGGGCTGGATTGTTCATGAAGTGTCCGGGCAGGCCCGCGCTCCAGACAATCCGACTTGCGACAAATCCCGGATCTGGCACCGATCCCCGGTTGTGCCCTTCTACAAGTTCCAGAACTGGCACCACAAACCCTGTTTCGGGTGAGTGAGAAAACACAAATATGGATTCAAGTTATTGATCCATTGGGTAATACGCCGGCTGGCATCGTTGCTGCAATAGCGTCGATCAGATGCCTGGCAGTGGCTGCCGGGTAACGGGGAATCCAAAGGAGAACGACAATGCGTTGCGCCCTCATACTCTTGCTCATGCTGGCGATGCCAGCCTCACATGCGGCTTCGTTGTACGTTGCCACCAATGCGGTGGAAAACCCATCAGCAACCAGCTGCCCCTCTGCCCTGCCGTGCCATCTGAATGATGCCAGCCGTATTGCACAGAGCAACAGCCAGGACGACACGATTCTGCTTGTCGGCCCCTCGACGTTTGGAGATGACTTCGTCTACTACCCGGATGCCTCGGATCTCGATCGCGACCTGACCGTCAAATCAGTTGGCGGCCGTGCCTGGTTTGACTCGGATTTCGCCACAATCAGCGCCCAGCTCATGATCCGCATGACGAGCGGGGCTGGCGATTTGTATATCGAGGGCATCGGGGTTCGCAACTCGTCGGGAGAGCACACCGATCTCTACGATGATTCGGTCGTCAAGCTGGAATCTGCGAGCGGTGATGTCAGTGTGTTCAATGTGAGCATTGTTTCCAACACGCTTTCTTCAGCCTACGGGGCCATCGACAACAAAGGCATCGCCGGCCTGCGCCTGATCACCGGCGGCCTCGCCACGGTCGAGGCGAGCAGCTTCATGGACAACCACCCCGGTGCGCTCGACATCATCGCTGAGCAGGCCATCGTGATCGACTCGACCTTTTTCAGCAACGGTGCCAAACCCGGCGAAACGACTAATGCAGGCGGTGCGATCCGTATCAAGTCCGCAACCGTTGAATTCTTGCGCAACGATGTGGCACTCAATTCGGCATACGGCGAGGGGTTCGCCGGGGGCCTGAAGTTGAACTTGACTGCGCCGATTCCCAACAGCGGCACCAATTCGACCATCTCCGACAATCGCTTCGAGGGCAATAGCGGGATCCAGTCACCCGCTGGTATCAGTGTCGAACGTCCCCCCAGCTTTATCTCGGCCATCTCGATGGATCGAAACCTGTTCAAGGGCAATCGCTGCAGCGGCGCAAACGGATGTGCCACTTCGCTTGGCCTGGGTGACCACGCGCGATTGCTGTTTCGCAGCAACCTGATGTTCGACAACGAGGCCTACAACACGGTGGGCATTCCGGGGGGAAACTATGGCTCGGCGCTGTATGCCGGCCTTGGGGGCGATGCAGAGTTCCATCTCTTGAACAACACGATCACCGAGAACATGTTGGCCGCCGTGTACAGTGCGGCCGTCCATGTGCGAACCGGCTACCACCAGAACCGGGTCGATATCTACAACAATATCCTGCGAGGCAACACCACCACGGTCAACCAGCAAGCGGATTCCGACCTGTACCTTGAAGGTGATCGCAACGCTGATGTGACCTTGCGCAACAACAACTTCGGCGTGACCGAACTGTATGCGGGGCTTGCGAGCCCCACGGTCACCGAGAGCGGCAGCGTCTATGTCTATCCGGGTTTCATCGATGCAGCCAGCGAGGACTACCATCTCGATGCCGCGTCGCCGTTGATCGATGCGGGCAGCAATCCGGGCAGCTTTCAAGGGCCGCTGGATATGGATCGCCAGGCGCGCGTGCAATTGAATGGTGTCGACATTGGTGCCGATGAGTTCTCCGGCACCGCGCGCAGGCTGGTCAGTGTCAGCAAGATTGGCTTTGGCACAGGCACGGTCAACAGTCTCCCGGCGGGTATTTCCTGCGGCTATACCTGCGGAGCCGCCAGCAACCAGTTCGACCAGGGAATCACAATGGCCTTGCTCGCCCTGCCCAGCTCGGACTCGGTATTTGTCGGCTGGGGTGGCGATTGCAGTGGCAGCACGGTCGGAACCCAGTTCGTCGTCACCGGCACAACCACCTGCACGGCGGAGTTCAAGCCTCTGACCTACCGCATCGTGGTCAATGCAAGCGGGTCGGAAACCGGCAGCATCGGCTCCTCGTTTGGCCCGCCGCTCAACTTCATCTATCCACTCGGAGGCACACAACGCACCGTCACCGACATTCCGCCGGGCAGCACCGTCGAGATCAGTGGTCTGGTGGTTAATCCCAACACCATGCATCTTTTCCTCGGTGATTGCGAGGCACAAGGCGGCAGCGTGTTTGGCCAGGGTGGCCCAAGCGCTAGTTGCCGGTTCACCAATATCAATGCCAATCACAACATCACATTCCAGTTCCGCTACGGAGTCGTGCTGTTCCCGGATCGCACCCTGAACATCCAGAAGATCGGCACCGGCCAAGGCACCGTATCGTCCGTGCCGCTAGGCATCGATTGTGGCGTGCTCTGCAGCAGAAGCTTCTTCGTCGGTACCGAAGTTCGGCTCACCGCTTCACCGGACTATCAATCCCGATTCATTGGCTGGGGCGCTGACTGCCCGTCAACCGTGGCACCAAACATCACCGTGCATATGGACAACCACCGCAACTGCACGGCCGAATTCGAGCGCGCCAGCATGGTGATCATCGCGCTCGGCGGCAATGCCAGCGGCACCCTGACTGATACCAATACCGGCTACAGCCGCAGCTTTCCGCAAAGCAGTGTATTCGTGCAGAACTACGCGCCAGGTGCAAGCGTGCCCCTCGAGGCGATCGCACCCAACGGCGCGCTGGCTCGATTCTTTGGTTGCAGCGGTGCGGGCTTTGTCCTCACCGGCGACGGTACGGCCAACGCGCATTGCAGCATCATTGGCCTCAACCAGGATGCCAACCTCAGCGTGATCTTCCAGAGTACCGAGAGTGTCCTCACCGTAAATGCCACCGGTAACGGAAGCGGCCAGTTGACCTCCAATGTGGGCGGCATCGCGATCAACTACCCGTTCGACTTCACCGCGACCAGCGTCCCGATCAGCTACGGCGGCGGCGTGCTGATGAGCACGGCAGGCGGCAACGGCAGCGAAGTGTACTGGACCGGATGCACGGGCCCCGGCGCTGTGGTCACTGGCCAAGGGACTCCCTCAAGCTCATGCCAACTCTCGATCTACGAGAACACCCTCGTAGGCGTCGAGTTCCGACAGGCGATTCCGACCGACCGCATCTTTGCGGATGGCTTTGATTGAGTGCGGTGAGCGGGTTAGCGGTGAGCGGTTAGCGGGGAGAGCCGTATCGGCAACACGGAAGTTGAGACGAAATCCAAGGGTGTAGTTGACATGGAGTCAAGGCAATGTCGCTTTGCCCGCTCACCGCTCACCGCTCACCGCTCACCGCTCACCGCTCACCGCTCACCGCTCACCGCCATCCCAATCCGCGAGCGGCGCTGGTAGGCTGATCGGCCAACCGCAATGTGACTGACTCATGCTGGAATCGACCAACCGCCTGCAACTTGTCGAGGGCTATCTGAGGGATCTGCAGGACAGGATTTGTGCCGCGATCGAATCCGCTGATGGCCGCGCGCGTTTCCGTGAAGATATTTGGCAGCGGCAGGAAGGCGGCGGGGGCCGGACCCGAATCCTTTCTGGCGGCGATGTGTTCGAGCAGGCCGGGATCGGATTCTCCAAAGTCTCAGGAACCACCTTGCCGCCGTCAGCGACCCAGCACCGGCCTGAGCTGGCTGGATGCAAGTGGACGGCGACCGGCGTTTCGCTGGTATTCCATCCGCTCAATCCGTATCTGCCGACGACGCACATGAACGTGCGTTTCTTCGAGGCACGAGCGGACGGCAAGGAACCGGTCTGGTGGTTCGGTGGTGGCTTCGATCTGACTCCGTTCTATCCGTTCGATGAAGACGTGCGCCACTGGCACGATGTGGCCAAAAACGTATGCAAGCCGTTTGGTGATGATGTCTACGCGCGCTACAAAAAGTGGTGCGATGACTACTTTTTCATCAAGCATCGCAACGAGACGCGTGGCGTCGGCGGACTGTTTTTCGATGATCTGCACGAAAGCGGGTTCGAGCGCTGCTTCGCGTTCCTGCGCAGCGTCGGTGACGGCTTTCTCGATGCCTATCTGCCGATCGTCGAGCGCCGAAAAAAGATGCCCCATACCGAACGCGAGCGCGAATTCCAGCTGTATCGACGCGGGCGATACGTGGAATTCAACCTGGTCTATGACCGCGGTACGCTGTTTGGTCTGCAATCGGGCGGCAGGGCGGAATCGATCCTGATGAGCCTGCCTCCCCGCGTTCGTTTCGAGTACGCGTACGCGCCGGAGGCCGGCAGCGCCGAAGCGCGTCTGTCCGAATATCTCAAGCCACGCGATTGGTGAGACGAGTTGCCGGAATCGCGCAATCCGTCAATTCCATTCGTAGATCGTGAAGTAGACCGGGGCAACCGGGCCTTCGAGTGGATCCTTGTCGAGCCGGCCGTCGCCATTGCGGTCATAGTAGGTCTGCGCCGGGCCTTTCTGCGGGACGATGCGAAGCATGCGCAGCTTTCCTTTTTCACGGTACTCGCGAACCGTATCGCTACCTTCCTGGTGCTCGGTCACCGAGTCGCTGGCGGCTTCGATTTCGGCGGCTGCACGATCCCTGGATCGCGAAGCCTTGTCGCGTACCGGTCGCGTATCAGGCATTCCAGGCTTCATCGACTCGGTGTCCGCCACAGGTGCGGAAACCGTTTCGACGCCCTTGGCGTCGATATCGGGTGGTGGCAGCGCCGTCTGCGCAGGTGGGGCGGCAACAGCCAGCAGGGGAGACAAGGCAACAGCAGCGGCAAGAAGCATGGTATTGCGTTTCATGGCGGGACAACCTCGAAGGTTTCAGGGTGGGTGGCTGCACTGTATACCCACGCGAATGAAGGTTCATTGAAGGAAATCAAGTCTGGAACCCCAGTCGAGTGGCGAGATGCTCGGCGCGTACCCGGTTGATCTCCCCGGGCAGCAGTGCCGATCTCAGAATTGGCATGGCCAGACCAAGCAACTGTCGCGCTTCGCCTGGTCGATGCTCGAGCGCGCGAAGCTCAGCCAGTTCGCTGCGCGCAATGGCCAGATCAACGGGCGAGGATGCGCCAGCTTCAAACACGGCAATGGCCTTGCCAAGCGCATCGTCGGCTTCACCATAGGCGTGGCGAAGCACGGCAAACCTTGCACGAAGCCGCAACCCGTGTACAAAAATCGGATGCGTCGGCGGCACCAGCGCCGACCACCGGCGCTCGGCTTCATCGAGCAAGGGCAGGCCGCGAGCTGGATCTTTCATGCGACCCGCCAGCGTGGCGAGTTGCCAGGTAAGCATGGCGTACTCGCCGGAGTCCTCACCTTCGATCCGCTCGCAACGAACGCGCAGGTCGCCGAGTATCTTCCAGGCTTCCGCATGCCTGCCGACCAGGCCAAAGGTGCGTGCCTGCGAACGTTCGATGCGGCGACGAACCTGGTTGTCTGCCTCGATATGATCTTCGTCGATCAGTGCGACGGCCTTGTCGAGCGCTTTCAGGCTGGCATCGTAGTCGCCGGCGTTCTCAAGAATGCCGGCCCGATTCGTCCACGAAATTGCCTCGTCGATCTTGCCAAGGCCAATATCATTCATCGCCTTGTCGGCCCGGCCAAGCATCTCGGCGGCCTCCTGGTAGCGACCTAGATCATTCAGCGTAAGGGCGAGGTCATTGGTCAGGCTCATCATGCGCGATCCGCCGCCAGCGACGACGCGCTCCTGCATCGAGATCGCTGCGCGAAGCACGGGTTCGGCGTCCGCAGGTCGCCCGCAGGCATTCAAGGCAGCGGCGCGCGAGCGCATCAGCGGCAGGTTCGCCGGTGCGTCCGCAGGCAGCTTGGCCTTGGCCAGCGCAAGGCCGCCGTCGACCACCTTCAGGGCCTCGTCGCATTCGCCACGCGTCGCCAGCAGCGATGCCAGCAATTGCGCCGATTCGACGCGACTGTCGGGGTCGGCTATCGATTTCTCGATACCCAGCTGGTAGGCCTTGCGCAAAAGATCGATGGCCTCCTCGTCCTTGCCATCACGATGAAAGACCATGCCGAGCATCTGCAAGGAGCGCACACGAAGCAGGTCGTCCTGTGGCGCAAACTGTTCGCGCCAATGCGATGCCGTCTGCGCGGCCGTCAGCGACTCGTCGCCTTCCTCAAGAACGCCGAGTACCATCGAGTATTCCTCGTAGTCATCGGCAAGATGCAGCGCTTCGACACTGTCCTTCGGAACGACGCCCGCAAGTCCGGCGCGCATGAGATCGCGTGCAATCCTCGCTTCGCCGAGATCGGAATAGAGCGAACCAAGCAGCCGCTGCATGCGCTGCGTGAAGCTGCCGTCGATCTTGTTGCGCGCCTCAAGCTTCCTGCTTGCAGCATCGAGTAGATCGCGCACGCGTACCTGGGTGCTCAACGTCGCATCGGGACTGGCGGCGGAAAACGCGTCGGTCAGGAAATCCAGTGCTGCGCGCGCGCTGGCAGCATCCCGCTCCGATGCGGCAAGTGCCTGTTGCGCGGCTGACTCGGCAAGCACGGCGCGCTCCCGTTCGCGATCGAGTTGCCAGACGAATGCCGCCAGCACGGCTATCGTGGTTGCGCAAAGCAGCGCGCCGAGTCGATGACGGCCGACAAACTTGTGCAGGCGATAGCGGCGCGTCATCGCCGCGGCACGAACCGGGCGGCCTTCGCGATAGCGATCAAGATCGTCGCGGAATTCGCTGGCTCCGGTGTAACGGTCTTCCGCCATGGCCGAAGTGGCCTTGGCAATTATCCCGGCCATGTCCGCATCGAGCTTGAGTGGAGCGACCAACGCATTCGATTTGCCGCCGGCTTCGCGCTCACCGGTCAGCAGTTCACGCAACATCACGCCGAGGCTGTAGATATCGCTGGCCGTGGTGATCGTGCCACCTGCCTGCTGTTCGGGGCTGGCATATCCGAGGCTGAAAACGCGGGTCGAAGTCGAGCGCTGGCCGTGCTCGCCTGCCGCGATCAGGCGGGCTATACCGAAGTCGAGCAGTTTGACCGCGCCTGCACCGGTGACCAGCACGTTGGCTGGCTTCAGGTCGCGATGGATGATCAGATGTTGATGCGCATGCTCGATCGCGCCGAGCATGGCGTCGAACAAGGCGAGCCGCTCATGCATCGATGGCGCATACCGGTGGACATATTCGAGAAGCGCCGAGCCGGCGACATACTCCATGGCCAGCCACGGCTGGCCATCGTCGGTCTCGCCACCATCGAGAAGCCTGGCAATGTTCGGATGATCGAGTCCGGCCAGGATCTGCCGTTCCTGGCGCAGTCGACGCATGCTCTCACTGGTCGGGAATCCGCGCAGCAGCTTGATCGCGACTTGCTGGGCGAACTGACCCTCGACGCGTTCGGCAAGAAACACGGTGCCCATGCCGCCCGCACCAAGCTCGCGAATCAGTCGCCATGCGCCGAATCGGGTCGCGCGCGGGCGTTCCACGTTTGCGGCGCCCTCGACGACCGCCTGGCGGATCGGATCGCCCTCACCCCGATCCGCTGCCAACAGCCGGATCAATTCGTCCCGTTCATCCGCAGCCAGCGTGAGCTTGTCGATTTCGCGGCACTGCTCGTCCTGCGACAAATCACACAAGCGCTCGAAATGCTCTGCAAGATGATCCTTGGCGGGCACGCTCAGGCCTCCAGTGCCGTGCGCAGCCAGGCCCGCGCAAGGCGCAGGTCGCGGTCGACAGTTCCCTCGGACACGTCAAGGGTTGCAGCAACCTCAATGCGGTTCAGTCCGCCAAAATAGACGAGTTCGATCATTTGTGCGCGACGGGCATGGCTGTCGGCAAGATCGTTGAGGGCGCCATCGAGGCGCACCAAGGTGCTGTCGCTTTGCTGGGTACCCAGATTGAGCGCCATGTCGAGCTCGACATGTTCGGCGCCGCTGCCTCGCTTGTGCGACATGCGCTTGCGCGCGCAATCGACCAGCACCTGGCGGGTGGCCTGGGCGACGACACGGTAGAAATGCTTGCGGCTTTCCCATGGTGCCTCGCTACCAAGCATGCGAATCAAGGCTTCGTGGGCGAGATCCGTGGCGCTGAGCGTAGCGCCCGGCATCTGACGCAGGGATTGCCCCGCGATTGCCCGCACATTGGCATAGACAAGCGACATCAGCGCTTCTCGCGCGTCCTCGTCGCCTGCGCGCCAGGAGGCAATCAACTGGGTGACTTCATGCTCGCCGGATTCAGCCATTGGATTCATAAAGTTCTGCCGATCCGCCCAGTCTACTCGGCTGGAATCGGCGTCGGTAACGACCGGTTGGGGTTTTCCGCACCGGCTTGCGTAACAAGGGGCATCCCCCAATCAGGAAACAACAGGATGTTCAATCTGATCTTTCGTAGTTCGCTTACCGCCCTTCTGCTCCTGGCCGCGATCGCACCGGCCGTCGCCCAGGTGGCTCCCGATCCGAATCCGAATCTGCAGCTCCAATCGCCGAATTCGGGTGGAGGTTTCCTGCCGGCGAAGATTCACGCGACCTTGCGCCAGCCCGACGGCAAGATTCTGGTCGGCGGAAACTTCACCCAGCTAGGCGACGGGACACCCCGGTTGCGCCTGTTGCGCCTGAATGTCGATGGCTCGCTGGATACGGGTTTTTCGCCGCTAATCACGTCGGTGTCTTCGGCTTGCGTGGTCTACTCACTGACCTGGGCGAACGGCTCGATCTATGTCGGTGGAACCTTCGATTCGGTCAACGGAACGACCAGCCCGAATGTCGCACGGCTCAATCCCAACGGAACGACAGCAAGCGGATGGAGTTCGCCGTTCTCGATCGGCAGTCCGGGACAGCCGATATGGGCCTTGGCGGCCACGTCGACTTCGTTGTTCATTGGCGGCGACATCCTGCTCAACAACGCTTACGGTTTGGCTCGCCTTGATGCGTACAGTGGCAACTGGGACGCCGCCTGGATCGCCCAGACCCAGGACGGCGACATCAACAATCCACCGAGCGGTGGCACGCGAGGTGATGTTCGTGCGCTGTTGGCGGTGGGCGGCGATTTGCTGGTTGGCGGTGATTTCCTCAAGATCGCCAATGTACAGGTACGCGGCGTCGCCCGAATCTCGCAAACCGCCCCGGTCAGCGTGCGGGCCTTCGATGCCGGGCTTTCCTCGAGCAACTATCGAGTTTCGGCCATGCAGGCGGCCGGCTCGAAGCTCTATATCGGCGGCACCCTGTTGCGCGCGACGGCACCCTACGTCAACTATCTGAATCGGGTCGACATCAACAGTGGATTGCTGGACACCAGTTGGCAACCAAACCCGAACGGCACCGTCGAAGCGCTCGCGCTCGATGGATCGATGCTCTATGTCGGTGGCAGTTTCGTGAATGCGATTCCGCCGACTGGCGGGAACCGGCTGATTCGTATTCCGACGACGGGCAATGGCGCGATCGACAGTGCATGGAACACGACGATCAATGGCACCGTGCTGGCCCTGGCCCATGATTGCCACGCTCGCGTCGTCGCCGGCGGCCAGTTCACCGTTGCCGGCGGACAAACGCGCAACGGATTGGCCGGCTATCAGACGCCGAGTGGCGACTGCATCTTCTACTCAGGATTCGAGACGCCATGAAAAAGCTCACAGGAATCCACATTCTCGCCGCCACGATTGCGCTTGGCAGCCTGTTCAGCACATCGGTCGTTGGTGCCGGCATCGCCGACATCGCCGCCGTGCAGCGCCCTGATGTCATCCTGCCTTGGTACAACGGCGTGATAAGCAATGTGGGCACTGATACCGCTTGCCTGAGCGATCCGCCAATATTTGAAATTCGCGTCCAAGGTTATGCGGGCTATACGCTTGTTCCACCGAACCGGACTCCAGCGGTTGGTGAGGTGTTTTACACCCATCTTGTGCTCAGTCATCCCGGCAATCCCTGCGCCGGCAGCACGGTTGGAATCGAGCTGATGCTGCCGGCGGGTGTGCAAACGGCGGCATCCGCATCCGACCCCGCGTTCTGCTTTGCGCGCGTGCCGGCGACTGCGCAACGGCCGTATCCGCTGTTGATCGACCTCGGCAGCGATCCAGGCTATGGCTGTCCGCAGGTGTTTCCGGCCGGCCTCGAAGGCTTGCGTATCGCGCCACCCCTGGGTGGTCTCGGCGGCGGCTGGGGCATGGCCGCTGGCTTCTGGCTCGAACTGCTTGTGCCGCTGCGTGCGAGCGTGCCGCAACCTGGCAGCAACTCGATCCGTTTCCGCGTCAACCCGGATATCGGCGTGGTCGGCTATCCGTCGGTTCCCTTGCTGGTCAACAACGATGTGCTGTTCCGCACGCCGTTTGAAGACAATCAACTGACCCTCGACATCTGCACGGTTTCGCCGCCGGCCAGCGGCTGTTGATCGCGGCAAGCCGATCGAAACCTTGCCGCGATCGCCGGTGGCGATGCAGCGGAGAAAATCTTCCGCGTTGACGAGGATTTCCGTCATCGCGTGAGGTTGCATTCGGGCAAATCGGGGGCCAAGCTGCGGGCCCGCTTCCCGTCCGAAAGCACATGTCCTCATCACGCCAGCGCCTCGTCCTGATTGACGGATCGTCGTATCTGTTTCGCGCCTTCCATGCCCTGCCGCCGTTGACCAATGCGGCCGGTGAGCCGACCGGCGCGTTGTTCGGTGTGGTCAACATGCTGCGTTCGACGCTGAAGGAGCAACCTGATTTTGTCGCCTTTGTCAGCGATGCTCCGGGGCCGACTTTCCGTGACGAGATGTACGCCGAATACAAGGCCAATCGGGCGCCGACGCCGGACGACCTCAAGGTTCAGGTGCAGCCGATGCTCGATATCGTCGGCGCGCTTGGATTTCCGATCCTGCGCGTTGGCGGCGTCGAAGCCGACGATGTGATCGGCACGCTGGCGCGCGAAGCCGAAGCGCTCGATATCGACGTCGTCGTCTCGACCGGTGACAAGGATTTCGCCCAACTCGTCTCGCCGCATATCACCTTGGTCAATACGATGACGCGCACGACAATGGATCGCGCAGGTGTCATCGAAAAATTCGGCGTGCCGCCGGAGCGCATCGTCGATTTTCTGGCCCTGACCGGCGACACCGTCGACAACGTGCCGGGCGTGACCAAATGCGGGCCGAAGACGGCAGCGAAATGGATCGCCGAGTACGGCTCGCTCGACGGTGTCATCGACAATGCCGCGGCAATGGGCGGCAAGATCGGCGAGTACCTGCGCGAGGCGCTGGGCCACCTGCCGTTGTCGCGCGAGTTGGTGACGATCAAGACCGATGTTGCGCTGGATGTCGGCGTCAGGGATCTCGCCCTGCGCGACGCCGATGCCGAATCCTTGCGAACCTTGTACCGACGCTATGAGTTCAATGCCGCGTTGAAGGATCTCGATTCGGCTGCCGCCGATGAAATGGCTGGCAGCTCCGAAAGCAAGCCTGCTGCCGCGCCCATTGCATCCGCCAATGCGCCGCTCGATCCCGCCCTGGCCAAAGCCGGTGACTACGAGCTGATTGTCGATATCGAGCGATTCAACGCGTGGCTTGGGCAACTTGAGCGCGCCGAACTGATCTCGTTTGATACCGAGACCACCTCGATCGATTCGATGCGTGCGGAAATCGTCGGCGTCTCGTTCGCCGTCGAGGCGCGCAAGGCTGCCTACGTTCCGCTCGCCCACGATTATCCGGGTGCGCCATCACAGCTCGATCGCAAGACAGCGTTGGCGGCACTCAGGCCGCTGCTCGAAGACGCGAATCGGGCAAAAGTCGGCCAGCACATGAAATATGACATGAATGTGCTGTCGACCCATGGCATCACCCTGCGCGGGGTTGCCCACGACACCATGCTTGAATCCTATGTGCTCAATTCGACCGCCTCGCGGCACGATATGGACACGCTGGCCAAGCGCCATCTCGGCTATCAGACCATCCCCTACGAGGATGTCTGCGGAAAGGGCGCCAAACAGATCTTGTTCTCCGAGGTCGATCTCGACACCGCCAGCCGCTACGCCGCCGAGGATGCCGATATCACCTTGCGCCTGCATCAGGCGATGTGGCCGAAACTCGAGGCCGATGCCGCGCTGTGCAAGGTCTACCGCGAGATCGAGATCCCGTTGATTCCGGTACTGGCGCGCATGGAGCAGCGCGGTGTCTTGATCGACGTCGACGCCTTGCGCATTCAGGGCCGTCAGTTGGCGACGCGCATGCACGAGTTGACCGTGCAGTGCCACCAGATCGCTGGGCGAAATTTCAGTCTGGATTCGCCCAAGCAGTTGCAGGCACTGCTCTTCGATGAGCTGAAGTTGCCTGCGTTGGTGAAGACCCCGAAAGGTCAGCCATCGACCAACGAGGAAGCTCTCGATGCGATCGCCGATGCACACGAGCTGCCGCGACTGATCCTCGAATATCGTGGACTGGCCAAGCTGCGCTCGACCTATACCGAAAAGCTCGCCGAGATCGTCAACCCTCGAACGGGCCGCGTGCATACCAGTTATCACCAGGCGACCGCTGCGACCGGACGCCTGTCGTCTTCCGATCCGAATCTGCAGAACATCCCGGTGCGCACCGAAGAAGGTCGACGCATCCGCCAGGCCTTCGTTGCACCGCCGGGCTGGAAGATCCTCGCCGCCGACTATTCGCAGATCGAGTTGCGCATCATGGCGCATCTGTCCGGCGATGAAGGCTTGCTCGAGGCTTTTCGCAGCGGCAAGGACGTGCACCGCAGCACCGCAGCCGAGGTGTTCGGCATTCCGCTCGATGCGGTCGACAGCAATCAGCGGCGAGCGGCCAAGGCGATCAACTTCGGCTTGATGTATGGGATGAGTGCGTTCGGCCTCGCGCGACAGCTTGGCATAGGTCGCGGCGAGGCGCAGGACTATATCGCGCGCTATTTCCAGCGCTATCCCGGCGTACGCGAGTTCATGGATCGCACGCGTGAGCAGGCGCACGGCGCAGGCTATGTCGAAACCGTATTCGGCCGGCGCCTGTATCTCGACAACATCTCCTCGCGCAACCAGGCCCAGCGCGCCGGGGCCGAGCGTGCCGCGATCAATGCGCCGATGCAGGGAACCGCGGCGGACATCATCAAGCGCGCGATGCTGAGCATCGACGTCTGGCTGGACGGACGCGAAGATAGAGTGCGCATGCTCATGCAGGTTCACGACGAGCTGGTATTCGAGGTTCGCGAAGACTGCATCGAGGAGATCCGTGACGGAGTCCGCCAGCGCATGAGCGCGGCTGCCGAGCTCGCGGTGGCGCTGATCGTCGATATCGGCGTCGGCGACAACTGGGATCAGGCGCATTGACGAGGCAGCCTGAACACGTCGCGAAAATGAATCATGAGTAAATGATTTCGGATTTCTTGCGAACCCGCGAAACTTTCCGCTGCCAACCCGCATCTGACTATCCGGGTGCACGCAACGGCACCCCCTGGATCCATCCACCTCCCTGGATGGATCCCCCGGGAATCGGTCACTCCCCAGACCGGTTTTCGATCCGCGCCCCGAGGGCTCCCCCAAGCCCTCGGGGCTTTTTATTGTCTGAAATCCGGATTAGTCCGCGATGGCCGCCAGCAGGGCTTCCCGAGGCAGTTTGCCAGTCTCGTTGCGCGGCAGTCGCGCGACCAGGCGAAGGGGACGCGGCAGGAACAGCGGATCGATTGCCCGGCGCAGCTTGGCCAGCAACTCCTTGTCCGAGCGGCCTGGGGCCACGACCAGGGCGGCGATGCGACGGATTTCCGAGCCCCCGCCCGGATCCAGTTGAAAGACCACCGCATCCTCGACACCATCCAGGGATTGCAGGCGTCGCGTGAGATCGGCCAGAGAGGCGCGTTTGCCGGCAATCTCGAGCAGGTCGGCATTGCGGCCGCATAATCTGAAGCGCCCGCCGGGCCGCAGCTCGATGACGTCCTGCAACAGAATCGGTACCGGGAGATGGGCGCCACTGACCAAGGTGCCATCAAGTTGCGGGCTCAGCTCCACTGACCGGTAGCTGTGCCAGTCGACTTCATTGGCGGTGCGGCGGTGGGCGATGACGCAGGTCTCGGTCGAGCCGAACATCTCGATCACCGGCGCCTGATACCTCGACTCCGCCGCCTGGGCCAATTCGCGTGACAGCGGCGCCGTGGCCGAGACAATCGCGGCAATCGGCGGCAGTGCCAGCGATTCACGAAGCAGGGCCTGCAAGTGGACGGGGGTCGTCACGAGGATCCGGGGTGCTGGCAGAGACGCGAGTTCGGCGGCGATGTCAGCCGGAAAGAACGGCTTTCCGGAATGCACCGGAAATGGACCGAACAGCGGCAGCAGAACAGACAACTCCATGCCGTACATGTGCTGTGCAGGCACCGTGGCCAGCACGTTTGCGCTGTGACCGTCGGCCAGTCCAAGCACCTTGGTCAGAACCTCGATGTTCAAGCCACTACCGAGCCTGAAGTTTTCCCAGGTCTTGACGTTGGCTTTGGGCAGGCCCGTGCTGCCCGAAGTAAAGCCGATTGCCGCAATCTGCGTATGGCTGACTTCGATCGCTGCGCAATTGAGCGCGGCCTGTTGCGTGGTGGAGCCGAACCCGGGCAGGCGGATCATGTCCGCATCGGCATCGCAGCTTTGCCAGTCGCCGATGAGATAGCTTCCCGGATAAGCCGAGCGCACGTCCGTGATGGCCTGGGGCGCTCGTGAGGAAGGCAATAAAGTCGCATGTCCTCGACTTGCAGCGGCACAGAAGCCGACAGCAAAGCAGTAACGGTCCTCGCAGAGGTTGATCGCGCTGCCCGATGCTGGCAGCAATGAGGCGGCCTGGGCCACGTCGCCAAGAAACTCACGCACGCTGACTCCACGACCATTGCGCCAGGCGAAAAGGCGATCATGGTCGGCTTCGCCTAGCAGCGAAAACAGGCTGGCCCGGCCTGCAAACAGGCCCGAGGCGACTAGCGCGGACATCTCCCCTCCCTCAATGGCGCAATATTTCCCCGCTGACAGCGTCGCGGATTGCGCTCGGCCGCTCAAGCCCCCCGAGTTCACCTTCGACAATGTCATCGAGCTGATCTTCGAACTGTTGACGCACCTCTGCGGCGCTCCGCGCTGGCGCCAGCCCGTGCACGTTGGCGCTGGTTGAAACGATCGCCGAACCGAAAGCCCGGCACAAGGCGTTGGCGATCGGATGTGCGGTGACCCTGATCGCGATGCCAGCATGTTCGCCGACGATCCATGCAGGGACGCGGCTGTTTCGTGGAAAAACCCAGGTGTTCGGCCCTGGCCAACCAGCCTTGGCGCGCTCGATGGCGGTCGCCGTGCATTCACCGAGGAAAGGCGCGATCTGGGCAAAATCCGCCCCGATCAAAATCACCCCGACCCCACCCGGGCGCTGCTTCAGGGCAAAGATGCGACGTACGGCGGCCTCGTTGAATGGATCGCAGCCAAGGCCCCAGACTGCCTCGGTCGGATAGGCGATCACGCCGCCGCGCCGAAGCACGGCGACGGCGCCGGAGATCGCGACATCCATCAGTTTTCGCTTGCGGCAGCGGTTTCGGCAGGCTTGCGGATTGCGGAGCCTTTCTTGACGGCCTTCTTCGCCGTCGATTTTTTTGCCGCCGTCTTCTTGCTCGCCGCTTTCTTGGTGGCGGTTTTCTTGCTCGCCGCTTTCTTCGCCGGAGCTTTCTTGACCGCTGTCTTTTCGGCTGTCTTCTTGCTCGCCGGCTTGCCTTTGGCGCCCTTGCCGAATCCACGCTTTGGCCGGAATGGCGCCGCCGCCAGCAGTTCGACGCATTCGGCTTCGCTCAAGCTCGGCGGTTCGCGATCCTTCGGGATGCGTGCGTTCTTGTCGCCGTCGGTGATGTAGGGGCCATAGCGACCATTCAGGATCTGAATGCCGTTGCCGAAATCCTTGATGATCCGGTTGGCCAACAGCTCGGCCCGGGCGCGCACGAGTTCGAGCGCGCGCGGCAACTCGATCGTGTACGGATCGTCTTCCTTGCTGAGCGAGGCATAGGTCGAGCCGATCTTGACGAAGGGGCCGAAGCGGCCGACGCCGATCACGATGTCCTCGCCATCTTCGTTGCTGCCGAGCGTACGCGGAAGCTTGAACAACTCCAGCGCTTCTTCAGCGGTGATCGTGTGCATGCTCTGGCCCGGACGCAGGCTGGCGAACTTCGGCTTGTCCTCGTCTTCCTTGGTGCCGATCTGGGCGAACGGCCCATAGCGGCCGAGTCGTACCGATAGCGGCTTGCCGGATTTGGGATCGGTGCCGAGGATCCGGCTGCCGCTGGCCTCGGACTTGTCGACGGTTTCAATCTTGTCGTCGATCTGGGCCTTGAATGGCTTCCAGAACCGAGCCAGCAAGGGCACCCAATCCTCCTCGCCGCGACTGACCGCATCGAGTTCGTCTTCGAGCTTGGCGGTGAAGTCGTAATCGACATAGCGGGCGAAGTGCCCGGCCAGGAAACGGCCGACCGCGCGACCGACATCGGTCGGCTTGAAGCGCCGGCTGTCGAGGATCACGTATTCGCGATTGAGCAGAACCTGGATGATGCTGGCATAGGTCGATGGGCGGCCGATACCGTATTCCTCGAGTGCCTTGACCAGACTGGCCTCGGAGAACCGCGGCGGTGGCTCGGTGAAATGCTGGTCGGTGTGGATGTCGCGCAAGGGCACGGCCTCACCGACCTTCATGATCGGCAGCTTGCGCGCCTCGTCCTCATCCTCGGCCACCTTCTGGTCGCGGCCTTCCTCGTAGACGGCGAGGAAGCCCGGATCGATGACGGTCGTGCCGGTGGCGCGGAAGGCGGCATCGGCACCACACGGGAAATCGACCGAGACTGTATTCAGGGTTGCATGCTGCATCTGGCTGGCAACCGTTCGCTTCCAGATCAGTTCATACAATTTGGCATGATCGGGCGAGAGAAAAGCGGCGACGCGCTTCGGGGTCAGCGCAGCGGAAGTCGGCCGGATCGCCTCATGCGCTTCCTGCGCGTTCTTCGACTTCGACTTGTAGACGTTGGCTTGCCCGGGCAGGGCCTGACGCCCGAATTCACGCACGATCACTTCGCGCAATTCGCCGGTGGCTTCTTCCGAGATCGACACCGAGTCGGTACGCATATAGGTGATCAGGCCGACCACACCTTCGTCACCGATCGCGATTCCCTCGTAGAGTTGCTGGGCCAGACGCATGGTCCGGCTGGTCGCATAGCCGAGCTTGCGCGCGGCCTCCTGTTGCAGGGTCGAGGTCGTGAATGGTGCCGAGGGGCGCCGCTTGCGCTCCTTCGATTGCACTTCGCCGACGACCAGACGACCTTGCGCGGCCTTGTGCAAGGCATTGCGCGCGGCATGCGCATCGGCGGCATTGGTCAGATCGAACTGCTCGAATTTCTTGTTGTTGAGCTTGAGCAGACGCGCCTTGAACGGCTGGTCGGGATGGGCCAGATCAGCTTCGACTGACCAGTATTCGCGCGGGATGAAGGCTTCGATCTCTTCCTCGCGCTCGACAATCATGCGCAAGGCCGGCGATTGCACGCGACCGGCCGACAGCCCGCGCTGGACTTTGCGCCAGAGTACCGGCGACAGGTTGAAGCCGACCAGATAGTCGAGTGCGCGCCGGGCCTGCTGGGCGTTGACCAGTTCCATCGAAAGTTGGCGCGGGTTGGCCACGGCCTCCTTGATTGCGCGCGGAGTGATCTCGGAGAACACGACGCGATGCACGGTCTTGTCCTTGAGCAGCTTTTTCTCGCGCAGGATCTCGGCGATATGCCAGGAAATCGCTTCTCCTTCGCGATCCAGGTCGGTCGCGAGATAGAGCGAGTCGGCTTCCTTGATCGCCTTGACGATGGCGGCGACGTGCTTTTCGTTCTTCTCGATCAGCTCGTAGTTCATTGCGAAGTCGCGATCGGGATCGACCGCGCCCTCTTTCGGCACGAGATCGCGCACATGGCCGTACGAGGCGAGGACCTGGAAGTCCTTGCCGAGGTATTTGTTGATCGTCTTGGCCTTGGCGGGCGATTCGACGATGAGCAGGTTCTTGGCCATGTTGCGGTCCTTGCCGCCGGATTTCGATGCTGCGCGCTGGCGCAGCCGGGACAGAATGGTCGGTTGTTGACGCGTATGCCTATTCAGAAGGACACACGCGTTTGCGGACTGTCAAGTCCGGCGCGGCGCACTATACCCAATCGAATCCGCAATGACAGGTCGCCGACATCGTTCAGGATCGGATCTTGCGCGTATATCGGCCGCCACGCGCACCGATCACCTCGCCTTCGAGCTCAAGCAGCAGCAACATCGAGGAAAGGGCACCCGCATCCAGGCCGGTGCGATCGGCCAGAGTGTCGAGATCGGTTTCCTCATGGCCGAGCGCGTCGAGCAGGCGCAGGTAGTCGGCATCGCGTTGCCGGGCAGGTTCCGCCAAGGGCAGGGAGCAATCCGGTTCGGGATTCGATCCGGTTTGCAGGCGGGCACGCAGTCGATCGCCGAGGGCGGCGGCCAGTCCCGACAATTCATCAATGATTTCGTCGACGGTTTCGGTCAGCCGCGCCCCATCGCGGATCAGTTGATGGCAGCCACGCGCCAGCGGGCTGTTGATCGAGCCCGGGATCGCGAAAACCTCGCGGCCCTGTTCGGTGGCATAGCGGGCCGTGATCAGCGAACCGGACTTGAGGCTGGCTTCGACCACGAGGGTACCGAGGGCAAGGCCTGAAATGATGCGATTGCGCCTTGGAAAGTGTTCGGCCTTGCCCGGCGTGCCCGGCGGGAATTCGCTGATCAGGGCACCGCTGGCGGCAATCTCGGCGGCGAGCCCGCGATGCTTGCGTGGATAGACGAGATCGGGACCCGTGCCAAGAACGGCAAGAGTACGACCCTGGGCATCAAGGGCGGAGCGATGCGCGGCGGCGTCGATGCCATCGGCCATACCGCTGGTGATCGCAAATCCCGCACTGGCCAGGGCGCGCGCGAAGCGACGCGTGATCGCCAGGCCGTTGTCGCTGGCACTGCGGCTGCCAACAATGGCGACCTGCGGCATCCACAACAGGTTTGCGTCGCCAGCGACGAACAGCGCGGCTGGAGCGCCCGGGATCTCGCGCAACAGCGAGGGATAGTCGGGATCATCCCAGCCAAGCAGATGATGGTGTGGTTCGGACAGCCAGGCCAGGTCGGACTCGATCAGCGAGTCATCGGGTGCATCGAGCCAGCGGCGGGTTTCCTCGCCAGGATCCAACCCGGCCTTGCCGCTGCGCAGGTGCTGCAGCGCCTGTGCAGCATTGCCGCGATCAGTGACGAGCTTGCGCAGCGCGGCGGGGCCGAGGCCCGGTGTGCGCAGCAGAATCAGCCAGGCTTCCATGGCCATCTGGGGGCTTCCATGAATGGGATGCGAGCGGAGTCTAGCAACACCCGCAAACAAAAACGGCGCGGTGTCATCCACCGCGCCGTCTCGATGTGCATGAGGCTTGAAGCTCAGGGAGTCGAATCGGGATCGTGCATGAAATCACCGATATGCACCGGTCGCACGCTGTCCATCACAAGTCCGTAACTGACCCGCTTGAAAGTGCGGAAGACCATGACATGGCCGATGAACTCGGGCGGCAACTGCACCTTGGAATCGCGCGGATGGAAGAATGCCCGCGACTTGCCCTCGGGATAGTCGGTGTCATCCTGCACCAACTCGCCATCGCTGTAGATCGAGTAGGTGGTGCCATTGTCGATACCGTCCTCGGCACCGCGCGACAGGGCGAGCACCTGCAAGGGGCCAACTGCATTCAAGGCGTCGGTGAAGGCGATGACGCGCATGTTGTCGGGCGCCTGTGCCGGCGGATGCGGCACGAACTGGTCGTCGTAGGGCTTCGGATCGAGCGGCAGGATGTAATCGCCTTCGCGCACCTCGAAATCCGAATAGGTCACCAGGGCAGAACTCGGATTGCCGACACGGGTCACCTGCACGGTGCCGTATTCAAGGACTTCGTAGCCAAGGAAGCGCACGCGGCCCTTGAAGCTCCATTCCATCGGGCCATGCCGCCAGAGCAGGCTCTTGCGGCCATCACGCCCATCACGCTCCTGACGGTAGGTCTCGCGAACCTGACCTTCCTTCTTCGGCGGCATGTCGTAGTAGCGCCCCATCGGGCGCACGATCGCGAACTGGTCGCCGACATTCGCGTTGAGGCCGCGGATATACACGAGCTGGCCAGAGGATCCGCGCAGGCGATCTTCCTCGACGGCGACAATGTGCGGCGCGTCGCGGATCGCATCCTCATCAACGACACGCGAGTTCTTGAGGAACTGCTTGACCGCCGACAGCGGAATCGGCTTGACCGCATTGTCGAGCGAGGTCTCGCGGATATGCGGGCCGATTGATCCTTCACCGTGGCTGACGCCACCGTCGGACAGGATCAGCTCGTCGCCCGGATAGATAAGGTGTGGATTGCGCACCTTGCCGTTCAGTTGCCAGATCTCAGGCCAGTGCCACGGCTTGATCAGGAACTTCGCGGAAATGCTCCACAACGTATCGCCCTTCTTGACGATGTAGTGATGCGGTGAGTTCTCGGTCCACTGCTGCGCGGCAAACACGGAAACCGTGAGCAGAAGTCCGGCTGAAATCGAAAGTAGTTTTTTAAGCATGACTGCCAATTACCTGATTCCCCTACGGCTTTGCCGAGTGTATAGCAAACTTTCGGCAGCGCAAACGACCACTCGCCGGAAACCTGAACCTTGTCGCAAACCGTGACCCGGGGGCCGGAGCGTGCTTCGACCCCCGGATTCGGCAAATCATGCCGGCGGCATGACCCGAATCGAGCACAGTCGGGGCTGAAAACCGGGGTGGGCAATCGCCTGCGAAGGCCGAACCGCGTAGACTTTTGCCGACCCGAACGGCTTGACCGTGCAGCGATTGCCCCCAGATTTGCCGGCAACGACGCCCCGCAAGCCCCGCACATCCGGATTCCGCATCATGAGCCTGCTCAATATCCTCGAATTCCCCGATCCGCGCCTGCGCACCAGGGCGCAGCCGGTCACCACGTTCGATCGGGCATTGAAGACGCTCGCCGAAGACATGCTCGAAACCATGTATGCAGCGCCGGGCATCGGCCTGGCGGCTTCCCAGGTCGATCGGCATATCCAGATGCTCGTCCTCGATGTCTCCGAGGAAAAAAACGCGCCGATGATCATCGTCAATCCGCGCATCCTCGAACAGGAAGGTAGCGAAACCTGTCAGGAAGGCTGTCTGTCTGTTCCCGGCATATTTGCCGACGTCGAGCGATCCGAACGAATCCGCGTGGCCGCCCAGGATGTCGAGGGCAATCCGATCGAGCTTGCGGCTGATGGCCTGCTTGCGGTCTGCATCCAGCATGAGATGGATCATCTTGTCGGCAAGTTGTTCGTCGATTACCTGTCGCCGCTAAAGCGCGACATGGTGCGCAAGAAGCTCGAAAAGCAGCGCCGCCACGCCGAGCCCGCAAGCGCAAGCGCCTGATCGATGCCCACACGTCTGCGCCTGGTGTTCGCGGGAACGCCGGAATTCGCCGTGCCGGCATTGCATGCCTGCATGCAATCGGATTGCGAAGTCGTGGCGGTCTATACCCAGCCCGATCGACCCGCTGGGCGTGGCCGCAAGCTGAGCCCAGGCCCGGTCAAGCAGGCCGCACTCGCGGCGGGGATCGAAGTCAGGCAACCCGAATCATTGCGCAGTCTTGATGCACGTGATGAGCTTGCTGCCTTTGCGCCGGATCTCATGATCGTGGTCGCCTATGGCCTGATCCTTACGCGCAATGTGCTCGCGATTCCGCGTCACGGTTGCTGGAATGTGCATGCCTCGTTGCTGCCACGTTGGCGCGGTGCGGCACCGATCCAGCGCGCGATTCTCGCTGGCGATACCGAGTCCGGCGTCGGCCTTATGCAGATGGAAGCGGGGCTCGATACCGGGCCGGTTCTGCTCGAACGGCGCACGCCGATCGCCGATGACGAAACCGGTGGCAGCCTGCACGACCGGCTTTCGGTGCTTGGCGCGCAGGTGCTTGGCGAAGGCCTGAGGTGCCTGATCGCGGGCAATCTGCCCGAGCCGGTGGCGCAATCCGCCGCAGGCATCGAATACGCGCACAAGCTCGACAAGGCCGAAGCGCGCCTGGACTGGAACGCCTCGGCGATCGCGCTGGAACGCAGGGTTCGTGCATTTGATCCGTGGCCGGTCGCCGAAACCGAACTGGCCGGCGAGCGCCTGCGCATCTGGTCGGCGCAGGCGCTTGCGTCGGCCTCGACCGAAGCGCCGGGCAGCGTGATCGGCGTTGCCGCGCAGGGCCTTGATGTCGCCTGCGCGGACGGGGTGCTGCGCATTTTGGAGATCCAGCGCGATGGTGGACGGCGCATGCCGGTGCGCGACTGGCTGAATGCGCGGCCGGCCCTGGCCGAAGGCCTGCAGGGTCGACAGGCGTGACCAGCCAGGTGGATAACGCCGGGGCTGCGATCCGTGCCGATGCGGCACGTATCCTCGCCCGGATCGTGTTCGACGGCGTGTCGCTGCGCTCGGCTTTCGATGCGCGCGCGGCGCGCAGTGCGGATCCGCGCGATCGCGCCCTGTTGTCGGCAACGCTGTTCTCGGCCTCGCGCTGGTGGCTGCGCTTCGATGCGGTTCTTTCGCGCTTGCTCGAACGTGCGTTGCCGGTCAAGGCGCGTGAAATCCATGCCCTGCTGGTGATCGGCATGATCCAGATCGAGATCATGGCGATGCCTGAATACGCCGTGGTCGCCGCTTGCGTCGATGCCGCGCGCCTGCTCGGCCAGCCGCGCCACGCCGGCCTGGTCAATGCCGTGCTGCGGCGCTATCTGCGCGAACGTGGCGTGTTGCTGGCCGAAGCCGATCGCGATGTGGTCAGTCGCCATGCGCATCCGCGCTGGATGATCGAGCGCATCAGCAGCGACTGGCCACGCGATGCCGAGGCGATTCTCGCTGCGAACAATTGCCAAGCGCCGCTGACCCTGCGCGTCAACCGACGCCGTGGCAAGCGTGAAACCTTGATCGAACGTATCGCCGCAGCGGGGATACAGGCGGAAGCGCCGGCCCACCTTGCCGATGGACTGGTGCTGTCCGAAAGCACCGACGTCAGCCGTCTGCCGGGATTCGCCGAAGGCTGTTTTTCGGTACAGGACGGTGCCGCCCAGCAAGTCGTCGATCTGCTAGATGTCGCCGATGGCCAGCGTGTGCTCGATGCCTGCGCGGCACCGGGTGGCAAAGCTGCGCATATCCTCGAACGCGCCGATGTCGAATTGACCGCACTCGATGCGGATGCTGGACGCCTGCCGCGCCTGCGTGAAAACCTCGGTCGGCTCGGTTTGAATGCGACTGTGTTGCACGGCGATGCCTCGCGTCCGCCGAGCTGGTGGGATGGCAAGCCGTTCGATCGCATCCTGCTCGATGCGCCGTGCTCGGCCAGCGGCATCATTCGTCGTCAGCCGGATATCAAGCTGCATCGCCGTGCCACCGATCTGGCGCCGCTGGCGGCAATCCAGGCGAGACTCGCAGTGGCGCTGTGGCCTATGCTCGCGCCGGGCGGCAAGCTGTTGTATGCGACCTGTTCGATTTTCCGCGCGGAGAATGAAGCGGTGGTTGCCGCCTTGCTCGATGCGCATGCCGATGCGCGCGCGCTGCCTGTTGCCGAACGCCACGGACGGGCTGCTGGCAGCGGTCGACAGAACCTGCCGGGCAACAAGGGGATGGATGGGTTTTATTATGCGCTTGTGGACAAAACTCGCAGTTAGCCTGGTCCTGGCCGGCCTGCTCGGCGGCTGCGATGCGCTGCGCGAGCAGACGCAGGGCAGCCTCGAGGTGCGCGAGGCCCAGCTCGTCTCGGGTGCCGATGGCATGCGCCTGGAAGTCAATCTCGATTGCCGCTTCAGCGGGCCGATCAACGATGCGCTCGAGCACGGCATTCCGGTCACGCTCGGCATCCGCCTGCGCGCAAAGGGCGTCCGCGGCACGCTGGACGACCAGCGCCAGGTCGAACTGCGCTATTTTCCGCTTGACTCGTCGCTATCAGCTGCGCGACACCGGCTCGGACTCCGTGCGCAGTTTCGCCGCGTCGGGCTATCTGACCGATGCGCTGGCGGCGCTGCGCCTGCCCCTGCCGGCGAAGTTCGCCGGACTTCCAGCCGGAACTCGGCTGCAACTCGATGTGCAACTCGATCATTCGGCCTTGCCGGGTGCCCTGCGCCTGCCGGCCATGCTCGAACCGGCCTGGCGCCTCTCTGCTCCGGAGTTTGTGTGGACCGTCGCGGCTGGTTGAACCTGATCGGGCGACGCGTCCTGCCGACGCTCGCCGTGCTCGCCCTGCTCATGGCCTCGCTGAAACTGGCCGAACAGGCGGCGGGTGGCAGCGGAGCCTTCGTCGATGCCTATCGCTGGGTGCTCGGTGCGGCCGTGCTCGCCCTGCTCGTGTTGTTCGTTTTGATCGGCCGGCGCCTGTGGTCGTTGCGCCGGGATCTCGGCCGCGAGGCACCCGGCGCGCGGCTCAGTCGTCGTCTGCTATTGACCCTGGTCCTGCTTGCGGTGCCGCCGGTCGTCGTCGTCTATGGATTCGCCCTGCGTTTCATCAATGCCACGGTCGACAGCTGGTTTGATGTCAGCCTCGAGCATGCGCTCGATGACGCGCTCGAAGTCGGTCGCATCGTTGTCGATGAGCATTTGCGCAAGGCCGAATCGGGTACCGCCGAATTGGCTGACGAGCTGGCCAGCGTGTTTGATAACAACCTGCAGGCAAGCATCGACCGCGAAATCGAGCCACTCGGTGCGACCCAGCTCAGCGTGTTCGATGCCGACCGGCGCGTGCTTGCCCTGGCCAGTTCCGATCCACGCTATCTCGATCCCTTGTTTCCCGATGCGACGACCCTGATGCGGGTCAGCGGCGAAGATCGCTTTGCCGCAGCCGAACCGCTCGGCGACCTGCTCCTGATTCGTGTCGTCATGCCGATCGGTTCGAGCGCCGGTGGTGGCAAGCCGCGCCTGCTGCAAGGGCTGTTCCCGCTGCCCGAACGCCTGCAGCCACTGACCACGAGCATCGAGAAGGCGAGTTTCGATTTCCAGCGTCTCAAGTATTTGCGCGGTTCGCTCAAGCTGACCTTCGGCCTGATCCTGAGCTTCGTATTGACCCTGTCGGTGCTGTTCGCCGTGCTCGCCGCGTTTGGTGTGTCGCGGCGCCTGCTCGCGCCGGTCGGTCGCCTGATCCATGCGACGCGCGCGATCGGTGCCGGACGCTTCGAGGCGCCGCTGCCGGTCGCCAGCAACGACGAGCTCGGCCAGCTCGTCAATTCGTTCAACCAGATGAGCCGTGAGCTCGAACTGGCCGGTATGCGTGCGCAGCGCAGCGCGCAGGAAATCGACACCCAGCGGGTCTGGCTCGGTGCCGTGCTCGAGCGGCTGTCGGCTGGCGTGCTCGGCTTCGATCATGCGGGCGTGCTGCGCGTGGCCAATCGGGCTGGCGAGGCCATCCTCGGTGTCTCGATCAGCCACTACGGTGGACACAGCCTTGCCGAGATCAAGCGCGATCATCCCGAACTGGCCAGCATCGCTGATCCACTCGCGCGACACATGCGCGAAGGCCTGCGCGAATGGCGCGAAGAGATCGTCGTCGAATCAACCAGCGGGCGTCGCGTGCTGATGCTGCGCGGCGCAGCCTTGCCGGGTGATGGCGGTTTCGTCGCCGTGTTCGATGACCTGACCGTGCTCAACAGCGCCCAGCGCGATGCGGCCTGGGGTGAGGTCGCGCGGCGTCTTGCCCACGAGGTAAAAAATCCGCTGACGCCGATCCAGCTCGCCGCCGAACGCCTGCGCCGACGCTTCCTCGGGCGTCTGCCTCCCGACGACAGCGAACTGCTCGATCGCGCCACGCATACCATCGTCAGCCAGGTCGAGGCGCTCAAGACCATGGTCAATGCTTTCGGCGACTATGCGCGGCCACCACAATTGACGACGCGACCGGTCGCCCTGCATGCCTTGATCGCCGAGGTGCTCGATCTGTATGGCAGCGACCAGCGCCTGAGCCTGAGCCGCCAGTTTGTCGAAGGCGAGCCGATGGTCAAGGTCGATGCCGTGCGTCTGCGCCAGGCCATGCACAACCTGCTCAAGAATGCGCTCGAGGCCATCGGTGACCAGCGCAAGCCGCAGATCGCCGTGGCCACCGAGATCATTCGCGAAGGGGAAAACGCCTGGGTCGATATCATCGTCAGCGACAACGGCCCCGGTTTGCCCGAGGACTTCGGCGAGCGCTGGTTCGAGCCCTACACATCAAGCAAGGCGCGCGGCACCGGGCTCGGTCTCGCGGTGGTCAAGAAAATTGCCGAGGAGCACGGCGGCAGCGTGCGCGCCTCGCAGCGCGACGGCGGTGGCGCATCGTTCACCCTGCGTCTTTCGCTCGGTGCCGATGGCAGGATTTCCAGCGACGGTTGAGGACGGGCGACCATTCTGCCGGTTGCGCCGTGTCGATCATTCCACGACGGGCTGTGGGCTATCCTGCCCCGTTTGTTGCACTCCAGAGCGAGAGTCCTGCGTGATGTTCGAGAATTCCGGCACTGCTTCAAGAACCCCGCGCGAACGCCGCGAATTCTGGTTGTTCATGCTGATCGCCCTGTTTGTGCTCGCTGCCGGCATCGGCCTGCGTGATCCGTGGCCAGCCGATGAGCCGCGTTTTGCCCTGGTCGCCAAGCACATGGTCGAGAGCGGCGAATGGTTGATCACGCATCGCGGGACTGAGTTGTATTCGGACAAGCCGCCGATGTTCATGGCCATGCAGGCGGCCGCGTACAAGCTGACCGGCAACTGGCGCATCGCCTTTCTGCTGCCCTCGCTGCTGGCCGCGCTCGGCACCTTGCTGCTGACTTACGATTTCGGGCGCCGTTTATGGAACCATCGCATCGGGCTGTGGGCTGCAATCCTTGTCCTCTCCACGTTCCAGTTCGCCTACCAGTCCAAGCGCGCGCAGATCGACCCGCTGGTAACGCTCTTTATCACCCTGGCCATTTACGGGCTGCTGCGGCATTTCCTGCTTGGCCCGAACTGGCGGGCGTACTGGCTTGGTTGTTTTGCCGCCGGGCTCGGCGTGATCACCAAGGGCGTCGGTGTGCTTGCCTTGCTGATGCTGCTGCCGTTCGCATTCGCGCGCTGGCGACACTGGCCACAGCTTGCGGAGTTCCGCGGCGGTTTCCTGCGCTGGCTCGGTGGCGCGCTGGCCTTCCTCGCCGCAATCGCCTTGTGGATCGTGCCGATGGTGTTGACCGTGCGTGCAAGTGGTGCGCCGGAATACCAGGCATACCTGCAGGACATCCTGTTCCGCCAGACCGCGGCGCGCTACGCGGAATCGTGGGATCACCATCAGCCCTGGTGGTACTTCGCCGGCGTCATCGCCTACGCATGGCTGCCGCTGAGCATTGTTCTGGTCGGTGTCGTGCCACGCTGGGTCGAGCGACTCAAGGCGCGTGATGCACGTTTCCTGCTGCCGCTCGCCTGGGTCGCCCTGATCATCGTGTTCTTTTCACTGCCAAGTGGAAAACGCGATGTCTACATCATGCCGGCACTGCCGTGGATCGCGCTGGTGACGGCACCGTTTGTCGATGAGCTGCTTGAACGTGCATGGTTGCGTCGCTCACTGTTCGCCCTGACCGGCCTGCTCGCGGCGGCTTTCCTCGCCGCCGGGATCGGTGCCTGGAACGGATGGATCCCGGCCGCACAGGCGCTCGTGGTCGAGCGCGGACTCGGGCATGGAGGGACGGGATTGTGGGCGCTGCTGGTTGGCATCGGCGTGATTGCGGCTCTCGCCCTGCTGCTGTTTCGATTTCGGCGCAGTGCGCTCGGCCTTGGCGTGGCACTCGCCGGCATGTGGCTGGTGTGGGGATTGTGGGCCTATCCGGTGCTGAACGATTCCAACTCGGCAGCCAGGATCATGCGCAAGGCCGGCGAGCTGGCCGGGCCCGATGCCGAAATCGGCCTGGTCGGCTGGAAGGAGCAGAATCTGCTGCTGGCTGATCGCGTGGTCACCGAATTCGGTTTCAAGAAAGCCAAGAGTCAGCAACTCGCCGAGGCGATCCGCTGGCAGGAGGCGAAACCCGAGTCGCGCTGGGTGTTTATTCTCGATCGGGTCATGCCGCCGTGCATCGATCGCGACAAGGCCATCGTTGTCGGCCATGCCAATCGCCGTGAGTGGTTGATGTTCAAATCCGAAGCGGTGATGGTGGCCTGTCGCGGTGGCGTGGTTCCGGAACCGACGGCCGAGACGCCCGAACAGGCTGATGATGAATAGCCGGGATTGGCAACCATGAATGGATCTTCGCGCTACGCATCGCAGGCGTGGATTCCGCTGTGGCTGGCCGCCGCGCTGTTCGCGATCTTCCAGACCGGCTTCATGCCGTTGTACTCGACGCGCACGCTCGGTGTCGCCTGGGAGATGTGGAACAGTGGACACTTCCTTGTTCCGTATGCGAATGGGGCTGCATACAGTCACAAGGTGCCGCTGCTGTTCTGGCTGATCCACGCCGGCTGGTGGGTCGGCGGTGTCGGCGATGTCTGGCCACGCCTGCTCGAGGTGCTTGTCGGGCTCGGCGTGCTGCTGCAGGCGCAACGTCTGGCGCGGGTGATGTTTCGTGATTCAGCGATGGTTGGCCGGCTGACCCCATGGCTGCTCGCGGCTTTCAGTTATGCGTTCCTGTTCAGTCTGCAGATCATGTACGAGATGCTGCTGAGCTTGTGCGTGCTGGGCGCGCTCAACGCGCTGGCCGGGCGCGACATCGAGCGCCGACCGCTGTTCGGATGGTTCGCGATTGCCCTGGCCGCCGGCCTGCTCAGCAAGGGGCCGGTGATGCTGCTGCACGTCGCGTTTCCGTACTTGCTCGGGCCGCTCTGGCACCCATGGGCACGGCGCTCGCGCGCAAGATGGTATGTCGGTGGTGGGCTGGCCCTGCTTGCCGGTTGTGCGGTCCTGGTGGCCTGGGCGATTCCAGCCAGCCTGGCCGGCGGCGAGGTCTATCGCAACGAGTTGTTCTTCATGCAGACCGCCGGGCGCGTCGTCGACAGCTTCGACCATGCGCGACCGTGGTGGTGGTATGGCTCGATGTTGCCGGCCCTGCTGCTGCCGTGGCTGTTGTGGCCTCGCGCCTGGCAGGCCGCGTTGAGCGCCTCGTCGCAGACCCGGCAGCCCGGTCTGCGCCTGCTCGCCTGCTGGTTGATCCCGGTGCTGCTGGCGTTCTCGCTGGTCAGCGGCAAGCAGACCTACTATCTCGTGCCGGAGCTGGCTGGCGTTGCCATCCTGTTCGCCGCTGGATTTGCGCAACTGTCGCGAAGCCGTCGCCCTGCGCCTCTCGCAAGTCGTCCATGGCCGCTGGCTCTTGGCCTTTTCGCTGTCGCCATCGCCTTGTTGATGTTGCCGACCTGGGTGGCCGATGGGCGGGTCGACTACCCGGCCCTGGTCGACATTTCAATGGCAAGCCGATGGTTCGCCGCCGCCGCCGCCATGCTCGGCGTGCTGCTGCTGTTCACGCCGCGCAATGACGTCGGCGCATTGCGGCATATCAGCGCGATCAGTATCGCTTCCGCCTGTTTCGCCTATCTGCTGTTCGCGCATACTTTCTGGGTGCAGTTCGATCTTCGCCCCGCAGCCGAACGCATCGCGGCCCTGCAGAAGGAGGGAGTTGCGGTCGCGCACTTCCACGCCTACGAAAACCAGTTCCACTATCTCGGCCGCCTGCAGCAAGCGCTTGATGTCGTCGAGAGTGGTGGCCTTGAGCGATGGTCGAGCGCGCATCCGCAGGGCCGCATCATTCACTACGTCGATGCCTTGACCCCGGCCGATCTGCACTACGCCGAACTCGTGCAACCATTCCGCTCGTCCTGGCTGCTGATCGAACCGGTGGATACCTGGGTCCAGCGCCTGCGTGGCCATACACCGCCGCAGCCAGCCGAGCCAGCGACGCTGTATCCGGCGGATTACTGGCCTTATGCGAAGATTTCTGCCGATCCAGATTCAAACTGACCCGAATCGACGGCGGGTTTCCGCGGCGCACGATTCGCATCATGCGCTATGCTCCTGTCTCTTTTTCGCAACGAGCTGCCCATGCCTTCGGCACGAATCCTTATCGTCGATGACGAGCCTGATATCCGCAGCACGGTCAAGGAAATCCTTGAGGACGAAGGCTATGCGGTGAGCACGGCGGAGTCGGCGGCGGCGGCGCGCGAGGCGCGCCGTGGCGAGCGTCCGGATGTGGTTCTGCTCGATGTGTGGATGCCGGATCTCGATGGCATCAGCCTGCTGCGCGAATGGAACGAGCGCGGCGGCTTGCCCTGTCCGATCATCATGATGAGCGGTCACGGCACGATCGAGACCGCAATCGAGGCGACCCGGCTCGGTGCCTACGATTTCGTCGAGAAGCCGTTGTCACTGGCCAAGCTGTTGTTGACTGTCGAACGTGCGCTTGAGGCGAGCCGGTTGCGTCGCGAGAACGAAGGCCTGCGCAGCCAGCTGGTCATGCCGCTTGATCCGGTCATGACCAGCCGTGCGATGCAGGCGCTCAAGGCGCAAATGGATCGATTGTCCGCGCATGACGCCTGGATTCTCGTGCGCGGCGAGCGCGGCACGGACAAGGAGGCCCTGGCGCGCTGGCTGCACGAGAAGAGCGCGCGCGGCAAGGGGCCGTTCGTGACCGTCGCGCCTGGTTCGATCGCACGCGATCACGCCGCACGCGCGCTGTTCGGCAGCGAAGACAACGGCACGGTTCAGTATGGTCTGATCGAACAAGCCAACGGCGGCACGCTCTATCTCGACGAGGTCGCCGATCTCGATCCCGAGTTGCAGTTGCGCCTGTCCAGCGCGTTCGCGCGGCGCAGTCTGATCCGCTGTGGCGCACCGGATGCGGTGCCGATCGACCTGCGCGTGATCGCGGCGACATCGCAGGATCTCGATGCCGCCGTGCAGGCCGGCAAGTTTCGCGAGGAGTTGTACTACCAGCTCAATGTCGTGCCGCTGCAGGTGCCCGCGTTGCGTGAACGCATCGAGGACATCCCCGAGCTGCTGCGATTCTTTGCTGATTTCTTCGCCAATCGGGACAAGTTGCCATACCGTCAGTTTCCGATCGCCGTGCAGAACCGTCTGCGCAACTATCCGTGGCCCGGCAACTTGCGCGAGCTGCGCAATCTGGTTCAGCGCCTGCTTATCCTCGGTACAGCGCCGGAAGTAACGATTGAAGAAGTGGAACTTGCGCTTGGCACGGCAGCGGCAACGGCTTCCGGCGCGCCGCTGCAGAGTGCCGCGCTCGGCATCGATTTCAGCCAGCCGCTGCGCGAGGCACGCGAGCAGTTCGAGCGCGCCTACCTGCTGCACCAGCTCAACGAAGCCGGCGGCAGTGTCGGCAAGCTGGCCAAGATGGTTGGCATGGAGCGCACCCATCTGTATCGCAAGCTCAAGGATCTCGGCGTCGATCCGAAAACAGTCGGGCGCGAGGACTGATCGTACTTTCGGACAATCGACAGGCGTTTCGGCGCGTGATTGGATGAATGGGCGCGAACGCCTCGACTGGTGCCGTGGAACCTCGGACGGCGACGCCTGCTCCAAATCAGCCCGAACATCCTTTGCGACCCGCGACGTTCGATCCGCGCAAGCCGCATACATTCCCACTATCGAGGAGAACCCCCATGCAACTTGAAGGCAAGGTCGCTTTGATCACCGGCGCAGCCAGCGGCATCGGCAAGCGTATCGCCGAGGTCTATGCAAAGAACGGCGCGGCGATCGCGATCGCCGATCTGAATCTGGAGGGCGCGCAGGCGACCGCCAGGGAAATCGCGGACGCTGGCGGCAAGGCGATCGGCGTCGCGATGAATGTCACCGACGAGGCCGAAGTCGATGGCGGGGTCGCCGAGACGATCAAGCAGTTGGGCAAGGTCGATATCCTGATCTCCAATGCCGGCATCCAGATCGTCAAGCCGATCGAGGAGTTCAGCCTGGCCGAGTGGAAGAAGATGCTCGCGATCCACCTCGACGGCGCCTTCCTGACCACGCGGGCCTGTATCAAGGACATGTACAAGCGGGGTGATGGCGGTGCCGTGATCTACATGGGTTCGGTGCATTCGCACGAGGCCTCGAAACTCAAGGCGCCGTATTGCGCAGCCAAGCACGGCCTGCTCGGTCTGGCCCGTGTGCTGGCCAGGGAAGGCGGCCCCAAGGGCGTGCGCGCCAACGTCATCTGCCCGGGTTTCGTGCGCACGCCGCTGGTCGAAAAGCAGATTCCCGAGCAGGCCAAGGAGCTTCGGCATCAGCGAAGCCGAGGTGATCAGGAACGTCATGCTCAAGGACACCGTCGACGCCGAATTCACGACCGTCGACGATGTTGCCAACCTGGCCCTTGTTCCTCGCCGCGTTCGAGACCAATGCGCTGACCGGCCAGAGCATCACGGTCAGCCATGGCTGGCACATGCAGTGAGTTCCGCGCGAAAGACCGTGCCCCACGCGCGCCGCGACAAGGCCGGTAGCGCGCTCGAATTCGCTGGCGGCTATGAGCAGATCGCCCTGGTTCTGCAGGGCGGTGGCGCGCTCGGCGCGTACCAGTGTGGTGTCTACGAGGCACTGCACGAGACCGGTATCCGGCCGGACTGGCTTGCCGGCACCTCGATCGGTGCGGATCAATGCGGCGATCATCGTCGGCAATGCGAAGGGCGATCGCATTGATCGCCTGCATGCGCTCTGGGATCAAATCACCCGCCATGCCGCGTGCGCTCAAGGCCGACCTGGAGCCCTGGTTGTGCGACCGCGTCTTCAGTATCGGGCACCTGATCTGCCAGGCCACGCATCATGAGGAGCAGTACAAGGATTGCGCGTTCGGTCCGGCAACGATGCGCGAGCACTGGAGCGGCGGACTTGCCGACATGCGTCTCACTCTCGAAAAGCCGGAACTTTTTGCCCTGCCGTCGCGCGAACTTGGCGTCGTTGCCCATGACATCCATCGAACCCGGAGTGCGGACAAGGCCGGCGCCTGAACCGATTGGCGGTTGCCCGATGCAGCGCACGCAGGCGATCATCAAGGCATGGACAATCCACTTTCCTCTCGTTTGCGCAATCAGGTCGACGGCCCGCGCGACGGGGCTCTTCTGCGCTTCTCGCTTGGCAATGCCTTGCTGGCCGAAGGTGATGCACTGGCGGCGGCGACCGAATTCCGCGCCGCAATCAGTTTTGATACGCAGTTTTCGGCGGCCTGGAAAATGCTCGGAACCGCGCTGGCGGATTCTGACCAGGTGAACGCCGCCAACGAAGCCTGGGAGCAGGGCATTGTGGTCGCCAGCCAGCGTGGCGATATTCAGGCGGCCAGGGAGATGCACGTCTTCCAGCGTCGACTGCGCAAGCAGCAGGAATCATGATCGGCCAGCGTGGGATTCTTGTTCTCGTTGTCGTGCTCGCGCTGGGCGGGGCCGGCAACTGGTGGTTGCATCGGCCGATCGCCCACGTCGCCGGTGTGCTCGTCGATGCGGGGCCACAACAGAGCGAACCAAGCAGCCGCTCGCCGATCACCCATGGCGACTATCAATTGACCCCGCTGGCCGACTACGACATCGAGGCGCGCGTGCTTTCGCGGCAGGACTATTCGATCGATGCCGGCAGCGACTTGTCGCCGACCGATCTCGCCGTCGGCTGGCAGCGCATGTCCGACACGACGGTGATCGATCAGCTCGACATCAGTCAGTCGGTGCGCTTCTTCAGCTATCGCTGGAGCAGCCAGCCGCCGATTCCGCAGGGCGAAATCGAACGCTCGGCGGCCAATATGCACATGATCCCGGCCGACGACAGTGTCGCTCGCGAGCTCGACAGGATCCGTCCCGGTGCGATCGTGCGCATGCGCGGCCAACTGGTCGAGGCGAAACGCAGTGACGGTTTTTCATGGCGCAGCTCGTTGACGCGCACCGATACCGGCGCCGGTGCCTGCGAGCTGTTCCTGGTCGATTCGATCGAACGGCTTTGACCAGACTCGATTGCGCCGCGGCAAGACTCGTTTCGCGGCATCGATTCGGGCACAGTGCTTGCAAGCGGCTTTCGCCATTGCTGCTTTGGCCGGAATCGATTTCACCGAGGGGTAGACAGTGACGCAAAGTGCGACAGACACGCTTCGACTGGACGACAACAAGCCCGTTGCCACCGGCGATTTCTCGATCGGCCCCTACCGGATCCTCGGCCTGCTCGGCGAAGGCGGTATGGGGCGTGTCTATCTGGCCCAGCAGATCCATCCGCAGCGTCAGGTCGCGCTCAAGGTCGTGCGTGGGCTGTCGGCCTCGGTGGTCGATCGCATGCGTCGTGAAATCGAAGTGCTGGCCCAGCTCGAGCACCCCGGTATCGCGCGCCTGTATGCAGCCGGCGAATCGCGTATCGACGATGTCGACGTACCCTGGCTGGCGCTCGAATATGTGCGTGGTGTCGATCTGGTCAGGCACGTCCAGGAGAAGGATCTCGATCTGGTCGCGCGCCTGCACTTGCTGATCGAGGTCGCGCGTGCCGTGCACTACGCGCATGAGCGCGGCTTCATCCATCGCGACCTCAAGCCCGGCAACATCCTCGTTGATGAAGAAGGCCATCCGAAGGTTCTCGATTTCGGCATCGCGCGCTTGCGCGAAGACGGTACGCAAGGCCTGACCCAGGATGGTCAGGTGCTGGGCACCCTGCCGTACATGAGTGCCGAGCAACTTGCCGGTGACAGCAGCCGCATCGACGCACGCAGCGATGTCTATTCGCTCGGCGTGCTCGCTTACGAACTGATTGCAGGACGCCTGCCGCATCCGCGACTGAACACCTCGACTATTTTCGAGGCACTCGACATCCTGCGCCACGACACACCGCCGCGACTGGCGACAATCAGTCCGACCGCGCGCGGCGATCTCGATACCGTGATCATGAAATCGCTGGCGGCTGAGCGCGAGCAGCGCTACGCAAGCGCAGCTGATTGGGCCGACGATTTGCAGCGCATCATCGAGCACCGGCCGATCATGGCGCGACCCCTGACGCGGATCTATCGGGCCAGTCGCTTTGTGCGCCGCCACCGCCTGCTCACGGCAGCGATGGTCAGCATCGTTGTTGTCCTCACTGTCGCCAGCATCGTCTCGCTGCGCTTCGCCCTGGCCGAGCAACACGCTCGCGCCGAGGCGGATCAGCGTGCGCGGGAATCCGCCGCGGTCAGTTCATTCCTTGAGCGCATGCTCGCTTCAGCCGATCCCGAATTGTCGGCCGGGCGCAAGCTCACCGTCGATGAGGTGGTCGATCAGGCCGAGCGCGATCTGCAGCGTCTCGATGACGAGCCCGGCGTGCAGCGCGCCGTGGCGACCACGCTCTCGCGCACGCGTCGTGCCCTCGGCGAATACGATGCCGCGCTGGCGCTCAACCGGCGCGCCTTCACGCTGGGTCAGGCGACGGCTGCGTCAGCAGAGCAACAGGCGCAGCCTGCTGCATCTGCGTGCCACCCTGTTCACCGACCTGGGCGAGTTCGAGAAGGCTGCGGCAACCCTTGCTGAAGCGCGCGCGGTCTGGCCGACGCCGCCATTGGCCAAGCGCCTGGGTCTTGATCTGACAGCGGCGCGCATCGATGACGAGGCTGGTCGCCCCGAGCCGGCCGAGCAGAAGTACCGTGGCGTCCTCGCCGCGGCGGCGGCGGTCGACGCGGCGACGCTGAAGTCCAATGCGGATCTGCGCTCGACGATCGAGATCGCGCGCAGCAATTTGTCCGGCGTGTTGCGTGACCGAGGTGCGCTCGATGAATCCGAGCAGCTCACACGCAAGGTGCTCGAGGGGCGCATCGAAGATCTCGGCGAACGCGCTCCGCTGACCCTGGCCAGCCGCAACAAGCTGTCCCTCGTGCTGGCAGCGCGTGGCGACAACGAAGAGGCTGAAAAGGAAGCCGCCGAAGCACTGCGCCTGCAACGCGAAGTGCTCGGCAACAACCACGACAGCACGCTCACCTCGATGCAGACCCTGGCCAACATCCTGATGGCGCTCAAGCAGTACGACGAGGCCGAGGCGCTGACCCGCGAATCGCTCAAGGGCATGCAGGCGCAGTTCGGCGACGACTACGCGCAGACCCTGGCCTCGATGAACACGCTGGCGTATCTGCTTGAGGAGCGCGGCAAGATCGATGAAGCCGAGGCTGCCTATCGGCGCATCATCGAGATCCAGACTCGCGGTGGGGTCGAGCATCCGACCACGCTGGCGCCGCGCAACAACCTGGCCATGCTGCTGATGAAGGCCGGGCGCTACGATGCCGCGCGCACCGAGTTCGCCGCATTGATGAAGCATTCGCGGGCCACGGTCGGCGACGATCACGCGATGACCGCGATCTTCATGAGCAATGAGGGCTGGTGCCTGAGCCGTATGGGCCGGACCGCCGAGGCACGCAGCGAGCTTGAGGATGCGCATCAGCGCCTGCTCGGCATTTTCGGTGCCGGGCATTCGCGCACGAAAGCGGCAGCCGAGCGTCTGGCCGAGGTCTATCGCAAGCTCGGCGACAAGGAAAAGGCCGATGCGCTTGCATCGAAGCCGAGTGCATGAGCCTGTTCGTTGCCGCCGTGGCGGTTGTCTGCGGAGTGCTTGCGCTGAGCCTGATTGCGCAACTGCGCAAGCTTCATCGCCAACTCGCCGCCGAACGCAGTGAGGCAGCCAGTCGACTCGCCGAGCGTGAGTCACTCGTGCATGCCCAGGCTACGCTGGCCGAACGCGAACGCATCTACGGTGACCTGCACGATGACCTTGGTGCGCGCCTGCTCGGCATGATCCATTGCGCCGAATCGCCCGAACAGGCCGATCGCGCACGCGCCGTGTTGCAGGATCTCCGTGACGTGGTCACGCGCTCGCGCGGCACGCCCGGATCGCTGTCCGATACGCTGGCCGAAATTCGTTGCGAGACTTCGCAGCGACTCGCCGCAGCAGGTCTCGAACTGGTCTGGGAGATCAACGACGCCTTGCCCGATCCCGATCTCGATACCGCGCGCGCCCTGCATCTGCACCGCATCGTGCGCGAGGCGATCAGCAACGTGATCCGCCATGCCCGGGCCAGCCATGTGCGTGTACGCATGAAGGTGATCGGCGGAAAGCTCTGTCTGGATCTCACCGACGACGGCGGCGGATCTGATCCGGCACCGACATCGAAAGGTCGCGGCCTCGACAACATGCGCGAACGCGCCGCCGAACTGGAAGGCGACATCGACTGGAAACCGGGCACCCAAGGCGGCACCAAGGTGCTGTTGACGATGCCGCTCGGTGACCTGTGATGGCGAGCTTCGACCGCGCCATTGTCGTCGATGATCTGGCAAGCAGTCGCGATTGGTTGTCGCGCGCGCTGATCCAGGCGTTTCCCGGAATCGAGATCGCAGTCGCAGCTTCGCTCGCCGAAGCGCAGACGCTTGTCGATTCCGCGCCGCCGCTGGCCCTGATTGATCTCGGCCTGCCCGATGGCTCCGGCATCCGCCTGATCGAGAAGCTGCATCCACAAGGCACGTTGTGCATCGTCGCCACGGTGTTCGATGACGATGCGCATCTGTTTCCCGCGCTGCACGCCGGGGCGCAGGGTTACGTGCTCAAGGATCAACCGACCGACAACCTCGCCGAAATGTTGACCGGCATTGCCGTGGGTCAGCCACCCTTGTCGCCATCGATCGCGCGTCGGCTGTTACGACACTTTCAGCCGAGTGCGCCCGATGCCAGCGAACCCGCGCTGACTGCGCGCGAAACCGATGTGCTGCGCCTGATCGCAAAAGGCCACACGCTTGCCGAAGTTGCCGGCCTGCTCGGTCTGTCACGACATACGGCAGCGGGCTATCTCAAGGATGTCTACCGCAAACTCAGTGTCAGCTCACGCGCCGAGGCCACCCTCATGGCAACCCGGCGTGGCCTGGTTGGCTCGGTGCGCTGAAGCATTTCCGCCAGCCCCGACCAGAACCTGGCTCTGGCCTTTGTGGGTCAGTGCTGCGCGCTGACGCTCTTTCTCCACCTCGGCCAAAAGCGGCGTTTGTGGGTCAGTGCTGTGCGCTGACGCTCTTTCTCCAACCCGGCCAGAAGCGTTCGATCACAGATCGAACCAACGGCGAAGCAGCAGCGCGAGGAAAGACAACGAAGCCCGCAGCCCACATCGGCGTTTGTGGGTCAGTGCTGCGCGCTGACGCTCTTTCTCCACCTCAGCCAGAAGCGTTCGATCACAGATCGAACCCACCAAGGGCAGAATCAGCCGCTACTCAGAGTCGATGTCGGCCGAAATGTCTCCCGGCTGAGGCAGCAAATCAAGCTTCTCGCACCCCACATCGGCGTTTGTGGGTCAGTGCTGCGCGCTGACGCTCTTCCTCCACCTCAGCCAGAAGCGTTCGATCACAGATCGAACCCACCAAGGGCAGAACCAGCCGATATTCAGAGCCGATGTCGGCCGAAATGTCTCCCGGCTGAGGCAGCAAATCAAGCTTCTCGCACCCCACATCGGCGTTTGTGGGTCAGTGCTGCGCGCTGACGCTCTTTCTCCACCTCAGCCAGAAGCATTCGATCACAGATCGAGCCCACCAAGGGCAGAACCAGCCGCTACTCAGAGTCGATGTTGACCGGAATCCGTTCCGGCCGACTTGGCAGGCCGAGATTCTCGAACGCATCGCAGAAGATGCCATCCACGCCGTGTTGCAAGGCGCACGGCGCGTAGGTCGGAATTTCGTGCCAGAAGCAGTTGATCTGATGCGGATCGCTGGCGCACGAAGCAAGCAAGGTGGTGTTGGCCGGGCTCGAGGTGTCGATCGCACCGAGCAGGGGCACTGGGCCGGGTGTCTCGGTCAGCAGTGGATCAAGGTTGACACCGAAGCTGACGTACCCGGTTGATCCGGGAGCCATCGGTGCACCCTGGCAGGTCAGCAACTGGCCGCTGGCGAGGGTGCCGCTGGTCGTGCAGGTCAGGGCCGGAATCGCCGAGTAGGTTTGTGTATAGGCGAAACCCGGCGGCAGCTTGATCTGCACGGCGGTATTCGCGGCCACGCCATCGCCGATATTGCGGAAGTTGACGACGACCGGGCCGTTGTCCTGGCCGATGGTGAAGTACGCGGGCGAGTGCTGCACATCTGGATCATTGAAGCGCAGATAGGCGGCACTTGGCGGACGCGTGTTGACGGCGAGGCGACCGCAGCCACGTTGGTTCGGATCGGCCACGCAAGTCGTCGGTGCCGCGACCTCGTCATTGCCGATTGCCGCATGGAAATACAGCGGCCCCGGCACCGCGACATCCGGCGCGAAATCGGTGCGGATCGAGGCGAAACCATTCTGGCCTTGCGTCATGTACGCTGCGGTGCAAGTCAGCAACTGACCGTCGATTTCCATGGCGGCCGAACAAGCCCAGGCTGGAATGCCCGAGGTAAACCCGCTGTAGGTGACTCCCGGTGGAAACTTGACCTTGAGGATGGCCGGCGTGTTGCTCGGCCCGAATCCGGTATTGCGCATGTTGACGGCGATGATGTTCTGCAGCGTGCCTGCCTCGATCTCTCTCCAGTAGGTCGAGACCGGCATGCCGTTGTTTTCCCAGCCGGTGATCTCGATCTTCGATTCCTGCACGGTCGGGTCAACTGTGGCGCAGCCGCTCGTGCTCGGTGATGGCGCGCAGATGAGCACCGGTGGCAGCGGTACCTGGGCGCTGCTGATCGTGCTGGTGATTTCCACTTGCTCCAGCGGCATGGCGATGTCGGTGTACGCCGTGATCGAGAGCACGCTCATGTTGTAGTTGGTATCGGTCAGGGTCGTCGTTTTTGTGCAGGTCAATTCGCGCGAGTCCGGCCCGCCGACCGTGCAAGTCCAGCCGCCAATACCTCCGTAGATGAACCTCATTCCTTCCGGCAGCGTGGAGTGGAAAGTGAACAAGCCGGAGTAAGTGGTGCCCGCCCCGACGTCGTCCTTGGCCACCTGCACGACGAAACTGAATTCGGTGCCGGTATAGTTCGTCGGCATCTGCACGTCGAGGCGCAAGGGCCCCGCGTTGGCCAGTGACGCAGCACTGGCGAACAGGGCGAACAGGAAGAATCGGCTGAAACAGCTTAGGCCGCGCATGGCGATCGGATCCGCAGGATTTCATCCACGGTAGCGGTGTTGCGTTGCGGCGAAAACCCCGCAAACGGGGGGTCAGGTTCGCGACCGTGGCTTGCTTCTTTCCCGATCCAGGTCACGGGTCACCATCTCGGTGTGTTCGCCAAGCTGCGGCGAACGCTGTGACAGGGCGAGGCCGGCATCGGAAAAACGGATCGGCGTACGCACGCCGGGAACGTGTCCGCTTTCATGGCTTTCGGACTCCAGTTCCAGTTGCATGCCGCGATGTCGAACCTGGGCATTGGCGAACACCTGGTCGATGCGGTTGATCGGCCCGGCCGGCACGCCGCGTTGTTCAAGTTGATCCAGCAACTGGTCACGATCCCGCTCGATCAACACCGCTTCGAGAATCGCGACCAACGCCTCGCGATGATTTACCCGCGAAGAATTGGTCAGGTAATGCGGATCCGTTGCCAGCCCGGGCCGATCGATCGCCGCGCAAAACTGCGCAAACTGCGCATCGTTGCCGACCGCAAGCATGATGTGGCCATCGCGAACGGCAAACACCTGATACGGAACGATGTTCGGATGCGCATTGCCGAGCCGCATCGGTACCTTGCCGGAAACCAGATAGTTGAGATTCTGGTTGGCCAGCATGGCGACCATCGTATCGAGCAAGGCGATATCGACCTGCTGGCCGCGACCCGTGCGCTCGCGCTGCGCCAACGCGGCCTGGATCGCGATCACGCCATAAAGCCCTGCGCACAGATCGCCGATGGCCACGCCGACCTTTTGCGGCTGGCCGTCTGCCTCGCCAGTGATGCTCATCAGACCGCCCATGGCCTGGATCATTGCGTCGTAGCCGGCGCGTTTCGCGTACGGGCCATCCTGACCGAAGCCGGTAACCGAGCAATACACCAGGCGCGGATTGAGTGCCGCCAACGAGGCGTAGTCGAGCCCGTACCTGGCAAGACCACCGACCTTGAAGTTTTCGATCAGCACGTCGGCATCGGCGACGAGTCTGCGCACCAGTGCGACACCTTCCTCGCTGCGCAGATCGGCAACCACCGAGCGTTTGCCGCGATTGCAACTATGGAAATACGCAGCGTCGCCGTCGTTGCCGTCGGCATCACGCACGAACGGAGGTCCCCAGCGTCGCGTGTCATCTCCTTGTGGCGATTCGACCTTGATTACCTCGGCGCCGAGATCGGCAAGGGTCTGGCCGATCCACGGCCCGGCCAGGATCCTCGCGAGTTCGATGACCTTGAGACCGACCAATGGTGCTTGCGGGTTTTCCATGATCCATCCATCACCTCGATGAGTGCCATCGTAACCATCAGCGCAAGGTTCTGCATATTCCATCTGGCTCCATTGTTTTCGAGAATCTGGCTCTATGAGTACGCCGCATGTACTCTCAAGCTGTGAGCGGATCCAGGAGTGTGATGATGACCAACAATGCGAGTTTGCTGCAGCGTCGAAGCAACGCGATTCCGCGCGGTGTCGGCACGGCGATGCCGATCTTTGCCGCGCGCGCGCGCAACGCTGAGTTGTGGGATGTCGAAGGTCGACGCTTCATCGATTTTGCCGCCGGCATCGCCGTGCTCAATGTCGGCCATTGCCATCCGCGTGTGATCGAGGCGGCGCGAAGCCAGCTTGAGGCATTCACACATACGGCATTCCAGGTCGCCGCGTACGAGTCATACATCGCCCTGGCCGAGCGTCTGAATGCGCTCGCTCCGATCAAGGGTGCGCTCAGGACGATCCTTTTCTCGACCGGTGCCGAGGCGGTCGAGAACGCGATCAAGATCGCGCGCAAGGCGACCGGTCGCTCGGCGGTCATTGCGTTTTCAGGCGGATTCCATGGGCGCAGCTTCATGGCCATGGCGCTGACCGGCAAGACGGCGCCGTACAAGCGTGGATTCGGGCCGATGCCGGGCGGGGTTTTCCATGTGCCGTTTCCAGTCAGCCATCAGGGCATCACGGTCGAGCACAGCCTCAAGGCCTTGCAGCAGATCTTCAAGGCCGATGTCGCCGCCGATGAAGTCGCCGCGATCATCATCGAGCCGGTGCAGGGCGAGGGTGGTTTCCATGTCGCGCCGCCGGACTTGTTGCAGGCCTTGCGCAAACTTTGCGACGAGCACGGTATTGTCCTGATCGCCGATGAGGTGCAGAGCGGCTTCGCGCGCACCGGCAAGTTGTTCGGCATCGAGCATTCGGGCGTTCAACCGGATCTGATCACGGTGGCCAAATCGCTGGGCGGCGGCTTTCCGCTGTCAGGCGTGATCGGTCGTTCCGAGGTAATGGATGCGGTCGATCCGGGTGGTCTCGGCGGCACCTATGCCGGATCGCCAGTGGCCTGTGCGGCGGCCCTGGCCGTGCTCGATGTGATCGAGGACGAAGGCCTGAGTGCACGCGCGCAAGTGCTCGGTGAATCGGTCGCGCGACAGCTTCAGGCGTTTGCCGCACGCAAGGATCTGCGGCCGATCGGACACATCCGTGCGCTCGGTTCGATGATCGCCTTCGATTTGCTCGCCGCACGCGGCAGCGATGAGGTCGATCCGGCGACAACGCAAGCCGTGATCAAGCGCGCCCATGCGCTGGGCTTGATCCTGCTCGGTTGCGGCGCACAGGGCGAGGCGATCCGCATCCTGTTCCCGCTGACCATTGGCGATGACGTGCTCGCCGAAGGCATGACCCTGCTCGAACAGGCGCTGGCACCCGACTGAGTGTCGCACCGGCCTGCCCGCACGGACCGCACTGCTATGCTCGGGAACTCGTCATGATCCCCGCACGCAGGCGCGATCCACGCAGCATGGATGACCTCAACATCGTCCTCGATCCGGCCAGTGGTCTGAGCCTGCAGCACCAGCTGCGCCAGAAGCTGATCGATGCGATCCATCGCGGCGTGTTGCGGCCTGGCCGCCGGCTGCCATCTTCGCGCAGCCTGGCCGATCGTATTGGTGTGTCGCGCAACACGGTCAGCCTGGCCTACGATGCCTTGCTCGCCGAGGGACATATTGTCAGCCGCGCGCGCAGCGGCATCTTTGTCGCCACTGATGTGCCCAGCGTGCGTATCACCTCGGGGCGTCGCGGCAGCGGAGAGGACGGACCGCTGGCCGCACGCCTGCCGGCGGCGCCGGATGATCGCGGCTTTCGTTGTCCGGGCAACTGGCATCAATATCCATTCCCGTTCATCGATGGCTGTGTTGATTCGGGCTTGATGCCGAACACGGAATGGCGCGAAGCCCTGCGTCTGGCCTCGTCGCGGCACGAGATCGATGCGATCAGTCGCAGCGTCAACGATACCGATGATGCGACCCTGATCGATGAGGTGCGCAGCAAGGTGCTGCCGATGCGCGGGATCGATGCGGATGCCAGCGAAGTGCTGGTGACGCTGTCGGCGCGTCACGCCCTGCAGTTGATCGGCAGTCTGCTGGTCGGACGCGGTACGCCGGTCGTGCTCGAGGCGCCGGTCGATGCCGAGTTCGAGCGGCGCATGCGCGATCGTCAGGCTGATTTGTCGATGCTGGACGACCACGATGGAAAGCCGTTGCCGCATTTGGCGGTTGTGGTCACCAGCGCCCGACGCAGCTCTGCTGCCGATTCGGGTCGGCCGCGCGCCTTGCTGGCCCGGGTGGCCGAAGCCGACGCGGTGCTGGTCGAGCACGACATGCCACCCGGCGCGCGCGACGGCAGTCATGTGTTGCCGGCCTTGCGTGCGTTGGATGGTGAAGGTCGCGTGGTTCATGTCGGCACCCTCGCACCGGCGATCTCCTGCGGCGAGTCGCCGGGCATCATCGTCAGCGAGACCGTCTTCATCGAACGCCTGCGCCAGTTGCGACGCATCCAGGGCGCGATCCTGCCGCTGTTGTTGCAGCGTGCCTGGGCCTATTTCATCGGCCTTGGTCACTACTCGGCCGGGCTGGTGCGCAGCGGTCGCGTGCTCGAAGGGCGGCGTACCGCGCTGCGCGATGCGCTGAACCACTATCTTCATCAGCGCGTACGCATCCAGACCCTGCCCGGTGCCAGTGCCTACTGGGTCAGTCTCCCCGAGAACCTCGATACCCGTGAATTTGCGCGTGCCGCCGCCGCGATCGGCGTACTGGTCGAGCCGACCCGACTCGAGGGTGGTCGTGAAGCCTTGTGCATGGGTGTCACCGGCATCGATGAAGTCCGCATCAGGGATGGCGTGAAGAATCTTTCACGCCTGATCCGCGGTGATCTGGCGGAGACACCACGCCACCTCGATGACGAGCCGATCGCACCTTTGAGGGGTGCTGCATTGCGCCGGACAATGGCCGGCGCGACCCTTTTGTACAACACGGTCTATGGTGAACCGGCCACACTTGAAGTTCGCGCCAACGGAGAACTGGTCGGCACGGCAGGCTATGCCGGCGAAGATTGCGATCGTGGCCGCTGGTGGATCGAGGACGGACGCTGGCATCGGCAGTGGCAGCGCTGGGCCTACGCCGAGGCATCGGCTTATCGGCTTGCCGTCGATGGCGACCAGTTGCGCTTGTATGGTGAAGACGGATTGCTCGCCGACACCGCCGTAATCACGCGCCAGGCCCGCCGCAACGGCAAGCAAAAGCACTGATCTGGCCCGCCGCTTGGAGGCAACTGGCACCATCCCTGCTACTCAACTGGCTCTAATCCGTTCAACGCAGTGGCGCTACCGTCAAGGTCTGCAAGACAGCAACGGAATTTCTCTTGGTCGACCATTCACGCGCCCGCCCAGTCCCCAGCCGTGCCAGCAGCTTTGGGATCGCCGGATTGCAGCTTGCCTTCGCGCCCGGCGACAACATCGAGCAGCTGATTGCCGAGATCGGATCGGTGGCGCGACGCTTTCCGTGGGTCAGCATGGTCGTCGCCGGTGAATTGTGCGGTTACGGAGCGAACACCGAGTTCGCCGATTGCATGCCTGATGCCGAGGCGCGATTGTGCCGCGCTGCTGCCGAGCACGATCTTTGGGTCATCCCGGGCTCGCTCTATGAAAGGCGCGATGGGGCGATCTTCAACACGACGCCGGTGATCAATCCGCAAGGCGAGGTGATCGCCCGCTATCGCAAGATTTTCCCGTTCCAGCCGTATGAGCGTGGCATCGAGCCCGGCAACGAGTTCGTCGTGTTCGATGTGCCCGAGGTCGGCCGCTTTGGCATCTCGATCTGCTACGACATGTGGTTTCCGGAAACCACGCGATCGCTGGTCAGTCTCGGTGCGGAAGTCATCCTGCATCCGACCATGACCAACACGATCGACCGTGATCCCGAGATCTCGATTGCCCGGGCCAACGCCCTGGTCAACCAGTGTTACTTCGTCGACGTCAATGTCGCCGGTGACCTCGGGGTCGGCCAATCGGTGATTTGCGGGCCGGGCGGCGAGGTCATCCACCAGGCCGGCATCGGTCGCGAAATCATGCCGTTCGAGATCGATCTCGACTACCTGCGCCGGTGCCGCGAACGCGGCTGGCAGGGACTCGGCCAGCCCCTGAAGAGTTTTCGCGACAATCCGGTGATCTATCCAGCCTATGCCGCGGCGCGGGCGCCATCTGAAGCGCTCGAAAGCCTCGGCGCACTTGATCTGCCACAACGCCTCTGATTCGAGATATCCAGCCGTACCAACGCGCCACAAAATGGGGAACCGCCAGCATGAACAGCCATCGCAACCGCAATACCACCGCACATCGTTGCGGCACTCGTCACAGCTTGCTCGCGGTGGCCATCGCTACCGCCCTGATTGCACCGAGCCTGGTTTTCGCCCAGGACGAGAGCAGCGAAAAGAAGGCCAGGGAAACCACCGAGCTCGCACCGATCACGGTGACTGCTCAGGGCCGCGAAGAAGACATCCTCAGTGTGCCGTACAACATCAGTGCCGTATCCGGTGACACGATCGAGTCATCGAACATCCTCGATACCGCCGAACTGATGCGCAGTGTTCCCGGCGTTGGTGTGATCGATCGCGGCGCGCGCAACTCGAGCGTGGTCAGCGGCATCCGCATCCGCGGCCTCAACGTCGACAGCTCGGCCCTCGGCGACTACGCGGTATCGGCGGCCTCGACCGTGGCGACCTATGTCGACAAGACACCGCTGTTCGCCAACTTCCTGCTTTCCGATATCGAGCGCGTCGAAGTACTGCGCGGCCCGCAGGGCACCTTGTACGGATCTGGTGCACTCGGCGGCGCGGTGCGCTTCATCTTGCGCGAACCCGAACTTGGCGCCTTCAGCGGTCGGGTCAGCCTGAGCGGATCGAGTGTGGATCATTCCGATGGCATCGGTGGGTCCGGCTCGGCGACACTCAATATTCCGCTGGCCGATACCCTTGCCCTGCGCCTGAACACGACGATCAACGATTTCCCGGGCGTCACCGACTATCGCCAAATCTATGTCCTTGACGAGCAGGGCACACCGGTCGCGCCATCCGGAATTCTCGATACCGATGCCAGCTACCGCAGCAAGAAGGATGCCGATTTCGTCAAGCAATCCTACGGTCGCGCCTCATTGCTGTGGCGCCCGAGTGACAGCTTCGACATGACCCTGAGCTACATGGCGCAGGCCGACCGCTTCGGCGGGCGCCGCGGCACTTCGCTCGGCACCGACGGATTTGGCGTGCCGTACCAGGATCTCGAAGTCGGCTCGATCCAGCTTGAGCCGGCCGATCGGCATGTCAACCTGACCAGCCTTGAGGCGAACATCGATCTCGGCTTCGCCACGCTGACCTCGAGCACCTCGGACTACAACCATGTCGGTGACATCACCAGTGAGAACACCGGCTTCTACGCGCAGAATGGCTGGCTGGCTGCGTTCTACTACAACTATCCACGACCGATGGCATCGGCCGTGCGCGGCTACGGTGATCGCGCCTTCACCCAGGAATTCCGCCTGACTTCGAGCAAGGGCGAAGCGTTCGACTACGTGATCGGTGCCTACTACCAGAATCAGAAACGGCGCAGTTCGCAGGACAGCTTCCTGCGCGGCTTCAAGCAATGGTGGGATGCCGCCTACCCGGCCTTCGCCGATGCCGTGGTCAGCGATCAGGACTATCTCTACCGGCAAAAGGAGCATTTCAAGGAAACCGCTTTTTACGGCGAGCTGACCTGGCATGCCACCGACACCGTGCAGTTCACCGGCGGCTTTCGCCACTTCCGCGACGAGGCGGTGACTGATGTGTTCCAGACCACAGGCCTCTACTCGGGCATCATCGACAGCTCGACCTCGCGCGGCGATCAGAGCGACTCCGACAATCTGTTCAAGGGCAATGTGTCGTGGAAGTTCTCGCCCAGCAACCAGCTCTACGCCACGGTGTCGGAAGGCTATCGTCGTGGCGGCACCAACGGCACGCCGACCACCGGCACCTTCGCCGAGGATCCGGCCTGGACCACCTACAAATCCGACACCGTGCGCAACTACGAGCTCGGCATCAAGGGCGCGGTCAACCGCATGACCTATAACGCCAACGTGTTCTTTGTCGACTGGAAGGACCCGCAGGTCAACAGCGCAACCACGAACTGGGGCTTCTTCGCCGTGCAGAACGCGGACAAGGCAAGCACCCGGGGCGTCGAACTCGAACTGGCCGGTGGAATCGGTGACGGATTCAGCTACGGGCTCGGCTACACCTACACCGATGCGCAGCTGGATTCCGATGCGATTTCCGCCGATGGTGTCTACATGATCGGGCACAAGGGTGATCAATTGCCAGGTGCAGCGAAGCACCGCATCAATGCGAATGCGAGCTACGGCTTCCCGGTCGCCAGCGGCTGGTTGACCTTCCGCGGTGACATCTATCACCAGTCGGACATGCGCAACGCACTGAGCCTTAGTCCGCGCTTCAATACCGATCTCGATGCGTTCACGATCCTCAATGCCTCGATGACCTATAGCCGCGACAACTGGGATACCACGCTTTGGATCAAGAACATCGGCAACGTCGATGCGGTCAACGGCATCTATACCGATCTGTACATGGGCACTTCGCCAGCGCAGAATTACTACGGCAACGGCTCGAAGGCGCTGGTGACCCTGCCACGTACGATCGGCATCACCGCCAGCTATCGCTTTTGAGGAATCCGGGGGCAGGCATGGGCAAGTACAATTGAACATGTCGCTGCGGTACGTCGAGCAGGCGCTGAAACGGATTGAAGCCCTGCTCGGCAATGGTGAATCCCGCGCTGCTGAAAATGCAGCGCGGGCACTTCTTGTAGTCAATCCGGAGCAGCGCGATGCCCAGGTACTGCTGGGCCATGCCTTGCGACTGCAGGGGCGCGGCGCCGATGCATTGAATGCAGCAAGAGTGGCGAAATCACTCGATCCGGATCATCCGGCCGCGCGCATGTTGCTGGTCGATCTGCTGCTCGAACAGGGTCAGCGCGACGAATGCCTCGCCATCGTGCATCAACTTTCCGTGGATGGCGATGCGCATCCGCCACGCCTGCTGCAGGATGTCGCCCAGCGCTACACGATGCTTGGTCTGCACGTCGAGGCCGAGCGCTGCCATGCCCGCGCGCTTGAGCGAGAGTCGAACAATCCGCAATTCATCTACAACCACGCCACTTCGCTGATCGCACTCGGTCGGCTTGCCGAGGCCGAGGCCGCGCTTGATCGGGTGCTTGCCTTGAAGCCGGACGACGCGGATGCCTGGTACAACCGCGCGACCCTGCGCAAACAGACAGTTGAAAGCAATCATGTCGAGGCCATCGAAGCGCAGGTGGCGCGAACACCGCCAGCCTCGCCTGCACGCGTTGCGCTTGGCTATGCGCTGGCCAAGGAGCTCGAAGACCTGCGCGAGTATCCGCGCTCATTCGCGGCATTGAAACAGGCCGCCGACCTGCGCCGTCGAAATCTGCGCTACCGCGTCGACGATGACATTGAAACGATGCGGTTGATTGCCAACGCCTTCGATGACGGTTTCTTCGCGCGCGAACACCATGGTCACGACGATACCCGACCGCTGTTCATCGTCGGCCTGCCGCGCAGTGGCACCACCCTGGTCGATCGCATCCTGAGTTCGCATTCCGCAATCAGCAGTCGTGGCGAGACCAGCGATTTCGTCATGGCCCTGGTCAGTCAGGCCGGCAAGGTTGCGAGCAAGGCCGAGCTTGTCCAGCGTTCGACGACACTTGATTTTGCCGAACTCGGTCGCGCCTATTGCGCGAATCTCGGTGCCTGTACCGCCGAGCGTCAAATCGACAAGACGCCGGTCAACTTCCTTTATCTCGGCCTGATTGCCGCCGCCCTGCCGAACGCGCGCATCATCCATCTGCGCCGCAATCCGATGGATGCGGGCTATGCGATGTACAAGACGCTGTTCCGCATGGCCTATCCGTTCTCCTACGATCTCGGCGATCTGGCCCGCTACTGGATTGGCTATGACCGCCTGATGAGGCACTGGAAGCGATTGCTTTCGTCCTCGCAGTTCATCGAAATCAGCTACGAGGAACTGGTCGCCGATCAGCAAGGTGTCAGCCGACGCCTGATCGATTTCGTCGCTCAACCCTGGCAGGACGAATGCCTGGCGTTCGAGCGCAATTCCGAACCTTCACTCACTGCAAGTGCCGCCCAGGTGCGCCAGCCGATCTATTCGTCGTCGGTCGCCTTGTGGCGGCGTTACGAAAGTGAACTCGCTCCACTGCGTGCCGCCTTCGAGGCGGCCGGCGTGGCTATCGAACATCCGGACAACGGAGCCAAGCCGTGAGCGAGACCCCTGCAACACCTGACACCCAACCCGCCCCAAGCATCTCCATCGACGGCTTCTGGCTCTATCTTCTGTTCGCCTTGCTGGCCACCGCCGGATTTTTCTACATCAACATCATGGCGGCGATTGTCGACGGCCTGATCACCGGCCTCGGCTTCAGCAATGCGCAAGCGGGCATGGTCGGCTCGGCCAACATCTACGGGGCAAGCGTCGGTGCCCTGAGTGCGGTGTTTATCGTGCGCCGCATCGAATGGCGGCCGGCACTGGTTGTGTTGTTCAGCCTGCTCATGTGCATCGACCTCGGCTCGACCGTGATTCACGACCCGACCGTGCTGATCATGGTGCGCGCCGTGCATGGCTTCATCGGCGGCATGAGTGTAGGCATCGCCTACTCGGTGATGGCGCGTCTGCATTCACCCGATCGCGCTTTCGGCGTGCTGCTCGTGTTGCAGTTCGGACTCGGCGGACTCGGCGTCATGTATCTGCCGCTGCTGGTGCCGCTGTATGGCGCAAAAATCCTGTTTTTCGTGCTCGCCGCGCTGACCGCTGTTGCGCTGGTATCGATGCTGGCGATCCCGAAGCGACTCGGCAAGAACCGCAGCAAAGCAGAACTCGCCGCGATGCCGGCCAGCTATCGCAAGCTCACGGTTGTGTTGTCCCTGGCGGCCCTGTTTCTGTTCCAGGGCGGCAACATGGCCCTGGCCGCCTTCATCATCCGCCTCGGCGAGCACGCGCATCTCGCCCGTGATTTCATCGGCCAGGCACTCGGCTGGGCGACCTGGATCGGTGCGGCAGGTGCGGGTCTGGTCATCTTCATGGGCACGCGTTTTGGCCGTCTGCGACCGCTGATCGCGGCCTTCCTGCTGACCTTCGCCGGCACCGCCGGATTCTTCTGGAGCGAAAGCCAGCCGATCTTCATGATCGCCAATGTCGGCACCGCGATCACCTGGTCGTTCGTTGTGCCGTATCTGTTCGGCATGATTTCGCGGCTCGATCCGAGTGGACGTCTGGCCGCACTTGGCGGTTTCGTTTCCAAATGCGGACTCGCCTCGGGACCGCTGGTCGCCGGCATGTTGCTGCGCGCGGACAATTTCGCTTTGCTGATCTGGGCGGCGCTGATCGCGCTTGCGTTTTCATCGATAGCCGCGTTCGCGGCAGCGCGCCAGATCGATCAACTGGAGACTCCAACGTGACTGACTTTTCCATTCCGGGTCTCAAGGACACGGATCTGCTGCGCAGCCAATGTCTGATCAACGGCCAATGGCTGGATCAATCGAGCGGCAAGAGTTGCGATGTCAGCAACCCGGCCAATGGTGAACGAATCGGCACGGTGCCCGATCTCGGAGCCATTGAAACCCGCGAGGCGATCGACGCTGCCAGCACGGCGCTTCCGGCGTGGGCAAAGAAAACCGCCAAGCAGCGCGCGCAGATCCTGCGCCGCATGTACGAGTTGATGCTCGAACATCAGGACGATCTGGCCCGCATCCTCACCGCCGAACAAGGCAAGCCGCTGGCCGAAGCCACGGGCGAAATCGCCTATTCGGCCAGCTTTCTCGAATGGTTTGGCGAGGAAGCCAAGCGCATGTATGGCGACGTGATTCCGGGTCACGCGGCAGACAAGCGCATCATGGTTTTGCGTCAGCCGATTGGCGTGGTCGCGATGATCACGCCGTGGAATTTCCCCTCGGCCATGCTCGCACGCAAGATCGGCCCGGCCCTCGCCGCCGGCTGCACGGTTGTGTGCAAACCCGCGCTGCAAACGCCGTACTCGGCGCTGGCTTTCGGCGTGATCGCCGAACGTGCCGGAGTGCCGGCGGGTGTGGTCAATATCGTCACCGGCAAGTCCTCGACCGAGATCGGCCAGGTCATGACTTCGCACCCGCAAGTGCGCAAGCTCAGCTTCACCGGCTCGACCGGGGTCGGCAAGAAACTCATGGCGCAATGCGCCGAGGGCATGAAGCGCGTCTCGCTCGAACTCGGCGGCAATGCGCCTTTCATCGTTTTCGAGGATGCCGATCTCGACGCCGCCGTCGATGGTGCGATTGCCAGCAAGTACCGCAATACCGGACAGACCTGCGTCTGCGCGAACCGCTTGTTCGTGCAAGCCGGCGTTTACGATGCGTTTGCGCAGAAGCTCGCCGCAGCCGTTTCCAAACTACGCATCGGCGATGGACTCAAGGGTGTGACCGAGCAGGGCCCCCTGATCGACGAGAAGGCATTGGCCAAGGTCGAGGAACATGTCGCCGATGCCGTCGGCAAGGGTGCGCGCGTGCTCAGCGGCGGCAAGCCTCATGCACTCGGTGGAAACTTCTACGAGCCGACTTTGCTTGCCGATGTGACGACCGACATGCTGATCTCACGCGAGGAAACTTTTGGCCCGGTCGCGCCGCTGTTCCGTTTCGAGACCGAAGAAGAAGTCATCGCGATGGCCAATGACACCGAGTTCGGCCTCGCCGGCTATTTCTACACGCGCGACCTCGCCCGAAGCTGGCGCGTTGCAGAAGCGCTCGAGTGCGGCATCATCGGCGTCAACACCGGCATCATCTCGACCGAGGTCGCACCGTTCGGCGGTATCAAGCAATCCGGCACCGGCCGCGAAGGCTCCAAGTACGGACTCGATGACTACACCGAACTCAAGTACGTCTGCATCGGCGAGGTCTGAGATGAAGTGGCTGCTATGCGTCGTCGTGCTTGTCCTCGCCGGGTCACCGGCAATCGCGCGCGATGCACTCGATTTCGCCACGATGGAATCGGGCAGGATTCGTCGCAGCGTCGATCTGTCCGCCTTTGCCCCGCCGGCAGACGCCAAGCCGCCGTCACATCGGTTCGAGGGCCGACTCAGCCTTTCCGGTAAACCCTCCACACGCACTCTCGTCGCCGACAAGGATTTCCTGCGTGATGTGGATATCCGCGTAGCTCGAACTTTCCCGCAGGATTTCGACTTCGAATTCGTCCAGCACGGTGATGCATTGATCCCTGTTCGCCGCGGAACGATCCCCGGCAAGCACGCCTGGTGGGAGTTCGTCCTCGAACCGGGCAAGGTCTGGGATGAGGCCGGCGACAAGGGCTATACGCGCGCGGCGATTCCGTTTTCGCTGGTGCAGAAGAATGCCAACTGCACGCACAACGGCGTGCTGATGATCCTGTTCCGTGACGATGCTGTCGTTGCCAAGGCGGCCGTGCAGATCAGCAGCGAAACCTGCCAATACCTGCAGTTCGATCTTTGGGGTTCGCTCAAGGCGCGCTACACACCGCAAGCGGTTGCGGACAAGGCCGCGATCGTCAGCCGCTACGAAAGCGAAGCCGCAAGCCGCATACCGACGCGCCCGCTATCGGCATTGGCAGCAATGGACGGTATTGATGTGGACAAGCTCGCCATCGGCGACGCATCGGGCAGCACACGCCACGGTGTCGTCTGGCACGGTGTCCACTATGTTTCCGCTTGTGCCACGCGCCACGGTGACTATCCGTACTGCGATGTGCTCGATGTGCCGTCGTTTTCCGTGGCCAAATCGGTCGTTGCCGGCATCGCCCTGATGCGCATGCAGAAACTTGATCCGGGCATCAAGGATCGCAAGGTAAGCGATGTGGTGCTCGCTTCGGGATGCCGCAGCGAGGGTTGGCACGATGTCAGTCTCGTCGATCTGCTCGACATGGCCAGCGGTCACTACACCAATCCGGCCTACATGGTCGATGAGGACTCGGCCGATGTCGTCGGCTTCTTCCGTCCGGTCGAGAACAACTACAAACTCGCGTTTGCCTGCGAGGCCTACCCACGCAAGCAGGCACCGGAAAAACGCTGGGTCTATCACACGGCGGATACCTATCTGCTCGGCGTCGCCTTGCAGACCTTGCTGCGTCAGCAACCGGGCCACGCGCAGAAGGATGTTTTCAACGATGTTGTCGATGCTGAAATCTACGCGCCACTGAAGCTGAGTCCGACCGCACGCATCACCCGGCGCAGCTACGACAGCGCCGCGCAACCGTTCTTTGGCTGGGGCCTCACCCTGCATGCCGACGACATCGCCAAGCTCGCCGATTTTCTCAATGTCGATCGCGGTCGCATCGACGGCAAGCTCATGCTCGATCAGGCCATGCTCGATGCCGCCATGCAGCGCGATCCCGAAAACGGCGGCTTGCAGGTGGCCCATCTCGATCGCTACCGCTACCAGCACGGATTCTGGGCGCGCAATCTGCAAAAGGAACTCGGCTGCGACAAGCCGACCTGGATACCTTTCATGTCCGGTTTCGGCGGCATCAACGTCGCCATGTTCCCGAATGGCGCCACCTGGTACAACATCGCCGACGACGGAAAACTCGCCTCGATCGATTTCGCCAAGCCAGCGATTGAGATCGCCGAGCTCGGGAATTATTGCGTTGGCGATTGATCCGGCTCGCATTCGGCGAGATCGCGCCGAAAGCCGGAGTCGCTGAACCCCTGCCTGCACCTACCGCCATCGCCGCCGCCGTTCCGCCGCGTCGGATCAACGTTGCGTGCTCGGCAAGCGCAGCGAGACGGCTGATACCGCGCTGCGCCTCGCGGCGGCACTCGGCACCAGCGAACGTTTCCGGCTTGGACTGCAAGCCGACTGCGATCTCGAAGAAGCGCCCCGCTCACTCGACAAGGCCGTCGATCGAATTGAGCGCATCGCTGAGTAGATCGTCGGGGGCCCGAACAGGCTGAATTGTCGATCGCTCCACGAAGCCGGATCTGACCGTTCCCGCCGTTCTGATCCATCACCTCAAATCACGTTGGCACCAATATCGCAGCCAATATGACTGATGGAAACTCCAGGCTGTCGAGTCAGCCCGAGCGCCTCACGATTGCACTCTTCGCTGAACTTTTTTCGCTTGGACATGACACTCCTTTTTGCTCATGATGAGCCTGCTCGGAAGTTTCCGCATTTACGGGGTAGAACCCATGCTTCAGGTACTTCGAACGCCCTACTTGTTGTTTCTTGGGGATGTACAGATCGCCTCCGACGCAAAAACCGGAGCCGGCATTGCCTACTGGCGTCGAGAGCAATGCTGCGGCCAATTGCGCCTGGCAGGATGCAAGGCCGACATCGGCTTGCCCGATTTCGACCTGGCGCAAGCCATGGAAGCCGGCGCGCAAAGTCTGATCATCGGTGTCGCCGCGATGGGTGGTGCGTTCGAGCCACAATGGATCGACACCATTCGCGATGCCGCACGATCGGGATTGGACATCGTCAGCGGCATGCACACTTCGCTGAACGAAATACCCGGTTTGACCGAGCTTGCCGCAGCGCATGGGTCTCGTCTGATTGACGTACGCGTGCCGCCGCGCGACCTTCGCGTCGCCAACGGTACCAGGCGATCCGGCCTTCGCTTGCTCACGGTGGGAACCGATTGCGCGGTTGGCAAGAAATACACGGCGCTCGCCATGGATCGCGCGCTGCGCGAACGTGGCCGCAAGTCTTGCTTCCGTGCCAGCGGACAGACCGGCATCATGATTGCCGGCAGCGGCATTCCGATCGACGCGGTGGTGAGTGACTTTGTCGCCGGTGCTGCCGAGGCACTTTCACCGGCAAACGAGCCGGACCACTGGGACGTCGTGGAAGGGCAAGGTTCATTGTTCAATCCGTGCTATGCCGGAGTCACCCTCGGCCTCTTGCACGGTACCCAGGCCGATGCGCTGGTGCTGTGCCATGACCTTTCACGCACCGCGATCGAGGACGTGGAGGGTTACCCGATTCCACCTCTGACCGTCTGCATCGAGCGCTACCTCGAAGCGGCGCGGCTGACGAATTCTGGCGTGCGTTGCATCGGAATCGCGGTCAATTCGTCGGGGTTGTCGGCAGGCGACTACGCGAAAAGGCGTGTCGAGATCGAGGCCGAAACCGGCCTTGCCTGCGTCGATCCCATCCGCGACGGTGTGGATGCCCTGGTCGCAGCCCTCGATGCCGCGTTTGGCAGCGTGTCGTCCCAGGCATGAACGCTCCCCGATTCGGCCCGCTCAGCGTGCATGTCGCGACTGAGAATTTCCCGCTTCGGGAACCTTTCAGCATCACCGGCAGCACCATGTTCGACACCGACGTGGTGGTGGTCACGTTGAGCAAGGACGGGCATTCGGGTCAGGGTGAGGCGTCCGGCGTCGACTACCTCGGTGAGGATGCGCCTGGCATGGTCAGGCAAATCGAGGCGGTACGCGCCTCGATCACGCAGGGACTTGATCGCGATTCCCTGCAGCGCTTATTGCCCGTCGGCGGCGCGCGCAATGCTGTCGATTGTGCGTTGTGGGATCTCGAAGCCAAGCTTTCCGGCCGCGCGGCGTGGCAAATCGCCGGACTCGAACCACCGAGGCCATTGCTCACCACGTTCACGGTGGGTGCGAATGATCCGCAGAAGATGGCCGACGACGCGCGCGCCTACGGGCAGGCGAAGGCGATCAAGATGAAATTGACCGGCCAGGCCGCAGATGCCGAGCGGGTGCGCGCCGTGCGAGCGGCGCAGCCGGACGTGTGGTTGTGCGTCGATGCGAACCAGGGGTTTACTGCCGACTCGCTGGCCAGGCTGATGCCCGTGCTGCTCGATGCGCGCGTGCAACTCATCGAACAACCGTTTCCGGTTGGCCGGGAAGCCCTGATGGATGGCTTGAGTTCGCCCATCCCCTTCGCTGCCGATGAGAGTGCCCAGGGGCTGGACGATTTGTCGAAGTTCGCGGGGCGATTCAAGGTCGTCAACATCAAACTCGACAAATGCGGTGGTCTCACCGAAGGCTTGCTGATGGCGCGTCAAGCGCGCCAGCTCGGCCTTGAAGTCATGGTCGGGAACATGGTCGGCAGCTCGCTGGCGATGGCCCCGGCCTTTCTCGTTGGTCAGTTGTGCTCCGTGGTGGATCTCGACGGTCCGTTGTTGCTGAGCAGGGATCGCTCGAACCCCGTTGTCTATGAAAACGGAAAGGTATCGTGCCCTGATATGTTGTGGGGTGGGACGTAGCGCAGCCAACGAAACGGGTGCGACGAAACGGGGAAGAGCGCAATCACGATCGCACGGCGATTCGGCGGGCGCACAAAAAACTTCGCCGGCGAGTCGTCTTGGGCGCGTGGATACTTTGTGTCAACGGTCGGGCTGGACGAAGCGATGGTACGAACCTGCATCAGGAACCAGGAACAAGAAGATGAATGCTACGACCAGATGAAACCGGAAGTGCAGTGAGCCACCTTCAGGTGGCCCACGCTTCAATCGGTCCCTTTGATGCGCTCGTAAATAAAACAGGCCACCGGCTTTGCCGGTGGTGACTCAACACCAGGGTTGAGATGGGCCACTGCATGCTTACAAGTGTGCATGCGCGCCCGGCGTTTCCATCGTGGCACGGCGACGCATGCCGGCAGGCTGCGACATTCGGGCACATCAGCCAGACACCAGATTGAGTTAGAACTCCTTGCCGTACGGATCCGTATCCGCCGCACCCCCGGAGGACAGCCATGACAGTGCCGTCAACGCGCCGCCTGATATCCCGTTTCTCGGCGCACCTGTTCACCGCCGCCGTGCTGATTCCACTGATCTGCTCCAGCGCCTGGGCGGTGCCCGGGCTGGGTGATGACATCATCTTCCAGGATGGATTCGACGGAAACACTGGCGACAACGCCAGCGTGGGCGAGACCCTGTTCCGTAACACCTGTAGCGGCTGCCATACGTTTGGCCGCGGCGACCATCTGGGCCCGGATCTCAGCACCCGCGCCGCTGATGGCTGGGTGCGCAGGTTCCTGGCTGATCCCGCCTGGGCCACCGCCAATACCGGCTACGGCAGGCAACTGCTGGCTGAGTGGGGCTATGTGATGCCGAACTTCAACCTGTCGAGCCAGGACATCGACAACCTGCTGGCGTTCTTGACCCGTCAGGACACGCTCGGTCCGCTCGCGCCGACGGCACCCGGCAGCCTGACCGGCCCGGCGTTCGATCAGGCCAGGGATCTCTATTTCAACCGCTGCGCGGGCTGCCACGGTCTGTACCGGACCGGCGCCACCGGACCGGAGATCGGCGAGGCGCGCTCGCAGTGGATCGGCACTGACGGTCTCGCCGCACTGCTGCGCTACGGCACGCCGCGCGGCATGCCGAATTTCGGCACCAGCGGTCTCCTCAACGAGGACGACATCACCCTGCTGGCGAGCTTTCTGCAGCTGCCACCGCCCGCGGCGCCAGCGCTGCCGATGGAAGATATCCAGGCGAGCTGGCAACTGCGGGTGCCGGTGGATCAGCGTCCGACGGAACCACAACACGAGCGCAACTGGGAGAACTTCTTCGGCGTGGTGGAACGCGACGCGGGCAAGGTGACGCTGTACGACGGCGACACCCACGAAACGGTCGTGCGGCTCAACGTCGGCTTCGCTGTGCACATCCTGCGCTCGTCGGCGACCGGGCGCTATTTCTACGCCATCGGCCGCGACGGTGTGGTCACCCTCATCGATCTGTGGGCCGAGATACCGAACGTGGTGGCTACGGTGAAAGGCTGCCACGATGCGCGCAGCGTGGACGGCAGCAAGTTCGAAGGCTACGAGGATCAGTATCTGATCGAAGGCTGCTACTGGCCACCGCAATACGTGGTTTACGATGGCCTGACGCTGGAACCGCTGGCGCGCAATGATCTCCCCATGCAGAGCATCACCGGTGAGACCCTGCCCGAGGTGCGCGTGGCCGTCATCGCCGCCTCGCGGTTCGCCCCGCTATGGGTCATGGCGATGAAGGAAAGTGGCTACGTCGGTCTGGTTGACTACAGCCAGGCGGGCTTCCCGCTGGTATCGACCATCGCCGCGCAACGCTTCCTGCACGACGGCGGCTGGGACCACAGCGGACGCTACTTCCTGGTCGCGGCCAATGCCAGCAACAAGATCGTGGTGATCGACGTCGCCGGGCGCAAGCTCGAAGCCAGCATCGACACCGGCACGACCCCACATCCGGGTCGCGGCGCCAACTGGTACGACCCCGTCTACGGCTGGGTGAACGCCACAGCGCACATCGGCGAACCCAAGGTATCCATCTACGGGGCCGATCCTGAAGGCCGCCCGGAGCATGCCTGGCAAGTGGTTCGCGAGGTGACGCTGCCGGCAGCCGGTTCGCTGTTCCTCAAGACGCATCCGAACTCGCCCTGGGTGCTGTTCGACATGACCCTGAGCGCGGACCACGACCGGCAGGTCTGCGCCTACGCCAAGGCGACCGCCACGCTGGACCGCTGCTTCAACGTGGCCACGCAGGGCAAGGCGACACACTTCGAGTTCAACCAGGACGGCAGCCAGGTGTGGGTGTCCGACTGGGCGACCGACGGCGCGGTGGTCATCCTGGATGGCGTCACGCTGGAGGAGGTCGACCGACTCGAAGGTCTGCAGACGCCGACCGGCAAGTTCAATGTGTACAACACGGCCCACGAGGTCTATTGACCCGGCCCTGGGCCGATCCTGATCGCGGTACCGGGCATCCTCGGGTGGCCGGTACCGCACCGCCGAGTACGCGGGGATGTCAGATCCTGCAAGTGGGGCTCCTACAAGCCAATCAGCGCCCATACGGATGCTGGTGGACATGCACCAACCTTCTGATCCGGCATCCGAATATCCGCTTTCGCCGACTCTGCCGCCGGCCTGACATGACTTTCGCTACGACAGCGCCAATCATGTGAAGGTTCGCTGTGCTGCGCGAAGATGCCTGAATGTCACCCAGATGGCCGGGAAATCGATTCCGAGCCAAGAGAAGAGGATGCGGACGGCCAATTCTCCATCCCTCCGCCGACCATGTCGGTTATCCCGGTTGGTACGCATCCTGCGGGAAATTACGCATCCGAAGTAGAACGCGTCCATAGAGATTTTCCAGGCGGCGGCGATAGCGTTGAAACGCCCAGACTTCTGGCCCGGACTATTCATGAAAAACGCACACCCTCGCTTTTTGTCCCTTGAATCCACACAACATTTCGCTCATTCGGCAATAACGCCCGCGATTGCCTGAATCGCGAAACGCCGTATGAACCCAATGTCCCGCGCGATCATCGCGCGTACTCATGAATAGTCCGGGCGAGTCGAACGCCGCCGTTCCCTGACCCCGATACCCTCTCATCTAACATGACGTAACTCGTTGATTGTAAGGGCGCGCGGCCAGCAGGTTTTTCCTTCTTCCGAGGCCGTCAAGCCAAAGCAAAGACTCGCCCGTAAACGGGCTCCTACAGGCCAACCGCAAGCCTTGTAGGAGCCCCGTCAGGGGCGAGCTCTTCGTCCAAGCCAGCCAAAAGCTCGCCCGTAAACGGGCTCCTACAGGGGGGAGAGAAGGAACGGCAATCGCCCGGATCCATGTCAGCTGCGCGACAGCGCGCCGCCGAAGGCGGGGCGTGAACTCCCACTTGCTGCGCCACACGGCAGAATTCCTCTCATCTAACATGACGTAACTCGTTGATTGGAAAGGCGCGCAGCCAGCAGGTTTTTCCTTCTCCCGAGGCCGTCAAGCCAAAGCAAAGACTCGCCCGTAAACGGGCTCCTACAGGCCAACCGCAAGCCTTGTAGGAGCCCCGTCAGGGGCGAGCTCTTCGTCCAAGCCAGCCAAAAGCTCGCCCGTAAACGGGCTCCTACAGGGGGAGAGAAGGAACGGCAATCGCCCGGATCCATGTTAGCTGCGCGACAGCGCGCCACCGATGGTGGGGCGTGAACTCCCACTTGCTGCGCCACACGGCAGAATTCCTGTGGCATACCGGTTCAACCTTGGCGCTGGCACGCATCGAGATGCGTCAGATAGAGACGCAAATCAAACTCCAACTCGTGGTAGCCCGGTTCCATGTGCGTGCACAGCCGGTAGAAAGACTTGTCGTGCTCGGCCTCCTTCAAGTGTGCCAGCTCATGCACCACGATCATCTTCAGGAACTCAGCGGGCGCATCGCGGAACACCGTGGCAATGCGAATCTCGCGGCTGGCTTTCAGCCTGCCGCCATGCGCCCGGGAAATGCTGGTATGGGTGCCGAGCGCATGCTTCATCACCTGCAGCTTTCCGTCATAGATCACCTTGCCCAGCGGCACCGATTTGCGCAGATGACGATCCTTGAGCGCCTGGACGTAGGCGTACAGTTGGCCGTCGTTGCGCACAGCGTGCAGCTCGCCGTACTTGTCGTTCAGCAGCGCGCCCAACCGACCTTGATCGATCATTGCGCGCACCTTCGCCAGCACGTGGGGCGGGTAGCCGGCGAGGTATTTCAAGGGTTCCATCAGTAGAGGGCGGGAAAGCGTGTGGAAGAGGGCAGGTATGATGGGCCGGAAATCCCGAATGCGAAACTCAAGACATGGCGAAGGCGAATCCGCTCCAGGAACAGTTGCTCAAGGCGGGCCTGGTCAAAAAGTCCAAGGTGGCCGAGGTGGCGCGCGAGCAGAACAAGGCCCGGCATGGCAAAGGGCCATCGGAACTCAGCGAAATCCAGATCGAAGCGGAGCGGGCACGGATCGAAAAGACCGAGCGTGATCGCGCGCTTGCCGCCGAGCACAAGGCCAGGATTCGCATCACCGAGCTTGCTGCCCAGGCGCGGCAGATCATCGACGACAAGAAAGTGCCGCGTTCGGGAGAGATCGAGTACCGCTTCACGGCCGACGGTGCAATCCGCAGCCTGCTGGTCACCGAAGACCTGCGCAAGATGCTGTCATCCGGGGCACTGGTGATCGCCCGTCTGGGCGAGCGCTACGAGTTGCTGCCGCGCGCGGCTGGTGACAAGGTGCGCGAACGCGACGCCAGCATGATCGTGCTCGACCACAGCCAGGAAGCAGGCGTCGAACCCGCCGTCGGAACCTCTGAAGACGATGCGTACTACGCGCAGTTCAAGGTGCCTGACGATCTGGCCTGGTAACCGCTCGGGTCAGGCCGGGCGCTCGCCCCGGTAACGCAACTTGAGCGTCCGATCTCGGCGGCAAGAGCAGACTTTGGTCGCCTGAGCCCCATTGACCTGCCACGAAGTTGGATCCGATTCCGTCGCCCCGTGGGCCTATGCAAGTCCGATGATCGGTGCAGCCTATGGATGAGGGCACGATCGCAGCCCGAAGATTTCTGCCGCCCAGACTCCAGGCCTCACTCGCCAGTGTCAATGCCGCTTTCCGGCCCATGCCGGATCGGAGCCTGGCATAGCTGAGGTCGTCTCATGATGGCGGTCATGGAAAGCCAACGGCTGCTGTCAGGCCAGATCTGCTTGTTGAAGCATTGTTCGCGCGTGCCGATCACATCTGACGGAACAGGTGCAGATAGTTGCGGCTCACAGGCAGAACTTCGCTGCGGCCTTTCAAGTGAATCTGCGCGGTTTCGTTTTCGCCACGAACGACGTGGCTGATCGCGCGCAGGTTCACCACACCGGCGCGGTGAACCTGTGCGAAGTGTGCGGCGTCGAGTTGGGCCACCAGTTCCTTCAATGGCGTGCGGATCAGCGCCTCGGCCGGTTTGCCTTCGTCGCGCCAGGCAATCAGTGTGTATTTCTCGTCGGAGCGCAGGAAGTCGATATCGTCCACGGCGATCATCCGCACGCTTTTTCCGACCGAGGCGCGGATCCATTGCAAGGCCTGCACTGCGTACTGGTCGAACGCGGTGACAAACACGATGCGGGTCCGGCGTCCGATTTGACGGGCCGCCTCCACGCCCGACAAACCCAGCATTATACTTCGGGTCGGTGTACAGGTTCAGTGTGGCGAAGTCGAGGAACGATACCGCGCCACCGATGAAGGCTTCCCCCAAGCGCCAGTACAAGGCCATCCGGGCAAGATTCTCATCCACCGACCGCAGCGTTGCATACAGCGCATAAGCCAGCAGAACCGTGAGTACCGAAGTGAGCATCTGAAGCGACAGCGCAATCCGGTACAGCCGCTCGCCCTGCATGATTTGTTTGGCGGTTTCGGCGAAGTTTCCCGACCCCACGATGTTGGAAATGGTGAATTGCCCGGTCATGAAAAGGACGATCAGCAGCAGGTAGACAAAACCTGCAATGCGGGCGTAGCGCAGCCGGGTCCTGGCGGCAGTGGCGTCTCGCATTTTGTCTATCCTGATGAAAGGGATATCGCTTGAGTCAAGCCGCCGACCGGCGGCGTTGCCAGTGGGCGCTTGGCTTGAATTGATTGTCATGCGTGCGTTTCATGGCGGTGCAGGCTCCCGATCGCGTGATCGCAGACCACGGAACAACAGCAGGAGGCTCAGGATGATCTCGAACAGCACCATCGGCACATCAAACCACCATAGGTTCACGGTCTTCGAAAAGCCCGGGGAAATGAAGAGGGCGATGGTGCAGCCAACGCACCATGCACTCGCCAGAATGCCGAACATTGCCAAAGCTCGGTGGATATGGCGCGACTTGAACCAGAGGCAGGCGCCAACGGCGCTGGCCATCGACCAGAAAAACAGGCCGACGTAGTATTGATCGAAGCCCGATAGATACAGGCGAGCCAAAACTGGCAGCTGGTCGGATGGGATCCCCGCGTATTCGGGATGACTCAGCAATCGCAGGGCTGTGAATAGATTCAGCACGATCAGGATCCAGACGCAGCCGAAGGCGAGTCGACTGAAGGCAGCGAATAAAGCCAGATTCCGGTCAACCGATTTCAGAATGACGTAGAGCGAGGTGCTCTGAACGAAGACGCCAGCGCTGAAGAATATGAAGCCGACGAGGCTGGCTCGAAAAAGCATTTCGTTCGCTAGAATATTTCGCGCGATCTGAGCCGGTTCCGGCGCGGAAAGCAGCGGCTGCAAGATGCCGAAATTGACTGCGGCGAGGAGCATGAACGAGGGCAAGTAGGTGAGCCCGAAGACCTTCGCGGCACTTCGTTGTGAGCTATCGAAAACGCTGGACTTCATCTCGGTTCCCTCGTACGCATAACGCGATAAACCAGATCGCGGCCGCGGTTGTCAGGGCCGAGGGCGCTCGACCGGGCAACGCGCGTCGGAGAGTAGCAGCAGGAATCGGAGGTCCACCTGCCGGCAAATGGTCTTTGCCATGGACGCCCACGGTACTGGCTGTCGCTCCAGGTGAATGAGACATCGAACTCTACCGCCGCTGTTCGTTCGTGGACAGCTTTGCCGGTATCGAATCGCCGCGCAAAGAGCCAAGCGACGAGCTACGGTCTCGATGGGCTGAAAGACGCTGGAAAGCGACAGAGTGCGGGCGCTCCTGGCGATTGCAGTTGCCGGAATGCCGGTACAACGCCCGCGGTGCACGGCCGATCGCATTGCGCCCTTCGCGACGGACGAGCCACAATTGCCGCGCCTCACTCGTTGGGGCCGTTTCCCTTCCGGATCAGATGCGCCGAAGAAGAAAGCTCCGATGCCGTTGCGCCGTTCCCGAAAGCGGACGATCGCGAATGACCGCAACAGGGTCGTTTGCTCCCGTTCCACCTCGTGGACCACTGCTTTCTGCAGCGATCAGCAGCGCGGGCGAGCATCGACTTGTGGCCGGTGAGTTGGCTGCGCGTCGGGGTTCCGGTACATTCAGCGCGTCGATAGGCGTTTGACCCACCCATCCACCCATTCATCACGCGGAGAAAATCATGGCGACGAAGAAGACAACCAAGAGCAAGCCGGCTTCCAAGGCACCGGCTGCTGTTTCGCACAAACCGATCAAGGATGCCTTGAACAAATCAAGCCTTGTGGCTCACATCTGTGAGGCAAGCGGCGTGATTGCCAAAGACGTGCGCGCTGTAATGGCCGCGCTGGAAGGGGCTGTGGCTGGATCAATCCACAAGAAGGGATCGGGATCGTTCACTTTGCCCGGGCTGCTGAAGATCACCGTGGTCAGCTTGCCGGCACAGCCAAAGCGCAAGGGCATCAATCCGTTCACGAAACAAGAGCAGATGTTCGCAGCCAAGCCAGCCAGGACCAAGGTCAAGGTCCGCCCCCTCAAGAAGCTGAAAGATGCAGCGGCCTGAGGTCGCACGCCTCGAATCAGCCATGATTGCCCCTCCTGAATCACGCTTGGTCGGATGATCAGGATTGCAATACACCACGTCCTAGAGGGTTTGGCGTAACACCCCCTTTTTGACTGGAGCACTCCGCAGCTGCCGCTCACGAACGGCAGCTGCGGGTTGCTATGCAAGGCTTTGCATAGCAACCCCTATGCATAGGGGGCGCTTTCGGCGCAACGAGCGGAGGGTCGCTTGGCCCATCCGACGTTTGCCGGCGGATTCAATCAGTGGTGTGCAGGTCTGATTTTCGACATGCCCCCTGTGCCAATGTGACCTGAGACATCTACCTCTTCCTAACTACTGAAGGTAGGTTTCTCCCACGCACATGAGAAAGCCATCGGTTTCCGTCCAATCATCGACTGCTTCGACACCGCGCCAGTCTGACGCTTCTTTGGCCTCCACTGAAGTGAAGCCAAGGCCACTCGACGCCGGTTCAAGTTGGCTTGCAAACGCAAGGTCGTCACCTTGACGGCCGGTTTGCCAGACGGTAGGCCGGGGTCAAGTCCAGCTTTGTAGCATCGCGTCATTGCCAACATGGAAGGGCCATGGCGAGTTTCGCGGCGCAATGCCTCGTCGATAGACCCTTCAGCCTCCGAGATCTTTCAGCTGCTGGTCAATTGCTGCGAATGCCTGTCACGCCCAAATGATTGCGATCAACTCACACTGCGCAATCAGTCATCTTCCGGGATCTTGTCGACGTTGCGGCTAAAGCAAGTGTGGCCGATGCCGTGCAGCCACTTCTCTGTGCCTGGATAGTAGGAGATCTGGGGATCGGTGGCGGTATCCAGTGCAAAGACAGCACAGACCTTGAACGTCAGTGTGCCTGTCGGCGCGTATTCATACTTTGCGCCGGTTTGCGGATCCGATGGGAGTCGAAATCCTGGCAACTCCGCGAGCGCGTCAAGATCCGGCGCGAGCTCCTTCTTGTCATTCCAATAAATCGCCACATGCCGGGACAGCTGGGAAAGGTCGCTAACGCGCCGCTGATCCAGTTTGCGGTCGCGTTGGAGCCCGGGCGAGCCGATTGCAACAAGCCCGGCAACGACTGCCGTGACGATGACGAGTGTGGATCCGCCAACCAGCATGCGTGCACGATTGGTCGCGTTCATGGTTCGCGCTCATCCTGACGCAGATCCCACAAGTAGTGGCCGAAGATGGTTCCGGAGATCACGCCGGCAACGATGACCTTGAGAACGAATCGGATGGTGAGTTCGCCGCCCAGGGTATTGAATACGAGGGTGATCAGGTCGCCGATCAGGAATCCCGCAGCAACAAACAACGTCAAGTAGGTCAGCCAGCGTCGCACCGCGGAGAGTCGCTTCACCGGACTGCGCTTCAATTCACGATTGAGATGGCGCGCGACGAAAAGGAAGACTGGAAATGCGATGAGAATCGACGCGATGGACCAGCGAATACTCTCGTCGGGCGAGCGCCAGCCACTGGTTATGGCCGGGTCGGGCCAGGTGCGATTGATCAGATCAAACAGCAAGCTGCCGAGGTGGTATGCGCTCAGGAAGAGTGCCGTGAAAAGCACCAGGTATAGAAACGCATCACGGGCGGATAGCTGGGCCCGTGGTCTTGGTACCGGAACAACGAAGTCCAGATCGGCATATGCATCAAGTGCATTCTGGGTTTGTTCCGCCATCCAGCCTGCGTCCAGCAGGGTTTTTCGCACATCTGGTTTGCTTGCTCCTCGCAAAAGAGCTTCGCGGACAAATGCATCCAGTTCAAAAGTGGGTGACGCCATTGGCCTTCTCCGATTGTGGGCGGAGTATGGCAAATACGGCAAAGTAAACACAGGGAAATCAAGGGTTGCGGCAGCGAACTTTCGAACCTGGGCTCGAATTCATCGAACCCCATGTCGTCCGAAAGTCCGCTCGCCAACCCAGTGTGGTCAGTTGCAGAAGTTGCCGATCTTGTTGAGTTCGCCGACCGAGCTGTTGAACGTGTATTCGGCGTTGTCGCTGAAGAAGTAATAGACCATGTTGTTCGGCAGCAGGATCACCGAGATGCCGCCGAAGCCAGACATGTACGGAATGTAGCGGGCGCTGCCGCAGCCGAGCGAAGTGTCGGCCTTCCAGATCCAGAAACCGTTGTCGTAGGAGTCGTAGGTGCCGCCGGCATTGAGGCCGTGGTAGCTCGTCGTCTGCAGTACCTCGTTGACCATCGTCAGTTTCAGCTTCTGCGTGCCGCTGATGGCGCCGCTGGCGTTGTTGACCAGTTCGGCGAGCTTGACGATGTCGTCACGATGATAGGTCAGGCCGAATCCGGAGAGCTGCTGGTTGGCCGTATCGAAGCTGCGCACCGTGGTCTTCGCGGTCGGACTGAGCTTGAGCGGGGTGTACACGTTGGTCACCATCCAGTTGAAGCTGTCCTGGCCGAGATACTGGTCCATGGCGCGGCCGAGCAGCCAGGTATCCGAGGTGTGGTAAACCCAGGCGGTGCCGGGCGTGACCTTGCGCGTGTAGCTGCAGGCGAAACTGGTCATGCCGCTGTCGGTGTAGTTGAGGAAGAAGCCGTTGAGCATGGCGGTCGAACCTTCGTCGACTTCGAATCCGGCATCGGTGTAGTTGCCGGTGGCCATGTCGATCAGATTTTCGAGTTTCACATCACCCCAGCGCGATGACGGGCAGGTCGATACCTGGCTGTAGACACTGAGGTTCTTCACCCCCGAATACAACTGTTCCAGCGCCATCAGCCCATAGGCGCCATAGGTCGACTTCGCCACCGAGTAGGAGGGCAGGTCGAGCACGTCGCAATACGGATAGCTGCCGTAGCGGGTATCGCAGCTGCCGGTGTAGTGCACGCCGTTGTAGGCGACGCCGAAGGTGCTGCGTGCGCTTGCGGTCTGCTCGCTGCCGATCGTGGCGATGGAGATGCCGCTGCCGGGATAGTCGGTGGCCAGCGCGCTGATCGGTTTGGTCGGCATGCGGTCGGAGACTTCGGTGACATACGCCGACTTGATCGTCGCCGCATTCGCCACGGTCGCCGGCGTGTAGCTTGCGCTGAGGCGGCCGTACAGGTTGAACTGGTAGTAGTTGCAGGTTTCCGAGGCGATCTCGTAGGCCACTGCCGAAATCGAGCCGTTGGTCTTGAACAGGAACGTGAGCACGCCGTTGTGCGTGCAGTTCGCACCATATTCCTGCAAGGCGAACGGAATGGCCGCGCGCGAGTAGCCGTTGTCGGATGTCTCATCCCAGACCCGGCCCGGTTCGAGGATCAGTTCCCAGACCGGATGCGAGGTGATCTGCAGGCCGCGGTTGACCGGGATAAGGTGGGTGCCGTGCTGGACGAACTGGTAGTTGAAGTCCGGCATTTTCTTGATGTTGCTGATCGATGCGTAGCTATAGGTGTCGCGGATGCTGCCCCAGCCGCGCTGCACGGCAGTGAAGCTCAAGGTTCCCTGGAAGTTGTTGACCGGATTTGCGGCACCGGTCGGCACGGCGAACGCGGACAGATTGACCAGGCTGCCGGTCGCCGCGGTCTGCAGTGTCGTGTAGGTCAGGTCGGTGCGGCTGACGCTGCCGTTGCCGGACAGGCAGTCGTAATCACAGGTCGTTGGCGGCGGCGTGCCGGCGGTACCGGTCAGCACGATATTGTCGAAATAGCAGTAGTCGGAATTGTCGCCGCCGGCGGCGCGCAGGCGCACCTTCACGGCGGCGTTGTTGTCGATACCGCTCGGCGAGGCGCTGACCGTGTAGAGGGTCACACCGTCATCCTGGCCGTCGACGACTGTGTTGACCGCGGTCCAGCTGCTGCCACCGTTTGTTGAAACTTCGGCGAAGCACTTGTCCGCAGATTCAAGCAGCGAGGCGGCGATGCTGGTCGAAATCGAAACGCCGGTGTAGCCGGTGGTCGGAATCGACTGCGTTGCCGTCCGCGCATAGCGCAGGCGCAAGGAATAGTTGCCGGAGTACAGATTGGTAGTGGCACTCGTACCGGTGCCGCCTATCGTCCAGCCATTGAAATTTCCATCCTGGAAATCGTCCGAGAAAACCGTAGCGGCCTGACCCAGGCCGGGCATCAGCAGAGCGAGCAGAATTATCCAGCGATGTGACAAGTACATGACGAACCTCCGCGAAAAGGAAGATGGATAGCCAGGTGCGTTGCCGCAATTGCCGGGTCCGTTCGAGTCGCGGCGGTTTCAAAGCAACGCTGAGCGTGCACATCAACGTTGCGTCCGGGTAGAGCCAGTTGGCGATCATGAACAAGTCCAGAAGGCGACGATGCGCACCTGGATCGCACCGGCGAAGGCCGGGATCCCGTTGTCCAATGCGTGAGTGTGCCGTTCGAAACGCAGAGGCAGGGCTGGCGAGAGCACCGAGAATTGATGCGGGCAGGCACGGCTTCTGACCTGGATCAAGGCCGCGTTTTGCGCTTCACGCCACACTTTCAGGCCGAATTCATCGGCGGCGCGGCTTGGCCTGCAGATCCAGTGCCACGCGACACCCCGGTTTTCTTGACCCGCGCAATGAGCGACAACCGCATGCCCGCAGAATCGCCCCTGACCCGCCACCGCATCGATGCGTGCTTTCTCGGGCCGTATGCTGAGAACGACAGCCTGCTTGAGAAGATGGTCGTCGAGTTTCTGCGCGATCACGTCTACTGGCGGCGCAACTTCCATCCTGAGGATCCGCCGGCGATTTCGACCGAGGCTTCGCGGCATCCTGATTATCTTGATTTCGAATCGCGCATGCGTCGCGAGCTACACCAGCTTTCCGCTTTGCTGAAGAAATCGGTGCCGTTCCATAGCCCGCGTTACATGGGCCACATGGTGTCGGATCTGTTGCTGCCCGGTTTGATCGCTCAGATCCTGACCTTGCCGTACAACCCGAACAACGTCAGCGAGGATTCCGCGCCGGTCACGGTTGATCTGGAGGTTCAGGTCGGCCTGCAGCTCGCGCGCATGGTCGGCTATGCACATGATCCCTTGCAGCCTGATTGCGCATTCGGCCATCTGACTTCGGGCGGCACCCTGGCCAATTATCAGGCATTGCGTCTGGCCCTGGCCCTGAAAGCGTTTCCGGTCGCTCTGCGCGCGGCCGGCGTGCCCGATCTGATCCTGCCCGAGGATGACTGGAGCGCGTTCAACCTGCATCCGCGTGCGGGCACCGTCCTGCTCGATCAATGGCAGCATTGGCTGGCGCAGCAACCATCCGCCGTGCGCAAGCAGTGGCGTCAGCGCGTGCAGACCGCCCGCATCGAGCACCTCGGCCTGGTCGAGTTCTTCGCCCGGCATCCGACCCTGCGCGTCCCGCATGTGCTCGCGCCGATCACCGCACACTATTCCTGGAGCAAAGGCCTAAAGCTGCTTGGCCTTGGTCGTGCACAAATGCAATTGCTCCCGGAGCAGGGCATGCGTCTGGATACCGACGCGCTGGAATCGATCCTTGAGCGTTGCCAGCGGGAACGCCAGCCGGTGTTGATGTCGGTCGCGGTGCTCGGCACCACCGAATACGGCACCTTCGACCCGGTCGATCGCATGCTCGATGCGCGCGAGCGCGCTGCGGCGAAGGGATTCGGTCATTCGTTGCATGTGGATGCCGCCTGGGGCGGCTATCTGGCCACGGTGTTCCGCAACGAGGATGGCAGTCTGCGCAGCCGCGAAGAAGTCGCCAGGGGTTACAACGCGTTTCCGGCCCCGGAGGTCCATGCGGCGATCGCGGCACTCGCCGATACTGATTCGATCACCATCGATCCACACAAGCTCGGCTACCTGCCGTTTGGTACCGGTGCCTTCGTCTGCCGTGATCACCGCGTCACTGCGCTGCTCTCGGAAGAAGCCGATTATGTTTTTTCCGGTTCAACGACCAAGAGCTACCTGGAACGCTATCGCGGGCTCGGCCAATTCATTCCGGAAGGTTCGAAATCCGGTGCGAATGCGGCGGCGGTCTACGTCACCCATCGCGTACTGCCGCTCAATCATCTGCATTTTGGACGCCTGACCCGACAAACCATCCTCGCCACCGAGGCCTTCCATCAGCGTGCGACGCGCTTTGCCACGGACAACCACGATCATGTGGCGGCGATGGTGCCATTTCCACCGGACAGCAACCTGGTCTGTCTCGCCCTGAATCCGCGCGGCAACACCAGCGTCGCCGGGGCCAATGCCTTTGTCCGCCGCCTGCACGATGACATCCGCGCCGATCCGCGCCAGCCGCTGCAACTCAAGCAATTTTTTGGATCGATGACGACCCTGCGACCCGAAGCACTTGGTGACGCCGCGATGCGCCGTATCCTCAATGCGCTCGGTATCGACACGGCCACGCTCGATGACGAGGATGGCAATGATCGCCTCGTGATCCTGCGTCATACCCTGATGAATCCTTACCTGATCGACCACGAGAACGGCATCAGCTACATCGACTTGTATTTCGACTACCTGCAGGGACGCGTGCGCCAACTGGTTGGCGGTGCGTAGTTGGCCAATCCCAATACAAGGATGCAAGTCGGCCACGTCCTGATGCGGTGCTCGCAAAATGTGAACTATTTGTGTTTGCTTCAGCCTTTGCAGAACGGAATCAGCTTGTGTGGGTTCGATCTGCGATCGAACGCTTCTGGTCAGGATCACAAGAGCGTCAGCGCGCAGCACCGACCCACAAAGGCCAGTGCGCTACATGCGCAATCCGAAACCCTTCGTTCGCGCGACCAAAACCAATGACGTCCTGCAGAAGATCATCCGCGCGAATCGGCGGCTGAGTTCAAGGAATAACCAAGCACTGCACTGGTATATACGCACTGGAATCAGCGCGTATCAGATTGTCGGGTTGCGCAGTTCGTAACGATGGGTTGTGGGTGAGGGTGCGGATCCATCGGTTGCGAAGCGACAGATCCATGGTGCGCACCAGATTTCGGATCAGGCGCAATGTCCGCAGCAGGTATGTCCGCCCTGAATATGCACCGGTTCAGCGGCCTGCTCGAACGCGGCATACTCACAATTCGCGTTGGCCAAAACGGCCTTGGCCTGCGCGGCGGTTACGTCACCGTCGATCAGGATCGATTGGCTGGACATTTCGGCGCGCACGGTTGCGTCGGGGTCGAGCTCACGGATGGCTTGGGTGATGGCGGTGGCCATTGGCTGGGTGATCGGCTGGGTGGTCGTGAACAGCATTTCGTGAATTCCTTGTGGCGCGGATTGAAAGGGAGTCAGCCGCATCGGCGGCAGCGTGCACGCATGGTCGTTGGCGAACCGCCTTTGCGCATTGACTGCGGTCAAGCGAATGCGAATCGCTCCGATTAGGCGCGTGTGTCGGAAATCAGTCGCGGCGCTGTCCGCGCAAAAGCAAGCTCGAACCCGCGACCAGCAGTAGTAGCGAAGCGAGCAGGATCAGCCATTGCGGATTGAGCAGCGGTATCGAGTGCACCGCAACGCCACGGCAGGCGTCGAATTCAGGCGCAGGGTCGGGGCCGGTCCATGCGGCGATCATAGCGGCCGCATCTGTGCAATCGACCACGCCATTGCCATCGAAGTCGCCCGCGCGACAGCTTTCGGCATCCGCGCCTGCGGCCAGGCATTGGGCGAGGCGTGCGGCATCTTCGGCATCGAGCACGCCATTGCCATTGAAGTCGCCGCGCAGGAAGCCGCCCAGCGCGATTGTGGCCGAGGCCATCGTGATCGGCGCGGCGCGGCCGCTTTCCTCCCACAGGTCGTGCAGGGTCTGGCCCCAGTGGTCGGAATGGTTGGCGTTGCGCAGGGCTTCGATGTAGTGCCGCGTGACGGTTTGATAGAGCACGCTTACCTCGGCACTGGCCGCCGCTGGCGGTATCCAGAAATGCGCATCGTCCCAATATTGCCCATCCGCGTAGTGACGGCCGACCGTGGGCGCGCCTGCGGCCGCGTAATCGGCATTGTGGAAGCCGCGCGGTGGAATGCGCGTGTCCTTGACGATCGTGTCGGCCAACGCCATGTGGGTCGTACGCCCGGGCGTTTGCCCGGTGGCCGCCGCAGCCGCATCGGACAGGCCTACGGCCATTTCGTAGACGATCGTGTCGTGTTCTTCAAGTTCGGCGCTGACCGGGTCGTAGCCGCCATACTCACGCAACAGGTTGCCGTCGGCGTCACGCAGGCGCACTTGCACCCAGGCGCGCCGGCCTTCGATATGGCCAGTCGGCAGCTTGTGGCCACTCTCGTTGATGACGCGCGCGCGCAGCACGCCGCCGGAATCCTGGGCCAGATCGAGCGAGGCCGCGCGACCGAGCATTTCGTTCGCCGCCGCCATGCCGACAGCCAATGCATCCTGGTCGACGGCTGGATCGTCCACGTAATAGCGGCCAATGATGTCGAGCACCCACGATGAGGCGCCGGCGAAATCGTGACTGCGCAAATCCGCACGTTCCGGCCCGAAACGACAGGCATAGCCGGCACGCACCGGCATGTGGCAATCCTGGCAAGTCGACACGACGCCGCCGCCTTCGCCACCGAAGCGGCCGCCCATGTCGACACCTCCGGCGGCGAACGCCGAGAGCTTCCATTCGGTATAGGTGCGTTCCAGCGGAAAGTGGCTGGCCAGATCCTCGCTTTCTGGCGGTGTATCCAGTGCGTTGTAGCGATAGCTGCCATCGGCCTGGCGCGACACCGCGACATTGCCGACATCGTGGCAGGTGCCACACAGCGCGCTGTTGCGGTGATAGGGCGACACCAGCAGTTCATGCGAGGGCACAGCGTCTGTGCGTGGGCCGCGACGTACCGCATCCGGATCGAGCACGAACATCGCGTTGCCGGTAAACGCGGGTACCGATTCGAGTGCGGCCAGAACTTCGGCGTCGCGGGGCGGGCTCGAGCCCGCCACGTAGCGGGGGTCGACCATGGCATGGCAGAAATGGCAATCGACGCCGTCGCGGTCACGTTCACTCAACGTGCTGCCATCGGCTACGAGGGCATTGCCGCTGACTACGGCCATCGGCACATGGCAGCGCAGGCAGAAATAGCCGACGTTGGCGACATCCTGGTTGGCTGTGGCGAGCTGGGCAAAGAACAGCGGATCGCGACCGCCGTTGGCCATCAGGCTGCCCTTCCAGCTTGCATAGGGTTCTGCGCTGGTGCCGGTGTCGGCGTGGCAGCTCGAGCAAACCTGCGGCGACTGGAATGAATCGGCATGTGCGTCGCCGACCTGGGTGCCGGAAAGATGGAAGTCGCGCAGGGTGGCCGGAACCGGATCGGCAAGGGCCAGCGTCGAGCTGGTCAGCAGAACCAGGACGGACAAGAATGGCCGGACAATGGCGCGCAGCTTCGGAATCAAATGGATCTGGCTCATTGCGCGTTCCGTGATCGGCAGTCAGACGATCGTCGACTGCCGGTCACGCGTACGCATTGATTTGTGTCAAGAGCTCCCGGATCGATCGGAGCCCGCAAACGCTGGCTACTTCTTCAGTGCCCAGGCCGAGCACCAGCCCTTCGGTGTGACCGAGAAGCCCGGGAAGATCGCGCAGCCATTGGTAGCGGGGACGTGGAACTGGCAGTTGTCGCAGAAGCTGTCCGGCTTGTGCGTGGACTGATCCGTCTTCGTCGCGTCTTCGATGTAATGCAGCGCCTTGGCTTGCGCATTGGTGACCGGCAGCGGTGGCAGATCGGCTGCAAGCGCATGGTGCGGCAACAACGCAAGCAACGGCAGGGCGGCCGTGGCAGCGGCGCTGCGGAGAAGGAAGCGACGGCGGGCTAGGTCGGTGGTTTTCATCTGAATCTCCGTGATGGCTGGCTTGTCGAGTGAGGTGATTCGTCTATTGCGGCTTGTCGTTTGCAGGATCCACCGACCAACCGCGTATGCATTTTCAACCCTGCCAGGAGCACAATCCATGGCAGCACGTTGCGCGATGTCGCTTTGGTCGCAGCGTTGAAGCCTCGAAATACCGCAAAGCAAGAGCCTCTACATTACTTCACGCGGGCGGCGTGTCAACTTGACCCCGATCAAGACGATGGCGCATTTTCCTCGTTGTCTTCGCTGACAGGGCTGCTCGGCGCCGGATTGAAGGCATCCGAGTAGCAGGCATCGATGCCGAGACCGTGGGCAAGGAAGTCAGGAACGGCCGCCTCGACCATCTTCACTGAGCCGCACACGTAAGCCTCGTAGCCGGTCAGATCGGCGTGATCCTCGATCATTGCCTCGTGGACGAGTCCGGTACGGCCATGCCACAGCTCGGAAGCCGCTGGATTCGAGAGTACCGGAACGATGCGGAAATTCGAATGCTCGCGCGCCCAGGTTTCGGCCAGATCGAGCATGTACAGATCATTCACGTCGCTGACGCCCCAGTAAAGTTCGATCGGTCGCTGCACGCCGCGGTGGAAGGCGTCCTCGACGATACTCTTGATCGGCGCGAAGCCGGTCGCACCCGCCACCATCAACATCGGCCGGGTTCCCGCATGCAGGGTGAAGCGGCCAAGCGGGCCCTCGAAATCAAGCGTATCGCCAACCTTCATCTGCTCAAACACATGGGTGGTGAATCGGCCGCCCGGAATCAGCCGCACATGCAGTTCGATCAGAGCGTTGTCGTGCGGCGGGTTGGCAAACGAAAAGGCGCGACGCTCGCCGTTGTCGAGCAGGATATTGATGTACTGACCGGCGACGAAGTCGATACGCTGGCTGCCCGGCAGTGAGACGTACACGCGCATCACGGTTTCGCTGAGACGCTCCATCTGCTCGACCCGGCCCTGATAACGCTCGATTTCCGCCGCAGCGCCCGAGCGCAGGTTTTCGACCGGCACTTCGAACTCGATATCCTCCAGCGGCACCGCGCAACACATCAGCGCCTTGCCCTCGGCACGCATCTGCTCGGTCAAAATGTTTGGCTGGTAAGGGCCATGATCGAATCGACCGTTGAGAACCGTGCAGATGCACACTCCACAACCACCGTTGCGGCATTCATAGGGCAAGGCGAGGCCGGCTCGCAGACCGCCTTCGAGCAGGGTTTCTCCATCCCGTGCGCTGGCATGTTCAGGGCCCGGATGGATGGCCATCTGATAGATGCTCTGCGCGCCCGCTGTGCGTTTGCTGCGGCGCAGCCACGGCATCACCACGAGCACACCGGTGCCGATCACGACCAGGGCCCAGACCGCGCCGAGCGACCAGTGATGAACCAGTGGGTAGACCGGCAGCAGAAACCAGTCCAGACCGACCGAGACGACCTCGTTGGCGAGGTCGGCCGCACCACCCTGGCTGTGTACCGGTGCCAGCAGGGACATCACCAGCAGGGTCAACAGCAGGCCGATCGTGATCGGCCGCGGTGGTTGCGTGCTGGCCTTGGGCACGCGCTGGATATGCACCCACATCATCAGCAGGCACAGCAGCGGCACGCCAATATGGATGAAGGCGAGCAGCGAAAACAGGCGATCGTTGACGCTGGTGGGATCCATGAAATTGCGGATCAGGGTGCCGCCGAATCCGGGCAGCCAGTCCAGCCATTCAAAACTCGTGACGACGACAAACTGGGCGAGCTTGTCCCACGGCAACATGTAGCCATTGATGCCGGAGATGTAGACCAGCCAGAGCAGGCCGACACCAGTCAGCCAGGAAAACGTGCGAAATCCGTGCATGCGGTCGAAAGCGAAGTGACGCAGCATGTGCAGCAACATGATCAGAACCATCGCATCGGATGCATAGCGATGCGCACTGCGCAGGATGCCGCCGAAATACCATTGACCATGGGTCAGCGCCTGCACGGATTCGTAGGCGCCCTCGACGCTGGTATCGAAGAATGCGTAGAGATACAGGCCGCTGCCGGCGACGATCCAGAACAGGAAGAAGGCGATCGAGCCGAGGTGATAGAAAGGATTCAGGCGATCGCCAAAGGCCTTGTTGAACAAGGATTCGACCAGCATGAAGACACGGCGCAGGCCATTTTGCAGATGAACGATCATGAAAGGCTCCTCGCCGATTTTGCGTTGCCGGCACTGCCGCGCAATGATTTCCAGACCACGACCACGAACATCAGCCCTCCAATGATGGCAATCAGCCCGCCGAGGCCCATCAGGCCCATGCCGGCAATCTCGGCCTTGCTGTGCAAAACCTGCTCGGCTCCGGCGACCTTGCGCTGCACGCCATAACCTCCGGACCAGACCAGACCGATGATGTGCATCAACTGGCCGCTGCCGTACAGGATCGGCTGCCAGCGTGCCAGGCGACCCTGTGGCGTCCGATAACCGAGCTTCGGCAGCAACAGGTAGACCAGTCCCATCAGGGCCAGGGTCACACCGACGATGCAGCCGTGATAGTGCGCCGGGATCTTCACATTGTTGCCACTGATGAACATGCCGATCACGCCGCCGGCGGCGAACAGCGCCATCGAGGAAATCAGGGCAGCACGCAGGGCGTCATGTCCGGCCTCGCGCGATCGCGGCGAGCGCAGCAGGCCGACCACCACGGCCAGGCCGATCGGCACAATCGAGATGCCGCCACCCAGACGCATGGCCCAGGTGTGCAGATCGCGGTGTTCGACGCTGGCAACGTCATGCGCGAGGTAGGCGTATGGCGTCACGAACACGCTGGCCACGGCGAGTACGAGCAGGAGCAGGGCGACGCGCGGACTCAACGGCAGGCGCGCACCGACCGTGCTGGCCAACCACAGCCAGGCGACCAGCATGAGCAGGGTCCAGGTGAACTGCAGCGCGTGGCCACCGCCCCAGAACGCGATTTCATAGTAGGCCTTGCCTTCGAGGCTGGCCGGGGTGAGCAGCAGCGAGGCCGCGAATGCAATCAAGGCAATCGCAGTCGAGACGACGCTGGCATTCAAGCCGAAACGCAATGCCCCGCTGCCGTCGAATTCAAGGCCGAGCGCGGGCGCGGCGATCAGGCTGCGGATCACCAGCAGGGCGGCGCCGCCGCCGAGGATGCCGAGGCCAGTCAGGAACACGCCGCCATCAAGCACCGGAATGTAATTGGCCATGATCGGTTCGCCGCCACCGACAAACGGGGCGATGCCGATCAGCAGCGCGCCCGCGTAGGCGAACACGAGGGCCAGCCATGCCAGCGACGTGGCGCGCGCCCGGCTGCTCAGGCTCCACAACATTCCGGACAAGGCCAGAAACCAGACCAGTACCGACAGATCGACATGCACGACGAGGGCAACGCGAAAGAAATCCGCGACCGGCAACACCGCGTTCACGCCGGGTGTCCGCGAGGCGACCAGCAGGATCGAATAGAAACCGGAAACAATCAGCGCAAGCAATCCCAGCCAGAGCCAGCCACGCACGAGGCTGCGATCGGATTGCCTGACCAGGGACAAGCTGTAGGCCGAAGCGGTTGATGCACTCACGCATGGATCCGAAGAGGTCGAGTTTGCCGTGGACTCGACGCTCATTGCAGGGTGATCCGGCGTTCAGCGGCATCAAAATCGACAACGAGGATTTCGGCCGGAGCGAGGTCAACATCTTCGCTGCGCGTGTAGTCGAAACCTTCGCTGCGCGCGTTGTCCTTCATCCTGACCTCGATGTGATGCTTGCCCGCAGATACCTCGATGCGCCGGTAGATGACGGCGGCACCATCACCGGACAGTCCCGATGGTTTGGCGACCTGCCGATGAGCCAGCTTGCCATCGACATCGACCTCGACGGTCAACGGCGAACGCTCGCGTGGGCAACGTTTAGGCGCGCGCATGTTCGGTGGCAACTTGGCCAGTTCGGCGGGACTCTGTTCGACGCAATCGCCGAGCAACTGGCTCTGATGACTGATGCTGATCTTGATCAGGGCTCGATCCGCGGCGAGATTCTGATAAACCGGCCAGCGCGAAAAGAACGCGATGACCAGGGCCAGCGCCGCATAGAGAATCCCTTGTCCCAGCCAGACGCCAATTTTGTTCATGGGTCGATTCCTGTAGGTACATTGCTGCGCAGATCGTTGATTGCCATGGTCAGCGCGGCGCGATCGCGTTTGCCGGCAAACACGACGCGATAGTCCTTGCTCGCCACATTGCGGCGCAGATGCGGTTCACGTTCACCGCGCAGGCGTTGCGCAGTCCATGTGTTGCCGAGCCTGAATTCACAGGCCCCTTCGGCGCATCCGCTGATTATCACACCGGCGGCGCCGGCCCGCAGTGCGTACTCGATGAACGAGGGTGGCAGCAAGCCGATGCAGAGCAGGTTATAGCCGGTCACGTCGGGTTCGCCGAGGTGCTCGACATCGAGGCCGTGCTCGCAACCGAAAACAATGATTTGCGGCGAACTGGCGGCTGCCAGGGTATCGAGCAGTGTCCGGCGCAACGTGTCGACCGATTGCTGCGGCATGTCGATGCCATTGACCAGTTCAATGACGCTGCGGAAAGGCGTTGCCGACGGGCAGGCGCCCGCACAGATTCCGCAACTGGCACAGCGCTCGGCCGCAACCACCGCGATCTGCTGCCCGGGCTTGCCATTCGGATGATCTTCGAGGCTGATCGCCGAGTACGGGCAATCCTCCACGCAGCGTCGGCAGCCGTTGCAGTTGTCGGCATCGACCACGGCGACCGGAATCGCAATAGATGCAGGGCGCAAGGCCACCGCAAACAGCACGGCAAAGACGAGCGCTATCAGAATCCATGTCGGTCGCGCTGACAGGGCATCGGCCAGGGGCAGCAGATGCAGCAGGATCCAGTCCAGTGGCAGTGCGGTCACCTCGTGGTCGAGATCGGCCGGCAGGCCGCTGATGACCGGCAAGGCCAAGGCGAGGATGCCGAGGCTGGCGAACATGCCGATCGACAATGGCCGCGGCGGCAGGATCTTCGGCCGGGTGATCCGCTGCAGGTGGAACCAAAGGCCGAACAACAACAACAGCGGCACGCCAAGGTGGACGAAAACGAGCAGCGAGAACAGGCGATCGCCGACGGCATCGGCACTGAGGAAGTTGCGGCTCAGCGAAGTCGCCATCAGCGGCAGCGCATCAAGCAGCTCGGCGCTGGCCACCGCGGCGTACTGGCCAAGTCGGTCCCAGTTGAGCCAGAAGCCGCCGATCCCACTCACGTACATGAAGGCGAGCAGCGGAATCCCGGTTATCCAGGTCACCCGGCGGAATCGTGAATGATGGCCCATGATCCATTCACGGACGAGGTGCAGCATGGTCGCGATCATGAAGCCATCTGCGGCGTAACGGTGCATGCTGCGCAGCCAGCCACCGACGTATGGCTGCTCGCGTGAAAGCGAATCCACCGACTGCCAGGCACCCTGCGCCGAGGTGTCGAACATTGCGTACAGATAGATGCCACTGAGCAACAGGATCGCGAACATCAGGCAGGCTATTGCGCCGAGATTGCGCAGCGGATTGCTGCCGCCCGGAAAGATCAGATCGAGAGAATCTTCAACGCGTTCCCAAAGGCGCCTGATTGCATGCCCTTTCATGCGATCTGCTGGCGCTTCCTCGCCCGATGCCGACGCCATTCCTGCACCCCCATGACAAACATGATCAGCAGGAAGGTGAGGAAGCCGATGATTTCGATGTACAGGGAATAATCGACCCGATAGCGGCCTGTTTCGGGGTCATAGACCGAGCACAGGATGCGCACCTTGGACAGCATGTCGGTCAGCGAGCCGCTGCCGCTGACCAGGCTGCCACCGAGCAGCTTCTTGAGTGGCTCGCCAAGTGATTCGGGGCCGAAGGCATCGCCAAACACCTGCTGGACAATGCGCCCGGAGGCATCAAGCACACTGACCTGCAAGGTGTGATCGAATCCGATCGGCGAGGCCATGAAGCTGAAACCGAAGCTGCGCGAAATGGCTGCGACATCGGCCTTGGCCGGACTCAGGAAGGCCCAGTTGGCATCCCTGATCGACTGCTTGGCGGCGAATTCGCGCAGCGCCATCGGCGAATCAGTTGGCTGGTCGAAACCGATGCTGACCACGTTGAACTGATCGTCACCGAATCGATCGCGCATGGCGTTGACCGCCTTGCGTAGCGCACGCGAGCTGGTCGGGCAGATTTTGAAGCATCCGGTATAGATGAAATTGACCAGCAAGGGTTTGCCGCGGAATGCCGACAGCGCAACCGGATTGCCGTTCTGGTCGAGCATCGTGAAGTCGTCGGGCTGCTTGCCGATCACAGCCAGACTGTCGCGCAAGGCGGCCTCCTGATCGAGTCCCGGCAAGATGGTTTTGGGCGGGGCCTCGACGGCCGGGGGCGCAACGCGATTGCTGTTGTTGCCTATGGGTTGTGAAATGGGTTGCGCACACAGGCCGCCGAAGCCAAGCGCGAACACGGCGGCAATCAGGATCCGCGAAAGTTTCAATCGATGGACGTGCATGACCCGATCTTAAATCATCGCATCCACACAGGCGGCGACGAGTACGGCATTGAGTTGAACAAGCGAAGCAAGAAAACTCGCGATCGCGGTCTTGCGGTTTTGCACCTGCATCAGGCGCCAGGATTTGAGGAGGAACCAGGCACCGCCTGCGGCCGCGCCAACAAGATAGATCAGACCGGCGCCGAATGCAGCCGGGAGCAGCGAGGCGATCACAAGGGCGACGGTACTGGCGAAGACAATCGATGCAGCGCGCTGCGGCCCGAACACGACCGGCAGCATCGGAATGCCGGCGGCGGCGTAGTCCTCACTGTTGGCGATCGCCAGGCTCCAGAAATGTGGCGGCGTCCACAGGAACAGGACGAGGCCGAACAGCCAGGGCAGCGCGCCGAGCTGCGGATCGGCGGCGGCCGCACCGGCGAGCACGGCAAAGCTGCCGGACAGACCGCCGACGACGATGTTGGTCCAGCTCCGGTGCTTCAGCCAGACCGTGTAGATGACCGCATAGAAGAATGCGCCGAGAAACACGAAGATCGCCGATTGTGGGTTGACCACTTGCCAGGCCACGGTCACGGCGGCCAGCAGCATGCCGGCAAACAAGACCAGCCAGCCTGCATGGTGGGACAGCCGACCGCTGGCGAACGGGCGTGAACGCGTGCGCGTCATCAGTCGGTCGCTGCGGTACTCGTGATAGTGGTTGAACGCGCCGGCTGCTGCCGATGCCACGAGGGTGGCCAGAGCCATCACCAGCACCTGAACCGCGCTGGCATGTCCCGGCGTGGCCACATAGCCGACCACCGCCGTGATCATGATCAGAAAACCGATGCGCAGCTTGAACAGGCTCAGTACTTCCCGCGCCATGCCTGCGGCAGAACGATCTGTCTCGACGCAGACAGAATTCATGACAGATTAACTCCCGTAGCAGCCGCCCGGTTGGATTGCCGCTCCGGATCAGATGATCCGGAGCGGCATTGCTGGTTCAATTCAGCTCAGGCCCCACAAGGTCGACAGATACTTCCAGTTGATGAAGTAGTAGAGGACGAAGGAAGCGAGGAACACCATGGCCAGGACAAAGGTGCCTGGTGCGGCGAAACCGAGCGAGCCGTAAGTCTGCACGGCGGCCGACGGTGCGCCGACCGGAATCGGCGTCGGTTCCGAACTGATCTTGGTCTGCTCGACGCGCTTGCCCCAGAGCAGGGAGCCGACGGTCAGGTAGATGTAGATTCCGCCGCCGACGACGGCCGCAATTCCGGCGATTCCGACCAGACCCATCATCAGGTAGGCAGCACCCGGCCACTCATAGGCCAGCGCCGCGCCACTGAAAGCCATGTCCCAATGCCGGCGCGATACGCCAAGGGTGCCGGCACCCATCATGACCAGGCAGAAGAAATACATCGAGAAGCCGAACAGATAGGGCTGCCACTTGGCCAAACCAGGATTGATCACCTCGCGCTTGAACAACACTGGAATCAGGAAGTAGGTCAGGGCCATGAACGACAGCGTCGTGCCGACGACCACGGTCGCATGGAAATGGCCGGGCACATAGATCGTGTTGTGGATGATCATGTTGAGCTGTTCGGTGCCCATCATCACGCCCGAAATTCCGCCGAGGAAGCCGAAGCCGATGATCGAGATGAACACGCCCGAGAACGACGGATTGCCCCACGGTGCCTTGCGCAGCCATTCGAACAGACCCTTGTTGTAACCCTTTGCGCGCTGTGCCACTTCCATCGCACCGGGGATGGTCAGGCCGTGGATCATCGAGGCGAGCACGGCGAAATACATGAAGTAGCTGGTGTTGAGCACCTTCCACTCCGTGCTCATGCCGGGATCGGACAGGATGTGATGCGCGCTGGCGAGCTGCAGGAACACGATATAGAGCAGGAAGGCGCCGCGACTGACCCGCTCGGACATTGGCTTGGCGCCGAACACAACCGCCGCCACCAGATACCAGATCGAGATATGCGCAGCGACGTTGATCTGCTGCGAGGAATGTCCGAACGCCCACCAGATCACCCGGTAGATCAGTGGATCGACATGCTCGATCCAACCCAACGACAGCATCCAGGTCGGGATCAGGATGATCGCGCCCGAGGCAATCGTGAACACGGCGATGATCGCCGCCGTGATTGCACCGAAAGTGACCAGCGGAACCGAACCCTGATAGGTTTTTTCACGCTTGGCCACGACCAGGGTGCCGAAGAACACGAAACACGCGATCAAGGCGCCGACCGCAAACAGGATCAAGCCGAGATAGAACGACGGCGCAGCCATCATCGGCACGTAGGAGGTCATCATCACGCTGGAGCCGCCCTGGTAGACGGCGACGTTGTTCATGACCGAGCCGACCACCATCAACGCGAACGCGAGCCAGGCAATTTTTGGCGTGGCGATCCGGCAGCGCAGCAGAGTCGACGAGGCGAAGTACAACACCGCGATCTCGAAGAAGATGATCCAGAACACCAGCATGTCAAGACCGTGCGCGGTCAGTACCTGATAGAACGTGCTGGCTTCGAGCCAGTGAATGGTCGGCCAGCGCGTCAACACGACGCCGATGGCGAGAATGCCGCCAATGAGCAGGAAGATCACGCCCGCAACGGCGTTTGCCAGAACCAGTTTTTCCGCTTGGGACTCGAACTGCAGTCCCGAACGTGGGCAGGTCCGGTAAGTGGTTTTAGTTGACATTGCCGGTCTCCCCCTTGATGTAGATGCGCCCGACCATGGTGTGATGGCCAATGCCGCAGAATTCGTTGCACACGACCGAGTAGGTTCCGCTCTGGTTCGGCGTGACCGTCACCACGTGCTCGTAGCCCGGCACGATCTGGATGTTGATGTTGGCCGGTTGCAGCGAGAAGCCGTGGTTGTAGTCCATCGAGCTCAGATGCAGCCGATAGGTTTGGCCTTTCTGCAGCTCGAGGATCGGCCAGAAATTCCATAGGCGCGCGATCATGTACACGTCGCTGCCGATCGGCGGCGCCACCACGGGCGTTTCCAGATCGGTCTCGGTACGCACGGTGTACTTGTCGACCATGGCCTGGGTCTTGGACGCAAACAGTTCCGTGGTGGTCTTGTAGGTTTCGGTAGACAGGTTCTGCTTACCGTAGATGTGCCAGTAGATCATCATGAAGAACATGATCAGGCACCAGACGAAGGCGATGGCGATCCATGTGCCTTCCACGCGATCCAATGGATGTTTCCACCAGAGCCGCTCGGTGGGAGGTAAAATTGCGCTCATGAGTTTTCCCCGGTTGACGCGAATGTGAGCTTATTTGGCGACCGGAATGGTCAAGATATCGATGACGCCCCAGAGGATGTAGACAACCATCGGCACCATCACCCCGATGAACAGGAGCAGGAACGGATTGTCTAGCAACTGCTGCATCTTCGGAACTTTTTCGTCGTGTGTGTCTGTGCTTTCCATCGACTTCTCCGCCTCGTAGTCTGGCCAATAACCGGGCTGGCCGGCCTCCCATAGTTACGGCCCATTCAATCCTGATCCATGACCTGGATCAAGTCGAATTGACAAAAGGTTCGGGCGGGGATGACAGAAACCGCGTTGTCGGAGATCCTGCGCAGCCTGAAACGGTGAGAGTGGAGCAGGAAATGTCGCCCATGGAGCAAGGTCTTGAACGCCCGGTCGATGACCGCGTGCGACCACGCGCAGTCGGTTGGTGGTTGATGAGCTGTTGCCTGGTGCTGCTCACTCTGGTCATGGTTGGCGGGGCGACTCGCTTGACCGAATCAGGATTGTCGATTGTGGACTGGAAGCCGGTGAGCGGCGTGTTGCCGCCGATCGGCGAAGCGGCCTGGCAGGCTGAATTCAGCCGCTACCAGGACAGTCCGCAGTACACCGCCGTCAATCACGGCATGGCCTTGTCCGAGTTCAAGACGATCTTCTGGTTCGAGTTCTTCCACCGCCTGCTGGCGCGCCTGCTTGGCCTGTGGTTTGCGCTGCCGCTGCTGTGGTTCTGGCTGCGCGGCGCGATTCCAACACGCTTGCGCTGGCCTCTGCTCGGCATCCTTGCCCTCGGCGGAGCCCAGGGTTATCTGGGCTGGTTCATGGTCAAGAGTGGTCTGGTTGATGTGCCGCGGGTCAGCCCGTATCGACTGGCCGCGCATCTGAGTCTGGCCCTGATCGTCTACGCCTTGATGTTTCGCGTTGCGCTGGGCCTGTTGCTGATGCGGGCAAAGGCCGCGGCGGAAGAACTGGCGCGACGTTGGCCGGACCGGATTCTGCTGACCCTGGTTGCGGTGACCATCGTCTTCGGTGCCTTTGTCGCCGGCTTGCGTGCGGGTTTGATGTACAACACGTTTCCGCTCATGGGTGGACGCTGGGTGCCGCCGGGTCTGTTGGCCCTGGAACCGGTGTGGCGAAATATCTTCGAGAACCCGGTGACCGTGCAGTTCGTGCACCGGATCCTCGGCTTGACCACGTTGACGGTGACCCTGTGGGCGTGGTGGCGCATGCGCGGGCTTGCACAGGATCGCGCCCAGGAGCGCTCGCGTCACGCAATCGCCTTGATGGCGATGATCCAGGTCACCCTCGGAATCTGCACCTTGATATGGATGGTGCCGGTCTGGCTTGGCACCCTGCACCAGGGCGGCGCCGTACTCCTGCTCAGCGCCGCAATCGCCGCCGGCTATTTCTGGAAGACGCAGGCAATCGGATCTCTGCGTTGAGGCATCTTTCGCCAGCCGCCGCCAACGATTGCGGGGGAGATTTCTGTGGGAGTTCACGCCCCACCATCGGTGGCGCGCTGTCGCGCAGCAAACATGGATCCGGGCGGTTGCCGTTCCTTCTCCCCTCCTGTAGGAGCCCGTTTACGGGCGAGCTTTTGGCTGGCGTGGACGAGAGCTCGCCCCTGGCGGGGCTCCTACAAGGCTTGCGGTTGACCTGTAGGAGCCCGTTTACGGGCGAGCTTTTGGCTGGCGTGGACGAAGAGCTCGCCCCTGGCGGGGCTCCTACAAGGCTTGCGGTTGACCTGTAGGAGCCCGTTTACGGGCGAGCTTTTGGCTGGCGTGGACGAAGAGCTCGCCCCTGGCGGGGCTCCTACAAGGCTTGCGGTTGACCTGTAGGAGCCCGTTTACGGGCGAGCTTTTGGCTGGCGTGGACGAAGAGCTCGCCCCTGGCGGGGCTCCTACAAGGCTTGCGGTTGACCTGTAGGAGCCCGTTTACGGGCGAGCTTTTGGCTGACGTGGACGAAGAGCTCGCCCCTGGCGGGGCTCCTACAAGGCTTGCGGTTGACCTGTAGGAGCCCGTTTACAGGCGAGCTTTTGGCTGGCGTGGACGAAGAGCTCGCCCCTGGCGGGGCTCCTACAAGGCTTGCGGTTGACCTGTAGGAGCCCGTTTACGGGCGAGCTTTTGGCTGGCGTGGACGAAGAGCTCGCCCCTGGCGGGGCTCCTACAAGGCTTGCGGTTGACCTGTAGGAGCCCGTTTACGGGCGAGCTTTTGGCTGGCGTGGACGAAGAGCTCGCCCCTGGCGGGGCTCCTACAAGGCTTGCGGTTGGCCTGTAGGAGCCCGTTTGCGGGCGAGTTCTTGCTTTGGCTTGACGGCGTCGGGAGAAGGAAAAACCTGCTGGCCGCGCGCCTTTACAATCAACGAGTTATGCTATGTTAGATGAGAGCGGCTGAAGCCGCTGCCACGGGCTGTCAGCGTCATTCGCGCTTGCGCCGTTGCGAGAGATTGCGAAAAGCCCGATCAACGGACAAGAAACGCCTTCAACGCATCAAGTTGATTGAGCAGCAAGCGCGGCTGGTGCGAGCCGGCCAGGGCGGCCACGCCGCGCCCCTGCGGATCGACAACGATGACCGAGGTCGTGTGCTCCATGCTGCGCACGCCATTCGGCTCGATATGTTCGGCGTAGATGATACCGAGTGAATTGGCCAGACGCTCAAGCTGATCCGGGTCGCCGGACAAGCCGGTCAACTCCTTGTCGAAGAAAGCCAGATAACCGCCGATTCTCTCCGGCGTGTCATTCTCTGGATCGACGCTGACAAAAACCATCTGTGGAATATCTGCGGCTTGCCCGGCCTCGGCCATCAATTTGCGCAGCTTGCCGAGTGATTGCAGCGTGGTCGGGCAAATGTCCGGGCATTGCAGGTAGCCGAAATAGAGCAGGCTCCAGTGGCCTTTCAAATCATCCTTGGTGAACGTCTGGCCGCGCTGGTCGAGCAGGCTGAAGTCGGCGACTTCGCGCGCACCAGGCCAGAGGATGGCCTTTACCTCGGGCCGTGCCGAAGCCCAGTCCGGAGCGGAGGAATGCCTTGCCGCAAACAGGATGGCAATGCCTGCCAGCAGCACCAGCGAAAAGAGAAGAGCGATTCGTGAAGCAGTCGGTTTCATGGTTCAGCAAAGGAGAGTCATTGGGGTTTCGCATTCAAACCTCTCGTCACGCCTGCCGCTTCTGACAGTCGGGCCCCCGGACGAAAGGAGATCCGGCGCCAGCCAGCGAATGGCTGGAATGCATGATTGTTCACGCGCTGGTTGAGTGAGCCGGATGACGGCGATTCCCGATCCACATCGTGAACGTACGTGATCTACTCTATGCGAGTCGGCCGCGAAGGCGCTTGATCCCGATCACGCGCTGGGCGGATTTGACATCGGTCAAGGCTGCCCGGCACCGTGCGTGCGACCGTATCCCCACCTGCATCCGACTATCATCCCGCGATGGATCTGCCGAACCTGTTGCCCCATGTCAACGCGACGCTGAATGCCACGGCGATGATCCTGCTGCTGTACGCGCGGCTGATGATCGCGCACAAACGCATCGAGCGGCACAAGCGCGCGATGCTCGCCGCGCTAGCGGTGTCCGGCTTGTTCCTGGTCACCTACGTCACCTACCACTATGTCGCGCCGATCTTCGTGTTTCGTGGTCATGGCTGGATTCGCCCGGTCTACTACTTCCTGCTGATCAGTCACGTCGTCCTCGCCGCGCTGGCCATTCCGATGATCCTGGTCACGGCCTGGCTTGGCTTCACCCGGCGTGATGTCCGTCACCGCGCCATCGCGCGCTGGACCTGGCCGGTGTGGATGTATGTCTCGGTTACCGGCGTCGTCGTCTATCTGTTGCTCTACCAGATCTATCGATAGTCAGGTTCGCGTCGCAGGTCGCCTGTCTGTCATCTGAATCCTGATTCTGGCGCGGCCACTTCCGATCCCTGCGTGGTCGGTCGCAGCTCACGGCGAGTCTCCGGGCGCCCGCTGGCCTTGCTCGGCTCGGTGGCGTTTTTGCCTGCCTCGGTTTGGACCACGCCTCGGTTTGGACCACGCCTCGGTTTGGATCAACGGTCGAAACGACTTGATTGCGATCGTGCTGCTGGTGGTCAGCTGGCCGGTCTGTCGACTGCAGTGTTCCCAGCCGGTAGACGGGCCGGCATCTTGAACTCCCGGAACGTGACATTTGGGCACATGGGTGGTCGATCAGTCGACACGGCGGCGCAAGTCTGCTCACATTGTCCCAGCCGCCAAGGAGATTCGGGTAAAGTTATTCGGGGATCCGCGAGATGCAACCACGCGGCGTAGGATCGGTTTGAATCCATGGATCAGCGTATTCGAGCAATTTTCCTGCTCTTTCTCGTCCTGCTCGGGTCGCCCGGACTGGCAGAGACAAACGCGCCTGCCATCGTCGAGCGCGCATTCAATACCGTCCTCGTGCACAACTTCGATGTTGACAGCGGCCTGCCGCAAAACACCGTGCATGCCATCACGCAGACGCGAGACGGCTATCTGTGGGTCGCAACCTGGGAGGGCGTGGCACGTTTCAATGGACGCTCGTTCAAGGTGTTTGATCCATCGAGTGTTCCCGAGTTGTCAGCCGGGGGCGTGCGCTCTCTGCTGGCGACGAGCGATGGCAGCCTGTGGCTGGGACAGAGTGACAATGGCATCTCGCGTGAACGTCATGGGCAATGGAGCGCATTTCTCCGCGGTACTGATCTCGTCGATGACCAGATTCTGGCGCTCGTGGCCGATTCCAGGCAGCGAGTGTATGCCGGGACCGCCGATCACGGCGTCTGGGTGATCGATCAGGACCGAGTCGGGCGGCTCGGTGAGCGGGACAGGCGCGTACTCGGCTTGGCCCTTGATTCAAGTGAGCGCCTGCTTCTGGCAACGCATCTTGGCTTGCAGCGTGTCGATATCGATTCAGGTGCGGTCGAGAATCTTGGTGGCGGACTGACCCGTGCGGTGCTGGCAGATGGCCGTCGCATCCTTGTCGGTGGCGACCAGGGATTGCACGAACTGGTCGGTGAAACGCTGCGCAGCATCGATCTGCCGGCATCCATCGCTTCAGCATCGATCACGACCATGCTGAGCGACCAGCACGGCCGCATCTGGTTCGGCACTCAGTCCAATGGCCTGTTCCGGGCAACGTTTGCCGCCGACCATCGCATCAGCTTGATCGAGAGGCTCGGCATAGCCGAGGGCCTGCCGAATCCGCGTGTGCTGTCGCTGACCTTCGATCACGAAGGCTCACTTTGGGTCGGCACCAACGGCGGACTGTCCCAGGTGATCGAATCCGGTATCGAGCGTGTCGGCCCTGCCCAGGGACTCGACAATGCCTTCGCCCGCACGGTTGCCGAAGCGCCGAATGGCGACATTTACATCGGCACCAGTGGCGGCCTGTATCAGTATGGAAACGGACATCCAATAGCGAAGTGGAGCGCGCGCGAGCTCGGTTCGAGCGGTGTGATGGCGCTGCTTTTCGACGGCAGCGGTGATCTCTGGGTTGGCACCATCGACGCCGGTGTCAGCCAATTGCGAGATGGCCGCGTCGTCGCACATCTGAACCGCAGCAGTGGCCTGCATCAACTTTCCGTGCGCACGCTGGCGTTCGATGTCGACGGCAGTCTCTGGCTCGGCACCTCGGAGGGTCTTGTCCACTACGTCGATGGCAAGGGTGAGGTGATCGATCTGTTCCCGAAGGCGGCTCCTGATTTCATCCAGAGCCTGACTCTGGCACCGGATCACAGTTTGTGGATAGGCACGGCCATCGGACTTGCGCATCGCACTGTCGATGGCCAGGTGCGTATATTCGACAAGGCGGCTGGCTATCCGGCATTGGATACCTTCGATATCCATTTCGAGGACGCCGACAACGCATGGTTGGCGACCGATGCCGGATTGCTGCACATGCGCAACGATCGATTCCGTGCATTGGGCCGCACCCAGGGAATGCCAAGTGACGCGCTGTTCCGCGTGCTGATCGATCGCGGCGGCACGTTCTGGCTGACCTCGAATCGCGGCCTCGGTCGTGTCGAACGCAAGGCGATCGATGCGGTGCTTGATGGAAGGGCGCCGGCCGTTGCGCCAATGCTGTTTACGGCCGACAACGGCATGACGGCCACCCAGTGCAACGGTGGCACGGCGGCGGCGGGCATGCTGGCCAGTGATGGCAGCCTGTGGATCCCGACTTCAAACGGTGTCAGCCATTTGCAGCCGGCGAACTATCCATTGCCGCCACGTCCGGCAGTGCCCATGAGTATCGAAGGCGTCAGCGTCGATGGAGTCGAGGCGACACTGCCCCTTGAGGTGCCCGCTGATGCGCGCCGCATCGAGTTCGATCTCGCCGGACTGGCCTTTTCGGGCACCGATGGCCTGCGCTATCGGCATTGGCTGGAAGGATTCGACAACGACTACGGTGCGCCAGTCAGGGATGCACGTATCGGCTACACCAATCTGCCGCCAGGCCGCTATGTGCTGCACACACAAGCACGCAACGACACGGATGGTGAACAGGGCGCGACTCTGGATCTGCCCTTCGTGGTGTTGGCAACGTGGATGCAGACCCGCTGGGTACAGGTCTTTATTCTTGGTGTTCTGGCCTTGCTCGTGATCCTCGTCTACTCCACTCGAATCGCCGCCCTCAGGCGCAATGAGCGCCATCTCGAGGCGACGGTCGAAGCGCGTACGCACGAGCTTCAGGAGCGTGCACTCGCACTCGATGCGGCAAACGTCGAGAAGACCCGCTTGCTTGAACAGCTGGGTCATCAAGCCCTGCACGACAGCTTGACCGGGCTGCCGAATCGTCATCATGCCGATCGCTATCTGGCCGAGCGCTTTGCCGCAGCGCGCGACAGCAAGGGTGCTTTGTTCATCGCGATCATGGATGTCGATCACTTCAAGCGCATCAATGACGAATACAGCCATCAGGCCGGCGATCAGGTTCTGGTTGCGCTTGCTTCATGCATGTGCGAGGCGGACGGAATCTGGTGCGCACGCATCGGCGGTGAGGAATTCCTGCTCATCAGCGAGCAGGGCGAACTGGCCAGTGCAAGTCTGTTTGAGGCCTTGCGCAGCAAAGTTGCCCGCGCACCAATCAGCCGCTATCAGGCTCAGCCGATCGCGGTCACGATCAGTATCGGCTGGGTCAATGCCGCCGCATTTTCCAGCGTCGACAAGGCGTTCGCGGAGGCGGATCGGCGTCTCTATCAGGCCAAGAGCAACGGTCGCAATCAAATCGAGCCTGGTCTGACTCCCGGATGCGGCTGAAGGAAATCGCAGCGCCTGGCTGAGCGTTGAAAACCCCACTCCGATTTCGCGGCTCGAAAAACGGCTAGATGCGCACCGGCTGGCTCCGCGCCAGTCTGTTTCTGGCGGTGCCTGGGTTGTTCGTTTTTCCTGTACCGACAGGAGTTGAATCTGATAGCGTTCAGCTGGCGTTGGTGGAGACGATCAGGCGGGTATTGCAGACATGGGGATGCGCGGTGCAGCTGGCGGATTCCGCCGTTCCGCGCGCATGGAGGAGTGACGATGGAAGGCCAACAGTTGCTGCTGGTCGCGGGAGGCTCGGTCGATGATCTGGATGTTGCCATCAAGCGCCTGCGCAAAGAGGGTTCCCGCAGCTTCATGCTGCTTGCCTGCGAGGAGGATCATTGGGATCCGGCGATTCTCGGCGCTTGGCTCAAGACGATCGATGTGCCGGTTTTTGGCGGCATCTTTCCACGCATCATTCAGCGCGCCGAATGCCATCGGCACGGCACCCTGGTCATTGGCTTTCCAGCGCGGGCGGAAATCGTGGTGGTCAAGCGGCTGTCTGATCGTGCGGGGGTAGAGCCGCAGTTGCAGGCCTCGGCTCCGATACTCGAACGCTCCGAATCGCTGATTGTCCTGTTCGACGGGCTTTCCCCGAATCTGGAAGCGTTTGTCGAGGGGCTCTATGCAATCGTTGGTGTCCGCTGCGTTGTCGTTGGCGGCGGGGCCGGCCATCTCGATCTCGTGCAACGTCCTTGTCTGCTGAGCAACACCGGCATGCTCGAGGATGCCGCCCTGCTGGTCACTCTGCCGGGCGCGATCGACCGCGGCATGGCACATGGCTGGCAGCGATTGTGCGGCCCGTTCCTGGTCACCCGATCACATGGCAACGTCCTCGAGGAACTCAATTACCAGGCGGCCTTCGATGTCTACCGCAAGGAAGTCGAAGCGCACTCCGATCAGCGTTTCGCGGAGCGTGATTTCTTTTCCATCTCCAAGACCTTTCCGCTGGGAATCGAGGGTGTCGACGGCGATTTCCTGGTACGCGATCCGATCAAGCATGCCGGTGATGCGCTGGTCTGCGTCGGCGAGGTTCCACAGAACGCTACGGTCTATCTGCTCAAGGGCGAAGCCGGCGCGCTGATCGCCTCGGCTGGCGAAGCGGCACTGGCTGCCTGTTCGGAACGCAAGCGGCGCGGAAATGCTGTCGATGCAAGTGTGGCCCTGGTGTTTGATTGCATCAGCCGCGTGCTGTTTCTGGGTGCGGCGTTCGATGACGAGCTTGCCGCCATAAAATCTGCGCTGGCCGATTGCGATGAGATTTTCGGTGCCTTGAGCCTCGGCGAAATCGCCAGCTCCAAGGGTGGCGTGATCGAGTTGATGAACAAGTCGACCGTGGTGGCGCTGATCGAGACGCCGCCGCAGTCATGAACAACACGCTCAAGTATCTCTCGATCCAGCACGAGCTCGGCATGGCCATCGGCACGACCTTGCGCTTGCAGCCGATGCTGGCTGCGTTCTCGCGCATCGTGTTGCGCCGTCTCGGTTTGTCGTCTGTCCATTTTCATTTTCTGCAGACCGCCGAAGGCGAGCCTGTGCTGCAGACAAGCGCGGCGGCCGAGCGGCTCGAACACTTCCTCAGCGTTCCACGCAATGCCTCGGCGATCGTGGTGCCGGAATCGTGCCTCGTTGGTGAGGAGCCGGTCGTCTGCGTGCATCACCGCTGTCCCGACCGGGCCATCGACCATCACCACTGCTCATTTCGCCTTGGCGATTTCGGGATGATGACCCTGCAGCGCGTCGGAAACGCCCTCGATCCGCCGATCATCGAGCTGCTCAAGCCGCTGATTGACCACCTCGCGCTCAGTTGCCAGGCCTCGATCGAACACGAGAATCTGTTGCAAGCGGTCGCCGCGCGGCGCAAGGCCGAAGAAACCATCCTGTTCCAGTTGCTCCACGATGACCTGACCCAGCTTCCGAACCGGCGCCAACTGATGCGGCACCTTGATGCCCAATTGCAGAGCGCGCGGGACGAGGACAGTTGCGGTGCCCTGCTGTTCCTGGATCTGGATCGATTCAAGATGGTCAATGACACGCTTGGCCATGCGATCGGCGATCTGCTGCTGGTTGCCGTCGCCAAGAAACTGCAGCAAATCCTGGCTGGCGATGGCATGGTGGCTCGCCTCAGTGGTGACGAGTTCGTCATTCTGCTTGGCGTGCTGGCGAGAGATGAAAATCAGGTCAGGGTGCGCGTGGATGCCTTGCTGGCCGCGATCCGCAGGGGGTTTTCCGAGGCCCTGCAAGCCGGAGAACACCGTCTGCATGTCACACCGTCAATCGGGATTGCGATTTTTCCGGATCGCGACTGCGCGGCCGAGCACATCCTCAGGCGCGCGGATACGGCGATGTACCAGGCAAAGCTGGCCGGGTTCAACAGCTCCGTCTACTACAACATCAAGCTGTCGGAAGGCCTTGAGCTTCGCCGGCAATTGGAAAAGGAGTTGCAGCTCGCGCTCAAGGTTCCGGAGCAGTTCGAGCTTTATTACCAGAGCCAGCACAACCTGGCCGGCGAGTGCATCGGTGCCGAAGCATTGGTCCGCTGGCACAGTCCGTACCGGGATGAGCCCTCACCGGGCGTATTCATTCCGGTGGCCGAGGAAACCGGTTTGATGCTGGAGCTGGGTCGCTGGGTGGTACGCAGGGCCTGTGCCGATATCCGGCGCTTGCGCGCGCTCGATCTGCCGCCGACGTTCCGGCGCATATCGATCAACGTCAGTGCGGTCCAGTTCAATCATCCGGAGTTCGTCGGATCGCTGTTCGCCAACATCGATGAGGCCGGCATCGATGCCCGTCTGATTGCGCTCGAGCTGACCGAATCCAGCCTGATCCGCAACAACCAGGCGGCGGTTGCGAGGATGGCAATGCTGCGCGCCCGCGGTGTCGAGATCGCCGTGGATGATTTCGGCACCGGTTATTCCTCATTGGCTTATCTGAGTCGCCTGCCGGTCGAGTCGATCAAGATCGACCAGACCTTTGTCCGCGATCTCGATTCGAACGCCGGCAACCGTGCCATTGTCGAGGCGATCGTTGCCCTCGGTCGCGCCCTCGATATCGACCTGATTGCCGAAGGCGTCGAAACCGAGGCCGAGCGCGCCAGCCTTGAGATGCTCGGCTGCCGCAACTATCAAGGCTTCCTGTTCAGCCGGCCACAGCCGCTGGACGCGCTGATCATGCAACTGCAGGGGGTGTTGCCGAAGGCCTGAGTGGCATGTCTGGACGATCCGGTCGGCAGTTGCTGCGGCCCGACGATATTCCGATCAAGATTCTGCATAGAACGGAGGTGGCCGATGCACAAATCCAGATTCCTCGTTCCAGCCCTGTTGCTGGCCCTGCTGGCCGCCTGTGGTATCGACGTGCCGCCTGCGAAATCAGCTTATGTCGGCCAATGGGAAGCCGACGGAATGACCTTGCTGATAACCCGCGATGGCAGTGTCTCCTACAAGCGTTTCAGGAAGGGTGCTTCGACCAAGATCGACGCCCCGCTGAAATCCTTCGACGGCGATGATTTCGAGGTCGGCATCGGCCCGATGACGACGACGTTCCGGGTTTCCTCACCGCCGCGCGAGATCGACGGGGTCTGGAAGATGACCGTCGACGGCGTCGAGCTGACCCGGGTCGTGCGTCGCTGAGATGGTTGTTCAAACCACGCCGGCGCATCGCCAGTCATCAGGGAAGATGGCGGGTCAAAAGCCGTGAATGTTTCTTTGGCAGGATCCAACGGCGCTTCCGCACGACCAGCACCTGAGCGCTGGAAGGGTTTGGCATCCCGACGAGGTTAAGCAGCATGATTGATACGAATGCGGATTCACCACCAACCCGGCTCGTCATCGCCGGCATCGGCATCCTGCTCGTGTTTCTGGCGTGGTCGGGCTGGCAACCCCACGACCGTGGAACCTGGCTCATGGAGGTCGCACCGATCCTGATCGTGCTGCCGATCCTGTACGCCTCGCATCGGCGCTATCCGCTGACTACCCTGCTTTACGTGTGCATCTTCGTGCATGCCCTCGTGCTCATGCTCGGCGGTGCCTACACCTATGCGCGGGTGCCGCTCGGCTTCGAGATGCAGGAGATGTTCGGCCTGCAGCGCAATCCCTACGACAAGATCGGTCACTTTTTCCAGGGCTTCGTGCCGGCCCTGGCCGCGCGTGAGGTGCTGCTTCGCGGCGGCTATCGGCTCGGTCGCTGGATGCTCGCCTTTCTGGTCATCTGCATCGTGCTCGCAATCAGCGCGAGCTATGAGCTGATCGAATGGGGCGCCGCCGTCGCGCTTGGTCAGGGTGCGGAAGATTTCCTTGGCACCCAGGGTGATGTCTGGGACACCCAATCGGACATGCTGTTGGCCCTGATCGGATCGATGGCATCGCTCATCCTGCTCTCGCGCTTGCACGATCGACAATTGCGCGAACGCATGCGTCTGCAATCCGACTGCTCGCGCGCGCCAGTTGCGAAGTCGTGGTTCATTGCGTTGCAAGGCGCAATGATTTGTCGACTATCCTTGGCTGCCTTTTCCTTCCGGTTCGCCGATGAGCACACTTTCACCGCAAGACGCATTGCCCCGCCGCCGATCGCGCACAGCATGGATCATCGGCGGGATAGTTGCTTTCATCCTGTTGCTCGTGCTCGGCGCGGTTGCCAGTCTGACCTGGTCCGGCATCAGCAGCTTCAACGAACAGGCCTATACGGCGATCCGCGCCGACCCCGCCATTGTCGATGCGGTCGGCAAGATCAGCGAAATCCATTTCGATTTCGAGGCCACCGGCGATGCCCCCGGTGACGAGGAGTTCGCCTACCGGATCATCGGTGATCGAGCCAGCGGGTTGCTGGTCGGTCGTTTCGTCACGATTGATGCCGAAACCGAAGATCTGCGCGAGGGCACGCTGACCCTCGATGACGGACAGATGATCGCGGTTGGAACTGGCCGATTGGCGGATTGACGGGGGAGAACCCTGATCGGCCTGAACTTGCGCTGGATCGAATGAGATTGTTCGGAATTCCGCTCGGATCTGCCCGGAGTTGAAGTCTGCAAGAGGCCGGAAAGGCCGCATTCTTTGACCTTTCTGCAGGGCGAGCGGTCCGGCGCGCAAGTTCTGCATGAAGCATCGTTGGGCGCATTCCGCTGAATGCCTGGCATGCGCAATTCTGCCGCAAGCATCCGCGCCCGGGATTGCATGTCCTCGTTGCCGAATCATGATCCTGTCACGATCGACTTGCCCGGGATGCGCAGCAAGGCGCAGCGATCTACCCGAAGGAGGTCACGCCGGGCGCTGGGGTGGCGACGAATTCGTCATCGTCATGCCACTCGATGCGAGCCAGGCACAAGTGATCGCGGAAGGTATTCGCATCCGCTTCGGTGGGGCCGCCCCGTTCTGTGCTCACGGTGGGTTCGATCTGTGATCGAACGCTTCTGGTCGGGATCCAGAGAGCGTCAGCGCGCAGCACTGACCCACAAAGGCCAGTGCGGTTCCTGCGCAATCGGAAGCCCTTCGTTTACACGGCCAAAACCAATGACATCCTGCAGAAAGTCATCCGTGCGAATCGACGGCTCAGTTCAAAGAATGACCAAGCACTACACCAGGATTCTGTCGGACTTTACTCGGCCGCGCTGCGAATCCGTCTGTGCGGTTCATATTCGCGCCGCTTTTTGACCCAAAGAACCACTATGGCCCTGCGTCTTCACAAATCCGCTCTCACACAGCCGAATTCCCGCCTCAACCGGCAAGTCCGACAGACTCCTGGTCGGGTGGCTTCGCAAGCAGCGCATGGCGGGCCAGTTCAAGGCGCGCGATCGTGCCGCGATGCACTTCGTCCGGTCCGTCGGCGAGACGGAGCGTGCGCACGCCCGCATAGGCGCTGGCGAGGAAGAAATCTCCGCTGACGCCGGCACCGCCATGGGCCTGGATGGCCCAGTCGAGCACCTGCAGGGCCATGCTCGGCGCGACCACCTTGATCATTGCAATCTCGCTGCGTGCGGCCTTGTTGCCGACCTTGTCCATCATGTCGGCAGCCTTGAGGGTGAGCAGTCGCGCCTGCTCGATCATGCAGCGTGCATCGGCGACGCGTTCGTGCCAGATCGAGAATTCGCTGATCTTGCGGCCGAAGGCGACGCGTGAGCTGATGCGTTGGCACATCGCTTCGAGGGCGCGTTCGGCGATGCCGATTGTGCGCATGCAATGGTGGATACGTCCCGGACCGAGACGCCCCTGCGCAATCTCGAATCCTCGGCCTTCGCCGAGCAGGATGTTCGATGCGGGGACGCGAACATCGCTCAGGCGAATCTCCATGTGGCCGTGCGGCGCTCCGTCATAACCAAAGACGCTGAGCGGACGGACGACCTCGATGCCTGGTGTGTCCGCGGGGACAAGGATCATCGATTGCTGGTGATGCCTGTCTGCGTTCGGATCGGTCTTGCCCATGACGATATAGACCTTGCAGCGCGGGTCACCGGCCCCGGACGAAAACCACTTCAGACCATTGATCACGTAGTCGTCACCGTCGCGGCGGATCGAGCATTCGATATTGGTCGCATCCGACGAGGCCACAGCCGGCTCGGTCATCAGGAACGCCGAGCGGATCGTTCCTTCCAATAGCGGTGCCAGCCATTGATCCTTCTGCGCCTCGCTGCCGTAGCGTTCGAGGACCTCCATATTGCCGGTGTCCGGCGCGCTGCAATTGAAGATCTCGGCGGCCCAGGTGGTGCGCCCCATGATCTCGCAGAGCGGCGCGTATTCGAGATTCGACAAGCCTTGCGGGGCACGATCGGACTGTGGCAGAAACAGATTCCACAGCCCTTGCGCGCGTGCCTCGGCCTTGAGTTTCTCGAACAGGCGTATCGGCACCCACGGATTGCCGGCACGACGATTCTGGTCGATCTCCTCCTCGACGCGAGCTTCATTCGGCGTGATGTGACGATCGAAGAAGTCCTGCAGATGGCTGCTCATCTGCTCGACCTTGGCTGAATAGGAGAAGTCCATGCAGATCCCGGATCAGTGATGGATCAAGTTCAGTCTAGCGGAACAGGGTTCGTATCTGCTGCGATGGTAGGCGCGTGCGCAGGTGGCGCGCAAGGCAGGACAGTTCGTTTCATTTATAGATAAAGAAGCCGAGTTGTCTTGCGCCAAACGGTGGCTTGTGCGGCTCAGGTTGCCGGGCTAGAGTGCAACGGATCAGGAAGACAAAATTCCACTGCACGAAACCATGCTCGCTCAATGAACTGCTCGCCATGCATGCTGAACCTGTTGCTGTTGCCGCAAAGGACAGGGCGCAACCCGGTCTGTCTTGAAGGCAGGATCGGCATCGTTGCCGGAATCCTCCACGCAGATCGCCGGCTTGCCAGGTTGTCGGCATGAACGAAACGGCTGCGCGTATCGAGGTGCCTTTCTCGCTCGACGATTTGCGCACGTATCTGCGCGGGCGCGTCGATGGCATGGATGACAGCTTGCAGGCAAGTCGTTTCAAGGGCGGCCAGTCCAATCCGACTTTCCTGCTGGAGACGCCTTCGCATCGCTATGTCTTGCGCACCAGGCCGGCGCCGGTGGCCGAGTTGCTGCCCTCGGCGCATGCGATCGAGCGCGAATACCGCGTGCAGTCGGCCCTCGCTGGCAGCAACGTGCCGGTCGCGCATATGCACTGTCTGTGCGAGGACGAATCGGTCATCGGCCGCGCCTTCTATGTCATGCAGCATGTCGAAGGCCGCGTGCTCTGGGATCAGGCCTTGCCCGATTCGAGCCGCGAGGAACGCGCCGCAATCTACGATGAAGCGAACCGCGTGATCAGCGCCCTGCACCGGATTGATCCGGATTCCATTGGTCTTGGCGACTACGGCAAGCACGGTGAGTACATGGCGCGCCAGATCCGGCGTTGGTCGAAGCAGTTCGAGGCCAGTCGCACGGTTCCAATCGGGGCCATGGAACGCCTGATCGAGTGGCTGCCGGCGAATCTGCCGGTGGACGATGATGCCGTCGCCATCGTCCATGGCGACTTCCGCCTCGACAATCTGATCTTCGATGCGCAGGCACCGCGCGTGCTTGCCGTGATCGACTGGGAACTCTCGACACTTGGCCATCCGCTGGCCGATTTCGCCTATCACATGATGAGCCGGCATATCCCGCGCGAGACGGCGCACGGACTGGGCGGCCTAGATCTCGAGGCGCTCGGCATTCCGGATGAGGCCGCCTGCATCGCCGCCTACGAGCGCCGCAGCGGGCGCAAGGTATGCGGCGACTGGAACTACTACCTCGCTTACAACCTGTTTCGTCTTGCGGCGATCTGCCAGGGCATCGCCAAGCGCGTTGACGACGGTACCGCCGCCAGCGCCCGTGCCGCCGAACACGGCGCGCTGGCCACACCGCTGGCCGAACTGGGTTGGAGCTTTGCGCGGAAGTCGGGGAAATGAGCATGACTGCGTCCGCCATCGAGCACCGGATCCGATCGCGCTGATTGACGATTTTGAGTAGAAATCTTGCTCTCCGCCGCATTGACCGCTATTGATTGGGCCCGAAGATAGTCGCTAGTGAATGCTTCTCCCGCTGGCGTACCCATGGGGCATAAAGGAGAAGCTGCCGACAGGCTGATGAGGGTGGTCGGGCGAAGCCCGATATACAAGTGTTTCATGAAAGGCACCACCCTCATCCCCCTTCGGGTACTTCTCCCGCTGGCGGGAGAAGGAATGCAAAAAAGTCGCAGTATTTTCGGGCCGAATCAATAAATCCAGGGACCGTACTCATGGACAAGCCGCAGATCATCAATGGCCTCGACGAGCTGAAAACCTGGGTCGGCAAGGAGGTTGCCGTCAGTGACTGGTTGCCGATCGACCAGGCCCGCATCCAGGCCTTCGCCGAGGTCACCCACGATTACCAGTGGATCCATCTTGATGCCGAGCGCTGCCGGCGTGAGTCGCCGTACAAGGCGCCGATCGCGCACGGCTATCTGATCCTGTCGCTGATCCCGATGCTGTTTGAAAGCAGCCTGCGCATCGACGGCCTCGCAATGACGGTCAACTACGGCCTCGATCGCGTGCGCTGGCCGGCACCGGTGATCGCCGGCCAGCGCATCCGCGGCCATCTCGTGCTGGAGAAACTCGATGAGGTCAAGGGTGGCATGCAGGCACATTGGGCAGTCACCGTCGAAGTTGAAAACGGCGACAAGCCCGCTTGCGTCGCGCAGATGCTCGCGCGCTACACCCCGGCGGCGATGTGACCGGACAAGGGGACGATGCACGATGGATCCCTCATTCAGTGCGGGAGATCGGGTCATCGGCCCGCACATCCCGGCGATGACAACCGCACCGAAGACCGTGTGCCGGCCCGGCAGAAGCCCCTCACGCACGCGCCTGGATTTCGATGCAATGATGATGGAAAACATGGTGATTTCGAGCAGACGACGGAAAACCGGTCAATGAGCACACCACGAAGCATGTTCGACCTTGATGGACGCACGGCGCTGATCACCGGAGGCTCGCGCGGGCTTGGCCTGCAAATGGCCGAGGCGCTCGGTGACTACGGTGCGCGCCTGATCATTTCCGCGCGCAAGTCCGATGAGCTTGAAAAAGCCCGGACGCATTTGCGGGCGCGCGGCATCGAAGTTGACTGGGTTGCTGCCGATACCGGCAAGGAAAAGGATATCGATATGCTGGTTGAGGCCACGCTCGACAAACTCGGCCACGTCGACATTCTCGTCAACAACGCCGGCGCAAGCTGGGGCGCGGCCGCCGAGGATTATCCCGTCGAAGCCTGGGACAAGGTCTTCAACCTCAACATGCGCGGATTGTTTCTGCTCACCCAGCAGATCGCGAAACGATCGATGATTCCGCGCAAGCATGGGCGGATCATCAATATCACCTCAATCGCCGGCCTGCGCGGCAACCCGCCGGGCGCAATGAAGACGATTGCCTACAACACCAGCAAGGGCGCTCTGGCCAATTTCACGCGCACGCTGGCTGGCGAATGGGGCGCATACGGCATCACCGTCAACGCGCTGGCGCCGGGCTTTTTTCCAACCAGGATGTCGCGGGGCATGATCGAGAATATCGGCGAGAAGACCCTTGTCGCGATGACCCCGCTGCATCGACTTGGAGACGCCGAAGATCTGAAGGGCGCAACGCTGTTGTTTGCATCCGAGGCAGGCAAGCACATCACTGGCCAGATCCTCGCCGTTGATGGCGGCGTGTCGGCGGTATAGCTTGTGTGGCAGTGAGCCGATAGCGGTGAGCGGTTAGCGGGAAAGGCAGTCCACGCAATCTTGATTGTGTGCAGATTGCGGCGAAACCTCGCGGACAGCGGAATCCGCGAAGTGCATTCCGCCGCATGATGCACCTGTCTTCGGGTACGCGCACTCTGCTTGCGCCGGGCACGACGCATCACGCAATCAGGCGATATCGGTCAGTCTGCCGGCCAGGATGATTGGTGGCAAATCGAGCTGCGCCTGAAGCTACCGACCCAAAGCGCTCGTACGGAAGTGCACTCTGACCCGAATTTGGAAGCGATTTCCAGCTTCAATCGAGCGAGGGTCAGACGTTAGTCGACTGCGTGGGCAGGAGAAGCGACCGTCAGATTTTCGATGAAGTAAGCCCCGCGGAATCTACAGTTCGCGCTGCATCCGTTCAGGTGGATGCCCGGTCGGAGGTCGTCTTTCGTAACGGGAACAGGTGTAGGGGCACACGTATCCCGCGTCTTGCAAAGCCAAGCCTCTCCGCCCGATGTCGCAATATCCAGAGAGAGGACGTCGACGCCATTCTCCAGCAGCGTGGCACCAAAAGGTTTGATGTTGTACCCGGGGATGATCTGGGTCCGCGCATGAGCATTTCCGATCAGGACGAGGGCTCTCGCGCTCTCGCTACTGGCTATGCGGCTCATCAATAATTCGGCTCCTTCCGTATTTACGTGCTTGTTTCCCAATGCGACTAATTTTACCCGCCGATCCGAATAGGAAAGCGCCAGGAGTTTTTCCGTAAGGCTCAGCATTGCTGAGCTGTGCCGTCCATCACCCATGACATTCCAGAATTCGTGCTTTCTTAGCTTTGCCGTCGCGGCTGCCGCGGTCGGTTCGTCCGACGGTTCGAAGATTTTGTTGAACTCGGTGGGAAGCTCGAATCGAATAAGGGGTCAGGTTCATTTGCTCGGATGCGGAAAATGAACCTGACCCCTTTGTTGTGCAAGCGATTTCGTGAGTCGCAGAATCGGTGGATCCGAAATAACTTCCCGGTTCCAGTTTTCTTGCGTTGCTGTCGGCGGAAAGCCGGTGATCGATCTGGCCCTGAATGACAACGCCGCGTAGCCATGCGTCATTGCCGCGAAGTTCACCATTTGTATCTGCAGCGATCTTGATCATCGATCCGTTCTTCTGACCGGGTTGCGGTGTTCCCCAGAGAAATGCAATGGCTGGCCTTCCGGCAACACCTGTTGTGGCGGGTTGATCGACCCATGAGACATCCGATGCGTCGAGCCAGACCATGTCGCGCGCATCAATATTGAGCGGACGTTCACCATTGTCGAATGCCGATTCCGACGGCTTTACCAGATATGGTCCTTCCATGATTTCAAGGAATGCCGTGCCCTTGTTTCCGCTCGCGGCAGCGGTGATATGCGACTCTCCGGCTGGCTGTATCCAGAACGAACCCGGCCCCATAAATGATCTTTCGGCATCCGGATCGTCGTTGTGGACGGCGCCGCTGATCACGATCGCTCGATAGGTGATGTTGTGGATATGGGGTGGCGAGGAAAACCCGTCGGCAAACACGATCAGTGCGCCGCTCGCAACGTCCTCCTCGATGTCGCCCCAAAGGACACCTGCTTGCGGGCTGGCATCGCCACGCGCGGGATTGAGCGGCTGGAAACGGATGTCCGCACGCTCAACTATTTCGGTGACCGGTTGCGCTTCCGAAACGTCGCCAATGAAAAGCGCGGATATCTGCAGCAAAGAGGTCAGGGCTTGCTTGAACATGGTTGTCTCCAGGAATTATCAAGGGATACCGGCTTCGCTGCGCATGAATGCCTGGGTGTCAGCTTGTTCGATCGTGTGAGCGGAGAATGACGGCGTACCGGTCCATCGAGGACCGCGAAATGAATGACGCCGCACGCGCGCTGGCTTGAAACGTCGGACCGATCAGGATTTCAGTGCCGCGTCGATGACGGTCTGAATTGCAGCTACAACCCGACGTCGCATGGCTGGGTTCTGGACATCCGCGTGCGCTGCGGAGAACTGCCGGGAATCGTTGTCGTAGTATTTTCCTGAAGCGTCGGCGAAATCTGCATCGAGTGCCGCGCGACAGAGAATCCGTGCACCTGTGTCTATGTCGGCACCCTCAACGCCGAATCCCTCCTTCACCATTTTCGTGCCCAGCATCGAACCGGGATTGACCGCGATGAAGGCGGGGCCCAACGTCCCTTGCGAAGCGGCCAGCTCGGCCGTCCACATCGTCAGCGCGAGTTTGCTCTGTGCATACGCCTGCATGGCATCGGCGAGGGGACGTTGCCCGGAAAGTGCAGCCAGATCGACCGGTGACTGCGCAGCCGATGACACATTCACCACGCGCGAATCGACTGCAAGTACGCCACGCAATCGCTGCACAAGCAGGAACGGTGCGATCGCGTTCACTACAAAGCGGACGTCCACTCCACACGGTGTGGCGGTGTTCGCTGTCCTCAGCACACCGGCGTTGTTCACCAGTACGTCGATCCGACAATGTGCCCCGACAATCAAGGATGCAAGTTCGGCGACGGCCTTCAGGTCCGACAGATCGGCCAGATGACCTTCGACGCGATCATTGGCCAGCCTGGACAGGTTTTGGATTGTTTCTTCCAGCTTGACCGGATTGCGGCCGTGCAGAATGACGCGATGCCCGCGTTCGAGGAGACTCCTCGCTGTCGCGAATCCGATGCCGTCAGTTGAACCGGTAACAAAAATGGTTTTGGACATGATGGTTTCACCCGTAGCTTGCATCGGAGGAGATCGAAGTCTGTTAAGTCCCGAGCCTCTCGGTCTTGCGCCGCGCGCGACCGGGACGCAATCAGAGTTCGATAACGACTTTGCCGATCGCTTTGCCGCTGGTCAGACGTGCATAGGCCTGGTCGACGGCTTCGAGACCATAGTGATTCTCGTCGAGCAGAGGCTTCAGTGTCCCTGCGTCAGCCATCTCCGCAAGTGTTTTCAGAATGCGGCCGTGGGTTTCACGCTGGAAGTCATGCAGCATGGGAATCAGCATGAACACCACGTGCAGGGAAAGGCCCTTCACGTGCATTGGCGTCAGATCCAGTTCGACCATGGCCACCGTGCTCGCCACCTGACCATTCAATGCTGCCGCGGCAAACGAATTAACCATGTTGTCGCCGCCCACCGAATCAAACACCACGTCGAATCCGGCTCCAGCCGTGTGCTGATCAACGTAGGCCTCCACGGATTCGGATTTGTAGTTGATGGCGGTGGCGCCGTACCCACGAATGATGTCGAGCGCTTGTGCATTCGAGCCGGTTGCAAAAACTTCAGCACCCAATTCGCGGGCCAGTTGCACCGCCACGTGACCCACGCCGCCCGCTCCGCCATGCACCAGCACCTTCTGTCCGGCCTTGACGCCCGCACGATGCACGCCTTCGAACGCAGTTATGCCGACAAGTGGCAGCGCCGCCGCTTCGCACATCGACAGCGATTCGGGTTTATGCGCCAGCAGTCGGGCATCGGCGGCGATGAATTCCGCCAGTGCGCCCTGCAGATCGGCCAGTCCACCGGCACATCCGAAGACTTCATCTCCCACCGCGAAATCGTTAACGCCTGCGCCCACCGCTTCGATGGTTCCAGCAAAGTCCATGCCGAGTACCGCTGGCAGGTCAGGCGAAAGCGGCAGATCCTTGCCCGCCTGGCGGATTTTCGTATCCACCATATTCACGCTGGTGGCGGCGATGCGCACCAGCACTTGCCCTGCCTTGATTTCGGGACGCTCCAGTTCGGTGCTGCGGAACGAGGCGTTGTCACCATAGCTTTCGAGGATCATGGCTTTCATTCAAATCTCCTTGCGATCGGACCCATGTCCGCCGAATGGATGAATGATATTATTTCGATGAAAGCCAATAAATGGCCATAAGACGACTTTAGAATTCGCGAATCGAAGATAATCGAATGGAAACTGAAAGCCTCAAGCTTTTCGTGCTCGCCGCGGAAAAGCTGAATATCAGCGGCGCCGGGCGGGAACTTGGGATGTCGGCCGCAGTAGCCAGCACAAAACTCGCGAAGCTGGAGAAGCTGCTGGGCGCCGACCTTCTGCGCCGCTCGACGAGAAAAGTCGCACTTTCGCTGGAAGGATCGGATTTCCTGCCGTATGCACGCGAAATGCTGGCGCAGGAGAGCGCGGCACTCGCTGCGCTGGGGCGCGGAACCCTTGCGCCCACTGGAACGCTCCGATTTACAGCGCCCAGCACTTTCGCCCAGCTCTATGTCGCACCGATCCTGCCCAGGTTTCTCGCGCTCTATCCAGGCGTAACCCTAGACCTCAGGCTTACCGACATGCAGTTCGATCTGATCGACGGCAGCTTTGACCTTGCCCTGCGCAATGCAGCCCTTGCCGACAGCAGCTTGAAGGGGCGCAAGCTTGCCGACGACACACGCATCCTTTGCGCTTCGCCCGGTTATCTGCGGCAGCATCCCGCACCAACGCATCCGGACGAACTGAACGAGCATGCGCTTATCGCCTTCAAACGAACTTCGACCGTGCAACTGATCGGCCGCGATGGAAGCGCCGCCACATTCAGTCCACGCGAAGCCGGATGCCGACTCATCTTCGACGACGGATTGAGCCAGAAGTTGGCCACCATCGCAGGCGCGGGCATATCCATCAATTCGCTGTGGAGTGTGCATGCCGAACTGGCGAGTGGCTCATTGGTTCGGGTGCTGCCGGAATACACGATCCGCGACCAGGCAGCACTTTGGCTGGTCTACCCGAAATCAAACGTGTTGACTGCCAAGGTGCGAGTCTTCATTGATTTTCTGATTCAGGAGCTCGGCCATATTTCGCGATTTACCTAACTGCGATCGCGCAACCAACGGCGAAGTGATGCAAGAAACCGGTGGCTAGGGCTATGGAGACCACCGTCCGCTCATGGCCGACTAGCGACGGTGAGTTGAGGGTCGCGGCCCGGCGCTAGCAGGACGTTCTGGGGAATTAAACCCTTACCGTTTTGCCATTGATGACGCCCCAGTTATCCGCTACGGCCACACAACGAACCGAACTCTATCGCACCGCCGGCAGTGTCAGAGCCTTGGCCGCTCGCGCGGATCGGCGCCGCCGATCGGTCTATCGAATTCACCGCAGCCCCGTCAGCTGCATAATCAGAAGATAGGCCCCAATCTTCATGTTGGTCATGGCCTGTCCCGGCAAGCCACTCCAGAATCTCCGCGATGGTCGGAAAGCCATCGTGGGGGTAGCCGGCATTTCGCCACTCAGAAACTTTCTCAGTGAGCAGGTTAGGCAGTTACGGTCAAAGCGCCTGTATCGAATTGTCGATTGTTGTCATAACCAACTCACACGCTGTGACCAAGTCGGAAACGATGCGTTCATCTACATCGAGGTCTCCTTCATACTCGGCGACGTTGCGCATGTGATGGCATTTGTCCAGAACGCGCCATACCTCTGGCCCCAGCGCGAGCGTGTGTGGCAGTACCTGGAACACGATGTAGCGGTGACGGGCGCGATAACCTTGGCGGCGCAACGCGGCCAGACACAACGCGTGTGCAGCGTTGTAGGCCAGGTCGAAGCGGCTTTCCAGCGCGAGTGATGTGTTGCGTGCGTCGACCAATCGCGCTCTGCCAGAGCGGAGCAAGCCCGCGAACTCCGCCGCATCCGTGGGTTCCACCGCCAGCGGTTTTCCGGTGCCGGCGAGGTTCTCAAGCGGCGAGGTCATGCTCGCCCCCAATCACCCAGACCCGTGGCTGTGCCAACACACGGGTCACGAAACTGTTGCCCGCGGCGATGCGCTTGTGTAACTCGTCGCGGGTGTAGAGGGTGGGATGAACCTCGCGGCCCAGACGTTCAATCAACGGATGCAGGACGGCCATGATTTCCGCATAGGTCAACGTATCTGACACCAGCATCAGGTCGATGTCGCTGGCTGCGGTGTCGCTGCCTTTGGCTACCGAGCCGTACACGAAGGCTGCAACCATATGCTCAGCCAGCGGCGCCAAGGCTTCGCGCAATGGGGCAGCGAGACCAAAGGTCTTGCGCACGATGGATACCAACTCGGCGTGGATCGGCGAGACGGGATCGGCGCGATAGCGTTTCTGGTTGCCGACGGGTTCCACGGTCAGCAAGCCGCTGCCGGCCAGGCGGGCGATTTCCCGCTGCACCGCGCCACTGCCGGCGCCGGTGGTCTGAATCAGCTCGCTGACGGTGAAGCTGCGGTCAGGCTGGCCAAACAGGCAGCCAAGGACGCGCTGCTGGGTGGTGGTGAACAACGCGTCGGACAAGCTGGCGCTGGCGTAGAGCGCCGCGGCCTCGCTTATTCTGCTGCTTATCACCTTGCCCATATTGGGTATGTTAATGCCCGAAATGGGTATATACAAGAGTTGCCTGGCACCGGTGAGGCGGGCAGTCGAATGGTGGCGACATGACGAAGGTGGACCAACCGCGCTCCCTGATCACTACCGCACTCCGCAGCCTTTGCTGCATCCGCGATACGGATACGATCAATGCGAACCATGCGCAGCCACGCACGCGGTCGTCGGTCAGCTTGATGCGGGTCAGCATCCGCATGGTTGGCGAGACGCCGGAAATGCTCCACGACCAACCTCGGTTCAGTAGTCAACAAATCCCGGGGCAGAGTGCGAGTTCGAGCTGCTGCTCTTGGCCGTTATGGAAAGCTTTTCACAACAGCCACTTCTCATAGTGGCCGATTCCAGCCGTTCGATCAGAAGGTGATCACTCTGTCGGCGAGCCGATCATGAGTGATTGGTTCAGGAGATCAACTTCGTTGTTTTCCGCACACAACCCGACTTGCGAGTACTGCCTTTCCCACTCCCGACTCCCGGCTCCTAATACACAAATTCGCGGAAAACCGGATCGACGCTGTGATTCCACGGGCCGTTGTACAGGGCAAGTTTGCGCTCGGCAGGGGTTTCGTTGGCTTCGACGATTTCGATCAGCGGATCGAGAAAATGAGTCTCGTCGACGCCGCTTGAGTTCAGGCGTGCGCGACGGCGCAGACCTGCGGCGGAAATCTTCAGGGCCTCGATCGCGATGTCGCGCAAGCTGCCGCTGCGGAACGGCAGCTTGAGGCCGTGCTTTGGCACGCCATCGCGCAGCGCATTGCGCTCCTCGCGCGAATAATCCTTGACCAGATCCCAGGCCGCATCGAGCGAAGTGCGGTCATACAGCAACCCAACCCAGAACGCCGGTAGCGCGCACAGCCGATTCCAGGGGCCACCATCGGCTCCGCGCATTTCGAGGAATCGCTTCATGCGCACTTCCGGGAAGGCCGTGGTCATGTGGTCGATCCAGTCGGTCATCGTCGGTGTCGCGCCGGGCAGCGCATCGAGTTCGCCGCGCATGAACTTGCGAAACGATCGCCCGGCAAGATCGTGATAGATGCCATCGCGATAGCTGAAATACATCGGCACATCAAGCAGGTAGTCGACGTAGCGTTCGTAGCCGAAACCGTCCGCAAAGACGAAATCGAGCATGCCGGTGCGATCCGGATCGGTATCGGTCCAGATGTGCGAGCGATAGCTCAAATACCCGTTCGGCTTGCCCTCGGTGAATGGCGAATCGGCGAACATTGCCGTTGCAATGGGTTGCAGGGCGAGTGAGGTGCGGAACTTGCGCACCATGTCAGCTTCATCGGAGAAATCGAGGTTGACCTGCACCGTGCAGGTGCGCGTCATCATGTCGAGGCCGAGATCGCCGACCGTCGGCATGTAGCGGCGCATGATCGCGTAACGGCCCTTCGGCATCCACGGCATCTCCTCGCGCTTCCATTTCGGCTGGAATCCCATGCCGAGGAAGCCGACACCGAGTTCGTCGGCGACCGTCTTCACCTCCTTCAAGTGCGTGTGCACTTCACTGCAGGTCTGATGGATGTTTTCGAGTTGCGCTCCGGAAAGCTCGAGCTGGCCGGCTGGTTCGAGGGTGACCGAGGCGCCATCACGGAGCAGGGCGATCAGTTTGTCCTTCTCGATCACGCGCTCCCAGCCGAAGCGGGTCAGGCCTTCGAGCAGGGCACCGATGCCTTGCGGTCCTTCCCAGCTCAGCGGGCGCAGGTCATCGAGTCGGAAGCCGAATTTTTCGTGCTCGGTGCCGATGCGCCAGTCAGCGGCGGGTTTTTCGCCCGCAGCGATGTAGTCGACCAGTTGCTCGCGGCGGGTAATCGGTTCACTGCTTGCCGCGCTGGGACCGGGCATGGGAGAAATCCTCTTGATCAGCCCGGCGATATGGGGCCGCTGCCGGTTCGCGCAAGAGACCGGCTGTTACAGGGATTCCTTGCGCGGCGGCGGAGTGGCGCCTCTGGATGCAGCGCGATCCGGAATTTCCAGCCAGCGCGCAATGACGCCACGCGCCTCATCGATTCCGGTCTTCGCCGTGGCTGAAAACAACTGCACGCTGACCCGCGCATCGGCCGATCCATCGGCACCGAGTTCCTTGCGCACGGCGTCGAGCGTGCGCGTCGCTTCGTTGCGCGACAATTTGTCCGCCTTGGTCAAGAGCACATGACAGGGCTTGGCGATGCCTTCGGCGTAATCGAGCATCTGGCGGTCGTAGTCCTTGAGCGGGTGGCGGCTGTCCATGATCAGGATCAGGCCCTTGAGCGCCTCGCGTGCGCGCAGGAAGCCATCGACCATGCCACGCCATTGGTCGCGCACACCGATCGGCACCTTGGCGTAGCCATAGCCAGGCAGGTCGATCAGGCGGCGATCGTCGTCGATCGAGAAGACATTGAGCAGTTGCGTGCGGCCTGGCGTCTTGCTGACCCGGGCCAGTCCCTTGTGCGCGGCAAGCGCGTTGAGGGCGCTCGATTTGCCGGCGTTCGAGCGCCCGGCAAAGGCCACTTCCCAGCCATTGTCGGCAGGCATGTCGCGCAGGCTGGCCGCGCTTTTCAGGAATTTCGCCGTGTGCAGGATATGCATGAAAGGGGTTCGCTGATTGATTTCGGGTGCGGCCGCGTTTGACCGGCCTTCGGCTGACACGGATAATTCGGGAGTTTATCGCCTCAGCCCTGCCGGAGATTCTCTGGCAGCGCGTGGATTCCCCGTCTATCCGGAGTCAGTGTATGAGTTTTCCGCGAGTTGTTGCTTTGGCGATGCTGTTCAGCGCCGGTCTGGCCAGTGCCCAGACCCAGGAATCAGCCATGTTGGGCGACGCCGCCGCCGGAGAAGGCAAGAGTGCTGTCTGCGGCGCCTGTCATGGTGCCGACGGCAATTCGGCGATGGCGATGTACCCCAAGCTGGCCGGGCAGAACGAATCCTACATCGCGCGCCAGTTGACTCAATTCAAGGCGGGCAAGCGCATGAACCCGATCATGATGCCGTTCGCATCGATGCTGAGCGAGCAGGACATGCATGACGTCGGCGCCTACTTCGCCTCCAAGCGGGTGACCCCGGGCGAGGCCGATGATGCCTATGTGAAGCGCGCCCAGCAGCTCTATCGCAACGGCGACAGCAAGCTCGGCGTGCCCGCCTGCATGGCCTGTCATGGCCCATCGGGACGCGGCATGGCCGGATCGGCTTATCCGCAACTGGCCGGCCAATGGCCCGAGTACGTGTCGACCAAATTCGCCGAATGGCGCAGCGGCACAAGCTGGGGCGACGACGAGCATGCGGCGGTCATGCCGGATATTGCCAAGCGCCTGAGCGAAGAGGACATCGCCGCACTGGCGTCCTACGCGCAGGGCCTGCACGAGGTGCAGACCGCCAGGGCCGAGTGACTCCGTCCTCGTTCAGCAGGCGTGATTGACACTGCGCGATCGCCTGATCGCGCATCCCCTTCGCTGCGGAGTACCCCGGAATGTTGAAAACCCTTATTGCCTTGACGATTGGCCTTGGTCTGGTAGGCGGTACGCATGCCAGTGCCCAGGACAACTGGGAGGCCGGCAAAAATTATTTTCTGGTCGAGCCGGCTCAGGCGACCACCACCGGCGACAAGATCGAAGTGGTCGAAGTGTTTTCCTACGCCTGCCCGCACTGCAATGAAGTCGCGCCGATGGTGGCGGATCTGAAGAAGCGCCTGCCGGCCAGCGCCGAATTCGTCCTGTTGCCGGCGCAGTTCGGATTCTCGGCATACGAGACTTTTGCCAAGGGCTTCTACACGGCGCAGGCGCTTGGTCTGGTCGAGAAGAGCCACGAGGATCTGTTCCGCGCAATCTATGTGGATAAAAAGATCGACATCCGTTCGCCGACGTTTGCATCGGTTGCGGACTTCTACTCCAAATACGGCGTCTCCGCTGAGGATTTCATAGCCACCTCGAACTCGTTCGCGGTCAAGGCCAAGCTCAAGCGCAACCAAGAGCTGATCAAGGCCTATGGCGTCGATGGCACGCCGACGTTCGTCGTCAACGGCAAATACCGGATTTCCGGACAGTCCGCCGGCGGCTATGAAAAAGTCGAGCAGCTGGTGCACTACCTGATCGAAAAAGAAGCCAAGGGCAATTGAGGCAACTCGCTGCCTGATCCGCTGTCTGAACGACGAACCCGATTCCGAGGAGAGATCCACGATGCTCAAACACCTGCCCAAGCTGCTCGTTGGCGCGCTGCTCGCCCTCACTTTCAACGCCTGTGCGCAGGAGCAGAAAGAAGCTGCTGCTCCCGCCGCGCCGGTCGTAGCCGAAGCCGGCAAGACCTATTTCCCGATCGAGCCGGCCCAACCGACTTCGAGTGGTGACAAGGTCGAAGTGCTCGAAGTCTTCAGCTATGCCTGCGTCCATTGCGCGCATTTCCAGCCCTATGCCGACGAAATCAAGGCCAAGCTGCCCACCTATGCCGAATTCGCCTACATGCCGGCCATCTTCAATGAGCAGTGGGAAGCCTATGCACGGACGTTCTACACGGCGCAGTCGCTCGGTCTGCTGACAAAGACGCATCAGGCGATGTTCGATGCGGTACACCGCGATCATCGTCCGTTTCGCTCGTTTGATGACATCGCCATTTTCTATGGCGAGCATGGCGCGGATGTCGAGAAGTTCAAGCAGGTCTCGACCTCGTTCGAGGTTGAGAGCAAACTCGCGCGCTCGCGCAGTCTGGTGCCGAAATTCGGCGTAGATGGCACGCCGACGATCATTATCGACGGCAAGTACCGAATCACCGCCGGCTCGGCGGGCGGCTATCCGCAACTGGTTGCCCTGGTCGATACCCTGGTCAAGAAAGCGCATGCCGAGCGCATGGCGGCGAAAGGCAAGAAGTAGTCTCCGGTTTGCCAGCATTGCAACGAAGGCCGCCGCAGGGCGGCCTTCGCGTTCATGCCGCCTGTGCGAGACTGTGTCGCAGTGAAGAACAAGGCATGACGATCACGTCGATGAGTCAAAAACCCGTTTCAACTCCACCCCCCGCTGCAAAGACGCTGCGCGTGCTGAGCTGCAATATTCTTGCTGGTGGCAGCGTCAAGCGCTATCGCGAATACGTGACGCATAGTTGGAAGCATGTCCTGCCAACCGGCAAGCGCGCGAATCTTGATGGACTCGCAGGAATACTTGGCGATTTCGATCTGGTCGCACTGCAGGAAGCGGATTCTGGTTCGCTGCGCTCGGGCTTCCTCAATCAGACCGAATATCTTGCCGAGAGCGCAGGGTTTCCGTACTGGAGCCATCAACCAAATCGCAAGGTGGCCAAGGTGGCAGCCTCCAGCAATGGCCTGCTTTCAAGGTTGAAACCGGCCGAGGTGCTCGACTATCCCTTGCCTGGACGAATTCGCGGCCGTGGTGTGTTGTGGGCGCGCTATGGCAAGGGCGAGCACTCGCTGGTCGTGCTGGTCGCGCATCTTTCGCTCGGCCCGCAGGCGCGCGCGCATCAGCTCGGCTACATCACCGAATTGCTCGAAGGACATCCCAACGCCTTGCTGATCGGTGATCTGAACACGCCGATCGAGAGCCCCGAACTGCGCTCGCTGTTTGCGCGCACTTCGTTGCAGCCACCGGATGTTCCGCCACCGACGTTTCCGAGCTGGGCGCCGAATCGCGCGATCGACCATATCCTTGCCTCCTCGACGCTCAAGGTCGACGAGTTGCGCACTCTGCCGCATCTGGTGTCCGACCACCTGCCGATCGCCGCGACGATCCATCTGCCCGAACAGCTTCAGTTCTCGAGTCAGTAGACCACGACGCGATCGCGGCCCTCGTGCTTGGCCCGGTACATGGCCTCGTCGGCGCGTTGCAGCAGGATCGTCGATGCAGGAATTTCGTCGCTTGCGGACATTGCAGCGCCGATGCTGATGGTCAAGCGAATCTCTGTTCCGTTGGTCACCAGTGGGGTTCCGGCGACCGCCAGGCGCATCGCCTCGGCGATTGCGGGCAGCGTTTCCCGGGTGATGTCCGGTAGCAGCACGACGAATTCTTCGCCGCCATAGCGGATCACGCTGCCGCGATCAGCGACCGTTTTTCCGATGATCGCGGCGGTCAGACGCAGGCAATCATCGCCGGCCAGATGACCGGCTTCGTCGTTGACCTGCTTGAAGTGGTCGATGTCGGCGACCAGCACTCCGAATGCGCGCCCGGCGCTGCGACTCTCGGCCAGCATCGACGCGAAGGTGGCATCGAAATAGCGCCGATTGTAGGCGCCGGTGAGACCGTCCCTGAGGTTCGACTCGCGCAGACGCTCGTTGGCGCTGGCCAGTTCATCGAGGGTTGATGAGAGCTCGCGTGTGCGTTCGCCGACACGGACTTCGAGTTCGTTGCTGGATCTCCGCACGATGTCGATATTCTCGTCGCGCAACGAGGCGAATCGCCAGGCCAGGGCGAAGGAGAGCAGGATCATCTCGAGCGCCGAGCCGATCTGCATGCCGTATTCGGTGACGAAGATCTTGGGCAGCAAGCCAAACGATACCATCGCATACGCAGTCGTTCCGGCCAGCAACACGATCCAGGCGAAGAGCAGGATCTGCGCTGCCCGATCGCCACGCCGGGCGAGAACCAGGGACACGCCAAGTATCGCCGCAGCCCCGGGAAATACCGACGCCGTGCCGAGCAGGACCGCGCTGCGGTAGTCGATCTGAAACGACAGCACGACCATTGCGCTGTGGAAGGCAATGAAGCCGAGGATGATCCGGTTGCCGACCAGCAGGCGCCGGGGCAGATCGAGAAACGCGCGCACAAACTGGTGCATGAAAAGCATGCCGAGCGACATCGAAACCGGCACCGCGATATTTGCCAGCCACGGCGAGTCGGGCCACAGATACTCGAAGGCCAGGCCATTCAGGCAGAGCTGGACGAACCCGAAGCCACCGATGTAGAGGACATAGAAGAAATAGTTCGCATCACGCAGCGAAACGAACAGGATGAGGTTGTACAGCAGCAGCGCAAGCAGGATGCCGAAGTAGAGGCCGATGCCGAGATAGCCATTTCGATTGCGCTCGAAGAACGCCTTCTGCGAATAAAGCACCAGCGGCACCTGCATCGAACTCTTGCTGTGTGCCCGAACCAGCAGGTCGGCCTGCTCGTTGTTGTCGAGATCAATCAGGAAGTTGGGCATGCGCGAACGCAGCGCACGCTGGTCGAATGCCTTTGAATCGCCGGAACTGAAATGACTGATCGATCCATCCGCGCGGCGCAGGTAGATGTCGATTTCATCGAGCAGGACATAGTTTACGGCGAGTATGCGCCGATGCGCCTCGGCATCACGGTTGAGCAGACGCACATGGAACCAGTAGGCACCATCGACGAAGCCGAAGGTCGCGTTGCCATGCGGCAGCGGCTGGAAGGCATCCGAATCGATCAACCCGAATTCGTCTTCAGCCGTGGCGCGCGTGCTGCCATCGATGGCGAAACGCGTACTCGCGGCCAGGGCGATTTCCGCATCCGTCGGCAACAGCAGGACAGGCTCGATGGCCGCCGTCGCCGCGCTGGCCACAAGCATCCCCAATGCCGCAATGGCGGCCCTGCATGACGACCCCACGCCCATCCCGACACCCCCATCCTGGGATCCCTACGCTTGCCAGTGACGGCCCTTGGCGGTCATCGGAATTTCCCGCTGCCGAATCCCGCCGGATCGGATCTTACGCGCCCGGCGTGCTGTCGCGCCACAAGCGTGCCCAGCCGTCCCAGCCAAGCTTGTGCAGGGTGTCGACGTTGCGCCGGTAGATCGCGTCGGGATCGGTCATCGAATCGACCGCGCGTTCGATGCTGGATTCGCGCAGCAGATGCAGGATCGGCCAAGGTGAGCGGTTCGTGCAGTTCTCGATGTCATCCGCTGAACTGTCGGCGAAACAGTATTGCGGGTGAAAACTGGCGACCTGGATCACGCCATCGAGTTTGAGCACATCGATGGCGGCGTCGACGGAGTCGAGGAAGTCGTTGAAGTCGAGGAAATCGGCGAGCATGAACGGCGCGATCAGCAGGGTGGTTTCGCAATCGTCGGGATCGGCTGCGTGCAGGCTTTGCAGTTCGCCGCAAAGTTCGTCGAGCAAAGCATCAGTGTCAGTCGCCTGGCTGACCCGGAAACACACGCGGCCATCGAGATATGGGGCACGCGCGAACGGACAGAGGTTGAGTCCGATCACGGCCTGCTCGATCCATTGACGGATGTCGGCGATGTAAGGAGCGTCGGCCACGTCGGGGTCATTGCCGGCACCCGGATCAGTTGTGCTCATGCGGATTCTCCAGCGCCGAATACAGCGTCGATATCGCCATCGTCCAGGATGCGCCACTCACCCTCGTCAAGCTCGCCGAGACCGAGTCCACCGACCGTCAGTCGACGCAAGCTGACGACATGATTGCCGACCGCGGTGAACATGCGCCGAGCCTGGTGGTAGCGACCTTCATGCAAAGTCAGCCGTGCTTGCCGTGGCCCAAGTACTTCGAGCCCGGCGGGAAGCAGTGGCGTCTTCTCCGATTCAAGCATCAGGCTGCCGCTGGCGAACACCGCGGCCTCATCGCCGCGCAGATCCTCGGCCAGCACGGCTTCGTACACCTTGGAAACCCTTGATTTTGGCGAGATGATCCGATGCAGCAAGGCGCCGTCATCGGTGAGCAGGAGCAGGCCTGAGGTATCGCGATCGAGCCGTCCGACCATCGACAGGGTTGGATTGCGCAAGCGGAAACGCTCGGGCAGCAGGTCAAGCACGATGCGGCCGACATCCTTGGCCGAGCAGGTCACGCCAACCGGCTTGTGCAGCATCAGGCGCAGGCCGATCGGCGGATCAAGCGGCTCGCCATCGAAGCGGATGTCGGCGTGCTCGCGCTTGTCGTCGGCATACAGCACATCGCCATCCGCATCGGTGATGCGGCCTTCGCGGAAGAACATCGCGATTTCCCTGCGGCTGCCGTAGCCGAGATTGGCGATCAATCTGACCAGCCTCATGCGTGTACTCCGCTGGCATGGAAAACCTTGAAGCCGTTCTTGCCGATCACGGTTTTCACGCTGGTGAAACGTGCGCCGAGCGTTTGCTCGTAAGGCAGATGCCGATTCGCCACAAGCCACAAGCTACCCTGCGGCTTGAGCGCGCTGGCGGCGGCGGCGATGAAGGATTGGCCGAGTTCGGGCTGGTCGGCTCGGCCCTGATGGAATGGCGGATTGCTGATGATCGCATCGTAACGATGCGGCAGTCCGGCACGGACGTCATGCCAATGGATCGATACCTCGACCCGGCGGTTGAGCTGCACAAGCGTCTTGTCAGTATTGATACGCGCCGGTTCCAGGGCGCGCGCCTCGGCTTCGTAGAGATCGATGGCCTCGACTGCGCTGCAGCGAGACAGCACTTCGCAGGCAAGGTAGCCGTAGCCGGCACCGAGATCGGCGATGCGACCGGAGAGATCCCGAGGCAGTTGTGCGGCGAGCAGGGCTGAGGCTGGATCGATTCGATTCCAGGCGAACAAGCCGGGTCGACTGACGAAGCGGCCGTCACCGATCGCGCGAGGTGTGTCGAGTGTCATCCATTCGTCAAGCAAAGCGGGATCGATTGCGGACCGATCGACTCTGCTCCAGAACACCCGGCAATGATGTTTGGACATGACCTGGGCGGCACCGAAAAAGTGTCGAAAATCCGCTTCACCCGAGCGTGCGCCCTCGTCGTTGGCGATCGATGCGACGACGATGCCGCCGGCTTCGACATGCTGCGCGGCGCGTGCGAACAAGGCACGTGCCTCGTCGCGCTGACGCGGCGGCAGAATCATCACGATTGGGAAATATTGTCCTGGTTGCGGTTCGCCGAGCTGCAGGCCCGAGCGTTCGAGTGCGTCGGCAAACGGCTTGAAACTCTGCTGGCAGAGCCAATCCCTGCGCGAATGGCGGCCCCACCAAAGGCCGTCGCGCGCACGCAGAAACAACACGCGGCCATCCGCAGGCAGATCGATCTGATTGGTGCTGATGGCGTGGTGCAGGGCGTCCAGTGCGGCACTCGCGGTGCCTGCGGACAGGGCAGTGTTGGTCACAGGCGCTTCAAACATTCGGAGCAAGGTCGGCGATTCTATCGAGTCTAGGAGCCTGTCGGACTTTGCCGGTTGAGGCGAGAATTCGGCTGTGTGAGGGCAGATTTGTGACGATTTGCAGGCCCATAGTGGTTCTATGGGTCAAAAAGCGGCGCGAATATGAACCGCACAGACGGATTCGCAGCCCGGCCGAGCAAAGTCCGACAGGCTCCTAGCCCGGGCTTACGCCGTTCATCCGTCCGCACTATCAATTCGCCACGATCAAGGCGTGCTCACATCGCGCAGTTTCCAGTGGCGACCGATCAGCAGGTCGAGGCGGTGCTTGACGATCGCGTGCGACAAATTCGTGGTGACAATCAACTCGCTGCGTTGCGCCTCGAGGCTGCCACTGACCGTTGCCGCTGGATCGACCGCAACGGTGGCCGGGTCAATCTCATCCGGGCTCTCCTGCATCGCCCGCCAGCGTGCCGAAAAGTCAGCTTCGCGCAGCGCGGCCCCGAGCACCCGGGCCAGGTGCTCCGGCGATCCGCCGTCGAAGGAGAGTTCACTCGAATCCCCACGCGAGTCCGCGAGGTTTTCTATCGTGATGAAATAGCGCTGGGCCTTGGCCATGGGGTGCTCCTTGTCAGGCGCTTGCGTCGGCAAGCAGGGTGCGCACCGCAGCGTCGAGAGTATCGATGCCGGGTGCGAAACGGGAATGGTCATCATGCTCGACGATGCCGAGCAACGGCGCCTGAATCCGCCGCGCGAGAGTCTCGATGTTGTCCTCGACGCGCAGCATGTCGGGATCGATGCAGTTGCCGATCCAGCCGATCAGGCGGCAGCCATCGGCTTCGATTGCACGCGCCGTGAGCAAGGCGTGATTGAGGCAGCCGAGACGCAGTCCGACCACGAGCAGCACCGGCACATCGAGTGTGCGCACGATATCGGCTTGCATCAGGCTGTAGCCCAGCGGCGCAAGCCAGCCGCCGACCCCTTCAACTACAACCAGATCCGCACTCTCCTGCAATCGATGAAAGGCTTGGTTGATGCGAGCGGGATCAATCGACGTGCCTTCGTCACCTGCAGCCAGATGCGGCGAGACCGGTTCGGCGAAGGCATACGGATTGACGAGATTGTAATCGACCACCTGACTGCTCGCCGCGATCAGCTTGATCGCATCGGCGTTGCGAAATCCCGCGTCCGTCCGCTCGCAACCGCTGGCCACCGGCTTCATGCCGACTGCATCCACGCCGCGAAATCCCAAGGTGCGCAGCAAGACGCAACTGACTGCGGTCTTGCCGATGCCGGTGTCGGTGCCGGTGATGTAGACGCCTGGATGGCTCATTGCATGAAGTTGCCCAAATCAGCAGTGAAATCGATTCAGCGGCGATCGCGGCCGCAATTTGCCAAGCATGCATTCTGCGACAAGGCGGATTGACGAGTAGAATGTCCGACTGCCGTGGAATATTGAAGTCAAACCATGTCGTTTGAAGCCAAACCGATCGATACGGCCGACAGGGTCGCCTTCTACGCCGAATTGGCCCAGCAGGCGCGCGGACTCCTGCACGGCGAGCGTGACCGCGTTGCCAACGCGGCCAATTTCGCCGCCCTGGTCTGGCACGCGCTGCCGAGGATCAACTGGTGCGGGTTCTATTTTTTCGATGGCCGCGAACTGGTCGTTGGCCCGTTCCAGGGCAAACCGGCCTGCGTGCGCATCGCGCTTGGCCGCGGCGTCTGCGGAACCGCCGCGACGACCCGCGAGACACAGTTGGTCTTCGACGTTGATGCCTTCCCGGGGCATATTGCCTGCGATGCGGCCTCGCGTTCGGAAGTGGTCGTGCCCTTGGTCATCGACGGCGCCTTGCTCGGTGTCTGGGACGTCGACAGCCCCGAGCCGGGCCGTTTCAATGGAGACGATGCGCGCGGCATGCAGGCTCTGTGCGAGGTGTTCCTGCAATCGCTTGCGCCATTGTTGAACAAGGAGGTCGCGGCATGAGCGAAAAGGACGTGAAGATCCGCAATATCGGTCCGAAATCCGCAGCCTGGTTGCGCCAGGTCGGTGTGCGCACGGCCGAAGACATGTTCCGTGTCGGGCCGGTCGAGGCCTTTCTCAAGGTCAAGCGCGCCGGCTTCCGGCCCAGCCTCAACCTGCTCTACTCGATGGCCGGAGCAATCGATGATTGCCACTGGACCGATCTTTCCACCGAACGCAAGGAAGGCTTGGTCCGCGATCTGGCCGATGCGGAGTCCGACAACCCGATCAAGACGCGCTGGGAAAAACAAGCCGACCGCAGCGCCGAGATCGACGGCACAGAAGCGCCATCGTACGATGACGCGGACGCTGGCGGATTCGGTGATGGTGAAGTCCGCGAGCTTTCGGGTACTTCGGGTGATTCCGACTAATCCAGTCGTTCTATTTGCGAAACACTCGTAGGAGCACCGCCAGGGGCCAGCTTCCCGCGAATATCGACAAAGAGCTCGCCCCTGGCGGGGCTCCTACGTTGGATCAGGGCTGCGCCGCACTACAGCAATTTCGCGCGCATCTTCGCGCCAGCGCGGGGTTGCCTGGATCGTCGGCAACGCTTGTTCCGGCTCATCGACGAGCGACCACATCTCCAGATGTTCGCTGTTCATGAAATTGCCTTCAATCACGCTCTGCATGAAACTCTGCAGCGGCGTGTAGAAACCACGGGTGTTGAGCAAAATAATCGGATTGAAATACAAACCGAGCCGCTTCAAGGTGATTGCCTCAAACAATTCTTCCAGCGTGCCGCAGCCGCCGGGCAGGGCGATCACTGCATCCGATCCGGCCAGCAGGCGATGTTTGCGCTCGCGCATGTCACCAACCAGTTCGAGTCGGGTCAGGCCCGGGTGTCCCCATTCAAGGTCGGCCATGAATCGGGGCAGGATGCCGACGACTTCGCCGCCCGCCGACAGCGCGCCATTGGCCACCGCTCCCATCGATCCGGTCGAGCCGCCGCCGTAAACCACGCTGCAACCGGATTCGGCCAGCAGCTTGCCCAGACGAAAGGCTACTTCGTGGTAATGGGGATCGCATTCCTGGCTGGAGGCGCAGTAGACACAGATTCGCATGGGCCCGTCCGATCAATGGGAAGCCGCAATTGTACGTTGCCGCGATCGGCGATCAATGCAATTGACCGGCTGACAGGCGACCAACCTCCGCTTGGCGATTTCAACGCCGCACGATCTCGCATGGGCTTTCGACATGTGTCCCGAGCCCGCACCGACCAGACGCACTCTGGCCCGCGATGTTGCATTCTTCCCGCAAACGCTGCTTCTCGAAACGGCACGCGATCTGGTTCTGAGCCCGGTTTCCCTCGGCGCTGCGCTCCCCGATTTCCCGCTCTCGAAACACCGACTCCGAGCGCCGCAAGAACTATTCCACGGTTACTGATTTGGCTAAATTGCGCGGTTGATCGACATCGGTGCCGCGCAGAACGGCGACGTGGTAGGCGAGCAATTGCAGCGGGATCGTGAAGACAACCGGGGCAATGAAGTCGCTGCCGGAATCGATCCTGATCACGGCGCCGCGCGAATCTCCTTCGGGAATCTCGACCTTGGCATCGGCAACGACGAAGAGTTCTCCGCCGCGTGCGCGGACTTCCTCCAGGTTCGATTTGAGCTTTTCGACCAGCTCGTTGTTCGGGGCGACCGCAATGACCGGCATGTTTTCGTCAACGAGGGCCAGCGGGCCGTGCTTGAGTTCGCCGGCCGGATAAGCCTCGGCGTGGATGTAGGAGATTTCCTTGAGCTTGAGTGCGCCTTCGAGCGCAACCGGATAGTTCGCGCCGCGACCGAGGAACAACGCGTGGCTCTTCTGCACAAAACGTTCAGCGAGCGTGGCGATTGCCGGCGCGTGTTCGAGCGCGTCGGCGATGCGTCGTGGCAGGCTGCTCAGATCACTGACGAGTTGCGCGTAGCGGGAATTGTCGAGGCCGTTCATGCGCGCAAGTTCGAGCACGAGCAGGGCGAGTGCGGTGAGCTGGGTGGTGAAGGCCTTGGTCGAGGCGACGCCGATTTCCGGCCCGGCGCGGGTCATCAGGACGAGGTCGGATTCGCGCACGAGACTCGATTCGGGCACGTTGCAGATCGCGAATGAGCCGAGATAGCCGCGGCGGCGGGACTCACGCAGTGCCGCCAGAGTGTCGGCGGTTTCGCCGGATTGCGAGATGGCCAGGAAAAGACTGTTGGCCGGCACCACGGCCTGGCGATAGCGGTATTCGCTGGCGACCTCGACACTGCATGGAACTGCGGCGATGGCCTCCAGCCAGTAGCGTGCGATCAGACCGGCGTGATAGCTCGTGCCGCAGGCGATGATCTGCACATGGCGCACGCGTTTGAGCAACGTATCGGAGTCGACGCCGAAGATGTTCGGCAGGATGTGGTCGCCGACGATGCGGCCTTCCAGGGTGTCGGCGACGGCGCGTGGTTGTTCGAAGATTTCCTTGAGCATGTAGTGGCGATACTCGCCGCGTTCGACCGCATCGGCCGACAACTCGCTGGTATGCACGCTGCGCTCGACCAGATTTCCATCGGCATCCTCGACCAGGACCGAAGTGCGCGTGATCTCGACGAGGTCACCTTCGTCGAGGTGGATGAACTGGTTGGTGACCTTGATCAGGGCCTGCACGTCCGAGCCGAGGAAGTTCTCGCCGATGCCGACACCGACCACCAGCGGGCTGCCGCGCCTTGCGCCGACCACATGGCCGGGTTGGTCACGCGAGATCACGGCGATGGCGAACGCGCCATGCAGGCGCGGGATCGCCGCGCGAACCGCCGCGCGCAGGTTCAGGCCCTGCTTGCCGAGATGGTGAATCAGGTGGGCGATGACTTCGGTGTCGGTATCGGAATCGAAGCGATAGCCAATGGATTTCAGCTCCTCGCGCAAGGCCGCATGATTCTCGATGATGCCGTTGTGGACGACGCTGATCGAATCAATCGAGGAGTGTGGGTGTGCGTTGGCCTCATTGGGAGCGCCGTGTGTGGCCCAGCGCGTGTGCGCGATGCCGGTCGTGCCGGACAGCGGACTCGATTCCAGCCGGGCCTCCAGCTCGCGAACCTTGCCGACCGTGCGTGTGCGGTGAATCTGATCACCTTCGAGAACGGCGATACCGGCTGAATCGTAGCCGCGATATTCCAGTGCCTTGAGGCCGGCAATCAGGATGGCGACGACATCACGTTCGGCGGTTGCAGCGACGATTCCACACATGCATTTGTCCTTGCTCGATTCGGCGCATGGCGGATCCATGCGGCGCGGAGGTAAGACGATCATAAACGCTAGCCGTCGCGAACGCTCGGCGGATGCTGCAAAGCCCGCGTTTGCACCCGGATCGGCCCTGATTTCGCCCGGATTCGGCTTTCCGGGTGCCGCGAATGCCTTGTTCTGGCACACTGCCGCGCCTTGTGGCGGAGCAGAAAATCCGCTTGCGCGCAGGGTTTTTCCGATCAAACAGCAAACGAGTGGCGAATGCAGTCGAGCGAAACCCGAATCCGCGAATACGTCCGCGAAACCTTTCCTTCACCCGAACATGCGGTGCTGGAGACCGAGGACAGCCTGTTCGATGCCGGCATCCTCGATTCGATCGGCGTGATGACCCTGGTCGCCTGGCTGGAAAAGGAGTTCTTGATCGTGGTTGATGATGACGAGGTAGTCCCCGAGAATTTCGACGGCATCGGGCCGCTGGCCCGTTATGTTTCGGCCAAACTGGGTGTGACCGGTACCGAGGGATGATCCGCTTCGAGGAATTGCTGGCGCGATCCGCTCGGCATGATCCGCAGCGGATCGCCGTGATCAATGGCCGGCGTCGCCTGAGTTACGCGGATTTCGATGCCGCGGCGGATCGTTTCGCCGCAGGGTTGCTCGGCGAGCTGCAGTTCCGTCGCGGTGAACGCTGCGTGCTTTTCATCGACAACCGGATCGAGGCAGCAATCGGGATCTTCGGCACGCTGCGCGCCGGCGGTGTGTTCAGCGTGCTCAACCCGTCGACCAAGGCCGACAAGCTGGCCTGGGTATTGAACGACTGCGAGGCATCGGTGCTGGTCACCCAGGCCAGCTTGCTGCACGTCGCGCGACTCGCTGCGGCCCAGGTTCCGGGCTTGCGCCGGATCGTCGTCGTCGATGGCGAAACGGATGACATCGGCGTGAGCTGGGTCGGGTTCATGGCAGCAGCGGCGGATGGTTCGACTGTCACTGCGCCGGGCATCGACATCGATCTGGCCATGCTTGTCTACACTTCGGGTTCAACCGGTACGCCCAAGGGCGTGATGATGACGCACCGGAACATGGTGTTCGCGGCGACCTCGATCACCATGTATCTGCAGATGCGCAGTGATGATGTCGTGCTCAGCGTCCTGCCGCTCGCGTTTGACTACGGTCTATACCAGTTGCTGATGAGCGTGATGGTCGGTGCGACGCTTGTGCTGGAAAAATCCTTCGCGTTTCCACAGAAGGTGTTGCCGCTGCTGGCCAGTGAAAAGGTGACGGTATTCCCCCTGGTGCCGACCATGGCCGCGCTGATCGTGCAGTTGCGAAACTTCGATCCGGCCTGGGCAGCCAGCGTGCGTACAGTGACGAATACGGCCGCAGCCCTGCCGCCCGCGCACATACGGGCATTGCAGACCCGGTTTGCGCAGGCGCGGATCTTTTCGATGTACGGCATGACTGAATCCAAGCGCTGCACCTGGTTGCCGCCCGAATATCTGGTCGATCGCCCTGACAGCGTTGGTATCGCGATTCCGGGTACCGAGGTCTGGGTGGTCGACGAGGCCGGTGAGCGGGTCGACGTCAACGTGGTCGGCGAGTTGGTCGTGCGCGGTGGCCATGTCATGCAAGGTTACTGGCGCAATGAGGAAGCCACGGCGAAAGCGCTCGGGCCCGGTCGCTATCCGTGGGAAAGGATCCTGCATACCGGCGACCTGTTTCGCATGGACGAGCAAGGTTTCTGCTACTTCATCGGGCGCAAGGACGACATCATCAAGTCGCGCGGCGAGAAGGTCAGCCCGAAGGAAGTCGAGAATGTGCTGTACGCGCTGCCGGGAATCGTCGAAGCCGCCGTTGTCGGTGTGCCCGACGAGGTGCTTGGGCGCGCGCTCAAGGCGATCCTTGTCGTTGCCGGTGATGCTTCGTTGAGCGAGCGCGAGGTCATCGCCCATTGCATGGCAAGCCTCGAGGATTTCATGGTGCCGCGGCTGATCGAATTCCGCATGGCGTTGCCGAAGACAGCAACCGGCAAGATCCAGCGCGCCGCGTTGCAGGCGGAAGTTGATGCGGCAACGGGATCCACGCCCCCCGATTCAACCATACGGAATTCGTAGGAACGAAAGACATCGGGCATGAATGCCTCTCCCACGAAAAGCCAGCGCGCGGCCTTCGATATTCGTGGGAGTTCACGCCCCACCATCGGCAGCGCGCTGTAGCGCAGCTAACATGGATCCGGGCGATTGCCGTTCCTTCTCTCCCCCTGTAGGAGCCCGTTTACGGGCGAGCTTTTGGCTGGCTTGGACGAAGAGCTCGCCCCTGGCGGGGCTCCTACAAGGCTTGCGGTTGGCCTGTAGGAGCCCGTTTACGGGCGAGTTTTTGCTTTGGCTTGACGGCCTCGGGAGAAGGAAAAACCTGCTGGCCGCGCGCCTTTACAATCAATGAGTTACTTCATGTTTGATGAGAGGGACTTCAGTCCCGATGCTCTGTGTGGGAAGCCGCCTCAGCCTTCGCAAAAAGGGGACACCCTTCGGTCGCGATGCTGTCTCTGTGGGAAGCGCCTTCTATCGCGATGCGCTTGCGCGAATTGACCAAGGACATCGTGGCTGAAGCCACTCCCACGACAGCAAGACCCGATGCTCTTTCTCGACATTCCGGAACGAAAGGCATCGGGCATGAATGCCTCTGACATGAAGAGTGAGCGATCTGATCGGGCGGCAATTTGCACTTGATCCAGTTACCTTGCGCGAAGGCTAGATCAGCGCTTCGACCACATCGGGGTGGCTGAGGAATCCACGCGGACTCGCGCTGCGGCCATAGGCGCCGGACTGGAATACGACAACGAGGTCACCGGGTTCGGCGATATCGAGTTCGGCGCGATCGGCGAGCAGATCCAGCGGTGTGCACAGCGGGCCGCTGATACTGGCTATTTCCTTTTGCGGCGTGATCCGGTTGATCGCGACCGGATAGTTGCGGCGCATGACCTGGCCGAGGTTTCCTGATGCAGCGAGATGATGGTGCATGCCGCCATCGACGATCAGGAATACCTGATCGTGCGAGATCTTGCGGTCGATGACACGCGCGACGTAGATCCCGGCCTCGCCAACCAGATAACGGCCGAGTTCGATGGCCAGCTTCGTTGTCGGCATGTCCGCACGGACGCGATCGGCGAGTACGCCGAGGTTGTCGGTGATCGCGCCGACATCGAGCGGCTGGTCGCCGATCGTGTAAGGGATGCCGAAACCACCGCCGAGATTGAGCAGCTTTGGCGGACTTGGGCAGCGCTCGAGCCAGCCCAGGGCCAGCTCGTAGCAGCGCGTCTGCGCCTCGATGATCGCCTCGGCCCGGAGGTTCTGCGAACCGGCAAACAGATGGAAGCCCTCGAAAGCGAGGCCGCTGTCACGGATCCGGTCGAGCATGTCGGGAACGCGTTCGGCATCGATGCCGAAGGGGCGCGCGCCACCGCTCATTTTCATGCCGGAGGCTTTCAGCTCGAACGGCAGATTGACCCGGACCGCCACGCGTGCCGCCTTGCCGGTTTGCCGACCCACCTGCGCGAGCACATCGATTTCACGCAGCGATTCGAGATTGATCAGGATGCCTGCGGCGTGCGCCTGCAGCAGCTCCCGATCCGACTTGCCTGGCCCGGCGAAGCTGATGTTCGCGGGATCCATGCCGCTGTCGAGCGCAATGCGCAGTTCGCCCGCCGAGGCGACATCAAGACCATCGACGAGTGCGGCCATCTGGCAGACCAAGGCAGGCATTGGATTGGCCTTGACCGCGTAGTGCAACTGCACCTTCTCAGGCAAGCGCGAACGCAACTCGCGACTGCGTGCGGCGATGCGGCTTCGATCGTATAGATAGCAGGGAGTCGCACCCACCGCAGCGACGATTGCGGACAGCGGTTTGCCGGCAATGATGAATTCGCCGTTGCCATCGCGCGCCCAGATCGTCGCGGGTGTGCTGTCAGTCATCGCGAACTCGCCCACGCTCAGACCCGATAGAAATCACGGTACCACGCAACAAACTTCGCGACGCCTTCCTCGACGGTGGTCGTCGGCGCGTAGGCCGTGTCGCGAGTCAGCTCGGTGACATCGGCATAGGTATCCGGAACGTCTCCCGGTTGCAACGGCAGCAGGATCTTTTCGGCCTTGCGTCCGACGCATTGCTCGATCACCTCGATGTAACGCGACAGCTCGACCGGCTGGTGATTGCCGATGTTGTAGACACGATACGGCGCGGACGACGAGGCCGGGGTCGGCTGCAAGGGATCGTAGCCGGGATCGCCCGAAGGGACGCGGTCGAGCGTGCGCATGACGCCTTCGACAATATCGTCGATATAGGTGAAATCGCGCGTGTGCTTGCCGTGGTTGAACACCTCGATCGGCTCGCCGGCAAGGATCTTGCGCGTGAACAGGAACAAGGCCATATCCGGGCGGCCCCACGGCCCGTAGACGGTGAAGAAGCGCAGGCCCGTGGTCGGCAACTGGAACAGATGGCTGTAAGTGTGTGCCATCAACTCGTTGGCCTTCTTGGTTGCCGCATACAGGCTGACCGGATGATCGACCGGATCCTGCACCGAGAACGGCAACTTGCGGTTGGCCCCGTAGACCGAACTCGATGACGCATAGACCAGATGCTCGACGCCACCATGCCGGCAAGCTTCGAGGATATTGGTGAAGCCGACGATATTGCTGTCGATATATGCGCGCGGATTCTCCAGCGAGTAGCGCACGCCGGCCTGTGCGGCCAGATTGACCACGCGCTGCGGCTGGAAATCCGCGAACGCCGCTTCGAGAGCATTGCGATCCTCAAGACTGGCGCGGACAAAGCGGAAATTGGCGTGCGGGGTGAGCCGGGCCAGTCGAGCTTCCTTCAGGGCCGGATCGTAATAGGGGTTGAGGTTGTCGTAGCCGAGCACCTCGTCGCCGCGCTCAAGCAGCCGCGCAGTCAAAGCCGAACCGATAAAACCGGCGGCCCCGGTAACGAGTACACGCATTTCCCGAATCCTCTTAGAGTCGATCATCAACCGCATCGCGCGGCAGCACCTGCTTTACATCAAATACCACGCAGCCCGGTTTGCCTAGCGCGCGGATACGCTCTGCGCCCATCTCGACGAATTGGCGATGGGCCACGGCGAGGATGATCGCATCGTATTCGCCGCTGACCGGTGTATCGACCAGTTCCAGGCCGTATTCGTGGCGTGCTTCTGCCGCATCGGCCCACGGATCGTGTACGTCGACATGGGCGTGATAGTTGCGCAGTTCGGCGATGACATCGACCACGCGCGTATTGCGCAGGTCGGGGCAGTTTTCCTTGAAGGCCAGGCCGAGCACGAGCACCTTGGCCTCGGCGACGTGGACGCGACGCTGGATCATCAGCTTGATCACGCGTTGGGCGACATGGCCGCCCATGCCGTCATTGATGCGCCGGCCCGACAGGATCACTTCGGGGTGATAGCCGATCTGCTGCGCCTTGTGGGTCAGATAATACGGATCGACGCCGATGCAGTGGCCGCCGACCAGACCGGGACGGAAGGGCAGGAAGTTCCACTTGGTACCGGCGGCGGCCAGTACCTCGCTGGTATCGATGCCGAGACGATGGAAGATCAGGGCCAGCTCGTTGACCAGGGCGATGTTGAGGTCGCGCTGGGTGTTCTCGATGACTTTGGCCGCCTCGGCGACACGAATGCTCGAGGCCTTGTGCGTGCCGGCGGTTATCACGCGTCGGTACAGGGCGTCGATGAAATCGGCTGCCTCCGGGGTCGAACCCGAGGTCACCTTCATGATTGATTCGAGGCGATGCGTCTTGTCGCCCGGATTGATCCGTTCGGGACTGTAGCCGACGAAAAAATCCTCGTTGAAGCGCAAGCCCGATTCGCGCTCGATGATCGGCACGCAGACTTCCTCGGTCGCGCCCGGATAGACAGTCGATTCGAAGATCGCCACGCCGCCACGCCGGATCGCGCGACCCACGGTGCGGCTGGCTGCTTCGAGCGGGCCCAGATCGGGTCGTCGTGCATCGTCGATCGGTGTCGGCACGGTGACGATGAACACGTTGCGGCCGACGAGATCCGCGTTGTCGCCGGAGAACCTCAGACCTTTGCAGGATCGCAATTGGTCCGAGCTGACTTCGAGCGTGTGATCCTGGTGCGCCTTGAGGTCGGCGACGCGCTGGATGTTGATATCGAAGCCCAGCGTATCGAGTTGGTCACCGAAGGCGACCGCCAGCGGCAGGCCGACGTAACCGAGTCCGATGATCGCCGGGCGCAGGTGATCGGGATTGGGCAGAGACGCGGATCCCATGGATCGCTCCCGGTGAATTCAGGCGGCAAGTGTAGCAATCACGCAGATGCTTGCGGACTCCGCCGCGGCGAAGCGGCAATCCCCCGGTCTTCGGCAAGATCCCGCGCAGCATCGGGACTGAAGTCCCTCCCACGACAGCAAGACGCGATGCTCCTTCTCGACATTCCGGAACGAAAGGCATCGGGCAGGAATGCCTCTGCCACGAAGCGCAGGCGACGGTCACGCCGGCGAGCGCCTTCGCGACCGACAGCGCTTGCCAGGTCCAGACTCACGCCCATCCGAACATCCGGTATGCCCAGATGCCGACATGCTCCTTCAGCGCCCGCGAGCTGCGATCGAGGATGAGGCTATCCGGCATCCAATGCAGCAAGGCCGACCTGGAGGGTGGGCTGGCCTCGAAACAGGTGGGCGCCGCGATCGTCGCACGGATTCGGCGCGGCTCTCCGGCGTCCCGGCCGCGCACTTCAAGTGTTGCAAGATACCCGGACATGATGGCCGCCATCGCCACTTGTGAAATCGCCACGAGCGTCCGTTGCCGGCCAGAGTCGATATCGGAAGTGCAATATCCAAGTGCCGATACTCCACGAATTCCGGCGCACCCCGATTGGCCAGGGCATGAATATGCGCACATGATCTGGCCTATCGGATACTATCGGGCAACCGCGAAGATCGGGGGGCGGAGTTCGTGGATCTTCAATCAATTGGAATACTGGGTGCAGTCGCTGCGTTTCTGACAACACTGGCTGTGCAGAAAGCGCTGATTCCAATCTCATCCCATCTGAATCTGATGGATTACCCGGCGGGTCGCAAGGATCACGCCGAGCCGACCCCGGTGATTGGCGGCGTGGCGATGCTTGTGGGCATCGTGCTGGCATCGATACTCACCCTGGACGCGATCGACTCAAGTCTCGGCGGGTTCCTTGTTGCAGGTGCGTTGCTGGTGGTCGTCGGTCTGCTCGATGACAAGTACGATCTCGACTGGCGGCTGCGAATACTTGCCCAGATTTCCGCCGCCCTGGTCATGATCTTCGTCGGCGGCATTCGCGTGCACTACCTTGGTCATCTGTTCGGTCATGAGAACGTGTTTCTTGGGGCGCTGTCGGTTCCGTTCACCGTCTTCGCCACGGTCGGCATCATCAACGCGGTCAACATGATCGATGGCGTGGATGGGCTTGCCGGGCTCCTCGTCCTGGCGGCCCTTGCCATGCTTTCAGCGGCAACGGTGTATTCCGGGAATCAAGCCTTGCTCACGCACTCGCTGCTGGCCACCGGCGCCGTCTCCGGCTTTCTGCTATTCAATCTCCGCCACCCTTGGCAGCGATCCGCCAAATCGTTCATGGGCAATGCGGGTAGCGCCTTGCTCGGCCTGATGATGGCGTGGACGACATTTCGCCTGACCCAGACCCCGAGTCACCCGGTCACGCCCCTGCTTGCACTCTGGGTGATTCCAGTACCGATCATGGATTGCCTGGTCCTCGTGGCTCGCCGCGCCAAGCTCGGACAATCGCCATTTCGCGCCGATCACAATCATATCCATCACCTGATGATCGAGGCCGGCTTCACCCCGACCCGCGCTGCACTCACTCTGGCCGCATTCAGTTGCGCCTGCGGATTGCTGATAGCGCTGGCCTTGCGCGCACATTTGTCGCACGACATGCTGCTTGGCGCGTTCTTCCTGATGTGCGTGGCCTGGTACTGGGTGACCGCAAAGCGCGTCCGCGCGATTGCGTTTTTCGGTGGTGTGAAGATGGATGAACAGTCACCGGAACTGGTCAGAAAGAAATTGTCGTAGGCGGAGCCAGGCCGGACTATTCATGAATAATCCGGGCTAGGAGCCTGTCGGACTTTGCCGGTTGAGGCGAGAGTTCGACTGTGTGAGGGCAGATTTGTGACGATTTGCAGGCCCATAGTGGTTCTATGGGTCAAAAAGCGGCGCGAATATGAACCACACAGGCGGATTCGCAGCCCGACCGAGTAAAGTCCGACAGGCTCCTAGGCAATCAGGGCACTACAGTTGATGGGATTGAGCCGGTTCCTGCCAAGCGCACTCGCGCATCGCTTCCTCAAGGGTGGGGCCTCGGGAACCGCTATCCGTGGCAGCGCCGGTGCGCTTGTCATCAAGTGCACTGCCATGCTGTTGGGCTTTGTCTCGTCGACGATTCTCGCGAGGCTGCTGGGTGTCGATGGTTTTGGTACCTACTCTCTTGTGCTGGGCTGGATCTTGTTGTGCGTAACGCCCATTCGGGTGGGATTCGTTGGTGTAATTGTGAGGGAATTGGCCGGTTACAAGGCGCTGGGTGAATGGGGCAAGGCCAAGGGCCTGCTGATTTTTGGCAACACGATCGGAATGACACTCTCCGTGATCGCCGCCGCTGGACTGGGGATAGTCTGGAGGATCGGTGATGAGCGGTCGGGAATCACCCTGGAGATCGCAGGCTGGGCACTGCTCTTGCTCCCGCTCTACTGCCTTTCCTCATTGCGTGCGGCGGCACTGCGGGGTTTAGGGAAAGTTTGGGCAGGTCTCTTTCCCGACGAGATCATGCGTCCATTGGTGCAAGTCATCTTGCTCGTGACCGCAGTCTTCATTGTTGGTTGGAAGCTCACACCAACCTTGGGCCTGCAAGTACATCTGCTCGCAACGACGGCTGCCTTCGCGATCGGTGCTGTAATGCTCTGGCGGTCACTGCCAGGTCCGATCGCTGGCGCCAAAGCAGAGTTCCTGCCACGGACATGGTTGGTGCCGGCACTTTCCTTCGCGCTGGTGTCCGGGTTTGGAACTATCTCTCAGTCCTTGGTTGTCGTTGTTGTTGGTTCCTCCGCCGGGCATGGCGAAGTCGGGCTTTTCAAGGTGGCACAACAGCTTTCTGCATTGGTCGGTCTCGGTATGGTCGCCTTCAACTCAGCCTGTGCGCCTCATGTCGCATCACTCTTCAAAACCGGACAGCGCGAAGAGTTGTCCAGGTTGCTGCGTGATAGCGCATTGCTCATGAGCGCCTTCACCTTGCCCTTGGCTTTGCTTGTTGGCGTGTCCGGATGGTGGCTGCTACCCCTGCTTTTCGGAGCAGGATTCGAGGCAGCGTACATGGCCCTGATTCTTCTATGCGTCGGACAGATGATCGCTGCAACCATGGGCCTGGTGGGGCTGATGCTGAACATGGCTGGGTATGAAAGAGACACACTGATCGGCTGTGCGCTAGCGATCGTGGTAACTCTGACCAGCGCCGTGGTGTTCAGCCGTATGTACGGTAGCGCCGGTGCCGCAGCAGCTGTCGTTCTCGGTCAGTTCACACTGCAGATGATTCTGGCTTGGCGTGTACGAGTCCGCATCGGCCTGTCAACCACGGTCTTTGCAAGGTTGACCGGCCGTCGCTGAACATGCCCGGAGACTCGTATGGGAAGCACCACAGGAAGCGTCAGAGATGAATTTCGAGATCCGGGAGATTCCAAGGGAAGAACCGCATATCCAGGACACTTTCGACCTGTGTCGCAGTGCATTCCCCGGCATCAAGATCGACAAACTTCGCAGCAATTGGATCGGCAGCAACACGAGTTCCATGTTTCTTGGTGCATACGCCGGCAACCGGCTCGCAGGCGCAAACGGCTTCATCGCACATCCAACGATGCTTCGTGGGCAACCAGGCGTTGCGTACCAGTCGTGCTGGTCTGCGACACACCCGGATTTCCGCGGCAATGGGCTCTTCAGCGCGATCATCGAGCACGCCAAGAAAACGCTCCGAGGGCGGGCGACAATGATCTGCGGATTTCCCAATAGTGTTTCCGGGCCCATTTTCACCGGTAAACTCGGTTTCAGTGAAGTCCCGATGGTGCGCAACGTGATGGTTGCACGTGGCCCGGAACGCATGCTGCAGGCACAGATCGACGTTGAGCGTTGCTACCAGCAGCTTGCCAAAGCCGATCTTGTTCGCTTCGACCAATACATGGTTGCAGAGTGGAAGCGGAAGGAACTGGGGTTGATCTCGGTCGTCGAGCACAATACGAACCTGCTTTGGGGTTTTGTCGGTACGCGCAACATGGCGGGAATCCGTACGAAGGTATTTATCGCCGGCGGAATCGAGATCAACAAGCCGCAGTTGTTCGGGCGATTGCTTCAACAGACTTCGAGGGCCTCGGGAGCTGCGCTGATACGTTTCGTGTCGGTGCGGGGCAGTGTCCTTTCCGAAGCGGCGCGCTGGACGCAACCTGGCGATCAAACCGAGCCCTTCATTTTCTTTCCGCTCGATGTTGACGGACGCGATCTGGTATTCGACGCCCATACCGGAATGAAGGACGTGTTCTGATGATTGCAGCCATTGTCGAAAGATTGATGATTGTGGCAGCACGTGCGGGCATTCGGCCTCTGGCAGGTGTCGGGTTCCTGCCAGTCCTTCATGTCGAACGTTTGCATGACGACGATAGTTTTGCTCGGGTGCTCCAGTTCTGTCGCCTGTACCGGCAGCGAACTTCCGCGCGGGCCATCGCTACAGTGATGACGCCGCGGGCTCCGATCCTTGCGCAGCAACTTGCAGAGAAGGGATTCGCCGAAGACAAGTATCGGGATCGAATTGCCGCACTCGGCGAATTCTCTGACATCGGTCTGCACGGGCATTTCCTGCGCAGCCCCGAGACAGCACGCCACCCCGTGCACAACTACTGGAGCGACCCGGATCGCGTCTCCCGACAGATCATGGAGGAGAGTCACTGGCTCGAATCACATGGGCTGATGCATACAAGGATCTATTCCGCCGGATGGTGGCATCTGGATGCCGCTGTGCTCGCGGCATTGGAAAGGAATCGCTTTGTATTTGATTTCAGCACCTCTGTGGGAAAGTACAACGACAGCCCGGTAGCGTTCGTGCTTCGACGTAAGTTTCCGCAGCCAGTCGTGTTCGAGTCAGCTCCTGGATTGGAGGCTGCATGGGCGGTATCGGGGATCTGCGGTTCGAATCGGTGCTCGGCAGTGCCACGCCGTACATTCGCTGCATTCGGTGCATCCACGCGTGGTCCTGATCGGATCGTGACGCTTTACAGCCATGATTGGGACATGGACGTGGCATCGGCAATGCGCACTGTGGAAGACTTGACTACACACGGTGCCGTGTTTCCATCACTGGCAGAGCTGGTCATGCAGCGTTGCAACCGTGCCGCTGCGCGGCTCGGACTCCAATGACGGTGGCAACGTCTGCCAAGCGGACGCTCCGGATCGCAATACTGTTGCCCGACCTGCGCGCGGGCGGTGCCGAGAAGCTGCATTTGGTGTTGGCCGCGCAGTGGCTTCAATGCGGACACCGGGTAGCGTTCGTCTTGCGAAGGAAGGTGGGCGAATTGCTGCATCAACTGCCCGAAGGCGTCGAGGTGGTGGATCTTGGCGCATCGCGTGTACGCGCCGCGTTCTGGCCGTTGCTCCGATACCTGCGGCGTAACCCGCCGGATGTCCTGCTGGCGGCAATGTGGCCGTTGACGGTTTTGGCCATCGCTGCGTCGCTTTTGGTCCGGTTTCGCGGCAGGGTACTCGTCAGCGAACATTCTCCATTGTCCCTTGCCTATGCGGGAAGAGGTTGGCTACATCGACTGTTGCTCCGATGGAGCCTGCGCCTGGCATATCCCCGGGCGGGCGGACGCATCGCGGTTTCATCTGGTGTCGCCGAAGACCTGGCCTCGCTCTGCGGGCTTCCCAGGGACTGCTTTACTGTGATTCATAACCCGACCGCATTTGGCATTCGAGCCGGCGGGTATCCTGTGCCCGAGTTGCTGGAAGGGGTCGTGGGGCCGGTGATCCTGACCGTGGGTTCGTTGAAGAAGGTCAAGCGTCACGATGTATTGATCGAGGCTTTCGCCCGACTGGAACGCAAGATTGGCGCCACACTCTGCATCGTGGGAGACGGCGCCGAACGTGAGGCGCTTGTGCGTCAGGTTGAATCGGCCGGGTTAGGCAAGCACGTGATCTTCGCCAGGTTTGTTGCCGACCCCTCACCCTGGTACGCCCACGCCAATCTCTTCGTGCTGTCATCGGATTACGAGGGGTTCGGCAACGTGCTGGTCGAAGCCATGGTGCACGGCCTCAACATTGTCAGTACCGATTGCCCGGTAGGTCCACGAGAAGTTCTGATGGATGGTACCTATGGCTTGCTGGTTCCTGTTGCCGACGCCGCAGCCATGGCCGCAGCCATTGAAAAAGCGCTCTCAGAACCAGTGCCTGAGGCGGCCTTGCGCGAGCGGGCAGCCGTGTTCAGCGCGGAGAAGATAGCGGACCAGTATCTCCGCGCAATGCAGGCAAATGACGAACCGGGCCAATGTGCGCGTTCGCAGCATGGAAGTGAACTCTGATGGCTGCTGAGCATAGTGCCCCGGAAAGGTCTGTGGCTTGTCAAAAGGCGGAGATATTTCATGCAATGAACCTGATGCGTGGCATCGCCGCGGTTGCCGTCGTCGTATTCCACGCCCATGTTCTTCTTGGTGGGCAGCTCGCCCCGGGCGGCTACCTTGCAGTCGATTTCTTCTTCCTCATGAGCGGATTTGTAATTGCACACGCGTATGACCGCAGGCTTCGGAGCGGCTTGATGGTCACGCAATTCGTCGTCGCGCGCCTCATTCGCTTTCTGCCGTTCTACTTGGTGGGCTTGGGGCTTGGAGTCGCGTTGGAGCTACTGCTCATAATCACCGGATCTTCCAATGCGACCGGAATTCGTGAACTCGTCTGGATCACGATCATTGGACTTGCTTTTCTACCATTCCTCAAAGTCGGGCACGACATATTCCCGCTGAATATTCCTTCGTGGTCGTTGCATCACGAGTTCGTGGTCAATGTGCTCTATGCGGTGTTCCATCGCCACTTGACTCTGACTATTCTTGGTGTCGTTGCATGTGTCGCCGGTGGCTCACTGCTGCTGGGGATCATCCAATATGGAGACGCTGATTCTGGGCCCCTTGCCGATCAATACGGTTTCGCGCTGGCCCGTGCTGCGTTCTCGTTTTCCGCCGGCGTGCTGATATACCGTGTCCGCCCCGCAGGTTGGATGCCTCCATGGCTCGCCATGCTCAGTCCCATCGTGGTGTTCCTGCTTCCGATTCCTGCCTTCTGGCGACCACTCTTTGACGCCTTGAGCATATTGGTTCTGTTTCCGATGGTTCTGGTCAGTCTGGCGGAGTTTCAACCGCGCTCGCTGCTATTCGCACGTGCCTCCACGTTGTCTGGCGACTTGTCGTATCCGCTTTATGCACTGCATTACCCACTGATCTGGCTGGTCCGAGGATTGGCAGCAAAACTTGGATGGGATCCTGTGTTGTGCGGCATCACGTTGATCGGAACGCTGGTTCTCGCCTGCGGCGTAATCGAACGAAGAGTCGAACTGCCAATTCGCAAGCGAATGTCCGACGATGCCCGTAGGCTGTTCACCCGTCGGGATAGCGCATGATCAGCAAGACGCATCGGCCCGGCCAGTCGCAACGTAGCCTGCAGCCGGGAGCATTGGCCATGTTCAATGGAAGGAAGCCGAAAGAATGATCGAAATGAGGATGCCGTTTCGCAGCTTTGTGAGAAGAATTTGATTCGCTCGTCGGGTCAGGCTGTTGTCGCGGCGTCGGCATGCGGGAGGATGACGCGATGAGTACCGGCGTCCTCTGCATCTCCTACAGCGGCATGCTCGAACCACTCGGCCAATCGCAGGTGCTGGCCTATCAGGAGCGGCTGGCGGCGAACTATCGAGTGCACATCGTCAGTTTCGAGCGCAAGGAGGATTGGAATCGAATCGACGAGCGTGAGGCGGTAGCGCGGCGCATGCAAGCGGCGGGCATTCACTGGCATCCCTTGCGCTATCACAAGCGGTTCTCCGTGCTGGCGACGCTATGGGATACCGCGGTGGGAACCGTGGTTGGCTGGCGTCTGATCCGGCGCCATTCACTGGCCATCGTGCATGCGCGCAGCTACGTGCCGGCGATGATGGCGCTCATGCTGAAGCGGTTTTCCGGTGCTTGTTTCATCTTCGACATGCGCGGCTTCTGGGCTGATGAGCGTGTGGATGGTGGTCTCTGGCCCAGGGATGGCGTGCTGTACCGGATGGCGAAATGGCTGGAACGCAGGTTCCTTCTGCGTGCAAATCATGTGGTATCGCTGACCCATGCGGCCGTGAGCGAAATGCAAGGCTTCGAGTACCTGCAGGGGCGGATGCCTCCGGTGACGGTGATTCCCACCTGCGCCAACCTCGATCGATTCAAGCCCCTGCCCGGCGAAAAGGACGCCGGCTTCGTGCTCGGATACGTCGGCTCCGTCGGCACCTGGTATCTGTTCGATGCGGTGGCGGCTTGCTTTGCCCGGTTGCTGGCGCTTCGACCGGATGCGCGGTTGTTGGTAATCAATCGCAATGAACATGCCTACATTCGTGAGCGCCTGGAAGCAGGGGGGGTGCCACCGGAAGCAGTCGAATTGCGTGCCGCAACGCACGCGGCGGTGCCCGCGCAGATGGCGCGGATGCACGCGGGAATCTTCCTCATCAAACCGGTGTTCTCCAAGCAGGCATCGGCACCGACCAAGTTGGCCGAGTTCCTTGGCTGCGGTATTCCGTGCCTGTCCAATGCTGGCGTCGGCGATATGGCCGAAGTACTGGAGGGAGACCGCGTTGGCGTAGCCGTGAAAGACTTTGACCAGGCCTCGCTTGATCAAGGATTGCAGCAGCTGCTGGCACTGCTGGCGGAAGCAGGCATCCGCGAGCGCTGCGTGGCATCTGCGCAACGGCATTTCTCGCTGGACGAAGGGGTGGCGCAATACCAGTCGGTCTATGCCAGCCTTGAGACCAGCAAGGCATGAACCACAGGCAGATAAAGGTATTGTTCCTGACGCGCTACCCGATCGAGGGCGCGTCCAGTCGCTATCGTGTGTACCAGTATCTCGATCACCTGCGAGCATTGGGCGTGGATGCGAGCGTGCAAAGTTTCATGGACACGCGGATGTATGCCATCAGTTTCGTCCATGGCCGGACCCCGGCGAAACTATGGGAAACCGCAAAGGCCGTCGTCCGGCGCTTGAATGCAGTTCTTGGTTGCCGTGGCTACGACATCATCTACATGCAGCGCGAACTGTTGCCGTTTGGACCGCCGCTGCCGGAGCGCTGGTTGAAGCGGCGCGGCGCCGTGCTGCTGTTCGACTACGACGATGCCCTGTTCATTGGCAAGCCCAGTCGCTACAACCCGCTGGCAACCCTGTTGCGGGCACCCGGCAAGGTTCTGGAGCTGTTTCGCATCGTCGATTGTGTGGTCGCCGGCAATGACTGGTTGCGTGATCAGGCGCTTGCACAAGGCGCACGCCGCGCGGTCACGATCGAAGTTGCCGAAGATGTCTCGCGCTTCCCTGAGCGCCCAGCGTACGCAAGCGATCGGCCCGTCACGATTGGCTGGTTGGGATCCAGTTCAACGGTGAAGTATCTGCGCTTGATCGAGCCGGTACTTCAGGACATCAGTCGCCGCTGTCCCGAGGTTCGTTTCGAGTTGATGGGCGGCGGCGAGTTTCATATGGAAGGCGTGCCGTGGCAGCATTCCACGTGGTCGTTGGCGGGCGAGTGTGAGGCCTTGCAGCGGTTCGACATCGGCCTGATGCCCCTGCCGCAGGAAGACTGGGCGCGCGGCAAGTCCGGTGGCAAGGCACGCACCTACATGGCGGCGAGCGTGGTTCCTGTCTGCACGGCGATAGGTTACAACCTTGAGCTGATTGAACACGAAAGGACCGGGATGCTTTGCAATGATCTGGAGGATTGGCGCGAAGCGCTGCTGAAGCTTGTTCAGGATGCGCAATTGCGACATCGGATCGCAACTGAGGCACGCCGGGAAGTCGAGCAACGCTTCTCGCCAAAAGGCCAGGCCCGGTTGCTGCATTCCCTTTTCCAGGAAGCGGTGGCCGGGACGGTTCCCGTGCCGCGCCACTGACCGGTCCCCCGCATGTATCCCTATGTTGTCCTGTTCTGGTTTGTGGCTGCGATCGCCTACATTGCACGCCGCCGCCGCCACAGCGTGGTACTGGCTGCATTTTTTGCGGCTTTCCTGGTTTTCTTTTCAGGTACGCGCTTCGAAGTGGGGTGTGACTACAAGGGCTACTCCTTGAGGTACAGCTGGCTGTATTCAGGCATGAGCTGGTCGGACGCATTGAGGGCTGGCGAGGGCGGTTTCAACTGGCTCAACAAGGCGCTGCTGCATTTCGATTTGTCCTACTCGGCATTGCTGTTTGTTTGCGCACTCATCTTCGCGGCCTGCCTTTATCGCTTCGCCCGCCATGCGCAGCGCCCGCTTTCGATGATGGTGCTGGCTTTTCCGGTCCTGGTGGTGCAGCTGAGCATGTCCGGGCTGCGCCAGGCCATGGCAACGGCGTTCCTGATGGTGGCGCTTGGGGCATTCATCGACAGGCGGCGTCTCGCCGTTTTGGTATGGGTCGCAATTGCCGCTTTGTTCCACACATCGGCTGTTGTGTTCCTGCCATTGTTCCTGCTGATGGGCCGAAACATATCCACATTACGCATGTTTGGCGTGCTGCTGGTGATCAGTCCGGTCATTGCCCTGTTGCTGGGTGAGCGCATGGAGGTCTACAACGATCGCTATGTGGCGCAGATCTATGGTGAGCAGGATTCCGATGGCGCCTGGTTCCGCTATGCGATCGTGCTGATTCCGTTCCTTGTCCTGCTGTGGAAGCGTCGCATCGTGGAATGGGAGTTCCCGGATCAGTTTCCGTTGATGCGCCTGTTTGCCCTGTTTGCCTTGTCTCTGATGCCTGCGGGTCTGATTTCCAGCGTATTGCTGCACCGGTTTGTGTTCTACATCATGCCGGTCAGCATCCTGGCGCTGCTGTGCATCAGCGAGTGTGTCTTCAAGCCCGGGAGCAAACGCTTCGGTGCGCTGCTGCCGTTTCTGGCCTATGGTGCGTACATAACAGTGTGGTTCGGGTATTCGTCGCACGGCGCATCGTGCTACTTGCCATACCAGACCTGGTTGCTGGGGAGCGGGATGTGATCAATGCCCTGGTCATGGGATCATCGCCCACCGGTTTGTATGCGCTGCGAGGCCTGGCCAAGGCGGGTTTGTCTGCAGCCCTGGTGGATACGGCCAAAGGTTGCGCATTCCAGTCGCGGCATGTGCGTGGGACTGAAAAGCAATACGTTGGCAGCATTTCGGATATCAATGTCTGGATGGATCGAGTGGTATCAGGGCAAACCGGCAAGATTCTGCTGATTCCCACCAGCGACGTTTTCATCGAATTCATTGTCGAGAACGCCGCACTGCTCTCGCAGCACTTTGTGTTTGCATCTTGCTATCACGGCATTGCCGCGCGATTGCTGGACAAGGCCGAGTTCCATGCGCTCTGCCATGAACACGGCATGCAAACGCCGGGAATCTGGGTGGCTGAAGACCTGTCGGCGCTATCCAGGCTTGCGGACACACTAGCGTACCCATGCATCCTCAAACCCACGTTTATCCACAAGGCCAAGGATTTCCTGAAGGGCAGGAAGGTGCTCCTGGCGATGGATCGCGATGCATTCCTGCGCGGGCTCGATGCAATTCCGGACGAAAGCGGCGGGTGGATGGTGCAGGAGATCATTCCGGGCGCCGAATCGGAAATAACCCTGTACGCGGGATATGTGGACAAAGCAGGCCTGCCGATCCACTCGTTCACTGCGCGCAAGCTGCGCCAGTACCCACCCGGCTTCGGCTCTGCGTCAATGGTCAGCAGTCAGCCATGTGAAGAGACGCGTGCCCTGGCTGTCGATTTTCTGCAGCGAATCGGCTTCAAGGGCATCTGCGGCGCGGAGTTCAAACGCGATGCGCGCGATGGTCGACTCAAGATCATCGAGATCAATCCGCGGCCGACGCTATGGTTCGAGATCAGTCAGACGGCAGGCATGCGCGTTATGGAGGCAGCAGCGCGTGACATGCTCGACGGCACATCGATTCCTGAAGCCGTGCAGCACCCCGGCGTAGTCTGGCGCTATGCATTGAAGGATCTTGCTTCAGCGCGCTTTTACCGACGGTACGGAGCGGACTTCGTGTTTCCGCCACCTGATGTGTCAATGGCGTCCGAATGCCGAATTCGCTCCTGGCCTGTATTCGCCAGCGACGACCCGCTGCCGGCACTGGCCGAGCCGGTGAACTTCCTGCGCAAGGCATGGAAGCGCGCAACGTGAAGTTGCTGATCGTCAACGCCGATGATTTTGGCCTGAATGATGCCGCGACTGACGGGATTATTGAAACGCATCTCGCTGGTTCAGTGACCAGTACAACCTTGATGGTCAATGCGCCGGCAGCAGCCCGAGCCGCCACATTTGCGCAGGCGCATCCGGCGCTGGGTGTCGGCCTTCACTTCAACCTGACATGGGGGCGACCGGTTGCGTCGCCGCTTCTGGTTCCAGCGCTGGTCTCCGCTGATGGCAAGTTCCTGGATCGTGGCGCATTGGCGCGCAGATTGTTCGTGGGCCGCGTTCCAGCGGATCAGATTCGTGCGGAGTTGCAGGCGCAGGCGCAGGCGCTTGCCGATCTTGGCGTGCATGCAACACACCTCGACAGCCACCAGCACGTACACGGTTTCGGTGTCGTGTTCGATGCTGTCGCAGAACACTGCAGCGCAGCGGGAATACCGATGCGAGTGCCGTGGGTCGCCGCTGCGGAGAATGGCGGCGTGGCCCGACGCGCGCGCCGGACATTGCTGAGTTGGATGCTCGGGCGGGCGGTTGCCCGATGGCGTGGTCGGGTGGCGTGGAACGACGACATCGGCAGTGTCTTTGACCTTGATGCCGGGCATCGCGAGTTCAGCGATGATGACTACATGCAACTCCTGCGACGCGCTCGTGGCGAAGCATTCGAACTGATGGTGCATCCGGTGACGGATGCGCAGGCGATGGAGGGCTATACACGGGTCGGTAAGGTTGCCGAGGCCGAATGGCGCTATCTGCGCATGGGCTGCTTGCCACAGGTCGCTCGCGCGGCCGGATTCACTTTGGGCAACTATCGAGATCTGGCAGCCTGATTTCGATTTTCGATCAGCGAGTCGGTGTCTTGGCCGAATCGAGCAGGCGATTGATCGCGGTGACTTGGGCGTTTATGTATTTCGGCTCGCTGAAGTCGGTCCGTACGCGCTGACGTCCGCTGTCCGCGACCCGTGCGCGCAGACCCGGGGCATCAAACAGTTCCTGCATCAAGGCAGAAAGGCGTTTCGTGTCCCGGGGTTCGAACAGGAATCCGGTCCTGCCGTCCTCAATGACCTCGCGGCAGCCACGGATGTTCGTTGCTACCGCACAGACGCCCACCGACATGGCTTCGAGGAGGGCGCGAGGTAGACCCTCTCGATAGGAGGGCAATACGAACAGGTCGCTCACGCAGAGATAGTCTTCAACGTGTTCGGTCAGGCCCGTAACGCGGACGCTGTTCTGAAGTCCGAGGTCCGAAACCATGTCAGCGAAACCTTGCGCAAACGAAGAAATATCCTGGTCGATGTTGCCACCGACAATGAGCAGTTCCGTTCCGCCTACGTTGCGGCTGAACTTGGAAAATGCCTGAAGCAGGTCGGCGAACCCTTTCCCTTTTACCAGTCTCCCGATCGAGCAAACCCGGAAACAGTCGGAGCTGAGCCCGAGTGCATGCTCCATTTTCGCGCGATCGTTGCATGCGGCGAATCGCGCCGTATCGATCCCGTTGCCGATGCACTCGATGCGATCGGCGCGGATCAGTCTGGCTTGCGTCATGTATTGGACATCTTCGCGACTCTGGCTGAGCGTGTAGTCCGTGATCCGTGCAAGCAGGGCTTCGAGCAGAATCGTTGCCCTGCGTTTCAGTGGCGACTGGTCGTCATGAAAATAGAATCCGTGCGCCGTATAGATATTTACCGGCACCCTTGCCAGCCAGGCCGCGAGCCTGCCGACTATGCTTGAATTTCGATTATGGCTGTTGACGCAATCATAATTTCCCGCGCGGATCAGGCGACGCATTTCCAAAGTCTTGACGATGAACTGCCAGGCCGAACTGGTGCGTGGATACTCGAATGCATGGAGCCTGACGCTCGAACCAAAGGCCTTGCGATCGATGACTTCGCCTTCGCAAACGCAATCGACCTCATGTCCCTGCGCCACAAGCGCCAATACCAGCGGCTTGAGAAACCTGGAGAGGTAAAAATCGGTATTGCAGACTTGCAATATTCTGGCCACACATTCTCCGCTGACCTGAGTCGCCTGATTAGATCGCTGAGTGTGTCCGATCAACCGCGTTTCATATCCGCAGTGACGAACAGATCGCGGCCGATCCTTCCGATGCTTACGTTCTTGCAGCTTGTGTCGGCAAACAGGTCGCGCACTTGATTTGCAGTGTATAAGTACAGGTCACATCGGGCGCGATAACGCAGCTGCCGTTGCCATGCCAGGAGCCCATCATGGACTGGGAAACTGAAGAAGGCTCGATCTTCGGTCACGCACAAAATTTTTCGGATCAGTGCCGATGGCTCGGCGATGTAGTCCATGAAACCCATGACGATCACGTAGTCGAACTTCTCATCGAATTTGCTGAGCAGAAAATCGCTCTTCTGGTACTGACAGATCTGGTCGACGCTGGCCCTTTTTGCAGCATCGCGCGCGACCTGCAGCATTCCGTCAGCGAAGTCGATGCCCAATACCCTTCCGGCACCGCGTCCAGCCAGTGCGACCGAATAGTGTCCCGGGCCGCAACCTACGTCCAAGACGGAACGGCCTTCGATCGGATCGCACCCCTCGAGTGTCTTCTGGTAGCGCAGCGCCATGCTTCTGCGGAACAATTTGTTGACAATGGAGTTGATCGGGCCGTTGTCGTTTCCGTAGATGGCGCCGAAGTCGTGGGCATAGCGGTCGAAGAAAGTCGAAACTCTTGAAGCAGGCATCAATATCTCCAGGTCACGCGGCTTGCGTCAGCAGGGCGTCGAACGTCGTGAAAGAAAAATCCTTCAGGATCCTGTCCATTTTGCCGCGTGTCGTATTCAGATTGACATAGGATTTGAATCGACGGAGGGCATTCATCTGCATGCGTGGATGGCTCGGGTCGATTTCCCTGGGGTGCACATAGAAGATGACCGGTCTTTGCTCATCGAGCACGCGCCTGGCCATTTTTCTGATCAGGGCATAGGGCGCCAGGCGAAGATAGCCGCCACCGAAGAAACACAGCGGCCGCCCCAGTATTGTCGATACGGTCACCGGAAATTCCTCGATGGGGCCGTATGACGTCTCAACCGTGCTTGGATGGCGGCCCCACGCAACATATCCGCCATGCTGGCGAGGGCCTGGGAAGATCGAGGAATCATATCTAAAGCCCGCTTGGGCGAGCTTGTCGAAGAACCAGGGCGTTTCGTTTGTGACCGAAAACCCTGGCGCCCGGTAACCGATGACCCGTTTGCACGCGATGTCCTCGATGATCTGCTTCGATTTGCTGATGTCCTCGAAAAACTCATCTGGCGTCATCTCGTAGATCAACCGGTGCGAGTAGCCATGCGAGGCGATCTCGTGACCGCGTTCAGCTGCAGCGGTCACCAGCTCCGGGAATCGCTGCGCAACCCAGCCCAGGAAAAAGCAAGTCACCTGCACGTTCCTGTCGTCGAAGATATCGAGCATCGCATGGAAATTCTTGCCGACGTGCGAGGGCAGGGTGCTCCATGCGGCTGTGTCTGGCATCGTGGGCAGTGCCAGAATATGGAACCAGTCTTCGACATCGACTGTAAAAATACATTTACAGTCGATTCCGGATCCCTTGCCATGACCTGGGTCCCCTCGCGGTGTCGGGTTTATCGCTTTGATGCCATTCATGGTATTGCCGTGGGTAGAAAATCGCAGAAGAGATTTCAACATCGATGGTCGGGGCAGCTGATGTAGGATGCCACGAGCCCGAGAGGCATGTCGCGCGCGGCGGTCTGGTCGAGTTCCTCCTTGCCGGCGATCCAGATCCCGGGAATCCGGCAGCTGTGCCCAATGCCGCAATTGAGGAGTGGGTGAAGGAGGGTGTATTGGACCGGATCTGTCTTGTCGACGAAATGCCGGGGTTGTTTGCGGATACCGACGTTGTCGTGTTGCCGAGCTACCGCGCAGGCCTGCCCAAAGGGCTGATCGAACTGGCTGCAGGCGCACTGTCGATGGTCACTACTGATGTGCCCGGTTGTCGCGAGGTCGCCACCGACGGCGTTGTTGGCCAGTTGCTGCCGGTGCGCGATGCAGATGCTTTGGCATTGGCGAACGCACGCTGGCGGTCTTCAAGGAGTTGGGTTTGGTGTCAGTGCAGAAGACGGTAAAGTGAAAACCATGGGCTCCTTTCGCGAGATGGTCAGCTCCTGGCGACTTCTGGCTTTGGTCGTGCTGGTCGCGGCAATCGTTGTCGCAATGACGCTCTCGTCGCACGCGATGTCGGATCTGCGGCGTGCGGTGCCACTGCTGAGCCGGGCGATGAGCTGGCTGGAGCACTTCGATATGCCGTTTGACATGGATCATGTTGCGTTCTTCGCGGGCATGACCTGTGCTACGCGGCTGTTGCTGCCACGCGCGCGCTGGTGGTGGATTGCGCTGGCCGCTGTGGTACTGGCCGCAGGTACCGAGTTCATCCAGTTCTGGGTGCCCGGGCGCACGCCCAAGCTGACCGATGCGCGCGACGATTTGATCGGCGCGGGGCTGGGGTTGTCGCTTGCCGTGCCGATGATCCTGCTCGGTTCGTGGATCAGGAGATCGTTGCGAGATACTTGATAGAGTTCATGTTTGCTCGCAAACGGCATGTCTTCCCGCTGGGATGAAATGGTGCAAGGCGAAAGCGCAGTATCTGTGGGCGGAATCAATATTCAGTCGGAGCGGAAGATTCATGTCCAGAGTGTCTCCCGACAATCGCTTTCCCCGATGCGACTCGACCTGGCTCGGGTGCCGCGCTGGGTCAAAGACGTCCATCGCTGGGCATCGCTCGGAGCAGAGCTTGCATACGCCGGTTGATCCAGTCGAATACGAGACCTGCACCGGGGTTCCACGCCGGAGCAAGGCGACCGGCAATCCCGCACGCGTCCACCTCGCGGGTTGACGGCGCATGTCCGCGATTGCCGGTGCGGTCTGTTGGGGCGACAAGAACGCCCGGGAGTTGACGCAGGTCGCGATGGCACGCATGGCTCATCGCAGCCCTGATGGCGACCGGCTTGTGGGGAATGGTGCAGTTGCGCTTGCACATGGAGCGCTGCACACGACACCCGAATCCATCTGCGAGAACCAGCCTTGCGTGGTCGGGGAACGCTGGATGCTGGTCGTGGACGGGAGGATCGACAATCGCAAGGAGTTGGCGGATGTATTGGGCATCGATTCAACGCGATTGCAGATCCTGGCTGACGCTGAGCTGTTCGCGCAGGCGTGGACGCGTTGGGGAAACGATTTCTGGCAGCATGTTGTCGGTGATTTTGCGCTGGCGGCGTGGGACCATTTCGACAAGTGTCTCTGGCTCGTGCGTGACCGGATTGGTGCAAGGCCATTGTTCTACGCACACACCGGCCAGTTCCTGGTATTTGCGTCCGATGCCGATGCGTTGATCGGGTTGCCGGGCGTCGGAACCGAACCCGACGAGGATCGCCTCGCGTATTGCCTCGTTCCCGATTTCGAAGACGAAGACCTCGGCGCCACCTGGTATCGCGATGTCCGGCGCGTCCAACCAGGCGAGCGACTCAGGGCAGCCATCGAGGGGCGCGTTTTGCTCGATCGCTACTGGAGCATGCAACCCTTGCCGCTGCTGCAGCTGCGCGATGCTCGCGAGTATGCAGAGGCGTTTCGGGAGGTGTTCAACGAGGCGGTGCGTTGCCGCTTGCGGAGCAGGCAGACGCCCTCGTTGATGTTGAGCGGAGGAATGGATTCTGCAAGCGTCCTTGGCGCGGCCCGGATCCTGCGTCGTGAGGGACGATCAGGGCCCCTGCAGCCGATTGCGGTCGTGTCGGATGATCCTGACACCTGCGCTGAGACACGCAACATCGAGTGGATGCTCAGGCCAATGAGCGGCGCGATGATCCGACTTCCCGTGCCGTCGTTCTCGGGACCGATTGGCGCGCAGGAGTTCGCTGAAACGATCTGGAACCCGGCGCATCCTGCCGACAATTCGATTCTGCTGCCGATGCTGGTCTACCTGGCCGCAGTCCGGTCCGGCAGCAACGTGGTGCTGGACGGAATTGATGGCGACCTGGTCAGCCTTACACCCGACGACCATGCCGCGCGGCTACTGTTGGCCGGCAAGCCCGTGCAAGCCTGGCGCGAAGCGCGTATGGCACGCGGAACCCATACCTATCTGCAAGGCATGTCGCCTGTCAGAACCCTGGGCAAGGGCGTGCTGTCGCGACTGGAGCCAGGCTGGTCGAAGGCGCTGCGCTGCCGGATGCGCGATTGGCGTTGTGGTGGATCTGGAATCGATTCGCTGATCGATCGCGACCTGGCAGCGAGACTTCGCGTGCGGGAGCGCCGCTTGGCGGACCAACTGGCGTCTCGGCGTGATTCGGCGTTGCGGGATCACGCAGCCTACCTGTGCAAGGTCTGGTGGAACCCTGGATTCACCCGTGCACTGGAGGCCTTTGGTCATGCTGCAGCGCGATTTGGGGTTGAGCCAAGGCATCCCTGGTGTGATCAACGCGTCGTGGAATTCTTCCTGCGGACGCCGATGGAGTTCAAAGTGAGGGAGGGCTGGACAAAGCATCTGGTCAGAGCCGCGTATGCGCAGGAGCTGGGTGCCGAGGTTGTGTGGCATTCGGGGAAAGATCACCTCGGCCCGGTTGTGACCGAGCAGGTGCTCAAGCACTCGGTACCTCGTGTGGATGCGTTGTTGCATGACTCCAAGGCGCTGTTGGCGGGTCGGGTGGACGCGCATGCGCTCGCACGCAAGCGCGCTGCCTGGGCAACCCGGGACCCTGGTCACACTCCGGAAATGGATGAGGTTCTGCACCTGGCGACGCTTTGCGCCTGGCTCGACGAATCAACAAAGACGGCGCGTTGACAGGTAGTTCCTCGTCGCCGCGAACCTGAAGCGGGCGCATCTTCCACAAAATCCGGTCAACCCCGCTGATCCCGGTGACCTCACACGAAAGCGTGGATTCCATCGAGAGGCGCAGACTACGAATAGGCTGCCGGGTAACCGGCCTCAGCCGTGCTTCTGCGCCTGCCTGGATACAGCGGCGAGGGCCAGTTCAAAGCTGGTGAATCGCCCGGGGAAGGCGGTCATCAGGACTCCGGCAATTGAGCCAGATGACTGCGTGCCATTCATCGCTCCAAGGATCAGGTGTTCGATTTGGCCCTCTTCATTGAGGGACGGCATGTATTCCGCACTTGCCTTCTGAAGTTCCCTCTCCTGCCCAGGCATCAGCTTGAAATCGGATTGCTGGAACCTCGCCTTGAACGAACCGTCGGACGCAACGATTCGCGTATTCCAGCGATAAACGAACCTCTCGCGCATGCGTTTGACGCTTAATCGCAACTGCACCTGGTCACCGACGACGACGGCAACGGGCTCCTCCAGAGGGAAAAACGCACGCCCATACACGAGCTCCGGAAGGAGCGGCGAGTTGCTGAAGGTGAGTCCATCGTCGACCACGCCGTCGAACCAGATGTAATAGCCGTCCATGGTCTCCGCGCGTTCCACGGGCCAAGTCAGATCTGCCGCAAGTGATTCGGATCCCCCATCCTGGTAATTCACTTCGCCCCAAGGCGCGGGTGCTGCCAGCAATTGTTCCGGCAGGATGGCCTCGCCCTGGGCCCGCCACCACGCGCCAACGACATAGGGAATGGCGGGAGTCAGATCCAGCGAAAACGCATTGGATCGCCACGGAGTCTCAACCGTACGACATTCGATTGGCGACGCTGCAGGAGCCACATAGAGCAGATCGCGTTGCGGCAGGAGCTTTCCGCCCGGCTTCAGGTGGCGCTTGCGTGCGTCCGCGAGAGACGGAATGTTTCCGCGGAAGAACGGCAGCACACCATGAAGATCGCCGACCACAAGATCGACTTTTTCCGGCAGATCGATCTTGGTGGATAGATCCTTGATCCAGGTAATCCGGTCCGCCCCTGGAATTCCGGCAGCACACAGTTTGCCGACTTCGATCGATGCGTCCGGCTCGACCGCATAGACACGGCTCGCGCCAAGCTGGACAGCGAGGAAGGACATGATCCCGGCGCCGGCGCCTATGTCCAGCATCACGGAGTCCGAAGTGATATTCCTGCGCAGCGCTTCCACATAGGGCGTGAACCGTGCGCTATCGCGAACCATGTCGCCGTAGTTGCTGATTGAATAGCTGCCGCCGGGCATTGTCAGGCAGATTCCTTTGAATGGGCGCTGAAATGGAGTGCTAGCGCTTGTACAAGTGCTGCGTTGTTCGAATAGTTGCGCGGATAGCGCAGCGAGTAGCCAGGGATGGCACGAGAGACCGCAGCAGCCTGCTGGAAAATGGTTGCGCTTTGGTGGCGCGAGGTGACATCGAGACGGAAACTGTTCTCAACCAGCGCCATGCAAGTCAGCGCGCTGGGTACGGGTTGAATGGAAATCCCTGACGCTTGCTCAAGGGTGGGATCGTCGAGGATATAGATCGACAGCACCTGCGCTTTCTTCACATTCTCGCCTTTCCAGTCGAGCGGGACGCGCTGCTTTCCGGAATAGATCGCGACGGGAGTCGTGGCCGGAGCGTCGCGGAATACCCCACCGAGGCTGTCGTCGAAAAGCCGCAGGCTTGGATAGGTTGGGATGGCCCGAACCGAGTCGGTCTCATCCGTTTGCAGCACCGCGCAATCATCCGAGAGAACACCGTACCCAGCCTCGTGAAAGATGCCGGCAAGCGTTGACTTGCCCCAACCGCTCTTGCCGACAAAAAGCATGGCTCCGGTGGCTGACTCCACCACGCTTGCATGGATCACCAGATTGCCTTCCTGGGCCAACAGGCGGGGCAGTACCTGATCAATCAGAAGGTGTTCGATTGTTTCATTGTCGACGCCGTCAACGGCCTCGATTTCCAGGTTGCCCGTAGCGGGGCAGATCAGGAAGTCACATTGATCGGAAATCCGAAGCCTGAGAAGTTGCGTGTCCCGCTCATCTGCTTCGCGAGTGAGTGACATGGAGATCGCGCCGTCTTCGTCGAGCCATGAATGAACCCGGTGGATGTCGGCGCGCAGCGCGCCACGAATCGTGCAGGAAACGACACGAAAATCAGGCAGTTCAATACCGGGCACAACGGTCAGCGTCGGGAGCGGAATCGAGGCGAAAACAAGGCGATCGGCGAAGCGGTAGGAATATCCGGACTTTTCTGCGGGATGTGACTTCATCGGATTTCGCGGTGGAGCACCATCAGAGCCCGGACGCACCACCGGGGTATTGCAATAGGGGCCGAGCCCTGCAGCGACTCAGGAAGCGCATTTCCTCCTGAAGTTCGTGCCACACATGCCCCCCACAGTTTCAATTGAACCACTTGAACCGCCAGCCGTCAGTTGTGCAACCTCTCCGTAAACCCTGAGGACAGGCGATGAATAGTGCTTCCGATCTGCAGGCCGGGAGGTATTGGAATTCGTTTTGGTCATGCGGATCGCCCCCTGTTGACGCTTGCCTCCGCCACAAGGCGGATTGATACGAGCCCGAGTGTAGTGATCTTTGCCAATGCCGTCCAACATCTACTTTATCTTCGACCCCTTTGCAACCATTGCCTTGGCGGCGTTTCAGCACCTTACAACCAGGCCCGGCGACGCGGTGCAACATGCACGGGATCTTTTGTTGCGACTCGGCCCGCTATGATGCGGCGTGGTTGTCACTCGGGGGATTTGCATGGAGCGCGAGCTGCTCGCCAGGATCATCAGTGGCGCGGATCGGACGCCGCTCAGGATCGCCCCCGATCATGGCGACGACTTGCTTGATGTTGCCAGGGCGGAAGGTGTGGTTGCGCTGGTCAGCCAACGCTTCGGCGAACAAGCGATGGTTGCTGGCGCAGTGCGTGATTCCTTTGCTGAGTCGGCGCGTGCGCTTGCAGCGTCTCATCTGGGTTTGCAGGCCGAGGGTCGCCGTGTAGTTGAAGCGTTGCATGCGGCGAAGATCCCGTTGCTGGTGTTGAAGGGCCTGGCGCTGGGTCATTGGCTGTTTCCGGCACCCTATCTGAGAGAAAGCTCGGATATCGATCTGCTGTTTTCGAGTCAAGCCGATGCGGAACGGGCCGCCGCTGCACTGGTGCCATTGGGTTATGCCGTTCTGTATTCTCCCGGCGACATGGCTCACGAGTTTGCGTGCCGGCGCGTGTCGCCAAGCCGCGAGGTCGATCTGGACATGCATTGGCGGCTGGCAAGCATGCCGCTGTTGCGCAACCTGTTTTCGTTTGACGAGTTGTTCGCGGCTTCGATTCCCCTGCCGCGGTTTGCTCTGCATGCGCGGGGGCTCGGTCCGGTTCATGCTTTCATTCACGCCTGCATCCATCGTGCATCGAACCTGTGTGCCGGCCTCGGCGATCGCCTGAAATGGTTGTTCGATCTGCATCTGCTGGCAGGACGCTTCAGCGATGCCGAATGGGACGATTTGCTGGAGTTGTGTGTGGCGCACGGCGTATGCGGCATCTGCGCGGAAGGCCTCGCTGCATCCGTGACCGCGTTCGGGACGCTGATTCCGGTACAGGTGACCGATGCGCTCGACGCGGGTCGCGCCAACGAATCATTCGATGCAAGTCGTTTGTCGGATTGGAAATACATGCAGCGATGCAATCTGGCCGCGTTGCCTTCGTTGCATGAGCGTGCCCGCTGGTTGTGGCAGCGAACATTTCCACCTCGCGGCTATTTGCGCGAGTTGTACGGCGCCGACGTCAGCGTGTTCGCGCTATGGCTGCAGCGACTGAAGCGGGCGATTCGACGGCTGGGTGATTCGGGATAAGTTGGCGTGCCGGCTATTGATTCGGCCGGTGGTTATTGCGGTTTTGCTGGTGGTGAGCGCCAGCGAACCCCAACAGTCTTTCCGATAGAGTCAACGTCACTTGGACGGAGGATCCCGATTCGCTTGGGTTCGCTGGCGCTCACCACCAACCTGCGCTGGAACCTCCGCGAAAGGCTGATGCTGGATCGACGTTGACGACAGTGGATGCCCATCCAGCTCGACCCAGGCATGGGCATCCAGCACGTTCCCGGCATCCTTGCGCACGCCCAGGCGCACAATCGGCTGCAAGCCACGGCGGCGCAAGATCCAGTAGAGCAGCAACGACTGACGCAGACAGGTGGCATTGATTGCGCCATGACGACCGGCGACGGCGGCGAGTCGGGCGAGGCGGTTGGCACGCTGCAATTCCTGATCCGAAGCGACATGCGCAGTCGCCCGACGCGAACGTCGTCCCAGCCACTGTTGCGTGCGCTGGTAGCCGAAAACGGCGATGGCGCCATGGATCCAGGGCAGTGCAAGCGCGATCAGCAGCAGTTGGCCGCGCTCGGCCCAGGTGAGGGTGCGCCAGCCATACCACCTGCCAGTCATTGCTCAGGCGACCTTGATCAGCCCGGCTTGCGCCAGCTCGCCGACCAGAGCGAGCAGGTCGCTCTCGATTCTCGCCGGTTCGGCGTCATATTCGGCGCACAGACTGTCGCGCACGATCTGCAGACTGTGGCCTTCGCCGATCAGCGCCCAGATCCGCGTGCCGACCGGATCGAGTCCGAAATAGCGCTCGCTGGCCAGATCCAGCAACACGGTTTCGCCACCAACTTCCTGGATCAGCACATCCTCACTCGGGATCGCATGAGCGGCAAGCGTGATGGAGACGGGCATTGCGGTCATGCGTCAGGCCGGACTATTCATGAATACGCACGATGATCGCGCAGGACATTCGATCCACGCGGCTTTTCGTGATTGAGGCAATAGCGGACACTATCACCGGATGAGCGAAAAGCCGTGTGGATTCAAGCGACAAGCGAGGGCGTATGTCATTCATGAGTAGTCCGGGCTAGGCTTCAGATCGGGATCTCTGGTCAGGGTAAGGGAATGGGCAAAGTGGGTAAAGTGGGTGTGCAGTCTGGCGCATCGTTGCTGCGATTCGTGCGCCCACATCTGCCGATGCTGGCACTGACGCTGGTGCTGATGCTGGCGCAGAGCCTGGCGACCCTGGCCCAGCCATGGCTCGGCGGCTTGCTCACCAATCAATTGATGTCGAGACAGGGCTTCAGCCCGCTGCTGTGGTCAATTTTTGCACTGATTTGCGCACAGGCCGGCTTGGGCTACCTGGTGTCGCTGCAATTGCAGAAAGTTTCGGGCCAATTGGTGGCCGACGCGAGCGATCACGTCTATGCCCACTTGCAGGCGCTGCCACTGGCCTGGCATCAGGAACGCAGGCGCGGCGACGTGCTTGCCCTGCTGAGCGGTGACATCTATCGCCTCAGCGGTTTTGTGACCGGGACGCTGGTGCCCTTGTTGCCGCTGTTGTTCACCTTCTTTGGTGCGCTGTTGATGATGTTGCGACTGGCGCCATTGATCGCCATCGCTGTCGCCGTGTTGATGCCGTTGCTGTTCGTTGTGATGAAAGTGATGGGGCGCTACCTGCGCCCATTGGGCAACGCGGCGACGCAGGCATGGGCAGACCAGTCGGCGTTGGCCGAGCAGAATCTCGAATTGTTGCCTGTGATCAAGGCATTCGCCACGGAAAACGCCGAAACCGCCAACTACCGACTCCGGGCGCAAGCCGTCCATGCGGCGGAATTGCGCCAAGCGAGGCTTCAAGGCGTGATTTCGCCAGCCGTCCATGTCGTCGGTGCCGGCCTGGTCTTGTTGCTGCTCGGAGTCGCCGGGCATTTGATCATTCGTGACCAGATGAGCATGGGCAACCTGGTCAGCCTTTTCCTGTACGGTCTGGTGCTGGTCAATCCGGCAAGCCAACTGGCGCGCGTATACGGAGATACGCATTCCGCCCGCGGCACCATGCAGCGACTGCTCGAAGCCCTGTCCGCCGAACCGGAGATCAATTCCGGAACCATTGATTGTTTGCCGAGGGGCGGTGACATCCAGTTCGACAAAGTCGACTTCGCCTATCCCGGGCGTGCTGCGTTGTTTTCGAAGTTCGATCTGACCATTCGTGCCGGGGAAACGGTTGCGTTGACCGGAATCAACGGCAGCGGGAAAAGCACGATCGTAAACCTGTTGCTGCGCCTGTTCGAGCCACAGGCGGGGCGGATTTCGATTGCTGGTATCGACCTGCGCGATTTCAGTCTGGCCGCCCTTCGAAGGCAGGTCGGTCTGGTCTCGCAGCACATCATGCTGTTCAACGCGAGCGTCGCAGAAAACATTGCCTACGGGCGCGCCGATGCCACGCCCGCCATGATCAGGACTGCCGCCCGTGCGGCCCGTGCCGATGACTTTGTGTCGGCAATGCCCGATGGATACGCGACCGTGATTGGTGATCAGGGCGTGAAGTTGTCCGGTGGCCAGAAGCAGCGCATCGCCCTGGCGCGGGCCTTGCTCAAGGATCCGGCCGTGCTGATTCTCGATGAGGCCACGGCAATGTTTGATCCGGAAGGCGAGCGCGAATTCATCAGCGAGTGCCAGGAAATGATGCGTCATCGCACGGTCGTGTTGATTACCCATCGACCGGCCAGTCTGGCTCTGGCGGATCGGGTGTTGCGCCTGGACGGCGGGCGTCTGATTGAGCTTTGAGTGAAAAGCGCCTGCGCGTAGCACTGACCTACCAGGATCCGAAACAGGGCGCAGGCTTCGCTGTCCTGTATCGCGTTTCTGCTTCGTTGTTGGTTCGATCTGTGATCGAACGCGGTTGGTGGAGATGATGAGAGAGCCTCAGCGCGCAGCGGCGACCCACGCAAGTTTGGCAGCGCACAGCCGGGCGAGGTGCTTCTTGATAAGCTGCCCATTCGACGACAGCCAATTCCATCCGCATGATCGATCTGCATTGCCACATGCTGCCCGGTATCGATGACGGCGCCGTTGATCTCGAGATGGCACTGAAGATGGCACGCATGGCCGTTGCCGATGGCGTGCATACCCTGGCATGCACGCCGCATATCTACCCGGGGCTTTACGAGAACACCGCTACGGGTATTCGCATGGCGGTAGATGCCCTACAGGCAAAGCTTGATACCCGACAGATCAAGTTGCGCCTGCTCGCAGGTGCGGATGTGCATCTTGAGCCGGGATTGTCCGAATCCATCCGCAGTGGGCGGATTCCAACCCTGGCCGGTTCACGCTACCTGCTGCTTGAGCCGCCGCATCATGTGGCTCCGCCGCGATTCGAGGAGTCGGTTTTCGAGTTGATGTTGTCCGGATTTGTTCCGGTCATCACCCATCCCGAACGCCTGACCTGGATCGAGGATCACTATCCGGTTTTCAAGCGCCTGGTCGAGCGCGGCGCGTGGATGCAACTGACTGCCGCGAGCATGGCAGGTCGCTTTGGTCGACGTCCGCTGTACTGGTCGGAACGCATGCTGGATGAAGGTTGCGTGCACATTCTGGCAACCGACGCGCATCACCCCGATCGTCGACCGACCATTCTGTCCGAAGGCCGCGATGCCGCCGCCGCGCGCATCGGTGACATCGAGGCAAATCATCTGGTCGTAACGCGACCGAAGGGCATTGTGGAAAACGTCGACCCCGAAAGTCTGCCTGCGTTGCCCCGCGTCGAGAAAGTTCCGAAAGGGCCGGGAAGTTTCTGGAAGCGCCTGATTGGCGCACAATGAGGAATCCCATGTTGCGGTCTGAGCCAATGAGACGATTGTTGCTGCGCCATTTGTCGGGCTTGCTGCTCTTGACCGCGTTGACGGGGTGTGGCTCCGGCCCGGTCGTGCGCAACGCGCAGACTGCAAGCACCTTGCCCGCACCGGATACCACAAGCATCACGGGTGCGTATGAGGGCGGCTCAGACTATCGGGTTGGTGCGCAGGATCTGCTCGAGATCACGGTTTTTGGCGTGCCGGATCTGAACCGCACCGTTCGGGTCAATTCCAACGGTCAGATTTCATTGCCCTTGATCGGTGGAATCCAGGCCGGCGGGCGCACGATTCCGGAGCTTGAAACAGCCATTGGCGCGAGCCTGGAAAAGACTTATCTGCAGAATCCCCAGGTGACCGTGTTCGTCAAGGAGTACACGAGTCAGCGCATCACCTTGCAGGGTTCATTCAAGAAGCCGGGCATCTATCCATTGACCGGCAAGACGACCTTGCTCCAGGCCGTCGCGATCGGCGGCGGTTTCGACGAGCTTGCGGAGTCCGGCAACGTGATCGTGTTCCGCCAGGTTCAGGGCAAGAAGATGGCGGCGGTTTTCGACATGCGTGCGATCAGCAGGGGTACCGCGGAGGATCCTCAGCTTTATGGCGACGACATCGTCGTGGTTCCCGACGCGACCGGCCGATCGGCATTCTGGAAATTCATCAAGGCTGCTCCCGTCTTGAGCCTGTTTTTCTTGCTCTAGGAGTCTGGGCAACAGGAACTTTGAATAGCGAGATTGCGCTATCGCCACAGGCTGCGTCGATCGGAGGCGCGCATAGCGGGCCTATGCAAGTCCGACGATCGACGCAGCCTATGGATGAGAGCACGATTGCAGCCCGAAGATTTCTGCCGCCCAGACTCCTGGCCCGGACTATTCATGAAGACGCGTGGTGATCGCGCAGGACATTGGATTCACACGGCTTTCCGCGATTGAGGCAACAGCGGGTGTTATTGTCGAATGAGCGAAAAGTCGTGTGGATTCAAGGAGCAAGCGAGGGCGCATGTTTTTCATGAATAATCCGGGCTGGTAAACCAACAAACTGAGAGGGAGCGCGAACCTGCATGAGGCATGAGAATCTACCGGCCACATCAAATGGCAGGACTGATTCACTCCCGGTTCCAGGCCGCAAGGGATCCGGTCGAGTGGATCGCCACATGCCGGTGCATGCCGAAATGCACTCGGCTTTGGCGACGTCGCTGGATGGTGGTGGCGACCAGACGGTGGATAACGAGATCGACCTGCTCGCCTATTGGCGCATGCTGGTCAAGCGACGCTGGCTGATTGCCGCAATTCTGGCCGTGGTTGTGACGATCACGTTGGTCAATACCCTGCTGACCCCGCCAACGTTTCGTGCCACCGTGGTCATGCAGATCGAAGGCGACAGCATGCAGATCATGGATGTGCCAGGCGTTTCGCCGGTGCAGGGCTGGGATCCGGATTTCAACCGGACCCAATATGAACTGCTGAAGAGCCGCTCGCTTGCCGAGCGCGTGGCCCAGGATCTTCATCTGGCCGACAGCAACATCTTCGAGCAACTGCAGCCGCCAAACTGGAGTGAGCGTCTGGGCGAGTTGCTGAATCCTGATTCCCGGGTCAAGGAACAGCCGCTTGGGCCGAGGAGTGTGACCGATGATGCTTCGATCGCGGTTGGCGGAAGTGCCGACGCAGCGAAAAGCCGCGCCAGCAATGGACTGGTGAGATTGCGTCAGGCGACCGGACTGGTTCAGGGCGGCATCTCGGTTGTTCCGGTGCCCGAATCGCATCTCGTCCGTGTGAGCTACGAAAGCATGTTGCCGGCATTTTCGGCGCGCGTCGCGAATGCGCTGGCTGACGGCTTCATCGCTGCCAGTCTGGATCGCAAGTTCGGTGCGTCCTCCTACGCCAAGAAGTATCTTGAGGATCAGCTTACCCAGTTGAAATCGCAACTCGAAGAATCGGAGCGATCCCTGGTCGGCTTTGCGCAGAAAGAGAATATTGTTCCGGACGCTGATGGCAGTTCTCTGGTCGGCAAGAACCTGGTTGACCTGAATGCTTCACTGGCCAAAGCCCAGGAGCAACGCATTCGCGCCGAATCGCGCTGGCTGGAGGCAAGCAAGGTCAGTGGCGGGGCGCTTCCTGCGGATATGTTGACCGACTCGATTCTGCGCACACTGCAGCAGCAGCGGGCACAACTGCAGGGCCAGTATCAGCAGAAACTGCAGACCTTCAAGCCGGATTATCCGGAGATGTTGTCGCTGAAGGGGCAGATCGACGAGTCGACCAGGCAGATCGAGGCCGAGCTGAGCAGTATTCGCGCATCGGTAAAGGCCGAGTTCGACGCGGTAGCCAGTCAGGAGACGATGCTCAAGGAGCAGTTGGACAAATTGCGCACAGAAACACTGGAGGCGGATCGAAGCAGCATCCAGTACAACATTCTAAAGCGTGATGTCGATACCAACCGGCAGCTCTACAACGCCTTGTTGCAACGCTACAAGGAAGTCGGCATGGCGGGCGGGATCAAGTCGAGCAATATTTCTGTTGTGGATCGAGCCGAAATTCCGATGTCGCGCTCCGCGCCGAGTCTTTCACGCAACCTGATGCTCGGCTGCCTGCTCGGAATGATGCTCGGGGTAATGACGGCATTGCTGATCGAATTTGTGGACGACACGCTGAAGACGCCACAGGACATCGAGCAGCATCTGAAGCTGCCCGTACTCGGAATCATTCCAAGACTGGCCAAACAGACTCCACGCGAGGCTATCGCGGATCCGCGTTCGGCATTCTCCGAGAGCTACCGGTCGGTGCGCACAGCTTTGCAGTTTTCGACGGAGCGGGGCGTGCCAAAGGTGCTGCTGATTACCAGTCCCGCAGCGAGCGAAGGCAAATCCACATCAGCGCTCACCTTGGCCCAAAATTTCGTTCATCTGGGCAAGCGGGTACTTCTGATCGAAGCCGATCTGCGCAATCCGTCGCTTTCCAAGACGATGGGCTTGGTTGCCGGTCCCGGCTTGAGCAGTTTGTTGTCAGGCGCAAAAACCCTCGATCAGTCGGTAACCAGGACCGATAGAAAGAATCTCGATATCATCATGTCGGGACCGTTGCCGCCCAGTCCGACCGAATTGCTGGCCGGATCGCGTCTGGTTTCCCTGTTCCTTATCGCCGCGCAGAAATACGACCAGATCATCATTGATGGCCCACCCGTGCTTGGTATCGCCGATGCGCCGATTCTGGCCAATGCGGCTGGTGGCACCTTGTTGATCGTGCGCTCCGGTTCATCGAAGATCAGCTCGGCTCAAGCGGCAATCAAGCGATTGCGTCTGACCCGCGCACGTTTGATCGGCTCTCTGCTGACTCAATACGACGCCAAGGCCAGCGGTTACGGCTACGACTATGAGGGCTACTACGCCTACGGGGGTTCCCGGAAATTGCTTGAGCGCAAGGGACGCTGATGAACGTCGACGCACTGGAACTGGCTTTGGCCCTGCATCAGGCGCCGATTCAGCGCTTTGCCCTGCGCGATAGGCCGCTGCCGGGGAATATTGGCGAAGTGTTGCAGTTGGCGTCGGCCATGCAGCCGCAGTTGGGAAACACTGCTGCGCGTTGCTCTCAATCCGAAGAGATGGTTCTGGAAGCGGTGCGTTTCTATCTGCATCAGGTCCTGTTTGAACCTGGAACGGATGCATACCGGATCCTTGGACTTGCCCCGGATGCGGACTCCAGCCTGATTCGGCAACACCACATCTGGCTGCAACGCTGGTTGCATCCGGATCGTCGGGGCGAAGACTGGGAGGCCGTGTTGACGACCAAGGTCAACTGGGCCTGGCAGCAGTTGCGCAATGAGACTTCACGCGCGGAATACGATCGAACGCGATTGGAAAGCGCCCAGCTGCCTGCGATCAATGGCACCGGCGAAGATGCCATCCAGACGCCGGCCTGGAGCGTTGCGCCGGTCGGCAATGGACGGCCACATTGGCTTCGGCGAGTCGCCATTGGCGGCCTGCTGCTCGCGATCTTGTGCCTGATCTATCTGGGCGCGACGCGTCAGGATCGGGTGGATCCGGATGCGCTTGCATCGCAGTCGCTAGATGCACAATCGACGAGTCGACCAAGATTGCCGTTTGACGGCAATTCCATGCCGCATGAGCGGTTGCCGACTGCACGTGTGCCTGAAGCAACTTCGGCTCCGGCACCCGCCGATATCGAATTTCCGAAGCCGGTGAAAGACGCGATCAGTGATCACCTCGATGATCGATCACCTGCCGCTCGAGAGTCCGGCCAAGACAGGATTGCCCGCGATCATTCCGCACCGGTCACGAACGATCCAACAGTGACTCCCGCTCCGTTCGGCCGAAAACCGTCCGCTTCGATACCCGACGCGGGCTGGCTGGCTGGAAGCACCGCAGTTGCGGGCCCAGTGCGGGTTCGTCCTTCCGGCAGCGGCCTTGACGGGCAGCATGCGGTGGCAAGCGAGCGGATCGTGCCGTCGATGAAGGCACAAGATCCCGCACCGACTCAACCGGTCAGCCGTCAGCCGGCCCGGCGCGGCAATGCTGTCGCATCAGCGCCGACGGTGACTCCTTTCGAGTCGGGACAGGCTGTCGATTCCGGAATCAAGGATCGGGAACCTTCCGCCGAAATGGCTTTGACAGATCACCCCAGGGACGTCGTCGAAACACAACCCGATTCGCGGTCGACGGCGGATGCTCACGCGCCCGAGCCTGTCTCGATGCTCAAACGAGCAGAGTCTGGCGAGGCTGGATCCGACGCGCTGACGGCTCGATCGAGCCAACCGCCGGTTGATCCGGATCTGTCCGAACCGACGCTGCGACAGACGCCTGAAGATCTGGGTCGCGAGACTCTCGCCCGACTCGAGCTCGCCCGTGAGCGGGTACGCGGCATGGTTCGGTATCTTCGCAGTCAGGATACCGGCTTGCCGAAGTGGAACGATGAGCATGGCGAACGTAGCGTTGAACGTGAGCGCAGCGCCTTGCATGCTCGCAACGAACATGCGGACGCCGAGGCGTTTGCGCTGGGCTCGCCAACGTGGCGCATTACCAATTCGGCGGTCGCGATGCAGGCGACCTATCATGTCGATTCCAGGCGTTCCGACGCGGAATCCGGCCAGTTGATGCTCGATATGGTGTGGCGCGCTGGCAACTGGAAGATCACCCGGATCGAGGTCTCGCCTTCGCGATGAGATCCGTCGCAAAGCGCATTGCATTCCTTGGCTTGACAGCCTTGGCCCTGGTAGCTGTCTGGCGTGTCATTGTGATTGGCATGTCCGAATATTTCGCCAGCGATTCGCCGCAGCGAGCGCTTGAGTGGGATGCAGGCAATCCCGCAGCCCTGCTTGCACTCGCGCAAGCGCAGCTCGATCAGGGTGCGCTTGCGGATGCGCAGGAAACAGCACAACGACTGTTGAGTCGGGAACCACTGAACGGGCGGGGTTTTGTTGTCCTTGCAGAAGTGGCGAGAATGCAGGGCGACCGCCTCCTGACCATACAGTTGTCGACGATCGCCTTGCGCCATGAACCTCAGGCGCTCGGTCCACGCGCCTGGTTGGCGGGTGAGGATTTGGCGCAAGCGCGTTACGCCGATGCACTGGACGGGATCGACCGAATCCTGCGCGTATCGCCAGGCCAGAGCGCGCGCCTGTTTCCAGTGTTGATTGAACTTGCCAACAATCCGGAATTTGCTGACGCCCTGGCCATCAAGCTGGCCGGACAACCTGCCTGGCGAAACGGATTCCTGAATTCCTTGCTGAACAAGGCTGGTTCGGACGCGATCGATCGGGTTCTTTCGGCCCTGCAACGACATGGTGCCCTGGATCTGGCGGCAAAGGGACGGTGGATCGATCGACTGGCGCAAGACGGAGCCTGGGGCGAGGCCTATGCGCTCTGGGTCGGCACCATCGAGCAAGCGCATCCGACCAGGCTGGGTTACGTCTTCAATGGCGGCTTCGAGACGCAACCCAGCGCCACGGGTTTCGATTGGCGCATCGGTGATTCGGCTGGGGTGATCATCGATCGCACTTCCCCGCCAGGAGCGAACGGTGCACATGCCGTAGGACTGATGTTCCTGGGCCGACGCGTCGAGGTGATTCCGCTGCACCAGTGGCTGTTGCTGGGTGCGGGCCCGTATCGCTTGAGTTTTCGTGCCATGGCCGAAGATCTTCGCAGCGATCGCGGCGTGCAATGGCATATTCGATGCCAGCAAAGCGGCAAGGAACTGATGGTTTCCGAGCATCTGGGCGGCAGTTTCCATTGGAAAGAGCAAGGCATCGACTTTGAAGTGCCTGATCAGGAATGTCTGGCTCAGGATCTCTGGCTGGGCAATTCCGGTACCGATGGGCCGGGCAAGGTCATCCATGGTTCGATAAGTTTTGATGACTTCGCCATCGAGCGAATCGAAAACCACGCATTGCCTGGAGTCACCCGGAACGCTCATCGCTGAGGCCGTTGGACGGACTCTCGGAACGCTGCCAGCCTGCCAGGCTCAAGCATGCGGTGCTTCATTGTCGAATTGCCTTGATTCGCAAGCTGTTCTAGACTGGCCAAGCTCAATCCCGTCATGGGGGATACAAATGAACAAGTCAATCGTTGGTTCGATGGTATTCGGTCTCGTTGTCGCAATGGTTTCCCTGCCGTTGAATGCGCAGAGTACCGCTGAAGCCAGCCCGACAGGCGCGACAGTCGCCAAGGTGGAAACCGATGGTGGCGTCATCATGGTCAGTGATGGCGGTGAATTTGCAACAGCTTTGCCGGATCAACGCGTCCGGGCGAAGGCACGCCTGATGGTTTCCGAGGAGAGTGCCGCAACGGTCGTCTACAACGATGGCTGCAAGCAGAAGTATGAGAAGCCCGGCGTCTACGAGATTCCCGCGACCTGTGTCTTGCCGGTCGCGGTCGCGGGTGGTTCGTCCAGGGGCTGGATCATCGGCGGCGCGATTCTCGGTGGCGCGGCTCTGTACGCCATCATCGACAGCCGAGGCAACGACAACCGCTCCCCGGTCAGCCGCTGACCGGTCTGAAAAGACACTACGGTTACCTGCAAGGTGGTTACCGCTTCAATCGAAAGGCTTGGCGAATTCGCCAGGCCTTTTTCTATTGGATTGTCGAGGGGCGTCGATCGGGAAAGTGCCGCATCTGTTTGCAGGCGTGATCTGCCGACCCGGGTTGTCGTCGAGGTCCGCGCCAAAGGCCATGATGTCGGGTTTTCCGGGGATCATGTCTACCCATGAATGACGATCCCGAGTTGAAACGGGGAGATGCTTACCTGCTGATTGCGGCGGCGGTGTTGCTCTGTCTTTGTTTCCTCGGCGGCGGTGATTCGGCTCAAGCGAATCTCGGCATGTTGGCGGCCCAATTGATGGCCATACCGATTCTGCTTTTTGCAGTAATCCGCCGCGACAGCAGCGAACGTCTCGTCTCCGCTCGCATGGCCGTCGTCGCTGCCGCAATGATCGCGCTTGTGCCGTTGCTGCAAATGTTGCCACTACCGTGGTCACTCTGGAAGCTGCCCACGGAACGCATATCGTTGTGGCGGGATCTCAATGCGGCTGGTGTTTCTGCGCTGGATCTGCGTTGGTCGTTGTCACCCGCCGCGACCGAGCGCGATTTCTATTTCCTGCTGCCGGGTCTGGCTCTGTTTTTCTGCATGCTTTCAGTCGGACGGGCGGCGTGGCGACGAATGCTTGGACTCGTCGTCGTCCTTTGTGTCGCCAATCTCGCGTTCGCGTTCGCCCAGGTCGCGGCGGGGCAGCAAAGTTTTCTCAATCCCTACCCGGAATTTGCGCCAAACATGGGTGGCGTCTTTGCCAATCGCAATCATCAGGCCGACATGCTCGCCATTGGCCTGATGCTGGTCACCGTGTTCTTAGTCAATGCGTGGAGATACGCGCGGGAAAGTGGCCGCTTGGGTGGAAAACCTGGAATCCTCGTTCTCATCGCACTGATCCTCATGGCCGCGCTGCCACTGATTGGCTCGCGAGCCGGAGTCATCATCGCGATGGTCATGCTCGCGGGGGTACTGCTGAGCGCGGGATTGCCGTCGATGCGGACTTTTCGTGAAAGCCGGTTGCTGCAGTTCGGTTCGGCGCTTGCTCTCCTGGCCTTCGTGGTTGGGTTGCACGCCGCACTGGCCTGGATGAAGAGTGATGCGGGAGAAGCTGTGGTCGATGGCTCCCGCTACCGGATTTCACGCGAAACGCTCGCAATCGGCATTGAACATGCACCACTGGGTGCAGGAGCCGGGACTTTTGTTGCGGCCTTTCAGCAGGGCTCGAGCGATGATTTTCTGATGGGCGCCTATATCAACAACGCGCACAACGAATATGCCCAGTGGTGGCTGGAAGGCGGTGTATTGGGCGTGTGCGTGGTGCTGCTGACATTGCTGGTATTCGTACTGACCCTGATCAAATTGTTGCGCAAGCGTCCAGGATCGCCCGCCCGGGTATATGGGATGGCGGCAATGATGGGAATCGGTGTGATCGTACTGCACTCGATCGTCGACTACCCGTTGCGAACGCAGGCTCTGATGGCAGTTTTTTCGGTGCTGTCCGGCGTTGCTGTCGCTGCGGCCGGAACCGGGGCCTCGTCGAAATCGCAGTCCGCTCGTCACCGATGAGCGATGCCATGAATTCATGGCATCGCATTGGTGAATGATCAATCGAATGCCTGAATCGTCGTTGTCAGTCTTTTCTTGGCCGCCGCCAGCCTGGCACCGTGTTCTGGCGGGCGCGGGCCACGGTCAATTCGCCATCCGGGGCCGACCGCGTAATCACCGATCCCGCGCCGATCGTGGCCCGATTGCCTATTGAAACCGGGGCCACGAGGGATGCGTTGGAGCCGATGAAGGCGCCGTCGCCGATAGTCGTGCGGTGCTTGTTGACGCCATCGTAGTTGCAGGTGATCGTGCCGGCGCCAATGTTTGCGTTGCTGCCGATTTCGGCATCGCCGACATAGCTCAGGTGATTGATCTTTGAGCCCATGCCGAGCCGGGTGTTCTTGGTTTCGACGAAATTGCCGATGCGTGTGCCGGCCCCCAACTCGGTGCCCGGGCGCAGTCGCGCGAACGGGCCGATCACGCAGGGGCCATGGGTGACGATGCCATCGATGTCGCAATGCGCCTTGACCACGGTGCCGGCGGCGAGCCGTGAATTGGCGATACGTGTGTAGGGGCCGATTGAAACCTCATCACCGAGATCGACATGCCCCTCCAGGATGACATCGACATCGATTTCGACATCGCGTCCGACCGTGGCCTTGCCGCGCAGGTCGAAGCGCACGGGATCGGAGAAACGCACGCCCTCGGTGGCCAGTTCGGTCGCACGCAGGCGCTGGTACTGGCGCTCAAGCGAAGCCAGTTGCCAGGGATCGTTGGCGCCGAATACCTCCTGCGGATTCTTGCAATGGCTGGCTTGGGCGGGCTCGCCCTCCTCGCTGGCCTGGGCGAAGACGTCGGTCAAGTAGTACTCGCCCTGGGCATTGTCGCTGGACAGATTGTTGAGCCAGACGCGCAGGCGACGTGCTTCGGCCGCAAGAATGCCGCTGTTGACCCAGGTGATCGCGCGCTGCTCGACGCTGCAGTCCTTTTCCTCGACGATCGCATGCACGCGGCCGATGCCGTCGCGGATGATGCGCCCGTAGCCGTAGGGTTCCTCAAGCTCGGTGACCAGGGCTGTCAACGATCCCTTCGCCAGCAGCATTTCTTCGAGTGTGTCGCGTCGGATCAGGGGCACATCGCCATACAGCACGAGAACGTGCGCCAGGTCGGGTATCGCTGGCATCGCCAGTTTGACCGCATGACCGGTGCCGTTCTGCTGCGCCTGGTGCACCCATGAAAGATCCGGATCGGCAAAGGCCGCGCGAACCTGGTCGCCGCCGTGCCCATAGACGATATGGATCGCGGCCGGATCGAGCGAGCGCGCAACATCGAGGACATGACCGAGCATTGGCTTGCCGGCCAGCGGCATCAGCACCTTGGGCCGCGCCGAGCGCATGCGCTTGCCTTCGCCGGCAGCGAGGATGACCACATGCAGCGAGTTGGCGCGCATTGACGGAATCTCCAGGGGCGGACGTCAAACCATAGCCGATTCTGAGGTATCGGGAAACGAAAAGACGCTGCGGTGCTCGCCGGGCGGTCAAGCTCCGGGGATGGGCGGTTGGCGTTGAGCAGTCAGCGGGGGAGCGGCGAGCGGTTGGCAGTTAGCGGGAAGAGCCGGAAGGCCCTTCGTCAAAGGGGTCTCAGTCGCCCCAAAAAGGTGCTTCCTGCGGTCGTGATGCCATGAGATCGAGGATGCGCTGAGCGGGGAGTGGCATTTGTTGGGCGGAGGCGCCGCAGGTGATTGCGGCGTTCGCGCGGAAAATGTACGCAATGGCGGGACGATGCTTCGTGCGGCGGAATCCGCTTCGCGGGTTCCGCCCTACGAAAAGCAGCAACTTCACGGGGGATTGGTCGGTTTCAGTCGCCCCGTCGAGGGACTTGTTGCGGTCGCGATGTGCTGGAGTGGGAGCGCGCGAAGCCGGAAATTCAGTGGCAGCCCCCACCGGCTCTTCCCGCTAACCGCTCCCTGCCAGCCGCTCACAGCACCTCAGTGCTTGAGGCTGCGGCGCAACTGTTCGAGTGCCTGCAACTGGGCGAGTGCCTGGGCCAACTGGGCCTGTGCCTCGGCGATTTCCAGGGCGTCGACACGATTGGCGATCGCGCGCTCGGCGTCATCCTTGGCCTTGCGTGCGGCGGCCTCATCCAGATCGGCGGCACGTTCGGCGGTATCGGCCAACACGGTGACGACCTGCGGCTGGACTTCGAGAATGCCGCCCGAAACATAGAAGAACTGCTCGTCGCCGTTCTCAAGTTTCAGGCGTACCTGGCCAGCCTTGAGCCGCGTGATCAGCGGCGCATGCCGCGGTGCGATGCCAAGCTCACCCATCTCGCCGGTGGCGATGACCATGCTCACGTTGCCGTGGAAAATCTCCTTCTCGGCACTGACGATGTCGCAGCGGATGGTGCTCATTTTGTCTCTCTCATTGCATTCGGTCGACGGGAGTGGGGAGTAGGGAGTAGGGAGTGGGTAGAAGCGGGCGCGTTGCGCGGCTTCTCGTCCAATCTCTACAGGCTATCCTTCAATCCCGATGCATCGAAACAGGAAGTGGCGAAGCAGCTTTGCTTTTCCCACTCCCCACTCCCGATTTCCTACTCCCGCTTCTTCAGGCGGCCTTCTTCGCCATCTCTTCAGCCTTGGCGAAGGCCTCGTCAATGCCGCCGACCATGTAGAAGGCCTGCTCGGGGAGCGCGTCGCACTCGCCGTCGCAGATCATCTTGAAGCCGCGGATGGTTTCTTTCAGCGTCACGTACTTGCCCGGCGCGCCGGTGAACACCTGGGCGACCGTGAACGGCTGCGAGAAAAACTTCTCGATCTTGCGCGCGCGGTAGACGGTGTTGCGGTCATCTTCGCTGAGCTCGTCCATGCCGAGAATCGCGATGATGTCCTTCAGTTCCTTGTAGCGCTGCAGGGTGCCTTGGACGCGACGCGCGGTGTCGTAGTGCTCGTTGCCGATGACCAGCGGATCAAGCTGGCGGCTGGTCGAGGCCAGCGGATCGACGGCCGGGTAGATACCGAGGCTGGCGATGTCGCGCGACAGTGCAACGGTCGAATCCAGATGCGCAAACGTGGTTGCCGGCGACGGATCGGTGTAGTCATCGGCCGGCACATAGACGGCCTGGATCGAGGTGATCGAGCCGGTCTTGGTCGAGGTGATGCGTTCCTGCAGGCGACCCATTTCATCAGCCAGGGTCGGCTGGTAACCGACGGCGGATGGCATACGTCCGAGCAGAGCCGAGACTTCGGTTCCGGCCAGCGTGTAACGGTAGATATTGTCGACGAAGAACAGGATGTCCTTGCCCTTGCCGGTGGCCGGGTCGATGTCGTCGCGGAAGTACTCGGCCATGGTCAAGCCGGTCAGGGCGACGCGCAGTCGGTTGCCCGGCGGCTCGTTCATCTGGCCGTAGACCATTGCCACTTTTGACTGTTGGATGTCGTCGAGCTTGACCACGCCCGCTTCGATCATCTCGTGGTAGAAGTCGTTGCCTTCGCGGGTGCGCTCACCGACGCCAGCGAACACCGAGAGACCGGCGTGCTGGGTGGCGATGTTGTTGATCAATTCAAGCATGTTGACGGTCTTGCCGACGCCGGCGCCGCCGAACAGGCCGACCTTGCCGCCTTTGGCGAACGGGCAGACCAGGTCGATGACCTTGATGCCGGTTTCAAGCAGATCATTGCTCGAAGCCTGGTCGTCATAGGCCGGAGCCTTGCGATGGATGACCCACTTTTCTTTCTCGCCAATCGGGCCGGCTTCGTCGATCGGGTTGCCGAGCACGTCCATGATGCGGCCGAGGGTTTCCTTGCCGACCGGAACCTTGATGCCTTCACCGGTGTTGTTGGTGACGAGGCCGCGCTTTAGGCCGTCGGTCGAGCCGAGCGCAATCGTACGCACGACGCCATCACCGAGCTGCTGCTGCACCTCAAGCGTGATCGCCATGCCATCAATGGTCAGCGCGTCGTAGACCTTCGGCACGGATTCGCGCGGGAATTCGACGTCGACGACGGCGCCGATGATTTGTACGACTTTGCCTTGGTTGCTCATGCGGATAGCTCCGTTGCATTTAAACGTTTTGGCTCGTGGCGATTGCCGCGAAGCCAATCGATATGGGGAGTGGGAAGTAGGGAGTGGGGAATAGGAGAGCGAAAGCGGTTGCCTTCCCATTTCCTACTCCCCACTCCCCACTCCCGCACTTACACAGCTGCTGCTCCGCCTACGATCTCCGAGATTTCCTGGGTGATCGCGGCCTGGCGGGCCTTGTTGTAGATCAGGGTGAGCGTGCCGATGGCCTTGGTCGCGTTGTCGGACGCGCTCTTCATGGCCACCATGCGCGCGGCATGTTCGCTGGCGAGATTTTCGAGGGTTGCCTGGTAGACAACCGACTCGACATAACGCGTCAGGACGTGATCGAGCACGGTCGCCGCATCAGGCTCGTACAGGTAATCCCATGCGTGCGTGGTTGGCAGCTCATCCGACGGCGGCAGCGGCAGCAACTGGTCGATCGTTGCCTTCTGCGTCATGGTGTTGACGAAATCGTTGTAGACCAGTGACACGCGATCGATGCGACCTTCGGTATAGGCATCAAGCATGACCTTGATCACGCCGATCAACTGGTCGACCTGCGGCTTCTCGCCGAGATGGGTGACGCTGCCGAGCATGTTGACCTTGAGTCGACGGAAGTACGAAGTCGCCTTCTGGCCAATGCAGACCATATCGATTTCGATGCCCTTGTCCTGGCACTCGCGGATACGCGTCAGCAGGCTGCGGAACAGGTTGGTATTGAGGCCGCCACAGAGGCCGCGATCGGTCGAAACAACGACAAACCCGACGCGCTTGATCGCGCTGCGCTCGACCATGAAAGGGTGCTGGTACTCGCTGTTCGCGTGCGCGATGTGGCCGATGGCCTGACGCATCAGACGCGCATACGGACGCGACGCCTTCATCAGATCCTGCGCCTTGCGGATTTTCGATGCCGAGACCATTTCCAGCGCACGCGTCACCTTGCGGGTGTTCTGCACGCTCTTGATCTTGGTTTTGATTTCTCTGCCGCTGGCCACGTCTACCTCACAGTTTCGTCGTTGCAGTCAACATTCGGCTGCGGGACTTGCTTTCGGGATTCGGAATTCGAGATTCGGGATTCGTTAGATCAGGAGCTGCCGCGAATCGGGCTTTTACGAATCCCGAATCCCCAATCCCGAATCCCGCCGGTTCCTACCAGGAACCGGTTGTCTTGAATTCATCAAGGCCCGCCTTGAACTTGCCTTCGATGTCGCTGTTCCAGTCGCCGGTGTCGACGATGTTCTTCATCAAGTCGGCGTAGTTGCTGTGGAAATGCTGATGCAGGGCGGCTTCGAACGGCAGGATCTTGGCGATTGGCAGATCGTCGAGGTAGCCCTTCTCCGCGGCGTAGACCGACAGCGAAAGTTCTGCGATCGACAGCGGTGCGTACTGCTTCTGCTTCATCAATTCGGTGACGCGCTGGCCGCGCTCAAGCTGGGCGCGTGTCGCCGCATCGAGATCCGAAGCAAACTGCGCGAAGGCCGCGAGCTCGCGGAACTGGGCGAGGGCGAGCTTCACACCACCGGACAGCTTCTTGACGATCTTGGTCTGCGCCGCGCCACCGACTCGGGACACCGAGACGCCAGCGTTGACGGCGGGACGAATGCCGGCGTTGAACAGATCGGTCTCAAGGAAGATCTGGCCGTCGGTGATCGAGATCACGTTGGTTGGCACGAACGCGGAAACGTCGCCGGCCTGGGTTTCGATGATCGGCAGGGCGGTCAGCGAACCGGTCTTGCCGGTGACGGCGCCGTTGGTCTGCTTTTCGACCCATTCTTCGTTGACGCGAGCGGCACGCTCGAGCAAGCGGGAATGCAGGTAGAACACGTCACCCGGATACGCCTCACGGCCCGGCGGGCGCTTGAGCAACAGCGAGATCTGACGGTAGGCCCAGGCCTGCTTGGTCAGATCGTCATAGATGATCAGGGCGTCTTCGCCGATGTCGCGGAAGAACTCGCCCATCGAGCAGCCGGAATACGGCGCGATGTATTGCATGGCCGCCGATTCGGAAGCCGAGGCGGCAACGATGATGGTGTGCTTGAGCGCATCGTGTTCCTCAAGCTTGCGCACGACGTTGGCGATCGAGCTCTGCTTCTGGCCGATCGCAACGTAGATGCATTTGATGCCGGATTCTTTCTGGTTGATGATCGCGTCGATGGCCAGGGCGGTCTTGCCGGTCTGGCGATCGCCGATGATCAGCTCGCGCTGACCGCGGCCGATCGGAATCATCGAGTCGACCGACTTGTAGCCGGTCTGCACCGGCTGGTCGACCGACTTGCGCCAGATCACGCCGGGCGCGACCTTCTCGATCGGTGCGCTGTGCTTGGCGTTGATCGGACCCTTGCCGTCGATCGGGTTGCCGAGCGCGTCGACGACGCGTCCAAGCAGTTCGCGACCGACCGGAACCTCGAGGATCTTGCCGGTGGTCTTGACCGTGTCGCCTTCGCGCAGGTGCTCGTATCCACCAAGAACCACGCAACCGACCGAGTCGCGCTCAAGGTTCAGAGCCAGTGCGATCGTGTCGCCAGGCATCTCGACCATTTCGCCGGACATCACATCATTGAGGCCGTGCACGCGCACGATGCCGTCGGACACGCTGGTGATCGTGCCCTCGTTGCGCGCATCGGCGGTGAGCTTGAACTCCTCGATGCGGTGCTTGATGAGTTCGCTGATTTCAGACGGATTGATTGTGGTTGCCATGCTGGTTTCCCGGTTCGTGCTCGATGTGTGTCGTGCGCGGATGTTCTTTAAGTGGTTGTGAGCGGTTAGCAGTGAGCGGTGAGCGGGAAAAGCAGTGGGTGCGCGGCGGTTTGTTGCTCTTCCCGCTCACTGCTCACCGCTATTCCGCTGACATTTTTAGTTCTCACTGAACGAGCGCTTGTTCGAGTCGCGCCAGGCGGCCGCGTACCGAACCATCAATGACAATTTCGCCAGCGTCGATGACGGCGCCGCCGAGCATTTTCGGATCGATCGACTGGCTCAGCTCGATGTCCCGATTGAAGCGACGCTTGAGCGCCGCGCTGATTTTTTCGAGTTCAGCCGCATCGACGCGCGTCGCCGTGCGCAGGCGCACTTTCAGCGTGCGTTCCGATTCGAGCTTGAGCTGCTCGTACAAGGCGCCAATCTCGGGCAGCACCGGCAAGCGACCGTTGTCAGCCAGCAGGCTGATGAATCGGCCGAAATCGGAGTCGGCCTTTTCACCATGCGGCAGGAACAACGACGCCAACTGGCTGCTGCCGAGGCGTGGATTGCCGAACAGCGCGACCACGCGGGAATCGGCGGCCACTTCGGCGGCGAAGCTGAGCTTTTCAGCCCAGCCGGCCAATGCCGCATGCGACAGCGCCGTCTCGAAAGCGGCGCGTGCGTACGGTCTGGCCAGAGTCAGTGCGCTCGACATGGGGCTAGATCTCGCTCACGAGCTGGTCGAGCAGATCCTTGTGCGCAGTCGCGTCGATCTCGCGCTTGAGGATCTTTTCGGCACCGGCGATGGCCAGCGAGGCAACCTTGCCGCGCAATTCCTCGCGGGCACGATGCGCCATGCTTTCGATCTCGGCGGCGGCGATGGCCTTCTGCTTGGTGCCTTCGACAATCGCATCGGTGCGTGCCTTGTCAACGATCTGATTGGCTTGATGGGCGGCCTTGTCGATGATTGCGACCGCCTCGACGCGCGCCTTGCGGATCTCGTCGGCCACGCGCGAATCGGCATCGGCCAGTTCCTGACGGGCACGGTCAGCCGCAGCCAGACCTTCGGCGATCTTGGCCTGACGCTCTTCGATGGCCGCGATGATCGGCGGCCAGATGAACTTCATGACGAGCAGGGTGACGGCGAAAAACACCAGGCCCTGGATCACCAGAGTGATATTGGGAATCATTGCTCTTGCTCCTGCGTGCAGGCGGCCCTGCGGCCGCCGCGCGGATGCCGGGTTACTGGAACGATTACTTCACGCCAAGCGTGGCGAGCAGCGGGTTCGCGAACAGCAGCAGCAGGGCAATGGCGACGCCGATGATCGGCACCGCATCGAGCAAGCCGGCGACGATGAACATCTTGGTCTGCAGCATCGGGGTGAGCTCCGGTTGACGCGAAGCACCTTCGATGAACTTTCCGCCGAGGAGGGCGAAGCCGATCGCCGTTCCAAGCGCGCCCATTCCGATCAGGATTGCGGCGGCGATGACCGTCATGCTGAGCAGGTCGCCGACCTGGGCAACGTTTGCGATGGTTTCCATGGTTCTCTCCGTGTCAATTATTTTGGTTGAAAGAAAAAGCTGAAACAAAAATCAATGATGTTCTGCAGCCATGCTCAGATACACGATCGAAAGCACCATGAAGATGAAGGCCTGCAGGGTAATGATCAGGATATGGAACGCGGTCCAGGCGAAGCCGGCAATGAACTGGCCCATGCCCAAGAGGTAGGTCGAAAAATGGTCGAGCGAGGCACCCAGGGTCAGCACCGCGATCAGGATGAAGATCAACTCGCCAGCGTACATGTTGCCGAACAGTCGCAGCGACAACGACAGCGGTCGAACCGCCTCCTCGATCAAGCGCAGCAACAGATTGAATGGTGCAAACCACGGGCCGAACGGAGCGGTGAAGAACTCCTTGAAAAACCCGAACACACCTTTGTGCTTGAGTCCGACGTACTGGATCAACAGGAATACGGTGATCGCCATGCCGAAGGTGGTGTTGAGGTCAGCGGTCGGCACCACGCGCAGATAGGCATGCGCGGGGTCGTGTCCGGCAAGTTCGTGAGCGCCACCCCAGATCCAGGGCAGCAGGTCGACTGGCAGCATGTCCATGAAGTTCATCATGAACACGAGGCAGAAGATGGTCAGTGACAGCGGGCCGATCAGCTTGCTGCGACCGTGGAAAGTTTCGCGAACCATGCCATCGACGCCTGACAGCACCATCTCGATCGCGCACTGCATCTTGCCCGGTACGCCCGAGGTGGCCCGGTTGGCCACGCGCACGAACAACCAGAGGAACAACAGAACCATCAGCAACTTGAACAGGATGCTGTCGAGGTTGATCAGGAAGAACTGGCCTTCGGTACCCGGCATCTGCACCTGCCAATGATGCAGGTGATGCTTGATGTACTCGGTCATGTTCGGCGATGCGTGTTCGCTGGCCATCGTGCTACCTGATTGCAATGAGGCTGATCCAGAATGAAAACTGCGCTGCCAATATGCCGGTGATCAGCCCGGCGAAAGGCAGTTTCAAGACTGCGATGGCCAGTGTCAGCGCCAGGCACAGCCAGAACCACTTGATGACTTCCGCCGCATAGGCGGAACGCAATGCATCGCGTGCCGGGGTGACTCCCCGCCCGAACAGGCGCAAGGCAAACAACGCATTGCCGATCGTGATGATCGCACCACCCGCGAATGTCGCTGCGCCGATCCGCCAGCCGTATATCGAGGCGACCAAGGCAACCATGAAGGTCACTCCGATCTGCAAAAGCGCGGTGCGAACCGCCACGCGCCAGCCATAGGCGATGGAATTGCGCACCTGGACTTGCTCGAATGCTTGATGGAATCTCGGGCAGCCAGCAAAAACGCTGCCTGCAGAGCCGACGAACTATATCAGCAGGGCCTTGGCGGTCGCAACCAAGTTTCATCACCTGCTCATTCATGCTGGAGCGCCCAACTTGCCCGGGAATTCGCGCTATACGGGAGTGGGGAGTGGGGAGTGGGGAGTGGGGAGTGGGGAGTGGGGAGTGGAGAGTGGAGAGTGGAGAGTGGAGAGTGGAGAGTGGAGAGTGGAGAGTGGAGAGTGGGGAGTGGGGAGTGGGGAGTGGAGAGTGGAGAGTGGAGAGTGGGGAGTGGGGAGTGGGGAGTGGGGAGTGGGGAGTGGAGAGTGGAGAGTGGGGGTGCGGTTTGTCCCGGGTCGTGCGTCGAAGTGCCGCATCGGTGATCGGGTTCGCAATTCAGATGCCCCGGCCTGGTTCGGCCGGAATCGATCGATCCAGGCGCTGATCGGCTTGCCGGTTGCCGCTGGCACCGTGCGCTCGGCATAATCAAGAGTCCGGGCCCGACCCCGCTGCGTCAGAGACCTTGCTCCAATGAGCCAAGCTGCCGATGCCTACCTCAAATTGCCGGCTGGTCAAGCGGTGTATGCCGAGGGTGATTCCGGGTTGACGATGTACATCATCGAATCCGGAAGCATCGACCTGATGCTGGCGGCTCGCGGAGCCGATCCGGTCGCCAGCCTTGGCCCGGGCGATTTCTTCGGTGAAGCGTCGATGCTCGAAGACCAGCCGCGCTTTACTTCGGCGATCGTGCGCAAGCCGGCACGTCTGCTCAAGATCGAGCGCGCCGGATTTGCCGACTTGCTGCGCCAGAACGTCGAAATTGCGATCATCATCCTGCGCACGCTTGCGCAACGTCACCAACAGAGCGAGATGCGGCTCGCTTGCGCGCTGGTCGAGGCGGCCGGCAACAAACGCAAGCCGGCCAGTGCCGCGTCGCCGGATCGCGTCGGCCCGTCACCGGCCGCGCACCCGGAAACAATCAAGCAATCGGCAAAGTTGATGCCCGTGGAATCGCGCACCACGATCGAGCCGCCTCGGGCATCGCCGCCCGCGGCAAAATCGCGCGGGGACTGCGTGCTCAAGCATGTCAAGGGCGGTGTATTTGCGCTCGATCCGGCGATCAACGAATACCTGGTCGGCCGCCCCGATCCTGGCGCCGGCATCAACCCGGAAATTGATCTCAGCGATGTCGACCCGACGCGCAGCTTGAGTCGTCGCCATGCCAAGCTTGTTTGTCAGGGCCAGCTTTTCTTCGTGCGCGAGGAAACACGTACCGTAAATGGCACGTTTGTGAATAATGTGCGGGTCGGAACGGGCGTCGATGTGCCGATAAAGCCCGGGGATACGCTGCGCTTCGGTGCAGTCGAAGTCGAATTTTCTGCCGCTTGATGCGGCTCGGAGAGCGAAGATGATGAGTAGCCGTGAATTGCCAGAGTCCCTGACCGGGGTGGATCTCGGTGTCATCGATGCGCTCAAGGCGCTCAAGGAGGAGGCCGACATTCTGCGTGGACGCCTGTCCGGTCTGGAGGCGGTCAAGGCCGATTTCGATCCGGCCGTGTTCAGCCGCGTCAATGCCGATTACAAGAAGCAGTTGGCCACTCTTGAGGCCAAGGCCGAACCGATGCGCCAGCAGGCGCGCGAATCCTACGCCCGTTTGCGCGGCGCCCTGGCCGACATCACCAACGCGCATGAGGCGGTCAAGCTGGATCGCCAGGAAATCGAGTTGCGCCGCAAGCTCGGCGAATTCAGCGAAGAGGAATACAAGAATCGCCTGCAGGCAATCGAGACCGCCTTGACCGAGCGCGCGGTTGCACACAAGCAGGGCGAGGCACTGCGTGCGCGATTCCTCGAGGTGTTTTCGAGCGAGGAGGAGTTGCTGCTGGCATCCGATCAGGGGCCTGCGAGCACGCAGGAAATGCCGATTGCCGAGGATATTGATATTCCGATGGATCTCGCCTCCCTCGATATTCCGGCGGCGCAGACCCAGATCCTGCAGGTGCTGAAGCTGCCAGAGCCGCCGAAAGTACCGGCCGCGCCAGGCGCCAAGCCACCTGCGTTTGGTGCCAGTGCGACGATGTCGCTGCGCACTGGCCGGCTGGTTCCGCAGAATCCGGAAGCCGGACGCACGGCCATTCCACTGCCGCCAAAGCCCGTATCAGTGGGCGCCGATGCAAGCAACGAGATCCGTATTGGCGGCCCCGGTGTCGAAGCCCATCATGCGCGCATAACGGTCGATTCGCAGGGCTACACCTTGAGTGACCTCGGCAGCAAGTCAGGTACGCGAGTGAATGCCGAGGCGATCCAGCAACGCCTGCTGCGGCATGAGGACGTGATCCAGATCGGCATGGCACGCTTCGTCTTCCGCGAGGGTTGAGATGGCGCTCGAGATACGCGAGGAAGCCATTGGCGAGGTGCACGTGCTCGGCCTGAACGGACGCCTCGACACCGATACTGCAGCGGATCTCGAACTGGCAGCGCAGGATTTGATCGACGCCGGCGCACGCGACTTTGTCGTCGACTTGTCCGGTGTTGGCTATGTCAGCAGTGCCGGCTTGCGCGTATTGCTGATGATTGGCAAATCGATTGACGGCAAGGGCAGCCTGCGCTTGTGCGGGCTGAACGCGACCGTGCGCCAGGTGTTCGATGTCGCCGGTTTCACCCAGTTGTTTGTCATTGGTGCCGACCGCAAGTCAGTGTTGGCAAAAGCCAAGGCCAAAGCATCGGCTGCGGATTCCGGCAAGGGCGATGAGCTCGCGAACGCGGCGGCCAGGTTGCTGGGTGCTGGCAAATCCGGGCTCGATGGCGTGAAAGCCGACGCGGCGCTGGTTGCCGATGCGACACGCTTGCTGGCGATGAACTGAAGTTATTGATTGGGCCCGAAAACAGTCGCTACTGCGTGCTTCTCCCGCCAGCGGGAGAAGCGGTATGCCAAAGGTCTGCCATTTGCGCGAAAACACTCCTCGGTCAGTCGCGGCTGAGCAGGAGCAGGGTCAGGTCATCTGCAGCATCGGCCGCGCCGACAAACGCATCCAGTTGCTTGTTGATTTCGGCAAGGATGGCGGGCGCCTTGTCGGCACGTTTCATGGCCGCCTTCGCTCGCTCGATGCCGAACTGTTCGTCGTCCCTGTCCTGGGCCTCATCGAGGCCATCGGTGTAGAGCAGCAGGCAGGCGCCGGGTGCCAGCGTGATCGTCGATGAACCGAACCGGGTCTGGGCATTTGCCCCAAGAGCGGCGCCGGGATCGAGAGCCAGTTGTTCGACATGCCCATCCACCGCGCGCAACAACGGCGGCGGATGACCCGCATTGGCGATCTCGATTGCGCCGCTGTCGACGTCGAGAGCAATGATCTGGGCGGTGACGAACATTCCGGCTTCGAGCTCATCGAGCAGAAGGATGTTCAGCGTGACCAGAAGATCGAGTGGTGCGCTGGCCTGATTCGCCAGCAGGCGCATGGCCATGCCGAAACGGGCCATGACCAGGGCGGCGGAAACCGCCTTGCCGGAGACATCGGCAATGACCATGCCGACACGGCCATCGGTAAAATGGAAATAATCATAATGGTCGCCGCCGACCACGCGCGCCGGCACATAGGCTTCGGCCAACTGGTAGCCTGGCAGGCGCACCGTGTTTTGTGGCAGGAAACGCTGCTGCACGCGTCGGGCAAGGAGCAGGTCGCGCTCGGCGACACGGCGATCGGGATGGTTGCCGCGCTCGGCGTCAAGCAACCCGGCGAGGATGCTGGCGATGCCTTTGGCCAGGGATCGATCCATCGGATTCCAGGTATCCGAACGCCCGGATTCGGCAACCACGACGCCCAGCGTTTCACCACCGAGGATGACCGGCGCGGCAAGGATCCCGGCCGGCGCACTGGATACGCCAAGCGGTTCGATAGCCGAGGAACCACCGGCGACGCCATCGACGTGGCGCAGGCAGGCCTGGGCCAGGGCGAGGCTGATCGGGCGGTGCGCGTCGGAGGCTGCACGATCTTGTGTGTACTCGACGAGCTTGCGGCTTCCCGGGCGGGTCACAAACAGGCTGACCCGCTGACAGCCGACGAATCGGTCGCGGACCGCGTCGAGAACCTGGGGAATCAATGCGGCGGCTCCCTCACGCCGGGCCGGCAACGCAGCAATCCAGGCAAGCAGTTCGATGCGCTCGACGAGTTGCGGGAACGAGCTTTCCGCCGCCTGGCGCGGTGCCTGTGAATCGACCGTGGTCACGGTCACGGCGACTTCGCCGATGACCAGGTCGACCGAGCCCTCGATGCGAAGCTCTCCGCGCAAGGGCTGGCCGCGATGGAGGATGCCGTTGGCGCTGCCGAGATCGTGGATGCGCCAGATTCCGTCGCTGCCGCAGAACATTTCGGCATGCCGACGTGAGACCGTGGAGTCATCGATGCGGATATCGGAATACGCTCCGCGTCCGATTACGGCAGCTTCGCTGAAGCTGAATTGCTGGCCGGCGAGTGCGCCGCCGGTGATGGTCAGGCTCGGCATGATCGCGGCAGTGTCGCATGGCAACGCGGGGGAGCGGGAGTGGGGAATGGGGAGCGGGAGTGGGGAATGGGGAGTAGGGAGTGGGGAGTGGGGAGTGGGGAGTGGGGAGTGGGGAGTGGGGAGTGGGGAGTAGGAAAAAGCGCATGAAGCCACGTCGGGCTCGACTGGCACTGGCCTATTGATTCGGCCCGTAAATAGTCACTACTGAATGCTTCTCCCGCTGGCGGGAGAAGCTGCCGACAGGCTGATGAGGGTGGTCAACGGAGTTGAGGTTTTTCGGCTTATGAGGGAAAAGCACCACCCTCATCCCCCTCCGGGACCTTCTCCCGCCAGCGGGAGAAGGAATAGAGCGAGTTCGCAGTATTTAAGGGCCGAATCAATAAGGCCAAGCTCTCAAGCAAGTGACGTTCTTACTCGACTCGTCTTTCGATTTCCGCTACCTGCCGGCAATCGGCAGCGTGTTCAATTGTTCAAGCAACTACGCCATCCGCGACAACACCTGAATTTGCTCGGCAACTGCTCCTGCGTTGCCCTACCTCCTGCATCCGTGCAGTCGTCCTGCGTTACAGGCATACATGCCATCCATGGCAATTCGCCTGAAACTGCTCGGCAACTGCTCCTGCGTTGCCCTACCTCCTGCATCCGTGCAGTCGTCCTGCATTGAATGCATACATGCCATCCATGGCAATTCGCCTTCAATTGCTCCTGCATTGAAGGCATACATGCCATCCATGGCAATTCGCCTTCAATTGCTCCTGCATTGAAGGCATACATGCCATCCATGGCAATTCGCCTTCAATTGCTCCTGCATTGAAGGCATACATGCCATCCATGGCAATAAAAAACCGGACGGCGATGCGTCCGGTTTGAGTTCGCTGCGGTCAATCCCGGGGAGGATGCCGCAGCGCAATCCTGTTGCTTGAGGTGCTTACTTGCCCGAAGCAGCCTTCTTCACCGAATTGACCTGCTTGGTCACGGCTTCGTTGGTGGCCTCGAACGAACCCTTGATCAGGTTGCCGAGCTGCTCGTTGGTCTTCAGGGTCAGGCCGATGACTTCCTGGTTGGTCGCGTAGAGCTTCTCAGCAGACTCCTTGGCCAGCTGGATGCCCTTCGGCCAGATCGCCTTGGCACCTTCGAAGTCACGCACTTCGGAAGCTTCGGTCCAGAATGCGTTGGACGCATTGACGTGGTTCTCGACCGCCTTCATCTGCAGGCCGGCGATGCTCTCAAAACCGGCCATGGTCAGGCTCTGCGCCTTGGCGGCGGCGTCGGCAAAATTCTTGCCAAGGGACAGGAACTGCGAATTCATTTGCTCGTACATGGGGTAACTCCCTCTCTAAGAGTGTTGGTGAGGCGTACTCTAGCAAGAGATTTGGTGCAGCGCAACATATTTTATTGAAGGCTGTTGCAAATCCGTTCATAAACTCCATAAAAACAACGAGAAACAGCGCTTTCGGTCATGTGCGTATGCAATATGTCGGGTGCCAGTCAGGCCTGCGGCCCCTCATATCTGCAGCCCGATGTGCAGGTCTCGTGCACGACCACGCGCGCCAGCAGGGGCAGGCGCGGCTTGAGCGCGCTCCAGATCCACACGGCCAGGTTTTCGCTGGTCGGATTTTCGAGGCCCGGGACGTCATTGAGATAGTGATGGTCGAGCTGCTCGAACAGTGGCGCGAAAGCGGCTTTGACATCCGAGAAATCGCAGATCCAGCCGAGCGTCGGTTCGATCGCTCCGCGCAGATGGATCTCGATCTCGAACGAATGCCCGTGCAGACGCGAACACTTGTGGCCTTCCGGCACGTTGGGCAGGCGGTGGGCCGCCTCGATGCGGAATTTCTTGAAGATTTCCATGCGGGGTCGACGCGATTCCAGGGAGTGGCGACATTCGCCAGGGCACAAGGATAACGTCGCCGCCGCCACGGCGCATGTTTTGGTTGGTGGGCGGCCTGGTCGGGAATGGGAAAAGGCGGGATGCGCTGAGCGGGGCGCGGCTGTTGTTGGCAGGGCGGAATCCGTTTCGTGGGTTCCGCCCTGCGCGAGCCAAGCACGACAGAATGTCGGCGGCGCTGAAAATGCAAACAGCGCTATTCGTGCAATGGCACTGACCGCGTGCAGGACTCAATGGCGCTCACAGTCATCGTCATTCAATCGGCACGTCATGGATCGTCTGCGGCGAAGTTTCGGGCTCAAAGCGGTAATGCCACCATTCCATCGGGTAATTCTGAAACCCGGCCGTTTGCATGGCTTTACGCAGGCGCTGGCGGTTTGCGCGCTGCGCATCGCTGACCAGCGCCGAGTCGGTATGTGCGCTTGAATCGAAAAAATCGAAATCCGTGCCCATGTCGAGTGCCCGGCAATGCGTTCCGTGCTCATCGCATTGCTGCAGGGTCAGGTCGATCGTCGCACCACGGCTATGCCCCGACACCGGCGCGATGTAGTCGCCAAGCAGTTCGGACTTGTCGAGGTTGGGGTAGTGCTGCGGCTTGGTCTTCTGCTCTTTGAGGTCACCAGCCCATTCGACAAAATGGCGGACGGCACGCGCGGGGCGATAGCAGTCAAAGATCTGCAGACGCATGGAGTGCTTGCGCAGATTGCGTTCGACCCCGGCCAGGGCTTTCGCAACCGGCGCCTTGAGCAGGCAGCGTGCGGCGCCGTAGCCCGTGATCGGCTCGCCGACGAAATTGTCTGCACCGGCATAACGCATGTCGAGGGTGATGTCGGGGACGAGGCGGGTGATGTCGACAAGATCGGCTTCAGCGGCCGTGGTGGCGCTCGACAGGACGGGATCGGCGGCGAATGCGGCTTGGCCGCCTTGCAGCGCGAGGCTCGCGCAGAGTGTGAGGATCAGTGTGTGTCGATCAATCACAATCGCCTACCCGCGTGAAGGAAAGATCCTCGTAGTCGAAACTGAAATCGGCATCAGGGTCGACCTTGCTCATGTGCAGTGACGGCGTATCGCCTGACGTGAAATCGAGCCAGGCCTCGGCGTCGACGCTGTCGGCATCCCAGTCGACAAGGTTGCGTTCATCCACACGCATCAGGGTGCCAAGCATGAGCGGCGATTTCGCCGAACGGAAGCGGACACGATGTTTCTCGGCACAGATCGTCACCTCATCAAACCACGGATCACGCCAGATGCCGAGCAGGCCTTTGAGTTGCCCAGCTGTGCTGGGCTTGCGTGAGTGCATGTCAGGGAGCGGATGGGGCGAGGTCGGCGCGCGATCGGCGGCGAGGTCGGCCGCGTATTCGGCAATGCCGCGCGGATCATCCTGTGCGGTGAAATGCTTGACCAGCACCTCACCAAGCACCGTTCTGGCTTCGCCGGCCTCGCCATTGATCAGGATGACGAAACCGGATTTGCGTTCAGGCAACAGCAGCATCATCGAGTACATGCCCGACAGCGTGCCGGTATGCGAGACCGTCCATTCGCCATCGACATCGCCGAGGCGGAAGCCGAACGCATACAGCCAGGCGTGGGTGTGATCCCATGCACGGCGTCGCGTCGAAATCGGCATCGGCGTATGCGGCGTCCACATCGCCGCACGCTGTTCGTCAGACAACCAGGCCTTCTGCTTCTGATCAGGCGTCAACCAGTTGCCGGCCCAGCGCAACATGTCATCGAGGCTGCAGCGAATGCCGCCGGCTGCGGCCGAGGTGATTTCTGGAACCTCGTTGCCATCGGCACTGACGACGATGTTGCGACCCCTGGTTTGTGCATGCGGTTGCGCGATGTCATCGTCAGTAGCGGATTTCCACGCGCCGACGCGACATTTCAAACCAAGCGGCGCGAAGACCTCGGAACGCATCAGTTCCTCATAGCTCGCGCCGCCTGCCGCCGCCGCAACTTCGCCGGCGACAACATAGAGCAGGTTGTCGTAGGCGTAGCCGGCACGAAAACTGTACTTTGGCTTTATATGCCCGAGTCCGGCGAGAATGTCCGCACGCGTGAAATGATTGGGTTCAGGCCACAGCATGAGATCGCCGCCACCTTCGGGCAGGCCGCTGTTGTGCACGAGCAGATCGCGTACCTGCATGTTCTGCGTCACCCACGAATCGAACATGCGGAAATTTGGCAGGTGTTTGATGACCGGATCATCCCAACGCAGTTTGCCGGCATCGACCAGGCGCGCGAGCAGACTGGCGGTCATCGCCTTGCTGTTCGAGGCGATCTTGAACAGAGTCTCGCGCGTGATCGGTTCAGACGAGCCGGCTTTGCGTTCACCCGCCGTGCGCGCGTAGACGATCACGCCGTTGTCGATCACGCCGACGGCGAGTCCGGGCAGGTGGTAGCGCTGCACGGCGTCATCGAAGATCCGGTCGAGTCGTTCGCCGGATGACGCAGCGAATGCAGATGTGCCCGCCAGCACGAGGATTGAGAGCACGATACGAATCTTGCGCATGGCTTCAAGCCTCCTGCCAGTCCATTGCTGGCGTTTCACCGACGCACATCTCGGCAAGGGTCTGGCGTTGTCGCACGATAGCCCAGTGTCCCTTGTCGACCAGAACTTCGGTGGCCAGGGGCCGGGAATTGTAAGTGGAAGCCATCGATGCAGCGTAGGCCCCGGTGGTGCGGATCATCATGAGGTCGCCAGCGGCGCATTCGGGCAATATGCGGGCACGGGCAAAAGTGTCACCGGTTTCGCAGACCGGGCCGACAACATCGTATTCGATGCGCGCTCGGGAATTTGGCGAAACCGCGACAATGTCATGCCAGGCGTCGTAGAGACTCGGTCGAGCGAGATCGTTCATCGCCGCATCGAGGATCAGGAAGCGGCGCTGGTCACCCTGCTTGGTGCGGATCACCCGGGTCAGCAGAATGCCCGCTTCGGCGACCAGCCAGCGGCCCGGTTCAAGCACGATGCGGCCCGTATAGTCATGCAGGGCCTGGCGGATGATTTCGACATAGGCGCTCGCTGTCGGTGCCCGATCTTGCCCCTCGCGATAGCAGACACCGAGTCCGCCACCGACATCGATCGAGTGGATCACATGGCCCTTCGCGTCGAGTTCACGATGAAACGTGGCGACTCGTTCGAGCGCATCGCGAAAGGGTTCGAGGCTGAGGATCTGCGAACCGATATGCACATGCAGGCCGTTGATACGCAGGTTCGGGTAGCCCGCGCGTTCGGTGAACCACCGACGCGCCTCGACGATGTCGACGCCAAACTTGTTTTCGGACTTCCCGGTCGAGATCTTTGCGTGCGTACGCGCGTCGACATCCGGGTTGATGCGCACGGCGACATCGGCAATCTTCCCGCATTCGCCGGCGACCTGTTGCAAAGCCTCAAGCTCGTCCCGTGATTCGACATTGAAGCGTGCGATTCCAGCGCCGAGCGCGACACGCATTTCATCGGCGCTCTTGCCGACGCCGGAAAATACAATACGTTGCGGATCGATGCCGGCGTCGAGCGCACGCCGGAGTTCGCCGGCCGAGACAATATCCGCGCCGATGCCCGCTGCGGCCATCAACTGGAGGATCACGCGCAGCGGATTGGCCTTCACTGCGAAACAGATCTGTGCATCGAGTCCGGTCAGGGCGCCTTGCAAATCATGGATGCGCTGGCGTATCGCGCTCGAGGAATAGACGTGGCAGGGTGTGCCGACGCGAGTCGCCAATGCTTCGAGGTCGACGCCATCGAAACTGGAACGAGCACTTGGGGCAGCGGACGCATTACCAAGGGATGCTGCGTAATCTGCTGAAATCAGCATGCTCGTCGACTCCACAAAAGAAAACGTGGCGAAACCGACGCTGGAGATTTGGAGCCGGTCGCCACGCTGGGAAAAAAACGGCAATCCGGTCGCATGCCGGATCGCCGTGAAACAGCCTAGAAGTTCGCGGTTACCGTCAACTGCGCAAAACGCGGTGACTGAAAGCGGATCGGTTGGCGGAACGTCGTGCTGGTCTCGTTGGAAATGTCGGTCTGCAGATCCTGATCGACACCGATTGCGCGTTGCTGGTTGAACAGGTTGTAGATGGCGAATTTGACCAGCAGATCACCCACGGTACTGATGGGCGTGAACCATGAAACGCTGGCACCTACGTTGTAGGTCCAAGAGGTACGGCCGTACTTGCCGCGTGGCGAATTCACGTAAACGCGGTCCGTCGACGGATACGGATCTTCACAGTTCTGCACGCAGATGTAGTAGCTGTGGTAATTGGTCTCGTCGAACGGATTGCCGACACCGAAGCCGGTGACTGGCGTGCCCGAGTGCAGGTCGAGATCACCACCGAGGCGCCAATGTTCACTGAGCGCGTAGGCACCGCGCACCTTGAACTGGTGACGACGATCGTTCGGCAAATAACCGTCACCACCGTAGTTGACCCACGGATCATCGAAGTTCTCGGTGCGCCCGGTGTCGTCAAAATTGGTGTCCGAGTTGACCGGACCTTCGGCGTTACCTTCGCTCCTGGAAAGTGTGTACGAAGCGTTCATCGCCCACTTGCCATCCCACGGATGATCGATCTGCAATTCCAGGGCCTTGTAGGTTCGCTTCGGCGAGACCCAGCCGCGCTGACCGAGGTAGTTGTCGTTGCTGTCGTACATCGCCCAACCTTCGCGCGAGGTGTCGATGGTGACCCAGCCATCGGCATCGCCATCGCAGTTGGTGTCACCCCAGACCGTAACGGGTTTGCCGGGATTGGCCATCACCCAGCCGATTGAGCCGTCTTCGCCGCAGGCGGCGGTGGCCGTGATCTTCATGTCGTCGATCGCGTTGTGCAGCCGGCGATAGGTTCCGCTGACGCCCCATGACCAGCTTTCGTTGAGGCGTTGCTGGAAGCCGAGGATCAGCTCGTCCTGGTAGACCGGATCCATGTCGCGATCGACTTCCGAGCGCAGATCGCCAACCGTGCCGTCACCTTGGGAATTGTCGATACTGCCGATCTGCGGCCCGAGGATCGGCATCGCATACTGCGAGCCGTTGCGATCGATCAGCTCGTAGCCATCGAAGGCGTAGTAGGTGCGCTCATCGAGCAGGCCGCCGGCTTGTTTGATATTGATCACGTTGGCCACGGGCAGGAAGTAGCGGCCCAGGTTGCCGAACAACTTCATGTCGCCATCGCCGTTGATGTCCCAGGAGAAGCCGAGGCGCGGCGCGATCATGTTGTCCATCTTGATGTAGCTCGCGCCGCCGCCGTCCTTGTTGTCGAAGCTGTCCGTGCGCAGGCCGATGTTGAGCAGGAAATTCGGCGTGATCGACCAGTTGTCCTCGATGTAGGCGGCTGCGTTGGTTGACACGAAGTTGCCGGTGATCTCGTAGCGTCGGGCACGCACATAGCCGGCATAACCGTCCGGCATGATGCCGCCGTTGGGGATGGTCGCGCCGGCAGTTGACGCGTAGATGTTGTAGTAGAAGCCGCCGGGACCGGGATAATGGCGATCATAGTCGGAGGTGTTCTTCTCGTGATCGAGCCCGAAGCGCAACAGGTGATCACCCAGGCTCCAGTCGAAATCGATGCGTGCGGCTTCGCGGTTGTCGTTGCGTGCCTGGACACTGCTGCTGGTTGTGCAGCCGAGCGGAACGCCGGGTGATGGAATCGTGTTGACTGAAACGACCCGGTTGCATTCCAGGTCGCTCAATGAGCGGGTGAAGGATTCGCGGTTGTTCTCGCCGTACATCACCTTCATCGACAGATCATTGGTCAGGTACGAACTCCAGGTCAGGGCCCAGTTCTTGCCGCCGGTGTCGTTGTAGATCTCGTTGGTCTTGTCGCCACGTTGGGCCGCCTCGAAATCATAGTTGTAGACACTGCCGACGTTGCCATTGGCATCCGAGAAGCCGGTGAGTTCGAGCAGGTTCCTGTCGTTTATGTGCCAGTCGAGCTTGGCCCCCCAGAAGCCATCACCGGACTTGTTGTAGGTGTAGACAGTGCCGTCGTTGTTGGTATTGCGCGGGGTGTTGTCGCGACCTTCGTACATGAGGAAGAAGAACAACTTGTCCTGCACGAGGGCGCCTGAAGCGAACAGGTTGAGCTTGGTCAGCGAGGCCTCGTCCTTGCTCGCGCTGATGTAACGCGAGCCATCGGCGGTATAACGATCCTTGGCCGCCGATTGCCAGACAGCGGGTTCCGTGGTCAGTTCGGCGCCATAGTGGAATTCATTGGTGCCTGAGCGCGTCACCGCATTGACCACGCCGCCGGTGCTGCGGCCGAACTCGACCGAATAACCACCGGTCTTGACCTGGAACTCCTGATAGAACGCGAACGGCGCGCTTGAAAAACCGTTGCGGTTGTAGAAATCGGTGACGTTGAGGCCGTTGACGTAGTACGAGTTCTCGGCCACCGACGAACCGCCGAACGAGATGCCGCCAAAGCCCGCCACACCCTTGTTGACGCCGGGTGCCAGCGTCGCGACGGCAGTGAGATTCTGATCTACAGGCAGCCGAGCGAGATCCTCGCGGGTGATATTCGTTGCCACTTCAGTCGAAGTTACATCAACCACAGATACGGCTGTGCCAGTAACCGTGATGGTACCGAGGGACTCAGCGTCGCTGCCAAGGTTGGCTGTGGTTGCGTTGCCGAGGCTAACGGTGACCTGTTCCGGAGTGCCCAGGGTCTTGCCATCCTGACTCGCCTCGATCTTGTAATGGCCGATCGGCAGGTACGGGAAGCGGTAGTTGCCATTGGCATCGGCGGTCACCGAGCGGGTGAAGCCGGTATCCGGACTGGTCACGGTGACCACGGCGCCGGCCGCGGTGCGTCCGACCACCGAGCCATCGGTATTGCCCGCCCAGGCCGAGGTGGATGCGAGCACAGAAAGGCACATGCCCATTGCCATGCTGAGTGCGGTCTTGCGCAAAGCGCGGTTGCTGTAGCTCATCTTCATTTCCCCTCGGGTTGATGGTTGCCGCATGTGCCTGCGGTTGATTGCGGATCAGTGGCTGGTCGGATTCACCTGCCACTTGAAGTCGTAGTCCCATTGATCAAAGTACAGATTGCCGCCACTCCATTCCGCTTCGCCGCGTTGCAGGTCGACGGTTTCGGAACGGAAGAATTTCTTGGCCGGGACGAAATCGCGGCCGTAGTCATCGTTGAACGTCACGCGATAAGCGTCGAGACCGCCGAGATAGAAGCCTGCGATGCGCGGATCGTCGCTGTGCAGTCGGCCGCTGGTCACATCCATCGGGATCCAGCCGTACGGCGCGATATGGAGCTGGCCCCAGTCGTGCAGATTCCAGTACTCCTTGCCATCGGAATAAACCATGCCCGATTGCCAGCGTGATGGAATGCCGTTCAGGCGCAGCAAGGCCATCAACAGCAAGGTCTGCTGGCCGCAATCGGCGTGGCCAGCGTGCAGGGCGTAGTCGCTGATATTGCTGATCGTCGAGTATTCGCGCGCGCCGGCCCACGGAATCTGGTCGACCGCCGCGTACAGTTTCTGCGCGATCCGCCAGGGGTTCTTCTCGTCGCCAACGATCTGCCGCGAGAACAGGCGCAGGGGCTCGTTGAAGACGATATGCGGCGGGCGTTCGGCCACGAACGGGGCGAGTTCGGGCGTGATCGTGGTCGCGACCACCTTGTCTGCATCGATTGCGTGCGACTGCGCCGAGACGGTCAGCTCGTAGCTGATCGAGAACTCGGTTGACTTGCCGGCCCTGGCCTTCTTTTCAAGATAGACCGTCCGCTGCAAGGCAGACTCCGGGGCGATTCGGTGCGTGGTGGGTTGGCTCTTGCGGAAGTGGATGTGCTCCTGCTGACCTGGGATGGTGCGCGGATACGGAATCCAGACACGCACTGTCTCGCCGGCTGGAACAGCATCGGCATGCACGCTGAGCGATTGGGTGACTTTGAGTTTGCGCGAAGCCAGGCCACGCTCATGGCCTGGAGCGGCGGCATCGAGGATTTCGCGATGGTGCGCGTTCGCCGCTTCCATCGGCCCGTCGCGCAGCGGCGTTTGCGCGCCGCGCCGGGCCAGCGCCTCGTCACTGAGACGCAACAGGTTCGAAGCGGCGCGGTTGAAATAAAACACACGGCCATCGATCGATTGCCACTCGAACAATCCGTGCGCCTTCCAGCGTGAAAACTCGGCGGCGTCGAGATCTGGAATCATCTTGCGCAGTTGCGCCTTGAGGGCGGCCTCGTCAAGCGTGAAGTCGAGCAGGATGCGGCGCATGCGCTCGCGCTCGAAGGCGTAAGCATCGCGGATCGCGGCATCGAGCCCCGGATCGGTGAGCGTCCTGGTGATCTCGGATTCGGCCGCAGCGAACTGACCGGCATCGATGCTGCCGATGACATCGAGCACATTGGAGCGGGTGACTTCAGCTGCCATGAGGTGGGTTGTCGAACCGATCGCGCAGGCGAACAGGAGCACCGATGCCGCAGCCAGGCGAATCGGTGCGAGACTCGAACGCATTGCCACGGTTTGATTCAACGGAAGCCTTCCCCGACTTGCGATGATCGATGTTTAACATGCTTGCAATGCGTGGTCAATAATTTATGCTTCAACTGTATCCTGTGCGAATGTTCTATTCCTGAGTGACCTGGGGAGAGGCACTTCGATGATCGAGACGGTGTGGCCGTGGTTGGCCTTGATGCTGCTCTGCGCAGGCGTTTTCGCTGCGCTTGAGCGGCGTCACGCCTGGCGGATTTTCACGGTCATGCCGCCGATTGTGCTGACCTACCTGCTGGTCACCGCGCTCGCCGTTTCAGGTGTGTGGATCGTCACGCCGGCGATTCGCGAGGCGCAATCGCTGCTGGTCGCACGGATCCTGCCCGCCCTGCTATTTCTGCTCATGATCAACTGCGATCTGCGTGCGATCTGGAAACTGGGGCCCCGCGTGCTCGGCGTGTTCGCCTGTGCAACGACGAGTTTGCTGATCGCGTTTCCACTCGCCTACCTGATCCATGGCCGTTGGCTGCCCAGCGATGCCTGGCAGCCACTGGCTGCGCTGAGCGGAAGCTGGATGGGCGGCAGCGCCAACATGGTCGCGGTCAAGCAGGCGATCGGCATGTCTGATTCGCTGCTGTCGATGTCCCTGCTCACCGATGCGCTGTGCTATTCGTTGTGGGTCGCGCTGCTGTTTTCGCTGGCGCGCCTGGCACCGGCCTTCAACCGCTGGACGCGCGCGCCCGAACGTGCGGTCGCGCTGGTGGAGTCGGCACCGACGCAAACGCCGACTTCCGAAGGTGTGTTGCTGTGGCTAGGACTGGCCCTGTTTGCCGGCGTGCTTGCAAGCTGGCTCGGCGCGCAACTGCCCGTTTCAACGATGGTTTCGGCGACGACCTGGACGATCCTGCTGGTCACGGCAATCGGCCTGATTGCCGGGCAGACGCCGCTGGCGCACTATCCGGGCGCATCGACGATATCCGCTGGCCTGCTCGTCTTCATCGTCGCCGTACTCGCCTCGCAGAGCAATTTCCAGGGTATCGGCCAGGCACCAATGTATTTGTTGTGCGGCCTGACCATTCTCGCCATCCATGCCGGCTTGCTGCTGCTCGCCGCGCGCCTGTTCCATTTCGACTTGCATCTGTGCGGCATCGCCTCGCTGGCGAATATCGGTGGTGTCGCCTCGGCACCGATCCTTGCGGCAAGCTACTCGCGTGCCCTGGTTCCGGTCGGCATCCTGCTTGCCCTGCTCGGCTATGTCATCGGTACCGGCCTCGGTATCGTGATGGCTTCCGTGCTCTCGACCCTGGCCCCGTCATGATGATCCGAGCATTCAAATCCTTGTTGATCTGTGCCAGCTTGCTGTTGCTGGCCTCTACGCGAAACGCTTATGCGCTGGAGACTCCAGCCTCGACGATTCCTGTGCATGGGGTCATCGGTGTCGACGAAGCCCAGCTATCGGCCGACTTCTGGATCAAGCGCCTGGCCGATGCCAACCGCGTCATTCTCGATCCCGCCGCGATCGCCGCACAGAACGCCGAAGTGCTGCACAAGGATCCGTCGATGCATGATCTGGCCGCCTTGCCTGCGCAACTGACGCGCACCGAGGTACTCGCCTGGATCGATGGCATTTCGAATCGGCCGATGCGCAAGTTGTTTGATATCGAGGGTCAGCGCGTTGCCGATGCGACCCTCGATGTGCTGATGCGGAATCTCGATCGCGGTGGCGTGCCCGAACATCAGTCGCAGCGTCATGGCCTGGTTGTGCGCCGCGCCGCTCTGCGCTCGATGCCGACCGGCCTGCGCGTGTTCAACACGGCTGGTGATACCGATATCGACCGCTTCCAGGAGAGCGCGCTGTTTCCCGGCACACCAGTGTTGATCGTGCATCGCAGTCGCGATCAGCAATGGCTGTTCGTGGTCAGCGCGCGCTACGCGGCCTGGGTTGAGGCAGCAGCCATTGCCGAAGGTTCAGCCGCGCAAGCCAGCGATTTCGCCGCGCATGGTCCGTATCGAATCGTCACCGGCGCGACCGTGCAGACCGTGTTCACGCGCGAGCAACCAGGCCTATCCAAACTGCAGCTCGACATGGGCGTGCGTGTGCCGATAGTGGCCGACTGGTCAGCGGACAAGGCAGTCAATGGCCAGCATCCGTATGCCTCGCATGTCGTCGAATTGCCGCTGCGCAAGGCTGATGGCAGCCTTGAGCTGGTTCCGGCCCTGCTGCAGAAGAGCGCCGATACGCGCGGTGACTATTTGCCCCTGACCGAAACCAACCTGATCGGTCAGGCCTTCAAGTTTCTCGGCGAACGCTATGGCTGGGGCCACGATTACGACGCGCGTGACTGCAGCGGTTTCGTCTCCGAGGTCTATCAGAGCATGGGCGTGCTGATGCCGCGCAATACGCGCGATCAAAGCCTCAGCCCGGCATTGCGCAAGCGCCAGTTCAGCGAGGCGGATGATCGCGTGACGCGACTGGCAGCGGCGCGTGCGTTGTTGCCCGGTGATCTCGTCTACATCCCCGGCCATGTGATGATGACCATCGGCCACATCGATGGCGCACCGTACGTGATCCATGACACGACTGGCCTGAGCTATCGCCTCGCCGACGGCAGCCTGCGCCGGATCACCCTCAACCAGGTTTCGCTGTCGCCGCTGCTGCCCTTGCAGTTCAACGACACGGAAAGCTATGTCGACCGCATGACCAGCATCGTCACGATGCGCCCCGCACCCACCAAGGATGTTCGCCCCGTCCCATGAAGATCACCGATATCCGCTTCGGCATGCTGCGCGTGCCGCTGAAGACCCCGTTCAAGACCGCCTTGCGCACGGTCGAGGCGGTCGAAGACATCATTGTCATGATCAATACCGACAGCGGCCACGTCGGCTATGGCGAAGCGCCGGCAACCGCGGTGATCACCGGCGACACACATGGCTCGATCATCGATGCGATCCGCCACTACATCTCGCCGCGCCTGATCGGCGCCGACATTGCCGACCTCAATCGCAACACCCATCTGATCCAGGGCGCGATGGAGAAGAATTCCAGCGCCAAGGCGGCGGTCGAGATCGCGCTCTACGATCTCTGGGGCCAGCTCTACAATGCGCCGTTGTATCGCCTGCTCGGTGGCGGTGATCCGGTCATCACCACCGACATCACGATCAGTGTCGATTACATCGACAAGATGGTGGCCGACTCGCTGGCTGCGGTCGAGCGCGGTTTCGAGTCGCTCAAGATCAAGGTCGGCAAGGACATCGGCGTTGACATCGAGCGGGTCAAGGCGATCTATGCGGCGGTCGAGGATCGTGCCCTGCTGCGCCTCGATGCCAACCAGGGCTGGACCGCCAAGCAGGCCGTGTATGCGTTGCATACGCTGGAAGATGCCGGCGTGCGTCTGGAACTGGTCGAGCAGCCGGTCAAGGCGCACGATCTGGACGGCATGAAATACGTCACCGAACGCGTGCACACGCCGATAATGGCCGACGAGAGCGTGTTCGGCCCGACCGAAGTGATCGAGCTGATTCGCATGCGTGCGGCCGACATCATCAACATCAAGCTGATGAAGACCGGCGGCATCTCCAACGCGATCCGCATCGCCGACATCGCCGAGATGTACCAGGTCGAATGCATGATCGGCTGCATGCTCGAAACCAGCATCAGCGTGGCGGCTGCCGTGCATGTGGCCGTGGCCAAATCGAGCGCGATCACCAAGATCGATCTCGATGGCCCCTCGTTGTGCGCGTTCAACCCGGTCGATGGCGGCGTCATTTTCAATGAATCGGAAATCAGCGTGACCGATGCGCCGGGGCTTGGAATACGCGATATTCGCGGACTCGAACTGATTCCCTGATGGAAGCGCGTCCCGTCAACATGTCACCGCTGCTGAAAATCCGCGCCGAACGCGACCAGATGTCGGCGATCGAGCGACGTATCGCCGACTTTCTGCTTGAGGAGGCGCACCTGCTGCGCGACTACTCCTCGCAGCAGCTCGCCAATGCGCTCAAGATCAGCCAGTCCAGCGTGGTCAAGTTCAGCCAGAAGCTCGGCTTCAAGGGCTACCCGGATCTCAAGTATTCAATTGGCGAAGCGATTGCGCGTGGCGACGGAGGCGATGGCAATGGCAACGCTGGCAACGGCGAGCCGGTCCGCGCCGATCCGCATTCGGCGCTGGCTGAAAGCCTCTGGTACATCAAGACCCGCGCCGAGCAGGAAACCCGCCTGATCAATCCATCGACCGGGATCGATGCGATCGCCGAACTGATCGGCAAGGCCGGCAAGGTCTTCATGATCGGCCTCGGCGAGGATGGGATTCCAGCGCGCGCCTTCGCGATGCGCCTGTCCCTGCTCGATATCCTCACCGTGCATCACTTCGATACCGTGCTGATGACCGCAAGCATCGCCACGGCTACAAGGAACGATGTGCTGCTGGTCTTCTCCGAGCACGGTTTGCAGACCAACCTGTGCAAGATCAGCCGCCAGTTCCGCGAGCGCCACGGCAGCGTGATCTCGGTCACCCGGCACTCGGCCAATCCGTTGCGCGCGCACGCAAACCACGCGCTGCTCGTCTCGGCCCACGACGAACGTGCCCACATTGAACCGCTGATCTATCAATCAGCCCTGCGCCATCTGCTCGACATGATCTTCGTGCTGCTCTGCGAGAGCGGCAAGGGCCGCCTTGGCCAGCTTGAATCAAACCTTGAACGTATCCGCAGCCTGATGGAGCCATGAAGAGCGATGGGATTCGAGATTCGAGATTCGAGATTCGGGATTCGGGATTCGGGATTCGGGATTCGGGATTCGGGATTCGGGATTCGGAGATTCGGGAAGCGGGAAGCGGGAAGCGGGAAGCGGGCAGCGTAGGAGTTCACGCCCCGCCTTCGGCGGCGCGCTGTCGCGCAGCAAACATGGATCCGGGCAGTTGCCGTTCCTTCTCCCCTCCTGTAGGAGCCCGTTTACGGGCGAGCTTTTGGCTGGCGTGGGCGAAGAGCTCGCCCCTGGCGGGGCTCCTACGAGGCTTGCGGTTGACCTGTAGGAGCCCGTTTAAGGGCGAGTTCTTGCTTTGGCTTGACGGCCTCGGGAGAAGGAAAAACCTGCTGGCTGCGCGCCTTTCCAATCAACGAGTTAGGTTATGTTTGATGAGAGCAGGCTTCTGCCGCTTGTCCCCTCTTGGGGGCGATGCGTTATTGCATGCGGCGGAGAAGACATGTTGAATTCGACGAACAGGGGTTGAAGGATGTTTGAGCGATGGGGATTCATTCGCCGCGGCCTTGGTCTCGCTCTCGCTCTCGCCTGCGCGACCGGTCTGGTTTCATCTGCGGCACTTGCGGCAGGTGAAGCGGAGTTCATTTCCCATGCGGAGCAGATGATCCTGGTGATTTCCCCCGACTGGAATAGCTCGAAGGCCAGCCTGCGCCGCTTCGAACGACACGGCGGCCAGTGGCATGCGGTATCAGTGGCGCAGCCGGTCGTCATCGGCAAATCTGGCTCGGCCTGGGGACTCGGCCTGCATTCGCCACAACCCGGCCAGCAGAAGCGCGAGGGAGACGGGCGTGCACCTGCGGGCATCTTTGCGATCGGGCCGGCGTTCGGTTACGCGCAATCGGTGTCGACAGCGCTGGAATATCAAGCCATGACGGCGCAGGACTACTGCATCGATGTCAGCGACTCGCCGCTGTACAACCAGATTGTCGATACTGCAAAAGTCGGCGAAGAAGCGATCGCCGGTTCGACCGAGCCGATGCGTCGCGATCTGCATGCCGATGGCGACCAGCGCTACAAGCTTGGCTTCGTCATCGAACACAACCCGGAACGCTTGCCAGCCGCTGGCAGTTGCATCTTTGCGCATTTATGGAAATCAGCCAATTCGACCACGGCCGGTTGCACGGCGATGAGCGCGCCGGTCATGCGCGATCTTCTCGAATGGCTTGATCGTAAAAGGCGCCCACGCCTTGTCCTGTTGCCGCGCGATGAATACGAGCGCCTGCGCAAGTCGTGGTGGCTACCTGATTTCGACGAAGTCGTGCCGCGTTGATTGCAGCGGGCCGTCAAACGATGTCATCCGAAACAGCTTTGGCTGGATGCCACGTCTTTCAACCACGATTCTTTAGTTGAGTCCCACGCATGTCGAATACTTCGAGAATTCTTTTGGGTCTTTTTCTCGGTGCCACCTTCGGCCTTACCCTGGCCTGGTTTGATCCGGCATGGGCGAAGACCGCCGCAACGGCCGCGCAACCCATCGGACGGCTTTGGCTGAATGCCTTGCAGATGACCGTGGTACCCCTGGTGCTGGCGTTGGTGATCTTGGGTGTCAGTGCGGCCAATGACGCCGCTGCATCGGGGCGCACGGCACGCCGGGCGATCATCGTGTTTGCGCTGTTGCTGAGTGCCGGCGCCGCGATCGCCGCGATCGCCGCGATCGCCGCACCGATGCTGTTGTCCCTGCTGCCGCGCGATCCGGTTCTGCTCGAACACCTGCGTGCGGCGATCCCGGATGGCGGTGTGGTGGCGGCACCGGTTGGTCTGGGGGATTGGTTCTCGGCGATCATTCCGGCCAATGCCATCGCCGCAGCCGCGCAGAGCGCGATGTTGCCGCTGGTCGTGTTCGCTCTGTTCTTCGGCTTCGCCCTGACCCGCGTCGAGGCCGAGCACCGCGTGAAGATGGTTGGCTTCTTCCAGACCATCGCCGACACCATGATCGTGATCGTTCAGTGGGTACTGTGGGCCGCGCCGCTCGGCGTGTTCGCGCTTGTGCTCGGCGTCTGCGCCACGGCGGGAGCGAGCGTGATCAGCGCGTTGGGCTGGTACATCGCCCTGCTCTGCGGGCTCTATCTGACCATCATCGTGCTGCTCTATCCGGTTGCGGTGATCGCAGGGCGAGTCAACCTGCGGCGCTTTGCGCTGGCGATCCTGCCGGCCCAAATCGTTGCGGCGAGCACGCAATCCTCGCTCGCCTCACTTCCGGCGATGATTGAAAGTGCGCGTGGACGACTTGAGCATCCGCCAGCGGTGGCAGCCCTGGTGTTGCCGATGGCGGTGTCGCTGTTTCGCATCACCAGTCCGGTGCAATACATCGGTGTGGCGTCGTTCATCGCCTGGATCTATGGCATCGATGTGCCGGCGGCGCAGATTGCTGCGGCGGCAGCGCTTGCGGTGGTGATCAGTCTCGGTTCGGTCGGTCTGCCTGGCCAGGTCAGCTTCATGGCGACGACGATGCCGGTCACCTCGGCGATGGGCTTGCCGCTGGATCCGCTTGGCCTGCTGCTGGCGGTCGATACGATTCCCGATGTGTTCGCCACGGTCGGCAATGTCAGTGCCGACCTCACCGCGAATACAATTGTCGCGCGCCATCACACCGAGGATGTGGGTGCCTCGGGGTTGGCGGCAGGGGAGACACCTGAGAGCTTGTGAAAAATCGCCTGCCTGCCTGCCTGCCTGCGGCGAGCGCCGCCAAACGTCCGTGTCGGCGATGCGCTGCGGGCAACTCCGTGAAGAACGTCAGGGCACAGCGCCGCCCCACCAGAGCGTGGATCGCAACTGCCCGCGTTCGTGGTGGGTTCGATCTGTGATCGAACGCTTCAGACGGCCAAGTCCCTCTCCCGTCGGGAGTCGGCTTGATTCAGGAGAGCTTCGTCACTGCCGCCCCCAAAAGGAGCGCGCTTGATCAGCTGCGCTTGCCGAATGCGCCGAGCAGGCCCGCACCGGCCTGCAGCATTTCGCCCATGCTGATTTCGCCGTCACCGTCGCTGTCCGAGTACGCCGCTGAGCAAGCCGACGCCGCCGCTCTGTTGCGTGCGATGGTTTTCCTGGCCGAGATTGCATCGCATCAACTGCTCGCCGGAATCCGTCGGGAAGCGTCAAATATCGTGACCGGGATTCAGTGAGCCATCTTCCGCGTTAGTCTCGGTGCTCCCGGAACCATGCGCCACTGGGATTCATTCATGACCACAGTCGATCCGCGACTTGACGCGTTGCAGGCCCGCTATCACGCATCCCTTGCCAAAAAGCGTGCCGACATCGAGCGGGCCTGGCTCGCGGTTCGCGCGGACTGCGCCGACACCGCGAGTCAGGAGACCTTGCTCAGACTCGTGCATCGGCTGGCCGGATCGGCCGAATCCTACGGCTTCACCGGAATCGGTCAAATCGCAGCGCGGACGGATGCGCTGCTCGACCAAGTGCGCGGCAGCGGCGGGTCTGCGCAGAGAGCTGCAGCCATGTGCGCAATGCTCGAAACGCTTGCGCGCGACATCGGCGAATTGCTCGCCGAGCTGCAACGTGGCGTCGAATCCTGATCGGGAGTGGGGAGTCGGGAGTCGGGAGTGGGGAGTGGGGAGTCGGGAAGAGCCGAACTCTGGGTGTGAGCTTCTATGGCTCCTGCTTCGTCACTGCTTCGTTGTTGGGCGGAACCAGCACCGGTGATTTCGCCGCACGCGATCCAATCGCGGCGAAGGCATAACGCTTGCGCGAGGTGGTTCCGCCCTGCGCGAGCCAACCCCCGCAGATTGTTAGCCTTGCGACGGGCTGGACGCTATCCTGCACGCCCTGATTGCGGATCAAGACCCATGCAAGCGAAGACTCTGGTATCCCTGATAGGCGCACCGACTGATATCGGTGCCGGTCACCGCGGTGCCTCGATGGGCCCCGAAGCGCTGCGTGTGGCGGAAATCGCCGAGGCGCTGACCCAGCGCGGTATCGAGGTGGTTGATCGTGGCAACCTGAGCGGCCCGATGAACCCGTGGATCGGCCCGGTCGGCGGTTATCGTCACTTGGCCCAGGTGGTGGAATGGAATCGTCTGGTCATGCACGCGGTCAGCGCGGAACTGGCCCTGGGGCGCCTGCCGGTCCTGCTTGGTGGCGATCATTGCCTTGCGATCGGCTCGATCACGGCGGTGGCCCGACATTGCCGCGAGCGCGGCAAGCGCCTGCTCGTGCTCTGGCTCGATGCGCACGCCGATTACAACACTCGCGATGTCACCCCGTCGGGCAATATCCATGGCATGCCGGTGGCTTGTTTGTGCGGACTTGGCCCGCGCGAGCTGACCGAACTCGGGGGCAGCGCGCCGGCAATGACGCCCGATTGCATTCGCCAGATCGGCATTCGCTCGGTCGATAGCGGCGAGAAGAAGCTCATCCGCGATGCCGGGCTCGACATCTACGACATGCGCTACATCGACGAGATCGGCATGAAGCGGGTCATGGAAGAGGCCTTGGCCGACATTGATGACAACACCCATGTCCACGTCAGTTTCGATGTGGATTTCCTCGATCCGGGCATCGCTCCAGGCGTCGGCACAACCATTCCCGGAGGACCGAACTATCGTGAGGCACAGTTGTGCATGGAGATGATCGCCGATCGTGGCGGGCTCGGATCGCTCGACATCATGGAGCTCAATCCGGCATTCGATGACCACAACCGCACCGCCGTGCTGTCCGTTGACCTGGTCGAAAGCCTGTTCGGCAAGAGCACCCTGATGCGCGATTGACCGGCGTGCCGTGCTGGATCGGATGTTCCAGTACCTGCAAGTTTTTGACAGATTTCGCCGATGGGTTGCGGCATGCGTTGTTGCCAGGCGCGACATGGCCCCATTTGCCGCGCGTTTCCGCTCTCCTGCTATGGCACGTAGCTTGCTTGCATGTCAGTCGATACATGGCGGGAACTTCGACGAAACCGATGTGGCCCGAGCTCGCCAATCGAGCGAGCGACCACGTTGCGGCAAGCAGCGGCGCGGCATCCCGAGATCGGGCCGTCGCTGTCCATGCACATGGGTGATGGTGGACGCAGCATATGTTTCTTCGCAAAAAACCGGATGAAAGGCGCCTGGCGGCAATGAATGCGCCGCCGCGGTCTGCTGCGATCATCAGAAAATGTCTTGCGATACTGGTTCTTGCGACCACCTTGGTCGTCGTCATCGGTGGCAACAGTCATGTTTTCGGGCCACCCCTGATCGCCTTGCTGCTGACGGCGCTTGTCGCTGCCGTGTTGGTTTCGTTGCGCCCGCGCATATTCCTGGCCCCGCTCGGCACAGTGGAGCTTCGGGATGGGTTGAATGCGGAATCGGTTGTGGCTGCTGAGCCCCTGTTCATGGCGTCGCCATCGCCCGCCTTGCTGATCGATTGCGGGTCGCGGCAAATCCTTGCAGTGAATCCGGCCGCTGCGGAACTCTACGGTTACCCGTTGAACGAGCTGTGTCGCCTGCCCCTGGACACGCTGCTGTCACCCACCGCAAAGTCAATTCAGGGCGAAGTCGACATACCGGCCATCGGGCTCGCCAGGCACCGTCGTGCTGACGGCAGCGCGTTCTGGGCGGAGCTTCAATTGCGCCGTATCGAATATCAGGCGCGTTCGCTCTGGCTTGCCGTCGTCGCTGACGTCAGTGCGCGCATGAACCTCGCCCTGGAGCTTGAGAGAAGCGAAGGTCTTGCCCGCGATCTGGTCGAGCTCAGTCTCGGCATCGTCTTCAGGCACGATCTGGACGGCACCCTGCAGATGGTCAATCCGGCCTTTGTCCGCGCCTTGGGCATATCGAAGGATGATCTGATCGGGCGCAATCTGGCCGAGTTCCTCCCGCCGCGCCAGCTCGATGCAATCAGCGACTACCTGTCGAGCATCAATCAGGATGAAGGAAGCAGCGGCGTCGTCCACCTGCACAAGCGCGACGGCGCCGAACTGGTGTGGGAGTTCCGCAATCGCTTGCGGGTCGATGTCGATGGCAGCAAATCCGTGTTGTGCTGCGCAGTCGACATCAGCGAGCGCGCCCGCAATGAACGTCGCCTGCTTGAGTCGAGCCACAAGGACAAGCTCACCGGCTGTTACAACCGACGCCATCTGCAGGTTTTCGAGGAAGATGCCGAGCCTGCCGCGCGCTGGGCGGCGATCGTCATAGAAATCGATCACCTCAAGCGCTACAACGACGCCCACGGGCAGCGCATCGGCGATCAGGCGATCGTGAGTACGGCACGCATGCTCGACGGCATGGTGCGCAGCGACGATTCGGTCGTGCGTCTCGGCGGCGATGAATTCGTTATCCTGTTGCGACAATGCGATCAGGTCACACTCGAATCGTTCGCGCTTCGCCTGCAACGCACGCGCGACAATCAAGCAGGCGTAGCGTTCACTTTTGGCATGGCCACGCGCAAGGACGGCGAGGATCTAGCGGAAACCATCCATCGCGCCGATCGTCAGCTCATTGAACGCCGCGTCATCGAGCGCAGCAGCATCCGGCTTGATCGAACCGGCGGCACAAAGCTGCGCGAACCGCGCATTCAGCGTCTGCGTCTGCGGGGCGAGTCCGATGGCGGAGAGGTTTTCGGCAAACCCGTCGTGATCGATGTAGTGCGCAAGTAGTCATCAACCCTTGAGCACAACGGTGCTGGAGTCGCTTGGCTTCAAGCCGATTGAATCGTGATGACGAAGCTTGGAGTGCCACGCAATCGCTTTCCTGGTCGAGCGTGAGCTGCCGACAAGAGCCAACAAGAATGCCGAGCTGGAGCCCCTCTGCTGTTTGGCGGCTCAGGCCGACTGGCAAAGGCTGACATTCCCTTGCGCAAACTTTGCCTGCGTCTTATTGCTGTTCTCGGGCAAGAGGCCGCTGACGATTGCGGGGTTGGGCCACGATTTGCAGATTGGCCCCGAAAATGAAAACGCCTGTTGGGCTTCGCTTTTGCTCACCACCAACCAGCAAAATCCATTCGGGAAGGATGCGGCAATCTCCAGCCAGATACCGCTCTGATCGTCGCCCCGGGATGAAAGCCGCAAAACCGGCAGGCGTCCAGCAGACGCCGCAGATGCTTCACTGGCACGCCTTGTTGACGGCGACTTCAGTGAGGCTCCCGCAGCATTTGCTGGCCAGCTGCCGATTCCCCCGTTCACCTCCTGGCTGACGATCACAGCAGCATCCGGCTGGAGTGCGCCGCATTCTTCGCGCGCGGGTTTCGTAGGTTGGTGCTGAGCGAAGCGAAGCCCAACGGCTCTTTCGGCACGTTCGACGTCAGCTGGGGGGGGGGAGATCGCGCCACGTTGGGCTTCGCTTGCGCTCAGCCCAACCTACGCTGGAAAGCGCTCACCGGCAGTTTGCCGAAACAACGAACTTCACCGAATGACCCACGCGATTTCACGAAGACCCAAAAAAGAAGCCCGGGGATCGCCCGGGCTCCAAGAGAAACGATGCGTCCTTGCCTCAATGGGAGAGCAGGGACATCCACGGCAGGTTGCGCTCAATCAGGACCCGCAATGTCGACAGCCGATCCGGGTTGTGCAGATCCGGAATCTGGATCGCCGCTCCGCCACCCGTGAGCTGCAGATAGCCATCGCTTGCCTGGCCGGATGCAGACTGCCAGAACAGCTGCAGCGGCAACTGCGCGACATCCGCACTTGCCCAACCGCTTCGCCTCGGCATGCCCGTGTCGTCGAGCAGGGTCGTCCGCATGACGGTATCGCTGCCGAAGCGGGCAAGCTCGATCGAGAACAGCTGCGCACCGGATGCGCCATAGCCCCAGGCGACGGTGGTCGGCGCAATGCCGAGTTGTGCCGCCAACGCGGGATCGACGCGGAATGCAGCTCCGACGAAATCCGTTCCATTGCCGAACCCTGCAAGCGGTTGCGTAAATGGTGCGCCGTCGAAGCCGTCCGCGAAGATGATCAGGGTGTCTACGTCGGTTGCCGAATCATTCATTGCATTCGAGTCGCCAACTGTAGTCACGGTGACCGTGTTGGAAATCAGGTCGTTGGCACTCGTCGACTGCACCGTGACCGAGTACACGTAGGCGATCTGGCTGCCGGCCGGCAGGACGGCATTGTCGCTGAGTACGTTGCCCGATCCACCCGAACAGGTCGCTCCGCCGAACGGGATGCAGATCCAGGATCCGCCTCCGAGTTCTGCGGGCAGCGTGTCGTTGACATTGGTTGCCGCCGTGCTCGGGCCGACCGGATTGCCGACAATGACGACATAGTTGAGCGTGTCGCCGAGCTTCACGAAGTTGCGATTGTCGGAAATGGACGCACCGACATCGTAGACTCCGACGACGGTATCGGTATCGGTTGCGCTGTTGTTGTCAGTATCCGGATCACTGGTCGATACACCACCAAGTGCCACAGTTGCCGTGTTTGCGACGAGCGAGCCGACTGCATTGGCCGCCACCGCGCAGCTGGCCGTGTAGGTCAGCGTGCCGCCAACGTCGACCGTGCCGGAATCGGCAATATTGCCCGAACCGGTCGCTGCACAGGTTCCACCGGAAGCCGAACATGTCCACGTGCAGGTCAATGCCCCCGGGAAAGCGTCGCTTGTCGTGACCACGGCGTCGTTGCCACCGGCATTGCCGACGACGATCGTGTAGGTCGTCGATCCGCCGGCGACAACCGTGCTCGTTCCATTGGTCTTGGAGATCGAAAGATCGCTCAGACGAACGAGGTCATCAGTATCGGTATCGGAATTGTTGTCGGGCGTGGGATCCGTAGTGCCGGATGGTGCGGTCACGCTCGCGGTGTTGACAAGCGTCGTGTTGCCGCTTGAGGTGGCAACCGTGCAGTTCGCCGTATAGGTCACAGTGGCACCGACCGGCAGGTTGACGAGATCCGCGATATCGCCGCTTCCTGATGCGGTACACGTACCACCACCGCTGGTGGAACAAGTCCAGCTTGCACAGGTGAGATCGGCCGGGAACACATCACCCACACTGGCGCCGACTACGCCATCCGGTCCGTTGTTGCTCGCAACCAGGGTGTAGGTCAACGAGCCACCCGTGTTGACCGTCGATACGCCATCCGTCAGTGTCACGGCGAGGTCGGCCTCTTGGACGAACACTGCGCCGGGTTCGGCAAGCGTGAAGTTGCCAAAGGTGGAGACGACCGTGACGTCAGCCGTGTTTGCTCCCGTGTTGACGAGAGCGCCGAGATCGGTGAAGGCTGTGCCATCCTGACGATAGAGCAGCAGGTTGGCTTCGGTGACGGTACCCGGGATGTCCGTTGGATCGAGGTAGTTGAAGGTCAGATCGGCGGTGATGCCCGGGGCACTCACGTTCCAGTAGCGCGTGATGGCCTTGTCAGGCGGTGACATGCCCGGTGCGATGGTCTGAGCGGCCCGAACTGTGACGTCGCTCGGGAACGTGCCCGCCGTCGCATTGACTACAACCGGCGAGTAACCATTCGCCGAACCGACCTCAAAGGTCTTGCTGGCGACAGCCGCATAGGACTTCTTGAAGTTGCCGACGACATAGCCGTTGAGCGTGCGGACGACCGTTCCCGCTGCGGAATCGAAGGTCAGCGTATTGGCGCCCGTGATGACCGGGGCGTTGGTCATCGTCAATGCACCGGCACCGGCGCCATTGATGGCGAGATCACCCCCCGAAATCGTCACGCCAAAGGTGTTGGATACCGAGAGTGTGGTCAGCGTTCGCGATGGCGGCAGCTCGGGTCCGGTAGTGCGAGGACCGAGTTCCTGGGCATAGATATTGATGACGCCGCCGGTGCCCGGATTGAACACGGGCGCTACGTCAAAGCCCAGCACAGCCGCACTTGGCGCGCCGACACCGAGCTGCACGACGGCGTTGGTCGAACCGCCATCGCCAAGCGTCATCTTGCCGGCACCGGTCAGGCCGCCTTTGAAGTTGTTGAAGCGGGTCACGACAATCTGGTTTACGGCCGGGTCGATGGTGACGCCGGCAGCATTGTCGACCTCCCACGAAACGAGCGGAGCCGTTACGGAACCGCTTCCGTTGTAGATCGATGCTGCGGAGCCACCAAAGTAGAAGCGCGTGCTCGCGGTCGTACCCGTGAGCGTGCCGTTGTTGGTGAAGGTCGGGCCGACAACGAAGCAGACAAACCCATTGATGACAAAGCCTGATCCGCTGCTGATCGTCGTCGTGCCGAGCAGATTGACCTGGGCAGTCGCTGTCGCCGTCTTGGGATTCGTCGTGTTGTCGATGACGAAGTTGGGAATGTTTGTGCGAAGACGGAAGTTGAAGTTGGTCGCGGTCGCGGTCGTGCCGACGTTGACTACACCACCCGTGATCGAGGCCGTTGCTGCCCGGATATTGAGGTCGATCGGTGTCGCACCGGTCGCGGCTTGCACCAGATTGATCGTGCCGCCACTCATGGAAAACGTCGACGCGGTGCTGTAGAGCTCGAACGTGCCGTAGTTGCTTCGTGTGTTGGCCAGGACGCCGGCATTGATCGTGCCCGCGCTGATGGTCACGCCTACCGTGTTTTGAGGGTCGAATCGGGGCGTGTTCAGAGTTCCGCCGTCAAATACGAACTGGCCGCCGCTGCCGCCGCCCAAGCCATCGGCGCCGGTGAGGCCAATGTTGTAGACGCCCTGGCTCAGACGGAACAAGCCGCTGACGCTGGTGCTGGTGCTGCTGGCTGTCGGAGCAACGACAAAATTCGGATTGTTGAGCCAGATGCCTGCAGTAGCCGGCACCGTGTAGGTGGCTGTCGTGAACACGCGATTGGTCACTGCGAAGTTGCCGGAAATCTTGAACGTGCCGCTGGTCAGTGTCAGGAAGCCGGCGACGTCGGTCGCAACTCCGCGCACGCTGAAGTTCGCAGGACTGAGTTCAAGGATGTTCGCGATCGCGCCCTTGTTGACCGTGATCGTGCGAACGTCAGTAGTAGTGCCGGTGCCATCGAAGCTCGCGTTGCCCGAGCCGGTGAACGTGATGCCGGCTCCGGCGGTGTCACCGTTCGTGCTGAAATCGAGCACGCCGTTGTTGGTCAGGCTCGTTCCAAGCGAAAGCACGTGCGCCGTTTCCGTGCCAGTGCCCGGGGTGATGAAGTTGCCATTTCCGGCCACCGCGACAAGCGTTCCGACGGTCAAGCTGCGTGCGGTCGCCGAATCCCATTGCAGGGTCGCTGGTGTGCCGCCGGTACCGACGGTCACGCTGAATGCGACTGCGGCGGTATCGATTGTGACGGTCGCGCTGTTGGAGATCGTGACATTGTCGAACTGGCCCGGGACCGCACTGCCAACCCAGGTATTCGGGTCGCTCCAGTTGCCGCCTGCGGCCGTCGATGCAATCGAGCCCGGCGCACCTGTGGTTTGCGAGCCCTGCAGCGAAGTGCTGAGCGCGCCTTCCGAGTTTGCGAATACGCGCCAAGTGTAGTTGGTGCTCGGCGTCAATCCGATATCGTTGAACGAGACGGCATCCTGGGCTGCGCTGCCTGCAAAGACGAAATTGATGCCGTCTGTCGAGCGATAGATCGCGTAGCCGGTCTCATCTGGAGAATCGACCCAGTTCAGGGTGACGCTTGCCGCCGTGATCGCGCTGAAGCTCAGTCCGGTGGGGGCTGTAGGTGTTGGTGGAGTGAAGTCGAACGTGCGCCGCGAACCATTGCTCGCCGACGTCAGTACGTCGATTGACCCTGCCGTGTACAGATTGGCAACTGCTGTCGCCGAAGCGCCATCAAAGGTCGGGCTTGGCGTTCCGCTCTGTGGCGCGGTTACCGATCCGACGTTTCCGGCCGTGTTTGATGAAGAGAAACCGATATTTGGATCGCGCGAGTCCGCAGCCGCAGCCCCAAGGGTACTCATGCTCATGCTGCCGTAGGCGAACTCGACAGTGCCGGTCGATTCACTCAATCTGACCTGATAAGTCAGGTCGGCGGTGCCTGCGGAGTTCCAGTTCGCCTGCATGTTGAGGAATTCAACGACAAGCTGGCGCGTTGGCGCGCTGCCGATGAGCTTGTAGTGCACCTTGCCCGTGGTATGCGTGCGTTGATCTGCGCCATAGGCGGAAATCAGCGGAATGCCGCTCTGTCCAAGCGGGTGATAAGGACCGGAACCTTGCACCGCTGTCGCGCCAAGCCGAATGAGACCATTCGAGTTGGCCGAGAACTGGGACTGGCGAACGCCCTGAAAATAGAAATCAAAACCGATTGCAGTGACCGCCGATGCCGTGTCGTCCAGATTGGCGGCGACCAGCTGTGTCGTGCCACTGCTCATGTCGGTCAGTGAGCCGACAGTGCCTGTTGCAAAGGTGTAGTTGCTGGCGACCGCAGGCGCATCCGGAAACACGTCCCGTTTTGCGGGCTCCGTCCCGTCGGGCCTGCCAACCACGTCCTGAGCAACCAGTTTGCCGTTGATGGCCTCCGCCAGCGGGACGGATTGTCCCCAGCTCGGCGCGATGCTGGTCATGGCCAGCAGCGTCAAGCCAAGAATCGATGCGACTCTGATATTCATACACGTTTCCCCTTGGATTCGATGATGTCTGCACGAACGCATGGTTCGTCGGATGGATTGCGGTGAATCGGAATGTTGATCGGTTACGTTTATGGATTGCTGCTTCGCTGTTTGATGGGATTGGCTACGCGGCAGCGGTGAACAAGGATCGGCTCAGTTCGTCGAGCGGCAGTCGGCCGGACTCATTGGCTGCGCTTGCTGCTCAACGATGCGGCGGTGGCTGACAAGATTGCGGTTATCAGTTGCTCCCATTCGAGAACAGACCTGTCCACTCAAAAAGGGCCCATAGAAAGGCCGTTTTTCGTGGACTCGCCCGCTTCGGCGCACGCAAGCGCGGCCGCAACTGGCGACCTGAACTAGATTGTTTTCCCGCCCCGTGGGAACCCCTCCCGGATCGCACCATCGCGGGCGACCTGCGTGGATAATCTCCTTATGCCACCTGTCGCGCAACAGATTTTGGCCGGTTTCGCGAAAAAGCCCGTCAGCGCGGGCGATGCCCAACCTGAACCCGTCGCCCGTTGTGGGGTGGTAGCCGACCCGCCATGCGCCAAGTGGCACATGACGGGATCGGATCAATCGGGCATTCAACGATGGCGGTAGCGAACCGGCGGATCGGGCACAAATCCATTCGGGAACGGTTGCGGTTCGCGGCTGGCAAGCGGTCGGCGTGGAATGATTCCGCGAGCGGCCAGGTTGCGGTAGCTGTCGTACCAGATTGCCAGGGTTTCGGCGGGCTGGTTGCTGGCGCGCTCGAACTGCGTGGTGCCGACCTGCGACCACTCGCGCTCGCCGTGACCGGTGCCGAGGCGCTGGCGTTTTGGCTCGCTGCGTGCCAATCCGGCATCGGCCTGCGCTTCGGCTGCTTGGGATTTCCCGGCGGCAGGCGCGGGCGATGCGCCGGCCGCCCGGTCGCTCGAGGATTCCTCATCCTTGGCCCACGGGCGTGAAGCCGCGGGCGGTGCACGTTCGATGCGCTGCTCGGCAATCCAGCGACGCTCGCGTTCGGTGAATACAGCCACGCCGATCACGCCGACATTGGCGGGTCGTCCGGTCTGTGCGGCATAGCTGTTCGGCAGCGAGGTGAAATTGAACTGGGCGACTTCATTGAGATTCTTGCGCCAGCCATTGATCTCGGTCGATTCCCAGGCATCAAGGACATAGCCGCTCTGGTTCGCGCTGGCGGTCTCGCCGCTGACCGCATTGACGCCATCGACTGAAAGTACGGCGAGAACGCGGGCACCGGTGCGGTTGCTCAGGCGCACGGCGTAACGGTGACCCGGGGTTCCGGGGACGTAGAGTCTGCCGTCCTGGACATAAGTCGGCAGGGTGGTGCCGCTATCGCGATCGACCACGGACAGCTCGAGCAGGTTGCCGGCACGGGCCGGTGTGGCGAGGATCAGGGCAAACAGGGCAGAGCAGAGCAGGGCACGCATGGGGCACCTCCGGGTGCGGTTGGCAAAGGATTCAACGTGCCCCGTTGCCTATCGGGGTTTGTCGCGAGGAGTCCGTTGTGCTGCCGTTTATCCGCGCTCGGAGCAGGTGCACGCCAAGGATTCGTTAGACTTGGCGTTCTGCCACGATGGTTTGACCATGACTTCGAAGTTCCGCACGCTGACCGGCATCACCACGACCGGCACTCCCCACCTCGGCAACTATGTCGGCGCGATCCGCCCGGCCATCGAGGCCAGTCGCCGCGATGATGTCGAGTCGTTCTATTTCCTCGCCGACTACCACGCCCTGGTCAAGTGCGAGGATCCGGCGCGCATTGCGCAATCGCGGCTTGAGATCGCGGCGACCTGGCTCGCCCTTGGCCTGGATACCGATCGCGCGTTCTTCTATCGGCAATCGGACATCACCGAGATCCCGGAACTGACCTGGCTGCTGACCTGCGTGACCTCGAAGGGCCTGCTCAATCGGGCGCATGCCTACAAGGCTGCGGTCGATCGCAATACGGCCGACAACGAGGATGGCGATGCCGGCATCAGCGCGGGCCTTTTCATGTACCCGGTGCTGATGGCCGCCGACATCCTGATCTTCAACGCGCATCGGGTGCCGGTGGGCCGTGACCAGATCCAGCATATCGAGATGGCCCGAGACATCGGCCAGCGCTTCAATCATCTTTATGGCGCGGCGTATCGCGTTGCAACGAAGGGCGACAGTGATCCGTTCGTCCTGCCCGAAGCGGTCACCGATGACAATGTCGCCACCCTGCCCGGCCTCGACGGTCGCAAGATGTCCAAAAGCTACAACAACACGATCCCGCTGTGGCTGTCGGCGAAGGATCTGAAAAAGGCGATCGCCGGGATAGTTACCGACTCGCGCGCGCCCGGTGAGCCGAAGGATACCGAGGGTTCGAACATCTTCGCCATCTACCAGGCGTTTGCCAGTCCCGACGAGACGTCGACGATGCGCAAGGCGTTTGCCGAAGGCATTGGCTGGGGTGAGGCCAAGCAGAAACTGTTCGAGCGCATCGATGCCGAATTGGCCGAACCGCGCGGATGCTACGACGCCTTGCTGGCCAGGCCCGATGAAATCGAGGATCGTCTGCGCGCTGGCGCGAAAAAGGCGCGTGAACGCAGCGCCCCCTTGCTGGCGGCATTGCGTGCGGCGGTCGGGCTTGGATCGGGTCGCCAGATGGCATCGGCAGACAAGGCAGACGTGCGTCCCGTAGCCATCGCGCCACCACAATGGAAGCGCTACCGGGAGAAGGACGGGCGCTTCCATTTCAAGCTGGTCGACGAGGCGGGCGAAGTGCTGCTGCAAAGTGTCGGCATCGAGCGGCCGGACGAAGTCGGCCTGCTGATCGCCGAACTGATGATCATGGGCAGTCGTTTCCCACAGGTCGAAGCTGCCACCTTGTCGATGGACGGTCGTGTTGCTTTGGTCGGCGAACTCGTGGCGGTTCGTGCGGCGCTGGTCACGCTTGCCGAAATCGAAAAGCAGAAGCGTGCGGCGAAAGAGAATCGGAGCTGACTGATCCAGGCTCGCTCAGTCGCGGGCGTTGTCCTGCAGATGCGAAGCAATCCTCTCGATCCAGATCCGATATCCGGCGCGATTCATGTGCAGGCCGTCGTCGCCATACAGCTCGGCTCGCGCTTGGCCGCTTGCATCGAGCATCGGCGTGAAGACGTCGATGACGCGGACATGGGCCTGCGATTTCGCATAGCTCGTGATCAAGACATTGGCAGTACTCATCGCTGCAAGCAGGCTGGCCCGCGCCGGACTCGGCTTGATCGTGATCCAGTCGATCCCCGCATCGGGCAGGTCGCGCCGCACGCGTGCGACGAAGGCCATGAAATCGTCGCGAACCTGCTCCGGCGTGCGCCCCGCAGCGAGATCATTGTCGCCGGCATACAGGACGATCAGGCGTGGTCGGTAGGGAGTGACGATGCGCCCGGACAGTCGTGTGGCGTCGCGAATCCCGGAGCCGCCGAATCCGCGTTGGATGATGGCGACGCCGGGAAAATCTTCTTGCAGTGAACTCCAGAAACGGATCGACGAACTGCCGATAAACAGGACGCCCCCGGGCTGTGGTGGATATTCGCGATCGGCCTGCTCGAAGGCGCGGATGTCGGCCTCCCAGGGATCAACAGCTGTGCGTTGGGCGGAGGCTGATGCGGCAACGAAAGCCCAGGCAACCAGCAGCACCCATCGATGCCGACTTCGATTGCCCGTTGCGCTCATTGGAGCCTGCGCTCCGTGGTTGGATCGAACAGGTGCAATCGCGCCGGATCGAAGCCGAGTTCGATGCGCTCACCGGCGGTTGGCAGGGATTGCGGTGGCACGCGTGCGACGAGCGCATCGGCACCGCTGCGCAGGTTGAGGAAGATCTCGTTGCCCACCGGTTCGATCAGTTCAAGCAACGCGCCCAGTGTGGCCTTGGCCGATGTCGTACCAGCCGGAGCCAGATCCTCGGGGCGCAATCCGGCCAATAGTTCGCGCCCGATGAACGGGCGGGCTTGCGCGGCCAGTTCCGGCGTCGCATCGAGGGCGATGCGGTTGTCGCCGACCTCCAGCTTGAGGCCTTCCCGCTCGATCACCCGGCCGCGCAGGAAATTCATCGCCGGACTGCCGAGGAAGCCGGCGACGAACAGATTGGCCGGGCGCGCATAGAGATTCATCGGCGTGTCGATCTGCTGGACCTCGCCGTCCTTCAACACAACGATGCGCTGGCCAAGGGTCATCGCCTCGATCTGGTCGTGGGTTACATAGATCATCGTCGTGCCGAGGCGGCGATGCAGCTTGGCGATTTCCACGCGCATGCTCAGGCGCAGGCGTGCGTCGAGATTCGACAGCGGTTCGTCGAGCAGGAACACGCTCGGCTTGCGCACGATGGCGCGGCCGAGGGCGACACGCTGACGCTGGCCGCCGGACAATTGCCCCGGTTTGCGCTCAAGCAAGGCGCCAAGCTCAAGCGTGGCGGCGGCCTCGCCGACCCTGCGCTTGATTTCCTCGGCCGGCGTACCGCGCAGCTTGAGACCGAAGGCGAGGTTTTCGCCGACGCTCATGTGCGGATACAGCGCGTAGCTCTGGAACACCATGGCAATGTCGCGATCCTTCGGCGCCACCTCGTTGACGACTCGCCCGCCGATGCTCAGCGTTCCGGAAGTGATCGATTCGAGGCCGGCGATCATGCGCAGCAGGGTCGACTTGCCGCAGCCTGACGGGCCGACCAGCACAAGGAATTCGCCGTCGGCGACGTCGAAACTGGCTGTGGCGACCGCCACCTGGCCGTTGGCATACACCTTGCGCACGGCGTCGAGCTGCAGATTGGCCAAGCTGGGACTCCCGGTTGAAAAGCGCGCCCCTGCGGCAGCCTATGCCATATTGGCGACGCTTGGGATATGCTCAATGTAACCGTTTTCATTCCTCTTCTTCCACTGCCGACCTCCATGACCCAGACATCGATCGAGTTTCCTCCGGATTTCATGTGGGGCTGCGCGACGGCGGCCTACCAGATCGAAGGTTCGCCGCTGGCTGATGGCGCCGGGCCGAGTATCTGGCAGCGCTTCGCGCATACGCCCGGAATGACCCGCGATGGCGATACCGGTGATGTCGCCTGCGATCATTACCGGCGCTGGCATGGCGATATCGCCTTGATGCGCGAGCTCGGACTGAATTCCTACCGGTTCAGCATTTCCTGGAGCCGGATCTTTCCCGAGGGCAAGGGCAGGATCAACCAGAAGGGACTCGATTTCTATTCGCGACTCGTCGACGGCCTGCTCGAGGCCGGCATCGAACCAACAGCCACGCTGTATCACTGGGATCTGCCGGCCGCGCTCGATGATCGCGGCGGCTGGCTCAATCCCGATATCGCCGACTGGTTCGGCGACTATGCGGCGACCATGTACCGCGCCCTCGATGGCCGCGTGAAGATGTGGGCGACACTCAACGAGCCCTGGGTCGTGACCGACGGTGGCTATCTGCACGGTGCGCTCGCGCCGGGGCATCGCAACCGCTTTGAGGCGCCGATCGCCTCGCATCACCTGATGCGTTCGCACGGTCGCGCGGTGCAGGTCTATCGCGCCGAGGGCAAGCATCGCATCGGGCTGGTCGTCAACATCGAACCGAAATATCCGGCCTCGCAGTCGCCCGAGGACCTGGCCGCGACGCAGCGCGCCGATGCCTACATGAACCGGCAGTACCTCGATCCCGCCTTCTTCGGTACCTATCCGCAGGAGTTGCGCGAAATCTTCGGCGAAGCCTGGCCGGAATGGCCGGACGAGGACATGGCCCTGATCAAGCAGCCGATCGATTTCCTCGGTCTCAATTGGTACACGCGCAGCGTTACCCGGCATGACGAAAATTCCTGGCCGCTCAAGGCCAGTGGCGTGCGCCAGAAGTCCTCGACCTACACCGAGACCGGCTGGGAGGTCTATGCGAAGGGCCTGACCGATACCCTGCTGTGGATCAAGGAACGCTACGGCAACCCGCCGATCTACATCACCGAGAACGGTTCGGCCTTCTTCGATCCACCGGTCGCCGAGAACGGCGTCATCCACGATCCGCTGCGGGTCGACTATCTCGGCAAGCACCTGCGCGCGGCGCATGCCGCACGCCAGGCCGGTTGCGATCTGCGTGGATACTTTGCCTGGTCGCTGCTCGACAATCTCGAATGGTCGCTCGGATACTCGAAGCGCTTCGGCATCATCCATGTCGATTTCGAGACACAGACGCGCACCTTGAAGGACAGTGCCAGGCTCTACGCAAAGGTCATTGCCAGCAACGGCCGGATTCTCGCAAGCCCCACCGGCTGAGTACGTCGTCAACGACAGTGAAGCACACCCCGACGGGGAGTTTGCAGGAGAGGCATCCATGCCCGATGCGCTTGCCTCGGAATGTCGGAAAGCATCGCGAAGCCGCTTTCACAGGAAAGCGCATCGGAGTCTGTGGGAGTTCACGCCCCACCATCGGTGGCGCGCTGTCGCGCAGCAAACATGGATCCGGGCGGTTGCCGTTCCTTCTCCCCTCCTGTAGGAGCCCGTTTACGGGCGAGCTTTTGGCTGGCGTGGACGAAGAGCTCGCCCCTGGCGGGGCTCCTACAAGGCTTGCGGTTGACCTGTAGGAGCCCGTTTAAGGGCGAGTTCTTGCTTTGGCTTGACGGCCTCGGGAGAAGGAGAAACCTGCTGGTTGCGCACCTTGACAATCAACAGGTTACGTCATGTTTGCTGAGAGAGGCTTCAATCTCGATGCCCTTGCTCTGGACAATCTGAAAACATTCCGACCGCAGCCGCACACGTCGGCGTGCTGAATGCGTGATCGCCGATTTTGTCGGCGCGGGCCGACCTGCGCTATGGTGTGGACGCATCGCGCCGGTTGGTAAGCGATTGAGCGGTGCACGGCACGTCTATCGGGAGCGCGGCATGTGCGAATTGGGGATCGATCGGATATCGCGTCGACTCGGCGCGCTGATCGGGGCAGCATTGGCGCTGGCCGCATTTTCCGTCGCATCCGCAACCACAACCGTCAAGCTCCCGGCCTGGGTCTGCGCGCATCCTGATGCAATCTTCATCGATGGCTTCCAGCCGGCGGCGGGTATCACGCGACTGCCGTCGAACGGCAGCGGCGGCGCAATCGGCAACGTGACCCGAACGGTGAATGTTCCCGGCTATCCACCCGGTACGTTCACGATCTATCTGCACGTGCCGCCCGCGTACTCGCCGACGCATCCGGTGCCACTCGTACTCGCCCTGCATGGTCAGGCCGGAAGCCCGGCCGCAGCCAACACGCAGGCACAGGTCGCGCGCAATACCTGGGCACCGGTTGCCGATGCAAACGGGTTTATCGTCATTGCACCGGTGGCCACCGGATCATTGGGCGGCTGGATCGCGCCGCCACCGAATCCCAGCGACTACGACATCTTCGCGGCAGCGATTGCCGACGCCGAGGCGGCCTACAACATCGATCGCTCGCGCCGGATCGGCTGGGGCTATTCGGCCGGAGGACATGTCCTGCACGACATCATGTACAACCATTCGGGCGCGCCGGTTTCGATCGACACGTTCGCCGCCTACGCGGTCAGCGCCGGCGTACTCGAAGGCCTGGCCTGTTCCAATCCGTCAACCTGCGACGCGCTGGTGGCGACTGCCGCCCGGCACATTCCAATCAGCAGCCACGTCGGCAATCAGGATTCATTGCTGCCGTATGCAATCAGCGACCACGACATCTTTCTCGCCAACAACTGGGTTGATGGCAGCAACCTCTGGTACACGGTCTTTGTCGGCAACCACGTCTATACGCAAACACAACTTGACCAGGCTTGGGGGCGCCTGTGTCCATTCCAGGCCCTGCCGTAGTTCAATCACGGATTGCCGCGAACAATCTCGACTTCAGCCGGAACATGCACGATACGCAGTTCGCCGTTCAGCCAAGACGCCTTGCGACCGTTGATGCGCGTCTGTCCCGGTTCTCCGGCCAGGGGCCAGGTCAGCACATAGCCGCCGGCGGGCATGCGACTGGCATCTGCGTGCAGGGTCATGTGCAGGCCTTGTGCATCGGCGAGCAGACGGTAACCGACCGGGCCGTGACGCGTCTGCAAGCCCTCGATCTCAATCCCGTCCCCATCGAGCCAGTCATCGGGAATGCCGGCGGCAAGCACGATCGAACGATCTGATTCGCGCTCGTAGGCGAACAGGTCGAGCGTCGAGCGGATGAAGTCCGAAGCGACCCAGCCATGCGGCATGTCGCCGATGAAACGCGGTTTGCGGTAGTCCTTGCCGACCACTTCGGCCCACTGGTTCCACGCCAGCGGCCGGCGATCCTTGAAAAAGAAATCGATTGCTTCGTGTGCGCGACCGCGCCAGCCGAGGCGAATGAAGGCACCGACGTTGCGCCATTCGTAGGGCGTGTAGTCATTCCATTCGCGTGTGCCATCGCGGCGTGCGACGAATTCGCGCCAGTAGCGTTCAAAGGTGTTGAGGACAAGGTCGCTCGGGAGATGGTCGAGTTGCCCGGCCGGGGCGAGCGCGATCGTTGTCGAGGTCGCGTCGAAGTCGCCAAGATCTGCCGCACCGGGGATGTAGTCGATATCGAATTTCTTTGCGCTTGCCGCGAGCGACGCGAGTATGTCGGCGCGGAATTCGTCGCGGCTTGCGCTGAACCGCCGGGCATCGTCGTCGCGATCCAGCATGTTGGCGAGCTCGATTGCCGAGTTGTATCCAGTCAGTCCCCAGAAATTGTCCCAGTGCGAATAGGCAGGTTTTGCCGAATAGCCTTCGTGACTGATCGATGGAGGCAGCAGACCGAATTTTTCGCTGCCGCGATTCGCCTCAGACTGCTCACTCGCACGCAAACCATCCATGTAGCGAATGGCCTTGTCGACATGCGGCCACATCGTTGCGGCAAGTTGCTCGTCCTGCGAGTAGCGCGCGACCTCGGCGACAAGGTAGATCAGCTCGCCATGGCTGTCGTTTTCGGGCACCGGATCGGATCCGCGTGCATCGACACAGCACGGAACCTTGCCGCTTTCGAACTGGAACGGTGCAAACCATACAAGGAAATCGCGCGCCTCCTTCGTGTGCCCCATGCGCAACAGCGCTTCCGCAGTCATTGAGCCATCGCGGATCCACGAGCGCGCGTACGAGCGCGTGCCCGGGCGGATTTGCACGCCGTCGCGGCTGATCAGGATATGCGCGAGCGCCGTGCGCAGGGTGTCGATGAGTGGCTGTGCTTGTGGCGGTACTTTGAAGGACACCCGATTGAGCTTTTCCTTCCATTCGGCCGCGACCTGTTCGCGCTGCGTATCGATCCAGGCTTGCGCGGCGTTGGCGTCGAGCGGCGTTGTCTCCGCTTCGCCGCTCAAGGGAATCTGGAGACTGATTGTCTTTGACGCATGCGCGGCGAGTTCGATCCGATAGATCAGCGCGCCCGAGGCGAGACCGGTTTCGTCGCTGACTTGCTGTGCCGTCGGCCACTCGTTGCAGGTCAGGTGCTGGGCAACCATGTCGTTGTCGAACGGCGTTGCGAAAAAAGCGGTTGGCTTCTGCAGGGGCCACACGCGCGGATTGCCGTTTGCGCTGACAGCCTTGCCATCGAAACCAAGCCCATGGATCGGACTGACGCCGCCGGGAGTTGTCAGGAACTGCACCGGCGGATTGACCTGGAAGGGTTGGATCGCAAATGCGAGGGTAAGAGTCCGAGCTTCTTCGCTGTCGTTGGCCAGCGTGTAGCTGGCGACGAGGCGCGAATCTGCGGAGGTGCCCTGCGCAAATGCATCGACGTCGAGATGCCAGGGCTTGATATTGCATCGAGCGTGAAAATAGGTTGAGTTGAAATGGCGCCAGTCCATCGGGCACAGGAAGGTCTTGTGAGCGTCCGGTGACCGTCGCCAGGTGACTCCCGGCATCGGCAGGAACCCGTCGGTGAGTCGGGGCTCGATCGTCACCGTTTTCCAGTTGCTGACATTGGCTAGCGTATAGGGAAAGCCGAGTGCAGCCGCGAACTGGTTCGAGTTCGATGCGCAGCCCTCTCCATCAAGCACGAACGGCGTAATCGAGAAGTCCCCCCGGGCGACTTCGATGCCGCCGTCCTCGCCTAGCAAACCGCTTTCATGGCCGCCATCAATGCCAACCAAGGTCCAATAGCTCTGCTCGCCGGAAAAGCCGCGCGGAAATTGCCCGGGTGGTGCCTCCTGCGCGACCCGCTCGATAAATGTGTTGTCGGATTCGCCGACCTGCAGCGCTTCAATATCGACTGCGAGCAACCCATAGCGGCGTGAGGGACCTTCGCGCATGACGACACGCAGATATCTGGCTTCGGATTCGGCAAGGCGCAAATAGTCGTTGCCGCCATTGCCGCGTTCGACCTTTCGTACCGTCCGCCAATCGGAGCCATCATCGGAGAGATCGATGTCGTACCGGCTTGCATGCTGATTTACGGCCCAGCGCAGTGTCAGCCCGCCAAATTCGCGCAGCGCGCCGAAATCGGCCGTGATCTGCTGCAACGGGCCATCGTCGGCACCGCTTTTCCAGCCGCGAGGGTCAAATTCGACTGCGCTCGCCGGCAGCGCCGATTGAATCAGGCCGCCGATCGGAACGTATGCATCGTCGCTTGCGAACATGTCGTGTCTCACTGCGTGAGCGATGCGATTGATATCCCGAATCGACGCGCCGGAGAAAATAGGTGCCGAGGCATTTCCGGAGCTCACGACTAGTTTCGGCACTGGCCATTGCGTGGGCGGCGCGTTCTGCTCACGAAATCGCAGATCGTCGATGCAGACTTCACCCCTGCCGCCCGTGTTTGCGGACACCGTGAATTCGACGAACTGGGTCTGGCGCAGGGTCTTGTCGGTCAGCGGCCCCCAAGCCGGGTTGATATGGCGTTTCTTGTAGCGTACTGGCGTCCACTTCGAGGAGAACGTCGTGTCCGGTTTGCTCACCCACCAGACATTGTCGCCGCTCGTGTCGATCAGCTTGAACTCGAACTGGTTGGCCGGGCCGCTGCCACGCACATCGAAATCGAATTCGAAATCCGGCGGGAACGTGATCGGCAGTTCGCGGCGCATCGCCGCGTAGCCGGAAACGCCGTTGAAATCGAAGGCGAGACAAAGCGCCTTGCCGTGGGAACCGGCAGCCGGATGCAGGGACGAGGAAACCTGATCGGAGGCGAGGGCCTTCCAATGCGAGGGTTTGCTGAAATCGTCGAGCAGCGCACTTGCGGGGGTTCTCGCCTGCGCATCTGCTCCCGCGAAAGCGATGAACATGATGCCCAGCAACAGCCAACCCGATCGCCCGTCGTAGGAAGCGGCTTCAGCCGCGATGCGTTTCTGGGCGATAAAGCAAGAGCATCGCGGCTGAAGCCGCTTCCTACAATGGACCATGCTCGGTCCGCTCGAACTCATCCCTTCACGCTGCCGAGCAGCAGGCCTTCGATGTAGTAGCGCTGCAGGGCGAGGAACAGCAGCAGCACCGGCGCGACCGTGACCACCGATCCAGCCATCATCAATTCGTTGTCCTGCACATGCTCGCGTGACAGCGAAGCAAGCGCGACCGGCAAGGTGTAGTTGGACTGGTCGGCGAGCACGATCAGCGGCCACATGAAATCGTTCCAGCTGGCGAGGAAGGTGAAGATCGCCAGGGTGACGACGATCGGCTTGAGCAACGGCAGCACGATGCGCGCGAAGATGCGGCCCTCGCCGGCGCCGTCGATACGCGCGGCTTCGAGCAACTCATCGGGAATCGAACGTGCGTACTGGCGCACAAGGAAGATGCCGAAGATGCCGGCCATCGCCGGCACGATGACACCGCCATAGCTGTTGACCAGCCCAAGCGACTTCATCAGCAGAAACAGAGGAATCATCGCGACCTGGGCCGGAATCACGAGGGCGCCGAGCAGGACCTTGAACAGATTTTCGCGACCATGGAACTTGAGCTTGGCGAAGGCATAGCCGGCGGCGAGATTGAAGGCGAGCGAAAGGACGGTGACGACGCTCGCGATCAGGGTGCTGTTGAACAGGTAGCGGCCGAGGCCGTTGCGTTCGAACAGTTCGCGATAGTTGGCCAGGGTCGGTGCCGCCGGCAGCAATGGCGGCGGAAACGTGCTCGCTTCGCCCTGGACCATGAAGGACACCGAAAGCATCCACAGCAAGGGCGCCAGGCTGACGACGGTGAAGCCGATCAGCAGACCGTTGACGAGAGCCTTGGCCAGACGCGGATTCATGCCGCGTCCTCGCCGCGCTGGCCGATGCGAAGCATCAGTGCGGTGATGCCGAGGATCAGCAGGAACAGCAGAAACGCGACCGCCGAGGCACGCCCGAGGTTCCACCAGCGGAAGCCTTCCTCGAACATGAAATAGAGCACGCTGGTCGTGCTTTGCAGTGGTCCGCCGCGGGTCATCACATAGGGTTCGGCGAACAGCTGGAAGTAGCCCGAGGTGGTGATGATCGCGACCAGCAGCATGGTCGGCTTGAGCATCGGCAGGGTGATGTGGCGCAGCTGGCGCCAGAACGAGGCACCATCGATGCGCGCAGCCTCGTAGAGATCCTGCGGGATCGCCTGCAGGCCGGCGAGCAGGATGATCATGTTGTAGCCGAAATTCTTCCACACGGCGAACAGGATGATCGTCGGCATCGACCAGTTTGCATCGCCCAACCAGTCGATCGGATCAATGCCGATGAAGCCCAGCGAGTAATTGACGAGGCCGTAACGGGTATGGAAGAAATAGCGCCAGATCACCGCGACCGCGACGATCGTCGTCACCACCGGCGCGAACAGCGCGGTGCGGAACAGGCCCTTGAATCGCGCCAGTTTCGAATCGAGCAGCAACGCGGCGCCGAGCGATACGGCGATCGACAGCGGCACGCCGACGAGGACGAAATAGAAGGTGTTGACCAGCGACTTCCAGAACATCGGCGTCTGCAGCAAGTCGATGTAGTTGCCGAGGCCGACGAAGCGCAGGTTGCCGGTATCGGCCAGCGCGTAGAGATCGAAATCGGTGAAGCTCAGCAGCAGGGCAGCGAACACGGGCAGGAAGAAGAACACGCCGATCACGGCCAGCGCAGGGGCGACGAACCACCAGCCGGCAGATGGACTCTTCATGGCGTCTTGGCCTGCTCAAGCATCCAGCGCCGCTTCTCGAGGATCTTGTCGACCTCGCCGTCGAGCGCTTTCAATGTGGCATCGGTATCGGCGCCGCCGCGCACGACGCGTTCAGCGGCGCGCTGCATCTCGTTGGCGATGCGCTCCCATTCGGCGACTTTTGGCGTGCCCTTGGCGTGTTCGAGTTGTTCGCGGAATGCGTGTGCATAGGGATCGGCGGCCAGCGCAGGATTATCCCAGACGCTGCGGCGTGGCGGCAGGTCGCCGGTCAGCTCATGGAAGCGCAGTTGCACGGCGGGTTCGGAAAAATATTCGAGCAGCAGCCATGCGGCTTGCTTGTTCGGCGAATCGCGAAACAGCACGAGGCTGGTGCCACCTGCTACACCGCCACCGCGGCCATCCAGGCCGGGCAGGGGCGCCGTCGTCCATTGGTCGGCTAGGTTCGCAGGCAGACGCCGCTTGAACTCTCCGATATTCCATGGGCCGGTGATGTAGAAGGTGAAGAAGCCATTGGCGAATTCATTCCATACATTTGAGATTTGTGTATCGCTCATGCGTGGTGCAAGATCATCGCTGAATATCGAGGTATAGAAATCGAAGGCCTTGCGGAACCCCGCACTCTCGAAGTTTCCGCGCGTGCCACTTTCTCGCAAAAGCGGCTCGTCTTGCTGGATCGCCAGCATGAGCAGGGGCTCGAATTCGTCCAGTGGCAGCAGGATCGAGTACGCGTCCGTGCCAGTCTTGCGCTTGATCGCGAGCATGGCGGCCCGCCACTCGCGCCAATCCGTCGGTGCCGAGCCGTATCCCGCAGCGGCGAGCAGATCCTTGCGATAGAACAGCAGGCGCGTGTCGACGTACCAGGGCACACCGAGCAGCACGCCATCGATGACGTTGGTATCCCAGATTCCCGGAAAATAATCGGATGCCTCAACCGTGGCAGAAGCCGACACGCGATTGGCGAGGGGTTCGAGTGCGCCGAGCGCGGCGAACTCGGGAATCCAGGTGTTGCCGAGCTGGCAGATATCGGGAAGTGCATCGCCGGCAAATGCGGTCAGCAGCTTTTCATGGGCCGCTGTCCATGGCAGTTGCTGCAGGTCGACGTGAACGTCCGGATGCCGGCGTTCGAATTCCGGCAGCAGTTGCGCGACGACTTCGCCCTCGCGACCCATGGCCCAGAAGCTGACGGTCGTGCGATCGGTCGCTGCGGGTTTGCAGGCGAAAATCAGCGCGGCTGTCATGGCAAGCGCGAATGCGGACAGCCGTCGACCCACACCGGTGCGCCGTGCCCGTCCAGCCGGCCGACAGCAGGGCGCCGTCATTGCTTTGCCTTTGCAGACTCCGGGGAATCGAGCCATCCACCGGTGAATCCCGCCCGCTCCAGTCCCTTGCGGATGTAGGGATTGCGCTTCATCACGTTCCAGACGAATTCGTTGCGATGGTTCTCGATCATCAGCACGATCGGACCCTGGTCGATGCCGATGTAGTTGTCGTCGACCCAGCCGAAGCCGTCGATCAAGTGGCCGGTTTTCAACGGCACATCGGGATAATTGAAGCTCGGGTTGAAAGCATCGATGAAGCCGTATTCGCGATAGATGTGCTTGCCATATTTTTCGTGCATGGTCTCGATTGCCGGGATCACGATTTCCGGAGCGAACGCGATCGAGGCTGCGGCAGCGGTCGGTGCAAGCGTGCCGTCGTCGAAATTTGCATCGAGGCCGGCGCCGCGTGCCGAGTAGTGGCGGAATTCGCGCGGCTGCAGGTTGTAGACCTGGGTCGTGGCCTGTGGTCCATCGCTCGCGGTCAATCCCCAGATATTCTCGCCATAGGCGTTCCATCCCATCGGGTTGGCAATCGCGTAAGCGCGCTGGGCCACTGTTGCTCGACGGCTGTTCTCGAAGTAGTCGAAATCATGCTCGCGCATCCAGTCATCGCGGATGCCGCGGAAGTCGATCCAGGCATGCGAATACTGGTGGCCGAACTGGGGGCCGAAGGCGAGGTAGGTCTGGCCGTGGAATTCGCCAAACGAACGATCATAGGTTTGCGTCCACGCGTTCCACGCATCCGGCGCGACCGGGTGGGTCGGCGAGCCGAGGGCGAGCACGTAGACGAGCATGGCTTCGTTGTAGCCGGCCCAGTCGTGGCTGATCACGCCGTCTTCCGGAACCCAGCCCATCGAGATCAGCGGCGCGCGTTCCTGCAGCCACGGCCATTCGACATTGCGATAGAGCTGGTCGGCGAGGTCGCGAATCTCGCCCTCGACCGCATTGTCGCCATCGTAGTAACTCTGCGCGAACAGCACGCCGCCGAGCAGAAGGCTGGTGTCGACCGACGAGACTTCGACCCATCGCGCAAAGCGGCGCCCGTTGGCGAGGCCGAGGAAGTGGTAGAAGAAACCGTGGTAGCCGGCATCGTCCTCGAAACTTGAACCTTGCGGCAAGGAACGCAAGGTACGCAGTACCTTCAAGGTGCGCCCGGCAGCTTCATCTCGCGTCACCCAGCCACGCTCGACGCCGATGCCGTAGGCGGTCAGTCCGAATCCGATCGCGGCGATGCTCGAGAATGGTTCCGTGTACGGGGTGCGGTCGGGGATGAGGCCGTTGTCTTCACGCGTGTTGTCCCAGAACCAACGGAACGTGCGTTGCTGCAGATCCTCGACGAAAGGGCTGATCCTGACGGACTCGGAGGGTGCGGAACCCTTGGCGGCCTGCGGCGGAACGGGAGCGCTGCAGCCAACAAGCGCCGCAACGACAAACAACCAGGAAAAACTGAAACGAAGCATATTCACCGCATTCTTTTGACTTTGTCTGCAAGAAAAACCGGAAGTCGCCAATGCGAGTGTGCCGTGCGACGAGTCCGAAATGATGGCCAACAGCAGCGCCAGATTACTCCGCGGCACCGGCCCGATGAATCAAGAGTTGGCCGGCCCGCAGGTTGCGGGCCGGCGCAACGGCGACACCGGCACGTTGTGGGAGGGACGTGCGTGCCGTGTCGCCCCGTCGATCGGCAGCAATCCAGTTTCCGATCGACGTTCCCTCGTTTGCTCAGAAGCTCGCGCCTATCGAAAGCTTGACCGTGCGCGTCGGTGTACTGATGCCTATTCCGTTGCGATTGCCAAAATTGGCGTTGGGGTCGGTCGGGCCACCGTGCCAGGTGTCGTAGTCGGTCCAGTTGTAGGTATTGAAGATATTGAGGATGTCGGCGCGCACGCGCACGCTTACGCCCTTGCCGACCTCGAAGACCTTGGTGGCAGCGAGGTCGATCTGTCGAACGCCAAACGTGCCGGCCGGCGAGTACGGGTCGAAGAAGCAATCATCGAAGCCGATGGCGCTGCAATTGAGGCCTTCCTTGGAAATCGGGCTTGCATAGGTTGCCTTGCCTGAAATCGTCGTGCCCCAGGGGCCATCAACGATACCGGTCAGAACGAGACGATGCCTCGGGATGCCGAGGGACTGGAGAAATCCCTGACCATCGGGATTCGGATAGTCGAAGATGTAGTGCTCGTCGCTTTCCGCTGCGTGCAGCCGGTTCTCGAACGGACGGCTGTAGGTGTAGGCCAGTGTCATGCCCCAGCCGGAATCGCGCGTGTAGGGCTTGTCGATCGCCAGCAGGAACGAATCGTTGCGTGTCTCGATGCCATTGTCGGCAATGATCAGCGTGCCGAAACCGGGGATGCCCTCACCCCATGGCTGGCCGCCCCAGGTCGCCGCCGGGTTGAAGCGGAAGCGGCCATCCGGGAAGCGATTGCCGAGCGCGAAGTAGATGCCGTCCTTGCTTTCGACGTGCGAAATGGTCGCCGAGGTATTCCAGTCGATGCCAAATGCCGTGACGGTATTGCGCATGCCGAAGCTGAACTGGTCGGAATACGGCGTCTTCAGGTTGTTGTTGATCAGGTTGATCTCGCCGCCGAGATTCGGGTTGGCCGCGACCAGCGGGGCGAGATTGGCCGCATCGAAATATGCCGGATCCCAGGCCAGGCAGGTGCCGACGCCAACGTCGCAGGGATGGTCGGGCGTATTGAAATTGAAGCGGTAGCGCGGGAACACGCCTTTCGAGCGTTCGAGGGCGAGGTAGTCGAACAGGTTGCGATCGTAGGAGCGGCCGGCGCCGCCGAACAGCACATGACGCTGATCCTCGAACAAGTCATATGAGAATCCGACGCGCGGCTGCCAGGCATCCTTGAACGCCTTGCGGTTGTGTCCGTTGCCGATGAAATCCTCGATGTTGTAGTCGGTGTTCTGGATATTGGCCCAGTTGCGCAGGGCGGCTGCCAGTTCGGGACGTGGCTGGAAATCGAGATAGCTCGGCGTCTTCTCGTAATCCCAGCGGATGCCGAGATTCAGGATCAGTTTGTTGTTGACTGCCCAGTCGTCCTGGAAGTAAATGCCGAACTGCTGGTTTTTGGTCTTGATGTTGAGAGGCGAAGCACCTGGAACGAGCTGGCCGAATTCGACACGGGTCGGCACCGTCGTGCTTTCGTCGATGTCGTAGTAGAACTGTGGACTGAAAGGCTGCTGCTCGAACGAGTTGATCTCGATGTTCTTGTACTTGAAGCCAGCCTTGAAAGTGTGGCTGTCGAGTCCGCTCCAGCTCAGGTCATCCTGGATGCCGGTGCCTTTCTGGCCCTTGTGCTGAAAATTCTCGCCGGCGCCGTAGTTGAGGACGGTCCGGCCATTGCTGTCTGCGGTGTAATCGAGCAGATGGATGCCGTAACCGGATGTCGTGATCGGCCTCGGTTCGTAGCTTGAATCCTCATAGGTCAGGTGCGCGTCATTGAGCCAGTCGCCGTTGATGTACTGGTGGCGCAGATCGATGCGCGTGTCATCGTTCTTGCGCGTGCTGCCGAAATCGTAGGTGTTGGCACCGCCGATACCGTCGATCTGCGCTTCCTTGCGATACTTGCCGGTCAGTTCGACCAGGTTGTTCTCATCCGGCGTCCAGGTCAGCTTGCCGAAGTACAGATCCTCGTCGAATGCGACCGTATTCGGTCCGACCAGGGCCTGGGCCTCGGCAGGCAGTGCCGAAACCGGAATGTTCTCCTGCGGCGAAATATCCGCGGGCGTGACGAATTCCTTGCGCTCGTAGGTGCCGAAGAAGAACAACTGGTCGCGGATCAAGGGGCCGCCAAACGACACCCCGTATTGCTTTTCTTGTGTATCTTTCTTGACCCCGGCATCGAGCTCCGAAGGTCGCTTCGCACGCATGTCCTGGTCGGTGTAGTCGTAGAACACGTCACCGTGGAATTCATTGCTGCCGGACTTGGTCAGTGCCGTGATCGCCACGCTGCTGAGCTGGTCGAACTCGGCCTTGTAGTTCTGCGTGATGACCTTGTACTCGGCGATCGCCGCTTGCGGGAACGGATTGCCGCGGGTCTGGTCCTGTCCACTGACGCCGCCCTTGAGCACATAGTTCTTCTGGCCGACGCCGTCGATGTAGATATTGACGCCATTCGAGTTCTGCGCACCACCGCGCAGGCTGCTCGAGCCGTTGTTCTGATCGCGTGTAAAGATCACGCCGGGGACGATATCGGCGAAGGCGAGGAAGTTGCGCGAGTCCTGCGGCAGGGCTTCGATCTGCTTCGGAGTGATATAGGTCGCGATCTCCGAGGTCTTGGTTTCGTTCAATGCGTTCGCCGTCACCATGACGGTATCCATCTGCGCGGCCGCGTCAGCCATCCCGCCTTCCAGCGGCAGGTCGAGCGTGACGACCTGGCCGATGCGGAGGAGCACGGTCTTGCTGGTTGTCGCGCCCCCGGCCGAGACGTCGATGCGATACGTGCCCGGCGGCAGGCCGGCCAGCGAATAGTCACCATCGGCATTGCTTTGAACACGGCGGATGAGGCCGGTATCGGCGTTCGTCGCGACCACCTCGACGTTTGCCGCAGCACCGGTTGTCGCTGTCACGTGGCCGCGCAGCGTGGCCGACGTCGACTGCGCATGCAGCACGGGGGCCGCGATCAGGAAACAGCTTGCCAAGGCGCAGGCAAGCAGGCGGGGTTGCAGGGTTTGCATCTGCGGATTTCGAGGAATCATGGGAGAGCTCTCCAGGGTGCTGCGTTGATGGGGTGGCCTTGCTTGATCGAAACGACAAACGGTTCCGGTTGGCAGTCAGGTGGGTTCCGGGGGTTGTTCGTGGTTCCGCGCAGCACACGAGGAACGCACGATCAACTCGGGCGCACTGATTCCCTGCTGCGAAGTCTGTTTGCCTGAGAGCTGGGCCATCAGGGTGCGTGCGGCACGTTCGCCGAGTTCGGCGATGTTGACCCGCATCGTGGTCAGTGGCGGCGAGACGAAGCGCGCCATCGGAATATCGTCGAATCCCGCCAGCGCGATGTCGGAAGGAACATTCAATCCGGCCTCATTGAGTGCAAACAGGCAGCCGAGCGCCATCATGTCGTTGGCGGCAAACACCGCGTCGGGCAGTGGCGACATCGTGGCAATCAGCGTGCCGGCGATGTATCCGGATCTCTCGCTGAAGTCGCCGGCCAGCACGATGGCATCGCTGTCCGGGACGCAGCGGGCGAGTGCGTCGCGATAGCCGCGCAAGCGTTCGTCGGCGTCGAAATTGTTGGCAGGCCCGGCAATCATCGCGATGCGTCGATGCCCGAGACCGGCAAGGTGGGCGACCATTGCGCAGGCACCGCCGTAGTTGTCGATCGCGAACGCGATGTGCTCCTCGCTCTGGCAGCGCGTGTTCATCAGTACGGTGGGCGTCGCGAACGGCAGGTTCTTCGCCAGCAAGGCGGCGTCCGCATGTGGCGACATGATCAGCAGGCCATCGACACGACCGCTGAGCGCGCGCAATGCGGCGGCGGTCTCTTCCGCGGAACCGTGCGAACTCGATACCAGCAGATGCAGGTTGTTCTCGCGTGCTGCGACATCCATGCCGCGAATCAGTTCGGAGAAGAACTCGCCGTAAAGATCCGGCAGGATCGCGCCGATGGTCTGCGTGCGCCGCGTACTCAGGCTCCGCGCCGCGCCATGCGGCATGTAGCGCATGCGTTCGGCGATCTCGATGATCTTCTTGCGCATCGCTGCGGTGACATTGGAGTGCCCGTTGAGGGCGCGCGAAACCGTCGCGATCGACACGTTCGCCTCACGGGCCACATCTTTGATGGTTACTGGCACTACCCCCCCCCTCCCACGATCGCTGCACCCGATTGTTCGAGCGATCAATGTAAACGCTTACATCCTGCGACGGCCTTGGTGAATTGTCATGCTGCAGCACAGCACGAAGGGCTGGTGAGGGTCTGAAACCAGGTTGCCCGCGCGCAGCGGAAATTCAGGCTGCGAGCGGCTGCGGGTCGGCGATCCGATCAAAATAGTCGCGGGTCAGGCGCAACTGGGTCTGCGCACAATCGGTATCGTTGACGACACGACGGAAGGCGGCGTTTTCGGGCCTGTCTTTTGCGTACCAGCCGAGATGCTTGCGCGCGATGCGCACGCCGGGCAACTCGCCGTAGAACGCGTAGAGATCCTCGAGATGACCGACGAGGATGTCGCGCACTTCCAGCGGCGAAGGCGGAGCCAGGATCTCGCCGCTGGAAAGATAGTGCGCGATCTCGCGGAAGATCCATGGCCGGCCCTGCGCGGCGCGGCCGATCATGACCGCATCGACACCCGTCGCCTCGAGCACCTGCTCGGCCTTCTGCGGCGTATCGATGTCGCCATTGGCCATCAGTGGAATACGGATCGCATCGCGGATCGCAGCGATCGTTTCGTACTCTGCTTCGCCCTGGTAGAGATCGGCGCGCGTGCGCCCATGTACAGCGAGTGCTGCAATGCCGGCATCCTCGGCAATGCGGGCAATGCGCACGCCGTTGCGGTTGTCGCGATTCCATCCAGTTCGAATCTTGAGCGTCACCGGCACATCGACGGCCTTCACAACAGCATCGACAATGCGTGCAACCAGCGCTTCGTCCTGAAGCAGGGCAGAGCCTGAATACACGTTGCAGACTTTCTTGGCCGGACAGCCCATGTTGATATCGATCAACTGCGCGCCGAGATCGACGTTGTAACGCGCCGCATCGGCGAGCATCTGCGGGTCGTAGCCAGCGATCTGCACGCTGATTGGATCCGGTTCGCCACTGTGATCGGCGCGCCGTTGCGACTTGGCCGTATGCCACAGGCGTGGATCGGCCGTGGTCATTTCGGAGACCGCCAGGCCCGCGCCAAGTCGTTTGCACAGTTGGCGGAAAGGCTTGTCGGTGACCCCGGCCATCGGAGCGAGCACGACTGGCGGGTCAATCAGGAAGTTGCCGATACGCATCGGCGATATTGTAGCCTGCGCACCGGTCGGGTCGGGTGCATGGCTGCCCTGCGGCGATCAGCCACGGCGCGTCGGTTCAACGTCTCGCCTGTTAGAATTCGCAGGTTCTCACTTCCGACATGCAGACCGCTTGAATCTCATTCCCTGCCGTAACCAAGGATCGTGTCGTCGACGTCTGCGTCGGCTGGCCGGCTGATCGTCATGCTTGATTTTCTGGTCAACGTGTTCACCCAGAATGGCTATGTCGCCGTTTTCATCGTTCTGATGATCTGCGGTTTCGGCTTGCCGATTCCCGAGGACATCACCCTCGTCGCCGGCGGCGTGATCGCCGGCCTTGGATATGCCAACGTGCATGTCATGGTGGCGGTAGGCATTGTCGGCATCCTCGCCGGGGACGTGCTGATGTTCATGCTCGGCCGGCACTACGGCGAGCGTGCCCTGCGCCTGCGCTGGATCGCCTACCTGCTGACGCCGCGCCGCTATGCGCTGGTGCAGGCCAAGTTCAGCCGTTATGGCAATCGCCTGATGTTCATTGCGCGCTTCCTGCCGGGACTGCGTTCGCCGATTTACCTGACCGCCGGCATGACGCGACGGGTCTCGTTTACCCGGTTCTTCCTGCTCGACGCGTTTGCCGCGCTGATCAGTGCGCCGATCTGGGTCTATCTCGGCTACTACGGCGCACAGAACCACGAATGGCTGCTGAAATGGCTCGATCGCGGCAAGGTCATCGTGCTGGTGGTCGCGGCGATAATCCTGGCCGTGATCGTGCGCTATTTCTGGCGACGCTCGGCGCGCCGGCGGGCCTTGTTGAGATTGCGTCAGACCCGCCGTCGGCAACGGCGATAGGGTCGCGGGGAATGTCGTCAAGCGCCGAAGCGGGCGATGACTTCATGGCGGCGGGGAACGGCACTCGCGGCACCGGGTTTTTCGGCGCTCATGGCGGCAACGCGAGTCGCATAGCGAACGGCATCGGCGAACGGAGCTTGCGTTGAGGATGACAACACGGCAACGAGAGCGCCGTTGAAGGAATCGCCGGCACCCGTCGTATCGACCGCAACGACTCTTTCGGCAGCGACACGATAGTGATCCCGGCTGTCTCCGCGCAGTGTGCCTGCGGCGTGTGATACGAAGCATCCCGCCGCGCCGAGCGTAATCACGACGCTGGCTACGCCGAGATCGCGACACAAGGCATGCAGCTTCGCGTTCGCCATGGTCGCCACTTCGCCGGCTTTCAACGGCGTCGCGCAGAAGCGCTCGACCAATTGCGCGAACTCGGTTTCGTTTGGCGTGATCAGGTCGCACAGCGACAGCATCGCGGCGTCGATTCCGGCATGCATCGGGGCCGGGTTGAGCACGCGCAGCAGGCCATGCTGCGAGCCCAGTTCGAGTGCCGTGCGTACCGCATCGAGATTGTTTTCGAGCTGGACGAGGAGCACGCGAGCCTCGGCAAAGCGTGCGCCATGACCGCGCAGAAAATCGGCCGACAGATGCTCGTTTGCAGCCAGGTTGACCATGATCTGGTTGGCGCCGTCGGCGGTGACGATGATGCCGGCCGCCGCTGTCGGCACCTGGTCGAGAATCAGCCATTCACAGGCGAGTTTTTCGTTTTGCGCAAAGCTGCGAGCGGACGCGGCCAGCGCATCATTGCCGAGGGCGCCGATGAACAGGGCTTTGCCTTGCTGGCGGATGCAGGCAACCGCCTGGTTGAAGCCCTTGCCGCCAGGGCCGGTGCTGAAACCCGACGCACGCCGGGTCTCGCCCGGTTGCGGAAATCGATCGGTCTGCCAGACATGATCCTGCACATAGCTGCCGACGATGATGACGGAAGGCAGGTCGTTGGTTTCGCGTGCGGACATTGGCTGGATCCATTCGTGAAACCCCAATGTTAGCCCAGCCGGGCGGACGTCTGATCACGCCATGGATCGTGCATGGCCAGACCGCCATCATCATCGAGCGGACAGCAGCCGATGATTGATCACGGCGATTCTGCGAGCATGGCGCGCTGTTCAACCGGGAATTCAGTATCCGATGACCGTGTTCGCCACCTTCGCCATCATTCTCGTCCTGCTCGTGATCGGCTACGCACTCAACGTTTGGCGTGTTGTTCCAGAGAATGCCGCGGCGACTCTCAACCTGGTCGTGCTCAATGTCTGCTTGCCGGCGGCGATCCTCCTGTACGCGCCCAGGCTCGAGTTTGAGCGCGAACTGATCGGACTGGTCGCGATACCGTGGATCATCCTGATTGTTTCGACTGGACTGGTTTACGCATTGGCGCGTGTGGCGCACCTCGATCGAGCGAGCACCGCCAACCTGCTGCTGCAGATCCCGCTCGGCAACACCTCCTACATCGGCTACTCGCTGATTCCGGTGCTGGTCGGAGCGGGCGCGCTGCGCTATGCGGTGGTCTATGACCAACTCGGAAGTTTCCTGATCCTGACAACCTGGGGGCTGTTCGTGATCAGTGTCTACGGCGGCGGCGAGCGCCTGCGCCTGCTGACGATCCTGCGACGGGTGCTCGGTTTCCCGCCTTTCATTGCATTGGTGCTGGCCTTGACCGTGGTTCCCGGCGAACTGGCCCCGGTGTTCGATCACGGACTGCATCTGCTCGCCGATGCCCTGTTGCCGATTGTTGTCCTTGCGCTCGGCATGCAGCTCAGGTTGCGGCTACCGCGTCAGCATGTGCTGCCGCTGCTGTTCGGATTGCTGGCCAAGCTGATCCTGATGCCGCTGCTCGCCTTCGGCCTTGCCCATTTTTTTGGACTCTCGCGGGAAATTTTGCTGGTGGCGGTCTACTTGGCCGCGATGCCGCCGATGGTTACTTCCGGTGCGCTGTTGTCGATGGCCGGGCTCGCCCCGGATCTGACCGCAGCGCTGATCGGCTACGGCATCGTGATCTCCATGCTGACCTTGCCGCTCTGGCATTGGTGGTTGAGCGGCTGAGCACGCGTAGTCGATGTCGACGATTTGCGGTCTTTCGGAATGGATACCTGATTTTGTGGGAGCGACTTCAGTCGCTCTCATCTAACATAACGTAACTCGTTGATTGTAAAGGCGCGCGGCCAGCAGGTTTTTCCTTCTCCCGAGGCCGTCAAGCCAAAGCAAAAACTCGCCCGTAAACGGGGTCCTCCAGGCCAACCGCAAGCCTTGTAGGAGCCCCGCCAGGGGCGAGCTCTTCGTCCAAGCCAGCCAAAAGCTCGCCCGTAAACGGGCTCCTACAGGGGGAGAGAAGGAACGGCAATCGCCCGGATCCATGTTAGCTGCGCGACAGCGCGCTACCGATGGTGGGGCGTGAACTCCCACACAGATATGCCGAGGTGAATGGCAGCTCAGGCAGGGCGGAACCCGCGCAGCGGATTCCGTCGCATGAGTCCCACCCACATCTACGGCTCCATGCTCGCGTGATCGGCGGAATCACCTGCGGCGGTTCCGCCCTACAACAGTTGGCAGCTCAATCCGGCTTGAGTGCGGTCGTTCAATTGTGCTGGTCGGATGAGGCGGATTCGCGCCTTGCGCAGATCAGCCAGTTCTCGAACGGCAGGCGTCCGTGCAGCGGAGTGAAACTGGCATTGAGGCCATGCCTGGCGAAACGCTGTTCAAGTTCGTCACGGCGCGGGTAGCGTTGCGGGCCGACATTCATCCAGCCGGTCAGGCGCGCGAAGCGGTCGACGCCGCGGGTGAAGCGCAGCCGCCAACCTTCGCGCTGGAGGCCGCTGCGCATGACCAGGATGGCCCCCGGGGTGAGGCTCGCAATTGCGCTTTCGAGCAGGATCTCCTGTGCAGCCGGTGGCAGGAACTGGACGATGTCGAGCAGGGCCACGCTGCCGCGATGGACGGGAAATCCACGAGCAAGATCGAGTGATTCGAAGCCGGCGCAGGTGAGCCGCGCGCGACCGGCAGCTTCACGCGCCGAGGCGATCTTCCCGTCATCGATATCGACGCCGCGATAGTCGCCGGCAAAACCCTGCGCGCGCAGAGCATGTGCGAGCAATCCGATGCCGCAGCCGAGATCCAGCAGGGGTTCGCGAGTTCCAGCCAGCACCGCACCGACCCCGCTGTACAGCGGATCGGTGGCGAGCTTGATGCGCGCATACCAGTAATGTGGGCGGCGCGGCAGGTAGTGCCGCGCAATATCGCGAATGACGAGTTCCATCGGCACAGACTATCCGACGTCGCCTTGGGCGCAGATGGGCATCAACCCATCTACGTCCAGGGCGACGCATCAGACCGTGGTCGGATTCGGCTTGTCAGGATCGAGCTTCCATTGCTTGATTGCACGCGCGACATCCTGCGGGTTCATCTTGCCTTCGGCGGCGAGTGCGGAAATCGCCGCGTGCGCGATCCAGTAGCGGTCGACTTCGAAGAAGCCGCGCAAGGCTTCGCGCGAATCACTGCGGCCGTAGCCGTCGGTGCCGAGCGAAATGAACTTGCGGCCATCCGGAATGAAGGCGCGGATCTGGTCGGAATAGGCGCGTACATAGTCGGTCGCGGCAACCACCGGGCCGGCATGGCCTTCAAGGCATTCGGCGACCCAGGACTGGCGCGGCTTCTTGTCCATCGGGTGCAAACGGTTCCAGCGCTCGGCATCAAAACCGTCACGGCGCAGCTCGTTGAAGCTCGGGCACGACCAGATCGTGCTGGAAACCCCGAACTCCTGCTCAAGCAATTCGGCCGCCGCCATCACCTCACGCAGAATCGTACCGCTGCCCATCAACTGCACATGCGGGACATTCTTCGCCTTGCTCTTGCCATTCTTCTTTTCCGATTCCCCATTCCCGAATCCCGAATCCCGAAGAAGATACATGCCCTTGATGATGCCTTCCGCCGAACCTTCGGGCATATCCGGATGTGCGTAGTTCTCGTTCATCAAGGTGACGTAGTAGTAGCAATCTTCCTGCTCGGTCAGCATGCGGCGCACGCCATCCTGCAGGATCACTCCGACCTCGAACGAGAATGTCGGATCGTAGCTGCGGCAGTTCGGAATCGCGCCGGCAAGCAGGTGCGAATGGCCATCTTCGTGCTGCAGACCTTCGCCGTTGAGCGTGGTGCGCCCGGCGGTGCCGCCGAGCAGGAAACCGCGTGCGCGCATGTCGCCGGCGGCCCAGGCAAGGTCGCCGATTCGCTGGAAGCCGAACATCGAGTAGTAGATGTAGAACGGCAGCATCGGCACGTTGCTGATCGAGTAGCTGGTTGCCGCTGCCATCCATGACGAGAATGCACCTGGCTCGCTGATGCCCTGCTGCAGAACCTGGCCGGACTGGTCCTCGTGATAGAACATCAATTGGTCCGCATCCATCGGCTTGTATTTCTGTCCGAACGGCGCATATATGCCGATCTGGCGGAACATGCCTTCCATGCCGAAGGTGCGTGCTTCGTCAGCGACGATCGGCACGATGCGCGGGCCAAGCACCTTGTCGCGCAGAAGCAGGTTCATGCCGCGTACAAAGGCCATCGTCGTCGAGATTTCACGCTCGCCGGTGCCCTTGGTCAACTGGACAAGGGCGTCGAGCTCAGGTGTCGCCAAGGCCTCGGATTTCCTGCGCCGTTGCGGCAGGAATCCACCAAGTGACTTGCGCCGTTCGAGCATGTACTGGACTTCAGGGGAGTCCTTGCCCGGGTGGTAGTACGGCACACTGGCCAGATCGGCATCGGCGATCGGGATGTTGAAGCGATCGCGGAAGGCGCGCACCGCATCATCGTTCATCTTCTTCTGCTGATGGGTGGTGTTCTGCGATTCGCCGGCTGAACCCATGCCGTAACCCTTGACCGTCTTGGCCAGGATCACGGTCGGCATGCCCTTGGTGTTGACCGCCTCGTGATAGGCCGCATAGACCTTGTGCGGATCGTGGCCGCCGCGATTCAGCCGCCAGATGTCCTCATCGGAAAGATTGGCGACAAGCTGGGCGGTCTCCGCATACTTGCCGAAGAAATGCTCACGCGTGTAGGCGCCACCGAAGGCCTTGCAGTTCTGGTATTCGCCATCGACGGTTTCCATCATCAGCTTGCGCAGCACGCCCTTGGTATCGCGGGCGAGGAGCGGATCCCAGTAACCACCCCAGCACAGCTTGATCGCATTCCAGCCCGCTCCGCGGAATACGCCCTCGAGTTCCTGGATGATCTTGCCGTTGCCGCGCACCGGACCATCGAGGCGCTGCAGGTTGCAGTTGACCACGAAGATCAGGTTGTCCAGGCCTTCGCGGCCGGCCAACGAAATCGCGCCGAGTGATTCGGGCTCGTCCGATTCGCCATCGCCGATGAAACACCAGATCTTGCGGTCGCTCTTCTCGATCAGGCCGCGATGCTCGAGATACTTCATGAACTGGGCCTGGTAGATCGCCTGCAACGGGCCGAGGCCCATCGATACAGTCGGTACCTGCCAGTAGTCCGGCATCAACCAGGGATGCGGATATGACGAAAGACCATTGCCCTTGCCGCGCACCTCCATGCGGAAGTGATCGAGCTGCTCGGTGCTGATGCGGCCTTCGAGGAAGGATCGCGCGTAGACGCCGGGACTCGAGTGGCCCTGATGGAAGATCAGGTCGCCCGGATGATCCTCGCTCGGCGCGCGCCAGAAATGGTTGAAGCCGACGTCATACAGGGTCGCGCTCGAGGCGAAACTGGCGATATGGCCGCCGAGATCGCCGGGTTTGCGATTGGCGCGGATGACCATGGCCATCGCGTTCCAGCGCACCAGCGAGCGGATCCGCCATTCCATCGCCGGATCGCCGGGGCATTTCGCCTCCATGTGCGACGGGATCGTGTTGATGTATTCGGTGGTCGGGCGGAATGGCAGGTGGCCACCGGCACGCCGGGTTTCCTCGACCATGCGTTCGAGCAGGTAGTGCGCGCGCTCGGTACCGTCGCTATTGATGACGGCTTGCAGCGACTCGGACCACTCGCGCGTTTCAACCGGGTCGAGATCCTGATCGAGAATGTCCTGGAGCTGGTTCATGCTATTTCCTCGGCGTGCGCGCAGATATCTTCTGGGTGGATGACGCGGATTTTGCATCACCGCGGGTCGACCTCGCAGTTTAGCCGCCCCGCCCGGCTCGTGCATGCGTTCGCAGACGCCACAACTCCGCGAACGGATGGCCGATCAGCTTGAAGTGCTTTCCTGCGCGGCGCGGATCTGCGCTTCGACGGCGGCGATCGCGGTCATGTTGACCACGCGGCGCACGGTGGCGGCGGGGGTCAGGATGTGCGCCGGCTTGGACACGCCCATGAGGATCGGGCCGAGGGCGACGCCTTCAGTCATCACGCGGGTGATGTTGTAGCCGATATTGGCGGCATCGAGATTCGGGCAGACAAACAGGTTGGCCCGACCCTTCAGGCGCGAATTCGGAAACAGACGATCGCGGATTTCCTCGTTGAGGGCGGTATCGGCGTGCATCTCGCCCTCGATTTCGAGGTTCGGGGCGCGCTCGCGGACGATCTGGAGTGCCTGGCGCATCTTTGCCGCCGATGCATCTTCGTGGCTGCCGAAATTGGAATGCGAGAGCAGGGCGATCTTTGGTTCGACGCCGAACAGGCGCAGGCGGATCGCCGCCTGCAGGGTCGCCTCGGCGATCTGCTCGGCGGTCGGATCGAGCTTGACGTGGGTATCGAGGAAGAAAAAAACACCGTTGTTGTTGATCACGCCGGTCATCGCCGATGGCGCGTGGACATTCGGGTCCAGCGGCAGGATGTCCAGGATGTAGCGCAGTTTCTTGTGATAGCGGCCGATCAGGCCGGTCAGCAAGGCATCGGCTTCGCCGCGATGGACCATCAACGCGGCGATCACGGTCGAACGCGAGCGCACGATCGCCTTGGCGCCGTCCGGGGTTACCCCACGGCGTTCGAGCAGGCTGTGATAGAGCGTCCAGTATTCCTTGAAGCGCGGATCATTCTCGATATTGCAGACCTCGAAGTGCTCGCCTGCCTTGATGCGCAGGCGCATGCGTTCGATGCGTGCATCGATCACCGCCGGTCGACCGATCAGGATCGGCCAGGCCAGTTTGTCGTCGGCGATATGCTGGATCGCACGCAGCACGGTTTCTTCCTCGCCCTCGGCATAGACGACGCGCTTGATGTCGCTGCGCGCGCGGTCGAATACCGGTTTCATGACCAGGCCGGTGCGGAAGACAAAGGTGTTCAGGCGCTCGCGATAGGCCTCGATGTCATCGATCGGCCGCGTCGCCACTCCGGATTCCATTGCGGCCACGGCCACCGCCGAGGACAGCTCGACCAGCAGGCGCGGATCGAACGGTTGCGGAATCAGGTATTCGGGGCCGAACGATCGGGTCTGGCCACCGTAGGCACGCACGGCGACATCGGACATCTCACGGCGGGCGAGGTCGGCGATGGCCTTGACGCAGGCGATCTTCATCGCCTCGTTGATCACCGTCGCGCCGACATCGAGGGCCCCGCGGAAAAGATACGGGAAGCACAGTGCGTTGTTGACCTGGTTCGGGTAGTCCGAACGGCCGGTGCCGACAATGGCATTGGGACGAACTTCCCAGACCAGTTCGGGCAGGATTTCCGGAGTCGGATTGGCCAGGGCAAAGATGATGGGCTGTTCGACCATGCGCTTGACCATGTCCTGGGTCAGTGCTCCGGGCCCCGAAAGGCCGACGAACATGTCGGCACCATCGATGATGTCGTCGAGCGTGCGTGCTTCGGTGTCGCGCGCAAAGCGGCGCTTGTTCTCGTCGAGGTCATCGCGCCCGCTGTGAATGACGCCATGGCGATCGGCAACCCAGATGTTTCCTTTCGGAACGCCCAGATGGATGAGCATGTCCATGCACGAAATGCCGGCGGCCCCGGCTCCGGTATGCACGATCTTGATCTGGTCGGGTTTCTTGCCGATTACGGCAAGAGCATTCAGGAAGGCCGCACCAAGGATGATCGCCGTGCCGTGCTGGTCGTCGTGGAAGACCGGGATCTTCATGCGCTCGCGCAGGGTGCGCTCGACGATGAAGCATTCCGGTGCCTTGATGTCTTCCAGATTGATGCCGCCAAAACTCGGCTCGAGACTGGCGATGATCTCGATCAACTTTTCCGGATCGGACTCGTTGATCTCGATGTCGAACACGTCGATGCCGGCGAATTTCTGGAACAGCATGCCCTTGCCTTCCATGACCGGCTTGGCCGCGAGCGGGCCGATATTGCCGAGGCCGAGCACAGCCGTGCCATTGGTGATGACGGCGACCAGATTGCCGCGCGAGGTCATCTCGGCGGCCATGTTCGGATCGCGCACGATCTCCTCGCAGGCAAACGCGACGCCCGGCGAATAAGCCAGCGACAACTCGCGCTGGGTGACCACGGACTTGGTCGGCACGACCTTGATCTTGCCGGCCGGCGCGCGCCGGTGATATTCGAGCGCAGCTTGTTTGAGGAGTTCGATATCGCTGGACATGGCGCGGGCTGAAGCCTCTGAAGTGGCGTAATTGCGGGGTTTTTGACTATATCACGCGGGTTTGGTTCGCCCGCCGGAACCGGCAGATCCGCCTGCCGCCGGTCAGGGCAGAGTCATGCAATCCGATAGCGACGGCGCGTCGGCATCGAGGCAGATCCGCACGATCGCCAGGTCGCGCATGCCCGGCGCCGGTTCGATCGCCTCGATCGCTGCGATCAGGCGTGCACGTTCGGCCGCATCGCCGCGCTTGCTTGCGACCAGAATCGACAACAGCCATGGTCGCAGCCAGGTGCGTTCGGCCGCTGACGGCGGCAGGCGCTCGCGCAGTGTGTCGAGACGTCGCCCGGCAGCATCCCACTGCTGCCTGTTGAGTTCGACTTCCGTGCGAGCCAACTCGAAGTCGTTAACCTCCTCGGCAGGCTTGGGCGAATGCTCCACCGCGCAACGGTCAAGCAGGCTGCCTGCTTCATTGACGCGATGTTGGCGCAGCAGGATTGAAGCTTCGAGCCCGCAGTTGCTCAGCCATAGCGTCGATTGTTGTTTGCCGAGCCGGGCCAGGATGTCGCGATCGGCGCTGAGGTCGGCGCTGGCACCGGAAAAATCCGTCATCGCGGCGCGCGAATAGGCACGGCCACGACGGCAGGATTCGACATGCATGTCATTGCGCCGGATCGCATCGTCGATGGCGATGCTTCGATCGTAAGGTGCCAGCGCATCGGCGTAGCGCCCCTCGTGCTGCAGCAAGGCGGCCAGATTGCAATTGGCCACGGCGGCAAACATCTGCGGTTTGTCATAGATGCGGTCGGTGATCGCCACGGCCTCACGCGCAATCCGTTCGGCACGTTCGATCTGGCCGGCCTTGCGCAAGGTCGGTACGGCGTCTGCGAGCGCATAGGCATACCAGCCGTCATCCTCACCATATAGCGTGCGGGTCAGCGCGAGGCGCCGTTCGTGCAGGGTGGCCTGTTCCGGGTAGGCGCGCTTTTGCAGGGCCAACGAGGTGCCGAGCGCGTTGAGGATGTCGAGTTCGAATTCGCTGTTGCGCAGCTGCTGCGGATCGAGCTCGACGAGCAGACGTCGCAGGGTCTCTTCGGCCACCTGCGGATGGCCCGCATAGTTTTCGGATGCGGCCAGAGACATCTCGATTCGCATCAGTTGCGCGGGCGTTGCGTTCGATTGTTTCGCCCAGTCGAGGCTCTCGCGCAGGTGGGCGACGCTCTGTGCCGTGTCGCCGCGCATCCGTGCCAGCATGCCGAGATCCTTGCACACCTGCGACAGCTCCCTTGGCGGGGGTGGTTGCACGCCGAGCAGAATGCGGCGTGCTTCGACGAGATCCGTCTTGGCCTTGTCGTAGTCGCTCGAATTGCGATAGGTCGCACCAGTGATGGTAAGCACGTCGGCCGCCGCAAGTGGATCGGCCTTGATGAGTTCCTCGCGGGCGCGTCGCGAACCCTCATCGAGCACATCGGACAGGCTCGGCACATGTCCACGCGCAGTAGCTGCGGAACCGAACACGTCGGCGAGAAAATCCCGTACTTCGACAGCGCGCATGGCCTGCACCTCGGCGCGATCTCGCTCGCGCACGATCTGCCAGACCGCGCCGGCGAAAAAGGCCAGCACAAGAATCGCCGAGGCCACAGCGAAGCGGTTGCGGCGCACGAAGCGGCTGGTGTGATACCAGACCGATCCGGCGTGTGCCGAGATCGGGCGGTTTTCGAGAAAGGCGCGCAGGTCGGCGGCCAGCGCCTCGACCGAGGGATAGCGACGCTCGGGTTCGCTCGACAGTGCCTTGAACACGATCGTATCGAGATCGCCATGCAGCTCACGCGCGCGTGCGCGGCGCTGGGCAAGTGGCAGCTCGGTGGTGTCGCGTACCACCCGCGAGGGCAGGGTGATGGTCTGTTGCGGACTGGTTCCGGGGTCTCGCGGCGGGCGCCCCGTGAGCAGGCGGTACAGCACTGCTCCGAGGCCGAATACGTCAGTCAGCGTCGTCGTCGGTTCGCTGCCAAACTGCTCCGGAGCTGCGTAGCGTGGCGTCAATGCGAGCAACGCGTTGGCAGTCGATTCGCGACCACCCTCTTCGATCAGCTGGGCGATACCGAAATCGAGCAGGCGCACGCGGTCTTCGTTGTCGACGAGGATATTCGAAGGCTTCAGGTCGCGGTGCACGACCAGGCTGCGGTGCGCGTAGGCGACCGCTGAGCAGACATCGATGAAGAGACTGACGATCGCGCGCGGATCCAGCGCCCGCTTGCTGCACCAGTCGTCGATGCGCTGGCCCTCGACGCGCACCATGGCCAGCCATGGCGTGCCGTCGCCGAGTACCCCGGCATCCAGAAATCCGGCGATGTTCGGATGATCAAGCCGGGACAGGATGGCCTGCTCGCGCAGGAAGCGTTCGCGGCCATGTGCTGCCAGCGCGCCGACCGTCAGCAGCTTGACTGCCGCCTCCTGTACACCTTCGCCGATTTCGCGTTGGGCGTGGTAGACCACAGCCATGCCGCCACGGCCGATCTCTTCGAGGATCTTCCAGTCGCCAACCCGGATCGGATCTGAAGGTGCCGGGATGCTTGCGGAATCGAGGATGCCGGATTTGCGATGCGCAGCCAGCAACCGCTGCAGTCGAGCGCGCAACTCGGCCGACGAAGTCATGCGCGCGATTTCCTCATCGCGTTCGGAATCATCGAGATCGAGCAGACGATCAAACAGTTCGGAAGCCCGGTGTTTCAGTTTGGCGTCATCAGCGTTCATGAGCAGTTTGCTCCACCGATCTGCGCCCGCAGTCTACTGGATCACTTGCGATCGTCCATGCGCCATCGTGGAATGCGATGACACTGGCGCGCAGCATCCAGGCGCGCGGCGGGCGGGCCGGATTATCCTGGTCGGGTATGCAATCGCCCATGCGCCGAGCGCGAAGCAAAGCACAAAGTTGTCGTTCCCGATCGGCCCGACCGGAGGCAGCCTGATCGCAAGGGCCACCGACGACAAGGGTGTCGGCAGCACCTCGGAATTCAGTCTGACCTTCGAATCCGCAAATCCGGATCTGATTTTTGCAGGCGGCGCTCGAAATACCCTGGCGCGAATCGCCGCCTGTTTGCGATGACGACGCCGGTTCTGCATCGCGGCGGTGACGTACCTGGTTTTCGTGGATCAAGGCAATGCGGCTTCGTCGAGTTCGGCATGCAGGAAGGCGCGGGCACGTACCCATTCCCGCTTGGCGGTGCGCTCCGCACATTCGAGCAGGGTGCCGATTTCGGCAAAGGTGAGGCCGGCGAAGAAATGCAACTCGACTACCTGGCGCTGGCGCGCGTCGATCACATCGAGGTGGTCGAGCGCCTGATCCAGGGACAGCAGATCCTCGTCGCTCTGTATTGCGGTTCCGACCGCAATACCCTCATCCAGCGAGACCCGATCGACACCGCCGCCGCGTCGCTCGGCACTGCGGCGGCGCGCATGATCGATGATGATGCAGCGCATCGATCGAGCCGCGCAGGCGAAGAAATGCCGCCGATCCTGCACCACCAGCGTATCGCTGGCAGTAAGGCTCAGGAAAGCTTCGTGCACGAGGGTTGTAGGCGTCAGGGTATGGTTGCCATCGGGAAGCCGCGATGCGGCAAGCCGGTGCAATTCCGCATAGAGGATCGCGAAAACCTTGTCGAGCTGGTGCGGCTCTCCGTTACGAGCGCGCAACAGCAATTGGGTGATCTCGGTCATTGACCTTGTCCGTCCAACGCCACTCGATGCCTGGCGGCAATAGTAGCCGCTCGCGTTGTGGAAGGTGGTCAATGCACGAACGGGCTTCGTCGAAGGTGTCCCGATCCGGTGCCAGGTTGCGATTTGTCTCACAGGGGATCGCACGCATCTGGAGAAACGCCATGTTCAATCGACTCGTCCTGCTCACTGCCCTGTTCATCCCGCTTGCCTCGATGGCGGGATCCGGGCCTGAGCGAGCGCCAAGCCCCGATCGTCCGGATGGCAGCGCCTATACCGCAACGGTCGGCAGCGATGCGGCTTGCGGCTACTCCAGCATCACTCTGGCAGCGCAGGCGGCGATGACCGCGGATCAGGTCAACATCCGGGTTGCCCGGAATGTCGTGATCCTGGGTTCGCAACTCATTCCTGCCCGCAACATTGCCATCTATGGCGGTTACGACACTTGCAGCGATACCACGCCATCGGGCCGCACGATCCTTGACGGATCCGGATTCACCGGCAGCGTGCTGCGGGCCTCTGGCAGTTACGCGGGCAGTGTGATTCATACCCTGCGCCTCAGCGCACTCGAAATCACCGGCGGCCTGGGCAGCCCGAGCGCGCCCGGTGGCGCAGTCACGATTGATGGCCCGTTCTGGGTGCTTGTGGAGGATTCCAGCATTCACCACAACCATGCGCCTGATCGAGGCGGTGGCATCTGGATCCTGGGCCAGGCAGGCACAGCGGGTTCCTTTGAACGCACGGGACTCTTCGTCTATGGAAATTCCAGCATCAGCAACAACCTGGCCGGGGCTGGCGGCGGCATCGCCTGCGCGGGCCGAGTCAGCATGACCGTGGACAACAGCCTGATCGCCGCCAACGATGCGACGGCCACCTTGAGCGGTGGCGGCGGCATCTATTCGGAGGGCTGTCACATCTGGCTGGGCGATCACGCGACTTCAACCCTGCAAGGGGTGATCGCCAATCGCGCGCTTGCTACGGGAGGCGTGGGATGGGGCGGCGGCATCAGCGCGAGGGCCGGCTCAACCCTGTATATCGTCGGCGGCTCCAGGCAACCCTCCATCATTTCCCTCAATAGTGCGGAACGCGGGGGAGGGATCTCCCTGTCAGACAGTGCATTGATTGCGCGGAATGCGACGATCAACAACAACACCGCCCGGGTCGAGGGTGGCGGGGTCTATGCGATCAATTCGGACACCAGGATCCTGCGCACGCTGCGCGGGGCGAATTGCCACGATGCCCTGCTCTGTTCGCAGCTCTCCGGAAATCGTGCCAATGGCACGAGCTTCAGTGATGCCGGCGGCGGCCTGCGGGCCCGGCATGGCACGACCCTGATCAGTGGCACGTTCATCGAATCCAATCACACGACCTCGTCCCGCGGCATGGCCATTGCGGCAGAAACCGCGCCCGGCACGGGCGGCGGTCTCAACCGCGACGGATTGCAGATATTCGGCAGTGTCATCGCCGGCAACGATGCCAACGGCGCTGCCATCGCAAGCGATGCGTCGATCATCTGGATCAGCGCCAGTTCGGCACTGCTGGGCTTCAACACGTTCGCGCGCAATATCGCTGTTCCGCGCATCGTCTATACGCCGAGCTATGGCAGCAGCGCGATGTATCCAATTGGAATCGTCGGCAGCATCTTCGAATCCAGTAGCGGTCTTGCGGCCGATCCCGGATCCCGCGGGACCACCCCGAGTGGCGATTGCAACCGCTTGAATGAACGGGGCAGCGCATTTGCGGCAGGCTCCTTGCGCAGCACCACGGCACCGCCGCAATTCGTCGATGCGACCAATCGCGATTACAGCCTGGCCGCCACGTCGCCCATGGTCGACTGGTGCGATGCAAGCGAGGGCTCGGTTCTGCTGGGTGCCGACGGCGGCCCCCGACCGTATGACGACCCGGCCTGGACGGCATTCTACGGGGACTACGATCTCGGTGGCCTGGAAAGACATCCGGACGACCTGATCTTCCGCGACGGTTTCGATCCCTGATCGCCGCTACAAGGCCAGCACCAGATCCTCCGCCTCGACACGATCGAGGCGGATGCGGTTGGCGAACAGCGAGAAGGCGAGCATTGCGGCCAGGCCATTGGCATGGTGGATCCAGCGCGGCAACCAGTTCGGCGCAGCGATGTAGCCGGAATCGAACTGCGCTTCGAGGGCGACGACATCGTGCAGGCTCATCTTGCCGGCGAAGAGATTGCGACACAGGTTCAACTTGCGGTTCTTCAGGGCCCAGCGGAAAAACGTATGCACCGACAGCAGTCCGTGCAGATAGACGGTGTCCTTGGTGAAGGCCGAGCCGCCGTTCAACGGCGAGCCGCGAAATACGCGCTGGGCCGAGGAGAAGCTGTCAGCCTCAGTCTGGCCGGCGTTGAGGAAAAAGCGGAACACCTCGATGAAGTCGGCGCCATTCAGGGCCATGTCGATGGCGAGGATGCGCAGGCTGATGCGCTTGATGCGTTCGATATCGAGCGCGCCGGTCATCAGCTCGGCAAACACGGCCAGGCCTTCCTGGGTCGCCGTGATCCGCGGCGAGCTGAGGCCGAATGAGGTCAGGTTTGGCTGGCGCCGGCCATTCAAGGCGGTCAGCGTGTGCACGAAGGCTTCGTGCTCAAGCAACTGGTTGCGGTCGTATTCGCTGAAACATGTCGCCGAGCGCAGGCGGATTCGGGTTGCTCCGGCCGCCGCTTTTGCGATCAACTGGTCGTCGACTTCGACGCGCACGGTGCCCGTACCGAAAAATGCATCGAGCTGCTGTTGCAGATCCTCACGCAGGACGCCGGCGGGGATGCAATAGTCCGCTTCGCTCGTGAGTACCTCGTTGTCGAGTTCGTCGGTAAGGCTGATGAAGTGCCTGGCGGCATCGAGATTGCTCAGCTCACTGCCCGGCACACGCGAACCGGGCCGGCCAAACAGGCGGATCGAATGCGTGGTCAGTTCGGGCGTGCCGACGGCATCGAGCAATTCGGTGGCGATGCGCCAGGATTCCGCATTGCGCCGGATGTATTCGCCGACCGGATGCTTCGGATCGGCCGCATCACGGATCGATTCAATTTCGGCACGCGCGGCGGCATAGCCGGGCCGCGCATATTCGATGACGGGCAAGCCGGGATTTCCGGCACGCCACTGGTTGAGGAACGCAACTTGCACCGATGCAGGCCAGCTGACCGAACCGAGCAGGCGGATGCCCTTGACTGCAGCGACGAGGCGTCGGTCGAGTTCGGCGAGGCGCTTGAGGCTGTCGGTTTCGGCGATCATGGGCTCGCCGCAATATAGCCCGGAATTTGACGCAACCTGGAGTGGCGTGGGATGCCTGTCATGGAATTCCGGGTGACTTGTGCCACCCGGAAGGTCTCTGATTTTCGAACCTGTCAGTCGATATCAAAACTCTGCAGGCTGACGGGTGTCGTTCGGCCGCGGAGAACGAAAGTCATATCCCCGGCGCTGAATCCACAGCTTGTCAACACGGTCCAGTTCGTGCAGCCCGAGCTGAAGCCGTCGCCCGGATTTCGCCAAATCGCTGACAGGCCGGACGTCGTGGTCTGTTGCACCACGTAGACACCACCGTTCTCCGCCGAATAGGCCAGATCGCCAGAAAACGCCATCCAGAAGGTCCCGGCTGGAAGCGCGCATTCTGTGGGCAGAATGAGCGTCGAATATCCTGTGCCGCTGTTATACGTCAGCGGAATGCTGCTGTAAGTGCAGCCTGAAATGGCGGCACCGGGAGATCCGGCGGAATCACTGTAAAAAACGATATTTCCTGCCGTTGAGGGCGTGACCGTTGTCGTGCCGCTCTGGTAGAACGAGCCAATCGATACTTCGGCTACAGCCCAACCGCCTGCCGGAACCTGAAAATCGTCCGCCATTTCGGTGTCGTAGCTTTCAGAGCCGGCGTCAAGGTTGTGCATCGTGAGCACGCCGCTCGTACCGGGGCTCGATGTCTGATCGAGCAGGATGATCGAGCCCCCGCCCGGCTGGGGATGAGCGACAATATTGCCAACGTGACTGGCGGCGCGGGATGCGGATGGACGCTCCGTCGCCGACGTCGCGTCGGAAAATGCGAGGGTGATGGCAGCGGTCAAGAGTGTGGAAGTCAGTATTTTTCCGTTCATTTTTAACCTGTACTTGAGTGAATGTGGGATTCGATCCGGACGGATCAAACCGTGTTGCCGAGGCTGGCGCGAACAGGGTCGAGTATACGGCCGTACTTGGCAGTACGACCCGTGCCTCTCTGAAGCGGTAGTCGAACCTGCGCGGCGCTCGCCGTGCGAACATGACGTGTTGATTCATGAAAGCGCAGGCAGCGTTCGTCGTATGAGAGATTGCATGTTTCGAGCAAGCGGCGGATCTGGCCTTCGGGGTCACTGACGAGCTCTTCATAAATCTGTTCGAACATCGATTCGGAATAGTGCCGGGAGAATTCAGTGGCGACCCGATCGAAATTGCGCCAATAGCTCGCAATATCATCGAGATCATAGGCGAAATCCTGACCATTGGCGAAGAGTTGACGGTAGCAGGCAAACACGGTCTCAACGGGATCGCGACGGCAGAACACGAACCGGGCGGAGGGCAACATGCGGATCGCGGCGCCGACGTGATGCCAATTGTTGAGGCCCTTGTCGGTGGAGCGTGGCCGATTGGTTCGCCAGCGCTCGGTGCGAGCCAGGTATTCCCGGCCGAGTCTGCTCCAATCGTCGGGATTTGCTCGCGGACTCCATGCAGCAAGTGGTTCGCCACGGCGCAGGGATTCTTCGTTGACGATATCGCCGAGATGATTGAGTTCGCCAGCGCCTTCAACCATGGGATGCGAGGCGATGATTTGCTCGGCAAGAGTTGATCCGGAACGGGGCAACGACATCAGGAAGATCACTTCCTCGCCCAATGTTGGGCCGCCCATGCACGGAGAAGTCCGGTCGGCTTCAAGCATTGCATCAATCGTCGATGAGAACGCATCGCGGTCCCAGTGAGCGAGGCCGCGTTTGCGCGAGTTTGCGTCGCGCAATGTAGCGAAGGATTGCTCGTGATGACCGGAGTCTTCCTGCGCCTTGGCCAGCGCAAATCCGAGCTGCACGCTCTTCTCGGCATCAGCGCTTGAGTGAAGCAACGCGTTCGCGATCTGAACTGCGTCCGTTTCGCTGAAATGGTTGACCTTGAGGTTTGCCAGCCCATACCAAGCATTCGCTTCCTCTATCCCGCCCGCTTCCAGAACCGAGCGATACATTGCCGAAGACGCGTCGATTTCGCCGATGGCCTTCAGGGTTTCCGCGAGTGCTATCCGCGCAGCGCCATGGGCAGGTCGCAAGGCGACAGCCCGCTCCAGCGCGGCACGTGCCTCGTCAAAACTTGAGTTGGATTTGAGTGCCTTGCCAAGGTTGAACCAAACGAAACCCAGTTCTGGCGCAAGCGCGCAAGCACGTTCAAGTTCCTTGATCGCGCGGTCGATTTCGCCGTTTGAACGAAGCGCACTGCCAAGATTGCTGCGGATCAGCGCGTCCCCCGGGCGAAGAAGGGAAGCACGGCTCAACGCGCTGACCGCTTCGTCGGGTCGGCTTTGAAGTTGACGCAATACACCGAGCAACCGCAGAACCTCCGGATGATTCGGTGCGAGCGATACGACGCCGACAAACGCTCGATCAGCAAGATCGAATTGGCGCGCCGAAATCGCTTGCGCGGCCTCTGACAGCAGACGTGTGGCGGTGCTCGAAAGCCCCTCCACACGGCGTCCATCGTCTGCAGCGAGCTGAACCATTCAGTGTCTGCCGTACTTTTCGTCCAGGCGTCGACCAAGTGCCTTGGTCAGGACACGGTTTTCGCCCTTGCGCCGGAGTTGGGCTTCGAGGCTGTCGGCGGCGCTGGCGAGTTCGTCGCGGAGTTTCAGGTAGTTGTGCCAGCGGTCGTTGTCGAGTCGGCCATCTTCGAGCGCCGCGCGCACGGCGCAACCAGGCTCGCTCAAATGGCTGCAATCGCCGAACCGGCAGCTCTGGGCGAGAACCTCGATGTCGCCGAACTGATCGCCATCGAGCGTCTCTTCACCGGTCAGCTTGATCTCGCGCATGCCCGGTGTGTCGATCAGACAGCCACCGCTCGGCAACTGGATCAGGGCTCGATAGGTCGTTGTGTGCCGGCCGCGGCTGTCGGTTTCACGCACGGCATTGGTGGCCTGACGGGATTCGCCGAGCAAAGTATTGGTCAGGGTCGACTTGCCGGCCCCGGATGAGCCGACCAGAACGGTCGAGCTGCCCGGCCCCAGGTAGGCGAGCAGCGGGGCGATGCTGCCGGCGGATTTCGCATTGATCGCATGAATCGGAATGCTGGTCGGAACGCGCTTGCGCAACTCGTCGATTGTCGTCTCGACCTCGTCCGAGGTGTCGGCCTTGGTCAACACGATCACCGCACTTGCACCGCTGCCTTCGACGAGCATCAGATAGCGCTCGATGCGGGCCGGATTGAAATCGCCATCCAGTCCGCAGATGACCATGACCGTGTCGATGTTGGTCGCGATCAACTGGCGCTGGTGACGCTCGCCGGCTGCCGCGCGCGCCAGTTCGCTGCGTCTCGGCAGGATCTGTTCGATCGATGGCGGCTTGGCCGAGCTGGCGAGGACGAAATCGCCGACCGCCGGTCGTTCGCTCGGATCGATGCCGGGTTTGATGAAGCGTGGAGCCGGTTGCGCATTGAAGGCGTGATCACCATCGTGCAGCTCGTATCCGGCGCGGTGCTGGGCGATCACGCGGGCCACGCGAAGGCCCGGCGCATCGGCCGGCAACTCGGGAAGTACCCCACGCCAGCCGATAAGGCTCAGCGGAGATTCGAGGGTATCGCTCATCGCCGCGATTCTATCCCGGAAATTTCATGAGGTCGCGAGAAAACACCCAGAGCAGGTGATTCGGCCGTTCGCGCGAGCGTGGGGCCTTCGCTACTGGTGGAACCCTTGCGGCGGAATCCGCTTCGCGGGTTCCGCCAGTACGTAGCAAGCTCGCACCATTTACAAATAGTTCGGGGTCAATGCGCGGGCAACGCCAGGCGCGAATCAGCTTCCGCTTTTTTCGGACTTCGCCAGGGCGCGGGTCTGGACAACGCGACTGTCCGCATCTTTGTGCAGGACTTCGACCAGGGCGCCGTCGTTGAGCGAGGCCTGCCCGGTGACGACGACTTCTGCGCCGGCCGCGAGACCCTCGATCACCTGCACGCGACCACCGCTGTCGTAGCCGGTGCGGATCGTTTGGCGGCGGGCCTTGCCATCCTCGATGACATAGGCGGCTTCCGCGCCACGGCTGCCAAGCACGGCGGCTTTCGGCATAAGCACGGCATTGGGCAGATGCAGGAAGGCGATGTCCATGCGCGTGAACAGACCCGGACGCAGGCCGTGATCGCGATTGTCGACGCGGACAGTGATTTTGACCGTGCCGCTGTCGCGATCGACCACGGGTGCGACGCGCTCGACCTTGGCCTCGAAGTGGCGGTTGCCGAGTGCATCGACGGTGAAGTCGACCGTCTGACCAGCAGCAATTGCCACCGCATCACGCTCAGGCACGCGCAGTTCGGCGCGGAGGTCGGCGAAATTGGCCATGTCGAAGACCGCGTCGTTGGCAGCAAGTAATTGTCCGCGCTTGATCCAGCGGCGCGTGATGACGCCGTCGAACGGCGCCCGGATCTCGCTTTTGTCGACCTTCACCCGGGCCAGATTGACTTCGGCGCGACGCACGGCAAAGTCCGATTCAGCCTGATCCTGGGCATTCGCGGCAATCAGTTGGCGCGTGAGCAGCTTCTCGCCACGGGCTACATCGTTCTTGCGGCGCTGCAGATCGGCCTCGGCCTCACGCAGTTGCAGGCGGCTGTGGGCGGCGTCCACGCGGGCGAGAAGTTGGCCCTTGTGCACCGAGTCGCCTTCCTCGATCAGCAGTTCCAGCACGGTTCCGGGAACCTCGCTGATGAGCTTGGCTTCGTGCTCGGCCTGCAGGGTTGCGGTGGCCGCATAGCGTGCGGTCAGCTCGCCCTGTTCGACGTGCGCGGTTTCCACCGGCTGGGTATCCCTTGTTTCGACTTTCCTGGCGGTCGCCTGCGGCGCGGATGTGCTTGAGCAAGCCGCGAGGGCGGCGGCAAGGGCGAAAGACAAGGGGAGCAGGGCGGTCAGGCGGGACATGGGCGTTGTTGATCAAGTAGTGTTGTAGGTAACTATAACACCTAAACTCAATCTGTCAATCCTTGAAGCTTGGAGGAAGTCTGATGCTGCGATGCGGCATCCGCATCTGCCGAAGGTTGGGGCAGATCAAACCCGATCATCGCCAGCTTGGATGCCTCGACAGCGTGTTTGGTTGCATCGATCCGATGCTGGGTCGCCCATGTGCAGTGCAGCATTGGTGTTGCTAAGATGCAGCGAATCCGCTTTTGTTCCAGTGCCGACATGCCCCAACGACCTGTCCAGACCAGTTCACGGCTCAGCGAAGTCCGTTACGAAATCCGCGGCGCGCTCAGCCATCGTGCGCGCGAGCTCGAAGCCGAAGGACGCGACATCATCCGCTTGAACATCGGCAATCCCGGTGCGTTTGGATTCGCGGCTCCCGCACATATCCGCGAGGCGGTCACGCGGGCACTGCCGAACAGCGAGGCGTATTGCCAGCAGCAGGGTTTGCCGCAGGCACGCGAAGCGATAGCCGCCCAGCAACGCGCTCGTGGATCGCTGAGCGCAACGGCTGATCGGGTATTCATCGGCAACGGCGTCAGCGAGCTGATCGACCTGAGCCTGCGCGCCTTGCTCGAACCCGGCGATGAAGTGCTGATCCCGGCACCCGATTACCCGTTGTGGACGGCGGCGACGATCCTCAACGCCGGCAAGGCCGTGCACTATCCGTGTCCGGCAACGCGCGGGCATCTGCCCGATGTCGAGGAAATGGCCGCCTTGATCACGCCGCGCACGCGCGCGATCGTGCTGATCAATCCGAACAACCCGACCGGCGCCAACTATCCGCGCGAATTGCTGGCGGCCATCGTTGCGCTGGCCGAACGCCATCGCCTGGTGCTGATGGCCGACGAGATCTACGACGGCATTCTTTACGACGAGGCGGTGTTCCAGCCGCTCGCCGAACTGGCCGGTGATCTGCCCTGCCTCAGTTTCGGCGGCTTGAGCAAGGTTCATCGCGCCTGCGGATACCGGGTCGGCTGGTTCACGGTGTCCGGCCATGCGGCCCGCCTTGCCGACATGCTGCATGCCTTCGATCTGCTCGCCGCCTTGCGCCTTTGTGGCAATGTGCCGGGCCAGTGGGCGATCGAGCCGGCCCTGCACGGTGCCGATACGATCGGTGCATTGACCGCGCCGGACGGGCGTTTGCATCGATCGCGTCAGGCCGTTCTCGATGCCGTCGCGCGCAGTGAATTCCTCGATGTCGTCGCCCCTGCAGGTTCCTTGTATGCATTCCCCGGCGTGCGTGCCGGAACGATCGCCGCATTCGACGATGAGCGCTTCGCCCTGCATCTGCTCGAAAGCGAGAATGTGCTGATCGTCCCCGGCTCCAGTTTCAATGTGGACTATCGGGATCACTTCCGCATCACCTTGCTGCCCGAGGCTGAGGTGATCGCCGAGGTGTTCGAGCGCATCGAGATGGCCCTGGCGAGAACCGCCGAAGGCTCACGCCGCGCGCGCCAGGTCGCCTGATTCCAGCACCCCCCCCCAAGATGACCGCGACGAGCGCCGACCGACACCGGGGTTTTCTTGCTCTCGGCGACTCCTACACGATCGGCGAAGGCGTCGACCGGGCGCAGTGCTGGCCCGCGCAACTGGCCGACCGATTGCGCGCGCTGTCCGTCGAGGTCGCTGCCGCCGAGATTGTGGCCACAACGGGCTGGACCACGGACGAACTGCAGCAGGCGATCGATGCGCGCGATTTCTCGCCACCGTATGCCCTGGTCAGCCTGCAGATCGGCGTCAATAATCAGTATCGAGGCCGCGACCTCGACAACTACGCCGACGAGTTCCGTGCATTGCTCGAATTTGCCGTGCGCATGGCTGGTGGCGATGCCGGCAAGGTCATCCTGGTTTCAATTCCGGATTGGGGTACGACGCGGTTCGCTGCCGACCAGCAGATCAAGGCGACCAGGGTCGCCGTCGAGATCGATCGCTTCAACGACGTCGCCCGAAATGCATCGGCAGCGCGTGGCGCGCACTGGCTTGATGTCACCGTCATATCACGCGGCGAAGCGCGCGAAATGCTTGCCGCTGACGGCCTGCATCCATCGGCGGAACAATACGCGTTGTGGGTCGATGCGATCCTGCCGGTTGCGCGTTCAATCCTCGATTCCGCGGATTGAACCGGCACCGCTCCGTTCGACGAAACGGTGCCGATCAGGTTTGCTCAGCCCGGCACGATCTCGTAGACATAGATGGCGACCGTGGCCTTCGCCGTGCCGCCGTGGCCATCCGAGATCGTGTAGTCGAACGTGTCAGGCCCCGAGTAGCCGTGGATGGACTGGTAGTGCACGGTATTGTCGGAATTGATCGTGATCGTCGCATTGCCCGGGCCAGTGTGCTCGACTGCGATCACGCTCAACGCATCGCCATCAGGATCGCTGTCGTTGGCGAGCACGTCGATGTCGATGTCATAGCCCTTGAGCACGCCGCCGTCATCGTTGACCGCGTTCGGTGCGTGGTTCTGGCTTGCCGCCGGATTCACGGTCACCGCCACTGATGCGGTCGCGGTGCCGCCACGGCCGTCGCTGATCGTGTAGGTGAAGCTGTCGGCACCCGAGTAACCTGCGGCCGGGGTATAGCTGATTCCGCCGCTGGTGATCGTGGCCGAGCCATGGGCCGGCGTGGACACCGCCGTGATCGTCAGAGTGTCGCCATCCGGATCACTGTCGTTGGCGAGCACGTTGACCAGATTGGCCGATGATTCGAACTCGACCGTGATCGCATCATCCGCCGCGTTCGGCCCCTGATTGAGGTACGTGCGCGGCCCCAGTGTCGTGGTCGAGGTCGATTCGACGAATTTGTACACATCAACCGTGCGCTTGTGCTCGGCCGGATTGCGCAAGGCGCGCTCGATCCAGGCCGGATTGGCCTTGACCGGCTCGCGCACCCATTCAACCTTGTCTGCTTGCGGCGCGGATTCGGACGCCGGGATGGTGGTTTCCTCGATGCTCAGGAATTCGACATCGACGCGACGGTTTTTCTGTCGGTTCGCGGCGCTGTCGTTCGCATAGCTCGGATTGAGTTCGCCCTCACCACGCGTGTCGATCTGCTCGGCTGGAATGCCACGACTGACCAGGTGCGCCTTTGCGCTCGCGGCGCGGCGTTCGGAGAGCTTCTGGTTGTAGGCTTCCGGGCCGACCGAATCGGTATGCCCGATCACGCTCACGCGGCTGACCCGGGCATCGGACTTGAGTTTGGCGATCAATTCATCGAGTGCGGCGATTGCGTCCGCATTGAGGTCGTCATGGTCGAAGCGGAAGAAGGCATCGCCATCGAGACGAACATCGTTGCGAATGACCTGCGCCTCGGTCGCAATGGTCGCCGCAGGTGCCGGTGTCTTGACCTCGACCAACTGGAACGGCTCCCGTGCCCGATAGCTCTTGCCGAAGTCGTAGCGCAGCAGCAACCAGCCGCGGGTATCGGACTTGTCGATCTCGAAATCGCCGGACTTGCGCGCGTACTCGCCCTGCACGGAAAGGCTGAACGGGCTGTTGCGGAACAACTTGTCGATGCCGAGCGAGACGGTTGACTGATCCGAACTGAATTTGCCCTTCTCGTAGTCGAAACCGCCGCGTACGCGCAGCAGGGGTTCGTCGAAATAGGAACCGAAGCGCAGGCCGATGCCGTTCTCGTAGGGGTGCTCGAACGATCGGATCAGGGTTTCGATGGTCTGCGTCTGCGTGTAGGCACCCGTCGCATCGCTGCCGCTCAGGGTCGTGGTGTCGGTCAGCAGGCGCGAATCGACGAGGCGCGTACCCGAGGTCGCATGACTTACGTAGCCGCTGAAAAACAGGTCATCACGTTCCCAGCCGAGGCCGAGCGTGGCCTTGCGATCCTTGAATACGTTCTGGTCGCCGGCCACGAAGAATTTCCACACCGCAGCCTTGTCGCTGTCGGCGGCTCCGCGCAAGCGGTTGTAGCCAAGCTCTACGCCGCCGGCACCGCCCTGACCAAGCCAGAGTTCGCCAAGCCATGCCGATTCGTCGGTCTTGCCAAGGATGGCGAGGATCTCACCGAGCACATCGCCACTGTCATTGACGCCGAGCGAGACGCGCGCATTCGATCCGACGTAGGTCAGCGGAATCGTGGCATCGCCGGAAACCGGCTCGGACGGAGGCTGCGCGTTGGCCGACGTGGCGAGAGCGAGAGCAATGCAGAACGGCAACTTGCGGATCATGTCGAATCCCCTGACGGTGGCGTATTCCCCTGAGCGGCGAATTATCCCGTATTTCAGGCGGACGGCCAATCATCTGCGCTTGCACTCCAGGGAAAAAGGGTTCACTTGTCGGTTTGCGGTAAATGAACCTGACCGCTTTGGCCTGGATCCGGGCTAGTGGTTGAGTGCCGCCTGAATATCTTCCAGCGGCGAGTTGGTGAACGTCTTGGCGATCTCCTTGATGATCCGGCGGGTGGTTTCGATGTGCAGCTGCGGGCGCAGCTGACCCAGTGTCTGCGGATCGGCCATCAAGACCAGAGCCACGAATTCCTGTTTGAGCGCGGCGGCGTTCAGGCGATTCGCAAGCTGTTTGGCAAAGGCGGCCTCGTCGGTTGCCTGCGCGCTGGATTCGGGCGGCCGCTTGCCCGAAGGGCCTGCATCGATCAGCTCATCCGGCCCCAGCAGTTCCTGCTGCTTGAGGAAAACCGTGGCGCCTTTGCCCGTGTTGTGGAACAGACGCGCGCCTGTCCCGTCGGCTACCACTACCCATGCTCCTGCTGGAATCTTCTGCATACTTTTCTCCCGTCTTCGGTTGGGCGCTGGGCGCCGACCCGACGAGCCTCGCACAGCAAACCTGTATGCAGCATTTCCACAGGGGGGCAAGATCTCGGGGCGGTTTCCCTGGCAAAGCCTGGAAGTGCGGGTGTCACGCCTATCCGTTGTCCCGACTGCCCCTGGCTGGACAGATTCGCGCGGAGTCACGACGCAGGCACAACGCCCGCCGGGTCAGGTCTGTCTTCATTGCACTACTCGCAGCAGGTATTCAACCCGGTGGAATTTCGGGGCCCTCTTGCTGTTGTGCAGTTGACGAGGCTGCGATCGATTGGATTGACTGAGTTCGGTGACAAGGTGTGGCTCTTTGGCACGCATCTCTCACCGGATGCCCGGCTCTGAAACGCCGACCTCGCAACCTGCATCATCCGAGGCGTCTGCCGTGACTGATGCCAGCCTCGTGGCCGTGGCCTCCAGAATGCAAAACGCCGGGTAATTGCCGGCGTTTTGCATTCTGGAGGACGAGATGGCGAACGAATTGCGGGTCGCCCCTGCACTGATTCGCTGGCGGGTCGCAGCACCAGCGCTGTCTTGTCAGCGCCCGGCTCCTCTGGTCAGCCGTCAAATCCATCCGCGAAGATCGGCGATTCGATCCACAGTGGATTGTCGGCATAGAACTGGTCCCAGGTGCCATTGGTGTCGCCGGGTACCTGGGTCGACGAAAAGGAATACCAGACGATGCCGGTGCCATCGGCGCTCAGGCGTGGCAAATGCTCAGTGCCACCGTTTCTGCCGATACTGACCTGCTCGATCAAGCCCTCGACCATATCGATGACATGCACATCACCCGGTTCGGCACCGCCAAAGAGCCGGTCAGTCGAGCTGAATGTCGGCCAGCGACCGCTGTAGTCGAAGTCCGGTTCGTATTTGAAGCCTTCACGAGGCAGACGGCCTTCGGGGATGCTCAGGGCGATGGTCTGGTCGGGGCTTGGGACACGCAGGTACATCGTCGAGCCAGCCACCGGGCCCCAGTTCGGCAAGGAGTGCGAATCGCTGGAAAACGCAAGCAGGCTGCCGTTGGCGTTCAGCGCGGCCGTGTATCCGGTGCCGCCCGGCGCACTCGCCTGGGTGCTGCCGGGGCCGACGTTCACACGCACGATTTGCACGCTGTTGTCGGAGGCGGCAAGGAAGATGTCGTTCCCGCTGTTGGTGTCGCCGGACACCAGATTGGTCGCGTCGGAGGCGAAGATCACGCGACTGCCTTTGCCCGAAATGCGTGCATCCGAGCTGCCGCCGTTGCCAAGGCCGCTGCCAACCGCACGGCTGACGCGGCGTGTTGTGCCCGAAAGCAGATCGCGCACGTAGATATCGTTGAAGCTGTTACGCAATGGAATGCCGAAAATCCCAAAATCGATTGCAACAAGGGAAACCTCCAGCCATGCCGGAGAAGCCGTTTGATGGCGGCTTCCCCAATTGCACCGATGACCCCGCCGAGTGCCCGATAGCGGGCCTGGTGGGGCCGTGCTAGCATTTTTTCTGTCGCCTCAGTGGCAGACTTCACCGATGGTTGCGCTGCACCCGATTGCCGACAGTTCAGATCTTTATGCGGCGGCGTATGCCGAACTGCAAGCCTTGGCGCGGCGCGAGCGCAGACGCGCCGGCAGCCCCGGCACGATCAATACGACTGCTCTGGTGCATGAGACCTGGTTCAAGCTGAGATCCAGCCCCGCCGCTGCGGATCTGCCCAAAAAAGACTTTCTCGCGATTGCCGCGCACGCGATGCGTCAGGTACTGATTGATCACGCGCGCCGTCTCGATGCCGACAAGCGACAACATGTTGCGGTCACGCTGGGACATGCCGATGACGTGGCGGCACCGGTGCCGTTGTTCGAGTTTGCGGACGCATTGCGTCGGCTTGACCGAACCGACGCCCAGCTCGCCCGCATCGTTGACCTGCATGTGTTCGCCGGTCTCGATTTCCGAGAAATCGCCGAATCCGAGGGCATTTCCGAACGCAGCGTATTCCGCCTTTGGCGCAATGCGCGCGTATACCTGCTCGACCAGCTCGCGCCATGAGTGCGCAGGATTCCGGCTGGCCGCAACTCGTCGTCTGGTTTGAGCGCGCGACCGATGCGGCACCGGCGGAGCGCAAGCGCTTGCTCGATGGACTGCGCGATGATGATCCTGCGCTGTATGCGCGTCTGCACAAGCTGCTCGCCATCGATGCGAGTGACAATGACCTTGTCACCGAAGTCGCGCGTTGGCGCGATCGCATCTTTTCGGCAGACGATGCCGAAGCCATGCCGGCCGTCATCGGCCCGTGGCGGATCGTGCGCGAGCTGGGAAGTGGCGGCATGGGCCGCGTGTTCCTCGCCGAGCGTGTCGAGGGCGATTACGAACAATCGGTCGCACTGAAGGTCATTCGGGGTGATTTCACCTCGGATGCCGCCATCGCGCGTTTCCTGACCGAGCGTCGCATCCTCGCGCGTCTCGACCACCCGGGCATCGCCAGCCTCATCGACGGCGACGTCGACGATGCAGGGCGTCCGTGGTTTGCCATGCAATATGTGCAGGGCTTGTCCCTGCCGGACTATTGCAACCAGCATGCGCTCGGACTCGAAGGCCGGCTGAAGCTGATGATCGCGGTCTGCGAGGCGGTCGCCTACGCGCATCGCCAGCTCGTCGTGCACTGCGACCTGAAGCCTTCAAACGTCCTCGTCGACGACAAGGGGCAGCCGCGACTGCTCGACTTCGGCATTTCGCGCCTGATCGAAGCGCAGGGCAGCCAGGGCCAGGCCACGCTGACTCAACTGCGCGCGTTGACGCCCGGCTATGCAGCGCCCGAACAACTGGCCGGCCAACCCGTCAGTGTAGCCACCGATGTCTACGCGCTCGGCTCGATGCTCTACGAATTGCTCACAGGCGTTCGCCCTTACGCGCACAGCGATGCGAACGCAGCCGCAGTCGCGGTTGCCCAGGCGCAGGCGCAACCGCGCGCGCCATCACGCGCCGCGGGAGCAGGCGCGCCGGTGCCCGCGCGGCGACTGCGCGGCGATCTTGACCTTGTCCTCGCCAAGGCCCTGATGCACGACCCGGCCCAGCGCTATGCAGACGCCGATGCACTGGCCGAAGACCTGCGCCGCCACCTGGGTGGCTGGCCGTTGCGCGCACGCCGCGCCAGCACCTGGCATCGCCTGCGCAAATTCGTCGGGCGCCACCGCGTTGCGGTACCGCTTGGCGCAATTGCGGTCTCGGCATTGTTGCTGGTCACGGCTTTCGCATTGACCCAGGCGCGGGTCGCGCGCGAGCAAGCCAGTCGCGCCGAGGCCGTGCGTCAGTTCCTGGTGGGCGTATTCGAGAAAGCCAGTCCGGACGAGAATCAGGGCCGGCCCATCAGTGCGCACGAATTGCTCGAAAAAGGCGAACATCAACTCGATCTCACGCCAGACGACGAGGACGGATTGAAATCCGAAATCGCCGGGCTGCTCGGCGAGCTCTATATTGGCGTCGGCGACTTTTCCCGCTCGCTGGCGCTGATCGAGCGCGCCACACCAGCGCTTTCGAATCCCCGGGTTTCTGGCGAGGTTCGCGCGCGCATCCTGCTCAGCAAGGCGTGGATCGAGAACGAAGATGGTAATTATGAGTCTGGCTTCGTGCATGCGCGTGAGAGTCTTGCTTTGCTTGAAGACGCGTCACGCCGCAATCCGGAGGCCATTGCCGAGGCACATCTGACCATCGGTTATGCGCTGGTTGGAATCGGTGACTGGGAAGCGACCGAGCAGTTCGTGCGCCCCGCGCTTGCCGCAGACCGCGCAGCGATCGGCGATTTGCACGATTCCATCGCGGGTCAATGGGAACAGCTTGGCGATGCGCTGCGCCAGATGGGTCGCTACAAGGAGGCCGAAGTCGACTTCAACAATGCCATCGAAATCTATCGGCAGCTCTATGGTGAAAACAGCGTCCATATTGCACACGTCATCAGCCCGCTCGCGAGTGCGCTTGAAGCCACCGATCTCGGCCGCGCCGAAGAGGCCCGACGACGCGCTGTCGCGATCGATCTTGCGCGCCTCGGCCCCGATCACCACGACACGCTGGTTAGCGAAATCAATCTGCTTGGCACGCTCGAACTTTCCGGACGTTATGTCGAGATCCTGCCGCAGCGACTCGCCCTGATCGAGCGCGCCAAGCGCGCCGGCACTCTGCACCCGCGCGACATGGCGACGCAGTACACGTCGCTGGGCAAGAACTACCGCGAAGTCGGTCGCTTCGAGGAAGCCGAGCAAGCCCTGCACATGTCTCTTGCGCTCACGGCCGAAGATCGGGGACCCGACAGTGTTGAAAGCGCACCGGCACAGCGGCATCTTGATCTGACCCAGATGCTGCTCGGCCACTATGCCGACGCCGAGGCAACCCTGACCAAGGTCATGGCACTGCGCAAGAATGACCCGCCATCCTCGCCGGTGCTCAATCTGCTGCGCTGCGATCTGGGCAATCTGCGCCGCCTGCAGCATCGTCCGCGCGAGGCGGTCGAAATATTGCAGACGGCGGATAACGCGCTCGCTGCAACTGCCGAGGGCGCGGGCAATGCGTGGCGCATGGACATCCTAGCCGCCTTGAGCCAGGCGCAACTCGATAACGGAGATGCCGTTGTTGCCGAGCGCAGTGGCGACACCGCCCTGGCGATTGCGCGCCGTACGCTGCGTCCGGGCCAATATCAACTCGGCATCGCGTTGTTTGCGCTCGCCCGCGCCAAACTGACTCTGGGAAAATCGACCGATGCCGAAAGCCTGCTGCGTGAGGCGCTTGAAGTGCGCCACCCACCGCACCCAGTCGCCGATCCGCGTGTACTCGAAGTGCAGGTCGCTCTCGTCAACGCGCTGCAAGCACTGCAACGCACGCGAGAAGCGCGCGCACTGCGCGCCGAAATCGAGCCGCTGTTGCGAAAGGCGACGACGCCCTATGCACACGACCTGCTTGCGCGCCTCGGACCAGCATCCGGCTAGCCCGAACACTTCCTGTTCCGGCTAGCCAGCTCGACTTCTACCGAATCACCGCCATCAGTCGGGCACCACACCATCCAGACCATCGCGGAAAATCACGTCCGAGGTGTTGAGGCGCGAGACCAGCCAATCATAAACGCCTGGAATACTTCCGATGGCGTAGGATCGCTCACCGACCAGCACGATGCGACCGTGGTTGTCGAGGGCAAGCGCCGTGGCCCATTCACGCTGCGGCGGGCTGCCCAGCGGCACATCCAGGCTGAGGATGGTAAGACCCGGGCCGTAGGTTCCAAAGCTTGCATCGAGGCTGAGATCGGCATTGAAGCGGATCACGCCGGCATCGGAGGGCAGCTGGTTCGCATCGTTGGTGCCGGCGTAGCCAGTAACAATCAGTTTTCCTCCGGGCTCGCGCACCATACCGAAGATGCCATTGTATATTCCTGGATAGGGGGTCATTTGAAAGCTGTCGGTGCCTGACAGGACTACGGTTCCGCTGCTGTCGACCTTGGCCAGGGCGAATTCGCTGGCCAGACCGGCCGGCGGAGCGTATGTACTGATGAAATACGCCTCACCCCCGACGACAACGCCACCTTCCGCGCGAGACACTGCGGCACGACAGTAGGTGTCGCCTTCACCGCTTGGGCCGAGGATATCGAAGCTGGTCGCGCCATCGCCGCTGAACGCGGTGTTCGGAACGAAAGCGCCGTCGATGAGCGAAAAGACATACGCCGCAATGGCGCACTGATGGTGGCCCAGATCACCATAGGGCGCGCTGTTGGCGTTACCGACAAGATAGATCTTTGGCAGTCCGAAATTGCTTTCCACGACCATCGCATTGGCGCGATCATCCTTGTCGGCACCCAGATCAAAGAATGTCGTCAGTTCCTGGGTCAGGGTGCCGGTTGCGCTGAATGCGGCGAAGTAGAAATCGTTGTCCGTGTAAGGCGGGTAGAACCCGGAGCCATGCCCTGCGGCATAGATGGAACCGGAGGGATCCACCTTTACCGCGGCGAACGCGGTGTTGTGGTTCGGCACCACGTAGTAGCCGGTACCCGCGAAACTGTGGTCGAAGCTGCCGTTGGCGTTGAGTCGTTCGATCAGCGCGCGCTCGCCATGGCTGGCGTCGGCGAGGTTGCCCGTGACCACAATCTTGCCGTCACCCTGAAGGGCCACGGAGGTAAGAAAGCAATCGTTGCGGCCAGCGGATGGATTGAAATTCTGCAGCACCTGTCCGGCGCTGCCAAACCCGCTGTCGATTGAGCCATCGGCATTGAAGCGCTCGATCACGCAGGCGTTCTGGTCGGTACCGAGGTAGTTGTTCCAGGAGAAGCCGGCGACGACGATCTTGCCGTCGGTCTGCACCGCCACCGCCGTCGCATTGTCGGAAACGTCGTAAGGACCTGCACCGCCACCGCCAACCAATACGCGATAGCGAAACAGCCCGGGGATGCCGACGAGAGGAAGCGGTGAGAGACTTGTGTCCAGGCTGCCGTCGTAGTTGATCGCAAACGCCGGCGGTGCTGCACAGGCGAGGCCAAATACCAGCATGCTCAGAGCGGACGGCACCCAGATTCGACGATGTTTCAATGAGTTCATCTTTGATCTCCGCGGGAGCGAAGGCTCCCTTGCTTGATCAATACGCAGAGTCGTGCCGGCAACTGCCAACGGGTCGCAGCCACTTTCGCCGAGTGATTTCTCTTGTTCTGACTCGGGCAGCCCGCACATGAAGGGGTTCGCACATGAACAGGATCAGGGCAACCCGGTTCGCCTGCCCCTGACGGATGACAGCTTCCTCGACCTCGTTTTCGACGCCATTGACGTCACCGATCACGCCACGACGCAGCGCCAGGACACCCTCGATCCGGATGACCAGACCATTGCGTCATCCGGATCCGAACCAGGCCATGCCCGCATCGGGAATACCCGTGACCCTGGCCCCTTGCATCAAAGCTGCCGGGAACCCATATGGGCCCAATCTCTCCCGCATCGTTTCCAAGGAACCCCCACATGTCCGTCGCCGAACCTGTCCGTCAGCGCATCGAGTCAATGCTTGCCCAGCACCGTGTTGTCCTGTTCATGAAGGGCACGCGCAATGCGCCGAGTTGTGGTTTCTCGGCGGCCACGGCGGGTGCCCTGAATGATCTTCTTGATGAATATGTGACGGTCGATGTGCTCGCCGATGAGGAAATCCGCCAGGGCATCAAGGATTTCGGCAACTGGCCGACGATTCCGCAGTTGTATGTCGATGGCGAGCTGGTTGGTGGCGCCGACATCGTCCAGGGCATGGCGGCCAGCGGCGAGTTGCATACCCTGCTTGGGCTGGCGCAGCCGGACCGCACGCCGCCCGAGATCACGATCAGCGACGCGGCCGCGATGCAGATCCGCAATGCCCTCGGTGACGCCGAAGGCATGGGCCTGTTCCTGGCTATCGACGCGCGTTTCCAGCCGCAGTTCCAGCTCCGTGAAATCCAGGGCAGCGAGATCCGCGCGGTCGCCAACGGCATTGATGTGTTGTTCGATCCGGCCAGCGCGAAACGCGCCCAGGGCGCGCACATCGGCTGGACCGAAACTGCCCAGGGCGAAGGGCTGTCGATTGATCTGCCGGCGGCGCCGCCGAAGGTGCATGGGCTTGATGTGCATGCGCTCAAGCGTCTGCTCGATCAGGGCTCAATCACGGTCATCGACGTGCGCCCAGGCGAAGAGCGCGTGATCGCTCCGTTTGCCGGTGCCGAAGTGCTGGATGCGTCTTCGCATGAGCGATTGGTCAAGCTGCCGAAGGAGACGCCGCTGGCCTTCCTCTGCCATCACGGCAGCTCGAGTGTCCGTGCAGCCGAGCATTTCCGCGAGCAGGGCTTCCGCGTCGTGCACAACATCACCGGTGGCATCGAGGCCTGGTCGAGCGAAATCGATCCGGGCGTGCCGCACTACTGAGCCACGCCCTCTTCATTGCGCTGCAGCATGGATTGGACGATCATCGTGCCTATACTCCGAACGAGCGTGATGCCGTGATCGACATCACGTTCTGCGGACTTGATCGTCGTGAACAGGGGGGGCTACCAATGCGTCCGATACTTGCGTCCTTCCTAGTCCTGCTGCTGACCGCGTGTGGCGGCTCGGGGCCGGGAAAACTCGCGGCCGACGCCTGTGTTACCGAGGTCAACCAGCGTCTGGCCGGCAAAACTTTCGATCTTGATTTGGCCAAATTCGCGGCCAGCGCAAAACAGGAAGATGGCGCCGGCGACATCTGGCATCTGGATGCCCCGATCGTGTTTGATCGGGGCCTGTCCACCGAATTCACCCAGAATCTCAACTGCAAGGCCCGCGTTGTCAATGGCTCGGCCAGCGTTCTGTCGGTGGAATTCATCTGGGCGATCAAGGATCTCAAGTTCGGCGACTCGCCGGCGAAGTAGCAGCGCCAGTTCGCCCGATCTTTCCGATTGAGGCTTTGCCGCTTGCTGCGCGGAATTCGCGCAGCAAGGGCGGAACCGGCGAAACGGATTCCGCCGCACGAGGGCCGACGAAAGTGAAGTCGCCATGCTTGAGCGCACGGTGCAATCACCTGCAGCGGTTCCGTCCTGCCTGAGTGTTCGGGTTATTCTGCAGAACTGCCTGTGGATTGCCCGATGCCTGCTGACTACCTCAAGCGAATCCTGACCACCCGCGTCTACGACGTCGCCCGCGAGACCGAGCTCGAGTTCGCGCCTGGTTTGTCCGCACGTACCGGTTGCACGGTTCTGCTCAAGCGCGAGGATACCCAGCCGGTGTTCTCGTTCAAGTTGCGCGGGGCCTACAACAAGATGGCCGGGCTCAGTCGAGCCGAGCTGAAGCGCGGCGTGATTGCGGCATCGGCCGGCAACCACGCCCAGGGAGTCGCGCTGTCGGCGGCGCGCCTGAACTGCATGGCGGTCATTGTCATGCCGGTGACGACACCCCAGCTCAAGATCGATGCGGTGCGCACGTTCGGCGGCGAGCACGTCGAGATCATCCTCAGCGGCGAATCGTATTCCGATGCCAAGGCGCATGCCGACGCGATCACGGCGCAGCGCAAGCTGGTCTTCGTCCATCCATTCGATGATCCCGAAGTGATCGCCGGACAGGGCACGATCGGCATGGAAATCCTGCGCCAGAATGCGGGGCCGATCGATGCAATCTTTGTCGCGATCGGCGGCGGCGGCCTGATTTCCGGAATTGCCGCCTACGTGAAGGCGCTGCGCCCGGAGATCCGCATCATCGGCGTGCAGGCCAGTGATTCGGATGCCATGGCCCAATCGATCGAAGCGGGTCGGCGCGTCGTGCTCAAGGATGTTGGCCTGTTCTGCGACGGTACTGCGGTCAAGCAGGTCGGCAAGGAAACTTTCCGCCTGTGTCGCGAACTGGTCGACGAGATCATCCGCGTCGATACGGATGCAGTTTGTGCGGCGATCAAGGATGTTTTTCAGGATTCGCGCAGCATTCTCGAACCGGCCGGGGCGCTGGCCATCGCCGGCATGAAGGTGTGGGCGGCGAAGAATCCGGGCAAGGACAAGACTGTCATCGCTGTTGCCTGTGGTGCAAACATGAATTTCGATCGTCTGCGCTTCGTCGCTGAGCGCGCCGAAGTCGGCGAATCGCGCGAGGCCGTGCTGGCGGTGACGATTCCCGAGCAGCGCGGATCGTTCCGGCGTTTCTGCGACGCGCTGGAAGGCCATAACATCACCGAGTTCAACTATCGCATTGGCGATACCGATCAGGCACACCTGTTCGTCGGCTTGCAGGTCAGCGGCAACGCCGATCGCGCGCGCATCACGCGCTCGTTGCGCAAGGAAGGCTTCGCCACACTCGATCTGAGCAATGACGAACTGGCCAAGCAGCATCTGCGCCACATGATCGGTGGTCGATCGGCCAGCGCGGAAAGTGAGCTGCTCTACCGCTTCGAGTTTCCCGAGCGCCCCGGTGCCTTGCTGCGGTTTCTCTCGACGATGAGTCCGGACTGGAATATTTCTCTGTTCCATTACCGTAACGAGGGTGCCGACTTCGGGCGCATCCTTGTCGGCATCCAGGTTCCGGTTGCCGACATGAAGAAGTTCCGGAAATCCCTCGACCGTCTCGGTTATCCGCATTGTGATGAAAGCGCGAATCCGGCCTATCGGCTGTTTCTGCGCGGATAGGCGAATAGTCGGCCGCTGGCATGGCGCGGGATCGTCAATCCGGACTGGCGCATAATCGGGCAATCCTTGTCTGGAGCTCGCCCCATGTGGATTGCATTCGCGCTGGCCTTGATTGTCTTTCTCATCCTTGCCTTTCGCGGTTTCGGTTTTCTCGGCTGGGTCGGTGCCGCGGCGGTCATTCTGATCGGCTGGCGCGTAGTCGGTGTGGTATCGCCGAGTGCTTTCTTGAGCGTAACCACCCTACTGATCGTCATTGCTGCGGTATTCGGCCTGGCCCCGATCCGGCGCAACCTGATCTCGCGCTTCATCATGTCGATCTTCGCCAAGGTGCTGCCGCGTCTTGGCGCTACTGAACGCATCGCGCTCGAAGCCGGAACGGTGTGGTGGGATGGTGATCTGTTTTCGGGCATGCCCGAGTGGCAGAAGTTGCTCGATTTCCAGGCGCGTCCGCTCAGCGATGAGGAGCAGGCCTTCCTCGATGGACCGGTCAATGATTTCTGCCGCACGATCGATGACTGGGATGTCTATCAGCGCCGCGATCTTTCCCCGGAGACATGGCAGCAGATCAAGGACTTTCGCCTGTTCGGCATGATCATCCCGAAGGAATACGGCGGCCATGGATTCTCGGCGCTCGCCCAATCGCGCATCGTCACGCGCATTTCGAGCTGCTCGGTGACTGCGGCCGTCACGGTGATGGTGCCGAACTCGCTGGGCCCTGGCGAGCTGCTCCTGCACTACGGCACCGAGGCGCAGAAGCAGCGCTATCTGCGCCCGCTGGCCGAAGGAATCGAAATCCCGTGTTTCGCCCTGACTGGCCCCGAAGCCGGTTCCGATGCCGCCGCGACGCAATCTGAAGGCATCGTCGAGAAACGCACGATCGATGGCAAGGAAGTGCTCGGCCTGCGTTGCCATTGGCAAAAGCGCTACATCACCCTGGCTCCGGTGGCGACCCTGATCGGTCTTGCCTTCCGTCTCAAGGATCCCGATCACCTGATCGGCGATGTCGAGGATCGTGGTATCACTTGCGCGTTGATTCCGCGCGACACTCCCGGAGTCGAAATCGGCCAGCGCCATGATCCGATGGGCGTGCCATTCCACAACGGGCCGACGGTCGGTCGCGACGTCTGGATTCCGTTCGATGCCGTCATTGGCGAGATGGATGGCGTCGGCAACGGTTGGCGCATGCTGATGGAATCCCTTGCCGCCGGTCGCTCGATTTCGTTGCCGGCCTTGAGCATCGGTGCTGCGCAGATGGCCACGCGCATCTGCGGAGCGTACGCGACGGTGCGCGAACAATTCGATACGCCGATTGGCCGCTTCGAAGGCATCGAGGAGCCGCTGGCGCGCATTGCCGGCATGACCTACCTGATGACCGCTACGCGCAACCTGACCTGCGGTGCGCTCGATGCCGGCGAGAAACCGGCGGTGATCGGCTCGATCGCCAAGGCCTACCTGACCGACGCGATGCGCCAGGTGGTCAGCGATGCGATGGATATCCGTGCCGGCAGCGCGATCCAGCGCGGGCCGCGAAATTCGTTGTCGCGCGCATGGAACGCGGTGCCGATCGGCATCACGGTCGAGGGTGCCAACATCCTCACACGGTCGATGATCATCTACGGTCAAGGCGCGATCCGCTGTCATCCGTTCGTGCACAAGGAAATCGCTTCGATTGCGCAGAATGATCTCAACGCCTTCGACCGCGCCATCTTCGGCCACGTCAATCTGCTCGTGACGCGTTCACTGCGCGCCCTGCTGCTGGCCTTGTCCGGTTCGCGTCTGGCTGGTGTGCCAAGAACCGAGGATACCGCGCGCTACTACCAGCATCTGTCGCGCTTCTCGGCCGCCTTCACGATTCTCTCGGACACCGCGATGGGCACGCTCGGTGGCTCGCTCAAGCGCCGGGAAAAGATTTCCGGACGACTCGCCGACGGCCTCGCCTACCTGTATCTGGCTTCGGCCGCACTCAAGCGCTATCACGATGAAGGCAAGACCACGGCAAACTATGCCCTCGTGCGCTGGTCGGCTGATCTGTGCCTGTATCGAGTGCAGGAGGCCCTGCTCGGTGTGCTGGAGAATCTTCCAAACCGGCCGGCGGCAGGCTTGCTCGGCGTGCTGATTTTTCCGTTCGGCGCACGCTTTCGCCCACCAAACGACCGCATTGGTGGGCGCGTCGCCCGTGACATTCTGGAAGACCGCGAGGCACGCAGGACGCTGACCGAAGATGTGTTCGTGCCACCTGGCGACCAGCCCGGACTCGGCGCGCTCGAAGCTGCCCTGGACAAGGCCGTGGCAGCGCTGCCGATCGAGACGAAATTGCGCGACGCCGTTCGCGCCGGCAAGCTCGATCGCGCGCCCGGGCACATGCTCGATGATCTGGGTCTGGCCGCAGGCGTGATCACGCAGGAGGAATACGATCGGCTCAACGACGCCCGCGACGCGCGCAACGAAGTGATCCAGGTCGATGCCTTCGATGCCGAGGTCTACAGGACGCTGCACTGATGAGCATGAACGCGATCTGGTACTTCGATTTCATCTCGCCGTTTGCGTACCTGCAACTGGCGCAGATTCGCGAGCTGGCGCAACACCATGCGATAACGCCGCGACCGATTGTCCTCGCCGCCGTGCTGCGTCATCACGGCCAGCTCGGCCCCGCCGAGATTCCGGGCAAGCGCGAGTTCACCTATCGCATGGCGCAATGGACGGCCGAATCGGGCAGCGTCGAATTGCGCTTTCCTCCGAATCACCCGTTCAATCCGCTCGCCGCCTTGCGCCTCGCGATCGCCTGCGGATCGAATTGGGATGCCATCACGGCGATTTTTCAGCATATCTGGATGCGCGGCCTGGCCGGCGACGACGTGGCCAGCCTGGCCGAGGTGGGCAAAGATCTCGGCGTTGCCGACATCGAGACGGCGGTCACTGCGGCGTCGGTCAAGCAGCAGTTGCGCGCCAATACCGAGGAAGCGATTGCATCGGGCGTGTTCGGCGTGCCGACCATTCGCCTCGGTGATCGTCTGATCTGGGGCAACGATGCGACGCCGATGTTCGAGCGGATGCTGACTGACCCGGATCATTTCGAGCACGGTGAATATCTGCGCATCGGGAGCCTGCCAGGCGCCGCCGAGGGATCGCGCTGACGATTTCGATTTGACGACACTTCACGAGACGAGGCTGAAGTCATCCGGTACTGCGTGATGACGCTCAAGATCGAGCAGATGCTTCTTCGCCTTGAGGCCGCCACCGTAACCGGTCAGTGAGCCGTTCGCGCCGATCACGCGATGGCAGGGCACGATGATCGGCAGGGGATTGGCGCCATTGGCCAGACCGACCGCTCGACTCGCTTTCCGATTGCCGATGCGCCGCGCGAGTTCGGCGTAGCTGATCGTCGTCGCATAAGGGATCGTGCGCAGCGCCTCCCACACGCGCTGCTGGAACTCGGTTCCATGCGGCGCAAGTGGCAGGTCGAAGTCGGTCAGTTCGCCGGCGAAATACGCATCGAACTGGCGCTTTGCTTCAACGAACGGTTCGGGTCTGTGCATCCATTCGGGCGGTATCGACAACGGATGTCGGGACTCAGGAAGGCCGACAAGACTCAATGCCTCACCGTTTCCGGCCAGCACGATTGGGCCGATTGGTGATTCGATGCGGTCATAGATCATCGACTTGTTTTGTTCTTTCATTGTCATTGGCTATCTCTCCAGAGTCGCTTCCACGGTGTTGTTGACAGTAAGCCGATAGCGGCGAGCGGTGAGCGGGAAGGGCAGCCCAGGCAGATTTGCTTGTGTAAAGAAAACTGGAAAATTGTTGACTACATGCCGAAAGCCGCGATGCTCTTCCCGCTCACCGCTCACCGCTCACCGCTCACCGCTCACCGCTCACCGCTCACCGCTCACCGCTCACCGCTCACCGCTCACCGCTCACCGCTCACCGCTCACCGCTCACCGCTCACCGCTCACCGCTCACCGCTCACCGCTCACCGCTCACCGCTCACCGCTCACCGCTCACCGCTCACCGCTCACCGCTCACCGCTCACCGCTCACCGCTCACCGCTCACCGCTCACCGCTCACCGCTCACCGCTCACCGCTCAACTGACGCTGCGCCAGAGCAGCATCACCGCATATGCCCGCCACGGGCGCCAGGTTTCGGCGATCGATTGCATGGCGCCTTCACTGATCGGCGTGCCGGCGCCGGCAATCTTGCGCAGAACCAGATCGCCAGCTGGAAACGCATCCGGATGCGAGTGCGCGCGCATGGCGATGTATTGCGCCGTCCACATGCCGATACCTGGCAGCTTGCAAAGGCGCGTCACGGTTTCCGTCAGTGTCTGCGCGGCGGAGAAATCAATGCGACCGTCGATGCAGGCCTGGGCCAGGCCGCGGATAGTTGCCGCACGGGCGCGGGTCAGACCGATCGATTCGAGTGGCGCATCGGCGAGTTCGCTGGGCGGCGGAAACAGCGCGCCGAGTCCGACCGCGTTGCTGGCCTGATGCGCTGTGCCGAAGCGTTCGACGATGCGCGCGGCGAGCGTGCGTGCGGCAGCCACCGAGATTTGCTGACCGAGCACGGCGCGCACGCAAAGCTCGAAACCATCCCAGGCACCGGGCAGGCGTTGACCAGGCCAGCGTTTGGCCAGCGGTCGTAGTCCCCGGTCGCGCCCAAGCGTTCGCATGATCGCCGCTGGATCGGCATCGACATCGAACATGCGCCGTATGCGGCTGGCCAGTTGGCCGAGATGGATCGGACGCACGTTGTGCACACGCAAGCGCAACGCGGTATCGCCCTGAATCGATGAGACGCTCAGCCAGCCCGGTTCGCCATCAATGACGATGCTGCGGCGGTAGCCGCGATCGTCGACCGCCTCGACGCCCGGTATTCCGCGGCGAGCGTAAAACGCGAGCAGCCCGTCGAAGTCGTAAGGCGCGCGGTAGGGCAGGCGCAACTCGATCGCATTGTCGCCAAGGGCGCAACCTTGGCCACGTCGAAATTCGCGCGGAGGCTTGGCGTAGGCATCGACAAACGCCGCATTGAAGCGGCGCAGGCTGGCATAGCCGGCTGCAGCGGCAATCGCGGTGATCGGCAGACCGGTTTCACCGAGCAACTGCTTGGCAAACAGCAGCCGTCGTGTCGCCGCGACATCGAGCGGACTTGCGCCAAGCTCCTGATCGAACAAGCGACGCAGGTGACGTGCGCCAACGCCGATACGCGTGGCGAGATCGGTCACCGATTGGCCATCGAGCGCACCCTGTTCGATCAGGCGCAAGGCGGCACCAACCAGATCGCTGCTCGCGCGATGCAGCGGTGAGCCTGGGGCCGCCTCGGGTCGGCAACGCAGGCAGGGCCGATAGCCGGCGGCAGCGGCGGCGGCGGCGCTTTGGTAGTAGCTGATGTTGGAGGGCTTCGGTGTCGGCGCGGGACAAACCGGGCGGCAGTAGATGCCGGTTGACTTCACGGCCGTGAAAAACAGGCCGTCGAAGCGCACGTCGCGGGTCAGGCGCGCCTGCTCGCAGATCGCCGGATCGAGCGGTGCACGGGGAAGTTCGGTTTGCATGGCAACAATCTAGCAGCGATTGCCGTGCCGGACTCGCCATTTTCGGACATCAATACATGAGTGATTCAGAAGCCGTAGCGCAGGAATCCGCCATCAACGGCAATGCACTCGCCACTGATGTACGCGGCGGCCGGCAGGCACAGGAAGGCGATCGCGGCGGCGACTTCCTCGGGCTCGCCGATGCGTTTCATCGGTGTGCGTTCGAGCACTTCGTCGAGGTAGTCGGGGTCGGCGAGCGCGGGTTCCGAGCGCTGCGTGCGGATGTACCACGGCGCAACCGCATTGACGCGGATGCCGTCCTCGGCCCATTCGGTGGCGAGGTTGCGGGTCAGTTGGTGCAGTGCAGCCTTGCTCATGCCGTACGCAGAACCGGTGCGTACCGAGGTGAGCCCGGACACTGAGCCGACATTGACGATGCCGGCATTCGCATGCTGAACGAGTTGTGGATGGGCGAGTCGGCACATCTCGAATGCGGAGAAAACGTTCGTGTCGATGATGCGGTGAAATTCGCTGGCATCGTAATCGAGCGTCGGCTTCGGCGTATTCGTGCCGACGTTGTTGATCAGCAGGGAAAGATCAAGCCCGAGATCGGCGATGAAATCGAAAACCTCGAGGCGCTGCTCGTGTTCGCTGACATCGGCGGCGAATGCGCGCAATGAGTTGCGCGGGAATTCTTCGGTGAGTTCGTCGCGTACCTGTTCGAGATGCGCCTCGTCGCGCGCCACGAGGACAACGTCGGCACCGAGCGTGGCCAGTTCACGAACTGTCGCCAAGCCGATGCCTCGGCTCGCGCCGGTGACCAGGGCCAGTTGTCCATCGAGTCGCCAGCGTGATGCGTTCATCGGCTTAGGCTTGTCCGTATCGGGCCGGCGCGGCAGACTGGATCTCCGCGCCAAACCCGGTATTCGATCGAGGTCACCATGTTACGACAATCCCTGCCGTTCGCTGCCAGCCTGTGCGCGGCCGCCCTGCTGGTCGCGTGTTCGTCGCATTCATCGGATACCGACAGCCGCGCCGCTGATGCGCCTGCGGATCAGCCAGCCACCGCCGAGGCGCGCAAGCCGACTGTTTTCGACGATCAGCTCAAGGCGCTCGACAAGACCAAGGCCGTCGAACAGACCTTGCAGAAGGCGCAAGCTGATCGCGACAAGCAGATGGATGAGCAGGACGGCGGCTGATTGCCACCGCGATCTTCGCGATCAGTTCAAGCTGCACGAGCAATGTGCGACGACGCCGAACCGGTTTCCACCGAGTTCATTGAGCAGGGCCAGTGTGTGTCTGATCTCGTCGTTGGCGAACACACGCATTGGCAGCGACGACAGGCCTGACCAGCGCCCGAAACTGACCGCGGCTTCGCTGTTGCCGAGCGACAGCGCGAAGCGTTCCCAGGTGCTGAGTTCGCGCTCGACATAACGAGTGTGATAGTTGGCACCGAGATTGCCGAGCACGGCAGCAGCGCTGATCGCATCGTGCAATCCGCCGAGCTTGTCGACGAGTCCACGCTCTTTCGCCTGCGATCCGCTCCAGACCCGACCCTGGGCGATCTCGTCGATTTGCGCCGGCGTCTTGCCGCGCGCCGAGGCGACCTTGCTGATGAAGTCGCGATAGCCCTTCTGGATCACGCTGGTCAGGATCGTTTCGATCTTGGGATCAAGCGGTCGGCGGATATCGAAAGCGCCGGCAAGAGGCGTCGTCGCCACACCATCGGTGTGGATGCCGATCTTCTCGAGCGTCTGCGGAATCGTCACGAACATGCCGAAGATGCCGATTGATCCGGTGATCGTGGTTGGTTGTGCCCAGATCTCGTCGGCATCCATCGAGATCCAGTAGCCGCCGCTGGCGGCGACATCGCCCATCGAAACAACCACGGGCTTGCCGGCTGCCTGGATCTGCTCGATCTCGCGGCGGATGATTTCCGAGGCATAGGCATCACCGCCCGGCGAATCGACGCGCAGCACGACCGCCTTGACCTGTTCATCGTCACGCACTTCGCGCAGCAGTCGCGCCGTGGTCGTTGCGCCGACGCTGCCCTGTGCCTGTTCGCCCTGGACGATTTCGCCCTGGGCGACGACCACGGCCACTTGTGGGCGCAAATCCGGCAGATTGGCCGCAGCCTGCGTGCCGAGATAGTCCGACCAGTTGATCTGGCGAAAGGTCTCACCGCTGTCGTCGGGTTTGCCGAGGTCGCTGAGCAACTTGCGCGCCTGCGCCCGCGTGGCGAGCTTGTCGACGAGGCCGCGATCAAGCGCGAGCTTGGCCAGATCGCCATTGAACTTCGGCACGAGGGTGTCGAGGTTGGCGACATCGTCGGCCAGTGCGGCCGTATCGAGCTTGCGCATCGACGCGATCTCATCGAGGAACTCGTTCCAGATGCCACCCATCCAGAACAGATCGGCCTGCTTGGCCACATCCGACGCCTGGTTGAGGATGAACGGTTCGCCAGCCGATTTGTACTGGCCGACACGGATCAGATGGACATCGACGCCAAGCTTGTCGAGCGCATCGCGGTAGTAGCTGCGGTAGCTGGCGAAGCCTTCGAGCAGGACTGATCCTTGCGGATCGAGCAGGATCTGGTCGGCATGCGCGGCCAGGTAGTAGGAGCCCTGTTCCATGCCCTCGGAAACGACGACGACATCTTTCTTCGTCGCGCGAAAACGATCAAGGGCCTGGCCGAGTTCGCGCATGGTCGAAATACCAGCCGACATCTGATCGGGGATGAGGACGATGCGCGCGATGCGCTTGTCGCGAGCGGCCGCTTCGATCACACGCAGCAGGTCGCGCAGTTGCACTTCCTTGGCAGTATCGCCAGACAGGCTGGCAAGCGCGCGCTCACCGGGATCGGTGCTGTATTGCTCGACGATCGATCCGTGCGGATCGAGCACGAGCGCGGTCTGCTCACGGATACCCGGGGCCGAACGGAACATCGCCGCGAACAGCGCGATCAGCACGACCACGAGGATGGCGTTGAGGATCAGGCGCCGGGTGAAATTCAGGGTGTTCCAGATTCCGCGCATGAAGCGGACGAAGAATCCCGGTTGGGATGAAGACATCATTGACTCCGGGTTCGGAATGCGGAGCGATCTCCGCAGCTGGTGGATTGGCAGGGTAGCCGAACGCGCGCCCGCTGGCATGCGTCGAAGGGCACGAATTTCATCCGGCGGTCGGCAGTTTGAGCGCGATCGACCAGAATCTCGAGGTCAGCAGGATCGCGGCGACGCTGAGCCCGGCAATCAGGCCCATCCACATGCCGGCCGCGCCGAGGCCGTTGTGGAAGGCCAGCCACAGACCGACCGGCATGCCGACACACCAATACGCGAAAGCCGAGATCAGCATCGGCAGGCGGGTCTCCTTGAGGCCGCGCAACGCGCCGTTCGATGCGGCCTGGACACCGTCGGAGAGCTGGAAGATCGCAGCCAAACCGAGCAGTTGCGCGGCCAGCGTGATCACCGCGACATCGCTGGTGTACATCGCGGCGATGCGTTCCGGAATGGTGAACAGCAACGTCGCGGACAGCACCTGCATGCCCAGCGTCAGCATCATGCCGACCGCCGCCGCCTGGCGGACGCCGTGGCCGTCGTTGCGACCGCGCGCGTAGCCGACGCGCACCGTTGTTGCCATGGCGATGCCGAGCGGCACCATGAACACGACCGAGGCGATATTGATCGCAATCTGATGGCTGGCGATGGTGTCGGTGCCGAGCTTGCCGATGGTCAGAGCGACGGCGACAAACAAGCCGGCTTCCATGAGCAGGGTCACCGCGATTGGTGTGCCGATATTGAGCAGTTCGACAAGGGTGCGCCGATCCGGTCGATCGAAACGCGCGAGCAGATGCAGGTCGCGGTAGCGTGAGCGACGGGCGACGTACAGCGCAAACGCGCCGCATTGCAGCCACAGTACGATTGCCGTCGCGAGGCCGCAGCCGAACGCGCCAAGTCGTGGAATGCCAAGCTTTCCGTACATCAGCACATAGCCGATCGGGCCGAGCAGGACGAGGCCGAGCAGGCTGAAATACATGGTCGGCCGGGTCATGCCCATGCCCTCGCTCAAACCGCGCAGGGCGAAGAATACCGACAGCGCCGGTGCGCCCCAGGCGATCGCGCGCATGAACGCGCTGGCATCGGCGACCAGACTGGCATCGACCCCGATCAGGCCGAATAGCATCGGGCCGAGAAAGGCTGCGGCGAATCCGAGAAAGATGCCGAGTGGAATGGCCAGCCACAACGCCTGACGGAACACGGCGCCGATCTCGCGCTCGCGCCCCGCGCCGCGCAATTGCGCGACGGATGGTTGCAAGGCCATCATCATGCCGATGATCGTGATGATCGCGAGCACCCATACATTGCTGCCGAGGGCGACCGCGCCGAGCGTATGCGCATCGAGATGGCCGGCCAGCACGGTATCGATCAAGTTCATGCCGATCGCCGAGAGCTGGCCGAGCACCAGCGGTGCGGCGAGACGGATCGTGGCATCGAGTTCGTTGGCCAACCGCGGCCGGTCGGTGGATACAATGGCGGTCATCGGTGGTGCTTCCTGCGACCGCCGAGTATAGCGGCGTGACAGCAGCCTGCCACGCGAGCTGTCGCGATCGACGACTTGTGCGCAGCCATTGAACGGAGGCAGAACGATGTCTGTCATGTTGGTCGGAGCGGGCGGATTTCTTCAAGGGAACCGCTTGAGCGCGCGCACGCGGCTGCGGTCGAGGTCGCCATCGTGACCCTTGGCCCGGATCATTCATGAAAAACACGCGCCCTCGCTTGTCCCTTGAATCCGCACGACTTTTCGCTCATTCGGCAATGACACCCGCTATTGCCTCAATCGCGAAAAGCCGTGTGAATCCAATGTCCTGCGCGATCATCACGCGTATTCACGAATAGTCCGGGTTAAGCCTGCGCCCATGTTCGGCTCGGGCGACACTTGCACCTGGTTGCGCGAACACGGAATGCCAACGCCGAAATGAACAGCGAATTCGAACCATCACCGCCGCCGGCATTGCCGGTGCAATTGCAAGCGGACGCGGAATTCACCGAGCCGGCCAGCGACACGCCCGCGCACGCTTGTCCGAACTGCGGCGCGCCGGTGCATGGCCCGTATTGCCATGCCTGCGGTCAGTCTGAAAAGGGCATGATCCGGCACCTCTCCGAGGTCATGGCCGACCTCGCCGACATCGTCTTCAACGTTGATGCGCGGATTTTCCGCTCGCTGTGGGATCTGTATATCCGGCCCGGCTTTCTGACCAGTGAATACCTGGCCGGCCGCCGTGCCCGCTATGTGACGCCGTTCAGGCTGTTTTTCTTCCTGTCGATCATCGCGTTCTTCTCGATGCAGATGGTGATCCCGGATATCGATCCGAAAGATATCAAGCTCGGTTTGTCCTACGGCATCGATGATGCGACGACTGCCGATGATGTGACCAGGGCGGTCAACGCAGCTATCGAGGATCTGACAAAGAAGAAGCAGGTCGCCGGTATTTCGGCCGAGAAGCTCGCCGGAATTGACGAGATGATCGCTGAAACCCGAAAAAGTGGCGCAGACCGGCTTGACGTCCTGCAAAGTGAGGTCGAGGCGGCGCGGGCAGCCATGATTTCGGCGAAGGATACGCGCACGCAACCGGGCGAGCCCAAGGTGGCCGCCGACGGCGCAAGCAGGGGAGCGGCAGTTGGAGCGGGCGAGGCCGACAGCGGCCCCGCGTTGGCTGCGGCGAGACTATCCGGGATGGAAAAATCGACCCATGAACCGGTCCTGTTTGGTCGTCATTGGGATTCGAATACCGACCCGGTGCATGTGGCATGGCTGTCCGATGGATTGAATGCCCGGCTCAATCGCACGCTCCAGCATATGCGCAACAACATGGAAGACATGAACAAGGATCCGGGACGCATGCTCGCCGGTTTCTTCTCGGTGCTGCCGCAGACCTTGTTCGTGCTGATGCCGCTGTTCGCCGTGCTGCTCAAGCTTTGCTTTCTGTTCAAGCGCCGGCTGTACATGGAGCATCTGCTTGTGGCCCTGCACAGCCATGCTTTCATCTTCATGTCGGTTCTGGTCATCCTCGGCCTCGGACTGCTCGGCGATCTGGTCGCAGGAGTGCCATGGCTGTCAGCGCCACTGAACATGCTGGTCACATCGGCCTGGATCTGGCTGTTCCTCTATCTGTTCCTGATGCAGAAGCGCATCTATGCTCAAGGCTGGATCATGACGTTCATCAAGTACGGCGTGATCGGCATCAGCTATTCGGTGATCCTGTCGTTTGCCCTCGTTTTCGCCGGACTGATCAGTCTCGCATTGACCTGAGGCGATGCCGATTCCGGGCCGGAAGTCGTTGAATCCCGCGCTCGATGGCATGGCAGCGGGCGCAAGGCCGCATCAGCGTTGGGATTCCCGGTTTTTCGAGCCTGTCAAGACTGTTTTGCACAGCGGGGCGCGGACCACATGCGGCGGCCACGCGCCTGTATCCGACGCCTGAATGCGTCTCGAGTCGAATTGCAAGCATCTGAAAATAAAGGATAAAAAGCGGGTGGTCAAACTTTCGCCAAGCTGACCACGGGCGCATCGGATGGCCCCCGGAGGCGACTTCCGGCAGCCTGATCCACAGACTTATCCACAGGGTCTGTGGATAAGGGATTTTCCTCTGTCAGGGCAGCCACTTGGCGCTGAATCCTCGGTTCGGAGTGAGGAAGTCGTGCCAAGTTGATGGAACCGGTTTCCGGTTGCACGGGTACACTCGGCAAATGCCGCGCATCATTCGAGTGGCGGTCCCGGTACCGCTGCCCAGATTGTTTGATTACCGCCTCGATCCAGGCCTTGCCGTGCCTGCCATCGGCGCGCGCGTGCGCGTGCCGTTTTCCGGGCGCGACTGCATCGGTGTGGTACTTGGCTGTGACGATCGCAGCGACGTGGCCGACGATCAACTCAAGCCACTTGCCGGGATCCTCGACCCGCAGCCATTGCTGACTGCCGAGCTGATCGCAACGCTCGAATGGGCCTCGCGCTACTACCAGCATCCGATTGGCGAAGTGTTCGATGCGGCCCTGCCTGCCTTGCTGCGCAGCGGCCGTGACCTGCCGCAAGCCGGTATCCCCGCCGTTGCGTTGACTGCGCAAGGACGCGAAGGCTTGGCAGCGGCAAGCTCAACCCGCGTCACGCGCATCAATAGCTTGCTTGAACTGCTCGGAACCGGGCCGCTGGCAAGCGCCGATCTCGATCAGCGTCTGCCGGGCTGGCGCAGTTCTGCGCGCACCCTGAAGAGTCGGGGATGGTTGGAAGACTGTCGTCTGGCCGATTTGCCGGTGTCCGGTCCGGCCGTCGCCGCACCGGCTCTGAACGAGGAGCAGCGCGCTGCGGTTGACGCCGTGAGCGGACACTTCGGCGAGTTCGCGCCGTACCTGCTCGATGGCGTCACCGGCAGCGGCAAGACCGAGGTTTATCTGGCCTGCATCAGCGAGTCGATCCGCCGCGGCTGCCAGGCACTCGTGCTGGTTCCGGAGATCGCCTTGACTGCGCAGACCGTACGGCGCTTCCGCGAACGACTCGGTTTCGATGTCGCCATCCTGCACTCGGGCCTGAGCGAGGGTGAGCGAGCTGCCGCTTGGCTGTCCGCCGCGCGCGGCGAGGCGCGGGTTGTACTCGGCACGCGCTCGGCGATTTTCGTGCCGCTGCCGATGCCGGGGCTGATCATCGTCGACGAAGAACATGATGCTTCGTACAAGCAGCAGGACGGTTTCCGCTATCACGCACGCGATCTTGCCGTGTACCGCGCGCGCGCGCTGGGCGTGCCGATTGTGCTCGGATCGGCGACGCCTTCACTGGAGAGCCTGGCCAATGTCGAGGCGAAGCGCTATCGACGCTTACGCCTGCCGCATCGCGCCGGCGCCGCCAGACCGCCTTCGCTCGAGGTCATGGACGTGCGCCGCAAGCGTCTCGAACAGGGCCTCGCCATCAGCACGCTGGATGCGATCGGTCATTGCCTGGCGCGCGCTGAGCAGGTGCTGGTCTTTCGAAACCGCCGCGGCTATGCACCGGTACTGTTCTGTCATGCCTGTGGCTGGAGCGCCCAGTGCGCGCGTTGCGACCGGCCATTGACCCTGCATCGCGGCGCGGCACGCCTGCGCTGTCACCATTGCGCGGCCGAAGCGCGGATTCCGTCTGCCTGTCCGGAGTGCGCAGGTGCCCCGCTGGCACCACAGGGGCAGGGCACCGAGCGACTTGAGGAAGTTCTCAGCCAGCGCTTTCCGGATACACCCATTCTGCGGGTCGATCGCGACACGACGCGAAGCCGATCCGCCCGTGATGCCGTCTTCGACACGCTCGATGTCGAGGGGCCGAGGATCCTGGTCGGCACGCAGATGCTGGCCAAGGGCCACGATCTGCCCAACCTGACCCTGGTCGTCGTCGCCGGCGTCGATGAAGGCCTGCACAGCGTCGATTTCCGCGCCGGCGAACGACTCGGTCAATTGATCGTGCAAGTGGCTGGGCGCGCCGGACGCGCCGAGCGGCCAGGCGCGGTGATCCTGCAGACACATAATCCGGATCACCCGCTGCTACGCGCGTTGATCGAGGGCGGCTATGCGAAGCTGGCCAAAACTCTGATGGCAGAGCGTCGCGCCGCCGGCCTGCCGCCTTATGCGCTGTTTGCCCTGCTGCGCGCGGAGTCGAAATCGCTCGCGCACGCAAACGATTTTCTGCAGCTGGCTGCGGAGTTGGCGCGTGCGTCAGGTCATGCCATCACGGCACACGGGCCATTGCCCGCGCCGATGCCGCGACGCGCCGGTTATCAGCGCAGCCAGGTGCTCATCGAAACAGACTCGCGCAGTCTGATGCAGTCGTTCCTGCCTGAATGGCTCGAGCAGCTGAGAAAACTGCCGAGCGCACGTCGCGTGCGCTGGTCGATCGACGTCGATCCGGTCGAGATGGGGTGATTGAAGGCAGGGAATCGGGAGTAGGGAGTAGGGAGTGGGGAGTGGGGAGTGGGGAGTGGGGAGTGGGGAGTGGGGAGTGGGGAGTGGGGAGTGGGGAGTGGGGAGTGGGGAGTGGGGAGTGGAGAGTGGGGAGTAGGGAGTAGGGAGTAGGGAGTAGGGAGTAGGGAGTAGGGAGTAGGGAGTAGGGAGTAGGGAGTAGGGAGTAGGGAGTAGGGAGTAGGGAGTAGGGAGTAGGGAGTAGGGAGTAGGAAAAGCGGTCGGCGGGAGGAGAGCGGCACTTGCAATCTGTGCCGAGCCGAAGGCAAGGGTCTGTCAATCTAACTGTGTAACTCACTACTGTCCGGTTAAATGAGCGGCTGACGCTCTGAACGCCAAGGCTGAAGCGGATTTCCGGGCGATTGGGGGTGGTGTCGATTTGAACGGAAATTGCCAGTTCGGGCAATGGGAATCGTAAGGATTCCCCGCAAGATCCAGGTTCATTCGGAATCGTATCAACGAACAATTCAATAAACGATCCACGAAGGCGCTTTGACAAGTGCGAAAGCCGAGGTGGGCGACGCTTCGCCTATTGATTCGGCCCGTAAATATTGCGAACTTGCTCCTTTCCTTCTCCCGCTGGCGGGAGAAACCCCCGACTGCGATCAATAGGATCGATCGCGAACAGCGAATGCTGGTCCGAAGGGTGAGCCCCATGGTGGGGGCGAATCAGGGAAATGAGGGTGGTGTCTTTCCTGAAAGGCCCGTGTATCGGGCTTCGCCCGACCACCCTCATCAGCCTGTCGGCAGCTTCTCCCGCCGGCGGGAGAAGCACGTGCTGGCGATTGCTTACGGGCGAATCAATAAAGGAACGGGAGCCGCCTTTGCGAATCCCGATTCCCGGCTTTCAACAGCCGAACGGCTGGTCATCCCCGCTCTCAAGCCACAAACAGTGCGCGCATCTTCTTCATGGCATTCGCTTCGACCTGACGGATGCGCTCGGCGGAAACGCCGTACTCGTCAGCCAGTTCCTGCAAGGTGGCCTTTTCGCCGTCGACCAGCCAGCGACGCTGGATGATGTCGCGCGAACGTTCATCGAGCTTGGCCAGCCCGCTGTGCAAGGTGTCCAGTGAAGACTCTTCCTCGGAGTCGTTTTCGACCGTTGTGTACGGATCGGCGTTCTGATGATCTTCAAGGAACATCACCGGTGAAGGCCGCGCGTCGTCGTCATCATCGGTCGGCGCATCAAAGGCGATGTCACGGCCGCTCAGGCGCGATTCCATTTCAAGAACAGTGGCGGCCGGAACGCCAAGTTCACGGGCGACCGTGTTGACCTCTTCATGGTTCATCCAGCCGAGGCGCTTCTTTGACTTGCGCAAGTTGAAGAACAGCTTGCGCTGGGCCTTGGTCGTGGCGACCTTGACGATGCGCCAGTTGCGCAGGATGAACTCGTGCATCTCGGCACGGATCCAGTGCACGGCAAACGAAACCAGGCGTACGCCGTGTTCCGGATCGAAGCGCTTGACCGCCTTCATCAGGCCGATATTGCCTTCCTGGATCAGGTCGGCAATCTGCAGGCCGTAGCCCGAGTAGCCGCGCGCGACATGCACGACGAAACGCAGATGCGACATGACCATCTTGCGGGCCGATTCGATATTCTCGTTTTCGAGATAGTCGCGGGCCAGCGCCTGCTCGTCTTCCGGGCTCAGCATCGGCACGCGGTGAACGGCGGAGATATACGCATCCAGACTGCCGAGCGGGCTCAAAACCGGGAAATTGGTGGTAACAATGGCGTTTGTCATGCAACTGTCCTCATTCATGCGGCAATTTTAGCACTCCCGTCCTGAGAGTGCTAAACGTTGCGGGAGTTCCCCGGGATCGGCGGGGCGTCCGGAAATAACTGAACTGGCCGGTATAGTAGCCTGAAATCCATTAACGTGGTGTAAGCAGACCGCCAATCAGACGTGAACAATGCCCGGCGCTGAGTGGCGTCGATCGTCAGCTATTGGTAGCCCCTTTCCCGGCGGGAGAAGGCTCAATTCGACTGGGGTTCGACGCTAGTCAGGATGCCCGATCCGTGGCTGTCCAAATTGACCACGGCGGGCAGGCTCCAGTCGATCGGGCTGCGGCCGGATTGCTCAAGATAGTGATTGGCCCGCGAGAAATGCCCGCAGCCGAGAAAGCCGCGGTGCGCTGACAGCGGCGACGGATGCGGGGCCTTGAGAATCAGATGTCGACGGCTGTCGATCAGGCGGGTCTTGGCCTGAGCGTGGCTGCCCCAGAGCAGGAACACGAGTCCTTCGCGTTCACGATCCAGCGCCTCGATGCAGGCATCGGTCAGGAACTCCCAGCCCTTGCCCTGATGTGCGCCGGCATGACCTTGCTCGACCGTGAGTACGGTATTGAGCAGGAGTACGCCCTGTCTTGCCCATGAGGTCAGGCAACCGTGTGCAGGACGCGGGAGATCCAGATCGCGCGCGATTTCCTTGAAGATATTCTGCAGCGACGGCGGCACAGCCACGCCGGGCGCAACCGAGAAACACAGACCATGGGCCTGGCCCGGACCGTGGTATGGATCCTGGCCAAGGATGACCACTTTGACCCGATCGAACGGCGTCGTATCGAGCGCGGCGAAAATCTGCGCTCCAGGCGGATAGATGATCTTGCCGGCGGCTTTCTCGGCGCGCAGGAAGGATGAGAGTTCCTGCAACTGCGGAGTTTCAAAAACGCCGGTGAGGCGCTCTTTCCAGGACGCTTCGAGCTTCAACCGGTCCCCGCTCATAGGGCGGCATTGCTGGACCGTGCGCGCAGGTGGCGACCGACGCGCAACTGGAACAGCAACTTGGTCACGAGCAGGCGCTCCTCGATCGGTTTCTCGACAAGATCATTGGCACCGGCGCGCAAAAGTGCGGCCTGATTGTCGGGATTGTCGTCACCGGTCATCACAATGACCGGAAGATGACCCTTGCCATAGCCGAGTTGGTGGCGAATCCGATCGAGCAGATCGCCACCAGTCAATTCACCTTTGAGGTTGACATCGGTGAGCACGATGTCGGCGCCGATTCTATCCATCGACTGCGCGGTTTCGAGCATGGCCAGGGCATCCTCGACGCTGATCACATGGAGCACGGTCAGGCCATGTTTCTCGAGCATGCGTCGCGTCGCCAGGGCGACCACGCGACTGTCCTCGACATAGAGCACCTCGCCGGACGTCGATTCGGTCGGCTGCACGTAGCCGCGAATGAATTCGGCCAGGGCCTGGAAGCCCAGCGACTTGTCGAAATAGTCGGTCACATCCTCGCTCAGCGAACGCGTGATCAGGCGCTCCTGGACGTCGCCGGAAACCACGACGATCGGCATGAACGCCTGCGGCGAACTTTCGCGGATCTGGCGGGCCAGTTCGAGGCCGTCCATGTCGGGCAGGCGCAGGGCCGTGGTGACGAAATCGACGACGCCATCGGAAAGCCGGGCAACCGCCTCGGCACCGGTTTCGCAGGCCAGCACGATAACGCCGGGCAGGTTGGACTTCAGCATCTGCTCGATGAGGCGGCGCACGACGCGCGATCCGTCGACGACGAGGACGCGTGGTTCGTCCGAGGAAAGATGGCGGGTCAGCGCAGGTTTCGTGCTCAACGTTGCGGTCGTCCGGCAAAAAGGTGGCGGGTGCAGACAATCCAGGCGCCGGCCCAACCCAGCACGGCACTGGCGGAAACTACCATCATCGCATCGCGCCAGCCGAAACCGTGCAGGCTGAAGCGGTTCTGGTAGCTGGCCAGCAGTTCGAGCAACGGGGTGTGCACGACAAGTTCGACAATACCAACTGCAAGCACAGCAAGTACACCGCCGAGAATTCCGTACCAGAAACCCGCGTACAGGAATGGCCGCCGCACGAAACCATCACTGGCCCCCATCAACTGCACCACGGCGATTTCCTCGGCACGGGTCTGGATATCCATGCGCACGGTATTGCCGACGACCAGCAAGGTGGCCAGGCCGAGCAGCACCATCAGGGCCAGCATGGCACGCTCGCCGAAACCGAGGATCGCCGACAGCCGTTTGCGCCACTCGGCGTCGTACTGGACCATGTCAACGCGTGCATCGGCTTTCAGCTCGGCAAGCAGGGCTGGATCGCCGTTGCCGGCTTCCAGTCGCGGCGTGACCACGAGCACGCTGGGCAGGGGATTGTCCTCGAGTACATCGAGCGCTTCGGAAAAACCTGATAGCTGGCGGAACTCGGTGAGACCCTGCTCGGGTGTGCGCAGGTCGACGCCGAGCACATCGGCGCGTTTGCCCAGTTCATCGGCGAAGCGGTGTGCCGAATCCGTGTCCTGTCCAGTGTCGAGGAACACCGTGAACTCGCGCGCCTCGCGCAGTCCGCCGGACAGCGCGCGGGCGTTGTCGAGCAGGACGAACAACAGCAGCGGCAGGGCCAGGGCGATGCCCATGACCAGCACCGTCAGAGTGGTCGCCCATGGACGTGCCGAGAGACGGCCGAGGCTGGCCCGGAAGCTTTGCCGGTGCTGGCGAATCCAGGCATTCCAGCGCAAACGCAGCGAGCGGCGTTCGCGCGGCAGGCTCTGGTTCGCAGGCGCAGCTTCACGCAGGCGGTTCGATTTTTTGTCGGGCTTTGCCATCAGCTTGCCTGCGGCCTGAAATCATCGATCAGTCGACCATGATCGAGGACGAGTACGCGCTTGCCCATGTGCCGGATCAGGTGCAGGTCGTGACTGGCGATAAGCACCGTGGTTCCAACCCGCTGGAATTCGGCAAACAGGTTCATGATCTCGACCGAAAGCTGCGGATCGAGATTGCCGGTTGGCTCGTCGGCGATGATCAGCGGCGGTTTGCCGACCAGGGCGCGTGCAATTCCGACGCGCTGCTGCTCGCCGGTCGACAAGGTCGCCGGGGCCGCACGCTCCTTGTCGAGCAGGCTCACCTTGTCGAGCGCCGCACGCACGCGTTTGGCGGTTTCCTCGCTGCCCGCCCCGGCGATTGTGAGTGGCAGGGCGACGTTGTCGAAGACGCTGCGATCCATCAGCAGGCGATGGTTCTGAAAGACCATGCCGATACCCCGACGCACTTGCGGGATCGCACGTTGACGCACACGCGCAAGCGCCGCGCCATTGACGATGATCTCGCCACGGGTCGGCCGCTCGATCAAACCAAGCAACTTGAGCAAGGTGGTCTTGCCCGCACCGGAATGCCCGGTGACAAACACCATCTCACCCGCCGCGACCTCGAAGCTGAGTCCGTTCAGCGCCTCATGGCCCCCGGCATAGCGTTTGCTTACGTTGTCGAAGTGGATCATTGGGGAGCGGGAGTGGGGAGTGGGGAGTCGGAAAAGCGAAAAGTGGCTGGTGAAATTGTTGGCAAACCGATTGAACTCGGGCCGTTGACCGTCAGAGTCGTTGCGTCTGCAGCAAATGGTTGGTCGCACTACCTCAATTTTGGCCACCGGTTGTAACCGATCTTTGGGTCATTGGATCGGTGATGCCGAATGAACTCTATTTCTCTGGCGGAGAGCTCTTCATCTGTTGCCAGTTCTGACTCCCAGAGAATCTGCTTCCGAATGGTGTAGTCCTTTCGCACCGATACTGGAAGGTTTAGAAAATCATCATTCACAACCTTCATGTCAGGGCTGCCGAAATACCGATGACTTCCGATCGCGTCTTTCCCTACATAAATCTTTCCTGTCGGATACGTAATCAGATAAACCTGCTTCATTCGGCACCCACTTGATATAGCGCCCAACCAAGATTGTAGAGGCTCGGGAGACTTTGGGCTCGCCGGGCGTTTCCCACTCCCCACTCCCGACTCCCCATTCCCGCTCAAGCTACTTGACCATCTGATTCAAATCGAAGATCGGCAGCAGGATCGCGAGGACGATGAACAGGACCATGGCGCCGACGAGGAGGATAACGGCTGGGCCGAGAGTCGCGGAGAGGACGCCGAGCCAGCGGTCGAGATCGCGTTGCTGCTGGGCGGCGGCTTCCTCGAGCATGCGCGGCAGTTCGCCGGATCTCTCGCCGCTGGCGATCAGGCGCAGCGCAACCGGCGGGAATTGTTTGCTCTCGGCGAGTGCGCGCGCGAAACCGCTGCCCTCGCGCACCTTGAATGCGGCATGGCGCAGCGATTCGCGCATCGGCAGGTTTGGCACGACTTGCGCGGCAATCGCCAGCGCATCAAGCAGGGGCACTGCGGCACCGGCGAGCAGGGCCAGGGTGCGCGCCGCACGCGCTGTGTTCGCGGCGCGGGTCAGTCGACCGATCAGCGGCAGGCGCAACAGGAGTCCGTGCCAGCGATAGCGGATTGCTTCGCGGCGCAGGGCGATGCGGATCACGATCACGCCGAGCACGATCAAGCCGAGCAACAGCCAGGCCCAGTGGCGCAGGAAATCCGACAGCCCCATCAGCACGCGTGTGGCCAGCGGCAGGGTCTGCTGCATGTTCTCGAACACGCCGATGATCTGCGGCACGACCCAGGTCAACAGACCGGCGACGACGGCGATTGCGACGATGGTCAGCAGCAGCGGGTAGGTCAGCGCGGAGAGCAGGGTCTGGCGCAGTGCGTCGCGCGCTTCAGCGTATTCGGCAAGGCGGTCGAGGACGCGGGCGAGATGACCGGATTGCTCGCCGGCGGCGACGGTGGCGCGGAAAATCTCGGGAAAGCTGTCCGGAAAATCGGCCATGGCCTGGGCCAGACTGGCACCCTCCATGACGCGTGAACGCAGGGCTACGGTCAGCGCGCGCTGACGCTCGTTGTCATCCTGTTCCGAGAGCGCGGCAAGCGCTTCGTCGATCGGCAGGTCGGCGCCAATCAGGGTCGAGAGCTGGCGTGTAAGCATGGCCAATTGCGTTGCCGACAGACCGCGGCGCGCGAACGGTGATGCGCCTTTTCGATCCTCGGCAACCTCATCGACTGCCAGCGGATTCAGCCCGCGCTCGCGCAGGATGCCGCGAACGGCACGCGCGGTATCGCCCTGCAGCACGCCGCGCTGGGTCTTGCCGTTGCTGTCGAGAGCCTGATAGGCGAATGCCGGCACGCGGATCCCCGATTCAAAGGACAGCCATTGTCGCCGGAATACGGCAACAATGGGCAGTCAGCGATAGAGAACCCAGGTCAAGGTAAGCAGCCAGCCCAAGGTCGCGCCGAGCAGGAACGGGTCACGCACGGCCAGGCGGCTCGGGTCGCCGCCCTCGCCGCGCTTGAAGACGAGGAACACATAGCGCAAAACACCGAGCACAACCCATGGCATCGACCAGGCCAGCGCGCGATGGCCGTGGCGGGCCACAACCTCGGGCGAAATCGCGTAGAACACATAGGCGACGAGCACGGCGCCGGCCAGACCGGCCAGCACCCATTCGATTGTAGTCACGTCATAGCGCGCTGCTGCGCGGGCGCCGGGATCGGTGACGTGGACGAGGTCGCCGTGGCGCTTGCCCAGCGCAAGCATCAGCGCGAGCAGAAATCCCATCGCGAGGATCCACGGCGTCAGCGGAACATTCGCGGCCAGGCCGCCAGCAAGAATGCGCAAGGCGAAACCGCTGGCGACAATGCCGACATCGAGCCAGGCAATGCGTTTGAGTCCCTGCGAATAGGCCAGTTGCAGGGCAAGATAGATCGCGATCACGGCAACCACACCGGCATTGGTCGATGCCGCGACGAGCAGGGCGGCCAGGCAAAGCAGGGCGGAAAATATCAGTGCTGTGCCTGGCGTGATCGCGCCGCGCGCGACCGGACGCTGGCATTTATCCGGGTGCAGTCGATCGCGTTCCGCATCGCGCGTGTCGTTGTAGGCATATACCGTCGACGCCGCCAGACAGAACGCGAGCGTGGCCAGCACGGCACCAACCAGGGCCGCGCGATCGAACAACGCATGGGCGAAAAACAGTGGCAGCAGGACAAAGCCGTTCTTGATCCATTGGGCCGGACGCGCAAGCTCGATCAGGGCGGCAATGCGGGCCATGCTCAATCGGCCGGGTCGGCCTGGGCATCCGCTGTTCGCTCGAATCCGTTGCGCGAAATCGTGTCGCTGGCCATCGGCTTCTCGCTCGATCCGGACGACATCAGCCAAGCCAGCCCGCGCTCGTGTGTCACGAGTTCGATATCGAGCTTGATCCCGGCCACGGCATCGCGCCCACTGTGCGGATCGTTCGCATAGGCACCGACGAAGCGGGCGATCTTGCCGTCGGCGAAGCGGGGAATTGGCACGCGGAAGGTCGACTCGCTGGTCTGGTAGGTCGAGGTTCCGAGCAGCCCGCCATCATCGTCGAGCCAGTTGAACGTGACCTGGCCGGAAAAACCGGCATCGGGCAGGGCGATCAGCACGGCCGGCTTCCAGCGGTCGGCATCGACCTGCATTTTCGCTTTCGCCTGCGGCCGTTCCAGGACTACGGCCGGATCTCCCAGCAGGTTGTACATTTCCACCAGGGTGCGATCATCGATGCTTTTCTTCGCAAGCACGATGCCTTCGCCGATGGTCGCGCCGGGCATCAGCAATTCCTTGACCAGGCTTTCGCTGAATCTTGTCGATGGGGCGTTGCGCCAGGAGGCCGCGAATACCGCGATTGCGCCCTTGTCGGCCTCGCGCAGGAAGCGCTCACCGATCGAATCCTCGGTCGGATTGTCAAATGGCGCCGAATAGCAGGTCATCGACAGCACCATCGGCAAACGACCACTGTTGTTCAGTTCGCTGACGTCATCGAGGGTGAACAGGTCATGATTCTTGCGCAGATCCGGCGGGCCTGTGCGCCAGATGTAGCGCCCGCCGTGGCCGATGAAATGGACCAGCAACTGGCCCTGGTTGAGGCCATCCTTGATCGCGCTCTGGTGGGCCAGGTTGTCGGCCTCATCCGGGCTTGCATAGATCTTGTCGGCGAGGAATCCCTGCTTGCTGATCGTTCCGGCGATCTGGTCCGAGGCTTTCTTGAAATAGGAGGATTCATCGGTGATGAACATGACATCGCGACGCCAACTGCCCGGGCGCGGACTGCTCAGGTAATCGATGGTCTTGCTGACGATCGCCTTGACCTCGGCCGGTTCAACGACCGGGAAGCGGCCGACTGCGACAACCGGATGGTAGTCGTCACCATCGACCGCACCAAACCAGTTGTCGCTGGCCGATTGGCCTTCGGCGGACGGAAATTGCCAGGTCGGGATCAGGTTGCGGCTGGCCATGCTCTTGCTCGCGGCATCGTAGGCGGTCGCCGGGATCCCGGAAAAATGGCCGGGCGCGAGTTCCTGAGGACTGTTGGCGAACTTGGCGTAGGCGAGGTCGTTGTAGGTTTCGCTGCGGATATCGAAGCTGGCATCGCCGACCAGCAGCAGGAAGCGTGGCCGCGGCTGCGGCCAGTCATGCCAGGCGGTATCGACCAGGTTGCGCACCGCTTGCGGATGGGTGATGCCGTGGTTGAACTCATCGTATACATCGGCAATGTCGATCAGGGCCACGTTCATGCCGCGCTGCTGATGGAATTCGGCGAGCGGGCGTACCGCATCGATCAGGCTGGCGTGACTGACGATCAGATAGTCATAGGCCTGCACGGGCGTACGCCAGTCATGCGTTCCCGATGCGCGCAGCGAAACCGGTTTGGCCGGGCTCGATGCCGGATACAGATCGATGCCTGGGGTAGCGCCCGCATACCGGTAACGACCGTTGCCGATTGCCATTGGCGGGCGACGCAACCCGTCATCGCCATACAGTGCCGGGGCGTCTCCCGTTCCACGCCAGAGCAGTTCGATCGGCCGCTTCGACGAATCGGCGGCCTGCAGTGGCGGGGAGTCGGCCGCGAGTGTTCCGCCGAGCGCATAGTCAAACTCGATCCAGTTGAACATGACCACATCGACCGCAGTCTGCGTCGGGCTCCAGGCCAGGGTCCGTTTCGGAATCGAGAGAACGAGCTGGTTCGATGCGGCCTTCAGATCCTGCAACGGGATGCTGATGGCGTGCTCGAATTCGTCACGTCCGTTCCAGTCGACGCGATCGAGCAGATGGCCGTTGATGCGCACTTCGACCAGGTGATCGGGTGGGCGGCTTTCCTTGTTCGTCATCGGCACGACGATGCTCGAGATACCGCGGAAGTTGATACGCATCGCCACATCGCGACCGCGCGAGGCGAGATCCGGAAGATCGAAGGTTGTCGTGAACGGCGCGGGATCGGCCTGGGTCAGCTTGGCCCAGTGCCAGACATCCGGCTCCTCGCCCGGTTTCTGCTGACGCTGATCGAGCCGGATCATCATGTTCTCCTGCTCGAAATGCAGGCTGCGCATGAGGCTTGCGCCGCCGCCGCCGCTCGCCGACTGCTCGTGCAATCGCGCATGCGCTCCGGCCGAGGCCGAGAGCAGGTAGACGTTGTTCACGCTATAGGCGTTGAACCAGCTTTCCGGCCCGTGCAGCGGGTGGCCGATCCATTCGATAGAATCGCCATCGGAAAAACGTCCGTCGCCGCCATCCAGCACGCGGATCGGGACTTCCTTGCCGGCATTGCTCAGACTGAGCTGATCGCTGGCGCAATCTGCCAGGCTGGGTTGCTGGGCGGTGATCGCGGCATGATCGAGCGCATAGACGCCGGCCGTCTCGATCTCGATGTGCAGGATTCCACTGCAGGCCAGGGCCGAAAGCGGGGCCAGCAGAATGGATAACAGGGCGAGCGTGATGAGGCGCCGACACTGGCGCAGGAGTGGAGCGGGAACCGACATGGCAGGGAGTCGCAAAGGCAATCGGCTAGGCTAGTGGGCTTGTCGGGAGTCTGCAAGCTACTGCCCGGCAGGGGCCGACCGTTCAAGCACAATTCCCGGGACGCGTTCGGTGCTTGTATCAGTAGACATTGGCGGCCACTGCAGCGGCCTGAGGTCGCCAGAACAGACCAGACCCCTGGGCGCTGCCGATTTACCGGATCGCGCCCGGAACCAATGATTGCCAGCGATTGCGCGGCTTGGCTGGCGCCGATGTTGAGCCTGCTGTGGTTTCGATGGGGGCCGACGCGCCGTCCAGCGTGCCCTCGGCATCGTCTGCCAGAACAGGGTCACCTGCGCTGCGGGAGCTTGCACGCCAGCGACGATGGTGGTTCGTCGGGACTCCTTCTGCCGTCTCATCCGGAGTCGAATTGATTTGTGATGGAGCATGCTCGGCAATTGCGGACTGGGCGCCGACCGACATTCCGCGGACATCCATCGATACTTCGCCTGCCTGTGCTGCAAACGCGAACGACAGCAATCCGAGGCAGGCAAGACCAAGGTTCCATTTTGGCGAGTACATGCGGCGTCTCCGTGTGGTTGCAAACAAGCGGGATCTACGCAGGATTCGGGATATTCCCATGAGCCCCGTACCGAAACCAGCAATCCGCCGATCCGAAGCTGGGCGATGCAGACCAGAATCAATAGCCCGAAAGTCATAGCAGCTATCGTGCCAGCCAACCTGCATCCAATGATTCCGGGGTTTTGCGCGGGTTGATGCTCAAGTCCAGGTGTCCACTGGACAGCAGCGGACACTCGCGGACAGTCGTGTGTCCGTTTGCGATCAGAGTCCCGATCCGGTGCTGTTGGCCGATGCCAGGATATTTTGCGCTGCAGCGCAGCGCGACCCATTCCCCGCAGTATGGATAGACTTCAAGCCACTTCACCAATCCAGCCAGCCGATGACAGCCAGAATCCACGCGGATACCGATGGCCGCGTGCTCAAGCAAGCCCTTATCGCTGGCATTGGTCGCGTCCTCGCCGAGCGTGACCTGCTCAATCGCATCAATGTGTTTCCGGTGCCCGATGGCGATACCGGAAGCAATCTCGGCTTTACCCTGGCGAGTGTCCGCGATGCCTTGCGCGACATGCGCGGCGCCCATGCCGGTGCCGTCTTCGAACGCATGGCCAGCGAAGCGATCGACGGCGCGCGCGGCAATTCCGGGGCGATTCTTGCCCAATTCCTGCAAGGCTTCGGCGAGGTTCTTGGGGGTCATCGGCGACTGACCCTGTGTCCTTTGGCGAATGCCGCCGATCTCGGCGCGAGCCAGGCCCGTCAGGCGATTGCCGAGCCGCGCGAGGGCACCATGTTGTCGGTCATCAGCGTGTTTGCGGCCTCGTTGCGGCAGGCTTGCGACCAGGGTATCGATGATTTGCGCACGGCATTCGCGCAGGCGCTCGCAGCGAGTCGTGAAGCGTTGGCGAACACGCCGAACCAGCTTGCCATGCTGCGCAAGGCGGGGGTCGTCGATGCTGGCGCGCAGGGTTTTCTGCACTTGCTTGAAGGTATTGATGACTTCATCGCGCGTGGTCGCGTGGCCGGTCGGTATTCCGAACCGGCCGCGACGGCCGAGGCGGGCGTCGTGATCAGTGAGGAATTGGCTGCCGGAGAGACCCATCGCTGGTGCGCCGAATGCGTGCTGTCGGCGGCTGCGATAGATCGCAGCGCGGTGCGCGAGGCGCTCGATCGGCTCGGTGGATCCAGTCTGGTGATCGCCGGCACGCGCGAAAAGCTGCGCGTGCACATGCATATCGATGAGCCCGCGTTGTTGTTCGATGCCTTGTCCCGTTTCGGTGAGGTGCGCTCACGCAAGGCGGACGACATGCAGGCCCAGCAGCGGGCGGCGCATACGCTCGGCAAGGTCGTCGTGGTGATCGATTCAGCCGCCGATGTGCCGCCGGATGCGCTGGAGAACCTGCCGCTGAACGTGGTGCCCGTGCGCATCAACGTCGGTGCAGAGGATTTCCTCGACAAGGTTTCACTTTCGTCTGATGCCTTCTACGCGATGTTGCGCGAAAGCACGCAACCGGTGCGCACGTCGCAACCGCCGGTCGGAGATTTCCGGCGCATGTTCGGTTTCCTCCTGAGCCACCACGACGAAGTGGTCTATGTCGGCCTGTCACGCGCGTTGTCCGGAACCTTGCAGTCTGGTGAGGCGGCCAGTGCGGCACTTGGCGGACATGTGCATGTGGTCGATACGGCGAACGTTTCCGGTGGCCAGGGTCTGCTTGCCATGCACGCTGCGGAACGTGCGCTGGCGGGTCTCGATGCGGCCACCATCGTGGCTGAAGTCGAGCATCTGCGCGAGCGCACGAATACCTGGGCCTATGCGCGCGACCTGACTTCGGTGGTTCGTGGTGGTCGTATCCCGGCCTGGGCGCTGCCGATCACGCGCTGGCTCGGCCTCGTACCGATGGTGCGTATCGGCGGAGGCGATGGGCGCCTGCATGTGTTTGGCGTCGCCCGCGATCATCGCGATTTTGCTGCGCGCTTCATTGCGCGCATCCTGCGTCGCATCGATCGCGACATTGGCTGGCGTGCCCATGTCATGCATTGCGACAATCCGCAGGAAGGAGCCCGCGTGCGCGAGGCGCTGATTGCGCAACTGCCGGGCGTCGATTGCGCCGAACTGCTCGATGCGGGCAGCGCGATCTCCGCACACGCCGGCGCCGGGGCCATCGTCGTCTCGATGATGCCGAAACATGCGCGTGATGACATCATGCGTTGAGCGCGGGGGTGCGTCGATTCTCAGGGGGGGGGTGATGGCGATGTTTCTCGCCAAGCTGTTGATTGCGTATCTGCTCGGATCCTTGTCGGGGAGTTTGTTGATCGGGCGTCTTCGCGGCATCGATATCCGCAAGTCCGGCAGCGGCAACGCGGGTGGCACCAATGCGCTGCGCGTGGCTGGTTGGCGCTTCGCCCTCGGCGTCGTTGCGATCGATGTCGGCAAGGGTGCGCTGGCCGCTATGCTCGGCCTGTACCCGAACGCTGGTGCGGCAAACATGTCGTTCGAGCCGATCGCGGTTGCTGCAGCCTGTTCGTTGGCCGCCGTGATCGGTCATTGCTGGCCGGTGTTCTTTGGATTTCGTGGCGGCAAGGGCGCGGGAACGGCCGTCGGTGCCGTGCTGGTGCTGGCCCCCTTGCTGGCCGGGTTGATGATCCTGCTTTGGTTGGTGATCGTCGTGAGCACGCGCTTCGTCGGGCTTGCCACCGTGGTCGCAGGTCTTGGGTTTCCCTTGTTCGTTCTGCTTGCTGGCCACTTTGGACATCCGCAACCCGGCGCGGTTTTCGCGCTCTCGATCGTCATTGCGGGGTTGATCGTGTTCACCCATCGCAGCAACCTGCTGCGCCTGTGGCGTGGCCAGGAGCCGCGCCTGGGTGCCGGAAGCAAGCCGTGACGATCAATGCGCGCGAGTTGTTGCTGGCGATTGCCGAGGATCCGTCCACCTCGGGCAGCGCCCTGGCCAGCCGCTTCGGGGTAACCCGCGCGGCCATCTGGAAACAAGTTGAAACCCTGCGCGGCCTCGGCGTGCCGATTGCAGCCAAGGCGGGCGACGGCTACCGGCTCACGAGTCCGCTTGATCTGCTTGATGCCGGGCGAATTGCTTCCGAGCTGCGTGAGCATTCGGAAAGACCCTGTCCGATCGAGGTGCACTGGCAGATTGATTCGACCAACAGCGAATTGCTGCGCCGCGCCCAGGCCGGAGTGGTTGATCCGGCTGCGTGTTTTGCCGAAGTGCAGACGGCGGGACGTGGTCGGCGTGGGCGCGGCTGGCATACGCCGCTGGGCGGTGGCCTGGCCTTTTCTCTTGTCCACTCTTTCAATTCGAGTATGTCGACCCTGGCTGGTCTCAGCCTCGCGGTCGGCGTCGGCCTCGTCCGCGCGCTCGCTGATTTCGGCTACACCGGGCTTGGCTTGAAATGGCCGAATGATGTGCAGGTCGACGGGCGCAAGCTGGCCGGTATCCTGATCGAACTCGGCGGCGATGCGCTCGGACCATGTCACGCGGTCATCGGCGTCGGCCTCAATCTGCGTCTTGATGCCGAGGCCGATTCAACAATCAATCAGCCGTGGATCGATCTTGCCTCGATTGCCTCGGCACCCTTGCCTGATCGCAATATCCTCGCAGCTCGTCTGCTCGCCCGCTTGCTTGAAGTGCTTGGCGAGTTCAAGCAGGTGACGTTTGCCGCATTCGTGGATGAGTTCGCACAGTACGATGTCTTGTGCGGTCAGCCGATCCGCATCATCGACGGAATCGAACAGCGCGAGGGAACCGCCGTCGGCGTCGATCGCCACGGCGCCTTGCGTGTGCGCAATGCAAATGGGGAGTTCCTCGTGGACAGTGGTGAAATCAGCGTGCGTCGGATCGCGGGGTCAGACGCATGAAGCTGCTGATCGACTTCGGCAACACGCGCCTCAAATGGGTTCTCTGGGGTGACGGTCGGCGTTCGATGGGAGGCGTCTTCGCGCATACCGATACCTCGCTCGAAGCGGCCCTGAGCAACAACTGGACGGCCTTGCCGAAACCCGAGGCGATCTTCGTCGCCAGCGTTGTCAAGAATGCCCAGGAACAGGAATTGACGCGTCTGCTCAAAGGCCATTTCGATCAGGCCGCCGAATTCGTGCGCAGTCCCGCGCACGCGCTCGGCATCCGCAATGCATACGCCGAGCCCGAGCGCCTCGGCGTCGACCGTTTTCTCGGCATGGCGGCTCTGCACGCGGCATCGCCGCGCGCACAGATCCTGGTCAGCTGCGGCACCGCGCTCACCCTCGATGCGCTGACGCCGGCAGGGCAGCACCTCGGCGGCCTGATCGCACCGTCGCCGTCGCTCATGCGCAAGGTGCTGGGAACCGCCACTGCACGGGTCGGTGAGCAGGTGGGTGAGCTCGTTGAAATCGCCGACAACACCGCCGATGCGGTCTGGTCGGGATGCCTGCTTTCGAGCGTGGCCCTGATCGAGCGCTTTCGTGATCAGGTTGCGCGACGGGTCGGAACGCCGGTTGCGATCGTCGGCGATGGTGGCGGGCTCGACGAATGGCTCGCACTGCTGCCCGATGTCGAACGTGGACGTGATCTGGTTTTGCGTGGTCTGGCCCTGTGGTCCGAGCGCGAGCATCGCTAGCGCGGTACTTGCGAATGAATTGTACTATTTGCACATACTTCAGCCTTTGTGGGGAGTAGCAAGAGCTCGCCCTCAAGCGGGCTCCTACAGGTTCACCGTAGTCTCGTAGGAGCAAGAGCTCGCCCTCAAGCGGGCTCCTACAGGTCAACCGTAGTCTCGTAGGAGCCCCGCCAGGGGCGAGCCTTTCTCCCGGGCGGGCCCGAGTCTATCGCGCAAATTCGGACTATTTACTCAGCAGTCAGAAATATAGGCAACACTTGGATGCTTGAAGAATGAGCGAATCAGGCGCGGCCGATTGCCCATGTCGGCAAGTTGAGTGGCTATTCGATCCTCGAGGCTTTCGCCCTTCTGTAGTGGTCGCCGAGCATTGCCAGTGCGCTTGGCATGGCTCCAGACCAATTCATCAGGATTGAGATCTGGCGCATAGCCTGGCAAAAAGTGCAGCGTCAGCTTTCCTTCGAGTTTGTCTATGTAGTTTCGTACCGCACGGGTCTTGTGCGCAGGCAGTCCATCGACGATCAGATGGACGGGCTTGCGACGTCTGTGCATCATCCGGCGTAGCAAGTCGATGAAGAGATCGCCGTTCAAGCCGCCCTTGTAGGTGGCAAACCAAAAACCTCCCTTGGCGTTGACTGCCGAAGCAGCACTGATCCCCTGGCGTTGCCCAGGCACCGAGACGACCGGTGTTTCTCCCTTGGCTCCCCATGTCGTGCCGTGTACCGAGTCGGCGCGGAATCCTGATTCATCCCAGAAGTAGATCACCGCCTTTGTCTGCTTGGCTTTGCGGGCTATCGCGGGGTAGGTTTCCCGCTGCCAGCGCGCGATCGCTTCAGGGTCGCGCTGATAGGCACGTTGCAGGGGTTTCTGCGGCGTCAGACCGACGCGTGCCAGCACGGCACCCACCGATGCCAGACTCAGCGTCACATCAAAGCGCTGCGCAATCAGCTCACGCGCGATTTGCCGCGTCCATAGGCCGAAATCGAAACCGTACTGCATCGGGTTCTTGCCATTGATCCAACGGAAGACTTGCTGTTCCTGCGCCGCAGTGAGCTTGCGCGGACGACCCGTGCCCTTCCTCAAGCGCAATGCACGCTTGCCGTTGCCGCGCCCACGCGCCTTCGCGCGCACTTTGTACGCCCATGTGCGATGCATACCGAACGAAGCGGAGACGACAGCCGGTGACTCACCTTCCTTCATGCGCTCAAGCGCAGTCAGGCGCATCTCTTCCAGCGCTTCGCGTACTACGGTTCGACCATCTCTCTTCATGCAGACTTCGATCGCGCTGAAGCGTGGAAAGTTCAATATTGTTCCCTATATTTCTGACTGATGAGTAAGGGCCGGATCAACGGTCCCCCTGTCGATAGCGAATCGGCGACGTGGTTCAAGGAATAAGCAAGCTGCTCGACCACTAACGTGGCGGCAATCAGGCCTGTCCAGTCCTATCCGGGCTAGAATCCGCACGTTGCACCCCTGTTTTTGCTTCCGTCGAGTCCGGATGTTCCCTAGAGTCCTGTTCCTGTTGCTGTTGGCGCTGAATATCGGTGGCGCGTGCTGGATTGCGTTTGCGCCGAAAGCCGCCGAGCCCGCGCCTGCGATCACCGATCCGGGTGTGCCGGCGCTCGTCCTGCTGTCCGAACGCGACGCGCCCGCCTCAAGAGTGCCTGTAGCCGATCAACCCGGTGCCACCACTGCGACATCGAGCAGCTCGGATGTGTGTCAGTCGATCGGGCCCTTCCAGACCCAGTCGGATATGCGCGCCAGCCTCAATTCACTCACTCCCTTGGTCAAGCGCATCCAGTATCGCAACGAGAACGCGACCCAATCGCGGGGATACTGGGTTTTTCTGGCTGCAATGAAGACGCGCGAGGACGCCCTCGGTGTGGCCCGTCGCCTTTCCACACAGGGCGTACGCGACTACTACGTCGTCACCGCTGGCGAGCAACTCAACACGATCTCACTCGGCCTGTTCCGCGAACAGGCCAACGCCGAGCGTCGCAAGGCGGAAATCGCCGCGATGGGCTTCGAGCCGCAACTGATCCAGCGCACCGAGGACTTGCCGGTCTACTGGATCGACTTCGCCCGCGCCACCGACAGCAGCTTCAACTGGCGCAGCCACGTCGGCAACGCCAACGGCATCGAGGAACGCACGATCGATTGTTTCTGAGCCACGGTGCCGATATTCGCGGGCATGGGCTGGCGTCGAAGCGCGAGGATAGGTCAATCCCCGGACAGTCGCGCGCATTGGTATTTCCCGGGCAGTCCACTAGAATGCGCGCCCCATGCCATGCCGGCATAGCTCAGTTGGTAGAGCAACCGCCTTGTAAGCGGTAGGTCCCCAGTTCGAATCCGGGTGCCGGCACCATCTGCGGCTCTTGAGTAGACCCGCACAATCCAATGTTTCCCGCTAAACCCGTTGAAAATTCGGGTTTTTTGTTGCCTACCGTCCCGAGCTGTCCTGTTGTGTCCGGGGGTATCTGGGCACTATTGGGCGCATATATCCCGAATCGCCCGGGGGGTGTGGGCAGGTCGCAACGAGGCCAGATCGCACAGTTCATTCGATCAACAAACCCCCAAAGGCATTCGCAGAGAGCATGCGCGAGCAAGGATTGCTCTGCGAAAACCCATCAACGAGCGATATGCTCGAACCGATGTTTGTCGTCATGACATTCATCGTTCACCGTCCGGATCCAAGCCCCGACTTCATCGCGATCTCTTCAATGGGCCCCGTTGAAGGGCCCGTGAAAATGAGCCCGCGGCTCTGCCGGTGGTGACTGAACTATCAATAGTGCCGACGTTACTTGCTCTTGCCGCTGCAGGAATTGACCTGCTTGCCCTTCGAGTCGGTCAGGTAGGTTATTTTGGTGCCGAACGTGAAACGCTCGCGATCCACTTGCCAGGTCTGCGTTGCCCAGGTGCGACAGCCTTGTTTGTCGATGCCAGCCACGGCGCGATAGTCGTCGAAGCCATCACCGTTGAAGTCGCCGATCTGCCACATCGAAGGGTCGAGCAGGTCGGCGTCAATCGCTTCCAACCGGCCGCCGAAGCGTTGACGGCCGTGCTTGCGGGTGTGCTGAACGACAACCGTTGACTGATAGATTCCCAGCCTGGAAGTGGTGCCGGCAAACGGCCTCGTTTCCATGTGCACGACGTAGATATCGAACTGCGGCGCGCTGGCCACCTTGCTGCCGGCGGGTACGGCTGGCTCTTGCTTCGCGGCCTCGACCGGGGACATGGCAATCAGAAGCACGTTCGCGAGCACGGCGGCCGATGCGAATTTGCGCTTCATGATCAGCCCCTTTGCTAGCCCGGATTATTCATGAAAAACACGCGCCCTCGCTTGTCCCTTGAATCCACACGGCTTTTCGCTCATTCGGCAATAACACCCGCTATTGCCTCAATCGCGAAAAGCCGTGTGAATCCAATGTCCTGCGCGATCATCACGCGTATTCATGGATAGTCCGGGCTAGTGCGCCGGATTCCACCAGCCTTCAAGATCGTCATCGACGACGCCATTGCAGTCGTCGTCGCGTCGGTTCGGCAATTCGGCTGCGTGCGGATTGACGGCGGCGCGCGTGTCATCGCAATCGAGCCCGCAATTGCTGCCGTTGCAGACGCGGGAGTCGATGAAACCGTCGCCATCGTCGTCGCGCTGGCCAGGCGTCGCCGCATTGCAGTCTTCGTCGTGGCCATTGAAATCCGCTTGCTCGGAGTTGCCGGGATATCTGGTCGGATCCGCATCATCACAGTCGCCTTCGGCCAACGAATGCCCATCGCCATCGCAGTCCCCGGTTGGCGAGCAGCTTTCGGGCGCTGGGGCTGGCGGTGCCTTGGGCGGCACTTTCAGGATCGGAACCCCTGGTTTCTGGATCGTGCCCGGGCGTGAGTTCAAAGTGCCTGGATTGACTGCGGCCCGGCAAAACCGCAAAACCGGGGCCGGGTTGGACGTTCGATGATCGAGACCGGCGCCCAGTGGCGAGCGCAGGGCCAAGGCGGTCGGCTTGCGGTTTCGGTGGATGTCGGCGAAAAGGACGGGTTGCCGCTGGTTGCCACACCACGCCCCAATCGGCGAAGGGCAGGGGACAAATCAGGGTGAGGTGGCTGGCGATGGCACGCTCGCGGTTGCCCGCCACTTCGACTACGGCCCGTGTTCATGGTCGGGCGCGAGCGCGGCAAAGCCACGTTCAACCATCTCCGCAAGCTTGGAGAAAAGATCAGCACGGACGGTGCGTTTGCCGTCGAACGACTGCGGTATGTTTGAGATTTGAGCCGACAAGTGAGCCAGAGGAGAAAGGTCTCCACGTTTGAACGTTCGCATTTGATGACGGATTCAATCGGTGGATCATCAATCTGAAGCCAATCGTTCAGCCAAATCGCTGACCGGAAAGAAGAAGTTGGCTTTGCCGACTCTCGTCTTTCTAAGCAGCTTTGCATGGGTCAGGTCATTCAGGTCGTTGAGCGCTGTCGGGTAGGTGATCCGGTGCGCTGATCGATGTGATGACACGCTGTACACGGATTGCGGGGAATGAATTGCATTGGCGAGGAGGGCACGTTGACGGTGATTCAGATTTCTGCCCAGAACGTATGGGGATTTGAGGAGAGCTTCTGCTCTCCTGTTTTCCTCGGATTTTCGAGCGATGTATCCATGGAGACCTTCAATTGACTGTTCGAGTGCCTCCAGTTGCTGAGCTACAAAATAGCTCAAGTCGCACTCGTCCGATTCGGTGTAAAGGTACGCCAGCATGTACTTCCCTTGAGACTTCTTGAGCGCGCTGGATATCGACAGATATTCCATCATCCAATAGCCCGCATTGAGCATTGCCCAGTAGAACAATAGTCGGGCTGTTCGCCCGTTCCCGTCGCAGAACGGATGGTCGTACGCCAACTGAAAATGGATGGAAACGGCCCGGGCAACCGGGTGAAGGAATTGTCCCGAGTCAGGTTTGTTTGCGAATTCGCACAGTCGATTCAATCGAGCCTCAAGTTCGGATGCTTTTGGAGGGACGTGAAGGACCAGGGATGGATTGGCTCGGTCATAAATCACAACATTGTCTTCCGCCGTACGAAGGCGACCGCATTGGTCATCACTATCGAGTGTGCCGGTCGTGAGAATGCTGTGAAGCTCAAGGATATCGTGCGGGGTAAAAGGACGGGCGCCTCGTTCTTTCACCTCTCTCATCGCCAAATAATTGTTGTAAATCATCCGCTCGCTTTGGTCCCTAGGCTGCCGACCGCTCTTCAGCATTTCTTTCGCTACTGCCCGAGTCGTAGACGCGCCCTCAAGTTGGGAGGACGTCATGGCCTCTTCCATTAGGGATCGAATGAGGAATTTCGACTGTGCACCCTCTTCTCGCCCATCCATGCCCGCAATAGATCCGGCAGCTTCACGGTCTACGTAATGGAGTCTGCGATTCATCGAATCGGTTAGTGAGAGTCCGAAAGACTGGCCATCCTTATCTTTCAGAAGGTCGAACCTCCTGGAAATGCTTCTCCTCGCGAACTTTATGCCCAGCCACCACTGGATGAGGGTGAGTCCATCTGGTGGTGGTCTGTGTCGCAACTTGTCCCAGTGAATGTAAGTCTCATTAAGCTCTGGCCCGATGTGCTGGCCAAAGATTGCCGCTATACCGTTAGGAGTTACTTCCTTCATGGCCTCGGAGATCGTGGGCGCTGGCATAGGGGGCTTCATGGCATTCATCTCAGTTTGCTATAAAAACCGTCACATATTTTATAGCAACTTGATACCGGTTCATGCAAGCGCTGGAGAAGCTAATGAGGAAATCAACCAATGAGAACGACAAAGAGATTCGGCATCGAGCCTACAACCGACAACGATCGGGTTCCCTTGGGGGAATATTTGGGGGTATAACCCGAAGATCGATAGATATTAAGTCTTAAGTATCAACATCTTAATGGTTTTATTCGAGCCTGGGTGCCCAGCAGTTCGAGCATCCGCTCAGTCTTCTGAAACCCGCTGCGAATGTGGGGTTTTTGTTGACCGCGATTCGAATCACCGTAAGCGTCCGGCCACGACACCTCGCATTGCTGCGCAGTGTGGGTTAGGCCGCAGGCTTCCAGCGATGCGGCAGCAGAGTGTCGATGTCGCGATCAAGGGTGGTTGGCAGACGTGTCAGCACGTCGGTAAGCCAGGCGAGTGGTTCGTGGCCGTTGGCCTTTGCGGTGGCGAGCAGACTCATGATGGCGGCGGCCCGTTTGCCGGCGGTTTCGGAGCCGGCAAACAACCAATTCTTGCGTCCCAGGGCGATGGGCCGGATTGCATTCTCGATCGGGTTGTTGTCGATCGGGTAGCTGCCGTCCTCGGCATAGCGGATGAGGGCTGGCCAACGACGCAAGGTGTAGTCGATGGCATTGGCCGTACCGCTATCGTCCAGGATGGTGGGACGCAGCATTTCCAGCCAGGACTTGATGGTATTGAGCGTTGGCACGGCATGGCGCTGACGATGGGCGAGTCGTTCCTCGACCGTCATCGCCTTTGCCTCGGCCTCAATGCGATACAGCGCCGCGATGCGCTCGATCGCCTCCTGGGCGACTTTGCTGCCGCTGGCTTTGTACCGATCAACAAACTTGCGCCGCGCATGCGCCCAGCATGCAAGCTCGGCCACGCCTTTTGCGAACAGGGCTTTGTAGCCACCGTAGTCGTCAACCATCAGCGCGCCGCCATACGTGCCGAGAAAATCCCTGGCATGTTGTCCGCTGCGGCTGGTGCAGAAGTCGAAGGCGATGATCGGCGGTCCGATGCCGCTACGATACGCAAATAGATAGCTGCGATGAATCGTGCCCTTGCCGGGCTTGAGCATGCCGACGGTTGTTTCATCGGCGTGCAGGATCGTCTGATTGCGTAGCTCGCCCTGCAAGCGATCCACCAAGGGCTGCAAGGCCACGCCGCATGCCCCGATCCACTCGCCTTGGGTCGAGCGTGGGATATCGACTCCACTGCGGGCGTAGATGGCTTCCTGCCGATACAGCGGCAAGTGATCGACATACTTGGCCACGATGACGTGGGCCAGCAGATCCGGTGCGGCGATGCCGCGATCAATCACCGTCGGTGCCACCGGCACCGCCGTGATCGTTTCGCACGCGCGACACGCGTACTGCGGATAGACGTCGCGGCGTACGAAGAAGGTCAACGGCTTGCATGACAGTTTTTCGCTGACATGGTCACCGATGTGGCTGAGTGCGCCACCGCACTGGCCACACGCGCACCTCGACGGTTCATGCCGGGTCTCGACCCGCTCCAGATCTTCGGGCAACGCACGGCGCTTGGGGGACAGACGCGGACGCGCGGGCGCGGCGTCTGTCGACGCTGACGATTGCAGCGCTTCCAGTTCGGCCTCCACGGCGGCGATGTCCGCCGCCATGGTCTCTTCGAACAAGTGCCGCTGGGCCGGATCCATCTTCTCCGAGCGCGCCGCGAACTGGATCCGGCGCAGCCGCGCGATCTCGGCGGTGAGCTTGGCGATGTTGGCGTTGCGCTCGGTGATGGTGCGCTCGTGGCGGGCGATGAGGTGATCGCGTTCGGCGATGCAACGCTCGTGATTGGCGATGACTTGCAGCTTCTCAACCACCAACGCGCGTAGCGTTTGAACGTCGGTGATGGCGTCGAGTTGCGTGTGATCCATGAATCACAGAGTAGCCATTTACACCCGCTTTGCCAAGTCCTTTTGCGCGCTCAATCGACGCCAATCCACACCGGCACACAACCAGGCAAATTGCTCCGGCTGCAGTGACCAGGTTTGGCTTCCGGAATGCGGCCAGATGAAGCGTCCCTGCTGCAGCCGACGCACCGCCAGCCACGTTCCCTGCGCATCGCAACACAGCACCTTGATGCGTGTTGCCGCGCGGTTGCGAAAGACGTAAGCAGTACCCTCCATCGGATTGCGATCCAGATGCTCACGCACATACACCAGCAATCGATCCATCCCACAGCGCAGATCCATCGGGGCCGTCACCAACCACCAACCCGTTGGACTCAGCATGTCAGCAACGCCTGCAGCGTCGGCAACCAGCGTGCCGATGCCATGCCGAGGGGCAACTGCACCTGCAAGCCATTCGGCAAGCGCACTTCGATCGCCCCAGCGACCGACTCCGGCTCGCCAACCAGGATCGGCATCAGCGAAAGCGATGGCGGCACCAACAGCGGCCGACTCAACACGCGCCGCCAATAGCCAAAACTCGGCAAACTCAAAGCATGCTGACGGCAATACGCTACCTGAGTCAGGCCGCTGCTCTGCCATCCTGCCAGGTGACCCTTCCAAAACTCCGACTTGCTGACCATACGTGCGCTCCATTGTTAACGAGCGCATATCGCAGCAAACCCGAGCGGCGAGTTACAGGTGTCGTGGGCAGTCGCTTACGAATCACCCGCGTGCCGGATGACGCCTCAACACTCGATCACATTGACGGCAAGTCCGCCGCGCGAGGTTTCCTTGTACTTGTCGCGCATGTCGCGGCCGGTTTCGCGCATGGTCTTGATGACCTTGTCGAGTGAGACGTGGTGTTTGCCGTCGCTCTTCATGGCCATGCGCTGGGCGTTGATTGCCTTGACCGAGCCCATCGCGTTGCGTTCGATGCAGGGGATCTGGACGAGGCCGCCGATCGGGTCGCAGGTCAGGCCGAGGTTGTGTTCCATGCCGATTTCGGCAGCCATCTCCACTTGCAACACGGTGCCGCCGAGGGCGGCGACCAGTCCGCCTGCCGCCATCGAACAAGCCACGCCGACCTCGCCCTGGCAACCCACTTCGGCACCGGAGATCGAAGCGTTTTCCTTGTACAGGATGCCGATCGCGCCGGCGGTGAGGAGAAAGTTGAGGATGCCGTCCTCGTTGGCGGCCGGGCAGAAGCGTTCGTAGTAGTGGAGAACGGCGGGGACGATTCCGGCAGCGCCATTGGTCGGTGCGGTGACGACGCGGCCGCCGGCGGCGTTTTCCTCGTTGACCGCCAGGGCATACAAATTGACCCAATCAAGGATGGTCAAGGGATCGCGCAAGGCTTCCTCAGGCCGGCTGTGCAATCCGGCCAGCAGCTCGGGCGCGCGCCGTCGCACATGCAGGCCGCCGGGCAAGGTGCCGCCTTCGCGCATGCCGCGCGCGACGCAGCTCTGCATTGCCTTCCAGATGGTCAGCAGGCCGGCGCGTACCTCGGCCTCGCTGCGCCAGGACTTCTCGTTTTCAAGCACGACCTGGGCAATCGTCTTGCCGGTCTTGGCGCAGATTTCGAGCAACTCATCGCCGCTTTGGTAGGGGTGCGGCAAGGGTGTGGTGTCGGCGACGATGCGATCGACCGCCGCTTCATCGGCATTGACGACGAAGCCGCCGCCAACCGAGTAGTAGTCGCGCGTGGCCAGTTCGTTGCCGTCGGCGTCGCTGGCGGAAAAACGCATGCCGTTCGGGTGGTAGGGCAATTTCTGGCGCTTGTTGAAGACCAGATCGGTCTTCTCGTTGAAGGCGATCTCGTGGCTGCCGTGCAAACGGATGCGACCGCTTTCACGGATTCGCTCCAGCGTGGCGGGAATCGAATCAGGATCGATGCTGTCCGGAATCGATCCTTCGAGTCCGCACAGCACGGCCTTGTCGGTGCCATGACCGCGACCGGTCAGGGCGAGCGAGCCAAACAGTTCGCAGCGGATGCTGGAAACCCGCGGCAGCATGCCGGTTTCATCAAGCCAGCGTGAGACGAAACGTGCCGCGGCGCGCATCGGCCCCACGGTATGTGAGGACGACGGACCAATGCCGATCTTGAACAAGTCGAAAACGCTGACGGCCATGAGCAGGGCTTTTCAGGAAGACGGGTAGTCGCAATTCTACTCTGGCTGGCTGGCGAGGGCAGGCCGGACGCGGGCGTATCGAAGCTTGAGGTTACGGTTTGGCCGAGGCTCGTTGTCCGGGTAGGAATCACAGCGTGACGGCATCGCACTTCAAAGCAGCCGGCATGGGCCGCTATGCTGTCGAGCCCGATGCCTGGCTGAGCGATGGCAATGACCTTGATCCTTTACCAGCGCGATGATTGCCAGTTGTGTGATGAGGCAATTGCGGTGCTTGCAGCAGCGGGCGCGCCGGAGTTCTCAAGTGTGTGGATCGACGATGATGCCGGATTGGAACTGCGCTATGGCAGCCGCGTTCCGGTTCTACGCGATGCGGCGTCAGGCGCCGAGCTTGACTGGCCGTTCGATATCGCTGCGACCCGGCATTTTCTCGGCGAGACGCGTTGATCTTTCGCCCACGCGCAGCGTGCGTTCTCAGGATTCGGCTGCGTCCCGCGCGCGCAAGCGACGCAGGATTTCGCTGCGGGCTTCGCGCAGGATCGAGTCGCGATCGAGGCTGGCGACGATGTCGCTGACGACGCGTTTGGCACCGAGGTCGCCCCAGGATTTTCCGGCGGCGAGATAGCGATCGGCGGCGCGGCCGACGATCTCGGTTGCATACCACGCGAGCGCGCCCTGGGCGGTCGCGGTGAGCACGGTCGACATGCCGGCACTGATGCCCTTGAGTGCCGAGGCGACCAGATGGATGCTCCAGATCGCACCCATCAGCGCGGCCAACTGTGCGCAGATCGTCGCGATCAAGCCACCGGCTTCGCGGCGCGTGATCGGCAGGCCGTAGACGCGGGCCAGATGCATGACCAGGGCCGCATCGAGCGCACCGGCGGCGAGCAGGTCGGCAACCGGAATCGGATTGAGCGCGACCGCGATGCTCTTGGCGATGCAGTACTGGCGGATCACCTTGGCGCCAAGTTCGCGGCGGGCGACGATGATGCGCTGGGCCACCGCGTCGGTCAGGCGCCCGGCAAACAGGCTCGCATTGAGCGCCGACAAGGTGCGACCCTCGCGAGTCAGCACATCGGTCAGGCGATTGCGCAGGGCGTCGATATTTACACCCTGGCGGATCATCTCGACCTGCTCGTGGCCGTCGGCATCGAGCGAGAGCCGGCGCAATGGCGGCGGTTGCGCACTGACCGCGACCACATCTTCGGGCTGCACGAGTCCGGCGGCGTGTTCGCGCAGGCGCGCGAGCAGACGTGCAAGTTCGTCATCGTCGTAGCGGTCGGCCTTGTTCAGGGCGAGCAGCAGAGGTCGCTCGGTTTGCGCGAGTTGCGCGAGTGCATCGCGCTCGCGCGTAGTCATGTCGCCATCGACGACAAAGACGACCAGATCGCTGATCCCGGCGACTTCGACAGCCAGCTTTTCACGCGCTTCGCCATCGAGTTCGTCAATGCCGGGTGTGTCGATCAGATGCACGCCGCTGCCGGCGACTTCCTGCCAGGGTCGCGGTGTCGCCTCGCGTGTCGTGCCATGCAGAACACCGACCTCGAATGCGTTCTCGCCGAGCAGGGCATTGGCCAGCGCCGACTTGCCGACACTGACGCGGCCGAACACGGCCAGATGCAGTTCATCGCGCTCGAGCTTGCCGAGCATGGCCTCAAGTCGGTTGAAGTCGGCCGCGAGCGAGCTGCGCACGGCCGCCGGTACCTGTGGATCATCGAGCAGGGCGCGAAGACTCTCTTCGGCCTGACTGTGGTGGTCGTCCGCAGAGGACGCGCGCTTGTCAGCCTCGGGCGCGGATTGGGTGAAGCGGCTGCGCAGGAGTTGCCACCACGATGCGTTGGAATTCACCTGTCGGTGCCGCCGCTACTGCTTCGCGCCAAGTTCGAGATGCGCCTTGATCTGGACCTCATTCGCGATCGTCGAAGTATCGGCGTAGTCGCCGCTGCCGATATCGAATTCGAGGCGTTTGATTTCGGTTGAGACATCAAGCGTGCCCCCGGCATCCTTTGCCTCGAACGTGACGAGCAGGTCTACCGGCTTGTCGATGCCCTTGATCATCAGAGTGCCTTCGGCAATCACTTGATTGCCCGAGCGCTTGAACTGGCGAGTCACGAAATGCGCGTTCGGAAACTTGGCGATATTGAAGAAATCGGATCCGGGCAGGGTTTCGTCGCGATCCTTGTCGCCGGTGGTGACGCTGGCAAGGTCGACGCTTACATCGAAACTGGCTGCATCGAGGTTGGTCGAGTCGTAGCTGATCCGCGCTTCGAACCTGGCGAAGCTGCCGTTGAATTTCTCGCCCTGGAAGGTGCCGCTGAAGCTCAGCGTGCTGCCTTTCTCGACCTGATAGTCAGCGGCAATCGCATGGCCGCACAAAGCGGTGAGAGCAAACAGGCAAGTGATGGACTTCATGGGTTGTCTCCGTTGTTGCGTGTGCGCAGGCGCGCAAACGGCAGCATACGCAACAAGGTGTTGTCGCGTTCAAACCAGTGATGAACGAGGGCGCCGCCGACATGGCCGATGAGCACGATGGAGAGTATCCAGAACAGGATCTCGTGCACCTCGCCGAAGATCTCGGCGATGGCGTCATTCTTCCCGATCAGCGCCGGCAGGTTGAACCACTTGAACCATTGCAGCGGATAGCCGTGCGCCGAGTTGCTGATCCAGCCGCTCAGCGGGATCGCGAGCATGAACAGATAGAGCACGGCATGCGTGGCATGCGCGGCGATACGTTGCCAGCGCGGCATCGGCTCGTCGCGCGGCTTGCGCTCGAACATGCGCCAGCAAACGCGCAGGATCAGCAGGGCGAGCACGCTCAGGCCGATCGACTTGTGGATCGCAAAGGTGTTTAGCTTGGTCATGCCGCGCGACATGTCGACCATGATCAGGCCAAGCACGCCATTGCCGATGATGGCCAATGCCATCAACCAATGCAGGGTCTGGGCGATGCTGCCCCAGCGCGTGTCACTGCTTTTCAACGGCATCGACTTCGTTCTCCCTTTGACTGCTGCGAATGCCTTCGACCTCGATGCGCAGCTCGACCGGCCCGGCGACGACATCACGGAATGTCGTCATGCCGAAATCAAATCGATCAAGTGTGGTCGTCGCGGTGAAACCGGCTTTGGTCTTGAAGGCATAGGGATCACCACCTTCGCGGTTGAAGGTGACATCGAGATCAACATTGCGGCGAATCCCGCGCAGCCACAGTTCGCCATGCAAGATGCCGGCATTGGCGGACTTTCTTTCCAGCGTCTTGCCGATGAAGCGCGCGGTCGGCGAGTTGCCGGAATCGAGGAACGCGCCGCCGCTGACCTTTGTTGTCCAGTCGGCATCGCCCATATCGAGTGAGCCCATGTCGATGACCACATCGGCGCGCGCGCTCGACCAGTCCTCCGCATCGAATACGAACCAGCCCTGCTTGATCCTGAGCCGGCCGATGCCGTGCGAGAAGCCGAGATGATCGGCGAAAAACACGATCTGGGTATGCACGGGATCGAGCACCCAGGTTTGCGCACCCGAAGCCAATGCTGGTTCGCTGGTAGCCAGCGCCAGCAGCGGGATGAATGCAAACACAGGCAGGATCTGATGCGACATGTCCCGAGCTTGGCAAATTCGTCGGTGTATCGCCAGCCACCCGGCGACGATGGACTGTCGTCGCAGCACGATCAATCGCCATCATCCGCATCGGTGTCGCGGTTGCGCAGGCTGTCCAGGACAACCCGCGCCACGCGTTCGACGCGTTCACGACTTGGCTCGGTGAGCAGGCTGCGCATTGCCGTCTCGGCCTCAGCCTGGTCGAGACGTGCATGCTCGGCAAGGGTCAGCGAGATGGCCCGACCAAGCGAATCGAAAGCCAGGCCGTAGGCGATCGCATGCAGCACGCCGCCGCCTAGCGTACCGAGGCCCGGGAACGCCTTCAGCGCATTGCCGGCGATCGCCAGCACGATCGCCGTCGTGTTGCGAATGGTCAGGCCGAGCCGGGCGAGCAGATTTTCGACATCGAGTTCGCGCACCGGCACATCGTGGATGCGGGCGAGTTCGCGCACCATCGCGGTGCCCAGCGCGCCCTGGATGATGATGTCGCTGCCCGGTGCGACCGCAGCCATGGCACCGACCACGGCGCGGCGCGTGTAGCGGCTTACGGTCAGCTCGGATTCGCGTTCGGCGACATTGCGTGCGAGGAGATGGCTGCGTTGATCGACCCTGGCCAGCACGGCGGCTTCGCGGCCGGGCTCAAGCGCCGCTGCGCCACCCGATGTGACTTCCATCAGGGCATCGAGCAGGCTCTCGATCTCGGCGTGGCGCTCACGCGTGACCTGTTCGATGCGACCGTCGGCCAAGCGGCGATCGAAGCGTTCACTGCCGCCGGCGCTGATGCCGACTATCGCCCGGCACACACCAGCGTATCGTTTGGTAAAAGTGCCTAGCAGGGCCATGCGTTCGGCCTCGTCGAACAAATCGAGCTTGTTCAGCGCCAGGATCAGCGGCTTGCCGAAACCGGCCAGCCAGCGCAGCTCGGCATCCTGGGCGCGGGTCAGATCCGAGGACACGACATAGATCACGGCATGTGCGCGCAACGCCTCGTCGCGGGCCAATTGTTCGCGCGGCTGGCCGGAGACCTCGCCGGTACCGGGCATGTCCGCCAGCATCAGCTCGCGCCCGTCGGGCAGCGTGCCGTGGAAATGTCTGATCCAGCGCGTGGTGCCGCCGATCACGTCGATGTCGGGCGCGGCCTCGGCAGCCAGGCGGCGGATCAGGCTCGATTTGCCGGTACTGATCTCGCCGAATACGGCGACATGGCATTCGCCGCTCAGGCGTCGGCGGTCGAGTTCGATCAATTCCTGTTCGAGGCTGGCCGCATCGGCATCGCGTTCACGCAATTGAGCCACCCGGATCTCGATCGATTGACGATCGGGGATGACAGTCTTGTCGCGCCGCCGCGGGCGTCGCGCCGAGGGTCGCAACAACTTCCAGGCCAGCCAGACCACTCCGGCAAACGCCGCCGCGACCACGACAATCAGCGGGATGCGCACGAGCAGGGGCAGGGCGAGCAGGCGCTCATGGAATTCAAGCAGGCCATTGATCATGCCAATCGCCAGCCAGATGAAGACGATCACGGCGATGCCGAGCAGGCCGAGCAGGATCAGACGCAGGGGCAGACGGGATCGCGACATGCCCCGGATTCTATCGCGTGCGATCGATTTGCTGGTCGTCCATGCGGATCGCGTGGCAACATCACCGGGAAGCGGAGGAAGGGACGCAACATGGGACGAATCGGAGTCTTCATCGCGGTCTGCCTGCTGTCGGCGCTCGCGCACGCCGGGCCACCGCCGGCCGAACCGTGGTTCGAGTTGCTGCGCATTGCCGATGGCTTGCCGTCCAGCGAGGTCTACGCGTTGCGTCAGGGCAGCGATGGTTTCATCTGGATAGGCACGCGTGACGGACTGGCGCGCTACGACGGCGTCGATTTCCGGGTCTGGCGACATGATCCGGATGATGGCTCGTCGCTGGCCAGCAATGACATTTCGGCCTTGCTGATTGATCACACCGGACGTGTCTGGTGCGGTGGCGAGGCTGCCGGACTCAACGAACAGCTTGCCGATGGCAGCTTTCGACGTTATCGGCACGATGCAAAGGATCCGCATAGTTTGAGCAGCGACGAACTGTTCACGATTGCCGAGGACAGTGCCGGGACGATCTGGGTTGGCACCTACCTCGGCGGCCTCAATCGCCTGCGTGACGACGGCAGTTTCGAGCGCATCGAGCACGATCCCGAAAATCCAGAGAGCCTGCGCTCGACCACGGTGATCAGCCTGGCTGCCGATGTGTCGGGGCGCTTGTGGATCGGCACTGACAATGGTCTTGATGTCCGCGAAGCGGATGGCCGCATCGTGCATGTCGTCTTGCCGCCGTTTCAGGGACGAACCGAGACCCTGTCGATCGGCAGCCTGCGCGGCGAGGCCGATGGCAGCATGCTGGTCGGCACCGATTTTGGCGTGGCCAGGGTGGCCGCCGACCTGCATTCGGTCGAACGTGTTCTTGATATGCCCTCACGCATGCCGACCATGGCGATGGTCGGCGAGTCCGCCGATCGCTACTGGTTCGGCACAACCGGCGGGCTGCTGCATCTGACCCGAGCCGAACAGCGGCGCTACGGTGGCAGTGATGCCTTGCCCGGCGAGCTGCCTTCATCGCGGGTCATGGATTTGCTGCGTGATCGCGAAGGCGGCCTGTGGGTGGCGATGTTCGATGCCGGCATCGCGCGCTTGCCTGCGCGCTGGCGGAACTTCGCGGTCTGGCGGCACCGCGCAGGCGAGCCGCACAGTCTTCTGCACACGCATACCGAAGGGGTCAGCGTCGCCGACGATGGCGGTATCTGGGTCAGCAGCGGGCGCGATGGGCTTGATCGTATCAATGGCATGAGCGGCGAGGTTGAGCGGCACGGTGCGCGCCTGAAGGCGAACGGCAGCCAGCTTCGCGCCTTGCTCCAGATCGGAGACGAGCTTTGGGTCGGCCATCAACGCGGGATCCGCCGCCACGCGTTGAGCGATGGCCGCATGATCGAATTGCCGGTTGCCGTCGATTCGGCACAGGCCTTGCCGCGGGGCTATGTCAATCGGATGTTGCGTGCGCCGGATGCGAGTCTGTGGGCGAGCCTGCGTGGCGGCGGCGTAGCCCGCATTGATCCAGCGACTGCGGCGATCCGGAGCTGGTCGGTTGCGCTTGGCACGCTCGGCGACGCGGATATCTCGGGTCTGGCCTTCGATACGGATGCGCGCCCGTGGATTTCCACATCCACGGGATTGGAGCGCTACAGCGCGGCAACAGACCGCTTCGAGGACGTGCCGGGTTCTCCCGCAGGGGCCGTGGACGCGTTGACCTTCGACGCTGCCGAATCACTCTGGCTGCACCGGCTCGGTGCGCTTGAGCGTTACGAATGGAAAGATGGAACCCTGCACCTGGCCGAGCGCTTCGCCAGCGCGCAGGGCTGGCCGGCGATGCAGGTCAGTGCCCTGCATGTCGCAGCGGATCACAGCGTCTGGGTCGCCAGTCAGCGCGGACTGTGGCGGGTCGATGGCAAAAATCGCGGAATCCGCCGTTTCAGCGAGCGCGATGGCTTGCCGAGTGCGGAATTGATCGGGGACTTCGCGATTGCGCGGGATGGCACAATCTACGCCAGTTCGCGGGCCGGCGTTGTCGCTTTCGATCCGGCCGCGATCTCGCTCGATTCACCAGCGCCGCCCTTGCATCTGACCGCGATATCGATCCGCCGCGAAGGCAGCCGACGTGAGCTGGATGCCAGCCGACCGATCGCATTGCTGCATGGCGACCAGGATCTGTCGGTGCAGGCGCGGGTGTTGTCGTTCCTGAACCCCGGCGGCAACGAGTATCGTTTCAAGCTCGAAGGTTTCGATACCGACTGGGTCGATACCGGCGCGCGTGGTGAGCGCGTGTTCTCGCAGTTGCCGGCCGGCAACTACCGCTTGCAGGTTCGTGCGGCGAACGCGGATGGGGTCTGGAGCCCGACCATTGTCAGCATCCCGATTGAAGTCGCGGCAGCACCGTGGCTGACGCCCTGGGCCTATTTCGGCTATCTGTTGATCGGCACGTTTCTGGTCGGACTCGCATTTCGTGGTTGGCGGCATCGCGTCAACCAGCGTCATTCGATGGCACTGGTTGATGAGCAGCGCCGTGCGGCCGAGCATCTGGCCGAGGCCAAATCCGCCTTCCTTGCCAACATGAGCCACGAGATCCGCACGCCGATGACGGGTGTGCTTGGCATGGCCGAACTGTTGCGCGGCACCCGCCTCGATGAAAAACAGCGCGGTTACGCCGAAGCGATCAGTCGCTCTGGCGACCTGATGCTGCGCCTGGTCAACGACAGCCTCGATCTCGCCCGCATCGAAGCCGGCAAGCTCCAGCTTGATCATCGTCCATTGCAACCTGCCGACCTGATGCGTGAAGTGGTCGAGCTCGAGGAACCGCTGGCGCGCAAGAAAGGGCTCGAGTTGCGCATGGAAGTCGACGGGTTGGTGCCTGATTTGGTTGTCGGTGATGCGCTGCGCATCAAGCAAGTGCTTTTCAATCTTGTGAACAATGCAATCAAGTTCACCGAGCGCGGACAGATTACCTTGAAGCTCGCGAACTCCGCCGATGTCGGCGTCCGGTTCACGATCATCGACACCGGCCCCGGCATGAGTACCGATATGCGCGAACGCTTGTTCGGTCGTTTCGAGCAGTCCTCGGAGTTGGCGCGGCGCTTTGGTGGCAGCGGGCTCGGCCTTGCGATCTGCCACGAACTGGTCGAGTTGATGGGCGGACACATTGCAGTCGAGAGCGCGCCGGGCGAAGGCAGTCGTTTTACGGTCGACCTGCCACTTGAGGCGCCCGTGGATGGGCAGATCGAGCGCCGTTCGCAACCGCGTCACGGCGCGCCGTCAGAGTCCCGAGCCGATTTGGCAGAGGCAACAGGCGATAGCCGGATCGCCCATGTTCTCGTCGTCGAGGATGACCCGACCATCGCGGCCGTCATCTGCGGAATGCTCGAAGCAAACGGTCACCGGGCGACCCACGCGGTTCATGGGCTTGCCGCTCTGACGAGCCTGAACGATTCGAAAATCGATCTTGCCCTGGTCGATCTTGATCTGCCCGGCATCGATGGCCTGCAACTGACCCGGCTCGTGCGCGAACGCGAGCGAGAGAGCGGCCAGCATCTGCCAATCATCGCAATCACCGCACGCGCCACCGGCGACGAGGAAGCTCAAGCCACGAACGCCGGCATGGACGGCTTTCTGCGCAAGCCAATCAAGGCCGCCATGCTCGAAGCCACAATGGAGCCGTGGCTGGCGAGATCCGCCGCAACATCTGCGGGAAGCGATGGTCAGACGAAAAATGCTTGATGCTGGTCCGCGATTTGTGCGGATCGGGCGGCGGGAGGAAATCCTGCCTTGGGATTTCCAGGCATGCGTGCGACGTGGTGTCGCTTTCGCGATCGCATGGATGGTCCATGCGCGGCAGGCGTACGGCACTATCCTGCCGGTTGCCGACTTATCGCGTCTGCGCTTGCACTCTGTCTGCCTTGGAGTGAAGTGGAAAAAGACAATCGATGACGAGTGTTACTCCGGCGCCTCGACCGAGTAGCCGCGGGCGCGCAGACGGGCAAGCAGACCGTCGTCGCTGAGCAGGTTACGCAGCGAGAGCAACGCAAAACTGCTGCGGTTCCTGTCCAGTGCGGTATCGGCCGTATCCAGCCAGAGTGTGGCGAGGCGTTCTTGCAGGTCGCCCAGGCCGCGCTCCTCGGCGACGCTGGCCTTGAGCATGGCATCGGCGCAGGCCTGCATCTGGTCGGTGTAGGGCATCGATTGCAGGGCCTCGATATCGCCTTGCGCCCAGGCATTGGCACGCAGTTTCATTGTCTCGATGTCGTTTTCAAGGCGGCTCATTGTCTTCGCAAAACAATCCAGATCATCAAGTGCGGTCTTCTTGAATTCCTTGACTGCGGCGCCGGGTGCCTCGATGCGCAGCTCGATGCGTGGCTCGACCACTTCAACCTTGCTGCGCTTGGCCGCCTTGCGCACGGCCTTGCCGATGCCAGTGTCGAGCGATAGTCCCGAGCGCTCGATCGCTTCGACATAAAGCTCCTGCGCGGCGAAGATCGGCCGGCGCTTCTCGATACCGTTGTCGTTGCCGATGTATTTGCGCTTGAGCACGATCCAGCGCGCGTAAAGATCGGCAGGAACTACATCGACCAGTTTTTCCTTGCCGGGGTTGTTGCGCGCGCCCATCAGCGAGGGCAGCAGGAACAGACCGCGGACCATGCCGCCCTTGACGCTGAGATTCGCACTCGGGCCGATGATCACCTGCTGCGAATCGGCGATTGTTGCCTCGATCTCCTTCGTGGTCCAGGTCATCTTCTCGGGCAACGGGCTCAGTGTGCCGAGAATCCACAGCACATGCTCGCCCTTGCTGACCTTCCACAGGCCCGGGCCAGGCTGCTCGCCGCTGACGACGATCGTCGCGAGTGTGCCGATGTCGGTTGGAGCCGCAGTCGTCTGAACCTCATCGGCCGAGCCGATCGAGGCGATGCAGAGCAGGGTGGCGATCAAGCCAAAGCGCAGCGTACGCATCGGTCAGCGACGTCCGAATTCATGTACGGCATCGACCAGCACGGCCACATGCGCGGGATCGATGTCGGGGGTGATGCCGTGGCCGAGGTTGAAGACATGGCCGGGGCCATCGCCGAAGCTATCCAGCGTCGCCTTGACTGCCGCGCGGATCGCCTGTGGATTCGCGGCGAGCGTGGCCGGATCGAGGTTGCCCTGCAGGGCGACGCGTGAACCAACCCGTGCGCGCGCTTCCGAGAGGCGGATCGTCCAGTCCACGCCAAGCGCGTCGCAGCCGCTATCGGCGAGTCCTTCGAGATGGCTGTTGGCGCCCTTGGAAAACAGGATCAGCGGAATATCACGGGTGGCCGGATCGGATTTCAGCGTCTGCGCGATCGAGGTCAGATAGCGCTGCGAGAATTCGATGAATTGATCGGGTGCGAGCATGCCTCCCCAGGTGTCGAACACCATCAGTGCTTGCGCGCCAGCCGCGGCCTGCGCGGACAGATAGCTGATGACCGCGCGGGTATTGATGTCGAGCAGATGATGCAGGGTCGACGGATCGTCCCACATCAGTGCCTTGGCGCTGGAGAAGCTCGATGAGCCGCCGCCTTCGATCATGTAGCAGGCCAGCGTCCACGGGCTGCCGGAGAAGCCGATCAGCGGTACGCGATCGGCCAGCTCGCGGCGGATCAGGCGCACCGCGTCGGTGACGTAGCGCAGATCGGTTTCCGGATCCGGCACGCCGAGCTTCATGATCGCCTCGCGGCTGCGCAGCGGATGATGGAACTTCGGGCCTTCGCCATCGATGAAATGCAGGCCGAGGCCCATCGCATCGGGGATGGTCAGGATGTCGGAAAACAGGATCGCCGCATCCAGATCGAAGCGTTCGAGTGGTTGCAGGGTGACTTCGCAGGCCAGCTCGGGCGTTTTCGCCAGAGTCAGAAAACTGCCGGCGCGCTCGCGCGTGGCGCGATACTCGGGCAGGTAGCGACCGGCCTGGCGCATGATCCATACGGGCGTGGTGTCGACAGGCTCGCGCTTGAGCGCACGCAGGAAACGGTGTTCAGTCACGGACAACTCCAGGGGTTCAGCGGGCAAGTTCTTTTTGCAGCAGGCCGATCCGGCGTGGCCAGCCCGAGCTGATCGGCGCATCGGCAGGCAGGCTGGCGCGTGCCGCACGCGCCACATCGAGATCGGCGAAGTCCGACCAGCACAGGCTGTACCAGTCGCCATCGGGCATGCCGAGTTTGAGTAGGTAGAGCTGGCCAGGCTGCGCGCCGAGGGCCAAGGTCAGGCCGTCGAGCGCGGAAGGATCGCGCACGCTGGCCAGGACCAGGGTGTAGTGGCTGGCTGGCAAGGCGAGGAAGGCACTGGCCCCGGGCAGACCGGTGGTTTCTGCGCGCGAAGCCGTTGCTGACGGCGTGGGCGGCTCGGCTTCCGGCATCAGGTGCGGAATTTCCTGAGCCGACGCTGGTGTCGCTGCGGACGAATGCGGCGTTGGTGCGGGCTCGGTGGCCGGCTGTTGCGCCCCGCTGACGGCAACCTCGCCGACGCCTTGCGCATGGCTTGCCTCGGCAGGCTTGATGGGCGGCGCTTGCGCTGGCGAAGCATCCGCCACGGCAGCTTGACCATCACCAGTCCGTGGCTCGATGTCTGTCGGTTGCCCGGCAATAGCGGACGCGGGTTCGATATCGCGTTCCGGCTCCGCTGCGGAAGGATTCTGCATCAGATAATTCGGCAGCTTTCTCGCCGCCGGGCTTGGCCCGGGCGTGGATGTCGTTGCTGTTGGCGCCTTCGGTGCGGCCGGTGCAGTGACGTCCTTTGCCGCCGTCATGACGGATTCGGCCGGTTTCGCCAGCGTCTTTTCGATCACGCCGGTCGATTTGTCGCGGCATTCGAAGGTCAGTCCGTCGGCGGACGGGGTGCAGACGCGGTCGTGGCCCGGCTCAAACGCATGCGCCAGCGCCATCAGGCCGGACAAGGCCGCGACCATGAAGAGCCTAATGCGCATGGCTGTTGTCCATGCCCTGGCTGAAGACGATGCGGAAGCCGCGCTTGACCTGCAAGTCGCGCGCCTTCTCGAACGCGCTGATCGCGCTGTCATGGTCGAGGTAGACCTCGCGCTTGAGGCTCGAGCGCGCGCCTTCATGGCCCCACTCGCGATACAGCGTCCAGCCACCGAGCAGATCCTGCTGCAGCGAGATCTGATAGAAGCGGGGTGATTCGGCAGCGTCTGCCCGCGTTTGCATATAGATGCGCATGCGGCGATTTTAGCCTGCATTGCGCTTGCTTGGCTGAATCGCGACAGCTCGATGTCGGATCGCGACATTGCAGCGCGCTCAACCGTTCGCCAGCACTTCCTCGATCAGAGCTTCGGCAACGCCGGCGACGACCTCGGCCCTGCCGATGCCGCGCCACAGGATCAGGCGCAACTGGCCGCTGACGGTTTTTTTGTCGAGGCGCATGCGTTCGAGCAGGCGCTGGGCATCAAGGCCGGGCGGAATCCCGGTCGGCAGCTTGAAGCGCGTCAACAGTGCCTGCAGGCGGTCAGCATCCGCCGCAGCGGCCAGGCCGAGTCGGCTCGAAAGGCTGGCGGCCAGGCGCATGCCAATGGCCACCGCTTCGCCGTGCAGGATCTCGCCGTAACCGGCCTCCACTTCGATGGCATGACCGAAGGTATGCCCGAAGTTGAGCAGGGCGCGTTCGCCGAGTTCGCGCTCGTCACGGGCGACCACGCCGGCCTTGTGCCGGCAACTGGCCGCGATCGCTGCTTCGAGCGCATCGGATTCGCGCGTGAGCAGAGCCTCGACATGCGCATCGAGCCAGTTGAAAAATACCGGGTCGCCAATCGCGCCGTACTTGATCACCTCGGCAAGGCCGGCGAGGAACTCGCGCTCGGGCAAGGTCGCCAGGGTCGAGGTATCGATCACGACCGCGCGCGGCTGATGGAAGGCGCCGACCAGGTTCTTGCCTGCGGCGAGGTTGACCCCGGTCTTGCCGCCGACCGAGGAATCGACCATGGCCAGCAGGGTCGTCGGCATCTGCACGAAATCGATGCCGCGCATCCAGCAGGCGGCGGCGAATCCGCCCAGATCGCCGATCACGCCGCCGCCCAGGGCGATCAGGGTGGCGTCGCGACTGGCGCCGAGTCCGGCCAGTGTGTCGAGGACACGCGCGACGTTGTCGAAGGTCTTGTATTGCTCGCCGTCCTCGAGGATCAGCGTAGCGTGTTCAAGGCCATCGAGGCCGGCGATCACGCGATCGAGATAGAGCGGGGCGACCGTGGTATTGCTCAGAACCAGCGCATGCCGACCACGGATCGCCGATCTCCAATGCGAGGCGTGGCGCAGGCTGTCGCTGCCGATGTGGATCGGGTAGCTGCGCTCGCCGAGGGCGACGTTGATCTCAGTCATGCGTGGTTTTCGTCTCAAGATATTGCCAGGTCCTGGCGATTTGCGTACCGACATGGCGAGCCATCGCCGCGCTGCTGCCCGAGCCCGATGCGCTGACGCGCAAGTCGGCGGTTTCGGCATACAGCGGATTGCGCAGCTCGGCCATGCGTAGAAGCGTTTCGCGGCGATCCGCGCCTTGCAGCAGGGGACGCTGGCGATCCGCGTGCAGGCGCTCAAGCTGGGTGTCTACATCAGTGTCGAGCCAGACCACGAAGCCGTTGCTGCGCAGCAGCTCGCGATTGCCTGCATCGAGCACGGCGCCGCCGCCGGTCGAGAGCACGACACCACGCTGACGCACGAGTTCGCCGAGCAGACCACCCTCACGCTTGCGGAATCCGGCTTCGCCCTCGATTTCGAAAGTCAGGGCGATGCTTGCCCCGTTGTGCGTCTCGAACTCCAGATCGAGATCGAGAAAACGCAAGCCGAGCTGCGCGGCCAGGCGTCGACCGATCGAGGTCTTGCCGGCGCCCATGGGGCCGATCAAGAACAGGTTGGGTGCGGGATTCATGGGTTGATCCTAGCCCGGATTATTCATGAAAAACACGCACCCTCGCTTGTCCCTTGAATCCACACGGCTTTTCGCTCATTCGGCAATAACACCCGCTATTGCCTCAATTGCGAAAAGCCGTGTGAATCCAATGTCCTGCGCGATCATCACGCGTATTCATGAATAGTCCGGGCCAGTGCAATGTGCACCAGTTTGGCGATCCCCGGTTGCCCTTGTGGGCCAGCGCGATACTGGCAGTCAGGCAAGCAGGTCTTCGAAATCGTGCGGGATCGGGCGTATTGCAAGCGGCCGTGCCCGCGTCAGGCTCGTGCCAACCGGTGAAGCTTTGCCGGCAGTCGACTACACTTGAGGTTTTACCGTGGTCGCCGCTGCCGATGCTTCGTTTCGTCCTGCTGTTTCTCGTCTTGCTCGTGGTTCTCTTTGTCGCCGAATTGACTGGCCCGGTCGAGCGTCAGGTGATCGTTCCGTTCACCTCGGTGCTGGCCGATGTCTGTGCCTGGGTCATCCATCTGTTCGATGGCAGCACGGTTTCGCACGGCAAGCTGATCCAGAATGCGAGCGGCAGCTTCATTGTCTCGATCGAGCGCGGCTGCAATGGTGTCGAGGCCGTGATCATCCTGGTTTCGGCGATCCTGGCGTTCCCGGCACCGTGGAAGCACAAAGTGTACGGCCTGGTGTTCGGTTTCCTTGCGATCCAGATCCTCAATGTCGTGCGTATCGTCAGCCTGTTCTACCTCGGCATGTTCAGCCCGGTCTGGTTCAAGTGGTTCCACGAATACCTGTGGCAGGCCTTGATCGTGCTCGATGCCTTGATCGTGTTTCTGGTCTGGCTGCGCTATGTGCCGGTCAAGCCACGCCAAGTGCAGGCCGCGACAAGCTGAGTCCGACTTGTTCGTTGATCGTGCTTTGCTATAGTCGCCGAACCATTCGTGGAAAAGGAGACATGCGCCATGTCAGTCGCCAAGGTCATCGAATTCAGCAGTTCGTCCAGCAAGGGCGTCGAGGACGCGGTTCAGAGCGGTCTTAAGAAAGTCGCCGAGACGGTCAAGAACATCCAGGGCGCCTGGGTCAGTGAAACCAAGGTCATCACCGACAGCGCCGGCAACATCAAGGAATGGCGGGTCAATCTGCGCATCACCTTTGTCGTCGAATAACCTCGCCTCACTGGGAACCCTGCCGTGTGGATCAGGCAGCAAGGTGATGGGCCGGATTATTCATGAATTGCACACGCGCGCGCTTTTCCCTTGAAGCCACACGACGCCCGCTCATTCGGCGATCGAGCCCGCAATCGCGTCAATCTCGAAAAGCCGAGTGAATCCGATGTCCTGCGCGATCATCGCGCGTACTAATGAAGAGTCCGAGCTAGTCGAATGAGCAATTCCGAACTTGTGATCGGCTTTCTCGAGGACGATCCGGATCAGTCCGATCTGATCCTGCATTGGCTTGAGACGGCCGGCTATCGCACGCGATTGTTTCAGTCGGCTGCCGAGTTCCGGCGACGCCAGGGTTCTGAAGCGATTGACCTGCTCCTGCTCGACTGGATGCTGCCCGATGCGAGCGGCCTTGATGTCGTCGAATGGATCCGTTCTTCCGCAAACTCGCGCTTGCCGGTGATCTTCCTGACCGCGCGTGGCAGCGAGGCGGACATGGTTCGCGGTTTGAATGCGGGTGGTGACGACTACGTGGTCAAGCCGGCCAAGCAGCGCGAGCTGATCGCTCGCGTTGCTGCCGTGCTGCGCCGCATCGGCATCGAGGGAGCTGACAGCGGCCAGTACGATCTGCCGCCCTTCAGCGTGGATACGCGGCGGCGGCGGATTTCCTACGACGGCAAGGAGGTCGAGCTGACGCCGCGTGAGTTTGAGCTGGCCGCCTACCTGTTTCGTCGCCATGGCCGCATCGTCAGTCGTGACGCGTTGCTGGAAAACGTCTGGAACATGAATGCCTCGGTGTCGACGCGAACCGTCGATACCCATGTCAGCCGTCTGCGCAAGAAGCTCGATCTGAATGGCGAGTATGGCTGGCGGTTGGCTGCGGTCTACCAGCACGGCTATCGCCTCGAGCAGACTTGAGGGCGGCGCGCTTCGATCACACAAGTTGACAACATCCAGCCCGGACTATTCATGAAAAACACGCGCCCTCGCTTGTCCCTTGGATTCACACGACATTTCACTCACTCGGCGATAGAGCCCGCTATTGCCTCAATCGCGAAAAGCCGTGTGAATCCAAGGTTCTGCGCGATCATCGCGCGTATTCATGAATAGTCCGGGCTAGGGAGAATCGTCGTGGCTGTCGCAGGCAAAACCAAACGCAAAACATCCGGATCCAAGCCCGCTTCGCATAAACTGGCCATCGCAGCCAGGAAACTCCCGGCGAAAGCAAGGAAAAGCCCGATGTCCGAGCCCAAGAAACCCGCCACCGATGCCGACGGCAATGTCGACCAGATCCGTGACATCTTGTTCGGTGGCCAGATGCGCGATTACGAGCGCCGCTTCCAGGAAATGGGACAGCGTCTGGAGGCCGAGATGAGCCGCTTGCGCGAAAGTCAGGACAAGCGCCTGGCCCAGATCGACAAGCGCCTCGACGAGCAATTCGAGAAGCTCTCGCGCCAGTTGCGCCAGGAAGTCACCGATCGCAACCAGGCCGTCGATGATCTGGAATCACGCGCGCAGCAGGCCGCGCGCACGGCGCGATCCGAAATCAACAATGCGCTGGACGGATTGGGTGGCGAACTCAAGGCCGTCGACGAACGCCTGCGCGATGCGCTGGCCGAGTTGTCATCGGCGCTCAACGATCGTGCCAGCGAGGCCGCGGCCGCGGTCTCGCGTGCGAGCACCGAGCTGCGCGCGGAGAAGGTCGGGCGCGAGGATATGTCGGCACTGCTGACCGAGCTCGCGCTGCGGCTGAAGGGCGATTTCGACCTGCCAACGCGCTGATTCGGCTCAACGCCGCACTGGCATGAGCGACCTCGACCGACTCAGGCATCTGCTGCTCGCCGACGAGCGCGACAAGCTTGCGTTGGCCGAACAACGCATCGTCGAACTCGAGCGCATCAACCGCGAGCTTTCCGCCCAATTGCCGGGGTTGGTCACGGCTGCACCAGCCGAGCCGATGAGCCGTGCGCTGGCGACGCCGGTGGCGGCGGCACTCGGCAATGCCGTGCACCGGAATCGCGCCAGCATCGTCGATGCGCTGTTCCCGGTGATCGGCCCGATCATCCGCAAGGCGATTGCCGAAGCGCTGCGTGGAATGATGCGCGATCTCAACCAGGTGCTCGAACATGGTTTCAGCCCGCGCGGGATCCGCTGGCGGATCGAGGCCTGGCGCCGTGGTGTGCCATTTGCGCAGATCGTCCTCAAGCACAGCCTGCGCTACCAGATTGATCATGTTTTTCTGATCGAGCGTGATTCGGGTCTGGTCCTGCATCGCGAATCCTCGCCCGGACTGCCAGATCTGGATGCAGATGCGATTGCCGGCATGCTTACTGCTATCGGTCAGTTCGTGCGTGATTCGGTCGGTCGCGATGGCGGCGATTCACTCGAGGCCGCGCGCGTCGGTGAGGATCTGTTGTGGGTGCTCGATGGTCCTCGCGCCTCGCTGGCCTGCTTCATCAAGGGCGTTCCGCCGGATGCCTTGCGCGTCGTCCTGAGCGATCGCCTCGAACAGATCCACGCGCAATACCCCGCTGTTGCCGACAGCTCGCTGGATGGCGATGCCGCCGCGAGCCAGGGCCTGACCGCGAGTCTCGAACCGAGCGCGCTGGTGGCCGCGAGCGCAGCGCTGGCTGACGACGGTGCCGGGCGCAAGCGCCCCTCGCTCTTGCCGCTGCTGATCATCGGGCTCGTGATCGTGCTTGGGCTGGGCTGGTATCTCCTCAACATCGCGCGCTGGAATGAGCGTGTCGAGATGCTGCGCTCCGGATTGAGTGCGCATCCCGGTTTCCTGCTGACGGCGATCGAAGCCAAGCCATGGCGTCGATTGACGATACACGGCCTGCTCGATGCCGATGCCGATTCCGTGCAGCCGTTGCTTGAGCGTGTGGATCTCGGTGAAGTCAAGGCCAAGCTTGATGTCGCCGGTTATCTGTCCAGTGACGACGCGATCGTACTCAAGCGCGCGACGCGATTGCTCGATGCACCGGCCGGCGTGCAGCTTGTGGTAAATGACGGCGTGCTTGCACTCAGTGGTCAGGCCGCAAGCGACTGGATCGAGCGGCGTCAGGGCCAGGCTGCCTGGGTCACCGGTGTCCGCAGCGTCGATTGGCGCGTGGCCGAGACGACTGACCCGCAAGTAGCGCCGCGCGCTGCGCTGGCTGCCTTGATTGCGGAAATCGAGCAGACGACACTGGGATTCACGACCGGCATCGAGCCATCAGATACCGCCAGCAACCAGCTTCAGCAATTGGCCGAGTCGCTGCAGAAAGCCGAGTTGCTGGCGGCAAAGCTTGGCGTTGTCTTGCGCCTGTATGTCGACGGCTACAGCGATGCGTCGGGTAGCGCCGATCTCAATGCCAGGCTGCGCATGGCGCGCGCGGGCTGGCTGCGCGACAGCCTGCGCGAGACTGGCGTCGCCGCCAGTGTGCTCGATGGCGCAACACTGGTTTCGGCAACCGATCCAATGGCGGGCATCCGCGGTGCGAAACTGCGCGTGCAAGTCGTGCAGGCAACCCGATGAATATGCCGGCTCGCAAGGTCTGCATGCTCGGTGATTTCGGCGTCGGCAAGACCAGCCTGGTCGCCCGCTTCATGCGCAACACGTTTTCCGACAAGTACCTGACCACGGTCGGGGTCAAGGTCGACAGCAAGGAAGTCGATCGCGGCGAGCTTGGCGCGGTCAAGCTGGTGGTCTGGGATATCGCCGGCCGCAGCGTGCTCGACGCACTCAACTTGAGCTATCTGCGCGGCGCCAGCGGTTTGTTGCTGGTCGCTGACGGAACGCGCGAGGCCAGCCTGCGCACGGCGATCGACCTGTTGCTTCAGTCGCGCAACCTGTTGCCGGATGCCCAGGCCGTGCTGCTGGTCAACAAGCTCGATCTGATCGAGCACTGGGAAGTCGCGCCGTCCACCCTGGTCGAGTTGCGCCAGACTCTGCCCGTGATCGAAACCAGTGCATTCTCCGGAGATGGTGTCGAGCAGGCATTTCTGGAGCTTGCGAAGAGACTCGATGCATGAGCGAAGCAAACGACATGCCCGCTTTTTCCGCCGAGATCGAGCGTCATGTCGCGCAATTCCTGTTCGAGCGCGCGCAACCGCTGCTGCTGCAATTCGACCAGGACTGGCAACTGGTCAACCTGCATGGCGATGCCTCGCGTTTCGGCTTCGATGTCGACAACGCGGATGCCGCCGCGCGCCAGTTGAGTGATTTGTTCCTCGGCATGCCGCTCGATGCGACGATCGATCTTCCATTTGTGCACATGCCGAATGGACGCAGTGCGCACGTACACCTGCTCGGTGGCACTGAGCCGGGCTTCCAGGTGCTGCTGCTCGATGCCCAGGGCGAGCATGATCGCCAGCAGGCCCAGCAGCAGGTCGGCAACGAAGCCGCCCTGGTCAGCGGGCAAAAGACCCGGGCGATAGCGCAATTGCGCCAGATCCGCACCGAGCTTGAGCGGCAACGTACGCGGCTGACCGAGGCGAATGCGCTCAAGAACGCCCTGATCGCGACTCTGAGCCACGATTTCCGCACGCCATTGACTTCGATCTTCGGCTACCTGCACCTGCTTGAAGAGGAGGCCGGCAATTCCGAATCCACGCGCCATGCCCTGCGCGCCCTGCGCCGCAACTCGAATTATCTGTTCACCCTTGCCGAGAATCTTCTCGAATACGCGCGTGCCGATACGCGCTCAAACCTGCTCGCACCGGTGCACGTCGATCTGGCCTGTCTGGTCGAGGATCTGGATGGCATGTTCCGGCCGATGGCCAGCGATCAGGGGCTGAGCTTCGAGATCGGCGTTGAGCTGCTCGATACGCGGTTCCCGGTTCTCGACGAGCTGCGCTTGCGCCAGATCCTGGTCAACCTGATTGCCAATGCGGTGCGCTACACGAATACGGGCGGGGTCAGCGCATTCCTGCGCTGGCAGGATGATGCGTTGTCGATCGAGGTACGTGACAGTGGCATCGGCATCGCCGAGGAATTGCACGAACAGATCTTCGTCGCCTTCAATCGCGTTCGTCAGGCTGCCGGCAGCGGAGCCGGTCTCGGACTCAGCATCGTCAAGCGCCTGGTCACACAAATGCGCGGAACCATCGAGCTGCAGTCCCGACTCGGCGAAGGCTCGTGCTTCCACATCGTGCTGCCGAACCTCGCCAGCGTCGTTGCTGCGGAGCAGGCGACATCGGATGCGCCATCTACGATCGAGCCTTCGCACATCCGCAACGTGCTCGTCGTCGACGATGACCCCGATATCTGCCATCTCCTCGATGCCTTACTGACCAACCTCGGCTACCGCGTTCGCATTGTTGGCGATGCCAATGCAGCCGTGGAGAGTGCGCTCAGCGACTCGCCGGATGTCCTGCTCGTCGATGTCGAGTTGCCGGGTTTGTCAGGCAATACGGCGGTGTTCCGCCTGCGCGCCAAGGGTTATCGCGGACATATCGTCACCTTGTCGGCGACGCCGACCGAGGAGGCGCGCAAGGCCGCCTTGAATGCTGGCGCCGACCAGTATCTGACCAAGCCGATCAACATCGAACTGCTTGCGCGTGCGATGCAGGCTGCGACGCCGCGACGCTGATCCGGCGCGCGGGAAACGACCGGCTGCGTGCTAGCATCGGCGCATGAAAACCAACCCCGCCGATTCCCGATCACTCTACCTTGAGGCGATCGAAACCCTGAGCCGATTGCTCACCGAAGCCAGCGCCGCCGCCGACCCGGAGCCGACCGCGATGAATCTGGCCACGGTCGCCGCCGATGGCCGGGTGTCCTCGCGTATCGTGCTGCTCAAACAGCTTGATGACGACGGCCTGCAATTCTTCACCAACTACGAAAGTGCCAAGGGCGGTCAGCTTGCCGCGCATGCGCAGGCGGCCGTCGCGTTCCACTGGAAAACCTTGCGTGGCCAGGTTCAGGTACGCGTTGAAGGCCGCGTCGAGCAACTTGCTGCGGCGATCTCCGATGCGTATTTCGCGACGCGCCCGCGCCTGAGCCAGATCGGTGCCTGGGCCTCGCTGCAATCGCAGGAGTTGCCCGGCAGGGAAGTCTTCGACATGCGGGTTGCCGAGTTCGAGCAGCGCTTTGCCGGTGTCGAGGTGCCACGCCCGCCGCACTGGGGCGGCTATCGCCTGCTGCCGGATTTGTTCGAGTTCTGGTACGCCGCCAACTTCCGCCTGCACGATCGTCACCGCTATGAATTGCATGATGGCGTCTGGACCAGGCGTCTGCTCTATCCCTGATGGCGATCCTGATCCGTTCGCGCAGCGCATCGTCGGTCTGAGCGAAGAGCCCTTGCGTGTCGGCTCTGCCCCTAATCGGCGACGAAGTTCTTGCTGAAGCGCAGGTTGAAGGTCTGCTCGGAGCCTTCCGGCTTGATCGTCAGTGCGAACGTGTAGGTGTCCGGGGCGACGACATCGAACAAGCCGATATATGAGACGTAAAGATCGGGAATCTCGCGGATCGTGATCGCGGTTTTCTGGCCGGTCAGGTTGGTGGCCTCGCCGCTGATCGCTGCCGCGACTGCCGTGGTCGTTTCATCGGCGGCGACTTTCTGCACCGAGAGGTTGAGCAGCCCGCGCTTCGGCGAGCGCTCGATCGAATACTGCCTGGCCATCTGCTCGTTGAGCAGTTGCGTTGATAGCGCGCTGTAGTGAACGAGGTAGCGGCCAAATGTTTGCGTACCGCTGGAATCGGCAATGGCGGAGCTGGCGCTTGCAATCAGGGACAGGCCGATCAAGTTGCGAATCAGGATATTCATGGCGGATCTCGCGCTGGTGTGATGATGCAATGGTTGGTCAGATCAAGCGCCGCTGCCAAGACGCAGGCCGAGGTCGAGCAGCGGCGCGACCATGAGAGCCTGCAGCAGGGTAATTGCCAAAAGGACAATCATCGGCGACAGGTCGAGTCCGCCAAGCGCTGGCATGCGCTTGCGTACCGGTTTGAGGATCGGTTCGGTCAGCTGGAACACCAGCGGAACGACCGGGTGGTAGCTGTCGCTGGCGATGAAGCTCAGGATCACGCGCGCGATGATCAAGATCAACACCATCATCAGGGTGAACCCGATCAGGTCGGCGAAGGCGATCACGGCCAATCCGGTGAACGAGGGCAGCGATGCGATCATGGCGAAGATCAGCACGTGCTTGAGCACGAGCAGGATCCAGGCGAGGACGACTCCGGCGATATCGAGCCGCCGCCAGGCCGGGATGATCCGGCGCAATGGCATCAGCACCGGATTGGTCGCCTTGTACAGGAACTGGCAGATCGGATTGTGGAAGTTTGCGCGAACCAGTTGCAGCAGGATGCGCAGCACGACCAGGCCAACCAGGATACCGAAGATGAACTCGATCAGGATCTGTGCGGCATTGGCGATATAGGGCATGGCGGACGTCCTCAGTCGAGCTCACGCGACATCTCGGCACCGCGTGCGGTGGCCGCAGCGACGGCGCTGGTGACGAGTTCACGCAGGCCGCCTCGGGCGAACGCGTCGAGCGCCGCCGCCGTCGTTCCATTCGGTGAAGTCACCCGTTCGCGCAGGCATTCCGGCGTCTCGCCGTCTTCGCTGGCCATGCGGGCCGCGCCAAGGCAGGTCTGGATGGCCAGCGTGCGCGCGGTTTCGCGCGGCAGGCCCTGCGCGGCACCAGCGTCTTCGAGAGCTTCGATCAGCAGGAAGAAATAGGCCGGTCCGGATCCGGAAATGCCGGTCACCGTATCCATCAGTTCTTCGCGCTCGATCCACACGGCAAGGCCGCTGGCACTGAGGATCGCCTGGGCCTGATCGCGAGCGGCTGCATTGACGGCTGCATTGGCGATCATGCCGGTCGCACCGGCGCCGATCAGGGCTGGCGTGTTCGGCATGCAGCGCACAATCGGAAATCCGCCACCGAGCCAGCGATCGATCTGCGCGATGCGCAATCCAGCGGCGATCGAAATGATCAACGGACGCCGCGCATCGAGCACCTCGGCAATGCCGACACACACCGTGCGCATCACCTGCGGCTTGACCGCAAGCAGGACAATGTCGGCCGCCCGTGCCGCATCGACGCCGTCGGCGAACACGTTGACGCCGAAATCGTCCGCCAGTTGCCGGCGCAAGGCCTCGTTCGGTTCGGCAACGGCGATCCGGCCGGCCGACATGCCGCCGCGAACCAGGGCGCCAATCAGGCTGCGCGCCATGTTGCCACCGCCGACAAAGGCGAGCGAGATCGAATCGGAAAGTGAGGCGCGGGGACTGGAAGACATCGTTGGCCTGGGCGCAAGTTTGGCCGGGAAGCATAGCAAGGAGCGGGGAGTCGGGAGTGGGGAGTGGGGAGTGGGGAATGGGGAGTGGGGAGTGGGGAGTGGGGAGTGGGGAGTGGGGAGTGGGGAGTGGGGAGCGGGAGTGGGGAGTGGGGAAGCGGCACCAGGCATCCGTGGGAGCGACTTCGGTCGCGATGCCCGCATCTGATCGTTCTGTGGAGCCCAAGCTTCATTGCAAGCGCAAACCACCAGGCTTTTCCCACGCCCCACTCCCGACTCCCCACTCCCGTTCCTTGCAAAGGTCTGAACAGGCCACGCTATACTCCGGCATAGCGCAGCCACGCGCCGAAACGCGCCATTTGGGGAGTACACATGGATATCGCTGAGCTGCTAGCGTTTTCGGTCAAGAACAAGGCCTCCGATCTGCATCTTTCGGCCGGTCTGCCGCCGATGATCCGCGTCGACGGCGATGTGCGCCGAATCAATATCCCCGCGCTCGAGCACAAGCAGATCCATTCGCTGATCTACGACATCATGTCGGACAAACAGCGTCGCGACTATGAAGAATTCCTCGAGGTCGACTTCTCCTTCGAGATCCCCGGTCTGGCCCGCTTCCGCGTCAATGCGTTCAACCAGAATCGCGGCTCGGCGGCGGTTTTCCGCACGATTCCTTCTGAAGTCCTGTCGCTGGAGGATCTGGGTTGCCCAAAGATCTTCCGCGAACTGATCGAGCAGCCGCAGGGCCTGATCCTGGTCACCGGGCCGACCGGCTCGGGCAAGTCGACGACGCTGGCGGCGATGGTCGATCACGTCAACAAGCACGAGTACGCACATATCCTCAGTGTCGAGGATCCGATCGAGTTCGTGCATACCTCACAGAAGTGCCTGATCAACCAGCGCGAGGTGCACCGCGACACGCACGGATTCACCGAGGCGCTGCGTTCGGCACTGCGTGAGGATCCGGACTACATCCTGGTCGGCGAGTTGCGCGATCTGGAAACCATCCGTCTGGCCCTGACCGCGGCGGAAACCGGCCATCTGGTCTTCGCCACCTTGCATACGAGTTCGGCCGCAAAGACCATCGACCGTGTCATCGACGTGTTTCCAGCCGGTGAAAAGCCGATGGTGCGCTCGATGCTGTCGGAGTCGCTGCGCGCTGTGATCTCGCAATCGCTGCTGAAGAAGGTCGGCGGCGGCCGCATTGCGGCGCACGAGATCATGGTCGGCATCCCGGCGATCCGCAACCTGATCCGCGAGGACAAGGTCGCGCAGATGTATTCGTCGATCCAGACCGGTGCCCAGCACGGCATGCAGACTCTCGACCAATGCCTGCAGGATCTGGTCAAACGCGGCCTGGTCACCCGTCAGCAAGCGATTCCCTACGCGAAAAACAAGGAAATCTTCAAGTAGGATCATTCGCTGCATCGAAATCGCATATCGGTTGGCATTCGGCTGCTTACCTCGTTACTATACTTGTCCAAGTTATCGGACAGGGCATGCATCATGGCGCAGCGGATCCTCCAGTCACTCATTCTCGCTTTTCTGCTGTTGTCCACCAGCGCGCAGGCGATCGACCCGGTGCCGGTCGAGGCTTTCGCGCGATTCAGCAAGCTGAGCAATCCACGCATGTCGCCGGATGGCCAGCATCTGGCCCTTACGGCTGATTTTGGTGACGGCAACTTCGGCCTGATCGTGTTCCGCATGTCGGACATGGAGCAGACCGCCCTGCTCAAGCTGGCCCAGTACGAGCTTCCCGTACAGGTGGACTGGGTCAGCAATGAACGGCTGGTCATCGGCAAGGGACGCAAGCGAGGCTCGCTGGAAGTGCCGGGCTATATGGGTGAGATCATTGCAACTGATCTTGACGGCAAGAACCAGAGCTATGTGTATGGTTATCAGCGCTCGACGCGCACAGCCGGCATCGAGCGCGGTTTTGGCTATATCGCCGGGGTGCCCGAGAAGCGCGACGGCAGTTTCTACATGCGTCATCTGGCCTTCGACAGCAATCGCTCGATGCTCTACAAAGTTGACGCATCCAAGCGCAGCCACAAGCTGGTCGCCAGCATCGGCACCAAGGATCTTTCCTTCGTACTGACCCGCGAAGGTACGCCGCGCTATGCCGATGGCACCGATGACGATGACAATTATCTGCTGTTCGGGGCCGACAACAAGGGCGAAAACTGGAAACCGATGGAGGTCGAGACCATCGGTGGCAAGTTCGTTCCGGTCGCGTTCAACGCGGACAACAGCAAGGCCTATGCCTATTTCTCCGTCAACGGTGGGCCTGCGTCGCTTGTGCTTGCCGACCTCTCGGGGGCCAATCGAAAAGTACTTGCCAGCAATGATTTCGCCAGCGTCTACGCTTTGATGTATTCACCCCCGCCGATACAGCCGTTTGCGGCCATGGTCGGTTCGGGGCAGCCTTCGGTGGTCTATTTTGATCCGGAGTCGACCGAGGCCAGAATGCACAAGGCGCTCAGCGCACAGATGCCCGCCGTGAAAGTGCACTACATCGATCACAGCGATGACGGCAGTCTGACCCTGATGGGCGGCTACAGCGATCGCGATCCGGGGTCGTGGTACCTGCTCAATCGCAAGAACGGCAAGGTCACGCGATTGCTCTCACCGCGAGAAGGCATCGACCCGAACCGAATGGGCAAGCGCCGGCCGATGCGATTCACCACCAGTGATGGTGTCGAGATTGCCGGGTTCATGACCTTGCCCAATGGCGTCGATGATCCCAAGAACCTGCCGACCGTGTTGCTCCCGCACGGTGGCCCGCATGCCGAGGGTGATGGCTGGGCATTTGACACTGACGCACAATTCCTGGCGAGTCGAGGCTATCTGGTGCTGCAGATCAATTATCGCGGTTCACAAGGTCGCGGACGCCGCTTCGAGGAAGCTGGCTACAAGCAGTGGGGCACACGCATCCAGGACGACCTCATCGAGGGCGTGCGCTGGGCGGTCGCCCAAGGCTACGCCGACAGCAAGCGCATCTGTTCGTATGGGGCGAGTTTCGGCGCCTACTCGGCGATGATGGTCGCGGCCAAGGCACCGGATCTGTTCAAGTGCGCAGTCGGCTACGCCGGCATCTACGATCTGCCGATGATGTTCAACAAGGGCGACATCAAAGATCAGAAATCCGGTCGCAACTATCTGCAGCGCGTGCTCGGCAACGACATGCAAGCGCTCGCCGCGGTTTCGCCGACCAGCCTGGCCGACCGGATCAAGGTCCCGGTCCTGCTTATCCACGGCGAAGAAGACGAGCGTGCGCCGATCGCACAGGGCATCGCGATGCGTGATGCGCTGGAGAAATCGGGCAATCCGGCCGAATGGTGGGCGGTCGCCAAGGAAGGGCATGGCTTCTACAACGAAGACAACAACATCGCCTTGTTCAAGCGCCTCGAAACCTTTCTCGGCGCGCATATCGGTGCCGGCCCTGCTCGCTGACCGCCATCAGCCAGGGCTGCCGCGACGATGGCCCAGCCCACGATCCGCAGGCGTTTCTACAAGCAATTGAGTGCAATGGCCAGCCCGATCAGGGTTGCCTTGACCGCCAGTGCACATGCTCCGCGGAGGATCCCGGCGTATTGCGACTGGCCGTCGTCGTGACCTTGCCGCTTGGCCATCGCTGCGGAGACTCCGACGCTCAGCCCCGAGGCTGGATCCGAAATACTGTATCGGCTCGGCTTGGGCGCTGTGACAAAGCTCATCGACCCGATACCCGCAGCGGTGTCATGGATCCGCACGATCCACTCCGATGGATGAAATGGAAAATGCCGCCATCGTCTCGGGCACGTTCGCGTTCGCAATCGTCCAGCGTGTGGTTGGGTTTGGCCTGACCCAGGATGCTGCCAAGCTGTCCGACTCGGCTCAGGATCGCGACTGACCAGGATCGAAGTCCGAGAGTGCAGCTTTTTCGACAATAACCAAGCCGAAACCGCAGCGCATCAGGCTGCCGCATCCAGTGGATTCATGGGCCTGATCCTGACCGGGTCGAATCCGTCGCAGCCGGGAAGCGCTCAGACTGCGACGAAGCACTCGGTTCTTGTTCCGCAACCGACCTCGTGCCCATGACGGATTTGCCTTGGGCCTGAAGGCGGATTATTCTGCGCGGTTAGAGCCCCGTCCGGGGTTGTGCATATTCAGATTCGGGGATGTTCAATGAAACTGGGTAACCAAACGTGGGTATTGGCGCTTTCCTTGTTGCTGTTGGGTTCGATGGCTTCGGCAAGTGCTGCGGGGCCCGACAAAGAGGCCTATGTCGATCAGATTGATGACGCGACCATCGTGCAATCACGAGGGGTCGACCAGCAAGTCGACTACGCCGAGCTGCGCCGATTCGGCCCCTGGGATGATCGGAACTATGCCTTGACCAAGTCCGATATCGCGATGCTGCCGGCCGATGACGAATACCGTTACGGCGTGCCGGCCTTCTTCAAGATCCTCAAGCGCAAGGAAGTGGCGGCCGAAGGCTATCCAATGCAGGAGCACTACCCGCGTGAACTCGACAAGGAATTCGAGTCGCGGTTTGGCGGCTTGCTTCAGGATGGTGTCCTGCATCGGCGTGGCCTCGGCATCTATTCGCATCCGGATCCGGCCAACCCGCCGCAAGCCCTGCTTTACGCGACTGATCCGATTCCCCATTCGGTGCCGATCAACGGCGAAAACTTCATGGCCATTGGCGATGAGGAAACCTCGATCAAGTACAACCCGATCGATCCGCTCAAGGTCATCGCCGGCTCCAACGGATCAGGCGGCCAATCGCAGAACTATTCGCTCGATGGCGGCGCCACCTGGCTGAGCGGCGGTGTCCTGCCAAGTACCTGTTGCGACCCGGCCATGGAATGGTCGGCCGATGGCACGGTCGCCTATGCCGCCACCTTGACGTCGGGCGCCGGTAGCGGGTTTAGGGCGGGCATCTACCGCTCGACCAACAACGGTCAGACCTGGGGCGGAAGGGTCGATGTCTCGACCGGAAGTTCGGACAAGGAATACATCCACATCGACAAATCCACGTCATCGCCCTATCTCGAGAACGCTTATCTGACTTGGCATCAGTCCAATACGATGTTCTTTGCGCGGTCGCTGGACAAGGGATTGACCTGGTCGACCCCGATCCAGTTCTCGAGTGCCGCGAAAGGCATCGGCAGCGACATCACCACCGACAATGCCGGCAATATTTATTACATCTGGCCGAGCAGCGGCAGCACGACCAAGAACGTCTACTTGGTGAAATCGAGCGATGGTGGTGCCACGTTTGCAGCGCCGGTCGTCGTGCAGCCACTTTTCGACGTCTATGACTTCCCGATTCCTGCAATGGAGACGCGCAACGCCTTCATCTATATCGCGGCTGATACGGATCGCTCGACCGGACCACACGCCGGTCGTGTCTATGCGGCCTATACCGCGATGCACCCAAGCAGCGCCAATGGTGCGGCGGCGAGCAATCATGCCTGGATCCAGGTCGCTTATTCCGACGATGGTGGTGCAACCTGGGCGTTGACGACCACACCGCATTCCGAAGCGGACATCGCGACGGTCGATCGCTTCCATCCCTGGCTGGAGGTCGATGCGCAAGGTGCCGTGCATATCGGCTTCTATGACACGCGCAACTCGGTCAATCGAACCGGCATCGATTTCTACTACAACTACTCGGTCGATGGCGGCACGACCTGGCTTGATGAAACACGGGTGTCTTCGGTGACCTCGCCGAACATCACCAACGGGCAGGAGTGGGGCGACTACAACGGGTTGACCGTCGGCCCGGTCGAGGCCGCGATGAGCTGGTCAGACAATCGTGGCAGCGTCCAGCATTCCTACGTCGGGCGCGTGCAGAATCTGGCCGCAGGCCCGACCTATACGATGAACAGCGCCGATCCGGCCAATGTCAGCGTCTGCGCCGGGCAGCCGGTTCCGCCGCGCACGCTTTCGCTGACCGGCTTTTCCGGCTACACCGGCCCGGTCACGATTTCATTCCCCGGCCTCAACGTGGTCAATTTCCCGAGCGCCACCGCCACGCCGAATCCGGTCACTGTCGGCGCGAGTCCCGCCACCACGACGATCAACCTGACCACGTCGCCGACCGCGCCGGATGGGATTTATCCAGTGGTCGTGCAATCGACTGACGGTGGAGCGCCTGCCGTCTTACGTCAGGTTGGCTTCAGCGTGAATCTGGCGGCAGCGTCTCCTGCAGCAGCGTCCCTGACCTCGCCGGTCAACAACGCGACCAGCGTGGGTTTGAAGCCGACACTCACTTGGAGCGCGGTGGCTTCGGCCACCGGCTATGAAGTCGAAGTGGCGACCGATTCCGGTTTCAGCAGCATCGTCGACAGCGGATCGGTTTCGACCAATGCGTATGTCACCGCGATCACGCTTGATCCCATGACCACCTATTACTGGCGCGTGCGGGCCTTGAACGCCTGTGGTACAGGCAGCTACTCGTCCCCGTTCCAGTTCGAGACCGGCTTCGTCATCTGCTTCACCGGCCCGGTTGCAATCCCGGACAACAATACGACCGGTGCCTCCGGCAGTCTTGCCGTGGCCGCGGCTGGCACGATCAGCGACCTCGATGTCAGCGTGAAGATCACCCATACCTGGCCCGGTGATCTCGAACTTCAATTGAGCAATGGCACGACTTCCGTCACGCTCGGTTCGCGTCTCGGTGGAAGCGGTTGCAGCGTCGATAATGTCAATGTCACATATGACGATGAGGCTGGATCTGCAGTGACCTGCGGCATTTCGCCACCGGCAATAAGCGGGATCAAGACGCCCACAAATCCATTGAGCGTGTTTGACGGTACCCCGCTGGCAGCAAACTGGACGCTCAAGGCTATCGACAGGGCAGGAAGTGATACCGGGACACTCGACGAGTTCTGCCTGATGCCGACGGTTCCGGGTGATCTGATCTACATGGACGGCTTCGATCCACCGCTTCCGTAGGCACCCAGTGACCGAATAACAAGAAGCCCGGGCATGCCCGGGCTTCTTGTTTTGCGTGCGGGTTGCGCAGATTGGTGGTGGGCACCAGCGAAGCCCATCAGCTATTTCGGCAGGCTCGAGGGCAGGCGCATGGTGGAAGGTGAGCTGTTGGACTTCGCTGGTGCTCAGTCCAGTCTGCGGCAGAACGCGCTGCGCTGGCGTTTTGGCACGGATGCCACGCAGACCGCTTAAGGCTGGTGGATCGATGACATGCGCGCCAGCCATGCCAAGGCTCCGGGCATCTGCTCCTCCAGTAATGACGTGATTTTCGCGGGCGGTTTCGACGCGCCGTGGGATCGATCGCGCGCGGTGACCCTGGCGTGCCGCATCGCTTGGCCCAGCGCAAGCGCAGGGCATCGCCCAAGTGCTTCTGCGTTACAGGCAACCATGCCATCCATGGCAATCGCCTGCAACTGCTCCTGCGTTACAGGCATACATGCCATCCATGGCAATCGCCTGCAACTGCTCCTGCGTTACAGGCATACATGCCATCCATGGCAATAAAAAACCCCGGGTGTTTCCACCCGGGGTCTTGATCAAGCAATGGCGCGAGGTTCAGGCAACCTGAACTTCGTCAGCCTGCATGCCCTTCTGGCCCTGCACGGCGACAAACGTCACGCGCTGGCCTTCCTGCAGGGACTTGAAGCCGCTGCCCTGGATCGAGCGAAAATGCACGAACAGGTCGGGGCCGCTTTCCGGCGTGATGAAGCCGAAGCCTTTGGCATCGTTGAACCACTTGACGGTACCGTTCTGGCGATTGGACATATCGAAACTCCTAACAACTCAAATGAAATGGTATTCACGTCCCCGGGAACTCCCTGGGGGCGAGACTGAGGTTGCTAAGGAGCGCGCAATCGGAACGATGGAATCGTGAAATTCGACGACATCGGGCCACGATTCACAGTGACCCTGGCAAACACAGTTCGCGTACTGTACAGAGGATTGTTCTACAAAGCGACTGTGCGGAGCAAAAAATTCTGGCTGAGCCCTTGCAAAGCCTGGTTTTTTGTGCGCGATACCATCGAGCGCCGGTGAAAAACGTTTTTATAACAAGGCCTTGCGCGCGCTGCGTCGCCTCCGCGCGATCCGGCTGCCGGGGCTGGACAAAGCAGTCCGATTCGTCGTTTCAGCGCAGGCCGCGCGCTCACTACCCGATTCCGGGCCAGCATTCCCCAGCCAAAAAACCGAGCGCAATCATTCAGCGCGAGCCAGAACATCGACTAGGGCCGGATATTCCGCTGCCATCGGTTCGGCATGCGCGGGGCGCGCAAGCAGTTCGGCCAGCGCGGCCGGAGGTAGGACGGGATGACCAACCAGGGGCTCGACAATCTGCTCGAATTTGGCTGGATGCGCGGTGGCGACGATGACCCAGTCGCCGGGGGCCCCTGCCTCGCGGAGATCTTCGAGTACATGCACGGCACAGGCGGTATGCGGGCAGAACACTTCCCCGTATCGCTGCGCACCGGATTGGATCGTCGCGCGTATGGTCTCGTCATCGACGGCGCGCACCTTGAACGCCTTGCGCAGCTCGATGGCATCTGGATAGAGCCAGCGCAGACGCTCGAAGTTGCTCGGTGCACCGACATCCATGGCATTGGCCAGGGTCGCCACGCTGGCTTGCGGTAAATAGTCGGATCCGGCGAAGAACCCGGGCAAGACGCGGTTGGCATTGCTCGCCAGGGCTATTTCGCCGATCGGCAGGCCGCAGGCGCGCGCCAGGATCGCGGCCAGCGCATTGCCGAGGTTGCCGGTCGGGATGACGAAGTTCAGCGTCGATCCGCTCCGCCGCCAATGCCCGATCGAAGCGTGCGCGTAGTAGGACATCTGCGGCAGCAGCCGACCAAGGCTGATGCTGTTCGCCGAACTGAGCGCAACGCGCGCCTGCAAGCCGCGATCCGACAAGGCCTGCTTCACCAGGCGTTGGCAATCATCGAAGCTGCCGGCCACACGCAAGGCGCTGACATTGCCGCCGAAGCATCCAAGCTGATGCGCTTGACGTGGCGAAACCCGGCCATCCGGATAGAGCACGACGACGCGCAGACCGGGGAGGCCATGAAAGGCGGCGGCGACCGCTGCGCCGGTGTCACCCGAGGTGGCGACAAGGATGGTCAGTGGCGCTTGATCGGCCTTGTGCAGCCGCTGCATGCAAGCAGCAAGGAAGCGCGCACCGAAATCCTTGAACGCGGCAGTCGGGCCATGGAACAGTTCGAGCAGCCACGTCTGTTCGATCGGCAGGGTCTTCAGCGCTGCCGGAAAATCGAATGCCTGCGAGCAGATCGCATCGAGTTCGCCGGCCAACGTATCGCCGGCAAAGAACGGTTGCAGCAAACGCGTGGCGATCGCAGCCAGCGAGTCGTCGGCTGCGAAATCCTGCGCGGTGAATGTGGGCAGATTCTTCGGCACATACAGTCCGCCATCGGCGGCCAATCCCGCGATCAGGGCGCTGCTGAGATCGACTGCGACGGTATCGTCGCGGGTGCTGGCGAACTTCATGCGATCACCGTGGCGGCCGGGCCATTGATCGGGGAGAGGAAGGCTTCAGCGGCAAACCCGGCTTGCTCGAACGCGGCACACATTGCCGCTGCCGCCCGCCCGGCGCTGGCCCGATTCTCGAACCAGGCAAACACACTCGGGCCCGCGCCGGAAATCGAGGCACCCATGGCATCGTGTTCGAGCGCGGCTTGCTTGACCGCATGAAAGCCACGGATCAGCGGCGCGCGGCGCGGTTCGACCAGCACGTCGGCCAGTCCGGCGCGGACCAGGTCAGCGTCGCCACGATGGCAACCGCTGAGGACGAGGGCGAGATTGGCGTTCTGTTCGACAAAGTCGCCGAGTTCGTAGGTGCCCTGAAGCGCTTCGCGCGCCCGCCGCGTTTCGAGCACGGCATCGGGATGCACGACAACGCTATGCCATTCCTCGGGTACGACGATACGCAGCAGACGGCCGTGTGCGGCAAGGACGAGACCACCGAGCAGCATCGGACCGACGTTGTCGCCATGGCGACTGCCGCTCGATACGGCTTCGCCATCGAGTGCAAAAGAATAGAGTTCTTCCACCGGCACTGGTCGATCGAGCAAGGCGTTCGCGGCGATCAGTGCGGCCACGCAGGAGGCTGCCGATCCGCCCATGCCGGAACCGAGCGCGATGCCCTTGTCGAGTTCGATGGCAAATCCAAATGAAAGATCGAGTGCCTCACGCATCGCGATCAGGGCACGACCAGCCGTGTTCTGCATCGCATCCATCGGCAGGTTGGTGACGCAGCCACGGATTGCGTCGATGCGCACCCCCGACTCATCCATGCGCCGTACCGTCGCGCGATCACCGATGCCGGCAATGCTCTGGCCGAGGATATCGAAGCCGACCGCAACATTGCCGATGCTGGCCGGCGCGAACGCCGTCGCTGAATTCACAGGCGCGCTCCAAGCGCAGCGCCGAGCCGCAACAGGTCGGCGAAGATGCCGGCGGCGGTGACTTCGCGACCCGCGCCGGGTCCTTGCACGATCAACGGATTGTCTGCATAGCGTTTGGTCGTGAATTGCACGCTGTTGTCGGTCAGGCGCAGGTTGGCGAAGGCGTGGGTCTCGGGCAATTCGACCAGGCCGACACTGGCATGACCTTTCTTGTCGAGGCGGGCGACATAGCGCAGCACGCAGTTCCGTGATCGCGCCGCCTCCAGCGTTTCCGCCATCGCCACGTCGAGCGTATCGAGTGCGGCAATGGCCTGTTCCTTGTCGAGATCGAGCAGCTCGGCAGGCACCAGGCCGCGCACATCGACGTCGGTCAATTCCAGCGACTGGCCGGCTTCGCGGGCGAGGATCACCAGCTTGCGGGCGACATCAAGGCCGGACAAGTCGTCGCGCGGGTCTGGTTCGGTGTAGCCGAGCGCGAGGGCTTCACGCACGAGCGCCGAGAACGGTTGGCCGCCGTCGTAGCGGTTGAACAGCCATGCCAGCGTTCCGGAAAGGATGCCCTCGATGGCGATCAGCTCGTCGCCGGTATCAATCAGATCGCGCAGGGTCGAGATTACCGGCAGGCCGGCCCCGACGGTGGCCTCGTAGCGCAAGCGTCCACCGCCACCGGCGCGCGCATCACGGATCGCCTGCCAGCGTGCGAGTGGTCCTGATCCGGCCTGCTTGTTAGGCGTGATCACGTGGATGCCCGCAGCGAGCCAGTCCGGATAGTGCGAGGCCACCTCGTCGCTGGCGCTGCAATCAATGATCACCGCATGCGGAAGATGCGCGGCGTGGACATGGCGCGTGAAGCGTTCGAAATCCGCCGTCTGGTCGCTCGAAGCAAGTTGCGCGGACCAATCGGTCGACAGGTCGCCGCGTTCGCTGGTCAGCATCCGGCTGCTTGATGCTATCGCACGCACGCGCAGATCGAGGTTGGCCTCGCGGCGCAGACGCGGAATCGCCTCGCGCAACTGATCGAGCAGGGCGCGCCCGACATTGCCGGGGCCGATCACGCCGATCGACAGGGTCTGCGGCGACAGCCAGAATCCGGCATGCGCGGCACGCAAGGCGCGCGCCGCGTCGCTGCTGGCCAGGGCCACCGAGATGTTGCGCTCCGAAGCGCCCTGGGCGATCGCGCGGATATTGACCTGGGCGCGCCCCAGGGTTGCGAACAGACGGGCCGCGACACCGGGCATGCCGGCCATGCCATCGCCGACGGCGGCGAGCACGCTGATATCGCGGGTCACCGTGATCGCCTGGATCTGGCCCTGGCTCAGTTCACGACCGAACACGGCATCGAGGGCAACCTCGGCGCGCGCGCAATCGGCGCCGCGCACGACCACGCAGATCGAATGCTCCGACGAACCCTGCGAAATCATCACCACCGATGCCCTGGCATCGCGCAGTGCCGCAAACACGCGCTCGGCGGTGCCCGGCACACCGATCATGCCGGCCCCTTCGACATTGATGATAGCCAACTGGTCAGCCAGCGAGAGTCCGCGCACGGGGCCTTCGGCACAATCGCCGACGGTCGCGATGCGGGTGCCCGGATGCGAGGGCTTGAATGTGTTGCGGATATGGATCGGCAGGCCCATCGCCATCGCCGGCAGCATCGTCTGTGGATGGATGACCTTGGCGCCGAAATAGGCAAGCTCGCAAGCTTCCTCGTAGGACAGCGCATTCAGCGAGACGGCTTCCGGCACGAGGCGCGGATCAGCCGAGAGCACGCCATCGACATCGGTCCAGATATGCAGTTCGCGGGCCTCGAACAGGGCGGCGAAGATCGCGCCCGAAAAATCGCTGCCATTGCGACCGAGTGTGGTGGGCCGGCCATCACTGTCGCGGGCGACAAAGCCGGTGATGATGACGCGACGTTGTGGGTGATTCGCGCGCCAGTCGGCCAATCGCACGGCACTGGCCTGCCAGTCGACCGCCACACCGAGTTCGCCCTGACTGACGACGAGCACATCACGCGCATCGAGCAGGGCGCAGTCCTGTCCTAGTGATTCGATGTAGGCACGCAAGAGGCTTGCCGACCAGACCTCGCCAAGGCCCTGGATCGAATCGAGCGCCTCGCGTGCCGGAATACCGAGCACGGCCAGTGCTTTCAAGGTGTCGGCAAGATCGGCAAGACGCGCTTCGAGCCAGACGAGCAGTGCGCCGGACTTGTCGTCGAGGAGCTCGCGTGCGGTCTCGAGATGACGCGCTCGAAGCGTGCTCCATTGCGCTTGCCAGGCCGGATCCCTGGCAGCGGCAGTCTGTGCGAGCGCGATCAACGCATTGGTCACGCCCTGCATGGCCGATACCACGGTGACCTGGGTCGCGTCGTCGCGCTCGAGCAGGATGCTTGCGACACGTCGAAAGCAGTCGGCATTGGCCAGCGAGGAGCCGCCGAACTTGTGTGCGGTGACCGGCTGTGATCCGGTGGCGGTCAGGCACGCAATGTTCTGACGCGTAGCAGCAAGTGTGGCTGACAACTTGGCAAACGGGCTCATCGGGCCTCCGCTGGGTGGCTCCGCGCTTTCCAGGGCTGATCGGGATCACGCATCCCGCAGCCTTGTCGGACTGCGGAGTCGGTGCGAAAAAACTATCTGCGCACGATCAGCCGCGCCCGAAGGGGCGTAGTCATCGTCGTAGTCAAAATAATTGTGCGCATGCAGCAAGTGGAGCCGATCCGGCGCGTTGTTGTCAAGTCAAGGTTTCAAGCGAAACCAGTCAGCGTTTCCTGTGCGCGGGCTTGTTCGCCATCAGATGGCGCAATTCATCACGTTCAGCGTCGGAAAGTCCGCCATCAAGCTGGCGCGCGATCAGATCATCGAGGCGCTGTTGGGATGTCTGGACGTCCAATTGCGCAAGTGCGCCAAGGAAGTCGGCGCGGCCCTGGCCCGGATCGACGAGCAGATCCATCGTCGCCAGCTTGTTCAGTGCGGTCGCTTCCTCACGGCCAGCGAAGTGCTCAAGCAGGGCGCCCGTGGTCAGCGCCGGTCGATCTCGGCCGAGCTTGATCAGTTCGACCAGCAACGGAATACCGGGCTGGCGAAGTTCGGAGAATGTCCATGGCGGTTCGATTTCGGCACCCAGAGAGGGTGATTGCACAAGCAGGGCGACGGCAGTGCGCACCAGTGAGCGTTGCGCTGGGCGGCCACCGGCGAGCCGAGCCGAGCCATGAACGTTGGCTTGACCAGTACCACCCAGCAATACGGTTTTTGCCCCGCTCAGTCGCTCCAGCTCGGCATACATGAGGTCGCGAAACGCGCCATCGGGAATCTGCCCGATCAGCGGGCGCGCGCGCTCGGCGAGGCGTGCCTTGCCATCAATGCTGGCCAGGTTCACATCCTTGCCGGTCTCGGCAAAGAAGAACTCGCTGAGCGGGGTCGCCAGCTTGAGCCGACGCTCAAAGCCATCGAGGCCTTCGGCACGGATCAGCGAGTCGGGATCTTCGCCGTCCGGCACAAACAGGAACCAGGCCTGGCGACCATCGCGCATGCGTGGCAGCACTGATTCAACCGCGCGCCAGGCAGCTTGTCGTCCGGCGCGGTCGCCGTCGAAGCAAAAATAAACATCCGCAGAATTGCGGAACAGGATTTCAGCATGGTCGCTGGTGGTTGCTGTGCCGAGCGTGGCCACCGCCTGGGTGATGCCGTATTGATGCAGGGCAATCACATCCATATAGCCCTCAACCACGAGCAGGCGATGGATTTTCTGGTTGGCGTCACGCACCTGCCACAGGCCAAACAGTTCGCGACCCTTGTGGAACAGCGGGGTCTCGGGTGAGTTCAGATACTTCGGGCCACCAGCGCCCTTGCGTTCAGGTTCCTCGGCTTGTTCTGCACTGGCATCTGTGCGCAATACCGGTGCGTGAGATCCAGGAAGCGACGATCCATCGCCGCCTTTCTCGAATATCCGGCCGCCGAATGCAATCGTGCGCCCGCGCCGATCAAGAATCGGGAACATCACGCGATCGCGGAAACGATCGTACTGATTGCCGCGATCACCGCTGGCGAGCATGCCGGCTTTGTCGAGCAGGGCGATCCGCTGCGGATTTGTGCCGAGCGCGCTCTTCAGCGCATCCCACTGGTTCGGGGCAAAGCCGAGGTTGAAACGCTTCAGCGTTTCTTTGTCGACGCCACGGCGCTCGAAGTATTCGCGCGCCGCTGGATTGCGTGCGAGTTGCTCCCGGTAGAAGGTCGCGGCCGCTTCGAGCAGCGTGTAGAGATCACTGACATCCTCGCGCGGGGCCTGGCGCTGACCGCCTTCGTATTCGACCATGAGGCCGGCACGCGCGGCGAGCTCCTCGATCGCATCGGGAAATTCGAGGCGGTCGTAGTCCATCAGGAAGCGGATTGCGCTGCCATGCGCGCCACAGCCGAAGCAGTGGTAGAACTGCTTGGCCGGACTGACCGTGAACGAAGGCGAGCGCTCGTCATGGAACGGACAGCGCGCCGACCAGTCACGCCCAGCCTTCTTCAACGTCACCCGCTCCTGGATCACATCGACAATATCGATGCGGGTCAGGAGATCGTCGATGAAGCGTTCGGGGATGCGGCCAGTCATGGGGGGAGTTTAAGGTTCGGGATTCGAAATTCGGGATTCGGGATTCGCAAAGGCGCATCGTGCCGTGCCCGTGCTTCTCCGTCGGCGCGACGCGTCCGGTGTCGCCTCGAGCGCTTTCGCCTTGACCAATCCCGAATCCCGAATGCCCAATCCCGGCTCGCTACGCGAGCTTCGCCTTGATCAACTCCGAAACCTGGCCCATGTCGGCGCGGCCGGCGACCTGGGGTTTGACCAGGGCGATGACCTTGCCCATCTCGCGTGCGCTGGTCGCGCCGGAATCGGAGATGGCCGTGGTTACGATCGCATCGAGCTCGGCGGCCGAAAGCTGGGCGGGCAGGTAGGTCTGGATGATTTCGACTTCGGCGCGCTCGACCGCGACGAGGTCTTCGCGATTGGCGGCGCTGAACTGTTCGATCGAATCGCGGCGCTGTTTGAGCATCTTTTCGAGGATGCCGAGTATCTGGGCGTCATCAAGCTCGATGCGCTCGTCGACTTCGCGCTGCTTGAGCGCGGCCAGCATCAGGCGGATCACGCCGAGGCGATCCTTCTCGCCGGCGCGCATCGCGGCCTTCATGTCGTCGGTAATGCTTGCCTTGAGTGACATCGTGTACCTCATTCGGTTTTGATCGGTTCAAGGAGCGACTTATTTACCTCAGCCGTTCGCCCTGAGCCTGTCGAAGGGTGATTCCAGATAACTGAGTTGCCGAGACAAAAATGATCTTGATTGCTTTCGGTCAGTTCAGGACAGACTACGCTCACCACGATTGGAAGTTTGCTGTTTGCTGAATCGGAACCTTGCGCAACACAAACACAAACGGCCGGCGCTGCGTGGGCAGAGCCGGCCGAATGTTCAGCCCGGATGTTGCGGAATCAGCGCGGTGCCGATTCCGCGATCAATCGGTCGTGTGGATCGCCAAGGCGACCACGCAACCGCTCGATCAATACATGCGCTGACGCTTGGTCACATCGCGACCGACGCGACGCAGATGGCGCTTGACCGCAGCCGCGCGCTTGCGCTTGCGTTCCTGGGTCGGCTTTTCGTAAAACTCGCGCTTGCGCACTTCAGCCAGCACGCCGGCCTTTTCACAGGTGCGCTTGAAGCGGCGCAGGGCAAACTCGAACGGTTCGTTCTCGCGAACTTTGACGCTTGGCATAGTCTCTCCGCTGTTAAACTCGACACCCGGGCTCTCGGGCGAGCCGCGCATTCTATTTCATGGCATCGATCATTGCAAAACCCGGTCCGGTGCTCGGCATCGAGACCTCCTGCGACGAAACCGGGGTGGCCGTCTACGACCGCCAGTGCGGCCTGCTCGCGCACGCCCTGTATAGCCAGATCGACCTGCACGCCGAATACGGCGGTGTGGTGCCGGAACTGGCCTCGCGCGACCATGTGCGCAAGCTGCTGCCGCTGATCCGCCAGACCCTGGCCGAGGCCGGAATGGCCATCGGCGATCTTGGCGGAGTGGCTTACACGGCCGGACCGGGCCTGGTCGGTGCCTTGCTGGTCGGCGCCGCTGCGGCCCGCTCGATGGCCTGGGCGCTCGAAATCCCGGCCATTGGCGTGCATCACATGGAGGGTCATCTGCTGGCGCCAATGCTCGAAGACGATCCGCCCGAGCCGCCATTCGTGGCCCTGCTCGTTTCCGGCGGGCATTCAATGTTGATCGAGGTCGAGGCCATTGGCCGTTACCGCTTGCTCGGCGATACATTGGATGACGCCGCCGGTGAAGCCTTCGACAAGACCGCCAAACTCATGGGTTTGCCCTATCCGGGCGGTCCGACCCTGGCCAAACTGGCCGAAACGGCCAAACCGGGCCAGTTTCGCTTTACCCGGCCAATGACCGATCGCCCCGGGCTCGATTTCAGTTTTTCGGGCTTGAAGACCCAGGTCTTGCTGGCCTGGCAGCGCAGCGACCAGAGTGATCCGGTCCGCGCCTCGATTGCGCGCGATTTCGAGGAGGCGATCGTCGAGACACTCGTCATCAAGTGTCGACGCGCGATGCAGGCAACCGGCGCAAAGCGTCTGGTCATCGCTGGCGGCGTCGGTGCAAACCGGCGTCTGCGCAGGCAACTGGCGGAGGCGGCAGACAAGGATGGGTTCAAGACCTATTTTCCGCGCCTGGAATTCTGCACCGACAACGGTGCAATGATCGCTCTGGCCGGATCGATCCGGCTCAACGCCGGCCAGTGCAACGATGCGCAGATCAAGGTGTTCCCGCGCTGGGATCTGGAATCCCTGTCTGCGCTGGCTTGAGCGGCGACCAGCAACTGCACCGTCAACATCCGGATCGGAGAGTCCATGGATATCGTTTTCATAGAAGACCTGCGCATCGAAACCATCATCGGCATCTATGACTGGGAGCGACGCATCCGCCAAGTCGTCGCGCTCGATATCGAAATGCGTTTCGACAACACCCGCCCGGCAGCGACCGATCGCATCGAGGACACGCTCGATTACAAGGCGGTCTCCAAACGCTTGATCGCCTTTGTCGAGGCGGCAGAATTCCAGCTTGTCGAAACCCTCGCCGAACGCTGCGCGGCGATTATCCTCGACGAGTTCGATGTGAAACATGTGCGCCTGCGCCTGGCCAAGCCCGGTGCGGTCACGGGATCTAAATCAGTCGGCGTGCAGATCGAGCGCGAGCGGGGCTGATCCGAGTGTTGCAATTGCGGGGATTCGCCAGGATACCCCTCGTCACCCCAGCCTTCGCCGGGATGACGGTGAGGATTTATGGGCAGCGCGTGAAGCTCGGTCGTTTGCGGAGTTTGTTGATCAACAGCCGAACTGGTTCGGCGGTTTCTCCGTTGCATTCAAGCGTTTCACGTCGTTGTTTCCCAGGGAAACGGCGGCAGGGTATGCACGGCTTCGGCGAGTTTCTGTGCCCAGGCCTGGCGAATGTCGATGTAGAACTGGGTGTCTTCGTCGATGCGGATCTGCTCGCCTACACGCAGTTCACCATCGCGGATGATGGCGAGATCGATTGGCAGTCCAACCGAGACGTTCGAGCGGATCGTCGAATCGAGTGAGACCAGGGCGCAACGTGCTGCATCTTCGAGCGTGGTATCGCGATCGATGATGCGTTCGAGGATCGGCTTGCCGTATTTCGATTCGCCGATTTGCAGATAAGGGGTCTCCGGCGAAGTGCTGATCCAGTTGCCGAGTGGGTAGATCAGGCGCACTGCGGCGTCGCCTCCGGCAATCTGGCCACCGAGAATCAGGGTTGCTTCGACACTGACGCCGCTTTGCTGGGCCTTTTCACCGATTTGCGTCTGGTTGTCGACCAGAACCTTGCCGATATAGTCGGCCACTTCATAGAGTCGCTTGGCCTTGAACAGGCTGAATCCCGAATCGGGATTCTCGATATCGCGGCGCAGGGTGGCGATGACGGCCTGGGTCGTGGCAAGGTTGCCGGCCGACATCAGCACGAATACGCATTCGCCGGGTTTCTCAAAGACGTGCATCTTGCCGTGCACACGCACATCGTCAAACGAGGAGCTGGTGCGCGTATCGGAGGCGAGCACAAGGCCTTCATTGACGTGGATACCCACACAATAGGTCATGGTTGAAACTGCAGTCGAACCGGGCCGGCATTGTAGACACGGCTTGCCACCGCCGCGATAGTCAATACTTGAGTCGATCATTCGATGCCGTAGAGAGGCAAGACGTGGAAGCAGTGATGCAATGGCTGATGCAGCCTCAGAATCAAACGATTGGCGGATTGTCCGCCTTGATCTTGCTGGCCTGGTTGGCCGCAACGGTGACTCGGCGTTTGCTGATCCGTGGCTTTCGTGCCGTGGCCCGGCGCACGGCATGGGCCTGGGACGATATCTGGGTCGAACACGGCGCCTTGCGTCGTCTTTCGCACATGGTGCCGACCCTGGTGATCCAGTTCGGCATCGGCTTCGTTCCGGGCGTACCCGATGAGCTCGATGCGCTGATCCGGAGCATCGCCCTGGCCGGCACCATCCTCTTTCTGATGCTCGCGATCACGGCGACGCTGGATGCGCTGGAAGAAATCTACAAGCGCGGCAGCAAGGGCACGCGATCGATCAAGACCTATATCCAGTTTCTCAAGATTGCGGTGTTCATCGTCGGTGCCGTGGTCATCATCTCGACCCTGATCAACCGTTCGCCGCTGATCCTGTTGTCCGGACTCGGCGCACTCTCGGCAATCCTGCTGCTGGTGTTCAAGGACACCATCCTCGGCCTGGTCGCCGGTGTGCAATTGACTTCCAACGACATGCTGCGTGTCGGTGACTGGATCGAAGTGCCGGGTGCGGGCGCCGATGGCGATGTGATCGATATCGCCCTGCATACGGTCAAGGTGCAGAACTGGGACAAGACGATCACCACGATCCCGACCTGGAAACTGATCGCCGATCCGTTCAAGAACTGGCGCGGAATGTCCGAGGCGGGTGGGCGCAGGATCAAGCGCTCGGTGCTGATCGACGCGGGCAGCGTGCATTTCATCGACGCCGAGGACATCGCGCGAATGTCGGCATCGACCGTGCTGAGCGACTATCTGGCCAGCAAGAGCAGCGAGGTCACGAGCTGGAACAGCCAGCTCGGTGATGCCGGCAGGTTTCCACTCAACCAGCGCCGCCTGACCAACCTCGGCACCCTGCGCGCCTATGCGCTGAGTTTTCTCAAATCGCATCCGGGCATCCGCCAGGACATGACCCTGATCGTGCGCCAGATCGAGGCGAGCGGCGAGGGCATTCCGCTGGAGTTGTATTGCTTCTCGAAGACGACAGCGTGGAGCGAGTACGAAGGCATCGTCTCGGACATCTTCGATCACCTGATTGCGATCCTGCCTGAATTCGGATTGCGCCTGTACCAGAAACCTGCTGGCGCTGACCTGCGTGACGTCATCGCGGCGGTTCTTGGACGCGATGAAGCGTGCAAAGGGCCGCGCGCGTGACCCGGGCGTATTTGAGCCTTGGCTCGAATATTGAACCCGAACGGCATCTGCGTGCGGCGATCGATGCCTTGCACGCGCAGTTCGGCGACCTGCTCGTCTCCAGCGTCCATCGAACTGCGGCGGTCGGCTTCGACGGGCCGGCTTTTTTCAACATGGCGGTCGGGCTTGATACCGACTGGATGCCGGAGGAACTCGATCGCTGGTTGCATGCGCTGGAAGATCGCGAGGGCAGGCGGCGTGACGTCGAGCGCTATTCGAGCCGTACGCTCGATATTGACATCGTCCTGTTCGGTGACCTGATCGTGCACGGCCCCGGTCATTTGCAAGTGCCGCGCGACGAGCTGGAACATGCGTTCGTACTTGCGCCGCTCGTCGAAATCGCACCGTTCGCAAGGCATCCGCACAGCGGAAAGTGCATCGCTGAACTGTGGCGCGAGCACGCCCAATACGGCTTGGCACCGGACTTGGCCAGCCTCGACTGATCAGGGCAGGTTTGCATCATACGGCGCTTCAACACCGGCGATCGCACGCAGTTATACTCAGGCCGCGCTGCCATCAGGCAGTCTTTCTTTCGAGACAGAGGGAGTCGAAATGTTCGAGAAATTTTCGCAGAGCTGGTCACTGGTCAAGGCCAGTGCGTCGGTGTTGCGTTCCGACAAGGAATTGTTGATCTTTCCGCTGCTGTCGGCGATCAGCTGCATCATCGTCGGCGCGACTTTTTTTGTGCCGGCCATCTTTGCCGGCATGTTCAGCGGCCTCGATCGCGAGCACATGAATCCCTTGTTCTATCTCTTCATGTTTGCGTTCTATGTGGTCCAGTACTTCGTCATCATCTTCTTCAACTCGGCCCTGATCGGCGCGGCGATGATCCGTCTCAACGGCGGTGACCCGACCGTTGCCGATGGTTTTCGCATCGCCATGTCGAAGTTGCCGGCGATCCTCGGCTATGCCGTCATCGCAGCGACTGTGGGTGTGATCCTGCGTGCCTTGCAGGAGCGCGCCGGATTCATCGGACGCTTTGTCATCGGCCTGATCGGCCTGGCCTGGACGGTGGCGTCCTTCCTCGTCGTGCCGGTGCTGGTCAGCCAGGACATCGGCCCGATCGATGCGGTCAAGCGCAGCGCCGAGTTGCTCAAGAAGACCTGGGGCCAGAACCTGATCGGAACCAGCGGAATCGGCCTCGTTTTCGGACTCGTATTCTTTGGCCTGGTCATCATTGGCGGCGGCTTGATCGTGCTGGCCGTGTCGAGTGGCATCCTCGCGATCACGATCACCGCCATCGTCGCGGTTGTCGTTGCATTGCTGCTGCTGATCCTGATCCAGGCCGCGTTGCAGGGTGTCTACGCGGCGGCCTTGTATCGCTACGCCACAGAAGGCGATGCCGGCCAGGGTTTCGACAAGGACATGGTCGCCGGGGCGTTCAAGGTCAAGGCCTGAGCGGCGCGGCGCGGCACCCACCCGGGTTCTGCGCCGCCTGCTGGTTATGCTTCGAGGCTGATTTCGGCGAGGCGGTTTGCCTGATCGCGCCAGCCGGCCAGGCGTGGCAATACGCCGAGACTGGACAGGTACTCCTCGTCGATGGCTTCGTCGCAGGCGAGGGCGACCGCAACATGGACGGCGCCGGGAACCCAGAAGCTGCGCAAGCTGGATTTCCGGGGTGCCCGGTGGAAAGCAACGGCTTCGACGATCGGCATCGGCAGCCCCCAAAGCCCGAGCAGATATGCGCCCGCTTCAGCATGGCCCGGACGCTCATCGTCGCTGTCAGGGGCGTCCGTGCAGATGCATTCATTGCGCACCCCGGGCAGCAGAAGTCCGATGTTGGCCAGCAGGGCGGCAGTCGAGCCAAGTTCCGCACTGCTTTCCGGAAGCATCTTTGCGGCCAGCCGCGAGGCCAGCAGGGCGCGCCGCTGCAGATCCTGACGATCGACCTTGACCGGACTGGCCATCGAGAACACTTCGCTGGCCAGAACCAGTTCGCGAATGGTGGTGGTACCGAGCTGGGTAACCGCCGACCGCAGATCGCTGATTTCACGACCTCTCGAAAAATAGGCCGAGTTGCACAGGCGCAGTACCTTCGCAGCGATCGCCGGATCGCTGGAGACCAGGGTCGCAACATCCGATGAGTTGCTTTCCTCGTTGTCGAGGGTCTGCATGAGGTTGAAATAGAGCTTGGGCGGTGCCGGCAAGTTATCGATGCCGCCGACCAGGGTGCGCAGGCGCGGATTGTCGACGGTCTCGCGCAGCTCCTCGAAACTGTGCACGGATTCGAGCAGTTGAGCAGCGCTCATCGGCAGCGGCAGGAAGCGGTGGGCGACACCGAGCAGGCGCCCGAGCGTTCGCTGATCCATGGTTTCCGGCTCAACCAGGGCAATGCGGATCGCGCCGGGCCGGAGGATGCGGATCTGTTCGAGCAGATCGGATGGTGAATGGTTGACCAGCATCGGGCCGACGATGACGACGTCATAGTCGCTTTGCGCCGCAGCCGTGATCGCACTGCGACCGCTTGCAGCCATGTCCAGTTGCGAGCCGTCGCCGAGGTCGGCTACGTATGCATACAGATCACCGGTCGTCGATCCCGGCACTCCCACATAGAGGATTTTCAAGTCAATTCCAGTGCCGGGTGCAGATGGGTGTCCGGACTGCGTCAATGTATCCAATGCCGGCAGCCACGGCCAGACCCGACGTGATACTGAGTCACGATCTGCACGATGGTTGGGCGTGGTGCATCGCAAGGCGAGCGCAACATGAGCGAGCTTGCATGGGGTGAACAAGTGTGTCGTGCCAGACAAGTCGGCTGGATTGCGCACCCCCAACCGCATGCGTCGCACTCGCCGGGAAGGACGAGGTCGAATGAGCCTGGCCCGATCCGGGCTACCGGGCTGCGCCGATCCGACAGCTGACCCTTGGCAAGATGCTGGATCTGCTGAACTTGCGGTTCACCTTTGGACGCGAGCTGCGGTGGCATTGCTGATCAAGCGGCTGCACGAAATCGTTGTTTCGCCGAAGACGGTGGGTTGTTGCGTGTAGACGCGGGCGCTAGGAGCCTGTCGGGCTTTGCCGGGTGAGGCGAGAATTCGGCTGTGTGAGGGCAGATTTGTGACGATTTGCAGGCCCATAGTGGTTCTATGGGTCAAAAAGCGGCGCGAATATGAACCGCACAGACGGATTCGCAGCCCGGCCGAGCAAAGTCCGACAGACTCCTAGCCCGGATTGTTCATGAAAAACACGCGCCCTCGCTTGCCCCTTGAATCCACACGGTCTTTCGCTCATTCGGCAATAACACCCGCTATTGCCTCAATCGCGAAATGCCGCGTGAATCCAAAGCCCTGCGCGATCATCACGCGTATTCACGAATAATCCGGGCTAGATCGCCAGCGATCGTCCGCCATCCACGCGCACAATTTGTCCGGTCACAAAACTGGCGTCACGCAGCAGCCAGAGCACGGTCTTCGCCACATCGTCGGCCGAGCCTGCGCGTTTCAATGGCGTGCGCGCGATGATCTCGTCCCTGTTCGCGTAGCTCTTGCCATTTTCCGGCCACATCACTGCACCCGGTGCGACGCCGTTGACGCGCACGTCGGGCCCGAGTTCGTGGGCGAGCGCCTCGGTCATCGCGGCCTGGGCGGCCTTGGCCATGCAGTAGACCGAATAGCCCGGCAAGGGCCGTTGCGCATAGATATCGAGCAGGTTGACGATGGCGCCGGCGCGTTGGCGCAAGTGTGAAGCCGCCGCCTTGGCGAGAAAGAACGGCGCGCGTGCATTCGATGCGAACAACTCGTCCCATTGCTGCGTGGTCACGCTTTGCAGTGGCGTCGGAAAGAACGCCGAGGCATTGTTGACCAGACCATCGAGTCGGCCGAAGCGGGCTATCGAGTCATTGACGAGGTCGGGCAGGGCATCGACGTCGGCGAGTTCGGCCTGCAAGGCGAGCGTGCTCGATCCGCGCTGTTGTTCGAGATCGCCGATCAGGGCATCGAGCTCGCGCCGCGAATGGCGGCAGTGCAGGGCAAGATCGTAACCGGCCGCGTGCAGGGTGCGCGCAATGCTCGCCCCGACACGTCGCGCCGCCCCGGTGATGAGCACGACAGGTCGGCTGTTCGGCAGTTCCGTCATTGGTGTTCTCCGTGCACGTCGGTATCCTGTCAAGAGTGCCGCAACTCGGCGCAGCGAGCCAGCCGTGATTCCTTCATTGCCGACACCGGGCGACGCCGAACTCGCCCTTTCCTCAGATCTTGTCGCCGTGATCCGCGCCGAGATCGCCGCGCAGGGGCCGATGCCGTTCTCTCGCTTCATGGAGCGCTGTCTTTACGCGCCGGGGCTTGGTTATTACAGCGCCGGACGGACAAAATTCGGCGCTGCAGGTGATTTCGTCACCGCGCCCGAATTGGGTTCGTTGTTTGCCCAATGCGTTGCCGATGCGCTGGTGCCGTGCCTGCGCGAATTCGGCAGCGATGCAGAGTTCTGCGAATTGGGCGGTGGCAGTGGTGCGTTCGCCGAGGCGGTGATGCTGGCCTTTGCCGAGAGCGATGTCTTGCCCCGTCGCTATCGCATCCTCGAGCCGAGTGCCGATCTGCGTCAGCGTCAGGGTGAGCGCTTGCAAAGCAGATTGTCGGCGGAACTGTTCGCGCGCATCGATTGGCTCGATCGTCCGCCCGAGCCGGCCTGGCGCGGCGTGCTGTTCGCCAACGAGGTCATCGATGCCTTGCCGGTCACACGCTTCGTGATTCGCGATGGCGAGGTCTTCGAGGAGCATGTGACGGTCAACGATTCCGGCGGATTCGTGCGTTGCGATCGACCGGCCGATGCGCTTGTCGCCGGTGCCGTGCGCCATGTCGAGCGCGATCTTGGGCTCACGTTTGCCGAGGGCTACCGTTCGGAGATCCTGCCGCAATTGCCGTACTGGATGCAGGCCGTGCTCGGCAGCCTTGAGGCCGGTATCGCGATGTTCGTCGACTATGGCTACCCGCGTGCCGAGTTCTACCGCGCCGAGCGCGATGACGGCACCCTGGTTTGCCACTACCGCCATCGCGCCCACGCCGACGCCTTGATCCTGCCGGGTCTGCAGGACATCACCGCCTTCGTTGATTTCACCGGCCTTGCCGAGGCCGGTAATCAAGCCGGTTTCAGCGTCGCCGGCTATGCCGCGCAAGCGCAATTCCTGATCGCGAACGGATTGGCGCAACACTTCGAGCACGCCAGTGCCGATGCCGACGACGTCAGCCGCTATCGCCTGGCCCAGGAAGTGAAGCGGCTGACCTTGCCCGGCGAGATGGGTGAGAAGTTCCAGGCCATGGTGCTGGCGCGGAATACCTCGCCGACAGGCCTGCCTGACGGGCTGGTCGCGATCAATCAGGCCTATCGTCTATAGCGTCGATCGCGATTGAGCCCGCATCGATCATGTCATCAACTGTTTGATGACTTGCCGAATTCCCTGTTGACCCAGTCCTCGAGCAGGCGCTTCTCGAAGCGATAGGCATCGCTGCGGCTGGCCGATCCGCGATCAAGAAAGGCCGGATCGCGCAGCTTGCGTTCGCCACTGTCGAGCACCTGTCCATCGGCGCCGGTGAGCGTGAAGCTGAGGTCGATTTCCGGTGGATAGATCGACTTGACCACGCGCACGTCGGTTGCGCCCGAACCATGGAAGGGTTCGACCTGGCCGGCAAGATCCACATTGGTAATTGTGACTTCGAGGTGCTGGCCGGGCTTTAGCGTGGCACCGGCCCGTTTGACCAGGGTTTTCTGGAATTCGGTGAGCCAGATCTCGGGCTCGGGCTGGCGGAACGGGCGGCCATATTTGGTCTCGGTGAACTGCGCCGGATCCGTCCAGCTCACGCTGACCTGGTCACTATTGTAGTTCTTCTTTTCGCCATCGTCGCTGCGTGCGAACAGCGGACCGCAGATCAGCAGTACGCCGAGAAGAAGGCTGCCGGCAAGGATACGGTTTGCGCCTCGATAATTCATGTCGATCTCCACTGAATAGCACCGATCAGTCGGTGCGTGACTTGTCAAAGGACGTCGGACAAGGCCCGTTGGTTGCACGACCAGCGATCCCTGCCCGTGTCGGTTTGCGTGTTGTTCAGTTCCGGGTGCCGAGCTCGCTTGGTTGCTCACACCTTGTCGAGCATGGCGAACGCATCACGCGTCAGGTTCTCCGGCGCGTCAGCCGTGCACGCCACATCATCCTCGATGCGGATTCCGCCGAACTTGCGGAACGCATCGACGCGATCCCAGGCAATGTCGCGCGCTTCGGGCTTGTCCTTCAGCGTGGCCAGCAGCATGTCGATGAAATACAGACCCGGCTCGATCGTCACCACCGCGCCGGGTTCGATCTTGCGCGTCATGCGCAAATACGGATGCCCGGGCGGTCGGTCGATCGTATTGCCGGAATCATCGGCGGCAAAGCCTGCCACATCGTGCACCTGCAGGCCGATCGGATGACCGAGCCCATGCGGAAAGAACACCGCTGAAACCCCCGATTCAACCGCGCTTTCGGTGCTCATGCGAATGAAGCCGTGCTCCTTGAGCACCCCGGCGAGCTGGTGATGGGAATCGACATGCAGGGCGGCATAATCCTTGCCAGCGCGGACTTGCCCACAGAGTCTCCTCTGCACCGCATCGACGGATCCAACGAGAGCCTGGAATTCGGGTGCATCGACTGCCGCATAAGTGCGCGTGATGTCGCTGGCATAGCCATGGAAGCTTGCCCCGGCATCGATCAGGAACGAATGCGATTGCGACGGCGGCGCGTGGCGCAGATCGTGGTAGTGCAACACCGCACCGTGTTCGTTTAGCGCGATGATGTTCGAGTACGGAAGCTCATTTTCGGCTTGCCGGGCCGCAGCGAGGTAGGCCATGTGGATGCCGAATTCCGATTCGCCGGCGCGGAACGCCTGCTCGGCGGCGCGATGCGCGCGCGCGCCGATCTTGCTTGCCACCCGCATCATCGCGAGTTCGTAGTCGGTCTTGATGAAGCGATGGAAATGCAGGTAGTCAAGAACACCCTTCGGATTGTTCGGGGCGAATCCGTTCAGTGCCGCATTCTCCTCGCCGATGATTGCGCAACGTGTGACATCCTTCGGCAGCTCGGCCAAGGCGTCCTTCGCCTCGCGAACAACGACGATGTCGAAATGCTCGACCCAGTATCCGGCCGGCGCATCGGGAACCACATGCCAGTAGTCGGCTGGTTGCAGGTAGACCAGCTTGGGTCGGCGCCCTGGCGTGTAGACGATCCATGAGCCAGGCGCCTTGGTCACCGGCAGCCAATGCTTGAAATGCGGATTGACGAAAAATGGATAGTCACGATCATCGAGAAATTGATATCGCAGCGAACCTGAAGGCATGACCAGGTGGTCGAACCCGCTGCGCGCAAGGGCGGTGTCGCTGCGCTGCTTGAGCACATCGAGATGGGCGGCAAACAACGCGTGCAGATCAGGATGCTGGGTATCCATGGCGACTCCTTGAGGCAAGCGGTCATTGTGCCGCGTTGTGCCTGAAGACGCGATTGGAGCAATTCCATGGGCGTCGCACCAGGCGGGATCTCACTGGCCAGGAAGCGACCAACATGCTTGAATGCGTGCCTGGAAGCGGGGGTGCCGGCGACGGTCGGCTGAGAGAGTCCCTTGGAACCTGATCCGGTTAGCACCGGCGTAGGGAGCTTTGTCAGGCAGGCGATCAGAATCGACTGTCGGCGTCCGCCTTTCTGATTGCCAATACCTTCGCAGTTGCGCTGCGAGGTCGAATCCACAGAAAGCAGGATGAGCCGATGAACGCCGTACCGAACCCGTTGTTGCGCGAAGCCGCCGAACTGACCGAATCGGTCGTGCGCCCGATTCCCGGCTCGCGCAAGATTCATGTCGAAGGCAGTCGCGCCGACATCCGCGTGCCGATGCGCGAGGTCGTGCTCGAAGATACGCCGAGCACGTTCGGGGTCGAGAAGAACGCGCCGTTCGCGATCTACGACACTTCGGGTCCGTACACCGATCCCGACTACCGCGTCGATCTCGCCGCCGGTCTGCCGGCCCTGCGCGCGGCCTGGATCGAGGCGCGCGGCGACAGTGAGCCACTGGCGGAATTCACTTCTCCGTTCACGCGCAAGCATGCCGGTGCGCACCAGCTCGACCATGTGCGCTTCCCGAACGTGCCGAAGCCGCGCCGGGCCAAAGCCGGGTCGCAACATCACCCAGATGCACTACGCGCGTCAGGGCATCATCACGCCGGAGATGGAATACATCGCGATCCGCGAGAACCAGAATCTCGAGCGCATCCGCGAACAGCACCTGCTCAAGCAGCATGCTGGCGAATCGTTCGGCGCCTCGCTGCCGAAGCTGATCACGCCGGAATTCGTGCGCGACGAAGTGGCGCGCGGTCGCGCGATCATCCCGAACAACATCAACCACCCCGAATCCGAGCCGATGATCATCGGCCGCAATTTCCTCGTCAAGATCAACGCCAACATCGGCAACTCGGCCTTGTCGAGCTCGATCGCCGAGGAAGTCGAGAAGATGGTCTGGTCGATCCGCTGGGGCGGCGACACGGTCATGGATCTGTCCACCGGCAAGCACATCCACGAGACGCGCGAGTGGATCATCCGCAATTCGCCGGTGCCGATCGGCACGGTGCCCATCTACCAGGCGCTGGAGAAGGTCGGCGGCGTCGCCGAGGACCTGACCTGGGAGTTGTACCGTGACACCTTGATCGAGCAGGCCGAGCAGGGCGTCGACTATTTCACCATCCACGCCGGCGTGCGTTTGCCCTTCATCCATCTCACCGCGAAGCGCGTCACCGGCATCGTCTCGCGCGGCGGTTCGATCATGGCCAAGTGGTGCCTGTCGCACCACAAGGAAAGTTTCCTCTACGAGCGCTTCGAGGAAATCTGCGAAATCATGAAAGCCTACGACGTCAGCTTCTCGCTCGGCGATGGGCTGCGCCCGGGTTCGATCGCCGATGCCAACGACGCTGCCCAGTTCGCCGAACTCGACACCCTCGGTGAACTGACCCAGATTGCCTGGAAGCATGACGTGCAGACCATGATCGAAGGCCCCGGCCATGTGCCGATGCACCTGATCAAGGAAAACATGGAACGCCAGCTCGAGAAGTGCGGCGAAGCGCCGTTCTATACGCTGGGCCCGTTGACCACCGACATCGCGCCGGGCTACGACCACATCACCTCGGCGATCGGCGCGGCGATGATCGGTTGGTACGGCACCGCGATGCTCTGCTACGTGACGCCGAAGGAACATCTGGGCTTGCCCAACAAGCAGGACGTGCGCGACGGCATCGTCACCTACAAGATTGCCGCGCATGCGGCGGATCTGGCCAAGGGCCATCCGGCCGCGCAGGCGCGCGACAACGCGCTGTCAAAAGCGCGCTTCGAATTCCGCTGGGCAGACCAGTTCAACCTCGGCCTCGATCCGGAGAAGGCCAAGGAATTCCACGACGAAACCCTGCCGAAAGAAGCGCACAAGACCGCGCATTTCTGTTCGATGTGTGGCCCGAAATTCTGCTCGATGAAGATCACCCAGGATGTGCGCGATTACGCCAAGGAGCACGGGCTCGATACGGACGAAGCGCTCAACGAAGGCATGGCTGAAAAGGCGGCAGAGTTCCGCGCGACGGGTGGGGATGTCTATCAGTAGCCACGCTCAACGCGCCCATCGACGATCGGGCTGACAGGCCAATGTGCCGACCGGGAAGGAGCAAATCAGTGGGGAGCAAATCAGGAGATCCAGGATTCTGGCATTTCCCTACGCCCACTGTCGGCAATTTCCTGTGCGTGGACAGCTGAAGATGTTGCGAGCCGTTGGGTCCGATTGTTCCCGGCAACCACCGACGGCGAGCTCGATCAGATTGCGTGTCAAGCCAAGGCGCAGAACCTGCTCGGCAATGCCGAACGACTGAACGTCTGCCGCCAACGCCTGGGCAGCCTCGCCTGGTTCATGCGTAGCCTCAACGAACCGAAACCCGCTACTGGCGCGCCAGTTGTGGGTTTCGGGTGGGTTCGATCTGTGATCGAACGCTTCATCCGCACCTATGCAGGAAATGCGTCAGCGCACAGCGCCGACCCACAAAGGCATGCCTGTTGCTGATGGGTGCAGCGCAACGGTGACACCCGGAATTGCCGCTGTACATCGACGGGGGCACCCACATCGACGCATCGACTGCATCCACATCCACGGAGACACCCACATCCACGGGGACACCCACAATCTTGACCTCCACCAAGGCCACGACCGAAAGGACGTCCTTGATGATTCACATCGATTGATTTCAACAGAAAGTGTCGAAGAGCCCGCGTCCGCGCCGGTTCAAATCGCGCACTGCGAGCATGCAAAACCGCTCGCAAGCAACAAGGACATCGGCAAGCGCCGAATGAGGTTGAGTCTGAAGTTGGAACTTGCCGATCAAGTCGGCCGAGGTCGCATCAGCGTCTCTGCGCTGCCAATTCCTTTCAACCAACAGCCAAGAGCAGGACATCCAGGACTTCGGAAACAGCACACGCCAGACATCGGAAATTTCGTACAGGCAAGCTCGTTTTTCAGGGTGTCTCCCTGAGTTTTTGCTACAAAGCTGGATCTGAGCCTTGTCCCATGCTCAGGGAACCTTCCCCAGCGCCGCCACGACCGCAGGCTTGAGTGCCGCGATCCGCGCATCCTTGCTTGAATCGCTTTTCACGTAGAGCGCTTGCAGGAACGCCATCAGGTCGTGGCGTCGTGCCAGCCAGCCGCTGTCTCTGTAGGCAAGCGAGGCATGCCCAAGCCTGGGTACCAACTTCGCGAACCACGCATGCCAGTCCTCGGCTGAATACACCCCGCGCTGGGCAACGAACAGCAGCGGTCGCGCCAGTCTTTCTGGCTCACCGAACACGTACGCATGCGCGGTTTGCGGCACGGCCTGCACCTCGATCGCGGCAAGGATCGCGTCCAGTTGCGCGCGCTCCAGCTTCGGGTTCAGGCTCAACTGCATCAGCCAGTCAGCGCCGTGGGCGATGGCGTGGCGCCACCCCTGTACGTCGTCAAAACCACGGTAGTCGCTCGCTGAGCGCACGTAGTCCGCCGAACGCGCCACCATCGTGGCGCGTTCGTCCAGGGTCATCCATGGCTGCACGCGATCGGTACGCGCCACTTCGGACAACACCAGCGCTGCGAACGGATGCGCGAAGCCATACTCATCACGCGCGTCCAGCGTCGCGTACAACGCATCGCGGACTACGCGCAGCTGCAGCGGCGGCAGGTCGCCGGCCCGCAGCCATTGCGCCAGAGCCTCGTAGGCGATGCCATCGCGCAACTCCGGGTCGGGATCGGACAAGCAGGGCACCAGTCCACGGGCCAGCGCCAGCCGAGCGTCCGGATCGGCCACCTCAAACTTGGCCGCCTTCAACGCCAACAGCGATTCGCGACTCTGTCCTGCCGGTGGGCATTCAGCGGCAGTTGCGGACGATGCGCACAGCAAAAGCGCCAGCATCGCCTTCGATACCGATTGCATCAGCGCATCACGCGGGAAGAATGCCAGCAACCCGCCGCCACGATGGCATTGCGAGCAGTTGCTGTTGATCGCCTCGTCGCCTTCGCCTTCCAACTCGAAAGCGATCGCGCCACAGTGGCAGTAGCCTTCATGCTTCAAGTTCGCGACTCCAGGGATTCGATCGGCCACGATAACAGCCAACACAACACAACGGGACACCCACAATCTTGACCTCGACCAAGGCCGCGACGACGCGACAATTCGCGACACCCGCCGACAATTCGCGACACCCACTTTCCGGCGACGAATCACGAGTGTCCCGACTTTGCCCGACTTTGCCGACTTTGTTTTCCCAACACAACACAACGGGACACCCACAATCTTGACCTCGACCAAGGCCGCGACGACGCGACAATTCGCGACACCCGCCGACAATTCGCGACACCCACTTTCCGGTGACGAATCACGAATGTCCCGACTTTGCCGACTTTGTTTTCCCAACCCTTTTTCCCTGCGGGCAAGCCCCGGCAAGGCGCGGCACCTGTGTAGACTCTCAAGTATCAGTACCAACAGGGGTGTGCGACATGTCCAAACGGTTTCTTGCGCTGGTTGTCCTGTGTTTCTGCGCCCTTCAACCGCCGGCGCATTCGGCACCGTCGCAGACGGACGATCTCGACGCCTATTTCAAGCCGGTGCAGTGGCGCTCGATCGGCCCGTTTCGCGGTGGTCGCTCCAATGCCAGCACGGGTGTGGTCGGCGACCCGCGAACCTATTACATGGGTACCACCGGCGGCGGGCTCTGGAAGACCGGGGACATGGGCCTGAGCTGGCGCAACGTGTCCGACGGCTATTTCCAGACGGCGACCATTGGCGCCGTTGCGGTCGCCGCAAGCGATCCGAACGTGGTCTATGTCGGCACCGGCGAACACGCCGTGCGCGGCGTCATGAGCCATGATGGCGACGGCGTCTATCGATCCACCGATGCGGGCAAGTCGTGGAAGAAGGTCGGCCTGGAACTGAGCCAGCACATCTCGCGAATCATCGTCGATCCGCGCAATCCCGATCTCGTCTATGTCGCCGCACAGGGTGCGCTTTATGAGCCATCGCCACAACGCGGCCTGTACAAGTCCAACGACGGCGGCAAGACGTGGAAGAACGTGCTGTTCGTGGACGAACGCACCGGTGCCGCGGAATTGTCGATGGACGCAAGCAACCCGCGGATCCTCTACGCCGCAATGTGGGAGCACGGTCGGCGGCCGTGGAAGGTAATCAGTGGCGGCCCCGGCAGCGGTCTGTACAAGTCCACCGACAGCGGCGAGACCTGGGGACGGCTGAAGCAGGGCCTGCCCGAGGAAATGGGCAAGATGTCGATCGCGGTCAGCCCGGCCAATCCGGACAAGGTCTACGCCCTGATCGAGACCGACTCCTACAAGGACGAGCGCGGCCTGTACATGTCCGGCAATGCCGGCAAGAGCTGGATCAAGGTCAGCAGCGAACCCCGGCTGGTGCAGCGTGCCTGGTATTACATCGAATTGTTCGCCGACCCGAAGAACGAGAACTCGATCTATGTGTTGAGCGCGCCCGCACTGCGCTCGGACGATGGCGGCAAGACCTGGCAAGAGCTCACCGCGCCGCATGGCGACTTCCATGATCTGTGGATCAATCCGGACGACGCCGACAACTACATCATCTCCAACGACGGCGGCGCATCGATCACCTTCGACCACGGCCGAAGCTGGAGTTCGCAGGACAACATGCCCACCGCCCAGTTCTACCGCATCAACGTGGACAATCAGTTCCCGTACCGGATCTACGCCGGGCAGCAGGACAACAGCTCGGTTTCCATCGCCAGCCGTGAACTCGGCAGCGACCATATCGGAACCGCCAGCTGGGTCGCATCCGCCGGTGGCGAGAGCGCCTTCCTGGCTTTCGACCCCGACAAGCCGCGCTACGTCATGGGTGGCAGCTACCAGGGCACGATCGAAGTCATCGACACCAAGGCGACGGCGGGCACCAACATCATGGCCGCGCCGATCCAGTACCTCGGCATGGACGCCAGGGACATGAAGTACCGCTACAACTGGAATGCGCCGATCGTCTGGAGCCGCTACGAACCCGACACCTTTTTCCATGGTGCGCAGTACCTGCTCAAGAGTACCGATCGGGGCAAGACCTGGAAGGAGATCTCGCCGGATCTGACGCGCAACGACAAGGACAAGCAGGGCACGCCCGGCGGGCCCTACACCAATGAGGCTGTCGGCGCCGAAAACTACGGCACGCTGGCCTACGTGGTCGAATCCCCCCACGAGAAGGGCGTCATCTGGACCGGCAGCGACGATGGCCTGGTGCAACTGACCCGCGATGGCGGCGCAACCTGGAAGAACGTGACGCCGCCGCGCCTGGCCGAGTGCCTGATCAACTCGATCGAAGTGTCACCGTTCGACCCGGGCACCGCCTATGTCGCCACCACGCGCTACAAGTTCAACGATCACGCGCCCGGGCTGTACAAGACCACCGACTATGGCGCCAGCTGGAAGAAGATCGACAAGGGCATCCCGGGCAACGCCTTCACCCGCGTGGTCCGTGAAGACGATGTCCGCCGCGATCTGCTTTACGCCGGCACCGAGCGCGGCGTCTACCTGTCGTGGAACGGTGGCAAGGACTGGTCGCCGTTCCAATTGAACCTGCCGGTGACACCAATCACCGATCTGCGCGTCCACCAGGGCAACCTCATCGCCGCCACCTCGGGCCGGGCGTTCTGGATACTCGACGACCTCGGTCTGATCCGGCAGTACCAGCCGGACCGCGCCGCGTTCGCAATCTACAAGCCGGGCAGTGCGTATCTGGTCAATGGTGGCAGTGAGCTCGACCAGCGCGACAACGCAGACCCTGGCGACGCCGAGTTCAAGGGTGCGAACACCTTCAACGGCGTCAATCCCGCAACCGGCATCGTCCTCTACTACCAGTTGCCGCAACTGCAGAAGACCGACGACATCACGCTGCGGGTTTCCGATGCCGAGGGCCGGACCATCCGGACCTTTTCGTCCAAGGCCTCGCCCGACCAGAAGACGTGGGAAGGCGGCCCGAAGCCGGAGCCGGTGCTGTCCAGGGCCAAGGGTTTGAACCGGTTTGTCTGGGACATGCGCTACCCGACCATGACCGGCGTGCCGGACGTCTATTTCGAGGCCAGCTACGCCGGCCACAAGGCGATTCCCGGCAAGTACCGGTTCACCCTCAAGTCGGGCGACCAGACACTGGCAGCAGACGCCGAGATCCTGGCCAATCCGCTCTACACCACCGATGCCGCCGGCTACCAGGCGTATCACGCGCTCATGTCCGGCATGGAAGCGCAGATGAGCGCGATGCATCAGCGCATCAACGACCAGCATGACAAGCAAACCCAACTCGAGGCACTGCTCGCCAAGCTCCCCGCTGACGACAAGTCGAGCGCCCTCAAAACCGAAGGCGAAGCTTTGCAGGCCAAGCTCAAGGCCTGGGACGAAGACATGGTGCAGCGTCGCTCGAAGGCCTACGACGACGTCGAGAATTTCCCCAACAAGTTCACCGCCAGCTACCTGTTCTTGATCAACCAGGCCGAAAGCGGTCTACCGCAGGTCAATCCCTCGACCCTGGAGCAGTTGCAGATACTCAACGCCCAGTGGGCGACGCTCAAGGCGCGCTCCGATGAATTGCTCGACAAGGATATTCCGGCGATGAACCGCAGGCTTTGGCAAGCAGGCTACGGCGCGCTTTGGCAATAGACGGGCGGCACGGGGCTGGCTGTCGCCGCTTGCTGGAAGCGCTTGGACATATGCGTCAAAAGAGACCTTGGGAAACAAGAGCTTGGGAAGAGCTTGGGACACCCACATTCTGGTAACGAATGGTGGGTGTCCTGGACGTTCTCTGGACTTTCTGTGCGGAATGAAAGCGCGTCGAACGCGATTGATCGAATGTGTTTACAGGCGTAGCCTCGTCTCAAAGTAACCGCCAAGCGGCGGACGCACCAACCGGGTGCGCGAGAAGAGGGTGAATCAATCTGCCGCGTAGCGGCTTCGTTCAACAAGGCGTTATTGATTCGGCCCTTAAATAGTACGACTTCGCTCTATTCCTTCTCCTTTATGCCCTATGGGTACGCCAGCGGGAGAGATTCAGTAGCGACTATTTACTCAGCAGTCAGAAATATAGGCAACACTTGGATGCTTGAAGAATGAGCGAATCAGGCGCGGCCGATTGCCCATGTCGGCAAGTTGAGTGGCTATTCGATCCTCGAGGCTTTCGCCCTTCTGTAGTGGTCGCCGAGCATTGCCAGTGCGCTTGGCATGGCTCCAGACCAATTCATCAGGATTGAGATCTGGCGCATAGCCTGGCAAAAAGTGCAGCGTCAGCTTTCCTTCGAGTTTGTCTATGTAGTTTCGTACCGCACGGGTCTTGTGCGCAGGCAGTCCATCGACGATCAGATGGACGGGCTTGCGACGTCTGTGCATCATCCGGCGTAGCAAGTCGATGAAGAGATCGCCGTTCAAGCCGCCCTTGTAGGTGGCAAACCAAAAACCTCCCTTGGCGTTGACTGCCGAAGCAGCACTGATCCCCTGGCGTTGCCCAGGCACCGAGACGACCGGTGTTTCTCCCTTGGCTCCCCATGTCGTGCCGTGTACCGAGTCGGCGCGGAATCCTGATTCATCCCAGAAGTAGATCACCGCCTTTGTCTGCTTGGCTTTGCGGGCTATCGCGGGGTAGGTTTCCCGCTGCCAGCGCGCGATCGCTTCAGGGTCGCGCTGATAGGCACGTTGCAGGGGTTTCTGCGGCGTCAGACCGACGCGTGCCAGCACGGCACCCACCGATGCCAGACTCAGCGTCACATCAAAGCGCTGCGCAATCAGCTCACGCGCGATTTGCCGCGTCCATAGGCCGAAATCGAAACCGTACTGCATCGGGTTCTTGCCATTGATCCAACGGAAGACTTGCTGTTCCTGCGCCGCAGTGAGCTTGCGCGGACGACCCGTGCCCTTCCTCAAGCGCAATGCACGCTTGCCGTTGCCGCGCCCACGCGCCTTCGCGCGCACTTTGTACGCCCATGTGCGATGCATACCGAACGAAGCGGAGACGACAGCCGGTGACTCACCTTCCTTCATGCGCTCAAGCGCAGTCAGGCGCATCTCTTCCAGCGCTTCGCGTACTACGGTTCGACCATCTCTCTTCATGCAGACTTCGATCGCGCTGAAGCGTGGAAAGTTCAATATTGTTCCCTATATTTCTGACTGATGAGTAAGGGCCGAATCAATAGCTGCCAAGAAGGACTAAGAACCATCGCATGATTCCAAACACAAAAATGGCTCTTCGTGAAAACCTGTGGGTGAACTTGATGCGTAGTTCCCGGCGTAACCCTTGCAGAACAACGCTCTTCAGGTTTCTGTGTTGTCGTGGAATCCGGCGCGCTTTGTTGACGGTCAGTTCAGTGAAGCAACTGCGGCGTCTGCCGGGCGCCTATTGATTCCGCGGCTTTCTGAACCTGTCCCCCCAAAACGGACGCCAAGAAGCGATAATTTCATCGTATCTTGGAGGTTCCCATGCAACGTATTACTCGCCGTCAGTACACGGACGATTTCAAAGCTCAGGCAATCGCTCTGGCAGAGTCACTCGGTCGCTCCAAAGCGGCGCTGCAATTGGAGATGTCAGTTAAGACCATTGGCAACTGGCTGGACGCTTCACGCGCCAATCGGCCGCTCAGTTCACCCAATCGCAAACCCGTCGGCGAACTGGAAAGTGAGTTGAGTAGGCTTCAAGCCGAAAATGCCACGCTCAGAATGGAGCGTGAAATATTAAAAAAAGCGACGGCGTTCTTCGCGAGAGAGTCCAAGTGAGGTACGCCTTCGTCGCCCGTGAACGGACTCTCTATCCGATCAGGATGCTGTGCCGACTGTTGGTCGTGTCGGTCTCCGGCTTCCATGACTACTTGCGTCGCCAGAATCGCCCGATTCCCGATCCCGACGCCGCTATTCGGGCCGATCTGCATACAATCCACACCGGTAGCCGCCACACCTACGGTCGCCCTCGGATGGTCAAAGCGCTTCGTGCGTGCGCCCACGCGGTGGGCCACAAGCGGGTGCGTCGTCTGATGCGAGAGGAAGGCCTGGAAGGCAAATCCAAGGGTCGCTTTACGCCGCGCACCACCGACAGCAAGCACGATCGCCCGATCGCTGAGAACCTGCTCGATCGCCAGTTTTCCGTAGACGGCGCAGTGCCGGCCTGGGTCGGCGATATTACCTACATACCGACCCGCGAAGGGTGGCTCTATCTGGCGGTTGCGATCGACTTGGAAACGCGCCGTGTGCTCGGCTACAGCTTATCTGAGCGCATGCCCGACACGCTGGTACGACAGGCGTTCCAGAATGCGTATTCGGCCTGCCAAGCGCCGGCCGGTACGCTATTCCACTCCGATCGGGGCAGTCAGTACGCCAGCGGTGCATTCCAAAGCGAACTCGCCTTGCACGGCTTTGTGCAGAGCATGAGTCGCAAGGGCAACTGTTGGGACAATGCCGTCGCCGAAAGCTTCTTTGCCACTCTCAAGAACGAAGAAGTTACCGGCGTCTATTCCACCAAAGTCGATGCCCACGAGGGCATTGCCAGCTATATTCATGGCTTTTATAACCCAACGCGTCTTCACTCCGCACTTGGATACTTGTCGCCTAACGACTACTCTAAAACACTCAAGCAAGCCGCTTGACCATGTGCTTCATGGCGTCCGTTTCCACGGGACAGGTTCATTCGTCCCCGGGCAACAGTCAGCAGGTTTGTGATCGGAGTGTTCCCCATTCGTCCCGCGCGGATTGGGTAGGTTGGTGGTGAGCGCAAGCGAACCCCAACAGCCATTGTGGCAGGCTCGCCGCCACGCGGATGGGGGATCGCAATCCGTTGGGGTTCGCCTGCGCTCACCCCAACCTACAACGGAAGGTGCTCACCTGCATCCTGCTGCAGCAATGAAAACCGATGAATTCACCCACACGATTTCACGAAGACCCACAAAAATATCCCAGACCATATTGGAGTTTGGCGAACCCATCATCCTGCAGTTGCCAGATGATCATACAAAAAAGGAATTCGAGTCTGCAATTTCGATTGTCATTTCAGTATGGAATGCAGTCGTAATGGATGGCTGGAATAGAAATAGCAGGTTTGAGACAGAATTATTGTCGGTAATGGAAGATGCGCCAAGGAATGCGCAAATTGAGATTAAGCGTCTTCTCAAACGAAAGAAGAAAATATATGGTAGTGATCCAAGAGCGGTCGGGGACCATTGGGTTCGCAAACAGAGTGACACTTATATTTTCGGCTGCGAAGCACGGATCTATCCTTCTACGTTAGGCCGCGGCACTCGACAGCTACATGCGTCATTCTAGACACCGTAAAACAATTCCACAACATTACTCATTGAAAGCAAATGTCATAACCACGCTTTACTCGTTTAAACTCAATACTGGGCAAGTTTATAATGTGCTTTCCATTGATGCTGAACAATGGTGGCGTCAAATAAAATGATTCACCAAGGGAAACGTTCTTTTGCTCAATGTCGAAATTGAATAAATCTCCTTCCGGCTGCCATACTCCCCACTCTTCAATCCGGTCAAAAACTTGGCTCGACCCTTCAAGTCGATCTAATGGGCCGAACGTCTGTACAGGACGCCCGCGTTCACCATTGGAACGACTCCCAGCAATATCGAGCTCAATTTCGCCAATAGATTCACCTGCAATTGCAATCCTGATTAGCGTCGAACCTCAGTCAGGTTTCGCAGGATCTGCGACGCGGAAAGCGAAAACTGTACGCCATGTCCTTGGTGGGAGTTTGAGTCATGGCGATGAACTTGGTGCAGTTCCAGAAGGGTCTGTCGATAAGCGACTTTCTTGCCCGGTACGGTAGCGAAGCAAAGTGTCGTCGGGCTCTGTACCGTGCGCGCTGGCCGAAGGGTTTTCGCTGCCCGGGCTGCGGTGATCGGCGCCGCTCCACGTTTCGTCGCGACCGCCAGGTGGTCTACCAGTGTCGCGCCTGTTCGCACCAGACCACGCTGCTGGCCGGCACATTGTTCCAAGCCAGCAAGCTGCCGTTGACTACATGGTTTCTCGCTATTCATTTGCTGTCCAGCACCAAGACCAACATGGCTGCGCTGGAACTGATGCGCCATCTCGGCGTGTGCTATCGGACCGCCTGGCGGCTCAAGCACAAGATCATGCAGGCGATGCTGGAGCGTGAGGAACCGCGCCGGTTGGACGGGTTTGTGCAGATCGACGATGCGTATCTGGGTGGTGAGCGCAACGGCGGCAAGCGAGGGCGAGGATCGGAGAACAAGCAGGCCTTCGTCATCGCCGTGGAAACCGACGCAACGCTGGAGCATCCCCTCTATGCGGTGATTGAGCCGGTGCGAACCTTCGACAATGCATCGATCACCGACTGGGCCCAGCGCCGACTCGCGCCAAACGCCGAGGTCTTCAGCGACGGCCTTGGTGCCTTCCGCCGCTTCGCCGACGCCGGCCATGCGCACACGGTGCTCGAAACCGAAGGTGGTCGGGCAGCGACCGAAGCGCGTGGCGCGCGTTGGGTCAATGTCGTGCTGTCCAATGTCAAGCGCGCCCTTGACGGGGTGTACCACTCGATCAAACAGCGCCGCTACGCGCGACGCTATCTGGCCGAGGCGGCCTACCGCTTCAATCGACGGTTTCGCCTGCATGATTTGGTGCCACGACTGACCCGCGCGATGGTGCTGTGCAAGCCTTGTCCAGAGCCAAAATTGCGCTTGACCAGCAATTTTCTTCACTGAGGTTCGACGCTAATCAGGATTGCAATTGATCTCTCCAGTAGCTGAAAAGATCTCCCCTCGGCAAGACTGACCGAAAGGCCGAAATTCGGCGAGTCGCGAAGCTGATAGATCGGAGGTATAATCAAAAGAAGTACACCCGGAGAAACCTCTTTATGAAAATATGCAAATTCACCACTGCAGCTCCCTCCAAGTGTCAGGATCGAGTCTGCGTCAACGTTGGGGCGATAGTACTCAGGGATCGAGCACCCAACCAGAGTCAGAAGGAAAATTCCGAGAAAGAGAACTCTGTCCATCGAAGTCTTACACCAAAGTTAAGCCGCGTGCGTCAGCACGTCGGCTTGTACGAAAAGATCAGATCGCGGCTGCGCGCGATCTATCCTTCTACGTTATGCGGCAATATCAACATATTCAACGTGGCTGCTGGGTGGCGGAATTGGTGACCCGTCCTCGCGAAGCCCCTCAAGGTGAAACGCAATGGCCTCGCGGATTTGCTCCTCGACTTCTTTGATCGTGCTGCCCGTAGCGACACAACCCGGGAGATCCGGCACATGGGCAGAGTAGATGGTCGCTGCCTGCTCGATGACGATCGCGTAGCGCATGCTGTTACCTCTTCAGACTTGCTTGCTTGAGGATACTGTTCAGAGATCCAGGAGCCAAGTCATCGCTTGGTTTCCCTGGAACGGTGACTCTGCCAGCTTTGGAAAGGTGTTTTTACTGCCGGTGGCTTCCACGAGTTGCAACCAGAAACAAACCATCGTCCTGCAGCTGACGCAGCACTCCACTGACTTTCATGGCTCAAGCATACAGCGCATTTCCTTTGCCGCATAACGGGGTTGTAGGAAAAGTACCCTGACAAGAAATTTGCTGATTTCCAAGGATCCTTCGCCCCCCTCCAGAGGGCTCCGAGGCGAATGGCACTGAGTAAGGCACCAGTCTCTCAATTTCGTCATCCCAGCCTTCGCTGGGATGACGGGGAATGAGATTCAAGTCGAGCCGTTGCCATATGATCCTCGATTCAGAGAAGCAAAAGCCTGCGACTACCGTCTCCGATGTATTCCGGAGAGCAAGGTGCGTTCGTGGGGAATGGCGCTAAGTAAGCGCCATTCGATTCGGACCCCTTTGATTACTCGCTGCTCATTGCACCGGGCACTGCGCTGTCACGGAATCGAAACTATTCCGGAACAGGACATCGGCCGCGCTCAACACGACAACGACGAGTGGCGCTGATGCCACGCTGGCGGTGTTGTTGCCGTCCCCGCTATAGCCGGCACCCAGCAGGTAGGTGGTTGCAGTGGCACTTGGAGAGGTCAGCGCGCTGCTGGTGCAGTTTGCTATGCCTCCCGACAAGGTTGCGCTCGAGCACAGCGTCTGGAAGTTGCCGTCATCGAAGGTGACGGTCCCTGTCGGGCTCAAGCCGGTCACCGCGGCACTGAATGTGAAGGGCTGCGACTCGACAAAGGTGCGCATGCAAGTGCTGCCAAGAACAAGCGACGACGTTACTTTGCTGATGCTCAATATCTGCGATGCCGAACCTGCAAGGTAATTGGCATTGCCCGCCTGACTGGCCGCAATGATGCAATTGTTCGTGCCCACCTGGATGCCAGTGACGACACCGCTGAAGGAATTCACCAAACAATCTGTAGAAAGCGTCGAATACTGGACCGGATTGCCCGAATTGGGGTTGGCACTGGTTGCCAGGACTGTCCCCGTGCCGCCTACGGTCACGGTCGGTGCCGGATCGAAAGTGAGGAACTGGCTGGCTTGCCCGACAACCTGGGCCAACGTGGACGAAACGGCGCCACCGTAGTTGGCGTCGCTGTTGTACTGGGCAGAGATGGAATGCGTGCCGACGCCCAGCAACGTCGTCGAGTACGTCGCGACCCCACTGCCATTGAGTGCGGTGCTTGCGAGGGTGCTGGAGCCATCCAGGAAGGTCACCGTTCCCGTCGGCACCGGGCCAGAACCCGATACGGTTGCCGTGAACATGACGTTCTGGCCAGGCGTCGACGGATTCAGAGACGACACCAATGTCACTGTAGGCAGGGGCAGGCCATTCAAGGAAGTCAGCACCACGTCATTATTGCCGATGCCGCCGATGTAGCTGAGGACAAACTGGTAAATCGTATTTAGCGTGATGACACTGCCTTCCGGTTTGCCGTTGAAGGTACCGTTGACAGGATCAGTGCCATCGTTCGTGATCAACACGAAGGTCTGCCCTTGTGCCGGAATGAAACTTGGCGACAAGGAGACATTGAGTGTAGATCCGGCACCCAGCGACACGGTGCCCGTGGTGTTGAGTTGGCTGTAGCCGGTTCCCGCCGCGGCGCCGTTCAAGGCGAAGCAGCCGTAACCGTTCAAACTCAGGTTGCTGGTATTGATCTGAGTGGCGCTGGCATTGCCGCACGAGTAGGAATCGCCGGGAAAGACCGGACCGGATGCCGTCAGCGCGCCGATCGAACCGTAGCCATTGAAGGCATAGCTGCCACCCGTATGCGTCACCGCTGTGGCGGGCAGCGACGCACCGTCGAGATGGAGGATGGCGCTACTCGCAATGGCCGTTATCGGCAGCGAGACAGCGTTGAACCACAGATGGCCATTGGCGGTGATCGTGCCACTGTAGCTGCCCGATGCGCCGATGCGTACGCCAAGGCCTCCTGTGAAGCTCGTGGTGATCGGACCGGTACCGGCCAGGCTGCCGCCGAGCAAGAGGTCGTAGGCGTCAAACGTCACGGCATTGGTGCTGACGTTGATCGGCAGGTTGATTGTGGTGGTGCCCGCCGTCGCGGAGATGGAATTGGTCAGCACGATGGCGTTGCCGTTGAGCGTGTAACCGCCACTGCTGATCACCAGGCTGGTGAACGACGTAAATGCCGCCAGATCGTTGGTGTTTGTGGTGTTGGCCGCGCCCGAAGGGAAGAGCAACGTGTCGCCTGCCAGCGGCACCGTCGCCGGATTCCAGTTGTTGGGGTTGGACCACAGCACACTGGTCGCCCCGGTCCACGCGTGCGGCGCCACGATGCAGGTCAGCACCACGTCATTGCCGCTGCCGCCGACGTAGCTGAGGGTGAACTGGTAGACCGAGTTCAGCGTGATGACGCTGCCTTCGGGCAGGCCGTTGAAGATTCCGCTAACCGGATCGCTACCGTCATTGTTGATCAACACGAAGGTCTGCCCCTGCACTGGAATGTAACTCGGCGACAGCGTGACAATGAGCGCGGAGCCGGCACCCAGCGACACCGTTCCCGCCACGTTGAGCTGGCTGTATCCCGTTCCCACCGCGGCGCCGTTCAAGGCGAAGCAGCCTTGGCCGTTAAGGCTCAGGTTGCCGGTATTGATCTGACCTGCCGTGGCACTGCCGCACGAAATGCTGTCGCCGGGAAACACCGCACCGGATGCTGTCAGCGCACCGATCGTGCCGTAGCCATTGAAGGCATAGCCGCCGCCCGTATGCGTCACCGCGGTGGCGGGCAGCGACGCACCGTTCAGATGCAGGATGCCGCTACTCGCAATGGCTGTTATCGGCAGCGACACAGCATTGAACCACAGGTGGCCATTGGCGGTGATCGTGCCGCTGTAGCTGCCCGATGCGCCGATGCGTACGCCATTGCCTCCTGTGAGGCTCGTGGTGATCGGACCGGTACCGGCCAGGCTGCCGCCGAGCAAGAGGTCGTAGGCGTCAAACGTCACGGCATTGGTGCTGACGTTGATCGGCAGGTTGATTGTGGTGGTGCCCGCCGTCGCGGTAATCGAATTGGTCAGCACAATGGCGTTGCCGTTGAGCGTGTAACCGCCACTGCCGACCACCAGGCTGGCGAACGACGTAAATGCCGCCAGATCGTTGGTGTTTGTGGTGTTGGCCGCGCCCGAAGGGAAGAGCAACGTGTCGCCTGCCAGCGGCACCGTCGCCGGATTCCAGTTGTTGGGGTTGGACCACAGCACACTGGTCGCCCCGGTCCACGCGTGCGGCGCCACGATGCAGGTCAGCACCACGTCATTGCCGCTGCCGCCGACGTAGCTGAGGGTGAACTGGTAGACCGAGTTCAGCGTGATGACGCTGCCTTCGGGCAGGCCGTTGAAGATTCCGCTAACCGGATCGCTACCGTCATTGTTGATCAACACGAAGGTCTGCCCCTGCGCCGGAACGAAGCTCGGCAACAACGAGACATTGAGCGAAGAGCCGGCACCCAGCGACACCGTTCCCGCCACGTTGAGCTGGCTGTATCCCGTTCCCACCGCGGCGCCGTTCAAGGCGAAGCAGCCTTGGCCGTTAAGGCTCAGGTTGCCGGTATTGATCTGACCTGCCGTGGCACTGCCGCACGAAATGCTGTCGCCGGGAAACACCGCACCGGATGCTGTCAGCGCACCGATCGTGCCGTAGCCATTGAAGGCATAGCCGACGCCCGTATGCGTCACCGCGGTGGCGGGCAGCGACGCACCGTTCAGATGCAGGATGGCGCCGCTGGCGATGGCCGTAATCGGCAGCGAGACTGCGTTGAACCACAGATGGCCATTGGCGGTGATCGTGCCGCTGTAGCTGCCCGATGCCGCGATGTGCACGCCGTACCCACCGGTATAGCTGGTGGTGATCGGACCGCTACCGCTCAGGCTGCCGCCGAGCAAAAGGTCGTAGGCGTTGAACGTCACGGCATTGGTGCTGACGTTGATCGGCAGGTTGACCGTCGTCGTGCCACCGACCGTCGTGGACAGTGAGCTGGTCAGCACGATGCCGTTGCCATTGAGCGTATAGCCGCTGCCGTTGAATACCAGGCTGACGAACGACGTGAACGCCGTCAGATCGTTCGTGTTAGTGAGGTTGGCAGCGCCCGAAGGAAACGCCAGCGTATCCCCATCGGTAGGGACGCCGTTGGGACTCCAATTGGAAGGGTTTGACCACAGCGCGCTTGCCGTACCTGACCAGGTGTAGAGGTTGGATGCCCATCCCGGCATGGGAGCCAGTAGCAGGATCACAGTCGTGCACGCCATGAGAATCGTTGCGGTAGCGCGAGGCCATGGCGGCCGCTGCGTGACCCTGTGAGCCGCAATGCGAGTCGCACCACCAAGCAGTGCGCTCGGCTGTGCCGAACGAGATGACACGGTTTGCATTCCTTTCCCCTAGAAGACCCCTGAATCCTGGACCGCCCGTGCTGATGTCAGCGACGCCAGGTCGCTCATGCAGTCGACGCTCGCGGGCCCGACCACTCGTCTCAGCCGATGCGCTCAGGATTTCCCTACCCAAGTCACAAGTCAAGCGCAAAGCGACGAGGGTCAGGGACAATAACGGGGACGCACAATAACGGGGACACCCACAATCTTGATCTCGACAAAGGCCGCAACGAAAGCGTTGCTCTTGATGATCCGCGCCGACGGTTTCCAAAAGAAGATGACGAAGAATCCGTGTTTGCGCAGGTTCGATTCGCGCCATTCGAATCTGACCCCTTTGACTCCTTTTGTTTGACTATCCGGCGCATGCGACCGGGCAAACAATTTTCCCAATCCCGTCAACCGATCGCGAGCAGGCGCGTTGAACAGAGTACCGGGCAATTGGCTCGGATACCCAACCAGGAGTTCAACGTGCGAATTTTCCCTGTTCTCGCCCTGACCGCCGCATTCTTCATTGCTCCCTGCGCACATGCACTCACCGTCGATCGTGTGACTTCCGTGATGGATGACAGCGGCGGCAGTCTCAGCATCAACACCCAAAGCTCGTCGTTTGCCGATTCCGGCAGTTCCCAGACCGATCTCGTGGCCACCGGGTTCTCGCCACGTGGCGAAGGATCGGTTTCCGGAACGATTGGCCGCACCGGTGACCGCGGCGCCGAAAGCTTCACCGCGGTCTACAACGGCAATGTCAACATCGCGACCACCAATGCCGCTGGTGAAACCGTCAATATCGAAGTCGGCCTGCAAGACTTGACCGTTCTGCGTGAAGGCGAAGGTCCGGACTTTTCCGGAACAGTCACCATCAACGGACACGCGTTCGATGCCGGCGAGCTTCCGGAGAATGCGCGGCAACTTGTTGGTCGCATCCTGCGCCTGTTCCGTTTCGCCTGAGCCGATCGGCCAACCACGTCGCCACGCCGGGGTTTGGCGTGGCGACAGCCAGGCATGGGTCTCAGGCGGCGTTTACCATGCTCATTTACGCCAACACGTCACAGGTGGACGAACTCATGGACACTCTGGCCGGTTACTCGCTGGCGGTATGCAGGCTCGTGTCGAATGCAGGCTAGCGCTTGCCACCGCGAAAGCGCTCCACCAGGCAGGCCAGGCGTATCCCGGTTGCAGGCTGCATCATCGCCTGTCAACCGTTGCCGCCGTGCCCCGTTGTTTGACCGGGAACCAGCCAATGATGGAATGCGAGATGCCAGGCACCCTTCTTGTTACGGAACTCTAGAATGTCTGTGCCATTCGCCAACGCCGACAACCTGGAACTGATGACGCGGGAATACGCGCCCAACGGAGTTTCGACCGAGAGCATGCTCGATCATTTTCTGCGCAGCGTGGAGCGGCGCGCATTTCGCCATGTTGAACTGGCATGCCGTGAACGTGAAGATGCGCTCGATGTGGTTCAGGATGCGATGCTGGCCTTTGTGCGCCGCTATCGTCGGCACCCCGATGAACAATGGCCCTTGCTGTTCTGGAGTGTGCTCAATTCGAAACTGATCGACTTGCAGCGCCGACGCAGCGTTCGCGGACGATGGCTGGGGTGGCTGGGCGCTGGCGATGAGAGCGAGTTGGAAGACGCCATTCAGCAGGTTGTCGACGTTGGTGAGCCCGGCCCGCTCGTCCGGCTGACCGATGGAGCAGCCACCGAAGCGTTGCTCGGTGCCCTGCGAGATCTGCCCCTGCGACAGCGACAGGCGTTTCTGTTTCGGGTGTGGGAAGGGCTTGATGTATCGGAAACTGCGCGCGCCATGTCGATCAGCAATGGCAGCGTCAAGACTCACCTTTTTCGTGCCATGACGAGTTTGCGGGCGCGATTGGAGAACCACTTGTGACTACGCCGGACTTCTCACAAAGAGACCAGAGCTGGGCACCGCGCAGCCGCGAGCTGCTCGACCACCACGCCGAGCAATTGGATTGCGTTCAATCGAGGCGCCTGCTTCAGGCTCGGCAGCGCGCCTTGGTATCGGTGCGGCGTCCGCACTTGCAGCGCTGGGCAATTGGTCTGAGCACCGCGACCGCGGCGAGTCTGCTGCTTTTCGTATTGCTGAAGCCGAATCCCGAGCCGTCATCCGAGCCATTGAGCGGATTCATCGCGCCGCCGCAAATGACGGCCGCCCCGATCAAGAAGGCAGTGACCTTGCCCGATACCGATCTGGAGTTGATAGCCAACCCGGACGAATATGCCCTGCTTCAGGATCTCGAGTTCTATGCGTGGCTGGAGGGCTCCGAACATGGCGGATAGAAAATCCATCGTGATCTGGCTGTTGATGCTGTCGCTGGTCATGGCCGCAGCGCCAACCTGCGCTGCGGACGACGTATTGCCGTGGTCGGCGCTGAACACCGAGCAGCGTGAGGTGCTCAAGGGCTTCGAGCCGGAGTGGGCGCAAATGTCGACGGAAGATCGGGCACAGTGGCTGGCCAATGCCGAGCGCATCGCGCGCTTGCCGCCTGAACAGCGCGAACGAATGCAGGCCAGAATGCAGGAATGGCTGTCGTTGGCTCCAGACCAGCGCGCCCGATTGCGCGAACGGCGTGAGGCGTTCCAGCAATTGCCACCGGATCAGCAGGCGCGACTCAAGCGGAAGTTCGAGCGCTTCCAGGCCTTGCCCCCCGGCCAGCGCGCGCGCCTGCGTGACGAGTTCGAGAAAGTGGATCCGGAGCGGCGCAAGGACTTTCTGCGCGGGATGCGGGCCGGGGCGGAGGTCAGCAGGGCGCGCCGGGCTATTGCCTCCGTTCCACCCGAACAACGCCCCGCCATGCGCGACATGTTCAGGCAACTCGATGCGGAGGATCGTCAGCGACTGCGTCAACTGGTCCGGCGCATATCGCCTTCGCAACGTGAAGCACTGCGCGATGAACTGCTGGCATTGGCGCCGGACAAGCGTGGTGCCTATGTGCGCAAGCGTCTGGCCTCGGGAAACTGATCTGCGCGTGTCGGCGCCTGGGCAGATACGCACACCGCCTATTGAGCGACTCGATCGGGCATTGGAAGCTGCTGTCGGGATAACCCAAAACCGGAACACCCACAATTCCCCTTGATCTGAAATTGCGGGCCGCGCTTCGCCCTTCGTGACTCCCACACACATCCGAATCGACTTCCCGGAACCGATCGCGCAGGCTGCGGCCTACTCTGTAGGTGGACTGGGGGCCTTTAATTGTCGAATAGCTGTATTTTAACTAGTCAATCCACGCGTTTCACTTTACAATTCATGCAATGGCTCGCCCTGACCGCTCTCCTGAAATCGACGCGGCGCTACTGCGCGCGTTGGCCGAACATCCGCGCGATCTGGTCGGGGTTGTTGCTGCGCAGTTGGGGTTGTCCCGGCAACGCATCAACATGCGGGTCAGGGATCTCGTAGCGGACGACTATCTGCGCAAGTCGGGCACTACGCGCCCAACCTATTCGCAGGGGTCGAAGCGCCGATTTCGGCAACGCTTTCGCCTGGAAGGTCTGGCGGAGGATCGTGTCTGGTTTGGGGATCTGCTGCCGCTGCTGGATGGCCTCCCAGCAAATCTGATCGAAATTGCGCAACACGGTGTCACCGAGATGGTGAACAACGCCATCGACCATTCCGCGGGCAAGCACGTCACGGTAACGATGGAAGTGGATGGAAAGAACCTCCACATTTTCGTTCGCGACGATGGCGTAGGCGTATTCCGCAAGATCACCCGGGCTCTGGGGTTGCCTGACGAGCGCCTCGCCTTGCTCGAGTTGTCGAAGGGAAAGCTCACCACCGACCCTACCCGTCATTCCGGGGAAGGCATCTTCTTCACATCACGTATCTTCGACCGCTTCCAGATCGTCTCCGGCGGACTGGTGTTTGATCATGACGGCGCGCGCGATCAGGATCGGCTCGACGAATCCGACGACGGCTCCGGAGTTGCCGGCACATCGGTGGCGATGCAGATCGCGTTGGACAGCGAGCGGACGCCGAAACAGGTATTCGATGAATACTCCAGCGGACCCGACGACTACGATTTCGCCAGAACCGTCGTGCCGGTGCGATTGGCGCGCATTGGCGACGAGCATCTGATCTCACGCTCCCAGGCCAAGCGCTTGTTGCAGCGCGTGGATCGATTTAGGTCCGTCGTGCTGGATTTCGACCAGGTGAACAGCATTGGCCAGGCCTTTGCCGACGAGATTTTCCGCGTGTTCGCCAACGCCCATCCGGAAGTTGAGCTGATCCCCGTCCATGCGGTGCCTGAGGTTCAGCAGATGATCCGGCGCGCGGAGGTTCTCCGCGACGAACAGGGTTGACAACTTCCTCTGGTGAATTGTAAAGCATTACCCAAATGCCCGTTTTGGGTGACTCCGGGCCAGCGAATAGAGAAATTTCAATACTGGGCGAAGGTGAACCCATGTGCAACCTGGCCGCCTTCTCGTCGTCATGCTGGCAAGACGCGCAAACAAAGGTTCGCGACTATGCCGGCATGTGCAGTGCGCAGATCTTGTTCGACGGCGCCACCTGCGTGGTCCAATGAATACGTATGCAGGCAAACACGTTGGCTTTGGCTCGAACTACCATGGGAAAGTCCGCCGATTGAAGTAATCGCGGCACTATCCCATGGCTTGCGGAACCCCCCGATGACAACCAAACCGACGCTGACCTTCTGGCAGATCTGGAACATGTGCTTCGGGTTCCTTGGTATCCAGTTCGGGTTTGCCTTGCAGAACGCGAATGTCAGCCGGATCTTCCAGACGCTTGGCGCGGAGATGGATCAGATCCCGATCCTGTGGATCGCGGCCCCGCTGACCGGTTTGATCGTGCAGCCCATCGTTGGCCATTTCTCGGATCGCACCTGGACACGCCTTGGTCGGCGGCGGCCGTACTTTCTCTATGGCGCGATCCTCGCGAGCCTTGCCTTGGTGCTGATGCCGAACTCGCCGCAGTTGTGGATGGCGGCGGGATTGCTGTGGGTGCTGGATGCCTCGATCAATGTGTCGATGGAGCCGTTCCGCGCGTTTGTCGGTGATCAGCTGCCGGCCAAGCAGCGCCCCCGTGGCTATGCGATGCAGAGTTTCTTCATCGGTGTCGGTGCGGTCGTTGCGAGCCTGTTGCCGTGGTTGCTGACCAAGTTCGGGGTTTCCAATACGGCGGCGGCGGGCGAGATTCCGCAGACCGTCCACTACGCGTTTTACGCGGGGGCGTTCGTGATGTTCGCGGCGGTTGGCTGGACGGTGTTGCGCACGCGCGAATATCCGCCTGAGGTGCTTGAATCCTTCGATGATGCGCACGCTTCAACCGTCGCGACATCGAGCGCATCTTCGTTGCGCAATGCGATGATCTGGATCGTCCTCGGTGCGGGCCTGCTCGGTTGGATCGTGCTCGGCGATCTGGCCAAGGAATTGTTCATCCTCGCCGGCGGGTTGCTCGGTTACGGAATCGCCTTGTTGCTGGTCAGTCAGACCCGATCGACTGGGGCTTTCGCGCAGATCATGTCCGACATGCAGGCGATGCCGGGGCCGATGCGCAAGCTGGCCCTGGTTCAGTTCTTCTCGTGGTTCGCCTTGTTCGCGATGTGGATTTACACCACGGCCGCCGTGACCGAAGTGCATTTCGGCAGCACCGATCCGACCTCGGCGGCGTACAACGAAGGCGCCAACTGGGTCGGTGTGCTGTTCGCCTCGTACAACGGTTTCGCCGCGCTGGCCGCGATCGTGATTCCGCTGCTGGTCTCGCGTATCGGCATGCGTGCGAGTCATGTCCTCAACTTGTGGATCGGCGCGGCGGCATTGATCTCGTTCCTGTTCGTGCGTGATGCGAACTGGTTGCTGGTTTCGATGATCGGCATCGGCTTCGCCTGGGCGTCGATCCTGTCGCTGCCTTACGCGTTGCTCTGCGATTGCCTGCCGGCGAAGAAGATGGGCGTGTACATGGGCATCTTCAATTTCTTCATCGTGATTCCGCAGTTGCTCGCGGCCAGTGTGCTCGGTGTGTTGCTCAAGACCTTCTTCGGCAATCAGCCGATCTACGCACTGGCCATCGGCGGTGCGAGTTTCATCATCGCCGGCCTGTGCATGTTGCGCGTGCCGGAACCCGCGCAGGCGAACGCCTCTGCCATCAAACAAGGAGCCTGAGATGCGAATCGCGCAAACACTGACCGCGCTCACGCTGACTGCATTGACAGTTGCCGGATGCTCGAAGAATCCTGCCGAAATAACTGATTCGCAAACTCAAGCAGCATCGGCGGACTACTACGGAACGCTGGCGCCGTTCGCCAGCGAGGCCGTGTACTTCGTCGTCACCGATCGCTTCGTCAATGGCGATCCGGGCAATGACCATCGCGACCAGGGCGGCGCGCATCCAAGCTTCGACATTCCGCTGAAATGTCCGGATGGTGTGGTCGCGCATCTCGGCTATCTCGGCGGCGATTTTCGCGGCCTGCTCGACAACGCGGACTACATTCGCGAGATGGGTTTCAGCGCAGTCTGGATCACGCCGATCGTCGACAACCCCGATGAGGCGTTCAGCGGTGGCGACGAAGTCACCTGTACCTCATTCCTGACCGATCGCGGCAAGGCCGCTTATCACGGCTACTGGGGCATGAATTTCTACAAGATCGATGAGCATCTGCCGAGTCCGGGCCTGCAGTTCGCGGATCTGACGCGCGAACTGCAGGCGAAGGGCCTGAAGACCGTACTCGACATCGTCGGCAATCACAGCTCGCCGGCCTGGTCGATGGCGCAGAAGCAGCCTGGCTTCGGTCAGGTATTCGATGCCTCGGGCACGCTGGTCGCCGATCATGGCAACCTGCCACCGGACCAGCTTGACCCGGCCAACGATCCGCTGCAGCGCTGGTACAACACGAAACCCGATCTGGCCCAGCTCGGTGATTTCAATCCGGACAATCCGGCGGTGATGGATTACCTGGCGGGTGCCTACGAGCAATGGATCGATCAAGGCGCGGCCGCGTTTCGTGTTGACACGATCGGCCACCAGCCGACGGCATTCTGGAAGACGTTTGCCGAGCGCATCCGCGCCAAGCACCCCGGTTACTTCATGTTCGGCGAGGCCTTCGCCTGGGATGCCGCCGAGCTCGCCCCGTTTACCTGGGATGCGAACGGCCGCTACAGCGTGCTCGATTTTCCGATGAAGAAAGCCATGGCCGATACCTTTGAGAAACCGGAAGGCGATTTTTCCGCGCTGGCACCGGCCCTCGAACTCGAGAACGGCCCGTTCCAGAATCCCTACGAACTGGCCACGTTTTATGACAACCACGACATGGCCCGCTTCAATGGCAGCGACGCGGGCTTCATCGATGCGCACAACTGGCTGTTCACGGCGCGCGGAATCCCGGTGGTCTACTACGGGTCGGAATCGGGATTCATGCGCGGTCGTGTCGAGCATCATGGCAACCGCAACTATTTCGGTGTCGAAGGCATCGCCGCTGCACGCGAGCATCCGATCCGCAAGCAGCTCACGCGCATTGCCAGGGCACGCGCCGGCTCGGTCGCCCTGCAGCGCGGCCTGCAACTGGATCTCGAACTGGCCGGCAATCGTGCCGCCTTCTATCGGGTCTTCGAACACGAGGGCAAGGCGCAGGCGGCGCTGGTGTTGCTCAACAAGGGCGATCAGGCGCAGACGTTTGATCTCGGCGAGCACTTGCAACCCGGCACATGGCGTGACGCGCTCGATGGCGCGCAAGCGCTGACGATTGCCTCAGGCGCTGCCCATCGCTTCGAGGTTGCGCCGCATGCTGCCGCAGTCTGGCTGCTCGATACGCCAGTGACGCTGCCGGGCTTGCGCGCGCGTCTCGATCAGCTCATGCAAGGACGCGAGCGCCGCAAGAACGACGGATGACGACGCGGGTCGGCAGCATGACGCTTTCGACCGGCTCGCCGCGAATCTGTTGCAGCAGTTTCTCGACCAGCACTTCGCCGGCGAGCTTGGTGTCCTGCTGCACCGTGGTCAGCGGCAGGCTGGCATAACTGGCCATCGGCAAGTCGTCGAAGCCGACCACCGAAACCTGTTGCGGAACCATGAGCCCGGCCTCACGCAAGGCATTCGTCGCGCCAATCGCGAGCAGGTCGCTGGCGGCGAATACACCATCGACCTCAATACCGCGTTCAAGCAGGCTGGCGACAGCCAGATGACCCACCTGTTCGGTGGAATCGAGCGCATCGACCTGCAAGGCCGGATCGACCTTGATGCCGGCGGCTTCATGCGCGGTGCGGTAGCCGAGATAGCGATCGCGGAACTCGGGACACTGTTCGCCGATGCTGCCGACAAAGGCAATGCGCCGGCGACCGAGCCCGATCAAATGCTCGCTGATCGCGCGGCCGCCGCTGAGATTGTCGCAGCCGACCGAAATGCCGGGCTGGCCATCGACGACCGCACCCCAACGGACAAAATGGGTATTTTGTTCCACCAGCTTCTGCAAGGTGCTGCGCGCGACGAGATAGTCGCCGTAGCCGAGCAGGATCAGGCCATCGGCCTTGTGGCTGTCCTGGTAGTCGGCGTGCCAGTCGTTCGAGAACTGCTGGAACGAGATCAGCAAATCGTAGCCCTGGCGAGCGCAGGCGCGGGTGATCGATCCGAGCATCGACAGGAAGAACGGATTGATCAACGAATCATCGGGCGTCGGATCCTCGAACAGGAGCAGGGCGAGGGTGACCGAATGCTGCCGACGCAGGCACGAGGCGTTCTTGTCGACCTTGTAGTTGAGCTGCTTGGCGATCGCCTGGATCTTGCGCCGGGTGTCGAGGCTGACCAGGCTGCTGCCGCTCAGCGCACGCGACACCGTCGACTGCGAGACGCCGGCCTCGTAGGCGATATCGAATGAGGTGGTTTTTCCTTTCGTGCTCAAGGTGCGGGTGGCAGACGTAAAACCACCTTTTTACCGGATCGCGCCCGGTAGGGCGTTTTGCAGTGCAGCATGTCGAGACTTGTCCATCGGCGGAGACTGCATGTCACATCGCGTCGTTCGCGGAATTCGATAGATGCGATATTCCCGGGCACGGCTCCATGGTTCTCGGCCAGGCTTCATCGCGCGCGAATATTGTTGGTCAGCCGTTCACACCCGGATTTTCGATCCCTCCATCAGCCGAAGCGGGCACTTGCGGGTCGGCGCTGCGCGCTGACGCTTTCCTCCGCCCTCGCGGAAGCGTTCTAGTCGTGACTGGCCAGCGCCGCACACTCGCGCGAGAGCTTGGCGATCGCATCCCAGTCACGCGCCATCAAGCGCCGACTTCGGCACCATCCACGATCCGCCAACGGTGATCACATTCGGCAAGGCCAGATAGCCGGGCGCACGCTTCGCATCGATGCCGCCGGTCGGGCAGAAGCGCACGTCGGCAAACGGGCCGCCGAAAGATTTCAGCGCGCTGATTCCGCCCGAGGATTCGGCCGGGAAAAACTTGAAACGACGATGGCCGTGTTCGAGGCCGCGCATCAGCTCGCTCGCGGTAGCGATCGCGGGCAGGAACGGAATATCCGCTTCCGCAGCGGCCGCGTACAGGGCTTCAGTCGAGCCAGGTGCGATGGCGAACAAGGCGCCCGCGTCGGTAACCGCACGCAAGGCTTTGGCATTGAGCACGGTGCCAGCGCCGACAATCGCGCCGGGCACTTCGCCGGCGATGATCCGGATCGCCTCGATCGCGACTGCGCTGCGCAGGGTGATTTCGAGAACGGGAAGGCCGGCATCGACGAGTGCGCGCGCAAGCGGAATCGCGTCATCGAGGTTTTCGATGCTGAGTACCGGCAATACCGGCGCCTGCGACAGCAGTTCATCGACGCGGGCAGCGCGGGATTCGGGAGTCCATGACGGCATCGGTCTTATCCTCGGGAAGTCTGGCGCAGGGCGACGGCGGCGCCGAGCAGGCCCGGATTGGCATGCACGATGACTTCGATTGTCACCGCTTCGAGCCAGGTCGAGAAACGGCCCTTGGCGAGAAAGCGTTCGCGGAACGCACTCGAGCGCAGGAACGGAATGAAGCGCGGCACGATGCCGCCAGCGATCACGATGCGGCGTGCACCGTGGATCAGCGCGGCATCGCCGGCGACGCTGCCGAGCACCGAGCAGAAACGAGCGAGCGCGCGGCGCGCATCGAGATCATGGCCATCGAGCGCGGCGGCGACGATCTCGGCCGGATCACGCAGCGGCAGGGCGCGACCATCGCGCGGGCCGCCTTCGGTGCCTTGCAGCGCGGCATGGATATGCGAGAGCCCATCGCCACTGAGCACGCGCTCGGTCGATGGACGTCCGAAACGTGCTTCGAGCCAGCGCGCGATGCGGTGTTCCTCGTCGCCGATTGGCGCGAACGTGACATGGCCGCCCTCGGTTTCGACGGCTTGCCAGCCGCGTTCCGGCGAGCCGATGAGCAGGCCGACACCGAGCCCGGTGCCGGGGCCGATCACGCTGACCGGTCCCTGCGTGGGTGCCGGGTTCGGCCCATACAGGTGCACGCGATCCTCAGGCTCAAGCGCCGGAATCGCCCAAGCCACCGCGCCGAAATCATTGAGCATGCGCAACTCATCAAGGTCGAGCGTGTGCTGCAGCTCGGCGCGGCTGAACGACCAGGCGCGATTGGTCAGGCGGATCTCGTCTTGCTCGACCGGCGAAGCGACCGCCAGTGCCGCACGCCGGGGCTTCACGCCGACTTCGGCCAGATAGTGTTCGGCCGCATGCTGCAGGCTGGCGAATTTTTCTCCAGCCAGCGCTCGCGGCTCGATGATGGCGACGTCGGACGCCGCGAGGTCGGTCAGCGCGAAGCGCGCGTTGGTGCCGCCGATGTCGGCGATCAGGGCGAGATCGCTTTTGCTGGATGTCATCGAGTCATTCCGCATCATTGATCGGCGTGCTGGCAAGTTCACACAGCAATTGCGGTCCCTGCCAGCGACCGTCGCCCTTGCCGTCATCCCGGCAAAGGCCGGGATCCATCTTGATTCTGCGCATCTTGAAACTGGATCCCGGCTTTCGCCGGGATGACGAGATAGTGAACCAGGAGTCGGGGGTGACGCGCCTGAATCTGCCCATCGTTCAATCCTCGCCGAACAGGCTGCAGGCGCCTTGTTCGGCGTTGCCGACGGCCTGGCGCATCACGGCAAAGAGTTCGCGGCCGAGGCCGCGGTGATTGGGGCCGAGATCGAACACCACGGGCTCGCGCGCGGCCAGGCTTGCATCGTCGAGCATCACGTTGAAGCTGCCGGCTTCGGCATCGATCGCAATCGTATCGCCGTCGCGCAAGCGTGCCAGCGTGCCACCGCTGATCGCTTCGGGAACGACATGGATCGCGGCCAGCACCTTGCCCGATGCACCTGACATGCGGCCGTCGGTGAGCAGGGCGACGCGCTGTCCGCGATCCTGCAGCAGGCCGAGCGTCGGCGTCAGCTTGTGCAACTCCGGCATGCCGTTGGCGCGCGGCCCCTGGGCGCGGATCACCGCGACGAAATCACCATTGAGCGATCCGGCCTTGAATGCATCGAGCATTGCGTTCTGCGAATCGAAGATGCGCGCCGGCGCCGTGATCGCGCGATGCTCAACGGCGACCGCGGAGATCTTGACCACGGCGCGGCCGAGATTGCCGGAAAGGCGACGCAGGCCACCCTCGCTGTCGAACGGTTTGGCAACCGTGCGCACGACCTCGCGGTCGAGTGGCTGTGCCGGCGGCGCCAGCCAGCGCAGTTTCAGATCATCGAGCTTCGGCTCCTGCATCTGCTTGCGCAGGTCGCCGCCATGCACGCAGTGGATGTCCGGATGCAGCAGACCGGCGTCGATCAATTCGCGGATCGTGAAGCCGAGTCCGCCGGCCGCCTGGTAGTGGTTCACGTCGGCACCGCCATTCGGGTAGATGCGCGCGAGCAGCGGCGTGGCGCGCGACGAGTTCGTCGAGATCATCCCAGTCGATGATCAGACCGGCGGCGCGCGCGATGGCGACCAGATGGATGGCGTGGTTGGTTGAGCCACCGGTCGCGGCAAGGCCGACCATGGCATTGACGATGGCCTTCTCGTCGAGAGTCTTCGCCAGTGGCGTGTAATCCTCGCCAAGCGCGGTGATGCGCAGTGCCTGCTCGGTCGCGGCCACGGTCAGCGCGTCGCGCAGGCTCGTGCCCGGATTGACGAAGGCCGCGCCGGGCATCATCAGGCCCATCATTTCAAGCAGCATCTGGTTGGAATTGGCGGTGCCGTAGAACGTGCAGGTGCCGGCGCCGTGGTAGGACTGCGATTCGGCTTCGAGCAGCTCTTCGCGGGTCGCCTTGCCTTCGGCGTAGCGCTGGCGCACGGCGGCCTTCTCCTTGTTTGGCAGGCCCGAGGTCATCGGCCCGGCCGGTACGAAGATCACCGGCAGATGGCCGAAGCTCAGCGCGCCGATCAGCAGGCCCGGCACGATCTTGTCGCAGACGCCGAGCAGGATTGCGGCGTCGAACATGTCGTGCGACAGCGAAACCGCCGTGGCCAGCGCGATTGTGTCGCGCGAGAACAGCGAGAGTTCCATGCCGTCGCGACCCTGGGTCACACCGTCGCACATGGCCGGCACGCCGCCGGCGACCTGGGCCGCGCCACCGCCAGCGCGCGCAGCGGCGCGGATCAGGCTCGGGTAGTGTTCCAGTGGCTGATGCGCCGAGAGCATGTCGTTGTAGGCGGTGACGATGCCGATGTTGGCGCCGCGTGTGCCGCGCAGCAGCGGTTTGTCCTCGCCCGACGCAGCGAAGGCATGGGCGAGATTGCCGCAGCTCAGGCGTGCCCTTGCCGGATTTTGCGTGAGCGCGGCCTGCATGCGCGAGAGATAGTCATCGCGCGATTCGCGACTGCGCTCGGCAATGCGCGAGGTGATGCTTTCGACAACAGGATGCAGGCTCATCAGGGACTCCAGTGGATCTCGACAGTGCGCCCGGGCGCGCGCAGCAACGCGGCTACAGGCAAGTTGAGTGGGTCGTTTTCGTCGAGGGCGCGATCGAGCATGGCACGCTTGTCGGCGCCGCTGATTGCGAGAATTGTCTGGCGACTGTGCAGCAGGCGGGCAAGGCTCAGACTGATGCGTGGATGTGGCCCGGCGCTCGGCATCGGCTCGGGAATGATCGCAACCGCCGACTCACTGCTGGCCAGATCAAGTGCCTCGGGCAGGTTTTTCGCGCCTGGAAAAAGCGAGGCGAAATGACCGTCCGCGCCCATGCCCAGCAGGCACAGATCGAAGGCCGCAGGCGTGGTTTCGAGCGCGGCATTCGCGTATGCCGCATTGACCCTGCCGCGCGGCTTTGCCGGTGTCAACGCGATCCAGCGGATGCCTTCGACATTGCCGAAGGCGTCCTGCAGCTGGCGCAGGTTGTTGTCGGCGTGGTTGGCGGCGACCCAGCGTTCGTCGGTGGGCAGGACGGTAAGCTTCGACCAGTCCCGCGATTCGCTGGCAAGCCGACGCAGTACGGGCGGCGTGGTGCGGCCGCCGGCGAGGACAATCGTGGCCGCGCCGCGCTCGGCCAGTGCCTTGTCGATGGTCCTCGACAGTCGTTCGGCCACGGCCGTCGCCAGGGCGTCTGCATTTGCATGCTTGATTTCGATCCAGGGCACGGCCGTCACTCACGCCAGCTATGGTTGTGGCGTTCGATCATCGCCACCGCGCTGCTCGGACCCCAGGTACCGGCCGGGTAGGGTTTCGGCGCGCTGCCGGCGTGGTTCCAGCCGTCGAAGATTGCATCGACCCATTGCCAGGCCGCCTCGGTTTCATCGCGACGCACGAACAGCGTGCCGTTGCCTTCGATCGCGTCGAGGTAGAGGCGTTCGTAGGACAGGCGCCGGCGATGATCGGCGAACTGCTCATCGACATCGAGATCGAGCGCGACCTGGGACAGGCGCAGGCCGTTGCGGTCGAGCCCGGGTGTCTTGTGCATCAGGGTCATCTGGATGCGCTCCTCCGGCTGCAGCAGGATGACCATCGCATTCGGTTCCACGCGCACGCCGCTGTTGGCGAAGATCGAGTGCGGCACGGCGCGGAACTGGATGTAGATTTCGGTGCAGCGGCGCGGCATGCGCTTGCCGGTGCGCAGGTAGAACGGCACCCCCGACCAGCGCCAGTTGTCGATGTGCGCGCGCAGGGCGACAAAGGTTTCCGTGTTGCTCGCGTGGCCAAGCTCACTGAGATATCCCGGCACGGCGACACCGTCGACGGCGCCGGCCGTGTACTGGCCGGCCACGCTTTCTCCGCCGACCTCGTTGCGCCCGATCAGGCGCAGCGAGCGCAACACCTTGAGTTTTTCGTTGCGCACTGCGCTCGGATCGAAAAGTGCGGGCGGTTCCATTGCGGTCAGGCAGAGCAGTTGCAGCAGGTGGTTTTGCAGCATGTCGCGCATCGCACCCGAGGTGTCGTAGTAGCCGGCGCGGCCCTCCACGCCGACCGTCTCGGCCACGGTGATCTGCACCTGCTCGATATGCCGCGCATTCCACAAGGGCTCGAACAGCGCATTGCCGAAGCGCAGCGAGATCAGGTTCTGCACGCCTTCCTTGCCGAGATAGTGATCGACGCGGAACACGCGATCCTCGTCGAAAATGCGCGCAACGCCGTCATTGATCGCGATCGCCGAGGCGAGATCGTGGCCGATCGGTTTCTCCAGCAGCACGCGTGTGCCGGATCCACCGAGTGCGTGCTGGCCGAGCGCCTCGCAGATCGGCGCATAGAAGCGCGGTGCCGTGCTCAGGTGGTAGACGACATCGCCGTTGCGCGCCTTGGCGATCGCGTTGGCCAGACCGCCCATCGAAGCCTGGTCGTCGATGGCGGCGGCGCAGTAGTCGATACGATCGAGCAGGGCACGCAGGCTCGCTTCGTCGCGATCACTCGCAGCAACGCGCTGCTCGATCGTCTCGGCGACGCTCTGGCGGAATCCGGCGGCATCGATCTCGCTGCGTGCGGTGCCGAGTATGCGCAATTCCTTCGGCAGCAGACCATCGCGCTGCAGTCCATACAGCGAGGGCAGCAGCATGCGTTGGGCGAGGTCGCCGGTGGCGCCGAAGATCGTCAGCAGGTTGGCGGGATTGCCGGTCATGTGCGGGTCCATGGGTGGAAAGGCAGTGCGCGACGTTTGGACGTCCGCACGCGAAACCGTCGGATTGTATATGGCGCGCTGCAACAATGGACGCCCGTTGGGCGGGTTCAGGTGGTTTCGGCTGCACGATTTCCGCGTGCGGCAGATCAATCGTGGCTGGCAAACAGCACACCGAATGCCGGCAGGTTGACGCGCGAGCCGGTCAGCTCGCCGCTGACCAGACCATGACCGTCGATCACGTCGAAGCCATCGAGGTCGATGACATCAAGCACGCAGGCCGCATTGCCAGTGTTGAACCAGGCCCGCAAGCGCACACCATCGAGCTCGCGTTCAAGGGCCAGCACCGGAGCCGGCGTGATGAGCATGCGCACTTCACCCCAAATCAGGGCCGGATGCTGCTTGCGCCAGCGCATGAACGAACGAAAGCGCTGCAGCGGCGATGCCGGATCGGCATCTTGTTGTTCGACATTGCGTGCCCGATGCGATTCGGGAATCGGCAGCCAGGGGCGTGTGGATGAAAACCCGCCATCGTTGGCGCGGGTCCATGGCATCGGCGTGCGACAGCCATCGCGACCCTTGAAGGTCGGCCAGAACGCAATGCCATACGGATCCTGCAGCAGCTCGTAGGGCAGTTCGGCCTCGCCCAGACCGAGTTCCTCGCCCTGGTAGACGCAGACTGATCCGCGCAGGGAGCAGGTCATCGCACTGAGCAGGCTGGCCAGGTGTGCCGGCGCGTCGTCGCCACCCCAGCGGCTGGCGACGCGCTCGACATCGTGGTTGGAAATCGCCCAGCACGGCCAGCCATCGTGCATGCGCGATTCGAGCGCCTCGACGGTTTCACGAATATGCCGGGTCGAGAATTCATCGGTCAGCAGCTCGAAGCTGTAACCCATGTGCAGACGATCAGGGCCGGTGTATTCGGCCATCGTCGCCAGCGAATCCTCCGAGGAGATCTCGCCAAGCGCGGCGACATCAGGATAGTCATCAAGCAAGCTGCGCAACTCGCGGATGAAGGCGAGGTTTTCCGGCTGGGTGTTGTTGAAGTAGTGGTACTGGAACGCGTACGGATTGTCCGGGCTGAAACCACGGCCAACGCGTTTCGATTCGGGCTTCGGCGGGTTGTCGCGCAAGCTGCGATCGTGGAAACAGAAGTTGATCGCATCGAGACGAAAACCGTCGACGCCGCGATCGAGCCAGAACTTCACGTTGTCGAGCGCGGCCTGACGAACATCCGCGTTGTGGAAATTAAGATCCGGTTGCGAGGCGAGGAAGTTGTGCAGAAAATACTGGCGGCGGCGTGGCTCCCACTGCCAGGCGACTCCGCCGAACAGCGACAGCCAGTTGTTCGGCGGCGTGCCGTCCTCGCGCGCGTCGGCCCAGACATACCAGTCGGCTCTGGAGTTGTCGCGGCTTTCCCGGCTTTCCCGAAACCAGGCATGATCGATCGAAGTGTGGCTCAGAACCTGGTCGATGACGACCTTGAGGCCAAGCGCATGGGCCTTGGCGATCAATCGGTCGAAATCGGCCAGCGTGCCGAACAGCGGATCGACATCGCGGTAGTCGGCGATGTCATAGCCGAAGTCGGCCATCGGCGACTTGAAGAACGGCGAAACCCAGATCGCGTCGACACCGAGACTGGCCACGTAGTCGAGGCGCTCGATGATGCCGGGCAGGTCACCGACGCCATCCCCGTTGGTGTCCTGAAAACTGCGTGGATAAATCTGGTAGATGACGGCTCCGCGCCACCATGGTTGCTTGCTCATTCAATCGTCCCGGGCCTCGATCGCAGGTTCCGCGTCGGGCTTTGTTGTTGCCAGTGCCAAGAGTTGGCAGCTTAACGCCAGCATGTGCATGGGTCGTTGGTTTGTGCATACGTATTCATGGGGTCGGATGGGGCAGCGAGGCGGCGAATCGGATTAGCGTTGGCGCAATGCCGAACACAATACCGGCCGCATCGAGGGCTTGCCGTTGAACACGAATCTGATCCAGGTTTCGGTCTTTGTCGGATTGACTGCGCTGGTCGCCGTACTGACCTGGTGGAAGTGCCGGCACTCGCCGCGCAGCGGCAATGATTCGAAGGACTATTTCCTCGCCGGGGGCGGATTGAGCTGGCCCTTCGTCGCCGGCTCACTGCTGTTGACCAATATCAGCGCCGAACAGATTGTCGGCATGAATGGCGCGCAGATGCTGCTGGTTGCCTGGTGGGAATTCGGTGCGGCAGCGGGTCTGCTCGTACTCGCTCATGTACTCGTGCCGATGTACTACAAGTACCAATGCACGACGACAACCGAGCTGCTTGAAAAGCGGCTTGGCGATCCGGGCTTGCGTCGGCTCGTGTCATTGCTGTTTCTCGTCGGCTACATGTTCATCCTGCTGCCGGTGGTGCTCTACACCGGTTCGGTATTCATGAAATCGATGTTCGCGCTCGATGTGCCCATCATCGTGATCGCCGCTGCATTCGCTCTCGGTGGATTGCTGTACGCGGCGTTCGGCGGGCTCCGCGCGATCGCCATTTCGGACACCTTCAACGGAGTCGGTCTGCTCGTCATGGGGCTCACAGTCACCGTTTTCGCCATGGCCTCCGTGCACTGGGATCTGTCCGGTGTGCCGATCGAGCGCTGGACATTGATCGGCGCCAATGACTCCGACATTCCCTGGCATACCCTGCTCACCGGCATGCTCTTCATCCACATCTTCTACTGGGGCACGAACATGGTCATCGCCCAGCGCGCGATGGCGGCGAGCTCGGTGCGCGAGGCACAGAAAGGCATCTATGCCGCCGCCGCGTTCAAGCTCGTCATCCCGCTGATCGTCGTCTTTCCGGGCGTGATCGCATTCAAGCTGTACGGGGACATCGGTGATGTCGCCTATGGCCGCCTCGTCGGCGATGTGCTGCCGCCGTGGTTGTCGGGCGCGTTTGCCGCGATGATCGTCGGTGCCGTGCTGTCGAGCTTCAATTCCTGTCTCAACTCGGCTGCCGCGTTGTACACCTGCGACCTGCATGTGCCCATGGTCAATGCCAGGGCCGACGTCAGGAAGATCGGCCAGCGCGTGGCGACGATCTTTGCCATCGTCGGTGTCGCCATGGTGCCGCTGTTCCAGCACGCGCAGAGCATCGTCGATACCCTGCAGCGTTTGAATGGCCTCTATTCGATGCCGGTGCTGGCAGCATTTCTCGCGGCCATCTTCATGCGCGGCGTCAGTGCGCGCGCAGTCAAGATCGGTATCGCCTTCGGCGCGGCGTTGTATGCGTTGTTCACCTTTGTCTGGTCGCCGCTGCACTACATCCATCTGATGGCGATCACCCTTGCCGCAACCCTGCTTGTTGTCATGCTCGTTGATCGCCTCGCCGGTGGTGCGCTGCGTCTGTCCAAGCCGGTGTGACGATGCCTCCTGCAGGATGGCTGGTGCTGGTTGCGACGGTCTGCGCATCGACCGCGTTCGCTGCGCAGGGGGCGGTCGAGGATTGCCTCAAGCCCCAGTGGCAGACGCTCATCGAGGCCAGTGCCAAAGACAGCCTCACCGATACGCGCGCGGTCTGGCTCAATGATCAGCGGATTCGCTGGCCCGGAAAATCGGCCAGTGGCCACTATCGCCTGTATGCGTCGCGAAATGGTCGGATCGATGTGAAGATCGGCAAGCCAGTTGCGGGCGCTGATCAAGTGTTCGACCTTGCCGTCGCCTCGAGTCTGCTTCAGGTCGAAACGGGTCGCCGGTTTCGCTTTCTCGGCGAAGGCGTCGAACTGAGCATGCGCAAACCCGACCAGAAGCGGTTCGGTGAATTGCTGCGCGGCCAGCTCGTACTTGCCGCGCTCGATGATTCCGCCGTCGTCATCGACGCAACCTTGCTGCAATCCGCTGCGGCGCTCGATGCGCGGTATGCCGATGCCGCGCAGAAGTCCCCCCTCGGTGCGCAGCCGACTGCATCAAGCACGATATTTGCGCTTTGGGCGCCGACGGCGCAGCAGGTGTCCTTGTGCCTGTACGCGAAAGGCAATGCGGATGCGGCGGACTTGCTGTCGCTGCAGCGCGATGACGAAAGCGGCGTGTGGTCGCATCGATCGAAGGGGGATCTGTCGAATCAAACCTACACCTGGCTGGTCGATGTGTTCGTGCCGGGCATCGGCATCGTGCGCAACCGCGTCACCGATCCGTACAGCCTGAGTCTGAATGCCGATTCACGGCGCAGCTGGATCGGCTCGCTTGATGCGGCCGATGTGAAACCCGCAGGCTGGGATGCGGATCGCAGTCCGTCGAGAATCGACGCCGCGACCGACATGCAGATCTACGAGTTGCACCTGCGTGACTTTTCGGTCAACGATGCCAGCGTGCCGGCTGCGCACCGCGGCAAGTACCTTGCCTTCAGCGATCGCGCATCGAACGGCATGCGCCACTTGCGTGCGCTGGCTGATGCCGGCATGACCGATGTGCACCTGCTGCCGGTTTTCGATATCGCCACGATTCCGGAAAGCGGATGTATCGAACCTGCGCCGAAAGGCGCGGCCGACAGCGAAGCGCAGCAGGCGCTGATCGCCGCGACACACGAACGCGACTGCTACAACTGGGGCTACGAACCGTTGCACTACACCGCGCCGGAAGGCAGCTACGCCAGCGATGCCGGCGATGGCCGCGTGCGCGTTCGCGAATTCCGGCGCATGGTGCAGGGTCTGCACGAAGCCGGGCTGCGCGTCGGCATGGATGTGGTCTACAACCACACCAGCGCGTCCGGCCAGGATGAGAAATCCGTGCTCGATCGCATCGTGCCCGGCTACTACCATCGCCTTGATGCGCGCGGCGCGATCGAGCGCTCGACCTGTTGCGAAAACACCGCGACGGAAAACCGCATGATGGCGAGACTCATGCGCGATTCGGTCGCAACCTGGGCGCGTGAATACCATATCGATTCGTTTCGCTTCGACCTCATGGGCCACCAGCCGAGGTCGGCGATGGAAGCCGTGCAGAAAGCGGCGGATGCCGCGCGTGGCCGTCATGTTGTGCTGCTTGGCGAAGGCTGGAATTTCGGCGAGATCGCCGATGGCGCGCGCTTCGTGCAGGCCTCGCAGGCCTCACTCAACGGCAGTGGCATCGCCACCTTCAGCGACCGCGGCCGCGATGCGGTGCGCGGTGGTGGCTGCTGCGACAGTGGCGAAGCGTTGTTCTCGCGCCAGGGTTACGTCAACGGCCAGTTCTACGCACCGAATGCGCATGCCGGCAGAAGCGAAACGCGTGCCGACCTGCTGCGCACGGCCGATCTTGTGCGCGTCGGCCTGGCCGGCACGCTGGGCGATTTCTCGATGCAGACGGCGACGGGCGCGACCGTGTCGCTTGCAAAGATCGACTACGCTGGTCAGCCGGCTGGATACGCCAGCGAACCGGGCGAGGTCGTCAACTACGTCGAGAACCACGACAACCCGACCCTGTTCGACATCAATGTGCTCAAGCTGCCACTGGCGACGACTGCTACCGAGCGCGCCCGAGTGCAGATCCTCGCGGTTGCCATCCATGCCTTCAGCCAGGGCATCGCCTACTGGCACGCCGGCATCGAGGGCTTGCGCAGCAAGTCACTTGATCGCAACAGCTACGATTCGGGAGACTGGTTCAATCGCATCGACTGGACCTTCGGCGACAACGGATTCGGCCGTGGTTTGCCGCCCTCGCCCGACAACGGCAAGGACTGGCCGTTGCTGCGCCCCCTGCTCGCGAACACCGCCATCAAGCCGGACGCCAAGACAATCCGCTGGACGCGCGATGCCTTCCTCGATTTGTTGCGCATGCGCGCGAGTTCGACCCTGTTCCGACTGCGCAGCGCGAAAGAGGTTGAAAGGCGCCTGCACTTCCTCAATACCGGCCCCGACCAGATTGCGACCCTGATCGTCGAGCATCTCGATGGCCGCGATCTCGCCGGAGCGAATTTCCAGGAGCTGATGCTGTTCATCAATGTTGATACGCATGCGCTCGACTTCGATGCCGATGGTCAGGCTGACAAGGCCTGGGCACTGCATCCGCTGCAGCGTCGCGAGACAGCGGCCGATGCGCGCGTGCGCAGCGAGGCGAGCTATGCCAGGACCAAGGGCCGTTTCCATGTTCCGGCACGCAGCGCCGTCGTGTTTGTGATCGAATGAATAACGTCTGCACCATCGTGCATCGCATCGAACAGGAGACATCGTGAGCAGCGAAGATGCCCGTATCCGCAAGATCGTCATCGTCGGTGGCGGCACCGCCGGCTGGATGACCGCCGCCACCTTGTCCAAGCTGCTCGGCAGCAGCGTTTCGATCCGTCTCATCGAGTCCGATGAAATCGGCATCGTCGGCGTCGGCGAGGCAACGATTCCGCAGATCCGCCTGTTCAATGCCACCCTCGGCATCGATGAAGATGAATTCATGCGCGCGACCCAGGCAACTTTCAAACTTGGGGTCGAGTTCGTCGACTGGGTACGGCCCGGACATCGCTACATGCACGCCTTCGGCGTCGTCGGCGGACGCGATCTGGGCCTCGTCCAGTTTTACCAGTACTGGCTCAAGCTGCACATGGAAGGAAAGGTCGCCGACCTCGGCAGCTATACCTTCAACCAGGTCGCTTCGCGCCTGGGCCGTTTCATGCGTGGCACCGGCCAGCCGAATTCGCCGTTGACCAATATTTTCCATGCCTTTCATTTCGATGCCAGCTTGTACGCGCGCTACCTGCGCGGCTTCAGCGAAAAGCTTGGCGTGGTGCGCAGCGAAGGCAAGATCGTCGATACGCTGTTGCGTGCGGAGGATGGATTCATCGAGGCGGTGGTTCTCGACAGTGGCGAGCGCATCGATGGCGAACTCTTCATCGACTGCTCGGGGTTCCGCGGCGTGCTGATCGAGCAGGCGTTGAAGACGGGCTTCGAGGACTGGAGCCACTGGCTGCCGTGCAATCGGGCCATGGCCGTACCCTGCGAGAGCGTGCCCGAACCGACGCCGTTTACCCGCGCGACTGCGCGCAAGGCCGGCTGGCAATGGCGCATTCCGCTGCAACATCGCATGGGCAATGGCCATGTCTACTGCAGCGACTACATCGATGATGACGAGGCGGCTTCGATCCTGCTCGCCAATCTCGATGGCAAGGCCCTGGCCGATCCGCGACCATTGCGTTTCACCACCGGCATGCGCCGCAAGTTCTGGAATCGCAATTGCGTTGCGATCGGGCTATCCAGTGGATTCCTCGAGCCAATCGAGTCGACCAGTATCCATTTCATCCAGTCGGGCATCTCCAAGCTGATCGCGTTGTTTCCGGATCGCCATTTCGACGCCGCGACGATCGAGGCCTACAACGAGCAGGCCCAGTTCGAGTTCGAGCGCAGCCGTGATTTCCTGATCCTGCACTACAAGGCCAACGAACGCGATGATCCGTTCTGGCAGCGCTGCCGCGACATGTCGATTCCGGACACGCTGACACACAAGATCGATCTGTTCCGCAGCAGTGCGCGGATTTTTCGCGAGAACGAGGAGCTGTTCACCGAGGTCGCCTGGCTGCAGGTGATGATCGGCCAGGGCATCGTCCCCGATCGCTACCACCCGATGGTCGACATGTTGAGTGAAGCGGAAATCGTGCAGATGGTTGAAGGCACCCGATCCGTTCTCGATCGCGCGGCGGCGGCGATGCCGATGCATGCGGACTTCATCGCCAAGCACTGCCGGGCGGGTTGATGCCGAAGTGACGAAGATCGCAAGCCCACCCTCGGCACCTTCTCCCGCCAGCGGGAGAAGGAAAAGCCTCGCGAGAGCCGCTCCTGGTGTCCTTCTCCCGCTGGCGGGAGAAGGTGCCCGGAGGGCGGATGAGGGTGGTCGATGTATATACGCGTCGATAGACGCCGCAACCTTCGGTTGAAGGAATTTGATCCCGCGGGAGTTGGCTATGCAAAAGCTGGTCGCATTGATGTTGTTCTCACTTCTTGTCCCGTCGACATCGGCTTTCGCCGAACCGATGCAGGTCGTAGCTTCGATCGACTCGCCGGGTAAGGTGCTGCACGTCGAGCTGAGTCTCGACGAGGGCCGCATCGCCTACACGGTCACGCGCCTCGGCAATCCGGTCATCGCACCGTCGCGACTCGGCTTCCTGTTGCGCAATACGGAAAAGCTCGAGCGCAATTTTGCCTTGGCCTCGCAGTCCACGCGCAGCTTCGATGAAACCTGGGAACAACCCTGGGGCGAGAACCGCTTCGTGCGCAACCACTACAACGAACTGCGCGCGCGCTTCATCGAGCAGGTCAAGCTCAAGCGCAGCCTCGACGTCGTCTTCCGCGTCTATGACGACGGTGTCGGCTTTCGCTACGAATTCCCCGAGCAGGAAAATCTCGGCGACGTCATCATCGACGACGAATTGACGGAATTCGCGATTGCGCCGAAAGGCACGGCCTGGTGGATCCCCGGCGGCGAGTGGAACCGCTACGAATATTTGTACAACAGGACGCCGCTCGATCAAGTCGGTCAGGCGCATACACCGATGACAATCCGAACTGACGACGGCTTGCATATCGCCTTCCACGAAGCCGCCCTGGTCGACTATGCCGGCATGTGGCTGCGCCGCGTTGAGGGTCAGCGTTTCAAGGCGCAACTCGCACCCGCATCGGAAGGCTGGAAGGTGCGTCGGCAAGCGCCGTTCACGACGCCGTGGCGTACCATGGTCATCGCCGACAGCGCCGCCGGCCTCTATGAGTCGCAGCTCGAACTCAATCTCAACGAGCCGAACAAGCTCGGCGACGTCAGCTGGTTCAAGCCGGCAAAGTACGTAGGCGTGTGGTGGGAGATGCATCTGGAGAATTCGTCCTGGGCGACCGGGCCGAAGCACGGTGCGACCACCGCCAACACGAAGCGCTACATTGATTTCGCGGCGAAGAACGGCTTTCGCGGCGTACTTGTCGAAGGCTGGAACAAGGGTTGGGACGGACAGTGGTTCGGCAATGGCAACGATTTCGATTTCACCACGCCGACCGCGGACTTCGACCTCGAGGGGCTCGCGGTCTATGCAAAATCGAAAGGCGTGCACCTGATCGGCCATCACGAAACCGGCGGCGCGGTCAGTCACTACGAGAAGCAGCTCGGTCCGGCGCTGGACCTCTATGCACGCCTCGGCATCGACGTGGTCAAGTCCGGCTATGTCGCCGATGCAGGCCAGATCGAGCGCAATGACGGCGATGGCGTGGCCCATCGCGAATGGCACGATGGCCAGTGGATGTCGCGGCATCACCTGCATGTGGTCGAGGAAGCGGCGAAGCGGCACATCGCCTTCAATCCGCACGAGCCGATCAAGGATACCGGTCTGCGCCGCACGTATCCCAACTGGGTCTCGCGCGAAGGTGCGCGCGGCATGGAATATGCCGCCTGGGGCAACCCGCCAAATCCGCCCGAGCATGAGGTCAATCTGGTCTTCACGCGCATGCTGGCCGGACCGATGGATTTCACCCCCGGCATCCTCAGCCTCGAGGGCCGCAAGCAGGTCGTGCAGACCACGCTGGCCAAGCAGCTCGCTCTCTACGTCGTTCTCTACAGCCCGATCCAGATGGCCGCCGACCTGCCGGAGAACTATGCAAAGCATGCCGATGCATTCCAGTTCATCAAGGATGTCGCGGTCGACTGGTCCGAGACGCATGTGCTGAATGGCGAAATCGGCGACTACGTGACGATTGCGCGCAAGGACCGCAACAGCGATGACTGGTTCCTCGGCAGCCTGGCCGACGAGAACGGTCGCGTGTTGTCGGTGCCGTTGTCCTTCCTCGATCCGGGTCGTGCCTATATCGCCGAGATCTATCGCGACGGCGACGATGCGAATTGGCAGACGAAGCCGTTCTCGTTTGCCCGCGAGAAGCGCGAGGTGACCAGCGCCGATGCGCTGTCCATCCGCCTTGCCGCCGGTGGCGGCCAGGCCATCCGCTTCACGCCCAAGGCAAAGGAGAAATCCGCAAGGTAGGTTGGTCGGAGAATGTGGGTTGGTGCCGAGCGCCGGCGAAGCGCGACATCGGGAATGTCGATTTGCATGAATTTGGACGTTCGTGATTTCACACCCATGAAACCTGCTCGTTCAAATGTTCTCGAACTTGCCGGTAAAGCCGTTGGGCATCGCTGGCGCTCAGCACCAACCTACAAAGGCGCTATCGCTCACGTTGGAACTTTGCCAGAACGTAGGTTGGTGCTGAGCGAAGGCGAAGCCCAACATCGGGAATGTCGATTTGTATGAATTTGGACGTTCGCGATTTCAAACCCATGAAACCTGCTCGTTCAAATGTTCTCGAACTTGCTGGTAAAGCCGTTGGGCTTCGCTGGCGCTCAGCACCAACCCACGAAGGCACTACTGCTCATCCTGAAAAATTGCCAGACAGCGCGGGGAATCAAACATCATGCAAAATCCGGAATACCTGTTTGCTTGCATCCTTGGCCTCGCGATGGTCTGCGGATCCGCAGGCGCGACGGACCTGCCCAAGGTTGCCTCGGGTCGTATCGAGCGCCTTGCCGATTTCCCCTCGAAGGAAGTACCGCCGCGCAACGTCGATGTCTGGCTACCCGATGGCTATCCGAAGGCCGCGCCGTACGCCGTGCTCTACATGCACGATGGACAGATGCTGTTCGATGCGGCGACCACCTGGAACCATCAGGAATGGAAGGCCGACGAGGTCGCTGGCGAGCTGATGGCATCAGGCAAGGCGCGGCCCTTCATCATCGTCGGCATCTGGAACGGTGGCGATGCGCGCGCCGACGAGTATTTTCCGCAGAAGCCGCTGGAATCGCTGCCAAAACCCCAGCGCGAAGAACTGCTCGCAATGACTTTCGGTGCAGGGCAGAAGCTGTTCTCAGGGCCGGTCATTTCAGATCGTTACCTGCGTTTTCTCGCCCACGAACTGAAACCCGCCATCGACAAGCGATTCGCCACCAGTGCGCGTCGCCAGGACACGCTGCTGATGGGTTCGAGCCTCGGTGCGTTGATCTCGATGTACGCGATGGCCGAGTATCCGCGGGTATTCGGTGGTGCGGCCTGCCTTTCAACGCACTGGCCCGGCCGGGTTGGCGACAGCCCCGACAACCCGGTGCCGGTGGCATTCCTCGCCTACATCGGCAAGTCGTTTCCGGATGCCGGCAATCAACGCATCTACTTTGATCACGGCACGCGCACGCTCGATGAGAGCTACGCGGATCGTCAGGTCCTGGTCGACGCGCTGATGCGCAAGAAGGGTTATCGCGACGCGGATTTCATGACCCGCGTATTCGAGGGTGCCGAACACAACGAGAAATCCTGGTCCGAACGACTGGCGATACCGATGACGTTCCTGCTCGCGCCGCCGGCCAGGCCAGCGGGGAAGTCGAAGACTCGATGACAAACCTGACTGGGGTCGGACCTCAGCCATCAACAACCCCTGTGCCGAGGCGAGAGGAAAACGGCATCACGAGCCTCGGTTCCAATCGGGATGACATGCCATCGAGATGGCAATGGAGTTACCCCATCGCCTCGCGACAGGCATCTTCGAGTGCTTTCATCATCGCCCGGTAGGGTCCGGGGCCATGGCTGACGCGGGCGACGCCAAGCTATTGTAGTGCTAGGGAAATAATTGAACTGTTTGTGCTTGCTTCAGCCCTTGCAGGGCGCAATCCGCTTCGATGGGGCTGCCCCGTCCTCTGCCCACGCTGGGTTCGATCTGCGATCGAACGCTTCTGGTCAGGATCACGAGAGCGTCAGCGCGCAGCACTGACCCACAAAGGCCAGTGCGCTTCTTGTGCATTCCGAAGCCCTTCGTTTGCACCGCCAAAACCAATGGCATCCTGCAGAAAGTCATCTGTGCGAATCGAGGGCTCAGTTCAAGGAATGACCAAGCACGACGCTAGTCGAAGTCGCGTCGCGTCGGGCCAATGAGCTTCGCGGCGTGCTGCTCGCCGCGCACACGCAACCAGGCCCTCAGTCCGGCAATCGAGCCCATGCGCTCGGCGCCGATCTCGGTGAGCACGTCGGCGTAGGCCGTCGCACCCGCGCCGCCGACCACCATGGCGGTCTGTGCCGGCAGCATCGCGCGCAGTTCGCGCAATTCGCGGTCGACACGGATGTCGTCGATCGGGTGAACGATCGAAAGGGCCACGGTATCGGCATTCGCGAGCTTGGCGGCGCGGGCCAGTTCTTCCGCCGGCAGGCTCGCGCCGAGGTAGGTCACGCGCCAGCCGTTGCTGACGGCAGCAGTCGCGGCGAGCATCGCGCCAAGCTCGTGCATCTGGAAGGCCGGCGTGCCGACGACGATGGCTGGAGCGTCTTCGTGCGGAGTCGGGTAATCGGTCATCCAGGTCAGCACGCGGCGGACGACTGTCGTCGCCAGGTGCCCCTTGGCCGGGGGAAACCGGCCATCGTGCCAGCCCGTGCCGATGATCAGCAGCAGCGGCCCGATCACGCGGTCGAGCATCTGGTCCGAGGGCAGGCGCAGAGCCGCCGCACGCAGGATCGACTCGAGCGCCGTGTTGTCGAACCGTTCTGCGGCCGCGATCGCGCGGTGCAGATAGTCGCTGACGGCAGGTTCGTCCTCTGCGGGAACTGCCGCGACCGGTGCTGCCCGTGCATCCGCCGCCACCATTTCTCGCAGTTCCTCATTGCCGAGCCGCGCGACCTGGCCGATCTGTCGCCCGGCCTCGGTCGCGCTGACCAGCAACCGCAGCCGTTCGATGTCGGCATCCGAATAGTTGCGCTGCCCGCCCGAGGTTCTTGTCGGCTGAACCGCGCCGTAGCGCTTTTCCCACGCGCGCAGGAGATCGGGGGTCAGCCCGGTGCGCCTGGCGACGACGCGAACGGAATGCACTGCGGGAGTGGGGGATTGATGCATACCGCATCGTAGAGAGTTTGAATAAAGTTGTCCATGTAATTGCGCGTGCTGTCCAAGTAAATGTCGACAGTTGACGCCAATTAGCTGGACATGTATTGTGCAACCTCCATGATCGCTCTCAAATACATGGACAACAGTTAGACATACCGATCTGTTCTTCCCCACCCCAAGGAGTATTTCCATGAATCTCGCTTCCCTCGTACTCGCAACTGCCGTCGTCATCGCCCCAATGGCCGCCAGCGCCGGTGGCATGGACAAGTCCGCCAAGAAGGACATCGTCGACACCGCCGTCGCCGCAGGTTCGTTCAAGACCCTGGCCACCGCACTCGAAGCAGCCGACCTGATCACCACACTGAAAGGTTCGGGCCCGTTCACGGTATTTGCACCGACCGACGCAGCGTTCGCCAAGCTGCCGGCTGGCACCGTCGAAGCCCTGCTCAAGGACAAGGCCAAGCTCAGTGCGATCCTGACCTATCACGTGGTCGCCGGTAAGGTCGAAGCCAAGGATGTGGTCAAGCTCGACAGCGCGAAGACGGTCAATGGCCAGTCGGTCACGGTCAAGGTCATGGGCGACACCGTCCATGTCAACAACGCGACTGTAACCGCTGCCGATATCCAGGCTTCCAACGGCGTGATCCACGTGATCGACACCGTGCTGATGCCGAAGGAGTAATCCTTTCTGCCATCCTGTCGAGCGGATTGTTTCGATGCTCGACCTTGCGCCCCGGCCGCCCCTCCCCGGCCGGGGCGCTCGTATGTGCAGACCTTGATGAATGCCTGACGCAACCCGGCGAGCGGTGAGCTCCGAGTCGCGAGGATCGTCCGCCCATCCGCTCAGTCGCGGCATGACTCCCGACTACAGTTATGCGGCCTTGACCGGGCACTATCGCAAAGGCGGGGCGCATGCACCTTTCTGCGCCAGATTGGTGCCATGCGGTCGGCCGGCACCCTGGTCTGGGTGTTTATCATCGGCTACGTGCTGACCAACGCCGTATATGCCATCACGTTTGGTCACTACCTGGCCTTGTGCTGGGTCCAGGAGCCTGTCGGACTTTGCCGGTTGAGGCGAGAATTCGGCTGTGTGAGGGCAGATTTGTGACGATTTGCAGGCCCATCGTGGTTCCATGGGTCAAAAAGCGGCGCGAATATGAACCGCACAGACGGATTCGCAGCCCGGCCGAGTAAAGTCCGACAGACTCCCGGGTTCGTGGTTCGCGCGCACCTCGGCGGTTTGCGATCATGGCCGTCTTCATCGGCCTCAATCTGCGCAGCCTTGGCCAGTCCAGCGGGGTCGAAATCGTGCTGGTCTGGAGCAAGCTTGTCGTGCTCGTCGGTCTGGCCGGATTCGGCGCACCGGCCAGTGCGTCGGCAGCGATCGCCCTGATCCTGTTCGGACTGCTTCTGCTCGTCGCGATCTTCTTCAGGCCGTGGTTGCTCAGGCACGTGCGCGTGCAAACCTCGACGGACGACTGATCGTTTCGCAGGGTGTCCGCAGCAGTTGATCCAGCGCGTTCAAGTCGCGACCGGGCGTGTTCAGGCTGCCAGCAGCTTGCGTGTCTCGTCGGCAACCAGACGCTCGTTGACGCGGATGAATTCGGCCAGCAATTCATCCTGCGGTGTACTCGCCAATTCGACCTTGGCGCAGCGTATCCAGGCTTCGAGGCGAGTCAGGGTCTTGATCGCGGCGAGGGTGTCGCGGGCTTCTTGACGCATGATGTGGTCTACCTTGGCGAGCGGAGATGGACAGCATCCAGCAACGCGGTGCGGCGGTCATTGGGGTTTTGCCGCGTTCGCGTGTAGGAAATTTCCTACATGCCTGTACGAAACCCTCCCGCCTTGCGCAGGCGGGCAGACTTGCGCAGGATCCACAATCGATCTTGGAACCCGCTCCGCACTCGCGAAATTGCCGATCGGGGGCGCTGCGGCGGATTCTTCAATACGTCGATCAGGGAACGGTGATGATCGCGCTCGCATCCATGATCAGTGGGTCGTCCTTGCCTTTGGCGCCGCCGAAGCGATGGTGATCGGGCTCGGCCAGCAACGGGCGGTAGCCGCTGTCGTAGTCCCAGGTCGTGACCAGGATCCGGGCCCCGGAAAGCGATTTCGGATGGCCGATGGCCGAGGCCGGAAAAGTGAAGGTGAGCGTGTTGCCGGCGCGGTCCACTTTCAGATCGGCCACCGGAGATACCTGGGTTCCCTCGTTCGACGCCGACGCGCCGCTCGCGCTGAACAGGCTGTTGCTCCAGCCGCCCGCGCGCAGGCGGAAATTCCAACGCATGCCATCGGGCAGGCTGGCGTTCTGCAAGGGCATCGTCGCAATGCCGCCTTCGCTGTCCGGCAATTGCAGAAACAGCGTCACGAGGAGGTGGTCGAAGCCGTTGACCGGATTCCATTCGGCGACCAGCTCGTGCATGCGCACGATCACGCGCAGTGAATTGCCCGAAGTCAGCACTCGCACGCCGCGCAGGTCGAGCGGGTGATGCGCGTTCCAGAACGGATCTGCCGGATAGACGGTGTTGCCACCCGGGCCATGGTCGTCACCGGCCGGGTCCTCGCTGTCGACCCGCAGTTTCCAATGGCGATCGACGCGAAACGCGGTGCTTGCCGAGCTCGCCGACGCCTTCTCCGACCATGCAACCACGCCGTGTTCGATGGCCGGATCGATGAGATCCGCAGTGTCCAGGGTCGCCCGCCAGCGGCCGTCTGGGTCGACCGCCACGGCCTGCGTGCGGTCAAGGTTGCCATCGATGACGAGTTGCAAATCGTCGATTCCCTTGGCGGTTCCGCTCAGGCTCAGGTCACCACTGACCGTTGCCGATTCGAGCGCGTCTATTTGCAGTGACGCTTCTGCATCCGTCGCTGGCGCATCGGCTGGGGCTGCCGTCACGGCACGCCAGACCTGTCCGCTGCGCGCGGCGAGGCGCAGGTTGAGTCGCCCCCTGCTGCCGACCATCAGCGACTTGTTCTCGCCGAGGATTGAAAAAACGGGCTCAAGCCGGGTACCTGCAGCGAGGCCCGTATCGAGATCGGCCAGCAAGCCCTCATGTTCGGCCGAGTTGAACACGACCAGCATGTTTTCCCTGCTCTCCTGCATGCGGTAGGCGAGGGCGCCGGCTGATGCCGCATTGGCCGCCAGTACGGTCGGCGTGCCACGCGAGAGGACGCGATGCTGCTTGCGCAGGTCGCTGACTTGCCGCACGTAGCGGTACAGCGGCGAATCGACATCGAAATGATCGCGTCCGCCGGAATCCACACCGCTCGCAAACATCGCGCCACGCTGCTTGCTGAATCCCTGTTCGGTGCCGTAGTAGATCACCGGGATGCCGGGCAGGGTCATGAGCAACAGCAGCGACTGGCGCAGCCCGGCCTCGCTGCCGCCTGCAAGAAAACGTTCGACATCGTGGTTGTCGACGAAGCTCGGCATGCGATGGGGATCAGCATGGATCGCCATCATGCTGCGGATGCGGTGGGCCAGCACGTCGCTCGGCCGGCCCTTGGCGAACACATCGAGGGTGCTGCCGTAGAGCGGGAAATTGATCATGGCGGGCAGGTGCTGGCGACCCTTGGCATCGCGCATGTAGCTGTCGATCCGGCGCGCCTGGGTATCGGAATACGGCGCATCGATGCCGAATCCTTCGCCGAACAGAAGGAAATCCTTGTGCCCGCTGGCACGCGCCGCACGCAGGATCCCGGGTGCCCTGGCATCGCGTGCATGCAGGAAATCATCGAAATAGTCGGCCGGCACATAGAACACGGTATCGACCCGATAGGCGTCGACGCCGACTTCGCGGATCCAGTAGTCGTAGCTCTCGCGCAGCGCCTTGCGCACGAGCGGATTCCCGGTGTTCAGATCATCGAGTTCGGCGAGCTGCCAGTCGAGTTGCTGGGTGCGGTTGTTGAAATCTCGGATGCGTGGCGTCCAGTGATAGATCGCAGCCTTGCGATCCTCGGCCCGGCGCGGATCGTTCAACGAAAACGGGAATTGGGTCGGTGCGCCGTGCGGTACGGCATTGGTGTTTAGGTGGAAGTTGCGGGTCGGATCGTCGGCGTCGATGTCGCCCTCGTAGGAGAAGAAGTTGCCGACGTGGTTCACGACAATGTCCTGCACCAGGTACATGCCTTTGGCGTGCAGGCAGCGCGAAAGCCGCTTGTAATCCTCCAGATCGCCGAAGTGCGCGTCGACTTCCCTGAAATTTTCGGCCCAGTAGCCGTGGTATCCGCCGTAACCGACCTTTTCATCCCACCACTGGTTGGCGACTGGCGGGGTGATCCACAGGGCGGTCGCGCCGAGTCCGCGGATGTAGTCGATACGGCGCGTCACACCGGCGAGGTCGCCGCCGCTGTAGCGCGCGCCGTCAGCGGGATCGAATTCACCGGTGCCCTGATCATTGTTGCTGGTGTCGCCGTCGTCGAAGCGATCGACCATCGCCAGGTAGATGATCTGGTCGCGCCAGTCGGGCGAGGGCACCTGCAGCGGCCCGGATGCGCACCGGGTCTGGTCGGCAGCGAGTGCGCTGGCACCCAGACCCGCAACAAAAGCCAGAAAGGCCAGCATTTTCAATCGAATCGAGAATTCCAACGACATCGCGCCATTCCGTTCGTTTCGGGCAATCGTGCGCCTTTCTGCAGCGGGCGGCTTCGGCATCATCCTCGGCCAGCTGGTCGCTTTGCGGCAAGCAATACGTGCTTGCCATTGCCCGCCAGCACCTCTGCATGCGCATGAATACGTATGCAAGAACAACCGCGCTGGAAACGCCGGGGCTACCATCGTCCGGCGTCGGAAAGATGTGAATCCGGCGACAAACGAGACCGGGTGGAGCCCAAGGCGACCACTCTGGCCAATGTTCCGAAAACTGGTTCTTGGGGGAGAAGATGGTCAATCTGAAGCGCAACCTGCTGAGCGTCGCACTGGCGTCCGCAATCATGGCAACCGCCATTTCGGCGCAGGCACAAGACAGCAGCGCAACGCCCGATCAGGCGTCGGCCGATACCGATGCCGTGGCAACGAAGGAGTCGGACGAAGACAACACGCTGGAGACCGTCGTCGTCTCCGGCATCCGTGCCGGTATCGAAAATGCAATCGAGGTCAAGCGCGAATCGAACTCGATCGTCGAAGTGATTTCGGCCGAGGACCTCGGCAAGTTGCCGGACGTCTCGATTGCCGATTCGCTGGCGCGCTTGCCAGGTCTCGCCGCGCAGCGTGTCGCCGGTCGCGCCTCGACGGTCAGCATCCGCGGTCTGGCTGGCGATTACGGTACGACCCTGCTCAACGGTCGCGAGCAGGTCAGCGTCGGTGACAACCGCACGGTCGAGTTCGACCAGTTCCCGTCCGAGCTTATCAACCAGGTCGTCGTCTACAAGACGCCCGATGCATCGCTGGTTGGCCAGGGTCTTTCCGGAACCGTCGATCTGCGCACGGTGCGTCCGTTGTCGTTCCAGGAACGCGTGGTTTCATTGAATGTGCGCGGTGAGGAGAATTCGCTGGGCAAGGTCAACAATGATTCCGATGCGTTCGGTAGCCGCGTCAGCGCGTTCTATGTTGACCAGTTCATGGACGACACGCTCGGCATAGCGCTCGGCTATGCGCGCCTCGACTCGCCGGGACAGGCGCAGCGCTGGGAAGCCTGGGGCTATCCGACCGACATCAATGGCGGCGCCGGCAACCATGTTCTGGGTGGGGTGAAGGTTCAAGGATCTTCGACCGACAACGTGCGCCAGGGTCTGATGGGTGTGCTCGAATACAATGCCAGCGAGCATTACTCGACCATGCTCGATGTGTACTACTCGAAATTCGAAAAGGCCGAAACCACGCGCTTCATGGAAACGCCGCTGGGCTGGTCCGGTGCTTCGCTGCAGAATCCGGTCATCGAGAATGGTACCGTCACCAGCGGAACCTTCACCGGCGTGCGTCCGGTTCTGCGCAACGATCTCAACGAGGGCAACGACAAGCTGTTCTCGATCGGCTGGAACAACCATTTCACGCTGTCCTACAACTGGACGGCTGATCTCGACATCAGCCATTCGCAGGCCGATCGCCAAGAGAGCATTCTGGAAATGTATTCCGGTACGCGTGCCGGCGTCACCGACACGGTTGCCTTCCAGCTCGATCCGACTGGCTTCCCGACCTTCGACTACGGCTTCGACTACACCGACCCGAGCCTGATCGTGCTGACCGATCCGGGAGGCTGGGGCCAGGACGGCTATATCAAGAAGCCGAACGTGAAGGACGATCTGACCTCGTTGCGCGCCAGCGCCGAGCGTGCCTTTGATGGTGGCCCGTTCTCGAGCATGGAGTTTGGCGTCAACTACTCTGATCGCGATAAGCAGCGCAGCGTGCCGGAGGCCTTCCTCGACCTGATCAATGATGAGGCCTCGGTGCCGGGCAACATGCTGATTGCGCCGGTCGATCTCGGATTCGCCGGCGTGCCGGGCAGCTTCAGCTACCGGATCAATCCGGTGCTTGCGCAGTTCTATACCCTGCGCGACAACATCAATGCCGACATCGTCAACAAGCAGTGGAAGGTCAACGAGAAGGTCACCACCGGCTACGCGCAGTTCAACATCAATTCGGAAGTCGGCTCGGTTCCGGTTCGTGGCAACATCGGCGTGCAGGCGGTGTCGGTCGATCAGAGTTCGGACGGTTTTGAAGTTCTGCAGGGCGATGCCGCCCACGCGATTCCGTTCTCGGGAGGCGATACCTATACCGACTATCTGCCGAGCCTGAACCTGGCCTTCCTGCTGCCCTCGGACAACACGATCAGGCTTGGTCTTGGCCGTGAGGCGGCACGTCCACGACTCGACCAGATGCGCGCGAACAACAACACCAGCCTCGATTTCTCGGGCATCAACCAGGGGCGCTGGTCACGCAATGGCGGCAATCCGGATCTGCAGCCGTGGATCGCCAATGCATTCGATCTGTCGTGGGAGCACTATTTCGCCAAGAGCGGATATTTCAGCGCGGCGTATTTCTACAAGGATCTGAAGTCCTACATCTACGATCAGACCACCGCTTTCGACGCAACCGGTTTGCCGATTCCGGATGGCTATACCGGTCCGACTCCGAATCCGGTTGGCGTGTACTCACGTCCGGCCAATGGTTCAGGCGGCAGCATCAAGGGCTACGAACTGGCGCTCTCGATCCCGTTTGACCTGTTCACGCCTGCGCTCGAAGGATTCGGCTTCACCGCGAACTATTCCGATACCAGCAGCTCGATCAAGCGGCTCGGGCCGGATGGCCCGGATGAACCGATTGCCGGACTCTCCAAGCAGGTGCGCAACATCTCGTTCTACTACGAGAACCATGGCTTCCAGGCCCGCGTCAGTCAGCGCTCGCGCTCGGACTTCCTCGGTGAGATTCAGGGCTTCGGTGCCGATCGCGCGCTGGTCTACATCGACGGCGAATCGATCCTCGATCTGCAGACCGGCTACACGTTCAATGCCGATTCCGCCTTGCACGGCATGACCATCCTGTTGCAGGTCAACAATCTGACCAACGAGCCCTACCGGCAGTTCTTGAACGGCAGCGGCCTGACCCAGCGCTCGGAAGAATACGGACGCCAGTACCTGCTCGGTGTCACCTACAAGTTCTGATCGACGTTACGCTCCCAAGGTGCCCTGTCGGCTGGTATGGCGGCAGGGTTTTCTTGTTTAGGAAGCAGTGAAATGCGCATGTCTGCACGATTCACCGCCTCGTGCGAAGATGGTGCATTGCTTGCCCCTGGGCACAAACGCCGCTGAGTCGCGGCGTGCCGGAGTCGGGGCGCCTGCCCAGGAGGCATCATGGAATCGTCTGCTCCGCGTCGCTCGCGCTGGAAACTGTACGGCATCTTCGCCGTGGTCCTCGGCTATTTGCTGGTCATCCTCGCCCTGATGTGGTGGTGGGATACCGAGCCGGATTACTTCGATCCGATCAAGGCGACCCAGCAGCGCGCGACGGCCAAGCAGCAGCCGGTTGTGGTCGGCTCGGCCACGACCAGCGCGCTGATCGAAAGCATCGAAGTCATGCTCGACAAGCGCGGCGGCTACCTGAGCAATGACAAGCTGCCGCCCGGCGTGCTGATGGACAACATGCCGAACTGGGAATTCGGCGTGGTCACCGCCTCGCGTGACCTGACCCGTGCCCTGCGCAATGAATTCAGCCGCTCGCAGACCCAGTCGGTCGAGGACAAGGATCTTCAGGAGGCCGAGCCGCTGATCAGTTCGCCGAACGATCGTTGGCTGCTGCCGAGTTCGGAGAGCCAGTACCGCAAGGCGGTCGAGCGCATCGACAGCTACGCGACCCGCCTCGCCGACAACGACACCGACGATGCGCAGTTTTATGCGCGCGCCGACAATCTGGTCGATTTTCTTTCCGTGGTTTCGACCCGCCTCGGCTCGCTTTCGCAGCGTCTCTCGGCCAGCGTCGGCCAGATGCGCATCGATACCGATCTGGCCAACGATCCGAACGCGCGGCAGTCCAGGCCGGCGGCCAGTTCGCGCATCGTCAAGACACCCTGGACGAAGATCGACGACAACTTCTATGAGGCGCGTGGCTACACCTGGGCATTGCGTGAACAGCTCGAAGCCATCCGCGTCGATTTCGGTCCGGTCCTGCGCGACAAGAACGCGATGATCAGCCTCGAGCAGGTCATCCGCGAAATCGAGGAAGCGCAGAAGCCACTCGGCAGCCCGATGGTGCTCAACGGTGCCCCGTTCGGCTTTTTCGGCAACCATTCGCTGGTGCTGGCCAATTACATCTCGCGCGCGAATGCCGCGCTGATCGAACTGCGCGAATTGCTCAAGCGCGGGTAAGTGTGCGCAACCAGCGAACACGTTCTGTTTTTCTGCAGGAGCCCCCTTCAGGGGCGATGCTTTTTTTCGAGCCATCCCCGATGAGAGCATCGCCCCTGAAGGGGCTCCTACAGGAGCGTGCAGCGCAAATATGCGGGAGGGCCGGTGGGCACAGTCTGGTGCCTCTTTCCTTTTCCCGCACCTCGCATCCCGCTCACTGGCCAGTGTGATTTTCCCCGCCCTGCTGCGAATCATGCAGAGACACGGGCACAATCACGCAGGCAAGGGGATGATGCAGACGATGGCAGTCATGGCGGTTGATTCACGACGCGAGCGGTTTGGCGAGCTGCTTGAGCAGCATCGCAAGATCGTCTTCAAGGTCGCCAACAGTTATGCGCGACTGGCCGAAGATCGCGCAGATCTGGCCCAGGAAATCAGCGCGCAATTGTGGCGGGCATTTCCCGCCTACGACGAATCGCGCTCATTTTCGACCTGGATGTATCGCATTGCTCTGAATGTCGCGATCTCGCATCTGCGCAATGCCGAGCGTCGCGACAAACACACCCTGCCTCTGGATGAGTCCGCACACGAGGCGGCTGTCGTCACCGGCATTGCCGAGCCCGACGAGCGTGTGCGTGCGCTTGAGGTCTTCATGGATCGGCTTGATCCACTCAATCGCGCCCTCGTGCTGCTTGTTCTCGAAGAGCGCAGCTATCACGAGATTGCCGAAATCCTCGGCCTGAGCGAGACCAATGTGGCGACGCGCATATCGCGCCTCAAACAACGCATCCGCAACGACACTTCCTTCAACGAGTAATCAGACATGGATACGACGATGGAATTTGACGACATGAAAGCCGCCTGGCAGACCCTCGATCGGCGCCTTGAACAGCAGCACGCGCTGAACCTGCAGCTCTTCCGCGATTCGCGCGCCGACAAGGCGCGCAGTGGATTGCGACCGCTGTTCTGGGGCCAGGTCGCGCAGATCCTGTTCGGCGTGTTGATGATCCTGCTCGGCGTTTCAGTGTGGAGCAGTTACGGCGAGGTTACCCACCTGCTGGTCAGCGGGATCATCGTGCATGTCTATGGCGTGGTCGCGATCATGCTCGCCGGCATCTCGCTTGGAATGATCCTGCGGCTTGACTACGCCGCGCCGGTGCTGTCAATCCAGAAACAGCTTGCGCAGTTGCGCTCGCTCACCATCCGTAGCGGCATGATTGTGGGGCTATCATGGTGGCTGTTCTGGATTCCGTTCGTTGCCAGCTTTTTTGCCTGGCTGGCGGATGTCGATTTCTACGCCAACATGCCGGGTGCGATTGGCTGGTGCGTTGCAGTCGGCATCGGCGGACTGTTTGCCACCTGGGGCTTTCATCGTTGGGCGCAGCGCAGCGGCCGCACGCGCCTCGTCCAGGCCATGCACGACAACATGGCTGGCGGCAGCTTGCGCAAGGCGCAATCGATACTCGACGAGATCCGCGAGTTCGAGCGCGAATGAGTCGACACGAGAGACTCGATGTACGAGCTCGTTGGCTGGTGGATGATTTCCAGGTGCAAATGCGTCGCCCAGCGCGTCGCGCTTGACCCGCGCGGGCAAAAGGGAAATCCTCGGTTTTCCTTCTACTATTGATTCGGCCCTTGAATAGTCGCTACCGAATGCTTCTCCCGCCAGCGGGAGAAGAAATAGAGCGAAGTCGTACTATTCAAGCGCCGAATCAATAATCCCTCAGGAAGCACCGATGACCATTGAAGTTGTCCACCAACCAGCCGCCAACCGGTTTGTCGCGCTGGTCGAAGGCCAGGAATGCGTTCTCGACTACCGCTTGTCGGGCAACACGATGACGATCACCCACACAGGCGTACCGGCGAGTCTCGGGGGACGCGGCATTGCCGGTCAGTTGACACGCTATGCGTTGGACACGGCGCGGGCGAAAGGCTGGAAGATCATCCCGGCGTGCTCATACGCCGCCGGGTATTTCGAGAAGTATCCCGAGTTCCGGGATCTGCTTGCCTGACGCTCAGCCTTCCGCGGCGCGGTAGCGTTCGACTCCGGCGAGGATTTCCTGTTTGGCGTCAGTGGCATTGCCCCAGCCTTCGAGCTTGACCCACTTGTCTTTTTCAAGATCCTTGTAGTGCTCGAAGAAATGGCCGATGCGCTCGAGCCAGTGTTTGGAGACCTGCTCGATATCGTTGATATGGGCGTAACCCTCGAACACCTTCGGGATCGGCACGGCGACCAGCTTCTCGTCGGCGCCGGCCTCGTCGCTCATGCGCAAGACACCCACCGGACGGCAGCGGATCGCCGAGCCCGGAACCAGCGGCAGTGGCAGGATCACCAGCACGTCGAGTGGATCGCCATCACCGCCGAGGGTCTGCGGGATGTAGCCGTAGTTGCACGGATAGCGCATCGGCGTCGACAACACACGATCGACGAAGATCGCACCGGTGGCCTTGTCGACCTCGTATTTGACCGGCTCCGCGTCCTTCGGAATCTCGATGATGACGTTGATTTCGTTCGGCACATCCTTGCCGGTGGAAACGAGCTGCAAAGCCATGGGAGTTCCTCGGTGGTGTGGCCGCGCGGAGCGCGCGATGCGGGGACGCCATCATACGGAACTCCTTGTTGCGTCGCAGCATCGAGCCCGCGGGCCTGAATCGGTGTTCATCATCGAGGCGCGGTTCACGGCGCAGCGTCTATCCTTGGCTACCGCTGCAGCGCGAGGAAATCCGCAATGAAAACCCGCAAGGTCGATGTCGCCATCATCGGTGGTGGAACCGCCGGCATGGTCGCCTATGGCGAGGTTCGCAAGCATACCGATCGCATTGCCTTGATCGAGGGTGGGCCATTCGGCACAACCTGCGCGCGGGTCGGCTGCATGCCTTCGAAGTTGCTGATTGCGCCGGCCGAGGCGCGTCATCGCCTGCAGGCTCTGCCCGAATTTGGCATCAGCACCGATGCCGGCAAGGTCAATGGGGCGGCGGTGATGCGCCGCGTCCGCGAGGAGCGTGATCGTTTTGTCGGCTTTACGATCGACACGGTGGCGGGCTTCGATCAGACCCACATTGTGCGCGCCTACGCACGATTCGCGGATGCCCATCGGCTGCACCTGGATCCGCCGGATGCGGATCAAGCCGCTGCACCTGAGATCGAGTGCATCGAGGCGGCACGCATCGTCATCGCCAGCGGTTCGCGACCGATGATTCCGGATGCCTTCAAGCCGGCCGGTGATCGCCTGATCAGCAGTGACGATGTTTTCTACTGGCAGGATCTGCCGCGATCGGTCGCCGTGTTCGGCGCCGGCGCAATCGGTGTCGAACTCGGTCAGGCCCTGCATCGGCTCGGCGTGCGCGTGCGCCTGTTCGGGCGGGGTGGGGCTATAGCCGGGTTGTCGGATCCCGAAGTTCGCGATTATGCCGCGCGCACGCTTGCTGCGGAGATGGCGGTCAGTCTGGATGCCGGCAAGGTGAGCATCAGCCGTGTCGGTGATTCGGTGGTTGTCGACTTCGTTGACGATGACGGCAGCGCGCGCAGCGAGCATTTCGACTGGCTGCTGGCAGCAACCGGGCGAGTCTCGAACGTCGATCGCCTTGGCCTCGAAAACATCACGATCGATCGCGACAAGCGCGGCGTGCCTGTATTCGATCCGTTGACCATGCAGACCAGCGCGAAGCATATCTTCATCGCCGGAGATTCGGCCGCCGATCGGCCGATCCTGCATGAGGCTGCCGACGAGGGCCATCTCGCCGGCCTCAATGCCGGACGCTATCCCGAAGTGTTGCGGCAGACGCGACGCACGCCGATCGGCATCGTCTTTTGCGATCCGCAAGCCGCCTTTGTCGGCGAGCGACATGCTCGACTCGTCGAGGACAAGGTCGATTTCGCGACCGGTCAGGTTTCCTTTGAGAGCCAGGGACGTGCACGCGTGATGCAAGTCAATCAGGGCCTGCTGCGCGTCTATGCGGAACGCGGAAGCGGCGTCCTGCTTGGCGCCGAGATGTTCGGCCCGAGCGCCGAACATCTGGCCCATCTGCTGGCCTGGGTCGTGCAGATGCGCAAGACCGTCGGCGAAGTGCTCGCGTTGCCGTTCTATCACCCGGTCATCGAGGAAGGATTGCGCACAGCTCTGCGCATGCTGCACAAGGAACTCGGCATGGCCCCGAAGCCGCCACCATCGTGCATCGATTGTGGCCCGGGTGCGTGATCGCAAGCGACCATTTCGGCCGCGAATTCTTGTTCGGGCGATTTCGAGCGTGCTGAAACGGGATTGTTTCGCTTGCGCTGCCTTTCGGGCGGTTCGAGCACAAGCATCATGGCTGAAACCACACAACATCAAGTCGCTAGGCTTTGCGGTTGCCGGCAGCGTCGGCTGAATTCTCGGCAATCGCGCGGAGCACGGCGCGATGCGCGGCCTTCGATACGAGGATGACGGCGGTCAGACCGACGGCGGTGCCGCCATAGATCAGCAAACCGTGTTGCCAGCCGCCTTGCGCGCCAGTGAAGCCTTTGCTGAGCAGTTGCTTGCCGGCGTGGCCGAGGTAGACCTCGATGGCGAAATGCGAGATCAAGGCCAGGCTGGCGAGCATGAAACCGATGAATCGCACACCCGCTGCGCCGAGCAGATAGCTGATCAGGGCCGGATTGAGAGGAGTCAGGCGCAGCAGCAGTTGCAGATGCAGCTCGTCGCGAATCACCGCCGATTGGATCGAACGCAGCAGCGGGCGGGTTTCGAGTGCGCGCTGGATCGGCTCGTGCAGAAGGCGGCGGGCGAGGCCGTATTGCAGCGCGGCGGCGATGAGATTGCCGGCCAGCATGAGACTGATGCCCCAGGCCAGGCCGAACAAGGCACCGGCGACGAGGCCGAACAACGATTCCGGGATCAACATTGACGTGCCGACCACAAGCAATCCGACGAAAGCGACTCGCCCCCACGGGCCGAGACCGGTGATCGCCGCTTCGATTGCCTGCAGATGCCTTTCGGCCTCGCGCCCGAGCAGGATCACCGCAGCGATGATGAGGACGATGGCGATCGTCAGCGGAACAATTGATCGCAGCTCGCGCCCGAGCAATTGCCGCCTGCGTTCGGCCTGCGGCGCTGGCTCATGGCTGACGGTCATGCAAATTTCCGATGACCGTCGTGCAAGTGGTCGAAACTCCGCATCGGCTGACTGGCTCGGCTCAACGTCCGCTCACGCAAACAAGGCCAGCAATTCATCGCGCGCGAGCGAACGGTTTTCCGCCTCGCCACGGCGCCGGTATTCGTAGGTTCCCGCAGCCAGGCCGCGATCGCCGATGACGATCCGATGCGGAATGCCGATCAGCTCGGCGTCGGCAAACATCGGCCCCGGGCGCAGGCCGCGATCATCCAGCGCAACCTCGATGCCGCGCGAGCCGAGTTCGGCGTAAAGGCGCTCGGCCTCCTCGCGCACCGCTGCGCTTTGCGCCATGTTGATCGGGCAGATCACCACCTGCCACGGCGCCATCGATTCGGGCCAGAGGATGCCGGCTTCGTCGTTGTTCTGCTCGATCGCGGCGGCGACGATGCGGCTGACGCCGATGCCGTAGCAGCCCATCGACATGATGCGCGCCTTGCCCTGGTCGTCAAGCACGGTTGCGCCAAGTGCCTCGGCGTACTTGCTGCCGAGCTGGAACACATGGCCGACCTCGATACCGCGCGCGATCGACAGCGTGCCCTTGCCGTCCGGCGACGCATCGCCCTCGACGACCTTGCGCAAATCGGCGATGCGCGTGTTGCGTGCATCGCGTTCCCAGTTGACGCCGCGCAGATGCTTGCCGCCGGCATTTGCGCCGCAGACGAAATCGGCAAGCAGGGCGGCATCGCGATCGACAATCACCGGGATCGATACCGGCAGGTCGACCGGGCCGATGAAGCCTGGCTTGCAACCGATCGCACGTTCGATTTCGGCCTCCTCGGCAAGTGCCGATTCGCCGGGCAGCTCTTCGAGGCGTGCGGCCTTGATCTCGTTGATTTCGTGGTCGCCGCGCACGCACAGCGCAACGAGGCCTTCGTTGCCGCGCACGATGATCGTCTTGACGCATTGTTTGGCGTCGATGCCGAGGAAGGCGGTCAGCTCGTCGATGGTCTTCTGCGTTGGTGTATCGATCGTCTCGATGGCCGCACCCGGAGCAGGGCGCTCGCCGGTCGGCGCCAGCGCCTCGGCCTTTTCGACATTGGCTGCATAGTCGGAACCCGACGAGAACGCGATCGCGTCTTCGCCAGAATCTGCGAGCACATGGAATTCGTGCGAAGCGCTGCCGCCGATCGCGCCGGTATCGGCATCCACAGCGCGGAAACGCAGGCCCAGGCGCGTGAAGATGCGCGCGTAGGTGTCGTACATGTTGCGATATTCGATCGACAGACTCTCGGCATCGATATGGAACGAATACGCATCCTTCATGAGGAATTCGCGCGCCCGCATGATGCCGAAGCGCGGCCGGATCTCGTCGCGGAACTTGGTCTGGATCTGGTAGAAATTGATTGGCAGCTGCTTGTAGGACTTCAACTCCTGGCGGGCGAAATCGGTGATCACTTCCTCATGCGTTGGACCGTAGCAATAGCCTGCCTCCTTGCGATCCTTGATCTTCAGCAACTGGCCGCCGAATTTCTCCCAGCGTCCGGTTTCTTCCCACAGTTCCTGCGGCTGGATCGAGGGCATCAGCAGCTCGATCGCCCCGGCGCGATTCATCTCCTCGCGCACGATCGCCTCGACCTTGCGCAGCACGCGCAAGCCCAGCGGCGACCAGGTGTAGATGCCCGAGGCGAGTTTGCGGATCATGCCCGCACGCAGCATCAGCTTGTGGCTGATGATTTCGGCGTCGGCGGGGATTTCCTTGACAGTGGCAAGATGAAAACGGGACAGGCGCATGATTTCGCTTCGATCGCAGTGGATCGGCGATTCTACAGAAGCGCACAGCATTTCACTGCTGTCAGCGCTCTGGCTCGGAAGTTCGCAAGCACCGAGAGCGTGGCCGCGCGCGGCTGGTGTGTCTCGGTCAACGCGGCATGCCGGACCCATGGCGAGTGAGTCGGGGCGCGCCAGACGTGAGGCGGCTGCGCTCGAATGCCGCGAAACTTTCGGGTCAAGATGCCAGTGTAGTGCTTACGAAACAATTGAACTATTTGTGCTTGTTTCAGCCCTTGCAGGGCTGAATCCGCTTCGGTGGGGCTGCCCTGTTCTCTGCCCACGGCGGGTTCGATCTGTGATCGAACGCTTCTGGTCAGGATCAAGAGAGCGTCAGCGCGCAGCACTGACCCACAAAGGCCAGTGCGCTTCTTGTGCATTCCGAAGCCCTTCGTTTGCACGGCCAAAACCAATGGCATCCTGCGGAAAGTCATCCGTGCGAATCGACGGCTTGGTTCAAAAAATAGCCAAGCACTACACCGGCTGCGCGGTGGATTTCCAGCACTCCGCTGATACGCCAGGGCGGCCATCGACGGAATTTCCGTGATGGCGCAGCAAGTCATCCGGCGTCGCGGAGGACTCAGCCGCAGAACAGCTTGATCTGTTCCTTGGCCTTGTTCAGATTCATCTGGTACTGGATCTGGGTTTCCGGCAGGGCTTCATCGCCGGGGGCCGATGCCTCGTAGATCTGCAGATTCTTTTGCGCGGTGGCGCAATTACGCTTGATGTCATCCTCGCTGTAACCGGCGGCGGCGGCCATGGTCTGGCCGGGCTTGGCTTCCTCGGCAGCAGGCTCGGCAGTGGTGCTGGTGACACCGTTGTGGACCATGAGCTTCTTGGCCGCTGCCGTGTTCCCCGGCGGCGGGGTATCAGAAAAATGCTGGGTACCGTTGGCATCGGTCCACGAATAGACCTGCTGGGCCATTACAGGGGCGGCGCTCAGGCAGGCAAGGATCAGTACTATCGAACTGGGCTTCATCATGTTCTCCGCGTCGGTGCGAGCCGACAGTTGGGCCCTCAATCAGCGCACTGGATAGCACTAGTTTCGTTGTCTGACAAGCACTTCGGTGGCAAATCGCAAGGATCGGTTAAACTCGACACACTTTTCGGAATGGCCGCCCGCATGGAAGAAACACCCCCCAGCCCACGCAAGCGCCCGCGCGGAATCTACCTGCTGCCGAACCTTTTCACGACCGGGGCGATGTTCGCCGGCTTCTACGCGATTGTGGCTTCGATCGGCGGTCGCTATTCCGAGGCGGCGCTGGCGGTCTTCATCGCGGCGATCCTGGACGGGCTGGATGGCCGGGTTGCGCGCATGACCGGCACACAGAGCGATTTCGGCGTCCAGTACGACTCGCTGTCGGACCTGGTCAGCTTCGGCGTCGCGCCGGCCCTGGTCATGTACACCTGGTCGCTGTCTTCCCTGGCCGAGTACGGACCGTTGTGGGGCAAGGTCGGCTGGTCCGCAGCGTTCATCTACGCGGCGTGCGCGGCCCTGCGCCTCGCCCGCTTCAACACCCAGGTCGGGGTTGCCGACAAGCGCTATTTCCAGGGCCTCGCAAGTCCCGCCGCCGCGGCGCTGTGCATGTCCTTTGTCTGGTCGGTCGAAAAATTCGAGTCAAATGGCATAAACGTGCAGTTCTTCACGCCGTTCATCGCGGTGATTGCCGGTCTTCTGATGGTCAGCAATGTGCGTTACTTCAGCTTCAAGGCATGGCCGACTGGAGATCGCGTGCCTTTCATCTGGATTCCGGCTGCCCTGCTGATCTTCGTCGCACTGGCTCTCGATCCCGCGCGAATGGTGTTTGGGGTAGCTGCCTTGTATGTAGTGTCCGGGCCGATCATGACCTTGTGGGGCCTGCGTCGCTGGCGCGAGCAGCGCGCCCTGCGCAGCGCCGAGCGCAGCGACGAATGAATCCGCAGCCGGCCATCAACCGGCCCATGGCCGCTGCCAGCGAGGCGCGTGCGCTTGTCTTTCTCGCCGATCTTTCCGAAACCCTGGCCGTATCGCTCGACTTGCGCCAGACCTTGAGCGAGGCGGTCAACCGTATCGCCGACTTCATGGATGCCGAGGCCGCCTCGCTTTTCCTGCTCGACGAAGATGGCAAGATGCTCGAATGCCGGGTCTGTGTTGGCCCGATCGATATCACCGGGTTGCGCATTCCGCTCGGTCAGGGCGTGGTCGGACGTGCGGTCGCCGACAACCAGAACCAGATTGTTGCCGATGCGCTCAGCGATTCACGCGTCGATCGCAGCAACGACTCCGACACCGGCTTCGTCACGCGCAGCCTGCTGTGCGCGCCGCTGGCCACGGCCAAGGGGCCGATCGGCGCACTCGAGGTCATCAACAAACGCAGCGGTGGTGCCTTCAGTGCCGACGATGCGGAAATCCTGCGCCTGATCGCCGCGCCGACTTCGCTGGCGATCAACAATGCGCGTATGGCCAACGAGTTGGTCCAGCAGGCGCGCATGAAGCGTGAGTTCGACCTCGCCCGGCGCATGCAGAAATCGCTGCTGCCGAAGCGTCGTCGCGATGGCTTTCCGCTGCTTGGCGTGAACCTTCCGGCGCACGAGATCTCGGGTGATTTCTACGACTATTTCGATCTGCCGGATGGCCGCATCGGCTTCCTCATCGGTGACGTCTCGGGCAAGGGTCTCGATGCAGCCTTGCTGATGGTGCGCGTGGCCTCGCTGCTGCGCTGGGTCGGCAAGGAGGGCACATCGCCCTCGGACTGGTTGCAGCGGGTCAACGAGGAGTTGTGCCAGAGCAGCCTCGACGGACGTTTCGTCTGCGCCCTGGTAGGCCAGTGCGATATCAATGCACAGCATGTCGATATTGCCGCAGCCGGCTTTCCTCCGGCCATGCTCTATCGGCGCGGCGAATTCACCGAATACCTCTCCGGCGGCGCGCCGCTCGGCATCCTCGCCGACGAAACCTTCGAGGGCCACAGCATCGACTTGACCGATGCCTCGCTGTATTGCTTCTCCGACGGAGTCACCGATGTGCGCGATGCGCAGCGGCGCACGATCGGCTCGGAAGGCGTTCGCGAACTGATCTTGCGCCATGCCGGTGCATCGGCCGAGCCACGCCTGCGCGGCATATTCTCCGAACTCAAGCATCTGCGCCTGGTCGATGACACCACCCTGCTGCTGATCGAACGCATGCAGGCGCATGGCCCCGAGGTGCTGCTCAAACGCCGCTTCCCGGCGCGCCCGGAACAGATGCGCGAAATCCGTTCCCTGCTGCGCACGGCGCTTGACGATGCCGGCGTGGAAGCTGCGGTTCGGGATAAACTCGTGCTCGCCGTCGATGAGGCCTGTTGCAACGTGATCCGCCACGCCTACGGGTCGGAATGCTCGGGGGATATCGATCTGCGCGTCACCCGCGATGACGGTCAGCTCGAGTTCCGTCTGCTCGATTCGGCGCCGGCGGTCGATCCGCAATGCGTGCGTGCCAAGCCACTTGGCGAGTGTCGCAGTGGCGGACTCGGTGTCGCCCTGATCGATACGGTGATGGATGACTGGGCCTTGCAGCAGCGTCCGGGCGGTCGCGGCAATCGCCTGATCATGCACAAGAAGATCAACGAACCAGGCGGGGAAGAGCAGGAATGAACGCGATTGAACAGGAAACAGTCGATGGATGCATCCTGATCCGCCTGCGCGGTGAAGTTGATCTGTCGTGGTCGCAGCAAGTCCGCGATGCGGTGCTGGCGGCACTCGGAAAAAGTACGCGTGTCGGCGTAGTGCTCAGTGATGTCAGTTATATCGATTCCTCCGGTATCGCCGCCCTGGTTGAGGGTTTCCAGAATGCGCGCACGAAAGGCAGCGGCTTTGCCCTGGTCGCAGTCAGCGATGCAGTGCGTGCCGTGCTCGAACTGGCGCGACTCGATCGCGTCTTTCCAATCGTCGCCGACGTCGCGGCGATTCCGGCAGCCAAGAGCGCCTAGGCGTTGCAAGCCCTGACCCGACCCCTGGCGAAGATCGGCCGGATCACGGTCGATGCGCTCAGCGGCATGGGCTATGCGGCCATGCTGCTGGTCGAGTCGCTGTATCTGGCGGCATGGGGCTGGCGTTTCGGCCAGCCACTGCGCCTGCGCGCGGTGTTCGAGCAGATGCGCCAGGTTGGTGTCGATGCCTTGCCGATTGTCTGCCTGCTCGCTTTCACCGTGGGCATCATGCTCGGCATCCAGTTCGTTTCTGCGCTGGGCGAATTCGGCGCGCAATCCCAGGTCGTCATCGCCGTGGCCAAATCGGTCACGCGAGAATTTGGTGCGCTGATCACCGCGATCCTCGTCGCCGGACGCTCGGGTTCTGCGCTGGCCGCCCGAATTGGCTCGATGACGGTTTCCCAGGAAGTCGATGCGCTGGCCGTGATCGGCATCGATCCGGTGCGCTATCTGGTCGCTCCGGCCCTGATCGCGATGCTGATCATGTTGCCGCTGCTGACCGTGTTCGCCGATGCCGTGGCGATCTTTGGCGCGGCGCTGTACAGCGCCCCGGCCCTCGATGTCACACCAACGGCCTACATGTTGCAGACGATGTCGCTGTTGTCCCCCGGGGATCTCGGCCAGGGCATTTCGAAAAGTATCGTGTTCGCCCTGCTGATCACCTTGATCGGTGTCAGCACGGGTTTCTCGGTAACCGGCGGTGCCGAGGGAGTCGGCCGTGCGACAACGCGCGCCGTGGTCCTTTCAATCTGCTGGATCATCGTCGCCGACATGATCTTTTCGTATTTCCTGAATCGGTAGGCATGAACAATCCGGCCCCCCTCATCGAAGTCGAAAAGCTCGAAGCCTGGTACGGCAAGCGGCGCATCCTCAATGGTGTTGATTTCAGCGTCAACGCGGGCGAAATCCGCGTGATCATGGGTGGCTCGGGTTCGGGCAAGAGCACGCTGCTGCGGCATATGCTGGGTCTCAATCGGCCGATGTCGGGCACGGTCAAGCTGTTCGGTATCGATCTGGCCACGGCCAGCGACCGCGAAAAGCTCGATGTGCGCAAGCGTATCGGCGTGTCGTTCCAGGGCGGCGCCCTGCTGACTTCGATGACGGTCGGCGACAATGTCGCCTTGCCGCTGCGCGAGCACACCAATCTGGATGAGCAGACCATCCGCATCATGAGCCGGATCAAGCTTGAGGTGGTCAATCTCGGCGGCTTCCAGGATCTGATGCCGAGCCAGCTCTCGGGCGGCATGATCAAGCGCGCCGCATTGGCTCGCGCGATCGTCATGGATCCGCGCCTGCTGTTTTTCGACGAGCCCTCGGCGGGACTTGACCCGGTCGTCTCGGCCGAGCTTGATGAGTTGATCCTGCGTCTGCGTGATGCCTTGCGCATGACCATCGTCGTGGTCACCCATGAGCTTGAAAGCGCGTTCAAGATCGCCGACACGATCACCGTACTCGATCAGGGTGACGTGTTGATGACCGGCACCACCGCCCAGGTGCGCGCTGCCGACAACGAGCGCATCCAGGATCTGCTCAACCGTCGGCCGCGCGAGATCCAGGTCGACGCCGACGAATATCTGCGCCGGCTGGTCGGGGAGGATGCATGATCGGGGCGACACACATCGATTTTCGATCCAACGTTAGAATGTGCTCGATGACGGGGGGAATGTTCGGGTGAAGCGCGACACGATCAATTACGTGATGGTCGGTGCGGTGGTCTCGGTGGCGATTGTGCTGCTGCTGGTCGGCCTCGCCCTGATCACCGGGCGCAGTGGGGCATCGACCGATTATTTCGTGCATTACCGCAACGTCACCGGCCTGCGCTACGGCGCGCCCGTATTCTACGAGGGCTACCGGATCGGCGATGTGGGTGATATCGAGCCTGAGCGCAATGCCAATGGCACGCGCTACAAGGTGACGCTCTCGGTCAAGCGCGACTGGACGATTCCCAGCGACAGCATCGCTCGCCTGCAATCGAGCGGCCTGCTGGCCGACATGTCGATCGGGATCAAGGAAGGCACCGCCAAGCAGATGCTTGCGCCCGGTGCCGAGATGAAGGGGGCCGAGAATGCCGATATCTTCGCCGCGGTCGGTGAGCTGGCCGGGCAGGTTACCGCGCTGACCCGCGATCAGATCTCGCCGATGGTGGCGCGCCTGTCGCAGCGCGTCGAGTCGATCACCGGTGCGCTCGACAGCAGCGCGCCGGAAATCCTCGCCCAGGCACAGACCCTGCTCGGCAAGCTCAATGATGCGTCCGGCGCACTCGATGACCTGCTCAAGCCACAGAACCGCGCGGCAGTCGCCAGTATCCTCGGCAATGTGCAGGGACTCAGTGGCGAGTTGCGCGAAACACGCAAGACACTCGATCAGACCGTTGGCGAACTTGCCGACATCGCCCGCGAAAACCGCGGCGACATTCGTGGCGCGGTGACCGATCTGGCCACGGTCATGGCCAGCTTGTCGAGCCGCATGGACGTGATCACCCATCATCTCGAATCGGCCACGCGCAACCTTGATGAGTTCAGTCGCGAGATCCGGCGCAATCCGGGACAACTGCTGCGTTCGCCGGAACCCGACAAGCTGGAGGACGACAGCCGATGAAGTTTCTAGCTGCGGCGCTGGTCGCCCTCATCCTGGTCGCTTGCGGCAATGTGCCGGGGGTTCCCGATCACACTTATTTCCATATGACCACGCCGCAGGCCTTGCCGGTCAGCCAGGTTCAGGTTTTCAATACTCCGATCGTGGTCAACCTGTTCGCGGCTGATGGCCTGTACGCCGATCGTGCGCTGATCTATGCGCTCGATCCGGCAGGCAGCGAACTGCGTCAGTACCACTACCAGTTGTGGACCGACCCGCCAACCCGGTCCTTGCAACGCCGACTGCTGATCGAACTGCGCAATGCGGCCGTGGCGCCTCTGGTGACCGATGAGCTCGCCGCAAGCCAGGCGGCACTGCGCATCAGCGGAAGCATCTTGCGCTTCGAGCGCGTGCCGACCGTGGAGGGAGGATTCATTGCCAGCGTGGTGTTGCGGATTCGCGTCAATCGACCCGATGGCACGCCGCAGCTCGACGAGATCTACCACGCCGATGTCGCAACTGCCGACCAGCGCCTGGGTTCGACTGCGGTGGCCCTGTCGAGTGCAGTCGATCAGGCCTTTACCGAGTTCCACGCCGATCTGCTCAAGAGTGAGGTCTACGAGCATGCTCGATGACTACAGCCTGCGCCTGCTCGCCGAGATCGGCATCGATGTGTATGTGCCGCGCGTCGAAGCCGCCGCACGTGCCGACATGACGATTGAAGCCGCGCCGCTGCGATCGGATCTGCTGCCGGGATCTGCTGCTGGCGCGTCTGCCGTAGTACCGGCACCGCAGACGCATGCCGTCGCAACGGCAGATTTCCTGATTGTCTGCGCACAGGGTCGTGACAGCCGCTTGCCCGTTGATCTGCTGCGTTGCCTGCGCATGGCCGGGCTCGATGCCGCGATTGCCGATGCCAGCCAAGTCGAAAGCATCGCCGCAGCCCATGGGTTTCTGATTCTGGGCGAACTGCTGGCACGTACACTCGGCGCCAATATGTCGGCACAACGCCAGAACGAGATCGCCTGGATCGTCAGCGACGAGCCGGCAGCTTTGGCAAAAAGTGCAACCGGCAAGCGAGCGCTCTGGGGCGAGATCAAGCGCCTGTCGCGAGCGCAGTCGAAGCGCCGCGCTGGCGCCTGATCCGGCACGATCATGGTCGCCAACCTGCAGGATCCGATTTCGAGTTTTCGCGCGATGCGTGCGAGCGATCTCGAGGCGATCTCGCGCATCGAGCTGAGTGCCTATCCGTATCCGTGGACGTACGGGATCTTCCGCGATTGCCTGGCTTCCGGTTACGAATGCTGGGTTCTCGAGCGCTCGGGTGAATTGATCGGCTATGGCGTGCTTTCGGTCGCCGGTGGCGAGGCGCATATCCTCAACATCTGCATTGCACCAACCGAACAGAGCCGTGGCCACGGCCGCCGCATCCTTGCGCGTCTGCTCGATCTGGCCCGCTGGCATCGCGTCGCGCGGGTATTCCTCGAAGTGCGTCCATCGAACACGGCAGCGATTGCGCTCTACGACAGTTCTGGATTCAACGAGATCGGCCGCCGACCGAACTACTATCCGGGCAAGCGCGGGCGTGAGGATGCAGTGGTCATGGCGATTGAATTGCTCCCTCCGGAATAGCCTTTGTGGCGCCCGTGACGCGCCGATCCGATGCTCCATGCTGCAACGCGGTAATATGCGCATTCCGTCATGGCTGCCGAGAGATTGTCGATGTTTTCCAAAGGTTTGCGTATCGAGGGTTTCGATCCTGAGCTGGCCGCCGCAATCGCCGCCGAAGGCGTGCGTCAGGAAGATCATGTCGAGTTGATCGCCTCCGAGAACTACGCCAGTCCGCGCGTGCTCGAAGCGCAGGGCTCGGTGCTGACCAACAAGTACGCCGAAGGCTATCCGGGCAAGCGCTACTACGGCGGCTGTGAGCATGTCGACGTCGCCGAGCGTCTGGCCATCGCGCGCCTCAAGGAGCTGTTTGGCGCCGACTACGCCAACGTGCAGCCGCATTCCGGCTCGCAGGCCAACCAGGCTGTCTATCTGGCCCTGCTCCAGCCCGGCGACACGATTCTCGGCATGAGCCTGGCCCACGGCGGTCATCTGACCCACGGTGCCAAGCCGAATATCTCGGGCAAGCTGTTCAATGCCGTGCAGTATGGCGTCGACGAGAACGGCCTGATCGATTACGACGAGGTCGAGCGCCTCGCCGTCGAGCACAAGCCGAAGATGCTGGTCGGTGGTTTCAGCGCGTATTCGCAAGTAGTCGACTGGGCGCGGATGCGCAGCATTGCGGACAAGGTCGGTGCGATCTTCTTCGTCGACATGGCCCATGTCGCTGGTCTCATTGCTGCTGGCGTCTATCCGAATCCGGTGCCACATGCGCATGTGGTTGCCTCGACCACGCACAAGACCCTGCGCGGACCGCGCGGCGGCTTCGTCATCGCCAAGGGCCTTGGTGAGGAGCGCGAAAAGAAGCTGCAATCGATCGTTTTCCCGGGTATTCAGGGCGGCCCGCTGATGCATGTGATCGCGGCCAAGGCGGTGGCGTTTCTCGAAGCCCTGCAACCCGAGTTCAAGACCTACCAGAAGCAGGTCGTGGTCAATGCCAAGGCAATGGCCAAAACCCTGATCACACGCGGCTACAAGATCGTTTCCGGCGGCACCGAGAATCACCTGATGCTGATCGACCTGATCGGTCGCGAATCCAGCGGAAAAGACGCCGAAGCCGCACTCGGCAAGGCGCATATCACGGTCAACAAGAACGCCGTGCCGAACGATCCGCGCTCACCGTTCATCACCTCCGGCCTGCGCATCGGCACCCCGGCGGTGACCACGCGTGGCTACGGCGAGAAGGATTGCACCGACCTCGCCAACTGGATGGCCGACGTCCTCGACGCTCCCAACGACGACAAGGTCATCGCCAGCGTGCGCGAAAAAGTCACCGCACAATGCCGCAAGTACCCGGTGTATGGGTAAAGGCATGGGATTCGGGATTGGGGATTCGGGATTCGTTAGAAGCCCGGTTCCCGCGTGCTTGCAGCAATCTCTCATGGATGCGTCAATCCCGCTCTTGCGAATCCCGAATCCCGGCTTTCAACAGCCGAACGGCTGGTCATCTCGAATCCCAAGCTTCAAACCAATCCCGAATCCCGAATCCCGAATCCCTCCGCCCTAATGTACTGCCCTTTCTGCCAGCACGAAGACACCCGCGTGATCGATTCACGCGTTTCCGATGACGGCTCGACGATCCGGCGTCGGCGTGAGTGCGAGAAGTGTGGCGAGCGCTTCAATACGTTTGAGACTGCGGAGCTGAAAGTGCCGGCGGTGGTCAAGTCGGACGGCCGGCGTGAGCCATTTGATGAGCGCAAGCTGCGCACAAGCTTCAATCGTGCCTTGCAGAAGCGACCGGTCGCCAGCGATGAGGTCGATGCGGCTGTGCGCAGAGTGATCGATGACCTGCGCCGCAGTGGCGAGCGCGAGATGGCCTCGATGCGGGTCGGTGAACTGGTCATGCGCGAGTTGAAGAAACTCGATCAGGTCGCCTATGTGCGCTTTGCCTCGGTCTATCGCAGCTTCGAGGATGTGCAGGCCTTCCGTGAAGAGATCGAAAGGCTCGAACGCGACCTGCCCGGCCTTGATAATCTGCAACTGCCCCTGCTTGATGAAACCGTAACGCGCAAGGCCAAGGGCTGATTGGCCAGGTTGCCGTGAGCGAGACGAAATTCAGCGCCATCGACCATGCGCACATGGCGCTTGCGCTGCGTCTGGCCGAGTACGGCCTGTTTACAACCCAGCCCAATCCGCGCGTCGGTTGCGTGATTGCGCATGGTGAGGAAATCGTCGGCAGCGGCTGGCATCAGCGTGCCGGCGGGGCGCATGCAGAAGTCTTCGCCTTGAACGAAGCAGGCAATCGGGCGCGCGCTGCGACCGCTTACGTCACGCTCGAACCTTGCGCACATCTTGGACGCACGCCGCCGTGTGCGGATGCCTTGATCGAGGCCGGTGTTTCGCGTGTCGTGATCGCGCATCAGGATCCATTTGCCCATGTCGACGGCCGCGGCATCGACAAACTGCGCGCCGGCGGAATCACGGTCGAGAGCGGTCTCATGGCAACGACAGCGCGCGAGCTCAATCGTGGATTTCTTTCGCGTATCGAACGCGGCCGACCATGGCTGCGGGTCAAGCTCGCGATGAGCCTCGATGGTCGGACGGCACTGGCCAACGGTGAATCGAAATGGATAAGCGGCGAAGCCGCACGCGCCGATGTGCAGCATTGGCGCGCACGCAGCTCGGCGATCCTGAGCGGTATCGGCACCGTACTTGCCGATGATCCGAGGCTGACCGTTCGCGTTTCCGATCAAGCTAACGAGCGTGGTGATGCAGTCCCGGTTGCGCCGCTGCGCGTGATTCTCGACCGTGACCTGCGCTCGCCGGCTTCGGCGAATATCCTCGATGGCGCTGTGCCGACCCTGATCCTGCATGGCCGCGATGCCGGGTCAGTCGATCAGCGCTTCGGGCGCGTCGAACTTGCCGCAGTTGAAATCCGTGAGGGGCGGCTCGACCTGTCATCGGTACTTGGCGTGCTCGCTGCGCGCGACATCAACGAAATCCAGGTTGAGGCGGGGCCGACACTTTGCGGCGCCTTGTTTGCCGAAGGTCTGGTCGATGAGTTGCTGTTGTATGTTGCGCCGATCCTGCTCGGCGACGATGCGCGACCCTTGCTCGGTCTGCCGGCATTGAGCGACATGTCTGCGCGCTGGAAACTCGGCGTGGTCGATCAGCGCATGCTCGGCCAGGATTGGCGATTGCTGTTGCGGCCCTTGGAGGTGTGAGTGTTTACCGGAATCATCCAGTCAATCGGTCGCCTGGCCAGCAGCGAATTGCGCGGAGGCGATCGGCGCATGGTCTTCGATGCCGGTTCGCTTGGCCTCGAAGATGTGCGCACCGGTGACAGCATCGCCGTCGCCGGCGTCTGCCTGACTGCACTTGATATCACCCAGGACTCGTTCGCTGCCGATGTATCGCGCGAAACCTTGAACCTGACCACGCTTGGCGCGCTCGAGTCTGGCGCAGCGGTCAATCTCGAAAAGGCATTGCGCCTGAACGATCGACTCGGCGGACATCTCGTATCCGGTCACATCGACGGGCTCGGCCACGTCGTCGGTATCCAGAGCGATGCGCGATCGCAGCGCTGGAGGTTTGAAGTGCCGGCCACGCTTGCGCGCTACATCGCCAGCAAGGGTTCGGTCTGCATCGATGGCGTCAGCCTCACCGTCAACGAAGTCGACGGCCTGTGTTTCGGCGTCAACCTGATTCCGCATACGCAGGAAGTGACGACATTCGGCGCGCGCGGCATTGGCGATGCGGTCAATATCGAAGTCGACCGCATGGCCCGCTATGCCGAGCGGCTCGCCGAATTCCGCGACAATGAAGCGCCTCCCATGTAGGAGCCCGTTTACGGGCGAGCTTTTGTTCAATCCGCATGGAGGCTCGCCCCTGAAGGGGCTCCTACAGGCCTTCAATTCACTGAGCCTCTCGTTATCCGATGGACACGCCATGAGCTTCAACACCATTCCCGATATCCTCGCTGACATCCGCACCGGTCGCATGGTCGTGATCCTTGACGACGAAGATCGCGAGAACGAAGGCGATCTGGTCATGGCCGCCGAGAAGGTGCGCCCCGAGGACGTCAACTTCATGGTGCGCGAAGCGCGTGGGCTGGTCTGCCTGACCCTGACCGCTGCGCGTTGCCGTCAGCTCGGTCTGAAGCCGATGGTGCACAACAACACCTCCTCGCATCACACCAACTTCACCGTGTCGATCGAAGCGGCCGAGGGCGTGACCACCGGCATCTCAGCCTACGATCGCGCCCACACGATCCGCACGGCGGTTGCAGCCGATGCAAGACCGGAGCACCTGGCCCAGCCCGGACACATCTTTCCGCTGACCGCACAGACCGGCGGTGTGCTCGTGCGCGCCGGGCATACTGAAGCAGCCTGCGATCTGGCCACCATGGCCGGACTTGAGCCAGCCGGCGTCATTGTCGAAGTGATGGACGACGACGGCACGATGGCGCGGCGTCCAGCGCTCGAAGAATTCGCGCGCAAGCATGGTTTGAAGATCGGTACGATTGCCGACCTGATCCGCTACCGGCTGCAGACCGAGAACACGATCGAACGCGTGCGCGATGTCGAGGTCGATACCGAGTTCGGCGCATTTCGCCTGGTCGTCTATCGCGATCTTGTGCAAAAGGCCCTGCATTTCGCCCTGGTGCGAGGCGATGTCGCCGATGGCAAGCCGGTGCTGACCCGCGTGCATGTGCGCAACACGCTGTCCGATGTGCTGCATCTGCGCCGCGATGATCTGGGCCTGACCGTGACCGCAGCCCTGCGCCGCATTGCCGATGAGAATCGCGGTGTCGTTGTGGTCTTGAGTGAAGCGGGCGAGGCCGAGGCCTTGCTCGATTGTCTGGCCGGGAAGTCGACGAAGAACGCTGCAGATCCAGCCAGTGAATGGCGGCGTCATGGCCTCGGTGCACAAATTCTCAGCGATCTCGACGTGCGCCACCTGCGCGTGCTCGGCACCCCGCGCAAACTGGTCGGCCTGGCCGGATTTGACCTCGATGTTGTTGGCTATGAGGATGTGTTGACAGGCGGCAATCCGGGCTAGCAATAGAGCGCCTGGTTGATCACGATGCTGAAAGGCTCGCCCCTGGCGGGGCTCCTGCATTCTTCGCGCAGCCCACCTCAGGCCTGTAGGAGCCCCGCCAGGGGCGAGCTCTTGGCATGTCTGGACGGAAAGCTCGCCCCTGGCGGGGCTCCTGCATTCTTCGCGCAGCCCACCTCAGGCATGTAGGAGCCCCGCCAAGGGCGAGCTCTTGGCATGTCTGAACGGAAGGCTCGCCCCTGGCGGGGCTCCTGCATTCTTCGCGCAGCCCACCTCAGGCCTGTAGGAGCCCCGCCAGGGGCGAGCTCTTGGCATGTCTGGACGGAAAGCTTGCCCCTGGCGGGGCTCCTGCATTCTTCGCGCAGCCCACCTCAGGCATGTAGGAGCCCCGCCAGGGGCGAGCTCTTGGCATGTCTGGACGGAAAGCTCGCCTCTGGCGGGGCTCCTGCAAGTCTGTGATCTTCGCAATCGTTTGGCAAAATAAAACAAAGGGATGTTTACGTAATTCTACGCAGCCTTGAGGCAGACGTTGATTGGAGGTGAGATGCTCTTTTCCACTCCCCACTCCCCACTCCCCACTCCCCACTCCCGCTACTCGATCAATTCGCCCGCGCCAAGTCATCCAGCATCACCTTGAGAAAGCGTGCCGCCTCACCACCCGTCGCGGCGCGATGATCGAAGGTCAGCGACAGCGGGATGACCTTGTGCGATTCGAAGCCGCCCATGACCGGGGTCATCTGGTGGCGCCCCTTGCCGGCGGCGATGATCGCGACCGTCGGTGGCACCACGATCGGTGTCGCGTAGCGTCCGGCGAACACACCGAAATTCGACAGTGAGATCGTGTAGCCCTTGAGTTCCTCGGCCGGAATGCTGCGGCTGACGACCTGCTCACGCAGGCGGTTGACCGCTTGGCGGATTCCGTTGGCGTCGAGCACGTCGGCATTGCGCAGGGCCGGCACGAACAGGCCGTCGTCGGTATCCACGGCGATGCCGATATCGACCTGGCGGTGCAGGGTGCGAGTCAGATTCTCACCATCGAACCAGGCATTCAATGCAGGCACGGCCTGGCAGGCGCGCACGATAGCGCGGATCAGGCGCACGGTAATGTCGTTGCCCGGCGTCCAGGCGTGGATGTCGGCGTCGTCGCAGAGCATGGTCGGTACGACTTGCGCATGCGCGGCAGCCATCACGCGCGCCATGTTGCGACGCACGCCCTTGAGTTGTTCGGGCTGGCCGCTGACGTGTTGTGTCGGCGGCGTGGTACGCATCGGCTGGCCGGAAGCGGAGAGGGCCGTGCGCTCGCTCGCGGCTCGCTGGACAACGGCGGCTGAAGGTGCCGGACTGACTGCCGCAGCTGCGCGTGCCGGGGCCGGTGTCGCACCGATCTGCGCAGTTCCCGCTTCGGCTGCACTTTTGACATCCTTGAGGGTGACCACACCATCGGCACCGCTTGGTCGCACGCGGCCGAGGTCGACGCCGAGCTTCTTCGCCAGCGCACGCACGGCCGGGACTGCCTTGACACCGCCGACGGTCGAGGTCTGCTCGGCATGCACGCGGTCGCTGGCTTCCATCGCCCCGACCACGGTGCCCGAATCGGCTCGATCCGGGCTGGATTTGATCTCGGAGGATTCCTGCTTCGGCGGCGGACTGGCCTCGGCGTTTGCCGTGGCCTTTTTCGGCGGCCCGTGGTGATGTCCGGTTTCCTGTGCATCGGCACGCTGCGGCAGGCTTGCATCGATCTCGATCTCGATCAACGCCGCACCGGTCTCGATGACGTCGCCTTCCTTGCCATGTTGCTTGACGACCTTGCCCGAAAACGGCGAGGGCACCTCGACGACGGCCTTGGCCGTCTCCATCGAGACCAGCGGCTCATCGAGTTTGGCAACGCCGCCGATTTTGACGAACCATTCAACGATGGTCGCATCGGGCAGGCCTTCGCCGAGGTCGGGAAGGTGGAATGTCTTGGTCTCGCTCATGCATCGACTCCGATGGCTCAGCTTGCGGCCAGTGTGCGTTTGGCGGCGGCGACGATCTTGTCGACGCTCGGCAGGTATTTCATCTCAAGACGGAACAGCGGGATATGCGTGTCATACCCGGTCACGCGCTCTACCGGTGCAACCAGATCGTACATCGCATGCTCGGCCAGGCGTGCCGAGATCTCGGCACCGAATCCGGCGGTTCGCGGTGCCTCGTGGACGATCACGCAGCGCCCGGTCTTGCGTACCGATTCGTGGATCGTGTCGAAATCGAGTGGCTTGAGGGTGGCCACGTCGATGACTTCGGCGCTGATGCCGTCCTTGGCCAGTGCATCGGCCGCTTCAAGTGTCTCCTTGACCTGGGCGCCCCAGGTCACCAGGGTCACGTCGCTGCCATCGCGCAAGACGAAGCAGACATCAAGCGGCAGCGCCTCGCCATCGTCGGGCACTTCTTCCTTGTATTGGCGATAGATGCGTTTGGGCTCGAAGAAGATGACCGGATCGGGATCGCGGATCGCAGCGAGCAGCAAGCCATAGGCGCGCCCCGGTGATGAGGGCAGGACGACGCGCAGCCCCGGCACATTCGTGAAAATCGCTTCATTGGCCTCGGAATGATGTTCCGGCGCGCGTATGCCGCCGCCCCAGGGCGCGCGCCACACGGCCGGAATGGTCAGACGTCCACGGGTTCGATTGCGCATGCGCGCCGCGTGGCAAATGATCTGCTCAAGCATGCCGTAGATGAAGCCCTCGAACTGGGCTTCGGCGATCGGTTTCATGCCCTGCGCGGCAAGGCCGACGGTGAGGCCGCCGATGGTGGTTTCATCAAGCGGCGTGTCGATCACGCGATCCGCGCCGAACTTGTCGAGCAGCCCCTGGGTGGCGCGGAACACGCCGCCATTGACGCCGACATCCTCGCCGAGCACGACCACGCTGGGGTCATGCTTCATTTCCCAGGCCATCGCCTGGGTGACTGCTTCGATCAGGGTGATTTGGGCCATGGTTGCAGTTCGTCAGTTGTAATGTTGGATGATCGGAGCATGTATCTGCGGGACGCCGCTTCTCACAGAAATAATTTCTTCAGCCGCGCTTTTCCCAGGCGATCGCTTCGTCGCGTTGGGCGACGAGATCCGGCGGCAGTTCGGCATAGGTGTAGTCGAACATCGTTTCGATTGGTTGCGTACGGGTTTCTAGGTAGGCGTTGACTTCGGCATCGACATATTTTGTGCATTGCTCCTTGAGCGCGACCTCCTCGTCCTCGGTCCACGCGTTCAGCGACATCAGGTAGGTCTTCATGCGGCGCAGCGGTTCGCGCGTCCAGGCATCCTTGACCTCCTGCTCGGGGCGATAGCGACGCGCGTCATCGGCGGTGGTGTGATCGGACAGCCGATAGGTGACCGCTTCGATAACCATGCCGCCATGCCCATGCCGAGCGCGCTTGAGCGCATGATCCATGGCCGCACGCATCGCGATCAGGTCGTTGCCATCGACCTGCACGCATTCCAGTCCGGCGGCGATACCCTTCTGGGCCAGGGTCTTGGCACCGGTCTGGGCACTGCGCGGCACCGAGATGGCCCACTGGTTGTTGACGATCACGGCGACCAGGGGCAGGTTCATTGCACCGGCGACATTGAGGGCACTGTTGAAATCGGCTTTTGATGAGCCGCCGTCTCCGATCGTGCAAACCGCCACGCGGGGCTCCTTGCGGATCTTGAAAGCGAGTGCCGCGCCGGCCGCATGCAGGCATTGCGTGCCGATCGGTACGCACCAGGCGAAGTCATGCGCGGGGCCGGAAAAATCGTTGCCACGTTCATCGCCACCCCAGTACATCAGCAGTTCGCGCGGCTTCACGCCGCGGTGAAACTGCACGCCGTATTCGCGGTAACTCGGGGCGAAGCAATCGTCCTCCAGCATTGCACTGCCGATGGCCAGATAAGTCGCTTCGTGGCCGAGGCAGGGCGCATAGGTACCAAGCTTGCCGGTGCGCTGCAAGGCAATCGCCTTGGCGTCAAAGATCCGCACCATGAGCATTTCCTGGTACAGCTTGACCAGTTGCCTGACATCGCGTGCGAATGCGGGCAGGTCGTCGCGAACCAGCTTGCCTTCGGCATTCAGATACTGGAGGTATTCAATCTCGAACGTGGCGGCTATTGGCACGGAATTCTCCACTGGATCGCGCTTCGCAGTGACAGCGCACGCAGGTCTTCAAGAGACCGGAGGTTTCAGTTGTTGTCGCTGAATGCCATCGGCAATGCCGATCAGCCGCCGGGCGCGGCGCGAACATATCGTGCGGAATCCGGATCCAGTGCCGGACGGCTCGATACTGCGCCGTATTGTGTCCCGGTGTCGCGAAACTACCGGATATAGATAGCAAGCGTCGCTCCGACAAGCAAGGCTCACCGCAGCAAGTTCACTGCGACACTGGCGCTGGCGAACGGCGTGTGCGTCCGGTAGCGTGGGCTTTCAGTCCCTGCACGTAATCGAACGACATGGAAAACCGACGCGAACTCGAACAAGGCATCGAGGTCGATCTGCGCGATCGCCAGAACTACGGTGGCTATCTGCAACTGGATACCTTGTTGTCCGCGCAGAAGCCGCTCAGCGATCCTCCGCATCACGATGAGATGCTGTTCATCGTCCAGCATCATGTCAGTGAGTTGTGGATGAAGCTGATCATCCACGAATTGCGTTCCGCGACTGCGCTGCTGGCGACCGACCAGACCGATCCTTGCCTGAAAATCCTCGCCCGGGTCAAGCAGATCCAGCGTCAGTTGTTCGAACAGTGGGCGGTGCTCGAAACACTGACTCCGACCGAATATCAGCAATTCCGCCATGTGCTCGGCCCGGCATCGGGATTCCAGTCGCAGCAATACCGCATGATCGAATTCCTGCTCGGAAACAAGAACGCCGACATGCTCGCGGTGTTCAATCACGATCCCCAGCGCCAGGCCGAATTGCGCGTCGTGCTCGAAGCGCCGAGCCTGTATGACGAGTTCCTTCGCCACCTTGCCCGTGCCGGCCATGCGATCCCGGCGCACTGTGTCGAGCGTGACTGGTCGCAGCCGCATCGGCGCCGCGAAGATCTGGTGCCGGTGTTCAAGCGCATCTACGAGAACGCCGAGGAGTTCTGGTCGGAATATCATTTCTGCGAACAACTGGTCGATGTCGAGGAATCGTTCCAGCTCTGGCGTTTCCGCCACATGAAGACGGTCGAGCGCATCATCGGCCACAAACGTGGCACCGGCGGATCGTCTGGAGTCGGATTCCTCAAGAAGGCGCTCGATCTGACCTTCTTCCCCGAATTGCTCGAAGTGCGCACGGTTATCGGCACCTATTGATTCGGCCCTTAAATAGTCGCTACTGAATGCTTCTCCTTTATGCCCTGTGGGTACGCCAGCGGGAGAAGGAATAGAGCGAAGTCGTACTATGTTAAGGGCCGAATCAATAAGTACTGACCACCTCATGCTGCGTTGCAACAGTTGATTCGACAATTGACGCCAATGGCCGCGTCGGTGATCCTCGCCCGGTTAAATCCCGATAATCGACGGAGAAATGCATGACCGGCGCTACCGACGCAGCAACCCCCGCACCGCCACCCTACGAATTCAAGAATCAATTGGGCCATCCACGACCCTTGTGGATGCTCTTCATGACCGAGTTCTGGGAGCGTTTTGCGTTTTACGGCATGCGCTGGGCGCTGACGCTGTACATCGTCGCCGAATTTTTCGCCGGTGATGCCTCCGGTCAGGGCTACGCAAGCCGGACCTACGGCGCATTCCTTGCCCTGGTCTACGCGACCGCATTGTTTGGCGGCTATGTCGCCGACCGGGTTATTGGTTACCAGCGATCGATCCTGCTCGGGGCCGTGATCATGGCCGCGGGCCTGTTCACGATCATGCTGCCGAACAAGGAGTTGTTCGTGCTGGGCTTGTCGCTGGTGATCGTTGGCAACGGCCTGTTCAAGCCCAACATCTCGACCATGGTTGGCCAGCTCTATCACATTGATGATGATCGGCGTGATCGCGGCTTCACCATTTTCTACATGGGCATCAACGCGGGTGCTCTGGTTGCTCCACTGTTGACCGGCTGGCTGGCCAGTGTCGTCACCGAAACGCCGATGGAGCAGAATTACAAAGTCGTGTTTGCGGCGACTGGCGTCGGCATGATCATCAGCTTCCTCTGGTTCTGGTTTGGCCGTCGACAGTTGCAGGGGATTGGCGAGCCGCCGGCCGGCCGAAATGGCATGAAAAGCATGCTGGGCGTGATCGTAGGCGCGGCGATTGCCGTGCCAATCGTCTATCTTTTGATCGACAAGGTTGGTGCCGAGATCCTGGCCTGGTTGTTGTTGACCATGTTCATCGGGCTTGCCGTGATGCTGTTGATCGAGGCGATACGCGAGGGCAAGGTGCAGACGCACCGGGTCATTGCCATGCTGATCATCTTCATGTTCAACGTATTGTTCTGGATGTTCTTCGAGCAGGCTGGCAGTTCGTTCAATTTCCTTGCTGAAGGTATCGTTGATCGCCAGATGTTTGGCGGCTGGGAGTTCCCGGTCGGCTGGTTCCAGTCGGTCAATCCGATTGCAATCGTTCTGCTTGCTCCCATCGCGGCATTAACCTGGGGCTTTCTTGGCAAGAGGAAAATGGAGCCGTCGATTCCACGCAAGTTCGGCCTTGGTCTGCTCGGCAACGCGATCGCTTTCCTCGTATTGATTTACGCGTTGAAGAACCTGGTCGGTGCCGACGGCCTGATTCCGTTCTGGCCACTGGTTCTGGTCTATGTGCTGCAGACGGCCGGCGAGTTGTGCCTGTCACCAATCGGCTTGTCGATGGTGACCAAGCTTGCGCCGATTCGCGTTGTCGGTTTGGCCATGGGCGGCTGGTTTCTCAGTACAGCGATCGGCAACAACCTGTCCGGCATTTTTGCCGGCGAGGTCAGTGGCGAAGACGGCATGACGGTGGGATCCGCACTCAGCGGCTTCACCTTCGGCTTCTATGCGCTGCTTGTTGCTGGCATCCTGTTGCTCCTGATCGCCCCGTTGATCAACAAGCTGATGCACGGCGTCAAGTGAGTTCAGGATGAACTCATCCCGTGCAGGCCATGGATGGCCGCTGACACGGGATCCAGTACGAAAAGGATGAACTCATCCCGTGCAGGCCATGGATGGCCGCTGACACGGGATCCAGTACGAAAAGGATGAACTCATCCCGTGCAGGCCATGGATGGCCGCTGACACATCGGGACAGAAGTCCCTCCCGCGAAATCAAACCGTGGGAGCGGCTTCAGCCGCGATGCTGATATGACTTTCATCGTCAAGTAGCGATTGAGTTCAATAGTGATCGACGTGTTGTCGTTTGCTGTTTTGAATCCCCTGAAGATGGCGCAGCCAGTACATCCGACGGTTGCTCAAGCTGATATGCGCGGGTTGGATACCGCAGTACTGGTGTCCGTCATGTGGGCATGGCCTCGGTCTTTCGTCGTGAATCAGCGGTGGTGCGTGCTGTCACAAAGCATCGTCGAGGGTCACCCACGGAACCGGGCTGCGCCGTCTTCAGGGGATTGCTGGACTCCTGTTTTGGGAACGGGAATGGATCATGCGGTCGGGCTCAACGGGTTGTCGCTGAGGGAGTCATGCGGGCGATATCCCAAATGAAGGCGGCCAACTCGCGGGCCACCGCGACGACGGCGACGTTCTTCAGTTTGCCGCGGGCGACAAGGCGGCGGAAACGCCCACACAAGCGCAGTTGCGCATCCCAGGCCCGCGCGATGATGGGTTGATCCAGCGGCTCGTGGCGTAGCTGAATCTCGCGCGAGACCTTGGCCGGATACTGATAGGCCCATGAGGCCTCGACCAGCGCTTTGCGCGCGACCCCATTGCCCGCCTTGGTGATCCCCCCTTGGCGGCGGCTCGGTCCTGAGCTGTGCTCGCTGGCGGTAATGCCAAGCCAACCCATCAGCTGGCGCGGATGGGCAAAACGCGACAGATCACCGATCTCGGCAATCAGGGTGATGGCGGTCGTGAACTGGATGCCGCGCAGGGCCTGGATAGCTTGCACAACCGGATACCAGCGCCAGGTGGCGGCAGCTTCACGCAGCACTTTCTCCAATCGCTCGCACTGGGCCAGGCGATCCTCGATGGTGCGTCGATATTCCTCGAAAGCGATCTGTGACATCGGCTGCGGAAACACGAACTGACTGATCCAGCGCCGATGCGCCGGCCCCCAGTTGGCCTTGCCCGTATAGCGCACGCCGTGCATCAGCAGAAACGACTTCAGACGCTGGCGTGCACGCTGCAGATCCTGCTTGGCCGCGCCCCAGGCACGGCTCAGATCGCGCAAGGCTTCGTCCTCGACATCCGGCACATGCACCCGCGCCAGATCGTCTGCGCGCAGCGCCTTGACCAGGATCACCGCATCACGCCGATCGGTCTTGACCCGATCGCCCGGCTTGCGCGCAATCAGCGAGGGCGCACAGACCACACAGGCCATTCCTTTGCGCGCCAATTGGCGCTGCAATCCGTAGCCACATGGCCCCGCTTCATAGACAAACGACACCGTCGAGCCCTTCGACTTCATCTGCTGACACAACCGATCCACGTCCCGCTCGGTGACCCCAATCCGGCCCAGTGTTTGCACCTCGCCAAAACCGATCGAATACGCCACCACGATCGACTCCTTGTGGACATCAAGTCCGACAAAAACAGTGTTATCGTTTTGCATGCTGACCTCCGCGTAGGTTGAGTTTCCCGAGTGAGCAGTTTGCTCCCTCTTACGGCTCTGGCCTCCGGCTAACCCGCGTCAAACACCTCGCGGAGGTCGGTTCGAGCCGCGAAAGTCATACTGTCTTTTTTTCAGGAGATTGGAAAAATCATCGGGACAGAAGTCCCTCACGCCCAGCGCAAGTAAAGCCTTGGCTCAGCGCATGGATTCAGCCAGCTCGGCCTTCCACAAGGTATCGAGAATACGTGCCAGCCATTGGCGTTCTTCCGCATCGAGGTGGGCGAGCAGACGTTGCTCGTGCTCGAGCGCCAGCGGCGCAACCTGGTTGTAGATCCTCCAGCCTTCCTCGGACAGGCGCAGTACCGACTGGCGCTTGTCGTGGCGGGCCGTGCTGCGCTCGATGCGGCCCATTTTCAGCATTCGGGCCACGGCGCGGCTGATCGCGACCTTGTCCATCGCCGTGCGCTCGGTGACTTCCCGAGCCGAAATGCCCGGGCGATAGCCGAGTACGGCCATTGCGCGCCACTCGGTTACCGTGAGGTCGAAGCGCTTGTCATAGACTTTGGCGATGGCTTGGCTCAGGGTGTTGGAGAGCACCGAAAGCCGGTACGGCAGAAAGGTTTCGAGTTCGAGCTGGGCTTGGCCGGGCATTGAGCGTCTCTTGCAAGTGGTTGCAAACGTAACTAGGGTTCACTGTTCATTGCGCGATTCGCGCAGGCATCGAGGAAATCATCATGAACGCCCAGCTCGAATCCGCCAATACAGGCATGCAGGTTACGACGTTCGAGAATCCGATGGGAATCGACGGCTTTGAATTCGTCGAATTCGCCTCGCCTGAACCGCAGAAGCTGCACGATTATTTCCGCCTGATGGGCTTCACTGCGGTGCTCCGGCACAAGCGCCGAGCGATCACGGTCTATCGCCAGGGTGGCGTGAATTTCCTCGTCAACGAGGATCCCGATTCATTCGCCGCCGACTTCGCCAAGGCGCATGGTCCCAGCGCCTGCGGGTTTGCCATGCGTGTCAGCCAACCGGCGGACCAGGTCTGCACGAAAGTCATTGCCAATGGTGGTGAGGCGATCGACAGCAAGGCGAGCAGCAAGGCAGTTGCCGCCCCGGTGGTCAAGGGAATCGGCGACTGCATGTTGTATCTGGTCGATCGCTATGGTGATGCGGGCGATATCTATTCGGCGGACTACGAAGCGATTGCCGGAGTTGATCAGAATCCAAAAGGGTTCGGCCTGACCTTTATCGATCACCTGACCCATAATCTATATTTCGGCAATATGCAGAAGTGGTCGGACTATTACGAGCGCCTGTTCAACTTCCGCGAGATCCGCTACTTCGACATCAAGGGTGCCAAGACCGGGCTGGTTTCAAAGGCGATGACGGCGCCGGACGGCATGGTGCGAATTCCACTCAACGAATCCTCCGACGAAAAGTCACAGATCAACGAGTATCTCGACGAGTACAAGGGCGAGGGCATTCAGCATATCGCCTGCTTCACCGACGACATCTACGCGACGGTCGAAGCCATGCACGCCCAGGGAATCCAGTTCCTCGATACGCCGGCTGCGTATTACGAAGTCGTTGACGAGCGCATCCCGAACCACGGCGAAGATCTGCCGCGCATGGCCAGCAACAAGATCCTCATCGACGCCGATGTCGAGACGAAGAAAAAGCTGCTGCTGCAGATCTTCACCCAGAACTGTATCGGCCCGATTTTCTTCGAGATCATCCAGCGCAAGGGCAATCCGGGTTTCGGCGAGGGCAATTTCCAGGCCTTGTTCGAGTCCATCGAGCGCGACCAGATGCGCCGCGGCGTGCTGTAGTATTCTCAACCATGGCTGGACACCCGCACATCGAGCGTTGGTCGTTGCTGATGCACCAGCATATTGCTGACCGCATCGAGCAAGGAGACGCCTCGCCGATCAAGCTCGCAAAGGAAAATATCGAGCGTTGGCAGCAGCGGCAAGGCGAACTGGACAATGCGCAATCGGAGTGGTCGGAAATGCTTGACTGGTCGCTGCCACGATTGCTGAAATTGCTTCGCGACCCGGATGATCAGGAAGCGATCCGGTTGCGCGGTACATCGCCGTTCGCAGGCTCACTGGATCAACAACTTCGCATTGAGTTGCTCCGTGAAGCGCGAGCAGCTTGAGCATCTGATTCGCGCTGCTGGGGAAGTCTCCGGTTCGCGGAGACTGATTGTCCTCGGTAGTCAGGCGATACTTGGTCAATTTCCGAACGATGCACCGGCGCGTACGATGCTTTCGCGCGAAGCGGATCTCGTTCCCATTGATGCACCCGAAGCGGCCGATGCCATCAGTGGTGTACTTGGCGAATTGTCGAGTTTTGATTCGACGCATGGATATCACGCCGATGGCGTTGACCTGCAGACGTCAATTCTTCCCTCGGGATGGCAGGAGCGATTGATTCGAATCGAAAACGAGAACACCAACGGCTATGTGGGGTTGTGTCTCGAATTGCACGACCTCCTTCTTTCAAAATACTTTGCAGGTCGCGAGAAAGATCACGAGTATTGCAGGGCCGTGATGGTTGCGGGCTTGGCAAGCTCGGTCGAACTCACGCTGCGACTCGCCAAGATGGAAATCAGTGAGGTCGATCGACAGCGAATCGCCGCCCGGATCGCGCTCGATTCAGAATCTTGAACCATCGTCCTGAGGGTTAAATGACAAAGATATTTTCCTGCCAAACCGGCTTCGGCAACGAGTTTGCTACTGAGGCCCTGCCCGGCGCTCTGCCAGTGGGGCGCAACTCGCCGCAGCGCGTGGCCTATGGCCTTTATGCCGAGCAGCTGACCGGTACTGCTTTCACCGCGCCGCGCTCGCAGAATCGGCGCTGCTGGCTCTACCGTATCCGCCCAGCGGCTGTGCACAAGCCCTTCGAGATCCTCGAATCCGGGTGCTTTCACAATTGCTTCGATGAGGTTCCATCAACGCCCAACCAGTTGCGCTGGAATCCGCTGCCGATCCCGACAGCGCCGACCGATTTCGTCGATGGCCTTGAGACCATGGCCGGCAATGGCAGTGCCGCCGCGCAGAGTGGAATCGGCATCCACGTCTATGCGGCCAACCGCTCGATGCAGGGGCGCTTCGTCTGCAATGCCGATGCCGAAATGCTGATCGTGCCGCAGCAGGGGTGCCTGGTTATCGCCACCGAACTGGGCGTGATTGAAATCGAACCACAGCAGATCGCCGTGATTCCGCGCGGCATCCGTTTCCGTGTCGACCTTCCCGACGGCGAGTCGCGTGGCTATGTGGCAGAGAACTTCGGCAGCGCATTTCGCCTGCCTGATCTCGGCCCGATCGGTTCCAACGGCCTGGCCAATCCGCGTGATTTCGAGACGCCGGTTGCACACTACGAAGACCTCGAAGGCGATTTTGAACTGCTGACCAAGTACCAGGGTCGCCTGTGGCGAGCGGCAATCGGCCATTCGCCACTCGATGTCGTTGCCTGGCACGGCAACCATGTGCCGTACCGCTATGATCTGCGCCGCTTCAACACGGTTGGCTCGATCAGCTACGACCATCCCGATCCTTCGATCTTCACCGTGCTGACTTCGGCCAGCGATACTCCGGGCACGGCGAACATTGATTTTGCGATCTTTCCGCCACGCTGGTTGTGCGCGGAAAGCACCTTCAGGCCGCCGTGGTTCCATCGCAACATCGCCAGTGAGTACATGGGCCTGATCCATGGCGAATACGACGCCAAGGCCGGTGGCTTCGTGCCCGGCGGCAGCAGCCTGCACAATTGCATGACCGGCCATGGCCCCGATGCGGCTACATTCGAGAAGGCGTCACGCAGCGACACCTCGCAACCGGATCACATCACCGATACGATGGCCTTCATGTTCGAGACCCGCGCGGTGATCCATCCGACCCGGCAGGCACTCGAATCTCCGCAACTGCAGCGCGACTACATCGAGTGCTGGCAGGGTCTGCGCAAGCATTTTGATCCGCAGAAACCTTGATCGACGAACAGGAAACCGAGCCAAAATGAAACTTGCGAGTCTCAAGGAAGGTGGCCGTGACGGCACGCTGATCGTCGTCAACCGCGATCTCACGCGCGCCGTCCGCGCAACTTCAATTGCAGCGACCCTGCAGGCAGCGCTGGAGGACTGGAGCAACACGGCGCCACGCCTCAATGCCTTGTTCGGGGACTTGCAATCCGGCAAGGCCGCCGACGTATTCGATCTAGATGCCGACAAACTTGCCTCGCCGCTGCCGCGCGCCTACGAGTTTGTTGATGGCAGCGCCTATCTGCCGCATGTCGAGCGCGTGCGTCGCGCCCGTGGTGCCGAAGTGCCACAAAGTTTCTACACCGATCCGCTGATGTACCAGGCCACCAGCGCGGGCTTCCTCGCGCCGCGAGATCCGATTCTTGCCGCCAGCGAAGAATGGGGCATCGATCTCGAGGCCGAGGTCATCGTCGTGACCGACGACGTGGCCATGGGCGTCACGCCGGCACGGGCCGCCGAGCATATCCAACTGATCGGTCTGGTCAACGATGTCTCCCTGCGTGGCCTGATCCCGGGCGAGCTGGCCAAGGGCTTCGGCTTCCTGCAGTCAAAGCCGCGTTCCGCGCTGTCGCCGGTGTTTGTCACGCCCGACGAACTGGGCGTTGCCTGGAAGGACTCCAAGCTGCATCTGCCGATGCGCACCTGGATCAACCAGCAGTGGTTTGGCGAGGCCGAAGCCGGTGTCGACATGCAGTTCAGCTTTGCCGAGCTGGTTGCGCATGTCGCGAAAACCCGACCACTGGCGGCCGGAACCCTGATCGGATCAGGTACGATTGCCAACGAGGACACATCGAAGGGAGCGTCCTGTCTGGCCGAGCAGCGCACCGTGGAAACGCTGCGCGATGGCAAACCGACCACTCCGTTCCTCAAGTTCGGTGACCGCGTGAGAATCGAGGTGACCGATGCTGCAGGAAATTCGATCTTCGGAGTGATCGATCAGGTCGTCGAGAAGTATTCCCCAGTCTGAACTATCCTGCACAATAGGGCGGCGATTGCAGAGGTCGCCGACCGTTCCGGAATGCAGGGGGTGGGTCATGTCCGACAGCATCAAGCTCTACAGTTATTGGCGTTCGAGCGCCGCGTATCGCGTGCGCATCGCCTTGAATCTCAAGCAATTGCCGTATGACATCGTGCCCGTGCACCTCGCCAACAATGGCGGCGAGCAGCATGCCGAGGCCTATCGCGAGATCAATCCGCAGGAGCGCGTGCCGACTCTGGTCGATGGTTCCCGCGTGTTCCGCCAGTCGATGGCGATCATCGAATATCTCGAAGAGGCCTATCCCGGCGGTGTCGCGCTGCTGCCATCGACCGCGCGCGAGCGCGCGCGGGTTCGTGCCCTCGCACAGGTCGTCGCCTGTGACATCCATCCGCTCAACAATCTGCGCGTCATGCAGTTTCTCGAACATGAATTCAGCTCACCCCAGGTTGAGCGCGAGCGCTGGACGCGGCACTGGATCATCGAAGGGTTTCAGGCGCTTGAGCAGATGCTTGACGACAATTCGGGTACCGGCATCTATTGTGATGGCGACACGCCGACGCTCGCTGACCTGTGCCTGGTTCCACAGGTCTACAATGCGCGTCGCTACGATGTCGACATGAGCGCATTTCCGGTCATCACGCGGATCGAACAACAGTGTCTCGGCCTGCCGGCCTTCGACGCCGCGCGCCCCGAGAATCAACCCGATGCGCCGAAGCGCGGTAGTTGACCCTGAGCGTTCAGCCGGCGATATAGCGATGCAACTGCTCGATCTGCTCGCTTTGCTGGCTGATCACGGCTTTGACCAGGTCGCCGAGTGAAAGCACGCCGATGATCTTGCCGTTGTCGAGCACCGGCAGATAGCGAACGCGCTTGTTGGTGCACAGACGCATGCAATGATCGATGCTGTCATCGGGATGCACCGTGGTCATTCCGGGCTCCATGATTTCACCGACCGAAGTAGACGACGATGAGCGTCCCTTGAGGACGACGTTGCGCGCATAGTCGCGCTCGCTGACGACCCCGATCAATTCGTCACCGCGCATCACGAGCAGGGCGCCGATCCCTTTTGCAGCCATCAGCGTGATTGCTTCAATGACCGGTGCATCCGGCGCAATGGAGAGAATGTTGTGACCCTTGTCATCGAGTAGGTGTTTGACCTGAAGCATGGTTGCCTCCGTTTTTGATCGATGCCCGCCTGCTGGCGGGAACCCAGTCTAGCCCCGACTCGGGAGTTTTATGAAATGCACACGTTTGTCCGGTTGAATGCCCCGAGCCGGGCGCGATGTGCGTTTGCACAAGCCAAGCGGACACGCATGCGCTAGGCTCGCGCATTTTCCAGAACCCTCCGGACACCGACGATGACTGCAGCGACCACCAGAAACAGCCAGACCCGCTCGTTTACGACGATCTTCCTGATCGAGATGTGGGAGCGCTTCGGCTACTACGGCATGCAGGCGCTGATCGTCTACTACATGGTCCAGCGCCTCGGCTTCGCCGATGAGCGCGCGACCCTGGTCTGGGGCGCCGCTGCTGCATTGATCTACGTGGCACCGGCGATTGGTGGCTGGATCGGCGACAAGATCCTCGGTACGCGGCGCACGATGCTGCTTGGTGCGGCCATTCTTGCGATCGGCTACGGCCTCATGGTGGTGCCGGGTGAGAGTGTCTGGTTCCTGTTCTGCGCGCTCGGCGTGGTTGTCGTCGGCAACGGTCTGTTCAAGGCCAATGCCGGCAATCTCGTGCGCAAGATCTACGAGGGCGACGATTCCAAAATCGACAGCGCCTTCACCATCTACTACATGGCGGTCAATCTAGGCGCGATGATTTCGCAGTTGCTGACGCCGTGGCTCAAGGATTACGTCAACGAGCACTACGGCAATGAACTCGGCTGGCATGTCGCCTTTGCGGTCTGCGCGGTCGGACTCGTATTCGGTCTGGCCAACTACTTGCTCATGCGCAAGGCGATGTCGCATATCGGCTCGGATCCCGATTCGCGTCCACTTGACTGGGGCAAGCTCGGCATCGTCCTCGCATTCGGCGTTGTGGCCGTGTTTGCTTCGGCTTACATCCTTGAGCATCAGGCCGTCGCGCGCGCCTTTGTCTACATCGCCGCTGTCACGGTCGTCGGCATCTTCGCCTGGTTGATCGCGACCGGACACCGCGGCGAGCGTGCCGGCCTGATTGCCGCGCTCGTGCTGGTCGTGCAGACGATGTTCTACTTCATCTTCTATCAGCAGATGTCGACCTCGCTGAATCTGTTTGCGCTGCGCAATGTCGATCCCGCTTTCAACGTGTTCGGCGCGCATCTCTGGGATTGGTCGCCGGCCCAGTTCCAGGCCTTCAATCCGATCTGGATCTTCATCCTCAGCCCGATCCTGGCCTGGGTCTATTCGGCGGCAGGGCGCAACAAGAAGGATCTTTCGATCGCCGGAAAATTCGCACTCGGTTTCGTCATCGTCGCCGCTGGATTTTTCATTTACGGCGCGGCCGGGCATTTCGCCGACAACGCCGGCAAGGTTTCATCGTGGCTGATGGTCTGGGGCTACGGCGCCATCTCGCTCGGCGAGTTGCTGGTCAGTGCTCTCGGCCTGGCCATGATCGCGCGCTATGTGCCGGCGCGCATGGGCGGCTTCATGATGGGTGCCTACTACGTTGCTTCGGGCGTCTCGCAATATCTCGGCGGCGTCGTCGCGACATACGCCAGCGTGCCCCAGGACATCACCGAGCCGCTGCAGACCCTGCCAATTTACACAGCGCTGTTCAACAAGCTCGGTATCGCCGCCCTGATCTGCGCGCTGATCGCGATCGCCGTGCTGCCGCTGATGAAGCGCCTTTCCGCGACGCACAGCGCCGAGGCCGTGATCGCGCATTCGGGTGCAGGTGGCGGTACACCGACGATCGCTTCGGAAGAGTAACGCCGGACAGGGATGGGCAACCCTGATCGACGGCGATCAGGGTTCGAGCCAAGCTGATCCGCCCAATTGGCGGACCTGCCGCTCGATCCAGTGTACGCGGCGCTGGACATGGGCCGAGGGCCGCTCGACATGCAGCTTGCGCGGGTTCGGCAGCACTGCGGCGAGCAGGGCGGATTGTTGCGGATTCAGTTGCGTGGGTGAGCTGTGGAAATAGCGCTCACTGGCCGCATGGACGCCGTAAATGCCGTCACCGAATTCGGCGATGTTCAGATATACCTCGATGATCCGCCGCTTCGGCCACAGCGCCTCGATCAGCACGGTGAAATATGCCTCGAAGCCTTTGCGCACAAAGCTGCGGCCGTTCCACAGGAACAGGTTCTTGGCCACCTGCTGGCTGATCGTGCTGGCCCCGCGCAAGCGCTCGCCATCGTCCGCGTCGGCCAACGCGGACTGGATCGCTTCGACATCGAAACCATGATGATTCGGGAACTTCTGATCTTCGGCGGCAACCAGGGCAATTGGCAGATTCGATGAAACCTCTGCGATTGGCGTCCAGCGATAGTGCAAGCTGAAGTCCCGCTGGCGCTCGAGGAGCGCCTCGATCCGGCGCTCGATCATGAAGGCCGAGGTAGGCACGGGTACAAAGCGCAGGATCAGCACCAGCAAGATGCTTGCAACGATCCACAGCAGCAAGGCGACGGCGAGCAAGCGGACGATTCGGCGGAGCAGAGGTTTTTGCTGCGGCTTTCGAGATCTCATGCCTTCGATTGTGCCATCACGGGTGTTGCGGCAGATCCCTCGCAAGAAAAAGGGCGCGGAAATCCGCGCCCTTTTTGCACCGTTCACGTTTGCGGAGCAAGTATTACAGAGGAGTACACATATAGGCCGAATTCGCCGGATCGAAACCGTCGAAGAAGATCCGGTCGCTGCTCACGCGGATTTCGTCGATAAAAGCACCGCCGACTTCGTATCCACCGTCCGACGAGAAGCGCCAGCGCAGCTTGATCGACTGTCCGGCATAGGCGGCCAGACTGGCCGAGAAATCCTGGAACGAGGCCACGGCGGTTTCATCGGCTGGGGTCGCCGAGGTCGAGCCACCAAACGCAGGGGTGCCCAACGGATACCCGCAGTCATTGCCGTCATTGGTGATCGTACCCGCTGCCGGATATCCGCCATTTGGTGCCAGGCCGGCCCAGGTCGCACCGCCATTCGTCGACACCTCAAGCACGAGAAGATCCCAGCCGTGTTCAATGTTGTACTTCATCTTGAAGTTCAGCGAGGCGCCCGGTTGGATCTGGATCGGCGGTGTGGTCATTGCTGCGCAGGTGTTGGCCGGGTAGGTGGCCCCATCCGCGCCGCTGTGGTAGCTCAGGGTCCCAGCCGTCGCTGCCGTATTGGTGACCTGCCAGGGCGATTCGAGGTTCGAATAGACATGGGTGTCGCCGTCATCGAGATAGAAATTGCCATCGACACCACTCGAACCTATCGATGTACCTACAACGGTCTGGCTGATCGGCGCCAGATTGCCTTCCGAGTCGCTGGCCAGAACCTTGTAATAGTAGGGTTTTGCCGGAAGAACCGCAGTGTCGTCATAGGCGGGACTGGCAAGACCGGTTGCGATGGTGGAGGAAGATGTGAAGTAAGGGTCGCTCGAACGCAGAACCGAATAATTGATGGCTGTCGACAACGGGCAATTCGATGATGCAGGGTTCCAGTTCAGTGCAACCTTGCAGCTCGCATTGAGCGTCGATCCGCCAATGAGGCTGCTGGTGTCGAAGTCTGGCTGGAGTGTGCAGGGGCCGCTGTAAGCGAGGTTGACGCAACCGGATACGTCTCCTTCGACATCGTTGTTGATTCCGCGAATGCGGTAGGCATAGTCGTAGCCTCCTTGTGACGTTGCATCGAGAAGGGGGCTTGATGCGCCAGAAGCAACGAGACGGAAATCGCCAGCGGCCGCTGTCGCGCAGATTCCCGCCGCGCGATAGAGCTGGAAGCCCTGGGCGCCACCGCCCGCGCTGAAGGCGATTGAGGCGCCGCTGCCAGTCGATGAGGTGATCAAGCCGGTCGGTGCCGGGAATGCAGCTGTATCCGGCAAGCCGAATCGTCCTGATACGGCGAGCGCATAGCCTTGGCGGCTCGTGTTGGGGCGACTCCCGCCTGGCACGGCGGTGCCTTTCACGCGGAATGTGTAGGACCCGGTGGTGGGCGCGGTCAGGCGCACCTGTTCGACAGTATTGCGAATGTCTGCACTGCCGCCGGTTGTCGAAACACCCGACAAGAATACGTTTCCGCGGTATAGCGTAGCGCCTGGGCCTGCAACTTCGAGATCGAGGTTGTTGACCAGGGTCAGCGCGGCACCACCGATCGCCTCGGGGTCGTACCACGTGAGCGTGGCCCGCAGTTCCTGACCGGCCTGCACGTTTGCGATTGTGTATTCGCTGACATCTCCGGTTTTCAGTCCGGACACGTTGGTGCGCTCGAAAATGCGCAGGCGACGGTTGTCGTTGCCGAATGAGCTGGGCGTAGTCGCAAACCAGAGATTGGAATCGGTCCAGCCACGACCCCATCCATAGTTTCCGGTGGAAAACTGGTCGGTCGGCGTTGCGTTTGAGCCGAGAACCGGATTCGTTCCGTTGAGCAGAACCGCCTTGAGTGCCATTCCGCTTGGATTGTAGGTATCCGCTGCGGTCTTCGATCCGCGTGGATAGAATCCTTCCGTGAAGAATTGGCGCGCGAGCCCTGCATTGCCGGCGATCGTCGGCGCAGCCATGGATGTTCCGGACATCGACTTGGATGCGGCGGCTTCGATCGTGGCGGTGGTGCTGGCGTCACCAGAAGCGGAAACCACGCTGCTGCCGGGAGCCATGATGTCAGGCTTGAGGCGTCCGTCGGTGGTCGGACCACGGCTCGAATAGCTGGCCACGATCTTGCTGCCTGCGTGTGACAACGCACCCACGGTTGTGGCGTTCTTGGCGTTGCCGGGTGAACCCGTGGTGGTCGCGCCGCTGCCGCTATTGCCGGCCGAAACGACAAAAAGCATGTCTTCGAGTGTCGACAAGGTCGTATCGACGACGCGATCGCTGCCGCTATAGACGCCGGCGCTGGAGCTGCCCCAACTCGCGCTGTGGATCCGGGCGCCGGCATCGTGCGCCTGCTTGATAGTACCGCCGAGGTTGCTGATCGACAGGCAGCCCGAGGTATCGTTGCCGATGTCCTGGAACAGCAGCTGTGCATTTGGCGCCATGCCGTCGGCCAACTCGTGTCCCGACGAGGTTGGCGTCGACGCCGTGTAATTGGTAGCGCCTACCGAGCCGCCGGCATCGCCAGCGATCGTTCCACTGGTATGTGTGCCGTGATAGCTCGTGGAGGATCCGCCTGGACAAGTGGAATTGTTGTCGTAGGCTTCCGCGCCGGGCTGAACCCAGTAGGCGTAGACCTTGTTGTCCGCATGGACGGCGCCGAGTGCGGGCGGCACCGGAGAATCGGCCGTCGTGATCTCGGTGTGATCGCCGAATCCCTTGTTGAGCGTGGTGAACCACGCTTCGTTGGCATCGAGGCCGGAATCGGAAATGCTGATGATCTGGCCACTGCCATACAGCCCGTGATCCCAGAGGGGTTGACGACCAGCCTCGACGCTGCCTGATCCGGCAGTCCCGGTGCTCGGCGAGTCACTCTGAATGACGCCGATGCCCGCAGAATTGTTGACGTATTCCTGCAGATGCGGCGCTACCCAGGCGACACTGTCCTCGGCGGTTGCGGAGCGAACCAGGCGATCCAGACCGGCCTCGTCGATGTGCACTCGTACAAATGGCACCGATTCGTTCTCGACGACTGAAACCAGGGATACTCCGGGCACCTTGCCAAGCGCCAGACTGATCTGGCTTGCCGATTCACCCGCAAAACCGAAAACGTCGATTTCCAGCCCACCTTGCGGGGCGAGGGTGAGGTTGCTGCGCGCATCCGTCCACAGTGCTGGATCAAGCTTTTGTCCAGGCTGATAGATGCCGACCCAGCGCACCGAGGAGTCCGCGCGCAATTCGCTCAATGCGTTCTTGCCCAGGCGCACCTGATAGGCGTTGTTCGGAACATAGCCGAGAAAGGTCACGCCGCGTTTTTCGAGACGCTCGCGGGACTTTGCGGGGTCACTCTTGAACTGCACAATCGCAAAGCGACCCGATTCGACATCGGCAGCAGCACCGGTTGATGAAAAGTCGACTCGCTGCGCCGTGGGGTCGATCAGACCGGAACGAAGCAGAAGAAGCTGGCTATCGCCTGCGCGTGCGTGGGTCAACTGATCCGGTGTCACCACTTGTGGGGCGACACTCTGCAGCGTGACCGGTGCGGCTTGCGCATTGCCGAGCGCAAAGATGACCGCAGCGGCGAGCGCCGTACGAGTCAGGATTTTCGATTTCATCTGTATCTCCGAATAAGTCAGTAGTTGAAGTCTGGCAATGGATCGACACGAATCCTGACGATCTGGCCTGGATTGCCGGATGCCGTTCCCGCTGGCGCCAACCAGGAGCCAAGCGAGGATTCATTGACCACATGGGCGACCAGCGTCTTCAAGTGGAATGTTCCGCATTTTTAATTGTGCCTTGACTGGCTGCAAACGAGTTCCATCCGAGGCCGGATTCAGATCATCCTTGCGGCGTGTTTGGCCCATCCTGCCCTGGAATCCCGATCGATCCATCAAGATTGCGGAAATGCCGAATCCTGCGGGTGTTGCGACGGCCTTGATCTCCCCCGACCGATTGTATTGGTTTTTTTGCCGTCGTGTGACTTCCGGATTTGCGTGTCAGCCAGGCAAGTGTCTTGTATCCGTTCCGATAGCCCGCATTTCAACCAGCCATATCAATCGTCCGTGCGCCATGAATCCGAATGACGACAAGGTCTATCCGTTCCACTTGCAGAGTGCCGCAGTTCGCGGCCACATAGTCCATCTGGAGTCGAGCTGGCGGGAGATTCTTGCTCATGCCGACTATTCGGCCGAAGTGAGCACTTTGCTCGGGGAATCGCTCGCGGCAAGTGTGCTGTTCGCGGGAGCACTGAAGTTCGAGGGCCGACTTTCGATCCAGCTTCGCAACGCCGGGTTGGTGAAACTCCTGTTTGCCGAATGCACGCATGATGGCGCCGTGCGCGGCATTGCGCGATGCGACGAGGATGCGACGGAACAGCAGATCAATCTGTCCACGCCGCAAGCACAGCTCGTGATCACCATTGAAAACCAGCAGACCGATAGTCGCTACCAGGGGCTGGTCGCGATCGAATCGGCATCCCTGGCGGGCGCGTTCGAGGGCTATTTCGAGCGCTCCGAACAGTTGCCGACGCGCATCATGCTGGTCGAGCGCGATGGACGTTGCGCCGGCATCATGCTGCAGCGGATGGCCGATACCGGTGGCGCATCGGCTTCGACCGATAGCGACGCATGGAATCGCGTCGGTCATCTGCTGGCCACGCTGAGCGACGCCGAATTGCTCGATCTTCCGGTCGATGCGCTGCTGTTGCGCCTTTTCCATGACGAGGGTGTGATCCTGTACGAGGGGCGGCCATTGCGGTTCAGCTGCAGTTGTTCGCGCGAACGCGTGCTGGGCATGCTGCGAACGCTTGGTCGTGACGAAGCATTTGCCGGACTCGACGAACACGCCAAGCTGCGCGTGACCTGCGAGTTCTGTAATCGCGACTACATGCTGGATGAAGTCGATCTTGCCATTCAGTTCGCCGATCTCCCTCAGGCTCCCGGCCCATCGACCCCGCAATAGCCTTGCAGGGCGCAATCCGCTTCGGTGGCGCTGCCCTGTTCACTGCCCTCGGTGGGTTCGATCTGTGATCGAACGCTTCTGGTCCGGATCACGAAAGCGTCAGCGCGCAGCACTGACCCACAAAGGCCAGTGCGCTTCTTGCGTAATCGGACGCCCTTCGTTGGCACGACCAAAACCTTTTTCATGAATAACCCGGGCTGGCTTCACGCGCTCCGCGTCGACCTCCGGTTCCAGCACATGTTGCTGCAACATTCGCCCCTGCTCTCCTGGGCGCCCGCGTCGTCCGCTGCTCCAATTGGTTCTGGCGGACTTTGCGTCGCAAACCTGCGCCGGGGTTTTTCTGATGCTTGCACGGGCCCACGATTCCGGGTTATCGCAGCTTCGTTCAGGCAGCCGATTCCGGTCGTCCCCGGGCTGATTGGCCGGCCCCCGCCGGCCCGTGACCAGATGTCGCCCACGAATCGCGCCCGAAATCGAAAACTTCTGTTGATTCAAGCGCTACCGGCTCATAGTTGAGACGCAATAGACTGTTTGTTTTTCGTAAATGCGAGTACACTGACTGCGAAAGTGCCGTCACCAAATCCACCATGTCCGTTTTTGTGGCAGGGAACTTGGAAAGCCCCGTGCAGTCACCTGTCACCCACCGATTGGATCCGCCTGATGTTGTCGCGCCTTGCCATAATCGTGTTGTCTTTGCTGCTGTCGGTTGAAGCCGTCGCGCAGAAGATCGCACCTGCGACCCTGGTTGATGCGCAGCGCCCGCTGTTTGATCACCTGCTTTCAATCGAAGTGGACTCCCCGCTGGCTGGCAATTCCGGTCAGGTCGTTCCTTTGTGGGCCAGCCCGGATGGACGATTGCTGGCCATCGTTGCGCTGTCACGCAATGCCGGTGCGCCGGCCTTGCCGCCATCGCCGGCCTTCGGCGGGGTTTCGGATCTGCGTATCGTCGACGCAACCGATCTGTTCTCTGCTGGCCTGCGCTTGCGCATGGGGCACGGCTTTCGGGCTGATCTGGCGCTTGCTCACGAGGCTTCTTCCCCGCTTTCATACGGCTTCACGAATCAGGGCAGTTGCGCGTCGGCAACGTGTTTCGGCAATACCAACTCGGCAGCGCACGCCGATACGCTGTCAATGAGTTTCGGTTTGGGCTGGGCGCCTGTTTCGGGCGTCGGGCCCGACCTGTCGTTCGGGTTGTCCTGGTTGAACGCCGGCAACCAGCAATTGCCGCTGCTTTCGAGCTTCAGCGCCGCCTCCAGTCCGATTGACTTGGCCCTGGTCGACATGCCCGGCCTTGTCGATTACCGCCTGAGCTCTTCGCAGCAGTTGAATGCCCGTAGTGTCTGGCAGTTGGGGCAGGACAAGATGGTCGATTTGAGCGCCGCCCTGGGCCGCGCCAAGCTCTCGCCAATCTGGTACGGCCTCGCCGATTCGGGGCTCGAGCTCGATCAGGCCTCGCTCGGACTGGGTCTTGCCAGCGGCTCGCTGCGTGGCAGCATCGTTGGCCGGATCAGCAGCGTCGATGTCCCCGGACAGATCGGCAATCGCCGCTGGAGTGGGGTCGATCTCGGTCTATCCTGGCGCACTCCCTGGCGCGGCGAAGTGACCGTAGGTGCGCAGAATGTGTGGTCGGCCCAGCTTGATGCGGCAGCGCCGCGCGAGTCCGATCCAAGCCAGGCACGCATGCCCTACGTCCAGTACCGGCAGGATCTCTGAGTCAGATCCGCGCTTTTGGCACCGAACCCGTGTCACGCTGTCGGCAGCGGGTTGTGCGCCCGGATCAGCTGCGAGCGGCCACCTGCGGTAGTGGCGCATCGCACTCGTCCACTGTTTTCGGATCGAACGCGGTTCAGTCCGCATTGATGTGACCCGACCAGTCCAGGCGGGCATCAGTAACTCCATGAATCGCAAAGAGTAAATTCTTGCGCACCAAGCGATGTTAAGCGCGCAATCGGGGATTCCAATAACGTGAGAATGTTGTTAGTATCCCGCCAATGCCAGCAGCCCTTTGGTCTGCTTTGGCTACCAGGCAGCAGGGAACGGGTGCCACAAAGTTCCTTTCCGCGCAACGTCCCGAATCCGTATCACCAGTAACACCACTCTAAAAACGTTGGAGAGCGTAATGAGATTAACGAACAACGAGCTTCTGAAAGCTGTGCGACTCGCGCTTTATGCGGGCACCACGGCCATTGTGGGATTGAGTTCCATGCCGGTTTTTGCCCAGGACAGTGAGCAGGGCAGCGAAAGGCTGGAAACCATCGTAGTGACCGGTTCACGCATTCGTCGCGTTGACGTTGAAAGCGCGAGCCCGGTATTTTCGATTGAGAAAGCCGACATCCAGAAGAGCGGCAAGCTCACCATCGGTGACCTGATCCAGGAAAGCCCGGCGATCTCGGGTGCGGCAACCAACCCGGCCGTCAACAACGGTGGTGGTAGCGGCGCTTCGACGATCTCGCTGCGCGGCTTGGGCTCGCAACGCACCCTGCTGCTGGTCGACGGACGTCGCCTGGCTTATGCGGACGTCAACTCGATTCCAATCAACATGGTCGAGCGCATCGACATCCTCAAGGATGGCGCATCGGCGATCTACGGCTCCGACGCAATCGGTGGCGTGGTCAACTTCATCCTGAGCAAGAACTATCAGGGCATTTCCGTCTCGATGGACTACGGCATCTCGGATCGGGATGACGGCGAGCGTCGCGGCTTCCAGATGAATCTCGGTCATTCCAGCGACCGTGGCAGCCTGACCATTGGCGCAACCTACAACAAGCAGGACGGCGTCGGCGCTGGCGATCGCAGCTTCTCTGATCCGGCCTTGTACAATTCCTATGGTGATGTATTCCCGCTCGGATCCGGCTCGGTTCCGGATGGCCGTTTCGTTATCTCGCGCACCGCTGCGCTTGCCGCCGGCCTGAGCTGTCCGGGAACCGGCAGCAGCGTCAGTATCACTCGCGTCCACGGTGCAGAAGGCGTGGGCGTTGGCGATTTCCGCTGCTGGATCGGCAGTGGAGCCGTCAACGATACGTTCAACTATTCGCCGTACAATCTCGAGATGACCCCGTCGGAGCGTGGTGGCCTGTTTGTAAACGGCAACTACCGCATCACCGACACGATCGATGCGTACGTGACGGCCTTCACCAACAAGACCCGCTCGCGCTACATCATCGCGCCGTTGCCGCTGATCGTCTCCCAGCTCGGCGCGCCGATCTCGGCACAAAGCGTGTACAACCCGTTCGGCGTCAATATCAGCAGTGGCGGTATCCGTGATCTCTCGGGCGGCAATCGTGAAGGCATGTTCGAAACCCAGGCCGACCAGTTCAGCGCCGGTCTGCGTGGCAGCTTCGGCGACACCTGGCAGTGGGATGCAGGCATCACCTGGGCACGCACATCGCAGGATGCCGGCTTCACCGGCTATTACTACCTGCCGGCATTCGCCGATGCGATCGGTCCGTCGTTCTATGATGCGGGTGGTGTGGCTCGGTGCGGTACGGCGGCGGCTCCAATCGCCAACTGCACTCCGCTCAACCTGTTCAACTTCGACACATCGACCGCCGCAGGCGCCTTGACGCGTGCGCAACTTGACCAGCTCCAGCTCATCGTGCGTTCGCACAACTACGCGACTGAAAAGACTGCGCAGTTCAACATGACTGGCGAGATCTTCGATCTGCCGGCCGGAGCCGTAGGTGTTGCCTTCGGTGGCGAGTACCGCAAGGACTACTCGTACTTCCAGCCGGATTTCGTCTCGACGATCAGCGATCCGAATCAGGGCACCTGCCTGACCTTCACCGACGCCTGCGGCTCGCCTTCGAGTGGCAGCCTCAGCGTGCGTGAGTTCTACGGCGAGTTGTTTGTCCCGATTTTGGCCGACCTGCCGTTTGCGAAGTCGCTCAATGTCACACTCGGTTCGCGCTACTCCGATTACTCGGCGTTCGGCACCACGACCAACTCGAAGATCGGTATCGAATATCGTCCGATCGAAGATCTGATGCTGCGTGGCACGATTGCCGATGTGTTCCGTTCGCCGACCATCAGCGATCTGTACGGCGGCACGGTTCCGAGTGCGGATACCTACGATGATCCTTGCGATGGCCTGACGGCTGGCGATCCGCGTCTGTCGAACCCGGCCTGCGCCGGCCTGGCAGCGGGTTTCCAGCAGATCACGCAACAGACTCAGGCACTTTACGGTTCCAACGTGAATGTCAATCCGGAGAAGGGCCGGACCTTCACTTGGGGTGCCGTGTATGACCCGAACTGGTTGCCCGGTCTGTCGACCTCGGTGGATTTCTGGCGGGTCAAGTTGACCGACACGATCGGATCGCTCGGCACCCAGGTCATCATCGACCAGTGCTTCACGTACGGACGTTTCTGCGACCTGTTCTCGCGTCAGCTCGGTGCCGGCGGCACTGGTGACATCGCCTTCGTCAGCAACCTGACCCAGAACATCGGCCGAGTCGATACCAGCGGTGTGGATTTCAGCATCAAGTATCGTCTGCCGGAAACCAAGTTCGGCAACTTCAACGTCTCGCTCGATACGACTTATGTCGGCAAGTACGACGCTGAAGTGATCGAGGGTGACATCACCACGCGTTACCATCGTGCAGGTACCTTCACTTCGTCGGCTTCCGGCGGTGACGGCAACTATGCACGCTGGCGTGGACTCGGTGCCGTCAACTGGAACATGGGTGCGTTCGATGCTGGCTGGCGCATGCGCTATGTCGGTGCGAGCCGCTTCGGCGTCTTCGGCACGGCAGGCGACGGTTCGCAGGTCATATTCCCGGGTGGTGATCCGCTGGACAACTCGTTCCGCACCGGCGCGAGCACGTACCACAATCTGACGGCTGGATACAATGCCGAGGTCATCAACACGCGCTTTGAAATCGGCGTGGACAATGTCTTCGACAAGCAGCCGCCAATGCTGTGGCAGTACGGCTTCAACGGCAACACCGACGAGCGTACCTACGACACCATTGGCCGCTACTACTGGGCTCGTGTTGGCGTGAAGTTCTGATCTGACGCTTCATCTGTGTAATCGGACCGCGTGGCGCAAGCCACGCGGTCTTTTCATTTGCAAGAGTGGATTTTCGGGTGCGGATGCTTTTGTCCGGTATCCGCGAAGCAGGAATCGAATCAATGTTGCAAAGTGCCTTTGACGCCTACCAATCAGGCAACCCGAAGCAAGCGGAAACGCTATGCCGGGAAATACTCTTGAGTCATCCGCAAGATGAAGTTGCCTTGCTTGTTCTGGCAATGAGCCTCGATGCGCAGCAGCGAAGCGCTGAGGCGATTCAGTTGTTCGAGCGGTTGACGGTAATGTCGCCAGACCAGGCGGTGAACTGGACAAATCTCGGCACGGTGCTGCGATCGGCAGGACATGCCGACAAGGCGGAACAGGCATTTCGCGGCGCTATCGAGCGCGATCCGGATGAGCCGACGGCGCTGTTCAACCTGGGCTCCCTGAGTTTCGACAAGGGCAACTACGACGAGGCACGCGGCTTGCTGTTGCGGGCGTTCGAGTTGTCGCCGGAGGACGCAACAATACGCGCGCTGGCGGTGGCGGCCTGTTTTGAGTGTGTGGATCTGGAGCAGACCGCTCGCCTGCTTGCTGGTTGGGAACGCTGGGCGACCCGGGATGTCACCGTGCTGACCGATCTCGGTTGGACCCTGGCGCGCATGACCCGAGCCGAAGAGGCTGGGCGTGCGCTCGAGATGGCGGCGCAAATGATGCCGCACAATACGCGCGTTGATCTGCGTCGAGCTGCCCTGTACGAGCGAACCAATCGGCTCGATGAATCACGCGTCCTGCTCGGCAGGATTCCCCAGGAGGCACTGGATCGCGTCGGCCTGGGTGTCGATGCGAATATCCTGCGTGCCAGTCTGGCCATGCGTGGTGGCGAGCTGAGCGAAGCGCGGCGACTCTACGAAGCTCTGGTTGCCGATCCGCTGCTGGTGCGTCGCGATCCGCAGTTGCCTTCGCAACTTGCCCGCGTCTGTGACCGGCTCGGTGACACCGAGGCGGCGATGAATTGGCTGGTGTACGGTCGCAAGCTGCATCTCGCGCAGTTGCGCGAACGCGCGCCGCAATTGTTCGCCGAAGGCGCGGATCCATTGCGCATCATCCGGCATCGGTTATCAGCGGAGCAGGTTGCCGCCTGGAAGCCTGCGACAGTTCCAAGTACAGAGGAATCGCCGATCTTTGTGGTTGGCTTTCCGCGCTCCGGAACCACGATGCTCGAAACCATGCTCGATGCGCATCCGCAGCTGGCCGGCATGGATGAGCGCGCGTTCATCCAGGACGTCGTCGATGAAATGCGCAAGGCCGGTTTCGACTATCCCGATGGCCTTGGTGAACTGGATGACACGACCTGCGCACATCTGCGCGCGACCTATTGGGATCTGGTGGCAAGCCAGACAACGGTGGATCCGAAACTACGCCTGGTAGACAAGAATCCAATCAACATCATGCGTTTGCCATTTATTGTCCGGCTCTTTCCAAAGGCCAGGATCATCCTTGCGCTGCGCCATCCCTGCGATGTCGTCCTCAGCAACTTCATGCAGACATTTCGTACGCCGGCCTACGTCGCGATGTGCGCGACCATCGAGTCAACGGCACGGGCTTACGCCGATACCTTCGATTTCTGGATCGATCAAGCCGCCGTGCTGGCACCGGATGTTCTTGAATTGCGTTTTGAGGATGTCGTCGATGACATCGACAAGCAGTCGCGGCGGATTGCCGAATTCATCGGAATCGACTGGGACGAGCGCATGGTCAATTTTCACGAACGCGCGAAGGAACGTGGATTCATCGCCACGCCGAGCTACCACCAGGTCGTCGAACCGATCAATCGCCGTGGTATCGCGCGCTGGGAGAAGTACCGGGAATATCTCGAACCGGCGATTCCAATCCTGCGCCGCCATATCGAGCGTTGGAATTACTCGGTTTGAACCACGAAATCCGCTACGAAGACAATGACTAAACCACGCGGGACTGTATGCGATCAGTGCACACGCAGTCCCGCAAGCGTCCTCCTCATGCCGCTCCCCCTCGAATGGAGGCCGGCGGAATCAGTTCTGATCGTCCGTCACACGAATGATGGATGCAAACAGCGAAACGTAGTGTTCGCCACAGTCGCCAGGAGCCGGTGACTGCAGTGGCGTGGGTCACGCCGCAATCAGAAGTGCGAATCCTCGAAGCCTTCGTCCATCGGCGTTTCGCCACCTTCGGCGAGGCGGATCTTGAGGGCTAGGCCATCGCGTGAGTCGGCCTTGGCCAGAGCTTCCTCAAGTTCGATGCGGCCCTCCTTGTACAGCGCATAGAGCGCCTGATCGAACGTCTGCATGCCTTCCTGCAAGCTGCGATCCATGGCTTCCTTCATTTCGTGGATCTGGCCACGGCGGATCATGTCGCGGATCAGTGGGGTATTCAGCAGCACTTCGACCGCCGGCAGGCGACGCCCGTCCTTGCCCATGACCAGGCGCTGGGAGATGACTGCGCGCAGGTTCAGGGCAAGGTTCATCAGGATGTTGCGATGCGCCGATTCCGGAAAGAAGTTGAGGATGCGTTCGAGGGTCTGGTCGGCATTGTTCGAATGCAGGGTAGCCAGACACAGATGACCGGTTTCAGAAAACGAGATCGCCGCCTCCATCGTCTCGGCATCGCGGATCTCGCCGATCAGGATGACATCCGGTGCCTCGCGCATCGCGTTCTTGAGCGCCTCGGCATAGCTGTGCGTATCGAGGCCCACTTCGCGCTGGTTGACCACCGATTTCTTGTGGCGATAGAGGTACTCGATCGGATCCTCGACCGTCAGAATGTGACCGGAAGTGTTCGTGTTGCGATGGTCGATCATCGCCGCCAGGGTGGTTGACTTGCCCGAACCAGTGGCGCCGACGACCAGGATCAGGCCGCGCGGTTCCATGATCAGATCCTTGAACAACTGCGGCAGGCGCAACTGCTCGATGCTCGGAATCTCGCTCTTGATCGCGCGGATGACCATGCCGACCTCGCCGCGCTGCTTGAACACATTGATGCGGAAGCGCCCAGCGTCCTTGACCGCAATGGCCATGTTCAATTCAAGCCTGGTTTCGAACTGCGGAACCTGGCCCTCGTCCATCAGCGAATAGGCGATTTTCTTGACCATGCCGCCCGGAAGGCCGGTATTGCCGAGAGGATAGAGCTTGCCTTCGACCTTGATGTTTACCGGAGCGCCGGTCGTCAGAAACATGTCCGACGCACCCTTCTCGGTCATCAGCTTGAGAAAATATCCGATGTCCATCTGATCAAATCCTCGAAAACGTGGCGCAAAAATCGCCGCGAACGTTGCGAATGCCCGGCGGCCTTCCCACAATAGGGGATCGCCCCGGGCGCAGAGTGCTGTTATGACACCAAGCGGTTTGAAAATCCATGGTCCATTCGTTGTTTCATTGGTGCTTGCATTGGCAGCCTGCGGGCCGACAAAGCCGCCACCCGACCTGCTCGGCAATGCCCAGCAGCGCCTGGTCAGCGCGCGAAGTTCAGGCGCTGCAACTTTCGCGCCACTTGAGCTGCGATTCGCCGAGGAGCGCTTCAATCAGGCCCAGGCGGCGATGCAGGATCGCGACTACACCCTGGCGACCAATCTGGCCGATGAATCTGCAGCAAACAGCGAGCTGGCTGCGATCAAGGCCCGGCTCGGCAAGCTGCGTGAGTCGGTCGATCAACTGAAGCAGGACAACGCCGAAATCAATCGCGTCCTGCAAGCTGCCGGCGCCGGAGGTGCACCGTGAATCGCCCCAGTTTGCTGGTCATGATCCTGTTCGCATCCCTGTCGTTTGCGTCAGCGGCCGGGGCGGCCAAGCTCGATGTCGATATCGAGCGCCTGTCGCGCAGCCTGAGCCAGCTCGAAGCGGATGCCAGGCTCGGCCGTTATGCAGCAAACGAGATCACACGCGCCCGCACTGCCTTGCTGACTCTGGATGAGAGTGGCAAGGGCAAGAAGCGGGAGCACCTCTTGTACATGGCTGAACGTCGGGTCGATATCGCCTGGGCCACGGCCAACGTTCTCGATTTCGAAAACCAGCTCGCCGAGCTGCAGCGCGAGCACAGCCGCCTGCAACTTGCCGCCGCCCGCCACGAAGCCGATCAGGCACGCCGTGAGCTCGACCAGCAACGTCTGCTGGCACAGATCCGCACCGAGGAAGCTGAGCGCCAGGCCGACGAAGCGCGGACGCTCGGAGAACAGGAGACCGCCGCCGCACGCGCAGAGGCCGATCAGGCGCAGCGGCTCGCCGCTGCGCAGGCGCGAGAAACCACGCTCGCTCGCAGGGAGGCTGAATTGGCGGGTGCTGCCGCCGACGCCTTGCGCTCGCGCATCAATACCCTGCGCGCGACGCGCGGCACCCAAGGCATGCAGATGTCGCTTGATGATGTCGCTTTTGCGCCGGGCCAGTCTCGACTTCGTGGCGACGCCGGTGACTCGCTCGCCAAGGTGGCCGAGTTCGTCGGGCAGGATCCAGGCAAGCTGATCCGTATCGAGGGCCATACGGATTCGACCGGTAGCGCCAACGCCAACCAGGTGCTGTCGCAGAAGCGCGCCGAGGCGGTTCGCGATGCCCTTGAGGCGCTCGGGGTTGCTGCCTCCAGAATGACCGCAGTCGGCGTCGGCGCGGAGCGGCCGATTGCATCGAACGAGAACACCGAAGGACGCGCAAAAAATCGGCGGGTAGATGTGATTCTCGTTGAAAATCAATGATTTAACGTTTTGTTTTCAAATCAAAAACTGCCGGAAAAGCGGTTGCCAAGGGGTAGGCAAAGGAGTAGTTTCTAACCCCCATGCGACCCGGTGTTTCTCTGGAACCCGCATGGGAGTGCCTAGCCCATGAGTTCAGCACAGAAGACCGTTCATCCCGCGATATCGGCCCCAGCCGGCCGATACGTACGGTCGGGTGCCTGGCAGTGGCGCACGTCCGTGTCGCAGCACGATTGCGATCCGAGCGCTGGGCTCAGCGGCTCAGGCGGCCTGATTCCAGGCCAAAGCGTGTCTGTTCCATCGTCCCTGCAACCCATGACGCGACGCCGCAAGGCGTCGCGTCATGGTGTCTGCATTTCCGACTTGAGAGGAGGTAGCCTGATGTTCGAACAAGCTGAGAGAGAAGATCTGGAATCCTTGATGCATGGCAACACCGAGTTCCGCCAGCTTTATCACAAGCACCGCGAGCTCGATGGCAAGGTCCGCGATGCCGAACTCGGCGTACTGCCGATGGACGTCGTCACCTTGCATACGCTCAAGAAGGAAAAACTTCTCGCGAAAGACAAGCTCACCTCCATGTGGGCCAATCTGCACACTCCCCTCGCACACTGATTGCTTCGCCATCCTGCCGGAGCGGCTTCAGCCGCACTTGACGCAAACCTGTAGGAGCCCGTTTACGGGCGAGCTTTTCGATATGACAACAAAAGCTCATCCGTAAGCGAGCTCCTACAGGAGCGGGCAATCAGAGATTCGAAGCGCGCTGTTTCTGTAGGAGCCCCGCCAGGGGCGAGCCCTTCGGCAATTTGACGAAAAACTCGCCCGTAAACGGGCTCCTACAGGTCAACCGCAACGCGTAGGAGCCCCGCCAGGGGCGAGCCCTTCGGCAATTTGACGAAAAACTCGCCCGTAAACGGGCTCCTACAGGTCAACCGCAACGCGTAGGAGCCCCGCCAGGGGCGAGCCCTTCGGCAATTTGACGAAAAACTCGCCCGTAAACGGGCTCCTACAGGTCAACCGCAACGCGTAGGAACCCCGCCAGGGGCGAGCCCTTCGGCAATTTGACGAAAAACTCGCCCGTAAACGGGCTCCTACAGGTCAACCGCAACGCGTAGGAGCCCCGCCAGGGGCGAGCCCTTCGGCAATTTGACGAAAAACTCGCCCGTAAACGGGCTCCTACAGGTCAATCGCAACGCGTAGGAGCCCCGCCAGGGGCGAGCCCTTCGGAAATTTGACGAAAAACTCGCCCGTAAACGGGCTCCTACAGGTCAACCGCAACGCGTAGGAGCCCCGCCAGGGGCGAGCCCTTCGGCAATTTGACGAAAAACTCGCCCGTAAACGGGCTCCTACAGGTCAACCGCAACGCGTTGGAACCCCGCCAGGGGCGAGCCCTTCGGCAATTTGACGAAAAACTCGCCCGTAAACGGGCTCCTACAGGTCAACCGCAACGCGTAGGAACCCCGCCAGGGGCGAGCCCTTCGGAAATTTGACGAAAAACTCGCCCGTAAACGGGCTCCTACAGGTCAACCGCAACGCGTAGGAGCCCCGCCAGGGGCGAGCCCTTCGGCAATTTGGCGAAAAACTCGCCCGTAAACGGGCTCCTACAGGTCAACCGCAACGCGTAGGAACCCCGCCAGGGGCGAGCCCTTCGGCAATTTGACGAAAAACTCGCCCGTAAACGGGCTCCTACAGGTCAACCGCAACGCGTAGGAGCCCCGCCAGGGGCGAGCTTTCCGTCAAGACAAAGCAAAAGCTCGCGACCAACCGAAGTCCCTCTCGGGGCACGCAAACGAGCGCTTGCAATGGCCATCCGCAGCCGCCAAGCGGAAGCTACAAAATCCACCTTGGGTTATCATGCCGGGATTCCCTGAAAATCCTGCGGAGCCTCCTGCATGCCGATCCATCAATCTGTCCTTGAACTGATCGGCAACACGCCGATGGTCCAGGCCCAGCGCCTCGATACCGGAAGCTGCGAGCTGTTCCTCAAGCTCGAATGCAACAATCCGGGCGGTTCGATCAAGGATCGGATCGGCCTGAGCATGATCGAGGCAGCCGAGCGCAAGGGGCTGATCAAGCCAGGCGATACCCTGGTCGAAGGCACCGCCGGAAATACCGGCATCGGCCTTGCCCTGGTTGCCCAGCAGAAAGGCTATCGCCTGATCCTCGTCGTTCCGGACAAGATGAGCCGGGAGAAGATCTTCAACCTCAAGGCGATGGGCGCCGAGGTGATCCTGACCCGCTCGGATGTGGCCAAGGGCCACCCCGACTACTACCAGGATCTCGCCGCGCGCATTGCCGAGGAAACCCCCGGCGCCTATTTCATCAATCAGTTCGGCAATCCGGACAATCCGCTCGCCCACAAGCTGACCACCGGCCCCGAGATCCTTGAGCAGATGGATGGCAAGGTTGATGCGATCGTGTTTGGCTGTGGTTCCTCCGGCACGATGACCGGCCTCTCCCAATTCTTCGCCGAACACTCGCCAGACACCGAGTTCGTGCTCGCCGACCCGGTCGGTTCGATCCTTGCCGAATACATCAACGACGGGGTTCTCTCGGACAAATCCGCAAGCTGGATGGTCGAAGGCATCGGTGAGGATTTCCTGCCCGCGATCAGCGATTTCTCGCGTGTCGAGACGGCCTACGCGATCAGCGACAAGGAGAGCTTCCTGACCGCCCGCGAGTTGCTCTCGAAGGAAGGCGTCCTCGGTGGATCATCGACCGGCACCCTCGTCGCCGCCGCGCTGAAATACTGCAAGGAACAGATCGAACCCAAGCGCGTCGTCGTCTTCGTCTGTGATACCGGCAACAAGTACCTGTCGAAGATGTACAACGATTACTGGATGCTCGACAACGGCTTCCTCGCCCGCGAAACCCACGGCGACCTGCGCGACCTTATCCTGCGCCCCTATTCGCTGCGCGATACCGTCGTCGTTGGCCCGAAGGATCTGCTCGTCACCGCCTACAACCGCATGAAGCTCTACGACGTATCGCAACTTCCGGTCATGGACGGTGACGCCATCGTCGGCATCCTCGATGAATCCGATGTGCTCATGCACGTCTACGCCGACGAAACCAAATTCCGCGATCCCGTATCCACCGCCATGGTCAGCCGCCTTGAGAAACTCGATGTGAAATCACCGATTGAAAGTCTGCTGCCGGTTTTCGATGCCGGCCACGTCGCCATCGTGATGGATGGCGAGAAGTTCCTCGGCCTGATTACGCGGATTGATCTGCTCAACTACTTGCGCCGGCGAGTGCAGTAACCACCCGCCCGTTCAACCTTGCCTGGATAGATGATGGAGCGCACGATGGATGCGCAATTGAAGGCGACGAAGGACGACGTGCGCTACGCGTATCGGCTGCTACTCGGGCGTGAGCCCGACACCGACGGTCTTGCTCATCACTTCAATGAGGCCAGCCGGCATTCGCTATCACCCGATGCCGTCGCCAGAAGTATCATGGCTTCCGACGAGTTCCGCGCGCGAAACAACAATTCGACAAAACTGCGGGAAATCCAGATCGATGGCGTGAAGATCTATCCATGGCACGGCGATCGACTCATTGGTGATTCGCTCGTCACGGCTGGCGACTACGAACCCAACGTGCTGCCTGTCTTTCTCAAGTCGCTGCGACCAGGCGACTGTGTGCTCGATGTCGGTGCGAATATCGGGATCTTCACGCTGCTTGCGGCAAAGCGTGTGGGAAGCAAGGGACGGATATATGCCTTCGAGCCAATCGCAAGAAATGTCCAGTCAATATGCGCAGGCATTCTTGGTAATGGGCTCACAAATATTTCATTGATACCGGTGGCCGCTTCCGACAAAGCAGGTGCGGTCTCGATGCATCCGACTGACAATTCGTCGAACGGCATCGTGGACGTGCGAGTCTCGACGCCAGGTGATGCGGACATGGCTCCCATGAATCGTATTGATTCTCTGTTGGGCGGAATCGAACGGCTTGATGTCATCAAGATCGATATCGAAGGATTCGAGCCCAATGCGTGGAAGGGGATCCGATCGCTCGTGGAACGACTTCGCCCGCTCATCTTCAGTGAGTTCAGTCCGATCGCCATTCGTAACACGCTGGCTGTCAGCGCCGAAGACTATTTGCTAGCGTTGTTCGAGTTCTCGACGGTGCCAATTCAGGTGCTCCACCGGGAAGGTTCAAGAACTGCGTGTACAAGTCCAGCAGAGGTCATGGCTGAATGGCGTGAAGCCAACAAGCGAATGCACATGGATGGCGAGCTGCATCTTGATTTGATGGTCGACACGCATATCACCTAAAGTCTTGCAATCGCAACGAATCACCTTCGTTTCGCCAATTATCCACTCTATTCTCAGCATACGAGGTCCCAGAAATCCATTTCCGTAGCTTGGGGATGATTATGAATAAAATAATTGCGTCACTATCTTAACTATGGTGTACTACGTTTTGTTACTAAAAATCCGGGGTCTCGTATGCGGCGCATTGGAAGAATGTTTTTCGTATTAGTATTTATCTCCTTCACTTTTAGTGCGAGTTCGCTGATTGCGCAGACGCAAGTGCGGCAGGCAACCATGGCTGACTACTGGTCCGGCAACGCGCAGTGGACGCTGGACAGGACATGGGAAGTGGGTGCTGCTTCGGGGGCTTCACATATGGAGATAAACAATGGAATTTGGTATCAGTTCGAGCGCTACATCACTACAACCAACTGTACTCGAATTAATCCCGAATACCACCATGCGCTGGGGACGGGAGAGAGTCTGTAATCTGAACTGTGTAACTGCTCCGTAGGCAACAATGCAGCCTGAGCTGCGAGGAGCAATAGCATGGCGATGAAAGTGGAGAATGTTACGCTGGATGAACTCGTTTCCAAGTGCAAGACGCCGGATGATGTGGCGGGGCTGTACACGCAGATGCTGCAACGCGTGATTGATCGGGGATTGAATGCGGAACTGGATGCTCATCTGGGCTACGAGCGGCACGAGAAGGGCGTTGAAGGTCAGCGCACCAACGCACGCAACGGATCGACTCCGAAACGCTTGAAGGGGACGTTTGGCGAGCTGGAGGTGAGCACGCCACGCGATCGCGCAGGCACGTTCGAGCCGCAGTTGGTGAGAAAGCGCCAGACCCGACTAGGCGACTTCGAGGACAAGATCTTGACGCTTTATGCACACGGCCTGAGCACACGCGATATCGAGCGTGCTGTAGTCGATTTGTATGGCGTGACGATCAGCCACGACGTTATTGCACGGGTGACCGATGTCGTCCTTGATGAAGTCCACGCCTGGCAGGAGCGACCGCTGGAGGCGATCTATCCGATCGTCTGGTTGGACGGTCTGGTGCTGAAGGTGCGCAACGGCAAGCAGGTGCTGAATCGCTGTGCGCATGTGGTGCTCGGCTTGAACCTGCGCGGCGAGAAGGAGGTGCTGGGTATCTGGCTGGCCGAGAACGAGGGCGCGAAGTACTGGGCGGGCGTGCTGAGCGAACTCAAACAGCGGGGTGTCAACGACATCTACGTCGCCTGCATGGACGGCCTCAAGGGGCTTCCGGAAGCGGTCACAGCACTGTTTCCGAAGACCCTGACCCAGCAATGCATCGTGCACCTGATTCGCGCCTCGATGCGCTATGTCGCGGCCAAAGACATGAAGGCTGTCGCGGCGGCACTCAAGCGCATCTACACTTCAGCCAGCATTGAGGAGGCAGCGCGCGAGTTGGATGCCTTTGAGGAGGCTTGGGGCGGCAAGTATCGGGCCGCCGTTCGAGTGTGGCGCAATGCGTGGGACAACGTCGTTCCCATGTTCCAATTTCCACCGGAAATCCGGCGCATCACCTACACTACCAACGCCATCGAGTCATTGAATGCGACGATGCGAAAATACACGCGAAACCGGCGCATTTTTCCAAACGACGACTCGGCAATGAAGTCGATGTTTCTGGCCATTCGAGAAGCCAGTAAACGCTGGCGAGGCATTCATCACTGGAAGCCGGCGATGCAGGTCTTCCAGATCCTGTTCGGTGAAGAACGCGTACCCGTCAACGATTGATCTCAACTGCAGTTACACAGTTAGATTGACAGACCCGACGCGAGTCCGAAGTTCTACCGATCAGGGCGCTACCTGGAGCGCTCCAACTGTTGTTCTTGCGCCTGAAAGCAACACGCTTTGGGCCTGTGCGGCTACTGATGGCGACGCCTACTACGACGTAGCAAACAACAAATGGCGCTTTCTATTTCAATGTCTAGACAATACTACAGCTGATTGGAGGGGGTGCTACGCTGAGCGATCCGGTTCCGATCCAATGGGTCCATTCACCGCAATTGCTCAAAATCCCGTAATTACTCATCAGTCAGAAATATAGGGAACAATATTGAACTTTCCACGCTTCAGCGCGATCGAAATCTGCATGAAGAGAGATGGTCGAACCGTAGTACGCGAAGCGCTGGAAGAGATGCGCCTGACTGCGCTTGAGCGCATGAAGGAAGGTGAGTCACCGGCTGTCGTCTCCGCTTCGTTCGGCATGCATCGCACATGGGCGTACAAAGTGCGCGCGAAGGCGCGTGGGCGCGGCAACGGCAAGCGTGCATTGCGCTTGAGGAAGGGCACGGGTCGTCCGCGCAAGCTCACTGCGGCGCAGGAACAGCAAGTCTTCCGTTGGATCAATGGCAAGAACCCGATGCAGTACGGTTTCGATTTCGGCCTATGGACGCGGCAAATCGCGCGTGAGCTGATTGCGCAGCGCTTTGATGTGACGCTGAGTCTGGCATCGGTGGGTGCCGTGCTGGCACGCGCCGGTCTGACGCCGCAGAAACCCCTGCAACGTGCCTATCAGCGCGACCCTGAAGCGATCGCGCGCTGGCAGCGGGAAACCTACCCCGCGATAGCCCGCAAAGCCAAGCAGACAAAGGCGGTGATCTACTTCTGGGATGAATCAGGATTCCGCGCCGACTCGGTACACGGCACGACATGGGGAGCCAAGGGAGAAACACCGGTCGTCTCGGTGCCTGGGCAACGCCAGGGGATCAGTGCTGCTTCGGCAGTCAACGCCAAGGGAGGTTTTTGGTTTGCCACCTACAAGGGCGGCTTGAACGGCGATCTCTTCATCGACTTGCTACGCCGGATGATGCACAGACGTCGCAAGCCCGTCCATCTGATCGTCGATGGACTGCCTGCGCACAAGACCCGTGCGGTACGAAACTACATAGACAAACTCGAAGGAAAGCTGACGCTGCACTTTTTGCCAGGCTATGCGCCAGATCTCAATCCTGATGAATTGGTCTGGAGCCATGCCAAGCGCACTGGCAATGCTCGGCGACCACTACAGAAGGGCGAAAGCCTCGAGGATCGAATAGCCACTCAACTTGCCGACATGGGCAATCGGCCGCGCCTGATTCGCTCATTCTTCAAGCATCCAAGTGTTGCCTATATTTCTGACTGCTGAGTAATAGCGGATTCCTATGGAATCAGATCTGCAATACGGCGCAAGACGATTGTTCGGTTCTGGCTGGTGGACCGGGACGCGTAGCTGGTGAGGGAACTTTCAATATTTTTAGATTTGATGGAACCTACTACTGGGTGTCTTTTCACGGATATGATGGGGCGCATGGTTATCGTGGGATAGCGAAGACCACGAATTTTATTTCCTGGGTAGCGGGGAACTCGCTTCTTGGGGTTCCGAGCGATTCGATCGTCGACAGGTATGATCTGACCATGTGGCGAGAGCTATGGGATGCGCCAGGCGCGATTGGGGTCGGTGCCGGGAGCATCCTCGCGGATGGAGGCTATTACTATCTACTGACAGAAGGTGCGGATCACAATCTTGGGTGTACAAATGGGCAGCACTGGGATCTTGGGTTGTTCCGTAGCACTAGCCTGTCGAGCGTTTCTTGGCAACAGTTTCCGCAGGGGAATCCGATAGTGTATTCGACGAGAACCGCTGACTACTTATCTGGTGACCCTCCCGCCCTAGTGATTCCTCCATGCAGCGTTGACTATGGGCAGTTGTTTCGCGATCCACAGGATGGTTCGATCTATATGACGCACTACCGCATAAGCGGCGACAGTGCTGCTCAGATGCACTATCTCTACAAACTGACAAGTACGAAAAATGCTCTACTTAACGGCGATCTTTGGATGGCTGACTCGAGCTTCTGGAACATTTTTCCGATTGGTCCAACGAACATGATTGTAAGTAGAGATCCAGCAAATGCGTCGGATGGCAATCAGTACATGGCGTTCAACTGTGGAACCAATCCTGCGCCTTGCGAGCCAGGTCAGAGCATCTATCAAGACGTAAGTGCGGCGGGCCGGAAGGGCCACTGGATAACGTATGGAGGTAAATTCGCCACGCTAGATGGTGCTGGCGCGGCAACAGGTGACTTGGTTGTGGCTGAGTTTCAGCTTTCTTCTGCTGGAATTGTTGAGGCAACCAGCCAGTTGGTCAGTGCGACGAGTTCTTACATATCAGTTGCAAGTCAGCCAGTTCCTATCTTGGCTGACACGAGTACGATTCGATACCAGATCTATCTCAACACCTCGCAGTCGACATTCCGGGCAGATGAGATGTATCTCAAGATTTCACCATCTGCAAACGAATGTTCGTTTGGTACGCATTGGGATCAGACCAGTCCGGAAATTGGTCATTCAATTGGTCGCAGCGAAGCCGATGGATGGTCTGCTACCCACGGAATGGACAATCCAGGGTTTCTACAATACGGCCCTTATATCACGTCAGTAGGTACAGGGAATCACGTCGCAAAGTGGAAGGCGATGATCGGTAATGCATCTATCGGACTTGAACAGAATAAGGGGGCTGTGGCTAGGCTTGAAGTGATCGACTCATCTGCGGGTTATGCTCTTCTAGCCTCTCGGCTCCTTACGCGAGACGACTGGAACGCTGCAATGCAATACGAGTGCTTCGCACTCCCATTCACTCTTGCGCCATCGCAAGTTGGTCATCAACTCGAATTTCGGTTTTGGTGGTACGACAAAGGCTATGTCCGTTTGCAAAAACTTGGGGTTGATTGAACGCAGCATTGTTGATCGGTCAACTGATCGTGCTCGCAAAGCTGTCGCTTTTATGCGCTTCTCCCGCTGGCGGGAGAAGCGCACTGTCATGCTGATGTAAGTGGTGTGGCAGAGTGTCATGAACAATAGACTAGAAAGCCGTGTCTCTCCCTTTTGCACTTTCGCCCGCCGGATCGGAGAAGAATTAGGGCGAGAATTGGCGGCCCAGTCATCAAGAAGCAATATCATTGAATCCTCGGAAATTTGGCTGGATTCGTCGCGACTCTTTGTGAGTGAACGGTTAGCCTTATGACCTAGGCGAGAGACGAGAGTCTAGTTGCCGAGAACTGTTTGGAACGGAGGATCCGGATGATGCATCGTAAGCGCTCCACCAACCCCATCTTTTTTCCAGGTACGCGGTTAGCGATGCTGGCGCTCCGAAGAAAGAAGGAGCGTGAGGATGGTGACCGAAGAAGAATTGTCGCCGGCGCAGCAGCGTTGGTGGAATCACTTGCAACGTGCCGAGAAGGAATCGCTGTCGATTCGCGCGTATGCGGCGCGTGAGGGCCTGAGTGCGCAATCGCTGTATGGATTCAAGAAGCAACTCAAGCGGCGGCGTGGTGGTGATGCGAGCATGCCTGCGCTGCCCACGTTCGCGACGGTGCAGGTGACGCGGTCGAGCGTGCCGTGTGAGCTGGCGTTTACCGCTGGAGTGACATTGCGCCTGGAGCAGTTGCCCGATCCTGGGTGGTTGATTGCGGTGCTGGGGCTGATCAGTGCGCGGCAGCAGACGGCGGTCGCCCCATGATGCGGCCAGGCGCGCTGGTGAAGGCGGTGCACCTGTGTCAGGCACCGGTGGATTTTCGCAAGTCCATCAACGGGCTGTCGTTGCTGGTGGAGCAGCATTTGGCGCTGGATCCGTTTGCGTGTGATTCGCTCTACGTGTTCGTCAACCGTCAGCGCAACAAGATCAAGATTCTGTATTGGGAGCGCAACGGATTTTGTATCTGGTACAAGCGCTTGGAAGCCGAGCGATTCCACTGGCCTCGACACAAGCCGGGCGAGACGGTCACGGTATCGGCGTTGGAACTGAACGGTTTGCTGGATGGTTTTGATATCTGGCGACAATCGCCTCACAAACAATTGTATTACGATAGCATTGGATAATAACTTGGTGTAAACTGCACACCATGTCGACCGTATCCAACACCGAATCAGCAGATCTGCAGTCTCTGCTGCGTGAGCTGAGTCAGGCGCGTGCCGCTTTGGCTGACGCGGAAGGTAAGCTCGCTACCTCGGAAGGTAAGCTGACCGCTTCAAAGCGCGAGCTGGCAACATCCGAACGCGAGCTGGCGGCATCCGAACGCGAGCTGGCGGCATCCGAACGCGAGCTGGCAACTTCCAAGCACGAGCTGGCAACCTCCGAGCGCGAGCGGCTTGCCGCAGAGAGCAAACTGGCCTCTGTGCTGGAACAACTGCGCCTGGCCCGGCACCGGATGTATGGACGCAGCGCCGAGGACGCGCCTGGCCAAGGTCTTCTGTTCAACGAAGCCGAGACGATCGCTGATCCGATCACGCCCTCGCAGAACAATGAGTCCGACACGGCGCAGACCGCGACTGCGCCGCGCTCGCGCGGCACGCGCCGTCCTCTGCCAACCGATCTTCCACGCATCGAGATCGTGCACGCCTTGCCCGAAGCGCAGCGCATCTGTGCCTGCGGCGACATTCAGCAGGAAATCGGCAGCGAGGTGAGCGAACAACTGGATATCGTGCCGATGCAGGTGCGCGTGCTGCGTCATGTGCGCGTGCGCTACGCCTGTGCTTGCGGCGAGCACGCGCCGGTCTGCGCGCCGATGCCGGCTCAGCCGATTCCCAGGAGTATTGCCAGCCCGGCCACCCTGGCCATGATCGCCACGCTCAAGTTTGTCGATGCCGTGCCCTTGTATCGTATCGAGCAACGCGTGCTGCAACGCAGCCAGGTCAGCATCCCGCGCCAGACCCTGGCGCGCTGGATGATCCAGTCGGGCACGCTGATCCAGCCTCTGCTCAACTTGCTGCGCGATCACCTTCACGACGGTGCGCTCATCCACTGCGATGAAACGCCGGTGCAGGTGCTCAAGGAACCGGACAAGCCACCGGAGAGTACGTCCTACATGTGGGTGCAGGTCGGCGGTGAACCCGAACGTCCCGTCATCCTGTTCGACTACGACCCCAGCCGTTCGGGCAGCGTACCGGAACGCCTGCTGGCCGACTGGAAAGGTGCCTTGATGACCGATGGCTACGACGGCTACAACGCCGTCGCGGCCAGTCCCGGCGTGGTTCACCTGGCCTGCTGGGCGCATGCGCGACGGCGCTTCATCGAGGCCCAGCGCGCCCAAACCAAAGGCAAGACCGGCAAGGCGGATGTGGCCATCGGCTTGATCGGAAAGCTCTATGCCATCGAGCGACGTATCGCCAAGGATGAGGCCAGCGTCCGCCAGCATGCGCGCGAACACGACAGTCGACCCGTCTTGGCCGAACTGCGCAGCTGGCTGGACAAAGCGCTGCCCGACGTTCCGCCCAAGAGCGCGCTGGGTTCCGCGCTCGCCTATCTGCACAAATACTGGGAGCGACTGGTGCGCTACGCCGACGATCCGCGCTGGCCCATCGACAACAATCGCGCCGAGAACGCCATTCGCCCCTTTGTGATCGGTCGCAAGAACTGGCTCTTCAGCGACACTCCCAAGGGCGCTCACGCCAGTGCCGCGCTCTACAGCCTGATCGAAACCGCCCGTGCCAACGGCCTGGAGCCCTACACCTACCTGTGTCGCGTCTTCACCCACTTGCCTCACGCCCAATCCCTCGCCGACTTCGAAGCGCTGCTACCTTGGCAGCTCTCTCAGAGCGATCTCATCACGCCATCACGCAATTGAGTAGATGGGGTTGGTGGAGCGCTTACGATGCATCATGGCGTTAGGCACCATTTCTTTTACGTTCCATAGCGATAGGCGAAACGAAGGTGAGCTTTAGTACATCTACGGCGTCTGCTGCCGAGATCGATCTTGCGTATCAGCTTGTACTCGGACGCAAAGCCGATGAGCAGGGGTTGAGATATTTCAATTCTTTGGCCAGTTCACAGGGACTTTCATCACACGACATCGCGCAGATGCTGATCCGCTCCGATGAGTTCAAGAAGGCGAGCGGTCTTTCCGACGATCCGGTCGAAATTGTGCGGGATGGATACAGTGTTTTCGTGCGCACATCGGACAGAGACATCGGCAATGCAATTGGGAAGGGTGTGTTGTATGAGCCGCATGTCAGTGCGATGCTTCAGCGACAGCTTGCGCGCGGCGATACGTTTCTCGATGTAGGCGCCAACATCGGCTACTTCACGATGATGGCTGCCCAACTCGTCGGTCCTCAGGGCAAAGTGATCGCCATTGAGCCGATGGACAAGAACCTGCAGTTGATCTATCTCGGCATCGAGAAGAATGGATTCGGCAATGTCGACGTGTTTCCGTTCGGAGCGTCCGATCGCGCCGGGCTGGTGGCGATCGTTACCGATCCGGGAACGTCCAACGCACTCGTCCAGAGCGCAGTTTCCAATCGCCAGCCTTCGTTGCACGCGCCAACGCGCTGCATCGATTGGATGTGCGCAAATGTAGATCGCCTGGATTTCATGAAGATCGATATCGAAGGCCACGAGGTGTTCGCGTGGCGTGGTGCGCAGAAGATGCTTGCCCGCTGCAAGCCAAAAATCGCAACCGAGTTTCATCCGCACGCCATGCGCGAGAATGCCGGTATTGATTGCCGTGAGTACGTCGAAATGATGTTCGCCTACTCAAGCGAAATTCAGGTCATGGTTGCTGTTGGAAAGACCGTTTCATGTTCGAATTACGAACAAATCATGGCGCAATGGAAGGAAAGTGACTCGCGGCATGGTGGCAACGGTACTTCGCATCTGGATCTGTTTCTCTTGCCACGAAGCTGAAATAGTGCGCCATTTTTGGCATCAAATGCTCGACTTCTGTATGGCGTTCACCGCCATTCACGGCTCGTTGAAGCACATTTTCGTGCTGATGCAAGTTGAGATGGGCGGGTTGCTGGTCATAATTGGATCCACACTCGTGGCTTCATTGGATCTCATGAGCGCCAAGACGCTTGCTTCGGTAGGCTTGTCATCTCCCATGTCCCATGTGCGATGAGTTTGTCGTAGTGTCTTCAGATCCCTTCGAACTCGTCGATATAAGTAAAGCTGCCTGCATAGCGAATTCCCAATGAGCGACAAGAGCGTAGGAAGCGGCGCATACCTGTTCCAAATGCCGCGCCTCTGCAGTGCGCCTCAGACATTCGAGATAGACTAAGCGGACTACTTTTCAGGATCTCGGCATCATGAAGAAAACACACCTCGGTCACGGCCTCGGTACGCGCGCCATCCACGCCGGACAGAGCCCGGATCCGTCGACAGGCGCAATCATGACGCCGATCTACGCGACCTCGACCTATGTGCAGAAAAGTCCGGGCGTGCATCAGGGCTATGAGTATTCGCGGTCGCAGAATCCGACTCGGATGGCTTACGAGCGCTGCGTGGCCGATTTGGAAGGTGGGCGACAGGGATATGCGTTTGCCTCGGGGCTGGCCGCAGCCAGCACCGTCCTCGACCTACTTGATTCGGGCAGTCATGTCCTCGCAATGGATGATCTGTATGGCGGCACCTATCGTTTGTTCGAGCGCGTACGCAGGCGTTCAGCTGGACTCGATTTCAGCTTCATAGATCTGAATGACAGCGCGGCGCTGATGGCTGTGCTGAAGCCGAACACGCGCATGATCTGGGCCGAGACGCCGACCAATCCGATGCTCAAGCTGGTTGACCTCGCAAGGATTGGTTCCTTCGCGCGCAAGCACGGCTTGATTCTGGTCGTAGACAATACGTTCTGCTCGCCGATGTTGCAGCGCCCACTGGAGCACGGTGCGGATCTTGTTCTGCATTCGGCGACCAAATACCTCAACGGGCATTCCGACATGGTCGGTGGCATTGTTGTCGCTGGCGAAAATGCCGAACTGGCCGAACAAATGGCCTTCCTGCAGAACTCGGTCGGTGCCGTTGCCGGTCCGTTCGATTCCTTTCTGGCGATGCGTGGCCTAAAGACTCTGCATCTGCGCATGCGCGCGCATTGCGAAAGCGCGATGGAAATTGCAAAGTGGCTGGAAAAGCATCCTGCCATAAATCGCGTGATCTATCCCGGCCTGAAATCGCACCCGCAGCATGCGCTTGCGAAGCGCCAAATGGATGGCTTTGGCGGCATCATTTCGATTGAAGTGAAGGGTGGGCTGCGCAAGTCCCGTCGCATGCTCGAACGTTGCAAGCTGTTCGCCTTGGCAGAGTCGCTCGGCGGTGTCGAGAGCCTGATCGAGCATCCGGCGATAATGACGCATGCCTCGGTGCCAGCAGCCAATCGCAAGCGATTGGGGATCAGCGATGGGTTGATCCGGCTTTCTGTGGGAGTCGAAGACGTCATGGACCTAAAAAGAGAGCTCGCACTCGCACTCGTGTGAAGTTTTGATCAACGGGGATGAGCGCCAATAGAAGTGAGGGCGTGAACTAGGCGTTATCGGTGCAAGCCGGATTCTATGGCAATTGATGGTATCAATTTGCCTCATTTCCTCGGTTGCTCCTGAGCCGATTCATCGATTGGTCGTCGGAGTAAGGTTCGTGGCACTTATTGAGCGAGAAACCCCGGTCGAATGTCGATTCAGGGACAAGGATGGATCACTGCGTTGGAAGATCCGAAAGGACTCCGTCTTCGCCGGATCGTCACTTCTATCCTTGGCGATAGTGATAATTGCGTTCCTAGGCTCCATTTCGGCAATTCGATTCGTCACTTTAGACGATCGCTGGTACGCCGCTTGGGTATGGAGCGATTCGTGGGTGGCCACTGCCTATCAGTTTGCAGTTGCTCATGGGAGATTTCCCAAGCCTTCGACTTATACGTTCTTTGTGCCCTATCTTTTCGATAGCGAATGGATACAGGCCGGAATTCGCTTGTCCTCAATTTTGCTGAGTGCATTGATTGCCGGGAACCTCCTCCAGCGGGTCTTGCGGGTGAGGGGCACCGGAGTACTTTTCACTCTATTTTTCTTTGCGTTCGCGCAGAACAGTTTTGAGCACAATCTCTTCGTGGCGTACCCACTTGCGTGGGAGTTGTCATGGATATGCTGGATGTTGGGTTTGCTTGGTCTGATGGTCGCGATCAAGACAAAGTCCATGCCGGTTGCCCTGGTCGGGACTGCGATTTGGCTTTTCGGATTGCAGGAAGGTTTCGTGCCGCAAACGATGATCTTCTTCGCGGTGGCCTTACCGGCCTCGAGGACAGAGAGACGTTCCTGGATCTACCTGGCGCCCTACGCTATCGGCCTGATCATCTGGCTGGCCATCTGGTTGGTCTGGCGCTCGGCGCATCCTTCCACTTATGAAGGCTCGCAACTCCGAATCGTCGGTTCGGTTGCTGACGCGACGCGTGCCATCCTGACACTTAGCATTGGTGGGATGCCGATGGCGTCCTGGCTTCAAGGAAGTTGGCGATTCACGTGGGAGTCGTTCGTTGGTAGTTTCACCACCCTCTCTGCAATCAAGGCGCTTGCCGTATTCGCAGGGGGCATGAAGATGTTCGAACTGGCCAAGGGTGCAAGGGCGCTGGACAATCGTGTGCGTGTAGCATCCTTGACATTGACATTGCTGGTGATGGCGTTCCTTCCCAACTTGCTTGTCGGGCTTACTCCCAAATATCAGGAATGGGTCCGACTTGGATCTCATGCCTATCTTTACAGTCATTTTTCATACTTCGCTTGGATCGCCCTCGGTACGGTTTGCTTATGCGCAGTCGTGCGTCATTGGCCATCAACCGCGTTGACCTGCATCCTTGCCCTTCTTGCGGCCACTGGCTCCTTGCTGACAGATGCCTCGAATTACCAGATCAATCGTGACCAAGAGCAGTTCAGCCGCCGCTGGGAGACGATGCTGGGCGTCATGAGATCCGAGATTTTTTCGGGGATTCCGGATGGGGCAGCAATTTGGATGGCTGATTCAACGACAACCGGTAGTGAAGTTGGCGACACAGAGTATTGGCAGTACGTAGTCAAGGCACGAACGGGAAAGAGCCTCGTTTTTACTCCTGATCTGACCATCGCCAGGTCTGCCTCTGCGGGCGCGTACTATTTGTATCTTTACGACGAGCAGAATACCGAGAATCAGTACGTTGTATTGGCACCATTGGACTCTGATCCGGATAGTAGCAAGACGCGGGCAACCCGATTCTTTGTATTTCCAAATACGCCAAATAAGTCAATTTCTATCAGTGGACGTTTCTCTTGCAATGAGGGGGATTGCTTCGGAGAAGTTTCAGCCAACGGTCGCCCGTCCGCCGCGCTGTTTGAACACGATTTCTCGGTTCTCGCCGAAGCGTCACCGGACAAGTTCGATGTTGATGCAGTGACAGTTGAAGCATCAACACCCGTGCAAGTGAGAACAATTGGACTGAATTTCGCCCGGAATCCGATGCAGGTTGATGCGCCAGTGGTGGCGCGCCCGACAAAAGGATTCTATGGGTGGGAAACCGACGGAATCAGCAAGTGGAACTGGGCAACTCTGGATTCCGAGATCGAAGTAAGCAGCTCACTTGATCGGGATATTCAGGGTGTCCTCGATTTTGTGCTTGTTGGTGGAGATTCCAGGGTTATTACCATTCATGACGAAAGTGGGGTTGAATTCAATAGAGTGCTCATCGATGGCGATCACCCGGGGCATGTGAAGATTCCCTTGGTCGTTGGAAAGGGACGAAGGGTTGTCAGACTGCAAAGTGAAGGAGTAGCACTGCATGAGCCGGAAGCTCGGAAGCTCGCATTTCAATTGCGAAATCTTGAGTTTCATCTCGCCGAAGGAAAAGAATCCAAAGAGTCCGGATACGGAGTGATGAACCGACCGCGACCGGAGGTCAAGCATGACAATCAATAGTCGAAATCGATGGGCAGGCGATTCCTATCCAGCGCAATACATGAAAGACGTCAAAAGCTCGATTGGTTTTTCTGGGCTTGGTGTTGACATGTTTCTGAAAGGAAAGGTCGAAGACGCCATCGAACTTTTGCGCAAGTACTTGACCACGCCCGCGCATCAGGCCGCGTGCCTTGATATTGGGTGCGGGATTGGCCTGTCGCATCCTTTTTTCAATTCGGGCATTGGAAGCCTTTCTGGCGTGGATGTTTCAATCGAAGCCATTGAAGCGGCACGTGCTGCCAATTCAGCTGTTGAATATCGCGTTCAGGAAGGTGATTGCCTTCCATTCGACAACCAGTCATTCGACTTCTGCAGTACGGTTTGTGTAATGCACCACGTGCCCCCGGTTCAATGGCCGGCATTCGTCGCCGAGGCTTGGCGGGTAACGAAACCGGGCGGCATGTTCGCTGTCTACGAACACAACCCGATCAACCCGATGACGCGCTGGGCGGTATGGCGTTGTCCGTTCGATCATGACGCGGTGTTGCTGCGAACTGGAAAGGTTCGCAAGCTTCTGCGCGATCAGGGCTTTGAGATCGTCACCCAGCGTTACCTGTTCTTCATGCCGTTCGATCGGCCCTGGGCACGCAAGTTTGATCGTCTGCTGCGATGGCTGCCCCTCGGTGCTCAATACGTCGTTTGTGGGCGCCGACCCGTCGGGAGTGAGTCAGCCGGAGTGCAGGACCCAGCGTGACAGTAGAAAGGTAACCGGGATGGTCAACACAACGGCAAATCCGAGTGCCAGCCATTGCGGGATGTGGATTACTTCGACGGCAAGTCGAAGCAGTCCGAGGCTCACCAGAAACTGGGCCAGGTAGACGAACGGAAATCGCAACGCGGAGCGCTTTTGCATCGGTTTGCGGAAAACAAACGCGGCGCTGAGTCCATAGGCCATGACAATCCCGACCGCGTAGCCGATGGTGTAGGCGATCTCGTAGCGCATCCATTGCAGCAGCAGCAAATAGATTGCGTAGGCGACGACTGTGTTGGTGCCGCCCATAATCAGAAAGCGCAGAAACTCCCCCGCCATCGTTCGATAAGCGTGCGCAGGGATCTTGGTCGATGCGCCATTCCGTAGAACCTGCTTGGGCTTCACAAATTTCCGCCGACAGCAACGGAAGCGGTCGAGGACAGCTTCTTTTCAACGAGATAAACGGGCTTGCGGTAAGTGGCACCCATCAGCCGCCCGAGATATTCACCGAGCACGCCGAGGATCAGCAACTGGATGCCGCAGGCGAACAGGATGACTGACATCAGCGAGGTATAGCCGGGGTTGGTGATGTGGCCGCTGAAATAACCGTAGACGACGTAAATCATATAGAAAAAGCTGATCAGGGCCATCGTCGCGCCGCCGTAGCTGGCGATGCGTAGCGGCAAGTGCGAGAAGGTCACGAAGATGTTGACCGCATGCGAAATGAGCTTGCGCCAGGTGTAGGCGCTCTCGCCGTGCTCGCGTTCGCCGTGGATGACTTCGACGGTTTTCGCGGACGAGGTCATCCACGAAAGCATGCCGTCGATATAGGGTCTGGCCAGTCGGAAACCGGTCAATTGGTGGGCGAGCGGGGCATGGATGGCGCGGAACGACGAGTAGTGTTCGTTGAGATCGGGAAACGCGCGTTTCAGCGTCCAGCGCATCAGTTCGGAACTCAGGTTGCGCACGCCCGAATGGGTGCGCCGCGGAAACAGGCCGTAGACCAGTGGCGTTTCCTCGTTGCCGGCTTCGAGCATCGATGCGATTGCTTCTGGCGGATGCTCAAGATCATCGTCCATGGTGACGATCCAGCGTCCGCGTGCGTGCTCGATGCCGCAGATGGTCGCCGCGTGCTGGCCGAAGTTCCGGCTCAGGCGCAGGCCGGTCACTTCGGGATGGTTGTTCGCCAACGCTCGTATCGCGGGCCACGATTGCATGCGTCCGCGATCATCGACCAGGATCAATTCCCAGGACAATCCGGCTTCCGCCATGCTCGCTGTGAGGCGCTGATGCAACTCCGACAGTGCGCCGCTGCCGCCGAACACGGGGACAACCACGGTTACGTCGATTTCGGGTGGCGTCGTTGGATGGGGCATACGGTGAGGTCTCGATGGGATATTCAGGAGCCGGACCGGGATCGATGCCAGTCCCAGGTTCGTTGCAAGCCAGTCGCAAGATCGACGCGCGCCTTCCAGCCCAACTCGTCGGCAATCAAGTGATGGGTCGGTGAAACGCAGGCGACATCGACGCCTCGCGCCGGATGAAATTCAATATTGATGGTTCGACCGCTGGCGATCCGGCAGGCATCGATCAGTTCAAGAATCGACGCCGTTTGACCGCTGGCCACATTGTAGACATTGAACGGCTGAATTGCCTTGGTGAACAACGATGAAGTCACGGCTTCGACCAGATCGTCGATGTAGCAATAATCGCGAAGTGTCGATCCATCGCCCCAGATCTGGAATGCCTTGCCATCGATGGCGCGGTCGAGCATGGTTGGAACGATGGCGAATCCCTTGGTTACTTTCTGACCGGGGCCGTACAGATTGCTTGGTCGCAATACGACCGCCGACCAGTCGCTGGTCGCGATGCAGGCGTGCAGGAAGGCTTCGGCAGCGGCCTTGCCAGCCCCGTAGTATGAGCGTGGCTGCAGCAACCTCGACTCGCTCGCGTCTGTCGCATCATCGCCATAGATTGCTCCGCCGGAAGACAGGTAGACGATTCGACGGCGCGGGAAATCGGCGGCACATTCAAGCAGTCGCGCCAGCGGTAGCAGGTTGCCGAGAACCTCAAGTGAAGGATCTTGCGCGGAAACTCCCGGTGTCGTCATCGATGCGGCATAGACAACGCTGGCGCATTTGCCCAGTGCATCGCGAAGCAGGTGGCGATCCTCGATCGAGCCACGGATGTGGGTGATGCCGCCCTGGGCACCGTCTGCTTCGGAGCGCCCGAACGCATGCACATGGTGACCGAGCTTGGCCAGATGCGAGCACAGGGCTGAGCCGATAAAGCCGGCCGAGCCCAGGACGAGTACCGATTCGGCGGGAGTGTTCATGGCCGGAGTCCGTGGCGGATTTCGTGAAACGTGGATTGTATCGGGGCTTCGGTTTCTTTTTTGAGAATCAGCAGAGGTTGATGCCGCCCTGGGGCAATTCTTGCAATGGTCGATGCGTCGCCCGGCAGGGTAGGCGCAGTCAGCGAACCCGTGCTTGATCGACGAGGATCTCGTGCGCTCGTGATCGGCCATACGTCTGGTTTGATTGCCGGTCAAAGAGAGTCACTTGACGCGTTGGCTGGCGAATTTCTGGCAGAATTCTTGCTTCACTGATTCGTCAGGGCTATCGTCCGCAGGCCAGATGCGGCAACCGGAACTTTCGCGACACGATGTCATGGGCGATGGTTCCACAGTTGGCTGGACGCCATCGGTAGGGGGCAGATTGTGGGTTTGCTGGACGAACTTGAAAATGAAGCTCAGCGGCGCAAGTCGAACGAGGAAGACGCGACTGCGCTGAAGGCTGCGCGCGAGGCGGCGTATCGCACGGTGCTTGAGCCGGCGATGGGCAACCTGTTTGCCTATCTCACCGAATTGGCAGCCAAGCTCAAGCAGTTGCAGCCTAAGATCGTGATCCGTCACACGCTGGCTGGATATGGCGATGTCGTGGCCCATGTCGAGCACGAGTATGAGGTTCGCGAGGCACGCCAGCCTTCATCGAAGGAAATCACGGTGGCTTTTTTTGCCGCCGTTGCGAGTTCGGAGTGCCCGAACGTCCAGGTCGAGGGCTCGGCCCGCGTGCGCGCGGTTTCGGCCCAGTTTCAGCGTCACCGGCTCGGCGCACCTTTGGCGCTGACCAAGGATGCGTCCGGCGAAGTTGCCGGAGCGACATTCAAGGCCAAGGGCCGGATTCCGTTGACCGCAATTTTCTTTGCCGATACGACCGGCGGTCAATTGCGCATGAGTTTCTCGAATTTCGACGATTTTTCCACGGCTACGAAGACGGTTGCGCCGGATCAGGTCAGCGAGGCGCTCTACGATGAAATCGGACGCTACCTGATGCGTGAGCCGACTGAACTGCTGCGCGAGGTGCTGCCAGAGGACTATCGCAGCCAGTTGCGCGCGCGCGTCCATCACGAAGAGGTCAAGCGGCGCTGGGAGTCGCAGATCGCTTCGCGTCAGCAGGAAGACATCGTGCTGCTCAAGCGCGAATACGGCCTCGGCGCGCGCTTCAATCGCATCGGCGATGCCATGGGGAAACTGCGTGGTCTGGTTTCGCGGAAACCCTGATCCGAAAATCCGCTCTCTGCCAAACCTGTAGGAGCCCCACCAGGGGCGAGCTCTTCGACAAAGCAAAGCAAAAAGCTCGCCCGTAAACGGGCTCCTACTGCGCGGTCTGGTTTCGCGGAAACCCTGATCGCGCAATCGCGCACGCTATCGCATCTGTAGGAGCCCGTTTACGGGCGAGCTCTTCAGGAGCAAAGCAAAAAGCTCGCCCGTAAACGGGCTCCTACAATTTGCGGAAATTGGAAGGCTGGCTCGGCACGCACAAAAAACCCCCGGCTGGCGGGGGTTTTTCTTGTCGCTTTCAAACCGGCGGATCAGTGCATCAAAGCAGCGGCACCAGCAGCAGGGCGACGATGTTGATGATCTTGATCAGCGGGTTGATCGCGGGGCCGGCGGTGTCCTTGTACGGATCGCCGACGGTGTCGCCGGTGACCGCAGCCTTGTGTGCCTCGGAACCCTTGCCGCCGTTGTTGCCATCCTCGATGTACTTCTTCGCGTTATCCCAGGCACCACCGCCGGTGGTCATCGAAATAGCCACGAACAAGCCAGTGATGATCGTGCCGATCAGCAGGCCGCCGAGCGCCTGGGCGCCGGCAACCGGGCCGCCGATCCAGCCGAAGCCGAAGCCGACCACGACGGGCACAAGCACGGGCAGCAAGGACGGAACCATCATTTCCTTGATCGCCGACTTGGTCAGCAAATCCACCGCGCGCGAGTAGTCGGGCTTGGTCGTGCCTTCCATGATGCCCTTGATCTCGCGGAACTGGCGGCGGACTTCCTCGACCACCGAGCCGGCTGCGCGACCCACCGCTTCCATCGCCATCGCCCCAAACAGGTAGGGGATCAGGCCGCCGATGAGCAGTCCGATGATCACGTAATGATTGGAGATGTCGAAGGTGTAGATCGGTGCGGCGATACCCGTAATGGCTGCTTTTGCCGCTGCAGTGACATCGAGGGTGTGCGTGTAGTCGGCGAACAGGACCAGCGCGGCAAGGCCGGCTGAGCCAATCGCATAGCCCTTGGTCACGGCCTTGGTCGTGTTGCCAACCGCATCAAGCGGATCGGTCACGGCGCGGACTTCGGGCGGCAGATCGGCCATCTCGGCGATGCCACCGGCGTTGTCGGTGATCGGGCCATAGGCGTCGAGTGCGACGATCATGCCGGTCATCGAAAGCATCGCCGTGGCGGCGACGGCAATGCCGTAGAGGCCGCCGAAGTGGTAGGCCGCCCAGATTGCAGCACACACGGAAAGTACCGGGTAGGCGGTCGACTTCATCGAGATACCGATGCCGGCGATGATGTTGGTCGCATGGCCGGTGGTCGACGCCTGGGCGATGTGACGAACCGGGGCATATTCGGTGGCCGTGTAGTACTCGGTGATGACGACCATGGCGCCGGTCAGGATCAGGCCGACCAGGGCACAGTAGAAGATGCTGTTCGGCGCGATGCTGATGCCGCTGCCGACATCAAGTCCGGTCGGGAACAGCTCATGGGTGACAAACCAGAACGCAATTGCCGAGAGCACGGCCGAGACGATGACGCCCTTGTACAAGGCATTCATGATCTTGCCGCCGTCGCTGGCCTTGACGAAGAACGTGCCGATGATCGAGGCGATGATCGAGACGCCGCCGAGCACGATCGGATACAGCACCGCATTTGCGTTGTCGGCAAACATGACGCCGCCGAGCAGCATCGTTGCGATCAGGGTCACCGCGTAGGTTTCAAACAGGTCGGCGGCCATGCCGGCGCAGTCGCCGACGTTGTCACCGACGTTGTCGGCAATCACGGCCGGGTTGCGCGGATCGTCTTCCGGGATACCCGCTTCGACCTTGCCGACCAGATCCGCGCCGACGTCTGCACCCTTGGTGAAGATGCCGCCGCCGAGACGCGCAAAAATCGAGATCAGCGAAGAACCGAAGGCGAGGCCGATAAGTGCATGCAGGGCTTCAGTGGTCGAGTAGCCGAACTTCCCCAGCAACACGTAGTAACCGGCGACGCCGAGCAGGGCGAGGCCGACCACGAGCATGCCGGTGATGGCACCGCCACGAAAGGCAACTGCCAAAGCCGATGCGATGCCGCTACGTGCCGCTTCGGCGGTACGCACATTGGCCCGAACCGAGACGTTCATGCCGATATAGCCGGTCAGGCCGGACAGGATCGCGCCAATGGCGAAGCCGATGGCGGCCAGCCAGTTGAGGGCAAGGCCGATCGCGATCAGCAGGACAACACCAACGATCGAGATCGTCATGTATTGGCGGTTGAGGTAGGCGCGCGCACCAAGCTGGATCGCCGCGGCGATCTCCTGCATGCGTTCGTTACCGGCTGGCTTGGCCAGGATCCAGCGGATCGACCAGGCACCATAGACGAGGGCGAGACCCGCGCAAATCAGTGAAAACAGTAAACCATGTTGCTGCAACATCATTCCTCCCAAGGATCAGGCAAGCAAAGGAAAAAAACTGGAGACCCCACCAGGGATGGTCGTGCCCCATCCCGGCGAGCGCCGGGACAATGCTAGGGATCAGACCACCCCTAACCGATCGAGTATAGCTGCGCCTGCGCAGCCTTCACAGCCTTGCGGTGCAGCAATCGGCGTGCACGAGACACGTATCAGGCTATGCGACGGGCTGGGCCAGGCTTGGCCCGGATTATTCATGAAAAACACGCGCCCTCGCTTGTCCCTTGAATCCACACTACTTTTCGCTCATTCGGCAATAACGCCCGCTACTGCCTCAATCGCGAAAAGCCGTGTGAATCCAATGTCCTGCGCGATCATCGCGCGTATTCATGAAGGCTCTTTGTGAAAACCTGTGGGTGAACTTGATGCGTAGTTCCCGGCGTAACCCTTGCAGAACAACGCTCTTCAGGTTTCTGTGTTGTCGTGGAATCCGGCGCGCTTTGTTGACGGTCAGTTCAGTGAAGCAACTGCGGCGTCTGCCGGGCGCCAATTGATTCCGCGGCTTTCGTCCCCGGGCAACAGTCAGCAGGTTTGTGATCGGAGTGTTCCCCATTCGTCCCGCGCGGATTGGGTAGGTTGGTGGTGAGCGCAAGCGAACCCCAACAGCCATTGTGGCAGGCTCGCCGCCATGCGGATGGGGGATCGCAATCCGTTGGGGTTCGCCTGCGCTCACCCCAACCTACAACGGAAGGCGCTCACCTGCATCCTGCTGCAGCAATGAAAACCGATGAATTCACCCACACGATTTCACGAAGACCCTTCATGAATAGTCCGGGCTGGTTTGCGCGCCCAGGTCTGGCGTCCGTCCTTGGTGAACCTTGATCGGCGCGAACCACAGCACGATGGCCAAGGGTGCGGCAACGATGGGCCAGGTCATGAAGCGAAGTTCCGCGCTCGGTGCAAGGATCGCAAAGCTGGCGGCATACGCGAGCGAGCTGGACGTCACGCCGAGGACTATGGCCGCGCGCGGATCATGGCGTCGTCGCCATGCGAGGATCAGCAAAGTGAGATGAACGAGCAAGTAGGGCAGTGCACTGAAAAGCCAGGTCGACCGCAGGCGTCCAGCCATGTCGACCAGTCCTTGGTGGGCCAACGGATTCCAGATGCCTGGAAGCGCAGGATTGTCGAGGTAGCCGGTTCGTGCGTCGTAGTAGACGAGGCCGGCAGTCGTTTGGTCATGCCGGCCGAGCAGCAGGATTGTTGTTCGCAGTCGGTGGGCCAGGTATTCGTGCGGATGGTCACGCAAACCGGACCACCAGGCCGCGGCCAGCTTTTTCTGTTGCTCTTCAGAATAGGGGTGTCCCAGTCCACTGCCGATGCCGGAGCGCGAGCGGGCAAAGAGTGGTGCTGCGGAGACAGGATCAAACGCCTTGGTTTCGCGCAATTCGTCGACGCTGAGCGCTTGCCCATGGGTGAATGGTGGCAACAGGAGATCGTCTGTGGCGACGGACAAGGCTGCCAGATCCCAGAGCGCCAGCATTGGCCACAAAGGGCGGCGCTCGACTGCGAGGGCTCGATCGAAAGCAATGCTCGCCGTGATGGTTACCAAGGCGGTTGCAATGATCCCAGCAACGACAAGGCGAACTCGCGGGGTTGAAATCGTGGACAACGTCCATGCGGCGACTGCACCGAGTGGAACGACCGCAACCAAGGCGTTCTGCCGGATGCAACCCGCATAGACAATCAAGATGCAGGCAATCCAGACTCGGGCGCGTGCACCTTCAGGTCGACACGAAGCGAGCAATCCCGTGGCCAGCACGAGCAAGGCAGCCATGTGCGCATCCGAAAGCAGATGCCCCAACTGCATAAGCACCAGAGGACTCAGTCCACAGACCGCGATGCCGATCAGAGCCCACCCAAGGGGCAGGGCTCTGGAAAGAAAGCACAAGCCCAAACCGGCCCAGAACATGCCGAGGTTCAGGCATAGCAGACTGGCCGGATTTCCGAAGACGGCAAGAAGCGCGGACCATAGTCCGATCATCGCCACCGGCGTCACGTTTGAAAACTCGCCGGTGCGAGCCTGCCAGTATTGGTAGGCGGAATCGAATGAATAGTGCCCCGGATAGAGCAATGCCAGCGAGATGCAAAAACCAAGCGACACCAGCAGCCAGGCCGCCACCGGCCCAAGCCTGGTGCGCATGTCGCCCGAATATGGATCTTGCATTGCGCCGTCAAGCCTGAGTAATGCTACTTGTCATCGATGTTGTAAGGCGCAAGTTTCTGCTTGACCGCCACATTCTTCAGGCGCACGTACTTCGGCAGGCCATCTTTGTCGTATGGCGGCGCATCTTCACCCCGGATCAGCGGTTCGAGATAGCGGCGCGCGGCCTCGGTGATGCCGTAGCCGTCGCGGCTGATATAACTTTTTGGCAGGGTCTTCTCGTGGTTGGCGACCTTGCTCAACGCGGCTGGCTCGATTTTCCAGCGATACGGCGCATCGGAGGTGCGCACGATCACCGGCATCACCGCGTTCTTTCCGGCCAGCGCATATTCGACACCGGCCTTGCCGACCGCATAGGCCTGCTCGACATCGGTCTTCGAGGCGATATGCCGGGCCGAGCGTTGCAGGTAGTCGGGCAGGGCCCAGTGGTATTTGTAGCCGAGCTTCTGCTTGACCAGATCGGCGAGAAAGGGTGCCACGCCGCCGAGCTGGGCGTGGCCGAATGCGTCGCGCGTGCCCACCTCGGAGAGGAACTTGCCGTCCTTGTTGCGAACGCCTTCGGATACGACGACGGTGCACCAGCCGACCCGATCAACGGTGGCCTTGACCCGGGCCAGGAAGACTTCCTCGTCAAACGGGATTTCGGGGAACAGGATGATGTGCGGGGCGTCGTCGGCGGATTTCCCGGCGAGTCCGGCGGCGGCGGCGATCCAGCCGGCGTGGCGACCCATGACTTCCATGACAAAGACCTTGGTCGAGGACTCGGCCATCGAGGCGACATCAAGACTCGCCTCAAGAACCGAAACCGCCGTGTATTTGGCTACCGAACCGAAACCGGGGCAGCAATCGGTCACGGCCAGATCATTGTCGACGGTCTTGGGCACGCCGATCACCTTGACCTCATGGCCAAGTGCTTTGCCGATCTGCGAGATCTTGTTGGCCGTGTCGGCCGAATCGTTGCCGCCGTTGTAGAGGAACCAGCGGATATCGTGGGCGCGCAACACTTCGATCAGGCGCTCGTACTGGGGACGACTCTGCTCGATTGACTTGAGCTTGAAGCGGCACGAGCCGAACGCGCCACCGGGAGTGTGGCGCAATGCCGCGATCGCGCTGGTGGACTCTTTCGAGGTGTCGATAAGCTCTTCGCGCAGTGCGCCAATGATGCCGTTGCGGGCCGCATAGACGCGTACCTTGTGCTTGCGCGCAGTTTCAATGACGGCGCAGGCACTGGCGTTGATGACGGCGGTGACGCCGCCGGACTGCGCATACAGCAGGTTGCCTTGCATCGAGGAGGCTCCTAGGTGATCGGAAGGGGGCAGTGTGACGGTTTGACTGCGATGTCTCCAGCGGATAGCTTTACACCGCGATTTCCCGTTCAAAGTCTAGCGCAGCGTCGTGGGTTTCCTCGAATGCGCACCATGTCAAGGATCTGTATGCGACTCGTGCTACTCGGCGCGCCCGGCTCGGGCAAAGGTACCCAGGCTGCCATGCTCAAGGAATTCCTTGGCATCCCGCATGTTTCCACCGGTGATCTGTTGCGCGCCGCAGTCAAGGCCGGCACGCCGCTTGGCATGCAGGCCAAGGCGGTGATGGATGCGGGTGACCTGGTATCCGATGACATCGTTCTTGGCATGCTCGAGGAACGCGTCTCGCAGGACGATGCCAGAGCCGGCTTTATCCTTGATGGTTATCCGCGCAATGTGGCCCAGTGCGCCGCGCTTGAAACCCTGCTTGAGCGCCTTGGCCAACCGTTCGATGTCGCGGTCAAGCTTGAGGTTCCGAACGAGTTGATCGTCGAGCGTATTGCCGGTCGCGCGGCGGCCGAGGGCCGCGTCGATGACACGCCGGAAACCGTGCGCGCGCGTTTGCGCGTGTATGCCGAGCAGACCGCGCCGGTCGCCGACCACTTTGCCGAGATCGGCAAGTTGGTGACGGTTGATGGAGTTGGCGAACTCGATGAGGTCTTCCAGCGCATCCGCAGCGCGCTACCGGCTTGAAGCGGGTGCGCATCGCCGAGGCACCTGCCGGATTTCGACGGGGTACCGGAATGAGCGGCCGGTGGATGGCTCGCATGAGTTGCCGTCGGTTTTGACTGGGCCCGAAAGTTATCGCTGCAACATGCTTCTCCCGCTGGCGTACCCATAGGGCATAAAGGAGAAGCAGATAGAGCAAAGTCGCAATGTTTTCGGGGCAAATCAATAATGTCGGAATTCATCGTCCGGATCGCCAACCTCTGCCGCTTCCGTGGTGGCCCACAGGATCTTCCACACAACTCAAGCTTGCTGGTCGCCCTGCTTGTCGCCAGTGTCATTCTCGACCTGACCACGGCGAACCTGCTCGATATCGCCGACAACCCACTCGCGCGCAGCCTGTTTTCAACCTCACTGCTGCTGGCCCTGTGCTGGATTGCGCTGGGCGTTCGCGGCATGCTCAGTCGCTACATCCAGACCGCGACCGCCCTGGTTGCGTGTTCGATGGTGTTCTCGGTGCTGATTGTTCCGCTGGCCTGGTTGTTCGGCCCGCCGGCAGGTGCCGAGGCTGTACTGACACCCCGGCAGACCATGGTTGCCTGGCTTGGCCTCGGCGTCCTCGTATGGAAGATCACCGTGGACGCACACAATGTCCGCCAAGCGATTGATGCACCGTTCTGGCTTGGGTTCTCGCTGGCGCTGGCCTGGTCGGTCGCCGATTTCGCCCTCAGTCGGATACTGTTTGCTGCTGCGCAGTGAGCGGGACGGCCGAGAGCGGTGAGCGGGCGATGCGTTTCAGGCCAGAGTGAAAAATCGAACGCTTGTTGACAACGTGCCGGGTTCGACCATGCTTGCCCGCTCACCGCTCACCGCTCACCGCTCACCGGAACCAATGAAACTCCATATCCTCGGTATCTGCGGCACCTTCATGGGCGGCATTGCGGCACTTGCGCGCGAGCTTGGCCACGACGTCGAAGGCAGCGACAGCAATGTCTATCCGCCGATGAGCAGTCAGCTTGAATCGCTCGGGATTGCGCTCAAGTCCGGTTACACGGCTGACAACATCGCCCCCGACACCGATCAGGTCATCGTCGGCAATGCGCTGTCGCGTGGCAACGCCGCGGTCGAGCACGTGCTCGACCAGCGCCTCGCCTACATCTCCGGCCCGCAATGGCTGGGAGAGCAGTTGCTCGGCCAGCGCCGCGTGGTCGCTGTGGCTGGCACGCATGGCAAGACCACAACCACCTCGCTGATCGCCTGGCTACTTGAAGCCGCCGGCCTCGATCCGGGTTTCCTGATCGGCGGCGCGCCCGGCAATTTCCCGGTCTCGGCCAGGCTCGGCCAAGGTGCGCCGTTTGTCATCGAGGCCGACGAGTACGACACCGCGTTTTTCGACAAGCGCTCGAAGTTCGTCCACTACCGCCCATCAATTGCGATCCTCAACAACCTCGAGTTCGACCATGCCGACATCTTTCCCGATGTCGCGGCAATCCAGCGCCAGTTCCATCATCTTGTGCGCATCATTCCGGGCAATGGTCTGATCATTGTCAATGCCGAGGATGGACACCTGGCCGAGGTGCTGGCGATGGGCTGCTGGTCGCGTGTCGAGAGTTTCGGCATCGATGCCGGCGACTGGCGTGCGCACCTGCTCGAAGCGGACGGTTCGATATTCGAGGTCAGGCACAAGAATAGTTTGATCGGCACGGTGCGCTGGCCCCTGCTCGGTCGCCACAACGTAATGAACGCACTCGCTGCGTTGGTCGCGGCCCGGGCGGCCGGAGCCGACGTCGCGGCCGTGCTTCCGGCCTTCGCGGATTTCCTCAGCGTGAAGCGACGCATGGAGCAGATTGCCGAACGCGACGGCATCGTCGTCTACGATGATTTTGCCCATCATCCGACCGCGATCGAAACGACCCTGGCCGGTCTGCGCGCGAAAGTCGGCAAGGCCCGCATTCTCGTCGCGATCGAGCCGCGATCCAATTCGATGCGACTCGGAGCACACGCCGCTCAACTGGCGCCATCACTCGCCGGTGCCGATCGGGTTTTTCTGCTGCGTCGTCCTGAACTGCCGTGGGATGCGCAGAAAGTGATCGGCGCGCTCGATGGTCGAGCCCAGGCGGTTGCCGATGTCGATGCACTGCTCGATGCGCTGCACGCAGAAGTCCAACCTGGCGACCATGTCGTGTTCATGTCGAATGGCGGGTTTGAAGCGGCACCGCGTCGATTCGCGGATCGGCTTGGTGCTTGATCGCCAAATGAGCGGATCCGACCTGCCGCTGTTTCCGCTGTCTTCGGTTCTGTTTCCGGACGGCGCGCTGAGCCTGCGCATCTTCGAGCGTCGCTATCTCGACATGATCCGCGATTGCGCGCGCAACAACGCGGGATTTGGTGTCTGTCTGATCCTCGATGGCGGGGAAGTCGGCGAGCCTGCGACCCCTGCAGCCATCGGAACGCTTGCCCGCATCGTCGACTTCCATTCGGGATCCGATGGCCTGCTCGGCATCCTCGCCCGCGGCGATCGCCGATTTCGAGTGCGGCAGACGCGCGTGCGCGACGATGGTCTGATCCATGCGCAGGTCGAATGGATCGAGGAAGGTGAAACGCAGGCGGTTCCTGCGGAGTGCGGCTTGCTGGCGACCATCCTTGAGCGATTCCACGAACAGGCCGGTGGCGAATATGCCCGGATCGAACGCGCCCGCTATGATGACGCGGCCTGGGTCGCCTACCGACTCGCCGAAGCGCTTCCACTCGATCAGGCAGAGCGGCAACTGCTGCTGCAGATGTCCGACCCCATCGAGCGCCTCATCCAATTGATGCACTACTTGCCGCGCTTCCAGAGCGGCTGAAGGAGATCGACATGAATTCGCTGAAAGGTAAAACCCTGTTCATCACCGGCGCATCGCGCGGCATCGGCCTGGCGATCGCCAGGCGTGCGGCGCGGGATGGAGCCAACATTGTCATCGCGGCAAAGAGCGCCGTGGCCAATCCGAAACTGCCCGGTACGATCCATAGCGCCGCCGCCGAGGTCGAAGCTGCGGGTGGACAGGCCTTGCCGCTGCAAGTCGACATCCGCGATGAGGAGAGCGTGCTCGCCGCCGTGGCCGAGGCGGTCAAGCAATTCGGCGGCATCGACATCCTCGTCAACAATGCCAGCGCGATCTGGTTGCGTGGCACCGCCGACACGCCGATGAAGCGCTACGACCTCATGCACCAGGTCAATGCGCGCGGCACGTTCCTGTGCTCGCAGGCGTGCCTGCCGTATTTGAAGAAAGCCGCCAACCCGCACATTCTGAACTTGTCACCACCGCTGTCGATGGATCCGAAGTGGTTTGCTCCGCATGTCGCCTACACGATGGCCAAGTACGGCATGAGTCTGTGCGTGCTCGGCATGGCTGCCGAGTTCCGTGACATTGGCATTGCCGTCAATGCGCTGTGGCCGCGCACCTTGATCGCAACCGATGCGCTGAACATGATTCCCGGCGTCAACACCGACAATGCACGCAAGCCCGAGATCGTCGCCGATGCCGCGCACGCGATCCTGACCATGCCGAGCCGCGAGCAGACCGGCGGATTCCTGATTGATGATGAAGTGCTGGCGGCACAGGGCGTGACGGATTTCGAGCAATACGCGGTTTCGCCCGGAAAACCTTTGTTGCCTGATCTGTTTCTCGATTAGCCGTGGCGCATTCACGCGCAGTTGCCCAGAATCAACGATCCTCCGGGGAGGAAATCATGTTCAAGACCGTTCGATCCGCTGCAGGCGTTGCACTCGTTTTTGTCATGTGCACGTCGCCGGTGGCCGCAGGCGATCTGCTGACCCACGATGGTTTCGATACCTGTTGGGTGACGGCGAAGCCCAAGCCGCAGTTTCTCGAATCGATACGCGCGAGCATCGATGGCACCAGCGCCTGCATCCCGGCACAGTCGGGGAGCCAGTCGGGAATCGGCTACACGGTTTGCGCGGCAACGAATGGCTGCGGTGTCGGCGTCGATGGCTGCCCCGTCTCGATCGCGGCCGGAACGTTCTCCGGAAACTTTGCCGCGGGACACTTCACTGGCCCCGGAACCGCTGCGAACATCACCGTACCAATAACGACGAGTTTATTTCCGGCCTGCTCGATCAGCCTGAACACGATCACACTCGGATATACGCTCGATTATCTGATGCAGACGGATGGTGTCGACGGCGTCTACAGCATCGACCTTCTGGCTCCGGGCGTCGCTATCAACAACTATGTGCTGAGCAATATCGATTGTGATGGAACTTTGTTCACTCTCATCGGCGGCAATGTGGCGACGGCAATCACCGCCGCCGAAGCGAATGTCGCAGCGGCGATCGAACCCGGTCTGCGCGCCGACACCCTGGAGCAATCGGTGTGCCCGCTGTCGGCGCCCTGATTCGTATCCGATCGCACGAACGTCCCGGTCATTCAAGGCATGAACGAAACTACCGACCTGATCGCCACGGCGCAGGAAAACCTGCTGCCGATCTATCGCCAGCGCGCGCTGATCCTCGATCATGGCAAGGGCTCGCGGCTTTGGGATCTTGATGGCAAGGAATACATCGACTTCGCCGCCGGGATCGCAGTCAACGCACTCGGACATGGTGATGCAGAGATCTTGGCTGCATTGCATGAACAAGCGGCGAAGCTCTGGCACACCAGCAATGTGTTCCATGTCGAGCCATCAATCCGGCTTGCCGAAGAACTCGTCGCGGCGAGTGCATTTGCCAAGCACGTTTTCCTGTGCAATTCGGGAACGGAAGCCAACGAAGCGGCAATCAAACTGGTGCGCAAACATGCGGCCGATCAGGGGCGTGGCGCCGAACGGCGTGTGATCCTGAGCTTTGCCGGTTCCTTCCATGGACGCACGCTGGCGGCGGTCACCGCCACCGCGCAACCGAAATACCAGCAGGGCTACGAACCGTTGCCGGGCGGATTCCGCTACTCGGCATTCAACGACATCGACGCACTCGATCAGGTGCTGAGCGACGACGTCGCCGGCGTGCTGGTCGAGCCGATCCAGGGCGAGGGCGGTGTGGTTCCGGCGACAGATGAATTCCTGTGTGCACTGCGCGAACGCTGCGATGCGATCGGTGCCTTGCTTGTGTTCGACGAGATCCAGTCGGGAATGGGCCGCAGCGGAAAGCTGTGGGCGCATCAATGGTCGGGCGTGCAACCCGATGTCATGACCCTGGCCAAGGCGCTTGGTTGCGGCTTCCCGATCGGCGCGATGCTGGTTGGATCACGAGCCGCACAGACGATGCAGTTCGGTGCTCACGGCACGACTTTCGGCGGCAATCCGCTGGCTGCCGCGGTCGCACGCGTGGCCTTGCGACGACTGGCTTCGCCGGAAATTGTCGCCAATGTCGAGCAACGTTCGCAGCAACTGCGCGAAGGTCTGCAAGCCATGGGCAGCGACCTCGGCGTTTTCGTGCAGATTCGCGGACGCGGCTTGATGCTCGGCGCTGTTCTTGCGCCGGCATGGGCTCAGCGCGGTGGTGAGATTCTCGATGCAGCAGCACGCGAAGGTTTGCTGCTGCTGCAGGCAGGGCCGGAGGTACTGCGCTTCGTGCCGGCGCTCAACATCGAGCACGCGGATGTCACGGCGGGTTTGCAGAGACTGCGCTCGGCGCTGGCGTCGCTATCGGACTGAGAGCTTGTGAAAAAATCGGCTCTTCGTGAAAACCTGTGGGTGAACTTGATGCGTAGTTCCCGGCGTAACCCTTGCAGAACAACGCTCTTCAGGTTTCTGTGTTGTCGTGGAATCCGGCGCGCTTTGTTGACGGTCAGTTCAGTGAAGCAACTGCGGCGTCTGCCGGGCGCCTATTGATTCCGCGGCTTTCGTCCCCGGGCAACAGTCAGCAGGTTTGTGATCGGAGTGTTCCCCATTCGTCCCGCGCGGATTGGGTAGGTTGGTGGTGAGCGCAAGCGAACCCCAACAGCCATTGTGGCAGGCTCGCCGCCACGCGGATGGGGGATCGCAATCCGTTGGGGTTCGCCTGCGCTCACCCCAACCTACAACGGAAGGCGCTCACCTGCATCCTGCTGCAGCAATGAAAACCGATGAATTCACCCACACGATTTCACGAAGACCCAAAAAATCATCTGCCTACTACGAATGCCGCCAACCACCCCTGCCGGCGAAGCTGCGGGCAAATCCGTGAAAACGTCAGCGCACAGCGCCGACCCACAGGAACCTGGATCGCAACTACTCGCGCTTTTGGTGGGTTCGTCAGCGCATAGCGCCGACCCGCAAAAGCCGGCATGGGACGCGGGCTTCGTTGTCTTTCCTCGCGTTGCTGCTTTGTTGTTGATTCGATCTGTGATCGAACGCTTCGGATCGGAGTGAGCGCGCGGCGACGCTGGCGCTACGGCAGTCGAATGTTTCACAAGCTCTGAGCCGATGCCGGTGACGATCCGGTAATCCCCCACTATTGAAGAGCTTGAGCGAGATCGGCGATCAGGTCATCCGGATGCTCCAGCCCGACCGAAATGCGCAGCAGGTTCTCCGCTGAGGTCGGATTGGCCCCCTCGACCGAGGCGCGGTGCTCGATCAGTGATTCGCAGCCGCCTAGCGAAGTGGCATTGGTGAATACCTTCAATCGGCCTGCCATCGAAATCGCTGCGCTACGCCCGCCGCGCAATTCGATACTGAGCATGCCGCTGAAATCGCTCATCTGGCGCGCTGCGATTGCATGTCCCGGATGACTGGCCAAGCCCGGATAGTTGACCCGCTCGATTGCGGGATGCGCGGCGAGGAAACCGGCGACGGCGCGCGCATTTGCGCAATGCATCGCCATGCGTGCCGGCAACGATCGGCAGCCGCGCAGAGTCAGCCAGGCACTGAAAGGAGCCAGAACCGCGCCAGTGATGTGCAGACGGTGGGCAACGCGCTCCTGCCATTCGCCGGCCTGCCCGAAGACCAGCGCGCCACCGAGCACATCGCTATGGCCGCCGAAATATTTCGTCGTCGAATGCATGACGATATCGGCACCGAGTTGAAGTGGACGCTGCAGCACCGGCGAGGCAAACGTGTTGTCACAGACCAGCACGCTGCCATGCGCTTTCGCGATTCCGGCCAGCGCCTGGATGTCGCTGATCTTCATGCACGGATTCGACGGCGTCTCGACCCAGATCAAATCGATGCCATCCCGGCAAAGCCTTTCCAGCGTATCGAGATCGGTCATGTCGACCGTGCTCACGCGAATGCCGCGTTGCGCTAGAAACTCCGCGCCGAGTACGCGCAGACCGGTATAGCAGTCATCCGGCAGCGCGATATGCGAGCCGGGCTCCAGCGATTCGAGCAGGCAACTGATCGCGGCCATGCCTGACGCGAAGGTCAGTGCCGTTGCGCCGCCTTCGAGCCCGGCAATCGCCGCGCAAAGACGATCATTGGTCGGGTTGCCTTCGCGCTGGTACTCGTAGCCAGCAATGCGCTCGGCCGCCGGGCCATGCCGAAACGTCGTGGCCAGATGGATCGGTGGCGTCACCGCGCCAGTTGCGGCATCGCTCTCACCACCGGCATGCACGGCAAGGGTCTCAAGACGCATGGTTGAATCTCCGCGAAAGTGCAGGTCAGAATTCGAATTATTGATTGAGCCAATAAATATTTCGGCTTTGCTCTATTCCTTCTCCCGCCAGTGTGCCCATAGGGCATAGAGGAGAAGCACTCAGTAGCGACTGTTTGTGGGCCCAGTCAATAGTAGAACGGTGATCGCGAATTCGACGTCTATGCGGCCAGCGTCTTGAAGGCTTCGCGAGCGACTCGCAGCGTATCGGCAATGATCTGCTCGTCGTGCGCCATCGACATGAAACCGGCCTCGTAGGCCGAAGGCGCGAGAAAGACGCCGCCCTCAAGCATGGCCTGGAAGAAGCGATTGAATCGTGAAGTATCGCAAGCCGTTGCCTGTGCGTAGCTTTCAACTTTCTCATTGCTGAAGAACAAGCCGAACATGCCACCGACGCGCGTGGTCGTGAATGGAATGCCTTCAGCATCGGCGAGCGCTTGCAGGCCGTCGACCAGCAGCTGCGTGCGACGGCTCAGTTCGACATGGAATCCGGGGGCCTGGATCAGTTCGAGCATGGCCAGGCCAGCCGCCATCGCGACCGGGTTGCCACTCAGAGTGCCGGCCTGGTAGACCGGCCCGGCCGGGGCGATCTGGTTCATGATCTCGCGACGGCCACCGTAGGCACCCACCGGCATGCCGCCACCGATGATCTTGCCGAGCGTGGTCAGATCCGGGCTGATGCCGTAATGCGCTTGCGCGCCGCCAAGGGCGACCCGGAAACCGGTCATGACCTCATCGAAGATCAGCAGCGCGCCATGCTTTGTGCACAACTCGCGCAGGTGTTGCAGATAGCCGTCGTGTGGTGGAACGCAGTTCATGTTGCCGGGGACGGGTTCGACAATCAGGCCGGCGATGTCGCTGCCGACCTCGTCGAACATGCGCGTAGCCGCTTCAAAATTATTGAACGGCAGGGTCAGGGTCAGATCGGCCAGGGCCTTGGGTACGCCAGGCGAGGTCGGTACTCCGAGCGTTAGCGCGCCGGAGCCGGCCTTGACCAGGAAGGCATCGGCATGTCCGTGGTAGCAGCCCTCGAACTTGATGATGCGTGAGCGCCCGGTGAAGCCGCGCGCAAGCCGGATTGCCGACATCGTCGCCTCGGTGCCCGAGTTGACCATGCGCGAAACCTCGATTGATGGCACCAGCTTGCTTATCGTCTCGGCCATCGTGATCTCGGCCGGGCAGGGTGTTCCAAATGACAACCCGTTGCCGATGGCCTTGGCGACAGCTTCGCGCACGGCTGGATGGTTGTGGCCGACGATCATCGGTCCCCACGAGCCGACATAGTCGATATAGCGCTTGCCTTCGACATCCCACAAGTACGCTCCATCGGCACGCTCGGTGAAGAATGGCTCGCCACCGACCGACTTGAATGCACGAACCGGGGAATTGACGCCACCCGGCATCAGGGCCTGGGCGCGCTGGAACATCTCGTGATTTGAACTCATGGGTTTCTCAATGGAATCAGGAAAAAAGTTTGCTGAACTGACGGGCGGCCGCTTCGATATCGGCGGCGTCGAATAGCGACGAAATGACGGCCACGCAATCCGCGCCGGCATCGATCAGCGATCCGGCATTGTCGGGGCTGATGCCGCCGATGGCCACCACCGGCACGCCAAGCGATTTCGCCGCCCGCAACAGATCCGGCGTTGCACGACGAGCCTGCGGCTTGGTCGGCGAGGGATGAAATGACCCGAAAGCGACATAGTCAGCCCCCGCTGCGACTGCCTGGCGTGCCAGATCAATCGAGTCATAACAGGAAATTCCGATCAGGACGCCGTCTCCCAGGCAAGCACGCGCCGCCGTGATTTCTCCATCCTCGGCACCGAGATGGACGCCAGTTGCGCCGCACACGTGGGCCAGCTCGACGTCATCGTTGATGATCGAAATGGCCGAATGCTTCTTGCACAAGTCGACGATCATCATGGCTTCAGCGCTGCGACGCGCCTGTTCGGCTGTCTTGTCGCGGTACTGGACTATCCGGGCGCCGCCAATCAGTGCGGCCTCGATCGCCTCGCGAAAATCGCGACGGGGACCGTTGCTGATCGCATAAAGGCCTCGCATTTCGTGCATGGCGACTCCAGGTTTCGGCTTTGCGCGACACACGCAAGCTGAGACAATGATATGCGCAGCGCGTGTACGCGCATCCATTCCCCATGCAGAACGACGATGACTCAAGCAGATACACCCTTGCGTACCTTCATGTGCGTTGTTTGCGGCTTTCTCTATAGCGAGGCCGAAGGCTGGCCGGATGACGGCATTGCGCCAGGAACCCGTTGGGAAGATGTACCCGAAACCTGGACATGCCCGGATTGCGGGGTCACCAAATCCGACTTCGAGATGATCGAGATCTGATTTCCGTCAGATCCTCTTAACCGGTATTGCCCTCGTTTCGACACAACTCATCCGTAGCCGGACTCGTCATGTCGCCCCGGCGACCGCGCTGACTGCTCTACTGGCCACCAGTCAACAAGCGCCAGCCAGGCGAAGGTGGTCGAGATGCGCGTCTTTGTTCCGGTGGAAGATGCTCCCTCCAGCGCAAGTATTCCGATGTTGGTCCCCTATCAATGCGGTGTCCCTTGCGAGCATGCATTGCGTGCATATCCTGACCCGGCGTGCGCACGGGTTCCGTGGTTGGGCGTCAGCGAGAGCAACAGGCCGGTGCAGCACCCGAGTCAGGCACCGAACGAGGGCCGTTGAGCCCAGCCAATTGCCGGTTGCGTGCAATTCGACGAAAAAAACTTCTCGCCACCCCTTTCGCAAACCGAATCTTGCGGTTAGGATGCGCGCCCCGCGGACGGATGGCTGAGCGATTGGCTGGGGTTCCTGGGGTGATCGAAACGGTGTTGCGGGACAGCAAAATAGTTCTGCTGAGGTGTTGACGGTCAGGAAAATGGTTGTATGATGTGCGGCTCGCTGACGACGAAAGGTTGTCAGCTGCGGGGGTGCAGATTCCCGCGTCGTAACTGATCTTTGACAGTGTGCGCAGGTATCTTGTGTGGGCGCCTTGCGGTGGATGAAAGTCCAAAGCAATACGAGCGTCCAAGCAAGAATCAAGCAAAAGCTATAAGCCATAGTTTGAAGATGCTTGGGTTAAACGTTCAGGAACAAACCTAGGGGGGTAACCCCGATGGTTAGAAGGTTCAACTGAAGAGTTTGATCCTGGCTCAGAGTGAACGCTGGCGGCAGGCCTAACACATGCAAGTCGAGCGGCAGCGCGGGGGCAACCCTGGCGGCGAGCGGCGGACGGGTGAGGAATGCATCGGAATCTACCTTGTTGTGGGGGATAACGTAGGGAAACTTACGCTAATACCGCATACGACCTACGGGTGAAAGTGGGGGACCTTCGGGCCTCACGCGATAAGATGAGCCGATGCCGGATTAGCTAGTTGGCGGGGTAAAGGCCCACCAAGGCGACGATCCGTAGCTGGTCTGAGAGGATGATCAGCCACACTGGAACTGAGACACGGTCCAGACTCCTACGGGAGGCAGCAGTGGGGAATATTGGACAATGGGCGCAAGCCTGATCCAGCCATGCCGCGTGTGTGAAGAAGGCCTTCGGGTTGTAAAGCACTTTTGTTGGGGAAGAAACCGACCGGATTAATACTTCGGTTGACTGACGGTACCCAAAGAATAAGCACCGGCTAACTTCGTGCCAGCAGCCGCGGTAATACGAAGGGTGCAAGCGTTACTCGGAATTACTGGGCGTAAAGCGTGCGTAGGCGGTTAGTTAAGTCTGTCGTGAAAGCCCCGGGCTCAACCTGGGAATGGCGATGGATACTGGCTAGCTAGAGTGTGTCAGAGGATGGTGGAATTTCCGGTGTAGCGGTGAAATGCGTAGAGATCGGAAGGAACACCAGTGGCGAAGGCGGCCATCTGGGACAACACTGACGCTGAGGCACGAAAGCGTGGGGAGCAAACAGGATTAGATACCCTGGTAGTCCACGCCCTAAACGATGCGAACTGGACGTTGGGCACACTTAGGTGCTCAGTGTCGAAGCTAACGCGTTAAGTTCGCCGCCTGGGGAGTACGGTCGCAAGACTGAAACTCAAAGGAATTGACGGGGGCCCGCACAAGCGGTGGAGTATGTGGTTTAATTCGATGCAACGCGAAGAACCTTACCTGGCCTTGACATGTCCGGAATCCAGCAGAGATGCAGGAGTGCCTTCGGGAATCGGAACACAGGTGCTGCATGGCTGTCGTCAGCTCGTGTCGTGAGATGTTGGGTTAAGTCCCGCAACGAGCGCAACCCTTGTCCTTAGTTGCCAGCACGTAATGGTGGGAACTCTAAGGAGACTGCCGGTGACAAACCGGAGGAAGGTGGGGATGACGTCAAGTCATCATGGCCCTTACGGCCAGGGCTACACACGTACTACAATGGTCGGTACAGAGGGTTGCAATACCGCGAGGTGGAGCCAATCCCAGAAAGCCGATCTCAGTCCGGATCGGAGTCTGCAACTCGACTCCGTGAAGTCGGAATCGCTAGTAATCGCGAATCAGCATTGTCGCGGTGAATACGTTCCCGGGCCTTGTACACACCGCCCGTCACACCATGGGAGTGGGTTGCTCCAGAAGCAGGTAGCGTAACCGTAAGGAGCGCGCTTGCCACGGAGTGGTTCATGACTGGGGTGAAGTCGTAACAAGGTAGCCGTATCGGAAGGTGCGGCTGGATCACCTCCTTAAGTAAACGGCTTCGCCGCTGTAAGGCGTCCACACAAGTTACCTGCATTCAGAGTTCCGGCTGGTCGAGAGACTGGCGCGGGAGCGTCCTGTTTTGTTGCGCTTGAAGTTTGGCGCAGACAAACGCTTGGGGCTTTAGCTCAGCTGGGAGAGCACCTGCTTTGCAAGCAGGGGGTCGTCGGTTCGATCCCGACAAGCTCCACCAGATCAGAGGACAGACCACAGGGGACAGAGTACAGATGGGTTGTCAGGTGACTGATGACACAAGACTGTAAAAACTCATGTTCCGCGTGCGTCAGACTTTGGTGCCGACCGGCCCATGCGTCAGGATGACTCGAAGCGACGTCTTGCCCGTTGGGTCTGTAGCTCAGGTGGTTAGAGCGCACCCCTGATAAGGGTGAGGCCGGAGGTTCGAGTCCTCCCAGACCCACCATTATCTCCACGCGGGTCCATTTGCGGGTGAGTGGCAGGCCGCGAGTCGTTACTTCACGCGAATCCATTCGCGAAAGGCAAGGCAGAACCGCACATCCGTGTGCGGACTTCTCACCAGAAGCCCGTTCCAAACACACTCTGAATGTAGTTGCGCACACATCTTTTTAGAAACGATCAGGCGTTGAGGCCTGTGTCGTGATCTTTGAAAACTTGGGACGTAATAAGCGTTTTGGCTCGAATGAGTCGAACGTGTCGTTGAGGCAAGTAGGCGAAGTAATTGAGTAGAGTTGATGACGTGTAATTCCGAGGTGACTTGGAGTTATATGGTCAAGCGACTAAGCGCATACGGTGGATGCCTTGGCGGTCAGAGGCGATGAAGGACGTGGCAGCCTGCGAAAAGTTCCGGGGAGCTGGCAACAAGCATTGATCCGGGAATGTCCGAATGGGGAAACCCACTCCGCAAGGAGTATCCCACGCTGAATACATAGGCGTGTGGAGGCGAACTCAGGGAACTGAAATATCTCATTACCTGAAGGAAAAGAAATCAACAGAGATTCCCTAAGTAGCGACGAGCGAACGGGGAACAGCCCAAAAGTTGCACAAGTTCTAGGAGAAGGGTCTGGAAAGGCCTGCCGTAGACGGTGATAGCCCGGTATCCGAAAGGGCTTGTGCGATGAAAGTGAGTAGGGCGGGGCACGTGAAACCCTGTCTGAACATGGGGGGACCATCCTCCAAGGCTAAATACTCCTGACCGACCGATAGTGAACCAGTACCGTGAGGGAAAGGCGAAAAGAACCCCGGAGAGGGGAGTGAAATAGAACCTGAAACCGTATGCGTACAAGCAGTCAGAGCCCCTTCGTGGGGTGATGGCGTACCTTTTGTATAATGGGTCAGCGACTTACGTTGTGTGGCGAGCTTAACCGTCTAGGGGAGGCGAAGGGAAACCGAGTCTGAATAGGGCGCATAGTCGCACGGCGTAGACCCGAAACCGGGTGATCTATCCATGCCCAGGGTGAAGGTCCGGTAACACGGACTGGAGGCCCGAACCCACTCCTGTTGCAAAAGTAGGGGATGAGGTGTGGATAGGAGTGAAAAGCTAATCGAACCCGGAGATAGCTGGTTCTCCTCGAAAGCTATTTAGGTAGCGCCTCGTGTATCACTGTTGGGGGTAGAGCACTGTTATGGCTAGCGGGTCATTGCGACTTAGCAAACCATTGCAAACTCCGAATACCAACACGTGCAAGCACGGGAGACACACGGCGGGTGCTAACGTCCGTCGTGAAAAGGGAAACAACCCAGACCCGCAGCTAAGGTCCCAAAGTCATGGCTAAGTGGTGAACGAAGTGGGAAGGCATAGACAGCCAGGAGGTTGGCTTAGAAGCAGCCACCCTTTAAAGAAAGCGTAATAGCTCACTGGTCGAGTCGGCCCGCGCGGAAGATTTAACGGGGCTAAGCCATGCACCGAAGCTCGGGGTTCAGAGGTCAGACTACAGATGACAGAGGACAGAAAGTGATGAAGGGGCGATCGTTTGAAGATCTTGAAGTCTTCAGGCGCGCGTATCGGATATCGCTGGAAGTTCATCGTTTTAGCCTGGGCATGCCGGCCGCAGAACAACGCGGACTGGCAGACCAACTTCGACGGTCAAGCAAATCCATTTGCGCCAACATCGCAGAGGGACACGGAAAGCAAACCAGTTCCAAGGCGGACTTCCGGCGTTTCCTGAGCATAGCCATTGGATCGACCGAAGAGACACGCGTGTGGTTGCGATATTGTTTTGATCTGGGTTACCTGGATCAGGGCACATATGAAACCTGGCGTGACGAATACCAGGAAATAGTCAAGATGGTCTCGGGATTGCATCGACATGCGATCTGAGGACTGTCATCTGTCGTCTGGCCTCTGAGCGGTAGAGGAGCGTTCCGTACGCCTGTGAAGGTGGATTGTAAAGTCTGCTGGAGGTATCGGAAGTGCGAATGCTGACATGAGTAACGATAAGGGGGGTGAAAAGCCTCCCCGCCGAAAGCCCAAGGTTTCCTAGCGCAACGTTCATCGGCGCAGGGTGAGTCGGTCCCTAAGGCGAGGCGGAAACGCGTAGTCGATGGGAAGCTGGTTAATATTCCAGCACTTTATCGCAGTGCGATGGGGGGACGGAGAAGGGTAGGTATACCGGGCGTTGGTAGTCCCGGGGAAAGGAGGTAGGCATGAGGCGTAGGAAAATCCGCGTCTCTTTATGCCGAGCACCGAGACGAGACTCATTAGAGTCGAAGTTACTGATCCCACGCTTCCAGGAAAAGCCTCTAAGCTTCAGCTGCGATAGAACCGTACCGTAATCCGACACAGGTAGGCAGGGTGAGAATCCCAAGGCGCTTGAGAGAACTCGGGTGAAGGAACTAGGCAACATAGCACCGTAACTTCGGGAGAAGGTGCGCCCAGGAGTGTGGCTCCATGCGGAGCTGAGCATTCTTGGGCCGCAGTGACCAGGCCGCTGCGACTGTTTATCAAAAACACAGCACTCTGCAAACACGAAAGTGGACGTATAGGGTGTGACACCTGCCCGGTGCCGGAAGGTTAATTGATGGGGTCAGCCGCAAGGCGAAGCTCTTGATCGAAGCCCCGGTAAACGGCGGCCGTAACTATAACGGTCCTAAGGTAGCGAAATTCCTTGTCGGGTAAGTTCCGACCTGCACGAATGGTGTAACGACAGCGGCGCTGTCTCCACCCGAGACTCAGTGAAATTGAAATCGCTGTGAAGATGCAGCGTTCCCGCGGCAAGACGGAAAGACCCCGTGAACCTTTACTATAGCTTTACATTGAACGTTGAGTTCGTCTGTGTAGGATAGGTGGGAGGCATTGAAGTGTGGTCGCCAGATCGCATGGAGCCAACCTTGAAATACCACCCTGATGTGCTTGACGTTCTAACCTGGGTCCGTAATCCGGATCGGGGACCATGTATGGTGGGTAGTTTGACTGGGGCGGTCTCCTCCCAAAGAGTAACGGAGGAGCTCGAAGGTACGCTCAGCGCGGTCGGACATCGCGCACTGTGTGCAAAGGCATAAGCGTGCTTGACTGCGAGATCGACGGATCAAGCAGGTACGAAAGTAGGACTTAGTGATCCGGTGGTTCTGTATGGAAGGGCCATCGCTCAACGGATAAAAGGTACTCCGGGGATAACAGGCTGATTCCGCCCAAGAGTTCATATCGACGGCGGAGTTTGGCACCTCGATGTCGGCTCATCACATCCTGGGGCTGTAGCCGGTCCCAAGGGTATGGCTGTTCGCCATTTAAAGTGGTACGCGAGCTGGGTTCAGAACGTCGTGAGACAGTTCGGTCCCTATCTGTCGTGGGCGTTGGAGGTTTGAGAGGGGCTGCTCCTAGTACGAGAGGACCGGAGTGGACGAATCCCTGGTGTTCCGGTTGTCACGCCAGTGGCACTGCCGGGTAGCTATATTCGGAAGCGATAACCGCTGAAAGCATCTAAGCGGGAAGCGCGCCTCAAGATGAGACCTCCCGAGCCATAAGGCTCCTGAAGGAACCATGAAGACTACGTGGTTGATAGGGTGGGTGTGTATAGCAGTAATGCCGAGCTAACCACTACTAATGATCCGTGCGGCTTGACCATATAACTCCAAGTTGCTTCAAGGTGCGCTCCGAAAGAGCCCACCGCTATTGCCTCAGCTTCACGCAAGCTCAACCGAGCCAAAACGACTTATTACGTCCCAAGACCCAACGCGAGACCGGCGCTCAAGAAGCGCTGTCTCCACCGATTGCTCAGCGAACATAGCGCTGTGGAACCACCCGATCCCATCCCGAACTCGGAAGTGAAACGCAGCTGCGCCGATGGTAGTGTGGCTTAAGCCATGCAAGAGTAGGTCAACGCTGAGCATTTATTACCCAAAACCCCATCCGAGCAATCGGGTGGGGTTTTCTTTTGCTGCCGCGTGCGCAGCACGCGAGCTGCAACAGGTCAACGCTGAGCATTTATTACCGAACCCCATCCGAGCAATCGGGTGGGGTTTTCTTTTGCTGCCGCGTGCGCAGCACGCGAGCTGCAACAGGTCAACGCTGAGCATTTATTACCAAATGCTCTTATTGAGACTAATGTTGTTCTGCGCTGACTGCCGGAACCGACTCGGAAATCGTTCCCAGGTCGATAAGCCCGTCGAAGTTCTCTGAAGAGCTCGGTTCGCTGGCGAACCAGTTGACTGCCTCGTTTGCATCCGTATTGACATTCAATGTATGCACCTCACAGCGCGGCGCGCAGGCCCAGTAGCGCCCATCCCGGGGCCTGAACGCAAGACTCCGATTGGGGGTGCTGAGAAACTCAACCATGGAATCTACGTGCTCTTCCAAAGATTGGCGCGGGCGCCGCTTTGCGTGGTAGTTGCCTAACAAGACCAAGGCGCGCGCGTCCCGGTACTCGATCATCAAATTATCTATTTGAGCTGCCATTGATGCATCCCGGGTCGATGCCAAGGACTGATCGTCGATGGCTGCAACGATCATGTTTGGGGTTCGCTTCCGTAGAAGTCGAAGTCCGTCAATGAGTTGAAACATAGCATGGGAACTGCGGCCATCCTGCATTGATCGATTCCAGAAGGGTAACGATAGCAGCGTCTTCACGGCATTGGGGCCACCATCTGAACTGACGAACCGATCCAATCCGCCTTGCTCACTGATCGGAATTTCTAGCCCGATCAACAATGGTTTGCGGGGGTACTCTTCGATAGCGGCGCACGTCGCCCGAAGAAAATAGTCAGGAGACTCCTTCGAGCCGTGGATCTCACCAAAAACAAGAACGGCTCCCTTATGTATCGTCGGCAAACTTACCTTTGGAGTGATGCAAGTGGAAGCGTAAGCGAAACTCGAGACTGACAGCAAAGTCGCAGCCACAGTATGCAGAAACTTGTTCATGCTCATCCCGGTTTGATCTTGGACAATTGGTCTTGAAGCGGCTGGCACTCACGTGTTGGTGACTCAAGTCGATGGTTGGCAACTTGTAAGCGTGCGGCGACTGAGAAAAAGACTGCTGTGCGGACTCCTGATAGGATCGCCGATACAAGGCCCACGTCAAGTACAAGACGCGTGCATTCGTGCACGTAGCCAGGCACCCCCACCCAGCTTCAATATGGCGCATGCCAGCCATGCAAGCCCGGAACCATTTGCGGACTTGTTGTCATTCACTATCTTTTTAGCAAAGAATTCATGCCGTTTGAAATCCAAGGGGCGATGGTTGAAACCAATGTGCTGTGCGCACTCCGCGCCTAGCGTCGCCAGCTGGTAGCATCACGCCATGGCTGACTCCTCTTTGCAGATACTCAACTCCGTCTTCGGCTATGCCGCGTTTCGTGGTGATCAGCAGGCCATCATCGAGCGTGTTTCGAGTGGATCTGATGCCCTGGTGTTGATGCCGACCGGTGGTGGCAAGTCACTTTGCTACCAGATTCCGGCTTTGATCCGCTCGGGTACGGCGATCGTCGTTTCGCCGCTGATTGCCTTGATGCAGGATCAGGTCGAGGCCTTGCATCAGCTTGGAATCGAGGCGGCATATCTCAATTCGAGTCTCGATGGCGGATCCCAGCGCGAGGTTGAACAGCGCCTTCGAGCTGGCGATCTGAAACTGCTTTACGTCGCTCCGGAGCGACTGCTGACCGGACGCTTTCTTGATCTGCTCGAACACGTCGAAGTGAGTCTGTTTGCGATCGACGAGGCGCATTGCGTCTCGCAATGGGGGCATGATTTTCGCCCGGAGTACCGCCAGTTGACGGTGCTGCACGAGCGCTTCCCGCAGGTGCCGCGTATTGCGCTCACGGCGACGGCCGATGCACCGACGCGTCACGAGATCATTGAACGCCTTGGTCTCGAATCGGCTCACAGTTTCGTTGCAAGTTTCGACCGGCCGAACATCCGCTACAGCGTCGTCGAGAAAGACAACCCGCGCCGACAGCTCAAGGATTTTCTGGTTCATCACCATGATGAATCAGGCATCGTCTACTGCCTGTCGCGGAACAAGGTCGATGCGACAGCGGCCGTACTGGCCGATGACGGGTTCCTTGCGCTGCCTTATCACGCAGGCATGAGCGCCGAATTGCGCGCGGCAAATCAGCGGCGATTCCTGCGCGAGGACGCCATCATCATGGTTGCGACGATTGCGTTTGGCATGGGGATCGACAAGCCTGATGTGCGTTTCGTCGCCCATCTCGATTTACCCAAGAGTCTCGAAGGCTATTACCAGGAAACCGGGCGTGCCGGGCGTGATGGCTTGCCGTCGGAAGCCTGGATGACCTATGGGCTTGCCGATGTCGTCACCTTGTCGCAGTTCATCTCGAAATCCGATTCCGGCGAGGAGCGCAAGCGGATCGAGCGCAGCAAGCTCAATGCGCTGATCGGCTACGCGGAAAGTACAGGTTGCCGACGGCGCCAGTTGTTGAGCTATTTCGGAGAAACGCCGGCTGGCAATTGCGGCAATTGTGACAACTGCCTCGATCCGCCACAAACCTGGGATGCGACGGTGGCCGCGCAGAAGGCGCTCTCGTGCGTCTACCGCACCGGCCAGCGTTTCGGCGTCAAGCACTTGATCGACGTGTTGCGTGGCATCGATGGCGAAAAGGTGGCCAGGTTCGATCACGACCGGCTCAGCACCTTCGGCATCGGCGCCGAGTTCGATGATCGCCAATGGAGCGCGATCTTCCGCCAGCTTGTCGCCGCTGGCTTGCTTGCCCCGGATGATGAAGGGTACGGCACCTTGCGTCTGGTCGACGCCAGCCGCGCGGTTCTGCGCGGCGAAGCCGAGGTGCGCATGCGCCACGTCGCCGACAAGATCGAACGCAAGGCGAAGAAGAAATCCGTGCGCGGCGAACGCAAGACGCAGACCCTCGATATCGCGCCGAATGAATCGGCATTGTGGGAATCCCTGCGCAACACGCGCGCACGACTGGCCAAGGAGCAGGGCGTTCCGGCTTACCGGATCTTCGCCGATGCCACCCTGCTGCAGATGCTGCGCGAACACCCCCAGTCGCTTTCCGAGTTCGCCACGATCAGCGGCGTCGGCGAAATGAAACTGGCACGCTATGGTGAGGAATTCTTGAGCGTGCTGACGGCATTCTGATCGTGGGGAAAGTACTGGCTGACGCGGTCGATGCGAATCAGGTGCCGCTATACTCCGGCTTCGCTTCACTCCGGAAAGTTGCATGCCGTCCGAGCCGTCTGCCGCCACCCGCGCCGAGAAATCGCAGGAGTTTCTTGGCCATCCCAAGGGCCTCTACATCTGTTTTTTCACCGAGATGTGGGAGCGCTTTTCGTTCTATGGAATGAAGGCGCTGCTGATGCTGTACCTGGTCAAATATCATCTATTCAGCGACGACTACGGCTACAACCTGATTGGTGCCTATGGCGGCTTGGTCTATGCAATGCCGGTCATCGGCGGACTGATTGCCGATCGCTGGCTCGGCATGCGCAAGGCGGTCGTGTTCGGCGGCATCCTGCTGGTGCTCGGTCATCTGGGTATGGCCATCGAAGGCAATCAGGCGAGCGTGGTCGATGGCGTGGTAACGCGCGATGAAGGCGCCTTGCAGATCTTCTACTTGTCGCTGTCGCTGATCATCATGGGGGTGGGCTTCCTCAAACCGAACATTTCGACCATCGTCGGCAAACTCTACGCGGAGAACGACCCGCGTCGCGATTCGGGTTTCAGCATCTTCTATGCCGGCATCAATATCGGTGCAACGGTGTCGGCCCTGCTCTGCGGCTGGCTCGGCGAAACCTATGGCTGGGGTTGGGGGTTCGGCGCGGCAGGCATCGGCATGATTGCCGGATTGGCGAACTTCCTCTACGGCCAGAAGCATCTGATGGGACACGCCGAGCCGCGTGAGCCAGGGAAGCTGAGCGAGCGCCTGCTCGGCCCGCTGTCGCGCGAGCATCTGATTTATCTCGGAGCGATCGCCGGCTTGTTCGTGGTCTGGCTGCTGATCCAGGCTCACTCGCTGATCCTCAACATCATCCCGGGATTCTTCGAGCCGACGCCGGTCGTCTTGTCGATGCACCTGGTCTCGATTTGCCTGTTTGGCGGCATCCTCTGGTTCATGTTCAAGCATTGCAGCAAGGTCGAACGCGACCAGATGTTCGCTGTGCTTGCCTTTATCGGCTTTTGCCTCGTGTTCTTTACGCTGTACGAGCAGACCTATGGCTCCTGGGTGCTGTTCTCGGATCGGGTGATGAATCATCAGGCGCTCGGCGTCGAATGGACGGCCAGTCAACTGACCTTCCTCGGCGCATTCTTCATTCTCTTGCTTGCGCCGATCTTTGCATGGTTGTGGCCGCGACTGGACAAGCGCGGCCTCAATCCGAGCAAGCCGGCAAAATCGGCCTATGGATTGATCCTTGCCGGCGTCTCGTTTCTCGTCCTGGTCTGGAGTGCGCGCAATCCTCAGGCGAATGGCCTGACCGGCATCTGGTGGTTCGTGCTTGCCTATTTCATCCTCGAGGTCGGCGAGATGATGCTGTCACCGATCGGATTGTCGGCGGTCACCCAATTGTCGGTGCCGCGTGTTGTCAGCCTGATGATGGGCGGCTGGTTCCTCGGCACGTCCTATTCAGAGCTTCTGGCGGCCCAGCTCGGCAAGCTGTCGTCGATCAAGATCCCCGAAGGCGCCGTGCTCGATGTCGCCGAAGCCTTGTCCAGGTACGACGAGTTGTTCGTGTTCCTGGCCAAGATCGGCATCGGAGCCGGCCTCCTCGTGCTGATCCTGACACCGCTCATCAAGCGTCTGATGCACGGTGTTCGCTGAGTCAGACATTCGGGCCGATGTCGGAGCCGGGCAGGCTATCTGCGTGGAGACTTTTTTCGTGTACCGCTCGGTGCTTTCCTTGTCGCGGCTTTCTGTTTGGCTTTCGCGGGACTCTTCGTCTTTGCGGCTGGCTTCGACGGCGCTGGCTTGCTCGATCGGGATTCAGTCTGCTGCTGCGCTTCAGCTGCACCAAAGCCTTTCACCAGATCACTGAACGCCCAGGGCGCCGGTTGCGTGGGATTGCCGCCAAGCGCTTCGGCCGATTGCTGCTGCCATTCGGCGAAGGCTTGCTTGAGCCCCTCGGCAAATTCGGCCTGACTGTGAACGGCCGATTCGACCGTGCCCTGCAATGGAGTGGCACCCGCGCCCAGTGAATTCCAGAATTCCGCGCCGGGGATTTTCGCCAGCGCGCTCCAGTCGTTTGTGGTCAGCATGCGCTCGGTTTCGGCCAGGGTGCGTTGAATCGCCTCACTGGTTCCGGCTGCGCCTGCCTGCATCCAGCGCTGACGATTTTCCTGGAGCAAGGTGCCGATACGCAGAACGAGTTCGAGGTTGGCCTTGTACAGGGCCATCGGGGTTTTGGGATTCAAGCTCATGGCAATCTCCTGTGGATCGGCTCAGAACGGTCAACCAAGCATGGCACAGGGATGTGGCATTCGCACCGATCGCCACAACAACCGTTCAGTCGCCGCCCTGTTTGAAGATCTCGCCGCCCTTCATGACAAACATGACCTGCTGCATGACGGTGATGTCGGTCAAGGGATCGCCTTTGACGCCAATGATGTCGGCATATTTGCCAACCTCCAGTGAGCCGAGATTCTTGGATTGCTTGAGCAACTCGGCGGCATGGGTTGTTGCGGCTTGCAAGGCATAGGCATTCGGTATGCCGGCCTCGACCATGTATTCCAGTTCCTTCGCATTCTGACCATGCGGATAGACCGCTGCATCGGTGCCAAAGGCGATCTTGACGCCCGCCTTGTAGGCGCGCCCAGCCGTCTTCTGGATCACCGGGCCGACCTTGAGCGCCTTTGCTGCAACCTGCGGCGGGTAGTAGCCAGGAACGGCGGCCTTTTCGGCGACATAGCGTCCGGCGATGATCGTCGGCACATACCAGGTACCGTGTTCCTTCATCAGCTTCATGTCCTCATCGGTCATGAAGGTGCCGTGCTCGATCGAGTCGACTCCGGCGATCACCGAGCGGCGGATCGCTTCGGCACCGTGGGCATGGGCGGCGACGGTGAAGCCATAGTCGTGGGCGGCAGCGACCACGGCCTTGATCTCGTCGATCGTCATCTGCGCATTGTCGGGGCTGCTGCTCTCATCGAGCACGCCGCCGGAGGGCATGATCTTGATCAGGTCGGCACCATCCTTGTAATGCTGGCGTACTGCCTTCCAGGCATCGTCGGGTCCGTTGATGATGCCTTGCTTCGGGCCTGGATCGCCTTGCAGATCGGCGCGATAGCCATCGGTGCCGTCGGCGTGGCCGCCCGTGCTGCCGATCGCGGTGCCTGCGCTGAAGATGCGTGGGCCCGGCACGACGCCGGCGTTGACCGCATTGCGCAGCGCGATTGAAGCGTTGTCGCCATCGCCGAGATCACGCACGCTGGTGAAACCGGCCGCCAACGTCTTCCGCGCATTGACGGTGGAACGGATCGCGTAGTCGGCGACATTCCAGCGGAACTGGTCGGTAAAACCGGTTGGACTGGTTTCGAAAGTCAGATGGGTATGACTGTCGATCATTCCGGGTAGGCAGGTCATGCCGGGGGTGTTGTCCTCCGCTAGCGGCTTTTCAGGAGAAACATGGCCATCCAGCATCGAGGTGATACGGCCGTTCTCGATCAGGATGGTCGTCTCACCGCGCATCGTGCCGCTGGTGGAATCGAAAACCTTGGCGCAATGCAGAACAATGAGGCTGGGCGTGGCTTCTATAGCCTTTGCGTTGGCGCCGAGCAAGCCAAGGATGGCGGCAGAGATCAGTTGGACTTTCATCGGTATCCCCAAAGGGTTGGTGAGACGCGCATACAAACGTGTCGATGTCCGACGCTGCTGTCGCGTCGATCCAGCACGCCGACTTATAGCGCGGGCACCGGTTGCGGTATATCGGACTTCTGGCACAGCCCGCCGACCCCATGCATGGCGCGAATGCGCCCGCTGCGCTAGTCTGACGCACATTTTTCAATGCCCAGCCGAACCCCGGCACAATCCTGAAATGACCGAAAAAGCCTACGCTCCGCAGGCGGTGGAAGCCGCTGCACAGAACTACTGGACGACGACACGCGCCTTCGAGGTGGTCGAGGATTCGACCAAGCCCAAGTATTTCTGCCTGTCGATGCTGCCGTATCCATCCGGCGCCCTGCATATGGGTCATGTGCGCAACTACACGATCGGTGATGTGATCAGCCGCTATCAGCGCATGCAGGGCAAGAATGTACTGCAACCGATGGGTTGGGATGCGTTTGGCCTGCCTGCCGAAAATGCCGCGATCGCACGCAAGACCGCGCCGGCCAAATGGACCTACGCCAATATCGAGCACATGCGCACGCAGTTGCAGGCGATGGGTTATGCCATCGACTGGACGCGCGAATTTGCGACTTGCAAACCTGACTACTACGTACACGAGCAGCGCATGTTCACGCGCCTCATGCAGAAAGGTCTGGTTTATCGCAAGAACTCGATCGTCAACTGGGATCCGGTCGACCAGACTGTGCTCGCCAACGAGCAGGTCATCGATGGCCGCGGTTGGCGCTCGGGCGCGGTGGTCGAGAAGCGCGAGATTCCGCAGTGGTTCCTCAAGATCACCGACTACGCGCAGGAACTGCTCGACGGACTCGACAATCTCCCTGGCTGGCCGGATTCGGTCAAGACCATGCAGCGCAACTGGATCGGTCGTTCGGAGGGTCTCGAAATCCGCTTCGCGATCGAAGGTGAAGTGGATCCGGTGACTGTGTTCACCACGCGTCCCGATACGCTGATGGGCGTCAGCTTCCTCTCGGTGGCCGCCGAGCATCCGCTGGCGCAAAAAGCTGCATTGTCGCAACCCGAAGTGGCCGCGTTCATCGAGGAGTGCCGTCATGGCGGCACTGCCGAGGCCGATATCGAGACGCAGGAGAAGAAAGGCGTCGAGACGCAATTCAAGGCGATCCATCCGATTACTGGCGAAACCGTGCCGGTCTGGGTCGCCAACTTCGTGCTGATGAGTTACGGCACCGGTGCGGTCATGGGCGTGCCGGCGCATGACCAACGCGACTGGGAATTCGCGACCAGGTACGACCTGTTGATCCGCATGGTCATCGTCAGGGTCGGCGTGCGCGATGCCGTGCGCGAGCTCGCTCGCGATGCGGCCGGCAACAAGGATGCGATGTCGGCTGCGCTCGGCGAGAGTCGCCCGATTGATGTGGTCGAGCCGGCCGGTGAGGTCGAGATGCTCGACGAGTTCGAAGAGAAGATCATCACCGAGGGCGCTTACACCGAGTACGGTTTCCTGGTCAACTCGGGTGAGTTTGATGGCCTCAATTTCCGTAACGCATTCGATGCGATCGCAGCGCGTCTGGAGAAGGAAGGCAAGGGCGCACGGAGGGTCAATTTCCGTCTGCGCGACTGGGGCGTTTCGCGGCAGCGTTACTGGGGTTGTCCGATTCCGGTGATCTACTGCGCCAAGTGCGAAGCGGTGCCGGTGCCGGACGATCAACTGCCGGTGGTACTGCCGGAAGACGTCGAGTTCACCGGGGTCAAGTCGCCGATCAAGGCTGATCCGGAATGGCGCAAGACGACCTGTCCGAAGTGTGGTGGCCCGGCCGAACGCGAAACCGATACCTTCGACACCTTCATGGAATCGAGCTGGTACTACGCGCGCTACACCTCGCCGGGTGCCGGCGACATGGTCGACGCACGCGCCAATTACTGGGCGCCGGTCGACCAGTACATCGGCGGCATCGAGCACGCGATCCTGCACCTGCTGTATTTCCGCTTCTACCACAAGCTGCTGCGCGACTGCGGTTTCGTCGGCAGCGACGAGCCGGCGATCAACCTGCTCTGCCAAGGCATGGTCATCGCCGAAACCTTCTACCGCGAAGATGCCCAGGGTCGCAAGGAATGGATAAATCCGGCCGATGTCGAGATGCAACGTGACGACAAGGGCCGCGTCGTCGGCGCGATGCTCAAGGCCGACGGCCAGCCTGTCACGGTCGGCGGCATCGAGAAGATGGCCAAGTCGAAGAACAACGGCGTCGACCCGGAATCGATGGTGCGCAAGTACGGTGCCGACACGGTGCGCCTGTTCTCGATGTTTGCCGCGCCGCCCGATCAGTCACTGGAATGGAACGAGGCAGGCGTCGAGGGCATGTCGCGTTTCATCAAGCGACTCTGGCGTGAATTGCACGCGCATGTTTCGCAACCCGATCACCCCATGATCCGATCGGCGAACGCAGCGAGCACAACTTCCCTTCTCCCGCCTGCGGGGGAAGGTGCCGAAGGCGTAGTCAATGTGAGCAAACTCGATGCCGCGCAAAAAACACTGCGCCGGCAGATCCACGAGACGATCAACAAGGTTTCCGATGATTTCGGTCGCCGCAACGCTTTCAATACGGCGATTGCGGCATTGATGGAGTTGCTCAACGCGGTGACCAGGTTCGACGACATGAGCGACCAGGGCCGGGCCGTGCGCCATGAAGCGTTCGAGGCCATCGTGTTGCTGCTCGATCCGATCACGCCGCATGTCTGCCATGCGCTGTGGCAGTCACTTGGCCACGGCGAAACGCTGATCGAGGATCAGCCGTGGCCAAAGGCCGATCCGACCGCATTGGTGCGCGACGCCGTGAAGCTTGCCGTGCAGGTCAACGGCAAGCTGCGCGGCACGATCGAGATGCCGGTCTCGGCATCGAAGGAGGAGTGCGAGCGCGCCGCATTGGTCGAGCCGTCGGTGATTGCGCATGTCGAAGGGCTGGCCGTGAAGAAGGTCATCGTGGTGCCCGGCAAGATCGTCAATATCGTTGTCTAGGAGCCTGTCGGACTTTGCTCGGCCGGGCTGCGAATCCGTCTGTGCGGTTCATATTCGCGCCGCTTTTTGACCCATAGAACCACTATGGGCCTGCAAATCGTCACAAATCTGCCCTCACACAGCCGAATTCTCGCCTCAACCGGCAAAGTCCGACAGGCTCCTAGGATTACCTTCTCCCCTCGGGAGAAGGTGCCCGAAGGGCGGATGGGGGTACGATTGCAGTGAATCACACCGACGTTCGGGATGTGACCCCGCATATCCGAACCCTCGGCGACTGCTCCATGCTTAGCCCTACCTCCTGCATCCATGCAGTCTTCATCCGGCGCTGCGCGCCACCTTCTCCCGACGGGACAAGGGAAACGACGGTTGTCGCGCATTCAACATCCTTTCGTAGTCCGGTGGTGTGGTCCGCACCGGACAGTGAGGCGACGGCCAGGTTGGGCGACTTCGGCTATGCTTCACTCCTGCCCAATGCATCAGGTTCCCATGAAACTCCTTCGACTCCCGCTTGCCTTGATCCTGACCATGGTGCTATCCGCATGCGGATTCCATCTGCGCGGCGAAGCGCAACTGCCCGCCGGGATGCAGACGCTCGCCATCGAAGGTGCCGACGCATTGAGTCCGCTTGGTCGGGATCTGCGCAAGGCTCTGGTGCGTGCTGGTGCGCAAGTCGTCGAGACCTCGTCGCAAAAGACCACGGTTCTGCGCATCGCCAGCAACCAGTTTCGTACCGACGTGCTTTCAGTTGGCGGCAACGCGCGCGCCAACGAATACACGATCCGCTACCACGTAGAGTTTGACGTCATCGGCGCAACCGGTACGCCGCCGCTCGCCAGACAGACGATCGAACTGACCCGCGATTTCACCTTCGATGCAAGCCAGGCGCTCGGTATCGCCGCAGAGCAGGATCTGCTGACCGGCGAGCTGCAGCGCGACATGATCCAGGCGATCCTGCGGCGGCTCGAAGCGGCCGGGCGCGAAGCCTCGCCCTGACCGATACGTGGCTGCGCACGCAATGGAAATCCGTGACGCCGGGGACGCCGATTTCGTGCGCATCGTCGCGCTCAACGACGCCGAAGTCGTGCAGACAAGTCCGATGGATCGGGCGCGGCTCGAATTTCTGCATGGACTTTCGAGTTACCACAAGGTCGCAATCCTCGACGGGCGCGTCGGTGCCTTCCTGCTTGCAATGCGTGAGGGGGCTGCCTATGAAAATGACAACTACGGCTGGTTCGCCACGCATTTCCCCCGCTTTGTCTATGTCGACCGGATTGTGGTCGCATCGGCATTCGCTGGTCGCGGCGTCGGAACCGGCTTGTATCGCCACCTGTTCGAACATGCACGTTCGCAGGGCGTGAGTCACATTGCTTGCGAATACAACATCGAACCGCCCAATCCCGCATCACGTACCTTCCATGATCGATTCGGATTCAGGGAAATGGGTACGCAATGGGTCGCCAATGGCAGCAAGCGGGTTTCGTTGCAGGTCGCGCAGACCTGACGTCGTCAGCCTGGTGTACGCGCAGAGTGTCCGCGCCAGCCATCTCATTCTGCAATCTTCCGGAAACCACTGCGCCGGGTGCAAAAGTGCGTCACTCAATGCGGTCGATGATCGGTGATTCCATTCGCGTGGCTCGGGAAATCGTCGCCAAAGCGATTGAACGCAAACATTTGTATCGACACGAACTCGACCGGGTGAATGGCGCGCATTGTGCGTAACGGCGATTTGCATTCGCGCGATTCCGGCCCGGATAATTGATCGAGTGAGGTATGCTTGAAAGCGTTTTCTCTCCGGATCGATATCCGTTGGTGCGCTCAACCATCGGTTCCGGTTGGAAAGTCGATCGGGTTTCGAAGTTTGTTTCGACGACACCTGAGGCGGAATTCGGGGGCGAATGGCCCGGGAATTGCATGACGGCGCGGGGATTGTCGCCATGTTGGCGAATTTTCAAGTTGACGAAACACCCAGGGGATAAACATGAGTCAGATCATCAAGTGGATTGCGACGATTGCAATCATGCTGGTCGCCGGCAGCGCCATGGCGCAGCAGACCTTCAGCAAGACCCGCATCAGCGGTGCCGGACCGTTCAACACCAATACCACGGTCACCTACCGCCTGCAGGGATCCTGCAACAACCTGACTTCAGGCTGCGGCACGCTTCGGATCGAAGATGCGTTCCCGCCTGAGCTTGTCGTCGGCAACTGTCCGGTATCCTCGTTTTTCAACACGATCACCTGCAGCGCCGGCAGCAGTACGCTGATCCTGGTGCGCAACAGCTATTCGGGTGGCGACAGCTTTTCGCTCGACATCAACCTGCGCATCACACAGGCGATCACGTTCGCGGTGACCGATGTGGTCAATCGTGCGGTCGCCGGAATCAACGGCATTTCCTGCCCGGCACCGCCGCAGAACGCGGTCTTTGGTGGGCCGCGGCCACCAATGCCTGCCGACACTGCGGATTGCTCCTACGCTGAGGCTCTGCCGGTCAGCGTCAATGCGCCGACACCGCAATATCAGGCACGCAAGCAGCGCCTTGATCCACCCACCTCGATGGCCGTGGCCGCCGGTCAGGCGGTGACCTATCGTGTGCAGCTCTGTTCGTCGACGGCCAATGGCAATCTGCCGATCACCAGTGCGACCCTTGTCGATACCTTGCCGAACATTGCCGGCCTGATCATCGAAGATGCCGGTGGCGGCACGATCGGCGGCGGTTCGCCACAGACCATCACCTGGAATCTCGACGACACGACGCCTCCGCCGACGGGCTTGCAGGGCATCAACACCGGCACGGCCTGTGTGAACCGCCAGTTCATCGTGCGTTATCCATTTGGGCTGCCGGTCGGCACCGCAATCAACAATCGCGTCGATGCCACGGTCGTGCCGATCAGCGGTCCGCCACCGGTAATCCCGCCGGGGACCCGCAATGACACGATCGGCGCTCCGGCACCGAACGGCACATCGAGCAAGAGCGCGCCCGACGTGGCGCCCGGCGGCGGTCAGATCGTCTACAACATCAGCGCCAATACCAACAACGCCAATGTGCGCGTGCCCGACTTCACCGTTGTTGAGCGCTTCCCGCAGGCCCTCGCACCGTTGCCGGCAGGCATAACGTTCGCCTCGGTCAGCAGCGGGCGCTGGAATTCGCCGCTGGATGGCGTTGTCGCCAGCGACATGCGTGCGACCATCGAGTACACGGTTCTGCCGGTCACGGCAGGCAATTTCTGCGATTTCTCGGTGGTTACGGCGCTCGACACGGGAATAGCGAGCCCGGTGGCGTCCATTACCTATCCGGTCGGTGCCGGGCCTGGAACCATTCCGGCCACAGCCACCTGCATGCGCTGGGTATTCAGCGACTTGGGTGCCAACGGTCCCGATACGCCGCGCAACTTCGCCTTCACGACCTCGCCGCAGGTGCGCTACGACGTCGGCAGCAGTCCTCCGGTCATCGTGCCTTCGGCAATCGAGAACTGCACCTATGTCAATTTCACAGGAGGTCCGGCTACCCCGCCCGTGCAATGCGTCAATGCGCGCGTCGAGTTCGGCACGCCATCGGTGCGCCCAGGCAAGACCGCCACGCCGACCACTGCCCCGCCGGGCAATACGATCGACTTCGCCCTCAGCGCCGATCATGTCAGCGGCGACAGCACGGCGCCGATCGTCAACCCGGTGCTGTCGGACTGGCTGCCGATCCAGCTCGAGTTCGTCAGCGTGGTCAGCACCACGCCGGGCGGCGCTGCAGTGCAGGTCACCCAGGATTACGGCAGCACCGGCCGCACCCTTGTGCGGATCAGTTTCACCGGCAGTTTCGCCGTCGGTGCAACGGGCCCGCGTGCGGTCATCCGTGCCCGCGTCCGCGAAGGTGTTCCGGCCAACCCGACTCCGGCCGCGCCCTATCTCAACGACATGGCCATCTTCCTCGATCCCGGTCCTTCGGGCACATTCACCTGCCCGAACAACTCGGCACCGACCGTCGATGCGGACGACCTCAACAACGACGGCTCGACCACGGATCAGATGTGCCCTGCCTCGGCGATCTTCCGCGTCAACGAAGTGTTCCTGCTTGGTGGTGAGAAATGGATCGAGGGCGATCCGAGCCTGCCGATCATCGGCGATCCTTCCCAGCCCGGCGTCGCGACCAACAATTCGACTTGCCCGGACTACGACACGAGTTTCGGCGGACCGCCGTCGGATTTCACGCGCTTCCCGTGTGTGGCGCGCACCGACCACGGCGGCACCTTCCGCTACCGTTTGCGCCTGGCCAATGCCGGCAATCGCCTGCTCGAGGAATACGTCGTCTATGACACGATTCCGTTCCTTGGCGACAGCGGTGTCGGCGAACCGCTGATCGGCACGCCGCGACTGAGTCGCTGGGCTCCTGTCCTCGACGGCGCTCTGACCTCCACCGTGGTGGTTCCGCCAGTGATCCAACTGGTCAATCCGACGCTCGATCCGGTCGCTTATGCAACTGACGCGTCCGTGCAGATCGAGTACACGACGACGCCGAACTTCTGTCGCGGCCAGGTGCGCACGGCCAGTTACACGCCGGCTGCGGCGGGGACGGCGGGTGTCGAGAATTCGTTCCCATCCGGCTGCACGCCCGGTACCTGGAGCACGAGTGTGCCGGTGCCTGCGTCGCTGGCGACCGGATTCCGCATCCGCGCGTTCTCCAGCCTGACCACACCTGCCGCGGCAACGAAATGGGTGGCCGGTTCCTACATCGAAATCAACGTGCCGATGCGCGCGCCGGCTACCGGTGCGCCGCCGAGCTATGTCGGTGGCACCTCGCCGAACATCCGCGGCAACACGGCCGTGTTCAATCCGAGCTGGAATTCCTTTGCCCATCGCGTGTTCCAGGAAAACGCGACGATCGCCGCCGATCTGCTGCCGACGGCCGAGCCGCCCAAGGTCGGCGTGATCCTTCCCGAGCGCTATCGCCTAGGCAACCTGGTCTGGCGCGATGACGGTGCCGGCAATCCGATCCAGCGCAACAACGGCCGCGCCGATGCAGGCGAGCCGGGTATCAACGGCGTCAGCGTGCTGCTGTGCCGTGACAACGATGGCACCGCCGGCCCGAGTGCAGGCGATGCCTTGCTGTTGACCACGGCCACCGCGACCTTGGCTGGCAATCCCGGCAAGTACCAGTTCAACGACTTGCTGGCCGGCAACGACTACTACGTCGCCATCGCCAACGCACCGGCACAGGCCGCCTTGAATGGCCTGTTCTCGACCGTGCCGGATGAAGCCAATCCGGACCTCGACGTCGACAACAACGACAACGGCGCGATTCTCGGCGCTACGGTTTGTGGTGGCACCCCCAACTCGATCGCCTCGGGTCTGGTCAGCCTCGGCCCGGTCGCCGGTACGCCGCCGAACGCGCCGGAACCGACCACCGAAACGCTGCGCTTCGGCGGCGCCGATGACGACAACGACGGCAACACCGTATTCCCCGATTCGGCCTCGAACTTCAGTGTCGACTTCGGCTTTATCCAGCCGGTCGATCTTGGCGATCTGCCGGACAGCTACGGCACCGTGATCGCGAGCAATGGTCCGGTCCATCCGGTCATCAATGCGCTGCGTCTTGGCGCAACGGTCGACACCGAAGTCGACGGCCAACCGAGTGTCGGCGCCGATGGCGATGACAGCAACGGCTCGCCGGATGACGAGGATGGCGTGACTGTCGCCGACCTGACCCAGTACGTTGGCGCACCGGGCAATGTCCGGGTCAACTACAACAACCCGAACCCCGGCATCGCCTCGGCGCGTATTTGCGGGTTCTTCGACTACAACGGCGACGGCATGTTTGGCGCCGGTGAATCGGCCAGTCTCGATGTCGACAATGGAAGCGGCACGGCAACGCTGGCCTTCGGTACGGTGCCGGCTGGTTTCACCGGATCGACCTATGCGCGTTTCCGGATCAGTTCCGATACTGGTGTGGCGTGTTCGCCAACCGGCCCGGCCAGCGATGGCGAGATTGAGGATTACCTCGCCGATGTGCAGGACGCAGTCGATTTTGGCGACTTGCCGGATAGCGCAGCCGGTGTCGGCCCTGGCAACTACGAAACCCTGTTCGCCAACAATGGCCCACGCCACATTCTGCGTCCGGGACTGCGTCTCGGTGCCTGCGAAGATGCCGAGATCAATGGCCAACCGAATGCGCTGGCGACCGGCGATGATCTGGCTGCCGGTACACTGACCAACGGCACCTGCGCGGTCGCCAATGACGATGAGGATGCGGTCGATCCGGTTTCCCTGGCCTTCTTCACTGGTGCCCCGGCCAATGTCTCGGTTCTGGCCACCAACACGGTCGGAAGTGCAGCGACCCTGTGCGGGTTCATCGATCTCAACGGCGATGGTGATTTCGCCGATGCCAGCGAAGCGGCGTCCGTGCCGGTGCCGAATGGCAGCAACAACGTGAGCTTCCCGCTCAGCTTTGGCGTGGCGCCCCCGGGAACCGTGGTGGCAGGTTACGCGCGGTTCCGCCTGAGCACGTCGCCAGTCTGTTCCGCCACTGGTGCAGCGGTGGACGGAGAAGTGGAGGACTACACCTTCACGGCGGTAACCACCGATCTGGGTGACTTGCCCGATACCGGAGCAGGCACAGGCTCCGGCAACTATCAGACCTTGCTCGCCGATGGCGGCGCGGTGCATCCGATCATCGCCGGCCTGTTCATGGGCAGCCTGGTCGATGCCGAAGTTGACGGTCAGCCCAATGCGACGGCGAGTGGCGATGATGCAATGACCAGCGATGACGAGGATGGCGTCGATACTGCGAGCCTTGCTTTCGTGGTGGGTCAGCCCGGTTCGGTGAACGTCACCGCGACCAACCTGAGCGGAACCGAAGCGCGCATCTGCGGTTTCATCGATTTCGACCAGGATGGCAATTTCATCCCGGGCGTCGAAGTCAGTTCGGTGCTGGTACCGAGCGGTAGCAACAACGTGATCTTCCAGTTGCCGTTTACCAAGCCGCTGAATACGCCGAGTGGTCCGACCTTCGCCCGCTTCCGCCTCAGCACGGATACCGCCGGTGCCTGTGCGGTTGCCGGCCTGGCCAGCAATGGCGAGGTTGAGGATTACGTGGTCAGTGTGCGTCGCGTCGACCTGGGCGACCTGCCTGACACGGGCGCTGGAACCGGCAGCGGAAACTACCAGACCCTGATTGCCGATGGCGGTCCAATGCACGACATCGTGCCGGGCCTGTTCATGGGCGCGGGTGTCGACAACGAAGCCGACGGCCAGCCAGGCGCGAATGCCGATGGTGACGATCTTGCCGGAACCGATGACGAGGATGGCGTGGTCGTTGCCGATCTCGACGACATCCAGTTGGGTTTGCATCCGGTGCGCGTCAACGCGACCAATCTGACCGGCAGCGCAGCACGGGTCTGTGGTTTCATCGATCTCAACGGCGACGGCGATTTCGCCGATCCGGGCGAGAGCGCGACCCAACCGGTGCCGAACGGCAGCAACAATGTGCAGGTTTCGCTGAGCTTCGGCCCGGTCGAGCCGGGTTCGCCAGCCACCTCGTACGCCCGCTTCCGCCTGAGCACGGCAAGCACGGCGTGCTCGGCTGCCGGTGCCGAGCCCGATGGTGAGGTTGAGGATTATCGGGTCACCTTCCGTCGCTACGATTTCGGTGACCTGCCTGATACCGGCGCAGGCACCGCAACCGGCAACTACAACACCGCGTTCACCGACAATGGCCCCGCGCATGGCATCGTCCCCGGTCTGCATATCGGCGCCTGCGTCGATGCGGAGTCGGATGGACAGCCGACAGTTGGTGCAAATGGTGATGACAGCGCGGCCGGCAGCTTCACCAGTGGCACCTGCGCGGTGGCTGGCGACGACGAAGATGGCGTGCAGTTGCGTCCAATCTACAATGAGGGCAGCCCGACCACGACGCCGGTCACGGTCACCAATACCACGGCCAACCCGGCCACCCTGTGCGGCTTCATCGACTGGAACGGCAATGGCAGCTTCGGCGACCTGAGTGAGGCCGCCCAGATCGCGGTTGCGGCTGGCACCAGCGGCGCTACGCTGATTCTCGATTTCGGTGTCGTCCCGGCCGGCAACGTGGCCACTCCCTATGCACGCTTCCGCTTGTCCACCGATGCGGGTTGTTCACCGACCGGCGTCGCCACCGATGGTGAAGTCGAAGACTACGTCGCTGACAGCACCGGTGGCGCGATGAGCCTAGGCAACCTGGTCTGGGAAGACCTCGACAATGATGGACGGGTGACGGCTGGCGAACCCGGCATTGCCGGCATTCCGGTCAACCTGTATCTCGACTCGGATGGCAACGGCACGCCGGATGGTCCGGCCATCGACAACACGACAACCGATGGCAATGGCAACTACCTGTTCAGCGCGTTGCTGCCGGATACCTATCTTGTCGAGGTCGTGGCGCCTTCCCGCTACACGGTATCGACCGGCACCGGCCGTCGTTGGCTGCCGACCGGTCCGTACGAGCCTGCGCCGGATCCGGACAACGACATCGACAACGATGACAACGGAACCCTGGCCGGCGCCAGCATCTGGTCATTGCCGGTCACGCTGACCGCGAAGGGTGAGCCGGTCAACGACGGTGACGCCGATTACAACTCGAACCTCAGCGTCGATTTCGGCCTGTTGACCAACTTCGATCTGGCCTTGCGCAAGACGCTCGCGCCCGGACAATCGCCAAACCTGCATGTGGTCGGTGAAGATGTGGATTTCCTCATAACCGTGTTCAACCAGGGCACGATCCCGGCAACCAACATCACGATCACCGACACGATCCCGATGCAGTTGCTGCTCAATGATCCGAGCTGGACGTCAGTGTCTGCCAATCAGGCCAGCATCATGATCGCGGGCCCGCTGGCTCCCGGGGCGAGCATCGGCGTGCCGATACGAATGACCCTGCGCCAGGCCTTCGGCGGCAGCGTGATCAACAGGGCCGAGATTTCCGCGGCCCGTGACGAGAATGGCAATCCGATCCGCGACATCGATTCTGATCCCGATGACAGTCCCGACAACGATGGTCCGCCCGTCGACGATGCCATCAACAATCAGGATCAGGATGAGGATGATGCCGACTTTGCCGAAGTCAGGATCGCGGTCGGGATTCCAACCTTGAACCAGTTCGGTCTGCTCGCGATGATCCTGCTCCTCGGCGTATTCGCCAGTCGCCGCCTGGCGCGCAAGACACGTTGATTGAGGTGATGCGGGAGCCTCCCCGGCTGTTCGGGGAGGTTCTTGCAAACAGACAAGTCATTCGTCATCGTGCTGATTGTCGTCGGCTTTGCCATTCGGCAAGTCATCAGGCGTCCGAGTCTCGTACAATCAGCGGATGCCTGCACGAATCACCGATTTGCCGCGATTGCTCGGCGCGAATGAACTCCAGCCGGTCTGGCTGATTGCCGGTGCCGAACATCTGCTGGTCATGGAAGCGGCCGACCAGTTGCGTGCGCGGACGCGCGAGCTGGGCTTCGCCGAACGCGAAATCCATGACGTCGACCATCGTTTTGACTGGAACGAACTGGCCATGTCGGGCGCAGCGCTGTCGCTGTTCTCGACGCGCCGTGTGATCGAACTGCGCATGCCGACCGGCAAGCCGGGCAAGGAAGGCTCGGCCGCGATAAGTGCCTGGTGCGCTGATCCGCCGCCCGATACCTTGCTGATGATTACCGCGCAGGAATGGAGCAAGTCGCACGAAGGCGCCTGGTTCAAGTCGGTCGAGAAAGTCGGCGTGGCGATGCCGGTGTGGCCGCTCAAGCGCGAGGAGGTGCCCGGCTGGATTTCAGCACGCATGAAATCGCGTGGACTCAAGGCGACGCGTGATGCAATCGAGCTGTTCGCCGAACGCATCGAGGGCAATCTGCTGGCTGCGGCCCAGGAGATCGAGAAGCTGTCGCTGCTGGTTGGTGACGCCGTGCTCGATATCGACACGCTCGAAGCCAGTGTCGCCGACGACGCGCGCTTTGATGCGTTCCGACTCACCGACGCTGCGATCGCTGGCGATGCGGCGCGCGCCCTGCGCATGGTCGAGGGCTTGCGTGCCGAAGGCGCCGAAGCGATCCCGTTGCTTGGCTGGTTGCTCAACCAGTTGCGTGTGCTCTATCGACTCGCCAGTGCCGGCGGCAATCTCAATCAGGCGTTCCAGACCGAGCGTATCTGGGATGCCAAACAAGCTGGATTCAAGCGTGCACTCAAGGCCGGCGACGCGGCGCATTGGGAGCGCTGCATCATCCATCTCGGTCGCATCGACCGCATCGCCAAGGGCCGTGGTGCGGGAGATGTCTGGCGCGAAATCGAACGCCTGATCACGGCGATCGCGATGCCTCGACGCGGAGCCGCCTTGCTCAGCGCTGATAACTGATCGCGCGGATTTGAAGCCTCCGATGAGCAAACGCGAAAACCGCCCACTCGCCATCCTCGGCGGCACCTTCGATCCGGTGCATCTCGGCCATCTGCGCGTGGCCTGGGAAGCGGCTGAATTCCTCGATGCCGATGTTCACCTGATGCCGGCCAACGTGCCGCCACATCGTGCGCAACCGATTGCCAGCGCAGTACAGCGCGTGGCGATCCTGCGTGCCGCATTGCAGGGCCAGGATCGACTGGTTCTCGATCAGCGCGAGTTGCACCGCGACGGGCCTTCCTACTCGGTCGATACCCTGATCGAATTGCGCCAGGAAATCGGTACGACGCGCCCCGTCGTCTTGCTCGTCGGTGCCGACGCGTATTCCGGCTTGCCAAGCTGGCATCGCTGGCGCGAGTTGTTTGATCTCGCCCATATCGGCGTGCTCACCCGAGCCGGCCATGAAATCAGGGAATCGCCCGAACTGGCCGCGCAAACCCGAACCCGTCGCATCGAAGCCGCATCAGAACTGCAGCAAAGCGCATCCGGCTCGGTAATCGACATCCGCGTATCCGCCCTTGAAATCTCGGCCACACATATCCGCAACGAGCTCGCCGCAGGACGCGAACCGCGCTACCTCGTGCCTGCAAGTCTGCTGGCCGAGTCTGATCTACTCGCGCCGTATCGTGACTATTGATTCGGCCCTTAAACAGTAGGATTTTGCCTATTCCTTCTCCCGCTGGCGGGAGAAGTACCCGAAGGGGGATGAGGGTGGTGCTTTGCCTGAAACGCTTGTATATCGGGCTTTGCCCGACCACCCTCGGCAGCTTCTCCTTTATGCCCTATGGGTACGCCAGCGGGAGAAGCATTCAGTAGCGACTGTTTAAGGGCCGAATCAATAGCAGCGTGTCGGAATTGGCTCACGCAGGGCGGGCGAAGCAAAGCGTATCCAGCCGCACGAAGTTCAACGAAGGTGAAGCCAACATGCTTGCGCTCAGCACCAACCTACGAAACGCGTGCTGAAAAGTGCGGGGCGGAGTTGCTCGCGCAGGATGGAACCGGCGCGTCTCTATCGCCCAGTCAACCGCGCTTCGCCTTGAGCTGGGCGACGAGTTCGCCGAGGACGTGCTGGGCTTCGGCGCTGAACCAGCGTTCGGCGAATTCGTCGTTGCTGGCCGAGGCTGTGCCGTCGAATTCGGCGTGCAGGTCGGCGCGGGCGATGCGGCGGGTTTCGCTCATTGCTTCGGGTGGCAGCTTGAGCAGATCCTGCAGCCAGCCGATGGCGCGACCGACGACGAGTTCAGTGTCGATCAATTCATCGACCAGTCCGATGCGATGGGCTTCTTCGGATTCGATCATCGCGCCGGCCACCATCAGGCGTTCGGCACGGTGCGAGCCGAGAAGGCGACGCATGGCGGCCTGGATGATCTCGGGCACAACCAGTCCGACCTGAACCTCGTTGAGGCCGATGCGGAATGCACCGCGGGCCATGATGCGATAGTCGCAAAAGAGCGTCAGCACTGCACCGCCGGCCGGGCTGTGGCCCGTGATCGCGGCAACGATCGGAATCGGCGAGCGTGCCAGCGCTTCGCAAAGTCCGACGAACTCGACCCAGAACGCAGCCATCGCCGGACGTTTCAGTTGCAGCAGGGTCGGTACATCAAGGCCGGCTGAGAACATGCCTGCATGGCCGGAGAGGACGAGGCCGCGCACGCCTTGGGACGGAGCCGACAGCACGGCGGCACGCAAGGTGGCCACCAGTTCCAGGTTGAGCGCATTGACTGGCGGGCGCGCCAGACGCAGTTCGTGGATGTTGTCATGCTGGATTGTTTCGAGAATGGTCATGGAGGGTCTCGGCTGTGGATATCGGGAGGTGCCTTCGACCATCATGGTACGGTTTCGGCGAATCAGACAAGGGCATCGGGACTGAAATCCCTCCCACGAAATAGCCAGATCCGCCGTGGCAGTCCATGCCCCACCATTGGTGGCGCGCAGACGCTTTTCCTTCATCCCCAGCCAGAAGCATTCGAGCACAGATCGAACCGACCATGCGCGAAGGCATCTGCTTGTGCTTTTGTGGGTCGGCGCTGTGCGCTGACGCTTTTCCCCGGCTGCGTCAGCCAGTGGCAGTCTATGCTGGCTCCGCTGCAGTTATCATGGTCTGTCAATCTGGAGATGCTGATGAAATCCCTACGCCGCCTGATCACGATCCTTGCTTTGCTTTGCCTTGCGCCATCGGCCTTTGCCGCCGCCCAGGTCGGCGTCTCGAACGCATGGATTCCGCAAGCGCCGCCCGGTTCCACCATGCTTGCCGGCTACCTCACGATCAAGAATGCCGGTGATTCGCCGGTCAGCATACTGGCTGCGCAAAGTGATCGTTTCCGTACCGTTTCGGTGCACCAGACTGTCATCGAGAATGGTGTCGCCAAAATGCGCGAACTCAACAGTCTCGAAATCGCGCCGGGCCAGGAGGTGAAGTTCGCGCCCGGCGGTATGCACCTGATGTTGATGCAGCCGCGCAAGGACATCAATCCCGGTGATCGCATCGAGATTACCTTCCTGCTTTCGGATGGCACGCGCGTGCCCGCGATCTTCGATGTGCAGGCGGCCGAGGGTACGAGTGCCGGAGGGCACGAGCACCATCATTGAGCATGGTCACCCGGTTATCGTTTTCCGCGTTGTGGCATTGGCGCCTGCAGCCACAACGTGCGCGCGGCCTGACCAAGTCTGGCGCCTGCGGAATGCCGCCCAGGTATCGTTGACGGCTCATGCGTTGATTCCTTGATGTTCGATTGATTGCCTTTTGTTGCAATGCATCGAAGAATGGCGGACTCGTCCCCTGAGCCCGCCAAGACAAACCAGCCGTGAATCAGCCCAGCGCTTCCCTCGCCGTCGACGCCCCTTGGGTCGTCATCAAGTTTGGTGGTACCAGCGTGTCCACGTGTCCGCGCTGGGACAACATCGCGAGCATTGCGGCAACGCATCGCGAGGCCGGGAAACGGGTCTTGATCGTGGTCTCGGCACTATCGGGGATCACCGATCTGCTCAAGGGCATTGGCGAAGGTTTCGCCGACGAGTCTCGCTGTGCCCAATTGCGTGACACGATCATCTCGCGGCATCGCACGCTGTTCGGTGAAATGGGGCTGCCAAAGCGCAACGCGATTGATGCCTGGATGGCGCGGCTTGAGCATCTGCTGGACGATCCGCGTCGTCAGGCCGGTGAGTTCGACTGGCAGGCCGAAGTCCTGGCGCTTGGCGAGCTCTCATCGAGCACGCTCGGTTCGATGTATCTGAACTCGTTGGGGTTGACCACGCACTGGCTTGATACGCGCGAGTATCTGCGCGCCGAAGCCCTGCCGAATCAGACCCCTTGGGGGCGCTGGTTGTCGGCCTCGGTGCGGGTTCGGCATGATCCTGAGATCGCTGCGGCGCTGGCCGCGCGTGGTGACGTATTCATCGCCCAGGGATTCATCGCGCGCAGCGGGGAAGGCGCGACGGCGGTGCTCGGCCGTGGTGGTTCGGATACCTCAGCCGCGTATTTTGGTGCCTTGTTGAAAGCCGAGGCAGTCGAGATCTGGACCGATGTGCCGGGCATGTTCAGCGCCAACCCACGCCAGGTTCCCGATGCACGCCTGCTGGCCCGACTCGACTACGCCGAGGCCCAGGAAATCGCGACCACTGGCGCCAAGGTGCTGCATCCGCGCTGCATCCATCCGGTGCGCGACGAGCGCGTGCCAATTCGCATCAAGGACACCAATCGGCCCGAGCTGCCGGGCACCGAGATCGTCTGGAATACGCAATCGACCGCGCCAAGCATCAAGGCCATCAGTTCGCGCAAGGGCATCACCCTGGTCTCGATGGAATCGATCAGCATGTGGCAGCAGGTCGGCTTCCTTGCCGACGTGTTCGAGGCCTTCAAGCGCCATGGCCTCTCGGTCGACTTGATCGGTTCGGCGGAAACCAATGTCACCGTCTCGCTCGATCCGACCGACAACCTGCTCAGTACCGATGTGCTGGCGCGCTTGTGTGTCGACCTCGAAGCGTTCTGCCGGGTCAAGGTGATTGCGCCCTGTGCGGCGATCACCCTGGTTGGCCGCGGCATGCGCGCGATGCTGCACCGGCTTTCCGCCGTACTCGCCGAGTTCGGTGCGCTGGATGTGCATCTGATCTCGCAATCCTCGAACAATCTCAATCTCACGTTTGTCGTCGATGAGGCCGTGGTCGATACGCTGATTCCGCGTCTGCACGCCTTGTTGATCCGCGCCGAGGTCATGCGTGTTGGTGATGCGGCGGTGTTCGGTCCAAGTTGGCGCGAGCTGGCCGAGGATGCCGCGTCGATACGCCAGCCGCCGTGGTGGCAGCGCGAGCGTGCGCGGCTGCTTGAACTCGCCGCAGCGTCGACGCCGCTCTATGTCTACAGCCTCGACCAGGTGCGCGAGCAGGCGCGCGGGCTGCTCGGGCTCGGCATGGTCGATCGCTGGCATTACGCATTGAAGGCCAATCCGCATCCGCAAATCCTGCGTTGCCTGAACGCTGAAGGATTCGCGTTTGAATGCGTTTCATGGAACGAGGTCGAGGCGGTGCGCGCAACCCTGCCGGATCTGTCTGTCGAACGAATCCTGTTCACGCCGAACTTCGCGCCGCGCGAAGAATATCGGGCGGCGCTTGCCGCCGGTGTGCGCGTGACCCTCGATGCGCTGCATCCGATTGTCGAATGGGGCGCTGATTTTGCCGGGCACGAGATCTTCCTGCGCATCGATCTGGGTGCCGGGCGCGGCCATCACGACAAGGTCAAGACCGGTGGCGCGCAATCGAAATTCGGCGTGTCACTCGATGAAGTTGAAACCTTCCGCGACCACGCGCGTCAGCATGGCGCCCGCATCGTTGGTCTGCATGCGCATCTCGGCTCGGGCATCCTCGATGCGCAGCATTGGCGCAGCGTCTACGTGCAGCTCGCAAGTCTGGCCGAACGCTTCAACCGGATCGAGGTGCTCGACCTCGGCGGTGGCTTGGGTGTGCCATCGCGCCCGGAGGACGTGCCGCTTGATCTGGTCGGCCTCGGTGCTGCACTGGTCGAGGTCAAGCAGGCCTATCCGCAATTCCAGTTGTGGATGGAGCCGGGACGCTATCTGGTCGCCGAGGCGGGTGTGCTGCTCGCGCGCGTGACTCAGACCAAGCGCAAGGGCGATGTGCACTATGTCGGTATCGATGCGGGCATGAATTCACTGATTCGTCCGGCGCTGTACGAGGCCTGGCACGAGATCGTCAACCTGTCCCGGCTCGATGCGCCCGCCGACGATCTGGTCCAGGTTGTCGGCCCGATCTGCGAGACCGGCGATGTGCTCGGCAGCAACCGGCGTCTGCCGACCAGTCACGAAGGTGAGGTTATCCTGATTGCCGAAGCAGGTGCTTATGGCGCGGTGATGGCATCGCGCTACAACCTGCGTGAGCCGGCTGGCGAGGTGTGCCTGTGAACCCCGTTGATCCACGAACCGCAAAGGCGTTCCGATTTGTACGCCGCGAATATTCAGCGGGTGAGGCGCGCCTGGTCTACGCGTTTGATGATGGCCCCGAGTTGATCGAACGAATCGGTTTTCCGGATGCCCCACCGTTGCCGCCCGAACGTCTGGCTGCGTTTGAAGCCGCGCTCGACCTGCTGCATTTGATCGCCGGCGTCAGCTACTACAAGGCCGGTGTGCCCGATGTGATCCTTGTCGAAAGTGCAGCGATCGATGCGTCGACTGCCGAGTTTCTCGATGCCTTGTATCTGCATGGGCTCGGCGAGTTCGGCTACCACAACAAGATTGATCTGCGCGGAAAGATCCGCTTTCCCATTCCTTCCCGTCATCCCGGCGAAAGCCGGGATCCATTGGCTTTGCCGTCAATCGAGGAGCTGGATCCCGGCTTTCGCCGGGATGACGGTGAGGGAAGCAGAGGGCTTTCGGAAGATCGATCCGCTGCGACCGGGTTGCCGCGCAATACCCTGGTGCCGATTGGTGGCGGCAAGGATTCGCTGGTCAGTGTCGAGATCCTCAAGCGTGCCGGTGAAAACGCTACGGCGGTCTGGATCGGCAGTTCGGGTTTGATTGAATCCTGCGCGCAGCGGACCGGCTTGCCGATGCTCAACATTGCGCGCTCGATTTCGCCGCTGCTGTTTGAGTACAACCGCGCCGGAGCCTTGAACGGACATATCCCGGTGACCGCGATCAATTCGGCAATCCTCGTCGTCGCCGCAATCCTCTACGGCCATGACGCGATCGCATTCTCGAACGAGCGCTCGGCGTCGAGCGCGACCCTCGAATACGATGGTGTGCCGATCAATCACCAGTGGAGCAAGGGCTGGGAGTTCGAGCGCAGCTTTGCTGATCTCGTGCGTACGCGCGTCGCCGCCGATCTCGACTACTACTCGTTGCTGCGGCCCTTGTCCGAGCTGGCCGTTGCGTCGCGCTTTGCGCGCAGCAACCGCTACGATGACGTGTTCTCAAGTTGCAATCGCAATTTCCGTATTCTTGGGCCGAAACCATCGGATCGCTGGTGCGGCCAATGTCCTAAATGCCATTTCGTGTTTCTCGCCCTGGCTCCGTTCATGCCGAAGCCGCGTCTGCTTGGCATCTTCGGTCGCAACCTGCTCGATGATTCGACGCAGACGGGCGGTTTCGATGCCTTGATCGAATATCACGATCACAAACCGTTTGAGTGCGTTGGCGAGGGGCGTGAATCGCGCGCGGCCTTGGCCGAGCTGGCGCGGCGCGCCGAATGGCGTGAAGATGCCGTGGTCGAGCGATTTGCCCATGAAATCCTGGCCCAGCTCGACGTGAGCGAGTTGGCAATCGAGCCCTTGCTGATCGTTGCCGGCGAGCAGCGGATTCCTGCGCACCTGCTTGCCATGATCGAGCAGGATTGAGTGATGCGTATTGCCGATCTTGCCAGTCTGCGCGTGGCCATCTGGGGGCTCGGGCGCGAGGGTCACGCGGCGCATACAGCCTTGCGTCAGCGTCTGCCCGAGTTGCCGCTGACCGTATTCTGCAGCGATGCCGAGGCGCATTTCATGGCCAGTGATCATGCCCACGATCGTTATGCGAGCGAGACGCCAACGGCTGCTGATCTTTCCGCATTCGACATCGTCATCAAGTCGCCCGGCATCAGTGCCTACCGGCCGGAGATGCTCGAAGCGCAGCGCAATGGCGCGCGCTTCACCTCGGCGACTGCGCTGTGGTTTGCCGAGCATGCGCATTCGCGCGTGATCGCGGTTACCGGCACCAAGGGCAAGAGCACGACCAGCGCCCTGATCGCGCATTTGTTGCGCGGTCTCGGCAAACGCACGGCACTGGCCGGAAATATCGGCTTGCCGGTGCTGGAACTGCTCGACCCGCCGAGCGAACCGGACTGGTGGGTGATCGAGCTGTCGAGCTTCCAGACCCGCGAGGCGAATCGACTGCAACTGGCCGTAATCACCAATATCGAGGAGGAACACCTCGACTGGCATGGCAGCCGCGAACGCTATGTTATCGACAAGCTCGCCCTGGCATCGGCGGCGGAAACGGTGCTGATCAACCCTGCCCAGGCGGAGTTGCGTCAATACACGGCGGGCCACCCGCAACGGCTGTTCTTTGCGACGCCCGAGGGTTGGCATGTCGACGGCGAATTCATCATGCGTGGCCAGCGGCGTATTTTCGATCGGTCACGGCTGCCCCTACCTGGTCTGCACAATGCCTTGAATGCCTGTGCGGCACTCGCCGCAGTCGAGGCCATTGGCGAAGATGCAGTTGCTGCGGCCGAGCACCTCGCGACGTTCCGAGCCTTGCCACATCGATTGCAGACGCTCGGTGCGCGCGATGGCTTGACCTGGATCGATGACAGCATCGCGACGACCCCGCAGGCGACGATTGAGGCCTTGCGCAGCCTGCAAGGGAAGCTCGTCAGCGTGATTGTCGGTGGCCACGATCGCGGACTCGACTGGCGGGTTTTTGCGGACTATCTGTGTAGCCAGCCGCTGCACGCGATCATCGCCAACGGTTCCAACGGCCGGCGCATCCATGCCTTGCTCGGCGACGCGCATGGGGGCCAACGCCATTGCGTGGCAACGTTGGCCGAAGCCGTCGCGCTGGCCCGCAAGCAGACGCCGGTCGGCGGAACGATCCTGCTGTCACCCGGCGCGCCGAGCTTCGACCAGTTCCACGATTACGCCGAACGCGGACGCTGCTTTGCCGAGATGGCCGGTTTCGATGCCGATGCGATCGGCAAGATCGAAGGGCTCGGCATCGCCTGAGTCTTTACACTTTGGGTATTCGTGAAATCGTCCGGCTTGTCAGATCGATTTTCATTACCCAGGCAACATGCCGGTGAGTGCCGCTATCGCAGGTTGGGCTCAGCGCCAGCGATGCCCAAGCGGGGCGCGATCTTCCAACCGCGTGATACCGGAACAGCCGGAACAGCCGTTGGGCTTCGCTTGCACTCTGCACCAAGCTGCGAAATCGGTGCGGGAAGGATGGGGCGCACTTCAGCCGGATGTCACAGCGATTATCGTTCGATGCGTTCCAGAATCGCCAACGTCGGCTTGGCCCGGTTCAAGGTATAAAAATGCAGGCCTGGCGCGCCGCCGGCGATCAGCTTGCGGCACAGCTCGGCGACGACGTCGGTGCTGAACTCACGGATCGCCGTCGTATCGTCGCCGAACGCGGTCAGGCGCTTGGCCAGCCAGCGCGGGATTTCAGCACCGCACATCTCGGAGAAGCGGCGCAACTGGCTGAAGTTCGCGATCGGCATGATGCCTGGCACAATCGGCACATTGACGCCGAGCGCACGCACTGCGTCGACAAAACGGAAATAGCCGTCGGCATTGTAGAAATACTGGGTGATCGCACCATTCGCACCGGCATCGATCTTGCGTTTGAAATTGGCCAGATCGGCCAGCGCGTCGTTGGCCTGCGGATGCACTTCCGGGTAGCAGGCCACTTCGATATGGAAGCGGTCGCCGCTTTCGGCGCGGATGAATTCGACCAGCTCGCTGGCGTAGCGCAGGTCGCCGATGCTGGCCATGCCCGAGGGCAGGTCGCCACGCAGGGCGACGATGCGTTTGATGCCGAGCGCAAGGTATTCCTCGATCAGGCTGCGGATCTCGGCGCGCGAGCCGCCCATGCAGGAAAGATGCGGTGCCGCATCGAGGCCGTGCCGATCACGCAGGCCTTTGACGGACTCGACCGTGTGGCTCAGCGTCGAGCCACCCGCACCAAAGGTCATCGAGACATATTCCGGCGCAACCGTCTTCAGTTGGCGCACGGCATTCTCGAGTCCCTGGCGCTGCTCGTCGGTCTTCGGCGGGAAGAATTCGTATGAAATGGGAGTAGGGAGTGGGGAGTGGGGAGTGGGGGTCACTTGCTTTTCGTTCCTTCCTGTTTTGAGCGGATGAGACCGTTCAACTTCACGAAAACCGACTGCAATATCTGTTTGAGTTCATCGCTATACGGAAAGTAGCCGAGGTCTTGGCACAGCCAGAGCTGGGTATCCAATTCCATGAGCGAGCCTCGGGCAATTTGCAGGAATCGGGCGTACTCGGCCTCTCCGCCCCGAGCTGCACCCTCCGCAATATTGGAAGGTACGCTCACCGCTGCACGTCGCAGTTGACTCTGCAGCCCGAATCGCTCGTGCTCAGGCATCCGGCCGGATGCGAGATAGACCGAACGTACCAGCCGCATCGCCTCCTGCCAGACTTCGAGTCGATAGTGTGCGGGCGACAATGTCATGCGGGCATTCCTACTCCCTACTCTCCACTCCCTATTTCCGCCCTAGTAACGATAATGCTCCGGCTTGTACGGGCCTTCGACCGGTACGCCGAGGTACTCGGCCTGAGCTTTGCTCAGCGTGGTCAGCTTGACGCCGATTTTTTCCAGATGCAGGCGGGCGACTTCCTCGTCGAGTTTCTTCGGCAGGATGTAGACCTTGTTCTCGTAGCTGTCCTTGTGCGCCCACAGGTCGATCTGGGCGAGGGTCTGGTTCGAGAACGAGTTCGACATGACGAAGCTCGGGTGGCCGGTCGCGCAGCCGAGATTGACCAGGCGCCCCTCAGCCAGCAGGAACATCGCATGGCCATCGGCGAACACGTATTTGTCGACCTGTGGCTTGATGTTGATCTTGGTCACGCCGGACAACTTGTTCAGCGCATCGACCTGGATCTCGTTGTCGAAGTGGCCGATGTTGCAGACGATGGCCTGATCCTTCATCGACTTCAGATGTTCGATGGTCAGCACATCCTTGTTGCCGGTGGTGGTCACGTAGATGTCACCACGGCCGAGGGTCGATTCAACCGTGTTGACCTCGAAACCCTCCATCGACGCTTGCAGCGCATTGATCGGGTCGATCTCGGTGACGACCACGCGCGAACCGTAGGCGCGCAGGCTGTGAGCGCAGCCCTTGCCGACATCGCCGTAACCGCAGACCACGGCCAGCTTGCCGGCCAGCATCACGTCCATCGCGCGTTTGAGGCCATCGGCCAGCGACTCGCGGCAGCCGTAAAGGTTGTCGAACTTCGACTTGGTCACCGAATCATTGACGTTGATCGCCGGCACCAGCAGCTTGCCGGCTTCAAGCATCTGATAGAGGCGATGCACGCCGGTCGTGGTTTCTTCGGAAACTCCCTTCCAGTCCTTGACCACGTTGTGCCAGAAGCCGGGGCGCTCCGTGGCGACGCGCTTGAGCAGATTCTTGATGACCTGCTCCTCGTGCGAGGAGGCGGCTTCATCGACCCACTTCGAGCCGTTTTCGAGCTCATAGCCTTTGTGGATCAGCAGGGTTACATCGCCGCCGTCGTCGACGACCAACTCGGGGCCCTTGCCGCCCGGAAAGGTCAGCGCATCGAGCGTGCAGTCCCAGTATTCCTCAAGCGTCTCGCCCTTCCAGGCGAATACCGGCGTTCCGCTCGCGGCAATCGCCGCGGCGGCATGGTCCTGGGTCGAGAAGATGTTGCACGAGGCCCAGCGCACATCGGCGCCGATGTCCTTGAGTGTCTCGATCAGCACGGCGGTCTGGATCGTCATATGCAGCGATCCGGTCACGCGCACGCCCTTGAGCGGAAGTTCGGCGGCGTGCTTCTTGCGGATCGACATCAGGCCCGGCATCTCATGCTCGGCGATGTCGATTTCCTTGCGGCCAAAGTCGGCCAGCTTGATATCGGCGATCTTGTAATCGGTATTCGGGGAATCTTTGACGACGGCATTCATGCGGTTCGCTCCGTTCAATTGGGGCGGGCGCCGTTCAACAGGAAATGCATGCCGAGCCTGAGTTCGGAATCGCCTCGACGATTCGACCTGCAGCGCCCCTCGGCAGCAAAGGGCGCGCAGTATATCGCTTATTCGCGATGAAAGGATATGTGGATCGTCCGATCAGCCGGACGATTCGATGCGCTGGGAGACTCAGTCCGCGCGAACCCGCCAGGCCTCGGCCAGCGAGATCACGCCGCTGCGCGCCAGTGCGATGGCGGCCTGGGTGATCGGGACCATGCCTTCGGCAATCGCTGCCTCATGCAGGGCGTCGGCATCGGCACCGGGTACAACGAGTCGCCGCAGACGCGGTGACATCACCATCAATTCGTACACGGCCTGGCGGCGGAATACGCCAAGGCCTTCGCAGCGGTGGCAGCCGCGACCGATGTGGAACACCTCATCGGCGCCGACGCCGAGCTCTTCGCGCATATGCATGTCGAGCGTCTCCTCGATCCGGCAATGCGGGCAGGTCAGGCGCACCAGCCGTTGTGACATCACCGCGAGTAGCGATGTGCGCAGCAGATACGACTCGACGCCGAGATCAAGCAGGCGCGTAACCGTGGTTGCCGCCGTGTTCGTATGCAGCGTGCTCAGCATCAGATGACCGGTGAGGGCGCTTTCGACCGCGATGCCGGCAGTTTCCTGATCGCGGATCTCGCCGACCATGATCACGTCCGGATCATGGCGCAGGAAATTGCGCATGGCGCTGGCGAAGGTGAAGCCGGCGGCGCGGTTGACCTGCATCTGCTGGATGTCGGCGATGTGGAACTCGACCGGATCCTCGATGGTGAGGATGTTGATGCGTTGCTTGCGCAGTTCGAGCAGCATCGCGTAAAGCGTCGTCGACTTGCCGCAGCCGGTTGGCCCGGTGGCGAGGAACATGCCGTGGCTGCGCGCCATGACATCCTCAACGCGCTGGCGGTCGGACACGCTGAGCCCGAGTTGGTCGAGACTCCAGAGGCTTTCGGAGGTGTCGAGCAGGCGCACGACGATGCTTTCGCCAAACACCGTCGGCAGCAACGAGATGCGCAGGTCAACCTCTCGCTTGGCGTCGATACGGAATGTGGTGCGGCCATCCTGCGGGCGCCGGTGTTCGGCCAGATTCATGCCGGCAAGCACCTTGATGCGGCTGACCACGGCCGGGTTCAGCGCGCGGGCGAGACGGCGCACCGGAACGAGTTCGTCATCGATGCGGTAAAGCACATCGGTGGCATCCTCGCCGGGACGCAGGTGGATGTCCGACGCGCGTCGGGTGACCGCGTCGGCGATCAGAGTGTAGACCATGCTCACCACCGGCATCTCGAGGGCGAGGCGCTGCGCCTCCTGTTCGCTTGGCGACTGCTCGTTGGTGATGCTCGTATCGAGGCCGAGTTGCCGGGCCATCGCCCGATCCTCTACCGCATCGTAGTGGCGCGCGATTGCCTCGCGGATCTGCAGCGGTGACGCGACCAGGGGCAGCACACGTTCGCGACTGAGGAAGTCGAGCAGTCGCTGGGCATCAGGACCACCCGGGTCTTCCATGGCCACGGCAACCATGCCCTTGCATACGCGCAATGGAACCGCGCGCAAACGGCGTGCCAAATCCGGTGGGATCAGGCCAAGCGCGTCAGTTTCGGCCGAGATGCGGTCGAGTCGTGCGAGTGGCAGACCGAGACGCCGTGCAGTGGCGTAAGCCGGTTCACCGGCATCCTCGCCGAGCGACTGCCAGGCATCCAGGCTGATCGCTGGATAGCCCTGCTCGACGTAGACGTTGGGATAGCTGCCGAGATAGGCATCGAGGGCAGAAGCGTCGGCCAGCAGGGGTGGTTCGATCGAATGGATGTCGCGGGTCATGGGTGATCTCGTTCGAGCGCGCGTATGAGTGGGCTGTGCTTTCCGGTTCAGCGCGAGGTCGATGGCGATCACGCGTGTAGCGGACCCTGCGTTGGCGAGGATTCGCGGAGATCACGAGACGCCGTCAGCCATTGTCTGAGTACCCGTCAGGCACAAGCAAGAACGGGGCCAGCGACGGGATGATGATGTGATCAAGCCAGTGCGGATCAGGGCGGGAGGGCGGGGCGGCGCTCGACTGCGGCAATAAGCCGCGACGCTGACTTGCGCTTCGAATCGCGGACGGATGGCTACGCCCGAGAAGCCGTCCGGGATTGTTCGCGAAGCGCCGTGGGATCGCGCGCATCGTGCGCCTTGCGCAGCAGCTCGCTGCTTTCGCGGAGCAGGGCCGGGGCGAGTTCGCCGAAATAGCTGTGGGCGCTGTTGAAATCCTCGATCAGTTCGTCGCGTTGCTTTTGGCGGACGCGCTTGAGCAAGTCATCGAGAACGCCGCGGTATTGATCGAGCAGGGCGGGCAGGCCGTCTGCGGCCATGATGATGTCGGCGTAGAGTTCGGGCGCTTGCGCAAACAGGCGTCCGACCATGATCAGTTACGAGGAACTCTCGCGATTGAAGACAGTTACTTTCGGGTCGGGCAATTGGGGCTATACCCATGATGCCAATGGCAACAGGTTGACGCATAGCCTGGGAGGATCCACGACCAACTATGCAACCGCAATCGGAAGTAACCGCCTCACCAACCTCACCGGCGCAACCGTGCGCAGCTACGGATACGACAACAACGGCAATGTCACGAGCATGACGGGAAAGACGTTCACGTACGATGCGTTCAATCGACTGCGCACAGCAACGGTCGGCTCAACAGCGGTGGACTACCGCCTCAATGCGTTGGGACAGCGAATGTACAAGCGGGTCACGACGGGCGGCAGCGCTGTCCAAAGCCTGTACGCCTACGATCCATCGGGTGCCACTGTGGTGGACTACGACACGGCGCATGGATTGAGCCAGTTTGCCTGGCTCGGTGGCGAACCCATTGCGGTCATGAAGGCGAACATTCCCTATTTCATCCACGGCGATCACCTGGGGCGGCCTGAAGTGGCGACCAATGCGTCAAAGGCGGTCGTCTGGCGCGCCTCCAATCAGGCCTTCGACAGCACGGTGACCCAGGACGGATTCGGCGGTCTGAACCTCGGTTTCCCAGGGCAGATCCGCGATGCGGAGACGGGAACCTGGTACAACGGATTTCGGGACTACGATCCGGTCACCGGGCGCTATATGCAAAGTGATCCGATTGGGTTGGCGGGTGGATTGAATACTTATGGCTATGTTGGTGGAAATCCGGTTGGCGCAACTGATCCAACCGGACAAGATATTGCATTCATAATAAACGGGGCTACGGAAGGCAACCCATTCGGCCATTCTGCAATTGCGATTACTGGCGCAGGTGTATACAGTTACGGAAATGGTGTTGCGGCTGGTTCGAGTTTGAATGCCTATCTGTATCGTGAAGCGCCTCGTAGGGATACAGTCATTTATGTGAAGAAAACTACGTCGGCCCAGGATGCTGCGGCTCTCAAATATCTCAGTTCATTCCGGAGCACTAGGCTGCCACATTGGACTCTCGGAATCCTAACAGGGAATACGTGTTCGAATAGAGTTGCCGAAGCAGGGAGTGCTGCGGGTATTCCACTAAACAACACTTCGTTTCCTCGCGGGTTGTTCGGCGATCTGAACTCAAATTATGGTGGAAAGACGGATAACTATTTCGTTCCGCAGGGCTCACTGACGTTACCTGACGGTCTCGGTCAATTTGAGCCAAGACAATGAGGAATATTGCGCTCATTGTCATCGTGAATATAGCGGTCTGCATGTCGCTCGGGTGTATGAACTCTAGCCGTGACCTGCTCGAAGAAATCGCCGATGGAAACCATGCGTCTGTGCAGAAGTTGCTTGACGATGGGGTTAGCGTTGACGGTGTTGGATTTGATGGCTGGACCCCCATTACTTTTGCGGCGTCAAAGCAAGATTTCGAGACAGTGAAGATGCTTCTCGATCATGGTGCCAAGGTGGGCGTATACGACGGGGGTGGAAATACCGCGTTGTTTTGGGCTACTTATACAGATAGCCTCGATATCGCTAAACTACTTCTTAAGTTCGATGCGGATCCTTGCCGCTTTAACGGAAAGGGTAAGTCAGCGATGCAAATCGCTGTAGAAATGAATCGGGATATATTTATTGCGTTATATGGGAATTGCGAAAGGTGATTTGGCTGACTTGATTTGGAGCGATCCGAGGTGGCGGGTTGATCTTTGCCTAGCCCGCATAATTCATGAACGACTGAGATTTCCTTGTAGCAGCCGCGAACGCGGATGATTTTCACGCTGACGGCGGCGAAACGGGTGGAATATTGACCCCTGCACTCGCTTCGTGCGCGTCGGCATAAATATTTCCAGGATTTTCCGGTGTTTTGCTGGATTTCCCGCGAGCGAGATCGCGGAGAGGGCCTCCGACGGGGTCTTCACGGCGGCTTGGCGACTGGCTAGGTGGGCACAGCACTCAGGGAGCGGGCGATCTTGCGCCATGTGTCGGCGAAGGGGGCGGTGCTGGGAAAGTGGATCACGATTCGGCGTACGGATACGTCAATCCACGCACTCAATTTGAGTAAACGCAGTCGCAAGGTGCTGGCTTGGGCGCGGGCACACGATGTGTTGTGTGCGTGCAGGCGCAGCTCCTGCATCAGGACATAGGCGGCTGCGGCGATCAGCACGCGCAGTTGGTTGGCCAGAAAGCTGGTGCAACTGGTGCGATCGATATCCAGGCAGTACTTGAGTTCCTTGATGCGGTTTTCCGCATCGCCGCGGGCACAGTAAACGGTGCGATAGACATGTTCGGGTGTGCCACTGAGATTGGTGACGATGAAACGCGGGTTCTCCTTGGGCTTGCGATGCGGGTGCAACGCCATATCCGCCTTCATCACGACCCGCCGCGCATGCGACCAACTGCGGGCCTGATAGTGAACTTCCCCGAACACCGGCTCGGGGACTTCATCGCGGGCGACGGCTTCGCGTACGGGCTCCATCAGCGGGTCACAAAGGCCTTTGAGCACGGGATTTTGCGCCATGCACACGACGTACTTCAAGCCGTTCTCTTCGAAAAAATCGTAGAGATCGGAACCGGTAAAACCGGCATCCAAGCGGATCAGGATCTCGGCTTTCGGAAAGGCGCGGCGCAACTTGGGAACCACCCGCTTGAGGATGGCCAGACAGCCCAGCTTGGCGGCGGCATTGCCCGCGCGCAGAACATAAGCAAACAAATACTGATCGGCCTCGTCATCAAAGCTCAGAAACCCGGCCATCGGCAGATAACAGCGGGTGTCATAGAACGCATTGAACAAAGTCAGTTGCTGCTGGCCATGCGCTGGATCCACCGTGGGATCCAGATCGATCGTGATGCGTTTGGTTTTGCGTTTGCGTTTGCGGTGACGCTCGATAACCACGTCGGCCAGGGTGTCGGCCATGCGCAGCAACTCGGCCGCGGTGGGCGCATTCTCGAAACGTGACAGCGTTGGCTGCGAGGCCAGCGCCGCGCCCGAAACCGGGTCGCGATCCAGCACCATCTTCATCACCGGGTCTTCGGCCAGACGGGCCGAATCGTTGCCATCGGCATAGCCGCAGGCAATGCCATACAGGCGATGACGAAACAACTCCTTGAGCGAATGCTGCACCTTGCTCGCCTGACGCGAGTCGTGCAAACACGCGGCAAGGCGTGCACTCAGGTTCAGCTGCTGATCGCACGCCTTGAGCAAGATCGCACCGCCGTCGGACGAGGCCTGCGCCTGGTCGAAATGGACGACCAGTGGCTTTTTGGTCAAGCCCTTGAACAACACACCCTGTTGAATGCTACGCTTGCTCATGCAGAAGCCCTGTTTGTTGCTAACTGGTTGTTTCGCAACGCTATTTTAGCACAAACTTGGCTTCTGCACTCTTTGTTCGTGAATAATCCGGGCTAGCGTAGATGCGCCTGACACGATGGGAGGCGTTTCCCTTTTAGGGCACGAACTCGTGCATTCGACACAATACGATCAATATGGGGCCCTTGGCTTGGCTGGTAGGTATAGGAGCGCGTACAAGGCTAACCAGAATGCCGGTATGTCTGACTACGATGCCTATCGGAACAATCCTTTTGAAGTGCCTGCGTATGACATGGGGGCAAGAATTTTGAATGACTTAAATGTACAGGGAGTATATTCTTGTGGTTGTGCGAATTAGTACGTGTCTTGCGCTAGTGCTTCTTGTACTCAATGCCTGCGCAAGCGAGCCATCCAGTCGGGATTTGATGGAGTTGCGTCAACTTCCCGAGAGCGAGCGAGAGCTTGCGTTCAGTCGAATGCATGAGCAGGAGAAGATTGAGTTGTTTTTTCAAGCAAACCAACGTCACCCACCGTACAGCGGATTGAATGAGGCGGTCGGAAAAGAGGGTATGTGGTTCATGATGCGTCTTCGTGGAGAACTTGATGCTCGTGGCGGAGTGCCTGAAGTACTGTCATTCTTGGGCATAGCTTCTGAGCTGAGAAATCGAGGTATGTTGTCGAAGGGCGATATTCGGGACTTGCGGATAAACGGAATCTGCCGACTTGCCAAGCAAAGTAAGTATTGTCCAGAGCTTGAAGCCAAGCTCTTGGTCCCATGAGCCGAAGCTTCGCTCACAGCAACAAGCGGGTCACGACGGGCGGCAGCGCTGTCCAAAGCCTGTACGCCTACGATCCATCGGGTGCCACTGTGGTGGACTACGACACGGTGCATGGATTGAGCCAGTTTGCCTGGCTCGGTGGCGAACCCATTGCGGTCATGAAGGCGAACATTCCCTATTTCATCCACGGCGATCACCTGGGGGTAAGCGACTGCCCACGACACCTGTAACTCGCCGCTCGGGTTTGCTGCGATATGCGCTCGTTAACAATGGAGCGCACGTATGGTCAGCAAGTCGGAGTTTTGGAAGGGTCACCTGGCAGGATGGCAGAGCAGCGGCCTGACTCAGGTAGCGTATTGCCGTCAGCATGCTTTGAGTTTGCCGAGTTTTGGCTATTGGCGGCGCGTGTTGAGTCGGCCGCTGTTGGTGCCGCCATCGCTTTCGCTGATGCCGATCCTGGTTGGCGAGCCGGAGTCGGTCGCTGGGGCGATCGAAGTGCGCTTGCCGAATGGCTTGCAGGTGCAGTTGCCCCTCGGCATGGCATCGGCACGCTGGTTGCCGACGCTGCAGGCGTTGCTGACATGCTGAGTCCAACGGGTTGGTGGTTGGTGACGGCCCCGATGGATCTGCGCTGTGGGATGGATCGATTGCTGGTGTATGTGCGTGAGCATCTGGATCGCAATCCGATGGAGGGTACTGCTTACGTCTTTCGCAACCGCGCGGCAACACGCATCAAGGTGCTGTGTTGCGATGCGCAGGGAACGTGGCTGGCGGTGCGTCGGCTGCAGCAGGGACGCTTCATCTGGCCGCATTCCGGAAGCCAAACCTGGTCACTGCAGCCGGAGCAATTTGCCTGGTTGTGTGCCGGTGTGGATTGGCGTCGATTGAGCGCGCAAAAGGACTTGGCAAAGCGGGTGTAAATGGCTACTCTGTGATTCATGGATCACACGCAACTCGACGCCATCACCGACGTTCAAACGCTACGCGCGTTGGTGGTTGAGAAGCTGCAAGTCATCGCCAATCACGAGCGTTGCATCGCCGAACGCGATCACCTCATCGCCCGCCACGAGCGCACCATCACCGAGCGCAACGCCAACATCGCCAAGCTCACCGCCGAGATCGCGCGGCTGCGCCGGATCCAGTTCGCGGCGCGCTCGGAGAAGATGGATCCGGCCCAGCGGCACTTGTTCGAAGAGACCATGGCGGCGGACATCGCCGCCGTGGAGGCCGAACTGGAAGCGCTGCAATCGTCAGCGTCGACAGACGCCGCGCCCGCGCGTCCGCGTCTGTCCCCCAAGCGCCGTGCGTTGCCCGAAGATCTGGAGCGGGTCGAGACCCGGCATGAACCGTCGAGGTGCGCGTGTGGCCAGTGCGGTGGCGCACTCAGCCACATCGGTGACCATGTCAGCGAAAAACTGTCATGCAAGCCGTTGACCTTCTTCGTACGCCGCGACGTCTATCCGCAGTACGCGTGTCGCGCGTGCGAAACGATCACGGCGGTGCCGGTGGCACCGACGGTGATTGATCGCGGCATCGCCGCACCGGATCTGCTGGCCCACGTCATCGTGGCCAAGTATGTCGATCACTTGCCGCTGTATCGGCAGGAAGCCATCTACGCCCGCAGTGGAGTCGATATCCCACGCTCGACCCAAGGCGAGTGGATCGGGGCATGCGGCGTGGCCTTGCAGCCCTTGGTGGATCGCTTGCAGGGCGAGCTACGCAATCAGACGATCCTGCACGCCGATGAAACAACCGTCGGCATGCTCAAGCCCGGCAAGGGCACGATTCATCGCAGCTATCTATTTGCGTATCGTAGCGGCATCGGACCGCCGATCATCGCCTTCGACTTCTGCACCAGCCGCAGCGGACAACATGCCAGGGATTTTCTCGGCACGTATGGCGGCGCGCTGATGGTTGACGACTACGGTGGCTACAAAGCCCTGTTCGCAAAAGGCGTGGCCGAGCTTGCATGCTGGGCGCATGCGCGGCGCAAGTTTGTTGATCGGTACAAAGCCAGCGGCAGCAAAGTCGCCCAGGAGGCGATCGAGCGCATCGCGGCGCTGTATCGCATTGAGGCCGAGGCAAAGGCGATGATGGTCGAGGAACGACTCGCCCATCGTCAGCGCCATGCCGTGCCAACGCTCAATACCATCAAGTCCTGGCTGGAAATGCTGCGTCCCACCATCCTGGACGATAGCGGTACGGCCAATGCCATCGACTACACCTTGCGTCGTTGGCCAGCCCTCATCCGCTATGCCGAGGACGGCAGCTACCCGATCGACAACAACCCGATCGAGAATGCAATCCGGCCCATCGCCCTGGGACGCAAGAATTGGTTGTTTGCCGGCTCCGAAACCGCCGGCAAACGGGCCGCCGCCATCATGAGTCTGCTCGCCACCGCAAAGGCCAACGGCCACGAACCACTCGCCTGGCTAACCGACGTGCTGACACGTCTGCCAACCACCCTTGATCGCGACATCGACACTCTGCTGCCGCATCGCTGGAAGCCTGCGGCCTAACCCACACTGCGCAGCAATGCGAGGTGTCGTGGCCGGACGCTTACATCTGGGGCGGCCTGAAGTGGCGACCAATGCGTCAAAGGCGGTCGTCTGGCGCGCCTCCAATCAGGCCTTCGACAGCACGGTGACCCAGGACGGGTTCGGTGGCCTGAACCTCGGTTTCCCCGGGCAGATCCGCGATGCCGAGACGGGAACCTGGTACAACGGATTTCGGGATTATGATCCGGTCACCGGTCGCTATTTGCAAAGTGATCCGATTGGTTTGGCGGGTGGGTGGAATACGTATACGTATGCTGGTGGGAATCCCGTGACCAAGGTCGACCTACATGGACTGAGAGACTATTTTGTGGGGTCGGATATTGATCTGACTGGAATATTTGGTGTCGAGTTCAGCATGGGGGTAGTTATTGACGGAGACAATTTAATGGAGTCAGGAGAGTACTTTACATATGCTCAATCGTCAGGTGCTAATGCTGGAATAGGAGTCGGTCTCGGATATGCCTGTAGGGAGCTGGAGGGCAAAGCGGTGACGTGGGACATAAACGCGGGCCCAGTCTCCCCAGCAATAAACTTTGATGAAAAAGGGTATAACGGATTCTTACTTAGCATCGGGCCGGGCGTTGGTACTTCATTTTCGCTATCCAACACGTGGAGTCTGACGCTTCAGGATATCTACAGCACTTGGCTGCGCTCGTATAATGATGTTTTTGAATCTAGTCATTGAGGGTATCCAAAAGCGAACAGGAGCCTGAGCGCGATGACATTGCGATCACCTTTTGCAGAGCTGGCACAAGCGCTGCACATGACATCGTCCGTGCAGCTCGTGTTGATAGTTGCTGCGATAGCCGTTTTCACGATAGGTGGAAATTTCGTATTCATTCATAATCGGAGACGACTCAAGAGGCCGCTTATCCAAGTGTTTAACACATTTTCCACGTTATCTTCATTTAATAGTGCTGAATGGGCCTTTCTTCTTGTAATTTTCTTGCTAACCATGAGCCTAGGTGTTGCTGCAGGCTATTGTTGAGATCTTCTGACGACGGGGCGTGCTTACTATTCAATCGGCCGAGCACGACGTAGCGCCCATTTTTCGGCCCGATTAATGTGCGTGATCGGATCGCGTGCATCGTGAGCTTTGCGCAGCAGCTCGCTGCTTTCGCGCAGCAGGGCAGGCGCGAGCTCACCGAAATAGTCGCGCGCTTCGTTGAAATCGTCGATCAGCTCGTCGCGTTGCTTTCCGCGCACTCGTTGGAGCAGGTCATCGAGAACGCCGCGGTATTGATCGAGCAGGGCGGGCAGGCCATCGGCAGCCATGATGATGTCGGCATAGAGTTCGGGCGCTTGCGCAAACAGACGGCCAACCATGGCCAGCTCAAGTCGATAGATCGGCGAACTCAAGCGCATCAGTTCGTCCAGATCAGCGTTCTCTCGCTGCAGGAAGATGCCATAGACCATGCTCGTAAAGTGGCGCATGGCCTGGATCAGTTCCATGGCGCGATCATGCCGGTCGGGTAATTCCTCGCGCAGAACCGAGCCCCAGATGCCGAACTGATCGATCAGCCATTGGCAGCGTTCGCTATCGCGACCCGGGCATACGACGACGACCTGTTTGGCCAGGCTCTTGATATCCGGGCCGAACATCGGGTGCAGGCCAACGACCGGACCCGCGTGTACCCCCAGCATCGCCGCCAGCGGTGCCTGCTTGATGCTGGTGATGTCGGCGAGGATGCAGTCGTTCGGCAGTTTCGGCAGCTTCGCGATCACGGCGCAGGTGTGTTCGATCGGCACCGCAACCAGAACCAGGCCGGCATCGGCGAGCAGTGTCGGGGCCTGCTCCCAGTCGTCTTTCTCGAAGATACGCACGCTATAGCCGGAGCGCGTGAAGAACGAGGCCAGGCAGCGACCCAGCGCACCAGCACCACCGATGATGACGACCGCTCGGCTGCGATCACCAGCGGCCGGGAAATCGGCTTCCTGTGAGCTGTAGCTCTCGCGCATGACCCGACGCAGGATGTCTTCGATCAGATCCGGATCGACACCGGCGGTTGCGGCTTTTTCGCGTCGTGCCGCGAGCAGTTGTGCTTCGCGCTCGGGAACGTACAGCGGCAATCCGTGGCGCGATTTCAAGGCGCCGACTTCAGCCGTGAGCGCAGCCCGCCGCGCAAGCACGGCAACCAGTTCGTCATCGGCTTGGTCGATCTGGGTACGCAGTTCGGCGAGAGGGGAAGTCACGGATTCGTGGCCTGAAAGCGGAGGAATCGAACAGGCATTGTGCGAGTGGCTAGCGCGGCTGGCAATCCGCTTTGGCGGATGCGTTGAACCACCACTGTGCCGGTCACACAGAAGCGGTGCGCCTGAGATTCGTGAATGACGCCTCGTCGGCGATCACGGCAAACGCTTCTGGGTACTGCCGCCGCAGGTGCCGGCGCTGATTCTGCGGCTGGTCAGGTCTTTTGGATTTATACCACCCAAATTCGCTTGGTGGTATAACGACGCGAAATGCCGGAGTGCCCTCATGGTCCTGTACCGCGAATTGCCTGTTGCCGCCCAGACCGCCTATGCCGAGCTCCAGGAATTGGTTCAAGTGGCAGAAACCTTGCGGTCGCCAGCGTCGCTGACCGGCACCGTGGGTTGGAAGACGATCAAGGGTCGACGCTATGCGTACTGGCAGTTCAAGGAAATCGATGGCCGCAAGCGGGAGTACTACCTCGGCCCCGAAGGCCCCGCGATTGAAATGATCGAGAACGCACGCGGCAAGCCGGTGCCGGCATTTGAAGCCGTGGCGCGACAGGCCAGTGCGGCGATCGCGCACGGCAATGCGCTGACACCGGCAAAGCATTTCCGGATCGTCAAGCGTTTCGCCGACTATCAGTTCTTCCGTGCCGGTGGGTTGTTGGTGGGAACTCAAGCGTTTCTAGCCATAGGCAACCAACTGGGGGTGGCGTGGGGCAATGGTGCGCGCACGCTTGATCTCGATTTCGCGCATGCGGGTGCTGAGGGCAATGTGGCAATAGCGCTACCGGCCAATTTGCACACGGATATGGACAGTGCGATGAAGTCGCTGGAAATGGGGTTTCTGCCGGCGCTCGGCGGTAGTCGCGGCTTTGCCAGCAACTATGCGAGCGAGAACGAGCCAGATTTGCGTATCGATTTTCTGACCGTACTGCGTCGCGGCCGCGACGATGTGCTGATGCCGGATCTGGGCGTGTCACTGATGCCTATGAAATTTCTTGAGTATCTGATCGAACGGTCGGGTCAGGGCGTGTTGTTGGACAGGGCCGATGCCTGCCTCGTGAACCTGCCCGATCCAGCGCGCTACGGTTTGCACAAATTACTCGTGGCTGCGGAACGCGGCCCCCGGCACGCGAAGTACATGAAGGATATTTTGCAGGCGCTGAGTCTGATCGAGTGGCATCTGCAACGCGCGCCCAGTCTGTTGCTGGATGCTTGGGAGGATCTGGCGGGGCGTGGTGCGGGCTGGGTCAAACGTGCGAAGCAGTCGCTGCGCGCAGCGCCAGTTGCGCAGCAGGAATTGGTGTTGCGCTTCGAAATATCAGTGGGCTTGAAATAGAAACGGGCCGCACATGGCGGCCCGTTCCAGCTGGCTATGCAACGCTTGCGCGCAGGCTGTGCTATTTCAGCTTGGCATCGCTGCGCAATGCTTCGGCCTTGTCGGTCTTTTCCCACGAGAACGTGGTGAACGACGAGCCGTCGGCGAGGGTGACCAGTTCCGGCGTGCGTCCGAAGTGGCCGTAGCTGGCGGTGCGCTGATACATCGGGTGAACCAGATCGAGCATCTTGATGATGCCGTACGGGCGCAGGTCGAAATGCTTGCGGATCAGCTTTTCGATCTTCTCGTCGCTGATCTTGCCGGTGCCGAACGTGGTCACCGAGATCGAGGTCGGCTCGGCCACGCCGATCGCGTAGCTGACCTGGACTTCGCAACGGTCGGCGATGCCGGCAGCGACGATGTTCTTGGCCACATAGCGTGCGGCATAGGCGGCCGAACGATCGACCTTGGACGGATCCTTGCCCGAGAACGCGCCACCACCGTGACGGGCCCAGCCGCCGTAGGTGTCGACGATGATCTTGCGACCGGTCAGGCCGCAATCGCCAACCGGGCCGCCGATGACGAACTTGCCGGTCGGGTTGATGTGGTACTTGGTGCCCTTGTGCAGCCACTTGGCCGGCAGCACCGGCTTGAGGATATGTTCGCGCACGGCTTCGATGAGATCCTTCTGCTTGACTGAAGGATCGTGCTGGGTCGAAAGCACCACGGCATCGATGGCAACTGCCTTGCCGTCTTCATAGCGCAGGGTGACCTGGGATTTCGCATCCGGACGCAACCACGCCAGCGGCGAGTTCTTCTTCTTGCGCACCTTGGCCTGCTGCTCGACGAGTCGATGCGAGTAGTGGATCGCCGCCGGCATGAAGTCCCTGGTTTCGTTGGTCGCATAGCCGAACATCAAGCCCTGGTCGCCCGCGCCCTGTTCTTCCGGCTTCTTGCGATCGACGCCCTGGTTGATGTCGGGCGATTGCTTGCCGATCAGATTGAGCACGCCGCAGGTCTCGCCATCGAAGCCGACATGCGAGCTGTTGTAGCCGATATCGAGAATGACCTTGCGCGTGAGCGTTTCCAGGTCGATCCAGGCGCTCGTGGTCACCTCGCCAGCGACGATGGCGACGCCGGTCTTGACCATGGTTTCGCAGGCGACGCGTGCGCGTTTGTCCTGCAGCAGGATCGCGTCAAGCACGGCATCGGAAATCTGGTCGGCGACCTTGTCGGGATGGCCTTCGGAAACCGATTCGGAGGTGAACAGGGTGCTACTCATTTCGTCATATATCCTTCAATGCGGATGGATGGATGAAAGGGGCGCGCATCATACACGCCTGCGCGGGGTTTTGCAGGGTAGCAAAGCTGACCATGGCGAGCATTACGGCAATGTCGCGCGCCGATCGCAGTCTGTCCGACTTGCGGCGGGGCATCCCTCGGCAATCCGGTGACCGAATTGGTGCGGCGCGGGACACTTCCCGGCTCCATTCAGCGGTTAAACTCGGGGATCGTGCGCAGTGGTGCGCCATTTGTAAAGTGAGAATCACATGACCAAACCATCCAACTTTCTGCTTGCTTCGATCGCCATCGCCCTGGGCGGATTCTGCGGCTCGGCGCTGGCCTTGCAACCCGTCGTGCAAATGCTGCAGAACAAGCCGGCCATCAACGCAAATGCAGCGCTGGAAACGGCCGAAGGTCAATTTGCCGCCGACGGTCGTGCAACGGCGCTGTTTCAACCGGCTTTCCGCGCCAGTGTGCAAGGCAACGCCGAGTCGATGGCTCGCGAGTTCACTTCCGCGCGTGCGGCCCAACTGGGGATCGCCAACAGCCCGGCCACGCTGGCAACCGCCTACCAGCGCAACGACGGTGGCTTTGCTGTTGTGCGCTTCCAGCAAATGCTGAGTGGCGTTCCGGTCTATGGCAGCGACATCGCCGTGTCAGTCAAGCCCGATGGCGAGGTGATCTTCGTCAGCAGTGAGGCGCGGCCGTTGATCGATGCGATTCCCGTTGAGCCCGCGCGCAATGCGATCGATGTGCGGCAACAGGTTGTGCAGGCCTTCGGCATGCCAACTGCGCGCGACGTGCTTGAACCGAAGTTGATGGTCTACGCCGATGCTCAGCCGACGCACCTGGCCTGGGTCTATGTGGTTCGTGATCCGCAAAAGGCTGGTGAGTGGGAGATCGTCGCTGACGCCAGCAGCGGCGAGATCCTCGACTTCCGCAACACGGAATACTACGTCGACGGCACGGCCACGGTGTTCGATCCTGATCCATTGACCTCGGCCAGGGGGACCTATGGCAGTGGGGGATTGACTGATGCCAGCGATGCCGATTCGGCCGGGCTGACCGCGCAACTGGTCAATGTGACCCTGCGTGACATCACGCTAAGCGCGGGTGTCTACAAGCTCGAAGGCCCGTGGGCGCGCTGCCAGGACTGGGCTACGCCAACCGGTGGGGTCAACGATTGTCCGACGCCAGTGACGTCCGATTTCAGCACCACCCGCGCTGACCAGAAGTTCGAGGGCCCGAACGTCTATTTCCTGATCGACAAGCAGATGCGCTACCTCAACCAGACCCTTGGCGTCACGGTCGTGCCGAACTCAGTCGCCGGCGGCGTGCGTTTCGATCCGCACGGTTTCCAGGGCACTGACAATTCGTCTTTCTCTTCCGGAAGCGACCAGCTTCAGTTCGGTGAGGGTGGCGTCGATGATGCCGAGGATGCCGATGTCGTCCTGCACGAACTTGGCCATGGCCTGCACGACTGGATCACCAACGGTGGCTTGTCACAGACCGATGGATTGTCCGAAGGTGTCGGCGATTACTTTGCCAATTCCTACAATCGTTCGACCGGGCACTGGACAGCCGCGGATCCGCAGTGGTTCTGGATGTTCCAGTGGGATGGCCACAACCAGTATTGGAACGGCCGCGTAACGAACTGGAACATCGGCCACAGCTACCCGAGCAATATCGGCAGTGGCATCCATGAGCAGGGGCAGTATTGGGCTTCATGCAACCTGGTTGCCTGGGTTGCCATCGGCCGCAATGCGATGGACAAGGCCATGCTGCTCGGACTTGCCATGACCAGCGGCAGCTCGTCGCAGAAGGTTGCCGCGCAGGCGATCATCAACGCGGCTGCCACGTCGGGCTACACACCGACGCAGATCAATGCGCTCGCGTCGGCCTACAACTCAAGCTGCAGCTACAACGTGACGGTTCCATCAACCGATCTGATCTTCGCCAACGGTTTTGAAACCAACTGATTGCAGCATGGATCCCCGCAGGGCAGCCAATGGTTGCCCCGGGGATTCCGGCTTGCGCGCAATGCGCAGCGCTCTCGATTCGGCCTTGGCGCTTTGGCCCGGGACATCCGTCCGTTAGACTGCGCGGCTCCGCTGGGCCGAAAAAGGCCGTGCTTTTTCCCGTCAGGATCCCATGGCCGTCATCTGCGGCACCGTGCGTGCCCATCCCGAAGCCCGCCTTGCGATCATCGCGAGCCGCTGGAATCCGCGCATCGTCGAGGCGCTGATCGAGGGGGCGCGGCGCGCCTTGATCGAGCATGGCGTGAGCGAGCAGGCGATCGATTTGATCCGCGTGCCGGGTGCCTGGGAGATTCCAATGACGGCCGCACGCCTGGCAGCTACAGGCCAGCACGCTGCAATCCTGGCCCTGGGTTGCGTGGTACGCGGAGACACGCGGCATTACGAGCATGTCGCCGATGGTTGTGCGAATGGCTTGATGCGTGTCGGCGTTGAATACCGACTGCCTGTATTGAACGGCGTGCTGGCGGTCGAACTGCACGCCGATGCCGAAGCGCGCGCTGGCGGCAAGCATGGCAACAAGGGCGAGGAAATCGCCCTCGCGGCTCTCGAAATGATCGATCTCTGGAGAAACCTGTGAACCATCCGCACCGCCCCGAAGGCGTCGATCTTGCCGCACGCTCACGTTCGCGTCGTCGTGCCTTGCAGGCGATTTACGCCTGGCAGGTCGGCGGCAACCGCATGATCCAGGTGATCGAGCAATTCCGTCATGAGCAGGATATGGAGATTGCCGATCTCGAGTATTTCGAGGATCTGCTGCGTGGCGTTGAGAAACATCTCGTCGAGCTCGATGCCGGCATCCGCCAGCACATCGATCGTGAGATTTCCGAAGTCGATCCGATCGAACGAGCGGTCATGCGTATCGCCGCCTACGAGCTGCGTTACCGGCCGGATGTGCCGTATCGCGTCATCATCAATGAAGCGCTCGAGGTGACCAAGCGTTTCGGGGCCGACCAGGGTCACACCTATGTCAACGGCGTGCTCGACAAGCTGGCCGCACAGTGGCGTGAAGCCGAGTATCGGAGCAAGGGCCGCTGAGGCCAGTTGCCTGCGCTCAATGCGATCGCCGAGATGGCCGAATTCGATCTGATTGAAATCCTCAAGCAACGCTGCAAGTCGTCGCGTGCCGACGTGCGACTCGGCATCGGCGACGATGCGGCCGTGGTTGCCATTCCGCCTGCCCACGAACTCGTCATCTGCGCTGACACCCTGGTTGCCGGCGTGCATTTTCCGCTGGATACCGATCCCGCCGACATTGGCTGGAAATCGCTGGCAGTCAATCTCAGCGATCTCGCCGCAATGGGCGCGCAGCCGGCCTGGGCCCTGCTCACCTTGACCCTGCCAACAGCAGACACCAATTTCGTCAGACGCTTTGCCGATGGATTCGCCGAGTTGGCTGCGCAATATCAACTCGATCTGATTGGCGGCGATACCACGAGCGGGCCGCTGACGATCACAGTGGCCGCGCATGGATTCGTTGCCAATGGAAAAGCCTTGCGCCGCGATACGGCCCAAATCGGTGATGTTGTCTTCGTCACTGGCACACTTGGTGATGCTGCAGCCGGGCTGCGTTGTCTGCAGTCGAGCGATGCAACAACATCACCCATCGACACGGCTTGCGCAACATTGATCGCGCGTCTCGATCGCCCGCAACCGCGCGTCAACGCCGGACTCGGTTTGCGCAATCTGGCAACGGCCTGTATTGATGTATCGGATGGCTTGCTGGCCGATCTTGGCCATATCGCCAAAACCAGCAACGTCGGTATCGAAATCGGCGAGAACTGTTTGCCCGGATCGACAGCCTTGTTCGAGCGCTTCGACGCCGACACCTGCCACGCTCTGCAAATGAATGGCGGCGACGATTACGAGCTGGCCTTCACGATTGCCGAATCGAACATTGAAGCCATGCTGACGGCAATGTCCCGCGCTGATTGCAGGGTCTCACGCATCGGCCGCGTCATCACCGGATCAGGTGTGCATGTGCGCGATCGAAACGGCGAACGCAAGCAGGTTCAAGGCAAGGGATGGGAGCACTTCGCATGAGACTTGATGCGCGACAGCGCCACGCCGTGCTCGGTCATCCGGCTGGGTGGATTGCCAGTGGATTCGGTTCTGGGCTCAGTCCGTTTGCTTCGGGTACCGCGGGTTCGGCGGCAGCACTTCTTCCATGGCTGTTGCTGCGCGAGCTGCCGATGCCATGGGTTCTGGGTGTCATCGTTCTGGCATTCCTGGTGGGGGTCTGGGCATCGAATATCGTCATCGGTCGCCTGCACATCAGCGATCCCGGGGTGATTGTCTGGGACGAGTTCGTCGGTCAGTGGATCACCTTGCTGCCGCTGCTGGTGTGGCCGGCGCACTGGGTCTGGATTGTTGTCGGGTTCTTTTTGTTTCGCTTGTTTGATGTGTGGAAGCCGTGGCCTTGCTCGTGGGCGGATCGGCGGGTAAAGGGTGGGGTTGGGGTCATGCTGGATGATGCTCTGGCGGGGGGGTATGCGGCGATCGTACTCGGCTTGTTGTTGAGGTTTTCGGGTTTGACTTGAATTTTTGTGGGAACGACTTGGGTCGTCCCGCTGGGCCTTGATGCACGTTCTTCGTGGGAGCGACTGAAGTCGCCACCACGAAAATCCGTGCCTAAACGTTACAGGCGCGGAGTTGTGACCCGCAAATAGACCAACGGCAGTAGTGCCACGCTCGTACTAGTCCGGCAACAACTTGCCCGGATTCAAAATCCCCTCTGGATCAAATTGCAATTTAATTCGCTTCATCAAATCCAGGGAAACCGGATCGATTGCGCGTGGCATGAACTCACGTTTGGCGAGTCCGATGCCGTGTTCGCCGGACAAGGTTCCGTCCATCGAGAATACGAGGTCGAACACGTCCGACAGGCAATCCGGCGCATTGCGCGCCTGGATCGGATCGTCCGGTTGATAGAGCAGGTTGACGTGGATATTGCCGTTGCCGGCGTGGCCGAACGTGACGATCGGAATGGCATGTCGTGCGGAAATCTGTTTCAAGCCTGCGATCAGGTCGGGAACGCGGCTGACCGGGACGACGACATCTTCGTTGATCTTGTTCGGCGCGATCGTGCGCAGGGCGGGCGATAGCGCCTTGCGTGCCGCCCACAGGTTTGCGACCTCCTGCGCATCATTTGCAGCGTGCAATTCGATCAGGCCTTCGCCGCTTGCTGCGCGGCTGATCGCGGCGACGGCCGAGGGCAGGGCATCGGTTTCTCCATCGACTTCGATGATCAGCATCGCGCCGGCCACGGGTATCGATTCGCCGGCGTGGTTGCGGGCGAGACGCAGGGCTTCGTCGTCCATGTATTCGAGCGCACACGGGGTTACCGGCTGCGCCATGATCCGGGCGACGGCGGCTGCGGCCGCGGCGATATCGACATAGGTTGCGCGCAAAGTTCGCCTGGACGAAGCAAGCGGCGTCAGCTTGAGGGTCGCTTCGGTGATGATAGCCAGCGTGCCTTCGGAGCCGATCAGCAGACGGGTCAGGTCATAACCGGTGGCGCCCTTGCTGGTCGGCTTGCCGCAGCGGAACTCCTCGCCGCGACCGTCGACCGCGCGCAGGGCGAGGACGTTGTCGCGGGTGGCGCCGTACTTGACCGCGCGCGGGCCACCGGCGTTGCAGGCGATATTGCCGGCTATCGAACAATACGGCGCGGAGGTTGGATCGGGCGCCCAGAAGAATCCGTGCGGTTGCAGGGCTGCCTGCAAATCGGCATTGAGGACGCCGGGTTCGACCACGGCCAGGCGATTGCCCGGATCAATCTTGAGAATACCGTTCATGCGCTCGAAGCTCGCGACGATGCCGCCGCTGACCGGAACGCTGGCACCGGTCGTGTTGGTGCCGCGCCCGCGAGCGGTCAAGGCGATGCGTTGCTCGCGACACAGGGAAACGAGTGCGATGACCTGCTCGTGCGAAGTCGGAAATACCACGGCATCCGGAATCGCTTCGCGACGCGAGTTGTCGTAGGCGTAGACCGCACACTCGGCCGGATCAACGCTCAGCGCGTCGGTGGCGAATATCGTTTGCAATGAATGAATTGCCGCTGCTTCGATTCCCATGATCGTCTTTGACCCCAGTCAGGCTGCACCATTGATGGTGCCGGCTTGGCTGAATCCTCAAGCCTGCTTCGGTACGGCAATTCCAAGATCCCGGCAAATCTTGCGGGCAAGGTGATCGTTTATGTCATTGTGACGCGGGAAAGCACTGCGATTGCCAAGAGACGGATTCGACCACCAGGAATGACGACCTCCTTCACGCAGCAAGTGACACCCATTGGAGGTCAGATGCTGAACGAGGTCGCGGCGTTTCATAACGCAATGGACAATTCTTCAAATCCGTGACCAGCGGCTCCGATTGCGTCGGCGCGGTTGAACTCTATAGCTTCGGTCAAGGTGATTCGAAGTGACTCAAGCAATTCCTCGCGAGTCGCTTCCTGGCAGTTCACGCCAGGAACCTCTTCAATCCAGCCGATCCAGGCATCGCTCTCGCGTTTGACTACGGCGGTATAGGTTTGTCGCATGGCATCGCTCCGGCAACTCCGTCAAGGATAGCGGAACCTTTGTGGTCGCGCGAATGGGAGCGTCCGGGTGAGGGTCACTCTTCGTGATACTCAAACACCTTGACCACCCGCTCGACACCCGGAACATTGCGTGCCATCTCGGTGACCATTGCGTCTTCTTCCGGACTGACGATGCCCATCAGGTAGACCACGCGATGCGCCGTGCTGACCTTGATCCGGGTCACGTCAAAGCCCGCCACGCTGGTTGCGTCGGCCAGGGCCAGTTTGACGCGGGCGGTAATCTTGTTGTCGTTGCGCCGCGTCCAGAAACCTTCCGGCTCCATGATGTCGATTTCATTGACGATGCGATGGACGCCTTCGAATCCGGTGACCGTGGTTTCGGCGCGTTGCTTGAGTTCGGGAGTGCGCACTTCGCCCATCAGCAGCATGACGCCGTTGTAGACAGCGATCATGACGCGGTTCTTGAGCACGAGCTGCTTGTCCTTGTTGATCGTGTCGTAGGCACCCATCTGGATGCGCTTGTCATCGACAACGGTGCCGAATCCACGGCGGTCATGTACCGAGGATCCGGTTGCCACGGCGCCGGTGGCGATCACGGCCACGCAACCGCTTAGCAGGGATAACAGCAGGACGGGAATCAGGAAAAGTTGTACGCGGAATCGCATCGGGAATCCTCAGGCGGTTTCGAAGGCATTGCGTTGCCAGTTGATGATCGGTACTTCGGCGCTGCCACTGATTGCGAAGACGTCGAAGCGGCAGGGCTGGCGGGACAGGCTCGGGTTGGCTTGCAGAAACAGGCTCGCGGCCTTGCTCAGGCGATCGCGCTTGGCTGCGCCGACCGAAGCGAGGGCGCCTCCGAATGCCTGTGAGCGGCGATAGCGCACTTCGAGGAACACGACGATCTCGCGATCTCGCAGGATCAGGTCGAGTTCACCAAAGCGGCTTGTGAAGTTGCGCGCGATCAGGGTGAGCCCCTCGCGCTGGACGTGGGCCAGGGCGAGATCCTCGAATACCGAACCGGTGCTGCGCATCGCTGGCGGCCTTACTCGATCGGAAACGGATCGAGCGCACCTTGCACAGGCTGCGCGACGCCATCGACGAAGCGTGCCCAGGTCAACACGCGATGGATGCGTCCGAAGCTGTCGGCAGCGAGTTGCCCGCTTGCACCATCGAGGTAGGTTTCCGGATGCGCGAGCAGCCAGTCCATGTAGGGCAGCAAGGCGTAGGCATCCATGCCGAATGCGAACAGGCGGCCGCCGACGCCATTTGCACTGGCCAGTTCGCGTGCGATGGCATTGCGATCCGGGCGCCCGGGTACCGGCGAAAAAAGCCAGGTCGCGTCGCAGAACTCGACGCCGTTGAGATCACGATCCAGCGCCGCATTGAGTTCGCCGGCGTTGACATGCGAAGTCGCGAACACCGGTGCATTGATGCCGGCGAGTTTCAATTGCGGCAGTAGCAGTCGTGCCTGTTGCGGGCGCATGCTGATGAACAGTCCGGCATCGGCGGGCGCGACCCGGCCGTTTCCTTCGCTGGCGCTGATATCGGCAATCGCGGTCGCCGCCTGCAGGATCTGCGACTTGTAGTTGAATTCGCTGTCCGGAAGTCGCGACTCGCCAATGATCATTCCGCCGCGTGACTCGAATTGTGCGCGGAAGGCCAGCGCGGCGCGCTCGGCCCAATCGGTCTGTGCCGCGATCACCGCCGCCCGGGTGATGCCGAGGCCGATCATCCGTTCGGCCGCTTGCGCGCCTTCGGCATCGGGCAGCAGTCCGAATTCGGCACTGCCGTGCGGTGGCACTTCGCCGGTATCCGGATGGTTGAGGGCAAGTACGCGCACCGGCAAGGGTTGGCGGAACAGCGTGCCGACCGCTTCGCGCAGCAACGGGCCGACGACGAAATCGGCGCCATCCGCGACCGCCTGGCGATAGGCTGCCAGCGCATCCTCGGGCGACTTGCCGGCATCGTAGGTGCGCAGTTGCGGCCGTTCGCTGCTGTCGTCGGAAAAAAACGCGGCGAAGAAGCCATCGAGCACTGATTGGGAAACGCCGGCGACCGGGCCGCTTAGCGGCAGGATCAGCGCGACCTGGCGCGGCGCGTGGTAGCCCTCTCGATGCAGGTCATTGTCGGCATTCGGTATCAGGGTTCCGACCGGCCGCTGTGGTCTTGGCACTTCGCGCGGCAGGGTCTGGCCTCGCAGTTTCAGGGTCTGCTCGATCCATGGCAGCAGGGCATCATCGGGTCGCAATGATCCGGCACGGCCTTTCAGGGTCGCATCGTCAAGTGCGCCGAGTATCTCGATGATCTGTTCGCGGTTGACGTCGCGGTCGTGCCCGCTGAGTTCGCCATCAAGCGTTGCGCGCATGCGCGCGGCAGCGAACCGGTCTCCGCTGGCACTGGCGGCTCGTGCGCGCAGTTCGATGAAACGCAGTCGCAGTGGATCCGGTATCGACGCTTCCGGAGTGGCCAGCAGCGCCGAAGCACGCTCGCTATCGCCGTGTTGCAGGGAGATCTCGGCGTCGATCAGATCCAGGCGCAAGGGTTCATCGCCATTCAGGCGATTGCGGCGAACTTCCCTGATTGCGCGCGCGGCGCCTTCGAGATCGCCGTTCTCGCGCAGCACCTCGGCGGCACGCAAGCGATAGTGCGCGCTGCTGCTGCCGCTGGAGTCTGCGGCAAGGGCCAGGAACTGCCTTGCGGCGGCATCGAGGTCACCGTCGCGTGCCAATTGCTCGGCTTGCTGGGACTGCGGGTTGTCGGCGCGGGTGGTCGAGTCGGTGGTCACGCAGGCGCCGAGCGACAGGGTGACCAGCAGAATCAGGAACTTCGCGGAATTGGACAGGCGTTTGGAAACAGGCATGGGCGGATTGTTCGGCTGCGACATCGTGATGATAGCCCGGATGCCGTCGCGGGCGGCTCCGTGCGGTTGGTCGATGCGCAATTGAATCGACGCGCGGGTTCGGCGGCGCTCGGCTATCCTCGACCTTCTTGTCCGAGCCGGAATCATCATGAACGAGCAGCCGGGACGCCTCTGGGTGGTCGCCACACCGATCGGAAATCTCGACGATCTGTCCAAACGCGCCGAAGAGATCCTGTGCAAGGCCGGCCTGATTGCGGCCGAGGATACGCGCCATAGCGGTGCGTTGCTGGCGCGCATCGGCAGCCGTGTGCCGACGGTCGCCTTGCACGAGCACAACGAACGCGACCAGGTCGCACGCCTGATCGAAGGCTTGCAGCAGGGCGGTGATGTCGCCCTGATCTCGGATGCCGGAACGCCGCTGATCAGCGATCCGGGGTTTCGTCTCGTGCGTGCCGCGCGCGAAGCCGGAATCGCGATTTCGCCGGTACCGGGGCCGTGCGCGGCGATTGCGGCCTTGTCGGTGGCCGGCCTGCCCAGCGATCGTTTCGTGTTCGAGGGCTTTCTCGCCGCCAAATCCTCGGCGCGCCGCGAACGCCTGCAGCAACTGGTGGCCGAATCGCGCACGCTGATCTTCTACGAATCCAGCCATCGCATACTCGAAGCCCTGCGCGATATGGCGGCGGTCTTCGGCGATCAGCGACATGCCGTGGTTGCGCGCGAGCTGACCAAGGTGTTCGAGACCGTGCTGTCCGGGCCACTGGCCGAACTGGTGGAGCGCGTCGCTGCCGATCCCAACCAGCAGCGCGGCGAATTTGTCGTGCTGGTGGCGGGTGCCAGCGGCGAAGAAGCTGACGCAACCCTGGCCGAAGGGCGTCGCGTGTTCGCCTTGCTCTGCGCGGAGATGGCCCCTGCTCGCGCCGCACGAATGGCGGCCGCCATCACCGGCGCGCCGCGCAAGCAGCTTTACGAAACGGCCAACAACTAAAAAAAAGCCGCGCAATTGCGCGGCCTTGTTGATTGTCGTCATCCCGGCGGCTGTCAAGAGCCGCCGGGATGACGGATTCGTTGGCGAAGTCGGTATATCTACTCGCGATGAGCGCCTACTGATCGCCGCCGAAGCTGTCGGCAAAGATGCGATCGGTGGCGAGGCGCACAACCAGACCATCGTGATCGGAAACACCGACTGCGGTGGTGCTGGCGTTCTCGTCGGCATCGGCCGCATCAAGATCGGCGCGACCGTATTCAAAACCGGCGAACCAGGCGCGTGCGGCGTCGTTGAGCAGGGCATGATCGAGCACCTGCATGATCGGCACGTCGCGGCCCTTGTCGAACGATCCAGCCGCCGTGTAACCGAGGATTGCGCCGAACTGCTCGGTGTAGAGGAACGAGTACTGTTCGTTGGCCGGCAGGGAATTCACCGCATCCCATAGCGGTGGATTGACGATGTTCGGGCCAGCGAGATCCAGCACGTTCTTCGCATTGTCGTAGCGGCCTTCGATCAAGCCGGTGATATGCACGAAGCCGTCGCTGAACTGGTAGTCGTTGAAGTCGCCGATCACGAGCAACGGGCGACTCGGTTGAGCCGTATGCTCATCCTGGACACGCGTAGCGATCGACTTGCCCTGGTTGAAGCGCTTGAGGCGATTGCGATCGACGTCGGCCTGGGTGCAGCTCGCGCCACCCGGCGCATCAACGCAACTCCGGGCTTTCGGATGGATGACAATCGTGGCGAAGGCTTGGCCGTCGAAGGTCGCTTCAAGCTTGAGCGAGGGGCGATCATGCAGGTTGTGCTGCAAGCCATCGCGCGGATCCGTCCACATCTCGTCCTTGTCGAGCTGGACGACGACGATGTTGCTGACCCGGTCTGTGCGAACCAGATAGCCGACATCGATGCCGCCGCCATCGTTGCCTTCTTCAAGGTACGCGACGTAGGTGACGCCGAAATCGGTCGCGATTCGTGTGGCCAGGATTTGCAGCACGCCGAGGTTCTCGACCTCGATCACGCCGAGCATGTCGGGCAGTTCGAGCACGTTGCCGACATAGTCCGAAAGCCTTGCGACCTTGAGATCGAACTCGGTTTGATTGGGTTCACCGCCGTTGCCGCAGGTAAACGTGGTGTTGGCCACGGTGTCGCAGAAGCGCAGCATGTTGAAGCTGCCGATGCGCAGTTCGGCACCGAGCTGGCCGGCCTTGACCGGGCGCGGAATCGGGTTGGCTTCGGTTACCGTGAAGGCGGTCGGCCACACTTCGTAATCGCCGAAGTTGTAGGCGACTACGCCGGTCGCGCTGAAGCGACTGCCGCCGGTGATCGCGGTATTCGGTGCGACGGCACCGAGCGCATCGGTGTCAATCTCGAAGATATGCGGATTGCCGTTGAACTGCTCGGCATCCGGATTGTCGACGCCCGGTACCAGCGGATACAAAAGGCCTGGCGAGCGCAACGAGCGGGTGCCTGATGCCGAGGCAAAGATCTGCGCGTAGTTGTCGGAGCTGAAGTACGGATTGGCGCGAGCAACGATGCCGTTGTCGATCTGCACCAGCATGCTCTCGAAGCACTCGAAATTGGTCGTGCCGCAGCTCAGGCTCAGCAGATCCTGGGATGGCGTGCTTGCATCGAAGCTGATCGCCGTCGGCAGCGCATTGCCAGGGCTGGCGATGACCAGATTGCTGACGCCGGTGAGTTCAGTCATGCCGTAGAACTCAACAACGTTGGCGGTCAGGTTCACTTCGTCGCCTACGGCAACGCTCGGCGCTGTCGAAGTGAAAACATAGATGCCTTCGGAGGTCAGCGCCGATCCATCGATGTTGGCATCCGCAGCCTGCATGAAGAAGCCTGCCGGGCCGATCGCGGTGACGATATTGCCGAGCGTGTTGATGCGTTGGCCGGTGATCGGCGAGCTGTCACCTGCGCCCTGGATGTCGTGGATCGCATAGGTGCCGATATCGTCGTCTTCGATCGTCGCGGTCGCGCTCAAGCTGATCGGCAAGGCGCCGCTTACGCCGGTCAGGTTCAAGCTGAAGCTGCGGTCGGATTGCGGCGAGGTATTGCCGATGACGTTGATCGTGATCGTGGTTGAGGTCCCGGTTTCCGCGATCGAACCGCTGCCACTGTCGGCCGTGTAGTCGGTGCCGGCGATAGCCGTTCCATCTGCTGTCGCATAGTTGAACGTGATGCCACCGGCAGGTGCGGCCTCGCTCAATTGCACGGTGAACTGGAACGGGGTGGTCGCGGTATCGCCTTCGGCCAGAGAAATGTTGGCGACGCTGATCGCAGGAATGCCGCTACCAGCGCATTGCGCGGTTGGCGTCACGCTATTGCGTGGTGACGGCGCGGCGGTACTGAAGTCATTGCCATTCTGGTCGGTGTCGGTACAGCCACCATCGGCGCGGAAATCAGAAAGAGTGCTGCTCGGCGTTGGCGCAGCCGCAGATCCTTCAAAGTAATTGGCATTGCCGTAGCCAACCAGATCAACGATCTGGGCGAGTTGTGTGCTGTCGCAAGCATTGTTGCTGCCGTTGCATGCCAGTCCTGTCGCGATGTTGGCGAGAATCAGCTTACCGCCCGAACCGCCCATAGCTGTGGTGCCGACGATGTCTGGAGTCGGCAAGGGGCCACCCGTTGCACCGCCGCCAAGGCTGATCAGGAAATAGCCGCCTGCAGGGATGCTGCCACTCAGCGCGGTCACATTGCTGCTGAAGTTTCCGGTTCCGGTGGCGCTGGAGTACTGCAATGACCAGCCGGTGAGGCTCTGCGTGGAACTGCCGCGATTGAACAACTCGACATAGTCTTTGTTGTAGATGGCGTTGGCATTGCCACCGGCACCATTGACCTGGCTGATGACGACCTGTGCCTGTGCCGCGCTTGCCCCGAGCGCGAGCAGCATGCTCGCGATCAGGATCTTCGAAATTCGGAACATGGTTATTCCCCGTTGTGGTGATGCCAATCTGGAATGTTGGTTACGCAATGTGACGCTGGTACTGCGCGGCTGCCCCCCGGCAAGCATGCGCACCCGTTTCACGATATTCAGTGGATCCGGGCAAAGACGGTTATCTCCTCGCGATCATGATAAAGCTGACGGGCGCGCCATTCGACACGTTTTCCGGCTTCGGTCGCAGATTTTTCGACGAGGTCACGGCACAGGCAGACTTCATCGTAGCGTTTCTTCATCGGCAGCTTGAGATTGAAGATCGCGAAACGGCACCAGCCGCCGGCCAGCCACTCGGCCATGCGTGCGGCAACACGCCGCGGCTGCTCGACCATGTCGCAGACCAGCCAGTCGACCGGAAGCGCCGGCCGGTAGCGGAATCCGTCTTCGCGCAGATGGGTGACCAAGCCGGAATCGATCAGGCCCTGATCCATCGGCCCGTTGTCGACGGCGGTCACGCTGATCGAGCGGCGCACGAGTTGCCAGGTCCAGCCACCCGGTGCGGCGCCGAGATCGACCCCGCTCATGCCGGGCTTGAGCCAGCGTTCACGCTCATCGGCATCGAGCAGGGTCAGCAGGGCTTCTTCGAGCTTGAGTGTCGAGCGGCTTGGCGCGGCGGATGGAAAGCGCAGACGTGGAATGCCACCGGGCCAGGTCGATGTGCTTGCAATCTCCGCTTCTGCGACCCAGGCGGTTTGCGCATCGGTCAGGCAGACATGCAGTCGCCACGGAGACTGCGCATCGAGCAGGGACTCGCGCTTCATCGCGGCAATCAGCGCGTTGTTGAGCGACCGGCACAGGCCGGCGAGTTCGCGTGCGGCATCGTTGTCGGGCGCTTCGATCCAGGCATCGCGATAGCGCCGGCCGGTCGCGCGAATTGCCGGCATCAGCACGCCGAGACGATCCTCGCGCGGCAGCCCATCGATCTTCGCCACGACGCGCAGCAATTGGCGGGCGAAGGCCAGCTCGCGCCAGGATACCGATGCGCAGAACCGGGCCTGGGATGCAGGATCGGGAAAGACGAACTCGACGAACCCGCTGTCGCGCTGGCTGCGCGCGAAGCCGGCGGTCGCCAGCGCCGCATCCTTCGCCGCCAGTTCCTGCGCGCATTCGCTCTCGAAGCCGGGGCGGCAGTAGGCCAGAACGCTGCGCCCGGCCGCGTTCATGCCGGGTCGGCCGTCATCACGGGAGTTGAACAGGCGTTCAATAGCTTGCGCCAGCGGTCGAGCGGTACAGCTCGAAGATGCCACGGGCCTGTTCGCGCTGCACATCGCGTCGAACCGTGATCGCGCGCTTTTCGAGTTCACCAATCCAGTCGGCGGGCAGCGGGCCCTCATCGAACTCGCTGAGTTCCATGACATCCTCGGCGCGTGCACCGATCACGAGTTCATCGATACCGGCCCAGAAGCTCGCTCCGTAGCACATCGAACACGGCTGTGCGCTGGTTGCGAGGATGTAGCGGGCGCCATCTTCGTTGAGGCGGTTTCGTCCGAGCCGCGCCTGTGCGCTCATGAAGGCCATCATCTCGGCATGTGCAACCGAGCATTGCTGCGGCACGACGCGATTGACGCCGACCGCGACCAGTTCGCCATCGTCGCGAAAGATCGCCGCGCCGAACGGGCCGCCGGTTTCGAGTTCGACATTGCGCCGGGCCAGGCCGATGGCGAGTGTCATGCGCGCAGCGTCATCCGCGTAGCGGCGCGCGAAATCGACCTCGCCATCGATCCAGTCGGGCAAGGCGAGTTCGATGCGACTGCTCACTTGCCTGCAGCCTTGACCCAGTTGTCGCGCAGGGTCACGACCCGATTGAACACAGGATTGGAGGGCGCATGATCGTGTCGATCGGCGACGAAATAGCCGAGGCGCTCGAACTGCCATGCCGATTCTGTCGCTGCATCGGCAAGCCCGGCTTCAAGCCATGCGCGGATGACCCGGCGTGATTCGGGGTTCAAATGGTCGCGGTAGGTCCTGCCGTCGCTGTCGTCATCGGGGTCGGCGATATTGAACAGGCGATCGTACAGGCGCACCTCGGCAGCAATTGCCGTGCGCGCATCGACCCAGTGGATGGTGCCCTTGACCTTGCGATCGGCACCGGCGCATCCGGGGCGCGTGTCGGCATCGAGCGAGCAGTGCAACTCGATGACTTCAGCGTCCGCATTCTTGATGACCTCATCGCAGCGGATGATGCCGGCGCCACGCAGACGCACCTCGGTGCCCGGCATCAGGCGATGGAAGCCCTTGACCGGCTCTTCGAGGAAATCGTCGCGCTCGATCCACAGTTCGGGCGAGAAGCGCACGCTGCGCCGACCGAAGTCCTCGTTCTTCGGGTGATTCGGGAAATCCAGTGTCTCGGCGTGGTCATCGGCGAGATTGGTCAGGATCAACCTGAGTGGATTGATCACGCCCATGCGCCGTGGTGCCGTGCCATCGAGCACTTCGCGCACGCAACCTTCGAGCACGCCGTATTCGATGACCGAGTTCTGCTTGCTGATACCGGCACGTTCCCAGAACAGGCGGATCGCTGCTGCTGGAAAACCGCGCCGGCGCGTGCCGGTCAGGGTTGGCATGCGTGGATCGTCCCAGCCGTCGACGAGACCGTCCTGAACCAGGGCCATGAGCTTGCGCTTGCTCATCACCGTATAGTCGAGATTGCCGCGGGCAAATTCGATCTGCTGAGGGCGGCGCGGCGTGTAACTCAAGCCGGCGGCGACGATCGATTCGGCCAGCTGCGGATTGGCCGGCAGGTCGATCTGGTCGAGGCACCAGTCATACAAAGGACGGTGATCCTCGAATTCGAGCGTGCACAGCGAATGGGTGATGCCCTCGACCGCGTCGGAGATGCAATGGGCATAGTCGTACATCGGGTAGATCGGCCAGGCATCACCGGTGTTCTGGTGGCTCGTCTTGCGGATGCGATAGATGGCCGGATCGCGCAAGTTGATATTGCCCGAGGCCATGTCGATCTTCGCCCGCAGCGTGCGTGCGCCATCGGCGAACTCGCCGGCGCGCATGCGCTGGAACAGATCGAGATTCTCGGCAACCGGGCGATCGCGGAACGGCGAGTTGCGCCCGGCTTCGGTCAGCGTACCGCGATACGCGCGCACGTCGTCGGCATCGAGGTCGCAAACAAAGGCCTTGCCGTCCTCGATCAACTTGATCGCGCAGCGATAGAACACCTCGAAATAGTCCGAGGCATGGCGCTGCTCGGTCCATTCGAAACCCAGCCAGCGCACATCCTCGCGGATCGCCTCGACGAACTCGATATCCTCACGCGCTGGATTGGTGTCGTCGAAACGCAGGTTGCAGGTGCCGGCGAAGTCGCGCGCGATGCCGAAATTCAGGCAAATGCTCTTGGCGTGACCGAGATGCAGATAGCCGTTCGGTTCGGGTGGAAAGCGAGTCTGCACGATGCCGGCATGCTTGCCGCTGGCCTGGTCGGCGCTGACGATCTGGCGGATGAAATTGGTCGGGGTGGTTGCTTCAGTCATGCCGATCGAGCCGCGCCTGGCGGTGCTTGGACAATCGACAAGTTTAACTGCTGGAGGCGGGGAGTAGGGAATGGGGAGTGGGGAGTGGGGAGTGGGGAGTGGGGAGTGGGGAGTGGGGAGTGGGGAGTGGGGAGTGGGGAGTGGGGAGTAGGGAGTGGGGAGTGGGGAGTGGGGAGTAGGGAGTAGGGAAGCATGGGGGGTGGCGAATTCTCTCAGCCATTCGTCGGCTCGGAGTAATCGAGCCGACTCAAGCTGAATCTGCAAATTCTGCTTTCGGCAACCTCAGGATGGAAAACCGGGGAGATGAATACGATCGAACGGTTCAGCTGGAGCCGCGCTTTTGCGATTCCCCACTCCCCACTCCCCACTCCCGGCTTTCAATCGCGCTGCGTTGTCCGGACAGGGCGCGCAGGCGCAGGCGTACGGGGCCGCGGGCAACCCGGATATCGATGATCTCCTCCTGCTGGAGTGCCTCGATCGTGCCGGCCTCGACCAGTTGGGCGGAAATGGTGCGAACCGGGCGCATGAGGTCGTGCCAGTGATAGCCGCTGCGAACTGCCAGTGTCTGTGCCGCCTCGCTGACGCAGATCGTGCGGCCGGGGCCGCGCGAAATCAGCAGCTCAAGCACGCATTCGCGGATGCGTTCGGCGAACGCGTCACCCATCATGTCTTGGTCATTCAATTCGAGAACCCTGCGGATCGTCAACGAGGCTGTCCCTCGGCGTCATTCGCAGATCTCCGTGACTGCGTGTTTCCCCCTGATCGCACTCCCGTTTCGCCACCCCTGCGAACGAGAGAGGCCCGATCATACCGCGACTTCATGCAGGATAATCAAGTCCTTGCGCGTAATTGTTTGAATGCTTCTCAGGAAATCCGTGCTTTCGCAGGTACCATGGATATTCCGGATACGAGCAGGCCGCCATGCACATCGTCTATCGCGCCGCTTCCATCATCGATGCCAACCTGGTCAAGCTGGCGCTGGAGAGTGCCGGTATCCTGGCCTTCGTCAACGGCGCGTTCCTGACCGGCGCGGCCGGCGAATTGCCGGTCAGTGGCCTGGTCAGCGTCATGGTCGCCGACATCGATATCGATCGAGCCAAGCCAATTGTCGAGGACGTCGATCAGGCCTTGCGCGCCGAAGTCGATCCTGCCGATGGCCGCTTTTTTGATCTGCCCGATGCGGCGGCCGGCTGAGCGCGGTCTTTGCTTCAGCCAACCCGCAACAGGGGGGAGTGCATGATTCTCGCGCGATGGACCCGGGATGTGCCGGATTTCCCGAAGCCCGGCATAGCCTTCAAGGACCTGACTCCGCTGCTGGGCAATGGCGCCGCATTTGCCGAATCAATCGTGCAGTTGGTCATGCCGTTCCGTGATCAGGATATTTCCTGCGTCTGTGCCATCGAGGCGCGCGGATTCATTTTTGGTGCCGCTGCAGCGATCGCGCTTGGCTGCGGGTTTGTGCCACTGCGCAAACCGGGAAAATTGCCGGCGGCAACAATTGGCGTCGATTATGCGCTCGAGTACGGCAGTGATCGTCTGGAAATGCATTCCGACGCAATCGCTCCGGGCCAGCGTGTCCTTCTCGTCGATGACGTGCTCGCAACCGGCGGCACCCTGGCCGCTGCTGCGGCACTGGTCGAACAAGCGGGTGCCGAGATTGCCGGGGCTGCGCTGGTGGTCGAGATCGCCGCGCTCGCAGGTCGTTCGCGCTGGCAACGTTCCGCCCCGTTGCATTCGGTCATCATGTTCGAGTGACCTCGGTCAAATAGACGTCTATACGTCTTGACGTCCATGTTATGCGTGTGTAGAGTCTGCGTCGTTCATCGAGATCGGCGGAGGGACTGGCCCTTTGATGCCGAGGCAACCACAGCGCAGGCTGACGGTGCCAACTCCAGCGGGAATGATCCCGGGAGATGAGCTGCGTTCCGCGCCTTGCGGAGCGTCGCCGCTCCCTGTACACAACGGCAGAGGGCGTCATGGCGGCGATACAGATCAGCGAACAGCTTTGCGAGGACGATTGTCCTTCGCCCCAGCGCGGTGTGTTGCCGTTGCGTGGATTCAGCCTGGCCTGTGGCCTGAAGCTCGACAACGGCGCACTGGCCTGGCAATCCTGGGGCCCGCAGAACGCGCCCGTGGTCATCGTGCTTGGCGGCATCTCGGCGGGTCGCGATCTGGCTGGCTGGTGGTCGGCGCAATGCGGCCCCGACCGGGCGCTGGATCCGCGCCATAGTCGCCTTGTTTCGATCGACTGGATCGGTGGTTCGGATGCATCAAGCGGCCCGGGTCAAGACGAGGAATTCGTGCCGGTCGACAGCCTCGACCAGGCCCACGCGATCCTGCTCCTGCTCAACCATCTCGGCCTTGCCCAGATCGATGCGGTAGTGGGTTCGTCCTACGGCGCTTGCGTCGCCCAGCATCTGGCCAGCCTGCTCGGCGGTCGACTGGCCCACCTTGTCGTGATCGGTGCCGCGCACCGGGCCAGCCCCTGGGCGCTGGCGCTGCGTACCTTGCAACGTGCCGGTGTCGAGTCTGCGCGCACGCCGCAGGATCGGCGCAGCGCCCTGGCCCGGGCGCGCCAACTGGCGATTCTCGGCTACCGCACACCCACCGAGCTGGAATGCCGTTTTGGCGAGTCCGATCCATCCAGCGGCGTGCTTGGCTGGTTGGCCGCGCATGGCGAACGCTTCGTCTCGCGTTTCAGTGCGGCGAGTTTCCTCTGTCTTTCACGTTCGCTCGATCATCACCTGTGCGAGCCGACATCGATCCGCTCGGAAACCACGGTGGTCGCGATCAGTGAAGACCTGCTGGTACCGATTTCGCTGGCCCGGGATTTTGTCCGCCAGATCGGAAGTCACGCCCGTCTGGCGACGATTTCATCGCCCTGCGGCCACGACGCCTTCATCAAGGAGGAAAGCGCAATTGCCGCAATCCTTCGATCCAGCCTCGCCACGGAGATCAGCGCATGAGTTCATCGAACCTCGCCACCAGGGCCGTCCGCGCCGGCGTCGATTGCGATCCGACCTTTGGCGCGGTCATGCCGCCGCTGGTTCTTTCAACCAATTTCAGCTTCGCCGCTTTCGGTGAAAAACGTAAGTACGACTATTCGCGCTCGGGCAATCCGACCCGCGACACGCTGGCTGGCGCTCTGGCCGACCTCGAAGGTGGTGTCGGCGGCGTGATCACGGCGACCGGCATGGCTGCAGTTACCCTGGTTGCGGCTTTGCTCGAACCTGGTGACCTGCTGGTCGCGCCGCATGATTGCTATGGCGGAACCTGGCGTTTGTTCAATGCGCAGGCAAGCCGCGGGCAGTATCGCGTGGTCTTCGTCGATTTTCACGACCCGCTGGCGCTGGCCGCCGCGCTCGCGGAAAAGCCCAAGCTGGTGTGGATCGAGACACCTTCGAATCCGCTGTTGCGCATCGTAGATATCCGCCACACCGTCGAGTCGGCGCATGCCGTTGGTGCCCTGACCGTGGTCGACAATACCTTCCTGTCACCGATCCTGCAGCGGCCGTTCGAGTTCAATGCCGACATCGTCGTGCATTCGACGACCAAGTACATCAACGGACATTCCGACGTGGTCGGCGGTGCCGTTCTCTGGCGCGATGCCGCGCTCGGCGAGAAACTGGCCTGGTGGTGCAATTGCCTTGGAGTTTCCGGCGCGCCATTCGACAGCTACCTGACCCTGCGCGGCCTGCGCACCCTGAAGGCGCGTTTCAGCGTGCACGAGGCGAATGCGCGCGCCTTGGCCGATTTGCTCGACCGCCATCCAGCCACAAGCGTGGTTCACTATCCGGGCCTGGCCAATCATCCGGGGCATGCCCTGGCCAAGCGCCAACAGGCGGGTTTCGGTGCGATGCTGAGCTTCGAGCTGGTCGGTGGCGAAGCGGCGGCACGGATCTTCGTCGATGGACTCGAGTACTTCACTCTTGCCGAATCACTCGGTGGGGTCGAGAGCCTGGTCTGTCATCCGGCCGGCATGACTCATGCGGCGATGGCACCCGAGGCACGCCGCCGCGCCGGCATTGCCGATGGCCTGCTGCGCATATCGGTCGGCATCGAGGATGAGGCGGATCTGCTGGGCGACATCGAAGCCGCGCTCGATCGCGTTGCTGCCTCAATCCCGCTTCGGGCAACTTCGGCTGCATAGCGTCGACCAAGCTGCTTTGGGTAGAACGGGAGAAGCGACGCGAATCCCGCTGTCCACGGAATTCCAGTGTGGTGCTTGCGAAATAATTGAACTATTTGTACATACTTCAGCTTTTGTGGGGAGTAGCAAGAGCTCGCCCTCAAGCGGGCTCCTACAGGTTCACCGTAATCTCGTAGGAGCCCGCTTGGGGGCGAGCCTTTTTCTCCGGGCGGACCCGCGTCTATTGCGCAAAATCGTACTATTTAGGGGCCGAATCAACGATCCGCCTTCCGATAGCGAATCGACGACGTGTTTCAATGCTTCTGTCACCCCAACTCGTTGCCTGATCCATTACCGATGAAGTTGGCCGCTGGCCTCGGGCTGGAACGAGATTCCGGTGACGCGCAGGCGCAGGTTGCGCCCACCCGGAACCTGCCAGTCAATCGTTTGGCCGACGCGCAGTCCGAGCATCGCGCTGCCGACCGGAGCCAGCACCGAAATCTTGTTGGCCGCCGTGTCGGCATCGCGCGGGTAGACGAGGCTGATTTCGCGTGCCTCGCCATTGGTCTCGTCGACGAAGGTCGCGACCGAATTCATCGTGATCACATCGGCTGGCATTTCGGCGGGATCGAGCACATTGGCCCGCGCCAGTTCGGCGCGCAGGGATGCGACGCCCGGTGAGTCACGATGCGGCGGCAGCTCAAGGAGTTCCTCGATGCGCTGGAGGTCGAGACTCGAAATCACGATGGAGGGGGCGTTGTCGTTCACACTGGTTCCTGGAATGGTTGAGCGATTGTCGAAAAGTGGAAGGTCAACGCTGGCCGATCGAGGGGGCATACTCAATCCTGGATCAGTTGGCGCTATTCGGTTTGCAAGCCTACCGGATCTGCGGATCGAGCAGGCCTTGCGGCAATTGCCGGAACAATTCGGCGAAGTCGCCGAGAAATCCGTGCATGGCTGAACTCTTGCGCCAGAGCATGGCGATATGCCGGCTTGGCGGACGGCCGCGGAATTCGATCAGGCGCACATGCTCGACCTGGGCGACCGGCGGCTTGATTGCCAGAACCGGAAGCAGGGTGATGCCGACATTGGCGGCGACCATCTGGCGCAGTGTCTCGAGGCTGGTCGCGCGGAACCCGCTTTTTTCGCCGGCACCGGCAAGCTGGCAGACCTCGAGCGCCTGTTCGCGCAGGCAATGCCCATCTTCGAGCAGGAGCAGGTTCTGGTCAGCCAGATCATCGAGCTTGATCGACTTGCGCTTGGCCAGCGGGTTGCCCTCGGGCACGGCCAGCACAAACGGTTCGTCGAACAGCTTCTCGACATGCAATTGCTGGTCATGCACGGGCAGGGCGAGGATGCCGGCATCGAGTCGACCTTCGCGCAACTGGCGCAGGATGACCTCGGTTTTCTCTTCGACCAGGAGCAGTTCAAGGCGCGGAAAGCGCTCACGGATCCGCGGCACCACATGCGGCAACAGATAGGGGCCGAGCGTCGGGAAGATGCCGAGCCTGAGCGTGCCCGATTCCGGATCGAGCGTGCGCCGCGCAATTACACGGATCTGCTCGACCTCGTTGAGGACGTCGCGTGCGCGCTGGACGATCTCGCGACCGACCTCGGTCAGCAGCACCTTGCGCGGGGTGCGCTCGACCAGGGTGACTCCGAGTTCGTCTTCGAGCTTCATGATCTGGGTCGACAGCGTTGGCTGGCTGACGAAGGCCGCCTCGGCGGCGCGGCCAAAGTGCTTGTGCTCGGCAAGAGCGACCAGATATCGGAGATCACGCAGATTCATCGAGCAACGATTGTCATTGACCTAGGCTATCGATCGAATGGTAACAATCAATTGGATTGATTGTAAGCCGCTCGCTATGGTGTTTGCCATGGATTGGCCCTGGCCATCACCCATTTCCTCAACCCCGAAAGGAGATTTCCATGCTGACCGTCGGAGACAAGTTCCCGGAATTCAATGTCAAGGCCACCGTTTCGACCGAAAGCGTCGAAAAGGCCTTTGCCAACATCAACAACAGGACCTATGCCGGCAAGTGGCTGCTGGTGTTCTTCTACCCGAAGGATTTCACCTTCGTCTGCCCGACCGAAATCAAGGGCTTCGGCGACCTGAACAGCCAGTTTGCCGATCGCGATACCCAGGTGCTGGCTGCAAGCACCGACAGCGAGTTCGTCCACCTGGCCTGGCGCAAGGATCACAAGGATCTGCACGATCTGCCGTTCCCGATGCTGGCCGATACGGCCAAGCGCTTGACCACGGCACTCGGCATCCTTGATGAAGAGGAAGGTGTAGCACAGCGCGCCACTTTCCTGGTTGATCCGGATGGCGTGATCCAGTTCGCCTACGTCACCGCCGGCAGCGTCGGCCGCAATCCACAGGAAGTCCTGCGCGTTCTCGATGCCCTGCAGACCGACGAGCTCTGCCCGTGCAACTGGAACAAGGGCGACGACGTGCTCAAAGCAGCCTGAGTCAACACGGAGAACGTGTTCGCGGCAGAATGTCGCGACCCTTGAGCTGCGTGCAAGCATCCCCAGATCAGGTGAACGTTCTCCAGGGCAAACCACCGCCCGATGGTCAGGACGGCGTCGTACCTCCCCTCCCCACGACGTCGTCCCGGGCGGCGGGTTCTTCCCCGAACCCGCCGCCCCCTTTTTTTCAGAATCCAGATTCTTGATCCGGCATCGACCGGCCGATCCCGGCTGCCGTTCAAACAGGAGAAACGCATGAATCTCAATGACCTCAAGTCACGCTTGCCCGACTACGCCAAGGATCTGCGCCTCAATCTCGATTCGGTCTTGAGCGAATCCGGCGCGCCCGGCCTCAATCCGAAGCAGATCGCAATCATCGCCATTGCCAGCGCGATCGCCTCGCGGCATGCGCCGCTGACATCGGCGCTGAGCGGGCATTTCGCCGATACGCTGAGCGAAGCCGAGGCCAATGCTGCGCGTGCCGCCGCCGCGATCATGGGCATGAACAACATCTATTACCGCTTCAACCATCTGGTCGGTGACGGGGAATACGCCAAGCTGCGCGCCAGTCTGCGCATGAACGTGATGGCCAATCCCGGTTGCGAGAAGGTCGATTTCGAGCTCGCTTCGCTGGCGGTCTCGGCCATCAACGGCTGCGGTGCCTGCCTGGAATCGCACGAGAAGACCCTGCGCAAGCATGCGGTTGCGGTGTTGACGATCCAGAGCGCGGCACGCATCGCCGCGGTGATCCATGCGGTCGCGGTCGCCAGCGAACAAGCCGAAGCCGCTGCCTGAATCCAGCGGGGGCGACCTGCACCACCAGAACGGAGCATCCCTTCGTGGCACTACTGCGGCTTTTGCCCTTGGTGGGTTCGATCTGAGATCAAACGCTTCTGGCCGGGATGCAGAGGAGCGTCAGCGCACAGCGCCGACCCACAAAAAGCCGACATGGGGCGCGGGCCTCGTTGCTTCGCCTCGCGTTACTGCTTCGTGGTTGGTGCGATGCTGGTCAGATGATTGTTTGACCCCGATGCCGATCCGCCTGCGTTGGAATGGCCTGCAACGGTTAGAGTTGCGCCACTCCTTCATTGGTACGGATCCCATGAAAGCATCGATCGCATCACGACTCTTGTTCCTTCCGCTACTTGTCCTGTTTGGCACGGCCCACGCACAGAAGCAAATCATCGCGATCGATCCGCGGCCTTTACCTGCACCCATACGCATCGACATCGGCAAACAAGGTCAGCCGATCGAACTGCAATCTCTGGATATGCGCGCCGAAATCATCGGCGGCATGGCGCGCACACGCGTCGAGATGCTGTTCGCCAACCCGAATGATCGCATCCTCGAAGGTGAACTGCAGTTTCCGTTGCTGGCCGAACAGGAGATTGATGGTTTCGCCCTCGACATCAACGGCGAGTTGCGCGATGCCGTGCCGATCGAGAAGGCCAAGGGCAAGGAAGTCTTCGAGGAGGTGATCCGCCGTCGCGTCGATCCGGCCTTGCTCGAAACGACCAGCGGCGAGAACTTCCGTCTGCGCGTTTATCCGCTGCCGGCGCATGGCACGCGTCGCGTCGTCCTGCACTACAGCGAGCGCCTCGATTCATCGAAGGGCCAGTACCGCTACCGGCTGGCCCTGGCGAATGCGCAGGCGCTGCCGAAGTTTTCGCTCGATGTGCTGGTCGCCTCGCCATCCGGCGCGCCGAGCGCGGCCGTGCCCGATGATATGGCCCTGACCCTTGCGCCGAGCGGAACCTGGTATCGCGGCGAAATTCATCGCGATGATTTCAAGGCGCGCGGCTGGGTCGAGATCGCGATTCCTGATGGCAGCGCAAAATCCGCGGCGATTGCAGCGAGTGTGCAGCCCTGGCAGGGCGAGAGTTATGTGCAGGTCGACGCACCGATCAAGGTACGCCACTCGGCACGGCGGATTCCGTCACAGGTCGGCATCGTCTGGGACAGTTCGATGTCCGGGCGTCTGCGTGACCACGCCGCCGAGTTTGCCTTGCTCGATGCGTATTTCCATGCCATGGGCAATGGCAAGGTCAGCCTGATCCGGGTACGCGATGTCGCCGAAGCGGCACAGTCATTCGCGATTGCCGATGGCGACTGGAGTGGACTCAAGCACGCCCTGCAGGAAACCGGATATGACGGCGCGACCGATCTATCCGCGTGGAAAGTTGCTGCCGGGATCGAGGAGGTCCTGCTGTTCAGTGACGGCCTCGCCAACTACGGTGCAAGCCTTGGCGCGGCGTCCGGTCCACGCCCTGATCTGCGCATTTATCCGATTGTTGCGTCGGCCTCGGCGAATCGCGGCCTGATGCGCGAGTTTGCACGTGATGGTGTCGGCCACGGTTCCGGAGCGCTGATTGATCTCGTTGGTGATCGCGCGTTGGCGATTGACGCGCTGCTGCAGGCGGGTACCACGATCGGTTCGATTGCGGCAGCGGGCGATGGCGACTTGATCGTCGACGAGCAGGCCCTGGCCAGTGGCCGTTTGCGCATTGCGGGCAAATTCCGTGGCGAATTGCCGGAACGGATCGACGTTCGACTGCTTGAGCCCGATGGCAGCCAGCACATCCTCAGCCTCCCGGTTGGCAAGGCGGTTGATGCCGTCGCAGGCAGCGACGAGATTCCGCTGGTCGCACGCCAGTGGGCACGCATGAAGGTTGATCGTCTCACAGGCGATCGCGCGCGCAATCGCGCCGAGATTCGCCGTCTCGGTCTGGCCTTCAGCCTGCTCACCGCCGAAACCTCGCTGATCGTGCTCGATGACGTCGCCGACTATGTCAAACATGACATCGTTCCACCGGCGTCATTGCGTGCGCGTTTCGACCAACTCAAGGCCGCCAATCTCGGTCGCGAACGCGATCAGTTGAATGCGCATATCAATCAGATCGCCGCCCAGTACCAGGACAAGATCGAATGGTGGAAGCGCGACTTTCCGAAGTCCCGCGAAGTGCATGTGCTGGCCAAGAAGGAAGACTCGGCCGAGGCTGAACCGCAAAGGATGCTTGAGTCGCGGCCGGCGCCGAGGCCAGCGGCGGCCCCGCCTGCCCCGCCTGCGGATATTGCGCCGATGGAAATGGCGGCCGGTGCGGCTGACAACGGCATGCGTGCCGAAAGCAAGACCGGATCCGACAAGCGCGGGGAGCCTGATTCGGAAGAGTCGGCTCCATCGATCCGCATCGGCCTGAAAAAGTGGACGCCTGACGCACCGTATCTCACACGTCTGCACGATGCCGCCGATGCCGATCTCTATGCGATCTATCTCGACCAGCGCGCCGACTGGATCAACAGCAGTGCCTACTATCTGGATGCGGCTGATGTGCTCATCGAGCGCAAGCAGGCCGCGCTCGGCTTGCGCGTGCTCTCGAACCTTGCCGAGATGGATCTGGAAAATCGCGCGATCCTGCGCATCCTCGGCTATCGCTTGTTGCAGGCCGGCAAGCCGGCGCTGGCGGTGCCATTGTTCGAGCAGGTGCGTGATCTCGCTCCGTTCGAGCCGCAATCATTCCGCGATCTCGGCCTCGCCTATGCAGACATCGGCGAGTACCAGAAAGCCGCCGATGCACTGTACGAAGTAGCCAAGCGCGAATGGGACGGGCGCTTCGCCGAGGTCGGACTGATCGCGTTGACCGAGATGAACGCCTTGATTGCGACCCACCCGGGCAAGGTCGACACTGCGCGATTCGACGAGCGTTTGCTGCGCAACCTGCCGGTTGATCTGCGCGTGGTTCTCAACTGGGATGCCGACAATTCCGACATGGATCTGTGGGTCACCGATCCGAATGGCGAACGCGCCTATTACGGCAACCGTCTGACCCGCCAGGGCGGGCGCATGTCGGCCGATCTCACCTCCGGCTACGGCCCCGAAGAGTTCATGCTCAAGCAGGCGATCCCGGGCAAGTACAAGGTCGAAGCCAACTATTTCGGCAACCGTCAGCAACTGGTCTCGGGCAGCGTGACCCTGCGTCTGGCCCTGATCACCGGTTTCGGCAGACCCAAGGCGAGCGGGCAATCGGTCATCCTGCGCCTCAAGGATCGCCAGGAAACCGTACTCGTCGGCGAGTTCGAGGTCGGCCAGCGCGAGTAATTTTTTCCTTCTCCCCTCGGGAGAAGGGATAGCAGGCAGCTAACTTGCACCGATTTCAGGTGCGCGACAGCGCGCCGCCGACGATGGGTCGTTGCCAACCACAATCACATGCCGCAACGTCCGGCCTGCAAAAGGTTACGCTTCGCCCGCTCACCGCTCACCGCTCACCGCTCATCAAATCGTCCGGGTTAATATGCCGGCAGCTTCCGCCACGGATCCGCCCTGATGAGTGACGACACGCGACCGCCGCTGACCTACGCCCAGATTCCCGAGCGCAATACTTCCGACAACGTCCTGCGTACGGCGCAGCAGCATCACGTGCAGCTGTCGGCGATGGCCGATACCAAGGCCAACATCATCATCACGGTGTCCTCGATCGTGCTGACCCTGTCGCTGGGTCGGCTGGCCGATCCCGAACTGCGCGTCTCGGTGCTGATCCTGGCCAGTTTCACCTTGATCGCCTTGCTGCTGGCGATCCTGGCCGTGTTGCCGAAGTACCGGCCGATGCGGCTCAAGGATGGCGAGCTGCCAGCGCATTTCAACATCCTGTTTTTCGGCCATTTTGCCGAGCTTTCGCGCGAGCGCTACCTGGCCGAGATCAACAAGGTGCTGATGCCGGATGGTTCGCCCTACAAGACCTGGGCTGCCGACATCTACTCGCTCGGCACCTATCTCTCGCATCACAAATACCGTTATCTGCGTTACAGCTATCTGTTTTTCCTGGCCGGTTTCATCCTCGCCTGCCTCGAACAGGGCTGGCGCCTGGTGACGCACTGAATGCGGCGCTTGCATCAGGCCGGATGACCCCGCCGATCGGCGACGCTCGTTGTACCGAGATCACAAATGTCTGGAGGGAGTTGACCATGCGTGGATTGATCCTGTTGCTGGCCTTGATGGCTGCTGGCGTAACTCATGCCGCAGCACCCGCCGTCCCGGCCAATCTCGATGCATGGCGAGGCTGGGTGCTCAAGGATCAGGAGTTTCGTGCCTGTCCCTTGCTGGCCGGGAATCAAGGCAATTCGCCCACCGACTTTGTCTGCGCCTGGCCCAGCGTGCTGCGTATCGATGCGGATGCAAAAGGTGCAGCAATCAGCCAGCGCTGGCATGTCGAAGTCGACGGCTGGGTGCCCTTGCCGGGCGACCACGAGCATTGGCCGCAGCAGGTCAGTGTCGATGGCAAACCGGTACCCGTCGTTGATCGCACCGGGCCGAGTACGTGGCTGACTGTCGGCGATCACGAACTACGCGCCCGCATCGGCTGGTCCGAGCGGCCGCAGGCCTTGCAGATACCTGGCTCGATCGCGCTGATCACGCTTGTCGTCGACGGCAAGCCGGTGATGCCATTGCAGCGCTCGGGCGATGAACTGACCCTCGGCCGCGGTGCCGCAACGGCGGTCGAAGCCGACAGCATCGATCTGCGCGTATTCCGAATGTTCCGCGATGAGATTCCCGGCGAATTGACCACCGAGTTGCGCATCTACGCCTCGGGTCAGGCGCGTGAGGAAGTGTTTGGCCCGGCCTTGCCCGAAGGTTTCGTGCCCTTGGCCCTGGAAAGCGAAACCTGGCCGGCGCGCCTCGATGATGATGGCCTTCTGCACGTACAGGTGCAGCCTGGCACCGACACGATCACGCTGACCGCGCGCGCCGCCGCGCCGACCACCAAGCTGACCGCACGCATACCCGAGGATTGGGCGACGCAGGAAATCTGGAGTTATCAATCCGTGCCTTCGCTGCGCGTGACCAGCATCAGCGGGGCGGTCCAGGTCGATCCGCGTCAGGCCGATGTGCCGGACGAGTGGGGCAATCTGCCGGCCTACGCAATGAACGATGGCAACAGCCTCGACATCGAGCAACGCACGCGCGGGCTCGATGACGCGCTTGGCAATCGCCTGAATCTGCAGCGCGAAGCCTGGCTCGATTTCTCGGGCGATGGCTGGTTTGCGCGCGACCGCATCAACGGTCAGATGCTGAGTGGCTGGCGTTTCGATCTCGCGCCACCATTCACCCTGCAGCGTGCCAACGGAGCCAGCCGCAACGGTGACAACGGCGCCTTGCTGATCACTCGCGGTGTCAAGCCGGGCCAGAGCGGCGTCGAATGGCGCACGCCCCAGGTCAATCTGAGTGCCGGCTTGCGTATCGATTCAGCCGACGGATCGATGCCGGTCAGTGGCTGGCAGCAGACCTTCGATCAGGTTTCGACCACCTTGCATCTGCCCTATGGCTACCGCCTGATCGCAGCGCCTGGCAGCGACCAGTCCAGTGGCAGCTGGATATCGCGCTGGACCCTGCTTGATGTGTTCCTGGTCGCCATCATAATCCTGCTCGGCGCGCGCCTGTTCGGCTGGATCGGCGGCGTAGCGACCGCTGTGTTTCTGCTGCTCGGTTATCAGGAAGGCGGCTCACCGCTGTGGACCCTGCTCGCCGTGTTCGTGCTGGCCCTGGTCGCGCGGGCGTTGCCGCAAGGGCGATTGGCGACGGCAGCCGGATGGTTGCGCATCGCTGCGGTCATCCTGTTGTTGATCTTCGCGCTGCCGTTTGCCGCGGATCAACTGCGCCTGGCCTTGTATCCGCAGCTCGAATCCAATGGCGTGGCGGTCGGCTTCGCGGATTCCGCTTCCGACAACTACCTTGGCGGCAACGTGATGCCCGAACCAATGGTTGCCATCGATGAGGCATATCCGATGTCTGCGCCAGCGCCGCCCCCCGGTCAGTCCGTTGCGCCGCCATCCAGGGCAAAAGAAAGCTATTCCAAATCCGCCAGCGGTGGTCGGCTGGAGTCGATCGTTGTCACCGGCTCACGCATCAGCAAATCAAGCCTGATCAGCAAGTACAGCCAGTCGACCGTCGTGCAGACCGGCGGCGGCGAGCCCGGATGGCGGCTCGGCAGTCGCTATGGCTTGAGTTGGAGCGGACCGGTGCTGCCCGATCAGGAAGTTCGCCTGTTGATTGCCTCACCGTGGATGGTGCGCTTGCTGCGCGTGATCCTTGCCATCGTCCTCGGCGCGTTGCTCTGGCAGATCGTGCGCGGCACGCAGTGGCGCTGGCGCGCGGGCAGGGCGAATGCCATGGCTGGCCTGATCGTGCTCGGCGTGTCGCTGCTCAGCCTGCCGCTGGCCCAGGCTGCGGATTACCCATCCGATGCCTTGCTCCAGCAATTGAATGCGCGCCTGACCGAAGCACCGAAGTGTGTGCCGCAATGTGCCAATCTTGCCAATGCAGAAGTGTCGTTGGCGGGTGACAATCTGAAGATCGCACTGGAACTGCACGCACTCGCCCGCATCGCCGTGCCGATACCGGGCGACGACAAGGCGTTGTCGGCGCGTTCGATCACGATCGACGCTGCGAGCAACGAACGCGTCGTCCTCAGTGCGGGCAAGTCCTGGATCGCGCTCGATCGTGGCGTGCATCGGGTCGAGTTGAACTACACGGTCAGCGGCGATCGCATCGCGCTGGTGTTTCCGATGACACCGGAACAGCTGCGCTTTTCGGGTGACGCCTGGCAATCCAGCGGCATCGCCGACGGGCGCCTGCTGACCGAGACCCTGACCCTCGTGCGGGCACGCACGAATGCTGACTCCAGCGTGGTCGCAGCCGAACAGCGCTTTCCGCCGTATGTGCGAGTCGAGCGTTCACTGAGCCTCGATCTCGACTGGTACATCACGAACAAGGTCGAGCGCCTCGCCCCAAGCGAAGGCGGCTTTACGGTAAACTTGGATACTATTGCAGGCGAGCATGTGTCGACACCCGGCCTCAAGGTGCGCGATGGCAAGGTCACCATCGGTATGGCCGATGGTGAAGACGACGCCACCTGGCAGAGCACGCTTGAAAAGACCGAGACGCTGAGCCTGACTGCCCCTGATCTTGGCAGTCACGCCGAGGTCTGGAAGATCCTCGTCAGTCCGACCTGGCATGTCGAGTTCAGTGGCGTGCCCGAGAGCGCCGCATCCGGCCCGGCAGCGGCTGACGACTACCACGAGTTCGAGTTCCATCCGCTGCCCGGCGAAACCCTGAGTTTGCGCGTGAACAAACCGATTGCAGTGGACGGCGCCACGCGGGCGATCGATTCGCTCAACCTGGCCAGCGATTTCGGCCTGCGCGCACGCACCCACACGCTGCGCTTCGACCTGCGCGCGAGCCAGGGAGGCGAGCAGGTGATCAGCTTGCCCAAGAATGCCGAACTGCTCGGTGTCACCCGGGATGGGGCGACGATCAGCGCACGCACGCTCGATGGAAAGCTCAGCCTGCCGATCATTCCGGGCGCGCAGAAGTACGAAGTCCGCATCCGCGACAATGCCGAGATGGCAACGCGGATCGGTACGCCGGAGATTGCGCTCGGTTTGCCGGCAGCCAACATCAGCATCGCGATCAGCCTGCCAAACGACCGCTGGCTGCTCGCCGCATTCGGCCCAGCGGTCGGTCCGGCCGTGTTGTTCTGGGGCGAGTTGCTGGTCGCCATCATGCTGGCCTGGCTGCTGTCGCGCTGGCGCAAAGGGCCGCTGCGCTTCCATCACTGGCTGTTGCTCGTGCTTGGTTTCTCGACTTACTCGTGGCTGGCCTTGCTTGTCGTCGTCGCCTGGCTGTTCGCGCTCGATTGGCGCGCGCGCAGCGCGCCCGAAGCCAACTGGAAATTCAATTTCGCCCAGCTTGGTCTGGTTGGCCTGAGCCTGGTTGCCCTCGTCTGCCTGTTCGAGAGCATCCGCAACGGCCTGCTTGGCAGTCCCGACATGGTCGTGCGCGGCAACGGATCGTGGGCCAACAGCCTGCAATGGTTCGCCGATCGAAGCGCCGATGTGTTGCCGACGGCCAGCGTGATTTCGCTGCCGCTGTGGGTCTACAACGTGGTCATGCTGTTCTGGGCGCTGTGGCTGGCCTGGGCCGTGGTCGGCTGGTTGCGCACCGGTTTTGCCGCCTGGATGCGCGATGGCTACTGGCGGCCGTGGCGGATCGCGCAACCGGTAGCGATCGATGTGCCGGCCGCGCCACCGCCACCGACGCAGTAATGGCGACGGTTCGCGAACTGCTGCTCGCCGCGAGTGCGGCGGGCGATGTTGAAGCGCGGCACGAGGCCGAAATCCTGCTCGGCCATGCGCTGCTTCGCGAGCGGGCATGGCTGTTCACGCATGCCGAGCTGGTTCCAGAACCGGCACAAGTGGACAAGTTCTTCGAGTTGGTTGCGGCGCGCAAACGCGGCGAGCCGGTCGCCTACCTGATCGGGCATCGCGGCTTCTGGACACTCGATCTCGCGGTGACACCGGATGTGCTGATCCCGCGTCCGGAAACTGAATTGCTCGTCGAACTCGCGCTCGTACGGATTGCGCTTGATGTCGAATTTCGGGTTGCCGATCTCGGCACCGGCTCGGGCGCGATCGCTCTTGCAATCGCCAGCGAACGTCCACACGCCCAGGTGCTCGCCACCGATGCCAGCACCGCCGCACTCATCGTCGCCAGGGCCAATGCGCAGCGGCTCGGCATCGCCAATATCGAGTTCGCCGATGGCGACTGGTGCGCGGCACTCGGTTCGCGGATGTTCGACATGGTCGTTTCAAATCCACCGTATATCGCCGCCGCCGATCGACATCTTGCCGAGGGCGACCTGCGCTACGAGCCAGCCTCGGCGCTGACCTCGGGTGCCGACGGCCTTGATGCGATTCGCAGCATTGTCGACGCCGCCCCGCGACATCTCGACAGTGCCGGCTGGCTGCTGCTCGAACATGGTTACGATCAGGGCGAGCCAGTTCGCATCCTGCTCAGCCAACGCGGATTCATCGATGTGCAGACCTGGCCGGACATGGCCGGCCACGATCGCATCAGCGCCGGCCGTTACCCGTAGCAGTCCCAGCCGAGGGACATCTGAAAAGCGCAATTCAGCAGCAGGAATCCGTGGGAGTGAGTTCAGTCACGATGCTCTCCGCGGCGGGCCGCCACGCAACCGAAAATCTCGCCCGTAAACGGGCTCCTACAATTTCCGGCGCATCATTTACCCGCCTCCAACCCCACCGAAAAATGCCCCATCCGCGCCAACCCCTTCGCAAACTCAACCAACGCCGGCTCCACCGCCGAATTCGCAAACCCCTTCACCTGATCAAGCCGCGCCGTCCCATCCGCATCAAGATGCAAACCAATATGCGCCACCGGCCGCGGCCGCCCACCGGCGCGCACGGAATAGGCAATGTAAATTTGGTTTCGACAATCATTGGCGTAGGTACTCAGGCAAGTACGCATGGCCTCGCCCTCCTGCCACAGCGCGGCACTGTCGCGCAGCGGCACCACATCGAATCGGCGCCAGCGCAGGCCATCGATGCCGTGCGTCCAGTCAAACTTCTCGCGACGCTGGCGCTCCGCTTCCGCCCATTCGAGATAGCGAGCGTGAAACCAGCGCCACGGCGCGCGCTGCTGGTTGCGATCGAACACCGGCTTGGCCCGCGCGATCCAGCCGAGCACCGGCGTGAACTGATGCTCGATGAATGCATCAAGCTCGCCCAGCGGCATCCCGCGTTGCACCTGTCCGATCGCGCCACGCACCAGGCCAAGCGGCAATTCACTAACGTCCAGCTCATCGTTGTACCAGTGCCGCGCGAACAGCGCGCGAACCACCCAGTGCGGCATCGGCGCCGTCCATTGCGCCCGCTGCAACAGCCGCACATAGGCGAGCAGATCGTCCCAGGCAACCTGCAACGTGGCATTCGGCCGATCAACCGGCCGAAACAGCGCACGCGACCAGCGACACAACAACTTCCAGCCCGCCGTCGTCACACCACTCTGCGCAACGAGCCGCCGCAGCTCATGGAAATCATCCTCGATCCGGATCAGCTTCAGGCGCAATGCGGTTCCCCACAGCGGCGCCAGCTTCGGCGCCTCCTCGACACGCCGGCGCAGGATCTCCGCATGCCGCCATGCCCAAATGTACTGGCCGGTCGGCAGGCCGCGCCCGCGCGTGAGATCGATCGTGCACGCGTGCAGGTCACGCACGATCTGTCGATCGTAGGGATAGGCCTCGCCGATTCGCTCGCGCACGTGATCAAGCAGGCGCGAACGCTCCGCGATCCGCTTCACCAGCGCCACCAGCCATTCGAACGCCGGCTCCTCGATATCCTTGTGCGACCACGCCCAACCCAGCGCAGTGCGCAACTCCTGGCGCAGGCGATTGGCGAAACACGTGCACCAGTCATCCGTGCGCAGCGGATAGAGCAGATCGGCCTGCGCATAACGCTTGAACACGTAACCCGTATGCGATCGCTGCGACACGTCGATGAAGCGCCGTTGCATATCAAAGTGCAGCCGAAACGAACCGAGCACCTCGACCACGCACCAATCCGCCCCGCGCCGCGCCTGAGTCGGATTCGCGAACGCTGAGTAAAGCAGGGCACGCGCCTGCATCGCCAGCGGCAACAACGCATGCCGCCATTCGCCGAGCCGATCCGGCAACGGCGGAAACATCGCCAGGTCGAATGCCCGCCCCGACGGCCGCTGCCGCTTCAAGGCCAGCAATGCAGCGCGCGGCCAACTACGCATCACCCGCGCAGTCTCAAGCAAACCCCGCGCCCGATCCCGCGCCGCCACCAGCGCATCCGAATCCGAATCAAAAGCCGCGACCAACCCCCGCCAACGCCGCATTCGCCCCGGCGCACCAAGCCACACCACCAACCCCGGATCGATCCACACCCCATCGCACAGATGATCCGCATAACCACGACGATGACTACCCGGCACCCGCATCGCAGAAAGCAACGCATCAACCCGATCGCGCACCGATTGCGCGGCGAGCCAATCGCGCATTGGCGCGCCGCCGGGCGAAAACAGGCTGGCCTGTTCGGGATCGGGTTCGGGGAGGGTGGGGTGGGTCAGTTCGAAAGCGGGAACGATTCTGGATGTGCCGGCCCATCGATTCCTACCCTCCGCGGAACGCGCTGGATAAGCAATGCTGGTGGCAGGCTCGATGACGGGGGACATGGCGCGCTCACCTGAGGACGAGCGCGCAGGTATAGGCCCGAATCGTCTCAGCACATGCGACCAGGTGTTTCGTCGAAATCTTCGTGTCTCGCGAACCGTAGGTTGGTGCTGAGCGCCAGCGAAGCCCAACATCGCGGACTCCGATACGCGACCTGGCTGAGGGGCAAGCCGCAGGAGCGGCGCGTCTACCCAGCGCGCCCCTATTGATCGGGCCTGCAAATAGTCTCAGCCAGACGCTTCTCCCGCTGGCGGGAGACAAAACGGCAGGGTTGCCGTTTTGAGCAGCGAATGCTGCCCGAAGGGCGAGTGCCATGGAAGGCACGAGTTCACCTGCCGACAGGCTGATGAGGGTGGCCAACGGAGTTGAGGTTTTTCGGCTGATGGTGGAAAAGCACCATCCTCATCCCCGCTTCCGGGACCTTCTCCCGCCAGCGGGAGAAGAAAAGGAGCAAGTTCGCTTTGTATACGGGCCCGATCGATGTCTCCTCAAACCCCGCCAGTGTCGCCCGGAAGATTCCGGCGGATACCATGGATAACAGAGGCAACTGAAATCATGGCCACCAAACTCCTGGCGCCGGTCCACCCAGGTGAAATTCTGCGCGAGGGATTCATGCGCCCGCTGGAGCTGTCCAGCCACGCGCTCGCCCGTGCGATTGGTGTGACGCCAGCGCGCGTGAACGATATCGCCAACGGGAAGCGAGGCATCACCGCCGATACGGCGCTGCGCCTCGGTCGCTGTTCTGGCACCACGGCGGATGTCTGGATCAACCTGCAGAAGCGCTTCGAGCTGGAAACAGCGCGTCGCGATCTCGGCAAACAGTTGGACCAGATTCAACCGCGCGCGGCTTGACTGCAGCTCGCGGCCAGCATCGCATCGCCCAAGTGCAATCGAGAACAGGTTGAGCCGCCATGGCTTGCTTCCTCGGGCAATCACGGGCATATTCGCTATTCGCGAATAGCGAATATTGAGCGCCGATATGGAACTGAAACCCCAGGATCTGCTGGTATTGTTCAAGGTGGCTGCGCATCCACAGCAGCGTTGGACGTATGCGGCGTTGGGTAAAGCCTTGTCCATGAGCCCGTCGGAAGTTCATGCCAGCGTCAAACGCGCTGTGGCGGCTGGCCTGGCAATCGCACGCGGTCGTGGCGATTGGTCACCTGTGCGACCGGCGTTGCAGGAGTTTGCATTGCACGGAGTGCGCTACGTTTGGCCAGCCTTGCTCGGGCCAGTGAAGCGTGGCGTGCCAACCGGCTTCGGTGCAGCGCCTCTTGCCAGCAAGATCACCGCAGCGCCAGGCGAAGCGCCGGTATGGGCGCATCCCACAGGAAGTGCGAAGGGACCGAGCTTGTCGCCGATCTACCGTACCGCACCCCAAGCCGCACTGGCTGATCCGAAACTGCATCGTCTGCTGGCCTTGCAAGATGCCTTGCGTGCCGGTCGTGCTCGCGAGCGGGCGCTGGCCGCCGAGTTGCTGCCGATGGAACTGGGTGCAGACGATGCGACGTGACGATCCCAACTTGCCTCATTTGCTCCAGGTGGCAGAGGCGCTTGGCGACCTTCGCGAACAGATGGTGTTTATCGGCGGTGCCGTGGCTGGATTGCTTGTAACCGACGCCATGGCAGAAGGCGTGCGCGCGACGCGTGATGTCGACGCCGTGATCAACACAACGCTGGTGAAATTCCATCAGATTGAGGAACAGGTTGCAGAGCGTGGTTTCGTCCGCGACATCGAAAGTGGGGTGATCTGTCGCTGGATTCACCGCGAAACCGGGATCTTGTTCGATTTGATGCCAGTTGATTCCGAAGTGCTTGGATTTTCAAATCGCTGGTACCCCTACGCGATTGAGACCGCCAAGTGGGTCGATCTCGCTGACGGGGTTTCAATTCGCCTGGCCAGCGCGGTGGCGTTTGTCGCGACCAAGTTTGAGGCGTTTGCGGATCGCGGGGCAGGCGATATCCTGTCCAGTCACGATTTGGAAGATGTGCTTAATATTGTCGATGGTCGCGAGGAGTTGGCGCAGGAACTCGCAGTCGCAACGGCACCATTGCGTGAGGCGATCGGAACCGCTTTCGCAGCGCTGCTGGTGCATCCGGACTTTGCCAATTCGCTACCTGGATTGATTGCGGAACCAGAGCGCGCGGGCGTCGTGATTGAACGTCTTCAAAGCATGGCCAGATGCACCGTACCTGCACAAATCGACGCATCTCCGAAACCGTGATAATGGCTGAAAAGGATCAAGTGAATTCAAACGCCTCAACCAACCCCCGCCAGCGCCGCGTCCGCCCCGGCGCACCCAGCCAGACCAGCAGCCCCGGATCGATCCACGCCCCATCGCACAGATGAGCCGCATAACCACGACGATGACTACCCGGCACCCGCATCGCGGAAAGCAACGCATCAACCCGATCGAGCACAACCTGCGCATCAAGCCAATCGCGCATCGGCGCACCGCCCGGCGAAAACAGGCTGGCCTGTCCGGGATCGGGTTCGGGGAGAGTGGGGTGGGTCTGTTGGAAAGCCGGAAATAATTCTGGCGAAGAAATCTGGCTTCGCGTGCGATCGTTTCGCTGCAGCGAAGTGGCAGTACGCCGATCGAGTTCACGGGTTTCTGGTTGAACGGCGTTGGACATGCAGCGCTCCCCTTGGCGAGGGCGCAGGAATACCTCAGGGGAGTCTCAGCCTACGCGACGATGAGCTACTTGAAAGGAGCAGCCAACTGGTTTCGCCCGGCTGTCCAGAAATGCCTCCCGCAATAAGCCGTACAGTTGGCCGTTCCGAAACTATTGATTCGGCCCCTAAATAGTCGCTACTGAATGCTTCTCCCGCTGGCGGGAGAAGCTGCCGACAGGCTGATGAGGGTGGACGCGCGAAGCGCGATACCATGGCGTTTCCACAAGAGCACCACCCTCATCCCCCTTCGGGACCTTCTCCCGCCAGCGGGAGAAGGAATAGAGCGAAGTCGTACAAATTAATGGCCGAATCAATAGGCAATCAGACGCTACTAAAATAGGCAAATGGACGGTACACTCACCGCGCCATGGAAGCCGATCTCGCCCCTTTTGACCGTCCGCTGCACGCCGCCGTTCGCACGGCGCTGGCCGATACGCCCGTAGTTTGCCTGCTCGGTCCACGCCAGGCTGGCAAGACCACGCTGGCGCGCAAGTTCGAACCGGCCTTCGGCTATATCAGTCTGGACGATCCCGCCACGTTGGCCTTTGCCGAAAGTGACCCGGCAGGCTTTGTAGCTGCGCTGCCCGATCCTGTCATTCTGGACGAAGTGCAGCGTGTGCCGGAGCTGTTGCGTGCGATCAAACTCGCGGTAGATCAGGATCGCCGGCCGGGCCGCTTCCTGCTCACCGGTTCGGCCAACCTGCTGCTCCTGCCGCGGCTGGGCGATTCCCTGGCCGGGCGCATGGAAGTGGTGGATCTGCAGCCGCTGACCGCAGCGGAACAGGCGCGCCAGCCGGGCGCATTCCTTGGTGAATTACTCGCGGGCCGACTCAAGCCGGCGTTGGTGCCGCCGGGCGAGGTCACGCCGCCCGTTTTGGTCCAGCAAGTAATCGCCGGCGGCTATCCCGAGGCCGTGCAACGGCAGCCAGTGCGTGCACGTTCCTGGCATCGGCAATACCTGCGTACCCTGATCGAGCGTGATGTGCAGGATATTGCCCGCGTACGCGACACGCGCGAGGTTGCCCGTCTGCTCGAACTACTGGCGCTGCGCACCGCTCAGTTGCTCAACGTGTCCAGCTTGGCCAACGAACTGGATCTGCGCCGCGAAACTGTCGAAAACTATCTGGCCATTTGCGAGCGGCTATTCCTGGTGCGGCGTCTGCAGCCTTGGCATCGCAACCATGCCAAGCGCCTGATCAAGACACCCAAGGTGCATCTGGTGGATAGCGGCCTGTGCGCCACCTTGTCGGGCCTGACCGCCGAGGACGCCATCAACCGGCGTGATCGATTCGGCCACCTGCTGGAAACCTTTGTGGTGCAGCAACTGATCGCACAAGCGGGCTGGACCGCGCCGGAATTGCAGTTTTGGCATTACCGCGACAAAGACCAGGTGGAAGTGGATCTGGTCATCACCCGCGGCCGCGACGTCTGGGGCGTGGAAGTGAAGGCCGCCGCCACCGTTACACCTGCCGACGGCGCGGGCCTGCGCCGGCTGGCCGACCAATGCGGCAAGGACTTTCGTGGTGGCGTGGTACTGCACGCTGGCCCCAATACAATCAAACTCGAAATCGACCAATGCCTGGCCGTGCCGCTGGCACGCCTATGGGACATCTAGCCCGAATTATTCATGAAAAACGCGCGCACTCGCTTATCCCTTGAATCCACACGGCTTTTCGCTCATTCGGTGATAACGCCCGCTATTACCTCAATCGCGCAAACCCGTGTGAATCCAAGATCCTGCGCGATCATCACGCGTCAGTAGTGTCCGGTTTATTTGTTCAGACTTGGCCGGAGAGCCAGTAATACCAAGGGTTTCAAGCGATTCAAGGGTGTCCACGATTTGAATCTGGATTCGCCGATTTGTGATGCTCTCGGGCTTTGTCGACCCGGAGAGATGCATGAACATGGGCAAGACGCTGTTTGCACAGGTGATGGAGTTCGTCCCGTGGAAGACGCTGGGACGCATCATCGATCGACACAAGGGCGATGCAGGTGTGCGCACGCTGGGTTGTGCCGACGTGTTCCGAATCATGGCCTTCGCGCAGCTCACATGGCGCGATTCGCTACGCGATATCGAGGCTTGCCTGGCCGCCAATCAGGCCAAGCTGTTTCACATGGGAATCGCGTCTGCGCCCGCGCGTTCGACGCTGGCCGACGCACTGAACCTGCGCGACTGGCGCATCTACCATGCGCTGGCGCAGCGGCTGATCGTGCGCGCCAAAACGCTGTATTCTCAAGAACCCTCGGTGCTCGATCTCGATGCCAGCGTCTATGCGCTGGACTCCACCACCATCGACCTGTGCCTGAGTTTGTTCGACTGGGCACCATTTCGATCCACCAAAGCCGCGATCAAATTGCACACGTTGCTGGATCTGCGTGGCGCGATACCGACCTTCATCCACATCAGCGATGGCAAGCTGCACGACGTCAATGCGCTGGATATCCTGCCCATCGAGGCCGGGGCCTTCTACGTCATGGATCGAGGTTACGTGGACTTTGCGCGACTGTACGCAATCCATCAGGCAGGCGCGTTCTTCGTTACCCGTGCGAAGAAGGACATGAATTCGCGCCGCGTGTACTCCTCTCCGACGCAGCGTGACACCGGCGTGATCTGTGATCAACGCATCCGGCTCAATGGCTACTATGCGTCCAGGAACTATCCGGAGCATCTTCGGCGCGTTCGCTTCAAGGATTCCGAGTCAGGCAAGACATTGGTCTTCCTGACCAACAACACAGCATTGCCAGCCCTGACAATTGCCGCTTTGTACAAGTGCCGATGGCAGGTCGAGATGTTCTTCAAGTGGATCAAGCAGCACCTGCGGATCAAACGTTTTCTGGGAACCAGCGAGAACGCCGTGAAGACACAAGTGTGGTGCGCTGTGGCCACCTACGTGCTGATTGCCATCGTCAAGAAGCAGTTGCACCTCGACGCCTCGCTCTACACATGTCTACAGATCTTGTCAGTCTCCGTATTCGAAAAAACCCAGCTTTCATGCGCCCTGCAGCCCGACCGCTACCAATCCCAACCTGATGATGCTGGCAACCAATTGATTTTGTTTGATTTTTAACCGGACACTACTGATCACGCGTATTCATGAATAGTCCGGGCTAGCAGGAGACCTCATGGACAAGCTGAAAATGCACACCGCCGATACGGCTCTGCGCCTCGGTCGTTAGTTTGGTACTACGGCAGATAGTTGGATCAATCTGCAAAATCGCTTCGAGCTCGAAACGGCGCGCCGCGATCTCGGAAACAAACTGGATCGGATTCCACCGCGTGCGGGCGGAAGCGCGCCATAACGGCCAGACCGTCAGGGCTTACGAACACGCTTATTTATCCGGCCCTTAAATTGTCGCTATCGAATGCTTCTCCCGCTGGCGGGAGAAGCTGCCGACAGGCTGATGAGGGTGGACGGGCGAAGCGCGATTTGGCAGCGTTGCCGAAAGAGCACCACCCTCGGCAACTGCTCCTGCGTTGTGCTGCACAAGGATGTGCGAATGCCGTGAGCGCAGGATGCGCTGGAACGGCCCCTACCTCCTGCATCCATGCAGTCGTCATCCGCCTTCGGGCCCTTCTCCCGCCAGCGGGAGAAGGAATAGTGCAAAGTCGTACCATTTACTCAGCAGTCAGAAATATAGGCAACACTTGGATGCTTGAAGAATGAGCGAATCAGGCGCGGCCGATTGCCCATGTCGGCAAGTTGAGTGGCTATTCGATCCTCGAGGCTTTCGCCCTTCTGTAGTGGTCGCCGAGCATTGCCAGTGCGCTTGGCATGGCTCCAGACCAATTCATCAGGATTGAGATCTGGCGCATAGCCTGGCAAAAAGTGCAGCGTCAGCTTTCCTTCGAGTTTGTCTATGTAGTTTCGTACCGCACGGGTCTTGTGCGCAGGCAGTCCATCGACGATCAGATGGACGGGCTTGCGACGTCTGTGCATCATCCGGCGTAGCAAGTCGATGAAGAGATCGCCGTTCAAGCCGCCCTTGTAGGTGGCAAACCAAAAACCTCCCTTGGCGTTGACTGCCGAAGCAGCACTGATCCCCTGGCGTTGCCCAGGCACCGAGACGACCGGTGTTTCTCCCTTGGCTCCCCATGTCGTGCCGTGTACCGAGTCGGCGCGGAATCCTGATTCATCCCAGAAGTAGATCACCGCCTTTGTCTGCTTGGCTTTGCGGGCTATCGCGGGGTAGGTTTCCCGCTGCCAGCGCGCGATCGCTTCAGGGTCGCGCTGATAGGCACGTTGCAGGGGTTTCTGCGGCGTCAGACCGACGCGTGCCAGCACGGCACCCACCGATGCCAGACTCAGCGTCACATCAAAGCGCTGCGCAATCAGCTCACGCGCGATTTGCCGCGTCCATAGGCCGAAATCGAAACCGTACTGCATCGGGTTCTTGCCATTGATCCAACGGAAGACTTGCTGTTCCTGCGCCGCAGTGAGCTTGCGCGGACGACCCGTGCCCTTCCTCAAGCGCAATGCACGCTTGCCGTTGCCGCGCCCACGCGCCTTCGCGCGCACTTTGTACGCCCATGTGCGATGCATACCGAACGAAGCGGAGACGACAGCCGGTGACTCACCTTCCTTCATGCGCTCAAGCGCAGTCAGGCGCATCTCTTCCAGCGCTTCGCGTACTACGGTTCGACCATCTCTCTTCATGCAGACTTCGATCGCGCTGAAGCGTGGAAAGTTCAATATTGTTCCCTATATTTCTGACTGATGAGTAAGGGCCGAATCAATAGTCACTTTCGTCAGGCTCGGCGACACCGGACACTTGCCGTGCCGGCTTGATGTTGTATTCAGACAGATCAGATGGCGGATTGGGGCCAAGAAAGATGGGGCGACCGTCTTCCCAAATCACGGCGTACTGGCCCAGCCGACGCTTTCGCTCGAGCGCCTCGCGGACGGCGGCTTGGAGACTCGCCAGCATCTGGCGTTCGTCATCGAAAAGCTGTTTCATTTCTCGGCCTCCTGCTGCAAGTGCGCGAAAACACCTGCGTCGATGATTTCGCGTTTGCCATCGCGCTCTATGTAGATCGGCATTGGAACATTGTCGCCGTTGAGGTAGCAGATTTTCCGATCCACCTGGTTGGGCCGCAATGAAAATAGATTGGCCAGACTGCGCGAGAAACGCCGTTCGATGGCCGCCAGCGCAACACCCGCCCCGGCGCACCGAGCCAGACCACAAGCCCCGGATCAATCCACGCGCCATCGCACAGATGATCCGCACAACCACGACGATGATTCCCTGGCACCCGCATCGCACAGAGCAACGCATCAACCCGATCACGCACCGCCTGCGCATCAAGCCAATCGCACATCGGCGCACCGCCAGGTGAAAACAGGCTGGCCTGTTCGGGATCGGGTTCGGGGAGGGTGGGGTGGGTGAGTTGGAAGGCAGGGGCGTAGTCCATGCGCCTGTCTACCGCCGCCGCGTCTCACCAGTGGCGACAACCCCATCAAAAGTCTCCCCTGTAGGGAGTAGTGTCAGTCACCTTGTACTTTGCAAACTGGCGAGCGAAGAGCCCATGGGGCAGCGGGTCAGAAGGAAAGTCAGACTCTGGATCCGATCGTTGCTCGCGGCAGGGGTGCCTCGATCGATATCGACACAATCAAGGCGCTACCTTTATTTTTCGTCCCAGTGCCTTTATCGCTTTATTTGTGCGTTGATTGCGTGGCGGGAACTCGAATGGCCGTGTCCAGCCGACGACTTCTCCGAACGTCGATGTTCCTACTCCGTCCAACTGGTAGTCGGGATTGTGGTTGCATTCCCAGATTCTTTCCGCCACATCGCCTGGCCCCCAGACAACGTATTTCAAGACCTCGGGCCCTGAGTGGGCACCACTTTTCGAGCGTGCCTCGTAAATCATCCTTGCATGGGCAAGAACCTTTGGCCATGCGCCAGGACTCTGGTCGAACCCCAGCTCTTCCACTCCCTTGCGCGTTGAGTGCATTCTAAATGCATGAGATCGAGCCAATGTTTCTGCAAAGACTTCTCTCTCCAACTTCAGGATCTGATCCTGGGCAAAGTTCTTGACGAACATGGGTGCGGACACCTCGACCATACGGCGTTCGTCCTCAAAATTGAAATCTGATTGCTTCCACCACGCAAGAGCATCCTTTAGCGCCGCTTCTGCGCGACTCTTGTTGCGCTCATAGTGGCCAAGATATGCGTCCTTCTCGGTCCTTGGATTTACAATGTTGTAGTAGTACGCATGCAGAAATTGGTCGCACTGGACTCCGGGTGGGCTGTCTTCATGAATCCAGGAAGGGCGGTTCGCGGGAGCGGCGACTCGGTCTGCGAGCGGGCGCAGGTATGCGAGCGTCTCGTGCCACTCTTCTACAAATTTTCTGCCTCGCATAGCAAACGAGCTGCGAGTGGGCTGGTGCGAAACCGGGCTATTCCGATCTTTCAGTGCTTCGAACCCGTCTTCGAACTGCTTCTGAATTCGATAGGTTGCGTTGCGCTGCTCCTTGAGTCTTTCATGGAGGCGCAATTGGGCTTTGTAGACTGCATCATCAAGCGGAATCGACTTTGTGGCAACTTGATCAAAGAAGCCGTCAAGCCGCTCCGTCATTCCATGCATGTCGAGTTCACCCTGGGTAAGGAAGATGCCCGCTTCGTGATTTTGGTTCCAAGCTCGATCGGTAAGATTTGCGGAGCCAACATACGCACCAACACCGACCCACCAGATGACCTTTGCATGGAGCCAGTGCGGCACGAGCCTGCATTCGACATCTGCCGTGTGGCTTTGGCGAATCAAGAACCAGCTCAGCACCTTGGGGTCGATTGGACACGTGCCGTCAATGCGGCCGTAGAAGGTAATGGGCTTGTCGAGCCGAAGCGCCGCATCGAAGATCAGCAGTTCCTTGTGACCGTGCTCGGCATACGGAATGGCGACCTTTATCTCCTCGCAATCAGGTAGGCAATCAGTGTTGAGGTTGCTCAATAGGTATCCGGCTTTCTCGATCCCGACAAATTGCATGGTGAATCTCCCTGGAACATCCAACCGGACGCAATTCCGAAGTCTATTGGAATCTCGGGTGGGATGTGTCCGACTTGCATGTGAGAAGTCGGTCAGCATTTGCGCTGAGGCCGAGGCGAGGTAGGCGCCCATGAGGAACAAGTCAGCCTCTTGGCCTCTGCGCTAGCCGTTGCACGATGCACCTTGCAGCTTCAAGAGATTCCCCGTACTTTGCCGTTCGGATTGTATAAAAAGAGGAAGCAATGGCGCGCGCAGGAAAAAAAGCAGGGGCTACAAGGAAGAAGGATGCAAAATTATCCAGTGCCAACCTCGGCTTCGAGGCCAAGCTCTGGCTCGCCGCGGACAAGCTGCGCAACAACATGGACGCGGCGGAATACAAGCACGTCGTCCTCGGCCTGATCTTCCTCAAATACATCTCCGACACCTTCGAGGAACACCGCGCCAAGCTCCTCGCCGGCGAGGGCGACTACGCCGGCGCCAATCCCGAAGATCCGGACGAATACAAGGCCGAGAACGTCTTCTGGGTGCCCGCCGATGCCCGCTGGTCCCACCTCCAGGCCAACGCCAAGCAGCCCACCATCGGCAAGACCGTGGACGACGCCATGGTCGCCATCGAGCGCGACAACCCGCGCCTCAAGGGCGTCCTGCCCAAGGACTACGCCCGCCCCGGCCTCGACAAGCACCGCCTCGGCGAGCTGATCGACCTCATCGCCACCATCGAGCCTCACCGCCGCCAGCGAAGGCGAAAAGACCCACCGCTCCGTCGATCTGCTCGGCCGCGTCTACGAGTATTTCCTCACCCGCTTCGCCAGCGCCGAGGGCAAGAACGGCGGCCAGTTCTACACCCCGTCCTGCGTCGTGCGCTGTCTCGTCGAGATGCTCGCCCCCTACAAAGGCCGCATCTACGACCCCTGCTGCGGCTCCGGCGGCATGTTCGTGCAGTCGGAAAAATTCGTCGAATCCCACGGCGGCAAGCTCGGCGACATCACCATCTACGGCCAGGAGAGCAACGCCACCACCCGCCGCCTCGCCGTCATGAACCTCGCCCTCCGCGGCATCGAGGCCGACTTCGGCCCCGAACACGCCGACACCTTCCGCCGCGACCTGCATCCCGACCTGCGCGCCGACTACGTCCTCGCCAACCCGCCCTTCAACGACTCCGACTGGTTCCGCAAGGACGACGACGTGCGCTGGCAGTTCGGCGTCCCGCCCAAGGGCAACGCCAACTTCGCCTGGGTGCAGCACTTCATCCACCACCTGGCGCCGCACGGGCATGGCCGGCTTCGTCCTCGCCAACGGCAGCATGTCCTCCAACCAGTCCGGCGAAGGCGACATCCGCAACGCCCTCATCGAGGCCGACCTCGTGGACTGCATGGTCGCGCTGCCCGGCCAGCTCTTCTACAGCACGCAGATTCCCGTCTGCCTCTGGTTCCTCGCGAAAGAACAAAGAACGCCGACGCCAAACGCGGCTTCCGCGACCGCCGCAAGCAAACCCTCTTCATCGACGCCCGCAAACTCGGCACCCTCATCGACCGCGTCCACCGCGAACTGACCGACGCCGACCTCGAGAAGATCGCGTCCACCTACCACGCCTGGCGTGGCGACACTGCCGCTCCGTCATCTCGCAAACTGGGAGAAGCCGAAGGCGGATCAGGGGCTCCGACCTATCGCGGACGTCCCCGGCTTCTGCAAATCCGCCACCACCGCCGAAATCGCCGCCCACGGCCACGTCCTCACGCCCGGCCGCTACGTCGGCGCCGAGGAAGTCGAAGACGACGGCGAACCCTTCGAGGAAAAGATGCCGCGCCTCGTCGCCGAACTGCACGCCCAGTTCGCCGAGTCCGCGAAACTGGAGCAGGCCATCAAAGCAAACCTTGGGGGGTTGGGTTATGGTGGGTGATTGGAAACGCACATCTCTCCGCGACGCAGGGGTATCGCTGATTGATTGCGACCACCGCACGCCTCCGGCCGCCGACAGTGGTTATCCATACGTTGCGATTCCGCAGCTCAAAGACGGCAGACTTGCACTCGCAGCTGCTCGTCGCATTTCACCCGAACACTTTGCCGATTGGACACGAAAGGCGAAGCCCCAGCATTACGACGTGATTCTCTCCCGTCGGTGCAATCCCGGGGAAACGGCTTATGTCCCGGCCGGCGTCGAATGCGCGCTTGGTCAGAATCTCGTTCTGCTCCGAGCCGACGATACAAAGCTCTTTCCACCTTTCCTTCGCTGGCTTGTGCGCGGCACGGATTGGTGGGAGCAAGTCGGAACATTCATCAACGTCGGAGCTGTGTTCGATAGCTTGAAGTGCGTGGACATTCCGAACTTCAAGTTGCCGCTTCCACCTCTCGCCGAGCAAAAAGCCATCGCGGCACTGCTTGGTGCTCTCGATGACAAGATCGAGTTGAACCGGCGGATGAACGCGACGCTGGAGGCGATGGCGCGGGCGCTGTTCCAGAGCTGGTTCGTGGATTTCGATCCCGTCCACGCCAAACTCGACGGCAGACATTCCGCCGCCCTCGATCCAGCCATCGCCGCGCTCTTTCCCGATTCCTTCCAAGACTCAGCCATTGGATCTATACCTAAGGGGTGGGAAGTTAAGACACTTTTGGAGCTCACAACCCTCATAACGAAAGGAACTACGCCAACCAAGGGTGACATGAGCGAATTGCCCGACTCCGAATTACAGATCAACTATATTCGAGTCAACTCGATTGATGAAAATGGCTCTGTCCTGGCAGAAAAGTTGACTACGATTCCGGAAGTTGTTCACAAAGTAGCATTGAAGCGGTCGATTCTAAGAGCGAATGACGTCCTCTACACGATAGCCGGAACGATTGGACGTATCGCCGTGACGGAAGAGTGGATTCTGCCAGCCAACACAAATCAAGCTGTCGCCATCTTACTCATCAGTCAGAAATATAGGGAACAATATTGAACTTTCCACGCTTCAGCGCGATCGAAGTCTGCATGAAGAGAGATGGTCGAACCGTAGTACGCGAAGCGCTGGAAGAGATGCGCCTGACTGCGCTTGAGCGCATGAAGGAAGGTGAGTCACCGGCTGTCGTCTCCGCTTCGTTCGGTATGCATCGCACATGGGCGTACAAAGTGCGCGCGAAGGCGCGTGGGCGCGGCAACGGCAAGCGTGCATTGCGCTTGAGGAAGGGCACGGGTCGTCCGCGCAAGCTCACTGCGGCGCAGGAACAGCAAGTCTTCCGTTGGATCAATGGCAAGAACCCGATGCAGTACGGTTTCGATTTCGGCCTATGGACGCGGCAAATCGCGCGTGAGCTGATTGCGCAGCGCTTTGATGTGACGCTGAGTCTGGCATCGGTGGGTGCCGTGCTGGCACGCGTCGGTCTGACGCCGCAGAAACCCCTGCAACGTGCCTATCAGCGCGACCCTGAAGCGATCGCGCGCTGGCAGCGGGAAACCTACCCCGCGATAGCCCGCAAAGCCAAGCAGACAAAGGCGGTGATCTACTTCTGGGATGAATCAGGATTCCGCGCCGACTCGGTACACGGCACGACATGGGGAGCCAAGGGAGAAACACCGGTCGTCTCGGTGCCTGGGCAACGCCAGGGGATCAGTGCTGCTTCGGCAGTCAACGCCAAGGGAGGTTTTTGGTTTGCCACCTACAAGGGCGGCTTGAACGGCGATCTCTTCATCGACTTGCTACGCCGGATGATGCACAGACGTCGCAAGCCCGTCCATCTGATCGTCGATGGACTGCCTGCGCACAAGACCCGTGCGGTACGAAACTACATAGACAAACTCGAAGGAAAGCTGACGCTGCACTTTTTGCCAGGCTATGCGCCAGATCTCAATCCTGATGAATTGGTCTGGAGCCATGCCAAGCGCACTGGCAATGCTCGGCGACCACTACAGAAGGGCGAAAGCCTCGAGGATCGAATAGCCACTCAACTTGCCGACATGGGCAATCGGCCGCGCCTGATTCGCTCATTCTTCAAGCATCCAAGTGTTGCCTATATTTCTGACTGCTGAGTAAGGCCGAAGCCGAACATTCCCGCTGGTTTTCTCATCCTGACAATGCGTCATGATGTCTTTCGAGAGGAGCTTCACAACAACATCGTTCATGCCGTTCAGGCGAATCTGAGTTTAGGAGTGCTGTCGAAAGCTCGCGTAGTGGTTCCTCCGATGGATGCGTTGCAAAAATTATTCAAGCCGATTGACGCGCTCCTTTCGCAAATCAGCGCCAACCACGCCCAATCCCGCACACTGGCCACTCTGCGCGACACGCTACTGCCGAAGCTGTTGAGTGGAGAGTTGCGTGTCAATGAGGCCAACACCAATATTGAGCGGATGATTTGATCATGGATCTCCGCGTAGCGGAACTGCACTGCATCATGCCGATTTCCAACATCGGCTCGGTACTTGCGCACGGCATCCTGTCCTACGAGAGTGCAGCAAGGCTCCCTCACGCTTCCGTTGCGATGCAGCCTGTGCAAGACAAGCGAGATCAAAAACAGGTGCCGGGTGGATTGAAGGTAAGCGCTCCACCAACCCCATCTACTCAATTGCGTGATTGCGTGATGAGATCGCTCTGAGAGAGCTGCCAAGGTAGCAGCGCTTCGAAGTCGGCGAGGGATTGGGCGTGAGGCAAGTGGGTGAAGACGCGACACAGGTAGGTGTAGGGCTCCAGGCCGTTGGCACGGGCGGTTTCGATCAGGCTGTAGAGCGCGGCACTGGCGTGAGCGCCCTTGGGAGTGTCGCTGAAGAGCCAGTTCTTGCGACCGATCACAAAGGGGCGAATGGCGTTCTCGGCGCGATTGTTGTCGATGGGCCAGCGCGGATCGTCGGCGTAGCGCACCAGTCGCTCCCAGTATTTGTGCAGATAGGCGAGCGCGGAACCCAGCGCGCTCTTGGGCGGAACGTCGGGCAGCGCTTTGTCCAGCCAGCTGCGCAGTTCGGCCAAGACGGGTCGACTGTCGTGTTCGCGCGCATGCTGGCGGACGCTGGCCTCATCCTTGGCGATACGTCGCTCGATGGCATAGAGCTTTCCGATCAAGCCGATGGCCACATCCGCCTTGCCGGTCTTGCCTTTGGTTTGGGCGCGCTGGGCCTCGATGAAGCGCCGTCGCGCATGCGCCCAGCAGGCCAGGTGAACCACGCCGGGACTGGCCGCGACGGCGTTGTAGCCGTCGTAGCCATCGGTCATCAAGGCACCTTTCCAGTCGGCCAGCAGGCGTTCCGGTACGCTGCCCGAACGGCTGGGGTCGTAGTCGAACAGGATGACGGGACGTTCGGGTTCACCGCCGACCTGCACCCACATGTAGGACGTACTCTCCGGTGGCTTGTCCGGTTCCTTGAGCACCTGCACCGGCGTTTCATCGCAGTGGATGAGCGCACCGTCGTGAAGGTGATCGCGCAGCAAGTTGAGCAGAGGCTGGATCAGCGTGCCCGACTGGATCATCCAGCGCGCCAGGGTCTGGCGCGGGATGCTGACCTGGCTGCGTTGCAGCACGCGTTGCTCGATACGATACAAGGGCACGGCATCGACAAACTTGAGCGTGGCGATCATGGCCAGGGTGGCCGGGCTGGCAATACTCCTGGGAATCGGCTGAGCCGGCATCGGCGCGCAGACCGGCGCGTGCTCGCCGCAAGCACAGGCGTAGCGCACGCGCACATGACGCAGCACGCGCACCTGCATCGGCACGATATCCAGTTGTTCGCTCACCTCGCTGCCGATTTCCTGCTGAATGTCGCCGCAGGCACAGATGCGCTGCGCTTCGGGCAAGGCGTGCACGATCTCGATGCGTGGAAGATCGGTTGGCAGAGGACGGCGCGTGCCGCGCGAGCGCGGCGCAGTCGCGGTCTGCGCCGTGTCGGACTCATTGTTCTGCGAGGGCGTGATCGGATCAGCGATCGTCTCGGCTTCGTTGAACAGAAGACCTTGGCCAGGCGCGTCCTCGGCGCTGCGTCCATACATCCGGTGCCGGGCCAGGCGCAGTTGTTCCAGCACAGAGGCCAGTTTGCTCTCTGCGGCAAGCCGCTCGCGCTCGGAGGTTGCCAGCTCGTGCTTGGAAGTTGCCAGCTCGCGTTCGGATGCCGCCAGCTCGCGTTCGGATGCCGCCAGCTCGCGTTCGGATGTTGCCAGCTCGCGCTTTGAAGCGGTCAGCTTACCTTCCGAGGTAGCGAGCTTACCTTCCGCGTCAGCCAAAGCGGCACGCGCCTGACTCAGCTCACGCAGCAGAGACTGCAGATCTGCTGATTCGGTGTTGGATACGGTCGACATGGTGTGCAGTTTACACCAAGTTATTATCCAATGCTATCGTAATACAATTGTTTGTGAGGCGATTGTCGCCAGATATCAAAACCATCCAGCAAACCGTTCAGTTCCAACGCCGATACCGTGACCGTCTCGCCCGGCTTGTGTCGAGGCCAGTGGAATCGCTCGGCTTCCAGGCGCTTGTACCAGATACAAAATCCGTTGCGCTCCCAATACAGAATCTTGATCTTGTTGCGCTGACGGTTGACGAACACGTAGAGCGAATCACACGCAAACGGATCCAGCGCCAAATGCTGCTCCACCAGCAACGACAGCCCGTTGATGGACTTGCGAAAATCCACCGGTGCCTGACACAGGTGCACCGCCTTCACCAGCGCGCCTGGCCGCATCATGGGGCGACCGCCGTCTGCTGCCGCGCACTGATCAGCCCCAGCACCGCAATCAACCACCCAGGATCGGGCAACTGCTCCAGGCGCAATGTCACTCCAGCGGTAAACGCCAGCTCACACGGCACGCTCGACCGCGTCACCTGCACCGTCGCGAACGTGGGCAGCGCAGGCATGCTCGCATCACCACCACGCCGCCGCTTGAGTTGCTTCTTGAATCCATACAGCGATTGCGCACTCAGGCCCTCACGCGCCGCATACGCGCGAATCGACAGCGATTCCTTCTCGGCACGTTGCAAGTGATTCCACCAACGCTGCTGCGCCGGCGACAATTCTTCTTCGGTCACCATCCTCACGCTCCTTCTTTCTTCGGAGCGCCAGCATCGCTAACCGCGTACCTGGAAAAAAGATGGGGTTGGTGGAGCGCTTACGATTGAAGTTGCATCAATACGCCAACCTCTATTTCCATGCGCGCAATCCGATGCTCTACAAGCGCTTGAGCGAAGCGGGGAACCTGTGCGTTTTGCGCGTGAACACGCAAGTGCTTACGAGCGAAGGCACGGTGATCTCTGACCAGAATGCAGCCAGTGATTACGTCCGGTTCCTGCATCCTTCGCAGTGGCGCGAGCTGTCGTTCGACGACATTTTTTCGGCAGACTGGCGGCATCCCGGTGACTCTATCGCATACTGGCGGCATAAATCCCGCAAGTGCGCGGAAGTGCTCGTACCGCATCGTGTCGATTCTCAGCTTCTGAGCGGGGCCTATGTCATTGATGCAGAAGCTGAGCGGCGGCTTCTCGACCTTGGGTTCAACCTGCCGATTTCGATCGATCCGGTGTTATTCTTTCGCGAGCGGGGCGGAGCGTAAAAATGTTCAAGGTAATGATTGGTGACCTGTTCGAGAGCCAGGCGCAAACCTTGGTGAATACGGTCAACTGCGTTGGCGTCATGGGCAAGGGCGTTGCGGAGCAGTTCAAGAAGCGCCTTCCCGCCATGTTCGACGACTATCTGCGCCGATGCGAAGAGAATGCCGTGCGGCTGGGCGAGCCGTATCTGTATCGAGATCTTTCGGGAGCCTCGATCGTCAACTTTCCGACCAAGGGTCACTGGCGTTCGTCATCGCGCTTGGCCGACATCGAACGCGGGCTCGACTATTTCGTTTCACATCTCGTTGAGTGGAACATCACAAGTGTGGCGATGCCACCGCTCGGTTGCGGCAACGGCGGCCTCGAATGGGCGGAAGTCGGTCCGCTGCTGTACCGCAAGCTGCACGAGTTACCGATCGACATAGAATTGTATGCGCCATATGGCACACCCAAACCGCAGTTGACTACGGAATACCTCGCTGCGCCTTCGCAGATGAGTCTGGACGGAAAGGGACGTCGGCATGCCAAGATGATCTCAGAGTGGGTCGTGTTGATGGAAGTTCTGCGGCAGTTGCAGGATCAGCCGTATGCAAATCCAGTAGGCAGAACGATCTTCCAGAAGATTTGTTACGTTGTCACTGAGATGGGCGTGCCGACCGGCTTTACTTTCACCAAGGGAAGCTATGGACCATTTTCGGATGGTGTGAAACTGGCGTTGCATGACTTCGCCAATCGCAACTGGTTGCAGGAGGAAACGCTAGGTCGAATGCTGGCGCTTCGCGTTGCGTCACAGTACGAGCGGGATCGCAGTCGGTTTGCCGATCTCATTGGACAGTATCAGAAGAAGATTGCAAAGACGGTTGATCTTTTTAGTCGCATCAAGAGCACTGACCAGGCCGAGATGGTCATGACGGTGCTCTATGCAAGTCGCCAGATCAAACAAAGCGAGTCCGCTGGAGAAGTGGAGGAGCAGCAGATCTTCGATTATGTGCTGGACTGGAAAAAGACCTGGAGCAGCGACGAGAAGAAGGAATCGGTTGCCAGTGCCATTCGCAACCTCGTCGTGCTCGGGTGGATGCGGGCGCGGATCAGCGAGTCCATGTTAGAGGCGTCATAAGGTAGCGTTGCCGGACGATTCGGTTTTCAAGCAAGCCGCGTTCGGTTGATTTCTCGTCCCCACTCGATCCGACTGGGCACAAGTCGCATCTCGATCCCGGCGAATCAATGCATGTGTTCGCATGCCTGTTTTGTTTGCGAGGATTTTCTTGCGAGGTTAGCGCCAATCGACGCGCGTGTGTGGCTAAACGTTGACAGTTATGAATAAACGTCTACTATTCGCCACATGTCCGATACCGATCACGCCAAGGTTCTGAAGCTGGCGCGTCGCCGTCAGGGGGTCACCACGCGCGAGTTGGTGGCCGCTGGCATTCATACGCAAACGCTTACTCGCCTTGTCCAGACAGGGCAGGTGGAGCGCATCGCGCGCGGGTTGTATCGGCTGCCGGAGCAGTCGTTTTCGGAACATCATGGATTGGTCGTGGCGAGCGCGGCGATTCCGCGTGCGATCGTTTGCCTGCTCAGCGCCCTGCAGTTTCATGGCGTCGGCACCCAGGTGCCGTTCGAGGTGTGGATCGCGATTGACCGGCGTGATCGTCGCCCGGCGTTGACCTATCCGCCCTTGCGCATCGTCCGCTTTTCCGGCCCGGCCCTGACTGAGGGAGTCGAGGCACATCGCATCGAGGGGCAGACGGTTCGCGTGTACAGCCTGGCCAAGACCGTGGCCGATTGCTTCAAATACCGCAACAAGATTGGTATCGACGTCGCTCTGGAGGCGCTGCGCGAAGCGTGGCGCGCCCGTCGTGTGACGATGGATGATCTGGATCGTTACGCCCGCGTTTGTCGTGTCCAGCGCGTGATGCAACCGTATCTCGAAGCCTTGACTGCATGAGCGGCGACCGCGATGGCCTGGTCCGTTCTTTGCAATCGCGGTTGGCGAGGCATGCGAGGGAGATTGGCGTCGATCCGAATCTGTTGCTGACGCGGTATGCGATCGAGCGGTTTCTGTATCGGCTTTCACGCTCGTGGTTCCGCGAGCTTGGCTACAGCATCGCGAGCGGTCCAGATTTCGCGCCAGGTGAATTGGCGGCTGAGAGGCAAATGTTTGGCGAGACGCTACTCGCTTGGCGCCTGTTCAAGGCTACACGCGCCGCTATGGGCTACCCTTGACCCATGTTCCCCATCGAACGCATCGACTCCGAAAACGCTGAAGCTCTGGAGCCCCTGGGCACCAAGCGCAAATTCTGGTTCACCGATGCCGCGGGTAGGCGCCTGTTGTTCAAAGCCGAGGAGCGCGGAACCGGCGAGGATTGGGCCGAGAAGCTCGGCTGCGAGTTTGCCCGGCTGCTGGGTCTGCCGCATGTCCACTACGATCTGGCATTCGATACGGCTACCAAAACGCCCGGGGTCGTTTGCGAATCCTGTGTGGTTGCGCCGACCGTCCTGCTGATGGGCAACCAACTGATGCTGGACCGGGACCCCAACTATCCGGCGGATATGGGACGGCGCTATCGGGTGAGTGAACACACGGTGGATGCAGTCGCACATACGCTGCGGACGTTGACGCTTCCAACTCCGCCATGGCGCGATGCGCTTCCGGAGGGTGTGCTCACGGCAATGGATGTGTTCGTCGGCTACGTGATGCTGGATACTTGGATTGCCAATCAGGATCGTCACCACGAGAACTGGGCCGGCATGCGCAGCGAAGACGGTATTGCGCTGGCCCCTACCTTTGATCATGGCGCCGCGCTGGCGCGCAACCTCTCGGACGAGGAGCGGTCGGAACGTCTGCATTCAAAGGATCAGGGGCGTCGAATACCCAATTTTGCTCAGCGTGCGCGGTCTGCTTTTTTCGCAAAGCTGGGAGACGCCAGGCCACTGTCGACTCTTGCCGCGTGGCAAGAGTTCTCGCGCTTCTCCCCGGCAGCGTCTACCATCTGGGTCGATAGACTCAGACGTATTGAGGCAGAGCAGGTTAGTGCTCTCCTTTCCGAAGTGCCGCCCAATCGGCTATCGACCATTGGACGTGCCTTCACTGAGGAACTGCTGGCGGAAAATCGCCGGCGAATTGTCGAGGAGTTCGAGCCATGAGCAATCCACTATTCGTCGCTTGGCGATCGGGAGACGAAAGCCAAGGCTATTGGTGCCCGGTGGGTAGACTGGAACATGTCGATGGCGTTTATCGCTTCGTGTACACGCGTGGGGCGCAGAAACGGCCCGGCTTTCGTGGATTCACAGGCATGGATGACCTGAACGAGGTGTACGAGTCCGAGCGCCTGTTCCCGTTGTTCTCCAATCGCTTGTTGGGGCGTTCGCGACCCGAGTACGACGCTTTCTTGCGATGGGGCGGATTCCCATCAGGCGCAGACCCTGACCCGATCGCGATTCTTGCGGTCACCGAAGGGGCGCGGCAAACCGATTCGCTGGAAGTCTTTCCATGTCCGACTCCGGACGACGATGGGCGTTTGAATCACGTTTTCTTTCTGCATGGCATCCGTTGGCTCAACGCTGAGGGACGCGCGCGTATCGGTGAACTGCTGGCGGGTGAGCGACTTGAGCTTTCGTGCGAGCCGGGCAACCCACACGATCAAGACGCCGTGGCTGTGCTCACGGCGGAGACGCCCGATGGCGTCAAGATTGGTTATGTCCCGCGCTACCTTGCGCGAGATACCTCGACGCTATTGGCCAGGATTGGCAGCGAAGACGTTCAAATCCAGGTGGATCGGATCAATCGTGATGCGCCGCTGCAGTTCCGTGTGCTGTGTCGAATTCAGGCCGAATGGCCTGAAGGATTCCGTCCTTGCTGTGGAGATGAGTTTGAATCCATCGTGGATGTAGCGGCTCGAGTAGCCGCCTGAAGGTTCAACTATGGACGAGCGCGACATCGAGATTGCCGCGCTGGATTGGTTCCAGAACCTCGGCTATCAACTCGAACACGGCCCAGCGATTGCGCCAGGGCAAGTCGGTGCGGAGCGAAGCAGCTACTCCGAGGTGGTGCTGGTGGGCCGCTTGCGCGAGGCCATCCGGCGGCTGAACCCGGCCATTCCCGAGGAGGCGCGGGAGGAGGCGTTGCGAAAGGTGCTGCGGGTGGGCGACGCCTTCGCTCACGCAGACGAACCGCGCCTTTCACCGGATGCTGCGCGATGGCGTGCCGGTGGAGTATCCGCGGCCCGATGGCAGCATCGCGGGCGATCATGTGCGGCTGGTGGATTTCGGCGATGTGCGGGCGAACGACTGGCTGGCGGTGAACCAGTTCACGGTGATCGAGGGGCAGCACAACCGGCGGCCGGACATCGTGGTCTTCGTCAACGGCCTGCCGCTGGGCCTGATCGAGCTGAAGAACGCGGCGGATGAGGACGCGACGATCTGGAGCGCCTACGCGCAGCTGCAAACCTACAAGGCGGAGATCCCCTCGCTGCTGCATTACAACGCGGCGCTGGTGGTGAGCGATGGCTTGCAGGCGCGCATCGGCTCCTGACGGCGAACCAGGAGTGGTTCAAGGTCTGGCGCACGATCGACGGCGAGGGCGACGCGCCGAAGACGGCGCTGGAGCTGGAGGTGCTGGTGCGCGGGGTGTTCGAGCGGCAGCGCTTCCTCGACCTGCTGCAGCATTTCATCGTCTTCGAGGAAGACCCGGACTCGGGCGCGCTGCACAAGATCATCGCGGGCTACCATCAGTTCCACGCGGTGAATGCGGCGGTGGAGGAAACGGTGCGCGCCAGCGGCATGGCGGAGTACCGGCGGGCCTGCGCGAAGCACGCGGGCACCTACTGGGCAGGCCGAATGCACGGCGGCAAGCCGGGCGACCGTCGCGCGGGCGTGGTCTGGCACACGCAGGGCAGCGGCAAGAGTTTCTCCATGCTCTTCTTCGCCGCGCGCGTGGTGCGGCATCCGGCGATGCAGAACCCGACGCTGGTGGTGCTGACCGACCGCAACGATCTCGACGACCAGCTCTTCGGCCAGTTCCAGCGCTGCGCGGACATCCTCGGCCAGACACCCGTGCAGGCCGAGCGGGCGCGAGCATTTGCGCGAGCTGCTGAACCGGGCGAGCGGCGGCGTGGTGTTCACGACCATCCAGAAGTTCATGCCGGAGAAGGGCGAGGCGATGCCCGAGCTGAGCGAACGGCAGAACATCGTCGTGATCGCCGATGAAGCGCACCGCAGCCAGTATGGGTTCGGCGGCAAGGTGAATGAGAAGACCGGCGAGATGTCCTACGGCTTCGCCAGCAACCTGCGCGATGCCTTGCCGAATGCGTCGTTCATCGGCTTCACCGGCACGCCCATCGAGAAGACCGACGCGAACACGCGGGCGGTCTTCGGCGATTACATTTCCATCTACGACATCCAGCGCGCCGTCGCCGACAAGGCCACGGTGCCGATCTACTACGAGAGCCGCATTTCCAAGCTCAGCCCTGAACGCCGCCGAGCTGCCGAAGATCGACGCGGAGTTCGAGGAGATCACCGAAGGCGAGGAACTGACGAAGAAGGAGAAGCTCAAGACCAAGTGGGCCGCGCTGGAGGCGCTGGTGGGCGATCCGAAACGCATCGCAGCTCGTGGCCGCCGATCTGGTGGCGCATTTCGAGAAGCGCGTGGAGGCGATGGACGGCAAGGCGATGATCGTCTGCATGAGCCGCCGCATCTCCGTGGATCTCTACAACGCGCTGATCAAGCTGCGCCCCGAGTGGGCCAGCGCCACGGACGACGACGTCGAAGCCGAGCGCGGCAAAGCCTGCGTGGTGAAAGTGGTGATGACCGGCAGCGCCGACGACGGCCCCGACTGGCAGCCGCACATCCGCAACAAGGAAAAGCGCCGCACGCTGGCGAACCGCTTCAAGGATCCAAAAGACCCGTTCCGCATCGTGATCGTGCGCGACATGTGGCTGACCGGCTTCGACGCGCCCTGTCTGCACACGATGTACGCCGACAAGCCGATGCAGGGTCACGGCCTCATGCAGGCCATCGCCCGCGTGAACCGCGTCTTTCGCGACAAGCCCGGCGGGCTGGTGGTGGATTACCTCGGCCTCGCCGATCAGCTCAAGAAAGCGCTCGTCACGTACACCGAGAGCGGTGGCCGGGCAACCCGACCTTCGACACCGCCCAGGCCATCGCCGTGATGCTGGAGAAACACGGCATCGCCTGCGACATGATGCATGGCTTCAACTGGGACAAGTGGATCAGCGGCACGCCAACCGAACGCCTGCACTGATCCCGGCCGGGCAGGAGCACATCCTCGAACAGGAAGACGGCAAGAAGCGCTGGGTGCAGGTGGTGACGGAACTTTCCCGCGCGTTTGCCCTCTGCGCCGCCAGCGATGATGCCACCGAGATCCGCGACGACGTGAGCTTCTTCCAGGCCCTGCAAGCCGCGCTGAACAAGCAGAGCAGCAACAACCGCAAGACGCCCGAGCAGATCGACGCCGCCATCCGCCAACTCGTGAGCAAGGCCATCACCACCGAAGGCCAGGTGATCGACGTGTTCACCGCCGCCGGATTGCCGAAGCCGGACATCAGCATCCTCAGCGACCAGTTCCTCGCCGAAGTGCGCGGTCTCAAGCACAAGAACGTCGCGGCCGAGCTGCTGGAAAAGCTGCTCAAGGATGAACTCAAGGTCCGCTCCAGGCGCAACCTCGTGCAGAGCCAGGTCTTCAGCGAGAAGCTCAAGAAGACACTCAACGCTTACCACAACCGCGCCATCTCGACGATGCAGGTCATCGAAGAGCTGATCAAGCTCGCCAAGGACCTCGACGCCGCCACCAAGCGTGGCGAGAACCTGGGCCTGACCGACGACGAGATCGCCTTCTACGACGCACTTGCCGCCAACGACAGCGCCGTGCAGGCGATGGGCGACGCGAAGCTGAAGGTGATCGCCGCCGAACTCATCACCCAGGTGAAGAAGAGCGTCACCATCGACTGGACCTTACGCGAAAGTGCGCGAGCGAAAATCAAGGTGATGGTGAAGCGCATCCTTCGAAAGCACGGCTATCCGCCGGACCTTCAAGAGGAAGCGGTGAAGACCGTGCTCATGCAGGCCGAGCTGCTTTGCTCGGAGTGGGTGTGATGAACCCCGGGCGAGTCGAACCAGCCGATGGAAAATGAAAATCCGTCGAAAGGATCGTTTCGCGAATGTCTCGATGTCTGCACTGATGCGGTAGCGGTCGTTGGGCTTGATGCGGCCTCCGACCCGCGCAAGTTTGGCTACGCGACAGGATTCTTTCGGGATGGCGCCGTCGAGATCAGTTTGGCAGGCTACCTCGGAACTGTCGCAGGACAGCGGGACCAACTTTGTCGAGTGGTCGACTGGATTCGCGGTGTCGCCTCAGAGCATCGAATCCTGCTCGCGATCGATGCCCCCTTGGGTTGGCCGTCTTCGCTATCGGATGCATTGAAGCATCACATTGCTGGTCAGAACGTCACGGCTTCTATTGATTCGGCCCTTGAATAGTACGACTTCGCTCTATTCCTTCTCCCGCTGGCGTACCCACAGGGCATAAAGGAGAAGATCCCGAAGGGGGATGAGGGTGGTGCTCTTGTGGAAACGCCTTGGTATCGCGCTTCGCGCGTCCACCCTCATCAGCCTGTCGGCAGCTTCTCCCGCCAGCGGGAGAAGCATTCAGTAGCGACTATTCAAGGGCCGAATCAATAAAGAGATTACGTTCCGTCGACTGACCGAGCGAAATCTCAGGCAAGCAGAATTCGGTGGACATGCGCCGCTTGAGGTAGCGGCGGACAAAATCGCGCGGGCGACCCATGAGGCGCTCTCCGTACTTGACGAGATTCGCACGATGACCGGTTTGAGTTTCCCACTCGCCTGGACACCCGGATTCGCGGGGAACGCCGTCATTGAGGTGTATCCCGCGGCGTCGCTGAAGGCGAATGGATTGCCGTGGTCGTCCTACAAGAAGCGGGAGCAAGGCGAAAGGCGGAGCGAAATCGCAGAAGGACTTGTGGACGTTGTCCAGGGTCTGAGTTCGTTGTGCGATGGAAGTGCCGATGTGTTCGACGCCGGACTCTGCTTGCTTGCGGCGGCAGATTTTCTATGTGGAAGAGCCACGCCTCCTCCTGAATCTGATCTCGAAACGGCACTTCGTGAAGGGTGGATTTGGGTGAAGGAAATATGAGGCCGAATTTTCGCCAAGACGAGATCAGTGACAATGCCTTGTCGCTTGGCTGGTTGCCAGGAGTGATAAGGGATTGAGGAAAATTGCCTGCCTGAATATCCGCCACGGTGGTGGTGGCGCGCGTCAGCACGCAATAGCAGAGTGGCTGATCGAAACGCGAGCGGATTTGCTTGTCCTCACGGAATGGCGCAAAAGCTCGGCAGTCCTCGGCGCGGCGCTGGCGAGTGCGGGATACAAACAGACCTTGGCATTGCGCGGGGGAGCGCGTGCAAATGGCGTTGTTGTGTTTTGTCGCGAGGAGTTTGTGGCGGATCGGGCAACGCCTTTGGATGCAGAACGGGGCGAACTGCTGTTGGCGCGCGCAATAGACTTGTCGGTATTGGCCGCCTACTTTCCGTAGCGCAAAGCCAAGGCTCCGTTCTTTCAGCGCTGTGCAGAACTGGCCTCGAAGGAAACGACGCCGATACTGCTGATTGGTGACCTGAACACCGGTTCAAATGTGCGCGACATCGAACCGGGTGGCGCACGATTCCACTGCGAGCGTCATTTCATCAACCTGACGGAAATTCACGGCCTGACCGATCTTTGGCGCAAGCAGCATGGCGACGACGCCCGAGAATGGATCTGGCGGTCTTCGAAGAACGGATTTCGGATCGATCATGCTTTTGCGAACCGTGCGTTCCTGGACGCATATCCGAAAGCAACCTGCTGGATAGATCATTCGCCGCGAGAGATGAGGATTTCGGATCACAGCGCCTTGGTTGTTGATCTGAATACGGCGCGTGGCGCCGAGGCTGATCTGAGTGTCTGACTGGAATTCGTCATATTGATGGGCGTGAAAAGGCGGCCAGGTCGTTCACGCTTCGCTTCCCTCGATCACGTTGCGCAACACTTTCTTGCGAATCAGCTCGGCCTGCTCGGGTCCGCGCGATGGGTGTACGGAGACATCGAGCCAGATCTGCAGGACGTCGGCAATGGAGATGCCTTCGTGGTGTACCGCTCCTCGGAACAGTGATTTTGGCGAATGCGCTTTTCGGAGTACCACGTCGAAAGGCTCATTCGGCCCAGACGGAACCAATCCTCTCCATGCGCCGTCGTTCAGGCGCGGCAGCCTGTCCACATAGACATGGGGCTGCACTCCAGACACATGGCCGAGTTTGAGGGCGTCGGCGGCTGCAAAAAGGCCAAGACAGGCATTGCTGCCTGACACGACCTTTTTCAACTTTTGTTCTGGGGCTCCGGGTATCAGGAAGCGCATGCGCAGTTCCGGGGATTTTCGATTCCCCGCCGATTTCCAGCGATCGAACAGTGCTTTTCGACGCACGAGTTTGAGCGCGCCGGAAGATTCGTGGAGAAACCCTCCCTCGCGCAACTGTTCACCGAGCCGAAACGCACTCATTACGGAGGCGCCCGCCGCTTTGGCGAGTTCCGATACGTTGCGATAGCTACCTCGGGGCGCGCTCAACAGATGCTCCGGGATTTCGGGAGCGAGCAGAACCTTCAGCATCCATTGGTTGAGGTCCGAAAACATGTTCGACGAATGAATCGCCGGTTTTTCGGAATGCCTGGAAATCTGGCCGGGTTTGGCCTGCATTCCTTCAAGCCCATCGCCGATGAAGTGCCGTACGCCGTTGTCATCGAGGATGCCAATGGCGACATCCGGCGCATGCTGCTTCGCAAATCGATCGACTTGTTTGAGCAGGATTTCTTTCGCGTCACCAACGTGCACAATGGCCATTGGGCGCGCGCTGCCGAACTTTCTGGCCGCAGACTGCGATTGGAGGATGGCCTGGGAGAGGAGGGGGATTACTCGATCCCGACGCCCCTCGGAGATCGCCTTGATCTCCACCACATAGACGTGAGGCTTCTTCTTTACGATGAGGTCCGCATGATGTTTCTCGGCAGCATGCTCGCGCTGAACCTTCCAGCCATTCTTTTCGAACAGCTTGGCGACCAGTTCTTTTGAAGCGTTGGCTGGATTGGATGAAGGCTGCAGGTTCATGGCGTGGTCCAGTCAGGCATTCACGTGGCCAAGATAATTAACATGGCCATGGGAAGTAACATGGCCAAGATAGCAGGACACGTAGGCGTAGGCAACAGGTATGGAGATGGTGATCGGGGACGGACTGCGAAGGCATGGATGCCGAAGCGAACGGCGAAGCCGGCCCCGAAGGGGTAAGCGCCAGGAAGGCGCGCATCATCGAACCGTGCTCTATCGCGGTTCGATTCCCATGGCCGAAACGGCTCGCATCGCATCATGGCAATGTCGGAGCTATTCACGGGAATGGTGGCCGAGGACGGACTGCGAAGGCATGGATGCCGAAGCGAACGGCGAAGCCGGCCCCGAAGGGGTAAGCGCCAGGAAGGCGCGCATCATCGAACCGTGCTCTATCGCGGTTCGATTCCCATGGCCGAAACGGCTCGCATCGCATCATGGCAATGTCGGAGCTATTCACGGGAATGGTGGCCGAGGACGGAATCGAACCGCCGACACGGGGATTTTCAATCCCCTGCTCTACCAACTGAGCTACTCGGCCCTTTTGCTTGCTGCCGGGGCGCTGAAGGCCGCGGCGAAGGGCCGCGTATTAGAGCGATTGGGGGCGGGTTCGTCAAGCCTTGGCACGTCTGCAAGGGAGGTTTCGCTTGTGGTTGCTGCCTTTGCCGGGGGCGGTGCGGATTACCCGAATGCGCCAGAGTCCCGAAACCTGCGATAAATGACTGATCTCGATCTGCGACGAAGCGGCGGTTGAATTCGTCATTTCGGGGTCTCATCCTCACTTGCCCCATGGAGAATGATCGTGTTGAAACCCCTGATAGCAATATTCGTGCTGCTGCTGGCGACGAGTGCGTCCGCACAAACCAGTGAAACGCAGGAAAAGGCACTGAGCCAATACCTTCCCTATGCCGGTGAGCCGGTGGATCGTTTCCAGTTCTGGGATCTGCAGCGCTGGGAGCTGGTTGGCGACTACAAGGTTATCGTCTGGCCACGCTTGAATGAAGCCTACCTGCTGACGGTTGATTCGCCGTGCCAGGATTTGCGTTGGGCACAGAAGATCGGCGTGACTTCGACCGCGCACTCGGTGAGCAAGCGCTTCGATTCGGTGGTGGTCGGCAAGTTCAAGTGCCGTATCAACGAAATCCGCCCGATCGACTACAAGAAATATCTGGCCGACCGGAAAGCCGCGAAGGAGGCGGACGAGTCCTGAGGCTGGGATGTCTTGGACGGTTCGTGGGAGGAGCCTTCAGGCCAACAACGAAGCGGAAACGCGGGAACCGCCCAAGCAACCCGCGCCATCGCTCGGCTCGTGCAGGTTGGCGGTTAGCGCAGCGAAGCCCAACGAAAAAGGACGGAACTCCGAAACAACAACGAGCCGGTTCCGATGCAACGCGCGAGCTTTGCCCGTTCGGCAAGACGGCGCATGCCGACGTTGGGCTTCGCTGCGCTCAGCGCCAACCTGCGCAGGTGGGGCGTGGACTGCTGCGGAAGGACGGAGGCTTCGCGCAAGACCGAGACGGTCTTTGGCTCCCGCCACGAAGCGTGGCCGCCTTGATCAGCCCGCGCTGCGCATCGCGGTGACCGGGATCAGGCTGGCGAAACGGACGCGGATGGCGGATTCGATGCCGGCGACATCGAGGCCGGATTCGGCAAGCAGTTCTTCGCGGCTGGCGTGGTCGAGATAGCTGTCGGCGAGGCCCAGATGCAGGATCGGCATGCTGATGCCGTGTGCGGCGAGCAGCTCTCCGACAGCGGCCCCGGCGCCGCCGGCAATCGCGTTGTCTTCGAGTGTGACGAACGCCTCGTGGTTGCGGGCGAGTTCGAGGATCATCGCCGCGTCGAGCGGCTTGACGAAGCGCATGTTGATCAGGCTCGCGCCGATGGTTTCGGCAACTTTCGCCGCCGGTGCCACGAGGGCTCCGAAGGCGAGCAGGGCAATTGGCCCGCCCTTGCGGCGCAGCTCGGCCTTGCCAATCGGCAAGGTGGTGAGGTTCGGTTCGACAGCGACACCGCTGCCGACACCGCGCGGATAGCGCACCGCGGCCGGGCCTTCATGCTGGAAGCCGGTGCTCAGCATCTGCCGGCATTCGTTTTCGTCGGCCGGGGCCATCACGACCATGTTCGGGATGCAGCGCAGATAGGACAGATCGAAACTGCCCGAGTGGGTCGCGCCGTCAGGACCGACCAGGCCGCCGCGATCGATTGCGAACAGCACGTCGAGATTCTGCAGGGCGACATCGTGGATCAACTGGTCGTAGGCGCGTTGCAGAAAAGTGGAATAGATCGCAACGACCGGCTTGGCGCCTTCGCAGGCCATGCCCGCAGCGAGGGTCACGGCATGCTGCTCGGCGATGCCGACGTCGAAGTAACGCTGCGGGTATTCCTTCGAGAAACGCACGAGGCCTGAGCCTTCGCGCATGGCCGGGGTGATTGCGTACAGCCGCGGATCGCTGGCTGCCTGGTCGCACAGCCAGTCGCCGAAGATTTCGGTATAGGTCGGCTTGGCCGCCGCCTTTCGCACCAGGCCCTTGACCGGATCGAACGGGCCGACCGCGTGGTAGTCGATCTGCGCGCGCTCAGCCGGCGCGTAGCCCTTGCCCTTGGTCGTGATCACGTGCAGGAACTGCGGGCCCTTCAGCTCCTTGAGCGTGCGCAGTGCGTGGACGAGTTGCGGAATATCATGACCGTCGATCGGCCCGGTGTAGTGGAAACCGAGTTCCTCGAACAAGGTGCTCGGCATGAACATGCCCTTGGCATGTTCTTCCCAACGCTTGGCGAAGCGCCAGACGATACCCTCGCGTTTCATCAGCTTCTTGCCGCCCTCGCGCATGCGGTTGAGCGTGCGGCTGGCCATCAGTCGGGCCAGCATCTGGGTCAGCGCGCCGACGTTTTCGCTGATCGACATCTGGTTGTCGTTGAGGATGACGAGCATGTCGGGTTTGACATCGCCGCCATGGTTGAGCGCCTCGAAGGCCATGCCGGCGGTCATTGCACCATCGCCGATTACGGCGACCATCTTGCGATTGTCGCCCTTGCGCTGCGCGGCGATGGCCATGCCGAGCGCGGCGCTGATTGAGGTCGAAGAATGCCCGACGCCGAAGGCGTCGTACTCGCTTTCCTCGCGGCGCGGGAACGGGGCGAGGCCATCCTTCTGCTTGACCGTGGTGATGTGGTCGCGACGACCGGTCAGGATCTTGTGCGGATAGCACTGGTGGCCGACATCCCAGACCAGGCGATCGTTCGGCGTATCAAAGAGGTAATGCAGGGCGACGGTCAGTTCGACCACGCCGAGTCCGGCGCCAAAATGACCGCCCGAGCACGCTACCGACTGGATCAGGTAATCGCGAACCTCGCGCGCGATTTCGCCGAGTTCGTGCTCGGGGAACTCGCGCAGTTGCGCAGGATTGTCGATGCGCGAGAGGCGCGGATAGCGGGTGGAATCGATCATCAGGGGCCAGAACAACGGACAGGCCGTCATTTTCGGCTACACGGCGTGGCGGAGCAAGGAACTGCGTGGGACCAGGCCGGGCGAATTCAGCCGATGCCGAGGCTTTTCGCCGGCATTACGACGATCCGCAGTCGAGCCTTGCGCGTCGATCCGCTCAATTGGCAGTGTCCATCGCCCATGCCAGGGCCTGGAAATGGCATTCGCCCGCGAAATCGAGTTCGATCCCGCATTCCCGGGAAAGCCGCGTCAGCTCGTCGGAGTCGTCGCCTTCAAAACAGATGACCAGGGCCAGCAATTTCGCCATGGGACCCTCACCGCGCACAACAGCTGCCTCGATTTCGTCAGCCAGTCCGAGCGAGGCCATCGCCTTTTCGATGGGAACCTGCAACATGGCGTCGACCAGCGAGAGCAGGCCGACCAGGAACATGGCGTCTTGGTTTTTTTCGGTCATGTCATGGCCGAGAAGTTCCATCATGCGCGCGCGCACGAGGGCATTTTCAAGCAGGGCCGATGAGCGTTCGGAGCCCTTGTCGCCGCTGTAGATCAACAACATGAGCCAGCGGTAGAGCGTTTCGCGCCCGAGCAGAAGCAAGGCACGCTCGATCGAATCGATCTGTTCGCGCATGCCGATCGCGGCGGAATTGATGTAGCGCATGAGGCGCAGCGACAGGGCCGGATCGCGTTGCAGGATCAGGGCGATTTCGTGCATATCGACGTTTTCGTTGCGTACTTTTGACAACAGCGCGGCGATGCGCGCGGAGTTCGGCCCGATCGTGTTGCCGCTCCAGTCTTCGCGGCGGGTGATGAATGGCCCCTGGAACAGCTTCGCGCCAAGGCCGAAACAGAAAAAGAACTCATCCTGGGTGGCGACATCACGCGTAACCAGGTTCGCGGCACCCACACTGCGGCGGAGTCCATCCACCAACTTGCGCGTCGCCTCCGGATCGATCGAGCCGACGGAAAGGATCAGGTAGTCGCACTCGGGCGCAAGAAACGACATGTCCGCAGAGGCAGCGCCGGCATCGAGGGCAATTGCAAAGCCGTCTTCGCGCAGTTTCTTCGCGGTGGCGAGCAGATCCTCGGCGCCAGGCGCGCCGTCGTGATCGATCTTGCTGATCACCAGGACGGTACTGGCTGGCGGCAGTTCGCGGATCGACGGATGCACGAGAAAGGAATCAGGGACGTCCAGAAATGCCTTGCGATGGCCGAGCAGGCGGGCCACATTCAGCTTGACGACATTGCGCACAAGGACTTCGGCGTAGACATGATGGATGCGCCGGCTGCGGCGGCGCAGGCGGTCACGCGTCGACTGGTGCAGCATGAACTGGTAGGCGGCGACACGGTGATCGCGGCCGAGTATGGTCTCGCGACCGATGAAGCCGGAAACCGATTCCTCGGGACTGGCGTCGAGCAGGTCCTCCGCTCCCTCGGTCGTCTGTCGGATAAGCGGAGCGTGCCGGTTCAGGGTCTCGAAGTCGCGGCTGGCCGCGTCGCTACCGTCCTTGGCGCTACCGAATATCCGCTGAAAGAGTTTTTTTAGCATGGCCGGTTGTCTCATCCATTGTCCTGCCGCCATTGCGAGCAGCGATCCGCTGTCGAGGATACGACAGATGGCCTCGGGCGCGCCCGAATCCGGCGGGTTCGCAAGCGAATGACCGGTTGCGGAAGTTGTGCGCGAAAGACCCGATTCCGGCGATGCGGGTAACATGGAGGAGGGAATGTCCCTCGAATTCACGAACCAGCATCATGTCAAACGAGAGCAAGGCGACACTTTGGATCCGCAATGCGCAGCTCGCGGATATCGACGATCTGGTCGCATTGACGGCGCGTGTCTACGGCGCGGAATGGGGACACTCCGCCGACATGCTGCGCGGCCAGCAGGCGCGCTTCCCGGAGGGTCAATTTGTCGCCGAATACGATGGGCGCATCGTTGGCTACTGCGCGACATTCCGCATTGATGAGGCGGCGGCGATGGCTGCGCATAGCTGGAATGAGATCACCGGCGGCGGTTATGCCTCGCGCCACGATCCGCAAGGCGACTGGTTGTACGGTATGGATGTCAGTGTCGATCCGGAATTTCGCGGCTTGCGCATCGGTCGGCGCCTGTACGCGGCGCGCAAGAAGCTTTGCCAGAAGCTCGGCCTGCGCGGGATTGTCTTCGGCGGCCGCCTGCCGGGCCTCGGCAAGCGCATCAAGGCATTTCCTTCCGTCGACGACTATGTGCGCGCCGTGCGCGAAGGGCAGTATCGCGATGCGACCCTGAGTTTCCAGTTGCGCAATGGTTTCGAGTTGATCGGCGTGCTCGAACGCTATGCGCCGGGCGACGCGGATTCGATGGGCTATGCCGCGCATCTGGCCTGGCGCAACCCCGATCGGCATGACCAGCCGAAGACGCCGACGCCGCGCAATGCTTCCGGGCTACCCGATCGTGTGCGCGTTGCCACCATCCAGTACCAGCAGCGCCGCATCGCGAGCTTCGAGGAGTTCGCGCGGCAGGTTGAATACTTCGTCGATATCGCCGCCGGTTACGAATCGGATTTCGTCGTCTTCCCCGAGATGATGAGCTTGCAACTGTTGTCGATCGAGAATTCGCCATTGCCATCGGTGGAGGCGATCCGTCGGCTCACCGATTACACGGTGCCGCTCAAGGACATGTTCAGCCGGCTCGCCGTGCGCTACAACATCAATATCATCGGCGGCTCGCATCCGACCCAGATCGAAAGCGGTGCCTTGCGCAACATCTGCTACGTCTGCCTGCGCGACGGCTCGGTGCACCAGCAGGAGAAGATCCACCCGACCCCGAACGAGCGCACCTGGTGGGGCATCAAGGGTGGCAGCCAGGCCTCGACCATCCAGACCGACTGCGGCCCGATCGGCGTGATGATCTGCTACGACGCCGAGTTCCCGGAAATCGCCCGTCATCTGGTCGACCAGGGCGCGCTGATCCTGTTTGTGCCGTTTTGCACCGACGAGCGCCAGAGCTACCTGCGCGTGCGCTACTGCGCACAGGCCCGCGCGGTCGAGAACCAGTGCTACGTGGTGCTGTCGGGCAACGTCGGCAACCTGCCCGGGGTCAACAACTTCGATATCCAGTACGCGCAGAGCTGCATCCTGACGCCCTGCGATTTTCCGTTCGCACGTGATGGTGTCGCCGCCGATTCGACGCCGAATACCGAAATGGTGTTGTGGGCCGATCTGCGTCTGGAAGATCTCGCCCGTGCGCGCAACAACGGCACAGTGCAGAACCTCAAGGATCGTCGCCACGATCTCTACCAGCAGCGCTGGACGATGAAGATTCCCGATCAGCTTCGAGGCCAGTCGGACAAGGAATGAGCTACTGCGGTCGCCGCTTCTTCGGCAGATGGTTGACGAGAAATTCCATCTGGTCGGCGAGGATGTTTCGGTTCGACAGGATCAGGTGCTCGACCCAGCTCGGTCGGTAAGGCACGGCGAGCAGGGGCATATGCGCTTGCTGCGGAGTACGTGAACCCTTCTTGACGTTGCAATGCAGGCAGGCGGTGACGACGTTCATCCAGTTGTCCTTGCCGCCCTTGGAAATCGGAATGACGTGATCGCGGGTCAGCTCGCCGCGCGAGTAGTGGCTGCCGCAATACATGCAGATCATGCGGTCGCGGGCGAACAGGGCGACATTGGTCAGCGCCGGAGCCGGATCGATCGAACCGATGCGTGCATGGCCGGTGGTGGCGATGATCGGATGCAGATCGAGGGTACTTTGCTCGCCGGAGTGGCGATTGGTGCCGCCATGGATGGTCAGGCAGGGATCGCCGAGCGTCCACGCGATTGCGCCACGCACATACAGGCAGGTCGCATCCTGCCAGGAGATCCAGTCCATGATGCGACCGCTCGCATCGAGCGAGAGCACGCGGGTGCCATGGATGGTTGCTATCGTTCGCACTTCCGCCAGCATTCCTGACTCCTTTGGGGAGATGGGTCACCGACCAAGCCGCCGCCGGCATTCTGCGTTGCGCGAGCGGCAGCATAAAGCAAGTTCGGGGCCGATGCGCAAGTGGGGGCGAATTTTCCGTTGCGAAGAATCGCCGCGAACCAGAGCTGCAAGCTCGGGCTTTTCGTAGGAAGCGCCTTCAGGCGCGATGCTCCATTTTGCGAAGCCACTCGATCGTGTGATTCGACGAAAAGCATCATGGCTGAAGCCAACCCTACAACGATCAATGACGGCGCAGAAGGCGGGATATCTCCCGCCCTCCGTTCTACGACGATCTCTGACAGCAAGCCACGATTTGCTGGATGCTCAGAACCAGCGGCGGGTTTCGCCCTGGCCTTCGACGTTGCCGACGCAGCGGCTGCACAGCTCGGGATCATCGGCATGGCTGCCGACGTCGTCGCGGTAATGCCAGCAGCGCACACATTTCGCGGCCGCACTCGGCTTGGCGATGACCCAGGCATCGAGGCCTTCCACGCGAACCGCATCGGCGGGCTTGTCGGCGATATCGGCGATCTCAAGCTCCGAGGTGATGAAGAAGAAATGCAGCTCATCCGCGACCTCGGCATGACGCTCACGCGTCGCTGCATCAAGGTACAGGGTGACCTCTGCCTGCAGGGATGCGCCGATCGAACCGGTTGCGCGCATGCCTTCAAGCACCTTCGACGCCGTCGTGCGGATTTCGAGCAGCTCGTTCCATGATTCACGCTGGTCCGCCGAGGTCTGCAGCGCGGCCAGGCCTCCGTACCAGGTTTCGAACAGCACCGATTCGCCGCGCTCACCCGGCAGCAATGGCCAGATCTCCTCGGCGGTGAAGCTGGTGATCGGCGCGAGCCAGCGCACCAGTGCTTCGAGGATATGGAACATTGCACTTTGCGCACTGCGCCGACCGATGCTTTCGGTCGGCATCGTGTACAGGCGATCCTTGGTGATGTCCAGATACAGCGAGCCCATCTCGTTGGTGCAGAAGTTCTGTACGCGCTGGATGATTTCGGGAAAATCGTAGCGCTCATAGGCGGCGATCACGGCCGTCTGCACATCATGCGCTTGCTGCACGGCCCACTGGTCGAGCAGCAGGCACTGATCGACCGGCAGCAGGTTTTTGCCTGGATCAAAGCCATCGAGGTTGCCGAGCAGGAAGCGCGCGGTGTTGCGGATGCGCCGGTAGGCATCGGAGACACGCTTGAGGATCTCGTCGGAGACGGTCATCTCGTTGCGGTAGTCGGTCGATGCGACCCACAGGCGCAGCACGTCGGCACCGAGCGAGTCGACCACCTTCTGCGGCGCGACGACATTGCCGAGCGACTTGGACATCTTGCGACCGTTCTGGTCGACCGCGAAACCGTGCGTGAGCACCTCGTCGTACGGCGCGCGGCCGTGCATTGCCGACGAGGTCAGCAACGAGGAATGGAACCAGCCACGGTGCTGATCGGAACCTTCCAGATACATGACCTTGTCACCGGGCTTGCGCGCAAGCTCGGCGCGTTGATCGAGCACGGCAAAGTGGGTGACGCCGGAATCGAACCAGACATCGAGCACGTCGGAGACTTTTTCATAGCTCTCGGCTTCATCACCAAGCAGGTCTTTCGCATCGAGCGAGAACCAGGCGTCGATGCCGTCTTTCTCGACGCGCTGCGCGACTTGCTCGAACAATTCCTCGCTGCGCGGATGCGGCAACTGCGTGGCCTTGTCGACGAACAAGGCGATCGGCACGCCCCAGGTGCGCTGGCGCGAGATGCACCAATCCGGGCGCCCCGCGATCATGCCGGTGATGCGTTCCTCGCCCCAGGAAGGAATCCAGCGCACGTCCTTGATCGACTTGAGCGCCGTCGCGCGCAGGCCTTCCTTTTCCATGCTCATGAACCACTGCGGCGTGGCGCGGAACGCGACCGGCGTCTTGTGCCGCCAGCAATGCGGGTAGCTGTGTTCGAGCTTCGAGTGCGCGAGCAGATGGCCGTTGCTGCGGAGGAGTTCGGTGATCGAATCATTCGCTTTCCAGATGAACTGGCCTTCGACGATCGGCGTGCCGGGCAGATAGACGCCGTTGCCGCCGATCGGGTTGAGTTCGGCGGCGCTGTACTTTTCGATCAAGCCATATTGCCTGGAGACGGTGAAGTCCTCGACGCCGTGGCCCGGTGCAGTGTGCACGGCGCCGGTGCCGTCTTCGGCGGTGACGTGATCGCCGAGAAGGAGCGGGATTTCGCGCTCGTAGAATGGGTGCTTGAGTTTGAGCCCTTCCAGATCCGCGCCAATGCAGGAATTGCTTCCTGCAGGGATACTGACTTCAACGACGCCGTAGCGCTCAAGCGCCTTTGAGGCCAGTGCCGAAGCGATAACCAGCAAAACGCGCTTGCCATCGCGAGCCGGCCCTTCGACCAACACGTATTCCAGGTCTGGGCCAAGCGACACGGCCAGGCTGGCTGGCAAAGTCCAAGGTGTGGTCGTCCAGATCGGCACGGCGACAATCGTGTCCGCATCCACCTCGACACCGAACTTCGCCGCCAGCGCCTTCGGATCAATCGCGTCATAGGCGACATCGACCGCTGGCGAAACCTTGTCGGCATATTCGATCTCGGCCTCGGCCAGGGCCGAGCCGCAGTCGAAACACCAGTGCACCGGTTTGAAACCGCGCGTGATATGGCCGTTGGCGTAGATCTTCGCAAGCGCACGCAGCATGTCGGCTTCGAACTTTGCGTCCATCGTGCGATAGGGGTTATCCCAATCACCGAGCACACCGAGACGCTTGAAGTCGGCGCGCTGGAGATCGATTTGCCTGGTCGCGTATTCGCGACATTTCTGGCGGAACTCGGCGGCATCGAGTTTCTGGCCGACCTTGCCGAATTCCTTCTCGACCGCGATCTCGATCGGCAGGCCGTGGCAATCCCAGCCCGGCACATAGGGCGAACGGAAACCGGACATCAGCTTGGATTTGACGACGATATCCTTGAGCACCTTGTTGACCGCATGTCCGATATGGATCACACCGTTCGCATACGGCGGACCGTCGTGCAGCACGAAAGCATGCTCACGCGCAGCGGTGCGTTTCTGGATTTCCTGGTAGCGGTTGTTGGCATACCAGTCGGCGAGGATGCCCGGCTCGCGCGCGGCGAGATTCGCCTTCATCGCGAAATCGGTCTTCGGCAGGTTGATCGTGCTCTTGTAATCCTTGCTCACGCGAGAACTCCGCTGGAACGGATGCGCGCGTCGTTGGCGCTCGCATCGGGTGGGGAATCGAGTTGGGTTACTGCCAGCAGCTTGCGCGCCTCGGCCGCATCGAGATCGATCTGTTCGACCATCGCCTCAAGCGTGCTGAATTTCTCCTCGTCGCGCAATTTGGCGACGAACTCGACATCGATGCGGCGGCCGTACAGGTCGCCATCGAAGTCAAACAGATGCGCTTCGAGGATTGGCTCGACGCCATTCACGGTCGGACGCACGCCGAGGCTGGCGACGCCCGGCATCGAGCCAGCGCTGACGCCATGCACGCGCACCGCGAAGATTCCATTGATCGGCGAGGTGCGCCGGCCGAGACGGATATTCGCGGTCGGGTAGCCGAGCTTGCGTCCAAGCTGCTGGCCACGGACGACGTGGCCGCCAATCATGAAGCGCCGGCCGAGCAGACGTTCAGCCGCTTCGAAATCACCGACCGCCAGCAAATCGCGGATCGCACTGCTGCGCACGCGTTCGTCGCCAAGCTTGAATTCAGAAAATACTTCGGCGTGAAAGCCGTGTGACCCGCCCATTTCGCGCAGCAAGCCGATATCGCCGTGGCGACCATGGCCGAAACGGAAATCCGCACCGACCCAGATTTCCTGCGCTTCGAGCCGGTTGATCAGGATCTGCTCGACGAACTCCTCGGCCGGCATTGCCGTCAGCGCGGCGTTGAATCGCATCAGCAGCAGGGCGTCGATGCCTGTGTCGCGAATCTGCTGGATCTTGCCACGCACGTTGTCCAGACGCGGCACCGGCGTAGAGCGGGCGAAATACTCACGCGGAATCGGCTCGAAGCTGACCGCGATGGCCTGCACGCCCAGCGCATCGGCGCGTTCGCGCACGCGCCCGAGCAGCGCGCGATGGCCGCAATGCACGCCATCGAAAGCACCAATGCAGACAACACTGCCTTGCGGCGCCAGACAGGCACCCAGGCTATCGCGAAAGAGCCGGAACATCGGCGAAGTATAGCGGCTGGCTGTAGATCACGTGGGGTATAACCTGGTCGGCCGGTGGGAGATTCAGCCGCCCTGCCTGACAGCATGGCGAAGGCGACGCTTTCTGCTCCTGCGCAAACCCAGCGGATTTACTCCGCGCGCAGATCACGCAAGCGAAATCCGCAGGCAAACAGCGCGGCAATGAAACTACCGCCTCCCGCAATCACCAAGGCGCCGAGACGCGCCACGCGCGAAGCGGCGGAAACATCGGCCCAATCCGCCCAGTGCTCAAGCCCCAGCCACAGAATGGCCGACATTGCAGCGCAGGCGATGCCAAGACGCACGCTATGCGCCAGCCAGCCAGGCTGGGCCTGAAAGACACCGTCCCGCTTGAGCGCGCGCCAGAGCAGGGAAAGGTTCACGTAGCTCGCGCACGCGCTGGCCAAAGCCAGTCCCATGTGCAGGCCCGGCACCGAAGACAGGCGCGCAAACCATCCCGTATCCGCCATTTCCGGTTTGTTCCAGAGCAGCAGCAGCGCGGCAATGAAAACCACGTTGAGCAACATGCTCGCAATCATCGAGATGATGCCGGCGCGCACGGGCGTCCTGGTGTTCTGGCGCGCATAGAAAGCCGGGGCGAGGATCTTGACCAGGGCGAACGCAGGCAGGCCGAGGGCCAACGCGGACAGCGACATCGAAGCCATCTCGACATCGTGCGCGGTGAAGGCGCCATGCTGGAACAGGGTGAACAGCAGCGGCTTCGACAACAGCACGAGAGCGAGCATGGCCGGAACCGCGATCAGCAAGGTCGTGCGCAAGCCCCAATCGAGCGCCTTCGAGAAGCCTTGCAGATCGGTTGCGACATGATGGCGCGAAAGCGTCGGCAGGATCACGGTGCCCAGCGCCACGCCGAAGATGCCGAGCGGAAACTCGAGCAAGCGGTCACTCTGCGCAAGCCATGTCTGCGAGCCGGTGATCAGGAACGAGGCAATCAGGGTATCGAGCAGCAGGTTGACCTGGGCGACCGAGGAGCCGAACAGGGTTGGCACCATCAGGCGCAGGATCTTGCGCACGCCTGCATGACGCCAGCCCCAGCGTGGCAGGCTCAGCAGATCGAGCTTGCGCAGGGTCGGAAACTGGACCAGCAATTGCAGGATGCCGGCCGCCAGAATCGCCCAACCCATGGCCATGATCGGCACATCGAGATGCGGCGACAGCCACAGCGCGCCGGCGATCATGCAGATGTTGAGGATCACCGGAGTCAGCGCTGGCAAGGCGAACTTGTTGAAACTGTTGAGGATTCCGCCGGCCAACGCGGTCAGCGAGACGAACAGCAGGAACGGGAAGGTCAGTCGCAGCAGGTCGGTGGTCAGGGCGAATTTTTCCGGTTCATCGATCGATCCAGGTGCAAATCCGCGTGTTACCCAGCCTGCACCGAGTACGCCGAGGGCCGTGACCACCAGCAAGATCATGCCGAGCGTGCCGGCCGTACGAGAAACCAGTTCCTTCAGTTCGGCATGCGAGCGGGTCTCCTTGACCTCGGTCAGCACTGGCACGAAGGCGACCGAGAACGAGCCTTCGGCAAACAGGCGGCGCATGAAGTTTGGAATGCGGAAGGCGACCCAGAACGCGTCGGTGGCGGCATTGGCGCCGAATGCCCAGGCGATTGCCATCTCGCGAACCAGGCCGAGAACGCGCGATACCAGGGTGCCACCGCTGAAGGTAAGCAGCGAGCGCAGCATGTTCGGAGCCTTCATCGACAGCACCGTTTGACTCGGGGCGATTGCACCGGCATAATTCCGCCCCTTTTTCCGCCCCCCGCTTTTGGAGTTTTACCTTGGCCAACATCAAGTCCGCGAAGAAGCGTGCGCGTCAGTCTGAAAAGGCTAGGCAGCGCAATGTCAGCGCCCGTTCCATGGTTCGTACCGCGATCAAGAAAGTGATCAAGGCAATTGACGCCAGTGACAAGGCCGGTGCCGAAGCCGCCTTCAAGAGCGCCACGCCGATCGTCGATCGCTACGCGGCCCGTGGCCTGATCCACAAGAACAAGGCTGCCCGTCACAAGAGTCGCCTCAACGCGAGCATCCGCGCGCTGGCCTGAGCCAGTTGCCCTTGTTCGACGCAAAAAGCCGGCGCAAGCCGGCTTTTTTGTTGCTGGTAGATGCATTTGTTGAGCGTACACAAGCTTTGAGCCACGCTGCGCGTCAACTTGAACTCTCTTTTTCTCGTCATCCCGGCGCAAACCGGGATCCATTTTCGAGATGCCCAAAATCAAGGTGGATCCCGGCTTTTGCCGGGATGACGAGATCTGGGGATTTGAGTCGGTGGCGTTAATCCCCCGTTTGCCCAGCATGAAGAGAAAAGCGTTGCTGATGCCGCCGGTTGACACGGGTCAGTCCTGACCGGCAGCCAGCGCGGCCTCGGCCGCATCGCGACGTTGCTCATCGAAGAAGCGCTGGATGTCGAGGCAGATCGGCCAGGTGTTTTCGCGAGCGATCGCCGAGACGAGGTACCAGGGCTGCTTCCACTTCAGTTTCTTGACAATGGCCTTGGCGGTCTTCTCGCGATCCTCGACCGGGATCAGGTCGAGCTTGTTGAAGACCAGCCAGCGTTCGCGCTTGAGCAGTTCGGGATCGAAGCCTTTCAGTTCCTTTTCGATGACGCGGATCTGCTCGACCGGGTCGGTTTCGCCATCCATCGGCGCGATATCGACCATATGCAGGAGCAGGCGCGTGCGCGCGACATGCTTGAGGAACTGCACGCCAAGCCCGGCACCATCCGCCGCACCTTCGATCAGGCCCGGAATGTCGGCGATCACGAAGCTCTTGTCGGTCTCGATGCGAACCACGCCAAGATGCGGCTGCAGGGTGGTGAACGGATAGTCGGCCACTTTCGGCGTCGCCGCCGAGACGGCGCGGATGAAAGTCGACTTGCCGGCATTTGGAAAGCCGAGCATGCCGACATCGGCCAGCACCTTGAGCTCGAAACGCAGCTCGCGCTCCTCGCCCGGCGTGCCTTGGGTGGCCTTGCGTGGCGAGCGGTTGGTTGAACTCTTGAAGTGGATGTTGCCCTGCCCACCGCGCCCACCCTGGGCGACCAGCAGGCGCTGGCCGTGCTCGGTCAGGTCGCCAATCTGCTCGTCGGTATCGATATTGGAAACCACGGTGCCAACCGGCACGCGAATGGTCGTGTCCTCGCCACTCTTGCCGGCCATCTGGCGACCCATGCCGTTCTCGCCGCGCCCGGCACGGAACATGCGCTGGTGGCGGAAATCGACGAGGGTGTTGAGGCCTTCATCGGCGATCAGCCAGACGCTGCCGCCTTCAGCGCCGTCGCCGCCATCCGGGCCGCCAAACGGGATGAATTTCTCACGCCGGAAACTGACGCAGCCATTGCCGCCGTTTCCGGCCTGGACTCGAATGGTGGCTTCGTCGACGAATTGCATTTTTAGGGGCCGGGAGTGGGGAGTGGGGAGTCGAGAGTGGGAAAAGCGTACAGCAACAACACGCTATTCGTAGGAAGCGGCTTCAGCCGCGATGCTCTTGACCTTGATCGCGAAAAGGCATCACGGCTGAAGCCGTTTCCTACAGAATCGATATGACCGGCATCGATTCAACGCAAATGAAAAGCCCCGCGCAGGGCGGGGCTCTGTCATTTTGCGGGCAGCGACGGGTCAGTTGACCGAAGTCGGTACCACGCTGACGTGCTTGCGCTTGTCGACACCCTTGGTCTTGAACTCGACCACGCCATCGACGATCGCGAAGATCGTATGGTCGCGACCGAGGCCGACGCCGGTACCGGGACGGTACTTGGTGCCGCGCTGGCGAATGATGATGTTGCCGGCATTGCATGCCTGGCCGCCGGACATCTTCACACCGAGGTATTTCGGATTCGAATCGCGACCGTTGCGGGTTGAACCGCCTGCCTTCTTGTGTGCCATGACTTACTCCTGGGTCGCTTTCTTCTTGCTCGAAGCGCCGGTGATGCCGGTGATTTCGATCTCGGTGTAGTGCTGCCGATGCCCCTGCTGCTTCATGTGGTGCTTGCGGCGACGGAATTTGATGATGCGGATCTTGTCGGCCCGACCGTGCGATTTGATCTTGGCGCCGACCGTTGCGCCCGCGACGAGCGGTGCACCGATGCTGACGCCTTCGCCGGAACCGACCATCAGCACCTGGTCAAAATCGACCGAGCTGTCGACGTCACCGACGAGTTTTTCGACGCGCAGGGTCTCGCCCTGGGTCACCCGGTACTGCTTACCGGAAATGAGTACGACTGCGTACATTGTTGATTTGCCTATGTAGTTATTCTGGGAACGATCCCCCCTCCATGCCTGACCTGGGCCAGGAAAGTCGAAAAAGGGGCGCGCGATGATAGCGGCTTGCGCATCTGCGGTCAAACCGGATCGGCGCATGCAGCCGTCGATCACGGTGCTCCATGCGGATTTCCGGCCCAATCGATACGAAAGCCAACTTTGCTACACTTCGACGTTCCGCCCGTCCGGGCATGTGTTTGTGGAAGATGAGCGAGGATCCCCCCAGTAGCAACTCCCAGCGGTCGTGGTTTGGACGCCTTACCCACGCGCTCTCCGGCGAAGTCAGCAGCCGTGAGGAGCTGATCGAGGAGCTACGCCTCGCCCAGGCCAACGGTCTGCTTTCCAATCACACCTTGTCGATGATTGAAGGTGCGATCAAAGTCACCGACCTGACCGTCGGCGACATCATGGTGCCGCGCTCGGAAATGGCCTCGATCCCGGCCGACTCCTCGTTGAGCGCCGTTCTCGCCATGGTCATCGAATCGGGTCACTCGCGGTTTCCGGTGCACGGTGATGACCGCAACGAGATTGTCGGCATCCTGCTGGCCAAGGATCTGCTGCGCTGTTTCGCCGAGAATGGCGCCGACGACATCCGCCTCCTGCTGCGCCCGGTCGCCCTGATTCCGGAATCCAAGCGCCTGAACATCCTGCTCAAGGAGTTCCGCCTGGCCCACAATCACATGGCCGTGGTGGTTGACGAGTACGGCGGTGTCGCCGGCCTGGTCACGATCGAGGATGTGCTTGAGCAGATCGTTGGCGACATCGATGACGAGCACGATGAGGAGGAGACCCCGAACCTGATCCAGCCACTGGCTGATGGACGTTTTCTGGTCAATGCGATGACCTCGATCGAGAACTTCAATGATCGCTTCGAGTCGCGCTTCATGGCTGAGGAGTACGACACGATCGGTGCGATGATTGCCGCCGAATTCGGCCATCTGCCGCAGCCCGGCGAGGAAGTCCAGTTGGCCGGATTCCTGTTCCGCGTGACCAAGGGCGACAGCCGCCGCCTGCTCCAGCTTGCTGTACGGATCCAGGAGGCATGAGCCGGCTGGTCGCGCTCGCCGCGATTTTCTGTCTTGTGCTGGCGGGCTGGTCTGACCGTGCGTTCGCCCAGGCCGGTGATGAGGCTGGGATCATCGAGCCGGCGCTTGAGGTCAGTCTGCTGACGATCGGCCCCGGCGAGATCTACTGGCAGCGCTTTGGCCACAATGCCATCGTCATCCACGATCCGGCCAGTGCTGAAACGGTCAGCTACAACTACGGCATGTTCGATTTCGATGAGGCGGATTTTTTCGTCAATTTCCTGCGCGGGCGGATGACCTACCGGATCACTGCCGAGGATCCGGCCGGGGAGATCGACTGGTACTCGAGTGAGGGCCGCTCGATCACGCGCCAGGATCTGCGCCTGTCAGCAGCCCAGGCCACGGCCTTGAAGGCCTATCTGGAAAACAATCTGCTGCCCGGGAATCGCCACTACCGCTACGACTATTTCACCTCGAACTGTTCGACCCGTGTGCGTGATGCCCTCGACACGGTTCTTGGCGGGGCCTTGCAGCGGCAGATGACTTCGCCCTCGCGCGGCTTCAGCTATCGCCTGCTGGCCGATGCGCTGACGGCCCCGCAGCCCTTGTTGATGGGCGTGATTGACATCGGCCTCGGTCCGTATGCCGACCAGCGGCTTTCGTACTGGAAAGACAGCTTCGTGCCGATGCAACTGAGGGATCATCTTCGCGAGATGCAGGTCACCGATGCGCAAGGTGAGTTGCAGCCCCTGGTCAAGTCCGAGCAGGTGATCGCGAAAGCGCGCCAGCCGGCCCCACCGGCCCTGCCGCCGGATCTGCGCTGGCCATTCCTCGGAATCGGTCTGGGTTTTGCCGCGCTGATGCGGTTCCTGTCGGTGCGTCGCGAATCCACAGTCGCACGGCGTGGTTTCGCCTTGCTCGCCTTCGCGTTTTCACTGGTCTGTGGCCTGGCCGGCCTGGTCATGCTCGGGTTATGGGGATTTACCGAGCACCAGTCAGCCTGGCGCAACGAGAACCTGCTGATTTTCAGTCCGCTGTGCCTGCTCATGCTCGGGGCCTGGTGGCGCTCGGCGAGGCCAGGCATGAGCGTGTCGACCTTTGCACGCGTGGTCGCGGCGGCGATTGCCGTGCTCGCCGGGTTTGCCTTGTTCAGCAAGATCCTTGTGACCTTTCCGCAGGCCAATTTGCACTGGATCCTGCTGCTCCTGCCCAGTCACCTTGTCCTTGCTCGCGTCGCAGCCCTGCGCCGAGGATGAACCTGCCCCGCACGTCACGGTGGCATCTAGCCCGGATTATTCATGAAAAACACGCGCCCTCGCTTGTCCCTTGAATCCACACAGCTTTTCGCTCATTCGGCAATAACACCCGCTATTGCCTCAATCGCGAAAAGCCGTGTGAATCCAATGTCCTGCGCGATCATCACGCGTATTCATGAATAGTCCGGGCTAGTCACTTGATAGTCTCGTTGCAATCCGCATTTACCGAAGTCAGTCGGGTCAGGAGGATTCCATGACAGTGGCGGTGCGTATCGATTTCGTATCGGATGTTTCCTGTCCCTGGTGCGCGATCGGACTCAAGTCGCTGGAGCAGGCGATCGAACGACTCGGCGCTTCGATCGACGTTGATCTGCATTTCCAGCCATTCGAGCTGAATCCGAAGATGGCTGCCGAAGGCGAGGATGCCACCGGACATCTGGCCCGCAAGTACGGCTTGACGCCGGCACAACTGGACGCCAACCGCGAAGCGATCCGTGCGCGTGGCGCAGAGCTTGGTTTTACCTTCAACCAGCGTGATCGGATCTACAACACATTCGATGCCCATCGCCTGCTGCACTGGGCCGCGATCGAGGGCAGCGGCAAGCAGCATGCGCTCAAGCATGCCTTGCTGGCCGCATATTTCACCGATGGTATCGATGTCTCCGCGCATGCCGAACTGGTTCGCCTTGCCGGCGGGATCGGGCTTGATGCCGGACGCGCAGCGAAGATCCTCGAATCAGATGAGTTTGCCCAGGAGGTGTATGAGCGCGAGCAGCATTACACCGGCAACGGCATCAACTCGGTTCCGGCGGTCATCATCAACAACCAGCACCTGATTTCGGGTGGCCAGCCGGTCGAAGTCTTCGAGGATGCCTTGCGCCGGATTGCCGCGCTGGCCTGAAGTCCTTCAATCCATGCAAAAACACCCGGCATGGCCGGGTGTTTCCTGGTAGTGCGCTGATCCAGGACTGGAGTCAGTCGCTTTGCTTTTCTTTTGTGGGCTCGGCGGGTTTTGCTTCGGTAGCCGGCTTCTGCGCCGCAGGTTTTTCTGCAGCCCCGACTTTCTCCTTTCCCTTCGCCGCGATGTTGGCGGCAATGCCGCCCTCGTTCCAGGCGAAGCGCAGGTCGCTGCGGAAGATCCGCACCGGCTGCAGCGCATCCTTGTCCTTGAGGTCGCCGTACTGGCCATAGAGGTTCTTCTGGCTGTTGGCGATGAAATAGAGGTCGTTGCCGACAATCGTTCCGTAGGTTGGAATGTCGAAAGCCGGATTGGCCACGTCGAGCGGCATCATCTTGCTGACACTCTTGCCGTCGGCGCTGAGGCTCAGACGGATGATCCGGTTGGGCGACATGCCGTTTTCGATTGCGACGAGGGTGCCGGCATACCAGTACAGGCCTTCGATGCCGCCAAGAACCAGATGCTTGGTCTCATGCTCGAGCGGAAAACCCGTGCCTGACTTGAGATCGGCGCCGAAGATGCCGAGTGCATAGTCGGCAAAGTACAGCGTATTGCCATCATCACTGACCGCAAGCCCGCGGATGCTGGTCAAGCGTGGATTGGCCACGACCAGCTTCAGCGCGTTGCCTTCGACCGTGTAGATCTCGTTGTGCAAGCCGTCGGCGACAAAGACCTTGCCATCCTTGCCGACCGTGATGCTTGAAAGCGTGTGCGTGCGTTGATCGACCGGCAGGAGGTATTTCTCGAGCAGCTTGCCGGTCGACAATTTGAACTTGAACAGACCGGTCTTGTTGAAGTCGGCCTGACGGAAACCCTTGAAGTACAGCGAAGAGGATGACGTCACATAGAGCAGGTCGCGGGCCGAATCGACACCCATGGCGTACACGCTCCACAGGCCGCTGCCATCGGCCGGGGCGATAAAATCCTTGAGCTTGCCCTTGGTGTCGGCGAGGTAGATCTTGCCTTCGCGGACGCTGCCAACGAGGAAATTCTGTCGTTTCGGATCCCATGCGATCGACTCGAACAGGGTGTCGCCCTTGGGTAGTTCGAATGCGACCTTGCCCTCGCCAAACGGTTTGAGATTTGCCTGCAGGTTCTGAACCACGTAATCCCAGGCTTCGGTGCCGGTGACTTTCTCGAAGCGTGGGTCATCGCTGAGATCGACTCCATAACCCTGTTCCTTCATCTTCAGCAGCAGGTCGTAGGTCTTGCTCTTGTCGCCCTGCTTGGCATAGGTCAGGGCGAGCATCATGCGCAGATCACCGGAGTCCGGATGCAGCGCGCTCAGGCGCGCAAGAGTCCAGCCGAGGCGCTTGAGGTCATCCAGCCTGTCGTAACCGGCAATCATGCGGTTGAGCACGTCGGACGAAGTGATCTCGTTGACCTGCTCCTCGGTGAAGGTTGTGGCATCACGCTGAACCGGGGTCTTGGCGGCCGGCGCGTCGGCCAGGGCCATCGGTGCAGCCAGCAACAGAACGAGACAGCAGAGCAATCGCTTGATATTCATCAGTGCAACCTTGGATGCTAGCGGGATTGGAGCCGGCAAAGACCATGCCGCGCCCGCAAAAGTTTCTTGGAGCCGATAACGATGACCGAAACAGTCACGCTTTGCAATGGAACCTGGCTGCGCCTCAAGCGGCGCGGGCGCTGGGAATACGCCGAACGCACCAACCCCGGGGGCGGCGTGATGATCATCGCGGTGACGGCCGAGGAAAAGCTGCTGTTCGTCGAGCAGTACCGGCCTGCGCTGGAATGCATGACCATCGAGATGCCGGCCGGTCTGGTCGGCGACATTCCGGAAAGTTCGGCCGAAAGCGCGATCGAGGCGGCCCACCGCGAGCTGATCGAGGAAACCGGCTATGCCGCGGGGCGCATCGATTTCATCATGGCCGGGCCGACTTCGGCGGGTATGAGCAACGAAATCCTGGCTTTCGTGCGCGCTCGCGACTTGCGCCGTGTCGATCAAGGCGGCGGCGATGCGACCGAGGACATCATCGTGCACGAGGTGGCCTGCGCAGAGGCGGCGCAATGGCTGGTGCGGAAGATGGTGGACGGGTTTTCGGTTGATCCGAAGATGTTTGCCGGACTGTATTTTCTTGAGCACGACAAGATGATGCGCGGGGGGTGAGTTGGATTTGGAATGGTTCGTGGGTGGGTCCCGGGGGTAATCGCTCCTTTCGCCATGCTGGTGGCTTTCAACAGCCAGCCGGCTGATCAGCCAGTAGCTATGACCAGCGCTTGCCAGAGTAGCAACAAGGCCATGCCGAGCATGCACAGCAAGGTCAGCAGCATACCGATAAAGCGGGCCGGACTCGATCCGGCCGAGCGCGACAATCCGATTGCATGCAGCAGGCGGCCAAGCACCAGGGCAATGCCGAAGCCATGCACGATCGTCGGCTGGGTCTGGTTCCATTCGACCAGCAACAGCAGCAGCAAGGCCAGCGGCAGGTATTCAACCGCATTGGCGTGAACGCGGATGCAGCGGGCCAGATCGTGATTGCCGCCGTCGCCGATACCGGTTCGGCTCGAAATGCGCAGCCGGATCACGCGGAACGAGAGCACGATGATCAACAGGGCCGAGATGGCGGCATAGATTCCGGTGATGTGCATGAAGGGTTCTCAGGGGTTGTGTGCGTGCGCCGGATCGACGAGTTGCGACGATTGCTGGATTCCGGTCACGCTGACCTCATCGCCAGCGACAATGAGATAGCGGATGCGTAGATCGCCGACGACCGGATGCTCGGGATCATTGCCTGAAACGAGGGCGTTGTCCGAGACGCTGAAACTGGCCGCCAGATTGTTCGAGAGTTCGGCCAGGGTGACCGGGCGTGGCCTCAGGCCGAGGCTTGAAACGAGCAGGTCGGCATCCGCAACGAATGCGCCAAGACGAACGCCCATGCCGACGAAGCGGTCCGATGCGATCGGAAAGCGGTCAGGATTGCGATGGTCGGCCGATTCACTGAACTGTGTCGAATCGATCAATCCGGTTGACCAGGCCGTCTTGAGCGTGCAGGAGCCTGCGTCGCAGGCCTCCTGCCACTGAAACATCTCGACTTCGCGAACCAGGATGATCGCATCCGGCGCCCGCAGGCCCAGTTGAGGATCCTCGGGTGGCTGGTCTACGGACAACCGCCCATGCACGCTGACCAGCCGACCCTCGTTGTCCGCATCGACCGAATCGGCCGCGACCGGGAGTGGCATGGACGGCGCTTGCGGGCCGGTGAGTCGCCAGCCCGCCCTCATTGCAAATGCAACAATCAACACCACGAGCACGCCGACGAGCAAGAGGATGACGCCTCGCTTGCGCGTGCGCTGACTCACCGGATCACTTTCGTGGCGTTTCCGAAGTCCGCGCTCAAACCGAATCTGGAATGATTACGGATATTGCATCGATCTGCAGCTCGGCGTTCTGTGGCGAGTTGGCGCCTTCCTTCTTCAGATGCTCGATTTCCTCGGCGCTCGGCGTCTTCTTGCTGATCGTGCCGTAGACGATGGCCGGGCCGCTCGCGTTCTTGGGTACGCCGAACGCATGCTTGAGCATGTTCACGCGCGCCAGCTTGCCCTGCTCGCTGGTCAACACGACCCAGCAACCCATCTTCTGGCAGACCTCGGTGATGCGGCCGCTGAAGGCGGCTGGCTTGCCGGCATGATCGTCGAGATGGGCGGCGGCGCTATCGAGATCGACTGCTACCGGCATCGATTCCGGCAGGCGCGCTCCGTAGACCGCACCGGCCTCGGTCGTCTCGACTGGTGTCGCGGCGACGAATTTCTTCTCGTGATGGTCGGCTTCCTTGGCCGCAAACGCACTGCCGCAGATCAGCAGGGAAAACAGGATGGCGATACGCATGATGGACTGCTCCGGGATTGGATGGGGGGTAATTTCACCGCCAGGTTTCAGTTTCCCAGCGGCCATGCCGTCAAGGACGGGAATTCGTTGCTCGTACTGTAGCGGCCCTTGTCGTCGCATTGTACCGAAGCCATTGCGCACTCGCTGTCATGGGTGAAGAACAGCCTGACCTTGCGTTTCAATTTGTCGGCAAGAAATGCGCTTTTTTCATCGATCAGCATTTCCGGGAAGCGATCGTAGCCCATCGTGATCGGCAAATGCACCCACGCTCGGCCCGGAATCAGGTCGGCACAGAACACCACGCCGCCGTCGGGCGAGACGATCTCGGCCAGCATCAGGCCCGGTGTATGGCCATTGGAAATCTCGAAGTGCACGGCGTCGCCAAGCACCTTCGAGAGCTTGCCGTCGACGATCTCGAGGCGCCCGCTGTCGATCAGCAGTTGCGGCAATTCGGCGATGAATGAGGCACGGTCGCGCGAATGCGGATGGATCGCACGCTGCCAATGTTCGGCGCCGACCACGAAGATCGCGTTGGGAAACAGCAGTTCGGGGCCATGATCGTCACGCCAGGCGGCGAGCAGGCCGCCGGCATGATCGAAATGCAGGTGCGAAAGCACGACGACGTCGATATCGGTGTGCTTGAAACCCGCTGCCGCCAGCGAGTCGAGGAGTACGTGGTGTTCTTCGGCAACGCCGTAGCGGGCGCGCAACTTCGGCTCGAAGAATGCGCCGATGCCGGTCTCGAACAACACCGTCTTGCCAGCCAGATCCTCGACCAGCAGACAACGGCAGGCGAGCGGGATGGCATTGTTCTCATCGGCAGGGATCCACTTCTGCCAGACCGCCTTTGGCGCATTGCCAAACATCGCGCCACCATCGAGACGCTGTGAATTGCCAAGTAGCGACCAGAGTTTCATCGGGTCATTGCACCTTGCCGCTGCTCATTTCCTCGCGCGGATCGGAGCCTGCATGCAAGGTGTTGGACTTGCGATCCCAACTGACCATGTTCATCAGGCCCCAGCTGCGCTCGGCGTTGTTGATGATGTAGCCCATCGCCTGCAGGGCCCTGGCTTCATCAGGCGTGAACGCCTTGGGTTCGGCCGAGACGACATCGGGCAGGTACTGATGGTGATAGCGCGGATTGGTGACGACTTGCTGCGGCAGTTCGCCATCGATGAAGGCGAGGATGCCTTCGAAGACCATCGTGATGATGCGGCTGCCCCCAGGTGTGCCGATCACGCCGACACGATCCTTGCCGATGACGAAACTTGGTGTCATCGACGACAGCGGTCGATGCCCGGGCTTGGGTGCGTTGGCATCGCCGCCAACCAGGCCGAACGCGTTTGGCTGGCCCGGTAGCAGGGCGAAATCATCCATCTCGTTGTTGAGCACGAAGCCGGTGCCCGACACGACGAAACCGGATCCGAGGGTCAGATTGACCGTCTTGGTCACCGAGGCCATGTTGCCGTCGGCGTCGATGATTGAATAATGCGTGGTGTGTTCGGATTCGGCCGGCGCCATGTAGCCGGGCAGCATGTCGCTCGGCGTTGCCTTGTCCGGATGGATCGAGGCGCGCAGCCCGGCCGCATACAGCGGACTGAGCAACTCGGCGATCGGCATCGTCACGTAATCGGGATCGCCAAGGTATTCGGCGCGATCGCGAAAGGCACGCCGCATCGCTTCGATATTGAAATGGATGCGGTGCACGCGATCGTATTTGTCGAGATCGTAGCCGGCGAGGATATTGAACATTTCGCCGAGGGCGATGCCTCCCGAGGAAACCGGTGGCGCGGTGACGATTCGCCAGCCGCGGTAATCGAGGCTGATTGGTTCGCGCTCCTTGACCGAATAATCGGCCAGATCATCGCGGCTCCAGATGCCGCCCGCCGCGCGCACGGCATCGACCATGCGAGCGGCGAATTCGCCCTTGTAGAAGCCGTCATTGCCTTCTTTGGCGATGCGTTCGAGGGTGTCGGCGATATCGGGATTTTTCCAGACCGTGCCAGTTGCTGGCGCCTTGTCATCGGTCAGATAGAGTTTCACCGAGGCCGGCCAGCGGCTCAGCACGGGCTTGCGCCGTTCGATCGACTGCTGCAAGCGCGGATAGACCGGAAAGCCTTCGCGAGCGATGCGGATGGCCGGTGCCAGGGATTCGCCAAGCGGCAATTTGCCGTAGTGCGCAGCCAGCCAGACATAGGCGGCGGGCTCGCCTGGAATGCCGGCCGACAGCGGGCCGTTGATCGATTTGTCCTTGTCGAGTTTGCCCTCGGCGTCGGCCCAGAGATCGCCGTGACTTTGCGCCGGGGCACGCTCGCGTGCATCGATGAATACATCCTTGTCGCCATCAGCACGATGCAGCAGGAAGAACCCACCGCCGCCAATTCCGGAGCTTTGCGGCTCGATCACGGCGAGAACCGCGCCGACCGCGATGGCCGCATCAAACGCATTGCCACCCTTGGCCAGCACTTCGAGACCGGCATCGGTGGCCAGACGATGCGAACTGGCGATGGCGGCCTTGCCCGGTCGTTCGGCTTGCGCCGCTGCGCTGGCGTCGATCTTTGACGCAGCTTGTCCGGCCAGGCACGGGGTCGTCAGCAGGGCGGCGACAAGCAACAGGCCATGATGGTTCATGTGATCTCCTCGCGGGTCAGTGCGGCGCACTTTGCCTGCAGTTGCGCATGCGATTCCGGGTAGTCCGGATCGAGCACGATGCACTCGACCGGGCAGACCTCGACGCACTGCGGCACGTCGAAATGACCCACGCACTCGGTACAACTGGATGGCGCGATCTGGTAGATCTCGCGCCCCTGGGTTATCGCGGTATTCGGACAGACCGGTTCGCAGACATCACAGTTGATGCATTGGTCGGTGATCTTGAGTGCCATTGTGCGGTGTCGGCGCGCCGCATCGGCGGCGCGCCGGATGGCCCTACTTCATTTCGGCGAAACGATAGCTCGCACCCGAGTTGGTCAGGGCTTCCTTGACCCGATCCGAATCGGCCTGGGCACCGACAAACAGCACGGTCACATCCTTGAACGTGCCGGCACCGGCCTCCTTGAATGAATCGATGACCAGATCCGCCGTGATCGCCGAATCCGGGCCGCCAAAAGCAAGCATGTTGCCAGGCAGGACGCCGCGAGCGACCGCGACGCTGACGTTGTCTAGCTGGTTGCTGCGATCGATCACGGCTTTGCCGTCATCGCCGCCCGGCACAAAGTACATGTACGGGCGATTGCTCTTGACGCCCTGCATGTTCTGCATGACCACGGCGGCAAGGTATTTCTTCCACTCGACCGGCGCGGCTGTGGCCGACGGCAGGGCTACGACTTCCGCTGCCTGCTCGGTTGTCTCGACTGCTTCGTCCTGCTTGTCGCAGGCTGACAAAGTCAGGGTCATCGCACATGCGGCGAATACGAGGGATATGGATTTCTTCAACATCATTGCGACTCCTTACGGGAAATGGATCAATCGGGCCAGCGTTGCGCGAATGCGCGCTGGACGACCGGATGGACGAATCCTGAAACATCGCCACCGAGCCGCGCTATCTCGCGCACCAGTGACGAGGAAATGAAGCTGTATTGTTCAGCCGGGGTCAGGAACATCGTCTCGGCCTCCGGGATCAGGTGGCGGTTCATGCTGGCAAGCTGGAATTCGTATTCGAAATCCGACACCGCGCGCAGTCCGCGCAGGATCACCCCGGCCTCGATTTCATTGACGAAGGTGGCGAGCAGGGTGGAGAACCCGCGCACCTCGACGTTGTCGATCCCGGCCAGGGCCTTGTTGGCCATGTCGAGTCGGGCATCCAGCGTGAAGCAGGGCCCCTTGCTCTGGCTGTCGGCGATTGCCACGATCAGCCGGTCGAACAGCGGCGCCGCCCGCAACACCAGGTCGATATGGCCATTGGTGATCGGATCGAAGGTGCCGGGATAGACAGCGACACGAGCGCGTGACGGGGGGACGGACATCAATCCACCTGGCCTGGACTATTCGTGAATACGCGCGAAGATCGCGCAGGGGATTGGATTCACAGGGCTTTTCGCGATTGAGGCAATCGCGGGTGTTATCGCCGAATGAGCGAAAAACCGTGTGCATTCAAGGGACAGGCGCGGGCGTGCGTTTTTCATGAATAGTCCGGGCTGGATTGCTGCTGGAATCCGCTCTAGCTTAGCGGAATCGTCGGAGTACGACGATAGAGTGCGAAATGCACCGCGCCGGCCTGCGCTTCGCGGTGCAGCCGCCAATTCGGCGGCAGGGCGAACACGCTGCCGGTTGGCGACTCGACATGGATCGAGGCCTCGGCCGCGAGCCAGCCGTTGGCTTCGAGGCGGGCCGCTGCATCGGCCCATGGCTTGTTGGCGAACGGCGGATCGAGAAAGACCAGGTCGAACGCTTGTGCCGGCTGGGTCAGCCAGCTCATCGCGTCGGCGTTGACCACGCGTGCATTGTCGATCTTCAATCGCGCCAGGGTTGCTTCCAGTTGTCGTGCCAGATCCCGATCGCGTTCGATGAAGGTGCATTCGACGGCACCGCGGGAAATCGCCTCGATGCCGAGTGCGCCGGTGCCGGCGAACAGATCCAGACAGCGCGCGCCCTCGATCATCGGCGCAAGCCAGTTGAACAGCGTCTCGCGCACGCGCTCGCTGGTCGGGCGCAGGCCGTCGCGTTCGATCACCTCGATGCGGCTGCCACGCAAGGTTCCGGCGACGATGCGCAGCTTGCCGGTATTGCGTTGAGCTGGGCGCTTCAAGGGTCAGTCCGTTCGGGCGGATAAGGAGGGAGTGATAGCATGCCGCGCATTCCATCGTGTAGCCAATGCAATGCTCAAGTTCTGGAAGAAAAAGCCGGTCGTCGAACCCGAAGCTGCGGCAAAGTCGGCCGAAACGGCAGGCGATGATGCGCAGTCGGCGATCGCAGCGACCGAGCCCGATCCGGCCCAGGTCGACGCTGTGCCGATCGAGCAGGAAATCACCGACGAGCTTGCGCTGGTTTCGCTTGCGGGTGAGCCGAGTGTCGAAACGGAGCGTGCCAGCGAAGCCGAGCGTCCGCCAAAACGCAGTTGGCGTGAACGTCTCTCGGGCAGCGGCTTTGCCAAGGGACTCGGCGGCTTGTTCGCACGCAATCCGAAGCTCGATGACGATTTGCTCGATGAACTCGAAACCTGCCTGATCACCGCTGATGTCGGCGTCGGCGCATCGACCGAAATCGTCGACGAATTGCGCAAGCGCGTGTCCAGGCGCGAGTTTGCCGATGCCGCTGCCTTGCTCGACGGGCTGCGCAAACGACTGGTCGAGTTGCTCAAGCCCGTCGAACTGCCGCTCGATGTCAGCGGACACAAGCCGTTCGTGATCCTCATGGTTGGCGTCAACGGCGTCGGCAAAACGACGACGATCGGCAAGCTCGCGCGCCGCTTCCTGGTCGAGAAGCGCAATCTCATGCTTGCCGCTGGCGACACTTTCCGCGCCGCCGCGGTCGAGCAGTTGCAGGCCTGGGGCCAGCGCAACGGCGTGCCGGTGATCGCGCAGGCCTCGGGTGCCGATTCGGCCAGCGTGATTTTCGATGCGCTGCAGGCTGCAAAGTCGCGCGCAGCGGACGTGCTGATCGCCGACACGGCCGGACGCCTGCATACCCAATCCGGACTCATGGATGAACTCTCCAAGGTGCGCCGCGTGCTGGCCAGGATCGATGCCGCCGCTCCGCACGAGGTGCTCATGGTCATTGACGGCACCACCGGCCAGAACGCGATCAACCAGGTCAAGCATTTCCGGGAAGCGATCGGAGTCAGCGGTCTGGTCGTGACCAAGCTCGATGGCACGGCCAAGGGTGGTGTCATGTTTGCCCTTGCCCGCGAATTCGGTCTGCCGATCCGCTATGTCGGCCTCGGCGAAGGGGTCGAGGATCTGCGCGTGTTTGATGCGCAGGCCTTCGTCGACGGCCTGTTGCCGGCTTCGCTTTCGGGACTTGGCAACAGCGCCTGAGCACGCCCACGAAGCCCGACATGGACACGTTCGCGAAAAACCTGCTTGGCTGGTTTGACCAGCACGGGCGGCGCAACCTGCCATGGCAGCATCCGCGCACTCCGTACCGGGTCTGGCTCAGCGAGATCATGCTGCAGCAGACCCAGGTGCGCACGGTGATTGCGTATTTCGAGCGCTTCGTGCACGCGCTGCCGAACTTGGTCGATCTTGCTGCCGCGTCCGAGGATCGCGTGCTCGCCTTGTGGTCGGGGCTCGGCTATTACAGCCGTGCGCGCAACCTTCACCGCTGCGCCCGGTTGTGCATCGAGCAGCATGCTGGCGAATTGCCCGAATCAATCGAATTGCTCGCGGCCTTGCCGGGCATCGGTCGCTCGACCGCCGCCGCCATCCTCGCCCAGGCGCACGGGCAATCGCATGCCATCCTCGATGGCAACGTGCGTCGCGTGCTTGCGCGCTTCCACGGCGTGCACGGCTGGCCGGGAAGCGGCGCGGTACAAAAACAATTGTGGCAACTGGCCGAAGCGCATACGCCCACTTCGCGCGTCGCCGACTACACCCAGGCGATCATGGATCTCGGTGCGACGATGTGTACACGCAGCAAGCCGCGCTGTGATGAATGTCCGTTGTGCCGCGAATGCACTGCCTTGCGCGATGGTCTGAGCGCAACGTTGCCGCAATCGAAGCCGGTGAAGAAGATCCCGGTGCGGACGACGACCATGCTGATTGCGCGCGATACCGAGGGGCGCGTATTGCTCGAACGTCGACCGCCCAGCGGGGTCTGGGCGCGCCTGTGGACTCTTCCCGAAGGAGCCGATGCGGATCAGGCCAAAGTCGGCATGGCTGCGCTCAACGGCAGCGAACCGACAGCGATTCGCGTCCTGCCCGAGCTGGTTCACACCTTCAGCCACTTCCGCTTGCGCATCACGCCGGTCGTGTTCGATGTCGTTTGCAATGCTTCGCATGTCGCCGATGATCCGGATCACGCCTGGTTCACGCCCGGGGATCTCGATGAGCTTGGCCTGCCCGCGCCAGTGCGTAAACTGTTGGCCAATCTTCGAGAGGAATCGAACCCATGCGAACTGTCCACTGCGTAAGACTTGGCTTTGAAGCCGAAGGGCTCGCCTTCGCGCCCTGGCCCGGCGAACTCGGCAAGCGTATCTACGCGAATGTGTCGAAACAGGCCTGGGCTGAGTGGATGACCCACCAGACCATGCTGATCAACGAAAACCGCCTGAATCCGCTGGATGCCTCGACGCGCACCTTCCTCAGTGCGGAAATGGAAAAGTATTTCTTTGGTGAAGGTTCGCAGGCGCCGCCGGGATTTGTCATGCCGGCATCTTGAGCCAACTGCAATCTCGCAGGAGCCCTGTCAGGTTCAGAGTTCTTCGCCAAGCCAGCCGAAAGCTCGCCCGTAAACGGGCTCCTACAGGTCTACCGCAATCTCGCAGGAGCCCTGCCAGGTTCAGAGTTCTTTGCCAAGCCAGCCGAAAGCTCGCCCGTAAACGGGCTCCTGCAGGTCTACCGCAATCTCGCAGGAGCCCTGCCAGGTTCAGAGTTCTTCGCCAAGCCAGCTGAAAGCTCGCCCGTAAACGGGCTCCTGCAGGTCTACCGCAATCTCGCAGGAGCCCTGCCAGGTTCAGAGTTCTTTGCCAAGCCAGCCGAAAGCTCGCCCGTAAACGGGCTCCTGCAGGTCTACCGTAATCTCGTAGGAGCCCCACCAGGGGCGAGTTCTTTGCCAAGCCAGCCAGTCGAGCTTTCGTAGGAGGAGCCTTCAGGCCCGATGTCTTTGGATACGGTGCGGAAAAGTGCATCGCCCCCAAGAGGGGACAAGCGGCTGAAGCCTGCTCCTGCAGATGCGCTGGAGGCGTGATGGTGCTGGTGTCGAGTGGGGGAAGGATTGTCTACGGGTGGACTTCGATGCCGAGCGTCTTCGCGGCGTCGCGGTAACTTTGCAGGATGCGCTCCCCACGGCAGCAGAGGGTCACCTTTAACCCGGCATGTGCGGGTTTGCCAATCTCGCCGAGCGCAATCAGGGCGGCCTGCTCTGGCGGGTAGCCGAAAACCCCGCAACTGATGGCCGGAAAGGCGATTGAAGCCAGCGATTGCGCCTCGAAGATGGCCAGCACGTTGCGATAGCAAGCCGCGAGCAAGGCGGGCTCGCCTTCATCACCGCCTTGCCAGACCGGCCCCACGGTGTGGATGATGAATCGCGCGGGCAGGGCGAAACCCTCGGTCAGACGCACTTCGCCGGTTGGGCAGCGCACACCGGGTCGCACCTGGGGCAGGGCGCGGCAGGCGTTCAACAGGGCCGGGCCGGCGGCACGATGGATGGCTCCGTCGACACCGCCGCCGCCAAGCAGGGTTTCGTTGGCGGCATTGACGATGGCGTCGACGCGCAGCTCGGTGATGTCGGTATTCAGGATTCGGATCATTTCTGCGACGTCTCCTCGGCTTGCGCTATTGATTCGGCCCCTGATTGGTACGACTTTGCAATTTTTGGATTGGTCCAGCTTGAGCCATTCGCCCTGAGCCTCCTGAGCCGGTCTCCCTGTGCCTTTCGAAGGGAAATTCCAGGGTGCCGAGGCGCTTGGGCTACTTCCGATCATGGTTCGACCGTTCGACGGGCTCACGGCTCACCACGAACGGGCGTGGGTGGAACGTCCCACCGATTTCTCATGGCCGCAATAGAAGCAATATCGAGACTATTTACGGGCCGAATCAACAATCCCAAGTCAATTCTGGATTGAGGCAGTTGGTTCCAGGAGGGTTCTGTCAGTGATTGCTATCAGGTGAACCGCCGCGACTTGTCATTATCCGGCCCAAGAAGATGAAGCTTCGAATGAAGTGAAGACCCGGACAACTTCTGGTCGCCCGCACCACGCAGATCAACCATGCCTGCATTGCCTTGCTCACTGAACCTGTCAGCGGTCGTGCCGGGCATCGATTCTACCCGGGGCCCGGTTCTGTTGAATGGCGAAGTGACCCGCCAGGCCGCTGCAATTTCCTGCGTCAATGACTTCTGGCTGATGATGTGGATGACCCTTGTTGCGTTACCCTTCCTGCTACTGTTCCGTATTCCGCGCCGCAAGGGCACAGTTGCCCTCGCGCCGGCGCCAGTCGCCGAGCACTGATGCGACGGATGTGCAATCGCCTGGCTGCTTGGATGTTCCTGCACGCAAGCCCCAATCCTGATCCAATCGCGGTTGCAGTGCCGCGATCCATTGCTTGATTCGACAACCTCGCCAACGACATGCCGAAACATACCGCCATCAGTGTCCTCGCCATCAGCCTGCTCGGGCTTGCAGCCTGCTCGTCGGAGCAGCCGTCCGGGCAGCCGACCACAAATCCTGCGATTCCGGTGACCACGACGCTGATCGAGCCGTCGACCTGGGTCGATACGATCGAGGCGGTCGGCACGACCAAGGCGCGTGAATCGATCACCCTGACCGCGAAGATCACCGAGACCGTGCGCAAGGTGAATTTCAATGATGGACAGCGCGTTGATGCCGGCGATGTGCTGGTCGAAATGACCTCGGGCCAGCAGGTCGCCGCACTTGCCGAGGCGCAGGCGACCTACAAGGATGCCGAGCGCCTGATGAAGCGCAACGACGATCTGGTTCGCCAGGGCACAGTGTCCAAGCAGGTCGCCGACACGGCGCGTGCCACGCATGATTCGAGTCAGGCGCGCGTGGCCCTGCTGCGCGCACAACTTTCCGATCGCGTGGTCACGGCGCCATTTGCGGGTGTGCTCGGCCTGCGCCAGGTCAGCGTCGGTGCCCTGGTCACGCCCGGTACGGTGATCACCACGCTCGATGACATCGATACCATCAAGCTCGATTTCGCCCTTGCCGAGCGTTATCTTGCGCGTTTGCAGCCGGGCCTGGAACTGACCGCGACAAGCGTGGCCTATCCCGGCCGTGAATTCTCTGGCCGCATCAGCTCGATCGATTCGCGTGTCGATCCGGTCACCCGGGCGATCCTTGTGCGCGCCGAGTTGCCGAATCCCGATCACGCCTTGCGTGCCGGCATGCTGATGACGGTCAATATCTTGCAGACTGGACGCGAGGTGCTCGCGGCACCCGAGATCGCGATCGAGCAGGTCGGCCCCGGCTCGTTCGTCTACCGGATAAAGCCGGACATGAAGGTCGAGCGTGTCGAAGTCGAACTCGGTGCACGCCAGGATGGCAAGGTCGAAGTGATCCGCGGCATTGATGCCGGCACGCGCATCGTCGTCGATGGCACGGTCAAACTGCGTGACGGCTCGATGATCAAGGATGCCACTCCGACCCAGGTCGCGCCAAAATGAACCTTTCCGATATTTCGATCCGGCGCCCGGTATTCGCTGCCGTGGTCAGCCTGCTTCTGGTCGTGCTCGGGGTGATGTCGTTTTCGCGCCTGACCCTGCGCGAGTTGCCGGCGATCGATGCGCCGATCGTCTCGGTCAGCGTCAATTACCCCGGGGCGTCGGCGGCGGTCGTCGAGACGCGCATCACCCAGTTGCTCGAGGACGCCCTGGCCGGCATTGAAGGCGTCGAGACGGTCGAATCGAGCAGCCGCAACGGCAGCGCCGATGTCTCGATGGAGTTCAAGCTCAGTCGCGACATCGAGGCGGCGACCAATGACGTGCGCGATGCGGTCAGCCGCGTACAGGATCGCATGCCCGACGAAGCCGATCCGCCCGAGATTTCCAAGGTCGAGAGCGATTCGGACGCGATCATGTGGCTCAACATGCGCTCCGATCGGATGGATTCGCTGGAGCTCAGTGACTTTGCCGAGCGTTACGTGAAGGATCGGCTGTCCGCCATTGAAGGCGTTGCCCGGATCTTTGTCGGCGGTGGCCAACGTTACGCGATGCGCATCTGGCTCGACCGCGAGGCGCTGGCCGCACGCGGACTGGCGGTGTCGGATGTCGAGGCCGCCTTGCGCCGCGAGAACGTCGAGCTGCCGGCCGGCCGGATCGAATCGGCAACGCGCGATTTCACCCTGCGCGTGCAGCGCAATTACCTCAAGCCCGGGGACTTTGCCAATCTCGCCCTGACCAAGGGCAGTGACGGTTATGTCGTGCATCTCGGCGACGTGGCCAGGGTCGAACGCGCCGCCGAGGAGCGGCGTTCGTACCTGCGCAGCAATGGCCAGCCGAATGTCGGTCTCGGCATCGTCAAGACCTCGACCGCGAACAGTCTCGAAGTCGCGCGCGCCGCGCGTGCCGAGGCCGAGCGTGTGCAGCAGACGCTGCCGGCCGGCACCGAGATCTTTGTTGCCTACGATTCGACCTTGTTCATCGAATCGGCGGTCGAGCGCGTCTACGCGACCCTGATCGAGGGCGGCGTGCTGGTCGTCCTGGTCATCTTCCTGTTCCTTGGCAGCGCCCGTTCGGCGCTGATTCCGGCGGTGACCGTGCCGGTCTGTCTGATCGCCGCGTTCATCGGCCTGTATGCATTCGACTACTCGATAAACCTGCTGACCCTGCTCGCCCTCGTGCTCTGCATCGGCCTCGTCGTCGATGACGCGATCGTCGTGCTCGAGAACATCCAGCGTCGTGCCGATCTCGGTGAGCCGCCGCTGATCGCGGCCAAGCGCGGTACGCGTCAGGTCGCGTTCGCGGTGATCGCAACGACCGCCGTGCTGGTTTCAGTGTTCCTGCCGATCGGTTTCATGGAAGGCAATACCGGACGCCTGTTCCGCGAACTTTCGGTGACCCTGGCCAGTGCGGTCGCCCTGTCGGCTTTTGTCGCGCTTACCCTGACCCCGATGATGGCGTCCAAACTGGTACGCCCGCATGTCGAAAAGAAGGGCTTCAGCGCGTTCGTGCACACTCGTCTCGATCGGCTCACAGCTGTGTATCGGCGCAGCGTCGTGCGCAGCAGCGGCAAGCCGGTCATCTTCGGCCTGATCCTGCTCGCCGCCCTTGGATTCAGTGGAATGCTGCTGCATCTGGTTCCGGCCGAGCTTGCGCCGACCGAGGATCGCGGCGTGCTGTTTGTCTCGGTGAACGGCCCGGAGGGTGCCGGCTTCGACTACACGGTCGGCCAGATGCAACAGGTCGAGCAGAAATTCTTCGGCCTGATCGGTGAGGGCGGCCCGATTGAGCGTTTCAATTCGCGTGTGCCGGGCAGCTACGGTGCCAGCCAGGAAATGCACACAGGCCGCATTACAGTATTTCTCAAGGATTGGACAAAACGCAAGGAATCGACGCCCGAGGTCACCGAGATGCTGCGCAAGGATCTGGCCAGCCTTCCCGGCGTGCGCGCGGTGCCTTCGTACCGAACCGGCCTGGTTCGCGGTGGCGGCCAGCCGCTGAGTATCGTCCTCGGTGGCCCCGACTACACGGAACTGGCGATTTGGCGCGATCGCGTCCTCGCGCGCATGGAGGCCAACCCGGGCCTGTTCGGAGCCGATTCGGACTACAAGGAAACCCAGCCGCAGATGCGTGTCGAAATCGACAATGCGCGCGCGGCCGATCTCGGCGTATCGGCGCAGGAGATCGGGCGCACGCTCGAGACGATGATGGGCGGCCGCCGGGTCACGACCTATGTCGAAGGTGGCGAGGAATACGATGTGGTCATGCAGGCGCAGCGCAGCGATCGCGCCGCGCCAGCCGATCTCGACAACCTTTACGTGCGCTCGGCGCGCAGCGGCGAACTGATTCCATTGGCCAACCTGGTCAGTCTCACGGAGCTGGCCGAGCCGGGCCGTCTGAATCGCTTCAATCGCCTGCGCGGCATCACGATTTCTGCCGGCCTTGCGCCCGGCTACACGCTGGGTGAAGCGCTCGATTGGGTGAAAAAGGCCGTGGCCGAAGAACTGCCGCCCACCGCGCAACTCGACTACAAGGGCGATTCGCGCGAGTACCTGAAAGCTGGCGGTGCGGTGATCGTCACCTTTGCCCTGGCTCTGCTGGTTGTCTACCTCGTGCTCGCTGCTCAGTTCGAGAGCTTCATGCATCCGTTCGTGATCATGCTGACTGTGCCGCTGGCCGTGCTCGGTGCCCTGATCGGCCTGTGGCTGACCGGCAACAGCCTCAACCTGTTCAGCCAGATCGGTATCGTCATGCTGATTGGTCTGGCGGCGAAAAACGGCATCCTGATTGTCGAATTCGCCAACCAGTTGCGTGATGAGGGCATGAGCATCGCCGATGCGATTGCCGAATCGGCTTCGGTGCGCCTGCGTCCGATCCTGATGACCTCGGTGGCGACGATCGCCGGAGCGGTGCCGCTGGTGCTGGCTGGTGGTCCGGGCTCGGCGAGTCGCGCGGCAATTGGTGTCGTGGTGATCTTCGGCGTGGCTTTCTCAACCCTGCTGTCGCTGTTCGTCGTGCCTTCGTTCTATTCGTTGCTGGCCCCGTACACGCGCTCGCCCGATGCACTGTCACGCAAGATCGACAAGCTCGATGCGGAAACGCCGGCCGTTGGTGGGCATGCATGATCGCTGCGCTGCCGCGCATCGAGGGCGATGGTTTCGTGTTGCGTCCGTGGCGCGCTGAGGATCTCGCATCGCTGGTCTTGCACGCGAACGACGAGCCCGTGTCGCGCAGTGTGTCGGATCGCTTTCCGTTTCCGTACACGATGGCGGACGCCGAGGCATTCCTGGCCGAGCCGGCAAGGCCGCCAATGATCGTGCTAGCGATCGAGGTCGATGGGGTGGCCGTTGGTGGCATCGACGTACGACCGGGTGCCGCCGAGTTGAGAATTGGTGGAGAGATCGGCTACTGGCTGGGTCGTCGTTACTGGGGCTGCGGCATCATGAGTCGGGTAGTGACATGCTGGTGCGCGTATCTCTTTTCCCACTACGGCTACGAGCGCCTGCAGGCAACGGTGTTTTCGAACAACCCGGCATCGGCGCGCGTGCTCGGGAAATCAGGATTCCAGCGTGAGGGCATCCTGCGCCGCGCCGTAATCAAGGGTGGCCGCGTTCTCGATCTTTGGATGTATGCGATGCTGCGCCCCGAGCCACCAGACAGAACACAGCTAGCCAGTCATGACAGACAGCAAATGGAAAAGTAGCAAGCCCGCCGCGGCCTCGCCCTGGAAGAAAAAGCCAGCCGGATTCGAGCGACCGCGCGCGCCCGAGCAAGCGGTGCCGGCCCAGGATGCGGCTGAATCGGAAACAAGACCGGTTCGCCCGAGCGGTGAAATGCGTCTGTACGGCATCAATGCCTGTCTTGCCGCATTCGCCCGACGGCCGGAGCAATTGCGCAAGGTCTACCTGCTCGAATCACGCATCGCCGAAGTGAAGCCGATACTGGCCTGGTGCGTCAAACACAAGCTCGGCTATCGCGTGGTCGAGAACAGCGATCTCGACAAGCTGACCGGTTCGCGCCACCACGAAGGCATCTGTTTCGAGATGCTGCGTCCGGCCGCGCTCCTGCTGGACGACCTGCTTGCCGCCCAGCCAAAGGCGCCGGCGCCGTCCTTGCTGATCTGGCTCGATGGGGTCGGCAATCCGCACAATCTCGGTGCGCTGCTGCGCAGTGCCGCGCATTTCGGCGTGGCTGGCGTGATCGTGCCGGCTACTTCATCGCTGGATCTTTCCGGTGCGGCTGCGCGCGTGGCCGAGGGCGGGGCGGAAATCGTGCCCCTGGTTCGTGTCGAGGATGAAACCGCTGCCTTGGCCAGCCTGCGCGCGGCAGGCTACCGGATCACCGCGACCCTTCCGCGCGGCGGCGAGAACATCTATGCGACCCGTCTGGAGCCGCGCAAGGTGCTCGTGTTCGGTGCGGAAGGCGAGGGCATGAGCAAGACCCTGGTCGAAGCAGCCGACCACAAGGTTTCAATTCCGGGCAGCGGCATCGTCGACAGCCTCAATATCTCGGTCAGTGCGGCCGTGGTGCTTGGTGAATACTGGCGTCAAGTTCACGCCCAACCGTAGTTGCGCCGGTTGTCGGGCTGGTGTGGTGTCTGGTTGTTCCCTGAACTGAGCCGTCGATTCGCACGGATGACTTTCTGCAGGATGTCATTGGCTTTGGCCATGCCAACGAAGGGCTTCCGGTTGCGCAAGAGCCGCACCGGCCTTTGTGGGTCAGTGCTGCGCGCTGACGCTCGCTTGATCCTGAGCAGAAACGTTCGATCACAGATCGAACCCTATCCGTGGGCAGAGAACAGGGCAGCCCCACCGAAGCGGATTCCGCCCTGCAAGGGGTGAATCAGGAATAAATAGTTCAATTATTTCGCAAGCACCACACTGGCTGGCGGCGCACACACAAGGCACCAGCCTGTCGCGCTTGCCGCTTTCGTCGAATCGATACCGGCGGTCTCCTGCGGGCTGCGAGCCGGATTCATGGGTCGAAGCCGTTACGGAAAATGATGTCGGCGGGAATGCCGCTGGCGCGCCGGTAGCGCAGCAGATGCACGCGACGGTGGCTGAGCAAATCGTCACCGGATGTGGCCACCACGACGAAGCTGTCCGCTGAATCGACCACGATGCGGTGATAGCTGGTGCTGACAAGGCCGAGCGGCAACTGCCCGTGGGCGAGGAAGCTCGTGGCAAAGGAGCCATCGTTGAGGCGCAACGCGATCAGCTCCGCGCGGGCGTCATCGGCTCCGACCTGATTGACCAGCGAGGAAAACACGATCAAGGCAACCGACTCGCCCTCGAGCAGGGCCATGCCTCCAGCCTTCACTTCGACGTTGCTGTAGCCGACCGTACAGCACGGATCCAGCCAACTCGGATCGTAGGTTCCCTGATCGGTGAGCCGTTGGTTGTATTCGCGGTTGCTCGTACCCTGGGCGTTGGTCAGGGTCCAGTCCATGTTGACAAGGATGCGTCCGTTGTTCTGCACGGCCAGTCCGCGCACATCGCAGCGGATATTGCCGGGGACCAAGGTGAAGCTGTTGATGTAGGCAACCCCATTGTTGCCGAACGTGGCATCGCGCTGGCCGTTGCTGAGCAGGCGCACGATGATGCAGGCGCCATCGTCGCTGCTGTTCAGCCCGAATGTGACGCCGCCACCGATCAGTATTCGACCGATCGCATCGTGGATCACGGTATTCGCCCGCGCACGTCGCGGCGGTGGAAATATCGTGTACGGGTTCGGGTCGATCACTTGCTTGCCGCTACCGTTGAGGCTGGTATCGAGGCCGCATTGGGGCTGGATGCGGGCGACGCCAATGCGGCTCTCGCCGGCCGTGGTAGCCAGGGTCCCGACCAGTACTTGCCGGCCGATGAAATCCTGGCTCAGCGCAGTCATGACATCGTCGACATTTGAAGGCGGAGCCAGGTCGAACGCGATCTGCTGGAAAAACGTGCCGTTGCAGCCGATGTAGCCGACGCCGCCATCGGCAAGCGAGCGCCGGACGATATAGTCGACGTCGGCGCTGCCGCCGATGACACTGCCGCCGATGGTCAGCGAGGCGTCGGCGGAAACGGCCAGGCCGGCAACGTTCCAGACGCTTTGAGTAACCGGCGTGTAGCCACCGCCGCCCGGTCCTGCCGGCGTGACCTGGCCGTTCGCGTCGAACCAGTTGAGCGCGGAACGCTGGTTGACCCCATCGCGAAGCTGGGTGACTACCGCCCATTTCCCATCAGCCTGGCGTTCGGCCCAGGCATCAGCCGCATCCCATTGGATTCCATAGCTGACGGACCATTCAAATGTGGCGATTCCGCCGCTGCCAAAATACGGATCCAGGACAAAAGTCTGTGCCGCAGCGATGCTGGAACTGGCACCTGCCAAAACGACCAAAACCCGGATCAGGGAATTTGCACGCTGAGGGCGACGACACATGTTCATGGCGCGGTTACCTCGAAGCCGTCGCGGAAAATGGTGTCGGGGAGTCCGAGTTCGACTGCCACGAAATCCTGATTCGGGGTCATACCCGATCGTGATGCGGTTCCCACAGCCCACAAGCGGGCGCCGCTGATGTCGCTGGTGAGGCCGTAGACGACATCGGAAGTAGTGGATACGTCGACGATGCGTTTGCCGGCAACTCCGAAATAGCGGTCAAGTCCGCCGTCGGCGTTGTAGGCCGCCAGGGCGAAGTCGGTTGGAGATTGGCCGACGGCGGTGCGTGCCGAACCCGCAGCGACCAGACGTCCCCAGGGCATCAGCACGAGCGCGTAGGCATAGTCATCGCTCGGGCCGATCGCTGTGGTCACGATGCCGCCGGTACCGAAGGTCGGATCGAGCACGCCCGATACGCTGTAACGAGCGAGTGCGAAATCACGTTGCCCGCCGGCCGCGTAGGTCGATCCGGCCAGCACGATCTTGCCGTCGGGCTGACGAACCATGGCGTTGGCGATGTCTTCACTGCTGCCGACCGCGGTTCGGGTGATGCCGCCTGTGCCAAAGCTGGCATCGGGAGTGCCGTTCGTGTTCAACCGCATGAGCAGGAATTCGCTGTGACCCGGCCCGAACGCAAACCCGGCAACCAGGATTTTTCCGTCGGGCTGCACGAGCACCGCCTTGGCCTCGGAATAGCCGTTCGCGGTGGCTGCGGCGTTGATGTTGAGCTTGCCGCCGATTCCAAATCCCGTATCGAGCTGGCCGCTGGCGGTGTGTCGCGTGATGGCGACATGCGACGGCCCGCTTTCGTGGGTATATCCCACCGAGACGATCATTTCGTCGGACTGGACGGCCACCCCGTTGCACTGTTCGCCCGGCCCCGAATTGGCGAACGGCGTCACTGCAAAGCCGGCGCCGTTGAAGCTGGAATCCAGCGAGCCGTTGCTGGTGAATCGTGCGACAACAAAGTCCCTGGCTGTGCCGGGACTGTCGAAAAAGCCGCAACCCACGTAGCGATTACCGGCAATGCGCACCAATGCGCGTAAACCGTCACCCAGATCGACACTGAGATCATGACCGAAGATGCCACCGCCTCCGAACGAAGGATCAGGCACCCCGTTTGGTTGCAGGCGTACGAGTACCGAATAGCTGCTGCCTGCGGTGCCGGCCAATACGATATTTCCGTTCGGATCGAGTGCGACGGCCTGCGCGCTGTCGGCAATTTCACTGATAGGTATTGTCACCTGCACCCCCACTTGGCCTGGGGCGAGGCCCATGGCGACGTCGCTGGCCAGCAGCAACAGGAGGGTCATGGCCAGGCCCGCATATGGCAGGGGACGGCTGCGTGCCGGGAACTTGCGGGCATCCGCATGGGGACTCCGCCCGCTCGCCGTCGCGCGTCTGCCCGATGGATTTCCATAGGTATTCATCGCTGATCTCCGATCGTTGATCGTTGCGGATTTCAGCAGGCATTGGTGGCGCGGGTCTTTACGGATTCCTGACCGGATCCCGACGAAGCCTTACGAATGAACGGATTGCGCCCGACGCGGCGAAAACCCGGCGTGAGCCGGGCGGCGGCGATCGAACCGCGCCGCCAGTACCGGCCGAAATCCGCTTATTGATTCGGCCCTTAAATAGTACGACTTTACACCGTCAAGTTTGGTCCAACCTCAACCGTTCGCCCTGAGCCTGTCGAAGGGGTACTTCCAAGCTGCCGAGCCACTTCGGCCACCTCCCATCATGGTTCGACCGTTCGACGGGCTCACGGCTCACCACGAACGGGAGTGGGTGAAACTTCCCTCAAGGTTTTCGTCCCCGCCATGGGAGCAATATCAAGACTATTTATGGGCCGAATCAATAGTGCACCGGGTTTCCGGTTTCGCCTGGAGCGGGAGGCGAAAGCAGGTCGACAGATATGTCCAGGTCGGGCGATGCCTTGAGTGCGTCGAGACGCGCCTGCTCTGCCGATGCCTGCTCAGTCTTGCCCGCAGCACGCAGGGCGGCGATGTGCAGCTCGATTACATCGGGGTACTGCTCGATCCAGGGAGTCAGCGACTCCACCGCGGCAAGAGCCGCACCGGCATCGTGCTGCTCCAGTCGCCAGCGGCCCAGCTGCAAAAGTGCATCCAGTCGCGGCGACCAGTCGAGGCGGGATGCATTGGCGTCGACCCATTGTTGCAAGGCGGCCAGGGCTTCGGCGTGATGCCCCGAGGCATAAGTCGCCTCGGCCAGTACCAGGGGTTGAAAAACCGCCAGTTTCGGATTGCCGGGTTCCGATTCGATCACGTCAGCCAATGCCGACGCCGCAGCTCGGGTCGCTCCGGCGTCACCAGCGCGCGTTGCGACGCGGGCCGAGTCGACCAGCACGGCGACGTCGTCGAGATTGGCCCGGATCTGCGCAAACAGGCGGTGCGCTTCGCCGAGCGCGGCAATGGCACCGGGCCAATTGCCTTGTTGCTCCGCGTTGATACCTTTCGCCCACCAGGCTTTGGCCTGCCACGCTGGATTGTTCTGTCGCCTGCCGATATCGAGAGCCTGCTGGATCAGAGCCTCGGCGCTCTCGTGCCGGCCAAATATCGCAAGGACGCGAGCGAGATTGGTCGCCACATGCACGGTCGTTTGCTGGTCGACAAGCTCCTTGGCCAGGGTCAGGGTTCCGCTCAGCATGGGAACCGCTGCCAGGGCTTGACCGGCATCGAACTCGGCCGCGCCGAAGCCGCCAAGCGCGCGCATTTCGAGATCCTTGGCACCACATTGGCGGGCCACGTCAATGGCTTCACGGAATCGCGAGAAACTGGCGCCAAAATTGCCGCGCTCGACCTCGATGATGGCCAGATTGATCAAGACCGACGCCTCGCCGCGCCGGTTGCCTGCGGCACGCGTCAGCGGCAAAGCGCGTTGCAGGTGTTCACGCGCCTGATCCAGATGGCCGCGCTTTATCTCGACGGCACCATAAGTGGAATGCACGCCGGCCAGCGACAGCGGGCGACTATCGTCGGAAAATTTCGACAAGGCTTCATCGAGATAGCGCGCGGCAGCGTCGCCATCGCCCTTGTAGTACGCGATTGCACTGAGCTGACGAAGCGCCTGTATGAGCAGATCGTCGTTGCCATTGCGCCGCGCCGCTTCGGCGACCTTCGTAGCATTTTCGATGCTGGCCTCCTGCTGGTTGGTATTGCCCTGGGCACGGGCGAGGCGAAGGCGTGGCCAGAGCAATCCGGGATCCTGATCGAGGCAGATCTGGTAGTACTTCATCGCGCCGGCCTCGTCTCCGTGCGCAGACGCGTCGAGGCCGCGCGCGTACGCTTCGGCGAGGAAAGGATCGCGGACATCCGAACCCTCGTCGCTGGACGATGAAGGCGAGGCCACGCCCAACCAACGCTGTATGCGAGCTGCCGCGTCGACCGCGAGCGGAGCCGGTGACGCACCGCGAAGGATGTCATGGCGCTGCGCGCTTTCATTTTCGTCAAAGCGCAGATCAAGCTCATAGAGTGAGCCGACCCGGCGCAGCTCGCCCTGGATCAGATGGGTGGCACCGAGCGATTCGCGCAGGGTAAGCAAGGCTGCTGCATCGAGCGAGTCGCGACCTCGTATCGCGTCTTGCACGATCTGCGATCCGATCACTTCAACGCGCCCCTGCTCCTGCAGCAAACTCGAGATGAGGCCCATCAATCCGTTGCGTGTCCAGGCGAGATCCTTTTCGCCCGTGCGGTCGAGGATCGGCAGGATCGCGATGCGCGACAGCAGTTTGCCGTTGCCGGCGCTGGGTGGCGACTGCGGGACGAGCAAGGCGGCAAGGACGGCAAGCAAGGCCGCAAATGCCGCCAGCCACAATGCCCGGGTCTTGCGTGACCGGTCGCTGGTCTCGGGCGGGTCCGTCAGTGTGGGATCACGATTCTCGACCTCGATCGGCGCGGACCATTGCAGACCCCGGCCATGCACGGTGCGGATCACCTGCTGGTGGTCGCCGTCATCACCCAACGCGCGGCGGGCCTTGCTCAGGAGCTGCGACAGCGCGGCATCGGTTACCGGACGTTCTCCCCAAAGTGCTTTGTTGATCTCGCGCTTTGACAACGCCTGATCCCGATTCTCGAGCAACAACGCGATCAGGTCGAAAACCTTGGCCTCGACCTCCACCACGGCGCCGCCATGGCGAATCACCCGCGCAGCGAGATCAACCGCATAACCCTGGAACCGAAAGATCGAAATGGAGCGCATAGGTCTCCGGTCGGCCGGAATGGATCTCCGTCCATCTTAGCCCTTTGCCGGGCTTGTTGATCCGGTTCAGGACACTGGCTTGCAGCACAGCGGCGACCAACTTCCGATCGAGTCAATCAGGCCGGATTCCGCCGATTCCCTGCCTATTCGGATTTGTCGGACTCAAACGCATCGGGCGCCGAGCCGAAATCACCTTCGGCGGAAGCAGCCAGGTACATGGCAACGGCATAGGCGGCGACGTTCTGGCGCAATTGCCTGGGATCGACCTTGTCGAGGGTGTCGTTGGCGGTGTGGTGCCAGTCGAAGTAGCGCGTGGTGTCCTGGCGCAGGGACAGCCCGGCCATGCCGACCGCGTGCACGGCGGATAGATCCGAGCCGCCGCTGCCGCCGGCCTTGGCGTCGTATTCGATGCCGAGCGGGGCGAGCGCTTTGGCGATCTGGTCGATCGCGCCGCGTGCTTCGGGTTTGACCGTCGCGGTGACTTTGACAATGCGGTCAGCGCCGGCATCGGACTCCGCACCGAGAATGGCCTTGCCGATCTGCAGATGGTGCTGGGCGGCGTATGCCTTGCCGCCAAACAGGCCGGATTCCTCGTTGGCGAAGGCGACCACGCGGATGCTGCGCGCCGGACGTTCGCTCAGTTGCCCGATCAGATGTGCAGCGGCCGTTGTGATTGCGACACCGGCACCATCATCGATCGCACCCGTGCCGAGATCCCAGGAGTCGAGATGTCCGCCGGTCAGGAAGTATTCGTTCGGGCGCGTGCTGCCGGTGATTTCGGCGATCACGTTGGCGCCGATGTAGCTGCCTTCGATACCGCAATCGAGGGCGAGATGCAGTTTCACCGGCTTGCCGCGCTTGAGCATGTTGTCGAGCAGATCGGCATCGGGATTCGCCAGCGCCGCGGCCGCAATCGCCTTGGCCCGATCAGAAAAACGGGTCATGCCGGTGTGGGCGAGGCGGTTGCTATCCGAACCGACCGAGCGCAACAGAAAACCGACTGCGCCCTTGTTCGCTGCCAACTCCGGGCCGAGTACACGCACTGCCGAACCGGTTCCGTAATCGTGGCCATCGACCAGCGCGTGCATGCGCGGGATGCCGATATAGACGATCTTGCCTTTGACCAGATAGTCCGGCGCGGCCTTCATCGCATCGAGCGAATCAAAGGTGATCACCTCGGCATCGAGTCCACCGACCGGTGTGCCAGCCGAGCCGCCGAGCGCAGTCACCGCCAGCGTTTGCGGGTAGGGCGCGGTGATCGCGGCGCTTTCACCGCGGCGAACCCACCGTGGATAGCTGACCGGCTCGGTCCAGACCTTGTCGAAACCGAGCGCCCTGAATCTGGCGACCATCCAGTCGCGCGCCTTCTGGTCGTTCTCGCCACCGGCCAGGCGCGGGCCGATCTCAACGGTCAGATCCTCGACGATGGCATAGGCGACATCATCCTTGAGCGCCCGTTCGCGCAATTCGCCAGCCTTCTCGATGGCCGCCTGCGGGATCGTTGTTGCCGTGGTCGAATCCGCGGCCCGGGCACCGGTCTGGATCAGCAGCAAGGCAAGGGCGAGCGAGGCGAGACGGGGCATGATCGGATTCCGCGTGGAGACAAGAGCGGCATCTTGCCAGAGCGCAGCAATGCTCAAGTGTGGCAAAGGTCATTCGCCCGACTCGATAGTCGGCCCGGATTCGACCAGGATCGGCGCCGTGGCGCGGTTCTCGACTGCCTGTCGATTCGCGATGCCGCCTACTTGCCCTGCTTGAGCAGATCGCGGATTTCGGTGAGCAGGACGACATCGGCCGGCGGCGCGGCAGGTGATTTCTCTTCTTCCTTCTTGCTGACCCGGTTGATCGCCTTGATCACGAGGAAAATCGCGAAGGCGATGATGGTGAACTGGATCATCGTGTTGATGAACGCGCCGTACTGGATCGCGACCTCGCCCGTGCCATCGGCGCCAGCGGCGGTCAGCACGTATTTGTAAGAGGAGAAGTCGATACCACCGATCAGGTTGCCGATTGGCGGCATGACCACGTCGTTGACCAGGGAGGTGACGATCTTGCCGAACGCGGCGCCGATGACCACGCCAACGGCGAGATCGATGACGTTTCCGCGCATGGCGAACGCCTTGAACTCCGACATCATGCGCATGTTGACTCCTTCAGGGTGGGTTGATTGTCGCGACTGCGAGCGTCGCCTCGCCACTCTATCCGGATAATTCGGCCAGTGCGGTGATGTTGCGAAGTTTTACCAACACCGAAGCGGTAACGGGTAACAAGCCATCGAAGACATGAACCATTTTCGCAAGCTCTCCCCGCTGGCGCAGGAAACGCATCGCGGCTGTAGCTCCTCCCACAACAGCCAGTCGCGGCGCAGGCGTTTGGTGGGAATCCACGCTCCGCCTTCGGCGGCGCGCTGTCGCGCAGCAAACATGGATCCGGGCAGTTGCCGTTCCTTCTCCCCTCCTGTAGGAGCCCGTTTACGGGCGAGCTTTTGGCTGGCGTGGGCGAAGAGCTCGCCCCTGGCGGGGCTCCTACAAGGCTTGCGGTTGACCTGTAGGAGCCCGTTTACGGGCGAGCTTTTGGCTGGCGTGGGCGAAGAGCTCGCCCCTGGCGGGGCTCCTACAAGGCTTGCGGTTGACCTGTAGGAGCCCGTTTAAGGGCGAGTTCTTGCTTTGGCTTGACGGCCTCGGGAGAAGGAAAAACCTGCTGGCTGCGCGCCTTTCCAATCAACGAGTTAGGTTATGTTTGATGAGAGGGGCTACAGCCGCGGTGCCTTTGTCCTGAGCCCAATGAAAACACCCACGCCACGCGCAAATCCCGCGGCCTCAATCAAACTATCCGCCCCTCCAGCACGGCAATACCTTCCAGCTCAGCGTGAAAGTGGTCGCCGCGCACCAGCGCGGCAACTCCCGCTGGGGTGCCGGTGAAGATCAGGTCGCCGGATTGCAGGTCGTAGAGTTTGGACAGCTCATGGATGATTTCAGCAACGCTGAAAATCATCTCGTCGATGTCGGTCTGCTGGCGGCGTCCGCCATTCACACCGAGGCTGAGCTGGAGATGCCCTGGATGGCCGATTTCGCTGGCCCGGTACAGATCCGAGACTGGCGCGGAGCAATCAAAGCCCTTGGCAATATCCCAGGGATTGCCCTTGCTCTTTGCCGCTGCCTGCAAGTCGCGACGGGTCAGGTCGAGGCCGACGCCGTAGGCATAAACATGTTCGAGCGCGTGCTCAACGGCAATGTCGCGGCCACCGGTGGCAAGGGCGACGATCATTTCCACTTCGTGGTGCAGATCCCTGGTTGCCGAGGGGTAGGGCACATCGCCATTGTCGATCACGATCGCGTCGGCCGGTTTGCTGAAGAAAATCGGCTGTGCGCGATCGACCTCGGAGCCCATCTCCCTGGCGTGATCGGCATAGTTGCGCCCGATGCAGTAGATGCGATGAACCGGAAAGCGCATGTCGGTTCCGGCGACCGGGATCGCCGGCATGGCATGGGGCGCGATGGCAAAGGTCATGGAGCAGGATCCTCGGATGGCGTGGGTCGGCCTGATTCTGGGCGTTTGCGCGCGTCAATGTCGAGTATCGGAGGGCGTATGCCGTGTGCTCTCGATAGTTGCGCGCAAGCATCGGAGGTGACAGGCGTCATAGCGAGCCGGTGATGCTGGTGGGTTGTTCAACTTCGGTCGCCCCGGCAAGCTGTGGCAGACTCTGCGCCCCCTCGGGCAATCAGGACAGGATGGATGGACAACAAGGGCGAATTGCTCAATCAGTTGCGTATCGACCGGAACAAGGTCGAGCCGCCTTCGCGCGCACCCTGGATCGTCGCGCTGGTTGCGCTCGTCTTGCTCGGCGGCGCTGCGGCATGGTGGTGGATGTCGTCGCAACGCAGTTTCGAGGTGTCGGCAGTAACAGCGATTGCGCCAAATGCGAGCGCTGCCGGATCGACTGCCGTGTTGCAGGCGACCGGCTATGTGACGGCACGACGCCAGGCCACCGTGTCGGCGCAGATCACCGGAACCCTTTCCGAGGTGCTGATCGAGGAAGGTGAGCATGTTGAAGAAGGGCAAGTGTTGGCGCGACTTGTGGACACCGCTCAGCAGGCCAGTTTGGCCCAGGCCAAGGCCCAGCTCGCACAGACCCAGGCCCAGGTCGGCCAGATAGAGGCGCAGCTGAACCAGGCCAAGCGCGATCTTGTGCGGGTACAGGATCTGGTCGGACGCAAGCTGGTTTCGGCGCAGGCTGTTGAAGCGAAGCAAACCGAGGTCGATGTTCTGGTCGCGCAACTCAACGCCCAGCATCGGGCTGTCGATCTGGCCCAGGCGCAATTGCGCAGCACGCAAGTGCAGCTTGACTATACGACCGTGCGTGCGCCGTTTTCGGGTGTGGTCATTGCGAAAGCAGCCCAAGTGGGTGAGATCATCTCGCCTCTCTCTGCTGGTGGCGGCTTCACGCGCACCGGCGTCGGCACGATCGTCGACATGGATTCGCTGGAGATCGAGGTCGATGTAAACGAGTCCTATATCAATCGGGTCGAGCCCAACGCGCCGGCTGAAGCGGTTCTCGACGCCTACCAGGACTGGACGATTCCGGCCAAAGTCATTGCCATCATCCCGACCGCCGATCGCGGCAAGGCGACGGTCAAGGTTCGCGTCGGCCTTGAGCAGAAGGATCCGCGCATCCTGCCTGACATGGGCGCGCGCGTGTCGTTCATGGAAGAGAAATCTGCCACACCGGCCAACGCCGAAGCGCCCAAAGGCGTGCTGCTGCCCGGAACGGCCATCGTCCAGCGCGATGGCAAGAGCGTGGTTTTCTTGATCGACGGTGACCGCGTCGGAGTCAAGCCGGTTGTGCCGGGGCAGAACATGGGCGAGCTGCGCCTGGTCGAAGGCATCGCCGCATCCGCACAAATCGTTCGTGAGCCACCTGCGGAAATGCAGGACGGCTCGCGCATCAGCGTGAAGAAATAATCATTCCCGGGTCGAATCCGGATCAAGACGGAAAGCGAGGATCAGCCATGGCAACTCTTGTAGAAATCCGCGACGCCAGCAAGACCTACGAGCGCGGCAAGCAGAAAGTCGAAGTCCTGCACCACATCGATCTGGATATCGAGAAAGGTGACTTCCTCGCGTTGATGGGACCGTCGGGTTCGGGCAAGACCACCTTGCTCAATCTGATCGGCGGTCTGGATTCGACCAGCGGTGGTTCGATCAGTGTCGATGGTCAGCGCATCGACAACCTCGGTGGCGGCGCGCTGGCCAAATGGCGTGCAGCCAACGTCGGCTTCATCTTCCAGTTTTACAACCTGCTGCCGATGCTTTCGGCACAGAAGAACGTCGAAGTACCGCTATTGCTGACCCGGCTCTCGGCCGCCGAACGCAAGCGCAATGCCTCGATCGCCCTGCAACTGGTCGGCCTGTCTGATCGCGCCAGCCACAAGCCGAATGAACTCTCCGGCGGTCAGCAGCAACGTGTCGCCATCGCCCGCGCGATTGTTTCGGATCCGACCCTGCTGGTCTGCGACGAGCCGACCGGCGATCTTGATCGCCAGTCGGCCGAGGAAGTGCTCGGCCTGCTCCAACTGCTCAATCGCGAACACGGCAAGACCATCATCATGGTCACCCATGATCCGAAGGCCGCCGAGTACGCGACGCACACCTTGCACCTGGACAAGGGCACCCTGGTCGAGTCAACGGCCGCTTGAGGCGGAGAATTCAATCATGAAATATTTTCACTTGATCTGGGCCGCCCTGTTTCGGCGCAAGACGCGCACGCTGTTGACCTTGTTGTCAGTCATGGCTGCATTTCTATTGTTCGGCATGCTCGATGCGGTGCGCGTTGCTTTCAGTTCTGGAAGCGATGCAGCGGGTGTCGATCGCATGGTCGTCAGTTCAAAGTACTCGATCATCCAGGGTTTGCCACAAAGCCTCATCCCTCGCATTGAAGCGACGCCGGGCGTGAAGAACCTGACCTGGATGAACTGGTTCGGTGGTTACTACCAGGACAAGAAGAATCAAATGGTCAATATCGCGATCGATCCCGGGTATTTCGAGATCTATCCCGAATTCATCATCTCGGCGGATGCGCTCAAGAAGTTCAAGGGAACGCGGACCGGCGCCCTGGTCGGCGAATCATTGGCCAAGCGCTGGGGCTGGAAGGTCGGTGACAAGATTCCGATCAGCGGCGCGATCTATCCGAACAAGGCCACCGGCGATACCAACTGGAGCTTCGATCTTGTCGGCATTTTCAAGGCCAGGGATGAGAAACAGCGTGGCGCTGAGCAACAGCTGTTCTTCCGCTGGGATTATTTTGACGAGGCCAATGGTTACGGTTCGCACGAGGTGGGCTGGCTGGTGATCCAAGTCACGGATCCGAACAAGTCCGACGAAGTGGCGAAAGCCATTGATGCAATCTCGGCCAACTCGGATCATGAAACCAGGACCCAGACCGAGCAGGCTTTCCAGCTTTCGTTCGCCAAGCAGCTTGGCGATATCGGTTTGATTGTCAGCGCGATCATGGGTGCGGTGTTTTTCACCCTGCTGTTGCTGACCGGCAACACCATGGCCCAGGCCGTGCGCGAACGCGTGCCCGAGCTGGCTACGCTGAAAACCATGGGGTTTTCCGATATCAGCTTGTTGCTGCTGGTGTTCGCCGAGGCGGTACTGCTGATTGTGATCGGAGGAACGCTGGGCCTCGGTCTGGTCGCCGTGTTGCTGCCGGTGATCGGCGCGGCCAGCGGCGGCATGCTGCAATTGCCGCCGGTTGGCATGGGCACCTGGATCACCGGTCTGCTGATGATGATCGGCATCGGCGTACTGGTCGGTGTGCTGCCCGCTTTGCGTGCAATGCGCCTGAATATCGTTGATGCATTGGCTGGACGCTGAGGAGAACGGACATGAAAAAAGTAAAATCGTTTCTGTCGGGTCTCGGCATGTTGCTGATCATCCTGATTTCAGTCGCGCTCTGGGTGATGTTGCCGTGGCAGGTTCTGCTCGGCCTGCTGATCCTGCTGCTGCTGTGGATGGCGTTCACGCAAACCGGTCGGCAAGCAGCCTCGGTTACCTGGGTTGGTGTCTCGACCCTCGGCCAACGGCTCGGCTCCTCGTCGGTGATCATGGTCGGCATCGCTGGCGTGGTCGGTGTTTTGGTCGCCATGCTGGCCATGGGCGATGGTTTGCAGAAAACGCTCAAGAGCACGGGCGACACCGAGACCGCGATTGTCTTGCGTGGCGGCGCGTCTGCCGAATTGAGTTCGGGTATCTCGCGAGAGCATGCCACCCTGATCTCGCAAGCGGCCGGCATTCTGCGTGACGCCGAGGGCAAGCCGATCACATCAGCGGAGCTTGTGGTGGTCGCCAACCTGCCGAAAAAATCGACCGGTACCGATGCCAATGTCGAGATCCGCGGCGTCGGTCCGCAGGTTTGGGCGTTGCGCCCGAATGTGAAAATCATTGAAGGCCGCACGTTCACTCCGGGTCTGCGTGAAATGATCGTCGGCAAGGGCGCACGCCAGCAGTTCGCCGGTCTCGATCCCGGTTCGACGATCAACCTCAACAACCAGCAATGGACGATCGTTGGCGTTTTCGAATCTGGCGATGCGCACGAATCCGAGCTTGAGGGCGATGTAGATACCGTATCGGCGGCTTACCGTCGTGGCGGCTATCAGTCTGTTACCGTGCGTCTGACCTCGCCCGAGGCGATGGACGCGTTCAAGGCTGCACTGGCAAGCGATCCGCGACTCAAGGTCGAGGCCAAGACCACACTCGACTATTACACGGCGCAATCGGAAGGACTCAGCAAGGTCATCCGTGTGGTCGGCATCACCATTGCCGCGATCATGGCCATCGGTGCGATCTTTGGCGCGCTCAATTCGATGTATGCCGCCGTGGCCACGCGGGCTCGCGAGATCGCCACGCTGCGCGCGATCGGCTTCCGTGCACCGCCGGTGATTGTCTCGGTCATGATCGAGACGATGCTGCTGGCCTTGATCGGTGGCCTGCTCGGCGCCTTCATTGCCTGGTTGCTGTTCAACAATTACACGGTATCTACGCTGGGCGCGAATTTCAGCCAGGTCGTATTCCAGTTCTCCGTTTCGCCAGCGCTGCTCTGGACCGGTGTGAAATGGGCCCTGGCAATCGGCTTCGTTGGCGGCCTGCTGCCGGCCGTGCGTGCCGCGCGATTGCCGGTGACGACGGCGTTGCGGGAGTCTTGAGGGGCGGGAGCGGGCAGTCGGAGAGCGCTGGCAGGCTCTGCGGCATGTCCAGCCCTTCGGCTGTTGAATGCAGCCGCGTTGCGTTTCAGCCAACATCAAAGCGAGAGCATCTCCAATGTGTTTGCGGGAGTGCGCGCGCTTGCGCGACGGTAGGCTTGCGGGCATCGTCGGGGGCCTTGATCCTCCACGAGCAGCACGCCCATGAACAAGCACGCGACCGGCACCTTTGAAGTCAGCCTGAATCCGCTCGATCTGAATGAAGTCGGTGAAGGCGAAACGCGCGGGCGGATTTCGATCAACAAGAGTTTCCATGGCGATCTCGAGGCGACCAGCATCGGCGAGATGCTCAGTGCGATGACCGAGATCAAGGGTTCGGCCGGCTACGTCGCCATTGAACGCGTTGTCGGAATCCTGCAGGGGCAACAGGGCAGCTTCGTCCTGCAGCATTCCGGCACCATGGATCGCGGTGCACCGAGTCTTTCGGTGACTGTCGTGCCGGATTCGGGCACCGGTGCGCTGGCCGGCCTGCGTGGCTCGCTGAACATCACGATTCGCGAAGGTGTGCATTGCTACGGGCTCGACTACAGCCTGGATGCTCCCGCCTGAGGCCGCTCTGATCCAGCCGGGCCGAACCGGTGTCGATGGCCGAAACGATGCGCTGCAGCCGCTGGCATGGCATAATCCGCGACCTTTTTCGCCTCCCGGTACTCGCCGGCAGCGTTGCAAACCCTTGGAGTCCCAATGGATTTTCTGATCAGTTCCGCCTATGCGCAGGCCGCTCCCGGCGCTGCGCCTGACCCAATGTCGTTCCTTACCGGCATGTGGCCGATGCTGCTGATTTTCGGCGTGTTCTATTTCATGCTGATCCGGCCGCAGATGAAGCGGGCCAAGGAAGCGCGTGCGATGGTCGCGGCCCTGGCCAAAGGCGATGAAGTGCTGACCAATGGCGGCATGCTCGGCCGCATCGAGGACATGTCCGAAACCTTCGTGACCCTCGAGATCGCCGACAAGGTCAGCGTCAAGCTGCAGAAGGGTGCGATCACGGCGGTTCTGCCCAAGGGCACGATCAAGCAGTCTTGAGTTTGCTTCAGCCAGCCCCATTGCGGTGAGCGGCGGCGAATCCGGCCCGGGGGGCTATTCGCAGTGGTGCCAGCCGTGCCGAGGCATCGCCTGAGCTTGTGAATAATCGATAGATCGGCAACAGCGTAGAACCGGATTTGTACGAATGAACGATTTTCCCCGTTGGAAACACTACCTGGTCGCTCTTGTGGCGTTCATTGGCGTGTTGTACGCAATCCCATCGCTTTATCAGAAGCAACCTGCCGTGCAGGTGCTTGCGAACAAGAGCGAAGTCGTCGACGAAGCGCTCAAGGAGCGCGCCCTGCAGGCCCTGCAGTCGCGCAAGATCGCCTTTGACGACGTAACCATCAAGGACGAACGTCTGCTTGCCACCTTCCCCGACACCGATGCGCAGCTGGCTGCGGCCAGCGCATTGCGCACTGATCTCGGCGACAAGTTCACCGTTGCGCTGAACCTGGCCTCGACCGTACCGGCCTGGATGCGCGCGATCGGCGCAAACTCGATGCCGCTTGGCCTCGATCTTCAGGGCGGTGTGCACTTCCTCATGCAGGTCGACCAGAAGAGCGTGCTCGACGGCCAGGAACAACGTTATGTCGATGACATCCGCTCACTGTCGCGCGACAAGAACATACGCAACGTGAAGGTCAGCCGAGGTGCGCAGGGCATTATCGTGCAGGCCAACAGCAGCGAGGATCTCGACAAGATCGGGGCGGCGATCGGGCGCGACCTCACCGACCTGATCGTCACTGACGGCGCGTCGATTGGCGACTCGCCGAGCCTGCTGGCCAGGGTCAGGCCCGAGCGCATCAAGCAGATTGCCGACAACACGATCACGCAGAACGTGGCCACTTTGCGCAACCGCATCAACTCACTCGGTGTGGCCGAGCCGATGATCGTGCAGCAGGGTGACAGCCGCATCGTCGTCGAGTTGCCGGGTCTGCAGGACACCGCCGAGGCCAAGAAGCTGCTCGGCGCGACCGCCACCCTGGAATACCGCGCGGTCGACGAAAGTGCCAACGTCGCCGAAGTGGTGCGCACCGGTTCGGTGCCGCCCGATTCGCGGCTCTACTACTTCAAGGATGGCCGTCCGGCCGTGCTCAAGAAGAAAGTCATCGTCACCGGCGACGAACTGGTCGATGCATCAAGTTCGGTCGATCAGCAAACCGGTACACCGGCGGTCAGCGTGGCCTTGAACTCGGCGGGTGCGCGCAAGATGCTCGATTTCACCTCGCAGAACGTCGGCAAGGGTATGGCCGTGGTGCTGGTCGAGCGCATGCCGGAAGTGCGGATCGTTGACGGCAAGGAAGTGCGCAGCGCCAAGATCACCGAGGAAATCATCAGTCTGGCCAATATCAAGGGTGTGTTCTCGAGCAGGTTCGAGACAACCGGCCTGGAAAGCGCAAAGGCGGCTTCCGAACTCGCCCTGCTGCTGCGTTCCGGTTCGCTGGCTGCGCCGGTCGATATCGTCCAGGAACGCGTGATCGGCTCGACCCTTGGTACCGACAACATCAACAAGGGCCGCAACGCGGTTATTCTTGGCATGTTGCTCGTGGTCGTCTTTGTCGGCGTCTACTACAAGGCATTCGGTGTCATTGCCAATATCGCCCTGTTGATGAATCTCGTCCTCGTTGTCGCGATCCTGAGCATCTTCCAGGCGACCCTGACCTTGCCGGGCATTGCCGGCATCGTGCTGACGCTCGGCATGGCGGTCGATGCCAACGTGCTGATCTGCGAACGCATCCGTGAGGAGTCGCGCGCGGGCATGACGCCATTTGCCGCGATCCGCGCCGGTTACGAGAAAGCCTGGAGCACGATTCTCGATGCCAACATCACCACCCTGATCGCCGCCGTCAGCCTGATGACCTTCGGTTCGGGGCCGATTCGCGGATTCGCGATCACCCTGTCGATCGGCATCATGACCTCGATGTTCACGGCAGTGACCGGTACCCATTCTCTTGTGGCGCTGATCTTCGGCCGCTCCAAGCTCAAGTCGCTGTCGATCTGACCCCAAGGATTTATTCATGGAATTCTTCAATCCGAACAGCAAGATCGATTTCATGCGCTGGCACAAGGTTGCCGTCGTTGTTTCGACCGTGCTGATGGTGCTCGCCATAGCCATTCTGGCCACCCGTGGGCTCAACTACGGGCTTGATTTCACCGGTGGCACGAGCGTCGAAGTCAGCTACGAAAAATCGATCACGGTCGCCGAAGTGCGCTCGGCCCTGACCGAAGGCGGATTCAGCAATGCGGTGGTGCAGACCTTCGGTGGCACGAATGATTTTGCCATCCGCATCGTCGCCGACAAGAACGCCGATTCTGGGGCAGACAAGAACGGAGTGGCCGCGAACGACAAGGTTGCGGCCAAAGTACTGTCTGCGCTCAAGACGAAACGCGACGATGCCAGCATCAAGGGCAGCGAGTTCGTCGGCGCGCAAGTCGGTCAGGAGTTGCGCGACAACGGCATGATTGCTGTGATCTTCGTCGTCATCGGCATCACGATCTATCTGTGGGTTCGATTCGAATGGCGATTCGCGGTCGCCGCCGTGGTCACCGAAATCCACGACACCTTGTTCACCCTGGGCGTTTTTGCACTGATTGGCGGCGAGTTCGACCTGCCCGCACTGGCCGCCGTGTTATCCGTGATCGGCTACTCGATCAACGACACAATCGTCGTCTTCGACCGCGTCCGTGAAATCTTCCGCTCATCGCGCAAGGGTGATTCGGTCGAGATTCTCAATCGCTCGGTCAACACGACCTTGTCGCGCACAATCATGACCAGTTCGACCACCGCGCTGGCAGTAGGCACCTTGTATTTCATTGGCGGTCCCGCGCTCGAGAATTTCGGCCTGATCATGCTGATCGGCATTGGTGTCGGCACCTTGTCATCGATCTTCGTATCGAACCCGGTGCTCTTGCTGCTCGGTGTCTCCAAGCAGGATTTGATGCCCACATTGAAGAACGATCCCGCGCTCGAACGGCGACCGTAACCGGCGCCTCGCTGCACGATCCACGGGGCGCTTCGGCGCCCCGATTTGTTTTGGGAATCTCGCGAGGTTCCAATGAAACCGACCCGCCCGAATCCAGGCCATTCCAGCAAGCGCACTTTTCCTGTGCAGCATGGACTGGCGCGGGTGATTTCCAAGCGCGGTATCTGCTCGCGTTCGCAAGCCGAGGCGCTTGTGCGCGAAGGGCGCGTTCGCGTCGCCGGGCGCCTGATCCGTGATCCCGAGACACCAACTCATGCCGATGCCGAGATCGCCATCGACGGGGCCGCGGCCGATCCGGCGCCGCGCCGCTACCTGATGCTCAACAAGCCTCGCGGCGTTGTCACCACGGCGAGTGACGAAAGTGCGCGCGCAACCGTGTACGCCTGTCTCGAAGGCCAGGGCCTGCCATGGCTCGCACCGGTCGGTCGCCTCGACAAGGCCAGCGAGGGTTTGCTGCTTTTCAGCAACGACAGCGAATGGGCGGCACGCGTGAGCGCCCCCGAATCCCGCCTCGAAAAGACCTACCACGTGCAGGTCGACCGTCTTCCTGACGCGGAATTGATCGCGCGATTGCAATCAGGCATCGAGGATCGCGGCGAACATCTGGTCGCTGTGGCGGTTCGCGAACTGCGTCGTGGCGAGAAGAATGCCTGGCTTGAAATTGTTCTCGATGAAGGCCGCAATCGGCAGATCCGCCGCCTGCTCTCGGCTTTTGATATTTCTGTTTTGCGGTTGATTCGCGTCGCTGTCGGGTCGCTGGTGCTGGGTGACCTGGCCAAGGGGATGTGGCGGGATTTGTCTGCGGACGAGATTCGGAGTTTGGCGTAAGTTTTTTTGTGCGTTTCAGTCGACGCTTTTGTGGGAGGGGCTTCAGTCCCGATGCTCAAATCTTGCGCTCGTTCGGAGCGAGGTATCCATGCTGATTTGTCACTTGCCTCAGGCGAGCGAGTTGACTTGTAGGAGCCCGTTTACGGGCGAGCTTTTGGCTGGGTTGGCGAAGAGCTCGCCCCTGGCGGGGCTCCTACGAGATTACGGGGCGCAATCCCCTGCGCCCACCCTGCGGGCTTTACCTGCGTCACTTCGGATTGAAATGTCTACGCGCCGGCCCTGTTCGGATTGACCGATGGAATAATTCAGACTAAATTATTCCCACTCAGTGCACCGTGGGAAAAACATGAAGTACTCCAGCCAGATCAAACCCATCAGTTACCTGAAGAACCATGCGGCGGAAATTGCGGCCACGCTTGCGGAGACGCGCGAGCCGTTGCTGATCACCCAGAACGGTGAAGCGCGGCTGGTGGTGATGGATGTGGAAACTTACCAGCAGCAGGAACAAACCCTGGCCTTGCTCAAATTGCTGGCGCTGGGCAACCACCAGATCGAAGCTGGGCAGTACAAACCCGCCGATGCGGTGCTCTCGGCACTGGAGAACGACGACGAATGAGCGTGCATGTGGTCATCCTGCATGGTGCGGAAGCGGATTTGATCGAATTGCGGCAATACATGCGCCAGCGTTTTGGCATCGGCGCATGGAAGGACAGTCTCGCCGCCATCACGAAGGCGATTGCGCGCATCGCTGCACATCCGCAGGCGGGCAAATTACCGGAAGAACTGGTCGCGTTGAATCTGGCGCAGTACCGGCAGGTGCTGGCCGGCACGAATCGTATCGTCTACGAACCGCGCGGCGACGTGGTTTATGTGCATGTTATCTGCGATGTGCGGCGCGATCTGCGCGCCTTGTTGCTGCGGCGACTCATCGAAGCCCCGCTCACTCCAGCCGCAAGTCGATCCGAAACCTGAGCTTGCCACGCGCCGCAGGAGCGAAGTCAGCGGCAAACTCCAAAATCAAATCACCCCAAGGTTCCGTCCAACCTTCACAAACGCATCCACCGCGCGATCGATCTGCTCGATCGTGTGTGCCGCGCTCATCTGCGTGCGGATGCGGGCCTGGCCTTGCGGGCACGACCGGGAAGAAGAAGCCGATGACGTAGATGCCTTCTTCGAGCAGGGCGTTGGCGAATTGCTGGGCGAGTTTGGCGTCGTAGAGCATGACCGGGACGATCGGATGGTTGCCGGGTTTCAGATCGAATCCGGCTACGCTCATGCGCTGGCGGAAATGCCTGGCGTTGGCTTCGACGCGGTCGCGCAGTTCGGTCGAGCGCGAGAGGATTTCGAAAACCTTGAGGCTCGCCGCAACCAGTGGTGGTGGCAGCGTGTTCGAGAACAGATACGGACGGGAGCGCTGGCGCAGCAGATCGATGATCTCCTGGCGTCCGCTGGTGAAGCCGCCGGAACCGCCACCGAGGGCCTTGCCGAGGGTCGAGGTGTAGATGTCGACCTCGTTCATGACGCCGTGCAGTTCGGCTGAACCGCGCCCGGTCTTGCCGACGAATCCGCTGGCGTGCGAGTCATCGACCATGAGCAGGGCGTTGTGCTTCTTCTTCAGCGCGACAATTTCGTCAAGCTTGGCGATGAAGCCATCCATCGAGAACACGCCGTCGGTGGCGATCAGGCGCGTACGCTTGTCCTTCGTCTCGATAAGGTGCTTTTCGAGTTCGGCCATGTCGCTGTTGGCGTAGCGACGGCGCTCGGCCTTGCACAGGCGGATGCCGTCGATGATCGAAGCATGATTGAGTGAATCGGAAATCACCGCGTCCTCATCGGAGAGGATGGTTTCGAAGAGTCCGCCATTGGCGTCGAAGCAGCTTGTATAGAGGATGGTGTCCTCGGTGCCGAGGAATTCCGAAATCCTTGCTTCGAGCTGTTTGTGCAGATCCTGCGTGCCGCAGATGAAACGCACGCTGGCCATGCCAAAGCCGTGGGTATCCAGTGCCTCTTTCGCGGCTTCGATGATTTCGGCGTTGTCGGCCAGGCCAAGATAGTTGTTGGCGCAGAAATTGAGGACTTCGCGACCGTCAGTCGTGCGGATTTGCGCCGATTGCGGTGTGGCGATGATGCGCTCGGTCTTGAACAGGCCTTGTTCGCGGATTGAATCGAGTTCGCTGGCAAAGCGTGCGCGGGTTGTGGAGTCCATGGCGATTTCGCTTGTCGTGGAAAAGCGCAATTGTCCTTCAAAGCGGCTTGCAACGCATTCCCTGCGCGATCACGCGTATTCATGAATAGTCCGGGCTAGACTTGCGCCCTCTCGATTGCCGCGCGAACAACCTGTTGCCCATGTCTGACCCAATCGACGCAACACTCGCTACAGCCTGCCGATGCAAAGACTGACCCTGATCGATACGGCCGCGATTCCCGGTGGCGGCGAGCTGCGCCTGTTCGCCGAGGGCGAGCATTATTCGATCAAGATCGCCGGTGGCGGTGACCTGATGTCGACGCGCATGCATGGTTCAGAAGATGCGCTTGCGCGGATCACCTGTGAACGGATTGCGGCCGTCATTGAGCCGCGCATCCTGATTGGTGGTCTAGGCATGGGCTTCACCCTCGCGGCGGCACTGGCCCGGCTTGGCGCGCGGGCAAAGCTCATCGTCGCCGAGCTGGTACCGGGCGTGGTCGCCTGGAATCGCGGGCCATTGGGGCAGCATGCCGGCTATCCGCTCAACGATGCGCGCGTCGATGTGCGCGAGTGCGATGTGGCTGCCGTGATCAAGGCTGAGCGATCGAGCCTCGATGCGATCCTGCTCGATGTCGACAACGGCCCCGGTGGCTTGACCCAGGTTGGCAATGACTGGCTGTATGCGCTGCCAGGGTTGGCCGCTGCCATGGCTGCACTGCGTCCGAATGGCGTGCTCGCGATCTGGTCGGCGCATGCCGACCGCAAGTTCACGCTGCGTTTGCGCCAGAGTGGCTTCGTGGTCGAGGAGGTGCCGGTTCGCGCGCATGGCAGCAAGGGTGCACGGCATCTGATCTGGCTGGCGACCAGGCCGTTGAATCAATCCGGAGCGGCGGTTCAGCGTGCCAGGTCAACAAAGCCGGGTGTTTCGCCTCGGCGCTGAGTCAGCTCGCGTAGATCCCCTGTTCGCCGTCAAGCGGTTTTCGTGGATTTTGTAGGTTGGCGCTGAGCGCAAGCGAAGCCCAACACTCCTCAAGCCCCAAGCCACTCGCAATCCCGACCCACCCCGCAGCGTTGGGCTTCGCCTTCGGCTCAGCGCCAACCTGCATTGTTGCGTAATGTCTCCGCGCAACCTGTGAAGTCAGCCAAAGTGCAAGCTGTCGGGCGGAACCCGGCGCACGATGCAGCGTTCCGCAGTCCCGTACATCTTTTGCGCCAACGGCGGACTCACCTGCAGTGGTACCGCCCCACGACAGGCTACTGGCCACATCGGCGTGAACCGCTCGGTATCATGCGCTGAGAACCGCAGGCTGCATGCTCGCGCCGTGGTGGATCAAGGGAAGGCGATGCAGGCAGCACAATTCATCCATGGAAACCGGCTCGAAATCCTTGCCGACCGGCTGATCGATGATCTGCAGGCCAGTGGCGTCAGCGATCCGCTGCGGCCGCTGGTTGTCGTTGTCGCCCATCCGGCCCTCGGTCGCTGGTTGCAGGAGCGCATCGCGAGCCGCTGCGGGATCGCCATCAACATCGAGTTTCCGTTGCCATCGACCTTTGTCTGGCAGGTGTTGCGCAGTTTCTCCGGCAAGCTGCCACTCGAATCCGCGTTCTCGCGCGAGGCTCTGGTCTGGCGTATTCACGCGGCCTTGCCCGAACTGGCCCAGGGCAAGCACTTCGAGCGCGTGCGCAATTATCTGGGCGACTCGGGCGACCAGCGCCGGCGCTACGAGCTGGCCGTGGCGGTGGCCCGCCTGTTCGATGAATACACGATGGCACGACCCGAATGGATCCGCGACTGGGCGCATGGCCGTGTCGAGTCCAACGACGTCGACGCGCGCTGGCAGGCCGAGTTGATGCGTCATCTGGCCAAATCCGTCGATGAGCTGGACCGGGCCAGTCTGATGCAGAAAGTCCTTGGCGAAATCGAGCAAGCGCCGGAATTGCCACGCGGGCTTGAATCGGGTTTCTCGATCTTCGGTGCCGCGCACCTGCCACCGCTGTTGCTGGAATTCTTCCTCGCCCTGGCCCAGCGCGTGCCGCTGCGCTTCTACCAGCCCAATCCCTGCCTCGATTACTGGGACGACATCGTCTCCGATCGCGAACGTATGCGCCGGCGCCAGTTGTGGGCCGCGCATGGTCGGCGTGACGAGGAGGCGTATCTGGAAACCGGCCATCCGCTGCTGGCTTCGTGGGGCGGCCTTGGTCGCGAGTTTCTCAAGGCCATCCATGCGCCGGATCTGATCGTGCATGATGACGATGCATTTGCCGCGCCTGCCTCGACCGGGCTGCTCGGCTGGCTGCAGAGCGGGATTTTGTTGCTGGATCCACAGCACGCGCCGCCGCCAGCGCTCGAGCGCGTGCCGTCGGTGCAGTTGCACCAGTGCGCGAGTCGTCGACGCGAGGTCGAAGTCCTGCGCGATCAGTTGCTGCGCCTTTTTGACAATCTCGAAAACTTGCTGCCGCATGAAATTGTCGTCATGTCGCCGCGCATCGAGGACTACGTACCCTATATCGCGGCCGTGTTCGGTGACGATGATGCGCTGGCGATTCCCTACGGTATCAGCGATGTGCCGCTGCGCGCGACGCATCCCTTGATCGATGCGTTCGCACGCATCCTCAGCCTCGGCGAAAGTCGTATCGCGGTCAGCGAGATCCTCGGCTTTCTCGCCGAGCCGGCGATCGCGCGGCGTTACGATCTCGACGGCGAGGCCCAGGATTGGATGCGCACATGGATCGCCGACAGCGGCATCCGCTGGGGCCTCGATGCCGCATTCCGCGCCGAACTCGGAGCAGCCGCGATCGACGAGACGACCTGGCGCTTTGGCTTCAATCGTCTGTTGCTCGGCTATGCCAGCGGTGACGACGCGTCGATGCGCGCCGATGTCGTGCCGGCGATCAATGTCGAGGGTGGTTCGGCGCAATGGCTGGGCCAATTCGCACGCTTTGTCGATGCGATTGCGGCAACCCGGTCGGGCTTCAGCAAGCCACGCAGCGCAAACGACTGGAAACTCTGGCTGATCGATCGGCTCGAAGCCCTGCTCGATACTGAAACGACCGAGGCCGCCGAACTCGGCGCAATCCGTGACCTGCGCGAGGCGATCGCCACGTTCGGCAACGAGGCGGCGCATTGGCTGGGTGACGAAGTGATCGCCTTCGATGTCGTGCGCAGTGCGCTCGATGCCGCGATTGCCGAGCCGCGTGCAGCGAGGGCAGGGCGTTTCGGCATTACCTTTTGCGGCATGGTGCCGATGCGCAATGTGCCCCATCGCGTGGTTTGCGTGCTCGGTCTCGATGCCGGCGAGTTTCCGCGCAGGCAACCACCGGCGGGTTTCAACTTGATGCGCAAGCATCCGCAAGCTGGCGACCGCACGATCCGCGAGGATGACCGTTTCCTGTTTCTCGAAAGCCTGATCGCCGCACGCGACGTGTTCTATCTGAGCCACGTCGATCGCGATGCAAAATCAGCCGCCGGCAATCCGCCCTCGCCCCTGGTCGAGGAACTGACCGGATTCCTCGCAGCGGCCTATGGCGAGGAAGCCTGGAAGCGCGTGCAGCCGACAATCGTCCGCCAGCATCCGATGCATGCATTTGCGCCGGCGTGTTTTCGCGCAGATTCGAATGCGCCGAGCTATGACCGGCGCTGGTGGAACGCCGCCCGGAAACTGGTTGAAGGCTGGGTCGATCCAGCACCATTTGTTGTTGATTTTGACGTGCCTGGGCTGGTTGTTGATCCGGCAACCGACTGGAGCGAAGTTTCAATTGATGAGCTGCTTGCCTGGCTGCGCCATCCGACTCGTGCGTTCTTCCGTCATCAGCTTCCGCTGCACTTGCACGAGGCCGAGCATGACGAGGATGTCGAAGCCTTCACGCTCGATCGCTTGAGCCGCTACCAGCTCGCCGATCGCCTGCTCGGGCCGACTTCATCGAGGCCTGATCTGAAACGCGTCCAGCGTGAAGGGGCTTTCCCGCTCGGCGTTGCCGGGCAGCTGGCCTGGGATGGGCTGACTGCGCAAGTCGATGCGCTTGAGCAACGCGCCATCGATCTGCTCGGCGGCATATTCGAGCCTGTCACGGTTGAAATGCCCGTCATTGAATTCGCGGATCTGCGTGTGCGCGTGAGTGGAGCGATTCGTCAGCTTGTGCAAGCGATCAACGGTCGGCGTGCTCTGCTGCTCAGTCGACCCGGAAAGATTCGCGGTATCGATCTGGCCCGGCTCATGCTTGAGCGCGCCCTGCTAGGTGGTGATGAAAACGTGCCTGCGATGCTCGCAATCGGTCTGGACAAAGGCGAGACCGTAGCGATTGCGCTGAAGCCCGCCGACGACATGCGCGAATGGATTTACAACCTGCTGGTCTGGCGTACGCGTGGATTGCAGCGTCCGCTGCCGGCCTTCCGCAACAGCGCCGAGGCATTCGCGTCCTCGATGCTCAAATCGGGCGATCCGGAGCAGGCGCGCAAAGCCGCGCGTGCAACGTGGTCCGATGGTGACTATCCGGAAAATGCCGATCCTCACCACGAATTGATCGGTCGTCATCACGGCGATGCGCTGCTGGATGAGTCATTCGAGGACTTCGCGATGGCCTTGTTTCTGCCGCTGTTTGAAGCGGCCGAGGAGACCAAGTGATGAGTCCGACTCTCGATGCGAGCGTGCTTGATGCAACCACCCTCGCGCTTCGTGGACAGCATCTGATCGAAGCGAGTGCCGGCACCGGCAAGACTTACAACATCGCCTTGCTCTATCTGCGTCTGTTGCTCGAACGTAAATTGCGCGTCGGCGAGATTGCCGTGGTCACCTTCACCGATGCGGCGACACGCGAGTTGCGCGGACGTCTGCGTGCACGGATTGCCGAGGCGATCGGGCGGTTGCGCGTGGCTGAGTCTGATCAGCTGGATGAGCTGGATGGGATCCTGAAAAGCCATCGAGTCGACAAGGCTTCGCTGGATGTTGCGATTGCCTTGATGGAATCGGCACTGGTTGGATTCGACGAGGCGCGCATCTCGACCTTGCATGGATTGTGCAAACAGTTGCTGGCCGAGCACGCCTTCGAGACGGGTTTGCCATTCTTCGAACTCGACAACGATGCCGGCAACGAGGCCACCCAGGAGCTCGTTCGCGACTTCTGGCGTCGCCATGTCATTGTCGATGCCGACGAGGCGATCAACGCCGTCCTTGAACGCTGGAGCGCGCCCGAGGAACTCGCGAACGAGCTGCTGCGTTCGCAGGCATTGGCCTTGCCGTCGACGCGGATTGATCCGACCGATGCGCAGGCGTGGGTCGAGCGCATCCATCCACCGTTCGTGAAAGCACTCGCGCACTGGCAGACCCTGCATGCCGAGGGCAAGGTCACAACTGCCCTGCAGCAGTTGCAAGAGGCGGTCGTGGACAGGTTCCTTTCCGCGGCAAAGACCAGCACGCACGGGCCGGCTTCGATGCAGTGCTGCGTGGATGCCTGCGCTGCCGATTCCGCCCATGTCGACGTGCGCGCCCTCACTGCATTGAGCAGGAGTGCGATCGCGGACGCACGCTTGAAGAAGGCGGACAAGGCGGGCTGGAACCCGGCTGGTGCACTTGCCGAGGTTGCCGTCTGTGTCGAGGCGATGCAAGTGTCCCATCACGAACTCAATGCTGCACTGCTCGCGCGCTTCACGCGTGCGGCGATCGACTTCGTGCGCAAGGGTCTGGACGAGCGCCGCGAGCGCCTGCGTCGATTCGGTTTTGATGACTTGATTGGCCAATTGCACGAACGTCTGCACGGCGAAGGGGGCGAGCGACTGGCAAGCAGCATCGCTGCCGATATCCCGGCGCTGCTGGTTGACGAATTCCAGGACACCGATCCGCTGCAATACGCGATCCTGCATCGCATCCACGCGGCAAGCGCCGATGCTTTGCTGCTGTTGATCGGCGATCCGAAGCAGGCGATCTACCGCTTCCGCGGCGGCGACATCCACACCTATCACGCGGCTGCCCGCGATGCCGGCAACAACCGCCACACCCTGCGCGAGAATTGGCGCTCGGATGCTGCGTTGATTGCGGCAGCCAACAGCGTCTTCAATGGCGTCACCGATCCGTTTCTTGTCGACTTCATCCGATTCGAGCCGGCGCAATTTCCGCCAACGAAAGACACGTCCGCGCATTGGCTGGCGAGCGATGCGCCGTTGATCGTGTGGCGCTTGCCGGATCGGATCGAGAAGGACAAGCGCAAGGCGTGGACGACCCCTGCATTCGCCGAGCGCATCCTCGCCGAAGTCGCGGCCGAGATCCGCGCAATCCTCAGCACGGCGCGGGAGAAAGACGTCGGGATTCCAAGCATCGCCGTGCTCGTGAAGAGCAATCGTGAGGCCGAGCAGGCAGCTCGCCAGCTCGCCCAATGGAATATCGCCTGCGACTATCTGAGCGCAGCCAGCGTCTATGCGAGCAACGAGGCCATCGAGATTGAACGTCTGCTGGCCGCCCTCGATGCGCCGGCCGATTCGGCACGCGTGCGCGCCGCGCTGGCGACTGAACTGCTTGGGTTCGATCTGCAGGACTTGCTTGCCGGCCGGGATGATCTTGACCTCTGGGAAGCTCAGCTCGCGCAAATTGCCAGCTTGCGTCAGCGCTGGCTCGATGCCGGCGCCTACGCGACGATTGCGCATTGCGTGCAACTTGCTGCAGAACGATTGCTGCCGCGCTGGGATGGCCGGCGTCGCGTCACCAACCTGCTGCATCTCGCCGAACTCCTGCAGCACGAATCGGCGCGACGCTCGACGCCGGCCGAGTTGCTGCACTGGCTCGGTCAGCGCCGCATCGAAGCCGACGAGAAACGCGGCGCAGGCAATGCCGAAGCACTGCGACCGGCTGATGATCCCGGCGCGGTGCAGGTGCTGACCGTGCATCGCAGCAAGGGATTGCAGTACGACGTGGTCTTCGCGCCCTTTGCGATGGGCACGTTCTGGAAGGCGCTGGAAAACCGCGAGGATGCGGACGAAGCGGTGGCCTGGCATGCCGACGACGAATTGCGCATCGACATCGGCGGCCCGCAATGGAAGACGCATGCGCTGGCCCAACGCGACGAGCAGTTCGCTGAAAGCCTGCGTCTGGCCTATGTCGCGATCACGCGGGCACGCCATCGCGTCTGGCTGGCATGGGCCTGGGCGAATACTCCCAAAAACAGTACCAGCCTGACTGGCCCGCTCGCCTGGTTGTGGTTTCGTGACGATGCGATCGAGCGACCCGATCAGCTCGTCCAGCTCAAGGATCAACCCGATCGAATCGACAAGGGGCTTGAGGCCCTGGTCGAACGATCCGGGGAGCGCGTGCGCATCCAGACGATCAAAGTCGAATCACCGGATGTCGAGCGGCTTGCCGATGATGCGGTCACGCGCGATCTGGTTGTCGCCGAGTTCAGCGGCCGCATCGAGCGTGGCCTCGAAACACTGAGTTACAGCCGCCTGTTTGGTGGCAGCCAGCACGCGCCGCTGGCCGATCATGACGAGTTCGAACCACCGCTCGCTGCAGTCTCGGTTGTGGCTGTCGAGGATCCCGTACCGCAGTGGCCGCGCGGCCCTGCCTTTGGCGTGTGCGTGCATCAGGTTTTCGAGGATGTCGCGTTCGCTGAACTGGCGAACACCGGCACGCATGCCGATCTCGCCCGCATCTGTGCCGATCACGGCTATGCCGGTGACGAAGTCGAAACGATTGCGGCGATCACCCGCGCCGGCGTGCGCAGCGAGCTGATTCCGGGTTCCGGACTGCGTCTGATGGATCTGGGCGAGGGCGAATCACTGGCCGAACTCGAGTTCCTTTTTCCGCTCGGTGGTTCCCGCCTCGATGCATTTGAACAACGGCTGACAGCCTGGCCAGACTACGCGCGAGCGGCCGGTGAACTGGTGACGCGACGATCGAGTGTTCGTGGATTGATGACCGGCTTTGTCGATCTCACCCTGCGCTGGCAAGGTCGCTACTACGTGCTCGACTACAAGACCAACCTGCTTGGCCCCGCGCGTGCCGACTACGCAACCGAGCGCTTGCCGGCGGCGATCCGCGCGCATGACTACGACCTGCAATACCTGATCTACTTGGTCGCCCTGCAGCGCTTCCTGCGTTCGCGACTCGGTGATCAATACGACTACGAGCGTCACATCGGCGGTGCCTTGTACCTTTTCGTGCGCGGCATGCGTGAAGGCGACTGCGCCGGTATCCATCATGATCGTCCACCAGCGGCCTTGATCGATGCACTTGATGCGTGGTGCGAAGGAGAGGGCGCATGAGTGCATTCGAGCAAATGCGTGAAGGCGGTTTCAGTGCGCTCGATGCTGCACTGATCGAAGCCTTTGCTTCGATCTGGCCGGATGGCGACAAGGCCGCCCTGCATCTGGCCGCGTTGAACAGTTGGGCGGTCGGTCGCGGACATAGTTGCTTCACGCCGGACCTGCTCGCCGAATGGCCGTCGAGTGTCGAGCCGGGTTCACGCGAGCGCGCCATCCACGCCTGGCATGAAGCCTTGCGCGCTGGCACGTGGCCGCAGGCGAACTTCATCGGTGCGGCGGCAGGAGATTCTCCGATCGTGGTTGAAGGCCAGCGCGCCTGGTTGCGTCGCTACTGGCGCTACGAGCGCGAGATCGAAGCTGCCCTGCGCTTGCGCGCGATTCCGTTTGCGACGATGCCCCCGGCCGACGAAGTTGCAAAGGCTCTGAATGAATTGCTGCCAAGAGCCGATGAGGAGGAGACCGACTGGCAACGCGTCGCCGCAGTGAGCGCCTTGCGTGCGCCACTGACCGTGATCTGCGGTGGCCCCGGCACCGGCAAGACCTTCACCGCCTTGCGTGTGCTCGCCTTGATCCAGCGTTTCGCCGGACGCAGCTTGCGCATGGGTCTCGCCGCACCAACCGGCAAGGCCGCGCAGCGGCTCGGCGAATCGGCCCAGCTCGGCCTGCAGAACCTGCCCTTGAGCGAAGATCAGCGCGCCAGCCTGCCGAGTGTAGCGATGACCTTGCACCGTCTGCTCGGCTTCCATCCGCAATCGGTGCAACCGGCACGCGATGCCTCGCGCATGCTCGATCTCGATGTGCTTGTCGTCGATGAATGCTCGATGGTCGATCTGCCGCTGATGGCCAAGTTGCTGCGTGCGCTGAAGCCCGAGTGCCGGCTGATCCTGCTCGGCGATCCCGATCAGTTGCCGGCAGTCGAGAATGGCGCCGTGCTGGCTACACTGGCGGCGCAGAATGTGCGCAACGAGCAATCCGCCGAGTCGGCGCGATGGCTCGCCGATACCCAGGCCGCAAAAGTCGAATCGAGTGACGGGGTTTCAACTATCGGCGCGCGCATCGTGCGTCTCGAACGTCCGCGTCGTTTCGGCGGTGACTCGGGAATCGCCGAGCTCGTGCGTGCAATCCGTCTCGGCGATATCGAGCAGGTGTTTGCAAGCCTGTCGGGCAGCGACGACATTCACTGGAGCGAACAAGCCTGGCGACTCGACAGCACGGCCACGCGCGCCGCGCTGCGCGAATCCTGGCAAGGCTTGAACACGGCCGGTTCACCACACGAGGCGCTCGAATGTCTGGGGCGCTATCGAATCCTGTGTGCGCTGCGCGAAGGTCCGTGTGGTGTGGCCGGCCTCAATCAGGCGGTCGCCAGTGCCTTGCATGGTGCGCAGTCTGCGCAGATGTTCATTGCCGGTCGACCGATCCTGATCACCAGCAACCAGCACGCGCTCGGCCTCTACAACGGCGATGTCGGCGTTATCCTCGGCGAACTCCCCGGGGCGCCGCTGCGCGCGTGGTTCGCGCGGCGTGACGGTGGTGTCCAGGCCTTGTTGCCAGCACAACTGCCACCGCACGAAAGTGCCTACGCGATGACCGTGCACAAGGCGCAGGGCTCCGAGTTCGATACGGTCGAACTGGTCCTGCCCGACGAGCCACATCCCCTGCTGACCCGCGAATGGTTCTACACCGCCGCCAGTCGCGCCCGCACGCATCTGCGCATCCACGCCAGCCGCGAAGTGATCGCCGCTGCCCTGGGCCAGCGCACACGCCGCATCAACGGACTGGATTTTTCATGCGGCGGTCGAGCCGAGCACTGATTGATCTGAACGATCCGCCGGATGCTGCGCCTTCGGCAGTCCCGGTGCGTGTTGCCGGGACTGCGTTCAGGGCAAGCTGATCCGCTCAGAGAACAGGTTGCTCGAAACCATCGGCGAAGATCACGTCCGACAGGCAGCCCGCGTATGCATACGAACCGGGCGTGCCGATATCGCCCGTGCTTGCCGCAAACGAGCCGAACGCGTCGCCGACGACCGAGAGCTGCCAGGCGCTGACATTGTTCTGACCAATGCCGGCGCAGGTAGTCTGGCCGCTGATGTTCTGCGTGCGGATCGTTCCGGTGTAGGTCTGGTCGCCATAGAACAATTGATCCTCCAGGTTGCTGGCGGCGTTGTACAGGTTGATCTGGTCATTGCGACCGAGGTTGTTGCCGCTCACGACACCGAGTTCGCCGATGATCTTGACGTTGGCAGCAAGTCCCCATGCTGCGCGGAATATGCTTTCCACGGCATCGGTGACGATCGCCGATTCGCCCGGCGCCAGGGTGCCGAGCGCGCCGAGATCGAATGCGCCGGGTGTGGCGTTGTTGTCGTCCACACTCCACCCGGTCATGTCGATCGGAGCCGTCGACATGTTGGTGAACTCGATGAACTCGCCACTCACGCCGGCATACATCCATTCGCTGATGCGGATACCGGCAGTTGCTCCGAATGTGTAGTTGATCGCGTTCGGGCCAATTTCCGCGTATTCGGGGAGGTAGCTGACCGAGTTGTAAGTGTTGGCGGCGACCGCGCCGACATACCACTCCACGTGCTGGCCCGGTGTTGCGGCGACCGGCAGCAGGATGCCGTAGACGCCATCGTTCGCCGCGCCGTCGCCGGAAGCGCCGTTATCGAGCATCGCTGCGCGCTGATAGGTGCCCGCGAGGTTTGGGCGATAGAAGAGTTCGACATTCGAGATGGCGCTGCCGTTGGCAACCACACTTGCCGTGATCCAGATTGCAGTGGAAGGATCGGGTGAGCTTTCCGACGCCTGTGCTGACTGGATCGTCGGTCCGTTGGCGACGAGTTCGGGGGTGGCATTGAGCACGGCCGTGCGCTCGGTGACGAATTGCTGCAGGCCGACCACATTGCCGCCGGCAGCGCCCGAGTAGGGCAGGCTGACCGTGCTCGTGAAATTGTTCTGGAACAGCGTATAGCTGTAGAGCTTCTTCGGATCCGCCTGCACGGCCGCATCGATGAGGTTGCGGTTGGCGGTGAACAGGGCGCCGAGATACTCCCAGCTCAAATCGCGTTTTGCCACGCGATAGTGCGACATGTAGCGCTGGCGCAGCTGTGGCACCGCCAGCACGCGGCTCAGCGCCGGTTTGTTGGTCGCCGTGAAATTGCGCGTCGCCGACCAGCTGCTGGCCAGGAACGTTTCATTGGCATCACGCTGGATCAGGTGCAGGCGATTGTCGACCGGATTGCGATAAGTCATGAAGTCGCAACCCTTGTTGATGTAGCTGTCATCGTCGGTGAGCAGATTCTCGAGCATCACCGACCAGATCGACGGGTCGATCGCGAACAGTGAATCGATGTTCTGCCAGGTTGCCAGTGGTTCGTTGGACAAGGCGAAGGCGACCGGAATCAGTGCCGAGACGATCGGATCGGCGACGCCGCCATCGTTATGCACTTCATAGGCGCTGTATCCCGAGACGCTGCTGCCGTTGTAGGCGAGGCCGGGACCGTTCGGGTTGTTCGAACAGCCGATGCGCACGCCATCCTCGTTGGCGAAGTAATCACGCAGCATTTTCTTGTCGGGCTGCTGGACGTTGATGTAAACGCCCCAGTTCTGTCCGTTCAGCGTGACCACGACGTTGTTGGCACGCGGGTTCGGAATGAACTGCGCAACATAGTTGTTGTAGACCACCTCGCGCGAGAACGTCGGATCATGGAATCCGTTGTTGAGGTTGATCGTGTCGTAACCCATCAGCTCCTGGTTCGGATCAGTGAAAGCCATGTCGAGCTTGAGCGAGATCTTGTCCGAGCCTGCCGGCAGCATCATGTACGAAGTATTGCCGCGAATGCGCACGCCGACATCGGGATAGCTGGTTCCATCGACTTCCACGTCGGCAAGGATGTTTGTTTCCGATATGTAGTTGGCGCGCAGCAGAGCCAGCCAGTTGGCGTCGTGGAAGTTGATGTTGAAGGTGCGCAACACCGTCGTGTCGTAAAGATCCTGGGCCAGGGCTGGCGTCGCACACCCCAGCAACGACAATGTGGTCAGGACACGGAAGGCAAATCGGTTATGCAGGTTCATCGACGACTCCGGCAAGGTTGGAGGTTTGCCAGAGGCGTGAGATTCGATCGCCGGCATGCAAATGCCAGCAGCGATCGAGGAGCCGAGGCGCTGATTGCGAATCGTAGTTGCAATTTGTGGCGGGATTGTGGAGGTTTCGAGGATCCGCCTGCTTTCGCGATTCAGGCCCACTGACAACAAAGGGTGATTGCCGAAGGCCCTGCCGGCATGTCGGGTATCCTTGGCGGATGAACGACAAGACCTCACATGACTCGATCCGCTCCGTGCTCTGGCGCGGTGATCGCCTGCGCCTGCTCGATCAGCGCAAGCTGCCGTTTGCCGAGGACTACATCGACTGCATGAGTGCCAACGAGGTCGCCCAGGCGATTCGTGATCTGGTCGTGCGCGGCGCGCCGGCGATCGGTATTTCGGCGGCCTGGGGCGTCGTTCTCGCCGCGCAACGCGGGCGCGATGCGTTGGCGGCGGCCTTGCCCGTGCTGCGCGCTGCGCGACCGACCGCAGTCAACCTGATGTGGGCGCTCGATCGCATGCAGCGACGAATTGCCGATGGTGCCGACGTGCAGGCGCTGGAGCAGGAAGCGCAGGCAATCCAGGACGAGGATCTGGCAGCCAATCGGCACATGGGTGGACTCGGTGCAGCCCTGCTCGGCAACGATGTCGGTGTGATGACCCATTGCAACACCGGCTCGCTGGCGACGGCCGGCTATGGCACCGCACTCGGCGTGATCCGCGCCGGCAGCAGCAGCGGTCAGATCACGCGGGTATTCGCTGGCGAGACCCGGCCCTGGCTGCAAGGCGCGCGCCTGACCATGTGGGAGCTTATGCGCGATGGCATTCCGGCAACCCTGGTTTCCGATTCGGCTGCGGCACATCTGATGAAATCGGGGCAGGTGCAGTGGGTGATCGTCGGCGCTGATCGCATCGCCGCGAACGGTGACGTCGCCAACAAGATCGGCACTTACCAGCTTGCCATCGTCGCCCGCCATCATGGCGTGAGATTCATGGTCGTCGCGCCGGCCTCGACGGTCGACATGTTCACGTCATCGGGCGAACAGATCGAGATCGAGCTGCGTGATCCGGACGAGTTGCTCGCGCATTCCGGTCAACGCACCGTGGTCGAAGGGGCCGTCGCCTGGAACCCGGTTTTCGATGTGACTCCGGCTGGCCTGATCGATGCGCTGGTCACCGAGCGCGGCGTGATCGAGGCGCCTGACGCTTCACGCATGCAGGCGCTGTTCGGCTGAGGCCTATTGTTTACGCGATGACGATTGATCCAGCCTCAACCGTTCGCCCTGAGCCTGTCGAAGGGTGATTCCAAGTTGCCGATCCGTTCGGGCCACTTCCGGACATGGTTCGGCAAACTCACCACGAACGGAAGTGGGTGGAATTCCTCGCAAATTTCTCGTGCCCACAAATGAGAGCAAAGTCGAGACTATTTGCGAGCCGAATTGAATAGGAGGTAGCGGTGACACGATCCACGCCAGAATCTTCCGCCGACACATCGACCGCGCGCCAGTTCATCCTGTTCTTTGTCGGCGGTTTCATCGGCTTCCTGATCGATGCCGGCATTGTCCAGTTGCTGGTTTCGGCTTTTGCGGCGAATCCCTACCTGTCGCGTCTGCTCTCGTTTCTCGCCGCTGCCAGCGGGACCTGGCTGTTCAACCGGCGCTTTACTTTCAAGGACGTCAGGCACTACGGCCGCCTTGGTGAATGGTCGCGCTATGTGTTCGCGATGAGTGGCGGTTTCCTCGTCAATTTCGCGATTTATTCGGCCCTGGTCTATCACCATGCCCTGTTCCAGCGCCTGCCGGCGCTTGGGGTCGCGATTGGTTCGCTGGGTGGTTTCGTGGTCAATTTTTCGGCGTCGCGGTTCTGGATCTACCGCCAGCGCAAGCCTTGATCCGGCCCGGTCCGGATCAGGATTTCGCGGGGTGCCTTGCGGCCACGCGCCAAAGCGCTCCCGGGGCTGCGGAAGGGTGTCGGTTCGTGCTAATATTTCGCGTTTTCGCCGCGATCATTCCGGCACCATGATACGGCTCCCGTGCGGGCCGTAACGTCCTGATTCATATGGAAGAAATGCTCAATGGCTGAGTTCGCCAAAGAAGTCATACGCGTCAATATCGAAGACGAAGTCCGGCAGAGCTATCTCGACTACGCGATGAGCGTGATTGTCGGTCGTGCCTTGCCCGATGTTCGCGATGGCCTCAAGCCGGTTCACCGGCGCATCCTGTATGCGATGCAGGAGTCGAACACGGTCTGGAACCGGCCCTATGTGAAGTGCGCCCGCGTCATCGGTGACGTGATGGGTAAATACCATCCGCACGGCGATTCCTCGATCTACGACGCCCTCGTGCGCATGGCCCAGGATTTCTCGATGCGCTACATGCTCATCGACGGTCAGGGCAACTTCGGCTCGGTCGATGGCGACAACGCTGCGGCGATGCGTTACACCGAGTGCCGCCTGCACAAGCTCAGCTCCGAACTGCTTGCCGACATCGACAAGGAAACCGTCGATTTCCAGCCGAACTACGACGAGAAGGAGCTTGAGCCGAGCGTGTTGCCGGCGCGCATCCCGAACCTGCTGATCAACGGTTCGGCCGGCATCGCGGTCGGCATGGCGACCAATGTGCCGCCACACAATCTGACCGAAGTGCTCGGTGCCTGCATCGCCCTGATCGACGATCCGGAACTCGAATTCGAGGATCTGATGCGCATCGTGCCGGGCCCGGATTTCCCGACCGCCGGCATCATCAATGGCTCGGCCGGCATCGTCGAGGCCTATCGCACGGGTCGCGGGCGCATCCTTGTTCGCGCCAGGGCCGAGATCGAAGTCGAAGCCAACGGCCGCGAGACGATCATCGTCCACGAACTGCCATACCAGGTGAACAAGGCGCGCCTGATCGAGAAGATCGCCGAGCTGGTCAAGGAAAAGAAGATCGAGGGCATCTCCGAACTGCGCGACGAGTCCGACAAGGACGGCATGCGCGTGGTCATCGAAGTGCGCAAGGACGCGATGGGCGACGTATTGCTCAACAATCTCTATCAGCAGACCCAGTTGCAGGTCACCTTCGGCATCAACATGGTTGCCCTGGTCAATGGCCAGCCACGCACGCTCGGCCTGCGCGAGATTCTCGATGCCTTTATCCGTCATCGTCGCGAAGTGGTTACCCGACGCACGATCTTCGATCTGCGCAAGGCGCGTGATCGCGCGCACATCCTCGAAGGCCTGACTGTCGCGCTGGCCAACATCGACGAGATGATCGAGCTGATCAAGACCTCGGCGTCGAGCGATGAGGCGAAGCAGCGCATGCTCGCCAGGCGCTGGGAGCCGGGTCTGGTGCGTGCCTTGCTGTCGGCCTCGGGTGCCGATGTTTCCAAGCCCGAGAAGCTCGATCCCGGCGTCGGCCTCGGCGAAAGCGGCTACCAGCTTTCCGAGACCCAGGCGCAGCAGATTCTCGAGATGCGCCTGAGCCGTCTGACTGGCCTCGAGCAGGAAAAGCTCACCGACGAGTACAAGGAATTGCTGACGGCGATCCTCGCCTTGATCGAGATTCTCGAGGATCCAGCACGCTTGCTCGCGGTGATTCGTGAGGAGCTGGTCACGCTGAAAGAGAATTTTGGCGACGCGCGGCGCACGGTCATCCAGGTCAACCAGGATGATCTCGACATGCTCGATCTGATCGAGCCCGAAGATGTCGTCGTCACCCTGTCGCATACCGGCTACGCCAAGCGCCAGCCGGCCAGCATCTACCGTGCACAGAAGCGCGGCGGCAAGGGCCGCTCGGCATCGGCGCTGAAAGACGAGGATTTCGTCGAGCGCCTGTGGATCGCCAACACGCATGACACCTTGCTGACCTTCACCAGTAGCGGCCGCGTCTACTGGCTCAAGGTCTACCAGATGCCCGATGCCGGCCCGAACGCGCGCGGCAAGCCGATCGTCAATCTGCTGCCGCTGCAGGAGGGCGAGAAGGTGCAGGCGATCCTGCCGGTGCATGAGTATTCCGAAGATCGCTTTGTCTTTTTCGCGACCGAGAATGGCACGGTCAAGAAGACCCCATTGACTGAATACGCCTACCAGTTGCAGAAGGGCAAGATCGCGATCGGCCTGGCCGAGGATGATGCCCTGGTCGACGTGCAGATCACCGATGGCGAGAGCGACATCATGCTGTTTGCCTCGAACGGCAAGACTGTGCGCTTTGACGAGAATACCGTGCGCTCGACCGGGCGCACATCAAGCGGCGTGCGCGGCATCCGTCTGGCCAAGGGCGAGAAGGTGGTCAGCCTGATCGTTCGCGATGGCGACAACGACATCCTCACCGCGACCGAGCGTGGTTACGGCAAGCGCACCGAGCTTGCCGAATATCCGCGCAAGGGTCGCGGCAACCAGGGCGTGATCGGCATCAAGTGTTCCGAGCGTAACGGCGAACTGGTCGGTGCCGTGCAGATTGGCGAGGAGCACGAGCTGATGCTGATCTCGAACCAGGGCACCCTCGTGCGTACGCGTGCGGCCGAGGTCGCCAAGGTCGGCCGCAACACCCAGGGCGTCACCCTGATCCGCCTGCCCGATGACGAGAAGCTGGTCGGTCTGGTTCGCCTTGATGCCGAAGTAGAAGATGACAACGGCGATGGCGACGGACTCGAAAATGGCGCGCCCGATCCGGGCCATGATGCAACGCCTGCCGAGGGTGAGGCTCAGGGGATCGATGAGGACGTTCCGCCTGACGCCGAGTGATTCGTCAGAGTCGCTGACCTGGATTGGAAAGGCATCGCCCCCAAGAGGGGACAAGCGGCTGAAGCCGCTCCCAATCGAAACTCCGGGCGTCACCTCGATATTGTGGGAGTTCACGCCCCACCATCGGTGGCGTGCTGTCGCGCAGCCAACATGGATCCGGGCGATTGCCGTTCCTTCTCTCCCCCTGTAGGAGCCCGTTTACGGGCGAGCTTTTGGCTGGCTTGGACGAAGAGCTCGCCCCTGGCGGGGCTCCTACAAGGCTTGCGGTTGGCCTGTAGGAGCCCGTTTACGGGCGAGCTTTTGGCTGGCTTGGACGAAGAGCTCGCCCCTGGCGGGGCTCCTACAAGGCTTGCGGTTGGCCTGTAGGAGCCCGTTTACGGGCGAGTTTTTGCTTTGGCTTGACGGCCTCGGGAGAAGGAAAAACCTGCTGGCCGCGCGCCTTTACAATCAACGAGTTACTTCATGTTTGATGAGAGCGGCTTCAGTCCCGATGCCTTACTTTGGCGTTTCGCCTTACTGCAACAGCAGATAGAACACGCTCTGGCCACGCACCACGGTCAGCATCAACTGGCGTGGCTTGCGTTGCAGCAGATCTCCCAGACTGCCGGTGTCGTCGATGTCGCGCTGATTGATGCCGACGATGACGTCGCCACCACGCAGGCCGCTGGCGTAGGCGCGGCTGGCGCGGTCGATGTTCTTCACGGCACTGCCCGCGACTCCCGGGCGGCGCTGGTTTTCATCGAGATCGCCGAGCTGCACGCCGGCAAGACGCTCATCGAGATCATCGCCACGCACGCTGACTGCAGTGTTTGCCTCCAGCGTCATGCTCAAGCTCAGCGGCTTGCCATCGCGCAGCAGGGAGACCGAAAGGCTTGTGCCGATCGGGGTCAGGCCTTCGATGTTGTGCAGATCCTGGCCCGAGCTGATCGTGGTGTCGTTGATCGCGGTGATCACGTCGCCGGGTTTGATGCCGGCCCTGGCGGCCGGGGCATCCTTGCGCACACGGGTGATCACGGTGCCCTTGCCGACCTCGACCGAGAGCATTGCGGCGAGTTCCGGGGTGATGTCCTGGGTATCGACACCGAGTGCGCCGCGGCGCACTTCGCCGTGGTCGATCAGTTGGCGCATGACGTTGGCGGCCAGATCGCTCGGGATCGCGAAGCCGATGCCGACACTGGCACCGGATGGCGAGAAGATCATCGAGTTGATGCCGACCAGTTCGCCGCGCAGATTGACCAGGGCGCCGCCGGAGTTGCCGGGATTGATCGACGCATCGGTCTGGATGAAGTTCTGGTAGCCGCGGCTGATGCCCTTGCGGTCGAGCGCCGAGACGATGCCCGAGGTGACGGTCTGGCCGAGTCCGAACGGATCGCCGACGGCGACCACGAAATCGCCGACGCGCAGATCCTTTGATCGCGCCAATGGCACCGCCTGCAGGTTGTCGGCCGGGATCTGCAGCACGGTCAGGTCGGTATCCGGATCCGAGCCGATCACGCGTGCCTTGACCGTGCGGTTGTCATGCAGGGTCACGGCGATGTCGTCGGCGCCCTGGGTGACGTGGTTGTTGGTCAGCACATAGCCCCTGGTCGCATCGACGATCACGCCTGAACCGAGCGATTGCTGGACGCGCTCGCGTGGCTGGTTCGGCACGTTGAAGAAGCGCCGGAAGATCGGATCGTCGAAAAACGGATCGCGCACCTGCACGCGGGTCTTCGTATTGATGTTGACCACGGCCGGCGTGACCCGCTCGATCATCGGCGCCAGGGTCGGCAGCGGCTGTCCGTCGACAACGGGTGGCAGGCCGGCCTGCGCGGCCTGGATGGTGAGCACAAGGATCGCGAAAAACAACATGGAGCGTGGGGTCTGATTGCAGGGCATGGCTCGGATTTCCAGGGCAATGGGTTCGAGATGGAGCGTGCGAGTCGGTCGGCAGCGCGCTGCATCCGCCGCGCCGTGATGCACGCAAGACAGATCGCGTCGGCACCTCGGGTTTGCAAGCGCGCGCATGGATCAACGACGCACGCCCTTCAGACCGCATCCAGTCCATTCGGTTTCATCGCCAGATCCTGGCGCGGTTGATCAGGCAATACCGCGAGGAATCGCGCGGGTCATTGCAAAGTGACGTCACAATCACATGGAGTTACTGGACAAGCACCGGCCCCGGGCGTAGGGTACCGATCCGGTGTCCACCACAAGATGTTGTGTGCACTTGACAGGGGATGAACCAGCCATTGTGGAGCAATTCGGGGAATGTCATCGACATTCTGTCCGCTTTGACTGGTCTTCTCCGTCAGATACAAGACGTGGCGATTGATGTGAAACACAACAACCAAACCGGGAAGAAATCCCGGGAACACAATAAGAACCGGGAGGAAACGCTGTCCATGAGCACAGTGCGTCTTGAGGGACTCGCGCGTGGCGCGGTGGAAATTCCGCTTCAACCAGCCTCGCTGGATATCTGGGACAAGAAATATCGGCTGAAGTCGAAACAGGGTGCGCCGGTCGATGTCGATATCGACCACACCTACCAGCGCGTCGCCCGCGCGCTCGCCGAAGTCGAGACCAGCCGCGAGAAGCAGGATTACTGGTACGAGCGATTCCTCTGGGCCTTGCGCCGCGGAGCAATTCCGGCCGGCCGCATCACCTCGAATGCCGGTGCCGCCGAGCACAAGCCGAAGACCTCGACGATCAACTGCACGGTCTCCGGCACGATCGAGGATTCGATGTACAACATCCTCGACAAGGTTCACGAGGCTGGCCTCACGCTGAAGGCGGGATGTGGTATAGGTTATGAATTTTCCACATTGCGCCCGCGTGGCGCGTATGTGTCCGGTGCCGGCGCCCACACGTCTGGCCCGCTGTCGTTCATGGATATCTACGACAAGATGTGTTTCACCGTGTCCTCTGCAGGTGGCCGGCGTGGCGCGCAGATGGGCACATTCGATGTCTCGCATCCCGACGTGAAGGAGTTCATCCGCGCCAAGCGCGAGGATGGCCGCCTGCGCCAGTTCAATCTGAGCCTGCTGATCACCGATGACTTCATGGAAGCGGTCGCCAACGATACCGATTGGCCGCTGGTGTTTCCGATCCACATCAAGGAGCAGCACGAGATCGATCTCATCGATCCCGACAAGGTGATCTGGCGCGAATGGCCGACCCACAAGAGCTATGTCGTTCGCGATGATGGCCTGGTCGCCTGCAAGATCTACAGCCAGATCCGCGCGCGCAATCTGTGGGACATGATCATGGTGTCCACCTACGATTTTGCCGAGCCCGGTTTCATCCTGATCGACCGCGTCAACGAAATGAACAACAACTGGTGGTGCGAGCATATCCGCGCTACGAATCCTTGTGGCGAGCAGCCACTTCCGCCGTACGGCTCTTGCCTGCTCGGTTCAGTCAACCTGACCAAGTTCGTGCGTGATCCGTTTGGGCCGAAGGCACGTTTCGACATGGAGGAATACCGCGAGGTCGTGCGCGTGTTCACGCGCATGCTCGACAACGTCGTCGAGATCAACGGCCTGCCGCTCGAGGAGCAGCGCGAGGAAATCGAAAGCAAGCGCCGCCACGGCATGGGCTTTCTTGGTCTCGGCAGCACCTTGACCATGCTCAAGATGCGCTACGGCACAGCCGATGCCTGTACGTTCACCGAGGATGTCTCACGCGAGATGGCTGTGGCCGGCTGGGAAGTCGCCCTTGGTCTGGCCAAGGAGAAGGGCCCCGCGCCCGTGCTCACGCGCGATTTCACGATCACCGGCGAGATGCTGCGCAAGCGCCCGGAGATGGTTGCCGATGGCTACAAGATCGGTGACAGCGTGCCGGGTCGAATCCTGCACGCGAAGTACAGCCGCTACATGCAGCGCATCGCCTCGGTCGCGCCCGAGCTGGTCGCCGATCTGGCCGAGGTTGGCGCGCGCTTCACCCACCACACCTCGATCGCGCCGACCGGCACGATTTCCCTATCCCTGGCCAACAACGCCTCCAACGGCATCGAGCCGAGCTTCGCCCACCACTACAGCCGCAACGTGATCCGCGAAGGCAAGAAATCCAAGGAAAAGGTCGAGGTGTTCAGCTTCGAGCTGCTTGCATATCGCGAACTGATCAATGGCAGGGCCATGCCGATCACTGACAAGATCGAGGAAAAACTCCCCGATTACTTCGTCGCTGCCGACGACATCAGCCCGACCGAGCACGTCGATATCCAGGCCGCCTCGCAGAAGTGGATCGACTCCTCGATCTCGAAAACCGCGAACGTGCCGACCACATATCCGTACGAGGATTTCAAGGACATCTACCGCTACGCCCACGAACAGGGCTTGAAGGGATGCACCACCTTCCGCTTCAATCCGGCGGCCTTCCAGGGTGTGCTCGTCAAGGAGCATGATCTGGAAAATACCAGGTATCGTTTCGAGCTTGAAGATGGATCGATCGTGGAAGTCAAAGGTAACGAAGAGATCGAGTACGATGGCGAGGTCCACACCGCAGCCAACCTGTTCGATGCCCTCAAAGAAGGCTACTACGGCAAGTTCTGATTCGAGTGGATCCGCCGGTCGCGATGTGTCCGGCGGTTTGCTTGTTGTGCGTTGTCCAACCTAGTCAACCAACAGTGGCGCGCAAGCGCGGAGAGGGGAAGATGAGTACCGATAGCCCGGTGGAAGAAGTCAAAGACAGTCTGAAGGAAATGGGCGGAGCAATTTCTGACGCAGCCGGCGCGGTTGCCAGCGTCGCCAGTGACGTGGCGGCCGATGCGAAGGCGACTGCGACCAAGGCCGGCAAGAATGCCGTCGCCAAGGTGCAGAAGGCACGCAAGCAGGCCGCACGCAAGGTAAGAACCGCGTTTGCCACGATCAAGAAGGTCGAGGCATCGGCTGCCAAGTCGATCAGCAATGCGGTCAAGACGGTTGCCAAGAAAGCCGAGGAAGCCAAGGCCGCCGTGACCAAGGCACCGGCCAAGGCCAAGGCGAAAGCCAAGCCTGCGGCCAAGAAAGCAGCCAAGAAAGTCGCAGCCAAGAAGGTCGCCGCGAAAAAGGCCGTGAAGAAAGTCGCCAAGAAGGCAGTGGCCAAGAAGGCCGCCGTGAAGAAGGTGGCGAAGAAAGTTGTGAAGAAGGCTGCCGCGAAGAAGGTTGTGGCCAAGAAAGCCGTCAAGAAAGCCGTGAAGAAGGTTGCCGCCAAGAAGCCCGCAGCGAAGAAAGCGGTCAAGAAGGTTGCCGCCAAGAAAGCTGTGGCGAAGAAGGCTGTAAAGAAGGTTGCTGCCAAGAAGGCCGTGGCGAAAAAAGCAGTAAAGAAGGTTGTCGCCAGGAAGCCCGCAGCGAAGAAAGCGGCACCCGCCAGGAAGGCTCCGGCAAAGAAGGCGCCCGCCAAGAAGGCAGCGAAAAAAGCAGCCAGAAAGAAAGGCCGCAAGTGATCGGTGGCCCTCCCCGCACCACGCGGAGAGGGCATTCCCATCGACGCGCGTTTCAATGCGCGGCGGAATCTGATTTCGCCGCGCACGGTTCAGCGGAGCACGCCCCCCGAGGCGGGCCCGGCGTCGCAGCAAGGCCTGGCGCGACATCCGCGCCGACGGCATCTACAACAAGTCCGTCCACACGATGTGACGGTCACCAGCATTCAGGAGCGCGCCGGCATGGCGATCAAGATCAACAAGAAGATCAAGGCATACAACGTCGTGCTGCCGGAACAGGCTGTGCCTGCAGCTGTCACCGCGCCTGCACCGGTCATCGAAGAGCCGGCCAGTGCCGAAGTCATCCACATGCACGAGAAGGTCGAACGCCCGGATCAACTGATCGGCGCCACCTACAAGATCAAGTCGCCCCTGGTCGAGCACGCCCTGTACGTGACCATCAATGACATCGTGCTCAATCCCGGTACCGAGCACGAGCTGCGGCGCCCGTTCGAGATCTTCGTCAACTCCAAAAGCATGGAGCACTTCCAGTGGATCGTCGCGCTCACGCGGATCATGTCCGCCGTGTTCCGCAAGGGCGGTGACGTGACCTTCCTCGTCGAGGAACTGAAAGCCGTATTCGATCCGCGCGGCGGCTACTTCAAATCCGGCGGCGTCTACATGCCCAGCATCGTCGCCGAACTCGGCGCCGTCATCGAACGCCACATGAAGATGATCGGCCTGATCCACGATCCCGAAATGGATCCCGCCCAGCGCGCCCTGATCGCCGAAAAGCGTGCCGCCTACGAATCCAGCTCAAAAAAAAATTATAAAGTGAGCGATGGCGCAGCAGCGCCATCGACCGTTGAACCGTCATCCCGGCGAAAGCCGGGAACCAGCGCCTCTGGCTCTTCAGCCCCGATACCCTCCCCCGACCTCGCCGAAGACGACTCCGCCGGCAGCTTCCCCCCCGGCGCCACGATGTGCCACAAGTGCAACACCAACGCGACCATCGTGATGGATGGCTGTGCTACTTGTTTGAATTGTGGGTATTCGAAGTGCGGCTAGGGAGTTGGTTCGGTCGCGCGCTCATCTAGAAATATTGTGGGGTAAGCCATAAGGCGCTATTGCGGAAGGCATAAACCGCTACAAAGGGAGGCAATAGGCGCTATTGAATCCTGGTCGAGGGCCAGGATCGATGCTAGCGGTCAGGCCGTTATGAAAGTCACGCACCCCCGATGTCTTGCATCCGGGGTGTTTTTTTTGGTGTGCGCCCACTGATCGTGGCGGACAGACGCGCGCTTTGAAGAATTGGGGCGCCAAGCTTGAGGCCAAATTGGGGGTTCTTTGGCAAAGCTTCTGCCTGCGCTAGGTACGTGTAGCCCTCGCGCGATGTGTCGGGCCGAAGCGAACGTCTAGGTTGCCAATCCTTTGCTGAGAAAATTCAGACCTTCGGCTCATTCATTCCGCGATAGCTAAAATATGTAGCGTCACCGCTCAAGTGAACTTGAGCTATTCAAAGGGGCGTGCTCCATGTGCGGGAATTTGGGAGCTACGTATTCCCCCCATAGCTTCCGTTGCTGAAAGCAAACGCGCCATGGCGCAGAGTAATCTGTTGCGACCAAGATTCGGGAGCTACGCTCACGGGCTGCTAAATCGTGAGCACATTGCCATCAAGCGCTTCGGCTTCTTCCCGTGTTCCAGTGCGATATCTCACCCGGGGCAGTCGTGGTAGCTGAAAAAAACACCATCTAACCAAAGGGGCTCACATGACTAGCGTCGAACTTCTGGATCAGCTGCGCTACATAGGCGAAGGGCCTGACCTGGATTTTAAGGGAGCACAGTATCGGTTTATCGAAGCCACCGATCGTGACAAATCCGAAATTCTCAAGGACGTTCTGGCAATTGCCAACGCATATCGTGGTGGCCCGGGCTACATTTTGATTGGATTTAGAGATCTAACGCCTCACCCAGCGGAGGTGGTGGGGATTTCTGAATCGGACCACATTGACGACGCGCAGCTCCAGCAGTTCATCAATAGTAAGGTCCAGCCGAAATTGGATTTCACCTACGAAGAGTTGCTATATGAAGAAAAAATAGTGGCTGTCATTACGATTCCTAGACAACAAAGGCCCTTCTATCTAGCTAGGGACTTCGGAAAACTCTGCAAGAGAATAGTCTACCTACGCCGGGGCAGCTCCACTGACGAAGCTTCACCGATAGAAGTATCGAAAATGGGAATGGATGACTGTGCGGAAAGAAAGGCTCGCGTTGAGCTCTATATCCATGACGAGAGAAACGAGCCGCTTCCGGCACAAGTTGAATTGCGTTTTCTCAAAATCGACGTTGATCAGCTGCCGGACTATCAGCGCAATATGGAGCACCAATTTGCAATAGCGCTCCCCATAAATAGCGACTACTGGCGGGACGGTGCCCACTACCACGATGTTCGAGCGCGACAGATTTTGGTGAGACTGTCCCTCTCAAACCAATCGAATTTTTCCATTACAAACGCAAAGCTCGAAGTGACCTGCAGCGGACCTAACTTAAAAGAGGTTGAACTCATTCGAAGTGACGATCTGCCTAGTGAGCCGGAGTCCGACGAAACCTACTCCAATGTTGTTTCGTATGCTCGCGCACGAACTAGTGACACCATGGTTGTTGATATTCGCGGTTTAAGACCAGTTTGCCATGTCCAACTCGGAACGCTATTGCCCGGAGAGATAGGGCGCGCAATTGACGATTTGGCAATCCTTCCAGCTGAGCCAGGTAGCTATACGATTAGTGTGCGAATTTTGGGTGGGGAGATTTATCCTCCGGTCATCGAGGAGAAATCCTTAGAAGTGGGTGGCTCGACACTCGTTATGGACCTCGAAGGACTCAAGGGACTAATGTTCGCCAAGTATTATGAAAACACAGCGGATTGAATTCTTGCCATATCCGCGAAAGCAACTGACTTTTGGAATTAGCATTGATGGAAAGTGATCTGGAATCCGGAGGGCATGCAATCATCTTTTCCGGTCGCGATTCCTTCAATGAGGAGGAGGCAGCCATCTATGCTGGAGCCTTGATTCGGCAGTTTCTGAAATCCATCCCGGACTATGTCGAGGCTGGCTTGGTGAAGTCCAGACGGTTCATGGGAAAGAAGATTTTTCTTCGAAACGAGCTAATGAGAGCCATAGAGAACGCACCCGCTTGGGCATATCAGGATAGTGATGCTGGTCGACCCTGCATTGTGGCATTGCCCGGATCGGCAAAAGATGATCAGACCCGGAGGCTGTTGGCGATGTTGACGCCAAAAGCGGCTTCCTCGAAAAGACGTCGATAGAGTAATTCGGAAAGAGCCCCATGTACTTTCATATCGACGAGTCCGGGAACACCGGGAACAACCTTTTTGATAGCAATCAGCCTCAACTGACTTATGGAGTGTTGGCGAGCCTGACCAATGTCGATGCGCTCGGTATTCCGCTTCATGGCGCGATGCTCTCAAAAGTGGGGGTTGACTCGCTACATGCATCCCCTCTGGGTATTGCCCGAATTGAGCTTATCGCTGGGCACTTGCTTGCGCTGCAGAAAAAAATGCAGTTCGAATTCGGCTTGTATTTCATAGAAAAGCCTACCTACGCGGTCGTCATGCTGTTTGAGGCTGTATTTGATGCTGGATTGAACAGTGCGGTTCCCTGGGTGCAATACTGGACTCCGCTTCGCTTCCATCTCATCTACCATCTATCCCAGTTGGTGGATGAAGAACTGTTAAAAGCTTCCTGGAGTCTTTGCACAGAGAGAAATATTGAACGCAGATGGGGGGAGGTTGTTGCACTACTGAAGACTTTGAAAGCCCGTGTGTTGGATTCGAACTTTCATGAGAGGACAAAGGAGGTAATGGTCGATGCATTTGAATTCGGGATTGCCGATCCAAGTAAGCTCGATTTTGGCACCAGCAACTCTCTTTTGATATCTCCCAATGCTGTTGGATTTCAATTCGTAGTGGCGGACGTTGCGCGGAGACTGCGTAAGAAGCGGGTTAAGCGTGCAGTCGCAATTACAGTGGATCATCAGCAGCAATTCAATACAGCGCAATTGCAAACCCACCAAAACCAAGCCAATCTTTCGGAGGGGTTCAAACAGTCAGGTGAAGAGATTCAAAGTTACATTCTCAACCATCCACTCTATAGGCACCTTTCCCGAGATGAGGTAGTCGCTGCGGGATTGCCTAAGCAAACACCTATTGTTCGACGCAGTGAACTATCTATCGGCCTGCAGATATCAGATATATATCTATGGGTGGTCAATCGCGCCATGAGTGGTGGTCCGCTCCCGGCCGGAATCTCGACGCTTGCTGACGCCATACTCAAAAGAACAATCGTCGACGGCATATCTATGGAAACTATGCGCCGACGTTTTGCGGAATTTGAGGCGCAACTTCCTCAGTTTGAAGACTTGTCGCCAGAGCAATTGAAAGATGCCGCAGAGCGTGTGGAGAATCATCGGGAAAAGGTAGCTGATATGAGGCGCGAACCTTGAGATTCGTTTTTCGAAAAGAGTTTGACTCCAGCCGACCAGCCGTTTTGATACGGGCCAAATGGGACAATTGACCAGATCGAGGCGCCTGCTCGGGCTCGGGGTTGTCACGTTAATCCGTAACTGGTCGTATTGCAGACCGGCTGCCGCACTCAGCTTGAGAGAAGAGCAGCCAGCAAGGCTGATCACCAAACTCACTCGAAACGATCGCCTTTCAAACGTTTCAACATCGCAAGAGTGGAACGATGCCATCTGGCCGAAGGCCATCACTTCTCGCGCCCAAAGTCGGGGGTGCTTTCCCTTCAGAGGAGGGGAGGTTGCGATTGACGATCGGATACATGGGTGCGCCACCAAGAGTCGATGGTCGCTTTCGGCGCTCGTCCGTATTGGAAGCTAAACTAGTCAGGGTCGACGATCCCGAAGGGGCGTGCGGTCGATTGGGCCAGGCAGCGCGGAAGCTTCAGGAACATCATGCACGAGCATTCAAAGTGATGGGGATAGACGAGACGCAAGAAATCTGGCAAGAGCGTTGTCTTGGTAGGCAGGCGACGGGGACGGTTTTCCAAGGAACCCGGTCAGTTCTGCACTCATTAGGCGATGAAGTCGACGCTGTCCTGCTCGCGCGCGAGCAAGTCGTAGGGTTTGGAGGCTCTTGCCAACATGTTCTGGAGCTCCCTTCCTCGTGAATAACTTCAACGAAGACTCACGCGTCAAGATCCCCGCCCTGCTACACCTTGAGCGTCTGGGCTATCGCTACCTTTCGCTCAAAGATGTTCACTGGGACACCCGGGACAACGTATTCCCCGGCATATTCGAGACGGCCGTTCTTCGCCTCAATCCAGGCTTGAATCCGGAAGATGTCCGGCGTCTGCTCGACGAGATTCACCTCGATCTTCAGAACGAAGACCTCGGCAAGGCGTTCCACAAACGGCTGGTCGCGCGCTCAGGTGTGCGCCTAGTCGATCTCGACAACCCAGATAACAACAGTTATCACGCTGTCACCGAGCTTCCGTTCGAAAGCGGTGAAGACAACTTCCGTCCTGATATCACCCTCTTGATCAATGGTTTGCCGCTGGCGATCATCGAGGTGAAGAAGCGCATGAATCTCGGCGGCATACTTGAAGAGCGCCGGCGTATGGATCGCCGCCACGCCAACCGCAAGTTTCGGCACTTCATCAACCTCACCCAGTTGCAGGTTTTCTCCAACAACATGGAGTATGACGAAGCATCCATCGATCCCGTGCAGGGCGCGTTCTATGCCGCATCGACCTATGGCGAAGCGCTCTTCAACTACTTCCGCGAGGAGCGCGCCTCAGAACTGGCAAGCGCGATCGGGGAACTGCAGGCGAGTGTTGAAGATGCCATCCTCACCGACACCAATCTGGTCAGCATCAAGGGAACTCCGGAGTTTGAGCGCAACAAGTCCGCCGATAGCCCGACTAACCGCTTGCTCACCTCGTTGTTCAGCCGCTCACGCCTCACCTTCATCCTCCAATACGCATTTGCCTGGCTGAACGAGGAAGGCGGCATCCAGAAGCACGTCATGCGCTACCCGCAGTTGTTCGCCACCAAGGCCATCGAGGAGCACCTCGCTGCCGAAGTACGCGAAGGGCATCATCTGGCACACCCAAGGCAGCGGCAAGACCGCACTCGCCTACTACAACGTCCGCTTTCTCACCGACTACTTCCAGCAGCGGGGGCAGGTGCCCAAGTTCTACTTCATTGTTGACCGTCTCGACCTGCTCACGCAGGCGCAGCGCGAATTCGTCTGCGCGGGCCTAACCGTGCATACCATCGACAGTCGCGATGAGTTTGCCCGCGACATAAAGGACGAGCGGTGCCGCTCATAACGATCGGGGCAAGGCTGAGATCACCGTGGTCAATATCCAGAAGTTCAAGGATGATCCGGACGTCACCGTCGCAAATGACTACAACGTCAACATCCAGCGCGTGTACTTCCTTGACGAGGTGCATCGCAGCTACAACCCCAAGGGCAGCTTCCTGGCCAATCTCAGCCAGTCCGACCGCAACGCCATCAAGATCGGCCTGACCGGTACTCCGCTGCTCGGGTGACAACTACAGCTCGAACGCGTTGTTCGGCGACTACATCCACAAGTACTACTACAACGCCTCCATCGCCGACGGCTACACGCTGCGACTGATCCGCGAGGAAATCGCCACCAACTACAAGATGGCGCTTCAGCAAGCGTTGGCGGAGGTCGAGGTGCAACAGGGCGAGATCGACCGGAAGCTGATTTACGCGCACCCGACGTTTCGTCGAGCCGATGCTCGACTACATCGTCGAGGACTTCTGAACAGGCGCGCGTCATCCACGGTGACGCCAGCATTGGCGGCATGGTGATCTGCGACAGCTGCCGAGCAGGCGCGCAGATGTTCGAGATCTTCAATTCCGGGAGCGCATGACCACACGGCCAAAGCCGCCTATTGACTCAGGAGTCGGCCCAACGATCCGGAGTATCTGCAGAGCCATGTTGCCGAACGCCGCAGGCGAACTATTCATCCAGATCGCTCACGGCCGCTCTGATCCTGCACGATGTCGGCAGCAAGGATCGAACGCAAGCGCATGGGTAGAGGATTTCAAGGCGGCAAGATCGATCTGCTTGTTTGTCTACAACATGCTGCTCACCGGCTTCGACGCCCAGCGTCTGAAAAAGCTCTACCTCGGCCGCGTCATCAAGGACACAACCTGCTGCAGGCGCTCACCCGGGTCAACCGCACCTACCAGAATTTTCGCTACGGCTACGTGGTCGATTTCGCCGATATCCGCAAGGAGTTCGATGCGACCAACAAGGCCTACTTCGACGAACTGCAGGCCGAGCTGGGCGATGAGATGGAGCACTACTCCAACCTGTTCAAAGTCGCGGAAGAGATCGCGCGGAAATCGAGACCATATCAAGGACGTCTGTTTCCTTTCGACATCGAAAATGCCGAAGTGTTCTCGCAGCAGATCAGCCAGATCCAGGACCGCGCCGATTGTGCTGGCGCTCGAAAAAGGCACTGGCCGATGCGCGCAGCCTCTACAATCTGATCCGCCTGCAGGCGACTACAGCGAACTCGCCAACAGCTGGATTTTCACAAGCTCAGCCAGCTCTACCGCGAAACCAGCAACCATCTCGACTCTGCTTAACCTGAAAGACAGCCTCGAGCACGCCGACGACACCGGCAACCTGCTCAATGTGGCGCTGGAAGATGTGATCTTCAAGTTCACCAAGATCGGCGAAGAAGAACTGGTACTGGCCGACAAGCTGAAGAACACCCTGCGCCAGACCCGCGAAGCGCTGGCCGACAACTTCGACCAGCAGGACCCGAAATTCATCACCCTCAAGGAAGAGCTGGAACGCCTGTTCAAGAAAAAGAAGCTCAGCGAAGTCACCCAGGAAGAGATGAAGCCAATATCGACGCGCTGCATGCAGATTCACGAGCAGGTCAAAGGAAGCTCAATCGCCAGAACAACCAGCTTCGCAGCCAAGTATCACGGCGATGCCAAAGTACACCCGCATCCACAAGCGGCTGCTGGAGCGCGGCCAGTATCGGCGATCGAGCGGACGCTCTTCGAGGCCGCGTTGAACGGCGTCAAACAGGACGCCGATGAGCAGGTGCTGCAAAACGCCAGCTGCTCGACAACGAAAGCTATTTCGAAAAGCAGATGATGCCTCTGGTGATGCGACGCTTCTACGACCTGCCCAGACACACCCGGACCCGACGCGGCCACCTGTCGCATCATCAACCAGCTGGTGGTCGAACGAATACCTGAATGAATTCCCAGGGCCGGACAGCCCGTCCACGCGGATTGAACTCGAATTATCCAGCTACCAGCAACAACGCGCGAGCTGATCGACAGCCTCAAGGCCATTTGCGCCAGCTATGGCCTCGGCAACGACGGCAACGAATTCAAGATCATCACCCAGATCTTTCTCTACAAGTTTCTGAACGACAAGTTCGCCTACGAGGCGAAGCAAATCGACCCGAAGCTGGCCAAGGCCGAGAGCTGGGAAGCGCGCCGTCGCAAGACTGAGCGAAGGACGAGCTGGAGATGCTGCAGCTGCAGACTGGGGCCGGACACCGCCCGCCTGAAGCCGAGCATTTCATCGCCCACCTGTTCGGCCGCCAGAACGCACCCGACTTCGCCAAGCTGTTCGACGACACCCTGCGCGACATCGCCATCAGCAACAACGACATCTTCGCGGTCAAGACCGATGGCGGCGCCAAGATCACCCTGTTCGACCGGGTCAGCGAATACATCACCGACGCATCCAAGCGCGATGACTTCTGCCGCGCCATCATCAACAAGCTGGTGCGATTTCAGCTTCGAGCGCATCTTCACCGAGAAGTACGACTTCTACGCCACCCTGTTCGAATACCTGATCAAGGACTACAACAAGGACAGCGGCGGCAAGTACGCCGAGTACTACACCCCGCATGCCGTGGCCAAGATCATGGCCGCCATCCTGGTGCCGGAACCGGTGCGCGGCAAGGTCAAGAACGTCAGCTGCTACGACCCCTCGGCAGGTTCCGGCACGTTGTTGATGAACCTCGCCCACGCCATCGGCGAGCAGCGCTGCAGCATCTATTCGCAGGACATCTCGCAAAAATCCTCCAGCCTGCTGCGCCTGAACCTGATCCTGAACAACCTGGTGCATTCCATCCCCAACATCATTCAGGGCAACACCATGCTGCATCCCTACCATCGGGACGGCAAGGCGCTGCAAGAAATTCGATTACATCGTCTCCAATCCGCCGTTCAAGATGGATTTCAGCGATTTCCGCAACGAACTGGACACCAAGGAACACCAGGAGCGCTTCTTTGCCGGGATGCCCAACATCCCGAAGCAAGGCCGTAGACAAAATGGCCATCTACCAGCTCTTCCTGCAGCACATCATCTATTCGCTCGAAACCCGGCGGCAAGGCGGCCGTGGTGGTGCCCACCGGCTTCATCACCGCGCAAAGCGGCATCGACAAGAAGCATCCGCCAGCATCTGGTGGATGAACAAAATGCTCGCCGGCGTGGTCTCCATGCCCAGCAACATCTTCGCCACCACCGGCACCAATGTCTCCATCCTGTTCATCGACGCGGCCAACAAAGAGCGATGTGGTGCTGATCGACGCCTCCGAACCTCGGCACCAAGGTCAAGGACGGCAAGAACCAGAAAACCCTGCTCTCCGCAGCCGAGGAAGACCGCATCATCGCCACCTTCAATGCAAAGCAGGCGGTGGAGGATTTCTCGGTGGTGGTCGAGCTACGACGACATCGCCGCCAAGAATTACTCGCTTGAGCGCCGGGCAGTATTTCGAGGTGAAGATCGAGTACGTGGACCTGACGCCGGAAGCAGTTTGCCGCAAAGATGAAGGGCTTTACCGACAATCTGGATAGACTGTTCAAGGAATCGGCGGGCTGGAGAAGGAGATCAAGAAGCAGTTGGCGGGGTTGCAGTATGAGTAGCGTTCATTGGCCAAAAGCTCTTTAAAGGCATGGCGGAGTTCAAGAATTGGGGATGGTATTCATGGTACGCCAATAATATGTTGAAAGTTCCGACTACCCGTTTATAAACGGAATACTAGCGCGATTTTATCGAATACCGTCTGAAACAAAAAAGCATCCGAAACGAGTACAAGAGGCGGATATCTAAAATTAACCAAGAAGACTTTGCTTTATGTCATATAACGCGGCACCCTGGGAATGCCTATTGGCAAAATACAGAGGTCGAGACTGTTGTTTTGAGGTCAGAAATCGCTGCATACATTACAGTTCTAGAATAAACATGAATTTTTGTATTATTACCTACAGTTAAAAAATGTCCATCAGCATATGTGGAACGTCGTAACCGGATCCACCATCAAAAACCAATCCTTGAATCAATTAGACATCTTGCAGATTCCGAGACCAAGTGAAATAAAACAAAAAAAATCGCCGCCGTTCTCTCCGCCCTCGACGCCAAAATCGAACTGCAACAACCGCATCAACGCCGAGCTGGAGGCGATGGCCAAGACCCTGTACGACTACTGGTTCGTGCAGTTCGACTTCCCCGACCCCAACGGCAGGCCCTACAAATCCTCCGGCGGCAAGATGGTCTACAACGACACCCTGAAGCGGGAGATTCCGGAGGGGTGGAAGGTTGTCGCTATCGGTCAAGAATGCGAGACGATTCTTGGAGGAACGCCACACACGAAGAATCCAGATTACTGGAACAACGCCGACATTCCGTGGCTCAGCTCCGCCGAAACCGCGGGCTTTCCTGTGGTGACTTCCGAACAGAAGATCACAGCTGCAGGCATTCGTGATTCTGCGGCGAAATTGCTGCCAGCCGGAACTGTGGTCATATCCATCGTTCGCTACATCCGCCCGTCGATCCTCGGTATTGCGGCGGCGACGAATCAATCGGTCGCGGGTGTCCTCGAATCGGCGCAACTCCCGACTTCCTATTTGTACCCGGCAGTATGTCGTGAGGTCCCCCGCTGGATGTCATTGCGAACTGGCGCGCAACAGCCACACATCAACAAGGCAACCATTGACGACACGTTGCTCGTGAAGCCGTCGAAGGGCGTGATTGACGCGTACCGCGAGGTTGCTGATCCGCTATTCAAACGCATACTCGTTGCAGCCAACGAAAACCGCGAACTTACCCAACTCCGTGACTGGCTGCTCCCTCTGGTTAATATGTCCCATGCGTTCAGATCCAGACGGCGCTCCGAACCTTAATTTGGTGATTTTGGTATCGTTCTTGCATGAATCGGAAGTGCTTCATCCAAACGTTTGACGTTGTCAGAAACCAGTCACATCCGACAATGACGATCTCGCAATTTTGTACGTGGCTGACCGTTGAGCATCAAAACAGGGACGCCCCATGTACTACAAATCACAGCACTAAGCTTCAGACTCTTTCTTTCGCTATGTCTAGTGGTGGTCGGCCTCTTGGCTGTGGAGAGTTGGGCTGACGCCTCCAAAAGCCCGACTGGACCAATGCAAGCGATGACAACCGGTGATTCGGGCCCCCTGTCATTGGGCGACTCCCACACATGCGCGATCGCGGCAGGTGGGAAAGTAAATTGTTGGGGCTGGAACAACCATGGTCAGCTCGGCAATGACACGAACACTGAAAGCACCATGGCCGTAGCAGTGACGGGTGTCAGCGGCGCGACAGTACTGGCAGCGGGCGACTCTCACAGCTGCGCCATCATTGGCGGGGGCGCTGTTAAATGCTGGGGCTGGAACGAGCATGGTCAGCTCGGCAATGGTACGAATACTGATAGCACCACGGCCGTAACTGCAACGGGCGTCAGCGGCGCGACAGCGCTGGCAGCGGGCGCCGCCCATACCTGCGCGCTCATCAGCGGAGGTTCCGTGAAGTGCTGGGGCTGGAACGTCCATGGGGAACTCGGCAATGGGAATTACCCCGGCGGGAGCAACACCGCCGTATCTGCAACAGGTGTGAGCGGCGCGACGTCATTGACAGCGGGCTGGGGCCACACCTGCGTGATTAACGGCGGGGGAGGAGTGGAATGTTGGGGTGATTCGCAAGGTAACTATCCGGGCAGCTACACGGCAGTACCAATCGAAGGCGTTACGGGTGCAACAGCGCTGGCGGCAGGCTCAGGCTTCACCTGCGTGATCATCGCCGAAGGTGCGATGCAGTGCTGGGGGAACAACGCCGGCGGCCAGCTTGGTAACGGCAGCAACGGCGGCGGTGGGATTGAATCGGTAATTGGTGTTTTGGGTGCGACGGCGCTGTCAGCGGGCAAGAATCACGCTTGTGCCATCATCGATGGCAGGGCAATGATGTGCTGGGGCGACAATAGCTTTGGCCAGCTCGGCAACGTCGCCACCAGTGGCGACGGAAGCACACCCAGATTGGTGGCAGGGATAGCCGGCGCCACGACCCTAGGAGCGGGATGGGCTCACACCTGCGCGATCATCAGCGAAGGCTCGATAAAGTGTTGGGGCAGAAACGTCGAGGGCCAACTCGGCAATGATGGTGAAAATGCAATCTATACGAGTCCGCAGGACGTAATTGGTTCACCTTTCACAAGCAACTTCACGCTCAACTATATGTCTGGTGCCAATGGCAACATTAGCGGCGACACCTCGCAGACGGTTGCCTTCGGTTCGGACGGAACCTCGATCGAGGCGTACCCGGACACGAACTATCACTTTGACCAGTGGAGCGAACGAGCGAGCGATTGGGTGGACGCGCACCCAGACATCCCGTTGGCGCTCGCGACTATCGAGTCGGGTGAAGGGGGGCAGGTCGCAATGTTGCTAGGCGACAATGTGTCACTTACGTTCAGGCTGCCTGCGGAAATAGCGACTCCCCTCCACTTTCGAGCGAGCAAGCTTGACGGCCAAGAGTGTCAGTAGTCGCAAAGAATGAACTACTTCGAGCCGCCGATTGTTGATGTGTTCCCCATTTGCTGCGTTCATCGCCTTCATCTGCAGCCGGATCGCGAATGACAGCCCGAACCATTCCTCAAAACCTGAGGTTGTCTAAGGTCGCCGCCTGATCATTCCAGTCGGCGAGTTGGTGCTGGTTTCAACGGTGGTTTGATCATGACGTACCGGTTTTCGCATCTTGTATTGACCGCGTTGAATATCACGGGCTAGAGCGGCCCCCCTACGCCTCATCCGGAAATGGCTTTGCGCCAGGAGGTCGCGTCACGATAAGGGCAGCGCTGTTCGGATACGAGAGAGGCTTAGACTGGTGGTGGCAGGTCTCCCATGCGTCGGTGGGGAGGCTCCGGTAAAAGCGCTCGGCTTTATCAGTTGGGGGTGAATGCGCTGCAAACATAGCATCCGCCTTCTTGACCGCGATTTGGGCGTGAATTTGTGTTTCAGCGCTGGGCGAATCCTTTCGTTCCCAATGCCGATTCCGAAGCTCAGAGATTTCGACATAGGCTTGGGTCGACGCGTCACGATTGCTTTCTAGCCATTCGATGCGCGACGATCGTGGAACGATTGAGAACTCGCCGTATTCTCTCCGGCCCAGATTGATTCGGTCTCCGTACGTACCATTCGACGTACGCCTGAAATTCCCTGGCTCGCTCTCGAGTAGCAATCTTCTTCTGTCGGGGCGTCTGGGTCTCGGTTCGCCAGTCCTCCTCGTTTTTCCAGACGTTGGAGATGACTAGATCCCCTACCAGCCGCCATGATCAGGAGACGACACCAGCTCTGGAATTTCATCGCGCTGCCGCAGGTCCCATAGACCACACGTGAGCGCGGACCTGATCGAGAATGGCCTTCTCAAGTTGCCTGCTATTGAGTGCTTCGCGAAGAGCAACCAGCACAGCGATCGCGTCCGGCGTCGCTTCATCGGCAAGTCTGTGCAGCATCGCGCTGCAGGCTGTTGAGGCCCCCGGCTCGACAGCGGGGTCATTGGGGCCCAAGAACATGAGTATGAGCGCTCCGTCGCGATTGGACGCGCGGAACCATCCCTTGGCTGCGACGTATTCCTGGATGAAATCGGTGTAGCTGCGGGTCGGAATATCTCGCTTGCGCAGAAATTCCCAGAGTCGGGAGTAAAAAGACTCATAAGCCTGATCGTATGTGACCGTTCTGGCAGTCGCTTGATTTGTTGTGGCTATGGGGACGGATGTTTCGACCAGCTTTCTCCCTCCCTCCAAGGCGACCTTGTCAGGAGACGATGCTGTTTGCTGGATGCGGTCGAAGTGTCGAATGCGTCCACGATCTTGCCCGAGAAACATTTCCCGTCCAGGTGATCGTCGGAAAGCTTGGATATTCCACGAATCTGCCAGTACCAAAACCAGTTTCTTGCCCGGATCGCCAGGAATCCTCGGAGTGACGCATGAAAAATCCTTGGAGTGGATAACTGGCTGATTATGCCCTCCTTGTTCTCGACGCGCGGATTCGATGCAATGGACTCATTGCTTATCCGTCCGACAGAGAGTCCAGTGCATGCCCCGCAAAGCTTCTCAGACACTCTCTGTCGCTCAAGTATCTGGCGAAGCGCTGTGGAAGGCATTGGGCTTTAGCAATAGAACGAGCATTCCAGAGGGCACGAAGAGGGATGAGATTCCCATTCGCTTGTTTCCCGTGCCTGGTCAGTCCCGAGGTGTGTACGCGCGATGCGACGAATCACGAGGCTTATTTGAATCACCACCCCGAAGCCTGACCGAAGGAGATGAATACATGACGACCTGACTCTGATGATTTTCAGAGGCTGGAAACGACGACGGCTCGGGGTCGAGACCCGAGCCGCACGTTGAGAGCTGAAGTCGAGACCCTCAGTGACCCCAGTCTGGTAGCCCCACCCTCGGTGTCAATACGCGGGCGCGGGCACCTACGCCTCGTTCTCTGATGAACGAGATTTCGTACCAAAGACAGCGAGCCGCAGCGACTAGCGGCTCCGGGAGGCTATTGCTTATGAAAAATCCAACGAACGATGTTGCCGGTAGGACGGGAGCCAACGAAGAGCTCATCTTTGATATGCGAATCGGTCCTGCGGTCGGCCATTCCGATTCTTTACGACGCGGAGTACTCGAAGCACTGGCGGCCGCCGCATCTTCGATGGAGGACTTTCGAATCGAAGGCCCCAAAGAAAACTCCGAACGCATGCGCACTCTTGTTCATCGAGGGGCACACAACGCCCGCTACCGGGTTCACTCGATCCGCCTGGGGCGTTCCGTGGAGTGTGAGTCCGTTCTGGAGTATGAGGCTGCATTTCTGCTTGATGTGAGCGCGGAGGTGCGGACATTCGCAGAGCGACCGGCACGACTCCACTATCTGCACAGCGGAGAGTGGCACAGCCACATTCCGGACGTGCTAGTGATCACCGACAAATTCCGGGCATTTTGGGAAATCAAATTTTTTAAGGACATCACTGAGGACGTACGGTCTCGCACTGCGTTGATGACCGAGCGCCTCAGCCGCTTGGGTGTGCACTACCGGTTAATTTCCGAGCACGACATTCGACGCGGTCACGCCTTGGTGAACGCTCGAAAAATCTTGAGGCGTGCCCCGCATGCGTCCTGCAAAGCGCAATCCTTGATTACGCTTAATCAACTTCGCGGTGTCAGCGGTCTGCCGCTTTCTGCATTCGATTGGGATGTTCCTCAAAGCGCTCAAGCACCCATTATTTCTCGGTTGATCCTGGAAGGACTTGCATCGGTAGACCCTGAGCCGCCTTTGAACCAGAACTCGTGGGTGAGGGCTGCAGTTGCGTCTAGCGCGGTCCGGTGATCTCTTGGCTACCATGAGTTTTCGTGTCTCCCAGCGCTTGGTGATGAAAGGCGTGTCCTTCCGCATCGCACGCGATCTGGGGAAAGGACAGTTGGTGCTTGAGGATCTGACTTCAGGACGCTTCCAAGATCATACGTTGGCCGATTTGTTACGGGCGTGGAAGCAAGGAAACTCGTCTCGGCGGACGTCCTCTCTGACGGTGAATCCTCGGCGCTGGCGCACGCGATTCATCAAGCCCATCAGGATGCTTTCCGGCAAAGCTATACCGACGAACAGCAAGCCCACGGCTCGAGCCAAATTGGTCTATGTCGAGCGGCTTGAACGCTTACCACGCACGGCGACCGTTGCGATGCCCATCATCCAGGAGATCTGGAGCGACAAGCGCCTGTGGAAGAAAGTGATCGGATTGAAAAAAGCGCCCCACTTCACGACAGTTGCTTCCTGGATTCGTACTTTATCACGCCGCCGAGCGCGACATTCGAGCGCTGATTGATCGGCACGTGGACAAAGGCAACCGTAGTGAGCGTGTGGACTCCGTCATATCCGTCTGGATTGACGACTTGCTGGCTACGAGCTACCTCACCGAAGAGCGGCCTACCCTCAAGTCCATCCATAAGGAAGCCTATCGGACTTGACGCGCAACGCAACATGACCCGCCGGCGAGCGAGCGGCTCACGCCACGGTCACATGCACATCTCAAAAAGCGGGTCGGAGGAAATGTCGGCCTATGACGTGTGCAAAGCGAGATACGGTCATCGCGTTGCTGAGCTCAAATTCCGTGTTGCCGGGCAGTATCTGGTGCCCGACGTACCAATGGCGCGAGCGAGTATGGATCACAGCCGATTGGATATATTCGTGGTTGACGAGTCTACCCGCCTCCCATTGGGACGCCCGTGGCTCACGCTCATCATTGATGACAACACCCGCGTAGTAATTGGCTATTACATCTCGTTCGAGCCACCGTCAGGTGTAAGCATGACGCGTGCACTGAAGCATGCGCTTGAACCGAAGGAGCTCTATCCGGAGACGAAAGGGGTGTGGGACGCATGGGGCGGGTGATGGATGTTTTGGCCGTCGATAATGGTCTGGAATTTCATGGCAATACGCTGGAAGCTGGCTCTGGGCGATATGGCATAGCGGTACTCTTTTGCCCACGCAAGAAGCCGTGGTTCAAGGGAAAGATCGAACGATTTTTTGGCACGCTCAATACCGGGTTGCTCGCTGATATCAAAGGGAAGACCTTCTCCAACATTTTCCTGAAAGGTGACTATGACCCGGCCAAGCATGCCGTGATTACGCTTAAAACGCTCAAGACCGTCGTTGAGATGTGGATTGTGGACATCTACCGTCAGACAAGCATGGGGGGCTCGGCATGCCGCCGGCACAAGCGTGGCGAGAGCGCATCGAAACCCGTGGATCGCTACCTGCCTCCGTCGTCCCTCGCTCTCGATGCCGCCTTCAGTGCGGCGTCGACAAGAACGCTGACGCACAAAGGCATTGAGTTCGATTCGCTCTTCTATAACAGCCCCGAGCTCGGTGTGCTGCGTGATCTTCATGGCAGCGAGATCACGGTCGAGGTTCGCACCTACGACGATGAGCTCGGGTCGCTTGTCGTGGTCGCCCCTGATCACTCGACGGTCATTCGCGTACCGGCGGTGGATACCCAATACGCCAGCGGACTTAGCCGCTGGCAGCATCGCGTTTGCAAAAAATACCAGCGACGGTTGCTTGAGGATGATGCGCGCGAAGTGAGTCTGCTGGATGCGCGACGTCGCATCAAGGCGCTTATTGAAATGGACATGCAATTGACCTCGCGATCGACGCGTACAAAGCAGCAACGACTGTTGCAGACCTCACCCGCGGCGCCCGTGCATGAGACGGCCGAGTCTGCGCTTGCCGCCGCACCCGTTGGCGAGAACACCACGCCTCAGGACGCACTCGGAACAATTCCATCCCGGGTTGCGGACGAGTCAGCGACGACACCTCACAAACAACCCAAAGCCGTAACCCCTCGAAACCCGCTGGTGATCCCGGAGTTTTCCAGCCGAATCAATCGACCACAAGGAGTAAGAGCATGAGCCGCAAACGCAAGGATTTGAACCAGTACGTCGACATCGTTGCCAACATCCGAATCGATCACGACGCGTATGTATTGATTCGCAATGAACTGGACATTGCCTTCGAGTCGGTCGGCAGCTCTCCGACGCCCGTGTGTGTGCTTGTGACCGGTGAAACGCGCACTGGCAAGAGCTGCGCCGTCCTCGAGTTCGCAGAAAGCAACCCGACCGTTGAAGAGGGCACGCAAACTCGACGCTCAATTGTACGCGCGATCACACCGGAGACCGCGACGGTTAAGTCGCTATTGGAATCATTGCTGAAAGGATTAGGAGATCCCTACTGGAGTCGTGGGACGGTTTCCAACCAAACCCATCGGCTGCATGTGTTGCTGGAAGCGGTTGAATGCAAGTTGATTATCTTGGACGAATTCCAGCACCTCTGCGACAAGGGGCAGAAGCTCCGTATGCGGACGTCCGCAGACTGGCTCAAGAACCTCCTTCAGACCAATCGCTATGGCCTGATCGCCGTGGGACTTCCAGAAGCTGCGAGTGTGATTCAGAACCATCCCCAGTTGCGGGCGCGATTCGATAACGAATTGTCCATGCCGCGCTTCGACTGGAGTTCGACGAACTCGGCGGCACAGTTCTGCGGAATTCTCCAGCAATTTGAAAAGCAGTTGGCGCCGTTTGAACTTCCTCCCTTGAAATCACCTGAAATGGCGTTGGTATATGTACTTGGCCAGCGCCGGTCGGAATCGGATTGTTGGCCAAGCTCTTCGATCGCGCCGTACGGGATGCCATCCGAAAGAATCGTGTGGCAATCCGCCTGGCGGACTTGGCCAAGGCGTATGAACGCGCCATTTGGTGCGCAGACCGATTCCCGATTCCCGATGGTCCCTTCGCAGCCACTCTTGCAAGTCTTGAAGTCGCAGGGTTGAGAGAAGCAGTTCTTAAGCTGGCGTTGGAGGACACTTTCGCAGAACGGACGCCAACCGTCCAAGTGTTCTCTGGGAGAGAAAAGCCCGCTCCACTCGCCAGCAGAAATCTGCCCAGCAAGTCAAGTGTTTCAGTTCGTGAGGAAAGCACTATGAAGCTGCTTGCGCGACCAGCACCCGAGCCCACAGAAGCACTACTTGGCTACCTTCTGCGTCTTACGGAAGCCAACGGCTATCCATCGATTACTTACCTATTTGATCTGATGCCCGGGGCCTACTACCGAGGTTCGGTAGGGCGCATGGATGCGGCGCCACTAGCGGACATCGCCCAACTCAACGAAGAGCAGGTGGCGAAGTTGACTCTCCGGCCCGATAGCAAGCCTAAATCACATGTTCGGCTACATGGGCTGGATTTACCTAGCCACTTTTTACGGAACATTGGTCGGTGTAAATTCTGTCCTCAATGCATCAAGGAGGGTGCCGTATTCGAGGCTTTTTGGTCGCTGAAAATGGCGGTCGCCTGTCCGATCCATGCAGTCGCTCTCGAGCATGTTTGCGGAGTTTGCGACAAGAAGGTCATCTGGATTCGAGGAAAGATGGGGCAGTGCCGATGCGGCGCTCGATTGGATGAGACCTTGACTCGTTCGGTAAGTGAGCCGATGCGTAACCTCATGGCAACGCTGCGGAGCGCGCTTTACAAGGATGACGCGCATGTGCCGACGAATAGCGAGATCAACATTTTAGCTTCTCTCGATCTACAGCAGTTGTGCAAGCTGATCTGGGGGCTCACTACGCTGAATGCAGAGGATGCAGTCAGCGTGGGAAGAATTCGTTCCAGAAGCTTTCCCGCCGAAGGACTTGACGGCATTAGTGTCGCCCTCTCGAACTGGCCGCTCGGATTCCAGCAGCTGCTCTCGCAACGTGTCGAGCCGCATATCGCTTTCACCGAGATCACGCCTTCATTCCCACTGACCTTCCGTTGGTTCTTCAAAGGCATTCTTAGGTGCGAGAAGGATGAGACACAGTTTGCATTTATGGAACACGAGCTATATCGATTTGGTGCTCGTTATTGGACCCACAAGATGATGTCTCGCGATCCCCGCACAGACTTTTCCCGGATCCCTTTGCAGTGGGTAAGTCGAAGTGAAGCGGCTCTCCTTACAGGTCTGCATGTATTGACCCTAAGAAAATGGTGATTAGCGGCGCTGTCCCTACTCGAAGATACGCGAACAGGGATGTGGCTAACGTGTTGGTTGATCGGTTATGGATAGATGAGAATAAGGCCGCCCTTCATTCCGGAATTGATTTCCGTGATGCGGTCGCGTTGTTGGGTATCTCGCACGGCTCTCTCAAAGAGGCACGGGAAGTAGGATTGCTTTGCCAGCAACATCGCTCCAAGTTCAAGCGCACTCTGTCTAGGACAGACGTTGACGCATTTGCATCCCGCATGCGGGCGCTCTGTCGGACTGAGGGAACAGGGGAGCCTCGGTGCTTCGTCGCGTTGAATAGTCTCTTTGTGCGGCACTGCCTCAGCCCCAAAGAGCGCGTGCAGTTCTATCGTGCTCTTCTGGACAACGATGTGACATTGAGATTACTGGGCGTAACGTTCGCGATCAATCAGCTCGAAATGGATAAAGATGCGGCCGAGCACCTCCTGCGAAGTCTTGGCTTTTGGAGAGACTCATTGACGCGGCCCGAACTGATGGCACGGTTGGGTGTGAGCGTCGCGACTGCGAACGCACTTCGGCGAGACGGATGGGTCGACGTCATGTCGCTTCGAGGACAAGATCGCACGTGTCCCGAGTCCGTGGCCCGTTTTGAAGCGCTCTATGAAAATGAGATCTCGGTCATCAATCGACTTCAAATATGCCCATCGCTTTTGCGTTCGCAAGCCGGACTATCGAAATTCGATCATCTTCGAATAAAGAATTGCGTCGGCGGCGTGTTCTTCGCGCGCAAATCCATGGAGAAGACAGAAAGGATGCTTCTCGAATCGGTTGAGGTTCGTCGGAAGTGGAAAATAGATAGAAACATTCATGATCACGTATAGACGCATCATACGGTCTTCAGATCTGTTCGGTCGTCGATCCTCAAATCTCATGGCTGGAAAGGAATTTGGTCTCTTGGCACTCGCGCAGGATTTGACAGGTAGCGTCCTGATATTTCCGTTTGTCTTTGATCACCTTTGTGATCAACGAATACAGACTAGGCATTTAGTGCGAATGCCAATGACCTGGTCGATCGAGAACGAGAAGCATTGGTCAACCTCGAGCGAGCGACAACACATTCTGGCGTGGCTGACTGATGACACCGAGAACCAGCCGCCATCGCGCCCTAAAGTGCCGAGTGGCTTGAATCTTGTGCCGTGGGGCTTGGGAACATATGAACAGGCTTCGTCGTGAAGCGTCGAACTGCGGAGTGGCTTGTCGATGTTTAGCAGCACGCTGGATTCTCCCCACTTGTGGGTCTAACCGTTGAGTTGAGCGGCGGCGGAGCCGTCCGATTTGAACGAACTATTATGGACCTGTGGTCCTATGGTCCGGCAGGCAATCTTTGTGAGGCAGATGGAGGTCTCTCACTTGCCGCACAAGCTGTTGACGGCCAGTGAGTATTGCTACCTGCATGCCCGCTACAACTGACAATGCGTTAGATATTTTTACAAGCTGGACTATTAGGTTAGTGGGATAGCCTTTGACGCTACGTGCCAACGGATGGATGCCTGCGTGCACATATGAGTTGAGTGCTTGCCAAGAGTATTGCTTAAACTCTGCCAGCGCTTGATACGGCCTTGCCGCTGTAGGTGCCCTTGCAAGGCTGTCCAGCATGTCTTTGGCTAACGGCAAGTTCTTGCAGTTTTGCTCGTGCTCAGGATTTAGCTCTGCGGAGAGCTTCGCCAATTGGCCGTCAGTTGCCACGTATAACAGCCAGACAGCGCGGAGAAGCGCTTCGAACTGGGATCGGTGTACGACGATGGCGGACGTAAATAGACCGTCCGCCGCTAATACCCGAACGGCTGCCGCGTGCTCCGTGGAGATTCCACAGAATTGCCGGCATATCGAGAATTTCCGAGACTCATCGTAGAGCGGAACCTCGAAGACCTGCGCGAGGCTACGAGCTAGATCATCAGATGCTGGGAATATTGGATGGTCGCGCATTGAGGGTTATAAGTAATTATTCTACGCCGAAGTGGTATCTATTCATCGTGTCTCGTCCCAGATGTAGGGGCTTGACTGTAGGAAATGTCTTACGTGCTTCAACGGCTTAGGGTTCTACAACGTTTCCACGGATGGTTTGATTAAGTCTGAAAACTCCCGGTCACGCCGCGCAACTCTACGACGAGTCTGTAATTTGAACTGTGTAACTGCCCCTTGAGACACTGCGGCTTGGCCGCGGAGCAGAGAGATGGCGTTGACGAAAGCGATGTTGGATGAGCTGGTAGGTGACTGCAAGACCCCGCAGGAAATGGAGAAGCTGTATTCACAGATGCTCCAGCACATGATCAATCGTTCTCTGGAAGCCGAGATGCAGGCGCATCTGGCAGTCGAGCGGAATCAGAAGTCCGGCGGCAACCCGCGCAACGGCAAGAGCCGCAAGGTCGTGCAAAGCACGATGGGTGAACTGGAGATCGAGACGCCCCGCGACCGCGAAGGAACCTTCGATGCGCATTTCGCTCATCGTGACCGGTCGTTTCGGTTGATCGTGACCGGTCTGACTGAGTCGTTGTGCGTTGGAGTTAGTGTACGTCAGCGGTCACGATGGGGCGTCGGATTTGGGTTTTCCGGGCGGTCTCCTGCGCATGGATTCGCCCTTGAGCGGGATGCGATGGGAGCGGTGGACGAGACGGTCGAGGATGGCATCGGCGACGGTGGGATCGTTGAGCCAGGCGTGCCAGTGCTCGATCGGCAGCTGGCTGGTGATGACGGTGGACTTGCTGGTGGTGCGGTCGTCGACGACGTCGAGCAGGTCGTGGCGGGCGGCGTGATCGAGCGGGTCATGGCCCAGTCGTCGAGGATGAGCACGTCGATGCGCGCGAGCTGCGCCAGCGTGCGGCCGAAGCTGCCGTCGGCGTGGGCAATGCGCAGCATCTCGGAGTCTTGGGACGCGGATAGAGCGCCGGGAAGCCGTGCCGACAGGCGCGCTGCCCGAGTGCGCAGGCGAGCCAGGTCTTGCCGGCGCCGGTCGGGCCGGTGAGCAGGAGGCTCTGCCCCGACGGATCCAGTCGTTGCTGGTGAGGCCGGCGATGACGCTTCGAGGCCACGGCCGGCGCTGTATTGATGTCTTCGATGCAGGCGTCGGCATGCTTGAGCTTGGCGGCTTTCAACAAGCGCTTGAGCCGTCGGTCGTCGCGCCAGCCGCTTCGCGATCGACCAGGATGCCGAGTCGATCTTCGAAGCCGAGTCGTGGAACGCCGGTAGCGACGCTGCTCTTCGAGGCCGCGGGCCATGCCGTCGAGCTTGAGCGCGCGCAGGTGTTCGAGGGTGGTGTGGGTGAGCATGGATGTCCTTCAGTGACGGGTGGGTGGTAGTACGTCGCGCCGCGCAGGTCTTCGTGCGTCGGACTGATCCAGTCGCGGGCGTTTCCGCGACCGGAGAGGCTGGTGATCAGCTCGCCCTGCAGGATCGAGAGGACCGACTTGCGCGTGCGCGACCGATGGCGATGGCGCGGGCACAGGCGGCCTCCAGCGCGGACTGGCTACTCGTGCAGCGACAGCAGGCCCAGCAACTGCGATAGCCCATCTCCGGGTGCGGCGGTCGTCAGCAGATGCGCGACCAACCGTGGGTCGCCGGTCCGATTCGGCCGCCCAGCGATGGAAGCGTTCGGGCGTCCATTCCAGGTGCGCGCGATGCGCCGCCGGCATGTGTTCGGCCACCGTGGTGTGCCGCCGCGACTTCGACGCGCGCATGGCTGGCGACGCGCTGGCCGACGTGCAGGATCTCCAGCGTGTGTCGGTGATGCGCGCTCGACGGTCTTGCGCACCAGCGCGTGCGGCACGCTGTAGTAATGGCCGTCGATGTCGACGTGGTAATCGATATTGACCTTGCGCGGCTTGAACGAGCGAGCTCGAGGGCTGTCGGCAGGGGCCGCAGTGCAGGCCGATCGATCGTCTCGAACCACTCGCGTCGAGTGCCCGGGAGCTTCTTGAACGGTCGCACGTTGAGGTCGACCAGCAGCTCGGCGATGGCATGGTTGAGCGCGGCCAGCGCGAAGAAGACCTGATGGCGCAGCCGGGCCAGGATCCAGCGCTCGACCACCTGCACGCCGACCTCGACCTTGGCCTTGTCTGGGCTTGCGCGGTCGCGCCGGCAGGATCGCCGTGCCGTAATGCGCCGCGCAGGTCGTGTGCGGCCCGTGAGCCCCGGCTCATAGCGATCCGGATCTGGGATCAGGGCCGGGGTTGTCCGGCACCACCAGCTCCGTCACGCCGCCGAAGAATTCGAAGGCGCTGCGACCAGCCCCGCGCACCCAGTCGACCTGCGTCTCCCGCGCCGTCGCGCAGGCATAGGTGTAGTTGGAGGCACCAGCACGCGACGAAGATGTGCGCTCGCGCTCTCTCACTGGTGTCCGGGTTGACGGGAGCGGGCACCGTCTGACCGGCGTAGTCGACGAAGAGCTTCTCGCCGGCCCGGTGGACCTGACGCATCGAACGCCGCAGCGTGGCTGTACGACTAGACCGGCAGAACTGCGCGTACTGGTACGGGTATATCGACGTCGCGCTTGCTGGTAATTCCGCCAGAACAGCAACAGCGTCATGCCCTTGCGGTGCAGTCGCCCATGCATCGTCGGCAGATCGAGTGATGTCCGCCGGCCGTGGGTCCGCACCACCGGTGAGCACAACTGCGCGGCGATCGCGGACTCGTCCAGCCCCGCTGCAGCACCCCATCCAGCCCGGCATCCCGGCCCGGTCATGTACTTGCTGACCACGTCCTTCGACAAGCCCAACGCCCGCCCGATTCGCTCGTGCGACAAGCCGCACTCCAGCTTCAATCGCAGTATCTTCCTTGATGTTACGCATGGCCACTCGCGGTGTTGGGATCCTCCCCTGGAACCGGGGAGGATGCGCCGTGAAAGTTATGCACAACGAACTGAGGTGGGGCGTTTTGGTAAGCTGTGACCGATGATTTCGGAAACCGCGAGAAATCGGTCACGATTGACCGAAACGCCGGTCACACCTTAGCGAAATGACCGGTTACGCCTTACCGAAATGGGTGGTCACGATGGACCGAAATACGCACCTTCGAGCCGCAATTGGTCCCGAGTGCTAGGGTTGACCCCACTTCCCGGGCGATTTGTCGGCAGCTCGATTTCGATTTGCGGACCAGCTCGACGAGCTCGTGCTTGTACTCTGGGCTATAACCTTTGCGTTTGGACATGGACACTCCTTTGACCCAGTATGGGTCTTAGTGAAAGTGTCCGCAGAATCGGCGTAGAACCCCTGACTCCTTTTTCGCATCAAATGGCTTGATGCTTGCATGGCTTGGCGCACGTTCCGCCTTCTGGCGCACTCTCTAGACTAAAAAAGAGAGCGATTGGGCCTTGTTTGGCACCCATTAAGTAAAGGAATTCGTAACCATGTGCTCGATAAGGATGCTTGCAAAGATCGGCATGTTTTGTGCGGCACTAATGATCAATCTTTGTCTTTCTCTGCCAGCAAGCGCCACTACCAATATGCGCAAGCCCGCAGTTTCTCCTTCAATCGGCGCTCCGCACCAACCAGACCTCCACGCTTCTTACTTCGGGCAAGGTTTTGATCGTTGGTGGCGTCGGTAACTCAAGTCCGTTTTTGACCAGCGTTGAGCTCTACGATCCAGCGACCCAATTGGCGAGTTCCGCTGGTTCACTCACTACCTCCCGATCGCAGCATACGGCCACCCTATTAGCTAACGGAAAGGTCCTCGTTGTGGGTGGGTACAACGGCGTAACTCTGAGTACGGCAGAACTCTTCTTGATTCTGCAAGCAATACATGGTCACTCGCAGGGATAATGATAAACGGTCGTCGAACTCACACCGCCACGCTTCTCTCGTCCGGGAAAGTCCTAGTCGCGGGAGGCTACGGCGGCAGCGGCGTTCTCTATAGCTCAGAACTCTATGATCCGTCGACCAATTCATGGAGCTCGGTAGGCAACCTTCTGGCTGGTCGTGCCGAGTTCACGGCCACCCTATTGAAGTCTGGGAAGGTGCTTGCTGCTGGAGGGGGAGGTGCAACTGCCACACTAGCCAGCGCAGAGATTTTTGATCCGGCCACCAATAGCTGGAGTTCGGAGGATCCCTCGCGGCAGCGCGTCGACTGCATGTCGCTACATCGCTTGCGAACGGGAAGGTCATATTTACTGGCGGCGTAAACGCAAACACCCTCGACAGTGCCGAAATCTATTCCCCTGGAAGCAATACTTGGGAAGTTCGCGGGAAGCCTCAACGTTGAGCGAAAAGATCACAGCGCTACATTGCTACCCTCGGGTAAGTTGTTGGTTTCAGGTGGCCGAGATGCCATTAACGACCCCGTCGGCCTGTCGGAAGTCTACGACCCATCATTCAACACCTGGGTGACAACGGGCAGCGTCTCAACGGCGCGATATAAACACACTTCGACTCTATTGCCGTCTGGTGAAGTACTCATTGTCGGCGGTAGCAATTTCAGCCAATTCTTGGCGACCGCTGAAGTTTTCGACTCTTCGGTTTCAACATGGGTCGCTGCCGACGACCTGATCTCTGCTCACCATGCGCATACAGCTACGATGTTGCTGTCGGGACGGGTGCTTATCGCTGGGACCGCAGGGGGGACTGGGGGCACAGCTGACAAGGTGGAGATATATGACGCAACGGTAAACATGTGGAGCTCCGCCGCAGCGATGAACTTTGAACGCCAGGAGCACTCGGCAACTTTGCTGCCTTCGGGACAGGTTTTGATAGCAGGAGGCTACAACGCCCTTAACAACCGCGTCGAAAGCAGCGTTGAGCGTTTCGACGAACCGAGTGACGATTGGGTGCTGTCTTCGCCGATGCACTTTGCTCGCTCCAACCATACTGCGACGTTACTCCCTTCGGGCAAAGTCCTAGTCGTTGGCGGGTTGAATGGCGCGAACTATCTCGCCACGGCCGAGCGGTATGACCCGAATGCCGACAGTTGGAGTCTGCTACCTAGTATGGCAACAGCCCGCGGACTCCACTCCGCAACGCTGCTTGCTAATGGGAAAGTGTTGGTAGTAGGTGGAACCAGCGCTCCTGGTCTATGTGTAGCGAGCACAGAGCTCTATGACCCGGCCACGAACGCATGGAGCGCCGGGGGAACAATGGCTACTGCACGATGTTCATTCCCAATTACCGTACTCAATTCAGGACAGGTATTGGTCGCTGGCGGAGACGCTGGCAAAGGTATTGGTAGTGGTAGCACTGCGACTAGCGCCGAGGCCTATGACCCACTTACAAATACTTGGACCGCTGTTGGCAGTTTGGCGCATGCGCGCCAAGTTCACACCGCAACACTCCTTCCTTTCGGTAGAGTTCTTGTCGCAGGTGGAGCCGACGACTTGGGAGGCCTCTCAAGCGCGGAGATATTGACCCGGTTGCTGCGACTTGGAGCAACGCGGGATCAATGACGAAAGTGCGCTTCTACCATACTGCGAACATTCTTCTTTCTGGCAAGATTCTATTTGCAGGTGGTGCGGGAGAGCACGACTTCTTCAACATCTTCGGAGCTCTTAGACATAAAAACTGAGTTTCTAGACGCTAGGCGTCCAGTTATTAACGGGATATCGTCATGCTCGAACGAGGCGACGCCATTCAACTTACGGGAACGGGCTTCACAGGCGACACAGAGAGTGCGTCGGGGACGACGAACAGCAGTGCGTCAAACTCCCCTTTGCTTCAGATTCGTAGAATCGACAACAACGTGACAACCTGGGTATCTCCGTCTGCAACGTCAACGAGGTCGGCGACCAATTACGAGAGCGCGCCGTTGCTCAATTTACCCGCCGGCCCTTATGCGGTAACACTTTTCGTCAACGCAATCCCAAGCGCGTCACGGATTTTGCGAGTCAACGCAGTCAGCGACGTTATCTTTGCTGACGGCTTCGACTAAAAATTCGCGCGATGTCGAGCCTCGGCAAGCGACACGATCCCACCTATTCGCGAGATTTGGCAAACCGGCCCAAATGGACTTGACGGAAAATTCCGGGACGAGAGCTGGCGCAACGGAGCCGAAGTTAAGCCAGGAGGACATATTGGAGCCTCGGCTTCTTGGCCGCAAGATGAAGCTCGCGGCTCGACCCAAACCAGATTTTCCCAAATAAAAGTCGCCTCGTGGACCGTGGACCGTGGTTCGGCACTTGTTTCCTACTAGAATCGTTCGAAGCGGTACACAGAGTATTGTTGAAAGTGTACGAGTGAACGGGTATTGTCCCAATTAGTTGGATGCTCTCGATGATTCAGTCGAATGCTCCAGTTGCGGAAGCAAAGAACTCGTCGAACAGGGCGGGTATTTCGTCTGCGCCTTTTGCCGATCAAAGTTCGCGCCAAACGTCGAGGACATGCCAATTTTAAAAACTGGCTCTTCAGCAAAATCTGTGGGTGAACTCCGGCTCTGGTAGAGCGCCAAGTGTATGATACAAGGCGATTTCCAGCGCATGGAAGGTGCGAAAGCCGTAGGATTTTCTGGAGGTCAGTTTCGCCTTGTTGTTGAAACCCTCGACGACCCCGCTGGATAGCTGCCCCTTGGCGCGGAACCAGTTGAGCAAGAGTGATCGGTGACGACGCAGCATCCGGGCGACCTTCTTCATGGGCTCGATCCTCGAGCGCATGGTGCGGTTGCACCAGCGATCGAGGAACCGCCCGGCCCAGTAGGGCGAGACGTAGCCCCAGAAGAACTGGAAGTCCTCCTTCAGCAGATAGGCTCGTGACGCTCTGAGGTTGTACTGCAGCAGGTCGGCCAAGTTGGTCTCCTGTGACTCGGTCAGATTCTCTGGGCGTTTGAGCAACACCCAGCGGGTGTTCGTCAGCACCGGCTCAAGCCCCTTCGGCCTTCAAGGCCTTGACCTCGCCGGCGCGCACCTCATCGATGGCCTTGCTCAGATGCGCCATGATGTGGAAACGGTCGAGCACATGCACGGCCTGCCCGGCTTTCTTGGCGATGACCTTCAGGTACGGCTTCCACATGTCCGAGCAGATGAACTTCAGTGCCGCGCTGCGCTCGGTGCCAAACCAACGGAAGAAGCCCAACAGGGTCTTGACCTTGCGCTCCTTGCCGACCCACAGCAGGCGCTTGCAGTGGGTGTCGATCTGGTAGACCAGCGTCAGGTAGCGATGGCCACGTTGCCATGCAATCTCGTCGACGCCGATGGCGGTGACGCCACTGAGATCCTGATGGGCACGCCCCCAATCGACCGCCATCTCCACCGGCATGGAAGACGTTCTCCCAGGAGGTCGGAAAGACCTCGGCGACCTCCTTCCAACTCAAGCGCTTGGCCCAGCGGGCCAGAAACCAGGCATAGGCCGTGGTCAGCCGATGTCTTGCCCATCGCCCACGGCAGGGCCTCCACCCGCACCCCGCACCGGGCGCAGTTCACGCGCCGCGGGGCGTAGACCAAAAACACCTTGATGCCCCACAACGGCACGAACTCAAAGCGCCGGGTCGGTAGACGATCATAGCCGGGTCGGGGACAGCCGCAGCCCGAACAAAGCGCACGACCGTTGGCTCGTTCGAGGACCTCGATCTCCAACTCAGGCGCATCGGCGCACGGCACCAGCGCGCCTTCGCATACACAAACGACTTGAACTTCTGAACCCGGTTAAGGATAGTCTTCAGCTGCATCCCGGCCCTCTACTGAGTGATGTTTTGGTTCGCACCTACATCTTCTCAGTACAGGAGCCGGGGTGCTCCTCTTGCAACGCTCGCGGTCACATCAAGTCAGCGGCTTCAACTCAATTTCACGCGGAATCTACCCACAAATTCTGCTGAGGAGCCTAAAAACTACGATAAGTGTTGCATCTGACATCCAAGCTCTACTCAACAAGTGTCGTGATGACCCGTCAAACAGAAAGAGATACGCGAACTTGATATTGGACATAGACCCAACCAACCCCGAAGCCATGAAGCATTTATATTAAGGGATCTTCGAATGAAGACTAAGGACATCGCCAAAAACCACGAACTTGACCATAGTAGATTCGATAAATGGTTGGCTTCGTCTGGCCAAGCAGTCAAGACCGGTTTCTTTGGCTATGATATTGATGAAAGTCAAGATATCAATGAAATAGTTCGCAAATTCAATATTCATCTTGCTGAAGAGCAAGAGAACGAAAAAGGGCCCGCACCGAAAATGAGCGCGTCGCAGAGCAAGCCGAGCGTGCTGAACAGGAAAAGCAAGCAGGCACTTAGGAGCATGCTCATAACATCCGGCTTCAACTTCGACGGCTACATGATCACCAAATACTCGGGGTACATTTCGGGCGACGACGCTGTACAGGTGGACCGCCCGAAGCAGGGATGGCTTGGTATGAATGGCAACGCTGGCGAAGACCTGCTAAGCGCAATGGTGCAAATCAGGCGTAAAGCGCTTTCTGAGCTGAAAGAAGCTGCGTATGCACTGGGATGTAACGCCGTTATCGGAGTTCGACTTTGACTCATCTGACTTTGGATCCCGAGACCGCGAGTTTGTCCGGCGGAACACTTTACCTACCATTTCTGTTTGCTGTTACTGCAAACGGGAACGCCGTTATTATCGAGAAGAGCCCCCGAACGTCCTCTGGTGCGCAGAGTTAGAGGGTGCTACCCCGATTCTGCAGAGACTTTCGCTAAGCCCGAGGAGTTCTGAACGTCTCCTTCTGCTCTTCGATTCAATCCGCCGACTCCCCTAGCTGACGAGCTCGCTAGTTCCACTAGCGGTGTTGGGCAGACTGGATGTCAGGAATCGGCGACGCCATGGCGATGGTGCGCAGCTTGGTAGCCGGCCGAGCTCAGTTTCCTTGGCAGAGCTGGTCAGTTGATGTGGCGAAGGAGGGCACTTCGCTGGCGTTTGGCATACGCGCGCGTGACGTTGAATTGCAATTCTTTCAGGGAATTTATTGTGCAACCAAACTACATATCAATTTCGAATCTCTTCGGTGCGCAAACCCGATACACGGTCCCACTATTTCAGCGGCCCTACGTGTGGTCCAAAGCCGAGCAGTGGGAGCCTCTATGGGAGGATTTGATGCCTCTCGTAAATCGGGTGTTACGCAGTGAGCCAGGCAAACCTGTCGCTGGCCATTTCCTGGGCACGGTTGTCCTTGAGCAGTCCCCTACAGCTATCGTAAATATGCCGCGTCGTGACGTTATTGACGGCCAACAGCGATTAACGACATTGCAGATATGCTCAAGTCGGCTGAGCATGCTCTAGCCGCTATAGCTGACACTTGCACAGACCCTAACGACGTCGAGATCATAAAGCGAACGTCAGAAACACTCGCCTACCTCACGCGAAACGGTTCTCCCGGATGTATTGAGGAATCCTACAAGGTCTGGCCAACAAACGAATATCGTGCGCCATTTCGCACGGTGATGGATTCAACCTGGCTCTTGGCGTGAGTGGTCATTCGACAAGAATGGCTGAAGCCTACATGTACTTTCGAGAAGTATTTATGGGTTGGATCGGCGGTCCGAACCTAGCGATGCGGTCTCAGGTTTTGGCTTCAGCGATAAAAGACCACTTGAGGCTAATCGTCCTTGACCTCGATGACTCAGACGAACCGCAGGCGATCTTCGAGACGCTGAATGCGCATGGCACCCCTTTGCTACCCGCAGACCTGATGAAGAACTGGATTCTCTGGGAGGCGACCAAGCAGAAGCTGCCTGTTGCCTCACTTTACGAGGATTACTGGAGGCCGTTTGATCGGGAATCGGGGCATTGGCGGGAGAAGACCGGTGTGGGGCATGCCGCACGGCCGCGCATCGATACGTTCTTTCAGAACTGGCTCACGCGCCACACGCGAAAACCAGTATCGGCGAAGCATATTTATAGTTCCTTTATTCATTACATGGCAAAAGATGCCCCATGGATAGAGCCAACGGTTGTCGACATTTGTAGCGTCTTAGCTGACATCAGAGACGATGCTATCCGTTTCCAGCGATTACAGACACCTTCGGGAACCACACGGTTCGATGAGTTCCTTCGCCGCCTGCAGTGTCTGGACGTTGTTGTGTTCTATCCCTTCCTATTGGCGCTCTTGGGGCGTGAAGCCACAGATGAGACTGACCTGGACGAAATAGGAGAAGCACTTGAAAGCTATTTGATTCGGCGGATGGTTTGCAAATCTTCAGACGCGGGGCTATGGAACGTTTGCGCTAGAGCTTCTGGATGTTTTAGCTAGCGTCCCCCATGACCAAAAGGCTGCTCCGACGATCATTGGCAGACTTTCATCGGAATCGTTGCCCGCGCTCAAGTGGCCAGACGATGTTGAGTTTCGGAGGGCATGGACTACGCAAAGGTCTTATGGGAGCTTGAGAAAGAACCGCGTGTTGATGATGCTTCAAGCAATAGAGCTTCAGCTGCAAAAGCAATCCACGAAGACAGAGCCTGTGCTCAATTTTGATTTTGGAAAGCTCACGATTGAGCATGTCCTCCCTCAACGGTGGCAAAGCCATTGGCCGCTGACTGACGGAATTGAAGGTCCGGAGCGTGATGTCACTCTACATGGAGTCGGGAACCTGACCCTAGTCAGCAAAGCTCTCAATCCTGCTCTTTCGAATGCACAATGGCTTCCAGGGGCGAAGACGACAGGCAAGCGGGCGGCGCTAGAAGAGCATAGCAACCTTGTCTTGAACGCTCGATTGGTAAAAGGCCATCCGAACCGGTGGGATGAGCGAGGTATAGAGCGGCGTGCACTTGAGCTTTTTGACGTTGCGAAGTTGGTGTGGCGCGCTCCCCCATCGACTGCCGCGGACTGATGGATGGGTAAGCCTTCATTCTATTGTTGCGCTTTGATGGTGTGCAGCAAGCGTGTGATCTTGTCCAGATTCGATTTAGCGATCACGTAAGTCGGCATGCAGTTGATATTTGACTGTCGCCGCACATACGTTACTGAAGAATATACGGAATATTCAACATCTGGCGAAAATAGCGGTATTTGCCTTCCACCACTGTCGAAAATAGCGTGATTTGACTCAACTTCGATCTTGCGCAAATTGCCCGTTCGAAGTGATAAGCCCAAGATGCGCTCGTTTGGGTAGCGGTTTTTGCGTTAACCCACAAAATATCTTTTGAGTCGAGGGAATTCGCAAGCATTATTCGTCGTTGATGTACTTTCTTCGATCCAGAAATGCACCAAGGTAATGCTATATGGGCACGATTCTAATGGGGCTCGCTCTCATCGCGTTCTTCTTGAGCGCTGTTTTCGGATGGTTTTCCGGAAAATCTAAGAAGCTTGCAGAAGATGCGCACAATCGAAAACTGCGAATAGAGCTGGAAAGTTTCATGATTGGCGTCCGAAGCGAAATTGAAGCCCAGACGACGAAGTATGCAAAACGAGAAGAATACATAGCGGGTTTAAGAGCGGCATTTTCCAGAGATTTTGCCACTGGAAGGAAATGGTTGGCTTCATATATTGCGGAAGCTGATCGGGCTCTAGATGAATCGATAGCTCACGCTCTCGAAAAGAAAAAACCGCCCGCTCCCAAAGCGGCAAAGGAGATTTTGATTGCTCGCCGAGAGCGACGTGTGCAAAAGGAGCAAGCGACCCTCCTTAAATATCAACTCATGACAATTCGTGAGTATTTTCCGTTTATTGCAGATTATGAAGACGTCATCCTCAATGAGGAAATGGACTTTCTCGGAGTTGCTGACGGTCTCGGATTGCTGGTCGACGGTGATCCAGTGTTGAGAATACTCGGGAAGAAAGATTATGAGCAAATGTCCGTTGGGGAAAGAAATCAGCTCGCGCTTGACAGATACCTTGGAGGGAAACTCAGTCCGGTTGCAATAGGGAAGCTATACGAGCGGTTTGTTGGTTATCGGTATGAATCGACCGGATGGAGCGTCGAATATCACGGAATTGCAAAAGGCCTTGAGGATTTGGGGCGTGATTTGGTTTGCAAAAAGAACGAGGTTGTGAAGATAGTTCAGGCCAAGTGTTGGTCTACGCAAAAGCTTATCCATGAAAAGCATATCTTTCAGCTATTCGGCACAACTCAGATGTACTTGATGGATAAAGCGCAAGATGATCTTCTTCCGCAATCTGTTTCGGCTTGCCTGACGACTTCGACACTGTTGAGTCCCGTTGCAAAAAATGCAGCGAAATGGCTAGGGATCGATGTTTGTGAAGGGCTCGCACTAGACAAATCATTCCCTATGATTAAGTGTAATATTGGCAAGAAAAGTAGAGAGCGAATTTATCACCTACCGTTTGATCAGCAATATGATCGTGTAAGTATTGAGACTTCAACGGGCGAGTTTTACGCGTCAACGGTTCGTGATGCAGAAGCTGCTGGCTTTAGGAGAGCGTTTAAATTCTCGGGGACAAAAGTAGGCTAAGGGTCACAAGCGCGGGATCACACAAGCTCGCACAAGCTCGGGGTCAAGTCTTGAATCGTGAATTTCCCTACACAAGCTCGCACAAGCTCGGGGTCAAGTCTCGAATCGTGAATTTCCCCAGTCAGCAACTCCTGTCGGTACTCGCCGAGCCGGCTGATTCGGGAAAAGGGGTCAGGGAAAAGGGGTCAGGTTCATTTTCGCGATCAAAGGGGTCAGCGATCAAAGGGGTCAGCAAGGGAGCTCAGGGTCAAGTCTTGAATCTTGAATTTCCCAAGTCAGAAAATCATGTCGATACTCGCCGAGCCTGCTGATTCGCGTCTACGGAGCCACCTCAGGGAAAAACGGATCCAGGTCAAACACGCGTACGCCGCTCGCTTCCGAGCCTGCCGTGATCGCGATGCCGATGCCATCGGCGACGATGGCGTAGCGGCCATCGAAGCCCAGACGCACGTTGGCCGTGCCGGTTCGGCCGAGCGGGATGTCAATGACCTTGAAGTCCATTTCGAGGCCGTCGTCCCAGACTGAAAAACGCAGTTGGTCCACACCTCCGCCGCGGTCAACGACGCCTTCGACCTTGCCGCGGATGACGATTTCCACGCGCATGCGTCCGTCATCGGTCGGCGCAGTCTGGATGCCGGTGACAGTCCAGGTGCCGGGCAGTGGTTCAGCGGCTGGGGCGTTCACTGGTTCCGGCATGATCCTGACCTCCATTGAGGTGATCGGTCTAGTTGACACCAATGCTCGGCCAAGTGGAAGGGCACAAAGCGGGACGTCGCATTATCCGATCGAAACGCGCGCTCAACCGGGGCGCAAGCTTGGGGTCAAGCCTTGAATCCTGAATTTTCCAAGTCAGACTACCTACCAATCCTCACCAATTGTTCCTCAGCGCGAAGGTTGTTCCCGCCGAGCAATGCGCTTCGCCTGATCCTCAGCATCTCGACACGAGTATCCAATGATCCGCCTCAACATCCTCTACCCCAACACCCCCGGCAGTCACTTCGATCTCGACTACTACCTCGGCACGCACATGCCGATGGCCAAGCGTTTGTTCGGCGATGCGCTCAAGGAAGTCACGCTTGAACACGGCATGGCCGGTGTCGAGCCGGATTCACCGCCGACCTACATCATGAGTTGCCATATGCGCTTCGAATCGATCGAGGCCTTCATGGAAGCGTGGTCGCGGATTGGTGAGCAGTTGGGCGGCGATATTCCGAACTACACCGATGTCGCGCCGGTGATCCAATTCAGCCGGATCATTCCGTTCGACTAGCCTTGCGTCTGCTCGACGGATCTTTCAACGTGCGTATCGCGTATGTGGTTCGTTCACGCGCTTACCTGCGTCGAGCGTGATGTGCTCGCGCAACCATGCGGCGAATTCGGCTTCGGGCATGCTGCCTTCGGCGAGTGCGACATAACGCGGATACAGGTCGAGATCCTCGGCATCGAGCTCGCCACCATTGAGCATGACGAAGGTTTCGCAGGCAACGGCCGCTGTGCGCTTGTTGCCGTCGACAGATGGCTGGTTGCGCGCGAGACCGAAGGCGAGGCTGGCGGCGAGATCGGCAAGATCTGGCGGTGGATCGCCATAGGTATGGAGTTGCTGCGGGCGGGCCAGCGCGGAATCGAGCATGTTTTCATCGCGGACGCCGGTTCCTCCGCCATGCTCGGCCAGTTGCCGCTCATGGATGGCAATCGCGAACGGCCTTTCAATCCAGATGATCATGGCGGTTCCTATTGGGCAAGCTTGTGCAGCAGGGTGCGACGCTTGCGCATGACTTCCTCAGCCACTTCCATCTGCTGGGCCAGGGTGGGGTCGTAGGTGGTCAGGCGGATGCCGTCGGGCGTTTCGAGCGCAAACAGCTCATCGCCTTTTTCCAGGCGCAAACGTGCCATCAGTTCACGCGGCAGGATGATGCCGGCAGAGTTGCCGATGGTGGTGATTTTCAGTTTCATGCTGGCGCTCCGGGGTGTTATAACGCATGTTATACTTCGAGCTTGGTCATGGGTGCAATATGCTGAAGCGTGACTGCCCGGCTGGGCCGGGATATTCAGGAAGGTATTTCCACCGCTGGGTTGGCTGATCGGCTTGCTGGCGTTGCTTTCGGCGGATGTTTCGCCACAGACTCGCCGAGATGATGGCGAAACCCTGGAAAAATCGACCTGGGCCGGTTTTCCGCTTTCCTGCGCAATCAACCGGGTAACGCCCCGCGTCGTGCGCATGTCCATGCGAGTGGCTGTAACCAGACTGGAGGATTGCCCATGAAACGTTTCCTGTTTGCCATGCTCGGCCTGGCGCTGATGCCGGCCGCGCAGGCCCAGCTTTTCGTCGACAGCTTCGATCCGCCGTCGATCACTCCGCAGTTTCCATTTGTGGCTGGCGCGTACCAGTTGCCCGCCGGCCCTGCCGTGGACCAGTTGCAATGGTTGATCGGCGAACTTGCGGCCGGCGAGACCACCACCTTGTCTGAAGTTGGTGCGCATTTCGATCCGGCATTCAACTATCCATCGATGCAGGCGTTCATGCAGCAGGTGCGCAGTGAGCACCCCAATGCACGCATCACCGATGTGGTTGCAGTAACGCCAGTGAAGACGGTGGTCGTAATTGATTCACCGGGAGATCCTTCGCCGTCGGGATACGTGACGGTCGGCGCGCACTACACCGGCACCAGGAAGATTGTCGAGCTCTATGTATTCGATTATTTCGGATCGGTGCAATACCTGGCCGATCAAACCCTGACGATGGTTCAGGCGGCGAATAGATTTGCGACTCTGTCGTCCGCGCCGTCGCTGCTGGTTGGGCGCATCAACAGCGCCAACCAATGCACGACGATGCAGGATCGCAACGCCGATACGCCGCGCGCGACCGCGTCGATCTTCAAGACATGGGTGCTCGGCGGTGTCGGTCAGTCGATTGTCGAGGGTTCGCTTTCATCGACCGAAATTCTGCCGATGGTCGCCAGCGAACTGGCCCCGGGCGGCACGATCAACAGCGAGCCGTTGAACACGCCGTTCCCGGTTGCTGAGCTGGCGACGCTGATGATGGGTATCAGCGACAACACGGCGACCGATCTGCTGCATCAGCGTGTCGGTCGCACGCGCCTTGATCAGATCGTCACCGAATACGGCGTCGCCGATCCGAATTTGCTGCAGCCGTTACTCGGCATCAGCGAGCAGTTCCACCTTTTCTATTCATTCACGCTCAATGTGGCCCTTACCTACGTCAACGGCACGCAACCGTTCAAATACCAGTTCCTGCACGACAACATTGAACCGCTCGGGCCGAACAGCGGTGGTCCGTACTTCAACGAGTCATTGCTGACATCGGGTAGCTGGCGCGCCAGTCCGTATGACATCTGCCGCGCATTCGCCAAGCTGCGGCGGCTGCCGCAAGGCTCGGAAGCATTCAAGACCGTCGACGCGGCACTCGGCGCGGGTGTGGCCCAGCCGGAAGTGCGCGATCGCTGGGATCGGGTCTGGTACAAGGGTGGCAGTCTGGCCTCGGGCGCCAACGGTTTGCACGTCCTGACCCACGCCTGGATGCTCGAAAACGCCGGCGAGGATCCGTACGTGCTGATCGCGATGTCGAACAGCGATGCTGGTGGAATCGATGAGTATCAGGTGCAATCGGTGACCGGGCGCATCCTCGAACTGCTTTCGCAGATGTAGCAGGCAGCGCCTTGCCTGTTGAGGCATGAAACGAAGTTCGGGGCAAGCACTGAATCGCTTCTGGTCGGGATCACGAAAGCGTCAGCGCGCAGCACTGACCCACAAAGACCAGTGCGCTTCTTGCGCAATCCGAAGCCCTTCGTTGGCACGGCCAAAACCAATGACAGCCTGCAGAAAGTCATCCGTGCGAATCGACGGCTCAATTCAAAGAATAATAGCCAAGCACGACACTAGATCTTGCCGCGCAGGCCCTGGTTGATGGATTCCACCAGCGCCTCCGCGTTCCAGGGTTTGGCCAGGAAATCATGCAGCCCCGCATCGCGACGGGCGCGATCGACTGCGGCGGTTTCGGCGTGGCCGGAAAGCATGATCTTGACTACGGCCGGGAACCGTTTGTGCGCCTCGATCAGGAATTCATCGCCCTTCATGCCTGGCATCAGCCAGTCGGACACGATCACCAGCAAGGTGTGACCGTTATCGGCCAGCTCGTCGAGCAGCTCCAGTGCCTCTTCGGCGCTTTCGGCGACATCAATCACAAAATCATTGCCGAAGGCGCGCCGAAGCTGATCCTTCAACGCCGACAGCACGATGATCTCGTCATCCACACACAATAAAACACCCTTTTCCATTATCCGGCTCCGGCTATCGGCAAATGCACAGTGAAGGTGCTGCCACGCCCGACTTCACTTTCCACGGTAATCCTGCCCTTATGCTTTTCCACGATTTTGCGCACGATGTCCAGCCCCAGGCCAGTGCCTTCGCCGGTGGACTTGGTGGTGAAGAAGGGTTCGAATATCCGCTTCTGCAGCTCCGCTGACATGCCGCAACCGGTGTCGCTGACCGACACCAGCGCGTCCCCGCCCTCGTGGCGCAGGCTGATGGTCAGTGTGCCCTTGTGGTCCATCGCCTGCAGCGCGTTGTGGATCAGGTTGGTCCAGACCTGGTTGATCTCGTCTGGCAGGCAGCGTACCTGCGGTATCTCCTGGAATTGGCGAACCAGCTCGGTGCCGTGCTTGATCTGGTTCTGGTAAATCGTCAGCACCGTCTCCAGGCCTTCGGCCAGATCCGATTCTGTCCATACCTGCACACCGCCAAAGCGCGAGAACGACTTCAGCGCGAAGATGATCTTGGCCACCCGATCCACCGCTGTGGTGATGTTTCCGGCGTTGGTGGAAATGGTGGAAATTCCGTAGGCGATATCCAGGATGCGATCTGCCGCGGGATGCCGCAGGAGCGGCAGCATTTCGTCGAGGTCGGTGTGCGATTGCAACTGCACCAAGAGGTCGGCGTGATGCCGCGCCTGATCCAGGCCCAGCGCCTCCAGTGCCGTGGTCACGTCGCGCACGACGGCGCGTTCCTCGCGCGTGCTGAGCATCTTCCTGGGCTTGTTCGCGCGCGCCACCAAGGCACTGAAGCGCTCGCGGTCGGTCTTGTCGAGCTCGTCCAGCAAGGCCGGCAGGCCGATCAGGGCGCTGTCGAGCGCATCGGAAATATTCTGGCCGCTGGACTTGATCGCGCCGATCGGGGTGTTGATCTCGTGCGCCACGCCTGCGATCAATTGGCCAAGCGCGGCCATTTTCTCTGAATGCACCAGGTGCGCTTCGGCCTGGTGCAGGTCTTCGAGGGCCTTGGCCGCCTGTTTGCGTGCCTTTTCGGCGACAGCGAAGGCATCGGCGTTGGCCAGCGCAATCGCAGCGAACGCGGCGGCTGATCGGAACACCTCCAGCTCGCGCTCGTGATAGGCGTCGGCCTGGTGGCTTTGCACGGTGACCACGCCAATGCGGCGGCCATTGGCGATCAGCGGACGGAATACCGCCGATAAGATCGGCGTGCTCTCTTCGAAGCAGCTGGCGCTGGGCGCGCTGGCCAACTGCGTTTCATTGAACACGATCAGTTCGCGGTCTTCGCGGAAGGTCAGTACCGCCAGCGAGGTCGGATGGTCGAGCGGAAACGAGCTGGGTGCATCGATCATGCCGTCCTCGACATAAAACAGAAAGTCGAGTGCATCGCCTGCCGGCGAGAGCAAGGCGACGCCAAACACGTCCACCGGCAGCAAGGCGGAAAAGCGTTTTTCAAGCGTCCTGCAGATGGCCTCGGCATCCAGGCTACCGGTCAGGTCCTTGCCGATGTCGCCCACCAGCCGCAGCGTTTCGGCCGACGCCGCAAGATCGTCCATCGCGCTCTTGAGCGCGGCATTGGCTTGCCAGCGCGCTGTCGTCGCTGCCACATGGCTGGCCACGAAACTGAGCAAGTCCAGGTCGGCCTGCGTATAGCTGATGTCGGCGCTATAGCTTTGTACGATGATCAGCCCGTACACCCGATCTTGCGCGATCAGCGGCACACCCATCCAGCTGTTGAAGTCGATCACACCGCGCGCACGCCGTGCGATCTCGCCTTGGGCGACCAAGGAGTGGAACAGCGCGTCATCCATCAACCACGGGCGGCGGCTGCGAATCACCAGCGAGGAAATGCCCTCGCCGTAGGGGAAGGTCTCCGCGACCTGGTTCGGATCCTCGTCCACCAGATATTCCTGGTGGATCAGTCGCTGTTCGGCGTCGTAGGTGGAGATGATGAAATTCCTGGCATACATCAGCCGGCCGACGATTTCGTGCAGTCGGGCATAATGTTCGTGCTCCGGACTGTCTGCGGTCGACAGCGAAGCGATCTCGTACAGGGCACGCTGCAGGGACTCGCCCTTGCGGCGTTCGGCCACTTCGCGTTCGAGCTCCGCCACCCGCTGCATCAGCTGCGCGGCGGTCTCCGGTTGCCGGGTGCTGACGTCGGTCTCAGTCAATTTCCACCTCCACGCGATTGCGGCCGTTGTTCTTGGCGCGGTACAGGGCGGCATCGGCGCGGCTGAGCAGGCTGGCCACGGTATCGCCGTCCCGGTAGGCGGCCACTCCGAAACTCGCAGTAATCGGATCCACCCCGGCGAAGGAATGGCCGGCAATGGCGGCGCGCAGGTTTTCTGCCGCAGCGATCCCGCCGTCGCGTGCACTGTGCCGGCAAAGAACCACGAACTCCTCACCGCCCAGGCGGCCGAGGGCGTCGGAATCGCGCGTGCAACTGCGCAGGATGTCGGCGACGCCGGCCAGCACCATGTCGCCGGCGCCGTGACCATAACTGTCGTTTACCCGTTTGAAATGATCGATGTCGACGATGACGACGGCACTGTTCAGCGAATAGCGACGGCTGAGCGCCAGTTCCTCTTCCATCTCTTCGTCGAGCTTGCGGCGGTTGAACAGCCCGGTCAGCTTGTCGGTGACCGAGAGAATTTGCAGTTCCTCGTTCTTCTCCACCAGCTCCTGGGTGCGCGCGGCCACCAGCGATTCCAGTTCGGCATTCATCTGGCGCAACCTTTCGTTCTGTTCGATCAGGTCGCGCTCCTGCCGATAGGCGTGGATTGCCGCGCGCGCCGTCAGCACGATGTCCTCATTGAGAAAGGGCTTTTCCAGGAAGCGGTACAGGTTGGCATCGTTGATCGCACGCTTGACGCCGCTGAGGTCGCTCTGTCCGGTCAGCAGGATCTTGATCGTGCTCGGCGAGCGTTCATGCAGGCGCACCAGCAGCTCGTCGCCGCGCAGGCCGGGCATCATGAAGTCGGAGATGACCAGGCTCAGCTCCTGCCCTTGCGCGCGCAGTTCGGCATCGATCTCAAGTGCCTCCTCGCCGCTTTCGGCGAACTCGACCTGCAAATCCTGGCCGAAATTCGTCGCGATCACCGTGCGTAGCGCGCTGAGCACGGTCGAATCGTCGTCCACGCACAAAATGATGCCGCGTTCACCCATGTGCTGGTCGTCCGATGATCACAACCACCTCACTTGTTCAGATTGCCTCGCATAGTGCATCTGCAAGATCCATTCCAAGGCCGAATGACAGGAAGTCCACAGCCCCAAGCGACCCAAGCCCATTCAAGAAGCACCGTCAGCCGGCGTTGCAGGAATCGCCGCGCAGATCCGTGAATTCAAGCAGGCAACGGCTCCCGACATCGATGCGGATCCTCGGTCAGGTGCCCGACGCCCATTGCCCGCAATCGGCCACATATGATCCTTGCTTTGTCCTTCGACCGGCGCCCAATAGCGGCGACCAATCGAAACGGGGGACGACCATGCAGGTGCGCAACTGGACTCAAGGAATTACCTTCAAGGCCATGGGCGTGGGCCTGCTCGCCTTGCTCATGCTGATTCCACTCGTTCAGGTACAAAGCCTGATCGGCGAGCGACAAGGGTTGGAAAACGAGGCGCGCACGAAGATCGCCGAGCGCTGGGGTGGCAATCAGATCGTCGGCGGGCCGGTGTTGATCGTGCCGGTGCGCAAGCAGATGCAAAGCGAGAAGGGCTGGATCAGCACCGACGAACTTGCGCTACGTGTTGCCCGAGACACTTGCAGGTGAAAGGGAACCTCGTCACCGAAATCCGCAGCTACGGCATCTATGCGACGCCGATCTATACGGCGACGCTCGGATTTGAGCGGACAGTTTCGCAACGAGGCCTTCGATCGCGCTGGCGAGCGAGGGTGGCGAGCCGCAATGGGATCGCGCCGTGTTGCGCATCCCGGTCGTCTGATGTGCGCGGCATCCGCAGCCTGTCGGCACTGCGGATCGATGGTGTCGATACGACTTTTGGTCCGGCAGGCGGACGTATCGGTGGACTGAGTGCAACCGAAGTGGCTTGGCCGATCGACCCACACGATCACCGACGCGACGCATGATTTTTCATTCGACATGCGTCTGGCCGGCACGGCAGCGTTGAGCTTTCTGCCATTGGCGCGGAATACCGATGTCAGCCTGAGCGGAAGCTGGCCGGATCCAGGTTTCTGCCGGAGCCTTCCTGCCCGAAAGCCATGCCGAGACAGATGCCGGCTTCGATGCACACTGGCAGGTGCTCGATCTCAATCGCAGTTATGGCCAGCAAGGCTTCGTCGCCGAACTCGAACCGCTTGCCTTGCGCAATCGGCCTTCGGCGTCGAGCTCTACCAACCGGTCGGTACCTATCAACGCAACGAACGCGCCGGAAAATACGGCATCCTTTTCATCGCGCTGACGTTTCGTCGCCCTGTTCCTGTTCGAGGCGCTCGGTCGCTGGCGCGTGCATCCGGTGCAATACCTGATGGTCGGTCTGGCCTTGTGCACGTTCTATGCTCTCCTGCTGGCACTGTCGGAACAGATTGGTTTTGCCTGGGCTTACGCCATCGCCGCGATCGCCGTGATCGCGATCATCGGTGGCTACGCGACGGCAGCCGCACGCAACCGGCAGGCCGGGGCAACGCTGGGTGCACTGCTCACCCTGGTCTATGCCTTGCTCTACGGCCTCGTCATCAGCGAGCAGTACTCCCTGCTGATGGGCGCGATCGCCTTGCTTGCCGCGATCGCTTCGCTGATGTATCTGACCCGTCGTATCGACTGGTATGGCCTTGGCCTCGATACGGTGGCTGCGGAAGGTAGAATGTCCCCATGAATCTGCTTGCCATTGAAACCTCGACGGAATCCTGCTCGGTCGCCTTGTCCTGCAAGGGCGAATTGATCACACGCAGCGAATTTGCTCCGCGCCGACATGCCGAACTGCTGCTGCCGATGTGTGAGGAAGTGCTGGCCGATGCAGGTTTGTCGCGACGTCAGCTTGATGTGATTGCGGTCGGGCGCGGTCCCGGTGCGTTTACCGGCGTACGCCTGGCCATCTCGGCGGCGCAGGGCATGGCATTGGCGCTGGATCTCCCGGTCGTTCCGGTTTCCTCACTGGCGGCCTTGGCCTGTGATGCACCGGCTGACGAAAATCCAATCCTTGCCGTGATCGATGCACGCATGGGCGAAATCTACAGCGGTACGTTTCAACGTGATGCCGATGGCCTGGTCGAGGCGATCGGCACGGAACACGTAGGTTCGGCCGAACTGCTGAAGTTGCCGGCTGGATACGCGTGGCATGTAATTGGCACTGGCTGGGACAGTTACGCCGGGATGATCCGTCTGCGCCTTGGTGCCGCACCGGCCTCGGCGACCGGAAAACGCTATCCGCAAGCCGCGGCCATCGCCAGCCTCGCCGCCCGCGAGTTCAATGCCGGCCATGGCCTCGCGCCCGAACTCGCCTTGCCGGTCTATCTGCGCGACAAGGTCGCGATGACCAGTGATGAGCAGGCGTCGGCACGCGCGAGTCGCGCGGCGGGTTGATCAACCGGCGTCAGGATTTCGCGTGGACGCCGGCTGCATGGTCTGCTCGAATCCTTACCACCCCGGTTCGATGACGATTCCCCGATCCTTCGAGACGAGTTCGACTTCAAGATGCAGGTTGGGGCGCAAGCCGGGAATTGTTTCAAAAACACCGCTCAGGATACCTGTCCCGCGGTGCTTCCCAGCCTGCGGAAAGTGCCGTACATGCTTGGCCTTGGCGATCCTGAAATCAGGCGACAGCAGGGAAAAATAGCGGATCAGCTCAGCCATGGCGAACTCGCGCCAATGATGGCTATAGGTATGCATGTTGAGGATTTCATCGACACGGATTCCGCCTCCCGATCCCAACAGAAATCGCCCTGGTCTCCAGGCCCGGCCATTCCACGCGTAATAGTTGGGTGTGGTGACGACGATGCGACCGTCCGGTGCGAGGATGCGATGGATCTGCTTCCAGAACCGAACCGGATTGAAGGTGAGGTGCTCGATGATCTCGGTAAAGAGAATCACGTTGATGCTGGAGTCCGCAACCACGTTGAGAGCATCCGCCGCCTGAAGATCAGCACAGGCGATCAGCTTGATATCCATTTCCCGTGCCAATGACTGCACATTGTCCAGCTCAAAGGTGACTGGCAAATCCAGCGCGGTGACGTCGAAGCCAGCCTTGCGCCACAACACGGACTGGTGCAGCCAGTGGGCGCCGATGTCGAGCACACGCATGCCGTGCTCGGGAGTCCAGGTCGAGCGGAATTCGCCGAGGGTCGATACAAATCGCTGGTAGTGATGGGCGAGATAGGTGTGATCCGTGTTGCCATGTGGCTCGAAAATTCGCGCAAATTCTTCCGCAGAAAGTTGGGCGGGTATCACGGTGTTTTCGTTGTTGGTCATGGTCGACAATGATCGCATACCTGATCCAGCGGTCTGGCTGGCGACACCGTGTCAGCGGGTCTCCGGGTGTGTCGTCGTCACGGACACTGCCGGGCTCACCTTGCTATCGCCGCACAAACCAGATGCTGCCACCACCAAACCCTCTTCCATCCGGATAGGCCAATGCCGAACAGACAAGTTCGGGGAAGCGCGAGAACGCGTAGTTGGATGAAAAAAGTACTTCGAATGCGGTCGAGTACATGAGCAGGGCACGAAGGGCGTACTGTTCGTTCCAGCTTCGATTTTCGTCGATGACCCAATCTCGCGGATAGTCGTGGGGAAGAAAAATGTCATGGACATGGATGCGGACGCCGGGCTTGAGTCGGGGTAGAACCTCGAAATACAGATAGTTGACATCGCTACCGGTCTTTGAGACGTGGGACGAATCAATGAAGAGGACGTCGCCTGATTCGAGTTTATCGAATTCATGCAAAGGGACGTCCTGGACTTTTTCTTGCGTGAGACGGCTCAGCCCCGGAAACCCTCGGGCGAGGAAAGGCCGCGGATAGGGCTCAATGCAAGTGACATCCATTGTGCCGCCAAGGAAGCGCAGATTGACATCTGCGGCCAGCAGCGTTGAGAAACCGGATCCCACTTCAAGAAAACGGGATGGACGCCACGCGCGCAACAGTACAAACATGCTGCGGGAATCCAGCCAACTGAACTGCGAGTTTCTCGTAAAGAAAGCATCGAGTGAGTCGGATTCCTCGAGTGTCTCGGGGTAGTCGTATTCGGGGTAGTAACTGGCGAACTCGACCCCAAGGATGTGCTGATGGCTGGCATCGTTGAAATCGATACCCAGCACTTCCGGATTTGTGGGCCAGACTTGGTTTGAGCGCAAAGAAAGGTCTGCAGGATCTACAACGGGGGAATAGAAATGGCCGTTGGGATGCGCCGTTTGAATATCGGCCGGAGGCATCGATTTCGTAACGGGCATTTTTGCTGGGCGATCCCTGGTTGGTCTGCCAATCAGATCAATGAGTTTCTTCAAGCTTTCATTTCCAAAATTCCGTCCGGTAAATCGTAACCTGAATACCGTAGTTCAACGATAGAAGTGATGGTCTGTTGCACTTCATGTTCTTGACAAGTCAATTCATAGTTGAGGGAAAAGTCGGGCCCGAAATTTCACCGGGCCCGACCAACTTCATTGCATCTGGGTAGCTTGCGTTTGGCGGCATACCCTTCCATCTAACCTACTGACCGGTCACTACGATCGGTACAAGATACGGCGTTGGTGACGTCTGGCTGGGGCTTAGCCAAAAGGTTGTCGTACCACCTTTCGGTACGTACGGCCAAACGCCACTCCATGTTTTCCCGCCTGGGCAGGACCACACCTGAGGTCCCGGCCCACCAGTCGTCTGCGTCCAAACGCACGCGTTGTTGTAACCAGAACCGGCGAGATTATATGAAATAGTCGTGTTTCCCCGATAGCTACCTTGCGGAATGTAAACAATCATTGGCGAAGCAGATAGAGTTGGGGCCGTGCCCTGGATACCCGTAGCTACGACTTGCGCGATATTGGGCGTTGGTGAATTGGATCCCCCGCTGCTCAAAGTGAATGTCGTCGTGCCACCGGCGGGTACCCAAGGCCACACCGCGCTGTGTGCGCCAGGCCCCGAGCAAGCCCACAGCTTTTTTGACTCGCCCGTATTCTGGATCCAGACGCAAGGGTCGTTGTAATTTGTTGAGTTCCAACTAACCGTGGTCGAACCGGCATCTTGCCCATATGGCACGGTCAACGTCTGTGGGGAAGCGTAAATGCTCGCGGTTGTCGGATAGCAGTTCGTATCACCTGCCACACAGGATGTGTGCTGCATGACCCAATCCTCGCCTGAGCCAGGGCACGACGGCGATAGATTTACTTGCGTCACGCTCCATCCGGTCGGTACGCCGACGACGGAACAGAAGCGCAACGTCCCACCTACAGGAATATTGTTGTAAGACGTGTAGGCCACTTGATTGAAACAGTAGTGCCCCACGCCAAAGCAAACGCTGTAGTAGCCGCTGGTCCACGGATACGAACAAGTACTGACGTTCCCAGCATAGGTCAACGTCCAGCCTGGTGCCGGCAGGGGGCCAGTTCCTGTGGCGCACATCGCGCCGGTGGTCGCGTTCAAGCCAACGCCATTCTTCAATGACGTCAGATAGTCTTCCGACCAAGGTGCATTTGCTGCCTGTGCTGCGGCGAATGCGTCTTCATTTTCATCATCGATCGATGGAGGTAGGGCGAGAAACGGCATCGTTGCCACATCAAGAGCATCGCGAGCGATGTCGCCGCCACTGAGACCAGGGGCATTTACGGTAGAAACTCCAAGCTTCGCGGCACTCGCAGCAGATCCAAATGTAACCAAAGAACATCCAACTAAAAGTCCAACGAAAAATAGATTATATGGTTTCACAAAACAGCTCCTTATTAATACATCAGAGATAACTAATCGATGGATGATGCGCTACATGTGTGCCCATACTTCTGCTGCTCAGCCAAAGCGGATCCCTCGACGAGTAAGTCGATTTTGAGATCGCATTCATGAAAGGAGCACTTCGATCGCGCTGATAAATGGAGGTTGCGACACAACTCCCGCACCATTCCGCTTCGGGGATAGCCATCCGAGACTTCCCGAATATCACGTGAAAAATCCCCCACCGCGACCGTACATATTTAACACGAAAAGAATGTGTGGAGCAATAGAAATAATGTAACCCATGTCATGGCCAACATCTGTGTGACGTAATAGGTCTTTTGTTGACTATTCTCAGTGCAGAGTCTACTGAGGCTCCTCGTGAAATCGTGTGGGTCGTTCGATCGGATTTCATTGCGCCGGCAAAATGCTGGCAATCGCCTTCAATCGCTTGTTGGGGTGAGCGCAAGCGAGCCCCAACGGGGCACGATCTTCCGACCGCGTGACGTCGAACCGGTATATTGGCTGCCTGCATCAAGCGAACTCGCCTTGCCGATTTGCCTGCCGGCAAGGTCGCGACAACAATCCAAGAACGACGCGGGCCCGGTAGTCGTTCATCAAGCGTCAGGGTATGGCAATAGTTTTCCGATCAATGGGAAACGAGAGTGGCGTGATGATCGAGTACCCGGTTCTCCGAATCTTGCTGAATCCGCCGCGATTTGGCGAATGCCGGGCGCCTAGAAGTGACGACTGCGCAAAAGGCTGAACGCGCGCTCGTCTCCCTCATTGGTTCCCGGGTCGGAATGCTGTGTGTTGCCGATCGTCATGAAATCCAGCACCTCCCAGCCCGTGCGATCAAAAATGCGCTTGAGGCCGGATTCAGAAAAAATCCAGTAGTTAGTCGGATCGTTGTTGGTCTCCAGCGGCGCGACGAGGTAGGCGGCCGGGACTGATCGGAGTTCGATGAGTTCACGGTTCAGTTCATGCGTGCCCTTAAAATTCGGGGCTCGGTTGTAGCTGGTGATCCGCGTGCTGACAATGGCGTGCTGTGCGCGTTTCGCGAGGTTTTCGAGGGCACCGTAGGGGTTCTTGAGATGATAGAGAATGCCCAGAAACAGAGCGAGCCCGTAGCGTTCCCCGGGAAGATCGAAATGGGAATCCAGATCAACTTCGTGAATGGTCACACTGGAGTTCAATGCTTCCTTCAAGCTGCGAACGCCTTGGCAGCCATTGAAGTTTGTAGGCGCGTGATCCACGACATGTGCGTCAAATCCGAGGGATTCAAGAAAGAAAGCCGAATCACCATCGGCGGCACCGATATCCGCGACGGGCGCGGTGCCGATGAGTTCTGACAGATCGCGGTTCTTGCCTGTGAGCAGCTTGTCGAGATGATGGAAATTACTGAGTGTTCCATAGGGATACCAGCCGAATTCGCTCGGAGCGATCTCCTGCTTTGTCTGCGCAAGTGACTTTTCAAACTGGGTTGATTGGCTGGCGAGTTGTGAAATATCCATCCTGCATTGTCTCCAAAGAATTTGATTGTTGCGAACGGTCTGCTGCAGAGCTATTCGCCAAGTTGTGGAATCAGCGAGTTCGAGAACAGTTCCCGACCCTTCGCGTTCTGATGATAGAAGTCGCCAAAATCCGCGCATCCAGCGTCCTTGTCGGCATCAAAGTAGCCTGTCGCGTCGATTAGCCTGATCGTACCTTCATCTTCGAGCGGCTTGAGAATCGCCAGCGCCCAGTTGTGCAGCCCGTCCGCGCTTCCATCGTTGCGCCAGATTGCGGGAGTGGGCATGAGCAGCACGATTGGCGGATTTTGCCACGTTATCCCGCGCAACTGGTGTTGAACGAGATCGCGAGTCTGTTGCATGAAATCGGGGAGCGGAGACTGCCTCGCCATCGCCGCGAAATCAGGTCGATTCTTGATGGTTGCAATGACCGCTCGGCATTGGTGGCGAAGGTTTTCCGGGGCATCGACGTCTGCATCGAGCCTTTCGCAGGCATCGAGTGATTGCAGGCCCCAGGCGCACATGTCGCCCGGCATATCCGGATTCGAAAACAAGCGATTCGTATCCGCCGGGAAGAACCGTTTCTGAGTCGATTGAGGCGGGAGAACGGGTGAGCAAGGAAATCGCGCACGTCGTCGCGCCAGGCAAACAAGGCGAAGCGGCTGCCCCAGGTTTCGATCAGCTGTCCGATCGAACGGAACATGGGCTTCGATCCAGTCCGTGATCCGAGAGCTTGGCGGAATGGCTGCACGATGCCGAGTTCGTAGTGGCCGTTGCCGGGCCAGCCCAGATCCTGCACGGACAACGCGATGATGCCGCCGCGGATTTCCGGATGATGCTGGTGCAACCACTCGGTGAGAATGCCGATGCTCATCCAGTGCACGCCGGGCATGCTCAGGTTGGCGTGGACGTAGCCGTGTTGCCGCGCCGCCGCTGCGACGCGCTCGTGATCGATACCGAATTCGGGGCGTGAGCTGCCGAGGGTGACGAAATCGATCCTGGCGAGGCCCGGATCGAGCAGATCGTGCTTGAGGCGGATGCTGGCGCCGGCGTGACTGGCCGAGGTGGCCATCGGCTCCCACAGGCCGCAGCCGGAATGCCAGTTCAATCGATGCCAGCAACAACAGCGGAGCAATCAGGATGAAGGCCTTGCGCATCATATGCGGGGCACCTTCGTTGCATCGCTGCGGTAGTTGGTGTTGATGTCCGGTCAAGGCTTGTTGACTGGGATGTCTGCATGATCAGAACTGGAAGTAGATGAAGGGCACGCTGGTGGTCGGCGTAAACCAGATCATTGCGAGCATCGCTGCGGTGAGCGTGCCGATGAACAGCGGGCCCTGACTTTCGCTGATGCGTTGTTTGATCCCGGCGTCATTGCCGAGAAACTGCGCCCAGAGCAATCCACCGAGCACGAGGCACAGGGTCAGATGACGATCGGCATTGAAATCGGCAAGGGTGAAATGGCCGAGGCCGCTGAGGATCCGCCCGACTCCGGCAAGATCGTGTGCGCGGAAGAAGATCCAGGCGAAGCAGACCAGATGGAAGGTGATGAAGATGCGCAGCAAGCGCGCGCCGCGGGTGTTCGTGTTCCATCCCGGCCAGCGCTTGTGCACGACGCGTTCGACGGCCAGATAGAGGCCATGCAAGCCACCCCAGATCACGAAGTTCCAGCTTGCGCCGTGCCACAGGCCGCCGAGCAGCATGGTCAGCATCAGGTTGATGATGGGTGCGCGATGGCCCTTTGCGGTTGCCGCCAAGCGAGATGTAGAGATAGTCGCGCAGCCAGCGCGACAGGGTCATGTGCCAGCGCCGCCAGAAATCCTGGATCGATTCGGCGACATACGGATAGTTGAAGTTCTTCGGAAAGCGGAAGCCGAGCAGCAGCGCGCAGCCGATCGCGATGTCGGTGTAGCCGGAGAAATCGCAGTAGATCTGCATGGAGAACGCATAGATCGCGAGCAGGGTGTCCCAGAAGCCTTGTGCCACGGTTGCATCGAAAACCGGCTCGACAATGGCGGCAAGGTTGTCGGCGATGGCGACTTTTTTCACATAGCCGAGGGCGATCAGCACTAGTGCCTGGCGCACCGTGGCGAAATCGATCTCGCGGTCGCGATCAAGTTCGTGGAAAAACTCGCCGTCGCGAACGATCGGCCCGGCGACCAGTTGCGGAAAGAAGGCGATGAACAGCGAGTAGTCGAGGAAGTTCCTGCGTGGCGGGCTGTCGCCGCGATAGACATCGATCGTGTAGGACATGCTCTGGAACGTGTAGAACGAGATGCCAACTGGCAGCAGTAGGTCGAGCGGTGAAAGCGTCAGGCCAGTGCCGAGCATGGAGTCGACATCGTTCCAGTTGCCTATCGCCCAGTTCACATATTTGAAGAAGAACAAGACGCCGAGATTGACGATCAGACTGATGATCAGCAGTTGGCGCGGGCGTCTGACCTTCACCAGGCCAAGGCCGATCGCGTAATCGGTGATCGTCGAAAACAGGATCAGCAGCAGATACAGCCAGTTCCACTGCCCATAGAAGTAATAGCTCGCCGCCAGCAGCATCAACTTCTGCGCGCCGGGCCAGCGCCGCAGCGACTGGTTCAGGGCGATGACGATGACGAAGAAGACGACGAAATGGAATGAGTTGAACAGCATTTCGCTTCAAACGCCCTGTGAGATTCTGATGTTTGCCGGTGCAGCCGAAAAGAACGCTCTTTGTACGCTAACGTGGGCGGCCCACGATATTGCAAGTTCAGTGTGGAGCAGAATTGCTCCATGCCCAAGCAAGTGACGATCCAGACCCTGATTCGTAGTCGCCATTCCTCGGCGGTGTTGGCGTGCGTGACCTGGATTGGACAATGAAGTAGAAATCATAAAAGCTTTGCGTTTGCAATTAGGATCACTTCGTTGCGGTTGGTATTGGCGAAAGATATGTGGAAGTCAGGGTGTCAGGATCCAGAATGGCCAGGCGATACTGCTTGTCCGGCGAGTAGTCCCGGATATAGCCATCGAAGCCACGTTTTCTGGGTATGTTGATTCGTGGCGCTGGCCTTTGGCCGCCGACGAAGCTCGGCAGCGCGTAGCCGACGATCTGATTGCTGTCATCAACGATCACCAGGGTTCCCCCGTCGTTTATCTGGCGGATTCCGCTGGTCACGATACCGCGGATATGTGCGGCTGGCTGGCCGGTACGCGCGTCCGTCACCGGTTCGATGTTGTCCATCCAGATCGCCACGTCCAGCTTGCTGCCGTTCACCGCGATCTTTTCCCCAAGCCTGTTGGCGCCGGCAGTCGAATACATCGCGAGATGTCTATGTTTCAGCAGGTCGAGAGTTCGCAGAACGTCGCGGGTCGAAGCCGAGTCATCGTCTGGAAACATGCGCGCATCGAAGACGTCCGAAATGGCAGCAGCACCGGCCTGTTGGCTGTTGCGATAGACCGCTTCACCCCATCCGGCCCAACTGCGATGACTTGGCGTCAGCGCAAGCGGGATGGCCAGCGCGACCATCAGTGCCGTAGCGCGTGTCCATCGCCAAGTCTGGTCAGCCTCGATCAGAAGCAAAATGGTGAGACCGACCCAGAACAGGCATGACCACGGCAGATAGCGCTCGGCGAAAACCTGTTCGGGTCGTGCATCGAGATAGTCGAGTCTGCCGATGCTGATAATGACCGAAATAGCAGTGGAAAAGAGAAGCAGGGTCAGCGCAAGACACTGCAGGCTTGAAGCGGATTCTCTCCGGAATGCAAGCCGAACGAGAAGTACAGCGGCCAGAGCGAACCCTCCCAGCCCAATCCACAGCGCCCCGGTCTGGCGAACATCGATCCCCAGTGTCGACTGGATTGCGTTCGCGGAATCGCTCAGCCAATGGACGATTCGGCTGTCACTTGCCGTGGCTGACATCCACGAATACAGCGGCGGATCAGCATAGCCAAGCCAGGCATTGATCCACGGTGATGCGATCCAGCGCGAGGCGGTAGCCAGCGAGTCGATCGGGCGCAGCGCTAGCATGTTGCGGACGCCCTCGTCACCCGGCAGAACCCAAACGTAAATGATCAGCGATACGGCCAGTCCCAGGCCCAATACGCCGATTGCTCGCAATGGCACGCGCGAATACCAGGCGACCAGCGCGAGCGCAGGAAACGCGGCAATGCCCGATCCGAAGCAAAACGTCGCGCAGATGCAGCAAACGGTTGCTGCACTCATCCAACCAACTGTGGATCCTTGTGCTGCGCGATAGACGGACAACGCCCCGAGCATCAGAAAAACCCCGAGCAGGTAGACATGCAGCAGCTCGTTTCCGTGCAACAACATGCGCGCATTGCCCAGCCAGAATATTCCGACGCAGCCGATGGCCACGCAGGCGGCGCGGATCGACAACGACACATTCGGCATCCGCCAGGCAGCGCTCGCCAGGATGGCGGCCATGAGAAAAGCGCAGCTGCCACCCAGCCCCAGTTGCAGGGTCTGGTTTGCAGAAAACCAGTGGATCTCGACGATACTCACAACGATTGGCAGGACAGGCCGATGTCCGTTTTCGAGTTGGAGTGCATATTCCGGAAACGGAAGCTCAAGGTAATTCGGGTACATCTTGAACTGGTCAAACATCGGTTGATGCCAGCCGAAGTTGATGATTTCCAGCAGGCCGGTCAGAACGAACCAGGCGCTGACCAACAGCAAGACCAGGGCGACGCATCTGCCAACCAGCTGGGATAGCCGCTGCAGAGCAGTGTTGCTTCGAGCGCAGTGTTCAACGGGTGGTGCCTGGTGTCGTGACATGGTCGATCATCTTTCTTTCGGGCGGGGCTTTATTGGATCTGGCTGACGTTTGACCCACTTGGAGCTACGACATCCGAGCCAGGTGTCAGTGCGTATTCGACGAGAGGGTCAACAGGCAAGACGTGCACGTAGTCTGTGGTCGAAATAGGGCAAGCGACCCAGGCACCCCGTGTTGAGGCTGGCAACGGCGTTCAACATCGGCGTGTTGAGACAACTGATATCGCGGTAGTCGCGCGGTTTGTGCAAATTACGTCGATTCACCTGCATGCGGTTTCCTCGATATCGCGATCATCCAGCGTCGTGGCGAAACGACTCGCGCAGGGTGAATCATTCGACAATTCATGCGGCATCCCGCAAGACAGCCGGGTTTACATGGGTTTCAGGTTCAGCGGGCATGCGTCGGTGGTCGAAAAAGAGGAATGAGTCGCCGGAAGCCGTCAGTCGGCTGCCGGAGCAGAAGCGACATTCTCCACGATTTCAGGAGCGCTGGCACGCATGCGTTGCAATACCGCGCGGATGCCCTCGCGATTGAAGGCATGCAGCAACTGTGGGGCGAGTTTGCGCAGTTCGCCGGCATGCAGGGTGTTGATGGCTTCGCGAACTTCAAGGATGAGCCCCGGATGCATGCTGAACTCGGTCAGGCCGAGGGCGATCAGCATTGGCGTGAAATACACGTCGCCGGCGATCTCGCCGCACAGGGTCACCGGCCGCTTGTGTCGACGGCAGATTGCGATCGTGTGTGCGATCAGGCGCAGTACGGCGGGATGCAGCGGATCGTAGAGATCGCCAAGCTCGTTGTTGTTGCGATCGACGGCCAGTGTGTACTGGACCAGATCGTTGGTGCCGATGGCGACGAAATCGAGATGCTGGATCATGCTGCGCAGGGCGATCGCGGCGGCTGGAACCTCGATCATCGCGCCGATCTCGAATCGCTCGGCGATCTGGTGACCTTCGGCACGCAGTTGCATGGCGCATTCATCGATCATGCGCCGGACCGTGATGATCTCCTCGACGGCGCTGATCATCGGCACGAGGATGCGCACCGGACCGTATCCGGTCGTGCGCAGAATCGCCCGCAGTTGCGCGTACATGAGTTGCGGAATGCGCAAGGACAGGCGCACGCCGCGCACACCGAGCGCCGGATTTGGCTCGTCCTCGAGGACAAGGCCGGCGCTGTCAGCCTTGTCGGCACCAAGATCGAGGGTGCGAATCGTCACCGGAAGTCCGCCCATGCCGAGCACAAGGTCACGATAGGCGAGGAACTGCTCCTCGTCCCCGGGCGCGTCGCGGCGTTGCAGGAACAGGAATTCGGTGCGGTACAGGCCGATCCCCGCCGCGCCGAAGGATCTTGCCCGTGCGACATCGGTGGCCATTTCCGCATTTGCGTACAAATGGATGTCGATGCCGTCGACGGTACGCGTGTCGGCATCGCGCAGGCGTGCGCGGCGCTTTTCCTGAGCAGCGATCTCGCGCTGCCAGTGCCGGTAGCTGGCCAGATCCTGCGCGGTCGGGTGGGCGATGACATTGCCACTGTCGCCATCGATCAGGACCAGGTCGCCATCCTGCAGATGCGACAACGCCTCGTGCGAACCCACAACCATGGGCAGTCGCAGCGAGCGCGCAAGAATGGCGCTGTGCGACAGGGTGCTGCCGCCGGTCAGGATGAAGCCGAGCAAGCCATGTTCGGCAAGCGGAACGAGTTCGGAGGGCGCCACCGTGTCGCTGACGAGTATTTCGCCGACGCGTGAGGCGAGCTTGCGCTCCTCGACACTTGATTCGCGGTTCAGCGCACCCTGCACACGGCCGATGACATGTTCAATGTCTTCGCGCCGACTGCGCAGGTAGGGATCATCCATGGCCTCGAATACGGCGACGAGGCGGTCGCGCTGCATCTTGAGCGCGGCGCTGGCGTGATAGCGGCCGTCAGTGATCAGATCGTGCAGGCCGTCGATGAACTCTGGATCATCGAGCATGAGGCCATGCGCATCGATGAATTCGGCGACTTCGCGGGCGAGCGGGCCATCGAGCTTGTCGCGCAGACCCTTCAGTTCGGCGCGCGCGGCGGCAAGCGCGTGGTCGATACGCAGCAGCTCATCGGCGACTTCGGATTGATCGAGCGGGGTGTTGTCGACGAGGAAACGGCTTGGTTGCTCGAGGCGAGCGCGTCCGAGCGCCATGCCACGCGATGCTCCGCTGCCTTCGAGTATCAATCGCACGCTGAATCCTTCTCCCTTTCTTGATGTCTTGCCATGTCGTCAATGCCGACGCTTCGGCGTCGTCGAACCGTTACTGGCCCTCGTCGAACTTGCGCTCGAAAAGGTCGACCAGGGCAGCCATCGCTGCTTCCTCGTCCGTGCCATCGGCGCGCAGGGTCAGTACGGCTCCGAGGCCGGCCGCCAGCATCATCACGCCCATGATGCTCTTGGCGTTGACCTCCTTGCCGCGGTAGGCCATGAACATGCTGGACTGGAAGCCGTGCAGGGTCTGCACGAGTTTGGCCGAGGCCCGCGCATGCAGGCCGAGTTTGTTGCTTATGGTGATTTCGCGTTCAAGCATGATCGATGAATATTCCTCCGCGGCCACCGCTTGCTGCGGTCTGCGCGAGTTCGTCCAGGGATTGTTCGGGATAGTTGAGTACACGCAGCAGCATCGGCAGGTTGAGACCGGATACGCAATGCATCTTGAGACCGAGCGCAGGCAGGCGCTGGGCGACGTTGCATGGCGTTGCGCCGTACAGGTCGGTGAGCACGAGCACGCCCTCGCCACAGTCGAGCCCGCGGGCGTGGCGCACCGCTTCGCTCAGCGTGGAATCGGGATCGGCACTGGCTTCGACCTCGATAACATCGAGTGCGGACGGCAACTTGCCGAGCACATGCCGCGCGGCGCCGACCAGGGCAGCACCCATCGCCTCATGGGTCATCAGAAGGACGCCGACGCTCATATCAGGAAAGCCCATGGAATGCATGACACCGCGACGCGATAGCTCCATTGACTGAAGTCTCGCTGTCCAATCGGGGCGATGTGCAGGTGACTATTCGAGTTCACGATGATAACTCAGCACTTGTTTATAGGTCGTGCGGAAGTGTTCGGCCAGGCGTTCGACCAGATGCACGGATCGGTGGCGGCCGCCGGTGCAGCCGATGCAGATGGTCACATAGCTGCGGCCTTCGTTCTGGAAGCGAACCAGCCAGGTATCGAAAAAGCTGCGCAGATGATCGAGGAAGAGGGCGACATCGGCCTGCTCTTCCAGCCATGCGCGTACCGGCGGGTCACGGCCGGTGAGCGGGCGCAGCGTCGCGTTCCAGTGCGGATTCGGCAGGCAGCGCGCATCGAAGACGAAATCGGCGACCGGTGGAACGCCCTTCTTGAATGCGAAAGATTCGAACAGCAGGGTCAACGAGCCGGCACTCATGCCGAGTTCGGCGATGACCAGGCGACGCAACTGGTGGACATTGAGTTCGCTGGTATCGATCACGCGATCGGCGAGCGTCGCGATCTGGCGCATCAGCTTGCGTTCAAGGGCGATCGCGTCGGCCAGGCCGAGTCCGTCGAGGGACAATGGATGCCGGCGCCGGGTTTCCGAATAGCGCTTGATCAATATGTCATCGCGGGTATCGAGGAAGACGAGCTCGTAGTCGATGCCGATTTCAGCCAGTTCGGACAATACTTCGGGCAGGCGATTCAGGTCGTCGGCACGATTGCGCACGTCGACGCCGACCGCGAGGCGCGGGTGGCGGCCCTCGCTGTCCTGCGATACGGCGCGAACAAACGCCGGCAGCAAGGCGCTCGGCAAGTTGTCGACGCAGTAGTAGTCGAGATCCTCCAGCGTGCGCAGGGCCACGGATTTGCCGGAGCCGGAGAGGCCGCTGACGACCACCAGTCTGTTTGACGCAATTGCAGTACCCGGCGCGTTCATGTGCTCACCATGGCGGCAGCCGGCGCAACTGGTGGGCCTGTCGATCGACGAAGGTCTGCGCCGGATCGAGTCCCTTCGACTTCAGCATGTGGCTGCGCACCGCCGCCTCGGCGAGCACCGCGATGTTGCGGCCGGAGGCAACCGGAATGATGATCTGCGGAATCTGCACGTCGAGCACTTCGCGATAGCCGACATCACCATAGAGCCGCTTCATCGCATCATCCGCGCCGTTCTGGACCATCGGCTGCAAGTGGATGATCAGGCGCAGGTATTTCGACGGCTTGACCGCCGTGTGGCCGAACATCTCGCGCACATTGAGCACGCCCAGGCCGCGCACTTCGAGCAGGTCGCGCAGCATCTCGGGGCAGGTGCCATCGACGACGTCGGGTGCGATCAGGGTGAACTCCGGGGCGTCGTCGGCCACCAGGCGATGGCCGCGGGTGATCAGTTCGAGGGCCAGCTCGCTCTTGCCGGTGCCGCTTTCGCCGGTGATCAGGACGCCGATCGAGTTCACTTCCATGAGTACGCCATGCAGGGTGATCTGCCGGGCCAGGCCGCGCGCGAGATGGTATTGCAGGTAGGTCAGGAGTTCGTGACCGCGCTTCGGGCTTGCCCACAGCGGCGTGTTCGATTCTTCCGCCGCGTTGCGCAAGTCGCCGGGAATCGCCTGATCCTTGGTCACGATCAAGGCAATTGAACGATAGGCCATGATCTTCTCGATCGTTTCCCAGCGCTGGCGCGAATCGAGGCTGTCGAGGTAGGCAAGTTCCTCGGTGCCGATGATCTGCACCTTGTTCGGATAGATGATGTTGAGGTAACCGATCTGCGAAGGGCGGCGTGACTTGTTGTCGCCGGGTTCAATCGCGCGGCCCTCGCCACGCAGGCCCGCGACCCAGCGCAATTGCATGCGCTCGCCTACGGCGTCATAGAGTTGGCGCGAGGTCAGTCGATCCACGTTGCGTCCTTGAGTCGGTTGCGGCTGAATTCTGCCAGTTCCGCCCGCAACGCGTCGCTGTCGCGGGCCCGGCGCATCGCCTTGGTCAGTCTGGTGTCGGAAAACATCTCGGCGAGCTCGGCGAGCAGATGCAAGTACTGCTCGGGATTGTGTTCGGGAACGGCCATTGCGGCGACCAGATCGACCGGCTGTCCATCGATTGCACCGAAAGCCAGCGGTTCCGCCAGTCGCACCAGTACCGCGCGTGGCAGGTCGAGTCCGGCGATGCGCCCATGTGGAATCGCGACGCCATGGCCGATGCCGGTCGAGCCGAGCTGCTCGCGGTTGCCCAGCGCCGCGCCGATCAGGTGCTGCTCGTCGGCATTGCCGGCCAGCATGGCCGCCAGCTTTTCGAGCAATTGCGGCTTGTCCGCTGCCGAGACATTCGCGCGCACATGCCCGGTGGAGAGCAGATCGAGAAAAGGCACAGCGAAACCCGTTGGGAGAAGATGCACATTATCGCATCGGCGTGGCTTGCACGCAGTCAATCCGGTGAAAGCCGGTTCATCGCCAGGACGAACCGGCCTGGGGAGTTACTCGTAACGCGCAGCAAGCACTTCCTTGGGATGATGATCGGTCAGTTTTTCCTTGTGCTTGCGCACCTGTGCGGTGAGCTTGTCGGCAAGCGCATCGATGGCCGCATACATGTCGGCGGCGACCGCGTCGGCATGCAGATCCTTGCCGGACACGTGAATCGTAGCCTCCGCCTTGTGCAATAGTTTTTCGACACCGAGGACGATGGACAACTCGTGAAGGTGGTCAAAATGCCGGGTCAGACGCTCCATTTTCGCCTCCGTGTGCTGGCGAAGCGCTGGAGTGATATCCATCTGATGGCCTTTGATCGTGATCTGCATGGCAACCTCCTTCTAGGGTGGGCCGGACAACCCGGCCCGGGTGGTATCACCGGCCGTTCCGGTGATCCGCGTTCTTCAGAATCGCTGCCGGTTTCGACAATCGTTAGAGCCGGGCGTTCCGTGCCGACGCACGCCGCACCCGGATTCAGTCGAGGCGGCAGCGGTCGTTTGATGATGGAATGTTGAGCGCCTCCCGGTACTTTGCAACGGTACGTCGTGCCACGCTGATGCCGCGGCGGTTGAGTTCGACCGCCAATGCCTGGTCGGACATCGGGCGGGCGGCCTTTTCCTCGTCGATCAGCTTGCGGATCATGGCCTGGATCGCGGTTGCCGAGGCGGCACCACCATCGACCGTGGACACGCCGCTGGAGAAGAAATACTTGAACTCGAACGTGCCGCGCGGGGTATGCAGATACTTGCGCGTGGTCACGCGGGAAACCGTGGATTCATGCATCTCGATCTCTTCGGCGACATCGCGCAGCACCAGCGGACGCATCGCCTCGGCGCCAAAATCGAGGAATCCGGCCTGGGCCTGGACGATGGCCTGGGCGACCTTGAGCACGGTTTCGGCGCGCGTCTTCAGGCTCTTGATCAGCCAGCGCGCCTCCTGCAACTGGCCGCGCAGATAATTGGCGTCATCGCGGCGCGCCTTGGCAATCAGGCCGGCGTAGTGCTCGTTGATCGCAAGGCGCGGCTGGCAGTTCGGCGAAAGCGATACCTGCCAGCGGCCATTGATCTTGTGCGCATAGGCATCGGGAGCCACGTACTCGGGCGCGGCACTTGAGTAGCCTGCGCCGGGTTTCGGATTCAGCGAGCGCACGAGGTCGATGACGGTGTCGAGCTCCTCATCGCTGGCGCGCAGGCGTTGGCACAGGCGCGTACGATCGTTGCGGGCGAGGATATCCAGGCATTCGGCAACCAGTTGGCGTGCCTTGGCCAGTCCAGGTGTTTCCGGATCGAGGCCTTCGAGCTGAACGTCGAGGCATTCGCCGAGCGAGCGCGAGGCGACGCCGACCGGATCGAAGTGTTGGATGCGATGACGCACGCTTTCGACTTCATCTTCGCTGACCGCGAACAGGTCGGCCAGACTTTGCGCGATCACGGCGTTGGATTCATCGAGATAACCATCGTCGTTGACGCCTTCGATGATTGCGGTGGCGATGCCGCGATCATGCGTCGACAGCGGAGTCAGATTGAGTTGCCAGAGCAGATGGTCGCGCAGATCCTCGGATTCGGCATCCTGCGGCTCCATGCCGTCCTCGTCGGTTGCCTTGGCGCGGTATTCGCGAAAGTCCTCGCCGAGATCGAGCGGGATGTCGTCGTACTCCGGCGTGCTGTCAACTGGCTCCGCCGAATTGCTGTCACTGGATTCGACCGGAGCGCTGGCGGTGTGCTCAGGCGGAACGAACTCCTCGATTTCGTCCTCGGCTTCGCTCTCGTCGATGTCGAGCAGGGGGTTTGATTCGAGGGCGAGATTGAGCTCCGCTTCGAGTTCGATGCTCGACAATTGCAGCAGCTTGATTGCCTGCTGCAGTTGCGGAGTCAGCGCAAGTTGCGTTTGGACGCGGAGTTGTAGAGCGGGTTTCATGCCCGAATGGTTGTCACCTGACGGTCTTATGCAATCTTAGCGCCAATTACACTGAAGCGGCAGATCTTGACGCTCGCACATGCAAAGTCCACTCTCCGATGGTTGCCTTTCGTTTCGGCAAACATCCTTCGGCAGCACAAGCGGAGCCCAGCTGGATTCCGGCGTTGCACTTGCAGGAGCTGCGACATGGAATCATTGCGCGTGGCGGTTCGCGCGCGTGGCGGGCATCGCCGTTTCGTTGCCGGGATCCGGCGGCTACATGCGGAACTCGGTACCGAGGTAGACCTCACGCACCTTTTCATTCGCCAGCACTTCGGCCGGTGAGCCCTGGGTGAGCACGCTTCCCTCGTTCATGATGTAGGCCCGATCGCAGATGCCGAGCGTCTCGCGGACATTGTGATCAGTGATGAGGATGCCGATGTTGCGCGCCTTCAGGTGGCGCACGATGCGCTGGATATCGACTACCGAGATCGGGTCGATGCCGGCGAATGGCTCGTCGAGCAGGAGGAAGCGCGGTTTGGCCGCCAGCGCACGGGTGATCTCGACGCGGCGGCGCTCGCCGCCAGACAGGCTCGCGCCTTTGCTGCGTGCTATGTGGCTGATCTGCAGATCGTCGAGCAGATGCTCCAGCTCGCCTTCACGGCCCTTGGCATCGAGATCCTTGCGCAGCTCGAGAATGGCCATGACGTTGTCGGCCACGCTGAGGCGACGAAAGATCGATGGCTCCTGCGGCAGGTAGCCGACGCCGAGTGCGGCGCGCTCGTGCATTGGCATGGTCGTGATGGTGCGGTCATCGAGGCGGATGCTGCCCGAATCGGCGGCAACCAGGCCGACTACCATGTAGAAGCAGGTGGTCTTGCCGGCACCGTTCGGGCCGAGCAGACCGACGACCTCGCCCTGGCGCAGCGAAAAGCCGAAGTCGCGTACAACGTTGCGGCCGGCATAGGCCTTGCGCAGGTTTGCCGCATGCAGCATCAGCGATTCGTGTCCGTGGCCGGTTTGGCGGGGGTTTTCGGCTTCGGCTTGAAGGTCATGTGGACTTCGCTGCCGGGGGCCTGGCTGCCACCTTCCATGGCACCGGTCTCGGTATTGTAGGTCATGCGCTGGCCGCGGAATTCGGACTTGCCTTCCTGCACGACGACGACATCGCCGCTGAGAATGGCGATATGGCTGCCATCGTTGTAATCGATTTCGGCGGCGCGCGCGGTCATCAGACCGCCGTTGTTGTCCTGCAACTGTTCGAGGCGGGCAGGCGAGCCGGTCAGCACGATGCGGCGGCCGGAATTGCCGCTGTCATCACCTTCGTAGACGCGGGCTTCGTCACCGCTGGCTTTCAGCGAGCCTTGTTCAATGCGCACGTTGTCCTCGAACAGCGCGAACGTGGGCTTGGTCGTGACCATCTTGTTGTAGCTGGCACGGACTTCGAGATTCTTGTCGCGATCGCTGCTCAGGGCGTGGGCCGTGCCGAACGCGAGCATGCCGACCACGCTGAGCCACAGGCGCAGGCCGATCGCTCGATCAGGGCTTGCGCCGGGTCGGTTCAAAGGTGTTGTGGACATCGGATAGCAGCTCCAGGACTTTGCTGTTGAGGTCGCCACGCAGGCCGGTGCCGCGCAGTATAGAGCCCGGTTGGGTGATCTGTGCCGGCGCTGCGGTCTCGATTGTGTTGTCGCGTGGATGGGCGATCAGATCCGAGGTGACGAGCCTGGCGGAGCTTGCATTCGCGCCCGGCTGACGCTCCATCTCGACGTGACCCTCGAGTTTCATCGTCGATCCATCCTTGTTGACCGAGGCCGAATTCGATGAGCCGATCCACGGATTGTTGTCCTTGTCGACGATCACGTAGTCGGGTGTCGAGACGAAGATCGACCCATCCTCGCCTCGGCGGGTCAGGCGCGGTCCGCTGACCGTGAAACTGAGCTTGCCACGCTCATCGAGCGCATTCATCGAGAAATTGTCGAGCGTATAACCCGAGCGTGGCGGGCCGCTGAAGGTCGGCTCGAGTGCGGGCGGCCGGGTCAGCCAGAGCAGAATCTGGCTCAGCGCAGCAGCGATCGCGAGCGCAACCAGGATGATCAGGGTGCGCCGTTCGATCATCACGGCGCGCAGCTCCCGATCGGTTTCGACGTGATTTCAATGCGCATGCGATCAGTGCTTGCCAAGGTGCAGGGCGAGTTCCGCCTCGGCCTTGCCTTGCGCACCGAGCAACAGGTCGCAGACTTCGCGAACTGCGCCCGAACCACCCTCGCGCCTGGTTTGCCAATGCGCATGCGCAGAAACTGACGGGTGTGCATTGGCCACGGCAACAGCCAAACCGACCGCCGTCATGACGCACAGATCGGGCAGATCGTCACCGGTGTAGGAGCATTCGTCCGCGTTCAACTGGAGGGCGTGCAGCAACTGGTCGAAACAGGCGCGCTTGTCTTCCTGCCCCTGGTAAACGTGGATGATGCCGAGATCGGCCATGCGTTTGGCGACCAGATGACTGATCCGCGCGGTGATGATCGCGACCTCGATTCCGTTCGCGCGCAGGCGCTTGAGGCCAAGCCCGTCATGCACATGGAAGGATTTCAGCTCATGCCCATCCTCGGCATACCAGAGTCGCCCATCGGTCAGCACGCCATCGACATCGAAGATGGCTAGCTTGATGCGGACGGCGCGTTGGAGGATGTCTTCAGAAGGCATAGCGGGATTCGAGATTTGGGATTTGGGATTCGTCATGCGGAACCTGGCATTCGATCAATCATCGTCGCAATTAAGCGATGGTTGCATTTACCGAATCTCCAATCCCGAATCTCGGTATTCAACAGCCGAATGGCTGGTCATCCCGGAAGTCAAACCACTCTTGCACGCAGCAGGTCGTGGATGTTGAGCGCGCCGACCACACGGTTCTCGTCGTCGACCACGAGCAGGGCGTGGATCTTGAAAGCCTCCATGACCTGGGCCGCCTCGGCCGCCAGCTTGTCGGCCGTGATTGTCTTTGGATTCGAGGTCATCAGGCGCACCACCGGTGTATCGCGCAGGTCGATATCGTCGTCATCGACGGCGCGGCGCAGGTCGCCATCGGTGAACACACCCAGCAACTCGCCGGCATCGTTGGTCACGGCAGTCATGCCGAGCCCGGTGCGCGTCATTTCAACGAGGGCCGTGGTCAGGGACGCATGTTGGTCGACCACCGGAATTCGCTTGCCGGAATGCATGATGTCGCTGATGCGCACGAGCAGGCGTCGGCCGAGCGTGCCGGCCGGATGCGAGCGGGCGAAGTCGTCGGAGGTGAAGCCGCGCGCCTCAAGCAGGGCGATCGCGAGGGCGTCGCCCATGACCAGTGCAGCGGTCGTGCTTGCCGTCGGTGCCAGGCCGAGCGGGCAGGCTTCCTCGGACACCGATACGTCCAGATGCACGTCAGCCAGCTTGGCCAGGGAGGAAAACTCATTGCCGGTCATCGCGATCAGCGGCACGTTCTGGCGCTTGATCAGCGGCAGGATCGTCAGCAGCTCGTCGGTCTCGCCCGAATTGCTCAGGCTCAGCACGACATCTTTCTGAGTGATCATGCCGAGATCGCCATGGCTGGCCTCGGCCGGATGCACGAAAAATGCCGGTGTGCCGGTCGAGGCCAGGGTTGCGGCGATCTTTCTCGCGATATGTCCTGACTTGCCGATGCCGATCACGACGACGCGGCCCTGGCACTGGAACATGAGCTGGCAGGCGCTGAGGAAGCTGCCGTTGACGCGCTTCTGCAACGCCTCGATCGCGCGCGCCTCGGTCATGATGACCGTCATGGCGCTGTTGCGGACCGTCGATTCGTCAAGTAGCGGGGTGGTCAGGGGCAGCACGGCCGGGTTCAATTGGGCATTCATCAGGGTGGGATTCAGTAGCGAAAGTGCGCTGTCCGCCGGTTCGAGTTTTCGGCGAAGCCGTATTTTGAGTACCATTACGCCTTCCTATTGTATCTGTAACCCCCGTTTGCGCCTATGACGTGCGGGTACACCCGTTCGTCGCCGCCTCGTCAGGTATCCGCCTCACCATGGACACAAGAACCATCCACGATCTGATCCAGCGCGGAATTCCGGATGCGGAAATCCACGTCGAGGGAGCCGACGGCGTGCATTTCGAGGCGCGTGTGGTCAGCCCGGTGTTCGCCGGAAAGCTCCCGCTGGCACGTCACCGGCTTGTTTACGCGACGCTTGGGGAACAGATGGGGAATGCCATCCACGCGCTTTCGCTGCGCACCTTGACGCCCGACGAAGCACTCAAGGGCTGATTCTCGCCACACGCAGGAATCCGCCCGCAAATGTCGTTCCCGCCACGGCGATGAACGCCGCAATGTTTTTCACCCGACTCAGGAAACCTGCTGGCCATGGCCAAAATCGTAATCAATGGCGGTGAGCCGCTGCACGGCGAAGTGCAGATTTCCGGTGCCAAGAACGCCGTCTTGCCGATCCTCGCCGCCTGTCTGCTCGCCGATGAGCCGGTCAGTATCGCCAATGTGCCGCATTTGCACGATGTCACCACGACCATGGAGTTGCTTGGTCAGATGGGCGTGCAGCTGGTTGTCGATGAGCGCATGAAGATCCATGTAGACCCGCGCACGACGAACCGGTTTTTCGCACCCTACGATCTGGTCAAGACCATGCGCGCGTCGATTCTCGTGCTCGGTCCGCTGGTCGCCCGTTACGGCGAGGCCGAGGTTTCCCTGCCAGGTGGCTGTGCGATCGGCTCGCGACCGGTCAACCTGCATATTCAGGGCCTGCAGGCGCTCGGTGCCGAGATCCGTGTCGAAAACGGCTACATCAAAGCCCGCGCCAAGCGTCTCAAAGGCGCGCGCATCGTGCTTGATCTGGTCACCGTGACTGGCACCGAGAACCTCATGATGGCGGCGGTACTCGCCCAGGGCACCACGGTCATCGAAAACGCCGCGCAGGAGCCCGAGGTGGTCGATCTGGCCAATTGCCTGAACAGCATGGGCGCGAAAATCTCGGGCGCGGGCACCACCTCGATCGTCATCGAAGGTGTCGAGCGGCTCGGCGGCACCGATTACGAAGTGTTGCCCGATCGCATTGAAACCGGCACCTTCCTCGTTGCTGCAGCGATCACCGGCGGCAAGATCCGCGCCCGCCATGCACGGCCGAAGACGCTCGATGCGGTCTTGTCCAAGCTCGAGGACGCCGGTGCGCATATTTCGACCGGCGAGGACTGGATCGAACTCGACATGCGCGGACGCCGGCCCAAGGCGGTCAACATCACCACCGCGCCGTATCCGGCATTTCCAACCGACATGCAGGCCCAGTTCACCGCGCTCAATTGCGTCGCCGAAGGCGTCGGCGTGATCACCGAAACGGTGTTCGAGAACCGCTTCATGCACGCGCTCGAACTTCAGCGCCTCGGCGCCAACATCCAGCTTGAGAGCAACACGGCGATCATCAAGGGCGTACCAACCATGACCGGCGCACCGATGATGGCAACCGATCTGCGCGCCTCGGCATCGCTGGTTCTGGCCGGCCTGGTCGCCAAGGGCGACACGACCATCGATCGCATCTACCACATCGATCGTGGCTACGAGAACATCGAGGAAAAGCTCGGCTCGCTCGGTGCGCGGATCCGACGCTTGCCTAGTTGAGAGCGGGAGTGGGGAGTAGGGAGTGGGAAAAGCAAGCCGCTCCCACAGATCCGCTCTACCGACTCCCTACTCCCGACTCCCGTTTTTCAACACAGCAATCAACTGCAACGTAACCGTGTCGCCCTTGCTCTCGATCTGCTCGATCTGCACCGGGATCCAGCCGTTTGACTCGGCGAACCAACTGGTCGAGGTGCGCTTCTTGCGCACGCGTTCGAGGCATCGGGTCGAAAAGCTGCCGGCAGGAACGTTCAGCTTTGCCTCGCCACACGCCGTATAGCTGACGTCTTCGAGGGCATCCTTCGTTGCCACCTTGTAGCTGAAGGTTTCGGCATGGCGGGACAGATCCGCCGCCAGCGCGATGGTCAGCGCATGCCGATCGATCGTGTACGCAACGAGGGCAAAGCGCGCATCGCTTTTTCCGTCGACCATATGCACTTCATCGGCATTCCAGTCGAACTCGCCATGCCGGTGTTTGTTCTTGAACGCCACGTCCTGACGGAAATCGTAGCGGATTGTTTCCGGCCGACTGTCATTCCAGCGCAGCACCGACTCTTCGGCTACATCGAGGCCGGCCATCTTGGCCAGGCTCGAGGTGCCATGCGTGGTCGTGCGCAGGGTCCAGGTGGCGTCGCTATTGCGCTTCCACTCGATCGTCGTTCTTGCGATTTCCTTGCCATTGCGCAAGGACGCGTATTCGGCCTTGAACGGCGCGATCGGCGAATCGGCAAGGGTGCTGCCGACGGGAACAAATATGCCCAAAAGCAGGATGGCAATTCGATTCAAGACAGGCGACTCCAGCCAAAGAGCAGCATTCTGGTCGGTTCATGATGAATGTCGGATGTCGTCGAAGCGAAGCGGTGTGCTCAGCACCACCCCGTCGAGCATGATCGAGCCCGTCTGCCAAATCAGGCGACCCGAGGCGAGCAGGCCGACGCAAGCGGCCAGCAATCGATGCTCGCGCCCGAGCAGCCGACTGGCAAGGCTGTCCTCGGTATCGTTGGCTTCGACGTTGATGACGGTCTGGGCGATGACTGGCCCGCCATCGAGTTCGGCGGTGACGAAATGCACGCTGGCACCATGTTCGCGGTCGCCGGCATCGAGTGCGCGCCGATGCGTGTGCAGGCCCGGATAGCGCGGCAGCAGGGACGGATGAATATTGATGATGCGACCAAGCCACGGCGCAAACGCGGCCGGATCGAGGATGCGCATGAAACCGGCGAGTACGATCAAGTCCGGTTGCAGTTCGGCAATGCGTTTGAACAAGGCCAGATCGTAGGCCTGGCGATCGGCGAACCCGCGTGGATCAAGATGGATTGCCGGGATGTCGTTCGCGCCGGCGAGTTCGAGTGCGCGTGCCTTGCGCTTGTCCGAAACCACCCCGACGATGCGGATCGGCAGTTCGCCACGACGCTGCGCTGCGATCAGCGCCTCAAGATTGCTGCCACGCCCGGAGGCGAGCACGACGACACGCATGGCCATCACCTGCATCGAACCTGGATGCGCAGCAGCGGCATCTGATTGGAATGATTGCATTTCGTGCTTTCGGGCTCTTTTGACGCTGTTGGTGCCAGACGGATTCCCTGCAAACCCAAGCCAGGAAACAAGCGACGGCGAGGACATCCATTCGCGAGTGAGTCAACAGGAATCAGCGCCTTCCCAGAGACGACCCGGCCGGACAACCTTGCAGTCTTAGCAGCCGCTGCGTGCCTCATCAAGGTTGTACCAGGCATGCGTGCCCCCGGCCGCCGCACAATCCGGGCCCTTGTCGGCCAAGCCAAGGCGGATCAGGAACCATGGCAGTTGCCTTCTCAAGGCAGTCCTCCAGCGATAGGGGGATGATTTCGATTGAGCGCTCACTTGAGGGACAATCCGATTCATGTCGTGAGGCGGTGCTGTGCAGGCTTGAACGCACGCTCAGACCGATGCATCACGAAAGGCGCGCAGCACGGCATTGATACGGGTCTGATAGCCGGGGCCCTGCGCCTTGAACCACTCAAGGACGTCCTGCTCGATGCGCAGCGAGATCGCAGCCTTGGCCGGTTGCGGCTTGAGCCCATGGCGAACGATGCCGCGCACGGTATGACGCAGGGCTGCCTCCGGATGCTCGGGAGTTGCGCTGCCCGGTTCGCCGGACTTCAGCCTTGCCCAATCAGTCTTTGACTGCATTGAAGAAGAGTTTTGCTTCGCGGTGGGTGGCTTGGCGGAACGAGATGATGCGAATTTCATGTTCGGTCTCCGTATGGATGATTGAGACGGGAGCGCCAGCCAGCAAGCCGAGCGTGACAAAACGCTGTTCCTGGTAGGAAAACCGATCATCCTCAAAGGTGAGGGTCAATCCTTGAAACACGGCAGTGGCGTCGATGAAATCCAGGCCATGTTGCTTGAGATTCAGCGAGCGCTTGCGCTCCGACCATATGAACTCCATGGCCGAAGTGTATATACAAAGTGTATGGCGATCAAGGTTCTTGCAGTGACTTCGGAAACAGGTTCGCTTTACGAACGGATATGCACGCGCTCATCGCCATTGGCGGCGACGATTTCGCCGATCGTCCAGGCTTGCAGGCCGAGCGTTTCGAGCGCGTCAAGGGTGGCGCCTGCGCGCTCGCGCGAGACGATCAGGGTGTAGCCGATGCCGCAGTTGAAGGTGCGCCACATCTCGTCCTGGGCGACCTTGCCTTCGCGTTGCAGCCAGTCGAATATGACCGGCGCCTTCCATGTGCTGCTGTCGATCTCGATACCGAGATGCGCGGGGACGACGCGGATGATGTTCTCGCGCAGTCCGCCACCGGTGATATGGGCCATGCCATTGATCGTCAATTGCTGGAGCAACTTGAGGATCGGTTTGACGTAGATCGTCGTTGGCGCCATCAGCGCATCGGCGAGATTGATTCCGCCCAGATCAAGATCGAACGGATTACCGGCGCGCTCGACGATGCGGCGGATCAGCGAGTAGCCATTGGAATGCGCGCCGGAGGCAGCGATGCCAATGATCGCGTCGCCGGCATTGATGCGGCTGCCATCGATCAGGGCGAGCTTCTCGACCGCGCCGACACAGAAGCCGGCGAGGTCGTATTCGCCGGGTGGATACATGCTCGGCATCTCGGCGGTTTCGCCGCCGATCAAGGCGCAGCCGGCCAGCTCGCAGCCCCTGGCGATGCCGCCGACCACGGCGACCGTGGTCTCGACATCGAGTTTGCCGGTGGCGAAATAGTCGAGGAAGAACAGTGGCTCGGCGCCCTGGACAAGCACATCGTTGACGCACATGCCGACCAGATCAATGCCGATCGTGTCGTGCCGATCAAGAATCTGGGCCAGTTTGAGCTTGGTGCCGACGCCGTCCGTGCCCGAAACCAGGACCGGTTCGCGATAGCGGCCACCAAGGTCGAACAATCCGCCAAAGCCGCCAAGGCCGGACATCACTTCCTTGCGGAAGGTACGCGCAACCAACGGTTTGATCCGCTCGACGACGGCATTGCCGGCATCGATATCGACGCCTGCGGCGCGGTAGGTAAGGGCCTCGTTCTCGTTCGACATGGGCAGAGCCGGATACGCGGGGCCGCGCATCTTATCAGCATCACGACTGAAGTCCTTCCCACGACAGCAACTCAGGATATTGCGGTGCCGAGCGCGTTCACCTTCGTGGGAGGGACTCCAGTTCCGATGCCCTTTGAGCGAGATCCCGGACAAGCCGCAATGGACGGGGAAGCAGCCGTTCGGGCAGACTTGCGGACATTCTTGCTGGGTCAGGGACTACCGTCATGCGCGCCTCCGCCATCGGCGTTTCAACGCTTGCAGATCGAATCCTGCCGCCTGCGCACGATTCAACCGATCCTGTATCGGATATGCCGGGCCTCCAGTTCGGTGCGACTTGCCCGGGTTCACGCCGCTGGCTGAGCGCCTTGCTTGTGCTGTTGCTGGGTTCGAGCCTGATCGCGGCGACTGCGGTCGCCGCCCCGAGCACCTATACCGGCGAAGCACCCGTCGCCAATCAATCGGAATCCGCGCGTGCCGGCGCCTTGAAGGTCGCGCTGGCCGAGGTCGTCATCCGGCTCAGCGGCGATCCGGGCATTCTCGCCCGCAGCGAGGTTGCCAATGCAGTCGCTGCGGCCGACAAGCTGGTTCTGCAGTATCGCTATCGCCGCGACAGCACCATTGACGAGGTCAACGGAACGCCAAGTTCCACGCTCGTGCTGGTCGCAGAGTTCGACAGCATGGCGGTCGATCGCATGCTGGGCGGCGTCGGCCTCGCCGGCGCCGGATCGAGCGGTGCCATCGATGCGACGCCGGTCGAGAAGCGGATCTGGCTCAGCGGCATCCATTCCTCCACCGATTACGCTCGCACGCTTGGCTATCTGACCCGCCAGTCGCTGGTGCGCCAGTCCTGGCCGATCGAGGCGCGTGGCGACGGCATCCTCGTGCGCCTCGTGCTGGCCGGTGATTTCAATCGCTGGCTGGGTCTTGTTGCCGCAGACAACGTGTTGCAGGTGAACAGCGCGAGTCCACCGGTTCAAGGCATTGATGCGACTCTCGCCCTGAGTCCCTGAGTGTGAGCCCGGATTATTCATGAAGTACGCACGCCCTCGCTTGTCCCTTGAATCCACACGGCATTTCACTCATTCGGCGATACGGCCCGCTATCGCCTCAATCGCGAAAAGCCGTGTGAATCCCATGTCCAGCGCGATCATCGCGCGTATTCATGAATAGTCCGGGCTAACATGTGGCGTCATCTGCCCAACCTGATCACGGCGATGCGCATGGCCCTGGTATGGCCGGTGTTCTGGCTGATCTCGCGCGGAGATTTTGCGCTTGCCTTGCTGCTGGCCGCGTTCGCCGGGATCAGCGATGCCGTCGATGGCTGGCTGGCCAAGCATTTTGGCTGGCAATCGCGTCTCGGTGGCCTGCTCGATCCGCTCGCCGACAAGCTCCTGCTGCTTGCCGGCTTCAGCGCATTGACCGCGATTGCCGCAGTGCCGGTATGGATGTTCGTGCTGGTCATCGGCCGCGATGTCGTGATCGTTTGCGGAGCGATCGCCTACCACAACCTGATCGGCCCATTCGACGCACAGCCAACCCGGCTGTCGAAACTGACCACGGTCGTTCAGATCGCCTTCGTGCTGGTTGAGCTGCTGCGTCTGGCCTGGGTTCCACAATTGCCCGGGCGCACGTTGCTGCTGGCCCTGACCGCGCTGCTGACCCTGGCCAGCGGTCTAAACTATGTGCTGGTCTGGTCGCGGCGCGCGCGCCGGGAATTCGGCGAACGCCGGCGTCACAAGGAATCAAGCGATGGCCTCTAGTCTCGATATCCGCCTCAAGTGGTTGATTCTGGTCGCTTTTGGCGGTTGGGTCTTGTATCTGATCGGGCCGGCGCTGACCCCGTTCGTGATCGCGGGTTTGTTCGCCTACCTGTTCAACCCGGTCGTGCAAATGCTTGAGCGGCGCGGGATCGGGCGCAATCTCGGCGTCAGCCTGGTATTTCTGATCCTGACCCTGGTACTGGTCGCCATCGTCCTTGTGCTGATTCCGTTCATTGATCGCCAGGTGACGCGCTTCATCGAACAGTTGCCGCGCTGGACAGCCTGGGCGCGCGATGTCGCCACGCCGTGGATCGAACAGCATTTCGGCCTCAGCCTCGACACCTTCGACAGCGAGGGCCTGGTCAGCATGTTGCAGGGTCACTGGAAGGAAGCCGGCGGTTTCGCGACCAAATTGCTGACTGGCGTTTCCAAATCCGGTTTCGCCATCGTCGCCTGGCTGCTCAATCTGGTCATCGTGCCGGTCGCGGCGTTCTATCTGTTGCGCGACTGGAACATCGTGGTCGAGCGCATGCATGCCCTGGTTCCGCGTTCGATCGAGCCGGTCGTGGTCAGACTGACCCATGAGTCGGATCAGACCCTTGGCGGATTCCTGCGCGGCCAGCTCAGCGTGATGATCATTCTCGGTACCCTGTATGGCGTTGGCCTGTGGTCGGTCGGTATCAGCGTCGGCCCCTTGATCGGCATGATTGCCGGACTGATCAGCTTTGTGCCGTATCTGGGTGCCATCGTCGGCGTCGGCATGGGCGTGATCGCCGCGCTCGTGCAATACCAGGACAGCTTCCATGTCTTCCTCGTCGCCATCGTCTTCGTGGTCGGCCAGTTGCTCGAAGGCTATGTGCTGGTGCCGAAACTGGTCGGTGACAAGATTGGTCTGCATCCGGTCGCGGTGATGTTTGCGATCCTTGCTGGCGGCGAGTTGTTCGGTTTCGTCGGCGTCCTGTTGGCCTTGCCGATTGCGGCCGTGGTCATGGTCCTGCTGCGTTTCGCCTACGAACGCTACACGCAGAGCGAGATGTACCAGGAGGCCGAGGCCGCATCGGCCATCGGCGTCGCCGATGTCGCGGCGGATCCGCCGAACGAGAGTAGCGTTGCCGCATCGACCGCGCCCGCGGATGCACCGGATTCCAGCGCCAGCCCATGAGTGCACAGATTCCGCTGGCCTTGCGTTGGCCGGCGCATCAGCGCTTCGCCTCGTTCGAGGTCGGCAGCAATGCGGCCGGAATCGACATGCTGCGCGAGGCGGCCCGCGGTGCGGTCGTCGAGGGCGTTTTCCTTGCCGGCGTGCGTGGCAGCGGCAAGACCCATCTGCTGATCTCGGTGTGTGCCGAAGCCGCCGAGTTTGGGCGCAGCGCGCAATTTCTCGATCTGTCCCGGCTTGGTGCGGAACCGGGCGAGGCGATCCGGCGATTTGCCGGCAATGATCTGCTGGCGATCGACAACCTCGATGCGATCGCCGGCATTGGCGCCGCCGAGCATGCCTTGTTCGACCTCTACAACCGCTGCCGCGCCGAAGGCACGACGATGGTGTTTGCGGCCAGCGAGCCGCCGCCGGCGCTGGATCTGAAACTGCCTGATCTGGTTTCGCGCCTGTCGGCGTGCACGCAGTGGCAGATCCGCCCGCTCGATGAGGTGGTACGGCGACAGATCGTGCGTGATCTGGCCAGCGCGCGCGGGCTTGAGTTCGACGACGCGGTGCTCGACTGGCTGTTCACGCGCCGGGCGCGCGATCTCGGCACCCTGGTCGAGTTACTCAATCGAATCGATCAGGCAGCCTTGGCTGCACAGCGCCGCGTCACCGTACCTTTCCTGCGCAACCTGTTTCCGAATTCCGCCAGCTGAGCTCTGATAACTCAGGGGCTGCGCAGCGCCTTGTCAAGATCGGCAAGTCGCTGCGGAGTACCGACATCGACCCAGTCGCCGGCAAAGAACTCACCACTGACCTGATGTCGGCGCATTGCCGCACGCAGCAATGGCGCCAGTGCGAATCGCGCGGGCGTTTCGGTGGCGCCCGCTTGTCCTTCCAGCGCGGCGCGCCAGTTGTCAAACAGCGCGGCACGATAGACGCCGACGCCGGAGTAAGTGAGCCGTGCGGGGCCACTGTCGACCAGGTAACCATCGGATCCGAGTGCGAAATCGCCCTGGCTGACATGTGCCGGGTTGGCCACCATGACCAGGTGGGCGAGGTTGGCGGGCGCTTGCGACAAACATGAAAAATCCAGGTCGATCCAGATATCGCCATTGACCAGCAGGAATGGCTCTTGGCCAAGCCGATCGAGTGCATTGAGCATGCCACCGCCGGTTTCGAGCGCGACCGGCCCTTCGTCGATGTAGTCGATTTGCAGATCCCAGCGACTGCCGTCGCCGAGTGCTGATGGAAACTGTGAGGCGAGGTGGGAGGTATTGATGACGACTCGGCTGATTCCGGCGGCGGCCAGCTTTTCGAGATGCCATTCGATCAGGCGCTTGCCACCGACTTCGAGCAACGGCTTGGGCGTCGCGTCGGTCAGCGGGCGCATGCGCTCGCCGCGACCGGCCGCGAAGATCATCGCGTGGCGCAGGTTCATGGATCGGTCAATTCGCGGTTTGCGCGGATATCGCGCTCGCCGAGCGCGCGTTCGAGCAGGGCGGCGAAGGCGTGCAGCTCCGGGTAGCGCCGGGCGACCGCAAGCGCATAGCGAAAGCACAGGGCCAGGCTGTCGAGGTACTGGCGCTTGCCATCGCGATACCAGAGCCTGCAGAAGATGCCGAGCACCTTGATGTGGCGTTGCAGGCCGATCAGGTCGAACCAACGCGAGAATTGCGCAGCGCTGAATTCGGGGCCGAGCAGATGGGTGGACTGCAGGCGCAACCGGTAGCCTTCGACCCAGCCCGCGACGCGCTCGGCCTCCCATTCGACATAGCAGTCGCGCAGCAGGGAAACCAGATCGTAGGTGATCGGTCCGATCACGGCGTCCTGGAAATCGATGATGCCCGGGTTGACCAGCATGCCGTGTCCGTCGCCGGCTGCCGGATGATCGACGATCATCAGGTTGCGGCTGTGGAAATCGCGATGGACGAAGGCGCGTGGTTGCTCCTCGGCAGCCTGCACGAGGAAGCTGAAAGCGGCCTCGATGATGCCCTGCTCCTCGCCACTGATCGCGCAGCCGAGATGGCGCTTGAGGAACCATTCGGGCAGCAGTTCCATCTCGGCGACAAGGCGTTGGCGATCGTAGGCGGGCAGGCCGGCCACATCGACTTTGGTCTGCATGCGCAGCAAGGCATCAAACGCGTCGGCGTACAAGGCATCGGCACTTTCATGAGCCAATTCCGGCAGGTAGGTGCGCGTGCCGAGATCCTCCATCAACACGAAGCCGAGCGCCTGGTCGACGGCGAGAACCTCCGGGGCATGCAATCGAGCCGAGCGCAGCCGCGCATTGATATCGAGCCAGCCGGTCAGATCCTCCTTGCCAGGCGGGGCATCCATGAGGACGAGCGTCCTGCCTGCCGATTCGACACGCCAGTAGCTGCGGAAACTCGCATCCTCGGAGGCGCGCTCTACGCTTGCTGGATCCCCGGCAAGGACGTTGGACAGCCAATCGCGGCGCTGGTCGTGTCGGTCGTGCACGAAAATGTCCCTGGTCTGGAAGCGCTCAAAGTGTAAGCGAATGCCAGCGCATGCGATCGCTCGATCATGACACGGCATTTGTCCGAGAGCTGGCGAATAGTCGCCAGCCTACAGCGGGCGCCGCCAGACGTCGGTGTCGGCGGCGCGCTGCGGCCGATTCCGTGAAGAACGCCAGCGCACAGCGCCGACCCACAAAGGCCGACATGGGACGCGGGCTTCGTTGACTTTCCTCGCGTCGCTGCTTTGTTGTTGGTCAGGTCTGTGATCGAACGCCTCAGATTGGAGTAAGCGTCCGGCCATGCTCTTGCTATGGCTGTCGACTATTCACAAGCTCTGAGCTTCCAGGCACGTTTCCAGCCATGTCCCGGGCGGGCGTTGAGTCGATCACCGATAAATAGTACTATTTCAGTCCTTATTGGAGTCCGTATGCTACGCGTCAGCAAATTGACCGACTACGCCACCGTCGTCATGACCTGTCTGGCCATGTCCGGCGACGAGGTGCTCAGTGCCCAGCTTCTGGCTGAACAGGTGCGCCTGGAGACGCCAACGGTCAGCAAGGTGCTCAAGCTGCTTGCCGGTGCCGGCCTGGTCGATTCATGGCGTGGCGTCAATGGCGGCTATCGGCTGGCGCGTGCACCACGCGCGATCACCGTCGCCGATATCGTCACCGCGATGGAAGGGCCGATCGGCATGACCGAATGTTGTGCCGAGAGCGGCCTGTGCGACCACGAATTGCATTGCGGCGTGCGCGTGAACTGGCAGCGCATCAGCGAAGCAATCCGCGCCGCGCTTGAAAACGTGACCTTGGCTGACATGCTGGCGACCCCGCCGAAACGTGAGGCCGGCATCCCCTTGCGAGTGGCGATTTCATGACGACCCCGGCGATGACACAGCGCAAAGAACCGGCCGGGCCTGATCCGCGCGACAAGCAGGTCAGCGCCGGCAACGAGCGCATCGTCGAGGCGATGAACCGTCGCTACGACGCCGGCTTTGTAACTGATATCGAAACCGACAGCCTGCCGCCGGGGCTCGACGAAGACGTCGTGCGCTGGATTTCCGCGCGCAAGGAAGAGCCGGAGTGGATGACCGAGTGGCGACTTGCCGCCTATCGGCACTGGCTGACCATGATTTCGCCCGAATGGGCCAAGCTGCGCATCGCTCCGATTGATTTCCAGGCGGTCAGTTATTACGCCGCGCCGAAGGCCAAGTACAAATCGCTGGCCGATGTGCCGAAGGAACTGCTCGATACCTATGACAAACTTGGCGTGCCCTTGCATGAGCGTGCCAAGCTTGCCGGCGTGGCGGTGGATGCAGTGTTCGATTCGGTCTCGGTTGGCACCACCTTCCAGAAGGAGCTTGCCGAAGCCGGCGTTATCTTCTGTTCGATGTCCGAGGCGGTTCGCACCCATCCAGAAATCGTGCGCAAGTATCTCGGCACGGTCGTGCCGACGGCCGACAACTATTTTGCTGCGCTCAATTCCGCCGTGTTTTCCGACGGCAGTTTTGTCTTCATCCCGAAGGGCGTGCGCTGCCCGATGGAACTGAGCACGTATTTCCGCATCAACGCCGGCCACACCGGCCAGTTCGAACGCACCCTGATCATCGCCGAGGAAGGTGCCAGCGTCTCCTACCTTGAGGGCTGCACCGCGCCGATGCGCGATGAAAACCAGTTGCACGCGGCGGTCGTCGAGCTGGTCGCGCTGGATGATGCAAACATCAAGTATTCGACCGTGCAGAACTGGTATCCCGGCGACGAGAACGGCGTCGGCGGCATCTACAATTTCGTCACCAAGCGCGGCGATTGCCGCGGCGCGCGCTCGAAAATCGTCTGGACCCAGGTCGAAACCGGTTCGGCGATCACATGGAAATATCCAAGCTGCTTCCTGCGCGGCGATGATTCGGTTGGCGAGTTCCATTCGGTTGCCTTGACTCACCACTGCCAGCAGGCCGACACCGGCACCAAGATGATCCACATCGGCCGCAACACGAAGTCGAAGATCATCGCCAAGGGCATCAGCGCAGGTCGCGGGCAAAACAGCTATCGCGGCCTGGTCAAGATCGAGAAAGGTGCCGCTGGTGCGCGCAACTACACGCAATGCGACAGCTTGCTGATCGGCAAGCAATGCGGCGCCCACACGTTTCCGTACATCGAGGTGAAAAACCCGAGCGCGATCGTCGAACACGAGGCAACCACCTCGAAGATTTCCGACGACCAGATGTTCTATTGCCGCTCACGCGGTATCGCCGAGGAAGACGCGGTCTCGCTGATCGTCGACGGCTTCTGCAAGCAGGTCTTCCGTGAGCTGCCGATGGAGTTTGCGGTCGAGGCGAAAAAATTGCTTGAGGTTTCGCTGGAAGGAGCGGTCGGATGAGTGGCCGGGTCGAGCGCACGCTTCGCGTGATCCGCGATGGCGAGGTATTGCCGAAGCCGGTGGCATACTGGCGCACCCGCAGCTACGAGGAACGCCTCGCCGCGACGCTGGAATTGCATCGCGAAGGAAACGAGCTGTTTCGCGGAGGCAATCCGCCTTTCGTCAATGTCATCAGGATGTGTCATGTCGCCCCTTTGCGATGACTGGGAAGACTTCATTCGCGCGCTCATCGGGCGTGGCGTTGAATACATGATCGTCGGCGGGGTTGCAGTAGGTGCTCATGGTCACGTCCGCTATACCAAGGATCTGGATGTCTGGTTTCGCGGATCGGAGGAGAACGCGAAACGGCTTATCAGTGCCTTGCACGATTTCGGTTTCACGACCGTCGAGACGCCGCCGTCCGAGTTCTGCAAGCCGCGGGCGATGCTGGTCATAGGCGCAGAGCCAAACATGATTGAATTGATCAATTTCGCGGACGGCATCGATTTCGATGACTGTTTTCGCCGTCGCGTCGATATTCCGCTCAGTGGCATCGTCGCCTCTGTCATTGCCCTTGACGATCTGCTGAGAAACAAGCGGGCGGTGGGGCGGCTTCAGGATCTGGCGGATATAGAGAATCTGGACGATGGTTCGATGGAGAGTTCCCATGTTGAAAATTGAAAACCTCGGTGTCCGTGTTGCGGGCAAGGAAATCCTCAAGGGCCTCAACCTTGAAGTGAAAGCGGGCGAAGTGCACGCGATCATGGGGCCGAATGGTGCCGGCAAATCGACGCTCGGCAATGTGCTGGCCGGCCGTGAGGGCTACGAAGTCACCGAGGGCACGATCCACTACGAGGGCAAGAACCTGCTTGAGCTTGAGCCGGAGGAGCGGGCGGCGGCTGGGGTCTTCCTGGCCTTCCAGTACCCGGTCGAGATTCCCGGCGTCAACAACACCTATTTCCTGCGCGCCGCACTCAACGCGCAGCGCAAGCGTCGCGGTGAAAGCGAACTCGATTCGATGCAGTTCCTCAAGCGCGTGCGCGAGAAACTCTCTGTGCTGCATCTGAAAGACGAGTTGCTGCATCGCGCGGTCAATGAAGGATTCTCCGGGGGCGAGAAGAAGCGCAACGAGATCTTCCAGATGGCCTTGCTGGAGCCGAAGCTGGCCATCCTCGACGAGACCGATTCGGGCCTCGATATCGACGCGATGAAGATGGTCGCCGACGGCGTCAACGCGATGCGCGATCCGGCGCGCGCCTTTGTCGTCATCACCCACTACCAGCGCCTGCTTGATTACATCGTGCCCGATTTCGTGCATGTGCTCGCTGAAGGTCGCATCGTCGAAAGCGGAGACAAATCGCTGGCGCTCAAGCTCGAAGAACATGGCTACTCGTGGATCGCCGGGCGCAAGCTGGCCGGAGCCGCCTGATGGCCGCAGGTTTTCTCGAACCGCTGATTGCCCGCGCTGCTGCGATGGCCGGCGACCAGGCCGGATGGCTGGCCCAGGTGCGCTCGAATGCGCTTGAGCAACTGGCGCGAGATGGCATGCCGGCGCCGCGCAGCGAAGCCTGGAAATACACCAGCCTTCGCGCACTTGGTCAGCGCCAATATCAGCGGGGTGATAGCGGCGCATCGGCCAGAACGATCGATGCCGACCTGCTTGCCTTGCCCGGCGTCGAGGGCCCGCGCCTGGTCTTCGTCAACGGCGCATTCCGCGCGGATCTCTCGCGCATCGAGCCAATCGATGGACTCGAATTGCGTGCGCTGTCGCGCGTGCTCGAAAGCGATCCGGATTCCGTGCAGTCCTTCCTGTCGCGATCGTTCGACAATCCGGCCGATGTCTTTGCGCGATTGAATACGGCGCTTGCCGGCGACGGCCCGGTCATCCGTGTTGCGGCCGGGCGCAAGGATCTGCCACTCGTGCATCTGGTCATGGTTGGCGCGGCGGCATCCGCCGAGCTGGCCTGGCAACTGCGCGGCATCATCGAGGTCGGCGAGGGCGCGGCCTTGCGCGTCGTCGAGCATCATGTCGGTGAATCGGGTCAGGCCCATTTTGGCAATGTATTCAGCCAGATTGCGGTCGCGGCCAATGCACGGCTTGATCTGCTGCAAATCCAGAATTCCACGGAAACGGCGAGCCTGAGCCGGCGCACCGAAGCCGTGCTTGCAGCCGACGCGCATCTTGAAATGCGTTCGATCGAAGCCGGCGCGCAATGGATGCGCCATGATCTTGCAGTAACCCTGGCCGGCGACCGCTCGCGCTTTGTCTCGCGTGGCGTGTTTGCCCTGCGCGGTCGCCAGCATGCCGATACGCGTCTCGATGTCCGTCATTCGGCGCGCGACACTGTTTGCGATATTGTCTGGCGTGGCGTTGCCGATCAGCGTTCGCGTGGTGTGTTCCATGGTGCGATTGCAGTCAATCCGGGCGCCGATGGCAGCGATGCCTGCTTGAGCAACAAGAACCTGCTGCTCTCGGCCCAGGCCGAGATCGATACCCAGCCCGTGCTCGAAATTTATGCCGACGAGGTCAAGGCCGCGCATGGAGCGACGGTCGGCCAGCTCGACGAGCACGCCTTGTTCTATCTGCGCTCGCGCGGGCTTTCGGCGGATGAGGCACGTTCGCTGCTGACCCTCGCATTCTGTCGAATTGCATTTGATTCGATCGAGAACGAAGCCTTGCGCGAGCACGTCGATGCACTCCTGCTGGAGCGTCTGCCGCAGCAGGTCGAGGATTTGGCCAGCAAAGCAGCAGTCGTATGAGTGCCAAGCCAGAGTCAGGCGAAACAGCAGTCGCAGCGTCTGATATCGAACGCATCCGTGCGGATTTTCCGTTGCTCTCGCGAACCGTTCACGGCAAGCCGCTGATCTATCTCGACAATGCCAATACCTCGCAAAAGCCGGCTGCGGTGATCGAAGCAGTCGATCATTTCTACCGACAAACCAATGCCAACGTTGCCCGCGCCGTGCATGCACTCGGCGATGAGGCGACCAGCGCCTTTGAAGCGACCCGCGACAAACTCGCCCGCTTCATCAATGCGCCTTCGCGCGACGAGGTCATCTTCACCTCGGGCACGACCCAGGCGATCAACCTGGTCGCTTACAGCTACGCCTTGCCGCGTCTGATACCCGGCGACACGATCCTCGTCACGCAGATGGAACACCACGCCAATATCGTGCCGTGGCAACTGGTCTGCGAGCGCAGCGGGGCGAGCCTAAAGGTCGTGCCGATCACAGAATCCGGCGAACTCATTGTCGAGCGTTTCATCGAGTTGCTGACCCCAGAGGTCAAGCTCGCTGCAGTCACCCATGTGTCGAATGTGCTTGGCACCATCAATCCGATCGCGCAGCTCGCGCGCGAATGCCGCAAGCGCGGCATTCCACTTCTCGTTGACGGCTCGCAGGCCGCGCCTCACCTGCGCATCGACGTGCGTGCACTCGGTTGCGACTTCTATGCGCTGACCGGACACAAGCTGTTCGGGCCGACCGGCACCGGGATTCTCTGGGCTCGGCGGGCGCATCTCGATGCGATGCCGCCGTTTTTCGGCGGTGGCGAGATGATCCGTGAAGTCCGCTTCGAGGGCACCACGTTTGCCGATCCACCACACAAGTTCGAGGCTGGGACGCCGAATATCGCCGGCTTTGTCGGGCTCGGCGCGGCCATCGACTATATCGAGGCAACTGGCCTCGAGCGCATGGCGGCGCGCGAGCATGACCTGCTGGTCTACGCGACTGCCGCCATGCGTGCGATCCCAGGTCTGCGCATCATCGGCGAGGCGCGCGACAAGGTGCCGGTGATTGCCTTTCTGATCGATGGCGTGCATGCGCATGATCTGGCGACCCTGCTCGATCACGAAGGAATCGCCGTGCGCTCGGGTCACCATTGCGCGCATCCGCTGATGCAGTTCTATGGTGTCGCCGCGACCCTGCGTGTTTCGCTGGCGTTCTACAACACGCGCGCGGAAATCGATGCCTTCGTCGCGGCCGTGGCCCGCGTGCGCAAGCTCCTTGCCTGAATTCGTCCAATGACTGATCTGACTTTCCGCGCGGCCACGCTGGCCGATGTTGACGCGATCATCCCGCTGGTTGAATCCGCCTATCGTGGCGAGGCCAGCCGAGAGGGCTGGACTACCGAGGCGGATTTCCTCGATGGCCAGCGCATCGATCGCCAGGTGCTGATCGAGTTGATCTCGCGCAGCGACGCACGCGTGATTCTGGGCGAGCGCGATGGTCAATTGCTCGCGTGTTGCGAGTTGCAGGATCAGCACGGTATCGCCTACTTCGGCATGTTCTCGGTACGGCCGAGCGGGCAGGGTGCCGGTATCGGCAATCGACTGCTGGTCGAAGCCGAACGCCTTGCTGCAGAAGAATGGCAATGCCGCGAAATGCGCATGACCGTCATCGACATCCGCAACGAATTGATTGCCTGGTACGAGCGACGTGGCTACCAGCGCACCGGCGAGCACAAACCATTCCCGTATGGCGACGAGCGCTTCGGCATTCCACTGCGCGATGATTTGCGCTTCGAGGTTTTGCGAAAGCCACTGATCTGATCGCGGATTGAAGATCAGAACGAACCGAGCGGGATTGGTGGCAGATCAAGGCTCCCTGTGGGAGCGGCTTCAGCCGCGATGCCCTTTGCCAGCCCGTGCGAAAAGTTGAACGAGAGCATCGCGACCGCAGCCGGAGAGCGGTAAGCCGTTAGCGGGAAACGCAGTCCAGGCAATCGGAGTAATTGTCTCAAGAGAATATTGTCCCGTTGACAGGCCAGGGGTCAAGGAGATGGTCCCGAAGGGGGGGGGGAGGGTGGTGCTTTTGTGGAAACGCCTTGGTATCGCGCTTCGCGCGTCCACCCTCATCAGCCTGTCGGCAGCTTCTCCCGCCAGCGGGAGAAGCATTCAGTAGCGACTATTCAAGGGCCGAATCAATAGTGAAAGTAAGCCGGAGAGCGGTAAGCCGTCAGCGGAAAACGCAGTCCAGGCAATCGGAGTAATTGTCGCAAGAGAATATTGTCCCGTTGACAGGCCAGGGGTCAAGGAGATGGTCCCGAAGGGGGGGTGAGGGTGGTGCTTTTGTGGAAACGCCTTGGTATCGCGCTTCGCGCGTCCACCCTCATCAGCCTGTCGGCAGCTTCTCCCGCCAGCGGGAGAAGCATTCAGTAGCGACTATTCAAGGGCCGAATCAATAGTGAAAGTAAGCCGGAGAGCGGTAAGCCGTTAGCGGGAAACGCAGTCCAGGCAATCGGAGTAATTGTCGCAAGAGAATATTGTCCCGTTGACAGGACAGGGGTCACTTTGTTGCTTCGCCCGTTCACCGTTCACCGTTCACCGTTCACCGTTCACCGTTCACCGTTCACCGTTCACCGTTCACCGTTCACCGTTCACCGTTCACCGTTCACCGTTCACCGTTCACCGTTCACCGTTCACCGTTCACCGCTCACCGTTCACCGCTCACCGTTCACCGCTCACCGTTCACCGCTCACCGCTCACCGCTCACCGCCCCTTGCGCATCGCAGCAATCATGACTATCCTGCGCACCAATGCACTAACGCGTTAATACGTTATGAAGCGTCGATCGATTGAAGCGGAGACACCGATTGCCCGTGCCGAGGAGAGCCTGTGCCGGGCTTTGCTGTCGCTGGATAGCGTTGCCGGCATGCGCGCGTTCCTGCGTGACTTGTGCACGCCGTCCGAGCTGGAGGCGCTGACTGACCGCTGGCGCGTGGTGCCCTATATCCTCAAGGGCATGCCCTATCGCGAGATCCATGAGCGCACAGCGGTCAGTATCACCACGATCGGACGGGTCGCCCGCTTCCTGAATCAGGGCAACGGCGGCTATCTGGCCGCGGCATCGCAGGCCGAGTCGGCGCAATCGACGAGGGCGACGGGCAGCGCACCGGTCACGTCGACGAAGTCGGGGGCGCCATCGCGACGAGCACCGGCTGCGAAATCCTCGCGCGCTCGCATGGCGCCGCGTGGAGCCCGCGCATGAGCGCACGTGACCGCCTGCGCATCGCGATCCAGAAATCGGGCCGGCTCAGTGACGCCTCGATCGACCTGCTCGCGCGTTGCGGACTGACCTTCCGGCGCAGTCGCGACAAGCTGTTCTGCTTTGGTGAAACCTTGCCGGTCGACCTGCTGCTGGTACGTGATGACGACGTCCCTGGCATGATCGCGCAGGGTGTCTGCGATCTCGGCATCGTCGGCCGCAATGTCCTGCTTGAGCAGATCCTGGAGACCGGTTCGGATCCGGCCGCCGCACCGTTCCGCGAAGTGCGCCCGCTCGGCTTCGGTCACTGTCGCTTGTCCCTGGCCGTGCCGGATGAGTTTGATTATTCCGAGCCCTCGCAACTGGCCGGCCTGCGCATCGCGACAAGCTACCCTAACCTGCTCGCCGACTGGTTGCGGCGAGCCGGTGTCGAGGCAGGTGTGGTCACCCTGTCCGGTTCGGTCGAAATCGCGCCGCGCCTCGGCACGGCCGACTGCATCTGCGATCTGGTTTCCAGCGGAGCTACGCTGGCCGCAAACCAGTTGAAAGAGGCTGCGATCATCCTCGAATCCGAAGCGGTGCTCGCTGCTGGTGCCGTCATGCCGGGCGACGAACGCGGCGAACTGATCGATATGCTGCTGCGCCGGATCGAGGGCGTGATCCAGGTGCGCGTGTCGAAGTTGGTCATGTGGCAGTCGCCGCGAGATTCGCTGGATGCGATCACGCGCCTGTTGCCGAATGGCCAGCGTCCAACCGTGACCTCCATCGAAGGGCTGGACAATCAAGTCTCGGTGCAGGCGATCTGCAACGATGCGATCACCTGGCAGCATCTTGAGGACATGAAACGTGCTGGCGCGCGGCAGATGCTGGTGTTGCCGGTCGAGCAGATGCTGACATGAAGCGCATCGACTGGAATGCGCTGTCCGATCCGGAGCGGCGTGAAGCGCTTGCGCGTCCCGCGCAGTCGAGTTCGGCGGAAACCCGTGCGGCGGTTGCGCGGACGCTGGAATCGGTGCGCAGCGGTGGCGATGCGGCCTTGATCGAGCTTACCCGCCGCTTCGATCGCTGCGAGCTTGAGTCGTTGCGGGTCGGCGAGGAGGAATTCATTGCCGCCGAGCAATCGCTGTCGGAAGAATTGAAGGCTGCGATCATCGAGGCGCGTGATCGTGTTGAACTCTTTCATCGCGCCTGTGCCTTGCAGCCGGTCTGCGTCGAGACCGCGCCGGGCGTGATCTGCGAGCGGATCCTGCGGCCGATCGAGAGGGTCGGCTTGTACGTGCCGGCCGGCGGAGCGCCCTTGCCATCGACCGCACTGATGCTCGGCGTGCCGGCGCAGATTGCTGGTTGCCGCGATGTCGTGATGTGCACGCCGCCGCGCGTCGATGGCTGCTGCGACGAAGCGGTGTTGTTCGCAGCGCGCTCTTGTGGCATCAATCTGGTATTCAAGCTCGGCGGCGCCCAGGCGATCGCGGCGATGGCTTACGGCAGTGAATCGGTGCCGCGCTGCGACAAGTTGTTTGGCCCCGGCAATGTCTGGGTGACCGAGGCCAAGATCCAGGTCGCCGCCGATGCTCGCGGAGCGGCGATCGACATGCCGGCTGGACCCTCCGAGGTTCTGGTGATTGCAGACGCGCAAGCCGATCCGCGCTTCGTCGCCGCCGATCTGCTGGCCCAGGCGGAGCACGGACCCGATTCGCAGTCGATCCTGATCTCGCCAAGCAACGAGTTGATCGAGGAAGTTGCTGCCTGCGTTGAAGTTCAGCGCCTGCGCCTTCCGCGCGCTGAGATTGCCGCAAAGTCACTGGCCCAGGGCTGCCTGATCAAGGTCGATTCACTGCAGCAGGCGGTCGAGGTCAGCAATGCCTATGCACCCGAGCACCTGATCATCAATGTCGGCAATCCGCGCAAGCTGGTCGATGCGGTCAGCAGTGCCGGTTCGATCTTTCTTGGCGCGTGGTCACCTGAATCGGTCGGCGACTATTGCAGCGGCACCAACCATGTGTTGCCGACCTATGCGGCGACCAGGGCGTGGAGTGGATTGTCCGTGGCCAGTTTCCAGAAACAGATCAGCATGCAGGAGTTGTCGGCTGATGGCCTGCGTGCGATCGGCCCCTGCGCGGTGACCCTGGCCAGGGCCGAGCAGCTCGATGCGCATGCCTACGCGGTCAGCCTGCGTCTTGAATCACTGGGGGATGCGACATGAGTGTGCTTGAACTGGCACGTCCGGAAATTCTGGGTCTCCAGGCCTATTCATCGGCGCGGCGAGAAGCCGGGCAGGCCGAGGTCATGCTCAATGCCAACGAGGCGCCGTGGCCGCCACCGGGTAGCCAGCACGAGGCGCGCGCGATGTCGCTCAACCGCTATCCCGATCCGCAACCGCAGGCCTTGCTTGAGCGATTGGCTGAACTGTATGGCGTCGGCAGCGGCCAGGTTCTGGTCGGACGCGGCAGCGACGAGGCCATTGATTTGCTGTTGCGTGCATTTTGCCGACCTGGTGTCGATTCGATCGCATTGTCGCCACCGACCTTCGGCATGTACGCGGTGTGCGCGGCCGTGCAGGGTGCGGCACGCATCGAGATTCCGCTCGACGCACAATTTCGTGTTGACGTGGAGGCGATCTGCAATACCTTGCCGGCGTCGGTCAAGCTGGTCTTCCTGTGCTCGCCAAACAATCCGACCGGCACCTGCACGTCGCAGGTCGACATCGAGCGCATCGCCCATGCGATGCGTGGGCGCGCCCTGGTCATCGTCGATGAGGCCTACATCGAGTTCGCCGACACGCCGAGTGCGAGCGGACTGATCGCTCGTCACGAGAATCTCGGTGTCCTGCGTACCTTGTCCAAGGCCTGGGCCCTGGCCGGCGCGCGGATCGGCTGCCTGCTGGCGGGCGAGGAAATCATTGGTCTGTTGCGCAAGATCATGCCGCCGTATCCGTTGCCGACGCCGAGCGTGGTGGCTGCGCTCGCGGCATTGACCGCCGAAGGCATGATCCTGACCCGGCAACGCATCGCCTTGACGATTGCCGAGCGCAGGCGCATGGCAAATGCCTTGAAACGACTCCCGAGTGTGCTCGATGTGTTGCCATCGCAGGCAAACTTTCTCTGTGTGCACTTCGAGAATGCGCCACGGGTCTATCGCAGCCTGATCAACGGTGGGGTGATCGTGCGTGATGTCGGCCGCTATCCGGGCCTGGCTGGAAATCTGCGCCTGAGCATTGGTACACGCGAGGAAAATTCGCGCCTGCTTGAGCTTCTGATCCATGGCGAGGCATCGGCATGAGCCAGCGCAAGATCCTGTTCATCGATCGTGATGGTTGCCTGATCGAGGAGCCTGAGGATTTCCAGATCGATCGATTCGAAAAGTTCGCACTGTTGCCGGGCGTCATCGCGGCCTTGTCGCGCTGCATCCTGGCTGGCTATGAGATAGTCATGGTCAGCAACCAGGATGGACTCGGCACCGACAGTTTTCCCGAGGCCGATTTCCAGGGCCCACATGATCTGCTCATGCGCATCCTTGCCTCGCAAGGCATCGTGCCGCGCGAAGTGCTGATCGACCGCAGCTTCTCTCACGAGGGTCTTGATACACGCAAACCCGGTGTCGGCATGATGCGTCACTGGCTGGCCGATGACAGTTGGTCGCGGGCAAAGTCGGCGATGATCGGCGATCGCGCGACTGATCTGCAATTTGCCGCCAATCTCGGCGTACGTGGATTCCAGGTTGGCCCGCAAGGGCAGACCTGGGCCGAGATTGTGCGCGGCTTGCTCGACTCGCCACGCATCGCCGAAGTGACCCGCGAAACCCGCGAAACAAGGATCCGCGTGCGCGTCGATCTCGATGCCGGCGCACACGCCGAGATCCACACCGGCCTCGGGTTTTTCGACCACATGCTCGAACAGATTGCCAAGCACGCCAATATCGATCTGCGCCTGCGTTGTGACGGCGACATCCACATCGATGAGCACCACACGATCGAAGATTCGGCATTGGCGCTCGGTGAGGCCTTGCGCAAGGCGCTTGGCGACAAGCGCGGAATTGGCCGCTACGGCTTCACCTTGCCGATGGACGAGAGCCTCGCATCGGCGGCGCTCGATCTTTCCGGCCGCGCCTGTTTCGAGTTCGATGGAAGCTTCCCGCGTGATCGCGTCGGCGAGGTGCCGACCGAACTCGTGCCGCATTTCTTCCGCTCGCTGTGCGACGGGCTCGGCGCAAATCTGCACCTGAGTGTGCGTGGCGAGAATGCCCATCACATGGTCGAGGCCTGCTTCAAGGTGGTTGCGCGCTGCCTGCGCCAGGCATTCCGCATCGAAGGCGACGATCTGCCAAGCACCAAGGGTGTGTTGTGAGTGCGCGTGACGTCGTCCTGGTCGATGCGGGTGGCACCAATATCGGCTCAGTGCGCTACGCGTTGGAACGCCTCGGTGTCGATGCGCGGATCAGTGACGACGCCGAACGCATCCGCAGCGCCACGCATGTGATCCTGCCCGGAGTTGGCGCAGCCGGGCCGGGCATGGCGCGATTGCACGACAGCGGCCTGGTTGAACTGATACGCGAACTTGAACAGCCCGTGCTCGGCGTCTGCCTCGGCATGCAACTGCTGTTTGAGCATTCGGAAGAGGGCGATACGCCATGTCTTGGCGTGATTCCGGGCCGGGTCCGGCGCATCCAGTCCGGTGCCGGTCGACGCGTGCCGCACATGGGCTGGAACGCATTGCGGCGTGTCCGCGAAGATCGCTTGCTCGACGGTATCGGCGGCCAGGATTTCGTCTACTTTGTTCACAGCTATGCCGTGCCGGGCGGGCAATCAACGCTTGCCAGCGTTGACTACGGTTCGCCGCTGAGTGCGATCGTGCGTCATCGGAATTTCTGCGGCATGCAATTTCATCCCGAACGTTCCGGCGTTGTGGGCGCCTTGTTGATGCGGAATTTTCTTTCCTCATGACTCTTGAAATCATTCCTGCCCTGGACTTGCGTGGTGGCCGCGTCGTGCGCCTGCGCCAGGGCGATTACGCCCAGGAAACCGGCTACGCCATTGATGCTGTGGAACAGGCGCAGCGCTATCGAGATGCCGGTGCGCGACGACTGCATGTGGTTGATCTCGATGGTGCGCGCGAAGGCCGCTTCGAGAATCTTGCCGTCATTGAAGCACTCGCCCGGCTCGACCTCGACGTGCAGGCCGGTGGCGGCGTGCGCGGCGAAGATGATCTCAGACGATTGTTCGACGCCGGCGTGCAGCGCGTGGTCATCGGCAGTGTTGCGGTAAGGGAATTCGCGCGCGTGATCGAATGGATCGGGCGGCATGGTTCCGAGCGCGTGGTCATCGCACTTGATACACGCGAGGTCGACGGCGTCTGGACACTGTCGTCGGCCGGCTGGACCGAGGCCGCGGTGACAACGCTCGACGAGCTTGCTCCACGCTACGGGAAAGCCGGCGCGCGGCATCTGCTCTGCACTGATATCGCCCGCGATGGCATGCTGTCGGGGCCGAACCTCGATCTGTATGCGCACCTGGCCCGGATCGCGCCGGCACTGGCTGTACAGGCATCCGGCGGCGTGCGTGATCTCGCCGATGTGAGGTCGCTGCAAGGCAAGGCCGCCGGCGTGATTCTCGGCCGCAGCCTGCTTGAAGGGCATCTTGATCTCACGGGAGCACTGCGGTGCTGACCCGTCGCATCATTCCGTGCCTGGATGTGCGTGATGGCAAGGTCGTCAAGGGCGTGCGCTTTCGCGATCTTGTCGTTGTCGGTGACATCGTCGATCTGGCCCTGCGCTATCGCGACGAGGGCGCCGATGAGCTGGTCTTCTATGACATTACGGCGAGTCCCGAGGGGCGCAGTGTTGATCGCGATTGGGTAGAGCGCGTCGCTCGTGCAATCGATATTCCATTCTGCGTCGCTGGTGGAATCCGCGATGTCGAATCGGCGCGCACGATCCTGCATGCCGGTGCCGACAAGATATCGGTGAACTCGCCGGCACTGGAACGCCCCGATTTGATCAACGAACTCGCCGCCGCGTTCGGTGTGCAATGCGTCGTCGTCGGCATCGACAGCCTGCTTGAAGTCGATGGCGAATGGCGGGTGCGCCAGTACAGCGGGGATCCGGACAAGATGCAGGCCTTGCCGCGACGCACGCTCGACTGGGTGGCCGAGGCACGGCAGCGCGGCGCAGGCGAAATCGTGCTCAATTGCATGGATGTCGATGGCGTGCGCACGGGCTACGATCTGGTCCAGTTGCGGGCGGTGCGTGCGATCTGCGCAGTGCCGCTGGTTGCCTCGGGTGGCGCCGGTACGCCTGAGCATTTCCGTGATGCGTTTGTCGAGGCGGATGTCGATGCCACACTTGCCGCCAGCGTGTTCCACTCCGGCGCGATCCGGATTCCCGAACTGAAATCGTTTCTTGCCGCGAACGGTGTGGAGATCCGGCCATGAGTGAGGTGAATGTCGAGACAGGTCTCGACTGGGCAAAAGGCGATGGTCTGCTGCCGGCCATCATCCAGCACTGGCGCAGTGGCGAAGTGCTGATGCTCGGCTACATGAACCGCGAGGCGCTTGCCGCGACCCAAAGTAGCGGCAAGGTCACGTTCTTCAGCCGCAGCAAGCAGCGTTTGTGGACCAAGGGCGAAGCCTCGGGCAACAGCTTGTTGCTGAAATCGGTGCATGTGGATTGCGATGCCGACACTTTGCTCGTGCGCGCCGAGCCGGTTGGCCCGACCTGCCATCGCGGCACACCGACCTGCTTTGCCAATGCGCCTGGCTTGCCGCTGGCCTTTCTCGGTGATCTCGATGCCCTGGTCGACACGCGCCATGTCAATCGCCCGGATGGCAGCTATACGACGCGCCTGTTCGATGCCGGCATCACCAGGATTGCGCAGAAAGTCGGCGAGGAGGGTGTCGAAACCGCCCTCGCTGGTGTTGTGCAGAGCGATGCCGAACTGCTTGGCGAATCAGCCGATTTGCTGTTCCATCTGCTGGTCCTGCTGCGCGCACGCGGCCTCGCGCTTGTGGATGTCGTACGCGTACTTGAATCCCGCCATTCGCAATAGCACATAGGCTCAAGTAGAATCCGCGCCGCATTGTATTTGCCGGGGTTGCGCAACAACGTGACAAGGTCCCAGCCGATCCTTGATCTGGCTGCTTTTCGCTACCTGAACGACTGCCCGGACATGCGGTTCTCGCGCCGAATTGCGCATCCTTCCATCTTTCTCGCTCCGATTCCGGGGCTGTTTGTCATTCAATCGAGAGGTAAATCATGCAGATCGCTGAACGCAAAGTTGCGTCCTTCCACTACACCCTGACCAATGATGCCGGCGATGTGCTGGACAGCTCGGATGGGCGTGAGCCGCTGGCCTACCTGCACGGTGCCGGCAATATCGTGCCGGGTCTCGAGCGCGAGATGACCGGCCATGTGGCCGGCGACAAGTTCAGCGTCGATGTGGCCCCGGAAGACGGCTATGGCGAATATATCGAAGAACTTGTCCAGGTCGTGCCGCGCGAATCCTTCCAGGGCGTCGACAATCTCGCCATCGGCATGCAGTTCCAGGCACAGACAGGGCAGGGCCCGATCGCCGTGGTCGTCACCGAGATCGACGACAACGAAGTCAGCGTCGACGGCAATCATCCGCTTGCCGGCGAAACCCTGCATTTCGCAGTCGAGATCGTCGAAGTGCGTGACGCCAGCGCCGAGGAAATCACTCACGGCCACGTGCATGGCGCGGGTGGGCATCATCATTGATTCGGGATTCGGGATTCGGGATTCGGGATGACCAGCCATTCGGCTGTTGAAAGCCGGGATTCGTGGGAGCGGCTCAAGACGCTTGTCCCCTCTTGGGGGCGATGCTCCTGCTCCTAACCGAATCCCAAATTCCGAATCCCGAATCCCGGCTCTATCACGGTTGTACAACCTTGATTGAACTCACAGCGTTGCGACCGATGCCGCGGACTTCGGGGCGGTACATGTCCTCGACCAGTGGCGGTGGTACCAGATAGGTGCCCGGCGATACGGCGCGGACCAGATAGAACACGTTGGCTTGCTGGCCCTTGTCGAGTTTCAGCGCGGCCACATAGCGATCGTCACGGAACTCTTCGTGCTGCACATCGGCCGCGCTGCTGCGATCGCTCAAGGTGATTCCGGCAACCACCACGTCGGCCCATTGCTTGGCATCGGTCAGGTTGAAGTTCTCGATCTCGAGTCCGCCGGGCAGCAGGTCGACGAGCAGGGCATCGGGCATCGCCACACGCGCCTCGATCTTGAGGCCGACGATCAGGGCATCGCCCTCCTTGAGCGGAGCTGCTTCCCACGGTTTGCCATCGAGCGTGTAGAACGTGCGCTGGATGAAGACCTGACTGTCCTCGACCGCTGGCGCGCTATCCGGAATGCCGACGATATCGGTTGACAGATACAGCGGCGGATTGCCCTTCGGGGTCAGGCGTACGCCGGCGCGCAGCTCGCTCGCATCGAAGCTGCGACTCCACAGGCGATCGGGCGAAAGCGTGGTCGCCTTGTCGCCGATGTCGAGTGTGCCGGAGACCACCGCATCGCCATCCTTGATCAGACTCTTGCCGAGTCGACCAATCGCGACCTGTTCCTGGGTGCTCAGATAGATGCGTCCGCTGCCACCCCAGCGTGATTGGGATTGTTCGGCTTCGCGCTGCTCGACCTTGAGCGAGCGCGCCAGCTCGAACACGCGCGCACCGAACTCGGACTTGCCCATGCCGAAGCGCTGCGCGAGCGAAACCATCAGTGCGGTATCGCGCAGATCGGAGCCGTAGTCACCGAGCCAGCTCGGCCGCTTGACCTTCATCGCGAAGGCCTCGTCGATGGCCTTTTCGGCGCGCGGTGCATCGCCCATCAGTTTCAGCGCGATACCGAGGTGCACCAGCGGCAGCGCGGTGATCGACTTGGAGCGTTCGTTGTCGAACAGTGCACGCAAGGTTCCGAGCGGCGCGCGGTTGACGCGAGCGAGGACATAGGCCGACCACGCTTCATCGGCAAAACGCAGATGGTCGGCATTTTCGTAGCTGTAGTATGGATGGCCGCCCGAGAGCAGATCGTCGCTGAGGCGTTGCAGGGCTTTCTGCAGCATCGCATCGGGAACGATGAAGCCTTCGTCGCGTGCATCAAGCAGGAACTCGACCACATACGGAGTGATGAAGGTGTTGACGGAACTCTCGCCGCCCCACATCGAGAAGTGTCCGGAGCCGATCTGCATCGAGGCGACGCGACCGATCGCGGTTTCGATGCGCTGCTTGCGCGTGGCATCGTCGAGCCCTTCGACATGCAACGTTTCGGCAGTCTTCTGATCGAGCAGCAGGGCGGCGAAGCCCTTGCTTGTGGTCTGTTCTACACAGCCATACGGATACTTGAGCAGATCGGCGAGCGCGGCCGAAAACGGCAACGGCGGCAGGCTGCTCAGGGTCAGGCGTGCCGTCACCGAGTCGTCAATCAGACCATTCAGCGCACTCGCGCCGAGCGTGATCGGTGCCAGCGTATCCAGCGATTGTGGCGTGGAGCGCAGCACGCTTGGCCAAGCCGCGCGCACGACCATCTCGAATTCGCGCTGGATGCGGATCGGATTGCCGACCTTGTCAGTCGATTCGGCGCTGACGCGGATCTTGCCTACGCCATAACCCTTGAGCGCATCGAGGCTGAAATCGAGCGTGGTCTTGGCGTTGTCGGCGAGGCTGAGCTTGCGTTCGCCATTGGCGACGGCAAGCGGCTTGTCGGCATCGAGCTTGACCTTGAATGCACGTTCGGCACCCGAGAAATTCTGCAGATCGAGCGAAACCATGGCCTTGTCGCCCGGTGCCATCACCCGCGGCGTGCTGATCTCGGCGACCAGATCGGCGCGCACGATCGTCTCAATATCGCTCTTGCCGTACTGCTCATCGCTGAAAACCAGGGCGCTGACGCGCAGGGTGCCGTTGAAGTCGGGCACCTTGAGCTTGACCTTTGCATTGCCCTGGGCATCGAGCGTGACCGGGCCGGCAAACAGGTCGACGGTCTGCACCTTGGCCGTCGGCCGGCGCGCCTGGGGCAGGGCATCGAGCGCCATGTCGCCACCGTAGCGCAGCTTGGCCGTGCCGCCGTTGAAGCTCTCGATGACCCGGCCGTAGAGATCGTAGGCATCGACGCCAAGCCGGCGCTGGGCGAAAAACCAGTCATTCGCATCGGGCACACCGAAGCGCGTGATGTTGAGGATGCCGACATCGACTGCGGCGATGGTTACTTGTGCCTTTTTACCCGCGAGTGCCGGAACCTTGACCGTCACCACCAGATCGGTTTCCGGCTTCATGAGCTTGGGCGCATCGAGTTGCACATCGACCTTGCGCGCCGAGCGATCCATCGGGATGAAGGCCTCGCCGACCGCACGCGCCGGGGTGATGCGTTCGACTGCCGAGCCACCGCGGAATACGAGCGCGGTCAGATAGACATCGTGGCGCTCCCAGTCCTCGGTGACTGGAATCTCGAACGTGGCACCGGCCCTGGCTTCGATATTGCGCGTGTACAGCATGTGGTCGGATTCGACGATCAGCACACCAGGCCCCGAATGCGGCGGGGTCAGGGTGACCTTGAGCGTGTCGCCGGCCTTGTAGCTGGCCTTGTCGAGTGACAGCTTGACCTTGTCCGGGCGCGCCTCGCCGCCTCGGTTGTCGTCGTTCCAGCTCCAGCCGGCGGTGAACGGAAAGCGCATGGTCAGGCCGGTGGCCGGATCAAGCACTTCGATGCGATAGCCGCCCCATTCGACCGGCACATCGATGCGCGTGGCCTTGCCCGCTTCGACGGTGATCTCGCGTGCTTCTGCATTCTCGAAGCGTTCGGTGTAGTTGAAATGCCAGCCGCCTTCCTGATCCCAGATCCAGTGGTAATCGCGGCGCTCGCGCACGAGGCTGAGCTTGAGGTTTGTTCCGGCCAGCATGTCGCCAGCGGCATTGCTGCGGATCAACTCGAAGCTGGCATTGCCGTTGGCGCCAGCACCATCGGCGACATCGAACAGCGGGCGGATGCCAACCAGTTCAGCGGCCGGCCAGACCGTGCGCTTGAGCGTGCGCGTGACGGTGCGGCCGCCGGTTTCATACAGGCTGCCCGAGAGCACGGCGGCGACCGGTGCCGGCTTGGCCTCATCGAGTAGTTTGACCTCCTCGCTCAGATGACCTTGCGCGTCGAGTTGGCCATCGATGACATCCTTGGCCTCTTTCGGCAGTTCGATCAGCGGATCGCCGAAGAAATAGTCCTTGCGCGTTTCGACCGGATGCACATCGGCGCTCAGGGTCAGGCGCGCGCTGAAGCGGTTGTCCGCCGCCGGCGCGCCATACAGGTAATCGCCCTGAACCTCGAGCTTGAGCGCTTCGTCCGGCTTGAGCTGATCCTGGCTTGTACTGAGATCGAGTTTCATGCGCTCGGGCAGGAACTCCTCGATGCGCAGGGTCATGCTCTGGGTGGCTTCCTTGCTGGCCGGATCGAGACGGAACTCGACCTGCCAGCGGCCGGTCGGCGCATCAGCGGGAATCTCGCGCGTCCACTCGAAGTAGCCGAGATCCTTCGGTTCGAGTTTTTCCTGGGCGTAGAGACGTCCGTCGGGTTGCTTCAACGTGGCAAACAGCGGCTGCGGTTTGATTGGCTTGCCATCGTTGTCGCGCAACAGGGCCGACATGCGCACGGTTTCGCCGGGGCGATACAAGTCGCGACCGCTCCACGCGAAAACGTCAAACCAGGCCTCGTGTCGACCTGACACGGCGAAGTCGGAAAGATCGAGCGCAGGCTGGTTGAATGGCACCATCGACACGTTGCGACCGGCTTTCGCCACAAGCACATGCTCGGCCTTGAGTGTGTAGGCGACGATGGCATTGCCGCTGCCGTCGGTGACCGCATGGACAACCGTGTTGCCAGCTTCATCGAGAATATCGAGTTCGACGCCGCCGAGCGGATCACCGGTCTTCAGGGATGCGCTGTGGACGAATATCCGATCCTTGTAGACGCGTGTATGCACGCCGATGTCGCTGACGAAATAGAAACTGGTTTCCATCTCGTCCTGGAAATGACCGGGTTGTTTCATCACGGCAAAATAGAGGCCGGGCGTTTCCAGTTCCGGGATGTTCTGGATCGGCAGGTAATTCAACGTGCGCTCGTTTTCGGCGCCGCTGAGGACAAAGCGGTTGGCGTAGACCGAATCGGCAATCTGCGCGACCGGCTTGCCCTTGTGTCCATACCATTCGTATTGCGGATCGAGATCCCAGGAACCGCGTTTGCCGTTCTTCTGGTAGGCGGCAAAGAAATTCGCGACCTCCGAATCGCGCACACGCAGGAATTCGACATCGACTTCCTTCACATTGACCGAGACCACCGGTATGCCGCGCGTCTCACGCGCCGGCAATACGCTGCCTTGTGCAGCGAATCCGACCGCCGGCTGCAGCGGACCGGTGAAGACATCCTTGGCTACCTCGCTGCCGAGGGTCTGGCCGTCGACCGCCGAGAGACCGCCCTTGATGCGCAAGGTGTAGCTTGCATTCGCCTGCACATACGGGAAGCGCAAGGTCTTGCCGCCCTCATCGAGGGCCCAGCTTCCGCTGATCGTCTCGCCCTTGCTGCCGGTGACGCCAAGCAGGCTGTCGAAATCCTGTGTGCCGGTCAGTTGCTGCGGAAATTCGAGGGTCAGGGCGAGCTGGCCCTGGTATTGCTCGGCGCGTGCCGAGAAGATTTCGAAGCGGTCGCTTTTCGCTGACTTCGCCGGTTCGGCGGCTACCGGCTTCTGACCTTGCACCTCGGGCACCGAGGCTGGCCGCTGCCCGCAGGCGGCAAGCACCAGCGTGGCGGCGAGCAAAAGCCCGGGGAAAAAGCGCAACTTCAAACGGGCCGGCAACGTCGACATCTTCAACTCCCTGGGGTGAACTGCGGGGGCAGTATAGCTGCGCTGTGTGGCGCTATCCGGGCGATCCATGGACAAACGGTGATCTGATGAAATGTTCGGGCTAAGCTTGCGCGATGTCCACCGCCCTGATCTGGTTTCGCCGTGACCTGCGCATGGCCGACAATCCAGCCTTGATCGCCGCGCTCGATGCACACGATCGGGTTGTGCCTGTTTACGTGCATGCGCCCGATGAGGAAGCGCCGTGGGCGCCCGGTGCGGCCAGTCGCTGGTGGCTGCATCATTCGTTGCAGTCGCTGGACAAGGACCTGCGTGATCGCGGTTCATTGCTGCAGATCGCGCTGGGCCCAACACTCGCCGTGCTGCGCAGGATACTCAAGGAAAACGACGCAACGGCCATCTTCTGGAATCGACTCTACGAGCCAGCGATCACGGCGCGCGACGCGCTGATCAAGCAGGCTTTGATCGACGACGGTATCGATGCGCGCAGCTTCAAGGCCAGCGTCTTGTTCGAGCCCTGGGAAATCCGTACCGGCCAAGAGCAGCCGTATCGCGTGTTCACGCCGTTCTGGCGCAAGGCGCGATCCGCTTTGCAGGTTCGGCCGCCACTGCCGAAGCCGGAACGGTTCGCGAATTCCGAAGGTGATTCGGGGTTGCTTCCGGAAGATCTCGAATTGCTGCCGCGTATTCGCTGGGACCGCAAGTTCGACAAGGAATGGACGCCGGGTGAGGCGGGCGCGTCCGAGGCGTTCGAGGATTTCATGGAATCCGGTTTGCGTGACTACGCCAGCGATCGTGATCGGCCTGATCGCGCGGGCACGTCGCGTCTGTCGGCGCATCTGCACTTTGGCGAGATCTCGCCGATGCAGATCGCCTGGGTGCTGGAAGAGCGCGTGCATCAGGCTGGTGATTCGGCGCGTTCCGCCGGCGCCGAAAGTTTCCTGCGCGAAATCGGCTGGCGCGAATTCTCACAGCACTTGTTGTTCAATTTTCCGCACATGCCCGAGCAGAACCTCAATCCACGCTTCGACGATTTCCACTGGGGTGAAGAGGACGCTGTGTCGATCCAACGTTGGCAGCGCGGACGCACGGGCATTCCAATCATCGATGCCGGCATGCGCGAACTCTGGGCGACCGGCAGCATGCACAACCGCGTGCGCATGCTGGTGGCCTCGTTGCTGACCAAGAATCTGCGCCAGCACTGGCATCATGGCCAACGCTGGTTCTGGGATACCCTGGTCGACGCCGATCTGGCCAACAACGCGCAGGGTTGGCAATGGACGGCTGGGTGCGGGGTCGACGCGTCACCGTACTTCCGCATTTTCAATCCAGTCACGCAGGGCGAGAAATTTGATCCGCGGGGCGATTACGTACGCCGATGGGTGCCCGAGCTGGCCGCTTTGTCTGCACCGTTGATCCATCATCCGTGGATCGATCCTGCTGCCCTTCAGGCGACTGGATATCCGGCTCCGATGGTCGATCTGGCCACCTCGCGCGCAAAGGCATTGGAGGCATATCAGGATCTGCCGAAGGCGGGCAAGGCATGAGCCTTCGTCGCAAGTGGTCGCGGCCGTTGCGTTTTGGTGGCGCTACCGGGATCCTAGCCATGCGTCGGGTCACGTTCGAGAATGATGCCGGCCCACAATTCTTGGGAGGGTAGGCATGTTCGATTCATCAGACTGCAATCGCGAGGCGATGTCCAAGGTCGATACGGCCTGGTTGCGCATGGAGCGGCCGACCAACCTGATGATGATCACCGGCGTGTTGATGTTTGCCGGGCCGCTGGTTCATGCCGAGATCAAGCAATTGTTCGGCGAGCGCTTTCTCGCCTATCGACGTTTCCGCCAGAAGGCGGTCAATACCTCGTCCGGCGCTTACTGGGAAAGCGATGCCGATTTTGATATTGATTGGCATGTCCGCCTGGCCGCCTTGCCGGGTGCTGCCGACAAGGCCGAACTCGAGAATTTCGTCGGTGAACTGGCCTCCTCGCCGCTGGATCATTCCAAGCCGCTCTGGCAGTTCCACGTTGTGGAGAATTATCGCGGTGGCAGCGTGCTGGTCGGACGTATCCACCATTGCTATGCCGATGGCCTGGCCCTGGTCCAGGTCATGTTGTCGCTGACTGATACCGCGCCGGAACCGGAAAAACTCGCCGAAACCGCCAAGACCTGGCTCGAGCGCGATGGCACGAATGTCTGGCAACGCATGCTTGAGCCGGCTCAGGCCGGGCTTGGCAAGGCGCTCAAGATCGGCAACAAGGTCTACGGCAAGATGACCGAGATGATCAACGATCCCGCAGTCGCCGCCGATGTTGCCCGCGAAGGTGGCGAGATCACGCGCGAGCTCGCCCACGCGCTGCTCCTTCCCGACGACCCGCCAACCCTGCTCAAGGGCCCGCTCGGTGTGACCAAACGCGTTGCCTGGGCCGATCCGCTGCCGCTTGAGGAAGTGAAGACGCTCGGTCGGGCTTTGGGCTGCACGGTCAACGATGTGCTGCTGGCCTGTGCCAGCGGTGCCTTGCGCGGCTATCTGCTCGACGAGGGCGGTGAAGTCGATGGTTTGACCATTCGAGCGACCGTGCCGGTCAATTTGCGTCCACTTGAACATGCGAAAAAGCTCGGCAACCACTTCGGCCTGGTTTTTCTGGAGCTTCCCGTCGGCGAGGCGAATCCGCTGCGGCGCCTCGAACGTGTTGCTGCCAGCATGCGTGAACTCAAGCGTTCGCGTCAGGCCATCGTCACCCTCGGTTTGCTCGCTGCGCTCGGCATGGGGCCGCAGGCCCTGCAAGAGCCGGCGCTGGAACTGTTCAGCCGCAAGGCGACCACCGTCGCGACCAATGTTCCGGGCCCCCAGCAACCGCTTTACTTGACCGGAGTCGAGGTGACCGAATTGATGTTCTGGGTGCCGCAGTCCGGCTCGATCGGGGTCGGTCTGTCAATTCTCAGCTATAACGGCAGTGTGCATTTTGGACTCATCGGCGACACCAAGCGCGTGCGCGATCCTGGCGCCGTGACGAAACGGTTTGCCGCGGAATTCGAGAAACTCGTACTGATCGCATTGATGGAAGACTGGGATGAGGGCATGGCCGCCGGCGACGCCGAGGCCACGCTGCGCCATTACCTCTGAGCCGCGAGTCTCCGTGGGAGTCCACGCCCCACCTTCGGCAGCGCGCTGTCGCGCAGCTAAGATGGATCCGGGCGATTGCCGTTCCTTCTCTCCCCCTGTAGGAGCCCGTTTACGGGCGAGCTTTTGGCTGGCTTGGACGAAGAGCTCGCCCCTGGCGGGGCTCCTACAAGGCTTGCGGTTGACCTGTAGGAGCCCGTTTACGGGCGAGTTTTTGCTTTGGCTTGACGGCCTCGGGAGAAGGAGAAACCTGCTGGCCGCGCGCCCTTACAATCAACGAGTTACGTCATGTTAGATGAGAGTGGCTTCAGCCGCGACGCTTTTTCAGGCAAGACTCGGCACAGATATCAGGACTGAAGTCTATGCCACGACCGCAATGCGTTGCGTTCAGGGCGTTGATGAATCAAACCCGGTGGCGAAGATGCGGTCGTTGATGCCGGCAATTTCGGCAATAACCGCGGCGCTGGTCTTGAGGATCGCGCCGCCCATCGCTTGCGCGTTGGATCCGACATTGACCGGCATATCGGTGCTGCGGTGATAGAAGGGATAGTCGTCGTAGTCGCTCTCAATCGCGAGCAGGGTGCGCTTGCCGGCATACAGATAGGGCATGTGATCCGATCCGAACGGATTCGTGCTCAGGGTGACACGCAGGTCGGGAACGTAAGTTGCTGCCGCCGCAGCAAACTGATTGAGGTATGCATTCCAAGTCGAGTAGCTCTCGAACAGAACGTCGAGCTGGCTGTCGGCGCTGTAGCCGATCATGTCCATCGTTACGACTGCTTGCACCTTGTCGATATCTCCCGAATTCTGCAATGCAGCGACGTGGGCGTAGCTGCCGTACAGTCCTTGCTCCTCGCCCGCATAGCACATGAACAGGATGCTGCGTTCCGGAGCAACGTTCACCAGCACACGAGCGAGCTCGATGACGCCGGCACATCCCGATGCATTGTCTTCCGCGCCGGGCGTATTCACCGTCGATCCGATGTTCGAATTTCGCGAATCGTAGTGGCCACCGACGATGATCCATTGATCCGGATTCAGCGTGCCCGTCCATTGGCCAATCACATTCTTGACGCTGATCTGGCCGCCGCCACTTCCCGGCATTGTGAAGGCCGGGGCGCTGACGGTCAGCCCGAGTCCGCTGAATTGGGTTTCAATCCAGGCTCGCGCGAGAGCAAGGTCGGAACCATAGCTTGAGCGATCCCATGCGGTCAGCGCGGTCAGATCGGCGAACCAGCGTGCGGTGTCGACCGAATCGACGATTGACTGGATCAGCGGATTTGGTGCTGCAGCTGCGGAATCCGGGCGATAGCGGTAGGCGATGACCGTATCGGGTTCGACTTCGCGCCATTCATCGGAGTGCCCGTCGTGAATGCTGGGCAGAGGCGTCGCCAGTTCGGCTGCGCTCAGTTCGCGCAGTTCCCAGCGTCCTCCCTGGGCGATCAGGCGTCCCGGAGCCCCAGACTCACGCACACAGCCGATCGCATGCAGACGCAAGCGCTCACGATCGAAATCAAGCATCTCACCAAGCACCTCGCGATCCGGAGCGGCCTTGCGCACCTCACCGTGATCGCCAACCAGAAGCAGTTGATCACCGAGTTCAAGCCACCAGCGGACATGGGCATCCTGCTTGCGCGCGGCTACCTGCAAGGTGTCGGCATCACGGATGTTGACGACGATGGCGCTTTGCTGCGGGAGGTCTGGAGGGGTGGGCGGGGCATCAATGATGGGCACGATGGATCCTGTCGATTCGGTGGGTGACGATGCGACGAATTGCATGTTCGAGCTGCATTGTAGGTGGAATGCCCCGATTGGCTCTGTGAAATGGAACAGGCGGCATGCCGGTCTGCTGGCTTGACCACAGGGTGTTTCGCCCGTGTGAACCTGAACAGTGCGGCTCCCTCCCCATAGGCAAGGCGCATCTGTTCGGGTGCTTTCTTCGTAACAACCGGTAATACCGGCGTTCCACTTCGTCAGGAATCTCTGCCATGGTTGCCGAATGCCGCCCCCGAAAACAGGACTCCGAACCATGAACCGACGCATGATGTTGCAACACCTTGGAGCACTGGCCTTGTTGCCACTGCTGCCCGCATGGTCGCGCGCTGCCGACGTGCAAGTCGAAGTGAAGGGAGGCGCCGTGGTGCCTCTCGACAAGCCACACGAGGAATGGCGTGGCGTTGTCAGTGCTGCGGCCTACGCGGTGTTGTTCGAGGAAGACACCGAACCATCGGGTAGCAGCCCGCTGAACGACGAGCACCGGGAGGGAACGTTCGTCTGCGCCGCTTGCCGCCTGCCTGTTTTCACGAGCGCCAACAAGTTTGAAAGCGGTACCGGCTGGCCGAGTTTCACCCAGCCGATTGCCGGTCATGTCGAAACCAGGACGGACTTCAAGTTGATCTGGCCGCGCACCGAGTATCACTGCGCACGCTGCGGCGGACATCAGGGGCATCGCTTCAACGACGGCCCGAAGCCGCGCGGCGAACGCTGGTGCAACAACGGCCTGGCCCTGGAATTCATTGCGCAAGGCCAGCCACTGCCCGAGCTGAGGAGTTGAGATGGGTTTTCCAAAGATTCGATTGATGCCGCAAATCGTCACCGCGGCTTTGCTTCTGGCCATGGTCGCGATGAGCGCATGCGCCGGGCCGGCCAATGACGCTGCAAACCCGCCAGTTGCAAGCAGCGACAAGTCCGAGTCGGCGATCTTCGCCGGTGGCTGCTTCTGGTGCATGGAGCCGCCCTTCGACAAGCTGGAGGGAGTGATCTCGACAACCTCGGGCTATACCGGAGGCAAGCTTGCCGATCCGACCTACGAGCAGGTCTCCGCTGGTAGCACCGGACACGCCGAGGCGATCAAGGTCGTCTTCGATCCCGCCAAGGTCAGCTACAAGAAGTTGCTCGATGTGTTCTGGCACAACGTCGATCCATTCGCCATCGACCAGCAGTTCTGCGATCACGGCGACCAGTACCGCACTGCGATTTTCACCATTGGTCCAGAGCAGATGCGACTCGCCGAGGAGAGCAAGAAGGCGCTCGAAGCATCGGGTCGATTCAGTCAGTCGATCGTCACCCGGATCGTCCCCGCATCAACCTTCTATCCGGCCGAGGGTTACCATCAGGATTACTACCAGAAGAATCCGGTTCGCTACAAGTTCTATCGATACAATTGTGGACGTGATGCACGCCTTGAGCAGATCTGGGGTAGTTCGGATCATTGAGGAGCTTGTGCCTGCACCATGTGACGGGCTTTCCCGGCGGCGCCCCAGGGCAGGCTTGATCGATCGCCTGACGTCGGCGATTCGCCGGTTAAATTTTCTGCGCGATACTGCGCAAACTTGAGGCCGACAGGATATGCAGAAATGAGGCTTGCCCGACTTCCCGTTCTTGTTGCGATTCTTGCGCTCGTGCTTCTGCTGGTTTCCGGTCCCGGTACGCGGATGGATCTCTGGCATTTCCGTACCGGTTTCACCCTGATGACCTGGGCGGCTTTCCTGGGCCTCGGTGCGGCTGCGCTGGCCGTTCTGCTGTTGCTGATTCCACGCACTCGTCGTGGACACGCGAAGACGCTGGTCTTCGGAACAGTGTTGGGGCTGGCCGCTTCGGCAATGCCGTTGTTCGGCGCCTACACGGCGAAAACCGTTCCGTTCATCCACGATATTTCCACCGATACGATGCGTCCGCCGGAATTCGTCGCCGTGCTGCCACTGCGCGCAGATGCGCCGAATCCGGCAACCTATGGCGGCCCGGAAGTCGCCGCAGCGCAGCAGTCGGGCTACCCCGACGTCCGCACGCAGATACTCGATATGGGCCCCGCTGACGCGTTCGTTCGCGCAGAGAAGATTGCTCGCGACATGGGTTGGGAGATTGTCGCCGCCGTTCCACAAGCGGGTCGCATCGAAGCGACCGACACCACGTTCTGGTATGGCTTCAAGGATGACATCGTCATTCGCATCGAAGCCGTAGGCGCAGGCAGTCGAGTTGACATCCGTTCCGTATCGCGCGTCGGCAAAAGCGATGTCGGCAAGAACGCCGCACGCATCCGTGCCTTTATCAAGCGGATCGGTGGCGAAACTTTGCCGTCTTGATCTCGCGGTGCGCCTGGGTACGCAGTCGATACCATGACCTTTGGCCGTGGACGATGGACGTCCAAACCGGCCATCGTTGCGGGTCGCGAACAGGGGTGGTCGTGCCCCTGGCTATTTCGCGTTGAGTCAATTTCTCGACTTCGCTCAAGCCGTTGTCGCAACCACCAGGAAGGATCTTCCATGCGCCGTACACTGATCGTTGCCATCGCCCTGGCGCTATTCAGCGCTCCGCTATTCGTATTTGCCGAAGGTGGGGAACAAGTGGCCCAGGCCACCGAAGTCACAACGCAGTTGCCGCGTGATGTGCGCCCGACGCATTACGAGGTTGCGGTAACCCCGCACGCGGAGTCGCTTTCTTTTGATGGCAGGGTTGCGATCACGATCGATGTGCTTGAGGCCACCGATCGCATCGTCCTCAATGCCGTTGGCATGCGCTTTTCGTCCGCGCATATCCATTCGACACGCAACAAGCGCGCCTATGTCGATCCGAAGGTCGGCGTTGACGATTCCGCGCAAACGGCGACATTCGCGTTTTCTGAAAAGCTGGCACCCGGCAACTATCTGCTGACCCTGGAATACACAGGCGTTATCGGCACCCAGGCCAACGGCCTGTTTGCCATCGACTACGTGACCAAGGCGGGCGAGAAGCGCGCCTTGTACACGCAGTTCGAAAATTCCGATGCGCGCAAGTTCATCCCGAGCTGGGATGAGCCGAACTTCAAGGCGACCTTCGATCTGACCGCGACGGTACCGAGTGCGCAGATGGCGGTCAGCAACATGCCGGTCAAGCAGAGTGAGGATCTCGGCAACGGCATGAGCCGTGTCAGCTTCGCGACTTCGCCGAAGATGTCGACCTATCTGTTGTTCTTCGGGCTTGGCGATTTCGATCGCGCCACGGCGAAGTCCGATGGCGTCGAGTTCGGCGTGATCACGCAGAAAGGACTGGTTTCGCAGGCGCAGTTCGCGCTGGATTCTTCGCAGGCCGTATTGCGCGAGTACAACGACTATTTCGGTGTGCCGTACCCGCTGCCGAAGCTCGATAATATCGCTTCGCCCGGGCGCAGCCAGTTCTTCGGTGCGATGGAAAACTGGGGCGCGATTTTCACCTTCGAACACGGCCTGCTGGTCGATCCGGCATTCTCGACCCAATCGGACAAGCAGCGTATCTTCGGCACCGCCGCCCATGAAATCGCGCACCAGTGGTTCGGCGATCTGGTCACCATGCAGTGGTGGGATGATCTCTGGCTCAACGAGGGTTTCGCGACCTGGATGGCTGGCCGCACGACAAAAAAACTGCACCCGGAATGGAAGTCCGAACTCAACGCGGTCGGTTCGCGCGAATACGCGATGTCATCCGACGCGATCGCCAGCACGCATCCGGTGGTGCAGAAGATCGGAACCGTCGAACAAGCCAGCCAGGCCTTCGATTCGATCACCTACTCGAAGGGTTCCGCCGTCATCAACATGCTCGAAAACTACGTCGGCGCCGATGCCTGGCGCGACGGCGTACGTCGCTACATGAAGGCACACGCGTACTCGAATACGCGTTCGGATGATCTGTGGCAGGCGGTCGAGGCGACCGCTGGCAAGCCGATCACGGCCATCGCGCATGATTTCACCTTGCAACCTGGCGTGCCGATGATTTCGCTGGACGAGGTCAGCTGCAAGGACGGTCAGACCACGATCAAGCTCAGCCAGGGCGAGTTCACCAAGGATCGTCCGGACAAGAAACCCTTGCGCTGGCGCGTACCGGTCATTGCGCAGACGCTGGGCGGCGAACCGACGCGAGCGCTGATCGAAGGTGGGGCGGGAACCATGCAACTGCCCGGTTGCGGCGTTGTCCTGCTCAATGCCGGTCAGAGCGGATACTTCCGCTCACGCTACCCGAAGGAAGCGTTCGCCGCGATCCGCGACGCCTTCGCCAAACTTTCGCCGATCGACCAGCTCGGCATCATGGGCAACACCGCAGCGCTTGGCATGACCGGTCTGCAACCCGCGTCGGACAGCCTCGACTTGATCAAGGCCACGCCGCTGGATGCCGATGTGAAGATCTGGGGACGTATCGCCGACAGCCTGCAAGGATTTGATTCGCTGTATCAAGGCGACCAGCCACGTCAGCAGAAATTCCGCGCCTTTGCGCTCAGCACGCTGCGCCCGGTGCTGAATGAATTTGGCTGGGAAGCGAAAGCCGGCGAAAACGAACCCGATGCGATCCTGCGCACCAACCTGATCAGTTCGCTGGCGGATCTCGGTGACGCCGAAGTCATCGCAGAGGCGCGTCGTCGCTATGCCGCGCGTGCCGAGGATTCGAAGGCGATGCCGCGCGAGTTGTACAAGACCATCCTCGGCATTGTCGCGAGCCACGCGGACAAGACGACCTGGGAGCAGATGCATGCCGAGGCCAAGGCCGAGAAGCGCGCGATGATGAAAGATCGGCTTTACCAGTTGCTGGCTTCGAGCGAAGACAAGGCGCTGGCGCAGCGCGCACTCGAACTGGCCTTTACCGATGAACCCGGCGCGACCAACAGCGCGGCGATGATCGGTTCGGTTGCCAACCAGCACCCCGACATGGCGTTTGATTTCGCCATGGCCCATCGTGACAAGCTGGAGACCCTGGTCGATACGACCTCAAGCAGCCGCTACTACCCTCGCCTGGCCGGCCAGTCGATGGATCCGGCGATGATCGGCAAGCTCAAGGACTACGCCGCCAAGTACGTTGCCGCAGGCTCTCGTCGAGCCACCGAAACCGCGATCGACAACATCGAATACCGCATCCATATCCGCGACAAGCGCCTGCCCGAAATCGATGCGTGGTTGAAGAAGCAGAAAGGCTGAATCGATCGATGACAACCAGGGTAGTGCGGTAATCCATCGTGATTCCCGCCTTACCTGCCACTGTCGTAGTCAGGACAGTTGCGCGATGGCCTGGGCCGGCGTGAGCAAGGGCAGGCCATCAATCGGTGCCAGCGTGAGCAGATCGGCGTCGCCGCTGACCAGCGCATCAGCATGCGCGGCAAAGGCAAGCTCGAGGCAGGGAAGGTCATCTGAATCACGACAGGTGGGTGTCGTTGGTGCCGGATTGCACACGGTGATTACTTCAGTCCACGGCAGATAGTCAGCCAGCAGATCGTGTTGCTGATCGGCATCGAGTTTGAATTTCGGATAGGCAAGCACGCGGATCAATTCGGCCGCCGTGATCGTATTGACCAGTGGCACGAACAAGCCGGCTTGCCAGGCAAGGCGCAGGCGACCGCTGACGCCTCCGGGGCGAATCAAGGCCGACAGGACGACATTCGTATCGAGCACCCAACGCTGCTGCGACCGCCGCACTGGCGTCATCGTGATCGCTTCTTCGGAGCGGCCTTTGTGCGTGACGGGGATTTCGAATAACGAGTCGCCGGCTCGTTTACGCGCTGCGTTGCTTTTGGTTTCGTCGAACTGCGTGCCCAGTTGACCGCATCAGCAAGGTCGCTGTCGCTCAGCCCAAGCGCATCGAGCGTGGCACGTACGCCATCGGCGCGCTGGATGCGCACCGGTGTCAGCACAAGCTGGCCGGCGCGCACCTCGATTTCAAAGTACTCGGATCCACCGCTGGCCTCGACCGCCGCTTTGGGCAAGGTCAACTGGTTCTTGGAGGTCAGCTTGGCAAGCATGGCGAGTTCCATGAGTAAGGATTCCTTACTCTAGCCTTGATGTCGGCAACCTGCAAGGCCGCCGTTTTTCGGGGCCTTGCAGATCAGTGGTGCTCAGGCTTGTGCTTCATCCTTGTACGCATCAATCGGAATGCACGCGCACATGATGTTCTTGTCGCCGTAGACGTTGTCGACGCGGGCGACTGGTGGCCAGTACTTCTGTTGCCTGAGGACGGGCAGCGGAAACACGGCGAGTTCGCGCGGGTAGGCATGCGTCCATTCGCTGCCGGCCACCATCGTCGCCGTGTGCGGCGCGTGCTTGAGCGGGTTGTCCTCGCGATCGAGCTTGCCTTGCTCGATTGCGCGGATCTCGTCGCGGATCTGGATCATCGCATCGATGAAACGATCGAGTTCGTGCAGCGATTCGCTTTCGGTTGGCTCGACCATCAGCGTGCCCGAGACCGGGAAGCTCAGGGTCGGCGCGTGGAAGCCGAAATCGATCAGGCGCTTGGCGACGTCTTCCGCCCCGATGCCGGTCGCGTCCTTGAGTGGACGCAGATCGAGAATGCATTCGTGGGCGACGAGTCCGTTGCGACCGGTGTACAAGGTTGCATAGTGCGGGGCGAGACGCCTGGCGATGTAGTTGGCGTTGAGCAAGGCAACCTGGGTTGCCTTGCGCAGGCCAGCGGTGCCCATCAGGGTGATATACATCCACGAAATCGGCAGGATGCTCGCGCTGCCGAAGCTGGCGGCGCTGACCATGCCGACATCGCCTTCGCCGCCGAAGGTGCGCGGCAGGAACTCGGCGAGATGCGATTTGACCGCGCACGGGCCAACGCCGGGGCCGCCGCCGCCGTGCGGGATACAGAAGGTCTTGTGCAGGTTCAGATGCGAGACATCCGAGCCCCACTTGCCGGGTTTCGCCACGCCGACCAGGGCATTGAGGTTGGCGCCGTCGGTGTAGACCTGGCCACCATGCTGATGCACGACTTCGCAGATCGCCACGACGTCTTCCTCGAACACGCCATGTGTGGACGGGTAGGTGATCATCAACGCGGCGAGGCGGTCAGAGTACTTCTGCGCTTTTTCACGAATGTCGTCGACATCGACATTGCCATCCTTGTCGCAGCGCGTGACCACAACGGTCATGCCGCACATCTGTGCCGAAGCCGGATTCGTGCCATGTGCCGATTCGGGAATCAGGCAGATATCGCGGTGGCCTTCGCCGCGCGAGCGGTGCCAGGCGCGGATCGCGAGCAGACCGGCGAATTCACCTTGCGCGCCGGAATTCGGCTGCAAGCTGACCGCGTCGTAGCCGGTGATCTCGGCCAGCATCGCTTCGAGTTCATCGATGAGTTGTTTGTAACCACTGGCCTGGTCGGCCGGCACGAGCGGATGGATGTTGGTGAACCCGGGCCAGGTCACCGGGATCATCTCGGCGGTGGCATTGAGCTTCATCGTGCACGAACCCAGCGGGATCATCGTGCGATCCATGGCCAGATCCTTGTCGGCCAGGGCGCGCATGTAGCGCAGCAACTCGTGTTCGCTGTGATGCGTGTTGAACACCGGGTGCTGCAGGAACGGTAACTGGCGCAGTAGTCCGGCAGGTAGCGCATCGGCGGTGTCGCGATCAAGCGCGTCGATGGCCGCTATCGGCGTCCTGCCTCCCGCGACACTTGCACTTCCCTGCGCATCGTCACCCACAGTCACGCCGAACAGTGCAGCGAGCGCAATGAGATCGTCGCGCGTGGTCGTCTCATCGACGCTGATGCCGACGCTGTTGGCATCGATGGTGCGCAGATTGATGCGTGCCGCGCGTGCCTTTGCATGCAAGGCTGGGGCGTCGACGCCGATGACATGCAGGGTATCGAAGAAATCCGGGCCAACCGTCAAGCCGGCCTTGCGCAATGCGCCTGCCAGGATCGCCGCCATGCGGTGGGTGCGCTGGGCAATGCGCTTGAGTCCATCGGGGCCGTGGTAGACGGCGTACATGCTCGCCATCACGGCCAGCAGTACCTGCGCGGTGCAGATGTTCGAGGTCGCCTTCTCGCGGCGGATATGCTGCTCGCGAGTCTGCAATGTCAGTCGATAGGCCGGCTTGCCTTCGGCATCGATCGAGACGCCGATCAGGCGCCCCGGCATCGAGCGCTTGTAGGTATCACGGCAGCTCATGAAGGCCGCATGCGGGCCGCCAAAACCGAACGGCACGCCGAATCGCTGGCTGTTGCCGATGACGATATCGGCACCCCATTCGCCGGGAGCACGGATCAAGGTCAACGCGAGCAGATCGGTGGCAACCGCGACCAGCGCGCCGCGCGCATGCGCGGCATCGGCGAGCGCGGCGTAGTCGTTGATCCGGCCAAACGTGTTCGGATATTGCAGCAGCACGCCGAAACTGTCGACGCTGGCCGCTTCGGCGTCTTCGCCGATGTTCAGTTCGATGTCGAGCCCGTCCGCACGGGTGCGCAGCACTTCGAGCGTCTGCGGATGCACGGCGTTGGAGACAAAGAACACGTTCGATTTCGATTTCGCCGAACGCTTGGCCAGGGTCATCGCCTCGGCGGCGGCGGTTGCCTCGTCAAGCAGGGAGGCGTTGGCGATTTCCATGCCGGTCAAATCGGCGACCATGGTCTGGAAGTTGATCAAGGCTTCCATGCGACCTTGCGAAATCTCGGCCTGATAAGGCGTGTAGGCCGTGTACCAGGCGGGGTTCTCGAGGATATTGCGCAGGATGACATTCGGCGTATGCGTGCCGTAGTAGCCCTGACCGATGAAGCTGCGCAAGACTTCGTTCTTGTCTGCGATCACACGGATCTTGGCCAGCGCCTCAACCTCGCTGATCGCTGAAGGCAGGGCCAGTGGCGCAGGTGATTTGATCTTGCCCGGCACGATCGCGTCGGTCATCGCATCGAGCGAATCGTGGCCGAGGAGTTTGAGCATGGATGCGATCTCGGCATCGTTCGGGCCGATGTGACGCTCGACGAAGGCCGAATGGTTTTCGAGATCGCGCAGTGAAAGCGAGGCAGGCTGGTTCATGAGTTGGGCGTCCAAAGATCGCGCGCGAAGCCGCACGCCGGGCGCCCCTCTGTCCTTTTGCCTGAGAGTTTGGAAGCGTTGAACTGCCTCTTGCCCCTTCGGCGCCGGTTCGTGCCTGAAGTCGGCAGCCGGTCTCTCCAGAGTTGTCTGCGCGCGGAGGTATCGGGGCCTGAGCGATTACGGGCGTTGCGCCTTCGGCAGCAGGCTAGCCTGCTTCTCCCACCGCGTGTAACGGTGCGCATGATACCCGCGAATGTGGCTGTTGGGGGCACGAACGACACAGGTAGACGTTGTCCGCCTCCCGTATGCTTGGCCGATCCTTCCTGGCGGAGCAAGCCCCGTGCCTACGATTACTTCACTGCTCACGACGTTGCGCCTGGCGGCCCTGAGCGCCTGCCTGATGGCGGTCGCGCCGGGATTGCTGGCCGCCGAAACCGAAAAGAAGAACGATCAGGGGCCGATGAAAGCAGAGACTTTCAGCGGCCTCGAAATGCGCGGCATTGGCCCCGCCATGATTTCCGGACGTATCGCCGATCTGGCCGTGAATCCGAACGACAAGTCGACCTGGTACGTGGCGGCGGCGAGTGGCGGCTTGTGGAAGACGATCAATGCCGGCACGACCTGGAAACCGGTCTTCGACGATCAGGGATCGTATTCGCTCGGATGCGTAACGATCGATCCGGGCAATCCGCTGGTGATCTGGCTCGGCAGCGGCGAGAACAATTCGCAGCGCAGTGTTTCCTATGGTGATGGTGTGTACCGCTCGCTCGATGGCGGCACGACCTGGCAGAACATGGGCCTCAAGCATTCCGAGCACATCTCGCAGATCGTCGTCGATCCGCGCGATTCCAACGTGGTCTGGGTCGCCGCACAGGGCCCGTTGTGGTCGGCTGGTGGCGATCGTGGCCTGTTCGTCACGCGCGATGCCGGCAAGACCTGGAGCAAGGCCTTCGAGACTTCGGAGAACACCGGCGTCACCGAGGTGCATCTGGATCCGCGCAACCCGGATGTGATGTTGGCCTCGACCTATCAGCGTCGACGCCACGTATGGACGGTGATCAACGGCGGGCCGGAATCCGGACTGCGCAAGTCGACCGATGGCGGCAAGACCTGGCGCAAGATCAGCAATGGTTTGCCGAAGGGCGATATCGGCCGCATCGGCCTGGCCATTTCGTTGCCGCATCCCGACACGATCTATGCGGTGATGGATGCGGCCGGCAAGGAAGGCGGCATCTACCGCTCGACCGACGCAGGTGAGAACTGGGAAAAGCGCTCCGACTATCTGCCGAGCAGCGGCCAGTACTACAACAAGCTGTTCGCCGATCCGCAGGCGGTCGATCGCTTCTACGCGATGGACACCTGGATGCATGTCAGCGACGACGGCGGCAAGACCATGCGTCGCGTTGGCGAGAAGCACAAGCATGTCGACAACCATGTGCTGTGGATCGATCCGGCAAATACTCGACATCTGCTCGCCGGCTGCGATGGCGGCGTCTACCAGAGCTTCGATCGCGGCGCGACCTGGGAATGGTTCGGCAACCTACCGTTGTCGCAGTTCTATCGGGTCGGCCTCGACAACGGCCTGCCGTTCTATTCGATCTATGGTGGCACCCAGGACAACAACTCGGTTGGTGGGCCGTCGCGCACGCGCAGCAAGAACGGCATCGTCAACTCGGACTGGTTCATCACCCAGGAAGGTGATGGCTTCCAGACCGTGGTCGACCCGGTCGATCCGAATACGGTGTATGCCGAGTCGCAGAATGGCGGGCTGGTGCGCTTCGACCGACGCACCGGCGAAGTGGTGGATATCCAGCCGCAGCCGGGCACCGACGTGGCGCCACTACGCTGGAACTGGGATTCGCCGCTGATCATCAGCCCGCACCAGGCGACGCGTCTGTACTTCGCGGCGCAGCGACTATTTCGCAGCGATGATCGCGGCAACACCTGGCGCGCAGTCAGCGCCGATCTGACCCGCCAGATTGATCGCAATACCTTGCCGATGATGGGCCGTGTCTGGGGTGTGGATTCGATCGCCAAGAACACCTCGACCTCGTTCTACGGCAACATCGTCGCGCTCGCCGAGAGCAGCAAGGTTGAAGGGCAGCTTGCGCTCGGCACCGATGATGGCCTGATCCAGATCAGCACCGATGGCGGCGGATCCTGGCGTCGCATCGAGCGTTTCCCGGGCGTGCCCGAGCGCAGTTATGTCTCGCGTGTGCTGTTTTCGCAGCACGATGCGAACGCGCTGTACGCCGCTTTCGACAACCACAAGCAGGGTGACTTCAAACCGTATCTGCTGCGCAGCAACGATCTCGGTCGCAGTTGGAGCACGATCACCAGTGGCCTGCCCGAGCGTGGCTCGGTGTATGCCGTGGTCGAGGATCATGTGAAGCCGGATCTGCTCTTTGCCGGAACCGAATTCGGCCTCTATTTCAGTCCTGACCGGGGCCGCCGCTGGATCCAGCTCAAGGGCGGCTTGCCGACGATCAAGATCAGCGATCTGGCCATCCAGCAACGCGAGAACGATCTGGTTGCGGCGAGCTATGGCCGCGGTTTCTACGTCCTCGACGATTACTCGCCGCTGCGCGCGATCAGTGATTCCGCGCTGGCCGCGAAGGCCGTGCTGTTTCCGGTCAAGCGCGCATCGACGTATGCGCAGTCGGCGCCGTTTGGCGGCAGCGACCAGGGCTTCAATGGCGATCAATTCCATGTCGCACCGAATCCGCCGATGGGCGCAGTGTTTACTTATTATCTTCGAGACGAATGGAAGACGCGCGCCAAGACCCGCCAGGATGCCGAAAAGGAACGCATCAGGAAGGGCGAGGACACACCGTATCCCACTTGGGAGGCACTCAAGCAGGAAGATCGCGAAGAGCCGCCGGTCGTGATCCTGACCGTCACCGATTCGGATGGCAATGTCGTGCGTCGGATGGAAGGCCCGGCCAAGGCAGGCGTGCAGCGGGTCGCCTGGGATCTGCGCTATCCGGCTGCGGTACCAACCAACCTGAAACCTGAAACCGATCGGGCTCCGTGGGATCCCGAGCCGGTCGGCCCGCTGGTTGCTCCCGGCCGCTACCGGGTTTCGCTGGCCGTGCGTGCGGATGGAAAACTCGAAGCGTTTGGGGATGCTCAGGACTTCGATGCGGCACCACTTGGCGGCGACACCCTGCCGCCGGCAGATCGCGGCGCCTTGCTTGCCTTCCAGATCAAGACCGGCCAGTTGCAGCGCGCGGCCCTTGGTGCGGTGAATGCCGCCGCTGAGGCGCAGACCCGGATCAACCACTTGAAGAAGGCACTCGACGATACGCCGCACGCCGTTCCATCCCTCGGCGTTCGCCTGCGCGCAATCGAGACGCAGCTGAAGGATCTGCAGATCAGCTTGAGTGGCGATGCCGTGCTGGCCCGACGCGGCGAGCCGACACCGCCTTCAATCGTCGATCGGATCAATCAGGTCGTCTATGGCCATTGGTATTCGAGTGCCGACGCGACCGCGACACACCGGCAAAATTACCAGATTGCCGCGCAGCAGTTCGCCCCGCTGCTCGTCCGCTTGCGCAGCCTGGTTCTCAATGATCTGGCCAGCCTCGAAAGCGAAGCGGATGCCGCCGGAGCGCCGTGGACGCCGGGTCGCGTTCCCGACTGGAAGCCGTAACGCCAGCGGCGCAGGCACATGCCTTGTGCTGCCGATGGTGAGCCGGGCTAGGGCGCGGCAATCCGATCCATTCGCTTGTATCGGAATGATTTCGTGCCGGGCACTGCGTGCATTCAGATTTTCCGGGCGTTCGGCACAGGCGCCGAGCAAGCCGCAACAAGCGAGCTGGAGTTTGTTGCGGCTGAATTGTGAACAGGTACGCCTTTGCAGGTGTCTGGATTCGCCGACTATGCGAGGATTGGCTGTTTGCCACGCTGTCTGGTTGGGGGGAGGGCAGGATGACCGCTACGCCAACGGAAGCCGAAAGGCATCGCCTGGCCTTGCGCCGGCTGTCGACGCGTGTGGCCGATACCTATGCGCGCTCCGCGTTGGGTGGCTTCCTCTACCTGATTGCCCTGCCTCCGCTGGTCTATGTGACCGGGATGTACCATCGCCACACGCTGCCCACGGCGCTGGTGACGCTGTCGCTGGTGCTGGCGGCGGTCGTGCGCAAGCGGATGTCGCCGCCGCCCGAGACCGCAGATGTGGATGCGCAGCGGCGCTGGATTGCGCGCTACAGCCTTGTGGCGCTGTCAAGCATTGTGTTGTGGGCGATCGTGCAGGGCTGGATCCTGATCGATCGCGAAATCGAGCCTCTGCTGAAATGCGTCTCGCTGTTCGGCACGCTGGCGTTTTCCACCGTCCTGGCCCACCTCTACACCTCGTTGTTGCGTTTCTCGATCAGCGGCATCCTGATCATGCTCGTTCCGAGCATGGTGCTGCTCTGGCTTGATCCCGGCATGCAGGTGCCGGCGGCCGCGATGGTGTTCTATGCAGTCTATCTGGCCACGGCGAGCGTGCGCTCGCACAAGGATTACCAGCGCCGTCTCGATCTCGATGAAGCCTTGCGCAACCAGCGCGACAAGTACGAGCTGCTCAGCCGAACCGATGCACTGACCGGACTCTGCAACCGGCGCACGTTTACCGAGACACTCAATGCCCAGGTACGCGAGGCGCAGTGGCTCGAAGGCGCCGGCGTATCGCTGGCCCTGCTCGATATCGATCATTTCAAGTCGATCAACGATCGCCACGGCCACGTCATCGGCGACGAGGTGCTCAGGCATCTGGCGGCCCGCCTGCAATCGGCGTTTCGCGGCGATGACGTCATGGTCGCGCGTACGGGCGGCGAAGAATTCGGCTTGATCCTTCGCGATGCCGACGAGGTTGAGGCGATGATCCGCGTCGAGGAGTTTCGCGACGCCCTGCAGACCAGGCCGATTGTTTGCGCCGGTATCGCCGTGCCGGTAACGGTGAGTATCGGAGTTGGCCGATTCGATGCTGAAAGCCATCGTGACGATGATGGCTTGTATGGTGCCGTCGATCTCGCGATGTACGCCGCCAAGCAGCAGGGCCGCAACCGCGTGGTTACGATTTCCATGATCGCCGAGTCAGCCACTGCGGACGGGTCAGCTTTGCCAAGGCCGCCATCGCAAGCATTGGCATGGGAGGGGGGCGATGCCGATGATTGAACTGATCGGTTTCGATGGCGATGACACGCTCTGGCAGAGCCAGGATTTCTACGACGCCGCACAGGCCGAGTTCGAGCGCATTGTCGGTTGCTATATCGATCTTGCCGATGCGCGGGTGCATGAGCGCCTGCTCGCGATCGAATCCAGCAACATCCATGTGTTTGGCTATGGCGCCAAGGGCATGACCCTGTCGATGATTGAGGCGGCCTACGACATCACCGGCGGCCTGATCAGTTCGGGCGACCTGCATCGACTGGTCGGTATCGGCAAGGAGGTGCTCGCTCATCCGGTCGAATTGTTGCCGGGTATCCGCGGCGCGGTCGAGGCGGTCGCTGCGCACTACCGGATCGTGCTGATCACGAAGGGGGATCTGATCCATCAGCAGGACAAGGTCGAGCGTTCGTGTCTTGGCGATCTGTTCCAGCGCATCGAGATCGTCTCCGAAAAAAATCCCCGAGCCTATGCGCGCGTGCTCGGCGAATTCGGAATCGGCGCAGAATCCTTTCTCATGGTAGGCAATTCGCTGGTGTCGGATATCGCACCGGTGCTCGAACTCGGTGGTCGTGGCGTGTACATGCCGTATCACTCGACCTGGTCACTGGAGACCGATCCCGACTTTGCCCTCGATGATCCGCGCGTCATCCAGGTCGGCGAGGCGAGCCTGATTCCGGCGGCGATCGCACGACTTGCTGCCGATTGATGGCATTCCAGTGCAGGCTGTCGATCCGACTCGAAGCTGCGTCGTTCGGGTCCGATTGCAGCGATTCGACCTGGATTTCGATGGGCTGACCTGATTGCGGTTGACGCGGCGCTTGTCGATCGGCGTTGTCCCCAATCCTTCACTGACGGGCGCATTCAGACGACGGATCGATTTCTCCGGCGCGCCATCCTCGTCAACATGCAGGTTCATCAGGGCTTCGAGCAGTTGTTCATCCGAGCTTGAACTCGTTTGCTCGTTTGCGCATTGCCAACCTGGGGCCACAGCCGGAGCTGGGGCTACGGGCCCAGCGGGGGCTGGGTCTCGTTGTTGTCATCCCAGCGTGCCGCTGTTGATGGGGCGGATCCGAGAAAGCTGGCAGATCCATCGCGGCAGATGTCGATCGTCGGATCCGTCAACCCCTTCAAAGAGGTAACTTGAGCAAAAGAAGAATTTGTTGTAACGGGGAATGTCGCCGTCTTTACGCGCTGCAAGCTGCGCTGGACGACGCGCATGCCATGTCCTCGACACGTCGACGCGCCAACTGCATCGATGCGTAGAATTCCAGGCCCGGGACGATTTCCAATTCCTGCGATGGCCACCAGATCAACGCATACGAGCCGTCTGGCCAAGGGCCGGAGATTCCGGCGACGGGGATGCTGTCAATGAGAGCCACATCGAGTGCGCCGTCATAGCGTGATTCCCAGCTGACGCAATTGAGAGCCCTGGTGGTCTTTTGCGAGCTGAAATCGAGAATGGTGCCCATGATGATTGGCTCCTGGCGTAGGTTTGGTATGTACATACCAGATAAAGCAATCCTCGTGCCAATCTTCGACAAGTATGAATGTCATTCGATGGACAAGCTCCGAAGCCGCTGTCCTTCAACGTTCCTGTAGCTGCCATTCGTCGCCGGTTCGAATCCCGGACCACAGTCGGAAGCCCGGGCGCCGGTCAGGGTTGATGCCGACTGCGCGTATTTGTCATGCATGGACAGCTTTAGTTTGTCCCGTGGGCATCAGCGGGCGCAGCGAGGATCGCAGCAGACAGTGAACGAAGATGAAGATCGAGTGTTCGCCAGCGGACACATGGCATCGAATCTGGCCATTGGAATTCAGATAAAACGTTGTATAAACAATGAATTGCGGCAAGTCCGCGAACTTGGCACAGCTCATGCTCTATCAGGCCATGGACATTGCCCGCCCCGAACTCAAGCAACGCAAACGCCGTCGCCAGCTCCTGATTGGAGCCGCTCTCGGAATTCTTGTCATCGCCGGTGCCATTGGCATCATGGCGCTCGGCCCGGCCATGCCCTCGGTCGAACGCAGCAGTGTGCTGGTCGATACGGTCAAACGTGGCGAGTTGCTGCGTGAGGTGCGCGGCCCCGGTACGCTGGTGCCAAAAGAGATTCGCTGGATCGCGGCCGAGACTTCGGCACGCGTGGAGCGCATTCTGGTCAAGCCCGGAGCCGAAGTCGAAGCCGACACGGTCATCATGGAGCTGGGCAGCCCCGAGGTCGACGATCAACTGCTGGCGGCGAAGACGGCCTTGACCGCTGCCCAGTCGGATCTGGCCGCGAAACGTACCGAGTTGCAGTCCCGGCTGCTCGATCAAATGGCTGCGCAGGCGCAGGCGAAAACCGATTACGAAACCGCACGCATGCAGGCCGAGTCGGAAAAAACCGTTGCCGAAAAGGGCATCATCCCGGCCGTGCAATACAAGAAGAGTCTGGTCGTGCTCGAACAGCTCAGGTATCGGGTCGACATCGAGCAACAGCGTGTCGCCGAGTTCCGTCGCAACATCACCGCGCAATTGGCGGCCGAGAAAGCGCGCCTCGATCAACTCGCGAACACCCGCGATCTGCGCCAGCGCCAGGCCGATGGTCTCAAGGTGCGTGCCGGCATTGTCGGCGTCCTGCAACGTGTGCCAGTCGAAGAAGGCCAGCAAGTCGATGCCGGCAGCAATCTCGCCCGAGTCGCACGCCCCGGCGACCTGATGGCCGAATTGCGCATCGCCGAAACCCAGGCCAAGGATATTCTTATCGGTCAGTCCGCGCGTATCGATACGCGCAACGGCATCGTCGAGGGCAAGGTGCTGCGCGTCGATCCGGCCGTGCAGAACGGAACGGTGCAGGTCGACGTCGAACTTGAAGGCAAGCTGCCGGCCGGCGCCCGCCCTGATCTGTCAGTGGATGGAACGATTGAGATCGAGCGCCTCACGGATGTCCTCTATGTCGGTCGCCCGGCCTTCGGTCAACCGGATTCGGAAGTGCGCCTGTTCAAGGTCGATGCCGATGGAGTCGCCACGCGCGCGCCGGTGCAGCTCGGTCGCAGTTCGGTCAATCTCATCGAGATCCGCAACGGCCTCAAGGTCGGCGATCGAGTGATCCTGTCCGATACCAGTGCTTACGATCAGAGCGACCGGATTCGCCTGGACTGACAAAAATTCCCATGTAGGAGCGCCGCCAGGCGCGATGCCTTCCCAGATCAGCGACAAATAGAACATCGCGCCTGGCGGCGCTCCTACAGAATCAAAAGAGGCTCTTCGTGAAAACCTGTGGGTGAACTTGATGCGTTGTTCGCGGCGTAACCCTTGCAGAACAACGCTCTTCAGGTTTCTGTGTTGTCGTGGAATCCGGCGCGCTTTGTTGACGGTCAGTTCAGTGAGGCAACTGCAGCGTCTGCCGGGCGCCTATTGATTCCGTGGCTTTCGTCCCCGGGCAACAGTCAGCAGCTTTGTGATCGGAGTGTCCCCCATTCGTCCCGCGCGGATTGGGTAGGTTGGTGGTGAGCGCAAGCGAACCCCAACAGCCATTGTGGCAGGCTTGCCGCCATGCGGATGGGGGATCGCAATCCGTTGGGGTTCGCCTGCGCTCACCCCAACCTACAACGGAAGGCGCTCGCCTGCATCCTGCTGCAGCAATGAAAACCGATGAATTCACCCACACGATTTCACGAAGACCCAAGAAACATCGGCCACTCGCTATTCGAACCACAAGGCTTTCAATCATGAGCACAAGCAATGCCTCGCTGATCCATCTCGACAACATCCAGAAGGTGTTCCTGACCGACGAGGTCGAGACGCACGCGCTGGCTGGCGTGCATATCGATATCGCCAAGGGCGAGTATGTGTCGATCACCGGCCCGTCCGGTTGCGGAAAGTCGACCCTGCTGGCGATCCTCGGTCTGCTCGATACACCGACCGAGGGCCGCTACACGCTGAACAATCGCGAGGTTGCCGACATCGGCGCGAGTGAACGCGCATCGATTCGCAATCAGGAGATCGGCTTCGTCTTCCAGGCCTTCAACCTGATCGGCGATCTCAGCGTGTTCGAGAACGTCGAGCTGCCGCTGACCTACCGCGATGGCGTATCCAAGGCTGAACGGCGTGATCGTGCAGTATCAGCACTGGAGCGCGTCGGCATGGCGCACCGGGTCAAGCACTATCCGGCGCAACTCTCGGGTGGTCAGCAGCAGCGTGTCGCAGTTGCCCGCGCCCTTGTCGGCGCACCGTCGATCCTGCTCGCCGATGAGCCGACCGGCAACCTCGACTCGAAGAACGGCGAAGCCGTGATGACCTTGCTCGATGAACTGCACAAGGCCGGCTCGACGATCTGCATGGTCACCCATGATCCGCGCTACGCCGATTTCGCCGAGCGCAAGATTTTCATGTTCGACGGCCGCGTGGTTGACGAGGAGACCATGCATCGCCTGCGTCACGAGGAAGACCAGCGCCTCGTGCGACCAGCCCGCAGCGAGTCGGTCGGGTCGTGAACATGTTGTTCAATGATCTACGTATTGCATTGCGAAGTCTGCGCAAGCAGCCGGGGTTCTTCCTCACGGCGGTGCTGACCATGACCCTCGGCATCGGCGCGGTCACGGCGATCTTCACCGTGTATGACGCCATTCTGCTCAAGCCGTTGCCATTCCAGGATGCCGAGCACATCGTCCGTATCAAGCGCGAGAAAGGCTCCTCGGCCCAATGGTCGACCTCGGTGCCGGTGTTCGATGAATGGCGTGATCGGACCCGGGGCGCATTCATTGCGATTGGCGCCTATGTGCCGGAGACAATGAACCTGGCCGGCAATGGCAATGGTGATGCGCAGCGCTTGTCGATCACCAAGGTGACGCCGGGTTTCTGGGATGTCTTCAGTCAGCCGCTGGCGCTTGGGCGCAGCTGGGGCGAAGACGAGGAGAACCAGCACATCCAGGTGCTGGTCTTGAGCGATCGCCTGTGGCGCAGCCGATTTGCCGCGAAGGCCGATGTGATTGGCCGCGACATCCGTCTGAATGACGAAAACGTTCGTATCGTTGGCGTGGCCGAACCGCGCTTTTCGTTTCCGAATGACGTCCAGGCCTGGGTTCCGACCTTCACGCCCGGCAATGCACAGAGTCGACGCACGATGAATTTCCTCAGTGTGCTCGGCCGCCTCAAGCCAGGTGTGAGTGAGGCGCAAGCAACGGCCTCGGTGCAGAGCGTCATTGACTGGCAGGTGCAGACGTTTCCGGCGGATGAGCCCGCCATGAACGCATCGATACTTTCCTTGCAGGATCAAATCGGTGCGCCGGTGAGCACGGCGCTGGCCATGTTGCTGTCGGCGTCGGCGCTGGTGCTGTTGATCGCCTGCGCGAATCTGGCTGGACTCGTGCTGGCGCGCAGCCAGGCCCGCGAGCAGGAGCTGTCATTGCGTCGCGCGCTTGGTGCCGGGCAGGGTCGCTTGATGCGTCATGTGCTGGTCGAGTCGGTAATCATCGCGCTGGTCGGTGCTGCCGCTGGCCTGCTCGTCGCCAAGCCCGCAATTGCGGCGTTGATTGCGCTTGCCCCTGATCTTCTGCCGACCTACAACTTGCCGTCCATCGATCTGCGCGTCGTCGGCGCAACCAGTCTTATCGCCTTCTGCACCGTGCTGATATTTGCCATGTTCCCGGCCTGGCGCGCGGCCGCGGTGGATCCTGTCCGGGCGCTGCAGGGTGCATCGCGCAGCCAGACCGGCAGCGTCAAGCAGGTGCGTGCGCGCTCGCTGCTGGTCTCGATCGAAATTGCCCTGGCAATGACCTTGCTTGCCGGTGCCGGACTGCTGATCGGCAGTCTGCAAAAGCTCGGCTCGGTCGATTCGGGAGTCAAGACTGAAAACGTGCTGACCGCGCAGTTCTCGATCTCGACCTTGACCCTGCAGCCTGGCGATGACCTCATGCAGTGGGCGAGCAATGCAACCAAGGCATTGACGCCGCGACTCGATGCAATAGAACGACGACTCGTTGAATTGCCTGGTGTCGAATCGGTGGCCTTGAGTTTCGGACTGCCTGCGTCGGGCAATGCCGACTGGTCAAGCAGTTTCCAGGTCGTCGGTGAACCCAAGTCCAATTCCGAGGTGCAATATCGCTTCGTCAGCAAGGACTATTTCAAGACTTATGGCATTGCCGTCGACGCGGGTCGAGCGTTCAACGAACTCGATGGCACGCGCGCCTTGCTGCCGACCGAGCTGATCGTCAATCAGGCATTTGCCGACCGCTATCTTGCCGGTGCCGATCCATTGAGTCGCGAAATCATCACCTTTGGCGATGATCCGATCCGTGTCGTCGGCGTCGTCGCGAATGTCAGGCAGGCCGGCCTTGATCACGAGGTCAATCCGGAGCTGTACTTCCCGGTGAGCAAGGCGATCAAGGGCGACATGAGCATCGGTCTCAAGGTTCGCGGCGATCCGCTTGCTTACGCCGAGTCGGTGCGCAAGGCCATGCGCGAGGTCGCCCCGGATGCGCCGGTTTACGAAGTCCGCACGATGGACTCGGTGATCGGATCGACCCTCGGTTTGCGCCGTTTCAACATGACCTTGATGAGTGTCTTCGCCGGGGTTGCGATGCTGCTTGCCGCAATCGGACTGTATGGCGTGATCGCCTTCTCGGTTGGCCTGCGTCGCCGCGAGATCGGCTTGCGCCAGGCACTGGGCGCGAATCGAATGGCCATCCATCGGCTCATGTTCGGTCTTGGGTTGCGCATGATCGTTCCGGGCATTGTCGTCGGCCTGCTCGGCGCGCTCGCCCTCGGTCGACTGATCTCCAGCCAGTTGTACGGCATCGGTGCGGGCAATCCGCTGCTGCTGATCGCGGTCGGCGTACTCGCAGGCATTGTCAGCGCACTCGACAATGCCGATCTCGGCATCGATCCGCGCGGCATGCTGACCGCGCGTGTTGGCTTGTTCAAGAGTGCCTATCCGGAAGGTGCCGATCAGATTCGCCAGTTCGAGCAGATCGCCGATCGCCTGCGCGCGGACCCGGCGGTGATCGGGGTGACCGCCGCGACCACCTTGCCAGGTCTCAATGGTTCAAGGAATGAGGTCGTTGCGGAGGGCGAAGTCGTTGGGGACGGCGCCTTGCCGCAGGTGAACTTTTCGGCTGTTGATGACCACTTCATTGGCGCCTGTGGAATCCAGATGTTGCGCGGGCGTTTCTTCGACAGCCGCGACGAATCCGGGGCGACTCCGGTTGCGGTAGTCGATCGGCTTTTCGCCGATCAGTACGGAGGCACGGCGGATGTGCTCGGCCAGCGCTTCCGCATCGATCCGCGCGACAAGGACTCAAGCCTGGTCACTATCGTCGGTGTGATTCCCGCGTTGTGGATGGACAAGCCGAACAACCGACCGCGCCCGGCGATGCTGGTGCCTCTGCGCCAGAATCCGGCGCGTTTCGTCAGCCCGGGTGTCCGTGTCAAGGGCGACCCCGCGGCATTCGCGCCCAGATTGGTCGAGGATCTCCGCGAAGTCGCCCCGGATGTTCCGGCGTATTGGGTGCGCACTTACGACGACGAAATCAGGGAGGCGACCTTCGCGACACGCTTGCTGGCCAGGATTTTCGGTGCCTTCGGTCTGCTCGCGCTGACCCTGGCTGGGGCTGGTCTTTACGGCGTTGTCGCGTTCAACGTCGCCCAACGTACACGCGAGATTGGTGTTCGACGCGCCCTCGGGGCCACGCCAGCCAGTGTGCTGCGCGATGTGCTCACGCGCGCCGGATGGCAGGTGGGTCTCGGATTGGTACTCGGGTTCGGATTTGGATTGGGGCTGGCGCGGGTTTTGGCGTCGGCCTTGGGCAGACCCGGTAGCACCAGTGTCTCAACCGTGCTTGGCGCTGTCGTGGTTCTGGTGATTGCAGCGACGGTTGCCATCGTTGTTCCCGCCCGTCGCGCACTTCGGGTCGATCCGATGATGGCCTTGCGTCATGAATAGCGAACTTTCGCATTCGAATCCTGGGGCTGCTTCAGCCGCCCCGCAAAAGGGATTTCGGTTGATCGCGATGCTTTTCTGTCAAGCCGAGAAAGTGAATCTGGACTCAAGTTTCTCCCGCCAGTATTTTTGCGAACAAGGAATTAGCCATGCTCGCTGATCTTCGTTTTGCCTTGCGTGCCCTGTTGCGCTCGCCGGTATTCACTGTCGTTTCGGTGCTGATGCTGGGCTCCGGTATCGGTTTGTCGATCTTCATGTTCAGCAGCATCAATGCCTTCGTGCTCAAGCCACTGCCATTCCCCGAGTCTGATCAGCTCGTGCATTTCGAGTACACCGACAGCCATGCGACTTCACGCAACCTCGCCCTGCCAGCCCTCGATTGGCTTGATCTGCGCGAACACCAGAAGACACTGAAATCCTTGGCCGCCTATACGGTGGGCACGGCAAATCTCGGCGGCATCGATGGGCCGGCCGAGCGACTTTCGGGTGCGTGGGTCAGCGCCGATGCCTTGTCGACACTCGGCGTTGCGCCGATCCTCGGTCGCGAATTTGTCGCATCCGATCAGATGGATGGCGCCGAGCCCGTGGCGGTGATCGGATGCGCGCTGTGGCAGCAGCATCTGAATGCTGATCCGGCAGTGATCGGTCGAACCCTGCGCATCAATGGCAAGCTGACCCGCGTGGTTGGAGTGATGCCGCGTGATTTTGCGTTCCCGATGGCGGAATCCGTATGGCTGCCGCTGTCGAGCAACCGCGGCTCCGAGCAGCGCGAGGACCAGACCCTGGTCAAGGCCTTCGGCCGCTTGCTGCCGGGTGCCTCGATTGCACAGGCGCAGTCCGATTTCGCCAGCTTGATGACGGGGCTCGCCGCCGAACGCGGCGAACCTTTGCGTGGCGACCAGGCCAAGGTCGAGGCATTTGCCGATGAATTCATCCTGCCGCAAATCCTCGGCGCGACCAAGACCATGTTCATCGCCGTGCTGCTCGTGTTGCTGATCGCCTGTGCGAATGTCGCGAGCCTGGTCATGGCGCGTTTTTCGGCACGAGCGCGCGAGTTGTCGGTGCGCGTCGCCCTTGGCGCGAGCCGGCGTCGTCTGATCATGCAAGTGTTGGGTGAGTCGATGATCATCGCCGCACTCGCTGGAACACTGGGCTATGTCGGCGCGGAGGTCGCTGGTCACTTGATGACACGGACGATGACGGCTGGCAATGGTTTCATGCCGTACTGGGTCGATTACCGAACCGATTGGCACGATCTCGCATTCAGTGGCGGTATCGCTCTCGTTGCAGCACTGCTTGCCGGTCTCGTGCCAGCCTTGCGCGCGGGGCGAGTCGATATCCAGTCCGGTCTGCGCCAGGGCAGTGCTGGCAGCATCGGCGATGGCAGCAAGCTTGGGCGTTCGCTGGTCGCTGCCGAAGTCGCCTTGAGCGTTGTCCTTCTGGTCTGTGCCGGCGTCGCCATCCGCAGCGCGCTGCAGGCGCAGGATGCACCGCTCGGCATCAACACCGAACAGGTCCTGAGCGGCCGCATCGCGATGTTCGACAATGACTATCCCGATGCCGCCGCGCGTCTGCGCTTCACCGGGAATCTTGCGCCGCGCTTGCATGCACTGCCCGGCGTCAATGATGTCGCTTTTGCCAGCACGCTGCCGCTGATGGGTTACGAGCGCCAGAAATATGCGCGCGTCGGGGACAACACGATAGACGACAACGATCGCCCGCAGGCCTGGTCATCGAGTGTCAGTGATGATTTTTTCAAGGTGTTCGGGATTGGTTTGCGCGAAGGTCGAATTTTCGATGCGCGTGACACTGCCGGCAGCCCGCTGGTCGCCGTGGTCAGTGCCAGCTTCGCCGCGAAAGTCTGGCCGAATGCGAGCGCGATCGGCCAGCGCGTGCAACTGAATCCGATAGATCCTGAAAGCCCGTGGCTCGAAGTCATCGGTGTCGTTGCCGACAGCCTGCAAGCTGACTATTTGATTACGTCCGCAACGCTTCCAGCCCATCGCGGTGATGGCAATGTGTTTCGTCCGATCAGTCAGAACCCACCGAACATCGTCAGCGTTGCCCTGCGCGCGGATGGTGATATCGCTGCCTTGAGCGAATCGGTACGCGCTGCCGTAACTGCTGTCGATGCCAACTTGCCGGTGTACTGGCTGCAAGGCATGAACCAGTGGCGTGACAAGATGCTCTGGGGCAGCAACATCCTCGCAAATCTGTTCGGCGTATTCGCCGTATTCGCGCTGCTGCTCGCCATGGCGGGCATCTACGCCGTGCTCGCCTTCGACGTCAACGCACGCACCCGCGAGATCGGCGTACGCCGCGCCCTCGGTGCCGGTACGCGCGGCGTGCTCGGCCTGATCCTCAAGCGCGGCGCACGCCAGGTCATCGTCGGCCTCGTCATCGGCGTTCCGCTCGCACTGGCTTTCTCGCGTTTGCTCGGTGCAGTCGTCATGCCCGGTGCGTCGAACGATCCCTTGGTCTACGTAGTCGTCATCGCCGCACTCGCCATCGCCTTGCTGTTCGCCGCTCTGATCCCCGCTCGCCGAGCATTGCAAGTCGATCCGATGGTGGCGCTGCGCAATGAGTAGTCAAATGCCTCAATATTCCAAATGAGATCTGCAACTCGCTTCTGTAGGAGCCCTGCCAGGGGCGAGCTCCTCGGCGCATTCTCGAAAGGCTCGCCCGTGAACGGGCTCCTACAATAATCAGACAAGCCTCTGATGCAGGAGACTTCATGATTCACCTTGAGAAAGTCGAAAAATCCTGGCCGCTGGAAGGCGGTCTAAGCTGGGTGCTGCGCAATGTCGATCTGGATATCGCGGATGGCGAATTCGTCAGCGTGATGGGTCCATCCGGCGCCGGCAAGAGTTCCTTGCTCAATGTGCTCGGGCTTGATGGATCACGATTGGAAGGGTGGCTATGCGCTTGACGGTGTTGCCGTCGACAAGCTGAATGGCAAGCAGCGCCAATCGCTGCAGCGCGACAAGATCGGTTTCATCTTCCAGCACTATCACCTGATCGATGATCTGAAGGTCTGGGAAAATCTCGACCTGCCACTGCAATACCGCGATGTGCCGACCAAGGAACGCGCGGCGCGCGTCGCCGATCTGCTCGATCGGTTCCAGATCGTCGGCAAGAAGGATCTCTATCCCAGCCAGCTCTCCGGCGGTCAGCAGCAGCTCGTCGCCGTGGCCCGTGCGGTGATCACGCGGCCCAAGGTGCTGCTGGCCGACGAGCCGACCGGCGCCCTGCATTCGGGCCAGGCCCGCATCATCATGGATCTGCTCGCCGAATTGCATCGGGAGGGCATGACCATCGTCCAGGTCACCCACAACGAGGTTTACGCGGCTGAGGCGAAACGCACCATCCGCCTGCGTGATGGCTGGATCGAGAAAGCGGCGGTATGATGTGAACTGGCTAGACTGGCTAGACAGGAGAAAGCGATGAGCTGGCAGTTGCAGGAAGCGAAGAATCGCTTGAGCGAAGTGGTCAAGGCGGCCAAGACCAAGGGTCCGCAGATCATTACCGTGCGCGGCAAGGAAGAGGTTGCCGTGGTGTCGATGGCTGAATTGCGTCGACTCACTCCGAACAAGGAATCCTTGTACGAATTTCTGCGCAACTCACCAATGCGCGGAGCGGAGCTGGAGATTGAGCGATCGCGTGACAGCGAAGAGCGGGATATCGGCCTGTGAGTTTTCTTCTCGATACCTGTGCGCTGAGTGACCCTACCTATCCTCGCCCGAATCCTGGGCTGCGCAAGTGGTTCGGTGATACGCCGGAGAGCGCTACCTTCATCAGCGTCCTTTCAATCGGCGAAATCCACAAGGGACTTGGGCGGCTGGGAAGCGCTCCCAAGGCGGCGAAGATCGGTGCATGGCTCGATCACGAGCTGATGGCGAGGTTCGATCGGCGCTTGCTCGATGTGGATCTGAAGGTCTGCAACGTCTGGGGAAGCATTTGCGGAAAACTTTCGAAGCGAGGGCGTCCGCAACCGGTGATTGACAGTTTGATCGCGGCAACGGCCATCGCCCACGGCCTGACCCTGGTCACACGCAACGTGAAGGATTTCGCCGATTTCGACATTGAGGTCATCAATCCGTGGAAATGAGCAAACCCCATATCCTCATCGCCGACGACCAGCGCGACGTTCGCGAAGCCCTGCGCTTGCTGCTCAAGAGTGAAGGCTGGAATTGCACGGCGGTTGAAGGCCCGGCCGAGGCGTGCGAAGCCGCGCAGAAACAGCCGTTCGATGTCGCCCTGATTGATTTGAACTACACCCGCGATACAACGTCGGGTGCCGAGGGTCTTGAGCTGCTGCGCGAGTTGAAGAAGCTCGACGAGGAGTTGCCGGTAGTGGTGATGACGGCCTGGGGCACGATCAATGTCGCGGTTGAGGCGATGCGTCACGGCGCCGGCGATTTCATCGAGAAGCCCTGGGACAACCAGCGTTTGATGAGTGTGCTCGGCAACCAGCGTGCACTCGGTCGTGCGCGTCGTCGCGGTCAGCGTCTGCAAGCCGAGAACACCTTGCTGCGCGGCCCGGCCGCCGAAGGCTTCATTGCTGATGCGCCGTTGATGCAACGTCTGCTCGAGCGGCTTGCCCGGGTCGCGCCATCAGATGCGAATGTGCTGATTCTCGGCGAGAACGGCACCGGCAAGGGCGTCATCGCGCGCCTGCTGCACGATGCATCGAAGCGCGCCGAGGCGAGCTTCGTCAAGGTCAACATGGGCGGTATTCCGGAAACCGTGTTCGAGGCCGAAATGTTCGGCCATGTGCGCGGCGCGTTTACCGACGCCAAGACCGATCGCATCGGCCGTTTCGAACTGGCCGACGGCGGCACTCTGTTCCTCGACGAAATCGCGAATATCCCGGTTGCCCAGCAGCCCAAGTTGCTGCGTGTTCTGGAGGATGGCGAACTTGAGCGGGTCGGCTCGTCACGCACGCTGAAAGTGGATGTGCGGTTGATCTCGGCGACCAATGCCGATCTTTCCGCCGAGGTGGCGAGTGGCGCGTTCCGCAAGGATCTGTTGTTTCGACTCAACACCGTCGAGCTGCATCTGCCGCCGTTGCGTGAGCGCGGCGAGGATATTCCGCTGCTTGCCGAATCCTTCCTCGAACGATTCGGCAAGCGCTACCAGCGCGACGGCATGCGCTTTGCGGCCTCAGCGATGAATGCTTTGTCGGCCTATTCGTGGCCAGGCAATGTGCGCGAGCTTTCGCACGCGATCGAACGCGCCGTGCTGATGACAGCCGGTGATGTGCTGGATGCTTCGGCGCTCAATTTGAATGCCGGTTCGGTCGCAGTCGGTGCGGGAGCAATTGCCGCAGCGGCGGGCAATGGACAGGTCACGGTTGAGGAGTCGGAAAAGCAGCTGGTGCGCCAGGCACTGGAAAAGACCGGCGGCAATATTCAGCGTGCGGCAGCGATGCTTGGCCTGAGTCGACCGGCGCTTTACCGGCGCATGGAAAAATACGGTATTGAATAGCAGTTGCCAAAAACTGCAGCCATCACCCTTCTCCCGAGGGGAGAAGGAAAAGGCATGAACCATGTCGATTGACCTGAAACAGCATCGCGCGCGCGCAACTCGCTGGGGTTACGAGACCCGCTTGTTCGTCGGCGCGTTGGTCGTGGCGACGCCGGCCTTGCTGACCCTGCTCATCGTGCTGTGGAGCCAGGAGCCGTTGCGCTCGTGGGCGATGCTGCTGTCGATTGTGGTCAGCCTGATGACTGTTCTGCTTGCGTTCGAGGTGCGCCGTCGCGCGGTGTATCCCTTGCGCACGATGTCGAACCTGCTTGAAGCCTTGCGCGAAGGTGACTACAGCTTGCGCGGTTCGGCGGCGCGTCGCGGCGACGCGATCGGCGAGGTGGTCATCGAGATCAACACCTTGTCGCAGACCCTGCGCGAGCAACGCCTTGCCGTCGAGGAAAAAAGTGCACTGCTGGCCAAGGTGATTGCAGCACTCGATATCGCCGTGCTCGCGTTCGATGCCGAGGGTTTCCTCAAGCTCGCCAATCCCGCCGCCGAGCGGCTGCTCGGCTCGCCCTCCCACAAATTGTATGGGCGATCGGCCGCGGCGCTGGATCTCGGCGACTGGCTTGGAGCCAGTGAACCCCGCATCAGCGAACGTACATTCCCCGGAGGCAGCGGGCGCTGGGAAGTTCGGCGCGCGGTGTTTCGCGAAGATGGCCGGCCGCATGACCTGCTGGTCATCACCGATCTGAGTCGAACCCTGCGCGAGGAGGAGCGCCTGGCCTGGCAGCGCCTGTTGCGTGTGCTTGGGCACGAGCTCAACAACTCGCTGGCGCCGATCCGTTCGATGGCGGCGACCCTGGCCAAGTTGCTCGCGGTTGAACCACTGGCCGAAGACTGGCGTGACGATGCCGGCAGCGCGCTTGGCGTGATTGGCGACCGTGCCGAAGCGCTGGCCCGATTCATGGCGCGCTACACTGCATTTGCCCGATTGCCGCCGCCCAAGCCGACGCGTTTTGAATTTGCCGATCTCGTCCGACGTGTCGCGCACCTGGAGCAGCGCATGTCCGTGGTCGTTGAGGACGGCGTTGCTCTGGAAATCGATGCGGATCCGGATCAGATCGAACAGGCCCTGATCAATCTGCTCAAGAACGCGGTCGATGCGACCTTGCCCGGCACCGGCGAGGTGCGTATTCGATGGCAGCAGAACAGTATCGAGTTGATCCTGGAGATCATCGACTCGGGCGGCGGATTGCCGCACAGCGAAAATCTGTTCGTGCCGTTCTTCACGACCAAGCCAGGCGGCTCCGGCATCGGACTCGTCCTTGCGCGGCAGATCATCGAGGCGCACGGCGGCAGCCTGGCTCTCGAAAACCGCCCCGACGCACAGGGCTGCGTGGCGCGCGTCATCCTGCCGCTCTGACCGATGCCTCCCGCGCATATGTCTTGCCCCGAAAACAGTCGCTACTACACGCGTCTCCCGCCAGTGGGAGACAAAACGTCACGATTGCCGTTTTGAGCAGCGAATGCTGCCCGAAAAGCGAGTGCCATCCATCGGGTCGTACCGACGGCAACCATGCAGTCGTCTTCCCCCTGATTCGCCCCTGTTCATGGGGCCCACCCTTCGGGCTATTGCTGTTCGCGAGTGATCCAATCGGTCGCACTCGGGTACTTTTCCTGCCTGCGGGAGAAGAAGAAAGTCGTAGTCTTTGCGGGCCGGATCAATAGCTGCTTTCGGATCGGTTCGGCCGGGGGGCGCAAAAAGAACGGGCCGCAATGCGGCCCGTTGTCATGTTGCCAAGTCACTTGAGAACTACTGGCAGACATCAACCTTGAGGTTGTCGATGTACATGCCGGCCGGACTGGTGCCGACCGAGTTGATATCCGAGACCGCGCGGAAGCGGATCTGCACGGACTGGCCTGCGTAGCCACCCAGATCGACTATCGATGCCTTGCCACCGGTCGGTACCGGGTTCGGCTTGTGGCACCAGCCGAGGACGCCGGCGTTGGCCTCACCGGCTGCGACGAGCCCATCGTACGGATCGGTGAACAGGCTGCTGTTGCCGAGGTAGGTGAACGGCCCGGCGCCAGCCTTGACGTCGATCGTGGCGTTGTCCCAGCAACCGGTCGGCCCGTTGATCTCGAAGCTGTGATAGGTATCGAACGTCAGGAACGTTGCCTGTGCGCCGCCAGGAATCGCGATGCTTGGCGATATGAGGCCACGATCGCCGGTCGTGGCGTTGTTCGGAATGCCGAAGACGGTCGTGCTCATGCCCGTACCCGCAGGGGCGGTTTGCTGGGTCCAGCCGGCCGCACCGCCGCTGCCGTCGATAGTCCATCCCGTTGCAGGAATCGTCTGGAAATCGCTGCTGTAGATCGTTGAGCGGGTAGTTCCGCCCGGGCATTGGCCGATCAGGCCGGTGGTGAAGGCGAACACGCTCGAAACCGCGCCGTTGCCACAATAATTCTGCGGTGTGACGCGCCAGTAGTACTGGGTTGACTCGGCGAGAATCGAGCCGACCTTGTAGCTGTTCGTGCTGACCGTGGCGCTGGCCACAATATTGCCGAAGCCAACGTCGGTGGCGATTTCGACCTTGTAGGTGAGCGCGCCAGGCGATGCGTTCCAGCTCAGGGTTGGCAGCACGCTGACCGTGGTGGCGTTGTTGACCGGTGCAACCAGCGCCGGAGCCGCCGACGTGTTCGATGAAACGCCGAGATCGAGTGCGATGGTCCGGTTCAGTGGGCCGCTGACACCTTGCACGCTGAATCCATATTCACCACTGACCAATGCCGCTCCACCGGAGATCGTCAGCGTGCTCGAACCCGGCGCATTGATCGGGTTGGTCGAGAACATGGCCGTCGTGGTCGCCGGAACAGCAACACCGGAAAGGGTCACCGGGCCGGTGAATCCATTCAGAACACCTGCACGCAGGTTCCAGGTCGGGTCGCTGGCAGTCGTTCCGCAAAGCTCGAAACGCTTCGGCGTTTCGCTGACCAACTGGAAGTCCGGGGTTCCGCAATCCGGGAACGTGAACGAGCAGATGCGCGTGCTGAAATTGCGTGCCGATGAGGTCGCGTAGTACTCGGTCGTGAAATAGAACGTGCATTGATCGACCGGATCGACACTCATCGATGAGTAATCGCCCCAGCGTCCGGCCGAATCGGTCTGCGCACCATTGGCGATGCCGGCGCTGCAGGTCTGTTCATCGCGCATGGTGCCTGGCGCATCGGTTGCGTGTCGCGCCGTGTACTGGACTTGCGGGTTGAGGATCGCGCTCGATTTCGAGAATCCGAGACCGATGTTTCCGCTGGCGTCGATCGCGATTCCACCCATCCAGCGATAGTCACCGTCGGGGGCATAGGTGCCATCATCGACACGCTCTTTGGTCATGACCGTTTGCGGGACGACGACCGGCAGCGGACTGCCCTCGTAGCCATCGCCGAAGATGCGATCGGTGACGCCGACCGGCTCAACGGCGGGTTTCAGATTGAACTGAACCCACTTGATGCCTGATTGCAGGCTGCTGCCCTGGACGACATGGTTCAACACCAGCGAGATCCGGGTCGGAGCGTCCTTGGAGAAGGCGCGCGCGGTCGCCCGGTACATCGTGTTCGAGCCGAACGAGTCGAGGTAGTTGGTTCCGCCGGCCGGTGTCGGCACGCTGTCGAAGAACGGGAAGAACGGTTCCGAGGCCACCGTGTTCGGGGCGGAAATGGTCGAGCTGGCGGGCGTCGTCCAGTTCAGGCACATATCCCAGAACCGGTAGTTGCTAGCCTCGAAATCGAAATGGACGAAGGTTGGGCAGGTGCCACCGGGGGCCTCGTTCGGGCCAATCAGGTGGATAGCCTGGACGCCGTAGGCTTCGTAGCCGCCAAAGCGAACCATGGCGGCGCTCGGGTCGCCGACCAGCATCTTGTCGCGATCCATCGCGATCAGCGCCGCGCCGACGAAACTGCCGCTGAATTCGTGCGTGGTCAGCAGATAGGCATTCTGGCGATGATTCTCTTCGGTCCAGACGCCCATGTGCGGATAGTCGCCGAAATTCGGCCAGTTGAATTCGTAGCGATAGTAGGCACCCAGTGGATCGGAGGTAACCGATACCGCCACACATTGGGCAAACGGTGCGGTGGTTACGAACTGACTCATCACCCAGCGCTTGGCCTGTGCATCCCAGAGCGCGATCGGGTCACCCTCGTTGGTCGTCTGGCACTTGCCACCGAATCCGGCAAAGAACGAGTTGCCAGCGGTCGGTGCCTGAACCACGGCGCCGGTGGTCTTGCTGTAGATCGCCCACTTGTTGTTGACCCACTGGATGTAATGCTGGTCGCTGACGTCACCATTGGTATCCGGCGGAATGCAGCCACCGCAGGCGGTCGGATTGCCGATGCCGTTGTAGCTGGCACCCAGCGCGGGTGCCGGCGTGCCGGTTGGCGCGGTTTGCATGTGCGAATAGTCGGGTACTTGCCAGGTATTCACCCGGCCATCCGGCTTGATGAAAATGTTCGGGATGTAGCCGCCTTCGTGTTCCGGAACCGTTGGCGCTGGCGGGAGATTGCGGATGATGTCGCGCATGGGCGGCGATACGTCAAACCGTGTCGCATGCATGATTTCCGGCTTCGTGGAGGCCGCGTAAGCCCCGGATGTCAGCAGAACCGCAGCCCCAAGGGTAATCAAGCGATATCGCATATGCATGTATCGGTTCCTTTGTGATCGGCAGGTTTTACTTGTGTTTCAACGAGAGACGACAGCCTCCCTCGCTATTGAGCGGTCGATCATCCTGATCAGTTCCTGTGCGTATCAGGTTCGGCTTCCTTTCGATCGGATTGGCGCAGCCTTGCTTCGATGAACTGGCGTGTCGCCGGATCCGCATCCCCGAGTGCTTCCTCGAACGCTGGTCTTGCGCGCTCGGGATACAAGGTTTCGATCAAAGCGGACGCGCGCTCCAGATACAGCTGTTGCGAGCTGTGCAGCCATCGCGTCAGCGATTCAAATGGAACGTGGATTCCCCGAGTACTGGCCTCGTCGAAGGACAGTAGAACCAACCCTGCTGGATCCGCAGCCTTGGAAGGGTATCCGTCTACAGGCGTAATTTCCAGCACCTTGTTGATTGCATCGCCAGCCCAGCTCCCAAGATCATCGGGTCGATCGGCGGCGGCACCGATCAAAATCGATCGTGTACCCGGGTTGGTTTGATCGCTGTTGGCTGCCCGCTGCAGAACGGATTTCCCGGCTGCGTTCAATTTGCCGCTCATCGCGGTGTCGAGCGCGAACTGGGCGGCGGCAAGGCGTTGCAGGGCGGGGTCACTCTCGGCAAATGTCTGCAGCAGGAGTTGGCGCAATTTGCTCGACTCGCGCCCGCGTTCGGTCGCGGCAAGCTCAAGAATCCGGCGTAGTCCAGGTGTATCGACGAATAGGGCCGGATTGAGGCCGCTGCTCGATATCACATCGGTTCCCTTTCGCGTCGGCGCGATTCCGGCCGGGTACTGGTGGTCGTGATGAAACGTGGTGTAGCCGACGATGTAGCGTTGGCCCATCCGCGCGCTTTCCAATGCTTGGGTGGTGACTCCTGCGTCGACGAGTTCTGGAGCGTCCTTGATTTCGCCCAAGACCTTTTCACGCTTGAAGACGAGCCGCCCGGCCGGGTTGATTTCAACCAGGGTTCCGACGATCAGCCGGGATTCGGGGGCAAAAAGGAGTTCGAGTGGCGGTACTGCCGGGCCTGCCCAGACGGGCGTGGCGAGGGCAACAATCGAGGCGATCAGAACGAAGTTGCACAGGCGAATGATCGCCCGGCAGGATTGGCGGTTGCACATGCGGAATTCCGGAATCAATCAAGGGCGAGGCCCGCAAGTTGGCGGGTACCGTGATGGCACAGCCTAGCCCGGATTGTTCATGAATATCACGCGCCCTCGCTTGACCCTTGAATTCACACGACTTTTCGCTCATTCGACAATGACGCCCGCTATTGCCTCAATTGCGAAAAGCCGTGTGAATCCAATGTCCTGCGCGATCATCGCGCGAATTCACGAACAATCCGGGCTAGCCCATGATCCGGCGGGAGGAGACCCGGCTCATCCGGTGGTTGGAATGGGCAAGCACCCATCAGCATGGCCACGCTGCACAACCCCCGGGTCATGTTGTTTCTGTTCAAGCACAAGAGTGCAGTCAAACTTCGCCGGGAAGGTGCCATTTCAAACAGATAATTCCTCCGTCCCCTTTTTTGGATGTGGATAAAGCTCAGCACCTGGCTGAGCAGCACCGGAATCAGGGGCAACAGGGTCGAAAGATCTTCGCCGTGCGGTACCTTCAGTTCGAGCACCATGATCGTGATGATGATCGCGAGCACGCCATCGCTGAAGGCTTCCATGCGGTTCTTGCCCATTGCCTATCCTCGCATCCAGTACGGGCTTGGCCGACATCGTGCCAATGAAAAGCCCGGTTGTCGCCTCGGTTCCACTCGGCGCTATTCCGCGGTTTCCGGACTTTGCTCGGACAGCATTGCTACTGCGTGTGCGAAGTCATCTGCGTAGCGCAGCGTGCTGCCATCGGCGACGACGCCCATGTCGGCGAGGATGCGTGCTGGTTGTGACTGCAGGCCGGTGAAGATCAGGGCGGTGCCGGCACGGCGACAGCGGGCGATGAGGTTGCCGATGGCGGTTGCGCCGGAGGCGTCGATCATCGGCACCTGGCGCAGGCGCAGGATGAACACGCGCGGCGGCCGACCGAACGCACGCAGCACGTCGTCAATGCGATTGGCTACGGCAAAGAACAAAGGCCCTGAGACGCGATAGGCCTCAACGCCGGCCGGCAAGGTGGCGCGTTGGTCTGCGCGTTGCGCGCGATTGAAATCATCCTCGTCGTGTTCGAGCAGACCGACATGCGATTCCAGTGCCACGATCTCGCTCATGCGGTACATGAACAGGAATGCCGCGAGCACCACGCCGACCTCGACGGCCACAGTCAGATCCACGGTCACGGTCAGAATGAAGGTGACGATCAGCACCATGCGATCGCCAAGCGGAGAACGCATCAACTGGCGGATGCGTTCAATCTCGCTCATGTTCCAGGCGACGATCAGCAACAGCGCGGCCATCGCCGGTAGCGGTACCTGATTGGCCAGCGGTGCGGCGGCGACGACGAAGACGAGGATGAACAGTGCGTGTGCCATGCCGGCGATCGGTGATCGCGCGCCGGCACGCACATTGGTCGCTGTGCGTACGATCGCGCCGGTGGCCGGCAGGCCGCCGATCAAGGCCGATGCGCCGTTGGCTATGCCTTGAGCTACGAGTTCACAATTGGAGCGATGGCGAGCGTCGATCATGCCGTCGGATACGACCGCCGAGAGCAGGGATTCCACACCGCCGAGGAAGGCGATCGTGAATGCGCTTGGCAGCAACTCGTGCATGCGCGCGAGATCAAACGATGGCAGGTGCGGCAGCGGAAACTCACGCGGGATCGGGCCGAAGTGCGAAACAATGGTTTCCACGGGCAGCTTGAAAAGCATCGTGGCCAGCGATGCGACCACCACGGCGATCAGGAAAGCCGGCCATTTCGGCCGGTAGCGACGTAGCGCGATCAACAGCGCGAGCGTACCGAAGGCAAGCCCGGCGGCGGCCAGGTTGATGCTGCCGATGTGGGTGAAATACGTCTGCCAGCGGGCGAAGAATTCGGCCGGCAGGGTGGTGATGTCGAGGCCGAGCAAATCCTTGATCTGGCTGCTGAAGATGCTGACCGCGATGCCGGCGGTAAAGCCGGTGATGACTGGCTGCGGCATGTAGCGGACCATCGTGCCAAGGCGCAGCAGGCCGGCAAGAATCAGCATGACGCCAGCCATCAGGGTGGCCATGACCAGGCCGTCGTAACCGTAATGTGCGATGACGCCAAACACGACCGGAATGAAGGCCGCGGTCGGGCCGCCGATCTGCACGCGCGAACCGCCGAGCAACGAAATCAGGAAGCCGGCAATGATCGCCGTATGCAAGCCCACGGCCGGTGGCGCCCCGGAGGCGATCGCCAGTGCCATTGACAAGGGCAGGGCAACGATCGAAACCGTCAAACCCGCGATCAGGTCGCTGCGCAGATCGCCGAGCCTGTAACCCTGGCGCAGGATCGTGACGAGCTTGGGCACATAGAGATGCCACACAGGAGCCTGCTTGGGCACGTCGGACAGATCCGCAGCGGAAGGAGCGCAATTATGCCAGCGCGGCCGGGAATCTCAATAATTCCGGGTTCTCGTGAAATCGTGTGGGCGGATCCATCGGATTTCATGGCTCCGGCAGCATGCGGGCCGCTATCTCCCGCAGCCGGGGGGCCAGTCGCAAACGGATCACGATCTTTTATCTTCTCGAGGCGGATCAAAACCTGCGTCATGCGACCGCCGCACAACTTGCATTTGATCTGCTGCATCCGGAACAGGTGGGGTTGACCGGTCGTGCCGATCGTCACCAGGGTGGCAGCCCGTTGACCGGTTTGCGCCGCTGGTTTGTCTCGCTTGGCAGTCGCGCCGAGGGCGGCGAACGCAAGCCGGTCGAATCGTCGCGCGCGCCGTTGATCATGGTCGCGATCGATCTGAAACAATCCAGCCCAGCGCTGGATGAGGCCTTGCGCGAGATGACCCAGCGTGTCGTGCAGACGGCCGCAGATGCGCGACTCGCCTGCGTCACGGTGATGCGCGTGGCACGCATCGGCGTTGAGCCGAATCCCGATGTCGAGGGCCGCAGTCGCCACGTCAAGCGGCTCATCGCGCTGCGCCACTGGGCGCGCTCGCTTGATCTGCCGGAGCGCCGCATCACCTTCCATGTCCTCGAAGGAGCAGAGGCGGCGGATGCCTTGATTGACTACGCACGCAGCAACGCGATTGACCGCCTGGTGATGGGCGCGCGTTGGGTCACCGGCATGCGCCGCATGCTTGGAGGCGTGTCCTCGCGCGTTGTCGCCAAGGCGAATTGCACAGTGACGTGGTCAGAGCGCGAACCGAGACGCCACGCGATCAGGGCGTGGATGATCCGCCCCCGGCACGAATGGCACGTACTTGGTGTTGCCATCCCCGCTTTTGCGCACCGCTGTCCGGGGAAATATCTTGGCTGCGATTCGCGCGATATTCGGCAAACGCCGATATTCCCGTCATCCCGGCAGAAGCCGGGATCCATTTTCGTGGTGCGCAGAATCAAGATGGATCCCGGCTTGACCAGCCATTCGGCTGTTGAAAGCCGCCGGGATGACGGCGCCAAGTCAGCGCCATTCGACCCCGGCACCTTGAATTCGGTACGAACAAAAAGGCCGCGAATTTCGCGGCCTCTTGCATTCCCGATGAAGCGACGACTCAGGCCAGCCCGGCCTGTTTCATCACTTCGGCGGCGTAGTCCTCGACCACTTTCTCGATGCCTTCACCAACCACCAGGCGGTGGAAGCTGATCACTTCGGCGCCTTCCTTCTTGAGCACGTTGCCGACGGTCTCGTTGGTATCGAGCACGTAGGGCTGGCCGGTCAGGGTGACGTCATTGACGATCTTGTTGATCTTGCCGCTGATGATCTTCTCGAGGATTTCCGGTGGCTTGGATTTGTCCTTGTCGGACATCTTGGCCAGCTCGATTTCCTTTTCCTTGGCGATGAACTCGGCCGGCACGTCCTTTTCGGAGATGTGCGGCGGGTTCATGGCGGCGATATGCATGGCCAGGCCGCGGGCCAGTTCGGCCGATCCGCCCTTGAGCTCGACGAGCACGCCGATACGACCACCATGCAGGTAACCGGCGACTTCGTTCGGGCTGTCGAGGTGAACCATGCGGCGGATCTGTACGTTCTCGCCGACCTTGGCGATGACCGCGGCGCGCGCTTCCTCGACCGTGCCGCCACCAGGGAACGGGGCGGCCTTGAGTGCGTCGACGTCTTTGACTTCGAGCGCGGCGGTGGCGACCTGGTCGGCAAAGGTGAGGAAATTCTCATCCTTGGCGACAAAGTCGGTTTCGCTGTTGACCTCGACGAGGGCGGCCTTGTGGCCGACCTGGGCAAGCACGATGCGGCCTTCGGCGGCGACGCGGTCGGATTTCTTGTCGGCCTTGGCCAGGCCCGACTTGCGCAGCCACTCGATTGCGACCTCGATGTCGCCATTGTTCTGCACAAGTGCTTTCTTGCATTCCATCATGCCGGCACCGGAACGCTCGCGCAATTCCTTGACCATCTGGGCAGTGATATCCATCGCTGAAACCTCACAAACTTGGCGCGACACGGGTGTCGCGCGAAAAGGGACGGGATGCGTCGGCCTGGCGTCGAATCGAATCCCCGCGCAGGCAGCATTCGCTCCGGGAATCCGGCCGTCATGGCCTTGTTGCATCGACTATCCCTTCATCCGGCACGCTGTGCAGGACGAAGGGACGGCTGGCTGCCTTGCCGGATCGGCAAGGCAGCAGGTGACTTACCCGGCGGCAGGAGCTTCGGTTGCCGCTTCCGGCTTGGCCGTCGCTTCGGTAGCCTTGTTGGCCGGCTTCTCGGCAGAATCGGCTGGCTTGGCCTCCGAACGCGGCTTGCCCGGGCCACTGCGGCGAGCACCCGACGGCGGTGGCGCACCACGCTTGGCCGGTGGCTTGCCGCGCGGAGCCTGCTTGCGGCGGTCATCCTTGGCAATCGGGTTGCCCTCGGCATCCATCTCGACGAACTCGTCGTTGTTGACGGCAACGGTCGGGGACGCAGCCTTGCCTTCGAGAACAGCGTCGGCGACGGCGCTGGTGTAAAGCTGGACGGCGCGGATCGCGTCATCATTGCCCGGGATCGCGTAGTCAACAAGGGTCGGATCGTAGTTGGTATCGACCACGGCAATGACCGGGATGCCAAGCTTCTTGGCTTCCTGGATGGCGATGTCCTCATGACCGATGTCGATAACGAACAGCGCGTCGGGCAGACGGCCCATGTCCTTGATGCCGCCGAGCGAGCGCTCAAGCTTGTCGCGCTCGCGACCGAGCTGCAGGACTTCGTGCTTGACCAGTTTCTCGAAACGGCCGTCGGTGGACATGGCCTCGATTTCCTTGAGGCGGGCGATCGACTGCTTGACCGTGCGGAAATTGGTCAGCATGCCGCCGAGCCAGCGCGCAGCGACGTAAGGCTGGCCGCAGCGAGCGGCGTCTTCCTTGATCGCATCGCGGGCCGAGCGCTTGGTGCCGACGAACAGCAGGGTGCCGCGCTTCTGCGCCAGTCCGGACACGAAGTTCATCGCGTCATTGAACAGCGGCAGGGTCTTTTCGAGATTGATGATGTGGATGCGTCCGCGTGCACCGAAGATGTACGGTGCCATGCGGGGATTCCAGTAACGTGTCTGATGGCCGAAATGGACGCCCGCTTCGAGCATCTGGCGCATGGTGACTTGTGGCATGGTAAAGCTCCAATCATGGGCAGCCGCACGGCTTTGTGTGGTGTGCGGTTGATGCCCGGGGTTGAGACCTCCACGTATCCGCCGTCTGCGACCTCCTGGGAGGCACCCCGAAAACGGTGACGATACGTGTGCGGATTTGGCCAAACGCGGGCAAGTGACTACCCTTGGGTTTGCCAGTGATTACCCCGCGCATCGATTGCGGGGCCGATGACCCGGCAAGCATGCAAACAAGCATGCCGGCCGAGTTATCCGTAGAATTGTAGCCTGCCCACGGTGCTTGCGACAAGCGCCACGAACCCAGAGTAGCCATGTCCGTCACCATTAAGACCCCCGCCGACATCGAGAAGATGCGCATTGCCGGTCGTCTCGCGGCCGAAGTACTCGAGATGATTGCGCCGCACGTCAAAGCCGGTGTGAACACCGAAGCGCTCGACAGGATCTGCCATGACTACATCGTCGATGTTCAGGGAGCCATTCCGGCCAATGTCGGCTACAAGGGCTTCACCAAGACCCTGTGCACCTCGGTCAACCATGTCATCTGCCACGGCATTCCGTCCGAGACCAAGGTGCTCAAGGACGGCGACATCATCAATATCGATGTCACCGTGATCAAGGATGGCTGGCATGGCGACACCAGCCGCATGTACTTCGTCGGTGAACCCTCGGTGCTGGCCCGGCGCCTGGTTGAGAGCACGCGCGACGCGATGCTCGCGGCGATCTCGATTGTTCGCCCCGGTGCCACGCTGGGTGACATCGGGGAGACAATCCAGAAGTTCGTCGAGGCGCGCAATTTTTCGGTGGTCCGCGAATATTGCGGGCACGGCATCGGCCGCGTCTATCACGAGGATCCGCAGGTCCTGCATTACGGCCATGCCGGAACCGGCTTGACCCTGAAGGAGGGCATGACTTTCACGATTGAGCCGATGATCAACGCCGGCAAGCCGCACACGCGTTTGCTGCCGGATGGCTGGACCGTGGTTACGCGCGATCATTCGCTGTCGGCACAGTGGGAACACACGATCGCCGTCACCGACGTTGGCTTCGAGATCCTGACGCCCTGGCCGAACGCGGCCTGAGACCGTCCCGGTATGCCCGTCCAGCCTTTGACGAGCGTACCGCCGCTGCCGCGGCTGGCCAGACCGGTTTCACGCGTCGGCGTGGTTGGGCCGGCCCGATTGGCCTTGCGCCAGTATCTGGTCGACTACGATCGCGACCTCGCCGGCGCCTTCCGCGATCACGCCGATGCCGGGGAAATCGCCACGGCACGAACGGCAGCCATCGAGCGGGTGCTCGGCTATGCCTGGCATTCCTGGCTCGGCGAAACCGGCGATGCTGCCCTGATTGCCGTCGGCGGCTTCGGCCGCGGCGAGCAGTTTCCTTTCTCGGATGTCGATCTGCTCATCCTCATTGTCGAATCGCCCGAGCCCCGCGTGATGCGCGCGATCGAGGCGTTTTGTGCCTGCCTGTGGGATCTCGGTATCAAACCCGGACTTGCTGTGCGCGATCTGGTCGGATGTCGCGAACTGGCGGCGCAGGATGTCAGGCGTTTACACCAACCTCATCGAGGCGCGCTTTCTGGCCGGTTCGCGCGAGCTTGCCGAACGCTTGATCGCCACGTTGCCGGACCAGTCGCTGTGGACGCCGGCACGGTTTCTTGAAGCCAAGAAAGCGGAGCAGGCAGCGCGCCACCTGCGCTTCGGTGATACCGCCTACAACCTCGAGCCGCAGCTCAAGGAAGGCCCCGGCGGCTTGCGCGATCTGCAGATGATCGGCTGGCTCGGCCTCGTCATTGCGGGAACCGGCAACCTTGCGATGATGGTCGAGACCGGCCTGCTTGATGCCACCGAGGCTGACGCGCTGGTGTCGGCGAAGGCGACCCTGTTCCGCATCCGCCATGCCCTGCATCTGCTCGCACGGCGCGCCGAGGAACGCCTGCTGTTCGACTATCAGCGTGAGTTGGCGAAGATTCTCGGATATCGCGACGAGCACGCCGACAATCTTGGCGTCGAGCAATGCATGCAGGATTACTACCGCGCCGCGCGCCGCATCGCCGGCACCAATGAGGAGCTGCTGGCACGCTGCGGCGAGATGCTGGCGACACCGATGCCGAATGCCGAGAGCCTCGGCCGCGGCTACCTGCGCATCGGTGATCGTCTCGATGTCGATGACAGCCATCGGCTTGGCGAGGAGCCGCGCGCGCTGATCGAACTCTATGCGCTGCTGGCGAGCGAACCGGGCATCCGCGGACTGCGCGCCAATGCCTTGCGCCAGGTGCGTCTGGCCCTGGCCAATCCGGAGCTCGATTTCGACCGCCCCGAGGTGTTCGCCTCGTTGCGCGAACTGTTCGAGCGCGGCGCTGCGGCGGTCGAAGCGTTGGCGGCGATGGCACGTCACGGCGTGCTTGCGCGGCTGATCCCGGGGTTTGCCAAGGTCACCGGGCGCATGCAGTACGACCTGTTCCATGTCTACACGGTTGATGAGCACACGATGCGCGTTCTGCGCTTCATCGCCCGCTTTGCGACCGAGGAGGGTGGGCGCGACTACAAGCTTGCGCATTCGCTCTATCAGCGTATCCCGCAACCGGCACTGCTCCTTCTCGCCGGGTTGTTCCACGATATCGCCAAGGGTCGCGGCGGCGATCATTCGGTGCTGGGTGAGGAGGACGCGCGGACTTTTTGCACGCGACTCGGATTGCGCCCGGCGGCGACAAGCCTGGTCACCTGGCTGGTACGCAACCATCTGCTCATGAGCGTCACCGCGCAACGCCAGGACATCACCGATCCGGCCGTGGTGCATCGATTCGCCGAGCAGGTCGATGATTGGGAACGTCTCGATTACCTGTATCTGCTGACCGTCGCCGACATCAATGGCACCAGCCCGAAACTCTGGAACACCTGGCGCGATCGCCTGCTTTCCGACCTCTATGCGGCAACGCGCTACGTATTGCGCGAGGAGTCCGGCGAGTTGCCCAAGGCTGATGAGCGCGTGGCCGAAACACGCATGCGCGCCGAGCGCATGCTTGAGCCCAAGGGTATCGACAGCGAAACCGTCGCCCGGATCTGGGCGGATTTCCCCGAAGAGAGTTTCCTGCGCTATCGACCCGAGCAGATCGCCTGGCAGACCGAGGCGATTGCCGCCCATGCGCATGCGCGCGAAGCGCTGGTCAAGGTCAACCCGTTGGGCGTGCGCGGCACCAGCGAAGTCTTCGTCTACTCGCCGGATCGCGATGGCCTGTTCGCAACGATCACCGCCGTGCTCGATCGTGCCCAGCTCAATGTGGTCGAGGCGCGCGTGATATCGGCCCATTCGGACAAGGTGCTGGATACCTTCTTTGTCCTCGATTCATCCGGCAAGCCCTTGCTCGATGCCGGATGCGTGTCCGTGGTCGAGCAGGCACTGCGCTCGGCGCTTGCCCAACAGGAATTGAGCGAGCAACCGGTGCGCCGCGCCTTGCCGAGAACCTTGCGCCATTTCCAGATACGCCCGCGTATCGTCTTCAGCGTGGTCGACGGACGCACACGGTTGGGTCTGGTCTGTACCGATCGGCCTGGCCTGCTGGCCTCGGTCGCACAGACGTTTCGCGCGCTCGGCGTGCGTGTGCACGATGCGCGGATCGCCACGTTCGGCGAACGCGTGGAAGATTTTTTTCGCGTCAGCGACGACAATAACCAGCTGCTCGACGAGGTCGCCCGGGAAAACCTGCGCGCGACCCTGCTCGAACAACTCGATCTAAGCCCGCCTGAAAGCCCGAAGGTCATGCATGCCAGCGATTGAATCCGTCATTGATGCCGCGTGGGAACGTCGCGGTGAACTTGGCGCCGCCGAGATCGAGCAGGATCTCCGCCCCGCCGTCGAGGTCGCGCTCGACTTGCTCGAAAGCGGCAAGGCACGTGTCGCGGAACAGCAAGACGACGGCAGTTGGGTCGTCCGTCAGTGGCTGAAGAAAGCGGTGCTGCTGTACTTCCGCATCAACAACAACCGGGTCATGGACGGTGGCTCGATGCAGGCCTGGGACAAGGTGCCGCTGCGCTTTGTCGGTGCCGATGCCGAGACGTTTTCGGCAATCGGTGCACGCATGGTTCCGGGCGCGCTGGTGCGCCGTGGCGCGCATGTCGCCGCCGATGCCGTGCTGATGCCGAGCTATGTGAACATCGGCGCGCATGTCGGCGCCGGCACGATGGTCGATACCTGGGCTACGGTCGGCTCCTGCGCGCAGATTGGCGCGCGCGTGCATCTATCCGGCGGCGTCGGCATCGGCGGTGTGCTTGAGCCGTTGCAGGCCGGGCCGACCATCATCGAGGATGATTGCTTCATCGGCGCGCGTTCGGAAGTTGTCGAAGGCGTTGTGGTCGAGCGAGGCAGCGTGATCGGCATGGGTGTGTTCCTCGGCCAGTCGACCAAGATCTACGATCGCGCGACCGGCGAAGTGAGCTACGGTCGGATTCCTTCCGGCAGCGTGGTTGTCGCCGGATCGCTGCCTGCGGCCGATGGCAGTCACAGCCTGTATGCGGCGATCATCGTCAAGCGTGTCGATGAAAAGACCCGCTCGAAAACCGGCATCAACGAGCTGCTGCGCGCATGAGCCTCGACGTCTACGGTTTGAACAAGTGCGATACATGCGCCAAGGCGCGCAAGTGGCTGGATCGTCACGGCGTCGACTATCGCTTCATCGACTATCGCGACGAGCCCGCCACGCCGGCCATGCTCAAAGCCTGGGCCGAAGCGGTCGGCGGTTTCGACGCCCTGATCAATCGCAGCAGCACGACCTGGCGCAATCTCGCATCGACCAGAAAATCGCCTGGCTCGGCAGCGGAGTGGAGTCTGCTGATCCGCGAATACCCGGCCCTGGTCAAGCGGCCAGTGCTGGTGTTGGCTGACGGCAAGGTGCAGCTCGGCTTCAACGACAAGATCTATTCCGGGTTGTTTTCTTCCACGGCTTGAGAAGACCCTGTAGGAGCCCCGCCAGGGGCGAGTGATTCTGCGGGTTGACCAAAACCTCGCCCCTGGCGGGGCTCCTGCATAGCCCCGATCACGAACTCTGACAACGATGACTGCCATCCTGAATCTCACCAGTGAACTGATCCGACGCGCTTCGGTGACGCCCGAGGATGCGGGCTGCCAGGCTTTGCTCGCGGCACGACTGGCCGATGCGGGATTCGAAATCGAAAACCTGCGCTACGGCGAAGTCGACAATCTCTGGGCGACCCATGGAGCGACAGGCCCGGTGCTGGTTTTCCTCGGCCACACCGATGTCGTTCCAACCGGGCCGGCCGGGCAATGGTCGAGTCCTCCATTCGAGCCGACGATACGCGATGGACACCTGTTCGGGCGCGGTGCCGCCGACATGAAATCCGGTGTGGCCGCAATGACTCTCGCGCTTGAGGAGTTCGTCCGTCGCCAGCCCTGTCACAACGGAACGGTTGCCCTGTTGCTGACCAGCGATGAGGAAGGGCCATCGATCGATGGCGTGAGTCGCGTCGTCGAGGTGTTTCGTCATCGCGGCCAGCGCATCGACTGGTGTCTGGTTGGCGAACCGTCCTCGCAGTCCGTGCTGGGCGATCTGATTCGGGTTGGGCGGCGCGGATCCCTGCATGGCCAGCTCAAGGTGCGCGGCGTGCAGGGCCATGTTGCCTATCCGGAAAAAGCACTCAATCCGATCCACGCGGCAGCTCCCGCGCTGGCCGAGCTTGCCGCGATGCGCTGGGATGAAGGCAATGCCGAGTTTCCGCCGACGAGTTTCCAGATCTCGAACATCCACGCTGGCACCGGCGCCAACAACGTTATCCCGGGGCAGCTCGATGTCACGTTCAATTTCCGCTACAGCACGGCGAGTACGGCTGAAGGCTTGCGTGAAAAAGTCGAGGCCTGCCTGAGCCGGCATGCGCTTGATTTCGGCATTGACTGGAATCTCTCGGGTGAGCCTTTCCTGACCGAGCCGGGCCAGTTGCGCGATGCCGTTACGGCCGCGATCGAGTCATGCTGCGCCATTACACCGACAACAAGCACCGGCGGCGGCACCTCGGATGGGCGCTTCATCGCGTTGCTTGGGGCCGAAGTGGTCGAGCTCGGGCCGCTCAATGCCAGCATCCACAAGGTCGATGAGCATGTGGCGCTGGCGGATCTTGAACGATTGCCGGCTCTTTATCTGGGTATCATCGAGATCTTGCTGGGTTGTCAGGCGCCTCGCTGAGGCAGCTAATCAACGGTGCTGCGAAGCCGATTCATGGTCGCGAATCGGCTACTCCCACACGCGTTTCGGCGTGTATCGGCGCCGGTTTCGTGATAGAAATCATCGGGTTTTCCCCGCCGAATCGGCAAGGCGGATTCTGCCATGGCGGGTAGCTGCTTCAGGCTGGATCGGAATGGCGGGTTGGAACTCTTGCTTTTGCGATGAATCCGATGGCGATTGGAGGCAGTCGGACGAATGACTGTATTGATGCAAATATTTCGGGGGTGAATGTCTTGCGATTTGATTGTCCGGTTCCGCAAACCCGATGGGCCTTCCTGCTGCGCGTGGGTTTGCTTGCCGGATCGCTGTCGTTTCCGTTCGTGGCAGGCGCGATCGATCTGACTCCGCATGGCACCCAGCCCGGTTTGTTTTTTTCGCTTGAGGCCTCCGATACCTGCGGCGGCTGCCATGGGGGCTTTTCCGGCAATGACCCGAAATTCCGCCCGCACAGCACCTGGGGTGGGTCGATGAAGGCGAATGCGACCCGCGACCCGCTGTTCTGGGCAGCCGTTGATGTCGCCAACAAGGACTACCCGGGTGCCGGTGATTTCTGCCTGCGCTGCCATACCTCGGCCGGCTGGTATGGCGGGCGCGTGGTCAAATCCGGATTCGGACCAGCGAATGATCCGGTCAAGGGCGCCAATGGCTGCCTGCTCCAGGGCTCGCTCGATGCCAGCGATTTTTCAAATGACTATAGTGGCATCGCCTGTCATTTCTGCCATCGCCTGATGCCGACCGGGCCGTTGGGCGAGCCGGGCATGATCGGCAATGCCAATGTCTGGCTTGATGACAGCGAGTGCAACGGCAACGGTGGCGAACCCTGTCGTCGTGGCCCCTACACGTATTCCGGTGGTGGCTTCTCGCCGCCGCACCAGTGGGCGCAATCGGCGTTCCACAGCGACAGCGCGCTATGCGGTTCCTGTCATGACGTGAGCACGCCGGATATCGATGCGGGCCCGCTGAAAACCTTGAAGCTTGGTGATGGCACCGACACGGGCATTCCGTTCCCGATCGAGCGCACCTACAGCGAGTGGAAGCAAAGTGCCTATTCCGAGCCCGCCGGACAAACCTGCCAGAAATGCCATATGCCCGACAGCGAGGATCCGACCGCCACCGCCTGTGCCGGTGGGCCGAGTCGTACCGGCAATCTGCCCGTGCACACTTTTGTCGGTGGCAATACCTGGGTTCCGAAGATCATCAAGGGCGAGTTCAGCGATACCAGCGCAATTCCGGGATCGGCTGGCGGAGTTGGCCGCCAGGCGGCATTCGATCAGACCATCCAGTCCGCGCGCGATCTCCTGTACACGGCCGCCGATGTCGATGTCTCGATCCTGGGCTATACAGCTGCCACGGCCGGTTCGGCGGGCTCGGTCAGTACCCGCGTGAACGTGACCAACCAGAGCGGCCACAAACTGCCAAGCGGCTATTCCGAGGGCCGACGCATGTGGCTCAACGTGCAGGTACGTGATTTCAACGGTGCGCTGGTATTCGAGAGCGGCGGCTATGACAACGCCAGCGCGGTGCTCGCCAGCGATGCGCAACTGCGTGTGTATGAGGTGCTGCAAGGCATCTGGAACCGCCATGGCACGAGCACTTGCGATGTCGTCGACAACCTCGGTCGCGAGGCCTTCCATTTCGTCCTGAATGATTGCGTCGCCAAGGACAACCGGATTCCACCGCTGGGATTCAAGCCAGCGACGGCCTCCGACCCGAACGGCTACGAGTTGCGCCCGGTCGGGGCAAGCTATGCGGAAACCTCACCGGGCAGCGGCATTCTGGTCAACTTCGATGAAGTCGACTATGCCGCAACGATTCCGCCCGGAACGCAGGGGCCGCTGACCGTGACTGCGCGCCTTTACTACCAGACATCGAGCCGCGAATATCTCGAATTCCTGCGTAGCCAGGCCAGCGAGAGGTCGATTCCCGGTGAGAACCTGATGTGCTCGGGTGAATCAAACCGGCCGGCCGTCGTTGGGCCAAAGGATCGCAGTCGTGGCGAGTACATGTGGCAATTGTGGAATGCACCCGAAGCGGGCGATCGAATCTTTGCCAACAGCTTCGACAACACGGTTTTCCAGCCCGGCTATGGCAAGTCGCCGCCCGAAGCCATCGCTTCTGGCAGCGCCTCCACACCATAAGCCATGACCCTTTCAGGGCCTGTCGCGTTGCGGGTTCAAGCACGCGGCAGTATGTTGCAGACAACCATCCAACCTTCGGGGCTGACACCATGACTCTCAAGATGCTTCCCATCGCGCTGGCACTCGCGCTGTGCCCGATGATTTCAGGCGCCGAACAGCCCACTTCAAGTGCGGCCACCGAATCCTCCAGTGACTGGGCGGCGTGGGGTGGAACCGTTGCTTTCCGTCTCAACGAAAACCTTCTCCAGAGCATGGGCATATCGATCCAGAGCCGCTCGGGCGAGCTGGCCAGCGATACGGCGCGCCTGACCGATGGGCTCAATGCCCGTCAGGCTTACGGGTCGGAGCTGTTTGCCCTGCGTGAAAGCGGCAGTCTGCAATTTCGCGCCGAGCGCGGCTCGTTTGTCGGATTCCTCGGGGGTTCGCTGCAATCGCGAGGCGGCTATACCCTGACGCTCAAGGATGGCAGCTCGATTTCGCTGGTGGATTTCCGTCTGCGTCCAAATACCAAGGATCCGATGCTGCTCGATGTCGTCAGCGGTGACGGCAAGGTCTGGTTCTACATCAACAAGCTCATGTACGAGTTGGTCAGGGACAATCATGTACTGGCGATCTATACCGCCGACATGCGTGTCGCACCCGCGCTGGCCAAGCGCAGCGGTCATCCCGAAATGGCCAATTCACCCATCGCCGACCTCGAGATCCTCAGCCAGATCACCCGTCAGGGTGGCGGTGGTACCAAGGATTTCCTTGGCATACCCTCGCCGTCGCACTACCACGGCGAACAGGTTGATGGTCAGCCGCCCGGCGTAACCTACCAGGCTGACCTGTTCATGCAGAACATTTCCGTGTTCAGGATGAGGGACAGCGGAGTGACTGGCCCGGGCGGAAGCGGAAAGGTTGTTTTTGCGCCGAGTTCGACCCTGAAGAACAACGTCAACGCAGGCACCGCAACAACGACGATTGCAGGCCAGGGTGCGCTTGGCACCAGCAGCGCGTTGTGGACCGCGTGGATTCCCTGGCATGGGAAGTTTTCAGGCACTTTCGCCCCCTACAACAACGATCAGCATCCGTTCCTGATCTGGAACATGTACCGCATCAATGCCAATGGCAGTATCGAGCAGATCGGTCGTTCCGGAGTCAAACACGCCTGGCTGACGACCAACCAGGGTTGCGCATCGGGCGAGAACTTCGACAGCCATATTCTGGGTCGCTCGTGCGGAGATACCTACAGCAACGGCAACAACGACGCCAACCAGGATCTCTCGTTCCGTTCCGAGATCATTCCGGCGACCGGTCAGTGGGGGCGCTGCCACTCCTTGTTCGATCCGGGTTGTATCGGCAGCAATACGAACGCCTCGCCGACCGATGATGGATACGTGCGCCGCATGGCCGTCAACGAAGCGCAGATCAGCAACACGGTCAATCCCGGCGCCAGCTACCTGTTCGATTCGTGGTATCTGGCCCGTCAGGACATCAATATCTACAACTCGATGGCGACAGTGACCGGCACGCCGACGTATTCGGCCGGCAACTGGACCTTTGCCGGCGTGAGCAACTTCAAGCTCGGCTCGGTCACCGATCGCTGGGTCGAGAACCTGCCCGTAAACACGGTCGCGCAGAATTCGGAAATGGCGGTTGTCGAGGGCCACACCAAGGTGGCCGTGCGTGCGGTCGATCTCGGCAATGGCCAGACGACCTATCATTACGCCGTGCACAATCTCGATTTTTCACGCGCAGTAACCGCCGGCGCGGAGCCGAATCTCGATGTCCTGAGCAACAAGGGATTCGACCGCTTCCGGATTGCCTTGCCGGCGGCCGGGGCCACGGTACTTGGCAGCCATTTCAGCGATGGTGATCTGGACAGCGGCAACGACTGGACTTTCAGCTCGGCGGGCGGCTATCTGACCTGGACTGCACCGAGTGGCGCATCACTCGACTGGGGCTCCTTGTATTCGTTCTCGGTGACCACGGACAGCGCACCGGTCGCTGGCAACAGTGAACTGAAGCCGGCCACGACCGGGCTGCAGTCGAGCTTCACGGTACCGATCCTGGTGCCGGGTGGTGGCGACATCATTTTTCAGGATGGATTCGAGTCGCCCTGATCCGCTACAGGCGCACGCTTTCCCTTCTGGATCAACGGGAATATCGACCTTGAACGGGCGCCTGCAACGGTGCCGGGCCAGCGCAAGCCTCCGCGCAGCCCGGTACCAGACGCAGGCCGGAATCCGCCCAGCGGATTCCACCGCGCGCAAGCGTGATGCCTTCGCCGTGATTGGATCGCGCGCGGCGGGATCCACTTTGCGGGCTCCACCCAACAACAAAGCAGTGACGCGGTAAACGCGATCGAAGCCTGCACCTCCGGTTCGGTCGTCGTCCGGAAGAGCCCATTCACGGGCCAGTGCAGGCGCTTTCAAGTGAGATGCCTTACGCCTTGCGATTCAGTTGGCGAGAGGTTCGAACTGCAGGCGATGGATTGCGGGGCCCGGTAGAAACGGGGTCGGCTTGCCCGCGACCCAGTCGCGATGTCCGGCGCCGTAAAACGGCGACAGCGGGTGGCCGCTCTGGCCGCCAGCCAACTCGAAATACCCATGTTCCTCATCGCCCGGCGCGACGGCGAAGCGCTCCGATGCGCCGAATCCGGGCGTCTGCACGCGCGGCATATTGCTGTCGCCCGGAAGCTGATCGGCCGGCATGTCGAGCAATCGGGCGACTAATCCGGGCAAGGCGCGCGACAGCGGATGGGTGATGCGCGCGGTATTGCGTTCGCCCCAGGTTCGCGTCGGGATTCCACCCGGCTGCTTTTCCAGATTGGCCGCAACGCGATCGAGACAAGCAAGCTGCAGCGCCTCCCAGCTTTCGTAACCGGGCGGCAGCAGATGCAGCGGGCGACGTTCGAGCAGCATCCACACCGCGTGCTCCGATTGCGGCAACTTGGGCAATTCGAAATCCGCGAATTTGACGCGAACCGCCCCGGCAAAGGCATCGAGCACGCTGTCTTTCACTTCATTGCGCCAGGCGCGGACGATGCGATAACTCACCGAATCGGCCGAAGCGCGACCATCCCAGTCATCGAGCGCCTTGCGCAGCGCGCTGCGTTGCGCGCTTGCCGTGTCATTGTCGAGCAGGGCGAGCAATCGCTTCCTCCATGGATCGAGGAACACGGCGCGGTCATCGAGCTGGATGTCGAGCATGTCGGTCACGCTGAAATGATCCTTCGCGCGAAGACCATCGCGGATCTGCTGCTGGCGTGAGCCGAGGTCGTAGCCGCCATCGCCGACGAGATCCAGCTGCTTGCCCTCATCGACGGCGCGGGCATTTGCCGTCCACAGGCGATGCCACGGCGGATTGGAAAGCAACGGGTAGTCGGCGATTGCGACCCATCCATTCCATCCGGTGTCGGGCTTGCTCCAGTCGGCCGGCAGGCGCGGATCGAAATCGCCAATGCGCAGCGGAATCCGCCCGGCGATCGTCCAGGCAATGCTGCCGAAGCGATCGGCAACGAGGAAATTCTGCGCCGGCATGCCAGCCTGCTGTGCGATTGCGATGCCTTCATCGGTCGTTTCGGCGGTTTCCAGGTTCAACAGTTCAAGGTTCACCGCACCTTCGCGCTCGGCGCTCCAGGCCAGGGCCAGTGGCATGCCATCGGCATCCTCCGCCATGATTGGTCCCCAACGTGTTTCGCGCACGATCAGCGTTTCCGCTTCAGCCCCGTGAACGGCAATCGATTCCTCGTGCGTGTCGATCGCCGCGCTGCCTTCTGCGGTCAGATAGTGATCGACAGCGACCGGATCGGGGAGCACGCGCACCCAGTCGGTGAAATCGCCATAGCTGTTGGTGAAACCCCAGGCGATCGAGCGATTGCTGCCGGCAACGATGGCCGGCGTGCCTGGCAGGCTGGCCCCGCTGACATCGACGGTTGCGCCAGGGCGACGCGGGTTCGGATAGATCAGCCGCGCACGAAACCAGATGCCCGGTACGCGCAGATCCAGATGCATGTCGTTGGCGATCAGGCCGGGTCCACCGGTCAGCGCGCCGCCGACGGCGAAGCTGTTGCTGCCGGGAACCACGTCAGCCGCAGCCTCGATGTGTTTCAGGAGGGACTGATCGAGTGCGCGCAGATCGATATCCGCCGGCGTTGGTGGATCGGGCCAGCGCATCGCCGGGCCGCTCAGCGGTGCGTCCCACCCGCCGCCGGTCGCGGTGAGGAATTGAAAGACCGATTCGGGCAGGGTCGCCTTCATGCGCGAAAACGCCAGCTCGCCCTTGTTGCTCGCATCGTTCAACGAGAAATACATCGCGTCGATGATGAGCAGCGAGTCCGCGTTGCTCCACGGTCGTGGCGTATTGCGCGTGAGCAGGTAGGCGAAGGGCCGTACGCCGAGCGCCGCCAGGCCGGCATTGACGCCATCGGTATAGGTGTCGATGAGTTCGCGATCCTCAGTGCTGGCAAGGGCCAGGGTCGCTTCGGCGCGAGCGCGCATGCGATGGACACGGGCGCGTCGATCCAGCGGCACGGCAGCCGCGCCGAACAGTTCAGCCAATTCCCCGGCAGCGCTGCGGCGCATCAGATCCATCTCGAAGAAACGCTCCTGGGCATGTACGTAGCCGAGTGCCCAGGTCACATCCCTGCGGTTTGCCCCGCTTATCGTCACCGTGCCGAGCGCATCCCGTTCGATGCTCGTTGCCGCCCGGACTGCGTTCGTCGGCAGATTGCCATCCAGTTGCGGCAGGCTGCCACGCAGGGCCAACCATGCAGCCGCGAAAACGATGATCGAAAGTGCAAGAAGCACAAGAATGCTGCGGCGCAATATGGTTGACAAGGGTGGCTCCGAGGCTGAAGTTGCAAGTCTGGCCGATAGCGGCACCGGGCAGCGAGATTGGCGCATGACCATGGGTAACGTCCAGCGGGGCGATCCATGGAGTGGGGGGAATGACCGCCGTCCGAGGACGGATTGCGCATGTTGTTCAGTTTGCCGGGGGATTGTCACCGCGCAAATCGATGATGGAAGACTCGGAACTGCCGGATTTGCGCTTCATCTGACTTCGATCCGGTGATACTGTCGGAACTTCAGACCCAGCCCTGCGGTCACGCCGACGGATCGCTCCATCTGTCCGGCAGTTGCAGGCGTGCAGGTTCTGAATTGCTCCAATCAATGATCAATAAACGTGCCTCTCAAGGCACTACCCTGGGGAATGAATAATGTTGAAAATATCCCGTTTTGTCGCTGTTCCAATCGTCATGGCGATGGCGATGGGGGCATCCGGCGCATTCGCGCAAGGCAGCCTCTCGCGTGCTACATCCGAATTGCCCAAGCCGCAACGCCCGGTGGTAATGCCGCTGGGAGCCTCCTGCGGTTCGATCACCCTGACCCAGTCGACCTCGCAGGCGATCACGGCGACGAACTCGGTCTCCTGCAATGCGGGCGGTGTGCACAGGGACAACTCCTACTACCGGTCATTCCCGCTGACCGCCGATATCAATGTCTGCGAGGTGCAATTCGGCATTGAGACGGCAACCGGTGCCACCGGTTCGCAACCGGTGACCGTGAACCTCTACAGCGGCAGCGGTGCATTCCCCGGAGCGTTCGGTTCCTACACGCAGATTTCCAGCCTCGGGTTCAATGTTCCAGATCAGGCCGCAACCATCTTTCCGGCATCGATCAGCGGATTGGCCTTGGCCGGTTCCAATCTCGTTGTCGAAGTGTTGACACCGGATGGTCAGCCGGATGGCAATTCGTTCTTCATCGGCTCGAATGCCGGGGGGGAGTCGGCCCCGAGCTATCTGCGAGCGCCGGACTGCGGGGCGGCAGCGCCGGTCACGGTTGCGTCGCTGGGTTTCCCGGACATGCACATCGTCATGAACGTGCTTGGCAACCCCGGCGGCCCGACCTTGTCGGTCGGTTCCGCCTCGGCAAGCCTGACCGACCAGTGCTCCAGCAATCCCGGCCAGGTCAATGGCGTCATCGAACCTGGTGAATCGGTTACGGTGCAGGTGCCGATCAGTGCGGCAGCCGGCAGCTTTACCGGTGTTGTCGCTTCACTCGGCTTGCCGGCACCTGCCGGCATCACCTATGTCACATCGACAGCAAATCTCGGCTCGATTGCCGCTGGAACGAGCGCCACCGCGACCTTTGTCGTCACAGCCAACCAGGCTGCAACCTGCGTCAGCGCGTTCACCCTGCCGGTCAATGTGACCAGTACCGAAGGCGCGACAGCAAGCGGCTCGATCAGCTCGCAGATCGGCGAGAGCGGCAGCATCGCGCCCAACGAAACCCTGCCAATAGACCTCATCGACAATCTCCCGGCCGGGGTCAACTCGACGATCACCGTATCCCAGGCCATCACCTTGAGCGACCTTGAAGTCGCGGTCGCGATCAATCACACCTGGGTCGGTGATGTGCGCGTCACCTTGCAGAGTCCTGGTGGTACCACGGTCACATTGCTGGATCGTCCTGGTGTTCCGGCAGGTACCTTTGGCTGCAGCAACGACAACATGAACGTAGTCTTCTCCGATGCCGCCAGTGTCGATCCCGAAACCTCCTGTCCAGGCACGACGCCGTGGCTGAGTGGTCCGGTTCTTCCGTTGTTGCCGTTGTCCGCATTTGATGGCGAGAGCACGCTCGGTACCTGGACCCTCAACGTTTCCGACAATGCCGGTGGCGATACCGGAAGCATCGTCAACTGGAGCCTGATCCCGACGCCGGGCCTGCAAGGCATCTGCACGGTCTGTGCTGCTGGTGGTGGCCCGGGGCCGGTCGAGCCGATCGTTGATCTGCCGACCATGGCAACCTGGAGCAAACTTGCGCTTGGCTTGCTGGTACTGAGCCTTGGCGTGTTCGGCTTGCGTCGTCGCGCACGCCGGATGTAATTCCGCATCACATGAACACAAGAAGGGGGCCGCGAGGCCCCCTTCTTGTTCCTGTCGTTCGCAGCGAAGATCAGGCCGTGGTCTCGATGCGCTCGACGCGCTGGAAACCGCGCGGAAGCAGCGCGCCACGCGTGGCGCGGTTGCCGCCATATTCGACCAGGTCGGCCCACTTGAGGATCAGTTTGCGCTGGCCGGCGAACAGGGTCACTTCGCTCCTGCCTTCGGCGACCACGGCGATGCCGACCACGCGTTCGCCCGAACCGAGTTTTGGTTTCGGGATTTCGATCAGCTTGTTGCCCTTGCCGCCGTTGTCGAGTTCGGGCAGTTCGGCGACCGAGAACATCAACAAATGTCCGCTGCTGGTGGCAACGACAATGCGGTCGCGCGCGCTGTCTTCGACCAGGGCCGGATGCAGCACATGGGCCTTGTCATCCATGTTGATCAATTGCTTGCCAGCCTTCTTGCTGCCGAGCAGTGCCTCGAATCGGGTCACGAAGCCGTAGCCGAAATCCGTGGCCAGGACGAGGCGCGTGGTCGGATCGGCGATCGCCAGGGTATCGATTTGTGCGCCGGCAGGCAGGCTGAAGCGTCCGCTGACCGGCTCACCATTGCCGCGTGCCGAAGGTAGTGCATGCGCTGGCACCGAATAGCTGCGCCCGCTCGAATCGATCAAGGCGACCTGTTGGGTCGTGCGCCCCCTGGCTGAGGCCAGGTAGCTGTCGCCTTCGCGGTAGCTGAGACCCGGCGCGTCAATGTCGTGGCCCTTGGCCGCGCGGATCCAGCCCATTGCCGAGAGTACGATCGTGGTCGGTTCGCTGGTGACCAGGGCGGCCTCATCGAGAGCCTGCGCCGCCGCACGTGCGACCAGCGGCGAGCGCCGGTCATCGCCGAACTTCTTCGCGTCGTCGCGCAGCTCGTCCTTGATCAAGGTCTTCAGGCGGGCCTTCGAGTTGAGCAGGACATTGATCTTCGCCCGCTCCTGTTCGAGCTCGTCGCTCTCGGCATTGATCTTCATCTCTTCGAGACGAGCGAGCTGACGCAGTCTGGTTTCAAGGATGTAGTCGGCCTGCTCCTCGCTGAGTCCGAAGCGCTTCATCAGCACCGGTTTCGGCTCGTCCTCGCTGCGCACGATGCGGATCACTTCATCGAGGTTGAGGTAGGCGATGCGCAAGCCTTCGAGCAGGTGCAGGCGACGCTCGACCTTTTCGAGTCGATGCTGCAGGCGGCGCGTCACCGTATCGGTGCGGAAACGCAGCCACTCGGTGAGGATCTGGCGGAGGTTCTTGACCTGCGGGCGACCATCGAGGCCGATCATGTTGAGGTTGACGCGGTAGCTCTTTTCCAGATCGGTGGTCGCGAACAGATGCGGCATGAGCTCGTCGGCATCGATCCGGTTCGAGCGCGGAAACAGGACCACGCGAATCGGATTGACGTGATCGGATTCGTCGCGCACATCCTCGATCATCGGCAGTTTCTTCGCGCGCATCTGCGCGGCGAGCTGCTCGATGATCTTCGACGGCGAAACCTGATGCGGCAGGGCGGTGATGACGATATTGCCGTCCTCGCGCGTGTATATGGCACGCGCACGCAGGCTGCCGTTGCCAGTCGTGTACATGGCGAGCAGGTCGCTCTTCGGCGTGATGATCTCGGCTTCGGTCGGATAATCCGGGCCTGGAACAAATTCGCAGAGTTCGGCGATGCTCGCATCCGGATTGTCAAGCAGATGGATGCAGGCGTTGACGATTTCGCGCAGATTGTGCGGCGGAATGTCGGTGGCCATGCCAACCGCGATGCCGGTGGTGCCATTGATCAAAACATGCGGGATGCGTGAAGGCATCCACGCCGGTTCCTTGAGTGTGCCGTCGAAGTTCGGCACCCAATCGACCGTGCCGTGGCCGAGTTCTTCGAGCAGGGCCTCGGCGATCGGGGTCAGTTTCGATTCGGTGTAGCGCATTGCCGCGAACGATTTCGGATCATCCTGCGAACCGAAGTTGCCCTGGCCGCCGACCAGTGGATAGCGATACGAGAACGGCTGCGCCATCAGCACCATCGCCTCGTAGCAGGCGCTGTCGCCATGCGGATGGAATTTGCCGATCACGTCACCGATCGTGCGCGCGGATTTCTTCGGCTTGGCCGTGGCATTGAGGCCGAGCTCGCTCATCGAATAGATGATGCGACGCTGCACCGGCTTGAGGCCGTCGCCGATGAACGGCAGGGCGCGATCAAGCACGACATACATGGAGTAATCGAGGTAGGCGCGCTCGGCGTAATCCTTGAGCGCGATCTGTTCGTAATTGCCTTGCAGGGTCATTGTGTTCCGGAATCTTCAGGCATCGGCAGAAGGCCGACGCGAACCGCCAATTGTGCCGGATCGGGCGCGATCACGCACAATCGCGACAACGGCTATCCTGCGCGTGCGGTGCAGTATCAGTTCGCAACCCGTGTTTTTCGACAGTTCCATCCTCGATCGGTCTGTCCGCTGAAGTACCGTCAAGAACGAAGCGCTGGATCAGGGTCATGCGCCTGCCCTTGAAAGGAAATTGAATCGATGCCGGTCAATTCACCCATGAGCAGTCGCCAACACCAATTCGAGGCGCTGGTTCGTGGGCACTCCACGGATTTGTACCGCTACGCCTACTGGCTGTGTGGCCATGATGCGCTGGCTCAGGATCTCGTCCAGGACACTTTCCTGCGCGCCTGGCGGGCGCTCGACAAGTTGCGCGAGGTCGCTGCGGTCAAGGCCTGGCTGATCACCATCCTGCGCCGCGAACACGCGCGCCTGTTCGAGCGCAAGGCGATGCCATCGGACAACATCGATGATTTCGATTTGCCTGATCCGCAGGCGACTCCCGAACACCGGACCGAGGAATCGACGTTGCGGGCGGCAATCGGGCGACTTGAATCGAAATACCGCGAGCCTCTGGTATTGCAGGTGATCGGCGGGTTCTCCTGTGCCGAGATCGCCGCACAGCTCGGTCTGGGCGAAGCCGCCGTGATGACCCAGCTTTTCCGGGCGCGACAGAAATTGAAAGGGCAACTGGGTTTTGAAGACCAGAGCGCTGGAGTGAGCGAGCTATGAACTGCCTTGAGTTCCGCCGACGGCTTGGCAGCGAGCCTGCGAGTACGCTCGATTCCTTTGTCGCCCATCGTGCCGATTGTCCAGGCTGTGCGGCAGCGCAGTTGCGGGCCGACGAGTTCGAGGCGCGCATCCGCCGGGCAGCGGGTGTGCCGGCACCGGTCAATCTGGCTGATCGTATCCTGCTCGCGCAAACCACCGAGTTGCGCCATGGATTGCGCAACCGCCGGCGCGGGTTTTCCGCGCTGATCCTTGCGGCCGCGGCATCGATCGTGGTTGCCGTCGTTGCCCTGAACCAGCCTGCTCATGAAATGCCGATCCTGGCAGCCATGGTCGATGAGCACCTGCGCGAGCACGTCGTCAGTGCCGCCGAGGCAAGGACCGAGGTGCCCAGGCAGGATGTGATCGATGTATTTGCCCAGCGCGGGGTAAGCCTCGCGGCGGTGCCGGATGGTGTGAATTATGTGCATAAATGTCCCGCCGGCCCATACGAGAGCGTGCACATGGTCATGCCGGGGGGTGGTGCCGAGGTCAGCGTTGTCTATGTCGTCGATGCGCCGCCGCAGTCACGAATCGACTTCCGCAGCGACGGCAGCTACGGTCGCGAGGTACCGATGGGCAAGGGCACCCTGGTCATGCTGGCCGCCAGCAACAAGGGTTTCGACGCAATCGAGGATGCGTGGAAATCGGCGATGGACGCGGGTGTCGCGCAAACCCATGTCGCGAAAGTCCTTCTTGCCGTGCCAGCACTGCCGGGCTCGGCATCCCTGGACTGGCGAACCGGTGTCGCGGCTCCCTGAATCCATTGACCTCCAACTTCTGGCGACCATCGGGTTCATCGAAGCAGATGCGGATCATCCGTTGCAACGCTACTCTGGATCTTTGCTTGGCATTGAAAGGAAATTCATGCCGGCAGGGACTGATGGAGTGCTCGTTCGCCATGGCGGCAACGACAGGCCGAGTGGAGGGGGCCGCGGGTCGCAACAACGCAACTCAACTGATATTGGAGAATTGAACAATGAATACCATCAGCGCAGGAATTTCGGGTTTCAGTCTGGCTCTGATTGCCGCGAGTCTGGCCAGTCTGTCCGGACAAGCCAATGCTTCTCCTGAAGCGGCGGCCAAGGTCGAGACGGGCCACTGCATGGGCGTGAATGCCTGCAAGGGCCACAACGACTGCAAGACCGCCGCCAATGCCTGCAAGGGCCAGGGTGGCTGCAAGGGTCAGGGCTTCGTCGCCACCACGGTCGCCGCATGCGCGGATCTTGGCGGCAAGATGGACAGCGCTGCGGGCATGGCGATGGCCGAGAAGGCCGATACCGTGAAATGCTACGGTGCGAACGCCTGCAAGGGGCACAACGATTGCGCGACCGCTTCCAATGATTGCAAGGGCATGGGCAGTTGCAAGGGGCAGGGCTTTGTCGCGATCCCGGCGAGTACCTGCGCCGATGTGGGTGGTACGACCAAGTCGTAATGACCGAACGCGTTGAAATCACGCCTGTGTCGACGCCCGAGGCTCGCGCTTCGGGCGTTCGGCCCTGGTATGGCTATGGGCTGGGTTTGCGCACCGAGCATTTCGATGCGGTGCTGAACGAGAATCCTGATGTCGACTGGTTCGAGATCATCTCGGAAAACTTCATGGTTGCGGGCGGCAAGCCGCGCCACTATCTCGATTCGATTCGTTCGCGCTATCCGCTGGCGATGCATGGCGTATCGCTGTCGATCGGCAGCACCGATCCACTCGATATCGACTATCTGGGCGAGCTGAAACAGCTTGCCAGTCATGTTGAGCCGATCTGGATTTCCGATCATCTGTGCTGGACCGGAACCGGCGGCATCAACAGCCATGATTTGTTGCCACTTCCCTACACCGAGCAAGCGATCGTCCATGTTGTTTCGCGTATAGGGCAAGTGCAGGAATTCCTTGGTCGCGAGATTCTGATCGAGAATGTCTCGACCTATGTCAGCTTTGCCAATGCCGAGATGGAAGAAGCTGCGTTCCTGAGCGAGATCGCGCACCGCAGCGGCTGCCGCATCCTGCTCGATGTGAACAACATCTACGTCAGCTCGCGTAACCATGGCTTCGATGCCGACGCCTATGTCGCGGCGCTGCCTGCGGAAAGGATCTGGCAGATCCATCTGGCCGGACACAGCGACTATGGCGACTACGTGATTGATACCCACGATCATCCCGTGCGTGACGAGGTCTGGGCGCTGTATGCACGTACGCTGGAGCGGATTGGTCAGGTCACCACGATGATCGAGCGCGACGACCATATTCCTCCGCTGGCTGAACTCGTCGCCGAGCTCGATCAGGCGCGGCGCATCGGCAAGGCCGTCGGGCAATCAACGCAGGCGGCCTGCGCATGATCGCACTGGATTCCATCGAGCAAAGGTTTCTTGCACACCTGCGCGGTAGCGCGGACTTTCCGCGCGCGTGGTGTGCGCAGGGATTGGTCAACAGCGATATCGGACTTTCGATCTACGCCAACGCCTATCACGCGCGCTTGCGCGAAGCGCTCGAGGCCGATCACCCTGTGCTTGCGGCCTATCTCGGTGATGCGCTCTGGGCCGATTTCTGCAGCGGCTATATCAAGGCGCATCCATCCCAGGTGCGTTCGTTGCGCCATTTTGGCGCCCAGGTTCCGGGCTGGCTCGCGCAGCACATGCCATTCGCCGAGCATGCTGCAATTGCCGAACTTGCGGCATTCGAGCGCGAGTTGCTCGATGTGTTCGATTCGGCCGATGCCGGATGCATCGACTGGTCGGCGCTGCAGTCGCTGGATTCCGCGGCATGGCCCGGGTTGCGCCTGAAGTTCCACCCGAGCGTGCGCCTGCTGCCGACCACGACCAATGCGGTCGAAATCTGGCGTGCATTGAAGGAAACGCAGCCACCACCTGAAGCCGGCTTGTCGTCAATACCGGCCCGATTGCTTTGGCGGGACGAGGAACGGATTTCCCGGTTCCGACCAACCGAGGCGAATGAGCTGGTTGCCTTGCGGTTCCTGCTTTCGGAGCAAAGGAACTTCGCTGATGCGTGCGAGCAACTGGCAAGTATTCACGCGGCTGAAGATGTGCCTGCGATGGCGCTCGGCTTCCTGCGCCAATGGTTCGATGAAGGAATCATCAGCCAGCTCGATGTCGTCGGTGACAGCACACCCGCGTCCAGTTGATTCGTCAATCGCTGCCCGGCTCCTTGCGGGAGGGACTTCAGTCGCAGCGCATTGACGACTGAGTCGCACACGAAAAGCCCGCTGCGCGGTAGGCCGTTGTGGGTGTGGCTTCAGCCACGATGCGTTGGCTTGAATCGAGACAAAGGCATCGCGACTGCAGCCACTCTCATCAAACATAACCTAACTCGTTGATTGGAAAGGCGCGCAGCCAGCGGGTTTTTCCTTCTCCCGAGGCCGTCAAGCCAAAGCAAGAACTCGCCCTTAAACGGGCTCCTACAGGTCAACCGCAAGCCTTGTAGGAGCCCCGCCAGGGGCGAGCTCTTCGTCCACGCCAGCCAAAAGCTCGCCCGTAAACGGGCTCCTACAGGAGGGGAGAAGGAACGGCAACCGCCCGGATCCATGTTTGCTGCGCGACAGCGCGCCGCCGAAGGCGGGGCGTGAACTCCCACGAAAGCAAGTTGCGCGGCATCTCGCATCCGATCAGGCCTGAGTGATTCCCGTCAAACCGGCTTGGCAAAGACCCGCCAATTCAACGTTGGACGATGTATCCACCGGCGACGCCACGCGGACTGAACACCCATTGCCAGAGCTGGTCGCGTCGCGAGCGGAATGCCGCTGCGGAAGTCGAGAGGTAAAAGCGCCACATGCGCTGGAAGCGTTCGTTGTAGCTGGCGGAAAGCTGCGGCCAGGCTTGATCGAAGTTGGCGATCCACGCCATCAGCGTACGATCGTAGTCGGGGCCGAAGCCGTGCCAATCCTCGATCACGAAGTCCGGTTCTGCGGCTTTGGTGATCTGGGCCGCCGAAGGAATCATCGAGTTAGGAAAGATGTATTTCGCGATCCACGGGTCAGTGTGGTTCGACGAGCTGTTCGCGCCGATTGAATGCAACAGGGTCAAGCCGTCGTCAACCAGACAGCGCCGAACCACCTCGAAGTAGCTGCGGTAGTTCTTGACGCCAACATGCTCGAACATGCCAATCGAGAAAACCCGGTCGAATCGCTCATCGAGCTCGCGATAATCCTGAACGCGTATCTCGATCGGCAAGCCGCGGCAGAGTTCACCGGCGAATTGCGCCTGTTCGCTGGAAACGGTGATGCCGACGCCGCTGACGCCGTAGCGTTCGGCGGAAAATTTCAGCGCCTCGCCCCAGCCGCAGCCGATGTCGAGCACGCGCATGCCTGCGCATAGGCCAAGCTTGCGGCAGACCAGATCAAGTTTGTCCTCTTGCGCGCAATCGAGTGATTGGGCGGATTTCCAATAGCCGCAACTATAGACGAGACGCTTGCCAAGCATGGCCCGGAACAGGTCATTGCCGAGATCGTAGTGGCGCTCGCCGATCTCGAAAGCGCGGCGTCCACGCTGAAGGTTTTGCAGCTCGGCCTTGAGCCACAGTCGCGCATCGTCGAGTTGTCCGGTGCGTTCGTCGACATGCGCATTGAGCAATCTGAACATGAAGGCGTCGAGCGTCGGCGCATCCCATTGTCCAGCCATGTACGACTCGCCCAATCCGAGCGAGCCGCGCGCAATCACACGCGCATAAAAATCGTCATTGTGTACCTGGATATCCCACGGCGCTTCGCCGTTGACTTCGACGCCGCAGTCGGCAAGCAGGGAAGTGACACGACTCTTGAGGCTGGCGCGAGGCATATCGATGTCCTCATTGGCGCAGAATCGTGCGGATGACGACGACGCCGAGCAGGGCGGCCATTATCGATCCGGCGACATGTACAAAAATCAGCCCGCTCGCCCAGCCCCATTGCTGGCGCAGCAGGTGATTGATCGTCTCGCCACTGAATGTCGAGAATGTGGTCAGTCCACCGAGAAAGCCGGTCGTGATCGCGAGTCGCCACTCAAGCGGCAGGGTCTGGAATTGATCGAATGATCCAATCACAAGGCCCATCAGGAAACCACCAACCACGTTGGCGACGAGGGTGCCGAGCGGGACCGCCGGAAAAATCGCATCGAGGGCGAGGCCGAGCATCCAGCGAATCAAGGCGCCGGCTCCGGCACCACCCGCAACAGCCATTGGTGAAACCAGATTCATTCGGGATCCTTGGCCTCAATCCACCGACGATGGATACGCGAAACAGTATGCCGGCAGAAGTCGTTGTCCGCGAATCCGCATGACTTGCCGCAGAACAGACCGTAGCATGCGCGGGCTCACTTCTTGAACGGGATGATCCGGTAACGTGACGCTCGCCGCCACACCGAACAGTCGACGCCTGGCCCCCCTGCTTGCCGCACTGGCGATGTTCGGGCCGTTTGCGATCGACACGATGTTTCCGGCATTCCCGGTCATCGGCGCGCAGTTGCAGGCCAGTCAGGTCGCGATGCAGCAGACGCTCAGCGTCTACATGATTGCCTACGCGTTGATGTCCTTGTTGCACGGGCCGCTGTCGGATTCGCTCGGGCGGCGCAAGGTGATTCTCGCCGGAGTTGCCGTTTTCACAGCCGCCTCGATCGGTTGCGCGCTGTCCGGAACGATCGGCGAACTGCTCGCGTTTCGCGCCGTGCAGGGCATGTCGGCCGGGGCCGGCATGATTGTCGGGCGCGCGATCATCCGCGATTGTTTTGATGGCGCGGCGGCGCAGCGACTGATGTCGACGGTGTCGATGATCTTCGGTATCGCGCCGGCGATCGCGCCGATCATCGGCGGCTGGATCATCGCCTTCGCCCACTGGACGATGATCTTCTGGTTCCTCGCCGCATTTGCGGGCCTGCTCTGGATCGCCTGTCTGGCCCTGTTGCCGGAAACCCATCCGCGCGAACGCCGCAACGCGCTTTCCATGCGCGCGATGGCGAAAACCTACCAGATGATCCTGCGTGATCCGGTCTTCCTGCCGCTGGTATTTGCCGGCACGCTCGGCTTCAACGCCTTGTTCGTGTACATCTCGTCCGCGCCGGCCTTCGTCATCGGCCTGCTCGGACTTGATGCGCAACAATTTGCCTGGTTGTTCATTCCAGCCATCGGCGGCCTCATGCTCGGCTCGCTCCTGTCCGGCAGGCTCGCTGGTCGGGTCAGTGGCGGTGCCACGATCCGCCTCGGCTATTCGATCATGCTCGGCGCCTCGGCGCTCAACATCGCGACGACCCTGTTGCTGGCCAGGCCGATGGTGCCGTGGTCGGTGCTGCCGATCGGCCTGCACGCGATGGGGATCGGCATCGCCTTTCCAACCCTGACCCTGAATCTGCTCGATCGCTTCCCGCGCCATCGCGGCGGTGCCTCATCGATGCAGGCATTCTTCAGTCTGGTGATGAGCGCGATCCTGGCCGGCGTGGTTTCACCGCTGGTATCCGACAGTTCGCTGAAACTCGCCCTGACCGCTGCCGGAATCACGGCGACTGGCTTCATCGCCTGGCGTTTGTGCCGCGTATTCGAGCGCCGAATTCCGATGCAGGCCGATGTTCAGGCCTGATCGGCAGGCGCTGCGGCGCTTGCCGCGGTGCCGCCAAGAATCCCGCGCAACAGACTGAAGATCTCATCCTTGGTTCCGATCACGTTGATCTGTGATTCACGCGGAAAATCAGTGCCCAGGTTGACCGCATAGGCGAGGCCGAGTTCGGTGCCGTCCTCGTCGATTCGATTGAAGGTTTCAACCTTGCCGACATAGGCGATGCGATTGGCATCGAGGAAGCGGCCATCCGGAATCTTTACCCATCGTTGCATGCGCTCACCTGCGAATTCTTGTGGGAATCACCAACCGCCCGAAAGGGTTCGGGTCGGCTGGCGATCATGCCATATCAGCCCTGCCAGCCGCAGTCCTTGCCGACATTCTGCTTTGTCAGCCAGGCGTTGAGCGGGGCGAAGTAGTCGATGATGGCGCGGGCATCCATCTGCTCGTTGCCGGTCAGCTCCTTCAGGGTTTCCGGCCACGGCTGGCTGCCGCCCTTGCCGAGCATCGCCCAGAATTTTTCGCCGGCCTGCTTGTTGCCATAGATCGAGCAATCGTTCAGTGGGCCCTTGAAGCCGGCTGTTTCACACAGCGAACGCTGGAACTGGAACTGCAGGATGTGGGCGAGGAAGTAGCGCATATACGGAGTGTTGGCCGGTACGTGGTACTTCGCGCCCGGATCGAAATCATTTTCGCTGCGTGCCATCGGTGCCGAGACGCCCTGGTATTTCTGGCGCAACTGCCACCATGCGCTGTTGTAGTTCGCCGGCGTGATCGAACCGTCGAACACGCCCCAGCGCCATTCGTCGATCAGCTTGCCGAACGGCAGGAAGGCGATTTTCTCGAGGGCGAGCTGCATCTGTGCGTTGATTACCGCCTTTTCGTTGTCCTTCGGTGTGCCGGCCAGACCGATCTGGTGCAGATAGGCCGGGGTCAGGTTGAGCTGCACGGTATCGCCGATGGCCTCGTGGAAGCCGTCATGCGCGCCGGTCTGGAACAGCGGCGGAAGATCGTTGTAGGCGAGGTAGTAGTAGATGTGGCCAAGCTCGTGGTAGATCGTGCGGAAATCCTCCTCGGTCGGTGTGATGCACATCTTGATGCGCACATCGCCTTCGAGATTCAGATCCCAGGCACTGGCATGGCAGACCACGTCGCGATCGCGCGGGCGCACAAACAGTGAGCGCTCAAAGAACGAGGCGGGCAGGGCCGGCATGCCGAGAGACCGGTAGAAATCTTCGGCACTTCGAACCATTTTTTCTGGCGTGTACTTCTGCTTTTTCAGTGCCGCGGTGACATCAACTCCGCTGACGCCAGGATAGGGTTGCACAAGTGGATACAGAGCCGACCAGTCCTGCGCCCACATGTTGCCGGTTATATGCGCCGGTATCGTGCCGTCCTTCGGCATCCTGCCTGGATAGCGCTGGTCGAGCTTGCCGCGCACATAGCATTGCAGTTGAGAGTAAAGCGGCTTTACCTGACCCCAAAGCCGGTCCGTTTCCGTGCGCAGTGCGGCTGGATCCATGTCGTAGCCAGATCGCCAGGCCTGGCCGGCGTCGGCATAGCCGGTATCGCGCGCACCTTCATTGAGCAGTTCGGCGAAGCGCTGATAGTCCGCGCGCATGCCGCGACCGACGCTATGCCAACCCTGCCAGGCTTCCAGATCGGCGTTCCAGTCACGATTCTCGGCAAGCACTTCGGAGAGCTGGTTGAGAGTCCTGCAAGTGGCCGGATCCGCCGGATCCTTGCAGTACTTGCCCGAGCCGTAGGCCGCGCCGAGCTTGGATGCGAGCGTGGCCATCTCGGCCAGATGCGCCGGATCCTCTGGTGTCGGCATTGCGCTCTGGCGCTTGAGCATTTCCATGCCGCGCGAGGTCTCCGCGCTGATGCCGGCGACCCCGTCGAAGCGGTGTGAGGCGTCAATTGCATTCTTCAGACGGATCAGATTGCGCTCGCTGGACTTGGCTTCGAGCACGCCGGTATCCGCCGTGATGTAGGTTGCCGCGACCCATTGCGCAGCGGCATCCTCGACATAGTGATCGCGTATTTCCCGATTGACGCCGGCGACGAAGGCATCGGCGGCGGTCACGGTCTGCGTTTTCGCCGCAACCGGTGTCCCGGGACGTGGTTGCTGGGCAGTACAGGCAACCAGGGCGAGGGTGGCAGCCAACAGTGGCAGGATTGTGGTTCTCTTCATTGGTCATCTCCCCAGATCCAGCCCGGAGGATAGCCCGAATATTTCATCGGGTGATGGATTTCGGCTGCCTCTGGCGAGCGCTCGCCTCCATCACGCCACGGTGCTTCGCGACCCGTGCCAAATGGTGCATGGACGCTTGTCCCTCATGCTTCTACTATCGCCGGACTCCGTCATCCGGCGGAGGTCTCGGGGAAAGTCATGAAGGTTGGCATCGTTGCGGCAGCGCTGGTTTTTGGAGTGACGGCACTCATTGGGTGTGTTTCCTGGACAAGCGGGAAATTGGGTGACTCCGACAGTGAAGGCGCATGGGCCAAACCGATTGCGGGTGACTACTGGGCGCATCGGGTTGCCTATCCGACGATGAATTTCAGTCCGGCCTGGTATGAGGAGGCAAAGCCGGCCGATTTGCAGATAGCATCCCGTGTCCCGGCCGGCGACAAGAGCTACCAACGCTCGGCACAGTCGCCGTTGGCCTTGATGCCGAATGGCTGGACGTTTCTTGGCCCTTCGCCATTGCTCAACAGCGGCTCGAAAGTTGCCGGTCGAACCAACGTGATTGCGGTTGATCCAGGCGGGCCGGATATCGCCGGCTTGCATACGGTTTTCGCGGCGACCGATGGCGGTGGCCTGTGGAAATCGACCAATTGCTGCACTGCCGCCACTACCTGGCGCAACGTCACCGATGATCGCGCCATTGCGAGTACAGCGATAGGCGACATCTACATTGAGCCGACCAATCCGAATGTGATCTATCTCGGTACCGGCGATCTTCGCTACGGTTCATTCTCGTTTGGTTCGTCCGGTGTGCTCAAGAGCATCGACAAGGGCGAAACCTGGGCCGTGCTCGGCGAGGATGTATTCAATCCGTACTATCCGCCATCCGCTGGCCTCGGCTTTCCGCAGTACCAGGCGGTCGGCAAGGTTCGCACCAATCCGAATGATCTCGATACGATCATTGTCGGCACCAAGACGGGTTTGTTTGTTTCCAACAATGCGGGTGTCGACTGGAGCGGGCCGTGCTACACGAACAGCCACCTTGACCAGCGTCAGGACATCACCGGTTTGATCGTCCAGGATGCGGGCGGTGGTGCAGCACGGGTCTTCGCCGCCGTCGGCACGCGTGGGCTTCCGACAACGGTTCAGCCGGATCTCGCCAACCTCGGTGCCAATGGCGTGTACCGGGCGACCTTGCCGGCAACCGGTTGTCCGGCAACCGGCGACTGGACCTTGCTCAACAACGGCTGGCCGGCCGGAACCGGCGATGGAAATCCCGGCGGCAAGACCTTGGGGCGAATCGAGTTGGCCGACGCCGCAAGCAACGCGAATATCCTGTATGCGATGGGCTCCAATGCCTCGAACAGCTCGGTACTCGGTGTCTGGCGCAGCGACGACGGCGGCGCTAGCTGGGTGCAGCGCGCAACCAGCTCCGGTGTGCAATCGGGCGGCTGCAGCAATGCATCGGGCGGCGGCAGCCAGATGTGGTATGACGCGGGTCTGACGGTGTTTCCCGGCAACCCCGATATCGTCCTGCTCAGCGGCGTCGACATGTACCGCTCGACCGATGGTGGCAGCACGTTCATGGACATCACCTGCGGTTATGGCAATGGCAATGTGCATGTCGATCATCATGCTCGTGCTTTCCTGCGCAATGCGTTTGGTGGATATGACAGCAACAAGGTGCTCAGCGGCAGCGACGGCGGCGTCTTCTATACCGAGAACGCCCAGTTCGGAACGGGTGGTTCGTCGAGCGGCAACCGGCCGAGTTTCATTTCCCTGAACCAGACCATCGGTTCGATCGAGCTCTATTCGGGCGATATAACCGCCAATTTCGCGACTGCGCCATCGCCAGGTGCGAGCGCGGGTGCGCAGGACAATGGCAGCGATGCGGTGCGCTGGAGCAATGCCGATCCGGCTCCGGAGCAATGGAGCGTGAGGTTGGGCGGAGATGGCATCTACACGCGGATCGAGCCGGTCAATGAGCAGCGCTGGTACTTTTCATCCCAGAATGGAAATCTCAATGTCTCCCAAACAGGGCCGTTCGGCGGATACTCGTCGGCCAATTCGGGCTGGGGTGGTGACACCCTGAGCTTCGTCATGCCAATCGAGATCTATCGTTACGGAGCGCTGGATGTTGCTGGCAGCGGCTGTTCGTCATCGATCGGATGCAGCTACATGCTTGGTGGAACCAATCGGGTCTGGGAAACCCTGCTTGGCGGTATTCCGAGCAGCAGTTGGTATCCGAACAGTCCGAATCTGACCAAGAACACGCTGGGCAACCGCTCATTCATCAACCAGCTCGCACATGCGACGAAGACGCCGAGTGTGGTGATTGCCGGCACCAACGATGGCAATGTGCAATTGGGCTACGGCATGAATCAGGGCATCCAGGATACGGCGAGCTGGGTGAATTTGACCGACGGCAATGCACTGTTGCCGAATCGTCCGATCATGGACGTGGCAGTCGACGTCGGTGATGGCGGCAATCCGGCAGCGAGTGCGATTGGCTATGCCGTGCTTGGTGGATTCGACCAGAACACGCCGTTGACGCCTGGTCATGTCTATCAGGTTACCTGCCAGAACAACTGCGCGACGTTCACCTGGCGCAACGTCAGCGGCAACCTGCCGAACATTCCGGTGAATGCCGTGGCGGTCAATCCGAACATGCCCAATCAGGTTTTCGCCGGCAGCGACTGGGGCCTGTACTACACCGACGATGTCAGCGTGGCCTCACCAGTCTGGTACCGGTTCGAGAACGGCCTGCCGCGCGTGATGATCTGGGACATGGCCATCGACCGTGGCTTCAGCACGCTGGCCGTGTTCACACGCGGTCGTGGTGCCTGGGCCTGGCCGCTACCGAGCGGTCCGATCGATCTGATCTTTCAGGACGGATTCGAGGCGCCCTGAAACTGTCGGGCTTACTGTGAGATCAGCTTGCCTCGGCGCGTCAGCGGTCAACGCTGTTCGCTGACGTGCCGGGCTTCAGCGATTTCGCGTGGGCGTCCTGACGCGCACTGCTCGGCAGCAGTGAGTGGGCCTGAAGCCAGTCACGCGCATCGGCCGCATCGTTCTCGAACCAGGCTCGCGCGCAGCCGAGACGAAAGGTATAGCCCCATTCATCCATGTCGGCCATGAGCTGTTCGCTGCCGACACCGGGCAGGGCATCGGCGAGGACGATCTGCAGATAGCAGGTGGCATCCTCCTCGGCGATTGAATCGGTGGCATTGGTATGCACCAAGGCCCGCCGTTCCACCGGCAAGACGATCAAATGACAGGCTTCATGCAGCAGCGAATGCACGGGCGTGTCGCTGCGGGCGAATACGGTTGAACCGATCAGGCCGGCTTCGGACTCGCCCCAGTAGCTGCCAGGAATAGCCTCGCCCTCGGCAACCAGTTCGAGCTGCAATGCGTATCGACCGAGCAGGTCACGGATGGTCTGCTCATTGATATCGCCAAGGCGCAACATCGATCGTCAGCCATTGCCGATCGCGGCGTTGCCTTTCTCTGGCAGTGCAACCGACAGTTCAAGCACCTCTTGATCGCCATCGCGTTCGACACTGATCAGCACGGCATCGGGATCGACGTTGACGTACTTCTTGATCACTTCGAGGATCTCGCGGCGCAGGGTCGGCAGGTAATCCGGGCTGCCGCGCTGGGCGCGCTCCTGGGCAACGATGATGCGCAGGCGCTCCTTGGCGACGTTGGCGGTGTTCTTCGGCTTGGTCTTGAAGAAGTCGAGGATTCCCATGCTCAGCTCCTGAAAAGTCGTGACAGCAGGCCTTTCTTCTGCGCATCGATGAAACGCAGCGGTCGACTTTCGCCGAGCAGCCGCGCGACCGCATCCTCATAGGCGAGACCGGCGTTCGAGCCTTCATCGAGAATCACCGGGATGCCGGCATTCGATGCGGCGAGCACGCCTTCGGATTCGGGAATCACGCCGACCACCTCGATGCCGAGGATTTCCTGCACGTCGGCGATGCTCATCATGTCGCCCGATTCGACCCGGTTCGGGTTGTAGCGGGTCAGCAGGAGATGTTGTTCGACCGCGCCATTGCCGAGTTCGGCGCGCCGGGTCTTGCTCGCGAGCAGACCAAGGATGCGATCGGAATCGCGCACGCTGGAAACCTCGGGATTGACCACGACCACGGCACGGTCGGCAAAGTACATGGCCAGGGCCGCACCCTTCTCGATGCCGGCCGGCGAATCGCAGATGACGAAATCGAAGCCGTCCTCGCGCAATCCGTTCAGCACCTTGTCGACGCCTTCCTTGGTCAGCGCTTCCTTGTCGCGCGTCTGCGAGGCGGCGAGCACGAACAGGTTGTCGTAGCGCTTGTCCTTGATCAACGCCTGCTTGAGCGTGCATTCGTCATTGATGACATTGACGAAGTCATACACGACGCGGCGTTCACAACCCATGATCAGGTCGAGATTGCGCAAGCCGACATCGAAATCGATGACGGCAATTTTCTTCCCGCGCTTGGCCAGACCGACCGCCAGCGACGCGCTCGTTGTGGTCTTGCCCACTCCGCCCTTGCCGGACGTGACAACGATGATCTCAGTCAATGTCCCAACTCCCATGGCTCTTGTTGATTCCGCCGTCAGCCGAGCCTGGCCAGCAGCAGTTTTTCCCCCTCCAGCCAGGCCTGCACGGGTTTGCCGCGCAGATCTTCCGGAAGATCCTCGAATACCCGATACCGACCTGCAATCGAAACCAGCTCGGCATGGAATTCCTGACAGTAGATACGGGCGCTCTCGTCACCTTGTGCGCCAGCCAGGGCGCGACCGCGCAGGGCGCCATAGACGTGGATCGAGCCATCGGCGATCACTTCGGCACCATTGGCGACCAGTTTGGTCGCAACCAGATCGCCGCCACGCGCATAGATCTGCTGGCCCGAGCGTACCGGACTGTCCTGGTGCAGGCTCGATGCGCGGACACGGTTCGGCGGTGGTGGCGTTGGCTTGCTCGGTAGTGCCACCGCAGGTGCAGCAGCAGCTGCAGCGGACGGCGGCTCGGCCATCGCTTCGCCAGCGCGCTCGAAAGCGGCTCGGAATTTCGCAAATAGCGGCAGCTCGAGTGCGCGCGCGAGCTCCTCGTTCTCGGTCGTGCCGTACGACAGGCCGACCGGAAGCATGCCGGCGGCGCGGATTCGATCGAACAGGTCACGCACTTCATCGCGCTTTGGCAGGGTCGGCAGGTGGCTCAGGTCGAGGATCACCGGTGTGCGCAGAAAGAGCTGTGGTGCGCTGGTCAACTTGGCCGCCAGCTCGGCGGACATCGCTTCGGCGTCGAGGCGCTTCAAACGCAGGTTGGCGACACCGACCTGGCCGAACTTGAGTTCGGATGTCGGTTCGAATGACTTGGCGGATTCGGTCATCTGGATCGGTCAGCTGCCAAAGGCGCGGACAACGGGTTCGTCGGGCAGCGCTTCGCTGCGCTCGGCGAGCCAGGGCAGGTCGGGGAGTTCGCCGGTGCCGGTCGTCAGGTAGGTGTCGCGCACGAACTCGTGGCTGCACAGCGACTTCGCCAACAGGCTGACCGTACGCCCGACGCCCGGCATCAATTGTTGGCCCACCTCATTGAAGCCGTAGGTGCCATGAAAAAGCACGGCAACATCATCGCGCGGCTCAAGAAAAACCTCACAGGCAAGCAGGGGCACACGCAGCTCGGCGTAGCTGGTCACGTCGCAATAGAAGACCCGGCCGAGGCCGAGGCCACGGTAGGGTTTGGCGATGACGATGCGATCGATATACACGAACTCCGGATAGCGTTCGCGGAACCAGAGGAAGTTCGGGCTTGCGTGGGCCGTGGTCTCGCGCAACGCGATCAGGAAACCGGCAATCACGCCATCGATTTCGGCGACCCGGAAATACGATGCGTGATTGAAGAACCAGCGCATGCGGGTCGAATCCAGGGCCAGGATGCGCGGGCCAACGGCGTTGTTGAGAGCGAGCACGAAATCGAGCTCGTGCTCTCGCACGTCGCGAATAGACAGGGTCATGCCTTGAAACACTCCAGCGGAATTATCTGACCTTGCCGACTCGTTCGGCACGGAGCGCGGATTATCGCATGGGCCCGATCAACGAACCATTAAAAAGGCGTAGGCCGCCTGTCAGCAGGCTCACGGGGCGCATGATTGCATTCGCCCGATCGGTCAATGACTTCGGGCAGGTTGCGGGCGTGGCGGACCGGCCTATGATGACGCCATGCCGATGCCGCAGTTCAACCACATCCGCCTGTTGCGCTATGCCAGCCTGTTCACCTATGCCTGCGTGGGCATTCCGCTGTTGCAGTACGACACCGTGGTCGCCGACATGCTCGATCGAGGGCGGCCGGGGTATTTCTACGATCTCTGGCTGGGCAGTTACCTGGCATTCGGACTGGTGTTCTGGTTTCTCACCCACGACCTGGGCTCGCGCAATGCTTCCGGTTTGCGCCGACTCGTGCAGGTCGCCTCGCTGCTCCTGCTCAATCTGCTCGCCATCGCAGTCGGCTGGCTGAGCCAGAGCGGCCTGTGTGCCTTGTTGCTCGTGGTCGTATCCGTTGCCCTGCCATGGATACTCAGCCTGCGCATCGGCGTAGCCTGGATGATCCTGCAGAATTTCTCGCTGTTGCCGTTGTTTGCGAGCTGGCCAAATTATTCGCTGAGCCTGGCCGCGTGGCAGGCGATCATGTACCTCGGCATTTCCGCGACGACTTTCGTTACCTCGTTGATTGCCAAGCAACAAGCCGAGGCGCGTGAGGATCAGCGTCGCCTGAATGCCGAATTGCGGGCGACCCGCGCCCTGCTGGCGGAATCGAGCCGGCTGGGCGAGCGCATGCGGATTTCGCGCGAATTGCACGATCTGGTCGGCCATCATTTGACCGCGTTGAGCCTCAACCTGGAAGTCGCCAGCCATCTGGTCAGTGGTCAGGCGCACGAGCATGTGCGCCAGGCGCAGTCGGTGGCACGCCTGTTGCTCAGCGATGTGCGCGAGGTCGTCAGCCAGCTTCGTGAGGACGACAGCATTGACCTGACCGCCGCGTTGGAAGCGTTGACCGAAGGCGTGCCGGGGCTCGATATCCATCTCGAACTGCCGCCGCGCTTCACCGTCGATGACCCGCGCCGCGCACAACTTCTGTTGCGTTGCACGCAGGAGATCATCACCAATGCGGTGCGTCACGCGAATGCACGCAATCTCTGGCTGAGGTTTGAGCGCACCGAAGATCGCCGACTCGCCATCCACGCCCGCGATGATGGCCGTGGTGTGATCCAGCTCAAACAGGGCAATGGCTTGACCGGCATGCGCGAGCGCCTTTCCCAGTTCGGTGGTCAACTCGAAATCGTCACTTCACGGGATCAGGGCTTTGCCCTCGATGCCTGGCTGCCATTGGAGGCAACACCATGATTTCCGTATGCCTGGTCGATGACCAGACCCTGGTTCGCCAGGGGATTCGCTCATTGCTCGAACTTTCCGATTCCATTCGTGTGGTCGCCGAAGCGGTCGATGGCGCACAGGCGGTGCAGATGATTCCGGAGCTCAAGCCGGACGTTGTCCTGCTCGATATGCGCATGCCCGGCATGTCCGGGCTTGATGTGCTCAATGCGCTTGGCAGCAGCGGCAACCTGCCGCCGACGATCATCCTGACCACCTTCGATGACGAGCAACTCGTGTTGTCCGGGTTGAAAGCAGGTGCGCGCGGCTACCTGCTCAAGGATGTCTCGCTCGATCAACTGGTCGATGCGGTCAAGGTGGTCGCCGGCGGCGGCTCCCTGGTCGCGCCGATGGTTACCCAGCGCCTGCTTTCCGGGCTGGAGCGCATGCACAACGATTTCACCAGTCTCGACCGCCCGGATCCGCTGACCGAGCGCGAAACCGAGATCCTGCGCCTGATGGCCGGCGGCTACAGCAACAAGGAAATCGCCAATTCGCTCGGCGTGGCCGAAGGCACGGTCAAGAATCATGTCTCCAATATCCTCTCGAAGCTGGGCGTGCGTGACCGCACCCGGGCCGTGCTCAAGGCCTTCGAGCTGGGCATCGTCTGAGTCCCGCCCATTCAGGCACGTATGGCGGCGGTTCAGGTCGTAGCCATCGGGCCCAAGACTCAAGTACCATGGCCGGTCTGAGCCATGCGGATCCGGGAGAATCGATCCGTGGGCAACAAACCGCCGGGCCGGGCGACCCATCGCAATTCAAGCGCTGGGCTGACCGAAGACTGCACTGGCGATCAACCAAGAGCTGGAGAGGTCCGGAATGACGCGTGTTCTCGAATTGCTGGTTTCCCTGCTGATCGTCGTCGTCCTCGTCGTCGGAGTCGGTGTGTTGTTGCCTGATCACGGGCATGTCGAGCGAACGGTTGAGGTATCCAGCCCCTTGCGCCAGATTTTCGATTCGGCCAACACCTTGCGCAGGTTCCCCGAATGGTCGCCGGAACGCAGGATCGATCCGCAATTGCACATGAGTTATGACGGCAAACGCAATGGGCCCGGTGCGATCGTCAACTGGAATGGCGATGAAACCGTGGGCACGGGCAAGTTGGAGATCGTCTCCTCCGACGAGGACAGCCAGGTCAAGATGTCTGTCGAGAACAACTTCGCCGGCACCAACAAGTTCTACACGATCACGTTGAATCCGTCCGAGAGCGGCAAGACCACGAAGATCGTCTGGGCCTACGACGTCGACTACGGTTGGGATCTGCAATCCCGCTACGCTGGGCTCTACATCCACGGCAAGCCGGACGCCAACGTGCAGACGGCCGTGGCCAACTTCGCCAACATGCTCGCTTCATTCCCGAATGTCGACTACAAGGATCAGGACATCCAGCCGGTCGAAGTGACCGGCGCGCCAGTGCTGTTTATATCGACCAAGGCACCGCGCACGCTTGACGAAGTCGAGGATGCGACGACTACGGCAGTTGCCAGGATTGAAGAGGTCATGAAGAAGGCCGGTCTCACCCAGGCTGGGCCGGTGCGCACGATCACCACCAACTGGGGTGATGAGAACTATGTGTTTGACGTTTCCATTCCGGTGAACTCAGCTGAATTCACGCTGGACGGAAACAACTACACGATCACCACGCCGGTTGTTTCCGACACCGTCGAGGACATGTCCGATTCGGAGCCTGCGCCGGAACTGAAAACCGGTGACCACGACGAGGACGGCTACCTGGTCGTCGAGGGCAAGGTCAAGGCCAAGGTCAGCTACAGCGGCCTTGCTCTGGTCACTGAATATGCCGGCAGCGCTGCCGCACTTCCGCTTCTTCGCCTGCAGGAGAAGGCATTTGCTGAAACCCACGGTTATCTTTACAGCGAGATGAACGGTGGGCGATTCTGGGATGAGGTCAGCGCGACCAGCGAGGAGGGCGAGCGCACCTACAAGGTCTATCTGCCAGTAGAACCCTGATCGTATCCACGCAGTGAATTTGCGAAACGGGTGGGCCGCAAGGCCCACCCGTTTTTATTGCCATGGATGGCATGTACGCATGCAACGCAGGAGCAGTTGCAGGCGTTGCGGATGGCATGTACGCATGCAACGCAGGAGCAGTTGCAGGCGTTGCGGATGGCATGTACGCATGCAACGCAGGAGCAGTTGCAGGTGTTTGCGCCAGACCCCGCCGCGACTCAGCCAGGCTTCGTGTATTGCACCCGGGTAATCGCGCATCGACGTAGCCCCTGGGGAGTCTGCACCTCGAACTCGTCGTTGACGCGGTGCTTGAGCGCGGCCCGTGCGAAGGGTGCATCGATGCTGATCCAGCCGCATACCGCATCTGTCTCGTCGGGACCGACGATGCGGTAGTCATGCGTGCTGCCATCGTCATCTTCGACCGAGAACCACGCGCCAAAATAGACCGCCGAACAATCGCCGGGAAGCTCCACGGCGGGCCGCAACGCGGGGATGCGCTTGCTCAGGTAGCGTACGCGCCGATCGATTTCCGCCAACTGCTTCTTGCGATAGATGTATTCGGCATTTTCGGAGCGATCGCCTTCGGCCGCCGCCGCCGTCAGCGCGGTCACCACTTCGGGGCGACGCACGCTCCAGAGATCATCAAGCTCGCGCTGCAATCGCAGCAATCCGTCGGCCGTGATCAGTGGCGAAGAGGTTGCTGCCGGCGGTCTCCAGCGACTCATGCAGGCGTGTTCTCAACGCCCCTTGAAGATGCCACCCAGCACGCCGCGCATGATCGAGCGGCTGATCTGCCCGCCGGCATTGCGGGCCGCCGATTTCGCCATCGCCTCAAGCATGCCCTGGCGACGACCTGTGCCGAACAGCATGCCGCTGACCTTGTCCATGAAACCGCCATCGCTGGACACGGGTGTCTTGGTCGAACCTTGGGCTTGCGGCAGGGCAGCTTCCGAAGCGGTGGCTTCAGTGCGCGCCGAGAGTTTCTCGAAGGCCGATTCACGATCGATGCCGGTGTCATATTTTCCGCCGACCGGGGATCGCGAGCGGATCGTCGTGCGCTCCTCGTCCGTGATCGTGCCGATGCGGCAGCCGGGGGGAGCAATCAAGGTCTGTTGGACCGGCAACGGGATGCCGTGATCCTGCAAGGTGGTGACCAGGGCCTCGCCGACGCCGAGCTGGGTGATCACGGCAACCACGTCGACTTTCGGATTCGGCGGGAAAGTCTCCGCAGCCGCACGCACGGCCTTCTGGTCGCGCGGCGTGAACGCGCGCAAGGCGTGCTGGACGCGATTGCCGAGCTGGCCGAGAACCGCTTGTGGCATGTCGTCCGGATTTTGCGAACAGAAATACACGCCGACCGCCTTGGAGCGGATCAGGCGGACGACCTGCTCGATGCGCTGGATCAGGGCGGGAGGGGCATCATCGAACAGCAGGTGCGCCTCGTCGAAGAAGAACACAAGCTTGGGTTTGTCCAGATCACCGGCCTCGGGCAGGCTTTCGAACAGTTCCGACAGCATCCACAGCAGGAAGGTCGAATACAGCTTGGGCTTGAGGATGAGCTGATCGGCAGCGAGGATGTTGACGATGCCTCGACCGGACATGTCCTGGCGCATGAAGTCGGCAAGTTCGAGCGCCGGTTCGCCGAAGAAGTGGTCGGCGCCGGATTCCTCCAGCGAGAGCAGGCCACGCTGAATCGCCGCCACGGAGGCTGGACTGATCAGGCCGTACTGCTTTGAGATCGCCTTGGAATTCTCCGAGGCGAAGTTGAGCATCGCGCGCAGATCCTTGAGATCGAGGATCAGCAGTCCTTCGTCATCGGCGGCCTTGAACACGACTTCGAGCACGCCCTGCTGGGTGTCGTTGAGCTCAAGCAGGCGCCCGAGCAGATGCGGGCCCATTTCCGAGATCGTCGCGCGCACCGGATGGCCGAGTTTGCCGTAGATGTCCCAGAACACGACGGGATTCGCATTCGGCACCCAATCGATGCCAAGCCTGTCGATCCGCTCCTTCAACTTCGCGCCGATCGCCCCGGCCTGGGCCAGGCCGGCCAGGTCGCCCTTCACATCGGCAAGGAATACTGGAACGCCGAGCTTCGAGAAGCCCTCGGCGAGCACCATCAGGCTGACCGATTTTCCGGTACCGGTGGCACCGGCAATCATGCCGTGGCGGTTGGCGTACTTTGCATGCAGCCAGACGTCCTGGTCACTCTTGCCGACTAGAATCTCGTTCACCGGGGCTCCTGGTTCGTTCGATGAAGTGGGAACGGAGATTGTAGTCGAGCAGTCGCTAGCGCGTTGCCGTGAAGTGTCATCCTCGGTTAACGTGACGTGTTTGCCCACTGGAACAACCACCGATGTCACTGTTTTTCCGACTTGCCTTGACCTTGTGCACAGCCACCCTGACGGCTTGTGCCGGCGGTGCCAGCAACAGCCGACCGGCATCGGCAGGCAAGGTTGATGAAAACGCGGTCAATGCCTTGTTCGCCCAGCTCGATAGCGACAGTCAGCGTTTTGAAGCCGGACTGGCCCTCGCGCGAAGCGGAGAAACCGAACGCGCCGAGGTCGAGATCAAGGCCGCACTCGACGATCTGCAGGCCAAGGCCATCTTGTGCGGAACGGTTTCCGGCTGCGATCAGGCCCGATTCTTCTCGGTCTATGATCGCCTGTTGCGTCTCGGCGTTGACGCGCCCGCGCTTGATGGTGATGAAGATTCCGATCGGACAGTCGAAGGAGATACGGCCGACGCGGGCGAAACCTCGCCGGTGATCTCCAGCCTGCCGGCCATGGAGCGCACGATCACCCTGCTCAACGGGCGTGAGCTGGCCGACATCCTTACCATCAACGACGCGGTCAATGCGGGCATCGAACAGTGGCTGACACAGTATCGACCCAACCTCGTCACGACTTATGTCAACTACGAGTTCATGCGCTACCGCATGTGGCCGGAATATCACAAGGCGGGACTTCCCGAGGCATTGCTGTTTGGCATGCTGGCCAAGGAGTCGAACGGCCGGGTTCATGCGGTTTCGCGGGCGGGCGCGTCGGGGCCGCTGCAATTCATGTATGCAACCGGCTTGCGCTTCGGGCTCAGTGCCCGCGATGGTTTCGACCAGCGCTTCGATCCGGGCCTGTCGGCGCGCGCCAATGCCGCCTATATCAATGAACAACTGGAAGTATTCAACGGCAATCTGGAGCTCGTGATCGCCGCCTACAACGGTGGCGAAGGGCGCATGCGGCGCCTTGCCGCGCGCGGTGGATCGACCAGTTTCTGGGATCCGAAGATCTATTCGATCCTGCCGGATGAAACCCGCGACTATGTGCCGATGGTGCTTGCGGCCGCCTGGCTGTTCCTGCATCCGGAGCGCTACAACCTCGAATTTCCGAAGATCGATGGTCGCCCTGGCAGCATCGTACTGACTGCGCCGGCCACATTGGCCGAGTTGACGGTCTGCTTCGGCAGTGAAGGGGATCTCTACGACGGCTGGTTCCGCGCGCTGCGCAATCTCAATCCGGCGCTCGACCCGCAGAAGAAGCTGCCGGTCGGAACACGCCTCGACGTGCCTGCACCACTGCAGCAGGTCTATGCCGGCAAATGCGCTGCGGGACAGTGGGCTGATCTTGCGCAAACCCTCAATGCAGCAACCGCTGCGGTGCGGCCTGTTCAGGGCGTGGCAATGGCCAGCTCGGCACGCGCAAGCACCTATGTCGTGCGCCGTGGCGACAACCTCGCCGGGATCGCGCGCAAAAGCGGCTGCGGAGCAAATCAGATCAGCGAGATTGCGCGCCTGAACAATATCCGCGGACCGCACTATCCGATCAGGGCAGGGCAGCGGCTGCGACTGCCAACCTGCGGTCGGCACTGAATCGCACACAAAAAAAGCGCGATCCAAGTCGCGCTTTCCTGATTCGAATCAGGCGCTTGCCGAAAGCGCCTGTTGTGGTTGCCGGGCTCAGGCCGCTTGCGGATGACTTGCCAGCAACTGCGACATTTCATTGGCTGGTACCGATTCCTTCAGCGTACGCAGCGTGCGCATGACCTGACGGTGCAATTCGCGCTGATCGGCAAACGGTGAATCCTTGGTCTCATGAAAGGTCACGGTGAGCCACAGGGCGAGGCCACGCAGGCGCACCTGCAGGCTGTCGGACTTCATGCGCTCATAGCCGATCGCGGTGCCGCTGCCCCACGGAGAATATTTTTCTTCCGGCGGCGTCGCATACAGATGCGGATATTCGCATTTGGTCGCGTTCGAGAATTCTCGCATCGAGAGCGCGGCGAGTTGACGCCGCGAATTTGCCGGCAACTGCTCCAGCACCTTCTCGATTTCCTTGAATTGGCGGCGCAGCTGGACGCCGCGGGTAAGTGCAATCAAGCGGGTAATCAGACGCATCGGTGTTCCCCCTGGTATTCGACAGCCGCTCAAGTGACGCGGAGTGTAATGTTCTGACAATTCTAGTCGCAATTCGGGGGGTAAAGCTATGCCTGGTTCACATTTCTTATCAAATCAGCAAACCTGAACGGCTCAGCCGGCGGCGGACGACCCGATCGAGCCAATGGTCTGTCGAACCCGCACCGCTTGTTCGGCTGCCAGCGATGAATCGAGGGTCGGACCCGATGCCGGCAGCAGGATGATGACGGTCGAACCCATGTTGAATCGGCCAAGCTCCGCGCCGCGCTCGATCTGGATCGATTGGCCCCGGTAGTCGCGCTTTTTCACGCCTGAAGCATAGGGCGGAATTTCGAGATTGCCCCAGACCGTCGAGACGCTTGATACGAGCAACGCGCCAACGAGGACGACGACAAACGGCCCGTGTGCCCCTTCGAAGTGGCAGACGAGGCGCTCGTTGCGCGCAAACAGGCGCGGGATTGACTCGACGGCTTTGGGTGCCACGCTGAATATCCGCCCCGGAACATGTGTTGTGGAAACCAGGGTTCCGGCCAGCGGCATGTGCACGCGATGGTAGTCACGTGGCGACAGATAGACGGTGATGAACTGGCCCTCCGCGTAGGGCCGGGCAGCTTGCGCATCGCCGAGCAGCTCGGCCGCGCTGAAATCCTGACCCTTGGCCTGGAAGATGCGGCCCGCATGAATCGCCCCGGATTGGCTGATGTGGCCATCGGCCGGACACAGCAAGGCGTCGGCATCATCACTCATCGGCCGTGCACCGGCCTTCAGGGCGCGCGTGAAGAACGCGTTGAAATGCCCGTAGGCGTTGATGTCGGGCTCGGCTGCTTCGCCGAGATCGACGTTGAAACGGCGCGTAATCTGGCGGATCAGAAGGTTCTTCCACGGCGTCCACGTCCAGCGCGTGGCATGGAAGACGATCCGCGACAGCAAACGGTGCGGAAGCATGTATTGCAGCAGGATGGAGGGAGTCATCGGGACGAATCGATCAGGGCAAGAATATCGGCGCCGACCGGGTCAGGCACGAACGGAGGGCGGAACATGCCGACGCGGCGACCTTCAGGATCGATGATCATGGCCGAAGCACTGTGATCGATGCTGTAGCCGCCAGACTCGTCCGGGACACGCAGGTAGAGGATGCCAAGCGCGCGGGTCAAGCGGGTCAATTCCTCGTCGGTACCGGTCGCTGCAACGAAATCCTTGTTGAAGAACGCGACGTAGCGCGCGAGTTGCTCGGGCGTGTCGCGCTGCGGATCGACCGAGATGAAGAGAAACTGCACCTTGTCGGTTCGGCCTTGCTCGGCGAGCCTGCTCCAGACCTGCTTGAACGCCGCCAGCGTGGTCGGGCAGACATCCGGGCAATGCGTGAATCCGAAAAAAGCGATGGTCCAGTGGCCGCGCAGGTCATCGGCGCTGAACGACTTGCCATCGGCGCGCTGCAGTTGAAAATCCGGGACGGCCAAGCCTGCCGGATACATGACGGCGCTGTGCAGACTTGGTGCCGTGGATCGTGACAGCCAGTGCGAACCCGCCCACAGGCCGAGGGCGAGGGCGATTGCGGCGACGATGATCAGGGATGTGGCGCCAATTCGGCCACGCATGGAATGGATATTCATCCGCCCAGTATAGCGGTGGCCCCGATGGATCCCCTACCGCGACTGAATTGGACGGCCAAGCCGCTTATACTCGCTGGCCATTTCCGATCCGCTCCGCCATGACCGCCGAACTCGCCACCATCATCGACTTTATCCGTTACGGCGCCAGCCGCTTTTCTGCCGCCGGACTGTCTTTCGGTCACAGTTACGACAATGCGCTCGATGAGGCGACCCATCTGGTTCTGCAGGCCTTGCACCTGCCGCACGATTTGTCGCCGGCCTATGGGCAGGCGCGACTCGTGGCTGCGGAAAAAACTGTCGTGCTCGATCTGATCGAGCGCCGCGTCAAGGAACGCACGCCGGTTGCCTATCTGACCGGCAAGGCCTGGTTCGCCGGCCTCGAGTTCATCTCGGACAAGCGCGCACTGGTGCCACGCTCGCCGATTGCTGAAATGATCCTTGGCGGATTCTCGCCCTGGCTCGATGATCGGGAGGTTTATCGGGCCCTCGATCTGTGCACGGGCTCGGGTTGCATCGGCATCGCGATGGCCTCGCACTATCCGGAATGGCTGGTCGATCTGGTCGATATCAGCGACGACGCACTCGCCCTCGCGCGCGAGAACATCGAGTATCAGGATGTCGGCGATCGCGTGCGGGCGATTGCCTCGGATCTGTTTGACGCGGTGCGCGAAGAGCGCTACGACCTGATTGTCAGCAATCCGCCGTATGTCACCGAGGACGAATACGCGGCGATGCCAGCCGAATATGCGCATGAGCCCAAGCTCGGCCTGACCGCAGGCAATGACGGACTCGATCTGGCCTTGCGCATCCTGCGTGAGGCCTCCGAACTACTGACCGACGCTGGCGTGCTGATCGCCGAGGTTGGCGAGAGTGAACGTGCCCTGGTCGAACTCTTGCCCGAGGTGCCATTCAACTGGGTCGAATTCGCGGTTGGCCAGATGGGCGTCTTCGTCATCGATCGCAACGATCTCATCGAGCATGCCGACGCGATCCGCGCGGCCGCGCAGCGCTGACTTCAAACCGGGATTCGTCTCACCGCCATGTCAAGCAACGCGTTTGGAAAACTGTTCACGGTCACGACTTTCGGGGAGAGTCATGGCCCGGCGATTGGTTGCGTCATTGACGGCTGTCCGCCGGGCCTGGCGATCGCCGCCGAGGATTTTCGGAATGACCTTGACCGTCGCGCGACCGGGCGCTCGCGGTTTACCTCGCAACGCCATGAGGCCGACGAGGTCGAGATCCTCTCGGGCACTTTTGAAGGGCACACGACCGGAACGCCGATCGCCTTGCTGATCCGCAATACCGATCAGCGATCGAAGGATTACGGCGAGATCCTCGATACCTTCCGTCCCGGCCATGCGGATTACACCTACTGGCAGAAGTACGGCATCCGCGATCCACGCGGCGGCGGGCGCTCGTCGGCGCGCGAAACGACCATGCGGGTTGCCGCCGGTGTCGTTGCGCGCAAGTGGTTGTCCGAGCATTGCGGGATTCGCGTGCGCGGCTATCTGGCCGGGATTGGCGAACTGGTTCCACGCGCTTTCGATTGGGATGCGGTCGAGAAAAACCCGTTTTTCTGGCCGGATGCGTCGATGCTCGACGAGCTGGAGGACTTCATCAATGCCCTGCGCAAGTCCGGCGATTCGATCGGTGCGCGGGTCAATGTGGTTGCCGAGGGCGTTCCGCCGGGTTGGGGTGAACCGGTATACGCCAAGCTCGATGGCGACATCGCGGCGGCGCTGATGTCGGTCAACGCAGTCAAGGGTGTCGAGATCGGCGATGGCTTCGCCGTGGTCGGCCAGCATGGCAGCGTCCATCGCGACGAAATGACGCCGCAGGGTTTCCTCAGCAATCATGCCGGCGGCATTCTCGGCGGCATCAGCAGTGGTCAGGCGATACTCGCCAGCGCGGCATTCAAGCCGACTTCGAGCATCCTCATCCCGGGCCGCAGCGTGAATCTTGCCGGTGAGGCGATCGAGGTGCGCACCAAGGGGCGCCATGATCCCTGCGTTGGCATCCGCGCCACACCGATTGTCGAGGCCATGCTTGCCCTGGTCCTCATCGATCACGCCCTGCGTCATCGTGCCCAATGCGGGGATGTCGGTCCGCTGAAACCGTTGTTGCCTGCAGCGGCCGACACGTGACCTGATGCGACTCGTCACTTTCATGTCCAGGCATCATGATGAATGATGGGTCGTTGCAAGCGGTCGCCGGTTCGACAGGTGTCGATCCCGATTGAGTCCATTCCCTCCCAGGTTCTCGAAATGAGCAAGAAAGACAGTTACAAGGTGGCCATGGTCGGCGCCACCGGTGCCGTTGGTGAAACCCTGATCAGAATCCTAGTCGAGCGCAAATTCCCGATCAGCGAATTCGTGCCGCTGGCCAGCGCGCGAAGTGCCGGAGGCACGATTGATTTCGGTGCGCGCAAGGTGATTGTCCGGGATCTCGCCAAGTACGATTTTGCCGGTGTGGACATTGCTTTTTTCTCGGCAGGCGGCAGTGTCAGCCGTGAACACGCGCCACGCGCCGCAGCGGCGGGCGCGGTGGTCATCGACAACACCTCGGAATACCGCAACGATCCGGACATCCCGCTGGTCGTCAGCGAGGTCAATCCCGAAGCGATTGCGGGCTATACGCGGCGCGGAATCATCGCCAACCCGAACTGTTCGACCATGCAGTTGCTGGTCGCGCTGGCACCGATCCATCGTGCGGTCGGTATCGAGCGTATCAACGTGGCGACTTACCAGTCGGTTTCCGGCGCTGGTCGCTCAGGCATCGAGGAATTGGGCCAGCAAACTGCTGCATTGCTGAACTTCCAGCCGATTACGCCCGCCAAGTTCAGCAAGCAGATCGCGTTCAACGTGATTCCCCATATCGACGACTTCCAGGACAACGGCTATACCCGTGAAGAAATGAAGATGGTCTGGGAGACCCGCAAGATCCTTGGCGATGAATCGATCCAGGTGAATCCGACTGCCGTGCGCGTGCCGGTCTTCCTGGGCCATGCCGAAGCGGTGCATATCGAAACGCGCGACAAGATCACGGCAGAACGGGTGCGTCAATTGCTGGAAGATGCGCCCGGGGTGAGCGTCATTGATGAGCGCACGGCCGGCGGCTATCCCACGCCGGCTGGCGATGCGGCGGGGCAGGATGCCGTGTTTGTAGGCCGAATTCGCGAGGATATTTCCCATCCGAGGGGGGTAAATCTGTGGGTTGTATCCGACAACATCCGCAAAGGGGCAGCCCTGAATGCTGTTCAGGTTGGCGAACTCTTGGTGAAAACGTATCTGTGATCTATAGTTACGGTTGTGTTATAAGGCATTTTCGAGCTTTGAAAGGCATCCCGGGGGATCGCCGGACAAAGGTTCATCGACAACGTATTTGGGGAGCCCTGTTCATGAAACGACCGCTGCAATTGTCGCTGGCCATTGCACTCGCGCTGGGGGCGACCAATGCGTTTGCACTCGGGTTGGGTGTAATCCAGGTCCAGTCCGGACTCAATCAGCCGCTGGTAGCGGAGATTCCGATCATCCAGAGCTCGCCAGGCGAGGCCGAAGGCCTGATCGTCCAGCTCGCTTCGGCCGAGGATTTCGAGCGGGTCGGCATGAACCGCTCGACGCTCGGCGTACCGGTCGAGTTCACCCTTGGCAAGAACGCGCGCGGCGAACCGGTGATCAAGGTCAGCAGCAAGGAAATCGTCCGCGAACCGTTTATCGGCATGCTGCTGGAGGCCAACTGGCCCAAGGGCCGATTGCTGCGTGAGTACACGATCCTGCTTGATCCGCCGGTAATGGCACCTGCAGTCAAGGGTTCCAGCGCCGTTGCGGTCGCCGCCAAGGAGCCGGAACGCAGTTCGACCCAGTCCCTGCCGACATCGAAACCCGCTGCTGCAAGTGCCGCGCCGGTTGCGGCAGCACCAGCGAAACCGCCCATGGCTGCCAGTAAACCTTCGTCCGCGCCCGTGGCGTCGACGCCGAAGGCGGCAGGTGGCAGCGAGTACGGGCCGGTAGCGGCTGGTGAAACCCTCGGCCAGATCGCCCGTGCCACACGCCCCGGTGACGCCGTCAGCATCAATCAGATGATGGTTGCCTTGCTCAAGAACAATCCGCGAGCATTCTTCAAGGACAACATCAATGCGCTCAAGCGCGGAGCAGTTCTGCGTATTCCGTCGGCCGAGGAGATTGCAGCCAGCGGTTCGGCGCGGGAAGCCGCCGCCGCCGTGCGATCGCAAATCGATGAATGGCGTGGCAGCGTGAGCAGTACACCAACCCTCGTTGCAGACACCACGGCCGCAACCCCGCGCAAGTCGACGAGTTCGAGCCAGTCGACCTCCTCAGGCGAGCGCCTGGCCCTGGTGCCGCCGCGCGAGGGCAAGGCAGACCAGGGATCAGCCGATCGTCCCAGTGCTGGTCGTGCGGGCGGTTCCGGTGATGCGGCGTCGAAGGCAGAGCTTGCCCGCGTCAGGGAGGCGCTGACCAGCAAGGATCAGGAAGCCGGCGAGCTCAAATCGCGGGTCAAGGATCTTGAAGACATCAAGGGCAAGAATGAAAAGCTGATCAACCTGCAGAGCACCGAGCTTGCTGAATTGCGAGACAAGCTCAAGAAGATGCAGGAAGACGCCAGCAAGGCTTCCGCCACGGCCGCAGCCACGTCGGTCGCAGCACCGACGCTGAGCACGGCGATTGCGCCAACCCCAGCCCCGGGCAAATCCGACATTGGCAAGCCTGAAGTGAAGGTCAGCAAGGAAGATATCTGGGGAGATGCCAGCGCATCGGGCGAAAAACCGGCAGTGGCGGATTCGGCAACCTCGCCTTCGACAAAGCCTGCGCAGGAAGTCAGCTCGGCAACGCTGCCGGATTCGACCAAGGTCGACGTCCAGCCTGCTCCAGCCGTGGTTGAGCCGGAAAAGCCGGCGCCGCCCAAACCGGCGGAAGCAAAGAAGCCGACGCCGAAACCCGCCATCGCCACCCCGCCAGCGCCGGTTGATTCGACGCCTTGGTATCTGCAGCCTTTGACCCTCGGTGCAGCCGGCATCGGTGGTCTGCTCCTGGTGGTTCTCGGCATCCTCGGGTTGCGCAAACGCAAGCCGGTCGTCAAGGCTTCTCGCCCGTCGATCGCGAACAAATTCGGTGATTCCCCGGTCGCCGGCCCTGCCGACGCAGCCGTGCTGGATGCCGAGGAGCAGGATCTCATCGCCCAGGTACAGGCGGATCCGGGCAATCCGAACGCCCATCTGGAGCTGTTGAGCCTGTATTACGCCCAAGGTGCCGCCGATAAATTCGAGGCGGGTGCCGAGGAAATGTACGCGTATGTGGCGGATCCGAATCAGGCCAGCTGGCGTGAGGTGCGCAAGATGGGTGAGGAACTGGCACCGCACAATCCGCTCTTCAGCGATCAGGATTCGATCGTGGACGACTATCCCCGGAACGATGGATCGGAGCCGTACCGGTTCGACGAGCCCGATTCCGGCGAGTCGGCTGATTTCCCGGACTATCCGGATTTTGCCGACGAAAACGAAGAGAAGCCCGGCGAAGCTCCGGAAAACTTCGAGACCGCAAGCATGCCGGCGTTCGACGCGTCCGACTTCGACCTTGGTGATACGCAGCCGCCGGCTCCGGCTCCGGCGTCAAGCCCGGATACTTCGTTCAGCTTCGATCTGCCCCCGCTTGAAGAACTGCCGTCGGCAAGCGTCAGCAAACCCGAAGAGTCATTTGAACCAACGCCATTGCCGGATTTCGACATGCCGGATACCTCGACGCACGAGGTGCCTGCTGCCGAAGTCAGCGACGACGAGTTCTTCGCTGGCGAAGATGCCATCGGCACCAAGCTCGACCTGGCCAAGGCCTATCTCGACATGGGCGATCCGGATGGAGCGCGCTCGATGCTCGAGGAAGTGCTTGCCGAGGGCGCGCCGGCCCAGCAGGATGAAGCACGCAAGCTGATTGCCGAAATCGGCTGATCTGCAGCATCATCGCCAATCTGAGGCCGGGATTTTCCCGGCCTCTTTGGTTTTGGGGTTGCGTACTCGCGCCCGCCCTATAATCGCAGGTTCAATTTCGGCCAGGGAGTCCCAGGTGCGCATCGCACTCGGCATCGAATACGACGGTACGGACTTCCTCGGCTGGCAACGGCTTTCGCATGGCTCAACGGTGCAAGGTGTGGTCGAGGAGGCGCTTTCCTTCGTCGCCGATCATGCGGTGGCCGTGACCTGCGCCGGGCGCACCGACTCCGGCGTGCATGCGCGTTGCCAGGTCGCCCACTTCGACAGCGAGGCCGTGCGCAGCGAGCGTAGCTGGTTGCTTGGCGCCAATTCGCGGCTGCCATCGACGGTCGCAGTGCGTTGGGCGGTGCACACCAACGACGCATTCCACGCGCGCTATGGCGCCTTGGGACGTCGCTACCGCTACTCGATCCTCAATCGCGCCGCCCGACCTGCGCTCGATGCGCGCTATGTGGCCTGGGAACGGCAGCCGCTCGATGCCGATGCAATGCAGCGCGCGAGTCAGGCCCTGATCGGCGAGAACGATTTCACTGCGTTTCGCACGGTCGCCTGCCAGGCGCGCACGCCGTTCCGAAACATCCGCTCGATCCGCGTGGTGCGGGCCGATGATCGGATCGTGATCGACATCGAGGCCAATGCCTTCCTGCATCACATGGTGCGCAATATCGTCGGTTCGCTGCTTCCGGTCGGACGCGGTGAACGTCCCGAAGAATGGATCGGAGAATTGCTGGCCGGACGCGATCGCAGTCTGGCCGGGCCGACCGCTTCGGCCTCGGGACTTTGTTTTGTCTCGCCGATCTATCCACCCGCATCCGGACTGCCGGCCGAGGTTGCTCGATGAATCGCGTGCGTACCAAGTTCTGCGGAATCACCCGCGCCGAAGATGCACGATTTGCCGCAGCGATCGGCGTCGATGCGCTCGGCTTCGTGTTCACACGGCAGAGCCGACGCTTCGTTGAAGCCAGGATTGCGGCTCAAATCATCCGCGATCTGCCGCCGTTCGTGACCGTGGTGGCCTTGTTCATGGACGATGAGCCGGCCTGGATCCGGCAGATGATTTCGAGCGTGCGTCCGCACGTCCTGCAGTTTCACGGCAGTGAGGGCGTCGCTGATTGCGCCAACCACGGATTGCCATATCTGAAGGCAGTAGCGATGGCGACGGTCATGGATGTGGCAAGCTATGCGGCGCGGTTTCCGGGTGCCGCGGGTTTTCTCCTCGACGCGCATGCCAGTGGCGAACCAGGAGGCCAGGGCGCGCGTTTTGATTGGTCGAAGCGGCCGCAGCTCGATCGTCCGCTGATACTTGCCGGCGGTCTCGATGCGGACAATGTCGGCGAAGCGATCCGGCGCATTCGGCCGTTTGCGGTCGATGTTTCGAGCGGCATCGAGTCGGCACCCGGGATCAAGGATGCAACGCGCATGCAGGCCTTCATCGATGCAGTGCGCGGTACCGAAAATGAATGAGCAAGCAACGAGCATGAGCAAACCGATATCCGTCAGCGACTTCCACGCCTATCCCGATGCGCACGGGCGCTTCGCCGATTACGGCGGCATCTTCATGCCGGAAACCCTGATGCCGCCGCTGGAGGAATTGACCGCGGCCTATCTGGCCATGCGTGAGGATCCCGCGTTCATCGCGGAGTTCGAGCGCGATCTCAAGTATTACGTCGGTCGTCCCTCGCCGATCTATCACGCCGAGCGCCTGTCGAAGAAAATCGGCGGTGCGCAGATCCTGCTCAAGCGCGAGGATCTGAATCATACCGGCGCGCACAAGATCAACAACACCATCGGCCAGGCCCTGGTCGCACGGCGCATGGGCAAGCGCCGCATCATTGCCGAGACCGGTGCCGGCCAGCACGGCGTAGCCACGGCCACGGTATGCGCGCGGTTCGGTCTCGAATGCATCGTCTACATGGGTGCGGTCGACATCGAGCGGCAGAAGATCAATGTCTATCGCATGAAACTGCTTGGCGCCAAGGTGGTGCCGGTCGTATCCGGTTCGAAGACGCTCAAGGATGCGCTCAACGAGGCGATGCGCGATTGGGTGACCAATGTCGCCGACACCTTTTACATCATCGGCACGGTTGCTGGGCCGCATCCGTATCCGATGATGGTGCGTGATTTCAATGCCGTCGTCGGTCGCGAAGCGCGCGCGCAGATGCTTGAGCAATATGGGCGTCTGCCCGATGTGCTGACCGCCTGCGTCGGTGGTGGCTCGAATGCAATCGGTTTGTTCCACGCGTTTCTCAATGACCGTGAAGTTGCCATGGTCGGCGCGGAAGCAGCCGGTGACGGTATTGAGAGCGGTCGCCATGCGGCCTCGCTCAGCGCGGGACGCCCCGGTGTCCTGCACGGCAATCGTACCTATGTGATCTGCGACGACAACGGCCAGATCACCGAAACCCATTCGATCTCGGCCGGGCTCGACTATCCCGGCGTCGGCCCCGAGCATGCCTTTCTCAAGGACAGCGGTCGCGCGCGCTATGTCGGCATCACCGATGACGAGGCGCTTGCTGCGTTCCACGAACTGGCGCGCACCGAGGGCATCCTCGCCGCGCTCGAATCGAGTCATGCCGTGGCTCAGGCGATCAAACTCGCCCGCGAGCTGCCGAAGGATCAGTTGATCCTGTGCAATCTGTCCGGGCGCGGTGACAAGGATGTGCACACAATCGCGGCACGCGAGGGCATCGAGCTGTGAGTCATCGCATCGAGCAAAGATTCAGTGATCTGAAAAAAGCCGGGCGCAAAGGCCTGATTCCATTCATCACTGCCGGTGATCCCTTGCCTGACGCCATGGTCGCGGTCATGCATGCCCTGGTCGCCGCCGGTGCCGATCTGATCGAACTTGGCGTGCCGTATTCTGATCCGGTCGCCGATGGGCCGACCATCCAGCATTCAAGCGAGCGTGCTATCGCCAAGGGTGTCGGTATCCGGCAAATTCTCGGCTGGGTCGGCGAATTCCGCCAGACCGATTCGACCACGCCAATCGTACTGATGGGCTATCTGAATCCGATCGAGATTTTCGGTTACCCGGAATTTTCCGAGCAGGCGAGTGCGGCCGGCGTCGACGGTGTGCTGATTGTCGATGTGCCGGTCGAGGAAGCCGACACGGTCAACCTGTTGCGCGAAAAGGGCCTGCGTGAAATTTTCCTTGTCGCGCCGACGACAACCGACCGCCGCCTCGCCGCGATTCGCGCGCGGGCCGAAGGTTTCATCTACTACGTTTCGTTTGCCGGCATCACCGGCGCCAGCCAACTCGATACAGCCGCCGTGCGTACGCGGGTCGAGCACATCAAGCAAGGCGGCTCGATTCCGGTTGCGGTCGGCTTTGGTGTGCGTGATGCGGCCAGCGCGGTCAAGGTGGCCGAGAGTGCCGATGCCGTTGTCATCGGCAGTGCCCTCGTCGCGCTGCTCGCCGAAGCGGCTGACCGTGATGCGGCGCTGGCAGCGGCACATGCATTCCTTGCGCCGATACGGGCGGCGCTCGATCTGTCCGTTCGACGATAAAGACATCCTCAAACATCGACCACGCAACGATCCCTTCATCGATCGAATGCGTGCGGAAAGCGGAGACAAGACGACATGAACTGGTTGCAGAAATTGATGGCCCCACGCATTCGAACCATCGGCACGGGCAAGGGCAAGGTTCCCGAAGGCCTGTGGGAAAAATGCGACGGCTGCGGCGCCGTGCTTTATGGCCCCGAGCTTGAGAACAACCTGATGGTCTGCCCGCAGTGCAGCCATCACCACAAGATTCGCGCGCGCAAGCGCCTGCTCGCCTTGTTCGATGCCGGCAGCAGCGAGGAAGTGTTCGGCAATCTTGAACCGCTCGATCCGCTCAAGTTTCGCGATACGAAGAAGTACAAGGATCGTATCGTCGCCTCACAGAAATCGACCGGCGAGAAAGATGCCCTGGTCGCCATGCAAGGCAAGATGAAGGGTCGGCCGCTGGTTGCATGCGCGTTTGATTTCGCCTTCATGGGCGGGTCGATGGGCTCGGTGGTTGGCGAGAAGTTCACGCGCTGCGCCGAGCTCGCCCTGGCCGAACGCAAGCCGATGGTCTGCTTCAGTGCGACCGGCGGCGCGCGCATGCAGGAAGGCCTGTTCTCGCTGATGCAGATGGCCAAGACAGCGGCGGCACTTGGGCGCCTGCGTGCGGCGGGCCTGCCGTTTATTTCAGTGCTGACCGATCCGACCACGGGCGGCGTCTCGGCCAGCTTCGCCATGCTTGGCGACATCATCATCGCCGAGCCAAAAGCACAGATCGGTTTTGCCGGCGCACGCGTGATCGAACAGACCGTGCGCGAATCGCTGCCGGAAGGTTTCCAGCGTTCCGAATTCCTGCTCGATCACGGCGCCATCGACATGATCATCGACCGCCGAGCCATGCGCGACAAACTCGCTGACCTGTTCGCCCTGATGATGCGCCAGAGCAAGGCGGCTTGAGCAAAGCCGGAAGCCCCTTGTAGGAGCCCGTTCACGGGCGAGCTTCTCGGTTCTGCAAGCAAGTGCTCGCCCGTGAACGGGCTCCTACCGAAGCTCAGGCTCAAGCCAAACTGAGAAAATCCGCACCGCAGATAAAGCGCACGGCATCGAGGCGCGGCGCTGCCTGCGGGATCGCCGTGCGCAAGGCTTCCAGTTCGGCATCGATGGCTTCGACTTCCTCGGCGCGCACGGCTGGATTGACGCGGGCCAGTGCGATCAGGCGCGCATGCTCGTCACCGAGTTCGCGTTCGACGACGGTCAGTGCTGCACCAATCTCGATCTGGGCGCGTTCGCGGGCCAGGGTTTCGGCATGTGCGAGCATTGGCTTGACCAGCTTGGTCAGCAGTTTGCGATAGCGCGAATACTCGATGGCGCGTTCGGCTGAGCGCTTCACGCACTCGGCGCTGGGCTGGTACTCATGACGCGGGAGCAGGCGCGTATCGACAACGATGCGGATCGGCAGCGGCGGGAGGTAGCGCTCGACGGCTAATTCCCTGTCCGCGACGCAGTTCAACACGAACACGCATTCGAGCAGGGCGCTGCGACCCGGCAGGGCATCATCGACGAGAAACGAAGCGTTGCCATGCTCGCCTTCGAGCAGCAGGTCGATGGCGCCACTGACCATTGGATGATCCATGCGCAGCAAGGGCAGATCCTCGCGCGCGAGGGCGATGGCGCGATCAAAGGTGATCTGTTGTGGGCCGTCTTTCAATCCCGGGAAGCCATCGGTACTCAGATACTCCGGATCGAGCACGACCGTGCGCGGGGCAAGTTCGTCGCTCTCGATACCGAACTGCTCGAACATGCGCAGGATGAATTCGTCATTGGCGAGGTTGGCATCGGCATCGACGAGCGCGCGGCGCAGGCGATCGGCATGGCTCTGCCTCGCGCTGGCCAGTTCGAGCAGGCGATCACGTCCGCTCATGACCAGGGCTGACAATTCCTCGTGGCTGGCGCGGGTTTCGCCAATCAGGGCATCGAGTTCGGAATCGGCGTCTTCGCCGCCATGGGCGTGCTGCTCGGCAACCTCGACAAGGCGCTGACCGTAGCGCTTGAGCAGCTCGCGACCATCCGATGGACTGCTGCGGAAGGCATCGAGACCGAGGTCACACCAGCGCATCAACGCGTGCTGCGCGGTGCCGGAGAAGGCGCAGGCATGGATCAGGATGTCGTGCTTCTGGCCGATGCGGTCGAGGCGGCCAATGCGCTGTTCAAGCAGATCCGGATCCAGCGGCAGATCCCACAGCACCAGATGATGGGCAAACTGGAAATTGCGCCCTTCTGATCCGATCTCCGAGCACAGCAGCAGGCGCGCACCCTCCTCGTCGGCAAAGTAGGCAGCATTGCGATCGCGCTGGAGCAGGCTCATGCCTTCGTGGAAGCGCGCGACCTTGACCCCGCTGCGCGTGCGCAGGATGTCTTCCAGGGCGAGTACCTTGGCCTGGCTGCGGCAGATCAGCAGGAATTTCTCCGATGCGAGCTGGTCGATCATGCCGAGCAACCAGTTCAGGCGCGGATCGGTCGCATAGGGCAGTTCGATCTCGGGCGCTGTGACCTGCAGATCGGCGTGGAATTCGGCGAGCAGGTGCTGGCGTTGCGCATCGTCAAGTTCGCTGCCATCGAGCGTGATCAAATGCGGTATTCGTTTGGGGAAGCCGCCGACCTGGGCACGACGGTTGCGGAACATGACCCGACCGGTGCCGTGGCGATCGATCAGCGCATCGAGCACGGTATTGGCGGCGGCTGCATCCATCGGACTGGCGAGCAGGGTGGTCAATTGCTCGTCGTCGCCGAAACGTTCTGACAGCAGTTTGCAGTCGCCGACCGAAAGCGGCTCGCCTTCGTTGAGTTTGCCGGCGATTGCCGACAGCTCGGAATAACCATCGGCTTCGGCGACATAGCTGTCGAGATCGTGATAGCGCGCCGGATCAAGCAGGCGCAAACGTGCGAAGTGGCCGCTGCGACCGAGTTGCTCGGGCGTCGCTGTGAGCAGGATCAGGCCCGGTGTGCGCGAGGCCAGGGTTTCGATCAGGGTGTACTCGGTGCTTGCCGATTCCGGCGTCCAGGCCAGGTGATGTGCTTCATCGACGATGATCAGATCCCAGCCGGCCTCGGTGACCTGTCCCGCGCGCTTGGCCGAGCCGCTCAGGAAGCTGATGCTGGCCATGATCAGTTGCTCGTCCTGGAACGGGTTGCGTCCCGGATCACTGGTCTCGATCGATTCGCAACGCTCTTCGTCGAACAGCGAGAACTGCAGATTGAATCGACGCAGCAGCTCGACAAACCACTGGTAGACCAAGGTTTCCGGCAGCAACACAAGTACCCGACCGACGCGTCCGCTGGCCAGCAGGCGGGCGAGAACCATGCCAGCTTCAATGGTCTTGCCGAGGCCGACTTCATCGGCGAGCAGGATGCGCAATGGCTGGCGTGCGGAGGCGATCTCGGCCACGCGCAGCTGGTGCGCAATCAGATCGATGCGTGCCGATTCGAGCCCCCAGGCCGGCGAGCGCAAGGCATCGGCGCGACGCAGCAGCGCTTCCTGGCGGAAATCGAAACGATCAGCGCGATCGACCCGGCCCGAGACGAGACGTTCGTCGGCACGTGAAATCGACTGGCTGTCATCGAGCTCGGCTTCGTTGAGGGTTTTCTTGCTGCCGCGATAAACAAGCAAGCCGTCTTCTTCATCGATACTTTCAATGACGAAGCTGACGCCCTTGCCGGCGACTTTCTGGCCGACGCGGAATTCGGCACGCGCGATTGGCGCACTGTGCACGGCGTATTGGCGCAAGACGCCGGCCGTCGCGTAAAGAAGCTGCACACTGCGGCCTTCGATCCGGATCAGGGTGCCAAGACCGAGTTCGGGTTCGGCATTCGAGATATAGCGTTGACCAGGAACCAAAGCCATCAGAGTTCGGTGTTTTTCAGGAGGGTCGGCGATTATCCCCTGTCCGGCCGCAGGCATAAACACGAATCGCAGGATTTGCCGCAATGGCTGCGACAAATTCGTGCGATTCGACGAAATTCCGACTCAGGGCAGTTCAAATCCATCACTGAAAATGGAGTCGCCAGCGGAAGAGGCGACAAAGACGCCGGTTCCCCATTCGATTTGCGTATCGCCATCCGGGTGCAGGGCCGCGATGAACGCAATATCGCCAGCGTTGTTGATGGTGGGAGCGCCACTGAAGATCGGCCAGCCGTTCGGGTCGTCAATATGCTGGCCGATGCGGCCCGGGCCGAGATCGGTGGCCACGGCGTCTTCCTTGCCGATGACCCGCACCAGAGTCGTGCCGTCGCCGACATAGATCGCCTGGCCGTCCGCATCCCTGGCACGGAACACGACGAGGCCGTTGTCGTTCATGGCCGGGGCGAACGATTCGATATCGCGGATCGTGCCGCTTGCCTGCACTCGCGCAATCTCGGTCGCATCGACGCCTGAACCGTTTGGCGTAAAGCGATAGATGGCGCGAACCGCACCCGCGCTGAGGCGCAGCACGGCCGCGACCTGACCGGCATTGTTGCAGGCGAGGCCGTTGTCGAACCGGTCGTAGGGTGATCCAGGGTTGGTCGCCGAGTCGACTGCAAGTGTCGTGTAGCTTCCATCCGTGGCGAAGCTGCGGATTTCATTGTGATTGAAATCGCCGATGCTGACCTTGGATGCAATCCGGCGCTGCGCATTCATCGCTGGAGTGTAGATGTAGGCATACGGGCCGGCTTGGACATTGTTGTCGACGATATGCAGGACGGAACTGCCAGCACCGGTCGAGGCGAGTCCGGAACCCGAGCCCAGGCCGGCCCGGTAGCCGATCACGCCGGCATCATTGATGACCTGCCCATTGAATGACGTTGGCGTCAGCGGCAAGGTACTGACAACAGTCGATTCTGACGTCTGCTCATCAAAGCGACGCAGCCGATACCCGCCGCCGTCCTCCCAGGTGTAATAGGCGATTTGTCCGCTGGTGTTGATGCTCACACGGTCGGAGATCCCATCGATTGGCACCTCATGCAAGGCGACAATCTGGCCAACCCCGTGCGCGCCGAACCACAAACCGACACCGGTATTCGACTGGTTGCCATCGATCGGCACGATCTGCACCGGAAACGCGATCTTGCCGGCGTCGTTGATGCTCGCCGATATGCTGTTGAACGACGAACCCGGCGGCAGATTCCAGCCATTGTCGTTGACCAGCAGGTTGCTGCGCGCCTGCAGCTCGAACTGCGTGTAGTCAGGTATGTCGGCAAAGGCCCTGCCGCATCCGACGATCGCCGCCAACAGGGACAATTTCGATACGGCGAAACGGCACATGCACATGATCCCCTGGCGGTTCGTTCAAGCTGCTCACATGCCTATGCATTCAACCAGTAGTGCAGGCGAGGGTTCTAATATCCCGGATCTTCTAAGGATCATCGCTCACGATGGGCGTCGAATCCACGCACAAGTTCGCAACCGCGGTTAGCCGCCAATCCTGCGATCAAGCCATTCGATGATTTCCTGTTGCACGGCTTCATGAGCCAGTTCGAGGCTTTGCACGCAGACGAAGGCAGCCCTGCTATCGGAATCCGCTTTGGCAATCTTGCGGTGAACGCGAGCGGGCAGTTGTTCACTGGGCTTGAGCTGTACGACGTGCAGGCTGTTGTCGACGATGGCGCCGTCATGCAGGAATTCGAGATGGGTGGCGACTGCTTCGGTCTTGAATTGTTCATTCGAGCGCAGCCTGTGGCTGCAGTTGCTGGCGAGCAGATCGGGGTGCTCGGCGAAGAAGACCTGCAGGGTTGAACGACGCATCGGGTACGGGTTGTGGAAGAGCCGGTAGTAGCGGTCCTCGAAGCCGGCGATTCGCGCGCTGAGTTGCTGCGATTCGAGATTGCCGACCTTTGCTTCGCGCGATCCGCGCAATCGCTTCAAGCGATTCAGCAGGCGGCTGCCCCAGGTTGATCCGGATTGCATTTTCCAGAGTCCACGCTGGACGACCTTGCCGTCGCAAAAAAAATCCTCGGGTTTCACATCACGCAAAAGGAACATGTCGTCGTTGAAGTAGACGAAGTTCTCGGCGAGGCCCTCGATGCGCCAGAGCATCGTGATGATCGAGCGACTGTTGAAGGTGGGCAGGTGCTGTTCGAAACCTGCGAAGATCTCGCGATGGTCGACGATATTGAAGCGGTCGGAATATTCGCCATCGCGCAGGCGTTCGAGGATTGCGGGAACCTGTCCATCAACCACGATATGAATCTTGCGAAACCATGGTGCGAATCGCAGGATCGAGCGGATGCACCAGTCAATCTCGCCTGCATCGTTGAAGCGCGTGCGATCAGCAGAGGGCGGACGTGCCTTGTCCGTTCTGGCGAGCCAGGCATCGAGCTTGGCTTGGTGCGCAGGATCGGCACCATCGACCCAGGTGATGACGGCGTCGATGCTCATCGAAGTGAGGTCGCCTTCAGGGCGGTCGCATTGGGGATCAAGACTTGCGACTCCTGCAATAAACCCGATGGACGCTGGTCGAGGTCAGGCAGGCGGGCGCCGCATGGATCCTCGCTTGCGACCCGCCCCGGAACTGCGGCACGGGTCGCAAGCGGATTTTTACCAGATTTTCACCTGACTGTCGCCGTCACGCACCATGGCGTCGCCGCTCTTGCAGTCGAATGCCTTGGCGAACGCCGGCAGGTTCGATGGGGCGCCGATCGCGCGGTACGTGGTCGGTGAGTGCGGGTCGGTGTTGAGCAGGACTTCGAGGCGCTTCTCGCGGGTGTTGCCACGCCAGATGCGTGCCCAGTTGAGGAAGAAACGCTGATCCTCGGTGTAGCCGTCGATCTTTTTGCCGGCTTCGGCGGGGTTCTTCTTGAGCGCAACCTGCAAGGCGTCGTAGGCGATCGCGAGGCCACCGAGATCGGCGATGTTCTCGCCGAGCGTGAGCTGGCCATTGATGTGCTTGCCCGGCAACGGCTCGTAGCCGTTGAACTGCTCGACCAGTTTTGCCGTGCGTGCCTCGAAGGCCTTCTTGTCTTCGTCGGACCACCAGTTGGTGTTGTTGCCCTGGGCATCGAACTGGCTGCCCTGATCATCGAAACCGTGGCTGGCTTCGTGGCCGATCACGCCACCGATGCCGCCGTAGTTGATCGCATCATCGGCCTTGGCATCGAAGAACGGCGGCTGCAGGATCGCGGCCGGGAAGTTGATCGTGTTGTCGGTCGGGTTGTAGTAGGCGTTGACCGTCTGCGGGGTCATGCCCCAATCCTTGCGGTCGGTCGGCTTGCCGATCTTGGCGATGTCGTAGTCGTAGTTGAACTGCGTGGCCGCGGCGACATCGGCGAAGTAGCTTTCGCCGCTCAGGGCCAGGCCCGACCAGTCGCGCCACTTTTCCGGATAGCCGATCTTGGGCAGGAAGGTCGACCATTTTTCGAGCGCCTTGGCCTTGGTCGTGTCGCTCATCCAGTCGAGTTTCTCGATGCGCGCCTTGAGGGCGGCCTGCATGTTGTCAACCAGTTCCTGGGCGCGAGCCTTGGATTCCGGCGGAAAAGCCTTGGCCACGTAGAGTTCGCCAAGCGCCATGCCGAGCTGACTATTGACCGTGCCGAGTACGCGCTTCCAGCGCGGCTCGTCTTCCTTCTGGCCATTCAGGGTCTGCTTGTGGAAGGCAAAGCTTTCCTGCTGGAACGGTGTCGACAGATACGGTGAGGCACCATCGGCGTACTGGTAGCGTAGATACGCCTGCCAGTCGGCGACCGCTGTCTTGGTCAGCATCTTGTCGACTTCGGCGAAGAACTTCGGCTGCGACAGCGAGAAGCCGTCGGTCACATCAGCCTTCTGCGCGCTGAAAAACGCATTCCAGTCGAAATTCGGCGTGATCTTGTCGGCCTCGGCGAGGGTGACGAAGTGGTACTGGTTTTCCGGAACGCGCAGTTCGACCGGAGCCAGCGAGGCCTTGGCCAGTTGCGTCTCGAATGCGAGCACGGCGGAGGCCTGCTTTTTCGCAGCGGTGGCGTCGACGCCGATCAGTTCGAGCACCTTGGCGATGTGCGCGACATAGGCATCACGCAGCTCGGCGTGTTCGGGCTTGTCGTAATAGTCGCGCGTCGGCAGGCCGAGTCCGCCCTGGAAGGCATAGCCGATCTTGCGGCTGGAATCCTTGAAATCCGCTTCCGCGCCGAAAGCGAACAGGCTGCCCTGGCCGCGCGAGAAACTGTCGTTCAGATAGGCGACGATGTCCTTGCTCGACTTGATCGCATCGATCCTGGCCAGCTCCGGCTTGATCGGTTCGTAGCCCAGTGCGTCGATGGCGGCCTCGTCCATGCCGGCCTTGTACAGCGTGCCGATACTCTGCTCGATTGAGCCGGCTGCGGAGTTCGACTTGGCCGCGTCCTCGACGATCTCGTGCTGGGTATTCAGGCTGGTTTCGCGCAACTGGTCGAACGCGCCCCAGCGTGTCTTGTCATCCGGGATCGGATTGGCGGCAATCCACTTGCTGTTGACGTAGCCGTTGAAATCGGCGCAGGCATTGATGCCGGTGTCGATCTCGCTGGTGTCGAACGCGACATGCTTCGGCGTTTCGACAGCGGCGGCTGGTGCATCTTGCGCGCCTGCATCGGTTGCGGCTTCCTTCTGCCCGCAAGCGCTCAGCGCGAGCGAGATGCCGAGGGCGATGGCCAGCGGTTTCAGCGAATCGATCTTCATGTGAACTCCTGTCGGGAAATGGGTGCGGGACGCGTGCCGCAGCGCAGGCAATGCGCATCACCAACGGGAGGAATACCCCCGCCAGCGCGTCCGATTCGAGGTGTCAGCCGACAATGGTAGGCAAACTGAATGAATCTTGTCAGTGTCGAAGGTCATTGCCACCCGGACTGTTCCACTTCGCAGTGAAAGGCAGGGTGTCGGCGCCGACCGCACCGGCCGATAGCAGGAAGGCCATGGCCTGGTCGACGCTCCAGTCGGTCGCGGTCAATTGCTCGACCGGGATGATTTCAAGATAGCCGCCGGTCGGATTCGGTGTCGTCGGCACATAGACCGCAGCGAGGTCGCGGCCACCGGCATCCCGGAACACGCGCGTGACGAAGCCGATCGATTTCATTTCCGGTGAGGGAAAGTTGATCAGCACGACACGCTGAGTGCCGCTCGGCTTGTTCTGCAGGACCGACATCAGTTTTTTCGTGCCGCCATAGATCGAATGCACGATCGGAATGCGCTGGATCAGGTTTTCCATGCCATCGATCAGGCGTCGGCCAATCACGAAGTTGGCGGCGAAACCGACCAGGTAAAGCGAGATGACGGTAATCACGAACGCAAGCAGTGAGATCAGCCACGGCTGGCCGAGCAGCTCGCCGGTCGCGGGCCAGGTGCCGCCAAGTGCCGAGATGAGTCCGGCCACCAGTGGCGCGCTGACTTCCGAGAGCAGGCCGAAGACGAACTTGAACACCATCCAGGTCAGCCACAGCGGCACAAAGGTGAGCAGGCCGGTGATCAGGTAGCGCTTGATGTAGAGCTGGCGTTTGGCCATGTCGGTTCCACATTCCGGAGCTTGATTATCGCGCCTAACAGGTGAGGCGGCCAGAACACCTCTGCGTATCTGATGCGGGCGGAGATTCGGGCATATGCAGGATGGCCGGACATGGCGCCCGCCGGCGACTCGTGGCAGTCTGCCCGCAACGAATGAATGTCGATTCTGGGGGACAGTCAGCCATGGCGGTCGAGCGCAGCCCGGTGATTCCATCACGATCTCCGCCAAGCGGCGATGCGTTTCCGCTCGGCCCGGAACTTGTGCCCAGGCCTTTTGTGGTCGCCACGATGGGCTTGCCCGGTGCGGGCAAGAGTGTAGTGGCAAAGGCAATCGAGGATCAGCTTGGCTTGCGACGAATCTGCCGTGACCAGATCCGCGCGGCGATGTTTCCGCAATGCAGATACACCTACCTCGAAAAGCGTGCGGCTTATCGAAGCCTGTTGCTCGCGCTGGAAATCAACTGCATGCTTGGTGTCGGCAGTGTCATCGACGGCATGACCTTCTCGCGCCGCAGCGAGCTTGATCGCGTCGCCGAAGTGGCCGCAAAACTCGGCATCGTGACGATTCCGCTGCTGATCGAGTGCCCGCCCGAGCTGGCGCGCTCGCGGGTTGCCCGCGATCTGGCAGCAAACCGACACATGGCTGCTGATCGCACACCGGAAACGGTCAACGACGTCATCGCACGCCGTGAGCCGGCTCCCGAGGGCACCCTGATTGTCGACGCGACCTTGTCCGAGGCGGAGATGTGCAGGGCGGCAATTGCGGCGATCCGCGACAGCATTGCGGCAGCCATAGCGGCCGGCACCTGAGCGTCTGCGCCGGCACGCGGCGGATTGTTCGCCGGATACCGGCGATAATGCCGCGATGACCGACATCCTGCTTGCAACCTTGAATGCCCGTTACGCGCATGCCTCGCTGGGATTGCGCTATCTGCGCGCCAACCTCGGCGAGTGGCACGAGTCCTCGGCGCTGCGTCGAATTCGTCATTGGCCAGAAGACCGAGGAAATCGTCGAAAAGCTGCTCGCCGACATGCCGCGCGTGATCGGCATCGGCGTGTACATCTGGAACGTCGAGGAATCGACGCGTCTGGTTGCCCAGCTCAAGGTGTTGGCACCCGACATCGTCATCGTGCTTGGTGGCCCCGAGGTCAGTCACGAGGTCGATCAACAACGCATCTGCGCACTCGCCGACTACGTGATCACCGGCTGGGGCGATGTCAGTTTTGCCAACCTCATCGGCCGCTTGATGGCCGGTGAGCGGCCTGCGGACAAGGTCATCACGGGGGTGCAGGCGCCGCTGCCGGCGATCGCCTCGCCGTACGCCGAATACACCGAGGAGGATGTGCGCCAGCGCAATCTGTATGTCGAGGCTTCGCGCGGCTGTCCGTTCAAATGCGAGTTTTGCCTGTCCTCGCTCGACAAGACCGCCTGGCCGTTTCCGCTCGACCCGTTCCTGGCCGATCTCGATTCGCTGTACGCGCTCGGCGCACGCCAGTTCAAGTTCGTCGATCGCACCTTCAATCTCAAGGTCGATACCTCGCGCGCCATTCTCGATTTCTTTCTCGCCAAGCTAGCGCTTGCGCCAGAAGATCCGGTATTCGTGCACCTGGAGCTGATCCCCGACCATCTGCCCGAGCGCCTCAAGGAGAAGATCATCCTGTTTCCGGAGGGCACCCTGCAGTTCGAGATCGGCATCCAGAGCTTCGATCCGGTTGTGCAGGCGCGCGTTTCGCGACGTCAGAAGAATGACGTGGCTGCAGCGAACATCGAGTGGTTGCGCCAGCAGACGCACGCGCACCTGCATGTCGACCTGATTGCCGGTCTGCCCGGCGAGGATATGGCCGGGTTCGCCGCCGGATTCGATCGGCTGGTCGGGCTTGCCCCGCACGAGATCCAGTTCGGCATCCTCAAGCGCCTGCGCGGTGCACCGATCTCGCGCCACACGATTGAGTACGGCCTGCGTTTCAATCCCGATCCGCCGTACAACATCCTCGCCACCAACGCGGTCGACTTTGCGACGATGCAAAGACTGTCGCGATATTCCCGATACTGGGACATCGTCGCCAACTCCGGACGCTATCGGCGAACCCTGATGCTGCTCCTCGGCGACAACCCATTCGCCCACTTTCTTGCGTTCAGCGACTGGCTGTACGAACGAACCGGGCAAACCCACGCACTGGCCCAGGAGCGGCTCGTTCACTTGTTGCATGAATATCTGTGCGGATCAGACCGGCTGCCCGAACTCGATATCAGTGCGGCGCTCAGCGCCGACTACCACGGCACCGGCGGGCGCAGTCGCTTGCGCTTCGAGACCGGCGAGGTGGTTCGCGAACCACCACGGCAGCGCCGCGCGGAGTCCACACCGTCGAGACAGGTTCGCCATCGAGGGACCTGAGCGGAAAACAGCGGCTCAGGCAGCGACTCGATCTTCATGGGTTCCGTTCGAGTTCATCTACGACTTGAGACTCTGCGCCAGGCAATCGCCGTCCGCTTCGGCCAGCGATCGACCAATCCGAGGAGAAATGACCATGTTGAATCGAATGCTGTTGGCAGCGGCGACCGTGTTGCTGGTTGCGAGTTGTGCACCAGTGCAGTCCGTGCAAGCGCGGGGCAATTATTACGAACGTGGTTGCGAGGATTGCGGGCGCGTCATCCGCATCGAATCGATCGGACAGCGGGACAACCGTGTTGGTGGCGGCACCGTACTTGGTGCAATCGTTGGCGGCGCACTTGGCAATCAGATCGGCAAGGGCGATGGGCGCAAGGCAGCCACGATCGTTGGCGCCCTGGCTGGTGGCGCGGTCGGTCATGACATCGAGAAAGATCGCCGTCGCTCGCGAACCTACTACCGCATCTTGGTGCGCATGGATCGCAACGGTCGCACCTATTCGTTCGAGCAGGCCGACGACTACCGCCTGCGTCGCGGTGACCGCGTCTATATCGACAATGGCTATGTCGTTCCGGCGCGTTGATCAGACAGATCATCTGCTCCGCAAGTACAGTCTGTTGACCTGAATCACAGCCCGCAGTGCTCGCATGCATAGCCTGCGGGCTACTCCCGCCGGTCTGCGGCGACGACGGGAATTGCGAACGGATGCGAGCCGGAAGGATTGGCCAGGATGCCAAGCCCGAGCTGCAGCCCTTGGCCGATGCGTCCCGCGTATTCGATCATGACGGCGGCTTCGCCGGCATCGAGCAACTCGTGGTTTGTCTCGCCCCACAACTCGATCCAGCGCCCGAAGTGATTGCTGCCGATCGCGTGCGGCCGGTGCAAGGCCAGCGGGTTGCCCTTGTAAGTGCCCGCGCGTAACACGACCGAGCACCAGAACGAGGTCAGCAGGCGTTTGTGCTCGTGCCAATCGTGAACCACGGGATTGAAGACTGCGCCGAGCAGCGGATCGGCGCTGACCTTGTCGTAGAAGCAGTCGATCAATTGTGCGATCCGCGCTTCGTCGAGATGGGATGGTTTTGGCATGGCAGATTGAATGATGTGTGGCAGGGTTCGTCGATGAAGTCGTCCGGCACGTCCGGCATGTTTTCCTTGATCCGGATCAGGGATCCCGCCACAACGACGGATCGATTTCAAACAGAGGCGCGCTTGTGGATCAAGCCGGTTGTCATGCTTTCACAGTCTTGCGCCGCACGTAGATCTGCTTCTTCACGCGGGCGATGAGTTCGCCCGATGCGGTTTTCACCTCGATCGGCAACCAGCGCAGATATTTTTCGCCGCTCGCGGTCGCCGAGCGGATCTCATCGAGCAGCACATCGTCGACATGGAATTCGGCAAATACGTCTTCCTTGCCCGGCGCGACGAATTCAATCTCGGCCGCCTTGTCCCAGACGATGTAGTCGCGACCGAGGCATTCCATGATCAGGATCATCCAGTAGGGATCTGTCATGGCGAACAGGCTGCCGCCAAAATGCGTACCCACATAGTTTTTGTTGTACCAGCGTCGGCGCAGCACGATGCGCGCCGAGCGCCAATCCTCGCCGATGTCAAGCACACGGATCCCGCTGAACAGGAAAGGTGGCCACAGGTTCATCAGCCTGCGCATTCGACGGGCCGAGCGCATACGGATCAGAACAGCAGTGACGACATGCGACGCCGATTTGTGGCGACCAGATCGGCATCGTCAATGACCAGGAAGGCGGCGATCAGGCGCTTTTTGGCCTGGCCTTCATTCCAGTTGCGATCCGCCTTGAGAATGCCCAGGAACTGTTCGAGAGCCGCTTCGGTCTGGCCATCGATGAGCAGACGCACGCCAAGCAGGTCGCGCGCGGCATGATCGTTTTCATCCTTGGCGATGCGCGCCTGAAGTTCGGCCAGCGGCGGAGCGTCCTTGAGCACGGCGGCGAATTCGAGCTGGCCGCGCACGCGTCTGGCACGATCGTCACTTTCAAGATTGGCCGGCAAGGTATCGAGTTCGCTTGCGGCGGCCTTGGCATTGCCGGACTGCATGAAGGCAACCGCCAGATCGAGCTTGAGTTCGGCGCGATCCGGCGCGGCCGCGATCTCCTGCTGCAGGCGGGCGATAGCCTGTTCGGGCGTCTCGACCAGCTTTGCCGCGTCTTTATCGGTGCTTTCTTCGAGAGCTGCCGGGGGCGCAACATGACGACCGAGCAATTCGCGGATCCCGGCTTCGGCCAGGTTGCCTGCGAAGCCGTCGGCCGGCTGGCCTTCGCGCATGAGGATCACGGTTGGAATGCTGCGCACGCCGAACATTTCGGCGATCTGCGCCTGTGTGTCCACATCGATCCTGACCAGTTTCAGGCTGCCTTGATAATCACCCGTGATCGTTTCGAGCAGGCTGCCAAGACTGATGCTCGCCTCGCTGCGCGGCGTCCAGAAGATCACCAGAACCGGCTGCGTCATCGAGGGCTGCAGCAGTTCCGATTCGAAGTTCGCCGTCGTGATGTCGACGACCGAGGCGGTGGATTGAGAAAGTTCGGACACGAAAAACCCTCGATTGAAAACGATCAGTCAGAGTTCGGGACAGCGGCGCAGATAATCAAGGCCGCGCATGGCGGAGTGGCCTTGTCGACCCAAGGCATTGCGCCGCAGCCCATTCCCGAATTCGAGCTCAATCGCGATGCCCGACATCGCGATCGAGGTTTGTGCGCGTCTGTTACTTGCGTTGCGCAGCCGTTGCCTCGCGCGCGGCGCGGAACTCGGAATCGGCACCCCACTGCGGCCAGCGATCGGAATTGGCCAGGTCATTGCCGAGTTTGTAGAGGATCGGCAGATCGTGAACCATGCCGGCGAAAGTCCAGCTCGGATCCCATTCATCGGCAGGCTGGTGGTAGCGCTTGGACGTATAGTCCTTGCCCGCGGCTTCACCGGCCTCGATGCCGCCATCGACCCAGTCATTGCCCGAGCCCCATGAAAGTGCCGGGACGCCGCGCTTGGCAAACGGGAAATGATCGGAGCGGAAGAAATATCCGGCCTCCGGATGCGGGTCGCTCACATAGGCCATGCCGTCCGCCTTGCCAACATCGATCAATTCATCGAGCAGTTCCGATTTTGCGCTGCCCGAGGTCGTGAAGTTGCGCGATACGCCAAACGGATCGAGTGCATCCATGTTGATCACGGCCACCGTGGTCGCCAGCGGGTACAAGGGCTTTGACGAGTAATACTCCGAACCCAGCAGGCCCTTCTCCTCGGCAGTCACGTTGAGAAAAACAACCGAGCGCTCCGGTTGTGGTGCCTTGGCGAAAGCACGACCGATCTCGATCAGGGCTGCGGTACCGGTCGCATTGTCGACCGCGCCGTTGTAGATCGTGTCGCCCTTGGCATCGGCTTGACCGATGCCGAGATGATCCCAGTGCGCGCTGTAGATGACGGTTTCATCGGGACGCTTGCTGCCCTCGATACGGGCGACGATATTGTGCGAGGTGATGACCTTGGCATTGACCGCGTAGTTGGCCGAGAACGTCGCGTCCTTGAGCGTCACAGCCTTGAAGTCGCGCGTCTGTGCCTGCTTCTTCAGTGCCTCGAAATCGAGGCCGGCTTGCTTGAACAGGTCAACCGTCGCATCGCGCTGGATCCAGCCTTCGATCTGCGGATGCACGTTGCCCGGATGATCGCGCACGACATCGAACATCGTGTTCGTGTTCGAGTTCTTCACGGTTGCCCAGCCATACGATGCCGGTGCGGATTCGTGCACGACGAGCAGGCCGATCGCACCCTGGCGCGCGGCTTCCTCGAACTTGTAGGTCCAGCGACCGTAATAAGTCATCGCCTTGCCGCCGAAATCACCCGAGCCGGTTTCGAAATCGGGGTCGTTGATCAGGGCAATCGCGATCTTGCCTTTCAGATCGACGCCATCGAAATCGTTCCACTTCCGCTCTGGCGCGTGGATGCCATAGCCGACAAAGACCAGCGGAGCGTTCTTGACGCCGACCGACGTCGAGCCATCCATCGCCGCGCGGATCGCGACCTGTCCGCCCTGGGTCAGCGATTCGGATTTTCCGTCGACTGTCAGCGACAGTTCTGGCTTGCCTTCGATCTCGGCGCGCAACAGTGGCACGGCCTGGGTCCACAGGCGCTTGCCATCCTTGAGATCGCCGCCCGGCTGCAGACCGGCTTCCTTCATCTGGCCGATCACGTATTCGATCGTCTTCTCTTCCCCGGCCGTGGCCGGGCCACGACCTTCAAACGCGTCGGAGGACAGGGTTTTGACCTCTTCGGACAGGCGCTTGGCGTCGAACTGGGGGGCGTCGGCCGCATGGGCCAACAAGGGCAGGGAAAGCGCGATCACGCTGGCAATCATTCGTTTCATCGGGATCTTCCTCAACTTAAACAGCCGGGAGATGGTAGCAGGCGATCAGTGCCGGTCTTCCATGACTTCCGACCTGTTGCATGCAGCGACGCGGAAGTCAGCGTCTGCGAGAGGCGCCAATCGAAGTTGAGCGAATTGGCCAATTTCGTTCGGTGTAGGCGGCCGTGGCGTTTTTCCTTGTTCCTGGAGCGCCATTCCGATGACTCGTTGATGGATTCGGCGTCAGCCTTGTCGGAACCGGCGGCAAAGGAACCGGCACAACCGATCGGGAATTGTCGGCAAATGCGACTCGCGCCGCTTTCACCCGATCGCCCGCAGCCTTACCATCAGGCGTTCATTCCCCGGGGATTGCTGCCGATGAAATCGTTGATAATCGTGTTGTCGCTGGTTTTCGCTGTGCCGGCCGCCGCCGCGCCACAGCCGTTCGATGTCAAGGATCTGGTCATGATGGATCGGGTCGGTGATGCGCAGTTGTCTCCGGACGGGCGCACTGCCGCGTTCCAGTTGCGTGAGACCGACTACGCCGCAAACAAGGGCAAGTCGAGCATCTGGACTGTGCCAATGGTTGGCGGCAAGCCGACCCGCGTGACCGATGCCGCGCTCAATGCGAACACGCCGCGCTGGTCGGTTGACGGCAAAAGCCTGTATTTCCTCGCCGCCAAGGATGAGGTGAATCAGCTTTGGCGCGTCGCCGCCGGTGGTGGCGACGCCGAGGCGGTGGCAACCCTGGCGCTCGATATCGGCAGCTACAAATTGTCGCCGGATGGCCAGTCGGTCGCGTTCTCGGTCGATCTGTTCTTCGATTGCGCTACCGATGCCGCACCGATTGCGTGCACGAAGAAGCGTCTCGACAAGCCCGCCGACGACAAGGCCAGCGGCATGCTCTTCAGCGAAGGCTTCGTGCGCCATTGGGATCAATGGTCGGACGGTCGCCGCTCACAATTGCTGATCGCCCGTTTCGACGCCGATGGCAAGCTCGGTGAGCCAAAACTGCTGAGTGGCAGCATCGATGGCGATGTGCCATCCAAGCCGTTTGGTGATGACGGCGAATATGCGTTCTCGCCCGATGGGGCGACCGTGTATTTTGACGTGCGCAACCTCAAGGCCGGCGAGCCGTGGTCGACCAATTTCGATATCTATTCGGTGCCTGCCAATGGCTCGGCCAAGCCGATCAACCATACCGTCGGGAATCCCGCCTGGGATGCGAACCCGCTGCCCTCGCGCGATGGCAAGACCCTGTACTACCTGGCCATGAAGCGGCCCGGCTTCGAGGCAGATCGTTTCGCCATCATGGCGCTCGATCTGGCCAGCGGCGAAAGGCGTGAAATCGCGGCGAGCTGGGATCGCTCGGCAGGGGCGCTGAAGGAATCCGCCGATGGCAAGACCCTTTACACGACCACCGACGACAACGGCAAGCACCCGCTGTTTGCAATCGATGTCGCCACCGGCAAGGTCAGCAAGCTCGCTGGCGATGGCCAGGTTGCCGGATTCGATGTCGGGGCGAAGGCCTTGCTCATTGCGCGCAACGATCTCAAACATCCAACCGACCTCTACACGGCCGATCTGCGCGGTCGCAACCTCAGGCAGATCACCCGCTTCAATGCGGCGCGACTGAAGGATCTGCGCATGGGCGACTTCGAGTTCTTCACCTTCAAGGGTGCCGAAGGGGCGGCCGTGCAGGGCTACGTGGTCAAGCCGGTCGGCTTCAAGTCGAACCGCAAGTATCCGGTCGCCTTCATCATCCATGGCGGTCCGCAAGGCGCGATGACCAACGATTTCCATTACCGCTGGAATCCGCAGACCTATGCCGGGCAGGGCTTCGCCGTGGTCACGATCAATTTCCACGGATCGACCGGCTACGGTCAGGCTTTCACCGATGCGATCTCGCAGGACTGGGGCGGCAAGCCGCTGGAGGATCTCAAGCTTGGCTGGGCGGCCGCATTGAAGAAATATCCATTCCTTGATTCCGGCCGTGCCTGTGCGCTCGGCGCCTCGTATGGCGGCTACATGGTCAACTGGATCGCCGGAAACTGGAATGAGCCGTGGAAGTGCCTGGTCACGCATGACGGCGTCTTCGACACGCGCGCGATGGGCTACGAGACCGAGGAGCTGTGGTTCTCCGAGTGGGAGAACGGCGGCACCGTCTTCGACAACCCGGAAGCCTACGAAAAGTTCAATCCGCTCAACCACGTCAAGGACTGGAAGGTGCCGATGCTGATCGTCCAGGGCGACAGGGATTTCCGCATTCCGACCTCGCAGGGTCTGGCCGCATTCAATGCCGCCCAGCGACGCGGCATCCCGAGCGAGTTGCTCGTGTTCAAGGACGAGAACCACTGGGTGCTCAAGCCGCACAACAGCGTGCAGTGGCACAACACAGTCAACGACTGGCTCAAGCGCTGGACGGCCAAAGACGCAAATTAGGCGTCAATCGCCAGAAAGGTTCGCGCCCGGGCAATCCGGGCGCGATGCATCGGGCATATTGTGGGAGCGACTTCAGTCGCGATGCTCGGTCGAGGCCAGGCAGAAGCATCGCGACTGAAGTCCCTCCCACTTCTTCAGATACGCAAATACCCGGCGTGTTGGATCATCATCCAGGGCGCGATGAATGCCGAACTCAAAGAGCGACGTCGCTTGCCCGGATTCCGGACGGCATGGCTTTGCCGCCGGCAATCGCAGGCGCTGTCGAGATCAGGTGGGTCTTGGAGTGCAGCCCGTAGCCCACCTTGTCGCACAATTGATGCGATCTGCACATGGATATTTTCGGATCAGCGTTCGCAAGCCGCGTTGTTTGTGCGAGCGCTCTGATCGCTTCCGACTATTGGTGGTTGGCAAGCTGCCATGTTCCGGCGCGTATTGACGCGTGGCCGGACTCCTGTCGAAAATGACCGGGCAGGCGCCGGCTCGATCGAGCGGGCGCTTTTCGCGAAATTCTCGGGGGCAGAATGATGGTCGGAAAATTCCTGCTCGCAGCCTTGCTGGCTGCGCAAACGGCGCTGGCTGGGACAGAAGCGCCAACACCGGAACAAACCACGCTGTTGCAGTGGAAGATGAGTCTCGACGCCGCCGGGCAGATCACGGCTTTGGTTCCGCGCAATGCATCGAATAATGCACTCGGTGAGCAACTGGAACCCGCAGTGCGCGGCTGGAATTTCGAGCCCGCAACCGTCAACGGTCAGCAGGCGGCCACGGAAACGATGCTCTCCGTCCAGTTGGCACTGCTGCCGTCGGCGGATGGCAAGTCCTATTCCGTGCGTGTTGACGATGTGCGTACGGGCGGATCCATCGCAGCTTCCCACGAATCGATACGCCTTCCCGAGAGCGAAGCGCGGATACTGAAAAGCAATGGCGGATTTGCCAAGCTGGCTTTCGAAGTGAGCTATGACGAATCAGGCAAGGCCCAAACGGCAACCCTGCTTCCGGATCCAGGCAATGCCAAGGGTCGCCTTGTCGAACTTGCTGAAACGGCGGTACGCGACTGGTTGTATGAACCGGAGCGTGTGGCCGGTGCGGGCATTCCGGGCAAGGTGATCGTCCCAATCTGCTATTCCGCGGGCAAGACCAACAAGCGCAAAGGCACGCGTGGCGGCCGTCGATGCGTCTGGTCGCAACCGGACAGCAAGGCCAAGGTTGGCAATGGTGACAGCCTGTCGCTTGATTCGCGTGTGCGGCTGAAAACCAAGGTCGTCGGACGCATGCTCTGAGCCGCCAGACAGTGCTTCAGTGTCAGCACTCAATGCTGATCGACCAGTCCCGCCAACTGGTCGGTCTGGTCTTCGCGGGTCAGCGTATCGATCAGCTCGTCGAGCTCGCCTTGCATGATTTCGGGCAGGCGGTAGAGGGTCAGGTTGATGCGGTGGTCGGTAACCCGGCCCTGCGGAAAATTGTAGGTGCGAATGCGCTGGCTGCGGTCGCCGGAACCGACCTGCAAACGACGTGATTCGGCCTGTTCGGCAGTCTGTTTGCTGCGTTGCTGGTCGAGCAGCTTTGCCTTGAGCAGGGACAGGGCGCGGGCGCGGTTCTTGTGCTGCGAGCGTTCGTCCTGGCATTCGACGACAAGGCCGGTCGGCAGGTGGGTGATGCGGATCGCCGAGTCGGTCTTGTTGACGTGCTGACCACCGGCGCCCGAAGCGCGGAAGGTGTCAGTCTTCAGATCGGCCGGATTGATCTCGACGTCATCGATTTCGGTGAGTTCGGGCAGGATGGCTACGGTCGCCGCCGAGGTATGGATACGCCCCTGCGATTCGGTTTCGGGGACGCGCTGCACGCGATGGGTGCCCGATTCGAACTTGAGCCGCGAGTACGCGCCCCTGCCCTCGATGCGGGCGATGACTTCCTTGTAGCCGCCGTGCTCACCGTCGCTCTCACTGAGGATCTCGATCTGCCAGTGACGCTGCTCGGCATAGCGCAGGTACATGCGTAGCAAGTCACCGGCAAAGATCGCCGCTTCGTCGCCGCCGGTGCCGGCGCGGATTTCAAGGAACAGGTTGCCTTCGTCACGCGGATCACTCGGCAGCAGCAACAGGTTCAGTTGCTCGTCCAGCTCGATCTCACGGGCTTCGAGTGCGGCGATTTCCTCGGCGGCGAGCTCGGCCATTTCGGGATCACCCAGCATCGTGCGTGCCGCGGTCAGTGCTTTGAGGTTGGCATCGTAGGCGGCCAGCGAGTCGCTCAGCGGCGCAAGCTGGGCATGTTCGCGCGATACGTCTCGCAGGCGCTTCACATCGCCAAGCACGTCCGCGCTGGCGAGCAGGTGTTCGAGCTCCTGATGGCGTTCGGCAAGCTGTTCGAGCTTGCGCCGGATCGATGGCGTCATGGGTTTCCTGGAGGCCGCCACTGAAAAGGCAGCGGCGCGCATCATACGTGATGGCGATCCGGCTTGAGTGACCGGGCAGGAGGTTCGCAGCCGTTGTCAGTCCTCGGGCTTGTCGTCGCGCCCGGTGTTCACGATTGCTGCCGGCAGCGCCGCATCGAACAGCCGTTCGGCGGCTTGTAGCAGTTCACTGTCGCCACGCAGGGCGGCGGCACGCAGGTTGGCGCTCGGAGCGTGCAGCAATTTGTTGGTCAACGTGTGCGCCAGGAATTCCAGGGCTTCCTCGGGACTCCGGCCGCGGGCAAGCATGCTGCGCGCCTTGAGCAGGATTTCGTCACGGTTCGCTTCGGCTCCCCCGCGCACGCTGGCAATCGGATTGCGCAATTCGAGTGATCGCCACCAGCCCATGAAGTGTTCGACCGAAAGCTCGATCATCGCCTCGGCTTCACGCGCGGCCTGCTGACGCGAGCGCAGGTTTTCGTCGATGACTTCGCGCAGATTGTCGATCGTGTAGAGGAACACGTCCGGCAGGTTGGCCACATCCGCTTCGATGTCGCGCGGTACGGCGATGTCGACAAGAAACATCGGCCGGCGTCGGCGTGCAGCAATGGCGCGCTCGACCATCGCCTTGGTCAGGACCGGCTCGCGGGCGGCGGTCGAGGAGATCACGATGTCGGCCTCGGCCAGGTGTTTTTCGAGATCGCCCAAGGCAATCGCGTAGCCGCCGAAGCGGCCGGCCAGCGCCTGCGCGTTGTCGAGCGTGCGGTTGGCGACAATCAGGCGGCGCACCTTGGCTTCGGTCAGGTGGCGTGCGGCCAGTTCGATGGTTTCGCCAGCGCCGATGAGCAGGACGCAGGCTTCGGCAAGATCGGTGAATACGGTTTCGGCCAGGCGCACCGCGGTGAATGCAACCGACACCGTGCTCGCGCCGATGCGTGTGTCCGAGCGCACCCGCTTGGCCACCGAAAAGGTGTTCTGGAACAAGCGCTCCAGCGGTGCATCGAGGGCGCGGGCGTTGCGGGCGAGCGAATAGGCATCCTTGACCTGGCCGAGGATTTGCGGCTCGCCGAGAATCATCGATTCGAGCCCGGTGGCGACCCGAAACAGGTGACGTACCGCATCGGCATCGTGATAGCGGTAGAGGAACTCCTCGATGTTCGCCCCGTGCAATTGCTGATGACGATGTAGCCACTCGAATGGCGAGGCTTCGGCACCCGCCTCGACATTGCAGTACAGCTCGGTGCGGTTGCAGGTCGACAGGATCGCCGCCTCGCGCACGCCGGGCTGGACGATCAGTTCGCTCAAGGCACCACCAGTGGCATCCGCAGTGAACGCCGCGCGCTCGCGCAGCGCGACGGGCGCGCAGAGATGGTTGAGTCCGAGAGTGATCAGGGCCATGCGTGCAACAATCCGATCCTCGGCAGGATCAAAGGCAAGCGCGCAGCCGACTGCGTAGAATTGCGCTTCAGCGCCAACGATCCGGTGCTGAACGAAACGATGTGTTGATCGGTCTGAGTCATGCTGTTTCCGACCGTTTCTGATGGATCCGATCAGTGCCCAAGGGTGTCGCGATTGTGCGGGCGACACCGAGCAAGTTCAAGCAATTACGTGATTCATGAGGATTTCCACGCGTGCCAAAGCAAGCTATCAAGTCCGGTTTCTGGTTGCCTGCATGCAATCGTCGACTCGCCGCCTCGCTCGCGGTGACGGCAGCGCTTGTGCTCAGCGCATGTGCGGCGCCTGTGCGCGAAATGCCGCGCAAGGCCCCGGTCGAGCAAAGCGTCCACGCAGTTGCCGAAGCCCGCGATCTTCCGCTAAAGCTGATCGGTGCCGAATTTGCCTTGCAGCGTGGCGATCTCGCGAGCGCTGCAAAGGGTTACGCGGAAGCATCGGTCTTGAGCGCGGATCCGGCGATCGCCGAGCAGGCGACCCGGCTGGCTCTGGCCAGCAAGCAATGGCAACTCGCGGGCGAAACCCTGCAGCGCTGGCAGAGCCTCGATCCGAAAGCCGTCGGCATCCTCCAATCGCGAGCCTGGATTGCCCTCGCCGAAGATGATGTGGAAGCCGCCTATGTCGCGCTGGCCGAGCTTGCGGTACGTGGCGGCGAGACGCGCTGGCGACCGATCGCCCAGGCCCTGATCGCAGCCAGCGACAAGAAGGTCGCTGTGGCCCTGCTGGCGCGGCTGGCAACGGCACAACGGCTTGGTGACAACGACCAGGATTGGGTTGCGATGAGCCAGCTTGCCTTCAAGCTGGACGACAAAGCCCTCGCCGAGCGACTTTCGGCGGAATCGGTCAAGCGGTTCAACTCCGGCGATGCCTTGGCCTGGAGCGCCCAGCTTGCGCTTGACCGCAAAGACAAGGACGCCGCGCGCCAGCGGTTTGCCCAAGCGCTCAAGCGTGATCCGGACAGCCTGCGCTTGCGCACCGGCTATGCCGCCCTGCTCGCCGAGACGGGTGACAACGCTGCCGCGGCGCGGACGCTTGCCACCGGCAAGCAGACCGATGTGGTCTACGGTGCGCGCGCTGCCTATCTGGTGCGCGGCGACGACAAAGACCTGCTGGCCGCGCTATATCGCGAAATCGAGACTGACAAGAGCGAACGCGGCGGAAAGCGCATCTACTTGCTCGGCCAGCTTGCCGAATTGGTCAAGAAGAATTCACAGGCCCTCGACTGGTATCGGCAGGTGCCCGAGGGTGACGAGCACTGGTTTGCTGCGGGCATGCGCGTCATTGTGTTGAGCGATAAAACTGGCGATGCAAAATTTGCCGCAAGCAAGCTCGAAGAACTGCGCCTTGCGGCCGCGCCGGAATCCGGCGAGACCGTGGATCTCACCCTGCTCGAAGCCGAGCTGCTGATCGCGAAGGGCAACAAGGCTGCGGCGCTCGCAGTCTATTCGCGCGGGCTTGATCTGGCTCCGGACGAGCCGCGTCTGCTCTATGCGCGGGCGATGCTGTCGATCGAAATGGAGGATCTGGCCACCGGCGAGGGCGATCTGCGCAAGGTGCTCGCGAGCGATCCGGACAGTGCCGATGCCCTGAATGCGCTCGGTTACACCCTGGTTGATCGGACGAACCGATTGAAGGAGGCCGTCGAGCTGATCGAGAAGGCGATCAGGATCAAGCCCGAAGAGGCGGCCATCATCGACAGTTATGGCTGGGCCCAGTATCGGCTCGGCAATATCGAGGAAGCGATAGAACTGTTGCGCAAGGCCTACGCGAAGCAGCCGGACAGCGAAGTCGCGGCGCATCTCGGTGAAGTACTCTGGGTCAGCGGCGATCGTGACGAGGCGCGCCAGATCTGGGAGCAGGGTCGCAAGAAGGATGCCGAGAACAAGGTGCTTATCGAGACCATGAAGCGTCTGGCATCGTGACCGGATCAGCCCGCAACGGCGCGCTGATCCGCGCAGCATCGTTCACCCTGCTCGCCGCGCTGCTGGCCTCGTGTGCCGCGCCGCGCTTGCGTCCGGATGCGGCTCGCATGGCCGGACTGGAACAGCGTGAGCGCATCCTGCTGGCGCATCGGGATTGGTCGCTGCAGGGACGCATGGCCATTTCCGGGCCCGGGGATTCCGGTAGCGGTTCGCTCGACTGGATCCAGCATGGTGAGACATACAGGTTTGCGCTGAGTGCGCCGGTCAGCGGCAAGACCTGGACCTTGAGCGGCAACAATCAACATGCGGAACTGACCGGTTTGCGTGCGCAAGCGGTGGTCGGCACTAGCGCCGTCGAGATCCTCGGTCGGGAACTCGGCTGGAAGGTGCCGATAGCGGAACTGGCGTACTGGGTGCGCGGGATTCGTGCACCGGGCAAGGCTGAGGTCGTTTTCGCAACGGATGGCTTGCCGGCTGAACTGCGACAGGCCGGATGGACAATCGAGTTTCGCGAGTACGGGAGCACGGACAACCCTGTTCTGCCGCGCCGGATCTTCGCCAGCAACGGCGAATTCAAGGTGCGGCTGGTCATCCAGCGTTGGGGCGTGCCGTGAGCGAAGAACCGGTCGAGGCGGCTTGGAGTGCCTGGCCGGCCCCGGCAAAACTGAATCTGTTCCTGCACATTACTGGTCGACGGGCCGATGGCTATCACAACCTGCAGACCGTGTTTCAGTTGCTCGACTGGGGCGATACCGTGCATTGCCGCGTTCGCGCCGATGGATCGATACGACGGCTGGGCGAGCACTCCGGTGTCGCCGCGGCGGATGACCTGGTCGTGCGCGCGGCAACCTTGCTGAAATCGGCTGCCGGCTCGCCAGGCGGAGCGGATCTGCGCGTCGACAAGCGGATTCCGGTCGGTGGCGGCATGGGCGGCGGCAGTTCCGATGCGGCATCCACCCTGGTCGCGCTGAATCGACTGTGGAAATGCGGACTGGACCTCGCGGCACTCGCCAGCCTTGGTCGTGAGCTCGGTGCCGACGTGCCGGTTTTCGTTCATGGGCGCAGCGCTTTTGCCGAGGGCGTCGGTGACCTTCTTGTGCCGATCGAGCTTGCCGAGCGCAGCTATGTCATCGTCGATCCGGGTGTGGGTGTTTTGACCTCGGCGCTATTTCAGGCGGCCGAATTGACACGCGATAGCGCACCCCTGACAATTGCGGGCTTCATTTCCGGGTCGAAGACCGAAAACGTGTTCGAACCGGTTGTTCGGACGCGCTACGCGGCTGTCGCAAGAGCGCTGGATTGGCTCTCGACATTCGGCGATGCGCGCTTGACCGGCACCGGGAGCGTGGTTTTCGTCGCTGCAGGTGCGAATGAGGCGACAGCGATTGCGGGCGCCTGTCCGACCGGAATGCGCGCCTGGATCGTGCGCGGTGTCAATGTTTCACCTTTGCTGGCGCAGCATTGCGACGGCATCGGTTGAGTAGCACGAAGCGAATCCGCTTCTATTCTTGCGGTTGGTTCGTCGGGATTGCGGTTTTGTTGGTGGGGCGTCGCCAAGCGGTAAGGCACCAGGTTTTGATCCTGGCATACGCAGGTTCGAATCCTGCCGCCCCAGCCACCCCCGGGTTTTCGGGTGCGGCATTCGATCCACGCTGCCAGCCAGGCAGCCACAATCAGTTGCACGGAGTGGCGCAGTGAACACGGCGGCGAATTCATCAAGCATCCTGGTGTTCAGCGGCAACGCCAACCGTCCGCTGAGCCAGGCGATCTGTACCGAGCTGGGTGTGCCGCTTGGCAAGGCCCAGGTCGGCCGTTTCAGCGATGGCGAGGTGCAGGTCGAGATCGAGGAAAACGTGCGTCGCCAGGAAGTTTTCGTCGTGCAGCCGACGTGCGCACCGACGGCGGACAATTTCATGGAGTTGCTGGTGCTGATCGACGCGCTCAAGCGCGCATCGGCGGCCAGCGTCACGGCGGTGCTGCCGTATTTCGGATATGCGCGCCAGGATCGGCGCCCGCGTTCGGCGCGTGTTGCAATCACGGCCAAGGTGGCGGCCAAGATGATCGGAGCGGTCGGCACTGATCGGGTCCTGACAGTCGATCTGCACGCCGACCAGATCCAGGGTTTTTTCGACATGCCGCTCGACAACGTGTACGCCTCGCCGGTGCTGCTGGCCGACATCTGGCGCTACTACGCCAGGGAAGACCTGATCGTGGTCAGCCCCGATGTCGGCGGCGTGGTGCGCGCCCGTGCGATCGCCAAGCGCCTCGATGATGCCGATCTGGCCATCATCGACAAGCGCCGGCCGCGACCGAACGAGGCGACCGTGATGAACATCATCGGCGAGGTCAAGGACAAGGTTTGCGTGCTTGTCGATGACATCGTCGATACCGCAGGAACCCTGTGCGCGGCGGCAGCGGCATTGAAGCGCCAAGGCGCGCGCAAGGTCGTCGCCTACTGCACGCATGCGGTGCTTTCCGGGCCGGCGATCAGGAATCTGGAAGGCTCCCAGCTTGACGAGCTGGTGGTCACCGATTCGATTCCGTTGTCGGAAGAAGCGCGAGTCTGCACGAACATCCGCCAGCTCTCGGTCGCCGAGCTGCTGGCGGAAACGATCCGCCGCATCGCCTTTGGCGAATCGGTCAGCTCGTTGTATGTGGATTGATTAGGGGCGGGGATTGGGGATTCGGGATTAGGGATTCGTAACAGCGGAGCGCCGCTTTGCCGAATCTCCAATCCCGAATCCCGAATCCCGGTTCCACACAACTCTCCTGGTCGCGGGGGAGTTTATTACTCGCCGCGAGGCGAATCACTGAAGAAAAGGCAACACAAATGGCAAAGACACATCAACTTTCGGTACAACTGCGCAAGGACGAGGGGAAGGGTGCGAGCCGCCGCCTGCGTCATTCGGGCAGCGTGCCGGCCATCGTCTACGGTGGCGGAGAGCTCGGTCCGGTCAGCATCCAGATCGCGCACAAGGATGTCTACATGGCTTCGCAGAACGAGTGGTTCTACTCCTCGATTCTCGATCTGAGCCTCAATGGCGACGTGCAGAAGGTGCTCCTGCGTGACATGCAGCGCCATCCGTTCAAGCAGCAGATCCTGCATCTGGATTTCCTGCGCATCAACGAGAACGAGGCGATCCGCGTGCGCGTTCCGCTGCACTTCCTGAATCAGGAAACCTCGCCGGCCGGCAAGACCGGCGGCGTGATCATCATGCACGAGATCACCGAGGTGGAAATCTCCTGCCTGCCGAAGGATCTGCCCGAGTTCATCGAAGTCGATCTGGCCGATCTGAAGGTGGACGACATCATCCACCTGTCGGCACTGAAGCTGCCAAAGGGTTCGGAGGTTTCCGAACTCAAGTTCGGCAAGGAGCACGACATTGCCGTCGTCATCGCCAAGCTGGCCCGCGTTGAGCCCGAGCCGGTCGAGGGCGCCGAAGGCGACGCGGCAGCAGGTGACGACAACAAGGAAGATGGCGACAAATAAGTCGTCGTCTCCTGATTGTTTGACGCAGGGAGCAAACGGATTCCGATGAGCTGTTTGCGCTTGATCGTCGGCCTCGGCAACCCCGGGGCCGAACATCTCAGAACCCGGCACAATGTCGGGTTCTGGTTTGTCGACGCCCTGGCTGATCGCCAGCAGGCGCGATTCGGCATCGAGTCCAGGTTGCATGCCGAGACCGCCAAGTGCCTGCTTGAGGGCGTCCCGCTATGGCTGCAGAAGCCGATCACGTTCATGAACAAGAGCGGCATCGCGGTAGTCTCGGCGTTGCGCTACTACAAGATCGAGCCGGAGGAGATGCTGGTCATCCATGATGATCTCGATCTTGCGCCCGGGGTCGCCAGGCTCAAGTTCGATGGCGGACATGGCGGACAGAACGGCTTGCGCGATATCTTCGCCCATCTCGGCCACGGCAGGTTTCATCGCCTGCGCATCGGCATCGGGCATCCGGGGCACAAGGATCGCGTGACATCGTGGGTGCTCGGCCGTGCCGGGGCGAATGATGAGCAATCCATCCTCGGCGGCATCGGTGCTGCGCTCGAGGTGTTGCCCCTGGCTGTTAAGGGCGACTTCAACGAGGCGATGAAGAGGCTGCATACGCAGGAGCGGGAGTAGGAAGTGGGAAGTCGGGAGTAGGAGAGCCATGCATGGTTTCTCCTTACACCATACTTTTCATGAAGCCTTCTTTTCCCACTCCCAATTCCCCACTCCCCACTTCCGGACTCCAAAATGGGTATCAAATGCGGCATCGTCGGTCTGCCCAATGTTGGCAAGTCGACTCTCTTCAACGCGCTGACCAAGGCGGGTATTGCGGCGGCCAACTTTCCGTTCTGCACGATCGATCCGAACGTCGGCGTCGTGCCGGTGCCGGATCCGCGCCTTGTTGAGCTGGCGGAGATCGTCAAGCCGCAGCGAACCATCCCGACCTCGATGGAGTTCGTCGATATCGCGGGTCTGGTCGCCGGTGCGTCGAAAGGCGAGGGTCTCGGCAACAAGTTTCTTGCGCATATCCGTGAGGTCGACGCGATCGCGCATGTCGTACGCTGCTTCGAGCATCCCGACATCGTCCATGTAGCCAACAGGATCGACCCGATCTCCGACATCGATACCATCGATACCGAGCTGGCGCTGGCCGATCTCGAATCGGTCGAAAAGGCGCTGAACAAGGTCGAGCGCGCGGCCAAGGCCAACGACAAGGAGGCGCTGGCCAAGCGGCCGGTGCTGCAGAAGCTCGCTGCCGCCCTGAACGAGGGCAAGCCCGCGCGCTCGCTCGATCTCGACGAGGATGAGCTGGCGCTGGTTCGCGACCTCTTCCTGCTTACGCTCAAGCCATTGATGTATATCGCGAATGTTCTTGAAGATGGGTTCAAGGACAACCCGCTGCTCGAGCAAGTCCGGCAACGGGCCACGGTCGAGGGCGCGGAAGTTGTGCCGGTTTGTGCGGCGATCGAGGAAGAATTGTCCCAGCTTGATGACGAGGATCGCAACGCGTTCCTGGCCGATATGGGTTTCGACGAGCCCGGCCTGAACCGCGTGATCCGTGCCGGCTACAAGCTGCTCGGTCTGCAGACCTATTTCACCGCCGGGGTGAAGGAAGTGCGCGCCTGGCAGGTCAAGGTCGGTGCCACGGCGCCACAGGCGGCTGCCGTCATCCACACCGACTTCGAGCGCGGTTTCATCCGTGCCGAAACCATCGCCTACGACGACTTCATCAAGTATCGTGGCGAGTCGGGTGCCAAGGAAGCGGGCCGGTTGCGCCTGGAAGGCAAGGAATACATCGTCAAGGAAGCTGATGTCCTGCATTTCCGTTTCAACGTCTGAGTGATCGGGGAGAGTCATGCCTAGCCAGCAACGCGAACTCGAATTCCAGTTTCTGGCCGAGCCGACCGATGTCAATTTCGGCGGCAAGATGCACGGCGGGGCGGTGTTGCGCTGGATCGACCAGGCCGGCTATGCCTGTGCGGTGGCCTGGAGCGGCAAGTACTGCGTGACCGCAGCTGTCGGCGGCATCGAATTTGTTGCTCCGATCCTGATCGGCGACCTTGTTCAGGTTCGCTGCAAACTCGTGCATACCGGAACCTCGAGCATGCAGATCACCGTCGATGTCGTCGCGCGCGACCTCAAGCGCACCGAGGAGCGGCTGGCGACGCACTGCGTGATGACCTTTGTGGCCTTGGACGCTCCGGATGGCAAGCCAAGCCCAGTGCCGAAGTGGACACCGCTGACCGGGGAGGATATCGCCCTGGGTCAGTATGCCCTCAAGGTCATGGAGGTCGGGCGCCGGATCAAGGAGGAGGCTGCGGCCTTTCGCCCAGACTCCTAGGATCCAGAAAAGCCGTTCAGGAATGCCGCGGTCGCTCGGGATTGTCGAAAAAAAGTGACTCCATGCCCCCGTCGGCACAACTTTTGCTGTTGACACCCGCGGCACTCTCCGTGAAAATGCGCGGCTCCGTGTCTGGAGGGATACCCAAGCGGCCAACGGGGGCAGATTGTAAATCTGCTTAACCTTCGGTGGTTCGACTAAGTTCGCTGGGAGCGAACTTGAACGCGACGCGAAAGCGGCGCGGCCCCGGAGGGGCGGAGGGCAGGATAGCCCGACGCAATCCACCTCCCGGACAACACGATACGAGGCTGCAGCAACGAAGCATCAAGAATTTCGGAGGGATACCCAAGCGGCCAACGGGGGCAGACTGTAAATCTGCTGGCTTACGCCTTCGGTGGTTCGAATCCACCTCCCTCCACCAATCAGAATACAGAGGTCAGAGAGCAGAAATCAGAGCGCGGAGAAGTACATCTGTCTTCTGTTGACTGTCCTCTGCTCTCTGAAACGCGGGAGTAGTTCAATGGTAGAACATCAGTTTTCCAAACTGATTACGAGGGTTCGATTCCCTTCTCCCGCTCCAAAGATTCAAGCTGCAACGTAGTGGATCAAAGAGAAAAGGTTTTTGTTAATGGGTCAGCATGGATGCTGGTCTGTAGCTGCCGACAGGAAGTCGGCTGAAGTAACGCAAATGGGTCGGCAGGATGCCGGTCTTAAGTCGCCGACAGGAAGTCGGCTGAAGTAACGCAAATGGGTCAGCATGGATGCTGGTCTTAGCTTGCCGACAGGAAGTCGGCTGAAATAACTGCTCACGTAGCTCAGTCGGTAGAGCACTTCCTTGGTAAGGAAGAGGTCGATGGTTCGATTCCATTCGTGAGCACCAAAATTCATTCACCCCAGACGATTTTCCGAGAAGAACACTGCCATGGCCAAAGAGAAGTTCGAGCGCAAGAAGCCGCACGTAAACGTCGGCACGATCGGTCACGTTGACCACGGCAAGACGACCCTGACGGCGGCGCTGACGAAGCTCGGTGCAGAGCGTTTTGGCGGCGAGTTCAAGGCGTATGACGCGATTGACGCGGCGCCGGAAGAGAAGGCTCGCGGCATCACGATCTCGACGGCGCACGTGGAATACGAGTCGCCGATGCGCCATTACGCGCATGTTGATTGCCCGGGCCACGCCGACTACGTGAAGAACATGATCACGGGTGCCGCGCAGATGGACGGCGCGATCCTGGTCTGCTCGGCCGCCGATGGCCCGATGCCGCAGACGCGCGAGCACATCCTGCTGGCTCGCCAGGTCGGCGTGCCGTACGTGGTGGTGTTCCTGAACAAGGCCGACATGGTCGACGACGCCGAGCTGCTTGAGCTGGTCGAGATGGAAGTGCGTGAGCTGCTCTCGAAGTACGACTTCCCGGGCGACGACACCCCGATCATCCACGGTTCGGCACTGAAGGCGCTGGAAGGCGACCAGTCCGAGATTGGCGTGCCGTCGATCATCAAGCTGGTCGATGCCCTGGACAGCTGGATCCCGGAGCCGCTGCGTGACATCGAGAAGGCATTCCTGATGCCGGTCGAGGACGTATTCTCGATTTCGGGTCGCGGCACGGTGGTGACCGGGCGCATCGAGCGTGGCATCGTCAAGGTTGGTGACGAAATCGAAATCGTCGGCATCCGTCCGACGGTGAAGACGACGGTCACTGGCGTGGAGATGTTCCGCAAGCTGCTCGATCAGGGTCAGGCCGGCGACAATGCAGGTCTGCTGTTGCGCGGCACCAAGCGTGACGACGTCGAGCGTGGCCAGGTGCTGGCCAAGCCGGGCTCGATCACGCCGCACACGAAGTTTGAAGCGGAAGTTTATGTGCTGAGCAAGGAAGAAGGCGGTCGTCATACGCCGTTCTTCAAGGGTTACCGCCCGCAGTTCTATTTCCGCACGACCGATGTGACCGGCGCTTGCGAGCTGCCGGAAGGCGTCGAGATGGTGATGCCGGGCGACAACGTGAAGATGGTGGTGACGCTTATTGCCCCGATCGCGATGGACGATGGCCTGCGCTTCGCGATCCGCGAAGGTGGCCGTACCGTCGGCGCCGGTGTGGTTGCCAAGGTTCTTGCGTAAGAACTGAGATTCGGGATTAGGGATTCGGGATTGGTAAGAGCGGGCTTCCGCTTCGATCGAATATCGAATATCGAATCTCAGAAAAGCCGGGATTGCTGAGTCGGAATTAGGAATAGGAAAGAGCGGGAAGCCGCTTCTACTAATCCCGAATCCCGAATCTCGAATCCCAAGCTCTAAAACATACGCCAGTAGCTCAATTGGCAGAGCAGCGGTCTCCAAAACCGCAGGTTGGGGGTTCAAGTCCCTCCTGGCGTGCCAGTCAATTGAAGGTGCTGGTGCGCTTCCAGCACACAACGGCAGGACGAATGAACGCAAAGCTAGAACAATCCGAAAGCAACAGCGGCCTGGACATCGTCAAGCTGAGTCTGGCCGTGCTGCTCATCGTCGGCGGGCTGTTCGGCTTCTACTTCTTTGCCGGGCAGTGGAACACAGCGTTGCGCGTCGTTGCCCTAATAGGCTCCTTTGTCCTGGCGGGGCTGATTGGTGCGACATCCCACAGTGGCCGAAACCTGCGTGTCTTCATTGCCGAATCGCAGTTCGAGCTGCGCAAGGTGGTCTGGCCGACTCGCGATGAAACGGTTCGTACCACGGGGGTGATCATCGTCGTGGTCATCATCATCAGTCTCATCCTGGGCCTGATCGACCTGATTCTGAAATGGGTCGTCATGGACTGGCTCCTGACGCTCGGGCACTGAGGAAAACATGGCAAAGCGCTGGTACGTCGTTCACGCATATTCCGGTTTCGAGAACCAGGTTTCGCGCGCGCTCCGCGAGCGCATTGCGCGCGCCTCGATGGAAGACAAGTTTGGTGACATCCTGGTTCCGACCGAGGAAGTCATCGAGATGCGTGGTGGCCAGAAGCGTCGCAGCGAGCGCAAGTTCTTTCCGGGCTATGTACTCGTGCAGATAGAGACGCACGAGGACAACCGCACCCTGCGTATTGATGACGAGTCCTGGCATCTGATCAAGGAAACGCCGAAGGTCATGGGTTTCATCGGTGGCACCGCAGATCGACCGATGCCGATCAAGGATTCCGAGGCCGATGCGATCCTGCGTCGTGTCCAGGACGGCGTCGACAAGCCGAAGCCGAAGGTCCTGTTCGAGCCGGGCGAAATGGTCCGCGTCACCGAGGGGCCGTTCAACGACTTCAATGGAGTCGTCGAGGAAGTCAATTACGAAAAGAGCCGCCTGCGCGTGGCGGTACTGATTTTTGGTCGTTCCACCCCGGTCGAACTCGAGTTCGGTCAGGTGGAGAAGGCCTAGAAGGGTCGGGATTCGCGATTCGGGATTCGGGATTCGAAAAAGCAGATGCGTGCAATACGTGGCTTTCCGAATCCCGAATCCCGAATTTCGAATCCCGGAATCTGAAAACAGCGAGGAGCCTGACAACAGGCGTTTGCACTCGCAGGAGTAGAAGACAATGGCAAAGAAAGTAGTCGGTTACATCAAGCTGCAGGTCAAGGCCGGTCAGGCCAACCCGTCGCCGCCGGTGGGTCCCGCCCTCGGTCAGCGTGGCCTCAACATCATGGAGTTCTGCAAGGCGTTCAATGCCGCCACGCAGAAGCTCGAACCCGGGCTGCCGATTCCGTGCGTGATCACGGCGTATTCGGATCGCAGCTTCACCTTCATCACAAAAACACCCCCTGCATCCATCCTTCTGAAGAAGGCTGTCGGCATCACCTCGGGCTCGAAGCGTCCGAATACGGAGAAGGTCGGCAAGGTCACGCGCAAGCAGCTTGAGGAGATCGCCAAGGCGAAAGAGCCCGATCTGACTGCCGCGGATCTGGATGCTGCCGTGCGCACGATCGCCGGCAGTGCACGCAGTATGGGTCTGGTGGTGGAGGGATAAGACATGGCAAATTCAGGCAAGCGTTACAAGGCAATCCGCGCAAAGGTCGTCCAGGGCAAGGCTTACGGTCTCGCTGACGCAATCAAGCTGGTTCAGGAAGGCGCCAAGACCAGGTTCGTCGAATCGATCGACGTTGCAATCCGGCTCGGTATCGATGCGAAGAAATCCGATCAGGGCGTGCGCGGTTCATCCGTGCTGCCACATGGCACCGGCAAGTCGGTTCGCGTCGCGGTGTTCTGCCCGGCTGGCGAGAAGGCCAATGCGGCGCTCGCAGCGGGCGCCGATATTGTTGGCATGGATGATCTGGCCGAGAAGATGCAGGCCGGCGACATGAACTACGACCGCGTCATCGCCACGCCGGACGCGATGCGCGTTGTCGGCAAGCTCGGTCAGGTGCTCGGCCCGCGCGGATTGATGCCGAACCCGAAGGATGGCTCGGTTGCCGCCGACGTCGTCACCGCGGTGAAGAATGCCAAGGCGGGTCAGGTGCGTTTCCGCAATGACAAGGCCGGCATCATCCATTGCACGATCGGCAAGGTCAGCTTTGATGCGAACGCGCTGAGCGAAAACCTTGGACATCTGCTTGCGGATCTGATCAAGGCCAAGCCGGCAGCGGCCAAGGGCATCTTCGTGCAGAAGGTGTCGTTGTCGAGCACGATGGGCGTCGGTGTCACCGTCGATCCCTCGAGCCTGCTGCTCAAGTAGAGGTTTCAAGGCGATCGCCAAGCGCGGTCGCCAGGGTTTTGAGGGCATGCGGATTTCCGCTAGCGGAATGAAGCCAGCCGTCAAAGACCGCAGGCGGCCTGAATGGCGCGATCGGGACGCAAGGATGCACAGCAGCAATGGATCATCCCGATCCTGTCGAACTGGTCTCAAACCCCCAGCCTGCGTAGATGGTGTCGCCTGACAGAGATTTCTGAAACGGCCACCAGACAGGACATCGCAAGATGTCGGCGGATACGCGAAGGAATACGCGATCCGTGTCGTTTTCGGGTACCGGATGCGCAGGAGCGCTGCGGTTGCCCAATCGGAGAAAGCAATGGCGCTCAATCTTGCGCAAAAGAAAGAGGTCGTTGCCGAACTGGCGAACGTGGCTGCCACAGCACATTCACTGGTCGCGTCCGAGTACGTCGGTCTTACCGTCAGCCAGCTCACCGAGCTGCGCAAGAAGGCACGTCAGGACGGGGTGTTCATCAGGGTTGCGAAAAACACTCTGGTCTCCCGTGCTGTCGAAGGCACGGACTACGCGTGTGTCAAAGACACACTCACCGGTCCGTTGTTGTATGCCTTCTCGAAGGAAGATCCCGGCGCTGCCGGTCGTCTGATCAAGGAATTTGCCAAGGCAAATGACAAGCTCAAGCCCATGTTGGTCGCTGTGGGCGGCAAGGCATACCCGGGGACGCACGTTGACGTGCTGGCCTCGCTGCCGACCCGCCATCAGGCGCTCACCATGCTGGCCAGCTTGCTCGCCCAGCCTGCCACCATGCTGGTCCGTGTCCTGGCTGAGCCCGCCGTCCAAGTGGCGCGCGTGATCAACCAGGTCGGCCAGAAGCAGGCCGCCTAAAGCGTTCGTTTTTTCGGTACCCAATCAATAGCCGTTTTTCAGGAGTTAAATCATGTCCCTTAGCAATGAACAGATCATCGACGCGATCGCCGGCAAGTCCCTCGTCGAGGTGATGGAGCTGGTCAAGGCGCTGGAAGAGAAGTTTGGCGTTTCCGCCGCGGCTCCGGTCGCGATGGCCGCTGGCCCCGCCGCTGGCCCCGCCGCTGCCGCTGAAGAGCAGACCGAATTCTCGGTCGGCCTGAAGGCCACCGGTGAGAAGAAGGTCGAAGTCATCAAGGTTGTCCGCGCAATCACCGGTCTTGGCCTCAAGGAAGCCAAGGATCTGGTCGAGTCCGCCCCGGCCGTCGTCAAGGAAGCGGTCAGCAAGGAAGAAGCCGACAAGCTCAAGAAGGATCTTGAGGCTGCTGGCGCAACCGTCGAGATCAAGTAATCGACACATTGGGTCGCTTACCTGACTAGTTCCAGGCAAGCCTGGGGGTGCAAACCCCCGGGCTTTGTCCGTTGTTGTTGCGTGATTGGGGATTGGGGATTGGGGATTTGCAAAGGCGTTTGATGCGCACTGTGAATCCCGAATCCCCAATCCCGAATCCCGGTTTATTCACCCCGTTGGCGTGTCCACGCTGACCAAGCTCCGAGGCGGTACCCCCACCATGACCTACTCGTTCACTGAAAAGAAGCGCATCCGCAAGGATTTCGGCAAGCGTCCGCCCGTCCTGGACGTTCCGTTCCTGCTGGCCATCCAGGTCGATTCGTATCGCGAGTTCCTGCAACTCGAAGGCGATCCGAACAAACGCGAGGACAAGGGGCTGCATGCGGCGTTGCAATCGGTGTTTCCGATTTCGAGCTATGCAGGCTATGCCGCACTCGAGTACGTCAGCTATCGTCTTGGCGAACCTGCGTTCGACGAGCGTGAATGCCGCTCGCGTGGCATGTCTTATGGTGCTCCGCTGCGCGTGACCGTGCGTCTGGTCATCTACGATCGCGAGTCATCGAACAAGGCGATCAAGTACGTCAAGGAGCAGGAGGTCTACATGGGCGAATTGCCGCTCATGACCGGCACCGGCACCTTCATTGTCAACGGAACCGAGCGCGTCATCGTTTCCCAGTTGCATCGTTCGCCGGGCGTGTTTTTCGATCACGATCGCGGCAAGACTCATTCCTCGGGCAAGCTGCTCTACAGCGCACGCGTGATTCCGTATCGTGGCTCCTGGCTCGATTTCGAATTCGATCCGAAGGACGCGCTGTTCACGCGTATCGATCGTCGCCGCAAGCTGCCGGTGACGATCCTGCTGCGTGCGCTCGGTTACACCAACGAACAGATGCTCGAGATCTTCTTCGAGCACAACGTATTCCATCTGGGCAAGAAGGACAGCACCGAACTTGAGCTGGTTGCCGAGCGCCTGCGCGGTGAGACGCTGAACTTTGACCTGCGCATCGGCAAGGAGGTCATCGTCGAGGCTGGCAAGCGCATTACGGCACGTCATGTGCGCCAGCTTGAGAGCGCCAAGATCAAGTCGCTCGAAGTACCCGACGAGTACCTGATTGGCCGCATTCTCGCCAACGATATCGTCGACACCAAGACCGGCGAACTGTTGGCTTCGGCCAATGACGAGATCGACGAGACGCATGTCGAAGCCTTCCGCAAGTCCGGCATCGATCGCCTGGCCACGCTCTGGGTCAACGATCTCGATCGCGGCCCGTATATCTCGCAGACTCTGCGTATTGATCCGTCGAAGACGCCGCTTGAGGCCCTCGTCGAGATCTATCGCATGATGCGTCCGGGCGAGCCGCCGACCAAGGACGCGGCGCAGAACCTGTTCCAGAACCTGTTCTTCTCGGCCGAGCGCTACGATCTCGATCGAGTCGGCCGCATGAAGTTCAACCGTCGTGTCGGGCGCAAGGACGATGTCGGTCCTGGCGTGCTTTACGACGGTCGCTATTTCCGCGATCGCAACGACGAAACCTCGAAGTCGATGGTCAAGGAACTCGGAACCGGTTCCGACATCCTCGACGTGCTCAAGGTGCTGATCGATATCCGCAACGGTCGTGGCACGGTTGATGACATTGACCACCTCGGCAACCGTCGTGTGCGTTCGGTCGGTGAAATGGCCGAGAACGTGTTCCGCATTGGTCTCGTGCGCGTAGAGCGCGCGGTCAAGGAACGCCTGTCGCTGGCCGAGTCGGAAGGCCTGACTCCCCAGGAGCTGATCAACGCGAAGCCGGTGGCTGCCGCGATCAAGGAGTTCTTCGGCTCCTCGCAGCTTTCGCAGTTCATGGATCAGAACAATCCGCTCTCGGAAGTCACCCACAAGCGCCGAGTTTCGGCACTTGGTCCGGGCGGTTTGACCCGTGAGCGTGCCGGCTTTGAGGTGCGCGACGTGCATCCGACCCATTACGGTCGCGTCTGCACGATCGAAACCCCTGAAGGTCCGAACATCGGCCTGATCAACTCGCTGGCGGTCTATGCGCGCACCAACGGCTACGGTTTCCTTGAGACGCCATACCGCAAGGTCATCAAGGGCAAGATCACCAACGATGTCGAGTTCCTCTCGGCCATCGACGAAGGTGACCACGTCATTGCCCAGGCGAACTCGCCGTTGAGCAAGGAAGGTACCTTCACCGAGGAATTCGTTTCCTGCCGTTCGCACGGCGAATCCGAATTGCGTCCACCGAGCGACGTCGAATACATGGACGTCTCGCCGATGCAGACCGTGTCGGTCGCCGCAGCCTTGGTTCCGTTCCTCGAGCATGACGATGCGAACCGCGCCTTGATGGGTGCGAACATGCAGCGCCAGGCCGTGCCGACCCTGCGTGCGCAGACCCCGGTCGTTGGTACCGGCATCGAGCGCGCGGTGGCGCGCGACTCGGGCGTGATCGTGGCGGCGCGTCGTGGCGGCGAAATCGACCAGGTCGATGCCGGCCGTATCGTCGTGCGCGTCAAGGAAGACCAGATCGGCGAAAACGATGCTGGCGTCGACATCTATCCGTTGACCAAGTACACGCGCTCGAACCAGAACACCAACCTCAACCAGCGTCCGCTGGTCAAGGTCGGTGACAAGGTCGAGATTGGCGATGTGCTGGCCGACGGCCCGTCAACCGATCTGGGCGAGCTCGCGCTCGGCCAGAACATGCTGGTCGCGTTCATGCCGTGGAACGGCTACAACTTCGAGGACTCGATCCTGATCTCGGAGCGTGTCGTCCAGGAAGACCGCTACACGACGATCCACATCGAGGAGCTGACCTGCGTCGCCCGCGACACCAAGCTCGGGCCGGAGGAAATCACCGCCGACATCCCGAACGTCGGCGAGCAGGCCCTGGCCCGTCTAGACGAATCCGGCGTGGTCTACATTGGTGCCGAAGTGAAGGCCGGCGACATCCTCGTCGGCAAGGTCACGCCGAAGGGCGAGAGCCAGCTCACTCCGGAAGAAAAGCTGTTGCGTGCGATCTTCGGCGAGAAAGCGTCCGACGTGAAGGACAGCTCGCTGCGCGTGCCGCCAGGCATGGATGGCACCGTCATCGACGTCACCGTGTTCACCCGCGATGGTATCGAGAAGGACAAGCGCGCGCGCCAAATCGAGGAAATGGAAGTCAAGCGCATCAAGAAGGACTTTGATGACCAATTCCGCATCCTCGAAGGCGCCATCTACAACCGCCTGCGCGGCGCGATTCTCGGCAAGACCGTCAACGGTGGGCCGGGCGCGATCAAGAAGGGCGCAACGCTGAACGATGAATATCTCGACAGCCTCAAGCGCGACGAGTGGTTCTCGATCCGCATGAAGGACGAGGACGCCGCCGAGATGCTCGAGCGCGCGCAGGAGCAGATCAAGGGTCATCGCGAGGAGTTCGACCGCCGCTTCAAGGAGAAGCAGGCCAAGATCACCGCCGGCGACGATCTCGCCCCCGGCGTGCTGAAGATGGTCAAGGTCTACCTGGCCGTCAAGCGCCGCATTCAGCCGGGCGACAAGATGGCGGGACGCCATGGCAACAAGGGTGTCGTCTCGATGATCGTTCCGGTCGAGGACATGCCCTACGCGGTCGATGGCCGCCCGGTCGACATCGTGCTCAATCCGCTCGGCGTTCCGTCGCGCATGAACATCGGGCAGATTCTCGAAACCCATCTCGGCTGGGCGGCAAAGGGCCTGGGCGAGAAGATCGGCAAGATGCTCGATGCCAACGAGAAGGTCAGCGAGTTGCGCAAGTTCCTTGACGCGATCTACAACCACGACAAGGATACGTTCAAGCAGCGCGTCGACCTGAAGTCCTTCACCGATGACGAGCTGCTGGCGATGGCGCGCAACCTGCGCAACGGTGTGCCGATGGCAACACCGGTGTTCGATGGTGCGTTCGAGTCCGAAATCAAGGCGATGCTGAAGCTTGCAGGTTTGCCGGAATCCGGACAGACCATGCTGATTGACGGCCGTACCGGTGAATCGTTCGATCGCGAGGTGACCGTCGGCTACATGCATATGCTCAAGCTCAACCATCTGGTCGACGACAAGATGCACGCACGCTCCACTGGTCCGTACTCGCTGGTCACCCAGCAGCCGCTCGGTGGCAAGGCCCAGTTCGGCGGACAGCGCTTTGGCGAAATGGAAGTCTGGGCACTGGAAGCCTATGGCGCCGCCTACACGCTGCAGGAAATGCTCACGGTCAAATCCGATGACGTGTCCGGGCGCAACCAGATGTACAAGAACATCGTCGACGGCGACCACGAGATGGTGGCGGGCATGCCGGAGTCGTTCAACGTATTGGTCAAGGAAATCCGTTCGCTCGCGATCAACATCGAGCTGGACGAGATCAAGTCCAAGTGATCGGCTGCTGAGCTCAGGAGAATCCCATGAAAGATCTGCTTAACCTGTTCAACCAGCAGCGTCAGACGCTGGACTTCGATGCGATCAAGATCGCGCTGGCCTCACCGGATCTGATCCGTTCGTGGTCGTTCGGCGAAGTGAAGAAGCCGGAGACAATCAACTACCGCACGTTCAAGCCCGAGCGCGACGGTTTGTTCTGCGCGGCCATCTTCGGGCCGACCAAGGACTACGAGTGCCTGTGCGGCAAGTACAAGCGCATGAAGCATCGCGGCGTGGTCTGCGAGAAGTGCGGTACCGAGGTCACCCTGGCCAAGGTTCGTCGCGAGCGCATGGGTCACATCGAGCTGGCCAGTCCGACTGCGCATATCTGGTTCCTCAAGTCGCTGCCTTCGCGCATTGGCCTGATGCTGGACATGACCCTGCGTGACATCGAGCGCATCCTTTACTTTGAAGCATATGTCGTGGTAGATCCGGGCCTGACGACCCTCGAGCGTGGCCAGTTGCTCAATGAAGAGCAGTACCTGCTCGCCGTTGAAGAACACGGCGACGAGTTCGACGCGCGCATGGGTGCCGAAGCCGTCTACGAGCTGCTCAAGACGATCGACCTCAACGCCGAGCTGATCCGTCTGCGTGAGGAAATCGCGGCGACTGGTTCGGAGACCAAGCTCAAGCGGCTGACCAAGCGCATCAAGCTTGTCGAGGCCTTCCTTGAGTCCGGCAATCGCCCCGAATACATGGTGTTGACCGTGTTGCCGGTGCTGCCGCCGGACCTGCGACCGCTGGTGCCGCTCGATGGTGGCCGTTTCGCGACCTCGGATCTGAATGATCTGTATCGTCGCGTCATCAACCGCAACAACCGACTCAAGCGACTGCTCGAGCTCAATGCGCCCGACATCATCGTGCGCAACGAGAAGCGCATGCTGCAGGAAGCGGTTGATGCGCTGATGGACAACGGCCGTCGCGGCCGCGCCATCACCGGCACCAACAAGCGCCCGCTGAAATCGCTGGCCGATATGATCAAGGGCAAGCAGGGCCGCTTCCGCCAGAACCTGCTCGGCAAGCGCGTCGACTATTCCGGTCGATCGGTCATCGTGGTCGGTCCGACCCTGAAGCTGCACCAGTGCGGCCTGCCGAAGAAGATGGCACTTGAGCTGTTCAAGCCGTTCATTTTCTCCAAGCTGCAGCGTCGCGGTCTGGCCGCAACGATCAAGGCGGCCAAGAAACTGGTCGAGCGCGAAGAAGCCGAGGTCTGGGACATCCTCGAAGAGGTTATCCGCGAGCATCCGGTTCTGCTCAATCGTGCGCCGACCCTGCATCGTCTCGGCATCCAGGCCTTTGAGCCGGTGCTGATCGAAGGCAAGGCGATCCAGTTGCATCCGCTGGTCTGCACCTCGTTCAACGCCGACTTCGACGGCGACCAGATGGCCGTGCATGTGCCGCTGTCGCTGGAAGCGCAGCTCGAGGCGCGTGCATTGATGATGTCGTCAAACAACATCCTCTCGCCGGCCAACGGTGATCCGATCATCGTGCCAACCCAGGACGTCGTCCTCGGCCTCTATTACCTGACCCGCGCGCTTGAGAACGCACGCGGCGAAGGCATGGTGTTCGCCAACATCGAGGAAGTGAATCGCGCCTATGACAGTCGCCTGGTCGACCTGCACGCCAAGGTCCGGGTTCGCCTCGAATCGACAAGCATCGATGACGTCACCGGTGAACGTACGGAAGGTCGATCGATCGTCGAAACCACGATCGGCCGTGCGCTGCTCAGCGACATCATGCCGGTCGGCCTGCCGTTTGCCCTGGCCAACACGGATCTGACCAAGAAGAACATCTCGCGCCTGATCAATGCCTGCTACCGTTTGCTCGGTCTCAAGGAAACGGTCGTGTTCGCCGACAAGCTCATGTACATGGGCTTCCACTACGCGACCCGCGCCGGCATCTCGATCGGCATCGATGACATGAAAATTCCAGATGCCAAGAAGGGCATTCTCGAAGTCGCGGAAAAGGAAGTCGTCGAGATCCAGGAGCAGTTCCAGTCCGGCCTGGTTACCGCCGGCGAGCGCTACAACAAGGTTGTCGATATCTGGTCGCGCACCAACGAACTCGTGGCCAAGGCCATGATGGACGTTATCGGAATCGACAAGGTCAAGACCGCCAAGGGCGAGGAAGTCAACCAGAAGTCGATGAACTCGCTGTTCATCATGGCCGACTCCGGTGCGCGCGGTTCTGCTGCGCAGATCCGTCAGTTGGCCGGCATGCGTGGATTGATGGCGCGACCGGACGGCTCGATCATCGAGACGCCGATCAAGGCCAACTTCCGCGAAGGTCTGGATGTGCTGCAGTACTTCAACTCGACCCACGGCGCTCGAAAGGGTCTGGCCGATACGGCGCTGAAAACCGCGAACTCCGGTTACCTGACCCGTCGACTCGTCGATGTTGCACAGGACGTGGTCGTTACATCGGTGGACTGCGCCACGAAGAATGGTCTGACCATGTCGGCCATCGTTGAAGGCGGCGATGTGGTCGAGCCATTGCGCGATCGTGTGCTCGGCCGCGTCGTTGCCGAAGACGTGTTCGCTCCGGGCGACAAGGAAGATCCAATCGTCACCCGAGGAACCCTGCTCGACGAGAAAATCGTCGAGCAGCTCGAAGTCGAAAGCGTTCAGTCCATTCTCGTGCGTTCGCCGATTACCTGTGAAGCAACTTTCGGTGTCTGCTCACTGTGCTACGGACGTGATCTCGCGCGTGGCCATATCGTCAACATCGGCGAGGCCGTCGGCGTTATCGCGGCACAATCGATTGGCGAGCCCGGCACCCAGCTGACCATGCGTACCTTCCATATCGGTGGTGCCGCATCGCGTGCCGCCGCGATCGACAATGTGCATGTCAAGACGACCGGTGCGGTCAAGTTCAACAACCTCAAGACTGTCCAGCACGGCAAGGGCTACCTTGTTGCAGTGTCGCGTTCCGGTGAACTGTCGGTCATGGATGCCCACGGACGTGAGCGTGAGCGCTACAAGGTTCCGTATGGTGCGGTCATCGATGTCAAGGACGGCGCCGACATCAAGGCCGGCCAGACCATTGCCAAGTGGGATCCGCATACCCATCCGATCGTTTCGGAAGTGGCCGGTGTGCTGCGTTACATCGACTTCGTCGAGGGCATCACGGTCATCGAGAAGACCGACGAACTGACCGGACTTGCAAGCGTCGAGATCACCGATCCGAAGCGTCGCGGAAGCGCGGCCAAGGATCTGCGTCCGATGGTCCGCCTGGTCGACAAGAAGGGTGGCGAGCTGCGTCTGCCGGGCACGGATATCCCGGCCCAATACTTCCTGCCGGCCGGTGCCATTGTGTCCTTGCAGGATGGTGCCGAAGTCGGTGTTGGTGACGTCGTCGCACGTATTCCGCAGGAAACCTCGAAGACCCGCGACATCACCGGTGGTCTGCCGCGCGTGGCCGATCTGTTCGAGGCACGCAAGCCGAAGGAGCCGGCGATCCTCGCAGAACGTTCGGGTGTCATTGCCTTCGGCAAGGACACCAAGGGCAAGCAGCGCCTGATCATCCGCGATTTGGACGGCAGCGAGCACGAGGAACTGATTCCGAAATGGCGCCAGGTCATCGTCTTCGAAGGTGAGCATGTCGAGAAGGGCGAGACCGTCGTCGACGGCGAGCCGAATCCGCACGACATCCTGCGCTTGCTCGGTGTCGAGCCGCTGGCGGTCTACCTGACCAAGGAAATTCAGGACGTCTATCGTCTCCAGGGCGTGCGCATCAACGACAAACACATTGAGGCGATCATTCGTCAGATGCTGCGCAAGGTCGAGATTTCGGTCGCAGGCGATTCGCGCTATCTGCGTGGCGAGCAGGCCGACCGCTTGCGCGTCCTCGAAGAAAATGCGCGTGTCACCGGGCGCAACGAATTGCCGGCGGAATATCTGCCGGTTCTGCTCGGCATCACCAAGGCTTCGCTGGCGACGGAATCCTTCATCTCCGCAGCTTCGTTCCAGGAGACGACCCGTGTCCTGACCGAAGCCTCGGTGCGCGGTACGCGCGATACCTTGCGCGGCCTGAAGGAAAACGTTATAGTTGGTCGCTTGATCCCCGCCGGAACGGGGTTGGCCTACCACTCCGCTCGCCGGAGTCTCGCAGGCGAACTTACCGATTCCGATCGGGCTGCGCTTGGTTCCACGAGTTCCGTGGCAGAGTCGGCCGCTGGTGAATAGCGGTAGTCACTGACAAGCGAAGATCTACCTTACATCGAAATGAGTCGCAGGAAGCGACTCGTGTTCGAGCGAATGGATGCGAGCGTAAGGCGACGAGGCGTTGACAGTCTTGTTGCCTGAACGTTAAACTCCCGCTTCTGGGCAGGTCGAGTTTACTCGGCCTGTCTTTTGTTTCTTAGGGTTCAAAACGCATGTCAACAGTCAATCAATTGGTGCGCAAACCACGTAGTCCAAAGACGTACAAGAGCGCTTCTCCTGCTTTGCAGAATTGCCCTCAGCGTCGCGGCGTGTGCACGCGCGTCTACACAACGACCCCGAAGAAGCCGAACTCGGCGCTGCGTAAAGTGGCAAAGGTTCGTCTGACCAACGGTTTCGAAGTGATCAGTTATATCGGTGGTGAAGGCCACAACCTGCAAGAGCACTCGGTGGTGCTTATTCGCGGCGGCCGCGTCAAGGATCTTCCTGGCGTCCGCTACCACACCGTTCGCGGCAGTCTTGATGCCGCCGGTGTGACCAAGCGTCGCCAGAGTCGTTCGAAGTACGGCGCCAAGCGCCCGAAGTCCTGAGCAATTATCCAGCCAAGGTTTGATCCATGTCGCGTAAAGGTTCCAATCCAACCCGCACCACGTTGCCCGATCCGAAGCACGGAAGTGATGTCATCGCGCGCTTCATAAATATGGTGATGCAGAGTGGCAAGAAGTCCGTTGCCGAAAAGATCGTCTACGGTGCGCTTGATCAGATCAGCGAAAAGCACGCCGAGCCGGTTGGCGTCGTCGAAAAGGCGCTCGGAAATGTCGCGCCTGCGGTCGAGGTGAAGTCGCGTCGAGTCGGTGGTGCAACGTATCAGGTTCCGGTCGAAGTGCGTTCGTCACGGCGCATGGCGCTGGCTATGCGCTGGCTGATCGAAGCGGCGCGCAAGCGTGGCGAGAACACCATGCCGCGCAAGCTGGCTGCCGAGTTGCTCGATGCCGCTGAAAGCCGTGGTGGTGCCGTGAAGAAGCGTGAGGAAACGCATCGCATGGCGGAAGCCAACAAGGCCTTCTCGCACTATCGCTGGTAATGGTTTGAGGTATTTGTAGTGGCTCGCAGCACCCCAATCGATCGTTATCGTAATTTTGGCATCATGGCCCACATCGATGCCGGAAAAACGACGACAACCGAACGCATCCTGTTTTACACCGGCGTCAACCACAAGATCGGTGAGGTGCATGAAGGTGCGGCAACCATGGATTGGATGGAACAGGAGCAGGAGCGCGGAATCACCATCACCTCCGCTGCTACGACCTGTTTCTGGGCGGGTATGGATGGCAGTCTGGAGCAGCATCGCTTCAATATCATCGACACCCCCGGGCACGTCGATTTCACGATTGAAGTGGAGCGCTCGTTGCGGGTGCTGGATGGCGCGGTGTTCGTCCTGTGTGCGGTGGGTGGTGTGCAGCCGCAATCGGAGACGGTCTGGCGCCAGGCAAACAAGTACGGTGTCCCGCGGCTGGCGTTCGTCAACAAGATGGATCGTACCGGCGCGGATTTCGACAAGGTCGTCGGGCAGTTGAAGTCGCGACTCGGCGCAAGCCCGGTGCCGATGCAGTTGCCGATCGGCGCCGAAGAGAATTTCGAGGGCGTGGTCGACCTGGTCAAGATGAAGGCAGTTTACTGGGATGTGGAATCCCAGGGTTTGAAGTTCGAGTATCGCGACATTCCTGCATCGCTGAAGGATGCCAGCGAAAAGGCGCGCTCGTTCCTGGTTGAGGCGGCAGCTGAATCCTCGGAAGACTTGATGAACAAGTATCTGGAGGATGGTTCGCTGTCGGAGGCCGAGATCATCGCCGGAATCCGCAACGGTACTGTTGCGGGGACGATCATTCCGGTCTTTTGTGGTACCGCATTCAAGAACAAGGGCGTTCAGGCGATGCTGGACGCGGTTATCCAGTTGTTGCCATCGCCCTCCGATCGCCCGCCAGTCAAGGGTGTGGATGAGTCGGAAAAGGAGGATTCGCGTCCGGCTAGCGATGACGCCGCGTTCTCGGCTTTGGCGTTCAAGATCATGACCGATCCGTTTGTCGGTTCGCTGACCTTCTTCCGCGTCTATTCCGGCGTGCTGAACTCAGGCGATACGGTTTACAACCCGGTCAAGAGCAGGAAGGAACGCGTGGGTCGTTTGCTGCAGATGCATGCGAACCAGCGCGACGAGATCAAGGAGGTTCGCGCGGGTGACATCGCTGCGGCTGTTGGTCTCAAGGATGTCACCACCGGTGACACCCTGTGTTCGCAGGACAAGGTCATAACGCTCGAACGCATGACGTTCCCGGAACCGGTGATCGCCATGGCCGTCGAGCCGAAGACCAAGTCCGATCAGGAGAAGATGGGAATTGCCTTGTCGCGTCTGGCCCAGGAGGATCCGTCCTTCCGTGTGCGTACCGACGAGGAATCGGGGCAGACAATCATTGCCGGCATGGGTGAGTTGCATCTCGACATCCTGGTTGATCGCATGCGCCGCGAATTCAATGTCGAGGCGAATGTAGGCAAACCGCAGGTCGCTTATCGCGAAACGATTCGCAAGGCGGTCAGGCAGGAAGGCAAGTTTGTGCGTCAGTCGGGCGGCAAGGGCCAGTACGGCCATGTTGTCCTCGAGATCGAGCCGCAGGAGCGCGGCAAGGGCTATGAATTCGTCAACGAGACTGTTGGCGGTTCCGTGCCGAAAGAATATGTGCCGGCGGTCGACAAGGGTATTCGCGAAGCGATGACCAGTGGGCCGATGGCGGGTTACCCGGTTGTCGATATCAAGATCAAGCTGGTTGACGGCTCATATCATGAAGTCGACTCCAACGAGATGGCCTTCAAGGTCGCCGGTTCGATGGGCTTCAAGGAAGGATTCAACAAGGCCAATCCGGTCTTGCTGGAGCCGATCATGAAGGTTGAAGTGGTGACGCCGGAAGATTACATGGGCGATGTCATGGGCGACTTGAGCAGGCGCCGCGGTCTCCTTCAGGGGACTGATGACACACCATCCGGCAAGGTCATTGATGCCCAGGTTCCATTGGGCGAGATGTTCGGATATGCAACCAGCCTGCGCTCCATGTCGCAGGGTCGCGCCACGTTCACGATGGAATTTGATCACTACGCCGAGGCACCCAGCAGCATCGCCGAAGCGGTTATCAAGAAAAGCTAGGGATTGGAGATTGGGGATTGGAGATTCGCAAAATCGAATTCTCCTCTTCCGAATCTCGAATCTCGAATCACGAATCACAAAGGTAGACAGTCATGGCCAAAGAGAAATTCGAGCGCAAGAAGCCGCACGTAAACGTCGGCACGATCGGTCACGTTGACCACGGCAAGACGACCCTGACGGCGGCGCTGACGAAGCTCGGTGCAGAGCGTTTTGGCGGCGAGTTCAAGGCGTATGACGCGATTGACGCGGCGCCGGAAGAGAAGGCTCGCGGCATCACGATCTCGACGGCGCACGTGGAATACGAGTCGCCGATGCGCCATTACGCGCATGTTGATTGCCCGGGCCACGCCGACTACGTGAAGAACATGATCACGGGTGCCGCGCAGATGGACGGCGCGATCCTGGTCTGCTCGGCCGCCGACGGCCCGATGCCGCAGACGCGCGAGCACATCCTGCTGGCTCGCCAGGTCGGCGTGCCGTACGTGGTGGTGTTCCTGAACAAGGCCGACATGGTCGACGACGCCGAGCTGCTTGAGCTGGTCGAGATGGAAGTGCGTGAGCTGCTCTCGAAGTACGACTTCCCGGGCGACGACACCCCGATCATCCACGGTTCGGCACTGAAGGCGCTGGAAGGCGACCAGTCCGAGATTGGCGTGCCGTCGATCATCAAGCTGGTCGATGCCCTGGACAGCTGGATCCCGGAGCCGCTGCGTGACATCGAGAAGGCATTCCTGATGCCGGTCGAGGACGTATTCTCGATTTCGGGTCGCGGCACGGTGGTGACCGGGCGCATCGAGCGCGGCATCGTCAAGGTTGGTGACGAAATCGAGATCGTCGGCATCCGTCCGACGGTGAAGACGACGGTCACTGGCGTGGAGATGTTCCGCAAGCTGCTCGATCAGGGTCAGGCCGGCGACAATGCAGGTCTGCTGTTGCGCGGCACCAAGCGTGACGACGTCGAGCGTGGCCAGGTGCTGGCCAAGCCGGGCTCGATCACGCCGCACACGAAGTTTGAAGCGGAAGTTTATGTGCTGAGCAAGGAAGAAGGCGGTCGTCATACGCCGTTCTTCAAGGGTTACCGCCCGCAGTTCTATTTCCGCACGACCGATGTGACCGGCGCTTGCGAGCTGCCGGAAGGCGTCGAGATGGTGATGCCGGGCGACAACGTGAAGATGGTGGTGACGCTTATTGCCCCGATCGCGATGGACGATGGCCTGCGCTTCGCGATCCGCGAAGGTGGCCGTACCGTCGGTGCCGGTGTGGTTGCCAAGGTACTTGCATAAGAAGCCGGGATTCGTGATTCGGGATTCGGGATTCGTAAAAGCGGCTTTTCGCTCCACACGAATCCCGAATATCGAATCCCGAATCCCAAGCGAAAACAAATGAGCGGCCAGGGGTGTGCGCGCCCCTTGCTCCAACCAGGAAACAGACGGCAATGGCAGACCAGAAGATTCGCATCAGGCTCAAGGCATTTGATCACCGCCTGATCGACCGTTCGGCAAGCGAGATCGTGGAAACGGCGAAGCGCACGGGTGCGCAGGTTCGTGGCCCGATTCCTCTGCCGACCAAGATTGAGCGCTACACCATTCTGGTGTCGCCTCATGCAGACAAGGATGCACGTGATCAGTACGAGACACGCATTCACAAGCGGGTACTGGATATCGTTGACCCCAACGACAAGACCGTGGATGCCCTGATGAAGCTGGATCTGGCGGCCGGTGTGGACGTCCAGATCAAGCTCTACTGATAGCGGCAGATAGGACACGACGATGAGTATCGGATTGGTAGGCCGCAAATGCGGCATGAGCCGGATCTTCACAGAAGATGGCCGCTCGATTCCGGTGACGCTGATTGAAGCGACACCGAATCGTGTGACCCAGGTGAAGACGACGGAAATTGATGGTTACAACGCCATCCAGGTGACGGCTGGAAGCAAGCGCGCAGCGCTGGTGAACAAGCCGCTCGCCGGGCATTACGCCAAGGCCAAGGTCGAGGCGGGTCGCGGACTCTGGGAGTTCCGTCTGGAAGCAGACGAACTGGCCAAGTTCAATGTCGGTGGTGAGCTCAAGGCTGACGAGATCTTCACGGTCGGGCAGATCGTGGACGTTGCCGGCATCACCAAGGGCAAGGGCTTCCAGGGCACCATCAAGAAGTACAACTTCAAGATGGGTGACGCGACGCACGGTAACTCGCTGTCGCATCGTTCGCCGGGCTCGATCGGCCAGCGCCAGACCCCGGGCCGCGTGTTTCCGGGCAAGAAGATGGCCGGTCACATGGGCGCGGTTCGTCGCTCGGCGATGAACCTTGAGGTCGTCAAGATCGACGCTGAGCGTCATCTGATCGCGATCAAGGGTTCGGTGCCGGGTGCCAAGGGCGGCAACCTGATTATCCGTCCTGCGGTCAAGGCATAAGGAGCACGATGATGGAACTCAATGTCATAGGCTCCAAGCCGGTTCAGGTTTCCGAGGCCGTTTTCGGCAAGGAATTCCGTGAGGATCTGGTTCACCAGGTGGTCGTCGCCTACCGCAACGCGGGTCGTTCAGGCACCAAGGCCCAACTGACCCGCTCGGAAGTCAGCGGAACCACCAAGAAATCCAAGGCGCAGAAGGGTGGCGGTGCACGTCATGGCGCCCTCAAGGCTCCGATCTTCATCGGTGGTGGCGTTACCTTTGCGGCCAAGCCGCGCAGTTTTGCGCAGAAGATCAACCGCAAGATGTTCCGTGGAGCACTGGTTTCGATCCTTTCGGAACTCAATCGCTCAGGTCGTCTGCGTCTGGTTGATGGTTTCGGCATTGACCAGCCGAAGACGCAGTCGCTGGTTGCGAAGCTCGCCGAGCTTGAAGTGAGCGGTCGCGTTGTGCTGGTTGCCGAGGGCGCCCCCGAGGCACTCTATCTCGCCGCACGCAACATCCCATATGTGCATGTGGTGGAGGCATCCGCGATTGATCCGGTCAGCCTGGTCGGTGCCGATCATGTCCTGATGACTGTCGATTCGGTCAAGAAGATCGAGGAGTGGCTGGCATGAAAGAGACTCTATACAACGTACTGCGTGCTCCGCTGATCTCCGAAAAGACGGCGCGTCTGCAGGAAACGAACCAGTATGTATTCGAGGTTGCGCTAGGCGCGACCAAGGCCGATGTCAAAGAGGCCGTCGAGCAACTGTTCAGCGTGCAGGTCGAGGCGGTGAATGTGGTCAACCTCAAGGGGAAGACCAAGGCTTTCCGTCAAAGAAACGGGACTCGCGGCAACAAGCGCAAGGCCTATGTACGTCTTGGCGAAGGTCAATCCATCGACGTGATGGCCAAGGCCTAAGGTGAACTATCCATGGCACTGATTACACTCAAGCCCACATCCGCAGGTCGTCGCTCCGCGGTACGTGTTTCGACCCCGGGGCTGCACAAGGGCGCGCCGTACGCGCCGTTGACGGAGTCGCAAAACAAGACGGGTGGACGCAACCATTACGGTCGCATTACCACGCGTCACAAGGGTGGCGGCTCCAAGCAGCACTATCGCATCATCGATTTCAAGCGCGACAAGGAAGGCATCGCCTGCCGCATTGAGCGCCTGGAATACGATCCGAATCGGACTTCGCATATCGCGCTGCTGCTGTATGCGGACGGTGAGCGTCGCTACATCATTGCACCGAAGGGTGCGAAGGTGGACGATCAGCTCATGGCCGGTCGCGAGGCGCCGATCAAGACCGGCAATTCGTTGCCGCTGCGCAACATCCCGATCGGTTCGACTGTTCATTGCATCGAGATGAAGCCGGGCAAGGGTGCGCAGATTGCGCGTGCTGCCGGTGCCTCGGCCCAGTTGGTCGCTCGCGAGCAAGGTCATGCAACGTTGCGTCTCCGTTCCGGCGAGATGCGCAAGGTTCCTGCCGAGTGTCGCGCAACGATCGGCGAAGTCGGCAACTCCGAGCATAGCCTCGAGAAGCTTGGCAAGGCCGGCGCAAGTCGTTGGCGCGGTATCCGCCCGACCGTTCGTGGTGCTGCCATGAATCCGGTTGACCATCCACACGGTGGTGGTGAAGCGAAGGCTGGCCAGGGCAACCCACATCCGGTTTCGCCGTGGGGCATGCCGACCAAGGGTTACAAGACGCGCAAGAACAAGCGCACCGACAAGTTCATCGTGCGCGATCGCAGAGGTTGAGATAGATCATGGCTCGTTCATTGAAGAAAGGCCCGTTCATCGACCACCACCTTCTGAAGAAGGTAGAGGCGATTTCGACAGGCAGCAACAAGCGCCCGATCAAGACCTGGTCGCGCCGCTCCATGGTCTCGCCGGAAATGGTTGGACTGACCCTGGCGATCCACAATGGTCGCCAACACGTGCCGGTTCTGGTCAACGAGAACATGGTCGGCCACAAGCTCGGCGAGTTCGCCGTGACCCGCACGTTCAAGGGTCACTCCGGCGACAAGAAATCCGCCGACAAGAAGCGATAGGGAGATAGCATCGTGGAAGCCAAAGCGATACTGCGCAGCGCGCGCATCTCCGCCCAGAAGGTTCGCCTCGTCGCCGATCAGGTGCGTGGCATGCCGGTAGGCAACGCAACCAACCTGCTCACCTTCAGTAACAAGAAGGCCGCGCATCTGGTCAAGAAGCTTCTGTTGTCGGCGGTTGCCAATGCCGAAAACAATCTTGGCGCCGATGTCGATGAACTGATGGTCTCGAAGATCTTTGTCGACGAGGGTCCGTCACTGAAGCGTATGCATGCACGTGCCAAGGGCCGTGGAAACCGTATTACCAAGCGCACCAGCCACATTACCGTGGTCGTGGGCGAGTAAAGGACGCTAACGATGGGTCATAAAGTCAATCCGATTGGGTTCCGCCTTGGCATTTCCAAGGACTGGAATTCCAAGTGGTTCGCCAACAAGCGCGACTTCGCCGGTTATCTCGCTGCCGATCTCAAGGTGCGCGAGCTGCTCAAGAAGAAGCTCGCCCAGGCAGGCATCTCGAAGATCCTGATCGAGCGTCCGGCCAAGACTGCACGCGTGACGATCCACACGGCGCGTCCGGGTGTCGTCATCGGCAAGAAGGGTGAGGACATCGAGAAGCTGCGCAAGGAAGTCTCGTCGGTAATGGGCGTTCCCGCTCACATCAACGTGACCGAGGTGCGCAAGCCCGAGCTCGACGCGCAACTGGTTGCCGAATCGATCGCCCAGCAGCTTGAGCGCCGCATCATGTTCCGTCGTGCAATGAAGCGCTCGGTACAGAACGCGATGCGTCTCGGCGCGCTTGGTATCAAGGTCAATGTCGGAGGACGTCTGAACGGTGCCGAGATCGCGCGTTCGGAATGGGCCCGCGAGGGTCGCGTCCCGCTACACACGTTGCGTGCGGACATTGATTACGGCCTGGCCGAAGCGAAAACCACCTACGGCATCATCGGGGTCAAGGTCTGGATCTACAAAGGCGAGATTTTCGACCTTCATGCCGCCACGCAAGAAGCCAAGACCGAGGCAAGCGAAGAGCGCGCGCCTCGTCGGTCTTCAGCGAAGTAAGGAACTGAATCATGTTGCAACCGAAGCGAACCAAGTACCGCAAGGTGCATAAAGGCCGTAACTCGGGCATGTCGTATGTTGCCACCAAGGTGAGTTTTGGCGCCTTTGGATTGAAGGCGACGACGCATGGCCAACTGACGGCTCGCCAGATTGAAGCCGCACGACGCTGCATCACGCGTTTCGTGAAGCGCGGCGGCAAGTTGTGGATCCGCGTGTTTCCGGACAAGCCGGTTACCAAGAAACCCATCGAGGTTCGTATGGGTAAGGGCAAGGGTAGTGTGGAATTCTGGGTGGCTCCGATTCAACCGGGCCGTATGCTTTATGAAATCGAGGGTGTTGACGAGACCACTGCACGCGAGGCGTTTCGCCTGGCTGCAGCCAAACTCTCCGTTCAGACCCAGTTTGTAACGAGAACGGTGCTGTAATGGAACTCAAAGATATTCGCCAGAAATCGGAGAAGGAGCTGAATGAACATCTCGGCGAGCTTCGCCGTGAGCAGTTCAATCTGCGCATGCAGAAGGGCTCTGGTCAGCTTACCCAAACCCACCAGTTCGGACGTGTCCGGCGCGAGATCGCGCAGGTCAAGTTCGTCCTCGGCAGCAAGAAGTAAGGACGACCGATGAGCGAAACAGAAAAGAATGCGCGCACGCTCGAAGGGCGTGTGGTCAGCAACAAGATGCAGAAGACGGTTACTGTTCTGCTGGAACGCCAGGTTCAGCATCCGCTGTACGGCAAGATTGTTCGTCGTTCGACGAAGGTGCATGCACACGATGCCGATGGCTCATGCCAGGAAGGCGACGTGGTGCGCATTTCCGAGACACGACCACAATCGAAGACGAAAAACTGGCGCGTGGTCGAGATCGTCACGCGGGCCACGCAGTAATCTGCCCGGGATGTAAGGAGCAAGCAATATGATCCAGATGCAGAGCAAGCTGGCCGCAGCGGACAATAGCGGTGCTCGCGAACTGATGTGTATCAAGGTGCTCGGAGGTTCGAAGCGCCGTTACGCCCAGATCGGTGACGTCATCAAGGTTTCCGTGCGCGAAGCGATTCCGCGCGGCAAGGTAAAGAAGGGCGAGGTTTATGACGCCGTTGTCGTGCGTACCCGCAAGGGTGTTCGTCGCGCCGATGGTTCGCTGATCCGTTTCGACGGCAATGCGGCCGTTCTCCTCAACAACAAGCTCGAGCCGATCGGAACCCGCATCTTCGGGCCGGTGACGCGCGAGCTGCGCGGTGAGAAGTTCATGAAGATCGTCTCGCTCGCTCCAGAAGTGCTGTAAACGGGAAAGACGACATGAACCGTATCCGCAAAGGCGACCAGGTCATCGTGATCGCCGGCAAGAACAAGGGTCAGAAGAGCGAAGTCTCACGCGTGGTCGGTGATCGCGTATTTGTGCAGAACGTGAATCTGGTCAAGCGTCACACGAAGCCGAATCCGCAGGCCAACCAGCCGGGTGGAATCATCGAGCGCGAGGCTTCGATCGACATTTCTAACGTACAGTTGTTCAACTCCGCAACGGGCAAGGGCGCACGCGTCGGCTTCAAGACTCTTGAAGACGGTCGCAAGGTTCGCGTTTTCCGCCCGTCCGGCGAAGTTGTCGACGTCTGAGGCTGCCGCAATGACAACGCGTCTTGAAACCATCTACAAAGAAACGATCGTACCGAAGCTGACCGAGCGTTTCGGCTACAAGAATCCGATGCAGGTGCCGCGCCTGTCCAAGGTCACGCTCAACATGGGCGTGGGTGAGGCGGTCGGCAACAAGAAGATTCTCGAGAACGCCGTGGCCGATATGGCCAAGATCGGCGGACAGAAGCCGATCATCACGCTGTCGAAGAAGTCGATTGCGACTTTCAAGATTCGCGACAACTGGCCGATCGGCTGCAAGGTGACCTTGCGTCGGGCGCAGATGTTCGAGTTCGTCGATCGTCTGGTCAATGTCTCGCTGCCGCGCGTTCGCGACTTCCGCGGCATCTCGGGCCGTTCGTTCGATGGGCGTGGCAACTACAACATGGGCGTCAAGGAACAGATCATCTTCCCCGAGATTGATTTCGACCAGATCGACGCTCTGCGCGGCATGGATATCGCGATCACCACGACCGCGCGTACCGACGAAGAAGCGAAGGCGTTGCTCGAAGCCTTTGGTTTTCCGTTCCGCAACTAATTCAGCGACACAGGAATACCGGCAATGGCCAAGACTTCAATGATCATGCGCGAGAACAAGCGCACGAAACTCGTCAAGAAACATGCAGCAAAGCGCGATCAGCTCAAGAAGATCGTCAGCAGCCCGAAGGCGTCCTACGAGGAAAAGCTCGAAGCCGCCATCAAGCTGCAGAAACTGCCGCGCGATTCGAGCCCGGCTCGTCAGCGCAGCCGCTGTGCACTGACTGGTCGTTCGCGCAGCGTGTACGAGAAATTCGGCCTGGGTCGCATGAAGCTGCGCGAAGCGACGATGCGCGGCGACGTTCCCGGCCTGCGTAAGGCAAGCTGGTGAAATACCGGGATTCGTGATTCGAGAATCGGGATTCGTAAGGGCAAAAGCCTCGCGAACTCCGCTTTTACGAATCCCGAATCCCCAATCCCGAATTTCGGCTCCACCCGATATCGATGCCTCAAAGGATTTTTGAAACATGAGCATGACTGATCCCATCGCGGATATGTTCACGCGTATCCGTAACGCCCAGGCTACCGGCAAGCGCGCAGTGCGCATGCCCTCGTCACGGGTCAAACTCGCTATCGCCACCCTGCTCAAGGATGAAGGCTACGTGTCTGAGTTCCAGGTGCAGGCCCACGAGGGCAAGCCGGTTCTCGAAATCGTGCTGAAGTACTACGAAGGCAAGCCGGTCGTTGCGCGCATTGAGCGCGTCAGCCGTTCGGGCCTGCGCGTATATCGCGGCAAGAGCGAGCTGCCGAAGGTTCTCAATGGCCTCGGAATTTCCATCGTCTCCACATCGTCCGGAATCATGACCGACGCACAAGCCCGCACCAAGGGTCTTGGTGGCGAAGTCATCGGCATCGTGGCCTAAGGAGAGAAGACATGTCCCGCGTTGCCAAGAAACCCGTAGTACTGCCGAAGGGCGTTGACGTCCAGGTTGCAGCAGAAGCGATCACTGTAAAGGGCCCGAAAGGCACGCTCAGGTTGGCAACACCTCCCGGTGTCGTCGCCAGGCTCGAAGACGGTCAGGTATTGTTCAGTGGCAAGACCGCAGACGATGTCAAGATGGCCGGTACCGCCCGTGCGCTGATCAACAACATGGTTGTCGGTGTCAGCGAGGGCTATCAGCGCAAGCTTGAGCTGGTCGGCGTCGGCTACCGCGCCGCGCTTGCCGGCAAGGACCTGAATCTGACACTCGGCTTCTCGCATCCGGTCGTGTTCAAGGCTCCAGAGGGAGTCACGCTTGAAGTTCCGACCCAGACCGAGATCCTGATCAAGGGAACAGACAAGCAGGTTGTCGGCGAGGCTGCCGCCAAGATCCGCGCATTCCGTCCACCGGAACCCTACAAGGGCAAGGGTGTGCGTTATGCAGGCGAGAAGATCACCTTGAAGGAAGCCAAGAAGGCCTAAGGCACTTCAGCTTCCCGGAGAAAGACAGTGGACAAGAACATCGCAAGACTTCGTCGCGCCAAATCGACGCGCATGCATATCCGCTCGTTGGGTGTGCCGCGCCTCAGCGTGCATCGCACCGGGCAACATCTCTATGCGCAGGTTTTCAGCGCATCGGGTAACAAGGTGCTCGCTACAGCATCAACCGTGCAAAAGGCGGTTGCTGAAGGGCTCAAGAGCACCAAGAACAAGGACGCTGCCGCGGCGGTTGGCAAGGCAATTGCCGAACGCGCGCTGAAAGCGGGAATCGAGAGTGTTGCTTTCGATCGCTCGGGCTTCCGTTACCACGGCCGCATCCAGGTTCTGGCTGATGCCGCGCGCGAAGCAGGATTGAAGTTCTGATTTCGCCGGGATTGGGGATTTGGGATTCGGGATTCGAAAAAGCGACGCTGTACGGCCGCCTTTGCGAATCCCCAATCTCGAATCCCGACCCCAAAGATCCACCACAACTCCAAGCGGTTCCAACCGCAAATTAAAGTCCGGATCCCCAGTGACCGGCACAAAGGTGAAACATGTCCAGCAATGATCGTGAGCCGAGCGACGGCCTCCTCGAGAAGTTGATCGCAGTGAATCGAGTGGCGAAAACCGTAAAGGGTGGTCGTCAGATGAGCTTTACCGCACTGACCGTTGTCGGTGATGGCGAAGGTCGGGTTGGTTTTGGCTATGGCAAGGCGCGTGAAGTGCCGATCGCCATCCAGAAGGCCATGGAGCGCGCGCGCAAAAACATGGTTCGCGTTGAGCTCAAGGAAGGCACTCTGTGGCACGCCGTCAAGGCCAACCACGGCGCGGCGCGGGTATACATGCAGCCGGCTTCCGAGGGTACCGGCGTGATTGCCGGTGGTGCCATGCGTGCGGTGCTCGAGGTGGTCGGGGTGAAGGACGTCCTGGCCAAGGCGGTTGGCTCGCGCAATCCGATCAACCTGGTTCGCGCGACGATCAATGGCCTGCAGGCCATGGCAACGCCGCAAGGCATCGCGTCCAAGCGCGGCAAGACGATTGATGAGGTACTCGGCAATGGCTAATGAAAAGATCAAGACCGTGCGCGTGCGCCTGGTCAAGAGCACCAACGGCTGCCAGGGTCGCCATCGCCTGAGCGTCAAGGCCCTTGGCCTGCGCAAGCTCAACGATGTGCGTGAATTGAAGGACTCGCCGTCGGTGCGTGGTCTGATCAACCAGGTCAGTTATCTCGTCAGCGTCGAGAGCGACGCTTAAGCGTCGTCAAGAATCAGGAGTCGATTCCATGCGTCTCAATACACTCAAGCCGGCAGCCGGCGCACGCAAAGAAGGCGTTCGCGTTGGTCGCGGTATCGGATCGGGCCTCGGCAAGACTTGTGGTCGCGGTCACAAGGGCCAGTTCGCACGCTCCGGCAAGGGCAAGGTCAAGGCCGGTTTCGAAGGCGGCCAGATGCCGCTGCAGCGTCGCCTGCCGAAAGTCGGTTTCCGTTCGAAGAAATCGATCGATAGCTGCGAAGTGATGCTCTATCAGCTCGACAGACTCGCCGTCGATGTCGTCGATTTCGAGGTTCTGAAGGCAGCCGGCCTGATCGAAACCCGTGCAACTCGCGTGAAGATCGTGAAGAAAGGCGAAATTGCGCGCGCGATCAAGCTTCGCGGCGTGGCGGTCACGGCTGGTGCTCGCACCGCCATCGAGGCGGCTGGCGGGAGCGTCGAGTAATCGTGGCAACCCCGAAGTCCAGCGGTTTGGCATCGCTCGGCAAGCTGACCGAGCTCAAGCAACGCTTGTTGTTTGTGGTAGGTGCACTCGTCATTTTTCGCCTGGGATCGTTCATTCCGGTTCCGGGTGTGAATCCTGACGCGATGGCGAAGCTGGTAGCGAACAGCGGTGGCCTGATCGACATGTTCAACATGTTCTCGGGTGGTGCGCTGAGCCGGTTCTCGCTGTTTGCACTGGGCGTGATCCCCTACATTTCCGCGTCCATCGTCGTGCAGATGTTCAGTTCGGTCATTCCGGCCTGGGCGGCGTTGAAGAAAGAAGGCGAATCGGGTCGGCGCAAGCTGACCATGTATACGCGCTGGGGAACGGTTGGCTTGTCTGCATTCCAGTCGTTCGGGGTTGCGACAATGTTGCAAACCCAGGTTGGTGTGGTCTATGCGCCGGGCCCGAGTTTCGTTTTCGGCACCGTGGTCGGATTGACCGCTGGCACCTTGTTCCTGATGTGGCTTGGCGAGCAGATTACCGAGCGTGGCATTGGCAACGGGATTTCGCTGATAATTTTTGGCGGCATTGTCGCCGGCTTGCCTTCAGCGGTTGTGCATACCCTGGGCATGGCCAACAGCGGTGAACTGAGCTGGCTCAAGTTGATGTTGGTGCTTGCTGCCGTGCTGGCGGTAACCGCGTTTGTGGTCTTCATGGAGCGTGGTCAGCGGCGGATCACGGTCAATTACGCACGCAAGCAGGGTGGCGCTGGCCGTGCCTACATGAACCAGAGTTCGCATCTGCCGCTGAAGATCAACATGTCGGGCGTGATCCCGCCAATCTTCGCGTCGAGCCTGATCATGTTTCCGGCGACCGCCGCGGCCTGGTTCAGCAGCTCCAGCGAAGTTCGCTGGCTGCAGACGCTGACTGCTTCATTGGGCCCGGGTGAGCCACTGCACATGGTCATTTATGGCCTGATGATCATTGTTTTCGCTTTTTTCTACACAGCGCTGGTTTTCAATTCACAGGAAACTGCGGACAACCTCAAGCGTTCGGGCGCCCTGATTCCTGGCATCCGTCCAGGCAAGGCCACCGCCGACTATATTGACGGCGTCATGACGCGCCTGACTGGTATCGGCGCCTTGTACCTGGTGGCGGTCTGTCTGGTTCCGGATCTGCTGCGCAATGCCTGGCATGTGCCGTTCTACTTCGGCGGAACATCGCTGTTGATCGTGGTTGTGGTTGTCATGGATTTCACCGCGCAGATTCAGGCGCACCTGGTCTCACACCAGTATGAAAGCCTGCTCAAGAAGGCGAACCTCAAGGGTCGCTGACTGGCCGGCAAGGGGCTGCTGCCACCATTTCCCGCAGGCGATGGGGCAGGCATTGAGGGGTTCCAGTTTCCCTCGATAACAGATAGAATACGAAGTTCACTGCGCATTTAGTTCTTTCGGAGACATTCAAACATGGCGCGCATTGCGGGTGTCAACCTTCCGGTCCAGAAACATGCTGTGATCGGGCTGCAAAGCATTTTTGGTATCGGCCGTTCGCGGTCGAGAAAGGTCTGTCTGGACGCGGGTGTCGCGCCGTCGACCAAGATCAGGGATCTCACCGAGGCGGAAGTCGAGAAGATCCGTCACGAAGTCGCAAAGTACACGGTCGAAGGCGATCTGCGCCGCGAGGTCGGTATTGCCATCAAGCGACTGATTGATCTCGGTTGCTATCGCGGCTTGCGTCATCGCCGTGGTCTGCCGATGCGCGGTCAGCGCACACGTACGAATGCTCGTACCCGCAAGGGTCCGCGTCGTGCGATCAGAAAATAATCTGCCCGGAAACGAATCATGAATAAGCCGGTCGCCAAGCCGAAGAAAAAGATCAAGCGCGTTGTGACTGACGCAATCTGCCATGTGCAGGCGTCTTTCAACAACACCGTGGTCACGATTACCGATCGCCAAGGCAATGCCCTTTCCTGGGCTACTGCTGGCGGCGCCGGTTTCCGTGGCTCGCGCAAGTCGACACCGTTCGCCGCACAGGTTGCCGCCGAGAAGGCTGCGCGAGTTGCCGCCGAATACGGTGTCAAGACGATTGAAGTGCGTATCAAGGGCCCTGGCCCGGGTCGCGAATCGGCTGTTCGTTCGTTGAACAACGTCGGCTTCAAGGTTACCAACATCATCGACGTGACGCCGATCCCGCATAACGGGTGCCGTCCGCCGAAGAAGCGTCGCGTCTAAAGGATACCGAAATGGCTCGTTATATCGGACCCACCTGCAAGCTGGCCCGGCGCGAAGGCGCTGATCTCAGCCTCAAGAGCCCGGCACGCGCGATCGACTCGAAGTGCAAGCTGGAACAGAAACCCGGTCAGCATGGCGCCGCCCGCAAGGGCCGTCTTTCCGACTACGGTGTTCAGCTTCGCGAGAAGCAGAAGGTCAAGCGCATCTATGGCCTGCTTGAGCGCCAGTTCCACAAGTACTACGTCAAGGCGTCGACCCAGAAGGGCAATACCGGTGAAAACCTGTTGCGTCAGCTGGAAACCCGTCTCGACAATGTCATCTATCGCATGGGTTTCGCGGTCACCCGCGCCCAGGCTCGTCAGCTCGTCGCCCACCGCGCAGTTTCGGTGAACGGCAAGCGTGTCAACCTGCCTTCCTACCAGGTTCGGCCGGGTGACGAGATTTCGCTCACCGAAAGCGCGCGCAGCCAATTGCGCGTGCAGGAATCGGTCACCGTCTCGCAGGAGATGGACTTGGTTCCAGCCTGGGTCGAGGTCGACGCCAAGAAGTTCAGCGGCATTTTCAAGTCGCTGCCTGAGCGTTCGGATCTGCCCTCGGATATCAACGAGAGCCTGATCATCGAGCTTTACTCGAAGTAATTCACCGCAACTTTCGGAGTCCCTGTTCATGGCAGGATCCACCAATGTGCTGCGTCCCCGCGGCATTCAAGTCGAGCGCACCGGTCTCAATCACGCCAAAGTCGTGGTCGAGCCGCTGGAGCGTGGTTTTGGCCATACCCTTGGCAATGCGCTGCGTCGCGTCTTGTTGTCCTCGATCCCCGGCTGCGCGATTGTCGAAGTCGAAATTGACAACGTTTTGCATGAGTACACCACGCTTGAGGGTTTGCAGGAGGACGTCATTGAAGTCCTGCTCAACATCAAGGATGTGGCCATCCGCATGCACGGGACTGACGAGACCACACTGACCCTGAGCAAAAAGGGCAAGGGCGTCGTCACTGCCGGAGACATTACGGTCGATCACACGGTCGAGATCGTCAATCCCGAACATGTGATCTGCCATCTGACCAAGGATGTCGCGCTCAACATGCGTCTGAAGGTCGCCCGCGGCGTCGGCTATCAGCCGGCCGTGTCGCGTCGACTTCCTGATGAGGAAGCGCGACCGATCGGTCGTTTGCAGCTCGATGCCTCGTTCTGCCCGGTACGCCGCGTTGCCTATCAGGTCGACAGTGCCCGTCTCGAACAGCGCACCGACCTGGACAAGCTCGTGCTCGAAATCGACACCAATGGTGCGATCGACGCCGAGGAAGCTGTGCGCAAGGCTGCGGAAATCCTGCAGGATCAGATTTCGATCTTCGGTGATTTCACCCGTCGCGAGAACGCCGATGCGAAGACCGACAAGAGCGGTGTGGATCCGGTTCTGCTGCGTCCGATCGACGATCTTGAGCTTACTGTGCGTTCGGCCAATTGCCTGAAGGCGGAGAGCATCTACTATATCGGCGATCTCGTGCAGAAGACCGAGGTCGAGCTGCTGAAGACACCGAATCTGGGCAAGAAGTCGTTGACCGAAATCAAGGATGTGCTTGGACAGCGCGGCCTTTCGCTCGGCATGAAGCTCGAGTCCTGGCCGCCGCCGGGGATCTCGCACGGTATGCAGCTGGGTTGATGTAAGACTGGGATTGGAGATTAGGGATTCGGGATTCGAAACGGCAACGACCTCGCGAGGCATTGCTTTTCCGAATCTCCAATCACGAATCACGAATCCCGGAATAAGAAGCGGGTAACCGCGGATAGTCGGACTTACGTGCCGGCTTTTCATAACAATAGATAGTGAGAATTTTGCCATGCGCCACCAAAAATCCGGACGCAAACTCAATCGTACGAGCAGCCATCGCGAAGCGATGTTCAAGAACATGGCTGCGTCGCTGTTCAAGCACGAGCTGATCCGCACGACCTTGCCCAAGGCGAAGGAACTGCGCCGTGTCGCCGAGCCGCTGATCACGTTGGCCAAGACCGACGGCGTTGCAAATCGCCGCCTTGCCTTCGCGCGTTTGCGCGACAAGGAGGCTGTCGGCAAGCTGTTTATCGAGCTGGGTCCGCGTTTCCGTGAGCGCAAGGGTGGCTATCTGCGCATCCTCAAGTGCGGATTCCGTGTTGGTGACAGTGCGCCAATGGCTTACGTGGAACTGCTCGATCGTCCACAGACCGCTGCCGCTGCCGAGGATTGATCCTGTCCCGGTGATGCGAATGAGGGGCCCCGTTCTTGACGGGGCCTTTTCGTTTTTGAAGACTGCGCTGCGTGCCCGAATTGACCACTCAATTGGCCAAATGAGCATCTTGTTCGTGATCTCGGGAACCGCTTCGTTCGCAGCCGGTCTCAGCTTGCTTCATGAACCCCAATCAGTGGAGTCGACATCATGATTCGCCTTTCTTCGCGCAAGATCTTCCTGTTGATTGCCTGCGCCTGCGCGTTGCTGATGGGTTATGCGTTCTTTGCCCAGTACGTTCTGCACTACGAGCCGTGCATGTTGTGCATGGTTCAGCGCGTGTTTGTCTGCGCCGTTGGTCTGGTTGCGCTGATTGCGGCGTTGCATGGAGCTGGCAAGATGGGTTCGCGCGTTTACGGGTTTCTGGCTGCGCTGATGGCTGTTGGCGGTGCCTACATTGCCGGGCGACACGTCTATCTGCAGAATCTTCCTCCCGAGCAGCTTGAAGGATGCGCGCCATCGTTTGAGTACGCGCTGGACAACTACGGTGCACTGCAGTTTCTCAAGACCATCTTTATTCGCGACCAGGATTGCGGCGTTATCGACTGGACCTTTCTTGGTCAGTCGATGCCAGTTTGGGTGTTCCTCTGCTTTGTCTTGTTGTTCGCCGCCTCGCTATGGGCCGGGTTTCGCCGAGTCTGATTTCGCTGGTGGATATCCTGTGGCATGATGGTTGCCGCAGTGCAGCATGTGGAACCACCAATGAAACACGAGCGCAATATCGTTACGGTTCGTGAGCCGGAGAACTGGTCGACGACATCGTGGCGGCAAAAGCCGGCCGTGCAGCAACCGACCTATGACGATGCGGCGGAGCTTTCGTCTGCGCTGGCCCAACTCGGGCAATTGCCGCCCTTGGTCACCTCGTGGGAGATCCTTGCCCTGCGTGGCCTGCTTGCCGACGCGGCCGAGGGAAGGCGCTTCCTGCTTCAGGGCGGGGATTGCGCCGAGAGTTTCGATGATTGCAGTTCGCCACTGATCTCCAACCGGCTCAAGGTCATCCTGCAGATGAGCCTGGTGCTTACCCATGGACTCAAGCTGCCAATTGTTCGCGTGGGTCGCTTCGCTGGTCAATACGCCAAGCCGCGTTCGGCCGACACCGAGACTCGCGATGACGTCACCTTGTCGTGCTACCGCGGCGACATCGTCAATGCGCCGGCATTCAATGCCATTTCGCGACGTCCCGATCCGGGGCGCTTGATCATGGCGCATGCGCATTCAGCAATGACGATGAACTTCGTTCGAGCCCTGATCGACGGCGGCTTTGCCGATCTGCATCACCCTGAATACTGGGATCTGGCCTGGGTCGAGCACTCGCCGCTGCAGAGCGAGTATCGGCAGATGGTCGAGTCGATCGGCAATTCCTTGCGCTTCATGGAGACCCTGGTTGGCAGATCGGTGGCCGATTTCCAGCGCGTCGACTTCCATACGTCACACGAAGCCTTGCTCCTGCACTACGAAGAGGCCATGACTCGCCAGGTGCCGCGTCACTGGGGCTGGTTCAACCTGTCCACGCATTTTCCCTGGATTGGTATGCGCACGGCCGATATCGATGGCGCCCATATCGAGTACTGCCGCGGCATCCGCAATCCGATCGGGGTCAAGGTCGGCGTATCAACCCAGCCCGATCAGTTGATGCGATTGATCGACGTGCTCGATCCAGACAACGAGCCAGGACGCCTGACCCTGATTCATCGCATGGGTGCGAAGCATGTCGCCAAATCGCTGCCACCTCTGCTCAAGGCGGTGAAATCGGCGGGTCGCAAGGTGCTCTGGTGCTGTGACCCAATGCATGGCAATACCGAAGCGGTCGGCAACGGGGTCAAGACGCGACGCTTCGTGAACATTCGCGACGAGCTCGATCAGGCTTTCGATATTCATGCCGAGGCCGGCACGCGCCTCGGTGGTGTGCATCTCGAGCTGACCGGGGAGAACGTCACCGAGTGCATGGGCGGTGCCCGGGATCTGACCGAAACCGATCTATCGCGTGCCTACAAGTCATCGGTCGATCCGCGCCTGAACTACGAGCAGTCACTCGAACTGGCCATGCTCATCGTGCGCAAGCGTGGCGACGCCGGCTCGACAGCAAGCAACGCCTGAACCGGATCGGTCACGGTCATCCAGCGTGAGTCGGGGCGAAGCCAATCGGCAGGGCGACAAACAGATCGTTGCTCCGGATTGCTCAAATCAGATTCGCCGGCGCCTGGATGCCTTAGCCCGCTGCGTTCGCTGCATGCTCGTTGATCTTCGCCAGCATTGCCGCGAGTCCGTTGGATCGCGTCGGCGAAAGATGTTTGGCCAGGCCGATGGCGTCGATGAAGCGCGCTTCGGTTTTCAGGATTTCCTCGGCCGAGCGGCCTGAGTAGACACGAAGCAGCAAGGCGATCAGGCCGGACACGATCGATGAATCGCTGATCGCGTGAAACTCCAACTTCGCCGCATCGCCACTGGCCACCAGCCAGACCTGGGATTGGCAGCCGTGAATCTTGTTCGCGTCGATGCGTGCGGCGTCCGGAAAATCCGCCAGCTTGCGTCCGAGGTCGATAAGGTACTGGTAACGCTCGGTCCAGTCGCTGAAGAAGCCGAACTCCTCGGCTATGGCCAACTGGGCCAGTTCCGCGCTGGCTTCGGAAACCGGGTTTGCGGTGATGTCGTTCATCCATTCCAACCTGTGGGCATCCGTTGCGGATTCCAGTTCATGTGTCGCGAGTGATGCAAATCGGCATTCAATTCGATGTAGCGGATGCGGAAACCACTTTCCAGCGCGCCCCATCGGAGCCGTCCTCGATGATCACGTTTTTCTCGGCAAGCTCTTTGCGGATCTCATCGGCGCGGGCAAAATCCTTTGCGGCCCGGGCGCTCTGGCGCTCGTCGAGCAGGGCTTGCACCCAGTCCGCATCGATGGCCGTGCCAATTTCGGTCTGCTTGAACCATGCTTCGGCATCCTCGTGCAGCAGGCCGATCAGGTGCGCCGCGCCGAGCAAGGCAGCCTTGGTCTGGTACAGATCCGCCTCGGTATTCGCCTGACGTGCCGCATCGGCAAGTCCCGAGAGTATGGCGAATGCCGCAGGTGTATTGATGTCGTCGCAAAGCGCGGCCTCGAAGTTCTCCGGCACGATTTCGTCTGCGCTGGCCACATCGATACTGGTTCGGTCGCGCAGGACGCCATACCAGCCATCCAGCGTTGCCCGGGCCTGGGCCAGAGTGCTGTCGGACCAGTCCAGCGGCTGCCGGTAGTGGGCGCGAAGGAGCAGCAAGCGCAGCACCTCGGGCGGGTATTTATCGAGCAACTCGTGCAGAACCATGACATTGCCGAGTGACTTCGACATCTTCCTGCCGCCAAAGGTCAACATGCCGTTGTGCAGCCAATAGCGCGCGAACGTCTTGCCACCATGCGCACAGGTGCTTTGCGCAATCTCGTTCTCGTGGTGCGGAAACATGAGGTCATTGCCGCCGGCATGGATGTCGATGGTTTCGCCGAGATGCGTCGCGGCCATCGCCGAGCATTCGATATGCCAGCCCGGGCGGCCCCTTCCCCAGGGACTTTCCCACCCCGGCAGGTCATCGGTGGAAGGTTTCCAGAGCACGAAATCGCCAGGATTCTTCTTGTACGGCGCGATATCGATGCGGGCTCCGGCGATCATGTCTTCGGTTGAGCGGCCTGACAGTTTGCCGTAGTCGGCAAAGCTGTCGACATTGAAGAGGACATGATTCTCGGCCGCATAGGCATGGCCGCTGGCAATCAGGCCCTCGCACATCGCAATTATTTCGGCGATATGCGCAGTTGCGTGCGGCACCACATCCGGCGGGTCAACGCCAAGGCGGGCGAGGTCATCGTGATAGGCCTGCGCAAAGCGATCGGTGATGGTGGCGATTGGCGTGCCGGCTTCGCGTGCGGCCGCATTGATCTTGTCGTCGACGTCGGTGATGTTGCGGGCGTAGACCAGGGTTCCGCAATTGCGCCGCAACAGACGTGCGAGCAGACCGAAGACCACGGCGGGACGCGCGTTGCCGACATGGATGTAGTTGTAGACAGTCGGGCCGCAGACATACATCGTGATCCGGGCAGGATCCAGTGGAATGAAGTCCTCGGTGCGTCGGCTCAAGGTGTTGTACAGGCGCAGTTTCATGATCTCGGTGAATCTGAACGATGGGGCGGCCGCCGATGATAGCAGCCTGTGGTGGTGCGGCTCTCAGCCTGTGTGTGGCGCGCAATTCTTAGGTCGGCATTCAGTAAACCTGTGCTGTAATTTTGCCCACGTCGTGGCGTCCGTGCGCCGCATCGAATCCGATGCGGATCAAAAAGAAGGCCCAATGCAGGCCAGCACCGGATAGTCGCAAACCCCGATCTGGAGAGTGAGTGATGGTCAGCAAGTTTCTGAAAGCAGGTTTGGCGGCGAGTATCTTCATCGGCATGTGCGCCCCGGCATTCGCCCAGGATCGTGCTTATGACGATAATCGTTCAGTTGACAACAGTCGCATGGCTTGGGCCGATGTGCTTCGGGTGGATCCGGTCTACGAAAATGTCGTCAGCAGCCGCCCGCACGAGGAGTGCTATGACGCAGATGTTGACCGGCGCTCCGACACACGCGGCAACAACACGGCTGGAACCGTCATCGGCGCCATTGTCGGCGGCGCCCTCGGCAACCAGGTGGGCAAGGGTGACGGGCGCAAGGCGGCGACCGTGGCCGGTGCCTTGATTGGAGGCGCGATCGGCAACGACCAAGCTCGTCGCGATGATCGCTACTACACCGAAACGCAGACCCGCTGCCGCACGGTCAACGAACGCTACAGCGAGCGCCGGATTGCTGGCTACGACGTTCAGTACCGCTATCGGGGCGATATCTACATATCGCATCTCGACTATGATCCGGGCGAGCGTATGCGCGTGCGCATCAGTGTAATGCCGGCCGAGTAGGCGTCGAAGCATCCGGATTGATCCCACAGGGCCGCTGATTGCGGCCCTGTTTGTTTTCAGGTTTGATGAATTGTTTGTTGCGCCGCGGCAAAAATACGGATAACGTCAGCCCTGCATGACCAGCCCCCTCGCCATCGCCGACATCCTGACCAGCGCCCGCATGGCGGCTGGCATGACTTCGCGTGCGCGTCGACCGTTGATCTTCAATCTGGCCAGGTAGCTGTCGCACGCTTCATTTTTCGACGAAAACCCGGCCATCGCGCCGGGTTTTTTATTGCCATGGATGGCATGTATGCCTGCAACGCAGGAGCAGTTGCCGAGCAGTTGCAGGCGATTTCTGCAGGGGATACCGTGAACAACAAACATTTTTTGAGCACCCAGGACTGGAGCCGCAGCGATCTTGACGGGCTGCTCGACAAGGCGCGTGAGTTTCAGCGATCAAAACTGGGCGATGAGCTGCAAGGCAAGTCGATTGCCTTGCTGTTCTTCAATCCCTCGATGCGCACGCGCACGAGTTTCGAGCTCGGCGCGCATCAGCTCGGCGGCAAGGCCATCGTGCTTGCGCCGGGCAAGGATGCCTGGCCGATCGAGTTCGAGGTCGGCACGGTCATGGACGGAGAAACCGAGGAGCACATCGCCGAGGTCGCGCGCGTGCTCAGTCGCTATGTCGATCTGATCGGTGTTCGCGCGTTTCCAAAGTTCCAGGATTGGTCGGTCGATCGGGAGGATCGCGTCATCCGCGCGTTTGCAAAGTACTCGACGGTGCCGGTTATCAACATGGAGACGATCACCCACCCTTGCCAGGAGCTGGCCCACATCATGGCCTTGCAGCAGCATCTTGGCGCAGACCTCAAGCGGCGCAAATACGTGCTGACCTGGACCTGGCATCCGAAGCCATTGAATACGGCGGTCGCCAACTCGGCCCTGCAGATCGCCACGCGCTACGGCATGGACGTGACCCTGCTATGTCCGAGCGAGGAATACCTGCTCGATCCGCGCTACATGGAATTCGCTCGCCGGAACGTCGCCGGGAACGGCGGCAGCCTGACCGTCAGCCACGATATCGAAAGTGCCTATCGCGACGCCGATGTCGTCTACGCCAAAAGCTGGGGTGCTATCCCGTACTTCGGTCGTTGGGATCAGGAGAAACCGATCCGCGATGCCCATCAGCACTTCATCGTCGACGAAGCCAAGATGGCGCTGACCAACAAGGGCCTGTTCAGTCATTGTCTGCCACTGCGGCGCAACGTAAAAGCCACCGACGCAGTAATGGATTCGCCCGCCTGCATCGCCATCGACGAAGCCGAGAATCGCCTGCATGTGCAGAAGGCCATCATGGCCTCGCTTGCGAGGCCGGGAGTGGGGAGTGGGGAGTAGGGAGTCGGTAAAAGCGTTTCGCATTCCACACCTTCCGCATTTATCAATAATTAGGAATTTCGTATGTTACCTGTTTCCCCCATTCCCCACTCCCCACTCCCCATTCCCTCCTCCGGAGAACGCAAGGACATCGTCCTTGCGTTCTCCGGAGGCCTCGATACCAGCTTCTGCATCCCGTGGTTGCAGGAACGCGGCTACTCGGTGCATACCGTTTTCGCTGATACCGGCGGTGTTGATGACGAGGAGCGCGCGTTCATTGAGGCGCGCGCGGCGGAGCTGGGTGCGGCCAGTCATGTCACGGTTGATGGTGGCCCGGCGATCTGGAGCGGATTTGTCAAACCGTTTGTGCGGGCTGGCGAGGGTTATCAGGGGCAGTACCCGCTACTTGTGTCGGATCGCTATCTGATCGTCGAGGCGGCGTTGCTGCGCGCGCAGGAACTCGGCACGCGATTGATCGCGCATGGCTGCACGGGCATGGGTAACGATCAGGTGCGTTTCGATTTGACCGTGAAGGCGCTTGGCGACTACGAGATCATCGCGCCTATTCGCGAGATCCAGAAAGAGCACAAGGAAGTCCGCGCTTATGAGCAGGCTTATCTTGAGGAGCGCGGTTTCGGCGTTCGTGCCAAGCAGAAGGCCTACACGATCAACGAGAATTTGCTCGGCCTGACCATGTCGGGTGGCGAGATCGATCGCTGGGAAGCGCCCGGCGAAGGGGCAAGAGGCTGGTGTGCGCCGCGTGCGGAATGGCCAACAAATGCGATGAGGGTGAAGCTCACCTTCCACCACGGCGAAGCCGTCAAGCTTGACGATGTGCTTTTGCCCGGTCACACGATTCTCGCCCGACTCAATGCCTTGTTTGCAGCCTACGGTGTCGGTCGCGGCATCTACACGGGTGATACGACGATCGGCCTCAAGGGCCGCATCATCTATGAAGCGCCGGGACTGATCGCCCTGCTCGCTGCGCATCGAGCGCTCGAAGAGGCGGTGCTGTCGAAAGCACAGAACCGCTTCAAGCCCGCGGTGGCAAAACAGTGGGTCGAGCTCGTCTACGAGGGGTTCTTCCACGATCCGCTCAAAGCTGATCTCGAAGCCTTTCTCGAATCGAGCCAGCGCTGCGTCAATGGCGAGGTCACGCTTGAGACTCGTGGCGGCACCGTGCATGCGGTATCGATTGCCTCGCCGCACATCCTCAACGCCAAGGGTGCAACGTACGCGCAATCGGCCGATTGGGGCGTGGCCGAAGCCGAGGGTTTCATCCGCCTCTATGGCATGAGTTCGACCTTGTGGGCCGAAGTGAACCGGGAGTGCGGCGCGTGAGCGATCTGCTGGCCGCCACGCTCGATCACCTGCGCGCTCTGGTTTCGTTCGATACGCGCAATCCACCGCGTGCGATCCACACCGGCGGCATCTTCGACTACTTGCGCAAGAACCTGCCGGATTTCGAGATCGATATTGCCGATCACGGTGCCGGCGCAGTCAGCCTGTACGCAACGCGTGGCAAACCGAAAACCTTGTTCAACGTGCATCTCGACACGGTTCCCGATTCGCCGCACTGGTCGGCGAATCCATTTGAACTACGCGTTGGTGAGGATCGCGCGATCGGGCTGGGCGCCTGTGACATCAAGGGAGCCGCCGCTGCGTTGGTCGCCGCGGCAAATATCACGCAGGGCGATGTCGCCTTCCTGTTTTCCTCGGACGAGGAAGCCAATGATCCACGCTGCATCGCCGCGTTTCTTGCGCGCGGCATTTCCTGCGACGCCGTGCTCGTTGCGGAACCGACCCGGGCCGAAGCCGTGCTCGCCCATCGCGGCATCAGTTCGGTGCTGATGCGTTTTGGCGGAACCGCAGGCCATGCTTCGGCGCAGCAATCGATTGGCGACAGCGCCCTGCATCAGGCGATCCGCTGGGGCAACCAGGCCCTCGCGCATGTCGATACCTGCGCGCATGAGCGTTTCGGCGGCTTGACCGGATTGCGCTTCAACATTGGCCGCATTGAAGGCGGCATCAAGGCCAACATGATCGCGCCGACCGCCGAACTGCGTTTCGGCTTCCGGCCGCTGCCTTCGACCGACGTCGATGGCTTGTTGCAAACCTTCCGTGATTTCGCCATTCCAGAAGCTGCAGAATTCGGTGAAACTTTCCGCGGACCGAGCCTGCCATCTGGCGCAAACGCCGATGCCGAATCCCGACGCCTCGCGGCGCGTGATGTGGCCGACAAGTACGAGCTGGCGATCGGCAACGCGGTCGATTTCTGGACCGAAGCCTCGCTGTTCTCGCAAGCGGGCTACACCGCGCTGGTCTACGGCCCTGGCGACATCGCCCAGGCGCACAGCGCCGACGAGTGGGTCGCGCTCGATCAATTGAAAGCGTATGCCGAGTCCGTTTGCAGGATCATCCATGAATAGCGCGACCCGCCAGACCCGTCAGACCATCGTGCGCCTGCTCTCGAGCATGGCCAGCGCGAAGGAAATTTCGCAGTACCTCAAACGCTTCTCGCAGATTGACGCGAAGCGCTTTGCCGTGGTCAAGGTCGGTGGTGCCGTGTTGCGCGATGACCTCGATGCGCTGACTTCTTCGCTGGCCTTCCTGCAAGAGGTTGGTCTGACTCCGATCGTTGTCCATGGAGCCGGTCCGCAACTGGATGACGAGCTCGCCGCCGCCGGCATCGAGAAGCGCACGATCAACGGATTGCGTGTGACCTCGCCGGAAGCACTCGCAATCGTGCGCCGTGTTTTTCAGGCGCAGAATCTCAAGCTGGTCGAGGCGCTGCAGGAAGGCGATACACGGGCGACCTCGATCACGGCCGGCGTGTTCGAGGCTGACTACCTCGATCGTGATTCGCTTGGCCTGGTCGGCCAGGTGAGCCGGGTCAATCTCGCGCCGATCGAAGCCAGTCTGCATGCCGGCTCAATCCCGGTCATCGCCAGCATGGGCGAAACCGCTGGCGGGCAGATCCTCAATATCAATGCCGATTTCGCCGCCAATGAACTCGTGCAGGTTTTGCAGCCATACAAGATCATCTTTCTGACTGGCACCGGTGGTCTGCTCGATGGTGATGGTCGGGTCATCGACTCGATCAACCTGTCGACGGAATACGAGCATCTGATCGGGCAGTCGTGGCTGCATTCGGGCATGCGCGTAAAGATCGAGCAGATCAAGAGTCTGCTCGATCGCCTGCCACTGACCTCGTCGGTGTCGATCACGAAACCAGCCGAGCTGGCCAAGGAACTGTTCACTCACAAGGGATCCGGCACCCTGATCCGGCGCGGTGAGAAAGTGCTGCGCGTGGAATCCTGGGATGCGCTGGACTTGCCACGACTTCGCCAACTGATCGAATCGAGTTTTTCACGCACCCTAAAGGATGGATACTTCGGCAATACGCGGTTGTTCCGCGCCTATGTCAGCGAGAACTACCGTGCTGCACTGATTCTCGTGGAAGTCGAGGGTCGCGCCTACCTCGACAAGTTCGCCGTGCTCGACGATGCGCAGGGCGAGGGCCTCGGTCGCGCGGTCTGGCAGGTCATGCGCGAGGAGAATCCGCGCCTGTTCTGGCGCTCACGCCACGGCAACCCGGTCAATCCGTTCTACTACGCCGAGTCGGGTGGCTGCATCAAGATGGATCAGTGGAAAGTGTTCTGGTACGGCATTGACGGGTTCGCCGAGATCGAGCAATGCGTGAATCACTGCCGTTCCCGCCCGGCGACCTTGCTCGCTCGTGAGGAGAATGCTGCATGACGCTGAAGTCGATCGGAATCGTCGGCGCGCGCGGTCATACCGGCGCCGAGCTGATTCGCCTCGTGGCTGCGCACGAAGGTCTTGAACTTGCCTTTGTTTCATCACGCGAGTTGCAGGGCCAGCGTGTGGCCGATCACGTCGATGACTACAGCGGCGAGCTTCGATATGAGTCGCTCGATGCGGATGCCGTCGCCGCGCGCTTGATCGATGCAGTCATCCTTGCTTTGCCAAACGGCAAGGCCGCGCCGTATGTGCAAGCCATCGAGGCGAGCGCCACAGATACGGTAATCGTCGATCTTTCAGCCGACCACCGCTTCGATACGGACTGGTACTACGGTCTGCCCGAGCTGACCCGGGCGCGTTACCGAGGCCAGCGCAGGATCAGCAATCCAGGTTGCTATGCGACTGCGATGCAGCTTGCGATTTCGCCTTTGGCCGATGTGCTGGCCGGGCCGCCGCAATGTTTCGGCGTGTCCGGGTACTCCGGTGCCGGGACGACACCATCGGACAAGAATGATCCCGACAAGCTGCGCGGCAACCTGATGCCGTATGCGCTGGTCGGTCATGTGCATGAGCGTGAGGTGTCGAAGCAACTCGGCATGCCGGTCGAATTCATGCCGCATGTCGCGCCGCACTTCCGCGGCATCACGATGACGGTGAACCTTTGGCTGCAGCAAGCGATGAAGCGCGAGGAGATCATCGCGCGCTATCGCGATTTCTATACCAATGAAGCCTTGATCGACATTGTCGACGAAGCACCGTGGGTGAGCCGGATCGCCGGGCGACAGCATGCCGAGATTGGCGGTTTCGTGGTGGCGCCGGGCGGCAAGCGCGTTGTTGTCGTCGCCACTCTCGACAACCTGCTCAAGGGCGCAGCGACGCAAGCAATGCAGAATCTAAACCTCGCACTCGGCTTCGACGAACTGAGCGGGATTCCAGAAACGCGAATCACTGCGGAGGCGACACCATGAGCGATCTGCTCTGGCAGAAATCCGGTATCCAGACCGATCAACGCATCATGCGATTTCTCGCCGGTGATGACGTCGTGCTCGATCGGGAATTTTTCCTGTTCGACATCGAGGCGAGCAAGGCGCATGTAGAAGGTCTCGATCATATCGGCATCGTCAGCGCGCATGAATCGGCTGACCTTGTCCGTGAGCTCGATCTGCTCGGAAATGATTTCCGCGACGGATCCTTCGTCCTCGATGAGCGCTTCGAGGATGGTCATTCGGCGATCGAAGCGCGCTTGATCGAGCGTCTCGGTGACGCCGGGCGCAAGGTTCACAGCGGGCGCAGTCGCAATGATCAGGTGCTGGTCGCGAGTCGGCTCTGGCTCAAATCGAAATTGCTTGAGCTGTCTTCGATCTGCGCCGCAGTGGCAAATGTCTGCATCTGTCGCGCCGAGCGTGATGTGCTGCCGATGCCGGGTTATACGCACCTGCAGCGCGCCGTGGTTTCGTCGACGGCGATGTGGTTTGCGGCCTTTGCCGAAGCCTTCATCGACAACGCCTGGCGCGCGCGTCAGACCCTTGCCCTGATCGACGCCAATCCACTCGGCACGGCGGCCGGCTATGGCGTCAATCTCAAACTTGATCGCGACCACACGACGCGCAAACTCGGCTTCGCGCGCATGCAGATCAGCCCGATCTACACCCAGCTTTCGCGCGGCAAATTCGAGATGGCCGCGCTCGACGCGCTTGGTGCGGCCGTACTTGATCTGCGCCGTCTGGCCTGGGATCTGTCGCTGTTCACGACGTCAGAATTCGGCTTCGTCAACCTGCCCGCGCAGTACACGACCGGCAGTTCGATCATGCCGAACAAGCGCAACCCCGACGTCATCGAGTTGATGCGGGCAAGCTATGCCAGCGTTGCCGCCGCACGCACCGAGATCGAGCAACTATTGTCCCTGCCGACCGGCTATCAGCGCGATCTGCAAGCCAGCAAGGGAGCGATCTTCCACGGCTTTCATCGTGGCCTCGATGCGCTGGCCCTGCTGCCCGACTTGTTGGCGCAGTTCGAATGGAACCCTGCCAGGATGCATGCCGCGATTGAGCCTTCCATGTATGCGACCGATGCTGCGATTGAAGCGGCCATTGCCGGCGTTCCGTTCCGCGATGCCTATCGTGCCGCCGCCGAATCGGCGAGCGAGGCAGGTCAGGGACGCACACCGGAATCCAGTCTTGCTGCCCGTGTTTCACCGGGATCAGGCAGTGACCTTCGCCTCGATGAATTGCGTACTCGTTTGGCGAGCTTGCAATGAGCACGCGCATGCTTGCAACCTGTCAAATGCTTTTCTGCTGTCGTGGGAGCGACTTCAGTCGCGATGCCTTTGCCTCAATCCACAGAAGCATCGCGACTGAAGTCGCTCCCACAGGACTGCCGCTGCGCGGTTGTAGTATTGCTTCCAGACGCAACGCCTTTCCTTGGATCGCGAAATGAACGCCAGCGGATTGGCCGCGATGTCGCATGGATTCATCGAACAGGACTTGCCCGTCTGGCGTCGCGCCGTGCTCAAGGTTGGAAGCAGTTTGCTCGCAGAGGAAGGCGCGGGTTTGAATTCACGGCATGCGCTGGCACTCGCGCAGTTTGTCGCAGCAAGTAATTTGGCTGGCCGCGAGGTCGTGATTGTTTCTTCCGGTGCGGTTGCCGCGGGGCGCGCCCTGGTTCCGAAGCAGCCGGCGGCTGGAGCGGCGATGGCAGCACGCCAAGCGCTTGCGGCGCTCGGTCAGGCGCAGATGATTGCGCTCTGGCAGCGTTTCTTCGATCGACCAGTCGCCCAGGTTCTGCTGACCCACGACGATCTGCGCAATCGCCGACGCTATCTCAACGCGCGGGCGACCTTGATCGAGTTGCTGCGGCTCGGTGCCTTGCCGGTCATCAACGAGAACGACACGGTCTCGGTTGACGAATTGAAACTCGGTGACAACGACAACCTGGCCGCGATTGTCGCGGCCCTGGTCGATGCCGACGTGCTGCTGATCGCGACCGATATCGATGGCTTGTACACGGCCAACCCGCGTCTCGATGCAGGCGCGCAGCCGATCAACGAGCTGCACGGGATCAGCGCCGAATCACTGGCCATGGCTGGTGGTGCTGGCAGTGCGATTGGTACCGGTGGCATGCGCACCAAGCTTGAAGCGGCCGCGCGCGCGGCCGGCGCGGGCATCGACACGATCTTGTTCAACGGTACCGACGCCGATGCGATCCGCCTGCTCGGACAGGGGAGATTTCGGGGCACGCGGCTGCGTGCCGGGCAGAGCCGGCTGGCCGCGCGCAAGCACTGGCTGCAGCAGGTGCCGATGGCTGCCGGAGCGATCATCGTCGATGCCGGTGCGGCAATGGCCTTGGTCGAAAAAGGCGCATCACTGTTGCCCGGCGGCGTCGTCGTTGCCAACGGCGAATTCGCGCGCGGCGACATGGTCGAAATCATCGCCCGGGATGCCGCCGGTGATCGACGCATCGCGCGTGGTCTGAGCCAGTATTCGTCGAGCGACATCCGCCGCATCGCTCGCCGCCATTCGCGCCACATCGATGAAGTGCTCGGCTACAACTACGGCGGAAACGTCGTCCACCGCGACGACATGGTGATGGCGTGATCCGATGACGACCGAAATCCGCACTGCTGCTCTTGCCTGCCGTGACGCGGCGGCGACGATTGCCGGACTGTCCGCGACGCAGAAGAGTGATCTACTGATCGCGATGGCGGCGTGCATCGAGGCCGACTCCGCGTTGATCCTTGCCGCAAACGAGCTCGACATGGCCCAGGCCGCACATCGAGGCATCGGCGCGGCCATGCTCGATCGTCTGCGTCTGGATACCGATCGCATTGCCGGTATCACGCGCAGTCTGCGTGAGGTTGCCGTCCTGCCTGATCCAGTTGGGCAGGTAACTCGCCGCGACACGCGCCCGAACGGGGTCGTGGTCGAGCGTGTGCGCGTGCCGCTTGGCGTCATTGCGATGATTTACGAGGCGCGCCCGAATGTAACCGTTGATGCCGCCGCGCTATGCCTCAAGGCCGGCAATGGCGTGATCCTGCGCGGCGGGTCGGAGGCGATCCATTCCAATCGCGCGCTGGCCGGTTTGCTCCAGCAGGCGTTGCTCGAAGCCGGTTTGCCAGCCGAGGCAGTGAGCCTGGTTGACGATCTGCGCCGCGAGACCATGATCGAGTTGCTGCAACTCAGCGACATCATCGATCTGGCAATCCCGCGCGGTGGCGAAGGCCTGATCCGTTTCGTCGCCGAACATGCACGCGTGCCGGTGATCAAGCACTACAAGGGCGTCTGCCATTTGTATGTCGACAAGCTGGCCGATCTCGATTTCGCATTGAATCTGCTGATCGACGGAAAAGTCTCCAGGCCAAGCGCCTGCAATGCGCTGGAGACCTTGCTCGTGCATCGGGATGTCGCCGAATCCTTTTTGCCACGTGCGGCTGCGGCTCTGGCAAATTGCAAGGTCGAGATGCGCGGCTGCGAGCGTTCGCGAGCGCTGGTGCCCGGCATGGCACCGGCCAGCGATGACGACTACGCCGCCGAGTATCTCGATCTGATCATCGCGATTCGCGTCGTCGATGACCTCGATGCGGCGATCGCGCATATCCGTCGGTACACCTCGGATCACACCGAAGTCATCGCCACGGCGGATGAGGAATCAGCACGAAAGTTCGTCTCGGCACTGCGCTCTGCAGTGGTCATGGTCAATACTTCATCACGCTTCAGTGACGGCGGTGAACTTGGGCTTGGCGCCGAGATCGGCATCTCGACCACGCGCCTGCACGCCTACGGGCCGATGGGTATCGAGGCGCTGACGATCGAACGTTATGTGCTGCATGGCGATGGCCAGGTTCGCCATCGGCTTGCCGCTGCGCCCCTGGATTCAGATTGTTGATTCATCGAGCCGACGGTCGTTTGCGCTAGTCTGTGTCGTCGCGTGCCGAGCGCGGCTCGAAGCGGATCTGCCGCGCAAACTGGTTTTCGATGACTCAAGGGCTTGATCTGGACAACAACACGCGCCTGCTGGTCGTCGTCCCCCATCCGGACGACGAGACTCTGGCCACGGGCGGACTGATCCAGATCGCGCTGGCCGCTGGGGCATCGCTACGTGTCGTCATCGTCACCGATGGCGACGACAATCCCTGGCCGCAGCGCTGGATCGAAAAGCGCTGGCGGATCGATGCAGAAGCACGCAGGCGCTGGGGGCATCGTCGGCGCAAGGAAGCCGCCACGGCACTGGCCAGACTCGGTGTTGCCGGACACGACATCCGCCATTGCGGATGGCCCGATCAGGGCCTGACTGACCTGCTCATGCGCGACGCGCAATGCGAGGATCAGCTCGTCGCGGAGATTGTCGATTTCGCGCCAAGCTTGATTGTCGCTCCGTCCCTCGCCGACCGGCATCCCGATCACAGCGCCTTGCGCGTGATGCTTGAACTGGCGCTGGCAAGGACTTCATTTGCCGCGTGCCGGCGACTCTGCTTTGTCGTGCATGGGTCGATTCCGGACGACCAGGCCCTTGCCATTGTGATCAGCGAGGAGCAGGCGCGGATCAAGCAGCACGCCTTGCTGGCACATGCGAGTCAACTCGTGTTGAGCGGCAAGCGCATGAATCGGCTCTGTCAGCGCGTCGAGCGATTCGAGTCACCTCGTGCACCGGCAATGCCGGGGGGCGATTCGCGGTGGCGCGAATGGCAAATGCCTCGGCCTCGCCCGGCCGCCGGCCTCCATCGATATGCGCTTCGCCTGCTCCTGGCGGTGGATGGTCAGGTCATCCGAACGAGCGTGCCACTGCCGACACGCTCCTTCAGCACGCAACTCACGCCTTGCCCAGGTGACCGGCAGTCGATCGATCTGGAAATCGACGCGTCTGCGAATTCGCTCCGGATACGAATTTCCAGACAACAAAAGGTCGATCGGATTTTTGCCAAGATCGACCGGGTGGAATCGCGAATCATCATCCACGATCACCACGGCTGGGTCGAGATCCAGGCGTCGGCTCACTGATTTTGCGATCAACGCGTTCGCCCCGGTGTGTTCAGAAGGCGTCAGACCGCAGCCGCCTGCACTTGGAGAGCGTCGCCGATGAAGCGCGAATCAAAGGCGGCGCCGACACGATGGGTGCGTCATCTACAGCCCTGAATATGTTCGCTTCGGGAACCATCTACTCTTGCCGCGCTCTCAAGTTCACCGCCGTCCGAGAACGGCTTCGACTGACGGGCTGGGCATGAGGATGAAAATTTTGGCGACGCTGACATTCGTGGCCGCCGGCTTGGGTTTGGCGACATTGCCGATCGTGGCTGACGCGAATCCCGCTGCGGCAACGAAACCGGCTGTGCAGGTGATCATGTATACGACAAGCACCTGTTCCTATTGTGTAAAAGCGCGAACCTGGTTCAGCAGTCGCAGTATCCATTGGGATGAGCGCGACATCGAGACCTCGGCCGCGGCAAACAAGGAATGGAAGCAGTTGGGTGGTGTGGGTACGCCGCTGATCCTGCTCAATGGCAAACCCATCCATGGTTTCGATGAATCACGGATCGAAGCCGAATTGAATCTGCCTCGATAGCCGAAAACGGATTGAAGGCAGGTGTCGCGCACTTGCCTTCAAATCACAGATCACCATTCGACCCGGTCGAGGTATCGGCAGCCAGTGAAAAACAGGCGCACAACACCCCTGCGGTGTGAATTGCCGTGCGATCTGGCTTCATCGATTGCCGCTGTTTTTCCAACCTGCAACGAAGTTCAGCTTGAAGTCCTGGCAGAACCTCCAATCGTGGGCGAAGGCCGCAATTGATCCTGGTGATCGCCGGGTGCGTTTGGCGGCGGTCACCAGGGTGAGCGAATCAAAAGAGCCCCGGGAAAAGCCACCAGCTCCGTTTCCGATAGGCCGCCCATTCCGGAAATCGCGACATGCTTACTTCTTTCATGACCATATTGGTCGAGAACATCGTGCCCCAGAAAAACGCCAGCACGAGTGCTGGAATCCAGTGCCAGGCGAGCAGGGCGAGGGCGCCGTAGACCATCATCTCGCCGAGATAATTCGGATGGCGAATGTGCCTGAACATGCCGTCGGTGATCAGGCCCTTGCGAAGTTTCAATGTGCAGTATTTCTGCACGTCGGCAGCGGTCATGATGACGCAGCCGAGCAGACACAGGCTGGTGCACAAGGCGAACCAGACGGGGCCCGGCAGCGGATAGTCCATCGAGGCGCGGCCCGAGATGATCAGCCAGCCGGCCAGCCAGTACAGCGCCAGCCCGGCGGCACCGAAAATGCCGGCGAGTATCGTCGTCCGATGCTGCCACTTGGCATCCGGAAACAGCAGATCCTTGATCAGCCAAGTGATGCCGTAGCCGCCGTGCAGGGCGAGATAGAGCCAGGCGGCGGCCGAGGTCGCGGCTTCTGTCTGGTCCGAGTAGAGCCAGATCAGCAAACCGAAGAACGGCAGCGACCCGGCCTTCTGGATGTTGATGATCGTGGCCAGCTTGAATGGACGCGGACCTCCGCCGACATCGAACATGATCCACTGGTTGAAGCGTTGCAGCACGGTTGCCCAAGCGGGAGGCTTGAATGGTGCTGGATGGGGCATTTTGAATTCGTTGATGAGAGATGGCAATGATCATCAGCATCTCAGAACGAGACTGCGCTGCACATCCCCGACGCGAAAACGCATCGCATCGAACCCTGGTAGGAGCTCGTTTACGTGCGAGCTTTTGGGCGGGATGACGAAGAGCTCGCCCCTGGCGGGGCTCCTACGAGATCGCGGTAGAGCTGTAGGAGCTCGTTTACGTGCGAGCTTTTGGGCGGGATGGCGAAGAGCTCGCCCCTGGCGGGGCTCCTACGAGATCGCGGTAGAGCTGTAGGAGCCCGTTTACGTGCGAGCTTTTGGGCGGGATGACGAAGAGCTCGCCCCTGGCGGGGCTCCTACGAGATCGCGGTAGAGCTGTAGGAGCTCGTTTACGTGCGAGCTTTTGGGCGGGATGGCGAAGAGCTCGCCCCTGGCGGGGCTCCTACGAGATCGCGGTAGACCTGTAGGAGCCCGTTTACGTGCGAGCTTTTGGGCGGGATGACGAAGAGCTCGCCCCTGGCGGGGCTCCTACGAGATCGCGGTAGAGCTGTAGGAGCTCGTTTACGTGCGAGCTTTTGGGCGGGATGACGAAGAGCTCGCCCCTGGCGGGGCTCCTACGAGATCGCGGTAGAGCTGTAGGAGCCCGTTTACGTGCGAGCTTTTGGGCGGGATGGCGAAGAGCTCGCCCCTGGCGGGGCTCCTACGAGATCGCGGTAGAGCTGTAGGAGCCCGTTTACGTGCGAGCTTTTGGGCGGGATGGCGAAGAGCTCGCCCCTGGCGGGGCTCCTACGAGATCGCGGTAGAGCTGTAGGAGCCCGTTTACGTGCGAGCTTTTGGGCGGGATGGCGAAGAGCTCGCCCCTGGCGGGGCTCCTACGAGATCGCGGTAGAGCTGTAGGAGCCCGTTTACGTGCGAGCTTTTGGGCGGGATGGCGAAGAGCTCACCCCTGGCGGGGCTCCTACGGAGATTCAAAATTCCACGGTCTTTTCGCGGGAATCGGCGATTGCGGCATCCAGCCGTTGAAAAGTGTAGCCTCGGCTCTCCCAGGCGCAGCCGAGGTGATCACGATGAAACTCGATATCAATGGTCGGGAGCACGAGGTCGATGTTCCTGACGACATGCCTTTGCTATGGGTCTTGCGCGATGTGGTTGGACTGACCGGCACCAAGTTCGGTTGTGGCATCGCCCAGTGCGGTGCCTGCACGGTGCATGTGGATGGCGCAGCAATTCGTTCCTGTGTGACCCGGGCCTCGGCCTTGGTCGGCAAGCAGATCACCACAATCGAAAGCCTCGGTAGCGATGGTTCGCATCCGGTGCAGCGCGCCTGGATCGAGCACGATGTCGTCCAGTGCGGCTATTGCCAGTCCGGTCAGGTCATGGCGGCCGTGGCTTTGCTAAAAGTCACGCCAAAACCGACTGATGGTAAGCGTCCGGCCACGACACCTCGCATTGCTGCGCAGTGTGGGTTAGGCCGCAGGCTTCCAGCGATGCGGCAGCAGAGTGTCGATGTCGCGATCAAGGGTGGTTGGCAGACGTGTCAGCACGTCGGTTAGCCAGGCGAGTGGTTCGTGGCCGTTGGCCTTTGCGGTGGCGAGCAGACTCATGATGGCGGCGGCCCGTTTGCCGGCGGTTTCGGAGCCGGCAAACAACCAATTCTTGCGTCCCAGGGCGATGGGCCGGATTGCATTCTCGATCGGGTTGTTGTCGATCGGGTAGCTGCCGTCCTCGGCATAGCGGATGAGGGCTGGCCAACGACGCAAGGTGTAGTCGATGGCATTGGCCGTACCGCTATCGTCCAGGATGGTGGGACGCAGCATTTCCAGCCAGGACTTGATGGTATTGAGCGTTGGCACGGCATGGCGCTGACGATGGGCGAGTCGTTCCTCGACCATCATCGCCTTTGCCTCGGCCTCAATGCGATACAGCGCCGCGATGCGCTCGATCGCCTCCTGGGCGACTTTGCTGCCGCTGGCTTTGTACCGATCAACAAACTTGCGCCGCGCATGCGCCCAGCATGCAAGCTCGGCCACGCCTTTTGCGAACAGGGCTTTGTAGCCACCGTAGTCGTCAACCATCAGCGCGCCGCCATACGTGCCGAGAAAATCCCTGGCATGTTGTCCGCTGCGGCTGGTGCAGAAGTCGAAGGCGATGATCGGCGGTCCGATGCCGCTACGATACGCAAATAGATAGCTGCGATGAATCGTGCCCTTGCCGGGCTTGAGCATGCCGACGGTTGTTTCATCGGCGTGCAGGATCGTCTGATTGCGTAGCTCGCCCTGCAAGCGATCCACCAAGGGCTGCAAGGCCACGCCGCATGCCCCGATCCACTCGCCTTGGGTCGAGCGTGGGATATCGACTCCACTGCGGGCGTAGATGGCTTCCTGCCGATACAGCGGCAAGTGATCGACATACTTGGCCACGATGACGTGGGCCAGCAGATCCGGTGCGGCGATGCCGCGATCAATCACCGTCGGTGCCACCGGCACCGCCGTGATCGTTTCGCACGCGCGACACGCGTACTGCGGATAGACGTCGCGGCGTACGAAGAAGGTCAACGGCTTGCATGACAGTTTTTCGCTGACATGGTCACCGATGTGGCTGAGTGCGCCACCGCACTGGCCACACGCGCACCTCGACGGTTCATGCCGGGTCTCGACCCGCTCCAGATCTTCGGGCAACGCACGGCGCTTGGGGGACAGACGCGGACGCGCGGGCGCGGCGTCTGTCGACGCTGACGATTGCAGCGCTTCCAGTTCGGCCTCCACGGCGGCGATGTCCGCCGCCATGGTCTCTTCGAACAAGTGCCGCTGGGCCGGATCCATCTTCTCCGAGCGCGCCGCGAACTGGATCCGGCGCAGCCGCGCGATCTCGGCGGTGAGCTTGGCGATGTTGGCGTTGCGCTCGGTGATGGTGCGCTCGTGGCGGGCGATGAGGTGATCGCGTTCGGCGATGCAACGCTCGTGATTGGCGATGACTTGCAGCTTCTCAACCACCAACGCGCGTAGCGTTTGAACGTCGGTGATGGCGTCGAGTTGCGTGTGATCCATGAATCACAGAGTAGCCATTTACACCCGCTTTGCCAAGTCCTTTTGCGCGCTCAATCGACGCCAATCCACACCGGCACACAACCAGGCAAATTGCTCCGGCTGCAGTGACCAGGTTTGGCTTCCGGAATGCGGCCAGATGAAGCGTCCCTGCTGCAGCCGACGCACCGCCAGCCACGTTCCCTGCGCATCGCAACACAGCACCTTGATGCGTGTTGCCGCGCGGTTGCGAAAGACGTAAGCAGTACCCTCCATCGGATTGCGATCCAGATGCTCACGCACATACACCAGCAATCGATCCATCCCACAGCGCAGATCCATCGGGGCCGTCACCAACCACCAACCCGTTGGACTCAGCATGTCAGCAACGCCTGCAGCGTCGGCAACCAGCGTGCCGATGCCATGCCGAGGGGCAACTGCACCTGCAAGCCATTCGGCAAGCGCACTTCGATCGCCCCAGCGACCGACTCCGGCTCGCCAACCAGGATCGGCATCAGCGAAAGCGATGGCGGCACCAACAGCGGCCGACTCAACACGCGCCGCCAATAGCCAAAACTCGGCAAACTCAAAGCATGCTGACGGCAATACGCTACCTGAGTCAGGCCGCTGCTCTGCCATCCTGCCAGGTGACCCTTCCAAAACTCCGACTTGCTGACCATACGTGCGCTCCATTGTTAACGAGCGCATATCGCAGCAAACCCGAGCGGCGAGTTACAGGTGTCGTGGGCAGTCGCTTACGACTGATGCCGATATCGATGCGGCGATGGCGGGAAATATCTGCCGTTGCGGCACCTACCAGCGCATCCGTTCGGCCGTGCATCGCGCCGCGGAACTGAGCGAGGAGAATCGTCATGACGCGTGATCATGGTGATATTTCGCAGCCGTCGCGTCGGCGTTTCCTCGCGACCACAGCATCGCTGGCCGGTGGTCTGGTCATTGCCTGTTTCGTGCCGTTCGGAAAGCGACGTCTGTTTGCCCAGGAAGGCGCGGCACCTGCCGCGCCCGCGATGGACCCGAATGCTTTCGTGCGCATCGGCAGCGACAACACGATCACGATCCTGATCAAGCATTCGGAGATGGGTCAGGGCGTAGCGACATCACTGCCGATGGTCGTCGCCGAAGAGCTCGATTGCGACTGGTCGAAAGTACGCATGGAAAATGCGCCGAATTCGCAGGTCTACGCAAACAACGCATTCGGCATCCAGGGCACCGGCGGATCGACGAGCACGCTCGAATCGTTCGACCAGATGCGACAGGCCGGCGCGATGGCGCGCGCAATGCTGGTTGAAGCGGCAGCGCAGCAATGGAAGGTCGCGGCCGGCGATTGCCGAACCGAAAACGGCTTCGTTGTTTGCGGCGCACACAAGGCCAGTTATGGCGAGCTCGCCGATGCCGCCAGCAAGCTCAAGGCACCAGACAAAGTCACTCTCAAGGATCCCTCGAAGTGGGCCTTGATCGGCAAGCCGACGCGACGCATCGACAGTCTGTCCAAGGTCACCGGCACGGCCGGATTCGGCATGGATGTGCAGCGCCCGGGTCTGCTGACCGGCGTGATTGCGCGTGCGCCGGTGTTCGGTGGCAAGGTCAAGCGGTTCGATTCGGGCAAGGCCAGGGCAGTACCTGGCGTGGTCGATGTGGTCCAGGTACCGAGCGGTATTGCTGTCCTTGCCAAGCATTTCTGGGCGGCAAAGAAGGGTCGCGAGGCACTTGAGATCGAATGGGATCTTGGCGTCGGTGCCACGTTGTCCACGGCCGCGATGCAGGCGGATTATCGCAAGCGGGCCAAATCACCGGGCGTGATTGCCAAGCAGGCCGGCGATGTCGATGCCGCGCTCAAGGCCGCTGACAAGCGCATTGATGCGGATTACGAACTGCCCTTCCTCGCCCATGCGCCGATGGAACCGCTCAACTGCACGGCCGAGATCGGCAAGGATGGCTGCGAGATCTGGACCGGCACGCAGTTTCAGGGAGTCGACCAGGGTGTGGTCGCGCAGATCCTCGGTATCAAACCCGAGCAGGTGAAGATCCACACGCAATTCCTCGGTGGCGGTTTCGGCCGACGCGCGAATCCGCATTCGGATTTCATTGCCGAAGCGGTGCATGTGGCCAAGGCCGCGAACAAGCCGGTAAAGATCATCTGGACGCGTGAGGACGACATCCACGGCGGCTACTATCGACCGATGTGGCTGTCGCGTTTCTCGGCCGCGCTCGGTGCTGATGGAAAGCCGTCAGCGTGGGCGCACACCATCGTCGGACAATCGATCATGGCTGGCACGCCGTTCGCACAGTTTTCGATCAAGGACGGTATCGATTCCTCGTCGGTCGAAGGCGCCGCCGATTCACCGTATCTGGCTGCAATTCCGGCCCATCGTGTTGACCTGCATACACCCGAGACACCGATTCCGACGCTGTGGTGGCGTTCGGTTGGGCATTCGCATACCGGTTTCGTCATGGAGAGTTTCGTCGACGAACTCGCGCATGCGGCGAAGACTGATCCATTGGAATATCACCGCAAGCTGCTGCCGGCCGAGTCGCGTAATCTGCGCGCGCTCGAGCTCGCCGCGAAGGAGTTTGGCTGGGGCAAGCCTCTGCCAAAAGGCCATGCCGCTGGCCTCGCCGCGCATGCCTCGTTCGGTAGCCATGTCGCCCAGGTCGCCGAAGTCTCGGTCGAGAACGGCAAGATCCGTGTGCATCGCGTGGTCTGCGCGATCGACTGCGGACCGGTCGTCAATCCGCTGACGATCGAGGCGCAGATGCAGTCGGCGATCGCGTTCGGCCTCGGTGCTGCGCTGCATAGCGAAATCACCTTCAAGGACGGCAAGGTCGAGCAGAGCAACTTCAACGACTACATCGTGTTGCGATTGGATGAAATGCCGAAGGTCGAGGTGCATATCGTTCCGAGCACCGAAAAGATGGGCGGTGTCGGCGAACCGGGATTGCCGCCGATTGCGCCAGCGGTTGGGAATGCGGTGTTTGCCTTGACCGGCAAGCGCTCGCGCTCGCTGCCTTTTGTGTTGGGGTGATCGAGGGAGTCCGCTGACTGTCGTCGCACATGCGGCGACAGGGGCATGTGCTCCTGAACAGCAAAGTCACTTGGCCTGCATCCTGAAAAAAAGGGCTCTTCGTGAAAACCTGTGGGTGAACTTGATGCGTTGTTCCCGGCGTAACCCTTGCAGAACAACGCTTTTCAGGTTCCTGTGTTGTCGTGGAATCCGGCGCGCTTTGTTGACGGTCAGTTCAGTGAAGCAACTGCGGCGTCTGCCGGGCGCCTATTGATTCCGTGGCTTTCGTCCGCGGGCAACAGTCAGCAGGTTTGTGATCGGAGTGTTCCCCATTCGTCCCGCGCGGATTGGGTAGGTTGGTGGTGAGCGCAAGCGAACCCCAACAACCATTGTGGCAGGCTCGCCGCCATGCGGATGGGGGATCGCAATCCGTTGGGGTTCGCTTGCGCTCACCCCAACCTACAACGGAAGGCGCTCACCTGCATCCTGCTGCAGCAATGAAAACCGATGAATTCACCCACACGATTTCACGAAGAGCCAAAAAAAGGACACTCCCGAGGTCTACACCCCGGCCAACAAATCTCCCTCGCGAGCCGAATGAAAATGTCGCTTGAAAGGAACATCACCGCTTGACGGTTCCTCGAGTTCGCGGGCGTAGCGATGACCGGCGTAGACGGCGTGGGCGATCAGGCCCGGTGCTTCGGCATCGCCGATGCAGCGGATCGAGTGGATGCCTGCGTCAGCCCATTCTTCTTCGCGTCGCAGCAGATCCTGATACAGGGCGTCGTCGGGCAAGCGCGCGGTCACACAGACGACGGCGTCGCAGCCGAGTTCGCGTTGCTTGTGGTCCCAGACATTCTCGAGAGTCAGCACGCTGCCTTCGAATCGATCAACCACATGCGACACCATGGTCTTGATGCCGAGTTCGGCCATGCGCTTGCGGATATGGCGATAGTCGAGGGTATGGTTGCTCCATGGCGCGAGGCTGTCGTCGGCGGTCAGCCAGGTGACTTCGCAGCCATGCCGGTGCAGCAACTCGGCGAGCACGCTGGAGAGATAGAAGCCGTCGTCGTCGAGGATGACCACGCGGCCTTCGGGCAGGCGGCCATCCATCAGGTCATCAGGGGTGAACACGCGCGGGTTGTCTGCGAAGCCGGGAATGGGCGAGCCGTAGCTGCGCCCGTATCCGTCCCGACGCCAATGGCAGCCGGTGGCGAGAACGACGTGCCCGGCGTCAAAGTCGAGCACGTCCTGCGCGGTCAGTTGCGAGTCGAGATAAATGCCGACGTTGTTGAGTTTGTCGATCTGGCCGACGCGCCAGTCGCGCACACGAGCCCATTCGGCGAGTCCGGGCAGGCGTGCTTCGCGGCTGACGCGACCGCCGAGCTCGCGGCGTGCCTCGGCCACATTCACTTCGTGGCCGCGCTGGCCCAGGGCGCGCGCGGCTTCGAGTCCGGCCGGGCCGGCGCCGACCACGAGCACGCGGCTGGCCGAGCGTTTCGGCGCGATGCGTTCCGGATGCCAGTCGCGCCGCCACTCCTCGCCCATGGTCGGGTTTTGCGTGCAGCGGATCGGCGATGTGGTCATGTCGCCGGATACGCAGATGTTGCAGCCGATGCATTCGCGAATGTCCTCGATGCGACCTTCCTCGATCTTCCTCGGCAGGAACGGATCTGCGATCGAGGGGCGCGCCGCACCAATCATGTCGAGCACGCCGCGGCGGATCTGCGCGACCATCGTATCCGGTGAGGTGAAGCGGCCGACGCCGACGACCGGCTTGCTCGTGGTCTTCTTTACGAAGTCGATGAACGGTTCCTGCGCGCCTTCAGCGGCGAAGCGCGAGGGAATCGAATCGTTGTACCAGGCAGCGACGTTGACGTCCCAGAGATCGGGCAGTTCGGCCAGCATGGCGACGATATCGCGCGCCTCGGCGAGTTCGACGCCGTCGGGTCCGATCAGTTCCTCGGTGGCGAATCGCAGGGCAACGCCACAGCTGTCGCCGACGGCATCCTTGGTGTCTTCGAGCACCTCGCGCAAAAGGCGCACGCGATTTTCCAGCGAGCCGCCGTATTCGTCGGTTCGCTGGTTGCGCCGCCGTTGCAGGAAGTGCATCGCCAGCGAGAGATCGTGGGCGGCGTAGACATAGATGATGTCCATGCCGGCGCGCTTGCCGCGCAGCGCCGCCTCGCGATGCCAGCGGCGGTACTCGCGGATGTCGTGGCGCGTCATCGCACGCGCCTGCGACGGGTAACCGTACTTCGATGGCTGGTGCGAAGGTGCGATCAGGACTTCGCGCGAATACAGATTCGATGCGGTCGGACCGTTGTGGGTCAGTTCGAGCGCGGCCAGTGCGCCGTGCGCATGCACCTTGTCGCACATCAGCGCGAGCGCGGGAATGTCGCGGTCGTCCCACATGCGCGCTTCGACATACGGCGAGACATCCCCGCTCGGATGAATCTCGCATTCCTCGGTCGAGACCACGGCCCAGCCGCCTTCGGCCTTGACCTCGCGCATCGCCGCATGGGCCAGCGGCATGGCATGGCCCATGCCGTTGCAGTGCGGAACCTGGAAGAAGCGGTTCTTGGCGGTGACCGGGCCGATCTTCACTGGCGTGAAGAGAATGTCGTAACGGGGGTCGCGCATCGATTTCAGGCCTTGAGTGGATCTTCAATTTTGCGTTTCGCGCGCATGATTGCATAGAGCGGCAGGCCCGCCGCGATGAGGCCGAGCGCATACAGGAAAGGTTCGCCGCCGATGCCAACCAGCGCGAATACCACGTACAACGTACCAATGGTCGCCGAAGTCATGACGCCCAATCGTCTGCTTTTTTCCTTGCTCCGCCACCACAACACGCCCAGCCCCAGCGCACAGGCCAGATACAGCGGCAGGTTCGCCGCAGTCACAACGCGCGTTATGAAGGTGAAAGCCGCCACCAGCGACTGGCTGTAGCTCATGGCGATCATCAACGAGGCGAACAGGCCGGTGACGAGCAGGGCGATCATCGGTGCGCCATGGCGGTTGTTGCGCGCAAGCACGGATGGAAGCACGCCATTGACGGCCATGGTGCGGGTCAGCTCGCCGACCAGCAGGGTCCAGCCGTTGAGAGCACCGAGTCCACTGACGACGACGAACAGGGCCAGCCAGCGTCCGGAACCCGCATTGCCGAAGCGCTCCATCAGCAGGGAAAATGGTGCGCTGGCCTCGGCCAGTTCAGCTTCCGGAATCAGCAGCAGGGGTACGGTCGAAACGACCATGTAGACGACCGCGACGAGCACGGTGCCTACCATCGTTGCGCGCGGAATCGTGCGGCCGGGGTTTTCAACCCGAGCGGCCGGCACGCTGGCCGATTCGAAGCCGAGCATCGCGAACAGGGCGATCGTCGATGCGGCCATGATGTCGCCGAGTGTTATCGGTGCTGCAGGCGGGTGCGCCACGTAGCTTGCCGGCGCAGTGAACAACACCCAGGCGCCGAGGATGGCTATGGCCAGCATCGGCAACAGCTTCAGCGTCGTGGTCACGATCTGCACGGCTCCACCGGTGCGCACGCCAAACAGGTTGACCACGACCAGCAGCCAGAGCAGGACCAGGGCGAACAAGGCGGGTTGGATCGCAGCCAGCTCCGGAAAGACGACGGTGATATAGCCGACGACGCCGGTTGCGAGGGCCGCGTTGGTCAGCCACAGAGAGATCCAGTAGGCCCAAAGCGCCATGTACGCTGGCAGATCACCAAGGGTGTTGCGGATATAGCCGTAGGGTCCGTCCGCGTCCGGCATCGAGCGCGACAGATGTGAAAAAACGAGCGCAAGGGTCAGGCAACCGAACAAGGTGATGCCCCAACCGATCAGTGCATTGAAGCCGAACGGTGCGAGTGATGCGGGCAGCAGGAAGATGCCCATGCCGATGACATTGCCGACAACGAGTGCCGTGCAGGTCCAGAAACCGATCTTCTTGCCGTCACTCATGAGTGGTGCATCCTGTGCTTGCAGGGAAATCAGTCGAGACAGACGCGCTCGCCATTCTTGACCACGCCGCGCACCTGGCGCAGGCACTCGACATCCTTGAGCGGATCGCAGGCGACGGCTACCAGATCGGCAAACTTGCCGACGGTGATCGAACCGAGATCCTTGTCCTTGTCGAGCAGGCGCGCGCTGTCGATCGTGGCCGAGCGGATCGCCTGCAGCGGGGTCAGGCCGTAACGCACCATGTAGGCGAACTGGCGCGCATCATCTCCGTACGGATAGACTCCGGCATCGGTGCCGAAGGAAATCTTGACACCGGCCTTGACCGCCTTGCGGAAACCTTCGCGCTGGGCCTCGGTGGTATCGGTGTTCTTGCGCAGGATTTCTTCCGACCAGCCATCCTTGCGGCCGACGCTGTCGATGTAGTCGCCGTTGTAGATGTCGGCATCGAGCCAGGTGCCGTGTTCCTTCATCAACGCGATGCCCTCGTCGTCGATCAGCGAACCGTGTTCGATCGAGCGCACGCCGGCGCGCACCGCGCGCTTGATACCTTCGGCACCATGCGCGTGCGCGGCGACGAAGGCGCCGCGCTTGGCCGCTTCCTCGACGGCGGCGCGGATTTCGGCTTCGCTGTATTCGGACTGGCCAGGTTCGGTGCCGGCGGTGAGCACGGCGCCGGTGGCGATCACCTTGATGAAATCTGCACTGCCGTCGAGCAAGACGTTGACCTTCGTGCGCACCTCGGCTTCCGAATTGGCGACGCCACGACGGAACTCCTCGGGCACGATGGTGCCGGGCTTGAATCCGGTGATCTCGCCGCCGCCATGGGTGATCGTGATGTAGCCGCCTGCAACGAACATGCGCGGGCCGGGTATGCGGCCGGCATTGATCGCATCGCGCAGGGCGACATCGGCGAAGCCGCGATAGACGCCGACATCGCGCACGGTGGTGAAGCCGGCCTGCAGGGTGACGCGCGCGTTGTGCGCGCCGATGAAGGCATCGCGCGCCGGCGTGCTGTGCAGAGGCGCTGCCGGATCAGCGGTCTGGCCTTCGTCGGCCAGATGCGTATGCATGTCCATCAGGCCCGGCACCACGGAGAACGACGACCAGTCGAGGGCTTGCACTCCTTTGGTCGGCTTGTCCTCGTGCTTCGCAATCGACAGGATGCGACCGTTGGCGATGTGGATATCCTGGTCGGCCAGCATCTTGCCGCTCTCGACATCGAGCACATGGCCGGCTCGGATGACCAGATCGCCGACGGCTTGCGCCGCGAAGGCAGGTGGAGCCAGGCAGGCGATCAGGGCGGTCGCCAATCCAAAACGAATGAATGTCATTTTTCCTCTCCGTGCGAATAAGCGGCGCGCAACATGTTGTGGAAATGCCAGACGCCGCTCTCGCGCTTCGGACACAGTCTGCCCGCATCGTAGGTGCCCGAGGCGAGACCCAACTGCACGGCTTCGCAGATGGTCACATCCTCAAGCTGGACTTCGTCGCTGAATTCCGCATCGCGGGCGATGCGCGACTGCGCCTTGTCATCCTGCGCGTAGAAGAAATCGAACTCGACGCGGCATCGTCCCGGCCCCAGCGGCAACACGCGGTTGGTCTGCAGGCGTCCCGGCATGATGTTGAGCATGATGTTCGGATAGATCTGGTAGTAGAACGCCTCGCCTTCGCCGTAGATCTCGCCGCTGTCGCGCAACGGCGAGGTCTGCAGGATCTGCCACGGAAACAGTTCGGTGTCATAAGCTCGATAGTCGAGCACCTTGCTCAGCCCGGGATGCACGTGCGGCAGGTGGTAGCCCTCGAGGTAGTTGTCGACGTAGACCTTCCAGTTGCATTCGATGTCGTAGGTTTCGCGGCGCAGGAAGTGCATGGTCGACAGGTCGATAGGCGCGATGCGCTCGACAATGCCGGCATAGACTTCGTCGAACGGCGCGACCGCATCGCTCAGTGCGACGAACACGAGGCCCTGCCATTCGTGCACGCGCAATGGCGGCAGGCGGATGTCGCCGACCTCGAAATCCTTCGCGCCCTGCATTTCAGGAGCGCTGCGCAACTGACCTTCGAGCGTGTAGGTCCAGCCGTGGTATTTGCAGTGCAGGGCATTGGCACCCTTGCCGTTGCACAGTGCCAGCGGCCCGGCGCGGTGGCGGCAGACATTCGGAAACGCGCGCAGGACGCCATCCTTGCCGCGCACGACAAGGATCGGCACCTTGCCGATCTTTTCGACCACGAGGTCGCCGGGTTCGGCGAGCTGCGCTTGATGGGCGACCAGTTGCCAACTGCGCGCAAACACCGTGTCGTGTTCCTGCGCGAGCATGTCTTCGCCAAAGTAGTAGCGCGCGGGCAGCGCACGGGCCTGGTCGAGTGCAACGGTTGTTTCATCGTGGTGCATGAGGTCTGCTCTTCTCGTTGTAGGATCCGCAACAGACTCGATCAATCCGGAGATTCCGATGCACCGTTCCGCGTGTGTACTTGCGTTGTACTCGATTTGCGCGATGGCGTCCGCTGCCGAACCGCGTGCGCGCGATCTCGGCGTTCCATTCGAGGGTACACCGGGTCCGCTCAACGCGATTACCGATGTGGCCGGTGTCACGGTCGGACAGGTGACCCTGATCGAGGATCTGGCCAATGGTCACAAGGTGCGTACCGGGGTCAGCGCGATCCTGCCGCGCGGCAAGGCCAGCCTCGACAAACCGGTATTCGCCGGCTGGTTCGCGCTCAACGGCAATGGCGAAATGACCGGTACGGCCTGGATCGACGAATCGGGCCAGCTCGAAGGCCCGGTCATGTTGACCAATACACACAGCGTCGGCGTTGTTCGCGATGCGGTCATCGCCGAGCGTGTGCGCGCAGGCGGTGCCGACACGACGGGTTACTGGTGGTCGCTGCCGGTTGTAGCCGAAACCTGGGATGGACATCTGAACGACATCAACGGCTTCCACGTCAAGCCCGAACATGTCACGAAGGCGCTCGCGGATGCCCGGGGCGGGCCTGTCGCGGAAGGCAACGTCGGCGGTGGCACCGGCATGGTCTGCCATGAATTCAAGTGCGGCATCGGCACGGCGTCGCGGCGCATCTCCATCGACAAGTCGGAGTTTTTCGTCGGCGTGCTCGTGCAGGCCAACTACGGGGTCCGCGATCCGCTGCGCATCGCCGGCGTTCCGGTTGGCCAATACCCTGCGCAATGACCGCATCTACACCGATCCGAAACTGGTCGGCGACACCGGTTCGATCATCATCGTGGTCGCCACCGATGCGCCGCTGCTGCCGCACCAGCTCAAGCGCATCGCCAAGCGTGCCGGCATGGGCCTGGCGCGCATGGGCAGTTACGCCGGCAATGGCTCGGGTGACATCTTCGTGGCCTTCTCGACGGCCAACGCCGAGCCGTTCAAGGCCGGCAAGATCGGTCAGGCCAACTACATCGGCAACGACGACATCGACGGCCTGTTCGAGGCCACCGTGCAGGCCACGGAGGAAGCGATCGTCAATGCCATGGTCGCTGCGCGCGACATGCAGGGCGAGGCGGGCATTACGCCAAGGCGATTTCGCACAAGGACCTGGTTCGATTGCTCAAGCGCTTCAAGCGCTATCGAAAATAGCGCTGGATCAAAAGGCGAATTGTTGAAACATTCGCTCATGGCTTGAGGAATCGCGAGTACCAGTCGAGATTGCGCTGCATGCGGTCGCGCAGATAGCTCGGTACGCTGAGGCCGTGGTGTTCGCCGGGATAGATCACCAGTCGGGTCGGGACATCGCGAACGCGCAAGGCCTGGTACATCTGTTCGGCTCCGAGGCAGGGCACGTTGAAGTCCTTCTCCGCGCACTGGAACAGCGTCGGCGTGCTGATGCGGTCGGCATGCAGGAACGGGAAACTCGCGCGGTCGTAGACTTCACGGTTCGCCCACGGCGAACCCAGTTCGAGCGTGTATTCGCGGATGTACTGGTCGTGGCCGTACAGCGCATACATGTTCGAGGCGCCGGCGCCACTGACCGCCGCCTTGAAGCGCGTGTCGCTGGCGATCACGGCATTGGTCAGGATCGCACCATAGCTCCAGCCGCCGAGACCGAGGCGGGCGGGATCGGCGACACCCATCTTGACCACGTGATCGATGCCGGCAAGCACATCCGCGGTGTCCTTGTTGCCCCAGTCGGCGTAGATCGCACGGGCGAAATCGAATCCGCGCCCGGAACTGCCGCGCGGATTGATCGCGACGACGGCGAATCCGTTGGCGGCGTAGACCTGCCAGTCGGCCATGAATTCGCGGCTGAACTGATAGACCGGGCCGCCGTGCAGACGCACGATGGTCGGATAGCGCTTGCCGGGTTTGTAGCCCAGCGGTTTGATCAGCAAACCTTCGATCGACGTGCCGTCTGCGCTGTCGAAGCGAATCGGTTCGGCTTTCGCCAGCGTCTTGCTTGCCAGCCAGACATTGTGATCCTCGAGTGAGCGCAACCTGTCTTTTTCGACCGCCGACAATGTGTACGGATGCAGATCGTCACCGCCAAGCACGATGATGCGATCATTCGCCGACACATCGAGGTCATAGTCGAAGCGCGGGCCGTGGCTGAGTTCGCTGATCGCGCCATCGGCCAGATCGATGCGCGAAACATGGGTGACCAGGCTTTGCTCGACCAGGGCGATGATGCTTTTGCCGTCGGCCGACCAGCGTGGCTTGGTGAAGCAGCGGTCGATCGGCGCGGGAATCACGGCCTTGCCCGTGGCCACGTTGATCACGGCGAGCTGCCACGGCGCGTAATAGACCCAATGATCCTCGCCGCTTTGCAGGTAGGCGATGCGCGTGCCGTCCGGACTCCAGGCCGGATAGGTTTCCCAGTACGGATCGAGATCGGAGCCCGCAAAGGTGGTCAGCTGGCGCTCCTTTGCGCCAGCCTTCGCTTCGATCAGATAGATGTCGTAGTTCAGATGCCGGTCGGGATCGGCGCCGCGCTTGGTCACATAGGCGATGGTCCTGCCATCGGGCGACCACGCCGGCAGTTGTTCGTCATGCGCGCCCGGTGTCAGCAATTCGGCCTTGCCGCTGGCGATGTCGAACAGGTAGAGGTGCTTGCGTCGATCACCGAGGTAGCCCGCGCCGTCTTCCTTGAACTGGTAGCGCTCGGTCACGATCGGCGGCGGATTCTTCGGCTTTTCCGTGCCGGGCGGAAACTCGGGGTCAATTGCGATCACGGCCAACTTTTTGCCGTCCGGCGACAGCGCGAAGTCCTCGACGCCGTCGGCGAAAGTCGGTCAGTCGCCGTGCTTCGCCACCGTCGGCCGGCATCATCCAGACCTGGGTCGTGGCCTCGTCTTTCGCCTCTTCCGCATTGCGCGGACGATCGGATAGAAAGGCCAGCGATGAAGCATCGGCCGACCACTGCGGCCGCCATTCGTTGCTGTCCGCGGTCGACGTCAGTTGCGTGCGTCGGCTGCCGTCGTAGCGGACACGCCAGAGATCGGACTGACTGTGGTCGGCCTCGGTGTTCGCCGTGCCGACCACGTAGGCCAGCCAGTTGCCATCGCGGGTCAAGGCAGGCTCGCTGATGTCGGCAACGCGAGCGAGATCGTTCGGCTGGAACAGGGCTTCATCGTTCTGCGCCTGCGCGCTGCAGAATATAAACAGGAGCAGGATCGGACACAGTCGCGTCATGCTCATGCTCCGGGCTCCGGGTCATTGGCGAGTTTGAGGTAGGCGTCGCGCGCGCTCGCGCAGATAGCCGAGAGTCGCCTGTTTTTCCTGCGGCGTATTGAAATCATCGCGTGCCGCGACCACGGCAAGCACGCGATCAAGCCAGGCGGCGAACCAGTTTGCGTCTGCGGTGGCCGTCGCTGCCTTGAAGGTTTCCCCGAGCCAGACCGGATTGGTCGTCGCGTATGGATAGAGGTCGAGGAGCAGTGGATCGGCCTCGTCGTTCCACGCGCGCAGCAGCAGCCAGCCGCCGTCAGTCAGCGTGATTTCGCCTTCGCCATCGAATGTCCGGCGCTCGCCGCGCAGCGTAAATTTCTTGACCACCTGGCCGTTGTGGACCAGTTCGAGATGGTCGATGGCGACCGGCGAGCGCAGGGCAACGCGGTAGTGGTAGCCGGGCTTGCGCTGCACGGTGTCGCCGGGCTTGGCACCATCAAGCAGCAAGCCGGTCAGCGGACCATTGCTGACAAAACCATGGCCACCCTTGAGGGCCCTGGCGATCGCGTCGCGGTCGCGCAGGCCGGCAGTATCGAGGAATACGCGATTGAGTCCGACTGGTCCACGCAATGAAGCGTAGTTCGCCATCGCATCCGTGCCCGAGCCGGCGGCGAGATGGAAGCCGAGATTGAGCAGGCGGTACCAGACTGCGGCAGTCGCCTTGTGATCGGAAAAGCCGACCACTTCAAGGTAATCCACTTTTCCGTTGATCACGTCGGCGGGCAGCTCGTGGCTCAGGTTCAGGTCTTTCGCCGGGTCCGGTATCGTGTCGAACGGGTGCACATAGCCGACCAGGGCGCGCTGCGCATGGGCGAGATCGGCGATGACTCCGTTGTGCGGATACGGACTGGCCAGCGCGGTATGCCGGTAACTGGTGAAGTCCGGTGTCAGGTAATGGTCGTCGAGCTGGAGCAGACCGAGATGGCCCCAGAAGCTGCTGTGGTATTCCTGCGCCTGCAGCAGTGTGGTCTGCGCCGTGCTGGCGGGGTCGGCATCGGTGCGGAAGTGGGCGATGTCGGGAATGCGCTCTTCCTTGTTGACGATCAGGTTGAAGGCGATGTCGAGATCCTCGGCTTGCGCCTGAAGAACGAGGTTGGCTGGCGTGTTGCGGTAGCTGCCGCCGTAGTTCATGTGGATATGCAGGTCGGCGCTGAGCCAGTCACCGAATGCGTCCGGCAAGGCATTCGCCACGAGACGCGCCTGGAGCACATTGTCCTTTCCTGCAACAGCGTGCATTGTTCCGTTCCAGGGCAGGTTGCTGAAGCCGTGCTGCACGGTCACGCGCACATTCCCTGCGGGCACGTCGAGTCGGCAGGGAGGCATGCAGTGGAAGTAGTGGGTCTCGCTCGACTGGCGCTTGCGGTCGAAGCCGTCGTCGGCGTGCATCCAGGCGTCGGCCGGGGCGTAGGCGCGGCCATCGCTGCCGAGCACGCTGACCCGTGCCGGCGTGGCCTGATCGTCAGCGCCCGAGATGCCGATGACCAAGGTCGCGTGCGGCGTCTTGTAACGCCGTTCCCGTGCGACCACATCGGTGCTGGCGCCGCCGATCACGTCGATGACCTGCAATGCCGTATTGCCCGACTGGTTGGTGATGGTGGCGATGCGGCGGTCGTCCGGTGACCAGCGCGCGTTGCGCCGGTCGAATTCGCCGAAGCTGATCGGCAGCGGCGCGGCGCCATCGATCGTGGTCAGCCACAGTTGTTGCCACTGGCGACCGTGGTAGCTGCTGTAGAGCAGGCGTCGGCCATCGGCTGCCAGTTCCGGTCGCGCGTTCCAACTGGTCTCTTCGCTGAGGATCCGCCGCGGATGGCCGGGATCATCAAGTCTGACGAGCATCAGGTCGCCGGTTCCCCAGGCGATCTCATGATTGCCGACGAACACGATCGACTTGCCGTCCGCCGACCACGACGGATTGATCGCATGGTCGACGGCGGAATAGTAGTAGCGGTCGATCGCGCTCTTGTGTTCGCCAAGCAGCGCGTGCGCGTTGTGCAGTCCGCTGGCGTCGATGTCGGCTACGAACAAATTGAAATGACCGCTCCCCTCGGTGCTGACCCAGGCGAGTTGCCGCCCGTCGGGCGACAGACGCGGCTCGACGTTGACTGCAGCGGTGCGGGTCAGTGCCTGTTCGCGGCCACTGGCCAGATCCAGTCGCCACAGTTCGATCGCATCGCCGTCGTAGCGCACGAAGACCACGCTGCGGCCATCGCGCGCGACATCGGGCTGATAGTCATAGGCGCGCCTGGGGTGGGTCAGTTCGATGGCCGTGCCGCTGCCGAGGCGCTGGCGCCAGAGCGAACCGGCCATGCTGTAGATGAGTTCTTCGCCGTCCGGCATGAACGCCAGCGAAGACGGCCCCGAGCTGAGCTGCGGCAGGAACAGTTCACGCCAGTAGTAGCTGTGCGGCAGGTCGATTTGCTTGAGTACGGGCTCGCGCGCGGCGATTGCCGTGCCAGCCAGGAACAGGCTGCACAGGCTCAGCAGCAGGGACTTGCCCGGATCAGCCATGATCGCCACGCAGCGCTTCATCGAGGCTGGTCCTGAGCAGGGCGACGGCTTCGTCGATCTGCGCGATGCTGGTGTTCAATGGTGGCATGAAGCGCACCGTGCTGACGCCGCAGGAAAGCAGCAGCAGGCCATTGTGGAAGGCGCGCGTGATGACCGCGTCGCAGAGTGCATTCGCTGGCGTCTTGTTGCCATCGGTCTCGATCAGTTCCATGCCGATCATCAAGCCCTTGCCACGCACTTCGCCGATGCACGGATACGTTTTTGCGAGCTCATGCAGTCGCGACATGAAGTGTGCACCGACGCTTGCGGCATTGTCGGCAAATCCGCCAGCGACGAGGTCGAGGGTCGCGCTGGCCGCAGCACAGGTGATCGGATTGCCGCCGTAGGTGTTGCCGTGTGAGCCGCGTTTCCATTGCGACATGATCGATTTTTTCGCGACGATGGCGCCGATCGGCAGGCCCGAGCCGAGGCCCTTGGCCGAGGTCATGATGTCCGGCGCCACGCCCCAGTGCTCGCAGGCGAACATCTTGCCGCTGCGGCCGACGCCGCACTGCACCTCGTCGAAAATCAGCAGGATGCCGTGCTTGTCGCAGAGCGCGCGCAGACCGGCGAGGAAGCCATCCGGTGGCACGAGATAACCGCCTTCGCCCTGGATTGGTTCGACCAGGATCGCCGCGACTTCGGCTGCCGGCACGCTGCGCTCGAACAGCATGCTGATGTAATCGAGTACGGCCTGGCCCTGGTCGGCACCTGCGAACAAGGGCCGATACGGGTTCGGGTACGGCACATGGGTGACCCCGGGCATGGTCGGCGCGAAACCGAGTTGCTGGGTGTACTTGCTTGAGGTGAACGACAAGGAGCCCATGGTGCGGCCGTGGAATCCGCCGAGGAAACCGATGAAGCGCGGCCGCCGGGTGACGTAGCGCGCGAGCTTGATTGCGCCTTCGACGGCTTCGGTGCCGGACTGGCAAAGGAAGCTCATGGCGCCTTCGCCGGCAATCGTCTGCATCGGCGCGAGTTTCGCCAGACGCTCGCCGAGGCCGACCATCTGTTCGTGCCAGTAGTCGCTGGAGATGTGCAGGAATTCACCGGCGGCCTTTTGCACGGCGGCGACCACTTGCGGATGCGCGTGGCCGGTGGCGCAAACTGCGATGCCGGCAGCGAAATCGAGGAAGCGGTTGCCGTCGACATCCCACACTTCGGTGCCGCGGCCATGCGACATGGCGAACGGGTAGTCGCGCGGATAGGAGGGCGAGATGACTTCGGCGTCACGAGCAATCAGGGCCTGCGCCCTGGGGCCGGGGAGAGGCATCTTTATGTGTGGATTGTTCATCGGGTACCTGCTTTGCGAAACGGAGGGCGGTGGATCAAGTGGGAATCGAGACGGGCCTGGCGTGCGCTTCGCGCGTGCGCTCGTGCAGTGCGCGCAAGGTCGTCAATTCGAACGGGCTCGGTGCGGTGATCATCTCGACGTCGGCGGCGACCTTGAGCGGCCAGCCAACGGCGGCTTGCGCTTCTTCGACACTCGCCCCCGCATACAGCGCGGTCAACTGCAGCTCGCGGGTCGCCGGTTCGGGCGAGAGCACGCCAAAGTCGGTGATCACCGCATGCGGTCCGCGGTTGCCGCTGTTGTGGCGGCGCGCCATTCCGTTTCCGTGGCGGGCATCGTTTCGCGATGACCCGCCGGATGTGTCACGAAAGCCGGCGCTGGTGCAGAAGTCCAGGCGCTCGACGAAGCTGCGCGGGGTTGCCCGGAGCATGACCAGGGTGCGTTTGGAATGCGCGGCAATTTCCGGTGCGCCACCTGCGCCGGGCAGGCGCGTCGTCGGCGAGCCGTAGGGGCCGATGACGGTACTGTTGAGGTTGCCGTGGCGGTCGATCTGGGCGGCTCCGAGGAAACCGACATCGACACGTCCGGCCTGCAGGTACCAGCTGAAGATCTCCGGCAGCGGCACCACGCAGGTCGCGGTTTCGGCCAGTTCACCGTCGCCGATCGACAGCGGCAACACGCTCGGTCGCGCACCGATCGTGCCGGATTCGTAGATCAGCACGATGCCCGGCGCATGACTCAGGCGGGCCAGGTTGCAGGCGACGCTGGGCAGGCCGATGCCGACGAAGCAGACGCAGCGATCCCGGAGGTTGCGTGCGGCGACGACGGTCATCCATTCGTCCCGCGTGCAGTCGCTCATGCGGCCTCCTGCTGCAGACTGTCGAGGAAGCAGCGATGGTTGGCGGTACGCAGCACATGCCGATCCATCCAGGCCAGGAAGCTGTCACGATCGCGGGCGATCGCATCCCAGCGCTGGTAGAAGGCGTTGTCGCGGGCGTAGTGGCCTTGTGCATAGGACGGGTAGGCGCCACCCGGACAATGCACGACCGCGCTGACGACCCAGCCGGGCAGTACGATGGAATTCATTGCTGGCGGCAGTTCGTCGACAATCTGCTCGACCGTGACCAGCAATGATTTTGCCGCCAGGGCCGCCTCGCGAGAGGCGCCGACGATGCCGTGCATGGCCACGTTGCCCTGACGGTCGGCCAGTTGGGCATGCAGGATGGTCAGATCGGGATTGATAGCGGGAACGGCGGCGAGCATCTCTCCACTGAATGGGCAGTGCACCTGGCGGATAGTCGGGTTGTGCGCGGCCAGGTCGGTATCCTGGTAGCCGCGCAACATGCCGAATGGCAGCCGTGCCGCACCGGCAGTGAACGCTGCGGCCATGCCGGCGTGGCTGTGCTCGTTGAGCAACAGCGGGTGTGGCCAGCGCTGCTCGACTGCATCGCGCAAACGGTACAGCGAACCGACCCCCGGATTGCCTCCCCATGAAAAAGTCAGCTGGCGCGCGCAACCCATGCCGATCATCTGGTCGTAGATCAGGTCGGGCGTCATCCGGATCAGGTGCAGTCCACGCCGCTGCTGGCGGATGATCTCGTGCCCGGCGGCGAACGGGATCAGATGCGTGAAACCCTCCAGCGCGATGCGCATGTCATCGGCGACGAAATGCTCGATGGCCTCAGCCAGGGTCATGTTCACTCGACGACCGTGCGCGATTGCTCGCGCTGGTACTGGGCGAGGTAGTAGAACGAGGCGATTGCCTTGCCGGTGGATCCGGAGCCCTTCCAGCCGGCAAACGGCTGATAGCCCGGCCAGGCACCCGTGGTCGCCCCCTGCGGGCGGTTGGCGTAGGTCACCCCGGCCTCGATGTGTTCGAAGAAATAGTCCACGTCCTCGTCGCTGCCATAGCAGCCGGCGGTCAGGCCGAGCGGCGTGTCGTTGGCCAGGCGAATACCTTCCTCGCGATCGCGCACCCGGCACAGCATGACGATCGGCAGGAACATCTCCTCGCGGAACAATGGATGGTCGGCCGGCGCTTCGGCCAGGGTCGGGGCGACGAAATAGCCGTTGTCGAGATCGCCTTCGCGCAGGCGCTCGCCGCCGGCGAGGATGCGCCCGCCGTCTTCGTTCAGGGCAGCCGTGTAGCGGGTGAAGTTGCGCAGGGCATTGCTCGTGGTGACCGGGCCGAGCCAGTTCTCTTTCAGGCACGGATCACCGATGCGCAGGATCTGCATCTTTTCCAGCAGTTTGCCGATCAGTGCATCGGCGACATCGGCATCCACATACACGCGCGACAGAGCCGAGCATTTCTGTCCGCCCATGCCGAAGGCCGAGCGCACGATGCCGGTAGCGGCGCGTTCAAGATCCGCGTTGCGCGTGACCACGCAGGCATTCTTGCCACCCATCTCGGCGATGCACGGACGTGGGTAGGTGCCGCCGGCCATCGACCCGACAATGCGCATGCCGACATCGAAGGAGCCGGTGAAGGTGATGCCGGCCGTGTGCGGATGGTCGACCAGGGCCTGGCCGATGTCGAGGCCGTTGCCATTGAGATAATTGAACACGCCAGTTGGAAAGCCTGCATCGCGCAGGCAGTCGGCGAGCAGGCGACCTGACCACGGCGTGTCGCTGGCACCCTTGAACACGACCGTGTTGCCGGTGACCAGGGCCGCGGCAACCGGCCCGCCGGCCAGGGCGAACGGAAAGTTGAACGGCGCGATCACCACCCAGACGCCGTAGGGTCGCATCACGCTGCGGTTGTGTGAGCGGAAATCGGGCAGGGGATCGTCCGGCAGGGCATGTTCGAAGCCGTCGTGCTGCTCGAAGTCTTCGGCATAGAGACGAAAAAAGTCGGCGGTTTCCTGTACTTCACCGAGTGCCTCCATGCGGTTCTTTCCAACCTCGAGGGTGAGCGCTGCTGAAATCGTGTAGATGCGTTCCTCGATCAGGGTGGCGACGCGCTTGAGCAGGCGCACGCGCTCGGCGGCTGCGGTCGCGCGCCATCCGGCAAAGGCCCACTGGGCGGCGGCCATGGCCTGGTCTGCCTGGTCACGGTCGGCAACGGCGAAGCGACCGAGTAGGCGACGCTGGTCGATCGGACTGTGGAGTTCCTCGATGTCTGCGCCGGGACAGTCCTCGCCATCGATATGCAATTCGTGCGTCGCACCGAGGCCGGCGACGATATCGGCGAGGGCCGCGTCGAAGCGCTCATGCAGTTCGGCCGGCGGGTCGAACATTGTCGCGTAGGTCAATTTGTAACTCATGCAGACTCCAGTTCGTCGAGCAGGCGGTCGAGCAGGGCAAGGGCGTCGCCGAGGTCGTCTTCGCCGATGACCAGCGGAGGCGCCAGGATGATCAGGTTGCCGCGGCTGGCGAACGAGACGCCTGCGGACAGGGCCTGCTTCACCAGGTTCCTGAGCGAAGGTGGCGTCTGCGGCCAGGCTGCCAGCGGCGTGCGAGTCGCGCGATCGGAGACGAGTTCGACGACCGCGAACAAGCCGTGTCCGCCACGCACTTCGCCGATGACGTGATGGCGCGCCTGCATCGCCTTCAGCGTGTCGAACATCTGCGCGCCGAGCCTGCGTGAGCGTTCGATCAGTGCTTCGTCTTCGTAGGCGCGCAGGGCAGCGAGACCCGCCGCGCAGGCCAGCGGATGTCCGCAATAGGTCAGGCCGGTATAGAGCATCTCGTTCTCGAGACGCGCGCTGACCGCAGCCGACAGCACGACCGCGCCGAGCGGCACGTGTGCGCCGGTCAGGCCTTTTGCCAGGGTCATCAGGTCGGGCCGGGCGTCCTCGCCATGGCGTTGCCATGCGAACCACTCGCCGCAACGGCCGAAGCCGCTCATGACCTCGTCGGCAATCAGCAACGGCCCCTTGCGGCGCGTGATCTCGCGCAGGGCGGGCCAGTAGTTGTCGGGTGCGACGATGCCGTTGGTTCCGGCGTTGGGTTCCATCAGCACAGCCGCAACCGATTCCGCGCCGTGATGGTCGATCGCGTCCGCCACCGATTGCGCTGCCCGTTGCCCGCATTGTTCATCGTTGTCGCTGCCGAACGGACAGCGATACGCGTAGGGCGGTGGCACATGGGTGACATGGAATGCGTGCGCGTCGACCTGGGCCTGCGTGCGCGAGTCGCCGGACAGCGCCATGCCGGCATAGCTGGCGCCGTGGTAGGAACGATCGCGCGTGATCACCTCGCCGCGCGGCAGGGCGCGCACCTGGCGCGCGAACTTGATCGCGCTCTCGTTGGCATCCGCGCCGCCGAGGGTAAAGAAGACGCGGCCGCCATCGAATCCTGATTTTTCAAGCAAGGCTTCGGCCAGATCGGCACGCGGCTTGGCGCCCCAGCTTGAGGTGACGAAGCACAACTGTGCCGCCTGTTCGCGGATGGCCTCGACGATGCGCGGATGCTGGTGGCCGAGGTTGCTGCATTCGGCCAGGCTGCTCATGTCGAGCCAGGAATTTCCGTCGGCATCCAGCAAGCGCGCGCCGCAGCCACCGATGATGGTGGGTGCCTGCCATTCCGATTGCACGCACCAGCTGTGCAGAACGGTTGTGCGCTCTGTGCTCACCCGAGGCTCCCGGAGGTATGTGCGTTAATCGCACATGTATTCGTATTGCGAACCAATTGGAATCCGAATAGGCTCGCCCTGTCAACCGGAATTCCGAGTGCATGATCAAGAGTGCTTTCGAACAAGGCCCGGACTACGTGCAATCACTGGCGCGTGGGCTGCGCGTGCTCGGTACGTTCGGCCACGACCTGCCCAATCCGACCCTGAGCGAGGTTGCCGAGCGCAGCGAACTCTCGCGCGCGGCGGCTCGCCGCAGCCTGCTGACCCTGCAGCACCTCGGCTACGTCGGCAGCCGCGGGCGCAATTTCTTCCTCACGCCACGCGTGCTCGAGCTTGGCTACAGCTACCTGTCCTCGCTCGATCTCATCGAACTTGCCCAGCAGGCGATGGAGCAGTTGTCCCAGCAGGTCCACGAATCCTGTTCACTGGCCGTGCTCGATGGCAGCGACGTGGTCTATGTGCTGCGCGTGCCGGTCAGGCGGATCATGCGCATCGCGCTCGGTGTCGGCGCGCGCCTGCCCGCATTCACCGCCTCGCTGGGGCGGGTGATCCTGGCCGACATGACTGAGACCGGTCTCGATGAGTGGATCGGTGGCATCCAGTTTCACAGATACACGGCGCATACCGTGCGCAACGCGAGAGAGCTCAAGCTCGCCTTGAAGCGTGTGCACCAGCAAGGCTATGCGCTGACCTCGCAGGAGCTCGAACTGGGTCTGTGCTCGATCGCGGTGCCGGTGCGCGCGGGCAACGGTCGCGTTGTCGCCGGGCTGAATGTCAGCATGCAGTTCAGCGATCAGGCCGAGCAGCGTGCGGTCGAGCAGATCCTGCCGATCCTGCTGAAGACCCGCGAGGCGATCGAGGATTCAATCCGGCGCGGCGGTTGGATGCCACATCTGCACATGACCTATGCCAATGACTGATCGCCGCGCCTATATCGTCGATGCGACACGAACCCCGTTCGGTCGCCATGGCGGCGCGCTGGCCGGCATTCGCTGCGACGATCTCGCGGCACTGCCGATCAGCGCCCTGATGGCCAGATACCCCGCGCTCGATTGGGCTGCGGTCGATGAGGTGATTCTCGGCTGCGCCAACCAGGCCGGTGAGGACAACCGCAACGTCGCGCGCATGGCCAGTCTGCTCGCCGGGCTTGCCGAAACGACACCTGCCGTGACCGTCAACCGCCTCTGCGCATCGGGTCTCGATGCGATCGGTCAGGGCGCGCGTGCCATCGCCTGCGGCGAGGCGGATCTGATCCTCGCCGGCGGCGTCGAGAGCATGAGCCGGGCGCCTTACGTGATGGCCAAGGCCGAGCACGCGCTGGCGCGCAACCAGCAACTCGTCGATACCACTCTGGGTTGGCGCTTCGTCAATCCGCGCATGCAGTCCGCTCATGGCGTCGATTCGATGACCCAGACCGCACAGAATCTCGCCGACTTGCATGGCATCGATCGCGCAAGCCAGGATGCCTATGCGCTGCGCAGCCAGCACCGCGCCGCTCATGCGCGCGAGCAGGGCTGGCTGGCCGAGGAAATCACGCCAATCGCAGTCGGAAAAGACGCGATTGGCGAATTTGTCGAACACGACGAGCAGCTTCGCCCGGACACGACCGCCGCAGCACTGGCTGCGCTGAAACCCCTGCTCGGATCCGGCACCAGCATCACCGCCGGCAATGCGTCATCCCTCAATGATGGCGCGGCAATCCTGCTGCTTGCCTCGCAGGCTGCGCTCGATCGGCATGGCCTGCAGCCGCTGGCGCGCATTACCGGAATGGCGTCGGCCGGTGTCGCTCCGCGTCTCATGGGCTTCGGCCCGGTGCCGGCCATCACCCGGCTGCTCGCGCGCAGCGGCCAGAGGCTGACCGACTTCGATCGCATCGAAATCAACGAGGCGTTTGCGGCGCAGGTGCTGGCCTGCACGCGTGCACTCGGCCTGCCCGACGATGCCGAGCACGTCAATGCCAATGGCGGCGCGATCGCGCTGGGTCATCCGCTCGGTGCCAGCGGGGCAAGGCTGGCGATGAGCGCAGCCCTGGCACTGCGACGCCATGGTCAGCGTCGCGCCCTGGTCAGTTTGTGCGTTGGCGTCGGCCAGGGTCTGGCACTGGCGCTGGAAATTCCATGAATCATCAAGCGGGGAGTTCGAGCGTGGCCTTTCGCAAATATTTTGCCAGCAGCTTCATTGCTGCCGTTCTGGTCACGCTGGCATCGTTGCCAGCCAGCGCGGCCGAGGGCGGCAAGGATCCGCTGCAGGTCCAGGGTCGCGAATTGCTGCGCGAGTTGATCGAGACTGACACCACGCCTGCGCACGGCAGCACCACGGCCGCCGCCGAGAAGATGGCGCGGCGCTTCCTCGACGCGGGATTTCCCGCCGCCGATGTCATGCTGCTCGGCGATGATCCGCTCAAGCGCAATCTCGTCGTGCGCCTGCGCGGTGGTGACGAGCGCGAGCCGATCCTGCTGCTCGCCCATCTCGACGTGGTCGAGGCGCGGCGCGAGGACTGGCACCAGGATCCCTGGAAGCTGACCGAGCTCGATGGCTATTTCTACGGCCGCGGCACCATGGACATCAAGGGCGGCGCGGCCGGACTGGTCAGCGCCCTGCTGCGACTGAAAGCCGATGGCGTGAAGCCGCGCGGCGACTACGTGCTTGCATTGACCGCCGGTGAAGAGGATGGCGTTGCCAACGGCGTGGAATGGTTGCTCGCGAACCGACCCGAACTGCTGCGCGCCGGTTTCGGCATCAATGTCGATGGCGGCGGCCCCGAGATCCGCAATGGAAAGCCTGCCCAGATTTCAATTGAAACCGCCGAGAAGGTGTTTCTGAGCTACACCCTTAGTGCGCACAACCCGGGCGGCCACAGTTCGCTGCCGACCGCGGACAATGCGATCTACCAGTTGGCGAAGGGTCTGGCGCGCCTGTCTGCTTTCGAGTTTCCATTGCGCACCAATTCGGCGACGCGCGGCTACTTCGCCGGCCTCGCCGGACTGTATTCGGGAAGTCTCGCCGACGACATGCGAGCCGCCGCCAGCGAGGATGCGGATCCCGCCGCGCTGGCGCGCCTGGCCGCCAGTTCCACTTACAACAACGCGCAACTGCGCACGACCTGCATTCCGACCCTGTTGCAGGGCGGCCATGCCGAGAACGCGCTGCCGCAGTCGGCTGTGGCGACGGTCAACTGCCGGCTGCTGCCGGATGAGGATCCCGATGCAGTGGATCGGGCGCTGCGACAGGCGGTGGCGGATCCGGCGATCACGATCGCCCGGGTCGCCGAACCGCATCCGAGTGCACCGACGCCGGTCGATGCGGTCCTGTTCGCCCATATAGCCGAGGCCGGTCGGACCCTGTGGGGCGAGTTGCCGGTACGGCCGTACATGTCGGCCGGTGCCACCGACAGCGTATTCCTGCGCGCCGCCGGCATGCCGATGTACGTATTCAACGGCATTGCCTATGATGTAGATGACGACCGCTCGCATGGCCAGGACGAGCGCATCCGGGTCAAATCGTTCTACCAATCGCTGGAGTTCACCTGGCGGTTGTTGAAAGCGCTATGAAGATACGCCGGCTTGCCGTGATAATGGAAAATCCCCGGAATTGCGCGGATTGCCTCTTTGTCCTGGAAACAGGTCGCGATCGAAGCGCGGGGAAAGTCCGGTGGGCGAGATGTCGCCGGATGGGAGTGCCGCCGCAGCATGGGAGATGTGGGTGAACGCAACCGCCGAGCCAACCGCCGACCTGGAGACCGCTCTGGCACATGCCTCGCGGCTGATGGCTACGGATCCGGCCAGGGCGGGCGAGCAGGCAAGGGAAATCATCAATGCGGTCGGCGAACACCCGATGGCGGTGCTCCTGCTTGGCGTTTCGCATCGCCTGCGCGGGGATCCCGGAAAGGCACTGGAGATCCTGCGACCGTTGGTGGCGACCCAGGCAAATTGGGCAATGGCACATTTGGAATCAGGTCTTGCCCTCGGCGCCGCGAAGCAGGCCAGTGAGGCCAAGACCGCGCTGCTGCGTGCAGTCGGACTGAAACCCGACCTGCCCAAGGCCTGGCTCGCGCTCGGCGACCAGCTCATGGCCCTGGATGATGCCGAGGGTGCCGATGCCGCCTACGCCAACCATGTGCGCTACTCGACGCGAGATCCGCAGATGCTCGCAGCGGCAACGGCGCTGGTGGAAAACCGATTGCCCGATGCTGAATCAATGTTGCGAGAACGCCTCCGGCACAACCCGACCGATGTCGCCGCCATCCGCATGCTGGCCGAGGTCGCCGTGCGCCTGGGGCGCAACGAAGATGCCGAGAGCCTGCTCTCGCGCTGCCTGCAACTGGCACCAGGCTTTCACGCGGCGCGGCAGAACTACGCACTCGTCCTGCATCGGGCCAACAAACCAGCGCAGGCCCTTGCGGAAATTGACACCTTGCTTGCGCTCGAACCCGACAATGCGGGTTACCGCAATCTCAAGGCGGTCGTGCTTTGCCGGGTTGGTGACTATGACGCGGCCATTGAGTTGTATGCCGCGATTCTCGAGGAATATGCCGAGCATCCGCGGATCTGGATGAGCTATGGCCATGCCCTGAAAACGGCCGGTCAGCAACAACCCGCAATCGACGCCTATCGACACAGCCTGCGACTCGATGCGGGCTGTGGTGAGGTCTGGTGGAGTCTGGCCAATCTCAAGACCTTCCGCTTCTCTGCCGAGGATCTGGCCGCCATGCAAGCCGAATTGGCGAAATCCGGACTGGCCGACAAGGATCGCCAACATCTCGAATTCGCCATAGGCAAGGCACTTGAGGACGAGGCCGACTTCGAAGCCTCGTTCCATCACTATCTGCAGGGGAATACCTTGCGCCGGGCGACGCTGCACTACGATGCCGACGACACCAGCGCCCGTGTTGCGCGCATCCGCCACAGCTATACGCGGGAATTCTTTGCCGAACGCAGCGGCTACGGTTCGCAGGCTGCCGATCCGATCTTCATCGTCGGCCTTCCGCGTGCCGGTTCGACCCTGATCGAGCAGATCCTGGCCAGTCATTCGGCGATCGAAGGCACGATGGAGTTGCCCGAGATCACCTCGATCACGCGCGAACTGCGCAGCCAGGGCGACGCCAATCAGACGATGCCGTATCACGATGTCGTGCTTGGCCTCGACGCGACCGCCCTGCGCGAAATCGGTGAACGCTATCTCCAACACACGCGCATCCAGCGCAAAACCGCTGCGGCGTACTTCATCGACAAGATGCCGAACAACTTCCTGCATCTGGGCCTGATTCATCTGATGTTGCCGAATGCGAAGATCATCGATGCACGCCGGCATCCACTGGCCTGTTGTTTCTCCGCCTTCAAGCAGCACTTCGCACGCGGCCAGAGCTTCACCTACGGACTCGACGATATCGGCCGCTACTACCACGACTATGTTGCCCTGATGGCGCATTTTGATGAAGTGCTGCCCGGACGCGTGCATCGGGTCATCTACGAACGCATGGTCGAGGATACCGAAGGCGAGGTTCGTCGCCTGCTCGATTACTGCGGTCTGCCGTTCGAGGAAGGCTGTTTGCGCTTCTTCGAGAATGAGCGGCCCGTGCGCACCGCCAGTTCCGAGCAGGTGCGCAAGCCGATCTATCGCGAGGGGGTCGATCACTGGCGCCATTTCGAGTCATGGCTGGGGCCGATGAAGGACGCACTGGGGGAAGTCCTTGACGTTTATCCCGAGGTGCCGGAACGGATGACCGGCGAAAACGCCAACCTGGATTATTCATGAAAAACACGCGCCCTCGCCTGTCCATTGGAGCCACACGACTTTTCGCTCAGTCGGCAATATCACCCGCTACTGCCTCAATCGCGAAAAGCCGCGTGAATCCAATGTCCTGCGTGATCATCACGCGTATTCATGAATAGTCTGGGCTAGACTTTGACCGTTGCAAAATCTGAAAACAAAGAGGGGTACCCGATGAAAAGACGACACGCGATGACCCAATCACATACGCGGCCGATGCGGATTGCGCGGCTGCCGCTGGTGGTCGCAATCCACCTGGCGGTCGCAACGGCAGCGTTTGCCCAGGATTCCCAGCCACCGGCACCACCGCCCAGCTCGGATGGGTTCAGGCTCGACGTGATCACGGTGACCTCGCAGAAACGCACCGAGAACCTGCAGGAAGTGCCGATCAGCATCCAGGTGCTCGGCAACGAGAGACTGCGCGAACTCAATGTCTCGAGTTTTGACGATTACGTGAAGTTTCTGCCCAGCGTGTCCTACCAGACCTTTGGGCCGGGCTTCGCCCAGATCTACATGCGCGGTGTCGCCAGCGGTGGCGACGGCAACCATTCCGGATCACTGCCCAGTGTCGGCGTCTATCTCGACGAGCAACCGGTGACGACGATCCAGGGCCCGCTCGACATCCACATCTACGACATTGCCCGCGTCGAGGTGCTTTCGGGTCCGCAAGGTTCGCTGTATGGCGCCAGCTCGGAAGCCGGCACGATCCGCATCATCACCAACAAACCCGATCCAAGCGGCTACGAGGCCGGTTACAGCGTCGGCGTCAACAGCACCAGCCACGGCGGAATCGGCAACATCGAGGAAGGCTTCGTCAATATCCCGATTTCCGAGCGTGCCGCGATCCGTCTGGTTGGCTGGCACGAGAAGGAGGCCGGCTATATCGACAACGTCGTTGGAACCCGCACCTACCCGACCTGGGATGATTACACCGGCGGCAATGGCACGATCAGCAACGCAGCCACGGCCCGGAACAACTACAACGATGTCGACACCACCGGTGCACGCCTTGCGCTCGGCATCAATCTCAACGAGAACTGGACCGTCAACGCATCGTTGATCGGTCAGAAAGCCGAATCGAATGGTCTGTTTGCCTATGACCCGGCGGTCGGTGAGCTTGAGCTGACCCACTTCTATCCCGAGAAGGCGCAGGACAACTGGAATCAGGCCGCGCTGACTGTCGAGGGCAAGGTTGGAAATTTCGACGTCACCTATTCATTTGCGCATCTGAACCGTAATGACGAAGTGTTTTCGGACTACTCGGATTATTCGTTCTGGTACGACACGCTGTATGCCTATGGCGGTTCGATCTACAACGACAACGGCGACATCATCAATCCCTCGCAGTACATCCAGGGCAAGGATCGCTACCGCAAGACCAGCCACGAGCTGCGCGTGGCGACGCCACAGGAAAACCGCCTGCGTTTCGTCGGCGGATTGTTCTGGCAGGATCAGAATCACGACATCCAGCAGCGCTACAAGATCGACGGACTCTCAAGCGACCTGAGCACACCGGGCTGGCCCGACACGCTCTGGCTGACCAAGCAATTGCGCGAGGATCGCGACAAGGCCTTGTTCGGTGAGCTCTCCTACGACATCACCGACACATTGACCGCAAGCGTCGGTGGCCGCTACTTCAAGTCCGACAACAGCCTTGGCGGCTATTTCGGTTTCAGTGCGGGTTTCTCCCCGAACTCGAGTTACGGCGAGGCGGGCTGCCCGACGCCCGAGCCCTACAACGGCGCACCCTGTCGTGACTTCGACAAATCGGTGAAGGAATCGGGTTCGCTGTACAAGGCCAACCTGACCTGGAAGGCGACGCCGACCAAGATGTTCTATGTGACCCGTTCCGAAGGGTTCCGCCCTGGCGGCATCAATCGGCGCGGTATCCTGCCGCCGTACCTGTCCGATTACCTGACCAACTACGAAGCCGGCTGGAAGACCACCTGGCTCGACAGCCATCTGTCGTTCAACGGTTCGGTGTTCCGCCAGCAATGGAAGGACTTCCAGTTCAGCATCCTCGGCGCGAACGGACTCACCGAAATCAAGAACGCCAACCAGGCGCGCATCAACGGTGCCGAGTTCGATGTGAACTGGGCCGCGACATACAATCTGCAACTTTCTGCTGGTGCGGCTTTCTACAACGCAAAACTGACCGAAAACTATTGCGGATTCACCGACGACAACGGCATTCCGGTCACTGATTGCGCGGATCCCGAAGCACCAAGTGGCACCCGTCTGCCGGTGACACCAAAGTTCAAGGGCAACCTGACCGCGCGCTACAACTTCGAGATTGGCAGTCTGCAGGCCTATGTGCAGGGATCCGGCGTGCATGTCGGCGAACGCACCGCGGACTTGCGCATTCTGGAACGCGGAATCCTCGGCAACCTGCCGGCCTATTCGATGTTCGATTTCTCGGCCGGTATCGCCAGGGATAGTTGGGCCCTGGATTTCTTTGTCGACAACGCATTCGACAAGCGTGGCCAGATCTCGCGGTTCACCGAGTGTGCCGAGGCAGTCTGCGGCGCTGCAGGTGTGGTACCGCAGTATCCCGACGGGCAGGTGTATGTGGTTCCGACCCATCCACGCATGGTCGGCGTGCGTTTCTCGCAGAAGTTCTGATTCCGATCAGATTGCGCTGCAACTCGAACCCCGGCGTAATGCCGGGGTTCTTGTTTTCATCATCAGCGATCCGCGCTCTTGTGGGTCAGTGCTGCGGGCTGACGCCCTTCAACCATGCCGCGCCCTTGTGGGTCGGCGCTGCGCGCTGACGCTCTTCGCTCACTCCCGCCTGAAGCGTTCGACCGCAAATCGTCCCCCACGGCGTTATGCGAAAATCATCGTCGGCAGCCGGGCGTTCATCCGGCCAATTCACCTGGAGACGACATGATCGGCAACCCGGTATCTCGATTCACCATCGGACTCTTCCTCGCTTTCGGCCTTGCCCAGGCCAAGTCGCCCGCGCTATCGACCGATGCCGAATTGATGGCCCGCGTCGAACGCGTGCTGGCGAAGACGCCGCTGATCGATGGCCACAACGACCTGCCCTGGGAAATGCGCACGCGTGAAGGCGGCGTCGATCTGAATGTTGATCACGCAAACATGCCGCGTCCCGCCGATGCGCCAGAGGACTGGGTCGGCCTGATGACCGACATTCCGCGACTGCGAGCCGGTCATGTCGGCGGGCAGTTCTGGTCGGTCTGGATTCCGGTGACGACCACAGGTGCCGAAGCGATCAAGACCACGATCGAGCAGATCGACATCGTCCGCAACATGGTTGCTCGGTATCCGCAGGCGCTTGAGATGGCCTATACCGCCAATGACATCGCGCGCATCCACAAAGCCGGTCGCGTCGCCTCGCTGATTGGTATCGAAGGTGGCCATCAGATCGGCAACTCGATGGCGGCATTGCGCCAGATGTACATGCTCGGCGCGCGTTACATGACCCTGACCCACTCGAGCAACACCGGCTGGGCCGATTCGGCCACAGACAATCCGGAGCACAATGGATTGACCGGCTTCGGTCGCGCCGTGGTTGGCGAAATGAACCGCCTCGGCATGGTTGTCGATCTGAGCCATGTTTCGGCGAAGACCATGAAGGATGTACTTGCGCTGAGCCATTCGCCGGTGATGTTTTCGCACTCCGGTGCGCGCGGCCTGATCGACCATCCTCGCGATGTGCCGGATGACGTCCTGCGCCTCGTTGCGCAGAATCACGGCATCGTCATGGTCAATTTCTTCCCGGGTTACATCTCGCAGGCAAGCGCACGCTGGGATTCGGATCGCGCGGCCGAAGCGACCCGCTACAACTCGCCGCCGTTCTACGGCCTGTATATCGGTCAGCCCGAACGCGCCGCGGCGGCGATGGCCGAATGGGAACGCCTGCATCCAGCGCCGACCGTGACCCTCGCCGACGTGGCCGATCATCTCGACTACATCCGCAAGATCGCCGGTGTCGAAAGCGTTGGCCTTGGCTCGGATTTCGACGGCATTCCGATCACGCCGGATGGACTCGATGGCGTCGACAAGTATCCGGCCCTGCTGGTCGAACTGGCCCGCCGAGGCTGGAGCGATGCCGAACTCGCCGCAGTTGCCGGCGGCAACATGTTGCGGGTCATGCGCGCCAATGAGGCGGTCGCGCGGAAATTGCAGATGACCGAAGCGCCTTCGATGGCGAAGATTGAGGACGACATGAAGCCGACTTCCAGCCCTCAGTAGCCGAAGCTCGCTTTTGTGGGTCGGCGCTTTGCACTGACGCTCCCTCCACCTGCAAACGAGAAGCATTCGATCACAGATCAATCCCACCACAAGCCGAAGTCCGCATCCGCCAGAAATCGATGAATATTTCGCCGGAATTCAGCGATTTGACCGTAATTTGATGATTTCTTGATGGCATTTGTAAGCCTCGGGCAGGGCTTCCGAGCACGATGATTGCGAAAGCCAACTCCATGCAGGGAGTGGTTTCGATCATCCACTCGTTGCGGAGAAACCCGATGCGTTTGCTGTTTGTTTCCATCCTGCTGGTTGTGGGATTTACTGGATCCATTGAGAGTCGGGGCGCACTGGCGATCCCCGAACGCCCGACCCTCTATGCCGACTTCGACAACAAGGTCGTTGGCCAAGCCATCGCCGATCGCGGACCAACGTTTGGTGAGCCGATCAATCTTTCCAATCTCGATACCCTCATTGTCGAGAGCACCCTTGGAGAGAATCACCTGCGAGTCAGCAATGATTTGAGCAGCTCGGGTGCGCGTCGCCTGAATTGGCAGATGATGGGCAATGCCGAGATTTCCGAAGGAGAGGCGGAAATCACTTTTGATTTGACTCCCGGCGCGCTCGACCTGTTCAGCATCCTGATCCGTGAAAGTACGACCTCTTCGAAAACTTTCCTGACCCTTGCCTTCGGCTCAAACGGTTTGATCACCGGCTCTGATGCCAACGGCCTCATCGCCCAGACAACCTATGCCGCCAACGTTCCTCTGCACTTCAAGCTGACATTCGACATGGATGCGAGAACCAGCAGCATGTCGATAAACGGCAACTCGATTTTCAGCGCGCGTACGTTTGGAATCACGGACCGTGGCGTCGGCAAATTTTTGATCGGATATGCAAGCGGCTCCGGCGGTAGTCCATTTGATCTGGACAATCTCAAGATCAGCGGTTCTTTGCCGTTCCCGGTCGCGCTCGAAGCGGGTTTCGAGGACAAGACCGCCGGCTTGCCGATCGGCATGGGTGGTGCGGCAGTGCATGAACCCTTCGCCAAGGATTCAGCCATGGATGCAATCGTCGTCGAAGCGGCGCCAAGTGTGAATATCCTCGACTTGAGCAGCACCAATACGTCAATTGCGTGGCACCTGCGCTGGCAGTTCCTCGACAGCCTGGAGGTGCGCTCGGGCCTCTACATCATGGATTTTGACATGCTGATGGTAACGCGTGATCGCTATCGGGTGGCACTGCGTGAACCAAGCATTTCGACAATGAATTTCATGAATCTGGACTTCCAGTCGAACGGAACGATGAGCTTGTCCGACGCTAATGGCATCGAGTTTTTGACGGGTGTTTCCTACGAGGAAAATCGTGTCTACCAATACCGCATAATCCAGGATCTCGATGCCGGCATCTATGACGTTTTCCGCGATGGCGTGCCGCTGATTCGTGAGCGTGCCCACGGCATCAGTACGCGCGGCATCGGTGGCATCCTCTACAGCATCCTCAACGGCGCGCAAACCAGCGCACACATGCAGATCGACTCGCTGCGAGTCAGCTTGAGCAAGGGCGCCGAGATTTCCTCGGATCTCGAATTTCTGCAGGAGGCCACGACGGCCGTCGAAAATCAGTTTGTGACGCCGACTATTGAAGTAGGCGTGATGAACATCCTCGATCAGCCGGTGCCGGATGCAACCCCGGTTACTCTGGAAATCTCGCAAGGATCCGGCCCCCCTGGAGCGTTCCTCACTGGCGCGTCTACCTTGGCTTTTTCCGGCATCGCCAGGTTCCCCGGCCTCAGGATCAGCACGCCGGGAACCTATCGGCTGCTCGCACGCAGCTACAACGCAACCAGGCTCGGCAATGTCGATATCGTGGTCGCCCAGGGTGACACGCTTTTTGCCGACGGCTTCGAGCCCTTGGATGAGACTTGAATCAGTGATTCAGCGCAGGAAGCTTGATGCTCAGGGATGAGCCGGATTTCTATTCCGGAAAAGCCGGTTTCATCGCGCTAACCTCTCAGCCCGGCGGTGCTTTCATTCCTTCTCCCGCTGGCGGGAGAAGGTGTCCGCAGGACGGATGAGGGTGGTCAACGAAGCCAGCTGACCGCATCCTGCCCAAAAGAGAACCATGGCCCTCGAATGGATTCAGGGGCTTCGGCTGTTGGGCGGAGCATCGCCGCAGGTACACTGCGGCCATGCGCTATTTATTTGGTGATTTCATCCTTGATGCTGAAACCGGTGAACTGCTTCGTTCGGGCGAGGTGGTTGTGCTGCGTCGTCAGACCTTCCGCCTGCTGCAACTGCTGATTGAGCGTGCTCCGGCATTGCTCAGTCGGGATACCCTGCTTGACGAGGTGTGGGGTCGCACGGCGCTGGCAATGAACGCCGTACCACAAGCGATCAGTGAACTGCGTCGCGCACTCGGTGATGATGCGCAATCTCCGCAGTACATCGAAACGCGGCACCGGCGTGGCTATCGTTTTCTTGCCACGGTTTGCCTGGAAAGCGAATCTGTTGTCGATGCTTCGGCTCATGAATCCGCCGTGCCCGCCTCGACTTCAGCTCCTGAGCCGGTTGACGGAAGCCTTGCCAAACGCCGGCGCTGGCCGGCCATCGCGGCTGCGGCTGCAGGCATTCTGCTGATTGCAGGCTGGACCTTCTACCAATATTTCCCCGCGAAAAACTCCACGATGGCCTCCGGCGCGGAGCGTGCAAGCTCGCTGGTACTTGCGGTTCTGCCTGCGCAAGCGAGTGTCCCGCCGTGGGTTGCGCCGACTGCGCTGGAGCTGTTCGGACAGCATCTTTCCGACTCGCGATTGCGCCTGCTGCGCAGTGATGCGCTGGGGATTGCCGACGGTGCGCAGGATACGCGCTGGCAACATCAGGCCCACGACCTGCTCGGTGCCGACCACGCCATCGGCGGTCGCTGGCGCGTCGAGGGCGATGCCGGCCTGGTACTGGATCTCAGCGTGATCAATCTCGCCGATGGCGTGGTCGTTGCCAGTCGCAAGATTCAGGGGCGGCAGGACAATCTGGACGCAATCGTCGCCGAGGCGGGTTCGGTGATCGCGGCAGCGTTGCGCATTGCGCCGCTCGACGTCAACGAAGGCAAACAGAACATCCAGGTGCAGGACGGCGCGGACTACTGGAGTGGCGTGAGCGCGATCAGCGCGGGCAATGCGGAACAGGCGGCGGCGACACTGGCTGCGTTGCACGAGCGTCTCGGCAAGCCGCAATGGATGGAAGCCGCGCTGATCAAGGCTTACGTGCAGGCCGGCGACCGTCACTCAGCTGTTGCTCTGCTCGAGGCGCGCCTCACGAACGAGCAGGATCTGCCACTCGGCGAACGCTTGCGCTTGCAGGCCGAGGCGGCGACCCTTCGCTATCAACCCGTCGCCGCTGCTGCGGCAAATCGTGCGCTGATCGATCTCTATCCGGATGACGTCGAGACCTGGATCAACCTGGTCGAGAGCGAAATTGATGCCTTGCAAGGCGAATCGGCGCGCAAATCACTTATGCGTCTGGCGGCCTTGCCGGCCACGCGCAATGATCCGCGATTGAGCTTGCTGCGCTCGCGGATCGCGCGCCTCGACAGCGATTTCGCATTGGCCGGACGCGAAGCCGAGGCCGCCCTGCAGACTGCCCGACAATACGACCTTGCGCAGCTCGCTGTCTCTGCAGCCATCGCCCAGGCAACGGCGATGAGTGGACAGGGCAGGATCGATGAAGCCGGCCGCTTGCTCGCCGAGACCGACCAGGCCTGGGCCGCTCGTGTTGACTCCGGTTTGTTGCTCGATCTTCGCCTTCGTCGCGTCCATTTGCTGCGCGAGCAAGGACACCTTGCCGATGCCCAGCAGATCCTCGATCAACTCCAGTCCGTCTACACGGCGGCTGTGCCAAGAGCACGCATAGGCATTGATGCGGCTCTGGTCCAGACCCTATCGAGTCAAGCCGATGAAGGCGATGCCATCTTGCAACGGATCAAGCCGGCGATCGACCGCTCAGGCGATCCTGATCTAGTGATTGGCTGGCTCAATGCCGATGCGATCACCGCAAACGCACGCAACGAAATCGACCATGCCCAGCAGTCATTCGCGCAGGCGTTTGCGCTGGCCCGGACCAGCGGACTTGCTGGCCGGCATGTGGCCCTGCAGGTGAATGCCGGCATGGCCATGATGCGCCAGAAGCGGGTTCAAGAAGCGGACCAGCTTTGGCATCAGGCGCTGGAGGTCTTCGAGGCACTCGGCGACCGTCGCGGCCAAGCCACCTGTCTCGGCAATCTGGCGGCTTCGGCCTCGACTCAGGGAAAACTCGACCGCAGCGTCGAACTCAACACTCGCGCGCTGAACCTTTTTCGCGAGCTGAAACTGACAGGCCCGCAAGCGCGCACCGCATACAACCTGGCACTCGCCGCGAGCCGCGATGGCAGGCTCGACCAGGCCATGGAGTACTTCAAGGAGGCCGGTGACGCCTGGCGGACGGATGGTCAAAACGATCTCGCCCTGCGCGCCGCAGTCGGCCAGGCCGACATCGCATTGATTTCCGGTGATGTTTCTGCAGCAAAGAAAGCTGTGGATTCTGTCGCGCAGATCGAGGCGGCTTCGCCCCTCATCCAGTCGCACCTGCTTGCTAGCCAGGCGCAGATCGCATTGGCGCAGGGAAATCTTGTCGAGTCGCGAGCCCGGCATGAGCAGGCGCTGCTCCTGCGCAAGCAGGATGGCAACGAGGGCTGGATTGCCTTGAGTGAACTTCAATTGCAGCGCAATGACCTGCTCAGCGATCGAGATCCCGTTCGCGTCCAGGTCGCCTCGGAATCCCTCGCCCGGCATTTCGCTGCACTCGGCGAAGTCCGCGATGAAGCCCGCGCCTGGCTGCTTGTCGCCGATGCGCAGTTGAGCCGGAAAAAACCTGAGGACGCGCGTCGTTCGCTGGACAAGGTCAAGGCGGCCAGTCAGTCATTCTCCGATCGTACGGTCGCATTCGATCTTGAATGGGCCGAGGCCTGGCTCGGTGATCGTGATGAGAGGATATTGCGCTTGCGCGCCTTGCAGCAGCGTGCGCAAAAAGAGGGCTACCTGATCCAATCGATGCGTGCGGGTCAGGCGCTGGCTGACAATGTTGCTATCGAAGGCAACCCGGGCACGAGCGCCATTCCAGTTCCTCCCTATGCGCGAAACGCAGTAGTCGAGGCGTTGTAGAAACTCGTAGCGAATAACCAATTCTACGGCGCAGGCTTAGTTCTCAAAAAATGATCGGCGCGACTGGACTCGTGGAAATTGCGGTGCAGCGGGTCAGGTTCGCTTGGGTCAATCGCTTTGCCCATTCCGAGCAGAATTTCTGGGCAGCAGGGCATTTGCTGCGTTTACTTCATGATCAACCAGAAGATGCCGCCGAAAATCGCGCTGAAAAACATCAGAATGCTCAAGACCGCCAATCCTCCGGCGAGCACGGGGTTCTTCTTTGCCATCCGTTCGAGAAGCGAAGGCTTGGCAACTTTGGTGGGTGGAGAATTGTCGCTGACAGCCCGAGTCAGGCTCGCGAGGTGAGGCATGTATTCTGCCAATCGACTGAATCCATCGAGCGTAGCGGCACGTCGATAATATTGAATGCTGGTCGGAAATATGAATACACAGGGGTGGCCCACCCTGGCGTCAGCTGGCGCACACTGTAACAAATGATAGATAGCTATGCTGGCCGCATCACGATCGATCAGTTCTTCGGCCCAGTGGGTGTCGTTGCTCCACGCGGCATACCTATCCAGATAGGATGCAGTCATTGAAACGGGATAAATCCCCTTCAACTTGTTGACCCAGGCGATCAGCCTGGAGCCGCTGATGCCCTGATGCATCACCGAGAATCGAACGGGAACATTCGAGGAGGTCTCGATTTCCAGGCGGTAGCCAACGGTGGTTGCGCCAACTCTCTCTGCGCCGACATATCTCGATTTTCGCAGTGGCGCGATCTTGACCGTGAACATGCGACCCTCAATCGAGGCAGTGCCCTGCACGCCGATGAGCATGCGAGAGGACTTTTGAGTCGCTATCCCGGCACTGTCAAAAAGTGCCTGAACTCGCGGAAGAAAATCTGCGCTGCGCGGAGAGTCGGTCATGAGGTTGGGCCATTCCTTTCGGCCAGAAATCGAATGGCATACAAGCCCCATCCCGTCAGGCCGAGCACCAACCCGCACATGAGTGCGGCGTAATCGGCGATACCAACGCCAGGTTGGAGGACTGCCACCGAGGCCTGGTCTCGATTGTAGTACGCGGCAATGGTGTCGCCATTTTTGAATTTTGCCGCGGCGACCACCGCCTCATCGCGTTCGGCGAAACTCTCATGTTCCGTGCGCAGTTTCCATTTTTTGCTGCTGTACTGCTTCCCATCTGCGCTGTAGTCGTAGCGGATCTCCGGGTAGTACAGGAATCCTCGATGCAGGCTGTCACCGGCTGTGTGCACGGTAGTACGTATGCGAACGCTGCTGATGGTGGCCGGCGTTTCGATCCATTTGGCCGAGTGCGCGTACCAGACAAAATATATTCCATAGACGACAAACAGGATTCCAAGCCCCATCAGGACGATCCCGGTCCACTTCAACAATCCATTCTCAATGGGCATATGCATTCCTCATCGGTAGGGGTATGGCGTTCTCATTTGATCAATCAAATCCATCCTGAAACAGTACGTCCGGCTGGTAGACGTATAGATCATCCAAAACCCACCAACTTGTTGTGAGGTTGGTTGGCCCTATGGAGAGTCTGGCGATGCCACTTTCGTTGACGCCAAGGTTATGAGGTTGATCATCGAGGACAAGCACGCGATTGATGTAGAGATCGTAGGTGCCGGATTCCATTGCGTAGCGAAATTCGAAGAAGATTTCATCGCCTGGCATGTAGTTTCCGACAACGGGATTTGAAGCAATATTGGTTGCAACTATCTTTCCATAGCTCACATTCAAGCCGTTGAAGGCGCTGTTGTCAGGGAGTGCAGCCTTTATTGAAACACTCATCTGATCATCGATCGGTGCGGTAAGAATTCGGAAACTGATGCGCAGTTCGCCGCTGGCTACGGATCGTTCGTTCATTAGTTCGAAATTGGCGGGTCTGAACATCCCTGTGGTCGCTTGCTCCAAACGCAATGCGGGTGTCGAGAAGTGTCCCGACTCGACGACAGCGATCAAGCTACCGGTCAATCCAACCGGTTCGCCTACGGCCGGTCCACCAGTACCAATCTGCACACCAATCGATTTGTCATCGAAATCCGCATTGAGCAAGGCAGGCGTGCGATCCACGTGGATATCGTCGATCACCCATTCCAGCGCGCCGGGTTGCTCGGGAAACCCGAACGACACCGCACCGATACCGTTTTCGATCAAGGGGTCGCCGTGGGCACGATCATCCAGTTCCTGCTCACCGTTGATGAAAAGATCGTAGGTTCCAGCGGCCACCTGGTAGACCAGCTCGAAGTGCAAGGTCTCGTTCGGAGACCAGGTTCGCAGCGTAGCGGTCGGGTTCGCATCGATCGTGCTGATGTTGCCGTTGGAGCGCAGGCGTACGCCACCAAAGCTTGAAGCATTGCCGCCCTGTTCACTGATTATCACGCGAAAATTGTCCAGTGCGGAAGGGGTGCGAATCGTGAACCGGATGCGCAACTCGCCGCTGTAAATTCCCTCCGCCCCGATGAACTCGAAGCGGGCGTCCTTTTCGCCCGAGGCGAATTCACCCAGGTGCAGCGACGGTGTCGAAAGGGGTGTCGCTTGCACCAGCGCGAGCAAGCCGGGCGACAGCGAAACCGGCTCGCCCACACTCGCGCCACCGGTACCGATCTGGGTGTTCAGCGGCTTGTCGTTGAAGTCTGCGCGCAGCAGTTCCACGTTCATCGAGGCACTGACCGGCAATGCCAGCCCAAGCAGCATCAGGCCGAGTGGCAGCGAATTCCACGAAAGACGGTTGTTCAACATCGCAATGCTCCATTGCTGGCGTGACCGAGCTTCGACCATGCGCCGTTGAGGCTCCGAAAGGTTATGGTAACCATCAAGAAACCATCAAATCGGCCGGTTCGATCGAGATTGGCGGCAATTCCGTATGTTCTTCGCCGCACTCGGTCCGACGAGGTCATGGGGAACTTGCGAAATATCTTGCCAAGAGAAACGAGACTCCGAGTGGAGTCGCAGTGATTTGGTGCGCTGGTGAGGAAGTTCTTTCATTTGGGTCTTCGTGAAATCGTGTGGGTGAATTCATCGGTTTTCATTGCTGCAGCAGGATGCAGGTGAGCGCCTTCCGTTGTAGGTTGGGGTGAGCGCAGGCGAACCCCAACGGATTGCGATCCCCCATCGGCATGGCGGCAAGCCTGCCACAATGGCTGTTGGGGTTCGCTTGCGCTCACCACCAACCTACCCAATTCGCGCGGGACGAATGGGGGACACTCCGATCACAAACCTGCTGACTGTTGCCCGGGGACGAAAGCCACGGAATCAATAGGCGCCCGGCAGACGCTGCAGTTGCCTCACTGAACTGACCGTCAACAAAGCGCGCCGGATTCCACGACAACACAGAAACCTGAAGGGCGTTGTTCTGCAAGGGTTACGCCGCGAACAACGCATCAAGTTCACCCACAGGTTTTCACGAAGAGCCTTTCATTTCCGGGAAAGCGACGGCGAGCTTGAACGACGAAATCACTGCTTGATTCAGTGATCCATGGCGTTCTGGTTGATACGAAATTCATTGGATCCAACCCCGCGGGGATGACGACGCCAAGTTGCTGCCGTCCGATTCACAGTGCATTCGTTTCTCGAATCCCATTCAGTCGACGGCAAAAAAGCGACTTTCATGCGCGGGTTCGATGGAAGTCGCCCCAGTGCGGGCGGCAGGCTTCGGATTCCATACCAAGCACTGGAAAGTTCAAAGATTTGATGGTTTCTTGATGGTTCTTGTAAGCCTTCAATCGTAGAGAAGGTCATGGTTGAGCCGGCAACCATCCAGGCAAAAGGAAGCGACATGCGCAACATCACCCATGCATTGCTGATTGCTTTGGCGCTGCTGTTCGTGTCCGCTAGCGCATGGGCGTACAACCCCGACGATGGCTTCGTGGCCAATGCCAACAACACGGTACGAGCCTTGGCGGTTCAGCCTGATGGCAAAGTGATCGTTGCGGGCCAGTTTACGAGCATCGGCGGGCTGACCCGAACGCGCATCGCGCGACTTGAAGCCAGTGGTGAAATTGACGCTGGCTTCGAGGCAACCGATGTCGACGACACCATTTACGACGTTATCGTGCAACCCAATGGACGCATCCTGATTGCGGGAGCGTTTTCACAAGTTGGTACGTTCGCCCGTAGTCGCGTTGCGCGATTGAACACCTTCGGCGGCGTCGACATCACCTTCGATCCCGTTATCGGCGGCAGCGGCGTCATACGGGTTGGCGCGATGGCGCTGCAACCCGACGGTAAGGTGGTGATCGGCGGTCGGTTTGAAACGGTGGACGGTGCACCGCGCAACATGATCGCTCGACTGACGATGCTGGGCAGGGTGGACGCGTCTTTCAATGCAAACGCCAGCGATGAGGTGAGGGCGCTCGTTGTTCAATCCGACGGCATGGTGGTCGTTGGCGGCTTGTTCCAAACCATCGCAGGCACCCAGCGCAACTATCTGGCGCGGGTCAATGCCAACGGCACGTTCGATACATCGTTCCTTGGAGGCGCTGTCGCTACGGTCAATGACCTCGCGCTACAAGCGAATGGGAAGGTACTGGTGGCGGGTGCAAGCCTGATCAGCGGCGGCATCAACCAGAATGCGATTCGTCGTTTGAACACCGATGGCACGGTTGATACCAGCTTCCAGCCCAATGCCGATGACGATGTCGAAACAGTCAGCCTGCAAACGGATGGCAAGATTCTGATCGGTGGCCGCTTCCACATCATCGATAGCCAGCCGCGCGAGCGAATCGCACGGCTGAATCCGAACGGCAGCCTCGATGCGACATACGCGCCCATGGCCAATGGCGTGGTTTATGCGCTGGCGGTACAGGCCGATGGGAATGTCCTGGTCGGTGGCAACTTCACCCAGATTGATTCCCAGCCCAGGGGTCGATTGGCACGCCTCAACCTTGATGGCAGCCTCGACGCAACCCTCGTCCCCGGCGTTGATTTCGCCGACCCGTACGCGTTGGCGCTACAGCCCGATGGAAAACTGGTCGTGGGCGGCCGCTTCACGATGCTGGCCGGCGAGGCGCGGTCGAACATTGCGCGCCTGCACGGCGATGGATCGATCGACAATGCCTTCAATCCGAACGCCGATGGCGAGGTGTTTTCCGTGGTGGTACAGCCGGACGGAAAACTTGTGGTTGCCGGCGTGTTCACCGAAATCGCCGGCGTATCACGTAATTACCTGGCACGCCTGAATGCTGATAGCAGCCTTGATACGGGTTTTACCCCGGTGATCAGCGACCACGTTTTGGGGATGCTTCCGCAGGCCGATGGCAAGCTATTGGTGAGCGGTCCGTTCACTGTGGTCAATGGCGCAGTTCGACTGGGGTTGGCGCGACTCAATGCCGACGGCAGTCTCGATACGTTGTTCAACCCTGCGCCGAACGGTTCCGTTCACTCCATGGCCATCCAGACGGACGGGAAAATCGTGATCGGGGGAGAGTTCACCTCGGTCGCCACCATTTCACGCAACCGTATCGCGCGCCTGAATGCCGATGGCAGCGTGGACCCAGGCTTTGATCCCGCCAACCTTTTAGGAACGGCTTTCGCTATTTCCTTGCAGGCAGATGGCAAGGTGCTGGTCGCTGGCGAGTCACTGACCGTCAACGGTGTTCCTCAATCCGGCATGGTACGACTTGAAACGAATGGCGATCTCGACGCGCCGTTCTTTCCTTACGTCTTTGGCGGGGGCTATTCGCTCGCGCTGAGAATCGATGGAAAAATTGCGATAGGCGGCACCTTCGACTATGTCGGAGGATTGTCCTTGTACAACCTCGCTCTGCTCAATACCGACGGCAGCCGCGATGCGTCGGTGTCGGTCGGCGCGGACACCACTGTACTTACGCTTGCGTTGCAGGGCGACGGCAAGTTGGTGGCGAGCGGATACTTCCAGAGCTTGGTCGGAGAGCCTCGCTTTCGCATGGGGCGCTTGAGTACGTCGCAACCCGCGAGCAACTCGCTCGACATCATCAGCCACAGCAGTTCAACCAGCTTGATTCGATGGACCCGTAGCGGCACCGGCCCGGAGGTTTCCCAGGCACCGCAACTCAGCTATTCGCTCGATGGCACCACGTATTTGCCGATCGGTGCCATGCAGCGCGTCGCATCCGGCTGGGAATTCACTGGTTTTGTGCCGCCGCAATCCACCCAGTTCTACCTTCGCGCCAATGCGTGGGTTAGTGCCGGTTACCACAACGCATCGAGCGGCCTCATTCAGGCCACCCGTCAGCTTTATCTCAGCCCCAGCGACGGTATCTTCATCAATGGGTTTGATTGAGTAACTGGGCGGATCGGCAGCTTGGTCGCTCGTTGTGGCCTCCTGACTTTGCGCCAGCGTCATCAATAGCCTCAGTTTCTACGGGGAATCGCGGCAATCGGCCGGGCACAGATCGACTGTGAAGTTGGCGCGTGGTCAGAACACGTAAAGAAACCAATCGAATTCAACGATTTGATGGTTTATTGATGGTTTGCATAAGTCTTTGGTGGCGCTGAGGGCCCCATGGTGGTGCCTCAGCCTATTCATCCAAGGAGAAGCGACATGCGCAATTCCGTCCGGTCACGGCTCATCGGCGTGCTGCTGTCGTTTCTGTCCGCTACGGCATGGGCGGCCTACAACCCCAACGATGGCTTCGTGGCCGACGCCGACAACTCCGTTCGTGCCCTGGCGGTTCAGCCCGACGGCAAGATCATCGTCGGCGGCTTGTTCACGAACATCGCCGGGGAATCACGCGTACGCATTGCACGCATGGAAGCGGACGGCACGGTCGATACCGGCTTTGCGGTGACCGACGTCGACAGCACGGTGTGGGTTGTCGCCGTGCAAGCGGATGGGCGCATCCTGATCGGGGGTTCGTTCAACCAAGTCGGCACGTTTACGCGCAATCACATTGCACGATTGAATGCCAACGGCAGCGTGGATGCCGGTTTCGATCCGGATATTTCCGGTGTCTCCGGAGTTCGAGTCAGGGCCATCGCCGTGCAGCCGGATGGCAAGCTGGTGATCGGTGGAAATTTCGACACGATCGGTGGCGCAACCCGCAACCGGATCGCTCGCTTGAACGCGGATGGCACGGTAGACGCATTGTTCAATCCCGATGCCCAAGCTGAGGTGCTTGCCCTGGCGCTTCAGCCCGACGGCAAGCTCGTGGTTGGCGGCTTCTTCCTGGCCATCGATGGTCTGCCGCGCGCTTACCTGGCGCGCCTCAACGCCAATGGGACATTTGATATGTCGTTCATCGGCGGTGCGGCGCAAGCGATCACCGATCTGGCCATACAGCCGGATGGAAAGATATTGGCATCGGGTATCGACGTCGTAATCGGGGGGGTGAACGTCAATGCGATGAACCGTTTGAATACCGACGGCAGCGTCGACACGACGTTCCAGTCCAGCCCCAACAACAATGTCGAGACACTAGAGCTGCAAGCGGATGGCAAGATAGTGATCGGTGGCCTCTTCACCATGGTCGATGGCCAGGCTCGCAGTCGAATCGCTCGCCTGAATCCGGATGGCAGCCTGGATTCGGAGTTGACGGATGGAGCCAACGGAGCCGTGTTCGCGCTGGCGCTGCAAGCGGATGGCAAGTTGGCGGTCGGTGGAAGGTTCAGCACGTTGGCGGGACAGCCGCGTAGCAACCTGGGTCGGCTGAGCGCGCCGCAGTCCGTTGTCGATTCCCTCGATATTGTTCGCTACAGCGGCGGTGGAAGCATGATTCGCTGGATCCGCGGCGGAAGTGCGCCTGAACTCTCCCAGCCACCCCTGTTGTCCGGTTCGATGGATGGTGCCACCTACACATCTCTCGGTGTCATGCAGCGCAGCGGTTCCAACTGGGAATACACCGGTTTCGCGCCACCGTCATCCACGCAGTTCTACCTGCGCGCCATGGCACCGGTCGGCTCCGGCGGAGAGTCGAGCGGCATGGTGCAGAGCACGCGTCAGGTTTATCTCACCGGCAACGACGGCATCTTCATCGACGGATTCGATTGATCCCGTTCGACTTGCCGGTCGTATCCCGTCGAGAGAACGGTGACGAGGACGACAGGATCCACCGAATCACCGCTCCACCTTGATCCTGATACGTAGTCACGAGCAAAAGAAACCCGCGCGAGGCGGGCTTTCTTTTGAAATGCTTGAATGATTGGTCGGGGAGACAGGATTCGAACCTGCGACCTCTACGTCCCGAACGTAGCGCTCTACCAGACTGAGCTACACCCCGATACCGGCCCGCGTTTGGCGGGGCGCGAATGATAGCGGTGGTGGTGGTGCAGTGCAACGTCTGATTCAAGAGTTCCGGCTCATTCTGATAATCTAGGCGGCCCGCTGCCTGGCGCCTGAATGTGCTGGTGCGGCTGACTTTCCGAGGATTTCATGGCTCTGACACCCGCCCGCACCATGCCTGGCGTACTCGAATTGCTGCCACTCGACCAGATCGCCTTCCAGGGAATGCTCGATACGATCCGCAGCAATTTCGAACGTTTCGGTTTCCTGCCGATCGAGACGCCAGTGATGGAGTTTGCCGACGTGCTGCTGACCAAATCCGGCGGCGAGACCGAGCGCCAGGTCTATTTCGTGCAGTCGACCGGAGCGATGGAGCAGGGCGACAAGCCCGATCTGGCCCTGCGTTTTGACTTGACCGTGCCACTGGCGCGCTATGTCGCCGAGCATGAGCATGGTTTGAGCTTTCCGTTCCGTCGCTATCAGATCCAGCGCGTCTATCGCGGCGAACGCGCTCAGCGCGGACGCTTCCGCGAGTTCTACCAATGCGATATCGACGTGATCGGCAAGGATGCATTGTCGGTGCGCTACGACGCCGAGATTCCGGCGACGATCTACGGCGTGTTCCGTGATCTGGCGATCGGGCCGTTCACGATCCAGCTCAACAACCGCCGCCTGATGCGCGGCTGGTTCGAGGGACTCGGTATCGCCGATGGCGAGAAGCAGATGGCCGTGCTGCGCGAGGTCGACAAGCTCGACAAGCGCGGCCTCGACCATGTGCGCGAAACGCTGACCGGCGAGGCCTTCGGTCTTGCTGCTGAAACGGTCGACAAGATCCTCGCCTTCGTCCAGGTGCGTTCGATCTCACTGGCCGATGCGCTGGAGAAACTCGACGCGCTCGGGTCGGGCAGCGAAACCTTCGAGCAGGGTCGCAACGAGTTGCGCGAAGTGCTGAGCCTGATCAAGGCCTTCGGTGTGCCGGAATCGCATTACGCCTTGAATCTGTCGATTGCGCGCGGCCTCGATTACTACACCGGCACGGTCTACGAGACCACGCTCAACGAGCATCCGCAAATTGGTTCGATCTGTTCGGGTGGCCGTTACGAGAATCTGGCCGGCAACTACACAAAATCGAGCTTGCCCGGCGTCGGCATCTCGATTGGCGCGACACGTCTGTATTGGCAGTTGCGTGAGGCGGGTCTGATTGCTACCGCGACAAGCTCGGTGCAGGCCCTGGTCACGCAGATGGACGAGGCGCAGTTGCCGACTTATCTGGCCCTCGCAACCGAATTGCGCCAGGCCGGGATCAATACCGAAGTCGTCATGGAGCCGTCCAAACTCGGCAAGCAATTCAAATACGCCGACAAGGCCGGTATCCGTTTTGTCCTCGTCCTCGGCGAGAACGAGATCGCCAATGGTACGGTCACGGTCAAGGATCTGCGTCGCGAAGATCAGTTTGAAGTGAAGCGCGCCGAGTTGGTCAAGACCTTGCGCGTCGAGCTTGAACAGATCGCCGCGATGGGAGTGCGCGCATGACGATCGAACTTGATGGTTCCTCGCTGACGCGCGAGCAGGTGGTCGAGATCGCCTGCAAGGGAAGTGGGGTTTCGCTGTCGCCGAAAGCCCTGGTGCGCGTGCAGCGCGCGGCGGATTTCCTGGCCGAGAAAGTCAGTTGTGGCGAGCCGGTCTATGGCGTGACCACGGGCTTTGGCAGCAATGCCGACAAGTTGCTTGGCGCGCATCGCGCACGCGATGAATTGCCGGGCGGCAACCCCGAACAACACGATGGCACCCTGCTCGAAGAACTGCAGCATAACCTGCTGATCACCCATGCGGTCTGCGTCGGTGAGCCGCTGGCCGCTGATGTGGTGCGCGCGATCCTCGCGATCCGCATCAATACCTTGCTGCGCGGACACTCCGGTATTCGCGTGTTGACGCTCGAAGCCTTGACCACCTTGCTCAATCGCAACGTGATCCCGGTGATTCCGGCCAAGGGCTCGGTGGGCGCGAGTGGTGATCTGGCGCCGCTTTCGCATCTGGCGATCGTCCTGCTTGGCGGCGGCGAAGCCTTTGTCGAAGGTGAGCGCGTCAGTGGTGCCGAAGCGCTCAAGCGCATCGGCATCGAGCCGATCCGTCTGTCGTTCAAGGAAGGTCTCGCGCTCAACAACGGCACCACGCAGATGCTGGCGACGGCGGTGCTGGCCTTGTCGCGAATCGAGAACCTGATCGCCACGGCTGATCTTGCCGCCGCAATGACCCTCGATGCGTTCGCTGGCCGCAGCGGTGCCATGCGCCCTGAGGTGCATGAACTGCGTCCGCATCCGGGCCAGGTCGAAACCGCGCGGCATATCCGCGAATTGCTCGAAGGTTCGACCCTGGTCGATATTCCGTATCACCTGGTGCCTCGTTTCCGCACCTGGACCGCCGAGGCCTGGAGCGATCCGGTCGAACAGCAACGACGCTTCGATATCAGTTGGGATTACGTGCCGCCGTCGCAGCGGCACGGTCGCGAGGCGTTCTATGAGCGCTTCCTGCCGTTCAAGGGTGGCAAGAAACACCAGCCGCAGGATGCCTATTGTCTGCGCTGCATGCCGCAGGTACACGGCGCCGTACGTGATGCCTGGGCGCAGGCCTGTCGCATCATCGATATCGAGCTGAACTCGGTCACCGACAATCCGCTGGTGTTCCCGGATGCCGAGAATCCGCGCTACATCGAAGACCAGGTCATCTCTGCCGGGCACTTCCACGGCATGCCGCTGGCCCTGGCCATGAGCTACGTCAAGGCGGCTATTCCGGTGCTCGCCTCGATCTCCGAGCGACGTCTGAACAAGCTGGTCGATCCGGCCAACAACGACGGCCTGCCGGCGTTCCTGATCGGCAACGAGGACGCCACCGATTCGGGTTTCATGATCGTGCAATACACGGCAGCAGCCCTGGTCAACGACATGGCGACGCGCGCGCATCCGGCCTCGGTGTATTCGATTCCGACCAGCGCGAATGCCGAGGATCATGTCTCGATGGGCACCAACGAGGCGCGTCATGTGCTGGAGATGACTGAAGATCTCGGCCATGTGCTCGCGTTGGAGTTGTACACGGCCGCACAGGCGCTCGAATACCGACAGGACATGCTCAACGCAGCACGCAGCCTTGCCGAACGCGGAGACGGAGCGGCGCTCGCAGCGAAGATCAGCAATGCGCCGCGCGAAGATCATCCCAGTCGTGCGGCGTTCGATGGCGAGATCCGCGATCTGATGAAGGCCTTGTCCGAAGCCGGTGAATTCCATGCCGGCATCGCCGTGCGCAAGGCGCACGCGAAGATCCGCGAACACATCGATTTCATGCAGCGTGATCGCGCGATGGATGGCGATGTGCGGCGCATCTGCGAACTGGTCGCGAGCAATGAATTGCTCGGAGATCCGGCATGAGCGAGTGGGTACGTATCTGTCACACCGCCGAACTGCTGCCTGGCGAGGTGCAGACCGGGTTCGATGGCGATACGCCGATTGCCGTGTTCAATATCGATGGTGAGTTGTACGCGCTCGAGGACATCTGCACGCATGATGGTGCCGAACTTACTGGCGGGCCGATTCACGGCTACGAAGTGGAATGTCCGCGTCACGGCTCGCGTTTCGATGTGCGCACTGGCGAAGCCATGAATCCACCCGCTTACCTGCCAACTGCAAAGTTTCCGGTCAAGGTCGAAGATGGCTGGGTCTATTCACGCGACGATCGCTGAATCGAAGTTCGATCCTGACTCGTTGCGTGGCGATCGCCCCTGAAGGGGCTCCTACACAAGCGACGAGCGCTGGAACGGCATCGGTAGGAGCCCGTTCACGGGCGAGCTTTTCCCGGCGTGGCGATCGCCCCGCAAGGGGATCCTACGCAAGCGACGAGCGCGGAAAAGGCCATCCGTAGGAGCCCGTTCACGGGCGAGCTTTTCGGCACGCCACAATCAAATCGACTCGAACCGGTTCGCATCGCGATTCTTGCGCACATGTGCAGGATTCCATATGCGTCCATTCATGGCGATATAGACGCCATCGGGCAGGCTCTGCACCGCCCCGACCGCGCAGCCGACATTGAACACGGCATCGGAGCCCTGGAAGCGCGCGGGATTCAGCGCGCCGGTCAGCACGATGACCTTGTCCTTGATGCTGGCAAGCACGGCGGCGGTCTCGACCATGGTGTCGGTGCCGTGGGTAACCAGTACATGCCGATGCGGTTGTGCTTCGATCAGACGCCGCAGCAAATCACGATCGGTCCCATCGAGATGCAGGCTGTCCTTGCGCAGGGCCGGCAATACATCGAAGGTGAAGGCGACGCCGAGCGCATCGAGGATCTTGCCGATCTGCGGGTCGCCGATTTCGTAGGCTGATTTGTCATCGAAATAGATTTTGTCGATGGTGCCACCGGTGGTGACGATCGAGAGATGTTGCATGGGGAATCCTTGAGCCAGCGTTTTCAATGGGGTGGATCGAGCAGGTCGAGCGGATGCGCGCCGTTCGCGGCCGGCAAGTCGACGAGTCCTGCGGAAATGAACCGCGCGAGCGCCTGTGAAGGACGCAAGTCGCCGGTTTCCTTGATCGAATAAGCCGCCTGTCGGCAAAGCAAGACAGCGGCCATGCTGCGTGCCAGGGTGAAAGCGAGTCCACGCGCGCCGGCTTGCATCGCATCGGCATTGGCTGCGTTTCGGTGCAGCCATTGGCTGGCCTGTTTGAGTGCCGAGCAGATGCTCATCGCATGCGACTCAAGGCTGGCCGATGCTCTTGATTTGAGGATTTCGGCAAGCAGTGCATCGGCACCATCGAGCAGTGGCTCGACGCCGACGCTGGCGATTGCGCGCAGGCTGTCGAGCGCCAGCACGTTGGTCGTGCCTTCCCAGATCGGATAGACCTGGGCATCGCGCAACAACTGCGGAATGCCGGTGTCTTCGATGTAGCCGGCACCGCCAAACGCCTCGCAGGTTTCCGAGGCGATGCGCACGGCGAGCTTGCCGGTCCACAACTTTGCCAGCGGCGTGAGCAGGCGCAGCAAGGCCCGTTCGTTGTCGCTGGCGACGCCGGTCTCGCTGCGTCCGAGCAGGTGGGTGATGTGGAAGACGAGCTGGAAGGCTGCCTCGAACTCGACCTGCATGTCGGCCAACGTCGCCGCATGCAAGGGGTGGTCGATCAGGCGCCGGCCAAACGCTTCACGCTGGTGTGCATAACTCGTCGCCAGTGCAATGCAGCGGCGCATCGAGGCCAGCGCGCAGACGGCGTTCCAGATCCGCGTGATGTTGAGCACGGGCGTGATCATGCGCACGCCATGGTCGAGTCCGTCGACCGGGATGGCCAGGCTGCCATCGAGATGGATTTCCGCCGTCGGCAGTTCGCGCGTGCCGAGTTTGTCCTTGAGGCGATCGACGCGGATGCCGTTCCATTGTCCGCTCTCGTGGCGGGTTTCGAGATAAAACAAGGCCAGTCCGTCGCCCCCTGCAGCGGCACCCTGGGGGCGTGCGAGGGTCAAGGCCATTTCGCCGATCACGGCCGAGGTAAACCACTTGCGCCCGTGCAGTGCGTATTGCCCATCGCCGACAGGGTGCGCCTCGGTTTCGCTATCGCCGACATCCGAGCCGCCCATCAGTTCGGTCATCCATTGACCCGACAGCCAGAGTGTTCGCCGGATCGCGCGAGGTCAGACGTGGCAGCGCGCGCTCGATCAGTTGCTTGTTGCCGGATGCCTTGAGCGCGGTTGCCGCGCCATCGGTCATGGCTAGTGGACAAGTGTAGAATTCGCTGGCGACGTGGTGCAGGTAGACGCGGGCGAACTGATCGCAGCGCGCGAACTCGGCATGCATCGACTCGTGACCGGCAGCGACAAGTCCGTAGCGTGCCGCCATCTCGGCGCCGCGTTGCCAGACCGGCGTCGATTCGATGCTGTCGATACGTCCACCCCAGGCGTCGTACTGGGTCAGGCTGGGCTCGCGGCGCATGCATGATCGCGCCTCGCCCCATGCTTGTGCGGCATGCATACCGAGCGCGTCGAGATCATCGTGGATCGCAGTGCGCATGGACGGCGGCAGGGCGCGATCCAGCCAGCCCTGCAGCACGCGATCGCCGAGATACTGGTTGCCGAGTGCCGGTGCGATGGGATGGTTGGCCATGCCGCGAGTATAGCCCGCGTCCGCAATTACCGAATCCGTTTCAGCCTTTCTTCGCGCTGCGCGTGATCCAGCCCAGGGTGCCGATCAAGAGCACGCAGAGGACGACCTCGATGACCGCCAGCAGCCGCATCGATGGAACCGACCAGGCAGCGACGATGCCGTGGCAGAAATAGCCGAGGCTGATGATGCCGATCCAGAGCAGGGCGCGCTTGGCGCTGCGGCGCAGGGTGAGCAGGGGCAGCAGCAGGGGCGGCAGAGTCAAGGCCAGGGCCAGACCAATCTGGCCGTTCGCCGGTGGTGCCAGCCAGGCATGCCAGACGATCTGCAGGATGAGCAGGGCGGCCCAGGCGAGAAATCCACAACGCATCGCCATCATGCGCCGGCTCCGAGGCGTGCACAGGTCTCGGCGACCCTGCGTCCGAGTGCGCGAGCGATGATGCGTTCGTCTTCGCTGAGTGGATTTTCACCTTCCACTCCGGCGACATGGCTTGCGCCGTAGGGCGTACCGCCCGTCGTCGTTCGATTGAGGGCGGCCTCGGTGAACGGAATGCCGACGATCAACATGCCGTGATGGAGCAGGGGTGTCATCATCGAGAGCAGGGTGCTCTCCTGGCCACCGTGCATGGTTGCGGTCGAAGTGAAAACGCCGGCGGGTTTTCCGACCAGGCTGCCGGAGGCCCATTCCGCTGCGGTCGAGTCGATGAAATGCTTGAGCGGTGCGGCCATGTTGCCGAAGCGGGTCGGGCTGCCGAGCACGAGGCCGACACATTCACGCAGATCCTCGCGATTGACATAGGGAGCGCCATCTTCGGGAATCGGGGGCTGCGCGGCCTCGGTAACCGGCGCGACCGGCGGCACACAGCGCAGGCGTGCGCGCATGCCGGGAACCTCCTCGACACCGCGTGCAACCAGGCGTGCAAGCTGGGCAACCTTGCCGCTGCGACTGTAGTAGAGAATCAGGATTTCAGGCATCGACTGTATGAGCTCCATCGGGCGGATTGGCCGCATCGCGCGTATTCACGAATAGTCCGGGTTGGGCTAGGCTGCGCGGATGATTCGTCAAATTCTCGCCAAGTCTAGCCTGAGCAGGGAGCGCAGCCTCGCGTTTCTGGATTTCACCTGGCATCGCTTCCTCGAAGACCGCTGCCTGCAGACGGCCGGTGCACTCGCCTTCACGACGCTGTTTGCGCTGGTTCCGCTGACGGCGGCAATCCTCGGCATCCTCGCCGCATTTCCGGTGTTCGAGGAGTGGCGCATCAAGCTGACCAGTTGGGTGTTCAACAATTTTGTGCCGGCGACGGGCGATGTCGTGCAGACCTATCTGACCGAGTTCGCCGCCAATGCGAGCAAGGCGACCACGATTGGCGTGCTCGTGCTCGTGTTCAGCGCGATCTCGCTGATGATGAGCGTCGAGGATGCCTTCAATCGCATCTGGCGGGTCAAGAGCAATCGCGGGCCGGCCTCACGATTCGTCATCTACTGGACCGCGTTGAGCCTGGGGCCGATGCTGCTGGTCGCCGCGCTGGCGATCAGTTCGTACCTGGTCGCACTGCCCTTCATCGATGCCGCCGCGACCCAGTGGTCGATCAAGGAGCGTGTGCTCTCGGCGTTGCCGTTCATGATCGTCTGGGTCGCCTTGAGCACGGCCTTCACGGTGATCCCGAATCGCAGCGTACGTTTCCGCGATGCGCTGATCGGCAGTCTGATTGCCGCCGTCCTGTTCGAGTCGACAAAGCATGGCTTTGCCTGGTATGCCAGCGACATGGCCAACTACCAGCAGGTCTATGGCGCGCTGTCGATCGTGCCGATCTTCTTCTTCTGGCTGTACCTGTCATGGATCATCGTGCTGTTCGGCGCATCGATCACGGCGTCGTTGTCGGCTTTCGATTACCGCCACGCCGATGATCGTATCGCGGCCGACCAGGAGCTGACCGGACTGTTGCGCGTGATTGGCCGACTGCTTGCGGCACATCGCGAAGGGCGGGGGCTGCACAGCGAGGAATTGCTGCGCCTGGAACCGTATCTGACCGATGATCTGCTGCAGCGCTACCTGGCCGATCTGTACGAAGTTGCCGTAATCCGGCGCAGCGAAACCGGCGAATGGCTGCTTGCGCGTGACCTGCACACGATCAGCCTTCTCGATCTGTATCGCGAGTGCGGCTATCGTCTGCCGGTCGGAAGCCAAATGTTGCCGGGGCAAAATCTGGCCGATTTTGGTGAAGCGCCATTGCATGATCTTTCAACAAGTCTGCGACAGCGTCTGGATGTACCGCTGGCCAAGTTCGTGCCGATACCGAAAGCCAGTGACAGCGACGCCCTCTGCGCCACCGCCAATCCGGAATCACCGACATGACCATCCGTAGTCCTCTCGTACTCGGTGCGCTGATCCTGCTGACCTCGACGATCGCCAGTGCCGAGACCGCCAGGCAACCCACGCTCAAGATCGACACGCTTGACGGCCAGCACTGGGATCTCGCCAAGCATCGTGGACACTGGGTGGTGATCAACTATTGGGCGACCTGGTGCGCACCCTGCATTGCCGAGATGCCCGAGCTTTCGGCCTTCATCAAGGCGCGCGAGGATGTCGACGGAATCGGCCTCGCCTTCGAGGACACCGAGCGTCACGAGATCCTCGATTTCCTCGAAAAAAATCCGGTCGATTACCCGATCGCGCAGATCGAGGTCGATGCGCCACCGGCTGACTTCGACATCCCGCGTGGCCTGCCGACGACGTATTTGATCGCCCCGGATGGCAGTGTCGCCAAACAGTTCCTCGGCCCGATCAAGGACAAGGATCTGGAGCAGGCGATCAAGACCGCCAAATCAGCCGGGAAGCGCTGAATTCAGATGATCCGCGCGATCTTCCACATCTCGGGTCGTGTGCAAGGCGTCTCGTTTCGTGCCGGAACCCGCGCCCAGGCATTGCGCCTGCGCATCAATGGCTATGCACGCAACTTGCGCGATGGCCGTGTCGAAGTCGTCGCCGAAGGCGATGCCGCGTCACTCGATGCACTCGAACAATGGCTGCGCCGCGGCCCGATTGGGGCCCGTGTCGAAGCGATCGAACGCGAGGAATACGTCGAACCGGTTGTCAGCGGGTTTTATACGCGCTGAAGGGTTTCGCGAATTGAATTGAACTGAAGCGCGGGACGATCGCGCTCAGCTCGGCCGAAGGCTCCCGCCTCAAGTCAGACTTGTTTGCGGCGCGGCTTTCTGGCTTTTTCCGGCTTTGCCGAATCGATCGATGTGGCGTGGCTGGCGATGAAATCGCGCAGTTGCGGGTAGATCTTCTCGCGCCAGCGGCGACCGCTGAAGATGCCGTAGTGACCGGCATCCTTGATCAGCAGGTTGTGCCTGCGCGAGGTGGGGATGCCTGAGCAAAGCTCATGCGCGGCCTCGGTCTGGCCGCGCCCGGAAATATCGTCGAGCTCGCCTTCGATCGTGAGCAGTGCCGTATCGCGGATGTCGCCGGGCTTGACCCGTTGTCCGGCGACATCCCACAGGCCGCGCGGCAGCAGGTGCTGCTGGAAGACAGTGCTGATCGTGTCAAGATAGAACCGGGCCGGCATATCCAGCACGGCGTTGTATTCGTTGTAGAACTTGCGATGCGCCTCGGCGTCCTCAAGATCGCCGCGACGCAGATCCTCGTAAAAATCCCAGTGCGAGGTCATGTGCCGGCTCGGATTCATGGCGACGAACCCGGCGTGTTGCAGGAAGCCCGGATAGACCTTGCGCCCGGCGCCCGGATAATTCGACGGTACCTTGTGGATGACGTGGCTCTCGAACCATGACAACGGCTGGGTCGTGGCGAGGTCGTTGACCTTGGTCGGGCTGCGCCGTGGATCGATCGGACCGCCCATCATCGTCATCGTCAGTGGTGTCGGCTCCCCGCCAGAAGCCATCAGCGAGATCGCCGCCATGACCGGCACGGTCGGCTGGCAGACCGAGATCACATGCAGGCGTTCGGCGCCGATATGGCGGATGAATTCCTGGATATAGGCGATGTAGTCGTCGAGGCCGAAATCGCCCTGGTCGAGCGGCACCATGCGTGCGTCGATCCAGTCGGTCAGATAGACCTTGTGATCCTGCAGCAGCGATTTGACCGTATCGCGCAACAGGGTCGAGTGGTGGCCGGACAGCGGGGCGACGACAAGCACGACCGGGTCGTTCTTCATTGCATCGAGGTTGGCGACATCGTCGCTGAAGCGCTTGAAGCGGATCAGGTTGCAGAACGGTTTGGCGATCGAGACGCGTTCGGAGATCGGTGTTTCAAGACCGTGGGCCATCACCGAGCGAATCGCGAAAGGCGGTTTTTCGTAATCCTTGCCGAGGCGGTAGCTCAGCTCGTAGCCGGCGGCCAGGCGTTGCACGCCGGGGAAATGAGATAGCCAGTTTTCCTTGGCGGTCAGTAGTTGCGCTGCAGCACCGGACCAACCCACGAGCGGATTCATCAGTGAGCGATTCAGTTCGTGCAGGTGATAGAGCATAGACCCGGCCTTGTTTTGCGTTGGCGAATCCACCTATCTTTAGGCCATTCGGCGTCATGTGCAAGTGCACAATGGTCGGGTTGACGGGTTCTTGCGGGTGCAGGGGCTTCCGATCAGGTACGCCAGCATCGTCCGAAAAGCTCGGCAGGGCCTGTCAGACTCATCCCCGGGCGCGACGTCCACCCGGTTGTTTCCGCCAATTGAAACCTGCAATGAACGCAAAACAATATGACCGCGCCTATTTCGACCGCTGGTACCGCGATCCGGCGCATCGGGTGCGGGCGACTGGCGAGACTGCGCGCAAGGTCAACATGGTCGTTGCTCTGGCCGAGTACTATCTCGGACGCTCGATTGGCAACGTGCTCGACATCGGCTGCGGTGAGGGCGTCTGGCGCTCGCCACTGCTGCGCTTGCGCCCGGGCATCGAGTATCTCGGCCTCGATTCAAGTGAATATGCGATCCGCCGGTTCGGGCGCTCGCGCAACCTGCGCATGGCACGTTTCGCCGACCTTGCCGAGCTGCGCTTCGAGCGTCGTTTCGACCTGATCGTTTGTTCGGATGTCGCCCACTATCTGCGCGCGCCCGAACTGCGCCGGGGCTTGTCAGGCTTCCCCGAACTGCTCGAAGGCCTCGCCTTCATCGAGCTGTTCACCTCACGCGATGCGGTCGCCGGCGATGTTGCCGGGTTCATTGCGCGCACGCCGGCCTGGTATCGCCGGCAATTCGCCGAGGCTGGGCTGATGGCCTGCGGCTCGCACTGCTATCTCGCCCCGCATCTGCTGCGTTCGGTCTCGGAACTTGAACGTGCGGTCTAGCCCGGACATTTCATGATCGGCACGGATGCTCGCGCCGTGGATTGGCGGCGAGCGTGTCGACTATTCGGCTAGACTCGAAAGCCCTATCAACGAGCGATATGCATGGGTGAGCGCCTCACTGAACTGCCGGCCCTGACCGGACTGCGTGGATTCGCGGCGCTTTGGGTTCTGCTTTTTCACGTCTGGGCCCTGTCCGGCAGCCCGCCGTTGGTGGTTCCCGGTATGAGCTTTCTGCAGGGCGGCTGGTTTCTCAGTGTGGGCTGGGCAGGTGTCGACATTTTTTTTTGCCTGTCGGCGTTTCTGCTTGTGCTGCCGTTTGCCCAGTGGCGTCATGGTTCGGCACCAAGGCCGAGTACCGGGCGTTACCTGTGGCGGCGAGTGCTGCGCATCTATCCGGCCTACCTGTTTCAGTTGAGCGTGCTGCTTGTGCTCGCTGCATTTGGCTACGGCACCCTGCTTGACGGCAAAGCCTTGCTCGCCCACCTGTTTCTCTGGTTCAACATGGGTGAACCGCTCATTGAGCCCCTGGTCGGCGTCTGGTTCACCTTGCCGATCGAGTTCAGTTTTTACCTGATCCTGCCGCTGCTTGCGCCGCTGATCGACCGTCGCCGCTGGCCATGGCTGCTGTTGGGCGCGGTCTTGCTGGCCATAGCTTCGCGTTATCTGATGCACCTGGCTTATCTGGGCGTGACATCTCCACCGCGCTCGGTCGTCATCGAGCGACTGCCCGGGCGACTCGACCAGTTTGTCATCGGCATGCTTGCGGGCAGCGCGTTTGTCGTCGCCGGGCTCAGGGGCTGGCGTCCTGCCCGGCCTGCCCTGTGGTGGTTTGCCGGCATGGCCGGAATGCTCGCCATGAGTGCCGCGATCATCATGGTCAAGGAAGTCTACTGGACCGGGCATCCTTTGCTCTTCGTCTGGCACGGGTTGTTTTCGATCTGTCTGGTGCCCTTGCTTCTGGCCAGCGCCTGGGGCACGACCCCGGCGAGGGCTCTATTGTCCAGTCGCCCATTGCGATATTTCGGCGACATCAGCTTTGGCGTCTATCTGTGGCATATGCCGATTCTCGTGCCGATCCTCGCGCTACTGCCAGCAACACTCACACCGGCCGCGAGATTCTGGTTGCTCCTGGCCCTTGTTCTCCCGGCAACGGTGCTGGTTGCGCATTTTTCACATCGCTTTGTCGAACTGCCGTTCCTGCGCCGCAAGCCGCCACACCGCGACTTGCCGGCGCGCGCCGAAGCATGAGTCAAGCGGTCAGGGCGCGCTTCGCTCCAGCACGAGTTGCGGATCGATGCGCACCTCGAACCAGTTCATGCCCCAGTGCAGGTGCGGGCCGGTAGCGCGGCCGGTGGCTCCAACCGCGCCGATGAGCTGGCCTTGCGCGATGGGTTCGCCGACGCCCACGTCGAGCCGTGAAAGGTGCAGGAAATTGCTGCTGAAGCCGAAGCCGTGGTCGATCACGATCGTGCCACCGGTCAGATACAGATCGGCACTGGCGAACGAGACGATGCCGCTGGCCGGCGCCTTGACCGGCGTGCCGCTCGCTGCGGCCAGATCCATGCCCGAATGCGCGGCGCGCGGCTTGCCGTTGTAGACGCGCTGGTTGCCGAAGCGTCCGCTGACGCGTCCTTCGACCGGGCGGATGAAGGATTCGGTGAAATCGGTACGGTCATCGTCACGTTCGCGAACGGCGGCAACGGCCGCCTGCTCGCGGCGGATGCGTGCGGCGATCTCGGGTGGCGGATCAACGGTTTTCGCTGGTACACCATTGACATGTTCGACCGGCCAGTCGCGTGGCGTCACCCGAATCTCGCTGGCCTGCTTGCTGCCGTCGGGACGCTCCACTACGACGGTCACCGGCCCGCTTTCATCGCGTCCAACGCCGAAGGCGACCGTGCCATAAGCAGTTGTGCGCAGGCTGCGGCCGGCGTAGTGGACGACGCTGCCTGGCGGCACCTTGCCGATCACCATCGAGCCCTGCGCTGTGCTGTCCGGAAAGGCCACACGCTGATCGGCTGATTCGGCATGGACCCAAAAGGGCATGGCGAACAGGGTTGCCAGGATGATCCCGCGCATCGCGATCAACGATCGAATTCGAGGCGCTGGCCGCGCACGCTATCGTCGAGCTTGCCGTCGCTCCAGGCCAGTTGGCCGTTGACGAAGGTCGCTGCGATGCTTGAGCGGAAGGTCTCGCCCTCGAACGGCGACCAGCCGCACTTCGACAGGATTTCCGCCGGCACGACTGTATGCGGACGTGCCGGATCGACGATGACCAGGTCGGCGTGGAATCCTTCACGCAGATAGCCGCGCTCTCGCACGTTGAACAAGGTCGCCGGGGCATGCGTGACCGACTCGACCAGGCGCTCCAGGTTCAGTTCGCCGGCAAATACGCGTTCCAGCGCGACTTGCAGCGCGTACTGCACCAGTGGCAATCCGGACGGTGCACTCGTGTAGGGGCGCGCCTTCTCATCGGCCAGATGTGGCGCGTGATCGGTGGCGAGCACATCGATACGGCCTTCGCCCAGCGCCTTGATGATCGCGGCGCGGTCGCTGGCCATCTTGATCGCCGGATTGCACTTGATGCGATGGCCGAGCCGCGCGTAATCCCCGACGCTGAAATGCAGGAAATGCACACAAGTTTCTGCGGTGATGCGCTTGCCGCTGATCGGCCCGGGCGAGAACAGGGCCAGTTCATCGGCAGTCGATATATGCAATACATGCAGGCGTGTGCCGTGCTTGCGGGCAAGGTCGATTGCCAGTTCGGTCGACTTGATGCAGGCCTCGCGCGAACGGATCAGCGGGTGCTGATCGGCCGGGATGTCATCGCCCCAGCGCTCGCGCGCTTTCGCTTCGTTGGCACTGATTATCGGCGTGTCTTCGCAATGGGTGATGATCGGCGTTGGTGCATCGCGGAAGATCGCATCGAGCGTGGCTGGATTGTCGACCAGCATGTTGCCGGTCGAGGCGCCCATGAACACCTTGATGCCGGGTGCCGCCTTCGGGTCGAGTGTGCGGATGTCTTCGAGGTTGTCGTTGGTTGCGCCGAGATAGAACGCATAGTTCGCGCGCGAGGAAACGCGGCCACGCTCATACTTGGCTTCGAGTGCATCACGGTTGACCGCCGGTGGCCTGGTGTTCGGCATCTCCATGAAACTGGTGATTCCGCCGGCGACGCAGGCGCGCGATTCCGATTCGATGTTGGCCTTGTGTTCGAGGCCTGGTTCGCGGAAATGCACCTGATCGTCGATCATGCCCGGAAACAGCCAGCGACCGGCCGCGTCAAATACCCGCTCATTGGCTTCGGCAGGGATTTGCGCATCGATACGCTCGATGCGGCCATTGCGCACGCGTACGTCGGCATCGAAGCGACGGCCTTCGTTGACGAGATGGGCGTTCGTGATCAACCAATCATTCATGGTCATGTACAGAGTGTACTTTTTCGCGCAGGAATGGGCGCCAACTGAATTCTGCAGGCACCGGATCGGATCCACCATCGCACATCGGCTGGCAGCGCAGCAGCCGGTTGATCGCCAGCCAGGATCCGCGCGCGCTGCCGAATCGCGCAACGGCGATACGGGCATAGTCCGAGCAGCTCGGATGGAAACGGCAGCGTGCGCCGAGCAGCGGGCTGATGAAGCGCTTGTAGAGCGTCAGCAATGAAAGGATGAGACGGGACACGAGATAAAGGTGTTGTTCGCACTGGGGCGCCGGCTGAAACGCAATTGACAGCGGTTGCCGGGGGCGGGTACTTAGGCTATAACACGCCGCCGCCGAGTCACAAGGTGAGGACGGAGTAAGGACGGAAATGGCGAAATCGACGCAAAAATCCAAAACCACGGCCAAATCGACCAAGGTTGTGGCGCGTGCAAAGCCGGCAGCCAAGGCTGTCGCGAAGCCGAAGGCTGTGGCAAAGCCCGTCAAAAAGGCTGCGCCCAAGGTTGCAAGCAAGCTGAAATCGGCACCGACAACGAAGTCGAAGGCCAAGGCTGTCAGCAAGAAAGTGCCGGCGCCGAAGAAGCCAGTCGCGACGAGCAAGGCCAGGAAACCAGCTGTTCCGGTCAAGGCCGGCAAGGTGAGTGTTCGCGCAAGCAAAACGGCCGCTCGCAAGGTCGAAGCGAAAAAGCTTCCGACAAAACCGGTTGTGGCAAAGCCACCTGTACCAAAGAAAGCCAGCAAGGCCAGCAAGCCTGCTCCCACCCCCCCAAAGAACACCAAGTCATCCGTGATTGAAACCAATTCTGCAACAACCGCTGCATCGCGGACGAGTGCAATGCCCAAGGCGAAGCCGCACTCGACGACGAAATTGAAAGGCGTGACCATGCAGGACGGCCGCTACGCGCTGCCGACCACTACGCTTGTCGATCTGCCAACCGGCTACCGTCCGTCCTCGAAAGAGGAATACATGAGTCCGCAACACCTCGAGTATTTTCGCCGCAAGCTGCAAAGCTGGCGTGAGGATCTGGTCGAAGAGTCCAAGCAGACCATCGAGAACCTGCGTGACGAAGTCCGCGATGTCGGCGATGAGGCCGAGCGCGCCACGCGCGAGACCGAAAACTCACTCGAACTGCGCACGCGCGACCGCTACCGCAAGCTGATCTCGAAGATCGACAAGGCACTCAAGCGTATCGAGGAAGGCCGTTACGGCTTCTGCGAGGAAACCGACGAGGACATCGGCCTTGATCGTCTCGATGCCCGCCCGATCGCCACGCTCTGCCTCGACGCCCAGGAACGCTGGGAGCATCGCCAGAAGCAGATGGGGGATTGATGGGGGCCGAGATTCGGGATTCGGGATTCGGGAGTCGCAAGAGCATGCTGTCGCCAGTATGCGATTTGCTGACAGATCCCGGCCTCTCTGACCGAATCCCTAATCCCGACTCCCGAATCCCGGACGGCCGCTCATGAGCGGTCGTCGTTATTTCGGCACCGACGGCATTCGTGGTCGCGTTGGCGAGTGGCCGATCACGGCCGAGTTCATGCTCAAGCTCGGGCGCGCGATGGGCAAGGTGCTGCAGGGCGATACTGAAAAGCCCATCGTGCTGATCGGCAAGGACACGCGGGTTTCCGGCTACATGTTCGAATCCGCGCTCGAAGCCGGTTTGCTCGCGGCGGGTGCCGATGTGCGCCTGCTCGGGCCGATGCCGACGCCGGGAGTTGCCTACCTGATCCGCTCGATGCGCGCCGATGCCGGAATCGTCATCAGCGCCTCGCACAATCCGCACCAGGACAACGGCATCAAGTTCTTCTCGGCGATCGGCGAGAAACTCGACGATGCAGTCGAACTGGCCATCGAAGCGGAGCTTGAGGAGGCATTCTCGACCGTCGAATCGGAAGCCATCGGCAAGGCCGTGCGCATCGATGATGCCTCGGCACGCTATCTGGAATTCTGCAAATCGACGGTGCCGCGCTCGTTCAACCTGCACGGCATGCACATTGTCATCGATTGCGCGCACGGGGCGACCTATCAGATCGCGCCAAAAATGTTCAGCGAGCTTGGTGCAACCGTCAGCGCAATCGGCAACCGACCCGACGGGCTCAATATCAATCGCGACTGCGGATCGACCAGTCCGGGCACCTTGAGTCACGCGGTCGTCGAGACGGGCGCGGATCTCGGCATCGCCTTCGATGGCGATGGCGATCGGCTGCAGATGGTCGATCACACCGGCCGCATCGTTGATGGCGACGAACTGCTCTACATCCTCGCCCTGGATTGGCATGCACAGGGCCGCCTGGGCGGCCCGCTGGTTGGCACCTTGATGAGCAACTACGGTCTTGAGCAGGCCATGGCCTCGATCGGGGTTGCGTTCATGCGCACCCAGGTCGGCGACCGCTATGTGATGCAGGCCTTGCGCGAACACTCGGGCGTGCTTGGTGGCGAGACCTCGGGGCACATCCTCTGCCTCGATCGGGTCTCGACCGGTGATGCCATCGTCAGCGCACTGCAGGTGCTCGAAGCGCTTGCGCGCAGTGGCCGAACCCTGGCCGAGGCGGCAGCAGGCATGCACAAGGTGCCGCAAACCACGGTCAATATCCGCGCCAGCGGAGGCAAGGCCCTGGTCGCGGACGCCGAGGTGCAGCGAGTGCTTGCTGGCGTACAGGCGAGACTGGCCGGTCACGGGCGTGTTGTCCTGCGCCCCTCCGGCACCGAGCCGCTGGTTCGGGTGACGGTCGAGGCAGTCGACGCCGATCTGGTCGCCCGACTCGTCGAAGAACTGGCCGATGCCGTGCGCGACGCGCAGACGCGCGTTTCCTGAGCACTCGTGGAATAATTGCGCGAGTCCAAGCCGAGCCCGCGTACCCGCGTTCGGCACAGCGTCCCCCAACGTCGATTCCCGCATGCCTCGCGGGAGCAGGAAACCGCCGATGAAACACGTCCCGACCCTCGATATCCGACGCTACGACAGCGAGCGCGATACCTTTGTCAACGAACTCGGTGCGGCCTATCGTGAATTCGGTTTCTGCTGCATCAGCGGCCACGGCATTCCGAAAGCCGATGTCGATGCGGCCTACCGGGCGTTCCAGGCGTTCTTCGCTTTACCGGATGAGGTCAAGCGGAAATACCACCAGCCCGGCGGCGGTGGCGCGCGCGGCTATACCCCGTTCGGCGTGGAGACGGCGAAGGATTCCAGGTACGCCGATCTCAAGGAGTTCTGGCATATCGGCCGCGAGATTCCGCGCGATTCGAAATACGCCGAGGTCATGCCGCCAAATGTCTGGCCGAGCGAGGTCGAAGGCTTCCACAAGCATGGTTACGGATTGTACGAGGCGCTCGACGCGCTCGGCACGCGCGTGCTGCGCGCACTCGCCCTGCATATCGATCTGGCCGAGGATTTCTTCGCCGACAAGACCAACCTCGGCAACTCGATCCTGCGCCCGATCCACTACCCGCCGATCACGACGAGCGATATTCCGAATGTTCGCGCCGGCGCCCACGAAGACATCAATTTCATCACCCTGCTGGTTGGTGCCAGCGCCGCCGGCATCGAGGTGCTGACCCGCGAAGGCAACTGGTTGCCGATCACCACCGAGGGCGATGCCATCGTCGTCAACATCGGCGACATGCTCCAGCGCCTGACCAATCACGTCTATCCGTCGACGACCCATCGGGTGACCAATCCGCAAGGCGAGATGGCGCGACAGCCGCGCTATTCGGTGCCGTTCTTCCTGCATCCGAACCCCGATGTCATTCTCGATGTGCTGCCATCGTGCATCAGTGCCGGGAATCCGAGCCGCTATCCGACGCCGATCACCTCGCACGAATACCTGCTGGAGCGCCTGCGCGAAATCAAGCTGATCTGATCAGGCGTGAGGTCTTCCGCAATTCCGAGTCGCCAGGAAGTGTTTTGGCTTGCGGAATCAGGGACAAGCTCACGATCCGCGTCGCCTCGCGGTGATTGCATCGGGCCCGTTCGCATTGGGTGTTGCACTTCGCAATTGGACTCAACGCCATCGCTGGCTTGCCGGGGTGACGCGGGTTTGCCGATTGCATAGCTGCAATTTGGCGACTGAGTGCATATCGACTATCCTGCAGACCGAATTCGGGGGAAGGGAATGTCGGTTACTTCATCGTCGCTGCGCCCGGGTCTGCTGGGCGGCATCGGCTGGCGCGTGTTCAACGCGTTGCAATTGCTGTTCACGATCACATGGACCTCGGTGCTGATCTGCTTCGCGCTGTTGCTGCTCGTGCTCTGCGGAGGGCGGCGGTATTGGCCGTTGCGCATGGCCAGTCGTGTCTGGGCGCCAGGTCTGCTTGGCGGTGCCGGCGCACGCCTTGATCGGGAAGGTTTCGAGGCGATCGATTTCTCGCGGCCGTATATCGTCGTTGCCAATCATCAGTCGATGATCGACATCTGCGCGCTGTTTCGCGCGTTGCCGGTACCGATGCGGTTTGTCCTCAAGCAGGAGCTGGCCAGGGTGCCGTTTGTCGGAGCCTATGCGCGGGCGATGGGCATGGTCTTCATCGAACGCCAGTCCGCACGCGCCGCCGCACGCCGTCTCCATGATGCCGCCGCCATCTTCAAGGACGGACAAAGCCTGTGCGCGTTTCCCGAAGGCACGCGTAGCCGTGACGGGCGCGTCGGCCCGTTCAAGGGTGGCGTATTCAAGCTTGCGATCGAGACCGGTATTCCAATCCTGCCGATCGCGATCGATGGCAGTGGGCTCGTGCTTCCAGCCGCCGGCTTCAAGGTGCGTTCTGGCCGGATCCGCCTGCGTGTCGGTGCACCGATTCCGACCGACAATCTGCATCCGGGCGATCGCCAGCAACTGGCTCGACGCAGCCAGCAAGCGATCATTGATTTGCAGCGGCGCGGGTAGATTTGAACTTCGTGCTGCCTGAAGTGTTCCTGTTTGCCCTGACAGGGTGATCGAGGGGCGCTGCCGGGTGCCGGCCTGCGCATTGATCGATGAAGTTGGTAATGGATCATGAATAGCTCCACCGCTTTTTCAGACCGCCAAATCTCGGGCTTCGTACGCACGCATGAAAGCGACCAGAGCCTCTTGACCCAGGTCAATGCGAATGCTGACGGGGCGATCGACCATCGGCCAATGGTCGGTTCTGGAGTGAATGCTGATCCAGGCCGATTGGGCTGCGGACATGGCAATGGTGTGGGTGCTGATGTATGGCAGATGGTTGGCGAGGGAATTGCGCGATGGGATCTGCTGCGTTGGTCGAATCGATCTATGAAGCTGCGTTCGTTCCGGAGCGATGGACGGGTGTGCTTGATGCGCTGTGTGGGATTTCGGGTTCGGCAAGCAGCACCCTGCTGCTTGCCGACGGGCTGACCGCGCCACGCTGGCAGACGACCGCACGCACGCAGGCTCTGCTGGAGGAGCTTTCGCATACCGATGCGTGGAAACGGCCCGGGCGCAGCCCGAATCGGCTGATCGAGGCCAGCATCGGCGATCAGTATTTTCATTGCGTCAATGACCTGATGCCTCCGCAGCAGCTGGAGCTCGACGAGGTCTATCGTGCATTGAAGGCCGAGGGGCTGGAATGGCAGGTGGGCACGGCGATTCCGATGCCGAGCGAAACCACGATCATCCTGACCTTCGAGCGTAATGTCGCTGAGGGTCGACACAGCATTGAACAACTGGATCGCTTGTGCGGTTTCCGCTCGCATCTGGCACGCGCGGGATTGATCGCGAGCAGGCTCGGGCTTGAGCACGCACGCGGAGGGCTCGATGCGTTGACTGCAATCGGCATGCCGGCGGCATTGCTGAATCGGCACGGAAGCGTGCTCGATGCGAATCCGTGGATGAGCAGTGGCCTGATCGGCACCCGCAGCGGCGAACGCATCGTGCTCGGTGATCCCGTCGGTGATGCATTGCTGGCCGACATCCTGCGCGGCGAATCCGCTATCCGCTCGATTCCGCTGCCGCCCAATCAACGCTTTCCGGGCAGGGTCGCCCATGTCATTCCGCTGGTTGGTGTGGCCCGTGATATTTTTTCCGGCGGCCTTTGGCTGGTCGTCATGAATGTGTCGACCGGTTCGCATCGAAAGCCTGATCTGGCCATCCTGCATGCATTGTTTGATCTGTCGCCGGCCGAAAGCCGGTTGGCGGCCGAACTGGCCACGGGTGCGACCCTGGCCGGAGCCGCAGCACAATGCAATATCCGGCCGAATACGGCACGCACCTATCTTGAGCAGATATTCCGCAAGACCGGCTGTCATCGCCAGGCTGAACTGGTCAGCTTGCTGGCGGGACTTGTGTGCATTGCAGGTTGTCCTGATCGGGAGATCAGGACTCCTCACTAGCCGTGTCGATTACCGCTGTTTACCGGTAGTCGGCAGCCCCCGAACAGGCGCACGCTCGTATCGGCCTGCGCGCCGGGTGTCACACCACCAGCGCGCAGGGCACATGGGTCGTGCCGGGCAAACCAAAGGACTGCAAAGCCTTGCCCCGGCACGGGTTTATCGGGATCGATTCCTGCTGGGGGAGTGTCCGTCATGTCATCCATTCATCGTCTGCGTCTCGTCGCTATGGCAGCGCTAATTTTGGGCGCGAACGCAGCACTGGCCGGCAACGTCACCATTCCGAATACATTCACCGCACACTCGCCTGCCGTGGCTACCCAGGTCAACGCCAACTTCGGCGCCGTGGCGACCGCCGTCAACGGCAGCGCCACCGACATCACCGCCCTGCAGGCGGCCATCGCCAGCCTGCAGGCGACGGTAACAACGCTCAACAACACGGTGATCAGCCAGCAAACGACAATCAACACGCTGACCAGCCAGATGGCCGCCGTGCAAGGCAGTTCGGTAATGGCGCTGGCGGCGAATCTGGATATGGTCAATGTGCCCGATCCGAATGACGCCAACATTCTCTATCCGACCGCGCGCTTCCACGGTATCAACGTGCAGGTCGTCAATGGCTTGGGTGACGAGGGGACGAAAAACGGGCTGGGCAATTTGATCGTGGGTTACAACCCGACAAGTTTAACCGCTAGCGTGGTCTGCTCCGACGGCCAATACACTGATCAGACCAGTTGTGAGACCAATGGAGGCATCTGGGCGGCCAATCACCGCAGTGGTTCGCACAACCTGATCGTAGGCGCTTACAATGCCTATTCGCAATTCGGTGGGTTGCTCGCTGGCTACACAAACGTTGTCAACAGCATCTATTCATCGGTCAGCGGCGGCCAGGGCAACACGGTCAGCGGCAACTTTTCATCGGTTAGTGGCGGCCAGGGCAACACGGTCAGCGGCCACAATTCATCAGTCAGCGGTGGAACTTCAAATACGGCCAGCGGCGGGTTTTCATCTGTCAGCGGCGGCATCCACAACACGGCCAGCGGCGGGAGCTCATCTGTCAGCGGCGGCTACGCGCACGACGCCACCGGCGATTACGATTGGCGTGCCGGCACCTTGTTCGAAGACCTGTGATGCGCAGCATGCAATCCAACAGGAGTATGGCCATGCGCATGATCTTGCTGTTTTTCGCACTCAGCGTGACAGCGTCGGCCGGTGCGACTGAGCGCATCTTCGCCGATGGTTTCGAGCCTTGCTGCAGGATGGGCGGTGAGGTGACCGGTCTCACCGGCAACGGCTTCGTGCTGCACCTCATGGTTGGTGCGGTCAACGAAGACAAGCCTGTTTCCGCCCAGGGTGGCGCATTGCGCTTGTACACCTTTGCCAATACCGGGCCGCTCGGCGCCTCCTATCAGGTCACGATCACCACGCAACCGACCGACCAAACCTGCACCCTGGTCAACGCAACCGGCACCGTGGTCAGCACGCCCATGGACAACATCAATGCCACCTGCGTCGCCGGGCCTCTGGGTATGGACTGGGACGACGATTCATGGGATGACGCCGACTGGCAATAAAGCCCAAGCCAGCCCGGATGCGGCGCGATGTTCCAGCCTGACCGGCATCAGCCGACGTCGGCAACAGGATGGGATGTCCGGATTGGTGGTTGAGCAGCTTGCCTTGTTCATGAGTGCGCGAAGAGCAGCAGCAGGGCAAGCGAAAGGAAGGAAGAGCCGTTGGTATATTATTCGTTTATATAATTAAGGAGACAATGTCATGTTGTTTATCCATCGTTGTGCGCGTGCCGGCATGGCCCCGCTGCTGCTGTTCGCCAGTGCCGCACTGGCCGGCAACGTCACCATTCCCAATTCGTTCACCGCGCACACACCCGCGGTGGCCACCCAGGTCAACGCCAACTTCGGCGCAGTGGCCATAGCTGTCAACGGCAGTGCCACCGACATTGCCAGTTTGCAAGCAGCCATCGGCAGTATGCAGAGCTCGATCAACCTGCTCAACAGCACCGTGTCCAGCCAGCAAATCACGATCAACACCCTCAACAGTACCGTGGCGGGGCAGCAGACCACCATCAATACGCTCAACACCACGGTTGCTGGACAACAAACCGCGATCACCACGCTCAACAGCACCGTGGCCACCCATCAGACAATGATCAGCACGCTGACCACGCAGATGGCCGCCGTGCAAGGCAGTTCGGTAATGGCGCTGGCGGCGAATCTGGATATGGTCAATGTGCCCGATCCGAATACCCCGACCATTCTCTATCCGACCGCGCGCTTCCATGGCATCAATGTGCAGGTTGTCAACGGCATGGGTGACGAGGAAACCATCAATGGGCTGGGAAATCTGATCGTGGGATACAACCCGGCAGTTGTCGATGCATACGAAACTTGCTCAGTTGGTACTTACGACATTGATCAGCCGACCTGCCAGAACCACGGCGGCACTTGGGCGCGCAACCACCGTAGCGGTTCGCACAACCTTATCGTTGGCGCGTTCAACGCCTATTCGCAATATGGCGGTTTTCTCGCTGGTGAATACAACATTGTCAACGCTCAGTATGGCTCGGTCAGCGGAGGCCTTCGCAACAAGGCTAGCGGCGGGATATCATCGGTCAGCGGCGGCGAAAGAAATGTGGCCAATTACTACTTTTCAACGGTTAGCGGTGGCCAGTCCAACACAGCCAGCGGCTTTTGGTCATCGGTCAGCGGCGGCGCTGGCAACAAAGCCAGCAGCGGAAATTCATCGGTCAGCGGCGGCTTGTACAACACCGCCAGCGGCTCGAGTTCATCGGTCAGTGGTGGCTTCACGCACGATGCCACGGGCGATAATGATTGGCGTGCCGGTTCGTTGTTCGAGGACTTCTGATGCGCACCTCGAGCACCAACCGGAGCAATGCCATGCGCATGATCTTGCTGTTTTTCGCGCTCAGCCTGGCTGGCGTGACAGCGTCAGCCAGCGCAACTGACCGCATCTTCGCCGACGGTTTCGAACCGTGCTGCAGTTTGGGCGGTGAGGTCACCGGTCTCACCGGCAACGGCTTCGTGCTGCACCTCATGGTTGGTGCGGTCAACGAAGACAAGCCTGTTTCCGCCCAGGGTGGCGCATTGCGCTTGTACACCTTTGCCAATACCGGGCCGCTCGGCGCCTCCTATCAGGTCACGATCACCACGCAACCGACCGACCAAACCTGCACCCTGGTCAACGCAACCGGCACCGTGGTCAGCACGCCCATGGACAACATCAATGCCACCTGCGTCGCCGGGCCTCTGGGTATGGACTGGGATGACGACGCATGGGATGACGCCGACTGGCAATGAGCACTCGCAGGTTGGGTTGACCCCGGACTTGATCCGGCGGAACCCATGCTGCCCGGCGCCAAAAGGCGATGGGTATCGCTGTGCTCCATATTGATTGGGCTTGCCTATTGCCTCAATCGCGAGAAGCGGCTTGAATCCAATGCCTTGCGCGATCATCGTGCGTTATCATGGACGGCACCGGTTTGCGGCAAATGCTTATGTTGGCAGCATTTTCAACAGGCAGGAGAATTTTTGGTGGCATGACATAGGTCAAGGTAAGGGCAGGGCTTGCGTGGGAAAATCGCGAGCCCTTGGCTGCCAGGTAAATTTTCGCTCATTTCGGTATAATAAAATACTAAATGTTTTTTATTATGTAATGTTGTTGTGAAAAAAGTGCCGCGTTGGAATCTGAGGGTGGGCAATCTGTTTGTCTCTGCGCAAGACGACTTGAGGGAGTTATCCGCATGAAACGACTGGTCAAGGATCAACAAAAAGGGACGCGGCCACTACGGCTGCGATTGACACCACTGGCCGCCTGTCTGGCGGCCGCGCTGGCATTCAGCGTGTCTGGCCCGCTAATGGCCAACGACACAGACAGAACCTCGCAACTCAACAATTCACGGACACTGCTTCTCGATAGTGTGCCCAGTGGTGAGGCGATGCTGTCAAAGCTGACCGACGCCCAGGCTGCCAGGGTCGACATGGCCATGCAGCGCCTGTTGGGAATCGACAAGCTCGGCGTTGTCATCGGAGCAACCATACCGGTCAGCAACTGCAATGATTCCGGTTCCGGCAGCCTGCGCGCCGCCGTGGCCCTTGCCGGCAGCGGCGATACCATTGATATGAGCGGGCTGAGTTGCACGGTCAATCTCGCAAGCTCAATTGTCACTAGCGTGAACGACTTGACCATTCAGGGCAATCCGAACTCCAAGTACCCGATTATCAGCGGCCAGGACACTGTCGAGCCATTGGTACATGGCGGCACCGGAACCCTGACCCTGTCCGGCGTTACGGTCAGAGACGGCAGGTTTGCGACCGCGTCGAGCAGTTGGACCGGCTCCGGTGGCTGCATCTATTCGAAAGGCAACGTGGTTCTGCAAGACTCGACCAGAGTCAAGTACTGCACCGCCGAGCACACTGGAGTTAATCCGGCTACCGGCGGCGCTATCTACAGCACAGGCTACACCATGGTGCTTGGGGGCAGTGTTGTTACGGGCGGCAACGCCATCGCCAACTCGGATGCCGCAATGGGTGGCGGCATCTACGCCAAGGGCGGCGTTACGGTCAAGTACGGTACCGTCACCAGCAACAGTGCGTTCACGAGCAGTGGGGCGTTTACGCGTGGCGGCGGCATATACTCAAAAGCGGATCTGACCGCGAAATACGCCAGCATTGGCAACAATATCGCCAGCAGTGGCACGTCCACCATTGACGTGGGCGGCGGTGCGTGGATTTCCGGATCGACAGCGATCACCAGATCCAGTGTCCACGGCAATCGGGCCGATTCCGCCGCCGCCATGTTGCTGGGCCGAAACGGTACAGGCACCTCGGGGATTTATGAAAGCACGATTGCCAACAACACGGCCAGCGCTTCCAATTCCAAGTACGGCGGCGGCATGTATCTTGGCAATACCAGCACCATCAACAACTGCACGATCAGCGGCAATACCGAGAAAAACGGTGCCGACAAGAAATACGGTGCCGGGTTTCTGATCAAGAATGGCGTCAACGTGGCCATGTCCAGCACGATCGTCTCGGGCAACTTCTTGATCGACAGTTCGACCAACAACCTCAACTCGGATATCCGCGGCAACAGCACGACGCCGGCCGTGATCACCGGCGACCACAACCTGGTCGGAATAACCAAGTATGCCTCGACACCCGGGGATACCATCAACAACGGTGATCCGAAGCTCGGGGTACTGAAGAGCAACGGTGGCTTCACGCTGACCAAGGCGGTATTGCCAGGCAGTCCGGCAATCAATGTGGGTTTTGCCAACGGCTTCACCACCGATCAGCGCGGTTCAGGTTTCGTACGAACGTATGGTCCTGCTCCGGACATCGGTGCGTTCGAGTTGGGTGGCGACACCATCTTTGCCAACGGCTTCGACTGAGTACGACACTTTGCCGGGCCGGGCGGGTGTCAAAATCGACACTCACCCGGCCCGTTTTTTTGCCTTGCCAAGGCGCGTCGGCGGAAGAAATTTCAGCAACCTGGTCCTGGGTTGGGTGGCGTGAAATCTGGCCCGCCATGTGTTCAACTTGGCCTTGTCGGCATTGGGCGAACAAGGGATATGGGCACATGAGTACAGGCAATTCAGGCCGCACTGCGGGAAGGAAGGCGACGTTCAGCCTGGCCCCGGTTTGGCCGAGTATTGACGAACAAGACACCACTGAGCTGATGGCATTCTGGAAGCGCGAAGGCGCGATTCCGGACGAGGCGCAGGCCACGGCACGCCTGAAACAGGTGGTAATGCTGGCGCGCGACGCGGATGGCGAGATCGCCGGGGTGTGCACGGCGATGCCCATGACGCCGCCGCAACTGGGTCAACCAGTGTATTTCTGGCGGGCCTTCGTCGCGCCCAAATGGCGCGCTACACGCCTGATCTACAATTTGCTGATGGATTCCTTCGATGTGCTGGAGGCCTACGCCCGCGAACGTGACTTCCCCTGCATCGGTGTGATTCTGGAACTCGAAAACACCCGCTTCGGCGAGGTCTTCCGCAAGGCAGAGTGGATAAAGCCGCATTTCATTTTCATTGGCAAGAGCCCGCGAGGGCTGGATGTGCGGGTACGTTACTTCCGCGGTGCCAAGCTGAAATGACAACAAGCGACGACAACAAACCCGGGATTTCCAGCTACGGGAATGACCCGGACAGCGCAATTGCCGCCAATGCCGGACAACCCGCCGCACCACAGGATCCCAAGCAGGTTCTGGCCAGCGTACATACGACCAACTTTGCCGATCTGCTGACGCACTTCAAGAGTTCGCTGGCCGTCACCACCTATCAGGCCGGCAAGTTGGTATTGCTGCGTGCCGACGGCAATGCAATCAACACCCATTTCCGCACCTTCAACCGGCCGATGGGCATGGCCGCCGACAATGAGCGCCTGGCCCTGGGCGCGTTCATGGAGATTGCCGAGTTCCGCAACATGCCGGCGGTGGCGCCACGATTGGAGAATCCGCCGCGCCATGATGCGGTGTACCTGGCTCGGCGCGGACATATCACTGGCGCCATCGATATCCACGAAATGGCCTGGGACGGTGACGGCGAGCTTTGGTTCATCAATACGCTGTTCTCGTGCCTGTGCACGCTGGATTCAAAATCGAGCTTCGTGCCGCGCTGGCGACCCTCCTTCGTCAGCCACTACGCGCCCGAGGATCGCTGCCACCTCAACGGCCTGGCCATGCGCGATGGCAAGCCACGCTATGTGACGAGTCTCGGTGATGCCAATACGCCGGGCGGCTGGCGTGCGAACAAGCGCGATGGTGGCTTGCTGATCGATCTCGAGGGTGAGCGCATCCTCTGCCGTGGCTTGTCGATGCCACATTCGCCGCGCTGGTATGACGAAAAGTTGTGGGTACTCGAATCCGGGCGTGGTGCCCTGGTCAAGGTGGATCCGGAAACCGGCGAACGTACCGATGTCGGGCGCGTGCCCGGCTTTGCCCGCGGCATGGACTTTATGGGTCCGCTGGCCTTCATCGGCCTGTCGCAACTACGCGAGAGCAACCCGTTCACCGACATCCCGATTACCGATGACAACAGTGATCGGCAGTCCGGGGTCTGGGTAGTCAATATCGAGAACGGCAATACCGTGGCGTTCCTCAAGTTCACCGGTGGAGTCGAGGAGATATTTGCCGTACAGGCCCTGCGTGGCGCGCAATTTCCGGAAATCCTCAGTGAGCAGGAGTATCTGCAGAACTCCTACGCCCTGCCCGATGATGCGCTCGCCGAAGTTCAGCTTTCACCGGCGCAAGTGGACACAAATGACCCGGGTTCCGCCTATGGCGGCGCGTAGAAGACCTGTTGGGAAAATGAAACAAGTGCAGTCTATCGGTTCGAGGTGTTGCTTCGTGCAGCGGAATCCGCTGTGCGGATTCCGCCCTGCGCGAGCTGGTCACCATTCCACGGTAGCCGATACCGTGGGAGCGACTTCAGTCGCGATGCTTTTGCTTGATGCCGCCAAAAAGGCATCGCGACTGAAGCCGCTCCCACAGAAACCTTTCCCGCAATAGAGGCGGATGGCGGGAGCCGATCGATGTCTTCAGGCAGATCCTCTGTTCGCCGTCAAGCGGTTTTCGCGGGTTTTGTAGGTTGGCGCTGAGCGCAAGCGAAGCCCAACACCCCTCAAGCCCCAAGCCACTCGCAATCCCGACCTACCCCGCAGCGTTGGGCTTCGCCTTCGGCTCAGCGCCAACCTACATTGTTGCGTAACGTTTCGCCGCAACCTGCGAAGTTAGCCAAAGTGCAAGCTGTCGTAGCGCGGAACAACCGCAGGTGATTGCGCCGTCCACGTGCGCCGTCCACGCAAGCATGACGCCTTCACCTTCGTTGATCTTCATGTGGCGGAATCCGCTGCGCGGGCTCCGCCCTGTGCGAGATCGAACCAGCCCTTGACGCGTGCCAGCGGCGCACCGCTGTCGCCAGCGTGTCGGGTGAATTCATTGCTGACCGGTGAGTAGAGGTATTCCTTTGCCCACTCGTCAACATGCTCGACGATCTCGCGCACGGCATTGAGGGTGTGCTCGATGTCGGCTGTCGTCGTGCTCGGATGGAAGGAAATCCGTACCCAGCCCGGCTTGTCCGAGAGATCCCCTTGGTCGATGCGCTCGGTGATTGAATGGGAAAGGGTCGGATCCACATGCAGCAGGTAGTGACCATAGGTGCCGGCGCAGGAACAGCCGCCGCGCGCCTGCACACCGAAGCGGTCGTTGAGCAGTTGCACGATCAGGTTGTAGTGAATCCCGGTCACGTAGAACGAGAAGATCGCGAGCCGATCCCGCCGCATCCGCGCCAGCAGGTTCACGCCCGGGATTGCCTGCAGCGCATCCATCACATGCGGAACGATTTCCTCCTCACGTCGGCGCATCGCCTCCACACCCATCTGGTTCTTCAGTTGCACCGCCAGGGCTGCCTTGATCGTCTGCAGGAATCCCGGTGTACCGGCATCCTCGCGGGCCTCGATATCGTCGAGGAACGAGTACTCGCCCCACGGATTGGTCCAGTTCACGGTGCCGCCACCGCAATCATCGGGAACCGTGTTGCAGTAGAGATTGCGGTTGAAGATCAATGCGCCCGATGAGCCCGGTCCGCCGAGAAACTTGTGCGGCGACCACAAAACGGCATCAAGACGCTCCTCGGGGTCGGCCGGATGCATGTCGATGTCCACGTACGGGGCCGAGGCGGCGAAGTCGATGAACGCGACTCCGCCGGCCTGGTGCATGAGCCTGGCCATCGCGTGGTACGGCGTGCATACGCCGGTGACATTCGAACAGGCCGTGAACGCACCGATCTTCAGCGGGCGATCGCGATATTCGTGCAGCAGCGCCTCCAGCGCGGCCAGATCAACCAGGCCATGCTCATCCGGCGGCACCACGACGACATCGGCGATGGTCTCGTACCACGAGGTCTGGTTGGAGTGATGCTCCATGTGGGTGATGAATACGACCGGGCGTTCTGCCTCGGCGATGTCGAGGAAACGACGCAGGCCCTGCGGTGCCTTGAGGCCGAGGATGCGCTGGAACTTGTTGATAACACCGGTCATGCCGGTGCCGGTGGTGATAATCAGGTCGTCAGGGCTCGCATTGGCATGTGCTTTGAGGATGCGATGCGCCTCGTGGTAGGCGAGCGTCATCGCGCGACCGGTCTCACTGCTCTCCGAATGCGTGTTGCCCACGAACGGGCCGAAGCAATCCAGCAGGCGTTCCTCGATCGGGTGGTAGAGGCGGCCACTCGCGGTCCAGTCGGCATAGACGATGCGCTGCTCGCCATGCGCCGAGTGGAAGGTCTGCTCGTCGCCAACGGTATTGGCGCGAAACGGGGCGAAGTAGTGTTCCAGGGAATTCATCGATGATCTCCAGCCCGTGCTCAAGGCGGGCGCAAGATACCAAAATCGGGAGCATCATGAAGAGTTGAGATGCGCCGACCCTGTATGCCAGGGGCCTGCATCAGTTATAATGTGCACAAATTGTCAGAGTGGGCTTGCGCTCAATACGCCGGCGCATGCTGAAGCATCGATTGGAGATCGTGAATGAAATTCCTGATTGGACTGCTGGCTTCGCTGCTCTTTGCCACCCTTGCGGCTGCACAAGTCGTTCCCGGCAAGGCGCCGCCTGATGCATTGGGAGTGGACAACAACAAGAGCAAGGTTCACGTCAGCGACTACCGTGGGAAAGTCGTGGTGGTGACGTTCTGGGCAAGCTGGTGCGGCGCGTGTCTCACGGAACTGCCGATTCTGGAGAAGCTGCAGCGTCGGCTGGGCGATGATCAAATCCGGGTGATTGCCGTCAACACGGACACGGATCCTGTCGAGTACCGGAAGATGATAAAGCGCATGAAGGATTATCAACTCACCTTCACGGCCGACTTCCGAAGCGCGATTGTTGCGCGAAACTACAATGTACAAATGCTGCCGTACATGATCCTGATCGACCGAACCGGCCATGTCGCGCATATGCACTCCGGCTATGGCGAATCGATGTTGCCCAAGCTGGTTGACGAGATCAACGGATTGCTCGACGAACCCCCCGCGCAGTTGTCGAATTGAGGCGCACCGGCAACCAGCCGATTCATTTCCGCCCATTCGCCCGAGCAAGTTGATCCGCTGTTTCTGCGATTCTCGCCAACGCGGGGCTTTGCTCAATGCGGCGACGACTTCCTGAATTTCCTCGATTGCCTGGCCATCAAGTACAGGGCGAGACGGTCGGGGATCAGCTTGAACATCAATTTGATCATGCGATTGACGCGGCCATTGATGTAAACCGCATCGCCGCGTTCGACCGCATCGAGACCCTGGCGGACAACCGTCTCGGCATCCATCCACATCCACTTCGGCAGTTTCGACATCATCTCGCGTGAGCCGGTGACATCGTGGAACTCGGACCAGGTGAAGCCGGGGCAGAGCGCGCAGGTATGCACGCCGTCGTCGCCGTATTCGAGCTGAAGGGCCTGGGAAAGCTTGATCAGGTAGGATTTCGCACCGGCATAGAGTGTCTGCCCAGCTGATCCAGGGACGTGCCCAGCCAATGAAGCGACATTGATGATGCGGCCATGACCGCGTTCGCGCATGCCGGGCAGCAGCCGATGACAAAGCTCGGTCGGTGCCGTCATCAGGACCTGGATGAAATCGGCCTGGGTTTGCCATTGTTGGCTGAGGAAGTAGCCGCTGACCCCATAGCCGGCATTGTTGATGAGCATGTCGATCGCAATGCCACGCTCTTCGAGTTGTGCGGCGAGATGTCGCGGCGCGTCGCGATCGGCGAGGTCACAGGCAATCACCTCGACCTTGATCGCATGCTTATCCATGAGTTCGCTGGCCAGGCTTTGCAGCCGCTCAAGGCGGCGTGCGGTAAGCACCAGATCGACCATGCGGCTGGCCAGCTCGCGCGCAAACGCGGCCCCAATACCGGCCGAGGCGCCGGTGATGAGGGCGTAGCCTCTCTTTTCGTTCATGACTTGGGGCCTGTTGTGCGTTCTCGGCAAGGGTAGCTCTATGGGGCCGTAAGCGGTGTGATGCGGTAAGCCGAGAGCAGATAGCGGTTAGCGGGGAGAGCAGTCCAAGCGAGGCAGGGTTCGTCGCAATCACTGGAGATCTATTGACCATGCAAATGCTGACGCGCTGCTTTTCCCGCTCACCGCTCACCGCTCACCGCTCTCGGCTCTCGGCTCACAGCCCCAACGTTTGCCGCAATCAGCGCGCGCGGCTATGCTTTGCGGCCGTTGACCTCATCGATGTGAAACATGCGCCGCAAACTCGTTGCCGGAAACTGGAAGATGCATGGCTCGCGCTCGGCTTCCGCCGATCTTGTGGCAGGCGTGGTTGCCGGGTTGCCGTCGGCAGCGGATGTCGCGGTCATTCCGCCGTGCCCTTACCTGGCCGAGCTGATTGATGCGAGCATCGGTTCCGGACTGGAGTTTGGCGCGCAGGATCTCAGCGAACATGCGCAGGGCGCATATACCGGCGAAGTGGCGGGGACGATGCTCAAGGAGATCGGCTGCCATTACGTGCTGGTCGGTCATTCCGAACGACGCCAGTACCACGCCGAATCGAATGAGCTGGTTGCGCGCAAGTTCGTTGCGGCTCAGGCTGCAGGGCTGATTCCGATCCTGTGTGTCGGCGAGCTGCTTGAACACCGCGAAGCCGGTCAGACCGAAGCGATCATCAGCGCGCAGCTCGACGCCGTGTTTGATCTCGCCGGCATTGCCGCATTTGGCCAGGCCGTGGTTGCCTACGAGCCGGTCTGGGCGATCGGCACCGGAAAAACCGCGACTCCCGAGCAGGCACAGCAAGTCCATGCATTCATGCGTGACAAATGCGCGAAGCGGGATGCTAGAATAGCCAGCTCGCTGCGCCTCCTGTATGGCGGTAGCGTAAAGGCCGCCAATGCTGCCGAACTGTTTGCCAGGTCCGATATCGATGGCGGACTGATTGGCGGCGCTTCGTTGCTGGCGGCCGATTTTCTTGCGATATGCGATGCGGCTGCGGCTGCCGCAAACCAGGGTTCCTGATTCAGATGCTCACGATCATTGCTCAAGTTTTCTATGTGCTGATTGCCGTTGCAATGATCGCGCTGATTCTCATGCAGCGCGGTGCCGGTGCCGATGCAGGCTCGGGTTTCGGTGGTGGCGCTTCCTCGACTGTCTTTGGTGCGCGTGGCTCGGCAAACTTCCTGTCGCGCAGCACGGCGGTCCTCGCTGGTTTGTTCTTCCTGCTCAGCCTCGGCATGGGTATGTATCACAATCGTCCAGTTGCCGTTGGCAACGCGTCGGACGATCTTGGCGTGATGGCGGGTGTTGCGCCGAAGGAGACTCCGGCACCGGTTACCGGTGATGTGCCGGTGGCTGCTCCGGTCGCCCCGGTATCGACGGATGTTCCAGCGCCAGTACCTGCACCTGCACCTGCGGCGGACAAGCCGGCTTCCGAGCCAGCCAAGTCCGATGCGGTGCCGCCGAACAAAACGAGGAAGGACGGAGCTTGATAGCGTTGCCCAGGTGGCGGAATTGGTAGACGCACTACCTTGAGGTGGTAGCGGCGAAAGCTGTGGGGGTTCGAGTCCCCCCTTGGGCACCAACATCACATACAACCGTCGTTGCCGCACACTGTGGCAACCGCTGATGCGTCAGATGACGCGGAGGTGCATGTGCTAGTCGAGTATTTTCCGGTCCTGCTGTTCCTGGTAGTGGCCACCGGCATCGGTATTGCGTTGCTGATCCTTGGCAACCTGTTCGGGCCGAAAAAGGTCACTGCGGAGAAACTGGCTCCGTACGAATGCGGCTTCGAGGCATTTGAGGATTCGCGCACGAAATTCGATGTGCGCTACTACCTGATCGCAATCCTGTTCATCATCTTCGATCTCGAAATCGCTTTCGTGATTCCGTGGGCGGTCGTGTTTGACAAGCTTGGTGCGTTCGGTCTTGTTGAAATGGGCATGTTCGTCGGCCTGCTCGTACTCGGCTTCGTCTATGTCTGGAAGAAGGGAGCCCTCGAATGGGAATGAGCGACTCGATCGCGCGGGTGATGCACAATCCGACGCCGGCCGGCCCGGTCGACGACATCCTGCGCCCTGGCGACGACAATCCATTGATCGATCGTGGGTTCGTCACCGCGCGCATGGACGAACTGGTCAACTGGGCACGCACCGGTTCGATGTGGCCGGTTACCTTTGGCCTGGCCTGTTGCGCCGTCGAAATGATGCATGCGGGCGCGGCCCGCCTTGATCTTGATCGCAACGGCGTGATCTTCCGCCCGTCGCCGCGTCAGTCCGATGTGATGATCGTCGCCGGCACCCTGGTCAACAAGATGGCTCCGGCCTTGCGCAAGGTCTATGACCAGATGCCCGAGCCGAAGTGGGTGATCTCGATGGGCTCGTGCGCGAACGGCGGCGGCTACTATCACTATTCCTACGCGGTCGTGCGTGGTTGCGATCGCATCGTTCCGGTCGATGTCTACGTGCCGGGCTGTCCGCCGACGGCTGAGGCATTGATCCACGGCATTCTGCAGCTGCAGAAGAAGATTCGCCGTACCAACACGATCGCGCGCTGAGGACGAGGCATGAGCGAACCTGAATCCCTGGCACGCCGCCTCGAAGTCCAGCTTGGCTCGAAGGTAGTCGGCAGTGTCGAAGCGCTTGGCGAAACCACCATCGAGGTGTTGCCCGAAAACTGGCTGTCGGTGGCGCAAACCCTGCGTGATGATCCAGCCTGGCAGTTCGAGCAGTGTATCGATGTCTGTGGCGTCGATTACCTGAGCTACGGGCAGACCGAGTGGGATACGACCGATGTGACATCGGAAGGATTCTCGCGTGGCGTGGAAGGCAAGGGTGCGGGGCGCTTCGACTGGGCTCAGCGTCCGCGAAATGTCGATATGCCGCGTCGCTTTGCCGTCGTCGCGCACCTGCTCTCGATCAAGCACAACCATCGATTGCGCATGCGCGCTTTCTGTACTGATGAAGACGTGCCATCGGTACCTTCCCTGGTCGGCATCTGGCCCGCGGTGAACTGGTTCGAACGCGAAGCCTTCGATCTTTTCGGCATCGTCTTCGAAGGCCATCCGGATCTGCGCCGTATCCTCACCGACTACGGCTTTGTCGGTCATGCGTTCCGCAAGGATTTCCCGCTGATCGGCAATGTCGAAGTTCGCTACGATCCGGACAGGAAACGCGTCGTCTATGAGCCAGTCTCGATCGAGCCGCGCGTGCTTGTGCCGCGCACGATCCGCGACGACTCGCGTTACGAGCAGGCCAATGCCGAGCGCGAAGCGGGGATGAAGTAATGGAAGAGATCCGCAATTACACGATGAACTTCGGCCCGCAGCATCCGGCAGCACACGGCGTGCTGCGCCTCGTGCTGGAAATGGATGGTGAGACGATCGTGCGTGCCGATCCGCATATCGGTCTGCTCCATCGCGGCACCGAGAAGCTGGTCGAATCCAAGCCCTACAACCAGTCGATCGGTTACATGGATCGCCTCGACTATGTCTCGATGATGTGCAACGAGCACGCCTATGTGCGCGCCATCGAGAACCTGATGCAGCTCGAAGTTCCGGATCGCGCGCAGTGGATCCGCACGATGTTCGACGAGATCACGCGCATCCTCAATCACCTGATGTGGATCGGCTCGAACGCGCTCGATCTCGGCGCGATGGCGGTTTTCCTTTATGCCTTCCGCGAGCGCGAAGAATTGATGGATTGCTACGAGGCGGTTTCCGGCGCGCGCATGCACGCGACCTATTACCGTCCCGGTGGCGTCTATCGTGATCTGCCGATCCAGATGCCCAAGTACAGGGAATCGCGCTGGCACAAGGGCGATGACCTCAAGCGCTTCAACCAGTGGCGCGAAGGTTCAATGCTCGATTACCTCGAATCCTTCTGCGCTGACTTTCCGAGCAAGGTCGATGAATACGAGGAGCTGCTGACCAACAACCGAATCTGGAAACAGCGCACGGTCGACATCGGCATCATTCCGCCGGATCTGGCCAATGCCTGGGGCATGAGCGGGCCGATGTTGCGCGGTTCCGGCATTGCCTGGGATCTGCGCAAGAAGCAGCCGTATGCGAAGTACGCCGAGGTCGATTTCGATATTCCGGTCGGCGTCAACGGTGACTGCTACGACCGCTACCTCGTGCGCATCGAGGAGATGCGTCAGTCCAATCGCATCATCCAGCAGTGCGTGGCCTGGCTGAAGGCCAACCCGGGCCCGGTGATCGTGCAGAACTACAAGGTCGCGCCACCGAAGCGTGAGGAGATGAAGGAATCGATGGAGGCTCTTATCCATCACTTCAAACTGTTCACCGAAGGCTATTGCGTGCCAGCTGGCGAAACCTATGCCGCGGTCGAAGCACCGAAAGGCGAGTTCGGCTGCTACCTGGTTTCCGATGGAGCGAACAAGCCGTTCCGCTGCAAGCTGCGCGCACCCGGATTCGCCCATCTGTCGTCGATGGACACGGTCGTGCGCGGCCACATGCTTTCCGACGTCGTCGCCATGATCGGCACCTACGATGTCGTGTTTGGGGAGATAGATCGATGAGGCGGGGAGTGGGGAGTTGGGAGTGGGGAGTGGGACGAGCGGCTTTTCGCCGGTCCGTTTCCGTTCCGCAATCCGACCTCATTTTGCAACGCGGGCGAAGTGTTCTTGATTTCCTACTCCCTATTTCCTACTCCCTACTCCCGGCGCACCAGATATGAAATCCACCGGAACCTACAACCAGGTCAACGACGTCGATCCATTGGCGCTGCTGAGCGCCAAGACGCGCGAACATATCGATGCGTGGGTGGCCAAGTTTCCGCCGGATCGCAAGCGTTCGGCGCTGATCCAGGGGTTGTTCGTGACCCAGGAACAGAACGGCGGATTCCTCACCGATGAGCTGATCGTCGCAGTCGCGCGCTATCTCGATCAGCCGCAGGTGTGGGCGTTCGAGGTGGCCAGCTTCTACTCGATGTTCGAGACCAAGCCGGTCGGTCGAAACAACGTCGCGATCTGCACGAATATTTCATGCTGGCTCAATGGCGCCGAGGATCTCGTGCGGCATTGTGAAAAAAAACTGGACACCAAGCTCGGCGAAACCTCAGGCGATGGCCGCATCTACCTCAAGCGCGAAGAGGAATGCCTGGCCGCCTGCTGCGGCGCGCCGATGATGGTCGTCAATGGCCACTATCACGAAAATCTCGATATCGCGAAGCTCGACAAGATCCTTGATTCACTGAAATAGATTTGTGGGAGCGGCTTCAGCCGCGATGCTCCTGACTTTTGGCCTGGCTGGCAACGCGAAGAAAACCGCACGAGGCAGAGCGAAGAATTGAACAGTGCGATCATGGATGGTCGCTTCATGATCCTGGCGAAGGCTCAAGGATCGCAAAGGTAGAGACAATGGCATTCGGACCCGCACCAAAAGATCATCAGGCCGTCTACACCACGCTGCATTTCGATCAGCCGTGGACGCTGGACAATTACCTCAAGATCGATGGCTATCAGGCCTGGAAGAAGATCCTTGCCGATAAAACCGATCCGGCGACGATCATCGACGAGCTCAAGAACAGCTCGCTGCGCGGGCGCGGTGGCGCCGGCTTTCCAACCGGTCTGAAATGGTCGTTCATGCCGCGCAATGCGCCCGGGCAGAAATACATCCTTTGCAACTCCGATGAATCCGAGCCGGGCACCTGCAAGGATCGCGACATCCTGCGTTTCAATCCGCATGCGGTTGTCGAGGGTATGGCGATTGCCTGCTATGCGACTGGTTCGACAGTTGCCTACAACTACCTGCGCGGAGAATTCCACCACGAGCCATTCGAGCACTTCGAGCAAGCGATCAAGGATGCCTACGCGGCCGGTCTGCTCGGCAAGAACATCGGCGGCTCCGGTATCGATGTCGATATCTTCGCTGCACTCGGCGCCGGTGCCTACATCTGCGGCGAAGAGACCGCAATGATGGAATCGCTGGAGGGCAAGAAGGGCCAGCCACGCTTCAAGCCGCCGTTCCCGGCCAATTTCGGCCTGTTCGGCAAGCCGACCACGATCAACAACACCGAAACCTACGCCTCGGTGCCGGCGATCATGCGCAAGGGCGCGGACTGGTTCCTCAATATCGGCAAGCCGAACAACGGCGGCCCAAAGATTTTTTCGGTTTCCGGCCATGTCGGCAAACCCGGAAATTACGAGATTCCACTCGGCACGCCATTCGCCGACCTGCTCGGGATGGCCGGTGGCATGCGCAACGGCGCCAAGCTCAAGGCCGTGATTCCTGGCGGTTCGTCGATGCCGATCTTGCCTGGCGAAACGATGATGTCCTTGACCATGGACTACGACGCGATCCAGAAGGCGGGCTCCGGACTGGGTTCGGGCGCGGTCATCGTAATGGACGAATCGACCTGCATGGTGCGCGCCTGCCAGCGCATCTCGCGTTTCTATTTCGCCGAGTCCTGTGGTCAGTGCACACCGTGTCGCGAAGGCACCGGCTGGATGTATCGCATGCTGACGCGCATTGTCGAAGGCAAGGCACAGCTCGGTGATCTCGACACGCTCAAAGCCGCTGCCGGCCAGATCGAAGGTCACACCATCTGCGCCTTCGGCGAAGCCGCCGCCTGGCCGGTGCAGGGTTTCCTGCGCCACTATTGGCATGAGTTTGAGTATTTCATTACTCATGGCAAGTCGATTGTTGAGGTTTCTTTGGAGGCAGTGGCATGATTTCGTTCACTGCGTTCTCGAAATGGGATTCGAAATTCGGGATTAGGGATTCGGCAAAGCAAAGCCGCGAATCGCAGCTCTTTCGAATCCCGAATCCCAAATCCCGAATCTCTGCTCCGCAAGGAGCACAATCATGAGCGCCCAGCCGGTGACACCGACCGCACCGCCCGATCACGTCTCGATCGAGATCGATGGCACGCAGGTATTTGCGCCGAAGGGTTCGATGATCATCCAGGCCGCTGATCGCATCGGCGTGGCGATTCCGCGTTTCTGTTATCACGAGAAGCTGGCGATCGCGGCCAACTGCCGCATGTGCATGGTCGAGGTCGAGATGGGCGGGCGGGCGATGCCGAAGCCGCAACCTTCCTGCGCGACGCCGGTGGCCGATGGCATGAAGGTATTCACCCAGTCGCAGCGCGCGCTTTCGGCGCAGCGCAATGTGATGGAATTTCTGCTCATCAACCACCCGCTCGATTGCCCGGTCTGCGATCAGGGCGGCGAATGCGAGTTGCAGGATCTGTCGCTTGGATTTGGCCGTTCGGTCAGCCGTTTCGTCGAGCGCAAGCGCGTTGTCGCCGACGAGGATCTCGGCCCCCTGGTTGAAACCGAGATGACCCGCTGCATCCATTGCACGCGTTGCATCCGGGTCATGGCCGAAGTGGCCGGCACCTATGAGCTGGGTGGCATGGAGCGCGGCGAACGCCTGCAGATCGGTACCTATGTCGGCCAGCCGTTGATGAGCGAATTGTCCGGCAATGTCATCGACGTCTGCCCGGTCGGTGCGCTGACCAACAAACCGTTCCGTTTCCGCGCCCGTGCCTGGGAACTTGATCGCGCGTGAATCAATCGGTTATCACGATGCGCTCGGATCGAACCTCTGGCTGCATACGCGTCGCGGCGAAGTCCTGCGCACGGTGCCGCGCGACAACGAGGCGATCAACGAATGCTGGCTGTCCGATCGTGATCGCTACAGCCACGAGGGCCTGTATGCGGACGACCGCGCGACGATGCCGATGATTCGCAAGAATGGTGAACTGGTCGAGACAAGCTGGACCGAAGCGCTCGCGTTTGTCGCCGATCAGCTGCGCAGCTCGGGTGCCGATCTCGGCGCCCTGGTCGCACCACTTGCATCGAACGAGGAAGGCCATTTGCTGGCTCGGCTCGTGCGCGGACTTGGCAGCGATTCCATCGACCATCGCCTGCGCCAGCTCGATTTTTCCGATGCGCCCCGCGCCAATGCGTTCGAGATGTCGGTTGCCGATCTTGAGAAGGCCAATGCCATTCTTCTGATTGGCTGCAACCCGCGCCACGAAATGCCCCTGCTCAATCATCGCCTGCGCAAGGCGGTCAATGCGGGTGCAAAGGTTCATGTGATCAATCCGCTCGATTTCGAATTCAATTTCGAACTCGCTGGCAAGCAGATCGTCGCCCCGGGCGCGATGCTTGATGGCGTGCTCGGTCTGGCGCGCGCGGCCAATGATGCCGGCAAGCTGCCGGCCTCATCGGCTCTGGCCAGAGAGCTTGCGAAGACCGAAGCCGACGACTCGGCCAAGGCGCTGATCGGCCAGTTGACGGCTGCCAGCGCATCGGTGGTGATCCTCGGCGAATCCGCCGGGCAACACGCCGACGCGGCCTGGTTGCGCGTCGCGGCGAAGTTCATCGCGCGTGCCACCGATTCTGCCTGCAACGAGATTCCATCCGGCGCCAATGCGATCGGTCTTGCCGATGCGGGGGTTGCCCCGCAAGCGGATGGACGCGACGCGGCTGCGATGCTCGCCGATCCGCCGAAGACCTTGATTGTCTACCACGCGGGTTCGACCGATTTCGCCGTGCCAGCGGCGTTTGATCAGGCGCGAAGCGGCACGGATTTCTATCTCTACATGGGTGCCTACGCTTGCGCAGGCGTGCGCGGCAAGGCACATGCGGTGCTGCCGATCGCCCTGCCGCCCGAAATTGACGCGAGCTTCACGAATGTCGACGGCATCGTGCAGACACTCGCGGCTGGATCGAAGGCTCCTGGTGAGGCGCGCCCGGGCTGGAAGGTGCTGCGCGCACTCGGCTCGGCGCTTGCACTCGATGGTTTCGGTTTCACCGAGATCGGCGAAGTGCGTGCGCAGATGACGAAATCCTCGACGAGGGTGAGGGAACCGGGCGAGCGCACGGCAAAATCCCTTGCACAGGTTGCATTCGAGCGTATTGCAACGACGGCCGTCTATCGGAGCGATTGCGTGCTGCGTCGATCGCCTGCGCTCAACGCGCATCCGCTCACGCGCGGCGCGCTGGTTTCGCTGAATCCGCTCGATGCGGCAAGGCTCGGCCTCGTCGACGGCGCCAAGGCCTACGTTGAGACCACACTTCTCGATGTGCATCTGGATCCGGCAGTTCCGACCGGCGCGGCGTGGATCGAAGCTGGTTACGCTGCGGTTGCCGCGATTCCGGCCAACGGATCGGCGTTGAAGATCGCGAGGGCTTCGGCATGATCGACGCGATGCGCGACACGCTGTTGGGATACGGCAACGCTGGCCTCGCGGTCTGGGTGGTGCTGAAAGTTCTCGCGATTGCAGTTCCGGTGATCATCGCGGTGGCGATGTTCGTCTACTGGGAGCGCAAGGTCATCGGCTGGATGCATGTGCGCCTGGGGCCGAACCAGATCGGTCCGTTCGGCCTGCTGCAGGCATTTGCTGACGTCTTCAAGTTGCTGTTCAAGGAAGTCATCCAGCCAAGCTCGTCGAACAAGGTGCTGTTCCTGCTCGCTCCATTGATCGCCCTGGTGCCCTCGTTTGCGGCCTGGTCGCTGGTTCCATTCGATGCCGGACTTGTGCTGGCGGATGTCAACGTCGGCTTGCTGCTTTTGCTGGCGCTGACCTCGCTTGGCGTCTACGGCATCATCCTCGCTGGCTGGGCATCGAACTCGCGCTACGCGATGCTCGGCGCGATGCGTGCGGCGGCACAGACGATCTCCTACGAGATCCCCATGGGCTTTGCCCTGGTCAGCGTGATGATCATGACCGGCAGCCTCAACCTGACCGAGATCGTCATGGCCCAGGCTGGCAGCAAGGGTTTCTTCGACTGGTATTGGCTGCCGCTGCTGCCGATGTTCGTGATCTATTTCATCTCAGGTGTCGCCGAAACCAACCGGGCGCCTTTCGACATGGCCGAAGGTGAATCAGAAATCGTTGCCGGCTTCCATGTCGAGTACTCGGGCTCCGCGTTCGCGATCTTCTTCCTCGCCGAATACGCGAACATGATCCTGATCGCATTCCTCGCCGCCGTACTGTTTTTTGGCGGCTGGCTAAGCCCGTTCCAGGGCTGGATCACGGCCGATGTGCCGTGGATCGACTGGATCTGGAAGGGCGGCTGGCAGTGGACCTTCGCCAAGGCATTCTTCTTCAGCTTCTTCTACCTGTGGTTCCGCGCATCGTTTCCGCGCTACCGCTACGATCAGATCATGCGCCTGGGCTGGAAGGTTTTCATTCCGATCACGATCGTCTGGGTGGTCGTGGCCGCCTGCATGAAGTATTTCGGCCTCGTCACGATCGGTGCATGAGCGACTCAGGAATCCTAGCCAAGTCATGAACAGAGTCATTCACTACTTCAAGAGTCTGCTCCTGCTCGAGCTTCTGGCCGGCATGTGGCTGACCCTGCGCTACATGTTCAAGCCCAAGTACACGATGCGCTATCCGGAAGAACATATCCCGAAGTCGAATCGTTTTCGCGGCCTGCATGCGCTGCGTCGCTATCCAAACGGCGAGGAGCGCTGCATTGCCTGCAAGTTGTGCGAGGCGGTGTGCCCGGCGCTGGCGATCACGATCGATTCGGAAATGCGCAGCGATGGCACGCGACGCACGACGCGCTATGACATTGATCTGTTCAAGTGCATCTTCTGCGGTTTCTGCGAGGAATCCTGCCCGGTCGATTCGATCGTCGAGACGCACCTGCACGAATACCATTTCGAGAAGCGTGGCGAGAATGTCGTCAACAAGATCCAGTTGCTCGCGATCGGCGACCGCTACGAAAACGAGATCGCCGCAGCGCGTGCCCAGGACGCGGCCTTCCGATGAGCAGACACGGAGAATCCGATGACATTTGAACTGGTCTGCTTCTATTTGTTCGGCGCGGTCGCTGTATTGGCAGCCCTGTCCGTAATCAGCGTGAAGAATCCGGTCGTGGCCGCGCTATGCCTGGTTCTGACTTTCTTCTCGATGGCCTGTGTCTGGCTGCTCGCGCAGGCGGAGTTTCTCGCCGTCGCCCTCGTGCTGGTCTATGTCGGCGCGGTCATGGTGTTGTTCCTGTTTGTGGTGATGATGCTCGATGTCGATTTTGCGCCGTTGCGCGAAGGCTTCGTGCGCTTCCTGCCGGTCGGCGTGGTCGTTGCCGTGGTCATGCTGGCGGAGATGTTGATGATGATCGGTGTGCGCACGCTGCAGACGCCGCCGACCGATGATCCAGCCATGCTCGCCGGCATGTCGAACATGGAGTGGCTGGGGCATACGCTGTTTCGTGATTTCCTCCTGCCATTCGAGATTGCCGCCCTGATTCTGACCGTTGGTTTGATCGCCGCGGTTACCCTGACCCTGCGCAAGCGCACGGGCACCAAGCTGCAGAATCCCGCGCGTCAGGTCATGGTCAAGCGCGAGGATCGCGTCCGCCTGATCAAGATGGCTGCCGAGAAGAAAGGGGAGGCAACGCCATGATCACCCTCGCGCATTTCCTCAGCCTGGCTGCGGTGCTGTTCTGCATCGCCGTCGCCGGCATCTTCATCAACCGCAAGAATGTGATCGTGCTGTTGATGTGCATCGAGTTGCTGCTGCTGGCGGTGAACACGAATTTCGTCGCGTTCTCGCGTTTTCTCGGCGACCCATCCGGGCAGGTTTTCGTCTTCTTCATCCTGACCGTGGCTGCCGCCGAGGCCGCGATTGGTCTGGCCATCCTCGTCGTCCTGTTCCGCAATCGCGCCACGATTGACGTAACCGACATCGACAAGCTCAAGGGTTGATTGATGATGCTCGACAAATCCATCCTGTTGACGATCGTCCTCGCACCGCTGTTCGGCGCGCTGATTGCCGGCCTGTTCGGCAAGCGCATCGGTCGCGTCGCATCGCATAGCGTGACCATTGCCGGCGTGGGCTTGAGCTGCGCGCTGTCAATCTACGTGCTCTATCAACTGGTCTGGGGCGGTGCCCAGGTCTTCAACCAGAACGTCTACACCTGGTTTGAAGTCGGCAGTACGAGTGCTCATGTCGGTTTCCTGATTGATCGTCTGACCGCGATGATGATGGTCGTTGTGAGCTTCGTCTCGCTGATGGTGCACGTCTACACAATCGGCTATATGGCCGAGGATGATGGTTACGAGCGCTTCTTCAGCTACATCGCGTTGTTTACCTTCTCGATGCTGATGCTGGTGATGAGCAACAATTTTCTGCAGTTGTTCTTTGGCTGGGAAGCGGTCGGGCTTGTCTCCTATTTGCTGATCGGCTTCTGGTACAAGCGGCCGAGCGCGGTCTTCGCCAACATGAAGGCCTTTCTGGTCAATCGTGTCGGCGACTTCGGCTTCCTGCTCGGTATTGCCGGCGTGTTGCTGTGGTTCGGTGGCTCGCTCGATTACAGCGCTGTGTTTGCACATGCGCAGGATCCTTCGCTGGACATGGCATCGCGTTCGGTCGAGTTGATTGCCGGACATCCCTGGCATGTCGCCACCATCGTCTGCATCTGCCTGTTCATCGGCGCGATGGGCAAGTCGGCCCAGGTGCCGCTGCATGTCTGGCTGCCCGACTCGATGGAAGGCCCGACCCCGATCTCGGCGCTGATCCATGCGGCGACGATGGTCACCGCTGGCATCTTCATGGTCGCGCGCATGTCGCCGTTGTTCGAGCTCAGCGAAGCCGCGCTGACCTTCGTGCTCGTGATTGGCGCGACCACGGCCTTGTTCACCGGCTTGATCGGTGTGGTGCAGAACGACATCAAGCGCGTGGTCGCCTATTCGACCCTGTCCCAGCTCGGTTACATGACCGTCGCCCTCGGCGTCTCGGCGTATTCGGCGGGCGTCTTCCATCTGATGACGCATGCCTTCTTCAAGGCCCTGCTGTTCCTCGGCGCCGGTTCGGTCATCATCGCCATGCATCACGAGCAGGACATGCGTCACATGGGCGGCCTGCGCAAATACATGCCGATTACCTGGATCACGATGTGGATCGGTTCGCTGGCTCTGGCTGGCGCGCCGGGCTTTGCCGGATTCTTCTCCAAGGACGCGATCATCGAGGCAGTCGGCGAATCGCATCGCCTCGGTGCAGGCTACGCCTACTTCTGCGTGCTCGCCGGCGTCTTCATCACGGCGCTGTACAGTTTCCGCCTGCTCTACATGACCTTCCACGGCAAGGAACGCTTCGTCGTCGACAAGGTCAAGCAACATCACGGTCACGACGATCATGTCCATCACGCGCCGGGCCATCTCGCCCATGCGCCGCATGAATCACCGTGGGTGGTGACCCTGCCGCTGGTGCTGCTGGCGATTCCGTCGGTCGTGATCGGCTTCCTGACCATCGGGCCGATGCTGTTCGGTGACTATTTCGGCAACGCGATCTTCGTGCGCGAAGCGAATGACGTGCTCGGCGAATTGGGCCATGAATTCCACGGTGCGATGGCGATGATCCTGCACGGATTCACCCAGGCGCCGTTCTGGATCGCACTGGCCGGATTCGCCACCGCGACCTGGATCTGGCTGTTCAATCCGCGCATCGCCGACAAGGCCGAGAACGCCTTGCGCCCAGTGCACACGATGCTGGCCAACAAGTACTGGTTCGACAACGTGTATCAGGCGATCTTCGCGCGCGGCGGCATCGCCTTCGGCCGTGGCCTCTGGCGCGGCGGTGATGCGGCGCTGATTGATGGCGCAATCAATGGATCCGCCAGTCTGGTCGACCAGCTGTCGGCACTCGTACGTCGGCTTCAGTCCGGCTATCTCTACCACTACGCATTCGCGATGATCCTCGGCCTGATCCTGCTGCTCGGCGGATCATGGTGGCTGTTCATGCGCGTTGCTGCCTGATCGACGGGGAATGACGACCACCATGGCTCACTGGCCTCTTCTCAGCGTTCTGATCTGGTTGCCGATCATCGGCGCCATCGTTGTGCTCGCCCTCGGCCGCGATCCACGCGTGGCGCGCTGGCTCAGCGTGATTGTCGCGCTGGCCACCTTCGCGGCCAGCATTCCACTCTATCTCGGCTACGACGCGGTCGGCGGGGGCATGCAGTTCGTCGAGTCGCACCCCTGGATAAATGCGCTCAAGGTCACTTATGGCCTCGGCGTCGATGGCATCTCGGTTGCACTCATCGTGCTGACCACGTTCACCAGCGTGCTCGTGATCATCGGCTCGTGGGGGCCGATCGACAAACGCGTTTCTCAGTACATGGCCGCCATGCTCGCGCTTGAAGGCATGCTGATTGGCGTGTTCGCGGCGACCGATGCGTTGTTGTTCTATGTTTTCTTCGAGGCGATGCTGATCCCGATGTTCATCATCATCGGCGTCTGGGGTGGGCCGCGCCGTGTCTATGCGACGCTGAAGTTCTTCATCTACACCTTCCTCGGTTCGATCTTCATGTTGATCGGGCTGATCTATCTGCACATGAAGACCGGCGAATTTTCGCTGGCGGCTTTTGCCAGTGCGGGTCTGAGTGCAAAGGAGCAAGCCTGGCTGTTCTTCGCCTTCCTGATTGCCTTCGCAATCAAGGTACCGATGTGGCCGGTACACACCTGGTTGCCCGACGCCCACGTCGAGGCACCGACCGGCGGTTCGGTCATCCTGGCCGCGATCATGCTGAAGGTCGGCGCTTATGGCTTCATCCGCTTCTCACTGCCGATCACGCCCGATGCCTCGCAGGAATATGCCTGGGTGGTCATCGCGATGTCGCTGATCGCAATCGTCTACATCGGCTATGTCGCCCTGGTCCAGGACGACATGAAGAAGCTGATCGCCTACTCGTCGATCGCGCACATGGCCTTCGTCACCCTCGGCATCTTCATTGCACTGGCCCTGGTTCGCGAACATGCCAATCCCGATGCTGCCCGCCTTGGCGTGCAGGGCGCGATGGTGCAGATGATCTCGCACGGTTTCGTCTCGGGTGCGATGTTCTCGTGCATCGGCGTGCTCTACGAACGACTGCACTCGCGCATGATTCGCGACTACGGCGGCGTGCTCAACGTGATGCCCTGGTTCGGCGGACTGTTCATCTTTTTCGCGATGGCCAATTGCGGCCTGCCGGGCACCAGTGGATTTCGTCGGCGAATTCATGGTCATTCTCGCCGCATTCCAGGACAACTTCTGGATCGCCGCAGTTGCCGCCTTTACCCTGATCATCGGTGCCGCCTACACGTTGTGGCTGGTCAAGCGTGTGATCTTCGGTGAGGTAACCAATCCGAAGGTGGCCAAGTTCAAGGATCTCGATGCGCGCGAGTGGATCGTGCTCGGATCGTTCGCCGTCGCCGTGCTTGCCGTCGGCGTCTACCCGAAGCCGCTGACCGATCTGATGGACAGCTCGGTGCTGCAGATCGTCAACGCACTGATGCTGAGCAAGGTCTGAGAATCCGATGACAACGTATTTCAATCCTGCCGATCTGATCGCCATCCTGCCCGAGCTGGTATTGCTTGGCGCAACCTGCGCAATCCTGCTGATCGATCTGTTCATCAAGCCGAATCAGCGCGATATCACCCATTGGTTGTCGATTGCGGCCATTGCAGTGACATCGGTTTTTGTCTGGCGTGGTGCGCCGGAACTCGCCCAGGGTGTCAGCGCATTCAACGGCATGTTCAAGCACGATGGCATCAGCGTCGTGCTCAAGCAGTTTGTCCTGCTGACCAGTGGACTCAGCCTGTTCTACGCGCGCAACTACATGCGTGACCGGAAATTGCTGATGGGCGAGTTCTACCTGCTGATCCTGTTTGCCACCCTAGGCATGATGCTGCTGGTTTCGGCGGGAAGTCTGATTACCGCTTATCTCGGCCTCGAACTGCTCGCGCTTTCCTCGTATGCGTTGGTCGCGCTCAACCGTGATTCGGCGATTTCGGCCGAAGCGGCAATCAAGTATTTCGTGCTCGGTGCGCTGGCTTCCGGCCTGCTGCTCTACGGCATGTCGATGATCTACGGCGCGACCGGCACGCTCGATCTGGCCGCCATCAGTGGCCTGATTGGTCAAGTCGAGCATCCCGGATGGCTTGCCATCGGCCTGGTCTTCATCGTCTCCGGCGTCGCCTTCAAACTCGGCGCGGCACCGTTCCACATGTGGTTGCCCGATGTCTACCAAGGTGCACCGACGCCGGTCACGGTGTTTATCGGTTCGGCACCCAAGATCGCGGCGTTCGGACTGCTCTATCGCCTGCTTGCGGACGGTCTCGGCCCGATGAGCGGGCATTGGACCCTGATGCTGGCGATCCTGTCGGTGTTCTCACTGGCAGTCGGCAACCTGTTCGCAATCGCGCAGTCGAACCTCAAGCGCATGCTCGCCTATTCGACGATCTCGCACGTCGGTTTCATGTTGCTTGGTTTCGTCGGCGGCACGGCTGCCGGTTTCTCGGCGGCGATGTTCTACATCATCAGCTACACGATGACGGCCACGGTCGCCTTCGGCATCATCGCCTTGCTCGCACGCGCGGGTTTCGAGTGCGAGCGGATCGATGACTTCAAGGGTCTCAACCAGCGCAGCCCGTGGTATGCCGCGATCATGGGCATTTCGATGTTCTCACTGGCCGGCGTGCCGCCGCTGTTCGGCTTCTTCGCCAAGCTGCTCGTGCTCAAGTCCGCGATTGACGCCGGTTTCCTCTGGCTCGCCATCGTCGCGATCATCTTCGCGATCATCGGCATCTACTACTACCTGCGCGTGGTCAAGGTCATGTACTTCGACAACGCAGCCGACGATGCAGCCATTCCGCTGCCAGCCGATCTGCCCATGCGCTGGGTAATCTCGCTCAACGGTCTCGCCCTGGTCGTGCTCGGCATCGCCTGGGGCCCGCTGTTTGACTGGTGCAACCGCGCGTTCGGGGTCTGATTCCCGCTTCCCCAGAGAAGTTCTTGCGCCTGCTATCGTGGGAGTGGCGTCAGCGTCGGGCGGGAGATATCCAACCTTCTGTACTCTTGTTTCAATGTACGCGCAACCGGATGCGTTGAGCTGCCCGCGCTTGAGCCGTGATGTTCTTCGCTTCTATCTCCCTTCGCTCTACAAGGGATCCAGCGTGGAAGCCTGTCCGTTGTCGAAGTGCGGAAGCAAACTGCGAGGACGCCGGCTGAACGCAGGTTGATAAACGCGCCAGGCATTGAATGCTGCGATCGCATAGAAACCGATACCGACAACAATCAGTGCGCCTGGCCCGGTGAAGTCGTCGATTCCGGCAAGACCACTGAGCACGGCCACCAGCACGCAAACGATCCAGATGGCCATCATGCAAAGGCCGACGTAGAGCCGGTCAAAGGTCATCGTCCGGCGACGGATCTTTTCCATGGGGCTCGCCAGCGGCAGCGTCCACAACTGGCGGATCCGATCGAGCAGGGTCCAGGTAAACGGGATGAACACGGCCAGGCCCTGTGACCAGGCAAGCCCAAGCATGTCGATCACCTCGCGATTGAGGGCCAATACGCCGGCACCCATCGGCAAAGCCAGCCACCACGGCATCGGCTTTTTCAGTCGCGAAGCGAGATCGATCAGGGAGCTGAAAGCCAGCAGGGTGGCACCGTCGGCCAGCACGGCCAACATCAAGACCGGCATGTCGATCCGGTAGGAGCCAATGCCGTCAATCGCAAAAAACAGTACTGTCCCGAGCATCGACAACTCCGGCAGCATCGCAAACCACCCGTCGGATCGCGCGGGCGGCGTTGGCATATCGGTCAAGTGCGACGAACCGCTGGAAAGGGATGGCTGAGTTCTCATGTCCATCCAAACGAGAAAGGGTGGGGATGCGGGCCAGCGACAAGCTGGAGCGTTCAGAGCAATTGATTTTGCCATTTCGAAATCAATGACGGACAACCTGGATCCTCCTGTGTTGCTGATCGCCACGCGCCTCATACTTGCCGTAACACAGGAGCAAGTATGGAAACGATCCACGTAGTGCAACCTTTCGATCAAGGAATCAAGGGCTTGGTGCCGGGGTAAGTCTCGCAGTACAAAAACGCTGATGAGGCTGCGCGCCGGGCCGAGCGGCTGGCCGACAAACATGCCGGCATCATTGCTTACAGCATGGATGTGGATGAAGAGAGCGGCGAATACGGCAAACCTCGAGTGTTGTTCAAGTCTGGCGACGTGCCAGAGCTTTGAGCCACAAGCGCCAGTAGCGGGTTTCGGTACGGAGCATATGTTGGTGCCATTGCGCATGGGCGAGTCCGTATTTGCGCAGGATCCGCGGTTCTGTCGCGGCCACCGCGCCCTGTTCGTCCGGACGAGTCAGACGGGCAGTCCAGAGCAAAGCGATCCAACGGGTTTGATCAAGGTGCTCAGAGCTATTGATTTTGTTTCGACAAAATAGACAAAATCAGTGACTATGACCCCTTCGATCCCGATCGATCCGATCTGTGCCGATTCTCTGTCTCGCCGACTGATCTGGTTGGTGCCGTCGGGTCATGTTAGAGTGCGCATCGCATATGCAACGCATGAGGTTCCGTAATGAAAACCGCTACCTTGCCGTCCCTGCGCGTTGACCCGGAATTGCGACAAGCTGCTGAATCTGTGCTCCACAAAGGCGAAAGCCTGTCCAGTTTCATGGAGCAAACCTTGCGCGATGAGGTGAACCGCCGCCGCATGCAGGCCGAGTTCATCGCTCGAGGCCTGGCTGCGCGGGAGGAGGCCAAGCGCACTGGTGTTTACTACACCGTTGACGAGGTGATGGGTTCATTGCGCAACGTGCTTGACGAGGCCAAGGCGAAAAATGCCCGTGAGCCATGAGCTCCGTTTTGCCGAATCGGCACTTAGGGATATCGAACGGCTCTACCGGTTTCTCGCCGAGCAGAACATTCCGGCCGCAGAGGCTGCGCTGATCGCGCTCGACAAGGCATGGGATTTGTTGCGCTGCTTTCCTTTTTCCGCGCGTAAGGCCGACCCCGCCAAACCTTTCCTGCGCGAGTTGCTGATCCCGTTCGGCGGTGCCGGTTACGTGGCACTGTACGAGATCGACGATGGGCATACCGTCACCATCCTCGCCGTGCGCCATCAGCGCGAAGACGACTACCACTGATCGTCGAAGTGGGCGCGTCCCGGTTGTCGGTTGCAAGCTCGGATGTAGCGAATTGCGCGTGTCCCGGTCGCCCTCGTGAATTCAAGATTCAAGACCTGAAGATCCCTCTTGCAATCAGAAGATAGACCCCTTACTCCCGAGAGTGTAGTACACATTGCGGCGGTGCGAACGACTGAGATTCACGTTTCAAGACTCGGCCCAAGCTCCGCGCTAAAAATCAATTCAGTGCCGCCTGCCGGGACATGGCGAGGGCGACCGGTTCGCTTGGTCGATGGCACGACGGTATCGATGGCCGATACCCCTGAGAACCAGGCCGTGTTTCCTCAATCGAGGTCGCAGAAACCTGGGTTGGGTTTTCCGATCTGTCGCCTGTTGGCAATGTTCTGCCTGTCCAGCGGTGCCGTGTTGGATGCAGCAATATCGGCGACTCTGGGTAAGGGTACGGATGAGCAAACGCTGCTGCGCAGCCTGCTGGATCGACTCGAAGCCGGAAGCGTGCTTATCGGAGACGCGTTCTTTCCAACCTACTTCTTGTTGGCCGAGCTCAAGCGACGTGGGGTCGACGGGATCTTCGAGCAACACGGCTCGCGTCACCTGAGCACTGATTTTCGTTGTGGCAGCCGCCTCGGTGAACGCGATCATGTGATCGAATACGAAAAGCCGAAACTGAAACCGTCATGGATGACGGAAGTGGACTATGCACAGGCACCCGACCGCTTGACGGTTCGCGAGTTGCATGTGGGTGGAAAGACGTTGGTGACGACACTTCTGTGCGCCAAGCAGGCGCCCAAGAACGAACTCAAGTTGCTCTATCGGCGGCGCTGGCAAGTCGAATTGGATTTTCGCCACCTGAAAACCACGATGGGCATGGATGTGCTCAGCAGCAAGAGCCCGGCCATGGCCGTCAAGGAAATCTGGGTACACCTGCTGGCCTACAACCTCATCCGCCGGATGATGCTGCAAGCGGCCCGCATCGAGGGTGTGCAACCGCACCTGTTGAGTTTCAAGCACGCGCTGCAACTGTGCATCGCATGGCGACACGCAGTGACCCACCTCGATTCGAATGCGGCCAATCTTCTGCTTTGCCTCATCGCAAGACGTCGTGTCGGAAAACGCCCTGGACGCATCGAGCCACGCGCCATCAAACGAAGGCCGAAACCCTTTCCACTATTGACCAAACCCCGGCATCTCGCCCGCGAACAAGTACGACTTTATGGTCATCCGAAAAGGCTCTGACCCCTTTGATCCTAGCCTGTTCTCTACTCTACCCTTTGATCCAGTTCGGCTCAAAAAAAACCCCGCGGACGCGGGGAATTGATTGAGGCGTGCGTGCTGTTATTAGGCTTGCTTTCTCTCTCGCTCGCGCTCCAAAAATTCACTAACCGGACCTTGCGGACCACCGGCCTCCGCTTCTTGGCGCTCAGATTCACGGATTAGCTCGCGCATTACATTTTTCATCTCAGAGACCACGAATCGATTGAGAAGATCTCGGATCATTGGTTGATATGCAATTCCGTGATGGGCAGCCACCATCTTCAAATTCGAGATCAGTTTTTTCTGCAATCGAATTGAAACCAGTTGAAGTCCCAGCGAGTCATCAGCACTTTCGCTTAGCTCGCTTGAAACCACCTCGACATGGTCTTCACTGCTTCCGAGTTTTCTACTATCCCAGTCATTCGCTTCTTCGCTATCGAATGAATTTTCAATTTTATTCTTCATAGTCATCCCCTTTAAAAGTCGCTTGGTTTGCCGTGTGTTCGATAAATTCGCATTTCGTTTGCGTCGGGGGTAAACACGGTACGAACGTAGGAATCACTTCCTTTCTGTATGAAACAGACCTTGAGCAGTCGGGTCTCGTTGGTAGGAGCAATGAACCACATAGTCGGTGGATTTGACTTGTGCTGCTCACGATTGTCGGTCAGGAGGTTGCCGGTTCTGTTTTCGAAGCACTGCCTGGCTTCTTTCTCTGAGACGGCATGCTTTGACTTAAGTTTGTTCGCAATCTTGGGCGAAATGATGACGGCCATGGGAGCTTCCTAGTACCCTGGGCCGCTGATTGTATATACGCTAGAACCAAGCTGCAATAAGCCCTGCAACTATCGTGTATATACAAGCTTGTGGGTTTCTGCAAGGAATCAATCGTTAGGGAGGGTTGTTGTTCACGTTCTGGATGACAAGCGGCACTAATTCAGTGACCAACGATAGAGTCTGACCCTGATCCGGCGCATCCATGATTTCGCCAAGCGTTCGGGATCAGATGGTGGGTGTCCCGGTTGTTGGCGGATAGTTTGTGGGTGTCCCGGTTGGTATTTGATCCCGTACATCACTGAGGAAGGTGTTTCACTTGCGGACTCGACCGAAGGGCAAATAGTGGGTGTCCCGGTCGTTGCTCGCCAATAGTTGGGTGTCCCGGTCGTTGCTCGCGGGTCTGTCAATCTAACTGTGTAACTGCAGTTGAGATCAATCGTTGACGGGTACGCGTTCTTCACCGAACAGGATCTGGAAGACCTGCATCGCCGGCTTCCAGTGATGAATGCCTCGCCAGCGTTTACTGGCTTCTCGAATGGCCAGAAACATCGACTTCATTGCCGAGTCGTCGTTTGGAAAAATGCGCCGGTTTCGCGTGTATTTTCGCATCGTCGCATTCAATGACTCGATGGCGTTGGTAGTGTAGGTGATGCGCCGGATTTCCGGTGGAAATTGGAACATGGGAACGACGTTGTCCCACGCATTGCGCCACACTCGAACGGCGGCCCGATACTTGCCGCCCCAAGCCTCCTCAAAGGCATCCAACTCGCGCGCTGCCTCCTCAATGCTGGCTGAAGTGTAGATGCGCTTGAGTGCCGCCGCGACAGCCTTCATGTCTTTGGCCGCGACATAGCGCATCGAGGCGCGAATCAGGTGCACGATGCATTGCTGGGTCAGGGTCTTCGGAAACAGTGCTGTGACCGCTTCCGGAAGCCCCTTGAGGCCGTCCATGCAGGCGACGTAGATGTCGTTGACACCCCGCTGTTTGAGTTCGCTCAGCACGCCCGCCCAGTACTTCGCGCCCTCGTTCTCGGCCAGCCAGATACCCAGCACCTCCTTCTCGCCGCGCAGGTTCAAGCCGAGCACCACATGCGCACAGCGATTCAGCACCTGCTTGCCGTTGCGCACCTTCAGCACCAGACCGTCCAACCAGACGATCGGATAGATCGCCTCCAGCGGTCGCTCCTGCCAGGCGTGGACTTCATCAAGGACGACATCGGTCACCCGTGCAATAACGTCGTGGCTGATCGTCACGCCATACAAATCGACTACAGCACGCTCGATATCGCGTGTGCTCAGGCCGTGTGCATAAAGCGTCAAGATCTTGTCCTCGAAGTCGCCTAGTCGGGTCTGGCGCTTTCTCACCAACTGCGGCTCGAACGTGCCTGCGCGATCGCGTGGCGTGCTCACCTCCAGCTCGCCAAACGTCCCCTTCAAGCGTTTCGGAGTCGATCCGTTGCGTGCGTTGGTGCGCTGACCTTCAACGCCCTTCTCGTGCCGCTCGTAGCCCAGATGAGCATCCAGTTCCGCATTCAATCCCCGATCAATCACGCGTTGCAGCATCTGCGTGTACAGCCCCGCCACATCATCCGGCGTCTTGCACTTGGAAACGAGTTCATCCAGCGTAACATTCTCCACTTTCATCGCCATGCTATTGCTCCTCGCAGCTCAGGCTGCATTGTTGCCTACGGAGCAGTTACACAGTTCAGATTACAGACTCTTGCTCGCCGGTCGTTGCTCGGATGTAGTCCCGGATGTAGGAATGTTCGATTTATGCATTCCCGCGCATTGATTCCAACGAGTCGATCATTCTGAGGGGTGCATGCCATGCCAGTTCGTTTCGTGCGGGGCCTGGTGTCGTTGGCATTGACGCTGTGCGCGGTCACTGTCGGGGCCGAGTACCGGGTCGAATGGTCGGTCATCGGCAACGGCGGCGGCTTCTCGTACGGACCGAATTTCAGTGTCGAGGGCACCATTGGCCAGCCGCTCGCGGCGACCTCGGCGTGCACGACTGCATGTCCCGACTCGAATTGGGAAATAACCAGCGGCTACTGGGTCGCGACGCCATGTGACAGCGCTGCGGATGCGATTTTCTGCAGCCACTTCGATCCCTGATTCCGCGCATTCGCGCGCCCTTTCGTGCAAGGAGTTCGTCCCATGTCGACATCGTGCTTCATTCGAATTGCCCTCATCGCTGTCTTCGCGCTGCTCGCGCCCCGGACATTCGCGCAGCCGCAAGTTGTCGATTCGGCGTTCACTTACCAGGGCGAGCTGCGCGGCGGCGGGCTCGTCAGCAACGGTCCGCATGAATTCCGCTTCGAGTTGTTTGCCAACGCCAGCGGTAGCGGTCCGATCGGCACGCCGGTCGATCGCACACTGGTGGTTACGGGCGGGCGATTCCAGACCACGCTCGACTTCGGCGACGACGCGTTCAACGGCAGCAAGCGCTGGCTGCGCATCGGCGTGCGCGCGATCGGTGGCGAGTTCTACGAGACGCTTGCGCCACTGCAAGAAGTGAAAGGATCGCCGTTCACGATCGCGCGACGCATGCGTTCGATCGTGATCCCGGGCAATGCGATGCATCGCAGTCCGACGAGTGCGCAGATCACGACGACGCAATGGGGACCGCAGTTGTCCGCCACCGCCCCGGCGATCGGCTTCAGCATTCCGCGACCGGCCGATTGGAATTCGCTCGAACCGTTCACGGTGACGCTCTACTTCGCCGTGCCGACGTTGACGGTGTCCGCAATCGTCAACTGGCGGCTCGGTGCGTCGTCGCTGAATCTCAATCTGCCGCTCGGGTCGGCCAACTCGGGATGGGACTCGCTCGGTCTTGCCGCTAACGAAGATGGCGCGCCCGTCAACATCTACCCGGCGCCTTCGCGCCAGAACATGATGAAGTCGCAAACGTGGACCGCACACTGGAGCTCGACGTACCAGACCTGGTACTTCGGCACCGGCGTCAACACCAACAACGATTTCAGGGGTGATCCGTTCTGGACGTTCCAGTTCATCCGTGGCAGTTCGGTCAGTGGGGGCAACGGCGAGGGCTATTCGCAAGGCCTCATCGTCGTCTCCGCCGAAGTGCAGTATCCGTCCATTTAGGCGCAACCCTGAGCTGTGGGATGCATCCCGTGCACATGCCCAAATGCACAGTGTTCTCTAACAGTGTTCTCTAACAAGCCAGCTCGACGCCGTCGCGAAAGATGACGCCGCCGACTCGCACGATCGCGTCGGCGCGTTCGTTCACGTAGGGGCGCGAACGATTCGGGAAAACGAACAATTCGGGACACCAAACGAACAATTCGGGACACCCATGATTTCGGCAAGCACAAGCCAGTAGATGGTGGCCGGGATGTCGCCTTCCGACAGCCGTTGCACTCCATTTTCTTGCAAGAACGCTTGCAAGAACGGGGGCAGCAAGTCTTGAATCTTGAATGCACTCAGTCCGGCCCTGTTGACAGTATAAAACAGACACTCCAATTCGCTTATAGAAATGCTCAAGCCCACGCATGTCCAATAGCAGGCGCCAGTCCCAATCACAGCTGATGACTTTGCCCCATCGCTGCTGCGCCAAGCCGCGGGCTTGACCTAGGTAACATAAAGGTTACTGTGCGGCATGACATGGAAAGTCGAGGAATACATTGCCGAGGACGGAAGCATTCCCTTTCGGGACTGGTTCGACCGTCTGCATGCGCAAGCGGCAGCGAAAGTGGTAGCTGCTGTTCTGCGGATGGAGTTAGGCAACACATCCAATGTGAAGTGGTTCGACGGGATCGGTGAATACCGCATCAACTGGGGGCCGGGCTATCGAATCTATCTGATGCAGGACGGAGACAGGCTGATTCTGTTGTTTACCGGTGGAACGAAGGCGTCTCAGAAGGCCGATATCAAGCGCCATTCAACTGAGAGACAACTACCGGCGCGAAAGTCCCGGACAAAGAAGGCGAATTGACAGATGGGATTGACGCGAGAATTCAAACAAACAGTCATTGAGCGTATTCAGTGCGAGCCGGCGTTCGCCGTGGCTCTTCTGGATGAAGCTGCGTCACTGTTCCTCAACGGGGAGCCGGCTACGGCTCGGGTCATTTTGCGCGACCTCGTCAATGCGACAGTGGGGTTCGAGGGTTTGGCTCAGGAAACCGGCAAGCCAAGCAAGAGCCTGCATCGCATGTTGTCTGCGAACGGCAATCCGAGCATGGACAATCTGGCCGGAATATTCGATGTGCTGCGCCAAAGTCTCAATGTCGATATCGAGGTGCGGGCCGCCTGACAAGCGGCTGTGGCGACCTTGGTCACATTGAGCGGGAAAGCATAGCGAATCCACTGGTCATGCACGGCGCTACCTCAATGCCCGCCGCCACCCTCAATCGCCTTCAACTCGCTGATGAGCTGATTCGCTGCTTCCTTACCATCCGCGTAAAGCAGGCGCGTGTTGTCGGCGTAGAACAGGGCGTTCTCGATGCCGGCGAAGCCGGTGCCTTTGCCGCGTTTGATGACGATGGTCTGGCGCGCGTCGATGACATTGAGAATCGGCATCCCATAAATCGGTGAGGATTTGTCGGTCTTGGCGGCCGGGTTGACCACGTCATTGGCGCCGATGACGATGGCGACATCGCAGGTTTTGAACTCGGGGTTGATGTCGTCCATGTCGGCGATCAGGTCGTACGGCACGCCGGCTTCGGCGAGCAGCACGTTCATGTGGCCGGGCATGCGGCCGGCGACCGGATGGATCGCGAACTTCACTTCCTTGCCGGCCTTGATCAAGGCCTGGCTGAGTTCCCAGATTTTGTGCTGAGCCTGGGCCACGGCCATGCCGTAGCCGGGAACGATAATGACCTTGTCGGCCATGTACAGCAGCGATGCCGCATCGCTGGCTTCGATCGGCTTCTGCGCGCCTTCGATGGCTTCACCGCTGCCACCGCCGCCGAAGTTGGAGAACAGGACGCCGCTGATCGGACGGTTCATGGCCTTGGCCATGAGTTGGGTCAGGTAAGTGCCCGCGGCACCGACCACGGTGCCGGCAATGATCAGGGCCGGGATATCCATCACATAGCCTTCAAAGGCGACAGCCAAGCCGGTCAGCGCGTTGAATAGCGAGATCACCACCGGCATGTCGGCGCCGCCGATCGGCAAGGTCATGAGAATGCCGAAGAGCAGGGCGAGTGCAAAGAAGGCGACGATCAACCAAGGCTGGACTTGCCATGCGATCAGGGCGAAGCCCGCGACGATCGCTGCGGCCAGGATCAGGAAATTGAAGATCTGCTGACCCGGGAAATTGAAGCGCCGATCCATGCGCCCGTCGAGCTTGGCCCAGGCGATGATCGAGCCGGTCATCGAGACTGAGCCGATCAGAGCGCCGAGAACGGCAAGGGAAACCGTGATCAGACCATGATCGCCGCTGCCAGGATTCGAGAACTTGAGCAATTCGCCGGCACCGATGGCGGCGGCCGAGCCACCACCCATGCCGTTGAACAGGGCAACCATCTGCGGCATGTCGGTCATGGCGACCTTCTTGCCCCACAGCCAAGTCGGGATCACGCCGATGCCAATGCCGAGCAGGATCAATCCGATGTTGTGCCCGCGAGTGATCGCGAACGTTGCCAGCGTGGCGATGAGCATGCCGATGCCGGCTTGGACGATGCCCTTGCGCGCCGTGACCGGCGAGGCCATGCGCTTGATGCCGAGGATGAACAGCGCGGCGGCCAGGAAGTAGCTCGCGTTGGCGATCCAGGTAAGCAGATCGTGCATGTTTGGCATGGCCATGTCGTGTTTCCCAGGATTACATGGTGGGTTTTGTGATCAGGCTGCTTGGAGCAACCAGACAAAGGCGTGGCGTCCCGATACCGCGTGGCGCGACAAGCGCGACAGCAGTGCGCAGGACTACTTCTTGTCTTTGCTCGACTTGAACATTTCGAGCATGCGTTCGGTGACGACATAACCACCGGCGGCATTACCTGCGCCGAGGATGACGCCGATGAAGCCAATCGTGATGGCGAGCGTGGATTCTGCGTGCGCCAGCGCGATCATCGCGCCGACCAGGACGATGCCGTGGACAAAGTTCGAGCCCGACATCAGCGGCGTATGCAGGATGACCGGCACGCGGCCGATGATCTCCTTGCCGGTGAAAGCGGCGAGCATGAAGATGTAGATGGCGAGAAAACCGTCGATCATGGTGCGGCTCCTTCAATCGCCTGCTTGGTCGGCTCGTGCTTGATCTCGCCGGCGTGGGTCAGGCAGGTCTTGGCGATCAGCTCGTCTTCCCAGTCCAGTTTCAGTTCGCCGTCGGCGAGCATCAGTTCGAGGAAGTTGTAAAGGTTGCGCGCGTACATCTCGCTGGCATTGATCGGCGTGGTGGCGGGCAGGTTGCTGGTGCCGATCACGCTGACGCCATTTTCGGTGACGATGGTCTTGCCGGCCTCGCTGAACTCGACGTTTCCGCCCGAGTCCGCCGCGATATCGACAATCACCGCGCCGGGTTTCATCCCGGCGATCATCGCCGCATTGATGATGCGGGGTGCCTTGCGGCCGGGCACGGCGGCCGTGGTCACGACCACGTCGATGCCCTTGAGATGGTTGGCCAAGGCTTGCTGCTGTTGCTCGCGTTCTTCGGCGGTCAGCTCGCGTGCATAGCCGCCGCTGCCGGCAGCGGAAACGCCGAGATCGAGGAATTTGGCACCGAGCGATTCAATTTGTTCGCGGGTTTCCGGGCGCACGTCGAAACCTTCGACCTGGGCTCCGAGGCGCCGGGCCGTGGCGATGGCCTGCAATCCAGCCACGCCGGCACCGACGATCAGCACCTTGCTCGGTCGGATCGTGCCGGCGGCTGTGGTCAACATCGGGAAGAACTTGGGTGCGCGTTCAGCGGCGATCAGCACAGCCTTGTAGCCAGTCACGCCAGCTTGCGAGGAGAGGACGTCCATGGCCTGGGCGCGCGTGGTGCGCGGCAGCAGCTCCATGGCGAACGAGGTGATCTTGCGATCGCGCATGGCCTTCACGCGGTCTGCGCCGAGATGCGGTTGCAGATGGGCGATAACGATCGCGCCTTCTTTGAGATGCGCGATTTCCTCGACCGTGGGAGGTTGCACGCGGAGCAGGACATCGGCGCGCGCGAGCGCAGTCGGGCCATCGGCAACGACTTCCGCATCGGCGAATGCTGCATCGGGAAAATACGCCGATGCGGCGGCCGATTTTTCCATGACGACTTGCGCGCCACGGGCCTTGATCTTTTTCGCGACTTCGGGAGTCAGCGCAACGCGGCGCTCACCCTCGGCGGATTCGCGAAGTACGGCAACGACGACCGGCATGGCTTCCCCTCGATGAAGTCCGGCGTGCATCCTAGCCCAAGTTTCAGCTAACCGTAACCGGCAAACCGCCATTTGAGGCAATCGCATTGGAACAGGCCCGTCACGAGGGTCATTTGTGTGATGGATTGTCGGTGCACCAGCCCGAACACTTCACGAGGCCGCAGGACATTGCGCCACCTGTTTGGACATGTCGGGCATTCGTCCAGAAACCGCCAATGAACAGGCCGCCAGTTGTGGTGGTTCCGCCCTGCACGAGCCAGGCCCAACAGCTTGCTAAACTGCCATCAAGCCAATCCGGAATGAGTCCATGTCCCTGGAGTTTCTGCAGCAACGCCTGTCGGTACCATCTCGTCAGCTCGGCGAGCCCGGACCGCAGGGCGAACAGCTTGATGCGCTGCTCAATGCGGCGATCCGCGTTCCCGATCACGGCCGCCTGACGCCATGGCGACTACGCCTGATCCGTGGCGACGATCGGCGCCAGTTTGGTGAGCGCCTTGCACATATTCATGCGCAGCAGGATCCTGAAGTGGCTGGGAAGGCCTTGCTCAAGGATCGTGAGCGCTACCTGTCCGCGCCATTGGTCGTGGTGGTGATCGCCCATGTTCTGGATGGGCACAAGATTCCGCGACAGGAGCAGATCCTGTCGGCCGGTTGCGTGGCCTACAGCCTGCTGCTCGGCGCCCAGGCCCTCGGTTTCGGCGCGCAATGGCTGACCGGTTGGGCTGCCTACGACAACGCTGTGGCCGAATTACTCGGCCTTGAAGCGGGCGAGCAGGTGGTTGGTTTCGTCCATATCGGCACGCCGACCGAGCCCGCAGCGGAGCATCCGCGTGCCGCGCTCTCCGAGGTCCTCGCCGAGTGGAAGCCATGATCGGCGGCAAGCGGCATGGGGCGTATCTGGTTGATGCCAGCCTCTACGTTTTCAGGGCCTGGCATTCGATACCGTCCGACTTCACCGACGTCGATGACCAGCCGGTCAATGCCGTGCACGGCTTCACGCGCTTCCTGCTCGATTTTCTCGAACTCGCGAAACCGACCCATGCGGCGATCTGTTTCGACGAATCGCTGACCAGCTCATTCCGCAATGCAATCTATCCGCACTACAAGGCCAACCGCGAGCTGCCCCCCGCGGATCTGGTGCGCCAGTTTGCCTGGTGCCGGGAGGTCGCCAGGGCGCTTGGACTGACCGTACTCACCGACACGAGCTACGAGGCCGACGATCTGATCGGTAGTGCGGTCGGTGCGCTCGATCGGCTCGATTGTGCGGCGATCATCGTCTCGGCGGACAAGGATTTCGGCCAGCTGATCTGTGACTCGGTCGAACAATGGGATTTCTCCCGAGACCAGCGCTGGAATGCGCATGGGATCAAGCAGCGTCTCGGCGTGCATCCTGAGCAGGTCGCCGATTTTCTCGCCCTGATGGGTGATGCGGTCGACAATATTCCCGGTATCCCCGGAATCGGCGCGAAGACCGCCGCAATCCTGCTGGCCCATTTCGGAACGCTTGATGCATTGCTGGCACGCTCTGATGAGGTCGCCTTCCTGCGCATGCGCGGCGCCGCCAGCGCATCGCAAAAGCTGCGCGAGCATGCGGCGCTGGCCAGACTGTCACGTCAATTGACCGGCATTGCGCGCGACGCGCCGGTTCCACGCGAACTCGATGGCTATGGGCGCAGGAAGCCGGATGACGAGGCTATCGGCGCGCTGTTCGATCGTCTGCGCCTTGGGCCGATGACGCGCGCGCGGGTGCGTGCCCTGGGTTGAAAGGTGCCGGGACAAATCGGCGTTTCGGGATCCAGGGCAGCAGCGCGCCAATGTTGGCTGCATGAATTCAATTTGGCCGGTACGACGGATACAGGCTGCCTTCTTCGCTGTCGAGTCGCTGTTCGAGAATCTTGCCGACCGCTTCATAGTCAGTCGCGAACCGAAGGCGTTCGTCGAGCGTGAAACGACTAGACTGATAGTTCTTGACAAATACTATAACACTGCGGGCGATGGTGTTCATCTCGCGGCGAAAGTCAAGTATTACTTCAGTGTTGCTGGGGTCGCTCGCGAGAGATTTTTCAAGATAATTGTAGAAGCGAACATTATCTGTAAGAACATGCGCTTCGAGGTGCGACTTGAAACTGATAAGCAGCGGTGGAATTCCAAGGAAATTGCTGGCTTTCTGGGCGTCGCCAACCATCTTGAAGATGCGCCCCAGTTCAGCGTGATCGCGAAGCAGTGAATCGATCAATTTTGGATCGTAAGCAATATCGCGTGATGGCACCGAAGGATTCGTCGTGGCCTTCGCCGAGGTCAGTGGAATGGCATCATTTTTACCGAACAAGCTTCTGAAAAAACCCATTGTGGAGCCCTTTTTGCAATGTAGTTGTTTCGTACCAGGCGCTTGTCGTACTGATATGGAATGGACGAAGCGTTGTTGCCTGAGCGCGTTGGTTTCAGAAAAGAAAAGCGGCTCTTCGTGAAAACCTGTGGGTGAACTTGATGCGTTGTTCGCGGCGTAACCCTTGCAGGACAACGCTCTTCAGGTTTCTGTGTTGTCGTGGAATCCGGCGCGCTTTGTTGACGGTCAGTTCAGTGAAGCAACTGCGGCGTCTGCCGGGCGCCTATTGATTCCGTGGCTTTCGTCCCCGGGCAACAGTCAGCAGGTTTGTGATCTGAGTGTTCCCCATTCGTCCCGCGCGGATTGGGTAGGTTGGTGGTGAGCGCAAGCGAACCCCAACAGCCATTGTGGCAGGCTTGCCGCCATGCGGATGGGGGATCGCAATCCGTTGGGGTTCGCCTGCGCTCACCCCAACCTACAACGGAAGGCGCTCACCTGCATCCTGCTGCAGCAATGAAAACCGATGAATTCACCCACACGATTTCACGAAGACCCAGAAAAGCCAGAACAAAGACGGGGCAGGCCATGCAGACCTGCGCCATTTTCAAGTTGCCTTCCGGTACCCTCAGGGTTTTGACGCCTGCCTCCCCGCGTGTGACAAGTTGACGCAGTTCCCCGGCTGATCCGGCACGAAGACAGCTGGCTACGTCAGGAATCCATAGCAAAGACTGCGCCAACTCAACAGGGCGAATTTGTGCCGTTTCCGTGAGTTAAACCACGCTGCTGAAAGAGCAAAACGGTCGACCCGAAATGCGACCTGCGCCGACGATCACCGAAGCGGTCGGACGAAATCGAAATCGGCTTGGTTCACGGGCTGAAAGAAGTCCGGATTGGCCGCGCGGTCGACTGCAACCGCAGTTGCAGATCATGTGCAGATCATGGGTGTCCCTGTTTCATGGGCACGTTCGACGTCACGCGGAGGGAAGATCGCGCCTCGTTGGGCTTCGCTGCGCTCAGCACCAACCTACGGAACCCGCGTGCGAAGAATGCGCCGCACTCCAGAACGATGCGTCAGCCTTGGGGGTGAACGGGGGAATCGACAGGCGGCCAGCAAACGCTGAGGAAGCCTCGCTCAAGTCACCGTCAACAAGGCGAGCCCGATTCCTGGGCAACTCTGTAATCCGCAAGACTTTGTTCTGCATCGGTTTCGCCGGTACCAACGCTTCAAAATCACCCACTGGCTTTCACGAAGATCCATTGGTTTTTGTGTTGTTGGTGTTCCTGTTGTTTCGTTTGCATTCTGATACCGGGTTTGAACTTTTACTTATCGTTTTAGTCCGATAGATCGCGGCATATTAGAAAAAAGTGATCCTCCCCAATCTATTCCCAGAAAATCAGAGTTTACTAATCATGAAAAACATCATGCTCCCGCTCACACTGGCCGCCGCCGGCCTGTTTGTACTTCCTGCCATCGGCCATGCGCAAGCGACTGATGGCGCGTTCGTTAGCGGCAATCTCGGTAGTGCATCTTTCGATAGCGGTTCTATTGACGAGACTGATACCAGCTACGGCATCAACGGCGGCTACCGCTGGGCAGTTTCTCCCAGCACATTGATCGGTTTCGAAGCTGGTTATGTGGACCTCGGCAAGTATTCTTTCCCGGCATCGGTCACCGCTCTTACCCCGATCGGTACGCCGCCGACTGAACCCACAACTTACTTTGGCAGCGGAACCACTCAGTTGAGCGGCTGGACGATTGGCGCCAATGGCCGTTTCAATCTGTCGCCCAACTGGTACATCGGCGGTCGCGTCGGGTTTCTCCGGGTCAGCGTCGATTCGCGCATTCGAATTGATAGACCGGACGGCTCGGTTATGAAGGACCATTACGACGTGAATGCCGACGGCTGGTACGCCGGTACCGGCTTCGGCTACGACTTCAGCAACAACTTCAGTATTGGACTCAGCTACGACTACTACAGCGCTGAGAAAGACGGAGCCAAGATCAACCCGGATGTCGTTTCAGTGAGTGGCGAGTATCGCTTCTGAGCGTTTGGTGCGAGATCCGGATACTCATGCGGCAGCAGAGCAAGTCGGGTTCACTTGGCCATCGCAGGTCTGGCTTGAGTTGGTCGGTTGCGAAGAGATGGCGGGAACGCCCGGGATACCCATCATTCGGTACCAGAAAGTGGGTGTCCCGGTTGTCTGCCGCAGGGTGCGCGACAGCCACCTTGGCAGGGCGTGCTGCCCGATACTTTCAAGCGTCCGGAACGGTAGTATGCGGGCATGATTGGTCGACGCGCACTGCTACTTTGGTTGATGCTTTGTGGGGCATTTTTCATTTGCGCAGCCGCGACCGCGCTCGAGTTGGCGCCCCAGTACCGGGCCAATACGTGGCGCAGCGTCAACGGTCTGCCGCACTCCAGCATCAGTGCCCTGTATCAGGATCGTGACGGCTACCTCTGGGTCGGGACTTATCTGGGTGCCGCACGATTTGATGGTGTGCGCTTCACGTCCCTGGCCGAACTATCCGGCGACATCAAGTCTGTTGATCTGATCGAAAGCATCACCCAAACGCCCGATGGCGCACTCTGGTTCGGCGGGATTTATCGCGGCCTCATGCGCCTGGACAGTCATGGGCAGTTGACGCACTTTGATCAGGCCGCAGGATTGCCCTCGTCTTCGGTGGTTTTGGTCCATCCGCACCCCGATGGAGGCCTCTGGCTCGGCACCGGCGCTGGGCTCTATCACGCCATCATTGTGGGCGATCGCGTGCAACTGGGACCACGCGAACTTGACCAGACCGTGTGGGAGTTGGCCGAGGATCGCATCGGTATCCTGTATGCGGCGACCGAGAACGGACCTTGGCGACGCACGTCCGGCGGCTGGCAGGTCGCATCGCAGGATCCACAGGTCGCGCAGGCACACATCTGGTCGATCAAGTTTGATGCGGGCGGACACGGCTTTGCCGGACTTCGTGGCGGGCTGGCTGAACTCGGGCCAGAGGGTTTCACCTTGTCACCGAGGACGGCAGAGCTGTACTCACCGGTGGTGCGTGCGGTGCTGCCGGATCGCGGTGGGCTGCTCTGGGTGGCTACTTCCGGACGCGGCCTGCAGGGCCTGGGCGCGACGGGCGGGATCGAGGTTGCGCGTCAGGACGGACTGGCTTCGGACGTGGTCTGGGAGTTGCTGCGGGACCGCGAAGGCGCGATCTGGGCGGGCACCGCGTCCGGGCTCTCGCGGGTCGGTCGCGCACAAGTTCATGCCTTTGGCGCGCGCGAAGGCGTGCCGCAGGGCATGGTCTGGGCCATTGCGCCACGTCTTGCCGGCGGTTGGTGGCTGGGCTTCAATGAAGGCGGTCTGGTCGCATTTGACGGGCACGGACGCATTGTCGACGCGGGGCCTGCACAACTGCCACAGGGCGCCAGCGCGATTCTCTCGGTGCTCGACCAGGGTGATGTCCAATGGCTGGGCAGCGTTGTGGGGTTGTTCAAGCGCGATGCGAGTGGGCGTGTTGTCGAGATTGCAGCGTTCACCGGACAACGCGTGCAATCGCTGTACGCGCTTGACGCCGAGTCCCTGTTGGTTGGGACCAACGTCGGCCTGTGGCGCCTGCGCGGCGAGCAGGCAGAGCCGGTTGAACTGCCGGGTGCGCCCAAGGCGGTGATCGCACGTATTCGCGGCGACGGTTCAGGGCGCTGGCTGATCGCGGCCGAGATGGCGGGTCTGTACGAATACGACGGCGCGCGCGCGACGCGCGTGCTGCAACTTGCCGATGGACGCGTGCGTGATGCGCTGCGAACGCCAGATGGGCGAATCTGGCTGGCCGGCATCGGGCTTCACGTCCTGGACCACGGCCAACTGCGGTCGATTGAGGCGGTGAACCCAGCCTTGCCCGTGCAGTTTCACGCACTGGAGATGGATGCGCTCGGTCGTCTGTGGGTATCGAGCAACATGGGTGTGCTGCGCGTGGAACTGTTCGAGCTGGATCGTTATCTGGCCGATCCACGCCGGCCACCAAAGTACGTCCTGTTTGGCGAAGACGATGGCATGCGTTCGAGCGAATGCAACGGTGGCATCCAAAATTCGCTTGCGCTTGCTGCCGACGGCGCGGTCTGGGTCGCCACCACCGAAGGCGTCGTGCGCATTCCGGCCGATGCCGAACCGGCGCGCGAACCGCTGCCGGAACCGCGCCTGGAGCGTGTCGTCGTCGACGGGATAGCCCACGCGCCCGTTTCGCCGTTGCAGCTGACCGCCGGATCGCGCCAGATCGTGATCGACTACACCGCCTTGCGCCTGACCGATGCCGACGCGCTACGCTATCGCTATCGCCTGGTTCCCTCGCTGCCGGATTGGATCGAGGTCGGATCGCGTCGCAGCATCGCCTTCGATGCGCTGGCCCCCGGACGGTATCGCGTTGATGTCGCCGTAGGCACCGCGACCGAGCCCTGGGGCGAGGCCGTTGCACTCGATTTCGACGTGGCTCCGCACTGGTGGGAGCGTACCGAAGTGCGCATCCTTGCGGTGCTCGTGTTGCTGGCGCTGGCGGCGGCGCTGCCGTTGCTGCGGGTTCGTTCGCTCAAGCTGCACGAACGTCTGCTCAAGGCGCAGGTGCGCGAGCGTACGCAGGACCTGGAACAGGCCAACGTGGCCTTGGCGCATGCCGCCAGCCGTGATTTCCTGACCGGGCTGCCGAACCGGCGCGTGTTTGCGCAAACCCTCGATGACGCGATCGCGAGCGGCGAGCCACTGGCGCTGGCGATGCTCGACATCGACTATTTCAAGACCTACAACGACGCCCTGGGTCACATCGCCGGGGATCGTTGCCTGATTGAATTCGCGGCACTGCTCGCCACCTGCAGCAACGGGCCCGGGGTGATGGCAGCACGCGTCGGCGGCGAAGAGTTTGCCCTGCTGTTCACGGCGCAGGCCGTGGCGGAAGCAGGGAATGTCCTTGATGCCATCCAGGAAGCCTTGCGCCGCCTGCACTTGCGACATCCGGCCTCGGGTGTCGCTGAACATGTCACCTTCAGCGCCGGGCTCGCCACGCGGCGTGCCGCCGACGCGCGTGCTGAGGATCTGATCCGACGTGCCGACGCCGCGCTGTACCGAGCCAAGGCCGAAGGCCGCAATCGATGGGGACATGGCGACTGACAGGATGGAAGGCGGGAACATTCAAGAGCCCGAAAAAAACCTTCATCACCTGAGAAGACTGAGATCAGAAAAGTCAGAATGAAGTTGGGGCACCAGAGTCCGGTCTATTTGTTGTTAGCCAATTGCAGAATGATCAATTCAAGATTCAAGACGTGTTTCGCTTTTCTGCGTACGCGTACGCGTACGGTCAGAGTCATTGGCTTTGCGAAATCAATGACTCTGACCCTATAGATCGATAGATCGTGACCCTATAGATCGATCTTCCCATCGATCTTCGCTTCGCTTACCTTTGCGTTCGATGGCTCTGCCGTTGCCCAGCTACCAGCCGCCACCACCGCCACCGCCACCACCGCCGCCAGAGCCGCCGCCACCGCCGCCCGAGCTGGAGCCCGGCGATGTTGAAGAGGCCGCAATGGCAGCGCCAACTCCGGCACCGATGCCGCCGGCCAGCGCGGTCAGGCTGCCGGCGCTGAAGGCGCTGCTGCCGTGATACCAGCCCGGACGCGCTTGCTCGATTTCCTCAGTGCTCAACGCTTCGGTAAAGCGCTCGGCCCATTCCTGTTCGACGTCCAGTGCCAGCGCGTAGGGCAGGTATTCACTGAACAATTCGGGTTTGGATTCTGGCTTGTAGCGGCTGTCCAGTTCCTGCTTCTCCGCAACGCCCAGATACCAGCGAAAGCCTTCGATCTTGTCGAGCAGCCGCGCGCCGTCTTGGGTCGGTGCCTTCATCCAGTGGTAGAAACCAATCACGGTGCCGACCAGCACCGCGAACACCGCGATGAAGCCAAAACCGGTGGTGGCTGCCAAAAAGCCGAACCCCGTCAACTCACCCGCGATGAACGGCAGCGCGAATAGCCATAGGAACCCAGCGCCGAGCCTGCCCATCACTCCGCTTGCGCCGCGCGTGGCGTTGATTGCCTGCGACACCAGTGTGTACACGCCGATGCTCCAGAGGCTCAGCCACACGCATAGGAACAAAGCAACGCCCTTTGCTTCGCCGGGCAGTGAAATCAACGCCGCGATCACCGACACGATCGCGATCAGCATCCCGGTTGCCCATTTGCCTTTGTGAGTGAAGAAGTACTTTTTCTCGTAGTCCGCAGACAGCGAATTTTTGTGTGCAGCCAGCGTCGCCTGCATTTGTTTGTGGATGCTCTGCTTGAGCACGACCGTCGATCCAGTAGCGAATAACTTATCCGTCAACACCTTCTCGCCGGGGGCAAAATCCACCTTCTTTCCAGTTTTTCTTAGCGTGATCTGCTTGTCATCGTCCTGCTCGATGATCAGCCAACCCTTCGCGGCCAGCCCGAGTAGCGCCGCCGCGAAGCAGGTCTTGTCGTAGCCCATGCGACGGATATAGCGCAGCGACGCAGGTGAAAATCCATTGGGCGGCTCGTACAGGGGAATCCGCACGCCGGCCGCAGGATCACGTCCATACACGCTCCACATCAAGCCGTAGTAGCCGAGCAGCACTATCAGTCCGGCCAGGCCGATCAGCAGATGCAGATTGTCGGCCAGCAGCCAGCGAATCTGCTGCTCGCGGCTGGGTGGCGTGATCACCCCCTTTGGAAACTCCAGTACCGCACTCAAGCCTTCCTGTGGCCCGAGTCCCTGGGTTGTCTTGTAACTGGCACCGCCGTCGAAGGGCTCGGCTGTCAGGTTGGCATCCATCGATCCTTGCGGTCCGGTGTAGCCGAATGCCTTCAGCTGCGATTCCCGCACGGCCTCGGGCAGGTGCAGCTCGGCGCTGGCCTGATCAATCGGAAACGCCCAGCCGTTGCCGGTGACGTTCCAGTACAACTCGTCGTGCTCATCGAAAAAGCCCAACTGGCGATTGGTGCGGAAGCGCAGAACATACGTGTGCTCGCCCGGCGGCAGCATGCTATCCGAGCTACCCAGATACACGCGCATGCCGTTGGACTGCGCCTCGTCGCGCCACTCTTCGGTCGCGCTGTCGCGCTCTGCGTCAAGAAATTCGAAGATGACCTTGTAGCGATGCCCGGCCGGCGTTTTGTAGGTGGTCGGAAAGTCGCGATAGATTCCGCGCTTGATCTGGTCGCCTTCCGCATTGACGGTGATGGTTTCGGTAACCAGCATGCCGCCGTCGTCCTCGATCTGAACGTCGGCGTGGTAGTTGAGAATGCGTTCGTCAGCTTGGGCGGTCATCGCCGACAGCAGACCAAGCAGAAGGCCGAATAGCAGCGCCACTCGGCGTATCGAGTTGTTCACAGGTGTACCTCCGGACTTGCGCGGGCGGACGGAGACTGGAATACCAACAAATCCGACAATAACCTACAAATTGTGGGTGTCCCCGTTGTTGCCTTGTTGCCCGTTGTTGATTCTCGTCCGGAGTATCATACCGTTTCACCCGGATGTACTCGATGATCAGCGTTGGAGAACCCGCCATGGCCTTGCGCATCCACCTGCTTGCGCTACTCGCGCTTGTGTCCGTGCTTCCTTCGCCTTGCACGGCGACCCCAGCACATGACGCCCTGCGCTTCATCGGCGAGGGGCCCGATGGCGATGACAATGGTCAGATCTTTGCGTGTACCGGCGTGCAGCCGACCCCGGCGGTGATCTGCGTGCTCGTGGGCGCGCCAGGCGGAGGTACCGGCTCCGCGTCGTCGCCGTTGGCATCGATCAATGCCGCGATCGCGGCAGCGAAGGCAGGCGACATCATCCAGGTTGCCGCGGGCAACTATCTCGAGAACGTGGCTCTCGGCGCGTTCAACAATCCCGACACGCGGAATCTGACGCTGCTCGGCGGATTCGATTCCACATTCACGTTGCGCGATGCGGGCGTGCGACATTCGATTATCGACGGCGGCCTGCAGAATCCTGCGGTGCAATTACACGTCTTCTCCGCCCAGACCACGACGCTTGACGGTTTCGAGGTCACGCGCGGGCGCGGACTCGGCACCGATTACACCAATGGCGACGGCGACGGCGGTGGTGTCCATGCGGTGCTGGATGGGACCGGCACGCTGGTCATCTCGCACAACCACATCCACGACAATCTCACCAACAACTACACGACGGACGACACGCGTGGCGGCGGCATCCACACCGAGAACCAGAATGTCGACCTTCTCATCGGCACGATCCGGATCGAGGACAACCGCGTCGTCGACAACCTTGGCGGCAAGGGCGCGGGTATCGATGTCTCCGGTCGCCAGGCGAGCGTGTTGCGCAACCTGGTCGAGGGCAATGTCAGTCACGGCGATCACGGTGGCGGCATTTATGTATCGACTGGCACCACGCTCGTGCAAGCCAACGTGATCCGTTCCAACGTGGTTGGCGCCAGCGCCGGCTACGGCTGGGGCGGCGGCATCATCATTGCGAGCGCCGGCGCCGACCTCCGAGGCAATCTCATCACCGACAACTACACGCCGAGTGCCGGCGCGGGCGTGTTCTGGGATGAAGGTGCGACCGGCACGATGATCAACGATCTGGTCGTTGCCAATCAGTGCCCGGAAGACAATCGCTCGGCCGCGGCGATCTACGTTGACGGGGGACCGGGCGGGCCCTCCGTGGTCGAAATCCGCAACATCACGATCGCCGACCACGTCTGCCCGGATACCGCGCCGGACGGTGCCGCCATCTTCATCGAGGCGGGATCGAGCGTCACGATCTCGAATGCGATCTTGTGGAACAACACGCGTGAGTTCGCGACCTCCACCGGTGGCACTTATTCGATCCTGTACTCGATCACGCAGGCATCAGGCACCGGAAATATCCTGTCCGACCCACGCTTCGCCGATGCCGCGGCCGGGGACTATCACGTGCGCTCGATGCAGGGTCGCTACACGCCTGGCGGTTGGGTCGTTGACGCGATCAACAGCCCTGCGATCGATGCGGGCGACCCGACCGCGGACTACTCGCTCGAATCGCAGCCCAACGGGGGGCGCATCAATCTGGGCGCCTACGGCAACACCGCCGAGGCGAGTCAAAGCGGTAGCGGCGACGGGATCTTCGCCAATGGCTTCGAGTCGTAGCGAGCATCGTTCAGAAGTTCGGGACACCCGCTCAAAAAGAAGTAGCAGGCTGCGTCAGAGCGAAAGGGAGACTGGGACACCCACAAATCCGACAATAACCTACGTCACCTGTCAGAAATTTCCTACAGACGCACTCCGCTCGCATTGTCATGCTCTCCACATGACTACCGCTCGCAGCCTGTTGGTTGATTCTGAGTCTCCCGGTTACTACCACTGCATCTCGCGTTGCGTGCGGCGGGCCTGGTTGTGCGGGATTGATTCCTACGATGGGAAGTCCTACGAACACCGTCGCGAGTGGGTTGAAGGTCGGCTACTGGAGCTTGCCGGGATTTTTGCCGTCGGCATCTACGCTTACGCGGTCATGAGCAATCACGTTCACGTTGTAGTGCGGGTCGATCCCGGCGCTGCGGGCGCGTGGTCAGCCGAAGACATTGCGTCTCGTTGGATCAGATTGTTTCCGGCAACTGTCGATGGTCAGGTCGACCATATTGCTTGCCAAATCAAGGAGCAGAACCTGCTCGGAAACGCCGAACGACTGAACGTCTGTCGGCAGCGGCTGGGCAGCCTTGCCTGGTTTATGCGCAGCCTCAACGAACCGATCGCTCGACGCGCCAATCGCGAAGATGCTTGTACGGGCCGCTTCTGGGGCAGGTTTTTGCGTCCTGCAAAACCTGCATTCCTCACATCCATGTGAGTCAAGGCAGGTACAAATGCCAGGCACTGCTTGATGACGCCGCTGGATCAAAGGGGTCAGAGTCATTGATTTTGGCAGATCGAAATCAATGACTCTGACCGTTCGCAGTAACAGCAGTAAATCTAGCGGGTTGAAGTCCCGTCCGGGGAGTTGTCCGTACGCCCCGGTAGCATGAGGAAGCGGCGTCGTGGTAACACGGGGTCGTGAGTTTCCAAACAGCAAGAGAGCAGGCCGTAACGCAAGTGAACCCATGAGTAGCCTCGTAAACGAAGTGGAGAAGCCGACCCTGTGGTCAGAAGGGGAAGGCCGTTGGATGGATGCTGGAATAACGGAAGTGGCAGCCATCGACTCCCGGGGTAGCAGGGTCGGCATGTTCTCGAAGATTTATTGCCCAGTGCTGGAGACCCGTCTGCGGGGGTGGGGAGGCCACCGACCGCTGCGTATAAGGCAACGAAAGCACCACGGCCCGAGGCGGGAGTCGGAGGGGTTCATAGTACCGATCGAGACCGAGGGACAACATAACCCCGGTCGAGGGAAGGGACCCTGCTTTGTTCATGCAACCGAAGAGCGGAGGATCAGGGGATTGCCATGTCGCTAACCACCCCGGATACGATCAGGACGCTACAGAGGAAGCTTTATACCAAGGCCAAGCAAGAACCGGCCTACCGCTTTTACGCGCTCTACGACAAGGTCTGCCGGGATGACATCCTCAGTCATGCCTGGCGACTTGTGCGTGCCAACCGAGGCAGCCCCGGCGTTGATGGGATCAGCTTCGAGGCCATAGAGCGCGGAATCGGGGTAGAAACGTTTCTGCGGGACTTGGCCCGTGATCTGAAAGACAAGACCTACCGAGCCCAACCGGTACGGCGCGTCATGATCCCCAAAGCGGACGGCAGTTTGCGGCCGCTGGGGATACCGACGATCCGTGATCGGGTAGCGCAAATGGCGGTGAAGCTCGTCATCGAACCGATCTTTGAAGCCGACTTCTGTGCGCATTCGTACGGATTCCGGCCGAAGAAATCGGCCCACGATGCGGTGGACGACATCGCCAACGCGCTCTGGGCCGGCTACACCCAAGTCATAGACGCCGATCTGTCGAAGTACTTCGACAGCATTCCGCACGCCAAGCTGATGGCCGTGGTGGCCGAACGCATTGTCGATGGGGGGATACTGCACCTCATCAAGCAATGGCTCAAAGCCCCGATCATTGGTGAAGACGACAGCGGCGCTGAAGAAGACCGTAGGTGGCGGAAAAGCCAATCGCAAAGGCACGCCGCAAGGCGGCGTGATTTCACCGCTGTTGGCCAACTGCTACCTGCATATTCTCGATCGGATATGGCAACGGCGGCACCTGAAGGACAAGCTGCAAGCGCACTTGTGCGCTACGCGGATGACTTTGTCGTGCTGTGCCGAAAAGATGTAGAGGAACCGCTGAAAGTGGTGCGTCACGTACTGGAACGACTGGGTCTCAGTCTCAACGAGGCCAAGACCCACATCGTGGACGCCACTCAAGCGAGCTTCGACTTCCTGGGTTTTACGATTCAGATGAGTCGAGGGGCGCAGTACTGGAAAACCGTACCCGAATGTCCGACCGGCAGACCAATCGCTGAAGAAGATCAAGGCGAGACTGACGGCACTTGACGCAACGGGAACTGACCGCCATCCCTTTGGATGACATGGTGGGAAATGTGAACCGCAGCCTGCGAGGCTGGGCGAACTACTTCCACTATCGAAACTCAGCTCTGGCGATGAGCAAGGTCAGACACCATGCGGAAGACCGGATTGCGAACGCACTTGATGAAGCGCCACAAGGTCAAGGACAGAGGAACCGGCTTGCGCCGGTTTCCCGAGTCACTGATCTCTACGCGCGCTATGGGCTATACAAAGTTCCCACGGTAGCGGGCTGGCGCTCAGCGCATGCCTTGGCATGAAGAACATCGGAAAGCCGTGTGCGGGAGAACCGCATGCACGGTTTGATGAGGGAGGGCAGGCGCGAGCCTGTTCTCTACTCTACCCTTTCTGGTGCGAAATCAATGACGCTGACCCCATCGATCGCGAAATCAATGACTCTGACCCCATCGATCGAACCAAGGACGTTGCCGGCGACGATCGCGCCATGAACCAGGTCGCCTATCAACAGGTGTCGTTGTTCGAGGCGCCGCTGGCGAAGTTGCCGCTGCCCGAGCACGCCTTCGGCTACAAGTTCACTTCAGGCGGTCACGCACACGAGCATCTGATCCACGACTGGGAAGTGCAGGCCGCCTACATCGCCTATCGCAGACGCTACGGCGACCAGGCGCTCGATATGCTCAAGCAGGAATACGGCGAGCGCATCCCGACCCGCAATCTGCACTTCATTCTCGGCACCATGAAGGCGCATCCGCAAACCTTCATCATCATCGGCCTGCTGCGCTCGCCGATCAGTCCAGCCGATCTCGACAAGCAGCCGGATCTGTTCTGAGACGTAGCGCGGCGAGTGTCGGAGTGATTTAAGAGTCTAAATTTGAACCCATCCTTGCTCGCTCACTTTGCTCCAAGCAGCTTTGCCAACTCCTTGTCCAGAATTCGCGTATCCGACGGATCGCCGCCGCGATCCAGCATTCGCAACCACTTCTGGTAGCCCGTGCGCATGAACTGCAAGCCTTCACCGGTCAGATCGTCCGAGCGAATTTCGAAGTCGTCGGTGATCTCGACCAGTGACTCCGCCAGTGAGCGAGCCGTCAAACCGTTGCGTTGCAGGAAATCTGTCAGGAACCAGAATTGGGATGCCACCCATTCGGGCGGATAATCTCCGCCTGGACGTTTTGTGAGCCAAGAAACTCGACATATTGTGAACGGCTTCATTGGCGCCGATCCTCACGAGTTACGATTTTGCAGGCATTCAAGAGGCACTTGTCTGTCCTATCTCGAATGAATGTTCCGCCTGCCTCCCGGATACGCAGTTCCTTCAGTGCTTGCTCCGCCTTCCTAGCATCTCGGCTCGTCGTCTCAACAACATCGACGACCTTACCCTCCTCTATTACAACGAAGTCCAATCGACGGATCAAAGGGGTCAGAGTCATTGATTTTCCATCATTCGGTGCAAGCCACCGGCTTTAGCCGGTGCACTTGTGTGTTTCCAGTGTCGGTACCCGCGTGCGTGGCCGGGACGCGCCAGACGACTTTAGTCGTCTGCCCCGGCCACGCCAACCCATCGACTTCAGTCGATGGTGGTTTAGTTTGGCAGATCGAAAATCAATGACTCTGACCCCTTTGATCGTGACCCCTTTGATCGAAAGCCGTGTGCGGGAGAACCGCATGCACGGTTTGATGAGGGAGGGCAGGCGCGAGCCTGTTCTCTACTCTACCCTTTCTTGCCCGCGGCGGCTTAACTCTGGTGATAGACCCCTTCATCGCGAGCTTTCAATCACGAGTCTCAGTCCTTGGAATTCGATTGCCTCCTTCAGATTCTCAAACATCAAAATCTGCCGATCCGCAGGAATTTTCGTGCCATCATTCCATTGCACAAAAGCAGTGGGATCAACGCTGATGCATGGCAATCCACTGCTCAATCCGCTTTCAATATACAGTGACACGGTTCGGCTTCCTTCGCGGTATTCGGCATCAAATCGGCCAATGAACTCAAGTTCAAAACCACGATCGCTACGAACGCCTTGATTATTTATCCAAACAAACATTTCATTCTGATCCAAAACCAATGCGTGGTCTAAGAAAAATCTCGTCAATTCCAGTGACATTCGGATTGCTCATCAATTCCGGCAATTCAATTGTGCGATAGACACTGCTCGGCCGAATAGATCCAGCAACTACTCGGACTTGGCCAACTGCTTGTTGCGCGAATGAGCGAGACACTCCGCCCCAAATTTGATCTGCCTCTAAACGTGTAAATGGCGAGCTACGACCATACAAGCCCATTTCGTCTAGCCACCGACCGCCGGGAGTCATTTCTAGCGTTCTGCCGCCAAATTCTGCGGCGTATTCTTGCGAGCGAATTACACCTGTATTGCCACGCCCTAATCCTGACCAGAGCAACGAATTGTCACGTTCTGTCGTCAATCCGAGCGATTTTACTTGCTCAATTACTTCTGCGGGAGTCGTGCCCGTCAACGGATGGGGGGTGGAATTTGCAACACCTATTTCAGCCCTCGGGTTGCTTGCGGCGTGGGGAATTTCGGCGGTCACAATTTCTCGCGCTGGGCGCGCTACAGGTTTAAGTGTCGAACCTTCCGTAAATGTTGCAGCAACGCGCCCCTCCGCAACCGATGTTCGCATGAATGCGTAGCGGCCTGCTGCCGAAAGCCCTGTTACTCAGCAGTCAGAAATATAGGCAACACTTGGATGCTTGAAGAATGAGCGAATCAGGCGCGGCCGATTGCCCATGTCGGCAAGTTGAGTGGCTATTCGATCCTCGAGGCTTTCGCCCTTCTGTAGTGGTCGCCGAGCATTGCCAGTGCGCTTGGCATGGCTCCAGACCAATTCATCAGGATTGAGATCTGGCGCATAGCCTGGCAAAAAGTGCAGCGTCAGCTTTCCTTCGAGTTTGTCTATGTAGTTTCGTACCGCACGGGTCTTGTGCGCAGGCAGTCCATCGACGATCAGATGGACGGGCTTGCGACGTCTGTGCATCATCCGGCGTAGCAAGTCGATGAAGAGATCGCCGTTCAAGCCGCCCTTGTAGGTGGCAAACCAAAAACCTCCCTTGGCGTTGACTGCCGAAGCAGCACTGATCCCCTGGCGTTGCCCAGGCACCGAGACGACCGGTGTTTCTCCCTTGGCTCCCCATGTCGTGCCGTGTACCGAGTCGGCGCGGAATCCTGATTCATCCCAGAAGTAGATCACCGCCTTTGTCTGCTTGGCTTTGCGGGCTATCGCGGGGTAGGTTTCCCGCTGCCAGCGCGCGATCGCTTCAGGGTCGCGCTGATAGGCACGTTGCAGGGGTTTCTGCGGCGTCAGACCGACGCGTGCCAGCACGGCACCCACCGATGCCAGACTCAGCGTCACATCAAAGCGCTGCGCAATCAGCTCACGCGCGATTTGCCGCGTCCATAGGCCGAAATCGAAACCGTACTGCATCGGGTTCTTGCCATTGATCCAACGGAAGACTTGCTGTTCCTGCGCCGCAGTGAGCTTGCGCGGACGACCCGTGCCCTTCCTCAAGCGCAATGCACGCTTGCCGTTGCCGCGCCCACGCGCCTTCGCGCGCACTTTGTACGCCCATGTGCGATGCATACCGAACGAAGCGGAGACGACAGCCGGTGACTCACCTTCCTTCATGCGCTCAAGCGCAGTCAGGCGCATCTCTTCCAGCGCTTCGCGTACTACGGTTCGACCATCTCTCTTCATGCAGACTTCGATCGCGCTGAAGCGTGGAAAGTTCAATATTGTTCCCTATATTTCTGACTGATGAGTAATGCCGACGCTGGCCCTGACAATGCTTGCCCGGATTCAAAATTCCGACCTTGTGCCGTCAATTCTTCGGCGCGAACAACTGAATCGGTCAAAGCCATACTGGCGGCGCCAATCGTCGCGTCATACGGGTCTTCGTGGACTTTGCCAGCGAATGTGCCGAGGGTGTTTCCGAGGCTTTGCACACGCGTCTCGGTTCGCGCGGCGTAGCCGAAGCCACGATATCCCGTGAGGTTTTCGAATTGCGCGCCGATGGCATCCGAGACGGTTGACGCAAGTGCGATTGTTCCTTGCACCGCATCGCTACCCATCTGGAATAGCATCCCAGCGCCCCTCTCGGAAGCAATCTCAGTCGCGCTGTTTTGAGTATCGACGATGCTGTCATCACCAGTCACTGCGGCATACATCTGAGCGCACTCGCTCATGTCGCCAGCTGGGCCGCCACATCGTCCATTGGGATCCCAGTAGACCCCCGGATTCCCATACGCATACAAATACCGATGCAAACTAGGCGGCGTCATCGCCTCGCCTTGTTCCGGATCCTCACTCGTAAACCGCGCCACCGTCGGGTCGTAATAGCGCGCCTTGGCGTAGTAGAGCCCGCTTTCTTCATCCTTCTGATAACCGGTAAACCCAATCGGCTGCTGATCGGTGGTCAGGAGTTCGGCGGTGGCCGAGTTCGCATTCGGCGTGGTGACGGTTCCGGTTGTGCCCTGCTGCGCACGGATCTCCCCCCAGGCGTCATAGCGGGTGCGTGCGCTGATCGCGCCGTCGTTGTCGGTGAGCACAATCGGAGACTTCAGCGCATCCAGCAGATAGTTCCGATGTGTGGGTGTGCTACCGGCTTCGGTTCTCGCGAGGAGTTGGGTGGCGCCGTAGTGGAGGCGGCTGGTCGGGTTGCCGATCGCGTTGGTTTCGGCGATCAGGCTGCCTTGGTCGTACTGGTAGCGGGTCTCGGCGGGGCCTTGGGTCTTCTTGGTGCGCAGGCCTTGGCTGTCGTAATCATATCGAATGAGGGGGATCGCTCCTGCGCATCCTGCGCCCGCGACATTAGGACATCCCTGTCCGTCAGGTGCTCCGGGTTGCTCCAGGGTGACCAGGCGATCGCGCGCATCGTAGGTGAACGTGCGGGCCTGGCCATTGATGGTCTGGCTGATGCGGTTGCCGTCGGCATCCCAGCTCTGGTCGATCAGGATGTTTGAGGTGGGATCGCTGCGCTGGGTCAGACGATCGCGGGCGTCGTAGGTCAGTGTGCTTTGGCTGACTTGGACGGCGTTGCTGTCGGTGACGGTCTCCACGGTGCGGTTGCCGACGGCATCGAGGGTGTAGACCAGGGTGCGCTCGGGTTCACTGAGGGTGGTCAGGCGATCGGCTTGATCGTAGGCGTAGCCGGTGGTCTGTTCGATACCCAGGGTGACCGCGCCATTGGTTTCCTTCTGCTCGATGCGGTTGCCATTGAGATCGTAGCGATAGCGAGCTGGGCGATGTCGCCGCCGGGGTTGTGGTGACGGATCGTCTCGATGCGTCCGGCGGTATCGTAGGTGTGGGTGGTGGTACTCCCGTCGGGACGACTGATCGACTCCAGGCGTCCGCTCGGCAACCAGCTCTGGCTCGTCGTGCCGGCGCCGGGCACACGCACTTCGCGGTTGTGGTTGAGTGCGTCGTAGGTGTATTCGGTGACTTGGCCTTCGGCATCGGTCAGTTCGGTGCGGTTGCCGACGACGTCGTAGCCATAGCCCAGCGTCTTGCCGTGATGGTCGGTGACGCGTTCGAGGCGATCGAAGGCATCAAAGCCGCGCGTTTCGATTCGCGCTACCGGCGCCTTGCACGGTTTCGCGGATCGCGCTCAGGTTGGCGTTGCCATCGAAGGTCCAGTGGGTGGCGCTGATCTCGCCGGTGGCGACGGTGTCGATGGTCTGATCAACGCGCCGATTCAAGGCATCGTAGGTGGTCGTGATCAGCGCGCCGTTGGGCGTGGTGTGGGTGGCTTCGTTGTCATCGGCATCCCAGGTCCAGTGGGCGAGGGCGGTGGTGCCGGGATAGGTTTTCGTGATCAGGCGGTGACGCGCATCGTAGGCGAACGCCGTGGTGTGGTTGTTGGCATCGAGGATGGCGGTGCGGTTGCCGTGGGCGTCGTAGGCATAGGTGGTCGTTTCGCCTTCCGGGTTGCTGACGCTTTTGAGGCGATCGCCTTCGTCATAGGCATAGACCCAGCGATGCGTGGCATCACCGAGCGGGCGCTGGGTGCTCAGGCGCTGGCCGATGCCGTCGTAGGTGTGGGTGGTGGATTCGCCGGCGTTGTTGGTTTGCGCAATGAGCTGGCGACGCAGATCGTAGTCCGAGCGTTCGATACGGCCATCGGCATCGGTGTGGGTGGCGATGTCGTTCTCGGTGGTCCAGGTGAATGATTCAGATGCACCGGGGCGTGTTTCGAGAATCTTGCGACCGGCCTTGTCGAGGGTGGTCGTGGTGGTTCTGCCGAGGGCATCGGTGGCGCTGCGCACTTGGCCATCGAGATCCAGCACGAGGGTGCTCAAGGTCAGGCCGGCGCGACTCGTGCCAAGGACGCGGTTTTCCTTGTCGTAGCGGGATTCGGATTCAATGCCGCGCCGATCGCGGTGGCGGATCGCATTGCCGGCCTGGTCGTAGCTCCAGTGCTGGGTGAAGACCACGCCTTCGCCGTCGGCCGGATCAGCCTGGTCGGTGCGCCGGTTCAGCGCGTCGACGATGAAGCTCGTGACGTTGCCGCGTGCGTTGGTCGAACTGGTGACATTGCCAACCTTGTCGTAGCCGGTGTGGGTCGTGGCCGCTGCACCGTCGACGGCGGCACGCGTGGTTGCCGTGCGCCGACCGAGGGTGTCGTAGAGGTTCGTGGTCGTGTTGTTGTTGGCATCGGTGGCGGATTCGACCTCGCCGTGGATGGTCCAGGTTTGCCGGGTTTCTCGGGCGGCACCGGCAGCCGTCGGCAGTTCTTGGCGTACGAGTCGATGCAGATTGTCGTAGTGATGGGTGGTCAGATGACCGTTGCCGTCACGACGGGTCTGGATTTGATTGTCGGGTGTCCAGGTCAGCCTTTCAAAAAGGCCAAGGTTGTCACTGCTGTCCAGCAGGCGATCAAGCTGATCATACGTGCGCGTGATGGCGCGGCCGTTGCCCGAGGTTTCGCCGACGGCATTGCCGTTGAGGTCGTAGGTGGTGGTGACAAGCTGGCCGGATTCCGGACCGCTGCGGGTCAGCACGCGGTTGCGCTCGTCGTAGCTGAACTCGGTCGGATTGCCGCGTGCGTCGCGCTGGGTCAGGACATTGCCGTTGGCATCGAGTGTCGACACGCGACGCCCGCCCGTGGCATCGATCGTCGCCGTGGTGCGCCCGGCATCATCGTATTCCCAGCGACGCACCTGATCGCCCGAGCCGGTCGGATTGGCCAGGGTTTCGCTGAGCTTGCGATCGGCGTTGTCGTAGCTGAGCGTGGTGATGCGGTTCAGTGGTTCGGTCTGGGTGATCAGGCGATTGCGATCATCGAACACACGCACGGTCTCGCGGCCTTCGGCATCGCGCTGCAAGGTCGCATTGCCGTTGAGGTCGTAGTCGAACTCCTGGATTGCCCAGTCCGTGCCATCGAGCGCGCGACGCACGCGGGTTGGCAGGGTGAGCGGATGGTCGTAGAGCGTCTCGGTGATACGCGGATCGCCATCGGCGTTGGGGCCGGAACCCACCGTCTCTCGGGTGACGTGACCCAAGGCGTCGTGCTCGTAGTGGGTCGTGCGCGATTCGGGTTCACGCTTGAACGTCATGCGATTGGCGGCATCGTGGACGTAGCTTGTCGTGTGGCCGCCGCGATCGGTCGTCGTCAGCGGATTGCCGTTGTACATCCCAGGTGAAATGCTCCGTGCCGAACTGCGTGGAGACGGAGAGCACACGCCCCATGGAATCGGTGTCGGTCTTGGTGACCAGGCCGCGTGGGTTGGTCTCGATCTTGCGGTTCGATGCATCGAGATACTGGATGGTTGTCTTCGCCGGGCCGGCTTCGGTTTGCGGGTAGGTGATGGTGAGTGGGCGATCCTGTGCGTCGTAGGTGCGACGGGTTGTGTTGCCATTGGCGTCGGTCTCGACGAGGACGCGGCCGCGCGCATCGCGCTCGCTGCCGATGACGTGCTGCAGCGGATCTTCGACTTCGCGAAGGCCGCCATAGCTGTCGTAGCGAAACAGCCAGACCTTGCTTGCGCCGTCAGTGTGGGTGGAGCGATCGCCATTGATGAGGAAGCTGTCGAATTCGCTGATCCCGGCACGCGTGGATTGCAGTCGATTGCCACGCGGATCATAGGCATAGGTCGTGGTGATGCCGCGACCGTCGGTGGCAATGCGAACGCGATTCTTGATCGGGACGCTGAATAGATCAGGCTCGAAATAGGTCCAACTACGCAGCAGCGTGCCGCTGGCTTGCTGGATCGTCTGCGTGGTCGGATTGCCGAATTCGTCGTAGTCGAACTCGGTGACCGTGCCGATGGCGTCGACAGTGCGGGCGGGTTGCAGCGAGGCCGGATCCCATTGGGTTGTGGTGGTGCCGGCCGGGTCGGTGACGGTTTCGGCGGCGCCGTAGCGGTTCATCGCGTAGGTGGTGGGGTTTGACCGCGCATCGGTGACCGTGCTCGTTACCGGTGCGAGTCCGCGGATGCCGTCGTAGGCGAACCTGGTGACGCCGTTGTCGGGCTCGGTCAGTGTTTGCACGCGCTGCTGGGCCAGATAGGCAACCCCATCCGGCCTTTGCATGCTCGACCAGCCGAGTTCGTAGGCATAGTTGCGAGTGGCATTGTTGAGGGCATTGGTGGCGCTGGTCAGACGATGGCCGAAGCGAAAGTAGACTGGATTACCCGTTGGATCGCCGCCGGAAAAGCTACCGAGATCGGTGTATGCGTAGCTCTGAATACGCTTGCCCGTGCCGCCGTCATCAACGCGCGTCGCGCGAACCAGGTTGCCCAGATCGTCGTAGCCATATTGCACATGCAGTCCGAGCGGCCCGGTCACATCGCTCAGTACACTGTAGCTTTCGTGGATTGTGGTGTCGCCATAGGGGCGTGTCACATCCTTGATCTGATAGACGAGATTGATCTGGCGACCGGATCCGTCGGCGAGTCGTCTGACACGTGGCACACCGGCAACGATGTCGTAGCTGTAGGTGAGTCGGTTGCCATTGGTATCCTCAATGAAACTCAGGTGGACTCCATCAACACCGTACTGTGCGAAGTGGTAGCGAGTTCCGTCCTTGGCGTAGAAATCGTAGTCGGCGCCGCGCTGGATCAGGGTGCCGTGGTAGCCGTGCAACGCTTCAAACTGCTGCTCACCAGCAGCCGGTGTGCCACTCGGAATGAAACGCTGGCCCTGACCAGCGGCGCCGGTGACGATGCGGCTGTTGCAGCCATCGATGCGAACCATCGAATCGAGATCGGTGGACCAGCCGAGACCGAGCACGCCGCGGTCGTCATCGGGATTGCTGGCATGACTGGCGTAGGTCCGCGTGAACGCCAGGTTCGGGCCGCGCCCAGGCAACGATATATCCGTCTCGCTGATGATCGCGCCACCGGAGAATATATCGACGCCCTTGACGAAGGAGTGAGCCAGAGGCAGGGAATCGCTGGTGCGCGGAATATGCGAAGCCGGGCCGTCATAGGATTCGGTTGTCCCGTCTTCCGCGACCGCGACCATGCGATACGTGAATTCTCCGAACGGCAGCGAGACCGCAGAGATCTCGAGATCATGCAGACCGGCATCGACGACGACATCGGACAAGGCCTGCCAGGCGACGATCGGGCTTTCGTTGCCTTGCTCATCGACACGATGAAATGCAAGCGACACGGTCGCCCGCCGACTCAGAACATAGGCAAAGCGAGCACCGAACGCGCACGAATACCCGCTCGGGATATCGATTTCGTGCTGGATGTTGAGTTGCTTCGGATGGCGCCCCTGAAGCAACGCAATGATATCGCCGATTTCCGGACCCGTCGGCGGCGGCGCGGGCGTGCCATCGGACGAGGGGCGCGGCACCATGCCGAAGCCGGCCACGATGCCCTGTCCGGTATCGAGCGGTGCGTCGGCCGAAACCATGCGGAAGGGCGTGCCGTCGTTGAGGATCGTACGTGCGACAAAATGATCATCTGTGCCGATGTGCAACGAACCGCGTGTCAGTTGCATTAGTGAGCCATCTGAACCGCGCGCGCTGGAATACTCTCCGGCCAGCACCTCGTTGTTGACAAGCTGGAGTTGCAGCGGAGCCGAAAAATATGTCGTCGGATCGATTGACGCAGTGATGAGGATGTCGCTGTCGTTGTATCCGAATGCCGTCAACGGAATCCGACCCGGCTCGATCCGGGGTGGGTGCAGGTCCACGACCCAGGCTCCGCGCAACGGGAAGCGGGTCGTGTTCTGGTTGATCGTGCTGGCGATGTCACCTTCGATGCGCCCCGGCTGTGGCCCGCCACGCAAGTCGTAAAGATACTGTCCAGGCCCGATACCGCGCAGGTTCTCGGCGCTGCCATTGCTGAGTTCGAATGAGAGAGTGGAGTCGTCGGACGGCAGCCAAGTGACCTGGACCAGATCGGTATCTGTACTTTTGCGCTGCAACATTGACAGTGCGCGCGATACCGGCATCAGTTCATTGGGCCGTGTCGCGTCGATGGCACCCCGACCGCCTTCGCCCAGTGAGTAGCCGAACGGTTGCAGCACCCAGTCGAGAAAAACGTACTCGACACCATTGAGATTGGAGCGGCAGCCTTCGATGCTGCCCAAGGTGTTCAGACCGAACGTATCCTCGGTAAGGCCAGGCGAGCTTGCACGTATGGTCATGCGCGCGTGGCTGACATTCGGGCTCACGCTGAAGAACGGCATGGGTTCTGCGCCCGTGACCGAAGCCAGCGAGGGTGAGCTGCAGGTGTTGTCGCTGGTGATCGGCGTCTGCGCGGGGCAACTTCCGGGCAGGAACAACGTCGCCGCTTTAGCCGGCGCATACATGTCTGCTGGACAGCCAGACGGCACTGGCGGATAGGCGGTCTCAGCCGCGAGTACCACGCTGACGTTTGACACCGTATTGCCAAAGCTGTCCATCGCTTTCACTTGAGCAAGATACGGACCGAGCCCAGGCTGTATGGCATAGCCCTCCGGCACCTGATGACTGAGTTTCAATCGAACCGGTGGGCCGGGCAGGGTGGTGGCAGCGAACGGCTGGCCGGAGTGCAGTGTGCCAATCGTGCTGGTCGCACTGACCTCGATGAGGTTTGCGCCGACTCGCTGCGGATTCGGCTGGCCCGGAATCATGCGGTAGTAGCCCAGGCCGTCAATCGTTTCGCCGAGCTTGAGGCGCACACTGGCGCTGCCTTGGTGATCGGTTGCTACGGTCAACTGGGTGACAGGTTGATCGCCAACGCCGAGCAGGTTCGCGTTGCCGCCCTGGATCCTGAAGGTGACCAAGGCGCCCTGCACGGGTCGCCCGGTCGCGGTCAAGACGATGGCGTGCAGGGGTTTGGCCAGCTCGGTTCCGGCGACACCCTCCTGGCCCTGGCTTTCGGCATCGAGTGTGAGGATGGCGCCAGCCATGGGATCGAGATCCGGGTCGAGGCCATAGGGGTTGCCGAGGATGTCGACCAGATCCTGGAAGTACCAGAGTTCGGGCGATAGCGCAGTCGATCCACCGGCCAGGCTGCCCGAGATGAAGTAGCCAGCTTCGCCGGTGCTCGATTTTTCGACAATCCAGACCGAGCCTTGCCACGCCTGCAAGATGATCGGATCGCGCGGAATGCGAACCACGTATCCCTGCTCCAACCTTGCGGCAATGGCATCGAGCACGCCAGGCGGATGACTGACACCACTCGTGCCTGTTGCTGCGGTCAGGGTCAGGATCGGAATGCCCTGCACGTCAGCGAGTGCGAATCCCTTGGCCGCCGATACGCTCTCGACATTCCATTGCTGCTCGAAGATGGCGTGCTCAAGCACGCTGCCCTGCAAAGCGGAAAGTTTCAGCCAATCCGATTCGGCTGAAAGCTGATTGATCTGTGCAAAGGGCTCGACCGGTTGCAGGGCCGCATCAAGGGCGATGCCGCGCCACTGCATGCTGTCGACGAAGCTGCCGATGTGTTCGACCTGATACTGGTTCAAGACCAGGGCAAGCGCCGGAAACGGGCGCACGACACCCACCCCAACGAGATCTGCGAATTCGCTCTGTGCCAAATTCCATTCAGCCAGATAGCGCGCGCCGAAGTTGCCGAGCAAGGCGGCTGCGCGCGACTCACTGTCACCGGGCAGCGGTAGATCGAGCGCGTGTTCGAGTGGATCATCGTTCTGTGCGGCAACGACCAGGGCCGCCAGTCCACCAGCGGTAAGCACCTGGCTCGTCGAAACACTTCCGCCCGGGCTTTCGAAAGTGACTTCGATTCGATGCGATGCACCGCCTTCGAGGTCGGCGCTGCCGAGGCTTGATGCCTGGCCATCGATATTCAATTGCGCGCGAAGGTGAATCAGGTAAGGCGGTGTCGCACCGATGCCGCCATAGGCATCGGCGATCGCGCCATCCTCGATCGTGGCCGGGAGATAGCTCACGGTCACGCGATGGTCGAGCAGCTTGGATACCGGTATCAACGCATCCAGCGCCACGGGTGCACTGGCCGAGGCAGTCGTCCGAACGACGATATGAGCCTGCTGGCGATTCGTTGCATCAAGGCCTGCGGATTCTCCGGTCACTGCAACAACCGGCACCGGCAGACTGGCCGGAATCAACTGCAGCGGCGGCGCGACAACGGAAAGTTTGGCAAGCTGGTCGGCATAGGTACGCGGCGGTGTCTGGCCGGTGAGGAACGACTGTACGCGATTGCGCAAGGACTCCAGCGGCAGGGTGGACGAGGTTGACGACAATTGCTCGGTGACGAAGCTGGTCGCATCGATGCCCGCTTGCGCAAGCACACCGCTGGCCGGCTCGAAATGATGCGGCTTCAAGGCCGGAGCGAGCGGCAGCCAGGTGCGACCGAGAAGGTCGGCACCAGTGCCGCGATAGTTTGCATACGGGACGAATGCGCTGACCCAGGTATGTTCGATCGCGTAGGCAGCGATGCCGCCGCCGCGAACGATCGGGCGATTGGCAATGCCGGCGGCAACCAGCGCCTGGCCGACCTTGTCGTTGCGCACGGCCAGCATGGCGGCCAGATCGGCGATCGGCACCTCGACGACGCCGCGCACGTAACGGGCCGGTGTTCCGCTGGCGCGCAGCAGGCCGATCAGCAGGCTGGCCTGGTCGACATCGTTGCCAGCCAGAGCACGCAATGTGGCTGCCGCACCCTTCTGTTCGCCGGCATAGAATTCGGTACGCACTTGCGAGCGGACGAAATCGAAGATGCGTGTGTAGTCATGACCCAGGCTCTCGGCTTTGGCCAGAATTTCAGGAGCGATAACTTCTCCATTTGTTCCGGTCAGATCCTCTGCCAAGGGCTCGACATCGATATCGGGATTGGCATAGCTGGGCACGGCCAATGGCGATTCGAGCGGATCTCGGGCGGGCAGTCGCGGACGGGCCAGCGGCAAGAGATCGCTGCCGTAGATCGGTGCGATGCCGGATTGCGCGTCAACGAGATCCGCGAGTTCGTCACGTTGCGACTGGGCAGTTGATGAAGCGGATCCGTTGAGCACGCTGCTGAGTGCGGCGATCGCCCGGTCGATGCGATCGGCACTTGTGCGAACGTCGTCGGCATAGTGTTGCCAGCGCTGGTGCGCCAGCGGCGGCAGGCCACGTTCCAACAACTTCCGGTCGCCTTGGCGCAGTCGTTCGTCGAGCAGCAATCGACGCGCCTGAGCTTCGGCGAGCGCGGCTTGCAATGCCTGCCGATCGTAGCCGTATGAATCACTGCGCGACTTGTTCGCTGTTCGCAATGCGAGTGCCAGCTTGTGCAGACCTTCGGTGTATTCGCCAACGGCCGAACTCAGAGGGGCCGTCTTCGTGGATCTTGTTTGCGGGCCGAGGGATCGATCCGCCAGGGATTGGGCTATCGCGGCTCTCGCATCGCTGCCGCGGAGCAAGGCTTCCACAACATTCCCGCGAGGATCCGCGGTGTTTCCCGTGGATTCCCGAGGTGCTGCTGACAGCGTTGCAGCAACAACCAGGCCCGAGACAAAGGCGGCGATCGAAAATGATCCGAGGCGACTCATCGGTGCGTCCTCCATGACGTGGTCATCAGCGCATCTCCATGACAGTGCGGCGTCCATGTGCCGGCATCGGCAAAGCCCATGTCGGTGATTCATACCAATTGCGCGGCGTGAAATCCGGCCATTCGACGTTGGCCGAACCAGCCTGTGCTGCCAGGTGATCCTGTGCGGCATTCGCCAACAACGACACCTGGATGTGATGCCAGATACCCTTGTTCTTGAGCGCGTTCAACAGATTGTTCGCTGGGATCCGAACGGTCCGGGGCAGGGTCAGGTCGATGGCCTTCGCCAGTGGCGAGGCGTTTGATCCTGTCGCGGCAACGACATCGAACCACTCGAAGCCATCACAGTAGATGTGATCCGGATCACCATCGAAGCCGTCGGCGAAGAGTCGATCCGGTGGAACCGCTGCCATGCAACCGGGCGCCCGGATTGCCGTGCTGGTCGAGGCCAGCAGAACCCAGCCCGATTGACCCTGCGCATTGGCCAGGTAGGCGCGCAGCAGCAGGCGATAGTTGCCGATTTCGAGCGCCGATGTGGGCAGCTCGATGCTCTGCTGATAGGTGTCGCCTGCCGGAAGATCGACCGTGGCATCGAACCGGGCTGCCGTGACACTCGATCCAAGCGGCCTCAGTTCAACGCGAATTGCAAGTTGCAGCAGGTCGGCCAGGCCCATGTTGAACAAGCTGTAGTTCGCCGCCAGATCCGTGCCTGAGGTGAAGCTCGCCGGGATGTCATCGAGTGAACCTGCGAGCATGAACTCGAAAGGTTCGTAGAAGAGATTCAGCTGGGCGTTCGGCCCATGATTGCTGGCCAGGTCGACGGCATAGGCGCTGATTGCATTGTCCCCTTCAACCAGAGTGACAGCCGGCACACGGAAGATTCCGTTCTCGTCGGCAGACACTTCAGCGACGAAGCCGGCATTGTCCAGATGCACGAGCGCAAACGGTTCGGTCGTGCCGGTGACTTCCACGCTTGAATCGTGCAGAACCGTGTTCGGCAGCGGTGACGTGTAAACAATTTGCGGAGGAACGAAGTCGAGCGTGAAGCGGACATGTGTCGAGCTGCTGTTGCCGGCCAGATCGTCGGCTTCGACATCGAGATCGTGGGCACCATCGGTGGCGATTGTCGTTCCTGAAACCCAGGGCTGACCATCAAGCAGGATCGTCGTGGTGCGCAGATGCTCATCGCTGATGCTGATGGCGGGCGTTACGACGTGGGCAAGTACATCGCCATCGGCAACGCCGACTACCGAGATGAGCGGAGGCGTATTGTCGATCGTGAAGGGGATTGAAGCGCTGCTGCCTTCATTCGCGGCCGTATCGCTGGCACGGACAAGCAGGGTGTGCTCGCCTTCGTCAAGATTCATTGGCGGACTTTCAAACTCGTCGACGGTACCGACAACCGCGAGCAACGGGGTCCATGTGCCCAGATCAATTTGAACTTCAACTGCATCGATTGGACTCAGGGAGTCAGTGACTCGTGCGCGCGCAAGCAATGGCCCGCGCAACACGGCATCCTCGGATGGCGAAATCACGGAGACGATCGGCGCCGTCCGATCGACCAGATTCACCGAGCGCGTGTCGAGGTTTACCCAGAGGCCGGCACGTTCCACATCCAGTTGCAGACTGAGTGTCGCCAGCGCCCAGGCACTGGTATCGAACGACAGGTTGTCGGTGTAGACCTCGCTCGCCGCAAAAGCGCGATTCAGGGTCCAGGTTGCGATGGCCACGGATCCCGGATCGAGTACGCGCACCCTGAGGTTTTGCGCGGGCAGGGCGTTCGAATCCGGATTCTCCAGGCGCAGCCCCATTTGCAGCGCACTGCCATGGGCGACATCAGGCGATGCCGGCTGCAGGGTACCGATCAAGGCCAAGCCTGTTGCCGATTCGACATGCACATTGATCGCCACCGGGCCGCCGACATTGCCGGCAGCATCCGTCGCCGTCGCTTCAATCGGGTTGTCGCCGGGTATCAGCGGTACCGTCGGGAACGTTGCCACTCCTGATCCGTCGGCGATTCGATCGGCACTGAACGAACCGGTGTGCAGGTCGACCCGTGCGCCGGCTTCGGTTTGCACAACGACATCCACGCTGGTCAGCGATGTGATGGTTCCGTCCACCGGTTCGGTGATCGTCAGGCCGGGAGCCTGCGTATCGATGCTGAAGCGCACGCTGCGCGCACTGGTGTTGCCGGCGGCGTCGGTGGCTTTCACCGAGAGCACATGGAAACCGTCGAGCGAAACTTCCGTTCCGGATACGAATGGATTGCCGTCGAGGCTTGTCTCGCTGGATCCTGGATGGCTGTCGGTAATGCTGACAGTCGGGATGACCGCGTGATTGAGCAGATCACCATCGACGATTCCGCCGATCACGATCGATGGTGCTGTTGCGTCGACATCGAAGGTGATCGGCAGGGTGGTTGACTCATTGCCCCAACGGTCGACTGCGCGGACAACCAGACTGTGCGCGCCATCGCTCATTCCGGTCAGTGCGCGGACATAGGCACCGTCGGTGGCCAAAGCGAGCGGCTGCCAGGAACCTGCGTCGACAGCGACCTCGGCGCGCATCACCCCGGAATGAAGATCGACAATGCTTGCCCGGAATGGAACCAGCGCCGGTTGCAGGACAGCGACATCCGGCCCGAACAGTTGGATGGATGGCGGCAGCGCATCGATGATCGACGCGCTGCGTTGGGCAAGGAAGCGCCACTGATCCGGCGGATCACCGGCCAGATGCGCTTCGAGCAAGAGCTGATGCGGAACCAGCGCCAGTGGCGGTGCATTCAGCGCAAGGTTTTCCTCGAATACTGCCGCCGGCGGAAGGTCAATGGAATCCTCGCGCTGCGCCAGCGGGGCGTTGCCTGGCGCATCAAGTACGCGAAGTCGAACCTGAACTCCAGTCAGCGCCAGCCCGCCTGTGTTGCTGACATGGTAGCGGGCTTGTGCGGGAATTCCGGCAATCACGGTTGCGCCGGGCAGCAGCTCGATCGAGCCGGTGATTGCCGCAGACGGCGTATCGACAAACAACGTGACGCTGGATTGAGCACTGGCCGCATGGTCCGGCGAGAGCAACTCCACATGCAGCGCGTAAACGCCCTCGGCCTGGCCATCGGTTTGCCAGTTTTGCGGCATCCTCAGCACGTAGCCCGCCTGCAAGGTGCCCAGCGGGCGCTCGACCTGCCATACCTCGGTACCATCGGTCGCAACAGCGCTGAAACGCAGACTCGCTCCAGACAGGCTTGCATTGCCGGACACGTAATCTACCGCCGCTTCGACGGTAACGATGCTGCCGACCGCCGCCTGTGTCGTGGACGCAGTGAGACTCAGCAAGATATTGCGCTCGATGGAAATCGAGAACGGCGCTTCGCGATAGGCGATTTCCGTACCGTTCGAATCGCGCAGGCGCGCGCGGATCCGATAGACCCCCGCTTGAACTGCCGTGCTGTTCCACTGCACAGGATGCGTCCATAGCCCGCCGAATGGCAGTTGCTGAATCGGTTGAGCAGCAAACTCGACTGCGACAAAGCCGGTCGCGTCGATGATGCTGATGAGTGCGCTTCCGCTGAATGTGTTCCCCGGGTTGTTCACGCGTACCTCGGCGTTCACCAACTCGCCCGGCGCGAACATGTTCCGACCGAGACTGATGGTCAATTCCGGTTGCGCGTTGCTGGCAAGGGCAAGTGTGCCGCTGGCCCGGTTGTTCGCTTCACTCAATTCCCGGATACGCGCATCGGGGTCAAGAACCACGTCAAGTCGATGGCCGCCGATCTGTGTCAGCACTCCGAACGGCAGGGTCACCGACGCGGTGCCGCCGGCCGGAATATCGGGAATTGCCGCCGTTGGAGCGATGCTGCGTCCGACTCCATCGGGCGAGGTGAGTCTGGCGGAGAGAGTCGGTTGGCGGGCGATGGCCGTACCCGTGTTGTGCACCAGGACGATGGCCGAGTAGCTGCCGCCGACCAGCCCAGCAGCCGGAACGAAGAGAATGTCGTTCGCCGAGATGGAAAGGTCGGGTATTGCATCGACCGGCGTTTCCACGCTGATGGCGGCTGAAGCGAGGCCGAGGTTGCCAGCGGCGTCACGCGCCGATGCGGAGAACAGATTGCGACCCGGCAACAATTGAACCGACTCGAAGCAGAACTGACCGGGAAGCTCGACAATTTGTGGTGGTCGGTAGCCGTAGCTGAGCAGACGACCGGAAGCAGTCCATTGCAGGTAATAGCGCTCGTCACTGCGGATCGGTGCGGCCAGAATGCTTTGTCCGCTTGATGCTGCGATCACATCAAGCAACCCGTACTTGAGGACGGCTATCTGGTCATCGTGCGGTGACCAGGCGATGGAATCGTAAGCGGACGGGTCGGCTGCAACCAATCGCGATTGTCCCGTCGCGATGTCGTAGCTCCTGAGTTCGGCGCCGCCCGACTGGCCATCCGTCACGTAGGCGAATTGCCGGCCATCTGCCGACCAGACGGGTCGGATGGTGGTCGAGTAGGGCACCTGATCGATGACGGCATGCGTGACGACATCAAGGACAACGACCGTGCCGTTGCCATCGAACAACATCGCATGGCGTCCATCGACCGAGAATCGTGGTGCGAAGGTTTCGAACTCGACGGGATCGAGACTCGCAACGCGCCAGGCTGTGGAATTATCGCGGTCGATGATCCAGATGCCGCTCTCGGGCGGATTGCCGTTGGCCGCATAGTCGCCCGCCAGAACGAACATGGATTCGTCCGGGCTCGGGGCGAAGAATCGCAGATTGGATACCGCAATCGGCAGCACTTCGGCGGACTGGCCGATCTCACGGCGAACGATCTCGCCCGCGCTCGTCGCGTAATAGACCGTGCTGCCATGGGCAGCCCATTGTTCGAGGCGCGTGGAATCCTCAAGAACCATGACGCTGTCGAGGTTGTCGAGTGCGATGACCTGGACGTTCTGCAGTCCGAGGAGCATGGCAAGTCGGCCGTTTGGAGCGAACTCAAGATCACCAAAGGTATTTCCGATCGACCTTTCCGCGACGCGCAGCTGAGCGAGCGAGGACATCGTGGCGATGGTGATTGCGGAATTTTCCAGCAACACGGTCGAACCGGGCTCGGCACGACCGCAAACCGGCGAACTGGCCGCGCGCATCCGGATCGGATACTCCGATATGGTCGGAACGACCAGTCGGGTTCCGGTGGGCGCGGTTCGGTCGCGAGGCACTCCACTGACCGGTGCGGTTTCCGCGCTCGGGTTTCCAGCCGAATCAATCGCCGCAACGGTGTAGAAATAGGTGGTGCCATTGCTCAAGGGGGCATCATGCAGGTTCGTCGACAGCGGTTGTGCGACAACCGAATACGGCCCTGTCTCCGCCAGTGCGCGGCGAACAACATAGCTGACCGTCGGCGCGCCTGCGCCCGGTTGCCATGAGAGATCCAGCGCCCCACCCACAGGGTCGGCAACGACGCGAAGGTTTTCCGGAACTCCGGGCCCTTGCTGCTGGACACTCAGCACAACTTCATTGGAAGGCGGGCCGGCATTGCCGAATCCGTCAAAGCCGACAACGACATAGTGATGATCGCCATTGGCCAGTGCGATATCGACATGATTGCGTGGCGATGCAGCGGCGATCGTTGCAATCGTGTTGCCATCGCGGAGCAGATCGTAGTGGTCGATATCCGGCGATGCGCTCGCTGTCCAGTTGAGTGTCGCGTCGGCAGAGGACAACTCACCACTGAGGATCACGGCATCCGGGCCTGCAGCGTCACCGACATCCACGATTACTTCATCCGATGGATCGCTGGTGAAGGCGTATTCGTTCCAGGCGACTACGCGATAGTGATAGCGGCCATCGATCAAGGTGTTGCTGACGGATGTTTCCGTCTGCACGCTTCTCTCGGTAACGGCGACTTCGGCAAGCTGCATGTTGATATTTGGCACGGCAGCATCGCTGCGGTGCACGACGAGGCGCAGGCGATCACTGCTATACGGTCGTGCAGGAATCAGCGATTGCGTAGCCGACGCGGATCCGCGCATTTGCGCAATGCGGATCCAGGCATGGCCGGACCAGGCATAGGCATCGATGTTTCCGCTTGCGTTGGTGGCCGAAGACCAGGTCAAGTTGATCGCGGCAACGATGCGCTGCTCTGACCAGGAGAGTTCCAGTGCAGGATCGGCCGCTGGATTGTTCTGGTCGAACTCGAAGTCGGAGACGACCCACGCTGTTTCCGGATCGCCGTCGATCGTGTCTTCGGCTCCATATCCAGCCGTCGATGCCGCCGTGATCGGCAACGACAACGGCGCGTCCATGGGGGCCGCCTGGCCATTGCGAATGACGCGATATCCGAGAATGTCGGGCTCGCTGTTGGCCAACCAATCCAGGCCAACTTCGTGGTCATCGACAATCGCATTCAGTCCCGTCGGCGCAGCGGGTCTTTCGGCTCGATCCATGTCGATCGTGGCCGGTCGGCTGCGGTTGCCGTCTGCATCGGTCACCCTCAGAGTCCATTCGGTATTACCCAACTGCAGTGGCATCGCGCTCAACACGAAACTGCCATCGGCTTCTGTTGAACCAAGCTGCTGGTCGCTGCTGCCTGCACCGTTGACGACATGCAGTGACACGTCACCCGCTCGTGCGCTTTCAACCGTCATGTCGAGCGAGCTTTCGAGGGTTGGCGTGTACGGGTGCTCGAAGTTGATGCCGAATACATGGGCATCGGCAGTCACATCGGGAGAGCGGTTGTCCGATGTATCAACGACCGACACGCGATAGTGCTGGATGCCGTCCGGACGGGAAGAATCGACGTAGCTGATTTCGCCTGCGGGAACGCTGGTCACATATGTCCAGTAACCATCGTCATTGCGCTCAACCCGATAGGATGAAAGATCGGTTGCCGTGCTGGCCGACCACGTCAAGTTGACGGCATCGCCGTCTGCGAGAGCAGAAAGACTGCTCAAGGCAGGTGGCGCGGTCAGGTCGGCATAGCGCACGCGAACGATGGGCGGATTCGGATCCGACTGGTTCAGCGAATCGCGTGCGATCGCGCGAATGTCATAGTCGCCAAAGGGCAGCGCAGCCGGTGTCCAGGTCGCTCGGTACGGCGCCTCGGTCAGCACCGCACCGAATTCAGTCCACGCGCCTCCTGCGGCCGCACGCCAGGAGAATCGTGCATCGGCGATGTCCAGGTCGCCGCTGCGCGCATCGATCTCGATGCTCTGCTCGAATACCGTTCCGTCTGCCGGGGAGACGATGGTCAGATGCGGTGGTCGCGTGACCGGGTCAAGCGTGGCGGGTTCGGAAGGCGGACTGATGTTGCCGGCGCGATCGATCGCATACACAACATAAACGTGCTGCCCGTTGGGCACGGCCAGATCCGGATACGCGGTATCGGTCAATGCGGCGGCGCGCAGATCCGTCGGTGGATTGCCGCTGACATTGACCAGCTGCCCGTCACGGTAGAGCAGGTAGCCGAGCAAATCGGCCTCGGAGTTGGGATTCCAGCCTATCTGGGCGTCAGCACCCGTTAGCGTCGCGGCCAGCCCTGTCGGCGCAGCAGGAGCCAAGTTGTCGATAACCACAACAATGCTGGCCGTCGCGACGTTTCCGTTTTGATCCTCGCCTTCCAGACGCAAGCGAATCTGCGCATCTTCGCTGAAACCAGCAGTCGACCAATCGAATAGCGAGGCCGATTCCACGCCAAGCGGAGAGCGCCGCAACTCAATCGCGGCACCGGGCGGATTGATCGGCTCCGCGCTGAGGCGATATTCCTTGAAGTCGTTCCGACTGTAGGCGGTACCGACAATCGACACGACACCGCGCACCCGTTCTCCGTCACTGGGCCGGAACAATTGCACAAGCGGCGGGGTGCGATCGAACTCAAGCGAAACCGTATTGCTCGGCACACTCTCGTTGCCGGCAAGATCCACAGCGCGCACCCAATATTGCGCCGTACCCTCGGGCACATTCATTTCGGTAAACCGGGTCAGGCTGATCGGCTCGGCATTGACGCGCGCGCCGCCTCGATAGAGGTTGTAACCGCCGAGTTCCGGGTGGTCCACGGCCTGCCATTCGAGGAGCGCGTCACGGTTGTCGATGGCATGACCGACCAGTGACAGCGGAGCCGGAGGCGGACTGGTTCGCAAGCGCACGCGGACCTGATCGCTGTTTGTCTGACCGGCCTTGTCGGAAACAACCAGGCGCAGGAAGTAATCGCCATCGCTCAGCACTACGGTCAATTGGGCCAAGGTGGCGGCCTCGACCGCGCTCGTTCCGATATGCAAAAGCGACCATTGATCGGGCTGCGCGGCGGGCGCAATGCTCAACCGGTATTCGGCGAAGTTGGTATCAGTGGCGGTGCCCTCGACATCGAGCGTGCTGCGCACGAAGCCACCGTCTTGAGGCGTGGTGATCAGGGCCAGAGGAGGCGTTGCATCGATCACGATTGCATGGATGACTTCCGTGTTGTTGCCCGCCAGATCGGTGCCGCGCAGGCGCAGGCGATAGTGACCATCAGGCAGGTTGGGGCGCCAGGCAAGAATCTCCGCATCGCTAAAGGCCGTGGTTCCGATCGAAAGTTCAGTCCAGACATCGATGCCTTCAGGAGCAACGGCAAGCGAATAGCTGGCCAGTCGATCATCGTTGACACTGCCGCGAACCGACGCGGTCGAACTCGCCGGCAGAACGGCTCCTTCGAGCGGCGTAATCAGATCAACGACTGGCGCGGTCTTGTCGAGAGTAAATTGTAGTGTGCGCTCAGATCGGTTGCCCGCTCCATCACGTGCATCGGCCGACAATTGATAGTCGCCTTCGGCCTGATCGATCAGCGCAAGCAAGGGAAACTCGCCTGATTGTGTGCCGAGAGTGCTCGCGACAATGACTCCATCGGACAAGCGCTTGAGCGAAATGTTGTACTCGACCAGATGGGCATCGCTGATGCGTACCCGGACGCCGGTGTCTGCATTTGCGAACGCACCTGTAGGCCGCAGGAAATCAATTGTTGGAGGCGTGTTGTCGACAGATACCGTGAGCAACACGGTTTCCGGCGAAGCAACTCCCTGTGGATCCGATGCATGAATGCTGACGGGATAGTCGCCGTCGGCTACGGTCGTGTTTGCAGCATTTCGACCATCCCAGTCGTAGCGTACGGCGCCCGCTGGCGCCGCTCCACTGAACAGCGTCCGCCCCGCTGCGCTCACGTCGAGCGTGACCGGCTGCCGCAGACCGACCAGCACCTGGCTTACATCGAGGACACCATCGCCATTCGGCGAAAACAGCAACGGTTGCGTCGCAGCAGAGTCAATCAGTTGCGGCGGCGTCGACAGTTCAATATCAATGATGGCTTCGCTTGTGTTTCCGAGCAGATCAAAGGCACGTAAGCGAATGTGCGCTGGTCCAACCGCGTCGAGACGCTGCCACTGGGCAAGAACACGCGGAATCGATGACGTATCCGACCCTTGTGCAAGATGCAGCCACGATCCGGAAGACGCTGAACTTGCCACATCGAGAGTCCAGCCCGCCAGGAGGAGATCGTCCGTCGAGGCGGCGATTTCCACCATTCCCACCGCTATCGATTCGCCCTGCTGAGGAGCTGCAATTTCGATTGATGGAGGAGTTGTATCAATATGGACGGCATACTCTAGTTTCTTTGCATGCGCGCAACCATCGGAAGCAATGATCCGCACGCCGTAAAAACCATCGCCGACCCGCGCGCCATCGACTCTTCCATCCCAGGTGATATTGAAATCGCCATTGATACTTGTCAGATCGGAAATGACTCCCAGTACTGGCTCCTCAAGCTCCAGTTGCCCGTTTAAGGCAATATGAGCCCGATGCACTTCCGTGCGTATGTCGAGTTCCTCTTCTGCATGCAAACGGAAAGTCGCCGCTCCGAATCCATTGTTGTCGTTTGAACCGATGCCTACCGGACTACCCTCGCCAACCATCAATTGCTGCGTGGGGGGCAACTTCTCGGTCAGCTCGGCAACTGAGTCGACTAGCACCGTCGTAGTGGTGCAAACGCCCCCACCGGACCAATTGGTCGCCTTGAGTCGGAGCGATGCGAGTCCGTTGTACAGCGCAAGATCCGTTCGAGGCGGATGCTGATGGATGGGTGCTGAATTCACATAGGCATACGAGCCCAGAAACGTAACGTGTTCAGTCAGATAGTCCGGGCAGTCCAGATGGGTCACAGGCTCATCAGAAGACCAACTCGATCCAGGAGTGTATGGGTAGTCTCCGCCCGATACGAAACATTCCCAGCTGAGCGGAGTCTGTCCCTTTCCAATCTCAAGCTGATAGGCCACCTTACCGGCAGATACAACGTCGAAGCTCGCAATAATCGCCTGTGTGGATTGCTGCGCCACGAGATCCACCGTATCCAGCGTACAGATTCGGTCTCCGGCTGCGGGATGGATGAGGTCTATGACGGGTGGCGTAGTTTCGACCGTAAAGTATTCAGTAGCAAAAACGACATATCCACTTCCTGAGTCTGCTTCCATCCTTGCTTCGTAGCGCCCTTCCGGCCAGCCGTTGATCGGAATATGCAGCGAGCCCCTTGACTCGGCAGTTTCAAGCGCTGTGACGCGAAGTAAGGTATTACCATCCACATAGCTGATTCGGACGGACCGGAGGTCGGCCACCGCTACACCGTAGCTCAAACCAATCTCACCAGACGGAACGCCATTGCACTGATCTTGCAATACGGGGAAAAAAGATATGAATTGGTCGGATCCGCCGCCGCCGCCGCCGTCGCCGTCGCCGTCGCCGTCGCCACCTAGTGTAACTATCTTTATGTTTCCTATATTGGATACCACCACCGAACCATCGGCGCGGGTGCCTCGCAGACGAACTAGATAGGTCTTGTAGGTTTCCATAGTGGCAGTGCTGAGCGGCAAGTTTATTGAGCGCTGTCCGGCAGCATCGGAAACCATGCCGAAGTCCGTTATGTACTCGACGGGATAAGTCCCCCTTACAGTCCACAGCTCCGGATCCTCCTCTAGCGAGGTCTCAACCGATACCTGGACAAGACCCAGTGTCCCGTCTGCGGCAACTAGCCAATGGGGTTCGACGCCCTTGGTTGCCGGGTTTGGCAACAAGCCGACAACCGTCGAAACATCTTCGAAGGGCTGTGGCTGATACTGAAACCTTGGAATCAGCCACGCGGCAGCGGATGGTTTAGTTGAATCCGCTTGCAGCCAGAGTCCCTCAATCGCGTCGGCTAGCGCCAGCGTGCGTCGATTGCCCGCGCGATCCTCAGCGACCAGACGCAAGCGCCTCCCGGCAAAATTCTGCAGTTCGATAACGCGATCCAGCCATGTGCCTTCATCGGTTACCGGGCGATTATCGGGTAGGTTTTTCTTGAGTAATCCCGAAGCATCTTCCCAATCGTTGGTTCCGGGCAATGCCGATTCGACGCGAAGGATATCCAGGTTCGGTTCGTCGACGCCATAGCGAACCGTCGGAGCGATCAAGACTCGGCAATCATCGCTGCGGTTGACGATCGTGCACTTCTGCCGATAGGCCTGGATGAGCTGGCCGGCAAGTTCGGGTTGTGTGTTGTCCACTACCAGCCAGACGGCAAACCCGACAACGCGCAAGCGATAGCGCCCGTCGGGCACAATCGCGCCACTCTGATCCCGTCCGTCCCAGTGGAACTCATGCGCGCCGAGGTCGGCGGCACCATAGGTCGCATCCACGGATCTGACGACCTGGCCATTCGCGTCCTCGATTCGAAAGTCGAGCGTCGTCGGCTGGCGAACGCGATACCTGACGACGGCTTCATCCTGAACGCCATCACCGTTCGGCGAAAGGTAGCGTGGCGTCACCGAGAAGGAGTCGATGGGCGAGACAACGAATGATGATGCGGTAGTAGTCGCGTACGTTGAATTTCCAGCCCGATCGACCACGCGCAGGCGTATCTTGAATGTGCCTGGCTGGGGCGGCACCCAGACAAGAAACTCGTCGAGAATGACTTCATCGGAGCTGGCCGTACTCAGGACGTTCCACTGCTCGGGTTGATCGATGGGTGCCCAATCAAGCTCGTAGTAAGCAAAGTTGCGATCGGCGGCGACTCCGTACAACTGAATCCCTCGACCCAGATTCTGCGCTTTGAGCACGACGGAACCGTTGAGCAGGGACGTGATCGCACGCCCGTTGCTCAATAGAAGACGTGACTCATCGGGCCAGATCTTCTCGATGTGCTCGGCGTCCTGCCAGGGTTTCGACGAGGTGCCACCGGAAAGTGTTTGTATGCGGCCGTCCTGACGGATTCGCGCGCCGTCAGCAAAGATCAAACGTGGCCAATCAGCCGCATGGTCGTCGGGGCAAGGTGACACAAGTGGGAAGCGTGCAGCATCCGATTCAAGTTCAAACCCCAGGTGGCTGCCTGAAAACTCAACCCGATCGTCATTGCCAAACAGTCGAATGCTGTGGTCATCAACGATGCCGTTGGACTGGTCGAAATCCCACGGCACCTCTGTCCCGGGCCGCAGATAGATTGCTTTTTCGGCCAGGCTCAAATAGATGCGGCCGTTGGTCGGATCAAAACTCTGAAGCTCCGCTCCGAACCTCGAATTGAAGGCAGACCAGCGGCAATCGCTGTAATAGTCGCCACTGTCCGACGGGTTCCATTTGTTTTCGAGTGGCGCAAGAACGCTACCCAGTAAAACAGCCTCGGATGAGCTGGCATAGTCCCCTTCCCTCGCGGGAGCGCCTAACTGCTGCTCGTAAACAACTTGACCACCGACATTGAACGTCTGGAGCCGTCGCGTTCGGCCGTCAAGCACCAGCAGTACGCCTTCACGCTTGAGCCATCCGAACTCGATCAAGGTGGTTTGAATCGAGTCGGAATATGCGCGAGGGTCGGTGAAGATCGCGGGTTCGACTTCGAGCAGAACCTTGCGTTCGCCACTTGCAAAGTCCAAGAGCTCAATCGCTTCACGGGTGTCTGACCGAATATGGATTGCAACCGACCGATTGTCCGGCGCGAGTTCGTAATTCGGATTCTCATGATCCGATTCCGGATCAATAGTCTCTCCCGCTCGACTGGAATCGAATGAGTAGAACGTCAGTCCCTCATTTTGACTGCTGATCAACAAGCCATCAGGCAAGACACCAATCGAATAATTAATGCTTGTGGTGGTGTCCCTGAACGGGTGTATGGAGCCGCTGGCAAGATCGACGACTATCAACTGACCAGTCGGGTCACCATTGCGAATCAAGACATGTGCGTTATCGAGGAAGACAAGCATGTTTCCCCAGAAGACGGTCGATTGCGGCAATGGCACGCGGACAGGCGTGTCCAGGTGGTCAACGTCGATCGTCCATAGGGAATTCTCTGACGAATTGTCTTTCTTGTCCCAGATGACGAACGCAATGGTTTGTCCATCGGGGCTCAGCTCAGCGGATACGATGTGGCTTTCAGTCAGTTCGAGACTGGCTCGCCTGATCCGCAGCCACGGTATCGAAACAATTGGCTCGCGAGTGCGGAAAAGCGTATCGGCACGATAGATCCCACTGTCGCTCGTTCCGTCGATCCGATAGCGACCCCATACCTGACCGAAGCGAGGGCTTGCTTGTGGAAACAGCTTCAATTCTGCTTCGCTCGGCATCTGCCCGCTTACGGCGTGGGGCGTATCGATCGCCTCAAGAACGGAAGAGCGATTGTTGTCAACGGTGACAAGCGCACTGCCCAGCACCTGCTGGTTGGCCGAAAACGCCGTCACGCGATAGTCGCCATCGGGTGCGATACGGCCTCGATCATCGCGTCCATCCCAGATGACCTGGCCACGCAAGTTTCCATCGATGCTGACCGGGCCGAAATCGCGAACGACGAACTGGGCTCCATTGAGTACGCGCATGGTTACCGGTTCGTTCTGTTCGAGACGGATCACGACGGCGGTGGCGTCCTTGATGCCGTCGCCGTTGGGCGAGATGTAGCGTTCGCTGGCAAAGAAGTTCGTGTCCTGCACATCGAACGGCAGCATGGCGATGTTGTTGTCGGTGCCGCCTTCTCTAACGGCCGCTTCGTCATCGACAACAACCGTTACCTGTCGGGCATTCTCGGCAAGTCCCAATGTCCAGTTCCATGCGAGATCGACGGATCCGCCGGCCACAAGCGCAGGCACTGTTTGCTCGGTTGGCACCTGGGTGCCCGTCGCCGATTCGCCTTCAAACAACTTCACCTTGAAGCTCGTCGCATCCTGCGCACCGAGATTGCGTACCGTCACCCGCGCCTGCACTGGCTCGCCTGCAACAGGCAGGGCTGGCGTCAGGGTGATACCTGCCAGCGAGACCGCCAGATCGGGTAGCGCCAGTGATCGCAATGGTTTGACCACGCGGTTGTTCTCTTCGTCGCTTTCCTCGATGAGAGCGCCTGCGTCGACGACGAAAAACACATTGGCGTCGCCGGACATTGGCCAATCGGCAACATTGAGCATCACCGGCACTTCGACTCCGGCACCAAGGCCTGCTGCGACCTGCACCTCGACAAGCGGCGCTGCTCCCAGACGAGGATCGGTGGCGTAGAAACCCACAGTGAACGGCTGATTCAGATCCTGGCCGAGGTTGCGAACATTCAAGGTGACGGTGAGGGGCTGCCCCTGCAGCGCGGTCTCGGGGATAAAGGCGACCGAGCTGCTGACGATGGTCAGATCCGGTTGTGTGGCATCGGCGATCGTGAAACTGAATTGCGCGGCATTGTTGTCTTCGCGCGTTTCCACCAGTTGATCGAGTGGATCGACGACGACTTGCAGTTGTGCGCTACCTGGTGTCGAGGGTCGCCAGGTGAGAGTTCGGGTAATCGTTTGTCCTGCCGGCACCTGGATCGGCGTGACTGTGAGCGGATAGCGCCTAGCGCCTTGCACGATTTCGGCCTGTACCTGCGCCACCGGCGAATCGACCGTACCGCGATTGTGCAGGTGCACCGCAAAGCGCATGTCGCTGCCGACGATCGACGACGAACCTGCATCGATTCCGAGATCGGTATCGGTGACCTCCAGATCGAGCGATGGGCCAAAGGGCAGCACCAGGGCGACACTGTTGTTGGCTTCCGAGCCTTCAGCGATCTCGCTTTCAGGGTCAATATCGAGGACAAGTTGCAGCGCTTCGGCGGCTGTCGCGGTGAATACCAGCTCGACTGGAGTCTGCGACTGAGCTGAAACATCGACACGGGTTTCGGCCAGCATCGTGCGCTGGCCATTGCGGACTACTGACAAACGGACAAGGGCCGAGGAGACGCTCTGCAAGCCGATGTTGCTGACCGTGGCCGACATTTGCACCTGACTGGGCAGCGAAGAGACCGAGCCTGGATCGAAGTGAACCGCATCCCTTTCAATAGTCAGGTCGGGCAAGGCCGATGGCGGCTGCACGACCACGATGAGTTCGGCGCGGTTGTCTTCTTCGCTGGTCTCGGCGACCAGATCCGTGGCATCAGCGACCAGCCAGAGATTGCGGGTTCCGGCTTGGCCGGTTGTGCTCCAGTCTGCCGAGATCGTGGTTCGCGCACCGGCGCTCAGGTTGGACACGGGCAGATCCGGGCCAATCTGTATTCCGCCCGAATCGGGGTTGCCGTTGAACCAGCGCAGCACCGTCGAAGGGATCGGCGCGTTGCCGCTGTTGATCAGCGTTGCACTGAGGACGACACGCTGACCATCCGCCGGCGCAGCGGGTGTTGCGATTGGTGAACCTGAAATCGCGAGATTGCCGCGCTGGTCACGCGCGCGTGCCAATGCGGCGGTTGCGGTGAGATAGACGCTGCCGGACCAGTCGCCGGCGATCTGCTGGGTGTTGCGAATGCGCTGCCGGATGGTTTCCGCGCCAACGCCCGATAATGGAACGCGTCCTGAGCGGGCATACAATTCTACAAAATCAGGAAGCGTAAACAGCCCGTCGGTCGACGTACCATCGTATTCGAGCAGGCGCTGATCCAGCCAACCGACAGCGCGCCCGTGCGCTGCAGAGAAAAGCGGATCACTTGTGCCGGCAAGCGCTGCAGCAGCACGCGCCGTTGTCGCGATTCGACCGCGACCTTTCGCGAAATGGGCAAAGGCACCGTCGGCGCGCTGGAATGGCATGAGCGCTGCCAGTGCCGGGGCCAGTGGGAGATTGGCAACGTTGACAGAATTGGCTTCCGCAACCAGTGCCGTGTCGAAGCTCGATGCTTGCCAGTTCTGAGAAATGGACCAGCCAGACTCCGTCCGTGCCTGCTCAATCGTGGTGCCGTCGCCAAGCGCGACATTCAGCAGCCAGCGACGTGCCGCATCATCCAGATTGGCTGGCGACTGCAACGCGATCCAGCCGCGCGCGGCCGGCAAGCCAGCGAACTCGGGGTGCAATTCCTGCAACGCTTGCACCGCTGCAATCGTGTCGCGCAATGCGGTGGAGTCATGATCCTGCCAGTGACCATCCGGAAGTTGGCGTGCTTCCAGCCAGGCGATTGCGTTCGCGATGCCGGGCGGCGAAGCCGTGGCACCCGAGCCGATCAGGATCTGCGGAAGTCCGGGGCCCGTTGACGGCTTGCGCGTCGTGGAAATTCGCAGGTTGCCGCGACTGCGTGTAATTTGCGAAAAATGCTGCTGTGCGCGTGTGCGTAGTCGCTCCAAAGCAAGCGTGGTTGCCGCGTTGACCTGTTCTCCCGGGCGCTTGAGCAGGATGAAAGCCGCCCGGAAATCCTTCTGTGCCTGGGCCGCGTCTGGATTGCGCTGGCCTGATTCCGCGATGACCTGGTCAATCGTGATTGATTCAAGATTGCCGCCACTGACGGCGCCGAGACGCGGCAGGTCGGTTGCGTTTCCGGTGCCGCCACGAATCAGGCCGAATGGCGGAACTTCATTTGCCGCGTAAAGGCCTGCAGCATACATGTCGAGAGGGCTGTAGCGCTGGCGCACGCCGACTGATTCGAGACTTCCATCCGTACGGAGATCCCAGTCGTTGCCATACATCAGCGAGGCATCTGTATCGAGAAAGTAGCTCCAGTGCGACTGGTCCAGCCCGATCAGATCGAAACTGGTGTTGCCCGCAGCGTCGCGAAATTGCAGGAACGAACCCCAACGGTGCATCAATTCATGGGCAAGGGTCTGCAGGGTGAACTGGAATCGGGACTCCTGCAGGACGAACGAATTTCGCGACATGGCGGCCATGTCGATGTAGCCCTGGAGACGTCCGCTGCTACCGAAGCCAGTGCTGTTGTCATACAGCGGCAGTCCGATGCCAGCCGTGTCATTGCGGATGCTGTTGTAGAACGCATGCGCACCCTCAGTCTCGAACTCGAAGGTCGTGAATACGATCAGGAAGTCGTAGTCGTCGGCGTGATCCTGATAGAAGCGTTGTGCGACGAGCTGGCGTGGCTCTGCCAGACCGCGGTCATACTCACCACCGAGTTCGATGACGGTAAGATTGCCGATGTCGCTGGATGTGCCGACGGAAGCGGCGAGCGCGCGAAGTTGCGAGACATCAGCCGGCTGGGGTTTCTCCAGACAGTTGAGCAGGGGTGTTTCGTCCGCCAATGCCGCGGCGCAGGCGATATGCAGGCCGACGCAAAGCGTGACCAGGCGTAACCACGGATTTCTTGATTTACTCATCGTCTTCGTCCCTGAATCGCCTGGGTCAGTTCCTTTCAGCCGACGGTCCGACCGTCTTGCGCTGGATCATTCGTTCGGCCCGGTAAAGAGGCTCGCCTTCCCGTCGCAGTGAAGCGCTCAGCGTCTGCGGGTCGAAACTGTCTCCGGCGCGAAGTCGCAGATTGACAACGCTGCCGTGCAGGCGCTCTGTTGCTTGAAGCTCCAAGGCGTCGGTGCTGGTCGAGATCAGGCGCCACGGACTCTCCGGCAGCTGCTCGCCGATCCCGAAGAGGCGGGTGTGCCCGGACGGATCGCGAATGACAACGGATTGAATATCGGCGGCAATTGCCAATACAAGGTATTGCCCGCTGGGGCGCTCTTGTGCCTGGGTGCTCGAATCAAGGAGCCCGCCCAGACAAAGGCAGGTCAAGATGAAATGCAAGGCAATTCGTGGCATTGCGAATTTCTCCCATGTCGCCGCGATACCAATCCGGAACCGCGCGAAGCTCCTGCTTCAAATGACAGATCATTGATGGAACAGATACATCGCGGCGGCATCGGAAGGACGCAGCGCAGACGCATCTGGCAACAAAACCTGGTGACCGCAGAGCGCCCCCGCGCAATGCGCTCAACACCCCAAGCGCGGATCACAAATATGTCAGCGCATATACCCCAATCTTGGAAAATACATACCTACTGCTTTAGATGTCAATGGAAAAGTGACTCTTCGTGAAAATCCGTGGGTGAATCTGGTTCGTTGATCCCGACATGATCCATGCTGGACAAGGCTTTGCGGATTTCAGGGGTTGTCCTGGAATCTGGCATGCCTTGTTGACGGCGACTGCAGTGAAGCAGCCGCGGCATCCGCTGGACGCCTGTCGATTACCTCGCTCGCCCCCCATTGATTCGGCCCGAAAATAGTAGCTACTGAATGCTTCTCCCGCTGGCGTACCCATAGGGCATAAAGGAGAAGCTGCCGACAGGCTGATGACGACTGCATGGATGCAGGAGGTAGTTCCACGCAGGAGCAGTTGCCGAGGGTGGACGGATGAAGTGTGATCTAAAAGCGTTTCCGTAAGAGCACCACCCTCATCCCCCCTTCGGGTACTTCTCCTTTATGCCCTATGGGTACGCCAGCGGGAGAAGGAATAAAGCAAAGTCGTAGTATTTACGGGCCCAATCAATAGGTTGACGATCAGGCGGGCACCTGGCTGGGGTGCCCCCGGTACTTCTCACGTCGATTTTGCAGGTTGGTGCTGAGCGCAAGCGAAGCCCAACGGCTGTCTTGGCGGGTTCGATATCTCGAGGATGGAAGCTCGTGAGGGCTCCGTTGGGCTTCGCTTGCGCTCAGCACCAACCTACGGTGGACGGCGATTCAGAGCTACCAGAGCGGCCGGCTGAAATCGAAGTCGGGTTGGCTTAGGGGTTGCGAGAAGGCTGGGCCGACGGCGTAGTCGACGCCGAGGCGCAGCAGCAGGTGGGCGCGGTTGAGGTTGTCGGCTTCCGGGGCGATCACGGCTGCGCCGGCGGCGTGTGCCTTGCGCACGAGGGCGAGCACGGTGTCGGCGATCGAGCGGATGCTGCCGAGTTCGTGAACCAGGGTTGGGTCAAGGCGGACGAAATCGGCCTGCAACAGTTTCAATGCGTGCACGGCGGCCCAGTCGCGGCCGAAATCATTGAGACAAACGCGTACGCCGAGCTTGCGCAATTCGGCAATTCGTTCACGACCGCGTTCGCCGGAGTCGATCAGTGGCGAACAAGGCAGGTTGAGGGTGAGACCGGTGCCGGAAAGATGGTGCGATTTCAGTTCGCGATCGAGCCACCAGCAAAGATCGGCGCTGAGCAGGGATGGCACCGACTGCGGCACGAAAATGCGCAACTGGCGCCCGCGCTTGAGCTGTTCGCCGCGCATTTCGAGGGTGTGTTTCAGGAGCAGGCGATCAATCTCGGCGAGCTGATTGGTTTCGGCTGCTGCCGGAGCCAACTCGTCGTAGCCGATCGAGGCCCCGGGGGTTTGCGTGCTGAGGACACGAAAGCGCAAATCGAATTGCCCGCTCAGTTTGCCGGCGAGTGGAACGATCGGCAGAAAGTCGAAGGTCGCCTGTTCCGCCTTGAGGCGGCGGCCCATGACCGCGCGCACGGCGAGCATCGGGTCGCTCGGCAGCAGGGCTGCCTCGCGCGCTTCGTACCAGAGCACGCGATTGCCGCCCATGTGGGTCGCGGCAATCTGCGCACCTTCGGCATGGCCGACGATCGTGTCGACGCCGAGTGGTTCGCCGCCAAGCAGGGCCAGGCCGATGCTCGCAGTCAGCACATGATCGTTGCCATTGTGCATCCATGGCTGTTCAGCCAGGCAACTGCGGATATCTTCGGCGGCCATTGTCATTTCGCTGCGTGAGCGACGGTGCAGCAGAACGAAATAGTGGAAATCCTGGTAGTGCGCCGAGATGTCGGTGACGTCGAGCTGGCTGCGCAACAACTGGCCGATGTGGTTGTCAAGTGCGGCCAGGCCGCTGATGCCGATGTTTTCGCGCAGTGCCTGCGATCGATCGATGGCGATGCACATGAGCGCGGCTGAACGATCACCGGACGCATTGGCCAACTTCTCGATCAGCACCGCGCGCGAGCGCAGGCCGTTGCGCGGGTCGCTGCCGTTGCCTGCTCCAAGCAGTTCACGCAGGCGCCGCGCGCGGTTCAAGCGGGATTGCAGGGCATGGGTCAGATGGCGTGCCTTGACCGGTTTTTGCAGGACGTCATCGCTGCCGGCCGTGATCGCATCGAAGCGCTGGCCGATTTCGTTGCTGGTCGACATCAGCAGGATCGGCAGGGCCATGTGCTCCGGTTGATCGCGGATGAGCTGGATCAATTCGAGACCGCGCACATCGGACAACTCCTGATCTACGACCAGCGCGTCGGGACGGAAATCCGGCAGGGCGGCGAGCGCTGCTTGTCCATTGTGGGCGAGGCGCACGGTCATGCCGCGCTCGGCCAGCCAGCGCGCACGTTCGCTCGCGGCGACCGGGTCGGCTTCGGCAAGCAGGATGCGCCAGGGCGTCTGCGTTGCGTGGACGAGCAGGTCATCGAGACAGGCGATCACGCGCAGCGAGTCAAGTGGCAGGCTGAACAGTCCCGCAGCGCCCGCTCGCATTGCCAGCAGACGCTCGCCGAGATCGCCTTTGCGCGAAAATACAAGCAAGGACGGTTGCGCGCGCAGTTCAACATTGCTGCCTTCATCGAGGCGAGCGCGTATTCGTCCAAGATGATTGAGCGCGCGGGCATCAAGCAGCAGCGCGCCAGGCCGGGCAACGCCAAGGTACTCGAGCAGGCCGTCGATATCGTCAAACTCGTTGACCTGATAGTCGCGTTCGCGCAGTGCCGCAGCGAGTCCTGGCGCAGCACGTACCGTCTCGCCAAGCAGACAGGCCGCGCGTGGCAGCCAGGTCGGCTCCGCGCCGCCATCCACGGCTGCGACCGGCGGCTCTACATCTTGCGTGTCTGTCTCGACCGCCTCGATCAGTTCGCCATGCAGCGAGCGCACATCGGCCTTGGTTGAACCGGACAGTTCGCTCAGCGCGCTGCCCAGGGTATTGACCATGCTGGCGAGGTTTTCCAGCGCGTTCTCATTGGGAACGAGCTTGTCGTCAATGAACGAGCACAGATACGCGGCGAGTTCCAGCGCGCTACCGTTGACCTCCTGCAAGCCGAGGGATTCGCTGGTCGCGGCAATCTGGTCTATTTCCTCGCCGAGCAGGCGGGCCGCGTGATGATCCCATCCGGAGCGGGCCAACGGCTGCCAGCGCCTGACCAGGCTCAGACATCGCTCACGCAGGGCTTCCCGGGCCGTGGAGTCGGAAAGTCCCTGATTGGAATGAGATCCGGTCATGCAAGCAAATACTCGGCCGATAGTCTTCGATTTCAGGTTCAGGCTTCGTCACGAACCAATAAAAATGTGATTTCGGGCACACTAGCGGCACGAGAATGTCCGATGGTTCAGTTTGCCGCCGTGCGCTGGCGCACAGTTTACGCCGTTTGTGTCGCCGGATGAGGCGATCGGGCGGTTATTGGGAGGAAATATGAGACGTCACCTGCACACGATCGCCCTGATTCTGCTGGGGCTGGCCCTGTTGTTCGACCTGGTTCTTTGGGGTGCCGTCCCGGATCTTCCGGAAGTCGGTCCACAAATTGCCCGTTCGGCCAATTCCGAGGCGATCCTGGCTTCGACCTACATGGCGCTGGGTGCTTATCTCGATGCTGCAGTCTCGGGACTTCACGCATTCGGGACGCATATGATGACCGATGCGCTCAGTCCAGGCTTTGCCCGGATCATCGAAGAACCGAGTGTGGCGATGGATCTGATCCTCAACTCGACCTTCAATCGCAGCCATGAATGGGTCAAGACCATGTACTGGGCACCGCCTGTCCTGCTCGTGGTTTTTGGCATCCTTTTTGCGTTTAGGCCAAAGCAGGTCAAGCTGATCCGTACGCGCTAACCGATTTTGCCGAATTTGACCAGCACGAGTTCACCGCTTCCTTCGATGACGATGCGCTCGCGCTGGTCGGTCGGTTCTTCGAGGAGCAGGGTCTCCCCGCATTCGGCGTGCACCGATTGATTGTCGCTGCGGGCGGATGCCTGCCCGGCGAAAACATGGATCAGCCACGAGCAGCGAGGTTCGGCGAAGACCAGCATGGTGCCCGCGAGAGGACGGGCATGGATCTCGGCTGAAACCTGCCCACGGGCCACCATCACATTGAAATCGCGGGTTTGCCCGGCCAGCAGGCGGCATTGGACAGTGGCCTCGCCAGCGAAATGGATGCGCTGGAAACGCTGATCCAGTCGCGCCGGCGGCGAGCCGTCGATGTCGAGTTCGATGCCCTTGCCGGCAAGCAGCAGCAGATCGCGCTCGATGCCTGGAAAGAGGGAGAAAGGGCCATCAGACTCGATATCGGCGATGCTGACCCGCCAGCGAAATCCGTCGCTGGAATCCGCCAGCGGTTCGCGCGCGATTTCGGTTGTCCAGCCGCCATCGTTGTTCCAGCGCTTGCGCTGGTAGTCACGGATCCGGATCAGGCGCATCACGCTGATCTGCTCAGTTGGCGCCGTCGGGACGGTGATAGGTGTAGACCAGGGTCGCACTGCCGAGGAAATCGATCGTCGTCGATTGGCGGCCGCCGAGGCGTCGGGCAACACGTTCGGACTCGGTGTTCTCGGTGCGGATCAGGCTGATCGCGCGTTCGGCGCCGAGGCGGGTGAATGCATAGTCGAGTACGCAGCGTGCGGCCTCGGTGGCGTAACCGTGATGCCGGTACTCGGGACGCAGCATCCAGCCAAGCTCGAGATCGGGCCAGCCTTCGGGATTGTGCAAGCCGACCCGGCCGATGAATTCGCCGGTGTCTTTCAGTTCGACTGCCCACATGCCATAGCCGCGCAGCGCCCAGTGACCGATCAGCATGGCCATCGAGCGCCACGCGTTCATGCGGTCGAGCGGCTGGCCATCGCCGACATAGCGCGTGCTCGACGGGTCGGCAAGCATGGCCGAATACAACTCGAAGTGGCGTTCCGACAGCCCGGTAAGGCGCAGTCGTTCGGTGGTCAGTACGGGAATCTCAAGCATGATGTTCAGCCGATGAGCCCGAGCAACGTCTGCGAGGACGTTCTGAGGCTCTCTTTCCAGGTGAATCCGACGATGCGCTGGCCGCTCTCGGCATCGTGAAAATCCTCCACTTGCCCGGGGCCGAGCAGGTGGCGGTAGTCGACGGTGATTTCACTGCCGGCATCGAGGTTGGATGATGCAAAGATGAAGCCAAGGTGCCACAGACCGGTCGGTGCAAACGAATGGTTGATGTAGCACTCGTCGGGCCAGTCGGTCGAAATCGTGTAGTGGTTCTCGAACCAGCGCACGGTGGCTGGAAGCAGCTTCTGCGCGTCGGGCATGGCCTCGATCTGTTCCAGCGGCCAGGTGCGCGCAATCGCGTCCGGAGCGATCAGGATGTTGCCTCGCTCGACCGGTTCATCGATGAACACGCCTTGGCCGGCGCCCGGAATTCTGGACGGGTTGATTTGATAGCGGGGAAGAATCATGTTCGCACCGGCGGGGGATGCGAAGTTTAGCATGGCCGTTTCAGCGGGTTCAGCCGGCGCAAGCGGCGCTCGGGTGGTGCTGATCGTCGGCCGGTGGAATGGTAGCGGCGCGATCCCGATGATCGCGCCGCTACAGGGGTTTTCGCATTACTCCGAAGCGCTGGCCGATGCCGCCACCTTCGCTGTCTTGCGGCTCGCGCTCGCCTTCGACTTGCTGCCGCCAACCACGATGTTGTCGCGGTTTTTCTCGACGATCTTCTCGCCGATGCCCTTGACCTGGGCCAGGTCTTCGGCATTCGCAAATGGGCCGTGTTCGTCGCGGTAGGCGACGATTGCTTCGGCCTTGCTCATGCCGACGCCATTGAGGCCTTCGGCCAGGGTCTTGGCGTCGGCATTGTTGATGTCGACCTGTTCGGCGGCGAAGGCCGGCAGGGCGAGGGCGAGGGAAAGCACGAGGCTGGCGAGCAGGGTCTTGAAGTTCATTGGGGGTTCTCCTTGGGTTCGGTTGGGGCCGGGTCCGTCTGTCCCCGGTGAGCAAAGTCTCCGCCGCCGTGCCCCCGCGCGGGATGGCAAAACTCGGTCTCGGTGTGTAGGCGAGGCAAGCGGCGATGCGTAGGAGTTTTCCTACACGGATTCGGAAAGCGCGCTGTGGCGCGCTAGAATCAGCGTTTCAGCATTGGCAGCCCAGCGCGTGAGGATCAAAATGGACTCGAAGGCAATCGAAGGTTTCGTCGGCGAACTCTGGGATGCGCAGATCGTGCCGCAACTGGTCGACTACATCCGCATTCCGAACAAGTCGCCGATGTTCGATGCGCAATGGGCCGAGCACGGTTACATGGATCAGGCGATCGGCCTGATGGAGAACTGGGCGCGCGCACAGCCGATTCCGGGCATGCAGGTCGAGGTCGTCCGACTGCAGGGCCGCACACCACTGATCTTCATCGAGATTCCGGGTCAGGGCGAGGATTGCGTCCTGCTCTATGGTCATCTCGACAAGCAACCGGAGATGACCGGCTGGGCCGAACATCTCGGCCCGTGGAAGCCGGTCATCGAGGGTGACAGGTTGTATGGCCGTGGCGGTGCCGACGACGGCTACGCGATATTCGGCTCGCTGGCCGCGATCATGGCCTTGCAGGCGCAGAAGATTCCGCACTCGCGCTGCGTGGTGGTGATCGAGGCCTGCGAGGAATCGGGCAGCTACGACCTGCCTTATTACGTCGATCATCTTGCCGCGCGGATCGGTAAACCTTCCTTGATCGTGTGTCTCGATTCAGGCTGCGGCAATTATGACCAGATGTGGTTGACCACCTCGTTGCGTGGCATGACCGGCGGCAACCTGACTGTCAACGTGCTCAGGGAAGGCGTGCATTCGGGCGATGCCTCGGGCGTGGTTCCTTCGAGTTTCCGCATCCTGCGCCAGATCCTGTCGCGCCTCGAGGACGAGAATACCGGCGAAATCCGACCGCGCGAATTGCATGCGGAGATTCCCGCGCAACGCATCGAACAGGCCAAGCTCGGTGCCGGCGTCCTTGGCGACGACATCTATTCCAAGTTCCCGATGCTCGATGGCATGCAGCCGGTGAGCATGGATCTGACCGAACTCGTGCTCAACCGGACCTGGCGTCCGGCCTTGTCGATCACCGGCATCGGCGGTCTGCCGTCACTCGATTCGGCAGGGAATGTGCAGCGTCCGTTCACGGCGGTGAAGTTGAGCTTGCGTTTGCCGCCGACGGCCAATGCGGTGAAGAGCGGCGAGTTCCTCAAGCAGTTGCTCGAAGCCGATCCGCCCTATGGTTCGACCGTGGCCTTCCATCTGGAGAAGGCCGGCAGTGGCTGGGATGCGCCGGCCCTGGCCCCATGGTTGGAGAACGCCGTTGATGAAGCTTCGCGCACATTCTTCGGTCCGCCGCCGGCCTATATGGGCGAGGGCGGCTCAATCCCGTTCATGGGCATGCTTGGCGAGAAATTCCCCGGTGCCCAGTTCCTCATCACCGGCGTGCTGGGGCCGCACTCGAATGCGCACGGGCCGAATGAATTCCTGCACATCCCGACCGGCAAGCGGGTCACTGCCTGCGTCGCCAAGGTGGTCGCCGATCACTTCGACGCCAGCGAGAAGGGCCTGACCACCGGCGTGGCGGCGACCGACGCGCATACGCACAAGGGCGAGGATGGCTGCTGCGCCTAGCCCGAACCTTGCTCGGGCGCAATCCGCTTCGCGGGTTCCGCCCAACGCGAGCTGTATTGCGAAATGGCCAGACCGATCAAAGACATCTCAACTGAAGCAGGCCCCTGCGAGGGGTGCTTCTACGAAGAGCACGTCTTCGCGATGCTTGTCGGGATATTTTCAGCGTATCAACGGTATGCGCAGCGGAATGTTGCGTGGACAGCGCATGCCGACGCCGCGACCGCAGCGTCTTGGCCGAAGATCCGTATCCAGGCAGATACGTACTTCGGCCAGTGAGTTGCCTCGGCAACTGACGCCAAGCATGTCGGGTTGCAGATCCCGGTTCGCGTCGACAAACGCAGAGCGCACTGCTTCCGCCGTCATCGGCGTCGGCTTCGAGGTTGCGGTCAACGCGGGCGGAATCCGGATGCCGGCATAGGCGCGGTCGGCCAGCTCGAAATAGGCGTCGGGCGCGAGGCCGGAACAGCTTCCGTGCGCACGCCATTCGTGCTCGATCAGGGGGCGACTCGGCATGAAAGCCAGCGTTCGCGAGATCGTCTGTCGATCGGGTCGTTGGTCGCTGCGGCAATCCTGCGGACCGCTGCCGCTGTCGTATTGCGGCCACAGCCCGTGAAGGATGAAGCCGTAGCCGCGGCGGCCACACTGTTCGCGGTCATCCGGGTTCGATTCGCACCAGGTGGGTGACCACGAAAAGCTGGCCAGGTAGTAGTCGAACTCGGCCGCTGATCTTGCTATTGAACGCGGGGCCTTTGCCTGGCGCGCGCGCGATGCGTCTTCATGTACGCCATAGGCAGCGATCAGCAAGAGCACGCTGGCCGCGACTGTCGATCGGATGATGCGTTGCTTGCTCATGGCGGGAACTTTCGAGGGGAGTACGTGGAACGCCAGCAGGAAACGCGTGCTGTACGAACGGGCCGACGCGTATCACGTTTTATGCATGGAATCGCTATCATGTCGCCATTCAACACCCACGAATCCATAGCGCATGTCCCGACTCATCAAGCAGCGCCGTTCGCCAATCCACGGCAACGGCGTATTTGCCATCGCCGATATTCCCGCCCAAACCGAGTTGATTGAATACCGCGGCCGCCTGCTGACCCACGTACAGGCGGATCGGCTCTATGACGGTACCAGCAGCACAGGTCATACCTTCCTGTTCACCCTGAACGAAAACTATGTCATCGACGCCAACGTCGACGGCAATGCTGCACGCTGGATCAACCATGGTTGTGCGCCGAATTGTCGCGCCGTCGTCGAGGAGAATCAGCAGGGCAAGCGTCGCGAAGATCGCGTGCTGATCGAGACCTTGCGTGAGGTTCGTGCCGGCGAGGAGCTCACTTATGACTACGGCATCAGTCTCGGCGAGCGCCTGACGCCACGGCTCAAGCGTATCTGGGCCTGCCGGTGTGGCGATCCGACATGTATCGGCACGATGCTGAAGCCGAAACGCAAGCGTCCCGCAAATGCCGGAAACGCTGTGCTCTGAAGTCAGGAACCCGAACATGCGCGCGATTGCATTGCGTGTCACAAAGTTGCAGTCTAGCGACTGAACCGGTTCGCAATTCAGTCGTTCAAAGAGCCGCTGTCTGAATTGACTGGCCGCAAGAGGTAAGTCAGCTTGGTCAACGGGAAAATCATTGCTGCAAATGGTGTCTCCGACGAGGACGTCGCACACATCCGTTTGCTCATCCGCAAGTCGGCCGAGCAGCTGAGTCACCCCTGGCGCTGGGGTGACGATTCCCAGGCCGATCTGCTGGTTGTCGACACGTCGAATTTTGCCGGGCAGATGGCGCAATCGCGGGCAAAGAGCAGTGGGATGCGGGTTGTCGTCGTGCGTGATGCAGATGCCGATCACGAAGGTGATCCGGCCTTGGTGCGCCCGTTCAAACAGAACAATCTGGTATCCGTGCTGAACCAGGCGACGGCCACTGCCGAGCCCCTGAAAACACAGGTTCCTGTCGAAACCGGATTCTTCCAGAGCAATTCGTCCGAGTTCGAGGGTATTGCCGAATTGCCCGAGTTCAAGATGATGGATGACACCGCAGAGCACCGGCCGGTCGACGCCAATGTGGCGGTCGGTCTTGACGAGTTGTTCAGGGATAATCCGGTTGTGGATCCCTATCCGGAACTCAAGTCAGAGACGTTTGATCAATCGGCAAGCGTCGAGGGCACGGGCAATCCGACCCGCCGCAGTGCGCTGAGGGCAGATCAGGATCGCGAAGCGCTGGCCGTGCCACTGAGCGTGCCATCGTCGGCGCGGGTGCCCGAACGCAAGCAGAATCTTGAGGATCTATCAGTCCATCGTTTGCGTGAGTTCCTCGTAGGTGAGCTGATCCATGGACCGATGCAGATCGCCTGGCCGGGCGCCGGTGCGCTGACCCTGGATCCAAAGAACCAGGTCTTCCACAGTGAAGACCGTTTGAGCGATCTGGAAATCTACTGCCGGGAGTCTTCGCGCCTGAGCGATTGGCGCCGACTGACCACTTCGGAAATGAATGCACTGCGCGAGTCGCGGCCCGGGCAGCCTTACCAGAAGTTGATCTGGCTCGAGGCGCTGCTGCATTCGAATGGGCGGCTGGCTTCGAACCTCGATCCGGGTGGAACCTTTGAGTTGACGCGTTGGTTCGATCTCGCCCGCGAATATCCCGGCTACGCGCAGATATCGGCGGCCCTGATGCAGCCGCAGCGACTGCATGAGATCGTGGCGAGTTGCAAATGCGAAATGTCGGCGGTGTTCGACGTCGTCAATGCTTACGATGCAATCGGTTGGCTCAAGTGGACGCCGCGTCGTTCACGTCACCTCGAAGACGAAGGCAAGCTGAAGAAGTCTTCATTCCTGAGTCGCCTGCGCAACCCGTTCGGCAAGAACTGACGCCTCGTTCGCAACCTGCCCCCAGGTTCCACTTAACCGGCGTGAGCTCTCGCCTAAATCGGCAAATTCAACGCACCGCCAGCCTTTGCAGGGCGGAACCGTCAACGGGCGATCCCACCGTTTGCACGGAAAACGCATGCAGCTGCGGGACGATGCTTCGTGCGGCGGAATCCGCTTCGCCGGTTCCGCCCTGCGACAGGCGGCTGGTCTCCGGGACTCGTTGACGAACGCGATGGCAGGCCGGATCAATCCTCCTCGGCATGCGGCTTGTATGCATCGACGAGTTGACGCTGCACATTCGCAGGGACTGGTTCGTAGTGGCTGAATTCGATCGTGTAACGACCACGGCCGCCGGTCATTGCCTTCAGTTCGGTCTGGTAGTCGGCCAATTCGGCCAGCGGCACCTGGGCCTTTATCACGAGCTCGCCGCCGCGCACCGAATCGGTGCCGTGGATGCGCGCGCGCTTGCCGGCGAGTCCGCCGGTGACATCACCCATGTGCGTTTCGGGAACATTGACATCCATGTTGACGATCGGCTCAAGCAACAGCGGCTTGGCCTTGCCGACAGCATCGAGAAAGGCCTTCTTGCCGGCCGAGACGAAGGCGACTTCCTTGGAGTCGACACTGTGGAACTTGCCGTCGGTGACGACGACGCGAACGTCCTGCATCTGGTATCCGGCGACGGCGCCACGTTCAAGCACCATGCGCACGCCTTTCTCGATGGCCGGGATGAACTGGCCGGGAATTGCGCCGCCCTTGATCTCGTCGCCGAACTCGAAGCCGCTGCCGCGTGGCAGCGGCTCTACGCGAAGATGCACTTCACCAAACTGGCCTGCGCCGCCGGTCTGTTTCTTGTGCCGATGATGGCCTTCGGCCTTGCCTGAAATCGTCTCGCGATAGGCGATGCCCGGTCGCTGCGTGGTGACTTCGACGCCGTAACGCTCCTTCATGCGTTCGAGGGTCAGTTTCAGGTGCAGATCCGAGAGGCCGCGGATGATCGTTTCGTTGAGTTCCTTGTTGTGCTCGACACGGAAGCAAGGATCCTCCTCGCCGAGTCGCGCCAGTGCATTGGCGAGCTTCTGCTCCTGGCCCTTGTGCGCCGGTTCGATGGCGAGGCCGAACATCGGCTGCGGAAAATCCAGCGGCTTCAGGTGGATCTGATCCTCGTCGTGCGAATCGTGAAGGACGGCATCGAAATGGATGTCGTCGATCTTGGCCACGGCGGCAATGTCGCCGGCGACTGCTTCATCGATCTCGATGTGATCCTTGCCGTGGATGCGGAAAAGATGGCCGACCTTGAACGGCTTCTTGCCGTCGTCGATGAACAACTGCGTGTCCTTGCGCACCGTGCCCTGGTAGATGCGGAAAATGCTGAGCTTGCCGACGAACGGATCGTTGGCGATCTTGAACACATCGGCGATGACATGCTTGCCCGGATCGGCGACTGCGATGATTGGCTTGGCATTGGCACCCTCGCCCTTGATGAAGGGCGGCGGATTGCCTTCGAGTGGATTCGGCAGCAGGCGCTCGATCAATTCGAGCAATTGCGACACGCCGGCGCCGCTGCGTGCCGAGACAAAACAGATCGGCACGAGGTGGCCCTCGCGCAGGCATTGCTCGAAGGCATCGTGCAGTTCGCTTCCCTTGAGTGACTTCTCGCCTTCGTCAAGATAGCGGTTCATGACCCTCTCGTTGATCTCGACGACCTGGTCGAGGATCTGCTGGTGGGCCTCGGCGACCGATGAGAAATCGGATTTTCCATCTGGCTTGAAGAAGCAATCGACAACCTTGCTGGCGTCGTCGGAAGGCAGGTTGATTGGCAGACACTCTGATCCGAATTCCTCGCGCAGTTGCTCGGTCAGGGTAGCGAGGTCGCATTCGGTGTCGATGCGGTTGACGATGAGGACGCGGGCCAGACGGCGCTGGCGGGCGTAGTCCATCAGGCGCCGGGTGGTGTGCTCGATGCCGTTGCTCGCATTGACAACAACGGCACAGGTCTCGACTGCGGCAAGCGCAGACAATGTCGGGCCGCGAAAATCCGAATACCCGGGAGTGTCGATCAGATTGATGTGGCAGTCGCCATGTTCGATCGAGGCCAGGGTCGCCTGCATCGAATGTCCGCGCTCCTTCTCCATCGGATCGAAATCGGAAACGGTATTGCCACGCTCGATCGTGCCCGCCGTCTGGATCGTGCCGCCGGCATGCAGCAGGGCTTCGAGCAGGGTGGTTTTGCCGGCGCCGGCATGGCCTGCCAGGGCGATGTTGCGGATGGCCTCGGTGCTGTGCGACATGGTCTATCCCCCAATGATGGAGTAGCGGATGTCACTGCGATGCTGGCCGCAATCGCACAGCCAGAGGGCAGGATGGATCGGGTGCTTCGGAACTGACGAAGCGCCGCACTAGCCTTGCGCGATCAGGCGGAACGGTCAAGTAGCGCTGCGGCAGAGCATGTCGCGGTACGCGCTGTCGGCGATAATGCGGGATGTCCCGGATACGACCAAATGATTCGCCCCTGACGCCGCGTGTGATGTTCGTACACGGTGCTGGTGGCGGTGGCTGGGAATGGGCGATCTGGCAGCGCATATTTGCCGCGCGCGGCTTACGGGTTTGTGCACCTGACCTTCTGCCCGAATCAACTGGGCTTGCCGCCACATCGTTCGACGACTACCGCGCACAGATCGTCAGTTGGTGTCGCCCGCAGTGTGCACAGGATTCGACGCCAACCCTTCTGGTTGGCGCAAGCCTTGGTGGTTTGTTGGCGATGGCGGTCGCGGCCGAAGTTGCGGCGCGCGCCCTGCTGCTGGTCAATCCGCTGCCGCCCGATGGCCTCATCGGCAAGGATCGCGCCGAGGCATATTCCGCGATCATTCGCTGGGGCCGCGAGCGATCGTTGGCCGGTACGCGCAGGGCGATGCCGGATGCCGACGATGCAGCACGTCTGTTCGCCTGGCGGCGTTGGCGTGACGAGTCGGGCCTGGCGCTGGGGCAGGCGAGGCGGGGTGTCGCAATCGAGCCACCGCGCTGCCCGATCCTGATTTTGGCCAGCGCTGGCGATGAGGACGTTCCAGAGACGGTCAGCCGCGAACTCGCCGCGCGCTTCCGAGCCGATTACCGATGCTTGCCGAACAGCAGTCATGTCGGCCCCTTGCTCGGCAAACAGGCTGCCGGTGTTGCCGAGTGCGCGGCGGACTGGTTGATTGATTCGCTGTCGAGGATCAATGAAACTCCGGCCAGCCCTTAACGGCGGTTTAGCGTCGCTTGCGTATGCTGCGCGGGCATCGCAACCCACCGAGCCAACACCCTGAATGTCGAACCCGCCCGCCGCTTCCGCAACGGCAACCCTGGTTGATGCCCACGAGCAGGCGCGCCTGCGCAATGCCTATGCCGGGCAATTGCTTCGACGCAACCGGTTATGGCATCGGCCGCAGTTCCAGCGCCGTGGCGTCTTCATGGTGGCCATCGCTGCGCTGCTGGCGAACCTGCTCTGGATATTTGGTCTGGATCGGGCCATGACGCCATTGGATCGAGCCGAACCGGATCGCGGCCCGATCGTGGTCAATATCATCACGCCACCCGAGGTTTTCGAGATTCCACCAGAGCCGCAGCCCGAGCACATCGAATTCAGGAATCGCCTATCCAGGGTGCGAATCGCGCCACCGGAGACGATATCGACAGCGCCGCCGATGACCGCGGAGAGCGGCTCGGAGACCCAGGCCCGTATCGGAGCGGCTGGCGAGCCGACACTCAACCTGTTCAATACCGATGGTTCGTTGCGCATGCCGAAAGCGCAGCCGCGCATCGGGCCTGAGAAGCTCGACAACCCGCAGGAAGCGGCCAAGGCGCAGTGGGCCGAGATCCAGAGTCGGGGCGAGAATCCGCTGGACTGCAAGAAGACCCGTTTTGCCAACGCCTTCCGCCGCGACGAGTCTGTCGGCGACGCGGTTTCCCGCAAGTATCTGAGCTGGATCGGCCTCGCCGATGGTGCCGTCATCGCCGAGCGGGCAGCGGCCAAACAACGTCGCGCAAACGACGGCTGCGATCCGGCTGATTGAATAATACGGCGATGAACGCCTCGATCAGTCGGGTTGCAGCGGGAGCGTGAACATCACTCGTTGAGTGGCGTTTCGCAGGCACACCGTTCGCTCGCGAATCCCGTGCTGCGAACCCAGCCAGCGGCAGTCAGAGCAGGCGCATCAATTCCGGCAACAGCGGCAGTTTGCGGATGCGCACGGTGGTCGTGGCGAAGATCGCGTTGGCCAGTGCCGGTGCAACGCTGGCTATGCCCATTTCGCCAGCACCGACCGGATCGCGCGTTGATTGGACGATATGCACGTCGACCTTGTCCGGCGCATCGGCCATGGTCAACAGGCGATAGTCCGGAAAATTCTGCTGCTGCACCTGGCCATCGCGGACCGTGATGGCCAGGTTCAGGGCGGTCGAGATGCCGTCGATGGTGCCGCCCATGATCTGCGCCTCGAGCCCAAGCGGATTGATCACGCGGCCGACATCGACCACGCAGATCGCGCGATGGATCTTGAGCTTGTCGTCCTGCATCGAGATCTCGAACGCATGCGCGCTGTAGCCGCCGAACGTGAAATGGCAGGCGATGCCGATGCCGCGCCCGTCAGTGCGCTTCTCGCTCCAGCGGATCTTTTCGGCGCAAAGCTTGAGCACGTTGGCCATGCGACCGGTATCGAAGGCCGGGCCGCCATGCCCGTGATAGGGGATTTCGCGTGGCTCGCCGAGCATTTCGAGGCGAAGTTCGACCGCGTCGCGGCGCACCTCAAAGGCTATTTCGTCGATGAAGCTCTGTACGGCGAACGCATGAAACGTATGCAGCGGCGCGCGCCACCAGCCACGCGGCATACCCGATTCGATCGGGTAGAAAGTCTTCTCAAGGTCGTCGACCAGCCCTGCCGGAAAATCATCCGGTTCCAGGCAACCTTTCCACAACGGATCATCCTGCATGCCCGCCGCGCGCCAGGTGCGCGAGGTCGCCGCGCAACTGTGCGCCCATCCGGCCACGCGGTTGCGCCGGTCGAGCGTGGCTTCCATCGCATGCACGCCGAATGGTCGATAGAAGTCATGCGCGAGATCATCCTCGCGCAGCCACATCAGCTTGATCGGTTTGCCTGCCTTCTGCGCGATCAGCACGGCTTCGGCAACAAAATCGTTCTGCAGGCGCCGTCCGAATCCGCCGCCCGAGCGGGGCAGGCGGATCTCGATCGTTTCGCGGGCAAGGCCGGTCAGGTCGCTGATGATGCGTGAAGCCCCGTCCGGGTTTTGCATCGAGGCGATCAGCAGCGCTCCATCGCCGCGCAGTTCGACCAGGGCGCCGGGCGGCTCCATCGTCGCGTGGGCGAGAAAAGGTACCTCGTAGCGCGCGCTGACACTGTGCCGGGCATGCTTGCGCGAGGCAGCCAGATTGCCATCGCGGCGCACCTCGATGCCGTCGCTTGCGGCATCAAGCAGCGCGTTTGCGCGTGCCGACAGCGCCGCACTCGACTCATCTTTCCAGGCTCCCTGTTTCCAGACCGGCTTGAGCGCCTTGCGGCCCTGGATCGCCGCCCAGGTATTGTCGGCGAGCACGGCGATTCCGCTGGTCAACGGGCCAGCGAAGATTTCCCCGGGTTTCGGCCCGTCGATCGTGACGACGTCGCGCACGCCTGCAATCTTGCGTGCCGCGCTGTCATCGAGACTTTCGAGACTGCCGTCCAGATAGGGGCAGCGCAACATCACCGCGATCAGCGCGCCGCTCAGGTATTCATCGATGCCGTAGCGGTTCTGGCCGGTTACGATGCTGCGTCCGTCGGCGGTGCGGGTCGGTTTGCCGACCAACTTGAAGGTGTCGGGATCCCTGGTCGGGATCGGTGAATCGGGAAGCTCGCGCGCGGCGGCGGTGCGGGCCAGTGCTCCGTAGCTGAGTTTGCGACCGTCGGGGTTGACGACATGGCCTGCTTCGGTGCTCAAGGTATCGGCATTTACCGACCAGGCATCGGCCGCCGCCTGCACCAGCAGCCAGCGCGCCGCCGCACCGGCTTCACGAAGATCCTTCCATGCGCCCGGAATACTCATGCTGCCGCCGGCGAACTGATTGCCATAGCGGTTGCCCGGTTTGCCATCGACGACCTCGTAGCCGTAGGGCAACTGGATCACGCGCACCTTGGACCAGTCGACGTCGAGTTCCTCGGCGATCAGCATCGGCAGCGAGGTGATCACACCCTGGCCGATCTCGCAGCCACGTGCGCCGATGACGACACGATTGTCGCGTTCGATCATGACGAAGGCGGTCAACCGGACGAGATCATCGCCGAGCAATTCAGCGGGTATCGCGGCGGCCATGGCCTGGCTGCGAAAGCCAACCAGCAGAGCGCCACCGGCGGTCAGGCCAAATTGCAGAAAGCGGCGACGGGTCAGTGAGATGCAGTCAGTCACGACGACGTTCCCTCACTCAGGGCGGCGGCACGCAGGATCGCGCTGCGAATGCGTGGATAGGTGCCGCAGCGACACAGATTGCCGATAGCGGCGATGTCTGCATCCGAAGGTTTGGATTTGCGCGAAAGCAGATCGACGGCAGCCATGATCTGACCGGCCTGGCAGTACCCGCATTGGGCGACGTCATTCTCGATCCAGGCTTGCTGCACCGGGTGCAGCTTTGCGCCCGCGAGCCCTTCGATGGTGGTGACCGCATGGCCCGTGACAGCCTGCATCGGGGTCAGACACGAGCGCGTCGCCTTGCCATCGACCAGCACCGTGCAGGCGCCACAGGCGCCGATGCCGCAGGCGTACTTGGTGCCGGTCAGGCGCAGCACATCTCGCAGGTACCAGAGCAGGGGCATGGCCGGGTCGCCATCATGGAAGTACGCTTTGCCATTGATCGTGAGTTGGCGCGGAATCAGTGGTGTTTCGGCCGTCGTGTTCGGGCTGGCAGGCGTCGGGTGCTGGTTCGGCTTCTGCATGGCGGGTCCGTGATGAATTCCATGCGCGGGCATGTGCCGCGGGCAACAGGCATTGTCGCATCGCCCGGTATCGCTGCACAGGCGACCCTCGCGGATACATGGAAATGGGGTTGGCCGGAAAAGAGGCTCTTCGTGAAAACCTGTGGGTGATTCTGAAACGTTGATCCCGGCACAACCCATGCAGGACAAGGCTTTGCGAATTTCAGAGTTGTCCAGGAAACTGGCACGCCTTGTTGACGGAAACTTCAGTGAGGCTCCCGCGGCATTTGCTGGCCAGCTGTCGATTCCCCCGTTCAGCTCCAGGCTGACGATCACAATGATATCCGGCTGGAGTGCGCCGCATTCTTCGCGCGCGGTTCCGTAGGTTGGTGCTGAGCGCAGCGAAGCCCAACGGCTCATTCGGCACGTTCGACGTCAGCTGGAGGGGGAGATCGCGCCACGTTGGGCTTCGCTGCGCTCAGCACCAACCTACGCTGGAAAGCGCCCACCGGCAGTTTGCCGAAACAACAAACTTCACCGGATGACCCACACGATTTCACGAAGCCCCGGAAAAGAAAAGGCCCCGCATGCGGGGCCTCGACTTTGCAGCATTACCGATTTGATCCGGTGGGATCAATAGACGTCGTCCATCGTGTTGTGCACATTGAACTTGCCGGTCGGTGTGATCAGTCGCTTGTCCTTGATCACCTTCTTGAGCTTGCGCGTCTTGTCGTCGACGACGACCAGGGCGCTGCTCTTGTCCTTGGAGTTCCACACCGAGAACCAGACCTCATCGCCACGCGAGTTGTATTCGGGCTGGACGACACGCTTCGGACCGTCTCCGAGCTTGGCCCATTCGGCGATCGGCAGCACCTTGTAACCGGCATCGAGGTTGTCGATATCAAACGCAGCGATCGACTGGCTCAGTTTCGGATCCGGGTTGAGTGTGGTGTCGACCCAGAGGTTGCGCGATTTCGGATGGGTCTTGATGAACAGCGAACCACCGCCCTGGCCCTTGAGCACCTGGACGACCTTCCAGGCATTGTCCGGGTGATTCTCCGGATCGGTGCCGATCAGGGTGACCTTCTCGTTGCCGAGCGCCGAGGTGCCCCAGACCGGTCCGAATTTCGGATGATCGAAGTTGGCGCCGCGACCCGGATGCGGAATCTTGTCGACATCGATCATCGCGGTCATCTTGCGCTCGCGCGAGTCGACCACGGCGATCTTGTCGGACTGGTTGGCGGCGGTCAGGAAGTAGCGCTTGGACACATCCCAGCCACCGTCATGCAGGAAGCGCGCGGCATCTAGGTTGGTGACCTTCAGCGCATCGAGATTGCTGTAGTCGACCAAGAGGACGTGTCCGGTTTCCTTCACGTTGACGATGAAATCCGGGTGCTCATGGCTGGCCACAATCGCGGCGACGCGTGGTTCCGGATGATATTCCTGCGTATCCACGGTCATGCCGCGTGTGGAGACGATCTTGATTGGTTTGAGGGTCGGGCCGTCCATGATCACGAATTGCGGCGGCCAGTACGCGCCAGCGACGGCCAGCTTGTCCTCGTAGCCCTTGTACTTGGAAGTCTCCACCGAACGCGCCTCGAGGCCGATCTTGATTTCGGCGACGATTCCGGGCTTCTTCATCCACAAATCGATCAGGTCGATCTTGGCGTCGCGACCTATCGTGTAGACGTAGCGCCCTGAGTGGGAAGGCCTCGAAATGTGCACGGCATAGCCGGTCTTGATGATGTTGACGATCTTCTTTGTGTCACCGTCGATCAGGGCGATCTCGCCCGCATCGCGCAGAGTCACGACAAAGAAGTTGTCGATGTTGTAGTTGTTTTCCTTCTTGGTCGGACGCTTGTCCAGCGGAATGATTTCCTTCCACGATGCCATCATCTCCGGCATGCCCCACTCTGGCGGAGCCGGCGGCTCATGCTGCAGGAAGCGCGCCATCAGGTCGACCTGCACTGGCGTCAGGTCACCGGAAGTGCCCCAGTTGGGCATGCCGCCCGGCGAGCCGAAGTTGATCAGCGCCTTCAGGTAGTCGGTGCCCTTCGCGCGCGTGATGTCCGGGGTCAACGGCTTGCCGGTGGCACCCTTGCGCAAAACGCCATGACAGCCGGCGCAACGCTCGAAGAAGATCTGCGTGGCTTCGTTGTACTCGGCCTTGCTGATCGGCGGTGCATCCGGATTGATGACCATGTCGACGCCCTGGGAACCGGCGACCGAGGGCGCTCCCTGATAGGTCTCCATGCTGCGTGGTGTGCCCGGATGCATTTCGCCCTGGGCCTTGTCGGTGCTGACGTCGAGTTTGCGCTGCGCTGTTCGGTGACGTCAGCTGCCGTGAGCGTCTTGCCGGAGTTGCCCCAGCTCGCATAGACATAATTGATGATCGAGGCGATGTCGGCATCGCTCAGATGGCTCTGCGCCGGCATCACGTTGTTGTATGTCTCGCCATTGACGGTAAGCGTGCCGGTGATTCCCTGCAATACATGGCCGGCGATTTCCTTGCCGTCACGGTTGTTCAGATAATCAGACTTCGCCAGCGGCGGAAACGCGCCGGGCAAGCCCTTGCCGTCCGGCTGATGGCAGGCCGCGCAATTGGCCTTGTAGGCGGCTTCGCCGGCTTCATTGCCTTGCTTGGGCAAGCGTTCGTTGACGACATCCTGAGCGATGGCCTGGCCCCCGAGCCATAGCATCGCAAACAGGACCCCACTGAGTTTCATGGTTCTCATAAGCTGACTCCCTTGACGATTTTGGTTCGTTGCGTGCAGGTTTCCCGGCACCATGAACGACAGTCTCCCGGTATCCGCTGAAAGTGTCCTGACTCAGATCAAGTAGAGAAAATGAGTACGGTTTTGGTACTGATTGGAACCGGATCAGTTTCCCTTGAGCGGAATCAAGTTGCAGGGAGGTGCACGCGGTAGAATCCTTCCGGTATTTCCGTCGGATCTTCCCCATGATTTCGTCCCTGCCGCGTCGCCTGGTCATCCCGGGCGCTCTAGGATTTCTTGTCTCGGCCATCGCCGCAGAGCCGCCCGCCGCAAGTGCCGATACCGTTGCGCTCGATCCGGTCGTGGTCATCGGCAGTCGTGCCGCTGAGCCGCTGCAGCAGGTCGTCGGCAGTGTCAGCGTGGTCGAGCGCGATCGGCTCGAACGCAATGGCGTCATCGATATTTCCGACCTCGCCGCGCTGGTGCCGGGCGTCAGCGTGCCGGTCGATGCGGTGCGGTTTGGTCGCCAGGGCTTCAATATCCGCGGTCTCGAAGGCAATCGGGTCAGCATCGAGATTGATGGTGTTCCACTGCCGGATGGTTTCGGTGTCGGTCAGTTCGCCCTGGCCGGGCGTGATCTGGTCGCTCTCGATGCCGTGCAGCGCGTCGAGGTGTTGCGTGGCCCCGCGTCGACGCTTTACGGCAGCAAGGCACTGGCCGGCGTGGTCGCGTTGACCACACGCAACCCCGAGGATTTCCTCTGGCGCGGCAACGCGCTGGCGACGGGCGCCTCATTGGGTGTTTCGAGCCGCGACGACAGCCATTTCGGCGCAGCCAATCTGGCTGCGGCAAATGGTCGCTGGAGTGGCATGGTCCTCGTTTCACGGCACCAGGGGCATGAATCCGAGAACCTTCCGCGCGACGCTGGCATGCAAGCCAATCCGGCCGATGTCGAACGCGATGCGGCCCTGGCCAAGGTCGTCTATGCCGGCGAACGTGCTGGCCGCTGGACGTTGACTCTTGACCACGGCGCAGGGCGCCAGCAGACCGATGTGCAATCACTGGTTTTCGGGCCGGGCCGCTACAGCACGACCAACGCGCTCGACGCCGACGATCGGTGGAAGCGCAATCGCGTCAGTCTTGCTGCGAGCTGGTCGAAACCGTGGACTGTGATCGATGCGCTGGATCTGCTTGTCTACCAGCAGGATTCGAATACGCGCCAAGCGACCGACCAGTATCGTCTCGCCGATGCGCAGACGCCGTATCCGACCCTGCGTGCGCGTGAATTCCAATATGACCAGACCAGCCGCGGCCTCGAGCTGGTCGCGCAATCGCGCAGCCAATGGGGTGATACCGCGCATTGGCAGGTATTCGGCATCGACCTGACCCGGCATGACTACGAAGGTCTGCGCACCGGTGAGCAAATCAATCTCGACACTGGGCAAAGTTCCAATGTCGTGCTCGGTGAAGTTTTCCCGGTACGCGATTTCCCGAACTCGAACGTGCACGAGCTCGGCGTTTTCTGGCAGGACGAAATCCGTTTCGCGCCGCGCTGGAGCGTGGTTCCTGGCCTGCGCTGGGAACGCTACTCGCTCGTTACCGATGCGGATCCCATCTGGTTGCAGGACAACCCGCAGACGCAGCTGGCCGATGTCGACAATACGCAGTGGACGCCCAAGCTCGGCTTGCGTTTCAGCGCCAGCGAGCGCGCAACACTCTATTTGCAGGCGGTACGCGGCTATCGCGCACCGCCGTTCTCCGACGTCAATGTCGGCCTCTACCTGCCGACCTTCAACTACCTGGTCAAGCCGAATCCCGATCTCAAACCCGAGCGAAGCCTCGGGCTGGAGGCCGGCCTGCGCTGGAACGGATCGATCATGCGCGGTTCGCTGGCTGCCTACGACAACCGCTTCCGCGATCTCATCGAATCGCGCGCCAATCTCGGTATCGACCCGGTCACCGGCGCGCTGGTTTTCCAGTCGGTCAATCGTGATCGTGCCCGAATCCACGGCATTGAAGCCGACGCACACTGGACACTCGGTGCGTGGCATGAGGCATGGCGTGGTGCCTATGTCGAGTTGCGTGGGAACTGGCTACGTGGCACCGACACCGTGCGCGACCAGCCGCTGAACAGTGTCGCGCCGGGTCGTGCCACCGTGGTTGGCGGCTGGCAGGGTGATGCAGAGCGCTGGGGCGCCCAACTGTCGCTGACCGGCGTGCAACGGGTTTCACGTGTCGATGACAGCGCCGGCCCTCTCTTTCAACCTGGCGGGCTATGCGCGAATCGACCTCAATGCCTGGCTCAACATCGGTGATCATCTGCGCCTTGATTTCGCCTTCGGCAATCTCGCCAATCGGCGCTACTGGGACTGGGTCAGCCTGCGCGGGATCAAGCCAGACGCCACCGACCTCGACTTGTACACGCAGCCCGGGCGCAATGCCATGCTCAAGCTCAGCGCGGACTGGTAGGCAGCCTGCGCAATTGTCCGATCAGGCGCTGCAGGCTGCACGCACTGCGGCCGGCAGCGGCACCGGGCGACCGCTGGACGGATCGATCCAGACCATGACCACGCTGGCGTCGCTGAAAAGCTGACTGCCATCGGCCGACGTGATGCGATGCGAAAGGGTCAGCGAACTGTCTGCCGAGCTTCGCGCAGAAAACGTCGACGATCAGATCGCCCGGCCATTCGATCTGGTCGCGGAAATTGACCTGGCTTGCCGCCAGCACCGGGCTGAAGGATTCGGTCTTCCACTCGCCCTCGATGCCGGCGAGCCAGACCAGCCGCGCTTCTTCGAGATAGGTCAGGAAGGTCGAGTTGTTGACATGGTTGTAGGCATCGAGATCGCGCCAACGTACCGTCATCGGCACGCGGGCGAGCAGACGGGGTGTCGATTCGTTCATGCCGCCTTCTTCTTTCGATGGAGCAAGTACCGGCGCAAGGAAGCGCCCGGTATGCGAGGTCTTGACCTTGACGATCTGCTCGGGTGTGCCGCTGGCGAGAATGGTGCCGCCTCCACCACCGCCTTCGGGGCCGAGATCGATGACCCAGTCGGCGGTCTTGATCACGTCGAGGTTGTGCTCGATGACGACCACGGTGTTGCCGTCGTCGGCGAGCCGATGCAGCACTTTCAGCAACTGCTCGATATCGTGGAAGTGCAGGCCGGTGGTCGGCTCATCGAGGATGTACAGAGTGCGTCCGGTATCGCGCTTGCTCAGCTCGCGCGAGAGCTTGACGCGCTGCGCCTCGCCGCCCGAGAGCGTGGTCGCGCTCTGGCCGAGCTTGATATAGCCGAGGCCGACATCCATCAGCGTATCGAGCTTGCGAGCAAGTACCGGAACCGGCTTGAACAGGATCTGGGCGTCTTCGACGGTCATCTCGAGCACATCGGAAATCGTGTGGCCCTTGTAGGTGATCTCAAGCGTCTCGCGGTTGTAGCGCTTGCCGTGGCAGACATCGCAGGTGACATACACATCGGGCAGGAAGTGCATCTCGACCTTGATCAGGCCGTCGCCCTGGCAGGCTTCGCAGCGGCCACCCTTGACGTTGAAACTGAAACGACCCGGGCCGTAGCCGCGAGCGCGCGATTCCGGAATCTGCGCAAACAGATCGCGCAGCGGCGTGAACAAGCCGGTATACGTTGCAGGATTCGAACGCGGCGTGCGTCCGATCGGCGACTGGTCGATCTCAACAACCTTGTCGAATAGATCCAGTCCTTCGATGGCCTTGAACGGAGCAGGTTTCTCGCTGGCACCGTTCAGCTCGACGGCGGTCTGCCGATACAGGGTGTCGTTGATCAGGGTCGACTTGCCAGAGCCGGAAACGCCGGTGACGCAGGTCATCAGGCCGGCCGGGATTTCAACATCGACATGCTTCAGATTGTTGCCGCTGGCGCCGATGATGCGCAGAATTCTTTCGGGATCGGCGACGCGGCGCTGCTTCGGTACCTCGATGCGGCGTTTTCCCGAAAGATACTGACCGGTCATCGATTCCGGCGCCTTGAGGATGTCCTTGAACTTGCCTTCGGCGACGATCCTTCCACCATGCACGCCAGCGCCGGGGCCGATATCGACAATATGATCGGCGGCACGGATTGCATCCTCGTCGTGTTCGACCACGATCACGGTGTTGCCGAGATCGCGCAGGCGCACGAGGGTGCCGAGCAGGCGTTCGTTGTCGCGCTGGTGCAGACCGATCGAAGGTTCATCGAGCACGTACATGACGCCGACCAGGCCAGCACCGATCTGGCTGGCCAGGCGGATGCGCTGGGCCTCGCCACCGGAGAGTGAATCGGCCTGGCGATCGAGGGTCAGATAGTTGAGTCCGACGTCGACGAGGAAATCGAGGCGCTCGCGGATCTCCTTGACGATCTTGGTCGCGATCTCGCCACGCCAGCCGGGCAGGCTCAGGTTCTGGAAGTGATCCAGTGACTGGTCGATCGGCAGAGCGGTGATCGATGGCAGGTTCGCATCGGCCACATACACATGTCGCGACGAACGATTTAGGCGCTGGCCTTCGCATTCGGGGCAGGCACGCGGGCTGATGAACTTGGCGATCTCCTCGCGCACGGCCGGAGACTCGGTTTCCTTGTAGCGCCGTTCGAGATTCGGAATGATGCCCTCGAACTTGTGCTTGCGGGCGACCTTGCCGCCGCTCTCCATGATGTAGTTGAAGGCGATCTGTTCGTCGCCCGAGCCATACAGGACGTGCTCGCGGATTTTCGCAGGCAATTCGTTCCACGGCGTGTCGACGTTGAAGCCATAGTGCTTGGCCAGCGACAGGATCATCTGGAAGTAATACATGTTGCGCCGATCCCAACCGCGCACGGCACCCGCTGACAATCCTTGCGCCGGATGCACGACGACGCGCTCGGGATCGAAGAACTGGGTGATGCCGAGGCCATCGCAGGATGGGCACGCGCCCACGGGTGAGTTGAACGAGAACAGGCGCGGCTCGAGTTCGGGCAGGGCGTAGTCGCAGATCGGACACGAGTAGCGCGACGAGAACGTCGTCATCGGTGCCTTGTCGTCATCCATGTCGACCAGCGAGGCGATACCGTCGCCGAGGCGCAACGCGGTCTCGAAGGATTCGGCCAGACGCTGCTTGATGTCGGCTTTGGCGCGGAAGCGGTCGATCACCGCTTCGATCGTGTGCTTCTGGCGCAGTGCCAGGCTCGGTACCTCATCAAGTTCGCAAGCGACGCCGTTGACGCGAACTCGCACGAAGCCTTGCGCACGCAACTGCTCGAATACCTGCACATGTTCGCCCTTGCGTTCGCGCACGACCGGCGCGAGCAGCATGTAGCGTTTCTTCGGATCCAGCGCGAGTGCGGCATCGACCATCTGGCTGACCGTTTGCGCTTCCAATGCTTCGCCATGATCCGGGCAGCGCGGTGAGCCGACCCGCGCATAGAGCAGGCGCAGGTAGTCGTAAACCTCGGTGATCGTGCCGACCGTCGAACGCGGATTGTGCGAGGTCGATTTCTGCTCGATCGAGATCGCCGGCGACAAGCCTTCGATGTGATCGACATCGGGCTTTTCCATGACCGAGAGGAACTGCCGCGCATAGGCCGAAAGCGATTCGACATAGCGGCGCTGGCCTTCAGCATAGATCGTGTCGAACGCGAGCGAGGACTTGCCCGAGCCGGAAAGGCCGGTGATCACGATCAGGCTGTTACGCGGCAGATCGATGTCGATATTCTTCAGATTATGTGTACGGGCACCGCGGATGCGGATCATGTCCATGGGCAGGATCAGGCTCAATACGGGTGAGCGGAACCGGCGACTATAGCGCCGTTCCACGGGCTTTCGAGGTGGTGGCGGCAGCGCGGAGTTCAAGGGTTGTGGGGCCGGGAGTGGGGAGTGGGGAGTGGGGAGTGGGGAGTGGGGAGTGGGGAGTGAGAGCGTCAGCGCCCAGCGCCGACCCACCAGAGCCTGGATCGCAATTGCTCGCGCTCGTGGTGGGTTCGATCTGCGATCGAACGCTTCAGCTCGCGTAGGGCGGAACCTGCGAAGCGGATTCCGCCGTGCGATGTCCCGGGTTTCAGACACGCAGGCTCCTTGCGCGATCGGCGGAATCACCTGCGGAAGTTCCGTCCTGCAACAGCCGTTTGACTCGCCGCTCCAGCGGCTCACCCCAAGGGGCCAGCGTTGCTGTTCGTTTCGACATCGTGTCTCCACAGTCCGCTCACCGCATCGTGCTTTTCCCTATTCCCGTTCCGTTCCGCCGACGGCTTGCTGCTTGACGACATGGCGGCAAGTCGTGATGCTCGCTCGCGGGCCCGGCCGTTGCGGTCGGGCAGCTTGCCGTTGCCTCGTTGCAGGATAGGTCGACGCCCATGTGCAAGGTCTGTGCTCTCGCCATTGCGGTCGGTGCGTTGCTGTCGACCTCGGCGCCACTGAACGCCGAGCCGGTGATCGTGCCGGCGGGTGTGCCGGTGCCGGCTGGATACCGGACTATTGCCGACTACGGCTCGTACCGCTTGTTCGATGGCGACGTGACCACCTTGCCGGACAAGGCCTGGCTGCTTGCCGATGCGCACCTGCTCAAGTTTGATCGATTGCGCATCGATACGCGCTCGCCGGCGATTGCTGCGCCTGCGAGCTTTCCATTGAAGCCGCCGAGTGGTGCCGGCTTGCAGATCATGCAGTTCGTTGGCCCGATCAAGGATGCCTGGCTCGATCAGTTGCGCGCGGCCGGGGCCGTGCCGATCCAGTACATTGACAGTGATGGCTATCTGGTCTGGGCCGATGCGGCGGCACGCTCGAAGCTCGACGCGATGGTCGCCGAGGCGCGTATCGTGCAGTTCAGCCAGCCGCTGCCGGGATTCATCAAGCTCGGCAACTCCTTGTTTGATCGCCTGCAAATCGGTGTTGCCACTGGTGACAAGCTGTCAATCATCGTGCAGCGTTTTCGTCACGATGGTGATGGCGGTCGTGAGCCTCTTGCCGCGCTGGGGCTCAAGCCACTTGATGACTGGACACCACAACTGGCCTACGAGATCGCGCGCTTCGAGGCGAGCGAAAGCCAGATTCGCCAGCTCATCGATCTGCCTGATGTGTTCTGGATCGGCGAGTACATTGCGCCGACGATGAACGATGAGGTACAGACGCAGATCCTGCGTGGCGAATTCAATGCAGACCAGTCCGGGTCACTGCAGCCGGGTTATCTGCCATGGTTGCAGTCGCTTGGATTCCCCGATGATCCGGGCGCCTATCCGATCCTCGATATCACCGATTCGGGCATTGGCGACCGCACCATCCAGACTGGTGATCCCACCCTGCATCGCCTTGGTGACAGCGCGAACGCGACGCGCATGGTCTACAACCAGAAGTGCACGATCAACAACGGCGATGTCGATGGGCATGGCCATCTCAACGCAAATATCGCACTCGGCTATGACGTGCGTGAAAACGCGGCGACACCCGGCGCACGCTTTCCGGATGAGTATCAACGTGGCCAGGGTATCAATCCGTTTGGCCGTCTCGGCGGAACACGCGTATTCGCACCGGTGTTTGATCTGGCGGCTTGCGGCGGTACTTACGCCGGTGTCATCGCAGCAAGCCATGCCGCCGGCGCACGCATCTCGTCGAACTCCTGGGGCTGCTCCGCGTGCGCCGGTCAGTACGATGTTTCCTCGCAAGCCTACGATCTCGGCACCCGCGATGCCGATGCCTTGGCGGCAGGCAATCAGGAACTGGTCACGATCTTCTCGGCCGGCAACTCGGGCCCGGCTGCGAACAGCATCGGCTCGCCCGGCAACGGCAAGAACATGATCACGGTCGGTGCCAGCGAGAATCCGCGGCCTGTCGATGAGGACGGTCCCTGGTCCGATGGCTGCGCGATCGATGCCGGCGGTGCCGACAATGCGATGGATGTGATCTTCTTTTCCTCACGCGGCCCGGCTCCTGGTGGTCGGGTCAAGCCGGAAGTGATCGCTCCGGGTACGCATGTGACCGGCACTCAGGCGCATCCGGGCACCGGCGAGGGCATCTGCGATGCAAGCCGACCGCTTGGCAATGCCACCTATGCGGCGTCATCAGGTACCAGCCATGCCGCGCCGGCGGTTGCTGGCGTGGCCTCGTTGTCATGGTGGTGGATCGCCAACGGACAGGGCAGTCTGGAGTTCGACGCCGGCAGCGCATCCGCGCCGACGCCAGCGCTGATGAAAGCCTGGCTGGTCGCGCATCCGACCTGGTTGACCGGCAACGGCGCGAACGACAGCCTGCCCAGCAATGCGCAGGGCTTCGGCATGCCGGATCTCGGTGACATGTTCAGCGACACGCCGACCTGGCTGGTCAACCAGAATCGCGTGCTGGGTGATTCCGGACAGGTGTGGACTACCCAGGTGCAGCGCGTCGATGCGGACAAGCCGATGCGCATCGTGTTGGCCTGGACCGATGCGCCCGGCGCGGCCGGCACCAGTCCGCAGGTCAATAATCTGAATCTGGTTGCGAGTGCTGGCTCCGCGCAATGGTATGGCAATCATTTTCAGGGCGCCTGGAGCACGCCGGGCGGCAGCCCGGATGGCGTGAACAATGTCGAGGCGATCTATCTGCCGTCCGCTTCGATCGAGCCACTGACGATTGCGGTCAGCGCCTTCAATATCGCCGGCGATGGCGTGCCTGGCAATGCCGACGGCACGGATCAGGATTTCGCCCTGGTCTGCAGCAATTGCGCAAGGCAGCCTGCCTTCGCGCTCAACGTCACGCCTGCGTCGCGGAATGTCTGCACGGCGACGACGGGCTCGGTGGATTTCGCCTTGAGCACGCAATCCATTCTCGGCTTGACGACGCCAGTCACGATCGCAATCGCAGGCAATCCAGCCGCTACGACCGCGGCTGTCTCGGTCAATCCGATTGCCGTTCCGGGCAACGCGACGCTGACGATTGGCAATCTGGCGGCTGCAAGCGCTGGCAGTAGCACCCTTGCGATCACCGCGCAGGCAGGCGGAATCACGCGCAGCCGATATGTACAGTTGCAATTGGCGGTATCGCTGCCATCCTCGCCGATGCCGAACCTGCCGGCGGACAATGCAGGCAACGTCGCACGATATCCACTTTTGAACTGGGCCGCCGTCGCCGGTGCCGAGGAATACCGCATCGAAGTCGCCCGCGATGCGGCGTTCAGCGATGTTGTCTACACGACCACGACAGCAGCGACCACGCACACGGTCGCCAATGAGCTCGATTACGCGACGCGCTACTACTGGCGGGCGCGCGCAATCGACTCCTGCGGCGAAAGCCTCCCGGGGCAAGCCTTTTCGTTCACGACCACGCCGCTGCCGGGAGAATGTTCGCTCGGCACGACGCCGAGCGTGATCCAGAACAGCGATTTCGAGAATGGCCCCGGCGCGTGGACGCATTCCGGAGACCACGATACCTGGGCGCTGTCGAGCGCGCGTTCGCACGGTTCGGGCCACTCGATGCTTGCCGTGGATGTCGCTTACGATTCCGATCAGCGTCTCGTTTCGCCCGCTATCACGCTGCCTTTGGGTGCGGCACCGCTGAGCCTGCAGTTCTGGAGCCACCAGACCATCGAGGATCGCCTCGGCGGTTGCTACGACGGTGCATTTCTTGAAATTTCCAGCGATGCCGGCGCAAGCTGGAGCCAAGTTCCCCCATCTAAGCTTCTGATCGGCACGTATCAAGGGCCGATCAGTCGGTCGTTCAACAATCCCGCGCTCGGCAATCAGGCCTGGTGCGGTGATCCACAGGACTGGTCGCGCTTCATCGTCGACCTCGATGCTCATGCCGGCGAAACCGTGCAGTTCCGTTTCCGCATGGCCACCGATGCCTCGACCGGGCGCGTCCCGGATGGCTTCTATCTTGATGACGTGAGCGTGCAGGCCTGTGTCGGACCATCCGACTCGATCTTTGTCGATGGATTTGATTTGCCGCCTTCAGGTCGATCGGCGGATATCAAATAGCGATCTGACTTGCCTTGAACCTCAGTTGTCCGGCGCCAGGCGCCACCATCTGCCGACGGGAGAGGGCTCAACTGAGCTGAACTTCGATGCCAATCAGGATGAGCTAACGCGATTCGTAGGGATCACGGATCTGCAGCGCGGCAAGGGTCTTTCGCTCGAGTGCTTCCATGCGCTCGGCGTCGGCATCGTTCTCGTGATCGTGGCCGAGCAGGTGCAGGATTCCGTGGATGGTCATATGCGCGTAGTGATCGCGAGTTGACTTGCCTTGCTCGTTGGCCTCGCGCTCTACGACCGGCGCGCAGATGACGAGGTCGCCGAGCAGGGGCAGCTTGATACCTGGTGGAAGTTCAACAGGAAATGAAAGCACGTTGGTCGCGTAGTCGCGGTGGCGGTATTGACGATTGAGCGAGCGGCCCTCTTCGGCGTCGACGAGGCGGATTGAAAGCTCGGTGTTTCCACGTCGCTTGGCCATGCGCAGGGTGGTTTCGATCCAGCGCAGGAAGCTGGCGCGTTGAGGCAGGCCGCGTTGGCTCATGCCGGCTGAACGCGTGAGGTGTAGCTCAAGCGCCACGGCGGCGGATCCATAGAGCCGCGACAGGCGCGCGTGGCGCGGTTGTGCGGATACTCGTGGATCGCGCGCGCATCTTCATTTGGGCAAGGCGTCTTTCGCAGCCGCACGTTCATCTTCGCGGGCCTCGTAGGCGCGCACGATGCGCTGCACGAGTGGATGGCGCACGACGTCCTTCGAATCGAAGAAGGTGAAGCTGATGCCGTCGACATCGCGCAGCACATCGATCGCATCGCGCAGACCGGATTTGATGTGGCGCGGCAGATCGGTCTGGGTGACATCGCCGGTGACCACGGCAATCGAGCCGAAGCCGATGCGGGTCAGGAACATCTTCATTTGTTCGAAGGTGGTGTTCTGCGCCTCGTCGAGGATCACGAATGAATCATTCAGCGTGCGTCCGCGCATATAGGCGAGCGGAGCAATTTCGATCACGTTGCGTTCGATCAGCTTGGTCACCCGTTCGATACCGAGCATCTCGTAGAGCGCGTCATAAAGTGGACGCAGATAGGGATCGACCTTCTGGGTCAGATCGCCCGGGAGAAAGCCCAGCTTCTCGCCGGCCTCAACCGCCGGGCGCACAAGTATCAGCCGTTGCGCGCGATTGTCGTTGAGCGCATCGACGGCCATGGCCACGGCCAGATAGGTCTTGCCGGTACCGGCCGGGCCGATACCGAAATTGATGTCGTGGGTGGCGATCGCGTGCAGGTAGCGTGCCTGGTTCGGGCCGCGACCCTTGACCATGCCGCGCTTGACCTTGATCGCGACTTGCTGGATGCCTTCAGCGGCTTCCACAGCGATCGCCTCGATGCCGGATTCCTGCAAGTGAAGGTTGATCTGTGAAGCGGTCAGAATTTCGGTTCCGGTCAACGCGTAGAGATCGCGAAGCACTCGGCTTGCGAGTTGCACGGGCCGTTCATCGCCGAGCACGCGAAACACGCTGCCGCGATTGGCGATCTCGACACCGAGGCGCAATTCGATCTGACGCAGATGTTCGTCCAGGGGCCCGACCAGATTCGACAGGCGTTCGCCGTCTTCGGGTTCGAGGGTGAAGTCGTTGCGGATGGGATCAGTCATAGGCGCGCGAGGGTAGCGCGGGCGCAGGGACGATGCCAGCGGGGATTTCATGGATCCCCGCTTCGTTGATGCGTCATCTTCACGCGTGCGGATCGAAGATCAGATCCTGCAGACGAAAGTAGAGTTCGTGATCTTTCAACGACGCGGGGGCAGTGACTATTTCAGCGGGCTGATCGTGCGATCGAAGCGTGGGCGCCAATCATGCTTGATGTCGGCGGAGACGAGGATCCGCCCGGCCCGGCCGATGATCAGATTGCGCGGCACGAAGCCGATATAGCGGGAATCCTCGCTGTTGTCTCGATTGTCGCCCATCATGAAGTACTCATCGGCGGGAACGGCAATCGGGCCGAAGTTGCTCTTCGCATCGAGCACAGGCAGGAACTGCACCGTTCGGCTGCTGCTGCCGAATGTCTCGGTCGTGCGCGTTGCACCAACGTAGCGGCCCAGTCCGATCGGTTCGCGAACCTCGGTCATGCCGGAATAGTCGGCGGGCTGATGATTGATGAAGAGTTTGTTGTCACGCAGTTCGACGACATCGCCGGGCAGGGCGACCAGGCGCTTGATCAGGCGCGTAGCGTCCTTGGGCGAACTGAAGGTGACGATATCGCCACGTTGTGGATCGCCAAGCCGGGTCAGCGAGAAGTCGGTAAACGGAACCTTGAGATCGTAGGCGAGTCGATTGACCAGGACGACGTCGCCCTCAAGGATGGTTGGACGCATCGAGCCGGTCGGAACCGGGTTCCAATCGGCGATCGCGGTGCGGAACAGGCCCAGACAGAAGATGAAGACAAATACGCCACGGTTGTCCTTGAGCCACTTTTTCATCGGCCACCTGTCTTGATTTGATGATCGCGGTCAATGACCGTGGTGGATCATGGAAAGTTTCTTTCGCCGCGACTTGATCACACGATGCGATCCTGGCCGTTTGGGTGCACCTGTCGCACGCCAGAATCGTATCCGGAAGCTGGAACAGGCGGGAAAAAGACATCCCCGCTGCGCTGATACCTATTCGATGCCGAGCTTCTCAAGGCGATAGCGCAACTGGCGCAGGGTCAGGCCGAGTTGCTTGGCCGCTGCGGTGCGATTCCAGCGAGTTGCTTCAAGAACCTTGGTGATAACCGCGCGCTCGGTTTCCGCGACCGTGGCAGCGAGATCACCGCTGTAGGCCGAATCGGGCAGGATGATGCCCGCATAGGGCTCGGCGTCGCCCGAGCGCACCGGTGCGTGATGGGGTGAGGCGACCGGACGTGCCGGCAGCGTGGCCTCGGCCATCGAAGGCGCTTGTGCAAAAGGAGCGCGCGCCACCAGGCGCATGTCATCGGAGCTGATCGAGCCATCTTCGCAAAGTGCGACGGCACGTTCGAGGATGTTCTCGAGCTCACGCACATTGCCCGGGAACTCATAGGCATTCAACGCGCGCACGGCATCTGCGGTCAGTCGCGCCGGTGCCCGCTCGGCTTCGCGGCCAAGGCGTTCGAGGATACGCGTGGCCAGCAGTGGAATGTCGTCGCGCCGCTCGCGCAATGGTGGCACGCGCAACTCGATCACATTGATGCGATAGAACAGATCCTGGCGGAACGAGCCAAGATCGACCAGGCGCGCGAGGTTCTTGTGCGTGGCCGACAGAATGCGCACATCGACGGCGACCTCGGCGCGCGCGCCGATCGGCCGCACGGCCTTTTCCTGGATCACGCGCAACAGCTTGACCTGCATGTGCAACGGCAACTCGGCAACTTCGTCGAGGAACAACGTGCCGCCGTCGGCGGCCTGGAACAGGCCTTCCTTGTCGGCATGCGCGCCGGTGAAGCTGCCCTTGCGATGGCCAAAAAACTCGCTTTCCATCAGTTCCGACGGGATCGCGCCGCAGTTGACCGGTACGAACGGCGCCGAGGCGCGCGGGCCCATCTCGTGAATCAGGCGTGAGGCCAGCTCCTTGCCGACGCCGGATTCGCCGGCTACATAGACCGGTGCCTGGCTGCGCGCGACTTTGGCGATCGTGGCGCGCAACTCCTTCATTGGCTCGGATTCGCCAATCAGCTTGGTGCTGCTCGCGTCGACGCCGGCTTTCTTTTCTTCGGAAAGGCGCAGTGCGGTCTGCACGAGGCGGCGCAAGACGTTGATATCGACCGGTTTGGAGACGAAGTCGAACGCGCCGGCCTTGAGCGCGACCACGGCCGCATCGACATTGCCGTAGGCAGTGATCATGGCCACCGGTGTTTCCGGATACTGCGCGGCGATCAGCTCGATCACCTCGTGTCCGGTTCCGTCCGGCAGGCGCATGTCGGTGAAGCACAGCGCATAGCGAGTTTCGGCGAGGCGCTGCTTGGCTTCGCTGACGGTAGCGGCGGACTCGACGATCAGTCCCATGCGCCCCAGGGTCAGGGTCAGCAGTTCGCGAATATCGCGCTCGTCGTCAATTACCAGGGCGTATTGTTTGCTCATGCCTTCATTCAGTGCACTTCGGTCGCGACGCTCAAGGTTAATCTGCGCCGGACGGGAAGGCAAAGAATAACGACGAGATGCGAACATGAGTCCGGCGCTCGAACAATCAAGGCCGGACGTCTACGGTAGCGGATCGAAGCCGTTGGCGAAGATCCGGTCCGATTCGTGCGCCGTATTGGCTGTGGCGGTGTTGTTGCCGGTATCCGGGTCGGTCGCAGGCGCATTGACCACGGCGGTCACCGAATTCGAGAGGGTGCCGGTGGTGCCGGGAGCGACCGTGGCATTGACCGTATAGGTCACATGGCTGGCAGTCGGCAGGTTGACCGCCTGCGAGATATTGCCGCTGCCGCCCGATGTGCAGGTTGCTCCGCCACTGGCCGCGCACGACCAGGTGGTGCCGGTGTAGGCGGCCGGAAACACATCGACGACGATCACGCTGGGGGCATTGGCCGGCCCGGCATTGCCGATCGTGATGGTATGGCTGATCGGGCCACCGGCTGTGTACAGGGCGGGCGTCGTGCTTATCGACGCCGATACATCGGCATTGCCGCCACCGGCCTGGCAGTCGACGACGGCACGGATTACAAAGTCTCCAGTCAGGCCGAGGGATTCCGAAGATAACCAGATAAAGGTTGTTCCGCCGAGCCAGGCGTAGATCGAATTGCGACCGACATGGATGCCATTGGTATCGGTGGTAAGGCTGGCACCGCCGCTGCCCGGGGTTTCCGAGAATGTGTAGGCGACGACGAAGGTTTCATTGTTCGTCACCGGCACGATCAGCGGCACGGTGCTGTTGTCGTCAAGGAATCGATATTCGTTGATGACGCCGTCAGTCAGCAAGGGCCCGTTGACCTGTTCGGCGAGCGCGCCCGGGGTCGGAAACGTGCCGGATCGGTGGATGTCGATCGATTGCCCGAGCAACTGACCAGTTGCGCCGGATGCCGACAGCCAGAAGATCTGCACGGCGACGATATCGCCGTCGCACGGCGAGGTCAGCCAACTGGCGCCCTTCTCGCCGACGACGAAACCTGCCTGGATGACTGCAGTACCGAAATTGGTCAGCGAGTCGTTTTGCACGGTCATTTCCGGCAGCCGATGCGCTGCCCGCGATCAGGCTGGCCAGCGTTGCAGATAGCAAGGTCTTCATTGGTCTGTTCCCCTGATTGCACTCGGAAGCTGAAGCCTACGCCGTTCAAGCGCCTGCTGTCCGGTATGTCGTCACACTGTCGCTCAGCAGGCCGTCCGCCAGATCAGGCTGGCGAAGCGCCCGCCTTGCGGATCGCCCCGATACGAATAGAAGCGCGGGTCGCTGCGTGTGTCAAAGCCGCCGCCGCCAGTGCGGCTGACGCCGACCGCTTTCAACCGCATTCGCGCGAGCCCGGCGAGGTCGCAGAGCCAATGACCGGGCCGGGTTGGCATGAACGCACCAACCGAGCCCCGATCGCGATCGACAAAGGCCTGGCGGACTTCCTCGCCAACCTCGTAGGAGGCCGCGCCGATCGATGGGCCGAGCCAGGCCAATACCTGCAACGGTTCGGTATCAAGCGCAGCAACGGTCGCTTCGAGCACGCCGCCGGCAAGGCCACGCCAGCCAGCATGTGCAACCGCAACCTTGCCGCCATCAGCGCTGCAGAACAGAACCGGCAGGCAATCGGCGGTGAGCACGCTGAGGACGATGCCGGATTGGCACGTTACTGCTGCATCGGCTTCGGGTTCGTCAGTCGGAGTGCAAGCATCGGCATCGACGACCGTCGTTCCATGCACCTGGTGCATCCAGGTCGGCGTGGCCGGCAGTTGCAGCAGATCGACCAGGGAGGCGCGATTGCACGCCACGGCGGCGGCCTCGTCACCACAACGATCACCGAGATTGCAGTGATCCCGGGGTGGCTGCGAGATGCCAGGTGTTTGCCGGGTGGTGATCCGGGCATGGATGTTTGCCGGTGCGGGCCAGTCCGGCACCAGCCAGGACACGGTCGCCATCAGCTTCGCGAATCCTCGCGCACGGTCGCGATCAGGGCCTCCATGTCGGCCGGCCGTTCGGCCTCGATGGCCATGGTTTCGCCGCTGGCCGGGTGGGTGAACTCGAGTTTCTCGGCATGCAGGGCCTGACGGCGAAAGCCGCGCAGGGCCTCGATCAGCTCGGTGGTCGCGCCCTTGGGCAAGCGCAGGTTGCCGTAGCTCAGATCACCGACGATCGGATGCCGTACATGGGCCATGTGCACGCGGATCTGGTGGGTGCGGCCCGTTTCGAGGCGACATTCGACCAGGGTCATGGCGCGGAACTTCTCGCGCACGCGGTAGTGGGTGACCGCCTCGCGGCCATCCTCGCGCACGGCCTGACGCAAGCGGTCAACCGGATGCCGGCCGATCGGCTGATCGACCTTGCCGCCGGCGACCATGGTGCCGTAGACCAGGGCTTCGTACTGACGATGGACGGTTCGTGCCGAGAGTTGTTCGACCAGACTGGTATGCGCGCGCAGACTGCGGGCGACGACCATCAAGCCCGAGGTGCTCTTGTCCAGGCGATGCACGAGCCCGGCGCGCGGAATGCCGGCCAGTTCGGGATCGTGATGGAGCAGGGCATTTTGCAAGGTTCCGTCGGGATTGCCGGCGCCCGGATGCACGATCAGGCCGGGTGGCTTGTTGACGACGATGAGGTCGGCGTCCTCATAGCGGATATCGAGCTGGATCTCCTCGGGGCTTGCATTGACCTCGCGCTGCATGCGCACAGTCAGCTCGACACTTTCGCCGCCGTGGACGATGTGTCGCGGGATGACCTGCTCGCCATCCAGCAGTACGTCACCTGCCTTGATCCAGCTGCTCAGGCGCGAACGCGAGTAGTCCGGGAATAGCTCGGCGAGGGCGGCGTCGAAACGCCGGCCGGCGGATTCGAGCGGAATGTTTGCGTTCAGCGTGGGTTGGACTGTATTCATCGTGGTCTTTCGGGAGGACGGGCGGAAAACCCCGCTATCCGGGGCCTGCAGCGAAAATGCGGCGAACATCCGCTGCCCGGCGCGCATCGACCAACCGCCACGTTTCGATAACGGAGATTTGATCAGCGCATCACGGGTTCGGGTTATGATCGCGGACTTCCATCATCGCAGAGCCCCTCCTCGCATGCGAGTTTCCCGTCAAATCCGGGTCGTATCCCGAATTGTCCTGATCCTGATCGCCGTGTCCCTGATCGGCGGCTGTTCCCTGTTTGGCAAGAAGAAGGCCGACCCGCTTGAGGTCGGCACGGTCGAGCAGCTCTATGAGCGCGGCAAGACCGCCAATGAAAAGGGCGATTACGATGTCGCCGTGAAGACGTTTACGCGTCTGGTCGCGCGCTTTCCGTTCGGCCCCTACACCGAACAGGCCCAGCTAGATCAGGCATATGCCCAGTACAAGATGAACAAGCCCGACGATGCTTATTCGACGGTCAACCGCTTCATCAAGACCTATCCGGCACACAAGCACATCGACTACGCGTTTTACTTGCGTGGCCTGATCAATTTCGATCGCGAGGCAGGTCTGCTCGAACGCTACGCCGGCCTCGACATGACCCAGCGCGACCAGAGCTTCCTGCGCCAGTCCTTTGATGACTTCTCGGCCCTGATCAAACGTCATCCGGACAGCCGCTACGCCGATGATGCCAAGCAACGCATGATCTTCCTGCGCAACGGCATGGCCCAGGCCGAGCTCAATGTTGCCCTGTTCTACCTTCGTCAGGGCGCCTATGTCGCCGCTGCGAACCGGGCCAAGAACATTCTCGAAACCTATGACCAGTCGCGCCAGGTCGGCGATGCGCTGGCAATCATGGTAAGGAGCTACCACGAGCTCGGTCAGGACAAGCTGTCGGCGGATTCCGAGCGCGTGCTCAAGCTCAACTATCCCGAACACCCGTCGCTGTCGCGCGACTGGCCGGTCTGGCGATCGAGCCTGTGGAAGCTGCTGCCGCTGTCCAACCGCGGCGCCAAGCCGATGACCAAGACGCGCTGAAGCTATTGAGTGGGTTCAGAAACAGTATTCCGTCGCTTCAGTCCCAGCCCGAGGTGATCGGATAACGTCGCTCGCGACCAAATGCGCGGCGTGACACCTTCGGCCCCGGCGCGGCCTGCTGGCGCTTCCACTCGCTGATGCGCACGAGGCGGATCACCTGGTCGACCGTCGACGCATCGAAACCCGCAGCGACGATGTCCTCGCGCGATTGCTCTTCATCGATGTAGCGATGAAGGATCGCGTCGAGCATCTCATAGGGCGGCAGCGAATCCTGGTCGGTCTGGTTCTCGCGCAGTTCCGCCGAGGGTGGCCGGTCGATGACCGCTTGCGGAATAACCGGTGATCCTGATTTCCCGGATCCCTGCTCGTTCCGCCAGCGCGCCAGTTCGAACACTTCGGTCTTGTACAGATCCTTGATCGGCGCATAGCCGCCGCACATGTCGCCGTAGATCGTCGCGTAGCCGACCGCGTATTCGCTCTTGTTGCCGGTGCTCAGGACGAGGCCGCCGAACTTGTTCGACAAGGCCATCAGGATGACCCCGCGGCAACGCGATTGCAGGTTTTCCTCGGTGGTATCGGCCGCGTGTCCGGCAAACAGCGGTTCGAGCGTGTTTAGAAAGCCCTGGAATGGCGCGCCGATCGGCACGGTCTCGATGCGCACGCCAAGCGCGCGCGCCTGCTCGTCGGCGAGATCGTTGCTTTGTCCCGAGGTGTAGCGTGAGGGCAGGCGCACGGCAGTGACATTGTCCGCGCCGAGCGCGTCGACGGCGATGGCGAGGACAAGCGACGAGTCGATACCACCCGAGAGGCCGATCCAGACCTTGCCAAAGCGGTTCTTGTGGCAGTAGTCGCGGGTTCCGCGAACAATCGCACGCCAGGCCAGGCTCGCCTTGCTTTCGTCGGTTTCCACAGGCCAGGCCCGGGTATTGAAACGGCGCGTCACCGCATCGAAATCGGCAATCAGCAGGTGATCCTCGAACGCACGCGCGGCTGTATGGATTTTTCCGTCGGCGTCCGCGAGTACCGACGCGCCGTCATAGACCACCGCATCCTGCCCGCCGACGACATTGACATAGGCCAGCGCGGCACCGGTCTCGGCCACGCGCATCCCGAGCAGGGCATCGCGGCGCGCGAGCTTGCCATGATCGAACGGCGAGGCGTTCGCCACCACGGCCAGCTCGGCCCCGCTGGCGACCGTGTCGGCCAGCGGTTCGGCGAACCAGAGGTCCTCGCAGATGAGGATTCCGACCTTGATGCCGTTGACCTCGACCACGCACGCGCCGCCGTCCGCATCGATCTCGAAATAACGACGCTCGTCGAACACTGCATAGTTCGGCAGCTCGCGTTTTCGATAGGTCGCCTCGATGCCGCCATCGCGCAGGACGCTGACCGCGTTGTAGACGACCGCACCGGCCGATTGCGGCCAGCCGACCATGGCGACAATCCCGCGCACATCCGCTGCCAGTTGCTGCATCGCAGCTTCGCAAGCCGCCAGGAAGCTCGGTCGCAACAACAGATCTTCGGGCGGATAGCCACTCAGGGCCAGTTCGGGGAAAACCACGAGGTCAGCCTGATGGCGGTCACGTGCTTCGGTGATCAGGCTCGCGATGTGCCCGGCATTGCTGGCGATCGCGCCTACCGGGAAGTCGAACTGGGCGAGGGCGACGCGAAGTGTCGGCATGGGTGATTGTCGATGGGGGACAGGACGATTGAAGCAGGCCGGTGGCGATCCGGATTCCAGACGTTTGCGCCGGAGCGGATTATGCCATCGAGCTCGATTCGAGCCTGCGCCAATTCGCGCTCAGGGATCGCGCACGAGACGAAATCCGACATCGTCGTAGCCGCGGTCCGCCGGCAGGTCGCGGATCTGCTTTTCGTCCACATCCGGGGCATCCTGCCAGGACATGCCGAGCACGGCGCGACGGCTGCAGTTCGTGGCATCGGTACTGGTGCATGACGAGGTCCATTCGGCGACATTGCCGCGCAAGTCGTTGATACCGAGGGCCGAGGCCTGAAAGCGACCCGATGGCGCGGTATTGGCGAATCCGTCGTCACACTGCGCGCGCGCGCCGATGCCGCTGGCGCGCTTGTCGCGCACATTGCCGAGGGCGCAGGGGTTTGTGCTGCGCGGCAGTGAACGTGCCGCGTGCAACCATTCGGCCTTGCTCGGCAGGCGGTAGGTCATGCCACCCTGGCGACTCAGCCAGCTCGCGTAGGCGCGGGCATCATCGAAACTTACACAGACCACCGGCTCATCGCCGGATTGCCTGAAACCCGGATCGTTCCAGTTGCGCCGATCGAAAATCCGCAATGGTGACAGGCTGTCGCGACAGCGACCCGGTTCGCGCTTCGTGCGCCGGGCAAAATCCGCATAGTCGGCGCGGCTGACCTCGTCGCGCATCATCATGAAGGTCTTGCCCGCCGTTGCCCCGTCGAGCATGGCCGGGACGATCAGGAATGTTCCGCCGGCGGCATCGCGCACTGACTGCCCGATCACGGGCTGATTCTGCAAGCGCTTTTCCAGCGTCTGAAGCTCGCTATCGTCAAAAGCAAGTGCGCGTGCCAGTTCCATGAACCCGGTCGCCGATGCGGTCTGGCCGACGTCAGCCAATGAATTGATCCGTTGGTACAGTGCGTCACGCAGTTTCCGGCGCAACGCCTCGAATGCTTCATGCTCGCGAACGCTGGCCTGACTCGCGATCAGTTCGATCTGCACATAGCGTTCGCGCAATCCGGCGGCTTCGGCGTCCATTGCGGCCTGCAGCAATGCGGGAGTCGATGCGGTGATAACCGAGTCGATGCCGGCGATTGCGTTGGCATTGCCGGGGTCGCGGTGAAGCACGACCAACCAGGTTTCAGCCGCGTTTGCGCCACTCGGTGTGAGCAGTGCGCCGATCGACATCTGATCAGTCGCAAGCGTGTGCAGTTCTTCCATGGTCTTGGCTTCACCGGGGAGGCTCGCAGGCGCCAGCTTGCCGGATCCTGCAGCGACCTTTTCCGCGACTGTCGTGCGCAACCCGGAAACGAACGGAAGCGCCAGCGAGATCAATGAAATCGCAAGCAGCACGCCGGTTGCAACCAGCAGCGATGGCCGATGGCTCATGGCATGGCGCAGGCGTCCGATCGGCCCGGCTGCGCGGCGCATGTGATGGCGAATCGGTTCGAGCGCACGTTGCATTGCTTGCGCATTGCGGAATCGCTGCTCGGGTCGTTTCGCCATCGCGCAGTCGATGAAGGCCTGCCAATGCACCTTTTCGGGTGGCAGGCGCGGCACTGGATCCTGTGCATGCATCAAGGCGAGCGACAGCGAATCAGGCGAATTGAACGGAAGTTCCCCGGTCAGCAACTCGTAGGCAAGCACGCCGAGGCTGTACAGATCCGAGCGCCCGTCCACCTTGTCGGCACGCGCCTGCTCGGGACTCATCTGGGCACCACTGCCGATGGCGAGTCCGTCGCCGGTGATGCGCGAATTCACTTCACGAGGCGACAGGGCAATGCCGAAATCCGCAAGCTGCGGCCGCTCGGCGTTGTCGAACAGCACATTCTCGGGTTTGACGTCGCGATGCACGATGCCGCGTGCATGCGCATAGCCGAGGGCATCGAGCAGGGCGCGCAACAGCGCAATCAGGCCCGGCTCGTCATCGCGGTAGTCGCGCACACTGAGGTCGCCCTTGGCCAGATACGGCATGACGTAATAGAGATCGCCCTGTTGCGTGCGTCCGACCTCGTGAATGACGACGATGCTCGGATGCTGGAGCTTGGCGATGATGCGTGCCTCGTGCTCGAAACGCCGGGTCTGTGCCTCGTCGAGCTGGCGTGAAGGGCGCATGACCTTGATCGCCACTTCCCGGTCGAGCGATTCCTGCACGGCCAGATACACCGTTGCCATGCCACCCAGGCCCAGTGAGCGCACGACGCGATAACCCGGAATGACCGGTTCTTCGGCCGGGCCTTCGGATGAATCGAGATCTGCGTCGTTGCCGCCGGCTTGCATCCAAACAATGCCTCTTTGGTCTGCGCGAGTACGACGCTCGCGTTCATCGGCTCGGGATTGCAAGCCAAGAGTAACCCGGCTGACGGGCTCGTGATGTTGCCTGATTCCGCCTTTCCTGAAAGCAAACGAGCCACCGGATCGCTCCGGTGGCTCGTTTCGAGGTGTTGCCGGGGTGCGGCCTACTTTTTCATGAGTTTGGCAAGCGTGGTGCCGAGATCGGCCGGCGACTTGACCGTGGTTACGCCAGCCTTGTCCAGCGCGGCGAACTTGGCCGCGGCGGTGCCCTTGCCACCGGAGATGATCGCGCCGGCATGGCCCATGCGCTTGCCGGCCGGGGCCGAGGCGCCGGCAATGAAGGCAACCACCGGCTTGGTCACGAACTCCTGGATGAATTCAGCCGCTTCTTCTTCGGCGCTGCCACCGATTTCGCCGACCATGATGATGCCTTCGGTCTGCGCATCTTCCTGGAACAGCTTGAGGCAGTCGATGAAGCTGAGGCCGTTGATCGGGTCGCCACCGATGCCGATGCAGGTCGATTGGCCGAGGCCGACATTGGTGGTCTGGAACACCGCTTCATAGGTCAGCGTACCCGAGCGCGAGACGATGCCGACCTTGCCGGGCTTGTGGATGTGGCCCGGCATGATGCCGATCTTGCATTCGCCCGGAGTGATGATGCCGGGGCAGTTCGGTCCGATCAGCACGGTGTCCGGGTATTCGCGCAACACGTTCTTGACGCGCAGCATGTCGAGTACCGGGATACCTTCGGTGATCGTCACGATGACCTTGATGCCGGCATCGGCCGCTTCGAGGATGGCATCGGCTGCGAACGGCGGCGGCACGAAAATCATCGATGCATCGGCGCCGGTTTCCTGCACGGCATCATGCACGGTGTTGAAAACCGGCAGGCCGATATGTTGGCTGCCACCCTTGCCCGGGGTCACGCCGCCGACCAGCTTGGTGCCGTATTCGACAGCCTGTTCGGAATGAAACGTACCCTGCTGGCCGGTGAAACCCTGGGTAATCACCTTGGTGTTCTTGTTGACCAAAACGCTCATGGATCAATCCTCGAAATTCTTTGCTCTACTGTAGGAGCCCCTTCAGGGGCGATGCTCATCGTTCAGAGCAGAAGCATCGCCCCTGAAGGGGCTCCTACAGGGGTTTATGGGGTATCAGGCGGCCTTGACCGAAGCGACCGCTTTTTGCGCCGCGTCGTTGAGGTCGTCGGCCGGCGTGATGGCGAGGCCGGAATTGGCCAGCAGCTCGCGACCCTTTTCGACATTGGTGCCCTGCAGGCGCACGATCACCGGAATCTTCAGGCCGACTTCCTTGACCGCGGCGATGATGCCCTCGGCGATCAGGTCGCAGCGCACGATGCCGCCGAAGATGTTGACCAGGATCGCCTGCACCTTGTCCGAGCGCAGGATCAGCTTGAAGGCTTCGGTCACACGCTCCTTGGTGGCGCCGCCGCCGACATCGAGGAAGTTGGCCGGCTCGCCACCAGCGAGCTTGATCACGTCCATCGTGGCCATGGCCAGGCCGGCGCCATTGACCATGCAGCCGATATTGCCGTCCATGGTCACGTAGTTGAGGTTGTGCTGGACGGCGGCCGCTTCGGCGGCGTCTTCCTGGCTCAGGTCGCGCATGGCGGCGAGCTTCGGATGACGGAATTCGGCGTTGTCGTCGGAATTGACCTTGCCATCGAGGGCCATGAGCACGCCGGAATCGAGGATCGCCAGCGGATTCAGTTCGACCAAGGCCAGGTCGCGTTCGTTGAACAGCTTGTACAGGCCGAGCATGATTTTGGTCAGCTGGCTGGCCTGCTTGCCGTCAAGGCCCATGTCGAAAGCAAGCTTACGGCACTGGTAGGGCTGCAGACCTTCGACGAAGTTGACCTCGATCGTATGGATGTCTTCGGGCGTCTCGCGCGCGACCTGTTCGATATCGACGCCGCCCTGGGCCGAGGCGATGAACGAAACCGCCTTGCTGTCGCGATCGACGAGGATCGACAGATACAACTCCTTGGCGATATCGGCGGCATCGGTGACCAGAACCAGATTCACCGGCAGCGCACGGCCACCGGACTGGTAGGTTTCCATGTCGCGACCGAGCATGCCCGCAGCAGCGGCCTTGACCTCATCGGTCGACTTGCAGAACTTGACCCCGCCAGCCTTGCCACGGCCGCCAGCGTGGATCTGCGCCTTGACCATCCATTGCGAGCCACCGAGCGCCTTGGCCGCATCGACGGCCTGCTCGGGAGATGCAGCGACTTTTCCTGGCGGGACCGGAATGCCGAACTCGGCGAACAGTTCCTTGGCTTGGTATTCATGGAAATTCATGCAGGCACCTTGATGGGGGAGGCGCGGATGACGGCCAGAGACGCCGGTCGCAGCCGCAATCCTTCGAGCGGGGAAAAGATGGCGCCGAGCCCGGCAACCGGGTCGACTACGCAGAGCGGGCGCGTATTTTGGGCAAAGCGTGCTGCGAATGCAAAAGGGCGACCCCGGCAGGCAATCCGCGCTGTGCCTGGATTCATTGTTTTCGGGCAGGTTGGCCAAGTCGCCCTGCAGCACGGGATCGGCCGACAATGCGCGGCAATCAGGCGTGCCCGGTTGGCGCTTGTGACAATAAGTAAAACTGCGGGTCTCGCCAGCGTCGTCACGCGGTAACATTGCGCCCAGCGGATGGACTGATGAGCTTTTGTACGGACGCATTCGGCTGGCAGGGCGACTCCGGCATGGCTTGTCCGGTGGACTCTGAAGTACAGTCATGAAGAAGCACCACAGCCGACCGGCGATATACGGATTTCGGGCGAATCGGAGAATGGATCTTGATTGATCGACAAGGGCGCCGCGAAAGTGACTCCTCCGCTGACATCACCCGGCGCGAGTTGTATTTCTTCAATCTCTATCGCCTGCTTGAAGCGGTCGTCTATCTGGGCCTGATCCTGAGCCCGATGGCCGGCGACTGGCTCAACGTCAGCCATTCGGGCCTGGGCCGGATTGTCGCCTTCAGCTACTGCACGGTCGCGGTGCTCCTGGTCATTTCGACCGACCGCATGCGCCAGCATTTGAAGGCGAGCATCAGCATTGCGCTGGCCATCGATGCGGTGGCAGCTTCGCTGGTTCTGTTTTCGATCAGTGGCGGGCACAGCTCGATTCCGATGATGTTGATGGTCAACGTCGGCGTCGCCGCCTTGCTGCTGCCTTTCAGGCAATCGGTAATCCTGGCCGCTCTCGCTGCTGCCGGCGTGGTGGTGCCGCCGTTGCTGGCCTACTTCAACAACATTTCAATCGATCGCAGCATCGTCGAAGCCTGCCTGTTTGGATTGGCCTATTTCGCCGTAGCTGCACTGTGCGCGTATCTGGGCCGGCAGATGCGCGAGACCGAGGCCCTGGCCGAGCAGCGCGGCGTTGACCTGCTCAATCTCGAGCAGGTCAACGATTTGATCATCCAGCGCATGAAGACCGGTGTGTTGCTGGTCGATGACGCCAACCACATCCTGCGCATCAACGAGGCTGCCTGGCACTTGATCGGCAACCCTTCGCCGAACCAGCGTGATCTCGGCCAGGTCGCCGCGGAACTGTCGCGACGGCTTTATCACTGGCGGCATTCCGGGCGCATCGATCAGAACCCGGTGGCCCTGGCCGCCGACGTGCCCGAGGTGATTCCGCGCTTCTCGCGCATGGCGCCCAACGACGACACCCACATCCTGATCTTCCTCGACGACACCTCGCTGCTCTCAAGGCGCGCCGAGGAGATGACTCTCGCCTCGCTGGGCCGCCTGTCGGCCTCGATTGCCCACGAGATCCGCAATCCACTCGCGGCGATCCGCTATTCGGCGCAACTGCTGGCCGAATCGGAAACGATGGAAGATGAGGATCGCCGGCTGGTCGAGATCGTCAACAACCATTGCACGCGCGCCAACGAAGTCATCGAGAACATCCTGCAGCTCTCGCGCCGCGAACGGTCGCGACCGGAAAGCATCGACTTGAATGCCTGGGCACTGGCCTTTGTCGAGGACTACAAGCAAGGCAACGATCTCGGCCAGGATCACCTGCGCGCGATTACGCAGAATCGCCAGATCGAAGCCATGGTCGATCCGCAGCACTTGCAGCAGGTGGTCTGGAATCTCGTCCAGAATGCGATCCGCTATGGCCGCGAGCCGGGCGCGGTGGCTCGCGTCGTCGTTGTTGCGCGCATGGTCACCGACAAGGGGCCGCCCGTGCTTGAGGTGGTCGATCGCGGGCCCGGCATTCCGGCCAAGGTCGCTGCGCAGATCTTCGATCCTTTCTTCACCACCAGTGAATACGGCACCGGGCTCGGCCTCTATCTGGCCCGGCAGATGTGCGAGTCGAGCCAGGCCACGCTCGAATATGTGCCCGTTGCTGGCGGTGGCGCCTGCTTCCGCATCACCCTTTCGGCGGTCACGCCGCTCGGCACGCGCACCGCGAGCGTCGAGAAGGCCTGATCTGCCTCGCTGAAAGGCACTCCGCCGGTTCACATGCAGGTTCGACTGCGGCTTGCCTCTGCCACTTCGAGACGGGGCTGGTTAGACGTCCGCATGATTCCGGCCTAGTCGAGCCCGCTTGATTCCTGTGCCGTAAAGCTCCACATGTAGCGCATCGGCGGTGTCGCCGCCCCCGTTGAAGGTGCCCATTCATGCGCATGGACAAATTGACCTCACGTTTCCAGCAAGCGCTGGCCGATGCCCAGAGTCTCGCCGTTGGTCGCGACCACAACATGCTCGAACCCGTGCATGTCCTCGTCGCCCTGCTCGACCAGCAGGGTGGTTCGACACAGCCGATGCTGGCCCAGGCCGGCGTCAACGTCGCTGCCCTGCGTACGCGGCTCGGCCAGATTCTCGACCGGCTGCCGAAAGTTGCCGGACAGGAAGGCAATATCAGCGTCGGCAATGAACTCAACCGCTTGCTCAACCTGACCGACAAGCTGGCGCAGAAGCGCGGTGACCAGTTCATCGCCAGCGAGCTGTTCGTGCAGGCCGCGCTCGAGGACAAGGGCGAGGTGGGTGCCGCACTCAAGGCCACCGGGGCCAATGCGGCCAGCCTCGAAATCGCGATCGAGCGCATGCGTGGCGGCGAGAAGGTCGACGACGCGAATGCCGAGGAGAACCGTCAGGCCCTCGAAAAATATTGTATCGACCTGACCGCCAGGGCAGGCTCGGGCAAACTCGATCCGGTGATCGGTCGCGACGAAGAAATACGTCGCGTAATCCAGGTCCTGCAACGGCGCACCAAGAACAATCCCGTGTTGATCGGCGAGCCCGGTGTCGGCAAGACCGCCATCGTCGAAGGGTTGGCCCAGCGCATCATCCACGACGAGGTGCCCGAGGGATTGCGCGGCAAGCGTGTGCTTTCGCTCGACATGGGTGCGCTGATCGCCGGCGCCAAGTTCCGCGGTGAGTTCGAGGAGCGCCTCAAGGGCGTGCTCAACGACCTCGCCAAGCAGGAAGGGCAGGTGATCCTGTTCATCGACGAGTTGCACACGGTGGTTGGTGCCGGCAAGGGTGAAGGTTCGATGGACGCTGGCAACATGCTCAAGCCGGCGCTCGCGCGCGGCGAACTGCATTGCGTCGGCGCCACCACGCTCGACGAATACCGCAAGTACATCGAAAAGGATGCCGCGCTTGAGCGCCGCTTCCAGAAAGTTTTCGTCGGCGAGCCGAGCGTCGAGGACACCATCGCGATCCTGCGCGGACTCAAGGAACGCTACGCCGTCCACCACGGCGTCGAGATCACCGATCCGGCCATCGTTGCCGCAGCGACGCTGTCGCATCGCTACATCCCGGACCGCCAGTTGCCCGACAAGGCGATCGACCTGATGGACGAGGCCGCCTCGCGCATCCGCATGGAGATTGACTCCAAGCCCGAAGAGCTTGACCGCAAGGAGCGCCGCCTGATCCAGCTCAAGATCCAGCGCGAGGCATTGAAGAAAGAGAAGGATGCCGAATCGAAGCAGCGTCTGGCCGATCTCGAAAAGGAAATCGGCTTGCTTGAGCGCGAGTTTTCGGACCTCAACGAGATCTGGAAGGCCGAAAAAGCTGCTGTGACCGGAACCACGAAGATCAAGGAGTCGATCGAACAGGCGCGCCAAGAGATGGACGCCGCCATGCGCAGCCAAGACTTCGCCAAGGTCTCGGAAATCCAGTACGGGCGCATTCCGCAGCTCGAAAAGCGGCTTGCCACCGCGCAGGAAACCGAACAACAGGGCTTCCAGTTGTTGCAGGACAAGGTCACCGCCGAGGAAATCGCCGAAGTGGTGGCACGCTGGACCGGCATCCCGGTATCGAAGATGCTCGAAGGCGAGCGCGACAAGCTCTTGCGCATGGAGGATTCATTGCACGAGCGCGTGGTCGGCCAGGACGAGGCGGTCAAGGCCGTTGCCGATGCGATCCGCCGCTCGCGCGCGGGCCTTTCCGATCCGAACCGGCCGAATGGTTCATTCCTGTTCCTCGGCCCCACCGGTGTCGGCAAGACCGAATTGTGCAAGGCTCTGGCCGAATTCCTGTTCGATTCGACCGACGCGATGGTGCGCATCGACATGAGCGAGTTCATGGAGAAGCATTCCGTGAGCCGCTTGATCGGTGCACCTCCGGGATATGTCGGCTACGACGAGGGCGGTTATCTGACCGAGGCCGTGCGCCGGCGTCCCTACAGCGTGATCCTGCTCGACGAAGTCGAAAAAGCGCATTCGGATGTGTTCAACGTGTTGCTGCAGGTGCTTGATGACGGCCGCCTGACCGATGGCCAGGGTCGCACGGTCGACTTCCGCAATACCGTCATCGTGATGACGTCGAACCTCGGCTCGCAGTTCATCCAGGAGATGTCGGGCGACTCCGAAGAGCAGTACACGCAGATGAAAGCCTCGGTGATGGGTGTCGTGCAGTCGCACTTCCGTCCCGAGTTCATCAACCGGCTCGACGAGATCGTCGTGTTCCGTTCGCTCGACAAGGCCCAGATCCGCAAGATCGCGCGCATCCAGACCGAGTACCTGGCCAAGCGTCTGGCCGAACGCCAGCTCAAGCTCGATATTTCGGACAAGGCCATCGACCTGCTCGGCAACGTTGGCTTCGATCCGGTCTACGGCGCCCGCCCGCTCAAGCGCGCGATCCAGCAGCAGCTGGAAAACCCGCTGGCGCGACAGATCCTTGAAGGGCGCTTTCCGCCCGGGGAAACAGTCAGGGTTGATGCAAAGGGCGGGCAATTGGTATTCGAGCCGGCGCCGTAGAGGCAACTTTCCAGCCGGCGACAAGACCGTTGTCGATTCCTGATCAGGGGTTGCCGAACAGGATCTGTTGGGCGAGGGCGCTGGGCCCCTGCCTGCGCAGGTGCGACGGAAATTGAATGGCTTGGCTCGTTTGATCGGGCCGCGCTTTCCCTGTTTCGTCCGGCGCGGAAAAATTCATGCCCCATGTTGCACCCACATCACCGTCGTCCCTGCACGGGCAGGGACCCAGCGACATTTGCTTCATCGAGAGGTCGCAGAACCGATCAGCAACCGCCGCCCGTCTTCGCCTCGTCGCGCAACTTGTCCGTCCAGAAGCCCGCATTGCGTATGCCGAGCGCTTCGGGGTCGAAACTCGGTTCCGTGATGCCGGCCTTGCGCTGTCTCTCGTAGTCGCGCAACGCGGCGAATGCCGGCTTCTGCAGGATCAGGATGGCGATGATGTTGAGCCAGGCCATCAGGCCGGCACCGATGTCGCCGAGCTGCCAGGCCGCGCCGGCAGTCTTGAGCGTGCCGATCGTGACCATCAGCAGGATGCCCAGGCGCAGCGCGAGCACCATCCACGGGCGATGCATCTTGCGATTGATGAAGGTGATGTTGGTCTCGGCCATGTAGTAATAGGCGACGATGGTCGTGAACGCGAAGAACAGAAGGGCGAGGGCGACGAAGCCCTGACCGAAGCCCGGCAGCATCGATTCGACGGCCGCCTGCGCGTAGCCGGGTCCCACCTCCATGCCAGGCAATTTCTCGACCAGCATGCCGCCCTCCGGATTGAACACGTTGTACATGCCGGTGGAAAGGATCAGGAAGGCCGTCGCCGAACACACCAGCATCGTGTCGATATAGATCGAAAACGCCTGCACGTAGCCCTGCTTGGCCGGATGCGTCACTTCGGCTGCGGCGGCAGGATGCGGGGCCGTGCCCTGGCCGGCTTCATTCGAATAGACGCCGCGCTTGACGCCCCATTCGACCGCCAGTCCGAGTACCGCTCCGAACCCGGCCTGCATGCCGAATGCGCTGCGGAAGATCAGCGAAAACACTTCGGGAACCTGATCGATGTTGAGGAACATGATGACCAGGGCAACGATGATATAGGCCAGCGCCATGAACGGAACGACGAACTCGGCGAAGCGGGCGATGCGCTTGACGCCGCCGAAGATGATGAAGCCGAGCCCTGCCACGATGCACGCTGCGGTGATCGCCGGCTTGATGCCCCAGGCGGTTTCCATCGCGGCGCCGATGCTGTTGGCCTGAACGCCGGGCAGCAGGAAGCCGGTCGCGACAATAGTGGCCGCGGCGAACAACCACGCATACCACTTCATTCCCAGTCCCTTCTCGATGTAGTAGGCCGGGCCGCCGCGATACATGCCTCGGTCGTCCTTTTCCTTGTAGATCTGGGCGAGGGTGGCTTCGACGAAGGCTGTGGATGCTCCAAAAAAGGCCACCGTCCACATCCAGAACACGGCGCCGGGACCACCAAACGCAATCGCCGTGGCCACACCGGCGATATTGCCGGTACCGACCCGACCGGACAGCGACATGGTCAAGGCCTGAAAGGAAGACACGCCGGATGGTGAAGTCTTGCCAGTGAACATGCAGCGCAGCATCTCGGGTATGGAGCGAACCTGCATGAACCGGGTGCGGATCGAAAAGTACAGTCCGGCGCCGAGGCACAGGCCAATCAGGGCGCGACTCCAGATCAGGTCATTGATTGCGCTGATGATTTCGTTCATTGCAGGTTTCCTGTTGCAGTGTGCTTCGGGATCCCGAGCGGAACATCCGAAGCGCATGAATGTGGTCGATCCCGCACTCGCGAAACATGACCGACGCCGGTGCAATTGCCCGACCGAAGTTTCGAGAGTATCGGTCTGATCGCCACTTGTCTTGTTGGCAGGGATGACGGAATTGGTATTGAATCGCCGGGATGGGCCACCATGTGGCCGTCCAGCCGCCTTGGATACAACGGATCCTGAAATGCCGATCTACGAGTTTGACTGCCCCAGTTGCGCGCATCGTTTCGAGCGACTCCAGAAAGTTTCCGACGCCGACCCGACAGACTGCCCGGAGTGTGGAAAAAGCGGGGTTCGGCGCCGATTGACGGCACCGGCTTTCCGTTTGTCCGGTTCCGGCTGGTATGAAACAGACTTCAAGAAAGAGGGCGACGTCAAGCGCAATCTGACCAGTACCGAGTCAAGCTCGTCGGGTTCCGCCGAGAGCGGAACATCGGCCAAGCTGGATACGCCGAAGCCCGAATCGCCGAAAGCTGACTCCAAGCCGAGTACCTCGTCGGACTCCTGATCCCGATGAGGTTACGTTCAGCGCGGAACTGGCTACACTGCCGAGGTCATTCAGACAGGAGAAATCGCATGCTGAGCAAGATGATCGCAGTAGGGGTGGTGTTATTCGGTGCGGCGCTGATGATGTCGCCCGCGCAGGCCGATCCGCAGCGCGGATATGACGGTCGCCGTGACGGTCGAAATGACCGTATTGAATGCACGAGCGACAATTATCGTTTCACACGCTGCGGTGCCGATTGGCGCAGGGCGGATCTGGTTAGGCAGATCTCGCAGACCCGGTGTATCGAGGGCCAGACCTGGGGTGTCGATCGCCACGGTCTCTGGGTCGACCGTGGTTGCGGAGGCATCTTTGTCGAAGCTGGCCGCGGTGGTCGTGACGGTGGTGGCCGTTATGGCGGCTGGAATCCCGGTCCGGACTGGGATAGCGATATCCGGCTGACCTGCCAGAGCGATGATTATCGCTATCGTATGTGCCAGGTTGATACTGGTCGCGGTGGCGGCGTTCGTATCGAACGCCAGATTTCCAATACAGCCTGCATCGAAGGCCGTACCTGGGGCTGGAACCGCGCCGGTATCTGGGTCAGCGGTGGTTGTGCGGCGGTGTTCCGGGTGGATCGTCGCTGGCGCTGATTGATTCTGCACAAGCTTTTGGGGTTTCGACGCCCACCGCAAGGTGGGCGTTTTATTGCCATGGATGGCATGTATGTCTGCAATGCAGGAGCAATTGCGGGCGTATTGCCATGGATGGCATGTACGCCTGCAACGCAGGACGACTGCACGGATGCAGGAGGTAGGGCAACGCAGGAGCAGTTGCCGAGCAGTTGCGGGCGTTGCGGTGCAGCATGATCGGCTATAGCATTCCGCGCCTTTCCACGGAGCTTTCCATGCGCAGTCACTATTGCGGCCTCATCGACGAGACCCTGATCGACCAGGTCGTCGCATTGTGCGGCTGGGTCGACAGCGTGCGCCTGCAGAGCCATGTCGCCTTTGTCGACCTGCGCGATCACGAGGGCATCGTGCAAATCGTCATCGAGCGCGAGTCGGCCGATGCATTCAAGCGGGCCGGCGAACTCGGTTACGAATACTGCGTCCGCGTCGAAGGCAAGGCGCGTCGACGCATCGCCGCGAATGACAAATTGCGCAGCGGCCAGGTCGAAATCCTTTGCGAACGCATCGAAATCCTCAACAAGGCCGAAGGCCTGCCGTTCGCCCTGCACGAGAATCCAGCCGAAGACACCCGCCTCAAGTACCGCTATCTCGATCTGCGCACGGCTGACATGCAGCGCAAGATGCGCATGCGCACACGCCTGGTTTCGGCGCTACGCCACTATCTTGATGGCCGTGGATTCCAGGATATCGAAACGCCGATCCTGACCAAGGCCACGCCGGAAGGCGCGCGCGATTATCTCGTGCCGAGCCGCGTGCACGCGGGCGAGTTCTACGCCCTGCCGCAGTCGCCGCAGTTGTTCAAGCAGTTGCTTATGGTGGCCGGCTTCGATCGCTACTACCAGATTGCACGCTGCTTCCGCGATGAGGATCTGCGTGCCGATCGCCAGCCCGAATTCACCCAGCTCGACATGGAGTTCGCCTTTGTCGGCGAGCGTGAGATTCAGGACGCTGTTGAGGCGATGATCCGGCAGGTGTTCAAGGAGGTATCCGACGTCGATCTCGGTGGCCCGTTCCCGCGCCTGAGCTACGCCGAGGCGATGGCCCGCTACGGTTCGGACAAGCCTGATCTGCGCATCGCGCTCGAACTGGTTGATGTCGCCGAGCATGTCCGCCACGTCGAGTTCAAGGTGTTCAACGAGCCGGCCAATGACCCGAGCGGACGCGTCGCGGCCTTGCGCGTGCCGGGTGGTGCGGTGTTCACGCGCAAGCAGATCGACGAGCTCGGTGTTCATGCGGCCAAGTACGGCGCGAAAGGTTTGGCCTGGCTGCGTGTCGACGATCTGGCCAAGGGCCGTGAAGGCATCAATTCGCCTGTGGCCAAGTTTCTCGATGATGCCGCGCTTGAAGGCGTACTCAAGGCCACAGCTGCGCAGAGCGGCGACCTGATCCTGTTCGGCGCCGGCGCGTACAAGACCGTTTCCGATTTCCTCGGTGCCCTGCGCATCAAGGTCGCCCGCGATCTCGGCCTCGTCGAGAACGCCTGGAAGCCGCTCTGGGTCGTCGATTTTCCGATGTTCGAATTCGATGCAGAGGCAAATCGCTTCGTTGCCTTGCACCATCCGTTCACGGCGCCAAAGATCGACGATGTCGCCGACCTGCGCGCGAATGCGGCGAATGCGGTTTCGCGCGGTTACGACATGGTTCTCAATGGCAACGAAATCGGCGGCGGCTCGATCCGCATCCATCGCACCGACATGCAGAGCGCGGTGTTCGAGCTACTCGGCATCGAGCCTAAGGAGGCCAATGCCAAGTTCGGGTTCCTGCTTGAAGCGCTGCGCTTTGGCGCGCCGCCGCATGGTGGCATTGCCTTCGGTATCGATCGCATCGCCGCGCTGATGGCCGGCACCGAATCGATCCGCGATGTCATCGCCTTCCCGAAGACGGCGAGCGCGCAGGATCTGATGACGGCGGCACCGTCGGCGATCCCGCCCAATCAACTGGCCGAGTTGCATGTGGCCGTGATCGAGCCGGCGGCCGAGTAGCGGCAAGCTGCCGCTACTCGGCCAGAATCGAAACCCGATGCAAACCGCGTCCACCGAACACGTCATTGTGCTGCACGGCATCTGGATGCGCGGTATTGCCATGCTGCCGCTGTCACGGCGCTTGCGCGCGGCGGGGTTCAGTGTCGATACGCTGGACTATCCAAGCGTGGTCGGAAGCTGGGACGACTCCGCATCGCGTCTTGCCGAGCACTGGCGTGAGCAGACCGGCCGCAAGGTACACATTGTCGGTCACAGCCTCGGTGGCATGCTCGCCTTGCATGTCGCAGCCAGACACACCGGTCTGCCGGACGGGCGGATCGTATGTCTCGGATCGCCACTCAGGGGCAGCGCGGCGGCGGGTCGCATGGGGCGCCTGCCGGGTGGACACTGGTTGATGGGTCAAAGTGCAGAAATACTCAACAGCGGACTTGCTGCATGGCAGGGCCAGCGTGCAGTTGGCGTAATCGCCGGCAGTACGCCGATCGGACTCGGCAGCGTGCTTGGCGTGCTCAAGGCGCCGCATGACGGTACGGTCAGCGTCGAGGAGACCCGCCTTGAGGGTATCGACGAGCATCGCGTGGTTGCGCACACGCACTCCGGGCTGGCGTTTTCAAATGATGTCGCCGAGCTTGTGATCGGCTTCCTGCGTGACGGTCGGTTTCCGGATGGGGCTTCGCCGTGATCCGCATTCTCGGCATCGATCCGGGCAGCCAGCGCACCGGTATCGGCATTATCGATGTCGGTGCGGACGGGCGCTCACGTCATGTCTACCACGCAGCCATCAATGTGCTCGGCAACGAAACCTTTCATCAGCGCCTCAAGCAGATCTTTGATGAGGTCTCCGCGATCATCGATACACATGCACCGGTCGAGGCGGCGATCGAACGCGTATTCATGGCGCGCAATCCGGATTCCGCACTCAAACTTGGACAAGCCCGCGGCGCGGCGATCTGCGCCGTGGTCAACAAGGGGCTGAGTCTGGCCGAGTACGCGGCGAAAGAGGTGAAACAGGCCGTCGTCGGTGGCGGCGCTGCCGACAAGACCCAGGTCCAGCACATGGTCGGCGTCCTGCTCAACATCCCGGGTAAACTGCAGGCCGATGCCGCCGATGCCCTGGCGATCGCGCTGACCCATGCGCATACCCGATCCAGTGTCGAGCGTCTCGGCATTCCACGCACTGCCTGGAGGCGCCGTCGATGATTGGTCGTTTGAAGGGGGTACTTGTTTCGAGGCAACCGCCGTGGATCCTGGTTGATGTCGGCGGGGTCGGCTACGAGCTCGAAGCGCCGATGTCGACGTTTTACGATTTGCCCGAGCCAGGCCAGCCGGTCACCTTGTGCACGCATTACGCGGTCAAGGAGGATTCGGTCGCCTTGTACGGATTCCTGCTCGAATCCGAGCGCGCGCTGTTTCGCGCCGTGCAGAAGGTCAGTGGTATCGGCGCGAAGATCGCGCTGGCGATTCTTTCCGGTGTCTCCGCCGATGATTTCGCGCGCTTCGTGCAGAGCGGCGACATCGCCGCGTTGACGCGGATTCCGGGCATTGGCAAGAAGACCGCTGAACGCATGATTGTCGAGTTGCGCGACCGCGTCGATGGGCTGGTCGGCGCCGCGTCGACCTCGGCATTTGCCACGGCATCCAAGGATCCGTTGAGCGAAGCCAGCGTTGCCTTGCAGTCGCTCGGTTACAAGCCGAACGAGATCACGCGTCTGGTCAAGGATGCGAGTGCGCCCGGCGACAGCGCCGAGGACATTATCCGCAAGGCGCTCAAGGCCGCCCTGCGATGAACCGGAATGGATCGTGCGGTGCCGAATCGGTGTTGGCGGCAGCGCTGTATCTGATCGCCGGTCACGACGCGGCAATTGTGCGGCGTGATTTTCGCGAGCCAGCAATCAAGGGTAACCAATCGGCATGAGTCAGACTCCGGAAGAAGAAAGCGCCAGTCGCAAACGCCTGGCCACTCTTTGCTTTCTCGTCATCGGCGTCGTCTATGGCGACATCGGCACGAGTCCGCTGTACGCGTTTCGCGAAGCATTCGGTCAGCATGGCGTTGCGGTTGCACGCGAGAACGTGCTCGGCGTGCTCTCGCTGATCTTCTGGTCGCTGATCATTGTTGTTTCGGTCAAATACGCAACCTTCATCCTGCGTGCCGACAACAAGGGCGAGGGCGGCGTGATGGCCCTGATGGCGCTGGCCCAGCGTGGCGTGCGGCGCACGCGCTCGCGCTGGATCGTCATGGTCATCGGCTTGTTCGGAACCTCGCTGTTCTTCGGTGACGCGGTGGTCACGCCGGCCATTTCGGTGCTTTCGGCGGTCGAGGGCATTGAGGTGCTGAGCCCGGCTTCGGCGCACTATGTCGTGCCGATCACGGTGCTGATCCTGCTCGGCATGTTCTCGATCCAGAAACACGGCACCAGCCGCATCGGGCCGCTGTTTGCGCCGATCACCCTAGTCTGGTTCGCCACGCTTGGCATCCTCGGTGTATTCGGCATCATGCATGACCCGAGCGTGCTCAAGGCGCTGGTTCCGCATCACGCGGTCATGTTCTTCGTACACAACGGCAAGCTCGGCATCTTCGCGATGGGCGCGGTGGTGCTCTCGATCACCGGCGCCGAAGCGCTGTATTCCGATATTGGCCACTTCGGCAAGAAGCCGATCAGGCTGGTCTGGTTCTTCGTCGTGCTGCCTTGTCTGATGCTCAACTATCTCGGCCAGGGTGCGCTGGTGCTGTCGGATCCGAGCACCGCCGAAAATCCGTTCTACCTGCTGGTTCCATCCAACCTGCTGATTCCGATGATCGTGCTCGCGACCATGGCGACCATCGTCGCCTCGCAGGCAGTCATCTCGGGGACGTTCTCGATGGCGCGTCAGGCCGTGCAACTCGGATATCTGCCGCGCATGCAGGTGCTGCACACCTCGAACGAGCAGGAGGGGCAGATCTACCTGCCGTGGATCAACCGCATCCTGCTCGTGCTGACGGTTGCGGTAGTGTTCGGATTCAAGTCGTCGGCCAACCTGGTCAGTGCCTATGGTCTGGCCGTGGTCGGCACGATGTTGATCAACACCTTGCTCGTCGTCATCGTTGCCCGGCGCATCTGGCGCTGGAGCTATTGGCGCGTCATTCCGGTCAGCCTGATCTTCCTCGGCGTCGATTCATTGCTGCTGACTGCGGTGGCCGACAAGTTCATCTACGGCGGCTGGTTCCCGCTCGCCCTCGGCGTGCTTGTGTTCACGCTGATGATGACCTGGCGTCGCGGTCGCGAGCTGGTCATGCGCGAGATCAAGCGCGCAGGACTCGCACTCGAACCGTTTATTGCCTCGATCAGTGCGCATCCGCCGCTGCGCGTTTCGGGCACTGCGGTATTCCTGACCGCCAATCCGGAAGGCGTGCCGAATGCGCTGCTGCACAACCTCAAGCACAACAAGGTGCTGCACGAGCGCAACGTCATTCTTACCGTCGAGATCCTTGATGAACCGGTCGCCGAACCCGAGGATCGAAAGAGCGTCGTCGCCCTCGCCGATGATTTTTACCTGGTCACGCTGCGCTACGGATTCTCGGAAGATCCCAATATCCCCGCCGCGCTGATGGCGGTATCCCAATGCGGGTTTCCGTTCGAGATGATGGATACGACCTTCTTCCTGAGCCGCGAAAGCATCGTTTCCGGTGATCGCCCCGGCATGATGCTCTGGCGCGACCGCCTGTTCGAATTCCTCGCCCGCAATGCGACCTCGGCCACCGCGTTCTTCCAGATTCCCGGCAATCGCCTGATCGAGTTGGGTACGCAGGTGGAGATATGAGAGCTGAGATTCGAAATTCTGGATGACCAGCCGTTCGGCTGTTGAAGACCGAGATTCGGAAGAGCGGGCAGCATGTGGTTTACTGAGCGACTGGGCTTCGCGATGATTGCTCGCTACCGCGGAAGCGTCAGGCAGACGATAATCCGCGTTGACGAATCCCGAATAACGAATCCCCAATCCCGGCCCCAAAATGACCGACCGCCTGATCGCCGCCAGCGCTGACCGCGAAGACGAGCAGATCGAAGCCAGCATCCGCCCGCAGCGTTTGGCCGAGTATCTCGGTCAGGAAGCCGTGCGCGAGCAGATGTCGATCTACATCGAGGCGGCGCGGCGGCGTGCGGGTGCACTTGACCATGTGCTGATCTTCGGGCCGCCCGGGCTTGGCAAGACGACCATGGCCCATGTCATCGCCAACGAGCTCGGGGTCAATCTGCGCAGCACCTCGGGCCCGGTGCTCGAGCGTGCTGGTGATCTGGCTGCGCTACTGACCAATCTGCAGCCGCGTGATGTGCTGTTTGTCGACGAGATCCATCGTCTCTCGCCGATTGTCGAGGAAGTGCTGTATCCGGCGCTTGAGGATTTCCAGATCGACATCATGATCGGCGAGGGCCCGGCCGCGCGTTCGATCAAGCTCGATCTGCCGCCGTTCACCCTGATCGGCGCGACCACGCGGGCCGGCCTGCTCACTGCTCCGTTGCGTGACCGCTTCGGCATTGTCCAGCGCCTCGAGTTCTACACACCGGGCGAACTGACCCGGATCGTCCAGCGTGCGGCGAAAATCATCGGCGTGGTTTGCGATGCCGAAGGCGCCAGCGAGATCGCGCGCCGTTCGCGCGGCACGCCACGCATCGCCAATCGCTTGTTGCGCCGGGTTCGGGATTTTGCCGAGATTCGCGCCGATGGCGAGATTTCCTGCGCCGTTGCGCGTGATGCACTCAAGATGCTCAATGTCGACGCGGAAGGTTTCGATGCGCTTGATCGACGCATGTTGCATGTGATCATCGAGTTCTTCGATGGCGGCCCGGTCGGCGTCGAATCGCTCGCCGCCGCCCTGAGCGAAGAACGCGGCACGCTCGAAGATGTGATCGAGCCGTATCTGATCCAGCAAGGTTTCCTGATCCGCACGGCACGCGGGCGCATGGTTACCCAGCGCACCTGGCGGCATCTCGGCTTGAAGCCGCCGCCTGGACGTGAGATTGCGCCGACAGCCAGCCTGTTTGATGAGGATGTACCTTGATCCGCTGTCCCTGTTCTGGCCGTGGGAGATTCATCAAGTGACTCAAGGATCCTTGCCGTTCATCTGGCCTTTGCGTGTCTACTGGGAAGATACCGACGCCGGTGGTGTCGTCTATCATGCGAGCTTTGTGCGTTTCTTCGAGCGTGCGCGGACCGAATGGTTGCGCGCTTCGGGAATCGAACAAGCAAGGTTGCGCGACGATCACGGCGTGATCTTTGTCGTCCACAGCATGGATTTGCGCTTCAATCAGCCGGCGCGGCTCGACGATCTGCTCGAAGCGTCGGTTCTCATCAGTGAAGTGCGCAGCGCCAGTTTCAAAGTGTCCCAATCCCTGAGTCGTCCTGCCGATGAAGCCAGGCTGGTCAGCGCCAACGTACGCATCGCCTGCATCGATGCCGAACGCTGGAAACCACACCCGATGCCCGAATTCCTGCTCCAAGAGATTTCAAAACCATGAATCATGAACTCAACGTGTTTGCCCTGATCTGGGGTGCGAGTCTGCCGGTCAAATTTGTCCTGATCGTGCTGATTCTGTTTTCGGTGGTCTCGTGGATGATCATTTTTCGCAAGATGACCATGATCAACCGAGCCAATGCGAGTGCTAACGACTTCGAGGAGCGCTTCTGGTCGGGCTCCGATCTGGCCGCCTTGTTCAAGGACGTCAATGCCAGCGGTGAGCGACTTGGCGGAATCGAGGCGATCTTTGAATCCGGTTTTCGCGAGTTCGCCCGTCAGCGCCAGCGCCGCAGTGTGGATTCGCGCACCCTGCTCGAAAGTGCGCAGCGCGCGATGCGCGTCTCGCAATCGCGTGAAGTGGAGCGTCTGGAGCAGAACCTCGAGTTCCTCGCCAACGTTGGCTCGATCAGTCCGTATGTCGGCCTGTTCGGCACGGTCTGGGGCATCATGATCGCGTTCCAGGGACTGGCCAACGTCAAGGAAGCGACCATTGCGATGGTCGCACCGGGTATTTCCGAAGCCTTGATCGCCACCGCGATGGGCCTGTTCGCAGCCATTCCGGCGGTCTGGGCCTACAACCGCTTCGCCACGCGGGTCGAACGGGTCGCCCTGCGCTACGAAACCTTTCTCGAAGAGTTCTCCTCGATCCTGCAGCGCCAGGCGCATGTCGATGATTGAGAACCCTGATCAGTCCATGCCTGCGTTGCAGGTGATGGATCATCCCGAAAATGCTGGACGGATCGTGGCCGGAGTCGCCTGATGCAGCAAAGTTACCGCAATCGCAAACGCCTCAAGCTCAAGGCCGAGATCAATGTCGTTCCGTATATCGACGTGATGCTGGTGTTGCTGATCATCTTCATGGTCACCGCGCCGCTGATGAATCTCGGCGTCGATATCGAGTTGCCGAAATCCAATGCGACCGCGATCCAGAACGACAAGGAGCCGGTCGTCGTCAGCGTCGACAAGGATGGAGCCTACTTCCTGACCATTGGCGCGAGCACCCGTGAAGCGGTCAATGAGGAAACCCTGGTCAACAAGGTTTCAGCTTTCGTGCGCCAGAATCCGCAAGTCCCGGTGATGATCGGAGGCGATGAACGCGTTGAATACGGGCGTATCTATGCGGCCATGGTGCTGTTGCAGCAGGCCGGTGCGCCCAAGGTCGGACTCATGAGCCAGCCAACCCCGCCTGAAGGAAAGCGCTGATCCGCATGAAGGAGAGTCTTGCCGACAGGGCGCGCGCAGTCCTCTATTCGTTGCTCCTGCACGGATTGCTGATTGGCCTGATTGCGTTGGGTCTGTTGTGGACGACAGCCACGCGCACCGTGGTCATGCCCGGAGCGGTGATCGAGGCCAGCCTGGTCGGGCCGACCGCCGCGCCGAAGCCGGCATCGCGCAAGTCGCAAGCGAAACCGGCACGACCAAAACCGACTCCACCGCCGCCGAAAGTCGAGAAAGAAAAGCCGAAGCCCGATAGCGTGCCGCTGCCGGAACCGCCGAAACAGGATCTGGTTGAACAACAACGCATTGCCACGCTGGCCGAGCAGAAAGCCGACGAGACGAAAAAAGAGCAGGAAGAGAAGCGACGTCGCGAGCAGATCCTGCTTGAGCAGGAGAAACAGGAAGCGGCACGCCAGAAGGAACTTGACCAGGTGCGCAAGCAACTCGCCGATGCCGAGAAGAAGAAGAATCTCGAAAAGGAGCGCCTCAAGCAACTGCAGGACAAGCGACTTGCCGATCAGCAGGATGCAGACAAGCAGCGTATGGATGAGCTGCTGGAGCAGGAATCAAAGCAGGCTCAAACCGGCGCGAATGGTCAGGACAACGATCTTACGGCGCGCTACGCGGCGGCGATCCAGGCGGCCGTGACGCAGAACTGGAACCGGCCGGAGTCGATCCCGGCGGGATTGCTGTGTACCTTGTTGATCGTGCAGATTCCCGGTGGCGATGTCATTTCGGCGAATGTCACCTCGCCATGCAATGCCGACCCGGCGGCGCGTTTGTCGATCGAGCAGGCGGTCATGCGTGCAGCGCCTCTGCCTTATCGCGGTTACGAAAAAGTGTTCAGTCGCGAAATCAAATTCACCTTCAAGTACGACGGCCAAGGATAATCCCCTGATGAACAATCGATTCCTCATTCGCATCTGGCTCGCCTTGCTGCTGTTTGCCCTCGGCAACAGTGTCATGGCCCAGGGGCTCAATATCGAGATCACCGACGGCAGCCGCACGGCCGATCCGGTTGCCGTGGTGCCGTTTGCGTTTGAAGGCGCCGGCTTGCCGCCGGAGACGGACGTCTCGGAAATCGTGCGCGCCGATCTGGCCCGTTCGGGCAAGTTCTTCACCCTGGCCAAGCGCGACATCGTCGAATTCCCGACGCGCGAGTCCGAGGTCCAGTTCGCGACCTGGCGTTTGCTCAAGCAGAACTATCTTGTCGTCGGCCGCGTTGCCGATGCCGGTGATGGCGCTCTTCGCGTCGAATTTGAATTGTTCGATGTGGCCCGCCAGAGCCGCATGATCGGTCTGGCCATCAGCGGCCAGCGCACGGCGATGCGCGACGTCGCCCATCAGATCGCCGATCTCGTCTACGAAAAGATCCTCGGCGTGCGCGGCGCGTTCTGGACGCGGATCGCCTACGTGACCTCGGTCGGGCTCGGCCAGAACACCCAGTACGCGCTGATGGTCGCCGATTCGGATGGTTTCAATCCGCAGGTGGTCGTGCGCTCGCGCGAGCCGCTGATGTCGCCGGCATGGTCCCCGGATGGCCGCAAGCTGGCCTATGTCTCGTTCGAGCGCGGCAATTCCTCGGTCTACATCCAGGATCTTTCGACGGGCTCGCGTGAGCTGATATCGGCGCAAAAAGGCATCAACGGCGGCCCGGCGTTCTCGCCGGACGGCAGCAAGCTGGCAATGAACCTCTCCTACGCCGGCAGTCCGGACATCTACATCATGGATCTGGCCACCCGCAAGACCAATCGGATCAGCAGTCATTTCGCCATCGACGTCGAGGCGGCCTGGATGCCGGACGGGCGCAGCCTGGTCTTCACGTCGGACCGCTCAGGTAAACCGCAGTTATACGAGGTTCCGGTTTCCGGCGGGGATGCCTCCCGATTGACCTTTCAGGGCCAGTACAATGCGCGCGCCACGATCTGCTGCGACGGCAAGAAAATCGCCATGGCACAGGGCACCGGAAACGTGTATCGTATTACGGTTTTTGACCGTGCGACAGGAGCTTACAGCGAGATTTCGCCCGGAAACGTTGACGAGTCGCCAAGCTTCGCACCAAACGGCAGCATGCTGATCTACGCCGCAACCGAAGGGCCTCGCGGCGTTCTGTATGCGGTTTCCGCCGATGGACGCGTACGCCAACGCCTCGTTCTTGCAGATGGCGATGTGCGTGAGCCAGCCTGGAGCCCGTTTCGCCAGCGTTGAGCAGCACCCGAAACAATGAAAGACCGGTTCACCGGCGTATTGAAGTAAGTATTGCGATTGTCCCATCGAACCAACTGTCATCACCATCACCGCTTTAGGGGAACACCCATGAACAATGCAGCTCGCATCCTTGTCTCCGTAATGCTCGTCGCCGGCGTCGCTGCCTGCGCAAAGAAAGCCGTCAAGCCGACGCCGCAGCCGACACCGGAGCCGGTCGCCCAGACCCAGGCTACCGATGACACCGGCCGCTACAAGCCCGGCGACCTCGATACCGATTCCTGCCTGCGCCAGCGCGTCGTCTACTTCGATCTGGATCGCACCGAAATCAAGCCGGAATTCAGTGCGCAGATCGCCTGCCATGCCGAATACCTGCGTCAGTTCCCGAACGCCCGCGTCACCCTCGAAGGTCACGCCGACGAGCGCGGTACGCGTGAATACAACCTCGGCCTCGGTGAGCGTCGTGGCAATGCCGTGCAAAGCGCGGTCAGCGCAGCCGGCGCCTCGATGGGCCAGCTCAATGTCGTCAGCTACGGCGAAGAGCGGCCGGTCGATCGCGGCCATGACGAATCCGCGTGGGCGAAGAATCGCCGCGTCGAGATCGTCTACACCGCCGCGAACTGATGCACCTGCACCACTCGACTTGCGTCAAAACCCTTGCAGCAGCGGCCCTGGTGGCCGCTGCTGCATTTGTCATGCCGGCACAGGCGCAGCAGCGGTTGAGCCTTTCCGAACGCGTGCAGCGTCTGGAACAACAGTCCTCGGGCGGCGCCCAGGGCAGTGTCGATCTGGTCAACCAGATCCAGGCATTGCAGGCGCAGGTGCAGACGCTGCAAGGCCAGGTCGAGGAACTTCGCCACCAACTCGGCGAAGCGCAACAGCGGGCCAAGGATCAGTACATCGATCTGGATTCGCGCATCGGCCGTATCGAAGGTGGTCGACCGGCAGCGGCAGCAGCGACGGATGCGAACGCCGATCAGGGCATGCAGGACATCCAGTTGGGCGTCCCGGCAACCTCCGATGTTCCGAATACACTGACTCCCGCGGATTCGCAGCTCGCTCCGGTCGATCAGGCCAGCGCGGTTGCGTCGTCCAGCGTACCCGCGACGCCGATCGACGAGGCCGCATCGGTTGCCGATCCGGAAGCCGAGAAGCGCAGTTATGATGAAGCATTCTCCGCGCTCAAGGATGGTCGCTACGCCGAGTCGGCGCGGCGTTTTCAATCCTTCATCGATCAGTATCCGAACGCCGATCTGACCGGCAACGCGTACTACTGGCTTGGGGAATCCTATTACGTCACGCAGAATTATCGCGTGGCGCTGGAAACCTTCAACACCCTGTTGTCGCGATACCCGCAGAATCAGAAAGCGCCCGATGCTTTGCTCAAGACCGGCTATTGCCAGTACGAGCTCAAGCAATGGGACGCGGCCGAAGTCACCTTGAACAAGGTTGTTTCGACCTATCCGAACACGACAGTCGCTCGTCTCGCGCAGGGTCGCTTGCGCGCTCTCCAGCTCGAAAATCGTCGCTGAGTCGCGTACTGCCGTCTTGCTGGTGGATCCGCCTGTGCAAATCCAGGAAACAACATCGACGCCGGCCACAAGCCGGCGTCTTCGTCTGACCGAGATCTTCCACTCCTTGCAGGGCGAGTCTGACAGCATCGGCTGGCCCACCGTTTTTGTCCGCCTGACCGGCTGTCCGCTGCGCTGTGTCTGGTGCGACACCGAGTATTCGTTTCACGGCGGCGAATGGAGGGAGATCGACGAGATCCTCGCGGTGGTTGCGAGTTTCGGCGCTCATCATGTTTGTGTGACCGGGGGCGAGCCGCTCGCGCAGAAGCGTTGCCTTGATCTGCTTGAAGCTCTATGCGATGCCGGCCATGAAGTGTCCCTGGAGACCTCGGGCGCACTCGATATCTCAGCGGTGGATCGCCGCGTGCGACGGGTCATGGATCTGAAGCCGCCGGGTTCGGGTGAGGTATTGCGCAACCTGTGGAGCAATCTCGAACATCTGCAGGCGCACGACCAGATCAAGTTCGTCCTGGCTGATCGAAGCGACTACGACTGGGCGGTTGCGCGCATTCATGAGCATGCCTTGACCTCGCGCTGCCCGGTTCTGTTTTCGCCGGTGCAGGGCAAGCTCGCGCCACGTGATCTCGCCGATTGGATCCTGGCCGACCGCCTGCCGGTGCGCTTCCAGATGCAGTTGCACAAGTTGCTCTGGGGCAGCGAACAAGGGCGCTAGTTTCGCAGCGCCTGCCGGGTTGGGTGCGCCGCCAGGATCGGTGTCCTTTCCGCTTACCGCTATCCGCGTTTCGGCAATGAGTATTGGATGAAGTCATGGGTAAAGAATTGAACAAGGCGGCGGTGGTTCTTGTGTCGGGTGGCATGGACTCGGCCGTGACCTTGGCCATCGCGCGCGAGCGTGGCTTTACCTGCCATGCCCTGAGTGTTGCCTATGGTCAACGCCACTCCTCGGAGCTGGTGGCTGCGGCACGACTCGCCTCGGCACTCGGTGCGGTCGCCCACAAGACCGTCAGCATCGACCTGCGTTCGATTGGCGGGTCTGCCTTGACCGCCGATATCGACGTGCCCGAACAGGGCGGCGACGGAATCCCGGTGACCTATGTGCCGGCACGCAATACGATCATGTTGTCGATTGCACTCGGTTGGGCCGAAGTGCTGGGTGCGAACGACATCTTCTGCGGCGTCAACGCAGTCGACTACTCGGGCTATCCGGATTGTCGACCGGCATTCATCGAGTCGTTCGAGCGACTGGCCAATCTGGCGACCCGATCAGGCGTCGAGGGTGCCGCACTTTGCGTGCATGCGCCGCTGATGGACTTGAGCAAGGCGGACATAGCACGCGAGGGAGCGCGGCTCGGCATCGACTTCTCGACAACCGTTTCCTGCTATTCGGCGGATGCCGAAGGACGCGCATGCGCTCATTGCGACGCCTGTCGTCTTCGCGCCGAAGGTTTCGCCGCAGCCGGAATTGCCGACCCGACCCGCTATCGTTGAATTGAATATGTCGTTAAACTTCGCGGTTCGCGTGAAACGAGGTGCGGCTGTGGCCCGATCTTCGCGATTTTCGCAAGAAGCGACTTTAGCCGCGATGCTCTTCTGCCACATGAACAAGAGCATCGCGGCTGAAGCCGCTTCCTACGAAGCGCGGGAGTGATGGTTTCGAGGCTTCGATATATATTTCGTCGCAGCCCGAACCCTCATCCCCGTGCCCTCTCCCGGCGTACCCATAGGGCATAAATACCCATAGGGCATAAAGGAGAGGGGGAGTGATCGTTGTGAGGCTTCGATATGTTCCGTCGCAGCCTGAACCCTCACCCCGTACCCTCTCCCGGTAGGAGAGGGGGAGTGATGGTCGCGCTTTGCGCGACTGCGTTTCAGGTTTGAGGCTTCGATGTTTTTCATCGCGGCCCGAACCCTCACCCCTTGCCCTCTCCCGGGGGGAGAGGGGGAGTGATCGTCGCGCTTTGCGCGACAGCGGTATTGATAAAAGACGGGGCCGTTAGCTCAGCGGTAGAGCAGTGGACTTTTAATCCATTGGTCGAGAGTTCAAATCTCTCACGGCCCACCATTAAAATCAATAGGTTACGATTCCTGCTGGACATAGTCCAATAGTCGAAGGTACATTTTCAGTACACTTAGGCGCAGGACATTCGCGATGGCCACGATCGTCAAGACGCCTTCCGGCACCTGGAAGGCGCTCGTTCGCAAGCAAGGCTGGCCAACAGCCGCTAAAACTTTCCGCACAAAACGCGATGCCGAGGATTGGTCTCGGCGCACCGAAGACTCGATGGTGCGTGGCGTCTACATCGAACGCTCTCCGTCCGAGCGAATGACGCTTGCCGTGGCGATGGATCGTTACCTCGCCGAAGTCACTCCCACCAAAAAGCCGAGCACACAGCGAGCGGAAATTGTCCGCTCCGGAACGTTGCGTCAGCACTTCGGAAAGTATTCACTCGCCGCGATCAACGCGGAGATGATTGCGGGCTTTCGAGACAAGCGCCTGTCACAAGGGAAGAGTGCAAGCACGGTGCGTCTTGATCTCGCATTGCTGGGACATCTCTTCACCACCGCAATCCGCGAATGGCGATTGGGTCTCGTGGTTAACCCCGTCTCGAACATCCGCAAGCCGAGCCCGGGCAAAGGCAGGGATCGGCGCTTGAGCGCGACGGAAGAAAAGCGACTGCGAACTGCCGTCGTGGGCTACTCGAATCCGATGCTTGGTTGGATTTTCGAGATTGCGCTGCAGACAGGAATGCGATCTGGAGAAATTGTCGGCTTGAACACGGATCAGGTTGACCTCGCTCGCCGGATCGTTCGGCTCACTGATACGAAGAACGACGAAGCCCGAACGGTGCCGTTGACCAAGCTTGCGCAAGCAACCTTCAGCAAGGCACTGGCAAATCCTCTGCGCCCGCACGGGTGTGATCTTGTGTTTTTCGGCGAACCTGGGAGAGACGGCACTCGTCGCCCTTACAACTTCAACAAGGTCTGGATGGAGATCAAGCGCGAGCTTGGCATGGCCGATCTCCGATTCCACGATCTCCGACACGAGGCTGTCAGTCGGTTGGTCGAAGCTGGATTGAGCGATCAGGAGGTGTCCGCGATCAGCGGGCACAAGACTATGCAAATGCTCAAGCGATACACCCACCTACGGGCTGAGGATCTAGTCGAAAAGTTGGATGCATTAAAAAGATAATGTCTGGTGCTTATACCGGGAGATTGGCATCACAATAGCGGTCTCTTTTGATTTGGTTTTTCCAAGAATTACTAGTGGATAATGGATCTAAAACGTCAGTGACCGACCCGAAGCGCACCTTGAGTAGCACTGCAATCCACTACTCGGGCATTGCTAGCGCCTCAACGTTCACTTCGCCGAACAGCCGCGCTGCAGTCGTCAATGCTGTAGCGGACAAAGTCTGCGTCGCGAGAACCGCGAGCCGCTTCATGGGCCTGGAGATTGACACGTAAAAGAGATTGCGTGCGCGGTAGAAACCCTTGGCGTTCGTTGTGGTGAGCGCCTTGGTCTCGATAAGTTCCAAGAGCTGCGGCCAGTTGTAGTGGTTCCACCCGCCACCTAGCACGACCAGCACGTTCTCGAATTCCGCTCCCTTCACGCTGTGCTGTGTAGCAAAAGGTGTCTGCTTGTCGATGAACCGAGCCAGCGCCGTCATTTCGGAGTAGGCAACGTCGCGCAGCGATCTATGGCGCTGCAGTCCTGTTGCGTCCGCTGGTACCGGCTCGCCATTCAACTGTCTGAGCTCTTCCTCGCGGCGAAGCACGCGATCGGGAAGCGCAGGTCGCTTCGTAGCTTGCAGGTGATCGAGGACTTCGCCTATGGCGCCTTCGTTCCTTAGCGACATTAATGCGTCCATGTCGTTACGCCAGGACTGCTTGTCCGCCTGCTTGTGGATGGCAGGACGCGCACCGTAGAGACGGAACAGCTCACCATAGTTAGATGCCTGATAGGCCTCCGCCATCGGCTCAAGAGTCTCAGCGAAGAACTTGATCGAGGGATCTTCCTTCCGCGCGAACGCGTCGTTTCGTCCGGAAAACACTTTGGCAATTGATGGGTAGCCCTGCTCTGCCGCCAGCGTGTTGTGGGTCAGCATGAGCACCTTGGTTTTACCCAGATCCCATCCTTCATCTTGCAGGCGCTGCATGAGCGACTCCCGTACTGTGCGGGCAAGCTCGGGAAAGAGATCGGCCTTCGAATGCGCCGTATTCGTCCTCGCGCCAAGGAACAAATTAGTGTGGAAGAACCTCGCCTCGCCACCTGCTTCAGGGTCAGCCACTGCCTGCGTCAGTTCCGGCCGGAGCCGGTTGAGCACGTCAACGATGGTGGGCGTCGAACGGAAGTTCGATCCCTTGTCGATCGCCTCAATCGGGTAGGCGGCGAGCTCGTACTCGCTGTTGTATATCGTCTGCCAATGATCGCCAAACAGCCCGATGAGGGGCCCCTTCTTGGGCGTGAAAAAGTAGTCGGTGATAGCGGTCATGAAAGCGCGGTCAGTGTCTTGGTATTCGTCGATGAAGACGATTGGAAACTGCTGCTGGAATAGGAGCTGGAACTTGGGTTTCGCGAGAAGCTGCGACATGTACAGGGGAATGTCCTCATGGGCGAGCATGATGCGCTTGTCGTCCACACCGAAGAAGCCAAGTTCGTATTCCACCAGCTTTGACCCGACGCCGCCCGACTCTTCTAGCTTTCCTCTTCGGTTCTCCGATGCTGAGACGAGTTCGCGAAGCGCCTTCTGGTACTGGCGTAGAAAGGCCCAAGAGAATGCGTGGATGGTCTCGACAAGGATGGCGGGATGACGTTCCACCTCACGCGCGATTTCCTCGCGCGCTACCTCCGTATAAGTGATGCAGGCAATCTTGCGTCCGCTATGCATCAGCTCGGTGCCTCGCTCCGCGATCATCCGCTTCAACGCGGCGACGAGGGAAAAGGTCTTGCCGGCCCCTGCGCCCGCTTCCAACCGGAAGCTGCGACCTTCATCCAAACATGTCTCGATCTTTGCCTGTGCCTGTTTGGCAGCGGCGAGAGCAGGGCTGGCCTGGACTTCGTTCATGCTGCTGCCTCCCCGGCAGCAGCTTGGACGGGCGGCACGCCAAGTAGAACTTCCGCTGCGGGCGGAGGGGGTTCAGAGAGCCATTTGAGGCCATCGATGATGTACCGCGGCACCTTCCAGTTCTTTTCGCTAATGGCGAAGCGCAGCGCCGTCTCTGACTTGGGGAGGTCCTGCGCGATATCCCAAGCGTCCTCTGCCTGACCGTCGCCGTCAGCGAGCTGAAAAATCTCAGGATTAGCGAGCACCAGCGCATCCTCATAGCTGCGCGCACATATTTTTGATCCGGGCGTTTCCGGCACTTGATAGGCGATGCGGCGATAGCCGGAAAGCTTCTCGGCGTCAGTTTTGGCAAGCAATGTTTTCATATCCATGTCAGGGGCAGGCCCGCCCTCAGCTTCGCCTTCATCCTTGTCGCTAGCTGGCCTGAACCACTCACGGATCGCCATATTCGATGTCCTTTTGCCCAGCGCGACAGGACATTTCTCCCAGACGTTTCGCTCGTTTCCTTTCCTATCCTTCTTGGTAACTGACTGTACGGCATCGAGGTCAGTGACGATCAGCGTCTTCAGCTCAAGGAAGTCCAGCAGTGGATAGAAGATGTGTGCATAGGCGCCGCCCACCTCGACTGTGGTGATGTACTGCTTGGTCAACTTATGTTCTTCATCCAGGTCGCCATCGACAATCTCGCAGAGTCTCGGCATCAGCACCCGCTCGGTCGTGCCTTCCACGAGGATCGCCTTGTCCGCGAAGTAGAGGTCGCACTTGGTAAGGGTCATGTACTGGTGCAGGAATTCCTGCTCGGGCTTCGGGATCGCCGCCATGCCCTTCTTAAAATCCTTCACCTTAGTCCGGCGCCCTGATGCCGGCACCGGTTGCTGATTCAGGAAATAGCGTCAGTAGTGTCCGGTTTATTTGTTCAGACTTGGCCGGAGAGCCAGTAATACCAAGGGTTTCAAGCGATTCAAGGGTGTCCACGATTTGAATCTGGATTCGCCGATTTGTGATGCTCTCGGGCTTTGTCGACCCGGAGAGATGCATGAACATGGGCAAGACGCTGTTTGCACAGGTGATGGAGTTCGTCCCGTGGAAGACGCTGGGACGCATCATCGATCGACACAAGGGCGATGCAGGTGTGCGCACGCTGGGTTGTGCCGACGTGTTCCGAATCATGGCCTTCGCGCAGCTCACATGGCGCGATTCGCTACGCGATATCGAGGCTTGCCTGGCCGCCAATCAGGCCAAGCTGTTTCACATGGGAATCGCGTCTGCGCCCGCGCGTTCGACGCTGGCCGACGCACTGAACCTGCGCGACTGGCGCATCTACCATGCGCTGGCGCAGCGGCTGATCGTGCGCGCCAAAACGCTGTATTCTCAAGAACCCTCGGTGCTCGATCTCGATGCCAGCGTCTATGCGCTGGACTCCACCACCATCGACCTGTGCCTGAGTTTGTTCGACTGGGCACCATTTCGATCCACCAAAGCCGCGATCAAATTGCACACGTTGCTGGATCTGCGTGGCGCGATACCGACCTTCATCCACATCAGCGATGGCAAGCTGCACGACGTCAATGCGCTGGATATCCTGCCCATCGAGGCCGGGGCCTTCTACGTCATGGATCGAGGTTACGTGGACTTTGCGCGACTGTACGCAATCCATCAGGCAGGCGCGTTCTTCGTTACCCGTGCGAAGAAGGACATGAATTCGCGCCGCGTGTACTCCTCTCCGACGCAGCGTGACACCGGCGTGATCTGTGATCAACGCATCCGGCTCAATGGCTACTATGCGTCCAGGAACTATCCGGAGCATCTTCGGCGCGTTCGCTTCAAGGATTCCGAGTCAGGCAAGACATTGGTCTTCCTGACCAACAACACAGCATTGCCAGCCCTGACAATTGCCGCTTTGTACAAGTGCCGATGGCAGGTCGAGATGTTCTTCAAGTGGATCAAGCAGCACCTGCGGATCAAACGTTTTCTGGGAACCAGCGAGAACGCCGTGAAGACACAAGTGTGGTGCGCTGTGGCCACCTACGTGCTGATTGCCATCGTCAAGAAGCAGTTGCACCTCGACGCCTCGCTCTACACATGTCTACAGATCTTGTCAGTCTCCGTATTCGAAAAAACCCAGCTTTCATGCGCCCTGCAGCCCGACCGCTACCAATCCCAACCTGATGATGCTGGCAACCAATTGATTTTGTTTGATTTTTAACCGGACACTACTGAAATAGCGTATTGCTTCAAACGGCGCGGCATTCGCCACATGCGAGGAATGCGTCGTAATGACGAACTGCACCTGCCATGCCGGCTCGTCTGGATATTTCGCCGACAATTTGCCCATCGCGGCGTTCAACTGATAGATGAACACCTCCTGCATTTGGGGGTGCAAGTGCGCTTCGGGTTCCTCGATGAAGATAAGATGGGTTGCTGGGCGTGTCGGTCTTGCACGATAGAGTTTATGGTGACTCTCCAGCTGCAAGAGCATATAGATCAGGTTGCGTGTGCCAAGCCCGTTATAGCCTTCAGGCAAATGCACGCCGTCGGCGCCGGCATATACCACCTTGGTATGGTCCGACAGAAGCGAATCGACATTGAGCGATGTCTCCGGCTGCAACACGGTGTCGTTCATGCTCGGAAAGCCGAGCACGTTCATCGCTGGCAGCAGTGCTTTCAGCATCGTGTCGAACTCTGACTGCACTTCCCGTTCGATGCTTTCAACTGAGGACTTCAGCTGGGCCGCGAGCTGCTGGTCCGCTGCGGCTGCGGTCGAAGTGGATGCTGTCTTGAACAAAGTGCTTAGCAGCTTCCCGATGACATCGGTGTCTCCGTGCTTGGAGTGATCGAGCGTGCGTTGGGCGCGCACCAAGTTGCATTGGAGCAATGCCGAGAGGTGTGTCGTCCCTTCGAACCGGCGAACGTTCGCAGGGTCGGTTGGATCGATAGCACTGACCTGAACACTGTAGGCCTTAGGTATCGCCTCCTTTAGATGCTTCATGAAATGGACTTTCGCGTCTACACCGTTAGGAGCCTCCGCAACCTCGAGCAGCGGCTGTAGCGATGGGAGGGTGGGTGCATACTCCAGCTTCACAATTGCGGACGTCGAATCCATATCGAGGTCGATGATGAATGGTGATAGTGGCCCTAAGGAGTGGGCGGCACTGTCATAGGTGAAGGTCAGGGTGATCGTGATCCTCGGAAGGGTGGCGAGGACCTTATCCGGGTGATCACCTTTCTGCCTGAGCTCCTTCGCCTTCAAGAATTTGCTACGGGCGCTAGCAGAAAAATCCTCAAGCCGGAACCTCGCGCCGACGTCGCCAGCGAAACGTTCGAACACGTCGGTGAGAGAGGTTTTTCCGCTGTTGTTGCGACCGACGATAACCGTCGATCCCGGCTCCAGCATGAGCTCGACATCCTGAAGCAGGCGAAAGCCCTCGACTCTGATCTTCTGTATGCGCATGCCTTCACCCCAAAATGAAGCTGAGAAGAGACTAATCCATTCAGTCGTCGAGCACGAGAAGCAGGCCGCCCCGGATCGGGCCCTATGTAACTGCGATGCTGTGCGGGGCATCTATTGGTCCAATTCAGCCGGTTTTGAGCGATCGGCCGCCGCCCCTCATGTCAGGGTCTGCTAATGGCCGATCGCCGCCGGACATTGTCCGGCGTGACTCGACCCGAAGCGAACCAGTGTTCTAAGCCCGCCCGAGCGCCGGAGGTGACTTAGGAAGATGCTGGTGGATAATCTGTTCACCTCATTGAACGTTGCATCAGGGAAGGTCGGATGAACACCAAAGCTCGCGTCGACGGCGCAAAAACGAATGGGCGTAAATCTGCGCGCTCCTCTGAGCGTATGAGGCAACTTCGCTATTCGGCTTCGAAATGAACCGTGCCCGCCCGCGACGCCCCACATTCGAAGGCCTCACTCTAAGGTTCGGTCGCATCGTTATCATCGAATGGCTGATGCCGGACGATCCAACCACGGGCGAAGCGCTGATCAAATGGATGGAACAGCGGGGATATCACAAGACGGCGGGGCGCAAAATTCAGCTCTACCGCCCTCGCACGCGCGAAGATTTCTTGAACACTCTGGCAACGATCGCCACCGAGACGACAGCGGGTGCCCCTGCGCCGCTCATCCACATCGAGGCGCACGGAAACACCGAGGAAGACCCCAGTGGCTATTGGCATCGAGACGAGTATGGCCACGAGTCTCTGCTGAAGTGGGAGGAGTTGGAGCCATACCTTCGCGCAATAAATTTGGCGTGCCGCTGCAATCTCCTGCTCTTGAGCGCGGCGTGCTGGGGCCATGCTGCGATTCTGGCTGCTTCGACGACCCACCGTGTTCCCTTCATCGCTTGCGTAGGCTTCGGCACGAGTGTGATTCCAGGACCATTGCACGAAGCTGTAAAGGAGTTCTACCGCCAGGTGCTTGACGGAACCGGGAAGCATCTCGGAGATGCGGTCGACGCAGCACAGCGTGAGCTCGGAGCGAACGGTGAGATCCACTTCGACGTCATGCAGGGGCTCAGTTACGAAGCCATGGAGGACAACCTTCGAAGTGTTCTGACCCCCGACGCGCTGCGAGCCCGTGCCTTGGCGATCGCCATGCGTTCTTTAGGCGGCGGCGTGCCAATGCTGGATCGGTTGCCCTATTCCACTGCGCTCGATCGGTTGCATCGTGACCAGGCAGCAGGGATGCAGCGGATCTGGGATATCCGGTTCATGATCGACCTGTATCCAGAGAACCGCGAGCGATTCGGCTGCGACATTGACGGCTTGGTGACCGCACTGCTCGACGAGGCTCAATCCCCCGACGGCGACGAGCCGCGCGCCTCCGCCTCGGAAGCGTAGACACGTATCAGGCTCTGTCAAGGAGAAAGCATAGAGTGGGGTTGACTTCCCAAACTCGGTTCTTGGCCGACTTCAGCCGTTGGATCGCAGGTGGATCGCAACTTCGGAACGCTGATCATGATTTGTTGTTTAAAACGATTAACTACGCTTGCCTGCGCAGGCTGCAGTTATGGCAACAAGCTTCATGCGGACGGTTTCAATTGCTCAGCAACGATTCTCTCTGATCTCCTACGGTTCCATTGGCGATCGGAGGTTCTCGATTCAAGTTGATTAAAACTGTTCGCGCCAGCTGAGCGATAGGGATTGGAACGGGATCGCTTGAAGACAGCTTGAAAGTGGCGCGTCCGGTAAGTAGAGAATCTGGCCACCAGAAAATAAGTGGGTCACTTCTACTAAAATCAAAGCAACCGCGGGATTTTTTCACTCGCTGCATGACAGCCGAAGGCGAGATGCCAAGCTCCTTCGCGACTTGAGCGTAAGAAAGCCCGGATGCGCGAAGTAGCGCAATCATGATTGTGCGTTCAAGTGTCGGTTGTTGTGCAACGAGATAAGCGTAGTGTCGAACCTTACAAACTTGGTCGCTGAAATCTTCCAAATCGTAAAGGCGTGCACCACCTAGAGCCGTCGTTACAAGGGTGTCTTCCGGCGCAAGACCTGCGAACCGATGCGAGAATCTTCTATCAACTGAAAATTCGCTATACGCGGCTGCGAGAATTTTTTTGAATCTCTCGCGATGTCGGAAGTCACGATCATATGCTCTTCCGCAGCGTGCCGAGTGATAGTGGCAATACCTGGCGCTGACAATAGGGTAGATTTTCTCTGTCTCAAAAGGCGTCCGATTCCGTAGTAATTCTTGAGACGCCGCTTCGGTAATCCGGTAGCACAGTTCGCAGTACGGCCAATCCAGCTTCGTTCCGCTTCGACTGCTCGGCAGTCTCCGCCGTTCGGCACCCCTCAATCCTCTTACCTCCTTCGGCGTGATTCGAGACGACGGAGATGGTCGGATGTAGAAAAGTATATAGCGAAGCGTATCAATCGATCTCAGAATTCTCACATCACATGCGCTCGCAAAATCACAAATTGCGATGTCGAGTCGCCCAAGCTTCTTATGCCATCCACTCAGTCCGTTTCGACCAAACTTATGCTCAACGAGGGATGAGCCAACTCCCACGATTTCTGAAGCAATCGCCTCAAGCGCCGGGTCGAGGTGTTCTCGAATCAACCGTTTCAGCGGAATCCGCTGCGAGCCTTTTGCTCCGAACTCGTCGAATGATTCTTTTAGCGCAAGCGCCGCTTTCGCCATTCGCTCATCACAACCGCTCCAAACGTGGAAATGTCGTTGTATTTGCATTGTTTCTGCCGTTCTCTGCGTGAGAAGCAAATTGTGGCATAACTGGCCACACATTCAGCCGCGAACTACCGAAGATTATGGCCAACGCCGTAAGTTTAGGGAATTCGCCATGTCTTCAGCAGATCCAACGTTCATCTCATCAATGTTCGATAAGTACGGGCCGCTGCTGAGTCTGACTCAGCTCGCCCACATGCTTGATCGAACCCCTGATGGCTTGCGCATGACATTGCGCGAACCGAGCGACTACGCAGCCAAGCTCAATGCGGCCAAGGTCCGAATTGGGCGGCGAATCTACTTTCGTACTCCGGATGTCGCGAGCGTCTTTCTCGGCGTGGTTTGACGACGTAGGCGCTGTTGCTCGTGTCAATCATGACCTCACCGAAGCGGAGTACGGCCAGCACGCGTTGGCGGCAACGCGAAGTGGAATGCGAGCCCACGGTTACCGAAACAGTTCCTTGCGCGGGCTGGTTTTCAGATGTGTTGGTCAAGAACGATGTTGCGAGCATGGAACTTCCACTGTTCGCGCTGAAGGCCGGCGACACGATGCGGCGAATCTACGAGGACGCCCGGCAACGCGTGGAGGTCATTCCAAGTGTGCTCGGAGCCGCAACACAGCGAGACAAGGACATAGTGCTCTTCTGTGTTTCGCAACTCATGGCCGCCCGCAATCGTGGTCGACCGAAAATGAATCGAAAGGTTGGTTCAACGGTTCACGCGATTCTTCAGTTCTGTGGCCGTGGAACGTCAGGCAAGGACTACGACCGGCTGATTCAGGCACTTGTGCGCTTGCGTAGCACAACGATCCGCACCGATCGTGCGACTGGGGGCAAGCGCGTCACTGAAGGTTTTGGATTCATAGAGCGCTTTCGTGTGGAGCGCGAGGAGGGAGGATCCTCGCGCATGCTGTTTGTCGAAATCACGATTTCAGAATGGATTTTCAATTCGGTTCGGAGCGCTGATGTGCTTTCGATCAGCCCAGATTACTTTGCCCTGTCTTCCGACCTGGCTCGCCGAATATACGAGATCGCCCGCAAACACTGCGGCAAGCAGCCGAAGTGGGCAGTTGGAATGGAGCTTCTTCGTCACAAGAGCGGCAGTCGTCTGACCCTGCGAGAGTTTCGTCGAAGCTTGAAGCGAATCGCTTCAATTGGCGGGCAGGGAATTCCGGACTTCCGGATGGTCATTGAGCGGAAGCGGGACGTTGTCACGTTCTACTCGCGCAAGGCGAGTGGTCACATTGCCGAGTTGAGCGATCGTCTCGCAAAGGCGACCTCTCCGCGATTCTCCAAGCGGCCAGCCATCGCGCCTGTGGATAACCTGTGAAACCGTTCGGGCTCCTATACACGCTTTGGGCTGAAAAGTTCGGGCTCCTATACACACCCCCATTCGGGCTCCTATACACGCGGATGCCCTTCAAAGCCTTTGTAGCATTGGCTCTCCGAAACCGTAACCCGCGCGCGCGCATCTTTAACTATTTAAAAGCTACTAACTGCCGGTGGCTGCCTCGATCAAAAACTCGGTTGGGCAGCAAGATCGACGGTTCGGCTCCGGTAGTCGCCACTGTTTTTCCTTGGCGTCGTAAACCGCTATGCGTATGGAAATCACAGTGCAATTCAATGCAACTCTTTGCAACTCTTTGCAATTCTCCGCAACGTAATGCAATTGCTGAAAGCCCGGCTCGATACCGATCTAGCGCAACTCGTCCAAAACTTCGTTCGACTGCGGCTACCTGCGGTTCGATTCGCGTTGCCTTTGAAAATCAATTGCAGAGTGGTGCGCAGCGTTGCGCATCAGCAGCGGGCAAGATGTGCGTTGTGATATCACACGGTGAACCGTGTGCATCCCAACGCCAAACTTACTTGCGCCTTCGGCGCTCGACGATCTTGCTCTGCGAGGCTTACAGCCGCTTCCGCGGCAAACCCAGAGGAGTGAGTCATGAAAAAACCAACATTGCCGTCTTGGCCGTCTGGTGCGTCAGAGCAGCCCATCCAGCCAAAGTCAGCCGACAGCCCGGAGGCAAATACGAACGTTGTCTCGATTGTGCGAAGCACCAGGCAAAAGCCAGTACGGCAAGCGCGAGACCGATTGAACCGAATGTTGGTGGGGGTGACGCCCGTGGAACGGGAGGAGATCGAGCGGCGCGCAACAATCGCCGGAATGTCGTTGTCAGCGTATTTGCGAGCTGCAGCGCTCAATCACCCGATACGAAGCACGTTCGATTTTCAAGCGATCAGGGATCTGATCTCGGTTAACGGAGAGCTGCATCGATTTGGCGCGACTCTCAAGCTCTGGCTAGCCGAGCGACCCGATGAGGGCAGCCCAGCTGCGGATGTGGCGAGAACACTCAGGGAAGCACAGGAGTTGGTACTGGAGATTCGCCAGCGGATTGGCACGATCTAGGCGGGACTACGCCAAATAAGATGGGGAGCCATTCGGAAGATCCAGCAGAAAATCCGGATCGAGAATGGCTGCCCAGTTCGCCCAGGTGATACGTGGGCCTTCATGGGTCCGGTTATAGGGTTGGTCGAACAGTACATGTCGCCATGTCGGCGGCCGGGAGGTGGCAACCTCTGGATTGTCGTCTATCAGCACATCGCCAGCGACCAAGCTCTTGTCCTTCGTCACGATGATTCGCCGAACGAATTCATGGCCGAGGTATCGCTCGATCCATTCGTATTTTTCAGGGACGCAGTGCCGAAAGGCATCCAGCGGCGATGTGCAAATGCGAACGTCGATTTCTGCATCGAGCATCGCCTTCGCACCTTCGATGGCGCCCTCAATCGGCGGTAGGTCACGGTAGAAATTCGCTGCGTGATATATCGCGTCGACGCGGTCGCGTTGATGCGCCGGATAATCGTCACGAACCCGAAATGACCGCCGTTCGCCAAGATCGATAGCTGCAAAATCTGGATACCGCTGTCGCCACGCCTGATGGAAGCCGTGTTCAAAATCAGCCAGCACACCGTCTTGATCCAAAAGTACGAGCATTCACGTGGTCGTTGGTTCGTCGGGCTATTTTACTCCTTCACGATCCGGGAAGCCGACTGTCGTCTTCAATCGGATTGGCACACCCGATTTTGCGTCCTTCCGGAGTGTACGGTATATTCCCGTACAGAAGGAGACCAACCATGACCGCTGCAGCCCGCCTCGACCTGCGCTTGAACCCGACGGACAAGGATCGCATTGCCCGTGCCGCTGACTTGCGCGGCGTGCCAGTGTCCACCTTCGTTCGCGATGCCGTGTTGCGCGAGGCTGAAAGCGTGATGGCGGCAGAGCTGACCGTGACGCTCTCTTCAGCGGAGTCCCGTCGGTTCCTCGCTGCATTGGACAAGCCGTTCAAGCCCAATCCCAAGCTCAAGAAGGCGATGGAACGCGGTTTGGATCGGCGCTGACCCGTGCTGATTGTCCAGCGACTGGATGGCGCGCTTCACGATCGCGAAAGATTCGATTGTGGCGAACCATCGCTGAATCACTATCTCAAGGCGCTCGCAACGCAACATTATCGTTCCGGCGTCGCGACCACGCACGTACTGATCGATCAAACGGCTCCGTCGATCGTTTGCGGCTTTTACTCGCTTGCCGCCGCGCAAATGTCTTTGAACGACCTGTCAGCGGCGGATCAACGACGTCTGCCGCGCTACCCTGTGCCAGTGGCGCGCCTCGCTCGACTCGCAGTTGCATCCCCAGAACAGGGCAAAGGCTTGGGCGAAGCGTTGTTACAGGATGCGGTGAAGCGCTGCCTCAACCTGCGCGGCGAACTGGGCATCCATGCTTTGTTGGTGGATGCGTTGCACGAACGTGCCGCCGCCTTCTATCGTCAATACGGTTTCCGCGAGACGGCGGCAGGCGCTTTGACCTTGTACCTTCCATTGGGTAAAGCCTGATTCGCGTGAAGTCACGGCGGGTAAGCTCTACTTCGCCAGGTATCGCTTCTTTCGCCTACCTTGCGTTGTTGTGGCACAGTCTGGCTGCGTCGACCGCTTTGCGGTTATCTGGCGGTGCCGCCATGAAAGGAGCTGATTTTTGACCGAAGCTGACACTTGCCGCGAATTCGTCACGCCTGCGTTGCAGCAGGCAGGCTGGAATCGTGCGCCTCATGCCATCGGCGAGCAGCACGCAATAACGGCTGGTCGGATTGTGTTGATTGGCGGCAAGGCGCGTCGCGCAAAGCAACGTCGGGCGGATTACATCCTCTACCACCGCCGCGATTTTCCGATTGCCGTCGTCGAAGCCAAGGAAAGCGGGCTGCCAGCCGAGAACGGCGTGCAGCAGGCTCGCGAATACGCAGAATTGCTTGGCCTTCGCTTCGCCTATGCGACCAACGGCCGACGCATCATCGAGATCGACTTCACCACCGGCAGCGAGCGTGAGGTCGAGGCTTACCCCACACCAGATGAACTATGGAACCGACTGACGCAAGCAACGGGTCTGACAGCCGCCGCTCAGCAGCCATTGCTGGAGCCGTACAACCTCACGTCCGGAAAGATTCCGCGTTACTACCAGGACATCGCCATCCGTCGCGTGGTCGAGGCAATTGTTTCAGGAGAGCAGCGGTACTTGCGACCTTGGCGACGGGCACGGGCAAGACCAGCGTCGGCTCTCCGTTTGCCTGGAAACTCTGGAACAGTCGCTGGAATAGTCGCGGTGAATACCGTCTACCAAGATCCTCTACCTCGCCGATCGCAACATTCTCATCGACGATCCGAAGGACAAGGATTTCATCCATTTCGGCGATGCACGCCACAAGATCACAGGTGCCGATCCGAGCCAAGCACGCGATATGTACTTTGGCATCTATCAAGCGCTGACGACGGCGAGCGAGGATGTGTTTCACCACATTCGCCCCGATTTTTTTGACCTCATTATCATCGACGAATGTCATCGCGGTGCCGCGCGTGATGCGAGCAGCTGGCGCAAGGTGCTGGAGGTCGCCCCCGCCGTGCATTTGAAATGACTGCCACCGGCCGCCAAGAGTCGCGCGATAGCTACGAGAACTTCCGGCAATCCCGTTCCTGATTAGCGTCGAACCTCAGTGAACATAATTGCAGGCCAAGCGCAAAGCCGCTTGGACAAGGCTTGCACACCACCATCGGCGGGTCAGTCGTGGCACCCATTCTGCAGGCGAAAGCGTCGATTGAAACGGTAGGCCGCCTCGGCCAGGTAGCGTCGCGCGTACTTGGACTGGCTGATGGAGTGATAGACCCCGTCAAGGGCACGTTTGAGATTGGAGAGCACGACATTCACCCAGTGCGCCACGCGACTTCGGTCGCAGCCCGACCACCATCGGTTTCCAGCACGGTGTGGGCATGGCCGGCGTTTTCGATTCGGCGGAAGGCACTCAGGCCGTCGGTGAACGCCTCCGCGTTGGGTGTCAGTCGCCGCTGCACCCAGTCCTCATCGAGGCATTGTCGAAGGCTCGGACCGGTTCAATCACCGCATAGAGGGGATGTTGCAGGGTGGCGTCCGTTTTCACTGCGATGAGGAACGGCTGTTTGTTTCGGAGCCTCGCCCTCGCTTGCCGCCGTTGCGCTCACCACCGAGGTAGGCATCGTCGATCTGCACAAACCCGCTGAACTGTCTCGATTTTTCATGCTCGGCCATCGCCTGCATGATCTTGTGCTTCAGGCGCCAGGCGGTCCGGTACACACGCCGAGGTGACGTATCAGTTCCAGCGCAGCGAGGTTGGTCTTGGTGGTGGTCAGCGGTGGATAGCGAGCAACCAGGTGGTCAACGGCAGCTTGGTGGTGGAACAGGGTGCCGGTGATCAGCGTGGTCTGGTGCGCAGGCGCGACACTGGTAGACCACCTGGCGAAACCGGGTGACGAAACGTGGAGCGGCGCCGATCACCGCAGCCCGGGCAGCGAAAACCCTTCGGCCAGCGCGCACGGTACAGAGCCCGACGACACTTTGCTTCGCTACCGTACCGGGCAAGAAAGTCGCTTATCGACAGACCCTTCTGGAACTGCACCAAGTTCATCGCCATGACTCAAACTCCCACCAAGGACATGGCGTACAGTTTTCGCTTTCCGCGTCGCAGATCCTGCGAAACCTGACTGAGGTTCGACGCTAATCAGGATCCCGTTTACACGTACAGTCTGGGCCAAGGCATCGAAGATGGCTTCCTCGCGCCCTACCGTGTGCATCGCGTCATCACAACGGCTGACGCTGGCGAGGCTGGTGTCTGAATTGTGACGAACTGGATCGCTACGGCCGTGCCATCCCTATGACGAATACCAGACCAAAGATTTCGAGCGGGTGATCGCGTTGCGGGCGCGCACAAAGGCGATGGCCAAGCACCTGACTGATTTTCTGCGCGGTAAACATTCGCTTCGCCAAGACGCTCGTGTTTTGCGTTGACCAGGAACACGCTGCCGAGATGCGCCCTACAAGTTCGTCAATCTCAACAGCGATCTCGTGGGCGCGAATACCCCGATTACGTCTGCCGCGTTACTTCCGACGAAGGGACGGTCGGGCTTGGCCACCTTTCCAACTTTCAGGAAATAGACAGGCCGACACCTACGATTCTGACTACATCGCAACTGCTGACGACTCGAGTCGATGCCGAGACGGTCAAGAACGTAGTGCTCGCTCGCGTCGTCGGCTCACGTGCCGAGTTCAAGCAGATCATCGGTCGCGGCACGCGCCTGCGAGTCGACTACGGCAAAGAATTCTTCAACATCATCGACTTCACCGGCACGGCAACGCAGCACTTTGCAGATCCGCTGTTCGATGGCTATCCGGTTCGGATCGAAGAGGTTATGCTGAGCGAGCAGGCCGAGGTGGTCGCGACGATGATTGGGCTTGAGCAGCCTGAGAACGGAGCTGTTCCTTCACGGACGAACCCGAGAGTCCGCCGAATTCACCAGTATGGAGTCCGATGAGCCGCGCAACTTTATGTGGATGGTGGGCACGTTGAAGTCATCGGTTATCTCGTCTATGACCTCGGTGCCGACGGCAAGAAATTGCAGGTCGTTTGCTATACCGAATATTCGGCGCGCACCATTCGCTCGCTGTTTCCCAATCGCGGCGAGTTGCAATCGGCATGGGCCAAACCCGACACCCGCGCCGAGGTATTGCGCGAACTGGCCGAGCGTCACATCAGCTTCGATGAGTTGATCGCTTCCACTGGCCAGCAGGATGCCGATTCCTTCGATCTGCTCTGCCATCTGGCTTGGAATGCGCCGCTGCTCACTCGTCGCCAGCGTGTGAGCAAGCGCGCGCACAAACGCAAGCGTTGTTCGCGCGCTACGGCGTGACCGCCCGGGAAATCCTTGGACTGCTGCTGGATCGCTATATCGAACGCGGCGTGATCCAATTCAATACCTTGTCCGAACTGTTGAAGGTCGATCCCTTCGATCGCTACGTCAGCCCCTCTGAAATTGCCAGCCGTCACTTCGGTGGTGTGCCTGACCTGCGCGAGGCCGTTGGCAGCTTGCAGGCGGCTTTGTATCAATGACCTGAATGCAGACGATGACCCGCATCAAGAAATCTCAGACACCCCAGACCACCGCGCAACAACTCTCCTCACTCATCAAGTCCGTGCGCCAGATCTTGCGCAAGGACAAGGGCCTCAACGGTGACGCCGACCGTCTGCCGCTGCTCACGTGGGTGATGTTCCTCAAGTTCCTCGATGATCTGGAAACCCGCCACGAGGAAGAGGCTGAACTGGATGGCCGCCGCTACGATCCATTGATCGAGGCACCGTACCGCTGGCGCGACTGGGCGGCGCGACCCGATGGCATCAACGGCGAAGAACTGCTGACTTTTCTCAACCAGGACGAGGCGATCCGCCCTGATGGAAAGCGCGGCCCCGGCCTGTTCGCCTACCTTCGCGCGCAAGCGCAGCGCAACGGCCGCGATGGTCAGCGCGCAGTCATCGCCAACGTGTTCAAGGGCGTGCAAAACCGCATGGTCAGCGGCTACCTATTGCGCGATGTGTTGAACAAGATCAACACGATCCACTTCACCAGCAGCGAGCAGATCCACACCCTTTCGCACTTGTACGAGTCGATGCTGCGCGAGATGCGCGATGCCGCTGGCGACAGCGGTGAATTCTACACGCCGCGTCCGGTTGTGCGCTTCATGGTGCAAGTGACAGATCCGCAACTCGGAGAAACCGTACTCGATCCGGCCTGCGGCACCGGCGGATTTCTCGTCGAGGCCTACGATCATCTCGCCGCCAAAGTGAAAACCACCAAGCAGCGCGAGCAATTGCAGCAGACCACGTTGCAGGGACAGGAAGCCAAGCCGCTGCCCTACATGCTGGCGGAAATGAACTTACTGTTGCACGGACTTGAAGCGCCACAGATCGCCTATGGCAACACGCTGGAAAAACGCCTGACCGAGATGGGCCACTCCGAACGTGTGGACGTGATCCTGACCAACCCGCCATTCGGTGGTGAGGAAGAGGCGGGCATCAAGGCCAACTTTCCGCCCAATCTGCAAACTTCCGAAACCGCGCTGCTGTTCCTGCAGTACATCATGCGCAAGTTGCGCGTGGTTGGCGCTCCTCGCCTTGGTGGGGAATCCAAAAAGGGATCGCAGAGCGCCAAGCGCGGTGGCCGAGCCGCCGTGGTTGTACCCAACGGCACCTTGTTCGGTGACGGCGTTGCTGCGCTCGTGAAGGCGCAACTACTGAACGACTTCAACCTGCACACCATCGTGCGCTTGCAGCAAGGTGTGTTCGCGCCGTACACGGATATCCCGGCCAACTTGCTGTTCTTCGACCGCAACGGCAAGACGGAGGACATCTGGTTCTACGAGCTGCCGCTGCCACAGGGCCGCAAGAAATATTCCAAGACCATGCCGATGCAGTTCGAGGAGTTTGCCGACTGTCTCGCTTGGTGGTCCAAGCGTGGGCCAGGCCCGCAGGCCTGGAAGGTCAGTGCAAACGATATTGCTGAACGCGGCTATAACCTCGACCTCAAGAATCCGAGCGCGAAGCAGACGCTTGAAAACGCGGATCCGATCGAACTGGTCGCGAGTATGCGCGGGCACGAGGTCGAGGTGATGCGCTTGCTAGCCCGCATTATTCATGAACGACTGAGATTTCCTTGTAGCAGCCGCGAACGCGGATGATTTTCACGCTGACGGCGGCGAAACGGGTGGAATATTGACCCCTGCACTCGCTTCGTGCGCGTCGGCATAAATATTTCCAGGATTTTCCGGTGTTTTGCTGGATTTCCCGCGAGCGAGATCGCGGAGAGGGCCTCCGACGGGGTCTTCACGGCGGCTTGGCGACTGGCTAGGTGGGCACAGCACTCAGGGAGCGGGCGATCTTGCGCCATGTGTCGGCGAAGGGGGCGGTGCTGGGAAAGTGGATCACGATTCGGCGTACGGATACGTCAATCCACGCACTCAATTTGAGTAAACGCAGTCGCAAGGTGCTGGCTTGGGCGCGGGCACACGATGTGTTGTGTGCGTGCAGGCGCAGCTCCTGCATCAGGACATAGGCGGCTGCGGCGATCAGCACGCGCAGTTGGTTGGCCAGAAAGCTGGTGCAACTGGTGCGATCGATATCCAGGCAGTACTTGAGTTCCTTGATGCGGTTTTCCGCATCGCCGCGGGCACAGTAAACGGTGCGATAGACATGTTCGGGTGTGCCACTGAGATTGGTGACGATGAAACGCGGGTTCTCCTTGGGCTTGCGATGCGGGTGCAACGCCATATCCGCCTTCATCACGACCCGCCGCGCATGCGACCAACTGCGGGCCTGATAGTGAACTTCCCCGAACACCGGCTCGGGGACTTCATCGCGGGCGACGGCTTCGCGTACGGGCTCCATCAGCGGGTCACAAAGGCCTTTGAGCACGGGATTTTGCGCCATGCACACGACGTACTTCAAGCCGTTCTCTTCGAAAAAATCGTAGAGATCGGAACCGGTAAAACCGGCATCCAAGCGGATCAGGATCTCGGCTTTCGGAAAGGCGCGGCGCAACTTGGGAACCACCCGCTTGAGGATGGCCAGACAGCCCAGCTTGGCGGCGGCATTGCCCGCGCGCAGAACATAAGCAAACAAATACTGATCGGCCTCGTCATCAAAGCTCAGAAACCCGGCCATCGGCAGATAACAGCGGGTGTCATAGAACGCATTGAACAAAGTCAGTTGCTGCTGGCCATGCGCTGGATCCACCGTGGGATCCAGATCGATCGTGATGCGTTTGGTTTTGCGTTTGCGTTTGCGGTGACGCTCGATAACCACGTCGGCCAGGGTGTCGGCCATGCGCAGCAACTCGGCCGCGGTGGGCGCATTCTCGAAACGTGACAGCGTTGGCTGCGAGGCCAGCGCCGCGCCCGAAACCGGGTCGCGATCCAGCACCATCTTCATCACCGGGTCTTCGGCCAGACGGGCCGAATCGTTGCCATCGGCATAGCCGCAGGCGATGCCATACAGGCGATGACGAAACAACTCCTTGAGCGAATGCTGCACCTTGCTCGCCTGACGCGAGTCGTGCAAACACGCGGCAAGGCGTGCACTCAGGTTCAGCTGCTGATCGCACGCCTTGAGCAAGATCGCACCGCCGTCGGACGAGGCCTGCGCCTGGTCGAAATGGACGACCAGTGGCTTTTTGGTCAAGCCCTTGAACAACACACCCTGTTGAATGCTACGCTTGCTCATGCAGAAGCCCTGTTTGTTGCTAACTGGTTGTTTCGCAACGCTATTTTAGCACAAACTTGGCTTCTGCACTCTTTGTTCGTGAATAATCCGGGCTAGGTGAGATCGAGGCGCTTGTGGGCGGGGCGTCAGCGTGAGCAGTTGGCCGCAGGTTGAGCTTTGCGACTTGCTTACTCCGGCGGATGACGGCGTAGCAGTTCAGGAAGATGCGAGCTATCCCAATGTGGGGATTTTTGGCTTCGGGCGCGGACTGTTTCGGAAGCCACCCATTGCGGGCATGAACACCAGCGCCAAAACGCTGTTCCGCATTCGTGCCGGTAACTTTATCTACAGTCGATTGTTCGCGTTCGAGGGTGCCTACGGAATCGTCGATGATGAGTTCGAAGGGCACTTTGTATCGAACGAATATCCCAGCTTCACCTTAGACAAATCACGCGTGCTACCGGGCTATCTGGGCGCGTACTTTCGACGTCCATCCATTTGGCAAGCGATTGCCATGGGCAGCAAGGGAGTTGGTTCTCGACGAATTCGCGTGCATCCCGATAAAATTCTCGGCCACAAGATTCCTTTGCCACCATTGGCCGAGCAGCAAGCCATCGTCGCCCGCTTGAATGCATTAGCCGACAAGACCCAGCGATTAGCCGATCATCTCGACGCTTCCGAAACCGATGCCGAATGGCTGTTGGCCTTGCGCTTCCGCGACATCATCGCCGGTGCGCCGTATCGCCCGATGGCTGAGATTGCGCCGCTGGTGCGCCGCGAAGCTACCATCGGGGCCGACGTCAAATACCCAGAGCTTGGTATCCGTTCGTTCGGGAAAGGAACCTTCCATAAGCCGGCGGTAGCGGGTCTGGAGCTTGGCACCAAGCGCTTGTTCTCTATCGAAGCTGGCGACTTGCTGTTTTCCAACGTGTTTGCTTGGGAAGGGGCTATCGCCATCGTGCGCCCAGACGATCACGGCCGCTTCGGCTCGCATCGCTTTATGACGTGCGTTGTGGACGTGGACGCCGCACTTTCTGAGTTCGTGCATTACTTCTTATTGAGTCCAGAAGGCTTAGAGAAGGTGCGCGAGGCATCGCCAGGTGGTGCCGGTCGAAACCGGACGCTGGGAGTCAAAAAGCTCGAAAAAATTGAGATTCCGATCCCCGATATGGCCGTACAACGGTCGTTCGTCGCCCTACAAGCCGGAGTCAGCACCATCAAAGCTCATCATGCAGCGATTCGCGCGGCTAGCGCGGCTCTTTTACTCGCGACTCTTGAGCGTGTGTTCACTGTACCGTTGGCGTCAACCTGATCGATGGCACGCAAGGAGCTCAAGCAAATAACGACCCCAATCGGCGAAACATTGGCGGGAGCGCGCGAGAAGCTTGGCGAGGCGGATTTCTTCCTTCGTCTGATGGATCGCGCTGAACTGAAGCGACAGCCTCTCATGGAGGGAAACGACGTGATCAATGAATTTACGTTCTATCTGTCGGCATTGCTCAATGCCTGTTACTCCGTTGCGTCCTACCTGAAAGAATCCGATCCGCCTGCGAAGGAACTCGCAATCAAGTTTCTGCAAGAACATGCGGACTACTACGCCCGAGGCAAGGGTCGGCGCTCGATCGCCGTCCACTTTAGGCCGTTGAAACCAGGCCATCACGGCTACATTCCGCCGCCAAGGAACAACGTGATTCTGCGGTTTCGCGAACTGCAGACCGAACGCCAAGGGGACAACATCAACGTCGACTTTGCTGCTACAGGCAGGTACTACTTCGGCAACGGAAACCCGCAGAATGCTATTGGCGATCTTTGCGCAGTACACATCGCTGCGCTACGTCGCCTCGTCGATGCTTGCGAGAAGGCCTGCGAATGAATGCCGATCGAGTCGATGGTTTGACCTCACCGCTTCAAATTATTGAAATTCTGCATCGCAGTGAGCAGGGCGTGACTCGACCCTTTCTTTGCCGATGCGAGGATGATCGCCTGTACTACGTGAAGGGAAGTGGCGCGGGGCCGCGTAGCCTGTTGTGCGAGTGGCTCGCGGGCCACCTTGCTCGCGCCTTTGGCTTGCCGCTGCCGGAGTTCGCGATCGTGCAGGCGTCGCTGGATCTGATCGAATTGTTCCCCGAAGGCAATGATCTTGGCTCGGGACCAGCATTCGCGTCGCTCCAAGTTCCAAATCCCCAGTGGCTGAGCAGGGCGCACGTATCTGACGTGCCGATCAACCTCCAGCAAGATGTGCTGATGTTTGATTGGTGGGTGAGAAACTCAGACCGGACCTTGACCGAGCTTGGCGGCAACCCCAACTTGCTCTGGAAGACTTCCGAGAGTCAGTTGGTTGTGATCGACCACAACACTGCTTTCGATCGGGAATTTGATGCCGCTCAGTTCACTCAGGCTCATGTCTTTGCTGAGCGAATTCCGGATGTTTTTCAAGACCTTGTGGAGCGTTTGGAGTACTCGCGGCGGCTTCGCACAGCTCTGGCGGTATGGCCCGAGGCCTGCCAGAATACCCCTGACGAATGGTGGTTCATGGACGAGGAACGAACCATTCCAACTGACTTCGATCCGAACGCCGTTCTGGCGTTATTGAACCGCTGCAAAAACGAAGAACTCTGGAGGCTCATGCCATGAAGCCGCTCGCCTGCCAATACGCGATTATCCGTTTTCTGCCTTATGCGGAAACGGGCGAGTTCGCCAACGTGGGCGTGGTACTGGCATGTCCGGCAACGGGCTACCTTGATGCGCGATTGATGGCACCGAAGAAGACCGGACGAATCACGGGTTTCTTTGAACGGCTGGACAAGCGTATTTATCGCGAAGCCATGCGCTATCTTCAGGACGAACTTGATCGCATTAACAAATTCACGCATGGACACGCTGGAACCGAAGGCAAAGCCGTTACTCAGCAGATGTTTGCGGGATTGACCAAGCCACGCGAGGCGTTGCTCCGCTTCAGCGACGTCCGTGTGATTCTTGCCGAGCAACCCGAGGAAACGTTGGATGCCCTGTTTGCCCGTTTTGTGGAGCGGGACTTCGTGAACAAGGACTATCACGATCAGATTCTCAACCGTGGCGTGCGCGAAACGCTGCGCAAAGCAAATTTGCGCGACCTCTTTGTTGAAGCACGGATCGGCAATGAAGATTTGCACGTCAATGTGCCATTTGTGCACCGCCGAGGCGAACATGCGCAACTCGCGATCAAGCCGCTTGACCTTGCCAAAGACGAGCCGAACAAGGTGTTCGAGATAGGCGGGCATTGGGTGGATCGTGTGCGGCGTCTGGAGAAACGGGAACTGTTACCAGAAAAAATGCTCTTTGCATTGAATTTGCCAGACCCGGGTGAGCTGGCGACGCGTCGCGCTGCAGATGAGATCGTTTGCGAACTGCGCGAGCAAGGAATCAAGATTGCTGCCGTGACAGATACCGCTGCGATTGCTGAATTCGCGGCCGGTGCGACCCGCCATTGAAGTTACTGAGCTGAATCCGGTTTTTGAGCACTGAAATTCGGTACACCAGCAGTACACCGGTCAGTTCGGGCCAGCTTCGCCAAACTTGCCTAAGCTGCTGATTCCAGACTTCTTTTGCCTTACGCAAACTTCGCTCGACTTTGCTTGGATATCAGTAACTTACTGATTTCATTGCGAACTTTTAATCCATTGGTCGAAGGTTCAAATCCTTCACGGCCCACCAATCCGTCAATCGTTCGAATGCCGACGATTGCAGTCGGCAAGCATCAGAACATTCCGGTTTCGAGCTTTGCAGCATCCGACATCATCGTGTGGTTCCACGGTGGATCGAAGACCAGTTCGACGTCGGCCTCGCTGATGGTCGGGACCATCTCGACCTTGCTGCGCACGTCCTCGACAAGAATCTCGCCCATGCCGCAGCCGGGCGCGGTCAGGGTCATGCGGATGCTGACCTTGCGCTGGCCGTCTTCGGCTTTTTCCAAATCGCAATCGTAGATGAGGCCGAGTTCGACGATGTCGATCGGGATTTCGGGATCGAAGCAGGTGCGCAGTTGCGACCAGACCAGCTTCTCGACGTCTTCATCGGCGGCGTCGGGCGCCAGCTCAAGCGGCACGGGTTGGGTCTTGCCGATCGCATCGGCGTCGCTGCCGGCGATGCGGAAGAGGTTGCCTTCGACAAATACGGTAAAGCTGCCGCCGAGCGCCTGGGTGATGTAGCCGGCCTGGCCGGCGGGCAGAACCACGTTGTCGCCCTGCGGCACCATGACGGCGGGGCAGTCGCGCTCGAAGCGCACGGGCTCCGAGGTTGTGCTGTATCCACTCATTTCGCGGGAATTCCGATGATCCTGATGTCGTGACTGCCTATTATGCGGCTTGTGATCGGCACACGCAGGGATATCAGGGCGATGCCGACACGATCAAGGCACTTGGTGGGGCGCACCAATCTCATGCCAGTGTTCGACAGGCAGGGCGGAACCGCGAAGGAGCGACTCCGCCGTTCGCGCGGGATTCGCGCACTCGAGAGGCGAACATCATGCGACGGAATCCGCTTCGCGGGTCCCCGCCCTACGACAGCTTGCACTTTGGCTGACTTCGCAGGTTGCGGCGAAACGTTACGTAACAATGCAGGTTGGCGCTGAGCCGAAGGCGAAGCCCAACGCTGCGGGGTGGGTCGGGATTGCGAGTGGCTTGGGGCTTGAGGGGTGTTGGGCTTCGCTTGCGCTCAGCGCCAACCTGCAAAACCCGCGAAAAACGCTTGACGGCGAACAGAGGATATACGCGAGCCAAGTCAGACAGGCTAAGCGAGTAGGCCAGTCTCTCGCAGGCAGCGCCCGAATAGTTTCATGGCCGCTTCGATATCGGCGGGTGGCAGGCCGGCATAGCCGAGCAGCAGGCCAGGTCGGGATGGTTTCTGCAGCGAGTACGGGGCGATCGTGTACAGGCCGAGGCCGCGCATGCGCGCGTGCTCGGCGAGGCGTTCGCAGTCGGCATGGTTGCCCGACTTGAGCCAGGCGGCCAAGTGCATGCCGGCGTTTGAATCGACCACTTCGACCGCGTCGCCGGCGTGTTTGCGCAAGCCGGTGAGCATCGCCGCACGGCGCGCACGCAGGCTCTGCGCCGCGCGGCGTAAATGACGTTCGAATCCACCACTGGCCATGAAGTGGGCCAAGGCGGCCTGTTCGAGCGTGTTGCTGCCGCGATCTTCCAGCCATTTGGCTGCGCGGAAGGCATCGCCGAGTGACGCCGGCAGCACCATGTAGCCGAGCCGCAGGGCTGGGAACAGGGTTTTCGAGTAGCTGCCGATATAGATCACCCGGCCGTCATGATCGAGTGACTTGAGTGCGGCCAACGGTCGACCGCCAAAGCGAAACTCGCCATCGTAGTCGTCCTCGATCAGCCATGCTTGTGTTGCCACGGCCCATTCGAGCAGCTCGACGCGACGTGCCAGCGGCATCAAGGCACCGGTCGGGAACTGATGCGACGGGGTGACGACGGCGAGACTTGCGCGACGGGGCAGGGCCGATGGCACGAGACCTTCCTGGTCGACTCTGACGCCACGAACCCGTGCGCCGTACGTCGAAAAGATCTGGCGGGCTCCGCGATAGTGTGGGTCCTCAAGCACGACCGTGTCGCCAGTTTCGAGCAGAACGCGCGAGGCGAGAGCGAAGGCCTGCTGCGTGCCCGAAATGACCAGGATGTCTTCGGTGCGAGCGCTCACGCCACGCCTGCGCGTGAGATAGTCGCAGATCTGCTCGCGCAAGGCTGGCAGGCCCTGTGCGTCGGGATAGTCGAATTCGGCACGTTCGGCGGCACGACTGATCTCACGGCGCCAGGCACTGGCCAGTGCGGAATTGGTCAGCGGCAGGCCGTACTGGAGGTTGTAGCGCAGATCACGGTGCTGACGCCCGGGGATCCGAGCGCCATCATTTACCGCGATCGCCCGCCGCGCAAAATCGGAAAGCGGCGCGACCAGACGATTGCTGCCGGGTTCGCGTGCGGTGCCGATCGGGTTGCCGATATCGGCGACGAAACTCCCGGAACCGACTCGCCCAACCAGGAATCCCTCGGCCTGCAGCTGATCGTAGGCGGTAATCACCGTGTTGCGCGAAATGCCGAGTTCGCTGGCCAGGATCCTGCTGGCCGGTATGCGTGCGCCTGCGGCAAGTCGTGATTCCAGAATTGCCGATTTCAATGCGCGGATCAGTTGGGCGTAACGCGGCCCCAGGCCATCGAGTTGGATATACATGATTGGTTCCATTCATTTGCGCATGGGTGGCGCTCCACGCGACCAATTTCCAACGCCATGCTGGCTGCGTCAAGTCCATGCAACCGAGGAAATCCCATGCGCGAGCATTTGCGAAGCAGGATCAAGCGCGTCGCCCAACGCGGACACTACGATCAGGCAATCATCAACGCCATCCTAGATGAAGGCTGGATTGCCCATGTGTCTTTTGCGGATGACAGCGGACAGCCTTTTGTCATTCCGATGGCCTATGTCCGCGAAGGCAATGTTGTCTATCTGCATGGCTCGATTGCGAGTCGCTTGCTCAGCCGCCTTGGCGAGGGAATCGATACCTGCCTGTGCGTGAGCCTGATCGACGGTCTGGTGCTCGCGCGATCACACTTTCATCATTCGATGAACTATCGCTCGGTGGTGGCTTTCGGCAAGGCTGTCCCGATCATCGATCCGAACGAAAAGGCATTGATCTTCGCGCGTTTCGTCGACGCCTTGATACCGGGTCGTGCCGGCGAATCGCGTGCTGCTGATCGCAACGAGATCAACGCCACAGCCTTGCTGCGCATGAACATCGAAGAGGCTGGCGCAAAGATTCGCAGCGGTGGGCCAAAGGACGATCCGGCCGACAAGGGCTTGCCGTTCTGGTGCGGAGTCATTCCGCTAAAAATTTCCATGGGCGTGCCGGTTCCCGCCGATGACGTGTCGCCTGGTCAGCCATTGCCGGACTCCGTGCGCTGCATGCTGGCAGCGAAAGACAAGGCTTCGGTGCTGATGGGTTAGACCGCATATCGCAAGGCCGCTAGAATCCGCCCTCCGCTCGCCACCTTGCGAATTTGTTGATGACCCTGCCGAGAAGCTGTAACGACGAGCCGCGCCATGCCCGTTGACCTTCCGAAGCGATCGCTTTCAACGAGCATCATCGGCGTTGCAACTGCCTTGATGGTTGCGCTTGCTGCGGGCGCAGTCTGGTGCGTGCTGCAGCTGTATGTGCGTGTCGACCTGATCGGCGTATCACTGCTGGTTGGCTTGATCATCGCGGTGGTTGTGCGCCGGCAGGGCTTCGGACGGAGTCTGGCTGGAGTCCTGATTGCCGCATTCAGCACGGCTGTGGCCTGCGCTTATGCGAGCTACCTGCTGGCGGCGGCCAAGGTTGCCTCATACCTCGGTATTCCAATGCGATCGGCCTTGACCAGCATCGGCCCGGACATGGCCGGTGCGGTGGCCTGGGCCGACATGAGTGGTTTTCATATCGGTACCCTGATCCTGGCGATCGTCGTTTCGGCGTGGTTGGTCTGGCGCAAGTCCGCACCTGCCCGGATCGACGGCACGCCGCCGCGAGGCTGAATTTCGACAGCCGTGTCGCCATGCGGCTCGATTTGCTTGCGTGCAATGCATGCGCCCGGAGAGCCTGAACAATCCGGTTGCGCGATCTTCCTTGCGCGATTCGGGACAGGTCGTTACAATGCGCGGCTCTGATGCGGGGTGGAGCAGTCTGGCAGCTCGTCGGGCTCATAACCCGAAGGTCGCAGGTTCAAATCCTGCCCCCGCTACCAGGTTTCCAGCGAAGGGCCACTACGGTGGCCCTTCTGCCGGGAAAGCGCAGGATGCGCGATCACCGATGCCGGAGAGGCAAGACAACGGTGAATTCTGGAATGGGCCTTGCGCCCATTTTTTTTTGGTGAATTTTGCAGCGGAACCACGAATCGCAGTGACGAACGAGAAACTCAATGGACTTCTGACTCCGCTGGTCGCCGACCTCGGCCTGGAATTCGTTGGCATCGAGTTCAGCCCGAGCCGCGGCAGCAGCCTGTTGCGCGTCTTTATCGATGCGCCGGAGCGCCCGGTCACGATCGAGGATTGCGAGCGCGTCAGCCGCGAGATTTCCGCGCTGATGGACGTCAACGATCCGATCGAAGGCCGCTACACGCTCGAGGTTTCGTCGCCCGGCATCGATCGGCCGTTGTTCACGGTCGAGCATTTCAGTCGATTCATCGGCAGCGAGGCCAAGGTCAGTGTCGCCCTGCCGATCGATGGGCGTCATCGCTTCCAGGGTCGGATCAAGGCCATCGAAGGCGATCGCATCCAGCTCGATCAGGACGGCAAGGACGTGCAGATTGCGCACGCCAATATCGTCAAGGCCAAGCTGGTGCCGGATTACGCAGCGCTGGGCTATGCCGCCGCGCCGAAGAAGAATGAGGACACCGGATCGCGCAAGCGCGGGCCGAAACACAAGTGAGGCTGCTGCGGCAGTCGCTCAGGAGTTGAAGAGATGAGTAAAGAACTATTGCTGGTGGTCGATGCGGTAGCCAACGAGAAGGGCGTTCCGAAGGAAGTCATCTTCGAGGCCATGGAGGCGGCGCTCGCTTCGGCGGCGAAGAAGCGCTATCCCGACGAGGAAGTGCTCGCACGCGTTTCAATCGACACGCATTCCGGCGAATACGAGACGTTCCGGCGCTGGGAAGTGGTCGCTGATGATGTCGTCATGGAATCGCCGGACTGGCAGGTTCGTCTGATGGACGCCGTCGACGTCAAGTCGGATAGCGAAGTCGGTGAATACATCGAGGAGCAGATCGAGAATCCCGACTTCGGTCGCATCGCCGCGCAGGCGGCCAAGCAGGTCATCGTGCAGCGCGTGCGTGAAGCCGAGCGCGCGCAGATCGTCGAAGCCTATTCCGATCGCGTCGGCGAGCTGATCACCGGTATCGTCAAACGCGTCGAGCGCGGCAATCTGTACATCGATCTGGGTGGCAACGCCGAAGCCTTCATCTCGCGCGACAAGTCGATTCCGCGTGAGGCCGTGCGCGCCGGCGACCGCGTCCGTGGCTATCTGTTTGAGGTGCGCTCGGAACCGCGCGGTCCCCAGCTTTTCATCTCGCGCACCGCCCCGGAATTCATGATCGAGCTGTTCAAGCTTGAAGTGCCCGAGGTGGGCCAGGGTCTGGTCGAGATCAAGGGCTGCGCGCGCGATGCCGGCGACCGCGCCAAGATCGCCGTGCTCGCCCATGATCACCGCACCGATCCGATCGGTGCCTGTATCGGCATGCGCGGATCACGTGTCCAGGCGGTCTCGAACGAACTCAATGGCGAGCGCATCGATATTGTGTTGTGGAATGAGAACAACGCCCAGTTCGTCATCAATGCAATGGCGCCGGCGGAAGTGCAATCGATCATCGTCGATGAGGAGAAGCACTCGATGGATATCGCGGTGGCCGAGGACAAGCTGTCCCAGGCGATTGGACGCGGCGGCCAGAACGTGCGCCTGGCAAGCAAATTGACCGGTTGGCAGCTCAATGTGATGACCGCCGATCAGGTTCGCGAGAAAAGTGAGAGCGAGCAGGAAGCCGCGCGTGCCCTGTTTGTCGACAAGCTCGAGGTCGACAACGAAATCGCCCAGATCCTGGTCCAGGAAGGGTTCTCGACGGTCGAGGAAATCGCCTATGTGCCGACCGCGGAACTGCTTGCGATTGATGGCTTCGATGAGGACATCGTCGAGGAACTGCGGGCCCGTGCGCGGGATGCCTTGTTGACTGATGCCCTCGCGGTCGAGGAGGGGATTGACGAAAACAAGCCGGCCGACGATCTGCTCGAGGTCGAGTCGATGGATGAGGCGCTCGCCTACGAACTGGCCCAGCACGGCATCGTCACGCGTGAGGATCTGGCGGATCTGGCCACCGATGAGCTGATCGAACTGGCTATCGAGGGCGTCGATGAAGAGCGCGCAGCGGCACTGATTATGGCGGCACGCAACACCTGATCTCGTCAATGTTCACTGTTGCAGGCATGGCCCGCAGCGGAGTTTTGACGAGAGTTTGGCAATCGCGGGCAGGTCAGGAGTAGAGAGAAAATGTCGGACGTAACAATCAAGCAACTGGCCACAGTGTTGGCCACACCGGTGGACAAGCTGCTCGCGCAGTTGGCCGAAGCCGGGATGAGTTTCTCCGATCCGGAGCAATCGATCAGCAGTACCGAAAAGGTCAAGCTGCTCGGCTTTCTGCGTCGCAATCACGGCAAGCGTGAAGCCAGCAGCGAAGACAGTGCGCCGCGACAGGTGACGCTCAAGCGCCGCACCGTAAGCGAGCTGACCGTCAATCCGGGGCAGCGTGGCGCCGTGGCCAAGACCGTCAATGTCGAAGTTCGCCAGAAGCGTACCTACGTCAAGCGTAGTGTGGTCGAGGATCAGGGCAAGTCGATTGATCCCGAGCGCGAGGATGCGCTGCGCAAGCTCGAGGAATCCCAGGCCAAGCGCGATGCCGAGGAACATGTGCGCCAGGAGGCCGATCGTCGCCGCCACGAAGAAGATGCGCGCCAGAAAGCTGTGGAGGAGGAGAAGCGCCTGGCCGAAGAGGCTGCACGTGCAGCGTCCGAAGCCAGTGCAGCGCGCAGCAAGAATGCTGAGCCTGAGGTGCCGGTTGTGGTTGCCGGGGTGGACGCCCCAACTCCGGATGCGCCGGTCGAACGACCACGTCGTGGCGAGGATCGTCCGGGAGCGTCGGCGGAAGGTGCTGGGCGCCACAACAAGCCCAAGCATGCCAGCGGTCATCGCGGACGTGATGGCGACAACACGCCGCCTTCAAAAAAGTATTTTGGCAACGAACTGCATCTTTCTCAAGAAGGCAGCGCCAGGCGGACCGGCCGCAAGAAGCCGCGTTCGCGTCCGGCTGAACCGTCGCGGACATCAGGCAGCCATGGCTTCTCGCGTCCGTCGGCACCGGTTGTGCGCGATGTCGAGATCGGCGAGACGATCAGCGTGGCCGATCTGGCCCAGCGCATGGCGGTCAAGGGCGCCGAAGTGGTCAAGACCCTGTTCAAGATGGGCGTCATGGCGACCATCAACCAGGTCATCGACCATGACACCGCGCAACTTGTCGTCGAGGAACTCGGCCATACCGCCGTCAAGGCGTCGGCGAACGATGCCGAGTTCGATCTGCTCGCGCATGCCGAGACCACGGGTACGGCTGAAGCGCGTCCGCCGGTGGTGACGATCATGGGCCATGTCGATCATGGCAAGACTTCGCTGCTCGACACGATCCGCCGAACCAAGGTTGCGACCGGCGAAGCCGGTGGAATCACCCAGCATATCGGCGCGTATCACGTCGAAACGCCGAAGGGCGTCATTACCTTCCTCGACACACCGGGTCATGCGGCCTTCACTTCGATGCGCCAGCGCGGCGCGCAGGCCACCGATATCATCATCCTCGTCGTCGCCGCTGACGATGGCGTGAAACCGCAGACGATCGAGGCGATCAAGCATGCCCGTGCTGCCAAGGTGCCGCTGATCGTTGCGATGAACAAGATGGACAAACCGGAAGCCAATCCGGAAAACGTCAAGCAGGGTCTGGCTCAGCACGAGGTCATGTCCGAGGATTGGGGCGGCGACATTCAGTTCGTGCCGGTTTCAGCCAAGGCCGGTACCGGTATCGATGAATTGCTCGAAGCGATCTCGCTGCAGGCCGAGGTCATGGAGCTGAAGGCCGTGCGCGAAGGCCGCGCCTCCGGTGCGGTCATCGAGTCGAGTCTCGACAAGGGCCGCGGCCCGATTGCGACCGTGCTCGTCCAGCAAGGCACATTGAAGAAGGGCGATTTCGTCGTCTGCGGTGTCGAGTATGGCCGCGTGCGCGCGCTGTTCGATGAGAGCGGCAAGCAGGTCGATGAAGCGGGCCCGTCGATTCCGGTGCAGTTGCTCGGTCTCTCCGGTGTGCCGGAAGCGGGTGATGACTTTGTCGTCGTCGCAGACGAGCGCCTGGCCAAGGATGTCGCCAGCCAGCGTGACGCCACGCGCCGGGATATCCGTCTGGTTGCCGCTGCCGGCAATCGCATGGAGGACGTGCTTGCACAGATGGGCCAGAGCGAGGAACAGTTGTCGCTCAATCTCGTCGTCAAGGCCGATGTTCAAGGTTCGGTCGAGGCGCTGCGCCAGTCGCTGACTGCGCTCAGCAACGACATGATCAAGATCAACGTGATCTCGTCCGGTGTCGGTGGCATTACCGAGTCCGACGCCACGCGCGCCGCCTCGTCGAAAGCCACGATCATCGGTTTCAACGTGCGCGCCGATGCCGCGGCACGCCGCGTTGTTGAAACAAGCGGGCTTGATCTGCGCTACTTCTCGATCATCTATGACGTGATCGACCAGGTGAAGCAGGTCGCAACCGGTTTGCTGGGTGTCGAGATCCGCGAGGAAATCATTGGCACCGCCGAGGTTCGCGATGTGTTTCGTTCGTCGAAGTTCGGCGCGGTCGCGGGTTGCATGGTTGTCGAGGGTACGGTCAAGCGCAACAAGCCGATCCGTGTCCTGCGCGACAGTACGGTGATCTTCGAGGGCGAACTCGAATCGCTGCGCCGCTTCAAGGAGCTGGTCGACGAGGTGCGCAACGGCACCGAATGCGGCATCGCCGTCAAGCAGTACAACGACGTCAAGCCCGGCGACCAGATCGAGTGCTTCGAGCGTATTGAAGTACAGCGCACTTTGTAGGAGCGGGAGTGGGGAGTAGGGAATGGGGAGTGGGTAAAATCACGAACCAAGCCGACTCCCCGCCCATTTTGCCGATAAGTTACGCTTGCACCCGCTCACCGCTCACCGCTCACCGCTCACCGCTTTCCCATTCCCTACTCCCCACTCCCCACTCCCCACTCCCCACTCCCGCCCCTTCAAGCCATGGCCGATTTCACCCGCTCTGATCGTGTTGCCGTGCAACTGCGCAAGGAGATTGCCGTGCTTGTGCACCAGGCTGTGCGCGACCACGCCTTGCCGTCGGTCAGCGTGTCTGATGTCGAGGTAACCAAGGATCTGGATCTGGCCAAGGTGTTTGTGACCACGCTGATGCCCGATGATTCGGAAAAGGCGGTCAAGGCATTGAACGAAATGGCGTTCGAGTTCCGCCGTGAACTTTCACGGACGCTGAAAATGCGCCGAGTGCCCGAAATCCGCTTCCACTACGATGATTCGGTCGACAACGGCGAACGCATCGAAAAGTTGCTGCGTGAGAACGCGCCGAAAGAAGACTGAGCAGTTTGGCGCGGTCATCGAAAATTCGTTGGCGCGATGTGCATGGCATTCTTTTGCTCGACAAGCCCGAAGGCTTGAGTTCAAACCAGGCTTTGCAGAAAGCGCGATTTCTTTTCCGCGCAGCAAAGGGCGGCCACACCGGTAGCCTCGATCCTCTGGCGACCGGCTTGTTGCCGCTGTGCTTTGGTGAGGCGACCAAGATCGCCGGCCTGTTGATCGGATCGGGCAAGGCCTATGAGACCGAGTGCCTGCTCGGTGTCAGCACGGACAGTGCCGATGCCAATGGCAAGGTCGTTGTAACACGCCCGGTTCCCGCGCTCGATGCCGACAAGATCGAGCGCGCCATGGCGCCGTTGCGGGGCAGGATTCAACAGGTTCCGCCGATCTATTCCGCCCTCAAGCGCGATGGCGAGCGCTTGTACGCGCTGGCACGACGTGGCGAAAGCATCGAGATCGAGGCACGCGAGGTCGAGGTGCATCGGTTTGATCTGATCGAAAGACAGGGAGATCGCCTGCGTCTTCACGTCGAATGTGGATCCGGTACCTATGTGCGCAGCCTGGTGCGCGATCTTGGCGAGGCGCTCGGTTGCGGCGCGCATGTGACCCAGCTTCGCCGACTTTGGGTTGACCCGTTCCGTACGCCGGCCATGCACACTCTGGCCGAGCTCGAAGCTGCGCTGGCAATCGGCATCGAGGCGCTCGATGGCCTGCTGCTGCCGATCGAGGCGGGCCTGGCCGGCTATCCCGAGCTGGTTCTCGATGAGGCCGAAGGCACCCGCCTGGGTCAGGGCCAGCCGGTTCAGGTTTCAATTGAACCAGGAATTTACACCGCAAAATCGCAAGGCGGGCGCTTGCTGGCCATTGCGGAAACGGCATCAGACGGCCTTTTGCGCACAATCCGGGGCTTCAATCTGGGCTGATCGGGTCGCCCGCAGAATCGCAATCGCGCAGACAACTTGTTGCAACGCACCTTTGCCAGCTAAAATGGGCAGCTTTCCCGGCTTAAGGCAACGCTGATCAAGTGGCACAACCGTCATGGCATTCAGAAGGTCTACCAGTCGTGCTGCGAGGCGAAGCGAAGGCTGGTTGCCTTGGCAAGACGCGCGGCGTGACTGGTGGGCCTTCTGAACGCCACCTTGTTCGGATAAATAATTGGTCTAGGCGACACCTGTCTGCGCGCATCTCTTTGTTGCGCTGCCTTGAAGGACGCCCAGTCCATCTGCGTCAGCGCGCCGCGAGCTGCACGCAGACAGGTGTCGTGACGATTGCGCCACTTGATCAGCGTTGCCTTCAACTTCATCGCGGGGCTTGGTAACCGTCACCGGGTGGTGATTGTTCCCAAGCCTCGCCCTCGTTCCATAAGGGTTTTCATCATGTCGCTCAACGTAGAAACAACCAGCAAGATCATTGCCGATTTCGGTCGTGTTGCCAACGACACCGGTTCGCCGGAAGTCCAGGTTGCATTGCTCTCGGCCCGCATCGAGCATCTTTCCAAGCATTTCGCCGACCACGACAAGGATCATCATTCGCGCCGTGGCCTGCTCAAGATGGTCAACCAGCGCCGTCGCCTGCTCAACTATCTCAAGAGCAAGGACAACGATCGCTACAAGACACTCATCGAACGCCTCGGCCTGCGTAGGTAATTCTTGCGTTCATCCGTGAACGCGGTTTGCGCGCGATGTACCCTGTGCGTTCATCCCCGAACGCCGCGCGAAATTGTCGTTGTGGGCGTGAAGCTCGATCCGGCATGAGACATCAGAGCGGCCATCCGTGGCCGCACTCTTCAAATGAAGCAGGGCGCTCCGTTCGGGGTGCCCCTTTAACACGGACCCAGGACAATAACGTGGCGAAAGTAACCAAGACATTCCAGTACGGCAATCATCAGGTCACACTGGAGACGGGCGAAATCGCTCGCCAGGCCAGCGGTGCCGTCCTCGTCAGGATCGGCGATACGGTCGTGCTGGTATCTGCGGTAGGTGCCAAGTCGGCCCGTGAAGGGCAGGATTTCTTCCCGCTCACTGTCGACTACCAGGAAAAATTCTACGCAGGTGGCCGCATCCCGGGTGGCTTCTTCAAGCGCGAAGGCCGCCAGACCGAGAAAGAGACCCTCACCTCGCGTCTGATCGATCGGCCGATCCGCCCGCTGTTCCCCGAGTTCTTTCGCAACGAAGTGCAGATCATTGCCACCGTGATGTCGATGAATCCGGATATCGACGGTGACATTCCGGCTTTGCTGGGTGCATCTGCCGCGCTGGCTCTTTCCGGTCTGCCGTTCAACGGCCCGATCGGTGCAGCCAAGGTCGGCTACGCGAACGGCAACTACATCCTGATGCCGACTGCGACCGAACTGAAGACCTCGGAGCTTGAGCTTGTCGTCGCTGGTACCGCCAACGCGGTGTTGATGGTCGAGTCCGAAGCCAAGCTGCTCAGCGAAGAGGTCATGCTCGGCGCCGTCGTGTTCGGTCACAATGCGGCCAAGCAGGCAATCCAGGCGATCAACGAGTTCGTTGCCGAAGTCGGCCAGAAATCGTTCTCGTGGACGGCACCGGAGCGCAACCCCGCCATTGTCGATGCGATCAGGAACGCGGTCGGTAATCGATTGGTAGCGGCTTACGCCGTGGTTGACAAGATCGAGCGTCGCGACGCGATCAGCGCATTGAAGAAAGACGTAGTCGCCGGGCTCAAGGCCGACGCCGAAGCCAATGGCTGGGCGACTGCTGATCTAGGCAAGGAATTTTCCGAACTCGAGTACACCACCTTGCGCGCCTCGGTGCTGGCCACCAAGAAGCGTATCGATGGGCGTAACCTCGATGACGTCCGCGGTATCACGATCCGCACCGGCTTGCTGCCGCGCACGCATGGCTCCGCCCTGTTCACGCGTGGCGAGACCCAGGCGCTGGTCACCGTCACCCTCGGTACCGGCCGCGATGCGCAGATCATCGATGCCGTCGAAGGTGAATCGAAGGACCCGTTCCTGTTCCATTACAACTTCCCTCCGTACTCGGTCGGCGAAGCGGGCCGCATGATGGGCCCGAAGCGTCGCGAAATCGGTCACGGTCGTCTGGCCAAGCGCGGTGTGCTCGCGGTCAAGCCGTCGATCGAGGAATTCCCGTACGTGATTCGCGTCGTCTCGGAAATCACCGAGTCGAACGGTTCCTCGTCGATGGCCTCGGTCTGCGGATCGTCGCTGGCGATGATGGATGCGGGCGTGCCATTGAAGGCACCGGTTGCCGGTATCGCCATGGGTCTGGTCAAGGAAGGCAACGACTTCGTCGTGCTTTCCGACATCCTCGGTGACGAGGATCATCTCGGCGACATGGATTTCAAGGTCGCCGGTAGCGCCGATGGCATCAGCGCCCTGCAGATGGACATCAAGATCGACGGCATCACCGAAGAGATCATGAAGGTAGCGCTGGCCCAGGCCAAGCAGGGACGTCTGCATATCCTCGGTGAGATGAACAAGGCTCTCGGTGCTGCACGCACCGAAATGAGCGAGTTCGCGCCGCGTCTGCTGACCATGCGCATCCATCCGGACAAGATCCGCGAAGTGATTGGCAAGGGTGGTTCAGTGATCCGTTCGATCACCGAGGAAACCGGTACCACGATCGACATCACCGATGACGGCACCATCGTCATCGCCTCGGTCAACCGTGCCGCCGCCGATGAAGCCAAGAAGCGCATCGAGATGATCGTTTCGGACGTCGAGCCGGGCCGCATCTACGAAGGCAAGGTCGCCAAGCTGATGGACTTCGGCGCATTCGTCACGATCCTGCCGGGCAAGGACGGTCTCGTCCACGTCTCGCAGATCTCCAACGAGCGCGTCGAGAAAGTCTCGGACAAACTCAAGGAAGGCGACATCGTCAAGGTCAAGGTGCTCGAAGTCGACAAGCAGGGCCGTATTCGCCTTTCGATGAAGGCAGTCGAGGAAGGCGAGGGCGTCAGCGCCTGATTCACGCTTCTTCATGTGAACAGAAAAAAGCGGGCTTCGGCCCGCTTTTTTATTGGGACTTCGTGAAATCGTGTGGATCGTTCGACCAAGATTTGTTTTCTCCGTGTGCCAGGCAAGCAGGCCGTGATGGGAAAAGGCCACTGCAAGCGATCGCTTCCCGCGGTGTCACCGGCAGGGAGATTCGGCTACGCTGTACCCCGCTCCAATCAGGATTCCAGATGCCTCGATCACCCGTTCGCTTGCTGATCCTGCTGATCGGATTTGCCATAGCTGTCGGTCTGCCCGATCGTGCGCGCGCCGAATCTGAATCGGGTGTGCTCGTCCTTGGTCGGGTCAACGATGATCCAAAATCGCAGTACGAGCAGATGAAGATTCTGCTTGATTATGTCGTCAAGCGCATGGGTGACGTCGGCATCCGCGAGGGTCGGATCCTGATGGCGCGTGACGTCGTGCAGATGGCGAGTTACCTGCGTCGAGGTCGCGTCGATTGGGTATCGGAAACTGGCGCCGCCGGCATGCTGCTGCAACAGCGCGCGGGTGCGGAAACCCTGGTCCTGTCCGAGCGCAATGGAATTCGCCGCTACCATTCGATCTTCTTTGCCCGTCGCGACAGCTCGATCAAGTCGATCGATCAATTGCGCGGCCATCGCATTGCCTTTCAGAATCGAACCTCGACGAGCGCGTATTTCATCCCGGCGATGGAATTGCTTCAACTCGGGCTGCCAATGGAGATTCTCGGTTCACCCTTCGATGCCCCGGTCGAGAGTTCGGCCGGCTTTGTGTTCGCACGCACGGAACGCAATATCGCGACCTGGGTTCACAAGGGTCTTGTCGATGTCGGTGCGGTAAGCAATCTGGATTGGTCCAACCCCCTGCACATTCCCGAGTTCTTCAAGTCCGATCTCGTCATTCTGCGTGAGAGCGAAGAGGTTCCTCGTGGCATCGAGATGGTGCGCAAGGATCTGGATGCGCGAATCCGTGCCCGTCTTCACGATGTCCTGCTCGGGATGGGAGATGATCCGATGGCGGTCGCAGAACTGGCGGCGTTCCATCAATCGCTGAAATTCTTTGATCTGGATGAGCGCGATCGGCGTGATCTCAAGCGCTTGCATGCCGGTGTCATTCGGGTCACCTCGGAGATCGAATGAAACCGCGTTTCGGACTCCAGGCACGGTTCCTGGCCCTGGTTGCGGTCGCCTTGCTGGTGGCGATTGCCGCCATCGTCATTGTGCTCCAGCGGCAATGGGTCATGCGCCAGGAAGTCGTCGAGATGAGCCGCACGTCGATCCAGAACCTTGTCCTTGAGCGACTGCGCGAACAGGCCAGAGCCGTTGGATTGAACACAGCCGATGCACTGGTCAACCCGCTCTACAACTTCGATCTCGAAATGGTTGGCCGGATCGTCCACGACGTCCTGGTTCAGCCCGATGTAAAGTACGTGACAATCTACGATCCAACGGGCGCGATCATCCATGATGGCAGCGATGCCATCGCAAGCTACGGGCAGGTCATGTCCGATGCGCTGGCACCGGCCATCATCGGCGCGGACACGCTGCTCATGCAACGCAGCGATGGTGTATTCGATGTCGCCGCACCGATCCGGATCGGCGATGAACGTCTCGGTGGCGTGCGCATCGGCTATTCGCTGGATTCGGTCAAGCGCTACGAAGCACAATCAACGCAACTCCTTGGAGAGCGCCTGAATGAAATCGGAAAACGCTATCTGATTGGAGTTGTGGTGCTGCTGAGCCTTGCGCTCGCATTCGGCATCTTTATCAGCCTGATCATGCAGCGAGTCCTGATTCGACCGATTCGCCGCCTGGCCCAGGCCGCGCGGGAAGTGGAGGCCGGCAATCTCACGATGAGCCTGCCGGAGCGCAACAATCGGGACGAGATAGGCGAGCTCGCTCAGGCTTTCGAGCGCATGACCGAGGGCATCGCGAAACGTGATCGCGATATCCGGCGAATCGCCAATACCGATTCACTGACCGGATTGGCCAATCGACGCGCCTTCCGCGATGCGCTTGAGGAGCGAATGGCCGATCGGAGTACCGGCGAGTTTGCCCTGGTTCTGGCGGATATCGATGACTTCAAGCCGGTCAATGACTCCTGGGGGCACGATGCTGGCGACAAGCTGTTGTGCCGGTTCGCCGAGCGTTTTCGCGAGGTCGTCAATGCGACCGAGGAGATCGAGGCCACGCCTGCGCGCCTCGGTGGTGACGAATTCATCCTGATTGCGCAGTTGGTCAACGGAGTGACCACGCCATTGCGCGATGTTCTTGATCGCCTTGGCGAACAGCTTGTTCAGGAATTCAGTCAGCCTTCGGTCATAGACGGGCGCAGCCACCTGTTCCGCGCCTCGTTTGGAATCGCCCTGTTCCCGGTCGACGGACGCACCCAGGCCCAACTGATGAAGGCCGCCGACATCGCCATGTACGAAGCGAAGCAAGCCGGCAAGAACTGCCATCGATTCCACGCGGCGCACTGAACGGCGAACCAGCTGACGAGCGTCCGCGATCCAGCCGGTTGAGCAATCATCCATGCGACTCCACCATACTCGCCTGGCAGAACACAGAGTCGTCGCCAAAATGCTGGGTGACGCAGATACTCGCACTGCGGGGCCGTCTGACCCAACTTGCCTGTGCCGATCCCAATCACTTCGCGCAACCGGCGTGCCGCCTGATCGCGGGTGTCTTTTCTTGCGAGCGGACTGTGCATCTGGCTGGCTTGCGACGATCCGGTTTGTTCGTGTGGTCATCGTCAGTTCGCTGAGTTCGCCTTGGCTCCGGGTGACCGGTGCGGAGTCGCTCGATTGTTGTGAGCTGAATTGCGCCATCGAGCGTCAAGTCGGTCATCGATGGCGTCGAGGCCTGGCTCCAACCCGGGGCTGAGAAAGCAGACGGCCGCATGGCCGATGGCATCTGATTTCAGGGTGTCACAAGCGACCGGTTCGCGATTGCGGTTGGTGGATGTCAAGTGCCGGCTGGCATATCGGCCTGGGATGGCGAGGTTGCCGTCCGAACCTGCTGTCGAGTGCGGTTTCGCGGGTTTTCTGGTGCGACGAAAAGCGGTATTGTCTCATCAGATCCGCAAACTGGCGGCTGTTCCGGTGGCGAGCTGTATCGTCAACGTGATTCTGTCGGCGAGGATGGCGCCGGCTTCCATTCATTTTCCTGGGGATTTCTGATGTTAAAAATGTCGTTGCTTGCCGCTGCGATTGCGGCTTCGTGTTCGTTCGCCTATGCGTCGGATGCCACAAAGATCGTCATTCCTGCCGGCGTGCCGGTGCCGGCCGGATACGAGCGGATTGCAGACTATGGTTCGTTCTCGCTCTATCGCGGCAATCTGGCTTCGATTCCGAGAAGTGTCGCTGGCGCGTACGCGCTCAACGAAGCCGATGTATTGCAGTTCGATCGCCTGCGCCTTGATACCCAGCAATCCGCATGGGTTGCGCCGAACGGATTTGCGTTGAACCAGCCGAGCGGCTCAGCACTGCAGATCATCCAGTTCGTCGGTCCGCTCAAGCAGGAGTGGCTGGATCAGGTTCGCGCAACCGGCGCGGTGCCGGTGCAATATGTCGAGAGCAATGGCTACCTGGTCTGGGCCAATAACACATCGCGCGCGAAACTTTCGCAGATGGCGGATGCCAAGACGACGCTGCAGTTCAGCAAGCCGCTGCCGTCGTTCGTCAAGCTCGGTACCTCGTTGTTTGACCGCCTGCAGGCTGGTGAGGCTTCATCTACACGCGTGCCAGTTACCGTCCAGCTTTACCGCCATGCCGGTGGCACGACGCAACAGGCACTCGAGGCGATGGGGCTCAAGCCCGACAGCGACTGGACATCGATCCTCGCATTCGAGAACGCGAAGTTCAGCGTTACCCTGGAGCAGGTTCGCCAGATCATCGAAATGTCCGATGTGTATTGGGTTGGCGAGATCCATCCGCGCTCGATGAACGATGAGGTGCAGTCGCAGATCATCCGCGGCTATTTCGCTGCTGGTCAGGCCGGGCCGCAGGGGCCGGGCTATCTGCCATGGCTCGATGCACTTGGGTTCTCGAACAATCCGGCCGACTATCCGGTCGTCGACATCACCGATGACGGCATCGGCAACCGTACAACCAATTCTGGCGATCCAACCCTGCATGTGCTTGGCGATACGTCCAATCCATCGCGCGTCGTCTTCAACCAGACCTGCGGAGCCGCAGGTGCCAATGGGACGGTCGAGGGCCACGGCCACATCAACGCAAATATCGCGCTTGGCTACGACTTGCGTGCCAATGCTGGCACGCCAGGTGCGCGTTTCCCGGGCGAATACCAGCGCGGTCTCGGCATGAGCCCCTATGGTCGGATTGGCGGCACACGCATCTTCAACTCCAGCGGCAGCTTCGATGAAAGCGCCTGCGGCAATACCGATACCGGAACGATCAAGCAGAGCTACACGGCCGGCGCACGCATCTCGTCGAACTCCTGGGGTTGCTCGAGTTGCGCCTCGCAATACGATGACAGCTCGCAAGCCTATGACGTCGGCACACGCGACGCCGATCTCACCGCTGCAGGCAACCAGGAGCTGATCACCATCTTTGCCGCAGGCAACGCGGGATCAGGTGCAGGCACGATCGGCACGCCAAGCAACGGCAAGAACATGATCACCGTGGGTGCGTCGGAGAACCAGCGTCCGACCGATGAAAATGGCAACTGGACGGATGGTTGTGCGATCGGACCAACTGGTGCGGACAATGCCATGGATGTGATCAGCTTCTCCTCGCGCGGCCCCGCACCGGGCGCGCGCATCAAGCCTGAGGTTATTGCTCCAGGTACGCATATCACCGGCACACGCGCTGATCCGACCACCGGCGCGAGTACCTGCGATGGTGCGCGGCCGGTCGGCAATGCCACCTATGCGGCATCCTCGGGAACCAGTCATTCGACTCCGGCGGTCTCCGGTGTTGCGTCCCTGGTCTACTGGTGGGTTGCCAACAACCAGGGCGCGTTGTCGTTTGATGGTGGCAGTCCGTCAGCACCTTCACCGGCCCTGATGAAGGCTTGGATGATGGCTTTCCCGACTTATCTCACCGGCGTTGCTGGAAATGACAACTTGCCGAGCAACGTCCAGGGCTACGGCATGCCGAACCTGGGTGACATGTTCGCCGATACGCCGACCTTCCTGGTCAACCAGACCCAGGTGCTCGACAACACCGGCGAGGTCTGGACCTGGGTGGGTTCAGTGGCCGATCCGGCAAAACCGCTGCGCATCACGCTGGCCTATACCGATGCCGCTGGTGCAATCGGCACCAGTCCGCAGGTCAACAATCTCGATCTCGAAGTCGACGTCGGTGCGACCACCTATCTCGGCAATCGCTTTACTGGCCAATGGAGCACAACGGGAGGCTCGGCCGACAACAAGAACAACTATGAAGCGGTCTTCCTGCCTTCGGGTACGGATGATTCGGTGACAATCCGGATCAAGGCGCTGAATATTGGCGGCGATGGCATTCCGAATGTTGGCGATACGACCGATCAGGACTTCGCCCTGGTCTGCAACAACTGCGCGCAATCACCGACGTTCACGATGGCGATCGATCCGGTTGCGGTCGAAGTCTGTACGGCGTCGACAACATCGGTGCCGTTAAATCTCACGCTCGGCTCGATTCTCGGCTTCACCACGCCGGTCAACCTTGTTGCAACGAACAATCCAGCCGGAACCACGACGGGCTTCTCGGTCAATCCGGTCAATCTGCCGGGTAGCAGTACTCTGACCATCGGCAGTCTGGCCAGCGCTGCGGCAGGCTCCTACAACGTCGATGTGACAGGTACGGCCGGCGCCGAGGTCAAGACGCGCAGCATTGCCCTCGGCCTGTTCAGTGCCAATCCGGATGCCTTTATCCTGACGACTCCAGCCGATGCTTCGGCCAATGTGGCCCTGACCCCGACCCTGAACTGGGCTGCGGCGTTACAGGCTTCCAGCTATCAGGTCGAGATCGCCACGGATGCGGGCTTCAGCAACATCGTCTACACCGGCAGTTCGGCGACGAATTCGCACATGGTCGGAACCGCTCTGAACAGTTCCGCCCAGTACTACTGGCGCGTGACCGCTCAGAACGAGTGTGGCGATACACTGGCGAGCGCAGTCTTCTCATTCTCGACACTGCCGCTTCCGGGCGACTGCTCGCTGGGCGCGACCGCACAGAACGCTTACTCGACGGATTTCGAGGGTGATAATTCGGCCTGGACAAGTTCGGGTACGCAGAACACCTGGGCCGAGACCAGCACCAATCCACACAGCGGATCCAAGGCCTTCCTTGCAGCAGACTTGACGTCGGTGTCCGACCAGCGGCTGGTTTCGCCGGCGATGGTGTTGCCGACCGGACAGACGCCGTTGAGCTTGCTGTTCTGGAATCGCCAGTCGATCGAAGATCGCACTGGCGGCTGTTATGACGGCGCGATTCTCGAAGTATCGACCGATGGCGGCAGCGCCTGGAGCCAGGTCACCAACGCTGATTTGCTGGTCGGCCAGTACCATGGCCCAATCAGTTCGTCCTTCAGCAATCCACTTGCCGGCCTGAATGCGTGGTGCGGTGATCCGCAGGCTTGGCAGCGCTATGTCGTCAGCCTCGACGCCTATGCCGGACAGACCGTCAACTTCCGCTTCCGCATGAGCAGCGATTCATCGGCCGGACGCGCGCCGGACGGCTTTGCTCTCGATGACGTCAAGGTGCAGGGTTGTGTGGTGCTGACCGATGAGATCTTCGCCGACGGATTTGATCCGGCGCCGTAGTCTCGCTGGTGAATCAAGGCGGATCGCACCTCGTGCGATTCGCCTTCTCGGCAAGTCGGCCTGCATGGCCCAAACAAGGAATGACGGGTTCAAATCATTGGCTGCCGTTGCGTGGGTCTCGGAGATCGAGCAGGCTTTCGGCGAACCGTCCAGTGGACATCGAGATGGCAGGAATCTGCCCGCAGTGTCGTGTACATCCGGCGACGACACGCCCAGAGTGGTGGCTCGTTTTCCCCTTGATGCTGTTCACCGGCGGCGGAACATCCGAGCGGCTATGCCGGGATTGCGCGGGTGGCTGGAATTTTCTTGGCGCGTTGTTGCTGGCCGCGATTCTCATTGCGGCCTTCGTTGTGGCCGTCATTGTCTGGTAGCGCTGCCGGCGCTGAATGCGCCGGCAGCGATTTTTGCTCAGCGATTCAGTTGTCGAAGCCGTTGATATAGATGATGTCGTGCGGATCTTCAAAGGCGCCGACATCGCAGTACGCGTTGCCATCGCCGTCACCATCGATTGGACGGATCTGGAAGCGCGCATCACGGGGCTCGCAGACCGGACTTGTGGATGTGATGCTGTCGATCACGGCGCTGCCGCTGAAACGCAACACGCTGATCAGGCCCGGGCGCTCATCGATGAACACGGTTCCAAGCGGCGAATTTGGCAGCGGAGCGGCGGCGAGGCTTGCGCAGCTTGAGTCGGAGAACAGGTTGATGTTGACGAAGCCGGGATTGGCGATGATTGGAGTTCCCGAGCAGGCGGTTCCAGCGGCGGTCGGTGCGAGCAGGTTGGCGCGAAAATAATTGACTTCGGCAGCACTCGCAAAGCTGAGGTGCGCGCCGTCGCTTGCGTCGCCGTTGTAGAAGGTGTTGTTCGATGCACTGAGGCTCGCCTTGTTGCCGATGTAGACCGCCGCTCCGTCGTTGACCACACTGCTGTTGAAAAACGTTGAATTGGCCAGCGAGAGATAGACGTCGGTCGTGCCGGTACTGGGCTTGCGGGCAAAGACCGCGCCACCGAAATTCGCCGAATTGCCGCGCAGGTAGCTGCGCACGATCTGCGTGGAGCAGTCATCGCAGCCGACATAGATACCGCCGCCATAACCAAGTTGCAGGCTTCCCGGTGAAGCGCCATTGAATCGGAACGTCGATTCAGTGATCGAATTGCTGCGCAGGGTTCCAAGCAGGGCAATCGCACCGCCGCTTCCGCCACCGCCGGCCGGTGCAGCGGCGTAATTGCCTTCAAACAAGGTGCGCAAAGCGGACAGGCTGGCGTTGGTATTGATGGCCCCACCAGACGACTGACCGTTGCTTGCGGTGGCCGAAACGCTATTGTTCAAAAACCGGCTGTCGATCACGGAGAGCGTTCCGCTCGACCGGCCCCAGTAGATTGCGCCACCGTTGATGAGGCTTGGGCCGCTGGCTTTGCAGTTGCTGAAGGTGACCTGCTCTGCGCGCAATGCGCCAATCGGCGTGCCGCTTCCGGAATTGACACACGCGCCTCTCTCGGGAGCGAGGGCGTTCTGCAGGGTGAGGTCACTGAGCTCGAATACCGATGTGCCCAAGCTGAGAGTGAAGATGGAATGGAGCGACTGACCGTCGATCCGTGGCTGCTTGCTATCGCCCATCACGATCAGGCTCTGCGAGAGGATCTGCGGCAGATTGCTGTTGAGCAAAATCACGCCGTTGTCCGGGAACGCGGCCGAAAACGTCATCGTGTGAACGCCAGCGGCGGGTGAGTTGGAGTCGAGTATGGCCTGACGCAAAGACCCAGCACCGCTGTCGGCGGTGCTGCTGACAGAAAAATTGGTGGCCTGTGCTCCGGAGGAGAGCGCGAGCAGGATGAGTGCAACCGATTGGATTCGCATGGATGGATCCCCTGTGTTTGCTGGCAACAAGCAAGCCGACGGAAGCGACATGTCGATTCCAGCCATGACATTGCGTGGCCAAGGTGATGAGTCAGCGAACGTTTCCGATGACTTGAAAGATCGGAAGAACAGGATCGCTGTTGCTGACGCGTTTGTCGTGCCTGCTGGCGTCGACAGAACCAGTATCGTGCTTCACGAAGCGATTACGCGTCGATTCGTTCCGGCCGTGACCGCCAACCGAGTCACATTATCCGGGTGATCTGCGTCCGCGAATGCGTTTGAATATTCAAACCCAGCCAGTCAGATAGAACAGACCGATGACGACAAAAACCGAAGTCGTCTTGATCAAAGTGATCGCGAAGATGTCCTTGTAGCTTTGTCGGTGGCTGAGACCAGTCACCGCAAGCAAGGTTATCACGGCGCCGTTGTGGGGCAGGGTGTCCATGCCACCCGAAGCCATCGCGGCGACGCGATGCAACACCTCCATTGGAATGCCGGCGGCATTCGCGTTGGCGATGAAGCTGTCGGCCATCGCCGCCAGGGCGATGCTCATGCCGCCTGATGCCGAGCCGGTGATTCCGGCCAGGGCTGTTACCGAAACTGCCTCGTTGACCAGAGGATTGGGGATCGCCTTCAGAGCGGTTGCCACCGCAAGGAAACCCGGCAGGGCGGCAATCACGGCGCCGAAGCCGTACTCGGAGGCCGTGTTCATCGACGCCAGCAGGGCGCCGCTGATCGCATTCTTGGTGCCTTCGGCAAAACTCACGATGACGGTGCGCCAGGCAAATGCCATCACGCAAAGGATGCCGGCGATCAATGCTCCTTGCACGGCCCAGATCGCGGCAATTTTTGAGACGCTCTGGACAATCGGTGCGGGATCGCCGATCACCGAGGGGATGAATGACTGGGTTTCGCCGTAGAACTCGGGAATCCAGCGCGTGAACAGGAAGTTGGCAACACCGACGACGAGCAAAGGCAGGATCGCGATCACGGGATGGGCAAGCTTGTCACCGGAAAATGCGACCGGCTCATTGAGCAGGTTGTCGCCGTAGCCCTCACCGTTGGCGGCGGCGCGACGACGACGCGACTCGAGGTAGATCATGCCGACAGTCAGGATGAAGATGCCGCCGACCGTGCCGAGCACCGGCGCCGCCCAACTGGTGGTGCCGAAGAATGGGGCGGGGATGATGTTCTGGATCTGCGGTGTGCCGGGCAGGGCATCCATCGTGAAGGTGAACGCGCCAAGCGCGATCGTGCCGGGAATCAGGCGCTTCGGGATGTCACTCTGGCGGAACAGTTCGGCGGCGAACGGGTAGACCGCAAAGACGACGACAAACAGTGATACGCCACCATAGGTGAGCAAGGCGCAGACCAGCACGATCGACAGCATCGCGCGTTGCGCGCCGACCACTCGGATGGTCGCGGCGACAATCGATTTCGAGAAACCCGAGATCTCGATCAGCTTGCCGAATACCGCACCGAGCAGGAATACCGGGAAATACAGCTTGAGGAAGCCGACCATCTTCTCCATGAACAGGCCGGTGAACATTGGCGCGACCAGGGCGGGATCGGTCAGCAACACCGCGCCAAGTGCCGCGATCGGTGCAAACAGGATCACGCTGTAGCCGCGATAGGCAACAAACATCAGGAACGCCAGCGCGGCCAGCACGATCAACAGGGACATCCATGGACTCCGGACAGCAGCGCACAGCACGCCAAGGCTGCGCAGTATCCCGAGTCGATGCCATCCAGGCCCACTGTACCAAGGTACAGGTGTCGCCGGTTCTCCTCAGCGATCAGACTGCAGCCTGTCCAAGATCCGCAGCATGGCGTTGACTGTGCGCGGATTCGCCGATTGCCGCACCAAATCCAGAGAGAGAGCCGAACCATGAAGCGCAACCCGATGAGTCTTGCCATCAGTATTGTCCTGGGAATGGCCTGCAGCGCCAGCGTGCATGCCCAGAACGCAGTGGATGAGAACGCCGCCGACGAGGCCAAGACGGACAAGGTGACCACCTTGGAAGGCATCACCGTGACGGCGCGCAAACGCACCGAAACGTTGATGGATGTGCCAATCGCCGTTACGGCGTTCACGCCGGAGCGTGTCGACAAACTCAACATCGAGGATCTCAGCGATCTTGGTGGCCAGGTTCCGAACCTGACCATCTACGCGGCGCGCGGATCGAGCAGCACGATCACGGCTTATATCCGTGGCGTCGGTCAGTCGGATCCGCTTTGGGGCGTCGATCCCGGTGTCGGCATTTATCTCGATGATGTCTACATCGCGCGTCCGCAGGGTGCCCTGCTCGACGTGTTCGATGTCGAGCGCATCGAAGTCCTGCGTGGTCCACAGGGCACGCTGTACGGCAAGAACACGATCGGTGGTGCGATCAAGTATGTGTCGAAACCGCTGAGCCCGAACTTCAACGGCTTCGGCCAGCTTACGGTCGGCAACTACAGCCAGCTCGACGCCAAGGCGGCGGTCGGTGGTGCGTTTGATGAAGATGGCATGTTCCGCGCGCGCGTTTCAGTGGCCAGCATGAACCGGGATGGTTTCGGCAAGAATATCGTCACTGATCAACAGGTCAGCGACAAGGAGATCAACGCGGCCCGCATCAGCTTCGGCATTTTCGCCAGCGAATCGTTCGATGTCGTGTTCAACTACGACTGGATGGATGACCAATCCGGTGTGCGCGGCGCCAGGATGCTGGCACCGAGCCGCTTCGTACCCTCCGCGCCACCGCTTGATTCGCGCTATGACGTGCGCAACGGCATGCCAAATGTCAACGACACCAGCATGGATGGCGCATCGGCCACGGCGACCTGGATGATCAATGACGTCTGGAGCCTCAAGTACATCCTTGCCCATCGTTCTTCCGATACCGAAACCAATATCGACTTTGACACGACGCAGGCAAACATTGCCGATGTCAAGGCCTTCTACAGCGACAGTCAGACGACCAACGAGCTGCAGGTCAACTACGACGCTGGTGGGCGCTCGCGCGGCGTGTTTGGCATCTACAGCTTCAATGGCGATGCTGGCGGCCAGGTGCTCAACAACTTCTTCAACCTGTTGTTCGGCGACACCCAGGGCACGGTGTATACGGACAGCATTGCACTCTACGGCGACTGGACGTTTGACCTGACCGACCGCCTCAAGCTTGATGCCGGCGTTCGCTACACCGATGAGGACAAGCGTGCCGACGTGCTCAATCGCGGCTACTCGAATGGCACCTATACGACGCCGATCTCGGTTGCGGCCGATTTCGACAAGACGATCAACTTCAAGAATACCTCGCCGAAGCTGTCGCTCGACTATCAGATCACGCCGGAAGCCATGGTCTACGGCTCGTTCTCGCGCGGTTTCAAATCCGGCGGCTACAACATTCGCGCCCAGGCGACGGCAGTGCCGCGCTCGGCCGAGCCTTTCAAGGACGAAAAGGTCGACACGATTGAGTTCGGTGGCAAGTTCTCCTTGCTCGATGATTCGCTGTTCTTGAACTTTGCCTTGTTCCACAACAATTATGAGGACATCCAGCTTTCCGTGTTCACCGCCTATGACAGCAACGGTGATGGCACCGACGATGCCTTCTTCGGCGACTTCACCAATGCCGGCAAGGGAACGGCCAAGGGTGTCGAGTTTGAATACCAGTGGCTGGCGTCGGAGCATTGGTTGATCAGCGGAAATCTCGCCTACCTCAAGACCAAATACGACGAATACCTCTACAGGGGTATCAATATCGCCAATGAGCAGGAATTCACGAATGCGCCTGAGCGTTCGGGTGCGGTAAATGTTGAGTACAACACGCCGGTGGGTGACGGCAATCTCGGCTTCCGCGTCGGCTACAGCTACCAGAGCCGCGTAGTTGCGACGACCGAAGTCACCAGTGTTGCCGATCCGATCACCCAGGGTGGATATGGTCTGCTCAATGCCGGTGTGATCTGGCGCACCGGGCAGAACTGGATGTTCTCGCTGCAGGGCACCAACCTGACCGATCGCGAGTACCGCACCACCGGCTACAACATCAACTCGGCCCTTGGTGTGCTGACTGGTTTCTATGGAGCGCCGCGCCAGTACACGTTGACAGCGCGTTACTCGTTCTGAGTGGATCCGCGATGATGAGCTCGACTCGGTTCTCCCCGCCTGGCCTGATTGCAACGGTCGTGCTGGCGGGGTTGCTCGCGGGTTCCGGCTGTGTGTCGGAAAAGGCCGGTGATCCTCTGCCGAAGCTCAAGCTGGATGCGTCGCGGACGACAGTTTCGGGGCTGTCGTCCGGGGCGTACATGGCGACCCAGGTGCATATGGCCTTCTCCAGCCATATCGCCGGGGTCGCCATGATCGCTGGAGGGCCTTATGGCTGCGCACAAGGCAGTCTTGAGACCGCCCTGTCGAGTTGTCTCAATCCGGCGACCGACAAGTTGCCCGATGTCGATGCCCTGGTCGAGCGTGCGAAGTCACGCGCGGCCAGCGGCGTGATCGCTCCGCTGGAAGGACTGGCCGGCGACAACGTCTTTGTCATGCACGGTACTCTCGATACGACCGTGGGTGCGGCGATCAGCGCGGATGCGGCGGAGTTCTATCGCAAGCTCGGCGGTACGATTGTTACCGAAGACAATGGTCGCGAGATGGCGCATACCTTCCCGACTGAACACGGCGGGACGGCCTGCACGATCAGCGAAGCACCGTATATCGGAAAGTGCGGATTCGATGGTGCTGGCGAGGTTCTTGCCGCGCTCTATACGGACAAGCCGAGTGTGTCGGCAAGCGCCGATGGCGACTTGCGCAGCTTCGATCAGAAAGCCTATTTGCCGGAAGGAAAGGACGCGATGCTGGCCGATACCGGCTTTGTCTATATTCCCAAGGCCTGCGCGGCAGGAGAACCCTGCGGTTTGCATATCGCCTTGCATGGCTGCCAGCAGAATGCCGATGCGGTCGGCAAATCATTTGCCAGCGATGCCGGCTACAACCGCTGGGCGGATGCCCGCCATCTGGTCGTGTTATACCCTCAGACTCGCGCAAGCTATGCGCCATTGAATCCGAAGGCATGCTGGGACTGGTGGGGCTATTCCGGAACAGACTACGACACACGCCAGGGCGTGCAGTTGCGCTGGCTTGCGAATGCGGCAGCCGCCCTGGGTGCGCCGCTGGAATAGAAATCAAAGACGTTTGCGACGAATCAGGGGCCGGCTTCGTCCTTCGAAATTCGCGGCAGAAGTCGCTTTCAGCGCGCGCTGCCTCGGCAGCATCGGGTTGCCCTGGAATGATCGACCCAAGACGATCATTGCCGGGATCACCGAAGCGGATCGTTGCGGTCGCTCCGCGACATCCATCGCAGGCATTCCGGCCGGAATGCCTGGTTGGGGCTGAAGGCGGCTTCCGACGCGAACCTGGGCAAAATGGCCGCCCACCGATTCGTCAAGCTGCCCGATTGGCGTTGAGGAGGCCGCTCCCATGCTGCCCGATCTGAGCATCGTCGCTGCCGGTGTGCTCTGGCTCGGCGTGCTGTTCGGGGTTGCCGTCCTCGGCGACCGCCGACCGCAGATCTTCGCCCGGCACTGGTCCTATATCTACGCCTTGTCGCTCGCGGTCTACTGCACTTCGTGGACGTTCTACGGCACCGTCACCCAGGCCTTGCGCTCGGGCTGGTGGCTGCCACCGACCTTCGTTGGCACCATTTTGCTGTATGTTTTCGGCATCGGCCTGCTCATGCGCCTGGTCACGATTGCGCGTGCGCACAACAGCAGTTCGCTGGCCGATCTGATCGCAATCCGTCTGGGTCGCAGTCCGCTGCTGGCCGCCCTTGTTACCGCAGTGGCCGTCGTCGGCATCATTCCCTATATCGCCCTGCAGTTGAAATCGGTTGCGATGAGCTACGGCATGCTCACCCGTCGGCATGACCTTGCCGCGCCGGCCTGGCAAGACAGCGCCCTGTGGGTGGCGCTGGCGATGGCCTTGTTCGCGATGCTTTTTGGCGCGCGTCGGGCTAGTGCCAATGCGCACAATCGTGGCCTCGTGTTGGCCATGGCGTTCGAGTCGGTGTTCAAGCTGGTGGCGATGCTGGCGCTCGGCGCGCTGGTCTGGTTCGGCCTTGATGTTCCGGCCTCCGCCGCCGATGTGCCGGCGGTACCTGGCGGAACCTCGGGTTTTCCGTCACTGATTCTGCTTGGAGCGCTGGCAGTGTTCACCCTGCCGCACCAGTTCCACGCCGGCGTGGTCGAGTGCCGGGATGCACACCACGTACGTACCGCTCGATGGGTTTTCCCGTTGTACATGTTGTTGATTGCGTTGCCGCTGTTGCCATTGGCGCATGCCGGTGAAGCGCTGCTCGGGCCGATGGGCGTACCGTCGGATCTGTATGTTCTCGCCTTGCCGCTCGCCCAGGGCCACGGCGCGCTCGCCCTGATGGCCTTTCTCGGCGGACTCAGTGCGGCGACCAGCATGGTGGTCGTGGCGACACTGGCATTGAGTCTGATGATCGGCAACCACTGGATTGCACCACTGCGTGTACGTGCCGGCTGGGGACGCGCAACGGTGGGCGGCGATCTGCGTGCCGAAGTGTTGATGCAGAGGCGACTGATCATCCTTGTTGTGGTTTTGCTGGCCTGGGTCTACAGCCGTGTGCTGGTCGCCAATGATGCGCTGGCCGATATTGGCGCGGTGTCGTTCTCGGCGCTTTCGGCGATTGCGCCGGGTGTGCTGGTCGCGGTATACCGGCCACAGACCGGTGCGCGCGCGGTCAGTGCCGGTCTCGTCGTCGGCAGCCTGGTCTGGCTGTATGTGCTGATGCTGCCCCTGCTCGCCGGCGAGTCGCTGCCATGGATGGGAGCCGGTCCGTTCGGCCTGCGCTGGCTGGCGCCCGATCACCTGCTCGGACTCAGCGACTGGAGCCGGCTTGCACGTGCCGTGGTCGTGAGCCTGGCGGCGAATCTCGGCGTGCTCGTGTTGGTTGCTGGTTCAGGCTTCGCCCATGCCGCATCGTCCGGCATGCGTGGCCGCGTCGGTGTCGCCGACCTGCGCGCACTTTCCCTGCGCTTCCTGACCGAGAACCAGGTGCAGACGCTGTTCGTCGGTGCCGATTCCACGGCATCGGCTTCGGAACCGCTGGTCGCCGCCATCGAGCATGAACTGGCCGCCGTAATCGGCGCGTCATCGGCACGCCTGTTGCTGACCGTCGCACGCCGCGAACAGGCGGTCGAGCTCGAAGCGGTTGCCGATATCGTCGGTGAGACCTCGCAGGATCTGCGCTTCAATCAACGTGTCCTCGAAGCGGCGCTCGAGAACATGAGCCAGGGCATCAGCGTGGTCGATCGCGATCTCGGCCTGGTCGCCTGGAACCGGACGTATGCCGAGCTGTTCGGCTATCCGCCGGAACTGTTGCGGGTCGGTGTGCCGGTGGCGGATCTGGTGCGCTGGAATCTCGCGCATGGACTCGGTTCAGGGCATTCGACCGCCGATGAGGTGGGCAAGCGCATCAATCACATGCGCGCCGGTACACCGTATGTCGCCGAGCGCCGGTTCCCGGGCGCGGATGGCGAACGCGTGGTCGAAATTCGCGGCACTCCGATGCCTGGTGGTGGATTCGTTGCCACCTTCACCGATGTCACTGAATTCCGGAGCAACGAAGGCGAGCTCAAGAGCATTGCCGAAAACCTTGAACAGCGGGTTATTGAACGCACCTCGGAACTCGAGCTTGCGCGTCAGGAGGCCGAGAAGGCGAATCAGGCCAAATCCCGATTTCTAGCCGCGATCAGCCACGATCTCGCCCAGCCCTTGAATGCGGCGCATCTGTTCACGCATGCGCTCGCGCAGCGCCTGACCCATGCCGAATATCGCGAGTCGGTGACCAACATCGACGGGGCGTTGACCTCGGCCGAGAGCCTGCTCGGCGGATTGCTCGATATTTCCCGGCTCGATGGTGGCCGCACGCGCGCAAAAGTCGAGGCCTTCCCGATCGATGAATGGCTGCGCAGCCTGACTGCCGAATTCAGCGTGCTCGCCGAGGAGCGCGGTTTGCGTCTGGATTGTGTGACTTCGCGTGCCTGGGTGCGCAGCGATCCCCAGTTGTTGCGCCGGGTCGTGCAGAATTTCCTTGCCAACGCCGTGCGCCATACGCGCAGCGGGCGGATCGTGATCGGTTGTCGCCGACGCGGCAGGAATCTCTCGATCGAGGTCTGGGATACCGGGCCGGGCATTGCCAGTGCCGATCGCGAAGTGATCTTCGAGGAATTCCGCCGACTTGGGCATTCCGGTGAAGGGCTTGGCCTCGGCCTCGCGATTGCCGAACGCATTGCGCGATTGCTCAAGCATCGCCTGCACCTTGAATCACGCGTCGGTCGCGGCACGGTCTTTTCAATCGAGGTGCCGATGACCTCGCCGATGGACTTGCCACCCCCAGCGGCAGCTGTGTCAGAGCCGCCGCTTCCACGCCTGCGCCTGCTCGTGGTCGACAATGATCTGGCTGTGCTCAAGGCCATGCAGGATCTGCTTGAAGGCTGGAAGGCCGAGGTGCATGCGGCGCAGACCCCTGATCAAGCCCGGCGCTTGTTTGACGCGCACGGTGCCGATCTTCTTCTGGTCGACTACCACCTCGACGACCATGTCAGCGGACTCGAACTGCGCGATGCGCTTGGCTCGGCAGCCTCGGAAATTCCGTGCGTCATCATCACCGCCGATCACGGCAAGACGGTCGCCGACGCGGTCGTCGCCGCAGGTTGTCAGCTCCTGCACAAACCACTCAAGCCGCTGGCCCTGCGTTCGTTGGTCGCGCAATTGATCGCGCGAAACTCGCGCTGAGTTCAGTCGCGGAAATTCTCGAACTGCAGCGGCATTTCAATTTCACTCTTGCGCAGCAGGGCAATCGCATCCTGCAGTTCATCGCGCTTCTTGCCGGTGACGCGCAGCTGGTCGCCCTGGATCTGTGCCTGCACCTTGCTGCCGGAATCCTTGATCAGCTTGATGATCTTCTTCGCCAGCGGCTGTTCGATACCTTGCTTGAGGGTGACATTCTGGCGCGCGGTGGCGAGGTTCACTTCCGGATCGGCGATGTCGACACAGCGCACATCGATGCCGCGTGCGCTGAGCCGCTGCAGCAGGATGTCCTGCATCTGCTTGAGATGGAATTCGGCATCGGCCTTGAGCATGACTACGCCATCGTTGAGTTCGAAGCTTGCGCCGCTGCCCTTGAAGTCGAAGCGCTTGTCGAGTTCACGATTGGCCTGATCGACCGCATTGGTCATTTCGTGGTCATCGAGTTTTGAAACGATATCGAAAGAGGGCATGGGCGGCTCCTTGTGCAAAATCCTGATTCTACGCGCGCAAGCAGCATGTTTGGTTTCGGCGGCTCAAAGGAGAGACAGCATCGGGACTGAAGTCCCTCCCACGAGAGCTACGCGCATCGCGGCGATCCACAACACATGTGGGAGGGGCTTCAGTCCCGATGCCTGTTGCTTCGATTCGCGAAATGCAATCGGCCCGAACCGAGTGCATTCACTCAACGCAAAACCCGAACCCGAAGCTGCGCCCAGCGTCCGCCATTGGTCATTGCGGTGATGGCCTGATCGCCGGTTTCGCTGAACGCAAGTTCCCACGATTGGGAATCCTGCGTGGTTGCCTGGAGACGGCCGTTGACCAGCCACGCCACTTCACCAGTCGCGCCGAGCGCGCGTAATCGGACGATGGCCGGTTTGCCGCTATTCGGTGCGCGCGCAACGCTGGCGTTGTCAGCGATGCCGTCGATTCGCAAGGTCTGGTTCGATTCAAGTCCGTCATCGGCGCATTGCGCAGCGAGCGCTGGCAAGCCCGATCGCCGACGCAAATCACGCGAAAGCCATGGATAGGCCAACGATGGCCACAGCGGTATATCGATCTCACGGACTGACGGCGCTGCACATCCGGGGCTCAGGCGCGAGCCGTTGCGCGCATCGACGCGCACATGCAGCAGGCCGGTGCTCCAGGTGCGCGCATCACGCTCGGGCAAGGTCGGCGGCACGACGCCATCGAGTGTCCATGCCGTGTGTTTCTGCTGGCAGCGTTCGGGGTGTTGTTCGTCGAAGGCAAGGCCGAGCGGCCAGCAGATTTCGGTCTCGCCGACGCTGGCCGGCGGTGCTACGGGAACCGATGACAAGGCGGTTCGAGGCAGGCTGTCGACGACCTGGAACATCAAGGGCAGGGCGGTCACCGCACCGTACTGGCCGGGCAACGGTGTGCCATCCGGACGGCCGATCCAGACCGCCACCGTGTACTGGTGCGTGCCGCCGATCGCCCAGGCGTCGCGGTAGCCGTAACTGGTGCCGGTTTTCCAGGCGACGCGCGGGCGCGAGCCGGTATCGAAGGTGCCCGGTCGATAGCCCGGGCGCGGATTGGCTTCGAGGATTTCGCGGATGATCCAGGCCGCGCCTTCGGAGAGCACGCGACGGTCGATCAGCGGATCGTCAGGCGTGTAGCGGACGATACCGCCGATACCCTTGCGATTGAAGGCCGCATAGGCGCCGACGAGATCCTCCATGCGCGCACCGACACCGCCGAGGATGATCGAAAGATTCGGCTCGACGCCATGCGGCAGGCGCAGATGCAAACCGGTGTTGGCCAGGCGTGCGGTGAATCGCGCCGCGCCGACGCGATCGAGCAGATCGACTGCCGGCACATTGAGCGAAAGACGCAGGGCTTCCGCCGCACCGACCGGCCCGTTGAAAGCGCTGTCGAAATTGCCCGGACGATAGCCGCCAAAGGATTGCGGCGCATCGATCAGCAGGCTTTCGGAATGGATCAGTCCATCATCGAGGGCGAGTCCGTACAGAAATGGTTTCAGCGTCGATCCGGGTGAGCGCCATGCGCGCACCATGTCGACATGGCCGAGGCGCGCCTCGTCGCCGAACGTCGCCGAACCGACATAGGCAAGTGTGCCCAGATCGGTGTTGTCGACGACGAGCAGGGCGGCCGAGGTGCGCTCGGGCAGACGCGCAAGGTAGTTGCTCACGCGATCCTGCACGCTGCGCTGCAATTCGATATCGATCGTCGTCGCGATGCGGCGCTGGCGCGGATGTTCATTGTGCAGGCGACGCGCAAGCAGGGCGGCGCTGAGCGGCGGCTGCAAGGTGCGTGCGACGACCGATTCGATGCGCGCATCCTTGACCTCGGCCGGCGTCCACACGTCGAGCGTGGCCATGCGGTCGAGCACCTTGTCGCGCGCTGTGCGTGCCGCATCGGCTTCGCGATCCGGGCGCAAGCGGCTCGGTGCCTGCGGCAGCACGGCGAGCAGGGCGGCCTCGGCATGCGAAAGCCGTTTCGAGGAATGGCCGAGATAGGCCCACGATGCCGCCTCGACGCCTTGCAAGGTGCCACCGAATGGCGCGTTGTCGAGATAGAGTTCGAGGATCTCGCGCTTGGACAGATGCGCTTCAAGCTGCAAGGCACGCAGGCTCTGGCGCAGCTTGCCGCCGATGCTGCGCGAATGCGGTTCGAGGATGCGCGCGACCTGCATGGTCAAGGTCGAACCGCCCGAAACGATATGGCCATTGCCGATCATCTGGCCCAGTGCGCGCAGGGCTGCAACCGGATTGATACCAGGGTGATGCCAGAACCACCGATCCTCGTATCCAACCAGCGCCTCGAGGTAGAGCGGCGAGACATCTTCCAGCGAAACCGGATAGCTCCAGATGCCCTCGGCGTCGGCAAATGCGCGCAACGGGGATCCGTCACTCGCGAGCACGACCGTACTGCCACGATTCGAATCGGGCAGTGGCAGCGGGAACACCCGATCGAGAATCAGGGCGACAATCGCCAAGCCAAGCGTTCCGAAAGCGAGGCGGCGAAACCAGCGCAAATATCGGCTTCGTCGGATGACGGGTGTGTTCACGGGTACGGGCGCAAAGGGTTCGATGAGTGCTTTGCGCAACATCGATGCATTGGCCACGAATCGCGATGTTTCGTTGCCAATGCCGATCCTGTGCTCAGCGCTTGCGCGTGGCGAGGCGGTAGAGGATCAGCAGGATGATTGCACCGACGACCGAGCCGATGATTCCGGCGGTCTGGTTACCTGCATACCAGCCGAGACTGCGGCCGAGAAAGGTGGCAATGAAGGATCCGGCGATACCGATCAGGATGGTGATGATGATGCCGGTCGGATCCTTGCCCGGTTTGACGATCCTGGCCAGCAAACCGACCAAGAGGCCGATGATGATGGTCATGATGATGCCGTTGGTGCCGCCAAATATTTGCAATGACATGAAGCAAGTCCTCGTAGCTGGTGAATGGCGCGCACTTTAGCCTTGATCGCCCGGAATAGGGTCGTTGTCGCATGTCGTAGGACGTGACGATATGTGAATTCGCCATATGTTGCAGTGCAGCGAAAGTCGGAGGATTGCAGGCGCTGTGCTAAAATCGCCTGCTTTTTTGCTTCCGCCCCACCCACTTCCCAAGAGGTTTCCATGCCGCAACTAGCTGCGCGCATGAGTCGCGCCAAGCCCAGTGCGATCATGCTGATTGCCGAAAAGGCCAAGCAACTCAAGGCCGCCGGTCGCGACATCATCAGTTTCTCGATCGGCGTGCCGAATTTCCTGCCCGGCCCGCACGTCTATGACGCGGCGCGCAAGGCGCTGGACAAGGATAGTGGCCAGTACGGCTCGCAATCGCGGCCCCGAGGCCTTGCTGGATGCCTTCATCGCGCATCTGGAAGAGGGCGGTCTGAGCGGCTACAAGCGCAGCAATATCGCCACCGGCATCGGCGCCAAGCACATGCTCTACAACCTTGCCGAAGCCTTGCTCGATGAGGGCGACGCGATTGCTTTTCCGGTGCCGTACTGGACGACCTATCTCGATCTCGCCGAAATCCTCGGTGCCGAGGCGCGCTTGTTGCCGTGCTCGGCCGAGCAGAACTACAAGCTCACCCCGGCCCAGCTCGATGCGGCCTTGCCGGGAGCCAAGGTGTTCCTGTTCAACAACCCGTCCAACCCGACCGGCATGGTCTACAGCAGGGAAGAGATTGCCGCGCTCGCCGATGTGCTGGTCAAGCATCCGGACGTCTGGGTCATCTGCGACGACATCTACAACCGCATGGTCTTCGATGGGCTTGGCTACCACAACTTCGTCAATGCGCGGCCCGAATTGCGCGATCGCGTGATCCAGGTCGATTCGTTGTCCAAGACCTATGGCATGCCCGGTTGGCGCGTCGGCTTCATCGCCGGCCCCGAATTGGTGGCCAACGCCGCGGTCACACTCAACTCGAACCACATCACCAATGTCCCGGAAGTCGTCAATGCGGCTGCGGTCGCCGCCCTGAGCGGGCCGCAGGATGTGCCGACGGCGAAGAATGCCGAGTTCGCCGCACGTCGCGATCAGGTCTATGCCGCATTGACTGCGATTCCCGGGGTGATCTGCCCGCGTCCGCAGGGCGCGTTCTATGCGTTCCCGAACATCTCCTGCGCGTTCGGCAAATCGCACAACGGTCGCATGATCAACAACGATGTGGATTTCTGCGGTGCCTTGCTTGAGGCCAAGGGCGTGGCCTGCGTGCCCGGCAGCGCGTTCGGCGATCCACTTGCCTTGCGCATTTCCTACACCTGTCCGGCCGACCAGCTTGCGCCCGGCATGCAGCGCCTCCAGGATTTCTTTGCCGAGCTGACATGATGCGTCGAATCGACATGCTTGGCCGTCTGGCCGGGTTGGCTCTGTTGCTGGCTCTGCTGTCCGCGTGTTCGAGCCAGGTCGACATGACCGATGTGCGCGCGATGATCGGTGATGCGCCGGTCGTGCTGTTGTCGACTTCGACTTGCGGTTACTGCAAGAAGCTGCGTGCCGATCTCTCCGGCTGGGGCGTCGATTATGTCGACGTCGATGTCGAGTCGGATCGAAAAGGCCAGCGGCTCTACGATCTGGTCAATGGTCGTGGTGTTCCGATTCTGCTGGTCGGTGACGAGGTGGTGCATGGCTATTCCCCGGATCGCTCGCACGGATTGCTGCTTGCAGCGAACCTGATTCCCGATTCTTCCACTCCCTGATTCTCCCCGGACTTTGTGAGGTTGATGCTATGAAAGCTCCCGTTCGTGTTGCCGTTACCGGCGCCGCTGGCCAGATCGGCTATGCCTTGTTGTTCCGTATCGCCGCCGGCGACATGCTCGGTCCCGATCAGCCGGTGATCCTGCACCTGCTCGAAATCACGCCGGCGCTTGCCTGCGCTGAATGGCGTGGTCATGGAGCTGAATGATTGCGCGTTCCCGACCCTGCACGGTGTGGTCGCCACCGATGACGCCAATGTCGCCTTCAAGGATGTCGACTACGCCTTGCTGGTCGGCGCGCGTCCGCGCGGCCCCGGCATGGAGCGCAAGGATCTGCTCGAAGCCAACGGTGCGATCTTCGGGCCGCAGGGCAAGGCGCTCAACGCCCATGCCAAGCGGGATGTGCGCGTGCTCGTGGTCGGCAATCCGGCCAACACGAATGCCCTGATCGCGCAGCAGAACGCACCGGATCTCGATCCGCGCTGCTTCACCGCGATGGTTCGTCTCGACCACAACCGTGCGATCAGCCAGCTTGCCGAAAAGACCGGCTGCGCTCAACACCGATATCGCCAAGGTCACGATCTGGGGCAACCACAGCTCGACCCAGTACCCGGACATCCACGCACACCACGGTCAAGGGCAAGTCCGCGCTGTCGCTGGTCGACCAGGCCTGGTACGCCGACACCTTCATCCCGCTCGTGCAGCAGCGTGGCGCGGCGATCATCAAGGCGCGTGGTGCCTCGTCGGCTGCCTCGGCAGCATCGGCCGCGATCGATCACATGCGCGACTGGACGCATGGCACAGCCGACGGCGACTGGGTTTCGATGGGCATTCCGTCCGATGGCTCGTATGGCGTCGAGCCCGGCGTGATCTTCGGCTATCCGGTCACCATCAAGAACGGCAAGTACGCGATCGTCCAGGGACTTCAGATCAACGAGTTCTCGCGTTCGCGCATCGATGCCACCGAAAAGGAGCTGCGCGAAGAGCGTGCCGCGGTCGAGCAGCTTTTTGCGAAATAGACGCTCCATTGCGCCGCCGTTTTCACCTCGCCCTGGCCATTCCGGCGGCGAGGTGAAGCGTCGTCTTGTCGTTCAACCGTCATTGCTTCAAGCATGAAGCCGGAGAGTCGACCCATCGCAACCAGACAGAAATCGATTTTGCGGACTCCGCTGATCCGCAAGCCGGTGATCCTCGTAACCGAGTTCATGAAAGGCGAAGCCGCAGGCGGATTCGTCCTCATGGCTGCCGCGGCTCTTGCCCTGATTGTCGCCAATTCGCCGCTCTCGGACCTGTACTTCGAGTCGCTGCACACCTATTTCGTCGGCATGAGCGTGCTGCACTGGATCAACGACGGCCTGATGGTCGTCTTCTTCCTGCTCGTCGGCCTCGAGATCAAGCGCGAGATGCTGGTCGGGCAGTTGTCGACCTGGCCACGACGCATGTTGCCCGGTATCGGCGCGCTCGGTGGCATGATCGTGCCGGCATTGATCTATGTCGCATTCAATCGTGGCGATCCGGCGGCGATGCGTGGCTGGGCGATCCCGACCGCGACCGACATCGCGTTCGCACTCGGCGTGCTGTCCCTGCTCGGCAAGCGCGTGCCGACTTCGCTCAAGGTCTTCCTGACCGCGCTCGCGATCATCGACGATCTCGGTGCCGTCGTGATCATCGCGCTTTTCTACACCAACGAACTTTCACTGCTCTATCTCGCGCTCGCAGGCGGCGTCCTTGCTGTGCTGGTCGTTTTGAACAAGTCCGGCGTCCGGCGGCTCTGCGCCGTATCTGGTGCTTGGCGCAGTCCTCTGGTATTTCGTGTTGCAATCCGGCGTGCATGCGACGCTGGCCGGTGTCGCATTGGCACTGACGATTCCGCTGCGCACCGGTGATCGAGTTCCAGGATCCTCCGTTGATCAAACTGGAGGACTCGCTGCACCGCGTCGTGCCGTTCCTTATCATTCCGCTATTCGGTTTCGCCAATGCCGGCCTGTCGTTCGCTGGTCTGAGCATGGCCAATCTGGTCGAGCCCCTGACCCTCGGTGTCGCCTTGGGTTTGCTCTGCGGCAAGATCATCGGCGTATTCGGATTCTCCAGTATCGCGATCGGCAGCGGCATCGCGCGTCTGCCGCAGAGTGCGTCCTGGTTGCAAATGGGTGGTGTCTCGCTGCTCTGTGGCATCGGCTTCACGATGAGCCTGTTCATCGGCCTGCTTGCCTTTGCCAATCACCCGGTGCTGCAGAGCGAGGTCAAGGTCGGCATCCTCGGCGGCTCGATGGTCGCCGGCATCCTCGGCTACCTGATCCTGCGATTTTCCAAGCGACGTGCCGAAGAAGAGCCAGAAGATGAGATGCAGCACGAATCGCCTTCCTGACTCGCCAGTCCGGCTCCGGTCATGACGTGGTCTGCGCTAAAATGACGGCTTTACCGGGAGAACCCATGAGCCAGCCAGCATCCGCAGGCGCGCAATTCCGCGCCGCTTTGACCGAAGAATCCCCGTTGCAGGTCATTGGCGCGATCAACGCCAACCATGCCTTGTTGGCGCGCCGCGCCGGCTATCGCGCGGTCTACCTGTCAGGCGGCGGCGTGGCGGCAGGCTCACTCGGAATGCCGGATCTGGGAATCAATACCCTGGATGACGTGCTCATTGACGTGCGTCGCATCACTGACGTCTGCGACCTGCCGCTGCTGGTCGATATCGATACCGGGTTCGGGCCCAGCGCATTCAACATCGCCCGCACTGTCAAGTCGCTGATCAAGGCTGGCGCTGCGGCCTGCCATATCGAGGACCAGATCGGCGCCAAGCGCTGTGGCCATCGACCGGGCAAGGAAATCGTCAGCGCCGGCGAGATGGCCGATCGGGTCAAGGCGGCGGCGGATGCGAAAACCGATGCGGAGTTCTTCCTGATCGCTCGTACCGATGCGATTGAGGTCGAAGGCGTCGATGCGGCAATCGAGCGCGCCATCGCCTGCGTGGAGGCCGGTGCCGACGGCATCTTTGCCGAAGCGGCCTACGACCTGTCGACTTACCGGCGATTTGTCGAGGCGGTTAAGGTTCCAGTACTGGCCAATATCACCGAGTTTGGCAAGACGCCGCTGTTCTCGCGCGATGAATTGGCTGAGGTCGGCGTTGCCATCCAGCTGTTTCCGTTATCGGCATTTCGCGCAATGAACAAGGCTGCGGAAAATGTTTATGAGTCCATTCGTCGTGATGGACATCAGAAGAACGTCGTCGAATCCATGCAGACGCGCGATGAGCTTTATGATCGCATCCGCTATCACGAGTTTGAAAAACATCTGGATGCGCTCTATGCGAAAAAGAGCTGAATACGGTAAGGCTTTTGCCGCGTCCGACCAGACGACGCGCCGATCATGACCACCTCGCACGCGCATGGACCAAGCAAGGCGTCGAAGGTGGATCGTCGTCAGACAGCATTCAAGCTTCTGCGTACCGAAGTGGAAAAACTTCCACCGGAAGAACGCGCCGTTATCGAGCGCTTCATTGCCCGTCGAAGCGTGTCGCGCAACATTGCCAGGGAATTCGATACCGGGTTGAGCTTCGGCGAACGACTTTCCGATCGCGTGGCCGCAATCGGCGGCACCTGGACCTTCATCGTTGTCTTCCTCTTTGTGCTGGTCCTGTGGATGCTGGTCAACTCCTATCTGCTTCGCAACACTGCGTTCGATCCATTCCCCTATATCCTGCTGAACCTGTGTCTCTCCTGTGTCGCCGCGATCCAGGCGCCTATCATCATGATGAGTCAGAATCGCGCGAGTGCCTCCGATCGGATGCAAGCGGAGCACGATTACGAAGTCAACGTGCGATCCGAGCTGGAAATCATGCAGATGCATGAAAAGCTCGATCAAATGCGCGAGCGTGATTGGGCGACCCTGGTCGAACTGCAGAATCGGCAAATTGACTTGCTGCAGAAACTGCTGGCGCGTGCAACGGGAATGGATGAATCCGCCGCAGACGCGCAATCCAAGGGGCGCGATCCAGAATGAACAGCATGGATCGGGCCGATGAGCGTGCTCCGGCGATTACGATCGGCGAGACCCAAGGCTATCAACAGTTCAAGGTGGCGCTGGCAGAACCCACTATCAGCAAGACCTGCTATTGCTCGACCCTTGGCGAATGTGCTGGATCCGAAGCGATCGCCAACCGAACAGAAAGCCGCACCATTCGGAACCCGATCAGTGCCCGCTCGTCGCTGCCACCGAGCAATTCAAGATCCGATCGTCGATCACTTTGAGCCGACCAGATACCGTGTCGGATCCAACCGGAGAAAACCATGAGCGAACCAGCGCCCGCATTCAAGCCCAAGAAATCCGTTGCCCTTTCCGGAGTCGCTGCCGGCAACACCGCGCTGTGCACGGTCGGCAAGACCGGCAACGATCTGCACTATCGCGGCTACGATATCCTTGATGTCGCGACGACCTGCGAGTTCGAGGAGATCGCCCATCTGCTCGTGCACGGCAAGTTGCCGACCAGGGCTGAACTGGCCGCCTACAAGACCAGGCTGAAGTCGTTGCGTGGCATTCCGGCATCGTTGAAAGCCGCTCTGGAGCAGATTCCGGCCTCGGCGCATCCGATGGATGTCATGCGCACCGGTGTATCGATCCTCGGTTGCGTGCTGCCGGAGAAGGACGATCACAACCATCCTGGTGCGCGCGACATCGCCGACCGGCTGATGGCTTCACTTGGTTCGATCCTGCTGTACTGGTATCACTTTGCCGTGAACGGCAAGCGCATCGATGTCGAGACCGATGATGACTCGATTGGCGGACATTTCCTGCACCTGCTGCATGGCAAGACGCCGAATGCCTTGTGGACGCGGGCCATGCATACCTCGCTGATCCTCTACGCCGAGCACGAATTCAATGCGTCGACGTTCGCCGCACGCGTAATTGCCGGTACAGGCAGCGACATGTATTCGGGCATCGCCGGCGGCATCGGCGCCCTGCGCGGGCCCAAGCATGGTGGTGCGAATGAAGTTGCCTTCGAAATCCAGAAGCGCTACGAGACGCCCGACGAAGCCGAGGCCGACATCCGCGAGCGCGTCGGCCGCAAGGAAGTCGTGATCGGATTCGGCCATCCTGTCTACACGGTCAGCGATCCGCGCAACAAGGTCATCAAGGAAGTCGCGCGCGAACTTTCGGCTGAGCAGGAAAACATGAAGATGTTCGATATCGCCGAGCGCCTCGAATCGACGATGTGGGAAATCAAGAAAATGTTCCCGAACCTCGATTGGTTCAGTGCCGTGAGCTACCACATGATGGGCGTGCCGACAGTGATGTTCACACCGCTGTTCGTGATCTCGCGCACGGCCGGCTGGAGCGCGCACGTGATCGAACAGCGCATCGACGGCAAGATCATCCGTCCGAGTGCCAACTACACCGGGCCGGAAGATCTCAAGTTCGTACCGATCGACAAGCGCTGAAACAGGTTTCACATTCCTGATTGGCCCACCGACTCGCATGCGGGTGGACGTCCGGAAGAAACTTGCAACTTCTGCCCTTGGTGGGTTCGATCTGTGATCGAACGCTTTTGGTAGGGAATGGGGGAAAAGCGTCAGCGCACAGCGCCGACCCACAAACGCCAACTCCAACTCGTGGTCTCAATTTTGAAAGGAGGGTTTGATTCAACTCAGTCCTTCGTCCTTGAGTACTTTCTTGACGGCGGGGTCGTCGAGATACGCTGTCGCATCGAACAGCGGTTTGAATACCGGGTGCATGTCGGAGTTGATGAGTGCAAGCCAGCGATTGATCTCGGCGCGACTTTTTGACGATCCATCACCACCAAGTCCGCTGTCGGGATTCTCATCGGCAAGATAATTCGGGTCTTCGTGAAATCGTGTGGGTCATCCGGTGAAAATTCGTTGTTCCGGCAAACTGCCTGTGAGCGCTTCCCACCGTAGGTTGGGCTGAGCGCAAGCGAAGCCCAACGGGGCGCGATCTCACCTCCGCCTGACGTCGAACGTGCCGAAAGAGCCGTTGGGCTTCGCTGCGCTCAGCACCAACCTACGAAACCCGCGCGCGAAGAATGCGGCGCACTCCAGCCGGATGCTGCTGTGATCGCCAGCCTGGAGGTGAACGGGGGAATTGTCAGGTGGCCAGCAAATGCTGCGGGAGCCTCACTGAAGTCACCGTCAACAAGGCGTGCCAGTTTCCTGGACAACTCTGAAATCCGCAAAGCCCTGTCCTGCATGGGTTGTGCCGGGATCAACGTTTCAGAATCACCCACACGTTTCCACGAAGACCCGATAATTCAGGATCGCCGCGTTCTGGGTCAGGATCCAGCCATCGACATCGAGCGCCGGCACCGAGCCGCTCGGGTTGATCTTGAGAAAATCCTTCTTCAGTTGATCGCGCGCAACCTCGCACGCCTCGAAGGGCTTGCCGATCCATTCGAGAACGATGCGGTCAGCCAGCGAGCAGGTGCCGGGCATGTAATAAAGCTTCATCGGGGGAACCTTGAAGGCGGGGGGCTTTTGTCTGCCTGCCAGCCACCCCCGCTTTCAAGTCGATCGGCTATTCGAAACCGTGATCGAAGATCACATCCGGCAGGTTGCCCGGGCCGCCGATGAAGAGGATGTCGTTCGGATCATTGCGGTAGTTGCCCTGTCGAGTCGCATCGATCGACAACTCCCAGGTCTGCGCATCGATCAGTCTGGCGCCTGCGTACGAATACCAGCCGAAGCTCGTCGCATCCCCGGGGATGCGCGGCCCGTAGTTCCGCCATTTCCAGCTTGCGTCGAACGCCGCGCCGTGGAACTTGACCAGCACTTTCGCAAATGCGCAATTCGGCAAGGAGAAGCTGACCAATCCCCAGGGCGTGTGACTGCTGGCAGCGCCTGCCGGGTCAGGCGGATACAGGTCGGCCTGCAGCGTCGTGCTGTCATTGAGCTGGGTGCAGGCACCGGCACCCGGAACAATCGAGATGGTCGTTTGCACGATACTGCCTTCGGGCGCATGTATCTGTCCGTTGATGACGCTGCCGGGTGCGGACAGAGAGGCGACCGAAGTCTGGTTGGCATCGGGAGTGCCATCGCCATTGCCATCGCCGGCCAGGACCCCATTTTCGACAACCGATGGTGATCCATCAAAATCCCCATCTGCAGCCGCCGTGTATTCCCAGATTCCTGCCGTGGTGCCGGCAATGATCCGAGCCGGAGCGCCAAGTGCGCGCGGCGGCATGGCCAGGGCGAGCGCGGCGTCTGCCGGCAAGCCGATGCTGATCGAATTCCAGCTGGTGCCGCCATTGGTGGTCGCGAAGATACCGCCAGGATTCGCACCATCGCCGCCGGTTCCGGCGAAGACCGTATCACCGCTCGGATCCATCGGGTCGATGAACAAGGCACGCACGTCCTGTCCGGCGATGCCGGTACTGGTCTCGATCCAGTTGGCACCACCATTGACCGTCTTGTAGACGCGGCCGATGGTCGTCGGGGCAAAGAAATTGATGACGCCCGCATAGAGGATTTGTGGATTGGCCGGATTGATGGCGAGAGCCAGCACATCGTATTGCGAACTGGTCGGCGAAGCGACGTGCGGGAGCCCGTTGCTCGAATGCACCCAGGTCGCACCGCCGTCGGTCGATTTGAAAACGCCATTGGCGATAGTCGGCTCTGAGGCACCGACCACGCCGTTGCTCCAAGAGAGGAAGCTGCCAACGTAGATGGTCTGGGTATTCACAGGGTCGAACACGAGTGGAACGATGCCGCCCATGACCGCAAAGTTGAATGCACCCGCTGGGCCGAGATCCTGTGGCAGCGGCAATCCGGTCTCCGATGCAGTCCACAAGCCGCCGGCATTCGTGCTCTTGTAGATCCGCGCCGAGCGGTAGGGGAGGCCGGGAGCACTGAGGTCGGGGCGGCCACTTCCTGCGGCAAGAAGCGTCTGCAATGGCCCGCTGCCGATCGGGCAGGGCCCACTCGACGGTGGCGTGGTGCAGGATCGTGGATCTGGCGCAATGCTGCGTACCGTACCCATGTCGCGTACCCCGCTGACCAGGGCAATGCCATTGTCGATCGTTGTCCAGGTGTTGCCGGCGTCCGTGCTCTTGTAGATGCCGCCATCCTTGTTCAAAAGTGCGGGAATGCGTTCCGAGCGACCCGCTGCGTACACAGTGAAGTTCTCGTTGGTGAGCGGATTGCTGTCGACCGTAGTCGGGTCGATGGCGAGGGCCCGGATCTGCTCGGCGTTAAGTCCGGTCAGCGAGGGCAGCCAAATGCCGCCACCATTCGGCGATTTGTAGATCGCCCTTGCAGTCGTAAACGAGTCGCCGTAGCCGGCAAGCACGACCGCACCCGATGGTGAGGTATCGACCGGATGCGTCGCCAGCGCGCGGATATTGGCTGATTGATAGCCGTCATTGTTGGCGGCCCAGTTGGTGCCAGCATTGGTCGTGCTGAACAAGCCGCCATCGACTGTGCCTGCCCAGATGTTCGGCGAGGCTGGGTAACCCGGGTGGATTGCAAGTGCGCCTGCCTGCGCCGGATCGCTGCCGTTGGCAGTGAGCCCATTGGCTTGCGTCCAATCCGACCACGCGGGTGCCGTCACGTCGGCGGCAAGATGCACGCCGTTCGAGCGGCAGGCTACGAAGAGAGACAGGGCAACCGATGGATGGGGGGCGATTGACTGGACTCCGCCGCAACCAACACCGCCAGAGGGCAGGCTGACGGAGGTCCAACTGGCCCCACCATTCGCACTGGTGACAATTGAATTGCTGTCGCTGGCATAGATCCTCTGCGGATCCGCGGCAGATTCTGCCAGCAACATGATGCCGAACAACCCTGGGGGTTGCGTGGCAAGCGGTGTCCAAGTGCCGCCACCGTCAGTGCTCTTGAGCAAGGACGCGCCGCCAAAATTTGCCGGATCGGCATAGTCGATACCGAGGTACAGCGAGCCGTCGGCGGCATACAGGATCTTGCTGAACTGCGCTGTCGTCCCGCTGGCCCCAGGCCCGGCCCAGGTGCTGCCGCCGTTGCTGGATACATAGGCGCCATTGGTCGTGGCGATTGCCAGTTTGGTACTCGACGCGCGCTGCAACGAGACGCTATTGATGTAGTGGCCAGGCGGCATTGGCGTGCTGACCGGAACCCACAACAGACCGGCATTGCCAGAGCGGAACAACTGGCTGTAGTTCGATATGAACAGCACCGGCGCGTTGGTGGCGGCTGCAACACTCGACACAACAACTGAATCGGGCAGGCCGACCTCGATGCGCTCCCATGTCGCGCCACTGGTAATACTGCGGAACATCCCGCCACGTCCCGATGCATAGAGCGTGCTCGGGGCCGCTTCATAGACATTCAAGGTGTAGTTCGAGCCGCCATACGGGCCGGTGCTGGTCCAGGCACCAACCCCGGCAACTGCCGGAGCAGCTACAAGCATCGCGGCGAGTGTCGCCAGCCAAGGCCGCAATTGGCTTGTGTTCGGCAAGGTATTCATCTTCATCATCCCCCAAGTGAGTGATCCATCCACTTTAGAACGTGAAAAGGCGTGGAAATGGGAAACCGTCGACGAAGAAAATGTGACTGGGTCGACGTTTTCCTATTGAACCACGAATGCTGCCATTCTGCTTCAGAGGCTGGCGGCGAGACGGGTACCCTGGGCAATCGCGCGTTTGGCGTCGAGTTCGGCCGCGACATCGGCACCACCAATGATGTGGGTTTGCACTCCGAGTGCGATCAGCTCGTCGGCCAGGGTACGGCTTGGTACCTGGCCCGCGCAGACGATTACATTGTCGACTTCAAGTGTTTGAGGCTTTCCATTGATGGAGATATGGAGGCCGGCGTCATCAAAGCGCTCGTAGCTGACCCCTCCGATCATCTCGACCTTCTTGGCCTTGAGTGTGGCCCTATGCACCCAGCCGGTGGTCTTGTTCAGACGCGCACCGAGGCGACCATCTGTTCGTTGCAGGAGGAAAACTTCGCGCTCAGCGGGTTCTGGCTGTGCCGGAACCAGTCCGCCACGATGTTCAATGGCGAGATCCACACCCCATTCCCGCGCCCAGCGATCAGCATCGGTCGTTGGCGAAGGCGCATTTTCGACGAGGAACTCGGCCACGTCGAAACCAATGCCGCCGGCACCGATGATGGCGACGCGTGAACCGACCGGTTTGTTGTCGCGCAGTACATCGACATAGCTCAGCACGCGAGGATGGTCGCTGCCGGGAATCTTCAAGGCGCGCGGAGTTACGCCGGTTGCAATGATGACCGCATCGAATCCGGCGGCTTTCAGCGATGCCGCATCGGCGCGTGTGCCAAGGCGCAATTCGACGCCGGTATCCAAGAGGTGATTGCCGAAGTAGCGCAAAGTTTCAGCAAATTCTTCCTTGCCCGGAATGCGCTTGGCCATATTGAACTGGCCGCCGATGGCATCGGCCTGATCAAACAAAGTGACGGCATGGCCACGTGCACCGAGGGTGGTTGCGGCGGCGAGCCCGGCCGGGCCGGCACCGATGACGGCAAAGCGTTTGCGCTCAGTCGCAGGTGTGATGACCAGTTCGGTTTCGTGGCAGGCACGAGGATTGACCAGGCAACTGGCGTGTTTGTTCTCGAAGACATGATCGAGGCAGGCCTGGTTGCAGGCGATGCAGGTATTGATGCGATCCGCCTTGCCCGCGCGTGCCTTGTTGACCCAGTCGGCATCGGCAAGCAGAGGTCTGGCCATCGACACCATGTCGGCGTCGCCACGGGCGAGGATCTGCTCGGCAACCTCGGGCATGTTGATGCGGTTGGTCGTGATCAGCGGCAGCTTGACCTCGCCCTTGAGCTTGCGCGTCACCGCGACAAAAGCCGCCCGCGGCACCGAGGTCACGATGGTCGGCACGCGCGCCTCGTGCCAGCCAATGCCGGTATTGATGATCGTCGCACCGGCCGCTTCGATACCTTTGGCGAGCTGGACGATTTCTTCCCAGCTCTGAGCGTTGTCGACCAGATCAAGCATCGAAAGACGATAGATGATGATGAAGTTTGATCCGACGGCAGCGCGCGTGCGCCGTACGATCTCGATCGGAAAGCGCATGCGCTTCTCGGCGCTGCCGCCCCATTCATCGTTGCGCGTATTCGTGCGCGCGGCGACGAACTGGTTGATCAGGTAACCCTCCGAACCCATGATTTCGATGCCATCGTAGCCCGCGTCCTGGGCCAGCTTGGCGCAGCCGACGAAATCCTTGATCGTGCGCTCAACGCCGCGTGTGGACAGGGCGCGCGGTTTGAACGGTGTGATCGGCGATTTGATGTTCGACGCGCCGACTGACAACGGGTGATACGAGTAGCGCCCGCCATGCAGGATCTGCATGCAGATGCGCCCGCCTTCAGCGTGCGTGGCCTCGGTAAGTTTGCGATGCCTGGCGACATGCCAGGGCATGGCCAAGCGGCCACCGAAGGGCTTGAGCCAGCCTTCAATATTCGGTGCGATGCCGCCGGTGACCATCAAGCCGACGCCGCCGCGCGCACGATCAGCGAAATAGTGGGCGAGCTTGTCGTAATCCCTGGCCCGATCCTCGAGCCCGGTGTGCATCGAGCCCAACAGCACGCGGTTCGGCAGGGTGGTGAAGCCGAGATCGAGCGGGGCAAACAGGTGCGGGTAGTCCATCGGGCGATCCGGAATTCAAACGATCGTTCAAGATGCCAGCGGGACGGTTGCGGGGCAAGGGGCAGCCGGACTTGATCAGGTCGCGATGTGTTCGCCAGTCGTGAAAGTCGAACTGGTGGTCACGCTGCACGAGCGTGTTGGGTCGGCTTCCAGGGCCGCCATCTGGCACAATGGTGGGCTGCGACAGCGCTTCTGGCCGCATCCGCATTCCTCCCAACCTCAACGGAAATCTCCCATGTCCGGACATGACATCCGCTCGGCCGTTCGGCCGGAACCCGATCAGCCAATGGTCGACATCGCCAATTACATCGCCGACTACGTCATCGATTCGAGCGAGGCCTATGACACGGCGCGCTACATGCTGCTCGATTCGCTGGCCACCTCGATGCTGGCGATGAAGTTTCCCGATTGCGTCAAGCATCTTGGCCCGATCGTTCCGGGTGCCGTGCTTCCGGGTGGCGTGCGTGTGCCGGGAACCAGCCACGAGCTCGATCCGGTGCAGGCCGCGTTCGCCATCGGTACGCAGATTCGCTGGCTGGATTTCAACGACACCTGGCTGGCCGCCGAGTGGGGCCACCCGTCCGACAATCTTGGCGCGATCCTGTCCGTCGCCGATTATCTGTCGCGCAAGGCCGAGCGCGAAGGCGGCAAGCCGCTGACCGTTCGCGATGTCCTCGGATGGGCGATCAAGGCGCACGAGATCCAGGGTTGCTACGCACTCAAGAACAGTTTCAACCGGGTTGGTCTCGACCATGTGATCCTCGTTCGCCTCGCCTCGACGGCCGTGGCCACGGCCATGCTTGGCGGGAGCAAGGAGCAGATCGTCAATGCGATCTCGCATAGCTGGATCGACAATGGCGTGCTGCGCACCTATCGGCACGCGCCAAATACCGGGCCGCGCAAGAGCTGGGCTGCCGGTGATGCCTGTCGTCGCGCGGTGACCCATGCCTTCAATGCGGTCGACAAGAATGTCGTCGGTTATCCGTCGGCGCTTTCGGCGAAGACCTGGGGTTTCTACGACATCGCATTCAAGGGCAAGCAGTTCGAATTCGAGCGTCCGTTTGGCAGCTACGTGATGGAAAACGTGTTGTTCAAGATCAGCTTTCCGGCCGAATTCCATGCGCAGACAGCCGTCGAGTGCGCGATGCAGCTGCATGCCGAGGTGGCTTCGCGCATCGACGAGATCGAGCGTATCGAGATCGAAACCCAGGAAGCCGGCGTTCGCATCATCGACAAGACCGGGCCGCTGGCCAACTACGCCGATCGTGACCACTGTATCCAGTACATGGTCGCCGTGCCGTTGATCTTCGGCCGCCTGGTGGCTGGTGACTACAATGACGATATCGCGGCGGATCCACGCATCGATGCGCTGCGCGCGAAGATGACGGTCAAGGAGAACCCGCAGTTCACCAAGGACTATTTCGACTCGGACAAGCGCTATATCGGCAATTCGCTGCAGGTGTTCTTCAAGGACGGCACGAGCACAGCCAAAGTTTCGATCGACTACCCGATCGGTCACCGCAAGCGCCGCGCTGAAGGTATCCCGGTTTTGCTCAAGAAATTCGAGGCAGCAATCAAGGCACAGCTCCCGGCGGCCAATGTTTCGCGGATCCTCGAAGCAAGTGCCAATGCGAAAACGCTTGAAAGCATGTCGGTCAGCCGGTTCCTGGAACTGTTCGCTCTGTAACTCGATCTTCGCTTAACATGGCGTTCATCTTTAGTTCGATGCAAGTATCTGAAAGAGTTTGAGATTTTAGATGAATGCCCGTTCAGACATGACATGAAATCTATTGTTAAAATCCTGTTTCCGGAGTGATGGTTCGTCGTATACTGGTGAGTGTCGGGGTACCGTTTTCCGGCGTTGCGCTGTGACGGCTGAGTTTGGATCTAACAAAAATGAGGAATCTGCAATGATGAAACACAAGGCACTGAGTGCATTGATCGCAGTGGCCATGATTGGCGGCGGCGTATCCACGGCCTATGCGCAGGATGGAAGCTGGTATCTGGCTCCGCGCGTTGGAGTGAATTTCTCCGACAGCAATCGTGACACCGATTCGTCGCTGTACACCGGTCTCGGTATCGGTTGGTGGGTCAATCCGAATTTTTCGATTGATGCGGAATACGCGCACAACAATGCTGATTTCCAGAATGATTCGTTCCGCTCGGGTCGCGAGTGGGAAAGCATCAGCCTCGGCGTAACCGGTCGCTGGTTCTTCGGCGATCAGGGCTCGGCGTGGCGCCCGTATGTCCTTGGTGGCCTTGGCGCGGTGCGTCACGCGGCCTACTCGGGTACCGTGCAGCATGATGGTTGGGATCCGATGGCTACCGTTGGTGGTGGCGTGCAGTACAACTTCAACGAGCGCGTCGCTCTGCGCGGTGAACTCGCCGCCCGTTACGACCACGACAACAACAGTCTGCGTGGCCAGTTCCCGGGCGCCGGGGATTACAACCACTTCGTCGACGGCATCGTTTCGGTCGGCCTGACCATCGGTTTCGGTGGCACCGCGATGGCAGAGTCGGAGCCGGCAGTTGCTCCGCCGCCGCCGCCGCCGCCGCCGGAAGCCGCACCGGAACAGCCCGCTGCGACAGAGGTTGTCATCGACCTGCGTGGCGTCAACTTCAAGTTCGATCGTCCACGCTCGAACGAGAAGGACATCACCCCGGCACTGCAGGAGCCGACTTCGGATTCGATCGCAATTCTCGATCAGGCCGTTGATGTGCTCAGCCGCAACCCGAACGTCCGCGTTGAACTTGACGGCCACACCGATTCGGTGGGCAGTGACGAGTACAACCAGAAGCTTTCGGAGCGTCGTGCCCAGATCGTCTATGACTATCTGACCTCGCACGGTGTCAACTCCAGCCAGATCTCCGGCGTCAAGGGCTTTGGCGAGAGCAACCCGATTGATACGAACGATACCAAGGAAGGCCGTGCGCGCAACCGCCGCACCGAGCTTGCTGTTGACGGTCAGTAATCGACCCGAAATATCGTTCCAGTGATACTAGAAAGCCCGGCGCAAGCCGGGCTTTTTCTTTTCAGATCGAGATCGGAAATGTCATCGACGATGTCGTATCTGGTTCGCCGATTGAACGCGATCAGCGCGCCAGAGCAGGTGTCAACTGTGGCGCGATGGTCTTGATCATGGCATCGACGACTTTGTGACCACCGGCAAGGAGATTTCCGCTTTCGGGGATGCCTTCACGGCCGACGAAGTCGCAATAGCGACCGCCCGCTTCGCGCACCAACAGGCAGCCGGCGACCATGTCCCACGGCTTCAGGCCGATCTCGTAGTAGCCATCAATGCGGCCGTTGGCGACATAGGCCAGATCCAGCGCCGCCGAGCCAGTACGACGGATGTCCTCGGCTTGGCCAAGCAGGGCACGGGTCATCTCGATCTGTGCATCGAGATGGACGCGCTGACGATACGGGAATCCCGTGGTCAGCAATGCCCCTTCCAGATCAACACGGGCGCTGGTACGGATACGCCGGTCATTCAGGTAGGCACCGTCGCCGCGGCTCGCCGTGAACAGTTCATCGCGCAGCGGATCGTAGACGACGCCGTGCATCGGTTCGCCGTTTTCGAGCATGCCGATGGAGACGCAGAAATGCGGGAAGCCGCGTAGGTAGTTGTGTGTCCCATCCAGCGGGTCAATGACCCAGACATGCTTGCCCTTGCCCTGGGCACCCGATTCCTCGGCAAGCATGGCGTGTCCGGGGAATGCGCGCTTCAGCTCGCGTATGATTTCGGCTTCGGCGGCACGATCCACTTCCGAGGCGAAGTCCATGCGTTGTTTCTCGACAATGGCAAGGCTGTCGATGCGATTCATGTAGCGCAGAATGATCTGGCCTGCGGCACGCGCGGCGCGCACCGCCACATTTACGGCAGGTCTGGGCATGTTGGTTCCATCGGAAGTGGACTGAAAAAGAGCAAGAGCATCGCGATCGGGCCGCGTGCGGCGCGGAAGGGTACCAAATCCGGCGATGCACCGACAAATCCGATGCGAAAACCTGAGGAATGAACGGCTTTGACTGATGCTCTCGAAATTGCAATGGAACTGTCGCGCGTGCGCTTCGTGCTGACCAGGACCTCGCACCCCGGAAATATCGGAAGCGCCGCCCGGGCCATCCGCACGATGGGTTTTCGTCAGCTTTCGCTGGTGTCGCCCGCCGAGTTTCCGCACATGGACGCGCACATGATGGCGGCCGGGGCTGATGATGTTCTCGAAGCCGCTGTCCGCTTTGACTCCTTGCCGGAAGCCATTGGCGATTGCAGCCTCGTACTTGGCGCGACCGCGCGCTTGCGCGGTGTCTCCCTTGAGGAGCTGACCCCTCGAATGGCTGCCCGCCGAGCGCTTGACGCGGTAGCGGACGGGCACAATGTCGCGCTCGTGTTCGGCAATGAGCAATCCGGGCTCAGCAACGACGAGATCAAGCTTTGCCACGCCGCCGTGCATATTCCCAGCGATCCGTCGTATTCGTCGTTGAACCTGTCCCAAGCTGTGCAGGTGGTTGCCTATGAGCTGCGCATGGCCTGTCTCGAGGGAGTTCCGTCGCGGCAGGGAAACGCCGATCCGCCATCGACAGCGGCCGAGCTCGAAGGTTTCTTCGAGCATCTTTCCACGACCTTGCATGACATCGAGTTCCACAAGGGGCGCTCCGATCGAACCATCATGCAGCGCTTGCGCCGGTTGTTTCTGCGAGCTGCGCCGGATCAGCGGGAACTTCGAGTCTTGCGCGGCATATTGGCGGACGCCCAGCGCATGGGGCGGCTTGCCCGGCGCCAATAGCAAGGCGAACGCCAGCCCGGACTATTCATGAATACGCGTGATGATCGCGCAGGACATTGGATTCACACGGCTTTTCGCGATTGAGGCAATAGCGGGTGTTATTGCCGAATGAGCGAAAAGCCGTGTGGATTCAAGGGACAAGCGAGGGCGCGTGTTTTTCATGAATAATCCGGGCTAGTGAAGGCATCAGGCTTGCGCGAACCGCGGAATCACCTGCGCTGGTTCCGTCCTGCATGGGCGAAAATTTGTGTGGGAGCGATTTCAGCCGCGACGCACTTTGACGGCGCGAAGTAGAAGCATCGCGGCCGAAGCCGTTCCCACAATGCCTGACGCTCACCGGTCGTTCCCGCCTCGGAAATGCATTCGGTTTTTCGTGACCGCATGCCCGCATCGGGCTCGAATCCGGATCAATGCTGTAATATGCGCGTCCGCTGCCCCGGGATTCGTGGTCGCAGCCCGGGAAACAATCCCTCAGCCCGTATCGGAGCGACCGCATGTTTTCGTTGCAGACCATCTTTGGCAAGGGTGACAAGTTCTATGGCTTGCTCGAAGCCAGTGCGGAGGCCGCCCTGCTCAGTGCGCGGTCGCTGGGCACGATGCTTTCCGACGGCGCCCAGACTCCGGCCCTGGACGGATTCAGGATGGCGCGCCGGCGCGAGAAGGATTTGTTCGCGCAGATCAATCTGGAACTGGTCAATACTTTCGTGACCGCGCTGGAGCGCGAAGATATCGAAGCCCTGGCCGGTGCCTTGTACAAGATCCCGAAGACCGTCGAGAAATTTGCCGAACGTTATGCCCTGTTTGCCGATCGCCTGATCGACGTCGATTACAGTTCCCAATCGGCGATGCTCGAACGCGCTTGCGAGGTGATCGTCAAGATGGTTGGCGAGTTGCGTGGTGGCTTCAAGCTCGATGTAATGCATGGGCTCAACGAGCGCATGCAGTCGATCGAATCGGAAGCGGATCGGCTGCTTCTCGATCTCTATCGACAGTTGTTTTCGGATGATGCCGACGCGGCCCAATTGATGGTGCGCAGGGATCTGTTCGAGTTGCTTGAAAAAGCGATCGATCGCTGCCGCGATGCCGGCAATGTGATTTATCACATTTCCCTGAAAAACTCCTGATCGAATTGGCGAGGATTCTCCGTGACCGTGAGTCTTAGCCTGGTTCTGCTGGTCGTACTTGTCGCGCTCGCTTTCGAGTACATCAACGGCTTTCACGATACCGCCAACTCGATTGCGACGGTGGTCGCAACCAAGGTGCTGAGCCCTGGCCAGGCCGTGGCGCTGGCCGCATTCACCAACCTGATCGGTGCGCTCTGGGGCACGGCCGTCGCCAAGACGATCGCCTCGGGCTTGATCGATGTCGGCATCGTATCGGTGACCCCGCAGGTGCTGATCTGTGCGCTGCTCGGCGCGGTGATCTGGGATCTGATCACCTGGTGGTGGGGCTTGCCATCCAGTTCCTCGCATGCACTTGTTGGCGGCCTGTGCGGGGCCGCGCTCGCCGCGACGCACAACAACTGGTCCGCGATCATCTGGTGGCAGGGTGGTGAGCATTGGTGGCAGGGCAAGGGCCTGCTGCCGAAAGTCGTGCTGCCGATGTTCAGTTCGCCCCTGCTTGGTTTCGTCCTCGGCTTCCTTCTCATGGGCCTGTTGTTTGCAACTACCAGTTGGCTCGGCTCACGAACCGGCATCCTGCAAAAGTTGGGTCGTCCGCGCTTTCTCAATGGGTTCTTCGGCAAGATGCAGATGATCTCCGCCAGCGCAATGGGGCTTTCCCATGGCATGAACGATGCCCAGAAGACCATGGGCATCATCGCCCTGGCACTGGTCGGTGCGACTTCGGCAGGAACCATGGACGGTCTGCCCGGGTGGCTCTCGTTCCTGCGCATCGAGGAGGATGCAAACCAGCAGTTCACGATCGCACTCTGGATCAAGGTGCTTTGTGCCGTGACCATGGCCGCCGGCACCGCCATGGGTGGCTGGCGCATCATTCGCACCCTTGGTCACAAGCTGGTCAAGCTGCATCCGGTCAATGGCCTTGCCGCCGAAACCGCATCGGCAAGCGTGATCATAGCCGCCTCGCATTTCGGCATTCCGGTGTCGACCACGCACAATATCTCCTCGGCGATCATGGGCGTCGGCGCGGCCAAGCGCTTTTCGGCGATCAGGTGGACCGTGGTTGAGCGCATGGTCTGGGCCTGGTTGCTGACAATTCCGATCACCGGCGTGCTGGCCTGGCTGATGGTGCGCCTGCTGCAGGTTTTCAATCTCGCCTGACGCGGCAGCTTGCGTGGTGCTTGGACATTTTGGCTCTTCGTGAAAACCTGTGGGTGAACTTGATGCGTAGTTCCCGGCGTAACCCTTGCAGAACAACGCTCTTCAGGTTTCTGTGTTGTCGTGGAATCCGGCGCGCTTTGTTGACGGTCAGTTCGGTGAAGCAACTGCGGCGTCTGCCGGGCGCCTATTGATTCCGCGGCTTTCGTCCCCGGGCAACAGTCAGCAGGTTTGTGATCGGAGTGTTCCCCATTCGTCCCGCGCGGATTGGGTAGGTTGGTGGTGAGCGCAAGCGAACCCCAACAGCCATTGTGGCAGGCTTGCCGCCATGCGGATGGGGGATCGCAATCCGTTGGGGTTCGCCTGCGCTCACCCCAACCTACAGCGGAAGGCGCTCACCTGCATCCTGCTGCAGCAATGAAAACCGATGAATTCACCCACACGATTTCACGAAGACCCGATATTTTTGAACTGAGCCGTCGATTCGCTCGGATGACTTTGTGCAGGATGTCATTGGTTTTGGCCGTACCAACGAAGGGCTGCGGATTGCGCAAGAAGCGCACTGGCCTTTGTGGGTCAGTGCTGCGCGCTGACGCTCTCCCAATCCTGACCAGAAGCGTCCGATCACAGATCGAACCCATCGTGGGCAGAGAACAGGGCAGCCACACCGAAGCGGATTCCGCCCTGCACGGGGTGAAGCAAGCACAAATAGTTCAATTATTCCGCAAGCACTACACTAAAACGAATCGCCGCCGCTGGAAATGGCCTGCTCAAGGCGATCGCCAAGCTGACCGAGTTCCCTTATCACGCGATCGAGTTCATCGCCCTGCAGCAACGAGTAAGGGCGGTTCTCGATCAGATGCAGGTAGGGCGATCCGTCGAGATCGCTGATCGCGAGAAAGCCGGTTCGTTGTTCCCAGTTGAAGCGCATGCAGCGTGTGGCATCGATGCCGGTGGCGGGCCCGACTGGCGTCGATACGCGCAGGTACTTGAGCTCATCCTCACCTTCCATTTCGGCCAGATAGATGCCTTGATGGCGGTCATGCGCGAGGGTCAGGTCGAAGCTGATCAGATACGGATCATTCGTGCGCAGCGTGTGCAGATTGCTGACATGGGAGCGGATCTGTTCAAAGCTCTGCACGGTGTTCTCCTCGGGTTGGCATGTCCTTCATGCTAGCGTGCGCCGATGGCGATGTCAGTGAAAATCCCGTTCGATTGCCCGCACCCCGAGATCTGTCAGGTGATCAAGGCGATTCCCCGAGGTCGCGTTGCCAGCTACGGCGAGATCGCAGCGCGGGCCGGATTGCCACGACGGGCACGTCTGGTTGGTCGCGTACTGCGAGAGGCCGACGGGAGTCTCGCCTTGCCTTGGCATCGTGTGTTGCGTGCGGATGGTTGTCTCGCGTTTGCTCCGGGCAGTGCCGGCTTCATCGAGCAGCGCCGTCGTCTGTCGGCCGAGGGCGTGGAGGTCAGCGGTCGTCGGGTCGACTTTCGGCGCTTCGGCTGGCAACGTGACCTCGATGCCGAGCTGTGGGCACCCAAAAATGCTTGAATCCTGTCGAAGCTGCCACGATTTCTGCGGGTCTGCGTCGAATCCTTCCGAAGTCAGGAACCCGAATGCCCACTGATCTCCCCCCAGTGACCCGCGCGTTGTTGATTGCCAACGTCGCGATTTTCCTGCTGCAGCAGGTATTCCCTGATCCGATGGTCATCCATTTCGCGCTGTGGCCGATTGGCACTGATCTGGCCGCTCCTGGCGGTGACTCGGTCACCTTCGAGATCTGGCAGTTGGTCAGCTACGGGTTCCTGCATGGCAGTTGGACCCATCTGTTCTTCAACATGTTTGCGCTGTGGATGTTCGGCGGCGCAATCGAGCGTCTGTTCGGTTCGCGGCCATTCGCGAACTACTATCTGGCGTGCGTTGTCGGCGCGGCTGTTGCGCAGCTGATTGTCGTACGGTTTTTCACCGGTGGAAACTATCCGACCCTCGGTGCTTCGGGCGGCGTATTCGGCCTGTTGCTGGCCTTCGGCATGATGTATCCGCACCAACGTCTGATGTTGCTGTTTCCGCCGATTCCGATGCCGGCCTGGCTGTTCGTCACCGCCTACGGCGCGATCGAGTTGTTTCTTGGCGTCACCGGGACGGCGGCCGGCGTTGCCCATTTCGCCCATCTCGGTGGCATGGCTGCGGGATTCGTCATCATCCAGTACTGGCGCGGACGCCTGCCGTTCAAGCCGCGTCGCATCCTCATGCGCTGAGCCGGCGCGCAGCGGCACTCATGGCAATGCCCCCGCAGACCCTGGATCAATGGCTGGATTGGCAGTTGCGCTTGCACCCACGCGAGATCGAACTCGGTCTCGACAGGGTGCGTGCAGTCTGGCAACGCCTCGGCGCACCCGCGCCGGCAAGGATCGTGATCACGGTTGGCGGCACCAATGGCAAGGGCTCGACCGTAGCCTTTCTCGAATCGATCCTGCGCGCAGGCGGACATCGTGTCGGCGCGTTCACCTCGCCGCATCTGCTGCGTTACAACGAGCGCGTCCGCGTGCACGGCACCGATGCAAGCGACCCGATGTTGATCGCGGCATTCGACCGAATCGAAAGCGTGCGCGGGGAGACTGCGCTGACCTATTTCGAATTCGGCACGCTCGCCGCCTTGCTGATCTTTGCGCAATCGAAGCTCGATGTCGCGATCCTCGAAGTGGGCCTGGGCGGTCGCCTTGATGCGGTCAACATCGTCGACGCCGATGCCGCTATCGTGACCACCGTCGATCTCGATCATCAGGATTGGCTCGGCGGTGACCGCGAGGCGATCGGTCGCGAAAAGGCCGGCATCTTTCGTGCCGGAAGGCCAGCAATTGTTGGCGAACCGGATCCTCCGCGCGCCTTGATCGAGGAAGCGCAGAGTCTGCGCGCGAGGCTGTTCAGGGCAGGGCGCGACTATCGGTTCGAGGCTTTGGCCAGTGGTTGGCGCTGGTCGGCCGGCGAGGTGAGCGTGGATCTGCCCGACCCGCGCCTTGATGCGCCATGTCAGCGCGCCAATGCTGCGGCTGCGATCGCGGCCCTGCATGAATTGCGCGGGCGCATCGATTGGCGGGCGCAGGCCATAATCCAGGGCATCGCCGAGGCCAGTGCTCCGGCACGCATGCAGCGATTCGCCGGCCCGCCCGAGCTGATTGTCGATGTCGCGCACAATCCCCAAGCCGCGCGTGTGCTGGCCGACTGGCTGGACTTGAATCCGGCGAGAGGTCGCACGATTGCGGTATTCGGTGCCCTGGCCGATAAGGATGTCGAAGCTATCGTCGGTTCACTGCGCGCGCGCATCGATTGCTGGCTGCTGGCTGGGCTTGACGCCGAAAGCGCGCGTGGCCTTGATGTCGCAACATTGCGCGCGCGCATCGTTCAGCTTGTCGATACGGCCGCCGCGCGCTGCCATGCCAGCGTGGCCGATGCGCTTGATGGCGCATTCAGATTGGCTCGGAATGGCGATCGCATCATCGCGTTTGGTTCGTTCCTGGTTGCCGCAACGGCGCTTGCCAGTGAGTCGGTACGTGCTCGCAACGCGGATTGAGCGTATCGATCGCAGTGGATGCGTATAATCGCCGCGACTTGTCAGCGTACCCACGCCCATGGATCCCGCTTTGAAACAACGCCTGCTTGGTGCCGTCGTCCTGATTGCGCTTGCGATCATCTTTGTGCCGATGCTGTTCAGTGGCAGTGCACCGAAAACCGATTCGGTCACCGCGAATCTCGAGATTCCGCCCGTGCCGACCCGCGAGTTCGAGACGCGTGTGCTGGCAGTGGACGGTGCGGGCAGGCCGGTCGAGAACATGCCTGCCCAATCAGCACAAGCGCCCGAGCCTGTCGCGACGGTCGACACCCGGGTTCCGCCACGGGTCGAGGCCATGCCCATCGCAGCACCTCAGCCTGCCAAGCCCGGGCCGGAAGCCGCGCCGGTTCCTGCTCCCGCAGTCGAACCGCCGAAGCCGGAAACGGTCGCGCAAATGGAAGCGGGCAAGGGTGCCGAAGGTCGCTATCTTGTGCATCTCGGCGTCTACACGGCGGCGGGCAATGCCCAGGATCTGGTCGCGGCGCTGAAGAAAAGCGGCTTCGTGGCATTTTCCGAATCGGTCGATTTCAAGGGCAAACCTGCTCTGCGTGTCCGGGTCGGGCCATTCGGTGATCGCGCCGAGGCTGAGGCGGCGCGGATCCGCATCAAGCAGGTGCGCAGTGATGTGCCGAGCAGTGTGATCGGGATCGCCGAAGATGCGAAGGCCGTTGCGCCGGCCAGCCCGGTTGCGGCGGGCGTGCCGGGAGGCTGGGCCGTGCAGCTTGGAGCATTCACGACCGCTGAAGACGCGAACAAGCTGCGTGGTCGCCTGCGTGCGGCGGGCTTTGCCGGATTCGTCGACAAGTTCAGCGCAGAGGAGAAGACGCTCTGGCGCGTGCGCGCCGGGCCCGAAGTCGATCGCGCGAATGCCGAGAAGCTGCGCGAGCGCATCAAGGACAAGTTGAAAATGGATGGCATGATCGTCACCCAGCCCTGAGCCCAAGCCCGGATCATTCATGAATGACGCGCGCCCTCGCTTGTCCCTTGAAGCCACACGACATTTTGCTCATTCGGCGAAACAGCCCGTTATCGGCTTGGTCGCGAAAAGCCGTGTGAACCCAATGTACTGCGCGAACATCACGCGTATTCACGAATAGTCCGGGCTGCTTCGATGAACTGGTTCGATTACGCAATCATCGCGACCCTGGCATTGTCGGTATTGGTCGGTTTGTGGCGTGGTTTCATTGGTGAAGTCATGGCTCTGGTGTGCTGGATACTGGCATTCTGGGTAGCCTGGATGTTCGGCCCGGTTCTGGCCGAGCAGTTTTCCGCCAGCATTTCGGTGCCGTCGGTTCGGGTAATGCTCGGCTATGCGGTTTGCTTCATTGCGGTGCTGATCGGCGGAGCGATTGTCGGCTATCTGCTGCGCAAGCTGGTCAGCGGCAGCGGTTTGTCCGGTACGGATCGATTGCTTGGCATGGTGTTTGGTCTGGTTCGCGGCTTCGCCCTCGTCGTGCTGGTGATCGTGTTGATGAAATTCACGCCGGTCATCCGTGATGACTGGTGGCAGAATTCGAGCATGCTGCCGACGTTCGAGCGCAGCGCGAGCTGGATGACCACGTTGCTGCCCGAAACGGTGGCGAAATATCTTGAACCGGCGTCAGCAGCGATTCCAGCTGCTGCCGCCAGCATGCTTCAGAAGACTGCGCCGGTGGCGCAGGATCCGCCACACCCCTCATCGTCGCAGTGAACTGAATCATGTGTGGAATCATCGGAATCGTCGGCAGATCGGAAGTCGCTTCGGCGCTGTATGACGCCCTGACCGTGCTCCAGCATCGCGGTCAGGATGCCGCCGGCATTGCCACGGTCGACGGCTCGCGACTGCGCCTGCACAAGGGCAATGGTCTGGTTCAGGATGTGTTCCAGCGCGAGCACATGCTCAACCTGCGCGGCAATATCGGCATCGGCCATTGCCGCTATCCCACGGCCGGATCGGAAGGCACCAACGAGGCGCAGCCGCTGTACGTGAATTCTCCCTACGGCATCGCCCTCGCGCACAACGGCAACCTGGTCAATACCGAAACCTTGCGCCGCGAGATGTTCGAGGACGACCGCCGCCACATCAATACCGATTCGGATTCCGAGTTTCTGCTCAATGTGCTCGCGCACGAACTGCAGATCCAGGAGCGCATGGCGCTGTCGCATGACAACATCTTCAAGGCGGTCGCCGGCGTGCACGGACGCTGCATCGGAGGTTATGCCGTAGTGGCTCTGGTGCTTGGCTATGGCCTGCTGGCCTTCCGCGATCCGCATGGCATCCGCCCGCTCGTGCTCGGTGAGCGCGACACGCCGGATGGCAAGGAGTACGCCGTTGCCTCCGAATCGGTCGCCTTCGACATCCTTGGCTTCCGCCTGCTGCGCGATGTCGCTCCGGGCGAAGGCATTCTGATCACGCCGGAAGGCGAGTTGCACACGCGCCAGTGCGCCGAGTCGGCCCGACACACGCCGTGCATTTTTGAATATGTCTATCTGGCGCGTCCCGACTCGATGATCGAGGATGTCTCGGTGTACAAGGCGCGGCTGCGCATGGGTGAGCGCCTGGCGGCGAAGATCGAGCGGCTCAAGCCGGGCCATGGCATCGATTCCGTGATCCCGATACCGGATACCGCGCGCACGGCGGCATCATCACTGGCCCAGGTGCTCGGTGTGCCGATGCGTGAAGGCTTCGTCAAGAACCGTTATGTCGGGCGAACCTTCATCATGCCCGGGCAGAGTGAACGCGTGAAATCGGTCCGCCGCAAGCTCAATGCGATCGGCCTGGAGTTCCGCAAGAAGAACGTGTTGCTGGTCGACGATTCGATCGTGCGTGGCACGACCTCGAAGCAGATTATCCAGATGGCCCGCGAGGCGGGTGCGAACAAGGTCTATTTCGCCTCGGCCGCGCCGCCGGTGCGCTATCCGAACATCTACGGTATCGACATGCCGACTGCCGCCGAGCTGGTCGCGCATGGTCGCACTGAAACGGAGATCGAAAGCGTTCTCGGCGCGGACTGGCTGGTCTATCAGGATCTGCCCGATCTGATCGCCTCGATCGCCGAGGGCAACGACAACCTGCATGAATTCGATACCTCGTGTTTCTCGGGTGAATACGTCACCGGAATCGAACCCACCTATCTCGACCAGCTTCAGTTCGCGCGCTCCGACGAGGCCAAGGACAAGCGCAGACAAACCGGTTGATCGCGAAATCGTGACCGGTTAGCTGTCACGCACGCGTCTAAACAGTCAGAATCACAAACGGCTGATGACGATCAGTCGTTTTTTTTGGAAAGGACAGAATGATTCCAATGCCGACAAGTAGCCTGTTTGCAGCGGCACAGTACTGTCTTTCTGCGAGTGAGCCCGCACAGAAGGTCGCGTTGACAAGGGCAACCGCAGCGGAATTCCGAGCCGGAAGACTGTCTGTTCCGGCTGACGACAGGCTGGTCGATGCCATCGGCTCGCCGGGGCGGCCACCACGTCCGCAGCTGATCGAACCACGCAAGCTCGCCCAGCGTGGACTCGGCTCGGCCGAGGGCAGGGCGGCGCTGATCCATGCAATCGCCCATATCGAGTTCAATGCAATCAATCTGGCCTGGGATGCGGTCTATCGCTTTCGCGGCATGCCGGAGGACTTTTACGCCGACTGGGTCGACGTGGCCGATGATGAGGCGCGTCATTTCAGCATGCTCAGCGAACGTCTTGCCGAGCTGGGTCATTGCTATGGTGATTTCGACGCCCACAATGGTCTTTGGGAAATGGCCGTGGTCACGGCGGATTCCTGTCTCAAGCGCATGGCCCTGGTGCCGCGCGTACTCGAAGCACGCGGTCTCGATGTGACGCCGGGGATGATTGAGCGCCTGCGCAGCGTCGGTGACCACGCAACCGCCGAGATCCTTGAAGTCATCCTGCGCGAAGAGGTCGCGCATGTCGCCGCCGGCTCACGCTGGTTCGCCTGGTGTTGCGCGCAATCGGGTGTCGAGTCCGAATCGACCTTTGCCGATCTGCTGGATCTCCACATGCGCGGCAGCCTGCGCGGGCCATTCAACACCGAAGCTCGCCTCAGTGCCGGATTCAGCGATGCCGAACTTGCCCATCTCGGCACCCTCACAGCATGAGGCGATTGCTGTTCGCGCTGTTCATGTTGCTCGGTCTTGCTGGTGTGCTGGGCTGGGCTTCGGACATTCAATGGTCATCGCCGTTTCTTGCCGGCCAGGTGCGACATTGGGATGGTTCCGATTTCCGCGTGGTCATGGGTGGCGCGGCCCAGGATGAGACGCGTCTGCGCATTGGTGCGGTTGGGGAAAACCGCACGGCGCTGCAATCGGTCGTCCTGAACGGAATCGATGCGGCCGAGAATCCGATGCTGCGCTATCGCTTCGAGCAGTTTCCGCACACGCTCGAGTTGTCGCTGGTTTTCCGCCGCGTGGGCGACGAGGACGTGACTGTAGTTTCGTTGCCCTGGCCCAGCGATGCCGACGCCTGGTTTGACCTCGGTTCGGTTCCCGAGTGGCGCGGGCAGATCATTGAACTGGCGTTTGCCGAATATCCAACTCCACAGATCGTGCCGCCGATGCAAGGTTTCCGTCCGTTCACCCTGGTCGACGCAAGTCTGGCATCGCGTTCCTGGAAGGGTGATCTCTCCGCGCTGGCAACCGATTGGCTGGGCCAATGGCCATGGAGCCAGCGCTCGGTGCATGCGCTGGGCCGGGATACCGATACACCGCGCGCACAATCGCTGCAGGTTTGCCTCGCCTTGCTTATTGCGCTGGTCGTGGCCGGCTCGTTGCTGATCCTGCGCCTGCGCGGAGCTGCCCTGTTGCGCGTGGGTGTCGTCGCCGCCGTGCTTGGCTGGATGCTGCTGGATCTGCAGTGGGAGTCGGGTTTGCGTTGGCGGCATGCGGCGACGCAAAGTCTGTACGCCGAGTTCGAGTGGCCCGACCGCGAACTGCATTCGGCGGATCAGGACATCGTCGAAACAGCCCGCGCGCTCCAGCGGGATCTGCGTGACCTGCCCGAAAACTCGCGAATCCTTGTTCACGCCGGATCAAGTTTTGCCACGCTGCGACTGATCTATCACTTGCTGCCGATGAATGTCGGCGTGCTTGTTCTGGCTGCCCATCTGTCGCCCGCCGTGCCCCTGCCCGCCGGTAGCATCATCGTTGTCTACGATGCCCCGGACTGGAGTTACGATCAGCAACGCCAGCAGCTGCAAGGTGGTGGACTGGTGTTTTCGGGCGACATCGTGATCCGCGGTGATCGCTTGCTCGTATTGCGCGTGCGGAGCCTGCCATGAGCCTCAGCTATCTTCTGGCCTGGCTGCTGCCCTGGGTTGCGGGCTGCGGAATCTGCCTTGCCCTGAATCGCGGACGACGCGAGCCTGGCGACCTTGTTGCGGCAGCAGGAATGGGGTTTCTGGTCGGTGTTTTTCTTGCCGCCGCGCTGTCCTGCACGCTCGCTGCGGAAAACACCGCGACCGCCTTTTCGCGAGGCGCGCCCTGGCTTGCCGGAATCGGTTTGCTGGCGTGGGTGGCGGTCTTCGTATTCCGTGCGCCTTCACATGCACCCGCTCTGATTGCAAAAACAGGCGGCATTGGCTGGCGCCTTCTCTGGGGGGTGCTGCTGGTCGCAATCCTGGTGCGCCTCGGCGTCATCGCCAGCGAGGCCCTGCTGCATCCGACGTTTCCGTGGGATGCGTGGTCGGCCTGGGCGGTCAAGCCGAAGGCCTGGTTTCTGCTTGGTCATCAGGTGCCCTACGCGCCGATGCAGGAGTGGCTGGCGAAGCCGCAACTTGATTTGCGCACATCGGGCATCTGGGACTATCCCGAGTTGCTTGCCTGGGTGCAGATCTGGTTCGCCAGCGCCGTCGGAGGCTGGAACGAGCCGCTGATCAACACGGTCTGGGTCGGCGTCCTTGGCGCAATCGGACTGGCCAGCTATGGGCAGTGGCGGGCGCTGGCTGTCCGCCCGGGCACGGCGATGCTGCTGGTCTATGGGTTGATGTCGCTGCCGCTGCTCGATGCGCATGCGGCGCTGGCCGGATATGCGGATCTCTGGCTCGCCGCCGCGTTCGGCATGGCGATCCTGTGCTGGTTGCGCTGGATCCGCCAACGCAATCCCGGCCAATTGCTGCTTGCAGCGTTTTTCGCGCTGAGCCTTCCATTGATAAAACTGGAGGGTGCAGTCTGGTTGCTGATCTTCTCGACGGTCGTGTTGCTGGGCATGTTGTCGCGCCGGTCACGCTGGATCGTTTCCGCCTCGCTGGTTTGCGTTGCCGCGATCGGCATTGCCCTGGGTGGATTCCTGATGCCGGTATTTGGTCTCGGCTGGATCCATCTCGCCTGGGGACATGCCACGATTCCCGCGCTCGGCGAACTCGATCTGCACTGGCGACCGGTCGGCAGCGCGATGCTCTCGGGCCTGTTGACCCTGCCGAACTGGCATCTGCTCTGGTATCTCGCACCACTGGTGATCGTGTTGCGCTGGCGGGTGTTTGCGCACGATCGCAGTGCGCGTTCACTCGGTGCGCTGCTTGCCGGCTGCGCCCTTTTCCTGTTCGTCCTGTTCTTCTTTACCGACGCGGCGGCCTGGGCCGAGAACTACACCAGCGCGAACCGGCTCGTCCTGCATATCGTGCCGGCGATGTTCAGCCTGTTCGCCTTGCTGCTTTCGGATGTGCGTCTGTCAGGCGCTGGTAAATCGCCAGAACCGCTTGTGCAGACTCCGTCAGGGTGAAGCTTTCGCGCCATCGCCGATGCCCGGCTTGGGCAAGCGATGCGCGCAAGCTGGGATCCGAAATCCGCGCCAGGGCCGTGGCAAGTGCGTCGACATCGCCGGGTGTCACGAGCAACCCGCTGCTTTCACTCACAACGACCTGGCCGATGCCGGAGCCGGGAATGTCACTGGCGATCACCGCCACGCCCGCTCGCATCGCCTCCAGCAGAACCAGTCCGAACGCCTCGCTGCGATCCAGCGACGGCAACACCAGCACGTCGGCGGCTGCATAAGCCGCCAGTAAATCGGAATCGCTCACTTCACCGACAAGCGTGACCCGATCTTCAAGTCCGAGACGCGCGATCTGTGCCCGCAGCCGGTCTGATTCCTCGCCCTTGCCGATCAAGACCAGGCTCGCCGCGGGCGTGCGCGACAGCGCGTCGAGCAGCACCGCGAAGCCCTTGTAGTGGCTCAAGCGGCCAACCGCGAGCAGTTTCAGGCGATCTGGGCGAGGCCAGTCCGGCGCATTTCCCTGGTTGCTGGCGACTTCGGCAATGCCCAGCGGAATCACCGAGCATTTGTCCTTCCAGCGTCCCAGCGCCTCGCTCGCATCGAGATAGGCCTGAGAGGTGGTGACAATGGCCGCTGCCCTGGCCAGTACGGCTTGCTCAAACGGGCGATAGAGCCGGTAGGCCGCGCGTACACGCCAATCCGGCATGTCCGCTGAAACATCGGCGTGCCAGTGAACCACCCAGGGCACGGTTCGGGCACTTGGATTGAACAGCGCCCAGAAGCACGATGGATTGGGCAGGTGCAGATGCAGGATATCGGGATCGATCCGCTTGACCAGGCGCGACAGGTGTACTGGAAACGCCGGGCTGATCGGCGCATAGAGCGGTGCCGCGATGCAACCTGCACGGCAAATGTCGACCTCGTTGATCGTCTCGATCGAGCTGCGCCATTGGCCGGAGGCCTGGTGTACAAGGGCCGTCACCTGATGCCCTTGCCCGGCAAACCACTCGCAAAGATCCTGCAGGTGTCGCTCGATGCCGCCGCGTTGTGGCGCGTAATACTTGCCGAGATGCAGGATGCGCATCAATTCGGTTTGTTCCCGGTTTCAGGGCCGGCCTCGGTGGCAGCGCGATCGCGTCGCAACTGTTCGATCTCCTGCTCGAGGATGGCCAGTTTCTGGGTCAGTCGGCGCATCCGCCGTTCCTGGCGCGAGCGGTCGATATCGAGCTTGAGCAGCCGCAGCAGCACCATCGAGAGTCCGATGATGATCGGCAATACCGGCGCATAGTTGATGCCGGTCAGTTTTCCGAGCCAGATCACCAGCGACGGAAACGTGCCGAGGATCAGGGTTGCGGCGGCGACCATCAGCCACCAGGCCGCAAACGGCCCATGCAGATGGTCACGCCGAACCAGGTAGAGGATCGCGCCGGCGAGTCCAACGCCGAGGATCGCTGCGGTGATTTGTGCATCCAGCATCAGGATTGCGCCCCTTTGACCGCCGGCCGGACCGAGCGCGTGCCGAGTTCGAGGCGCGAGATGCACAGGATCGTCGTATGGAACATGTAGCGGGCGACCACGGCCCACGAGGCAAAAACCCGGGAATGCCCCTGTTGGCGTGGCTGCATCGTGGTGGGGGTTTCGACGATCCTCATTCCTTTCCCTGCAAGCAACATGAGCACACCGACATCCTGATAATCGAGCAGGCTGGCCTCCGGCGCGGCAAGCATTTCAACCGCCTTGGCATCATAGAGGCGAAGGCCGGAGGTGAAATCCCGCAAGGGCAGGCCGGTCAGCAAGCGAAGATACTGCCAAGCGATCCGCTTCGGCAGGCTCAGGCGTTCGATACAGGTGCCGACGACGACGTTTGCGCCGGTGCGGGCGTGCTCATCGAAAAGCAAAGTCAACGAATCGGGCAGATGCTGACCATCCGCATCAAGGCTGAGAACGCCAGCAAAGCCGTTTCTTGCTGCATAGCGGATTCCTGCCTGACAGGCACCCCAGGCACCAAGCCCGATTGGCAGCATCAGCGTATCCGCACCGGCGGCGCGCGCGGCCTCAGCCGTGCCATCCGTGCTCGCATCGTCAACCACAAGGACGCGGCAACCAAGCGTATCCCGCACGCCCCGCACCACGCCCGCGACTGTGGCGACCTCATCCCGGGCGGGTATAACAGCCAGACAATCGGCAGGGACAAGGCTGGGCATGGGCGGGGAAAGGCCTCAAAGGGGCCGCGATTCTCGGCAGCGACCCGCATGGCTGTCAATCAGACATCGACCCTCAATCCGGCCCAAGGCGTAGGAGTTGACTGATTTTCGTAGGAAATTCCTTCAGGGATGATGCTCCAAACTCAAATCCCCGTAGGAGCCATGATGACGCTCGCGGCCGAAACATGCTCTCGTAGGAGCCCCTCCAGGGGCGATGCTCCTCTCCGGAATTGCGAAACGGCTCATCGGGCATAAATGCCCCTCCGACAACGACGTGCATGCGAACTCACCTCGGCAAACCTCGATCCGACGCGCTCGCTGTAGGAAATTCCTTCAGGGATGATGCTCCAAACTCAAATCCCCGTAGGAGCCATGATGACGCTCGCGGCCGAAACATGCTCTCGTAGGAGCCCCTCCAGGGGCGATGCTCCTCTCCGGAATTGCGAAACGGCTCATCGGGCATAAATGCCCCTCCGACAACGACGTGCATGCGAACTCATCTCGGCAAACCTCGATCCGACGCGCTCGCTGTAGGAAATCCCTTCAGGGATGATGCTCCCAACTCACCCGTCATACGCCCTCAGCGCCATGTTGATCGCGGATTCGAGCCTGTACAGGAATAAATAGAAAATCCAATAATATCAATGAATTATGCGCACTCAAGATCCGTAAGCCCTGTCGCTGGAAAGTCCCATGGCCCCTGCCTATACCCGTTTGAGCTTACGCTTGGAGAACAAACCCATACAAAGGGTGTCCGGATCCAGCACCGCGCTGCGTCTCAAATCGGGTGGACGTGGAAAGCCCGGGGATCGGACAGCAAAAGCTTGTCCAGTCAGCGAAGCATGGCCACCCTCAGTTCTGACAAGTCAGTCAAGCTTTTGCACGGAAGTTGTTGACGGGGAAAGGGGAAACTCCTTATCCTCCACAAAGTTCAGGCACCAGCAAGACTTTTTGCAATGTATCAGGGGAAGGGGGCCTACCCCGCCCAGACAATCCTGGAGAGTTCTAATGAACAACAAAATGAAAACACTGTCACTGGCAGTTCTCGGTTTGGTGGGTTTTGGCGCCACCGGTATCGCGATGGCGCAGTGCCCGGCAACCCTTTCTCCACCGTGGAGCCTGGTTTCGACCTTGCAAGGCACAGCAACCAGCGTGACTGGCGGATATGACAGTACTTCGTGCCGATTGCAGACCGCACTGAATCAGAATGGCTCGACCGGTTCAAAGGCATTCGTTCTCGATCAGACTCCAGCTAGTGAGACTCGCTATCGCGTGCAGTTCATTGTCGATGCTTCTGGCATCGGACTAACTCAGGCCAATCGTAACGTTGTTGCGTTTCAGATGCTTGGCGCAACGGCACCCGCTGGCGCATCCAGTCGCTTGGTGTCAGCCCTGCTGACAGGTAACGGTTCGGCTGCGATTCTGCGCATTTTGTCCGGCGATACGAGCCAGGGAAGTAAGTACAAGAGTGTAGACGTCCCATTGCCGAATCAGGCCGGTGCGAACCGCGTCGAATTTGATTTGGTTATCGGCGCCGCCGGAACAATGAAGTATTGGGTAACGGATGTGGCTACCTCAACAACGGAAGGCGCGTTTACTGGTCAGCTCACGGCCTTGGTTAACAACGGCTGGACGGGTGTCGACCAAGCGACTCTTGGTCTGTCGACCGCTAACACGTTCTATCGCCAGAATTTCACCAATACCAGTTACGTCTACTTCGACCAGTTCGATTCACGCCGCCAGACGTTTATCGGCCACTAAAACCAAAACCCTGTTTGGCTTACACATTGGAGTGATGTTATGAAGAATACTTTGACTTGTGCGATTGTGATGGCAGGATGCGTTGTTGCTGGCTCGGCGTTTGCGCAAACGTGCACCCCCAGTGCGGGTGCGATTGCTCTTTCGGGGCCAAACAGTCTGACGACGCCGATTACGAATTTCGATACCTGCGGCGTTACTGATCAGCTGAATTTCATGTGCAGTTCTTCTGGTACCAGCGCAGCGACTGACGCAATCTGGTCAGTTACCCTGGGACCGGGAGCAATTGGTGGAGCGACGGCTCCAGAACAGAATTTTGTAATTTCCACGACCTCTGGCACGTACGATATGTATGCCGCGCTGATGCAGGGCGCGTGCGCTGACTCCTCGCCGTGTCCGGTCGAGGCCGATAGCAACCCGGCCGGTGGTTCGGAGACGATTTCTGTCCAGGGTCGTGCCGCAGGGCAGTATTACCTCGTCGTAACCTCGTTCACCGTTGGACAATGCGGGCCGGTCACAATTGCGGTTCCGCGTCTCCCGGTGGCACTGAAGAATTTCTCTGTCGAATAATCCTTGCGTCTGATTTGAGGAAATTGGGCCCACGTGCTTGTCACGTGGGCTTTTTCATATGCGAAACATCATCTATTCCGCTTTTATGTCCGTTTTGACTATGGCGTTCTCGGTTTGTCACGCGGACTCGGTGTTGCCCGCCCATTCCACTGGCAAGTTCGAGTTCACCGCGACCGAGTTCGGGCAGAGCCACCCCTTTGCGAAGATACATGCCAGAGTCTTGGGCAGAAATGTGTCGGGAAAGCCGATCCAGGTTGAGCGAATTGCAGCGCGCGAACCGGTTGGCACGACGATTCAGTTCGAGCCCGCACTAATCAAGCCGGGAGAGTCGTATCCGATCGATTTGGATATCAACTTGAACGAAGATGTTGGTCGCGTTGCCCACTATTTTGACGTGTTTTCTGGGGGTGAGTCCGCGCCAATTGATGGGTTTGTCGTGCGTGGATTCGCCGACTGGCTGGTTTCGCCGGCTGGCACAGACGTCGATTTCGACACGTTTGAAGTTGCCAAAGCCGTTCACAAGCTGGTTCCGATCGAAGTCAGGCCCGGGGCTTCCGTGCATTTGGTTGGCGTTGATAAGCCAAGTGCCTACTTCGACGCGACAATTATCCAAAGTGGACGTGCGCTCGAACTGCGCAGCAAGAGTGATGCGCCATGGTCCAGTTTCGATGAGAAGCTGCTGGTTCGTACGGATAATCCGCTGCAACCGATCGTTTCGTTTCGGTTGAAAGGTCAGGCACGCGGTTCGGTTGTGCCTAGTTCTGATCCTCTCGACTTCGGATTGTTGAGGGAAGGCCAGGCTGCTGAATTGATACTTGTGCTCAACGATGTGACGGGCAAGCCACTCGAAATTGGCGAAGTCGTCGCAAAGAGCCGGGCGAAGGTATTTACCTCGGTGACCGACTGTGTGCCGAAGAGCGATTCGTGCAAAAATTTGAAGGTCGCCTACCCGCCAATGAACCTGCTGGGCACGACCGGCGGGATGCTGGAGATTGGGTTACCTGCCTACAAGCGTAGTCTGTTTGTTCGTTTTGGCGCGATCGGCATCGGCAAGAACACCCAGATCCGGAGTCTTGAAGATGATTTCAAGGCCGCACAGGAGGAAACGAAATCGATTTCCTCGGTCTTGCAGTCGTCAGTCGCCAAGGCTCCAGAAAAAGCCCCGGCACCATCAACCATGTCGACGCCTGTTGGCACCGGCCCACTACTCAAGTGGCAGGTCACCAACGAATATGACATTTACGGTTACGAGATCTATCGTTCCGAGACGGAAGCTGGCCCTTACGCGAGGGTGAGCGCGAAGATCATCGAGCGGCTGGATGGAGATCCTGAAGCGGGTTCCATCTATCAATGGAGGGATTTCTCGGCGAAATCGGGAACCACCTATTGGTATTACATCAATATTGTCTACAACAAAGGTCGCAAGCAGCAGTTCACGAGTCCGCAGAAAATAGTTTCCAAGTAGTTTCTGCGGGATTGTATGTGGCGTGCGGAAACCGGTGCAATGAATCTTGCATTCCACCGGTCGCGCCGAATCGGCGAGTTGCGGTGGTCTATGGGCGCATTCGGTGCACGCTTTCCTGCTCGTACCAATCGCCGAGTACTATTCGTTCCATGGTGTGATTTTCGAGAGCGAGTTGGTGGGTAGCTTGGCGGTGGGTATGCCCGTGGATCAGCCGGTGGACATTTGTTGATTTCATTGTCGCTTCGACCGCTTCCTGATTGACGTCCATGATCGCAGCGTTGCTGCTGTCTTTGGTGTGGAGTTGGCTTTCCTGGCGTGCCTGGCTGGCGAATGCTTGCCGTGTTTCGATGCTTTGTGCGAGGAACTGGCGTTGCCATTCGGGTGATCGAACTTGTTTGCGGAAAGCTTGGTAGGCGTCGTCATCGGTGCACAGCGTGTCGCCGTGCATGAGCAGGGTTGGAGTGCCGTAGAGGTTGATGACTGATGGGTCGGGTAGCAGGGTCATGCCCGATTCCTTTGCGAAGCGTTCGCCTAGCAGAAAGTCTCGGTTTCCGTGCATGTAGAAGCAGGGCTTGCGCGCCTCGCGCATCGGACGCATTGCGTCGATGAACTGCTTTCCTGTTATGTCTTCGGCGTCGTCGCCGATCCATGCTTCGAAGAGATCGCCGAGGATATAGAGGGCGTCGGCATTGACGGCCTCCTCTGCGATGAAGCGTCGGAAGATTTCAATGATGTTCGGACGAGTTTGATCGAGATGCAGATCCGAGATGAAGAGGGTCGTCATTGTCTTGCGGCCTTCGGATGCAGAGCAAGAGGTTGGCTTGGGCTCAGCGTTTCGATTATCGGGTCGCTAAGCGAGCGGGCTTTGATGTTGAGGCGAACCGGGTTTGGAGGTTTAGGTGCGCCTCCGCCTATCACTCTGGAATTTCATCTGGAGCTTAAAGTCGCTGGACCCCGGCTTTCGCCGGGGTGACGGTGAGGTAGGTTGAAGCCTTTCGGACAGGATGTGAACCCGGTGCGCGCTCCACATGATCTGGATTCGCGTCACCTGGTTTCTGGTCGAGTGATTTGATTGATTACGGAAAGATCTCGACTTTCTCGATGAGCACATCAGTTGTCGGGACGTCGCTGCGAAACGGGCCCTTGGGGCCGGTTGGGGTGGCGGCGATCTTGTCGACGACATCCATGCCTTCGACGACCTTGCCGAATACCGCGTAACCCCAGGTCTCGGCGCGTTCGTCGCTGACGAAGTCGAGGTTGCGGTTGTCGACCAGGTTGATAAAGAACTGTGCCGTTGCCGAATTCGGATCCGGAGTGCGTGCCATGGCGAGCGTTCCGCGCTTGTTCGAGAGGCCGTTCTTCGCCTCGTTCGGAATCGACGGGTTAGTCGGCTTCTGGTTCAGATCGGGGGTGAAGCCACCGCCCTGGATCATGAAGTTGCCGATCACGCGGTGGAAGATCGTTCCGTTGTAAAAGCCGCTCTTTGCGTACTTGATGAAATTCTCGGCACTCTTGGGAGCCTTGCCGGCGTCGAGTTCGATGGTGATGTCACCGAGGCTGGTCTTGATCAAGGCCTTCGGATTGGCCGGTGCTTCTGCCTGTATGGCCGTTTCAGCTTTGGCCGGCTTGGTGGCCGGTTCCGGCTTCCCTTGGGCAATGGCGCTCATGGGAAGCAGCAGGATCATGGCGAATGGCAGCACGGACTGGATTGCTTTGACGCGAAGGAACTTGGGCATCGTCGGATCTTCCTGCAGGGAGAGGGAGCGTCCATGATAAGCGTTGCTGCTGCCGTGGAGAAATGCCGTCTGGCTGCGGTGGCCGGGACTTGAGGTTTTCCCACGGATTGAAGTGCTCGCCCCTGGCGGGGCTCCTACGAGATTGCGATGGGCCTGTAGGAGCCCGTTTACGGGCGAGCTTTTGGCTGGCTTGGTGAAGAGCTCGCCCCTGGCGGGGCTCCTGCGAGATTGCGATTGGCCTGTAGGAGCCCGTCTACGGGCGAGCTTTTGGCTGGCTTGGTGAAGAGCTCGCCCCTGGCGGGGCTCCTACGAGATTGCGCTTGGCCTGTAGGAGCCCGTTTACGGGCGAGCTTTCGGCTGGGTTGGCGAAGAGCTCGCCCCTGGCGGGGCTCCTACGAGATTACGGTAGACCTGTAGGAGCCCGTTTACGGGCGAGCTTTCGGCTGGGTTGGCGAAGAGCTCGCCCCTGGCGGGGCTCCTGCGAGATTGCGATTGGCCTGTAGGAGCCCGTTTACGGGCGAGCTTTTGGCTGGCTTGGTGAAGAGATCGCGCCTGGCGGGGCTCCTGCGAGATTGCGATGGGCCTGTAGGAGCCCGTTTACGGGCGAGCTTTTTGCTGGCTTGGCGAAGGGCTCGCGCCTGGCGGGGCTCCTGCGAGATTGCGCTTGGCCTGTAGGAGCCCGTTTACGGGCGAGCTTTTGGCTGGCTTGGTGAAGAGATCGCCCCTGGCGGGGCTCCTACGAGATTGCGATGGGCCTGTAGGAGCCCGTTTACGGGCGAGCTTTTGGCTGGCTTGGTGAAGAGCTCGCCCCTGGCGGGGCTCCTGCGAGATTGCGATTGGCCTGTAGGAGCCCGTCTACGGGCGAGCTTTTGGCTGGCTTGGCGAAGGGCTCGCCCCTGGCGGGGCTCCTACGAGATTGTGGTTGGCCTGTAGGAGCCCGTTTACGGGCGAGCTTTTTGCTGGCTTGGTGAAGAGCTCGCCCCTGGCGGGGCTCCTGCGAGATTGCGATTGGCCTGTAGGAGCCCGTTTACGGGCGAGCTTTTGGCTGGCTTGGTGAAGAGCTCGCCCCTGGCGGGGCTCCTACATGATTGCGGTTGAAGTCGCTCCCACGAAGGCACGAGGCAGCGGGCCAGCATTGTAGGCACCCGCTCGACAATCCTCATTCTATATCGGTGTCTTCCTGCAGATCAGGCAGCACTTGCCGGTGCGGCTGATTTCGCGACAACGAGCTTGATTCCGATCTGTTTGAGGTAGTCGCGCTCCTGTTCGAGGTCGACGCGTGTCAGCGGATGGCTTTCAAGCCAGCGGGCAGGGAGTTCCAGGGTCAACACGTTTTCTTCGGCATTGACGCGGAATTCCGGGATCGCTTCTTCGCTGCGAGCGCGATGCAGCAATACGGCGAGTCGGAGCAGGGCGGTCAACCGTTGGGTCGCCGGCTGCATGCGCGGCGGCAGGCCGTTCATTCCCTGGGCATCGGGTTTGCGACGATGCGAGCGCAGGATTGCCGCAAGCTGCTGCTGCTCCTGGCGACTGAATCCCGCCAGATCCGACTGGGCCATGATGTAGGCGCCGTGGGCCTGGTGCTGGCTGTGCGCAATAGCGAGGCCGATTTCGTGGGTATGCGCGCACCAGCCGAGCATCTCCTGCGCTTGCGCATCGAGTTTCCAGCCCTTGCTTGCTCCGGCAAACAGGCGCATCGCGCTCTCGGCAACACGGCTTGCCTGAGACTCATCAACGCCGTAGCGCTCGGCAAGCGAGCTGACGCTGGCATTGCGCGAATCGACATGCTGCGCGCGGCCGAGCATTTCGTAGAGCAGGCCTTCGCGCATCGCGGTTTCGCAGACATTCATCTGCAGCAAACCGAAGGTCGAAAAGATGGCGTCGAGAATGGCCACGCCGCCGGCAATCACGTTGACCCGATCGCTGGACAGGCCGGGCAGGTTCAATTGGTTGATGTTGCCGGCAGCAAGCAGCGCGTCACGCAGGCGAACCAGCGACGCGGCCGTGATTCCCTGTTCCGACCAGCCATTGGCCAGCACAATGCCGCCGATCGCCTTCATCGTTCCGGATGATCCGATCGCCTCACTCCAGCCGCGCTCGCGAAAGTTCGCGCCAAATTGCTGCAGTTCGACAGCGATCTCGCTTCTTGCCTGGTTCCAGCGGCGCTGGGTGATCTTGCCGTCCTCGAAGAAGCGCAGGGTGCTTGCGATGCAGCCGACCTGCAGGCTCTCGCGTTCGTGGGTTTCATGGCCGCAGCCGATGATGAACTCGGTGCTGCCGCCGCCGATGTCGACAACCAGACGCTTTTCGTTGCTGGTTGGAAGCCCATGGACGACACCCTGATAGATCAGGCGCGCTTCCTCGCGACCTGATACCACTTCGATCGGATGACCAAGCGCGGTTTCCGCCGGCAACAGGAAGGCTTGCGGGTGGCTCAACTGGCGGATCGCATTGGTTGCGACGGCGCGCACATGGCTTGGATCGAGGCTGGCCAGGCGCTGGCCGAATCGGGACAGGCACTTGAATGCGACTTCGCGGCGTTCCGGGGTCAGCGAACCATCCTTGCGCAAGCCGGCAGACAAACGGACGCTTTCGCGCAGCCGATCGATGACGCGCAGATCGCCATGCGTGTAGCGGGCCACAACCAGATGGAAACTGTTTGATCCGATATCGGCTGCGGCGATCAGGTCGCCATCGCGGATCTGGTCGGGCAGGGTGAGCGATTTCACTGGCACAGCTTCTGCAGCAGGGCAAGTTGGGCCGAATGCGGCTTGTCTGGATCGCCCTGGACGCGTCGGTAGCTGCCATCGGATTCAAGTTGCCAGGCTTGGGTGTTGTCGGCCAGATAGTTCTGCAACGACTCCTCGAAGACGCGGGAGGCAAGCCCGGGATCCAGGATCGGGAAGCAGGTCTCGACCCGGCGCAGCAGATTGCGATCGAGCCAGTCCGCACTCGAACAGTAGATCTCAGGAGTCTGGTCGTTCTGGAACCAGTAGACCCGACTGTGTTCGAGGAAGCGGCCGACGATCGAACGCACGCGAATGTTTTCGGACACGCCGGGAATGCCCGGGCGCAACGTACACGCGCTGCGTACGATCAGATCGATCTGCACGCCGGCGCAGGAGGCTCGATACAGCATCCGGATGACCTCGGGCTCGTTCAGCGCGTTGATCTTGGCAATGATCTTGGCCGGCTTGCCGGCTTTGGCGTGCGCGGTTTCGCGCTCGATCTTTGCCATCAGGCCCTTGTGCAGCGTGAATGGCGAGTGCAGCAGGTGCTTGAGCTGGATGATCGCGCCGAGGCCGGAGAGCTGCAGGAACAGCAGATGTGCGTCTTCACCGATTTCCGGATTCGCTGTCATCAGACCGAAATCGGTATAGATGCGCGAGGTAATCTGATGATAGTTGCCGGTCGACAGATGAACGTAGCGCCGCAATCCATCGGCTTCGCGGCGGACGATCAGAAGCATCTTTGCGTGGGTCTTGTAGCCGACAACTCCATAGACGACCTGCACCCCCGCCTCCTGCAGGCGATTGGCCAGGCGCAGGTTGGCTTCTTCGTCGAAGCGTGCGCGCAGTTCGACAACGACGGTCACATCCTTGCCGAGGCGGGCGGCCTCGATCAGGTGGTCGACCAGTTGCGAATCGGTGCCGGCGCGATACAGGGTCTGCTTGATCGCCAACACGCCCGGATCGACGCTTGCCTGCTTGACCAGCTCGCTGACCATGACAAACGACTCGAACGGATGATGCAGCAGGATGTCGCGCTCGCGGATCGCGGCGAACAGGCTTTCGCCTTCGGCCATGGCCGGGTGCACACGTTGCGCGAAGGCCGGAAACTTGAGGTCGGGGCGGTCGATCTGATCGTAAATCGCGATGCTGCGACTGACATTGACCGGGCCATCGCACAGGTAGACATCCTGGTCGGTCAGTTCGAAATTCAGTTCGAGCAGACTCGTGATCGCACGCGGGCAGTTGGCACCGACCTCCAAGCGTACGGCCCTGGCGTAACCGCGTCCGCGCAGTTCGTCACGCAGGGCCAGGGCCAGGTTTTCGACTTCTTCCTCGTCGACGAACAGTTCACTGTTGCGGGTCACGCGGAACTGGTACGAGCCCTTCACCTGCATACCCGGAAAGAGCTCATCCATGAACTCGTGCAGCAGATCGGACAGGAACACGAATGCCGTGCAACCCTCTGAAACCTCCTCGGGCAGGCGGATGATGCGCGGCAGCGAACGCGGTGCGCGCAACAAGGCCATGTGTCCTTCGCGACCAAACGCGTCCTTGCCGGCCAGCACGACCGCCAAGGTCAGACTCTTGTTGAGGATGCGCGGGAATGGATGTGCCGGATCGAGGCCAAGCGGGGAAAGGACGGGCAGGGTTTCGTTGCGAAAATAGCCTTGGAGCCATCGCTTCTGCTTGATTGTCCACACCTTGCGGGTCAGGAAGCGGATACCTTCACGCGCAAGCTCCGGCAGCAAGGTGTTGTTCCAGAACGAGTACTGCTTTTCGACCAGGGTGAGCGTGCGTTCGCGGATCAGGCTCAGAATCTCGGTGATCGACATCGCATCGGGGCGCGGCTGGCTGTCGCCAAACGCGTGGTGATGCTTGAGCACAGCTACGCGAACCTCGAAGAATTCGTCGAGATTGGTGCACGAGATGCACATGAATCGCAGGCGTTCGAGCAGCGGATTGCGCGCATCCTCGGCCTGGGCCATGACCCGCGAGTTGAACTCGATCTGTGCCAACTCACGGCTCAGGTACAGCGACGGGTCGCTGAAATCCGGTGTATTCCGGATCGCGGCATCGAGATCCATCGCGGCCACGTCGGTCGTCAAGTCGCTGGCCTGGCCAGCGGGGCCCTGGGTGCTGCTTTGACTCACTCAATCCTCCTCGGTCATCAAGTCCGCTGTGAGCAGACGGTTTGCACTGAACACGCAGGCAAACGTGCTGCCCACACCGACTTCACTGTCGATCTCAAGATGCGCATCATGCAACTGCAGCACGTGTTTTACGATCGACAGCCCGAGACCGGTTCCGCCACTTTCACGCGACCGGCTGGTCGAGACTCGGTAAAACCGTTCAGTCAGGCGCGGCAGGTGCTGTGCAGGAATGCCATGTCCGCTATCGATCACGCGGAGTTGGCCGCCGTTGTCGTCACTGCGCCAGACAATGCGAATGAGTCCGCCAACTGGCGTGTAGCGCACCGCATTGCTGACCAGGTTCGAGAAGGCGCTGTACAAATCCCTGGCCGACCCCAGCAGATCCTCGTTGCTTTCGATGCTTGTGCTGATCGTGTGTCGGCCCTGACTGAGTCCTTCGGCATCGCGTTGCAGCGCAATCACCATCGGACGCATGGCCACACGTGTTTTCGGCAGCGTATCTTCGGCATCGAGGCGCGACAAGGTCAGCAGATCCTCGACAATCTGGGTCATGCGTCGTGACTGGCTGCGCAGCTCGCGGATGATGGTCTCGAACTCGGGAATCTGTTCGGGCTCGATCAGTTCGAGGTAGCCATGCACGACCGTCAACGGTGTGCGCAATTCGTGCGAAACATTGGCGACGAAATCGCGGCGCATCTTTTCCACGCGCTGGGCCTGGCTGGTGTCGCGCACGAGCAGCAGGGCGTGATTTTCGGAATACGGGATCAGGCGGAGGTTCAAGCGGATCTCCGCGTTTGCTGGCGCGGTCACATCCGCCATCGGCTCCGCACCCGCCGAATCGATCCATTCGGCGAGACCCGGAATCTTCACCGCATCGAGCAGCGGCGCGCCGACATCCTGCGGATATTCGAGATTCAGCAGCGTGCCAGCCGCAGTATTGAACCAGCGGATGCGCCGCTCGCCATCCAGTGCCACGAGTGCGTCCGGCAAGGCCATGGCGGCATCGCGAAACGCGCGCAGCATGCCAAACAATTCGCTACGGCGAAGTGCGCTGTGCTTTTTCACACGCTGGCCGAGAATCGATAGCCGGCACCACGCACCGTCTGCACGCAGCCATCCAGCGCATGCGGCGTCAAGGTCATGCGCAGGCGACGGATATGCACGTCGACCGTGCGTTCCTCGACATAGACGCCGCCGCCCCAGACATGATCGAGCAATTGGCTGCGCGAATAGACACGCTCGGGATGGGTCATGAAGAAATGCAGCAATCGGTATTCAGTCGGGCCGATCGCAATTGCATGATCGCCGGCGAAGACGCGATGCGCCGCGCTGTCGATGCGCAGCCCGGCGATCTCGATGACTCCCGCACCGTCTTCGCCGTGAGTACGCCTCATCACGGCGCGGATGCGCGCGATCAGTTCGCGGGCCGAAAACGGCTTGACCACGTAGTCGTCGACGCCGGCGTCAAGGCCATTGACGCGGTCTGCCTCCTCGCCCCGCGCGGTCAGCATGATGATCGGAATATCGCGGGTCAGATCCTCTCGGCGCAGACGCCGGGCGAAATCGATCCCGGTCATGCCCGGTAGCATCCAGTCGAGCAGGATCAGGTCGGGAACCTGATCGGCAATCGCCGACTGTGCACTGCGCGCATCGGCGGCGTGCATTGCCTGCATGCCCGCCTTGCCCAAGGCAAACGCGACCATATCGCGGATGGCTGGTTCGTCGTCAACGATCAATACGCGTTTTTGCACGGGATCACTGGGTCTGGAGACCACCATGGCCTCGTTGTAACGCGACTATTGCAGCGGAGAATTGTTACGACGCAATGACACCTCAGGGCACAGGCGCGTGCGACAGCCCAGTGAATTCGCTGCCGATGTCGAGAAACCGCCGTTCTTCTCGTCATCCGCGCTGCGTCGCTCGCGCTTGCGCAGGTCGAGCACGATCGGCGTCATGGCGGTGATGCGCGAATCGACGCGGGCGCGCTGGTAATAGGTCAGCTCCTGCTTGCTCGACAGAGCCTTGAGCTGGTTCAGGGCATCTTCGGCGCGACCATTCAGGAAGGCCCATTCCGCATAGGCTTCCGCCGCGCGAACCTTGTCTCCGCCCAATTCGTTGGCGCGGGCGAAGCTGCGTTGCAGATCAGGATCTTCGTTGTAGCGGGCGAGCAGGGGGCGCAAGAGATCCTGCGCGCGCTGGGCCGATTCGGCATCATTCCTGGCCAGTAGAGAGTCCGTGAAGGCGAGGGCGATGGCGCGGTTTCCCGGAAAATTGGCGCTGAGTTTTTCATAGCGCGCAAAGGCCGAAGCGTGCTTGCCGGCCTGATCCTCGGCATCGGCCATGCCGAGCTGGAACACCGAACTGTCCGGATGCTTGGCGAGCAGCTTGGCGAATTCCGCGATGGCCTTGTCGGGCTGGCGCGCACGAACCAGGGCCAATGCGTAGCCGTAACGGTTTGCGCTGGTATCCGAGCCCGGTTTGCGCTGCAACTCATCGGCGTAATAGCGGACGATCGCGTTGGCTGAGTCCGCATTGAGTGTTCGCGCGCGTTCGCGCATCAGCTCGAAGGTAGTGCTGCCGGTCGAGGCGGTTGGCCGCGCTTCTATGCGCGGTTTGGCTGGCAGTGACAAATCCAGGGTCGCGTCCGCTCGCGGCAGGCCGACGCCAATCGGGGCCAGACCGGTGGGCGCAATCGGTGCCCGCGCCACGCTGGCGGTTTCGTCGAGTTTGACGGCACGCGCCTTGGCATCGGCGATGCGGTTGACATCAACGGGGTGCGAACGCAGGAACTCCGGGATGTCGACTCCATTCACGCGCATGACTCGCTGCATCGTGGCAAACGTCTCAGCCATCGCCAATGGCTCGTAACCGGCCCGCGCCAGACTCTGGATGCCAACACGATCGGCTTCGATCTCGTCGTAGCGGGTGAAATTGATCGCGCGTTGCTGTATCAGCGAAACGCCGCTCATGAGCACGGCCTGGCTGGCGTCGTCATTGCGACCCGCTGTCGCGACCAGTGCGCCGAGCATGGCCAACGCGATCGGCAAGCTGCTCTTGCGTGAATCCTCGAATGCGCGCAACAGGTGCTGTTGGGTGACATGGGCGATTTCGTGTGCGATGACCGCAGCCAGCTCGTCCTCCGTATGCATCGCGTTGATCAGGCCGATGTTGACGCCGATATAGCCACCCGGCGCAGCAAAGGCATTGATCTCGTTGCTGCGCACGACGAAGAACGTGAATTCAAGATCAGGTCGGTCGCTGACCGAGACGAGCCGGTAACCCAGTGAGTGCAGATAGTCTCCGACCAGAGGATCATCGAGGACGAGGTTGTAGGCGCGCATCTCATGCAGCATTGACGCGCCGTATTCCTTCATTTCGGTGGGCGACACGGCGGTCGCCGCGGAACTGCCGATGTCGGGCAGGCGAACGCCGGTTTCCTGCGCCCCGGCAAGACCCGCGATCGCCGCAGTCATCAGCATCGACAGCCATTTGAATCTGGGCATGGCACTCGCGCTCCGCAAAGCTTTCTTCATTCTTGCTAGTCTAACCCTCCGTTCCTTAAGTGGGCGTGATGGTTGCGGATTCAACATCCTTGCTCGATGGTGTAGTGAATGCGCCATTGAATCGGACAATTGGACCCGCATTCATGTCGCAATTGGTTGGATTCGGAGTGACTCCATGGTTTCAGTCGAGATGTACACAACGGCGGCCTGCCCATACTGCGTGGCCGCGAAGAATCTGCTCAAGCAGAAAGGCTTCGATTACAGCGAGATCCGGGTCGATACCGATCCCCAGCGGCGCGACGAGATGCTGAAGCGCAGCGGTGGACGTCGATCGGTGCCGCAGATCTTCGTAAACGGTACGCATGTCGGGGGTTTCGACGATCTGGTCACTGCCGACCGGAGTGGCAAACTGGCCGAGATCGCAAGCTCCGCAAGCGGCTGAGATGCAGGTTCATCGCGGCAGGCGAACCAGCCTCACCGGGGTGCCATCAGGATTCTGTCCTGTCAGGCGATCGAGGCCGACCTGATCGAAATCTGCCAGCACGCTGGCACCGTCGGTCAAGCTGCAGAAGGACGCGACCGGATGGCTGCCGACATCCTCGAGGCGACACTGCAGCTTGATGCTGCCGAGTCGGTCGCTGACCCGGAATGTTTCGGCATCTGCCATTTCCGGTGTGACCAGGTCGATGATCCTGGCCTCGGCGGTATCGCCAACGACCAAGGCCCACTCGCCTCGCCAACCTTTCCCCGGGTTGCCGTCCGCAAACGGCAGGCGAACCAGATTGAGATCCTGGATCTCGATGGTTCTGGTCGAGCCCGGTTGTCCGCGAACCAGCCATGCATTGGCATGCGCCGGGGTCAGAAATTCGATGTTGATGGCCAGGCCAGGTTCAATTGCGGGTGTCGAGTTCGGCCCGGCGAAGGCTTCGCCGCCACCGACCATGCGCGACAGCGCGATCCGCGCAGTTTTCCCCGGCATCGTCTGGCTGCCGAAATACCAGGCCGGCGCCCCGGATTCGTAGCTGAGCCAGGTCACGGCAAGGGTGTCGCCTTGCTGTTCGATAGTCAGTCCATTGCCGGCCAGGGCCGGGATGTTGTTCGCGGTCGGAACCGACCACCAGAATCCGCTTTCCGGGCGCGAACGGCGATCGTCGCCACCCGACCTGAGCAAGCGGAATGCGATCAGATCGTTGCTGCCCTTGTCATGCGCGAGGAACAGGCGCACGCGATAGATGCCAAGTGCCAACTGGCGGAGCCCGGCTTCACGGGCGGGATTCACCTTGAGCTGGAACGCGGTCTGCAGCTGCGCACAAGTGCGCTTCTCGCTGTGCAGGTAGATGTCGATGTCGTTGTCGACGACCCGCGTCCGCAGCAGGGAGGGCAGGCATGCGTCGGACCACATTCCCTCGATGATCAGATCCGGGGGCCATTGCGGTGCAACCTCCGAAGCAGCGACCAGGCGAACATCGAGATCGGCATCTTCCGGCCCCGATGGGGCTGCCAGGACGCCCTGAATCGACGCCAGCAACAGGGCGGCCAGCAGGACGAAACAGCGCAGGGCAGGCCTGTCGGGTCGGTCATCGGTTGTGCAATGCGTCATCATTTTCGGATAATGCGCGCCCTTTGCCGCCTTCGGCAAGCCGGTTTCATGGAGTTCAGAGAGCGATGAGTCAGACAATTGCGGTCATTCGTGGTGATGGTATCGGGCCGGAAATTGTCGATTCGGTGTTGCGCGTGCTGGATGCGTTGAAGCTTGGCCTGGAGTATGAGTTTGTCGAAGCGGGGATGGCCGCGCAACAAAGCATCGGTGAATTATTGCCGCAAGCGACCCTTGATGCGATCACTCATCACAAGATTGCCCTCAAGGGGCCGTTGACCACGCCTATCGGTGGTGGCTTCAGCTCGCTCAATGTCGAGCTGCGCAAGCACTTCGACCTGTACGCGAATGTGCGCCCGGCGATCACCTTTCCGGGCACCAGGGCGCGCTATGAAAACATCGACATCATCACCGTGCGCGAGAACACCGAGGGTGCCTACGGTTCGGAAGGCCAGACCTTGTCTGAAGACGGTGAGTTCGCCCAGTCACTGATTCGCAATTCACGCCGTGGCAGTGAGCGCATCGTTCGCTATGCGTTCGAGTTGGCCCGCAAGCAGCGCCGAAGAAAGGTGACAGCCGTGCACAAGGCCAACATCATGAAGACCACCTCGGGAATCTTCCTCAAGGCCGCGCGTGATGTTGCCAAGGAGTATTCCGATATCGCCTTCAACGAGATGATCGTCGACAACACCTGCATGCAACTGGTGATGAATCCCCAGCAGTTCGACGTCATCGTCACCACCAACCTGTTTGGCGACATCATCTCGGATCTGTGTGCGGGTCTGGTTGGCGGGCTTGGTCTCGCGCCGGGCGCCAACATCGGCACTGAAGTGGCGATCTTCGAGGCCGTGCATGGATCGGCGCCGGATATCGCCGGCAAAGGTTTGGCCAATCCCTGTGCCTTGCTGCTCGGTGCCGCGCAGATGCTCAGCCATCTTGGCCACGAAGATCAGGCCGTCAAGGTTCGCGAAGTGATCCGGGCCACGCTTGCCGCGGGTGATCGCCTGACCCCTGATCTTGGTGGCAGCGGCACGACAACCTCATTCACCGATGCCTTGATCGAGCGTGTCAACGGCTGATCGGCGACAAGTTGGCTGCTGCCGCAAGATGATCGAGAACCGCGATCTTGCCGCGACCAGGTCGATAGGCGAGGCCCAGCGCGCGGTTGACGAAGCGGATCGCGTTTGCGACAGATGCCTCGACTGAGCATCCATTGGCGACGCCGGCGGCAACTGCTGCGGCCAGGGTGCAGCCGGTGCCATGCCCTTCGACATCGATGCGAGGGTGGGAAAACCATTGCGTCCCCGCATCGCTGACCAGGACATCGAAGACTTCCCCGCCTGGCATATGGCCGCCCTTGAGCAGCACGGCCCGCGCGCCGTGCGTACGCAGTTCGTGGGCTGCATCGAGCAGATCTTCGCGAGTGCGCAATGCGCGGCCGACCAGTTGTTCGGCTTCGGGAACATTCGGGGTCAGCAGATCCGCATGCGGTATCAGGTGTCGCTTGATGGCGGCGACCAGCGCCCCGCGTGAAAGTGACGCGCCACTGGTCGCTATGAGCACGGGATCGACAATCAGCGGGATTCTTCGATGATGTTCGAGCGCCTCGGCGATGGTTCGGCACAAGGCTGGAGTACCAAGCATTCCGATCTTGATCGCGCCGACGCAAAAATCATCCAGAACGGCACTGATCTGCGCCTGCACGATGCGCTGCGAAAGCATTTCGATGTCGCTGACACCGCGCGTGTTCTGGGCCGTAACCGCCGTGATCGCGCAGAGGCCATGCACGCCCAGTGCGGCAAAGCTGCGCAGATCGGCCTGGATGCCGGCACCGCCACCGGAGTCGGAGCCGGCGATGGTCAGGGCGCAGGGCGGTGAGGAGGCAGGCAGGAATGGCTTCATGAGTGTTGGTTTCCTGCAACAAGTGATCCAGTCGAATGATTCGCGATACTTGCGCAAATATCCCTGCAAATCACTGTTGGCTTGATGAAAATGATCCGGTGAAATTGATTGTTGCGTACTTGACCCGGTGTTGCTTTTACGCCAATATCCGCGACGCGACACACACTCCTTTTCCCTAACCGCAGCAACAGGGCAATGCAGCGGCCAACAACAACAGCAACAACTGGCTTTATGGGAGCGTTCGGCATTGTGCTGACGCTCCCGATTTCCTTGGCGGCGAATGCGATGACCGTTTCGCATGTGTCGTCGGGGATGACTGTTGCCGAAGTGACCGACGCAAGCGTACCGCAGCGTTGGCGCAACTATGCCCTGGCCAGCATTACGCCGGCATTTTCCTGGGCCCCGGCGATCACCCGGGATCCTCCGCAGATCACCGACGCGGCGGATGCCCTGGCCAATTTTGCCCTGAACCTGCAAGTCCTCGGTCAACAGCCGATGGGCACGTTGAATCTGTCGATTGCACAGCAACTTGTGGACAATCGCGTGCAGGTATTGTCCAGCCCCCGCCTCGACGTCGGCTCCGAGCTTCCCGACGTTGCCCTCAAGCGCACGATTGTTGCGCCTTCGCTGACCAGCCAGTGGGGCGCGGCTGGCTCGTTCGGGGTGACCGCGATACTCGCCTATCAGCGTTTCGCCAGTCTCGGGCTTGGTGAGGCGACCTTGCTCGATGGCATGCCGGTCTGGCCACCGGTGCCAGGCGAAACCTCATACGGGGCCGGCATGCGCCTTGATGTCGGCAATACCTTGTTCAATCGCTTGAGCTGGAATGCGGCATACCAGTCGCGGGTGAACATGGATGCTCTGAAAAGCTTGCGTGGCGTCTATTCGGATCCGGGACAGTTCGATATTCCGGCCAGCGCGAGTGTGGGCGTCAGTTATGCATTGACGCCGGCCATGAGTGTCGATGTCGGTGCGCAACGCGTGATCTACAGCGACGTGACCCCGTTCACGAGCCCGGCCCTGCCACGCAGGTTCCTGGCCTTGCTGGGCTCAGGTGTCAGCCCGGTTTTCGCCTGGGATGATCTGACCGTCTACTCGGCAGGATGGACCTTGCGCAACCAGGCCCTGGGCAATATCGAGCTTCGCTACACGACGCGCCAGCAACCGTCGCCGACCTCCAGCCTCTTGCGCAATGCGTTGGAAGCCAATCCGGCCGACCATACCGTCGCAGTCGGCTACTCGCGCGATACCGGAAAACAGGCAATGCTCAGCCTGCAGGCGATCTATTCCAGCGCGCCTTATTTTCTCGGTGTGCCGAGCTACCGCTCGGCCAACCGCGTGACCGGCAATCAGGTCGAATATCAGGCCGCCTGGGCGTGGCGGTTCTAGAGTCGGCCTGATCGGATCGGGGTTGCCACAACAGTTGCCCGCGTAACTCCGCAATGCCTGGATCCGATCGCGGATGATGATTGCGCGCGGGGCGGACATTGCCATCCAAGTCCGCAGTTCTGTGCACTTCCCGTGCGAACGGCGGAATCGCCTCGCGCAAGCGTGATGCCGCAGGCCGTAAGTGGGAGTCCACGCCCCACCTTCGGCGGCGCGCTGTCGCGCAGCAAACATGGATCCGGGCGGTTGCCGTTCCTTCTCTCCCCCTGTAGGAGCCCGTTTACGGGCGAGCTTTTGGCTGGCGTGGACGAAGAGCTCGCCCCTGGCGGGGCTCCTACAAGGCTTGCGGTTGACCTGTAGGAGCCCGTTTACGGGCGAGCTTTTGGTTGGCGTGGACGAAGAGATCGCCCCTGGCGGGGCTCCTACAAGGCTTGCGGTTGACCTGTAGGAGCCCGTTTACGGGCGAGTTTTTGCTTTGGCTTGAGGGCCTCGGGAGAAGGAAAAACCTGCTGGCCGCGCGCCTTTCCAATCAACGAGTTAGGTTATGTTGAACCTGTCCCCCCAAAACGGACGCCAAGAAGCGATAATTTCATCGTATCTTGGAGGTTCCCATGCAACGTATTACTCGCCGTCAGTACACGGACGATTTCAAAGCTCAGGCAATCGCTCTGGCAGAGTCACTCGGTCGCTCCAAAGCGGCGCTGCAATTGGAGATGTCAGTTAAGACCATTGGCAACTGGCTGGACGCTTCACGCGCCAATCGGCCGCTCAGTTCACCCAATCGCAAACCCGTCGGCGAACTGGAAAGTGAGTTGAGTAGGCTTCAAGCCGAAAATGCCACGCTCAGAATGGAGCGTGAAATATTAAAAAAAGCGACGGCGTTCTTCGCGAGAGAGTCCAAGTGAGGTACGCCTTCGTCGCCCGTGAACGGACTCTCTATCCGATCAGGATGCTGTGCCGACTGTTGGTCGTGTCGGTCTCCGGCTTCCATGACTACTTGCGTCGCCAGAATCGCCCGATTCCCGATCCCGACGCCGCTATTCGGGCCGATCTGCATACAATCCACACCGGTAGCCGCCACACCTACGGTCGCCCTCGGATGGTCAAAGCGCTTCGTGCGTGCGCCCACGCGGTGGGCCACAAGCGGGTGCGTCGTCTGATGCGAGAGGAAGGCCTGGAAGGCAAATCCAAGGGTCGCTTTACGCCGCGCACCACCGACAGCAAGCACGATCGCCCGATCGCTGAGAACCTGCTCGATCGCCAGTTTTCCGTAGACGGCGCAGTGCCGGCCTGGGTCGGCGATATTACCTACATACCGACCCGCGAAGGGTGGCTCTATCTGGCGGTTGCGATCGACTTGGAAACGCGCCGTGTGCTCGGCTACAGCTTATCTGAGCGCATGCCCGACACGCTGGTACGACAGGCGTTCCAGAATGCGTATTCGGCCTGCCAAGCGCCGGCCGGTACGCTATTCCACTCCGATCGGGGCAGTCAGTACGCCAGCGGTGCATTCCAAAGCGAACTCGCCTTGCACGGCTTTGTGCAGAGCATGAGTCGCAAGGGCAACTGTTGGGACAATGCCGTCGCCGAAAGCTTCTTTGCCACTCTCAAGAACGAAGAAGTTACCGGCGTCTATTCCACCAAAGTCGATGCCCACGAGGGCATTGCCAGCTATATTCATGGCTTTTATAACCCAACGCGTCTTCACTCCGCACTTGGATACTTGTCGCCTAACGACTACTCTAAAACACTCAAGCAAGCCGCTTGACCATGTGCTTCATGGCGTCCGTTTCCACGGGACAGGTTCATGTTTGATGAGAGTCCACGCCCCGCCTTCGGCGGCGCGCTGTCGCGCAGCAAACATGGATCCGGGCGGTTGCCGTTCCTTCTCCCCTCCTGTAGGAGCCCTTTTACGGGCGAGCTTTTGGCTGGCGTGGACGAAGAGCTCGCCCCTGGCGGGGCTCCTACAAGGCTTGCGGTTGACCTGTAGGAGCCCGTTTAAGGGCGAGTTCTTGCTTTGGCTTGACGGCCTCGGGAGAAGGAAAAACCTGCTGGCTGCGCGCCTTTCCAATCAACGAGTTAGGTTATGTTTGATGAGAGTCCACGCCCCGCCTTCGGCGGCGCGCTGTCGCGCAGCAAACATGGATCCGGGCGGTTGCCGTTCCTTCTCCCCTCCTGTAGGAGCCCTTTTACGGGCGAGCTTTTGGCTGGCGTGGACGAAGAGCTCGCCCCTGGCGGGGCTCCTACAAGGCTTGCGGTTGACCTGTAGGAGCCCGTTTACGGGCGAGCTTTTGGCTGGCTTGGACGAAGAGCTCGCCCCTGGCGGGGCTCCTACAAGGCTTGCGGTTGGCCTGTAGGAGCCCGTTTACGGGCGAGTTTTTGGCTGGCTTGGACGAAGAGCTCGCCCCTGGCGGGGCTCCTACAAGGCTTGCGGTTGGCCTGTAGGAGCCCGTTTACGGGCGAGTTCTTGCTTTGGCTTGACGGCCTCGGGAGAAGGAAAAACCTGCTGGCCGCGCGCCTTTACAATCAACGAGTTACGTTATGTTAGATGAGGGCGGATTCCGCCGACGACAGCTAGCCGCGGTGATAATCATTGCGCCTGCCTCACAGCACTTCGGATGCGATGTCCGCCAGCCGTGAGCGCTCGCCCCGGCGCAAGGTCAGGTGGGCTGAATGACCCCAGTTCTTGAAACGATCAACCGCATAGGTCAGTCCGGAAGTTGTCTCGGTCAGATACGGCGTGTCGATCTGCTCAACATTGCCGAGGCAGATGATCTTGGTGCCTGGCCCGGCTCGGGTGATCAGGGTTTTCATCTGTTTGGGCGTGAGGTTTTGCGCCTCGTCGACGATTACATAACGGTTGAGGAAGGTGCGGCCGCGCATGAAATTCATGGCCCGGATCTTGATCCGTGATGCGAGCAGATCATTGGTCGCCGCGCGACCCCAGGCGCCACCCTCCTGCGGTGACGTCAGTACTTCGAGGTTGTCGGTCAATGCCCCCATCCACGGGGTCATTTTCTCTTCCTCGGTGCCGGGAAGGAAACCGATATCCTCGCCGACAGATACTGTGGCGCGGGTCATGATGATCTCGCGGTAGCGTTGCTGATCCATGACCTGGGCCAGGCCTGCGGCCAACGCGAGCAAGGTCTTGCCGGTTCCGGCCGTGCCGAGCAGGCTGACGAAATCGACCTCGGGATCCATCAAGGCATTCAGCGCGAAATTCTGTTCGCGATTGCGCGCCTGGATCCCCCAGATCGTGTGCGAGCCACTGAAATAGTCATCAACTATCTGCAGGATTGCCTTGCCGTTGGCCAGATTCAGGACGCGAAGCTCGACCTCGTTCTCGCCGGGAAGATAAAGGAACTGGTGCGGGTGCCAGTCCTCCTGATTCGAAACCGTGACTTCATAGAATGTGTGCCCGCGCTCCGACCACGAACGCAGGTCGGCATGACGCTCCCAGAAATCCGCCGGCAACTCGTTGTGCCCGGCATACAGCAGGCTGAAATCATCGAGGGCGCGGTCGTTCTCGTAGTCCTCGGCGGTAATGCCTGCGATCGAAGCCTTGATACGCAGGTTGATATCTTTGGTGACGAGTACAACCGGGATTTCCGGATGGGCATCACGCAGCGCGACGACCGAGGCAAGGATCAGATTGTCCGGAACGTGCCGCTTTTTGCCATTGCTCTCGGCGAGCTGGGTCTGGAAATACAGGCGTCCAACCCTGGCGCTTCGATCGAGGCGGAGTCCGTGCGGCAGTTGCAGATCGAGACCATCCTCGATCTTTCGGGTTCTGTCGTTCTCGATCAGCTCATTGATGAATCGGCTGACCTGGCGTGCGTTGCGTGAAACTTCCGACTGCCCTTTTTTTGCCGCATCCAGTTCCTCCAGCACGGTCATCGGGATGAAGATGTCATGTTCCTCGAAACGGAACAGGGACGTCGGATCGTGCATCAGCACGTTGGTGTCGAGTACGTAGATGCGCTTGCCTCGAGTCATGCACGAGCCTCGTTGGATGGAACGGAAGAGTGAACGCGCCCCGCACACGGGCAGAGCGCAAAGTTGCGATTGCTGCGTCTTGTCACGCGACTGCCAAATGTTTCAGGACGGCAGCGGCATGGCCGGGAACCTTCACGGCACGCCATTCGGCGCGCAGGACGCCCTTCGGATCGACAAGAAAGGTGCTGCGCACGACGCCGAGGTGACGTTTGCCGTAGAGCACCTTTTCATGGATGACATCGAAAGTCTTGCACCAGGTTTCATCGGTGTCGGCGATCAGATGGAACGGAAGCTCCTGCTTCGCGCGGAAGCGTGCGTGCGAGGCGACGGAATCGCGCGATACACCCAGGATCTCGCAATTCAGCTTGCGAAACTTCTTGTACAGGGCGCGGAAATCACCGGCTTCAGTCGTACAGCCCGGCGTTGCATCACGAGGGTAGAAATATATCACTACCGATGTCCCAAGCAGGGAGTTCAAGTCCAGGATCGCGCCGGAATCGGTCGTGCCCTTGAGTTCGGGCACGCGTTTGTCGATCGCTACTGAATTGGTTTCGCTCATGCTGGTTTGCCGGTCTCCTTCAGAATTTCATCGGATCCATGATCGCATCGAGATTCAATCCATCGCAGAACTCGAGGAAATCATCGCGCAGCGCGGCCAGGTGCATCGTGTTCGGAATGCCGATTGTGATCTGCGCGGAAAACATGTCGGCACCGGTCTGCATCGCGCAATAGCGAGTTGAATTGAGCTGCTCGATACTGATGTTGTGGCCGGCGAAGAACTCAGCGAGCTGGCTCAGAATGCCTGGCCGATCGGCGGCAATCACTTCGACGACATACGGCAAGTGGTTGTTTTGCTGCTGCTTGGCGCTTGTCCGATGGTGGGCCAAGCGCAATTCGCCATCGCGATCGAGCTTGGCCAGTGCGTTCTCGAGTTTGGCGATCGCATCCCAAGAGCCTTGGGCGAGAACCTGGACGCTGAGTTCGGCGCCGAGCGCTGCGACACGCGCTTCAGCCACGTTGCAGCCACAGTCGGTGACGCGCTTGCTGACCGCGAAAAGCGGGGAGTGCTGCGGGCCGGCGAATACGCTCACCAGCAGGTAATTGTCGTTTGCGCCGGGACGAGACGTACGATCATTGGAGTTCTGCTTGCCTGCCTGTTTCACGGCTTCATGGGCGCTGTTGCTGCAGTCGGAGCGACTGTTCCCGCAGGATACTGTCCGCCCGGAAGGGTCGCAAGCGAGATCGCACAGGGTTCTTGTGGATCATACCGGGGCGATGGACTTCGCTGCGGGTTCCACCTAACATTCGGCGTTCTTGCATGTGCACATTCCCTTGCCCTTGAAACTTTCCGGAAGTATTTGCGCACTCGCGACGCCGTTCCGAGCCAGCGACGATGCGCTTGACCTGGATGCTTTTTCGCACCTCGTCGGATTCCAGATCCGATCGGGTACGTGTGGCCTCGTGGTTGCGGGCTCCACGGGCGAGGCGGCGGCACTCGATGCGGCGGAGTTCGCCGCCCTGGTCGAGGTCGCAAGGCGCGAAATCGCTGGCCACATTCCGCTGCTCGCCGGCAGCGGCATGCAGTCGACGCGCAAGACGATCGAGCAGACCCGCCTCGCTGCATCAGCAGGTGCCGATCTCGCGCTTGTGGTCACGCCGGCCTATGTGCGTCCAACCCAGGAGGGTCTGTACCGGCATTTTTCCGAAGTCGCCGACAAGGGCGGCTTGCCGGTCATGCTGTACAACGTGCCATCGCGGACTGCATGCGATCTTTTGCCCGAAACGGTCGATCGCCTGCGCTCGCATTCCGCCATCATCGGCATCAAGGAAGCGCGTGCTGACGGGGAGCGCATGCGCGATCTGCTTGCCCTCGGCAGCGAATCGTTCGCCGTGTTCTCCGGCGACGATCCGACCTGTGCGCGAGCGATCCTGGCTGGTGCGGCAGGTGTTGTTTCGGTCGCGGCCAATGTCGCTCCGGCGGCAATGCAGGCACTGTGCCTGAGTGCGGCCCGGGGTGATGTGCAGGGTACGCAGCGATTCGATCTGCGCCTGCGTGACCTGTTTGATCTACTCGCGGTCGAGCCGAATCCGATTCCGCTGAAATGGTGTCTGCAACGCCTTGGTTTTGGATTGAATCACCTGCGCCTGCCTCTGTTGTCGCTGAGCGCGGCGTATCATGCGCAGGCCGAACGCGTTCTCAATGAATCCGGTTTGCTCGAATCTCCGCATCCGGTCCTGGCTATTCCTGAATGACACACGCCTTCGATCGTCGCGTGTATTCATGAACAGCACTGACTGGCGGGTTGATTTGCCCCCAATGACAATGGAAACCACAACGTGAAACGAATCCTATCCATCGCCGTTTGCGCCATTGTCCTGTTGCCGCTGCTTGGTGGCTGCGGGATGATTCGCGCCAAATTCGGCAACAAGCACGACGCCTACAAGGGCAGCGTGCAGACACGCCCGCTCGAAGTGCCGCCGGATCTGGATTCTCCGAATCGCAGCGGCACCCTGGTTATTCCCGAGTCGAGCGCATCGGCGGAAACTGCGGTCAGTGACAGTGCCGTTCCAGCCGCGCTCTTCGCGCCATCCAGCGCACCGCCGATCGAGGCGCAGAATCTCGCTGGTGACGGATTGCAGGTTGCCGATAGCCTGGCCAATACATGGCGCCGGGTGGGTCTGGCGCTCGATCGCTCTGGCGTTGCCACGATCCAGTCGCGCGATGAAGCGGCGCGAACCTATGAGATCAGTGCTGTCGGCAAGAAGACGCGATCACCGGGCTTCCTGAAAAAGGTCGTCACCCTCGGCATGGCCCGCGACAAGAGTGTTGGCAGCACGGTAGGGCTTCGTGTCCGCGTCAGCGGCAGCGATGGCGCCAGCACGGTCTCCGTGGAAGGCGCTGCCAGTGAAGCCGGTGCTGGTGCGGCGCGCCAGGTGCTGGAAGCTTTGCGTCAGCGCATGGGCTGATCGCGAACCGCCCATCGATCCGGTATCGATCCGAGCCGGGTCGTCCGGTCAGCGTTCGAGCAGGGGCAGCTTGTTCGGCTTGCCTTCCCATTCCTTGGCATCTTCCGGCGCGTCGATGCGTTCGGTCAGCACCGGCCAGATCTTCGACAGATCCGCATTGAGCTGGATGAAAGCCTCCTGTCCGGCCGGCACGTCGTCTTCCGGATAGATCGCATTGATTGGGCATTCCGGCTCGCACAAAGTGCAATCGATGCACTCTTCCGGATCGATGACGAGGAAATTCGGGCCTTCATGAAAGCAGTCGACAGGACAGACCTCGACACAGTCGGTGTACTTGCACTTGATGCAGTTTTCGGTGACAACGAAAGGCATGGCGGAGACGGTCTCTCTTGAGATTGCGGTCAGTCGAACCGCTTGCAGAGTCCGCAATCAGCTTGGATTGCGCCCGAGTGGCGCTCCCTACGAGGTTCGAACTCGTGTTCCCGCCTTGAGAGGGCGGTGTCCTGGGCCACTAGACGAAGGGAGCGGTGTCTGGGACAAACCGCACGGGGCGCGTAGTATAACGAATTCGTAACCACGAACAATTGCCGAGTGATGCCTTTGAACTTGAATGTGACTGTCGAATGAGCCTGACTGCATCGTCGGCGCTTCCCCACGCTGCCACCGAAAATGCGCTGGTTCCGCGGATCATCCCGCGCGCGGAACACGGCATCTCGCGCAAGAACATTTCCAGCGGTGCGTTGCGAGTTCTCTACCGCTTGCATGAGTCCGGATACAAGGCCTTCCTGGTCGGCGGTGCCGTGCGCGACCTGCTGTTGGGCGGACATCCGAAAGATTTCGATATTGCCACCGATGCGACGCCGGAGCAGACCCGCGCCCTGTTTCGCAATTGCCGCCTGATCGGTCGACGTTTTCGTCTCGCTCATGTCGTGTTCGGACGCGAAATTGTCGAAGTCGCGACGTTTCGTGGTATCGGTGAAGCAGGGGACAGCGATCGACATGTCGTCGACGGACGCATCGTCCGTGACAATGTCTATGGCGGCATCGAGGAAGATGCGATCCGCCGCGATTTCACGATCAATGCGCTTTACTACGATATCGCCGATTTCAGCGTGCGCGATTATGTCGGCGGCATCGAGGATCTGCGCCAGCGCCGCATGCACCTGATTGGCGACCCCGCGCAACGCTATCGTGAAGATCCGGTGCGCATGCTGCGCGCCGCACGTCTGGCTGCCAAGCTCAATTTCAGCCTGGCTACGGATACCGAAGCGCCGATTGCCGAACTGGCACCGTTGCTGGCTGATGTCGCACCCGCACGTCTGTTCGACGAGTCACTCAAGCTGTTCCTGGCCGGACATGGCCTCGAAAGCCTGCGCCAACTGCATCGTCTGGGGCTGCTTGGACAGCTCTTCCCCGCCACGGCGGCCGCGCTGGCCGGTCCGAGCAGTGCGACGTTCGGTCGTCTGCTCGGCTATACCTTCACAAGTACCGATGAGCGAATCCGCAACGACATGCCGGTTGCGCCGGCGTTCCTGTTTGCAGCGATGTTGTGGGAGCCGGTTCGAGCCCACGCCGAAACGCTGACTGCTGGCGGGACCGATGCTGCCGTCGCCTGGACTGCCGCAGTCGATCGGGTCATGCATCAACAGGCCTCGCGGGTTGCGATACCGAAGCGTTTTTCGATGGCGATGGAAGAGATCTGGTCGCTGCAATCGCGCTTCGAGCAGCGACAGAAGAAGCGTGTCATGCGCCTGCTCGCCCATCCAAGGTTCCGCGCCGCCTTCGATTTCCTTGTCCTGCGTTCGCACGATGAACCCGAACTCAAGGAACAGGTCGCCTGGTGGACGGAAGCCCAGCAACTCGATGGTGAACATCTTTCACAACGGCTTGCAACAGCCAGCACCCCGCGCGCCGAAGGCGAGCCGGGCAAGAAACGCAAGCGTTCGCGCCGACGCAAACCGCGTGAAGGCTCGTCAGCGAAAGATGCAAGTGTGGAGAGTGTTTCCGAGTGAGTGGCGTACTCGCCTATGTCGGGATGGGCAGCAATCTTGACGACCCGGTGATGCAGTTGCGCAAGGCCCTCGACGAATTGGCGCGCATGCCCGGATCGAGCCTGCTGCGTTGCTCCAGTTTTTACCGGACGCCGCCCTGGGGCGTCGTCGAGCAACCGGATTTCGTCAACGCCGTCGCCGAGATCCGAACGGATCTGGCCCCCGGGCATGTGCTTGAGCAGTTGCTCGGTATCGAGCGGCGCGCCGGCCGCGTCCGTGGAGGCGAGCAATGGGGGCCGCGCGTCATCGATCTCGATCTGCTCGTCCATGGTGATTCGCGGATTGATGAGGATGGCCTGTGCGTGCCGCATCCGCGCATGCTCCAGCGCGCCTTTGTGCTCGTGCCGCTGGCCGAACTGGATGTGTCGCTGCGCTTGCCGGAGTATGGCCGGATCGCAGACCATCTCGCCCGGCTCGATGCGAGTCATTGCCAACGACTCGCGAACGACGGACGTCCTTGATCATCGGCCGGGTTAGCATGGCCCGGTTCATTCGCTGTCCTACCAATTCCCAAGCGCAAGCCGATGTATACAAACACACCGAATTCCAGCCAGCGCGCCGTCATCACGGTTCCAGCCTTGCGCCAGCGCAAGGTCGATGGCGCGAAGATCGCCATGCTGACCTGCTACGACGCGAGTTTCGCCGCACATTTCGACGCGGCTGGCGTCGACGCGGTTCTCGTTGGCGACTCGCTGGGCATGGTGATCCAGGGCCAGGCCAGCACCTTGCCGGTAACGCTTGAACACATGGTCTATCACACCGCTGCGGTGTCGCGCGGATTGCAGGCGCCCCTGCTCATCGCCGACATGCCGTTCATGAGCTATCGCGACATACCTACCGCTCTGGCGTCGGCGGGCCGATTGCTGGCCGAAGGTGGCGCGGCGATGGTCAAGCTCGAAGGTGCCGGCTGGGTGCTCGATGTGATCGCGGCGCTGAGCGAGCGTGATGTTCCGGTGTGTGCGCATCTCGGCTTGACCCCGCAATCGGTGCACAAGCTCGGTGGTTATCGCGTGCAGGGGAAACTTGCCGATGAGGCCAAATGCCTGCTCGACGATGCCCATGCCGTGGCCAGGGCCGGTGCCGAGCTGCTTGTTCTCGAATGCGTACCGGCTGAGCTGGCGATACGGATAACTGGCGAGGTCTCGATTCCGACCATCGGCATCGGCGCCGGCGCCGGATGCGATGGCCAGGTGCTCGTGCTCTACGACATGCTTGGCATTACACCGGGACGTCGGCCGCGCTTCAGCAAGGATTTTCTGCGCGGTCGGGACTCCATTGATGCCGCCCTGATCGCCTATGTCGAGGCTGTGCAAGGTTCGACGTTTCCGGGCCCAGAGCACGCGTACTGAGCCAGCCCATGTTGATCATCAGGGAAATAGACGAACTGCGCACTTTGCTTGGCGAAAGGCGTCGCAGCGGCCAGCGCATTGGATTTGTGCCGACCATGGGCAACCTGCATGCCGGCCACTATTCGCTGATTGCGCTGGCCAGACAGTGCTGCGATTTTGTTGTCTCCAGCATCTTCGTCAATCCGGCCCAGTTCGGCGTCAACGAGGATTTTTCGCGCTATCCGCGTACGCCGGAACAGGATGCGTTCGGACTTGATGAGAATGGCTGTGATCTGCTGTTTCTGCCGGATGTCGAGACGATCTATCCACTCGGTGCCAGTCGTGCGGTTTGCGTCCATGTCCCCGATCTTGACGACATTCTTGAAGGGGCAAGTCGCCCGGGCCATTTCGATGGCGTCGCCAGCGTGGTCGCTCGACTGTTCAACATGATCCAGCCTGATGCCGCAGTTTTCGGCAGCAAGGATTACCAGCAATTGCTCGTGATCCGACGCATGAGTCGCGATCTTGGATTTCCGGTAGAGATCATTGCCGCACCGATCATCCGTGAAGCGAATGGCTTGGCCATGAGTTCGCGCAATCAATATCTCGATGCCACCCGGCGCGATCAGGCAGCCGCCATCCATGCAACCTTGCGCTGGATGGCGTTGCAACTTGCAGGGACTGCGCAATCGCTGGCCAAAATCGAGGCAGCGGCTGTGCAGCGCCTCGCCGATGCCGGTTTCGAGCCTGACTATGCGGTTGTCCGTCGTGCCGATGACCTGGCTCAGTCGTTTGCGGCACGCAACGAGCGGGCAGTGATCCTGATCGCGGCAAGGCTCGGCCATGTCCGTTTGATCGACAATCTCGAGTGGGAGCCCTCGAAAGAGGTGCCGGAAACGCACTGAAACCCGCCAGCGTGTCCGAGTCGTGGGGTCGAGTGTGACGTGTATGGCACTTCGCCACATTGTGTGGTAGGATTACAACCGTCCTCGGGGTTTTCGCAACGTCTATCGTTGAAACCTCGCGGCCACCAGGGCGCATTGCAGGTAATCGTCACTCCAATTGAACCCTCGCGCGAGAATCGCTGCGAGGGTTTTTTTTGCCTGGAATATCCATGCCTTGAAGATATAAGGTCTTCAAAATCAATGCGATATGCATATTCTCTCCGCCGGGTATGACGATGCTGGCTGACAAATTCCTGGCAAATCCTGTTTCCGGTCCTGTGCCGAGGACAGGCTTGGCTGCCATGCTCGGGTTGCGATGTTGTTGTTTTGCAACAACAGCTACCCGTTATCGCAAGGCCCGACTGCTGTTGGCGATACCGCCATTTGCGGAGTCAATGTGCTGAACTGGGGGACGACGCCTCGTGCGACGGAATCCGCTTCGCGGGTTCCGTCCTGCGCGAGCTCTCGTCTCAATCGGCGTAGTCCGACGGGCTGACGGCCCTTCGCAAAGACTCAATCAGATGCAATCAGTGATTGAATGCCTGGCCGCTTGCTCGTCGAGCGCCCACTGGACATGTTCGCGCACGAGGTCGTCGGGGTGCGTGATACGGCTCTGCAGGGCGGCAACCGTTTTCGCGGAATACGGAGCATTGCCGAGGGCCACGGCGATATTCCGCAGCCAGCCGATGTATCCGGTACGCCGGATCGGCGAACCTTCGGTGCGCTTGAGGAACTCCTCCCCGGTCCAGGCAAACAGGTCGATCAGCGCGCGATCGTCGAGTGCATGGCGTGGCCGGAAGTCGGCCTCCGGCGTACTGCGGGCAAACTTGTTCCACGGACAGATCAACTGGCAATCATCACAGCCGAAGATGCGATTGCCGATCGGCCGCCGCAGTTCCAGTGGAATCGATCCGCGCAGCTCGATGGTCAGGTAGGAAATGCAGCGACGCGCATCGACCTGATACGGCGCGACGATGGCCTGGGTCGGACAGATATCGATGCAGCGTCGGCAGGTTCCACAATGTCCGGTTTCCGGCGCGGCCAGTGGCAAGGGCAGGTCGGTATAGAGTTCACCGAGGAAGAACCACGAGCCGGCATGCCGGTTGATCAGGCAGGTGTGCTTGCCGATCCAGCCGATCCCGGCATCCCGCGCCAGCGCGCGTTCGAGTACCGGCGCCGAGTCGACGAAGGCGCGGTAGCCAAACGGTCCGACTTCGGCAGCGATGCGGTCAGCAAGTTTCTGCAAACGGCTGCGCATGAGCTTGTGGTAATCGCGGCCGAGCGCATAGCGGGCGACGTAGGCACGGTCGGCATCAGCAAGAACATTCCAGCCATCGCGAGCGGCTTCGGGCAGGTAATCCATGCGCACTGAGATCACGCGCAGCGTTCCGGGCAGCAGCTCGTCGGGACGACTGCGCTTGCTGCCATGGCGCGCCATGTAATCCATCTCGCCATGGCGACCGGCATCGAGCCAGTTGAGCAGATGCCGCTCGTCGTCGCTCAACTCGACTCCGGCCACGCCGACTTGCTGGAAGCCGAGTTCAGCAGCCCATTGATGCAGGTCGGAGTTCAGTTGGGCGTAGTCGATCGAAGCCATGGTCGATAGCGGAAACGAAATCAGTCGGCAAGCATACGGCCATCGCTGGCTTGGGCGGAACGCTCCGTATAATCCGCTGCATGCCTAGCCAGTCAGCTTCCACCTCCTTGTACACCGTTGAGCAGGTTCGCAGCCTTGATCGTGCGGCGATCGCGGGCGGGATTCCCGGAGTTGAATTGATGCAACGTGCCGCCAATTCGGCATTTGCGTTGCTGCGTGCGCGCTGGCCGGACGCGCGCCGTGTGCTGGTTGTCGCCGGTAGCGGCAACAACGGCGGTGATGCCTTCCTCGTTGCCCAGCTCGCGTCGTCGGTCGGACTGGATGTCCGCGTCGTCGCACTCGGCGGCGAATCCCATGGCGATGCTGCGCTGGCACGCGCTGCCTGGCTCGAATCGGGAGGCTCGGTCGAAATTGCCGACGAAAGCACGATACTGGGCGATGCCGATGTGCTGGTCGATGGTTTGTTCGGTACCGGTTTGACGCGGGCTCCCAGCGGTGTCGCCGCCATCCTGATCGAGCAGATCAACACGCATCGCGCGGGGAAACTGTCGCTCGATGTGCCTTCCGGGCTCAACGCGGATTCAGGTGTTGCGCCCGGTGTTGTCGTGCACGCCGATGCAACGATCAGTTTTGTCGGCTGGAAGCGCGGGTTGTTCACCGCGACCGGAGTCGATTGCTGTGGGGCGTTGAGCCTCGGCACCCTCGGCATTCCGGCCGAAGTGTTTTCTGCTTGCATCGGCGATACCCGCTTGCCCGGCACCAGTATTGCTGCCGTGCTTCCGCCGCGAAGCGCCAATGTCAACAAAGGGACGTTCGGTCATGTGCTGGTGATTGGAGGTGATGAAGGCATGGCCGGTGCCGTAACCCTGTGTGCCGAAGCGGCCTTGCGCGTCGGTGCGGGCCTCGTCAGCGTGGCGGCGCGCGCGGCGAATGTTGCGGCGATCAACGCGCGTCGACCCGAGATCATGGTTCGAGGTGTCGAAGGCCCGCAAGCACTGCAGGCGATGATCGAGCGGGCCAGTGTGATCGCGATCGGCCCCGGAATGGGTCAGGCGGCCTGGGGGCACGCGCTCTGGGATATGGCATTGCGTGCCGGCAAGCCGTGCGTGCTCGATGCGGATGGGCTCAATCTGCTCGCGCGCGAACACATCAAGCTGCCGGACGATATCGTGTTGACGCCGCATCCCGGCGAAGCGGCGCGCCTGCTCGGTTGCGATGTGGCGCGAATCCAGGCCGATCGATTTGCCGCCGTGCGCGAGCTGGCCATGCGTTATTCGGCAGTCGTCGTGCTCAAGGGCGCCGGCAGCCTGATCGCGAATCCGGCGCAGGAAGTCGCCCTTTGTCCGTTCGGCAATCCGGGCATGGCCAGCGGCGGCATGGGCGATCTGCTGACCGGGGTCATTGCCGGCTTGATCGCGCAGGGCTTGTCCGCCTGGGATGCGGCCAGGCTCGGCGTCTTCGCGCATGCAGTGGCCGGCGATCGTGCGGCGGGGGATTCGCCACGCGGAATGATCGCCAGCGATCTCATGCCGCACCTGCGCGACTTCGTCAATTCGGGGCAGGCATGAGCGCGGACTTCGAGTGGCGCGCTATCGACGAAGCCGCGCTCAAGGGACTGGCACAGGCCTTTGCGCCGCTGCTCGGGCAGGGCGGGGTGGTTCTGCTCGAAGGCAACCTCGGCGCCGGCAAGACCACGTTCGCGCGGGCCTTGCTGACGGCGCTTGGCGTCGGCGAGCGCATCAAGAGTCCGACCTACAGCTTGATCGAGTCCTATCGGATCGGCGATCTGCACGCGCATCATCTCGATCTCTACCGGATTGCTGATGCCGACGAACTCGAATGGCTGGGCTTGCCGGATCTGCTCGATTCGAACAGCCTGTTGCTGATCGAATGGCCGGAGCGCGGCACCGGTGCGCTGCCACCTGCCGATCTGGGATTTCGCTTTGAGCATGCTGGTGAGCGGCGCAATGTCTCGGCCAGCGCGCATTCGGCGCGGGGACGCGAATGGTTGCGTGCGCACTACCCCCGGCCATGATCGACTCCACTCCTGAAAGATTTCTCAGGAACGTTCTGCATATTGCGGATTTGAAAGGAAAAAGACTTGAACTGCATCGTCATCTGCGCTTGAATGCGCAACCATGGATGGTCTTGCGCCAACGATGAATCGATTTCTTGCCGCGTTGCTTGTGCTGGCGGCTCTATTGACGCCTGCCCACGCGGCCGAAATCAAGGCCCTGCGAATCTGGTCGGGGCCTGAGTACACGCGCGCGGTTTTCGATGTCTCGGGACCGCTGGACTACAAGGTGTTCGACCTCGCCGGCCCGGATCGGCTGGTGCTCGATCTCAAGTCGAGCACGTTCGCCGCCGGCTACGATGCCACCGAGGCCAAAGGCCTGCTCAAGACCGTACGCAGCGGCAAGCAGGGCAGCAATGACCTGCGCGTCGTGTTTGACCTCGCCGAGGGCGTGCGGCCGAAGAGTTTTCTCCTGCCACCCGCCGAGAAGTTCGGTTACCGGTTGGTTCTCGATCTCTATCCGAAGACCCAGCCGGAAACGGTCAAGACCGTCGCCAAGATCGTGCCACCCGGCGCTTCGCGCAACGTCCTCGTGATGATCGATGCCGGCCACGGCGGCGACGATCCCGGTTCGGTTGGAGCTTCCGGTACCTACGAAAAAGCCATCACCCTGGCCGTCGCGCGCGAACTCAAGCGCGTGATCGACAAGGAGCCTGGCATGAGCGCGATGCTGACCCGGGACAGTGATTTCTTCATTCCGCTTGACGCGCGCTACCAGAAGGCACGCGAGGCCAAGGCCGACCTGTTCGTCTCGGTTCACGCCGATGCGTTCAGCAAGAGCGAGGCCCGCGGCAGTTCGGTGTGGGTGCTGTCTCCACGCGGCGCGACGAGTCAGGCGGCACGCTGGCTGGCCGACAGCGAGAACCGTGCGGATCTGGTCGGTGGCGTTTCGCTGGATACTCGTGACGATACTCTCGCGGCCGTGCTTCTGGATCTTTCGCAGGGCGCGACGATGGAAGCGAGCAACGCAGTCGCCACCCAGGTGCACGCGGCGATGGGTCGGGTCGGGCCGACCCACAAGGAGCATGTCGAGCGTGCGAATTTCATCGTGCTGCGCTCGCCGGACGTGCCATCGATCCTGGTCGAGACCGCCTTCATTTCGAATCCGGCAGAAGAGCGCCGCCTGAAGACGCCGGCCGAGCAGACCAAACTGGCCGATGCGATCCTCGATGGCGTGCGCAATTATTTCCGTTCGACGCCGCCCCCCGGCACCTGGTTTGCGGTCGAGAGCAATCGGGTCAAGGCCAGCCGTCACGTTGTGTCGCGCGGCGAATCGCTGAGCATCATCGCCGCCAGCCACGGTACCTCGGTAGCCGCGTTGCGCAACGCCAACAAACTCGCCAGGGACAGCGTCAACGTCGGCGACGTGCTCGAGATTCCGCAGGGTTGAGCGTAGCTCTCCGGTAGCCGTGGCAAGCAGAGGTTTGGGATCGATCCGCTATGATGCGGGACTCGATTCTTCATGAACCCCGCATGTCGCGTATCCATTCACTTCCCAGCCGAACTCGTCAACCAGATCGCTGCCGGCGAGGTCATCGAGCGTCCCGCGTCGGTGGTCAAGGAACTCATCGAGAACAGTCTCGATGCGGGCGCGCGGCGCATCGAAATCGATATCGAGGAAGGCGGCGCGCGACTGATCCGCGTGCGCGATGATGGCGTTGGCATCGATGCCGACGATCTGCCGCTGGCGATATCGGCCCACGCGACCAGCAAGATCGCGAGTTTCGAGGATCTCGAAAGAGTCGGCACATTGGGATTTCGCGGCGAGGCCCTGCCTTCGATCGCCTCGGTGTCGCGATTCGCGCTGACATCGCGAACTGCGGTCGCTGAAAACGCGACGCGCATCGAAGTCGATGGCGGCAAGCCGCACAGCCAGCGACCGGCCCAGCATGCGCCCGGTACCAGTGTCGAGATTCGTGATCTTTTCTACAACTTGCCGGCAAGGCGAAAGTTCCTGCGGGCCGAGCGCACCGAGTTCAATCATATCGATGATCTGGTTCGGTCGATCGCCCTGGCCCGTGAAGCGGTCGAGTTCCGCCTCAGCAACAATGGCAAGGTCGTGCGCCTGTACAAGCCCCTGCGCGATGCCGGGGAAGCCAGTCGTCGGGTCGCCGATGTGCTCGGCGAGGAATTCGTCGGCAACAGCCTGCGCGTCGATCACAGCGGCGCGGGGATGCGCTTGTCGGGTTGGGTCGGTTTGCCGACGGCCTCGCGCTCGCAGGCCGACCAGCAGTATTTCCACGTCAATGGACGCCTCGTGCGCGACCGTGTCGTCGCTCACGCCGTGCGCCAGGCCTACGCCGACGTCTTGTTTCACGGTCGTCATCCGGCCTTCGTGCTGTTTCTCGAACTCGATCCGCAGGGCGTCGATGTCAATGTGCATCCGGCCAAGAGCGAAGTGCGTTTCCGCGAATCGCGCCTGGTTCACGATTTCCTCTACCGCAGCCTGCATGAGGCACTTTCCGGCACGCGCGCAGGCATGCAATCGCCGACCGGCGAGGCTGCCTCCGTGCCGGTTTCTGGCGATTACATGCAACGCCCGATGCTTCGTCACCAATCGGGTTTTCGTCTCGGCGTGGGCGAGCCGCTGGCCGACTATGCGGCCCTGCTTGGCACGCCCTCGGCAACGGCTGCGGCGGCGCAGCGGGACAATTTCGCCGCTGACATGGCCGAGCTGGCTGACACCGATATTCCACCGCTGGGATTTGCAATCGCGCAGTTGCATGGAGTCTTCGTGCTCGCGCAGAACGCGCAGGGATTGGTCCTGGTCGACATGCATGCGGCGCATGAGCGCATCACCTACGAACGGCTCAAGCAGGCGCGCGAAGGCGAGGGCATCCGCTCGCAGATGCTGCTGGTGCCGCTGATGATCGCGCTCAGCGAGCGTGAGGCGGGCATCGTCGAGGAGCAAGGCGAACGCTTCGCCGAACTTGGTTTCGATATTGTGCGTAGCGGATCGCAGGGCATCACCGTGCGCCGCGTGCCGACCCTGCTTGCAAGTGGCGATGTCTCGCAACTGGTGCGCGATGTGATTGCCGATCTGGCGGCACATGGCTCAACCCGACGCATCGAGGAAGCTGGCAATGAGCTGTTGTCGACCATGGCCTGCCATGGTTCGGTGCGCGCGAATCGCCGCCTGAACCTGCCCGAGATGGATGCGCTGCTGCGCGACATGGAAGCCACCGAACGATCCGGTCAATGCAATCATGGCCGTCCGACCTGGGTCCAGCTCAGCCTGCAGGAACTTGATCGCCTGTTTCTCCGCGGTCGATGATGTTCAACGATCCGCTCCCACTCCAAGGACACTTCGATGTTGATGACCAGCCTGCTGCTTGCGGCAAGTATTTCCGGAACCCAGCTGATTTCGGCGGGCAGCGAGGACGACTACAGCCGCGAGATCGAATCCTGGCGCAAGCAGCGCCTTGAACGACTGCAGGCGCCGGATGGCTGGCTGTCGCTGGTCGGCCTGGATTGGTTGAAGCCCGGAACCAGCAAGATCGGTAGCGCCAGTGACAACGATATCGTTATTGCCAAGGCTCCGGCACATCTTGGCAGCATCGAATGGAAAGGCGACAAGGTCACGATCACGCTTGCCCGGGATTCCGGCGCGACGATTGACGGCAAGACCCTGGCCAGCGCCGAGATGCTCGATGACGCGCACGCCGAGCCGACCACGATTGCATTCGGCGGCGTGCGCTTCTATCTGATCGATCGTGCCGGCGGAAAGAAGGGTCTGCGCATCAAGGACAGCGAGGCAAAGACGCGAAGCGGTTTCCGCGGCATCGACGCCTACCCGGTCGATCCGGGCTGGCGCATCGAGGCCAAGTGGATCGCGTTTGATCCGCCACACACGCTGGAGATTCCAAACGTGATCGGCACGATTGACAAGATGCCGGTACCGGGCAAGGCGGTCTTCGAGCGTGATGGCAAGACCTTCGAGCTGCTGCCGGTGCTGGAAACCGACGACGCCGACGAGCTGTTTTTCATCATCGCCGACAAGACCAGCGGCAAGCAGACCTACGGAGCTGCACGCTTCGTCTATTCGGCAATGCCGAAGGATGGCAAGGTCGTGATTGATTTCAACAAGGCCTACAACCCGCCTTGTGCGTTCACCCCGTTTGCGACCTGTCCGCTGGCTCCACCGGAAAACCGCATGGGCGTTGCGGTCACCGCTGGCGAAAAGAAGTATCGCGGCAGTCACCACTGAGCAATCGCCGAGGCAAGCCCGCGGTATCCGGCAGGCTTGCGGTTGGCCGAAGCGCGTGCCGTACTGGCTTTATTTTCCGGTAAAGGCAGGTTTGCGACGTTCGAGGAAGGCGCGGGTACCCTCGCGCATGTCCTCGGTGGTGCAGGTGAGGGCGAATGTCTTGCTCTCGAAATCCATCGCCTCGGCAACCGGGCATTCGCCGCCAATCAGGATCGAATCAAGGATGCCAGCCATTGCGTGTGGCGCCGATGCGGCAAGCTGGTCGGCAAGAGCGTTGATTTCCTCATCAAGCTTGTCGATTGCGACCACGCGGTTGAGCAGGCCGAGTTGATGGGCGCGATTGGCATCGACGGGTTGACCGAGCAGGCACATTTCCAGCGCCGCCGCCCGACCGGCCAAACGCAACAGGCGTTGGGTGCCGCCGAAACCCGGCAGCAGGCCGAGACTGATTTCAGGCAGGCCGAGTCGGGCCTTTTCGCTGCCCACGCGCAGGTGGCAGCACATCGCGATCTCGAGGCCGCCACCGAGCGCAAAGCCCTGGATGCGCGCAATGACCGGCTTTCCGAGCAGCTCGATCGTGCGCATCATGTGCTGACCGGCACGCGAGAACGCCTGCGCGTCGATCGGCGAGATCGCGCTCAGTTCGGCGATGTCGGCACCTGCGACAAAGGCTTTTTCCCCGGCACCGGCGAGCACCACGACGCGAACCGAGTCGTCGTATCGGGCCTGGTTGAAGGCGATCTGCAGCTCGTTGATCGTTTCGCGATTGAGCGCATTGAGCTTGTCCGGGCGGTTGATCGTGAGGCTGCGAACCGCGCCGCGGTCACTGCTGATCAGGTTGCGGAACGCCATTGGGATCCCCCGGTATGCTTGTGTTCAGAAGAGCTGAGGATGATACCAGCGGCCAGAATGGTCGGGATGTCGAACTTTGCGCGCTTGCGGCGTTCTCTGTTGGCCGACCACTGGTGCAAATTGGCGATCCGGGGTGGCTCAGGTACACTGGCCGGCCTTTTTTGTGCCGGCCGGTCGCCCGGTCCGGCGCAACATCGCGTAACCATCCGTTTCAGATCCATTCTGGAGGCAGCATGAAATTTGGTTTGACACTCGCCACGGTGGCGTTGTTGGTATCGGGAACAGCTTTTGCCCAGGACACGACGTCCGACAAGGGCAAGCTTTCCTACTCGATCGGTTATCAGATCGGCAAGGATTTCACTGATCGCAAGATGGAAGTCGACATCAATACGGTCGTCCGCGCAATGCAGGATGCTTACGCAAAGCGCACTCCGGCGGTTGCCGAAGACGCGATGCGCGACACCCTGACCGCGTTCCAGACCAAGATGATGGGTGAGGCCAAGGCCGAGTTCGACAAGGTTGCCGGTGCGAATCTTGCACAGAGCAACAAGTTCATGGCTGAGAACAAGACCAAGAAAGGCATCGTTTCGCTGCCCTCGGGCCTGCAGTACCGCGTGATCGAGGATGGGGCCGGCAAGAAGGTTGGTGCGACCAGCGAAGTCACCGTGCACTATCGCGGCTCGCTGTCCGATGGTCTCGAGTTCGACAGTTCGTTCGCGCGCGGAGAGCCGGTCAAGTTCAAGGTCAACGAAGTCATCAAGGGCTGGCAGGAATCGCTGTCGCGCATGAAGGTTGGCGACCATTGGCAGATCTTCGTGCCACCGGATATGGCCTACGCCGAACGCGGCCAGCCGCCGCGCATCGGCCCGAACCAGGCGCTGGTGTTCGATATCAAGGTCATCGATTCAAACTGATCGATCGCCATCAGCTTCAGCGAAACGCCGCGGAAATCCGCGGCGTTTCCGTTTCGGCCGGCAACCACATGCGGATCAGGGGAAGTCGCGCATTTCCTCGACGGCGCGTTCCATGTCGAGTTTGATGCGGTTGATGATGCGCATGGCCGGTTCGGTACTTTCGTCGTCCAGTTTCGCGTTGTTGACGCTGGCCTGCCCGTTGCGCACCGTGGCCGCCTCGTCATCGCCGACAAACTGGGCCAGATAGACATAGCCCTGGCGCAAGCCCTGCTTGACTTCCGGGTGCTCGGCGCCCAATTCCCTGAGCAGGGTCAGGATCGCGAAGCGGATCGACTCGCGTCCGTGCGGCAACAGGCTTTCCGGCAATCCATAGACTCCGGGTTCCACCTGGGCGAGTACCTTGCCATAGTCGCTGACGACTTTCGTTGCCATTCCAAGCATGCGTGGCACCATCGATTCAAATCCTGGTTAATGTAACAGCAGGTGCTCGCCTGCCGACAGCACACATGATCTCCATGCACATCGATTTTCCCCAACCTGTTCTCAGTCCTTGCATCGGCATCTGTCATCTCGATGAGGTCGGATTCTGCGCCGGTTGTTTTCGCAGCGGCGACGAGATCGCACGCTGGCTTGGCATGAGCCGTGCGGAGCGAGCCCATTTGATGGAGGTCGTGCTGCCGCAGCGCGAGGTACAGCGATCATGAGCGAGCACATCGACATCGTCCGCCTGCGTCGAGCGGTGCGGCCGCTGGCTGATCCGCCGCAACCGCCAGGCTGGAACGCGACGGAGTTCCCGGAACTGTGGTCGGACAACACTCCGCTGCGTCAGGCTGCGGTGCTGTTGCCGGTGATCTGTCGTGGCGATGCCTTGAGCATGTTGTTCACCCGGCGCAACGAGGCGATGCGCCATCACGCCGGCCAGATCAGCTTTCCCGGCGGCGCGATGGAAGCCGCCGACCCTGATGCGATTGCCGCCGCGTTGCGTGAGACCGATGAGGAAACCGGTATCAGCGCCGATTTCGTCGAAGCGTTCGGTTTTCTCGATTGCTTCGACACGATTTCCGGATTCAGCGTCACGCCGGTCGTCGGGCTCGTGCGCGATGGCTTCCGGCTTGATCCGCATCCTGGCGAAGTCGCCGAGATCTTCGAGGTTCCGCTCGATGTCATACTCACGCCGGGCTGCATGCAGCGCTCCGAGATCATCTGGCATGGCCGCGGTCGCGAGATATTCGAATTCGACTACGATGGCAAGCGCATCTGGGGCACGACCGCTGCGATCTTGCAAAACCTGCTGCGTCGACTGGAGGCATACCCGTGAAACCGCTGATTTCGGTCGATGAACTGGCTGCCCTGATCGACCAGGGCGATGTGCTGGTTGTCGATTGCCGCAATGAACTGGGCTCGCCCGACGGCGGCCGACTCGCCTGGTCCGTTGCACACATACCCGGCGCCATCCATGCGAGTCTCGACAGCGATCTCTCCGATCTGACCGTGAGCGGACAGGGCCGTCATCCCTTGCCCGACGAAGCCGCGTTCTCTGAAGTACTTGCACACTGGGGCTGGTGCCCGGATCGGCCGCTGATCGCCTATGACGACGCCGGCGGTGCGCTTGCCGCAGCGCGCCTGTGGTGGATGCTGCGACTGGTTGGCGCGCAGTCGGCGGGAGTGCTCGATGGCGGCTGGTCGGCCTGGCAGGCCAGCGCTTTACCGACCGAAACCGGTGAACGGATACCGGGACGTGCAAAAGTTTCCGCACACTACGATCCGGGCCAGTTGGTCGGTTACGAAGCCCTGCAGTCTTCATTGGATGACGAATCGATCCGCCTGCTCGATGCGCGCGCCGCGCCGCGCTATCGTGGCGAAGTCGAGCCTCTGGATCCGGTTGCGGGTCATGTCCCGGGCGCGCGCAATCGCCCGTACACCGACAATCTCGAAGCCAACGGCCGGTTCAAGTCACCCCGGCAATTGGCCGAGGAGTTCAGGACGGTCATCGGCGATCATGCGCCGCAGGCTGTCATCCACATGTGTGGTTCCGGCGTGACCGCTTGCCACAACTTGCTCGCGATGGAGATTGCCGGACTGCATGGATCACGCATGTTTGCGCCATCCTGGAGCGGATGGATCAGCGATCCGCGCCGTGCGGTAGCTGTGGGCGTGGAGCCATGATGCAGGCAATGGCCGGCTGATCCCGATGACGCCACGGCATTTGGCTCTATACTGACGGTGCGCTGGTTCCGGCGCGTCCTTGTGACGAGGTTGATTTCCCCTTGAGTACGTCTGAAACACGCGTCCGGCCGCGCCGGGCAGGCAACACGACCGCAGCGAAGAAGGTTCCTGTAGCGCGCAAGGCAACCGCAGCGCGCAAGGAAACGCCAGCGAAAAAGGATCCGACCAGACGCTCGGCCAAATCGCCGGCCAAGGCGATGGTTCCCGCAAAGACTCGCGCCCCCAAGCCGACCACCAAACCGGTTGCGAGGAAGGTGGCGGTCAAGGCGGTCCCGAAGAAACGCATCAAACCGGATCTTGAGCAAGATGTATTTGCCAAGTTACACGGTGTCGTAATCAAGGCGATTGAAGATCTCAAGGCGCGCGAGACGCGCGAGATCGACGTGCGCGGCAAGACTTCGGTCACCGACCTCATCGTCATCACCAGCGGCACCTCGACGCGGCACGTCAAATCGATCGCCGATGAAGTGGTGCGTGCGGCCAAGAAGGCCGGTCTGCCACCAATTGGTGTTGAAGGCGAACGCGAGGCGGAGTGGGTGCTGGTCGATCTCGGCGACATCGTCGTCCACGTCATGCTGCCACGCACGCGTGAGTTTTACGGCCTCGAACGCCTGTGGACGGTCGGCGATGACGAGCATCCCGCCAAGCTCGATGGCTGATCCGGCGTGCGCGCGCGACTGATTTCAGTCGGCGAACGCATGCCGGCGTGGGTTGCCGAAGGTTTCTCCGAATACCGCAAACGCCTTTCCCGCGAACTGCCGCTTGAACTGATCGAAGTGCCGCTCGGCAATCGCGGCAAGAGCCGCGACCCGGTTCGCGCCATGGCCGACGAAGGTGCAGCCGTGCTTGCCGCGATATCCGCCGACACCCACGTCGTCGCCCTCGATGGACGCGGCAAAGCCTGGACCAGTGAACAGCTCGCTGACCACTTGAGCGAATGGCGCATGCACGGCCGCGACCTCGCCATCCTCATCGGCGGCCCAGATGGTCATGCCGAAGGAGTCCTCAAGCGCGCCAACCAGCGCTGGTCACTCGGCCCGCTGACCCTGCCGCACATGCTGGTGCGCCTGATCGTCGCCGAACAACTCTATCGCGCCACCACGATCCTGGCCGGGCATCCCTACCACCGCGCTTGATCAGGCAGGTGAGTGATAGTCTCAATCCTTGCGACACAGGTGCAATCCAATAGCGACGTACAACTGAAATAGCAGGCACTACCGGATTTTTGCGGAATGCAATGTGCCACTGATGCTAGTTTTTTGGGGGGCAGATGCAAACGGATCGTGCAAAACCGAGGCTGCATTCTACGCGGAGTGCCGATATTCCTATTGCCCATTGGCGATCGTCGGATGACACGCCACAGCTACTGTCGGAGCATTTGCGGAACGTCGGGAAACTCGCTGCCAAGTTCGCTTCAAAGATGAATATGGAATCCGCAGGCGAGCTTATTGGCCTACTTCACGATCTCGGAAAGCATAGCGAGGAGTTTCAAGCGTATATCGGCTCGGCATTGGGTTTGATTGACACCGATGCCGATGACTACGTTGATGCTGGCGCTCTGAAAGGTAAAGTTGACCATTCAAGCGCTGGAGCCCAGTTCATTTGGCGATCACTCGCTCATATCGGCCAGAAGGAGCACATAGTTGCGCAGATACTCGCGCTTTGCATCGCATCTCATCATTCAGGTCTGATCGATTGCCTTGACGCGGATGGCAACGACACATTTGGCAAGCGGATGCGCAAGCTACGGGAAAGGACGCATCTCGACGAAGTTGTCCAGAAAGCCGATACGGCTATCCTCGATCGTTGTGCTGAGTTGATGGGTAACTCGAATCTTGCCGCGAGCGTTGGCGCGGTGATCGCTGATGTCTTGCGCAGCAACGAGCATCGTGGTGTTGCGCAGCAGCAGATTGGCCTCGCCGCGCGCTTTCTTTTCAGTTGCCTGATCGATGCGGATCGTGTCGATACTGCCGACTTCGAACACAAACGAACGAAAAAATTTCGCCCATGTGGAAAATATGCCGCTTGGTCGATCTTGGTTGATCGTTTGGAGCGGCATCTGGAGCTTATGCCTATGAGCCACAGCATCAACGTGCTTCGACGTCGAATTTCTCAGCATTGCCTTGATGCAGCGTCTCGTGAACGCGGCATCTACACGCTGACGGTGCCGACTGGTGGTGGTAAGACCCTCGCCAGTTTGCGCTTTGCACTTCACCATGCTAAAAAACGTCAGTTGGATCGCATCATTTATGTCATTCCATTTACCTCAATCATTGACCAGAACGCGCAAGTCGTTCGCGCGATTCTGGAGCCAGACGACGCTCCGATAGATCGAGGAAAAATTGTGCTAGAGCACCATTCCAGCATTACTCCGGAACAACAGACTTGGCGCGAGAAGGTTTTATGTGAAAACTGGGACGCACCAATTGTCTACACAACTATGGTGCAGTTTTTGGAGTCGTTGTTCGGTTCGGGAACGCGCGGTGCCCGGCGTATGCACCAGTTGGCGAACACGGTGTTGGTATTCGACGAGATTCAGACGCTACCTATCAAATGCGTCCACCTTTTTAACAGCGCGATCAACTTTCTGGCTGAACAGTGCAACAGCACCGTGCTGCTATGTACGGCAACGCAGCCATTACTGGATCAGGTGGCCGCCGACAAAGGCGCTGTTCGCCTGGCTCAGCATCACGAAATCATGCCCGATGTTCACGGATTGTTCGATGATTTGAAGCGGGTTGATGTGCGTGATTGCAGAAAGCCTGGTGGATGGGCATACACAGAGATTGCATGTCTGGCGTGTGAAGAGTTGCTGCGTGTTGGGAGTTGCTTGGTAATCGTCAACACCAAGGATGCAGCAAGGAATATTTTTGAGTCCTGCCGTGCAACGGTGAAAGATGATCAGATATTTCATCTCAGCACTGACATGTGTCCGGCGCACCGCAAGAAAATTCTCATTGACGTCAGGCGTCGCCTTGAAGATCAACTCCCCGTCCTTTGTGTGAGCACGCAGCTTATCGAAGCCGGTGTCGATATCGACTTTGGTGCGGTGATCCGGTTGATGGCCGGGATTGACTCCATTGCACAGGCCGCCGGCCGCTGCAATCGCAATGGCCGCTCCGAGATTGGCATCGTCCATGTCGTAAATCCTCAGGCCGAAAACCTGAAGATGTTGCCGGATATTGCTATCGGTCGCGACGTGGCCGCACGAGTGCTGGATGATTTTCGCGATGATCCCGAGAAGTATCGTGAAGATCGAATCGGTCTCGAAGCACTACACGATTTCTATCGGTTCTATTTTTTCGCTCGCCAGAGTGAAATGGACTACCGAGTCCGAGCCGGCACCATCGGTCACGATGACACGGTTCTGAATCTCCTTTCGTCGAATGCCCAAGCTGTCAATGACTATGGGCGCACTCACGGTACGGCACCCGACTTGTTTCTTCGCCAATCTTTCATGACTGCTGCGAAGGCATTTCGCGCCATCGATGCGCCGACACAGGGAATCGTTGTTCCGTATGGGGATGAGGGGAGAAAGATCATTGCCGATCTTTTCGGTGCATTTGATGTCGAGAAGGATATCGCGCTCTTGCGCGCGGCGCAGCAATACACAGTGAACGTGTTCCCGCAAACGCTGCAGAAGCTGCGGGATTCGGGGGCTGTGCGCGAGGTCAAGCCTGACGTTCGAATTCTTTGCCTCGATGAGTGCTACTACAGTGATCAATTCGGCTTGACGACGGAACAAGTCACTTCACGGAGGACGCTTTGTGTCTAATTCACATCGAAATACCATCGAATTCAAGGTTTGGGGGCGATATGCACTTTTCACCGACCCCTTAACCAAGGTTGGTGGGGAGAAATGCTCGTATCACGTTCCAACCTATGAGGCCCTTAAAGGTATCGCGAAGTCGATTTACTGGAAGCCGACTTTTATCTGGGTAATCGATGATGTACGCGTGATCAAGCGTATTCGGACCCAGACAAAAGGGACTAAACCGCTGGAGTTCAGCGGTGGCAACACATTGGCAATATATACGTTCCTCGTTGATGTCGAATATCAGGTGCGAGCACATTTCGAGTGGAACTCGGCAAGGCCGGAACTTGCCGATGATCGAAACGAAAACAAGCACCACAATATGGCGAAACGACTGTTGGAGCGCGGAGGTCGGCAGGATATATTTCTCGGCACCCGCGATTGTCAAGGCTACGTCGAGCCATGCAAGTTCGGATCGGGGCTTGGTGATCTGGATGACGCAGGTGAGCTTGCATTCGGACTGATGTTTCATGGGTTTGACTACCCGGATGAAACGGGCGACGGCAAGCTGCATGCTCGATTCTGGCAACCGACGATGTCGGATGGAATCATCGAGTTCGACCACCCGGGCAAATGCAAGACCAGGAAATTCGTTCGACCGATGAGCGTGAAGCCATTCAATCTCAACACCAACCAACGTGCTGTAGAGCATGACGCGGCTGAGCAGGGGGAGGATTGAATGAGCTGGATTCAAAAGCTCCACGAAACGTATGAGCTATGCGCCGGCCACGAGCCTGCCGGTTCTGATCGCCTTATGCCCATTGGTCATACCACGCAACAAGTACAGATCGAGATCGTCCTCAATGGTAGCGGCGAGTTCAGGAGGGCGTCAGTGCTTGACAAGGGGGCTAGCACCACGATGATCCCTTGTAGCGAAGGATCGGGAGGGCGCGCGGGTAGCAAGCCTGTCAATCATCCTCTCTGTGACAAACTGCAATATGTTGCTGGTGATTTCGTTCAATTTGGCGGTGAAGTAACCTCAGGTTTCACGGCAAAGCCACAGGAGCCGCACCGCGCTTTTTTGGAATCCTTGGATGCATGGACCAATTCCAACAACAGTCATCCCAAGCTTCATGCCATTCGTCGCTACGTCGAGAAAGGCCAAGTTGTTGCCGATTTGATCGCTGCGCAGATTCTTCCTGTTGATTCAGATGGAAAATTGTTGAGGCAATGGGCCGGCGACAAGCAGGAATCCCCTGCAATTTTCAAGGTGATTCAGAATACTCAAGCTCCAGAAGATTCGTTTGTGCGCTGGCGAGTCGAGGAGGACGGCAACCCGGTCTCTGCAACTTGGCAGGACGAGGCATTGGTCTCAGCTTGGATGAACTTTTATAAGGATGCTCAGACCATACGTGGGACATGCATGGCAAGCGGCGAGGAAGTATCGCTGGCAGTGCAGCATCCGGCAAAACTTCGCCACGGTGGCGACAAGGCCAAGCTTGTTTCCTCCAATGACGACAGCGGCTACACCTACAGGGGGAAATTTCTTGAGCCCAGAGAAGCGTTAACGGTCGGCTTTGAGATCACGCAGAAGGCACACAACGCTTTGCGCTGGCTGATTGCGAGGCAGGGATACCGAAATGGTGATCAGGTCATCGTGAGTTGGGCTGTTGCAGGCAAGCCGATCCCTGACCCGTTTGCAAACACACTTGAACTCTTTGGTGTCGAAGCAGGTGTTGCTGCGCCAACATCAACGACTGTCGAAAGTGCGCAGGCATTTGCTCTTCGTCTGAAGAAGGCGATATCAGGGTACCGTGCGAAGCTTGATCCTGGTGGCGACGTCGTGGTCATGGGGCTTGATTCTGCGACGCCAGGACGCATGGCAATCACATTCTATCGAGAGCTGAAGGGTTCTGAATTTCTAGAGCGCATTGAAGCGTGGCATGCGCATTGCGCATGGCCACAAAACTTCGGGAAAAACAGCAAATTTACTGGCGCACCGGCACCGCGTGATGTCGCCGAAGCCGCCTATGGTAGACGGCTCGATGACAAATTGCGCAAGGCAACCACAGAGCGCCTTCTGCCTTGCATCATTGATGGTCTGAGCTTACCACGTGACCTCGTTGAATCGACGGTGCGCCGAGCGTGCAATCGAGTTGGTATGGAGAACTGGGAGTGGGAAAAATGCCTTGGCATTGCTTGCGCTCTCTTCAGAAAGCACTACTTCGAGAGGAGCTATCAAATGGCGTTGGAGACGGATCGAACGACCCGAGACTATCTGTACGGCCGACTATTGGCCATTGCAGAGTACGTTGAGGGGCGAGCCCTGTACGTTGCTGGAGAAAAGCGCGACACCACCTCCGCCCGTCTGATGCAGCGTTTCGCGGATCATCCTTTTTCGACATGGCGATCCATTGAGCTGTCGCTGACACCATACAAGACACGCTTACGCACACAAAGAGCCGGATTTCTTCACCGGATGGAGAAACTACTCGATGATGTGACAAGCGCCTTCTCGGGTGAAAATTTTGCGAACGACGCGGCGCTTTCCGGGGAGTTCTTGCTTGGCTATCACTGTCAACGACAAGCACTGCACCTGCCTGGCGGTGTGAATACTGAAGACGAGCCACTCGATACAACCAAATGACGATTCAGGAGTAAATGATGTCAACTTTGCAGAACAAGATCGATTTCGCGCTCGTCGTACGCGTCACACACGCAAATCCGAATGGCGACCCTCTGAATGGCAATCGTCCACGCACAGACTATGGCGGTCTTGGTGAAATCAGCGATGTGTGCATAAAGCGGAAGCTTCGAGATCGATTGCAGGAAGCTGGGCAATGCATCTTCGTGCAATCGGACGACCGCAAGATTGATGGCGAGACAAGTTTGCGTAACCGCGCGGAATCGAAAGAAAATGGCATTGGTAAAGACGCATTCAAGAAAGGTTCGAGCAAAGACGATACTGTGAAGAAGGCCTGCGCCAAATGGTTTGATGTCCGTGCGCTTGGCCAGGTGTTCGCTTTTGGTAAGGATGGTGATTCGAGCGGGGTTTCCATTCCGGTTCGTGGCCCTCTTACCGTGCAATCGGCTTTCAGTAAGGAGCCCGTCAGTATTACCAGCACCCAAATCACGAAGAGCGTGAGTGGCGAAGGGGATGGCAGCAAACGTGGTCCCGATACGATGGGCATGAAGCACCGTGTGGATCATGGTATTTACGAATGCTACGGCAGCATTAACCCTCAGCTCGCCTCGCGCACGGGGTTCTCTGACGCTGACGCAGAAATTATCAAGACGTTGCTTCCCAAGCTCTTTGAGAACGATGCATCATCTGCTCGCCCGGAGGGCAGCATGGAGGTGGTAAAGGTGATTTGGTGGCAGCACAACAGCAAGTCTGGCCAGCATTCGTCGGCGAAGGTTCATCGCTCACTTACGGTCAGTGCTGACGGATCCATCAAATTGGATAATCTGGATGGACTGACTCCTGAAGTAATCGAAGGATTCTGAAAATTCGCTGTGGTCGAGCCTTTGGCATGTTTCAGAACGATGTCTGTGCCGGTAGCGGCCTGATGGCGAAATTCGAGCATTCCAGCACGCGACCGCACGTTCGCTGTTCGAACGAATCAAGATCGAACGCAAGCCCGGTACAACCAGGCCGAAGTCGTTTTCCGAGTACGCCGTTGCCATCGATGATTTCGGGCTGGCAAACGGCGTTGCACTGCATCGCAAAGTTGGATGAATTCAATAGCGGAGGTGGTGATGAATGCCGAGATCGTCTTCACCGTTGAACGGGCACCGGAAGGCAGCTTGGTCGTTGGTGCGGAAGGTCAGGCGATCTTTGTCGAGGTGGAGAACGAAGCAGATCTGCACGATCAAGTTCGTGATGCAGTGAGTTGTCATTTTGATGAAGGTCAGGTACCCAAGGTGATTCGCCTGCACTTTGTTCGCGATAAAGTCATCGCAGCATGAGAATGTTGCGTTATTTGAGGGGTGCCGATCTGGCCCGTTCGCTGGGCCGGGTCCGATCTGTCGTTGCGCGGCAAACCGGTTGTCACATGCGGCGCTCGCACCCGCGAGCTCCGCAGCGTCATGTGACCATTCCTGCCCATGCGGCGCTCAGGGTCGGCACGCCCACAGGCATTCTCGCGGAACTCTCGGCTCAGCTTCGCCACCGCCGCGACGGTCTGCCGAACCGGCTGTTTTGACGATGGAACCCATGACGCTTGAACCGGTACCGATCTCCGCTTTGCAGCATTGGAGCTACTGCCCGCGGCAATGCGCCTTGATCCATGTCGAACAGGTTTTTTCCGAGAACGTACATACCATGCGTGGCAATGCCGTTCATGCCCATGTCGATGAGCCCGGCGCGGAGCTGAAGGGCACCGTCCGCATTGAACGCGCGATGCCGCTTTGGTGCGATCGGATTGGATTGATCGGCAAGGCGGATCTGGTTGAATTTTCCGCCGACGGCTCGGCTTATCCCGTCGAGTACAAGCACGGCCCGCGTCGTCAGCATCGCCACGATGATCTACAGCTTGCCGCACAGGCAATTTGTCTGGAAGAAATGACCGGTAAGGCTGTCATGGCGGGTGCGATCTTTCACTTCTCGTCGCGCCGGCGTCGCGAAGTGGAAATCAGTGAATCGCTGCGCGTTGCTGTTGAATCGGCGGCGATCGCGGTTCGCGAATTGATGCTTTCACCGATCCTTCCCGCACCGGTCAACGATGCCCGCTGTCGGCAGTGCTCGCTCAACGAACTCTGTCAGCCCAAGCTCAAGGATCTGCAACCGCGCTACGCCAGCCTGCTTAGGGAGCTTTATTCGCCATGACGGCGCAAACCCTGCTCAATACGCTCTACGTGATGACCAGTGGCAGCTATCTGCACCTGGACAACGACACGATCCGCATTGAGATCGAACGCGAAACAAAGTTGCGCGTTCCTCTTCATCATCTGTGCAGCATTGTCACCGTCGGTGATGTGTTGATTTCACCGGCGCTGACCGGGCGCTGTGCAGAAAGCGGCATCAGCATGACCCTGCTCGATCGCAATGGACGCTTCCGCGCCCGCGTCGAAGGCCCGACCACCGGCAACGTTTTTTTGCGCCAGGCTCAGCACGCGGTTGCGGCAGATCCAACCCGAGCACTAGCAATTGCGCGCAACATCGTAGCTGGCAAGCTGCGCAACAGCCGGATTCTGCTGCAACGCGGTGCACGCGAATCAAAAGATGAGGCCGATACCGCTGCACTCGATGCCGCCGTGCTCAAGTTCGATGCCTCCTTGCGGGCGGTCTCGGTGGCGGGCGATATCGATGTGCTGCGTGGAATCGAAGGCGAAGCGGCAAAAACTTACTTTGCAGCACTGAACCATGTGATCCGATCGGACGTTCGCGCGACATTTTCGATGGCTGGCCGTAATCGCCGCCCACCGCGTGATCCGATGAATGCTCTGCTCTCGTTTCTCTACACGTTGGCGACTCATGATTGTCGAAGCGCACTGGAAACGGTTGGCCTTGATCCGCAGGTCGGTTTTCTGCATGTGCTGCGTCCGGGACGACCAGCGCTGGCGCTTGACCTGGTCGAGGAGTTCCGCTCGGTTCTGGCTGATCGGTTGGCCCTGACCTTGATCAATCGAGGGCAGCTCAAGGCCGACGATTTCCGCATCAGTGAAGGTGGCGGCGTTTTGATGAATGATGATGCCCGTCGTGCAATCGGAATCGCGTGGCAGGAGAAGAAGAAGGAGACACTGAAACATCCTCTGCTCGAAACCGAAGTACCGTATGGATTGCTCGCCCAGATCCAGGCACGATTGCTCGCCCGCACCTTGCGTGGTGAAACTGAAGCCTATCTACCTTTCGTTGCGCGCTGATCATGCTGATCATCGTCTGCTATGACGTATCCACCGAAACCAGCGCAGGCAGGCGGCGACTTCGACGCGTCGCGAAAGCCTGCGAAGGCGTCGGGCAACGCGTGCAGAAATCGGTGTTCGAGTGCCGTGTCGATCAAACGCAGGTCGAGCAACTGGAACGCAAACTTCTGGATATCATCGACGAGAGCGAAGACTGCCTTCGCTTTTACCGATTGACCGAGCCAGTTGAGCTGCACGTCAAGGAATTCGGCAATTTCCAGGCAATCGATTTCGAGGGGCCGCTGGTCGTATGAGTCTTTTCCGCGAACCTGTAGCGATGCCGAAATCATGGGATGTTCGCGCAACCCCGGAACCTGTTGCCTGTGGGCAATTGCAGGTTGCGCATCGGCAGCTCGGCCCGCGACAATCCCCCTTGCCGCACCGGTTCGCGCGAACCCCCGGAATTTCTCCCCTGGGGCAAGCGTTTATCGGCGAGGCGTCGCCCGCTCAATTCAGAGCGGGCGCGGATTGAAACCAGTGGGTACGCGATCTGCTTGGCTCGGTGGTGGGTCGCCCGCTCAATTCAGAGCGGGCGCGGATTGAAACTGATCGATCTGGCCGTAGCCGCCGTTACTGGCGTGTCGCCCGCTCAATTCAGAGCGGGCGCGGATTGAAACAAACGTTGCCCGACAGACCCCGACCCGAGATCGACGTCGCCCGCTCAATTCAGAGCGGGCGCGGATTGAAACCTGCGCGATGAATCCGACTTCCTCATTGCCGGTGGTCGCCCGCTCAATTCAGAGCGGGCGCGGATTGAAACATCACCGGAGACTCAAGCCGCATGCTGACTGCCGAGGTCGCCCGCTCAATTCAGAGCGGGCGCGGATTGAAACGACCGAAGCCGGCGCCGCGATCTGCGTCGCCGATGCTGTCGCCCGCTCAATTCAGAGCGGGCGCGGATTGAAACGATCTACGCCGCTGTGCATGGCCCCGCGTCGCTGCGCGTCGCCCGCTCAATTCAGAGCGGGCGCGGATTGAAACCATCGATATGACCGACAAGATCGCGGCGACATGCGTCGCCCGCTCAATTCAGAGCGGGCGCGGATTGAAACATGCAGTCGTGATGCCTGGCACGTCGCGCACGACTGTCGCCCGCTCAATTCAGAGCGGGCGCGGATTGAAACTGTCAACTTGATCGCGGACATCACGCGCATTGTCGTCGCCCGCTCAATTCAGAGCGGGCGCGGATTGAAACGGATTCGCGCGTGCCGCGCATGACCGATGCTGCGTCGCCCGCTCAATTCAGAGCGGGCGCGGATTGAAACAGGTCGAGCGACGTGCCGTCAACTGATAGCCGTGCTGTCGCCCGCTCAATTCAGAGCGGGCGCGGATTGAAACTCGTTCGGCGCGACATCGCCGAGCAGCGATGTCCAGACGTCGCCCGCTCAATTCAGAGCGGGCGCGGATTGAAACGGATCGAACGCCGATCGACGGCACATGCTCGGCAGTCGCCCGCTCAATTCAGAGCGGGCGCGGATTGAAACCATCAGTGGGGAAGTCAAGTCTGGCCGCGACGAAATGAGTCGCCCGCTCAATTCAGAGCGGGCGCGGATTGAAACTGGCAGACGCGCGCCACCTGGACGCGACCGGTCAGAGTCGCCCGCTCAATTCAGAGCGGGCGCGGATTGAAACACGGCAGGCATTGACGCAATCCGCACGGCTCAATGGCGGTCGCCCGCTCAATTCAGAGCGGGCGCGGATTGAAACATGCTGGGCCGTGGCCGATCGCGCATCGTTCGTGCGACGTCGCCCGCTCAATTCAGAGCGGGCGCGGATTGAAACCGACATTCGCTGCGCCCGCAACGTCGCCTATTCACAGGTCGCCCGCTCAATTCAGAGCGGGCGCGGATTGAAACCGCCGCATGGGCTGCGTGCAGGCATGCGTATGTCGATCGTCGCCCGCTCAATTCAGAGCGGGCGCGGATTGAAACCGCATCGAACCAGCACAAAGCGCTGCCGAGTCGGAGCGTCGCCCGCTCAATTCAGAGCGGGCGCGGATTGAAACCATCGTGGGTGGAGCAATCTGGATCTGGTGCGACAGTGGTCGCCCGCTCAATTCAGAGCGGGCGCGGATTGAAACCGCGCGATGCGAAGCTGGCGCGCATCGCTGTGTCACGACGTCGCCCGCTCAATTCAGAGCGGGCGCGGATTGAAACGCAGCCGCCCTGGCGCATTGACGTGCCATTGCACGCTCGACGTCGCCCGCTCAATTCAGAGCGGGCGCGGATTGAAACTCGTGCCGCCATACGGCGCTGGCGGATGTTGCGCACGTCGCCCGCTCAATTCAGAGCGGGCGCGGATTGAAACCGCGTCCATGCGCCGTGGACGATGTCATGCGCGTGACGTCGCCCGCTCAATTCAGAGCGGGCGCGGATTGAAACGTTGCCGCAGGCGCGGCGCAACATCCTACGGCCATTCGCGTCGCCCGCTCAATTCAGAGCGGGCGCGGATTGAAACCAAGTGCCCGATCAATCGCCATGGTGGCCTCGGCGTCGCCCGCTCAATTCAGAGCGGGCGCGGATTGAAACGGCTGATCGGCGCAATCAGCGACTGGTCGGGCCTGGGTCGCCCGCTCAATTCAGAGCGGGCGCGGATTGAAACACTCCGCTCGCGGTCAGGTCGGAGGGGTATACACACGTCGCCCGCTCAATTCAGAGCGGGCGCGGATTGAAACTGCGGATGCTTGGACCAGTAGGCAAGGTCATTGCCGTCGCCCGCTCAATTCAGAGCGGGCGCGGATTGAAACACGCATCGATGGGCCGCCGAATCGACTGCAGATCGGGTCGCCCGCTCAATTCAGAGCGGGCGCGGATTGAAACCACGGCAGATTCTGCGCTCGGCCACTGCGACCGAGCCTGTCGCCCGCTCAATTCAGAGCGGGCGCGGATTGAAACCATCTGACGAACAGGCCGACTGCGCTGCACAGTCGCGTCGCCCGCTCAATTCAGAGCGGGCGCGGATTGAAACTTGGCGACCGGGAAGCTTGTCGGATCAGTACAGGCGATGCCGTCGCCCGCTCAATTCAGAGCGGGCGCGGATTGAAACCTTATGTCGTCAACATTGACGATTCGTTGCATACGTCGCCCGCTCAATTCAGAGCGGGCGCGGATTGAAACAGGAACCGCAGCGCCTCATCCTCGGCCTGGTCGATGTCGCCCGCTCAATTCAGAGCGGGCGCGGATTGAAACTGCCGTATGTCGCATCGTCAATCGGCGCGTCTGTGGTCGCCCGCTCAATTCAGAGCGGGCGCGGATTGAAACGCGCTACGGAAGTGCGCAACAGGTGCGCCATCGCACGTCGCCCGCTCAATTCAGAGCGGGCGCGGATTGAAACCTGATGCTGTGGCCGCAACGGTCGAGGCAGATGCGTCGCCCGCTCAATTCAGAGCGGGCGCGGATTGAAACAGTGTAGGGCCAAGCTGCGATATCGCCGCATCGGTCGCCCGCTCAATTCAGAGCGGGCGCGGATTGAAACAGCGCAGTACCAGAGGCGAAGAACCAGGGACATTGGTCGCCCGCTCAATTCAGAGCGGGCGCGGATTGAAACCCCCTCGGAGGTGCGTGTGCGGTGCTGGTGTGGGAGTCGCCCGCTCAATTCAGAGCGGGCGCGGATTGAAACACCAAGCACAAGGTCAAGCTGCCGATTGACTACAAGTCGCCCGCTCAATTCAGAGCGGGCGCGGATTGAAACATGGTGAAGGCGTCGGTCGTCACCATCTTGATGGTCGCCCGCTCAATTCAGAGCGGGCGCGGATTGAAACAGCCCCAGAGTTTGAGTTCGACACGACGTGAGAAGTCGCCCGCTCAATTCAGAGCGGGCGCGGATTGAAACGGTATAGACACCGGCATTCGCGCCGTCTGGCACGTCGCCCGCTCAATTCAGAGCGGGCGCGGATTGAAACTGCGACCAGTTGATACCGAACGTGCCCCCTGAAGGTCGCCCGCTCAATTCAGAGCGGGCGCGGATTGAAACCATCAAGTAAGCCGTCTTTGACTTGGCGGCGATGGTCGCCCGCTCAGGAAATGAGCGGGCGCGAATTGAAACACTGCTCAGGCTATGACGATGTTCGACGGCAGGCGCTTCGTGTTGAATTCCCTTTCCGTACTGACGCCAGATCAGGTGTTCGGGATGAATGCTGTGTGACTTGCTATTCCTTACTGCATGGCTCGCAGCGCTGCATCTACCAGGAAGCCACTGCGTGTGGCGCCATGAGATTTGGCGTAGTCGTCGATGCGTGCAAGCACGCGGCGCGGTACGGTGATATTGATTTTTTCCGAGCGTCCGTCAAAGCGTGAAACGTTCACTGCCACTGCCGCCCATACGCCATCAGCAAAATCCGAGTTGCTGCGGTGCTCGGCAATGGCGCTTGGAACGGGAATCTCTCCACCGTCTTCGATGATGCCCTCAAGATGCAAGTCGATGGCCTCCGTCACCGACTCCAGTGCGGCGTCGAATGTATCGCCTGCGGAGAAGCAACCAGGAAGATCGGGAACGGTGACGCCGTAACGGACGCCGTCATCGGTGTGCAACACCACGGGGAATCGCATGATTGGTTACCTCCATCCCGCCTGCTTTTGGATGCTGCGCAGCGTACCGGCGGGGATGTCGCTGTCAGGGTGCTTGACCGTCACCAAGCCAGGCTTGGTCGGGTGCTTGAACTGGTGGTGCGAGCCTTTCACCCGCGCCAGAAACCAGCCATGCACCTCCAGTTGACTGATGACTTGCCTGCTGTTCATGGTGGTTATTATACCCACGATTGAGAGTCTATCAACACCATGCCACTGCGTTTGTGCGGTTGGATTGCCTGTTACCACTTGGTCTGGTTCGAAGTGCGGTGCAGGGTTCCATTCCACGCTGTCATGAATCTGCACGCGCAGCCGAGCGGTGACCTGCACCGTCCAGTTTGCTTCCAAAGCACCAGCACAACTCGATGCACTTGAGGTTCACATCGCGCGCGTCGGATCGTCTCTCATCAGCCTGCTGACCTTGCTGCACATGCTCGCGCGCCTGATCCTCGTCGAACAACTGCGGAGTGACGTGGGGAAAGTGGCATTCTCTCTACCCAGTCTGGCAATCTGGGGTATCCCAATCAGGATCACGGTCGTGATTTTTCTCGCCTCGCGTTCACCACGCCGCCGCCAGTTGCTTGAGCAGATCGGGGTGGACTTCGATGTGCTCGATATTGACGTTCCCGAGGTGCGGGCGGCGGGCGAGCCGGCGTTCGACTATGTGAGCCGTGTGGCGCGCGAGAAGGCCGGGGCGGGGTTGCTTGAGGTGGTGAGTGTGCCGGGTGCGGTCGTGATCGGTGCCGATACCGAGGTCGAACTTGATGGCGAGGTGTTCGGCAAGCCGGTTGATGCCCAGGATGCCAAACGCATGCTGGGCCGGCTTGGCGGGCGCACGCATCGCGTCATCAGTGTGGTCTGGTGCATCAGCGCTGGCTGCGAGGATCATGCGGTTTCGGTGTCCGAGGTGGCTTTTGCGGTGTTCGAGCCGGGTCAGATCGACGCCTACGTCGCCACCGGCGAGCCATTCGGCAAGGCTGGTGCGTATGCGATCCAGGGACGTGCCGCCGCATTTATTCGTCACTTGAGTGGCAGCTATTCGGGGGTGATGGGCCTGCCCCTGCACGAAACTTCACAGTTGCTCCGGCGATTTCGACCTGTTTTCGCTGTCCAAGACGACCTGCAGTCCTTGCAAGAGCGCGGTTGACGTGTCTCCGGCATTCGACAACATGTGCTTGCGCCAGCTATAAATCACTTCAACTTTCCGTGCCAACATCTTGTCGTGACCGAAGAAATCCTGATCAATGTGACCCCGCGCGAAACCCGCGTTGCGCTGGTCGAGAATGGCATGCTGCAAGAGATGCATATCGAGCGGGCCAGTCGTCGTGGCTATGTCGGCAATGTGTACAAGGGCAGGGTGAGTCGGGTCATGCCGGGTATGCAGGCCGCCTTTGTCGAAATCGGACTTGATCGTGCGGCTTTCCTGCATGCCTCGGATATCGTCCGTCCACAGACCATCCCGCTTGGCGAGAACGGCGAGTCCGCGCCGGCGGTGACGCCGCCGATCAATGAGCTGTTGCGTGATGGCCAGGAGATCGTCGTCCAGGTGGTCAAGGATCCGATTGGCAGCAAGGGCGCGCGCCTGACCACGCATCTGTCGATCCCTTCGCGATATCTCGTGCTGCTTCCATACAGCACCGTGCTCGGTGTGTCGGTGCGTATCGAGGACGAGACCGAACGCATGCGCCTGAAGGAGATCCTGGCCGAGACGATCGGCGAAAATCCGTCCGGTTACATCGTCCGCACCAATGCCGAAGGTCAGAGCCGCGATGCCTTGTGCGAGGACATCGACTACCTCGGCAAACTGTGGAGCGCCGTGCAGCAGCGCATGGCCGTGGCGAAGGTCGGCGCACGCATCTACGAGGATCTGCCGTTGGCCCTGCGCGCACTGCGCGACCTGATGCGGCCGATGATCGAGAAAGTCCGCATCGATTCGCGTGAGACGCTCGATCGCGCGCTCGAATTCACCGGGCAGTTCATGCCCGAACTGGTCGATCGCCTCGAACACTATCCTGGCGAGCGTCCGGTGTTCGACCTGTACGGGATCGAGGATGAGATCCAGCGTGCGTTGAAGAAGGAGGTGCCACTGAAATCGGGCGGCTATCTCGTCGTCGACCAGACCGAGGCGATGACGACGATTGATGTCAACACCGGCAGCTATCTGGGCACGCGCAATCTCGAGGAGACCGTCTATCGGACCAACCTCGAGGCCGCACAAGCCTCGGCGCGGCAACTGCGTCTGCGCAATCTCGGCGGCATCATCATCATCGATTTCATCGACATGATCGATGAGGAACACCAGCGCCAGGTCATCCGCCAGCTTGAAAAATCGCTGGCCCGCGATCACGCCAAGACCACGGTCTACGAAATGTCGCCACTCGGACTGGTCGAGATGACGCGCAAGCGCACCACCGAGAGCCTTGAGCGGCAATTGTGCGAAGCGTGCCCGGCCTGCAGCGGGCGCGGCACGATCAAGACCGCCGAAACCGTGACCTACGAGATCTTCCGCGAGATCACCCGCGCGGTGCGCCAGTTCGATGCCGAGAAGCTGCTGGTGCTGGCGGCTCCGGATGTGGTCGCGCGCATCCTCGATGAGGATTCCACGGCGGTGGCGGAACTTGAGGAATTCATCGGCAAGACCATCCGCTTCCAGCCCGAGGAAAATTATTCGCAGGAGCAGTTCGATGTCGTCCTGCTCTGACGGATTGACGGGGCTGTCGTTGCTTTGCCGATGATGGCTCCAATTGACAGCACGGCCAACGCTGGCGATTCGCAATGACGCCGTTTCGCAGGCGCCTGCGCAAGCTGCGCTTTTTCGTGCAGGCGGCGTTCGTCACGCTGGTGATTTCTGCCGCGGTGATTGTGGCGATCGCCCAGTTGGCCTTGCCCTGGCTGGCCGACAATCCGCAGCGGATCGAGGGCTGGCTGTCCGAACGGCTGCAGCGAAAGGTCACAATCGGACACCTGAGCGGCCAATGGACGCAAGCGGGGCCGAGGCTGGTTTTCGAGGATCTGCGCATCGGCGCCAGCGACTCCGGCGAAGCCGAGCTGCGTCTGCCCCGCTCAGAGTTGGCAATCAACCTGTTTGCAGCATTCCAGAAAAATCTGGCCTGGAACGAATTTCGCGTGGTCGGGCTCGATCTTGCCCTGAGCCGGGCCGCCGACGGGCAGTGGAAGTTGCGTGGATTGGATCTCGGCGACCGCACCGGTGGCGAAACCTCGATGGGCTCGCTCGGCGTCGTTGTCCTGGTCGACATGAAACTGGCCGTGCGCGCACCGAGCCACGCGATCGATCTCGATTTGCGCATCCCGGAATTGCGCGTGGTCAATCGCGGATCGATCACGCGCGTGCTCGGTCAGGTCGGCACCGCCAACAGCAAGGCGTCGCCGTTGTCACTGGTTGCCGACATCGATGTTGGTGATCGCTCCGGGCGTCTGTATGTCGGCGGGCGCGATCTCGATCTTGGTGAGCTGAGCGGCACGCAAGCGCCGGGCGGAATCGTCGTGGTGGCGGCAAGGGGTGATCTCCAGCTCTGGGCCGCGTGGCAGGCCGGACAACTCAACGAGATGCAGCTCAAGCTCGCCCTGGGCGAGACGATCCTGCAGGCAAGCAGCGAGATCAAGGTCGATGACAAGGTTGCCGTGCTGCCGCGCAGTGCGTTCGATCATCTGACCTTGAGCGCACGCTGGCAACGACAGCAAACGGGCTGGCGTTTCGACCTCGCCGATTTTTCCGCCGGCCCATCCGATGGGTCAGCGGAAAAAGGCAGGTTGATCGCCGAGTACGTGAGTGCCGATCCGGCCTCCACCCATGTCCGTGCCAGTACGCTGGAGCTGGACAGTATCGGCACACTGGCCATGCTCAGTGATGTCGTGCCCGAGCACCTGCGTCACTGGTTGTATCTGGCCAATCCGCAGTGTGCGGTCGATGCGCTCGACCTGCGTTGGTCGAGTGTTGATGATTTCGATGTCGATGCCATGATTTCACGCTTCAGCAGTCGCCCGGCGACGGCGATCCCCGGCATTGATCGGCTGGCGGCACGCGTGCGCGGAGATGGCCAGGCCGTCTGGCTGGAAGTGCCTGAGCAGCAGACCCGGATCGACTATCCGATGGTGTTCCGCAAGCCGTTCGAGTTCCAGCGCTTTGGTGGTGATGTGGTGGCCTGGCCCGATGAAGAAGGCTGGCGTGTGCAGAGTCATCGGTTCGATGTGGTCGGCGACGGCTTTGCCGCCACCCTGCACGGCGGCGCCGGGATCCAGGGTGACGGCACAAGGCCGGCGCTCGATCTTTACGCCGTCGTCTCGAGCGCGAATGTCGATGCGGCCAAGCTGTTCTGGCCGGTCAATGTCATGCCACCGGCCACGGTCGCATGGCTTGATCGCGCCCTCGATGTCGGCCGGATCACCGAGGGCCGCGCTCTGGTGCGCGGTGATCTCGATAGTTGGCCTTTCGATGACAATGCTGGTCGTTTCGAGGCGCGCGCGGAGCTGAGTGGCCTCAAGCTGGACTTCCTGCCGGACTGGCCAAGTGGCGAGAATCTCGATGCCAGCGCCCGCTTCATCAACAACGGCATGCAGGTGAGTGCACGCGCGGGCACCTCGATGGCGATCAGCCTTGATGAGGCGGACGCCACGATCGCAGACTTTCACGAGCCCGTGCTCGAGCTTTCAGTCGATGCCCACGCCAATGGCAAGGATCTGCTCGGCTACCTGCGCGCGACGCCGGTCGGTGCGGATCATGTCGATTACCTGCGCGGTCTTGGCATTGGCGGCAAGGGTATGGCGCATATCGATCTGGATGTTCCGCTCAAACATCACGAGGACTTGAGCCTCGATGGCTACGTGGATCTGAGCGCAGCCAACCTCGACGAATCGACCTGGGATCTGCATTTCACCGAGGCCAATGGCCGCGTTCGCTTTGGTCGCAGCGGGGTGCTCGCCGAGGTCCTGGAAACGCAGTTCGATGGATTGCCGGTAACCCTCGGTATTGCCGTGGGCAGCTCGGCGCACGATCCGGACAATTCCTTCGAGGCGAGCCTGCGTGGCACGCTGCCCGCTGCCGTTGTATTTGCCAGGGCCACCGATCTTGCCCCGGCCGTGGCGAGCTTCCCGGGCCAGACCGAATGGAATATTGATCTGGCGATCGGTTCCGAAACCGGGCCCGCCAAAGGGCGCAAGGCGCTGCGTCTGCAAAGCGATCTCGAAGGCATCGCTTTCAATCTGCCGGCGCCGCTCGGCAAACCGGCCGACGAGCGGCTGCCATTCTTGCTCAATCTCGAGATGCCGCTGATCGGACAACCGTTCAGTGCCAGCCTCGGCGACATCCTGCAGATTGCCGGACGCCTGCCGGGGCCGGATGCGCCACTCGCGGCCAGGCTCGATCTGGGCGTGTTGGCGTCGTCGAAGGAGTTGCCGGCCAGCGGTCTGGTCATCGATGGCCACGCGAAGTCCTTCGACGTCGGTGGCTGGATCGGCTTGTTCAGTGCCGGCGGCGGTGGCGGCGAGCTGTTGCGTGGCATCGATATCGACGTCGATGATTTGCTCATGGCCGGGCGCAGCTTCCCGAATCTGCATCTCTCCCTGACGCCGGATGGCGAGACGATGAAGATCGACGTCGCCGGCGATTCATTGCAGGGCAATCTGGGTGTGCCCAGCGTCGATCTGCGCCGGCGCGGGATCACCGCGCAGATGCAGCGCGTGCACTGGCCGGATCCGCTGCCCGGCAAAGAGGATGGGGCGGCGGCCCTGGCTGATGTCGCGCCGGCGTCGATTCCGCCGCTGCATCTGTGGATCGGTCAGCTGCAGCTTGGTGCCACCAATCTTGGCGAAATGCGCCTGGAAAGCTATCCGGAAGACGACGGCATGCGCATCGACCTGCTCGAAACGAAATCGCCGAATGTCGACCTGCGCGCGAGCGGCGCATGGAGCGGGACTGCCGGCGACAACCAGTCGCGCATGGTGGTCGAACTGACCGCCGAGAGCCTCGGCAGCATGCTCGATACCTTCGGTTTCGCCGGCATCATCGAGGGCGGCCAGACGATCGCCCATATCGATGCGAGCTGGCCGGGATCGCCGACTGCTTTCGTGCTCGCCAACATGACCGGGTCGCTCGATGTCAGCGTGCAGGAAGGTCGCATTCTGGATGTCGAGCCGGGCGCCGGCGGCCGCTTGTTCGGGCTGATGTCGCTGCGCGAGATCCCGCGCCGACTGTCGCTCGATTTCAGCGATCTGTTCAAGTCGGGCATGAGCTTCAATTCGATCAAGGGCAGTTTTGCGCTTGCCGACGGCAATGCGCGGACCAGCAACGTGCATATCGCCAGCCCAGCCGCCGACATAACGATCAGCGGACGCACCGGCCTGCGCGACAAGGATTACGATCAGGAAATGATCGTGACGCCACGCGCCGGAGTGGCCTTGCCAGTGGTCGGCGCGCTCGCTGGCGGGCCGGTTGGCGCGGCGGCCGGCCTGGTCGTGCAGACCCTGATCGGCAAGAAGATCAATCGCGCGGCGCGCTCGCGCTACCAGGTCACAGGCTCGTGGGACAAGCCACAGATCACCCTGATCGGCAAGGACAGCATCCGGCCGGACGAGGATGATGCCGCTGCGGTGGACGACAACGGCACGGCGGCAAACGCAGGCAATCAGGCATTGGCGCCGGCTGATCCAGTGCAGGCCGTGATCGATGCGATCCCGGGATTCCGCGAGGTGCCCGCGCAAGGCAGCGATGTTCCGCGGCTCAATGCAGATCCGACACCGGATCCAGGAAAAAATGATACTTGAGAGGCCGCCTTCGTCGCCCTTGCCATGAACGTGCCATCAGATTCGCGAATGGCTCCACGACAGCATGCGCCCGTCGCGATATGGCATGACGCCGTGAAACGTGCGCGGGTCGGCGTCGAAGACCAGGGGCAGGAAGTGGCGGTCGCCTTCCCACAGCGGCAGTTCGAGGATGCGTTCGATGGCTACCCATTCGAGCGTGCCTTCGGCATTGTGGGTCAGCGGCATACCGGCGAACTTCTCGATCAGGAACACGAAGCCGAGCCAGTCCTCGCCGTGCTTGCCGAAGCCGGGCCAGCTGATCGTGCCGCGCAAACTCATTTGCGTGCATTCGATCGCGGCTTCCTCGCGAATCTCGCGACGCATGCAGGCAACGATGTCTTCGCCGGGATCCATCTTGCCGCCGAGGCCGTTGTACTTGCCGAGATGCAGGTCGTTCGCACGCGCGTTGCGGTGGATCAACAGAACCTTGCGGCGATCGGCGGACAACACATAGCCGAGGGTGGCGACGATCGGGGTATAGGGCATGGATTACGGGATGCTCGGGCGCGATCGGCCATTTTCGCAGATCCGGCCGCGTTGCCGGGAATCATGTGCGGTCGGATGGCCAGAGCATGAGTGATCCGCGCCGTTCGGCCACCTTGAGCGGGGTCATGGCGATCGTGCTGTGGTCGTCGCTGGCCTTGATGGCGCTGTTCACGGCGGATCTGCCGCCGTTTCAGATTCTCGCGATCAGCTTCGCCATCGGCGGCGTGGCTTCGCTGCTGGCTTCGCCGGGCAGCTTGCGTTCGCGTCTCGATCGACTGCTGCAGCCGTGGCCGGCTTTTGTGCTCGCGGTGGCCGCCCTGTTCGGCTATCACGCGCTGTACTTCATCGCCTTCCGCCACGCCCCGGCCATCGAGGCCAACCTGATCAACTATCTCTGGCCCTTGCTGATCGTCGTGTTTGCCGCCTTCCTGCCCGGTGTGCGTCTGAAGTTCGGGCAAGTGATCGGCACCGTGCTCGGCCTGCTCGGCGTCATCATCATGCTTGTCCAGGGACGTGCGCTTGCGCTCGACCCCGCGTATTTGCCGGGCTATGCCGCGGCGTTCGGCGCGGCCCTGGTCTGGTCGGGCTATTCGGTATTGAACCGCCGCCATGCCGGTGTTCCGAGCGCGGCCATTGCCGGGCCTTGCCTGCTGGTTGCCGTGCTGGCCGGAATCGTTCATTTGATGATCGAGACCACAGTCATGCCGAATCGTGCGCAGGCCTTCGTCCTTGTCCTGATGGGACTCGGCCCGGTCGGCGTCGCGTTTCGGCTCTGGGATCGCGGTACCAAGCATGGCGATCTGGCCTTGCTTGGAACCTTGTCGTATGCGGCGCCGCTGTTGTCGAGCCTGCTCCTGCTTGCCAGCGGCCGTGTCGCGGCGCACTGGAGTCAGGCCGTGGCCTTGTTGCTGCTGTTGCTTGGTGCGTGGATCAGCGTGCGCGCGTCCTCAGGTCACCGGTCGTTCGACTGAAACTCAATCGCCCTGTGCGTGTGCCTTGTGCGCGACAGCAAACGCGGCAAGTTGTTCGGCGCTGGCCTCGCGCTGGTGTTTGGCCTTCCATTCGGCAAACGGTTCGCCATAGATGATGTCGCGCGCCTGCTCCCTGCTCAGCGATTGGCCGCGCTGCTCGGCGGCTTCGCGATACCAGTCGGCAAGGCAATTGCGGCAGAAACCGGCTTGCGTCATCAGCTCGATATTCTGCACATCGCTGCGCGTGCTCAGGTGTTGCAGCAGGCGACGAAATGCGGCGGCTTCAAGCTCGGTACTGATGTCGTTCATCTGCGTTCTCGATCGGGGCGGCGAATCACCGGTAGAGCGAAATCCCAGCCCGGATTATTCATGAAAAACGCGCGCCCTCGCTTGTCCCTTGAATCCACGCGACTTTTCGCTCATTCGGCAATAACACCCGCAATTGCCTCAATCGCGAAAAGACGTGTGAATCCAATGTCCTGCGCGATCAACACGCGTATTCATGAATAGTCCGGGCTGGGAGTCTGTCGGACTTTACTCGGCAGGGCTGCGAATCCGTCTGTGCGGTTCATATTCGCACCGCTTTTTGACCCATAGAACCACTATGGGCCTGCAAATCGTCACAAATCTGCCCTCACACAGCCGAATTCTCGCCTCAACCCGCAAAGTCCGACAGGCTCCTCGCACCCGCGTTTGAGCGCTTCGGCGTCGGCGTGGATAATGCGTGGATTCGCCTGGAGTATTGATGAGCGCACGTCTGCTGGACGGCAAGCGTATTGCCGATGAATTGCTCGATCGTCTGGCCGCCCGCGTGCAGGCCCGGATCAGCGCGGGCAAGCCGCGACCAGGGCTGGCCGTGATCCTGGTCGGCAGCGAGGCCGCATCGGCCGTATATGTGCGCAACAAGCGACGCGCCTGCGAGCGCGTCGGTTTCTCGTCACGGGCCTTCGATCTGTCCGAAGACACGCCGGAGGCCGAGCTGGCCGCATTGATCGATCGCCTGAATGCCGATCCAGCCGTGCATGGCATCCTCGTCCAGTTGCCGTTGCCCGGGCATGTCGATGCCAATGCGCTGATCAACCGCATCGATCCGCGCAAGGACGTCGATGGCTTCCAGGCCGAGAACGTCGGTCGGCTGGTGCTGCGCCAGCGTGGCTTGCGTCCATGCACCTCGAAGGGCGTGATGACCTTGCTCGCGCACACTGATCGACCGGTGCGCGGCAAGCACGCCGTGGTCGTCGGCGTGTCCAACCACGTCGGCCGACCGCTCGTACTCGAGTTGCTGCTGGCCGGCTGCACGACCACGGTCTGTCATCGCTTCACCGAGGATCTGCCGAGCTTCGTCGCCGCCGCCGACATCCTCGTCGTCGCCGTCGGCCGGCCCGATCTGGTTCGTGGTGAGTGGATCAAGCCGGGGGCCACGGTGATCGATGTCGGTATCAACCGGCGCGAAGACGGCAGCCTGACCGGCGATGTCGAGTTTGCAACCGCCGCCGAACGCGCGGCCTGGATCACGCCGGTTCCGGGCGGCGTAGGCCCGATGACCGTGGCCACCCTGATGGAAAACACGCTCGAAGCCGCCGAAACGTTCTTCGACTGATTCAGCGAGAATGCATGCGGCGTTCGCGGACTCCGCGCAAGGCGGCCTCGGCACGCTGTACGTTGATCCAGGCGGCGATGTGTCCGGCATCGGGCGGAGCTTCATCGAGCCAGCGACTGTCGTCACCGTCGAGCAGGAATCCGGATACCGCATCGTCGTGATAGATGTCAATGCGATTGCGGTCATCGCCACGCGCATGCACGACGATCGCCGGCGCTTGCGGATCGCTTCGGAGAAAACTCCCGTCATAGGCGGATCGACAATGCTCGGCACCGAACTGCCAGGCCAGCGAGGGCAGCAGGTCGGTTTGCTGGAACGCGTCCTCGACGACGGCCGGCATGGTCAGCTTGCCGCTGACGACCATCGGCACACGCGCATAAGCACGATCCCCATGAACCGCGAATTCATCTTCGTGCAGTGGCGTCATCGTGCGGTGATCGCCCATCACGATGAGCAGGCCATGATCGAGAAAGCCGCGTTGACGCAAGGCATCGTGGAATACGCCGATCTGCTCGTCGACGTAGCGGAATGAACGCTCCGGATCGATCTTGTGGCTGCGCGGATCGAGGAACGGGGGGTGACTGCTGACCGTCAGCAGCACCGAGACGAACGGTTTGCCACCGTCACGATGATCGAGCCAGTCGAGGAAACGCTGATAGAACACGCTGTCCTCGACCGAGTTGAATTGCCAGCGTTCGCGCCCGGCATACCAGGGATCGTCGGCGCCGGAAATGGTGTCGAAACCGATTCGCTTGAGCCAGCGCCCGATTTCGAGAAAACCGGTATCGCCGGGAGTGAAGAACGCCGATTCGTAGCCGCTGGCCGTCGCCAGGCCGGGCAGGGAATCGCTGCCATTGGCAAAGTTGTCGAACGTGTATTCGAGCACGCCGGGTGGATAGATCGGCAGCAAACCGCTGCCAACCGCGATTTCGGCACCACCGGTGGTGAAACCACTGGCGTAGAAATGCGTGAAATAGTGGCTGTCGCGTGCGATTTCATCGAGCCGCGGCGTCCAGTCGAGCTGGCTGCCGAGCAGATGGCTTTGCCAGGCCGACAATGATTCGACAAGGACGACGATGACATCGGGTCGGTCTGCTTGTGGATTGCGCTCGCAGCGCTGCGGCACTTCGGCGGCGAGCTTGCGTTGGCTGTCGAGAAATCCGGCGCTGAACGGGCGTGCGCTGGTCTGCGGCAGGTTGACCTCGACGACATTGTCGATCAACACGGCATGCACATAGTGCACCGGGTCGCGCAGATGGATAATCAGGGCAGCCATCACGCTGGATACAGCGAGCACGCCAAACACCAGCGCCATGCGCGGTCGCGGGCGTGCCGAAACGCAAGCTAGACCGGGCAGGGCGAGCAGCACGATCGCGCCGACCAGCTTGAGCCAGCCCAGCGGCGAATGCAGGTTCGCTTCCAGCACGCTCCAGTTGGCCGCGAATTCGCCACCGAAGCGGCCGAATGTCGCCGAGATGGAGACGCTGGTTGAGCAGGTCGAAAATAACCAGGTCGGCTGCCGCGACCACGAGCAGGGCGAATGCGGGCAGGATCAGCAGGCCGCGCAAGAGGCGTCGGTGGCTCAGGGCGGCCAGCGCCATCAGGCCAAGCAGGCCGGCCCACAGCCAGGCATCGGCACCGAGCGCCGGTATCAGGAAACAACCGCGGCATCCGGTATAGGCACCAACGACCGAGTCGACCAGCCACGCGCGTGTCAGGAAAAGCAGTGCCGCCACGAGCACGATGCGAGCATCGCGATGCTCTGGATTGCGTCGGAAACTCGATGCGTGCGGGATGGTCGCGAATGGCTCGGGGTAGGTTGCATTGGCGGGAGCAAGGGCGAAACCGATAGAATAGCCGACTTGCTCAGCCTGCCTGCGACCCATGCGCCTACTCGCCGAAGCCCTGACGTTTGACGACGTCTACCTTGTCCCCGGACATTCCTCCGTGCTCCCGCGCGACGTCGATACGTCTTCGCGCCTGACCCGCAACCTTCGCGTCAACGTGCCGATCCTCTCGGCCGCGATGGATACCGTGACCGAGGCGCGCCTCGCCATCGTCATGGCCCAGTGCGGCGGCATCGGCATCATCCACAAGAACATGACCCTTGAGCAGCAGGCCGCCGAGGTGCGTCTGGTCAAGAAATTCGAGGCCGGCGTGATCCGCGATCCGCTCACTGTCCGACCCGACACGACAATCCGCGATGTCATGCGCATTACGCGCGAACACGGCATCTCCGGCGTGCCGGTGGTCGACCACGAGGAACTGGTCGGCATCGTCACCAGCCGCGACCTGCGTTTCGAGAAGAAGCACGACGATCCGGTCAAGAACATCATGACGCGCAAGGATCGCCTGATCACGGTCAAGGAAGGCGCCAGCGAGGACGAAGTGCTGGCCCTGCTGCACAAGTACCGCATCGAGAAGGTGCTGGTCGTCAACGACGCCTTTCAGTTGCGTGGCCTGATCACGGTCAAGGACATCCAGAAGGCGCGCGACAATCCGCATGCGGCCAAGGATGCGCACGAGCGCCTGCGCGTCGGTGCGGCCGTCGGCGTCGGTGGCGATACCGAGCGTCGCGTCGCCGCCCTGGTCGAGGCCGGCGTCGATGTGCTCATTGTCGATACCGCGCATGGTCACGCGCAATCGGTCATCGACCGCGTCGCCTGGGTCAAGAAGAATTTTCCGCAGACGCAGGTCGTCGGCGGCAATATCGTCACCGCCGATGCAGCGCTTGCGCTGCGCGATGTCGGAGCCGATGCGGTCAAGGTCGGCGTCGGCCCCGGTTCGATCTGCACGACGCGCATCGTCACCGGCGTCGGCGTGCCGCAGATCACCGCGATCGACCTGGTCGCCAATGCCCTTCAGGACGAAATTCCGTTGATTGCCGATGGTGGCATCCGCTATTCGGGTGATCTGGCCAAGGCCATCGTCGCGGGTGCCTCGACGGTGATGCTCGGCAGCATGTTTGCCGGCACCGAGGAATCTCCGGGCGAAGTTGAGCTCTATCAAGGCCGCTCGTACAAAAGCTATCGCGGCATGGGCTCACTCGGCGCGATGGAGAAGGGTTCCAGCGACCGCTATTTCCAGGATGCCTCGGATCCCGAGAAACTCGTTCCCGAAGGCATTGAAGGGCGCGTGCCGTATCGCGGGCCGCTGCGCAACATCATTCACCAATTGGTCGGTGGCCTGCGTGCTTCGATGGGCTACTGTGGTTGCGCGACGATCGAGGAAATGCGCGAACGTCCACAGTTCGTGCGTGTCACCAGCGCCGGCGTCCGCGAAGCCCACCCGCACGACATCCAGATCGTCAAGGAAGCGCCGAATTATCAGTTGGGGTGATTGGAGCCGGGATTCGAAATTCGGGATTCGGGATTTGCGAGTGCGCAACACAACAGCAGTGAGGCAGCAATGTCAGTGGTTTCCGAATCTCGAATCCCGAATCCCGAATCCCAGCTTCACAACGACAAGATCCTCATCCTCGATTTCGGTGCGCAGTACACGCAGTTGATTGCGCGGCGCATTCGCGAGATCGGTGTGTACTGCGAGATCTGGGCCTGGGATCATGATCCGGCCGCGATCGCCGCCTACGGGGCGAAAGGCATCGTGCTTTCTGGTGGTCCGGAGTCGACCACCCTGCACGGTGCGCCGAAGGCGCCGCAGCAGGTCTTCGATTCGGGTGTGCCGATACTCGGCATCTGCTACGGCATGCAGACGCTTGCGGCGCAGTTGGGCGGATCAACCGAAGCGGCCGATGCGCGCGAGTTCGGCCATGCCGAAGTCGAGGTCATCGCCCGCGACGAATTGCTGCACGGTCTCAACGATCATCCGGGTCAGCCGCCGCGCTTGAACGTGTGGATGAGCCATGGTGATCATGTCGCCACGGCGCCGCCCGGTTTCGTCGTCACCGCGCGCACGGATCGTATTCCCGTCGCCGCCATGGCGAATGAGGAAAAGCGCTGGTACGGCGTGCAGTTCCATCCCGAAGTCACCCATACGCGCCAGGGCGAAGCCTTGCTGCGCCGCTTCGTCGCGGAAATCTGCGGCTGCCGCACGCTGTGGACCTCAGCCAACATCATCGACGACCAGATCGCACGCGTACGCGAGAAAGTCGGCAAGGATGAAGTCATCCTCGGTTTGTCCGGTGGCGTCGATTCCTCGGTTGTCGCCGCGTTGCTGCATCGCGCGATCGGTGAGCAACTGACTTGCGTGTTCGTCGATACCGGCCTGCTGCGCTGGCAGGAAGGCGACCAGGTCATGGCCATGTTCGGCGAGCACATGGGCGTCAAGGTCGTGCGCGTGAATGCGGCGGAACGCTACTTCAGCGCACTGAAAGGCGTCAGCGATCCCGAGGCCAAGCGCAAGGTCATCGGCAACCTGTTCATCGAGATCTTCGACGAGGAATCCTCGAAGCTGGCCAATGCGCGCTGGCTCGCCCAGGGTACGATCTATCCCGACGTGATCGAATCAGCCGGCAGCGGCACCGGCAAGGCGCACGTGATCAAGAGCCACCACAACGTCGGTGGCCTGCCTGCACACATGAAGCTCGGCCTGGTCGAGCCGCTGCGCGAGCTGTTCAAGGACGAGGTGCGCCGTCTCGGTGTCGAGTTGGGATTGCCGCGGGCGATGGTCTACCGCCATCCGTTCCCGGGTCCGGGACTGGGCGTGCGCATTCTTGGCGAGGTCAAACGCGAATATGCCGAACTGCTCGCGCGTGCCGATGCGATCTTCATCGAGGAGTTACGCAAGGCCGATCTCTACGACAAGACCAGCCAGGCCTTCGCCGTGTTCCTGCCGGTCAAATCGGTCGGCGTGGTCGGCGATGCGCGTGCCTACGAGTGGGTGATCGCGTTGCGCGCAGTCGAGACGATCGACTTCATGACCGCGCACTGGGCGCATCTGCCTTACGAATTCCTCGGCATCGTGTCGAACCGCATCATCAATGAGCTGCGCGGCATTTCGCGTGTCGTCTACGACATCAGCGGCAAGCCGCCGGCAACGATCGAGTGGGAGTGAAATCAGGCTTTCCCGGTTTGATCCGGACTGTCTGACAATCGCGCAGGCCAATCTCCGGGCTAGGCGCGGCGCCGATGCAGGTAGCCAAATGCCGCTGGAGGATCGGACAGCAAGATCCGGCGTGTTTTCTGGTCGGTCACCCTGGCGGCTGTCCCGAGCGCTCCCCGGCGGGCGTTCCGCACGAGCATTTTCCGAGTTGTACTGCTGCCGCCAAACCCACCTTGGTATGGATTCTGCATTGATTTCGATGCCAAAACCCGAGGGGGTCGTCCGTGCTTGCCGTTGCCGATCTCGAATTCGAGCCGAGGACGCCAGTCATCGCACTGTCGCGATTCCGCTTGGGAAATTCAGGACGACTACGTCGTTGCCATGGAATCGGAGCGCAACACCCATGATTTTTGCCCCCTTGGTCGATCTGCCCAGCCTGCGCGAGGGCATTGGTCATATGTATGCCGATACCGGAATCGAGGCGGCCCGGTTGCGCGGCGTACACCTTGATGCCGTGGTTCGTCTTACGCCCTACTCGATGGCCGCCAATGTCGGCAGTGCGAGCCTGGTCGTCTGGAGCTTTCTGGGGGACATTTCGCCAGGCCTGCTGATCTGGTGGCTGCTGGTCTTGTGTGTCTCCGGGTTCGCCATGATCAAGTGGCTGCAGAATCGTCACCGGGTCATTGAAGTCGTTTCGCGCCGCGCCGTGCACCACGCCACTCTTCATAGCGGTTTGCTGGCGGGTATATGGGCGGTGATGCCGGTGCTCTGGTTCGCCAATGCCGAGCCGTTTCAACAGCTCACCATTGCGACTGTGACCACGGGCATGCTCGGCGCCGGATCCTACATGCTCAGTCCGCTGCCCCGCGCCAGCGTGCTCTATACCGCGATCTACTGGGTTTCCGCGCTGCTCGCACTTGCGCAAACAGGGGATCCCCGGTTCGCCAGCGTCGCCGCGCTGATTTGTCTGTATGGCCCGATCGTCATGATTGGCTCACTGCATACCTGGAACAAGGAAAACGTCCGCCTGCGTTCCGAGTGGCAGGCAAAAGAAAGGGAAGGCCTGCTCACCATCCTGTTGCAGGATTTCGAGCAGAACGCGGGCGATGCGCTTTGGGAAATCAATGCGGACGGCCACCTCAAGCATATATCGTCGCGCCTCAGTGAGCTGATCGGTTTTGATGGCGACGACGCTGAAGCGACTCCATTCCTTGCGCTGATCGAGCATCGTTGCACAGACGGGGTGGCTGCGCTGAGACAGGCGATTCTCAGCGGTTGCCCTTTTCATGACCTGACGTTGTCGGTTAGACATCCTGATCACGCTCGTTACCTGAAAATCAATGGCAAGCGCCTGCCGGATGAGGACGGACGGGCGGCTGGTTGGCGCGGCGTACTTGCGGAAGTCACCGACAAGGTTGAAAGCGAGCGACGACTGCGGTTACTGGCGAGTACCGATTCACTGACCGGTCTGGCCAATCGTTTCACGCTCCGCGAGGCGCTGTCGGAGCAGATCACGCTGGGTGGCGGCGCGCTTCTGATGATTGATCTCGACAATTTCAAGGCCGTCAACGACAGTCTCGGCCATAGCGTCGGCGACGAACTGCTCAAGTCGGTCGGCCAGCAATTGAAATCGTGCGTGCGTGCGGGCGACCTGGTGGCTCGAGTCGGCGGTGACGAATTCGCCTTTGTGTTGACCGGATCGAACGAATTTGGTGCTGCCCAGGCGCTGGCGCAAAGACTCATCGATATCCTGGCCCGGCCGGTCGACGTGCAGAGTCGACGGCTTCGAGTCGGTGCGAGTATCGGCATCGCCACCCTGGATGGCGAGGAACTGACTGTTGACGAAATCCTGATCCGATCCGACATGGCCATGTTCGATGCAAAGGCAGGCGGGCGTGGCCGCTACACCACCTACTCGGAAAAGCTCGGCCAATCCAGCAATCGCAGGTTGGTCATCGAGGAAGGCTTGCGATCGGCCATCGAAGGCGAAGGGCTTTCGATGCATTGGCAACCAATAGTCAGTATTGGCGCGGGAAAGATTGTCGGTGCCGAAGCCCTGTTGCGATGGGAGCATCCACAACTTGGCAGTGTGTCGCCGGTCGAGTTTGTGGGGATTGCAGAACAGTGCGGATTCATCGATGGTCTGGGCCGTTGGGCATTGCGTGAGGCATGCCGTGCCGCAGCCTGTTCACTTGCCGGCCTGCGGATATCGGTGAATGTCTCGCCGCTGCAGTTTCGGGACGAGAACTTCGTGAATGTGGTTGAGGGCGTATTGCGTGAGTTCGATCTGGATCCGGGCAGGCTGGAGCTGGAAATAACCGAGTCGGTGTTCATGGACACCGCCGGGCCTGCACTGAGCCAGCTACATGCGCTGCGCAAGCTTGGAGTGCGCATCGCACTCGATGATTTCGGTACTGGCTACTCCTCGCTGGCCTATCTGCGCCGATTTCCTTTCGACACCTTGAAGATCGACCGTGCTTTCGTCAGCGAGATCCTGCATCGCGATGATGCGCGCACGATCGTGCAAACCATTGCAACAATGGCCAAGACTTTTGGCATGCGCACTATTTGCGAAGGCGTCGAGTCGGAAGCGGAACTGGCGATTGTCGCGCAGGCAGGCTGCGACGACTTCCAGGGTTACCTGGCGTTCGCACCGCAGTCTCTTGAGAAATTTGTGGAAATGCGCAACAACTGGCGCTTCAGGTCGCGCAAGCTGGAACTGGTGCATTGACGGGCTGCGGTGACAGGGTGAAACCCTGAAACCACTTGCAGGAATCCCGGTGTCGGGCGCAATTCGAGCCGGGTCGCACAATGCTCCGGGTTGAAATCAAATCCTTGTGCTGACTGCGCGGTCGATCCCGCGTATTCTCCTGCCCGGGCTGTGCATCGATTGAAGGGTTGCAAGGTCATGCTTTCCGCAACTGGCGCCGTCGGTTTGCTGGAAGCGTCGAGCCGGCCATTCGATTCGCTGAGGATTCTCGCGGTTTCCTTTCCCTGGATTCCCATCCCTGCCTGTGATCACCGGGCGGGGCCGTCATCATGGGCTGGAAACGGGCAGGTCGTATCTGGAATTCCGGGGGGCGGGCCTTGTCCGCTAGCCATTCGAGTGGAGTCGCAACAAGATGAGCGAGAACAAAGCGCCGACTGGCCCCGCCATGGTGACGTTCGACGATCTCGACGAACGCTGGATGCGGCGCGCGCTCGAACTCGCCGCGCATGCGCGTGACGCCGAGGCCGAAGTGCCGGTCGGTGCCGTTCTTGTCGCGTCAGGGAAAATTGTCGGCGAGGGTTGGAATCGCAACATCACCCTGAACGATCCGTCGGCACATGCCGAAATCCTCGCCTTGCGCGATGCGGGAAAGCGGCTGGGCAACTACCGGTTCCCGGAATCGACGCTTTACGTCACCCTGGAGCCCTGCGCGATGTGCGCGATGGCACTCGTGCATGCGCGTGTGGCCCGCGTCGTTTACGCCGCTCAGGATCCGAAAACCGGAGCTGCCGGTAGTGTTTTCGATACGCTGGTATCGCCGCTGCACAATCACCGCGTCGAGATCGCCGCCGGCTTGTTCGCCGACGAGAGTGCCGGGATGTTGCGCGAGTTCTTCCGCAGTCGGCGCTGATCAGCCACGTCGTCCGGTTTTTCGTGGGAACGACTTCAGTCGCGCTGCCCTGGCTCTTCGGCACAAATGCTGCGCAGTAAAACGGAACCACCAACGGGTGCTTCCGCCGTCCATGCGGGAATCGCACAATTTCGTGAAGTTGGCATCGTGCGGCGGAATCCGCTACGCCGGTTCCGCCCTGCACGGGATGGAGGAGTACATCGCGGCTGAAGCCCCGTACGTAAATCCTGCTTCAGTCGATTGCGCGACGGAAATCGAGATCGAAACGTGTGCCTGCAGTCAGCGCATGCAGGCGCATGTTGGTGATGCGGATCGGCGCGCCGGGTTCGAGTTCGGCGGCATTCGAGTCGGCCATTTCGCTCGGATCGATGATCGTCACCCCGCCGTTGCCGAACACCTCGAGCACATTGTCCGGCCCGATCACGACCACAGTCGAGGCATCGATGCCGAGGCCGAGGGCAAACGGATTGAGTGCAAGAGCGGCAAGCAGCCGGCCGAGGCGATCACTGGCGTTGCCGCCCTGGTCGATGACGACCCGATTGGTCAGGCCGAGTCCTGGTGCCAGCGAAGCGCTGCCAACACGTGGCGTTGGCCCCGCCGTTCCCGACGCGAGCATATGCTCGCAGAGTACGGCGGCACCGGCACCGACACCACACACCGCCATTCCTGCTGCATTGCGCCGACGCAGCAGGCGTGCCAGGCTGCTGCCGCCGATCAGGGTGCTGAGCTTGAGCGGTTGTTCGGCATTGAGAATAACCAGTTCGGCCTGTTCAACCAGATCGAGAAGTTGCCGTTGTTCGGCACCGGCGCGCGTGGTCAGCGCATGCCGATGCAGTTGCACGCAGCCTGCCGCAGTCAGCATCGCCTCCAGCTCGATGTCATCGTCATCGGATTTGTCGGGAGCTGAAACAAGGATCACGCGCGGGGAATCGCCAACCAGCCCGATCAAACGGGCCAGCAGGATTGGCGTGCGCTGGTTGGCTGGCAATTCGCCGCAGGCAATGATCGTTCCGCGATTTCGTTCGGGGGCGAGTTTGGCTGGCACGCTGTCGGCTCGACGGGGCGGGGCTTGGATATTACACGCTGTGTCGCAGACCAAGGCAGCGTAGACCGGGACGATGCCGGGTCATCACTCGAATTCGTCGGCGACTTCGCGGTCGGTTTCGGCCGTGATGTCCTGTATGCAGCCAATCACGCCGCCCGGGCTTGATTCCTGATCAAGCGCGCGCAGACGAACCCTGAGCTGGCGTCGGCGTCCGATCGCGGTCGTGATGTGTACCGAGAGATCGGTGGTTTCCCAGGTCTTCGCAGCATCGAGCGCTTGGCCAAGGCGGCGCTGATCCATGCCGGTGAATTGGCTGAGCATGCGTTCGCGCGACACAGGAGTCGCCAGTGGCACATCAAAGATCGCATGCATCTGCGATGACCAGATCATGCGCTCGCCGTCTGTGGCCAGTTGCCAGGCACCCAGATTGGTCAAGGATTGGGCATGCGCGAACAACGCGGCATCCTGTTTGATCGGCGTGATGTCGGCGAAAATCGACACGACATGGTCGAGATTCCCGTCACCATCGTCGATCCGCGGTACGGCGGTAATCGATACCCAGTGTGTGCCGGTCATGCTCGGCGACTTGACTCCGCAGATCGCCGATTCGATCGCCTTGCCAGTGCGCATCGCCTGCGACCAGGGCAAGTCCTGCTGGGCGATCGAGGCTCCGCTTTCGTCGATGAAGCGCCAGTCGTTGATCTGGTCCGAGCGCAAGGCAATCAGATCCGGCTCGCTCATCTGCAGGATCCGGCATGCGGCCGGATTGCTCGATACGATGTGTCCCAGGCGGTTGCGCACGATGACACCATTGTCCATGTCGTGCAGGATGCGTCGTAGTTCAGCCTCCGAACTGCGTAATTGCGCGTCGGCAAGGGTGCGTGGGCCAAGGTCTCGGGTCACCGCAATGATGCGTTTCTGATTCGCATCGAGATAGCCATGTGCATTGAATTCGAGGGTGGTCTGCTCGCCGTTCTGGCGACGCAACATCGAGCTTGCGGTGACTGTTGCGCCGGCATCGAACGCCGCGTGCAAGCGGGTGATGAAACTCTGATCGAGTTCAGGAAACACATCCTCCATCGAGCATTCAAGCAACACCTCTCGGTCCCGGTCGAGCAAGCGGCACGCCGCGGCATTCGCATCGAGGATGCGGCCGGATTCGTCGTGGATCGTGATCGCATCGGGTACGGCATCGATCATGCTGCGGTAGCGATTGGCAATCGTCGCTGTGATGCCGCACAGGTTTTGGTAGCTCGCGATCGCCTCGCCGACGAGCATGCGCAGGACAGGATCGGCATCGGCTCGCGAGGCGAATTCGCCGAGTTGTTCCCATACGTCCGGTTCGCAAGCACTGGCTCCGTCCGGATTTGCTTTTGACCCGGAAAACTCCGCTTTTTCGACCATTGCGTGAATCCCTTTCACGTTCGGCAGGTGCCACCTTGCGACTTTGTCGCCTTGGCAGAATAGCACCGCATTACATTGCGAAAAACTACCCGGCGCTTGCGCGTGCGACCTTGCTTGCAGTTTCGTGGCCGAGCTGGGCCGATAGCCACAGGCCGGTTTGAATCAGTGCAGCCAGATCGATGCCTGTGTCGATGCCCATGCCTTCGAGCATGTAGACCACATCCTCGCTGGCGACATTGCCAGTGGCTCCTTTCGCATACGGGCAACCACCGGTTCCGGAGACTGAACTATCGACGACCGCGACTCCTTCCTCCAGACATGCGAGCACGTTCGCCAATGCCTGGCCGCGCGTGTCGTGGAAGTGCACGGCGAGTGCCTCGATCGGCACTTCGGCGGCAACCGCGCGCAGCATCTCGCGTGCCTTGTGCGGCGTACCGATGCCGATCGTGTCACCTAGCGAAATTTCATAACAACCCATTGTGTACATGCGGCTGGCAACACGAACCACGTCGCGCAACGGCACCTCGCCCTGATACGGGCAGCCGAGAACGGTTGAGACGTAGCCGCGAACCTGCACGCCATCGGTGCGGGATTTTTCGAGGATCGGAAGAAAGCGCTCGATTGATTCGTTGATCGAGGCATTGATGTTCTTGCGGTTGAATGCTTCCGAAGCGGCCGAAAACACGGCGACCTCATTGGCACCAGCCGCACGCGCACGATCGTAGCCTTGCTCGTTCGGTACCAGCACCGGATAACGCACGCCCTGAAATTTTTCGATCGCGCCGAACACCTCGGCTGCATCAGCCAGTTGCGGCACCCATTTCGGACTGACGAAACTGGTCGCCTCGATCGTGCGCAGGCCAGTGCGCGACAGGCGGTCGATCAACTCGATCTTGGTCTTCGCGGGAATGATCGTCTTTTCATTCTGCAGGCCGTCGCGAGGTCCGACCTCGACGATGCGCACACTGTTCGGCGCTCCACTCATGACGGCTTGCTGGCACGTCGCGCGCTGCGCTTTTGTTCGTACTCCTCAAGACTCATCTTTATGCGGCGGACATCGGCACCGGGTTTGTCCTCAAAGATCTTCTGCTCGCGCAGGATGTCGAGAACCTTGGCGCGATCGCCGCGAATGAACACATGAAGTTCGCGGTGGGAGCGGTCGACCGTGCCGTCAAGCACGTTGTCGATGACCAGGTGCGCGCTGCGCTTCGAGTCGACCTGCCAGATGCGCAGATGATCATGATCAACCTGATAACGCGCGATGAAAAACGACTTCGCCGGCACCGGCTCGATACCGTGCACCGGATCGAGCTTGACCGTCTCGCCAAGTTGGTTGTCGGCGACGACAATATAGTGCTTGCCATGGTCATGCACGTAATTGAGCGGGATGTGGATCTGCTTCGGCGGGCCATCCTGCTCGGGACGTTCGAGCATGATGAAACGACACTCCTGGTCGACCAGAAAGGCCAGTTCGTCGGGTTTGTTGCTGGATCGATCTTCCGATGCGTCGACCCACAGCCCCTTCCAGGCTGGATCGCAGGCCACGATTTCATCACCCGGTGGCGACTCGAACCGCGTCTCGGTGCAGGCGGCAAGCGCGAGCAACGCGCAGATACCGGCAATCAATCGAGTCTTCATTCGGCTGCCTCCAATCGGACGAGGATGGCATCGGCATCGACAAAATCGCCAGCCGCCGCCTGGATTGCTTCAATGCGGCCGGCGCGCGGTGAACGCAAGGTCAGCTCCATCTTCATCGCCTCCATGACCAGCAGCTCGTCGCCTTCAGCGACTTCGGCACCGGCCTTGGCCTTGACCACGACGATGCGTCCCGGCATTGGCGCCAGCACGCGATCACTGTCGATTGCCGTTGACTCGACAAAGGCGAACGCGGGCGCGTGCTCGAAGCTTCGCCGCATTTGGCCATCGTGCACGGTGATGCGCGCACCGTCGGCAAGGATGCGGTGACGATGCGCAATACCGTCGTAGCGGGCACTGAGCCAGCCATCGACGAACTTCGCATCCTCGATCTCGGCCACATGGCTTTCAATGGCAAGACGATAATTGCCTTGCGCGCCATGCGCCGACACCTCGATGCGCTCAATGCCATCGAGCAGGGCGATGATGCGCTTGCCCGGATGGCCGAGGCGCCAGCCATCGGCACGCCGCCACGGCGAATTCGAGTCGGCGCTGCCGCGCGCGTGCGCCAGCGCTTCGGCTTCCTCGGCCAGCAGCGAGACAATCGCGGCGGCCGCAAGCAAGACGTCTGTTGCCGAAGCATTCGCGCTGTCGGCCATGCCGATGAATTCGTCCAGATGCCGATCGAGATAACCGGTGTCGATGCTGGCCCCGGTCACGGCCGGATGGCGCAACAGGCGTTCGAGAAAGGCGACATTCGATTTCGGCCCGATCACGCTGACCTCGGCCAGCGCATCGCGCATGCGCTGCAAGGCCGAATGACGGTCACGATCCCAGGCGATCATCTTGGCGATCATCGGGTCGTAGAAGACGCTGACGTTGTCGCCTTCGATCACGCCCGAATCGATGCGCACATGCGCCGATGCCGGCGGCAGGTGCAGGGTCTGCAAGCGGCCTGAACCGGGCAGAAAGCCCTGGTCGGGATCCTCGGCATACAGGCGCACCTCGATCGCATGCCCATTGGCCGGAATCGCCTTGTTGCGGATCAGGGAGCCGGGCAGGGGTTCGCCGGCTGCGACGCGCAGCTGCAGCTCGACCAAATCAATGCCAAGCACCATCTCGGTGACCGGATGTTCGACCTGCAAGCGAGTATTGATCTCCATGAAATAGAAACCCCCATCCTGGCCGACGATGAACTCGACCGTGCCGGCGTTGACGTAACCGATCGCACGCGCGGCACCGATCGCGGCCTCGCCCATCTTCGTGCGCAACTCGGGTGTCATGAACGGCGACGGCGTTTCCTCAAGCACCTTCTGGTAGCGACGCTGCGCCGAACATTCGCGCTCGTTGAGATGGACGATATGGCCGTGCGTGTCGCCAAATACCTGGAATTCGATGTGACGCGGTTTTTCAAGGTAACGCTCGAGCAGGACCCGCTCGCGGCCAAACGCATTCTTCGCCTCGCGCTGGCAGGATTCGAGATTGGCGAGGAACTCCTCGGCGCTGCGCACGATGCGCATGCCCTTGCCGCCGCCACCGTAGGCCGCCTTGATCATCAGCGGAAAGCCGATGCGGCTGGCTTCGCGCGCAAGCAGGGCGGGGGCCTGATCATCGCCGGTATAGCCGGGCACGACCGGTACGCCGTGCGAGGCCATCAGATCCTTGGCTCCAGCCTTCGAGCCCATCTTGCGCATCGAGGTGCCGGATGGGCCGATAAAGCTCAGCCCCGCCGCAGCAACCGCATCGGCGAAATCGGCATTCTCCGACAGGAAGCCGTAGCCGGGATGGATCGCCTGCGCACCGGATTTCAGTGCAACCTCGATGATCGCTTCGCCGCGCAGATACGAATCCGCCGGCGCTGGCCCGCCGATCGGGAACGCGAAGTCGGCCTGGCGCACATGCTGTGCCGTCGCATCGGCTTCGGAATAGACGGCCACGGTGTGCATGCCGAGGCGGCGGCAGGTGCGGATCACGCGGCAGGCGATTTCACCGCGGTTGGCGATCAGGATCGTCTCGAACATCATCAATTCTCTGAAATCCAGCGGGGTGGACGTTTGTCGAGAAAGGCCGACAGGCCCTCCTGACCTTCGTCGGAGACGCGCAGGCGCGCAATCAGGGTGGCGTTCTCGATATCCTGCTTTTCGGCACCGTCGCGTGTAATCCCGGCAATGCGCAATGCCAGCGCCTTGGCCTCAGCCTGCGCGCGCGCGCCGCATTTGCTGAGGAAGTGCAGGCTTCTGGAAATAGCATCATCCAGCGCTGAACGTGAAACAACCTGGTGCAGCAGGTTGATGCGGCGTGCTTCATCGGCATCGAACACCTCGGCGCTGATGAACAGCTTGCGAGCCTGACGCGGGCCGATTGCGGCGACCACATATGGCGAGATCACTGCCGGGACGAGCCCGAGTTTGGCTTCGCTGAGCGAGAACTTCGCACCTTCGACGCCGATCGCGATGTCGCAGCAGGCGATCAGGCCGATGCCCCCGCCGTAGGCCGAGCCGTTGACCTTGGCGATGGTCGGCTTGGGCAGAAAATTGAGCGTGCGCATGAGCCGGGCCAGGCGCAGCGAATCCTCGCGATTCTCGGCCTCGCTGGCGCCAGCCATCGCGCGCATCCAGTTGACATCGGCACCCGCCGAAAATGTACTGCCTTGGCCGCTCAGCACGAGGGCCCAGATCGAGCCATCTGCGGTGGTTGCCTCGATGGCCGAGGTCAGATCCGTAATCAGCTGATCGTCGAATGCGTTGTGCACCGATGGACGATTCAGACTGATTTCGCGGATGCCGTTGGTGTCGGTGACAAGTAGGGATTCGGTCATGCCGTCGATCCGTATGAAAGATAACGATCATAGGGTTTTCGGGCGAAACCTGCAGGCGACCATCAAGCGCCCGATCATCGCAGGAATGACTGGAATGCCTTATAATGCGAACCATTCTTATTTGCCGTGGTCTTTTCATGCGGTTGTCCGAGCTGTCCCAGGGATCCGATGCGGTGGTTCAGGACGTCGAAAATGTGAGCGAGGGAGATCCGATTGCGCGGCGGTTGCGTGATTACGGTTTCGTGCGTGGTGAGCCTGTACGCCTCGTTGGGCGTGGCCCGATCGGAGCCGATCCCTTGCTCGTGCAGATCGGTTTCACGCGCTTTGCCCTGCGCCGGACGGAAGCCGCGCGCGTGATCATCGAGTCCGTGGCATGAGCGAATCGGTTGCCAGCCTGCGCCTGGCCCTGGTCGGCAATCCGAACTGCGGCAAGACCGCCTTGTTCAACCAGTTGACCGGTGGCCGGCAGAAAGTCGCCAACTACGCCGGGGTCACGGTCGAGCGCAAGGAAGGACGATTCAGCGGTCCATCCGGGCGCCTGTTCCAGTTGCTCGATCTGCCCGGCGCCTACAGCCTCGAAGCGGCCAGCCCTGATGAAGTCATCACGCGTGATGTCTGCCTCGGCCATTTTCCGGGCGAGACAGCACCCGATGCGATCGTCTGCGTGGCCGATGCGACCAATCTTCGGTTGCATCTGCGCTTCGTTCTCGAGGTGCGTCGGCTCGGTCGGCCGATGGTGCTTGCCTTGAACATGATGGACGCGGCGCGCAAGCGCGGCATCGGCATCGATGTGCCGAAACTTGAAGCGGCACTGGGCATTCCGGTCATCGAGACAATCGCCGTGCGTCGTGGCGGCGCGGCGGCCCTGATCGCGCGTCTGGATGGTGAATTGCCCCGGGCGGCCGCAGTCGATATCGGCAATGACCTACATGCCGAGGTGCGTGCGATGATCGCCGATGCGGTGAGCATGCCGCGGCGCACGGCCGAGATCGACGACGCCATCGATCGCGTCGTCCTGCATCCGCTGCTCGGTCTCGGTCTGCTCGCCTTGATCATGTTTCTGATCTTCCAGGCGGTGTTTTCGTGGGCTGAGCCGTTGATGGAAGGCATCGAAGCCGGGGTCGGTTTTCTCGGTGCCTGGGTCGGCGGCGGCCTGACCTCGATGCCGATGCTGCAGAGCCTGGTCGTCGACGGCATTTTCGCCGGCGTTGGCGGCGTACTCGTGTTCCTGCCGCAGATCCTGATCCTGTTTCTTTTCATCCTTGCACTGGAGGAGTCCGGATATCTGCCGCGCGCCGCGTTCCTGCTCGACCGGCTTATGCTCAAGGCCGGCCTGACCGGGCGCTCGTTCATTCCGTTGCTGTCGAGTTTCGCCTGCGCGATCCCCGGCATCATGGCCACGCGCAGCATCCAGGATCCGCGTGACCGCCTGACCACGATCCTGATTGCGCCATTGATGACCTGTTCGGCACGGCTGCCGGTGTATGCCTTGCTGATTGCCGCCTTCATTCCGGATCGCACCATTGCCGGCATTTTCAATCTGCAAGGTATCGTGCTGTTCACGCTGTATGTCGCCGGCATCGTCAGCGCGCTCGGCGTGGCCTGGGTGATCAAGCTCATTCGCCGCGACAAGAGCGAGCACGCCTTGCTCATGGAACTGCCGTCGTACCGCATTCCGCACCCGCGTGACATCGCCATCGGTCTGTGGGAGCGCGCGACGATCTTCCTCAAGCGCGTCGGCGGAATTATCCTCTCGCTGACCGTCATCCTGTGGTTCCTGTCGACGTTTCCGGGCGCGCCGGAAGGCGCCACCGAACCAGCCATCAACTACAGTTTTGCCGGCATGCTCGGGCGTTGGTTGCACGTCATTTTTGAGCCGATCGGCTTCAATTGGCAGATCTGCATTGCCCTCGTGCCCGGACTCGCCGCCCGCGAAGTTGCCATATCGTCACTGGCCACCGTGTATGCAATGTCCGGCCATGATGAAGGCCTGCAGGCTATCGTTGCTTCACAGTGGTCGATGGCGACCGCGTTCTCGTTGCTGGCCTGGTACGTGTTTGCGCCGATGTGCCTGTCCACCTTGGCCACGGTGCGCCGTGAAACGAACTCCTGGCGTCAGGTCTGGATCATGACCGGCTACCTGTTTGCGCTGGCCTACATCGCCTCGTTGCTGACTTACCAGGTCACCAAGGCGCTCAGCGCATGAGCATGCAATGGCTGCAGACGGTTCTGGTAACGCTCATCGTCTCGGTCAGTATGATTCTCGCTTTGCGCCATGTTGCACCGGGGCCGTTCCGTCTATGGCAGTTCAAGCTCTCGCAGATACTTGCGCAACCAGAACGCAGCGCGTTTCTGCGTGCGATCGGGCATTGGTTGCAGCCGCATAAAGCGAAGCAGGGCAGCTGTGGCAGCGCCCTCGGCTGCTCGAGTTGTGGTGGCTGCGGCACGTCGAACGCCAAGCCAGGCGATTCCGTTCCGCACAAGTTCCGATCACCGCCCCTGCGACGGCACTGAGCGTCACCCGCGCTCAGTCGGTTGAATTCTGGATCGGGACTCGAAACGCGTAGACTGCCGCCATGAAAACCCATGACCTGCATCGCGGCACCGAGCCCCTGCTGATCAGCCTGCCGCACGATGGCGAGGCGGTACCGCCCGAGATTGCCGAACGGCTGACGCCATCGGCACGAGGCGTGCCCGATACCGACTGGCATGTCTCACGCCTGTACGCCTTTGCCCGCGATCTCGGCGCGTCAATGCTGGTGCCGAAGCACTCCCGCTACGTGGTCGATCTGAACCGGCCTCCCGATGATGTCTCACTCTATCCCGGCCAGAACACGACCGGTCTTTGTCCGATCGTGCAGTTCTCCGGTGAGTCGGTTTATCTCGATGGCCAGGAGCCATCGGCCGATGAGGTTGTCGAACGGGTGGAGCACTACTGGCAGCCGTATCACGCCGCACTGGCCGCCGAAATTGAACGCATCCACGCCGAGCACGGCCGCTGCCTGATCTGGGAAGGCCACTCGATCCGCAGCGTCGTGCCCTTCCTGTTCGATGGGCGCCTGCCCGATATAAATCTTGGCACGCTCGACGGCGCCAGTTGTCGCCCTTCGATGCGCGCGCAACTGGTCGGCGTACTCGAAGCCCAGGCCGACTACAGTTTCATCGTCGACGGCCGCTTCAAGGGCGGCTACATCACCCGCCACTACGGCAGACCGGAGCAGGGCGTCGACACGATCCAGCTCGAACTCGCCCAGATCAACTACATGGACGAAGCGACCCACGCCTACGACAACGAGCGTGCCGCATCCACCCAGTCCTTGATCCATCGCTTGCTGGAAGCGGCTTTGGATGTTGAGTAGGAGCTGGGCAGTCATGACAGGCAACCGCTCGTCCGTAAAACATGCTGGGAATAACCTCATTACACAGAGGCACAACGAGCGCATAACTCGTGACATCGCGTTTGAGGCAAGAGTCACGCTTGAGATCCATCAGAAATCTATCCTCATATCGTCGAACGGCACCACCGAGGTTCTATGCGCTGTCGAAGGACCCGCTAGAGTCATGGGCGCATGCACTGAAGGCCATTTGCAGCATGTATCCGCACTTAGCCAGGCAATGCTGAGCCTTTACCGGCCTAACCCTTGCCGTGGCGACTTGAGAAGGTGTTAGATCGCATATGAAAGTTTACGTGTCTCGAAGTAGCGTGGCGGCCGGCGACGATGTCGACGCTCCGAACTCACATTCGCTCTCGGTTCCAGACGGAACACCTCTCGCCACGATAATTGGCGGGATCGTTCAATCCGGATACCTGCCGAGGATTTCAGGCGGTCAAGCGAGTTGGTCAGTAACGTCCAACATTCCGTTGGCTGTGGTCGCCCAACAATGGTCAGAGCTGCGCATGCTTCCTTCATTGGTGCGCCCAGAAGATCTGGACAATAAGCAAGGCGTTCTTCGGCTCTACTTCAACTACCACTCCCAGATCGACCCCGAGATCGTGTACAAAGTCTTCTGGGGTTTCCGACTAAATGCAATCTAACATCTCCTCAAGAGACTTCCCGTCAACCCCGGCGCGTGATGTCATTGCCCTGAGCTTTTGAGCTTTTGAGCTTTTGAGCTTTTGCTGGTCATCGGATTTTTCCTTGATGCTTGCTGCGTCGTCAGTAGTGATATCGCAATTGCGCGATCAACAGCGAGTCCGTAGTTGTTTTGTAGATAATTCGATGCTCGTCATTCAGGCGGCGCGACCAATAGCCTGACAGCGCGTGTTTCAACGCCTCTGGCTTGCCCGTTCCGGTATGTGGTGCCCGTGAAATTTCCTTGATCAGATCGTTGATCCGCTTGACCAGTTTCTTGTCAACTTTTTGCCAATACAGATAGTCTTCCCAAGCCTGCTCGGAGAAAATCAGCTTCACTCGGACAGACTCCGTTCAACACCATTGTCCGTTTCGAGTGCGGCAATACTGTCAATCAGTCGTTTGGCATTCTTCGGGCTGCGCAGAAGATATGAGGTTTCTTCCAGTGACTTGAAGTTTTCCAGCGACATCATGACCACCGCTTGCTCGCCATTGCGAGTGATGATGATGGGCTCGTGGTCTTCGCATACACGATTCATGGTGTCTGCCAGCTTTGCCCGAGCAGTGCTGTAGGTAATAGCGTCCATTCGACTCTCCTTCTGTACAGGTACTTGTACAAGTCGAGAGGGTTGTTGTCAAGATCTGGCGCTGATCAACCCGCCTCCTGCCAGCGTAAAAAGGGGACGGAGCGTAAAAAGGGGACGGAGGAATTATCAGCGTAAAAAGGGGACGGAGGAATTATCCGTTTGAAACGGATAATTCCTCCGTCCCCTTTTTTGTCCCCTTTTTCTCTATTTTTAGCGTCGACCTTGCCCGGATCAAGCTGACTTCTGCTTGCGCGGTAGAAACCAGGCAAGCAAGCCAATCGCTGGTAGCCAGGCGCAGATCCGGTAGACCGCTTCGATGCCGATATGGTCGGCGAGTTGGCCGAGTACGGCGGCTCCGATGCCGCCCATGCCGAAGGCGAAGCCGAAGAACATCCCCGAGATCATGCCGGTGCGTCCGGGCACAAGCTCCTGGGCGAAGACGAGGATCGCGGCGAATGCCGATGCCAGCACGAGGCCGATGATGACAGTCAGCATGGTCGTCCACAGCAGGTTGGCATGCGGCAACATCAGGGTGAACGGCAGCACGCCGAGAATTGATGCCCAGATCACGTAACGTCGCCCGATGCGATCGCCAACCGGCCCACCGATGATCGTGCCGGCGGCAACGGCGGCGAGGAAGATGAACAGTTGGATCTGTGCGGATTGCGCGCTGAGACCGAACTTGTGCATCAGGTAGAACGTGTAATAGCTCGAAAGGCTGGCCAAGTAAAAGTACTTGGAGAAGATCAGCATGCCGAGCACGCCAAGGGCGACCTTGATCTGGCGGCGTGTGTAGACAAGCTCGCCGGGCGCACGGGTGACAGGCCGGCGCAGGTTTGGAATCTGCAGGCGATACCAGCGGCCAATGCGGACAAGCAGGATGATCGCGATCATTGCGGCGAGGGCAAACCAGGCAATGCTGGTCTGTCCGCGAGGCATGATGATGAAGGCAGCAAGCAGAGGGCCGGCGGCCGAGCCGATATTGCCGCCCACCTGGAATACCGACTGGGCCAGCCCATGACGACCGCCCGAGGCGAGCCGGGCGATGCGCGAGGATTCCGGATGAAACACGGCCGAGCCGGTGCCGATCATTGCCGCCGCGACCAACAGGATCGGAAAACTAGGTGCGCGCGACAGCAGGAGCAGGCCAATCAAGGTTGATCCCATGCCAATCGCCAGCGACCAGGGCTTTGGATGGCGATCGGTCAACATGCCGATCATCGGTTGCAACAGGGAGGCGGTGATCTGGAAGGTCAGCGTGATCAGACCGATTTGGCCGAAGTCGAGCGCAAACGAGGATTTCAGCAGCGGATAGATCGCCGGCAGCAGCGACTGGATCATGTCGTTGAGCAGGTGACAGAAGCTCAGCGTGATGAGGATCGGGAAGGCCGTTGCGACGGCTGCGCCCGGGCTGGACTCGGCCGATTTGGCGGCGATGACTTCAGCAGGTATCGACATGACCTCGGAAGATCCTTTGCGGGCTAGTTGTTCGGCGCTGCCAGTTGTGACGCCACGGGATACGGCGCTGCGGGAATTCCACGATCCGGCTGCACATTATCGGCGGCGACAGCCACCACGTGCATGGGCCATCATGCATGCCACGCACATCAACCAAGCGAGCAATCCGAGCATGAACGAGACAGAACAACGCGCAATCCTCGGTCTGAGTCTGATGGCGGCCTTTACCGACGGTGCCAAGAATGAGAAGGAGCGCGACGAGATTCAGCATATCGTCGAGGCTTTGCAGGCGCAGGCCAGTGTGCCGGCGGCGGCCCTGCACCAGGATTTGCTGCTTGGCCGCACCGATCTCGATCAACTGTGCGCGGCCTTGCAGAGCCCCGAATCGCGCCGGCTCGGCTATGAAATGGCGGTCTGCGTCTGCGATGCCGATGGTATGCAGTCGGCCAGCGAGCGCGAATTCCTCGACCGATTGCGCGCAACACTCGGACTCGATGTGGCGATCAGTCTCGCCCATGTCGAGCGAGCCGAAGCCATTGCGGCCACGCCGATTGATTCCGGATCGGGCAGCCTGCCCTCATCGATGACACCCGAGCAGTTGGACAAGGCCATTCTCGATGCGGCGATCTTCAACGGAGCGCTCGAACTGCTGCCGGAATCGTTGGCGACGATGGCAATCATTCCACTGCAGATGAAGCTGGTCTACCGCATCGGCAAATCCTATGGATTCGAGCTTGACAGCGGCTCGGTCAAGGACTTCCTCGCCACCGCCGGCGTCGGCCTGACTTCGCAGTATCTGGAACAAGCCGGGCGCAAGCTGCTTGGTGGATTGCTCGGTGCGATTGGCGGTCGCCTGCTCGGCGGGATCGGTCGTCAGGCGGTCAGCTCGGGCATGAGCTTCGCCAGCACCTATGCACTGGGCCAGGTGGCGAAGCGCTATTACGCGGCCAATCGCAGCCTTAGTGCGGAAATGCTCAAGACGACCTTCAACGACCTGCTGGCGGAGGCCAGGGGACTCGGATCGCGCCATCAATCCGACATCCAGAGCAAGGCCAGCACGCTCGATATCGGCAAGCTCGTCGCCGCTGTTCGCGATCAATAATCCGGGTAACTGTCAAACTGCCACGTGCACCGGGCCAAATGGGGTGGAATGGATTTGCCGTCAATTCTCCTCCGCGCCACTTCGATAGAGCACATGCTCGACCAGCGGCTGCTATTGATGTGCACGGAATCGTTCCGTGTCCGCCAGGAATCGCTGCGCCATGCTCAGGTTTTCCCCGATTCGAGCTGCAGATCTGCGCGCCTACAGCCGCCTGGCGACCGAGGCGACGATCGCGGTCACCGATTTGCTCGAAAACATGCACCACAACATCTCGCGCTTGCCGGGCGTGTTCGGTCAGGCTACCAATGAACCCGCGCGTGGCATCACCGGCTTCGTCTATCGCAGCATTCGCGGTGTTACCCGCAAGGTTGGCAAGAGCGTCGACAGTATCCTCAGCGTGGTCGCGCCGCAGAGCCTGCCGGCCGATGTGTCGATGCAACGTGAAGTGCTGGTGGCGGTACTCAATGGCGTGGTCGGTGACTACCTTGTCTCGACCGGCAATCCCTTGCAGATCCACATGCAGATGCGCCGTGAGGGCAAGTCGCTTGAACTGACGCCGGAGGCGCTCGCCGAGTCGATCCCGAGCGTGACCGGAAGGATTGTCGTGCTCGCGCATGGCTTGTGCATGTCCGACCTGCAATGGCAGCGACGTGGCCACAATCACGGCGACGCGCTTGCCGCCGAGGCTGGCTTCACGCCGATCTACCTGCATTACAACAGTGGCCTGCATATCTCGACGAATGGCCGCGAATTCTCGGCTCAGCTCGAAGCCCTGATCAAGGCCTGGCCGGTGCCAGTCGAGCAACTCGTCATCATGGGTTACAGCATGGGTGGATTGCTTGCTCGCAGTGCCTGTGAAGATGCGAAGCGTACCGGCAAGAGCTGGATCAGTTATTTGCGCGATCTGGTCTTCATCGGCACGCCGCATGATGGCTCGCCGCTCGAACGCACCGGCAATCGGCTCGACGCGATCCTCGGCGCGAGCCCGTACACGATCGCGCTGTCACGCCTCGGCAAGGTGCGCAGCGCAGGCATCACCGATCTTCGCCATGCCAATCTCGACGATACCGACTGGCAGGATCACGATCGTTTTCATCCGCGCCGTGTGCGACGCGAGGCCCTGCCGCTACCCGAGGGTGTGCGCTGCTACGCGATTGCCGGCTCGATGGCGCGGCGGCCGAACAAGTTGAGCGAACGCCTGGCCGGTGATGGACTGGTGCCGCTGTTCAGCGCACTCGGCTCGCATCGCAGTGCAAAACGCAACCTCGGCTTGCCCGAGGCGCATCGCGAGATCGTCTACAAGACCAATCATCTGGGTCTGCTCGACAGTCAGGATGCCTACGCGCACATCAGCAAGTGGCTGTGTGAGGCAGGTGGCAAGAATGAAAGCCGCTTGGCAAGCCCGGGTTGATCCGGGCATCCAGCCAAACTTATTTTCGTCGAGGTCGTTTCGGGCCAGGAGCCGAATTCAGTCCCTGAATCTCGTCGAGGTTATCGATCCAGCCTGCGCGTGAGTCCGTAAACGCATCGGCATACGGCACGTAGGGTTTGATGTCGAGGATCGGTGTGGCATCGAGCAGGTCGATGCCCCTGACCCGCAGGGCACCTTGCTCGATACCGATCAGTTCCACGGCGGAAAGGCCGATCGCATTCGGTCGATGGGGCGATCGGGTCGCCAGCACACTGCGCTTGCCACCGCCCCTCGGTGGGCGCACCTCGGCTTTCCAGCCCTGGCTGCGGTGAAACACGAAGATCAGCCAGATGCGTTCAAATCCCTCCAGATCGCGATAAGCCTGTGCGGGGAAACCTTCGATGAACTCGATTCGCGCTTCTGCGGACTTGCCCGTTTCGGTGCCTTCGATCACGGTCGGCTGATGCGGGGCGTCGATGCGCTGGGCATACGGTGAGCGCACGAAGGCGATGGCTTGCAGATTGGTGATGTCGGGTTCGGGCATGGTTGCGGTGAATGGTTGCATAGTCGCCGCTACGGCGAAACGCCCGAAGTATCCTGCGGCTGTTCGCATTCCGATCAATCCGGCCTAACATTCCGGTTTGACCTGCAGGATTCATTCCGACATGAGCCAGATAGCCGTTCCCGTTTCCTATGGCGAACTGATCGACAAGATCACGATTCTCGAAATCAAGGCCGCACGCATCAGCCATCCTGAAAAGCTCGCCAATGTACGAAACGAGCTGGATCTTTTGAACACGACATGGTCGGCCGACCCGCTCGCCGCGACCGACATCAGTGCCGAGCGCGCCAAGCTCAAGGCGGTCAATGAGGCCTTGTGGGATATCGAGGATCACATCCGGGTCAAGGAGAAGGCCAAGGCTTTTGACGCGGAATTCATCGAACTGGCACGCTCCGTGTATTTCCGCAACGACGATCGTGCCGCCTACAAACGCGAGATCAACGAAAAGCTCGGCTCGACTCTGGTCGAGGAAAAATCCTACGAGAATTACCGCTGAGATGACCTGGCGGCGGATCACAGGGTTTGTCATCGCAGGATTGGTGCTGGCCCTGGCGATTTCGATGCCGACGTTGTGGGCGAGGATGGGAAGATCAGCCATGCAGCGTGTCATGCCGGAACAATCCGATCGCGCCCAAGCCGCCGAAGCGCGTGTGAAGCCAGCGCTGGAGCGTGATCTGAAAGAGCTCGGGCTGCGCTTCGGTGCGCCGGTCTTCGTGCGTATCTTCAAACGCGAAAAAGAACTGGAGCTGTGGATCGAAGGTGATGCGCAACAATTCGTGCTATTCCGCAGCTATCCGATCTGCACGTATTCCGGTGAACTGGGGCCGAAACAGCGCGAAGGCGACAACCAGGCGCCCGAAGGTTTCTATCGCGTCAGCGCCAGTCAACTCAATCCGCAAAGCAGCTATCACCTGTCGTTCAATCTCGGCTATCCGAACGCCTATGATCGCGCGCATTCGCGCACCGGCAGCTTCCTCATGGTGCATGGTTCCTGCGTTTCGATCGGCTGCTACGCGATGGGCGATGACGGCATCGAGGAGATCTACACTCTCGCCGCTGCCGCCTTGAACAGCGGCCAGGCTGCGTTCGACGTACATGCTTTTCCATTCCGCCTGGAAACCGCCAGCCTCGCCAGCGAAAAAGCTTCGCCGTGGCATGCCTTCTGGAGCGAAATGCAACCTGCGTATGATAGCTTCGAGCAATCCCGCCGGCCGCCACGCATCGAAGTGCGTGCCCGGCACTACTCGATCATGGAGCCATGATGTCCGAAGTGATGGGAATGACGGTCGAGCAGCTCGACGACCTGTGCTTGAACTGGCCTGGTGCGACCCGTGCGATGAAGTGGGATGTCGACCTGGTCTGGAGCGTTTCGGGGAAGATGTTCGTGATCATGTGCGCGCTTGGCCCGGATCGTGGCCGCATCAGTTTCAAGGTTGGTGCCGATCGTTTTCTCGAAATGACCGATCAACCCGGCATCACCACGGCGCCATACATGGCCCGAGCCTATTGGGTCAGCATCAACGAAACCGGCGGCTTCAGCGAGGCCGAACTGGCAAATCATGTGCGTCAATCCTATGAGCTGGTTCGTGCAGGACTGCCGAAGAAGATCCAGCGCCAGTTGGGCGTCACCCTGGTCTGATCCGCAATTTTCCCGAGGGCATCGGCAGCCGCTTCGAGGTTGCTAAACTACGCGATCCAATAAACAACGATCCGGTGCACGCATGGCGGGACAGGGCAATTCGATTCGTGCCATTATTTTTGCCCTGGGGGCAAATTTTTCAATTTTTGTGGCCAAACTGGCGGCTGCCCTGGTTACGGGCTCCGGGGCGATGCTTGCCGAAGCTGTCCACTCGCTGGCTGATTGTGGCAATCAAGTGCTGCTGCTGTTTGGCCTTCGCCAGGCCAAGAAGCCACCAACACCCGAGTTCCCGCTGGGCTACGGCAAGGCCATCTATTTCTGGTCGTTTCTGGTCGCCCTGATGCTTTTCAGTGTCGGCGGCATGTTTTCCCTGTACGAGGGTTGGCACAAACTTTCATCCAGTGAGCCATTGCGGTCTCCCTGGATCGCGATTGGCGTGCTGGTATTCAGTATTGTTGTCGAAGGCATCTCGATGCGTGCCTGTCTGGTCGAAGTCAACAAGGTGCGCGGCAAGAACAGCTTGTGGCACTGGTTTCGGAATTCCCGGCAGGTCGAGTTGGTGGTGATATTCGGAGAAGATCTGGCTGCGCTGGTGGGTCTGGTGCTCGCCCTGTTCGCGGTAGGTCTGTCCATGCTGACCGGCAACCCGCTCTGGGATGCGGTTGGTACGCTGTCGATCGGCGCCTTGCTTATCGTGGTGGCTGTACTGATTTCGGTCGAGGTCAAGGCCATGTTGATCGGCCAGAGCGTTGATCCACAACTGTCCAGGGATCTGCGCGCCTATCTTGAGCAGCGGTCGGAGATCGACGAACTCTACAACCTGATCACCCTGCAGCTCGGCAACGACGTGATGGTCTCCATCAAGGCGCGTATGCGCGGGGAAGATTCCGCGATTGGCCTGATTGACCAGATCAACTCAATTGAAAAGGAACTCAAGCAACGCTTTCCGGTCGTCCGCTTCAGTTTTTTCGAGCCGGATGTCGATGATGCGGACGAACCGACCAGCGCTCGGAGCTTGTGAATAATCGACTGCCGCCGCGACAGAATCGCCGCGCGCTCACTCCAATCTCAAGCGTTCGATCACAGATCGAACACACCAAGAGCACGAGCAGTTGCAATGCAGGCTCTTGTGGGCCGGCGCTGTGCGCTGACTTTTTTTCGAACCGACAAGCGCTCAGTGAACGCTTACGCCGATGCCGATACCGACACGCGGCTTCTTGTCGAACATGAAGCCCCAGGGCCACACATTGATCTCTTGGGCGCGCAGCAGCGGGTAGAGGTATTCGTGTTCGTCCACGTGGCCCAGACGCGTTCCTGAAACAATGCCGTGCGCGCTGAGGTGTCGACCGGCCGGATAGTCCAAAGGTTCGACAAAGCCGGGCAGGACGATGATGAAACGGCCGACCGTGGGTGCGTCGGGCATCGGTTGCTGATCGCGATCGAGCGGATAGCCGATGACTTCGACTTCGGTCGTCAGCTCGCGATTTTCAACGCCGATGATACGGCCGCCCCAGATAACTTCGCTGCCCGCGTAGCGATCTGCCGACTGCTGCACATCGCTTGGCACGATCGCGACAGGATTGCCGACGTTCTTGAAAGCAGGTGTCGCGCAAGCGGCCAGCGCCAGGCAGGTGAGCAAGAGTGAATGACGGCCATGTCGAATTCCGCACATGGCAGCCATTGTCCATGGACATCGCATCGGAGTCATCCGATCGTTCCCTTGTCAGTCGCGCACCAGCCATTCGACGCGGTGCTGGCCATAGCGACCCTGCGAAAGCAGGTTCTGCAGGGCCGGCAGCAGTTCCTCGAGTTGACGCTCGAATTTCCAGGGCGGATTGATGATCGCCATGCCGCAACCGTTCAAACGCAAGGCCGAATTGTCCGGATGCAGGAGCAGTTCGGCGACCAGCACCTTGCTGAACCCGCACTTGGCCAGCCAGCGGTGGAATGGTTGCACCTGCTGGCGCAGCTTGATCGGGTACCAGACGGCGTAGATGCCGCTGGCCCAGCGTTTCGCCGCATCGGCGAGCGCCTTCTCAATGATGCGAAATTCACCGTCCTGCGCTTCGAATGGCGGATCAATCAGAACCAGGCCGCGACGTTGCGAGGGTGGCAACAGCGCATTCATCGCCGCATAGCCATCGCGTTCGTGGACGGCGAAGCGCGTATCGCCGCGCAGCGCAGACTTCAGCGCCGCGCACTCCTCCGGCTGAACTTCGCAAACGATGCCTCGATCCTCCTCACGCATGATCAGACCGGCGATCAGTGGAGAGCCCGGATATTCGATCAGTTCATCGCGCCCGGCATTGAGCGAGCGAACCAGATTGACATAGATATGCAGCAGGCTCGGCAGCCGGGTTGCCGTGAGCAGACGCTGGACACCGTCGGCGGCTTCGGCCGTGCGCGTCGCTTCGCTGTCGGTCAACAGGTAGTGACCACGTCCGGCATGCGTGTCCATGAAGCTGAACGGTTTTTGCTTGGCCTTCAAGGCTTCAAGCAGCCCGATCAGGATCGTGTGCTTGAACACATCGGCGAAGTTGCCGGCGTGGAACGCATGGCGATAGTTCATGGACTTCCCTTTCGGCGCTCAATGACGGTTCGTACCGAGTCGGCAACATAACCGGCGGATGCCTTGTCAGCAAGGATGCAAAATGCTGCGGGCCCGATTGGCGGGAAACCTGGCTTGCCGGCTCGTGCGAAACCGCAGTCGGCCCGCGAATCGTGACCTATGGCCATGCCGACAACCGCCACGCCGGTGATAGATTGGGGCGATATCTGCCTTGGGGATGCACGCATGAGAAAGTTGCTGAAATGGTTGTTGCGCGTGATTTTGCTCGTCGTGGTCGTCGCCGCCATCGGCTTTGTGCATGTCTGGTACTTCAAGCCGTACAAGATCGACTGGTTCTATGGCCGAACCTTCCTGCAGTTTGCCCTGCAGAGTCCGCAGATGCTCAGCAGCATGCGCATCCTGCCACCGTGGGCGGATTTCTACAGCGACAAGCTTGACGATGCTTCGCCCGGCCATGCCGATGAAATGGCGGCCATGGTCAAGGACGATCTCGACATGCTGCATCGCTACGATCGCAATGCGCTCGACGAGGACGGCAAGCTGTCCTACGACGCGCTCGAGTTTTTCCTCAAGGATCAGGTCGAAGGCGAGCGATTCCGCTACAACGATTTCCCGGTCAACCAGATGTTCGGCATCCAGTCGAACCTGCCGAATTTCATGGCCGACACACATCAGGTCAACAACGCGTCCGATGCCGAAAACTACATCAAGCGCCTCGACCGGGTTCCCGTGCAGTTCTCGCAGGTCATCGAAGGTCTGAAACTGCGCGAAAACAAGGGTGCGATCCCGCCGAAGTTCACGGTCGACAAGGTGCTCGAGCAGATGAACGGTTTTATTGCCATGCCTGCTGCGGAAAACATGCTCTACACCAGTCTCAGGGAAAAGCTGGCAAAACTCGGAACCGACAAGGTGGATCAGGCCAGCCAGGACGATCTGCTCAAGCGCGCGCAGGCCTCGATTGATGGCAAGGTCTATCCGGCCTACCGTGAGCTGATTGGATACTTCGGCGCGTTGCAGCCGAAGGCGACCGAGAACCTCGGCGCCTGGAGCCTGCCTGATGGCGATGCCTATTACGCCTGGTGCGTGCGCAGCCATACGACCACGGACATGACCCCGGCCGAGGTGCATGAGCTTGGCTTGGCCGAAGTCGCGCGAATCAGCGCCGAGATGGATGCGATTCTGCGCGACCAGGAATTGATCGAAGGCAGCATCGGTGAGCGCGTGCAGCAGTTGGCGCGCCAGCCCGGGCAGATGTACCCGAATACGCCGGAAGGCAAGGCAGAAATGATCGCCCGCTATCAGGCGATCCTTGATGACGTCAATGCAAGCCTCGGCGATGCCTTCAACCGTCGCCCCAAGCTCGGCGTCGAGGTCAAGCCTGTTCCTGCTTTCTCGGAGAAGACCGCGCCGGGCGCCTACTACCAAGGCGGCGCGTTCGATGGTTCACGTCCGGGCGTGTTCTACGCCAACATGCGCGATCCCGGCGAAACACCGAAATTCGCGATGCGCACGCTGGCTTATCACGAAGGCATCCCGGGTCATCATTTCCAGATCACGATTGCGCAGGAACTGCAGGGCGTTCCTTTCTTCCGCCGTGTTTTGCCGTTCACGGCCTACGCGGAAGGCTGGGCCCTGTATGCGGAACGTCTGGCCTGGGAGCTGGGTTTCGAGAAGGATCCGCTCGACAACCTCGGTCGACTGCGCGACGAGATGATGCGCGCGGTGCGCCTGGTCGTCGACAGTGGCATCCACTACAAGCACTGGACGCGCGAACAGGCGATCACCTACATGCTTGAAAACACCGGTATGGGCGAGGGCGATGTCACCGCCGAGATTGAACGCTACTTCGTCAATCCGGGCCAGGCACTTGCCTACAAGGCCGGCATGCTCAAGATCCTCGCCCTGCGCGAGAAGGCGAAACAGGAGCTTGGTGAGAAATTCAAGCTCAGCGACTTCCATGACCAGGTGCTGACCCACGGCGCTTTGCCCTTGTCCCTGATCGAGCGCGTCATCGACGACTGGATTGCCAAGAAGCGCTGAGCGGTGAGCGGCAAAGGGTTGCGCGCCGCTCAGCACTTCCGGCTATCCGCCTTCGAGCACTCGGCCGCGTAGCGAATTGGCCATGACTTCGTTGATCACGACGTCAACGAACTGGCCGGCCATGCGCGAATGGCCGGCAAAGTTGACCTTGCGCATGTTCTCGGTACGGCCGGTCATTTCGTTCGGGTCGCGGCGACTTGGGCCTTCAACCAGGATGCGTTGGGTGGTGCCGAGCATGGCCTCATTGATCTTGCGTGCATTTTCGTTGAGCACATCCTTCAGCCGACTCAGACGTTGTTGTTTGACCTCCGTCGGAGTTTCATCTGCAAGTGTCGCTGCCGGCGTGCCCGGGCGTGAGGAAAAGATGAAACTGAAGCTCTGGTCGAAGCCGACATCCTCGATGAGCTTCATGGTCTTGTCGAAATCGGCATCGGTTTCGCCGGGGAAGCCGACAATGAAATCCGAGGACACGCAGATATCCGGTCGCACCACGCGCAGCTTGCGGATGCGCTGCTTGTATTCGAGAGCCGTATAGCCGCGTTTCATCGCCGAAAGAATTCGGTCCGAACCCGACTGCACGGGTAGGTGCAGGTAATTCGCCAGTTGCGGGACGTTGGCATAGGCCTCGATCAGCGAATCGCTGAATTCCATCGGGTGCGAGGTCGTGAAGCGGATGCGGCCGATGCCATCGATCTGCGCCACTGCGTGGATCAGCAGGCCGAGATCGGCGCTGCCGCCTTCGTGCATCGGGCCGCGATAAGCGTTGACGTTCTGGCCGAGCAGGTTGACCTCGCGCACGCCTTGTTCGGCGAGCTGGGCGATTTCGGCAAGCACGTCATCAAACGGGCGGCTGATTTCCTCGCCGCGGGTGTAGGGGACAACGCAGAAGCTGCAGTATTTCGAGCAGCCTTCCATGATCGAGACGAAGGCGCTCGGGCCTTCGGCGCGCGGCTCGGGCAAGCGGTCGAATTTCTCGATCTCGGGAAAACTGATATCGACCTGCGGCTTGCCGCTGCTGCGCCGCGCCTCGATCATCTCGGGAAGCCGATGCAGGGTTTGCGGGCCGAACACGAGATCGACGTAGGGTGCTCGCTTGACGATCGCCGCACCTTCCTGGCTGGCCACACAGCCACCGACGCCGATGACCACGGTTTCCTTGTGCTGCTTGAGTTCCTTCCAGCGGCCGAGCTGGCTGAAAACCTTCTCTTGTGCCTTCTCGCGGATCGAGCAGGTATTGATGAGGATGACGTCGGCCTCGCTTTCGTCCTCGGTCAACTCGAGGCCATGGGCGGCGCCGAGCACGTCCGCCATCTTGGTCGAGTCGTACTCGTTCATCTGGCAACCGTGGGTCTTGATGTAGAGTTTTCCGGCCATGGGTTCTGGAAAATTGTCAGCAAACCCAGTAGTTTACGCACTAGACTTGAGGCTCGCCAGCAATATGCCGGTGAACTCGGGGCGTTTCCCGGGCTCCCAGTTGGCGTTCCGGAAACCGGGCGGTTTCGGTTGATGAGTGGTGGCGATGCTGAAAATATCGAAAAATCAGCTACTTAGCGGATTCTTCTCGATCGGGCTGATGATCTCGACCGGGACGCTCGCTGACACCTTGTACAAGTGCGAGGGCCCGGGCGGCAGTGTCGCCTACACCAACAAGAAAGCCTCGTTTACCGCTTGCAAGGCCATCGGCAGTTATGCGGTCAAGCCGCCGGCAGCCAGCAGCAAGCAGGCCGAGCGCAAGGTCGATTACGAGGAGCGGCCTGACGTCCGTGCCGCCAGTTCGGGGGTTGCTTCCTCGGCGGCGATGCTGCCGACAGCGAAAACCGGGCCAGTGAAGCCTTTGCCCGAAAAACCCGTTGCGAAGGTGATGACCAGCGCGACGACATCGACAACCGCGCCCAAGGTTTTGCGGGGTGCCGTTTACAAGGTCGAGCGCAGCAGCGGCATCACGGAATACACCAATGTCCGTCCGCGTGACGGGCGCTTTGCCTTGCTCTTCACCTATATCTCGACCTGTGTTGCCTGCGATCTGCATTCGACGATCAACTTTGCCAGTACCGCACTCAATACCGATGCCTACAGGACCGAGGTCGATCTCGCCGCCAGCGAGTTTGGTGTCGATGCGGCCCTGCTGAGGGCGATCATCCATGCCGAGTCGGCCTTCAATCCAATGGCGATCTCAAGCAAGGGCGCGCAAGGCCTGATGCAGCTGATGCCGGCAACGGCCACCGATCTCGGCGTTGTCGATGCATTTGATGCCGCCCAGAATATTCGCGGCGGGGCCGAGTACCTCGCCCAGATGCTCAGCGATTTCAATGGGGACGAACGTCTCGCCGCCGCCGCCTACAACGCGGGTCCTGGCGCGGTACGCAAATATGCCGATGTGCCGCCTTTCGCCGAAACCCAGGTCTATGTCGAGCGCGTGGCAACCCTGCGCGATCGCTACCGCAAGGCGCTTTGAGACAAACTCAGGTGCCGCTGACCGTGTTCTGCGGGCGCTGCTTCAGGGTGATTTCGAGCGAGAACGGGGTTCCGCTGCGCAAGCCTTCGAGGCGCGCAATCGTGCCGGGCGCGAGGGCCGCCTCGTGGCTGCGCAGGTCGGCCTGATCAATGATGTCTTCGCCATTCAGCTTGAGCAGGATGTCCCCGCGTCGCAGGTCGGCGTTGTCGGCAGGCCCGCCTGGCAACACTTCGACAATGATGACCCCGCGCTGCAGTGGCGTGGTTTCCGGGGTGCCTGCGCTGAGCGCGGAAATATCCGCATACTCTGCCCCGAACCAGCCTCGGATGACCATGCCGTGGCTGATGATCTGATCAAGCACCGCCTTGGCGGTGCTGACCGGGATCGCAAATCCGATGCCCTCGGCGTTGTTCTGCTGCGAAACCCCGCCACGTCCGTCGCCGCCAGCATTGCGGTAGACCGCCGTGTTGATGCCGACCAGCTCACCCAAGGCATTGACCAGGGCACCACCCGAGTTTCCGAAATTGATCGCGGCATCGGTCTGGATGAAGTCCTCATAGGCGGACAGGCGAAGCTGACGCCCGGTCGCGCTGACGATGCCCATGGTCACGGTCTTGCCGACCCCGAAAGGATTTCCAATGGCGAGGACGACATCGCCGACATTGACATCGCCACGATCAGCAACCGCGATTGTTGGCAGGTCGCTGGCATTGATCTTGAGCACGGCGAGATCGGTGTCGGCGTCGGCGCCAATCACGCGCGCCTGAGCTACGCGGCCATCCGACAACAAAACCTGGATGTCATCGGCACCGCTGATTACATGATTGTTCGTCAGTACATAGCCATCGGCACTGAAGACCACGCCCGAACCAAGACTGTGTTCCTGCTTCTTGTAGGCCGGGCCAGCTGCAATCGCGCCAAACAAGCGTCGGGTGACCGGATCAGGAACGATTCGATACTGGCGTACCGTGGTGATCTTGTTGGCATAGATGCTGACCACCGCCGGCGCGGCTCGAGTCACCGCATCTGCATAGGAAACGGGGCCTTCGGCGTGGGCGGATACCATGTGCGGAGGAATTCGAACCGGATCGCTGCGCGCGGCTCTCGATGTTTCTCCGCGCAGGCGTTCGACCATTTCGGGAGCGAACAGGCTCAGCGCGAAAGCAATCGCCAGGCCGAGGATGGCGAAGCGCAGGACGAAGGAAAGGATATGGGTCGATGAGCGGCGCATGAGGGTAAACTGATGGTTGGCGCGGGTGACGGTGGACATCCTGCCACGCTGCGCTCGATTGTGCGGTGCGGAGTGCTTCGTTAAACTAGCATGAGTTTGCGGCATGCCCGCGTTCAATCCCAGTTCCTTTTCCTTTTTCAGCAAGCTCTCGTGGAGTGCCGGATGGCAAATGACGGCGTCGACATGGGCCGCCGCAGGTTCCTGACCGCAACGACAGCCGTCGTTGGTGGTGCAGGGATTGCAGTGGCGGCCATACCTTTCATCAAATCGTGGCAACCGAGTGCGCAGGCAAAAACCGCCGGCGCTCCGGTCGAAGCCGACATCAGCAAGCTCGAACTCGGGCAGATGGTGATGTTCGAATGGCGCGGCCAGCCGATCTGGATCATCCGCCGCACCCAGGCCCAGCTTGATGCCTTGCCGAGCCTGGATTCGCAGCTCAAGGATCCGGGGTCGCTGGTGACCGACCAGCAACCGGCGTTCGCTCAGAACGAATATCGTTCCGAGAAGGCCGAGTTGTTTGTCGTCGTCGGCATCTGTACCCATCTCGGTTGCGCGCCGAAGCTGCATGCCGAACTCAAGCCCGAACCATTCGATCCTGACTGGAAGGGCGGATTCTTCTGTCCGTGCCACAAGTCGCGCTTCGACATGGCAGGTCGCGTCTATGACGGTGTGCCGGCGCCAACCAATCTGGTTGTGCCGCCGTATTACTTCATTGATGACAACCACATCATGATCGGTCAGACGAAGGGGGCAGCGTAATGGCCAATCGACTGATCCAGGCCGTCACCGGCATGCAGGAATGGTTCAACGAGCGCGCACCGTCATTCCTTCCGGTCTACCGCAAGCACATGACGGAGTACTACGCTCCGAAGAACTTCAATATCTGGTACATCTTCGGCGTGCTGTCGATGGTGGTGCTGGTCAACCAGATCGTTACCGGCATCTTCCTGACGATGTTCTTCAAGCCGAGCGCGGCGGAAGCCTTCGCTTCGGTTGAATACATCATGCGTGATGTCGAGTGGGGCTGGCTGATCCGCTACATGCACTCGACCGGCGCCTCGGCATTCTTTCTGGTTGTCTACATCCACATGTTCCGTGGCGTGATGTACGGCTCCTACAAGAAGCCGCGTGAGTTGGTCTGGCTGCTCGGCATGCTGATCTACCTCGTGCTGATGGCAGAAGCCTTCATGGGCTATGTGCTGCCCTGGGGCCAGATGTCGTTCTGGGGCGCAAAAGTCATCATCTCGCTGTTTGGCGCGGTTCCCTATATCGGCGGCGCATTGACCGAATGGATCATGGGTGACTACCTGCCATCTGATGCGACCCTGAACCGCTTCTTTGCGCTGCATGTGATCGCTTTGCCGCTGGTTCTGCTGTTGCTGGTTGTCCTGCATATCTTTGCCCTTCACGAAGTCGGCTCGAACAACCCGGACGGCGTCGAGATCAAGAAGGGGCCGAAGGGCAACCGCTGGTCGGACAAGGCTCCGGCGGATGGCATTCCGTTCCACCCGTATTTTACGGTCAAGGACATCTTCTATACCGGATGCTTCCTGATGATCTGCTCCTTCATCCTGTTCTTCGAGCCGACCTTTGGCGGGCTGTTCCTTGAGCATGACAACTTCATCGAGGCCAATCGTCTGGTCACGCCGGAGCACATCAAACCGACTTGGTATTACACGCCGTTCTACGCGATGTTGCGTGTGATTCCGAATAAACTGTTCGGCGTGATTGTGATGTTCAGTGCCATTATCTTTTTGTTCTTCCTGCCTTGGTTGGATCGTGGCAAGGTCAAGTCCTGGCGCTATCGTGGTACGGGTTTCCGGATTGCCTTGTTCGTGCTTGGCATCAGCTTTGTCTGGCTTGGCAAGATCGGTTCGGGCCCGGGAACGGACCCGATTGAGACCATCATTGGCCGCTTCCTGACTGCAGCCTACTTCGGTTTCTTTATCTACCTCTGGGTCTACACCGCATTCGGCTTCGAGAAAACCAAGCCGGTTCCGGAGCGGGTAACTGGCCATGACTGAGGTGAGCATGCACAAGATGCAAACATTGTTCGGCGGCTTCCTGCTGGGTCTGACTCTGGCCTTTGCGCCGGCCGCGATGGCTTCCTCGGAAGGAATGCCTGCGTCGAACGCGAACCTGTCGGATCTTGGCTCGCTGCGGGATGGCGCGAAGGTCTATTTCAACTATTGCTCGGGCTGCCATTCGCTGAATCTGTTGCGCTATTCGCGGATCGCCGAGGATCTGCAATTGAGCGAAGCTGAGGTCATGCAGAATCTGAATTTCACCGGTGCCAACTTCGGTGATCGGATTCCGCCGACGATGAGTCCGGCAGATGGCAAAGCCTGGTTTGGTGCGGCGCCACCGGATCTTTCCCTGATGGCGCGCGCAAAGGGTGTCGATTATGTCTACAACTACCTGAAATCGTTCTACCTCGACTCAAGTCGATCGATCGGCTGGAACAACACGGTTTTCCCGAATTCCTCGATGCCGAACGCGTTGTGGGAGCTGCAAGGTGTTCAGACCGCGAAGTTCAAACCGGCTGAAGGCGGCAATCCTGCTGAATTCGCAGGCTTTGACCTGCATCAGGCCGGAAAGCTGAACCCGCAGGAGTTTGACCTGGTTGCGCGTGATGTCGCGAATTTCCTGCAGTACGCAGCGGAACCGGCGGCAATGCAGCGCAAATCGATAGGCATCTGGGTGATCCTGTTCCTTGCCGTGTTCACCTTGCTCGCCTATTTCCTCAAGCAGGAATACTGGAAGGACGTTCATTGATGTTGGCCGGGGTACGCCCCGGCCTGTCCTTGGTCAGATTGTTCCAGATCGGTATCCGCTCCTGTTCCCGGCAATCACGGGTGATCTATGCGGTTTCGTTTCCGCGTAGTAGAGTGCCGACGAACGGGGACGGCCGGAATCGATTCGGCCGCTTGGTCTTGCGGGCGTCGAGTCCGCCAGGGGAGGTGTGCCGACATGGCCTTGAGTCAGCGTTCGCGGGCAGTACTCACTCTATTCACAGCGCGCGATTGCGTGCATTGTCATCGAATCCGACTGGTGTTGTCGGCCAAGGGCGTCAGTTACGACCAGGTGGTCGTCGATCTCGACAATCCACCTGAGGATCTGATCGAGCTCAATCCCTACAATTCGGTTCCGACCCTGGTCGATCGTGATCTGGTGCTCTATGACACCAGCGTCATTTCCGAATACCTGGATGAGCGCTATCCGCATCCACCATTGATGCCGGTCGACCCGCTGTCCAGGGCGCGTCTGCGTCTGGCCATGGTTCGGCTCGAGAACGACTGGCTCACGCTGGTTGATCGGGTCGAGGAAGGCGGCAAGGGTGTCGAGGCGGCACGCAAGGCCTTGCGCGACGAATTGATCAGCAATGCGCCTGCGTTCAAGGCCTCAAAGTTCTTCCTTAGCCCCGAGATCAGCCTTGCTGATTGCGCGTTTGCTCCGTTGATCTGGCGGTTCCAGTCGCTCGGGATCCAGTTGCCCAAGGAAGCCCAGCCGATCATCGACTACGGTGAGCGGATTTTTCACAGTCAGGTGTTTACACGCAGCATGACACCTGAAGAACGCGTCTTGCACACATGAGGAAACAGGGTGTCGGAACCAGAAATGACCTCGAATCGGCCGTATCTCCTGCGTGCCATTCACGAGTGGATCAATGACAATGGTCTGACACCCCATCTGCTGGTCGAAGCCGGTGTGCCTGGTGTGCGTGTGCCGCAGAGTGCAATCAAGGATGGTCGCGTGGTTCTCAGTGTTGCATCGCGCGCGGTGGATCGGTTCGAGATCGGTCTGGACAATGTCCGCTTCATGGCTCGATTCGGCGGGGTCAGTCATTCGATTGAAGTTCCGATGGCCGCTGTGCTCGCAATCTATGCGCAGGAGAACGGTCAGGGCATGATGTTTCCGGCCGAGCAGGCAAGCTCGCCGCCGTCCCCTCCCGAGGCTCCCGAGCCCGAGCCTGCGCCGCAGCGACCAAGGCTGCATGTGGTCAAGTAGCTTGAGGTGGCCACCACTTCGGGGACGCGCGACGTGGTCGGAGTCCACCCTGCCGCATTGGCACCTGCCCACCTCGAGCTTGTTTACCCGCTGCGGCACAAAGTCGTCGCGCTTCACAGTTTTGCCAAACCGATCGAGAATTCGCGGACAAATGTTCGCGATTCGTTACAATCGTGGATGAAGGGTAGGGAGCTGCCGTGACTGCGATTGACATCCCCGGGTACGTGATTCGCCGCGAAGTCGGCGTTGGCGGCATGGCCAGCGTCTACTTGGCCCTGCAGACTTCGCTCGATCGCGAGGTTGCGCTCAAGGTCATGGCGCCTGCGCTGGCCGCGGATCCGACTTTCTCCAAGCGCTTCCTGCAGGAAGCGAGGATGCTGGCATCGCTGGCCCATCCGAATATCGTCCAGGTCTACGATGTCGGTGTCACCCAGGCCCAGCTCAACTATTTCTCGATGCAGTACCTGTCGGGAGGGGATTTCGCCCAGCGTGTCCGCCTCGGCATGAGCGAGAAGGAACTTGTCCGTGTTCTCGAGGGAATCGCCAATGCACTCGGATACGCTCATCATCGCGGTTATGTCCATCGCGATGTCGCGCCGGGGAACATCCTGTTCGACGTCAGCGATACCCCGCTGTTGACCGACTTCGGCATTGCCCGCGCATTCAGTCAGACGGCACGTATTACCAGTGCCGGTATATCGGTCGGCACCAGTCACTATATGAGTCCGGAGCAGGCGCGCGGCATCGATGTCGATGCGCGCTCGGATTTGTATGGACTCGGCGTGCTCACCTGGTTCGGCTTGGTCGGCAAACCTCCCTATGAAGGGGCAGATGGTTTTGCTGTTTCCTATGCGCATGTGTTTGAATCCATTCCGCGCTTGCCCGCAGGCAAGGAACACTGGCAGCCATTGATCGACAAGGCCTTGGCCAAGGATCCCGCCGAGCGTCATCAGAGCGCCGAGGAATTCATTGCGGCACTCGCCAGCATCGAGCCGCGCAGCATTTCCCCATCACCGCCAACGCAGGATGCTCCAACCCGTGTTTTGCAACGCGACGCGGTCGCATCGGCCCTGCGTGTCGGCGAGGCACCAACCCGCATTGGAATACTGCCGAGCATGGAGGCCTCCACTGCGCAAACGAAAGCCCTCGATGTGGCCAGCAGTTTGTCGCGATCCTGGCTGCCTTGGGCCTTGGCAGCGATTGGCATTTTGCTGATCGGCTCGGTCGGTTACGCCTTGCTCGCGGGTCGAAACAAGGACGCACCAACACAGGTCGCTGAAATTGCCGAAGTTGCGCCGAGCCCACGCGTTCCCGTCGCGCAACAGTCGGTCGCCATCGCAACGCAAGAGACAAGCACCACGACCGAGCCGGCGGTTTCGCAAGATCTGCCCGGCGCCGTTGACATGGACAGTATGGAGCCGCTTGACCTCGCCAGTGTTCCGACCGTGGTGGATCCAGTGGCGCAGCTCGTCCGTCAGGCGCGCGTCGATCTGGCTGGGCAGCGACTGACCACTCCCCCGCGCTTGAACGCATACGAGCGATTCAGTCTGGCTTTGCGCATTGATCCGTCGTCGAAGGCGGCCAAGCAGGGCATCGTCGATACGGCGAAGGCGTACCGGGAGCTGGCAGAAAAATCATTCGCAAGCGGAAACCTGGCTGAATTCGCTGGCTACCTCGACAAGGTCGAGGAAGTCGCTGGATCGATCGCGGAAGGTGCCGATACCGTTGCCGAGGCGAGTTCAAGGCGCAAGCGCGAGGTTGACCAGTGGCTTGCAGCGGCACAGCTTGCCAGTGGCGGCCTTGATGCGCAGGGCGCAAGAGCTGCATACGAAAAAATCATAGCTGTCGATCCGGCAAATACTGCGGCGCGCGACGGTCTGCGCAGAGTCGATCGGATCGGAAAGCCAGGCTATGTGTTCAATGATCTGATTGGCGGAGGCAAAGGCCCGGATCTGGTTGTTGTCAGCAACGGTGTGGCGTTCGCCCGACACGAAATCACGCGGGGTGAGTTTGCCGTCTGGTGGCGGGCGGCCGGGCAGCGCCAGTTTGCCGGCAAGGAACCTTCGTGCCGCGATCGTGAATCCATTTTCCGTTCGTCGCGCAAGCGTGACTGGAAATCCGCCGACATCAGCCAAACCGATCAGCACCCGGTGGTCTGCGTGAGTTTCGCCGAAGCTCACGCGTATGCCGGCTGGATCGCCAAGCAGTCCGGCAAACGCTATCGACTTCCGACCCCTTCCGAATGGGAGCAAGTGGCTCGAAATGCTCCGCCGGGTACCTGCTCAAGCGCAAATCTGGCTGATGCGAGTTACCGGGAGGGCTTCGATTCGCGTGCTGGCGCTGATTGCGATGACGGCAATGCGGCGACGGCGCCGGTGGGCAGCTATGCTGCCGTTGCCGGTGTTTTCGACATCGATGGAAATGTGCGTGAATGGGTTGCCGCCTGCGGGAAAAGTGCAGCTTTGTCCGACGGCTGTCGTGATCACGGATTGCGTGGTCGCGGCTGGCTTTCGATTGCGGACAAGGAAGGCGTGCTGGAAAGCGACAGCTACTCGGAAGACGTGGCTCTGAACAGTCTCGGTTTTCGCCTGGTTCGTGAACTGGAAAAATAATCCGGCGCGAAGGCGCTTGGGGGGAGATGCGATGAAGTTGATATTTCCGAATGGTGAGCACGCAGCCGTGGATCTGCTTGACGGCATCACCCTGATTGGCTCGGGGAGCAATTGCCAGGTGGTTCTGATAGCGCCTGGTGTGGCCGTCAGTCATTGCGAGATCGAGATGCGCGAGGGCAAGGGCAAGGTACGCATCCGTGACCAGAGTGTGGCGACGGTATTGAACGGCCGTCAGATCACTCAGGAAAGCCCGCTCAAGGCTGGTGATCTGCTCCTGTTCGGTCGGATTGGCTGCCGCGTTGTTGCGCCCGATCGAATCGCGGCGGCGCCCGTAGCGGCATCAGTGGCCGTTGCCGATGATGCCGATGGACGCACGCGGGTACGCATGGCGTTGCCGAAATTCATGCTGCGCGGAGTTTCCGGCAGCACCTTTGGCCGCAATTTTGCGCTGGTCGGTACGATGACCATCGGTCGCCAAAGCGACTGCGGCATCCCAATCCAGGCAGAAGAGATCTCGCGGCATCACGCCCGTCTCCAGGTCACCACTGATGGGGTCATGGTCGAGGATCTCGGCTCGGCCAACGGTACCTGGATCAACGACAAGCGTGTGCACACCGGAATGCTGATGCCCGGCGATGAACTGCGTCTCGATACCGTTCGATTCCTGCTCCTGGCACCGGGCGCACCGGTAGCGCAAACTCCCGCTCCAGCGGACGACGACACTGCCAAGCCGGTACCAGGAAGTGGCTCAGGTTCGGCGATTGGTTGGGTGATTGGTGGTGTCGTGGTTGTCGGCGTACTGGTTGTCGGCATCCTCAAGTTTCTCGGCAAGATTTGATTGCCTTCATCCGGGGGGGGCTGGGTGGTGGGTTTTCTATTCCAGGGCAATGCGCATCGACAGGTCAATTGCGCGGATATGCTTGGTCAAGGCACCTATTGAAATGTAGTCGACACCAGTCTCGGCGATCGCACGGACGCGATCGATGCCGACCCCACCGGAGACCTCCAGGGGCACTCGACCATCGACCTCGACGACGGCCTGCACCAGCTCGTCGAGTTCGAATTCATCCAGCATGATCCGGTCGGCGCACGAGTCCAGCGCTTCGCGGAGTTCAGTGAAATTCTCGACCTCTACTTCGATCATGGTCTGCGGGTGCAGCTCACGCGCGCGCGAAACAGCTGCGCCGAGCGAGCCTGCGGCGGCAATATGGTTTTCCTTGATCAGGATGGCGTCGTGCAGACCCATGCGGTGATTCTTGCCACCACCGACGCGGACTGCATACTTCTGCGCATGACGCAAACCGGGCAAGGTCTTGCGCGTATCGAGGATGCTTGCCCGCGTGCCACGAATGGCGTTGACGTAGGCGGCCGTCACCGTGGCTGTTGCTGACAGCGTCTGCAGAAAATTCAACGCGCTGCGCTCACCTGTCACCAGTGCGCGAACCGGTCCGCTGACCTCACACAGCGGTTGCCCCGGACGAACAGTCGAGCCTTCGTCGACCAGCCAGTTGACGCGTACACTTGAGTCGAGCGCAATGAAGCACTCGTCGAACCATTGTCGACCGCACAGGATGGCTGTCTCGCGGGTCACCACGCGCGCTGTGGCCTGCCCTGATTCCGGCAGCAGATCAGCCGTCAAATCGCCACTTCCAATATCCTCGGCAAGTGCGCGGCTGACATCGTTCCGGATTGACCCGGCGTCCGGGCCGACAGTGGAAGGCGGGGCGACAATCCCGCCGGCGTTTGAAGGGCGGGGGCGTCCGAAATCATGCATGCGCGGGATCCTGGAAATTGGCGATCCTCGAAGCGCTGCCGAAGTGAATCCGGCTGGCCACGGAAGCCGAACAGGATAGTCCATCCACTGGTGTCGAGGAACCCTCAGGCGGCAGCGGGCGGAGGCGATTCCGTTGCGTGAGTTTGCCGCAGGCGCTCGACAATGGCATCCAGTGCGCGATCGAACAACGGAACTTCTTCAAGCAGTACCGCAGATCCACTGCGCAACTCGATGGCAAGTGCGGCAATCGACTTGTCGCAGACCTTGAGACCACGGCGATTGACGAACAGGTACTTGGAACTGATCGGGCTGATCCAGGACAGCTTTGCGCGCTCGCGGTTGCCATTTTCGTCAATGAACTCGATCCAGTTACCCACCTTCATCTGCTGGGCGGCTTCGACAAACTCGTCATCGCCTTCCATGACTTCAACGGATTCTGGTTCGATCTTTCCCGAAGAAAGGACGATTTCCTCGACTGGACTCTGGTTGACTGGCGCCTGGGCTTCGCCGGTCGATGTGTTCTTTTTAGCATCCGCAATCTGCTCGGATACGGCATTTTCCGTGATCACTTCCGCAGCCGTCTTGACCTCGAAAGTCTCGCCGTTGAGCAGGCCCTGGTAGAAGCGGGAGAGTTCCTGCATGAGCAGGCGCACGTCGCCTTCGTGGTAGGCAACCGTGCCGAGGCCATGCTTCAGCGCCTTCTCGAGCTGGGGCAGCAGGGCACGCAAACGTGTCTTTTCGGCCTCGGTTTTCTTCGGCAGCGAGCTCCAGACAAACTCGTCGGCGAAACGCAGCGCGTTCTTCCATTCTTCCGATTCGCTGCCGTGACGCAGGTCGGTCAGAACCAGGTAGTTGGCCCATGGACGCGAAAGGACATTGTGGATGACCGGTGCCAGTTCACGATTGCCGATGCGCACGAGAATTTCGCGGGCGGCTTCACGACGAGCCGAATGCAGTTTTTCGCGTCCACGGGTAACCTCAGCCGCACGCTGCTCGGCAAGTTCGGCGCGGCGCTTGTGCTGGTGCAGAAACTGCTCGAATCCAGCCAGTTCGTGCTCGAAGATTGCGAAGTCATCATCGAAATCGGTCAGGATGGTTTCAATAATGGCCCTGATGCGGCCATACAACTTGTTGTCGACATCCGATTCCGCCGACCAGCTTTTGCCCGCTTCGGCAATGGCATCGAGCAGCCGTCGTGCCGGATGGGTCTTTTGCGCGAACAGGTGCTTGTCGAGAATCGCGATCTTGAGATAGGGGATCTGCAGCCGTCCGATCAGTGCCTGGATCTGCGGCGGGAGGTTACGATCCTGCAGGATGAACTCGAACAACATGCCGACCAGGTCGATCGTGTCTTCGTCGGCCGAGGACACGCCATAGGCGCTTGTCGCCGCGCCGCCAAGACGCTGTGCCTGGTCGAGCAGTTCCTGCTTGATCTGCTGCACGGCAATTGCCGCATCGGCGACGCTGTCGGCATGGGCCTGGGTAAACTGTGTCTGGCCCTGCAGGATCGTCAATGCGCTGAGCAGATCCGTTGGGCTCAGGTTCGGAACCATGCCAGCGCCGGAACCCGCATATCCGGGATGGCCGTCGACACCATGATCTGCTTGCGCTGGACGACGGCTGGCAAGCAGGTTGCGCAAGGTCGAATAAAGTTCGGCCTGCAGTTCGGCCGCAACCGGGTCGTAGTGACCGCCATCACCGTAGTCACCACCGCCCTGCGCTGCCTGAGCGCCAGCCGCAGGCATCGTGGCGTCGCCAACTGCCCGGGTGGCCGATCGATTGCGCATCGATTGCGGCAATTGATGACGGATCTGCGGCAAAACCCCGGCACGGATCAGTTCGGTGTTGACCTCCTCGTAGAGCGGATCGAGTCCGGACATCACGTAGCGGTCATACAGTTTGTAGATGATCAGTTTGACCTGCACATTGAGGTCGAACTCGCGAACGGCTACGCGGAACGCCTGACACAACGGCGCTGGCCCGATCGGATTGCTTGCATCTTCGACGACATTGCCGCCGCTGATGACCGAGAGGCGCTGGTTGACCGGATACAGGGTTCGCGCAAGCCGGTTTTCCGCTTTCGCAACCATGCTTGAAATCGCCAGTGAGTCCTCGAGCTCCTGATCGTCGACCAGGCTCAATCCGGCATTGGACGGATTGACGACTTCGGGGCGCACCGGTTTCAGTCTGCCTTCGGCGAAGTCGGTGAAGATCTGCGAAAGCTGTTCCTGGAACACGCGTTCGACGAGTTGACGTTTCTTGCGGACTTCACGCATGCCATCAAAGAACTGCACCTGCACGGCATTGTTTTCGGCGCGCTCGGCGAGGTGGAAAAGCGCATCGTCGACGTTCTCGAACAGGGTGCTTACGAGCCCGTTGACGCGTTTGAGTGCAATGCCGCGCACAAGCTTGAGCAACTCGCCCAATCGATCCTGTGAACCGGCCGCGCCAGCCTGGCGCTGCTTGAGTTCGACGATCTTGTTCGACTTGTCTTCAGGAGTGGACATCGGGTCTCAACTGGGACAGCGCATGCGCGCGCAATGCTGCAGACAAAGGATGCATCAAGAGGGGGCGGGAATCATGTGCAATACGTCGATCAAGTGTGATGCAGTTCACAAAATCGCCGGCCGTTCCAGGAGTCTGCCGGGCTTTGCCGGTTGAGGTGGGAATTCGGCTGTGTGCGGAGGAGCAATTGATGATTTGCAGACCCATCGTGGTTCTATGGTTCAAAAAGCGGCGGAAACACGAACCGCACAGACGGATTCACAGCCCGGCCGAGTAAAGTCCGACAGGCTTCTAGCCCGGACTATTCATGAATACGCGTGATCAGTAGTGTCCGGTTTATTTGTTCAGACTTGGCCGGAGAGCCAGTAATACCAAGGGTTTCAAGCGATTCAAGGGTGTCCACGATTTGAATCTGGATTCGCCGATTTGTGATGCTCTCGGGCTTTGTCGACCCGGAGAGATGCATGAACATGGGCAAGACGCTGTTTGCACAGGTGATGGAGTTCGTCCCGTGGAAGACGCTGGGACGCATCATCGATCGACACAAGGGCGATGCAGGTGTGCGCACGCTGGGTTGTGCCGACGTGTTCCGAATCATGGCCTTCGCGCAGCTCACATGGCGCGATTCGCTACGCGATATCGAGGCTTGCCTGGCCGCCAATCAGGCCAAGCTGTTTCACATGGGAATCGCGTCTGCGCCCGCGCGTTCGACGCTGGCCGACGCACTGAACCTGCGCGACTGGCGCATCTACCATGCGCTGGCGCAGCGGCTGATCGTGCGCGCCAAAACGCTGTATTCTCAAGAACCCTCGGTGCTCGATCTCGATGCCAGCGTCTATGCGCTGGACTCCACCACCATCGACCTGTGCCTGAGTTTGTTCGACTGGGCACCATTTCGATCCACCAAAGCCGCGATCAAATTGCACACGTTGCTGGATCTGCGTGGCGCGATACCGACCTTCATCCACATCAGCGATGGCAAGCTGCACGACGTCAATGCGCTGGATATCCTGCCCATCGAGGCCGGGGCCTTCTACGTCATGGATCGAGGTTACGTGGACTTTGCGCGACTGTACGCAATCCATCAGGCAGGCGCGTTCTTCGTTACCCGTGCGAAGAAGGACATGAATTCGCGCCGCGTGTACTCCTCTCCGACGCAGCGTGACACCGGCGTGATCTGTGATCAACGCATCCGGCTCAATGGCTACTATGCGTCCAGGAACTATCCGGAGCATCTTCGGCGCGTTCGCTTCAAGGATTCCGAGTCAGGCAAGACATTGGTCTTCCTGACCAACAACACAGCATTGCCAGCCCTGACAATTGCCGCTTTGTACAAGTGCCGATGGCAGGTCGAGATGTTCTTCAAGTGGATCAAGCAGCACCTGCGGATCAAACGTTTTCTGGGAACCAGCGAGAACGCCGTGAAGACACAAGTGTGGTGCGCTGTGGCCACCTACGTGCTGATTGCCATCGTCAAGAAGCAGTTGCACCTCGACGCCTCGCTCTACACATGTCTACAGATCTTGTCAGTCTCCGTATTCGAAAAAACCCAGCTTTCATGCGCCCTGCAGCCCGACCGCTACCAATCCCAACCTGATGATGCTGGCAACCAATTGATTTTGTTTGATTTTTAACCGGACACTACTGGCGCGTGATGATCGCGCAGGACATTGGATTCACACGGCTTTTCGCGATTGAGGCAATAGCGGGTGTTATCGCCGAATGAGCGGAAAGTCGTGTGGATTCAAGGGACAAGCGAGGGCGCGTGTTTTTCATGAATAATCCGGGCTAGGCAGGGAAATCATTCAACTGCAAAGTGCCGATGCCCTCGTCTATCAACATGACCGGAATGCCGGAATCAACGCGGTAGATGACCTTTCCGTCGCGCGTTATCAAGGCTTCCTCAAGGGGCGTCATCACTCCGCTGCCGGCCACGGTCAGTACACCGCCAGCGGCAATCGACCGGTTCAAGGCATCAAGTTCATCCCGCCGAGTCGAACGCACAGGTACTCTCGAAGACGGGCAACAAAGGATTTCGAGCAGGTTTTTGTCCATGGGTTGTCCGGGTAGATGGGTGGGCCGGCCTTGATTCTGATGGCTCGCCCAATGTGCGTACAATAGCGATTTTGCCGTGGTACGACCATGACTGACAGTGCCGAATCGCCGCGTATCGGCGTCGTGATGGGCTCCCGATCCGACTGGGAGACCATGCGCCACGCGGTGGAAATCCTCGATCGCTTGCAGATCATCCATGAGGTTCGCGTGGTGTCGGCGCACCGCACGCCGGATCTGCTGTTTTCCTATGCGGCAGAGGCGAGTTCGCGTGGACTCTGCGCAATCATAGCGGGAGCTGGCGGAGCTGCTCATCTGCCTGGAATGCTGGCGGCAAAGACCCGTATTCCGGTGCTCGGGGTGCCGATCCAGTCGCAGGCCCTGAACGGCATGGATTCGCTGCTGTCGATCGTGCAAATGCCAGCCGGTATTCCGGTCGCCACATTCGCGATCGGTCGAGCTGGCGCGACCAATGCAGCCCTGTTTGTGGCCGCGATGTTGGCCATCCATGATTCGTCAGTGGCCGGGCGACTCGAAGCATTTCGACGCGAACAGACTGACATCGTACTCGCCCATCCCGATCCAGGGCAGGAGTAGTTGTGGCGACCATCGGCATTCTCGGAGGCGGACAACTGGCGCGCATGCTGGCGCTTGCCGGTGCCCCGCTTGGCCATCGGTTTCTCGTTGTCGACAGTGCGCAAGATGCCTGTGCCGGGCAGGTTGCTCCCTTGTTGTGTGCTGATTGGCGCGATTTCGACCAGTTGCGGAAGTTTGCCGAACAAATCGATGTGGCCACGTTCGATTTCGAGAACGTTCCGGCCGGAACCGCCGAATGGCTGACCTCGCATACGCGCGTGTTCCCGAATCCGGCCGCCCTTTCGGTGGCGCAGGATCGGCTGCAGGAGAAAACCCTGTTTGGCGAAGTCGGGCTCGACACGCCGGTTTTTGCCGCCGTTGACAGCATTGCCGATCTCCGTGCAGGAATCGAAAAAACCGGACTTCCAGCCGTGCTGAAAACGCGACGTCTGGGTTACGACGGCAAGGGGCAGTTCGTTTTGCGTCAGCATTCCGATGCAGATAATGCCTGGGAGTCGCTCGGTGGCGTGCCATTGATCCTGGAGGCATTCGTCCCGTTCGACAGCGAGATTTCAGTGATCGCCGTGCGCTCGCGCAGCGGCGAATTTCGCCACTATCCATTGACTCGCAACTGGCACCGGGACGGCATACTTTCCGTGAGTCTGGCACCGGTTGAGGTTGATGAGGACCTCCAGCGCCGCGCCGTGGCGCGCGCGCGCGCGCTGGCCGAGCGGCTGGATTATGTCGGTGTCTTCGCCCTCGAACTGTTTTCCTTCGATGGCAAATTGCTCGGCAACGAGATGGCTCCGCGCGTGCACAATTCCGGGCACTGGACGATCGAAGGCGCGGCCTGCAGCCAGTTCGAGAACCATGTGCGTGCCGTGCTCGGATTGCCCTTGGGTGATACCGATGCGCGCGGCTGCAGCGTCATGCTGAATTGGGTCGGTGAACTACCCGATCCGACGCCGGTACTCGCCGAAGCGCGGGCGCATTGGCATGACTATGGAAAGCCGCCGCGACCGGGGCGCAAGGTCGGTCATGCGACGATCTGCGCCGATAACCCCCAAGAGCTCATTGAACGCCTGCAGCGTGTCGGTCGAGCACTTGATCGTGACGAGCAAGTGCAGCCAGTGATTGAGGCGCTTGAGAGCGGGGAGTAGGGAGTCGGGAGTGGGGAGTGGGGAGTGGGGAGTAAGAATAGCGTTTGTTCGAGCCGGCAGAATGAATTCCACCTCTTTGCTCATCGAATGTCAAAATCGAAAAGCTTTCTCCGCTAACCGCTAACCGCTAACCGCTAACCGCTAACCGCTCGCTTTGACCCACTCCCGACTCCCGACTCCCCACTCCCCACCCCCCACCCCCCACTCCCCACTCCCCACTCCCCACTCCCCACTCCTGGCTTTACTCAGCAGTCAGAAATATAGGCAACACTTGGATGCTTGAAGAATGAGCGAATCAGGCGCGGCCGATTGCCCATGTCGGCAAGTTGAGTGGCTATTCGATCCTCGAGGCTTTCGCCCTTCTGTAGTGGTCGCCGAGCATTGCCAGTGCGCTTGGCATGGCTCCAGACCAATTCATCAGGATTGAGATCTGGCGCATAGCCTGGCAAAAAGTGCAGCGTCAGCTTTCCTTCGAGTTTGTCTATGTAGTTTCGTACCGCACGGGTCTTGTGCGCAGGCAGTCCATCGACGATCAGATGGACGGGCTTGCGACGTCTGTGCATCATCCGGCGTAGCAAGTCGATGAAGAGATCGCCGTTCAAGCCGCCCTTGTAGGTGGCAAACCAAAAACCTCCCTTGGCGTTGACTGCCGAAGCAGCACTGATCCCCTGGCGTTGCCCAGGCACCGAGACGACCGGTGTTTCTCCCTTGGCTCCCCATGTCGTGCCGTGTACCGAGTCGGCGCGGAATCCTGATTCATCCCAGAAGTAGATCACCGCCTTTGTCTGCTTGGCTTTGCGGGCTATCGCGGGGTAGGTTTCCCGCTGCCAGCGCGCGATCGCTTCAGGGTCGCGCTGATAGGCACGTTGCAGGGGTTTCTGCGGCGTCAGACCGGCGCGTGCCAGCACGGCACCCACCGATGCCAGACTCAGCGTCACATCAAAGCGCTGCGCAATCAGCTCACGCGCGATTTGCCGCGTCCATAGGCCGAAATCGAAACCGTACTGCATCGGGTTCTTGCCATTGATCCAACGGAAGACTTGCTGTTCCTGCGCCGCAGTGAGCTTGCGCGGACGACCCGTGCCCTTCCTCAAGCGCAATGCACGCTTGCCGTTGCCGCGCCCACGCGCCTTCGCGCGCACTTTGTACGCCCATGTGCGATGCATGCCGAACGAAGCGGAGACGACAGCCGGTGACTCACCTTCCTTCATGCGCTCAAGCGCAGTCAGGCGCATCTCTTCCAGCGCTTCGCGTACTACGGTTCGACCATCTCTCTTCATGCAGATTTCGATCGCGCTGAAGCGTGGAAAGTTCAATATTGTTCCCTATATTTCTGACTGATGAGTAAGCCATCTGACTCTCGACGAACTTCCAGTTGACCAGATTCCAGAACGCTTCGAGATACTTCGGACGCGCGTTGCGGTAGTCGATGTAATAAGCGTGTTCCCAGACGTCGCAGGTCAGCAGGGCACGATCGCTGCCGGTCAGGGGTGTGGCCGCGTTTGAAGTGCTGACCAGGGCGAGGTCGCCGTCGGGCCGCTGCACGAGCCAGCCCCAGCCTGATCCAAACGTGCCAACCGAGGTCCTGGTGAACTCTTCCTTGAACTTGGCGAAGCTGCCGAATGCCTTGTTGATCGCTTCGCCCAGACGTCCGCCTGGTTCACCGCCGGCATTCGGCGCAAGGCAATTCCAGTAGAACGTGTGGTTCCAGATCTGCGCAGCGTTGTTGAACATGCCGCCGCTGGACTTCCTGATGATCTCCTCGAGCGAAAGGCTCTCGAATTCGGTGCCGGCAATCTGGTTGTTCAGATTGGTGACATAGGCCTGATGATGCTTGCCGTGGTGAAAGTCGATCGTCTCGGCCGAGATGTACGGAGCGAGTGCGTCGCGGGCCCACGGAAGCGGGGGAAGTTCGATAGCCATTGGAGTCTCCTTGCCGGCGGCAGGTGGAAAACAGGTTGGATGATGAGAGCGGATTTTTGCAGGATCCGCTTGCATGAGGAATGAATGGAAACAGCCGTGCAGGATATGAAGTTGCCGTTGCGCAAATCAACCATGACCAATGCGGGCTGCTAAAATAGCCGGTCAGCCAGACTCCTGGCCTTGCCTATCAGTCGAGACCTGCATGGACATCATGGAACGCATCAGATCCACCGTGGAATCCGCCCCGATCGTGTTGTTCATGAAGGGAACCCCCGAATATCCGATGTGCGGATTCTCCAGTCGCACGGTCAAGGCCCTGAACAGTGTTGGTGCATCGTTTGTTTCGGTCAACGTGCTCGAAGATCCTGAAGTCAGGGCCAATCTTCCGCGATTTTCCAATTGGCCGACCTTCCCGCAGCTTTTCATCGCCGGTGAGCTGATTGGCGGCTGTGACATCACCGTGGAGCTTCAGGAAAGCGGCGATCTCGAGCGCATCGTCCTCGATCTGCAGAAGGCTTGACGGCGATGCTGCCCCTGGTTCGCAGCGAGCCGACGCGAGTCGAAGACAACGCGCTGCACGATCGCGTCGTGCTGATCACCGGAGTCAGTGGCGGGCTCGGCCGGGCTTGCGCGATTGCCAGCGCCAAAGCGGGAGCGACTGTCGTCCTGGTCGGTCGCAAGGTGCGTCCTCTCGAATCCCTCTACGACGAACTGGAAAGTCTCGGCGCGCCGAAACCGGCAATCTACCCGATCGATCTCGAAGGTGCGACGGCGGATGACTACGCCAACATGGCTGAGGCGATCCGCCTGCAATGCGGTCGTCTTGACGCGATCGTGCATGCGGCGGTGATGTTCGATGGCTTGCGTCCGATCGATCAGGTCAAGCCGATGGATTGGTTGCGGATCCAGCAGGTTGCACTGAATGCGCCATTCCTGATCACGCAGGCTTGCATGTCGCTGCTACGCATGGGTGACGACGCCGCCGTGGTTTTCGTGATGGATGATGTCGAGCGTGTCGGCAAGGCGTATTGGGGTAGTTACGGCGTGGCCAAGGCCGCGCTCGCTGCCTTTGCATCGATCCTGCATCAGGAAACCGACAGCGGCCCCGTGCGCATCCATGCGCTTTTGCCCCCGCCGATGCGAACCGGGTTGCGGCGCATGGCATATTTCGGCGAGAACACGCTGGAACGCGAGCTGCCAGATTCGACGGCTGCTGCCGTGACCTGGTTGCTCAGTCCCGCCGGCTCGGCATTGCGCGGATGCACGCTTGATCTTCGGCCGGCAGTCCAAGGGTAAAATCGATGAGCACCTTGTCCGCCGGCATCCTGCTGTTCCTGATCATGGATCCGCTCGGCAACATTCCGTTGTTCCTGAGTCTGCTCAAGAACGTTGCCCCCGAGCGGCGTCGATTGGTTCTGATCCGCGAGCTGATCATCGCCCTCGCGGTTCTGTTCGTCTTCCTGTTCAGTGGCAAGTACCTGCTCAGCGCCCTGCAACTTAAGGCCGAATCAGTCAGCATCGCCGGCGGCATCGTTCTCTTCCTGATCGGCATCCGCATGATTTTTCCGTCACGTGACGGCATTTTCGGCGGCGACATCGATGCCGAGCCATTCATCGTGCCGATGGCGATCCCGGCGGTGGCCGGGCCGTCGACGATGGCAGCCGTCCTGCTGCTGGCCAACAGCAATCCGGGGCGTACGGTTGACTGGAGCATCGCCCTGTTCCTGGCCTGGTTGGCAACGTCTGTCTTGCTGGTTTCATCGACGTATCTGTACCGCTGGCTCGGCGCATAGCGTGCTCGTGGCGCTCGAGCGCTTGATGGGCATGTTGCTGGTGGCCTTGTCGGTGCAGATGTTCCTGGATGGCGTGGTCGCCTATGTGCGTCTGGCGTCTTGAGTTGATGTATTTTCCACGCAATCTGAGACAAGTATCTGATTTTTAACGCGAATTGTGCGAGGTGCGTGGGTGTTCTCTGGATGCGCCAGCCTGCGGCGGTTCGTCCACACAAGCTGTTTTGTTAGAAATCCGTCATCAACCCGGGTTAAACTACGGTTAATGCCGGGCCCGGTCGCTCCTCTACAGAAAGAGGCGGTTCAGGGTTCAGCGGTCGGGGCAAGTTTCAGGGGTGTCTGTTTCGATGAGCCAATCGCATGACCGCGATATGGTTGCTTTTGCCAAAATCCGGTTTAAAACCATCTAGAGGAAGGTAGTAATGAACAAGCGATTGACGATGCGGCTGCTGCCGTTGATGCTTTCTTCGCTGTTTGCGGTGTCCGGCGCCTACGCGCAAAGCACTTCGGCAAACCTCGGCGGCACGGTGACTGATGCACAAGGTCAGCCGGCCACCGGCGCAGAGGTCACGATCACACACAGCACCTCGGGCACCATCAGTCATGTGACGACCGATGCCGCCGGCCGCTACTCGGCACGCGGCCTGCGCGTGGGTGGACCGTACACGATCACGATCACCAAGGACGGGCAGACCGAGACGCGCGAAAACGTCTATCTGCAGATCGGTGATGCAAACACGGTAAGCGCCAGCCTGGTTCCGGCGGCAAGCCTCGAAACGATTGTCGTCACCAGTTCCGCCAATTCGCTGTTCAGTGCCGAGAAGATGGGCACCGGTACCAACTTCACCAATCAGCAGATCCAGGAATTGCCGTCGATCGGGCGCAATATCCAGGATTACATGCGCCTCGATCCGCGTATCGCCCAAGTCAGCAAGGCTGATGGCGCGATTTCGGCCGGCGGCCAGAACACACGCTTCAATGCGATCCGTATTGATGGCGTCGCCACCAACGATCCGTTCGGCCTGGAAGGCAACAATTTCCCGACCGAGCGCCAGCCGGTCTCGATGGACGCCATCGAGGAAATCAATATCGGTCTGGCCAACTATGACGTGACCACCACGGGTGGCTCCGGCGCTGTCGTCAATGCCGTTACCAAGTCTGGTACGAATGACTTCCATGGCAGCGTCTACGGTGTCTATCGCAACGACAACATGGTTGGCGATGACAGAAACGGCAACGACTTCACCGGCTTCAAGGACGAGAAGACCTACGGCATTACCTTCGGCGGCCCGTTGATCAAGGACACATTGTTCTTCTTTGTCAACTACGAGAAATTCAAGCGCGCGGCTCCAGGGGCCGACGTTGTCAATTCTCCATATGGAGATGGCCGCATAACCGATGCGAATATCGCCGCTATCCAGAGCATCGCCCAGAACGTCTGGGGCTTCGACGCCGGCTCACTCGATGGTGCCAGTGCGCTGGGTACCGACATCGAGGAATACGCGGCGAAGATTGACTGGAACATAAACGAGAATCATCGCGCAAGCTTCCGCTACAGCAAGACTTCCCAGGATGTTGCCAAGATTCCGAACTTCAACAACACCGCGGTTTCGCTGAGTACACACTGGTACAACCAGAACAAGACATTTGAAAGCTACGTCGGCGAGTTGTTCAGTGACTGGAGCGAGAACTTCTCGACCGAATTGAAGGCTTCCTATCGCGTGTATGACGCGGTTGCCCAGCCGGCTTCGTTCCTGCCGCAGATCCGCATTGATTTCGGTAACAATGCCGTGTTCCTCGGTACCGAGCAGAACCGTCACGTCAACGTCATCAATACCAAGGAAAAGAGCCTGTTTGCCGCAGGCAACCTGTTCCTTGGCGATCACACGTTCAAGTTCGGCGTTGACTGGTCGAGCAATGACATCTTCAATTACTACGGACGCAACCAGAACGGTACCTATCGCTTTGCCAGTCTCGCCGATTTCGAATCGGGCAATCCGCGTCAGTTTGACTACCGCGCACCGGCGCCAGGTGGCACCTATGCGGATATTCCTGCGCAGTTCGAGCTGACCAATACCGGCTTGTTCGTCCAGGACAGCTGGGCGGCAACCTACAACCTCAACGTGACCATGGGTGTACGCGTTGATTCACCCGATTTCCCGGACAAGCCGCTTTACAACGCGAACATCCAGAATATCTATGGTTACGACAACACCAACCGTCCGAACAGTTCGGTCGTGCAACCGCGCTTCGGCTTCAACTACAACATCGAGTCGGAGCGTCCAACCCAGGTGCGAGGCGGTTTCGGCCTGTTCATGGGATCGCCGCCTAACGTCTGGTTGGCTGGCGCCTATCAGAATACCGGGCTCAACTACATCGAATACAGCTCCAGCGTAAGCGGCGGTATTGGTCCGATCTTCAATCCTGATCCGAACAATCAGCCGACCACTGGCTTTTCGGTCGGTGGTCGCCAGAACGTCGACATCATCGCGCCGGGCTTCAAGCTTCCGTCCGTCTGGAAGGCCAACATCGCTCTTGACCACGAGCTGCCCTGGGCAGGCATCGTGGCCTCGGTCGAAGTGCTTTCGTTCTGGAACAAGGACGGCATCTACTTCAATCGTCTCGACCTCGGCGCGCCGACTGGCGTCAGCCAGGATGGACGCTCGCTGTTCTACAACCAGGCCGGACTCAACCCCGCCAACTGGGGCGCAACAGCGCCAATCTCGGGTCGAGGTGTCGCTTCGCGCGCGAATCGTCCGAGCTCAATCGGCGACGTGATCCTGATCCGCAATACGGACAAGGGCGGCGGCAACCAGATCACCCTGAGTCTGTCCAAGCCGATGGGTGACAGCGGCTGGTCATGGCTTGCCGGCTACACGCACACCGAAGCTTCGGAAGTCAGTTCGGCAACCAGCTCGCAGAACACCTCGAACTGGAACAACTCTCCGATCTATGAGGCCAACGAGAACGTCGCCTATGACTCGCGTTATGCGTTCAAGCATCGCTTCACCGGAATCCTGACCAAGCAATGGAAGTTCTTTGGCGACAACAAGACGACGGCTTCGGTGGTCTATGAAGGTCGTACCGGCCGGCCCTACAGTCTTGTTTTCTACAACGATGCCAACGGCGACAGTCGCAGTGCGAACGATCTGTTCTACGTGCCGAACGGCCCGGGTGACGTGATCTTCCCGAATGCCGCAGAGGAGGCCGCCTTCTTCGCCTTCCTCGACGCGCATCCGGAAATCAACAAGTACCGTGGACGCGTTGCACCGGCGAACTCGTTCAATGCCAAGTTCATGAACAATTTCGACGTGCGCCTGACCCAGGAAATTCCGGGCTTCATGGATGGCCACAAGGCCGAGTTCACGCTCGACATCATGAATATCGGTAATCTGTTCGACAAGAACTGGGGCCAGATCGACGACTACGGATTCTATTCGACCCGTCGTATTGGCAACTTTGCCGGCATCGATCCGGCAACCGGAAAGTATGTCTACCGGTTCAGCGGTGCGAACAGCTCGAGTATCCAGGAAGTCAACGGCGACGGCGTCAACACGGGCGTTTCGCGCTGGTCCGTGCAGGCAACCTTCCGCTACAAGTTCTAGACTCGATTCAGTTCCATGCGTGTCAATCGACCGGCGTCCGCAAGGGCGCCGGTTTTTTATTGCCATGGATGGCATGTATGCCTGAAACGCAGGAGCGGTTTCAGGCGATTGCCATGGATGGCATGTATGCCTGCAATGCAGGACGACTGCACGGATGCAGGAAGTACGACGCCATGGATGGAGGAGGTAGAACTGCGTCGGGAACAGCAGTCGAGAACGGCGTCTGGAACAGCCGTCGAGAGGTCGCTCCAGCGCATCCTGCGCTCGCGACATTCGCACATCCATGTGCAGCACAACGCAGGACGACTGCATGGATGCAGGAGGTAGAGCAACGCAGGAGCAGTTGCCGAGCAGTTGCCGAGCAGTTGCAGGCGATGCTCGCCAGGAGGCCTGAAATGCTGCCCATGTATTGACCCGCGCCACTGTATTCGTGGATTCCAGTGTGGTGCTTGCGAAATAATTTAACTATTTGCACATACTTCAGCCTTTGTAGGGAGTAGCAAGAGCTCGCCCTCAAGCGGGCTCCTACAGGGTCACCCTAATCTCGTAGGAGCCCCGCCAGGGGCGAGCCCTTCTCCCGGGCGGAGCCGAATCTATCGCGCAAAATCGTACTATTTAAGGGCCGGATCAACGGTCCGCCTGTCGATATCGAATCGGCGACTTGGTTCAAGGAATAAGCAAGCACTACACTAGGCGACTGCCCTAAGGCAGAACCTCCACGCACGGTTTCGCAGAGTTCGCGCGACCGATCCCAAGACGAGAAATCAATGAACAATCCCGATTCATCCCCGACCAAGCCGGCGACAGTCAGTGCACGCATCGGACCCGCCTCGGGTCTTGACGTTCTTTCACGCCAGGAAGTGGCACGATTGCGCGATGCGAGTGCCGGTGGCTTGCACCAGTTGCTGCGTAGTTGCGCGCTGGCGGTGCTGACCCAGGGTCTGGTTACCGACGATCCGCGCACGGCCGCCGAGTTGTACGCTGATTTCGATATCGAGGTTCTGCAGCAGGATCGCGGGGTCGGGCTCGAGCTGACCAATGCGCCGGCACATGCCTTTGTCGATGGCAAGATCATTCGCGGTATCAACGAACTGCTGTTTGCCGTGGTGCGCGACATCGTCTACGTGTCGACCCAGCTTGAAGGCGGTCTGTTCGATCTGACCACTTCCGAAGGGATCACCCATGCGGTCTTCGACATCCTGCGCAATGCGCGCGTACTGCGTCCGAATGTCGACCCGAACCTCGTCGTCTGCTGGGGCGGGCACTCGATCTCACGCTACGAATACGACTACACCAAGCATGTCGGCTACCAGCTCGGCCTGCGCGATCTCGATATCTGCACCGGCTGCGGCCCGGGCGCAATGAAGGGGCCGATGAAGGGGGCGACCATCGGTCACGCCAAACAGCGTCGGCGCAAGAACCGCTATATCGGCATTACCGAGCCTGGCATCATCGCCGCCGAGTCGCCGAACCCGATCGTCAACAATCTGGTCATCATGCCGGATATCGAGAAGCGCCTGGAGGCGTTCGTGCGCACCGCGCACGCGATCATCGTGTTTCCGGGTGGCGTCGGTACCGCCGAAGAGATCCTCTATCTGCTCGGTATCCTGCTGCATCCCGACAATGCCGAGATTCCGTATCCGCTGATCTTTACCGGGCCGAGCGAATCGGCTGCGTATTTCGAGCAGATCGACCGCTTTCTGCGCCTCGCGCTCGGCGACGATGTCGCGCGTTACTACCAGATCATCATTGATGATCCGGGCCTGGTCGCGCGTCAGGTGGCCAAGGGCGTCGAGCGCGTGCGCAGGTACCGTCTGGAGAGTCGCGATGCGTTCTTCTTCAACTGGGCGATCAACATCGACGAGAGTCTGCAATACCCGTTTCGGCCGACCCACGAGGCGATGGCATCACTGAATCTGCACCGCGATCAGCCGCAACACGAATTCGCAGCTGACCTCAGGCGAGCGTTTTCGGGCATTGTCGCCGGTAACGTCAAGATCGATGGTATGCGCGCGATCGAACAACACGGCCCATTCCTGATCCGCGGCGATGACGCGATCATGCAGGCACTGGATGACTTGCTGGCCAGCTTCGTCGCCCAGCAGCGTATGAAGCTGCCCGGCACGGCAGCCTATGTTCCGTGCTACCGGGTCATCCACGACTGAGCGTGTCGTCATGCTGGCCTGGTGGTGCTGTTTGCACCGCCTTGTCGATGAACGAATTCCCCACACGCCAGGTACAAAAAAAGCCGCGATTTCTCGCGGCTTTCAATTTGGCGCCCGAAGCTGGACTCGAACCAGCGACCCCCTGATTAACAGTCAAGTGCTCTAACCAGCTGAGCTATTCGGGCGGAGCCGCGCATTTTCGTGGCATCCGCCGAGATCGTCAAGCCCTGTCGTTGATTCAGGCACCAACGGCCGCGCATGCGGCGGCGGCTTGCGCGGGTGTCGGCGCGCCGCTGCGCAGCCGCCCCGAGTTGCTGACCACGAGTGTCCTTGCGGAATTCACGCCACGGCGGTCGCAAATGGTCAGGGTGAGATTGCTTCCGTCGGATGTGCCGTCAGCCTGGTAGCGGATCCGATGGCGACCGCTGGTACTGACGATGGCCACACCTGAAGGTTGCGCCTGGGTTACGCCAATTATGTCCTCGTTCGCGTCATGTTCGCCGTTCTTGTTGTTGTCGATGAAGCTGATCCAGCCTTGCTGCCAGCGCAGATTGTGCTCACAATCGTTCTGGTTTGATGAGGGGCAGACGACGACCTGCCTGCCTTGCATCGCTGCCGTGATGCGCGCCTGGTTTATCGAAACCGACAGGGCGCTTCGACTGGAGCGTGACGAAACTGATTGATTGAGATTGCCCAGGGCGGGCATCGCCATTGTGGTCAGTACGGCGATGATCGAGATGACAATCAGAAGCTCGATCAGGGTGACTCCCGCAACCCGCTTTGCTTGCATGTCCATGGCCTGTGCCCTCCAGCAGTTTGAGTGTCCATGCTAGGCAGGTCAGTTTGCAGCGGCGATGGCTGATTGCCGCGAAAGCGTGTAGGAAAATGCCGATTGTTGACGTAGGCCGATTGAGCACATTGGCACCATCGTCGCTTGAATTTCCCCGGCAAGGCACGACCTGTCCACGATTGCCTGTGTTCCGGCCCCCCACTCCCTGCTCCCTACTCCCCATTCCCCGCTAAATGACCGATCGATTTCAGCTTGAAGCACCGTACCGCCCGGCCGGCGACCAGCCGCAGGCGATCGAGCGCCTGGTTGCTGGATTCGAGTCCGGCGTGGCCCGGCAGACCCTGCTCGGCGTGACCGGGTCGGGAAAAACCTACACGATCGCCAACGTGATCCAGCAGATCCAGCGGCCTACACTCGTGATGGCGCCAAACAAGACTCTGGCCGCCCAGCTCTATGGTGAATTCAAGGAGTTCTTTCCGCACAACGCGGTCGAGTATTTCGTCAGCTATTACGATTACTACCAGCCCGAAGCGTATGTTGCTTCGTCCGATACCTACATCGAGAAAGACGCTTCGATCAACGATCACATCGAGCAGATGCGTTTATCGGCGACCAAGACCCTGCTGTCGCGACCCGATGCGCTGATCGTGGCCACGGTTTCGGCGATCTACGGTCTCGGCAAGCCCGAGGATTACCTGCAGATGCGCCTGATCCTCGCGCGTGGCGAGCACACCGACCAGCGCAAGCTGATCCGCCACCTGACCGAGCTGCAGTACACGCGCAACGACATGGAGTTGCGTCGCGGCAGCTATCGCGTGCGTGGTGAGGTCATCGATGTGTTCCCGGCGGAATCGGAAACCGAGGCCTTGCGCATCGAATTGTTCGATGGCGACATCGAGAACCTCGCGATCTTCGATCCGCTGACTGGCGAAGTGCTGCGCAAGGTTCCACGCTACACGGTCTATCCGAAGACCCACTATGCGACGACCCGTGCGGCTACTCTGAATGCGGTCGAGACGATCAAGGTCGAGCTCATGGAACGGCTCGAACAACTCTATGCGGCGAACAAGCTTCTCGAAGCGCAACGCCTGCAGCAGCGCACCCAGTTCGATCTGGAGATGATGGCCGAGATCGGCTACTGCCAGGGCATCGAGAACTATTCGAGGCATTTGACTGGCGCTGCGCCGGGCGATCCGCCACCGACCTTGTTCGATTATTTGCCGGCCGACGCCTTGCTCGTCGTCGACGAATCCCACGTCACGATTCCGCAGCTCGGTGCCATGTACAAGGGCGATCGCTCGCGCAAGGAAAATCTGGTCGAATACGGTTTTCGTCTGCCTTCCGCGCTCGACAATCGCCCGCTGCGCTTCGAGGAATGGGAAGCCCGCGCACCGCGCAGCATCTTTGTCTCGGCAACGCCGAGAGAGTACGAGCTTGAAAAATCAGCAGGCAGCGTGGTCGAGCTGGTCGTGCGGCCGACCGGCTTGATTGATCCCGAGGTCGAGATCCGTCCGGTACGCACCCAGGTCGACGATCTGCTCTCGGAGTGCCATGCGCGCATCGCCATGGGTGATCGTGTGCTGGTGACCACGCTGACCAAGCGCATGTCGGAGAACCTCACCGAATATCTTGGCGAGCACGGCATCCGCGTGCGCTACCTGCATTCGGATATCGAGACGGTCGAGCGCGTGGAGATCCTGCGTGACTTGCGCCTGGGCGCATTCGATGTGTTGGTCGGCATCAACCTGCTGCGTGAGGGGCTCGACATGCCCGAGGTTTCGCTGGTCGCCATTCTCGATGCTGACAAGGAGGGCTTCCTGCGCTCATCGGGCTCGCTGATCCAGACGATTGGCCGTGCGGCACGCAACCTGCGTGGCAAGGCCATCCTGTACGCCGACAAGATCACCCGCTCGATGAAGATCGCGATCGACGAAACCGATCGACGCCGCGCCAAGCAGGTCGAGTACAACCTAGAGCACGGCATCACCCCGAAGGGCGTAAGCAAGAAGATCACCGACATCATGGAAGGCGCCCGCGCGGAATCGGAGCGCTCGGGCAAGCGCGACCGCCGTGGTCGCCTTTCGGTCGCTGATCGTCTAGTCGCCGAAGAAATGGCCGAATACCGCATGTTGTCGCCCGAACAGATCGCCCAGCGCATCAAGAAGCTGGAGACCCAGATGTACAAGCACGCCCAGGATCTGGAGTTCGAGGAAGCTGCCCGCGTACGCGACCAGATTCATCGGCTTCGCGAGCAGGGGTTGTTGGGCTGAAAGCCGGGAATGGGGATTCGGGATTCGGAAAAGCGGCGATTCTCGATGACTTTGCTCTTACGAATCCCGAAACCCAATCTCAAATCCCACTTCCGTCAACCTCAAGTCTCCCCTCGCTCGAAAGCCCAATGTCACTGAATCTTCATCCCGCATCTTGTGCACTGCCGCAGACTCGGTTAGTCTGCGCGCCCCCGCACAAGGGGCGCGTAGCTCAGCGGTAGAGCACTACCTTGACATGGTAGGGGTCACAGGTTCGATCCCTGTCGCGCCCACCAATCGTTGCCGGAAACGAAGGATCGCCCGGCGAAGCGAAAAAGCATTTCGGCTTTTTCACTGTAAATGCTGCAAAGAAGGGATACCCGCTTCGCAAAGTTCAGGCACTGTTCTATCAACTCAACAGGAACCGTAGTTCAATCGAACACGATCACCATGACGCGAACCTTTGCCCACTGATTGAACCGACGCGAAGCAACTGCATTGGATAAAAAGGCGCTTCGGCGCCTTTTTGTGTTCCGGAGCCCCAAGCCATGATCAACATCACCCTTCCCGACGGCAGCGTCCGTCAATTTGAAAACTCCGTCAGCGTCCAGGATGTCGCCGCCTCGATCGGCGCGGGCCTGGCCAAGGCCACCGTGGCCGGCAAGGTTGATGGCAAGCTCGTCGATGCCAGTGATCGCATCGATCACGATGCGAAACTGCAGATCATCACGCCGAAGGATGAGGAGGGCGTCGAGATCATCCGTCATTCCTGCGCGCATCTGGTCGGACATGCGGTCAAGCAGCTGTTTCCGGCGGCCAAGATGGTCATCGGCCCGGTCATCGAGGAAGGCTTTTACTACGACATCTGGTTCGAGCGCCCGTTCACGCCGGACGACCTGGCTGCGATCGAAGTGCGCATGATCGAGCTGATCGATACCGAGTACGACGTTATCAAGAAGGTCACGCCGCGCGACGAGGTGATTGCCGAGTTCAAGAAGCGTGGCGAGGACTACAAGCTGCGTCTGATCGAGGACATGCCTGACGAGAAGGCCATGGGCCTTTACTACCATCAGGACTACCTCGACATGTGCCGCGGACCGCACGTGCCGAACACGCGTTTCCTCAAGGCTTTCAAGCTGACCCGCATTTCCGGTGCCTACTGGCGTGGCGATGCCAAGAACGAGCAGTTGCAGCGCGTCTATGGCACCGCCTGGGCCGACAAGAAGCAACTGGCCGCCTACATCCTGCGCATCGAGGAAGCCGAGAAGCGCGACCACCGCAAGCTTGGCAAGCAGCTCGGCCTGTTCCATATGCAGGAAGAGGCGCCGGGACTGGTTTTCTGGCACCCGAAGGGCTGGCAGATCTGGCAGGTCGTCGAGCAATACATGCGCCAGGTCTATCGCGAGTCCGGCTACGACGAGATCAAATGCCCGCAGATTCTCGACAAGAGCCTGTGGGAAAAGACCGGCCACTGGCAGAACTACCGCGACAACATGTTCATCACCTCATCGGAAAGCCGCGACTACGCGCTCAAGCCGATGAATTGCCCGGGCCATGTGCTGGTCTACAACCACGGCCTGCACAGCTATCGCGAACTGCCGATCCGCTACGGCGAATTTGGTTCGTGTACGCGCAACGAGCCTTCCGGCGCGCTGCATGGGCTCATGCGCGTGCGCGGCTTCGTCCAGGACGATGGCCATATCTTCTGCACGGAGGAGCAGATCGAGGGCGAAGTCGTTGCCTTCCATCGCCAGGCCATGCAGGTTTACGCGCATTTCGGCTTCAGCGAGATCGGTCTCAAACTGGCCTTGCGCCCGGATCAGCGCATCGGTTCGGACGAAACCTGGGACAAATCCGAGGAAACCCTGCGCGCGGCCTTGCGCGCCTCGGGCGTCGAATGGCAGGAGTTGCCGGGTGAAGGCGCGTTTTACGGCCCGAAGATCGAATACCACATGCGTGACTCGCTGGGCCGAGCCTGGCAGGTTGGCACCATGCAGGTCGATTTCTCGATGCCGGGACGCCTCGGCGCCGAGTATGTCGGCGAGGATTCGGCCCGGCATACGCCAGTCATGCTGCATCGGGCCATCGTTGGTTCGATGGAGCGTTTCATCGGGATCCTGATCGAACACCATGCCGGTCAGTTCCCGGTCTGGCTGGCGCCGGTGCAGGCGGTGATCCTGAATATCACCGACGCACAGGCCGATTTTGCCGCTGAAGCCATGCAAACCCTTGTCGTACAAGGTTTCAGGGTCGAGGCGGATTTGCGAAACGAGAAGATCGGATATAAAATCCGCGAACACACGCTTAACAAGGTTCCCTATCTGCTGGTCGTCGGTGACCGGGAAAAGGAGGCGGGGGCCGTTGCCGTGCGTGCGCGCTCAGGGGAAGACCTCGGATCATTCACGATCGCGGAGTTTGCCGAGCGCCTGAAATCCGAGTCCAAAGTCGCCTGAACGACCTTGATTCGATCGTAGAAATCGCCAGGAGTAATAAGTATCGCAACTGAAAAAGCAAACCGTCGGAATCTCGAGATTCGAGTTCCAAAGGTCCGTGTCATCGGCGCAGACGGAGAACAGGTAGGCGTTCTATCGCGCGACGAAGCCCTGAGCATGGCTCAGGATCTGGGTCTTGACCTGGTCGAGATCCAGCCCACGGCTGATCCGCCGGTTTGCCGGATCATGGATTTCGGCAAGTTCAAGTTTGATGCGCAGAAAAAGGCGCACGCGGCAAAGAAGAAGCAGAAGCAGGTCGAGATCAAGGAACTCAAGTTCCGCCCGACCACTGATACCGGTGACTACGCGATCAAGATGCGCAACCTGCGTCGCTTCCTCGAAGAAGGTGACAAGGTCAAGATCACGATCCGCTTCCGTGGCCGCGAAATGGCGCACCAGGAACTGGGTGACCAGATGGTCAAGAAGATTGCGGCGGATATCGTCGAAGAAGCGGTGATTGAGCAGTACCCGCGTATGGAAGGCCGCTTGATGGTCATGATGATCGCGCCAAAGAAGAATAAGTGATTTTTGCCGGTGGAATGATTTGCCGGTGAATGAGGAGCGACCCGGAACCCCGGGTCATACAAACCGGATCGAGCAGGAAGGAAAGAACGGTTGATACCGTCGCTCGGGCCAGTAACGAAAAACTGAAAAGGAGTTGGGCCCATGCCCAAGATGAAAACCAACCGGGCCGCTGCCAAGCGGTTCCGCAAGACGGCGTCAGGCAAGTTCAAATGCGGTCACGCATTCAAGAGCCACATCCTGACCAAGAAATCGACCAAGCGTAAGCGCAATCTTCGCAGCACGAACCACGTGCGTGCCGAAGATGCCGGCCGCGTCGCCCGCATGCTGCCGTACTTGTAAGGAGGACTGACCCATGGCACGAGTAAAACGTGGCGTCACCGCCCACCGTCGGCACAAGAAGCTTCTGACCCGCGCGAAGGGCTATTACAACGCCCGTCGCAAGGTCTATCGCGTTGCCAAGCAGGCCGTCATCAAGGCGCTGCAGTACGCGTATATCGGCCGCAAGCAGCGCAAGCGCCAGTTCCGTTCGTTGTGGATCGTCCGCATCAATGCCGGCGCCCGCATGTACGGACTTAGCTACAGCCGCCTGATGAATGGCCTCAAGAAGGCCAATATCAATGTTGATCGCAAGGTGCTCGCTGACCTCGCCATCCATGACATCGCGGCGTTTGCTGCCCTGGCCGAAAAAGCCAAGGTCGCTCTGGCTGCGTAAGTCTGTTGCTGACTCAGAAATGCGTCGGTATTGATACTCGATGAACGTGGGGAGCAGGCCATGGCCTCGCTCCCCATTTTGTTTCTGCGCAGGCGAAAGGTTCCCAGGATGACGGATTCATTGAATACCCGCATCGAAACGGCTCTGGCCTCGATTGCGGCCGCCTCCACGCTCGAAGCGCTCGATGTCGAGCGTGTTGCCGTGATTGGCAAGTCAGGTTTCGTTACCGAGCAGCTCAAGCAACTGGGCAAATTGCCGGCCGAAGACCGCAAGGCCGCCGGCGAACAGATCAATATCGCCAAGAATTCCGTACTTGAAGCGATCTCGGCGCGGCGTGCGCTGCTTGAGGAGGCGGCCTTCGAGGCGCGCCTGAGCGGTGAGCGCATCGACGTGACCCTGCCTGGACGCCGCTCCGAGCGCGCCAACCTGCATCCGGTCACGCGCGCGATGGAGCGTATCTGTGAGATTTTTGCGCGGCTCGGCTACGACCGCGTCGACGGTCCCGAAATCGAGGACGACTGGCACAATTTCGAAGCGCTCAATTTCGCCCCGGATCATCCGGCGCGGACGATGCACGACACGTTCTGGTTTCCCGATGGTCGGCTGCTGCGCACGCATACCTCGCCGGTGCAGATCCGTGGCATGTCGGAGCGCAAGCCACCGATCCGCATCATCGCGCCAGGCAAGGTCTACCGCAGCGATTCCGATCAGACTCATTCACCGATGTTCCATCAGGTTGAAGGCTTGCTGATCGACGAGACGTCAAGCTTTGCCGATCTCAAGGGAACCCTGGCTGCGTTTGTCCGTTCGTTCTTCGAGCGTGATTTCGAGATGCGCCTACGTCCGAGCTTCTTCCCGTTCACCGAACCATCGGCCGAGATGGATATTGGCTGGAGTACCGAAAACGGTGAGACGCGCTGGCTCGAAGTGCTCGGCTGCGGCATGGTTCACCCGAATGTACTGAAGAACTGCGGCATCGACCCGGAACGCTACAGCGGCTTCGCCTTCGGCCTCGGTGTCGATCGTTTCGCCATGCTCCGCTACGGCGCCGACGATCTGCGCGCATTTTTCGAGAACGACCTGCGGTTCCTCAGGCAGTTTGCTTAGAAGCGGGGAGTTGGGAGTAGGGAGTTGGGAGTCGGACAGCGAATATCAGCAGCGTACTGCCGACACATTTCTTACTCACATCCAACTTCCAGATTCTTCACCCCACTCCCCATTTCCTACTCCCCACTCCCGGCTCCAAACCCATGAAACTCAGCGAAAACTGGCTACGTGAACTTGTTGAAATCCCGGTTGGGCGGGATGAACTGGCGCGCCGGCTGACGATGAGCGGTCTGGAGGTCGAGGATATCCAGATCCTCGGGCAGGGGCTGGATGGCGTGTTTGTGGCTGAGATCGTTGCGGCCGAGAAGCACCCGGATGCCGACAAGCTGAGGGTCTGCAAGGTCGATATCGGCCGCGGCGAGCCGCTGCAGATTGTCTGTGGTGCGCCGAATGCGCGCGTCGGCCTGAAAGCCCCGCTGGCGACAGTTGGAACCCGCATCGGTGAAATCACGATCAAGCCTGCGAAGCTGCGTGGAATCGAGTCGAATGGCATGCTTTGTTCGGGGCGCGAACTCGGACTCGATAGCGATGCGGATGGACTGCTGGAGTTGCCGGTTGATGCGGTGGTTGGCAATCCGCTGGCCGATCATCTCGGTCTGCCCGATGCGATCATTGAAATCGGCTTGACCCCGAACCGTTCGGATTGTCTAGGCATGCATGGCGTTGCGCGCGAAGTCGCCGCCGAACTGGGCGTCGTTGCGAGGATTCCAGCAATCGCGGTACAGCCAGCGGTGCATACCGAATCGCTCGATGTGCAACTGACATCGCCGCAGGACTGCCCGCGCTATTGCGGTCGCCTGTTGCGCGGTATCGATGCAAACGCGCCGCCACCGCAGTGGCTCAAGGAGCGCTTGCGCCGAGCCGGAATCCGCTCGATCAGTGCCCTGGTGGATGTGACTGCCTACGTCATGATCGAGACCGGCCAGCCGATGCATGCGTTCGATGCATTGATGTTGACGGGGCCTGTCAGCGTGCGTCGTGCCAGCAAGGGCGAAAGGCTGCAGTTGCTGGATGAGCGCATGGTTGATCTTGATGAGGATTTCCTTGTTATCGCAGATTCGCGCAAGGTCGTGGCTCTGGCCGGCATCATGGGCGGCTACGAAACGCGCGTGACCGATACCACCGTCGACGTCTTTCTCGAAGCTGCACATTTTGCTCCGTCCAGCATCAGTGGCCGCGCCCGTCGTCTCGGCATGCACACCGATGCCTCGCACCGTTTTGAGCGTGGAGTCGATCCGGCGCTGCCACGCCTGGCAATCGAGCGCGCAACCGCCTTGTTGGTCGAGATTGCCGGCGGCTCGGCCGGAGCGGTCGTCGAGGCGGTTTCTGCGGAGCATCTGCCGGTACGTGCTGCGGTGCCGCTGCGCCGTGCGCGCCTGCAGCGCATTCTCGGCGTTGCCGTCGCTGACGCCGAAGTCGGTCGCATCCTCGAATCGCTGGGTATGCAGGTTTCGACGACTGCCGAAGGTTGGTCCGCCATCCCGCCGTTGGCGCGCTTTGATATCGCGATCGAAGAGGATCTGATCGAGGAGGTCGCGCGGATCCACGGTTACGAGCGGATTCCGGTGCAGGCTCCGCGCGGCGAGATCACGCCCGCAGCGATCCCGGAAGATCGCATTGCGCTGACCGCCCTGCGCCAGCAACTGGCTGCACGGGGCTATTCGGAGGCGATCAGCTACGCCTTTGTCGCGGCCGACCTGCTCAAGTCATGGGGGCTCGACGAAGCGGCGATTGCACTTGCCAATCCGCTCTCGGCTGAACTGGCGGTGATGCGCACCAGCCTGTTGCCCGGACTTGTGTCCGCGCTCGATGCGAATCGGAAGCGTCAGCAGTCACGGGTGCGCTTGTTCGAGAGTGGACGCAGCTATCACGCAGACAAGGATGCGCCGATCGAGGTCGAGCGCCTCGCTGGCGTGGCAATTGGCAATGCCGGGGCCGAACAATGGGGCGAACCGGCTCGGGCGGCCGATTTCTTCGACCTGAAAGGGGATGTCGAGTCGCTGCTCCGGCTCGCTGGTGCCAGTGCATCTGAGTTCCGCTTCGAGGCAGGCACTCCCGGTTGGCTGCATCCGGGACGTTCCGCGACAATCTGGCGCGGTGCGCAGCGGGTTGGGTACCTGGGAGCATTGAATCCGAGATTGCAGAAGGCCCTCGATCTTGATGCGGATGTCTGTATTTTCGAGCTGGAAGTTGCCATTCTGGCCCGGCGTCATGTCCCGGTAGCCGCGAAACTGTCGCGTTTCCCGTCGGTGCGTCGGGATATTTCGATCGTGCTGGCTGACGCTGTTGCCTACGCGGATGTAGAGGCGATCATCCGGCGGGCGATTCCGGAACATCTGGTTGAAATCGTGCTGTTCGACCGCTTTGCTGGCCCGCTCCTCGGAATTGGAGTCAAAAGTCTCGCTATGGGCTTGATTTTGCAGGATGGTTCACGCACCCTAACGGATCAGGACGCGGATCATTGCGTCAGTCTGGCGGTCTCCGCTCTGGCGATTGGTTGCAAGGCAAAGTTGCGGGGGCAGGATGGCGCTGACGAAGGCTGAAATGGCAGAGCGTCTGTTTGCAGACGTTGGTTTGAACAAGCGTGAAGCCAAGGAATTCGTCGATGCATTCTTCGATTCCGTGCGTGACGCGTTGGAAAGGGGAGAACAGGTCAAACTGTCGGGGTTCGGCAATTTTGATCTGCGCTTGAAGAATCAACGTCCCGGGCGTAACCCGAAGACTGGCGAGGAGATTCCGATCTCCGCGCGTCGCGTGGTAACGTTCCGGCCGGGGCAAAAGCTGAAGGTTCGAGTAGAGGCTTATGCTGGATCAGGGGAGCAATAGCGAGCTACCGGCGATACCTGCAAAGCGCTATTTCGCGATTGGCGAAGTCAGCGAGCTTTGTGGTGTCAAGCCGCATGTGCTTCGCTACTGGGAGCAGGAGTTCCCGAACCTCAAACCGGTGAAGCGTCGCGGCAATCGACGTTATTACCAGCGCCATGACGTGCTCATGATCCGTCAGATCCGCTCGCTGCTTTACGATCAGGGATTCACGATCACCGGCGCGCGACAGCGCCTCGAAGGTCCGCAGGCCCGCATGGAAGTCAGCATGACCGGACAAATCGTCAAGCAGTTGCGCATGGAGCTTGAAGAAGTCCTGCAAATCCTGCGTCGTTGACGTTCGCGGGTGTATTCGGAACAAGCCTGATACAATCCGCGCCCCTCGCAAGATCAAGAAAAGTCCGTTTCGTCGGGGCGTAGCGCAGCCTGGTAGCGCACCTGCCTGGGGGGCAGGGGGTCGTGGGTTCGAATCCCGCCGCCCCGACCATTTCGGACTTCTTCATTCCGCGCTGCGCATCTCGGCTTGCACCTCTAGTCCGACACCCGATGCGCCGTCAGGTGGGCGGGTGATGTACGGCATCGGGTAGACTAGAGAGATGACTACTTTAGCCAATAGCCGTCGTGGCCTTTACCCAGCAATAGAACCCTTTGATTCCGGTCGACTGCGGGTTTCCGCCTTGCACGATCTCCATTACGAGCAAAGCGGAAATCCCGAAGGCAAGCCGGTTGTCTTCCTGCATGGTGGCCCTGGAGCGGGCTGCAATGCGAACGCGCGACGCTTCTTCGATCCTGCCCATTATCGGATCATCCTGTTCGACCAGCGTGGCTGCGGGCGCTCGACGCCTCACGCTGAGCTGAGCGACAACACGACCCTGGACCTGGTCGCCGACATCGAGCGCTTGCGCGAGCATCTCGGTGTTGATCGCTGGCAGGTATTTGGCGGATCCTGGGGTTCGACCCTGGCTCTGGCCTATGCCGAGTCCCACCCGCATCGTGTCACCGAACTGGTTCTGCGCGGCATCTTCATGCTGCGCCGTTGGGAACTCGAATGGTTCTACCAGAAGGGCTGTGACGCGTTGTTTCCGGATGCCTGGGAAAGCTATCTCGCTGCGATTCCTGAAGCCGAACGCGGTGACCTGATCAGTGCCTATTATCGTCGATTGACGAGTCAGGACAGTGCGGTGCGGCTTGCCGCGGCCAAGGCCTGGTCGGTCTGGGAGGGATCAACCAGTTACCTGTTGCAGGATTTGGCGCATATAGATGACAGCGCCGAGGACGAGTTTGCGCTCGCCTTTTCACGCATCGAGTGTCACTACTTCGTGCACGGCGGTTTCTTCGAGCACGATGACCAACTGCTGCGCGATGCGCATCGCCTGAAGGACATCCCCGCTGTGATCGTGCAAGGTCGCTACGATGTGGTGTGTCCGGCACGCAGCGCCTGGGATCTGCATCGCGCCTGGCCGGAGGCCGATTTGCGCATCGTCGCCGATGCTGGGCATTCGGCGTTCGAACCCGGCATCACCCACGAGTTGATCGAGGCGACCGATCGCTTCCGCTGAGCCATCCGCTTTGTGGCGGACAAAAAGAGGCCCGCATTGCGGGCCTTTTTTGCTGCGGCGATATGCAGCGATCAGGCGGCTTCGGCGCGATCGGCAGTGCTCTTCTTGCGAGGGCCTTCGATCAGCGCCTGGCGCACGCCGTTGACCAGCAGGTCGACTTCGGCCTCGGTGATTGCGAAATGCGGAGTAAAGCGTAGCGAATTGGTGCCGCCATGGATCACGCCATAGCCGTGTTCGCGCATCCATTCCTCGGTGCTGTTCGCGCCGTAGCATTTGAACTCGCTCGACAGTTCGCAGGAAAACAGCAAGCCGGTGCCTTGAACCTTGGTGATGTAGCCCGGCAGTTCGGCCTTCAGCGCATTGAGTCGGTCGATGAACTGGCGTCCGCGCAGACGGATGTTCGCGCGGATCTCGGGGGTCAGCAGATCGAGCACGACGCAGGCGACGTCGAGTGCGCGCGGATTGCTCGTCATCGTGTTGCCGTAGATGCCGCGCTTGTAGAGGTCGGCTGCATGTTCGCTGACGGCCAGCACCGAGAGCGGGAACTGACCGGCATTGAGCGCCTTGGAATAGGTTTCCATGTCGGGCGCATCGACGCCCTCCATGCCCGGATAGTCGACAAACGAGAGTACGCCATGGGCGCGCAGTCCTGCCTGGATCGAGTCGATCAGGAGCAGGCTGCCATGCGCCTTGGTCAGCTCGCGTGCGGCCTTGTAGAACTCGACCGTGACCGCGCGACCCGGATCGCCTTCGCCCATGACCGGCTCCAGGAACATGGCCTCGATGAACCAGCCATTGCTGTCGGCATCGGCGAAGACCTTGCGCAGTTGCGCAACGTCATAGGCATCGACCGTGATGACGCTGCGCTCATTGCGGTAGCTGGCCAGATTCTGCTGATAAACCTTGCGCGTCGAATCGGAGTACAGCGCCGGACGATCGGTGCGACCGTGGAAGGCTCCTTTGACCGCCAATCGCTTGATCTCGCGTCCGGCGTAGCGCCCACCTTCATCGGTCATCAGCTTGGCGTTGACGTCGGTGATGCGCGCGGCCAGTGAAACCGCTTCCGAGCCCGAGTTCAGACACAGGAAGCGGGAGTAGGGTGAGCCGCCGCGTGTATGTCCGATCTCGCGCTTGAGCGCGTCGGCCATGCGCAGTTGGGCGAGATTCGGGGTCATGATGTTGGCCATGACCTGGGCTCGCGACAGCACATCGAGCACGGCCTTCGGGGCATGCCCGAAGCCGAGCATCCCGTAGCCGCCGGAATCATGAATGACCGCACCCTTGAGGGTGATGATCCACGGACCACGTGCACTCAAGGCAACGTACGGATTGACTCCGTCATCGGGATAGAAATTGACGTAATCGGCCTGGATTGCATGGATCTGCTCGTTCTCATCGAGCTTGAGCAGATCCGAGCGGCTGGAGCGCAAGGCAAGAAACGCCGCATAGGCGGCATCGATGGCTTCGGCAAGTTCGGGGTAGTTGCCGACAAGGGATTCCAGCGTGGTGTCATCCATTCCGGTCGTCCTCGCCGCCGCGCCCGCCGCGCGCATCTCATGCAATTTCACCAGCAACGCATTCATAGTGATCTCCTGAAAAGCACAAAGCCCGCGCCGAGGGGACGTCGCGGGCAATCAGGCCTTAGCCATTGATTAGAAAAGAAAAACAGGTTAGTGAAGTGTATCACGTCGGGGCCTGATCCGATACCCCTGCGGCCCTGCCGAGCGTCCAGGGGAAGGCCCACGCATCTTCAGTACGAGCGATGCTGACGCCGGATGACTTCTGTCATTCGCGATGACTGATCGTTGCGACTGCCGCTTCGGAGCAAGCAATCCTATGGTGATTGCTGGTCATGGAGAAGCGATATGAGTACGAGCGGAACGCCCTGCGAAGTTCTTGCCGAGTTGTGCAATGTGCGCAAGCACTACGGCAAGGTGCTGGCGCTGGATGACGTGGATCTGGCCTTGCGTGCCGGCGAGTTGACTGCCGTGCTCGGGCCGAATGGAGCCGGCAAGAGTACGGCGATCGGCCTGCTGCTTGGCCTGAACCAAGCGGAATCCGGCGAAGCGACCTTGTTTGGTCAAGCGCCCCATTCATTGGCGGCGCGCCGCCAGATCGGCGTCATGCTGCAATCCGCCGGCATTCCCGACGCCTTCAAGGTCGGTGAGTTGATCGAACTGACCCGGGGCTACTACGCCGAGCCGCGAACCGTGGCCGATTGCGTTGCCCTCGCGGGGCTGGATGGTTTGCTGGATCGACGTTACGGCAAGCTTTCCGGCGGCCAGCAACGTCGTGTGCAATTCGCCCTTGCGTTATGCGGTCGACCCAGGCTGCTGTTTCTCGATGAGCCGACCACCGGCCTCGACATTGAAGCCAGACAGGGCCTGTGGAAGGCCATCCGCGAGCTGGTCGCGGATGGCTGTGCGGTCTTGCTGACCACGCACTATCTCGAAGAAGCCGAGGCTCTCGCCGACCGGGTTGTGGTCCTCAATAGCGGTCGGATCATTGCCGAAGGCAGTGTCGAGGAAGTGCGCTCGCGGGTTTCGCAACGACGTATCCGCTGCATTTCAACGCTGACCGAGGAAAACATTGCCGGTTGGTCCGGAGTACGCAGCGCGAAACGTTCATCGGGACGTTATGAAATCATCGCCGATCGCGCCGAACCGGTGGTACGTCGACTGCTCGATGAAGATTCCGATCTGCAAGAGCTCGAAGTTGAACGTGCGGGATTGGCCGAGGCATTTGTCGAACTGACCCGGGAGGTCGCGTGATGAACACGATGGCATTGACGCATGGCCAGCTGATGGGCTGCTACTACCGCGAGGCCAAGTTTGAATTTCTGCGCTTGTTTCGAACGCCTTCTTTCGTGCTGCCCTCGCTGCTGTTTCCTTCCGTCTTTTACGTGCTGTTTGGTGTCCTGCTTGGTGCTGGACGAGCCGGTAGTGGCGAGGCTTCGCGCTACCTGCTGGCCAGCTACGGTGTATTCGGGATCATGGGTGCGGCCTTGTTCGGGTTTGCGGTCAACGTTGCCGTTGAGCGCGAACGTGGCTTCCTCACGCTCAAGCGTGCTCTGCCCATGCCGCCGGGTGCCTACCTGTTCGCCAAGCTGGTCATGGCGATGATCTTCGCCTTGATCATCTCGCTCATGATCGGCGTGATCGCGGTCACCCTGGCCGGTGTTTCGCTGACGGCCACGCAATGGCTGCTGTTGTTGATGATCAATGTGATCGGCACCTTGCCGTTCAGTGCGATCGGCTTGTGGATCGGCACCAGCGTCAGTGGTCAGGCCTCTCCAGCCATCGTCAACCTCATCTATCTGCCGATGGCTTTCCTGTCTGGACTTTGGATCCCGCTGGCGATGCTGCCGAAATTCATCGATACGCTGGCGCCGGTTTGGCCGCCGTTTCATCTGCTGCAGATCGCGCTGAAGGTGGTCGGGCGTGATGCGGGTGGTTCGCTGTGGATGCATCTTCTCGTGCTGGTCGTGATCACGGTCGCGTTTTTCGCGATGGCCCGGCGTCGCCTGGTCGAATGCGGATGATCGCGCTCATGAAAATCGCCTTGTTGAAAACTGCCGGAGAAACCGCATGAAGCGTTGGACCGAAGTGATAGCAATCGGGGCCGTTGTCAGTGTGCTGGCGATTGCTGTCCTCTCTCGACAAAGTACTGAGTCGAAATCGACCGATGTGCCGGAATCAATTGCGAAATCCGTCAACAGCTTCGCTGTACGCGATGTTCGGGTGTTCGATGGCCAGCGCATGATCGATCGGACGAACGTGATCGTTCGCGATGGTCTCGTCGCCGACCTCGGGCCGGACATTCCGATCGACGGGAATCTGACCATCATCGATGGCGCTGGACGCACCTTGATGCCGGGCCTGATCGACGCGCATGCCCACAGTTGGGGCGATGCGCAGCGCGATGCCCTGCGTTTCGGCGTGACCACGGAAATTGACATGCATGGCGATACGGCGCGTCTCGCGTCTGTCAAACGGCAGCGTGAATCGCTGACCCGAATCGATCAAGCCGACCTCTGGGCCGCGGGTGCCGCCGTGACCGTCGCCGGCGGTCATGGCACACAGTACGGGCTTTCGTTTCCTGTGCTCGACGCGCAGACCGATATCGATGCGTTTGTGAAGAGCAAGATCGATCAAGGTTCGGACTTCATCAAGATCATCGTCGAGGACCTTTCCGCATATTCCTCCGCGCAACACCTGCCGACCTTGAGCGCCGGGCAGGTTTCGGATGTCATTGCTGCAACGCACCGGCAGCGACGACCGGCGGTTGCCCATGTGTCGCGCCAGAGTACGGCGACTGAAGCCGTCGAAGCCGACGTCGACGGACTTGCCCATGTGTTCGCCGACGAGCCGGTCTCCGATGCTTTCGTCGCACTCGCGCAGAAACACGGAGTCTTTGTCATTCCAACGCTTTCGGTGGTATCTCGCGCCTCCGCGCCAGGCGATGCCACCAGTCTGCTTGCGGATTCGCGCATCAGCTCCAATCTCAGTGGTGGACAGCGGGCGAGCCTGAAGGCGAAGTTTTCTTCGCTGGATGGAGCCGCGTCGAATTCCGGGATGGCCATCGACAACGTACGCCGCCTGCGCGCGGACGGCATCCCTGTCCTCGCTGGAACCGATGCCGGGAATCCCGGCACGGCCCACGGTGCCAGCCTGCATGGTGAACTGGAATTGCTGGTGCAATCCGGCCTCAGCCCGGAGCAGGCGCTGCGTGCCGCAACATCGCTGCCTGCCCGGATTTTCGGCATGTCGGATCGCGGCAGGATCGAGCCCGGCATGCGTGCCGACCTGGTTCTGGTCGACGGTGATCCGTCGCAAGATATCCGTGTCAGCCGCGCCATCGAAATGATCTGGAAGAACGGATTCGTGGTCGATACCGATGTATCCGTTGAATCCGATGTTGACGTCGAGGCGGGCACCGCCACGACGAAAATCAGTGATTTTGATGGGGAATCCATCGACACAAATTTTGGTTTTGGCTGGCAGCCCAGTACCGACAGTCTCGCGGGAGGATCCTCGACGTCGACCATGAAACTGATCGCCGGCGGTGCCAAAGGCAGTACTGGCGCCCTTGAGGTCCGCGGCCAGATCAAGCCAGGCTTTGCATTTCCGTGGGCCGGCACGATGTTCTTTCCGGGCTCCGCGCCAATGCGAGCCGTTGATCTTTCGGCGCGTCGCGAGATCGTATTCCAGGCGCGCGGCGATGGTCGTGAGTACAACGTGCTGCTGATGTCCGGTGCCAATGAGCAAGCCATGCCGGCAATGCAGGGCTTTGTTGCCGGGCCGGACTGGAAAGAAGTCCGTTTGCAGCTGGAAGCATTTTCGGGCGCGGATCCGGGCATGCTTCGCGGCATCGGTTTCAGTGCTGGCTTGCCGCTTGGCGAGTATCGGTTCGAAGTGGATCAGGTAGAGTTGCGTTGAACAGGAGATGGCCATCATGAGCAGAACAGTGATGTCGAAGTTGCTGCGACTTCGCGCGAGACTGATACCGGAAGAGCTCCAGCTTGGCTGGATGCCGATCTTTACCCTGGGCTATCTCGTGTTCCTGTTTATACCGATGTTGTTGAGCGTCACCGGAACGATCAAGAGCGCTGGTATTCCAGCCGCGCAGGTTTTGCCAACCCTGTTGTCGATCGCAATTTTCCTGCCGCTGTATTTCAAGTCATACCAATGTCGTGGATTGCAGGGGGAGGTCCTCTGCGTGCTTGGTATGGCCGCCCTCGGTTACGCCATGCTGCCGGCCAACGTCTATTCGAATACCTATTTGATATACGCGGGTGCATTTGCGGCTTTCATCAAGGCCGATCTGCTGAAAAAAGCTGTCGGCGTCGTCGCAATGCTTGGCATTTTTCTGCTCGAACTCAATTGGTACGGTGCGCCGATCTTCTTATTTCTACTGACCGCAATCATCACTTTCGCGGTGTTTTTCAGCAATCATTTCTATCACGAAAATATGCGCAAGCGCGCTGCCCTGAAACTCTCGCACGACGAGATAAGACGCTTGGCTGGACTGGCCGAGCGCGAACGCATCGGCCGCGACCTGCATGATCTGCTCGGGCACACGCTTTCATTGATCGCCTTGAAATCCGAACTGGCTGGCAAGCTCATCGATCGCGATATAGGCGCAGCGCGACGCGAAGTGGACGAGGTGACGCGAGTCGCGCGTGATGCGCTGTCGCAGGTGCGCCGTGCAGTGACTGGAATTCGCGCGGCGGGACTGGCAGCCGAGCTGGCCTCGGCACGACAACTGCTCGAATCCGGTGGCATTTCGTTCGAGTACTCGCTTGGCGAGGTCGAGCTCTCCGTCGAGCAGGAGACTGTGATGGCCCTGGTCGTGCGCGAAGCGATCACCAATATCCAGCGTCATGCACGCGCACGCCATGCCGCCGTTGCTCTCGAACAGCGCAAAGGTGAACTGCATCTGCGCATCGAGGATGACGGCCGCGGAAGTTCCATCGTCGCCGGCAATGGTCTCTGCGGCATGCGCGAGCGCGTCGAGGCGATCGGAGGCCGTTTGCGCATCGACTCCGTGCGCGGCAAGGGCACGCGGCTCGAAGTCGACATGGAGGTGATCGATTCGAGCTTGCCGTTGGCGGTTTCCGCCTCGCAATCCACGCTTGCTTCGAATTGAGTCGGTCGGCGAGGGCGTTCGAGGCACAATGTCGCGCAAGTCCGCATAACTTCAAGGAATTCGCGAAACATGATTCGTGTGCTACTGGCTGAAGATCAGGCGATGGTGCGTGGTGCCCTTTCCGCACTGCTGAGCCTTGAATCCGATATCGAAGTGGTCGGCGCGGCGGCGGATGGTGAGAGTGCATGGCGCGAGCTGCAGCGCTTGCAACCCGATGTCCTTGTGACTGACATCGAGATGCCGGGATTGACCGGCCTGGAATTGGCCCAGCGCGTGCAACGCCAGGAACTCGCGACCAAGGTGGTCATCGTCACCACGTTCGCCCGGCCAGGATTCTTGCGGCGCGCGCTCGATGCCGGGGTTGTCGGCTATCTGCTCAAGGATGCACCGGCCGAGAATCTGGCCGAAGCACTGCGCACCGTGCATCGCGGCGGACGTTCGATCGATCCACAGCTCGCCGTCGATGCCTGGACCGAGGCCGATCCATTGAACGAACGTGAGCGCCAGGTACTGCGCATGGCCGGCGAGGGCATGGGTGCGGGTGATATCGCCACCCAGCTCAGTCTCTCGCATGGCACCGTGCGCAATTATCTTTCCGAAGCGATCGGGAAACTTGGCGTCAGCAACCGCATCGAGGCATATCGACTGGCCCGCCAGAAGGGCTGGCTTTGAGGCAGTTCGCGGGTTGGACAGGCGCACTCCTGTCGCTTGTTCTCGGTGCCTGTCAGCCAGCGCCAGTGGCTTTTCCGCAGCAAGGCTATATTTGGCAACGCCAGTGGAGTGATGCTCACGAGCAGTCGCTTGCAGCCAGTCGAGATATGTTCTCAGGGTTCCGCGTGCTTGCCGCGCAGATGCATCCGATCGAGGGCCTGATCGTCGCGCGGGTTGATCTCAACTTGCTTGCGAATGACCGTCGCCCGGTGACCGCCGTTTTGCGCCTGGATGGCGAGCTGGCAGCGCTTGAATCGACATCGATCACTACACTTGTTTCTGGAATCATAGAGCAGTGGCACAGCGCCGGTGTGAACCTCGCCGGCATCGAGATCGACTACGACTGCGCAACGAGCAAACTGCCCGATTACGCGCGACTTCTGCACGAGCTGCGTGGCCAGATCGCGAGCCACTTGACGCTTTCAGTCACGGTTTTGCCGACCTGGATGGACTCGTCGGCCTTGCCTACCGTATTGCATGATGTTGATCAGGCGGTGCTGCAGGTGCATTCCGTGTCCTCCCCGGAGCGGGGATTGTTCGATGCGGCAAAGGCACACCAATGGATTGCACAATTCGATGCACTTTCGCCGGTTCCGTACTGGGTCGCCTTACCTTCCTATGGCAGCGCCTTGGTCCACGATCGCGAGGGCAGGGTGCAGGTCGAAAGTGAACGAGCGTTGCCGATTGCCGGTACGCGAGCCGAGCTGCGCATCGATCCACAAGGCATGGCGGACTTCCTGCGTGCGCTGCAAGCTGAGAGGCCATCCCGCCAGCTCGGCATCGTCTGGTTCCGGCTTCCACTGAGTGACGATCTTCGCAGTTGGAGCATGGCCACGCTGCGCGCCGTGATCGGCGGACACCCCTTGACAAGCAAAATCAATTTGCGCTTGCAGCGCAGCGGCCCTGCCAATGACTTGGTTGTCAGCAACGCAGGGTCGCTCGACGTGGCGATGCCCGAGCGGATCACGGTGCGTCCTGCCGATTGCGAAGCGGCCGACGCACTTGCCGGATACTCGCTGCAGCGTCGATCCTCGGAACTGGTCTTTCTTCGCAATGAAAACGCTACACTTCGGGCCGGCAGCGAGCGAGTGATCGGCTGGCTGCGCTGCCGCAATGTCGATGCCGAGGCTGTGCATGACGAACCCTAAGAATCTGCTGTTGGTGGTGACGCTCGCTTGCGCCTCACAGGCATTCGCCTGCGGCCCGGATTTGCCGAACCGATTGTTGTTTGATCGTGCGGATACGCTTCAGAGCCTGCCGATGGGCTCATTCGAATTCGAGATGCGTCGAGTGCTCGTGGATCCGCATGATGGCCTGGTTGTGGTCGAGCACGGCTATTACGATCTGCCCCAAGCAGCCGCGCAACCGACCATGGCCGGCCCGGATGACATCGTTGCCAATGCGCTATACGCCCAGGCGGCTGAGGCTTTTCATGCGAATGATCTGGATCGCGCACGCGATCTGTTCGAGAGACTTCTGGCCCTGCCTGGCGAGCAGCGAGGTTCCCGTGAAGTGGCCTCGTGGTATTCGATCGGTCGACTCGAAAAAATGCAGGGCCACAGTGATGCCGCAAGCGTGGCTTTCGAGCGCGTCCGCGCCTTGGTCAAGGCAGGCAGCGCCGATCCAGATGGACTGGGTGCAGCCAGCTTCGGCGAGGAAGCCCGGCTGCTTTTCGATGCCGGCGATCCAGGCGCTGCGGTCGAGTTGTACGCGGAACAAACCTCGCGCGGATCGAGCAGCGGCTTGAATTCGCTGGACTTCGTCTTTGGCCGCTTGATAGAGGACGACATTCTGCTCGATGCTTCGCTCACCAACGAGACCGTGCGGCGCCTGTTGCCGGGCTACCTGAACTCCCGCTACAGCCAGCTCTTACCCGATCAGCTCGCCCGCGTCATCAAACGCGTGGACACCAGCAACCGTGCATCGCTGCAAGGTATGGATCGACTCGCTGCGGCACTGTATCGGATCGGTAACTATGACGCGGCCGAATCGGCGGCGAAGCAATCCGATACCGCCATGGCGTGGTGGGTGCGCGCCAAGCTGGCCTTGCGCCGTGGCGACGAAAATGAGGCGGCAGCGGCCTACGCCCATGCGTCGCACGACTTTCCGAGCAGCGAGGGCTGGGGGTATCGTGAAGGCGTCTATTCCAACTATTCGGATGCTGATTCGATTGACGGCTTCAGCCCGAAGTGTCGTGTGGATGGTGAGAACGGCATCCTCGCGCTGAGTCGCGGCGACTATGTGACAGCACTTGGAAGCCTTTACGCGGCGCAGTCGCAGTATTGGCAGGATGCCGCGTATGTCGCCGAGCGGGTGGTCACGATTGACGAGCTACGTCGCTTTGTCGACGACTTGCGCGCGAAGCCAGCGGGCTCGGTCGACGCGGCAGGCGAATCTGATCGATCCGATGCCGACATCCGCGCCTTGCTCGCCAGGCGCATGCTGCGCAACGGCCTGTTCAAGGAGTCGCTGGCGTATTTCGATGGCAACCCGGATGTGGAGGACAAGGCCAAGGCCTATGTCGATGCCCGGCTTGCCGCTACGAAAGGAGGCCGGGTCGAACGTGCAGAAGCCGCGTTTGCAGCCGCAACAATGGCCAATGCTGACGGCATGGATCTTCTCGGATTCGAGCTGGATCCCGACTATCGCATCTATGACGGGATGTTCGACTTGGGGCGCTACAACGACGCGTCCGGCGGTTACCGTCATGTGCCGGTCGACCATGCTGATATCGACATCGGCACAAGTTATGTCGGCGATGACGAAGCAGATCGCGTCACGGCCAGTCGTGCCGTTCCGCTCAAACGATTCCATTTCCGGGGCGTTGCAGCCGATCTCGCCGAACAAGCTGCCGATCTCTTGCCTGCGCGGTCACAGGCGTATGCGGCCGTACTTTGTGTCGCCACCGGCTGGGTCAACAACCGTGACCACGCACGCGGTGAGGCACTGTGGCTGCGCTACGTTCGCAACGGCGCCTATGTGCCGTGGGCTGCCGATTTCGGCAACCACTGCGAGCCGCCGGATTTTCCTGCGGCTGCGGAGCGCCTGCATTTTGAGCGTGTTACCGAGGTCAAACGCATGATTAGAACCGCCGTGCCTTATGTGGCGGGCGCGATGATCCTGCTCGGGATTTTCATCGTGATCCGCGTGCTGGGCCGCAAACGACGGATCCGTAGCGCACATTCGTGAGTTTCCGGGCGTCGGCTACAATGCGCGGCCTTTTTGATGCTTGACCGCCTTGAAGAAATCGGATTTCCATTTTGATCTGCCGCCAGAGCTGATCGCCCAGCAACCGCTTGCCGAGCGTTCGGCGAGTCGCTTGTTGTTGCTTGAGTCGGCAAAAGCATCAATGTCGGATCGGCAATTGCGTGAATTGCCCGATCTGCTGAGAGCCGGTGATCTGCTCGTCTTCAACGATACGCGCGTGCTGCCGGCACGGCTGTTCGGCCGCAAGGAAACCGGTGGTGCGGTCGAGATCCTGATCGAACGCGTGACCGGGTCGCACGAGGCAACGGCACAGCTCGGTGTCAGCAAGAAGCCAAAAGAGGGCGCAGCGATTGAGCTGGCTGACGGCAGTGTTGCACGCGTCCTTGGCCGTGATGGCGAGTTTTTCCGCTTGCGCTTTGAATCCGTCGAATCACTGGAAAAATTGTTGCTCAAGCTCGGCCGCATGCCGCTGCCGCCGTATATCGAGCGCACGCCCGATGCGGACGATAGCGAACGCTATCAGACCATCTTTGCGCGCGAGCCCGGTGCGGTCGCTGCACCAACTGCCGGCCTGCATTTCGACGAGGCCTTGCTCGACAAGCTCGCCGCGCGTCGTATCGAGTCGGGCCACGTCACCTTGCATGTCGGTGCCGGAACGTTCCAGCCGATGCGAGCCGAGAAGCTCGAAGACCACAGCATGCATCGGGAGTGGCTCAACGTCGGCGCCGAACTTGTCGACAAGATCCATCACGCGCGAGCTCGCGGAGGGCGTGTAGTCGCCGTCGGCACAACTGTCGTGCGCGCCCTCGAAAGCGCGAGCCGCGATGGTGTACTCGAACCCTTCGCCGGGGAGACCCAGATCTTCATCTTCCCCGGTTACAAGTTCAGCAGCGTCGATGCCTTGCTGACCAATTTCCATCTGCCGGAATCGACCTTGTTGATGCTGGTGTCGGCGTTTGCCGGGCGCGAGTTCATACTCAATGCTTATCGCCACGCCGTCGAGCAACGCTATCGATTTTTCTCGTATGGTGATGCGATGTTGATCTGGCCGCACGGCGGCCGTGATTCGGGATTCGAAATTCGGGATTCGTAAAAGCCGAAGCACTTGCCCGATGCCGCTTTCCCAATCCCGAATCCCGAATCTCGAATCCCTCCCAATGCACTTTGAACTCCTAGTCACCGACGCCAACAGCAAAGCCCGCCGGGGTCGTCTTGCCTTCAATCGCGGCACGATCGAGACTCCGGCGTTCATGCCGGTTGGCACTTATGGCACGGTCAAGGCGATGACGCCGCGTGATGTAGAGGAGATTGGTGCCGAAATCATTCTTGGCAACACGTTTCATTTGTTTCTGCGCCCGGGGCTTGATGTCATCGGTGACTTTGGCGGCTTGCATCGGTTTATCGGCTGGAACAAACCAATCCTGACCGACTCGGGTGGATTCCAGGTCTTCTCGCTCGCGCACAAACGCAAGATCACCGAAGAAGGCGTGACCTTCGCCTCGCCGGTCGATGGCTCGAAAGTGTTCCTGAGTCCCGAGGAATCGATGCGTATCCAGCATGTGCTTGATTCTGATATCGCAATGATCTTCGACGAGTGCACGCCATATCCGGCCACTGAGCCGGTCGCGCGCGAATCAATGGAGTTGAGCCTGCGCTGGGCACTGCGTTCGCGTCGCGCATTTGATGAACTGGAGAATCCGAATTCCCTGTTCGGCATCGTCCAGGGCTCGGTCTATCCGGATCTGCGCAAGCGCTCGGCCGACGGTCTGATCGAAATTGGTTTTGATGGCTATGCGATTGGTGGGCTTGCGGTTGGCGAACCCGAAGACGAACGCAATGCGACGCTGGAGACGATCGAGCCGTTCCTGCCGAAGGACAAGCCACGTTACCTGATGGGCGTTGGCCGACCGGAGGATATTGTCGAAGCCGTACGCCGTGGCGTCGACATGTTCGATTGCGTGATGCCGACGCGCAATGCGCGCAATGGTTTCCTGTTCACGCGTCATGGCACGCTGCGCATCCGCAATGCGAAATTCACCCGCGACACGCGGGTGATCGAGGAAGGTTGCGCCTGCTATACCTGCCGATCGGGTTTCAGCCGCGCCTACTTGCGACATCTCGATCGCTGCGGAGAAATTCTCGCCAGCCAGCTCGCCACGATCCATAACCTGTTTCACTACCAGGAGTTGATGCGTGGTCTTCGATCCGCAATCGAGGAGTCGCGGCTCGATGCGTTTGTTGCGGAGTTCTACGCGCTGCGTGCGGGGCCGGGCGCATCCGCATGACGCTCTGACAATACTGGGGAAGGCTCGACCAATTTCCGTTCGTGGTGAGCTTGTCGAACCATGATCGGAAGTTGCTGCGGCAATTCATCGAGTTGGAATCGTCCTTCGACAGGCTCAGGACGAACGGCAGAAGTTGGTCTGGCTTTCCTTGGATCGCGATACCATGCAGCCTGACCTCGGCTTTCGATTGACCTGGTTTCCAAGGACAAGATGACTCAATGAAAACTGTACTCGTCACTGGTGGCGCCGGATTCATCGGCGGCAATTTCATCCTCGACGTGCTTGGCATCGGCGGGTATCGCATCGTCAACCTCGATGCCCTGACCTATGCCGGCAATCCAGACACACTGGCCGAAGTGGCCACGCGTTCGGACTATGTTTTCGAGCATGGCGACATTGGTGATCGTGAGCGCGTGCAAGCGATCCTCGCAAGCTGCCAGCCGACGGCGATCGTCAATTTCGCCGCCGAGTCGCATGTCGATCGTTCGATCGATGGCCCGGCCGAATTTGTGCAGACCAATGTCGTCGGCACCCTGAACCTGCTCGAGTGTGCCTTGGCTTACTGGCGCGCTTTGCCGCTTGACCGTCAGGATGCATTCCGTTTCCTGCACGTCTCGACCGATGAGGTCTACGGATCGCTCGGGCCCGTCGGCAAGTTTACTGAAGAGTCGTCGTACCAGCCGAACTCGCCGTATTCGGCCTCGAAAGCCGCTTCGGATCATCTCGTGCGCGCCTTTCATCACACCTATGGTTTGCCGGTGCTGACAACGAACTGCTCAAACAACTATGGGCCGTTCCAGTTTCCAGAAAAACTGATTCCTTTGATCATCCAGAAGGCCTTGGCAGGCGAACCACTGCCGGTCTACGGCGATGGACGAAATATTCGCGACTGGCTGTTCGTCAAGGATCACTGCAGCGCGATCCTGCGCGTGCTTGAAATCGGTCGTGCTGGCGAGGTCTACAACGTTGGCGGCGATGCCGAACGCGAGAACATTCACGTCGTCAAGACGATTTGTGCCCTGCTTGATGAGCGCCAGCCACTGGTTGATGGCAGCAAGCGCGAGTCACTGATCACCTATGTCAAGGATCGACCGGGGCACGATCGTCGCTACGCGGTTGATGCCTCGAAGATCAAACGCGAACTCGGCTGGCGCCAGACCGAATCGTTTGAGTCGGGATTGGCGAATACCGTTGATTGGTATTTGTCGCATCAGGATTGGGTCGGGCGCGTGCTGGATGGGAGTTATCGGATGGAGAGGTTGGGGGGTGATTGATTCGATTCGAATCAGTCCTCGATTGTCGACTTTCTTTACGCTCCTTCGTCGCGCGGCATCCCTGCCGTATTTCGCCCGCACCTGAGGCGAGTGAAAAAGGGCAGGGATGCCGCGCGACGAAGGAGCGTGATTGAAAACGGCAAATGCATTCGAGCGCATGCCTGCGCTTGGACGGCCAAATTTACGGGTGATTGCGCCAACAATAGGCAAATCAAACAACCCGAATCACGAACTCCGATTCACCGAATAATCCGCCAACAGAGAAAGCGCATCCCGCGCCGCCGAAGCAGGCAACGCTGACAAGGCAGATCGCGCCGATTGCGCATAGTGTTCGGCACGAGAGCGCGCATGTTCGATCGCACCGGAATCGCGGATTGCGGCGACGATGTTGTCGAGTGAATCGAGGCCGCCGGATTCGATTGCGCGGCGCAAGCTGGCTGCTTGATCGGGTGAACTGTTGGCGATGGCGTAGATGACTGGCAGGGTCGGCTTGCCTTCGGCGAGGTCGTCGCCGATGTTCTTGCCGAGGGTATCGGCATCGGAGACATAATCGAGCACGTCGTCGGCGATCTGGAACGCATAGCCAAGATCGAGTCCGTATTGTGCCAACGCCTCTTCCTGTTCGGCCGGCAGACCTGCGAGCACAGCGCCGAGGCGTGTCGCTGCCGAAAACAAGACGGCGGTCTTGCGCTCGATCACGTCCAGATAGGCCTGCTCGGTGGTGTCGGCATTGCCGATGTTGAGCAGTTGCAGGACCTCGCCCTCGGCGATGCGGTTGGTGGTGTCGGCGAGGATGCGCATGATGCGCATGTTGTCGAGCTCGACCATCATCTGGAATGAGCGCGAATAGAGGAAATCGCCGACCAGTACGCTGGCGGCATTGCCCCACACGGCATTCGCGGTCTTGCGTCCGCGGCGCAGATCGGATTCATCGACAACGTCATCGTGCAGCAGGGTCGAGGTATGGATGAATTCGATCAGGGCCGCGAGCAGAACATGGCCGTTGCCGTGATAGCCGCAGGCGCGCGCAGCGAGCAGGTGCAGCATCGGGCGCAGGCGTTTGCCACCGCTGCCGATGATGTGTGCGGAAATCTGGTTGATCAGCACGACATTCGACGCGAGCCGGTTGCGGATCAGCGAATTGACTGCGTCCATGTCAGCGGCGCCAAGCGCCTGCACGTCGGCAAAACTGCGGAGTTCCGCGTTGTCGGCAAGTGGCATGGAGCTCAAGGTGTTTCCCCGGATCGGATGTGTCCAGTATAGCTGGCGCGCTCAGGGGCGATGCAGGAATGTCTGCAATTGGGCGGCGATGCTGAGCGCGATCGCCTCAGGGCCATGACCGCCAAGATCGAGACCGATCGGCGAGTGCAGGCGTGGCAATAGCGTTTCGCGCGCAATATCGGGAAGGATCTTGAGCAAGTCATCGCGGCGACGCTTCGGTCCCAGCAAACCGATGAATGGCAGGTCCGTCGAGGCGAGCGCCTGAAGTGCCTCAAGATCCATCTCGAAATTGTGCTGCATGATCACGGCGGTACGGTAGGTTTCGATCTTGATCGTTGTCGACACAGACGCGGGGCGTGCCTCGATCCGATGATCGGCAAGTGTGGCATTGGCTTGCCAGCGCGAACGCGATTCGATGATCGATGTCATCCAGCCGAGTGCGCGCAACAACGGAATCAATAGCGGAGTCTCAGGGCCGGCACCGAAAATCAGGACGGAAGGCGGTTTCGCCAGTTCGATCGACCAGCTTGATCGCGCTTGCTCATCATCCGGCCAGCCAGCGAAGCTCGAAGGCAGTGTCCAGGAATGCGTTTGCTCGGCAGCCCGGCATTTGATTTGCCCGGAAATGTCAATCGAGGTGGCGAGTACTCCGTCACCTGAAAGCCAGGCTTCGGCGAGTGACTCCCAGCCCTGCATCGCAAGCAGCGGCAGCAGAACGAGACGCAGACGACCGCGGCAGCCGACGGCGGAGCCGGAAAACACATCCTCGTCGTCGCGTGTATCAATCGCCAGCCATTCGATGCATGACTCTGCCGCTGCGTGTTTCGCACGGCGCGCGATTTCGGGTTCGAGGCAGCCGCCGCTGAGCCAGCCGACCTGCCTTGAGTCCGAGCGAAACAGCGCAATCGCACCCGTACCGACATAGGTCGAGCCGATGCTTTCGACGACGATCGCCAGCGTCGCCGGTACGCACTCGACGATGGCGTCGCGTGCGCCTTCAATGACGGCCCTGGTCGCACCGCTTTCGCTGTTCACCCGAGAAATCCCCATGTCGCCGGACGCAGACTCAATTCAAGGCACCACCGCAACTCGAACCCTGGCCGGCCGTGCAGCCAAAGCAATGTCCCGCGACACCGATCGCCTTCGGCATGTCATCGTCGAGCAGATCGCGCAGGTGTGTGTCCTGTTTGCGTCCGGCCAATGGCAATTTGAGCATTTGATTGAAGTCGCAGTCGAATACCCGGCCATCGTAGCCGACACTCAGGGTCGAACGGCACATCACTCCGTCGAGATTGGCGTCCTGGTGGGCGTTGCGCAGGGCCGCCATATAGCTGACGAACTGTCCCTTGGACAACAGCCACGAACCGAAGCGCTGGATCGGCATGTTCGCCAGTGCATAGAGCCGGTTGAAATGGATGTCGAAATTGTCGCCAAGCAAATGGCGATATTGCTGCTCCAGCTTTTCCTGGGGTGGTGGCAGAAAGGCGCCGTTCGGGTTGTAGACCAGGTTGAGCACGAGCTTGGAGTCCGGCTGCGCATAGCCCATGGCGTTGAGTTTCTTCAAAGCCGTGATCGAATTCTCGAACACGCCGTCGCCACGCTGCTCATCGACATTGGCCTGGCTGTAGCAGGGCAGGGAGGCAACCGCTTCCACCTCGTTCTCGGCGAGGAATTCACCGACCCATTCGTAGCCGGGCTCTTCCATGATCGTCGGGTTGAGCCGATCCATGACGTGCAAGCCCTGCGCTTTCGCGGTTTTCACAAGCCAGCGGAAATCCACATTCATTTCAGGCGAGCCGCCGGTCAGATCGAGGATGGTGACGCCTAGCTTCTTGCCGACCTTGAGCGCGAGTTGCATGGTCTCGCGATCCATCGTTTCGGTACGCCGTGGACCAGCGTTGACATGACAATGGATGCAGCTGAGATTGCAGCGATAGCCGAGATTCAATTGCAGGGTCGTGATGCGTCCGCGTTCGATCGACGGAAAATCACTGTGTTCGAGCTGGGGCCAGGTATCACGCATAGGGAGTCTTGGTGTTTTCAGAGGGAGGCTTGTCGCCGAGAAAGGGTTGCATGAGCATGCCAGGGAGCCGCTGCGAGGCTTCATCGCGGAACGTGCCGAGGCCGATCTTCATCGCCAGATGGCCGTCGCGTGGTTGTTCATTGGCAGAGCGGAACATCCGATCCCAGACACTCAACAGGTTGCCGTAGTTGCTGTCGGTCTCGCGTCGATGAATCGAATGATGGATGCGATGCCAGTCGGGAGTGATCACGATCTTGCGCAGGCGCTGATCCCAGTGCTCGGCGATGTGAATGTCGGCGTGCGAGAACAGGGCGAAAGCCGCAAGCAGGATTTCATAGCTCAGCACGGCCAGTGGCGAGGCGCCGAGCGCGGCAATGACGAGGCCTTTGAAGAGCAGCGAGAACAGGATCTCGAACGGGTGGAAGCGCAGGCCCAGGGTCAGTTCAAAATTCAAGTCGGTGTGGTGCAGGCGATGCAGGCGCCAAAGCCAGGGGAACACATGCATCGCGCGATGCTGCCAATAAATCGCGAGATCGAGCGCGATGATCGTGATCACGAACTCGATTCCTCGAGGCCATTCGAGCATGTTGAACAGGCCAAGTCGTTGCTCGGTCATCATCGCAGCAAAGCTGACCAGGGTCAGTGGCAGCAGCAGATACACGATCGCGGCGGAAATCAGCGGCAACGAAAGATTGCGCAGATATCGTCCGCGCGCGGAAACAGCGCCGCGCCGAGGAATCCATGTCTGCAGGAGTAGCAGGATCGCGAAAACGCCACCCACAATCGCGAAGCGGCACAATGCGGCGTGCGCGAGCAACCAGGCGGTCATGGACAGGGTTCCGCGATCACGGGCAGTTCACCAAGCAACTGGCACAGCGCCTGCTGTTCGACAGTCGCATCAAGCAGCGATTCGAGTTGTTCGCGAACCGGCACGATGTCGTTGATCGTATCGATATCGCGCAGGTTGCCGAGTTCATGCCATGCGCCGTATGTATCCATTGCCCTGACAAATTCGTTGGCGGTGTCGGATTCGCTGTAGCGTGGTTCGATCCAGGCTTGTGCGGGGATATCCCGATTGCCGCCGAACAACCAGAAACCCCCATCGGCAGCACGTCCGATTGCCAATCGCGCCTGCTTCGCGTCAAGCCAATCCGCCGCCTGCAACAGGGCGCCCGATACGAGTTGCGGAGCGTCCGCACCGATCAGGATTACGCCAGAATGATGCTTGCGCAGTTGCCGATAGACCGCAGCCATACGCTCGCCGAGAGAACCTTCGCCCTGCTCGACGTGGAGGAGTCCTGGCCAAAGCCTCGCACTCGCTTCGGCCGATTCAGCGAGGGCCCAGAACCCTCGAAGCTTGCCACCTGCACTGGCCTGCACGACAACCGATCGCACTGCGGCTGCTGATGCGCAATGCAGTCGTTCCGCTTGTGCGCGGCCGATGCCCGGCCACAGGCGGGTCTTGACCGCCGACAGCTCGGGGCTCTTGACGAAAATGGCGATCGCGCACGTCATGATCGAAGTCTGGTCTCGGTTGCCTTGGCGTGTCGCGAGAAGCGTGTTGCCTGCTCGCGGGTCATGCCCAGATGCATTCGCGTTGTCCGCCACCAACCGTTCTCGGCGTAGCGTCGAGCACTGGTCCGGATCATTGCCTTGATCGCACGCAGCGGAACGCCTTGCGCGCGCGCCGCCCAGATCAGGGCGTGATCCTCGCCCTTGCCGACGCTTTCATCGAAGCCGCCGAGCCCCTCGAAAACACGTCGCGGCATGAGCAGGCCCTGGTCGCCGAACGGCAATCCAAAGAGTCGACTGCGTAGTGCGGCGCCCCAGGTATTGAGGAACATCCAACGCGGACCGTCATCGGCAAAGCCGAGACGGAAATAGCCGATTGCGTCTTGCCCGCTACAGACGAATTCACGCGTGGCATCCAGTGTCTTCGTCGACACCTCGGAGTCGGCATGCAGAAACCACAGCCAGTCGGCATGGCTCGCGTTCGCGCCTGAATTGAGCTGGCGTGCGCGTCCGGCCGGCGAATGCACGACGCGGGTTTCCGCATTGGTATCGACGAATTCGTCATCACCCTCGGCCAGCACCAGCACAATCTCGCGAGCCTCCGCCGCATCGAGTTGTGGCAGCAGCTTTCGCCATGCCGTATCGCCGGGCCCGGCGGGGATGATGATGGCGACATTCGATTGCACGATCAGCAGCAGCTTGCAGCGACTTCGGGCATGGCGATTGTGGAGGCTGCCGAGTTTTCCGGTGCGCGGCCAAACGGCCCGAAGTGCACACGCTTGTCACCATGCAGCTCGAAGTGCGTGGCGAAGCGTGTCGCCGCCAGCATGTCAAACGTATTGCCGCAGACCAGCGTCGGCTTGCCGGTCTCGAAGCGGTGATGGTCATCGAGGACGAATGCATGCGGTTGTCCGGCGATGTCGCCGCGATAGGTCGCAATCTGGCCGTAATCCTCGCAGCGGTCTTCGAGATCGAGCTTGAACGCACGCATCGTCATCGAACGAAAATTGACCATGCCGATGCGCGCGATTATTTCAGCATCGATCAGAGGAATCGGTGCCTGGCCGACGCAGCGCACATCGGCACAACCGATCTTGCCGAGCATGCGCCGGAAGTCCTCGACATAGAGCGCACCGGAAAGGCATTCGCCCAGCAGAACCGGGTCACTGCGCAGTGCGGGTGGAATGCGTCGGTCGGCAAATACATCGGAGAAATACAATTCGCCTCCGGGTTTGAGCACACGGAAAATCTCGGCGAAGACCATCTCCTTGTCCGGCGAAAGATTGAGTACGCAATTGGAGATGACGATATCGACGCTGGCATCGGCGATACCGCAAGCAGCGAGATCCTCGATGCGGCCCTCGATCAGGCGCACATTGGATTTGGCGTAGCCGTAACGCTCGGCTTGCCAGGCCTGATGACGACTGGCGACGGCGAGTTGCTCCGGTGTCATGTCGACGCCGATGACGCGACCGCATTTGCCGACCAGTCGTGAAAGCAGGTAGACATCGCGTCCCGTGCCGCAACCGAGATCGAGTACGGTCGTGCCACTCACCACCGGCGGCAGCGGCGAGCCGCAACCATAGAAACGGTCCTTTATTTCGGGATGGATATCAGCGAGCAGACTGCGCAGGCTCGGCGGCATCGACTCGCTCGGGCAGCAGGCGCCGGTCTTGAGGTCGCCGGTCGATTGCAGGACTTCGCCATAGTAGTGGCGGACTTCCTCGTGGTCGCTGGTGGTGTTCATCGGGGTCTTCCGGTCAGTTGGGGATTGTTCGGCTGCATTATCCCGTACTCAATGCCTGCGCCAGATGAAGAACCGCTCGGCCACGCGCAAGACTCCCTGCGGCGCATGTGCGCGCTTCCAGACGCCAGCCGCCATCTTGTTGGCCTCGCTCATGGTCGGATAGATATGAATCGTGCCGAGCAGCTTGTTCAGGCCGATGCCGTGCTTCATGGCGAGCACGAATTCGGCGAGCAGATCACCGGCGTGCTCACCGACGATGGTGGCGCCGAGAATCGTGTCCTTGCCCGGTGGGGTGAGGATCTTGACGTAGCCGTGGTCGGCCGAATCGGCAATCGCACGATCGAGATCGTCGAGGCCGTACCGGGTCACCTCGACCTCGATCTCCTGCTCCTTTGCTTCGGCCTCGGACAAGCCGACGCGCGCGACTTCCGGATCGGTGAAGGTCGCCCAGGGGATCACGCGGTAATCGGCCTTGAAGCTCCAGAAGGGTGCGATCAGTGCATTGACCGACGCATACCAGGCCTGGTGCGCAGCGACATGGGTGAACTGGTAGGGCCCGGCGACATCGCCGGCGACGAGGATGTTCGGAAAGTTCGTGCGCATCAGCACATCGGTCTGCACGGTGCCGCGCTTGTCGATCTCGACACCGAGTTCCTGCAGGCCGAAGCCGTCCACGTTGGGTTTGCGCCCGAGTGCCAGGAGCAGGCGGTCGAAGCCGAATTTGACTTCAACGCCGCCGCGTTTGCCGATCAGCGTGCCACCCTTCTTGTCGCCTTCGACACGGATCGCTTCGCAGTCAGTGACGACATCGATGCCTTCTTCAGCGAAACGAGCTTCGATGAGCTTCGAGGCATCGGCATCTTCGCGCGGCAGCAAACGGGGACCCTTCTGGATCATCGTGACCTTGCTGCCGAGGCGCGCGAACGCCTGGGCCAGTTCGCAGCCGATCGGACCACCGCCGATGACGACCAATTGCTTCGGCAATTCGCGGATTTCCCACAGGGTGTCCGAGGTGCGGAAATCGACCGAATCGAGACCTTCGATTTCGGGAACCCGAGCCTGTGCACCGGTGGCAATGATCAGGCTGCGTGCCGTGTAGCGCCGGCCATCGACCTCGACTTCCCAGGGCGAGAGGATGCGTGCGTTGCCCTTGATCACATCGACGCCGAGTTCGGTGTAACGCTCGACCGAATCATGTGGCTCGACCTTGGCGATCACTTCGTGGACACGTTGCATTACTTTGGCAAAGTCGATCTCGGTATTGACCCTGGCGATGCCATAGCGCTCCGAGTTTCGCGCATCGGCCATCAGGCGCGCACTGCGCAGCAAGGTCTTGGAAGGCACGCAGCCGGTGTTGAGGCAATCGCCACCCATCCTGTGGCGCTCGATCAAGGCAACCTTGGCCTTGACCGCGGCGGCGATGTACGCCGAGACCAGGCCGGCCGAACCGGCGCCGATCACGATCAGATTGAAATCAAAGCGGCGCGGCTTCCTGAAACCCTTGTAGATGCGCCGGGCCTTGATCCAGCGCGTCAGCCAGCGCATCAGCAAAGGCAACAAGCCGAGCAGGACGAATGCGCCGATCAGCCCCGGCGAAAGAACGCCCGAGAGGCTGTCGATTCGGGCTAGTTGGGTGCCGGCATAAACAAAGGCGATCGTGCCCGGCAGCATGCCGAGCTGGCTGACCAGATAGAACACGCCGATCTTGAGCGCGGTCAGGCCGGCGAGCAAGTTGACCAGGAAGAATGGAAACGCCGGAACCAGACGCATCGTGAACAGGTAGAAGCCGCCATCGCGTTCGATACCTTCATCAAACGAGCGCAGGCGCTTGCCGTATTTCGCACGCAGGCTGTCGCGCAGGATAAATCGTGAAACCAGAAAGGCCAGGGTCGCGCCGATCGAACTCGCAAATGAAACCAGCACGGTGCCTTCAAGCAGGCCGAACAATGCGCCTGCGGCCAAGGTCAGGATGGCCGCGCCGGGCAAGGACAAGCTGGCGACGGCGACATAAGCGAGGAAAAAGCTGCCAAGCGCGAGCCAATGCTTGGCTGAAACCCACATAGCGAGAGTTTCCTGGCGTGTTTTGAGGCCTTGCAAACTGAGTTCGGCGAGCAGCCCGCTGCGCCAGAGGGCAAGCGCGGCAATGACGACGATGGCAAGCACGATCCAGCGGATCATCGATCGGGACACGGTGTCTCCAGGTGAGGTCGGGGCCGATCCGGCCCTTGCGGGTCGTGGAAGAGAACGGTGCAGGGCGGAAAATCATTCGTTTGCGGATGGATGGTGCATGTTTGGGATCAAAAAAGGGACCAAAAAAGGGGACGGAGGAATTATCCGTTTCAAACGGATAATTCCTCCGTCCCCTTTTTTGTGTAGATGAAAGGTGGGGGCTGCCATGTATCATGCAGCGCTGAATTTGCGCGATACGTTCGCAGCCCTTGAGACTGTGGACTGTTTCAGTGCGTGGATACGGATCGAATCGACAACGAGGAGTGATGCAATGGCAAGGGGCGTAAACAAGGTCATCCTGGTGGGCAATCTCGGCGCAGACCCCGAGGTCAAATACACGGCGGGCGGAACCGCTGTCTGCACGCTCAGCGTGGCGACGTCCGACTCATGGAAGGACAAGCAGACCGGCGAGCAGCAGGAGCGCACCGAGTGGCATCGCGTCAAGATGTTCGGCCGGCTCGCTGAAATTGCCGGCGAGTACCTGAAAAAGGGTCGCCAGGTGTATGTCGAAGGCTCGATCCGCACCGACAAGTACACCGACAAGGAAGGCATCCAGCGCTACAGCACCGACATCATCGGCAACGAGATGCAGATGCTCGGTGGTAACGAAGGCGGCGGTGGAGGAGGAGGTGGCAATCGTGAGCGGGGCGGAGATCGACCCGAACGCGGCGCACCGCGTGGGCCGCAGGAAGCGCCGCAGCGCCAGGCTTCCGCACCGGCGCGCAATGACAATTTCGAGGACGACGAGATTCCGTTCTAGATCAATCGTGATGGAGTCGGTTCCAGGAAGCAAAAAGGGCAGCCTGTCGGCTGCCCTTTTTCATGTGCGCCCGGCAGGGCAAATTGTTCAGGCCGGCATCTTGCGTGACAGGTGGTAGGCGGCGAGGTTGCCGATGCCAGTTGCGCCGAGCAGGATTGCGAGCATGCCCGGAGTCACTTCGCGCAAGTTGAGCGCTTCCATCAGGCCGAAGCCGATGGCCAGGGCGATCAGGATTGCGCCCCAGCGCAAGGTGGCGTGGCGACGGCGCAATTCATCCGCTTCGACGATCGACTGGATCAGTTCCTGGGAGACGTTCGAGGCGACCAGTTGCTTGCGTACGCGGGCATCGACCACGGCCTTGATCGCATAGGTGATGCAAACGAAGAGGGTGATCGGGATCAGGAATTCAAGATTGTTCATGGGATAGACCTGGTGGTGGGTTGCGGTGCAGGAAATGAGATACGGCTGATGTGCCACCGGTTGCAGGAGCTTGCCGGAACATTTCACAAGGGGCACGGAAGATCGCGCTGCGGAAAGGTGGCAAACGAGGGCGCGTGATGTTCATGAACAATCCGGACTATTGATTCGGTCCATTAAATTCTGCGCCTTTGCTCTATTCCTTCTCCCGCTGGCGGGAGAAGTACCCGGAGGGGGATGAGGGTGGTGCTCCTTTTGAAATGCTTTTTCATCACAGCTAGCCCGACCACCCTCATCAGCCTGTCGGCAGCTTCTCCCGCCAGCGGGAGAAGCGCGTAGTAGCGGCTATTTACTGGCCGAATCGATAGTGCTTGCAACCGATCACGCTGCGGGGGTATCCAATAGCGTGTGACCAACACACCGACCTGCCGGGAAGAGGATCAGGCCCTCGTCGATGCCGTCCTCAGCGGCAGGACGGGTGCTTTCGAGCAACTCGTGCTCCAGTACCAGAAGCTCTGCTGGCATGTTATCCATCGCATGGTCCGGCATGGCGAAGATACCCAGGATCTGTGTCAGGAGGCATTCCTGCGCGTGCACCAGTATCTGCATCAGTATCGCAACGAGAGCGCACTCAAATCCTGGGTCGCTCAGGTCGCCTATTCGGTGGCCAAGCGGCATCTGGAACGCAAGCGCATTCCGCTCGCGGAACCGTTTGCCGATGCGGAAGGACTGTCGCCGCTGGATCGGGTCAGTGACGATTTCGATATCGAGGCGGCCAGCATTGAAAGTCAGTCGGCGGGTCATCTTCACGAGGCGATTGATTGCCTGCCACCGCTGCAGCGAACCATTCTTACCCTCTATCATCTCGATGAGATGCCGATCGCCGAGATCGCCATGATTACCGGTCTCGCCGAAGGCACGATCAAGAGCCACCTTTTCCGCAGTCGCAAGCAATTGCGCGATGCACTGAACGACCGCATGGGAGTTGCCGCATGAATCCGGATGAACGTGAATGGCAGGCCCAGGAAGCTGCCACAGACTGCGTGCGCAGCGGCGGATCCCTGCATGAACTGGAGTCGATGAGTGCAAGCTATGTCGCGCTGGTGCGCACCTTGCACGAGCCAATCGACGTGCAGTTGCCGGCCGATTTCGCCCGCCGAGTCGCGATGCTTGCCAATGCACATGCGCCGGCTGCCGAGATCGAATCACACCTTGAGCAACGCCTGCTGTTGATCCTCATCGCGGTTCTGGGCATCGCTGCACTCGCGGTCAGCGTGGTCTATGGGGGGAATTGGCTTGGTACGTCGGTCGACTTCGCTAGTCGGCTGGTCAAACCTTCATTGCTACTGACCCTTGTCAGCTGTCTCGGGATTTCCGTGCTCTCGCAACAACTCCCGCGAATGATTGCCGGATCGACTCGCCGCGACGTCTGATCGGCATCGACCGTCCAGCGATCATCGTTTGCCGACTGGCGACTTATCAGCCTCTGCGGCGTATCATTCGCGCCTCGTTGGGGCTCCCGGTGGCCTGCGTTCAGCAGCTTGCCAGGCATGCCCCAGCCCTTTCCGCCCAACTGAACCGAACATCGCAATGCCGCGAAAACGGCCCACCGACATTCCCTGACACCTGCCGTGCGCACGCATGGCGGAATGCGAGCGCATGATGACTGAAAGCGAGACCAGCACCCGTCCGACCACGCAGTTGCAGGGCCATCTGGCCCGCGTGAGCGACATGCTGTATCGACATCGTCTGGTCGAGGAGCTCGTCCGGCGCCAAGGCGAAGGCGATCTGGAGGCTGTCGAAGCCCATCGGCAGACCCTCGCCGAGCTGCAACGCGAAATCGACAAGCTGCATCCGGCCGACGTCGCCCACATTCTCGATGTGTTGCCGCCCGAGGATCGCCTCAGCGTCTGGAATCTGGTCAAGGCTGATCGCGACGGCGAGATCCTGCTTGAGGTCTCCGATGCTGTGCGCGAGAGCCTGCTCGCCGACATGGATGCGCCGGAGATTCTCGCTGCCGCCGAGCAGCTCGATGCCGACGAGCTGGCCGATCTGGCCGAGGATCTGCCGGACGATGTCGTCCATGAGCTGATGCAGCGCCTCGATGCGCCGGAACGCGAGCAGCTGCGTTCGGCGATGTCCTATGAGGAGGACCAGGTCGGCGCGATCATGGATTTCGAGATGATCACGATCCGCGAGGACGTGACCCTTGAAGTTGTGCTGCGCTACCTGCGCTTCCTGAAAGAGATCCCCGAGCAGACCGACAAGTTGTTCGTGGTCAACAACGAGAATGTGCTGACCGGCGTGTTGCCGCTTAAATGGTTGCTGGTCAACGATCCGGCGCGCATGGTCAGCGATGTCATGGCGGTTGATGCAAACACCTTTCATCCCGACGAGGATGTCGCTGAAACTGCGCAGGCATTCGAGCGCTACGACTTGATTTCGGCGCCGGTGGTCGATGTCGATGGCCGACTGATCGGGCGTCTGACGATCGATGAAGTGGTCGATGTCATCCGCGAGGAAAGTGATGCCGAAACCCTGAGTCGAGGTGGTCTGCGCGAGGACGAGGACATCTTTGCCTCGGTCTGGAAATCGCTGCGCAACCGCTGGGCATGGCTTGCGATCAACCTGGTCACAGCCTTCATCGCATCGCGCGTGATCGGCCTGTTTGAAGGATCGATCACGAAGCTGGTCGCGCTGGCGGCGTTGATGCCGATCGTCGCCGGCATTGGCGGCAATTCGGGCAACCAGACCATCACGATGATCGTGCGTGCGCTGGCGCTTGGCCAGGTCAGTCCATCAAGTGCGAAGCGGTTGTTGCGCAAGGAAGTTATTGTCGCCGTATTGAACGGACTGATCTGGGGCGGGGTGATCGGACTTGTCGCCTGGTTGTTGTATGGCAACGCCGCGCTCGGTGCGGTGATGACCGTCGCGATGACCCTGAACCTGCTGCTGGCCGCCTTGATGGGTGTGCTGATTCCGATGACCCTGATCCGCTACGATCGCGACCCGGCGATCGGCTCCAGCGTGCTGATTACCGCGCTGACTGACAGCGGCGGGTTTTTCATTTTTCTCGGTCTGGCGACGTTGTTCCTGATCTGAGCCATGGCGAGACTCTCGCCGCTGGATCATGCTGATGCGGTTGATGGCCGTGGCCACTTGGTAGGCGAGCCGTCCCTGGCAGCAGACAACGGTCTTGTGTGACTCGCGGCTTATGTGAACGCATGGCTGCAAAAGACATCACGGTGGTGGAAGATGCCAGGCTTGGACATCGCGCCTGACCAATCATGGCGGCCGACGATCTCAGCGTGGAGGACTGGATGACCGAGGTCTTGATCCCGCTTGCCTGGGTTGATCGTCGCCGCTGGCTGTGGCCGATCAGCCTGATTGTGCCTTCGCTGGCCCTGATTGCCTTCGCCCTGGTCGAGATCAGCGGCTCGGCATGGTTCTGGTGGACCGGCGCCGTGGTCATCTATGGCCTTGTGCCGCTGCTTGACGGGTGGATTGGCGAGGATCGCAACAACCCCCCGGAATCCGCCGTCGATGCGCTCGAACAGGATCCCTGGTATCGCCGGGTGTTGCTGGCGACATTTCCCGTGCAGGTGCTCGGCACGATCATCGGCGTATGGGCGGCGACCTCAACGGATCTGAATCCGCTGCAATGGCTGGGCCTCGCGGTGACCGTCGGTATCGTCAGCGGCGGCGGCATAAACACGGCGCACGAATGGGGGCACAAGCGCGGTTGGTTGGCCGAGCTGATGTCGAAGCTGAGTCTCGCTCCGGCGTTTTATGGGCATTTTCATGTCGAGCACAATCGCGGGCACCACAAAAATGTCGCGACGCCGACGGATCCAGCCAGTGCGCGGCTCGGTGAATCATACTGGGCGTTCCTGCCGCGCACCATGATCGGCAGCCTGCGTTCGGCCTGGCGCATCGAGCGCGAGCGGCTCGCAGGGCAGGGCCGCTCGGTTTGGAGTATTCACAATGACAATCTTCAGGCCTGGGCATTGAGCCTGATCCTGTACACATTCCTGGTTGCCATGTTCGGCTGGATGGCCTTGCCGTTTCTGTTCGCCCAGTCGCTATACGGCGCGGCCCTGCTCGAAGCGGTCAACTACATCGAGCACTACGGGTTACTGCGCAGCAAGGATGCCAACGGCCGCTATGAGCGCTGCGCGCCTGAGCATTCCTGGAACAGCAATCGCATCGTCAGCAATCTGATGTTGTACCAATTGCAGCGCCATTCCGATCATCATGCGAATCCGCGGCGTGCCTACCAGACCCTGCGTCACTTCGACGACAGCCCGCAGTTGCCGGCTGGCTACGCGGCCCTGATCCCGCTGGTCTACTTCCCGTGGCTGTGGTTTGCGTTGATGGACAAGCGCGTGCTCAAACACTATCGCGGCGATTCCGCTCGCGCGAACCTCCCGCCGGGTTGGGCAGGCGAGCGCACTCGGGATTGAGCATGCAGTCACATGGCACTTGAAGCCGATCGGTTGATGTGATGGTATAACGTAACGATACGAGCGTTCATTGTGATGGGCCGGCAGCCTGGCACAAACCACGCTCCCCACGTTAAGGAAATTCCATGCGTCCCATACCACTTTCGCTCGTCCTCTCGTCGATCCTGCTCGTGCCTGCCCACGCAGCCGAGCCGTCGACCGACACCCAGATCGCCGCGCTCGCCGAGCGTATCCATGCGCTTGAGGCGAATGCCCAGGCATTGCAGAAGCAGGCCGCCGATGCACTAGCCGCGGCTCAGGCCGCTAGTGCCGAATTGCAACTGATGAAGACTGCCCAGCAGGATCAGTCCGTTGCCCAGGTGAGCGCCGAACCCGCAACAAGCTCGACCAGCGCATCGGCGAATGCGTTCAATCCGGCGATCGCGCTGATCCTCAACGGACTTTACGTCAACCATTCACAGGATCCGGTCAACTACCAGCGTTTCGGTTTTCCGCAGGTTGGTGAAGGCGGGCCGAGTGCCGCGGGTCTTCAACTGGGCGAAAGCGAAATTTTATTCGCCGCCAACATCGATGACAAATTTTACGGCCAGCTCACCCTGGCCATCGAAAGTGAGGATGGCGAAACGCATACCGGAATCGAAGAGGCCTACATCGAGACGACTGCGTTGCCGGAAGGACTCATTGCGCGAGCCGGACGCTTCTACTCGAATATCGGCTACCTCAACAGCCACCACACGCATACCGACTATTTCAGTGACCGGCCGCTGGCGTATCAGGCATTTCTCGGCAACCAGTACGGAGATGATGGTGTCCAGCTTCGCTGGGTCGCACCAACAGATATCTATCTCGAATTCGGTGGTGAAGCGTTCCGTGGCGAGAATGCTCCGGCAGGTGGGGCGGCTCACAACGGCGTCGGCGTAAAAACATTCTTCGTGCATGCCGGTGGTGATGTCGGCATCGAGAACTCCTGGCTGGCCGGAGCCTCGGTTCTGCATGCCGATGCAATCGATGGCGAGGATGGATTCAGTGGTCGCAGCAGTTTGTTCCTGTTTGATTTCACCTGGAAATGGGCGCCGCATGGCGCCTTCAAGGATTCCGGAATCGTCCTGCGCAGCGAAGCCTTCGTCGATGATCGCAAGGGCGTCGTGATCGATCCGGAGGATCCCGTCGCTCTCGCGCAAGCCTGGGATGGCAAGCGTCGTGGCGCCTATGTCGAAGGCTTGTACCGTTTCAGCCGCACCTGGGATGTTGGCTATCGCTATGACAAGTTGTGGGCGGCATCGAATGGTCCATATGCCAGCGACCATGATCCACAACGGCACACGGTGGCGGCCACCTGGCACAACAGCGAGTTCAGCCTGCTGCGCCTGCAATTTGCACGTGATCAGCCGCAACCACATTTTGACGACAACGTTCTCACTCTGCAGTATCAGGTGAGTCTCGGCGCCCATGGCGCGCACAAATTCTGAGGAGTCACCCGATGCGCAAGTTGCTTGTGTGGATGATGGTTGTAGCCGCCGTGGTCAGTACACCGGTAGAGGCCAAGCTGCGCGTGTTTGCATGTGAACCTGAATGGGCATCACTACTGAATGAACTGGCGGGCGATGCAATTTCTGTCGATGTCGCGACAAATGCCTTGCAGGATGTGCATGTCGTCGAAGCGCGACCAAGCTTGATCGCGAAGATGCGCAAGGCCGACTTGCTGGTCTGCTCGGGTGCACAACTGGAAATCGGCTGGCTGCCACAATTGCTGCGCCAGGCCAGCAACGCAAAGGTCAGCTCAGGCGCCGGCAGTTTCATGGCGACAAGTCAGGTGATCACGCTGGAGAAGCCGGTCAGCGTCGATCGTTCGGGTGGTGATGTGCATCCTGACGGAAATCCGCATGTACAGCTCGATCCCTATCGCGTACTGGCCATTGCCAAGGCGCTCAGTGCGCGACTCGGCGAGCTCGATCCTGCCAACGCGACAACGTACCAGCAGCGTCTCGGCGATTTCGAAACACGCTGGCAAGCGGCGATCAAGGGCTGGGAAGCGAAAGCCGCGCCGCTCAAGGGCGAGGCCGTGGTCGTGGGTCATTCGAGCTGGGTCTATTTGCTGCAATGGCTTGACATGCGCGAGATCGGTTCGCTCGAACCGAAGCCTGGCGTACCACCGACCAGCTCCCATCTTTCAAGCTTGATCGACGTGACCAAAAGTGGCGGCGCGATCGCCATCATCAGCGCGGCGTATCAGAACCGCAAACCGGGCGAATGGTTGTCCGAACGGACCGGCGTTCCTGCGCTCGTTCTTCCGTTTACCGTCGGTGGCGATGACCAGGCGAAGGATCTTTTCGGCCTCTACGATTCGACCCTGGACAAGTTGCTCGGAGTGCTCAAGTGAGTTGGGAGGGGCTGGACGTCAGTATTCTCGGGCCTGCCTGTCTGGCAGGCCTGATCGTTCTTGCCACGCATGTGCCGCTCGGTACGCGCGTGCTCGCGCGCGGCATCATCTTTATCGACCTTGCGATCGCCCAGATCGCCGCGCTCGGCGTGATCCTCGCTCAATTCTTCGGCATGGATGAGCACAGCTTCGTCGTGCAGATTGCCGCGGCCATCGCCGCCTTGCTTGGCGCAAGTCTGCTCAGTGCCACCGACAAGCGCTGGCCCGAATACCAGGAGCCCTTGATCGGTACCTTGTTCGTGCTTGCAGCCACTGGGGGCCTGCTTCTGCTGGCGAATAATCCGCACGGTGGTGAGCATCTGAAGGATCTGCTTGTTGGACAGATTCTCTGGGTCAGCTCTTCGCAACTCTGGACTGCGGCAATCGGCTCGGCGATTTTGCTAGGTGTGATCGCCTGGCGTACCGGAAAGCTCACGGGTCTTTCTTTCTACGCGGTGTTTGCCTTGGCCATCACGATTTCAGTGCAGTTGATCGGCGTCTATCTGGTTTTTACCAGCCTGATTGTGCCGGCTCTGGCCACCGTGGCAATGCGGGGACGCTCCCGCCTTGTCGCTGCCTACCTGATCGGCATAGGCGGTTACGTCGCGGGGCTGGTTCTCTCGGCAATACTGGATTTGCCCAGTGGCGCGATGATCGTCTGGACCTTGGCGGGTTGTGGTTTGCTTGCCCAACTCCTGCCCGTGGTCAGGCGGCCCCATCCGGCACGCCTGACGGAAGCAGAACCTGGTGACTTGCGGAAACCGGCTGCCGATTGAGGACGCCGTCAGAGCAGGTCGTCGGGCTTCCCGCCTGGCATCGATCGTCCGGTCGGCATCGCATGGCGGAATGGCGGAAAACCCAATTCCGCGACTTGGTGGGGCCGGTCGATCAGGTCTGGCGCGAGGATTTGCGATTCGGGCGAGTCTGAACAATTGCCACGAGCGGCAGGCAAAACATGGCACGACCTGTGCAACACTTGACCCGGAGTCGGTTTCGGACTGATCGGATCATGCAGAAAGAGGAATTCGTGGCGTTCGGCAAGGTGCTTGACCTGTTGCTGGATGCAATTTGCGTGGTCAATCGCGATGGCAAGGTCGTCTACATCAGTGCGGCTTGCGAGCGAATCTTCGGCTATAGCGCGAAGGAGCTGACCGGCACATCGCTGATCGATTTTCTGCATCCGGAAGATCTGGAGTCAACCCGGCGCGCGACCGAGGAGGTCATCTCGGGCCATCCGCAACAGAACTTCGAGAATCGCTACGTGCGCAAGGACGGAACGATCGTCCATGTGACCTGGTCGGCAAGCTGGTCCGAGCCCGACCAGTTGCGAATAGCCGTGGTCCGCGACATTTCCGAGCAGAAGCGTTTGCAAGCCATGCAACTGTCCCTGCACAGGATTTCCGAGGCCGCGCACGCCGCCGACAACCTCCTCGACCTTTACCGGCTCATCCATGAAATCATTGGCGAGTTGCTGCCGGCAAGGAATTTCTTTGTGGCGATTTACGACAAGGACAAGGACGAACTCAGTTTTCCGTATTTCGAGGATGAGCTGGACGAGGCACCGACGCCGCGGTCGCTCGATTCCGGCACGTTCAGCGGTGAAGTCATCCGCAGTGGACAACCGATGTTGTTCCGCGCCGACGCCCCGATACGGTTGCCCGACACGATTGGTCCGCTGGTTGGCAGCGACTCGCTGGACTGGCTCGGCGTTCCGCTGCGATCAAGCAAGGGCGTCGTCGGTGCGATCGTTGTGCAGAGCTACTCCGGGGATGTGCGCTATTCGGAGGCAGACCAGAGCTTGCTGCAGTTTGTTTCCAACCAGATCGCAGCGGTCATCGAACGCAAGAAGAGCGAGAATCGCCTGCGCCATGTTTCCCGGCATGATGCGCTGACCGGATTACCCAATCGCGCATGGTTCGATGCGTGCTTGCGAAGTTCGCTGGAGCGGCATAGCCAGGATGGAGCCAGGCTTGCGCTGCTTTACATCGATCTCGATACGTTCAAGCAGGCCAACGACAATTTTGGCCACCTTGCAGGCGACATGCTGTTACGTGAAGTGGCCAGCAGGATCGGTCGATGCATCCGCGAAACCGATACTGCCGGGCGGATCGGGGGCGACGAGATTGCCGTCCTTCTTGATCCGGTGCGCACTCCCGAAGACGCCTCGGCTGTGGCCGAGAAGATCCGCAACGTGCTGGTCGATCCATTTGCGATCAGCGGGGCACAGATAAACATATCAGCCAGTATCGGAATCGCCGTCTATCCCGACCACGGTGAAGACAGCGACAAGCTGCTCCGACTTGCCGACAGTGCGATGTATATGGCCAAGAAAAGCGGGGGAAATTGCTGCCAGATGGTTTGTGACTAGCGAGTCTGCTGCCAGTTGGTTCAAGTGGCGGCCATGCCCCAGCCCGCATCGTCGGGGCCTTCGACGCTGAGATTCGGCGGGATGCCGTAGATTCGCCGACCGTTTACCGCGCCACCCATGATCAGGTGTTGGATTCGGAAGCGGTTGCACGAATTGGGATACGGTTCCCAATTGTGCGGTTGGTGGCAGCTTCCCGGACTTCCAGTTCCAGGTCGTCGGTGCGGTTGGCGGTGGTGGTACTCCATACGCGGAGGCGCAAGAATTGCCGACACTGAGCCAGTGGAGCGCCCTGCTTGCGGTGGGTGGCTTGGCTCTGCTCGGCCTGTTTGGTGTGCGTCGCCGCGCACGCCGCTGATCGTTCGCGATCCAGCGTTTGTTCCAGACCGGGGGCCTTGCGGCCCCCGGTTTTTTTTCGGCCGGTGTACAGGCGACCTGGATTGAGTTGGTAGTGGGTGCAGTAGACTGCGACGGAAGAATCCGGGGATCCACGCGTGTTTGATATTGCTGTTGTCTTCCTGGTGCTGACGGCACTGCTGGCCTATGCAAATCACCGCTTTGTCGGCTTGCCGACGACGATCGGCGTCATGGCGATTGCCTTGATCCTGTCGTTTGCCCTGATCGGCCTCGACAAGCTCGGCCTCGGCCAACTGCGCGATTACGAAGTGTCATTGCTGGAATCGATCGATTTTTCCGATGTGCTGATGCAGGGCATGCTTTCGGTGCTGTTGTTTGCCGGGGCGATGCATGTCGATCTGAGCGAACTGCGTGCCTATCGCTGGCAGGTTGGTCTGCTTGCTGTGGTCGGCACGGTTGTATCGACCCTGATCGTCGGTTTTGCCTTGTGCTGGTTCCTGCCGCTTGCCGGCATCGAGCTGTCGCTGATCTATTGCCTCGTGTTCGGCGCGTTGATTTCGCCGACCGATCCGATTGCGGTGATGGGTATTCTCAAATCGGCGAAAGCGCCGAAAAATCTCGAACTGGTCATTTCGGGCGAATCGCTGTTCAACGATGGCGTCGGTGTTGTCGTGTTCTCGATGCTGCTCGGCACGATTGCGCTTGGCACGCCGCCCACGGTTGCCCAGGCGGGCATGCTGCTCCTGCACGAGGCCGGCGGCGGCATCGTCTACGGACTCGTGCTTGGCTACGTCACCTTTCGTCTGCTCAAGAGCATCGACAACTACAAGGTCGAGGTGCTGCTGACCCTCGCTGCCGTGCTCGGTGGATATCTGCTTGCGACCCGACTGCATGTTTCCGGGCCGCTGGCGATGGTCATTGCCGGTCTCGTGATCGGCAATCACGGGCGTGCGCTGGCGATGTCCGACAAGACCCGCGCTCATCTCGACATGTTCTGGGAATTGCTCGACGAAATCCTCAATACCGTCCTGTTCGTGCTGATCGGAATGGAAGCGCTGGTCATCCCGTATGCGTCGAACATGCTGATTGCGGCGATCGGTGCCGTCGTGATCACCCTGCTCGCCCGCGTGATTGCCGTCGGGCTGCCGGTGGCCGGCCTCAAATCGCTGTTCGCCCTGCCGCGGGGTTCCTGGCAGGTGCTGACCTGGGGCGGTTTGCGCGGCGGCATTTCGGTGGCTTTGGCACTGTCCCTGCCAATCGGGCCCGAGCGCAATGTCGTGCTTGCCTTGACCTATGCTGTTGTCGTGTTCTCGATCCTCGTGCAAGGGCTCAGTATTGGAAAGGTAGCCCGGCACGCGACCCGCATGACCCCGCCCTAATCCGTTTTTCCTGATTGAGAGTTCACTGCGATGGCTCCCGGGTTCCGGGGACGATGCATCGCGGCTGCATCCGTCCCGGCAGAAGCAGAAAGCAAAAGCCCGGCACAAGGCCGGGCTTTTGCTTGAGGACATCAAATGCATTCAGTCGATGCTTGCAGCACGCTCGCGGCGTTCGATCAGACTCATGTCGGCCTGGTTGATCAGGCGCAGGTCACGCAGCTCGTAGGGAGCCTTGAGCCGCGATTCGGTGAGGCTGCGCTCGTCGAATTTCAGGCTGATCGCGGTCGTCCCGGCTTCAAGCCATGCGGCGGAATGGGCGACTGCGGCCGGCGCCAATGAACCATCGCTGCGTGTGCCGTATAGCGTGCCGGCAAGCTGGTAGCGACTGGCCATCGCAGCTTCGACACCGACAGACAAGCTCAATCCGCGATCCTTTACGATGCCGGCCGAGCGGTCGATCGCGCCGGTCAGACGTGCGCCGGCGACGCTGACCGCGAACGCCGAGCGTGCATCACGCGGAACGCTGACCTGCCGATTCGAGGCATTGCCGAAGGCGTGGATCTCCCACAAGCCAAAGCCTCCGGCATGGGCGGAATCCGGACGCACATCGGCGGCGTAGCGGCCGTCGCGCTGGCGCAAAAAACTCACGTCCTGGTTGAATCCATCGGGTGCACTGAGGACACCATCGACGCGATCAAGTGACGCGCCCTCGATCGCGGTGACGATGCGTACCGAGTCTCCGGCGAGCACGGTATCGCGGTCGGCTTGCAGTGACATGACGATGTCGCTGGCCGGCTCGAACACATGCACGAGATAGCTGCCGGCGGCGGTCGGCGCAATCAACTCGATGCGACCGCTACCGAGCGTATCGGCCAGTTTGACCACGACAGTGCCAGCCGGAACATCCATGCCGGCAGCGCGCAGGGCGTCCTGGTCGGCGGCGGATCGCACCGCGTCATTGGCCGTGTAGAGCTTGCCATTGGCCCGAAACGACAGCGTCGAGGCATCGATGACGCTGGTATTGCCGGTGTGTGGACTCAGGCGGATCAGCGCACCGTTCGCACTGGTCGACAGGGCGAGGCCCTGTTGCAGTTGATCGGCGCTGGCATCTGTCCAGTATTCGCGACTCTGTTGCACGAACGGAGTTGGTCGCGCGTCAAGTGCCTGGGTTGGATCGATTGCCCACGACATTGCCAGCGGCTGGTGGTCGAGATCAGCGCTGGCCGATTTCGCCAGCGTGGTCGTCTGCAAGCGCTCGGGAACGAGGTCGGTCGAGCCTGCTGGGATCAGATGTCCGGATGATGCCGCCATGGCCGACACGCTGGTCAGCAGCAACGAGACGATCAGTGAACTTGAGAGTATTTTCATCGGTGGGTTCCTCAAAGGTCGTCACGAAGGATGTTTTCAAGCCCGAAGCAGGCGCGTCTGCTCTGGTTGTGCGAGAGCACCTTGCCGCCGAGGCGCGAGGTGTCCTTGAACCAGAGTGATCCGGCCGCCTGTTGGCTTGTGCAATTGAGGAACCCATCCGAACAACTGGCCAGCCAGTTCTGGGTGATTTCCAGGCCGACGTTGAGGGTGTAGCCACCACAATAGGCGTTCGAGCTGAAGACGCCCGATTTCACATCGGTTCCGACGACACTCCAGAATCCCTTCGGCAAGGCTGGGCGGCCGCTCGTTCCGACCAGATTGTTCTGGTTGTAGTAGGCCATCCAGCTGACCTGCTGCATGCGCACGGCATCGCTCTTGTAGCCGAGCAGCCAGCCGAGCGCCGACTCGAAGACATTGCCACTGATTACTGCATCGGCAAGCGGCGTGCCGGCACTCGATGGAGCCAGCGCATTGACCCAGCGGATCTTGCTGATGATGGCCGGGTAGCGGCTGTCGTAAGTTGGATTCGACATGATCCAGCGCATCACGTTGCCGCCATTGGAATGGGTGATGACGACCAGATCGGTGATGTTCTTGCTGGTGATGAACGAGGTCAGTTGCGTGGCCAGACAACCGGCAGCGCGGCTGTCCCACATGTACTGCTCGAAATCGCAATTGATGACCGTGTAGTTGCTCTGGTTGACCAGGCCCTGACGCACGGTGTTGACCATGGTCGGTTGCCAATAATCGTTGTAGGCGTCAGTCTGATGGCCGGTGCCGTGGACAAAGGCAACGCCGGTTCCGGCGCTGGTTGCGTACGCAGATGCCGTGCCGAGCGCGAGCAAAAGCACAAATGCAATGCGGATCATTGAATCTCTCCCGGTGCAGCCGATCAAGGTCTGGGCTGCGGTTGGGCTTCGTCGTGCTTGAGCGGTACGGCGTCCGTGCCGGCGCAAAGGCGCGGCGGAGCAGAGTTGTCAGCTTGCGCCGTAACAGCATCCCCTCCCGGAGCGACACGGTGCGCCGGCAACATAGTCCACAATTGGGCGAGAGTCAAACATGCGTTTGATTCAAGTTGATGTTCGAATTCGGTAATTGTTCTGCTGCAAACGCACATGTCATGCCATGATTTTCCCGGCGCGTTGTCGGAAAAGTCAGATGAAATGCAATTGAGTTGGATGCCGATCGAGTTGACTGTCCTTGTCGCTGTGCAGCAATTGCAGGAGCGCCAGTTTCACTGCGCAGGGGAGAATTCTCTTGTCGATTCGTCGTCCTGACTAGCGTCGGCGCGAATCAGGTTCGGAAATTGGCATGAGATCCTGCTGCTGGCCCGTCGGTGCAGCGTTACACGCTCGCACCGCCAATTGCGATGGCAGGGTTTATCGCGAAACTTCGTATGGGTAGTTGAATTCCATTCAACGGATCGAACATGAATCGATGCAGCGCTTTTCTCTTCATCCTGTTGCTCGCCAATCCTGCCTTGGCGGCGGTGTTTACGGTCGGCCCGGGCGGAACCCACGCCAGCGTGCAGGCAGCGATCGCTGCCGCCATCGCCGCACCCGGCGCCGACGAGATCCGGATTGCCGATGCAACCTTCAACGAAGTGTTGTTTTTCTCGGCCTCAAACAACGCCGGTGTCATCAACATCAGTGGTGGATGGAACACTACGTTCACAGCCGCAGATGGCCAGCCCAGCGTGATCGACGCCGGTCAGGTTGATCGGGTCGCCGATTTCAGTCTCGGTAGCGGTGATCTGCTGTGGATGAGCGACCTGGTTTTCCGCAATGGTCACGCCAGCATGGGCGCAGGTTTGCTGGTCCAGCTCAATGGCGACAGCAGCATGCGTATCGCCAATTGCGAGATCAGTGACAATACTGCGGAGGCGGATCGTGCGGAGGGCGCCGGGTTGCGCGTGACAGCGACCGGTACCAGCCAGTTCGAATTGCTCGACAGCAACGTCACCCGCAACCACGTGCTGTGTACCGGTGACATCGATTGCCGAGACGGTGGCCTTGGTCTGCTCGCCAGCGACACTGCCCAGATTGCCATCCGCCGCTCGCAGTTCCGCTTCAATACCGTTGAAATTGCATCCGGCAGCGGCCTGGCTGGTGGCGCAGATCTCAGTCTTTCCGATATGTCCAGCCTGCAGTTCGAGGACAATTTCGTGATCGGAAACACCGTCACGGCAACCGCGACCGGTGCCGTTGGCGTTGGACTGGCGATTGGTGGCAGCGGAGCGATCGTGGTGCAACGCAACCGCATTCGTCTAAATACGGTCGCGGCTTCCGTACCGACACAACATTTCCAGATGAGTTTTTATCAGTACGGCGATCAGACCAGCCTGCTTTCCGACAGCGTCATTGCAGATGGCAATGGCAAGGGGCTCTACGCGATTGTTTCCGGCGGGGGCAGTCCGGTGGTTCGGTTGACCAATCTGACTGTGGCTAACCATCCCGGCAACGGCATTCAATTCAATAATACGGTCGCGGGCGGCACAGCCACGCTGTACAACACCATCTCGGTGGACAACGGCGACAATGCCGTTCTGTCAGGAACCATCGACAGTGCCAACAACCTGCTCAGTGGCTCGGCCGGTTTCTTGGATGCGACTGCAGGAAAATACTCCTTGACCTATGGTTCGCCGGCGGTAGATGCCGGGACCAACTCCCCGCCGGGCGGTCTCGGGCTCACCGATATCAACGGCAACGATCGCATCGACAATGGCACTGTGGACCAGGGAGCCTATGAACTGGATGTCGACCTGATTTTCAGCGACGGCTTCGAGTGAAAAATCTCCGATTTCGCGCTGGGCACGTATCTCGGATAAAAATTTCCTCAAGGCAACGCTGATCGCCTCACTTGATCAGCGTTGCCTTAAACCTCAAGCGAGGCAAGGTCTCCCTTCTCCTCAAGCCAGCTCTTGCGGTCGGCGGCGCGCTTCTTCGACAGCAGCATGTCCATGATCTTGTTGGTGCCGTCGTCGCCGTCCTCGATGGCACCGACGGTCAACTGGACGAGGCGGCGCGTATCCGGATTGATTGTCGATTCACGCAGCTGGCTCGGGTTCATCTCGCCGAGCCCCTTGAAGCGGGTGACGTTGACCGTGCCACGGATCTTCTCACGCTCGATGCGTTCGAGGATTGCATCACGTTCGGATTCATCGAGGCAATAGAACATCTGTTTGCCGACATCGACGCGAAACAGCGGTGGCATGGCGACAAATACATGGCCTTCGCGCACCAGCGCCGGGAAGTGCTTGACGAACAGTGCCGACAGCAAGGTGGCGATATGCAGGCCATCGGAATCGGCATCGGCGAGGATGCAGACTTTTCCGTAGCGCAGGCCGGTGATGTCGTTCTTGCCCGGATCGCAGCCGATGGCGACGGCCAGATCGTGGACTTCCTGTGAGGCGAGCACGCTGCCGGATTCGACTTCCCAGGTGTTGAGAATCTTGCCGCGCAACGGCAGGATCGCCTGGAAATCCTTGTCGCGTGCTTGTCGCGCCGAGCCGCCGGCCGAATCGCCTTCGACGAGGAACAGTTCAGTGCGCGAGAGATCACTCGATGCGCAGTCGGCGAGCTTGCCGGGCAGGGCCGGGCCCTGGGTGATCTTCTTGCGCACGATCTGTTTTTCGGCTTTGAGCCGCAGCGTCGCGCGTTCGATGGCGAGCTGGGCGATTTTTTCGCCGATCTCGACGTGCTGATTCAGATACAAAGAGAAACCGTCATGTGCAGCGCTCTGCACGAGGCCGGCCGCATCGCGCGAGGACAGTCGCTCCTTGGTTTGCCCGGAGAATTGCGGTTCCTGCATGCGCAAGGAGAGCACGAAGCACAGGCGATCCCAGACATCTTCGGGCGCGAGCTTGACCCCGCGTGGCAGCAGATTGCGGAAATCGCAGAACTCACGCAGCGCTTCGGTCAGGCCTGTGCGCAGGCCGTTGACATGCGTTCCGCCCTGCGCGGTCGGAATCAGGTTGACGTAGCTTTCCTGGATCAATTCGCCTTCGGGCAGCCAGGCGATGACGAAATCGACGGCGCTCTTCTCACGCTTCTGCGCGCCGATGAACAATTCGGCGGGCAGTCGTTCGATGTCGCCAAGCATTGAACGCAGGTAGTCACGCAGGCCATCTTCGTAGTGCCAGGTGATGTCTTCTCCGCTGGCCTCGTCGTTCAACTTCACGCTCAAGCCCGCGCAGAGCACGGCCTTGGCGCGCAGCACATGCTTGAGCTTGCTCAGCAGGATCTTCGGCGTATCGAAATATTTCGGATCAGGCCAGAAATGCACGCTGGTGCCGGTGTTCTTCTTGCCTACCGTGCCGATGACTTCAAGTGGCGAGGTGCGGTCGCCGTCCCTGAATTCCATGCGATGGATTTCGCCATCGCGACGGATCGTCACTTCGACCCGGGTCGACAAGGCGTTGACCACGGATACGCCGACGCCGTGCAAGCCGCCAGAAAACTCGTAGTTGCGATTGTTGAACTTGCCGCCCGCGTGCAGTCGGGTGAGGATCAGTTCGACACCCGGAATGCCTTCCTCGGGATGGATGTCGACCGGCATGCCGCGGCCGTCGTCGCTGACAGATACCGAGCCGTCGGCATGGACGATGACTTCGATCGATTTGGCGTAGCCGGCAAGGGCCTCGTCAACCGAGTTGTCGACGACTTCCTGAACCAGATGATTCGGACGCGTCGTGTCGGTATACATGCCCGGTCGGCGCTTGACCGGGTCGAGGCCCGAGAGAACCTCGATATCTGCTGAGTTGTAGCGGCTGCTCATTGATTGGTGCGATGTTTGGGTGACCGCCCATGTTGGCTGGATCGCCTGAACGTGGCAAGCGGCTGGGAGGAGGGAAGCAGTGAGCGGTCAGCGGTCAGCGGTTAGCAGGAAGAGCATCGCGCCAAGCCTTGCTCCGTCATCGGGCTTCCATTCTTCGCGACGATTGTCCAGGTCGCCTGAGTCGCCTTTCCCGCTGACTGCTGACCGCTGACTGCCCACCGCTTCTCGCAGCCCTCGTCGTTAGCCGGTAGAATACGGTTTTCCTGCGGAATGCTTCCCATGACCCCCCTGATATTCGTGACCGGAGGCGTGGTGTCCTCGCTTGGCAAGGGCATTGCCGCCGCGTCGCTGGCCGCCATCCTCGAAGCGCGTGGCCTGCGTGTGACGATGATGAAGCTCGATCCTTACATCAACGTCGATCCGGGCACGATGAGTCCGTTCCAGCATGGTGAGGTCTATGTCACCGATGACGGCGCCGAAACCGACCTCGATCTGGGCCACTACGAGCGCTTCATGCGCACGCGCCTGACCGGCAAGAATTCGATCACGACCGGCAAAATCTACGAAAGCGTCATCGCCAAGGAGCGTCGCGGCGATTATCTCGGTGCGACCGTACAGGTGATCCCGCACATCACCGACGAGATCAAGCACCGCATCTACGAGGCGACCAGCGGCTACGACGTCGCCCTGGTCGAGATCGGCGGCACGGTTGGCGATATCGAATCGTTGCCGTTCCTCGAGGCGATCCGCCAGATCCGCATCGAGCATGGGCCCGAGATGTCGATGTTCATGCATCTGACCCTGGTGCCGTACATCAAGGCCGCCGGCGAGATCAAGACCAAGCCGACCCAGCACTCGGTCAAGGAACTGCGCTCGATCGGCATCCAGGCCGATGTCCTGCTGTGTCGTTGCGAGCAACCACTGCCGCAATCGGACCGGCGCAAGATCGCCCTGTTCACGAACGTCCCTGAAAAGGCCGTGATCAGCGCGATCGATGTCGACATCATCTACAGCCTGCCGTTGTGGCTGCATCAACAGGGCCTCGACGACATCGTTCTGGATCGCCTCAACATCAAGGCCAAGCCGGCCGATCTTTCCGAATGGAAGGCCGTGGTCGAAGCGATCGAGAATCCGAAGGATGAGGTCACGATCGCGATCGTCGGCAAGTATGTCGAACACAAGGATGCCTACAAGTCGCTCGGCGAGGCGCTGCGTCATGGCGGTCTCAAGCAGCACACCCGGGTCAACCTGCGTTGGGTCGAGTCCGAGGAAGTCGAGCGCCGCGGTGGCGAGGCGCTCAAGGATGCGGATGGCATCCTTGTGCCAGGCGGTTTCGGCAAGCGCGGCTTTGAAGGCAAGATCGCCGCGGCCCGCTTCGCCCGCGAGAACCGCGTGCCGTATTTCGGCATCTGCTACGGCATGCATGCCGCCGTGGTCGAGTTCGCGCGCAATGTGGCTGGCCTGGAAAGCGCCAATTCAAGTGAAAATGATCGCGCCTGCAAGGATCCGGTGATCGCCTTGATTACCGAATGGACGACGAGCTCGGGCGATATCGAGAAACGCGACGAGAGTTCCGATCTTGGCGGCACCATGCGCCTCGGCGCGCAGGAATGCCGACTCAAGCCAGGCACGCTGGCACGCGAACTGTACGGCCAGGATGTCGTGCGCGAGCGTCATCGCCATCGCTATGAATTCAACAATCACTACCGGCAGAAATTCAAGGATCTCGGCTTGGTCATCTCGGGCAAGTCGATGGACGACTTGCTGGTCGAAATGATCGAGCTGGCCAACCATCCCTGGTTCATCGCCTGCCAGGCGCATCCCGAGTTCACCTCGACACCGCGCGATGGGCATCCCTTGTTTATCGGCTTCATCCGTGCGGCGCGCGAGTTCAAGGCCGTGCGTGAGGCACCTGCCGTCGACGATGTCGTAACTGCCAAGATCGGAGCCACCGCGTGATACTTTGTGATTTCGAGGTCGGCCTCGACAAGCCGCTGTTCCTGATCGCCGGCCCCTGCGTCATCGAATCCGAACAGCTCGCCCTCGATACCGCCGGCCAACTCAAGGAAATCACGTCGCGGCTGGGCATTCCCTTCATCTACAAATCGAGTTTCGACAAGGCCAACCGCACCTCGATCAGTGGCCATCGCGGTCCTGGTATCGAGGAAGGGCTGCGTATTCTCTCGGAAGTGAAGCGTCAGATTGGTGTGCCGGTATTGACCGACGTGCACGAATACACGCCGATGGAAGAAGTCGCCGAGGTCGTCGACGTTTTGCAAACGCCAGCCTTTCTGTGCAGGCAAACCGATTTCATCATCAAGGCTTGCAGCGTTGGCCGCCCGGTCAATATCAAGAAGGGCCAGTTCCTGTCGCCGTGGGAAATGAAGTACGTCGCCGACAAGGCCAAGACCACCGGCAACCCGCAGCTCATGGTCTGCGAGCGCGGTGCCAGCTTTGGCTACAACAATCTCGTCTCCGATATGCGCTCGCTGGCGGTCATGCGTGATACCGATTGCCCGGTCGTGTTCGACGCCACCCATTCGGTGCAGTTGCCGGGTGGCGCAGGCGGCAAGACCGGCGGCCAGCGTGAATTCGTGCCCGTACTGGCCCGCGCCGCCGTCGCCGTTGGCATCGCCGGCATCTTCATGGAAACCCATCCGGATCCCGACAAGGCGCTCAGCGATGGGCCGAATGCCTGGCCGTTGGGCAAGATGGAGGCATTGCTTGAGACATTGATAGAACTTGACCGGCTGACCAAGAAGGACGGATTCATCGAAGCCGGCTGACCTCAGCCTGATACCACCACGGAGCAAAACGTCATTCCATGAGCATGATCAGCAAGATCCACGCCCGCGAAATCCTCGATTCACGCGGCAATCCCACACTTGAAGCCGAAGTAACCCTGGCCGATGGTTCGTTTGGTCGTGCGATGGTGCCGTCCGGTGCGTCGACCGGTTCGCGTGAAGCGGTCGAACTGCGCGATGGCGACAAGTCGCGCTATCTCGGCAAGGGCGTGCGCAACGCGGTGGCCAACGTCAACACGACGATCGCGAATGCGCTCAAGGGCTTTGATGCAGCCGACCAGCGCGGGCTGGATGAAAAGCTGATCGCGCTCGATGGCTCACCAAACAAGGGCAAACTGGGCGCGAATGCGCTGCTCGGTGTTTCGATGGCGAATGCGCATGCGGTTGCCGCTTCGAAAAAGCTGCCGCTATGGAAGCATCTGGCCGGTGATCGTGCGCCGCAGTTGCCGGTGCCGATGATGAATATCGTCAACGGTGGCGCGCATGCTGACAACAACGTCGACATGCAGGAGTTCATGGTGTTGCCGATCGGCCTGCCGAGTTTTGCCGAAGCCTTGCGCGCAGGGACCGAAATCTTTCATGCGCTGAAATCGGTGCTCAAGGGGCGCGGCCTGTCGACCTCCGTTGGCGATGAGGGCGGCTTTGCGCCGAATCTCAAATCCAACGAGGAAGCGATCGAGACGATTCTCGAAGCGGTCAACAAGGCCGGCTACGGCATCGGCAAGGACATCTGGCTCGGCCTCGATGTCGCCAGCTCGGAGTTTTACAAGGATGGTGCCTATCACCTTGAAGGTGAGGGCAAGGTACTCACGCCGGATCAGTTGATTGAGTTCTATGCGGATTGGTGCGCGAAGTACCCGATCGTGACGATCGAGGACGGCATGGCCGAAGGTGACTGGGATGGCTGGAAAAAGCTTACCGACAAGCTCGGCAAGACCGTGCAACTGGTGGGTGACGATTTGTTCGTGACCAATACGGCGATCTTCAAGCAGGGCATCGACAAGCACATTGCCAATGCGATCCTGATCAAGGTCAACCAGATCGGCACGCTGACCGAAACACTCGATGCGATCGCGATGGCCGAAGCGGCGAACTATGCCTCGATCATTTCGCATCGTTCCGGTGAAACGGAAGACACCACGATTGCCGATCTCTCGGTAGCGACCGCCGCTACCCAGATCAAGACCGGTTCGCTGTGCCGCTCGGATCGCGTGGCCAAGTACAACCAGTTGTTGCGCATCGAGGAAGCACTCGGCTCGCAGGCGCGCTATGCCGGTGGCCAGGCATTCCCGAACCTGCCCGACTTCAAATGCTGATCACTTCAAGAGCCAAGCCAAGGCCCGCATGCTGCGCTTTGTCGCCCTGATCCTGTTGATCCTGCTGATCGCCCTGGAGGTCAAACTCTGGGCCGGGCAGGGCGGCATGGCCGAGGTCTGGCGACTGGAGAAAGCAGTCGCCGAGCAGAAGCTCGAAAACGAGAAGCTGAAGGCACGAAACGATGCGCTGGCGGCCGAAGTGGCCAACCTCAAGGATGGTACCGAGGCGGTCGAGGAGCGCGCACGTTCGGAGTTGGGCCTGGTCAAGCCTGGCGAGCAGTTCTACCAGGTGGTCGAGCCGCAGCCTGCGGTCAAGCGCGATGGCAATGGTGGCCGCTGAAAGCGGATTCTGGTGCGTTGTGCCGGCGGCCGGGCAGGGTCGCCGATTTGGCGCGGATCGACCGAAGCAGCACGTCGGCATTGCCGGGAAATCACTGCTGACCTGGACGCTGGAGCGCCTGGCCGCCCACCCGCGAATTGCCGGTCTGGTCGTGGTCCTCGCCGCCGATGATGCCGAGGTGCTGACGGATGCAGATCTTTGCGGTAAACCCCGACTCGCGGTCAGCGGCGGTGTTGAACGCGCCGATTCGGTGCTGGCCGGATTGCGCGGATTGCCGGAAACGGTGGCCGGTACGGACTTCGTTCTGGTGCACGACGCGGCGCGACCCTGCGTCCGACATGTGGATATTGATGCCCTGATCGAACGTGGCATGCCGTCCGGTGGTGCCTTGCTCGCGGCACCCTTGCGCGACACACTCAAGCGCGCCGACGCGAACGGACATGTACTCGAAACCGAACCGCGCGAATCGCGCTGGCGCGCCCTGACCCCACAGATGTTCCGCCGCGCCGAACTGACCGCAGCGCTCGAATCGGCGAGCCGTGACGGCATCGTCGTCAGCGACGAGGCCATGGCGATGGAACGCATGGGATTCAGGCCATTGCTGGTCGAAGGCAGCGACGACAACATCAAGGTCACGACGCCCGCCGATCTGGCGCTGGCGGAGTATCTTTTGGCCCGAGATTTGAGATTTGGGATGACCAGCCATCCGGCTGTTGAAAGCCGGGATTCGTCACAGTAACGTGTAATCTTGCTCCTAATCCCGAATCTCGTATCCCGAATCCCAGCTCCCCATGCGCATCGGTCAAGGTTTCGACGTCCACGCCTTCGGGCCAGGCAATCATGTTGTCCTTGGCGGCGTGACGATTGCGCATTCACAGGGATTGGTCGCGCATTCCGATGGTGACGTGGTCATCCATGCGCTGTGCGATGCGATTCTTGGCGCACTTGCGCTCGGCGATATCGGTCGCCACTTTCCGCCGTCCGACGAGCGCTGGAAGGACGTCAGCAGCCGTCACTTCCTGCTGCAATGCGCCGGCTTGATGATCGAGAGCGGCTGGTCGCTGGCGAATGCCGATGTCACCGTGGTCTGCGAGACCCCGAAGATCGGCCCGCACGCAGAAGCGATGCGCGAAAATCTTGCCGCTGATCTCGGTTGCGCGAAGAGCGAAGTCAACGTGAAGGCGACGACCACCGAGAAGCTGGGATTCTGCGGGCGCGGGGAAGGCATCGCGGCCATGGCCGTGGTGCTGCTGAAACGCCATCGTGTACCGCGTGCGGAGACGCCCGCTGATCCCGACCTGGCTGCCCTGGTCGCTCGGCTGGATCTGGATGACGCTCGATGAGTGGCTTTCCATTCGCCCACGGCGGGCCGCCGCTGCGCGGACGCCTGCGCGCCACGCTCGAGGATTTCGAGGTCGATGAAGTGCTCGGCTTCGAGGCCGATGGCAGCGGTGAGCACGCCTGGCTGCGCATCGAGAAGCGCGCAGCGAATACCGAATGGGTTGCGCAGCAATTGGCCCGTGCCGCCGGTGTCGCGCCGATGGCGGTCGGTTTCTCCGGACTCAAGGATCGCCATGCCGTGACCCGGCAGACGTTCTCGGTGCATTTGCCCGGTCGTGCCGATCCTGACTGGCATGGCATGGGAATTGAAGGTGTGCGCATTCTCGAAACAAGCCGGCATTCCCGAAAGCTCAAGCGTGGCGCCCATCGAAGCAATCGGTTCCGCATCCGCCTTTGTGAGCTTGACGGCGATCGTGAAGCCACCCAGCAACGAATTGAACAGGTTGCCCGACACGGAGTGCCGAACTACTTTGGTGAACAGCGCTTTGGTCGCGATGGCGAAAATCTGCGCAGTGCTCATTCGCTGTTCGCGGGCGCCAGGATGGGGCGCAGCCAGCGTGGATTCGCCCTCTCTGCGGCGCGCTCGCATTTGTTCAATCTCGTGCTTGCGCAGAGGGTCGAGCAGGGGACGTGGAACCAGGCGCTGGATGGTGAAGTCTGGATGCTGGCCGGAACCCATTCGATCTTCGGGCCGCAGCCGCTGGATGAAGATTTGCGCGAGCGTTTGCTTCGAGATGACATCGAGCCGACCGGGCCTTTGTGGGGTTGCGGCGAATTGCGCAGCAGCGGCGAGGTAGCACGCATCGAAGGAAATGTTGCGCGGTCCGAAGGCGCGTTGGCCGAGGGGCTTGCCGCCAATGATCTGCGCCAGGAGCGCCGTTCATTGCGCCTGCATGCCAGTGAGTTCGCCCACGAGTGGTTGCCGGATGGCTCACTCGTGCTGGGTTTTTCACTTCCGTCCGGATCCTTTGCCACCTCGCTTGTGCGCGAGATCTGTGCGACGGATGCCTGATCCGATTCAAGACGTTTCTATTCGGCCACTTGAAGGGCTGCCCTTGGCAGGCAGCCTATAGTCAGCTTGATCGGTTCTTTTCCGATCGCGAAAGCCGATGGAGGTCACCATGAAACGTCAATGGTTTGCCGTTATCGCGGTATTCCTGATGGTTCTCCCCGGGTGCGCCAGCAACGCGCGCAGCCACTACGCGAACAACCAGCGCATCGTTGTGGATGAGCAATACGTCAATGAGGTCAACAACGTCAGTCGCAAGACCGGGGTCAGCGTAACCTGGGTCAATCCACCGACCCGGCGCGTCCCAGTCGAAGGCGATAGCGGCAACTGATCAATCACCGCGCAGCAGGACGAGAACAGCGCCGGTTCCGCCCTGCACCGGCAAGGCCGAGGCGAAGGCGAGGACATCATCGCGCCGGCGCAGGAGTTGTTCGGTCATGCGTTTGACGACCGGGCCACGTGACGCCGAGCGCAACCCCTTGCCATGCACGATGCGCACGCACAGTTCGCTGTGGGCCTGGGCTTCGGCGAGAAAGCCCTTGATCGCCTCGCGCGCAACGGCAACGGTCATCTGGTGCAGGTCGATTTCGGCACGCACGCTGAAGTGCCCGCGACGAAGCTGCTTGAGCAGTCGATCCGGTTGTCCGGGTTTCAAGTAGAGGATCTCGTCGCCGAGTTCGATTGAGCCCGGATCGAATTGATGACTGAGCAATTCATCGCGAACGGCGGCCTCGTCCAGCTCGAACTGGCGCGCGCACGGCTGTGGTCGGGCGCTGGACGGCGGCGGATTGGCATCATGGTTCAAAAGCCGCACCGTACCGATCGCGTCGCGGAACAGGTCGCGATCTTCACGGGCGACGGCTGACGAAGTCTTGCCGTCTTGCTTTGCGCGGCGAACTCTCTTCATCGTGTTCGATCGGAGTGGTGATGGAGGATTGCGCAGACCATTGCATGTTCGCCTGATCCGGACAACAGAGACACTCGTGGAGTGCCTCGGTGAGTACGGATTCTCCTGCTTTCATGCCTGCGTGGAAGCGTTTGCGGATTCAGCCGAACCGGCGAATCCGGTATGCTTGGACGCTTGGCTACAGCGGTGGTTACGGCACGGGATTCGTGATTCGAACGGCCACCGACATCATTCAGGGAAACAGTTCATGCGCGTTCTGGTCAGCAATGACGACGGGGTCGACGCACCCGGCATACTCGTGCTTGCGCGCCATCTGGCTGCGGTGGGCGAGGTCGTCGTGGTCGCTCCGGATCGCGATCGCTCGGGAGCAAGCAATTCCTTGACCCTCGATCAGCCGATCAGGGTCAAACGTCTTGAGGACGGGCGTTATTGCGTCACCGGCACGCCAACCGACTGCGTCTATCTCGGACTGACCGGACTGCTCGAGCATTCGCCGGATATTGTCGTCTCCGGTATCAACAGCGCGGCCAACCTCGGCGATGACGTGATCTATTCGGGGACGGTGTCGGCGGCGATGGAGGGGCGTTTCCTCGGACTTCCGGCGATCGCGGTTTCGCTGGTGACGCGTGACCACAAAGGTCTGCATTACGAATCGGCGGCACTCGCGGTGATGCAGTTGATGCGCAAGCTGCTGGTCGACCCCTTGCCCGCCGACACGATCCTCAATGTCAACGTTCCGGATCTGCCGTGGTCGGAGATTCGCGGATTCTCGGTGGCCCGGCTTGGCCGGCGACATCGCGCGCCTGCCTGTATCGAACAGAAGGATCCACGCGGCCGCTCGATGTACTGGATCGGCCCCCCAGGCAAGTCCGAGGATGATGGCCCCGGCACCGATTTCCATGCGGTTCGCGATGGCTATGTCTCTATAACGCCGATCCATGTGGATCTGACCCGCTACCAGGCGCTGGACAAGGTTGGTGGCTGGGTTGGTTCGCTGACGATGGAATGTGCGGTTGCATGAAACCCCGATCGTTGCCAGCAATGATGGATGGGTGCCGATGAACCGCTTTGCGCGCAGCCGTCCCGAAGTGCGCGGTCTCGGCATGACCTCGCAACGCGCCCGCGATCGGCTGATCGAGCGTCTGCAGGCTGAAGGTATCCGCGATCGGCGAGTCCTCGACACCCTGCGCCAGTTGCCGCGGCATTTGTTCATCGACGAAGCGCTGGCTTCGCGTGCCTATGAGGATACGGCGCTGCCGATCGGCCAGGGTCAGACCATCTCGCAACCCTATGTCGTCGCACGCATGACCGAAGTGCTGATCGAGCATGCCTTGCCGCGACGTGTTCTCGAAGTCGGCACGGGCTCGGGCTATCAATGCGCCGTGCTGGCAAGCCTGGTTGAGCAGGTCTTCACGGTCGAACGCATCGATGAGTTGCTGCGCAACGCGCGGCGGCGTTTCCGCAAGCTTGGTCTGGAGAATATCCGTTCGCGGCATGACGACGGCCGGCTCGGCTGGCCGGACGAGGCGCCGTTCGATGCGATCATGGTGACCGCTGCCGGTGCGGATCTCGAGAACGCCTTGCTAGACCAGCTCGCTCCGGGCGGCGTCCTCGTCGCACCCGTCGGCCCGCCGGGACGCCAGGCCCTGTTGCGCGTGCGTTCGAGCGAACAAGGCTGGCAGCGCGAAACCCTCGCTGCGGTGAGCTTTGTGCCCTTGCTCGGCGGTATCGCCTGATGCGATCTCATCGGATCGGGGCTGGCCACGCATGAAGCTGTTCAAGCCGCTGTATGAGATTGCACTGCGATGGGCCAGCCATCCGCGCGCCGTACCACTGCTGGCGGTACTGAGTTTTGTCGAGGCGATCATCTTCCCGGTCATGCCGGAAGTGATGCTCGGGCCGATGGTGCTGGCAAAGCCCCGACGCTGGGCCCGCTTCGCCGGCGTGAGTCTCGTCTTCTCGGTACTGGGCGCAATCGTCGGCTATGTGCTCGGCCACTATGCGTTCGAGTGGGTACGACCGCTGCTTGAATCGCTGGGCTGGCTTGAGCGCATCGACCAGCAGGTTGCCGAACTGCGCGAGATCGCCGCGCACAGTCCATGGTCGGCGTTCTGGTTGCTCGTGCTCGCCGGATTCCTGCCGATTCCATTGAAAATCTTTACCTGGGCATCAGGCATCGTCGGGGTGCCGCTGCTACCCTTCGTCGCCAGCATGATCGTCGGACGTGGCAAGCGCGTGTATCTGCTCGCCGGCGTGATCCGTGTCGCCGGTCCGAAGGCCGAAGCCGCCTTGCATAGCTGGATCGAATGGATTGGCTGGACGGCACTGGTCGCGATTGCCATTACGATAATCTACTTCAAGTTCATAAGATAAGTGATTGATCAGAATACAATAAAGCGAACCACTCTTGCGCTCGTGAGCATCCTTGTCGTGGTTGTGGCCGGTTGCGCATCGACGCCGCCTGCACCCGTTGAGGATCGCAGTCTTGGCACCCATCACGGGTCACGCGGGAGCGGGTCGATTCGTTCGGACGCTGGCGTCTATCGGGTTCGACGCGGCGATACGCTCTACAGCATCGCCTTCCGCAATGGGCTCGACTACCGTGAGCTTGCCCGCTCGAACCGGATCGATCCGCCGTTCACGATTTACCCCGGCCAGAAAATTCGGCTCGATGGCCGTCCGCCCGCACGTCGTGAAAGCGCATCGGCGTCGCCGCGTCCGGTGACGCCGGCACCTGCGGTTGCCAAGCCATCTTCCGTGGCCGTGGTTGCCGCCAGCAAGCCGCCACCGGTGCGCCAGGATCCAGCTCCGGCGAAACCGGAAGTCGCGTCCCGGCAGGTGACGGCACCACGTCAGCCACAGGCTGATTCCGCCACCAATGCGAACCTGATCTGGCGATGGCCTGCGGAAGGGCAGCTTGTCGCGACGTTTGTCAGCGGAGACCAGACTCGCCAGGGAATCAATATTGCCGGCAAGTCGGGTGATCCGGTGCGTGCCACCGCCGACGGCGAGGTCGTCTACAGCGGCAATGGCCTGATCGGCTACGGCGAGTTGATCATCGTCAAGCACGACTCGACCCTGCTGTCGGCCTATGGCCACAATCGTCGACGTTTGGTTCAGGAGGGCGACAAGGTCAAGGCCGGTCAGCAGATTGCCGAGATGGGTTCATCCAGCGCGACCCGCGACATGCTGCATTTCGAGATCCGCAGAAACGGCAAGCCGGCTGATCCGCTTGGATTCCTGCCAGGGCGCTGATGATGAGCATCGGCTGTGCAAAGCATGTCGCCGCGGCGTTCTGGACGTCGAAATCGGCGAGCCTGTTGTGCGCTGGTTCGGGACACTTTCAATGATGGCCGGCGTGCCTGCCGATCCGAGCGAAGAACCTGAAGTCGAGGAGGTTCTTGAGCTGCTCGATGCAATCGAGCCCGTCGATGAGGAAGTGCGCACTTCCACCGGCGCTTATCTGAATGAAATCGGCTTGATCCCCTTGCTCTGCGCCGAACAGGAATGGGCGCTGGCCGCGCGCGTGCAGGTAGGTGATGCCGAAGCCCGCCGTGCAATGATCGAAGCCAACCTGCGTCTGGTAGTCACCGTCGCGCGTGGTTATGTCGGTCGCGGTGTGCCGCTGATGGATCTGATCGAGGAAGGAAATATCGGCCTGATCCGTGCGGTCGAGAAGTTCGACCCGGCGCGCCGCCTGCGTTTTTCGACCTATGCGATGTGGTGGATCCGGCACGGAGTCCAGCATGCGCTTTCGCATCAGGGCAGAACCGTGCGCATTCCGGTGCATGTCCTGCGCGAGCTCGCCCAGGTCTTGCGCGCCAATCGGGAACTGACTGCGCAGTTGGCGCGCGCGCCGTCACTTGACGAGCTTGCCCGCCGTGTCGGCAAGGAGGCGCGCGACGTTGCCGAATTGTTCCGCGTCAGCGAACACATCAGTTCGCTCGATGCGCCGATTTCCGACAGCGACGATCGTGCCTTGATTGAACACCTCGTTGACGAAGATGAACCCTCGTCGACAAGCCGCAGCGATGTCGAAGGCAGTGGGCAATTGCAAGGCTGGCTGGCCGCGCTGAGGCCTCGCCAGTGCTGGGTTGTCGAACGGCGTTATGGCCTGAATGGCGAGGCCGTGCATTCGCTGGCCGAGATCGCCGCCGAACTCGGCATCTCGCGCGAGCGCGTGCGGCAGATTCAGGAGGAGGCTCTCAGGCGACTGCGTACGCTCTCACAGCAGAATCAGCCGAGCTGATCGGAACGCTGGATGTTGCGTGCGAAGCATTCCTCAGCAGCCTCCAACAGCGAATCAATCAACCCGGCAGGATGAAGCCGGCGACGACTTTGCGGCCTTCGCCAGCGAGCAGGTTGTAGGTTCTTGCGGCGGCTGAATTGTCCATCACTTCGACGCCGATTCCCTGGCGCAGCAGGGGCAGCAGAAGCGATTTGTCCGGAAACTGCTGGCGGCTTCCGGTGCCGAGGATGACGACCTCCGGTTCCTGGTCGAGTATGCCCTGCACGGCAGCGGCATCGAGAGCCTCGATGCTCCCTGCTGGCCATGCCTCAATGACACGATCGGGCGCAATCAGAAAACTCGAACGCAGTTCACGATCGATGATGACCACCGCATCGCTGCGGATCGCGCGGATGAAGAAGTGGTCTTCGACCCGGTCGTGGATCAGTTGCATTTCTTTTTTCCAGACTACTTTGGCAGCGGCAACTTGGGTTCCTTCTCGTTGCGCTTCCACAGCGTGGCGGTGTGGCCGATGGTTTGTACGAGCTCGCAGTCGGCGCCCGTGGTGAGAGCCTCGATCTGCGCCTCGCGCTCCTCGCGATCACCCCCTGACAACCTGACCTTGACCAGTTCATGGTGGCCGATGGCAACGATCAGCTCGCTGATCACATTCGGGGTCACACCTTTCTGTCCGAGCATCACGATCGGGCTGAGGGAATGGGCGAGGCCGCGCAGATAGCGCTTCTGGAACGAGGTGAGCAGCATGAATGGAGTCCGACAGCGGATGGAATGCCGGCGGGAGGATCCGCCTTTCGGGGTATTATGCGGGCAATCCAACGATCAGGAAACGCGCGCGGCGCGTAATGACACGACGTGGCGCGAAGCAAATCCAGTTCCCGCTGGCTCCAGGAGCACTTCAGCGACCCGTATGTGAAGCGCGCCCAGGCGGAAGGCTGGCGCTCGCGTGCGGTGTTCAAGCTCGATGAGCTGATCGAACGCGACAAACTGCTCAAGCCGGGCATGTTGGTCGTCGATCTCGGCGCGGCGCCGGGCGGATGGTCACAGATGGTGCGCGAGAGACTTGGTGATGCCGGACGCATCATTGCCCTCGATATACTGCCGATGCAGGGTATCGGCGGAGTCGACTTCATCCTTGGCGATTTCCGCGAGAATGAGGTGCTGGCGCGACTGGAGCAGGTTCTCGACGGATCGAAGGTGGATCTTGTGCTTTCCGACATGGCCCCCAACATGAGCGGAGTCGGTGTTGTCGATCAGGACCGTTCGATGGTTCTGACCGAATTGGCCGCTGATTTCGCTGAAGCCCATCTGAAGCCAGGTGGTTCGTTCCTGACCAAGTTGTTCCAGGGGCAGGGATCCGATGAATACATACGACGTTTGCGCAACCACTTCGCCAGCGTCAGCATCCGCAAACCCAAGGCGTCACGGGCGCGCAGCAACGAAGTCTATGCACTGGCTACGGGCAGAAAGATCTGACCGCGGCCGCTGCAGGAGGAGATGGGTAAAAGAATGAACGACATGGCAAAGACTGTGCTGCTCTGGGTGGTAATCGCCGTCGTCCTGCTTACGGTGTTCCAGAGCTTCAATCCGCATGCCGCAGCGACGAAGGATATTCCGTACTCCGAGTTCATGCAGGCCGTGCGCGACAAGCGCGTCGACGAAGTCCTCGTGCACAACGATGGCCGCACCGTGGAGGCAAAGCTCCAGGACGGCACCAACGTGCGAACGACAGCGCTGCTGACCGAGCAGTCGATCGGTGACATCGAAAAAGATGTGCAGAAGGTCAAGGTCGAAGCGACCGATCCGCCGATGCCGCTGCTGTTGCGTCTGTTGTTCGACTGGTTGCCGCTGATCGTGATCTTTGGCCTGATTTTCTATTTCATGCGCCAGATGCAGGCCGGTGGTGGCGGGCGTGGAGCCATGTCGTTCGGGCGCTCGCGGGCCAAGCTGCAAGGTGAGGACCAGGTCAAGATCACCTTTGCCGATGTAGCCGGCTGCGACGAAGCCAAGGACGAGGTTTCCGAACTGGTCGAGTTCCTGCGCGATCCGGGCAAGTTCACCAAGCTCGGTGGAAAAATTCCGCGCGGCATCCTGATGGTCGGTGCACCCGGTACCGGCAAGACTCTGCTGGCCAAGGCCATCGCCGGTGAGGCCAAGGTGCCGTTCTTCTCGATCTCGGGTTCCGATTTCGTCGAGATGTTCGTCGGTGTCGGTGCAGCACGTGTGCGCGACATGTTCGAGCAGGCCAAGAAGCACGCTCCGTGCATCATCTTCATCGATGAGATCGACGCGGTCGGTCGCCATCGTGGTGCAGGGCTGGGCGGCGGCCACGACGAGCGCGAGCAGACCTTGAATCAGTTGTTGGTCGAGATGGACGGATTCGAGGGCAGCGAGGGCGTTATCGTGATCGCCGCGACCAACCGCCCCGATGTGCTCGATCCGGCCCTGCTGCGCCCCGGTCGCTTCGATCGCCAGGTGGTCGTGCCCTTGCCCGACGTCAAGGGGCGCGAACAGATCCTCAAGGTACACATGCGCAAGGTGCCATTGTCGAATGACGTGGAGCCAATGGTGATCGCGCGCGGAACCCCCGGATTCTCCGGTGCCGATCTGGCCAACCTGGTCAATGAGGCGGCCTTGTTTGCGGCGCGTGGCAATTCGCGCGAAGTCAGCATGAATGATTTCGAGCGTGCCAAGGACAAGATCATGATGGGCGCCGAACGTCGCTCGATGATCATGAGCGACGACGAGAAGAAGCTGACTGCCTACCATGAGGCCGGGCACGCGATCGTCGGACGACTCGTGCCGGATCACGATCCGGTCTACAAGGTCACGATCATTCCACGCGGGCGCGCGCTTGGCGTGACCATGTACCTGCCCGAGGGTGATCGCTACAGCTACAACAAGGAAAACATCGAAAGCCGTCTGTGCTCGCTGTACGGTGGCCGTGTCGCCGAGGAGATCATCTTCGGTGCGGACAAGGTCACGACCGGTGCGTCCAACGACATCGAGCGGGCAACCAAGATGGCGCGCAACATGGTCACCAAGTGGGGCTTGTCCGACAAGCTGGGGCCGATTGCCTACGGTGAGGAAGAGGATGAGGTGTTCCTTGGTCGTTCGGTGACCCAGCACAAGAATGTCTCGGACGATACCGCGCGCCTGATCGATCAAGAGGTGCGTGAGATCCTTGATCGTGCCTATGTGCGCAGCACGCAACTGCTCAACGAGAACCTGCCGAAGCTGCATGTGATGGCCGACGCCTTGCTGCAGTACGAAACCATCGACGCGCAGATGATCGAAGCGATCATGGACGGGCGCGTGCCGGATCCGCCGAAGGGTTGGGACAGTGATTCCAGCGGGCGCGGACGCGGTGGCGGTGCGAGCAAGGGCAGTGGCGAAAGCCCGATCGGCGAGCCGGCCACGCAAGCGCGCAGCAGCACGCCGCCCTGATCATCGTCGCCGGGATCTGTTAGAAAGGCCGCCAACTGGCGGCCTTTTCATTTTGGGGTGAAAGCATGTTTTCGACGGTACTGGATTGCAGGGGCAGGGAACTCGTCCTCGATAAACCGCGCATCTGCGGCATCGTCAATATCACGACTGATTCCTTTTCGGATGGAGGCCGCTTTCTTGATCCGGAGACAGCCATTGCGCACGCGCTGCAACTGGTCGATGAAGGCGCGGATCTGCTCGACATCGGCGCCGAGTCGACGCGTCCTGGGGCGTGTCCGGTCGATGCCTCAGAACAAATCGCCCGGGTCGTTCCGCTGATCGAGGCTGTTGCCGCCCGAACAGCGGTGCCGATTTCGATTGATACTTCCGACCCACAAGTCATGCGCGCCGCCGTTTCTGCTGGTGCCGGCATGATCAATGACGTGCGCGCCTTGCGCGTCGAGGGTGCGCTTGAGGCCGTTGCCGAATCTGCGGCCGTGATCTGCCTGATGCACATGCAGGGAGAGCCACGGGTCATGCAGGATGCGCCGTACTACGACGACGTGGTCGGCGAAGTCCACCGATTCCTGTCCGACCGCGTCCTTGCCTGCCAATTTGCCGGCATCGACAAGAAGCGCATTGTCATCGACCCGGGCTTCGGTTTCGGCAAGACCACCGAGCACAACCTGCTGCTGCTGGCCCAGCTTGAGCGATTTGCCGAGATCGCGCCGGTCATGGCCGGGCTGTCGCGCAAATCGATGATTGCCAGCCTGACCGGTCAGACGGGAGCTGATCGGCGTATCCATGGTTCGGTGGCGGCTGCCCTGATCGCGGTGCAGCGCGGCGCGGCGATCGTGCGTGTCCATGATGTCGCCGCTACCCTCGATGCGCTCCGTGTCTGGCAGGCCGTGGCCACCTTGCCGGCGACAGCAAGGAAATCGAAACCTGCATCGAATCCGGGGCTGTGGGACGACGACTGAGCCGATCTTCGCGCATAGGCAGGCGTGAACTACGACAATTCGTCCATGTTGATCCGCCGGTACTGAGAAATCGATCACAAAAACGACGGCTGTATTCTACTTCGAGCATGCCGACCGCTATTGCGTTTCAAAGGGCACCTGATTCCATGTTCCGGATCGATTCGCGATCCACCTGAATCGAAGGGGTGCTCATGAGATTTTTCCCTGCATGTGCCGCGATTGCCTTGACAGTCGCTGCAAGTTCTTCATTTGCCGATCAATCCTGGCAACCGTATGTCAGCAGCGGCGGCACTCTTGCCGGCGTGCAGCCGATTGATTCGATGATGGTCGTCGACTGTCTTTTGCCTGGACAGATGCGCCGCTCCGGGGCCATGTCCTACATGGGCCAGCGCCTGCCGGTGAAGACCACCGCGCAGCTTTGCGCGATGCGCGGCGGTGAATGATCGCGCCAGTCTCGCCTCAAGCCTTGCGGTCTGGATGGACAAGGCCAAGGGTGGCGATGCGACCGCGCAGTTCTATGTTGGCCAGATCTACGAGAAGGGCATGGACAGCGCCCCGGATTACGCAGAGGCGGCCAACTGGTATCGCAAGGCCGCTGCGTCAGGCTCGAATGAGGCAAGGCTCTCGCTCGCCGCGATGATGGAGAGCGGTCACGGCATGCCGATCCAATCCAGAGTTGGGTCAGTGTTTCCCGGTTCGATGTGGATCAGAAGGTCGTGCTCGAACGCAGCCTGAAAGACGGCTCGGAGTACGTTGGAGGTGGCTATGCCGAAGATGCCGTCCAAGCCTATGTCGACGCGCTCCGGCTTGATCCCAACAACGGTGCCGCACGCAGTGGAGTGAAGCGCGCCGTCGCCATGCTCAAGAGTCGCCTGCAGCCGGCCCAGTACAGCAGCTACCTGCTGGCCCGGCAGCAGGAGGAAAACAATCCGGCCTGGCTGAAGGCTTTTTTTACTGACGAATTGTCGAGCCTGCCGCCCCGATGATGATGGACATGGGAATCATCGCGCGCAGATTCACATTGACGTGAACCCGCAGCGACATTACCATTCCGCGCCTTTCCGGTAGTCGTTGCCGAATCGGGCTTGCCCGAGGTATCGAAGTCGGCGGGGTATAGCGCAGTCTGGTAGCGCGCCTGCTTTGGGAGCAGGATGTCGGGGGTTCGAATCCCTCTACCCCGACCATCCGATTCCCGGTTGCGCATTGAGCTTGGTTCATCGAGCGGTGCCCAGGCGCTGGTCACGGTGACTGTCACGGGTTCGACTGACGATACGCCCGTAGCTCAACCGGATAGAGCATCGGCCTTCTAAGCCGACGGTTGCAGGTTCGATTCCTGTCGGGCGTGCCACAGTTGAAAGGCGGTGAGTGGGGTGCCACGTGCTGGTGTTGCAGGCTCGGCTCGCTGCAAACCGGGGTCTGGTTGGAATTTTTTGCTTCAATGGTGGGCGTAGCTCAGCTGGTTAGAGTCCCGGATTGTGATTCCGGATGTCGGGGGTTCGAGTCCCCTCGCTCACCCCAATTCAAGTGGTCTGATGGTTTTCGATCAGATCGGGTTTTGCTAGACTTGTCTGTCTGTTCGGGTCGTTAGCTCAGTTGGTAGAGCAGTTGACTCTTAATCAATAGGTCGAAGGTTCGAATCCTTCACGACCCACCAAACAGACCCCGGCAGCTGGCACTGCGGCCGGTCACAAGTCCGGTTCCGGCGCACAGGCCGGGGTCTGCCTCCGGGTTCCAGGCGTTGCGAATGTGGCGGAATTGGTAGACGCGCTGGATTTAGGTTCCAGTGGGGCAACCCGTGAGAGTTCGAGTCTCTCCTTTCGCACCAAGTCGAATGAGCCGGATGGTTTTTCCGAGGCGGCAACCCGGGAAAGCCGATCGCCTTGTCTATTCAGTGGCGATGGAAAACCTGATTCCGCAAGGTGCAAGGCGCAATCGCGAAGCGTTGTTCCGCCGCAAACGGGATCGCGCATTGCGAAATCCAGCCTGCCCAGGTTCCGCCCGATCAGCGGGGGAATCGTGCTCGCGGATCGCCTCAGCCAGCGAAAGGATCCTGTTGCGGCAATAACCATGCGCCGGATTCGCCAGGCCCTCGATGATTCCGCAATGACCCAGGCGCGGCAAATCATCTGACGCCCCCTGCGAATCCCCTTCACAATGCTTTATGATTGTCGGCTAGCCACGCCCGGCTCAAGGCCGGGATCTGTCGTTTCAAGGAGCATCCATGCAAGTTTCGGTTGAGAATGTCGGCAATCTCGGACGCAAGCTGACTGTGCGCATTCCCGCCGCACGCCTCGAGGATACGGTTCGCAATCGCGTCCAGGAAATGGGCCGCAGCGCGCGCCTGAAAGGGTTCCGTCCCGGCAAGGTGCCGACCAAGGTTATCGAGCAGCGTTTCGGCGCACAGATCCGTGGCGAGGCGCTGTCCGAGTTGATCGGATCGTCGTTCCAGGAAGCCATCAGCACCGAGAAGCTGCGTCCGGCCATGCAGCCGTCGATCTCGACCAGCGGCAAGCCCGACAACGGCGAAATCGAGTACACAGCCACGTTTGAAGTCATGCCCGAGATCGGCAAGCTGGATGTCAGTGGCCTTGAGATCATCAAGCAGACTTCGAGCGTCGAAGGCGCTGACATCGACGCGATGATCGAGACCCTGCGCATGCAGCGGCGTAGCTGGAACCCGGTCGAGCGCAAGGCGCAGGCGGGCGACATGGTGCTGTTCGAGTTTTCCGCGCAGTCGGCGGATTTCCGCTACCCGGAGGTCGGCACCGATCGCGTCGGCACGATCATCGGCTCGGATGCCCTGTTCAAGGGGCTTGAGGATCAGCTCGTCGGCCATGTCGTTGATGATGAATTCGAGAAGAACCTCGATTTCCCGGCCGATTTCCGCATTGATGGCCTTGCCGGCAAGTCGGCGCTGGCGAGTTTCAAGGTCGTACGCGTGCAGGAGCCCCTCTTGCCCGATCTCGATGAGACATTCCTCGCCATGTTTGGCGTGAGCGAAGGCGGCTTGGCCCGTTTCCGCGACGACGTGCGCGACAACCTCGAACGCGAACTGTCGGCCGCCCTGACCTCGCGTCTGAAAGCCTCGGCGGTCGAGAAGCTGATCGACGCGCATGCTGATATCGAGCTTCCGCAAGGCCTCATTGACAGCGAGGCGCGCGAACTGGCCCGTCAATCGGCTGGCGGCAAGAACGTGGCCGTAGCCCACGAGCCCTTCCTGCCTTCCGCGCGTCGCCGCGTGGCCGGCGGCATGCTGCTCGCCGAAATTGCCCGCCAGAATCAGATCCGCGTCGACATGCGCCGCGTGTCCGAGGCGCTCAGCGCGATTGCATCGACCTATGAAGAGCCTGAACAGGTGGTTGAACTCTACTCGAAGGATGCCCAGTTGATGAGTGGTCTGCAGAGTCGCGTGCTTGAAGACCAAGTGGTTGACTGGATTGCAGAAAATGCAAAGGTCAGCGAGCAGAAGCTGAGCTTCAGTGAAATCATGCGTCCCGGTGCCTGAGCACCGGACTCAACGGAGATCCAGCATGTCCAGTCATACGCCAAGTCAGGGTCTCAACCTCGTGCCGATGGTCGTCGAGCAGACAGCCCGCGGCGAACGCGCCTACGATATCTACTCCCGCTTGCTCAAGGAGCGGGTGATCTTTCTGGTCGGTCCGATCGACGACTATGTGGCCAATGTCGTCGTTGCCCAGTTGTTGTTTCTGGAATCGGAAAATCCGGACAAGGACATCAATCTTTACATCAACAGTCCGGGTGGCGTGGTTACCGCAGGACTGGCGATCTACGACACGATGCGCTTCCTCAAGCCAGATGTGAGCACGATGGTCATCGGCCAGGCCGCGAGCATGGGCTCGTTCCTGCTCGCTGCGGGGGCCAAAGGCAAGCGCTACGCGCTACCCAATTCACGGGTGATGATCCACCAGCCATCGGGCGGGGCACAGGGGCAGGCCACCGATATCGAGATCCAGGCCAAGGAAATCCTCTATCTGCGCCGACGCCTCAATGAGGAGCTTGCGCAGAACACCGGACAGCCGATCGATCGTATCGAGCGTGATGTCGAGCGCGACCTGTTCTTCAATGCACAGGATGCGAAGACCTACGGACTGATCGATGCCGTCCTCGAAAGGCGTCCGACCGAGACCGTTCATCCGGTTTGAGAACCCATCCGCAGATGAGCAAGTTCAGGAATTTCAATCCGGCTGACCAGGCCGGGTATCGCGGAATGCTGTGCTATGCTCGCGCGGCATCATGTAGAACAACCCGAGGCGTGGCATGACTGAAGAGCGACAAAGCCGATCGGGCGACGGCGGAAAGATCCTCTATTGCTCTTTCTGCGGGAAAAGCCAGCACGAAGTCCGCAAGCTCATTGCGGGCCCGTCCGTATTCATCTGCGATGAATGCGTGGAGCTGTGCAACGACATTATTCGCGAGGAACTTGAGGAAAAAGCCGCCTCGGCGCGCAGTCACCTGCCCAAGCCGAAGGAAATCCTCGACGTCCTCGACCAGTATGTGATCGGTCAGTCGCGCGCCAAGAAGGTGCTGGCGGTTGCCGTCTACAACCACTACAAGCGCCTTGAATCGCGCAGCCGCAATGATGATGTCGAGCTGGCCAAGTCGAACATCCTGCTGGTCGGGCCGACCGGTTCGGGCAAGACCCTGCTCGCGGAAACGCTCGCGCGCCTGCTCAATGTGCCGTTCACGATCGCCGATGCGACGACCCTGACCGAGGCTGGTTACGTCGGCGAAGATGTCGAGAACATCATTCAGAAACTCCTGCAGAAGTGCGATTACGACGTCGAAAAGGCGCAGAGTGGCATTGTCTATATCGATGAGATTGACAAGATCTCGCGCAAGAGCGAGAACCCTTCGATCACCCGCGATGTTTCGGGCGAAGGCGTGCAGCAGGCCCTGCTCAAGCTGATCGAAGGCACGGTCGCTTCGGTGCCACCGCAGGGCGGCCGCAAGCATCCGCAACAGGAATTTCTCCAGGTCGACACGAAGAACGTGCTGTTTATCGTCGGTGGGGCATTCTCTGGTCTGGAGAAGATCATCCAGCAACGCTCGGAGACCACCGGGATCGGTTTCAGCGCCGAGATTCGTTCGACGGCGAGCAAGGCGGATACCGGCAAGCTACTCGGCCAGGTACAGCCTGGCGATCTGATCAAGTTCGGACTGATTCCCGAGTTCGTCGGTCGTCTGCCTGTTGTCGCCACGCTTGAGGAGCTCGACGAGGCCGCGCTGGTGAAGATTCTCAGCGAGCCGAAAAACGCGATCATCAAGCAGTTCAAGCGTTTGTTCGACATGGAGGGGGTCGAACTCGAATTCCGCCCCGACGCATTGGTCGCCGTGGCCCGCAAGGCACTCGAGCGCAAGACGGGCGCCCGCGGTCTGCGTACGATTCTCGAACAGATCCTGCTCGATACGATGTTCGATCTGCCTTCGCTCGAACATGTCAGCAAGGTCGTCGTCGATGAAGCCGTGATCAATGGCCAGGCCGAGCCCTACCTGATCTACCAGGGCAACATGCAGGCGCGCGCCGCAGCAGCGGATTGACGTGAAGTGACCTGCCGCCTGGCGGCGTCATTCCCTTGCATTGCGGCCCATAGCCCGCACTTGACCAAACGGCAGCGTGCATTCACGCTGCCGTTTGACTTTTACCGATGCCGAGCGAGCCAGGATTCATACTGATGGAAAAATCCAGCAAGACCACCGTGGATGACAACCATGGCGTGATCGAAATGCCGATCCTGCCGTTGCGCGATGTCGTGGTCTATCCGCACATGGTCATTCCGTTGTTTGTTGGTCGCGAAAAATCGGTAAGCGCGCTTGATGTCGCGATGGAGGCGGACAAGCAGATCCTGCTGGTCGCCCAGCGCAGTCCCGACGTGGACGAGCCGGAAGCGGGTGATCTCTATTCGATCGGCACGGTTGCCTCGATCCTGCAATTGCTCAAATTGCCCGACGGTACGATCAAGGTTCTCGTCGAAGGCACCTCGCGCGCGGAGATCGTCGGTTACTCCCAGCGCAATGGCTTGCTGACCGGACGCGCGCGGCCAATTGCTCCGGTCTACACGCGCAACGAGCGTGAGGTCGAAGTCATCACCCGCTCGCTGGTGTCTCTGTTCGAACAACTGGTGAAACTGTCAAGGAAAATCCCCCCCGAGTTGCTGACGACTCTGGCCGGACTGGAGGATCCTTCGCGACTTGCCGACACGATTGCGGCGCACCTGTCGGTTCGCCTGCAGGACAAGCAGCAGGTTCTGGAAACGCCGGATGTTGCCGATCGTCTGGAACATTTGCTCGGGCTGGTCGATGGCGAGATTGATGTGCAGCAGATCGAGAAGCGCATCCGCGGTCGGGTCAAGACGCAGATGGAAAAGAGTCAGCGTGAGTATTACCTCAACGAGCAGATGAAGGCGATCCAGAAAGAGCTGGGCGATTCGGAAGACGCGCCCAGCGAACTCGAGGAACTGTCGCGAAAGATCGAAGCTGCCGGCATGCCCAAGACCACTTTGGCCAAGGCGCGCGCCGAACTCGGCAAGCTCAAGCAGATGTCACCAATGTCGGCCGAAGCGACGGTTGTTCGCAACTACATCGACTGGATGGTTGGCGCTCCCTGGAAGAAGCGCACCAAGGTCCGCAAGGATCTGCGCATGGCCCAGGAAGTGCTTGATGCCGATCATTTTGGCCTGGAGAAAGTGAAGGATCGCATCCTTGAGTATCTTGCCGTGCAGCAGCGCGTGCGCACGATGAAAGGGCCGATCCTGTGTCTGGTCGGTCCGCCGGGCGTGGGCAAGACTTCACTGGGGCAGTCGATCGCCAAGGCGACCAATCGGAAATTCGTGCGCATGTCGCTTGGCGGCGTGCGCGACGAGGCGGAAATTCGCGGGCATCGGCGCACCTACATCGGGTCGATGCCGGGTCGCATCATCCAGAACATGTCCAAGTCCGGCACGCGCAATCCGCTGTTCGTGCTTGATGAGATCGACAAGATGTCGATGGATTTCCGTGGTGACCCCGCCTCGGCCCTGCTCGAAGTGCTTGATCCCGAGCAGAACAACGCGTTCAGCGATCACTACCTCGAGGTCGACTTCGATCTCAGCGAAGTAATGTGGATCGCGACGGCAAATACCCTGAACATTCCTGGACCACTGCTCGATCGCATGGAGGTCATCCGCATCCCCGGCTACACCGAGGATGAGAAGGTCAATATCGCCGAACGCTACCTGGTTCCCAAGCAACTCAAGGCGAATGGCCTCAAGTTGAGCGAATTGAGTGTGGACGAGAGCGCGGTCCGCGACATCATCCGTTACTACACGCGGGAATCCGGCGTGCGCAACCTCGAGCGCGAGATTTCCAAGATCTGTCGCAAGGTGGTCAAGGAGCTGAGTCTCGCCGCGCCGGAGAAACCAGCCAAAGGCAAGGCGGTCACCAAGTCTGGCGGCTCGAAAAAGCCGGTGGTGCGAAAGCGCAGCAGCATGAAGGTGAATGCGCGCAATCTCGAGAACTACCTCGGCGTACAGAAGTTCAATTTCGGGCGTGCCGAGTTGCAGAACGAGGTCGGTCTGGTAACCGGGCTCGCCTGGACCGAGGTGGGTGGCGACCTGCTCAGCATCGAGGCGACCACGGTGCCCGGAAAAGGCAAGCTTCAGCATACCGGGCAACTTGGAGATGTCATGCAGGAGTCGATCCAGGCGGCGCTGAGCGTGGTTCGCGCGCGTGTCGACCTGCTCGGTATCGATCCGGAGTTCCATCAAAAGCTCGATGTTCATATCCATGTGCCGGAGGGAGCTACACCGAAAGACGGGCCCAGCGCCGGTATCGCGATGTGCACTGCGCTGGTGTCGGCATTGACCAGGATTCCGATTCGTTCGGATGTTGCGATGACCGGTGAGATTACGCTTCGTGGCCGCGTGTTGCCGATTGGCGGGCTCAAGGAAAAACTCCTTGCGGCACATCGCGGCGGTGTCGGCACGGTCATAATCCCGGAGGAAAACCGCAAGGATCTTGCGGACATACCGGCAAACGTTACCGAGTCACTTAAAATCCGCCCGGTGAAGTGGATCGACGAGGTGCTCGATATTGCCCTCGAGCGTCCATTGACGCCGGTCAATCGATCCGAGCCGCCACCGGCGGCAGTTGTGCCGGGCAAACGCAAGGCCAGGCATTCCCAGTTGCCGGCAAGGCCGCATTGAAAAACGACGCAATTTCGACAGTCTGGATTGTCGTCGCGGATTCTCGAAGGGATTGACGTTTGTGGCGTTTTTTGATTATCGCCCGGACGCTGGAAAATGGCTGAAACGCGCGCGAAACCTAGTGTTGCGCGGTTTCTGGGGCACTGGTATAAAGGTCGCGCCACGGTTCGTCGATGCGTTTTGCACCGGCCGGATCGCGGGGGAACAAACTCACGCTGGAGGTCAGCCCACCTCGCTCGTACTGCGTGACTAGTTCATGCCAATCAAATCCGGGTTGCTGCTCGAAAGGGAGTTGATAATGAATAAAGGTGAATTTGTTGGTTCCGTCGCCGATGCCGCTGAGATGACGAAGGCGGATGCAGAGCGCGCGGTTGAGGCCGTGTTCAAGGTGGTAAAGAAAGCATTGAAGTCTGGCGACAGCATCTCGCTGGTCGGCTTCGGAACGTTCAGTGTGCGCAAGCGCGCTGCGCGGACCGGGCGCAACCCGCGCACCGGCGACACGATCAAGATCAAGGCGTCCAAGGTTCCGGCATTCAAGGCCGGCAAGGGCCTCAAGGATGCGATCAACTGACGCGCATTGGGGTGCTTAGCTCAGCGGTAGAGCGTCTCCCTTACACGGAGAGGGTCGGGGGTTCGAAACCCTCAGCACCCACCACCCCGCGCCAGAGACGGCTTGTCGGTTACAATACCGGCCTGTCACGCTGGGGGTAGCGGCCAGGGATCGTTCCAAGTCGCTACCTCCCAAGCAGGGCGCCCGAGTGGCGCCCTTGCTTTTTTCCGCGCGAGTCCGTTGCTGGTCGACGCGTACCACGGCCGACGAGCAGGCCTGCTCGTCGCCGGCTGCACAATTCTATCGAGGCGGTTGCATGCTCCAGGAACTACGCGCAAAAACCCACGGTCTTGTCGCCAAGATCATCCTTGGCCTGATCGTCATTGCCTTCTCGTTCTTTGGAATCGAGTCGTATTTCGTCGCGCAAACCGATAACTTTGTTGCAAAGATCGGCGACAGGGAAATCAGTCAGCAGGATTTTCGCTCTCGCTTTGACGAGTTTCGTCAGCAGCAATTGCAGTCTGCCGGTGGCGCGATCGACGCTCGATTCTTCGAGCAACCGGCGATCAAACAACGCATCCTCGATCAATTGATCGACGAACAAGTATTGCTCGTTGCCAACGAAAAACTCGGTATCGCGATTCCCGCAGAGCGACTGCGCAGCGAGATCTTGAAGATTCCGGCGTTCCAGCGTGACGGAAACTTCGACCCGGCGCTTTACCGCGCCAGGTTGTCTTCCCAGGGCTTGACGCCAAAAGCGTTCGATGAGCGTGTCGCCAAGGAGCTGGCGACCCGGGAAATTCCGGCGGGAGTCGCCTTGAGTGCATTCGTGACGGATGAGGAGGTCAACAACTATCTGCGCCTTCGTGGACAGTTGCGTGATTTTCGCTTCGTCACCTTGATAAAGCCAAAGTTGACCGATGACAAGATCTCCGAGGATGAGATTGCCGCCTACTACAAGGAGCATCAGCCGGAGTTCATGAATCCGGAACAGGTGGCGATCGACTATATCGAGGTCGATGCTTCGAAGCTCGATATCAACCTGACGCCGGACGAGAGTACGCTCAAGGATCGCTACGAAAAAGAGAAGAGTCGATTCGTCACCTCGGAACAGCGACTTGCTTCGCATATCCTGATCAAGGTTGCTGGCAGCGGCGGGCCGGAGGAGCAGAAGAAGGCTCTTGAAAAGGCCCAGAAAATCGCGGAAGAGGCGAAGGGCGGCAAGGATTTTGCCGAGTTGGCCAAGGCTTCATCCGAGGATCTTGGTTCGCGTGCGCTTGGCGGTGACCTCGGTTGGCTCGACAAGGGCATGACCGATCCAGCCTTTGAAGGGGCACTTTACGCGCTCGACAAGGGCAAGATCTCTGACCCCGTGCTTTCGCCCGAGGGCTACCATGTGATCGATGTTCGCGATATCCGCCCTGGCAAGACTCGGACCTTCGAGGAAGTGCGTGGCGAACTGGCCAAGGACTTCGGTGAATCGGAGCGTGAGCGTGTCTACAACGAGAAGTCCGGTCGCATGATCGATCTGACTTACGAGGATTCGACATCGCTCGAGCCGGCGGCAAAGGAATTGGGCTTGAAGATCGAGAGGACACCGTTGTTTTCGCGTACGGGTGGGGCAGGCATCACGGCGAATCCGGCGGTCGCTCAGGCCGCGTTCTCGGATCAGGTGCTGGTGCAAGGCAATAATTCCGACAAGATCGAGTTGGGCCCCAATCACCTTGCGATTGCCCGTGTTGGTGAGCACAAGGCAGCAACGCCCAAGCCAATCGAGGAAGTGCGTGGCGATATTCAGCACGCGATCGCCGAGGCGCGGCTCAGCAATCAGGCCAAGGCGCGCGCAGACGAGCTGTTCGCGCGGCTGGAGAAAGGTGATTCGATTGACTCGCTTGCTGCGGAACTCACGCTTGCGGTCAGCGAGGAACGCGGCATCGGGCGAAATGCTGTCAAACTCGATGCAGCCTTGGTCAAGGCGGCGTTTGATCTTCCGCGGGCGGAGACTTCCGGCAAGGCACCGGTGCAGATCGTTGCCCTGGCTGGTGACGAGTACGCCTTGCTCAAGCTCGACAACGTGGCGGATGCCGATCCCACGGCGGTAGATCAGCCGACGCGCGAAACGGCACGAAACACGTTGCAGCAAAGCTTGTCCAATGAAATCGCCCGCGACTTCATCGCCGCATTGCGTGCGAGTATGGAGATCAAGGTGGCCGAAGATCGCATGTGATTGATGGCGTGCTCGACGCAAACAAGAAGGGCCGCAATGCGGCCCTTCTTCATTCCTGTCCAGACTGGATCAGATTCCGGTCATGCCGACGATGCTGTAACCGCAATCGACGTAAGTGATTTCGCCGGTGATGCCCGAAGCGAGGTCTGAACACAGAAATGCGCCGACATTGCCGACTTCTTCCGGAGTTACGTTGCGCCGCAGTGGCGAATGCGCTTCGACGTGGTCGAGCATCTTGCGCAGGTTGCCGACACCGGCCGCTGCAAGGGTCTTGATCGGACCGGCCGAGATGGCGTTGACTCGAGTTCCCTCGGGTCCGAGGTTGTAGGCCAGATAGCGCACATTGGCCTCGAGGCTGGCCTTGGCCAGGCCCATGACGTTGTAGTTCGCCAACGCGCGTTCCGCACCCAGATAGCTCAAGGTGAGGATTGAGCCGTTGCGTCCCTGCATCATTGGCCGGGCGGCCTTGGCCAGGGCGGCCAGGCTGTAGCTCGATATGTCGTGGGCGATCGAAAAGCTCTCGCGGGTCAGATTGTCGAGGAATCCACCCTGCAGGGTTTCGCGCGGAGCGAAACCGACAGAATGCACGAGAGTGTCGAGTCCATCCCAGCTCTTGCCGAGTTCGCTGAAGACATCGGCAATCTGGCTGTCATCGCCGACATCGAGAGGCAGCACGATATTCGAGCCGAATTCGGTGGCGGCATCTTCGACGCGGCTCTTGAGCTTGTCGCTCTGATAGGTAAACGCGAGTTGCGCGCCCTCCCGATGCATGGCGTGGGCAATGCCCCACGCGATCGAGCGTGTGCTGGCGATGCCAACAATCAACGCGCGTTTGCCTTGCATGAATCCCATGTTTCCTCCGTGGAGTTGTCGACGCGGATACGCCCGCAGTTGTCATTGGCGGAAGTGTAACCGAGTCATACGATCGGGTACTCAGTACGATGGCGCATGGATGCGCACAGTTGTGCCGGGGCGCAAGATCGATCGTACCGTCAATCCATTCCAGCGCAGCAGATCTTCGAGACGGATCCGATAGTGACGGGCAATGGCAGACAAGGTGTCGCCCGGTTTGATGGGATGGATGTCCCGATCATCCGGGAGGCTTGTTGCGGGATCCGAACCCGGCAACAGCAAGGATTGTCCGGATCGCAATTTGCCGTTTTCGTCCACGCGATTCGCTGCGGCAAGAACATGCTCTGCTACGCCCAATGTGGAAGCGAGATCGACGAGTGCCGTTGCATCGACGATCCGCTGCGTGTGCCAGATACCCAGCATGTCCGCAGGAAAATCCTCGAGGCTCAGGTTGAGCCGATCGGTCGATCTTGCCGGCAGCAGCAGACGGCTGGCGGGTCCATGCGGGCTGGCCTGTCCCGACCACGCCGCGTTGAAGCGCAGTACTTCGGCCATGCTCAGGTCGGCAAGGGATGCAGCCAGCCTCAGATCGATTGCAGCGGGCGGGATCACCTCCACAAGCAGATCGTCCGCACTTTCCGCAGGCAGCTCGATGCCAAACCGTTCCGGCTCCGAGATGATGCAGGACAAGGCCAGCAATCGAATCAAGTGCTGATGGGTTGTCGCCGCGAGTTTCAATTTCGACAGGCGCTGCGAATCGAGACTCGTTGCAGGAATGTCGCCGAGCGCGCGCTTGACCCGATACTCGCCGGCATTGAAGGCCATGCTGGCCAGCCGCCAGTCGGAAAACTCGCGATCGTAGCGTTCGATGAGATCCAGGGCGACGTCGGTCGAAGCCAGCAGATCGAGGCGCTGATCATGATCTCGACTGACTTGCAGTCCTTGGTCGATCGCCGTTCGGCCCATCAGTTGCCAGATCCCGGCGGGTCCCTTGCCCTTTGCCGGCAGCGCCCGATAGCCGCTCTCGACATACGGCAACAAGGCGAATTCTCCGGGCAAGTCGCGACGCTCGATATCCTTGAGAACCAGCTGCAAGGACGGCATCGCTTTTTGCCAGGATGCGCTGAAGCGTTGCGGTGATCGCGTGTAGCGATGCGCTTCCCGTGTTACCGCATCGCTGTATGCGCACCCGCTCAAGGCAAACCGAGTGCGCAGGCGATCCCATACGGAAAGTGCTGCGATATCGGCAGACTGTTCCGGCAATGGCCGTTGTTCGGTGGGATCAGTTTGGGCTGGCGCAGCAATCTCGGGCGATCGGTCTGAAAGCGTGTTTTCGGGGCGGGGAGGCTGGCTCGTGCACGCCGTGACCAGCACAATGAGGGCGAAGCCGAGCAGGCGCCGGCTGCTGCGAAAACCGGCATGACTCATGCGCGGAAGGCGTCCTTCATGCGTCGCAGAGCGGCAAAGCGTGTGACGCGATCAGCCGACGCAGGCACCTCGCCGGCGAGGGCATCGATGATGCCGGGCTCAGCGATACGCAGAAAAGGGTTGCAAGCGAGTTCGTCCGATAACTGCGATGGCAGGCTCGGCAGGCCTGTATCGCGCATGCGACGGACGGACTCGCAGCGGTGCTGCAGCGTTGCGTTCCCGGGTTCGATTGATTGCGCAAACGCACAGTTGGCCAGCGTGTATTCATGCCCGCAACACACCCGGGTTTGTGCGGGAAGTGCAGCGAGTCGATCCAGCGAGTCGAGCATCTGCGCGGCCGTTCCCTCGAACAGCCTTCCACAGCCGACGCTGAAAAGCGTGTCACCACAAAACAAGAGATCATGGCCGTGGAACGCGATGTGACTGAGCGTATGCCCGGGAACCGCGAACACGTCAAACGAGCATTGCGGCGCATCGAGTTCGATGCGATCGCCATCGGCAACACGATGGGTCGCCCGTTCGATCCGTGGATCGTCTGCGGCATAAATCCGCGCTGATGTCAGCTCGCTCAAGCGAGCCGCGCCACCAATGTGGTCGGGATGATGATGGGTGAGCAGGATCGCGCGCAGGCGCAGTTGCTCACGCTGCAACTCATCGAGAACCGGTGCTGCTTCACCAGGGTCGACCACGAGCGCATTGCCGAGATCATCGTGGAGCATCCAGATGTAGTTGTCGGCAAGTGCCGGCAACGGTTTGATGTGCAGGTGTGTCATGGGCCCAACTATAACGGCTTGCGTATGTTGATCTCACGGTTCGGGCAGACGAGTGGGGTAGACTTCCACCTTGACCGTTGCATCCTTGGAGTCCGCTACGTGCAAGTGCGACCTGGCGAGGTTTTCGATCTCGCTGAAATCGAAAACCTGCTGGCACTTGAATGGACTTGGGTGAATTCCGCCCCGGTCGTGGCCCCGTCTGGGCCGGCGCTTTCACTTTCTCCGGCGCGATCGCAGCGCAAACCGATGATTTCCGCACATCATTCGATCACCCAGCTACACCTGACCAGTGACGGACTCGCCGGCGACATGTGCTGTTCGTTGCATGCGTTGCCATTGGAAACCGATAGTGTGCAGTTGATTGTTGCGCGCCATATTTTCGACGTGCTTGGCCCGCACGACGCGCTGGAATCGGAGTTGATGCGTGTGCTTGCTCCGGGCGGTGTGCTGTTCCTGTTCGGCTTCAATCCAGCCAGCACCTGGCGACTGTGGTGGTTGCGCCAGGCTCAGCACGGCATCTGCATGCCGCGCTGGAGTTCGCTTGGCGAGAGTCGCCAGCGTCTCGCCTCGATCGATCATGTGCAAAGCCAGCATGGGTATCTCGGTGGTAGCTGGCCCTCCACGTCCGCGTCGGATCTGCCGGTCGATGGCAAGCGCTGGCACGGTGCGTGGTCGCTGATCGCGCGCAAGCAGCGCATCGCGGCACGGCCGGTTGATGCGCATGTGCGTCGCAAGCGTGTCGTGCTCGCGCCTGGCATGGCACGGATGTCGAGTCGGCGGATCGGCCTGTGAGCGCAGTTGAGTTGTTCACCGATGGCGCCTGTCTTGGCAATCCCGGCCCCGGTGGTTGGGCGGCGTTGCTGCGTCACGGCAGCCATGAACGCGAACTCAGTGGCGGTGAGACGGATACCACCAACAACCGCATGGAACTGCTCGCCGTGATCTGCGGCCTGGAGGCCTTGCGCAAGCCGTGCACGGTCACCCTGACTACCGATTCGCAATACGTGATGAAGGGCGTGCAGGAGTGGATGCCGCGCTGGATTGCGAAGGGCTGGCGCACGGCGGGTGGCGATCCAGTCAAGAATCGCGATCTATGGGAGCGCCTGAATGCGGCTCTGGTCGGCCATCAGACCCAATGGCACTGGGTACGTGGTCATAACGGACATGCGGAAAACGAACGCGTGGATCGGCTCGCCCGGATGGCGGCGGAAGCCATTCGCGATATAGCGATGGAGGCAAGGTGAGACAAGTCGTACTGGATACCGAAACAACCGGACTCGAGGTCAAGAAAGGCCATCGCGTCATCGAGATCGGTTGCGTCGAATTGCTCGAGAGACGCCCGAGTGGGCGCACCTGGCACGTCTATCTCAATCCCGATCGCGCAGTCGATGAAGGTGCGCGTGCAGTGCACGGAATCGAAGATGGCTTTCTTCTCGACAAGCCGCGCTTCGGTGATGTCATCAACGAGTTCCTCGGCTTTGTTTCAGGTGCGGAAATCATCGCCCACAACGCGAGCTTCGATGTCGGCTTCCTTGATGCGGAATTGAGGCTTGTCGATCCACTGATTGGCCCACTTGGTGATCACGCGCAGATCCTCGACACCCTGAAATTGGCGCGCGAGAGATTTCCGGGACAGCAGAACAACCTGAACGCGTTGTGCCGCCGGCTTGGTATCGACAACAAGCATCGCGAATTGCACGGCGCCCTGGTTGATGCGCATCTGCTCGCCGACGTGTATCTGGCCATGACGGCCGGACAGGGTGATCTGGGTCTTGCCCTGGAATCGATCGAAGAAGCGAAAAATGCCCGTGTCAGCGCGCCCATTGAGGGATCAAGGCTGCGCGTCCTGCGCGCCAGTCCTGATGAACTTGAAGCGCACCGGCGGCGTATTGAGGCGCTCGAAGCGGCCAGTCATGGCCGCTGTATCTGGACGCGCGGCGCAGCAGAACATGCCTGAGATACCGTGATACGCGTTGCCCCGGCGGCGGAAATTCGGCAGGGGCGGTATGTGCAATTCATTGCGGATTAGGTGTAGCGCGGATGTAAGGCATAATCGGGCCGGGGAAGTACTCGAACGTGAGTCCTGCTGGATCGGCACGGGGAGAAAAGCATGAAGCGCGTTGGCTTTGTATTGATCGTCATCCTGTTGGCTTTTTTGCCGGTTATTGCCAGTGCGGCAAGTTCAGCGGTAAGCGCAATTGAATCGCACAAGCACCTGGGCGTTGCCAGTTGCAGCAACAGTGTCTGTCATGGCGCATCACAACCGTTCCGCGATTCCAATATCCAGCAGAACGAGTTCGCGATCTGGCAGGAGTTCGATCCGCATGCCAGGGCTTGGCAGACGCTCGGCAGCGACGCATCGAAGTCGATCGCACGCAAGCTTGGCATCGGTAATCCCGCCGACGCCAAGGTCTGTCTTGATTGTCATGCTGATTCAATTGCATCAGGCATGCGCGGCGAGCGCTTCCAGCTTTCCGATGGCGTGGGTTGCGAATCCTGCCACGGTGGATCGGAGTTGTGGCTCAGCGCGCATGCGGACCAGGGCGTAACGCACAGGGACAACCTCAAGAACGGCATGTATCCGACCGATCAGCCGATTGCCCGGGCACGCCTGTGTCTCTCGTGTCACATGGGTACGCCCGACCGCGTTATCACCCATCGCATCATGGGCGCTGGTCATCCGCGCCTGTCCTTCGAGCTCGATACCTTCACCTGGCTGCATCCGCACTACAAGATCGGCGAGTCCTGGACCAAGCGCAAAGGCGAATGGAACGGTGTTCGCGATTGGGCGGTTGGTCAGGGAGTCGCGGCCGAGAACCTGCTCGAGCTGGTCACCGATGACAAGGCCGGCTGGAAAGGCATCTTTCCCGAACTGGTCTTGTTCGATTGCCATGCCTGCCACAAGCTCATGTCGGGCAAACAGTGGGGGCCGCGTCAAGGCACCGGGCTTGGCCCGGGCGTCGTGCGCCTGAATGACTCGAACATCCTCATGTTCCGCCATGTTCTGGCGCCGGTCGACAAAGCCGCTGCAGCTCGCGTGCTTGAGCAAACGCGTGCGTTGCACAAGGCGACGACGCAAAGCCGCGAGGCGACTTATGCGGCGGCTCGTCGTCTGCATGCGACGATCGAGGGGCTGCTGCCGACAGTCGCTGCATTCAACTATGGCCCGGAAAGTCTCGACGTGATCCTTGCCAGCATCGAAGCCGATGCCGAACGCGGCGAATATCGTGACTATGCCGCTGCCGAACAGGTCGCCATGGCCGCGCAATCGGTCGTCGTCGCGTTCGAAAACGATGGCAAGATCGATGGCGAAAAGGCTGAGCAATTGCGCAACCGTCTTGACGCTCTGTACGCGACGATCAAGAACGAGGATTCATGGTCGCCGCAGAGCTTCCGTTCGGCACTGTCTGCCCTGCGCGCCGCTGCACCCTGAGCCGATTGCGGCGGCGAGGCCGCACTGAGCCCCGGTGGCGGCCTTGCATCGCGAGCCTTTGTCGAAACGGACTCTGGTGCAGCTTTGCGGTTGCGGATGCGACGTGCTCAACGATTGCGGACGAGGATCACCGTGACATTGTCCGAGCCGCCGCCGTCGAGGGCGGCGACGATCAGTTGATCGACGCATTCCTGGGCTGACAATTCGCTGCGGCTTACCAATGCGGCGATTTCGGCATCACTGACTTCTTCGGTAAGGCCATCGCTGCACAGCAGGATCTGCATGCCCGGGCCGAATTCGCCGCGTACGTGTTCGACGCGCAGGGATTGCGGGTCGGTCACGCCCAGCGCCTGGGTGACGACGTTGCGATGAGGATGCGTGCGGGCCTGCTCGCTGGTGATCGCACCCTGGTCGATCAGCTCCTGCACATAGGAGTGATCCTGTGAAATCTGCTTGAGTGCGCCGTTCCACAGATAGACACGGCTGTCACCGACCCAGGCGATCTCGAATTCGTTGTCGCCGAGCAGGCGCATGGCTGCGATCGTGGTTCCCATCGGCAGCGCTTCGCTGCGCCGATTGGAATGGCGGATGATTTCCTCATCGGCGAGCTGTACGGCTCGCACCAGCGAGGTGCCCTTGCCGATTTCGGCGATCAGGGTGTCGCGGGCGATCGCGCTGGCGACCTCGCCATGCTCATGGCCGCCCATGCCGTCGGCAACGAGCCAGACGCCCATGTCGGCATCAGCGTAGTAGGTATCTTCGTTGTGCTCGCGGCGCAAGCCGACATGTGAGCAGTGGCCGAATTCGATCATGCGCAGTCGACAAGCCTGTTCAGAGAGAACCAAGGAGAAATCGTCTGTGCGGATTGAACCCTGCATCCCCCCGGACGATACGGCATGATGCCGTGCACCCGATGCCGGGCGCAAGCGTATCGGGGGAGCGATTTGGTGCCGAAGGCGAGAATCGAACTCGCACTCTGTCGCCAGAACCGGATTTTGAGTCCGGCGCGTCTACCAGTTCCGCCACTTCGGCGCGGGGCGCGGAGTATACGCCAGATCAAGGTGGTCATTTCAAGCCCCTTGCTGCTTTCAAGGACATCGATCCAGAGCCACAGCCGTCCCGCGCTTGTGCCGGCCGTCCTTGTCGGGGCTGAATCCTGGGCACGGGATCATGCGAGCACAATGGACGCGCAACGAAACCGCCATGCGGCAAGGAAGCTGTGGCGGCACCATGAGCATGTCTGGATTCTACAAGTCGCCAAGAAACGGTGCGATTGCGCCACCGAAGGCGTCGATATCGACGAGGAAGGCATCATGTCCCTGCGGGCTGTCGAGGGCGACAAATTCAACTTCGGCACCGCCCTTGCGCAGTCCTTCGGCAATTTCCTCCTGCTGCGACAAGGGAAACAGGATATCGGTGCTGACGCCGACGACGAGGGCGCGTTCGATTGTGATCCGCGCGAGCGCGTCAGCCGCGCGACCGTGGCCGTATTCGGCCATATCAAACCAGTCGCTCGCGCGTGACAGGAACAGGTAGGCGTTTGGATCGAAGTTGCGTACGAAGCGTCGGGCGTGGCCGTCCAGGTAAGACTCGATCTGGAATTCCGCCGAAAACGGCTCATCGTCGCGCTGCTCGGAATCGAGGCGGATGCGGGCAAACCTGCCGACCCATTCCATCGCTGATCGATAAGTGATCACACCGAGCTTGCGCGCGATGCTCATGCCGGCATCTGGATAGCTGTCGTCGTCATATCGGCCAAGGCTCCAGTTCGGATCGAGGCGGATCGCTTCACGTTGCAGTGAGCGGATTGCGATCGCGAAAGGTTGGGCGTGTGCCGCCGTCGAGATGCTGATATGTGAGCGTGCCGATCCGGCATGCAGGGAAAGATAGGCGAGGGCGGTCATGCCGCCCATCGAGTTGCCAATCAGGCAGGCCAGACGATCGATGCCGAGTCCGCTCACCAGCTCGTGCGCCGCACTGGCGGCATCCTCGAGACTCAGCTCGGGAAAGTCGATGCGGTAGGTCTCGCCGGTGTCCGGGTTGATCGACGCCGGGCCGGTCGAACCCTTGCAGCTTCCAAGCGTGTTGGCGCAGATGACAAACCAGCGATCGGTATCGATTGGCTTGCCCGGGCCCAGCATTTCCTGCCACCAGCCGGGTGCCGGATCATCTGCATTCGAAGCCGCGTGCGCACTTGGCGAGAGGCCAGTCAGAATCAGGATGGCATTGTCGCGTTCGGCTGCCAGCGATCCCCAGGTTTCATAGGCAAGGCGGGCACCGTGCAGCACGCCGCCACGCTTCATCGCAAAAGGTGAGGACAACGCGAAGTATCGGCGTGCGTCCGCGATTGCCCCTTCGGTCACGTCACGGCACCACGCTGTCGATGACCAGATCGATCACTTCCTTGCGATTGACGTCGATCGCAGCCGTCATTACCTGCAGATCGCCGGATCGGGCTGCGGCATCGCCGCTCTTGGTGATGCGTGCACCAATCACAACCTTGGGGAACATCGACAGCTTCATGCTCGGCAGCATGCCCATCGAGTCATCGAGGATGACGGTGAGTGGCAATTCGCTGGCCGTGCCGCGCTTTATCGCGAGCGGCATTGGCGGGCCACTCTCGGCACGGGCGTAAACAAACAAGGTGGCCGAAGGGTCAAGTCGATCGACGAGATTCGGCGCGAGGCTGACATGCACGGTCAGTTTGGGGCCTTCTGTGCTGGAGGTCGGCGCAGGTTCGGCGGTATCCGGTGTCGCGGCCACAGCCACGGTGCCACCAAGTTTCTGCGCATCGGCAATCTGCGCGCGTACGCTTTCGGCAATATCACTGCCGGCTGGAAGCGCGGGCAGCAAGCGGTTCCATGCTGTGATCGCGGCGTTGTAATCGGCGCCCTGATAGTCGCTGATGCCGATCAGCCAGAGCGCGCGTTGATGATCCGGATCGGCCTTGAGCACGCCTTCAATCAGTTGGCGTGATTCGCCGGCGATGCGACGTCCCTCTTGGGAGAGTGCCAGTGCCTGTGCGTACTCGACCGTCAGGTCGTGGTTGTCCGGCATCAGCTTCCATGCCTTGTTGAGGGCATCGCGCGATTCGCCGAACTTGCCCATCGACTGGTAGGCGCGGCCAAGCAAGGCCCAGCCTTCGGCGTTGTCCGGATTTTCCTTGAGCTTTGCGACGAGTCCGGCAACGGCCTGATCCATGTCGATGCCGTGTTCTTCTGCCGAAGCTGCGGCCGAGGCAATCATGCGGCTCGGATCGAGCGCTGCCGGTTCGCCCTTGAGCTGATAGAGCATGATCGCGCCCAGCGGTACGAGCATGGCCACGAACAGGGAGGCCAGCAAGGCTGGCCGTCTTGAGCGTGGATCGGCGGTCGCTGATGGCGACGCAGTCAGCATGGCCAGTTTGGCCTTGTATTCTTCTTCATCGATGACGCCGGCGCTACGCGCATCGTCGAGCGCTCTCAGGCGCTTTGAATCCGCGCCAGATGTGCTGATCGCAAGATCGCGGTTGCGCAACAGCGGCAACAGTGGAAAGGCCAGGGCGAGGCCGAGCATCACCGCAGCGAGTACAACGAACAGGGTCATTACCAGTCTTCCTCGGAGCTTGCGGCGGGTGGCGATACGGGCGTGACCTTGGCGCGTCGGCGAATGATCCGATAGACGATGCCAGCCCCGAGCAGAAGGATCAGCAACGGGCCGAACCAGAGCAGGACGGTACCGCCGCGCAACGGTGGGTTGTACAGCACGAAATCGCCATAGCGCGCGGTCAGATACTGCTTGATCTCGACGTCACTCTTGCCCTGGCTCATCTGCTCGAAGACTTCCTCGCGCAAGTCCTTGGCCAAGTCTGAACTCGAGTCGGCCAGGCTCTCGTTCTGGCAGACCAGGCAGCGCAACTGACGGGTCAGATTCTGGAAGCGCTGCTCTTCGGCGCGATCCTTGAACGGCAACGCGTCGATCGCCTGCGCGAGCACCGGCAGCAACAGGGCGATTGCCAACAGGGCGGAAAAGACAGTACGGAAACGCAGTGCGTGGCTCATTGAACTTCTCCGCGCATGGCGGCCAGTCGAGGCTTCAACTCGAAGGCGATGATCTCGGGCGTGATCGCGCCGATGCGCTTGTAGCGGATGATGCCCTTGCCATCGACGAGAAAACTTTCAGGCGCGCCATAGACGCCGAAATCGATAGCCACACGACCATCGCGATCGGCAATCACCACCGAGTACGGATCGCCGAATTGCTGCAGCCAGCGTGTGGCGTCGGCAGCCTCGTCCTTGTAGTTGAAACCGATGATCGGTATGCCGAGGGCCTTGCCTTCGCTCATCAGGATCGGATGCTCGTCGCGACAGGCGAAACACCAACTTGCGAACACATTGAGTAGATAGGGCTTGCCGGCGAGATCGGCATTGCTCAGGCGCTTGTTCGGATCATTCAAGAACGGCAGATCGAATGCCGGTGCCGCCTTGCCAATCAATGGCGAGGGCACCTCATTCATCGAGTTGTTGCGCATGAAGTTGATGCCGAAGGCGAGCAGGGCGGCAACCAGGGCGAAGCCGACCAGCGGCAAGTAGCGTGTATTCATGCCTTGGCCTCGGCGGCGATGCCCGGCGCAGCATCGGGTTTCGGAACCGGCCTGGGTGCAGGATCGGCGACGAGGACGCGGAATCGCCGGTCGGTGGCGGCGACGAAACTGCCGAGCATCATCAGCAACGCACCGAGCCAGATCCAGCGAATGAACGGCTTGAGGTAGACGCGCACCGACCAGGCTCCGTCGTCGCCGAGCGGCTCACCAAGTGCAACGTAGAGATCGCGGGTCAGGCCGGGGTCGATATCGGACTCGGTCTGGATCATGGCATTGCGCGCGTACTGGCGCTTCTGCGGATGCAGCACGGCGACCACGGCGTCATTGCGCGTGACCGTGATCGTGCCTTGATCGGCCTTGAAGTTCGGGCCTTCGGTATGCGCGACACCGTCGAAGCGGAAGGTATAGGCGCCTAGAGTCACGGTTTCGTTGTGGCCTAGACGCACATCTTTTTCGATGCTGGTCGCCTCGGTGACGAGGACGCCACACACGAAAACGGCGACGCCGAAATGGGCGAGTACCATGCCGAGCATTTCCGGCGTGAAGCGTCGCCCCGCTGGCGCATTGCGCCAGCGCGTCAGCACGAAGGCGAGGGTGCCGAGGCCGACCCAGATCGCTGCGGCAATGCCGATCACGCCTTTCCAGGGCAGTCGATCGGCGATCAGCCATGCGGTCAGGCTGGCGACGATGGCCAGCACCAGTGCCGGGCGCAAGCTGCGCATGGCCGCCGACACCTTGCCTTGCCGCCACTTGAGCAACGGCCCGAACGGCATCAACACGATGACCGGGGTCATCAGCAGCACGAACATGACGCCGAAATACGGTGGCCCGACCGAGATCCGGCCCAGGTTGAAGGCCTCGGCGAACAGCGGATACAAGGTGCCGAGGAAGACCATCGCAGCGGCACAGGTGAACAGCAGATTGTTGATCAACAACAGGGTTTCACGCGATGCGGCGGCGAACGGTTCGCCGCCGGCAACCTTTGGTGCACGCAATGCGTAGACCAGCAGCGAACCGCCGACCGTGGCGGTCAGGAAGGCCAGGATGAACATGCCGCGCTCGGGATCGCTAGCGAACGAATGCACTGAGGTCAGCACGCCCGAGCGCACCAGGAAGGTACCAAGCAGGGAGAGTGAGAACGCAAAGATCGCCAGCAGCAGAGTCCAGGCGCGGAAACTGCCACGCTTCTCGGTGACTGCTTGCGAATGGATCAGGGCGGTGCCGACCAGCCAGGGCATGAACGAGGCGTTCTCGACCGGATCCCAGAACCACCAGCCGCCCCAGCCGAGTTCGTAATAGGCCCACCAACTGCCGAGCGCGATACCCAGCGTAAGCACACCCCATGCGGCATTCGTCCACGGTCGCGACCAGCGCACCCATTGCTGATCGAGCTTGCCGCCGAGCAAGGCGGCGATAGCGAAGGCGAAGGCCACCGAGAAGCCGACGTAACCCATGTACAGCATCGGTGGATGCATGATCAGGCCGATATCCTGCAACACCGGATTCAGATCGTTGCCATCAGCCAGCGCCGGCACATGGCGGGCAAACGGATTGGAGGTCAACACGGTGAACAGCAGAAAGCCGAGGCTGACAAAACCCAGCACACCGAGCACGCGCGCCATGAAATCCTCGGGCAACTTGCGGCTGAGGACGGCCACGGCGAACGTCCAGATGTTGAGGATCAGGATCCACAGCAACAATGAACCTTCGTGCGCGCCCCAAACGGCCGAGAAACGGTAGTACCAAGGCAGCAGCAGATTCGAGTTCTGCGCCACGTAGGCGACCGAGAAATCCTGGCTCAGGAACGCCCGGGTGAGGATGGCAAAGGCAAAGACGACAAACACGAACTGTCCGGCGGCAGCCGGCCGGGCCACGGCGATCAGCGCGCGGTTGCCGGTATGCGCGCCGATGATGGGCAGCACGAATTGCACCGCGCTCAGCATCAGCGCGAGGATCAGGGCAAATTGACCGAGTTCAGGAAGCATGGCGTGGCCTGCAGGTCAGGAGTGAAGGCAATCGATCGCACATGCGCGGCACGAATGCCGCGCAATCACGGGGACGGTTTATCGGCGGAAACGGGAACATCATGCTTGCGATGGGCGTTTTCCATGGCCTCGGCGACATCACGCGGCACATAGGTTTCATCGTGCTTGGCCAGCACTTCGGTGGCGATGAATTTGCCGCCTTGCATCGAGCCGGTCGCAATCACCGACTGCTTTTCTCGAAACAGATCGGGAAGGATTCCCTCGTACTCGACGCGCATGTCGTCATCACCATCGGTGACGACGAAGGCGACAGTCAGCGATTGGCCGCGTTCGATCGAGTGTTCCTTGACCATGCCGCCAATGCGGAAACGCGCCTCGGCCGGTGCCTTGCCGGCGACGATCTCACTCGGGGTGAACAGATACGTCATGTTTTCCTGCAAGGCGGCGACGGTCAGTACCGTGGCCACGCTGACAGCGAGCAGGATCAAGCCAACGATGATGAGTCGGCGTTTGCGGGTCGGGGTCATGCGGATTTCTCCTGGCGCCTTTGCTGGCGCTTCATGCGTCCACGCAAATCGGCAATGACACGCCGGTTGCGCAGCTTTGGGGCGAGATAGTCGATCAGCAGGGCGATCGCAAAGATTGCATAGGACGACCAGACATAGCTGCCATAACCGCCCATCGAGAGAAAATCATTCATGGCCTTGCTCCGTGCCGAGCGCGATCTCGCGTGCCCATTCCTTGCCGCCTTCGAGTTCGAACAGGCTCACGCGTGAACGCGCGAACACGCTGGCGAAAAACCAGATATGCGTGGCCACGGCAAGCAGGAGCAGTGGCCAGAGCATGCTCCAATCGATGCGTGACGGCCCGAGCAGGCGCACGGTCGAACCCTGATGCAAGGTGTTCCACCAGCTCACCGAAAAATGCACGATCGGCACGTTGACGATGCCGACCAGGGCGAGAAAGGCCGCAGCCCGAGCCGCCTGGCGCCGATCCTCAATCGCGTTGTACAGGCCGATCACGCCGAGGAAGAGGAACAGCAAGACCAGTTCCGAAGTAAGGCGTGCGTCCCAGGTCCACCAGGTGCCCCACATCGGTTTGCCCCAGATCGCTCCTGTGGCCAGGGTGATCGCGGTGAAGAACGCGCCGACCGGGGCGCTGGCCATGGCCAGGATTTCGGAAATCTTGATCCGCCAGACCAGCGCGACAAACGCATTGGCGGCCATGAAGATGTAGGCAAACAAACCCATCCACGCGCACGGCACATGGATGAAGATGATCCGATAGGCATCGCTCTGCTGGTAATCGGCGGGTGCCACGAACAGGCCCCAGTAGATGCCGACCAAACCAATCAGAAGCGCTGCGCCGAACAACCACGGACTGAGCAGCGCAGTGACGCGATAGAACGTCGGTGGTGATCCGAATTTGTGAAACCAGAGTGTCAGGGTATTCATCAGGTAATCGAAATTCGCAAGGCTGCAGCGCAGGCCAGCGGTGCCAGTACGAGGGCCAGGGCTAACGCCGCACCGAGCCAGAGCAAGGGGGCGAGGAATGGCAGGCCCAACTGCGCCGCATTGCAGGCGCCGGCAGCGAAGATCAGCACCGGCACATATAGCGGCAGAACAAGCAGCGCGAGCAGCATACCAGAGCGCCGCATGCCGATCGTCAAGGCGACACACACGGCTCCGAGCAAGCTCAGCAGCAAGGTGGCGAGGATCAGCGCAATCATCAGCACCGGCAACACCTGACGTGGCAGATGCAGCATTTCGGCGAGCAGCGGCGAAACCACGATCAAGGGCAGGGCCGTGCTCAACCAGTGCACGAGGATCTTGCTCGCCAGCAACATCGATAACGGATGTGGCGACAGCACGATCTGTTCGAGCGTGCCGTCCTCGTGGTCGCCACGAAACAGCGTATCGAAGGCGAGCAGGCCGGCCAGCAGCACGGCGACAAAGACGATGCCGGCGGCAATATTGGCAAGTTGGTTCGGTTCCGGGCCGAGCGCCAGCGGAAACATCACAATCACGATGATCGCGAAAAGCGCCGGGTTCAAGGCATCGCCGCGGCGGCGCCAGGTCAGCAGCAAATCACGACGGATCACCGCCGCGCAAGCCGAGCTCAGGGTGCCGTATCTCATGGTATCGGCCTCAGCGGCAGGCGTCTCGGTGTGCCCGAGGTGAATGCATAGGCGCCGTGCGAGGTGACCAGGGCCGCGCCACCGCGCCGCGCGTGTGCATCAAGCAGGCGATTGACCAGATCAATGCCGGATTTGTCGAGGTTGGCATAGGGCTCATCGAGCAACCACAGCGCCGCCGGAACCAGCAAAAGTCGAGCGAGGGCGACGCGCTTCTTCTGCCCCGCCGAGAGAGAGCGCACCGGCACATCTTCGTAGCCTTCAAGGCCGACACTGGCCAAAGCGGGCGCAGGTGCAGCGCCCGAGCGCAATCCGAACACTCCGATGGCGAATAGAAGATTCTCCAGCGCGGTCAGATCGAGCTTGAGCCCACCCAGATGGCCGAGCATGGCGACCTGATGCGACAGGCGCGCCAGCGTCAAATCCTCGCCGTTGAGCAGGATCTTGCCGCTGTTCGGCTCAAGCAATCCCGACAGCACCTTGAGCAAGGTGGTCTTGCCCGAGCCGTTGTCGCCCTCGACCAGGACCACTTCCCCTGCATGCAGGGTGAAATCGAGCGGCCCGAACACGGGCTCGTCATTGCGTGCATAGGCCAGTCCCTCGGCTTGCAGCAACGGGATCGGGGCAGGAGGATAGCTCGAAATCATCGGCAGCCAGGATTCCATCGTTTCCCCGGCAGCGAAACTGCCAGGAACGACGGTCAAAAACGCGATTGTAGTCGACAAGCAGCGGATTGGCTCCCGGCGCTTGGCCGCAGGGCCGCCGTGATGCGTGAATCGAGTGATTCGGCAGATCCGCACGATCATTCGGTTTGGCCGATTCTCGCGCTTTGCGACCGAGGTCTGCGATGATCCCCGGAACAACCTGTTGCGATGAAAGTCACTGTGTCCGAATTCCTCATCCTGATCCTGATCGGCGCGTTTGTTGCGGGCCTGCTGCTTGGCTCGCTGGTCTTCGCCTGGCTCGGCAAGCGCTGGGCGAAAGACACCGCGTTTCGCGCCGTATCGTCTCGTGAGCCTGAAATCTCGACCTTGCGCGAGCAGCGTGATGGCTTCGAGCGTCAAAGTGTGGAGTTGAAACATCAGTTCGCGGCATTGAGCCTCGAGCACAAGACACTGGAAGGGCGAGTCCATGCGCTGGGTGCCCAGTCCGCCGAGCGCAGGGCCGAAGTCGAATCACTGGGCCGGCAACTGGCCGACCTGCAAACCCGCCACGATGTGACCCATCGCGAACACCTCACGCTGACCAGCCTGCACGCCTCACTCAAGGCCAGCGGCCATGAGCAGGCCGAGGCCGCCCGCGAGAAACTGGCCTTGCTCGATCAGGCCGAACAGCGTTTGCGTGAATCATTCCAGAATCTTGCCAATCAGATCCTCGATGCCAAGGCCGAGCGCTTCAAGGAGCAGAACGCCGAACATCTCGGTGGCCTGCTCGATCCACTCAAGGTGCAGCTCAAGGAATTCCGCGAAGCAGTCACCCAGACCCACGCCAATGAGCAGCGTGAACGCGGCATGCTCGCGCAGGAAATCCGTTCGCTCAAGGAACTCAATCAGCAGATCAGCCAGGATGCAGTGAATCTCACCCGCGCGCTCAAGGGCGACAGCCGTGCCCAAGGTGCATGGGGTGAAATGGTGCTCGAACGCGTGCTCGAAGCCTCGGGCCTGCAGTCGGGACGTGAATACGACACCCAGGAAAGTTTCCAGGGCGCCGACGGCACGCGTCAGCGTCCCGACGTGATCGTGCACCTGCCCGAGAACAAGGACGTCATCATCGATGCCAAGGTGTCCTTGGTTGCCTGGGAGCGCTCCATCACGCTTGAAGATGAAGGCGAGCGGCAGGCGGCGCTGCGCGAGCATCTGCTCTCATTGCGTCGACACATCGACGGACTGGCCGGCAAGAACTACAGCGATATTCCCGGCATGCGCACGCTGGATTTCGTCCTGCTGTTCGTGCCGGTTGAAGCCGCCTTCATCGAGGCGGTGCGTGCCGATGGCGGACTCTACAACTACGCGCTGGAACGCAAGATCTCGCTGGTCAGCCCAAGTACCCTGCTGGCGACGCTGCGCACGGTGGCCTATCTGTGGCGTATCGAAAGCCGCAACAACAACGCGATCGAGATCGCCCGGCGCGCAGCCAACCTGCATGACAATTTCGTCATCCTGGTCAACGAACTCGATGCGCTTGGCTCGCAGCTTCACAAAGCCCAGAGCGCACATGCCAGCGTCGTGCGTCGCCTCACCGAAGGCGGCAAGGGCAGCGTGATCCTGCAGGTAAAGAGCCTTGCCGAAATGGGTGCGCCGGTAAAGAAATCCTTGCCGACCCCATTGATCGAAGCGGCTGGTGCAGGCGAAGAAGATGCACAAAATTCCGACGATTCAGCCGCAACCATGGATCAAAGCCACCTGTAGGAGCCCCGCCAGGGGCGAGCCTTTACTTCGATGTGCAGAAGAGCTCGCCCCTGGCGGGGCTCCTACGGGCTTGCGTTGTTGTTGCAGCAGCTCGTTTACGAGCGAGCGTTAGTCCAGATGGCGCGGTCAATTTGCTGGCGTTGCCTTTGGAAACAGTTTCTGCTTGAGGAACTCGAAGGCCAGCGCGGTCATCATCGCGCGTTGGCCGTTGTCGGCGGCGCCGCCGTGGCCACCTTCGATGTTTTCGTAATAAAGCACGTCGTGGCCCTGTTCGCTCATCTTCGCCATCATCTTGCGCGCGTGGCCCGGGTGGACGCGGTCATCGCGGGTCGAGGTGGTGAACAGCACGGGCGGATAGTCGACGTCCTTCTTGACGTTCTGGTACGGCGAGAATGCCTGGATGAACTTCCAGTCATCGGTATCCGGGTTGGCCGTCTGTGCATTCGAATCAGTCTGCACGGATGCGGCTTTCTGCTTGGCCGATACGGAGACGCTGGCGGCCACGGCAAGCAGGAGCAAAGGAAGCAGGGCGGGGGTTCGCATTTGCGTTCCTCATGTTGGTTGGAAATGGGTGTGTGGTCCGGATCGCGGGCGCCAGTTCATTGGGTTGGAATCGACATCATGGCCGCACTTCACGAATACAACGCGTGTTCGCCCGGCATTTGAAGTGCAATGCATTGGCCTGTCGGAGAGGCTGGCGAAGGGCTATTGCACTTCACCGCGATTCTCACGCGCCAGCTTGCTGTGGCGGTAACCGTAAAGAAAATAGATCGCGAAGCCGAACAGGGTCCAGCCGGCCATCAACATCCAGTTGTGCGTGGTCATCCATGAAAGCAGGTACAAACAACTCAAGACTCCCGCCACGCAGATCAGTGGTGCATACGGGATTCGGAATGGTCGCGGCAGGTCGGGCTGAGTCACCCGCAGGATCAGGACTCCCGCACAGACAGCAGCAAAGGCGATCAAGGTGCCCATCGAGGTCAGCTCGCCGAGCACATCGAGAGGGAAAACCGCAGCGAGAATGGCGATACCGATACCGGTGATCACCGTGTTGATATGCGGCGTGCGGTATTTCGGATGAATCTTGGTGAATACCGGAGGCAACAGGCCATCGCGCCCCATGATCATGAAGATGCGCGGCTGTCCGATGACCATCACCAATACAACAGAGGCGAGGCCGAGCATCGCGCCAATCTCGACCAGCCAGCGCAACCAGTTCAGTTCCGGATGGCTGGCGACGGCGGTGACTACGGGTTCGTTGGTGCCGAGCAGGGTGTAAGGGGTCAGGCCGGTCATGACCAGGGCCATGCCGATATACAACACCGTGCAAATGGCCAACGAGGTGAGCATGCCGATTGGCATGTCACGTTTGGGGTTGTGTGATTCCTGGGCGGCGACCGAAACTGCCTCAAAGCCGATATAGGCAAAGAACACAATCGCAGCGCCACGAAATACTCCGTCCCATCCGTACTTTCCAGGTGCGACGTTCTCGGGAATGAAGGGATGCCAGTTGGAGGTATCGACGTAGAAGCTGCCGGCCACGATAACGAGAACGATCAGGGCCACCTTGAGGATGACCATGGCCGTGTTGACGCCCGATGACTTGCGGATGCCGATGTAGCACAGCCACGTGAGCAGCAGAACGAGAATCGCGGCCGGCACGTTGGCAATCGCTCCGGTTGGATTGAGCTTGCCATCAAGCGGCGCGCTCGCCAGCACGGCGGGGATATGAATATTGAAATGGCTCAAAAAACTGAGGAAATACCCCGTCCAACTCACCGCAACAGCCGAGGCAGATACGCCGTACTCGAGCACCAGCATCCAGCCGATAAACCAGGCAGCCAGTTCACCAAGTGTAGCATAAGTATACGAATACGCGCTGCCGGAAACCGGTACCATGGCCGCGAATTCGGCGTAGCAAAGCGCACAGAACGTGCAACAGATCGCCGCAAAAATAAAGGACAAAACAATTGCCGGCCCCGCATGCTCGGCCGCTGCGAGGCCGGTGATGACGAAGATGCCGCCGCCGATGACCGCGCCGATGCCGAGGGCAGTCAGCCCCCATGGGCCGAGACTGCGGACCAGACTCAGGCCTTCCGCATCGGTGTGTGCGGCAAGCGGGTGCTTGGTCGCGAAGAGTTGGTTGGCCATCATGGGTTTCCTGTGCATCCCGGCATTGTGCGGGGGGGCTTGCGCTGCACGCAAAAGAACAAGGCCGGCGCAATGGCACCGGCCCTGGAGGAGGATCAGCCCGCCTTGCGCAGCCTGCTGTTGCGATATCCGTATGCGCCGTAGATCAGGAAGCCGATTGCGGTCCAGCCGATCATCACGTGCCAGTTTTCCTTGAACGGCTGCCAGAACAGATACAGGCAGGTGACCACACCGAGTGGGCAGATGATGATTGCCGCGGGCACGCGGAACGGGCGATGCAGGTTCGGTTGCGTGTAGCGCAGGATCAACACGCCCGCCGACACCGTGGCAAAGGCCAGCAGGGTGCCCATCGAGACGAGGTCACCAAGGAAACTTATCGGCAGAAATCCGGCAAGCAGGGCAGCGATGACGCCGACGACGATCGTACCCACATGCGGGGTGTGGTGCTTGGGATGGACCTTGGCGAACATCTTCGGAATCAGGCCATCCTGCGCCATCGAGAAGAAGATACGCGGCTGGCCCATCAGCATGACCAGGATCACCGAACTCAAACCGGCAATCGCGCCGAGTTCGACGAGGACCTTGAGCCAGGAAAGTGCCGGATAGGCTTCGAGCGCCGTCGCCACCGGCTTCGGCGTGCCAAGCAGGTTGTAGGGCAGCATGCCGGTCAGCACGGCCGAAACAATGATGTAGACGACGGTGCAGATTGCCAGTGACCCGAGGATCCCGATTGGCATGTCACGCTGCGGATTCTTTGCCTCGCCCGCAGCGGTGGAAACTGCGTCGAATCCGATATAGGCGAAGAATACAACCGCAGCACCGCGCACGATGCCGTCAAAACCGAACTTGCCCGGCCCCTGGTTCTCCGGGATGAACGGATGCCAGTTGTCCGGATTGATGTACTGGATGCTGAAAGCGACAAACATCAGGATTACCACGACCTTGATCGTGACGATGATCGTATTGGCGATCGCCGATTGCTTGATGCCGAAATAACCGATGGTGGCGACTGCGGCGACAATGGCCACGGCGGGCAAGTTGAACAGACCGCCGGTATAGATCAGAGCCCCGTCGACGACATTGAGAGGCGCGGTGGCCAGCGCGTCGGGCAGGGCCATGCCGAAGGTCGCCAGGAAGCTGTTGAAGTAACTCGACCAGCCGACCGCAACGGTCGAGGCGGCAAACAGATACTCGAGTACGAGATTCCAGCCGATAAACCAGGCGACGACTTCGCCAAGCGTGGCGTAGGAGTAGGAATAGGCACTACCCGACACCGGCAGCAGGGCGGCGAACTCGGCGTAGCAGAGCCCGGCGAATGCGCAGGCAACACCGGCGAACACGAAGCTCAGGACGATCGCAGGGCCGGCGTGCGCGGCGGCGGCATGTCCGGTCAGGACGAAGATGCCGGCGCCGATCACCGCGCCGATACCGAGCATCACCAATTGGGTTGCGGTCAGCGTCCGCTTGAGCGAACCCTCGCCTTCCAGCGAGCCTTCAACCGGTTCACCGGCATCGACATGCGGCGCGGGCGCGACTGGTTTGGTGACAAATAAGCCAACGGACATCGTGTTCTCCCCAAAACTTTGACGGAACGGCTTGGTGGCCGTGTTCTTGTTCGCCCACTGCCAGCGACAGCGACCCCGTACGATGCCAAACGACGCTCAGGAGCACAAGCGCAATTCGTCCCGATTTCATCGCTCGGGAAAATCTTGTGCAGTGCAGCTTGATTCGTGATTTGTCGGTTGGCGCAGATAGACTGGTTTTTTCCGGGATCCGCAGCCGACGATGCGAGAGAAGTTCGAAAATTACGTTTCGAGGACATCGGATCGCCCTTTGTGCGAGCTGTTCCGGGCGTTCCTTGAGGTGCCCGATTGCTTCCTGCGCAGCAAGCTTGATGGGCACTTCACGGGATCCGCCTGGCTGGTCAGCGCCGACGGGCGGCGTGTCCTGCTGACCCACCACCGCAAACTCGATCGGTGGTTGCAGCTTGGCGGACATGCGGATGGAGATGCCGACCTCAGCCGAGTGGCTTTGCGCGAGGCTGAGGAAGAATCAGGATTGACGGATCTTTCCGTCGAATCCGGAATCTTCGATCTCGACCGCCACTGGATTCCAGAGCGCAACGAGGTGCCCGGACACTGGCACTACGACGTGCGATTCGTCATTCGCGCCATTGGCAGCGAGGAGTTTGTTGTCAGCGAGGAGTCGCATGCGCTGGCTTGGCGGGAGATTTCCGGGATTGCTGCGGATCCGGAGGCGGATGAATCGTTGCGCCGGATGGCTTTGCGTTGGCTAGGGCGCCAAAAGCGGGAGTCGGAAGTGGGGAGTAGGGAGTTGGCAAGCGGAGTTTGTGCCGGGCGAGACATGAGGGAGCGGCTTTAGCCGCGATTCTTCACCGCAATTACTACGCAATCTTGATTCGTCGTTCGCGAGGGATTTTTTGACGAGAGCATCGCGGCCAAAGTCGCTTCCACGAACAAATTGTAAATATTCCGTCCCAATTTCCTACTCCCCACTCCCGCTCCTTCTCAGGCCCGCCCGCCAAACTCTCCTGTCACCGTGCTGACGTGAATCTTCTCGCCAGTGCGAACGTACTCGGGAACCGCGATTTCGATGCCCGTTGAAAGCTTGGCAGGTTTCGAGCGTTTGGTCGCGGTTGCGCCCTTCATTTCCGGCGCGGTTTCGATGACCTCGAGAATCACCGATGCCGGCAACTGCACGGCAACCGGTGCGTCATCGATGATCTGCACGTAGCAGCCTTCGATCCCGTCAACGATGTAGCCGGCCGCGTCACCGACGACATCGGCATCCAGCGTGTACTGGGTGTAGTCCTCGCTGTCCATGAAGACGAATGCATCGCCGTCCTTGTACGAAAAATTGACCGCGCGACGGGTCACTTCGGTTTCCTTGATCTCGTCGTCCGAGCGCAAGGAAAGATCGGCCTTGATGCCGCCAGGCACGCTGTACATGATGAAACGGAAAGTCACATTGCCGCTGCGACCCTGCGCCGAGCTGCGCTCGATATCACGCACCTGGTAGACCTTGCCGTCATGTTCAACAACATTGCCGCGCTTTACTTCGGAAGCTTTCATGGTCAGGAGCCGGGAGTGGGGAATAGGGAGTGGGAGAGCAATTAGCGGTACTTGGGTTGCAAGGGGTAGGGAGCAGTTCGACAACTGCATGTATGCGAAGAACGGGAAATTACTGATCGGCTTTTTCCACTCCCCGCTCCCTACTCCCCACTCCCGCTACTTGGGAGCCAACCGCACAGCGCCATCCAACCGAATCGTTTCGCCATTCAAATAGCGATTGCCGAGGATGTGGGCGACGAGGTCGGCAAACTCTTTCGAGGTGCCGAGGCGTGACGGGAACGGGATCGAGGCGCTGAGCGATTCCTGCACGCTGTCGGGCATGCCATCGACCATCGGCGTCCAGAAGATGCCCGGGGCAATTGTCATCACGCGGATACCGAAACGGGCGAGTTCGCGCGCCATTGGCAGGGTCATGCCGACCACGCCGGCCTTGGATGCCGAATACGCGGCCTGACCGATCTGGCCTTCGAATGCGGCGATCGATGCCGTGTTGATGATGACGCCGCGTTCGCCGTCGTCGCCGGGATCGTTGTTCTGCATCAGTTCGGCAGCAGCCTTGGCCACATTGAACGAGCCAACCAGGTTGACCATGATCGTGCTGGCGAAATTCTTCAGCGGCATCGCGCCATCGCGACCGAGCATGCGTCCGGTACCGAGGATGCCGGCGCAATTCATCGCAACATTGAGCCCGCCGAGGAAATTCCGCGCTGCGCTGACGTTGCCGCGCACGCCATCCTCATCGGTGACATCGGTGCGCAGGAAGATGGCCTTGTCCTTGCCCAGCGCGTCGACTGCGGTCGCGCCTTTTTCATCATTGACGTCGAACAGGGCGACCTTGCCACCATGAGCGACGATATGTTCGGCAACGCTGAGGCCGAGTCCGGATACGCCGCCGCTGATGACGGCCCTGACGTTTTCGAGTTGCATGCTTCCTCCGCTGGCGCGGGCGTCTGCACGCTCGCGCAAAGACGCGGATTCTACAAGGTTCGGCTACAAGTCGAGCAGACTGTTGAAACTCCGTCGCTCACCAGTAAGCGGATCGTCGAATGCCAACGAGCGCGCCAGCAGCTTGAGCGGACGGCTGTAGTCATCTTTGGTCACTTCGCCCAGTTCAGGATAGAACGGGTCATTGAGGATTGGCGCGCCAAGCCCGGCCATATGCACGCGCAACTGGTGGGTGCGGCCGGATGCCGGTTTCAGCGCGTAGCGCCAATTTCCATCGAGACGTTCGATCACGTCGACGCATGTTTCACTGTTCGGCGGACCTTGTACCTCGTGCATGCGGAAGAAGGGTTCGCCGCGGACGATCCGCGAACGGCGTACAAGCGGAAAGCACAGGTCGGGCAGGGCGGCGGCGAGCGCCTCGTAGTTCTTCTCGATCCGCCGTTCGCGGAACAAGGCCTGATAGCGCGAGCGCGTTGCCGGGTTCGCCGAGAACATGACCAATCCAGCGGTGCCGCGATCGATGCGATGCAGCGGCACCAGGTCGGCATTGTCAAGTTCGCGCATCAGTCGGCGCAGCAGGGTCTGCTCGACAAAGCGCCCGGCCGGCATGACCGCAAGGAAATGCGGTTTGTCGGCGACGACAATTTCCTCGTCCGCATGCACGATGTTTGCCTCGAACGGAACGCGCGGCTCATCGGCGACCTCGCGAAAATAGTGGATCGTCAACCCTTGCTTGTAGGCATGGTCTGCACTGATCGGCTGGCCGTGCCTGTCCAGGACTCGACCACGGGCAAATCGATCCAGCCATTGCTCGCGCGGGATCGCGCCGAAGTGCGCGCTCAGACAATCGAGCACGCTGAGCCACGGCCCGGGTGGAAGTTGCAGGGTGCTGGCGGCGGCGGGGATCATTGAATCCAAGTATCCATGCATGATTGAAAACATGCGAACCGGCGGACGCGTCATGGAATCCCCGTATCATGTGCGGCGCGGCAAAATATCCTGCACATGCCTGGCACTGAACGCGCAGCGCAGCCTTGTGAGAGAACTACGGAATGGCGGTACTTTTACTCAACCTGCGTGATGTTCCAGACGATGAAGCTGCCGACGTCCGCGCATTGCTTGAAGAACATGCGATTGACTTCTACGAGACCGAACCCAATCGCTGGGGGATTTCCGCTGGCGCAATGTGGATCAGCGAGGATCACGATGCACCTCGCGCCAAGGAGTTGATGGCGAGTTATCAGGACGAGCGCAAGGCCCGGGTCAGAGTCGAACTCGAAGAGGCTCGCCGCGACGGAACCGTCGAGTCATTCTGGGGGCAGACACGCAAGCAACCCGCGCGGCTTGTGCTGATTTTGTTTGCGGTCGCGATCTTCGTTGCGCTGAGTCTGTGGCCTTTGTTGCTGGCTGCCGGTGGCGTATTTGGCTGAGATGTCGCAGTCGTAGGGCAGAACCGCCGAAGGTGATTCCACCGTTCGCGCCGGAATGCACGGAACGGCGCGACGCCGCACCGTGCGGGCTCTCGCCCCAGCGGGGTTGACCTGTAGGAGCCCGTTTACGGGCGAGCTTTTGTTTCGGATTGGACGAAGAGCTCGCTCCTGGCGGGGCTCCTACGGGATCACTCCGGCCGATCATCCGCTGTCGCAGGGTGGAACCGCCGCAGGTGATTTCGCCGTTCGCGCCGAGATGCACGGAACGGTGCGACGCTGCACCGTGCGGGCTCTCGCCCCAGTGGGGTTGACCTGTAGGAGCCCGTTTACGGGCGAGCTTTTGTTTCGGTTTGGACGAAGAGCTCGCCCCTGGCGGGGCTCCTACGGGATCACTCCGGCCGATCATCCGCTGTCGTAGGGTGGAACCGCCGCAGGTGATTTCGCCGTTCGCGCCGGAATGCACGGAACGGCGCGACGCCGCACCGTACGGCGGAATCCGCTGCGCGGGTTCCGCGGGCTCTCGCCCCAGTGGGGTTGACCCTGTAGGAGCCCGTTTACGGGCGAGCTTTTGTTTCGGTTTGGACGAAGAGCTCGCCCCTGGCGGGGCTCCTACGGGATCACTCCGGCCGATCATCCGCTGTCGCAGGGTGGAACCGCCGCAGGTGATTTCGCCGTTCGCGCCGGAATGCACGGAACGGCGCGACGCCGCACCGTACGGCGGAATCCGCTGCGCGGGTTCCGCGGGCTCTCGCCCCAGTGGGGTTGACCCTGTAGGAGCCCGTTTACGGGCGAGCTTTTGTTTCGGTTTGGACGAAGAGCTCGCCCCTGGCGGGGCTCCTACGGGATCACTCCGGCCGATCATCCGCTGTCGCAGGGTGGAACCGCCGCAGGTGATTTCGCCGTTCGCGCCGGAATGCACGGAACGGCGCGACGCTACACCGCGCGGGCTCTCGCCCCAGTTGGGTTGACCCTGTAGGAGCCCGTTTACGGGCGAGCTTTTGTTTCGGTTTGGACGAAGAGCTCGCCCCTGGCGGGGCTCCTACGAAATCACTCCGGCCGATCATCCGCTGTCGCAGGGTGGAACCGCCGCAGGTGATTCCACCGTTCGCGCCGGAATGCACGGAACGGCGCGACGCTACACCGCGCGGGCTCTCGCCCCAGTGGGGTTGACCCTGTAGGAGCCCGTTTACGGGCGAGCTTTTGTTTCGGTTTGGACGAAGAGCTCGCCCCTGGCGGGGCTCCTACGGGATCACTCCGGCCGATCATCCGCTGTCGCAGGGTGGAACCGCCGCAGGTGATTCCACCGTTCGCGCCGGAATGCACGGAATGGTGCGACGCCACACCGCGCGGGCTCTCGCCCCAGTGGGGTTGACCCTGTAGGAGCCCGTTTACGGGCGAGCTTTTGTTTCGGTTTGGACGAAGAGCTCGCCCCTGGCGGGGCTCCTACGGGATCACTCCGGCCGATCATCCGCTGTCGCAGGGTGGAACCGCCGCAGGTGATTCCACCGTTCGCGCCGGAATGCACGGAATGGTGCGACGCCACACCGCGCGGGCTCTCGCCCCAGTGGGGTTGACCCTGTAGGAGCCCGTTTACGGGCGAGCTTTTGTTTCGGTTTGGACGAAGAGCTCGCCCCTGGCGGGGCTCCTACGGGATCACTCCGGCCGATCATCCGCTGTCGCAGGGTGGAACCGCCGCAGGCGATTCCACCGTTCGCGCCGGAATGCACGGAACGGTGCGACGCTGCACCGTGCGGGCTCTCGCCCCAGTGGGGTTGACCCTGTAGGAGCCCGTTTACGGGCGAGCTTTTGTTTCGGTTTGGACGAAGAGCTCGCCCCTGGCGGGGCTCCTACGAAATCACTCCGGCCGATCATCCGCTGTCGCAGGGTGGAACCGCCGCAGGTGATTTCGCCGTTCGCGCCGGAATGCACGGAATGGTGCGACGCCACACCGCGCGGGCTCTCGCCCCAGTGGGGTTGACCCTGTAGGAGCCCGTTTACGGGCGAGCTTTTGTTTCGGATTGGACGAAGAGCTCGCCCCTGGCGGGGCTCCTACGGGATCACTCCGGCCGATCATCCGCTGTCGCAGGGTGGAACCGCCGAAGGTGATTCCACCGTTCGCGCCGGAATGCACGGAATGGTGCGACGCCACACCGCGCGGGCTCTCGCCCCAGTGGGGTTGACCCTGTAGGAGCCCGTTTACGGGCGAGCTTTTGTTTCGGATTGGACGAAGAGCTCGCCCCTGGCGGGGCTCCTACGGGATCACTCCGGCCGATCATCCGCTGTCGCAGGGTGGAACCGCCGAAGGTGATTCCACCGTTCGCGCCGGAATGCACGGAATGGTGCGACGCCACACCGCGCGGGCTCTCGCCCCAGTGGGGTTGACCCTGTAGGAGCCCGTTTACGGGCGAGCTTTTGTTTCGGATTGGACGAAGAGCTCGCCCCTGGCGGGGCTCCTACGGGATCACTCCGGCCGATCATCCGCTGTCGCAGGGTGGAACCGCCGCAGGCGATTCCACCGTTCGCGCCGGAATGCACGGAACGGCGCGACGCTACACCGCGCGGGCTCTCGCCCCAGTGGGGTTGACCCTGTAGGAGCCCGTTTACGGGCGAGCTTTTGTTTCGGATTGGACGAAGAGCTCGCCCCTGGCGGGGCTCCTACGGGATCACTCCGGCCGATCATCCGCTGTCGTAGGGTGGAACCGCCGCAGGCGATTCCACCGTTCGCGATGGAATGCACGGATCGGCACGACGCTGCACCGTGCAACGGAATCCGCTGCGCGGGTTCCGCGCAAACCAGGTTCGGGTCAGATCCCGCCGATGAAATCCGGCTTGCCGAGTTCGACGCCGTTGTGGCGCAGGATGTTGTATGCGGTGGTCGTGTGGAAGAACACGTTCGCGATTGCGTAGTGCAGCAGATAAGGCTGGCCGACAAATGGATAGTCCTTGCCGTGCATCGTCAAAGTGATCGACTTCTCTTCGCTGCCGTCGATCTGCCCGGGTTTGATCGAGTTGAGGAAGGCCAGCGTGCTTTCAATGCGCTTGTCGAATTCGTCGAAGCTGGTCTCAGTGTCGGCATGCACGGGGCGCTCCACACCGGCGAGTCGTGCCGCCGCGCCCTTGGCCATATCCGTGGCGATCTGGATCTGCTTCGAGAGCGGGAACATGTTCGGATACAGGCGTGAGGCAAGCAGGACGGCGGGGTCGATCTTGTGCTGTTCGGCGTGGGCGGCCGCCTTCCTGAGGATATTGGCGAGATTGCCGAGCGCACGGACAAAGACCGGAACCGAGGCCTGATACATCGAAAGGGACATTGCTGACTCCAGTGGGCGGGTGGGCGGTGAAACATGGCCATCGATGACTGTCGTGGCCAAGTCTTGATGAGGGATCGAGACAGTGGTGCCGATCCGGCCACTCGCAAGGAGCATCGGCGCGTTGCCGCAACATGCGATCATGGCGCATGAACGCATTCAGCACGCTAACCCTTGATCCAGCCCTTCTCAGTGCCCTCGCTGCCCTCGATTACACCGAAATGACTCCGGTGCAGGCCTTGAGCCTGCCGCCGATCCTCGATAACAAGGATGTCATCGCCCAGGCCCCGACCGGCAGCGGCAAGACCGCCGCGTTCGGGCTTGGCCTGATCGCGCGGCTCGATCCGACTGTGGCCAGCGTGCAGGCGATCGTCCTTTGTCCGACCCGCGAACTCGCCGACCAGGTCAGCAAGGAGATCCGTCGTCTGGCCAGTTTCGTGCCGAATGTGAAATTGCTGACCCTCTGTGGCGGCATTCCGCTGCGTCCGCAACTGGCCTCGCTGACGCATCCGCCGCACATCGTTGTCGGCACGCCGGGGCGCATCCAGGAGTTGATCGATCAGGGCGCGCTGACACTCGATGCCGTTCGCGTGTTCGTCCTCGACGAGGTTGACCGGATGCTCGACATGGGTTTCCAGGAGTCGATCACGAGCCTGCTCAAGCAGAGTCCGAAATCACGCCAGACCCTGTTGTTTTCGGCGACGATTCCCGACGAGATCCGCAAACTCAGTCGCAGCCTGCAGCGCGATCCGGTCGAAGTCGCCACCGAGGCAGGAGCGGATCTGCCCGAGATCGAACAGCAATTCTTCGAAATCGAGGCGCCCAGGCGCTTCGATGCCTTGTTGCGACTGCTGACTACACATCGCCCGGAATCGACCCTGATCTTCTGCAATATGCGCCGCGATACCCAGGATCTCGCCGATGGCCTCGCCCAACGCGGGTTTTCGGCACTGGCCCTGCATGGCGATCTCGAGCAACGCGACCGCGATGAGGTGCTGATGCGTTTCGCCAACCGCAGTTGCGCGATCCTGGTCGCCACCGATGTGGCCGCACGCGGCCTTGATATCGAGGATCTGCCGGCTGTGGTCAATTGGGAAGTCTCGACCGATCCGGATGTGCATGTGCACCGCATCGGCCGCACTGGCCGGGCGGGACGCAAAGGTCAGGCCTGGAGCCTGGTTGCTGCCGCCGAGATGCCACGAATCGCGCCGATCGAGGCGCGCACTGCTCAGAAGATCCGCTGGTCAACCTTGCCATCGATGAGCGGATCGGGCGAACCGATCAGGGCGAGCATGTCGACTCTGTGCATCGATGGCGGGCGTCAGGAGAAGGTGCGTCCCGGCGACATCCTCGGTGCCCTGACCGGGGATGCCGGAATCGCCGGTGATGCGGTCGGCAAGATCGGCATCTTCGCCACGCGGTCGTATGTGGCGATCCGCCGCGATCAAGCTGCCACAGCACTCAAACGACTGCGCGATGGCAAGATCAAGGGGCGCAAATTCCGTGTCCGCGCGATCGACTGATCAGCGTTGACTCGGAGCTTGTAGAAATCCGACTGCCGTCGCGACAGCATTGCCACGTGCTTGCTCCGGGTTGAAGTGTTCGATCACAGATCGAACTCGCCAAGCGCGCGAGTAGTTGCGATCCAGGCTCTGCTGGGTCGGCGCTGTGCGCTGAGATTCTTCACGGATTTGCCCACAGCGGGCCGCCGACACGGACGTTTGGCGGCTCTCGCAGCAGGCAGACATTTTTTCACAAGCTCTCAACCCTCAACTCAAGCTGAGCAGGCGCCAACTGACCACGCCGGTGGCGAACGCCAGCAGCAGCAGGACACCGGCTGCGACATTCAGCCGGCGTCGAATCGCGAGTGCCGCATCGCCGCGCCGGATTGGCGTATCGCGCAGCACACGCACCGCTGGCAAGGGCCATTGCTCGAAGGCTTTCACCTTTACTGCCTTGTGCGCCGCGTACCAGGCGAGCACGGCGAGGCAGATTGCGGAACCGGTCAGGGCGATTCCGATCAGGCGACGCAGACGCAGAATCAGCAGATCGGTGCCCGGGACGGCTGCGACTCCGCCCAACCAGCTCTGGAACCAGACCACCGCGGCAACGGCGATAGCAGCGGCAACGGCCAATGCAGCCAGCGTCTGGCGGCGCAGACGCGGGTCTGCGCGAAGCATGTCGTCAGTCAAGATTCTCTCCCTCGGTCAGCTTGACGAGGATAACGACGTCGATGCGCAATCGCATCGCCGTATATCGCCAAATCACTGCGCCGGTCTATCCTAGTCAGATGAACAAGCCCATCTTGACGCTGCTTTTCCTGTTGCTCAATGCAATTGTGCTGACTGCCTGCCAGAGCAATCCTTCGCGCAGCGCGACGAATATCGTCGCGTCCGATGCTCAGCGCGCATGGTTCGATGGCGAATACGACAACCACGAGCAGGCCGTCGGAGCCGATGCTGCGAGGGTTGCGCACGCGCACTTCGAGATCACGCCGCTGCGGAAGACTGGCTGGTACGCCTGGAAAGTTGACCTTTCCGGCGGCAGTGAACTGACGGCGACTTGGGCGATGCGTTCGCTGAAGTCGGTGGATGGTTCACTGCAACTGACACCTTACCGGGCGCTGGCTGCAACACCTGCGCTCGGCAAGGACTTCGACCCGGCCCAATGGGTGGCGCTCGACGCCTGTGCCCTGCATGGCGCGGCCACCTCGGCAGGACTTGATGTACGCGCCGATCTGGCCACTTGTAGCACGCTGGCCCCAGGCATCGGTGCAGCGGCGGCACTGTTGCCGTTGTCGATCGAGCACGATGGCGACGCCCTGCGCGTGCGCCTGTATGCCGATCAGGCGCGTGGCCCCGATGCGCGCGTCGAAGCGCGGCGCGTGCGCTGGTATTCGGGTTGGGCTGCGATCAATGGTGCCGGGCCCGATGCCCGGCCCGAGAGCACTGATTGGCACATGAACCGCGACCTGCGCATCGGCAATGAGGGCGGCCGTGCCGCGCTGCATTGGCGCGATGGAAAGAACTCGGGCTATTCGCTGGAGCTCGAACGCGCGACCTATCGCGATGGCTATGTGCCGGTGGTCAAGCTGTCGGTGATCGAGGATGCCAGCGGCCGAGCCATTGCCTATGCCTGGGCGAATCCCGAGGCGACCCGCATCGGCATCAACCTCGGCTGGCTGCAGGTTGGTCTCGACAGTGCCGTTTCGTCGCCAGCTCACTGATTGATGGTTGCTTTGTGAAAGACGAGCCGCTGACCTGGAGTGAATTCGAGCGCGTGCTCATGGTTGCCGGTACGGTCACTCGGGTCGAGGCATTTGCCGAGGCGCGCAAGCCGGCCTACAAGATCTGGGTCGATTTCGGCCCCTACGGTGAACGCAGAACCAGCGCCCAGATCACCAGCCTGTATTCACCCGATGAGCTGATTGGCCGCCAGATCGTCGGCGTGATCAATTTTCCCGAGAAACAGATCGGTCCGTTGCGCTCGCAGTTCCTGCTGACCGGATTTCCGAGCGAAGTCGGTGTCGTCATCACAACCATCGAGCGCCCCGTCCCAAACGGCTGTCGCCTCGCCTGAGCAGAGATGACTACGCGGCTGCAGCCATGCGAGCCCGTCATGTTCATTCCCGAGATGAGATCAGAGAATCAGGAAATCCGCTTTCACGAATCCCGAATCCCGGCATTCAACAACCGAACGGTTGGTCATCCCGAATCCCGGCGTAGAGCCATCCAGACGTCCAAAGGCGCCTGATGAATGTTGCACATGCAACCACCGAAATGAATGCTTGACAGCTTCTTCCGGCATCGGTTAGGGTCGGTTCATGTCGCAGCGCAGCACAACCATTCAGCCATTCGTTTCCAGCCGAATCCTCTCGGTCGACGTGCGCTTGCGCCCGTCGCTTGTACTTGGACTCGTACTTATTGGCTGCGGAGGCGCGGGCTAGGGCACACATCGAGCAATCGAATCCCAAGACCCCGCCCCGGAATCGAAGGCGGGTTTTTTTTTACCTCAATTCACCCGATCCATTCCCCATGGAACCTGAAATGAACAGTGATCCTGCGGTAGAAGACGCGACCAGCGATGAGACAAGCGCGCAGCCCGATCGCGTGCTGATCTTCGATACGACGCTGCGTGATGGCGAGCAGGCTCCTGGTTTCTCGATGAGTCGGGCGCAGAAGTTGCGCATGGCCCAGGCGCTGGCGGATCTCGGCGTCGACATCCTCGAAGCGGGATTTCCGCATGCATCAGACGATGATTTCGCTTCAGTGAAGGCGATCGCGTCTGCACTGCGTGGGCCGCGTGTTTGCGGCCTTGCACGCTGCCAGCAGGGCGATATCGAGAGCGTTGCGCGGGCCATCGAGCCTGCCGAAAAAGGACGTATCCACGTTTTTCTTGCGACCAGCCCGCTGCATCGCGAGTTCAAGTTGCAGATGAGCAAGCAGCAGGTCATCGATACCGCCGTGGCTGGCGTCGAGCGCGCACGTTCGTTCTGCGATGACGTCGAATTCTCAGCTGAGGATGCGATCCGCACCGAGCCTGAATTTCTCGCCGAGGTCTTTTCTGCAGCGATCGAGGCGGGTGCGACCACGGTCAATGTGCCCGATACGGTCGGCTACACGACGCCAATCGAGATCGCCGAGCGCTTCGCCTGGCTGCGCGCCAACGTTCGCGGCGCCGACACGGTCGTTTTCAGCTCGCACTGCCACGATGATCTCGGCATGGCCGTGGCCAACAGTCTGGCCGCGATCTCGGCGGGTGCCCGCCAGGTTGAATGCACGATCAATGGCATCGGCGAACGTGCCGGCAACGCCGCTCTCGAAGAATTGGTCATGGCCTTGCGCGTGCGCAGCGATCGTTTCCCGGGATTGCATACCGGCATCCGCAGCCAGCGCCTGCACGCGACCGCGCGACTGCTGGCCCAGATAACCGGCCAGCCGATCGCGCGCAACAAGGCAATCATTGGCGAGAACGCGTTTGCCCATGAATCGGGTATTCACCAGCACGGCATGCTCAAGCATCGCGGCACTTACGAGATCATGCGTGCCGAGGATGTCGGTGTTTCCAAAACCGAGCTTGTGCTCGGCAAGCACAGTGGTCGCCACGCCTTGCGCGAACGCTTGTCGGCGCTCGGGCATGAGCTTGACGATACTGCGCTCGACGAGGTGTTCTCGCGCTTCAAGACCCTCGCCGACAAGAAGCGCGAGGTCTTCGATGCCGACATCGAGGCGATGGCGGTCGGTCGCGATCCTGAGGCTGCCGGTCCCTGGCATCTGAGTCATCTTCACGCGACCAGCCATATCGGCGCGAGTGCTTCGGCATCGGTACGCCTCAGCCACGATGATGGCCGCGTGGTCAATGAGGCCGCGATCGGCGATGGCCCGGTCGATGCCGTGTTGCGTGCGGTCTCGCGTGCGCTCGGACACGATTTCTCGGTCAACGAATTCCAGATCCGCGCACTCAGCGAAGGCGGCGATGCGCAAGGTCAGGCCGCAATCAGTGTGATCCACGAAGGTCGCGAACTGCGTGGCCAGTCGGTATCGACCGACATCGTCGAAGCCGCCGCCTGCGCCATTCTCGAAATCGCCAACCGCATCGAACACATCAAGACCGATGCGCCTCCTTCAACGACTGCCATTGCCCGCTAGGAAAATTTCATGACTCATGCAGCCCTCATCTGGCACAACGGCCAACTCAAACCCTGGGCACAGGCGACCGTGCATGTCAGCGCCCACGCCCTGCATTACGGTTCTTCGGTGTTCGAGGGCGAGCGTGTCTACGCGACCCCGCAAGGCCCGGCCTTTTTCCGCCTCGCTGAACACACCGCGCGCCTGTTCGAGTCGGCGCGCATGTACGAGATCGAGATCGGCTACAGCGAGGACGAGATCAACGCGGCCTGCCTCGAATTGATTGCGGCGAACAAGTTGAAGTCGGCCTATGTCCGGCCGATTGTGTTCCGTGGCGCGGGTGGCCTCGGTGTCGTGCCGAAGGAAGGTTCGCCGGTCGATGTCTCGATCATGGCGCTGGATTGGGGCGCCTATCTCGGCGAGGCGATCGAGCATGGTGCCGATGTCTGTGTTTCCTCATGGAATCGTCCGGCGCCGAACACGACCCCGAGCTGGGCCAAGGCTGGCGGCAATTATCTGTCGAGCCAGTTGATTGGTTTTGAAGCGAAGCGTGGCGGCTACCACGAAGGCATCGCGCTCGGCACCAACGGCCTGCTCAGCGAAGGTGCCGGCGAGAACCTGTTCCTCGTGCGCAAGGGGCGACTGCTGACGCCGAGCACGAGTGCCGGCATCCTCGCCGGCATCACCCGGGACACGGTGATCACCCTGGCTCGAGATCTCGGTTACGAGGTCGAGGAGCGCGATCTTCCGCGCGAGGCCTTGTACACCGCGGACGAGGTCTTCATGACCGGCACGGCGGCCGAGATCACGCCGGTGCGCTCGGTCGATCGCAAGCCGGTCGGAACGGGCAAGCCCGGTCCGATGACACGCGCGCTGCAAAAATCATTTTTCGGATTGTTCGATGGAAGCACGGCGGATACCCGCAACTGGCTGAGCCATGTTCCTTCGGATTTCAACGCCAAGTATGGACAGTTGTATGTGCGTTCCGAGGCCGTCGCATGAGTCCGCACACGATCATCGACAAGATCTGGAATGCGCATCAGGTACGCGCCGAGACCAGCGATACGCCCGGCATCCTCTATGTCGACCTGCACCTGATCCACGAGGTGACCACGCCGCAGGCCTTCAGTGAACTGCATTCGCGCGGCTTGAAAGTCCGCTGTCCCGAGCGCGTGCTGGCGACGCTTGATCATTCAACACCAACCTTGCCGGCAGGTGCTGATGGAATACGCCCCTATGTCACCGCCGAGGCCAAACATCAGGTCGATCAGCTCGAGACGAACTGCCGGGATTTCGGCATCGAACTGAATGGCTGGGGTAGTGACCACCGCGGCATCGTGCATGTGATCGGGCCCGAGCTTGGCGCGACCCAGCCTGGCATGACCATCGTCTGCGGCGACAGTCACACGGCGACGCATGGCGCGTTCGGGGCGCTCGCGTTCGGTATCGGCACGACTGAAGTCGGCCATGTGCTGGCGACCCAATGCCTGCTCCAGCGCAAGCCGAAATCGATGGCGATCCATGTCGAAGGCAAACTGCGTGCGGGAATCAGCGCCAAGGATCTGATCCTGCACATCATCGGCCGCATCGGCGTCGGCGGCGGTACCGGTCATGTCATCGAATATCGTGGGCCGGGCATCGAAGCACTGTCGATGGAAGAACGCATGACTGTTTGCAACATGTCGATCGAGGCTGGAGCACGCGCGGGTCTGATCGCGCCGGATCAGGTCACCTTCGACTGGCTGCAAGGTCGCCCACGCGCACCACGCGGCGCCGACTGGGAGCGCGCTGTTGCAGCTTGGCGTACTCTCGCCAGCGATGCGGGTGCACGCTACGACAGCGAAGTACGCATCGACGCCAGTGTGATCGGGCCGACGATCAGTTACGGCACGCATCCCGGCATGGTTACGCCGATCGCGGCGGCGATTCCGGCCGCGCGTGATGCGCAGGAGACCAAGGCACTGGCCTACATGCAGTTCGATGGCGGTCAGGCCCTGACTGGACAAAAAGTCGATGTCGTCTTTGTCGGCAGTTGCACGAATTCGCGCCTGTCCGATCTGCGTGATGCAGCGGCGGTCATGCGTGGACGCAAGGTTGCCGAGGGTGTGCGCGCCCTGATCGTGCCGGGATCGGTGTTGATCAAGCGCGAGGCCGAAGCCGAAGGCCTTGATGAGGTATTCCGCGACGCCGGTGCCGAGTGGCGCGAGGCCGGTTGCTCGATGTGCATCGGCATGAACGGCGATATCGCCAGGCCGGGACAACTCGTCGTCTCGACCAGCAACCGCAATTTCGAGGGGCGTCAGGGCCCCGGCGTGCGCACGGTGCTCGCCAGTCCGCGCGTCGCTGCCGTGGCCGCGATTGCGGGTGTCATCACCGATCCGGACAGCTTCCAGGAGCGCGCCGCATGAAAGCACTGAAGTCGATCCGCTCGCGCACAGCCAACCTGCCGTTCGAGAATATCGATACCGATCGCATCATCCCGGCTCGCTTCCTGACCACGACCGCGCGCGCCGGGCTCGGCCGCTATGCATTCAACGACTGGCGCTATCTCGAAGACGGTGCGGACAACCCGGATTTCCCGCTCAACAAGCCTGAAGCGAAGGGCTGCCGGATTCTTGTTGCAGGCCACAATTTCGGTTGTGGATCGTCGCGCGAACACGCGCCGTGGGCCTTGCTCGACTACGGCATCGACGCGGTCATCTCATCCGGAATCGCCGATATCTTTCGCAGCAACGCGCTCAAGAACGGGCTGCTGACGATCGTCATCGACGAGGCCGAGCATCGCGCCCTGCTGGCCAGTCCTGGCATCGAGTTGGTTATCGATATCGCCGAAGGCGCGATCAGCAAAGCCGATGGCTCGAAGATCCCGTTCAATCTCGATCGATTTGCCCGCCACTGCCTGCTCAATGGCGTCGACCAACTGGGCTTCCTGCTCGACGCCGAGTCCGAAATCAGCGCATGGGAAACACGGCGCGCCAACAACCCCTATCCGATGGAGAGTGCAGCATGAGAGCGGATATCACGGTGCTTGCGGGTGACGGCATCGGGCCCGAAGTGACAGCGGCGGCGGTGGCGCTGCTGCGTGAAGTGGCCAGCCAGCATGGCCATGTCTTCGAGTTCAACGAGCATCTGATCGGCGGTATCGCCATCGATAGCTGTGGCGAGCCGCTGCCGCAGGCGACAGTCGATGCCTGCGTCAATTCCGATGCGGTATTGCTCGGTGCCGTCGGTGGCCCGAAGTGGTCGGATCCGCAAGCCAGGGTTCGTCCCGAGCAGGGTCTGCTCGCGTTGCGCGCCAAGCTCGGCGTATTTGCCAATCTGCGCCCCTTGCGCGTGCATCCGCGCCTGGCCAGCTTTTCGCCGCTCAAGGCCGAAAAGCTGGTTGGTGTCGATCTCATGTTCGTGCGTGAACTGACTGGCGGCGCTTACTTTGGCAAGAAGTCGCGCGAGGGCGATGTCGCCATCGACGAATGCCGCTACAGCGTTGCCGAAGTCGAACGTGTCGTGCGCCGAGCCTGCGAACTGGCTCGTGCACGCAAGGGTCGGCTGACCTCGGTCGACAAGGCCAACGTACTCGAAACCTCGCGCCTGTGGCGATCGACGACTGAGCGCGTGGTCGCCGAATACGAAGGAGTGACGCTTGAGCACCAGCTCGTCGATTCGATGGCGATGCTGTTGCTGACGCGTCCATCGAGTTATGACGTCATCGTCACCGAAAACCTGTTCGGCGACATCCTCACCGACGAAGCCGCCGCGCTGGCCGGATCGCTTGGTGTGTCTCCGTCTGCATCGCTCGGCAGCGGGCGCCTCGGTCTGTACGAGCCGATCCATGGTTCGGCACCCGATATCGCCGGGCAGGGAATCGCCAATCCGATTGGCGCGATCCTCAGTGCCGCGTTGTTGTTGCGCCATTCGCTGGGACTTGAAGCCGAGGCGAGCGAGCTTGAGGCGGCGGTCGATGCGGTGCTCGATTCTGCTGAACTGACTCGCGATCTCGGTGGTACCGCAAGCACCGCGCAAGTCACCGAATCGGTGCTGGCCCAATTGAAATCCAGACAGAAGGCTGCCGCATGAGTTCCGCTGAACGCATTCCACTGAATCCGCCGATGCGCAGCGACGCGATCAAGACCGGGCCCGATCGCGCACCGGCTCGCGCGATGCTGCATGCGACCGGCCTTGATGCCGAGGCGATTGCCAAGCCGTTGATCGCGGTCGTGCATACCTGGTCGAACATCTCGCCGTGCAATCTCAATTTGCGTGACCTCGCCAACGCGGCGAGTGAGGGAATTCGTGCTGCTGGCGGCACGCCGATCGAGTTCAACACGATCGCGGTGACCGACGGCATCGCCATGGGTACTTCGGGCATGCGTGCGTCCCTGGTCAGTCGCGAAGTCATCGCTGACTCGATCGAGCTTGCTGTCGATGGCCACTGTCTCGATGCGATGGTCGTGCTGTGCGGTTGTGACAAGACGATTCCAGCTGCAGCGATGGCCTTGGCCCGTATGAATATCCCGGGTGTCGCACTCTACGGCGGCAGCATCGCGCATGGCACGCTCGATGGAAAACCGATCACCGTGCAGCAGGTGTTCGAGGCTGTCGGCAGCTTTGGTGCGGGCAAGATCACGCACGAACGCCTGTGCACGATCGAACGTGAAGCCTGTCCCGGTGCCGGCGCCTGTGGCGGTCAGTTCACTGCCAACACGATGGCCATGGTGCTCAGCGCCTTGGGTCTTTCACCACTGGGCTTGAACGACATCACGGCGACCGATCCGGCCAAGCTCGATGCTGCGCGACGCTGTGGTGAACTTGTGCTCGATTGCCTCAAGGCCGAGCGCAAGCCGCTCGATATCCTCAAGCCCGAAGCTTTCCGCAATGCGATGCGCATCGTCGCCGCGACGGCCGGTTCGACCAATGCCGTGCTGCATCTCCTGGCCATTGCCCATGAGGCCGGTGTGCCATTGACCATCGAGGATTTCGAGACCGCATCGGTGGCGACGCCGGTGATCACCGACCTGATGCCGGGCGGACGCTACACGGCCGTTGAGATGACCGCAGCGGGTGGCATGGCCGCTGTCGCGCGCGAGCTGCGAGCGGCGGGATTGCTGGAAGATGCGCCGACCGTGACCGGCCAAACCCTGTTTGCCGAGATCGACGCATCGGCCGAAGCGCCAGCCGGGCAGGAGGTTATTCATCCGGTTTCCCGTGCGTTCAAGCCACGCGGCGGTTTCTCGATCCTGTACGGCAATCTCTCGCCCGAGGGCTGCATCCTCAAACTCGCCGGCAGCGGCCCGTTGCTGTTCGACGGCCCCGCGCGGGTTTTCGAAAGTGAGGAGGACTGCTTCCACGCCGTGCAGTCCGGAAAGATCAAACCTGGTGACGTTATCGTCATCCGCAACGAAGGGCCGGCCGGCGGCCCCGGCATGCGCGAGATGCTTGCGGTTACCGCCGCTCTGGTCGGTCGCGGGTTGGGCGATCAAGTCGCCTTGATGACCGACGGTCGATTCAGCGGCGCGAGCTATGGTTTTGTCGTCGGCCACGTTGCCCCGGAAGCGGTGCGCGGTGGTGCGATCGGTCTGCTCGAGGACGGCGATCGCATCGTCATCGACGCGGCACGCCGGGTCATTGAAACCGATGCCGATCTCGATACGCGTCGCGCGAGCTGGGTCGCTCCAACACCAAAAGTCACTCGTGGCGTTCTTGCCAAATATGCAGCCCTGGTCGGCTCGGCCGCCAAGGGTGCCGTCACTTCTGCCTGATTGTCCTTCTCTTCCGATTCATCCATTGGAGTCAACCCGCATGTCCGCAACCGTCACCACCGAAGCTCTCAAGAACGCCCGTATCGCCGTGCTCGGCTATGGCAGCCAGGGCCGCTCGCACGTCCTCAATTTGCGCGATTCCGGCCTCGATGTCGTTGTCGGTCTGCGTCCGGGCGGTCCAACTGCGCTCAAGGCCAAGGCCGATGGCGTCACCGTGCTGTCGCCCGAAGAGGCAGTCAAGGGCGCCGATCTGGTCGCCGTGCTGACCCCGGACATGGTCCAGCCGCAGCTCTACACCGACGTGATCGAACCGAACATCAAGGCCGGCGCGGCGTTGCTGTTCGCGCATGGATTCAACGTTCATTTCAAGACCATCATTCCGCGCAGCGACATCGATGTGATCCTGGTCGCACCGAAGGGCCCGGGCCATCTGGTGCGCACCGAGTTCGAGATCGGCCGCGGCGTGCCCTGCCTGTATGCCACGTTCCAGAACATCAGCGGCAAGGCCACCGATCTGGCCAAGGCCTACGCGGCCGGTCTTGGCGGTGCGCGCGCGCTGTTGATCGAGACCGATTTCAAGGAAGAAACCGAGACCGATCTGTTCGGTGAGCAAGCCGTGCTTTGCGGCGGCGCCAGTGAACTCGTGCTCAAGGGCTTCGAGACTCTGGTCGAGGCCGGCTATCGCCCGGAAATCGCTTACTACGAAGTTCTGCACGAACTGAAACTGATCGTCGATCTGCTCTATCAGGGCGGCATCACCAAGATGCTCACCTATGTTTCGGAAACCGCGCAGTACGGCGACTACGTCAGCGGACCGCGCATCGTCGATGCGGCCACCAAGGAGCGCATGAAGACGATCCTGACCGAAATCCAGGACGGCACCTTTGCGAAGAACTGGGCCGCCGAATACAAGGCCGGTTTGCCGAACTACAAGCGCCTCAAGCAGGCCGACCTCGACCATCCGATCGAGAAGGTCGGCGCCGAACTGCGCAAGAAAATGACCTGGCTCAACGAGCCGGCCTGATTGCGGTTCGGAACACCATGCGAAATCCTGGAGATGCACCAATGAATGCGATGTTGCAGGAACGAACCGAAGCGATGGTCGATGCCGAACCGCACCGTCTCGCCGGCACGCCGATGACGGCGGCCGACATTGTCGTGCAAGTGCTTGCCGATGAAGGCGTCGAGGTGATCTTCGGCTACTCGGGAGGCGCCATCCTGCCGGTCTACGATGCCGTGTTCCGTTTCAATCACGAGCAGCCAAACGCGGATGGCAGCGAGCCACTGCCGCTGATTGTTCCGGCCAATGAGCAGGGCGCGGGATTCATGGCGCAAGGCTATGCCCGCGCGTCAGGCAAGGTCGGCGTCGCCCTGGTCACCTCCGGGCCCGGCGCGACCAATACGGTTACGCCTGTTCGCGATGCGATGGCCGACTCGATTCCGATCGTCGTCATCTGCGGCCAGGTGCCGACCGCGGCGATCGGAACCGATGCGTTCCAGGAGGCTCCGATCAGCAGCATCATGGGTTCGTGTGCCAAGCATGTGTTCCTGGTGACCGATGCAAGGTTGCTCGAAGCGACTTTGCGCACCGCGTTCGAGATTGCGCGGACGGGGCGTCCCGGCCCGGTCGTCGTCGACATTCCGAAGGATGTGCAGAATGCCCAACTGTTGTTTTCAGGGAGCGGCGTGCTGCCGATTCCGGGATACCGGGCGCGCCTCAAGACGATCACCGAAGCGCGTCTTGCCGCGCCCGCCTGCGATGAATTCCTTGCAGCGCTTGGCAAGGCCCGACGTCCGCTGTTGTACGTTGGCGGCGGTGTCATCGCGAGTGGGGCAACCCGCGCCTTGCGCGAGTTTGCCAAGGCATTCGGCATTCCGGTGACGACGACGCTGATGGGGCTGGGCGCGAGCGACACGACCGAGGCGCTGTCCCTGCACATGCTCGGCATGCACGGCACCGCATTCGCCAATTACGCCGTGGTCGATTGCGATTTCCTTATCGCGGTCGGTGCGCGTTTCGACGATCGCGTCGCCGGTATTCCGGGCGCGTTCGCGCAGAAGGCACGGTTCATTGCCCAGTTCGATGTCGATCCAGCCGAGATCCACAAGGTCAAACACGTCGACTGGCATCACCTCGGTGATCTCTCGCAGGCGCTCGACACGTTGCGCGCACACGCTGTGCAGTCGGGCTTCGATCCGGGCGCTCAGGGCCGATATTCCGATTGGCACAAACATATCGCCGATCTGAAGACGACCCACGCGATGAATTTTGATCGCAACAGCGCCTTGGTCCAGCCCTACGCGGTGATCGAGGAAATCAATCGCATCACGCGCGGCAACGTGATCGTCTGTACCGGCGTCGGCCAGCACCAGATGTGGGCCGCGCAGTACTTTGATTTCACCGAGCCACGGCGCTGGCTGACCTCCGGTTCGATGGGCACGATGGGTTTCGGCCTGCCCGCCGCGATCGGCGCGCAGTTCGCGCGGCGCGATCTTGTCGTCATCGATATCGATGGCGATGCCAGCATCCGCATGAACCTGGGCGAGCTCGAAACGGTGACTACCTACAACCTGCCGGTCAAGGTTGTCGTCCTCAACAACTGCGGTGACGGCATGGTAAGGCAATGGCAGAAGCTGTTCTTCAAGGGCCGCTTCTCGGCTACGGACAAGAGCCTGCACAAGAAAGATTTCATCAAGGCCGCCGAAGCCGATGGCTTCGAGTTTGCCGTTCGCCTTGAACGTCCCGAGGATCTGCCGCGCGTGATCGCCGAGTTCATCGCCTTCGACGGGCCGGCGTTTCTTGAAGTGATGATCGACCCCGATGCCTGCGTCTATCCGATGGTCGGTCCAGGCGCAAGCTATTCGCAGATGATCACCGGCGAACATATCGTCTCGCGCGATGCGATCGTCGCCGGGGAATCCGGCCCCGTGGAGATGTTCTGATGCGCCATATCATTTCGATGCTGCTGCAGAACGAAGCCGGTGCGCTGGCTCGCGTGGCCGGCATGTTTTCCGCGCGCGGTTACAACATCGATTCGCTGACCGTGGCGGCCACGCATGATGCCGAAGTGTCGCGCCTGACCATGGTCACCTTCGGTGACGATGCGGTGATCGCGCAAATCATCAATCAGTCGCGCAAATACATCGATGTGCTCGAGATAACCGACATGACCAGCCGCGATCATCTGGAATGCGAGTTGCTCGTGGTCAAGGTGGCGGCGGTGCCGGACAATTCGGCAGCGATCACGCGAGTGACCGACAAGCGTTTCGGCATCGTCCTCGACGAGACCGGAACCACACGGATCCTCCAGTTCACCGGGGCCGGCGCGTATATCTCGGCGGTGCTGGTCGAACTGGGCAGTATCGCGACCATTCTCGAACTCGCACGCAGCGGCACGGCAGCGATTGAGCGTGGAGCAAGCGTGCTCGGTTTGGCTGAAATACCTTTGGCGGTATAGCGGTCGCGTCAATCTCTGGCCGCGCTCAACACCGATGCAGAGGCCGGGCGCCGCGATCATGTGCCCCGGAACCGATCACGGATCCTTGATCACGGCTGGCATCGCGCCAAGGCGGACAACGCGATCCGCGCGCTGCTGGTTGCGGATGACCTTCAGCGTCACCGGCGTTCCGGCTGCGTCGCTCAGGATCTGCTGGAACTGCTTGCGATCGGCGATTGGCGTGCCATTGACCGCGATGACATAGTCACCCGACATCAGGTTGGCTTGCGAGGCGGGCGTGCCGCCGACGACCGATCCGATCTGCACACCGCCTTCGAGCTGCAAGGTTTCGCGTTCCTTCGCCGTGAGGTTGCGGAACGTCGCCCCGAACAGCAGCTTGAGGCGAACGAAGTAGGCGGCAAGAAACCGCGTCGACGCCTCGTCGCCGGCATGATCGCGATACAACCGGACCTGATCCGCACCGACACGGCTGCCAAGGTCGAGCGCATCGCGGACGGACTTTTCATCATCGCTTTCATATCGAGCATTGCCGATGAGCACGAACCCCATGGCGGCGAGTTCACCCTGGTCACCACGCTCGTTCTTTCCTTCGACCACCATCGGCCGATCCGGAGCTGGCTCCGCGCGCAAGGCATCAATGTACTCAGGGCCGCTTTCGAAAGTGGCTTCAAAATGGGAATCTTCAGTCAGCGGCGGCGTTGGCCTGGGCAGATCGACGGCTTGTTCATGGCGCGTGGCCTGCGATCCGCAACCGCCAAGCAAGGTCAGCATCACGAGAAGAAAAAATATACGCGTCATTGAATCGTTCATCGCGCGAGCATAACGTCAATCCATGCGTTTGGGTCTGCACGAGACATGAATGAAGCACTTGCTTGTCGGCTTGAGCTTGCCGACTATCCCTCAATGACCCAGCCACAAACATCCAATCTTCGCGGCATCGCCTTCATGCTTGCTGCGGTGGTCGCGTTTTCGGTGATGGATGTCTGCCTCAAGCTGTTGTCGCCGCACTATCCGGCAATGCAGGTCGCCGCTTTGCGTGGACTGACTTCGTTGCCACTGGTGCTGGTCTGGATCGTCGCGACGGGCGGATTCAAGCAGATCCTGACGCGGCGCTGGCGCTTGCATCTTCTACGCGGCGTGCTCGCGGTCGGCATGCTGTCCGCCTTCGCGTTTGCATTGCGTGATCTGCCGCTGGCCGAGGCGTATGCGCTGTTCTTTGTCGCCCCGTTGCTGGTCACCGCACTTGCCGTGCCGCTACTTGGGGAACGTGTCGGCTGGAAGCGTTGGGTTGCGATCCTGATCGGCCTTGGTGGTGTACTGGTTGTGCTGCGACCCGATACCTCGCGCATGCTCAATCTGGGCAGCGTCGCCGTGCTTGTCGCCGCGATTGCCTATGCGTTTTCGGCGATTACGGTGCGTGTGCTCGGCCGGACTGAATCGACCCAGGCCATGGTGTTCTGGGTGATGATTCTGCTCAGCGTGTTCGCCACCGCTGCGGCGTGGAACGAGTGGGTCGCGGTTCACCTCGAGCACTGGCCGGTTCTGCTTGGACTCGCGCTCAGCGGTGCGCTGGGTCAGTACGCGATCACCGAGGCATTCAAGCACAGCGATGCCTCCGTGGTTGCACCGTTCGACTACACCGCCCTGATCTGGGGAATCACCTTTGATGCGTTGATCTGGCATACCTTGCCCGACCACACGATGCTGGTTGGGGCCTTCATCATCATCGGCAGTGGGCTCTATCTGATCCGCCGCGAGCAGACGCCGGACTGAGCGATCGAGCCATCCTGGCGTGCGCCCACGCTTGGACTTGCTGAACGGCTTCGATTCGCCGGGGTTCGCTGGCACTCGCCTCATCAACGGCGCAAGCCAGCCGCCAGTTTGCTGCGAGAGTACTGAAATACGATCGAACCACCCACACGGTTTCACGATGACCGGTATGCAGCGCTGTCAGACTGCCCGGTTGTGCGGCAACAAGGCGATCAAGGCGTGGAGTTTTCATCTGTTGCGGGTGCCGCGCATGCGCTGCCTCAAGGCGGATTGACGACGCCATCGATACTTTCGGGCAAGTCAGGCTTCCGCTGCCTTGGCAACGCGCGCGGCAGCGTGCTCGATGCGCACGATGTCATCAGTCAGGGTCAGCACGGCTTGGGCGCGCGCAAGCGCCTGTGCGGAATGGCGTGCCGCAGATTTCCGGTAGCGGGAATCACCAAGACAGGCCAGGGTTTGCAGCATTTTCTGCAGATGGATGCCGACCTCGACCAGGCCTGCGCCATCGCGCGCGATCGGGACGAAGAAGTCGTCGAACAGTTCATCGAGTTCGACCGGTGGAACATGCACGTTGGGGAAGCGGATATTTCCCGTGTCAACTTCGATCGCCTCGGGATGGTTCTCAGACCATAGCGAGAGCATGCGTGCACCGCGACTGAGGATGTCAATGGCGGTTCCGGGGTCGTTGATCGCCGGCGAAAGTGCGCGCGAGGCGATCTCCGAAAGCACGCAAACACCGAAGCGCGGATCCTGATCGAAGCTGCGCGCCGCAGCGATGGTGAAGGCTTTGCGAATGGCTTCCACGCAATCTTCCGGCGGCATGTTCATCAGCCTGACCAGTGGTTGTGCGGCACCGGCAAAGTGGCCGGGCAGGGCGACCAGGTAAATCTCGACCTCGGCCTCGGTGGCGGCATCCTGCAGTGCCTGCATGTCGATGTGCTCGACATAGCCGAACTTGTCCGTATGGATCGAAAATGTGCCTTCCGGGATTCCATTGTCACCCGCCTCGCGCGGTTGGCCCGACAGGTAGGGTGCGGCGCGACGAAGACGGATGGCTGTGGTGGCTGCGGATTCGACGCGGTCGCAGGTGGGTCCGACGCGGCCGAGTCGCAACACATAGTCGGTCCAGCGCAACAAGGTCAGCACGATGATGACGATCACGCCCAGGGTGACCGCATACAGGACGACCCGGCCATTGTCGCCGTACTGTCCGGTCTGCAGGACGATGATGCCGACCAGACTGAACAGGAAGGCACCGAGAAAGGTCGCCAGGGCGTTCTGTGCCGTGCTGTCGGCCATCAGCAACTGGGTCGCCCGCGGCGTCGTGTTGCTGGTCGCCGAGGCATACGCCGAGACAATCGTGCTGAGCGAGAAGATCATCACCGACAACATGCTAGTTGCGATGATCTGCAGCAGGCTGTCAACCGCATCCGATCCGATCCTGGCCGGCAGCTCATCCGGAATGTAGCGCTTGAGCAGCAGTGCAACCAGGGCGGTGATGATACCAAGCAGCGAGAACGCGGTGGCTCGAACCCAGAGCCGGCGCGAGAGTTGCAGCAACAACCATTGCAGGCGCGAGAACATGGGAATCCACGGTTCGGAATGATCGTCGCATTCTGCCCGAGTGGAACAGTCTCGGCGATGACCGGTACCGAAACAGGTCTGATACGTGGATCAGTTGTGGGGCAGGCCGTTAAGCTCCTGTTCGATCCGATCGATATGAGCATCGCTTTCGTCGAGACTGCGCAAGGCGTCAGCGAGGTGCAGGAAATAGTCGCGGTTGAGTCCGCTTGAACCTTCCGCAACCGCTATATGCCGTGCGATTTCACCCTCACTGGCTGCGCCGAGGAAGGCCTCGTTGTCCGCTCCGGCGATGTAGACGAGTCCTTGTGCGCAGCCGCCGCCGCTGAATTCGATCATGACGATTTCGCGCAGATAGCCATTTTTCTCTCGACGATCGAGATGATCAAACACCTCGGGTGAGATCAAATAGGCCATGCCCGCACATTGCGCAGCCGGATCGACAACCAGGGTGGCCACGCGTCCCGGCGCCTCGGCTGTACCTCGATGATCGTGCGAGCCTTGCCAGAAGCGTCGCGACCAGCCATGTATGCGCGCCGGGCGTCGCTCAATGTAATCAAAATCGGCTTTCCAGATCAGCGAGCCATAGCCGAACAACCAGACCTCAGTTTGGCCATCGAAACGATGCAGGACCTGGTTGGCAATGATGGTGTTGGTGGACATGGAGAGTATTGAAGACAGGTTCGATACCCATGGTAGTCGCTGCCGGCTTCTGATTCGAGGCGGATCGCCGGGCGATTGGTGCGCGATCAAGGTGACAGGTTATGCTCGTGGAAACGCATGAGGATATCGATGAGATCTGTCCCCCTTGCAGCCCGTGAATACTCCGATGACGCCGTGATCCTGGCGCGGGCGAATGCGTTTTCGGCTCAGATTTGCACACGCCGGACCGTGCGTGATTTTGACGCCCGCCCGGTCGCTCGCGAGACCATCGAGGCTTGCCTGCGTGCCGCCGGTTCGGCACCGAGCGGTGCCAACCAGCAACCCTGGCATTTCGTCGCAATCGGCGATGCTGCGATCAAGCAAAGGATTCGCATCGCGGCCGAGGCCGAGGAGCGCGAGTTCTATGAGCGACGCGCGCCCGAGGAGTGGCTTGAGGCACTGGCCGAACTGGGTACCGATGCGAGCAAGCCGTTTCTTGAGATCGCGCCCTGGCTGATCGCTGTTTTTTACGAACGCACCGGTCCGCTGATCGACGGCCACAAGGCCAAGCGTTACTACCCGCACGAGTCGACCGGTATTGCCACTGGCATGCTGATTGCGGCCCTGCATCAGGCCGGCCTGGCGACCCTGACGCATACGCCCAGCCCGATGGCTTTCCTCAACGAAATCCTCGGGCGTCCGAAATACGAGGTGCCGTATCTGCTGCTGGTGGTTGGCCATCCCGTGGATGACTGTCGAGTGCCGGATATCGCGCGCAAGCCGCTCGAACAGATTGCGAGCTTTGTCGAATGAGATTCTTGCGAATCGCGATATCACGGCGTTCATTCGAGGTAACCCCGCGTACGCATTGCTTGCGTTGCATAAGCCGCAACCCACCAAGAGGACTGACCCATGCGCACCCCATTTTTTTTTGCAATGGCCACGCTGATGACTTCGGCGACCGCCATCGCCGATAGCCCGGAATATTCGCTTACGATCTACAGCTCGGCACAACCGGGCCAGATCAGCACCGACCGCCTGGCCAACTACGGCGGATCACTGCCGGGTTACGCGCTTGTTCGCGATGGTCGAAAGATGAAACTGGAGCCCGGCAATGGCGTGCTGCGTTTCAGCGATGTGGCCAAACGCATCGATCCAACCACGGTCGCATTCGAATCACTGACCGATCCGACCGGCACGCGCGTCATCGAGCAAAACTACCAATACGATCTGGTCAGCAGCGAGAAGTTGCTCGATCGCTATGTCGGCGAAAAAATCACCGTCGAGCAGTTGAAAGGCAACGAGGTCGATCGGATCAGCGGCACCTTGCTGTCAGCCCATGGCGGCTCGCTGATCCTGCAGCGCGACAATGGCGAAGTGTTGAGTCTGTCGAACTACAGCAATGTATTGTTTCCGAGCCTTCCCGGTGGCCTGATCACCAAGCCGACCCTGGTCTGGCTGGTCAATGCCAAACAAGCTGGAACCCACGATACCCGCGTGTCGTACCAGACCCAGGGCATGACCTGGTGGGCCGACTACAACATCAGCTTGCGCGAGTCCGGCGACAAGTGCGCGATGGATTTTTCTTCGTGGGTGACGATCGTCAACCAGAGCGGCGGCAGCTATCCGACCGCTCAGCTCAAGCTCGTTGCTGGCGAGGTCAATCGGGCACCTTCGGCGCCGCAGAACAACGTCATGATGATGAAAGCGCGCGGCGCCGCGATTGCCGAGGAGGCAGATCAGGGTTTTACGGAATCTTCGTTGTTTGAGTACCACCTTTACACGCTCGGTCGGCGCAGCGACTTGCCCGAAAATTCAACCAAGCAACTCGAGTTGTTCCCGACTGCGGTCAATGTGGCCTGCAAGAAGCAGCTCGTATTCACCGCTTCGCCACAGGCGAGCGGCTACTGGTCGCAGCCAATCGCCAGCCAGGGCTATGGCGCGACGTCGCAAGGAACTGTCGGAGCCTATCTCGAATTCGACAACAAGGAATCGAACCAGCTCGGCGTTCCGTTGCCTGCCGGACGCATGCGCGTCAATCAGGCCTCGGTCGATGGCACGCTCGAGTTCATCGGCGAGGATGTCATCAAGCACACGCCACGCAACGAAACCGTGCGCATCAAGCTGGGCAATTCCTTCGACATCGTCGGCGAGCGGCGCCAGACCGGTTTCAGCATGGACAGCGCCGGCAAGATCATCGACGAGAGTTTCGAGATCAGCGTGCGCAATCGCAAGAAATCCGCAGCCACCGTTGTTGTGCGCGAATACCTGTATCGCTGGAGCACCTGGAAGATCACCGCCAAGAACCATGATTTCGACAAGCGCGATGCACAGACCATCGACTTCCCGCTGTCGATTCCAGCCGATGGCGAAGTCAAGCTGACTTATAGCGTGCGCTACACCTGGTAGTGCGGACTGGCGGGGCAGGTGGAAGCCACTGCTGTCGGGGATGACGGAAAGATTGGTACCTGCTGGGCTTCGCGCTAGCGTAGTGCTTGCGAAATAATTGGACTATTTGCCCATACTTCAGCCTTTGTGGGGAGTAGCAAGAGCTCGCCCTCAAGCGGGCTCCTACAGGTCCACCGCAATCTCGTAGGAGCCCTGCCAGGGGCGAGCCTTTCTCCTGGGCGGACTCGAGTCTATCGCGCAAAATCGTACTATCCAAGGGCCGGATCAATGGTTCGCCTGTCGATAGCGAATCGGCGACATGGTTCAAGGAATAAGCAAGCACTACACTACTCGCAACCCATCACGACACTGATTTCCCCGAATTGGAACCACTGCCAAAGAGCTTGCTCCCGGCTGTAGTAGGGCGAAAGCCAAATCCAATGAATTAGCTGCCTTTCGTTTGTCTGAGCCGGAATACTGCTGTGGAATTGTTGCTGATTGCGCTGGATCTGATTGGCACGTTCGTTTTCGCGATCAGCGGGGCGACCGTCGGTGTGCGCCATCGCCTCGATCTGTTTGGAGTGCTCGTGCTGTCATTTGCTGCAGCGGTTTCCGGCGGTATCTTTCGCGACTTGCTGATTGGTGCGACACCACCGGCAGCCCTGGTTGGCTGGAATTATCTCGGTATCAGTTGCCTGGCCGGGATCATCACGTTTTTCCGCTATGAGCATATCGAGAAGCTGCGCAATCCAGTGCAGATCTTTGACGCACTTGGTCTGGCCCTGTTCGCCGCCACGGGCGCGACCAAGGCGCTTGCTTTCGGCCTCGGCCCGGTATCGGCGACCTTGCTCGGCATGCTCAGCGGGATTGGCGGCGGCATGGTGCGCGATATCCTCGTCGCACGACCACCGGTCGTCCTGCGCTCGGATCTCTATGCCGTGGCTGCCCTGGCCGGCGCATCGGTAATCGTGATCGGCAACAGCTTCGCATTGCCAAAACTGCCGGTGTTGCTGGTCTCGGCGGTTCTCTGCTTCGGTTTGCGTTTTGGCGCAATCCGCTATGGCTGGCGACTACCCGTCGCGCAACCCGAGGCGGATCAAGAGCGTGATCAGTAAAGTACGCGCGTGCGCAGCGTGCCCGGAATCGCCGCCAGCGCATCCTTGAGCGCCGCAGCTTGTGCCTCGGTCGTCGAGACATCGGCGACGACATAGCCGATGTTCGCGTTGGTCTGCAGGTACTGGCCATCGATGTTGATGTTCTGCTGCGAGAAAATCTCGTTGATGCGCGAGAGCATGCCGGGCATGTTGCGATGGATATGCAGCAGGCGGTGGCTGTGTGGATGCTCGGGCAGGGTCGCTTCCGGAAAGTTGACCGCCGACAGGGTCGAGCCGTTGTCGCTGTAACGCACGAGTTTGGCAGCGACCTCGACGCCGATATTGTCCTGCGCCTCGAGGGTGCTGCCACCGATATGCGGAGTCAGGATCACGTTGTCCATGCCGACCAGGGGTGAGACAAAGGCCTCGCCATTGGCTTTCGGTTCGAGTGGAAACACATCGACCGCCGCGCCTGAAAGATGGCCTGAACGAAGGCTTTCAGCGAGCGCGTCGATATCCACGACCGTGCCGCGCGAGGCATTGATCAGGGCTGCGCCCTTGCGCATCCTGGCGAGCTGGGCCGCGCGGATCATCATCGCGGTCTGCGGCGTCTCGGGAACATGCAGGGTAACGATATCCGAGCGCTGCAGCAGGTCGTCCAGACTTGTCGCGGCACGCGCGTTGCCGAGCGTCAACTTCGCCTCGATGTCATGGAAGATCACGCGCATGCCGAGGCCTTCGGCGAGCAGGCCGACCTGGGTGCCGATGTGGCCGTAACCGACGATGCCGAGCACCTTGTCGCGCACCTCGAAACTGCCGGTTGCCGATTTCGACCAGCCGCCGCGGTGGCATTCGGCATTCTTCTGCGGAATCCGGCGCATCAGCAGGATCGCTTCGGCCAGCACCAGTTCGGCGACGCTGCGCGTATTCGAGTACGGCGCATTGAAAACCGGGATACCGAAACCTTGTGCGGCATCGAGATCAACCTGGTTGGTGCCGATGCAGAAACAGCCGACCGCGATCAGGCGCTTGGCTTCAGCGAGCACCTCGGGCGTCAGTTGCGTGCGAGAGCGGATGCCGACCAGGTGCGCCTCGGCGATGCGCGCTTTCAGTTCATCCTCAGGCAGCGATTTGTCGTGCAACTCGATCTGCGAGTAACCGGCGGCCTTGAACGTATCGATCGCGCTCGCGCTGATGCCTTCAAGCAGCAGCACTCGGATTTCCTGCTTCGGGTACGAGGTCTTCTTCATGATCCTGGACGATACTCGCGATGGTTGCAGCAGAAACGAAAAATGCTCCGCCGGTTGATCAGGACTATGCCAGATTCCAGGGCTTTTGCGGCAGTGCAGCAGTAGACGTTCCGATCAATCGCTGGCAGTCTGCAAACGCTGCTTCCCGAACGTGTCAGCGACCCTGTTCAAGCGGATTCCCTGGAATGTCCGATCCCCGATTATTGCGTTTGCGCGAGCGCCTGCCCGAGTTGTTGCTGAAGTCGGATGCTGGCGATCTCGAATACTACGGTCGCGACTGGACGCGGCGCTGGGCGCCTGCGCCACTCGCGATTGCCTTGCCAGCGAGTACGCACGAAGTGCAGGAAATCGTGCGCTGGGCGATCGTGGAAGGCGTCGGAATCGTGCCTTCGGGTGGCCGCACCGGCTTGTCGGGTGGCGCCGTTGCAGCCAGTGGCGAACTCGTCGTCAGTTTCGAGCGCATGAACCGCGTGCTCGGCTTCGATGCGGTTGATCGGATCCTCACCGTACAGCCGGGGCTTGCGCTTGAAGCCCTGCAGCGTGCCGCTTGCGAGCATGAATTGATCTATCCAGTCGATTTCGCCGCGCGCGGCTCGTGTTCTATCGGCGGCAACATCGCCACCAATGCCGGCGGCATCCGCGTGATCCGTTACGGCAATACGCGCGAGTGGATTGCCGGATTGAAGGTCGTGACTGGTTCTGGCGACCTGCTCGATCTCAATCGCGGTCTGATCAAGAATTCCAGCGGCTACGACTTGCGCCATCTGCTGATTGGCGCCGAAGGCACGCTTGGCCTGATCGTCGAGGCCAGCGTGCGCCTGACCGATCCGCCACCGGCATCAAATGTCATGGTGTTCGCGGTGGCAGCCATGGACGACTTGATGCAGGTATTTGCCGCGTGCCGGCGCAAGCTCAAGCTCAGTGCCTTTGAATTCTTCACCGAGCGTGCGCTCGAGCATGTTCTCGCGCACGGCGCGCAGGATCCATTCGAGCAGATTTCGCCGTACTATCTGATCACCGAATTCGATGCCGCTGACGAAGCGCAACAAGCCGATGCAGTGGAGGTCTTCGAGCAGTGTTTCGGCAAGGGCTGGGTCAATGACGGCGTGATCAGCCAGAGTTCGGCCCAGGCGGCAGCTTTGTGGCGGCTGCGTGAAGGCATCACCGAAAGCCTCGCCGCAGGAAAACCCTACAAGAACGACATCTCGGTTCGAATCAGTGCGATTCCCGCCTTCATGCAGGCGATGCACGCGATCTTCGAGTGCGAGTATCCGCACTACGACGTGATCTGGTTCGGGCATATCGGCGACGGCAACCTGCACATCAATGTGCTCAAGGACGCCGCAACGACCGAGCAGGCGTTCATCGTCGAATGTGAGCGGGTCACCGGCCTGCTGGCGCAGACACTGGCGGAATTCGGTGGCAGCATTTCGGCCGAGCATGGCATCGGCCTGGTCAAGAAGGGCTATCTCCTCGGCACGCGTAGCGCTGCCGAGATTGCCGTGATGCGTGGCATCAAGCAGGTGTTCGATCCGTACGGAGTCATGAATCCGGGCAAGGTTTTCACAGACGCCTGATGCCTCTTGTACTGGCGTCAACAGCCGCCATCTGAGCCAGACAGACCCGACTCCAGGATGCCATCATGAGCGACAAGGCAATGCTGATTCCCTGCCTGCACTGCGGGGCCATGAACCGTTCTCCCGAATCGCGGCTCACCGAAAATCCGACCTGCGGGCGCTGTCATCAGCCGCTGTATTCCGTAAAGCCGGTTGCTCTGGGCACGACGGATTTTGATGCCAAGGCACTTGGCGGAGAACTGCCGATCCTGATCGATTTCTGGGCACCGTGGTGCGGCCCATGCGTCAACATGGCCCCGCATTTCGCCGATGCCGCGAAGCGGCTGGAACCACGCGTGCGCCTGGCCAAGGTCGATACCGAGGCTGAGCAGGCGCTGGGCTCGCGCTTCGCGATCCGCAGCATTCCGACCCTGATCCTGTTTGCCGGTGGCCGCGAGATCGCGCGCCAGTCTGGTGGCATGGGTGTTGGCCAGATCGTGCAATGGACCGAGCAGCAGCTTCAGCGCATCGCGTGACTGCGGCTGGGCAGGCAAGGCCGCAAGCGCCGCCGGAGCCCGATCCGGCCGATTGCTGTGGCTCGGGCTGCGTGCGTTGCATCTTCGATATCCATGACGATGCGATGCAACGCTATCGCGAGGCGCTTGCCGAGTGGAACGTGCGCACGGATCGCGACTCAGACAACGACTAGCGAAAGAGCGGAATTCGCAAACTTCTCGCGTTCCAGGCGGCAGTAACCTCCGCCCATCGTGAACCGGCGGCAGACCGCCGGACGTTGCGCGTAGATGCTGCATGACATCGCGGTGCGATCGAGCGCGATGCACCAGCCGTCGCCACCACGCGCCATCGTGTCGATGCCGTTGTCGCCATGCGCGACCAGGTGCTCGGGAATCCGGTCAGGCTTTTCGAGAACGACGGTCAAGCGACAGCAGACCGCTTCGCAGTCCGAGCACGAAACGCGCGGATCGATCTTGCTGTCATCAGGATGGATGTTGAGGGCCACGGTGGATGCTCGATGGTGCTCAGCGTCGATAGCTGAGCAGGCGGCCGCGAAACGGCGGGGTATCGCTTTCGTTGAAGCGACTTTTGACTTCGGTGACGCTGTAACCCTGTGTGGCGAGGGCGCGCGTGAACGGCGCGCTGTTGCCGCGACCAGGATCTGTGAAGATGATCTCGGCACAGGGCAGGGCGTGACGCTTGAGCAAGGCCGCGAGCAATTCGATATGGTCACGCTCGTAAAGGATGTCGCTGCCGATGAGCAGGTCAAAGAGCCCCAGTTCGACATCCGGAACCGCCCAGTGCAGGTCGCGATAAGCCAGTTTGGGCAGATTGTTCAACTGCGTGTTGCGGTCGAGAAACGGCTTGGCCAGAGGGTGATGGTCGCTGGCCGTGATGTCGGCCTTGCGTCTTTGCAGGACAAGGCTCGAAAGCCCCAGGCCGCAGCCGATTTCGAGGATGCGCTTGCCAGCCACATCGAATGCACACATCGCTTCGGCAAGCACGCGACCGGAAGGCCAGACCTGACCGAACAGGCTCCACTGTGCCGAGGAGATGCCGGCACGCTCGGCAATCCCATGCGGGTCGGCGAACTGCTGCAGATCACTCAGTGCCCTGATCTGGAAATCATGCCCCCCCAGCTTTACGACGAGCCGGCGGGTACGGTAGCCCGGCATGGGCACTCCCGTTGAGGCGTCAAGGCAGGGATCGAGATGACGGCGCGAAAGGGGCGTAACGGCGACGATGAACCGGCCGATCGAGACGCGCTCAAATGACTGACAACGTGGCCATGCTACGCGATGCGTCGTGCGAATACCCGAATAGTTCCAGTCGTCGGGCGTTCCGTTCAGATCCAGACGTCGTTGCGTGCGGTCAATTCACCACCCGCTTCTCCGGTGTTTGTGACGTTGCGCGGCTCGACGATCAGGGCATGACATTCGCTCGCGGCACGCGTGATGTGCTCGATGCCCTTCGGCACGACGAACAACTCGCCCTGGCGGATCGTCACCTCGTGATCGCGAAAGCCGATCTGCATTTCGCCCTTGACCACGAGGAAGACCTCGTCGGTATCGTCGTGCCGGTGCCAGATGAAGTCGCCAACGAATTTGACCAGTTTGAACTGGATGTCGTTCATCTCGGCAATCACGCGCGGCGACCAGTGCTCGTGGATCAGAGCCAGCTTTTCGATCAGGTTGATTGCGGAATCCGGCATGGTTTGTTTCGAAGATTCAGGGAAATCAGCAGGTTCCGATTGTTTCACGCCTATCGCTTGCTCGGTCGAGTCCGCTATCCTGCGCCGCCAGTGATTGCGGATCCCCCGCAACGGGCCCCGGACAGCAAGAAAGCCAACCTGATGAAGATTCCAGCCGGTCTGCAGGCCCTGATCGAAGACGGCATCATCGATCGTGTCGTGCGACCTCTCAAAAGCGGCAAGGAAGCGGCGGTCTATGTGGTCGGCGCCGGCGACGATATCCGTTGTGCCAAGGTCTACAAGGACATGGCCCAGCGCAGTTTCCAGCAACGCGTCCAGTATCAGGAAGGGCGCAAGGTGCGCGGCAGTCGCGAGGCGAGGGCAATCGGCAAGGCGACCAAATACGGGCGCAAGCAGCAGGAAGTGGCCTGGAAGAACACCGAGGTCGATGCGCTCTACCAGTTGATGGAAGCGGGCGTGCGCGTGCCCAAGCCTTATGGATATTTCCATGGCGTGCTGGTCATGGAGCTGGTCACCGATGCCGAAGGCTATTCGGCACCGCGATTGGGCGAGGTCGAACTGTCCGCCGAAACCGCCCGCGAGTATCACGCCTTCCTGATGGAGCAGGTCGTGCGCATGCTCCTGGTCGGCTTGATCCATGGCGATCTGTCGCCGTACAACGTGCTCGTTGGCGAGGATGGGCCGGTCATCATCGATCTACCCCAGGTCGTCAGTGCCAGCGGCAACAACGCCGCACGCACGATGCTGCAGCGCGACGTCAACAATCTCACCGCGTTTCTCGGCCGCTTTGCGCCCGAGTTGTTCGATACCTGGTATGCCGAGGAAATCTGGGCCTTGTTCGAAGCTGGCGAACTGCGCGTCGACAGCGTCCTGACCGGCAAATTCGAGCACGATGAAAGCGAAATCGATCTCGACGGCGTGCGTTGGGCAATCAATGACGCCCGCGAGGAAGCCCTGATCCGCCAGCAAGGACGCGAGGCTGCGGAAGAAGCGGATTATTGAAATCCGTAAACAAGCCGATGAGCTGGAATCCGGTGGCCAACGCGACTCGCTACGAATACAAGGTGCTGTCCAACAGCGCGAATGCGTCGAGTCCGACGGAAAGCACGCTGGTGAGCCTCACCACGACGTCCATTGAAGGTGGCGGCAACTCGGCAGATTCACAATATGGCGGCTGGTTCGAGCGCACCTACAGCATCCGACGGAAAGGGGACGTAGGAAATATCCGTTTGAATGGGGCGTTTTTCCTACACCAACACACGACGATTCCCCGTTGATCCAGGGCGCGTTGAAGGCCATTTTGGCGACGCATCCATCGACTGGAGCGCCAAATGCCGCGCTGCACGCCTCGTTCTCGCTGGTGTTCGCATGCACATCACCCAGCACGGCGTGAATCGTGCTGGCCTCTTCCTCGACGATGAGGATCGCGCTACCGGGAACTGCTCGCACACGTCATGTGTGTGCCTGGGCGACCGGCGGATAATTCCTCCGTCCCCTTTCCACGCTTTCCACGGGCGGCTTCACTTCGCTGCAGCCGGTGCCGACGGCGTGCGCATGCAGTTGGCGAGGAACTGGTCGACTGCGCTTTCCACGCGCAGACGGGCATCCATGTCGAAGTCGGCGTGTCCAGCGCCGCTGACCGGCAACCATTGCGGGGCGTGTCCTGATGCCGCCATAAGCAGACGCAGGCGCAGCGCATGCTCGATCGGCACGCGCCGATCGTTGCTGCCGTGGATCAGCAGCAGCGGTTTGCGCAGGCGCTCGTGCAGGTAGTCAGGCGAGGCTGCCTCGAGTTGCGGTAATGCGGTATCAGGATTGCCAACTATCTGCTGCATGCTCTTCTTGAGCTGGCTGTTGGTGCTCCAATCGATCGAGACGAACAGCAGCGGCAGGTCGGTCACTGCGGCGATCGCGATCCCGCATCGGAAGCGCTCGGGCGTGCGGATCAGGCCCATCAGCGTCGAGTAACCGCCGTAACTGGTGCCGCGCAGGGCAACGCGGTGACGATCAATTGGATAGCGCGACAGCACGGTGTCCAGCGCAGCGAGCACATCGTCTTCGATCTGCTTGCCCCAGTTGCCCATTCCGCTTTCGAGGAAGTGCCGCCCGAATCCGGCCGACCCGCGATAGTTGACGCGCAAAACCGCATAGCCGCGGTTCGCCAGCAACTGCACCTCGGGGTCGAAAACCAGCGTATCGCGCGCGCCGATCGGGCCGCCGTGAGGCATCACCACGAGCGGAAATGGTCCGCCGGCCGTGGTCGGCAGCGTCAGATACGATTCGACTGCGAGGCCATCGTTCGCTTTGACGGCAACTACGTCCGACCGCTTGGCCTTTGCCGTGACCAGCGGATCGATAGTCGGCAACAGTTCTTCGAGTCGGCGCTCTTTCGCGTCGTAGAGATAGTAGGTGCCAGGGTCGGTTTCTGAAAACGCATAGACCAGCGAGCGGCGTCCATCCATGCTGATCTGGTAATGCACGATCGTTCGTCCTGGCAGACCGCCTTGCAGTGTCCGCTGCAGGCTGCGGTCGGCCATATCGAAATAGTGGACGGCGACCTGGCCATCACGCGAATACGTCGCCGATACCGGCCGCTTCGAATTGTCGAACTTCGCACCGATCAGATCGATGCCGGGCACGGCGAACACGGTCTCGACGATTGCGCCGTTGTCCAGCGCGACGCGCACGAGTTCGGTCTGGTCACGGTCGATGTTGGAAAGGGCATACAGGCTCGCGCCCTCGCTGTCGAGACTGAGTGGCACGAACGCGGAGTCGCTGGTCAATCGCCTGACTTCGAGCCACTCGCGCTGACCAGGGCGACGCTGCTTGAGAACCAGCTCACCCCCCTCGCGAACCAGCGCGGCTCGCGGCTCGCCGTTGGCGTCGACCAGCATTTGCACCCATCCGTCGATGCCCTTGTCCACGCGCAGGCTACGGTTGAACTGATTGATGTCGATGCGCTTGCCGCTGATGTCGACGCGAAACGCCGCTGTTTCACCGCGCTTGTCGGTGTAGGAATACAACGCGACCTTGCCGCTGCTGCCAACCGTGCCGATAAATTGGCCGCTGCCCGGGAACTGCACGCGTTCGAACACCGGCGCATCGGCGGGTTTGCGGGTGATGTGGTAGACAAGGCCCAGCGGAAATCCGTAGCCCGCGCCGAGCAGCATGGTGTCGTCGCTGGCCCATTGCAGTTGCGAGACCGGCTGCACGCTGTCGAAGATCAGCGTTTCCTTGAACGAGTCGGTGTCAATCAGGCGCACCGACGACTTGCCGTTATGCAATTCGGAAACCGCCAGCATCGAACCGGATGGATTCATCAGGATGCGGTCCACCTGACCCGGCGCGAACAACTCGGCGACCAGCACCTTGAACGGCGCGTCGCTCCTATTTTCGGGCTCGATGAGCGTTGCAGAGGCGGCCTTTTCCAGCGTCTGTGTTACCGTCGCGCCGGCGAGCTGCTTGTCGAGCAGATCGATATAGCGATCCGGCGAACTGCCTTGCCAGCGCAGCGGATACTGCTTGCGCAGATTCGGGAACTCGCGCTCCAGTTGGAGCAGGGCCGCTGCGAGACGATTGTTGCGCTCGGTCCTGAACCAGCCACTGAAGACGGTGCCATCGAGATCCAGATCCCCCGAATAGTTGATTACGCCTGGCTCGATCTTGAAGGCCAGCGCGGGATCCTTGCGCATCGTGATATAGGTGCTGGCGAATGCCGAGGGCGTCTTGAAAGTGGCTTTTGCCCATTGGTACTCGCCGGCGGGCAACTCGACCAGTCGCAGGCTGCGCCCGGCCGAAAACGTCATCAGTTTCTCGCCTCCGAACGTCGCATTCCTGCGATCCAGCGAAACGAACTCGAGCGGTTCGAGCGAGTTCAACAGAACAACAAGCAAGCCGTTGCCTTCGGCCAGCGTAACTGCCTCGCCTGCCTTGAACTCGCGCGCGGCGAAAGCAGGCAACATCACTATGAGTTGAAGTGCCCCCAGCAACAGAGCGGAAATAACCGAATGGGTGGCGCGAACCTGTTTGCGCATGCGTCGTTCCCTCACGATCGAAATGGCCTGTCGTCCACGACTGGATTGCGGCAACATACTGCAGCAACGTGCTCGAGAAAAAATACAGAGATCATTCGTCGGAAATTCATGCAGTATAGGAAATTCAAACGCCCTTTTTGGGCAGTCTGCGTGGTAGCCGGAGGCGGCGCAAGCGTCGGTGTGGCTCGGTTTGGACGGTTGGGGCGTCGCTTACTGCACTTTGTCGAGAAGATCCGTTGACTTGAGCTTGAGTTCGAAGAGTTTCGGCCAGAGCTTGCCGGTGACGAACAGGCGATCGTGTTTGGCGTCATAGGCGATGCCGTTCAGCACATCGACACCGCTTACGCGATCCTCGCTGCTGAGCAGGCCGGGCAGGTCGATCTGGGCAGTGACGCGACCATTGGCCGGATCAATCACGACGATGCTGTTGCTTTGCCAGACATTGGCGAAGATCCGCCCACGGACGAATTCGAGCTCGTTGAGATTGGCCAGCGGCTTGCCCTGATAGGTGACATCGAGCGTACCGGTTTGCTTGAACGACTCCGGATCGAGGAAGCGCAGGGTCGAGGTGCCATCGCTCATCAGCAGGCGTTTGGCGTCATGCGTGATGCCCCAGCCTTCACCGGTGTAGTTGAATTGCGCTATGGGTTTGAAGGTCTTGAGGTCGTAGGTAAAGCCTACTTTTGACTGCCAGGTGATCTGGATCAGGCGGCCCTTCCAGTCGGTCAGGCCTTCGGCAAAATACTCGTTTGCAACCGTTTCGTGCTGTACGACCTCCCCGGTTTCGAGGGTGACCTTGCGCAAACTCGAGCGACCGTTGAGGCCAGTGCTTTCGTAGAAAAAACCATCCCGATAGATCAGGCCCTGGGTGAACGCACCCCGGTCATGCGGCCAGGTCTTGACGATCTCGTATTCGAGCACGGCGGGTGGGCGCGCGTCCTCGCTCATCAGCGGTGCGTCGGCGGCACTTGCGTGCGTGGCAAGCATGCTCAGCATCAGTATCGAACTTCCTGAAAAAGTGCCAAGCAAGCGCAATCGGAAGGATTGTTGAGCGGGATGGAAATCAGACGGATGCATCGATCGATTCCGAGCCGGGGAACGGATGCCGTTCCGCGCTCTTGATGGCGAGAGGGGGTGATTTTTTTGCAGTGCAGATGGGGCGGGGCTGCTTGGCGCGTCTTGAGCTTGCGAGCGCAGCATTGGAGCCGCCGCCTCGATCAACCAGCCACCGCCGACCCGAGGTCGGCAGTGGCTGGCTTCACATCGTTCACTTGGTTTTCTTCTTCTCGGTCTTGGCTGCCCGCTTTTCCTTCAGGGTTTTCTCGGGCTTCTTCTTTTCGCTCTTCTTTGAATCCATACCTTTGGACATGGGATCCTCGCAAGGTTCGTGTTTCGACTGGGGTTGACGCGCCGATCATTGTGACGCGTACCGCCTTTCTAGCGCGGAACGCAGCGATTGACCAGTGGGATCGTTACGGAACCCGCGCGTAGACGGCTGCTTCCCGTAGAATCGGCAGATGATTCTGAATATCGCAGCCTATCAATTCGTCGAAATCGACGCGCCACAGCTATTGGCGGCTCGATTGCACGAGCTTGCCGAAAGCCATGCCCTGCGCGGCACAATCCTGATCGCCGGCGAAGGCTTGAACCTGTTTCTGGCCGGATCGGATGCCGGCATCGAGACATTTGTCGAAGGCTTGTGCGCCGATCCGCGCTTCGCCGACATCGTCGTCAAGCGCAGTCGCAGTGCGAGCCAGCCGTTCGCCCGGCTCAAGGTCAAGCTGAAATCGGAGATCATCAGCTTCCGCCAGCCCGAGTCGACACCGCTGGCCGGTCGCGCCCGCGCGCTGGCACCTGCCGAACTCGCGCGCTGGATCGCCCAAGGCAAGGACGATCAGGGCAACCGCCTCGTCCTGCTCGATACGCGCAACCAGCAGGAAGTTGCCTACGGCAGCTTTGCTGGCGCGATGACCTTCGCCATCGACAAGTTCACGGATCTTCCGGCGGCCGTGTCCGAACAGCGCGATGCGCTCGCAGACTCGACTGTGGTCAGTTTCTGCACGGGCGGCATACGTTGCGAGAAAGCCGCGCTGTGGATGGAAGCCGAAGGGATGGACAACGTCTATCAGCTCGATGGCGGCATCCTCGGTTATTTCGAACAGGTTGGTGGCTATGGCTATGACGGGCGCTGCTTCGTGTTCGACGAGCGCGTCGCGCTCGACAGCGAGTTGAGGCCACTGGTTCAAGGGCCGAGAGAGTAGCCGGCTTCCTGACCTCGAATTGCCGAGAAATTGAAGCAAGCGGTTTCGTCAAAAAATCCCAGGCACCATCAAGTTGTCGCTGCTGCGAAGGCAGGCGGCGGCAACATTTTCCGGATCTTCGTGAAAGCCAGTGGGTGATTTTGAAGCGTTGGTACCGGCGAAACCGATGCAGAACAAGATCTTTCGGACTACAGAGTTGTCCAGGAATCGGGCTCGCCTTGTTGACGGTGACTTGAGTGAGGCTTCCTCAGCGTTTGCTGGCCGCCTGTCGAGTCCCCCGTTCACCCCCAAGGCTGACGCATCGTTCTGGAGTGCGGCGCATTCTTCGCACGCGGGTTCCGTAGGTTGGTGCTGAGCGCAGCGAAGCCCAACGAGGCACGATCTTCCCTCCGCGTGACGTCGAATGTGCCGGAACAGCCGTTGGGCTTCGCTGCGCTCAGCACCAACCTACGATGGAAAGCGCTCACCGGTAGTTTGCCGAAAAAGCTACGGATTTTGACCGAACGACCCACACGATTTCACGAAGGCCCAATTTTCCTTCAAGGTGCAGCAACTCCGTCGTTCCGGCTTGACCAGCCATTCGGCTGTTGAATACCGCCGGGATGACAAGCAGCGTTATTGCGCTCCTACCCGGCTGTCCGCTTCGACAACGCCACGATGATTTCGCGCGCCACGCGGATGCGCTCGCTGGCACCTTCAAGCTGGAGTTTGATCTTCAATTTGTCCTGACCATCCAGCGCATAGACCTTGGGCAAGGTCTGGATCATGCGGATCACCGTCATCGGATCGATGTTCGGTTTTGGATTGAACAGTACTCGACCACCGTTGGCGCCGAGTTCGAGTTTGCGGATTCCAAGTGGCGTCGCCATCAACTTGATCTCGGTGACGGCGAACAGGTTCTTGACCTGATCGGGCAGCAGGCCGAAGCGATCGACCATTTCGACTTGCAGATCGCGCAAGCCATCTTCATCGGTGGCGCTGGAGATGCGCTTGTACAGGGTCAGGCGTGCGTTGACGTCGAACAGATACTCATCAGGAATCAGCGCAGCGACATGCAGTTCGATCTCGGCTTCGTGATCGCTGGTCAGATCGAAATCGGGCACCTGGCCGGATTTCAGTGCGCGCACGGCGCGGTCTAGCATGTCGCGATACATCGAGAAACCGACTTCCTCGATCTGGCCGGATTGCTCTTCGCCAAGCAGCTCGCCGGCACCACGAATTTCCAGATCGTGCGTGGCCAGGGTGAAGCCCGCACCAAGATCCTCCAGCGAAGCCAGCGCTTCGAGACGCTTCTCGGCATCGGCGGTAATCGCCCGACCATCCGGCACGATCAGGAAGGCATAGGCGCGGTGATGCGATCGGCCAACCCGGCCGCGCAACTGGTGCAATTGAGCGAGGCCAAACTTGTCGGCGCGGTTGATCACGATCGTGTTCGCGCTCGGCACGTCGATGCCGGATTCGATGATCGTCGTGCAGACCATGACGTTGAAGCGCTGTCGGTAGAAATCGAGCATGACCTGCTCAAGCTCGCGCTCAGGCATCTGACCGTGGGCGATGCGCACGCGCGCATCAGGCACCAGTACTTCGAGTTCGCGTGCGGTTTTTTCGATCGACTCGACTTCGTTGTGCAGGAAATAGACCTGACCGCCACGTTGCAACTCGCGCTGGAACGCCTCGCGAATCAGGGCCGGATCCCAGTTGCCGATAAAGGTTTTCACGGCGAGACGATGCGCCGGTGGCGTCGCGATGATCGAAAGATCGCGCAATCCGGCCATGGCCATGTTCAAGGTTCGCGGAATCGGTGTCGCGGTCAGGGTCAGTAGATCGACCTCGGCACGCAACTTTTTCAGTTGCTCCTTCTGGCGCACACCGAAGCGTTGTTCCTCATCGACAATGAGCAGGCCTAGATCCTTGAACTTCACATCGGCCTGCAACAGCTTGTGCGTGCCGATGATGATGTCGATCCGGCCCTCGGCGAGTCTGGCCAGAATCTCCGTGGTTTCCTTCTTCGATTTGAAGCGCGAAAGGACTTCAACGCGGATCGGCCAGTCGGCCAGTCGGTCGCGGAAATTCTGATAGTGCTGCTGGGCGAGCAGGGTAGTCGGCGCAAGCATGCCGACCTGCTTGCCGGCGATCACGGTGACGAAGGCCGCGCGCAAGGCGACTTCGGTCTTGCCGAAACCGACGTCGCCGCAAACGACGCGATCCATCGGTCGCGCTTTTGCCAGATCGCCGATCACGGCCTCGATGGCCTGAAGCTGGTCCAGCGTTTCCTCAAACGGGAACGCGGAGGCGAACTGGTCGTACATCAGGCGATCGATCGCCATTGCGGTGCCGGGGCGCGCCTCGCGCTGGGCATAGATTGCGAGCAATTCTGCGGCAACATCGCGAACTTTTTCGGCGGCACGACGCTTGGCCCGATCCCAGGCCTCGCCGCCGAGCGAATGCAGTGGCGCGAGTTCCGGTGCGGTACCCGAGTAGCGGCTGACCAGATGCAGTTGCGAGACCGGCACGTAGAGCTTGTCGCCCTTGGCGTATTCGATCGCGAGAAACTCGCCATCCGCGCCGCCGACATCGAGCTTGAGCAAACCCTGGTAGCGCCCGACGCCATGATCGATATGCACGATCGGTGAGCCAACGCCAAGTTCGGTCAGATCGCGGATGACCGCTTCGGGATCTCGGGCGACGCGCTTGCGTCGACGACTTTGCCGGGCGCGCTCGCCGAGCAATTCGCGCTCGGTCAATACGCTCAAGGCTGGCTCGATCAGGGCAAAACCCTGTTCGAGTGCGGCGACCGTGATGGCGAATCTTGGCGGCTGCTCCGAATCGACAAACTCGCGCCACGAGCCGACGGTCGTCAATGACATTCCGGCAGCGCTGATCTGCTCGATCAAGGCTTCACGTCGGCCGGCCGATTCTGTCGCGATCAGGACGCGACCCGGATAGCTCGCGACAAAGCGTTGCAACTCGGCGGCCGGAGTTTCGTCCTTGCGATTGATCGGCAGGGACGGTACTGGCTGTGTGCCCAGATCGACCGCGCGTTCGTCGGTGCCTGGCGCGACCAGATCGATGCGCAACTGCTGGTTCAACCGCTCGCGCAATTCCTGCGCGGAAAGGTAAAGCTCGGATACCGGCAGGATTGGTCGCTCGACGTCGTGAGCGCGCTGCTCGTAGCGCTCCATGGTCTGTCGTGAGAATTGCTCGGCAGCCTCCAGCGCACCGTCGCAGACGATGAACAGCGCATTGCCAGCGAGATAGTCGAACAGGGTTTCGGTCGCACCGAACAGACTCTGGGCGAAGAACATCGGCAGGTAGTACTCGATGCCTGCCGGCGCCGTGCCTTCCCTGATGTCCTGGTACAGCGGGCAGCGCCGCGGATCGATCGGGAAACGCTCGCGCAAGGCATTGCGGAAATCCTTTGCCGTCTCCTCGGTCAATGGAAATTCACGCGCCGGCAGCAGGCGCACGTTGTCGACCTTGCTCGCCGAGCGCTGGGTTTCCGGATCGAAGGTGCGGATTGAATCGACCACTTCATCGAACAACTCGATGCGATATGGAACGCTGCTGCCGGTCGGGAAGATGTCGATGATCGCGCCACGCACGGCGAAGTCACCGGGTTCCTGTACCTGCGGCACGTTGCGATAGCCAGCCTCGGACAACCGACGTTGTTCGGCAGCAAGATCGAAATGCTGACCTCCCTCAAGGACGAGGCCAGAACCCGTGATGAAGCTGCGCGGTGCGAGGCGCTGCATCAAGGTGGCGATCGGCACGACGAGCACGCCGCGATCGAGATTCGGCAAGCGATACAAGGTCGCAACGCGTCTGGAAACGATATCCGGGTGCGGCGCAAACAGGTCGTAGGGAAGGGTTTCCCAGTCCGGGAACTGCAGCACTTCGAGCTCGCCGTCGGCGAACACATCGATCTCGGCTTCGAGCGAATGCGCGCTGTGCGTATCTCGCGCGAGGACGACGACCAGGCCGCTATGGCGGCGCCCGGCTTCGGCCAGGGCGAGCGCCAGTGCGGATCCGTTCGGTGTAGTCCATTGGCGGCGCTGCTTCGGTGAATTCGGCAGCGCGGATTGGATCAGGGGAGTTCGGGTCATTGAAATCAGCAAACAGCGACAGCGCCGGAAGCAGTCTGCCTCCAGCGCGGGGCGCGCAGTTTAGCGTTTCGCGCTGCGTCCGTGTGCCAGATCGGTGGCGAGATCCATGTTGAATCGCACAAGACTGGCGTCGTCGCGTTCGCGATGATGGGTGAAACCGAGCCGCCGGGTCAGCGCGAGCATTGCATTGTTGCCGGCTTGGGTATTGCCCCAGATTTCGCGGATGCCATGCGTTCTGCTTGCGGCGATCAGATGCTCGACAAGGATCCGGCCAAGACCACGTCCGGTGTAGTCGGGATCAATCGCAATCGCGAGTTCGGCGGAGTCGGCAATGGCATCGAAATGCACGCGTGCCTCAGCGCGAATCTCGGCGCCATCCGGGTCGGTTGCGACCAGGGCGATGCCTTGATCAGGGCCGACCCGGCACATGGCGCGGGCAACCGGCTCAGGCAGTTCGCTCAGCGCGTGGAAGACGCGTGCGCGTACTTGCTCCGGGGTCATGCGTTTGAACGCGCGCATCAGCGCATCGACATCGCCCTGACCAATCGGCCGCAGCATTAGCATTGCGCCATCGTCGAGAAAGATTGGCTCGGCGGTTTTCAGGGCATCCGCCCGCTTCGTTGCCGTGGTGCTCAACGGATTGTTGCCGGAGTGGCTCAAGGCGGGACGGAGTGGTGGTGACACGAGCAAATCCATGCCGGCATCGTGCCGAATGCAATTGGAGCAGACCATCCAATCGCATGTGTTCGTTGCTTCCTGTTCAGCTCACAGGGATTGCCGGCCTGTCGAATCCAGGTATGCCGAAAACGCCTGCAGGCGCTCGATCACGTCGTCAACTTCGATCAGATCCATGACGCCCCGATATTCGAGTTTGGTGCCCCATGCCAGTTTCTCGGCCGGTTTGCGCCGGTACTTTCTTGCGGCCGCGTCGTAGCGATCGACGCACCATTGCCGATCCGAGTAGGGGCCCGAGCGTTCCGGGTTGCTCGCCGCATGCAAACCAAGAACCGGCGTGCCGACTGCATTGGCCATGTGCATCGGTCCCGAATCCGGCGCCAGCACGAGATCGGCGCGACGCAGCAGGGCAAGCAGTTGCTTGAGCGTGTCCTTGCCGGTCAGATCGATGCAAGGCGTCTGCAAGTGGGAGAGGATCTCGTCGGCGAATTCGCGCTCAAAACTGTTGGGCCCCCCGCACAGGACGACACGCCAGCCCAGTTCGTTCATGGCGTAATCGGCGACCGCCGCATAGCGCTCGGCGCGCCAGTTGCGCAGCCGGTGGCTCGAGGTCGGGCTGATCAGCAAGGTGCGTCTGCCTCGAGGAAGATGGCGGTCGGCAAATTCCTCGGCCTCGGCCGGAATCGGAATATCCCAACGCACCGTGTCCTGGATCAAACCCAGTGGTTCGAGAAAGCTCGCCATCGCATCGAGCACGTGCTGGCCCTTGCGCGAAGGAATCCGGCAATTGATGAACAGGCCATGCAGATCCTTCGAGCGTGCACGGTCGTAGCCGATGCGCAGCGGTGACTTGACCAGCACGCTGAGGATGTTCGAGCGCAGCGCGACCTGCATGTGCAACAAGGCCGAAAATCGACGTCCGGCCAGCTTCTCGCGCACTGCGCGGAAGCCTTCACGCTTGGCTGTCTTGTCGAACACGATGAACTCGACGCCCGGCAGATCGCCGACGACGCGGTGCTCAAGCTTGCCGATCAGCCAGGTCAGGCGGGTTTGCGGCATTGCCGCCTGCAGCGTCCGCACCAGCGGCACCACATGGGTGACATCGCCGATCGCCGAGGTGCGCAGGATGCACAGTGATTCCAGCGCGGTGCCGGTTTCGGCAGCTTTTCGGTTCCGCATTCGGCGGCAAACTCCTGAACGATCTTGGATCCTCCATTGTCTCAGGCCTTGGCTTGCAGTGCGAAGTGCATTCAGTCACTTGCATCACGCCTCGATAATCTGTCGATCCATTTACCGGGGTACCGTGCCGGACTTGCTAGAATTGACCATCCGGTTTCCCCACCTCCCGCGAGCCAATGATCAAGGCGCAGATCCAGAAAACGAACCATGGCGCAATCCTGTTCGATTCGGCACAAATCGCCGAAGCGGATGAACAGTGGTTCGCGCAGGTTGCGGGCACCGACGATGAGCAACACGCGGGGCGGGGTGCTGTCGTGTTTTTCGAGGCGCCTTTTGGTGCCTGCGTGCTGCGTCACTACCGTCGTGGCGGGCTGGCCGCCCGCCTCAGCGAGGATCGCTACCTGTGGACGGGCCGCGAACGCACTCGTGCGTTTCGTGAGTTCCGCCTGCTTGCCGAGCTCGCTGAAGACGGTTTGGCGGTGCCGGCACCACTGATGGCACGCTATGTGCGCACGCGCTTGAGGTATCAAGCCGACTTGATCACACGCCAGATTCCGACGGCGCAGACTCTGGCCGAGCGGCTACTCGCGCGCGCGCTCGATGCGGCCTTGGCGACGCGGGTCGGGCGCACCCTGGCCGACTTTCATGCCAAAGGTGTCTGGCACGCTGACCTCAATGCAAACAATATCCTGGTTGATGCCGGCGGCAAGGTCTGGCTGATTGATTTCGATCGTTGCGCACGACGCAAGCCGGCAATGACCTGGCAACTGGCGAATCTGCAACGCCTGTGGCGCTCGTTCGGCAAGTTGCAGGCGCACAAGTTGATGAGCGATTTCGATGCGGTGTTCCGACATCCGCTGCTGGCCGCCTACCACCGCAGTCTCGCTGATCGCTATGCTCACGGAGAGCGCTCGTGAGTCTCTCCCTGCGATTTCTCGGAGTCGGCAATGCTCATGCGACCGAGCTGGGTTCGTCCGCAGCGGTGATCGAGCGTGACGGCAAACCGCTGCTGCTGATCGATTGCGGCCCTGATGCACTGACAGCTTATTTGCAGCACTACCAGTCAGCACCGCAGGCGATTTATCTGACCCATGCACACATGGATCATGTCGGTGGACTGGAACGTCTTTTCTTTTCGACCTGGTTCAATGTCGAGCGACGCGGGCATCTGCGCATTTATGCGCACGCCGCACTCGTGCCGATCCTGCAAGCGCGGATTGCCGATTACCCGCAAGTGCTTGCCGAGGGCGGCGCGAATTTCTGGGATGCGTTCCAGTTGATCCCGCTGTCGCGCGGCTTCTGGCATGCAGGGCTCTGGTTCGATGTGTTCCCGACCCGGCACCATGCGCCGATGACATCGTTCGGCCTTGGCTTGCGTGGCAGTGTGGTCTGGACCGGCGATACGCGACCGATCCCGGAAGTGCTGGCATGCATGGCCGGCTCGAACGAACTGGTCGCGCATGACTGCATCGTGCGTGGCAATCCATCTCATTCCGGCATCGACGACCTCGAACGCGAATATCCAGCCGAGTTGCGCGAACGACTGATCCTCTATCACTACGGCTCGGCGGCCGAGGCCGATACGCTGCGTGAGCGCGGTTATCGCGTCGCTTGTCGTGGCGAAGTGGTTGTACTGTCGGCAGCGCATGAGTCGGTCGTCATGCCAACCCTGGCAACCGGCTGATGGATGATCGGATCCCCTTGCGCATCACGACCCCGCCGCCACGCGACCAACGCTCGCGGGCGCTGAAGGATCTGCGCATCTCGGTCATTGATCGCTGCAATTTCCGTTGTCCCTATTGCATGCCGGAGGACGACTATCCACGCGATCATCAATTCCTGAGCAAAGCTCATCGTCTGCGTTTCGAGGAAATCGAGCGTCTTGCCACGATCTTTGTCGGTCTCGGCGTGCACAAGCTGCGCCTGACCGGTGGTGAACCCTTGCTGCGCCGCGAACTGCCTGAACTGGTGCGGCGTCTGGCCGCCATCGACGGCGTCGATGACATCGCCATGACGACGAATGGCAGCCTGTTGCCGAAATCGGCGCAAGTATTGCGCGATGCCGGCCTGCAACGGATCACCCTGAGCGTCGACACGCTCGATGCCGAGGTCTACCGCAAATTGTCCGGCGGTCGTGGCGAAGTCGATGAAGTGCATGCCGCGATCGATGCGGCGACGACAGCCGGATTCGCGTCACTCAAGCTCAACAGCGTGGTCATGCGCGGCATCAATGACACGCATGTGCTCGACATGATCGAGCATTTCCGTGGCAGCGGGCATGTCATGCGCTTTATCGAATACATGGATGTCGGCACCTGCAACGAATGGCGCAGTGATCTGGTTGTGCCGAGTGCGGAACTGCGCGAGCGCATCGCAGCACGCTGGCCATTGCGCGTCTTGCCGGCCAATTACGGTGGCGAGGTTGCACAGCGCTGGGAGTTCGCCGACGGTGCAGGCGAGATCGGCTTCATCAGTTCGGTCAGCGAACCGTTCTGTGGCGATTGCACGCGGGCGCGGCTTTCCGCCGACGGACGCCTGTACACCTGCCTGTTCGCCAACAGCGGACATGATCTGCTCGGCCCGATGCGCGCCGGCGCCAGCGATGCCGAGCTGGCCGCGCTGATTGCCGCCGTGTGGTCGGCACGCGATGATCGCTACAGCGAGATTCGCGGTCAGGCGAACGCTTCAGCGCGCCAGCATGTCGAGATGTATGAAATCGGCGGCTGAGCCATCATGTTGTCGGCAGCCTTACTGGAATCAGGATCAGCGATGTCGGGAAAACTCAGTCATATCGACCCATCCGGTCGACCGGCCATGGTCGACATCGGCGCCAAGCTGGCGACGCGACGGGTGGCCGTGGCCATCGCTCGCGTGCATTTTCCGGCTGAAATCGTGGCGGCACTGCAGGCCAACGAACTGCGCTCGGCCAAGGGGCCGGTGCTCGATACCGCGATCATCGCCGGTACCCTGGCGGTCAAACGTACGCATGAGCTGATTCCGTTCTGCCATCCGCTGCCGATCGAGAGCTGTCGTTTTGAAACTGAATTCGTTTCCGCCAGCGAACTGGTCATTCGTTGCGAGGTGGCGATCACACACAAGACCGGGGTCGAGATGGAAGCGTTGACCGGGGCCAGCATCGCGGCCTTGACCGTGTATGACATGTGCAAGGCGCTCAGCCACGAGATCGTGATCACCGATATCCGCCTGCTCGACAAGCGCGGCGGCAAGCGCACGGTCAAGGCGGGCAGGGTGGAGAAATGAACTATCGTCTGCTCTATTTTGCCAGCCTTGCCGATCGCGCCGGCTGCGCGGTGGAAGCGTTCGAATCGCCAGCGACCGATCCGGCTGCGCTGTATGCGGAAGTCGCCGAGCGCCACGGCTTCAGCTTCGGAACCGAACGCCTGCGCGTTGCCGTCGGCGGCCAGATTGTCGATTGGAAGCATGCGCTGAAGGACGGCGACGAAATCGTCTTTCTGCCACCGGTATCGGGCGGATGAGCCACTTCAGTCTCTCTGCGAGCGCAATCGATGGCGCGGCCGAAACGCGTCGCCTCGATGACGCCGGTGCGGGTGCTTGCGTCGTTTTCGAAGGCTGGGTGCGCAATCACAATGACGGTCGCGCCGTGCATCGGCTCGATTACCAGGCGTTTGCGCCGCTGGCCTTGAGCGAAGGCGAAAAGATTCTCGCCGAAGCCCGATCGCGCTTCGCATTGCGCGCGGCCAGCGCCGCGCACCGTACGGGAAATCTCGCGATTGGTGACATGGCGGTCTGGGTCGGGGTCAGTGCCGATCACCGTGGCGCAGCATTTGACGCGTGTCGCTGGATCATTGACGAGATCAAGCAGCGCGTGCCGATCTGGAAGAACGAACACTACGTCGATGGTGAATCCGGCTGGCTGCATCCCGACAATTCGCCGGTCGATTCCGTGCGCTGATCGTGATCTGCGAGCGCATCTGGATTGGATACTTCAGTGGCAGCGAAACTCCATCCATGCGAGGTAAACAGATGCGCATCGTCCACGTTTTCGCGCTGATCGCACTACCCATCTGCGCCAACGCTCAACCCGTGTTCAATTGCGTGGCGCCCGCAGTGCCGGCGTTGAGCAATCCGGTCGTGCTCGGCAATGGCAATGCCGGCAGTGTCAGTACGAGCGTCCTGCAAAGCGCGCTCGATGCCGGTGGCTCGATCCGCCTTGATATCGGTGCATCGACGCTGAGCGTGGCCAGTGAACTGCACATCAGCCGGGCGACCCGCCTCGATGCGGGCGGCGCCACGCTTTCCGGTGGCAATGCCCGGCGCGTTTTTCGCGTCGACAATCCGAACAATCAGATCTACGCATTCGAATTGATCAATGCAACGGTTGCAAATGGCTCGACCCCATCGGGCTCCGGTGCCGGACTGTGGAAGCCGAGCGGCGGTCCCTGGCAGGCAGTAGCGATCCGTATCTTCAATTCGCACTTCACCGGCAATCACGCCATCACAACCGCGCAGGACGATGGCGGCGGTGGTATCTACGCGGTCGGCGCCAGTGAATTGGTTCTGGTCAATACGACGCTGAACGCCAACACGGGTGCCAATGGCGGCGCAATCTATTCGCTGGGCTCCAGGCGCGTTGATCTTTTCGACAGCGTGCTGTCCGGCAATGCCGCAACCGGCACGGGCGGCAACCCCGGCAACGGCGGCAATGCCGGCGCGATCGGTATCGACGGCGCCAATCGCGATGTCAATCTGTGCCGTGTGCGCCTGCTTGGAAACCAGTCGAACGCCTATGGCGCAGGATTGTTCACGACCGTCTACGACACGACGAGCTTTACCCGCATCGTCGATTCAACCGTGCAAGGCAACAACAGTGTCGGCACCAGCAATGCGCATACCGGTGGCGTCTATCTGCAAGGCGGGCCATTCTCGATTTCGGGCTCGACGTTCCGCGACAACCAGGCGGCAGGTTACGGCGGCTTGTCGATCTTCGATCACCAGACCAGCACCCTGATCCGTGCCAGTGGCGAGATCAGCAACAGCACCTTCGTCGGCAATATTGCGCGTACCGGCCTCGGTGGCGCGATGAACCTGCAGGGCAGTGGCGGCCTGATCCTGCAGAATCTGACCATTGCCAACAACGTCGCCCAGTGCGATGTCTGCTTTGGCGCAGGCATCAGCAATGGTGCAGGTCTGGACATCACGATGCGCAACACGGTGTTCCAGAACAATACTGCGGGCAATGCCTACAACCCCTGGGCCATGCTGCACCCGGTCAACGGCAGCAACAACCTGCAATGGCCGCAGATCCGACCCGTGTCCAACCAGTCGGAAACGCCGGTGACGGCGGGTGCCGTGTTCGCGAATGCGCAACTGCTGGGCGCCGCGATGAACGGCGGCTTGACTGCAACGATGGCCTTGCCGAGCGGATCGCCGGCGATCAACACGGGTACCTCGACCGGTGCGCCAATGACTGATCAACGTGGCATGTCGCGCAACGCCCAAGTCGATATCGGCAGCTATGAATTGCAGGCGGACGCCATCTTCATCGACGGCTTCGAGTAGCGCCGGTTCGCCGGTCCCGGATCACGTGCTGGCCTGTCTTCCTCGATGGCGCGCCAGCGAAGCCCGAGGCGTGCGCGATGGGTTTCGTGCGATTCGTGGCGGCATCTTGCGGATGAAGAATCGGCTGCCGGGTGGGGCTGTGTTGACTGGCGTATAGTTCAAGGTTCGTTCAATCCGGTGGCAACCATGTTTGATTCGGTAGTTGAATTCCTGAGCAATGGTCTGGTCAATACGTCCTGGCCGATGCTTGTGCTGTGTTTCTTCGTGACCTCGCAGCTGACGATTTTTTCGGTGACCCTTTACCTGCATCGCAGCCAGGCGCATCGCGGCGTCGATTTTCATCCGCTGCTGGCGCACTTTTTCCGCTTCTGGGCCTGGTTCACGACGGCCATGGTGACCAAGGAGTGGGTCGCGATCCATCGCAAGCATCACGCCAAATGCGAGACCGCTGAAGATCCGCACAGCCCGCAGATCCATGGCATCAGGAAAGTCCTGCTCGATGGCGTCGATCTGTATCGGCAGGCGCGTCGCGACAGCACGATCACCGAAAAATACGGTCGCGGCACTCCGAGCGACTGGCTTGAGCGCCATGTCTATGGTCGCCATCCCGAGTTGGGCCCGACCCTGATGCTGTTGATCCTGTTCGCGATGTTCGGCCTGTGGGGCGTGGTGATCTGGGCCGCTCAGATGATCTGGATTCCGTTGATGGCGGCCGGCGTCATCAATGGCCTTGGCCACTGGTGGGGCTATCGCAACGTCGAGAGCGACGACACCTCAACCAACCTGACGCCGTGGGGCCTGATTGTCGGTGGCGAGGAGCTGCACAACAACCATCACGCCTTTCCGAGTTCGGCCAAGTTCTCGCTGCGCCGCTTCGAGTTCGATATTGGCTGGATGATGATCCGCATTTTCAGTGTCGTTGGCATGGCCAAGGTCATTCGGGTTGCGCCCTCGCTGGATATCCGCGACGACGTCCATGCCCCCGACAACGACACGATCAAGGCCCTGCTCACGCACAAGTTTCAGGTCATGACCGATTACTTCCGCGGCGTCATTGCGCCGACGATGCGTGACGAGCTGACCCTGGCCGGGGCCAGCATCAAGGACATGCCACGGCGTTTGCGCAAGGCATTGTCGAGCGGTGGCCGCTGGCTCGACAACGATGCCCGCGAGCGCCTCGGCAACTGGATCAGCCAGAGACCGGCTATGGCAACGGTCATGGAATACCGGGCGCGTCTGCAACAACTGATGGAGGCTCGCAACGGCGAGGCCATGCTCGAAGGACTCAAGCAATGGTGCCGCGAGGCCGAGGATAGCGGCAATCGCGCACTGCAGGATTTCGCCGGACGCATCAAGGGCTACCGTCTGGCTCAGGGTGCTTGATCAAGCCCCGTTCCTGTGATTCCTGACGGTGCTGCAGGGGCATGGGTGTCGTCGGAGGGTCGGCGGGCTGGCTCAGTACTTGCTGCGTTGTGCTTCACCACCGGCGTTTCACGTCGGTTTCCGGTTTTCTTCCTTCAATCCGACAAAAGGTGACTCCCTGTGTCCAATGCCATCCGCATCTTCTTGTTTGGTTCAATGCTGACCTTGATCTGCAGCACACCGGCATTTGCCGCCGGCAAGTCCAAGGTCATCGTCGTCAATAAATCGAGCTGGGCGATTCATGAAATGTACTTTTCACCGACTGATGAAACGGAGTGGGGTGAGGATCAGCTCGGCCAGCAGACGATCCAGACTGGTGAGCAGTTCACCCTGAGCGGGATTCCGTGTGACAAGTGGGACGTCAAGGTAGTGGATGAAGATGGCGATGAATGCGTGGTCGAAAACGTCGGTCTGTGTGAAGACGCCGATCGTTGGGTCATCAACGACAGCGATCTGCTCGGCTGTCAGGCAGCCTCGGAGTAGGCGGCAGCAGATGCAACAAAAAACCCGCCGATTGGCGGGTTTTTTGCGTCTGGCGCACGATTCAAGCTTGCTCAGGTGGTCTTGGTCATCGCCAGCGGTTCTCCTGGCTGCGTGTTGCCGACATTGATGATGCGAAGGTCGCGTTGCGGGAACGGGATGCTGATGCCGGCGCCGTCATAGCGCTTCTTGATTGCCTCGGTCAGTTCGCACTTGGTCGCGAAATAGTCGGAATTGCCGACATGACAGCGCAGGCCAAGGTTGACACTGCTTTCGGCCAGTTCGTAGACCAATACGCTCGGCGCCGGATCTTTCAGTACGCGGGTATCGGCTTGCATGATATCGAGGGCAATCGCGCGAGCACGGTCGATGTTGTCGCCATAGCCGATACCGATGACCAGTTCGATGCGGCGCATCGTGTCCGGGGTCAAGTTGATGATCGAGTCATTCGTGATCAGCGCGTTGGGCAGGGTAATCACCTGATTGTCCGCGCCGCGCAGGCGGGTCTGGAAGATGCTGACCATTTCGACCTTGCCGGTGACGCCGTTGATCGTGACCAGGTCGTTGACCTGGAACGGACGCAAAGTGACCAGCATGATTCCCGAGGCGATATTCGACAGCGAGTCCTTCATCGCGAGGCCGATCGCGAGGCCGGCGGCGCCGAGTACCGCGAACATCGAGCTGACCGGTACGCCAAGCACCTGCACCACCGCCAGCAGCAGGACGATCTGCATGATTACCAGGACAACCTTGCCGAGGAACATCGCCGCGGTCGATTCAAGCTGACTGTTATGCAGCCTGACACCAACCCAGCGCCCGAGTGATCTGGCCAGTTTCATTCCAATCAGCAGCAATACGAGAGCGCCGAGCAAACGACCGCCGATCGCAATGCCGAGATCGACCCAATAGGCGTGTTCGGGTGCCTGCAACCAGTCCATCATGGTGTATTCCTCCGGGTAGGGGCCAGCGCCTTGGAGCTGGCGGTAACGGTACCAGTCCACGAGCCTGTCGGACTTTACTCGGCCGGGCTGCGAATCCGTCTGTGCGGTTCATGTTTCCATCCTTTCTGTCCCATGGAACCACGATGGGTCTGCAAATTGTCAATTGCTGCCCTCACACAGCCGAATTCCCGCCTCAACCGGCAAAGTCCGACAGGCTCCTGGTCAATCGTGCACTGACGACAGGTAACCGGGAGACGATCGCAGTCCGTCATCGGTCGCGTTATGCTGCGCGGATGGCGAAATCGTCGATCGCAAATGCCACACACCACTGGGCGACGGTGTCGCGCGGCTGCGCCGTCCGGTGTGGGGTCTGATGCGCGCGCTGGTCTGGATCCTGGCGCTGGCCGTAGCGGTGTCGGCGCTCGGATTTGTACTGCTTGCAGGCCCCGATCCGATCGAACACGAGGTTCCAACCAGCACTTCGTCGCCGGATCGATCGATTGTGCAGATCGAGCCGGTTACTGATCCGGTCAAGCCTTCAGGTGAAGTGACGAAGGAACCGGCGAAAAAGACGGAATCTCGTGTCGGTATCGAAATTCCGGCGATCACCAGCACCCTGTTGCATGCCGTCATCGACAGCCAGGCCTGCCTGGCTGGCACGGCGAGTGCAGCACAACCGGCCAAGAAGGCGATTCATCGCTGGATCGATGACAAGGGTGTCATTCATTTCTCGGATCTGGCTCCCACAGGCCCGGCCCAGGGGTACAAGAAGATCGATGTGCAAGGGCTGCCGGCGATTGTCGTGCATGCGCGTGGATACGACGTCAACTTGCCCGACGATCTGGTGCAGAACGCGATTTCGGCTGCGCAGGCCATCGAGCGGATCTTGCGCGGCACGCTCGGCGTTGAGGGTGATCCGGGGTTGGTGCTCGATGTCGAGTTCATCGCCGCCGCTGATGCCTGGGTGAAGCGGGCGGGCAATCCGGCCATGGCCAATTCCGCCGGAACCTATTCGCCGCTGAGTCGAACCATCCATATCCGGTTGCAGGACGACGAGCTGTCGAATTTCCTCATCCTTCGCCACGAAATCACGCACGCCCTGATCCATGAACGGGTCGGACGATTGCCAACCGCCATCAATGAGGGAATCGCCGGATATTTCGAGCACCTGACGGTATCCGGCATGGGCGCGCAGATCACGATCGCCGAGTCGTCACGAAGTCTTGACGCAGCCCGGATCGCGGGCAACGGGCAAGCGGAACTGGTTGATCTGCTCGCCCACGAAGGCGCGGATTTCTATGCCGAAGGTCAGCAGCAACGCTACCTGCGCGCCTACGCCCTGATTGCGATGCTCATGGACAACGGGCCGGGCCGGGCGGCGCTGACTGCGGTTCTGGCCTCGCAGCGTGGCCAGCCTTGCCAGCCGGTCAAGGCCGAAGCGATCCTCGATTCCCGCTATCCGGGAGGCTTGGCCGCGCTCGCCCGCGACTGGGTGGCGTGGCTGGCCAACCCGCCGCGCAGCGTCCGCAGCTGGTGATCCGCGATTGTCGATCGGTCCGCTTCAGGCCGGATGGCCTTGCTCCAGGTCATTGAATCCATTAATATCCGCGCCCCTTCGCCAGTCCATGGGCGAAGATTCTTGCCTCACCGTTCGTCGGGAGGCTGCCCCCGCACGCTGTGCGGACATCCACAAGGATTAACCATGCGTCATTATGAAGTCGTGTTTCTGGTCCATCCGGATCAGAGTGAGCAAGTGCCAGCCATGATCGAGCGGTACAAGTCGATGGTTGAAGCCGATGGCGGCAAGATCCATCGCCTTGAAGACTGGGGCCGTCGCCAGTTGGCGTTCCCGATGCAGCATCTGGCCAAGGCGCACTATGTCCTGATGAACATCGAAGTCAGTCAGGCCGTCCTCGACGAGCTGCTGTCGGGCTTCCGTTTCAACGATGCCGTCTTGCGCCATCTGGTCATCAAGCGTGACGAGGCCGTGACCGAGATGTCGGCGATCATGAAGAACAAGGACGACAAGGGCGACCGTCGCCGCCGTGACGACGATGGTGGTTTTGGTGGCGATGATTCTGACGACCGTCCGAGCCGCCCGAGCCGTGGCCCGCGCGTCGAAAGCGCATCGGACGACTCCGACTCCGACTCCGACTCCGCCAGCGCCGAATAATCAAACCCGACTTCAGGAATCGCCATCATGTCCAAATTCTTCCGCCGCAAGAAATTCTGCCGCTTCACCGCCGAAGGTGTCGTCGAGATCGACTACAAGGATCTCAACCTGCTGCGTCAGTACGTCACCGAGACCGGCAAGATCGTGCCGAGCCGCATCACCGGCACCAAGGCGCGCTACCAGCGCCAGCTCGCCGTTGCCGTACAGCACGCGCGCTTCCTCTCGCTGTTGCCCTACAGCGACAGCCACTGATCCATTCTTCTGAATTGACGACCTGTCGCTGACCGACGGGTCGATTCGGACAGCGCAAGCTGCGCCGGGCATCCCCGGCGCTAACGAATTGGAGTTATCCCATGCAACTGATTCTTCTGCAGAAAGTAAAAAATCTCGGCAACCTCGGCGACAAGGTCACGGTCAAGCCGGGCTACGGTCGCAACTACCTCGTGCCGCAGGGCAAGGCCGCTCCGGCCACTGCCAGCAACCTCGAGAACTTCGAGGCACGTCGCGCCGAATACGAAGCCAAGGCCAACCAGCAGCTCGGTGGCGCCGAAGCACGCAAAGCCAAATTCGATGCGGCCGAAGCCGTCACGATCAAGGCCAATGCGAGTACCGAAGGCAAGCTGTTCGGCTCGGTCGGTCCGCGTGATATTGCCGACGCGTTCACCGCCGCAGGCCATGCCCTCGACAAGAACGAAGTGATCCAGGGCGAAGGCCCGATCCGCCATATCGGCGAGTTCGAGGTTCGCGTGCACCTGCATGCCGACATCGAGTCGATGGTCAAGGTGATCGTCGTTCCGGAAAACTGATCCGGGTAACATCCGCTTCAACGAGAAGGGCGCCGCAAGGCGCCTTTTTCATTGACGCACAGCTTATGCACAGGGTTGTTCTCTATTGGTGAGACGCGGCGCTCGGTATGATCGAGTGTCGTCTTCAGTCCACACCAGGCACTCGCCCATGGCCACCTTCGCAGAACGCAAACCGGCTCCGAACATCGAGACCCTGCGTGTCCCCCCGCATTCGATCGAAGCCGAGCAGGCGGTGCTCGGTGGTCTCATGCTGGCTCCCGACTCCTGGGAGAAGGTGGCTGACCGGATTGGCGAGGATGATTTCTATCGGCGCGACCACCGCGTCATCTTCCGTGCGATTGCGACCCTCAGCGAGAAGGATCAGCCCTGCGATGCGGTGACCCTCGGCGAGTGGTTCGAGGCACAGGGCCTGTCCGACCAGGTCGGCGGTATCGGCTATGTCATCGAGCTGGCCAATTCGACGCCGAGCGCGGCGAATATCGTTGCCTACGCCGACATCGTCCGCGAGAAATCCGTACTGCGACAACTGATCGATACCGGTACCGAGATCGCCGGTGACGCGTATCAGCCTGAAGGCCGCAGCAGCCAGGAGCTGCTGGAGACAGCCGAGCAGAAGGTGTTCCGGATCGCCGAAGCCGGTTCGCGCGGACGCAAGGGCTTCGTCTCGATGCGCGCGGCGGTCAAGGATGCCTTCCAGATCCTCCATCATCGTTACGAAAATCGCGGCACGATCACCGGCTTGCCGACTGGCTATACCGATCTCGATGAATTGACCACGGGCCTGCAGCCCTCCGATCTGATCATCGTTGCTGCGCGGCCGTCGATGGGCAAGACCGCACTGGCGCTGAACATGGCCGAGAATGCGGCGATGCGGACGAAGAAGGCTGTTGCGGTGTTTTCTATGGAAATGTCGTCTTCGCAGCTCGCCTTCCGTCTGATTTCATCGATGGGCCGGATCAACCAGCAACACCTGCGCACTGGCGAACTCGCTGAAGAGGAATGGCCGCGCGTGACCGCCGCGATCACGATGCTGAGTGAAGCAAAGATCTTCATCGATGACACCCCGGCGCTGTCACCTGGCGAGTTGCGCGCGCGTGCGCGGCGCCTCAAGCGCGAGCATGATCTGGGCCTGATCGTGATCGATTACCTGCAATTGATGCAGGTGCCCGGAAACAAGGAAAATCGCGCCACCGAAATTTCAGAAATTTCGCGTGGACTGAAGGCCCTTGCCAAGGAGCTCGATGTTCCCGTGATGGCGCTTTCCCAGCTCAACCGCTCGCTTGAGCAGCGCACCGACAAGAAGCCGATGATGTCGGATCTGCGCGAGTCGGGCGCGATCGAGCAGGATGCCGACGTCATCATGTTCATTTACCGCGACGAGTACTACAACCCGGATTCGCCGGAAAAAGGTGTCGCCGAAATCATCATCGGCAAACAACGAAACGGCCCGACCGGCTCGGTCAAGTTGGCTTTCCTCGGCCAGTTCACGCGTTTCGAGAACCTGGCTTCCGACCGTTACACGGAACACTTCGAGTGAGTCGAGCGACCTGCGCGACGATTCATCTCGGCGCGTTGCGCGACAACCTGCAACGCCTGCGCGAACTTGCCGGTGAAGCCCGGATCATGGCCGTGGTCAAGGCCGATGGCTACGGACACGGCCTCGAACGGGTCGCCCGCGTGCTCGTTGAGGCCGATGCTTTCGGCGTCGCCTGCATCGCCGATGGCCAGCGCCTGCGTGCGGCGGGTATCCGCCAACGCATCGTCGTGCTTTCCGGCATCGACGAAGCGGCTGATATCGGAGAGATGCACCGGCTGGGGCTTGAATCGACAATCCATCACGCCAGCCAGATCGACTGGCTTGCGGCCGATCGTGATCCACGACCGCTGAAGGTCTGGCTCAAGATTGACAGCGGCATGCATCGGCTCGGATTCGCACCTGCAGAAGTCGCTGGCGCGCGCGCACGTCTGCTGGCACTGGCGAATGTCGACCGCGATATCGGATTGATGACCCACTTCGCCAATTCCGATGTATTTGGTGATGTGCAAACCCTGGCGCAGATCGATTGCTTTGAAAGCATCACGGCGAATTTGCCGGGTGCACATACTTCGTCGAACTCGGCTGCGCTACTCGGCTGGCCACAGGCTCGCGGGCAATGGATCCGGCCCGGCGGATTGCTTTACGGGATCTCGGTGGTCGCCGGCAAGAGTGGTACGGATTTCGGATTTCGTCCGGCCATGACCTTGTCGAGCAAGCTGGTTGCGATCAACCGCATCGGCAAGGGCGAGCCAATCGGTTATGCCGCGACCTGGACGTGCCCGCAAGATATGGATGTCGGCGTGGTCCAGATCGGCTACGGCGATGGCTATCCGCGCTCGGCCGAATCGGGCACGCCGGTGCTGCTCAATGGCCGGCGTGCATCGGTCATCGGTCGCGTCTCGATGGATCTGATCACGCTCGATTTGCGCGAGCATGGCGATGCCCTCGTCGGCGATCCGGTCATCCTCTGGGGCCGGAATCTGCCGGTCGAGGAGATTGCCGATCACGCTGGAACGATCGGCTACGAACTCACCTGCGGCATGACCCGCCGCGTGCGCTTCATCGAGGATCAGGGCTGAGATGGCCAAGGCGAAGACAGCCTATGTCTGCAGCGAATGCGGCGGCGAGCATTCCAAGTGGCAGGGCCAATGCGCCGAGTGCGGAGTCTGGAATAGCTTGTCCGAGATCGTGCTCGAACCGGCGACGAAGTCGGCGGCAGGCGGTGTTCGGCGAGGTGGCTATGCCGGCGCAGTCGATGCGCCCAAGGTGACGCGTCTGGCCTCGATTGCCGAAGAAGCAGACAAGCGCAGCGCAACCGGCATCGGTGAGCTGGATCGTGTGCTCGGCGGCGGGCTGGTCGCAGGTTCGGTTGTGCTGATCGGTGGCGATCCCGGCATCGGCAAGTCGACCCTGCTGCTGCAGATGCTCGGCGCGATTGGCTCACGCATGCGCAGCCTGTATGTGACCGGCGAGGAAAGTCTGGCCCAGGTCGCCGCACGCGGACGTCGCCTCGGTATCGAACTGGATGGCCTCGAAGCACTTGCCGAAACTTCGATCGAACGCATTCTTGCCGAAGCTGCGAACAGCAGGCCCGAAGTGCTCATCATCGATTCAATCCAGACCATCTGGACCGAGTTGCTGACGGCCGCACCCGGTTCGGTCAGTCAGGTCCGCGAATCGGCAGCGCGTCTTGTGCGCTTTGCCAAGGAAAGCGGCACCAGCGTCTTCCTCGTCGGCCATGTGACCAAGGAAGGCGGCATCGCCGGGCCGCGCGTACTTGAGCACATGGTCGATGCGGTGTTGTACTTCGAGGGCGAATCCGGCAGCCGTTTCCGCATCCTGCGCGCGTTCAAGAACCGCTTTGGTGCGGTCAACGAACTCGGCGTGTTCGCGATGTCCGAGAAAGGCTTGAAGGAAGTGCCGAATCCGTCCGCGATCTTTCTTTCGGCGCATGCGCAACCGACACCGGGTAGCGCGGTGATGGTCACGCGTGAAGGAACGCGCCCGTTGCTGGTCGAGGTTCAGGCGCTGGTCGATGCCTCGGCCTTGCCGAATCCGCGTCGGGTCACCCTTGGCCTGGAACAAAACCGCCTGGCCATGTTGCTCGCCGTCCTGCATCGGCATGGCGGCGCCGCGGTCTACGATCAGGATGTCTTCGTCAACGTGGTCGGCGGAATCCGTGTGCAGGAAACCGCCGCCGACCTGCCAGTCCTGCTCGCTGTTCTTTCAAGCTTTCGCGATCGTGCCTTGCCGGACAAGCTCGTCGCTTTCGGCGAAGTCGGCCTTTCCGGCGAAATCCGTCCGGTTCCGAATGGCGAGGAGCGTCTGCGCGAAGCGGCCACGCATGGTTTCCGTCACGCCATCGTGCCCAAGGCCAATGCACCGAAGAAGTCGCGCATTGGTGATCTCCAGATCATTGGCGTTGATCGGCTGAGTGATGCCTTGGCGGCTGCGGCGGAGATGTGATTCGACGGGATTCGAGATTCGAGATTCGGGGCAGAGCTCCGAACCTTGAGGTTTCCGATCGGTGTGCGCAGAACGCTTTTGCTTTGACGAATCCCAAATCACGAATCACGAATGCCGGCGCGCGGCTACATCGCGCGCCCAAGCACCATCTCCAGCACAAACTTGCTACCGAAAAAGGCCAACAGCAGGACGATCATGCCGATCAGGGTCAGGCGTACGGCGCGGTTGCCGCGCCAGCCCCAGCGCCAACGTCCGAACAGCAAGATGCCGAAGACGATCCACGAGGCAATCGAGAGGATGGTTTTGTGGGCGAGGTGCTGGGCGAACAGGTTCTCGACAAACAGCACGCCACTGACCAGGGTCAGGGTCAGGAACACGAAACCGACGGCGATCAACTGGAACAGCAGGGATTCGGTCAGGGTCAGCGGGGGCAGGGCGCGAAACAGGCGTGAATCAAGTCGGTGTCGGCGCAGGGCACGTTCCTGCAATGACAGCAGGATCGCGAGCAGGGCGGCGATGCTGAGCAGGCTGTAGGCGATCAGGGCGAAGCTGGCGTGCAGCTTGATCTGCCACTCCATCGGCTGGGCGACGGTGGGTGCCGCGTAAGAAACATCAAGTCCCAGCAACAGGGCGGCCAGCGGAAAGACGATGACGCCGAGGGCAGCGACCGGTCGGAACAGGTTGACCAGCAGGGTCAGAGCGGCGATACCGAATCCGGCCAGCGACAGCGAGGCGAAGAAATGCAGGTCGAGTCCGCCACGATGCATGCCGAAGATCAGGCTGGCATGCACGAGTACGGCGAGCGTCGCCAGAACCATGCCGATATTGCGCGCGGACAGCGGCAGGCGCGCCATCGGCAGGCCGAGGACGATGGCGGCGATCAGATAGTCGGCGATCGAGAACAGGCTGAGCAGGCTGGTAGGCATGGCGCGAGTTTCGCACAGGCGCGCGGACGCGGGAAACGTGATTGTCGTTGGCACGCTTCCGGTGGCCAAGCCAGCGCCGTCAGTGCGCTGATATACTTCGCGGCTGCATTCACCAGACTGTTGCCATCATGTTTGAATCCCTGAGCCAACGCCTTTCTTCAACCGTCGAACGCCTGCGCGGCCGTGGCCGGCTGACCGAAGCGAACATCCGCGAATCGATGCGCGAGGTACGCATTGCCCTGCTCGAAGCCGATGTCGCCCTGCCGGTTGTGCAGGCATTGGTTCAGCGCGTGCAGGTTCGTGCGATTGGCCAGGAGGTCATGAAGAGCCTGACCCCGGGCCAGGCTTTGATCAAGGTTGTGCGTGACGAATTGACGGCATTGATGGGCTCGGTCAATACCGATCTGAATCTGGCTGCCGCGCCACCGGCGATTGTTCTGGTTGCCGGCTTGCAGGGCGCCGGCAAAACCACGACCGTGGCCAAGCTGGCGCGCTTCCTGCGCGAGCGCAAGAAGAAGAAAGTCATGGTCGTCAGTTGCGACGTCTATCGGCCAGCGGCCATCGAACAGTTGCGTACCCTGGCCGTCCAGGTCGAGGTATTGTTCCATCCCTCGTCACCGGATCAGGCGCCAGTCGCGATTGCCGCCGCCGCACTGGATGCGGCGAAGAAGAATTTTGCCGACGTGCTGATTGTCGATACCGCAGGACGCCTGCATGTCGATGCCGCGATGATGGATGAGATCAAGGTGCTGCATGCCTCGCTCGATCCGGTCGAGACCCTGTTCGTGGTCGATTCGATGACCGGCCAGGATGCCGCGAATACGGCCAAGGCGTTCTCCGATGCGCTGCCGCTGACCGGCGTCATCCTGACCAAGACCGATGGTGATGCGCGTGGCGGTGCCGCCTTGTCGGTGCGCTATATCACCGGCCGGCCGATCAAGTTTATCGGTGCCGGCGAAAAAACCGATGCACTGGAGCCGTTCCACCCCGATCGACTGGCCCAGCGCATCCTCGGCATGGGTGATGTGCTCTCCCTGGTCGAAGAGGTCGAGCGCAAGGTTGACCAGGAGCAGGCCCGGAAGCTGGCTGAAAAGGTCATGAAGGGCAAGCGCTTCGATCTCAACGACATGAAGAGCCAGCTCGAACAGATGATCAACATGGGCGGCATGGCGTCGTTGATGGACAAGCTGCCCGGCATGGGTGGCATGTCCGAGCAGGTCAAGGCCAAGGTCAACGACAAGCAGGTTCACCACATGATCGCGATCATCAACTCGATGACCCGGAAGGAGCGCCGTCATCCGGATCTGCTCAAAGGCTCGCGTCGTGCCCGTGTCGCGCGCGGCTCGGGTCAGCAGCCGGCCGATGTCAATCGCCTGCTCAAGCAGTACCAGCAGATGGAAAAGATGATGTCCAAGCTCGGCAGCGGCGGCATCAAGGGCATGATGCGGCAGATGAAGGGCGCGATGCGTGGCATGGGTGGTGGTGGCTTTCAGCCCCCGCAGTGAGCACGGCCGGGCTGTGCCTGATCGTATTCCGGATCAGGCCGACCGCCATTCAACATTCTGCGGCACGCTTCAAACGCTGGAAGTACGGGCTAAATGCTTGCGGGGCTTTCATTTTTCCGCAAATCCGCTAAAATGCCCGGCTCCCTTGGCCCGACCCGGTTTTTATCCGGTGTGCGCGCCGGAAACTTCAGCAATATCAGAGAGATAACATGGTCAAGATTCGCCTTTCACGCGGTGGTGCGAAGAAACGCCCGTTCTACCACATCGTTGTTGCCGACCAGCGCGATGCTCGCGACGGCCGCAATATCGAGCGCGTCGGCTTCTACAACCCGATCGCAGCCGGTCAGGACGTCAAGCTCAAGCTCGACACCGATCGCGTCAAGCATTGGGTCGACAACGGCGCCCAGCTGACTGAAAAGGTCAAGGCGCTGTACAAGGCTGCATCGAAGCAGGCTGCGCAAGCGGCGTGATTGCGGTGGGTGACCGGTTGATCCTGGTGGGCAGGATCGTCGGGCTGCACGGTGTGGCGGGCGAGGTCAAACTTGAATCGTATACCGAGCCACGGACACGGATATTCCACTACCAGCCGTGGTTGTTGAGTTCGTTCTCCGGAGATCGCGAGATCAGTGGTTGTCGCGGCAGGGAGCAGGGCAAGGGCATTGTTGCGTCCCTGCCGGATATCGACGATCGCGATCGCGCAGCGAGCCTGATCGGTTGCGAGATCAAGGTCAGGCGATCGGCTCTACCCGAACCGAAACCCGACGAGTATTACTGGACCGATCTCGAAGGACTCGAGGTCGTCACCATCGAAGGCGTGTCGCTGGGGCGGATTTCGCATCTGCTTGCAACCGGTGCCAACGATGTCATGGTGGTGCGGGATGGTGAGCGTGAGCGGTTGTTGCCTTTCGTGCTCGATGATTATGTGAAGACTGTGGATTTCGATGCGGGCCGGGTCACGGTCGATTGGGATCCGGAGTTCTAGCTCGGACTGGCTGGATACTGCGCGATGCGCATCGACGTCATCACGCTGTTTCCCGAGTTCATTGATTCCTGTGCAGGGATTGGTGTGGTGGGCAGGGCGCAGGAGCGCGGATTGCTTGAGGTGAAGACCTGCAATCCGCGGGATTTCGCGACCGACAATCACCGCACCGTCGACAGCCGTCCTTTTGGGGGCGGCCCCGGCATGTTGATGACGATTGCGCCATTGCGCGACGCGCTTGAGAAAGTGCGCGCAGCTTCGGCGGAGCCGGCAAGAGTGATTTATCTGAGTCCGCAGGGAGTGCGGCTCACGCAGGGAAAAGTCGTCGAGCTGGCGCGCATGGATCGACTGATCCTGTTGTGCGGCCGCTACGAGGGTGTTGACGAGCGCGTGCTGGAAAATCTGGTCGACGAGGAGATCTCCATCGGCGACTACGTGCTTTCAGGTGGTGAATTGGCAGCCGCCGTCGTGATTGACGCGATTGGACGATTGCAGGATGGCGCGTTGAACGACGCGCAGTCCGCCGAGCAGGATTCCTTCAGCGGAGGCCTGCTCGATTGTCCGCACTACACCCGACCGGTCAGTGATGACCTCGGCGATGTGCCGGAAGTCTTGTTGTCGGGTGATCACGCGATGATCCGGCGCTGGCGTCGCAAGCAGGCTCTAGGAAGAACCTGGCTGCGCCGTCCCGATTTGCTGGCGCGTGTGGAACTCGATGATGAGGCCCATGCGTTGCTTGAAGAATTCCGCCGGGAACATCAGGCGGCCAAGGACTAGCGGGGCGGCTGGAGCCGAACCTGCAAGATGAATCCAACGATACTGGTGAATGCCATGAACCTCCTCCAACAATTCGAAGCAGAACAGATCACCCGCACCCTGCCGAAGTTCGGCCCCGGCGATACCGTCGTGGTCAACGTCAAGGTCAAGGAAGGCAACCGCGAGCGCGTGCAGGCCTATGAAGGCGTGGTCATCGCCAAGAAGAACGCCGGCCTCAGTTCCGCCTTTACCGTGCGCAAGATGTCGCACGGCACCGGCGTCGAGCGCGTCTTCCAGTCGCACAGCCAGATCATCGATTCGGTCGTGGTCAAGCGCCGTGGTTCGGTGCGTGGCGCCAAGCTCTATTACCTGCGCGGTCTGCAGGGCAAGAAGGCGCGCATCAAGGAAGATCTGAGCACGCCGATCGCTGCGCAGGAATAACACTGGCAAGAAAATCCGTCTTGGAGCATTCAGTCGCGTCTATGCTCCTCGTCGCAAAACGGCCGCCGCAAGGCGGCCGTTTTGTTATTGCCATGGATGGCAAGTATGCCGGCAATGCAGGAGCGATTGCCGGCGATGCCATGGATGGCAAGTATGCCGGCAATGCAGGAGCGATTGCCGGCGATGCCATGGATGGCAAGTATGCCGGCAATGCAGGAGCGATTGCCGGCGATGCCATGGATGGCAAGTATGCCGGCAATGCAGGAGCACGCCCGCGTTGCCACGTATGCGAGTAGTGCCAGTGCACACTGGCGTTGCCGATTGCGTTCAAGTGGTTGAAATCGGGCTTCGCGACCCCCACCAGCATGGCAGTCCAGATTTCTTGAAAGGCCGCTGCCAATGACAACTGCTACCACCGAAACCCGCAAGTTCGAAGCCGAGGTTGCCCAGGTTCTGCATCTGGTCACCCACTCGCTATATTCACACAAGGAAATTTTCCTTCGCGAGCTTGTCTCGAACGCCTCCGATGCCTGTGACAAGCTTCGCTTCGAGTCGATCGCGCATCCGCAGTGGGTGTCGGATGATTCCGAATTGCGCATTGACATCTCGATCGACAAGGAAGCGCGCACGCTGAGCGTGCACGACAACGGCATCGGCATGACTCGCGACGAACTGGTCGCCAACCTTGGCACGATCGCCAGCTCCGGAACGCGCCGCTATCTCGAATCGCTCGCTGCAGAAACCAAGACGGATAGTCGCCTGATCGGCCAGTTTGGCGTCGGTTTCTATTCGGCGTTCGTCGTTGCCGACAAGGTTACTGTCACGAGCCGGCGCGCGGGCAGCGAAGCGTCCGCAGGCGTACGTTGGGAAAGCGACGGCAAGGGCGAGTACACCCTCGATGCGGCCGATGGCGGTCGCCGCGGTACCACGGTTACCTTGCATCTGAAAGAAGACGAAAGCGAGTTCCTCGAAGCCTGGAAGGTTCGCAGCCTCGTCTCGCGCTATTCCGAGCACATCGGCTTCCCGATTCGCATGCCGAAGGAAGTCGAAGGAAAGCCGAGCGACGAATGGGAAGTGGTCAACTCGGCCTCCGCCTTGTGGACGCGTCCGAAGAATGAACTGACGGACGAGGAGTACCAGAATTTCTACAAGTCGCTGAGCCACGACTTCAGTGATGCGCTGGCGTGGACGCACAATCGCGTCGAAGGCAATCAGAACTTCACCTCGCTGCTGTACGTGCCAGCCAAGGCGCCGTTCGACTTCATGAATGGCCGCGACGAACGCAAGGGACTCAAGCTCTATATCCGTCGTGTCTTCATCATGGACGCCAGCGAGCAACTGCTGCCGGCCTACCTGCGTTTCGCGCGCGGGGTTGTCGATTCCGACGATCTGCCGCTAAACGTCAGTCGCGAGATCCTGCAGCAGAACCGCCAGGTCGAGCGCATCAAGGGTGCCTGTACCAAGCGCGTGCTGGATCTGCTCGACAAGCTGGCCAAGGACGAGGCCGACAATTACACGACTTTCTGGAATGCCTTTGGTGGCGTGCTCAAGGAAGGTATCGCCGAAGATGCGAGCAATCGCGAACGCATTGCCAAGCTGCTGCGCTTTGCCTCGACGCATTCCGAAGGCTCGGCACCGACGGTTTCGCTGGATGACTACATTGGCCGCATGCAGGTCGGCCAGGATGTGATCTGGTACATCACCGCCGATTCGTATGCGGCGGCCAAGGGCAGCCCCCAGATTGAATCGCTGCGGGCCAAGGGCGTCGAAGTCCTGCTCATGTCCGATCGCATCGACGAGTGGATGGCCGGTTACCTGACCGAGTATGCAGGCAAGAAGCTGCGCCATATCGGCAAGGGCGAGATCGAGCTCGATTCAGCCGATGCCGAGGCGCACAAGGCCAGCGAGGAAGCCGCTTCAGGTGTCGTCGCCAAGCTCAAGGAATTGCTCGGTGACCGGATCAGCGACGTCAAGGTCAGCCGTCGTCTGACCGAATCGCCGTCGTGTCTGGTTCTCGACGAGTACGACATGGCCTTGCACCTGCGTCGCGTGCTCAAGCAGTCCGGACACGAGATGCCTGATGCGGCACCGGTGCTCGAAATCAATCCGGCGCATGCCTTGGTCAAGCGTCTTGAGGCAGAGGTAGACGCTGGGCGCTCGAAGGATCTGGCCCTGTTGCTGCTCGAACAGGCCCAGGTTGCCGAAGGTGCCCAGCTTGATGATCCAGCGGCCTTTGTCCAACGCCTGAACCGCGTGATCCTTGAATCGGGCCAGGTCGATAAGGTCGCAAAGGCCGCGGGGCAAGCCTGAACCAGCGACGGCTGTGAGCTGCCAGCGATCTTCAATCTGAGTTATCGTGTACAGCGGCGCGTGTCAATCACGCGCCGTTTTTCTTTGTAAAGCAATGGGTTGCGATGAAGATTGAAACCAAGTTGCCAAAAGTCGGAACGTCCATCTTCACGGTGATGAGCCAGTTGGCCGCGAGCCACGACGCAGTCAATCTTGGCCAGGGCTTTCCTGATTTCGACGGACCACAAGCCTTGCGCGATGCGCTGACCGAGGCGATGAACTCGGGCAAGAACCAGTACGCGCCAGCCACCGGCTGGCCGGCTCTGCGCCAGCAAATCGCGCGCAAGTGCGACGCGCTCTATCAGTGCAAGGTCGATGCCGATACCGAAGTCACCGTGACCTCCGGTGCGACCGAGGCGCTGTTTGCGGCGATCGCTGCCGTGGTCCGGCTCGGTGATGAAGTCATCGTGCTTGATCCGTGTTACGACAGCTACGAGCCGGCGATCGAACTCAATGGCGGAATTGCCGTGCATGTTCCGCTGGATGGAGGCGACTTCTCGGTCGACTGGCAACGCGTTCGCGACGCGATCTCACCACGCACGCGCATGATCATCGTCAACTCACCGCACAACCCGTCGGGTGCCGTATTCACTGCAGCGGATCTCGATACGCTGGCTGAAATCACGCGCGACACCGATATCTTTGTCCTTTCCGACGAGGTCTACGAGCACATCGTGTTCGACGGCGCGCTGCATCAAAGCGTGCTGCGCCATGCGGAATTGGCCGCGCGCAGCTTTGTAGTCAGCTCGTTCGGCAAGACCTATCACTGCACCGGCTGGAAAGTCGGCTATTGCGTGGCGCCGCGAAACCTCTCGGCGGAGTTCCGCAAGGTGCACCAGTATCTGACGTTTTGCACCTTCACTCCGGCTCAGGTCGCCTTGGCCGAGATCCTTGAAAAGGTGCCGGAGCACTATCTGGAACTGCCGGCCTTTTATCAGGCCCGACGCGATTTCTTTCGCGAATTGCTGGCGCCGACGAAGTTCCGTCTGCTCCCTGTGGCCGGGGCCTATTTCCAGCTTGTCGACTACTCGACACTCAGCGACAAGGACGACTTCAGCTTCTGCGAATGGCTGGTTGCGCATGCCGGAGTTGCGGCAATTCCCATTTCGGCATTCTACGAATCAGCGCCACCCGAGATGCGCCTGATCCGCTTCTGCTTCGCCAAGTCCGATGAGACTCTGCGTGCTGGTGCCGATCGATTGAGCCGGCTTTGAGATGGATACGATGAACAAGACGCCGTTGCGCGTATCGCTGGTTCAGGGCGAAACACGCTGGCAAGACGCGGCCGCAAATCGCGCTTACTACGGCGATCTCGTGCGCAGGCTGCGCGGCCAGAGCGACCTGATCGTGCTGCCCGAGACTTTTCTCAGCGGTTTCACCAATGAAGCACTCGGCAATGCGGAAGGCATGGACGGTGAGGGGGTGCGCTGGCTATGTGCACTTGCGGTCGAGGTGGGTGCGGTTGTCACCGGCAGCCTGATCATTCGCGAAGGTGAGCGCTGCCTCAATCGTCTGATCTGGGCGAAAGCGGACGGCAGCCATGAGGTCTACGACAAACGCCATCTGTTCCGCATGGCCGATGAGCATCTCCGCTACGCCGGAGGCAACGAACGCCTGATCGTCGAACTCAAGGGTTGGCGGATCTGCCCGCAGGTCTGCTACGACCTGCGCTTTCCGGTCTGGTCACGCAACGGTTACGAGCGCACGTCAGGAAGGTTTGACTACGACCTCATCCTGTATGTCGCGAACTGGCCCGCGTCACGGCGTTACGCCTGGTCAAGCCTGCTGCGCGCGCGTGCGATCGAGAATCTGAGCTACTGCATCGGCGTCAATCGGATCGGCACGGATGGCAACAACATCGCCTATGCGGGCGACAGCGCCATCCTGGATTTTCTCGGTCAGCCGCTGATCGAACTTGGTGCCCAGGAGCAGGTCGTCTCCGGCCTGCTCGATCCAGCAGCACTTGCGGCACATCGTGAGCGCTTTCCAGCGTGGATGGACTCTGACAGCTTCACGATCAACGTCTAGCCTGGATTAGCAGTCTCCCAGTAAGGTTCCGGGCCGAAGCGCTCGACCAGGAAGTCGATCAGTACCCGCGTCTTGGCCGGCAAGGAACGGGTCTGCGCGTAGACGGCATGAATCCCGATCGACGGGATCGTCCAGGATTCCAGCACAGGAACCAGTTCACCGCGTTTCAGGTGTTCGCAAGCAATGAAGGTCGGCAGCACGCTGATGCCATGTCCTTCGATCGCTGCAGCGGCGATGAAATCACCGTTGTCGACATGCAGGTTGCCGCGGATTCGCGTTGAAATCGTTTCGCTGCCTCGTTCGAGCACGATCTCGTCGCGGCGTGTCGCCAGCGTGTAGATCAGGAAATTGTGCTTGACCAGATCAGCGGGTTCACGCGGAGTTCCAGCACGCTTGAGGTAGCCAGGCGAGGCGACCATGATCATGCTGGCCGGCGCGATGCGGCGTGCGACGAGCGACGAATCGGCCAGCTTGCCGATGCGGATGGCCAGATCGAAACCTTCATCGACGAGATCAACGAGGCGATCGCTCAGCTCGAGTTCAAGTTCGACGCGCGGATGGCGGCGTTGAAATTCGGACATGGCCGGCGCCAGGTGTCGAACTGAAAACGAGATTGGCGCACTGACCCGCATCTTTCCGCGTGGTTCGATCTGCATCTCGGCTGCTTCGGCTTCTGCCTCGGTGAGCTGGGTCAGAATCTCGCTGACACGCTGGTAGTAGTTGCGGCCGGCATCGGTCAGGCTGACGCGACGTGTCGTTCGGTTGAGCAGGCGAACGCCGAGGCTTTCCTCAAGGGTGTGGATCACTTTGCTGGCCAGGGCGCGGGAAATTCCGAGTACTTCAGCGGCAGCGGTGAAGCTGCCGGTTTCGACAACACGGGCAAACAGTTGCATTCCCTGGAACTTGTCCATCAGAGGATGTCCAGAACCGCCTCCGGTGGGCGCCCAATGGCGGCCTTGCTCCTGGTCACGACGATCGGACGCTGGATCAGGCGTGGATGCGCGCACATCGCGGCGATCAGGTCACGCTCGGCAAGCTCTTCATTGTCGAGGCCAAGCTCACGGTACTCGGGTTCTTCCATTCGCATCAGCCCACGCGCACCGCCGCCGAGCATGCGAATGATTCTCGCCAATTCCTCGATCGAAGGTGGCGCGTTCAGATAATCGACGATGCGCGGCTCGATGCCGCGATCTGTCAGCAGCGCCAGCGTCGCGCGGGATTTTGTGCAGCGTGGATTGTGCAGGATGGTGACTTCATTCAAGTGGTGGTCTCCTTTGAGCAGAAGACTGACTTTGAACGCATCGTAAGCTGTTTGGCAAGGCGATACCGACTGGATCAGTACGCCGGATTGCGCGGGCGGATGCTGATTTGGCGAAGCTCGCGCATGACGATGAAGCGCTCGGCCGAGAGCCGATCAGGAAAACGCGCGATGACGGCGCCATTGTCGGGGCCGCTGACTTCGTAGTGGATGGCCTCGGGCAGATCCGCCTCGATGCGATCGAGTCGGTAGCCGAGTATGTTCGCTTCGGTCTGGCGCTGTGTCTGCATGGCGATCAGGGCATGGGGGAGACTGCGGGCGAGCTTACGAATTCCGTGTGTCGGGTCGGTTAACCTGTTGTTGCTATCGTGTTATTGGGGCGATTCGGCATTGATGGAGCACGAAATGCGAGTCGGATCACGGATGACATGTGAGGCGCTCGGCAGGTGCCGGTGGCGGTCATGCATCTATTTGGCTGTTCGCCACTGCTAGAATGTTCGCCAATCGTGGTTTGCTTTCGGCCTTGACTGGAATTGCAATCACGAGGCAGGCCACATCAGATCAGCCGGATCGGCGGGAATGCCGGCCGGGTGAATGTCGAGATTCCAAAGTCAACGGGAGAGGAAAGATGAAGAGATTTGTCGTCATGGCCACGCTGGCCCTTGCTGGATTGTGCTTCGCCGGCGCTGCGCTCGCTCAGGGTGGCAAGCCATCGGTCGGAGTTGCCGAGTTCAAGAACGAGTCTGGTGCCGGTTGGTGGCGCGGAGGCGTGGGCTGGGAGCTTTCCGGCATGTTGTCCAATGAGCTGTCGAGCACAGGGAGCTTCCGTGTCGTCGAGCGGGCCAAGCTCGAAAAGGTTCTTGAAGAGCAGAACCTGGCTGCCTCGGGGCGAGTCCGCTCCGGCACCGGCGCCAGCATCGGCAAGTTGACCGGAGCCGACTACCTGGTCATGGGCACGGTGACCTCGTATGAGGAGAATACCGCCAGTACGGGCGGCGGTATCAGCTTCAAGGGTATTGCCCTGGGTGGCAAGAAGAGCGAAGCCTATATTGCGGTTGACGTTCGCGTGGTCAATGCGACGACCGGCGAAGTTGATTTCTCACGCACGGTAGAAGGCCGCACTTCCGGTGGCGGTGTCAGTGTCGGCGTGTTCCGTGGCGGCTTCGGCGGATCACTGTCACAGGAGAAGAACACGCCTGCCGGCAAGGCCATTCGTGCCGTTCTGGTCGAAGTCACCGACTACCTGAGCTGCGTCATGGTCGAGCGCAACGGTTGCGAAGCCGATTACGCGGCGAAGGAACGCAAGCGTCGCGACAGCAACAAGAAAGGCGTGAAACTCGACTGATCGCGGAATTCAGCAGAGTAAAGAAAAAACGGCGGAACCTGGGTTCCGCCGTTTTTTTTGTTCTTCGCCGGATGAAGGGGCCCGGATTGCAGGCTTGAACGAGCGCAAGCGGATGCCGCGATCACCTGCTCAGGAATCGCGACGGTTGCCGTTGCCACGCGGGCCATTATTCCCGCCGGGTCGGCGGCCCTGACCACCACGCGGTTTGCCAGGTGCGCCGTTGCCGCCACGTGATGTGTTGCCGCGTGCGCCTTCGCCCGCTGGACGCTTGCCGCGATTGGCCCAGACATTGCCTTCGGCCGGATGAGCGCGGTTACCGCGGGCGTCATCATGTTGGGGGTTGCCGCGCGGGGCACGATTGCCGGACGCATCATCCTGCCGCGTATTGCCGCGTGGTGGACGATTGCCGGACGCATCATCCTGCCGCGTATTGCCGCGTGGTGGACGATTGCCCTGACCACCTGGGCCGCCGCGTTGGACGTTGCCACGGGGCGGGCGGTTGCCATCAACATTTTCGTTTCTCGGCGCGCGATTGCCATGCGCCACGTTGCCATTTGCGTTCGGGTTCTGGACATTCCCGCCCTGACCCTGACCAGGCCCGCGTCCACCGGGCTTGCGATTGCGTCCGCCGGGCTGTGGCGAATCGGGGAACCAGGCACGCAGAACGGCGGGATTGAGCCCCGGATCGACATACTGCGAACCGACCGTCGATGCCGGCTTGCCGCGCGGGCGTGACGGCCGCGGGCCGCCGCCGCCGCGTGAGCGTTTGCCCTTGTTCGCCGAAGGTGCGCGCCATCCATCATCACGGATGCGATCGAACTGGCTGAATTCACGCGCCTCTTCGGTACGCGTGCTGGTCCAGGCTTGCTGCGTCTTCGGATCCGGTCGGAATTCGGTCGGCGTGCTGCGACGCTGGCCGATGACCGGGGCCAGGGTGAGGCGTGCCTCGGGCTCGGCCGCGCCGCAGAGCTCGCGCAGGGCTTTGACCTGCTCGGCAGCCAGTTCAGCACTCTTTTCACGTTTGAGCAGGCGCGGCAGTTCGACGTTGGCATAGCGCACGCGTTTGAGGCGGCTGACCATCATGCCAACCGCTTCCCACATGCGCCGGACTTCGCGATTGCGTCCCTCGCGGATGACCACGCGGAACCATGAGTGGCTGCCGCCGCGACTGATGACGGCGACTTCGTCGAAATGTGCCGGACCGTCTTCAAGATCGACACCACTCTGCAAGCGCTCGATGACTTCATCGGGGACTTCGCCATGCACGCGGCAGATGTATTCGCGCTCGAGTTCGGAACTCGGATGCATCAGGGCGTTGGCCAATCCGCCATCGGTGGTCAGCAGGAGCAGGCCGGTGGTGTTGATGTCGAGGCGACCGACGGCGATCCAGCGCGCGCCTTTCAGGCGTGGCAGATGCTCGAAAACTGTTGGACGTCCATCCGGATCGTCACGCGTGGTCATCACGCCTTCGGGCTTGTTGTAGACAATGACCTGGGCATGCTCGGAGTTGTCGCTGATGACGACGAAGCGTTTGCCGTCGAGTTCGACGCGGTCGCCGGCGTGCACGCTTGAGCCGAGGCTGGCGGCAGTGCTGTTGACCAGCACTTCCCCAGCTTCGATGCGCCCTTCGAGCATTCGTCGCGAGCCAAGTCCGGCGGTGGCGAGAACCTTGTGCAGGCGCTCTTCAAGCCCGGCGGCGATTTCTTCGGGGGCTGAGCGTTTCAGGGAAAGTACGTTGCGTACGGGGGACGTCATGCATCTTGCTCCGTGGTGTCGGCGTCGCTTTGGGACGCGGACATGATCGGTGACGTGCTGCCGGAATCGTCCGGGACAGCAGGTCGGGGACTGGGTCGGCGTCGGTGACGCCGCCTTCTTGGAGTTCATTGCCGGCGAGCTGCTCTACCGCCTCGGCAAGCGCTTGCGGATCATTGTCGATGGCGATTGCAAGCGCCACGTCGGGCGGCGGGCCAAGCGCCAGTTGCGGATCGAGATCATCGATGTCGCGGATTTCGCCGAGCGAGGGCAGCTCATCGAGCGATTTCAGGTTGAAGTAGTCGAGGAAACCACGGGTTGTGCCGAAAAGTGTTGGTTTGCCCGGAACATCGCGGTGTCCGACCACGCGGATCCATTCACGCTCCTCGAGGGTCTTGATGATGTGGGTTGAAACCGCGACACCACGGATCTGCTCGATCTCGCCACGCGTAATCGGCTGGCGGTAGGCGATCAGGGCGAGGGTTTCGAGCAGGGCGCGCGAATAGCGGCTAGGACGTTCAGTCCACAGCCGCGCAACCCAGCCATGCACGTCCTGGCGAACCTGGTAGCGGAATCCGGAGGCGACCTCGATCAGTTCGATGCCGCGCGGTTCGCAATCTGCTTGCAGCGACTCGATGGCGCGGGCGATGTCGTCGTGGCTGGTCGCTTCGTTCTCACCAAACAAGGCGAGCAACTGGGTCGTTGTCAGCGGGTTGCCGGCGGCCAGCAGGGCGGCCTCGACGATGCGTTTGAGGAGCTCGAATTGGATCATGTGCAAGGTGTTCAATCGGCGATTGCCAGCGACTTCAGATAGATCGGCGCAAGCGCTTCACCCTGGGATATTTCCAGGAGTTGCTCCTTGGCCAGCTCGAGAATGGCGAGGAAAGTCACGATGATGCCGTGACGTCCTTCGCTTGGGTCAAACAGGGTTTCAAAACGATGGAACTCGCCATTGCCGAGCGCCGTCAGCACGTCGCTCATGCGGTTGCGTACCGACAACGCCTCACGCTGGATCGCGTGATGACTGAACAGGTCGGCGCGGTTGAGTACATCCTTGAGCGCCAGCAGCAATTCACGCAGATCGACAGGTGGTGGCAGGCGGATGACATTGCGATCCGGAACGTAGGCCGAGGCGACGGCGGTGTCTCGTTCAAGCCTCGGCAATTCGTCGATATCGGCTGCTGCCTTTTTGAACCGTTCGTATTCCTGCAGACGGCGGATCAGCTCCGCGCGTGGATCATCCTCGATGTTCTCGGCATCGGGTGGCCGTGGCAGCAGCAGGCGCGACTTGATCTCGGCAAGGATTGCAGCCATGACCAGATATTCAGCGGCGAGTTCAAGCCGCATTTCCTGCATCAGGTCGATGTAGTCAACGTATTGGCGGGTGATTTCGGCGACCGGGATATCGAGGATGTCGAGGTTCTGGCGACGGATCAGATACAGCAGCAGATCCAGTGGTCCCTCGAACGCATCGAGAATGACTTCGAGCGCGTCGGGTGGAATGTAGAGATCCTGCGGCATCTGCAGCACAGGTTCCCCGCGCACGAGCGCCAGCGGCATTTCCTGCTGCTGCGGAACCGGCGGGAAGGCCGAGGCGGATTCGTCTTGCTGGAATTGAGGTTCGGCTGTCGGGCTATTCATATCCGATCCGGTTGCCCGACGCCTCACGGCGTGGGTCATGCGCAGATCTCGCGTGGCAGGGATTCGATCGGTCGATGCAGGCTGACCGGTCGCGCGTGGCTGGTGACTGGGCACCGCAACCATGCGAATGACGAATGACACGAATCGATGGGCCGATCCGATGCCGTCAATGAAACATCAATTGAAACATCAATGCCGGTTGTTCCGGCAACAGGCGGAACCGTGCATTGCGGAACGATCAGATGGCTCCGTTCCCGCGCAACGATTCGAGGGCTTGCCGCGCTGCCTGCAGCTTCATCCGGTTTCCACCAATCCGGAAGTGACGCGAGGGCAGGAAATCCGGTCGTGCAACACGCATTCGACCATCAACTGACGGGCGGGCGGTCGCAAACCAAGGGTTCGGACGCAAGACTAAGCCGAATCGATGGCGGAAGTCCAGCGATTCCGTTGACCCGGCCCGGCGATCCGGCAAGCACAACAAGCGGTTCGCTGGCATGTTCGCATCGGCTAACATAGCCGACCCTCAGCGGAATCCGATTTCATGTGGTACGCCATAACCGGTCACGACAATCCGGGAACAATCGAGCTGCGCAGCGCCAATCGACCCGCTCATCTGGCGCGTCTGCACGAACTGCGCGATCAGGGCAGGTTGCTGCTGGCGGGTCCTTTTCCGGCGATCGACGCCGAGGATCCGGGGCCGGCCGGATTCACCGGCAGCCTGATTGTCGCCGAGTTCGCCGATATTGCCGCAGCGCGGGCCTGGGCGGATGCCGATCCCTATCTCGAAGCGGGCGTCTACCGCGCAGTCGAAACCAGACCCATGCGCAAGGTTCTGCCGTGATCGACCGGATTGAGGCGATCCGGTCGCGACTCGAACAAGATCTGCAGCCGACCGAACTGGCGATTTCCGATGACAGCCACCGCCATGTCGGCCATGCCGGAGCCCGCGATGGGCGCGGGCATTTCAGCATCCGCATCATCAGCTCGTCGTTCGACGGACTCACCCCGCTGGCTCGCCATCGCGCGGTCTATGCCGCGCTCGGCGACCTCATGCAAACAGATATCCATGCGTTGGCGATCGACGCACGTACTTCAATGGAAAACCAATGACTGCAACTTCCCCGATTCAAATGGCCGTGATTGCCCTGACCCTGACCGGAATGCTGGCGGGTTGCACCGGTGCAGATCGCAATGCGGCCCTGCCATCCGACCTGCCGATCGTCGAGACCGTCAACGGCCAGCCGGTTCCGCAGGTGCTGCTCGATGTGCTCGCGCGTGAGCGCAAGCTTGATCTGTCGGTTGCCGAACAGCGCGCGGCAGCTCTGACCGAGCTTACCGACTACATCCTGCTTGAACAGGCGTCCAAGGCCGAGGCCTATGCCAAGGATCCCGCGTTTGCCGCCGAAGTCGAGATCAATCGGCTGCAAGGCAATGCGAATGCGACGATGGCCAAATTCCGCAGCGCCGCGCAGGTCGATGACAGCGTGTTGCAGACCGAATACCAGCAACAGATTGCCAAGGCGGGGAGTTCAGAATACGACTTCAGCCAGTTGCTGTTTGCGAAAGAGGAAGATGCCCTGAAAGCTGCCGGTGAGGCGATCAGTCAGCCGTTCAACGAGGTGTTCGAGCGCTGGAGCAAGAAAGCACTGCAGGCACGTGCCTTCCAGCGCGTTCGGCCGACCCAGTTGCCGCCGGCACTTGGCGATGCATTGAGCGCGCTCAAGTCGGGTGAGACCAGCAAGGTGCCGGTGCACACCGAGTATGGCTGGCATGTCCTGCATGTTGGTGCGATTTCGCCATTCGCGCCGCCCACCTTCGAGCAGCTCAAGGGCAGCATCCGTGAAACCGTGCTGACCCAGTTGGGTCAGCAGCGCTTGATGAAGCTGCGCGACAGCGCCAAGGTGGTCACCGAAACGCCAGCCGCGAGCGCAGTCGACAAGCCGACTGCCAAGGCCGATTCCAGATCCGCTGAAAAGCCCTCGAACTGATCCACCAGGGACGAACGCTGCATGCGACTGACTACAATCAAACTGGCCGGCTTCAAGTCATTTGTTGACCCGACCACCCTGCATCTGCCCACCAACATGTCGGCCGTGGTCGGCCCGAATGGCTGCGGAAAGTCGAACATCATCGACGCGATCCGCTGGGTCATGGGCGAGAGTGCGGCAAGCCGATTGCGCGGCGATTCGCTGACCGACGTGATCTTCTCGGGGTCGAGTGCACGCAAGCCGGTCGGCCAGGCCGTCGTCGAACTTGTGTTCGACAATTCCGATGGCACGGTCACCGGCGAATACGCGCACTACAACGAGATTTCGGTCAAGCGTCTGGTCAGCCGCGACGGGCAGTCGCAGTATTTCCTCAACGGCACGCGTTGCCGGCGCCGCGACATCACCGACCTGTTTCTCGGCACTGGCCTCGGCCCGCGCAGCTATTCGATCATCGAACAAGGCATGATCAGCCAGATCATCGAGTCTGATCCCGAACAGTTGCGCGTCCATCTCGAAGAGGCGGCCGGCATCTCGCGCTACAAGGAGCGGCGCAAGGAGACCGAGAGCCGGATCAAGGCTACGCGCGAGAATCTTGATCGTGTGACCGATGTTCGCGACGAGGTCGACAAGCAGCTCGAACACCTGAAGCGGCAGGCGCGGGCGGCTGAACGCTGGCAGGAGTTTCAGGCCCAGCAAAAGCGCAAGGAGGCCGAACTCAAGGCGCTGACCTTGCGCGAGGCGCGGGCGGATCTCGATTCGCAATCGGGCACCCTGCGTCAGGCGGAGCTGGCCATCGAGCAGCAGCTTGCCGAGCAACGCCAGCGCGAGGCGCAGATCGAAACCGGCCGCGAGGCGCACACGGCAGCCAGCGAGCACCTGAACTCGGTGCAAGGCGAGGTGTACAAGGTCGGTGCCGAAATCGCCAGGGTCGAGCAGCAGATCGAACACAGTCGTGTGCTTGCCGAACAGCTCGAGCGCGCGCGTCTCGAAACCGAGCGTGCGCATCAGGAACTGGCCGAGCATATCGCCACCGACACCAGCCAGGTCGAGTCTCTGCGGTTGACCTTGAGCGACTCCGCACCGCAGCGCGAAGCCTTGCATGAAGCAGTCGAGAATGCCGCCGAAGTCCTGCGCATTGCGGAAGCCAGCCTGGCCGAGTGGCAGGAGCAATGGGATGCCTATTCACGTTCGAGTTCGGAAGCCGCGCAGGCCGCCGAGATTGAACGCACCCGCCTGGACTATCTCGACCGCCAATGCGTCGAAGCCGATCGACGCCGCGAAACCCTTGAAACCGAGAAGAAGGCGGCCGACCTCGCCGAGCTGACGCGTGCGCTGGAGGCGCTTGATGGCGAGCAGGATCAGTTGCGCGAAAAGGTCGAGGCGCTGACCGGAGTACTCGACGAGCGCCGCCAGAGCTTCGAGCAGATCGTCGAATCGGAACGCGGCCTGCAGACCTCGTTGAGTGGCAAACGCGGCGAGCTTGAGAAATCGCGTGGTCGGCTCGCCTCGCTCGAAGCCTTGCAGCATGCAGCCCTGGCCGATGATGCGGGCGTCGTCGACGAATGGCTCAATCGTCTCGGTATCAGCGGCACGCGGCGCCTTGGCGAGGCGCTCGATGTCGACAACGGCTGGGAGCGCGCCGTCGAAACCGTGCTGCAGGGGTGGCTCGACGCGGTGCTGGTCGAATCGCCGGAAAATCTCCAGGGCGAACTGGTACATCTGGCCGAAACCGATTTGACCTTGCTGGCCAAAGCGACTGCTGAGGCCAGTGGCCCGGCCGGCACCCTGGCTGCCCATGCGCGTGGGCCGATTGCTGCGCTCAATCTGCTTGCACGCGTGCGCACGGCCCGTTCACTGGTCGAGGCACACGGTCTGCTGGCCGATCTGGCCTGGGGTGAGTCGATCATCACCACGGACGGCGAATGGATCGGCAAGGGCTTCGCGCGTGTCGCCCGTGCCCAGGGATCGCAGGTCGGCGTGCTCGCGCGCGAGCGCGAGATTGTCGAACTGTCGAGCCGGATCGAGCAGCTCGGTGCCGAGATCGAAGAACACGCGACCGAACTCGAAAACTCGCGCATCGCGCGTATCGATGCCGAGCGCGATCGCGACGATGCTCAACGTGAAACGCATGCCGGCCATCGGCGCCTGGCCGAGATTTCCGGCCAGTTGCAGAGTCATCGCGGGCGCCTCGACAGCGCGCACGAACGCCTGCTGCGCGTCGATACGGAATTGTCCGAACTGGTCGGCAAGCTGGATGACGACCACGCGCAGATCCGCGAGGCCCGTGGTCGTCTCGACAGCGCGGTCGAACGCATGGGCGAGCTTGAGCAGCAACGCCAGCAGCTCGATTCGGGGCGCCGTCAATTGCTCGAGGCGCGCGAGGAAGCGCGCATGAACGCGCGCGAGGCGCGTGATACCGAACATCAGGCGGCGTTGTCGGTCGAATCGAAACGCTCGGCCTTGAGTTCACTTGAACAATCGCTGCTGAGAATGATGGCCCAGTTGGCCCAACTCGATTCCCGGCGCGGCGAGATTGCCTCCCAGCTTGAATCGCGTGGTGATCCACTTGCCGAACTTGAGGCCGAGCGACAGGTCTGTCTCAATCAGAGACTGCTGGTCGACCGTCAACTGGTCGAGGCACGCAAGGCGCTCGAGGAACAGGACGCCGGGATGCGCAAGCTCGAGATCGAGCGCAACCGGATTGCCGATGCACTGACCGAACGCCGCGAACATCTGTCAAACCTGCGCCTCAACGAGCAGGAGCGGCGCCTGCATGCGCAGAACCTCGAGGCGGCGATTGTCGATGCCGGTTTCGAGATCGATGCCCTGTTTGTCGAGCTGCCGGAGGAAATCAATGCCGGCCAGTGGCAAAAGGATCTCGATGATCTGGAACAAAAAATCCGCAGGCTGGAACCGGTCAATCTGGCTGCGATCCAGGAATTCGAGGAGCAATCGCAGCGCAAGGTCTATCTTGATTCGCAACTGACTGACCTCAGCACTGCCCTGGAAACCCTCGAAACGGCGATCCGCAAAATCGACCGCGAGACGCGCCAGCGTTTCAAGGACACCTTCGATCGGGTCAATATCGGCGTGCAGGAGCTGTTCCCGCGCCTGTTCGGTGGGGGGCAGGCCTATCTCGAGCTGACCGGCGAGGATCTGCTGACGACCGGTGTCTCGATCATGGCGCGACCGCCCGGCAAACGCGTCACCTCGATCTCGCTGCTTTCCGGTGGCGAGAAGGCGATGACTGCGGTTGCCCTGGTGTTCGCGATCTTCAGGCTCAATCCGGCGCCGTTCTGCCTGCTCGACGAGGTCGATGCGCCATTGGACGAGGCCAATGTCGGACGATTCACGGCGTTGGTGACCGAGATGAGCCAGAATGTGCAGTTCATCTTTGTCACCCACAACAAGTCGACGATGGAAGCAGCCAGTCAGCTTTGTGGCGTCACCATGCGCGAACCCGGTGTTTCGCGGCTGGTGCAGGTGGATCTCGCTGAAGCGGCTAAACTGGCCGGAGCGGCCTGACGGCCTGGGAGTTGGAATGGAGCAGCAAGCATTGAGCGCGACCGAGATGCGCGTGATCATTTTCGTCATCGGCATGATCGTGCTCGCCCTGATCTACTTTTTCGGCCGGCCACGCAAACCCGGGCAGGGCCGCAGGACGCTGTTCCGGAATCCGTCGGGTACGCGCGTTGAACCGACCCTTGATGGCGATCCCGGAATTGATGCCAGGGACGAATCTCCACGCGTTGGCGAGCAGTTTGACCTGCTCGGCGGATTCGAACGCGACAGCGCAAATGAGCCTGTCGAGTCGGCGGCGAAGAAGCGTGCCAGGCGTTCCGCAAAGCCGCTGGTCGGAGTCAGGCCCGATGTGCCGATCGAACGCATCGTGACCTTGTTCGTGAGCGTGCGGGATGGCGAGATGATCGCCGGCAGCGACCTTGTCGTCGCGGCCGAGAAGGCTGGTCTCGAATTCGGTGATCGCGGCATCTTTCATCGAATGCTTGCCGGGAAACCTGAGGCCGGACCAATCTTCAGCATGGCCAACATGCTCAAGCCCGGCAATTTCGACATGGCCCGCATCGAATCCCTCGATACCCAGGGCCTGACCCTGTTCATGGCCTTGCCGGGGCCGTTGCCGGCGCTCGATGCCTGGGACGCGATGCTGCCGACTGCGCAACGCCTGGCAGAACTGCTCGATGCGAATCTGCTTGATGAGAAGCATGGCGCGCTTGGACGCCAGGGCATCGCCCATATCCGCGATGGTTTGCGTGCCTGGGATCGGCAGCAGGAAGGCGGACAGATCCGGCCAAGCTGGTAGACCGACGAGCCTTGATTCCGGGCCTGCAGCCCGGCACGCCTGTAGTGTGAAAGCTCAAGCGCAAACCCGCATGATGCCTCCATCGCCCATCCGCGGCGAAAATCCCCAGAAAGGAGACGCATCGTGAGCAAGCAGGTCAAGGTGAGCAAACAGGTCAAGGCAAATAATGTGGTCAATGTCGACAAGGCTGAGAAAGTCTGGTTGGCCGGACTCGGTGCGTTCTCGATCGTGCAGAAGCAGGGTACGGCGGTGTTCGAGAGCATGGTCAGCGAAGGCAAGTCGTTCCAGGTGCGCAGCGCAAAGCTGGCGAGCAAGGTTTCCACTGAGGTCAGGAACGTCGTCGAAAGCCGCATGAAGCCGGTTCGGATCCGACTGAATGCGATGCGCAGCGAAGCCGAAGCGAAGTTTGAAACCGGCGTTGGCCGGGTCATGTCCTACGCCGGCATTCCCTCGAAGGCCGATGTGGATGCGCTGATCGCGCGCGTCGACAAGCTGTCGCGCCAGTTGCGCGCAGCAAAGTAAGCTTCAGTCGACATCGTGTTCAAAGGAAACGGTCGCCTCGCGCGGCCGTTTTCGTTCGTGCTCAGCGCAGGTAGGCGCCGGCCAGCGTATTCAGATGCAGGCGCTCGGAATCACGCAGGAAGGGCGCGATCAGCATCATGACCTGATGGATGCCGCGGCCGATGTCGAGCTGGCCGGATTCATTCTTGCCGTGCCGCACGGCATCAAAATTGAGCCAGAAGGTCGCGACCAGCACGATGTTCTCGGCAGTCGCACGAATCTCGTCGGCGCTGGCCCGGAAGATTCCCGCTGCAGCGAGCCCGCGCATGACTCCTGCCGCATTTTCCGACGCGCGCTTGAGAATCCGTGAAAAATGCAGACGCAGCTTTCGATTGCGCGAAAGGATGTCGACCAGATCCCGGTAGACGAATCGGAAGTCCCACATGCATTCGAAGATCAGGTGCAGTTGCAGCCAGACGTCCTCGAGATTCGGCAGGCGGTCATCGGGTACGACCAGGGCCTCATCGATACGTTGTTCGTAGCGCGCAAACAGGTGGCCGATGATGTCGTCCTTGTTGCGATAGTGGTAATACAGGTTGCCCGGGCTGATGCCGAGCTCGTCGGCGATGTGGTTGGTTGTTACATTCGGCTCGCCCTGGGTGTTGAACATGACCAGGGCGGTTTCCAGGATCAGCTCACGGGTCTGACGCGCCATTGGGCTTACCTGCGAGTCGACGAAACGGTCAGGCGCACAGCTTGGTGACCAGATCGATATATTTCTGCCTGGCTTCGTCCTGCGCCGTGCCCTGGAGCTTGGCCCAGGCCTCGTACTTGGCGGTACCGACAAAATCGAAAAAGCCGGGCTTGGGCCCGGAGACGTCGCCGTCGGCACCCTGCTTGTACAGGGCATACAGCTTGAGCAGGGTGTCATTGTCAGGCCGTTCGGCCAGTTTCTTGATGTCTTCGGCGGCTTTCTCGAAGCTGGCTTGGAGCTTTGACATGGATTTTCAACCTGGCTGGATGCGCCCCTGCGCTCGAACTTTCTATCATGCGCCCCGAAGCGGGTCAACGCGACCACGCGTGCATGGAAAGGATCTCGCTGCGCGACTATGCTGTCCATACGCTGGCGTCCGTGGCACCCGAGATGACGGGATCGTTGCGACTTTCTAAATCTGGAATGGAGTGGGGAGATGACATATTTCGTGACGGGCGCGACCGGTTTCATCGGACGCCACCTGCTGGAAAAGCTGCTCCTGCGCAAGGGCAGGATCTATTGTCTGGTGCGCAAGGAATCGCTGCCGAAGTTCGAGGACTTGCGCATCCGGCTTGGCGCGGACAAGGATCGCCTGATCGCAGTCACCGGTAATCTTGGCAAAGCCCGCCTCGGTGTGACTCCGACCATGCTGAAGAGCCTCAATGGCAAGGTCAGCCATTTTTTTCATCTTGCCGCACTCTATGACCTGTCTGCCGATGAGGCCAGTCAGGTCACCGCGAATATCGAGGGCACCCGCCACGCCGTGCAACTGGCCGAGGCGATCAAGGCCGGCTGCTTCCATCACACCAGTTCAATCGCTGCCGCTGGACTGTATCCGGGCGTTTTCCGTGAAGACATGTTCGAGGAGGCTGAGGGTCTCGATAATGTGTACTTCCGCACCAAGCATGATTCCGAGGGCATCGTGCGCAAGGAATGCAAACGGCCGTTTCGCATCTACCGGCCGGGTATCGTCATCGGCAATTCGCAGACCGGCGAGATGGACAAGATCGACGGGCCGTACTATTTCTTTGGTTTGATCAAGAAATTGCGCGAAGTTCTGCCGCCATGGATGCCGACCATCGGTATCGAGGGCGGGCGCCTGAACCTGGTTCCGGTGGACTGGGTTGCGGCAAGCATGGATCACATCGCGCATGTGCCGAAGCTCGATGGCCAGTGTTTTCATCTGACCGATCCGGCGCCACGGCGTATCGGCGAGGTGCTCAACATTTTTGCCGAAGCAGGGCATGCGCCGAAGATGAGCATGCGTCTGGACGCACGCATGTTCGCCTTCATCCCGGGAGCGATACGCCACGCGCTGTCGAACCTGCCGCCGGTAAAACGCATGATCAACGTGTTCCTGCGTGATTTCGGCATTCCGGCCGAGGTCATGCGTTTCATCAACTATCCGACCCGATTCGATACGCGCGAAACCGATCGCGCCTTGCGCGGTTCGAAGATCAAGCTGCCGAAACTGCAGACCTACGCCTGGCGACTGTGGGACTACTGGGAGCGTCATCTTGATCCGGCGCTGTTCGTTGACCATTCCTTGTCGGGCAAGGTCAAGCGCAAGGTGGTGGTCATCACCGGTGGTTCATCCGGAATCGGCAAGGCAGTCGCGCTGAAGGTGGCTGCGGCCGGAGCCAAGGTGGTCATCTGCGCGCGTGGCGAAGAGGAACTGGCAGCGGCAAAACTGGAAATCGAGAGCGCTGGCGGAAGCTGCCACACCTACAAGGTCGATCTCGCCGAGCTTGCCTCGTGCGATGGCTTCGTCAAGCAGGTGATCGACGAGCACGGTGGTGTCGATATCCTGATCAACAACGCCGGGCGCTCGATCCGTCGCGCGATTGCATCGAGCTATGACCGCTTCCATGATTTCGAGCGAACCATGCAGCTCAATTATTTCGGCTCGTTGCGCCTGATCATGGGCTTCCTGCCGAAGATGACTGAGCGCCATCGTGGCCACATCATCAATATTTCCTCGATTGGCGTACTCACGAATGCGCCGCGTTTTTCAGCCTATGTCGCGTCCAAGGCCGCACTCGATGCCTTTTCGCGCTGCGCCCAGGCCGAGTTCTCCGATCAGGGCATCAACTTCACCACGATCAACATGCCGCTGGTCAAGACGCCGATGATTGCGCCGACCAAGATGTATGACTCGGTGCCGACCTTGAGCCCCGAGGAGGCGGCCGACCTGGTTGTCGGTGCCATCATCGAACGGCCCGTCCGGGTCGCTACGCGAACCGGAGTATTTGCGCAGTTGTTCTATTCGGTGTCGCCACGCGCCTACGAGATCGTCATGAACACGGCGTTCCGCCTGTTCCCGGATTCCTCGGCCGCGAAGGGCGTCAAGGGCGTACGCGAGGAAAAGCAGCAGGGTCCTTCATCGGAACAGGTCGCCTTCGCGGCCTTGATGCGCGGTGTGCACTGGTAGTTCGTACATCAGCGATCCTGATGGCGCCTCGTAAAAAAGAGAAACCCCTCGTCAGCGCGTGACGAGGGGCTTGGAGATCAACGAAGGGCTTGTTGTTGACTACCTGCCGGCCGGCTTCTTTTTGGCGACGGCCTTCTTAACGGCCTTCTTCCTGGCCGGAGCGCTGCCGCGCTTGCCGCTGACTTGCTTGAGTTGCGCGGACTCGAGTTCGCGGGCGACGTCGGCCAACTCGTCCTTGACCCGCGACACCGAGCGCGTTGCGCCACTCTTGCTCGATGTCGACCGGGCGGCCGGCTTGACTGCTGGTTTTACATTGAGCTTGTGTACTTCGTGTGCCAACTCCTCGACACGCTTGGTCAGCGACTTCAGTTCGGTACTGCCGGGTACGCCGAGATGATTCAGCGCCCGCGAGACACGGTTCTCGAAGACCTTTTCGAGTTTGTCCCAAGTCTCCTGGCTGCGTTCCTTGACCTGCCCGACGGCGGCTTCAACCGCGCCGCGCGCCTCATCGGCCTTGCCGGCCGTCAGTTTGCGGGTCTTCTGTTCCAGTGAGACACCTTCGCGGACGAGCGCTTCGAACAAACGCGTGCCTTCATCCTGGGCCTTGGCAAAGGCACCGAGGCCGGCCAGCCAGATATGCTGTGCGGATTCGACGATCGACTTGCCGCTGGCGCGTGCCTCCGGCTTGCTCGCCGCAGGGGTGGCTTTCGATTTCAGCTTCGGCTTGGGCTTGGACATTGCTGGTTCCTTCGATGAGGCGGGCACGGGCTGGCCCGCATGTGGGTCTATTCTAGCGGTGCCCGATAGAGCAAGTAGTCGATGAGCGGCATGCGATCAGGAATGCGCCGATGACGTGCTGGGGGCTACCGCCGGCCGATCCTTGTTCGCTGGTTTGCGCCGTTTGCGCGCGAGCTGCTCCTGATCCAGCGCCCGATCGAGATCATCAAGCGTGCGATGCAGTTGCGAGGTGGCCTGTGAGCGCCGTGGCGGTTTTTGATCGAGGCCGCCAAGCAAGGTGCGATCGGGGTCGTCCAGGACGCTGTCGCGCAAGCTCAGGCCATGCCGCAGAAGCAGAGGACCAAGTGCCTTGCGGTGCGTGCGCAGGTCATTCAAGGTCGATTGGTAAGCATGCTCGGCAAGGCTGCGGCGGTTCGAAAAGCTGAAGACATTGGTAAAGAACATTTCCGTGTCGTCACTATCGGGTTCGATCAGGAGCAGGTCGGATCCGGTGTACTTGCGTTCGTATTTGGGGATGCTCGCCTGCATGCGCGACTGCAGCAGGGTGCGGAACATCTGCGACAGCACAACAGGTAGCCCGCCTTCGATCAGGCTGCTTGGCGAACGCTTGCCGAGCGCGGTCGCGGTGGCCGTATCGATCGGAACCAGCGGGTTGATCGCGAGTACGAGGTCGGCGCCCGCATCCATCGCCACCGACGCGTGCACGGTATGACGCAAGGCACCGTCGACGTGGTATTTGCCGTTTATGAGAACAGGTGGATACAGCCCGGGCAGGGCCGAGCTGGCTTCGATCGCGCGCGAGATCGGTACATCGTCGTGGCCGGGCGTGCCGAAGCGGATGGCCTGGCCACTGTCCAGTTCCACCGCAACAATGACCAGCTTGCGATCCAGTTCGCGGAAATCGTTGCTGCGGCCATGCGCGGTGAATGCCTTGCGCAGGAAGCGCTCAATCGCTTCATTGTCGAACAAGCCGAGAGGAAGGATGCTGCCGAGCTTGAGCAGACTGTCGGTGACGCGCAGGTCGAAGGGATGTTTGACGAATTCCGCAAGGCCTGACAGCAACAGGCGCGGCATGCCCGAAATTCGATGCAGGTATTCCCGAATCGCCGGGCGGACGAAATCCTCGGCCTTGAACGTGAACTGGTCGGAGTCGTTGCTGACGAAGATCCGGCAGAGATCGGTGGTGGTCAGCCGATTCGCCAGACTAGCCGCGACATACGCCCCCGAGCTGATGCCGACATAGACATCGAGTGCATTCATGTCGAGGCCATCGATGGCGTCATCGAGGGCTCGCATGGCTCCGATCTCGAAAATCCCGCCGATTGGCCCTCCGCCGGCGACGGCGAGGCCGATCTTCGAGCGTGTCGATTTCCTGACCGGTTTGTGCGCGGCTTTGATCACGAGCATCAGGTGATCTGCTCGTCGAGGTGGCGGTTGATCTCGCTTTCGATCATTGACTTCATCATGCCCATGACGAAGCCGAGCTTGGCGTAAACATGCACCTCGCCTTTTTCCAATGCAATGTGGCCGTCGACGCCACTGCGCGAAAACGCGAGCGTATTGCCTTCCCAATCGCAGTCCAGATCGAATTCCTTGGCGATCGACTTGGCCAGCTTGTTGACCGCCTTGCGCGCTTCAGCAAGTGAAAGATGGTGTTTGCGCCGAATATCGATCTGCGCCATGCATATTCTCCGGTTCCGCCAACGCGGGCGCGTTGGACGGCAGCCGCTATGATGCCTCAGGACTTGATGTTGAAGAAGACTTGGTCATGCAATCCATCCGGGTGTCGAGGTGAGCGCGTGGCGTCGACGACGGTCGTTGGCATCCCTCTCGATCCGGATGCATCGGGCAGGGCGCCGTTTGCCCGAAGTTGGCCGAGCAGCCCACTGACAGGAACGAAACGGGCAGGTGTCAGGCTTGCCGCATCCTGCTAAAGTGCCGCCACCTTGCCAGCGCGTGTCGCGGATGCGTCTAAGCTTTTCCAATGGAGAACATCCGGATGTGTTCGTCGACGCCGGCGTCACCGGTATTGGTGCCGCGCAGGATAATACGATCAGGCTTGAATCGGGTGGCATTCGACCTTGGCACGCGCGACTCGTCATCGACAAGCGCGGGGTGATCCTCGAAGTGCTCGATCCGCAGGCACGCACCCATGTCAATGCGCGACCGATCGTCGAGAGGGCCCTGCTCAGGCTCGGTGACGTGGTCAGCTTCGATTCCATCGCGATGACGCTCAAGCCTGACAGCGACAATTCGATCGATACGCGGATACCTCCCGAATCCGCTGGCGGCGCTGGCCGCGAGGTCTCGCGCGTGGTTCTGCGCGGAGTCTCCGGAATCCATTTCGGCAAATCGATCAGCGTCGGAGAGCGACTGGTCATCGGCAATGGCAGCCGCGGGCTCGATCTGGACGAGCCGCACATGGGCGAGCGTCACGCCTCGATCGACACGACCGATGAGGCCATCCATTTCCGTGATACCGGTTCGGTTCGCGGCACCGAGATCAATGGTGTCCTGGCCAAGACCGCCGCGCTGCATCCCGGCGATCAGATCAATTTTGGTCGCAATCGATTTGTCCTGGAAGCGCCTGGCTACCCGGCGCGCGGTCAGAGCATGCCGACCCCGACCAACCAGGCTCCAGCGATCACGCAGACTCTCGACGCGATCCAGATCAACAATCCGATGCCGGTCGCGCCTGTTGTAGAGGATAACGGCTCGGGCATCTGGTGGCTGATTGCGGCGTCGGCGTTGATCGGACTCGGTCTTGCCGGGTTGATCTGGTTCGGCAACTATTGAAGCCGCTGAAGCCGCCTGTGGCGGCTTGGGAGTAGGGAGTAGGGAGTAGGGAGTAGGGAGTAGGGAGTAGGGAGTAGGGAGTAGGGAGTCATCGTCCTGCGGGTTCACTTGAAATCCCGGAATACTTGAGTAGGGCGGAACCCGCGAAGCGGATTCCGCCGCACGATGTTCGACGCAGCGGAATCGTCCAGTCGCCGCGCGAAAGTTGGAATCGCTTTGGCGGTTCAACCCGACACATGCCGCACGTTGCCAACTATCGGCGCGACACGCGCTTTCCCACTCCCCATTGACGCGCCGCATCCTGCGGCTTGCCCTGCGGGCCAGCTACGCTGTTCGTTCCGACATTCCTGGATCAAGTCCGGGAGGGGTTCTGTCTCCACAGTCCCACTCCCTTCTCCCTACTCCCCGCTCCCGCCCCATCGTGCCGCTTGCGGACATGCTGCATTGCGACATATCGTTGTTGTCCAGCACCGTCGGCTTTGCGCGTCGGAGCTTTCCTCTTTCAGATGATGCGCGGGAGTCCCTTGTGACGCGTGCTTACAACTTCAGTGCCGGACCGGCCGCGCTGCCGGAACAGGTCCTGCTCCAGGCCCGCGAAGAGATGCTCGAATGGGGCAAGGCGCGGGCCTCGGTCATGGAGATCAGCCATCGCGGTCGCGACTTCATGGCTCTGGCAGCGGAGTCCGAACAAGACCTGCGCGGACTGATGGCGATTCCATCAAATTATCGCGTGCTCTTTCTGCAAGGTGGCGCGACCCAGCATTTCGCCCAGATTCCGATGAATCTCGCGCGACCCGATCGGGTCGCTGACTACATCGTCACCGGTGCCTGGGGTGAAAAGGCGGTCAGGGAGGCGAAACCCTATGTGCAGGCGCGGATCAGCGCGAGTTCTCTGGATTCGGGCTACACGCGGATTCCGCCGCGTGCGGACTGGGATCTGGATGCGGGCGCGGCCTATGTGCACTACACGCCCAACGAGACGATCCATGGGGTCGAATTCCAGGAAGTTCCCGATGTCGGCGAAATCGCCCTGATCGCCGACATGTCCTCGGACATCCTTTCGCGGCCGATGGATGTCTCGAAGTTCGGCCTGATCTATGCCGGTGCGCAGAAGAATATCGGCGCCTCGGGGTTGGTCATCCTGATCGTTCGCGACGATCTGCTTGAGCGCTGCCCGGACACGATCGCGCGGATCTTCAACTACGCCGAACACGCTGCCAACCAGTCCCTGCTCAACACGCCGAATACCTATGGCTGGTATCTGGCCTCGCTGGTATTCAAGTGGTTAAAGGCGCAAGGCGGAGTCGAGGCCATCGGTGAGTGCAACCGGATCAAGGCCGAGCGTTTGTATGCAGCAATCGACGGTTCGGGCTTCTACACAAACCCGGTCAGCGCCGATGCGCGCTCGTGGATGAATGTGCCGTTCTTCCTGCCGCGCGCCGAACTCGATTCGGTTTTTCTCGAAGAGGCGGATGCAAACAACCTGCTCGGCCTCAAGGGGCACAAGCTGCTCGGTGGCATGCGCGCGTCGATCTACAACGCGACCTCACTGGCGGCGGTCGAGACATTGATTGGTTTCATGCGCGATTTCGCGCGACGTCACGGTTGAGGTTGATCCTCAGGATACTTCCAGTTTCGCCATACGGGGCAAGCGGCAATGAGCAATGACGAGGAAAAATCGACGGCGCCGAAGGATCTGGCCGAGGTACGTGCGCGCATCGATGGCATCGACCGCAACATCCAGACCCTGATCGCGGAGCGAGCGCGCTGGGCGCATCAGGTTGGTTTGGCCAAGGGGCCCTTGGCGGCGGCGGTGGACTACTACCGGCCCGAACGCGAGGCGCAGGTTCTACGCATGGTTGTCGATCGCAACGAGGGGCCGCTCAGCGATGAAGTCCTCGTGCACGTGTTCCGCGAGGTCATGTCGGCCTGCCTGGCCCAGCAGGAGCCGTTGAAGATCGGCTATCTGGGTCCCGAGGGCACGTTCAGCCAGCAGGCCGTACTCAAGCATTTCGGGCGTTCCGCACATGGCCAGCCGATGGCCAGCATCGAGGAAGTGTTCCAGGAAGTCGAAAACGGCAATGCCGACTTTGGCGTCGTGCCGGTCGAGAACTCGGGCGAGGGCACGATCCAGGTCACCCTCGACATGTTCCTGACCTCCGGCCTGAAGATCTGTGGCGAAGTCGAGTTGCGCGTGCATCAATACCTGTTCTCGCGCAGCGGGCGTATCGAGGATATCGAGCGCATCTACTCACATCCGCAATCGTTCGCGCAGACCCAGACCTGGCTGCGTGGCAATCTGCCGACAGTCGAGAAAATTCCTGTATCAAGCAACGCCGAAGGTGCGCGACGCGCGCGCAATGCCGACGATGCGGGCGCGATTGGTGGAGAATCGGCCGGACTTGTCTACGGGCTCAAGAAAGTCATCATGCGCCCGATCCAGGATGACGCCGACAACACCACGCGCTTCCTCGTCCTCGGTCGACAGATCTTTCCACCCTCGGGACACGATCGCACCTCGATTCTGGTTTTCATCAAGGATCAACCCGGCGCCTTGTTCAATGTGCTCAGTCCATTCGCCAAGCACGGCATAACGATGAACCGTATCGAGTCGCGGCCCTCGCACCAGGCCAAGTGGGAATATGCGTTCTTCATCGATCTGGCCGGTCATGTCGAGGATGCGTCGATGAAGGAGGCATTCACCGAGCTTGTCGAGTTTGCCTCTCAGATCAAGATTCTCGGCTCCTACCCGGTCGCTGTTCCATGAGTTTTGATGCGTCCGCGCTGGTGAATCGAGCGACGAGTCGTCTGCGCGCCTACGATCCCGGCCATGATCTGCCGGCACTGCGTGCGCGCTTCGGCGAGCAACGGGCCGAGCTTGGATCCAACGAGTTCGCGGTCTTGCCATGAGCGCGCCTCTCGACTGGACAAGTTCGCCGGCCGGCCCGCTGCGTGGCGAACTGACCGTACCCGGCGACAAGTCGGTGTCGCATCGCGCGATCATGCTCGCCGCGCTGGCCGATGGCGTATCCCGGATTGATGGCTTTCTCGAAGGCGAGGATACGCGGGCGACCGCCGCAGCGTTCACACAAATGGGCGTACGCATCGAAACGCCTTTGGCATCCCGGCGCATCGTGCATGGAGTCGGCCTGCATGGGTTGAAAGCGCCGGCGGGTCTGATCGACTGCGGCAATGCAGGCACCGGCATGCGCCTGCTCGCCGGCCTGCTCGCCGGACAGACGTTTGATTCGGAGCTATGCGGCGATGCTTCGCTGTCGCGCCGGCCGATGGGGCGGATCATCAATCCGCTCACGGCGATGGGTGCACACATCGATTCGGATGACGGCGGTTTTCCGCCTTTGCGGATCCATGGCGGGCGCCAGTTGCGCGGGATGTCGTTTGCTCCGGCGGTGGCCAGCGCCCAGGTCAAGTCGGCGATTCTGCTGGCCGGCCTGTATGCGCAAGGCAGCACCGAAGTCCGTGAAGTTCATCCGACCCGCGACTACAGCGAACGCATGCTGGCCGCATTTGGCTGGCCTATCGAATTTGCTGAAGGCTGGGCCCGTCTGCCCGGCAACGCGCGCTTGCGGGCGACGGATATCGTCGTGCCAGCCGATTTTTCCTCGGCCGCATTCTTTCTCGTTGCGGCAAGCATCGTGCCCGGCTCCGAGCTGATCCTGCGCTCGGTCGGAATCAATCTGCGCCGCACCGGGCTGCTTGATGTGCTGCGCCTGATGGGGGCGGACATCGTCGAGCTCGAGCGCCGCGATCAGGGCGGGGAATGGCTGGCCGATCTGCGTGTGCGCCATGCGCCACTGCATGGAATCGATGTTCCCGAGCAGCATGTGGCGGACATGATCGACGAGTTTCCGATCCTGTTCATCGCCGCGGCCGCCGCCAGCGGCACGACCCGAATCACCGGTGCGGCCGAGCTGCGGGTCAAGGAGTCGGATCGCCTCGCGGTCATGGCCAGGGGGCTGGCCAGTCTCGGCATCGAGGTCAACGAGCAGGCCGATGGCGCGACCATCCTTGGCGGCAGGATCGGCCCGGGCCGGATCGGCAGTGTTGGCGATCACCGCATCGCGATGAGCTTCGCGGTCGCCGGCCTGATCGCTTCGGCGCCGATCGTGATCGAGGACTGTGCCAATGTGGCAACCTCGTTTCCGGGTTTTCGCGATCTCGCCAATGCCTGCGGATTTTCCATCGCAGCTTCGCCAGCAGTGAAAGAGGCCTGACGTTACAATGATGGATTGCGCCTGATGCCGCCGAAGCCGATGCCTGTCAATCCGATTCCGGTACTCACCATTGATGGGCCTTCCGGCTCCGGCAAGGGCACGATCAGCCGACATGTGGCCGACCAGCTCGGCTGGCACCTGCTTGATTCGGGGGCGCTATACCGCGCCATCGGCTATGCCGCCGGTGTCGCCGGGCTCGATCTTTCCGACTCGGAGGCGGTCACGCGCTGCGCAGAGATCACGAAAATCCGCTTTCGTGATCCCGGGGATGGCGGCGAAACGCGCGTCATCGTCAACAATCATGACGCAACCGACGAGTTGCGCACCGAAACCGCCGGTGCCGCCGCCTCGGCGATCGCGGTGTTTCCTGGCGTGCGCGCGGCCCTGTTCGACAAGCAGCGTGATTTTCGCAAGGCACCTGGCCTGGTCGCCGACGGGCGTGACATGGGTACCGTGATCTTCCCCGATGCAGCCTTCAAGGTGTTCCTCACTGCAAGCGCCGAGGAGCGTGCGAAAAGACGCTATAAGCAGTTGAAGAACAAGGGGTTGAATGTTACCCTTGCGGCCCTTTTGCGCGAGATTCAGGCGCGCGACGAACGTGATGCCGCCCGCACGGTGGCTCCGCTCAGACCGGCAGAGGATGCGTTGACGATCGATACCACGGGTATCACGGTCGCCGGCGTAGTCGATGCCGTACTCTCGGTGGTTCGTCCGTCCTGATTGAACGCAGATGGGAAACGTTCCGGTAGCCAGGGTCCTGGGTGCCGGGTTGACCCATGGCGTGTTGTCGCACGCCCCCGACAGGTGGATCGAATTGGTTTGCGTGTGCCGCTGTGCCACGACCTGGTTACGATCTGTTGTCTCCTCTGGAAAATCACATGAATGCAGTTGTTGCCGAAACCGCGATGACCGAAAGCTTTGCCGAGATGTTCGAGCAGAGTCAGTCGATCGCCAACCTCAAGCCGGGATCAATCGTCCTCGGCATCGTTGTGGAAATCCGCTCGGACGTTGTCGTCATCAACGCCGGCCTCAAGTCCGAAGGCATTGTGCCGATCGAACAGTTCCGCAATGAGCAGGGTGAGCTGGAAATTGAAGTGGGTGACGAGGTCAAGGTTGCCCTCGATTCCATCGAAAACGGATTCGGCGAGACAATGCTCTCGCGCGAGAAAGCCAAGCGCTCGCTCGTGTGGGACGAACTCGAAGAAGTACATACCGCCAACGAGAGCGTCATCGGTCGCATCTCGGGCAAGGTCAAGGGCGGCTTCACGGTCGACATCAAGGATGTCCGCGCGTTCCTGCCGGGCTCGCTGGTCGACGTGCGTCCGGTGCGCGATCCTTCCTACCTGGAAGGCAAGGAACTCGAGTTCAAGATCATCAAGCTCGATCGCAAGCGCAACAACGTGGTGGTTTCGCGTCGCGCCGTGGTCGAAAGCGAATTCAGCGTCGAGCGCGAGCAGTTGCTTGATCGCCTGCAGGAAAACGCCGTGGTCAAGGGCGTGGTCAAGAACCTCACCGATTACGGCGCATTCGTCGATCTCGGCGGCATCGACGGCCTGCTGCACATCACCGACATGGCCTGGAAGCGCGTGCGTCACCCGAGCGAAGTGGTCAACGTCGGCGACGAGCTCGATGTGCGCGTGCTCAAGTTCGATCGCGAGCGCAACCGCGTCAGCCTCGGCCTCAAGCAGCTCGGCGAAGATCCGTGGGTTGCCATCAGCCGCCGTTACCCGAGCGGCACCAAGGCTGTCGGCAAGGTTTCCAACGTCACCGATTACGGCTGCTTCGTCGAACTCGAAGCCGGCGTCGAAGGCCTGGTCCATGTTTCCGAAATGGATTGGACCAACAAGAACGTCAATCCGGCCAAGGTCGTGCAGGTCGGCGATGACGTCGAAGTCATGGTTCTCGATGTCGATGAAGAGCGTCGTCGCATCTCGCTCGGCATCAAGCAGACCCGCGCCAATCCGTGGGAAGCCTTTGCCGCGATCTTCAAGAAGAACGACAAGGTTTCCGGCCAGATCAAGTCGATCACCGATTTCGGTATCTTCATCGGTCTCGACGGCGGCATCGATGGTCTCGTCCACCTGTCCGACATTTCTTGGGCGGCAGCTGGCGAAGATCTAGTGCGCAACTTCAAGAAGGGCGACGATATCGAAGCCGTGGTTCTGGCTGTCGATCCGGAGCGCGAGCGTATTTCGCTCGGCATCAAGCAGCTTGAACAGGATCCGTTCGGCCAGTTCATGGCCAACCATCCGCGCGGCAGCATCCTCAACGGCACCGTGCGTGAAGTCGATGCGCGTGGCGTGACGGTCGATATCGAGCGAAGGTATCGAGGGCTATCTGCGTGCCAACGACATCGCCAAGGAGCGTGTTGACGACGCCACGCTGCACTTCAAGGTCGGTGATCCGGTGGAAGCCAAGTTCATCGGCATGGATCGCAAGGGCCGCGTGCTGCAGCTGTCGATTCGCGTCAAGGACGAGGAAGAGCTGCAGTCGGTCCTGGATGATTATCAGGGTTCGACCGGCGCAACCACTCAGCTTGGCGCCTTGCTCAAAGAGAAGTTCAACCGCGAGTAATGCGGGATGACGTGCGCGAAACGCGTCCGTCGCTGAAGTCATGGTGCCCATCCTTGCGATGGGCACCTTCCAACCCGCCTCATGTGTGATTCTCGAATGACCAAGTCCGAGTTGATCGAAATTCTCTCAGCCCACCAGCGACACCTGGCGAGCAATGATGTCGAGCTGGCCGTGAAAAGCATGCTTGAACAGATGGCGCATGCCCTGGCTGGTGGAGATCGTATCGAGATTCGCGGATTCGGCAGCTTTTCCCTGCATTTCCGCCCGCCACGCATGGGCCGCAATCCGAAGACCGGTGATGCGGTAGCCCTGCCGGGCAAGCATGTGCCGCACTTCAAGCCGGGCAAGGAATTGCGCGAGCGGGTCAACGTCAGCAAGCATCCGGTTTCAATCGACAACGCCCACTGATAGCCTGCACAGCATCCTGAATTCGCCCGATGGCGATCGCCCCTGGAGATTGGGCCATGCGACTTGGCGTGGTGGTCTTGATAGTGCTGTCCATCGTCTTCGGTGCAAGTTTCGGCGCACTCAATTCCGAACGCATCGCATTCGATCTGTATTTCGTCGACTTCTCGTTCCCGAAAGGTGCGACCTTGCTCGCGGTTCTGCTGCTTGGCTGGGTTTGCGGCGGTGTGCTGGTCTGGCTGGTGCGCGTGCGCAGCCTGCGCCGTGAGCTGCGTCAGTGCCAGCGGCAATTGCGCAATGCCAGGGCCGAACGGGCTGCGTCCAGCGATCTTTCCATCGGCAGCACATGAGCGAACTCCATCTGCTTTTCCTGCTCCTGCCGCTGGCCGCACTGTCGGGCTGGTATGTCGCCCGCCGAGGCAGCGAGCGGACTTCCGGGGCAAGGGTCAGTGAGCTTTCGAGCAATTATTTCCGTGGTCTCAACTACCTGCTCAACGAGGAGCAGGACAAGGCCATCGAGGTTTTCCTCAAGCTGGCCGAGTACAACCGCGACACCGTCGAGACGCATCTGGCCCTGGGCAACCTGTTTCGCCGCCGTGGCGAGGTCGATCGCGCGATTCGCGTGCACCAGAACCTGATCGCGCGTCCATCCCTGAGTGACGAGCACAAGACCATCGCCCTGCTTGAACTGGGTGAAGACTACATGCGTGCCGGCCTGCTCGATCGGGCCGAAACCCTGTTTACCGACCTCGTTGCAATGAATGCATTGGCGCCTTCAGCGCTGACCCATCTGGTTTCGATCTACCAGCATGAGCGTGACTGGAACAAGGCGATCGACAACGCGACCAAGCTCGAAGCAGCCAGCGGTGAATCGCAAGGCGCCACGATTGCCCAGTTCCACTGTGAACTCGCCGAACAGGCACGCGGCCGGCAAGCCTGGGACGAGGCTCGAACCTGCCTCGATGCCGCTCTCGCCGCCGAGGATGACTGTGTTCGGGCAAGCATGATCCGTGGCCATATCGAGGCGGCCTGCGGCAATTTCGGAGCGGCGATCGAAGCGTTCGAGCACGTTGCCGAACGCGAAGTCGACTATGTTCCGGAGATCCTCTCGCCGTTGCTCGATTGCTATGCGAAGGCGCAGGCGATGCAGCGCGCCGAGGAGTTCCTTCTACGCATGACCGAGCGACATCAAGGCGTGTCACCGGTACTTGCGCTGGCGCGCCTGTACGCGCGCACTCAGGGTGAAAAGGCGGCGGTCAAATTCCTGACCAGACAGTTGCATCAGCGCCCATCGGTGCGTGCCTTGATGGCCCTGATCGACGCCAATCTGCACAGCGCTCAGGGCGAAGCCCGTGAGAGTCTGCTGATCCAGCGTGACCTGACCCGCAAGCTGCTCGAAGGACAGGCCATGTATCGCTGCTCGCGTTGCGGCTTCGGTGCCAAGGCTCATCACTGGCAATGCCCAAGCTGCAAAAACTGGAGCACGATCCGGCCCATCCATAGCGTCGTCGGAGAATAGGGCGGTCGCGTGACGAGTCTATCGTTTCCGATCTGGATGGTGCTGGTGCTGGCTGCGGTTGCGGTCTCCGCCCTGGCCACCCGCGCCAGCATCGGCTATGCCAATCGACGGCAGATGCTTGATCTTCCTGGCCAACGCCGCTCACACAAGATGCCGACGCCGCGTGGAGGTGGGATTGGTATTGTGTTGGCGATTCTGACTTGTCTGGCGACTCTCTCAGTATTGAGTGAAAGCGGATCCAGTTCACTGGCTTCGATGGCGTTGATTGCCTCAGTCACCCTTGTGGCACTTGTTGGCTGGATTGACGATCATCGCGGCCTCTCGGCCGGCATCCGCATCGTTGCGCATGGTCTGGCCGTGGCCCTGCTTGCCTGGCCGGTGCTGGGCCTGCTGGCGGATCTTGTCGGCACTCCGGCGTGGCCGTGGGTCCTGGCTGGAATGCTGGTTGGTTGTGGGGCTTCGGTCTGGTCGATCAACCTGCACAATTTCATGGATGGCATCGATGGCCTGCTGACCAGCCAGGCCTTGTTCGTCTTTGCCGCGCTGGCCTCGCTCTGCCTCGATGCCGGGCGCATCGTCGAAGCGCAGTCGATCGGCCTGTTTGCCGCGGCCACGCTTGGATTCCTTCCGTTCAACTTTCCGCAGGCGCGTGTGTTCATGGGCGATGTCGGCAGCGGCGTACTCGGCCTGCTCATCGCAGTCGCGACTGGCTGGCTGATTGGCGCACTGCCTGCGGGGCTCGAATACGGATTGATTGCCAGTTCGGCCTTCGTCGTCGACAGCACGGCGACCCTGCTTTCGCGCATGTTCAGCGGCCGACGTTGGTATAGTGCGCATCGCGAACATCTCTACCAATGGCTGGTTCGCTCGGGTTTCAGTCATGTCCGGGTGACCCTGCTGTACAGCGGGTGGAATCTGTTCGTGGTGACGCCGGCCCTGTTTTGGGTGGCCGCTTCGGCCGGGCAGCACACAAGCGCTGCGAGAACGACATTGGTCGTCGTCTATGCGCTGGCCGTGGCCCTCTGGGTGGTCGGCAAGCGCTACTGCCTGAACATGAATCGAAGAGCCTTGCGACCGGAACAAACGTGATCAACAAAGCCATCGTCAAGATCCATCCGAGGCTGGCGGTCGTTCTCCACGATCTGCTCATGGTCTGGCTTGCGTGGACGGCAATCACCTCGTTTCGCTGGTCATTCGAGGTGGCTCGTCCAGAGCTGGGCTTGTTCGGCCCCGAGGTTTGCCTCGTTCTGCTTGCGCAGGGTGTGATCTTCTGGATTACCGGCCTGTACAAGGGCTTGTGGCGATTCGCCAGCCTGCCGGATCTGTGGAATATCGGGCGTGCCGCAATCCTCGGTGCGCTGTCGATCAGCGTCACCTTGTTCCTTTACAACCGTTCCGTCACGGTGCCGCGAGCCGTCCTTTTGCTGTATCCGGTGGTTCTCGCCGTCCTGCTCGGCTTTCCGCGCCTCGCCTATCGCTACTGGAAGGACAGCCGCCTCGATTTCCTGTCGCGGTCGCCGGCTTTGCGCGTACTCGTACTCGGTGCAGGACGCGCTGGCGACAGCCTTGTCCGCGGACTGGTTCGCGAGAATCGCTATCGCGTCGTCGGCATGCTCGATGACAACCCGAAGATCCGCGGTGCGCGCATCCATGGCGTGCCCGTGCTCGGCACGCTCGGCCAGTTGACCGACCTCGCTCGCGAGACGGCGGCACAGATGCTGCTGATCGCGATGCCCTCGGCGAACAGTGCGCAGATGCAGCGCGTGGTCGGTCTCTGCGAGGAAACCGGACTGCCATTCAGAACCATGCCGCGTCTGGCTGATGTCGTTGCCGGACGTTCGAGTTTCGGTGAGTTGAAGGAGGTCGCGATCGAGGATCTGCTCGGCCGCGAGCAGGTGCAGCTCGACTGGACATCGATCCGCACCGGTATTTCCGGCAAGCGCGTGCTGGTCACCGGCGGTGGCGGTTCGATCGGATCGGAACTGTGTCGTCAGGTAGCCCGGCTCGGTGCTGCGTCGCTGACGATTCTCGAACTGTCCGAATACAATCTTTACCGGATCGAACAGGAGATCCGGCGCGAGTTTCCGGATCTGCTGCTCGATGCGCGGATCGGCGATTGCGGTGATCTGGTTGGTTGCGAGCGCGTGTTCTCGTTGGCCCGCCCGCAGGTCGTCTTCCACGCCGCTGCCTTCAAGCATGTGCCCTTGCTGCAGGAACAGGTGCGCGAGGCATTTCGCAACAATGTCCTCGGTACGCATGTGGTGGCGCAGGCGGCGGATCGGCATGGCGTGGAGTGCTTTGTCCTGATCTCGACCGACAAGGCGGTCAACCCAAGCAGTGTCATGGGCGCCTGCAAGCGTGCGGCGGAGATCTACTGCCAGAACTTTGCCGCGCAATCGAAAACCCGTTTCATCACCGTGCGATTCGGCAATGTGCTCGATTCGGCCGGCTCGGTCGTGCCGCTGTTCCGCGAGCAGATTCGTGGCGGTGGGCCAGTCACCGTGACCCATCCGGAGATCACCCGGTTATTTCATGACCATTCCGGAGGCCTGCCAGCTGATCCTGCAGGCTGGCGTGCTTGGCAAGGGTGGCGAGATCTTTGCGCTGGACATGGGCGAGCCGGTCAAGATCGCCTATCTGGCCGAGCAGATGATCCGTCTTGCCGGCAAGCAGCCGGGGCGCGATATCGAGATCGCCTTCACCGGATTGCGCTCCGGCGAGAAACTGTTCGAGGAACTGTTTCATCCGCTCGAGAACTACCAGGCGACTGCACACGCCAAGATTTTTCTGGCCCAGCCACGCGGCATGGCCTGGACCTTGCTGACTGCCCTGCTGCAGCAGGCACAAGCGGCCGTCAACGATTTCGACGAAGATCAGTTGCGCCGGATTCTCGCTCAGTTGCTGCCCGAATTTGCCACGCGCGATGCGGAAGCGACCGCCACGGTCATTGCCTTCGCCGCGCGTCCGTCCTGAATATCCATTACGAGAAATCCGATGAGCCAAGGTCGTCTGCGCAAGGTTGTGTTTCCTGTTGCCGGGCTCGGTACGCGCTTTCTGCCGGCAACCAAGGTTGTGGCCAAGGAAATGCTGCCGGTACTTGATCGCCCGCTGATCCAGTACGCGGTCGATGAAGCGGTCGATGCTGGCGCTGACACCCTGATCTTCGTCACCAACCGCTACAAGCACGCGATCGCCGACTACTTCGACAAGGCCTACGAGCTTGAAAGCAAGCTCGCCAAATCGGGCAAGGACGAGTTGCTCGCCCTGGTTCAGGGCACCTTGCCGAAGAATGTGCGCTGCGTGTTCGTGACCCAGCCCGAGGCGCTTGGTCTGGGCCATGCCGTGTTGTGTGCGAAACCCGTGGTCGGCGATGAGCCGTTCGGCGTGATTCTCGCCGATGACCTGATCTGGAATGGCAATCCCGGTTCGGGTCGGCCCGGCGCCCTGCGCCAGATGTACGAAGTGGCGGCTCGCGAGGACGCCGGCGTTGTTGCGGTCGAGGAAGTGCCGCGCGCAGACACCGGCAAGTACGGCATCGTCGATGCCGAGACTATTTCCGAGCGCGCCGCACGTATCCGCTTCGTCGTCGAGAAACCTAAACCCGAAGAAGCGCCGTCGAATCTGGCCATTGTCGGCCGCTATGTGCTGCCTGCACGCATCTTCAGCCTGCTCGAACAGACAAAACCTGGTGCTGGCGGCGAGATCCAGCTCACCGATGCAATCGAGGATCTGCTGCACGAGAAGCCGGTGTTGGCCTATCGCTTCGAGGGCACGCGTTTTGATTGCGGCAACAAGCTTGGTCTGGTCAAGGCGACCCTGCACATGGCACTCAACGATGCGCAGATTGGCGAGGATACGCGCGCCTGGCTGGAAGCAATGTGCAGCGGCGCTTGATCGCGTGGACAAGGAGACCCCGCTGGATCTGAGTCATATCCTCAATCATCTTGGCGAGGAGCGCGCTGACAACCACGGTGCGGTGGCGCCGCCGATCGTGCAGTCGTCGATCTTCGCATTTCCAAGTGTCGCCGAGATGCGTCGCGGTTTCGCTGATGAATTTGCCGAGCACATGTACACGCGCGGCAACAATCCGACCGTGGCCATTCTGCGCAAGAAAGTCGCGGCGCTTGAAGGCGCCGAAGATTGCCTGGCTTTCGGCAGTGGTGCGGCGGCCATGGCGGCGGCGGTTCTTGCCAGCGTCAACGCGGGTGATCACGTCATTTGTGTGGCCAAGCCCTATAGCTGGACGCGAAGCCTGCTGCGTGACCTGTTGCCAAGGTTCGATGTGTCGACAAGTTTTGTCGATGGCACCGAACCGGCCAATTTCGAGGAGGCGATCAAGGCGAAAACGCGCCTGATTGTCCTCGAAAGTCCGAACTCGATGACCTTCGAGCAGCAGGATCTTGCCGCTGTTGCGTCACTCGCGCGTCGGCGTGGCATCCGCACGATCTGTGACAACAGTTTCGCCTCGCCCTTGAACCAGTCGCCGATTGCGCTTGGTGTCGATCTGGTTGTGCATTCGGCGACCAAGTACTTGAATGGGCACAGTGATGTCGTTGCCGGCATGCTCTGTGGCAGCGAAGCGATCCTGCGCGAAGTGTTCAAGGGCCCGTACATGACCTTCGGCGCGATCCTCTCACCGCACGACGCGTGGTTGATGATCCGTGGCCTGCGCACCCTGGCCGTGCGTATCGAGCGCATTGCCGCAACGACAGCCAAGATTCTGGCCTTTGTCGAGCAGCATCCGAAAATCCGCCGCGTCTATCATCCGCATGCGGCATCCTGCACGCAGCCGGAATTGACCCGCCGCCAACTCAAGCGCGCCAGTGGTTTGCTCACGATCGATATCGCCACTGACGAGGTCGCTGCCGTCGAGCGTTTCTGCAATGCGCTGAAGCGCTTTCTGATGACGGTCTCCTGGGGTGGCTACGAATCCCTCGCGTTTCCGGTCTGCGCGGTGTTTCCGCCGGATGCACCCGTGCGGGCGAGCCCGCTTCCGCTCAGTCTGGTGCGCCTGTCGATCGGGCTGGAGGAGGCGGATGTGCTGATCGAGGACATTGCCCAGGCGCTGGCCGAAGTCTGACCGGCACACATCCCGATCGGGATGCGCCTTCAAACCAATGCGATAAACTCTTCGGTCGGCACAGCCAACAAGAGGGATTTCATGACCAGTTTTCATCCACCCGACGTCCTCCTGCTGGGTCCCGGCCCGTCGCCGGTTTCGCAGCGTGTTCTCGATGCGATGGCGCGACCGACAATTGGCCATCTGGATCCACGTTTCGTCAGCATGATGGACGAATTGAAGGATCTGTTACGTTACGCATTCGAGACGAAGAATGCCTTGACCGTACCGATCTCGGCGCCAGGTTCGGCTGGCATGGAAGCGGCCTTCGTCAATCTGATCGAACCGGGCGACAAGGTCGTGGTCTGCCAGAACGGCGTGTTCGGCGCGCGCATGCGCGAGAACGTCGTGCGCATCGGTGCCACCCCGATCATGGTCAATGACCCGTTCGGCATGCCGATCGACCTTGAAAAGACCGAAGCCGCGTTGAAAGCCAATCCCGGCATCAAGGCGCTGGCCTTCGTCCATGCGGAAACCTCGACCGGCGTTGAATCGGATGCGGCGACCTTGTGCAAGCTGGCCCAGGATCACGCTGCGCTGAGCATCGTCGATGCCGTGACCAGTCTCGGCGGCATTCCGGTAATGGTCGATCAGTGGGGCGCCGATGCGGTGTATTCCGGTTCGCAGAAGTGCCTCTCCGCGCCTCCCGGGCTATCGCCGCTGACCTTCAGCGACAAGGCCGTGGCCGCCCTCAAGGCGCGCAAGTCCCCGGTGCAGAGCTGGTTTCTTGACCTCAGCCTGGTCATGAGCTATTGGCAGGGCAGTGGCGCTCGCGCCTATCACCACACTGCGCCGATCAACATGCTCTATGCCCTGCATGAAGCCTTGTTGATGTTCCGTGAGGAGGGGCGTGAGGCGGCGTTTACCCGGCATCGGACGAACCACTTGCACCTGGTCGATGGCCTGGCCACGATCGGACTTGAACTACTGGTTGCCGAAAGCGCGCGTCTGCCGCAAATGAATGCGGTCAAGGTGCCGGAAGGCGTCGACGAAGCGGTCGTGCGCAAGCGCCTGCTGACGGATTTCAATATCGAGATTGGTGCCGGCCTGGGGGAACTGGCCGGCAAGATCTGGCGTGTCGGCCTGATGGGCGCCGGCAGCAGTCCCGACAGTGTTGATTGGGTTGTGCAGGCTTTGGGTATTTGTCTCGGGAGAAAGGAAAAATAGCGCGTTCTGCTCCCTGATGGACTCACGAGGCGGCTATTGTGGGTCAGCGCTGTGCGCTGACGCTTTTCCTCCTCCCCAACCAAGAGCGTCCGATCACAGATCGAACCCACCAAGGGCAGGAGCAAAAGCAGCAGTTTTATGGTGTGCAGATGGATCCCGGATCAACGCACATCCATGCACTGTCCGGGATGAAGGCTCATCAAGCACTGGATCCCGGATCAACGCACACCCTGTGCTGTCCGGGATGAGTTCATCCTGAACTCACTTCATGCGGTAGGTGATGCGGCCCTTGGTCAGGTCATAGGGAGTCATCTCGACCTTGACCTTGTCACCCGTGAGGATGCGGATGTAGTTCTTGCGCATGCGGCCCGAAATATGGGCGGTGACCACGTGGCCGTTTTCGAGCTTCACGCGGAACATGGTATTTGGAAGGGTCTCGAGGACCGCGCCTTCCATTTCGATGACATCGTCTTTGGACATTTTTCCCTGCGACTGGAACTCGGTGGGGCCGAGAAGGCGGCGAATTCTACACCATCAAGGCGTTTCACAATAAATTTCAGGCTCAAGTCCGGTTTCCGTGCGGCCGCGGAAACCCCGGATCTTGAAGCCGACACTCCCAGATCTGTCGCCAGGCGCGATCAGATTGGCCAGGTTTTCAAAGGTTTCGAGGTTCGATGTGATCGAACAGGCCTGCCCAACTTCCCTGGATACCCTTTTGCGAACAGAGCCTTGTGATCTCTCGGCGGAAATCGGCCCGGGACATTGCCAGTGCGCCGAGCGTTTCGAGATGGTCGGAACAGACCTGCGCGTCGAGCACGGGGAATCCCTGTGTCGCAAGTCCGCGGCAGAGGCAGAGCAGGGCTACCTTCGAGGCATGGCCACGGCGGCTGAACATCGATTCGCCAAAGAACATGCGCCCGATCGCGATGCCATAGATGCCGCCAACCAGGGCGTCACCGTCGTAGACCTCCAATGAGTGGGCGTGACCTTCGGCGTGCAGGCGGCAATAGGCCTCGAACATCGCGTCGGTGATCCAGGTGCCATCGCCATCGTGGCGCGGTTCGGCGCAGGCGCGCATGACTTCGGCAAAGGCGTGGTCGGTGCGGATCGTCCAGGTGCAGGATTTCAGCCAGCGCTGCAAGCGGCGCGGCACATGCGGAGCGGCGGTTGCGATGACCATGCGCGGATCCGGCGACCACCAGAGGATTGGTTGGCCCTCCGAGTACCACGGAAAGATTCCCCGCGAATAAGCTGCGAGCAGACGTTTGCTGCCCAGATCACCACCGAATGCCAGCAAGCCGGCGGGTTCGGCTAGCGCCGTCTCGATATCGGGAAACGCGATCGAATCAGCGCCGAGCAGGGGCAGGCGGATCATGTCGATGGCACCGGTTCGGCATAGGGCGAGTGGGTCAGCAGATCGTTGCGATACATCTCAAGGCCCAGCGCCTCGCGCTGCAAGGCGTCGGCAATCGCGCTGGCGAAGCGCTGGTCGCAGACATGGTGGAACGAACGCGTGCGTACCGGAAGGAATCCGCGTGCGATCTTGTGCTCGCCCTGGGCACCTGGTTCAAAGCGCTGCAAGCCATGGCGGATGCAGTAGTCGATGCCCTGGTAATAGCAGGCCTCGAAATGCAGACCCGGGATCTGTTCTTCGGCTCCCCAATAGCGTCCATACAAGGTGTCCGAGCTGCGCAGGCAGAGAGCCGCAGCGATGATGCGACCGGCGCGTCGGCACAGCACGGCGACAACCTGGCGCGGCATGTGTTGGCCGAGATGTCGGAAGAAGCCTTCGGTCAGGGCCGGATGATTGCCATGATCATCGAAGGTCGATTGATACAGGTGATGCAGGATCCGCCACTCGTTGTCGTCAAGCTCGTCGCCGTGGCGGATCTCGCAGGTGACACCCGATGCCGCGACTTGCTGGCGTTGGTGGCGGATGTTCTTGCGCTTCTTTGGTTTCAGCGCGGCGAGGAAGGCATCGAAATCACGCCAGCCACGGTTGTTCCAGTGGAATTGCCAGTCGAATCGCGGCAACCACGCGCTGCCGGAAAATGCATCGGCATCGGCCTGATCGGCGAAGTTCAGGTGGGCCGACGAGAGCGCCAGCGTCTGTGCTTGAAGTTCGATCGCCTCGATCAGCGAACCGCGCAGTGATTCGGCGTTGTGCGCGTCGCCGACGAGCAGACGCGGGCCGGTGACCGGGGAGTAGGGCACTGCGCAAAGCAGCTTTGGATAGTAGTCGAGCCCGTGTTGCGCATAGGCGCTTGCCCACGACCAGTCGAACACGAACTCGCCGTGCGAGTTGCCCTTGAGGTAGAGAGGTGCTGCGGCAACGAGATTGCCGTCTTCATAAAGACCCAGCGGACAGGATTGCCAGCCGTTGTCGGCACGGATGCAGTCATGTTGTTCAAGTCCGGCCAGGAAGGCATGGGCGAGGAACGGGTTATCGCTGCCGACCAGTCCGTCCCAACTGCCGGCATCGATATCGCTGACACCTTTGTGCAGGCGGATTTCAAGGGACGACATGTGGGCTCGATCTGCTTTTCGTAGGCGGTTTCAACGGTTCCGAAAAGGGCTTCTTTCGGTCGTGCTTCACTTTGCACCTTCGGCCAGGGCATCGGGACTGAAGTCCTTCCCACGGAATCGGCGGGATCAACTCGTGGGAGCGGCTTCAGCCGCTTGTCCCCTCTTGGGGGCGATGCTTTGGCAGACAGTGCGAAATCGCATCGTGAATGAAATCGCCCCCACTCCTTGTCGACTAGCCAACAAGGCCGAGCTTGTCGAGATATTTCTCGGCATCGAGCGCAGCCATGCAACCGAATCCGGCCGATGTAACGGCCTGGCGATAGATCTGATCGGCCACGTCGCCAGCGGCAAATACGCCCGGGACGCTGGTCGCGGTGGCGTTGCCTTCGAGCCCGGTGCGGATCGAGATGTAGCCGTTGCGCATGTCGAGCTGGCCTTCAAAGATGCCCGTGTTCGGCGTGTGGCCGATGGCGACGAACATGCCGGTCACGGGGATGTCGCGTGTCGATTCATCGGTGGTGCTCTTGACGCGGATGCCGGTCACGCCGGTTTCGTCGCCGAGCACTTCATCGACGCTGTGGTTCCAGATGATGTCGATCTTGCCGGCGGCCTGCTTCTCGAACAGCTTGTCCTGCATGATCTTCTCGGCGCGCAACTTGTCGCGTCGATGCACAAGGGTGACCTTGCTGGCGATATTGGCCAGGTACAGCGCTTCCTCGACTGCGGTATTGCCACCCCCGATCACGGCGACTTCCTGCTCGCGGAAGAAGAAGCCGTCGCAGGTCGCGCAGGCGGAGACGCCCTGACCCTTGAACTTGTCCTCCGATTCGAGGCCGAGATACATCGCTGTCGCACCGGTGGCAATGATCAGCGCATCGCAAGTGTATTCGCCGCTGTCGCCGTGCAGGCGGAACGGGCGCTGCTTGAGATCGGCCGTGTGGATGTGGTCGAAGATGATCTCGGTGTTGAAGCGCTCGGCATGTTTCTGCATGCGCTCCATCAAAGCCGGCCCCTGCAAGCCCTCGACATCGCCGGGCCAGTTGTCGACGTCGGTCGTGGTCATCAACTGTCCGCCTTGGGCGAGGCCGGTGATCATGCTCGGCTTGAGATTGGCGCGGGCCGCATAGACCGCGGCCGAGTATCCGGCCGGGCCGGTTCCGAGGATCAGGAGGCGCGTGTGTTTCGGGGTCGTCATGTATAATCCCGGCCGTTTTCCGGCCTTCTCTGTGGCGATGGTTTTCGATGCCGGCAAGTCGCGCAACGTATGCGCTTGCTGCCGTCACAGTCCGATTTCAAATCCGTCGTCGCGGGCAATCAGTGATCCGGTCGCCAGGCATTCGGCTGATGAGGATGGGGTGCCGGAGAGGATGAATCAAGACGCTGGAACAAAGCCGACGTCGGCAGTTTCGTGAAAAACCGCAACGGCAACGGGCCGCTGCGCCCCCCTGACCAATCTGGAGATTCTGATGCGCATCGGTATTCCGTCCGAGACCAAGACCCTTGAGGGACGCGTTGCCCTCATTCCGGCAGCCTGTGCCGATCTGGTTCGTCGCGGCCACGAAGTGTTTATCCAGTCCGGTGCTGGCAGCAAGAGCGGTTTCAGCGACGATGAATTCGTTCGCAATGGCGTCAAGGTCGTCGCCGATGCCGACAAGCTTTACGAAGTCGGTGAGATGATCGTCAAGGTCAAGGAGCCGATCGCCGGCGATCTGGCGCGCCTGCGCAAGGATCACCTGCTGTTCTGCTACCTGCATCTGGCCGCCGAACCGGCGTTGACCAAAAGCCTGCTAGATATTGGCCTGACCGGCATCGCCTTCGAGTCGGTCGAGGAAATGGATGGCTCACTGCCGCTGCTCGCGCCGATGTCGATCATCGCCGGTCGCATCGCGGTCCAGGTCGGCACGCATCTGCTGCATCAGCCGGCCGGTGGCAAGGGCAAGCTGCTCGGTGGTCTGCCTGGAACCGAGCGAGGCAAGGTTGTCGTGCTCGGCGCTGGCGCAGCCGGTGGCAATTCCGCAGCGCTGGCCGCAGCCGGTGGTGCCAATGTTGTCGTCTTCGACAAGCGCCCGGATCGCCTGGCCCAGATGATGGCGCTCGGATCCAACGTCACCGCGCTGTATCCATATGAAGAGTATGTCGCGCGTGAGTTGCGCAACGCCGATCTCGTCGTCGGTGCCGTGCTCGTGCCGAGCGCGCGTGCGCCGCGCGTGGTCACCGCCGCCATGGTCAAGGACATGGAGCCGGGCAGCGTGCTCGCCGACATCTCGATCGATCAGGGTGGCTGCTTCGAGACCTCGAAGCCGACCACCTGGAAGGAACCGACCTATGTCGTCGACGGCGTCATCCATTTCGCCGTGACCAATATGCCCGGTGCCGTTCCGCAGACTTCGTCGCAGGCGATTTCCGCAGCGATCCTGCCCTATGTGCAACGCCTGGCCAGTGGCCCGGCTTGGCGCGATTACGCTCCGCTCAAGGGCGGCATCAATGTCGATGCGGGCAAGATCGTGCATCCGGCCCTGGTAGGCTTGGTTTGAACAAAAACAATAGCTTGCCGCGATAATTTAAGGTAAGTTCTGCGCGTGGCGCGAGAAACCAAATCCCAGAAACCCACCCCGCTCAACGACAAGCTGCAACGCCGCTTGCGCGAGGTGGGTTTCATGGTATTGCTGCCGATCGCGGTTTACCTGTTTATCTGCTTGTGGACCTACGACCCGAGCGACTGGGGTTGGTCGCATGCGGGTGGTCAGGAGCAGACGGTCAATTTCGGCGGCAAGATTGGCGCGTACCTCGCTGATTTCCTGTTTTACTTCTTCGGCACGCTGGCCTATGCGTTCCCGATCCTGCTGCTTCTGGTCGGTGGTCTGGTAGCGCGTGGTGGCGAACGCGACGAAGGTTCACCGCTCGAACCGGCCTTGCGCCTGATCGGTGGCCTCGCATTCTTTATCTCCGGATCGGGACTCGCCCATCTGCATTTCCATGGGCCGAGCGTATTGCCAGCGCAAGCGGGCGGCGTACTTGGTGCCCTGATCGGCAGTTCGCTGATGAAGGGCTTCGGCTTTCTCGGCGCGACCCTGTTTTTGCTGGCCTTGTTCCTGATCGCGACCACCCTGGTCACCGGCTTGTCGTGGTTCAAGTTGATGGACGCGATCGGGCGTGGCCTGCTCGCAGTATTTGCATGGGCGCGTGACCGTTCGCGGCGCGCCGAGGACTGGAGTGCGGCGCGTCAGGCCCGTGTCGAGCGCGAAGTCGTGCGCAAAGTCGATACGGTCAGGCAGTCCAAACGCGAGCCGCTCAAGATCGAGCCGACCCTGGCACCGATCGGCAAGAGTGAGCGGGCCAGACGCGAAACACAGATTCCCCTGTTTGTCGGCTCATCCGGCGAAGGCGAGGTGCCGCCGCTGGCCCTGCTCGATGAACCGAAGCAGCGTGTACAAGGCTATTCGCAGGAAACCCTCGACGCGCTGTCGCGCCAGGTCGAGTTCAAGCTCAAGGATTTCCGTATCGATGCGCAGGTGGTCAGCGCCCATCCGGGCCCGGTCATCACGCGCTTCGAGATGCAGCCGGCACCCGGCATCAAAGGCAGCCAGATTTCGAGTCTCGACAAGGACATCGCCCGCGGCCTGTCGGTGATCAGTGTGCGTGTGGTCGATGTGATTCCTGGCAAGTCGGTGATCGGCCTCGAAATCCCGAACATGAATCGCGAGATTGTGTATCTGTCGGAAATCCTGCGTTCGGACAAGTACGATCAGCTCAAGTCGCCGCTGGCACTGGCGCTGGGCAAGGATATTGGCGGTGCGCCGGTTGTGGTCGATCTGGCCAAGATGCCGCACTTGCTCGTCGCCGGCACGACCGGTTCGGGCAAGTCCGTGGCCCTCAACGCGATGGTTCTGAGTCTGCTGTACAAGGCCAGTGCGACCGATGTGCGCATGATCATGATCGATCCGAAGATGCTCGAACTCTCGGTTTATGAGGGCATTCCGCATCTGCTCGCGCCGGTCGTCACCGACATGAAAGAGGCCGCCAACGCGCTGCGCTGGTGCGTTGCCGAGATGGAGCGCCGCTACAAACTCATGGCCGCGGTCGGCGTGCGCAATCTGGCTGGCTTCAACAAGAAGGTCAGGGAAGAGGAGGCCAAGGGCCAGCCCTTGCTCGATCCGCTGTTCCGCCCGGACGCCTCGCAGCCCTCGATGAAGGCCGATCCGCTCAAGCCGCTGCCCTATATCGTCGTCATCATCGACGAGTTCGCCGACATGATGATGATCGTCGGCAAGAAGGTCGAGGAATTGATCGCCCGTCTTGCGCAGAAGGCGCGCGCGGCCGGCGTGCATCTGATCCTCGCAACCCAGCGCCCGTCCGTCGATGTCATCACCGGCTTGATCAAGGCCAACATCCCGACTCGCATCGCATTCCAGGTTTCGAGCAAGATCGACTCACGCACGATCCTCGATCAATCCGGTGCCGAAACCCTGCTTGGCCACGGCGACATGCTCTACCTGCCGCCCGGCACGGCGACGCCCGAGCGCGTGCACGGTGCCTTTGTCGATGACCACGAGGTACACAAGGTCGTCGAATGGCTGCGCGCCCAGGGCAAACCCGACTATATCGACGGCGTGCTTGAGGAAACCCAGACCATGGCCGATGGCAAGGTCATCGGTGAGACCGGCCTGCCGCAGGATGCCGCCGATGCCGAAGGCGGCGAGGATGCCGTGCTCTACGACAAGGCCGTGCGCATTGTCACCGAAACCCGGCGCGCCTCGATTTCGGGTGTGCAGCGACACCTGCGCATCGGCTACAACCGCGCCGCGCGACTGATCGAGCAGATGGAGCGCGATGGCGTGGTCAGCGGCCCCGAGCACAACGGCAACCGCACGGTGATTGCACCACCGCCACCGCGAGACTGAACGCCCCGGCCAGCAATCCTTCAGCGCGACCATGTGATCCTGCTCCGCCGCCACGCCTTGGCGGATTCCAGCTGTCAAACGAAGGATACCGATCGATGTTGCGAGCCATTCTTCTCCTTTCGAGCCTGATTTCTGTATCGGCGCATGCCGCGGAAACGGCGCGTTCGCGCCTTGAAGCGTTTTCCAATGGCATCCGCATCATCAGCGCCCATTTTGAGCAATCGGTGATCGGCGCCAAGGGCAATCGTGGCGAGACTTCATCCGGCACGCTCGCGCTCAAGGCACCGCGCCAGTTCCGCTGGCAGACGACCACGCCATATGAGCAACTGATCGTCGCCGATGGCAATCGCGTGTGGATCTACGATCCGGATCTCGAACAGGTCAGCGTGCGCGGGCAGGGCGCCGAAGAAGCGCACAGCCCGTTGTCGGTGCTGACGGATCTGTCCCAGCTCGATCACGAATTCAGCGCGACCGAAGCGGGCGATCGCGAAGGAATGCAATGGCTCAAGCTGATCTCGAAAGCCAGGGAGCCCGAATTCGCGTTCGCCGAACTCGGGTTCGACAAGTCCAATCTGGCCCGGATGCGCTTCGAGGATTCGCTTGGCAACACCACCGAGATCCTGTTCTCGAACTGGCAGCGCGATCCGAAACTTCCCGCCGACACATTCACTTTCACGCCACCAGCCGGCGTTGACGTCGTTGGTGACCCGGGTGCCGATGCCGAGATCTTCCCGATCGAGAATTGACTCTCCCACGCGCAGTGAAACTGACTCGAAGCTGAACGAATCAAATCAAACTCTTGACTCTGGACTAGCGTCTAGGGTGCAAGCTGTCGCCTCCACGACTTGGACCCAGCGACTCTCGTTTGTCCCGAAGACCGGGAGAATGGGAAAATTGTAGGAACCCCGCCAGGGGCGAGTTTTTCGATAGATTCGTCCAAAGCTCGCCCCTGGCGGGGCTCCTACAAAAACCTCGAACTTGATCGCGATTGTCCACGTCGAATTCCAGCAGATCGGAGACGGCAATGACCAGCTTTGCAATCGGCCAGCTCGCCAGCGCAGCCGGAGTAGGCATCGACACAGTTCGCTATTACGAGCGCAGCGGCCTGCTCAAACCCGCGGCACGTTCGGCATCGGGCTATAGGAAATACGGCGAGGGCGAGCTCGATCGCCTGAATTTCATCCGGCGTGCCCAGCATCTGGGCTTCAGCCTGAACGAAATTGGCGAGTTGCTCACAATCGGCAGCCGTGGCGACGTCGCGGCCATGTATCAGGCCGCCAAACTTCACCTTGACGAGATCGACAAGCGCATCGCCGAGCTTCATCGCGTACGTGATGCACTCAGCAAGCTGATGGTCGAGTGTCCACGCGAAGGCATGGATGGAGATTGCCCGATCCTGCGTGCCCTGCTCAACAAGGAACTTTCCCAATGAAATCTGCAAATGGTTCGTCTGTGCTCGAACGTCTCGATGGCGAGCGCCGCCGCTGCTGTATCGCCCAGGTGCATGCCTTGCTCAAGCTTGTCCGCTCCCGCCACCGGCTTGAGCAAACCGCACCCTGTGTCGAAGACAGGTTCGGAGCCGGGGTCGAAGCCGAGTACCCAGCGCCGTCGCTGCGTGATTTTCATGACGGTGAAATCGAGGCATCTCTGCTTGCCGATTGCGCCGACGCGCCCGCATTCGACAGGACGGAATTTCGATTCGACGATCCCCGCGAGCTGGCCCGCGCACGCCTCATTTTCGCGATCACCTGGTTGGTTCCTTTGCTGCTGGTGTCAGCCACGTTGGCAATCTTCGGTGCAACGCTGGGTCGAGCACTGGGTTCGTTGCTTCAATTCAGTCTCGTTGCAATGGCATTGCCATTGACGGGGTCACTGGCCGCGCTGCTGGGGCGCGGATTTCAGCAACGCTATAAACGCCGCCTTCAGAATTTGCCGAAGAGTATTTCAAGGTCGGAGTAAACATGGCGACGCACGATCACGACGTCCCCGCATCTACTTGCTGTCACGGTGCAAAGTCCGCGACTCGGGTTTCCGGCCACGGGAAGGATCCGGTTTGCGCAATGCAGGTAGATCCAGCGACGGCAAAATTCTCCACCGAGCACGGCGGACAGACCTTCTACTTCTGCGGCGCCGGATGCCGTTCAAAGTTCATCGACGATCCAGGCCGTTATCTGGATCCCGATAGAAAGCCCAAGCCTGAAAAGCAGGACAAGAACGCGATCTACTTGTGCCCGATGCACCCGGAAGTGCGCCAGATCGGGCCCCGGATCCTGCCCGAAATGCGGCATGGCGCTTGAGCCGGAACGCCCGGGTGCCGAAGAGGACGACAGCGAGTTGCGCGATGTTCGCCGCCGCTTCCTGATTGCCTCGGTGTTGGCTTTACCGTTGTTGCTGATCGCGATGGTGCCGCACCTGCTCGGCCTGCATTTCAACCCGCCGATCTCGACGTTGCTGCGCTGGGCCGAGTTTCTGCTGGCCACGCCACTCGTGCTCTGGCTTGGCAGGGCGTACTACGCGCGCGGCTGGAGCGGTGCGATTTCGGGCTCGCCGAACATGTACAGCCTGATCGGACTCGGTGTGATCGTGGCCTACGCGTTCAGCCTCGTAGCGATGTTTGCGCCGGGCCTGTTCCCGCCGACGATGCATGATGCCAACGGCGACGTGCCGTTCTACTTTGAAGCCGCGGGCGTGATTATCGCCCTCGTCTTACTCGGTGAGTGGCTCGAACTGCGCGCACGCGGCAAGACTTCGCAAGCCCTGCGTCGCTTGCTCGATCTCGCGCCGAAGACCGTGCGCCGATTGAATTCGGATGGCAGCGAGAGCGAAGTGCCGCTCGATGAAGTCGAGGTCGGCGATCGCCTGCGTGTGCGACCCGGCGCAAAGATTCCGGTTGATGGAAAAGTGCTGGAAGGCCGCAGCAGCGTCGATGAAGCCATGCTCAGCGGTGAACCAGTAGCGGTCGAGAAGGGCGGTGGTGACACGGTTACCGGCGGCACCATCAATGGCACCGGCAGTTTCGTGATGCGGGCGGAGAAGGTCGGCGATGAAACCGTTCTCGCCCAGATCATCGACCTGGTCGCCAAGGCCCAACGGTCAAAGGCGCCGCTGCAACGTCTGGCCGATCGCGTCTCGCTGTATTTCGTACCGGCTGTGGTTGCAGTCTCACTGCTGACTTTCGTGTTGTGGCTGATATTCGGACCAGAGCCGCGACTCGCCTATGCCGTGGTCAATGCGGTCGCCGTGTTGATCATCGCCTGTCCTTGCGCGCTCGGTCTCGCCACGCCGATCTCGATCATGGTTGCCAGCGGTCGCGGTGCCGAGTCCGGTGTGTTGTTCCGCGAAGCGGCGGCTATTGAAACCCTCAGCCGGGTCGATACCCTGGTCCTCGACAAGACCGGCACGATCACCGAAGGCCGGCCGCGTCTGACCGATGTCGTTGCCACATCGGGCAATGATGAATCCGACGTGCTCGCGCTGGCCGCCGCACTCGAAGCGGCCAGTGAACACCCTCTCGCCCATGCGGTGATTTCAGGGGCGAAGGAGCGCGGTGTTGCCTATCAGCAGGCCAGTGATTTCGCTTCGGAAACCGGGCGCGGCGTGCGCGGCCAAGTTGATGGCCGATTGATCCGTCTAGGCAATCGGAAAATGGTCGAAGCCTGCGCCTTGAGTGACGACCTCGCAGGCACAGCCGAAACGCTGCGCGAGGACGCCAAGACCGTGATGTTCGTTGCTATCGATGATCGCGTCATCGGCCTCGTCGCCGTACAGGACCCGCTCAAGGCCGACGCAGCCGAGGTGCTCGGCAAACTCAAGCAGGAAGGCCTCAAGCTGATCATGCTGACCGGCGACAACGAGGCGACCGCGAAAGCCGTGGCTCGAAATCTTCCGCTCGATGAAGTCCACGCCGGTCAATCGCCCGAAGACAAGGCCAACCTGATCCGGACATTGCAGAAGGCAGGAGCACGCGTGGCCATGGCCGGCGATGGCATCAACGATGCGCCAGCCCTGGCCGCAGCCGATGTCGGCATCGCCATGGGCAACGGCACCGATATCGCGATGGAAAGCGCCCAGGTCACCCTGGTCAAGGGCGAACTCAGCGGCATCCTGCGCGCACGCCGACTGTCCGCCGCAGCCGTGCGCAACATCCACCAGAATCTAGGCTTCGCCTTCGGCTACAACACCCTCGGCGTGCCGATTGCTGCCGGAGTGCTGTATCCGTTCTTCGGCCTGCTGTTGAGCCCGATCATCGCCGCCCTGGCCATGAGCTTCTCGTCGGTTTCGGTAATCAGCAATGCCTTGCGTCTGCGCAGTGCAAAGATCTGAGTTGCTGGTAGTTACGTCGATTCAATGGACGTCACGTCAAATTTGTCTGTAGGAAACGCCTTAAGGCGTGATGCTCTTCCGTCGCCGATGCAGAAATGCATCGGACTTGAATACCTCTACTACCAAGAGCGAGCCTGACGCGTCAAGCCGTCGAGATCTTGAATTCAGTATCTATATGCACTTTAGTTCATAAACAGATAATATATCAATATAACGAGTATATAGTATATTGCTTGGGCGTTCAATCACAGAATGCGCGCACAATCGTCGCCTTGCCGGCCGCTGACGCGCGCTTCTTGACCCGGCACTCCTTCGCTGTGGCCGAAATGCGCCTACTCAACCTGACTGGAGTGCCTCGATACAGGCACAGCATCCATAACTCCTCATCCCCAACCTCCGCGCGAAACGGCCACATGTAGTCTTCTCCGGAATCAGAAATTGGTGCGAGAACGGCGTTCTCTCCTTCGTCCGAGTGTAGTTTTCCCCCCCCCCCACTACTTTGAGGCTCGAAAGTAAGTGAATCGAAGTCTTATCCGATGCATTCCAGTCACCCAGATTGCCTCGCAGCACGTGGTCGGTCTCGATCGACCGAGGGCAGTCCTGGGCCAGTGAAGTGAGCGAATATAGAATTGTGGCGCAAGATATTGCCACTCGCATTCTGTTGTTCATATTGCCTCGCCAGTAAATCGCTATAGGTTCAAAAGTTTGAGTATTAGTTGTCGCAAGCGTACCCCTATCTGGGCTTTCATGCTTTCTGGTCTTGAGCTTCTTGCCGGTTTAGGTGATCAGCAATGCCTTGCACCTGTGCAATAAGGATTTTGATTCGGGTCGTTGTGAACGTCGGTTGCAAGATGTGACTTCCGGCACCCAGAATTACTGCCGATCGGCATCTCGTCGTGATGTGTGTGCATGTCGATACTGGACTTCCATCCAACGAGGAGAGTCCAGTGAAATCCATGATCCTGAGCGTGCTTGGCATTGCTTTGTTTTCGGCATCGATGGCGCAAGCCGCTGACTTGACCGTGAAGGTTGTTGACATCCGCAGCGACAAAGGCAAGCTCATGCTCGCCGTTTACGATTCCGTTGATGGCTGGGACGGGAAGGCGAAAGCGGTCGCGGCAGAGGCGCAAATAGTCTCAGGCGAAAGCGCGACCTTCCATTTTGCGGATCTCTCTGCGGGCACCTATGCGATCGAGGTCATGCATGACGAGAACGGAAACGGCAAGCTCGATCCGAACCAGGTCGGTATGCCGATCGAAGGCTACGGCTTCAGCAACGATCCCAAGGTCATGCGCAAGGCGACTTTCGATGAAGCCGCGTTCGCAGTCGACGACAAGGACACCACCATCGAACTGCACCTGCGCTGATCGGGAGCCGGTCGATGAACCGTCGTCACTTTCTCAAAGGGATGTTTGCAGGGGCGACGGCGCTGGCTTTTGCACCGATCGCCTTGCGCGCCGAAAACCTCACGGACACGGCGGCGGAATTTGCGCGCGGTCTCGATCAGCATGCGTGGTTGGCTGGCTGGAAATCGGTCGGCGTCGAATCCTTTGCAGCGCAAGCGGCAACCATCGAAGGCCGTTGGCCGCAGGAACTGGCGGGTGTGCTGTATCGCAATGGTCCGGCCCGGTTCGAGCGCGCCGGGCTGCGCTATCAGCACTGGTTTGATGGCGACGGCATGCTGCACGCGTGGAAAGTCGGCAAGGGCAGCATCGAGCATCGTGCGCGCATGGTCGAGACGCCCAAGTTCAAGCGTGAGCAACGCGCCGGGCGATTTGTCGTTCCCGCCGCCGGTACGACGATCGAGAACGCCGAGTCGATCCGCAACAACGATGATGTCAACACGGCGAACACGGCGGTCATGTGCATTGGCAACCGTGTGTTTGCGTTGTGGGAAGCGGGCTCGGCCTTCGAGGTCACTGCCGATGACCTCGCCACGATCGGGCCGTTGACGTTTCGCGATGATCTGACCGCCATGCCGTTCTCGGCGCATCCCTTGCGCGATCGTGATGGATCAATCTGGAACTTTGGCTCTCTCGGCCTGCTCGGCGCCAGTGGTTTGCTGATCTGGCATGTGGGCAGTGACGGAAAATTGATTCGCGCTGGGACGATCAAGGACGAACAGCAAGGCTATCTGCATAGTTTCGCGATGACCGAGCGGCACCTGGTTTTCGTGCTGACGCCGTATCGGATGGGTGAGGGCGAGGCGTTTTTCGAACGCATGCGCTTAGCCGGGGATCTGCCGTGCCGGGTTGCTGTCGTGGCCAAGGACGTACCGGACAGCGCGCGCTGGTTTGATGTCGATTTCGGCATGGTCTACCACTTTGCCGATGCTTTCGAGCGCGGACCGTGCGTGCCGCGCGACATTCCAATGCTGAGGCGGCACGTTCACCGATGGCGGCAGCGATGCACGGGCACACGGAGGCGAGCGGCGATTCGGTTGAGTTGGTGGAGTTGCGCATCGATCTGGGCAAGGGCAGGGCGCGCTGGATCGACAGCGGAGTTCGCGGCATCGAATTTCCGACCTTCGATCCGCGTGCAGACTCGGCCAGACACTCGCGTATCTATGCGCCAACACGAACCGCTGTCCGCCAAGGCACCGTGGCCGAATGCGATTACCGCCGTCGACCTGCATCACGATCGCCAGATCACGCACAGCTACGGCGATTCGGTGCTCGCCGAGGAGCACCTGTTCGTGCCGAAACGCGGGTAGCAGCCGTGCCGGGCAGGGCTGGTTGATCGGTACCGTGCTCGATTGGCAGTCGATGCGCAGCGGACTGGCCGTGCTCGATGCCGAACACGTCAGATGCGGGCCCACTGGCGACGGCCTGGCTGCCGTATTCGTTCCCACTTGGTTTTCACGGCAGCTTTCGTTTCGTCTGTCTGAGCTGAAGGTCATGGGTCTGCCGTTGACGCGCTTTTCCGTATCATGGCCGCATGGCACGCAAGAAAACTGGCACTACAACCCCGCTGTTTGCCGAACCCGAAGGCTTGAAGCCACTGGCCGAGCGAATGCGCCCGCGCACGCTCGACGAGATCGTCGGCCAATCGCGCCTGCTCGATGCGGGCAAGCCGCTGCGCCGCGCAATCGAGAGCGGCAAGCTGCATTCGATGATCCTGTGGGGGCCGCCCGGTTGCGGCAAGACCACGCTGGCCTTGCTGCTCGCGCGCTACGCCGATGCCGATTTCAAGGCGATCTCGGCCGTACTCTCAGGTTTGCCTGATGTGCGCGCCGCACTGGCCGAAGCCGAAGTGAACTTTGGCCAAGGCAGGCGCACGGTGCTGTTTGTCGATGAGGTGCACCGCTTCAACAAGACCCAGCAGGATGCGTTCCTGCCGCATATCGAGCGCGGCATCATCATCATGGTCGGTGCGACCACCGAAAATCCCTCGTTTGAGTTGAACTCGGCACTGCTCTCGCGTTGTCGCGTGCATGTGCTGGAATCCTTGAACATCGAGCAGATTGTCGCCGCGCTGCAACGCGCACTTGAGGACGGCGAACGCGGGCTCGGCGATCAGCAACTCCAGATTGAAGACGAATCCTTGCGCCTGATCGCGCAGGCTGCCGATGGCGATGTACGGCGCGCCCTGACCCTGCTTGAGATTGCCGCCGAACTGGCCGATGACGGCAAGATTGACGAGGGCACGCTGACCCAGGTACTGGCCGATCGCACACGCCGTTTCGACAAGGGCGGTGAACAGTTCTACGACCAGATCTCGGCTCTGCACAAATCGGTGCGTTCGTCCGATCCGGATGCGGCCTTGTACTGGCTGACGCGCATGCTCGATGGCGGCGTCGATCCGGCTTATCTGGCGCGACGTCTGACGCGCATGGCGATCGAGGACATCGGCTTGGCCGATCCGCGTGCACTGACTCTCGCGCTTGAAGCCTGGAATACGTATGACCGTCTTGGCTCGCCGGAAGGCGAACTCGCATTCGCCGAACTCGTGATCTATCTCGCCATCGCGGCCAAGAGCAATGCCGCCTATGCAGCCTTCAACGCGGCGCGTGCCGAAGTGCGTGCCAACGGCACACTGGAAGTACCGATGCATCTGCGCAATGCGCCGACCAAACTGATGAAGGGCCTCGGCTACGGCCAGGGCTATCAATACGATCATGATGCCGAAGGCGGTGTCGCGCTCGATCAGCAATGTCTGCCCGATGCGCTGGTCGGTCGCGAGTTCTACGCGCCGGTCGAACGCGGACTCGAATTGAAGATTGGTGAGAAGCTCACGGTGCTGCGCAACGCGCGGCGCCAGGCGCGAAACTCCGGAGGCAAGCCGTGAGGGTGACATTGCTGCGGTTCGCGCCGGGTATGCTGGTTCTCTGCCTCATCATTGCGCCGGTGGCGGCGGAGCAGGCGAACGACAAATCGACCGTCCCTGATTCGAGTCTTGCCAGCCTCGTCGCACGCATCGACGCGCACTTGGCCGAGCCGGCCTTCGCCGATGCCTCCTGGGGCGTGCAGGTGGTCTCGCTCGATACCGGCAAGACCCTGTATTCGCACAATGCCGACAAGCTGTTTGTTCCAGCATCGACAGCCAAGCTCTACACGGCAGCACTGGCGCTCGATACCTTCGGCCCCGACTACCGCATTCCGACCAGCTTGTTTGCGACCGAGAAGGCGGGCAGGGATGGCGAGCTGCGTGGCGATCTGGTGCTGGTCGGCTACGGCGATCCGACCCTCGGTGTCGACAAGCGCGTGTCCTGGGCCGATACGCTGGCGATCGCCCTGCGCAAGTCCGGCGTCAAATCGGTGCGCGGTTCGTTGATCGCCGATGCGACCTGGTTTGCCGCTCCGTTGTATGGCAGCGGGTGGGAGGCTGCTGATCTGCAGAGCTGGTTTGGCGCGCCGGTTTCGGCGATCAGTGTCGATGAAAACGTCGTACGAGTCGAAGTGCGTCCGGCACCTCAAGCTGGAAACAAGGCGCGCATAGCATTCGATCCACCGGGATCAGTGCAGGATCTCGACAACGAGTTACGTACCCTGCGCGCGCCGGCGCCGACCGACATCAGTCTGTTTCGCGCGCCCGGTGACAGCATCCTGCATGCCTTCGGCACGATCGCAAGCAATGCCCAGACCCAGTACTACCGGCTCGCCGTGCACGATCCGGCCCTCGTCGCCGCTGAACAACTGCGGGCCGCGCTCGCGCGACAGGGGGTTGTCGTGCAAGGCAAGTCGCGCAGTGTCTACTGGCCGCAACAAAACGATGCCCTCAGCAGTGACAAAATCCAGCGCGTCGCCGATGTGTGGTCGCCGCCGCTGGCCGATATCGTCAGGCGCGGCTTGAAGGTGTCGCAGAATCTCTATCTGCAGAACATGCTGTTGATGGTCGGTGCCAAGGCGGCAGCCGATGAACGCGCCGCAGGTGAGGTCTCCCCCGCGTTCCGGTCGAGCGAGAAGCGGGGCATCCAGGCGATGCGCAGCTATCTGCGCCGAATCGGCGTTCCGCTCGAAGGCGTGCTGATCGAAGACGGCCCGGGCCTGTCACGGCGTGATCTGACCTCGCCGGCGGCGCTGGCAAGCCTGCTGCTGCGCGTTGGTGATGATCCCGGCGCCAAGGCATTCCGTCTTGGCCTGCCCGAAGCGGGCGTGGATGGCTCGCTGACCGGACGCATGCGCAACAGTGCCGCGCAGGGCCGCATCCACGCCAAAACCGGCAGCATGGCCTTTACCTATGCGCTGGCCGGTTACGCGATAACCGCAGCCGACGAGCGCCTCGCCTTCGCGATCATGCTCAACAACTATCGGCGGCCGGTTGATGCGGGTCGCCCGACTGCCGAACTCGATGCCATCGCGATCATGCTCGCCGAGCTGAGCGAGCGCAGCCAGCCCTGATTCGCGCAAGCCCGGTTGCGGCATTCCCGAAGCAGGCGTAGCGTCGCCGGTTCATTCCTGGGGAGGAGCTGCCAATGCGCATCGTGATTGCCGCCGTATTCAGTGCGATCGTTCTTTTCGTGTGGGGCTTCGTTGCCCATACCGTCTTGCCGCTCGGTGAGATGGGCGTACGCGCTCCGATCAACGAGAGCGCCGTCCTTGATGCAGTCAAAAGCGGCGCACAGGCACCCGGCATCTATGTCCTGCCGTATGTGACTGCCGAGCAATGGGGCGACGAGGCCTTCATGGCCGGGTATGCGGAAAAGGCGAAAGCACAACCCTTCGTCTACATGGTGGTCAGCCCGCCGTATGGCGATCCGATGCAGATGACGCCGCAGTTGATCAAGCAATTTGGCAGTGTCTTTCTTGGCAGCCTGATCGTGGCCTGGCTGCTGGCTGCGACGACATGGAGATTCGCGGCGCGGGTGGTCGGTGCGACCGCGATGGGTGTTTTCGCCTGGGCCGTCGCAATTGCTCCGATGTGGAATTGGTACCGCTTCCCCAACGAGTTCCTGATTGCCGGATTCATCGAACAAGCGGTGGGTTGGTTGCTTGGCGGAATCGTGATCGCGTTGTGGCTCGGACGCAGACAGCCGCGACGATTCTGAACTCGAACGCGGTCAATCGAGTGACTTGCCTGTACGCCAGGTGAGCTGGGCGTGGATCCGCAAGATGGATATGCGGATCCCGCCGGGTTTGCGGCAAACGAGTGGCGCGGCGATAATCCGCGCCCTTCGTTAGTCTTGTGGAATCCCTGCCATGCTTGATCCAGCCCTGCTGCGCGGCCAGCTTGATGTCGTCGCCGAGCGCCTTGCCAAGCGCGGCTACCAGCTCGATGCGGCTGCCATCGAATCGCTCGAAGTGCAGCGCAAGAGCGTGCAGGTTGAAACCCAGGAACTGCAGAACACGCGCAACAAATGCTCCAAGGCCATCGGCATGGCCAAGGGCAAGGGTGAAGACACCGTGGAATTGATGGCCGAAGTCGCTGGTATCGCCGATCAGCTCAAGGCCAATGAGACGAGACTGGCCGACATCCAGCAGCAGCTTGCCGCAATCACCCTCGGTATCCCGAACATCCCCGATGCGTCCGTGCCGGAAGGCACCGACGAATCTTCGAATGTCGAGCAGCAGCGCTGGGGAACGCCGCGCGATTTCGATTTTCCGGTCAAGGATCATGTCGAGCTCGGTGCCCGCAATGGCTGGCTTGATGCCGACGTCGCGGCCAAGCTGTCCGGCTCGCGCTTCACCGTGCTGCGCGGCGAACTCGCCCGTCTGCACCGCGCGCTGGCGCAGTTCATGCTCGATCTGCACACCGAGCAGCATGGTTATCTTGAAACCAATGTGCCGCTGATCGTCAACGCCGACTCGATGCAGGGTACCGGCCAGTTGCCGAAGTTCGAGCAAGACCTGTTCTCGATCGAGGTCAATGAAGCGAAACGCTACCTGATTCCCACCGCTGAAGTGCCGTTGACCAATATCGTCCGCGACACGATCAGCGATGCCGACCAGCTTCCATTGCGCATGACCGCACATTCGCTGTGCTTCCGTTCCGAAGCGGGTTCGGGTGGACGTGATGTACGCGGGATGATCCGCCAGCATCAATTCGAGAAAGTCGAACTGGTCAGCATCAGCAAGCCTGCCGAAAGCGAGGCCGAACATGAGCGTATGACCCGCAGCGCCGAGGTTGTCCTCGAAAAACTCGGGCTTCCGTATCGCCGCATGCTGCTGTGTGCCGGCGACATGGGGTTCACCGCGACCAAGACCTTCGATCTCGAAGTCTGGTTGCCGAGCCAGAACACGTATCGCGAAATCTCCTCATGCTCCAATTGCGGTGATTTCCAGGCCCGGCGCATGCTCGCGCGCTGGCGCAACCCGGAAACCGGCAAGCCCGAGCTCGTACACACCCTCAATGGCTCAGGTACCGCCATTGGCCGCGCCCTGATCGCAGTCATGGAGAACTACCAGAACGCCGACGGCACAATCGATGTACCCGAAGTACTGCTGCCGTATATGGGCGGAATAACCCAACTCGGTTAAACTTCGCGGCTGTCGCCCAGTGCAGGGGGGCGACGGCATGGACGCCGGAGGTACACATCCACGGATGGATGCGGTAGAACCGCGTCTGGAACAGGCGGTCGAGAGCAACGCAGGAGCAGTTGCCGAACGCCCGGAGTCAAACTGCCGTGGTGGCGCGCAAAGCGCGACTGGGGCGGACAATTGAATACGGAGAGATGGCCGAGTGGTTTAAGGCAGCAGTCTTGAGTGCGCAGGCAGGAAGCCGGAGCCAACATCGCCACAGGCGATGGCCCGAAGGGCGCAGGGCGGGACGCCCGGAGTCAAACTGCCGTGGTGGCGCGCAAAGCGCGACTGGGGCGGACAATTGAATACGGAGAGATGGCCGAGTGGTTTAAGGCAGCAGTCTTGAGTGCGCAGGCAGGAAGCCGGAGCCAACATCGCCACAGGCGATGGCCCGAAGGGCGCAGGGCGGGACGCCCGGAGTCAAACTGCCGTGGTGGCGCGCAAAGCGCGACTGGGGCGGACAATTGAATACGGAGAGATGGCCGAGTGGTTTAAGGCAGCAGTCTTGAAAACTGCCGTGGGTTTACGCCCACCGTGGGTTCGAATCCCACTCTCTCCGCCAAATTCAGGGTGTTTGTGAGGCGCTATTCGCCGAATTCAGGCTCTTTCCGACTGTTTCGCGCCGACCCAGCCAAGCCAAGGAACACCATCATCGCCTGATTGAGTCGAACCAAGTCTTCATCGTCGAGGCGCCCGACAGCCCGACCGATCCTTGATTTGGGAACCGTGGTGATCTTGTCGACCATGAGGCGGCAGGCAGAGCGCAGTCCGTTGCGCGTATTCGGCTCGACAGCGAGGCGGAACAACGGTGCTTCCGTCTCGTCCGTGGTGAAGGCGCAGATGGTGATGGAATCAGTGGCATCAAAATTATTGTCCTGGACGATGACGACAGGTCGCGGCTTTCCCGCATAGTCCTTGGCGCCGGCGACTGTTCGAATATCACCGCGCTTCATTCCCCGCCACGCTGATCGAAGTCGAGGGCGGAAATGTCGTCGACGAACGCCTGGTTGTCCTTGGACTGGATGCTTGCGGCCACCGCCAGGGACTGGCGATGGGCTTCGGATCGAAATTTGGGTGCACGAACATCGGGCACCCATATCTGGATTGGACGCAGTCCCTGTGCGCGCAAGCGGGCACGATGTTCGCCGACCTTGATGCGAGAAGGCTTGCGGCTGGATGCCGAAGTCATGGCAGGGTTCCGGATATGGTTACATGTAACCTACCATGGAGATCTCCGAAAGACCATGAATCTCACGCAAGCGTCATCAGAATACGGGGAAGGATGTAGTGTCTTGAATTCACAGGTATCACGCATCCGGATTCACAACTCGGCAGGTCGATGCCAGGCCGAGCATGGCGCCAAAACGCAGTCATCCAGCGCCCGATCACGTACGATTACACCCTTCCTGTCAAAGCCCGCAGCGGAGCAAGCTGAATGACTGATTCATTTCCCGACCGCCTTTCGGTCGATCCCAAGAGCCCATTCCACGATGCCGATCTTCTGGCCCGCGGAATCGGCATCCGCTTCAACGGCGAGGAACGCACCACCGTCGAGGAATACTGCGTCAGCGAAGGCTGGATTCGGGTTGCTGCCGGCAAGTCGCTGGATCGACGTGGCAGACCGATCACGCTGAAGATCAAGGGCGAGGTGGTGCCGTATTTCCTCGACGGAACTTTGGCGGAGCAGAATGACGAGATCGCTGAGCAGGCAACGCAAAAGTCCTGATCAATCGAGCCGGCCTTTCTCCGGCTTGGCAACGTCGGTTGCAGGTTTCTCTGGCGCGTCCACGATCGGCAAATCAGCGGCAGTCGACTGTTTCAGTTCGGCTGACTCAGTCTCGGCTCGAAGCTTTTCGTAGGCGTCGATCAGGTTGTCGGCCAATGCGCGATAGACCGGCTTGCGGCAGATCAGTGAGGAACTCGCGCGGGCCAGCAGGCAGGCTGCCAGAATAGGCAGAAACATTTGCTGGTTGGCGGTAAGTTCCATTGAAATCACCGCCGCTGTCAACGGTGACTGGGTCACCCCGGCAAGATAGGCCGCCATCGCCAGCAGGATGACCGCCGATGGAGCGGTGCCGGGAAGGAAGGTGCTGATATTGGCACCGAACCCGGCCCCCACAGACAGCGCCGGTGAAAAGATGCCGCCCGGAATCCCGGCCCAGTAGGAGGCGATGTTGCCGCAGAACTTGAGCAGTCCATAGGTATCGACCTGGCCCGTGCCGCCTTCCAGGATCGAGCGCGCTTGCGCATAGCCGGTGCCGTAAAGCCCGCTTTCGCTCAATTGGCTGAGCAGGACGAGCGCCAGACCGCAGGCGGCGGCAAATACGATCGGCTGCCGATTGCGCAAGCGCCCGACCAGCCCCCGGAAGCCGCTGGCGGCAGGAATGATCGTGCGCGCAAAAAGGCCGCCGGCCAGGCCACACAAAACGCCGGTCACCAACACCGCAAGCCATGCCTTGCCGAGCGGCAGGCCGACATTGATGTGGCCGAAATACGCGTAGTTGCCGAGGATGCCGAGCGAGACCACGCCGGCAATGATCACGGCAGTCAGCAGGATGCCGCTCATGCGATGCTCGAATGCGCCACTCATTTCCTCGATGGCGAACACCACGCCGGCCAGCGGCGTATTGAAGGCAGCGGCAAGACCCGCTGCGGAGCCGGCCAGAATGAATCGTGCGCTGGCAGCCGGATCATTGAAACCGAAGCGGCGGCCCAGCGAATAGAGCAAGCCCGCGCCAACGTGGACCGTCGGACCTTCACGGCCCACCGATGCGCCACCGACCAGTGCGGCCAGGGTCAGCGCCATCTTGCCGACGGCGACACGCAACGAGAGCAGGCCGCGTCGGAATGGCTCGTCATCGATCTGCAGTGCCGCGATGGCTTGCGGAATGCCGGATCCACGCGTGCTCTTCAGGTAACCCTGGGTCAGCCAGGCAAGCAGGGCGAAGGTGGCCGGGGTGATCAGGAACGGCCAATACGCGCTGTGGTCGAGGACGCGCTTGAACAGGCCAAAAGCCTGATCGGCCAGATGCGCAAAACCCACTGCGGAGAGGCCGACCAGGATCGCGCCGGACCAGAACAACACACGTCGCCGCCATTGCACCGGCGAGAACAACCGATGCGCCGCCGCGCGCCATGACACCGGCGGGTGCTCATGCGGGTCGTCGGGCGGAACCTGGTTCATCGGATTGAATTGAATGGACTGGCTGCAAGGGCCTGACAATGATACATGGCAGGGTCACTGTTCAAATCACTTGTTCATGCATGCAAATCGAACAACGAAAGTGAAACGGATCGGCAGGCAAGAGATGCGGCGTTGTCTCTACAGGGTTCAAGCGGGACAATCGATGATTGGTGATTCTGATTTCCTGCCGCTGCAAGAAAGTTCGCCTTGCCCCGTTCTAATCCTGCTTCATGCCTGTCGGAGATGCTCCATGATCCGCACCATCCTTGTCGTGCTGATGTTGTTCAGTTCCCCGCTGTTTGCTGGCGATGAAATTGCTGCATCGGCAACCGAGGTGCATCCGCTGTTGCTTGGATCACAGGCGCCGGACATCGATCTAAAGACACTGGATGGAAAAGACACCACGCTTTGGAAGCAGATGGATGAAAAGCCGGCGATCCTCGTTTTCTATCGCGGCGGCTGGTGCCCCTATTGCAACACGCAGTTGAGCGACCTGCATCTGATCATCAAGGAGGTCGAGGCAATCGGCTATCAGGTCATTGCGATAAGTCCGGATCGTCCCGAGGAATTGGGCAAGACCATTAGCAAGGACAAACTCGATTACACCCTGTTGTCCGACAGCAAGGCCGCCGCACTCAGGGCTTTCGGCATCGCCTTCCGCGTGGATGATGCGACCATCGCGAAGTACCAGGGCTATGGCATTGATCTGGAGAAGGCCTCAGGTGAAACCCATCACATCTTGCCGGTGCCATCGGTGTTCATCATCGATCGTGGTCATATCCTGCAGTTCGCGTTCACACATCCCGACTACCGGGTGCGGGTGCCCGGTAGCGTGATCCTGGCTGCGGCAAAGGCCATCGCCAAGCACGAGCAGGTGGTCAAACCGAAGCAATAATCCGGGCAATCGGCGGACGTTCGACGCTTGGGTATCACATGCCTGCATGCGACCATGCGCGGATGACACCCACACGATCACTATCCAATCTCGCCGCAGACCTTGATCTTGCCGATATCCTCGCTCGTATCCACGATGAGGTGAGGCCACTGATCGGCCGAGGCAAGGTAGCCAGCTATATTCCGATGCTGGCCAACGTTCCCGCCGACCGCTTCGGCATGGCAATCGCGACGCTTGATGGCGACCTGTTCGCGACTGGCGATGCCGATGAACTGTTCTCGATCCAGAGCATTTCCAAGGTCTTCACCCTGACCCTTGCGCTTGAGGCACTCGGTGGTGATCTGTGGAAGCGGGTCGGCCGCGAGCCATCCGGCAATGCGTTCAACTCACTGGTTCAGCTTGAGCGCGAACGCGGTATTCCGCGCAATCCGTTGATCAATGCCGGTGCGCACGTCATTGCCGATGTGATCCTTTCGAGTTCGCCGACCGCGCGCGAGGATTTGCTCGGCTTTGTGCGTGATCGCGCCGAGAATCCTGCCATCATCATGGATGAGGATGTGGCACGATCCGAGCGTGAGGCCGGCTTTCGCAACTTTGCCTTGGCCAACTTCGTGCGCAGTTTCAACAACCTCGACAACGACGTTGAACGTGTCCTCGATTTCTATTTCCACCAGTGCGCCTTGCAGATGAGTTGCAGGGATCTGGCACGGGCATTTCTCTACCTGGCCAATCGTGGCATTTGCCAGCGCAGCGGCGCGCCAGTCATCAAGGCCGATCGCGCACGACGCATCAATGCGCTGATGATGACCTGTGGCACCTACGATGCCGCGGGCGAATTCGCCTTCCGGGTAGGCTTGCCGGCTAAGAGCGGAGTCGGTGGCGGCATTGTCGCGGTAGTGCCGAATGCAATGTCGGTGGTGGTCTGGTCACCAGGGCTGGATGACAAGGGGAATTCACTGGCCGGCGCAGCCGCGCTTGAGCGGTTTTCCGAGCTGACCGGTTTTTCCGTGTTCTGATCCTTGAGGAGGGATTTCAAGTTCAAAGGGATGCCGATCATTTCTCGATCATTGTCGCCCAGTGTTGCAGACCTTCGACACGGCTGTAGATGATCTTCACACAGACCAGCATCGGCACGGCCAGCAGCAGGCCGAGGATGCCCCACATCCATCCCCGGATCATCAGCCAGAGGATGATTGCGAGCGGATTGAGGTTGATTGTCCGACCCAGTCCGGACTATTCATGAATACGCGTGATGATCGCGCAGGACATTGGATTCACACGGCTTTTCGCGATTGAGGCAATAGCGGGTGTTATTGCCGAATGAGCGAAAAGTAGTGTGGATTCAAGGGATAAGCGAGGGCGCGTGTTTTACATCGATAATCCGGGCTAGACATGTCGAATTCCTTGCCAGGATGCGGCGGCCGGAGTGGCTTGATGGTATTGCAGTTGCCAGCCCGCGCCAGACCGCACCCAGAGCGAAGAGCGATACGTGTGATTCGACAGTCTCCCCTCCGCAGAGCGATCAGCGGAGCGGTAAGTGAGTAGGGCCACGCCTGGTGCCAAGCAATATATGGCGAAGCCTTCAGACTCAATCGCGAACCGACCGGGCTGGGCACATAGATGCTCGATGACTGTCTGCCGGTTGTATTCTCGCCCAGACCGACCAACCTCGTGAAATTGCGGATGCAACAATGCTTCGAGCCGCTCGCGGCCTGCACGGGCGTGAGGATGCTGAAGCTCGACCTCCAAGGCGCAAAGTTGATTGAGCAGTTCCTGCATGTCGGGAGTTCTCGCGCGCCTATCGTTGTTTCGATGCCATGATCGAAAGCGCGGCTGCTTCGGCAACCCGGATGCCATCCACGGCGGCCGAAAGAATACCACCCGCATAACCAGCGCCTTCACCGGCTGGAAACAGGCCACGTGTATTGAGACTCTGCAGGTCGTCATCGTTGCGTTTGATGCGGATCGGCGATGAGGTGCGTGTCTCGATGGCGGTCAAAACGGCATCACCCTGATTGAATCCGCGGAGCTGCTTGTCGAATGCCGGAATTGCTTCACGCATGGCCGCGAGGGCGAAGTCGGGCAGGGTAGGTGCCAGATCGCATAGATGCATCCCTGGCGTGTACGAAGGCAACACACTGCCGAATGCAGTCGATGCACGGCCATTGATGAAATCACCGACCAACTGACCTGGCGCATCGTAGTTCGATCCGCCAAGCACGAACGCCTGCTCCTCCCAGTGTCGCTGGAAGGCGATGCCAGCGAGCGGGCTGCCGGGATAATCATCGGGCGTGATGCCGACGACGATCGCACTGTTGGCATTGCGCTCGTCGCGCGAATACTGGCTCATGCCGTTGGTGACAAGGCGACCCGGTTCCGATGCAGCGGCGACCACCGTGCCGCCCGGGCACATGCAGAAACTGTAGACCGATCGCCCGTTGCCGGCGTGATGCACGAGCTTGTAGTCGGCCGCACCGAGCAGCGGGTGTCCGGCACTCTGCCCGTAGCGCGCACGATCGATCAACGATTGCGGATGTTCGATGCGGCAGCCGATCGAGAACGGTTTGGCCTCGATGTAGACGCCGCGCGCATGCAACATCTCGAAAGTGTCGCGGGCGCTGTGGCCGATGGCGAGGATCACATGGTCGGTGCGGATCTGTTCGCCACCCGCGAGGGCAATGCCACGGACGTGGCCATCTTCGATGAGGACATCATCGACCTTGCTCGAAAAGCGGAATTCGCCACCAAGCGTCTCGATGCTCGCACGCATGTGCTCGACCATCTTGACCAGACGGAAGGTGCCGATGTGCGGTTTGCTGACGTAGAGGATTTCTTCCGGCGCACCGGCCTTGACGAACTCAGCAAGCACCTTGCGTCCGTAGTGACGCGGATCCTTGATCTGGCTGTAAAGCTTTCCGTCGGAAAACGTGCCGGCACCGCCTTCGCCGAACTGCACATTCGATTCGGGATCGAGGATGCCCTTGCGCCAGAAGCCCCAGGTGTCCCTGGTGCGCTCGCGCACCGCCTTGCCGCGTTCGAGGATCAGCGGGCGCAAGCCCATTTGCGCAAGCACGAGCGCGGCGAGAATGCCGCAGGGGCCGCTACCGACAACGACCGGGCGCGGCGTCGCCGATGGCAATGATCCATCGTGAACAACGAATCGATAAGTGGTATCCGGTGTCGCCACGACGTGCGGATCAGCGCCGAAGCGGAACAGCAGTTCCGCGTCGCGCGTCGTCTCGATATCGAGCGTATAGGTGAAGTGGATCGCCGATCGCTTGCGCGCATCGACGCCGCGACGAAATATTGTGAACCCGATCAACTCGGCGGGCCCCAGCCCGAGGCGAGCACAGATCGTCGCCGGGATTTCCTCGGCGGCATGGTCAAGCGGCAGTTTGATTTCAGTCAGTCGCAACATGATCCGTCAATTCATTCGCTTGAAAGGTATAGCTCATACCGGAATGGCAATTACTTTACGTCGTCTCCACCGTAATCTCGTAGCAAGAACTCGCCCTCAAGCGGGCTCCTGCAGGTCCACCGTAATCTCGTAGGAGCCCCGCCAGGGGCGAGCCTTTCTCCCGGGCGGACCCGAGCTCAGACCGCACTGCCGGCGGCATGCCCGGAGGCCCAGGCCCACTGAAAATTGTAACCGCCCAGATGGCCGGTCACGTCGACGACTTCGCCGATGAAATAGAGGCCTTCAACAAGCTTCGATTGCATCGTGCCCGATGAAAGCTGGTCGGTATCGATGCCGCCAAGGGTGACTTCGGCCGTGCGATAGCCCTCGGTACCGCTGGCGGTGATTGGCCATGCCTTCAGTTGCTGCGCGATCTCACACAATTCGGCTTCGCGATACTGGCGCATCGGCTTGCTGCCGAACCAGTGTTCGCAAAGACGCTGGGCCAGACGTTTCGGCAAGGCATCGGCGAGGATGGTTTTCAGTTCCGCTGCGCCGCGTTCACGTTGCTGTTCGAGCAGAAAGGCGAGCGCATCCTGATCGGGCAACAAGTCCAGTCGCAGGTCGTCGCCGGGTTGCCAATATGACGAAATCTGCAGGATCGCCGGGCCGCTGATGCCGCGATGGGTGATCAGCATGTCGGCGCGGAATTGCTTGCCATTGCAATGGCTCTCGACCGGCAAGGCAACGCCGCTGAGATCCTGCAAACGTTCCTGGTGCTTTCCGCTCAGGGTCAGCGGGACAAGGCCGGCGCGGGTCGGCAACACCGTGTGGCCGAACTGACGCGCGAGCCCATATCCAAGTCCGGTCGCGCCCATGCTTGGAATCGACAGTCCGCCCGTGGCTACAACGAGGGCAGGGCAGTCGAGCGCGCCCCGCGATGTTTCAAGTCGGAATCCTCCATTGATCTTTTGCACGTCATCGATGCTGCAACTGGTTTGCACCTGCACCCCCGCATCGGCGCACTCGTCGAGCAGCATGCGCACGATCTGCCTGGACGAATCATCGCAAAACAACTGGCCGAGTTCCTTCTCATGCCAGGCAATGCCGTGTGTGTCGACCATGGCGATGAAATCTGCCGGCGTGAACCGTGCCAAGGCCGATTTGCAGTAGTGCGGGTTGGCCGAGAGGAAGTTGGCCGGTGTCGTACCGGTATTGGTGAAGTTGCAGCGACCGCCGCCGGACATCAGGATCTTCTTGCCGATGCGATTGGCATGTTCGATCACGCGAACCCGCTTGCCGCGCCTCGCGGCCGTCAACGCACACATCATTCCGGCTGCACCGCCGCCGATGATGGCGACATCCACGCTATCCGGCATTGCTCCAGCGCCCGGAGTCTTCGGAGGCCATGCGTGGTTGCGGATCGATGCCGATCACCATGTCATCCTTCAGGATCTGCACGTGACCATCCTGGATCAGGCATTGCAGTCGCAGTCCGCGTTCCGCCAACGCGGCGAGAGCATCGACGACATCTACCGGGATGTCGAGAACGGTCAGGTTCCTTGACCGCCTGAGTTCGTTGGCGGATTTCTCCCACCAGATGTCGCCACCGCGGCCACCGTAGTTGATCAACACGACAAGGTTGGCCCGGCCACAGGCCTTGCGCACGCGTGAAGGATCGGGATGGCCGAGATCGATCCACAACGCGATATCGCCGTTCAATTCCCTGCGCCAGAGGTCCGGTTCGTCATCCGTACTCAAGCCCTTGCCGAACTCCAGACGCTCGTCGGCGTAGAGGGCGAAGGCGAGCACACGGATCATCATGCGCTCGTCGGTCTCAGACGGATGACGAGCCAAGGTCAGCGCATGGGTCGCGTAGTAGTTGCGATCCATATCGCTGATCTGCAGCTCGATCTTGTAGATGGTTGCGTTGGGTGCCATGCCCGGGCCGGTCGAGGAAAGTCGACTATTGTAATCGGCTGGCGGGCGCAAACGTCGATTGGATCCCTGCTATCGCGCACTGCTGTGCGGGGAGGTGCAAATACGGCATCCGCAAACCCTGGCCTTACGTGGCTCGCAAGCCGAAAGGTCTCACCGTCGACTTGAGTTCCACATCTCGCCATGCCGGCGAAGGCCCACTGCTGTCCGGAACTGTTTTTGCTGCGATTCACATTCAACACCGGGCCGGCTTGCGATTACCTGCGATGTTCGCAATTACTCACACACATCGAATTTTCCGTCATCGAGCGGAGGCTCGGATCCAGTTCTGGATTTCCGCTGTGAAACCGGATCCGAGCCTTCGCTGGGATGGCGACCGAGCTGGTCGCCCAATCCTGGCGCACGGTGTTTTCACTGGAGAGCTGGCGTACCTGCTCAAGCAGGCTTCTACAGGATTTAGCCAATGCGACCCTCGGTCACGTCAAAACAGCGCTGGTGACGGCATACTTGTGAAATGGAACGATCGTTGTCGACCCTGTTGCGTACCCTGACCACGTTGCGCTGGCTGGCAGTGATTGGTCAGTCGGCCACGATTGGCGTGGTCGTCGGCCTGCTCGGAGTCGCCCTGAATGCCGCAGCAATGTGGACAGGTGTCGCCTTGCTTGCCGCGTTCAACATGCTCGCGGTCTGGCGGGTTCGCCACGTCGACGAGCCGTCACAAGCCGAAGTGCTGATCCATATTGGTGTCGATGTCGCGGTGCTGGCGTGGCTGATCGCCTGGAGCGGTGGCGTCACCAATCCGTTCACGTCACTGTTCCTGCTGCCGATCGCCTTTGCCTCGCTGGCCTTGCCAGCACGCTGGATCTACGCCGTGGCGGCCATGTGTTGCGCGGGCTATGCATTGTCGGTCGTGTTCGGCCAGCCGCTTCCACATATCCATGGCATGGCCGATGGCTTCGATCTGCATCTGTGGGGAATGGCTGCCAATTTCCTCGTTTCGGCACTCGTGCTGTTGATCTTCTTTTCGCGCATGTCGGAGCTGCTGCGGCGGCACGAGCGTGAGCTGTCGCTGCTGCGCGAACGCTTCACACGCAACGAAGGCATTGTTGCCCTGGCCACCCATGCCGCGTCGGTTGCGCATGAGTTGAATACCCCGCTGGCGACGATGACCCTGATGCTCGATGATCTGATCGAGGATGACACGGGTTCCGACCTTCGCGACGATCACGAAACCCTGCGTGCCCTGATCGATGTCTGCCGCGATCGCGTGCACGAGCTGGCCGCGCCGGCCGAGGCCGGAGCAGGAGAGTCGGAATCTGTCCGCGTCGACATCGAAACGATCATCGAACGCTGGCAGCTGGTTCGACCGACAATCCACCTGGTTCGCAGCGGACGGGTTGATTCGCCGACCCGCGTAGTCGCCGCCGTTGGCCATCTATTGCAGGCACTGCTGAACAACGCGGCCGATGCCGGCGAGGCGGTTGGTGTTTCGCAAGTCGATCTGAGGCTGGAGGTTCGTGATGACTCGCTGCTCGGCGAAATCCGAGATTACGGCGCGGGGTTCGGCGTGGCCGAGCCATTCCTGCCATCACGCATGTTCGCCAGCAGCAAGCCGGACGGCCTTGGCGTCGGCCTCGCGCTATCGCATGCCACGGTCGAACGCCTCAATGGCGAGTTGTCGGTGCAAAAGACCGACGGTGCCGGCGTGCGCGTGTGTTTTCAGCTACCACTTGCCAATCGGGCCGAATCATGAAAAATGGACTTCTGATCGACGACGACGCGCTCTATCTGCGCGCCTTGCAACGCTCACTCGAACGCCGTGGCCACGCCATCCAGACTGCGACGAACGCGGCGCAGGCAATCGAACTCGCCAACTTTCACAAACCGGACTACGCCCTGGTCGATCTCAAGCTCGCCGATCAGAACGGCCTCGACCTGATTTCTCCGCTGCGTCAGGCGCATGAATCGATGCGCATCATCCTGGTCACCGGCTACGCCAGCGTCGCCACCGCCGTCGAAGCGATCAAGCGCGGGGCCGATCACTACCTGGCCAAGCCGACCACGATCGAGGCGATCCTTCGCGCCCTCGACGATGGCGCTGCCGACGAGCCAACCGAAGCCGAAGCCACGATGACTCCGTTGAGCCGCCTAGAATGGGAGCACATCCAGCAAGCCATGATCGACAGCAACGGCAACGTATCGGCTGCCGCGCGACTGCTCGGCATGCACCGCCGCTCGTTGCAGCGCAAACTCGCCAAGAAGCCGGGCCGTGAGCGCAAACCGGCCGACGAACTGGATTGAGCAACAAGCGGGACACCCAGATTATCTACCTCTACCGAGGGGCCTCGATCGAAGGCGCGCCCCTGACGGTTGACGCCGATGGATCCCAGTTGTGCGGCAGTTGCCTGGTCGAGTGCGTGCCCTTGGGGGGCTCGTGTGCCCTTGATTGTCCTTTGCCGGTCTCAGAATTGCAGTTCACCGAAGTCGTATTCCATCCGCGAATTGGGCAAGCCTATGAAGCCGCCCATACCGTAATCGACACCCATCGCGAACAGGCGCGCCAAGGTTTGCGGATCCGGAATAAAGTGCACGAGGATTTCGGCGCCGTGATCGCGCGCAAATCCCAACATCGGTGGAACTTGCTGCGACGCCTTGATTGCCGCGGCATCGACCGAGATGATTTCAGGACGGAAAGTGTTGATGGTTTCATCGTCCTTGGCATCCAGCCGTACCCGACCAAAACCCAGCAGAACACGTGCCGTGCGCAGTTCTTCACGCGCCTCCTGCAGCTTGTTTTGCATCAGCATGGCTTCACTGTGATCAATGCTCAGAATCAGCCCGGAATCGTTCAGGGCTCGTAGTTCCAACTGATCAATCAAGTGCTTGCGGAATTCGGGGTCCAACAGGCTTTCGGCGGCACACGCTACAACTACCCGCAGTCCTGGAAATTTCGGGCGCATGTCAGCAATCTTCCCCAATACCTGGGTGACAACGAATTGGTCGAAAGCTCTTGTGCGGCCGGTTTGACGCGCAAGCGAAAGCCATTGGCGACGCGTGATGACGCGCTCACCACCGATATTCACGCGCAAACCCAGATGAGCGTGGTACTGCGGCCGGCCCGCTCCATGCAAAGGTACAATCGGCTGGAACAACAAGCTGGTGGACTGCGCCGATGGCTCGATCGTCAACGCCTTCTGGATCGCCAACGAGACCTCTGCGGACAAGTCGCTTTGCGCCTCAGCCAATGCCAGCCGGGCGCTCTTTCCGCCCGCATGGCGAGCCACGGCGATGGTGCGTTCCGCCAAGTCCAACATCGTCTCGGCTGACGGCAACGAATCTCCCTTCAAGGGCACGATCGCGATGCTCAAATCTCCACCGTCCAGCGCGGCCAGTGAGTCGCGGGCAAGCTCTCGGATTTGCTTCGCGCGGGCTATCAAATCCTCGTCGACAAGCCAGTCCATCAGCATCAACCAGCCATCCCTTCGCCACGGCGCAATTCGTTCATCGGATCCCAGAGTGGCTTGCAACTGGGTAGCCAGCTTGTATTGGCGCTCCTTTTCGACGGCGATATGCACGCTGTCCGCACACAAGTTGCCGGAATCCGCCGCACACAGCATCAGCACATGTTCAGAAGGGCCGTCCACCCCCAAGGTGCGCAGCATTGCGACCATTTCTCCGGTATGTATCAACCTCCTATGCGCCCGCTCCTGGTGTTGGCTGACTTGCTTGGACAGGTTGCGTGCCCGCCGTGCACGGGTGACGACCGCAGTGACCAGATGCCGCGGCCGGACCGGCTTGATCAGATAGTCATCGCCACCGGCGCGCAGGGCATCGTAGCGACTGCTTTCGCTCTCCTCGCCGGTCAGGAATACGATGGGCAACAGCGCCAGATCGGCTTCCTCGCGGATCATCGTGGTGAGCTGCACGCCGTTGATTTCCGGCATGTGCAAATCCATCAGAATCAAATCCGGCGCGAAACGGTGAATATCCTCCAAGGCGTTCCGCGTGCTACTCGCTATGCACACGTTGACGCCCTGCTTGCGCAGCACCGCTTCGCAATACTTCGCTTGGGAACGATCGTCTTCGAATACCAATACCCGCAAATCCGCCTGAGGATTTCGGACGCCAACCAATTCCTCGATACGAGCCAGCAAATGGTCGGCTTCGTCGCCTTCAAGCGAAGAATCCGCACCCGCGGAAAGCGCCAATTCACGGTTTGCCGGATCCCGGCTCCGGTTGAAATATATGACTGTGGCGCCCAGTGCTTCGGCGCCCCGACTGCCCTCCAGCTGGTCGGCAACCGTGCCCAGATCCATCAGGAATTCCTGGTCGATCAGCACGGCGATCAACCCTGGCGCATTGAGTTTTTTCAACAGCAGTTCTGAATCTGTACAGGTCTCCACCACCTGCTGACCTGCCCGCAGCCGATCCACCAGCTCATCCCAGATCGGCATCTCGGGCGCCAGCACCAAAATGCGTTTGCGCGGGTCTGGCGTAGTCGGCGCCGCTGCCGGTGCGGACTCTGGCACAGCGTGCAGCATGCGCAGTGTGGCCAGCACCTGAGCTTCGAGACCATCCAGTTTTTGCAACTGCGCCGGGCTCGGCTCGCTGGCCTCGCTGTCGGCCAGGAACCCTACGCAAAGTGCAAGTTCACTCAAGGCGCGCGTGAGCACCTCGTGTCCGTTTTCATAGGCAGTCTTGGTCGCCAACAGCAAGCCGTCGCGCACCGCCTGTGCTTCTGCCGAGGACCATTGCCCCTTGCGCAAAGACTGCCAGCTGGAAACTCCGGCGACGATTACCTGGGGCACGTGTGCACTAGTGGTCATACAACTCCCTGGCGAAAACAAATGTACGGCACTTCTTCGCGATCCAACCAATCATGCTGCGCGAGCGCAGTTCGAACGTGGAGCGCCAATTCAGGCGCGTCAGATCCCCATGGTATCAGCCTGCTGCAAAGGGTTGTTTAGCACCCTTGGGCTGCGGCCGAAAACCCGTCTTAGCGACCGGTACGAACGACGTGGGTGGAAGACTTTGGGCCCTCAATCATTGTCCCGCTCGGCTGTCCGTGACCACTCTGGATCGATCACTCCCACTTCTTCGTGCGATTCCTTGCGTGTTCGGAAAAAATGCTGGAGTCATTGGCCAAATGCGGGGGACAGGGTCAGTTCCAGCTTCGTAGCACGACGCGACGTAAGCGCTCCACCAACTCAATCACCCGATGGTGTGATGAGATCGCCCTGAGAGAGCTGCCAAGGAAGCAGTGCTTCGATGTTGGCGAGGGATTGGGCGTGAGGCAATCGGGCGAAGGCGCGACACAGGTAGGTATAGGGCACCAGCCCGTTGGCGCGGGCAGTTTCAATCAGGCTGTAGAGCGCGGCACTGGCGTGCGCGCCGTTCGGGGGCATCGCTGAACGACCAGTTTTTGCGGTTATGAAAAGCGTTCCATAACAGCAACTATGCAAAGTGTCTAATTATGCGGAGTCGGAGAAAAGCCGCTTGCCGAGGGGCCCGGCGTGTGGTGGTCACGGGCCCCTCGGGTGAGGAATCGACTTTCCAAAATCAAAGGGCATCGAGGAACGCCAGGAGCGGGTCGGATACTTTGTAGTGCTTGGCGCCGGGCGCGATGGGCTCGATGCTTTGCAGTGCGCGACGCTTCATCTCAATGTCGGCTTCAACATAGAGATGGGTGGTGGACGGCGACTCGTGGCCGAGCCGCAGCGCGATCAAGCTGATGTCCACCCCGGACTGGTGCTAGCTGATCGCAAAAACCGCTCGCGATCAAGTCAGAACGCAGCCAAAAAAGCCTCTCTGTGCGCCAAGACGGACAAAAAGGTGTCTGAAGCGGAAGAGCAAAGTGACCATGAAAACAACATGCAAGGGCGGAACTGCCGAAGGTGATTCCACCGTTCGCGCAGGAGTCGCACAATTTCGTGACGTGAGCATCGTGCGGCGGAATCCGCTAGGCGGGTTCCACCCTGCGCGAGCCGGATTCTCGTAGGAGTCCGCGCCCCGCCTTCGGCTGTGCGCCCGTGTTATCGAGGGCAGGGAAGGGCTGCTCCCCACCTAGGCTGTGCAACAATTCCGCGCGCCGCTTGCGCACACGTGCCGCGTGCGTGAACCAAGGGCTCTTTATTGAGCACGAGCGACTCAGGAATGAACTACGTGCGTCGTATTGAGCAAGAATTTATCAAGCAAGAATGCTCCTTTGCGTTTTCACACCAATGGGATCCTGAAGTGTCTCCGGTAACCCCAGCGTGACTTCAAGGGGCGCGTGAATAATCCGGCGCCCGCTTCTCAGAGAACGCAGCGATGGCCTCGGCCATCTCAGCTCCTTCCATCATGGTCTCAAGGTGCTTGTCTTCCGTTTCGTACGCCTGCTCGACGGCGAGCCTTGTCCACCGTCTGAGAAGTTGCTTGGCGGTGCGCAATGCGGTTGGTGGTTGTGCTGCCAGCTTGTGGGCGCGCTCCAGGGCGTGAGTCTCTACTAAATCTGTCGGTAGTACGGCGTTTATCAGACCGCACTCGAGTGCGTGCTCGGGCGTGAAAGGCTCGCCGAACAACACCAGCTCGGCCGCACGAGCATGGCCCATCATGCGCGGCAGGATGTAGCTCGCCCCAAACTCGGGGCAAATCCCGATACTCACGAACGGCATTTGCAGTCGTGCATTATGGCCGACGTAAACGAGGTCGCAATGCAGAAGCAGGTTAAACCCGATGCCGATCGCCATCCCCGTGACGGCGGCAATGACCGGTTTGTCGATGCCCACGAACGCTTCCGTCATGCGTCGCGACGGATCCTTCTCGCCTGGCTCCGCGAACGATTGGAATTCGTTCATGTCGTGACCGGCGCAAAAGCTGTTTTCCTGGCCGGCCAACATCACGACTCGTATCTCCTTGTCGCGGCCTGCAAGCTCAAGGGCATCCGCTATCTCGCCATACATTGGATACGTCAATGCGTTTTTTTTGGCGGGCCGGTTGAGACGAACGATCATCACGCCACCGTCTCGGCTAATCTGGATTCTCTCGTTGCTCATGTCACTGCTCCGATGCTGGTGGGGTGGTTAGGAAGGAATGCGACCATGGACGCAGGTAGGCGCAAAGGCTCAGCTACCCATCCCGCAACAGATTTTTCGTCGTTTGTGGGTTCAGGCGTTGACGCGCTGTTGTGCGGTCTGCAAGCTCTCGCGGCATTCACGCACCATGCGTTCAATCAATTCAGTGCAGGTGGGAATGTCATCGATGAGGCCGACCGACTGACCGGCCCACAACAGTCCACGCGTCGGGTCACCGATCTCCAGCGCTTCGCGCCCCTTGGCACCGGCGACAAGGTGCTGGATATCCTTGAACTCGCAGCCGCCGGGCCGATTTTCGATGGCGATGACCTCGTCTGACACCGGGGTTTTCAACACGCGTGCGGTGTTGCGCAAGGTGCGAAAGATGAGATTGGTGTCGCGCTCTGTGGCGTTAACCAGCAGCTTCTTGATGTCTTCATGGATTGGTGCTTCCTTGGTGCAGCAAAAACGCGTGCCCATGTTGACGCCCTCCAACCCTAGCGCCATCGCCGCCGCCATGGTGCGGCCGTCGGCCATGGCGCCGGATGCAATCAGCGGGATCTTCAACTGCTTTGCCGCCAGCGCGAACAGCACCAAGCTGCCGATCCCGTCCTCGCCGGGATGGCCTGCGCACTCGAAGCCGTCGATGGATACTGCATCCACGCCCTTGCGCTCGGCTGACAGCGCATGGCGTACTGCCGTGCACTTGTGGATGATCTTCGCACCGGCTGCCTTGATCTTGGCGATGAACTCCACCGGGTTGTTTCCGGCTGTCTCCAACACCTTGATGCCACTGTCCAGCGCCGCGTCCAGATAAGCCTCGTAGGGTGGCGGCGTGGCGGTGGGCAAAATGGTGAGGTTGATGCCGAAAGGCTGGTCGGTCATCTCGCGGCAGCGTTTGATCTCCTGCGCCAGCGCCTCAGGACTGGGCTGCGTCAGCGCGGTGAGGATACCGAAGCCGCCAGCATTGGAGACGGCCGAGGTCAACTCGGCGCGGCCAACCCATTGCATGCCGCCCTGGATGATGGGATAGCGCGAGCCGAGCAATTCAGTAATGCGTGTTTTCATGGGAATCCAGTGATCCTCTGCAAGAGACGGTCGTGGTCGACGCGCGGTCAGGCGCGTTGTCCGCTGAGTTCGATATAACGCTGCAAGTGATGGTCTTGATCGCCCAACTCATGGTCGATCATGACGAGCCGTTTGGCGTAGTGCGGTAGTGGCAGTTCCCAGGTCGTGCCGATGCCACCATGCAATTGGATACACTCCTCGGCGGCGAGTGCACCGATGTGTCCAATCGAATATTTGGCGGCGGACAACGCGCGCGCGCGCGCGCTGTCCGGTTCGTTCATGGCCACAACGGCATTCGTAACTGCGGAGCGCGCCTGCTCGATCTCGATGAGGAGATTTGCCATGCGGTGCTGCAGCGCCTGAAAACTGCCGAGGGGGACGCCGAACTGTTTGCGCGTACGCAAGAACTCCAGGGTGTCGCGTCGCGCGATGTCCAAGGCTCCGAGCGCTTCAGCACAAATGGCCAGAATCCCCCACGCGATCCCCCGGTCGAGAATGGTGGCCCCGCGTTCCCCACCTGTATCCACTCGTGTTTCCGGACCGACGTGCATGTCGCGTAGGGTCAGTTCGCCAGCGCGACCGCCGTCGATGCGTCCGTATCCACGCACTGACAAGCCGCCGCTGTCGCGTGGAACGAAGAACAACGCAACGCCTTCGTCGGCGTCGTCCGCCCCGGAAATGCGCGCCGAAACAAGAAAGTGATCCGCACTCTCAGCGTGGCGCACGACCATTTTTGCGCCATTGAGCACCCACCCGCCGTTGACTTCTTCGGCGCGCGTCGTTACACGAGACATTTCGTAGTGACTACCAGGTTCATCGTGTGCCAATACTGCAACGGTCGTTCCCTCGATCAGTCCAGCCAACCGTGATGTGTCACCAGCCGCCATCAGGGCGCGACCGACGATCAGTGTGTCAAGGAAAGGTTCCACGCAAAGCCAGTGACCGAGGCTCTCGAACACCACCTGTACGTCGGCAGCGTCACCGCCGAGCCCGCCCGCATTTTCCGGAAACAGTGCGCTGATGACACCAAGATCCGCCAGCTCCTTCCAGTGGCGCGGACTGAACCCTACGGTGCCGTATGCGATCTTCTGTCTGGTCGCAAAATCGTACTCTTTGCTTAGATAGCGTCCCAGCGCATCGGACAGCATGCGCTGCTCTTCAGTCATTTGAAGGTTCATCTCGCGTGTTCCGTCAGAGTCCGAGGATCATTTTTGCAATGATGTTGCGCTGGATCTCGTTGGACCCCGAGTAAATCGACAGCTTGCGGTTGTTGAAATACTGGACCGCCAAGGTCGCCGCACCAGGGGGGCCAATGGACGTTTCCGCATAACCCGCCTTGAAAGCGCCTTCGATGAAAGGCAGGGCAGCGGGCCCAACGGCACGACGTGCCAGCGAGGTAAGCGTTTGCATAATCTCCGTACCACGAATCTTCAACATCGAACTTTCCGCACCTGGCCGCCCACCGCCGGCGACCGTGGCGATTTCCCGCAAGTTCGTGGTTTTCATGTTTTCGAGATCGATCTCGACACGTGCAAGGCGTGCCGCGAACAGAGGATCCTCTATCAGCGGACGGCCGTTGTACCACGCCTGGAACGCAAGTGTCTTGACCTTCGCCAACGTGGCCTCGGAAGTTCCCACGCCAGCGGTGTCGGTTCGTTCGAGGGTCAGCAAATACTTCGCGTAAGTCCAACCCTGGTCCTGTTCGCCGACAAGGTTTTCCGCCGGGACGCGGACGTCGGTGAGGAACACTTCATTGACTTCGTGTGCTCCTTCCAGGGTGATGATCGGACGCACTTCGACTCCGGGGGTCTTCAGGTCGATCAGCAGAAAGCTGATCCCCGCTTGTTTCTTCACCTCAAAGTCAGTGCGCACCAGACAGAACATCATGTTCGCGTAGTGGGCCAACGACGTCCACATCTTCTGGCCATTGACGATGTAGTGGTCTCCGTCCAGCACGGCTGCGGTTTGCAGCGACGCGAGATCGGAGCCAGCGCCAGGTTCGGAGTAGCCCTGGCACCACCAGTCCTCGTCATTGAGAATACGCGGCAGCCAGTACTTCTTCTGCGCCTCGCTACCGTATTTGATAAGCACTGGCGCCAACTCACCGACGCCGTACGCGACGATTTCGGGGGCTCCAGCCAGCGCGCACTCGCGTTCAAAGATAAACGTCTGTACCGGGTTCCATCCGGTACCGCCATATTCCCTGGGCCAGTGTGACGCGAGCCAACCACGCCGGTGCAAGATTGCGTGCCACTCCAGATAGTCCTCGCGCTCCAGATGCAAGCCGCCGCGTACTTTGTTGCTGAGACGCTGCGGCAACTCGGCGGTGAGAAATGCCCGCACTTCGTTGCGGAATTCGAGTTCATCTTGGTTTAGGTTCAAATCCATGAGTTAGGTTCTGTTTTGGCGTTTAACGAAGAACGAGCGTGCCATCGGCGCGGTTTCTGGGCGACATGGCACCGCTGCACGAATTCTGACGCGTCCCTTGTCGCCTCGCGTCGGGCTTGCCGCACGCGCTATCAGTACATCAGCGGTTGCCGTACGTTGCGCGGTCACACAGTTCCCTCGGCGCATCTGTTCCAGAGTCCGCATTTAGTCAAACTGACGCATCAATTAAACACGGAAAGCACGTGTCGTCAAGTCGACAAGGCCAGCCGCCGCAACGGCGCAATATCTGGAACCACAAACATATATGGTCCAAGCGATCATTGAACCACCCGTGTAAACAACACCTGCTAACCTCGACTGGGGATATCCTCGCTACTCTGGCCGGACTGACGCTTGCGTCAGTGTTGCTTCGTACGGCACACTCGTTCCGTCGACCGTTCATCGCCGAAACTGACGTGTCGGTTGGTGTACTGCGGTAGCTATACTGAAACGAGCTCAGACGCAAGCTGGCAAGGGGTTCTTGTCTTGCCGAACCCGGCTCAATGGGAAAATGATATGGATACTGAAACCAGTGGCGCTGACACCGCCGAGGACGGCACGAGAAAAACAGCGATCCTGGATGCTGCGGCTCAGTTGATCGCCGACCGCGGTTACCACGCGGTGCGCATCGCCGATATTGCGAGCCTGGTGGGGACCAGTACTGGAACCGTTCACTACTACTTCCCGACCAAGGACGATGTGCTGAGAATGGCGTTGAAACACGGCGTCAGTCGTCAATTCGCGCGTCACAGAAGGGAGTTAGGCACGATCGACGGTGCCTACCCCCGACTTTTGCGCTTGATCGAACTACAACTGCCCACGTTGGGTCCGATGCGTGAAGAATGGATGATCTGGATGCAGTACTGGGCCGAAGCCTGCATCCGCCCCGAGCTACGGCCAATACATAACGAAATTTACGAGCGCTGGCACAGTTCGGTGCTGCACATCGTGCAGCGCGGCCAAACACGCGGTGAATTTCGTAAAGATGTGGACGCGGTCGCCGTCGCCATTGAATTGACGGCGCTTATCGATGGGCTGGCTATTCATGTCCTGACGGGCATGCCCAGTGCAACGCTCGGCACCATGCGCGAAGTGCTGGTTGCCCATGTGCGAGAAAGGTTGCTCGACAATGCCAAGCAGACCCCGGCTGCTGCGGCAGATACGGCCCCGTCGAACAACAGCACCGTCGCGTGAGTGGATGCCGCGACAGGCATTGCCTCGTTGCGTCCGTTTGGTGAATTTGTCTCAGTAACGAGAGTTTCATGAACGACTACGCAGTAATCGACCCGTCGACGGGAACGACGGTAAAAGCCTATTCCACGATAACCGACGCAGAGCTTGTCGCGGCGATTGAATCTTCGGATCAAGCACATCGTGTGTGGTCAAGGGCGACTTCAGCCAACGAGCGTGCAGCGAGGATGCGCCGCCTCGCCGAACTACATACCCAGCGCCGCGAGCAACTGGCCAGCATCATCGTGCGCGAGATAGGCAAGCCGCGTGCACAGGCGCTGGGCGAGGTCGACTATTGCGTTGGAATCTATACGTACTATGCAGACACCGTGTTGGCGCTGACTGCCGACGAACACATCGATCTGCGAACTGGCCAAGGATCCGCGTTTATCCGGCGGCAATCCATCGGCGTGCTACTCGGCATCATGCCGTGGAATTACCCGCTCTATCAGGTCGCGCGTTTCGCCGCTCCCAATCTTGTCGTCGGCAATACCATCCTGCTCAAACACGCCCCGCAGTGTCCGGAATCGGCGGCGGCCTTGGAGCAGATGTATTTGGACGCGGGGTTCCCACCCGGTGCTTACGTCAACATCCGCGCTACGAACGAACAGGTTGAGCAGATTCTCGCCGACTCGCGTGTGCAAGGGGTGTCGCTGACCGGTTCGGAAAGAGCGGGCGCAGCCGTTGCGCAGACGGCGGGCAAACATCTGAAAAAGATCGTGCTGGAACTGGGCGGTTCCGACCCATTCATCCTGTTGAGCACGAATGACATGGACGCGACCGTGCGGTCCGCTGTCAGCGCACGATTGACGAACAACGGCCAAGCGTGCAGTGCCGCCAAGCGCTTCATCGTCATCGATGAGCTTTACGACGAGTTCCTGCACAAGTTCACGGAGGCGGTTACCAACACGATGCCAGCCGACCCTATGGCCGACGATACCATCCTCGGGCCTCTTGCGTCGCGTGCTGCGACGGAGCGGCTGAGTACGCAACTCCGACTCGCCTGCGAGAGCGGCGCGCGGCTTGTTGGGGGAGGGTGCGAAGGCAATTTCTTCCGTGCCGGCGTACTGACAGAAGTGACCACCGACAATGCCGTCTATGGCGAAGAGTTGTTTGGACCAGTGGCGAGCGTCTACCGTGTCGCATCCGAGGCCGAAGCGATCAGACTTGCAAACGACACTTGCTATGGACTTGGCTCATACGTGTTCACGACGGATCCTGAGCAGGCGCTGCGCGTTGGGGATGCTATCGAGGCAGGCATGGTGTTCATCAATACCGTAGAAGGTGACGGACCGGAACTGCCGTTCGGCGGCATCAAACGGTCCGGCTTCGGTCGCGAACTGGGACGTCTTGGGGCGCTCCAGTTCGTAAACGAGAAGCTCATCCGCATCGGATGAGTTATTCCTTTTATAAGTCAATAGAGCATTGACAATCCAAGACCAATGTACGATGGATCTGTATCGGTCATGCTGGTTTTCTGCATCGCGAAGGGAGGCTTCAAGGCGATCTTCCAAAGCGTCCAAGCTGCTGAAGGTGAGATTGTAGAGGTGCTTTTCGCGTAGCTCGTCCCAGACGAGCTCGACCGGATTGAGTTCAGGGTCGTAGGGAGGCAGGGGCAGCAGTCGATATTTTCTGGCGCGCGCAGGTCATGACTGGCATGCCAACCTGCGCCATCCAGCACCATGACGATCCGGTCATCGGGATGACGTGTGGCCACTTCATCCAGGAACACTTGCATGCACGGGGTATTGACGTGCGGCAAGATCAAGGTATCCAGTTCTCCGGTGAGGAGATTGACTGCGGAATAGGCGTAGGTGAATTCGCGGGTGAGCATGCCGCAACCCAGCGGTCGCATCGGCTTGGGTGCCAACGCACGGCGCACATCGGCGATCAGGCCAAACCGCGCCTCATCCTGAAACATCAGCCGGATGGGCTCCCCTTGGGCACAATCGCTCTGGATTTCGGCGAGCGTGTGACGGAGCTTATTTTCCAGTCGTCCTGCGCTTGCGGATCACTTTGAGGATGACGCTTGTCCGGAGCCAACTTGCGCCAGCCATGGCGATGCAGCAAATTGTATACTGAAGACAAGGCCATGGGTCTTCCGAGATTGGCCTCCAGCGCGGGTTTGATCTGGCCCACTACGAGAATACCGCCTTGGCTTGCACGCTCAAGAAATGGTTCGAACAGCTGAACTTCTTGGGCATGAGTGAACTTCTCGCGATGCCGACCACCGCGTGCCGGTGGCGCGTCACTGGCAATCACCTTTCCGGCGATGAACTTATTGCGCAGTCGGCTGGCCCAGCCTGGCGACACGCCCAAGACCTCGGCCGTTTGTTCCAGGCTCAAACCGTAACGCAGAGGTAACAGCACGGCTTGCGCTTGACGCAACTGTTCCACGGTCGTTGACCCACTGAGCACTGCAAGCGCTGGTGCTACCGATTCTTCCCCTTTGAATGGACGAGCCATGCGCGTCTCCATCGGATGGTTGGAGTGCGTATATTATTGCCCTATTGCTTCAGAAATGGAATTACCGCTCTATGCGGGAGATTATCCGGAGTCTGCCGGAATTGCTGGTCAAGGCGAGAATTCAGCAGTGCGAGGACAGATTTCCGATCTGAGGATTCGCCGGTTCATCTTGACTCCATGGGCCAAGAGGCGGCGGGGGTATGGACCGTACGGGTGGATTCGCAAGCCGGCCAAACAAAGTCCGACAGACTCCCACTTGGATCACGTCGACGTGTGGACAGCACGGGAGCGGACTCCAGTGGCAACAAAACGCCAGCAAAAGGAAACAAGCTATTTAAGCAGGTTTCCGGATCGGAGTGATGCGGTCGCGTTCGAAAAAGCAATAGCATTGTGATTGCGGAAAAGTCCGTCATGCAAGCGACAACCTCGACGCCAGCTCAGACCGGGGCGCTCCTGTGCGGTAGCAAACTAGCGCGGCAAGTTGGCCTCGATGGTCATCAGGCATACAGTCCCAGCGGTACATGCACGAGCGTGAGCCCGCTGGTACGCAGTGCGGCCTGAAGTACATTTTCCAAATCCTCGGACCTCTCCACCTCGAAACCTGTTCCGCCAAACGCTTCGACTAGTGCCGGCCAATTGGGTTGCGTTAAATCCACGCCGATCGGTACGATTCCACGGTCGATTTCGTTCTGCCGAATTTCCGCATAACCACCGTTGTCGACGCAGATGACGGTAAGGTCGAGATTCTGCTCCACGGCAGTTTGGAACTCTTGGACAGAGAACATCAGGGCACCGTCACCGATGACGCCGACCACGGGCCGAGACGGCTCGGCGAGTTTCGCGCCAATGGCGGCAGGCAAGCCGTAACCCAGCGTCGAATAGGTCGGCGTGTACAGGAATGCCCCTGGCTCATCGGGGTGGCAAGTCGCTGCCATGCCGGAATACGAGATCTGCGATGAATCGCCTGCAACAATTGCGTCCTTAGGCAACACGGCTGCAATACGTCTGGCCAGCGCGTACTCAACGGGTGCAAACGCAGCTGCTTGTGCCGCCAATTCCGCTCGTACAGCATCCAGGTCCCAGGCCGGGTCTCGCGGCGCACTGGACCTCAGCGCGGCATCAAGCTGCGAAAGCACTGCGCCTGCGTCGCCCACCAGTGGAATGTCGGCAACAAGATTCTTGTTGCATTGCGACTCCAGAATGTCGACGCGGATCACCTTTCCTTGCGGAGCGATGGTGCCCCCCCACAGTTTTGCTTCGCTGACTTTCGAACCCACCACCAAGAGCACATCGGCGTCGCTCAGAAGGTCCTGGGTGGCTTGCAATCGCAACTCAGATCCAATGGACAACGCGTGCGACTCCGGCAGCGCGCCCTTGCCGTTCATGGTGCACACCACTGCCGCACCGAGGCGTTCCGCCAGTTGGCGTAGCGGAGTACATGCAGTCACTGTGCCTCCGCCAGCAAGGATGGCGGGACGTTTCGCATGTCGCAGCAGATCGGTCGCGGCGAGAATTGCCGTGTCAGCTGCCCGTATGGGAGCTTGAACGGGTCTGGCTAGAAGAGAAACCGGGTCGGCGTCGTGCGGACCTTGCAGCAAATCGATGGGGATCTCGATAACGACGGGCCGTGGACGTGAAGTTCGAAACAGCTGGAAGGCGTCGTGCACGGCTTCGACAGCTTCCTGCGTTGTTTTTACGCGACGCGCCCATTGCACGGTCGCGTCTGCCGCGAGCACCTGATTTTTCGTTTCGTGCATGGTGCCAACGTCGGCGAATTCCTCCCCTCGCGCAGGACCGGGGGTGAGAATCAACAGCGGCCGCGATTCACAAAATGCGTTGCCCGCGGCGGACAGGACATTGAGCAGTCCAGGCCCCGAGGTCGTGATGACAATGCCCGGGAGGCGCTTGCGCTGCGACCAACCGTCGGCCGCGAAACCTGCGCCTTGCTCGTGTCGCGTCGTCACTGCACGCATTCCCAGGCGACTCAGGGGCCGGTAAAGCTCCAGGTTGTGAGTGCCTGGAATCCCGAAAATGGTATCGATCCCGTATTCGCGGATCAGCCGAAGAATCGCGAATCCAACGTTTTCCGGATCGATACCAGCTGCGCGGGCAGCAGCAGCTGCGGCCGGGGAAACCGGCTCTATATTCAGTTTGCTGTGCACGACACCCCCCCTCTTTGCGGCAAGCCGGCAACGAGCCAGGTTTGCGTGGAAAGCCGGGACAAGCATGTGGATCCACGCCTCAGGGCGTGACCCCGACACATGCGACGATTTCCTTGGTATTGCGAGCCACAAGCCGGTGCGCCGCCTGCCGCAGCGAACAACCAGACGACTGCGCGTCACTCCATACGGTGTGCGCCAACCGTGCAGCAACCGCATCGATTTTGGCGTACGAAGCGCGCGCAGTGGGCTCGATGTCACCGAAAATAATCCACCACCACCACGCGTTCGTCATGACGTTGGCCGCAAAATCGGGCACGACGGGAATCCCGCGTTTCAGCAGAGCCGCTTCGGCATCTGGCAAGGTCGGCATGTTGGCGCCTTCGATGACCGCCCGCGCGTTGATCCGATCCACGTCCGCCGAGTTGATGACGTAGGACATGGCCGCCGGCACCAGAAAGTCGCAAGGCACATCCAACCACGCGTCGCGGTCGCCCAGTTGCACACTGTCGCCAGCGAGCACCGATCGATCGACGATCCCTTGGGTACTTCGAGAGGCCAGCATGGCCTCAACATCCAAACCATTGTCGTCACGAATCAACCCGTCACGATCCGAAACCGCTACGACCTTGACGCCGTTCGCAACTAAATAACGCGCTGCTGCACCGCCGATCGAGCCGAAACCCTGCACGACGGCAGTTGCACCAGGCACGTCGATATTCAAGTGCTTGGCGGCATTGAGACAGGCCTGAGCGACACCATAGCCGCCAACGAGATCCATCAGATGAATGCCGTCGACGTGCACCGCAGCCGCGTCGGCGAGGTGCTGTCGCGCCGCGTCGGCATCGGGAAGTGTCCTGTAGACGGCTTCGATCGTCGATGGCATGCCGAGACCCGCAAATATCTTTTCCAGCACTTCCTGACTCGTGCCGAAGTCTTCTCCGGTATTCCATTGTGATTCGATGACTGGACGGACTGCTGCGATGAAACGCGACAGCACGTCGACGACCCCAGGATCGCTTGGGTCAAAATCTATGCCACCCTTTCCGCCACCGAGCGGAACGTAGTTGTCGGCGGGGTCGTAAACGAGCATTTCCTTGTGGCTCATGCCTTGGGCGAGGCCACGAACTTCGTCAATGGTGCAGCCTTTGCGCACGCGCAGTCCGCCGCTGGCGAGACCGCGAACCAGAGTGTCCAGGACGACGAAGCCCCTGGTACCCGTTACATGGTCCGTCCACGTGATTTCTATCAAGGAATTACGGAGATTCTCGGTAGTTTCGATCATGAGGCACTTACCCCCGGAACGTTCGTGAAAAGTTGTGGCCGGCACAAGTCGCCATGACTGCGATTGTGGTCCCGGAAAGGACCACCTGTCGTGAAGGGCTCATTGGGGAGTGTCCGCGGCGCTATGCAGTGCGCCAGAGCGTGCGACAGGGCTTGAGTATCACGCGAGCGTCGAGTCCAAGCGTGCCGGACGGAGAGGCCAGCAACGGATTGACTTCCAACTCACCGATCTCGGGGTGAGCTGCAGCTACCCCGGTAATTTTCACGATCGCGACCGCCGCAGCGTCGAGGTCGATGCCAGGCCTGCCGCGCACTCCCTGCAAAATGGCGGCCGAGCGCAGCGACTCGAGCATGCCGCGCGCGGTCGCGGCGTCCACAGGTGCGAGTGCAAAGGACACATCTTTCAGGACTTCGGTCAGAATGCCGCCCAGACCGACCATGGCGACGCTGCCGAAGCGGGGGTCGGTCTGTACACCAACGATCAGCTCAACGGAATCGTGCAGTTGGGCCATCGCTTCGACGCAGTAGCTCGACACTGCGACGCGCTTGTGCATTTCTTCGAACGCTGCCGTCAATTCCTCCGGCCCCGCCAGTCGCAAGGCTACGCCGCCGGAGTCAGACTTGTGCAGCAAGCCCATTGCTTTGAGAACCACCGGATAACCTGCACGTTTGGCTGCTTCGAGCGCTGTCGGCACCGAATCCACCAACTCGGCGTACGGAAACGACACGCCGGAATCTGCAAGCAACGCGCGAGATACCCAGTAGCCGTCGTCTGCCAGTGGCACTGCTTCGCGACCAGCCACGGGTGGCGAGATCGTTCGCGGCTCGGTAGCGCGCGCCGCGATACCCAACGCCCGAAGTGCATCTTCCACGGCACGAAAGACCGGGACTCCCAGCTGGCGGAGGACCTTCGCCGTTTGGCTGTCTGGCCACATCGTGTGCACCACCACGGGCTTGCCAGCAGCCATCGCAGCCGCCGCCATATGCTCTGCAGTCTGCGCCTCCAGCTTGGCGATGGTGTCGCCGTACTCCCAATAGCCGCAGAAGTATCCCGTCACCACGACGGCATCGATCTTCGGATCACTGATGGCGGCGTCCAGAGCCCGTCCGAACGAAGTAATGTCGTGTTCACCCGCTCCGGCAATGTCGATGGGATTCAGGACGCCTGCGGATGGCGGAAGTTCGGCCTTGAGTGCAGCTTGGGTTTGATCGGAAAACGTCGGGACCGATAGTCCTGCAGCTTCGGCGACGTCCGCGGCCACGCTTGCATGTCCGCCCCCGTCGGCCAGGATTGCGACGGACCGGAGCGGCTGCATGCCGAAACGCAGAAGAACAGCGGCGACATCGGCCAACTCCCGTGGGCTGGAGACGCGATAGATTCCAGCTGCCCGGCAGGCGGCATCGATGACGGCGGAACTGGATGTCAGCGAACCAGTATGGGATTGGGCGCCACGGATAGATGCTTCGCTGCCGCCCACTGTCAGCAATACCACCGGCTTGCCGTTGCGCCGCGCTTCCGTCGCCGCGTTCACGAAGTCGCGCCCATCCTTGAAGTCTTCGCAGTACAGAGCGATGAGTTTGGTGCCGTCATGGGCAATGCAGTGGCGGATCAGGTCGGCCGCGCAAAGGTCTGCCTGGTTGCCCAGGGACGCAAATCGCGCAAACCCCAGATTATGGGCGGACATGAACTGCGCGAGTTCCAATGCCATGTTTCCGCTTTGAGAAAGCAGACTGACAGGCCCGACGGGCAGGGGGTTCGACGCAAGCGAAAATTCCGTCGTTGCGTCGGTAACACCTAGACAGTTCGGTCCGAGCAGCACGGCGCCCGCGTCACGTACCCGCTGCACGACACGGTCTTGGAGCAACTTGCCGTCGGTGCCGAGCTCGGCAAATCCCGCCGTGATGCCAACGATCGATCGCGCGCCCTTGGTCAGCGCTTCATTCACGGCATCCTCAAAAGCCGAAATGGGTACGGCGATCGCGACCAGATCGACGACGCCGTCGATATCTTTCAATGAAGTGACCGAGGGACGACCAAGCACCTCAATACCTTTGCGATTGACAAGGTGCACTGCGCGTCGATGTTCCCCTCGCAGCGCTTGCACGCTAAGCCAATTGCCGTATTTGTTTCTGTCGTTGCTGGCACCAACGATGGCGACGGAGGTGGGATTGAACAGTGTGTCGAGAGAACGGCTAATGGCGAGTTACCTCATGCAGATGAGCTTCTGTTCTGTCCGAGAAGCTGCTTGCCCGTTGTCGGTGTCGCGGACGTCAGCATTACCGTCGCAAGGCGATTGTTGTACCAGTGAACCAAAGGCTGGCTACGTGACTCGTGGGTCGGAAACAGCAAACGAACGCCGGAACGAGCAGCAAGGGAACCACACTTGAGTTGAATCTCCTCCATAGCTGTCCAGACTACTTAACTGCACCGTCAGTTAGTCAGGGTGGAACATCAATGTCAAGTGCCAGCGCATTCCAACGACCGCTGAGCCTGAAGGAGGTCCTGGGATTCCGACGACGTATGGTAAGTGCTCCACCAACCCCATTTTCCCCCAGAGTGCGCTGTTAACAATGCTGGCGCTCCGAAGAAGGGGGGAGCACAAGAATGGTGGCCGAAGAGGAATTGTCGCCGACGCAGCAGCGTTGGTGGAATTACTTGCAACGCGCCGAGAGGGAATCGCTGTCGATTCGCGCGTATGCGGCGCGTGAGGGCCTGAGCGCGCAATCGTTGTATGGATTTCGGAAGCGACTCAAACGGCGGAGCAGCGGTGGCGAGTGCAGACCAGCGCTGCCGACGTTTGCGACGGTGCAGGTGGTGCAGTCGAACGCGGTCTGTTCAATGCACAATGCATATTATGTCAAATCACATCGATCGTCCGATTCCTCAGCGGGTGCCGGGAGTCCTCCTGGCTGCGCACCTGATTTCACCCTACATCCACACCTGAATGTACGGATTTCCCGTCTGCCAGTTGTATGCAAAACGCCATCCACCTGCCCACCTTCGCCATAGCAACTGACCAGCGTCGCCAGCGGAACTGACCACTGCCGGTGACCACGCTGCCCATCGTCGCACGCGCCTTGCCCATTCTTGGCATCAAACCTGCCCTCCATCGCAAGCGGTCCCGGCCAGACTCGTTGGTCGGCACCTATCGCGAAGTTTTTTCGGCTTTCCGAAGCGCGAGCGCCGTCGCCAACGGCAGGAATAGCGTCATTGGGGAGTTCGGCAGAACAATGAAACCATGATGCCGGTAAAAGGCTGCTGCCAAAGCATCCTTGGCATCCACCATCAAGGCATAGGCGGCGATCTCGGAGTGGGCAGCGCGGTCGAGCGCATCGGCCAGCAATGCACCGCCCAGACCCCGACCCTTGAATGCCTGATCGACAGCCAAGCGACCCATGCGAACAGCTGGCACGGTCGGATAGCGCGGCAGCTTCTTGCCGCTGCTGGCAGGGAGATCGACCAGCAGGATGCTGGCTGACGCCAAGGTGTAGTAGCCCGCTATCTGCCGCTCTTCATCCAGCGCCACAAAGCAGGCGGCGACACGACGACGTACGTCCTGGGTAACTTGCTCTTGGAAGTAGCGATCCAGCGCATCCGAGCCGCTATTGAACCGGGTGCGGTCATGCGCTTGATCGAGCGGCGCAAGCCGGAACGGTGGGTCGCTCATTCAGCGCGCAAAAGCTTTCTGCGTCGAGCAAAAGCACGTTTCAGAACCGGGGTCGGCCGAGGGGGTGACAACAACGCCTGTGCAAAGCACTGCTGATCAGCCAGCGACAAGCGGACGACTTCGGCTCGCTCGATGGCACGTTGCGCAGCAACCTGCACGGCATCGATCACGAAATCAGTCATGGTCCGGCCTTGAAGCTCGGCGGCACGTTTGAGCATCGAATGCAGATCGGTACTGATCCGGGCTTCGAGACGGGCGGTAGAAATGGATGTTGGCATAGACTTGTCCTCTTGGTGCGACTATACGGCATATTGCCGTACATGAATACACCGAAATCTTACCGTTCCGATTTAGTGGCCCGACTACCGCCGCAGCACGACCTCCAGTAATTGCTTTATCCCCGAGACGTCCAGTCGCCCCATCGCGGCACTCAGCGCATAGGCGGCTTTGAGTACGCGCAGCCGCTCCGCTTGGCTGAGCTTCCTACCCATCGAGGCTGGATCGGTTTCGAGCCCAGTGATGACGCGATCGGCAAGCGCCAGATCTATGGTGCGCGTAGCGGCTTTCACCGGCTGCTCGCCAGGGCCATCCAGCATCCAGACCGGATCAACGCCGTGAACCGCGCACAGCGTGCGGAACAAGACGACTGTGGATGCAGGAGGTAGTGCCACGCAGGAGCAGTTGCCGAGGGTGGCCGGGCGAAGCCCGATGTATAGGCGATTCATGTTAAGCACCACCCTCATCCCCCTTCGGGTACTTCTGCCCGCCAGCGGGAGAAGGAACAGGCAAAGTTCAAGGGCCGAATCAATAATGGTTGCTTGCCCTTCCGAACGGGCCCAGCGAAGTCGTTCATGCTTTCTGGCGCGCCCACTTTATCGATGATTGCGAATACGAATCGGTCGCAGTACGATTCCACCTCGGCGCCAGCGCCGCTGCATTTCCTTGCTTCTTCCCTGTCATCTCGGATACCCATGTCAGTCAACCAATCCTTCCGGAATCATCTGGCGGCCACGCTGTTGCTGGCGATAAGCTTTCCCGTCCACGCCGAGCCCGCTTTGGAATCAACCCTTCTCGATCCCGTCAACGTGCCCGCCCCTTGGCCTGGTTATGCCACTGACCGCAGTAGTACCGCGACCAAGACTGACACCCCGTTGCTGGATACTCCACAGTCGATCAGCGTGATCACCCAGGAGTTGATCCGTGACCAGGCCATGCACGGGATGGCTGACGTGGTGCGCTACATACCCGGCATCGGCATGGCCCAAGGCGAAGGCAATCGAGACACCCCGATTTTCCGCGGCAACGCGTCGACCTCGGACATGTTCATCGACGGCATGCGCGATGACGTCCAGTACTTCCGCGATCTCTACAACATCGATCGCGTCGAGGCGATGAAAGGCCCCAACGCCATGATCTTCGGCCGCGGCGGTTCAGGCGGCCTGCTCAACCGGGTCAGCAAGATCGCCGACTGGGACGATCAGCGCAGCGTCGACCTGCAGCTCGGTTCTTGGAATCGACGCCGCCTCAGCACCGATATCGACCAGTCGGTCAATCCGAACGCCGCCTTCCGGGTCACGGCCATGTATGAGGACAGTGAGAGCTTCCGCGACGGCTACAAGGCCGTGCGCTACGGCGTCAACCCAACCCTGTCGTTGCGGGCGGGCGATGCCAGCGTAATGACCTTCGGCTACGAGCGTTTCCACGACGAGCGGATCGCCGATCGCGGCGTCCCTTCATGGCAGGACAAACCGGTGGACGTGGATCCATCGACGTTCTTCGGCGATCCCGAGCTAAGCCCCACCTGGGCTACCGTGGATGCATTCAGCGCCTGGCTCGATCACGATTTAGGCAACGGTGTACATCTGCGCAACAGTACCCGCTTCGCCGACTACGACAAGTTCTATCAAAACGTGTATCCGGGTGCGGTCAGCGCCGACGGCAGCGAGGTGTCACTGGCCGCTTACAGCAATGCCACCCAGCGGACAAATCTTTTCAACCAGACCGACTTCACCTTCATGTGGCAATCCGGAGCGATTGAACACACCCTCCTGGCCGGAGCGGAACTCGGGCATCAGCGCACCGACAATTTCCGCGAAACCGGATACTTTGGTGGGGCGGGCTCAACGGTCACTTCGATCACGGTGCCGGTGAGCGATCCGCGTTCCCGGGGCCAGGTGGAGTTCCGCCAGAAAGCCAGTGATGCGGACAACCATGGCGTGGCCAAGACATCGGCGTTGTATGTGCAGGATCAGATCCAGTTGTCGCAACACTGGCAGGCGATCCTCGGCGTGCGTTACGACGACTTCAAGATCGATTTTCGCAACAACCGCAACGGCGATCGCTTCTCGAGCAGCGACCAGTTGTTCTCGCCGCGCGCTGGGCTGGTGTACGAGCCGCTCGACAACATGTCGCTGTATGGAAGCTACAGCGTGGCCCATGTGCCGCGGGCCGGCGACCAGTTGAGCTCGCTCAACCTGAGCAGCCAGGCGCTGGATCCGGAGCAATTCACCAACCGCGAAATCGGTGCCAAGTGGGATCCGCATCCGGGCATGTCCCTGACTGCCGCCATATACCGGCTTGATCGACGCAACATCGCGGTTGCCAATCCGGACTACGACCCGGTCAGCAATCCCGACGTAGCACAATCGCTGCTGGTCGATGGCCAGCGCGTGGATGGCGTCGAGATCGGCATCAGCGGCCAGATCACCGATGCCTGGAAAATGATGGGCGGCTACGCCTGGCAGGATGGCGAAATCACCCAAACGCTGTCACCCAGCATCCCCGCCGGAACCCGTATGGCGCAGCTTCCACAGCACAGCGCATCGCTGTGGAACCGCTACGACTTCAGCGCGATGTGGGGCGCAGGCCTCGGTACCATCTATCGTGGCGAGATCTACACCTCGACCAGCAACAAGGTCAGCCTGCCCGGATTCACCCGCCTTGATGCCGCCGTTTATCTGACCTTGAATGAGCGTGTGCAGATGAAGTTGAACGTGGAGAACCTGTTCGACAAGGCCTACTTCGCTTCCGCACACAACGACAACAACATCAGCCCGGGCTCGCCACGCGCAGGCTACCTGAGCATCAACCTGGCGTTTTGAGCACAAGCTGCGGGGGTGCCCACTTCGATGCCTGCAGTGCAGCGCTGGTTTGCGCCTCAACGGCGATTGCGCTGGGTGCAAGCGCAGTCCGTCGCTTATGATCCTCGGCTGCAACAAGTTGACATAAGCAATTGTATTCAGATCTGGCGCCAAGTCCGCAGAGCTCGCGGGGAGGAGCGTGTCCTGTTCGACGCGTTTTGATTAAATGCAGTTAGACAGTTCGACTGACAGACCCGGCGCCCGTACCTGATTTCAATCGGCAACGCCCATCAGGTGCCGATATCCTCGTTCCACAGCGCTGGATAGCTGGCGATGAATTGACGCATCAGGTCGATGCAGGTTTCATCCTGCACCACGTGCACCTGAAGACCACGTTGACGCAGCAGTTCTTCCTCTCCCATGAACGTGCGGTTCTCGCCAATGATCACCTTTGGGATTCCGTAGAGCAGGATTGCCCCGCTGCACATCGGGCATGGCGAAAGCGTCGTGTAGAGCACGCACTCGCGATAGACGCTGGCCGGTTGGCGGCCGGCGTTCTCGAAGGCATCCATCTCGCCGTGCAGGACCACGCTGCCACGCTGGACGCGACGGTTGTGTCCGCGCCCGATGATGCGACCTTGATGCACGATCACCGAGCCGATCGGGATCCCGCCCTCGGCGAGTCCGGCCTTGGCCTCGTCGATTGCCGCCTGCATGAATTGATCCATTGTGTTCTCTCTTGGTGGCCATCAAGCCGGTGATACGCAAGTCTAAGCGTTGGTGCACGATTCTGGATTCCTGCCCAGTTCGTCCGTGGGATCGGCTTCAGCCGCGATGCTCCTTGCAGCTGTCGTGATCAGGCATCGCGGCTGAAGCCGATCCCACGAAACCAAGAAGCACTGCACTGCGCCAAGCTCCCTGCGACCGTCGGTCACATCCGCAATTGATCTGCGCATGGTCAATTGAGCGCTTTGATCCAGGGAGATCCCGTGTTGAAGCGCAAAGTCCTATGTGTTGGTCTGGCATCGGTTCTGGCCAGTGCTCCCGTGTTCGCCGCCCTGCCCGCACCTGCTCCCGATTCTGATTCCGATGTCGACACCCGCTTCGAGCCGGTCGTCGTCACCTCGGCCGCGCAGACCTCGCCGCTGACCTTCGAGCTTGATCCGAAGACACCACGCCAGCCCGTTCCGGCCAGCGATGGTGCCGACTATCTGAAGACGATTCCCGGCTTCAACGCGATTCGCAACGGCGGCACCAACGGTGATCCGGTATTGCGCGGCATGTTCGGCTCACGGCTCAAGTTGCTGACCAATGACAGCGAAATGCTCGGCGCCTGCCCGATGCGCATGGATAACCCGATGTCCTATGTGTCGCCGGAAACCTACGACAAACTCGTGGTCATCAAGGGCCCCGAAACGGTCATTTGGGGGCCCGGTTCGTCGGCTGGCACGGTGCGTTTCGAGCGCGATACCGAGCGCTTCGAGCAAGCGGACTGGCGTGGCTACGCCGGCCTGCTGGCCGGATCCTGGGGACGCAATGACCAGGTCGTCGATGTGGCCGGCGGTGCGCCGAATGGCTATGTGCGCATGACCGCCAACCGCTCCGAACAGGATGACTACGATGACGGTGATGGCAACCGCGTGCCATCGCACTGGATGAAGTGGAATGCCGATGTCGAGGCAGGCTGGACGCCGGATGCGGATACGCGTCTGGTCGCGACGATTGGTGCAGGTGACGGCGAAGCGAGCTATGCCGGGCGTGGCATGGATGGTTCGCAGTTCAAGCGCGAGAGCGGCGTGCTGCGCTTTGAGAAGGTGAACATCGGCGGCGTGCTCGATGCCGTCGAGGCCAGCATTTTCAGCAACTACGCCGACCACGTCATGGACAACTATTCCCTGCGCGATCCGGATCCAAACGGCTCGATGCCGATGCCGATGGCCTCGAACGTCGACCGGCGCACGACCGGCGGACGTGTGGCAACCACCTGGCGCTGGGGCGATTCATTCAGCCTGGTCACCGGACTCGACCAGCAATCGAATACACATCGCGCACGCAAAGGCATGGGGCGCGATACCTATCAGTCACAACCCTGGGTCGCCGACGCACGCTTCTCGACAGCCGGCGCGTTTGCCGAGTTGACCTGGAAACTCACCGCCCATGACCGCCTGATCACCGGCGCGCGTGTCGATCGTGCCTCGGCCAAGGACAAGCGCCTGAAAACCAGCGGCATGATGCCAATGCCGAACCCGAGCGCAGGCGTCACCCGGCGCGATACGCTGGATTCGGGCTTCATCCGCTACGAACGCGACCTGTCCAGCTCACCGACCACGCTCTTCGCCGGTATCGGCCATGTCGAGCGCTTCCCCGATTTCTGGGAACTGTTTTCGGCCTCCTCGGCACCGATGGGTTCGGTCAACGCGTTTTCGTCAGTCAAACCGGAACGCACCACCCAGCTCGACATCGGTGCGCAGTACAACGGCGCAACTGTGCGAAGTTGGGTTTCGCTGTATACAGGCAAGGTCGAAGACTTCATCCTGTTCCGTTACAGCACCGGCGGCATGACGGGATCGAGTTCGCAGGCCTTGAATATCGATGCACGCACGCGTGGCGGTGAACTTGGTTCGCAATGGCGATTCGCCGAGCACTGGAACGCCGATGCCTCGCTCGCCTATGCCTGGGGCGAGAACACGACCAACTCGCGCGCCCTGCCGCAGATGCCGCCGCTTGAAGCGCGCTTCGGCATCAACTACGACAACCATGCCTGGTCATTCGGCAGCTTGTGGCGACTCGTTGCTCGTCAGGATCGCGTTGCAGTCAACGAAGGCAATGTGGTTGGACGCGATCTCGGGCCGAGCGCTGGTTTCGGCACGCTGGCATTCAATGGCGGCTACCGCTGGAGCGAGTCGCTGCAGTTGACCGCCGGCGTCGACAATCTGCTCGATCGCACTTACGCCGAGCATCTGAATCTCGGCGGCAATGCCGCGTTCGGCTATCCGGCTGATCCGGTACGCATCAACGAGCCGGGCCGCACGATCTGGAGCAAGCTCAACGTCAATTTCTAGCCTGGACTATTCATCAATAGTCAGCTCGCGTATGGCGGAACCTGCGCAGCGAATTCCGCCATACGATGCTCGGCCTCGCGAGAACGCATGCTTCTCGCGCGAACGGTGAAATCGCCTGCGTTGGTTCCACGACAGGTCGTCAGCTCCTGGCGGAGTGCTTGGTTGTTCTTTGACCTGAGCCGTTGATTTGCACGGATGACTTTCCGCAGGATGTGATTGGTTTTGGCCGTGCAAACCAGGGGCTTCGGATTGCGCAAGAACCACACCGGCCTTTGTGGGTCAGTGCTGTGCGCTGATGCTCTCTTGATCGTGGCCAGAAGCGTTCGATCACAGATCGAACGCACCGTGGGCAGAGATCAAGGTAGCTCCGCCGAAGCGGGTTGCGCCCTGCAAGGGCTGAAGCAAGCACAAATAGTTCAATTATTTGGCAAGCACCAAACTAACGCAGCACAAGCACCGGGATCTTGCTGTGGGTCAGTACCTTGTGCGTCTCGCTGCCGAGCAACACACCGCCAACGCCACTTCGTCCATGCGAGGCCATCAGGATCAGGTCGCATCCGCGCTTGCCGGCGATGTCGATGATGGCTTTGTAGGGGTGATCACTGACTGCCACTTCGATCTTGCACTCGACATTGGCTGCCTTGGCCGACTTGGCCAGCACATCCAGGATAGCGTGGGCGCGGGATTTCGTGGCCTCGTTGAGCGTTTGGCGGGTTTCTTCAAGTATCTGCAGTTGATAGTCCAGCAGGTGCAGATTGGGCACCACAGTCAATCCAGTGATCGAGGCGCCGAGCCCGGCAGCGAACTTGATTCCGTTCTCGATCGCATTGGCGGACAGCTCTGAACCGTCTGTAGGTATCAGGATATGCTTGAACATGGCGATTGGCTCCATGGCAACGGCAAATTCCGTCAACCACTAACCTACGAGGCGAGCGCGGTTGAACCATTGATGCAGATCAATGGATGCCCAAACGGCTGTTTGAGCGTCACCAATCGGTCGGTTTGTAGTCCTTGAGGAACTGGCCCCAGATGTGTTCGCCCGAGCTGATGCCGTGGATGATCGGATCAACGATGCGGGCGGCGCCGTCAACGATGTCGAGTGGCGGATGGAAGCGCTCCTCGATAACCTTGCGCGCGGCAATCTCGATCGGATCCTCATCGGTCACCCAGCCGGTATCGACACTGTTCATGTGGATGCCGTCGTTGTGGTAATCGGTCGCCGAGGTACGCGTCATCATGTTGAGCGCGGCCTTGGCCATGTTTGTGTGCGGATGTTTTGTGGTCTTGAAGTTGCGATAGAACTGCCCTTCCACGGCCGAGACATTGACGATGTGCTTGTCGCGCTCGGGTGTGCGCAGCATCAGTGGTTTCAGTCGCGCATTGATGATAAACGGCGCGATTGCATTGACCAGTTGCACTTCGAGCAACTCGACCGAGGGCACTTCGGCCATCAGCAGGCGCCAGGAATTGCGCCCGCGCAGATCAACCTGCTGCAAATCCTGATCGAGCTCGCCTTCAGGAAAAAGATGCTGCTGGGCGAGCAATTCGTCGGGCAGCAATTTCATTTGCGACAACTCGGCGGCGCGGGTCAGGCCCGGCAGCTTGCTCGACGCCTGCCCTGTTGAAAGTTTATTTTGTCCACTGCTGCCATCGAGCATGTCGGCGCTGCGCAAGCCTTCGTACTCGCCAACCAGCTTGCGCACGTTCTCGGGCATATCATCGAGCGCGGCGGTTTCGCCTTCCATCATGTGCGCATAGAACTCGGGCGGGCGGCGCACGGTCTGGCAGGCGTTGTTGATGATGAAATCCAGACGCGGACGAGTCTTCAGCAACTCGGTGCAGAATGCTTCCACGCTTGGGGTGTGGCGCAGATCGAGGCCGAAGATTTCCAGGCGATGGCCCCATTCGCCGAAATCCGGTTCCTCGGCATATCGCGCGGCCGAATCACGCGGAAAGCGTGTCGTCACGATCAACCCGGCCCCGGCGCGCAGCAGTTTCAATCCGGCCTGAAAACCGATCTTGACCCGGCCACCGGTGAGCAAGGCAACGCGACCAGTCAGATCCACAAGCTCGGTGCGCTTGGCGAAATTGAAGGCTGCACACGCCGGACACAACTGATCGTAGAAATGATGGATCAGCGTGTACTTTTGCTTGCACACATAGCAGTGTTGCAACTCGATCGATTCTCGCCGGGCGACGCTCTCATCATCGGTATCGATGACCGCATCGGTCTGCGGCGGAAAGTAGTTCTGCGTCGTGAACACCGGTTTGGTGCGTAGCTGGCGGATGCCGGTGGTATTGAGCAGCGCATCATCCTGGCTGATCTTCGTATTGATGCGCTCGCGCTCAGCCGCCTTCATGCGCTGCCGTCGCGAAACCGGATCCGGGTGATAGACGCGCGCAACCGCCTGATGCAGCAGCTTGCGGTCGGTATCCGGCAACTGCTCAAGCAGACTCCAGTCTTCAGCCACCTCAAGCAACGCGGCGGTCGCAGCGCGCAGGCGCTCGGTCAGATCGGATGCCTTGTTGGCAGTAAGAGCTTTTGGATTTTCAGTCGTCACGGAAAGCGATTCACAAACGGTCAGCCGCGGATGATCGCATGCAATCCGGAATCAGTCTTCGTGCCTTCAGCACATCGAAGCAAACGCTCGCACGTAAACGAGCTCCTACGACATCACCGTAATCCTGTAGGAGCTCCGCCAGGGGCGAGCCTTCCGGCACATCGAAGCCAAACGCTCGCACGTAAACGAGCTCCTACGACATCACCGTAATCCTGTAGGAGCTCCGCCAGGGGCGAGCCTTCCGGCAAATCGAAGCCAAACGCTCGCACGTAAACGAGCTCCTACGACATCACCGTAATCCTGTAGGAGCTCCGCCAGGGGCGAGCCTTCCGGCAAATCGAAGCCAAACGCTCGCACGTAAACGAGCTCCTACAACATCACCGTGAACCTGTAGGAGCCCCGCCAGGGGCGAGCCTTCCGGCAAATCGAAGCCAAACGCTCGCACGTAAACGAGCTCCTACAACATCACCGTGAACCTGTAGGAGCCCCGCCAGGGGCGAGCCTTCCGGCAAATCGAAGCCAAACGCTCGCACGTAAACGAGCTCCTACAACATCACCGTGAACCTGTAGGAGCCCCGCCAGGGGCGAGCCTTCCGGCAAATCGAAGCCAAACGCTCGCACGTAAACGAGCTCCTACGACATCACCGTAATCCTGCAGGAGCTCCGCCAGGGCCGAGCCTTCCGGCACATCGAAGCCAAACGCTCGCACGTAAACGAGCTCCTACGACATCACCGTAATCCTGCAGGAGCTCCGCCAGGGCCGAGCCTTCCGGCACATCGAAGCCAAACGCTCGCACGTAAACGAGCTCCTACAACATCACCGTGAACCTGTAGGAGCCCCGCCAGGGGCGAGCCTTCCGGCAAATCGAAGCCAAACGCTCGCACGTAAACGAGCTCCTACAACATCACCGTGAACCTGTAGGAGCCCCGCCAGGGGCGAGCCTTCCGGCAAATCGAAGCCAAACGCTCGCACGTAAACGAGCTCCTACAACATCACCGTGAACCTGTAGGAGCCCCGCCAGGGGCGAGCTTTCCGGCACATCGAAGCAAACGCTCGCTCGCCTTCTATTGCGACTGAAGTCGCTCTCACGAAGCGCTTTGTTCTGCCGTCGATTCAGGGTTTCGAAACGGGCGTCGGTTCGGCAAGTCGCCCAAGCAAAGGCCGGTAATACGCCAACTCGGCAATCGAATCGTGCACATCACTCAGCGCGGTATGCGCGGGATCCTTGTTGAAGCCCTTGCTGACATCGGGCGCCCAGCGACGCGCCAGTTCCTTGATCGTCGACACATCAAGATTGCGGTAATGGAAGAACCGCTCCAGTCGCGGCATCAACCGGTGCATGAAACGCCGATCCTGGCAGATCGAGTTGCCGCACATCGGCGACTTGCCCGCTGGCACCCATTGCAGCAGGAATTCAACCGTCCGCGCTTCGGCAAGCGCCATGTCGATCTCCGAATCCAGTACGCGCTGCCAGAGCCCGGATTTGCCGTGCTGGTTGCGATTCCAGTCATCCATCGCCAACAAGGCTGCCTCGTCATGCCGAATCGCGAATTCCGGTCCCTCCGCGAGGAGGTTCAGATCCTTGTCGGTGACCACCGTGGCGATTTCGAGGATGGAATCATTGTCGGTATCGAGCCCGGTCATCTCCAGATCGATCCAGATCAGATTGTCCTCGTGAATCGTCGGCATTGCGTGCTCCGCTTGAGTGAATGGGGTGATTATTGCCGCGTTGCGCCGCGCAGGCCAAGTTTCCGGTGATCGGCGTTAGCATGCATGCACCACTGACCTGTCCCATTCCCATGGCCGAAACCACATTCTTCTGGCATGACTACGAAACCGCCGGCGCCGATCCACGCCGCGACCGGCCTTCGCAGTTTGCCGGAATCCGCACCAATCTCGATCTGGAAATCATCGGCGATCCGGTCATGCTTTATTGCAAACCGGCATCCGATGTCCTGCCACATCCCGAAGCTTGCCTGATCACCGGCATCACCCCGCAGCTCACCGAGCGCGAGGGCCGCATCGAGGCAGAATTTGCCGCGATCGTGCATGAGGATCTCGGCGCACCCGGCACTTGCGGCGTCGGCTACAACTCGCTTCGGTTCGATGACGAGTTCACGCGGCACATGTTGTATCGCAATTTTCATGATCCGTATGAGCGCGAATGGCGCAGCGGCAACTCGCGCTGGGATCTGATCGATCTCGCCCGCATGTGCTACGCGCTGCGTCCGCAAGGCATCGAATGGCCGCTGCGCGATGACGGCACGCCGAGTTTCCGCCTGGAGGATCTGGCCAGAGCCAACAAGCTCAAACAGGATCGCGCCCACGATGCACTCTCCGATGTCGAGGCGCTGATCGGACTGGCCCGCTTGATCCGCGAACACCAACCGCGATTGTTCGATTTCAGCTTCGATCTGCGCCGCAAGCAGCGTGCCTTCCAGTTGCTTGATGTCGCGCACCGCACGCCGGTTGTGCATGTGTCCTCGCGCTATCCGGCCAGTCGCGGCTGCCTGGCCATCGTCGCGCCGCTGGCGATGCATCTACAGCAGTCGAATGGCGTGATCGTCTATGACCTCGATGTCGATCCGACCCCGCTGCTTGAACTCGATGCCGATGAGATAGCCGATCGCGTCTTCGTCTCGCGTGCCGATCTGCCCGAGGATGTCGAGCGCATTCCAATCAAGCTCGTACACGCCAACCGATCACCGGCGCTGGCGCCGTTGAGCGCACTCAAGGATGTCGATCACGCACGTATCGGCCTCGACCTTGAGCGCGCCCTCCGTCACCTCGACATGCTCAATGGTGCCGAAGGACTGCCTGCAAAGATGCAAGCGGTGTTTTCGGCGCAAGCCTCGCGCGAGCCACCCGCCGACCCCGAGCTGGCGCTGTACTCCGGTTTCATCCCCGATGCCGACAAGAACCGCCTGCGCGATGTGCGGCGGACACCGAGTGAATTGCTTGGTTCACCTTCCCTGGTCTTCACCGATCCCCGTTACGCCGAGCTGCTGTTCCGCTACCGCGCACGCAACTGGCCACACTCACTGAGTCACGAAGAATCCGCCCGCTGGCAAGCCTTCCGCCAACGCCGCCTGACCACCGAAACTCCGCTGACCACGCTCACCCTCGATCAGTACTTCGCCCTGATCGAACAGAAGCGCACCGAGGTTGATCCAGCCAAGCTGCCCTTGCTCGATGCGCTGGAGGATTGGGGGCGAGAGCAACAAAGGCAGATCGAGTAAAACTCCGTTGCACTTCGAGACCGCTCCAGGTTTTTCTTCTGCTGCCAGCGGCAGAAGCGAGTAATGGCAACTCCTCGTGTTGTCCGGCGAACTTGATCAGCCGTTCCGTTCGAGCATGATCAGTGTTCGGGTGGCGATCGGGTAACTGACCCTTGCGGGACAGGATCCCTGTCGGCAAACTTGATGGTAATGCAAGACTGCATTACATTATGCCCAGGCCGTAACTCAAGGACACCCTCATGACTACATTGACCGTTACCGCACGCGGACAAGTGACCTTTCGGAAGGAAGTGCTCCAACACCTTGGCATCAAGCCCGGCGAGAAGATCGAGCTGGATTTGCTGCCTGATGGCCGGGCCGCACTGAAAGCAGCCAAGGCTACGGGATCAATCGCCGACTTTGTCGGTCTCTTGGCGGGGCGGACAACGAAGGTCGCCAGCATCGAAGAAATCAACGAGGCGGTGGCCCAAGGCTGGGCGGGCCGCAAGTGAAGGTTACGGTCGATACCAACGTACTGATTCGCGCCGTGGTACGCGACGATGCCAAGCAAGCCGAGCGTGCCGCCAAGCTGCTGACAAATGCCGACTTGATTGCAGTTGCGCTGCCTTGTCTCTGCGAATTCGTCTGGGTACTGCGTCGTGTGTATGGCTTTACCCCTGCCGACGTGGCCAGCGCGATCCGGGCGCTGCTCGATGCGGCGAGTACGGAAACAAATCGTCCCGCGGCCGAAGCGGGCTTGGCCGTACTCGAAGCCGGAGGTGATTTCGCCGATGGCGTGATCGCTTTCGAGGGGCAGTGGCTCGGCGGCGAAACCTTTGTCTCGTTCGATCAGACGGCGGTCACGTTGCTTGCGGCACAAGGTCAATCCGCCCATCTGCTATGACTGTTGAATCCAAACTCGATCCGGCGTGGGCCGATCATCATCGGAACACGGATGCGCTGGAATCAGTGCGCTGATCATGGCGTGCCGGAACTCTGACACTCGTTTGGACGCCGATCGATAGCGGAATGACTAGCGATGGTTTCCCCTGACCACACAAGTCAACAGGCTTCACTGCAACCAATCATTGCCCCGCTCCTCCCCAACCAGCGACCATAGCAACGCCGCACCATCGAATCACGAGCTCCCATGGCAACTACCTACTTCACTCCCGCCACCTTCCGCTTCCTGCGCGACCTCAAGGCCAACAACAACCGGCCCTGGTTCAACGAGAATAAGCCGCGTTACGAGGAGGTGTTGCGTCAGCCGTTTCTGCAACTGATAGCGGATCTGCAAGCGCCGCTGGCCAAGATCTCGCCGCATTTCGTTGCGGATCCGCGTGGCCAGGGTGGATCAATGTTTCGTATTTATCGCGATACGCGTTACGCCCACGACAAAACGCCGTACAAAACCTGGTCGGGTGCGCGCCTGTTTCACGAGCGTGCACGACAGGTCGATGCGCCGTCGTTTTACCTGCACATCCAGCAAGGCGATTGCTTTGTTGGTGGTGGAAAGTGGCATCCGGAGTCCGAGTCGGTCAAACGCATCCGTGATTTCATTGCCAACAATCCAGCCGCCTGGAAAAAAGCCACGCGTTCGAAATCCTTCGTTTCACATTTCACGCTCGGCGGCGCCAGTCTGATTCGACCGCCGCGTGGGTTTGAGCCCGATCACGAGTTGATCGAGGATCTCAAGCGCAAGGATTTCGTTGCCATGGAAGGTTTCGCCGACAGCATCACGACCTCGGCTGAATTGAAACCGCTGCTGGTCGATCGCTTCAAGCGTGTCGCGCCGCTGGTCGACTATCTGTGCGCGAGTCTCGATCTGGAATTTTGAGATGACGCTAAGGTTTGCCTAGCCGTTCGTCCCCGGATCGGATCCGGGGCAGGCTCTGAGCCTGTCGAAGGACCTCTCCAAGTATTCATGGTTTCCTTCGACAAGCTCAGGACAGGCCCAGCTCACTACGAACGGAAGCTAATGTGAGGTTTGAGGTTTATCCAAAACCCCTGAAATGAACACAACACACGCCAGCCCGCCCCCAACTGTGCCCGCACTGCGCCTGTCGAGCTTCTACTTCGCCTACTACGCGGCACTTGGCGCGTTCAATCCGTACTGGGCGCTGTACCTCCAGGAGCGCGGCCAGGATATCGCCGCGATCAGCATCCTGATGAGCCTCTGGTACGGCACGCGCGTTTTTGCACCGACTACCTGGAGCATGCTGGCAGGTCGATCCGCACACCCGATCCGCTGGTTGCGCGCGGGCTCGGTGCTGACCTTGCTCAGCTTCGCGTTCTTCACCGTGCCGCACGATTTCACCGCGCTGTTTATCGTCATGTGCGTGTTCTGCTTCATGTACAACGCGATCATGCCGCAGTTCGAATCGATCACACTGTCGCACCTGGTCGGCAAGAGCGAACGCTATGGGCGCATCCGCGTCTGGGGCTCGATCGGATTTGTCGCTGTCGTCGCGCTATTCGGCGTGTTGCTCGATTACCTGCCAGTCACATCCCTGCCCTGGCTCATGCTGCCGCTTTTTGCGGCGATGGCAATTGCATCGTTCTTCAACGACTACGGGCGAGCGCCCGTTGCCGCGACCGAGTCCGAATCATCGAGCTTCGTGGCCAAGTTCCGGCGCCCCGAAGTGATCGCGTTCTTCATCGTCGCCCTGCTCATGCAGATCTCGTTTGGCCCCTATTACACGTTCTATTCGATCTATCTCGACGAGCACGGCTACCGCACCTCGGCCCTCGGCATCTACTGGTCAATCGGCGTGGTCGTCGAGATCCTCGTGTTCGCCTTCTCGGCCTGGATCTTCCGGCGCTGGAATGCGGCGAGTGTGCTGATCCTGTCGCTGATCGCCGCCAGCCTGCGCTGGGCAATGATCGCAATCTGGCCCGACAACGTAATCCTGATGGCCTTCGCGCAAACCCTCCACGCACTCAGCTTCGCCGCCTTCTTCGCCGCGAGCATGCAGTTCCTCGTGCGGTTTTTCCCCGGTCGCCAGAACGGCCACGCCCAAGGCATCTACTACGGATTCTCCTCAGGCATCGGCGGCGTACTCGGCGCCTTGCTTTCAGGACAAGTCTGGGAAGCGGCGGGTGGCGAGACCGCCTTCATGCTCGGCTCGGCGACGGCTGCTGTGGCAGCGGTTATCACGTGGATCTGGATTCGGCCAGGTCGAGCAATTGCAGCGATCTGAAGAAGGAATCCAGATTGCTCGCACTGCGCGCAATTATCCACTGGCACCTGCGGTTGGGCACACAAAGAAAGACGAAATGATCAGCGCCAGGGATCGATCAGGAAGTTGCCTCCAACCCCGTCCTTGCGGATACCCGCTTGCAGGAGTTCATTCGTGCCGCAAGGCGTCAATCGGGTTGAGTCCGGCCGCACGGCGCGCCGGAAAGAATCCGAAGATCACGCCAATGGCCGCCGAGAAAAAGAAGGACAAAAGGTTGATGCTGGAGTCGAACAGGTAGGGCACTTGCATCGTGTCGGCGAGCAGGATGGAAGCGCCGGTTGCCAGTGCAATGCCGATCAACCCGCCCAAGCTGGAGAGCACGACGGCTTCGATCAGGAACTGCAGCAATACTTCCCTTTCCAGCGCACCGATGGCAAGACGAATGCCGATTTCGCGGGTGCGTTCGGTGACCGATACCAGCATGATGTTCATGATGCCGATGCCGCCTACCAGCAGGCTGACCGCTGCCACCGCACCGAGCAGCATGGTGAGAATCTTGGTAGTTCCGGTGAGTGTTTCGGCGAGCTGACGGGTGTCGAGCACGCGGAAATCGTCGTCCTCGGATTCGCTGATATTGCGTCGTTCGCGCAGCAGCAGGGTGAGTTGCTCCTTGACGGCGTCGATAGAGGCGCCTGTCTTGACCGAGATTGTCAGCCGATTGACGTCCTGGCTGCCGGAGAGGCGGCGCTGCACCGTGCGCAGCGGCATCACCACGGTGTCATCCTGATCACTCCCCATCGACGACTGGCCCTTGGCCTTCAACAAGCCGATGACTTCGCAGGCGAAGGTCTTGATGCGGATTTCGCTGCCGACTGGATTCTGGCGTCCGAACAGCTTCTCCTGAATGGTGTCGCCGATCACGCACACGGCCTTGCCCGCCCCCTCCTCCGATTCGGTGAAGTTGCGACCGACCGAAATTTCCCAGTTGCCGGCATCAAAATAGTCGTCGCTGCTGCCGGTGACCACGGTCGACCAGTTGTTGGCCTGGTATACCGCGGTGGCACTTTCGTTCACGATCGGTACGACCAGCCTGGCACCGGTGATCTGGTTGCGAATTGCCTCGACGTCAGCCATCTTGAACGGCGCGCCAGCTTCCGCACCGGGACCGAAACGCTGGCCGGGCATCACCAGCAGAAGGTTGCTGCCCATGCTCGCGATCTGGTCCGACACGGATTTCGTTGCGCCGTTGCCGAGCGTAACCATGGTAATTACGGCGGCAACGCCGATGACAATACCGAGGACGGTCAGGAAGGAGCGCATCAGGTTGCGCTGGATTGAACGTAGCGCGAGCAACAGGGTATTCCACAGCATCAGGCGCCCTCCCCCTGGCGTCGGTCGCTGTCGACACGGCCATCGACAAAGCGGATGACACGTCGGGCGTAGCTGGCCATATCCGGCTCGTGAGTGACCATGACCACAGTGATGCCCAGTTCGCGGTTGAAGCCGGTGATCAGGTCCATGATTTCCCGGCTGGTCTGCGTGTCGAGATTGCCGGTAGGTTCATCCGCAAGCAGCACTTGTGGCCGGGTGACGATGGCGCGGGCGATGGCAACGCGTTGCTGCTGGCCTCCGGAGAGTTCGCCTGGCGTGCGATGATCCCACCCTTCGAGGCCGACCTGCTTGAGGGCGGCTCGCGCAGCGGCATGGCGTCGTGCCACGGGCTCGCCACGGTAGATCAACGGCAATTCGACGTTCTCCAGTGCGGTGGTGCGTGACAGCAGATTGAAGCCCTGGAAAACAAAACCGAGATAATTGCGCCGCAGCAGCGCACGATCGTCGCGAGACAAACGCTCGACATTCACGCCCTCGAACTCGTAGCTGCCACTGGTCGGGGTGTCGAGGCAGCCGAGGATGTTCATCACCGTCGACTTGCCTGAACCGCTCGGACCCATGACCGCGACGAAATCGCCAGCTTCGATGACCAGGTCGATGCCCTTCACCGCCTGGAAGGCCGCCTGACCGCTGCCATAGGTCTTGGTGATCCCGGACAGCCTGATCAGCGCCGTGGCTTCGCTCATGACCGGGTATCCAGGGCCTCGGTGATAACCGCCGTACCGGCCTTGATCCCGCCGCCGGTGATCTCGGTCAAACGACCGTTGCTGGCACCGGTCTGTACGTCAACGGCGACCGGCAGGCCATCGCGCAGCACCCATACCCGCGGCGAGCCGTTGCTGGCCGCCGCCGTCACCTTTTTCGCCGTAGTTGGCGGTCGCGGCATCAAGGCACTTACAACACTGCCGCCCGATTTCTCCTCGACGGCATCGGTTGCAACAGGGGTGAAGCGCAACGCGCCATTCGGTACCAGCAGCGCGTTCTCCCGCGTAATCGTGATGATCTCGGCGGTGCCAGTCATGCCGGGCCGCAGACTGAGATCGTCGTTGTTGACATCAAGTACTGTGAGATAGGAAATGACCCCATCGGACTCACTCGAGCCGAAGCCGACCCGGGTGATGACGGCGTGGTACTCCCGGTCGGGCCAGGCGTCGACGCTGAAGGTAGCCTCTTGTCCGGCCTTGACCTGTCCGACGTCGGCCTCGTCGACATCGACCTGCAGTTCCATCTTGGTCAGGTCTTCGGCCAGCTCGAACAGCACCGGTGCCTGCAAGGAGGCGGCCACGGTCTGGCCGGGATCCACCTCGCGCGACAGGACCACCCCATTGATGGACGAACGTATGCTGGATTTGTCGAGATTGGTTTCGTCGGTCTGCAGGGCCGCCTGGGCCTCGGTGACGTTTGCGCGAGCGCTGGCAACATTGGCCTCGGCACGCTTCAGGTTGGCCTCCGCCGTATCCATCTCGGTCTTCGAAGGTACCTTGCCGTCGGACAACTGCGACACTTGCTGGTAACGCGACAGCGTGGCCTGCGACTCCGCCACCGTGGCCTGCGCCTGGAGCACCTGGGCCTGCGCCGCTGCCAGCGATGCGCGCGATCTCGCCACGGCGTCTTGCAGCTTGGACATGTCCAGTTGGGCCAGCACCTGTCCCTTCTTGACCTCATCGTTGTCGTCGACAAAGACCTTTTCGATGATGCCCGAGAGTTCGCTGCCGACCTCCACCGTGTTGGTCGGCTGCAGATTGCCGGTGGCAGAGACCTTGACCACCAGCGAACCGACCGTGGCCGCCTCGGTTGTGTAGCGTGGCGCTGCGCTGTCGCCGCCGCTGCGCAGCATCAGCCAGGCCGCCAAAGCGATCCCGATCAGCGTCATGCCGAGCCACAACCAACGGCGCGAAAACCGTCTGCCGGCCCGGGAATCGAGCAGTTGCTTCAAGGAGTTCTTCGAGTCGGGTTGCGGGGTATTGAGGTCGTTCATGGTGTGTCCTTGCCTGCCGTATCGGTTGCGGTCCCGGGAGACCAGCCGCCGCCCATTGCCTTGTATAGCCGAACCAGTGCCTGCACCACGAAGCCGCGGGCGCTGGCGAGGCTGTCCTCGTTGGAAAGCAGGGTGCGTTCGGTGTCCAGCACCGATTGGAAATCGATCAATCCCACGCTGTAACGCTGGCCTGCAAGTTCGGCCGCCACGCGTGCGGATTCGGTGGCATTCCCGAGCGCTTCGACGCGTTCCTGGCTGCGCGCCAGTTCGACCAGGGCGTTTTCCACATCCTGCAGCGCGGTCAGAACGGCTTGCTCATAAGCGATCTGCGCCTGCTCGCGTAGCGCATCCTGGATTTCGACCTGGGCGCGCAAGCGACCGGCATTGAACAGGGGGGCGGTGATGCCGGCTAGCAGCGAGGACGCCGTGGTGCCGGCGTCCCCCAGCGCGCTTGCCTTCAAGGCTTCAAGTCCGATCGAACCCGACAGGTAGAAGCCCGGATAGCGCGCCGCCTCGGCTACACCCCGGCGGGCGGTTTCCGCAGCCAAGGTGCGCTCGGCCGCATGCACGTCGGGCCGCTGGCGCAGGGCATCAGCCGGGATGCCGACGGCGATTTCCGCCGGCACCGATGGCAGGCCGCCGGCTTCGGCAAGACGCGCGTGCAGTGCGCCCGGCGACTTGCCGAGCAGGATGTCGATGGCGTGTTCCGCTTCGGACAGGCTGGTTTCCAGCGCGGGGATTTGGGCGCGGGTCTGCTCCCGGTTGCTGCGAGCCTGCTCGACATCCAGACTGCTGGCCAAGCCGGCCTGGTTACGCCACTCGGTGAGCTGCAGCGTCTCCGATTGGCTGGCAAGGTTGTCCCGGGCAATGCCGAGTCGACTCTGCAACGTGCGCACCTCGACGTAACCCAGAGCCACTTCGGATGCCAGTGTTACCCGGGTGAACGCCAGGCTTGCTTCGGTCGATTCGAGATCGGCCTCGGCGGCCTCGACGCCACGGCGCACGCCGCCGAACACGTCGATCTCCCAACTGGCATCGAAACCGGCGTTGTAGAAATTTGTCGTCGAACCGCTGCCGGCTTCTTCGCTGGACCGGATTCGGCTGGTGCCTCCCGATGCGGTCAGCTCCGGGTAACGCCCCGCAACAGCCACCGTGCGTTGTGCGCGGGCCTGGCGCAACCTCGATTTCGCACTACGCAGATCGTTGTTGGCCAGCAGCGCCTCGTCGATCAGTCCAGTCAGCATTGGATCGTCCAGACCTTGCCACCAGCGGCTCAGATCCGCGGGCGTTTCGGCACGCAATACCGGCTGCGACGTCGGATCAATGCCGTTCCAGGCCGCAGGCAATTCCGTTGCCGGCCGCGTGTAGTTGGGACCCACAGCCGCACAGCCCGCAAACGTGAGGGCGGCTGAGAAAACCAGCGGGGGTGCAAGTCGTCTGAATGTCGCTTCGATGTGCATCAGCGCTCTGTAAGGGTTGGCATGGATTCGTTTCCTGCGCGAGGACGAAAGAGTGAAAGTAGAACATTCCAGCAATCTGTACGGGTTGGCGTGATACCCACCTCTCAGGAGCTTGCCTGAGAGGTGGCGGGATCCACTCTGTCTCCGGAGCGGACGTGATTGCTTTGGGTTCCGGGGATGGCGCCGCCCAAGCCTTCACGCAGCCGGCGGCCCAGCTCGAAGAAATCCGTCGCATTCTTGCCCAGTGCCGCACGGATGGTGTCGTCGACTACCGTCCATGCCTCGTAAATCCCTGCGACCAGGGTGCGTCCCGTATCCGTCAGTTCGAGAACGTTTTGCCGACGCGATGCCGGATCGACCGTGCGCGTGATGTATCCGGCGCTCAGCAGCCGATCCGCCATCGTACTCATGCTGGCGGGGGTGATACCGAACTCCGAGGCGAGGTCGGACTGGCAGACTGAACCCATCCGGTCCATCGCCTCGAGGACGCGTGCCTGGCTTGGAGAGATTCCGATCGGTGCCAGTTGCCGGCGCAACACCGTTTCAATCAGGTTCGCGCTGTGCAGGATGCCGTGGAAGCCATGTCGATCAATTCGCATGCTTATACTTAATACGCTAATTGTTAGCCGAATGCAAGCCCAACGACTGCGAACTGGGGTAAACCACCGTGATCGCCAGCCCCGTCATCCAGGCGTTGCAGACTTCGATGACAGCCATTCCGGCGACGACCAGCCTGTCCGTTGTGCAGGATCCCCATGCAGTCGCAGATGACCTTCGCAAAAATCCTGCTCGAACTCAGCATCGCCGCCTTCTTCGACGCGAGTATGAAATTCCTCGTGCTGTTCTTCCCGGGCAAGCAGAATGGTCACATCCAGGGCATCCACTACGGCTTCCCCTCCGGCATCGGCGGCGTACTTGGCGCGCTATTGTCAGGACAAGTCTGGGAAGCTTCGGGTGGCGAAATGACCTTTATGCTTGGCTCGGCGACGGCTGCTGTGGCGGCTGTCATCGCCTGGATCTGGATTCGGCCTAGGCGACGAATCACCGCGAGCTGACGACAGAGCCCGGTCATCGAGATTCGCAAAATGCGCAAACGACACCCCACAACTCCGTCATCCCAGCGCAGGCTGGGATCCAGTTCTATACTGGCACAACAGAAACTGGATCCCAGCCTGCGCTGGGATGACGAGCCCTTGGGCTACCAGTCGACCGACTGCATGAAAGCAATCAGTAGAACGCCTTCGATGCGGGAGTATCAGCGCCAGGGATCGATCAATGCGATGCCGCAGCCCTCGAAATCCCGCACATTGCGAGTTGCCAGCGTAGCCCCATGCGAGCGTGCAATGCCGGCGATCATCGCATCGGACTGCTCGATCGAACGGCCCTGAGCACGTCGAATTGCCGCCAGTTCGGCATAGGCGTCGGCAGCTTCGCTGTCATAGGGCAATACATGTCCGGCAAGCTTTTGCTCGAAAAGGACCGTCATTTTCTGCAACAAGTCGCTTCTGCGCCTGCCCTCGGGCATGCGATGCAAGCCAAACAGCAGTTCGCCCCGGGTTACGGCCGTGGTGAACATATCTTTTCCGGGCAAGCTACCGACCCAAGCCATGACTCCCGGATCAGGGGCTGGTTTGAACAGCTCCGAGATGACGTTGGTATCAAGCACGATCATCAGCGAAAATCCGGCGGCTCGCGCATGGGCCCGCGCACCGGCAACTCCAGCTCGATGCCGCCATAAGGCTCGACCATCTCACGGATACTATCCACCAGCGACTTCCCGCTGAGCGGCTCCGCCTGCAAGGCACTGCGCAAAATGCTTCGCGCCTCCTCTTCCATCGACTTCCCGTGCCGCGCCGCACGCAGACGCAGCAGCTTCTTCAAATCGTCATCCAGATTGCGAATGGTCATGCTGGCCATGGGCGCGCACTCCAACAGTGAATGCATTGACTGCAATGATGGCATTGTAATCACTTGCATCAAGCAAAGCCATGCGAGATCTTGTGTTTGCCTTTTCGGCGTCTCACTTCCGATGCTGGAGTGCGGCGATCGTTCTGATCGTCTCGCTGATCGCCGCCAGCCTGGACTGGGCGATGGTCGCAACTTCGCCCGACCTTACCAACTAAAGTGTCTGTGCTGCTAAGACGCTAGACGTGGCTGGATGACGACCAAAAATCACGGCGGTTGACGCGGCCTTACATTCCGAACGCCTTTCGCATCCATCCGTAACGGGAAGCGTCGGTTGCAATCAATTCTCCGATGATTGCCATGCGCTTTGCTTCCGGCAGCCGACGAAGAATCACACGAAGCTCCCCATCAACATGCTCTGTCGGCGCACCGCGGGCCTCCGCCTTGCGATACCACTCGTGCCCCTGCGCTATTTCGCCAAGTTCGATATGAATAGCACCCAGTAGCGTGCAGGGTCTGTAGTCTCCTTGAAGCAGCGCATGAGCCTCTTCCGCGAAGCGCTTAGCCTCGCCATGACGGTTTAGGTCACGAAGCGCTCCCCCATGAGTTGTGTACACGGCACATTTCAACTTCGCTTGCTTGACGCGGTGCTCCGGAATCGCGGACAACAAGTCGTGTGCTTCTGCCGATGCGTTGCACTTACGTAGATGGCCGCTTGCTGTCACGGCGCTCCAAACATTCCCTGTGTCCTTGAATTCTTGAAGGCAATAGTTGGCCTCCAATCGATGATAGGAGTGCATGATTTCGCTAGTGCGGTAGTCACGGCCGTCGCTGGCGAGCCACGCAGCATCTGCTTCAGGCAATCGTTGTGCATTTTCGAGGAGTTTCAGAATAGTCATCAGTCGTTGATAGGCGTCTTGTTCCACGAAACGAGCTATGCCAAACCTTTCTCGCAGTTCGTGATTCCTTCGCTTTGCGATTTTTTTTGGGTCGCGTTCTTCTCGTAACGCAGCTGCCGCACGATTTGCCCACATCGTCTGCTGTCGAGCTTCCATCTCTGCGGTTTCTTCAGCGAGTTGCTTAGCGTCCAAAAGCCGCTTCTTTTCGGCTTCAATTAGCCTGAATTGCTGTTCAGTCCGAGCGGAAACCCTGAATGCCTCGTCGTCAATATCGCCTTTCGCAAAAGCAACCAACGCCAGGAGCCCGCGCGATTTCAAAAACTCCTCACCGCCAAGGGGAAGTGATTTTCCACTCGAGCAAGCGTCGAGAATGTTCCGAAGGCGGGAGCAAGGCACTTCAACACCTGGTAAATCATCCACGACGTAGTGCAGCGAAAGCTTCTGATGGGGGAATCGACACCTGCACTACCTCGCACTATGACTGCGTTCTAAACCGTTCATGCGCCTTGAAGGGAATTCCTCTTCATTCTGAACCGGATCAACTGCGTGAAAATTCGAAAGCAAGCAGATCGCGAATATCCTCGCTTTCGCTGAGACACATCAACAATCGCTCGATGCCCAATGCAACACCTGCGCAGTCCGGCAATCCACTTTCAAGCGCGGCCAACAAATTTCTCATCGATCGGAAGCTCGCGTTGACCGCGCAACTGGCGGCGGCGGTTGTCGTTTTCGAAGCGGGCGCGTTGTTCGATGGGGTCGGTGAGTTCGTGGTAGCCGTTGGCGAGTTCGTGGGGGCCGAGGTAGAGCTCGAAGCGTTCGGCGACCGGTGGATTGTCGTGACGGATTCTGGCCAGGGCGCATTGCGTGGCTGGCCAGTCGCGGATCACGGTGATGCGATCGGTCGGGAAATCGGGTTGGATGCGATGGGTGATCAGCAGATCGAGCCAGTCGTCGCGTTGGAGGCCTTCGCCGTCGATTTCGATGTCGTCGCAGTGGTTCGCGCAAGGCATCGATCGATGCAGCTGAATGGATCGATGCCCAGGGTGTCGACGAATAGTTCGCGGTAGGTCATCGAGACGAGGCTGGCTTCGCGACCGACCATGACCAGTGCGTGGCGAACCAGTTCGACCGTTTCCTCAAGCAGGCGAAGATGATCCCAGCCGACCCGATACCATTCGAGCATCGTGAACTCGGGGTTGTGTCGCCTGCCCGCTTCGCCGTTGCGGAAGACGCGGCCGAGTTCGTAGCAATCCCCTACTCCCGCCGCGAGCAGACGCTTCATTGGAAACTCGGCTGACGTGCGCAGCCAGCGTTCCGGAGGGCCGGCATCGACATGGCCTGAGAACATCGTGCTGAAGCTCTCGATGTTCGGCTCGGTGTTCGCCGCTGCTGACAGGATTGGCGTCTCGACTTCGAGCACGTTGCGCTCGGCGAAGAATTCGCGGATCAGCGCGTAGAGGTGTGCGCGCAGAGCCAGTGCTTCTTTGAGGCGGAGGCTGCTCACTGCGGCCTCTTTCTGATCTTGGTCATGGGGTCGATCCGTAGCTTTTCCTTCTCCCGCTGGCGGGAGAAGGTCCCGGAGGGGGATGAGGGTGGTGCTCTGTCAGAGTGAATTCGGCAACGTGCTTCGCACGTCCACCCTCATCAGCCTGTCGGCAGCTTCTCCTTTATGCCCTATGGGTGCGCCAGCGGGAGAAGCACTCTTTCGTTATTTCTTTTCTGTTTGATTCCCGGCGAGGAATTCGAGCAGGCGTGCTTCATCCCAGATGTCGATGCCGAGGGTCTGCGCTTTTTCGAGTTTGGAACCGGCCGATTCACCGGCGACGATGAAGTCGGTTTTCTTCGACACGCTGCCGGCGACTTTGGCACCGAGGGCTTCGAGCTTCGAGCCGGCTTCGTCGCGCGTCATTGCCGACAGTGAGCCGGTCAGCACTACCGTCTTGCCGTCGAGTGGAAGTGATTGCTCGGTTTCGCTGGTTGATCCGGCCAGCTCGCGAAGCTGATTCCAGATTTTCATGCTGTGCTTGAACAGCGCCTGGTGCGATGGATCCTCGTTCCAGCGCAGAAACGCGGCGGCGGTTTCAGCAGGAAAACCGGCCGTGATCAATTGATGCTCGGGCACGTCGGGCAGTCGTTCGATATTCGTCGAATGCAGCGACCAGTTGCGCGGCGCGCTTCTCGGTCAACTTCGGAATTTCGAGGCTGACGAGTAGCGATACAGGCGGTAGAGCCTGACGCAACTTCGGAGAAACATCATGCTCATCCTTGAAGCTCACACCGCGCATCAGCAACTCATCAATGACCGACTGGTTGCCTTCCTGGGCAAAGAAGTGGTCGATCGAGCGGGCGACTTCGCCGCCGATATCTGGCACCAGCTTGAGCAGCGGCCATGGCAGATGGCGGATCAGTTCGAGTCGTCCGAACCATGCCGACAAGGCCTTGGCCGTGCTTTCGCCGACATGCTCGATGCCGAGGGCGAACAGGAATCGCTCCAGCGTCGTCTGCTTGCTGTGTTCGATCGCCTCGATCAGGTTTTCGGCCCACTTGGTCGCGACCTTGCCCGCCTTGACGGTTTCCGGTGTTGTGCCATCGCGCTCATCGGCGCGGCGCTTCATCTCGATGAAATCATCGAGGCCGAGCTTGTACAGATCGGCGACCGAGACGACAAAGCCGAGGTCGCAGAGATCCTCGATCAGGCGTGAGCCGAGGCCTTCGATATCCATGGCGCGGCGCGAGGCGAAATGGATGATGGCTTCCTTGCGCTGGGCCGGGCAGATCAGCTCGCCCGAGCAGCGCCAGACGACCTGGCCTTCCTCGCGCACGAGTTCGGACTGGCAGATCGGGCAGTGCGTCGGCATCTTCCACGGCGATGGTATCAGCGGGTCGCTGATCCTCGATCACGCGCACGACTTCGGGGATCACATCACCCGCACGCCGCACGATGACGGTATCGCCGACGCGTACATCGAGCCGTTCGATCTGATCGGCGTTGTGCAAGGTGGCATTGGTGACGACGACGCCAGCGACCTGCACCGGTTCCAGCCGTGCGATCGGCGTGGCTGCGCCAGTGCGGCCGATATTGATGTCGATGGCGAGGATGCGCGTGCTCTGCTCCTGAGCCGGGAACTTGTGCGCGATGGCCCAGCGCGGTGTACGCCCGACAAAACCGAGTTCGCGCTGCGCATCGAGATCATCGACCTTGTAGACGACGCCATCGATATCGAACGGCAAGCTGTCGCGCGATTCACCGATGCGCCGGTAGAAATCCAGACAACCCTGGGCGCCACGTGCGGTTTCGACCAGCTGGCTGACCGGGAAACCCCACTCGCGGAATTTCTTCATCAGTGCCGTGTGGGTCTTCGGCAAGGCGCCCTCTTCCACTGCACCCGGCGCATAGGCGAAAAACGCGAGTGGTCGCGAAGCCGTGATCGAGGAATCGAGCTGGCGCAGCGAACCGGCGGCGCCATTGCGCGGATTTGCCAGCACCTTGCCGCCATGCTCGCGGGCATGCTCGTTGTAGCGTTCGAACTCGGCACGCGGCATGTACACCTCGCCACGGACTTCGAGCACGGCGGGCCAGTCGTCACCGCGCAAGTGCAAGGGAATCGCCTTGATCGTGCGCAAGTTGACCGTTACATCCTCGCCGGTTTCGCCATCACCACGCGTCGCGCCTTGCACGAACACGCCATCCTCGTAGCGCAGGCTGATGGCGAGACCATCGAACTTCGGTTCGACCGAGAACAAGGGGTTCTCAATTTCCAGGCGCTCCTCGATGCGGCGCACGAAATCCTCGATTTCCTCGTCACTGAAGGCGTTGGCCAAGGACAGCATGCGCAACTCGTGACGCACTTCGGCGAATTCGCGCGAAGGGCTTGCGCCGACGCGTCGGGTCGGAGAATCGGCCACGGCCAGTTCGGGATGCGCCGCCTCGATCGCCTCAAGCTCGCGCATCAGCTTGTCGTAATCGGCATCCGGAATCTGCGCGTCATCGAGGACGTGGTAGCGGTAGTTTGCTTCGTCGATGCGTGCGCGGAGTTCGGCGGCGCGGGTGCTTGGGTTGGTGGTTTGTTCGGGAGAGGTCATTGAGATATCTGGATCGATGGATTGACTGCGCTTTTGTAGGAGCCCGTTTACGGGCGAGCCTTTCCGGCATTCCCGCCGAAGTGCTCGCCCCTGGTGGGGCTCCTACAGAGACAAGGTCGAAGACATCGCGTGATGACATGTAGAGGTTGCCTCGAAGTTTAGCGGCTTGCCGCCGGATGCGGTGCAGGTGCAGGATGGAGGTCGATGAATTGAGGGCTTGACCATGGCGAAGAAGAACTGGGCGGCGTTTCCATACAAGGACAAGGCATTCGACTACGCCGGTGACAAATTGGCCAAGGCCTGGCCGAAGCTGCATGCGGGTGATCAGGAGCCCTACCCCGATGAGAAACATGTTGCGGCCTTGCTCAAGGCCAATCCCAAGCTGGGCAAGGATTCGGCAGCCATTGCCGCGCAGTTGCAGGATGCCTGGCGCGATTTCCATCGTGGTGATTTTCAGCAGGCCTATGAATCCGGGGTTGCGCTGAAGGCGCTCGGTGCGTCGGTGGCAATCAAGGCGGCTGGAATCCATGCCTCGTATCTGGTCGATGATGACGATGCCAAGACCAGTCGCTACGAGGACCTGGTTCGCCTCGCCGACGAGGCCGTGGCCGCCCTGCCCGGTCTGGCCAACAGCCACTATCGACGTGCATTCGCGATCGGCCGTCTGAGCCAGTCGATTTCGATTGCCAAGGCGCTGGCCCAGGGCTTGGCTGGCAAGGTCCGCGAATCGCTCGACAAAACCTTGAAGATGGAACCGAAGCACGCCGAGGCGATGACGGCGCTGGGCCTCTATCACGCCGAGATCGTCAACAAGGTCGGCGGCATGTTGGCCAAGCTGACCTACGGGGCGAATGCCACGGATTCCGAAAAGAACCTCAAGGCCGCGCTCAAGGCGACTCCGCAATCACCCATCGCCTGGATCGAGTACGGCAACGGCCTGATGCTGCTGCATGGCGAGAAGCGCGAGGACGATGTCGCCGAAGCCTACGACAAGGCCGCCAATTTCAAGCCGTTGGATGCGATGGAAGCGCTTGATGCGAATTGGGCGCGGGAACAAATAGAGTAGAGGCAGTGAGCCGTAAGCGCTGAGCGGGTAGCGGGAAAGGCTTGCGGCGAGCGGGCTTCTGTAGGAAAGGCCTTCAGGCCTGATGCTTTGGCACTGGGAGCGAAAAGACAGTATGACTTTCGCGGCTCGAACCGACCTCCGCGAGGTGTTTGACGCGGGTTAGCCGGAGGCCAGAGCCGTAAGAGGGAGCAAACTGCTCACTCGGGAAACTCAACCTACGCGGAGGTCAGCATGCAAAACGATAACACTGTTTTTGTCGGACTTGATGTCCACAAGGAGTCGATCGTGGTGGCGTATTCGATCGGTTTTGGCGAGGTGCAAACACTGGGCCGGATTGGGGTCACCGAGCGGGACGTGGATCGGTTGTGTCAGCAGATGAAGTCGAAGGGCTCGACGGTGTCGTTTGTCTATGAAGCGGGGCCATGTGGCTACGGATTGCAGCGCCAATTGGCGCGCAAAGGAATGGCCTGTGTGGTCTGTGCGCCCTCGCTGATTGCGCGCAAGCCGGGCGATCGGGTCAAGACCGATCGGCGTGATGCGGTGATCCTGGTCAAGGCGCTGCGCGCAGACGATCTGGCGCGGGTGCATGTGCCGGATGTCGAGGACGAAGCCTTGCGCGATCTGAGCCGTGCCTGGGGCGCGGCCAAGCAGGATCTGCAGCGTGCACGCCAGCGTCTGAAGTCGTTTCTGCTGATGCACGGCGTGCGCTATACGGGCAAGGCCAACTGGGGGCCGGCGCATCGGCGCTGGATCAGTCAGTTCGTGTTTCCGCAGCCGATGTCACAGATCGCTTTCGAGGAATATCGACGCACCATCGAGGATCGCCTGGCCCAGTGCGAGCGATTGGAGAAAGTGCTGCGTGAAGCTGCCGCCACCTGGCGCTGGTATCCGGTTGTGCAAGCTATCCAGGCCCTGCGCGGCATCCAGTTCACGACCGCCATCACCCTGATTGCCGAGATCGGTGATCTGTCGCGTTTTGCCCATCCGCGCCAGCTGATGGGTTGGCTTGGCATTACCGCCAGCGAGCACAGCTCAGGACCGAGCCGCCGCCAAGGGGGGATCACCAAGGCGGGCAATGGGGTCGCGCGCAAAGCGCTGGTCGAGGCCTCATGGGCCTATCAGTATCCGGCCAAGGTCTCGCGCGAGATTCAGCTACGCCACGAGCCGCTGGATCAACCCATCATCGCGCGGGCCTGGGATGCGCAACTGCGCTTGTGTGGGCGTTTCCGCCGCCTTGTCGCCCGCGGCAAACTGAAGAACGTCGCCGTCGTCGCGGTGGCCCGCGAGTTGGCCGCCTTCATTTGGGATATCGCCCGCATGACTCCCTCAGCGACAACCCGTTGAGCCCGACCGCATGATCCATTCCCGTTCCCAAAACAGGAGTCCAGCAATCCCCTGAAGACGGCGCAGCCCGGTTCCGTGGGTGACCCTCGACGATGCTTTGTGACAGCACGCACCACCGCTGATTCACGACGAAAGACCGAGGCCATGCCCACATGACGGACACCAGTACTGCGGTATCCAACCCGCGCATATCAGCTTGAGCAACCGTCGGATGTACTGGCTGCGCCATCTTCAGGGGATTCAAAACAGCAAACGACAACACGTCGATCACTATTGAACTCAATCGCTACTTGACGATGAAAGTCATATCAGCATCGCGGCTGAAGCCGCTTCCTACGAAAATCTACGAAGATTCCTCAGCAACCACATTGCCGAAATCGCTTTGCCCGCTAACCGCTGACGGCTCTCCGGCTTACTGGCGCGTCCCGGTCAGCCTCAAACCGCATCCATCATCACGGGTCCATCAACCCCGAAACCCGCGCCCGAGCGTTAACCAGCGCACCTATGTTGATGACTCACTCCATGGATTGCCTTAACCTCGCACCCATGGGGTCGGAACGAACGGACGAAGAACTGATGCTTGCGTATGCCGGAGGCGACATGCTCGCCTTCGAAATGCTCTATCGGCGCCACCGTGGCACCCTGTACCGCTTTCTCCTGCGATCCCTGCGCCAGCGCGCCGATGCCGATGAACTGTTCCAGGAAACCTGGAGCCGTGCCGTGGCTGCGCGCGAGCGCTACCGCGTCGAGGCCAAGTTCACGACCTGGTTGCTGCAGATCGCGCACAACCTTGTGATCGATCGTTTTCGCCGCAGCCGGCCGCAGGCCTCGGCCGATGAAGCCGAGATCGTCTTCAATCAGCTCGATGCGCCCGAGGATGAGCAGCCCGATCGTGTGCTGAGCGAGTTCGAGCAGCGTCGCCGGCTGCAGCTTGCGCTTGAGGAATTACCTGAGGAACAACGCGTAACCTTCTTGTTGCGTATGGAAAATGGCCTCGGACTTGAAGAAATTTCCGAGGTCACGGGAGTCGGTCGCGAGACGGTCAAATCGCGTCTGCGTTATGCGCTCGCTCGCGTCCGCGCAAGGTTCGAGACATGAACAAGCGCTGCGACCCCGAACAGGATCTGCAACGTCTGCTCGAAGACGATGGCGGCGAGTTCGGCGCGATCTACAAGCGGCTGTCGCGTCCCGAGCCGCCGCGTCGGGTCGATCGTGTCGTGATCGCGAATGCCGCGCGGGCCGTGCATGGCGGTCGTGCGCCGCCGGCGCAACGCTGGTTGCTGGGACTGGGCTCGGCTGCAGGCCTGGTGCTGGCGGCCGGTATTGCCTGGCAGGTTGGCAAGCAGATCGAGTCGCAAGAGGCGCAGACCAGTCCGGAACGCAGCCAGCGATCGGTTATTTCGGTGGAGCCGATCAGTGAGTCGGCTCCATTGCAGAAATCGGTGTCGCCGGAGGTTGATGCGGCGATGGCGGACAAGGAAATGCCCGCCGAGGCAGCGCAAGCCAAGCAGGAATCCAGGCCTGGAGCGCGGAAAAGGGCGATGAGTCCGCCGCCTGCGCCTGCGGCAGCGCCTCCGCCGCCACCTGCCCCGCCGATTCCCGAACAGCAGTTGGCGGAACCGGAGCCCGCGCCAGCGATGTCGGCTGCCGATGAGGCGCAAGCGTTTCCGGAGAAGAAAGACAGCGCGTCGAACGATACCGATTCGGGTGCGGCCGGCGAGCTGCGCAGCGAGCGACGCGATCAGGCCGCAGGCAATGCCGCGACGATGAGTGCGCCGAAGGCTGTCGAACAATCGCGCGCACCGTCGCCGAATTCGTCGATCAAGCTGCGCCAGAACATGCATCTTGCCCCGCAGGACTGGCTGGCCGAAATCGTGCGGCTGAAGAATGCGGGCCGCCGCCAGGAAGCGATCGAGAACCTGCGCCTGTTCCGCCGCATGCATCCGGACTGGCAGCTTTCCGACGAGTTGCGCCGGCTGTCCGAGTGAGTGAGCTGCATACCCTGAGTGGGCCGGCCAGCCTGTTGCAGGAGATCCGCAAGAGCCGCTTTCTCGCCAATGCCGCGCCGGTTGAAGATCCTGAGCAGGCCTTGGCTTTTCTTGCCGACATCGGCGATGCGTTGGCGACGCACAATTGCTGGGCCTACCGGATCGGCCAGCAGTACCGGTTTTCCGATGATGGCGAGCCGGGCGGCACAGCCGGTCGGCCGATTCTGCAGGCCATCGAAGGTCAGGGCTTTGATCGGGTCATCGTCGTGGTCACGCGCTGGTATGGCGGCATCAAGCTCGGCGCCGGTGGTCTGGCCCGGGCTTATGGCGGCTGCGCGGCCGAGTGTCTGCGCCTGGCGGCCAGAGTGCCGCTGATCGATATGGCTGATATCCGGGTTGGTTGCGAATTCTCGATTCTGCCGATCCTGCATGCGCGTTTTGAGGAATTCGCGGTCAGCAAACTGGATGAATCCTTCGATGCACACGGAGGCCGCCTGCAACTGCGCCTGCCGCGTGATCGTGTCGAGGCGTTTACGGCCTTTATACGCGACCTGAGCCGTGGCCGTGCGGTGGTTGAATCCGGTTAGCAGCCTGTCGGACTTGGCTTGTATAGGAGCCCACGCCCCACCTTCGGCGGCGCGCTGTCGCGCATCTAACAAGGGGCGCGATGTGCGGGTTCAGGCGGTTGTCTTTCCTTCTCCCCTCGGGAGAAGGTGGCCAACGGCCGGATGAGGGTTCGTCCAGAGCGCAGATTCCATGCTAGCCCGTACCCTCATCCGCCTGCGGCACCTTCTCCCGAGGGGAGAAGGAAAAAAGCGATGGCTGCGCACCCTGAGAATCAATGAGTTACGGCATGTTTGATGAGAGCAGGCTTCAGCCGCCCCGAAAAGGGGCTTCCTGCGGTTCACGCTGCCCTTTGTCGCAGTGTGGTGAAGGGCATCACGGCTGAAGCCGTTTCCTACAGAGAGCGCCGGCGACGGTCGGCAGGCTGCGAGGTCAAGAACAGCCAGCGACGATTGTCAGGATACGTACTAAGATACGTACATCGACCTCTGCTGGACCGGCCCCATGCTTTGGGCATGCCTGTATTTTCCTGAATTGCCACTTGATGCCGTGCGTCCGCCGGACTGCGCGCGTGAAGCGGCGGCTGTGCTGGTCGATGGGCCGGTGCGCAATCCGCGGGTGGCCCTGGTCAACCGGGCTGCGCGCGTGGCTGGTATCCGCAGTGGCCAATCGCTGGCAGCCGCGCGTGCTCTGCAAGCGGATCTGCCGGGCTGGCGTCGGGATATCGAGGCGGAACGCCATTTGCTGACCGCGCTGGCGGACACGGCGTATCGCTTCAGCAATGAAGTCAGCCTGGCGCCGCCGCGTGCCTTGCTGGTCGAGGTGGGTGCCAGCCTCGGTCTGTTTGGTGGCTGGGCGGCGCTCGAACGGCGCCTGCGCTCGGATTTCGATGGCTGGGCGCTGAGCTATCGCCTGGCGGTGGCTCCAGTCGCGGCCGGAGCGCGTGTGCTGGCCACGGGCCGGGATGGCATCGCGCTGCTATCGAAACCGCATCTAGTCAATGCGCTTTCAGTGTTTTCCGTTTTAAATTGCGGACTTGAGAGAAAAACCTCAAGTAGTTTGACAGCCATGGGCCTGAACCGACTGGAGCAATTGTTTGCCCTGCCGCGTGCCGAGCTGGCCCGCCGCATCGGCCCGGCTGCCCTGCTCCATCTCGACCGCATGCGCGGACTTGTTCCCGAAGCACGGGCCAGTTATCAGCCGCCAACCCGCTACCAGCGCCGCATCGAGTTCGACTACCGCATCGATCGTGTCGAAGCCCTGCTGTTTCCGTTGCAACGCATGCTGCGCGATCTTGGCCGCTTCCTCGTCACCCGCGACGGCGGCGTGCAGTCCTTTGATCTGATCCTCGAACACGAGCGCCAGGCCACGACCCGGATCACGGTCGGTCTGCTCGAAGCGCAGCGCGATGCCAACCTGCTGCTCGAACTTGCGAGGACGCGGCTCGAACGCGCGGCCCTGGTCGCTCCGGTGGAAGCCTTGAACGTGGTCGCCGAGGATCTGCCGACCCTGCGTCCGCTGCACGAGGATCTGTTCGACACGGCGCCGCGCGGCACGATGGAGTGGCCGACCCTGGTCGAACGCCTGCGTGCCCGGCTCGGCGATGAAGCCGTGTGCCGATTCCTCGAAGTGGCCGATCATCGTCCGGACCGGGCCTGGCGGTTGTGTCCGCTCGACAGGGATCCCTCGCGCGCTGGCGCTTTGCCTGCGCGCCGGAAATCCATACGCGAGGAGATCGGTATCCGCGCGCTGCGTCCCCTGTGGCTGTTGCGTCGGGCGATCCCGCTGCGTTCCGCACCGTTGCGGATTCTGGCCGGACCGGAACGCATCGAGAGCGGCTGGTGGGATGGCGACGATCAGCGTCACGATTATTACGTTGTGCAGACGCCCGAAGGCCAGCGCGCCTGGGCCTATGTCGCCCGCGGTGAGACCGGCAACTGGATGCTGCAGGGATGGTTTGCCTGAATCCACCACCGGCCTACGCCGAGCTGCACGCGCTGAGCAATTTCAGTTTCCAGCGCGGCGCATCGAGTGCCAAGGAATTGTTCGAGCGTGCGGCCCGGCTCGGCTACAGCGCGCTCGCGATCACTGATGAGTGCTCGCTGGCCGGCATCGTGCGCGCGCTGGAAGCCTCCGAGGCATCTGGTGTCGCCCTGATTGTCGGTACCGAGGTGCAGCTCGACGACGGCCCGAAACTGGTTTTGCTGGCAAGCAGCCAGATGGCGTATTCGAGTATCTGCGAGCTGATCACGCGTGGTCGCCGGCGCAGCGCCAAGGGCGAGTACTCGTTGAGTCGCGTCGATGTCGAGAACTTGCATGAGGATGTGCTGGTGTTGTGGGTGCCGGTGGCTCCTCCTGCCGCCAGACCGGTACAGCACGCTGACATGCGGAATATGCCTGTTGGGGATCCGCACAGGATCCTAGCATCGCGCTCCGCGCGTCCACCCTCATCCGCCTGCCGGCACCTTCTCCCGCCAGCGGGAGAAGGAAAAATAAGCGATGTGCTGCCGTCAGCGGGAGAAGAAAATAGTCCCGATGCGACGGCCGTGTGGATTTTGGAGCACTTCTGCGGGCGTGCCTGGATCGCCGTCGAGTTGCATTGCGGCGCTGACGATGTCGCGCTGCTGGCCGACTTGCAGGCGCTCGGTCAGCGCCACGCCCTGCCCCTCGTCGCCAGCGGTGATGTGCACATGCATGCGCGCGGCCGGCGCGCCTTGCAGGATGCGCTGACCGCGATCCGCCTCGGCTGCACGATTGCCGAAGCGGGCCATGCCTTGTTTCCGAATGGTGAACGCCATCTGCGCCGGCGCGAGGATCTAGCCGCGATCTATCCGGCCGAACTGATCGCGGAAAGCGGACGCATCGCGGCGCGTTGCCGGTTCAATCTGCGTGGCATCAATTATGTCTATCCGCATGAACTGGTGCCCGCCGGCGTGCGCGCGATCGATCATCTGCGCCAGCTCACCCTGGTCGGCGCGCAACGCTACTGGCCGCACGGAATTCCGACCAAGGTCAGTCGCCAGCTTGAGCACGAATTCACCTTGATCGAGAAACTCGAGTACGAGCATTTCTTCCTGACCGTGCACGACATCGTCGCCTGGGCACGCGCACGGCCGCAGCCGATCCTCTGTCAGGGACGCGGCTCGTCGGCGAACTCGGCGGTCTGCTACTGCCTCGGCATCACCGCAGTCGATCCCGAACACGGCAACCTGCTGTTCGAGCGCTTCCTCTCGATCGAACGCAAGGAGCCGCCCGACATCGATGTCGATTTCGAGCACGAGCGGCGCGAGGAGGTGATCCAGTACGTGTTCAACAAATACGGTCGAACACGGGCGGCGCTGGCGGCGACGGTCATCCGCTACCGCGGCAAGAGCGCGGCACGCGATATCGGTCGAGTGCTCGGCCTGGCCGAGGATCAGCTCGATCAATTGAGCATGGCCTATGCGCACACCAATGCGGATCTGCCGATTGCCGAGGCCTTGCGCGAGCGTGGCTTCGATGCCGATGCGCGGGTGATGCAACGGGTCGTGACCCTGGTCGATCAGTTGCGCGGTTTCCCGCGTCATCTGTCCCAGCATGTCGGCGGCTTCATCATTTCCGAACATCCGCTACACACCCTGGTGCCGGTCGAGAACGCTGCGATGGCTGATCGCACGATCATCCAGTGGGACAAGGACGATCTCGAATCGCTCAAGCTGCTCAAGGTCGACTGCCTCGCCCTCGGCATGCTGACTTGCCTGCGCAAGTGTTTCGATCTCGTCCACCGGCACGCCGGAATACGTTTCGATCTCGCCACGCTGCCGCAGGATGACGAGCCGACCTACGCGATGATCCGTGCTGCCGATACGATCGGCGTATTCCAGATTGAATCGCGCGCGCAGATGTCGATGCTGCCGCGTCTGCGCCCGGCCGTGTTCTACGATCTGGTTGTCCAGGTCGCGATCGTTCGTCCAGGCCCGATCCAGGGCGGAATGGTGCATCCGTATCTGCGCCGTCGGCAGGGACTTGAGGAAATCGACTATCCGCAATCGGCCAGCGAACGTGCGGCCGGCCGGGGTGAATCCCGGATCCGGCCCGTGCTTGAGCGCACGCTCGGCGTGCCGATCTTCCAGGAACAGGTGATGAAACTGGTCGAGGTCGTCGCCGGTTTCACACCGGGCCAGGCCGATGAACTGCGCCGTGCGATGGCGGCATGGAAGCGCAAGGGCGGCCTCGAGCCGTTCCATGACCGCATCCGCGACGGCATGCTCGCCAATGGTTACGAGGAAAGCTATTTCGAGCGTATCTTCGAGCAGATCCGGGGCTTCGGCGAATACGGCTTTCCGGAATCACATTCGGCCAGCTTTGCCTTGCTCGCCTATGCCTCGTCCTGGCTCAAATGCCATCACCCGGCCGCCTTCACCTGCGCCCTGCTCAACTCGCTGCCAATGGGTTTCTACGGCCCCGCCCAGTTGATCCGTGATGCGCAGCGCCACGGTGTGCGCGTGCTGCCGGTTGATGTGACGATCAGTGAGTGGGATTGCACGTTGGAGCCACCGGTCACGATGTCTTTTTCGAATGGGGAGCAGAGCATCGCGACCGAAGGGAGTCCCCTTTTCGGGACGGCTGAAGCCGCTCCCACGAGAAGCAGCACGAAAGACAACTCGCACGCCTTGCGCCTTGGTTTCTCGCGTATTGCGGGTTTCTCCGAGGCGACCGCACAACGCATCATCGAAGCGCGCTGCGAACGTGCATTCGCCAATGTCGCCAACCTGATCCATCGTGCCGGCCTCAATGCCGGTGAACGTGCACGACTCGCTGATGCCGATGCCTTGCGCTGCCTGAGCGGTCATCGCCATCAGGCGCGCTGGGATAGCGCCGGTGTCGACCAGCCCATCGCCGTGCTCGCCGAGGCGGCAGTGAATGAAGAACCGATCGCGCTGGCCGCACCATCCTTGCGCAAGGATGTGATCAGCGACTACGCGAGCCAGGGCTTCAGCTTGCGCCGGCATCCCCTGTCGTTCGCCCGCGAGGCGCTCGACCAGCGCCGCATGTTACGTGCCCGCGATGTTCTCGGCAGTCGGCATGGCCGGCGCGTGCGCTGTGCGGGCCTGGTCACGGTGCGGCAACGACCGCATACCGCGAATGGCGTCACCTTCATCACCCTCGAAGACGAGACCGGCATCCTCAACATCATCGTCTGGGCGGCACTGGCCAGCAGTCAGCGTCGGATCCTGATCGAGAGCAGCGTGCTCGGCGTCGAAGGTGAATTGCAATCAAGCGAAGGCGTGCAGCATGTGATCGCCCATCGCCTGCTCAATCTCGATGCCCTGCTTCCGGAGTTCGGTTCGCAGTCGCGCGATTTCCACTGACTCCACGTAGCCCCGAAACCATCATCTCCCCTCACCGTCATCCCGGCGAAAGCCGGGATGACGAGAAGTGGAGTTGAAGCCGAGGGTGACGGCATCGGCTCACGATTTTCCGCTCACCGCTCACCGCTAACAGCTAACGGCTAACCGCTCACGGCTTACTTGAATTGAACCGTGCACGCACCCATTCGGTGGGCTGCCCCGACAAATCCAAACCGATGACCGAGCCCACCCCCGAAGTGCCGCGCAAACTCGGTGCCTACCGCCGTTTGATTCCGTACGTGCGCGAGCAACGCGCCCTGATCGCCGGCTGGCTTGTGTTCCTGGCCATTTCCTCGGCTGCAACCCTGGCCCTGCCCGCGGCCGCGCGGTTCATGATCGACCGCGGTTTCGGACAGACCGATCCGGCTCAGCTCAATGCGGGATTCATTGGATTGTTCGGCGTTGCCGTGGTCATGGCGATTGCCGGGGCTGCGCGCTATTTCTGCGTGACCCTGCTCGGCGAGCGCGTGGCGGCGAACCTGCGCTCGCGTCTGTATTCGCATCTGCTCAGCCTCGATCAGGCGTTCTTCGAGCGCACCCGCTCGGGTGAACTGGTGTCGCGCCTGGCCGCCGATACCGAACTCGTGCAGACCGTGGTCGGCTCGACCCTGTCGCTGTCCCTGCGCAGTGTGGTCATGCTGATCGGTTCGACGACGATGCTGATCGTGACCAGCCCGCAACTGGCCGGATTGACCGCGCTGGTGATTCCGGCGGTGATCCTGCCGATCGTGTTCCTCGGTCGACGCGTCCAGAAGCTGTCGCGGGAAAGCCAGGATCGTATCGCCGATGCCTCGGCAATTGCCTCGGAATCGCTCAATGCGGTTCATACCGTGCAGGCGTATACACGTGAGCCGCGCGAGCGTGACCGATATACCTCGGCGGTGCTGCTGGCCCTGGCAACGGCACGCAAGCGCATCGGCACCACGGCCTTGCTGACTGCATTGGTCATCCTGCTCAGTTTCGGTGCGATCACCGTGGTGCTGTGGGCTGGCGCACATCGGGTCATTGCCGGTGAGATGAATGCCGGCGTGCTCGCCCAGTTTGTCCTCTACGCGGTGGTCGCGGCCGGATCGGTGGGCGGCCTTACCGAGGTCTGGGGCGAGTTGCTACGTTGTGCAGGAGCGCTCGGTCGCATTGGCGAACTGCTCGATACCGATGCCGCGATCCGCTCGCCCAAACAACCATTGACTTTGCCGCATCCGGTTCGCGGTGCGCTGCGTTTCGAGCAGGTCGAGTTCCGCTATCCGTCGCGTCCGGATCAGGCGGCCATCCATGATCTGTCGCTGAGCATCGAGCCCGGCGAAACGGTTGCCCTGGTCGGCCCCTCGGGCGCCGGCAAGACCACTTTGTTCCAGTTGCTGCAACGCTTCCATGATCCCCTCAACGGTCGCATCACCATCGATGGCCAGGATCTGCGCGCGATTGATCTGGCCGAGTTGCGCGGCTGCTACGCACTGGTGCCGCAGGATCCGGTCTTGTTCGGGTCGAGCGCCGCCGACAACATCCGCTTCGGGCGCATCGAGGCCACTATCGCGGAGGTCGAAGCGGCGGCGCGGGCGGCAGAGTCGCACGAATTTCTCGTCACCCTGCCGGAAGGATATGACACCTATCTCGGCGAACGCGGCGTGCGGCTTTCAGGCGGACAGCAGCAACGCATTGCGATCGCACGCGCGCTGCTGCGCGATGCGCCTATCCTGCTGCTCGACGAAGCGACCTCGAGTCTCGATGCGCAATCGGAACGGCTTGTGCAGAATGCGCTCGAACGGTTGATGAAGAATCGCACGACCCTTGTCATCGCACACCGCCTGGCCACCGTGCAGAAAGCCGATCGCATCGTGGTACTTGATGGCGGGCGCATTGTCGCCCAGGGCACGCATGCCGAATTGCTGGAACAAGGCGGGCTGTACGCGGAGCTTGCCAGGCTTCAGTTTGCTGCCTGACGGATCGTCCTTACGCATTTGGTGGCGCAGGGAAGCCTCAGGGATGACTCAACATCGCCGTGATGATCGGCGGCACTTGTGCCGTGACCTGCTCGAGGTTGGCAAAGATTTCATCAAGGCTGATTTCGGCCTCATCGCCGCAACCAGCCGCCCAATTGGCGACCAGGGCCAGGCAGGCGTAGTCGAGATCGAGTTCGCGAGCGAGCGCCGCTTCAGGCATGCCGGTCATGCCAACCAGATCGCAGCCGTCGCGGCGCATGCGCAAGATTTCCGCCCGCGTTTCAAGGCGCGGGCCCTGGGTCGCGCCGTAGCAGCCGCCATCGACGACGGCAATGCCCACACGGCCGGCCGCATCGAGCAGATCCTTGCGTAATCCAGTTGTGTACGGTTCGCTGAAATCGATGTGGCGCACTGCGGCGCCTTCGCTGTCACAGTAACTCGTGATGCGACCATGCGTGTAGTCGATGATCTGGTCGGGAATCGCGACGACGCGTGGCCCCATGTCATCGCGGATGCCGCCAACGGCATTCACGCCGACGACGCGGGGCGCGCCGAGTTGCTTGAGCGCATGCAGGTTGGCGCGGTAGTTGACCTTGTGAGGAAGGATGTCGTGATCACGCCCGTGGCGGGCGAGAAACGCAACGCGTCGCGATCCGAGTCGACCGCTCACGATCGCATCAGACGGTTTTCCCCACGGCGTATCCAGCGCGTGTTCGCTGATATCTTCGAGGCCCTTGAATCGGTAAAGACCGGTGCCGCCGATCAGGGCGAGATCAATCGACATCGGCGTCACAGCGCGTAGATGGCGGGAAGGTTGCGGCCCTGCTCATGGAAATCCATGCCATAGCCGAAGACGTAGCGATCGGGAACTTCGACGCCGACAAAATCGGCACTGAGCCCTGGTACGGTGCGGCCGTGGCGTTTTTCGCAGAGGGCGGCGAGCAGCACGCGCGAGGCTCCTTCTTCGAGGCACCAGTCGCGGATCGCCTTGAGCGTATGTCCCTCATCGAGGATATCGTCGACGAGGACAACGATGCGGCCAGCCAGCGGTGTATCCGGACGCCGCATCCACTTCAACTCACCGCCCTCGGTTGTGCCGCGGAATCGCGTGGCATGCACATAGTCGAATTCGAGATCGGCATCGATGGCGGTCGCCAGTTGCCCGGCAAAGACCAGACCGCCCTGCATGATGGTCAGAAATACGGCGGACTGGCCGACCAGCGCCTGGCCGATTTCCTTTCCCATGCGTGATATTGCCGGTGCAAGAACGCTTTGGTCATGGATCAGATCGGCGCTCTGCAACGCCTTGGAAAGTCTGGGTCGGCTCATTTGCTGCTCGGATCAGGACAAAATTCAGCGAGACGGGAAATCGCCTCGTCGCGTTTGGGATTGTCTTCCAGCGCCTCCCAGGTCGGCGCGACGGCACCACGCAGACTCTCGACACGCGCGGCTGGGCATGCGGAAAGATGGGCGGTGGCGTTCACTGATTGCTCGACTATCGCGGGACTGCAGGCCAGGATCAACTCGCATCCGGCTTTCAAGTGCGCTTCGATGCGTGCCGGAATTCCACCCATCGCCTCGGCCGCTGCCATGCCGATGTCGTCAGCGATGACGATGCCGTTGAAACCCAATCCTTTGCGCAGGATGTCGCCAATCCAGATGCTGGAAAAGCCCGCGGCCATCGCATCGATCTTGGGATAGTTCACATGCGCAATCATGACTGCTTCGGCGCCGGCGGCAATGCCGTCGATGAATGGGACGAAGTCGGTGCCGCGCATTTCCTCTAGCGTGCGCGGATCGTTCGCGGTGTCGAAATGAGTATCCGCAAGCACGCTGCCATGTCCCGGGAAGTGCTTCAAGGTCACCGCCATGCCGGCCAGGTGCATGCCGCGCGCATAGGCCTGAACCAGTTCCGAGGTGATCGCGGGATCGGCGTGGAACGCGCGTTGGCCCACGGCAAGATTGCCACACGCGAGATCAGCGACCGGCGCAAAACTCAGATCGATATCGATCGCGCGCATTTCGCTGGCCATCAGCCAGGCGTGTTCTTCGGCCAGCGCCACGGCGAGCCTGGCATTGCGTTCATACAGCTCGCCAAGGCGCGCCAGTGCAGGCAGGCGGGTAAAACCATCACGGAAACGCTGTACCGGACCACCTTCCTGATCGACGCAAATCAAAAACGGATCATCCGGGCGCTCCATGCGGATATCGTCGATCAGCTCGACAAGCTGATCCCGGTTTGCGCAATTTCTGGAAAAAAGAATGACACCACTGACCTGCGGCGACGACAGCCAGACGCGATCTTCGTCGCTCAGGGTCTTGCCGGGAATGCCAATGATCAGCATGCGTCATCTGCCTCGTGTTTTGTCGTCTTCATTTGCGAATAATGGCTCGTTGGCATATGTCGGATCGGACGACTGGCATCCTACCGGTCGATCAACGGATGAACAATGCAATCGACTCGACATGTGCCGTATGCGGGAACATGTCCATCACGCCTGCTTCAGCCAAGCTGAAGCCGTGGCGATTGACAAGAACGCCCGCATCGCGCGCCAGCGATCCTGGATGACACGAAACATACACGATTCGGTCCGTTCCCTTGCGCGGCAGATAGTCCAGTACGGCGGCGGCGCCTGAACGCGGTGGATCCAGCAGCAACTTGCTGTATCCACTGCGCGCCCAAGGCGCGGTTGCATGATTGAGAAGCAAATCCGCAGCTTGAAATTGGGTGTTTTCGATGCCGTTGCGCGCGGCATTGGCGCCGGCTCGCGCAACCAGACCTTCATCTCCTTCAATCCCAACAATGGAAGCTACCCGTCGTGCAATCGGCAGGGTGAAGTTTCCAAGCCCACAGAACAGATCGAGCACGACATCATCGGATTTTGAATCGAGCAGATCGAGCGTGCGCCGGATCATGTGCTGATTCATGCCGGAGTTGACCTGAATGAAATCCAGCGGCTTGAAGGCGAGATCGACGTCGGCATCGGCGATACGGAAATGCAGATCAATTGTCTCTGGCCAGAGCGGATGGACGCTGTCCGGCCCATTTGGTTGCAGCAGAATGGCAAGATCGTGCTGGACACCGAAAGCCTTGAGCTTCTCACGATCGCCATCGACCAGGGGAAGCAGATGACGAAACACGAGGGCAATCGTAGCGTCACCCGCCGCGATCTCGATCTGCGCAATCTCGCGCCTGGCTTCGAGGCTGCCGATCAGCTCGGACAGCGCATCGATTCGATGCCCCACTTCGGGCAACAGGGTGTGACAGACGGAAAGGTCGGCGATGAAGCGCGGGTTGTCCTCACGAAAACCGACCAGGGCCTTGCCTTTCTGCTCGACCCACTTGACCGACAAGCGGCCTTTGCGCCGATAGCCCCAAGGCTCATCGCTGAGCGGCGGCAACCAGCGCTCGGGTCTCACCTTGCCGATGCGCTCGAAATTTTCTGCCAGCACTTTCTGTTTGACCTCGATCTGGCGTTCGGCAGGCAGATGCTGGAACGCGCAACCACCGCACATGCCAAAGTGCGGACAACGCGGTTCGATGCGATCGACTGAACGGGTCAGCAGTTCCTCGACCTTGGCCTCGTCATAGTTTCGATGTCGTTTGCTGTAGCGGATCCGCGCTCGCTCGCCGGGCAACGCCCCCGCGACGAAGACGGTCTTGCCGTCGATGCGCGCCACGCCGCGTCCATCATGGGTGAGGCCTTCGATTTCGACTTCGGGATTCTGCATGAAAACGCGTGCGGACTGGCTTGCGGGTGCGCATGGTAGCCCGAAATGTTCGGGCTTGCCCTGGTAAGCAGGTGCGCTGCATCCGCATCGATTGTGGATTCGATTGACGTTTGGACCAATCCGGATAAAGCTGTACGACGTCGCATGGACATGGAGATCCACCGATGGGAAATATTCTCGTCGCGGACGACAATCCGCTGAGCCTGCTTTTTTTCTGCGAAGCCATCGCGGTTGCCGGGCATGGGTCAATCGCGGTTGCGGACGGTCTTGCGGCGCGCGATGCGGCGTGCGAGCAAGTATTTGATCTGATCGTGCTCGATGCGCGGATGCCGGGGCTCGATGGCGTGCAGGCCCTGGCCGAAATCCGCGCCGGCAATGGCCCCAATCGATCGACACCGGCACTGGTGACGACAGCCGAGGCCACGGCGGACCGGCGCGCGATGCGCGATCATGGCTTCCTTGATGTCATCTACAAGCCAATCGGACTCGCCGCCCTGCACGCGACGCTGGCTCGCCATCTGCCCGGATCGTCAAGCCGGATCCGGACCGGCGACGTGCTCGACGATGCCCTTGCCGCCGAGAAGACTGGTGGCGACGCCTCGATCATCGCGGCCCTGCGCGGACTCTTCGCCGGAGAGCTTGACGCCCTGCCTGATGAGCTTGATGGATTTGCCGCGACGACGGATCGCGAGGCCTTGCTTGGTCGCCTGCATCGACTTGATGCCTCGGCCGGATTCTGTGGCGCACCCGCTCTGAGTCAGGCCGTCACAGTATTGCGCAAGCAGATCGAGGCCGATACGGTTTGGCCACATGCTGCGCTGGCGGATTTGTTGGCGACCTGCATGGAGACGCGCAAGGCGCTCGATTGACTGCTACTGCTGAAGCCTCCAGCGCATCGTCCATGCATTGAGGCTGCCGCCGCCGAGTTGATGCTGGAGCAGAACACGCATGAGCCGCCTCAGTTCTGCCGTGTGCCCGGCGGATGGCATCTCGTCGCTGGCCAGCGCCAGCAGGGCGGCGCCGCTTACACGCAGATCTCGTTGGTTTCCGTTCCACCGACGCGGCCCGCCATCGATGACATAGGCGTAGTCGGTGGAGGCCTGCAATGGCTGGCCCGAATCGATTTCCCGATCCAGCACGAGACCGTAGCCAAGATCGATCATCAGGTCGCGCTCGAATCGGCGCAGTGTCCAGGCCTCGGGTTCCGCATCTGACAGGCGTTGCAGGCACTGCCGGTAATGATCGAACAGCTCGCTGTGCGGATCACCACGCGCGCACAGGCGCAGGACGAGTTCATTGAGATACATGGCCGAGTAGATCCGCTCGCCGACGAACGGATACGGTGCGGCGCTGGCCTCGGCCCGCGTCAGCGTCGCCAGCTCTCCCCTGCCGGCCCAGCTCAGCAGCAGCGGTTGCAGGGGTTGCAGGAGTCCGCGCGGCAGGCGCGATCGTTCGCGGCGAACGCCACGCGCAATCAAACCGACCCTGCCGTGAGAGGGCGTCAGACATTCGAGCAGCAGCGAGGTTTCGCGGTAGGCTCTTGCGTGCAGGATCAGCGCCGGTTCGGCATCAACATGCACGACGTGGCCTCAAACCTGGGAGCCTGGGTGGCAGAAATTTTCGGGCGGCAATCGTGCTCTCATCCATAGGCTGTGCCTCTCGTCGGGCTTACATAGAACCACTATGCGCGCCCTCCGATAGACGCAGCCTATGGCGATAGCCCAATCTCGCTATCCGAAGTTTCTGCCGCCCAGACTCCCGGCTCAGCCGGAATAGCCGAACTGCTTGAGCGAGGCCTCATCATCGGACCAGTTCTCGCGCACCTTGACCCAGAGTTCGAGGAAGACCTTGCCGCCGAAAAGCTTCTCCATGCGCCGCCGCGCATTGCTGCCGATTGCCTTCAAGCCGGCACCGGAAGCGCCAATCACGATCGCCTTCTGACCCTCGCGCTCGACCCAGATTGCGGCAGAGATCCGGGCCAGATTTCCGACCTGTTCGAAATGCTCGATCTCGACGCTCGTCGCGTAGGGGAGTTCCTCGGACAAGCGCAACATCAGTTGTTCGCGAATCATCTCGGCGGCAATGAAGCGCTCGCTGCGATCGGTCAGTTCATCCTCACCGTACTGGGCTGGTGCCTCAGGCAGAAACTTGATCAGGTCATCAAGAAAGGGCTTCATTCCCTTGCTGTGGGTTGCGCGAAGATAGTGGATGCCGTCGTAATGACGGGTCTCGCTGAGTGTCGCCACGAAAGGCAGAAGATCGGCCTTTTCCTTGACCAGATCAATCTTGTTGACGACGAGCAAGCGCGGCACGTTGTGTTGCGCGATCACGTTCCAGACCTGCTCGTCTTCATCGGTCCAGCGGGATGCGGCGATGACATGAACAATCACATCCGCCTCATCGGGAACCTGGCGGGCGACCCGGTTGAGCTGGCGGTTCATCGCCCGCTTGCCGCCGAGGTGCAGGCCCGGGGTATCAAGAAAAGCGATCTGGGCATGCGCATGCGTGGCTATGCCGAGAATGCGGTGCCGGGTCGTCTGCGGCTTCGGCGAGACGATGCTCAGATCCGAGCCGATCAGCGTGTTGAGCAAGGTCGACTTGCCGACATTCGGTCGACCGACCAGGGCGACCTTGCCGAAACGGTGAACGGGTGATGATGGTTCATTCATGCCTTTCGACCCTTCTTCCTGGCGCTGATGGCTGCTCGTGCCTGATCCAGCAAGGCGGCTGCGGCTGCCTGTTCGGCCGAGCGACGGCTTGAGCCATGTCCGCTGCTGGTCAGTTCCAGGGCTTCGGCATGGCAATCGACTTCGAACACCTTGTCATGATCATCGCCATGGCTCCCGGTCAACTGGTAGTCTGGCAGAGGCAGCGAATTGGCTTGCAGCAACTCCTGCAGCAGGGTCTTCGGATCCTTGGCAACTTTTCCTTCTGCGGCCATCACACGCTCGGAGAACAGGCCGCGAACAAGTGTCCTGCAAGCCTCCCAGCCGGCATCAAGATAGATCGCCGCGACCAATGCCTCGAAGGTATCGGCGAGAATCGAGTCGCGCCGAAACCCGCCGGTCTTGAGTTCGCCAGGCCCGAGAACAAGTTGCTCGCCGATCTGTGCCTCACGCGCCAATTCCGCCAGCGCAGATCCATTGACCAGCGAAGCGCGTGCGCGCGTCATGTCGCCCTCGCTGGCACGCGGATACTGCTCGAACACAAACTCGGCAACAATCAGATTGAGCAGCGCATCACCAAGAAATTCGAGCCGCTCGTTGTTGCATCGACCGGCACTGCGATGGGTGAGTGCCTGCTCTAGCAGCGTCGTGTTGGAGAATGCATGGCCGAGCGCACCCGTCTCAAAGACCATCAGTTGCCGACAAGTTCACGGATTTTTCAAAAGTCCCCACCAACTCAAGGTTATGAACAAAGTGAACCCTCCGTTCATACGTGACACTCAGTGTCGACGCACCTCCCTGGCGAATGACTCGAATGGCTTGCGGCGGGATTGCATCGTCAGCTACGTACTGAGTATTAAATTTCAAGCTGAGTGATCGTCGGACCTGCTCTGGAGACATGGAGGCTGAATTCGGTTCTGCGCGTACCTGCTCCATCGCCTTGACCACCCCCATATATTCCGTATACATCGGAATCAATCGCATCGCCAGATAGCCGAAAAAACCGACAACACATAGCAACATCAGAAACCCGATCAAGGTTATGCCACTTGAGCGCTTTCGATCCAACATGACGCTTCCTCCGCTTATTTGATAATGGTACCGATACGCCGATAATCGATGCTGTTGTCCCAGTTCATCCAGATCAGGATGGCACGACCGACCAGGGCGCTCTCGGGCACAAATCCCCAGTAGCGACTATCCGCGCTGCTGTCGCGATTGTCACCCATCACAAAATAACTTGCTGCTGGCACCGTCCAGCTGCCTTCCCGGCCTGAGTTCTGAGGCATGGTCATCATGCGGTGGCTGGCTTCCCCGAGCATCTCGTCCTTGACTTGGGCATCGGCCATGTTGCGCCCCGATTCGGACGGCCCGATATAGGGGCCGACATAGGTTTGCGCTATCTCGACGCCATTGACATAGATCAGTTTGTTTCGATAGGTGATCTGGTCACCCGGCAGACCGACCACGCGCTTGATGTAGTCCTGTTTTGGTACCGGTATCTGTGGCTCGTAACACTGATTTCCGCTGCGCACCGGTTTGCCATTGCGCTCACATTGATAGCCGGGGTAGCGGAACACCACCACGTCGCCGCGCTTCGGTTCGCCGATTTCGAGAAAACGGGTGTTCAGCACCGGCAGGCGCAGTCCGTAGGCAAACTTGTTGACCAGGATGAAATCGCCGACGAGCAAGGTTGGCATCATCGAACCGGAAGGAATCTTGAACGGCTCGGCTACGAACGAGCGGAATATCAGGATCAGCAACAACACCGGAAAGAACGAACGCGCGTACTCGGTCACGACCGGCTCACGCATGGCTTCCAGCATTCGCGCCTTGCGCTCGGCTTCGGAAAGCGCCGCGATCTCCTCGATCGTACTGGCCCGCTTTGCGCGAGTGGGCGCGAAGGCCAGCTTGTCGATCAACCAGATCGCCCCGCTCAGTGCGGTCAGCACCACCAACGCCAATGCCAGATCAAAATTCATTCAGGATCCTCTGCAACGAGCCTGCGCACCGCGCGCCCACTCATTTGTTGTCCGATTGCAGGATGGCGAGAAACGCCTCCTGTGGAATATCGACGCGCCCGACCTGCTTCATGCGCTTCTTGCCTTCCTTCTGCTTCTCCAGAAGCTTGCGCTTGCGTGAGACATCACCGCCATAGCACTTGGCCAGGACGTTCTTGCGCAAGGCCTTGACCGATGAACGCGCGATTATCTGCGCACCGATCGCGCCCTGGATCGCGACGTCGAACTGCTGCCGCGGAATCAGTTCCTTCATGCGCTCGACCAGATCACGCCCGCGCCGATCTGCGATCGAGCGGTGCAGGATAAGACTCAGCGCGTCCACCCTTTCACCATTGATCAGTATGTCCAGGCGAACCAGTGGCGCAACCTGAAAACGCTCGAAGTGGTAGTCCATCGATGCGTAGCCGCGCGACACCGATTTGAGGCGATCGAAAAAATCGAGGACGACCTCGGCCAACGGCAGCTCATAGCTGATCTGAACCTGATTGGCCATGTAGTTGATCGAACGCTGTACGCCGCGCTTTTCCTCGCACAGCTTGATGACGTTGCCGACATGCTCCTGAGGCGTGAGGATATTGGCGACGATGATCGGCTCACGGATTTCCTGGACATTCTGGTTTGCCGGCAATTTGGCTGGATTGTCCAGCTCGAGGATCGATCCATCCGTCTGCAGAACTTCATAGATGACGGTCGGTGCGGTGCCGATCAGGTCGAGGTCGTACTCGCGCTCCAGCCGCTCCTGGATGATGTCCATGTGCAGCAGGCCGAGGAACCCGCAACGGAAGCCGAATCCCATCGCTTCGGAACTCTCCGGCTCGAAATGCAGGGCGGCATCATTGAGCTTGAGCTTGTCGAGAGCCTCGCGCAGCGCAGGAAAATCCTCGGCATTGACCGGGAACAGGCCAGAAAAAACGCGCGGCTGGATCTTCTTGAAACCTGGCAGAGGATTGGGCGCCGGATCCGCGTTCAAGGTCAGGGTATCGCCAACCGGTGCGCCGTGAACCTCCTTGATTGACGCGGTCACCCAGCCTACCTCGCCTCCACCAAGCTTGCTTTTCACGAGGCGCTTGGGTGTAAACACGCCGACCTGGTCGACCTCGTGCCAACGCCCGGTCGACATCACGAGAACCTTGTCCTTCGGCTTGATCTCGCCCTGCATGACCCGAACCAGGGAGACCACGCCGAGGTAATTGTCGAACCATGAATCGATGATCAATGCTTGCAGCTTGTCGGTGTCGCGAGGCCGCGGCGGTGGTATCCGCGCGACGATCGCCTCGAGAACTTCGATGACGTTGAGGCCGGTCTTGGCGCTGATCGCGATGGCGTCTTCGGCATCGATACCGATGACGGCTTCGATCTCCTCCTTGGCACGGTCGATATCGGCGGTCGGAAGGTCGATCTTGTTGAGCACCGGCACAACAGTCAGCCCCTGCTCCACCGCTGTGTAGCAATTGGCAACCGATTGCGCTTCAACGCCCTGGGCTGCATCGACCACGAGCAAGGCGCCTTCACAGGCCGCCAGCGAACGGCTGACCTCATAGGAGAAGTCGACATGTCCGGGCGTGTCGATGAAATTCAGTTGATAGGTTTGACCGTTACGGGCCGTATAGGGCAGTGAAACGCTTTGCGCCTTGATCGTGATGCCACGCTCGCGCTCGATCGGATTCGAATCGAGCACCTGGGCCGACATTTCCCGCTCCGCCAGACCTCCGCAGATCTGGATGATGCGGTCGGCCAGAGTCGATTTGCCATGGTCGACATGGGCAATGATCGAGAAGTTTCGAATATGATCCATCAAGGTTTGCCGTTGCGCACCAACCCGCGGTCGGCACAAAGGCGGCGATTATCGCAGAAAGCGGGAATCTTGGCTGCAATGCAGCATTCGTCATCGGACACACCGCAGCCACCGCGAAATCCCGACAGGATCCCGCAGCGGTCGCAGTCGCCCGCATATCGAGCGCGTTGTCAGTCAGCGTCGTCTTTCGGCACTTCAATCGCGACAAACGAGGTCACATCGTTGCGACGGATCAGCAGCATGACCGAATCCCCGCTCTTCAGCTGCTTGACGCTGGCGCTGAAATCACTCGCCGAACTTACCGATTTGCGACCGACCATCAGAACGATGTCGCCAGGTTGCAGTGCAGCACGGCGCGCCGCCGCGCCGTCAACGCGGGTGATCACAACACCCTCTTCCTTCAATGCCAGTTGCTGGCGTTGCTCGGCAGTCAGATCCTCGACCACGAGGCCCAGCTTGTTGCTTGAAGTCGCCTTTGGACTGGCAGCGGCCTTCGCCAGCGGATCCTGTGGCAATTCGCCGACGACAATCGGCATCTCCATGGTTTTGCCGTTACGGAATACGGTCAGTTTCACCTTGGTTCCGGGTGGGGTGAGGCCGACCAGTGGTGGCAGATCAGACGAGCTGACAACTTCACTGCCGTCGAAGGCGAGAATCACATCGCCGACCTTGACCCCGGCTTTCTCGGCTGCGCTGTCGGCGGAAACATTGTTGACCAGGGCGCCACCGCTGCGCGGCAAGCCCAGGGCCTTGGCTGATTCACGATCGACATTCTGGATCTGCACGCCGACCATGCCGCGCGAAACATGCCCCTTCTCCTTCAACTGGCTCATCGTATTCATCGCGACCGAGATCGGTATCGCAAACGACACGCCCATGTAACCGCCGGTATTCGAGAAGATCTGCGAATTGATGCCTACAACCTGGCCAGCAAGATTGAACAGCGGCCCTCCGGAATTGCCTGGATTGATCGGCACGTCGGTCTGGATGAACGGGACATACTGCTGGCTGCGGTCGTAGCCGCGACCGACCGCGCTGACAATTCCGTGGGTGACGGTGTGATCCATTCCAAACGGCGAGCCAATCGCGACCACCCATTGCCCAGGCTTGAGCTGGGTCGAATCGCCGATGCTGACCACCGGCAGGTTGTTCGCCTCGATCTTGAGCAGGGCGATATCCGTCTGCTCATCGGTGCCAATCACCCTGGCATCAAGCTCGCGTCGATCCGACAGGCGCACGGTGACCTGATCGGCGCCATCGACGACGTGATTGTTGGTGAGAATGTAACCGTCTGCGGAGACGATGAATCCGGAACCGGCCGATTGACGCTCGCCGCCAGGTTGTTGTCCACGCGGAATGGGGCCGAAGAATCGGCGGAAGATCTCCGGAATCTCCTCTTGTTGATCAGGCCCAGGCATCTGCGCCTGCGGATTCGTCTTCGGGTTCGTGCTTGCACGCACGTTCACGATCGCAGGTGCGTTCTTCTCAACCAATGCTGTGAAGTCAGGCAATTCAGTCGCAAGCACGTTTCCCGCGATCAGAAACAATGCCATCCAGATAGTCGAAAGAGTCAGGGAAAACCGTTTGTCCGACAAGTGGATCATGGGTCTGGTTCCTCGAATGGAGGTGAAGGAATGGATTCGCGGGATCTGTCTCGCGCTGAAAAATCCGACGCCGATTGGAGCGTGTGGCGTCGATAAAGTTCCGGTTGTCGGAGGCTCGCCAATGCGGCGGCTACCGGGTCGAGCTGGCTGTGGGGTCCGGCCCGAGAGACTCGGCAATGGCGGTCACCGTCGCCGCCGGCACATCTCCGAGCACGGTGAATCGCCATGAATCTTTACTGAAGCTGTATATATTCAATGTGCCGCGACTGGCCAGCGTGGTTGGCAGATCGATCTTGGCATCCATTGGCTCCACATAGACTGAAACGCTGGCCAGCCCATCCGAGTAGACAAGGTGTTGCGCGCCAGCAACTGCGTTCGCCGATTGGCGTGCGGAGCGTAACGTGAATCCGGCCGGTGGATTGAAAGCCTTCCAGGCCGGCGGACGACGCAGGTTGATCTCGTCTGCCGGTGCAGCGGTCGTAGTCAGCAGCTCGCGCTGGCGCGGAACCAGATCGGTATCTGCGGGTGTCTTGCCGATATCGAGGGAGACGAACATGAACTGTTCGACGGGAACCTGCTTCTGGTCGGTCACAATGGAGCGCAACAGCAGTCGAGTACTCTTTTCAAGCCAGAGCCGATAACCGTAACGGAACGCATCTCGCGGCAGGACATTGACGATGTCGGCGGCGTAACCGGCAACCCGGTCACTGCCGTCGAGGCGGATCGTGTAATGGTCATAAATCTCGGTTGTTGTCGCCTCGGGCACGAGCGGCAACAAGCCGCGTCCTGATGTACTGGTATAGACGATTGCGGAGTCATCCGCCTGGATGCAGGTGACGTCATTTCCGTTGCGAATGACTTCATTGCGTGGGCCATTGAGGCTGATCAGGCGCTCCTGCTCCCGAGCGCCGCCGGCATGAAAGACACGCAGAGTGTCAATGCGTCCGGCATGCTGGTAGACAAACGAACCCTGGTAATCGAGCCCACGAACCGATGCAGTCATCTGGGTCAGCAATTCGGCACCCTGAGGCGCTTGCGCAGCGGCGCTGAATGACAAAAGCGCGGCGAGCGCAAGAATCAAACCGCTGCCCGAACGAATCCCGATAGTCGATTGGCTGCTGACAAATTCCTCGGACAGGTTTCGCATCGGATCTCAGCGTTGCTCGGTGGTTCCTTCGCTGGCGTCCCTGACAGACGCTTGCTGCGGCGGTACAACGAGCAGGACGTAAGGCAGCATCGCGGATTGACCGTTGCCCGCTGCGGCGTCGTAGTGGCGAATCAGGTACGACTGCAGGCGTGGGTCGATGGGTGCGGACGGAGTAGCAAATCCCTGAGTGCTGACCGAAGCGGGTTGCACATCAAGCGCGGGGGAAATCAGCGGTGCGCGAAACTCGCCAGGCCGCGGCGTCGCCACCATGGCAGGCTGTTGGTTGGCATTGACCGACGCAGCCAGCGGTTCGCCAGGAACATCATCCTGACTGCCACGTGGCCCGCTGAAAACGAGGGCAACAACCGCGACCGAGGCGGCGATGGCGCCACCACCGGCCCAACGCAGCCAGCGCCCCGAGCGGGTGACATGCACAGTCTCGGTTTCAAGTCGCGACAGGATGCGATTCGAGAAGTCGGCGGGAAGCACGAAAACATCCTGCCGTCGCAGAACCTGGCGCGTCACATGATAGGTCGACCAGCATTGCGCCAGTTCAGCGTGATTTTGCAGGCTGCGCATCAGAAACAGGGTTTCATCACGCGGCAACTCGCCATCCATGAGGGTGGACAACTGCTCCCGGATTTGTTGGCTCATGCGGATCAATCCTCGTCTGCAGACAGTAGCGGCCGAAGCCGTTCATCAATTGCTTCCCGGGCGCGGAATATCCGGGAACGCACAGTACCGATGGGACAATTCATGGCTTCCGCGATTTCCTCGTAGCTGAGACCATCGACTTCCCTCAGGGTAATCGCGGTACGCAGCTCCTCGGGCAGTTCTTCGACCGTGTCGAACACGGTTCGTTCAATTTCCTGACGCATCAGTTCGCGCTCGGGTGTGGCCCGGTCGCGCAACTGGGATGCGCCATCCAGTTGAACGGCATCCTCGATTGCGATATCACCTATAGGCGGGCGACGTCCTCTTGAAACCAGGTAGTTCTTCGCCGTATTGATCGCAATCTTGTAGATCCATGTATAGAAGGCACTGTCTCCGCGGAATGCCCCGATGGCCCGGTAGGCACGGATAAATGCTTCCTGCGAGACGTCCTGGGCCTCACTCCAATCCGAGACATAGCGGGTCACCACGCTGATGATCTTGTGCTGGTACTTGCGAACCAGCAGATCAAATGCGCGTTTGTCTCCATTTTTGACGCGCTCAACCAGCGCCTGATCCAATTCGCTTTCGCCCATGCGGGCAGGTCTCCTAGCCGGCGATAGGGTCGAGGCATGCAGCCTGAGACCTGTTCGGCGGGAAATAGTTTCAATGCGAAATCACCCGGCGCGCGCAATTCACCGACCGCCGCGCGCGAATCTGCCTGCGATTGTAACAATCGAAGCGGGATCGATCTCGCTTTTGCGCGGTCAAGCTATTCCCGCTGCAGGGGAATCGGCAATTCCTGATGCAGGCGTTCGCGTTCGCTCAGCAGACTCTCGAAACTTGCCGCCGGCAATGGCCGGCAGAAAAGATACCCTTGCAGGACTTCGCAACCGAGTCGACGCAGGAAATCGAGGTGCGCCTCGATCTCGACCCCCTCGGCAACGACCGCGCGATTGAGGTTGTGGGCCATGCCGACGGTCGCCTCGACAATGGCCTCGTCGTCCGGATCAAGGCCGATATTGCGCACGAAGGACTGGTCGATCTTGATCCGATCCGCCGGGAAGCGCTTGATGTAGTCGAGCGAGGACTGGCCAGTGCCGAAGTCATCGATCGAGATCTGGCAGCCCAGATCACGCAGCGCCTGCAGGGTTTCGAGCAAGTTCGGAATCGACTTGACGCTGATGCTCTCGGTCACTTCAAGGTCAAGCAGATGCGCCGGGACGCCGGTCTCCTCGATGATCGAGGCGACCAGGCCGACAAAATTGGGCTGGCGCAACTGTAGCGGCGACAGGTTGACACTGATGCGTAGCGGCAGCGAAAAGCGCTGTTGCCAGCGGTGTGCGTCGATGCAGGCGGCACGCATGATCCATTCGCCGATTGGAATGATCAGTCCTGTTTCCTCGGCCAGCGGAATGAAGAACCCAGGACTGATCATGCCGAGTTCGGGATGCTCCCAGCGGATCAGGGCTTCCATACCGACGATGTCCTCGCTCGCGGTATCGACCTGGGGTTGGTAGAAAACCCGCAATTCCCCATTTCGCTCGGCCTGTCGCAGTTTGGCCTCGAGCGCGAGACGCTGCTGGTGGGACTCCTCAGGCACGGCCACGTAGGCCTGGTAGTTATTTCTGCCCATGCCCTTGGCCGTGTACATAGCGACATCAGCATGCTTGAGCAGCTTGTCCGCCAGGGTTGCATCATCGGGGTAGAAGCTGAGACCGAGACTCGCGGTGATCTGGAGCTCGAGTCCATCCGGCAGGGTCAGCGGAGCTTCCATGACGCGCACGATCTTCTCGGCGATGCGCATGACATCCTCGCGCTGGACGATGTGACGCAAGATCATCGTGAATTCGTCGCCCGCATAGCGCGCCACTGAATCCGAGGCGCGCACACACAAGCGCAGGCGCTTGGCCACCGCAATGAGGACGTGATCGCCAACACCGTGCCCAAGCGAATCGTTGATGTTCTTGAATCGATCAAGATCGACGAAAAGCACCGCGAACATTTCGCCAGTGCGATGAGCCTCCTGAATCACCGATTCAAGACGGTCGTTGAACAGCAATCGATTCGGCAGGCCCGTAAGCGCATCCTGCAGGCCGCGAACCCTGCCCTGCTCGCGCGCCCTGCGCAATTCGAGTTCGAGGGCCAGGCGGTGAGCGACGACACGCAGCCCCTCGATGGCCGGTGAGGCATGCAGCATTGGCCGGCGACGCGCGATTACCAGGGCTCCGAGCACGACCTTGCGTTCGTCGCACAGGGGCAATCCGATCAGACATTCGTAACCGCGCTCGACAGCGAACTCATCACTTGCATTGGTGCGACATGCGTCAGACAGCAGGATCACCTCATCGCCTTCAAGAACCTGCTTGAGCGTCGGCTGGCGCAGCGGATCGGGCGTCTCGTCATCCGGGCTGCAGCGATGGTAGATATGCAAGGGTTGTACTTCGCTGTCCTGCTCCAGACGCAGCGAAACCAGCTCGACGAAATCCAGCGAGAGCCATTCGATCAGGCTGCGAATCGCTGCATTGATACCCTCCTCGCCACCGCCTGCCTGGGCCAGCCCGGAAATGACTTCCATGGCCTGCTCGAAACGCCCGAGGTCGCCCACCTCGCGAAACGTGTACAAACCAAGCCTCTGTCCATCCGGTTCGATAACCTGCACATGAATGTCGACGGGGTAGGTTCCGGAGTCCGCGTAGGGCTTGCTGGCTCGGAATTGGACATTGCCATCCTGGTCGAATCTGAGATTCAGTTCCGTGCGTTGCTCGGGTGAAAGCACGGCATCAAGCGTCTCAATCCGGCTGCCGATCGACTGCGAGCGCGAGAATCCGCTGCGCCGGACGAAACAGGGATTGACATCGAGAATCCGGCCGCTGCACAGGTCAACGACGGCCAGTTCATCAATCGCGAACTCGAAAGCCAGGCCGTGGTTCAACTGCACGGATTCCGCGCTTCCGGTCTTGTCTGGATCCTGTGCGCTACTCAGTTTCGCGTTGATCCGTTGCAGCGCCTGCGCGGGATTGACCGGACTTGAAATCCAGTCGATCACACCGGCCGGGAGCATTCGTCCAGAATCCAGTTCCGGTTCCGCAGGGCCGGCAATGATCCCGATGACCGGGATCGGATCCTGCGGGCGCTGTTGGCGCAATTCTCGACAGAACGCCGTGGCCTCGTCCGACGCACCAAGGAACTCCAGCAGAACCAGATCGATATGCGGTTCCTGGGCCAGGAATGTCCGCGCCTGGTCAATATCCTTGGCCGTGTAGATGGCTTCGAATTCCTGGCTGTCGAGCGCCTCGAACAGGAAGCGCCGATCGTCGCGATTGGTCGCAACAATCAGTACCGCGCCATAGGTCTTCCCGGTCAGCATGGGACTCACCGGACCCAGCGACCATCGCGAAGCCGCGGCGGGGCGCTCGATCTTGCGCCGGTCTGCAGGCGCTCGACCAGGCCGTCGATCTCTTCGCCAAGTTCAAGCTTGCCCGAGAGAAACACGATCTTGCGCTGGTTGGCGCTGCGGATGCGGGCGAAGCGTCGCAGCAGCGAAGTGTTCGGCGGCTTGATCTGATCCTCGAAATCGATCAGCAGGTAGATACCGAACTGCATGCTCTGCAGGATGAAGCGCAAGGCGTCATTGAAGCGCTTTGAACCAGGCACGCGCAACTCGCTCTGACGCAGCGCGGCGATGCCGTTCTCCGGATCCCACAGATAAACCGATTGGCCACTGCGCAGGGCCAATTGACGGAACTGCTCCAGGGTATCCTCGATATGCGCCGACTCGATGCCGATCAGATTGCTCTCGGAATCGAGAATCCGTTCGAGCAGCTTCGGCGTGACAATCACGTCCATCGCATCTTGCATCACGTTGATAAGGTGGCCCCGCACTGCATTGCGGCAACAGTAGACCGAACTGCGCGCATTGACCAGAGCCGCGGCTTGCCCGGATCATAGCTATCCGCTCTATTCAAGGAATCGCCATGTTTGAAGGACTCCGTTTCAAGCACTGGAGCAGTGATCAGGATGCCGATGGCATCGTTGTCCTGACCTTCGACAGGGCTGGCAGCTCGGTCAATACCTTTGCCCGTGAAGTCCTCGATGAGCTCAACGAAATTGTCGAGCGCCTTTCATTCGAGCCACCCAAGGGACTCATTATCCGCTCTGGCAAGCCGGCCGGGTTCATTGCCGGCGCCGACATCAGCGAGTTCGAGGGCTATGCCGAATCGGGCACGGTGCTCGATGCAATCAGCTATGGGCAACGCGTCCTGCAAGGTCTGGCCCGGCTGCGCTGCCCGACTGTGGCAGCCATCCACGGCCACTGCATGGGCGGCGGCACGGAATTGTCGCTCGCCTGCAAGTACCGGGTCGCCAGTCGCGATCCCTCTACAAGGATCGGCCTGCCCGAAGTCAAGCTCGGAATCTTCCCCGGCTGGGGCGGCAGTGCCCGCCTGCCCTACCTGATTGGCGCACCAAAGGCGCTTGAATTCATGCTCGGTGGTCGCCCGGCTTCGGCTGACTTCGCGCGTTCGATCGGCTTGGTCGACGCGGTGACATCGCCGGAGATGCTGGTCGAACGTGCACGTGAAATCGTGCGCAGGCCGCCTGTACGGCCCACCCAGCAGAGTCTGCTGGCCTGGGTCACGAATACCTGGCCAGCGCGTCAGATTCTTGCCCCGATCATGCGCAAGCAGACCGCTGCCAAGGCTCGCCCGGAGCACTATCCCGCGCCATTCGCCCTGATCGAAACCTGGCGCCGTGGCGGCAGTCTGTCGCAGCGACTCAAGAACGAAGCACGCGCAGTCGCAAAGCTCGCCCAGACCTCGACCGCACGCAACCTGATCCGGGTCTTCTTTCTGCAGGAGCGTCTCAAGGGACTTGGCGGCGGCATCGAACATGGCATCAAGAACGTGCATGTGATCGGTGCCGGGGTCATGGGCGGTGATATTGCGGCCTGGTCGGCGTTGCGCGGATTCAACGTGACCTTGCAGGATCGCGAACAGAAGTTCATCGATCCGGCGATGGCGCGTGCGCGTACGCTGTTTGAAAAGCGCCTGAAGACCGAAGATCGGATCAAACCGGCGCTGGCGCGGCTCAATTCGGATGTCGAGGGCAAGGGCGTCGCCAATGCCGATCTGGTCATCGAGGCGATTTACGAGAATGCCGAGGCCAAGGAAGCGCTGTACAAGACGGCCGAGCCAGACATGAAGGCTGATGCCCTGCTCGCGTCGAATACATCGAGCATTCCGCTCGATGAGCTGCGCGCGGCGGTCGCTCAGCCAGCGCGCTTCCTCGGTTTGCACTATTTCAATCCGGTTGCCCTGATGCCCCTGGTCGAGATCGTGCGCCACGATCAGCTTGATCCGGCAATTGAAAAACGCGCGCTGGCCTTCTGCAAGGCCATCGACAAGCTGCCGGTTCCGGTCAAGGGTACGCCGGGCTTTCTGGTCAATCGCATCCTCATGCCCTACATGCTCGAGGCCGTGCGCATGTACGGCGAAGGCGTGCCGGGGCCGGTGCTCGACAAGGCGGCGAAGAAATTCGGCATGCCGATGGGTCCGATCGAGCTGGCCGATACGGTCGGTCTTGATGTCGCCGCCTCGGTCGGCAAGGAACTGTCGGAATTCCTCAATCTGGATATTCCCAAGGGTATGGAATCCCTGCTCGCCTCCGGCAAGCGTGGCAAGAAGGATGGCGAGGGTTTTTATCGCTGGGAAAACGGCAAGCCGATCAAGCCCGAAGTCGATCCGAAATATGCCGCGCCGGACGACATCGAGGATCGCATGATCCTGCCGATGCTGAACGAGGCAGTCGCCTGCCTGCATGACGGAGTCGTCGATGATGCCGATCTTTGCGATGCCGGGGTAATTTTCGGAACCGGTTTCGCACCCTTCCGCGGCGGTCCGATCCAGCATATCCGCGACACCGGTGCCGAAGTCCTCAAGAATCGCCTGCAGTCGCTTGAAAAGCGCTACGGCGCCCGCTTCACGCCACGCGACGGCTGGGACAGTGCCGCATTGAAGAACAAGGGCGGCAAGACGGCTTAACGCGACAAGGCCGCCTCATGGATGCGTAACTGGGCGCAGGCGGCACGGAGGAGGGGTGCATCGACCCCGAGGGCGTGCGCTCGGGCGAGCATGTCGCCGAGCACATGCTCGACTTCGGTGCGTTGGCCGCGTTCGACATCGCGCAGCATCGACGCCTTCAGCGGCGAGTGCTCGGTGGTCAGGATTCGCAGCGCCTGCGCGACCTCATCATCGGTCGGTGCGAAACCACTGCGGCGGGCGACTTCCGCGCATTCGAGGTAAAGCCAGCGAGCCAGGTCGGCGCCCTCCGCAACAGCCACGATCTCGCCAATGCTGGCACGCATCAGGCAGGTGATTCCGGCCAATGCGGACAGCATCGTGAACTTGTTCCACATCGCTGCGACGACATCGCTGCTGTGGATGATTTCGGCGCGCATGGCGAGCAAGCCGTCGACGATGGCTCGGGGAATTTCGGCTTGACCCGGACGCACACCGAAGGTCAGCCGGCTTGTGTTGCCGATCTGACGGATCGAACCATCGATTTCGAGGTTCACCGAGATATGGCACAGCCCGCCAAGCACCTTGTCCGCTCCGAACTCCTGGTCAAGCAGATCGAGATGACGCAAGCCGTTGAGCAGGGGCAACAGGTGCGCGCCGTTCGCCATCGCCGGTGCAATCGCCGCGATTGCTGATTCAAGGTCGTAGGCCTTGCACGACAGGATGACCAGATCGGTCGCATACGCATCCGGCAGGTGTTCGAGCGCATGGACTTCGATGCGCAGCTCGTCGGCGGGGGTCTTGATGCACAGGCCGTTCCTCGCCAGGTTTGCTGCTCGTTCCGGTCGAACCAGAAAATCAACCTCGACTCCGGATTCGATCAGTTGCGCGCCAAACCAGCCGCCGGTAGCACCGGCGCCAAGAACAAGAACGCGCATCACATGGTGTGCGTCGGGCGTTCCTGGCCAAGGATGCCGGCAAGGATCGATTCGATCTTGGTTCGCGCCGCGTCGCCATCACTGGATTCATTGAACTGCACGCCGATACCGGCGGTGCGGTTGCCTTGGGCACCGGGTGGAGTGATCCAGACGACCCGACCGGCCACCGGCAGACGATCCTTCTCGTCCATCAGCGACAGCAGGATGAACACCTCGTCACCCGGGTTGTAGCGCTTGCTGGTCGGCACAAACAGGCCGCCACCTTTCACGTATGGCATGTAGGCGTTGAAAAGCGCGCCCTTGTCCTTGATTGCCAGTGACAGGATTCCCTGTCTTGGCATACCTCCAGCGGCGGGTGTCGACATCTCAGGAACTCCGTGGCGTCTGCCATGTGTGCAACAAGTCGAGTACGACCAATTCGCCACGAACCTGGGTGGCGAGCAGTTCGCGCGATCGATTGGTGGCGGCGAACCACCCCGCTAGCTTCGGTATTTCATGCGGCCCGGTCAAGCCAAGCGTGCTGCGCTTGCCGCGCGCAAGCTTGATCACATCGTCACGAACGAGCACGGCGGCATGCCAGAGACGCTCGTCAGGCCGATCCGCCGCCCAGGCTTCGGCAATGCCGAGCGCGCTGCCGCGATGGCTGCGCAAGGCCAACAGGTCGCGTGCGCACTCGCCGCGCAGTTTCAGCGTGTCATCGCCAAGTGCCTCAAGCGCGCGGCCCGGATTGTCGAGCATGGCGACCAGGGCCAGCTCGGCGTCGCCGCCGGAAATGCCCTGTTCGAGCATCCAGTCGAGCGCCTGACTGTGGCTTGGCGGATTGATCTGGACACGCTGGCAGCGGCTGCGGATCGTGGCTGGAAGCCGCGATGGCTGATCGCTGACCAGGATCAGCGCGGTACTGCCCGAAGGCTCTTCGAGAGTCTTCAGCAGCGCATTGGCCGCACTCGGATTCATGCGATCGGCCGGATCGATGATCACAACCTTCATGCCGCCAAACTGGCTGGACAGAGACAAGCGCTCGGACAGGCTTCGAATCTGTTCGATGACGATTTCGGTACGCGGCGTCTTGCCATCATCACGCATCTCGAAACTCAGGTGCATCCGATCCGGATGCGTGCCGACGGCGAGTAGCAGGCAAGCACGACATTTTCCGCAGGCTGATCCATCGGCGCTGCGGTTTTCGCACAAGGCGGCGGCAGCCAGCGCATCGGCCAGCCCACGCTTGCCAAGTCCGGCCGGGCCAGTGAGCAGGAGTGCATGCGGCAGTCGCCCCTGCGCCAGACGCTCGCTCAGTGAGCGCCATGTTTCCAGCAGCCAAGGGGAAAGCTTCACGATGAAGCTCTCCTGGCCGCGATGAACCGATCGATGGCGGCACAGGCGGCGTCGCGAACCTCGCCGATATCCTGGCTTGAATCGATGATGCGGAAGCGCCCGGGTTCCTGCTCTGCTCGAGTGCGATAACTGGCACGCACGCGATCGAAGAACTCCGACTTCTCGTTTTCGATGCGATCCGGAATGCCGCGATTTTCGATCCTGGCCCGACCAATCTCGACCGGCACGTCGAGCAGCAAGGTCAGATCCGGGCGTAAGCCATCGGCTGCCCAATGTTCGAGATCCGCAATGCGCGCCTGTGGCTGCCCTCGCCCGCCGCCTTGATAGGCGAAGCTGGCATCGGTGAAACGATCGCTCAGCACCCAGTCGCCGCGTTCGAGTGCGGGGCGGATCTTTTCGCGTACGAGTTGTGCGCGCGCCGCGAACATCAACAGCAGCTCGCTTTCGGCGCAGACATCGCCCATCGCGCCATCGAGAACCAGAGTCCGGATCGCCTCGCCAAGGGCCGTGCCACCCGGTTCCCGGGTCACATGCAGGACAATCCCGTGAGCTTCGATGTGGCACTGCAAGGCGGCCAGAACGGTGCTCTTGCCAGCGCCTTCGCCGCCTTCAAGTGAGATCAGGCAGCCGCTCACGGATTGCGGCGCCTTGCCAGGTACCGTGCCACCGCGCGGTTGTGCTCGTCCAGAGTTGCCGAAAACTGATGGCGGCCGCTGCCATCGCCGAGGGCGACAAAATACAGGGTGTTGCCAGCGGTCGGATGCAGGGCTGCTTCAAGCGCGGGCAATCCCGGCAAGGCGATCGGGGTGGGTGGCAGGCCATCGCGGGTATAGGTGTTGTAGGGCGTATCCGCGTCGAGATCGCGGCGGCGGATATTGCCGTCGTATTGTTCGCCAAGGCCATAGACGACAGTCGGATCAGTCTGCAGGCGAATGCCGATCTGCAGCCGGCGCGCGAACACGCCGGCGATTTGTGCGCGCTCCTCGCCGATACCGGTTTCCTTCTCGATGATCGAGGCGAGAATCAGGGCTTCGTACGGGGTCTTCAGTGGCACGGCCGGATCGCGCTCAGGCCACAGGCGACCCAAGGCCGTGTTCATCGCCGCGTGGGCGCGTTCGAGCAGGTCGAGATCACTCTCGCCCTTGACCCAGGCATAGGTTTCCGGGAGGAACCAGCCTTCCGGCTTGCTGTCGCCGAGACCGACTTCGACGGCAATCGTGGTTTCGTCCTTGCCTGGCAAGGTCTGACGCAGCCCCTGCTCCTGGGCAAGGGCCAGACGAAGTTGGCGGAAAGTCCAGCCATCGACAATCGTGAAGTGATGCTGGATAACCTTGCCTGACGCCATCAAGTCGATCAGGCCGCGCGGGGTCAGGCCGGTGGTCAATTGGTACTCGCCGGCCTGCAGGCGCGAGGCGACTTTCAACTCACGCGAGAGCAGCTTCCAGTAGAACGGCGAGCCATCGGTGATGTCTTTCCCGACGCAACTGACGCACGAGTTCCTTGAACGAGGTGCCACGCGAAAACTCGATGACCTGCGCCGAGGGGAGATTCAGCGGTGCGTCGACAAAGCGTCGATAGTCCTTCCAGGCCAGTGCGGCGAGAATGCCCGCGCTGCCAACCAGCATGAAAAACAGCAAGGTGAACCAGCGCGCACGGCCGGATTGACGATGAATGGAATGCAAGGTCTTCAGGAATCTGTCAACGGACTCGGAAGGTTAGCAGGATTGCCCGGAATTATCGGTGCGGCCTGATTTCAGCCGGCAAGTCCGAACGCACGCAGCAGCCCGCGCGCCTTGGCCCGGGTTTCAGCGAGTTCGGCCTGCGCCTCCGAATCGATCACAATGCCGGCACCGGCGCGCAAGCGAACCTCCGTTCCCTCGATGGTCAGGCTGCGAATCAGAATGTTGAGGTCGAGATCACCGTTGTTGTCGAGATAGCCGAACGCGCCGGTGTAGGCGCCCCGCGCGCTGTGCTCAAGTTCGGCAATGATCTCCATGCAACGGACTTTCGGGCATCCAGTGATCGTGCCACCCGGAAAGACCGCACGGATGACTTCGCCCGGTCGCGTTTCGGCACGCAGGCGTCCGCGCACGTTGGAAACAATGTGATGCACGTGGGCGTAGCTTTCCACGCCCATCAACTCATCGACAACGACGCTGCCCGGCACACAGACGCGGCCGAGGTCGTTGCGCTCGAGATCGATCAACATGACGTGCTCGGCCCGTTCCTTCGGATGGCCGATCAGTTCGTTGATGCGGGCCAGAGCGTCATCACCTTCGACGCGAGGACGCGTGCCGGCAATCGGGCGGGTCTGCACGGCATCGCCGCGGACTTCGACCAGGCGCTCGGGCGACGAGCTGGCAATCGCCCAGTTTCGCCATTGCAGCAACCCCGCAAACGGGGCCGGATTTGCGTGACGCAACGCTGCGTAGATGTCGGCGGCAGGCACGTCATTGGCCATTCTGATTCGCCATTCGCGAGACAGGTTGACCTGGAAGACGTCGCCCGCGCAAAGGTACTCGTGCGTTCGCTCGACTGCGTTGATGAAATGATCCGGGACGTCCTCGTCGATTCGTTTTGGCGTCAGCGGCGCTGGTTTCCAGCTGGCAGCTGCGGCCAGATCGGCCTCGACCGTGGCCAGCATGGCCTCGAAGCCAGGCTCGGCCACCAGGGTGGTGATGCCTTCAAGATGGTCAACGATGACCGCGACCGGACAGCGCAGCGCCAGCGCAACCGGCAAGCGTCCTTTCGGCGTCGGCAAGCGCAGGCGCGGCTCGATCTCGCCGGCCAGTTCGTAGCCGAGATAGATAAACCAGCCGCCGTGAAACGGAAGCTGGTCGGAGCGATCCGCCGAGCCGTCATGCGCCGCACGCCAGCGCTCATCGAGGACTTCGAGAAATCGCCGGCCAATCCTGACTCCATCGCCATCGCGCACATGGCCATCCGAGATCGAGGCAAAAGGAATGCTGCGGAAACGCGGCGAGCACATCAAAGCGCGCCAGCGAAGTCCCTTGCGCGACACTTTCGAGCAGGCCGGGATAGCGATCGGGTCGCATCGCCGCCAGCGCCAGCAGATCGAACTTGCCGGCGAAAACGCGCGTCGCCGATGGCACGTTGTGCGGGCTCAGAGGCTGCGGAATACCAGGGTACCGTTGGTGCCGCCGAAACCGAATCCGTTGGAAACGGCGATCGAGATCTTCTTCTCGCGGGCAACATTCGGCACGTAGTCGAGATCGCAGCCCTCACCCGGATTGTCGAGATTGATGGTCGGCGGAATGATGCCGTGATGCAGGGCGAGGATCGTGAAGATGGCCTCGACGCCACCGGCGGCGCCGAGCAGATGCCCGGTCATCGACTTGGTTGAGCTGATCATGGTCTTGTAGGCGTGATCACCGAGTGCGCGCTTGAGTGCCAGGGTCTCAGCGAGATCGCCAAGCGGAGTTGATGTGCCGTGCGCGTTGAGGTATTCGACCTGATCGGCATTGATGCCAGCGTCCTTCATCGCCGCCGCCATGCAGCGCGCCGGGCCTTCGCCGTTATCGCTCGGTGCAGTCATGTGGAAGGCGTCGCTGCTCGCGCCGCTGCCGGCCAGTTCGCAATAGATGCGTGCGCCGCGAGCCTTGGCCGCTTCGTATTCCTCAAGAATCAGGATGCCGGCACCGTCGCCGAGCACGAAGCCGTCGCGATCAGCATCCCACGGACGACTGGCCCGTTGCGGATCGTCGTTGCGCGTCGACATCGCCTTCATCGAGCAGAAACCGCCGACGGCGGTTGGAACGCTCGCATACTCGGCGCCGCCGGCAATCATGATGTCGGCATCGCCGTACTGGATCAGGCGCATGGCCATGCCGATGCTGTGATTCGAGGTGGCACAGGCGGAAACCGCGGAGAAATTGGGGCCCTTGGTGCCGGTGATGATCGACAGGTGACCGGCAACCATGTTGATGATGGTCGAAGGCACATAGAACGGGGAAATCTTGCGCGGGCCGCCTTCATGCAGGGCCAGCGTGGTCTTTTCGATCCCGGAAATGCCACCAATACCGGATCCGATCAAGGTGCCGGTGCGTTCGGCATTCTGTTCGGTGATTTCGAGGCCGGCATCCTTTAGTGCCATCAAACCGGCGGCAACGCCGTAGTGGATGAAGGAGTCCATCTTCTTGACGTCTTTCGGCGCTATCCAGGCGCCCGGATCGAAATCCTTGACCTCACCCGCGATGCGCGTCGTAAACGCGGAACAATCGAAACCGGTGAGCGGACCGATCCCGCTGCGACCTGCGGTGATATTGCCCCAGGCAGTGGCCAGATCGTTGCCGACCGGGCTGACGATGCCCATGCCGGTAACGACGACGCGACGCTTGCTCATATCCGAGTTTCCGTATTGCCGGGAATGCAGCCGCCAACATACGCCAGCGTAGCGTTCCGTGTTCCGAAAATGAAAGCTGCGCCTCGAGGGCGCAGCTAGGTGGATCGTATGGTTCGTTGAAACGGCTGCCGGTCAGACTTGCGCGATGGCAACCAGACATCCATGTTCGGCGCAGCGCAAACGCCGCCGCTGCCTGTCATCAGGACTTGACGTGCGCCTTGACGTAGTCGACAGCCTGCTGGACGGTGGTGATCTTTTCCGCATCCTCATCGGGAATCTCGCACTCGAACTCCTCTTCGAGCGCCATCACCAGCTCGACGGTATCAAGTGAATCGGCGCCCAGATCGTCAACGAACGACGCATTTGGCGTGACTTCATCCTCTTTTACGCCCAACTGCTCGACGACGATTTTCTTGACGCGTTCTTCGATAGTGCTCATGAGTGTCTTGTCTCCCGATGGGATCTTTTGGTGTGATTCGGAATGCGGATTGCCGACGGACGACAATTTGTCCTGGGCTTCCGCTGCACAGGCAGGTTGCCTGCGAAGCGCCGCGAATTGTAGTGGAACGTGTCGGCACTCGCCAGCCCGACGCCGGAGTGGGATTGTAACCGCCCCAGCTCAGAGCTTGTGAAAAATTCGACAGCCGTCGCGGCAGCGTCGCCGGGCGTATTTTTCACAAGATCTCAGGCCATGTACATGCCGCCATTGACGTGCAGGGTTTCGCCGGTGATGTAGGCGGCGCCTGGCGAGGCCAGAAAGGCAACGGCCTGGGCGATGTCCGCCGGCTCGCCCAGTCTTTGCAGTGCGATTTGTCCGAGCAAGGCGTTGCGTTGCTCTTCGGGCAGCGCACGGGTCATGTCGGTATCGATGAATCCCGGTGCGACGACATTGACGGTAATGCCGCGCGAACCGATTTCGCGGGCGATCGATTTCGAGAACGCGATGATTCCGGCCTTGGCCGCCGCGTAGTTGGATTGTCCGGCATTGCCGATCGAGCCGATCACCGAGGCGATGCTGATGATGCGGCCCTTGCGCGCCTTCATCATGCCGCGCAGAACTGCCTTCGAGGTACGGAAAACCGAGCTCAGATTGGTATCGAGGATGGCCTGCCAGTCCTCGTCCTTCATGCGCAGCAGCAACTGGTCGCGGGTGATGCCGGCATTGTTGACCAGGATCGTGATCGCGCCGAATTCATCGGCAATCGATGCCAGCATCGTCTTCGACCGCAGCGCTGTCGCTGACATCGAGCACCCGCCCAGCGCCAGCCGCGTGCAGCGAGCCGCTCGCCAATTGCCTGTGCGCCAGCTTCGCTGGTGGCGGTACCAATGACCGTCGCGCCGCGCGCTGCCAGTTCTTCGGCGATCGCCGCACCGATTCCGCGGCTGGCGCCGGTGACCAGGGCGATTTCACCTGCAAGCGATGCAGTCATCGATATTCCTCGTTTGATCTGATTGGAAAGCAGCTCAGGCCCAGGCTTCGCGGGCATCATTGAGTTCGCCCGGCGTACCCAGTGGGCGCATGTCGATGCTCTTGTCGATGCGCCGGGCGAGTCCGCTGAGCACCTTGCCCGGTCCGCATTCGGCACATCGATCGACACCGGCCGCGATCAGCGCCTGCATGCATTGGGTCCAGCGCACCGGCAGATAGAGTTGGCGCACGAGCGCATCGCGGATTTCCGCGCTCGACGCATGCGCCTTCGCATCGACATTCTGGATAACCGGGATCCGTGGCTCGTGCCAGGCGTAGGCGCTCATGGCTTCGGCCAGCCGGTTCGCCGCCTCGCGCATCAGCGGTGTATGCGATGGCACGCTGACAGCCAGCTTCACCGCCTTGCGCACGCCGTTCTCGGCAAGCCTGGCCAGCGCCGCGTCAACCGCGATGGCGTGACCGCCGATGACGATTTGGCCAGGCGAGTTGTAGTTGGCAGGAACCACAACATGGTCGCCCGAGACTTCTGCGCAGATCGATTCAACCAGGGCGTCCTCGGCACCGATCACGGCGGCCATCGCACCGATGCCGGCTGGTGCGGCCGCCTGCATGGCCTGGCCGCGGATACGCACGAGGTGCGCGGCGTCGACGAGGCTGATCGCACCCGCCGCGACCAGGGCGGTGTACTCGCCAAGGCTGTGACCGGCGAGATGCGAAGGACTCGGGCCATTCACAGCCTGCCAGATCCGCCATACCGCGACACCTGCGGCGAGCAAGGCCGGCTGGGTGAATTCGGTGCGATTGAGCATTTCCTCGGGGCCGCCCTGCGAGAGCGCCCAAAGGTCGGTGCCGGCACCTTCGGAGGCTTCGACAAAGGTTTCCCGGACGGCTGGATACTGTTCGGACAACGAGGCGAGCATGCCAAGGCTCTGCGAGCCCTGACCGGGAAATACAAAGGCAAGTGCAGTCATGCAAGCGGTTCCGGATCAGTAGCGAAGCAAGGCGGAAGCCCAGGTGAATCCACCACCGAATGCTTCGAGCAAGACGTTCTGGCCGCGCTGGACCTTGCCCGAACGCACCGCTTCATCGAGCGCGAGCGGCACCGAACCGGACGAGGTGTTGCCATGCCGATCGACAGTGACGATGACCCGCTCCATCGGCAACTTGAGACGCTTCGCCGTGGCTTCGATGATGCGCAGATTGGCCTGATGCGGAATCAGCCAGTCGATCTGGGATTCGTCCATGCCAGCTGCTTCGAGCGTTTCGCCGACAATGCGATCGAGTGTGCGCACGGCCACCTTGAACACTTCGTTGCCGGTCATCATCACGCGGATGCCGTGATTCGGCTCGTCGTCACGAAAGCCCACCGACACGCCGACCGGGTTGTAAAGCAGGTGCTTGTAGCCGCCATCGGCGTGCAGCCTGGTGGCGTAGATACCGGGTTCCTCGGATGCTTCGAGAACCACGGCGCCAGCACCATCGCCAAACAGCACGCAGGTGCCGCGATCGCTCCAGTCGAGCATCCGCGTCAGTGTCTCCGCGCCGACGACGAGGATCTTCCTTGCCTGTCCGCTGCGAATGAAAGCGTTGGCCACGCCGAGTCCGTAGACGAAGCCTGAACAGGCAGCGTTGACGTCAAATGCGGCACATCCGTTGGCTCCCAGACGATGCTGGAGCAGGCAGGCCGTGGACGGGAAGATGATGTCGGGCGTGGTCGTGCCAAGCACGATCATGTCCAGCTCGGAGGCCTCGATTCCGGCCGCTTCCAAGGCCCGCGTGGCTGCATGAAAAGCCAGGTCACCGGTCGTTTCACCATCCGCCGCCTTGCGTCGCTCACGGATTCCGGTGCGCGTACGAATCCACTCGTCACTGGTCTCGACGAACTTCTCGAGATCCTTGTTGGTGACGACCTGTTCCGGCAAATAACTGCCGGTGCCCGCAATGCGTGAGTAGAACAGAGTCGTTTCTCCCGAGCAAATGAAAACGGCGGATACCTTGGCATCCGCCGTTTCGGCAAATCAATCGCACTATCCGAGGATGTGCGAGATCAATCCGCGTCTGCAACCGATCCCTTGGTCTCGATCACTTTCTTGCCGCGATAGTAACCGTCTTTGGTGATGTGATGGCGCAGATGCACCTCGCCCGAGGTCGGGTCGGTGGCCAATTGCTTGGGCTTGAGGGCGTCGTGCGAGCGGCGCATGCCGCGCTTGGACGGGGATTTACGACTTTTGGCAACTGCCATGACAACTCTCCAGATGAAACCGGTGCTTGCGGACAAGCGACTATTGTAATGAATCGGTGGCGATTGCGGGATGCCGGTGCGGTATCGCGGCAATCAGTGACTTGAACTCTTCAACTGTCCGAGCGCGGCGAACGGATTCGGCGGCTGTTCGTCTTCCGGAACCGATCCCGCCGTGACGGGTACCTGCTCCAGCGGCGCGCCCGGACTCAGCGCAACCACGGGTAAGCCGAGGATCAACTCATCCTCGATGACATCCTTCAAGCAGATCGCGCCATTCTCAACGAGCAGCGGATCGTATCCTTCCGGCAGGCGTGATTCTTCGGACTCGTCGCGAATCAGGCCCAGCCGTTGATTGATGTGAACTGGCTGCGCAAACTCAATCATGTTGCGCTGACAAACCATCATCAAGTGCGTATCGACCTGGATATCGACATGGCTGACATCAAACTCGTCGCGTCCAAACTCAAGCTTGTAGGCGACCTCGCCATCTGCCGAGGCGAGCAACTCGACCAGCCGGGGCAACTGCGCCACAGCCAGGGTTCCTTCAAACACGCGTCGGCCCTGCACCATTCGCCAAGGATCAAGACTATCGGGCAAGGTGGTCGACATGGGCGCGCGATGGTAGGTGCGGGGCCGTTCAAAGTCAAATGGAAAAGCATCGCAAGCGCTTGAAGAGAGCGGGAATTTCAGTGGTTCGAGCGCGGGTTTGCCGGCCGTCGCCGCAACCGGCAGACTGGATTCCCGACCGGAGGAACCGCCTTGACCCTGTATTTGCTTATCGCCGCCCTGCTGCTGGCCCCCGTTGTGCTCGTGGTCTGGTTGCGTGAACGCCGTCTTGCAGCGCGGACGACGGAACTGCGCCGCGTGCTGGACCATGCCGATGCGCTCGAAGGCGAGTTGCAGGAATGCCGGGCCCGCCTGCGCGAGATTCCCGCACTGGTCAGTCATCTTCCGCCCGCGATCAGTCTTTCCGCACATGCCACGCTGACCGCCGAACCTGCCGTACAAGCGGCCCTGCATGACCTGCTGCAGCATCGACTCTGGCTCAAGCAGTTTGGCGCGGATGCCTCGCTGGAGGCGCTGCGCGCGGCATCGACGGCGCTCGCGCAATCGAGGCGGAAGCTGGCCATCCAGTTGGCCCAACTCGGCGAAGCCCGGGGCGAACTGCTGCAAGCCAGTGTCGAGACCGAAGGGCCGGCGAAGTGAATACGCCGTTGCGTCGGCTTGTGCTGGCCTCGACCTCGACCTACCGGGCTGAATTGCTGCGCCGGATCGTGGCCGAGTTCGAGACATGTGCTCCGGCAGTGGACGAAGCCGCGCGAATCGGTGAGTCACCGATGGCTACGACCGCGCGCCTGGCCAGGGAAAAGGCCAGCGCGGTCGCCCGGAACTATCCGGCCAGTCTCGTCATCGGCTCCGACCAGGTTGCCGACCTCGATGGAACGCAGCTCGGCAAGCCGGGCAACCTCGAACGCGCGCAGGCTCAATTGATGCAATGCTCGGGGCGCGTGGTGGCTTTTCATACCGCTGTCTGTGTCACCGATTGCGCCAACGGGCAAATCGTATTGCGTGAGGCCATCGATACCACGCGAGTCGTGTTCAGAAGCCTGGATGCGACGGAAATCGAACGCTACCTGGCCATCGAGCAGCCTCTCGATTGCGCCGGAAGCTTCAAGGTCGAGCGCCTTGGTGTATCCCTGTTCGAGCGCGTCGAAAGCATCGATCCGACCGCCCTGATCGGCCTGCCCCTGATCGCGCTGTGCCGCTTGCTGCGCGAGTCGGGAATGTCGATTCCATAGCCGCGCCATGGCAGCACCGGCTAGAGTGGCTGGCGACTCATGCATCATTGAACTGCAGACTGAACCCCATGCCCGATTCCACTGCCACAAAGAACCCCGATCCAGGTCCGATCGATACCGAACTGCGCGATGCGCTGGCGCGCAGCATCGCCCAGGTCAACAACATCCTGCTCGGCAAGCGCCATGAGGTGCGCCTGGCCTTTGTTTGCCTGCTTGCCGGTGGGCACTTGCTGATCGAGGATCTGCCCGGTGTCGGCAAGACCACCCTCGCGCATGCGCTCGCGGTTACTCTCGGTCTGGATTTCCAGCGTGTCCAGTTCACCAGCGACCTGCTGCCCTCGGACATTCTCGGGAGTCAGCATCTACGAACGTGAAGCCGGCAGCTTCCGTTTTCACCCCGGTCCCGTGTTCACCCGGTTGCTGCTGGCCGACGAGATAAATCGCGCTACACCGAAGACGCAAAGCGCCTTGCTCGAGGCGATGGCCGAGGGCCAGGTCACGATTGACGGACGCACGCACGCACTGCCCGAGCCGTTTCTTCGTCGTCGCGACGCAGAATCCGGTCGATTTTGCCGGCACCTATCCGCTGCCCGATTCGCAACTGGACCGCTTCATGTTGCGCATGAGTCTCGGCTATCCCGATGCAGAATCCGAGCGCGCCATGCTCGCTTCGATGGATCGTCGCCGTCTGCTCGAAAACCTGCCGGCCTGCCTGCAAGCTGCGCAGATCCTCGCCTTGCGCAACGCCACGACCAGCGTACTCGCCAGTTCCGCCCTGATCGACTATGTGCAACGTCTGCTCGAGGCGAGTCGTGCACATGCCGAAGTCCGGGTCGGACTGTCGCCGCGCGCTGGCCTCGCCATTCTTGCCGCCGCACGCGCGCAGGCCCTGCTTGCCGGTCGCAGCTTTGTGCTGCCGGAAGATGTACAGATCGTGTTCCCGTACATCGCCACGCATCGTCTGAATCTCGGCGCAAACGCCCAGTCCGGGCGTGCCACGATCGTCTCGCGGCTGATCGAGGCGACGGCAGTGCGATGAGCGGCATCGGCGCAATGACTGCGTCGCTTCGGTTGCGCATTCTGGCGATTGCCGAACGCCGATTGCCAGCACTGACCCGACTGCGCGCGATTGAATCGCTGCCGGTCCGCCTGCACCGCCGACGCATCTACGTCCTGCCCAGCGTATTCGGCATCGGCTTCGCGATCCTGCTCGTCATCATGCAACTCGGTGCTCTGAATTATGCGAACAACCCTGCCCTGCTGCTGACCTGCCTGCTTGCCGCCGCTGCCTGGATGAGCCTGTTCACCGGCTTCCGCACACTGGCTGATCTGCAACTCGTCAGCGTCGGTGCTTCGGCCTGCCATGCCGGGGACATGGCCCTGGTGAGTTGTCGTTTTGCCACGTCCCGGCGTGCCCGACCGAACTTGCGCTTGCGCTGGAACGGAATAGACAGCGCATTCGCGATTGCTGCGGGAACCGCCGGAAAAATCAGCGTTTCGCTGCCGACCGAGCGACGCGGCTGGATGCGTCCCGGCAGATTGCGTTTGTGGACCGATCAGCCGCTGGGCTTGTTTGTGATCTGGAGCTGGCTGAATCCGCCAGTGACCATCCTGGTCTATCCGACCGCGGAATTGTCCGCCCCGCCATTTCCGACAGGCTCGCAAGGCCAGTCCGAACGATCGAGCGCGGCGGATGGAGATGAGTTCTCGGGATTGCGTGATTACCGCAGCGGCGATCCGCAGCGCCGCATCGCCTGGAAGGCATCGGCGCGCCATGAATCCCTGCTCGTTCGCGAAACCGAGCGGCTTGTCGATGACGATCTCCAATTCGATCACGCCGCCCTTGTCGGACTCGGTGGCGAAGCGCGCATCCGGCGCCTGACTGCATGGGTTTTGGCCGCCGAAGCGGCGAGTCGTTGCTATACGCTGCAGCTTCCCGATCAGCGCATCGGCCCTGGCCTTGGCGATACCCATCGACATGCCTGCCTGCGTGCACTTGCCCTGATGCCCGATGCGCCTTGACGACCGCCAGTTCAACCTGCTCGCCGCGAGCGCGCTGATTGCGGTCGCGCCGCATTTGCTGCGTCTGCCGCTGTGGCTGTCGCTGACGCTGGTTGTCATCGCGCCGTGGCGCATGTGGAGCCGCAAGCGCACGGGCAAGCCGATTTCAGCATGGTTGCGCGTGCCACTGGTTATCGTCCTGGTCTCGGCGATCATTGTTTTCTACGACAACATCTTCGGCCGCGAACCGGGCAGCGCGCTTGCTTGTGGCCTGCTTTCGCTCAAGCTGCTGGAAAGCGAGAAGATCCGCGATGCGCGGACAGCACTCGGCTTTGCCGCGTTCGTGATGATGAGCGCCCTGCTGTTCACCCAGACCATGGGTTTCACCCTGCTGGTCTGCCTGAGCCTGATCCTGCTGCTGGCTGCACTCAACGCGCTGCAACCTGCGCCGCTGAAGCTGCGTCATCGACTGGCAAGCGAGTTGCGTACCGGCGCCATCCTGCTTGGATTTGGCCTGCCCCTGGCAATCGCCGCGTTTCTGTTCGTGCCGCGCCTGAGTTCGCCATTGTGGGGCTCGCCCGACGCGTTCGCGGATGCCCGAACCGGGCTCAGTGATCACATGTCACCCGGTTCGATGTCCGAGCTTCTGGTCGATGATTCACCGGCGCTGCGCGTGAACTTTGATGGCGAGGTACCGCCGAATGCGGCGCGCTATTTCCGCGCCCTGGTGCTCTGGGATTTCGACGGCAGTACATGGACCCGCGAGGCTTGGCTTGCGCAGCAGACGCTGGAAGCGATCGAGGCGGCGAGCGCGGAAACCCTCTACGAGATTACCCTTGAACCGACCAATCGGCCGTGGCTGGTCGCCCTCGATGTGCCGTTGGAGGCACCGGAGCATGCGCGCATGAGCCGCGACCGCACGCTCTATGCACGCAACAGGATCGATCAGTTGCGTCAGTACCGCGTGCGCTCGGTGCTTCGTTACCGACTCGCCGCATCGATTGATCCGCGCGATCGCGAGCGGGCGCTGCGCCTGCCCGAAGGATTCAACCCGAATACTCTTGCCCTGGCCCGGAAGTGGCGCAGTGAGGGCCGCGACGACAGCGCCGTGGTCAAAGCGGCTCTCGACCTGTTCAATGCGAGCTTCACCTATACCTTGTCGCCGCCCTTGCTCGGGCGAAATTCCGTCGATGACTTCCTCTTCGACACCCGTGCCGGATACTGCGAGCACTACAGCTCGGCGTTTGTGGTGCTGATGCGATCCGCAGGCATTCCGGCCCGAGTAGTCACCGGCTATCAGGGCGGCTGGTGGAATGCGCTCGGCAACTATCTGCTGGTGCGCCAATCCGATGCGCACGCCTGGTCGGAAGTATGGCTGGATGGCCGTGGCTGGGTTCGCGTGGATCCGACTGCGGCAGTCAACCCGGCCCGCATTGAAGCGGGCGCGATGGCCAGCAGCGCCGGGCAGAACTGGTATTCGGGATCCTGGCTGCTTGAGATGCGCAATCGTCTCGATGTGATCAACAACCTGTGGACGCGAACCATCGTCCAGTTCAACGCGATGCGGCAAAAGAACCTGCTGCAGCCGCTCGGGATCGGCAATGCCGAGCAGCGCGATCTGCTGCTCGCACTTTCGATCCTCGTGGCGACGATCCTGATCGCGGCAACGATATGGGTCATGCGCAGTGGCCCAATCCAGAGTGGCGACACACTCGATGCCGCCTGGCGCAGACTGCGCCGACGCCTGGCTGGTCGTGGCCTGCCTGAACGGCCTGGTGAGGGTCCGCTCGACTATCTCAAGCGGATCAAATCAAACTGGGGCAGTGATCCGGGCCTGCCCGTACTTGAGGAACTGGTTCGGCGTTATGTTGAGTTGCGCTATTCGCGAGGTTTAGCCGGGGATGCCGATGTTCAGGCATTCGCGCGCAGAATCAGGGAATTCAAACCGCCCCAAGCGGTCAAAGCACATCGCCATCGCGCGACGTAGTCGCTGCGTCGCCCGCCATGCATGCATCCAATCGAGGAGCTTCAGATGCACAAGTCCATCGTCCTGATCCCCGTGCTGGCCGCACTCGCGGCCTGTGCCACCGCACCGGCACCGCTCAAAGGTGAATTCTCGACCCTGGTGCCGTCGGCGGCCATCGTTGGCAGCCATTCCGGCGAACGGGTAAGGTGGGGCGGGGAAATCATCAAGGTTTCTCCGGGGCAAAATGAAACCTGTCTTGAAGTCCTTTCGCGCGAGCTTGATGCCTCGGCGCGGCCGCGCAAACGGGACAACAGCGACGGCCGTTTCATTGCCTGTCGCGCGGGTTTCTATGACCCCGAGGTCTTCACCAAGGGCCGCGAGCTGACCGTAGCCGGCACGGTCAGCGGCATCGAGGTCGGCCGGGTTGGTCAGTTCGATTACACCTATCCGAAAGTGGCTGCCGAAGCGATCTATCTGTGGCCGCCGCGCCCGCTCATCATCGAACAACGAAATGCCTGGCCTTACGATCCGTTTTGGGGCCCGGGTTTTGGCCCCTGGTGGGGCGGCGGTTATTGGGGGCCGCCACCGGTCGTGATCATCAAGCCGAACCCGTAACCGCGTGGCGGCTACAAGCTCTCAGCCCGGCGGCCAGCTCAAGCGGCGCCCCGCGAGCAGGTGCAGGTGCAGGTGATGGACCGACTGGCCGCCATCCTCGTTGCAGTTGATCACGCAGCGATAACCGTTCTCGGCGAAACCCTCGGCCTTGGCAAAGGCAGTCGCAGCGAGCACGAGCTTGCCGATCAGCAATGCGTCGGCATCGGTCAGGTCATTCAAGGTCGCGATCGGCTGGCGCGGAATGAACAGGATATGCGTCGGCGCCTGGCCATTGATGTCCCGAAAAGCGAGGATGTCGTCATCCTCGTAGACGATGTCGGCCGGAATCTCGCGGCGGATGATCTTCGAAAAAATGGTGTCGCCCACGTTTTTCTCCTTCACAACGATTGACGACCGCCGAACGCATGCGCGAGCGTGCCGCGGTCGATGAATTCGAGTTCGCCACCGAGCGGGACGCCGTGCGCGAGCCGGCTGGCCTTGACCTCGGCCGCCTTGGCCAGTTGCGAGAGCATATGCGCGGTGGCCTCGCCTTCGACAGTCGGATTGGTCGCCACGATCATCTCCTCGATCTCGCCTTCGCCCAGCCTTGCGGCGAGCAGGTCGAGACCGAGCTCCTTCGGCCCGAGACCATCCATCGGCGAGAGCCGGCCAAGCAAGACGAAATAGAGGCCGCGATAGCCGGTTGCGGTTTCGATCGCAAGCTGATCGACCGGTGTCTCGACGATGCACAGCAGATGCTTGTCGCGCGAGGCGCTCGCGCACAGGGAACAAATCTCCTGTTCGCTGAAACCGCGGCAACGCCGGCAATTGCCGACTTTTTCGACCGCCAGCATGAGCCTTTCAGCCAGACGCCTGGCGCCGGGACGATCGCGTTCGAGCACATGGAAGGCCATGCGCTGCGCAGTCTTCGCACCGACCCCCGGCAAGCAGCGAAGTGCCTCGATAAGGTCACTCAGCAGGGGCGAGCCGGTACTCAAAACGGCATCTTGAATCCGGGCGGCAGGTTCATCCCCGCAGCCATCCCACTCATGCGTTCCTGACTCATCGACGCGACCTTGTTGACCGCATCGTTGATTGCCGCCGCGACCAGATCCTCGGCCATCTCCGGATCATCGGCAAACATCTTGCGATCGATCGTGACTCGACGCACTTCATGGCGGCCGCTCATGATCACGCTGACAAGGCCACCGCCGGATTGACCGGTGACTTCCTGCAGCGCGAGTTCTTCCTGCGCCTTTTGCATGTCTTCCTGCATGCGCTGGGCTTTCTGCATCAAACCGGCCAGGGGACCTTTCATTTCAATTCTCCAGAGGGCGCACGGAATCGGAGATGAGGCGTGCGCCGAAGGTTTCAATCAGGGATTGCACGGCTGGATCGGATTTAAGGCCTTCGTGGGCCTCCTGCTGGCGTGACGCACTGGCGCGTGCACGAACGTCTGCGGGGCTTTCGGCCGCATCGGCGACATTTTCAATCTTGATCCGGATCGGCCGCTTGAGCACGTCACTGAGTCGCTTGGCCAGCAAATCGACCAACGCCGGCGCGATCAGGTGCTCGTGCACGGACTTCACCCCCAGTCGCAGCAGATTGCCGTCGACTCCAATCAATACGGAATGCAAAGCGATCTGCTTGGCTGGCCCGCCGAGGTCGGCGCGATCGATCAATCCCAGCCAATCGTTTATTTCGAGCGGCCCGGTTGCCACGATGGGTTCTGCGACCTGATCGCGAGCTACCTCGGCGACAGGGGCATTCTGCATTCGCGGGGGTGGAATTGCCTCGCTGGGAGCGGAACGTGTGGCGCGTTCGGGTATCGGCGCATGGGCTTGCGCAGAAGGTGCCAGCTTCGCAGCAGTCGGGCGCGAATCCGGGGTTTGGCGTGGTCGCGGCGAACCGCCTGGCCCGGCATTCGGCGCGAATGCGAGCATGCGCAGCAAGGCCATTTCGAAACCAACCCGTGCGGTCGGCGCCAGCGGCAAGTCGCGACGCGCGGTGATCGCAATCTGGTAATAAAGCTGCACTTCACGCGAATCGATTTGCGACGACAGCTCGGCAAGGCCGGCATCATCGTCCTGAGCCGCCTCAGCCAGCAGTTGTCGCAGCTGAATCCGGTGCAGCAGACCAGCCAGTTCATCGAGCACCTGGCCAAAATCCGGGGCAAACTCGGCGATACGCTCGATTTCGGCCAGCAATTGCGCGGGATCGTTTGCTGCCAGCGCTTCGAGCAGGGTCTTTACCTTGGCCCGCTCGACCGTGCCAAGCATCGAATGCACATCTGCTGCGACCAGGCTGCCGCCGCCATGCGCAATCGCCTGATCGAGCAGGGACAAGCCGTCACGCAGCGAGCCATCGGCGGCACGCGAAAGCACTTCAATCGCCTCCTCGTCGAAGCTGACTGCTTCGGCAGCGAGGATGTGGCGCATCTGGCCGACAATCTGTTCAGGCGTCAGCCGCTTGAGGTTGAATTTGATGCAGCGTGACAGCACCGTGATCGGCAGCTTCTGCGGATCAGTCGTCGCCAGCAGGAACTTCACATGCGCCGGTGGCTCCTCAAGCGTCTTCAGCAGCGCATTGAACGCCGCCTTCGAGAGCATGTGCACCTCATCGATCAGATAGACCTTGTGGCGGCCTCGTGCCGGTGTGTACTGGGCGTTGTCGATCAGGTCGCGCACATTGTCGATGCCGGTATTGCTGGCCGCATCGATTTCCAGGAGGTCGACAAACCGGCCTTGGTCGATCTCGGTGCAAATGCTGCAGACCCCGCAGGGCTGCGAGGTCGGCCCATTCTCGCAATTGAGCGACTTGGCGAAGATCCGGGCGATCGTTGTCTTGCCGACACCACGCGTGCCGGTGAACAGGAAGGCGTGATGGATACGCCCACCATCCAGCGCATGTGAAAGCGCGCGCACGACGTGTTCCTGCCCCACCAGTTCGGAAAACTGCCTGGGACGCCATTTGCGCGCAAGAACCTGATAAGACATCGTGACTTCCGGAAAGCGATCCCGCGATTGTGCCAAGTTAACGGCGGGCTGACCAACGCTGATTGCGCCGCGCTTGTCTGATACGGGTATGCCTAGTATCCTCCGCCGCCCGTCGAGCCGTGCGTCATGGAAGATCGCGACCGCCGGTTGCTGGAGAGGTGTCCGAGTGGTTGAAGGAGCACGCCTGGAAAGTGTGTAAGCGGCTAAACCCCGCTTCGCGGGTTCGAATCCCGCTCTCTCCGCCAGTTTTTAGGTCAGATGCAAGATTTGAGTTTCCGCTTCGATTTCGATCGTGCGGATGAGCGGGATGCGAACCCGCTGAAATCAAACGCCCGTCTTATGGTGGCCTCGTCGGTCCCCTCGCGACGATAGCTTGTGAACTCCGCCAGGTCCGGAAGGAAGCAACGGCAGCAAGCGACTCGGGTGCCGGGGTGTGGCTGGCGAGGCTGCCACTCTCTTTGGAATCAAAGCGCATTCCCGCAAGCAGCCATCCTTGGAGCTGTTCCCGGCCCGGCCATCCGTGGCCGGTCGCTTAGCGCCGCATGCGTTGTCCGACGACAACGCATAAGCGCGGCACTTCGCCCCCCAGGTCCGGAAGGAAGCAACGGCAGCAAGCGACTCGGGTGCCGGGGTGTGGCTGGCGAGGCTGCCACTCTCTTTGGGATCAAAGCGCATTCCCGCAAGCAGCCATCCTTGGAGCTGTTCCCGGCCCGGCCATCCGTGGCCGGTCGCTCAGCGCCGCATGCGTTGTCCGACGACAACGCATAAGCGCGGCACTTCGCCCCCCAGGTCCGGAAGGAAGCAACGGCAGCAAGCGAATCGGGTGCCGGGGTGTGGCTGGCGAGGCTGCCACCCTCTTTGAGCTAAAGAACGTCCACTGAACTACCACCCACTCAGGTGGGTGGTAGTTCAGTTTCAAGCGGACACTAATGATCGCGCGTATTCTTGGATAATCCGGGCTAGCAGCCTGTCGGACTTAAGCTCGATTTGGCGACGAGAGTTGTCCTAAATCCGTTTGGATCTTCGTGAAATCGTGTGGGTGAATTCATCGGTTTTCATTGCTGCAGCAGGATGCAGTTGAGCACCTTCCGTTGTAGGTTGGGGTGAGCGCAAGCGAACCCCAACGGATTGCGATCCCCCATCCGCGTGGCGGCGTGCCTGCCACAATGGCTGTTGGGGTTCGCTTGCGCTCACCACCAACCTACCCAATCCGCGCGGGACGAATGGGGAACACTCCGATTACAAACCTGCTGACTGTTGCCCGGGGACGAAAGCCACGGAATCAATAGGCGCCCGGCAGACGCTGCAGTTGCTTCACTGAACTGACCGTCAACAAAGCGCGCCGGATTCCACGACAACACAGAAACCTGAAGAGCGTTGTTCTGCAAGGGTTACGCCGGGAACAACGCATCAAGTTCACCCACAGGTTTTCACGAAGAGCCATCCGTTTCAACGATGCGGGTTGCATTTGAAGCGACTGTCGCGAGCAGATTTGGACACTTTTTAAGCAAAAAATCGGAATTTCTGGAAAGTCCGACAGGCTGCTAGCATTGCCCGTGACCAGACTTCCGGTAGCGCTCAGCATGCTCACCCCCGCATTCAATCTGCAGCAATGGATCGACGAGCACCGCCACCTGCTCAAGCCGCCGGTCGGCAACAAATGCATCGTTGATGGTGACTTCATCATCATGATCGTCGGCGGACCAAATTCGCGCAGCGACTATCACTGGGATGAAGGCCCCGAGTTTTTCTACCAGCTTGAAGGCGAGATGGTGCTGAAGGTCCAGGAGGCCGGACAGGTTCGCGACATTCCGATCCGTGCCGGCGAAATGTTCTACCTGCCGCCGCGTGTTCCGCATTCGCCGCAACGCGCCGCCGAGTCGATCGGTCTGGTCATTGAACGCAAGCGCATGGAGCACGAGAAGGATGGCCTGCTCTGGTATTGCGAGCGCTGCAACCACAAGCTGTTCGAGGAGTTCTTTACCTTGCACAACGTCGAGGTCGACTTCCTCAACGTGTTCGATTGTTTCTATTCATCAGTGCAAGCTCGCACCTGCGAAGCCTGCGGCCATCTCAATCCAGCGCCATCGCACTACACCTGATCCGGCGTGACTCCGGCATCTCGTTACCCCGCACTTCCCGAGTTGCCCGCCCTTCGCAGGAAACGGCATCAGTCGCGATACTTTTGTCTGAAATCATCGAAAAACCAAAAGACATCGCGACCGAAGAGAGTCCCTTTTTCGGCACGGCTGAAGCCGCTTCCTGCGACCGACCCGCACGGACTTGGGGCCCATCTCGCTAATCACGCCATCCCGTAGGAGGCCTTCAGACCCGATGCGTTCCGCCGGAGTCGCGCAAACACATCCGCCATTTCGCAAAACCCGATTTCAGCCACCCCCGTGTATCGGCCGGGCGCGGTAAACTCCGCCGCATGCTCAAGATCGACACCCACGCCCATATCCTGCCCGAGAACTGGCCGAACCTCGCCGAAAAGTATCGCGATGACCGATTTCCGATCATGGTCAACGCCGAAGGTCGCCATCGCATCTACAAGGATGGCAAGTTCTTCCGTGAGATCTGGGCGAATGCCTTTGATCCGGAAGTGCGCATCGCCGACTACTCCAAGTTTGCGGTGGATGTGCAGGTCGTCTCGACCGTACCGGTGATGTTTTCGTACTGGGCCAAGCCGAGTCAGGCGCTGGAGCTGCATCGTTTCCTCAACGATCACACCGCCGAGATCTGCCGGCGCTATCCACGCAACTATGCCGGCATCGGCACCGTGCCGTTGCAGTCACCGACGCTGGCAATCCAGGAGCTTGAACGCTGCGTCGATCAGCTCGGCATCGGCGCCGTGCAGGTCGGTTCGCATATCGAGGAATGGAATCTCGACGCGCCCGAGCTGTTCCCGTTTTTCGAAGCCGCTGCCGATCTCGGTGTCGCCATCCTCGTCCATCCCTGGGACATGATGGGCAGGGAGAGCATGCCGAAATACTGGCTGCCCTGGCTGGTCGGCATGCCGGCCGAACAGGCGCGCGCGGCCTGCTGCCTGATTTTCGGCGGCGTGCTCGAGCGCCTGCCGAAACTGCGCGTCTGTTTCGCCCACGGCGGCGGCTCGTTCCCTTATTCGATCGGTCGCATCGAGCACGGTTTCCGCATGCGTCCTGATCTGGTCGCCACCGACAATTCACGCAATCCGCGCGATTATTTCGGACGCATCTACTTCGACTCCTGCGTGCACGACGATGCGGCACTGCGCTATCTGCTCGATGTCGCCGGGGTCGATTCGGTCATGCTCGGCACCGATTATCCGTTCCCGCTGGGCGAGCAGGAACCCGGCAGCGGCATCGCCGCGCTCAAGCTTTCGCATGCCGAGCAGGCTCGTTTGTTCCATGGCACCGCGCTCGAATGGCTCAACCTTCCCTACTCGCGCTTTGCGCAAGACGACACGGAGTAACCCGATGAAACTGTTTCCCCTGATCCTGCTTGCCGCAATCGGCAGCGCCCATGCGCAAGACCGTACCAACTTCAACCTCAATGGCGGCAAGGTCGCCTTCAGCGTTCCGCAGGGCTGGAACGCGATCATGGAAAAATCCGACGGCAATCCGCAGGCGATCACCTTCCAGGTGGCCGACCCTGCGGCCGAGGGCACCGACGACATGGCCAGCGTCATGGTCAAGACGCGCCAGCTCAAGTCATCGGCCGATTTTGCTGATGCCACGCAGAACGAGCTGCTGCTGTCCAGGGCACAGACCGGCTACGAGGCCGCGCTCGATGGCAGCAATACCGGCATTCATCATTATTTCGTCATGCGTGGCAAGACCCGCTACGAGATCCGTGACCGCTTCAACCTGAAGGGCGAGATCGCCGTGCAGGTGCGTTGCCAGCGGCCCTTGCTCAAGGCGACGACGAAGGCCTGGGGCAACAGCTTCGATGCCGGTTGCGACAGCGTCGCCAGTTCGCTGAAATGATTGATCTCGGCCAGCGCGAATCCAGTGAGGTCTGGGCGCTCGCTGCCGATGCGGCCGATCCGCTGGGCCGATTTCGATCCGAGTTCTGCCTGCCACGGCAGGAAGGTCGCGACATGGCCTACTTCTGTGGCAACTCGCTCGGCCTGCAACCGCGAGCGACACGCCAGGCCGTCATCGACGAACTCGACTACTGGGCCGAGCTGGCTGTCGAAGGTCACTTCCGTGGGCGTCTGCCATGGATGGACTACCACGAGTTCGTGCGTGACGATCTGGCCAGCATTGTCGGTGCCAAGCCGATCGAAGTCGTTGCGATGAATTCACTCAGCGTCAACCTGCACTTGCTCATGGTCAGCTTCTATCGACCGAGCGCTGATCGGCCGGCGATCCTGATCGAGAAGAGCGCGTTTCCATCCGATCGTTACGCGGTCGAAGCCCAGGTGCGGTTCCACGGCTACGATCCTGCCGATGCCTTGATCGAGATCGAACCCGATCAAGTTGATGGCACCCTGTCCGAATCGGCGATCCTCGATGCAATCGAACAACAGGGATCGCGCGTTGCCCTCGTGTTGTTGCCTGGTGTGCAATACCTGACCGGCCAGGCGCTCGATCTGGAAGCGATCACCAAGGCCGCGCATGCCAAGGGTTGCATGGTCGGTTTCGATCTCGCTCACGCGGTCGGCAACATTGACCTGCATCTGCATGATGCAGGTTGTGATTTCGCCGTCTGGTGCAGTTACAAGTACCTGAATTCGGGTCCTGGCGCGGTCGGCGGTGCCTTTGTCCATGAGCGCCACGCGAATACGACGCGGCCCCGTTTCGCCGGCTGGTGGGGACACGAGAAATTGACGCGCTTTGCGATGGGCCCGGAATTCAAGCCGACGCCAGGTGCCGATGGCTGGCAACTCTCGAATCCACCCATCCTCGCGCTGGCGCCGTTGCACATCTCGATCGAGGTGTTCATGCGCGCCGGGTTTACCGCCTTGCGCGAAAAATCACGCGCGCTGACCGGCTATCTGGAATGGCTGATCGAGGATCGCGTGGCCGATGTGATTGCTGTGGTCACGCCGAAGGAGCCATCACGGCGCGGCTGCCAGTTGTCGCTGCGGGTCAAGGGCCCACGCGACTCTGGTCGTGAACTGTTCGAGCATCTGCAACGCGATGGCATTGTTGTTGACTGGCGCGAGCCCGACATCATCCGCGCTGCGCCGACACCGCTGTACAGCCGTTTTGTCGATTGTCGCCGGCTGGTCGAATCGGTTGCACAATGGCAGTCATCACGAAAATGAAATCTCCAGCTATCACGATCGTCGGAGCCGGTCTGGTTGGCTCTCTGCTCGCCACCCTGCTCGCCCAGCGTGGCTTCGCCGTGACCGTGTTCGAGCGTCGCCACGATCCACGCAAGGTCGGTTCTATCGGCGGCCGCTCGATCAACCTCGCTCTTGCCGAACGTGGCTGGCACGGATTGCGCCTGGCCGGTTTACAGGAGCGCATGCTGCCAATCGCGGTGATGATGCGTGGCCGCATGATCCACGATCGGGATGGGCAAACGAATCTGCAGCGCTATGGTCGTGATGATTCGGAAGTGATCTGGTCAGTCAATCGCGGCACCCTGAACACCACCCTGCTCGATGCCGCCGAAGCGGCTGGCGCGGTGATCCATTTCGATCAGCGACTCGAAGCGGTCGACTGGAATACATCCACGTTGCATTTGTGCAGCGAAGACGGCAGCGCCCATGCACATCAGGCCGGCAGCATGCTCGGCTGCGACGGAGCCGGATCCGCGCTGCGCGCTGCAATGTCGAAAGTTGTCGACTTGGGCGAGCGCTTCGTGCCACTGGGCCACGGCTACAAGGAACTGGAAGTCCCGGCCCTTGCCGACTTCCCAGCCGATTCGCTGCCGCCGATGCTGGGCAAGGCATTGGCACAAGGCGAGCGATTTGCGATGGAGCCGAACGCCCTGCATATCTGGCCACGCGGCAACTACATGTGCATCGCCCTGCCGAATGCGGAAGGCAGTTTCACGGTCACCCTGTTCCTGCCCAACGAAGGTGCACCAAGCCTTGCCAGCGTGGCAACGGCGGCGGATGCACGCGCCCTCTTCGAGAGTGATTTCGCCGATACCGTCCCGCTGATACCGGATCTTGAGAAGGACTTTGTCGGTAACCCGACCGGTCTGCTCGGCACGCTCTACCTCGATCGCTGGCACATCGACGGCAGAGCCCTGCTGCTCGGCGATGCCTCGCATGCGATCGTTCCGTTCCACGGCCAGGGCATGAACTCGGGTTTCGAGGACGCGGTCGAACTCGCCGACCTGCTTTCAGCCACCCCCGACGACAGCGCCGCGGTGTTCGCCGAGTTCGAGCGCCGACGCAAGCCGAATGCCGACGCGATTGCGGCAATGGCCCTCGACAACTATATCGAGATGCGCGATCGCGTCGATGATGCCGAATTTCTGCTGATGCGCGAGCTCGACCGCACGCTGGCTGAACGCCATCCCGGACGCTGGGTGCCGCGCTACTGGATGGTTACTTTTTCCCGGATTCCGTATGCGACCGCGTTCGCGCGCGGCGAAATCCAGGCACGGCTGCTGCGCGAATTCATCGTTGGCAAACCGGGTCTTGTCGACATCGACCTCGACCAGGCCGACATGCAAGTGCGTCGACAGTTGGAGCCATTGCCGACTGAGGGATGAGTTTGCCAACCATACAGGCTCGCGAAGATCTGTTTGATCTGTATTGCCGGTCCCGTTACGACGCCCGGCTCCCGGGTGGCGAGCGCGCGACCCTGCAAATTGGCGAGTTGGTGCCCGAGGCGCTGCGATCCTGGGTTGGTAACGACTGGCCGTTGTTATTCATCAGTGCCTGCAATCCGCATTCACGTGAATTGCAAGTGAAGGCAAACCGCCGTCGCATGCAGGCGTTGCTGGCAAGGCTCGATCAAACACATGCTCGCAGGCTGGTGGGTGTCGGCCATGTCTCGCACCCGTCATGGCGTGAGCCGTCGCTCCTGGTTGCCGGCTTGCCGCTCAAGACGGCCGATCTCCTTGCACAAGAATTCGGCCAGAACGCCATTGTCGTCGCGACGAATACCATGCGGGCAAAATTGCGTATCTACCGAAACGAATGGCGTGATCGATTGCGCGATCGCGCAGATATCGATTGGGTGCAGGACTCAGGAGTGCTCAACATCAGATCATGCGTCACTTGAGTTGCCTGCAGTCCCCCTCCCCTGTAGGCGTGTGCAATTCCGAACGGGACTCGAATCGATGAAAGCAGAAAAGCCACCCATGCGGGTGGCTTTTCGCAGGTACCGTCGATGGCTCAGCGGCGATTCAGAGCCAGTGCACCAAGGCCGAGCAGACCACCGAGCAAGGCGAGCAGCAGCCAGTTGGAATCAACTGGAAGTTCGCGGGGCGCCACGTACGGCGTGCCGGCGACCGAACCGCCAATCGTCATCGGGAAGCCTTGCGTACCAATATCGCTGACCGCGACCCAACTCACGCCGTCATTCTGCTCCACCCGACAATCGAAGAGCCAATCTGCCTGCGCCAATAGTCGAAGCTGCAAGCGCGCGCAATCGCCAGGTCATGTCGCAGCCACTACACTGATGGTCAGAACAGTCCACCGGCTTTGTGGGCTGACGCATTTTTGAACCCTGATGTGGACGCCCCGTGAGCGAAGAAATCATTGAAGTGCGCGCCATGCGCATGGACGACTACGAGGCGATGGTGGAGGTCACCAAGCACGCCTATGCCGGCATCGGCGGCCTGCCCTGGGGCCATCATCACATCGCCAAGCTGCTCGATCTGTTTGCCGATGGTCAGCTCTGCATAACAGTCGGCGGCAAACCGGTCGGTTTCGCACTCAGCATGATCGTCGACTACAGCCAGTTCGGCGATTCGCACAGCTACGAGGACATCACCGCAAAGTACACCTTCAGCACCTACGACCCGAACGGTGACGTGCTCTATGGCCTCGACATCATGGTCGACCCGGCCCATCGCAATATGCGCCTGGCGCGGCGCCTCTATGAAGCGCGCAAGGCACTCTGCGAGAACTACGGACTGCGCGCGATCGTGGCCGGAGGACGCATACCAGGCTATGCCGAACACGCAGAAAACATGACGCCGAAGGGATACATCGAACGGGTTTCGCTCAAGGAACTTTACGATCCGGTGCTGAGTTTCCAGATCGCCAACGGCTTCCACGTGCGCAAGGTGCTGACCAACTACCTGCGCTTCGATGCCGAGTCGAAGGCGTTCGCTACCCTGATCGAGTGGAACAACATCTACTACCAGGACAAGCCAGACATGCTCAAGCGCCAGCACAGCCTGGTGCGCATCGGTCTGGTGCAATGGCAGATGCGGCCGATCGACACGCTTGAATCGCTGTTGCAGCAGGCCGAGTTCTTCATTGATTCGATGGGCGCGGTACGTGCGGATTTCGTGTTGTTTCCTGAGCTGTTCCACATGCCGTTGATGGCGCAGTTCGGCGACATGAGTCCGGCCCAGTCGATCCGGCGCCTGGCCGAGTTCACGCCGGAAATTTGCGATCGGCTGAGCCAGCTGGCGGTCAACTACAACACCAACATCATCTCCGGCAGCCTGCCCTTTCTCGAAGATGGACACCTGTACAACGTGGCCTATCTGCTGCGCCGCGACGGCAGTCGCGACGAGCAACGCAAAATCCACATCACCCCCGGCGAGCGGCGTTGGTGGGGCATGAAGGGCGGCACCAAGCTGAAGGCCTTCGACACCGACTGCGGCAAGATCGGCATTCTGATCTGTTACGACAGCGAGTTTCCGGAACTGTCGAGGCTACTCGCCGATCAGGGCATGCAGATCTTGTTTGTGCCGTTCCTGACCGAGATGAAGAACGGCTACATGCGCGTGCGCCTGTGCACGCGTGCACGCGCGATCGAGAACGAATGCTATGTGGCCATCGCCGGCGCGGTCGGCAACCTGCCAAAAGTGCAGGCTTCCGACACCCATTACGCGCAATCGGCCGTCTTCACGCCGGCGGACTTTGCCTTTCCGGGTGACTCGATCATCAACGAGGCCGCGGCCAATTCCGAGGCTCTGCTTGTGGCCGAGGTCAATCTCGATCTGCTGCGCACGCTGCACGAGCATGGCGCAGTGACAACACTGAAAGATCGATTGCCGAACCTGTATCAGCTCAAATGGGTTGGCGAGGACTAGGAGCCTGTCGGACTTTACTCGGTCGGGCTGCGAATCCGCCTGTGTGGTTCATATTCGCGCCGCTTTTTGACCCATAGAACCACTATGGGCCTGCAAATCGTCACAAATCTGCCCTCACGCAGTCGAACTCTCGCCTCAACCGGCAAAGTCCGACAGGCTCCTAGGACAACGCCATGGGTTGCGCAGATGCCATGACCCGCATCGGCGCTACTTTTTCGACGCAATCCAGCACCGCTCCCTGTTGATTTGGCCCAGAAATCGTCGCTACTTAATGCTTCTCCCGCTGGCAGGAGAAGTGCCCGACTGTGATCGACTGGATCAGTCGCATCCCGAATTCCATCTCGTATTCTGCCGTTGTCGCTCGAAACAAAAGGGTCTTCGTGGAAACGTGTGGGTGATTCTGAAACGTTGATCCCGGCACAACCCATGCAGGACAGGGCTTTGCGGATTTCAGAGTTGTCCAGGAAACTGGCACGCCTTGTTGACGGTGACTTCAGTGAGGCTCCCGCAGCATTTGCTGGCCACCTGACAATTCCCCCGTTCACCTCCAGGCTGACGATCACAGCAGCATCCGGCTGGAGTGCGCCGCATTCTTCGCGCGCGGGTTTCGTAGGTTGGTGCTGAGCGCAGCGAAGCCCAACGGCTCTTTCGGCACGTTCGACGTCAGGCGGAGGGGAGATCGCGCCCCGTTGGGCTTCGCTTGCGCTCAGCCCAACCTACGGTGGGAAGCGCTCACAGGCAGTTTGCCGGAACAACGAATTTTCACCGGATGACCCACACGATTTCACGAAGACCCAAACAAAAAGGGCCGCCCGGCGGGCGACCCTGCAGATGGCGAAATCGATCGTGAGGCGCAGCTTGGATATTCCGCCCCAATGAGGCCACCGTTCCGGAAGAAAAGAGGCCACCTGAATCTGGTACAGCACGAGCACATCGCCTCACTTGCGAGATAGACAGTCCACGCGTCAAGGGCGACCGCAGGTCGGCGCAGCAAACCCTTGACGCCGCGAGGAAAAGACCATCACCTTGGTTGAATCGACACGGAGTGAGATTCGACCATGAAGACCGCTTTAGGTGGCTTCATTCCTTCCGGAACGCTGGCTTCAGTCGATCCGGAATGGTGGCTTCCCATGAACCGGAATATCCACAGCTGGGATGCTGCTTCATCCCGGCCTCGCCGGAGCCATCATGGCTGGCGATCCATCCCCTTGGGCCGCCGGTGGTACGACCACATCAGGCCCACACCGATGAGGATGCCGATGGCGAGGAACATCACCAGCCAGACCATCAAGGGCATCTCGGCACTGAAGCCGAGGAAGTACAGCGGTGCCGGGGCACTGTTTTGCCAGGCGACCACCAGTAACAAGACAACCAGCACGATCACGACAACCGATCGCAACGTCTTGAGTCTTGCTGGAATGGCCATGAATTTCTTCCTTTTGGGCTTGTGACAAGGCAATCAGGCTTCGCGCAAGACTGCCCGGAAAGGGCTAACGATCAGGATTCGAACTCGATTTCCTTCTCGGCGCCATTCTCCATGTAGCGAACTCGCAGGATCGTCGGCGCCCGATCCTTCGCCGTACACAGAAGGCTCGCAGTGATCGGGCTTCCAGAGTCCTTGAGCTGGCGCAGTGTTTCAAGGGCCACCTCGTATCGACTCTTGCCAAAGACACCCTGGGTCTTGGATCCAAGACCTTCTGCCGGCACGCGCACGGCTACGGTTCTGGTCGCATCTGCGGGATCCGAAAGAACCAGCGTTTCCTTGTACGCGGCGCTGATCATTGAACGCACATTCAGGCGCGCGTCCTTGCTGGCGCAGCCATTGCTGGCCAGTTGGGCGAAATCGGTTTCCACAACCGGCTTGTAGCTGACGCCACCGCATCCGGCGAGTGCGAGAAGGGTTGTTGCCAGCGAGATTGATGCGATTTTCATGTAGAGATCCTCCAGAACCAGTTTCTATTGTATATTGCAATAAACTATTGCACAATAATGAATGCATGATGTATTCAGTCGGCATTCATCGCACAAACAGCCGACAGCCCAAAGGAGCCAGGTAGAGATGTCGGAACGAGCCAAGCTGGAACAACAATTGCTGGGCGAACTGCGCGCCCTGTTTGGCGCCGCACGCACTCACATTTCTGCCGTAAAGCGAGCCACCGGAATGGGCGCGGCCATGCTCTGGGTTCTGCACGAAGTCGTCGCAAATCCGGGCATGAGTCCCGGTGACGTGGCAACCAGCCTCGGCATCCATCCGACCACGGCCAGCAATCTGTGCAGTGGACTGAAAAGCCGCAAACTGCTGCAGGTCAAACGCAACCCACTCGACGGCCGCGCCTCCCGCCTGTTTGCGACTGCGGCGGGAAAACGGATCCTGCGGGACGCCCCGGAGCCCAAGCGCGGTGTCTTGCCGACCGCGATCGAAACACTGGATCCGGCAACACTCAAGCATGCCGTCGACGTATTGGGAGAACTGCGCAGAATCGCCGGCTCGCTCGGGCACGCCAGCGACTCGGCGCAGCCGTTCGGTCGCAACTGAACGACGCCCCAGCCTGGCTGTTGGCGGACAATTGATCGCGTACTATCGTGAGCAATCGATTGTGCCGGATCGGCCGCAGCCGGATGCTGGATCGTTGAACCCTCGCCCCCCTGTTCTGGAGAAGGTCATAAATTCCCTGCCCTACAATCCCGAGACGCTTGCCGCTCACGCACGTTCAATTGCCGAAAACGCACGCGAACTGGCTGCGCTGGGCTGGACGCCGGCGACCAGCAGCAATTTCTCGACGCGCCTGGATTCCCGTCATGTCGCCGTCACCGTATCCGGCCGCGACAAGGGAAAACTTGGCGCCGAGGACATCATGGTCGTCGATATGGACAATCAGCCGGTCGCCACGACCGCGCGACCGTCCGCCGAAACCGCCCTGCATACCCAGATCTACCGCCGCTTTCCGCAGGTCGGTGCGGTGCTGCATACGCACTCGCGCGCGCAGAGCGTGGCGTCACGGCTGTTCGCCAAAGCCGGCAACCTGCGCTTCGAAGGCTGGGAACTGCAGAAGGCGATTTCCGGGTACTCCACGCATGAAAGCGTGCTGGTCCTGCCGGTGTTTCCGAATACCCAGGACATGCAAATCCTCGTCAGCCAGATCGACGCCTGGCTGGATGCCGGCAAACCTCTGCACGGCTATCTGATCGCCGGTCACGGCATCTACGCCTGGGGTGTTGACATGGCCGAGGCGCGTCGCCATCTGGAAGCTTTCGAGTTCCTGCTCAACTGCGAAATGGATCTGGGGAGGTTGTCATCATGAGCTACCTGCGTATCTATTCTGAAGACAATGGCGAAACGCCATTGTCTTCACACGCCTCGCATGCAGATATCGCCGCAGTTTTGCGCGGCATCGGTGTTCGCTTCGAGCAATGGCAAGCCAGCCGACCGATCGTCGCCGGTGCGACCCGGAATGAGGTGATCGAGGCCTATCGCAGCGACATCGATCGCCTGATGAATGAAGGCGGCTACCAGGCCGTCGACGTAGTCAGCCTGACTGCCGACCATCCGGATCGCGCCGCCCTGCGCCAGAAATTTCTCAGCGAACATACCCACGCGGAAGACGAAGTGCGCTTTTTCGTCGCCGGTTCCGGCCAGTTCAACCTGCATGTAAACGACAGGGTCTACGACCTGCTCTGCGAGCAGGGCGATCTGATCGGTGTGCCTGGTGGCGCCCGCCATTGGTTCGACATGAGCGAGCAGCCACACTTCGTCGCGATTCGCCTGTTCACCAATCCTGCCGGCTGGGTGGCCGAATTCACCGGCGACGATATCGCGACGCGGTTCCCCAAGATGACTCCACGCAAGCCCAAGATCAGCGCATGATTTGGTCGATGTGGGACAAGCAAGAGTTGTGGCTTACGCCCGCCGGGCTTTGCATTTCCCCCTGAAGAGTTGAAAACCATGTCCAGCATCAGCGCGATCCTCACTGACATCGAAGGCACGACGAGCTCGATCAGCTTCGTCAAGGATGTGCTGTTTCCTTATGCCCGGGCGCGCCTGCCGGCATTTGTCGTCACCCACGCCGACAAGCCCGAAGTGCAGCACTGGCTGCACGAGGCCGCGCGCGAAGCCGGACTGGTTTCGGCCAGCGAGCAGGAGATCATCGAACTGCTGATTGGCTGGATCGACGCCGACCGCAAGTCGACTGCACTGAAAGCCTTGCAGGGCATGATCTGGGCCGAGGGTTACGCAGACGCGGATTTCCGCGCGCACATCTATGCTGACGCCGCGCGTAGCCTGGAGAAATGGGCAGCCAGCGGTTTGCGCCTCTACGTCTATTCGTCCGGCTCGGTACCGGCGCAGAAACTCCTGTTCGCGAATACTGAAGCCGGCGACCTGACCTCGGTCTTTTCCGGCTATTTCGATACCGAGACCGGGCCCAAGCGCGATTCGGCTTCGTATATCCGGATCGCCGAGGCGGTCGCGTTCGCGCCTGCCGAGATCCTGTTCCTTTCCGATATCATCGAAGAGCTTGACGCCGCCCGCGCGGCCGGGATGCAGACGATCCTGCTCGCCCGTGCTGCCGACGGATGCCCGGCGGATTCGGCGCACCGCTGCGTGACCGATTTCGATGCCATCGACCCATTGACGGTCTGATCCGATGAGTCCGCTCATCTCGGTCATTCGTGATGGCATCCGCGTTGCCTTTCTGCGCCGACCTCGTGGCAATCCGGCGCTGCCTGGGGCGGATGCTTTCGTCGGCAGCCTGGTCTTCTATCTGCTGGTTGAACTCGTCAGCGGTTGGTTCCAGTCGGAGCCTCCGCACATGCTGGTTGGCTGGGGTTTCGGCACCCTGCTCGCCGATTCCAGCCTGACCCTGGTCGCGGCCTGGCTGCTCACGCGTCTGGCTGGACGAACTGGCATCACCTGGGGTGTGGCCGCCATTGCACTCGCCGCGACCGCAGCCACGGCGCTGCTGATTCACTGGCCCCTGCAGGTGGCGGCGATGTGGCTGCACGGTGCAGGAAACCTCCGGGCCGCGCTCGCACTGAGCTGGCTTTCGCAAGTGTATTGGCTGTTTGTCTTGATTGCGCTTGCGCGCTGGTTGCTGCCGCGACGTCTGCCGGTCAGTGTGTTGTCCGCCGCATTGGCATTTGCAGTCTCTGCGATGCCTTGGTGGTGGATCCCCGGTGCACCCCTGATCCTGCAGGATCAGGTTGCTGCCGCTCAGAGTGCAGCCGCTGCCAGTGATGAAGATGGGATCGCCGAAGCCGGATTCGATGGCGAAGGCGTGGATGAGGGCATTGCCTTCGATCCGGAAAAGCTCATGTTCGACCAGCCACGGTTGCTCGGCTCGGCCATCGGCGCGCTGCAACCGCGCACGCCCGGCAAGGCCAATCTTTACGTGGTCGCGTTCGCTGCTGACGGTGCTGAAAACGTGTTTGGCAATGAGGTGGAATATGCCGCGCAATTGTTTGCGAAACGCTTCGATGCCGAGGGGCATATCCTTGTCCTCGAAAACAATCCGGCCAGCATCGATACGCGGCCGCTGGCGAGCCTGACCAATCTGCGCATCGCGCTGGCTGCGATTGCCGAACAGATGGTTCCGTCCGAGGACATCCTGCTGGTCTATCTGACCTCACACGGATCGGAAGATCACGAGTTGCATGTCGCACTCGATCCGTTGCCGCTCAACCAGATCATGCCCGTGGATCTTGCCGAAGCGCTGCAGACCACGCCATCGATGCGCTGGAAGGTGATCGTCGTCAATGCCTGCTATTCGGGTGGATTCATCGACGCGCTGCGCGATGATTCGACCATGGTCATCGCGTCCGCCCGCAGTGATCGCACCTCGTTTGGCTGCGGTTCGGATTCCGAGATCACCTGGTTTGGCAAGGCCTTGCTTGCCGACGCGCTGAACGAGACCACTTCATTCCCTGACGCCTTCGCCAAAGCCAGGGACTATGTCGCCGAGTGGGAAGCGCTCGAGCACGAGGTGCAACACTCCGAGCCACAGATTGCCAGCTCGCGAAGCATTGAGGCCAAGCTCGAAAGATGGAGCCGCAGCCTGCCTGCGAGCAAGCCGATTCCGTTCTTGCCGACGGTCACACCCAAACCCTGAGCTGATCCGGCGAGACAATCAGCCGAGCAGTTTGGCCACATCCTTGCCGATCGCCTCAGGCTTGTCGGTGGGCGCGTAGCGCTTGACCACGTTACCCTTCTGATCGACCAGGAACTTGCTGAAATTCCATTTGATCGCGCCGATTCCGAGCAGGCCGGATTTCTCCTTCTTCAGCCAATCGTAGAGTGGATGCGCGTCACCTCCATTGACATCGACCTTGGCAAACATTGGAAATGTGACGTCATAGGTCAGTGAGCAGAAATTCTTGATCTCGGCTTCATCACCGGGCTCCTGATTGCCGAACTGGTCGCACGGAAAGCCAAGTACCTCGAAACCCTTGTCGTGAAATTCCTTGTGCAGGGCCTCGAGACCCGTGTACTGCGGCGTGAATCCGCACTTCGATGCGACATTCACGATCAGCAAGGCCTTGCCCTTGAATTGCGACAACGACTGCTCGTTGCCGTCGATATCGCGTGCGGAAAAATCATAGGCGGTCGTCATGTTGATCTCGGTTCGTGTACTTGTTGAGTAGCCTACAGCAAGCCCGTGCCTGGGCAGGTGCTGGGCAGCGTTGTCCCGATCACCCGCTGAAAGGGCACATGCCCGATTCTGTTCCCGATCTCACTGCGTCGCCGTTGCCTCGAGTTCCTGCCAACGCGCGTAGGCGGCATCGAGTTCCGCCTGGGTTCTGGCCATCGCCTCGTTGGCGCTGACGATCGCGGCAGCATCCTGCTGGAAGAAAGCGGGTTCATTCATGGCCTTGGTCATTTGCCCGATGCGCGTTTCGAGAGTCTCGATCACACCCGGCAACTTTTCGAGTTCGCGCATTTCCTTGTAGGCCAATTTGCGCTTTGCCGGCACGCGTGCCAGAGGCTCGGTTTTTTCGGCCGCCGCTTCATTGCGTGGCCGCAACGCCATCGCCTGCGGCCGCTGGCGCAGCCACTCGGCATAGCCACCGACGTATTCGCCAACCCTGCCCTCACCCTCCAGCGCGAGCGTGCTGGTGACCACATTGTCGAGGAACTCGCGATCGTGCGAGACCAGCAGCAAGGTGCCGGGGTAGTCGGCCAGCAGCTCTTCCAGCAGTTCCAGTGTTTCGACGTCGAGATCATTGGTCGGCTCATCCATGACCAGCAGGTTGGATGGCTTGGCGAAAAGTCGTGCGAGCAGCAGGCGATTGCGCTCACCACCGGACAGTGCGGAAATCGGCGCACGCGCACGTTCCGGCGTAAACAGGAAATCCTGCAGATAGCCGATCGCATGCTTGCGCGCACCGTTGATCTCGATGAATTCGCGTCCATCGGCGACGTTGTCAAGTGCGCTCATATCCTCGCGCAGTTGCGTGCGATGCTGGTCGAAGTAGGCGATTTCGAGCTGGGTGCCAATGCGCACTTCGCCGGCATCCGGCTGCAAATCGCCGAGCAGCAGGCGGATCAGGGTCGTCTTGCCCGAGCCGTTCGGACCGATCAGGCCGATACGATCACCGCGCATGATCGTGGTCGAAAGGTCTCCGATCAGCAGGCGCCCGGGAATCGAGTACGAAATGTCCTTTGCCTCGATCACCTTGCGCCCGGAATTCTGTGCGCTACCGGCCTGCATGCGTACATTGCCGGTCTGATTGCGCCGGTCGCCGCGTTCGCGACGCATCGCTTCGAGACGACGCACGCGGCCCTCGTCGCGGGTTCGGCGCGCCTTGATGCCCTGGCGGATCCAGACTTCCTCCTGCGCGAGTTTCTTGTCGAACAGCGCATTCGCCTGGGTCTCGGCATGCAGGCGTTCCTCGCGGCGGCGCAGGTAATTCTCATAGTCGCCTGGCCAACTGGTCAGGCTGCCGCGATCGATCTCGATGATGCGCGTGGCCAGCGAGCGCACAAAGCGCCGGTCATGGGTGATGAAGATCACGCTGCCGGCGAAGTTCCTGAGGAACTCCTCGAGCCAGGCGATCGCCTCGATATCGAGATGGTTGGTCGGCTCGTCAAGCAGCAGCACATCGGGCTCGAGCACGAGCGCCTGGGCGAGCAGGACACGGCGCTTCATGCCGCCCGATTGCGCCGAAAACTCCTCATCCTCGGGCAATTCGAGCTTGCCCAATACCTGGGTGACGCGGCGATCGAGATCCCAGCCATTCGCCGCCTCGATGCGTGCCTGCACGTCGGCAAGCGCGCGCATGTCGCTGTCGTCGGCAAGGTGATGGATCAGGTGGTGATACTGGGCGAGCAGCTTGCCGATCTCGCCGAGCGCCTCGGCCACCACATCGAAGATCGTGCCTTCTGTCCCCTGCGGGACCTCCTGGGCCAGCCGCGCAACCACGACACCGGGAGATACGCGAACCTCACCGTCATCGGGACGGATCTCGCGATCGATCAATTTGAGCAGGGTCGACTTGCCGGCGCCGTTGCGGCCAACGACACAGACGCGCTCGCGTGGTTCCAGCGCGAATTCGACATCATCAAGCAGCAACGGCCCGCCGATGCTGTAGTCGAGTTTGCGCAGTTCAATCAGGGCCATGGGATTCGCCAGTGAGGAGTTGCAATGGAGGAAACGGATCGTTCGCTCGAAACCAGGCCGATGCCGCGCTCGCCCGATCGCAGCAAAGGCGGCAGCGCGGATCGGGCGTATTTCGACTCAGGCAGGAGCCCGGGATTGGTCAAGAGCTGGTGTAGTGCTTGGTCATTCTTTGAACTGAGCCGTCGATTCGCACGGATGACTTTCTGCAGGATGTGATTGGTTTTGGCCGTGCAAACGAAGGGCTTCCGATTGCGCAAGAACCGCACCGGCCTTTGTGGGTCAGTGCTGCGCGCTGACGCTCTGTTGATCCTGACCAGAGGCGTTCGATCACAGATCGAACCCGCCGTGGGCAGAGAACAGGGCAGCCCCACCGAAGCGGATTCCGCCCTGCAAGGGCTGAAGCAAGCACAAATAGTTCAATTAGTTCGCAAGCACTACACTAGACTGGGGCTGCAAGTATGCGGAGTCCGACGGGTTCGACGGAGATCCGCCGCCGCGCCAACGCAATCCTCATGCCGATACGGCAGGACAATTCTAGCAAGCATGACGTGTCCGCCGCAGGGATCAGCCAGCCATCCATGAATATTCCCGTCGCGCAATCCTCGACTGACGCCAACGATGCGTCCATCGACCAGTCGGTCCAGTGCAGCCGCTGCGAAGCAACCTGCTGTCGATTGACCGTCTACGTGATGGCCGATGCCCCGACCCCCGACTACCTGATCGACCAGGACGAGCACGGCATGGACGTCATGCGTCGTCTTGACGACGGCTGGTGTACCGCGCTCGACCGCGAGACGATGCGCTGCACGATCTACGCCTTGCGCCCGCAGGTATGCCGCGATTTCGACATGGGTGGCGCGGACTGCCGTCAGGTGCGCGCAAACGACCGCGAGTTGGCGATCGCGGTGTTGTAGGAGTCGCGCGCGGAACAATGGCCTCGACCGGTTCAGCGTACGACGACGCGATTGCGTCCCTTGGACTTGGCTGCGTAGAGCGCCTTGTCGGCGGCCTTGAGCACATCCGCGCTGGTACGCTCGCTTTCCGAGCGTGCGGCGAGGCCGATGCTGATCGTTACACTGACCTCGCTGGAATCTCCAGTCTGCTTCGATGTTGAGCGCCTGCGTGCCGGAGTCGAGCGCACCTTGACCCGCATCGCCTCGACGCGCGCACGCAGATCCTCGCAGGATTGCTCAGCCTGGCGCATCCGCGAGCCGGTGAAGACCAGGCAGAACTCCTCGCCACCGTAGCGATATGCATTCGAGCCACGACTCGCCTTCAATTGCCCGGCAACAGCCTTGAGGACGCGATCTCCGGCGGCATGGCCATGCCGATCATTGAACGCCTTGAAATGGTCGACGTCGACCATGGCCAGCATGTAGTCGCCTGACAGTCGTGCCAGTGCCTCGTCCAGCGCACGCCGATTTGGCAAGCCGGCGAGTCCATCGATGAAGGCCATCCGGTAGGAGGCGAACAGGATCGCTGCAATCGCGATCGCGGCGGCGAGCGCGAGCAGATCATTGATCGCACCTGCGCGCATCGTCGGCAGCAATGCAATTGCGACGAGGGTCAGCACGAAGCCCAACGTGGATTCCATCGCTGCGCGCGATGCCAGCCAGCGTACCCAGCACAGGATTGCAGCCAAGGAAACCAGACCGGCGCCAATCAATCCGGCTCTCAGATCGAGCCAGCCTATCGGAAGGACATCACGCAGCAGGGGCCAGATGTGTGCGGGTGCAGCCAACGTCAACCAGACCGCAATCACGAGCAACACCAGCACGGCCAGGTTGCCGCGCGCGAGCAGGCGACGCTCGGGCAGTGCAGCCGCGGCCAGCAGCAACCACGGCGCAAACATGCGGATGGCCTCGACACCGCGCATTGCGAGCAAGGAATCAGCGCGGCTGACCAGGGCCAGTGATGCGCAGGTCAGTATTGCCAGCACGATGGCCGCGCGATTGCGGCGAAAACCAAGCGCGAGCAGCAAGGCAATGCCGTAGAGCACAGGCGCCACCAGGGCTGGCCAGAACTCGGTCGATGTCACGATTTTTGTTTCCCCCTGCGTTCTGGCCCGGACTAGCTGAATGACGGTTCGTGCAATGGCTCGTCAGCGCAACAGCTCGAACGGCCCGCCGCGCTTGAGCGCTCGCTGGTAGCCTGGACGGGCATGGATGCGTTTGAGCCAGTCCGCCAGGCGGGCGTGTTTCCTGCCGAGCCCACCGCGTGCGGCAAACGCCTCGATCGGGAAGCTCATCTGGATATCGGCGGCACTGAATTTCCTGCCGGCGAACCAGTCCCGACTCTTGAGCTCACTTTCGAGGTAGTCGAGATGTTGCTTGAGCTGGGGCTCGATATAGCTGGTCAGCACCTTGTCGGTTATGCCCTTGGCGACCGGTCGCACGAAGAAAGGCATCGGCTGCGTCGGGATGCGTGCGAACACCAGACTCATCAGCAGCGGCGGCATCGCCGAGCCCTCGGCGTAGTGCAGCCAATAGGTGTAGCGGCGCTGCTCGGCGGAACCGGCACGCGGCTTGAGTTTGCCTTCACCGTATTCATCGACGAGGTATTCGACGATCGCGCCCGATTCGGCCACGTTGATGTCGCCATCACTGATCACGGGCGATTTGCCAAGCGGATGCACCTTGCGCAGCGCGGGCGGCGCCAGCATGGTCTTGGCGTCACGTTCGTAGTGGATCACCTCGTAATCGAGTCCAAGTTCCTCCAACAGCCAGAGCACGCGCTGTGAGCGCGAATTGTTGAGATGGTGAACCGTGATCATGGCTACCCCCTTGGCCCGATGGATGCGGGTTCGAGCACAGAGCATGTCGGTTCGATAGCGGGCGTGGCAAGCTTCCGACTCGGCTGAATGCCTGCCGATGGTTGTTCTCACCGCTGCCTGAGGGCGACGATCGGCCGCCCAACCATGAATTTCCTGCTGCGCACCTGCCTCCATGCCATCGCATCGATTCTTCCAGCTTGATGTCTTCACGCGCCGGCCTGGTGGCGGTAATCCGCTTGGCGTGGTCGTTGGCGCCGATGACTGGAGCGATACGGCCATGCAGGCATTCGCGAAGTGGACCGGCATCGTTGAGACGACGTTTCTGCTGAGCCCGACCACCAGTGCGGCGAGCTATCGACTGCGCATCTTCACACCGACCCGCGAGATCGCGTTTGCCGGCCATCCTTCGATCGGCAGCGCGCATGCCGCCCTGCTTTCAGGCTTTGCCAGCGCGAATGACGGTGCGCTGATCCAGGAATGCCAGGCCGGCCTGTTGCCGATCCGCGTGGAAGGCGATACCGGTCAGCGCCGACTCTTTATCCGGGCACCCAAGGCGAGCGTGCTGAAGACCGGGGTTGAGCCGAAGAGCCTGCTTGCGACGACTCTGAAGAAGGTCAAACTCGGCAAGCTTCCGCCGGCCTTTGTTGAAGGCGGCCGGCGCTGGTGGCTGGCCGAATTTGCCGATGCGTCGGCGCTACGTGCCTGGCAGCCCGATCACGCCTCGATCCGCAAGATCGCGCTCGACAGCGACAGTCTTGGCCTCTGTGTGTTCGCGCGCAGCAAGGAGTCGGATCACGACCTCGTGTTGCGTGCGTTTCCGGCCGGCGTCGGCATCGTCGAGGACCCGGCCTCAGGTGCCGCGAATGGACTGGTCGCGGCCTATATCGCGCACGCTGAACCCAAAGGGCCACTGGCGCGCGGCTACGCGGTCAGCCAGGGCCGCGAGATCGGCCATGATGCCGAACTGACCCTGCGCATCGACGCCGACGCAACGGTCTGGGTCGGCGGGCAGACGCGGACTGTGGTTAGCGGCGAAGTGGAGTGGTTTTAGTCTGGGATTCGGGATTCGGGATTCGGGATTCGGGAAGAGCGAAGAGCGAAGAGCGAATCGATCGTTCCAAGAAAAATTTCGGTGCTTGCGAGAAGCCGCTTTTACTATTCCCGAATCCCGAATCCCGAATCCCCGTTCATCAACGCCGACCGTGGTCGAGCCAGATCTCCAGACCCTGCGCATTCAATTCGATATCCGATGACAGCAATTCCTGCATGCGTTCCCGCGACATCACACATCCATGCGCCTCGGCGCGACCGAGATGGAGTTCCGCCAGCTTTTCCTTGAGGAACTCATGCCGCTCCGGCTGGCCTGCGGCCGACTCGGCAATCGCGACCATCGCATCGATCTGCTCGAACAATTCCCGGCCCAGGCGCTCAACGTCGGTAACCCGGCTGTAGTGGGTCAGAAACATCGCATCCGGCTTGAACAGCAACATGCGCGCAATCGAACCCTTGAGCGCGACCGGATCGAATTGCACCGGAGTCGTGGTCGGCAGGATGAAAGCGCCCTTCTTCGTATCGAACTCGCGATAGGACAACCCGAAAGAGTCACCGCTGAAGAATGAGCGGCTGCGCTGATCCCAGACCGAGAAATGATGACGCGCATGACCCGGCGTATCGAGGCAACGCAGCGGCCGACCGGCGAAATCAATCATCGTCTCATCACGAATCTCGACGACCCGCCCGGCTGGAACCGGCACAAGCTCGCCATAGGTGCGTTGCACCTCCGCGGCACCGTAGACCGACGAAGCGCTGGCCACCAGCCGGGCCGGATTGATCATGTGCGGCGCACCGCGTGGATGCACGGCCAGTCTGGCGCTCGGCAACTGGCGCATGATCTCGCCGGCACCCCCGGCATGGTCAAGGTGGACGTGGGTGACGATGACGTAGTCGACTGCGTCGCGCGCGACACCCTTGGCATCGAGTTCGGCGAGCAGGAATGGAATCGAATAGTTGGTACCGACATCGATGAAGACACCACGCCCGCGCTCGACAATCAGATGGCTGGCATCGAACTGCGGCCGATAGAAGCCGGTGTCGATCGACGTGATGCCGTGTTCGAAATCCATGGATGCGTCGCTGCGTGGGTCGGTTGGTCGCCAATGATCGCAGAGCGGGCCGCGAAGGGAAACGCAGCGGCCCATGCAAAGGCAATGAACACCCTTCAGGCCCGCGCCGAAAGACAGTATGACTTCCGCGGCTCGATCCGCGAAAGTCAGTACTGTCTTTCCTGTGGCTGCGGGAAACTCGCGAACAAAATCCAATTCACGCCGAACCCTATCCGGATCGCAAGGCGCGGCGGAGCATTGACGCGAATGAACGCGGCTCGCTGCGCAGCACGTTGACGTCAGGGGTTTCATGCCAGTCGGCGCAGGCCTGGATGGCTTTGGCGATCGCTTCGATCATGCGCTCGTCAGGCTTGATGCCCGCTTCGAGATGGATGCTCCGGATCTCGAAGATGCCTTCCTTGCGCTGCGCCTTTGCGTCGAGACGACCGATCAGCGCGCCGCGATGCAGGATCGGCAGAACGAAGTAACCATAGCGACGCTTCGCTTCCGGCACATAGCATTCAATGGTGTAGTCGAAGCCAAACATCGCACTGGCACGGGCGCGATCCCAGACTAGCGGATCGAATGGCGACAACACGGTCGTATGCGTTGCCCGCAGCCTGCCTTCGATCGCCAGTTGCACGAGTCCGCCATGCTCGCGGTGCACATAGCCCGGATGATCCCATCCACCCACCTTGATGCGCAGCAGTTCGCCGGCCTCGACCAGACCATCAAGATCGGCGTCCTTGTGCCGGGGTTTGGTTCGATAGTAATCGGCGATCCAGCGTGCCTGGGTGATGCCGAGCGCCTTGACCGAATCCAGGATCAGGCGGCGCTCGATGTCGTGCGTGCAGATCGTTTCCATATCGGGTTTGACGCCCATGCGCTCGATGACGCGATGGCTTAAGTCGTAGACGCGCTGAAAACGCTCGCGTCGCGAAACCATCAATTCGCCGCGCGCGAACAAGGCCTCAAGCCAGCGCTTTTCATCCTTCCAGCCCCACCAGCCGGTCTTGACGCGCCTGGTTGCCTCGAAATCGGAAGCCTTGGCCGGGCCGTGCTCGCGGATGCGGGTGAGTACGCCATCCATGCCGGCGCGTTGCGCATCGTGTGCACGCGCAGCATGTTTGCTTGCCCAATGATTATCCCGCGCGCCACAGGCCTGGTGAGCCCGGTGCAATGCCAACGCCGAGGCCGGCACGAAACAGGCTTCGTGCGACCAGGCTTCGAAGATCTTGCCCTGCTCCAGGGCCTCGCCAAGCCAGTCGGCCGGATAGTTTCCAAGCCGTGAGAACAACACCAGATACGGACTGCGCGCAACAACATGGATGGTGTCGATCTGCAGCAACTGCATACGCTCGATGGCGGCCAGCAAATCGGCGCGCCGGGGTCGAGTGGTCGACTTGCGCAGCAGTCCCTGCGCGTCGAGATGCAGATTGCGCGCTTGCTGCAGGCTGATTTCTGCTGCGCTATCGGTCGTCTTGCTCATTCGCGGATCATGCGCAGACGCACTGCTCATGGCAATGGCGGATCGCGGCCACCACGAAGCCCGAAAAGAATCGATCCGCCTGCCCGCCGCCGGACATCGTGCGATAATCAGGAGCTAGCATGCATCGATCCATCCGGATCCCCACATTCACCTGAAACGGAGACAACACATGTCCGGCATCGTCATCGTCGGCGCCAAGCGCACCGCCATTGGCTCCTTCCTCGGCCAGTTCACCGGCGTCCCCACCACCACTCTCGGCGCCACCGCGATCAAGGCGGCACTGGATCAGTCCGGCGTGCCGGCAGCCGATGTCTCGGAAGTCATCATGGGTTGCGTGTTGCCGGCCAACCTCGGCCAAGCACCAGCGCGCCAGGCCGCGCTCACCGCCGGCCTGCCAAAATCGGCCGGCTGCACCACCATCAACAAGGTCTGCGGCTCGGGCATGAAGGCCATCATGCTGGCCCACGACCTGGTCAAGGCCGGATCGGCCAGCATCGTCGTCGCCGGCGGCATGGAGTCGATGACCAATGCACCACACATGCTGCCGAATTCACGCACCGGCAATCGTTACGGCAATTTCAGCGCGGTCGACCACATGGCCTGGGATGGCCTGACCAATCCCTACGACGGACAGTCCATGGGCGTGTTCGCCGAAGCCACGGCCGACAAATACAAGTTCACGCGCGAGGAGCAGGATGCGTTCTCGATAGAGTCGGTCAAGCGCGCGCAGGCCGCGATTGCTTCCGGCGCATTCGCCGACGAAATCGTCGCGGTCACCGTGTCCACGCGCAAGGGTGATGTCGAATTCGCCACCGACGAACAACCCGGCAAGTCCGACATCAGCAAGATCCCGACCCTCAAGCCCGCCTTCCGCAAGGACGGTGGCACGGTCACTGCGGCGAGCTCATCGAGCATTTCCGACGGCGCGGCCGCTACCGTCGTCATGTCGGCTGAAGAAGCACGCAAGCGTGGTCTCAAGCCGCTGGCCACAATCGTCGGCCACGCAACCAATGCGCAGGAACCGGAATGGTTCACCACCGCACCAGTCAAGGCGATCGAAAGCGTGCTCAAGCAGGTTGGCTGGAAGATCGCTGATGTCGATCTGTTCGAGATCAACGAAGCGTTCGCCGTCGTCGCGATGACACCGATCCGCGAACTCGGCATCCCGCACGCGAAGGTCAATGTCAATGGCGGTGCCTGCGCCCTTGGCCACCCGATCGGCGCATCCGGCGCGCGCCTGGTCGTCACCCTGATCAACGCCCTCAAGAGCCGGGGCGGCAAGCGCGGCGTGGCCAGTCTTTGCATTGGTGGGGGCGAGGCAACCGCGATTGCGATCGAGCTTGCGTAACGATTTGTTGCTGCTCGTGCAGATACAGTATGCTGATCGGAGTCTTATCGATACCAGAATAGCCAAGCAGTTGTGTGCCTGGTCACGGAAGTTGCCAATGCGGCGGGCAGCCCACCGAATACCCTGATGCGCCGCTTCAATTTGAGGGGACACCATGAAATTCACCCGTATTCTCCTGGCTTCTGCGCTGGCTCTCGGGCTGGCCGCTTGCGACAACTCCCAGAAGGACGCACAGCAGGCTGCGGACGCTGCCGCCAAGGCCGCGCAGGAAGCCGCAACTGCAACACAGAAGGCTGCTGACGATGCCGCTGCGGCAACCAAGCAGGCCGCCGAAACAACCATGGATGCCGCCAGCGATGCTGCCGACGCCACCAAGGAAGCCGCAACCGATGCAGCGGTCGCCGTCGGCGATGCCGCAGACAAGGCCAAGGAAGCCGTCGAAGAGAAGAAGGACGACTCCGACAAGCATTGATCCTGTTTCCCGAGTCACGATTGGCCGGCCGCCCTGTGCGGCCGGTTTCGTTTGTGCAGTCCGTCGTTGATACTTCGCGACCCGCTATGATCTGATTCATCGGATTTCCTCGAAGCACGACCACCATGCCCCGCATCCAGACCCAGATCGATCCGCGCTCTCCCGACTTTGTCGCCAATGCCGCGCATTTGTGCAGCCTGGTCGACGATCTCAAGCAGCAATTGCGCACGACCGCGCTGGGTGGTGGCGAGAAGGCCCGCAACAAGCACACCGAGCGCGGCAAATTGCTGCCACGCGAGCGTATCCGCGCCCTGCTCGATCCGGGATCTCCGTTTCTTGAGCTGTCGCCATTGGCCGCGCACGGCATGTATGACGATGCCGCACCGTGTGCGGGTCTGATCACCGGCATTGGCCGGGTCAAGGGCCAGGAAGTGCTGGTTGTCGCCAACGACGCGACGGTTAAGGGCGGCACCTATTTCCCGATGACGGTCAAGAAGCACCTGCGCGCCCAGGAAGTGGCGCTGGAGAATCGTCTCCCTTGCATCTACCTGGTCGATTCGGGCGGTGCCTTCCTGCCGCTGCAGGACGAGGTGTTTCCGGATCGCGAGCATTTCGGCCGGATCTTCTTCAACCAGGCACGCATGAGCGCACTCGGCATTGCCCAGATCGCCGTGGTCATGGGCTCATGCACGGCCGGTGGCGCCTACGTGCCGGCGATGAGCGACGAGACCATCATCGTCAAGGAACAAGGCACGATCTTCCTCGGCGGCCCACCCTGGTAAAAGCTGCAACCGGTGAAATCGTCGATGCCGAGTCGCTCGGCGGCGCCGATGTGCATACCGCGATATCGGGTGTGGCCGATCATTTCGCCGAAAACGATACGCACGCGCTGGCCATCGCCCGCGAACTGGTCGGCAACCTCAATCGCAGCAAGGCCATGCCACTGGCCCTGGCCGAACCGCGCGAACCGGCCTATGCCGGCGAAGAGATCTACGGCATCGTGCCGCGCGAGACGCGTATTCCGTTCGATATCCGTGAGCTGATCGCACGCATCGTCGATGGCTCGGACTTCACCGAGTTCAAGGCACGCTATGCAAAAACCCTGATTACCGGCTTCGCCCATATCCACGGCTACCCGGTCGGCATCGTCGCCAACAACGGCATCCTGTTCGCCGAATCGGCACTCAAGGGCGCCCACTTCATCGAGCTGTGCAACCAGCGCAACATCCCACTCGTATTTCTGCAGAACATCACCGGCTTCATGGTCGGGCGCAAGTACGAGAACGCCGGCATCGCCAGAGACGGGGCCAAGATGGTCACCGCCGTCGCCTGCTCGCATGTGCCCAAGTTCACCGTCGTCATCGGCGGCAGTTTTGGTGCCGGCAACTACGCGATGTGTGGCCGCGCCTATGGCGCACGCTTCCTCTGGATGTGGCCGAACTCGCGTATCAGCGTGATGGGCGGCGAACAGGCGGCGAGCGTGCTGGCGACGGTCAAGCGCGACGGCATTGAAGCGGCCGGCAAGACCTGGTCGGTCGACGAGGAAGCCGCCTTCAAGACACCGATTCGCGAGCAATACGAGCACCAGGGACATCCCTACTACGCCAGCGCGCGGCTCTGGGATGACGGCATCATCGATCCGGTCGATACGCGCCGCGTGCTTGGACTTGCGATCTCCGCGTCGCTCAATGCGCCGATCGAGCCGGGCCGCTTCGGCGTTTTCCGCATGTGATTCTCTGGTTATAAAATCAGTAAAATCAATTGATTATGGAATATATCTCGATTCGTTCTCGGTATGCTGCTTATGCCTTGATCCTGTTTCTCAGTATTCCGACGCGCATTGAAGCGGCTGATCCGATGGCGGAATGGCTGCAAACCCGTGACCAGAACCCGTTCGCACTGGTGACTGGACTGCCGCTGGCGCCTTCGATTCCACAGGCAGGCCAATGGCAGTTTGACACCACGTTCAATGTCGCCAATACGGAACTCGAACAATTCCGGGGCGATTCATCCCTGCTGTTCGACGCGGAGACCCACGAAACCCGAATCAGCGCCGTCTGCGCGTTCAATGATCGATGGAGCCTGCGCGCATCGCTTGGTCATCTGTCGATCGGTGACGGCTTTCTGGATGGGCCCATCGAGCGCTTTCATCGCGCATTCGGATTCGACAACGGGGATCGTGGTCAGCTTGCAACCGAGGCACCCGCGATTGCGGTGCACAGCGGCGGCACGACGCTGTATGCGCTTGATCACAGCACATCGGGGACCGGCCCGCTGCTGGTCGACCTGACCCGCCATTGGGCACTGACCAATCAGGGCATGGTCGGCATTTCGCTCGGCACCAAGCTCGCCACCGGCGGCGTGAACCGACTGACCGACAGTGGCAGCGCGGACGTCTCATTGTCCGCTTTCACCCAGTTGCAAGTCGGTGAGCAACTGACAATTGGCGCCCGCGCAGGACTCTTGCTTCGAACCGGCAACGATCTGCTCGATGATCGTGCGCGCGGCGAGGTGCCGTTCGCGGGCATCATGTTGCGCTATCGGCTCGGCGAGAACTGGAGCGCGCTGTTGCAGTCCGACGCGCATGGCGCGCTCTACCAGCGCCTTCCAAACTTCCTCGGCGGCACCAGCAACCAGCTCAATTTCGGCTTGAGCCGGCGCATCGGAAATGACTCCGTATTGCAGCTCAGCATGGCCGAAGACCTGCCTGCACTGCATTCATCCGATGTCGCATTCACCCTCAACTGGCGGCTGAATCCGGGGCCCTGAGGCAACGCTGACAAGCAGTGCAATCGTCATGACACCTGTCTGCGCGCGATGACGCTTGTGCGACCTGAATGAGTGCAGCCTTGCGCCTGCGACAACCTGTCGCTGCCTTTTTCCTTTGGATTCAGCCCGGCGGGACTACCTTGACGAGCGGATCGGAATGCACCTCATTCGCAGTGCCTGACGATCAGTCCATACCCTCAAGGAGATCAACCATGATGCGCAACATTCTCTTGGCCGCTTCTTTCCTGCTTGCTTCTTCCTCGGCATTCGCCGCCTGCTCGATCGATGTCGACGGCAATGACGCCATGCAGTTCAACGTCAAGGCCATCGAGATTCCGGGCACCTGCAAGGAGTTCACGGTCAACCTGACCCATTCCGGCAAGATGGCCAGGAACGTCATGGGTCACAACGTGGTTGTGACCAAGACCACCGACATGCAGGGCGTAGCCAATGACGGTGCTACGGCCGGCCTCGACAAGGACTACGTCAAATCCGAAGACGCCCGCGTTATCGCCCATAGCAAGGTCATCGGCGCCGGCGAAAAGGCCTCGATCACCTTCGCCACGAGCAAGTTTGCCGCCGATGGCAAGTACTCGTTCTTCTGTTCGTTTCCGGGACACTGGGCGCTCATGAAGGGCACCGTCACGATCAAGTAAGACAACTTCACGACTCGGATTTCGAGTGCTGTTATGGGACAATCCGGGGCCGCAGGAAACGCTGCGGCCCCGTAGCTCAGCTGGATAGAGCGTCCCCCTCCTAAGGGGAAGGTCAGAGGTTCAAATCCTCTCGGGGTCGCCATAAAAACAATGACTTAGCGCCGCAAATTCTCGACTCCTTGCGTTTCAGGGACACTACAGGGACAATTTCCCCAACATTCGACGAATTGGGGCGATACGTGGCGACATTCGAGAAGCGTGAGCGACCGGGCAAAACCGTCATCCGCGTCAAGGTCAGGCTGCGCGGTTATCCGGCTGCCGATGCCACGTTTGACAGGATGACCGATGCCAAGCGGTGGGCCGCTGAGACAGAGGCGGCAATCCGCGCTGGTCGCTGGTTCCAGCACACCGAAGCACGCCGGATCACGCTGAGTCAGTTGATCGATCGATATGAACGCGATCACCTGGCATCGTCCGGCATCGCGACCAAGCCGCAGAGAATCAAACGGCTACAGTTCTGGCGCAATGAACTCGGTTCCCTGGTACTCACTGACGTAACCACGGGGCGCATTGTCGAGGCGCGCGCCAAGCTGTTGCGGTCGGAAGGTCGCACCGGCGAAACAATGGCCGCGTCCACCGTCAATCAGTACGTTGCCGACCTTCGCCATTGCTTTGGTATTGCCAAAAATGAGTTCTGCGTAGTCGCAGAGAATCCGGCTTTCGGAATCAAGAAGATCAGCGAACCGCGCGGGCGTGTGCGCTTCCTGAGTAACGACGAGCGCGACGCGCTGCTGAAGGAGTGCCAAGCGCATAGCGCGACCCTTCACAGCATCGTTGTCGTTGCACTGTCCACCGGCGCCCGCCGGGGCGAGATTCTTGGCCTGCGTTGGGCCGATGTTGACCTGCACCGGGGAACCTTGATCTTTCACCAGACCAAGAACGGCGAACGGCGAACCGTCCCACTGGTGGGCACGGCCATCGATGTCATGACCAGCCACGCCACAACCAGGCGCGGAGATTCCGACCTGGTATTCCCTGGTGCAAACGGCAATCCATTGGACGTCCACAAGATGTTCAGCGAGGCCTGCCAACGCGCTGGCGTTGCTGACTTTCACTTCCACGACATGCGACACACGGCAGCGTCTTGGATCGCCATGAACGGCGGTACGTTGGCTGAGATTGCCGAGGTTCTCGGGCACAAGACGCTACAGATGGTTCGCCGATATACCCACCTGACCGAAGGTCACACGCGTGGCGTCCTTGCTCGCATGAATGAAGCGATGCTGCGCACTGATGCCAGCGCGACACCGCTCAAGCGGAGGGCTGGACAATGAGCGACCCATGTGCAGCGGTTTGGAGCTTGGCCGATTGGCTGACCGTCGATGCCGCAGCCGCCATGTGGTGCGCAGGCGACCAGCAATGTGCCATTGCGCGCCGATCGGCCATCATGTCGGCGATAGAGCGCGGCGAAGTCGAGGCACGCGACGAATCCACGTGGGGGGATGATCCTCGCCAGCTTATTGCGTCTGGCCGCACTGGCCGGGTTCAAGTTTCGCGCGTTTCGCTGTCCTTGTGGGCGGAATCGTTGCCGATCGAAACGAGGCCGAAACCGTCAGCCATGAAAGCAATGAAAGGGGCGAGCCTGGACGATTCATATCTGCGCGTTGTGGCCGGATTGGCGCACGCGACTGGAATCGATTGCATGGAGCGCGGAGCCGCCGCAAGGCTCCGCGAAAGAATCGAGCTTTCCGGGCTTTCGGTAAGCGCGTCCACCTGCGAACGGTTGATTGATCGGATTCAAGTCGCTGCAAGCGACTGGGGCTAAATCGTCTGCAATCGTCTAGACGATTGTCCTTTGCCACAACACGACACCATGACCACGAACCCGCACAACACGCGGGGAACAAGGGTCTAAATCGTGGAAATCTCGCAATTCAAGACAGTAGAGCAGTTGGCCAGCGCCAACCCTGCATTCTCGAAATCAAGCCTGCGTTGGATGATGTTCAACCGGGCCAGTAACGGCCTTGACGCCGCCGTCATTCAGATCGGGCGCAAAGTCCTGATTGATGAACAAGCCTTCGTTGCCTGGCTGGATCAGCGCCGGGGCAATGCGCTTGCCGACTCCCACAAGAAAGCCGCCTGATTCCCCTACGCCGGGAGTCGGTAGCGGAGCCGCGCGCCGTCCTGGCACTCCACAAAAAAGCCCTGACCCGCTGGCAAGCGAAGAGTCAGGGCTTGAGGCCACGCACATGAAATCGATCGATCGACAAGAGCTTGAAATGTTCGCCCAAGGAGTCATCCGGGCGAACTATCACCCCGACCGTTCGCGGTTGTCGGAAACCAGTTTGCTTTGCGCCAAGGAAGAAAAGCGAGAAGCGAGCAAGCTGGTTCGCCAGAAGAAGAAGAATCAGCGCAGCGCGAACCGCCGCAATGGATGATTCTACGCGATCCGCCGCGCGCCGTACCGATCCGATCACCAGTCACCTTGCCGCCGCTGCGATGAAGGCCAGCGGCAAGCGCGAGGCGCTGGGCTATGTCATGCGCGGCGATGCCGGATATCCGAACGCGCGGCCCTGACCTGGTGGCCTTGCTGATGATCCCCTTGACAGCGACACCGAACCCGCCGCATCCTGCCCGCGTCGCCGCCAATTCGGCGACCGGGTATAGCAGCCCGAATACCGAAGGCGCACAAAGCGCCGCTCGACAGCCGCGCTTTTTTCATGCCCGTGGTTTGTCCGGGCAGCGCACGTCCCCTGTTATGGCGGACGGTGTGCGGGAGGGCGCAAGCCCTGCCAGTCCTTCGGCTGGTCTGCTACCCGCACATCGTTCGCCACTCCGCGACAGCAGCGCCGTGGCGAACTCCACTACCGAAGGAGTTCACACCATGAGCAAGACCAAAGCACCCCGCAAGACCAGCGCCGCACCGAGCAAGCTGCAGACACTACGCGCCCCGGCCACGGTGGACGTGCTGACGCAATGCGACCTTTTCATATCGTCGCTGGAATCCGGCACCTGGAAGGGTGCGGACATGCAGGCAATCCGCGACCGGATTGACGAGATGTTGGCGTCCTACGAAGAGAACGCGGAAGAAACCGCCGAACTGATCCGCGACCAGAGCCGGGAGATTGCCGACTTGCGCGCAAGGAAGGGTGATGACGGCACGATGAAGGGTCTGGCGCGGGGCTTGTTCGATGCAGCCGAGGCTGCACAGCACAAGCTGGCGCAAGTCGGCACCCTGGCACTGTCCATCAAGGAACTTTGCAAGGGCAATGTGGACATTGCGAGGGTCAAAGACCTTGCTGATGTGCTCCACTATTTCGGAGATTGCTGGGCAGACAAAACCCTTGACGCCCTGGACGATGCGCGACCGGCCTTGTATCCGTCATCGATCGGAGGTGCGGCATGAGCACGCCTAGCCCGTTCTGGTCAGCGGTGTACCTGCCTGCGCAGAACCGCATCGTCCTTGCCATCCGGGCGAGGGCTGCCGCATGACCCCCGGCGAAGTGAAAGCGATCCGGGACACCATCACGGCCCTGACGGATCGGGCGATGGCTGCCGAGTCCCGAGCTACACGCGCAGAGATCGAGCGCGATCAATTGCGCGCGCTGCTGAGCAGACTGCGCACGTCGCTGGCTGAGGCAACCACCTTGCAGGTGGGGCTATGAGTGACGACGCGTTGGGTCTGCAATGTCCAGCATGCGGAGCCGCCGCCGAATGGCCGGATTGCGAGTCATGCGGCCATGACTTCGCCAGTGTCGAAGTCACTGCGCCAGCGGTTGACCTGGACATGGCCGAACGGTTTCTGTCCATCCTCGATGCCGAGGCGGAAGTTTTTCACTTCCGCACGTTTCCCGACGCTGGACGAGGGCCGGGGCGGAACTACTCGGGAGCATGGCCGGAAGTGTCGGCAAGGCTGGCACGCGACAACGCCGAAGGCCGGGGCGTGTTCGTGGTGGTCAACGACGGCGGACACAAGTCGAAGGAAATCACGCGAGTCAGGGCCGTGTTCGCAGACTTTGACGGAACCCCGCTGCCGGACTCGTTCGATCTTGAGCCGCATTGCATCGTGCAATCGAGCGAGCGCGGCTTTCACGCCTACTGGCTGATTGATGGTCTAGAGCTTGACCAGTTCACACTGATGCAGGTGCGCATTGCGGCACGCTACGGCAGCGACCCGGCTATCAAGGACTTGCCGCGCGTGATGAGGTTGCCGGGGTTCCTGCACCAGAAGCCAGCCGACGAGAAGCACGACGGCGCGCCGTTTCAATCGCGGATCATCCACGAGTCTGGAGGACTTCCCTACGCCGCTGAGCGCATCAGGGAGGCATTCCAGAGCCAAGCGGCACCGATGGCGGCGCAAGGCGCTGGAAACGCGCTACAGGCGCACCCAGAGCGCGCAAACGCTCAAGGCGCTGTAGTTGGCACAGAGCGGCATGGTGACCTGCTGATTCTATCCGGCAAGCTGGCACGGCAAGTGCATTTTTCTGGCTTGGCCCAAGCGAGTGCGCTGGCTGCGTTGCACGCCGAAGCCGAACGCGGACGATGGACGCGGGACATGCGCCCTGGTGAGATTGAAGAGGCTTTCTCCGGCGCGCTGGACAAGCTGCGGTCTGGTCAGTGGGGCACCGGCAAAGGCGCGGAAGTCGAGGTTGTCGAGGTTCCGCCCGAACCCGCGTTCACGGTGCCGTCATTGGCCGGATTCATGAGTGCCGAGCTATCACCGCCGCGATACGCGCTGTCCCCGCTGATTCCGTGCGGGCATGTCACGTTACTTGGTGCGCATGGCGGGGCCGGGAAATCAGTCCTTGCATTGACGATCGCCGCGCACGTCGCCTGTTCTCAAGGTTGGGCCGGGCTTGATGTCACCGCCGCGCCTTGCCTGTTCGTGAGTTTGGAAGATCCCGCAAGCCTGCTATTCAATCGCCTGCGCCGGATTGTTGACGCCTACTCCCTGGACGCGCGGGCGGTTGCCGACAACCTGCGCATTTTGGACGGCACCGATGGCGATAGCGCGTTGATGCGCGAGGTAAACGTATTCGGCGCGCGCGCGTTGATTGAAACGCCAGCAATGGAAGAGCTGGCAAGAATCGCGGTAAAGGTGTCGTTGATCGTGATCGACAACGCCAGCGATGCGTTTGACGGTAACGAGAACGAACGCCGCATGGTTCGCGCATTCGTTCGCAGACTGGCGAAGATGGGCCGCGAAGCTGGCGCTGGTGTCCTTTTGTTGGCTCATATCGACAAGACCGCCGCCCGGTACGGTGGCGCTGGCAACAGCTACAGCGGATCGACTGCCTGGCACAACTCCGCGCGCAGCCGCTTGGCCTTGATCGCCGATGGTTCTTGCGTCGAGCTTCGCCAAGAGAAACACAACCTGGGGCCGATCCATCCGCCGCTATCGTTGCGGTGGTCGGAGCATGGAATTCTGATGCCTTCCGGCGACGTGGCGACGAATGCGGGCGGGGCGGAACTGATAGCCCAAGCCGACGCTGATGCGTTGTTGCTGGCGATTCAGGCCGCGCACGCTGCCGGAACTCAAGTATCCGATGCACGCACCGGGCCAGCGACGGCGCAGTCTGTGCTTTCGACCTTCTCGGAGCTTCCTCAGATGTTGCGAGAGAAGAAGGGGCGAGCGCGGTTCTGGGCTGCCTTGGATCGGTTGCGCAAGGCCGGGGATATCGAGATTGTCGAGCTGTGGAGTCCAAGCCGACACCTTCGCCGCTGCATCGTTCCGGCTGAACTTTCGCCGGTTTCGGATCGCGCGCAAATACCCCACACCCCGTACGCCGGAACCGGCGAACCCGGCGAAGCCGGTACGCCGTTCGCAGTCAATCGCCAGTTATCGGGAACCCGCGAAACCCGCGAAACCCGCGAAACCCGGAAACGGAAGAACTGCGCCCGATGCGCCGGGGAGGGGTGCGACTGGTGCCACGAGAAAGCCGCCGCGTAGTGGACACCTGATCTAGATCAAAACGAGAACTGATGAAAAAGCAGCTATTCAAGCCCGGACAATCCGGGAATCCCAAGGGCAGACCGAAAGGCATTGCCGACCGCCGTACGCAATGGCGTGACTCGCTGCGCGCCGAGCTCCCTGACCTTCTCGCCCGCCTGCTCGAACTAGCCAAGGCTGGCGATCCGAACGCTATCAAAATGATCCTTGACCGCGTTGCACCACCGCTGCGATCCCAAGCCGAGCCGATCGAACTCCCTGCACTCGCCAAGGCCGTCACGCTGTCCGACAAAGCCGCTGCCGTGATCGCCGCCGTAGCGGATGGCTCGATCGGCACGGACGCGGCCAGCGACCTGCTAGGCGCGCTGGGAGGCATCATGGCGCGTGGTACATCGGGTTGAAACTGCGACCGGAGGCCATCCGCGTTCCGCTTTGGCCGAAGGTCGCGTGACGCTTGTGACCCATTTCTCAAGACTTTTCTCTATATACGCGCGGAAAGGAAAAGTTACGGGAATAGGGTCACATCCGTCACAAGCGTCACAGACCCCGATTTTCGAGGCACCGCAAAATCCTGATCTGAACAGTTTGAGAGCAGACCAATGACCGAAAAACCGAAAGCCAGATTCACGCGCGGAAAGTCCGGGAATCCCAAGGGCCGCCCCCGAGGTGTGCCAGACCGGCGCGCGGCGCTGCGCGATGCCTTGCGCGACGAGCTACCGGCCATCGTCGCCAAGCTGGTCGAGGCCGCGCGTGCTGGCGATATAGCCGCCGCGTCGTTGATCCTGAGCCGCTGCCTGCCACCGCTGCGACCATCACGCGAGCCTGTCACGGTCGAGGGAATCGACGCCGCCGGGAGCGCCACAGAAACCGCGCGTGGATTGATTGCCGCCGCCGTCCGTGGCGAGCTTCCGACCGATGCCGCAGCCGAGCTGATAGCCGCACTCGGAGCCGTCGCCAAGTTGTGCGAGGTAGACGACCTTGCCCGCCGAATCGAAGCCCTGGAGAACCGCGAATGAATACCGACCTGAAACGCCGCGTGACCGCGCTGGAATCCGCGCAGGTGAATCCCGATGCCCTGCCCGTCGTTGGGATACAGGAACCCGGCGAAACCGAGGCCACCGCCCTGGCAAGGCTGGAAAAAGAGAATCCAGACCGCCGCGTGATTCTGTTGGCTCAATTCGTAGGCGAGTGCGTGTGATGACCAGCGACATAAAGCGCCGCCTAACCTTGCTTGAAGCTGCGAAACGAATGCAACACCCCACCGCCGCAATCTGGTTGAGCCGTGATGGCCTTCCACCCACGCCAGCAGAACGCGCTGCGTTCCACGCTGAGCACCCCGACCAACCCGTGATGTTCCTATCACTCACCCCGAAGAAAGAGGACTGAAATAATGGATATTGTGAGTTTCACTGACGGCTTTGCAGCCGCGATAGAATCCGAAGGCGGCTCAGTTGTCCGCAATGTAAACGGCGGCATTGACGCCGTGCGCACCGCGACCGGCGCGACTATCGGTTGGCGGCCACCGGATTCAATCCGGGTTGATGACCGCGCACTGCACGTGGCGTGCGCCGCTGCCCGCTGCCTGTCCAATCTGGGGGCGCAGATCGAGGCGGTTCGACGTGATCCTGATCTGAGCGATTCGGCCAAGCAACGGAAAGTCGAGGGCATCGCCGCTGAGGCGCGCGCAAGGGCTGAGGGCATCGCCGCTGAGGCCAAGTCTGCGATTGATGCCGTTGCGCGGGCTGAGGCATCCATGGAACCGCCGCGCGCTGCCGATGCTATCGAGGCGACCGAAGACGGTGAGGTCCGGGCATACGTCCGGGGCATGGACGCGGCTGATCAAGCGCGCCTGGCTCAACGGATGCTGAGCGGCCAAGCCGACCGCGAACTGCTGGCCCTGTCGCGTTCGCCGCTGCCGCTCGCTGGTGTTTTGGCCGAGGCACTGCCGCAAGCGTGGCAACGATTCAACGAGCGCCAGAACCCCGACCGCAGCCGCGCCCTGGCACGGGGTCGCGCGCTGTCCGAATGGCTGGGCGTGGTTGTCGATCAGATGCAGGGTGCACTTCCGACCTTGGATCTGAGTTTCAGCCAACAGCGTGATGCTGAGCTGACCCGCCGTAAAGCTGGCTAGTGAGCGCATTTAGGGGCGATCTTCCCACGGGCATGCACCCGGCAGCCGTCCCGTACTGGCTTGCCGGGTTGCGTGCGAATGACGCCCGCGTCGTTGCCCACGTCGTTGCCAAGTTCGCGCTAGACCAGCGCAACGAGGTCATACGCACCGCCGCGAAGAACGGCCTGAGCTATCGCAAGATCGGCGCAATCATGGGCATGACCCTTTCCGCCGTGGGCAAGGTGATGAAGCAGAATCCCTTGAGCTGATATGCTTTGACCGCTTGCGGCAAATTCTCCAGGCCATCTTGGTTAGGGCTTCACGAGCCGACATGTTCCGTTGACGGGGTGATGGAGTCCGTCACGCAAGCACCGGGGCGGCCTCGTGAGCCGCCCCCACTTCACTCTGCCCGATCACCGTCCTGGAATATCAGCATGGCTATGCTGAGCGCGAATACCACGACACCCGCAAACGGGAATGTGAGCGCGAAGGCGCGCACGTCGCCGAGCAGCAACGCGCCGACTACCGCGAGCAAGCATGTCAGTTGCAGAGATGTTTTCAGCGTCATTGGCTGAGGGTAGCATCGGGCATTGATGCAGGGACACTACAGGGACAGTTCACCCTTACAACCAGCAACAACCGACAAGCAAGTTCAATTACGAAACCCTGTGGATTGTGTTGCTGGTTGTGGTGAATTATTGCTCATAATTGTCTTTTTGCGACTCCTAAGGGGAAGGTCGCCCGTTCGAATCGGGCCGGGGTCGCCATTAAAAACAATGGGTTACCTTGCCTTTCTACGGCAACTTGAGAGCTTGATACCCGGCGCGCGAGCGGCCGCCATTCACGCCGAGTCGTGATCCCCGGAAAACCTGACGCACTCCTGATCCACAGCGCTCGGCTTGCCGCCGGTTGGCATGGCTTCGGGTGGTCGAAGGCGCAAGCGGCAAACCCGCAGAACGCGGTCGCCATGGCTTTGTTGACGCCACCATCGACATCAAGTCAACCCGCAGGTCTGCCCGTCGCTTGATGTCAATCGATCCAAACACAAACAAGCATGCCGGTGGCTCGACACTGCGCGTGCCTGCAATCGCAGCGAGACCGGGGTTTTCTGATTCAGGTCAAAGCGCCTGATCGATGGATGCATCACCATCGACGGCCACCGATTCGCATGGTTGCGCCGGACACCTTCTGTCATCCGCATTGCCAGTACGGAAGATCGCTTGATGCCATTGCAGGACTTTTCAGGTTTGTTGAAGGCTGCGCGTGAGCAGTCGGAGCCGCAACGCCTGCTGTTCGTGTTTGCTGCCGCTGAACTGCCGGCAGATGCCAACGCTGAAGAAAAGCAGGCCTTTGAACGCGGTGAAGGTGGTGCCTTGGCACCGAGTCTTTGTGTCGACAAGGCGGCGCAGGATGTTCACGACTTCCCTTCGCTGGTCGCGGAATCAAGGCATACCGGCATCCACTGGGACATCCTGTTTGTCGCGGCGCTTTCGGGCCATGGCGGGCATCCGCCCAGCGCAGACGAGGCCGTGCAGCCACTGAAATTGATGGTCGAGGCAATCAAGGGAGGGCGTATCTCCAGTTTTCTTGCGCTCAACCGCGAAGGTGATCTGGTTCAACTGGAGCGGGCATGATCAGCCTGCGCATGTATCCGGGCGCTGCCGTAGTCGTCAATAATCAGTCGGATCCACCACGTCGCTGTCCTTGGAGAAGCCGATGAATACGCAATTGCTACCGGTCGAGCCGCGCGGGCGAACCCCTTTGTGGGTGGCGTTCTGGATCTATGGCGTACTCGTAAGTCACCTGTCCTTTGGTGCGATCCTGTATTTCTACCGGGAAACCAGCACGCCGATGCTGGCGGGGCTGTTTCTGGCCTTCCTGCTCTACACGGCGTGGATCATGCACACGATCTGGATCGATGCGCTCAACGTCAAGAACGAGACCTGGGGCTACCTCGCCCGCTGGCTGACCGTGGCCTGGGCGCTCAATGCGGTTCTCGTCTCGGGTTTCCTCTTTCTCGGCCATCTGGGCAAGGTCACCCTGCCGTTCTGAGCGGGCACCGCTTGTGGCCATCCGGCAAATAGGCTCCAACAAGCCTGCCGAAATCGCACCCACGCTGCGCGGCATGGCCGCGCTGGAAAATATGTCACCGGCTTACTTCGGCCTGGTCATGTCGACCGGCATCGTCTCGGTTGCCGCTGATCTGCTCGGCTACGGCTTGCCGGCGCGCATCCTGTTTACGTTGAACATCGTGTTCTATGCAGTGCTGTGGTTGCTCTATGGAATGCGCCTCCGGCGCTACCACAAGGCTTTTCTCGGCGACATGGCCGACCATCTGCGTGGCCCCGGCTTCTTCACCCTGGTCGCCGCCACCAGCCTGCTCGGCAGCCAGTCGCTCCTGCTTGGCGACAGTGTGCGTGCGGCAACGGTTCTCTGGATTCTGGCCGTGCTGCTTTGGCTGACTCTGACCTATACCTTTTTCACCTTGCTCACGGTCAAGGAGCACAAGCCGCCGCTAAACGAAGGCATCAACGGCGGCTGGTTGCTGGCCGTGGTCGCCACCCAGTCAATCGCGGTACTGAGTGCGTTGCTGGCGGCGCGAATCGGTCAACCCGGCAAACTTGAGCTCAATTTCTTCGCCCTGTCGATGTGGCTGTGGGGCGGCATGCTCTACATCTGGATGATGTCGCTGATCTTCTATCGCTACACCTTCTTCCGTTTTTCGCCGGCCGATCTGTCGCCACCGTACTGGATCAACATGGGCGCGATGGCAATTTCGACCCTGGCTGGCTCGCTGCTGATAGTCAATTCCGGGGACGCGCCTTTTCTCGAATCGCTACTGCCCTTCCTGAAAGGCTTCACCGTATTCTACTGGGCAACCGGGACCTGGTGGATACCGATGTTGCTGGTGCTCGGCGTGTGGCGCCACATCTACAAGCGCTTCCCGCTCAGCTACGACCCGCTGTACTGGGGTGCCGTGTTTCCGCTCGGCATGTACGCCGCCTGCACCCACGAAATGCGCCTGGCCATGGGATTTTATTTTCTCGATTGGCTGCCCGATGTGTTTCTGCTGCTGGCGGCATGCGCCTGGCTGACAACCTTTGTAGGCATGCTGCATGCGCTGTCACGCAGCTTGCGGCAGCCACCACTCGTCTCCCCGGATAGCTGACGCAAGCGGATCACCTTCTCGTGGAACGGGTTGTTCAATACCGTAGCGGCGGCGCGAGTGTGCAGATCGCCTGCGCGAAAGTTGCAAAGCGGCTTGACCTGGAACCGGAGTTCAGCTGTTGATTTCGGGCAAGCACGTCAAGAGCGTTTCGTATCATTTGCATTGGCTCAAAGAAACCGAAGTCCGACGCGAGCAATAGACGATCGCTCGTGATTGACCTGCATCATGGACAAAGGGATTCGTTCACAGGCATCATCGCGCCCGCTGGAACAACCGGCATCTGCGTGCAGCATGCAGGCCGGCACTGCCAGCTCCCCTGAACCTCGATGCTGGATCCGCCACCATGCGCGACAACCGCAGCGGCAACGCTTGCCTGCAATCGCCCCGCGATGAAATGAAACGCTCCGATTCGGGCTTCGACCCGGAATGGCGTGCCGACCTCAACGAGGAATACGCCGAACTGGCGAAGCGGCTTGAACCGATGGTTGCGTGTCTTGAAATCCCCTTGCACCTGGCCTGGATCGATGCCATCCAGCGCCTCAAGCGCGAGCGCGGGGCAGTGATCATGGCGCACAGCTACCAGTCGCCGGAAATCTTCCACGGCGTCGCCGACATCACCGGTGATTCGCTGGCGTTGGCCCAGGCCGCGGCCGATTGCGACAGTGACCTGATCGTCATCTGCGGCGTCCACTTCATGGCCGAGAGCGCCAAGCTGCTGGCTCCACACAAGCGCGTGCTGATTCCGGATCTCGAAGCCGGTTGTTCATTGGCCAGCTCGATCACGGCCGCCGACGTGCGCGCTCTGCGTGCGCAACATCCAGGCGTGCCCGTGGTCAGCTACGTGAACACCTCGGCCGAGGTAAAGGCTGAATCCGATGCCTGCTGCACCTCGGCCAATGCCGTGCAAATCGTCGAAGCGATGGGCGCCGACAAGGTCATCTTCCTGCCGGATCGCTATCTCGGCAGTTGGGTGGCGACCCAGACCCAGGTCGAATTGGTGCTCTGGAACGGCACCTGCGAAGTCCATGAGACTTTCACCGGAAGCGAGGCGCGACACACACGCGAAACCTTCGGCGCAAAGCTGGTTGCGCATCCGGAATGCTCGCCGGAAGTCCTCGCCGAAGCCGATTTCGTCGGCTCGACCACGGCCATGGGACGCTGGCTCGAACGTGAACAGCCCGCCCGTGTCGCCATGATCACCGAGTGTTCGATGGCCGACAATCTGCGCAATCGTTTTCCGAAGATCGAGTTCATCAAGCCCTGCAACCTGTGTCCGCACATGAAACGGATCACCTTGCCGAGCATCCACGCCTGCCTGCGTGACCTGCGCCATGAAATCACCATTGATCCTGCCGTGGCGACACGTGGCCGTGCTGCACTCGAACGCATGCTTGCGGTTGGACGACAGGATCGCGTCTGATGGCGGATGACTCGTCGATCATCGTGATCGGCAGCGGCATCGCCGGGCTGTGCACGGCACTGGCCGCAGCGCCGAGATCAGTTGTGCTGCTCAGTCGCAAAGCACACGGTGCGGGCAGTGCCAGCCAGCTTGCCCAAGGTGGTATCGCAGCGGCGGTCGGCGCGAACGACAGTATCGACGCCCATGTCACCGATACCCTGACAGCAGGATCCGGACTCAACGATGTGCAGCGCGTGCGCTTGCTCGCCGAGGCAGCCCCGGCTGCGATTGAATGGCTGCAATCGCAGGGCGTGACGTTCGATAACGCCGACGGCGTATTGAAACTTGGCCGCGAAGGTGGCCATCGACTCGCGCGCATCGTGCATGCAGGTGGTGACGCGACAGGAGCCAGAGTCACCGCCGCATTGTCGGCCGCCGTTGCGTCATCAACACATATCGAGTGGCGCAGTGGAGTCGACGTTGATTCGCTGCTCATGCACGGCAAACGCGTCGCCGGCGTACGTATCTTCACTGACGGATACCACGAGTCAATCACGAGCCCGGCCGTCGTGCTGGCGACCGGCGGCATCGGTGCCTTGTTCGCGCGCACGACAAATCCGGATGGGGCCGATGGTTCGGGACTGGCCCTGGCGATTGCCGCAGGCGCTGAAGTCCGCGATATGGAATTCGTCCAGTTTCACCCTACGGCACTCGATATCGGCAGCCCATCCTTGCCGCTGGTCACCGAAGCCCTGCGTGGAGTCGGCGCACGGCTGCTCGACCCGGCTGGACAGCCAATCATGGACGGCCTGCATCCGCTGGCGGATTTGGCCCCGCGCGATGTGGTGGCCCGTCGCGTCTGGCAGGTGCGCAACGAAAGCGGCGCGGTGTTGCTCGATGCCCGCAAGCTTGATATCGACTGGTCGCATGCGTTTCCGACCGTGCTCGCCGCCTGCCTCCGGAACGGAATTGATCCGCGCCGGATGCCGATTCCGGTCAGCGCGGCTGCACACTTCCACATGGGCGGCGTGCGCACCGATGCGGACGGCCGCAGCAGTGTTGCGGGCTTGTATGCGGTCGGTGAGGTCGCCTGCAACGGGCTGCACGGCGCCAATCGCCTGGCCAGCAATTCGCTGCTCGAATGCGTCGTGTTCGGTCGGCGTCTTGGCGCGTATCTGGGAAGGCTGGAGCCTGTCCAACTTGATGAAGGCAAGCCACTGATCATCGAGCGTGGATCCGATCTGAGCAGTGAAGACCTGCAACTCCTGCGCGAAACGCTGTGGCATGCCGCAGGACCGATACGGTCAGCGCAGAGCTTGCAGGAAGGTATCGCCAACATCGAACCGATGCTTGGGCGTGGCTGGCAGGCGCGGCTTGGACAACACATTCTTCATGCAGCGCTGCGACGCTCAAACAGCATCGGCGCGCATTGGCGCGAGGAAACCGAAACGCTGTCGGCGAGGTGGCCATCAGTCGCCGCCTGAAAGCATGCGCAGGGGCGACGAGTTTGCGGGCGCCGCGCCGCAAAATTCAAAGTATCGGCAACATGGGAGCGAGTTGCTGCCGACGTAGGTTGGTGCTGAGCGTCAGCGAAACCCAATGGATTTTTCGGCAGGCTCGATGTTATTGCGCGGCGGGAGATCGCGAATCGTTTGGCTTCGCTGACGCTCAGCCCAACCTGCGAAACTGCAAGCTGGCAACGCAAGGATCAACTCCATGCACACAGATCCACTCGACACGTTCGGCAATTGCGCTGTGGCGTATCTGGTTTTCTATGTCTCGGATCAGGTCGCAAGCGTGGCGTTCTATCGGCGCGTGCTCGGCATCGAGCCACGTCTGGATGTTCCGGGAATGTGCGAATTCAAGCTGCCCGGCGGAGCCATCCTCGGGCTGATGCCGGAATCGGGCATACGCCGGCTGCTCGGCTCCAGCTTGCCTGACCCTGCCCTGGCGCGCGGCATTCCGAGAGCCGAACTGTATCTGCTCGTGGACAACCCGCATGAGTTGCATCGACGCGCTCTCGCCGCTGGTGCGATCGAACTGGCCGCGATGGCGCCGCGCGATTGGGGACATACAGTGGCTTATTCGCTCGACCCGGATGGCCATGTACTGGCGTTCGCAAGTCTGTCGACAACTTCCGCAGCGGCGATTTGACGTCCATGCCATCGCGATTTGCTGGCGAACCCGGTCATGAGCCCGGGCTGCCACCACTCCATTCTGCAGCTCAGGATTTGGCGGCAGCCAGTTCCTGATCCTGCTGTGCGGCATCGATGATTTCGGGCAGATCGGTTTCGCGGCCAAGCTGCGGGAAGTGCGCACGCTCCATGCGGCGGATGGCGAAGTGCATCCACGCCAGCGCTGCCGCGACCACCACGAACAGCAACATGAAGCAGCTCGTCCACACACCGGTCAGATCATTCATTACGCCGAATGCAATCGGCAGAATGAAGCCGCCAAGGCCGCCGATCATGCCGACCACACCACCAACCGAACCGACGTGCGACGGGTAGTAGACCGGGATGTGCTTGTACACAGCCGCCTTGCCCAGGGACATGAAGAAACCGAGTACGAAGACCAGCACGGTGAAGGGAATCAGGCCGATCGCAAGATGGAAAGCGATGTCTCCGTCGATACCTTTTACGACATAGTGGGTATCCGGATAGGCAAGGATAAAGGTGCACAGCGTGGACACACCAAACGTCCAGTACATGATGCTGCGCGCACCAACCTTGTCTGAGAGCCAGCCGCCGACGACACGAAACAGACTGGCCGGAATCGAGTAAGCCGCCGCAAACAGGCCGGCAGTCTTGACATCGAGTCCGTAGGCACCGGTGAGGAAGTGCGGCAGCCACAAGGCCAGCGCGACGAATCCACCGAAGACAAAAAAGTAGTAGAGCGAGAAACGCCAGACCTGAATGTTTTTCAGCGGCTCCATCTGCGCGCGGAATGACATCGGCTTGGCTCCGGACTTGCGTCGCTCGGCCAGCGAAGGATCATCCTGGGTCAGCAAGTAAAACAGCACGGCGGTGACCGCGATGCCAATCGACCAGATCCTTGCCACCATGATCCAGCCAGCAGCAACCATCACCATCGGCGCCAGCAGCTTGGTCACCGCCGCACCGACATTGCCGGCGCCGAAAATTCCCAGTGCCGTGCCTTGCCGGTTGGCCGGAAACCATTTCGAGACATAGGCAACGCCGACCGAGAACGAACCACCGGCAAGGCCGACAAACAAGGCTGCAACGATGAATTGCGGGTAGCTGTGCGCCCAGGTCAGCATCCAGGTCGCCGCAGCGGCGCACAGCATGACCAGAGTCAGAACCAGGCGGCCACCATATTGGTCAGCCCAGATGCCGAGAAACAAACGGGTCAGCGAACCAGTCAGGATCGGTGTGGCGATGAGTAGACCGAAGGCCGTCTCATTGAGGCCAAGATCCTTCTTGATCTGGATACCGATGATCGAGAAGATCGTCCACACCGCAAAACACACGGTGAAGGCGAAGGTGCTCAGCCACATCGCACGCTGCTGCTGTGCGCCTGAAATCTGCTCGGTGTCGTACATTTCGTTGCTTCCGGGAAAATAGCAATGCGGGACTTGCGGCAGCTGCGCCGCCAGTCCGGGCTGAAAGTCAGGCAGCGGCAGCCTCGATTTCATCGAGGCCCTGGACGTCATAACGCTCCTGCAGAATCAGCAGATAGTGCTGCAGCTCCTGCTGGCGTACCTGAAGCTCGAGGTAGTCGGAAACCTGTCCGCGCACGTCAGCGAATTCCTGGGCGCTGCCGGGAGCGATCTCATCGACACTGACGACGTGATAGCCCCAGCGCGACTCGACCGGAAATGCGGCAAGTCCGGCGCGCAGGCGAAACACCTGACGATCAAACTCCGGCGTGGTCTGGCCACGCTCAAGCCAGCCGAGTTCGCCACCCTGCTGTTTCGATGGACAGTCCGAAAGGCGCATCGCGAAATCGGCGAACAATACCGGGTTTGCCTGCAATTCGCCGACCAGACGCTCGCCTTCCGAGCGCATGGCAAGACGCGAGCCGACATCATCAGGCGCTGCCGCAAGCAGAATGTGGCGCACGCGGATCCGATCGGGTGAATGGAAGCGCTCCTGGTTCTGCTCGAAATATCGCAAGCAGTCCTCTTCGCTCGGAATGCGCTGCTCTACCTCGGTTTCCAGCAGGTTGCGGATCGCGGCTTCCTCGCTTGTCTCGCGGCCGACCGGCTCAACGCTTGCGGCCAGTCCCAGACGTTCAATCTCGCGCCGCAACAGTTCGCGCACGACCAGCGCACGCGCAGCATCGGCACGCGACTGCTCGGGTTTGATGGCGCGATGGTGCTGCATCTCGTGAGCAATATCGGCCTCGCTGATCGGCGTGCCGGCCACAAACAACAGGCACGGTGCCGGACGCCCCAGACTGCGCGGGCCTTCGCCGGATTCCGCATCATGCTGATGGGCATCCTCGGTGACCGAATTTTGCGAATCGATCACCGTGATCGGCAGAGTGCGCGGCATTCGCCTGGATTCGCTCATGACCTATACCTTCGAGCCGTAGCGCAGGGCTGCCTGACGCCGGCGCACGACTTGATACGGCCGCCACAGATAGCTGACCGGGATGCTCCAGATATGCACGAGCCGGGTAAACGGCGCGACCAGGAACAGGGTCATGCCAAGGAAAATATGCGCTTTGTATATCCAGTGCACGCCAGCAACGAAGTCGGCGGCACCGCCACGCAAGGTGACGATGTGCTGCGCCCAATTGGCGAGCAGGATCATCACACCGCCGTCCATGTGATGGGTGGACAACAGGATCGTGTACAGGCCGAGTAGCAACTGCGCCAGCAACAACACCAGCACAATGGTGTCGCCCGTTGTTCCAGTGGCACGCACGCGCACATTGAACAGGCGTCGCCACAGCAACATGAGCAGACCGACCAGACAGACAGCACCAAAGACGCCGCCGGCCACCATCGCCAGCAGTTGCTTCTGTGGAGCAGTGATGACGTGCTCGTAAACCGAATGCGGGGTCAAAAGACCGACCAAGTGTCCGCCGAGAATAGCCAGAATGCCCAGATGGAACAGGTTGCTGGCGATACGCATGCCACGGCTGGACAGCAACTGGCTGGATCCCGTTCGCCAGGTGTACATGGCGCGGTCGTAGCGCATCCAGCTGCCGACAAAGAGCACGGCCAATGCAATGTAGGGATAGATCTGGAACGCAAACAGATTCAGTGAATCACTCATGGCTGCACCTCGCGGTTGGCCTGGGCACGTAGTTTGGGACGCCCGCCTGGCGAACAATTTTCATCAGGGGCTTCGCTGCCGAAGCGCACCGCTTCCTCTTCCCACAACCGATCCATCTCCTCGGGCGTGTCGTCACGAGGCTCTTCGCTGGCGCGCTGGCGGAACACGGCGATATCGAGTTTCCCGGCGGCCAGTTCGACCAGAATTTCGAACAACAGCGCGTATGGACTCTTGCGTTCGCCGGCACGCGCGGCGAGCAGACCGACAATATGATTGACGTGATGCAGCCAGTCTTGCGCTTCTTCGACCGGACGCTGCGAGAGGTATTCCAGCAGCAGCGGCAGATAGTCAGGCAACTCCTTGGCTGCCAACTCGAATCCATTCTTTCGATAGGTCTCGATCAAATCGACCATGGCCTGCCCCCGATCCCGCGATTCGCCATGGATATGCTCAAACAGCAGCAGGCTCATCGAGCGACCACGATCAAACAGGCTGAGCCAGTTGTCCTGTGCGGTCAGCGCATCCGTATCGAGCAAATCGCGCACGAAAGCGCTGAGATCGCGCCGCCGGGATGCTGAAAGTTCGCTCGTATTGGCCGCAGCAACCAATTCGTCGCGATGCTCCCAAAGCTCATCCTGCGGATAATCCATCAACACGCCGACCAGTTTGAGGACACTCACGAGACAACCTCCTCGTTCTTCTCCTGCCGGTTCGGCGGCACGCTATAGGTGGTGGTACGCCGCTCGCCGAAGAGATCGGCTGGACTGTCACCACTGCAGCCGTTGCCAAAGGTGAATCCGCAGCCACCGCGCTCGCCGTAGGCATCGTCGGCGTACTCGCGGTGCGCGGTCGGGATGACGAAGCGATCCTCGTAATTGGCGATGGCCAGATAGCGATACATGTCCTCGGCCTGGGCAACCGTGAGACCGGCCTGCTCCAGCACCTTGAGATCCTCGACGCCATCGACGTTGAGCGCACGACGCCAAGCACGCATCGCCATCATCCGTTCCAGCGCACGGATCACCGGCGCTTCATCACCGGCAGTCAGCATGTTGGCCAGATAGCGCACCGGGATGCGCAGCGAAGCGATGTCGGGCAACTCGCCAGTCATGCCAATGCGGCCATGCTCGGCGGCGGACTGGATTGGCGACAGCGGTGGCACGTACCAGACCATCGGCAAGGTGCGGTATTCCGGATGCAGCGGCAGCGCGAGCTTCCAGTCGATCGCCAGCTTGTACACTGGCGAGGCCTTGGCCGCATCAAGCCAGCTATCAGGAATGCCCTCCTTGCGTGCCGCTTCGATCACCTTGGGATCAAACGGATCGAGGAAGATGTCGAGATGGGCCTGGTAGAGATCCTTCTCGGCCGGCACCGATGCCGCCTGCTGGATGCGGTCGGCGTCATACAACATCACGCCGAGATAGCGAATGCGTCCGACGCAGGTCTCCGAACACACGGTCGGCTCACCCATCTCAATGCGCGGATAGCAGAAAATGCACTTCTCGGACTTGCCGCTCTTCCAGTTGTAATAAATTTTCTTGTACGGACAGGCCGACACGCACATGCGCCAGCCGCGGCATTTGTCCTGATCAATGAGGACGATGCCGTCTTCTTCACGCTTGTAGATCGCACCCGACGGACACGCTGACACGCAAGCCGGATTCAGGCAGTGCTCGCACAGGCGCGGCAGATACATCATGAAGGTTTTCTCGAACGCGCCGTAGATTTCCATCTGTACGCCGTTGAAGTTGACATCCTTGGAGCGCTTGGCGAACTCGGTGCCGAGGATTTCCTCCCAGTTCGGCCCCCAGTGGATCTTCTGCATGCGCTGGCCGGTGATCTGCGAGCGTGGTCGCGCGGTCGGCTGGTGCTTGACGTCGGGCGCTTCGTGCAGATGCTGGTAATCGAAATCAAACGGCTCGTAGTAGTCGTCGATCTGTGGCAGATCCGGATTGGCGAAAATCTTCGCCAGCATGCGCCAGCGACCACCGGCCTTGGGCACCAGTTTGCCGGCGCGGGTGCGTACCCAGCCGCCGTTCCATTTTTCCTGGTTTTCCCATTCCTTTGGATAGCCGACACCGGGTTTGGTCTCGACGTTGTTGAACCATGCGTATTCAACACCTTCGCGCGAGGTCCAGACATTTTTGCAGGTGATCGAGCAAGTGTGGCAACCGATGCACTTGTCGAGATTCAAGACCATGGCGATTTGGGCACGGACTTTCATTATGCAATCTCCTCGGCGGCCTTCGCGGGCGCTTCGCCATCCAGCCAATCGATCATCTTCATTTTGCGCACGATCACAAACTCGTCGCGGTTGGTGCCGGTGGTGCCGTAATAATTGAACCCGTAGGACAACTGCGCGTAGCCGCCGATCATGTGAGTCGGCTTGACCACGACGCGCGTGACCGAGTTGTGGATGCCGCCACGCGTGCCGGTGATCTCCGAGCCCGGGATGTTGATGATGCGTTCCTGGGCGTGGTACATCATCGCCATGCCCGGCATCACGCGCTGGCTGACCACGGCACGCGCGGTGATTGCGCCGTTGACGTTGAACAGCTCGATCCAGTCGTTGTCGACAATACCGGCAGCGCGCGCGTCATCCTCGCTGACCCATACGATCGGCCCGCCACGCGACAAGGTCTGCATGATCAGGTTGTCGCTGTACGTGCTGTGGATGCCCCACTTCTGATGCGGCGTGATCCAGTTCAGCACGATCTCCTTGTTGCCGTTGCCGCGCTTGTCGAGCAGTGGCTCGATGGTTTTGGTGTCGACTGGCGGGCGGTACTGCATGAAGCCTTCGCCGAACGCGACCATCCACTCGTGATCCTGATAAAACTGCTGGCGGCCGGTAAGGGTCCGCCACGGAATGAACTCGTGGACATTGGTGTAGCCGGCGTTGTAGCTGACGTGATCGTCCTCGAGGCCCGACCAGATCGGCGAGGAAATGATCTTGCGCGGCTGCGCGACGATGTCGCGGAAGCGGATCGCCTCGTGCTCCTTGCCCTTGGCCAGATGGGTATGGTCGCGGCCGGTGAAGTTACCGAGCGATTCCCAGGCCTTGACCGCGACATGGCCATTGGTTTCCGGCGCCAGAGTCAGCACAACTTCACAGGCGTCGATTGCCGATTCGATCTGCGGCCTGCCCTTGCTGACGCCTTCATCGCGCACGCTGTGGTTGAGCTTGCCGAGGAACTCGACTTCTTCGAGCGTATCCCAGTTCATGCCCTTGCCGCCGTTGCCGTGCTTGTCGAGCAGTGGGCCCAGCGAGGTGAATTTCTTGTACAGGTTTGGATAATCGCGCTCGACCACCGAGATCGACGGCATGGTTCTGCCGGGAATGGGATCGCACTCACCCTTCTTCCAGTCACGCACATCGAACGGCATGGCCAGCTCGCCGGGGGTGTCATGCAGGGTCGGCACCAGCACGATGTCCTGCTCGACACCGAGCACGCCCGGTGCCATCTCGCTGACGGTACGTGCGATACCCTTGAAGATGTCCCAGTCGCTGCGTGATTCCCAGGCCGGATCCACGGCTTTGGTCAGCGGATGGATAAACGGGTGCATGTCCGAAGTGTTGAGGTCGTTCTTCTCGTACCAAGTCGCCGTCGGCAGCACCACGTCGGAATACAGCGCGGTGGTGCACATGCGGAAATCGAGGGTGACCAGCAAATCCAGCTTGCCTTCCGGCGCTTCATCGTGCCACTTGATTTCCTCGGGCCTGACCTCGCCCATCTCGCCGAGATCCTTGCCCTGCAAACCATGCTTGGTGCCAAGCATGTGCCGCATCATGTATTCGTGGCCCTTGCCCGAGGAACCGAGCAGGTTCGAACGCCAGACGAACATCGCGCGCGGGAAATTCTGCGGCGAATCCGGATCCGCGTATGCAAAATCGAGATCACCCGACTTGAGCTTGTCGACCACGTAATCGGCCGCCGATTGCCCGGACTGGGCCGCATCGCGCGCCACCTGCAACGGATTGCGATCGAGCTGTGGCGCGCACGGCAGCCAGCCCATGCGCACCGCGCGCAGGTTGAGATCGGCGAGCGAACCGGAATACTTCTTCGGATCGGCCAATGGTGACAGCAGCTCCTCGACTTTGACCTTCTCGTAGCGCCACTGGTCGGTGTTGAAGTAATAGTACGAGGTGCCGTTCATCTGACGTGGCGGACGGCTCCAGTCCAGGCCAAACGCCAGTGGCTGCCAGCCGGTTTGCGGACGCAGTTTTTCCTGACCGACGTAATGCGCCCAGCCACCACCGGTCTGGCCGACGCAGCCGCACATGATCAGCATGTTGATCAGGCCGCGGTAGTTCATGTCGTTGTGGAACCAGTGGTTCATGCCGGCGCCGACGATGATCATGCTGCGACCATGGGTCTTGTCCGCGGTGCGCGCAAACTCGCGTGCAATTTCGATCACATCATGGCGTGGCACGCCGGTGATCTTCTCCTGCCAGGCCGGCGTGCCCGGCACGTTGTCATCGAAACTGGCGGCGACATTGTCGCCGCCAAAGCCGCGATCGACGCCGTACTGGGCGAGCAGCAAATCGTAGACGGTCGCGACCGCCCATTCCTTGCCGTCCGCGAGCTTGAGCTTGCGCACCGGAATGTTGCGTTCGAGAACGTCTTCAAATTTCGATGAAGTCCAGTGGTCGTGCTCGATGCCGCCAAAATAAGGGAAGCTGACCGCTTCAATACCTTGGTCAAAATCCTTGAGGCTCAGACGCAGACGCGTGCCACGGCCTGCGCTGTCCTTTTCCTCGATGTTCCATTTGCCCTTCTCGCCCCAGCGAAAGCCGACCGAACCATTCGGGATCGCCAACTCACCGCTGGTCTCGTCATAGGCCAGAGTCTTCCACTCGGGGTTGTTCGCCTCACCCAATCCGCCTAGGTCACTGGCGCGCAGGAAGCGCTCCGGCACCAGGCGGCCGTCGGTGCGTTTTTCCAGACGCACCAGCAAGGGCATATCGGAATACTGGCGGCAGTAGTCGGTGAAATACTTCGAGGGATTGTCGACGTGGAACTCTCTGAGGATCACGTGACCGAAAGCGAACGCCAGCGCGGCATCGGTGCCCTGCTTCGGATGCAGCCAGTGATCGGTGAGCTTGGCCAGCTCGGAATAATCGGGGCAAATCGACACGGTCTTGGTGCCGTTGTAGCGCGATTCGGTGAAGAAATGCGCATCCGGCGTACGCGTCTGCGGAACGTTGGAACCCCAGGCGATAATGTAGCGACTGTTGTACCAATCAGCCGATTCCGGCACATCGGTCTGCTCACCCCAGACCTGCGGCGAGGATGGCGGCAGATCGCAATACCAGTCATAGAACGACAGGCAGGCACCGCCGAGCAGGGACAGATAGCGCGCGCCGGCCGCGTAGGAAATCATCGACATTGCCGGGATCGGCGAGAAACCAATGACACGATCCGGACCGTATTGCTTGGTCGTGTAGAGATTCGAGGCGGCGATGATCTCGTTGGCCTCATCCCAGCGTACGCGGGCGAAACCGCCCATACCGCGACGTGTCTTGTATTCCTTTGCCTTGACCGGATTCTCGACAATGCTGGCCCAGGCATCGACTGGTGCCATCGACTTGCGCGCCTCGCGCCACATGCGCAGCAGTGCGCCACGCACGAGCGGATATTTCAGCCGGTTGGCGCTGTACAGATACCAGGAATAGCTGGCACCACGCGGGCAGCCACGCGGCTCGTGGTTGGGCAGATCAGGACGCGTGCGCGGATAGTCGGTCTGCTGGGTTTCCCAGGTGACCAGGCCGTTCTTGACGTAGATCTTCCAGCTGCACGAGCCAGTGCAGTTCACGCCGTGGGTCGAGCGCACGACCTTGTCGTACTGCCAGCGCGCACGATAGCCGTCTTCCCACTTGCGATCCTCGCTGCGGGTGGTGCCGTGGCCGTCTGCGAATGTCTTGCTTTCGCGCTTGAAGAACTGCAGGCGATCAAGGAAATAGCTCATCGTGACGTCCTCTTGCAATTAGCGGGTTGAACGGGCGCTGCGGCCGATTCGACGCGGAAAACCATGGCAAAGTTCAACAGGGTGCTTCAGCGCCGCGGCGGAAGTACCACCACCATGTAATGACGATACAAGTCAGGTAAAATCCGATAAATCCATAAAGTGCAAATTCAGGGCCGCCGGTCAGTGCGATCGACGAGCCGTAACTCTTGGGGATGAAGAAGCCGCCATAGGCACCAACCGCCGAAGAGAATCCGATCACGGCTGCCGATTCGATACCGGCGCTGCGCGATGCCAGGGCCTTCTCCTCGACGCTGGGCTGCGGCCCCAGTTCGCGCTCGCGCATGCTGCGGAAGATCACCGGAATCATGCGGAACGTGGATGCATTGCCGATGCCGGTCAAGACAAAAAGGATCATGAACATGATCAGGAAGCCGACAAAGTTTCCAGCCGAACCATCACCCGGCAGGAAATGCAGGACGCCGAAAACCGAGACAGCCATCAGTATGAACACCCAGAACGTCAGCATCGCGCCGCCGAGCTTGTCCGCCAGCCAGCCGCCGACCGGTCGGGCCAAAGCGCCAACCAGTGGGCCGAGAAAGGCGTAGGTCAGCGCGTTGATTTCAGGAAACTGGGTCTTGATCAGCATCGGGAAGCCAGCCGAATAACCGATGAAGCTGCCAAACGTGCCGGTATAGAGCCAGCAGATCAACCAATTGTGCTTGCGTCGGAAAATCACCGACTGTTCGGCGAAACTCGAACGCGCAGCAGCCAGATCGTTCATGCCGAACCACGCCGCCAGCGTGCATACGAGCAGGAACGGCAACCAGACAAAGCCTGCGTTCTGCAGATAGAGCGTGCCGCCATCAGCCGTGGTCTGCGGCGATCCACCGAACGCTCCGAATACGGCCGTGGTGATCACCAGCGGAATGAAGAATTGGGTGACCGAAACACCGACATTGCCAAGCCCGGCATTCATGCCCAAGGCATAGCCCTGCTTCGCCTTCGGAAAGAAGAACGAGATATTCGACATGGACGAGGCAAAGTTGCCGCCACCAAGACCACAAAGAAAGGCGATCGCCATGAAATGCCAGAAGGGTGTAGCGGTGTCCTGTACGGCGAAGCCCAGCCAGACGGCCGGAATCATCAGCAGCGCGGTGGAAATCGCGGTCCAGCGTCGGCCGCCGAAGATCGGCACCATGAACGCGTAGAAGATGCGCAAGCTCGCGCCGGAAAGACCGGGCAGCGCGGTCAACCAGAAAAGTTGATCGGTACTGAACTTGAAGCCGATCTTCGGCAGGCTGACCACGACTGCCGAAAACACCATCCAGATCGCAAATGCGAGCAACAGCGCCGGAATGGAAATGGCCAGATTGCGGTTGGCAATCTTGCTGCCTTCGCTCGACCAGAACGCGGGATCCTCAGGATGCCAGTCATGCAGTACCTTGCTGCCGCGCCTCGATTCCTGGCCGGTGCTTGCCATTTTCTTGCCTCGTCGTGGGGCTATCGAATGAGCACAGCGCCGAAATAGATCAATGCGGCACTGCATCAACCGGAAGGTTAGGCACTGTCATCCTGCGAAGCTTTGACCTCGGTCAAACGCCGCCTTGCAGGCATCGTAAATGGAAAGTCCGGCTCGGGAAGAAACCATGCACTTCGACGCCACCGATCACGCGGAGAAACCGTGATCAGCATGCTTCAAGACGCGCGGAATCGGGGCGATGGCAGCCTCACGCCAATGACTGTGATTTGCCAGCAAACCCTTGCCCTGAAAGGATTTCAGACGCACGGCCGCAGCTCTGGGCAACACCCTGATGGTGTTTGCGAACGATCCCGCATCGCATGGCCCAAGTCAGCACCGATGCAATCAGGCGTCCTTGGCCGCCCTCGGTGCAGATTGTGATTGCGGCGATTCGCCACGCCGTCGTGGGCCACGTACCTGCACGCTATCGCGGACATCAACCTCGAACTGCAACATCAGCACATCGGCATCCGTCACCGGCAATTCAAATGCCAAGGCATCCCGGCACGGCAGTCGCCCAACATATTCGCGCAAACGATCTTGCGGAAGCAGGACGCGCCATGTTTCCTGCGAGACTTGGAGCAGCGGCTCGGCCTCCGCATGCACGCCGAGCGCCTGCGAAAAATGACAGTCGGCGGAGATTTGCGTGCTGTTGTGAAGCATCTCGCCAGCGAGCAGATGGGCCAACTCGGCCTCATCGATGCGAAAGCGCAGGGTATCGCCCTGGATCTGCAGTTTCATCGCGCCGCTCCGGTTTCCATAGCGTATTCAATCATCGTGATCGTGGGCTGCAGGTTCGCAGGCGGACGGTTCAGGCGGTCAGCCGGGTCAGCTTGATCACGCGCACGTCATCGGCGAAATCGAGCAGCATGCGACGTACGCGATCCTGCCATACGGTGGCGAACTCCTGCTTCTGCTCGGCAGAGGCGGAATCCTGGACGACCGCGGGCAGCAATTCGCGCATGCGCGGATCACCGGGAACCGGCGCGGTGTCATGTTCGACGGAGACGCGCTCGTCAGTATCCAGGCGGCGGAAGCCGATTGCACTCGATTCAGGGTGACCTGCAAAGCGCAAAAGGCCATTGCGTGCATAGCGCCCACCGAGCCCCTGAAACCCATTCTCGGCGGCGGCACCGGTCAGCAAGGTCAACACCTGGGCAACCACGCCGGTGGTGCCGTGGTCCGCGGGTGCCGGCATCAACACTTCGATCATGCCGCGCTCCGCAGGGCCATCCGGATACAGCGCCTGCAAGGCGGCACGACCCATGAGAAATGCTCCGGCAACAGTTGGGCAGGAATGCCCGGCCAGACGCACCGCATCGGCGTAGCTGTAATCGAGCAAGCCGCCATCGGCCGCGCCGAGCAACCGGGCAAGTGGGTCGAAGGTTTTGACGATCGGTGCCTGCGAATAGAAGTCAGGAAGGTTCATACAAGTTTTCTCCATGAAGAATGTCAGCCTGCCGGCGCGGGATTCGGTTCTTATCGGTAATGCGACTTATTATCATAAACCTGGAGGCAGACCTGATCCAGGTGATTGCTGCGGCGTTTCGGCGCGCAACGACTCGTGCAAGCGCGGGATTGTCGCCATCCGCCGCCCTCTCTTGTCTACATGGGTCATGGGTAGGCACAACCCAACTCTCGCCCCAATTTGCAAAGTCCTACAAGCTGCCAGTTCGCGCAGGGCGGAACCGCCAAGGGCGATTGCGCAGTTCGCGAAAAAATCACACAAACAGGTTGAACTGGGCATCATTCGGCGGAATCTGCTTCGCGGGTTCCGCCCTGCGCCAGTCAAGTCCCACCGCCTGCTATCCGAGAACGACCGTGCACGCGCCTGCAGCCGATCCGATCTGACTCACGTCAAGGCATGCGCGCGAGCGCGCAATCAAACTGCACGGCGGTTGTCGCTGCGGCGACAACGCCCCTGCGCAATCAGCGACACGATTGCAGGACGACTTGCTGACTCACTCCGGATCCATCATGGCCTACCACGATCTGCGCGCTTTCCTCGAACGGCTTGAACAGAACAAGGCGCTGTTGCGCGTCAGTGAGCCGGTCGATCCGGTGCTCGAGAGCACGGCCTTGTGTCTTCGCTCACTGCGTGCCGAAGGCCCTGCCCTGCTTTTCGATTCCATGATCGGCTCGGAGCACTCGATGCTCGGCAACCTGTTCGGTCATCGCAAGCGCATCGAAGCGGCACTTGCCGGACGTCCTTTGTCCTCGTTGCGCGAGCTTGGTGAGCTGCTCGCTTCGATCAAGGAGCCGCGCTGGCCATCGAGTCTGCGCGGTGCGTTGTCGACCTGGCCGGAACTGGCACAACTGGCGCATGTCGCGCCACGAACGCTCAAGGATGCCGCCTTTCTTGATGAAGTGGTCAAAGCCGATGACGTCGATCTGTCTCGCCTGCCAATCCAGAAATGCTGGCCTGGCGACATCGACAAGCTGATCACGCTCGGCATGGTGATCACACGCGGTACGCGCCAGCCGCGACAGAACATCGGCATCTATCGACAACAGCCGATCGCGCGCAATCGCGTGATCATGCGTTGGCTGCCACATCGCGGTGGTGCCCTCGACTACGCCGACTGGTGTGCCAAACATCCCGACCAGCCATTTCCGATCATGGTCGCAATCGGTGCCGATCCAGCGACCCTGCTCGCCGCCGTGGCACCCGTGCCCGATACCTTGTCGGAATTTGAATTTGCCGGACTGCTACGCGGCGAGCGCACGCGAATCTGGCGCAGCCCGCTTACCGGACTCGATGCACCGGCGGGTGCGGAAATCCTGCTCGAAGGATTCATCCATCCCGGCGATACCGCGCTGGAAGGCCCGTTCGGCGATCACACCGGCTATTACAACGCGCAGGCCGAGTTCCCGGTCATGACCATCGAGCGCATGTCGCTGCGCAGGAATGCGATCTATCAGGGCAGCTACATGGGTCGTGCACCGTACGATGAGCCCTCGGTGCTGGCGCTGGCGCTGAACGAATTGTTCGTGCCGATCCTGCGTCGGGTGTTTCCCGAGATTGTCGACTTTTATCTGCCCGCGGCGGCTTGTTCGTATCGTGTCGCCGTGGTCTCGATCCGCAAGCAGTACGCCGGTCACGCGCGGCGCATGATGATGGGTATCTGGTCGTATCTGCGCCAGTTCACCTACACCAAGTTCGTCATCATCACCGACGAGGACATCAATGTACGCGACTGGTCGCAAGTGCTGTGGGCGCTGTCGACCCGGGTTGATCCAGCCCGTGACAGCATGATCGTGGATGGCACGCCGATCGACTATCTGGATTTCGCCAGCCCAGTCCCGGGCATCGGCTCCAAGCTCGGCATCGATGCAACCAACAAGTGGCCCGGCGAAACCAGCCGCACCTGGAGCCATCCGATCCAGCCTGATGCAGCTGTCGACAAGCGTGTCGAGGCGCTATGGCAGCGTCTTATGCAGGCTGGATGAAGATCAATCTTCCCTACGCACGTTTGCGATGAGTTCGCCTTCGGCCGACAGCGAGTTCGAGATCAGGCAGGTCTTCTTCGCCTTGTGCAGCGCCTTCTCTGCGGTCTCTTCATCCGTGCCGGACGGAACATGCAAATCCGCGTTCAAGGTGTAATGAGTGAAGCGGGTTACGCCGTCAACGCGATCAAGCTTTGCATCCACGCTGACGCGGACGCTTGTCCAGGCCAGCCCGCCAGCACGGGCAATCGCGCGGAAGCTGAGCAGGAAACAATCAGCAATCGCACCGACCAGCAGGGTTTCCGGTGACCAGGCATCCCCCGGCCCGCCAAACTCGGCCGGCGGCCAACTCTTGAGCGCTTCGAGGCCCGCCGATGTCAGCGTCACCGCGCCTTCGTGTGCCGTGGTTCCTTCAACGCGGTAGATATGTGGAAATGCTTGCATGTTCATGCTCCTTGTGTTCGATCCGGCTAAGTTATCGATCGTGACCACAAGACATGCTGACCCAGATCAAGCGTTGATCCGAAGCCGTTCCGTCAGGGTTAGAATCCCTTTCGGTTAACTATGCGGAAATTGGTGAAATCAATGACTCAAACTGATCTGGGCGATCTGCGTGAACAAGCGGAAAGTGCATCACGGCAGGCGCATGCGCCCTACTCCGGCTTGTTTGTCGGTGCCGCCCTGCGCTCGGCCAGTGGCCAGATCCATCGCGGTTGCAATGTCGAAAACGGCGCCTTGCCGCTCGGCAGTTGCGCCGAGCGCGGCGCGATTGCCGCCGCCGTGCTTGCCGAAGGCCCGAATTTCGGCCTGACCGAAATCGCCGTCGTGGCCAAGACAGCCGACGGAACCGTACAAGCCGTCTCGCCATGCGGCGCCTGCCGCCAGTTGATCGCCGAATCCGGGCCGAGGGCCAGAGTCGGTTTCTATTCCGCCAACAACGAGTGGATCATCGCCACGACTGCCGAGCTGCTGCCCTACGCCTTCGTCCTGCCCGAGTCTTGAGTACCAGCCTCACAGATCAGCAGGCTGTCCAGCACCAGCTCCGCCATGCGCGCGAGACCTTGTTCGCGCTGGTCGGCCGCCATGTGCTCGTCACGCTCAAGATGATCGGTCATCGTCAGTACCGAGAGTGCCTGGATGTTTTCGCGCATGGCCACTCCGTATAGACCTGCCGACTCCATTTCAATGCCGCAAATGCGGTGTCGCGCCAGCAGCGGCAGGATGTCCGCATCGCCATCGTAGAAACAGTCGGTACTGAACACATGGGCGATGCGCACGGCGAGCTTGGTCAGGCGCGCCTGCTCGTGCACAGCTGTCAACAATCCGAAATCCGCGCACACGGACAGATCGTGCCCGCCGAAATGCAGGCGATTGAAATTCGAGTCGGTCGAGGCCGATTGGGCGAGCAGCAGATCGCCGATCGCGACATCGCCGATACCGCCACAGGTGCCGACGCGGACGATGCGCTTGACCCCATAGACTCGTGCCAGCTCGGTGGCATAGATCGCGCACGATGGAATGCCCATGCCGCTGCCCATGATCGTCACCGGCTCGTCGCGATACGTGCCGGTGAAGGCCAGCATGTTGCGGCGTGCGCTGACCTCGGTGCAGTCGTCAAGAAACCGTGTCGCGATATGCCTGGCGCGCAATGGATCGCCGGGCAACAGTACGGTCGGCGCGATGCTGCCGATTTCGGCGGCGATATGCGGTGTGCTCATGGATTGGATTCGCGGACAAGACGCAGGAAGCTGCGACCGGCAGCCAGCGGAGGCAGACCAAGGTGGCTGGCCATGCTCTGGCCGATGTCGGCAAAGCTGTCACGCCGACCGATCGCGCGTGGTGCGATGCCCGGGCCCGAGGCCAGCACCGGAATGCACTCGCGGGTGTGGTCGCTGCCAGGGAAGGTCGGATCGCAGCCGTGATCCGCGCTGAGCACAAGCAGATCGTCGCGACGCAGGCGACGGCGCAAACGCCACAGGCGCACGTCGAAGGCTTCCAGCGCGCTCGCATAGCCAAGCACGTCGCGGCGATGGCCATAGACGCTGTCGAAATCGACGAAGTTGGTTGCGATCAGGCTACCCTTGCGCGATTCGTCCATGGCCAGCAGGGTCGCATCGAACAGCGCATCGTGACCGGTCGCATGGACGCTGCGGCTGATCCCGCGAGCGGCGAAGATGTCCGAGATCTTGCCGATCGCGATGACTTCGTTGCCGCTTTCGACCACCGCATCGAGCAGGGTCGGCGCCGCTGGCGGCAGCGAATAGTCGTGGCGATTGCCGGTGCGCATGAAGTCATCCGCCGAGCGGCCGACAAACGGTCGCGCGATGACGCGGGCGATATTGAATGGCGCCAGCAAGCGGCGGGCAATCTCACACACCGCGTACAGACGATCGAGTCCGAAGCGGTGTTCATGCGCGGCGATCTGGAACACGGAGTCGGCCGAGGTGTAGACGATCGGACAGCCGCTTTCGAGATGCTGCTCGCCGAGGCGCTTTAGAATTTCGGTTCCCGAGGCATGGCAGTTGCCGAGCACGCCCGGCAGGTCGGCTTGTTCGATCAGGGCCTGCAGCAATTCCGGCGGAAAACTGTCTTCAGCTTTCTCGAACTGGCCAAATGGCTCGGTGACAATGACCCCGGCCGTCTCCCAGTGTCCGGAAGGCGTGTCCTTGCCGCAGGCGCGTTCGCAGGCAAATCCCCATATCCCCTCGGGTGCATGCATGTCGTCAAAGCCGGCAGCGGCCTGACCATCATGCGCGGCGGCGTGCGCCTGCGGCAGACCCAGGCGACTCAGGTTCGGCAGACGCAAGGGCCCGCGCGACGATGCGGCACAAACGGCGGCGATATGGCCGAAGGTATCGGCACCCTCATCGCCCCAGACAGCGGCATCCGGCGCGGCACCGACGCCGAGCGAATCGAGCACGAGCCAGATCACCCGGCTCATGCCGATGCTCCAGATCGATGCCAGCGCAACAGCGGATTGGGCACAGGCGGTTCATCGTCGATACGAAACGCGCACAGCACGCTGTCGGCCGCCGACTCCGCCATTGCCCGTGTGCGTGCGTGGACGATGGCCAGCGGCTGCCCGGCGGCTACGGCGACGCCGCGACCGAGTACGCCAGACAAACCAACCGCATGATCGATCACCTGGCCGGGCTGGCTGCGCCCACCACCGAGCGCCACGACAATCTGGCCAAGTGCACGCACGTCGATCTGACCGACAAAGCCCGGTCGTGCGGCAACGATGGTTTGTTGCACCGGCGCCTGCGGCAGCCAGGCATCGGCATTGGCAAACAGCGAATGCGACCCGCCCAATCCGGCCACCATGCGCTCGAAGCGCTCTGCCGCCGCACCGGAATCGAGTGCCTGCATGAGCTTGGCGCGCGCCTGGGCTTCATCGGCAGCGAGTCCGCCCAGTTGCAACAACTCGGCAGACAACGCCAATGTCAGCTCAAGCAATCGCGCGCTGCCGCCCTGACCACTCAGCAGGTCGAGCACCTCACGTAGTTCCAACGCATTGCCGGCACTGCTGCCAAGCACCTGATCCATATCGCTGATCGCCGCGCGCACCTGCATTCCGCCGCCCTCGGCGGCACCGATCAGGCGATCGGCCAGGGCCTCGGCAGCGGACTGGTCCGGAAGTTGGGCGCCGCTGCCGACCTTGACGTCGAGCACCAGCGCCTGGGCACCGCCGGCCAGCTTCTTCGACAGGATCGAGGCCACCATCAAGGCTGGCACATCAACCGTCGCGGTGACATCACGCACGGCATACAGACGTCGATCCGCCGGAGCCAGCGCATCGCTTTGACCGACAATCACGCAGCCAGCGTCAGCGAGCACCGCACGCATGCGCGAATCGACCGGATTGATCGTGTAGCCGGGAATGCTTTCCAGCTTGTCGAGGGTGCCGCCGGTATGGCCGAGGCCGCGCCCTGAAATCATCGGCACATATGCGCCACAGGCGGCCAGCAGCGGCGCCAGCAACAGGCTCACGCAATCACCGACACCGCCGGTTGAGTGCTTGTCGAGCACCGGCCCGGGCAAGTCATCCCAGCACAGCCGCGTTCCGGAATCACACAGGGCCAGGGTCAGTGCGCGGGTTTCCTCGGCATCCATATCGCGCCAGGCGACGGCCATGGCAAACGCGGCGATCTGCGCATCGCTCCATGCTCCGTTGGCTATGCCGTTGGCGATAGCGTGCAGTTGCCCCGCATCGAGGCGCTGACCATCGCGTTTCCGGCGGATCAATGCCGGCGCGTTCGTCGTCTTCACGATGCCGGAGAAATTGCGGCGACAAGCTCGCCGAACAGGCTGCTTGCGCCAATACGGAAATGCGCCGCGGTCACCCACGCTGCGCCGAACTTCTGCGTCGCCTGATTCAGGTAGGCTTCGGCCTGCTCGATCGTACGGATGCCGCCGGCAAGCTTGATGCCGCAGCGACCGCCGTGCTCGGCGATTGCATCGAGCATGATCGCGCTGGCCTCCAGGGTTGCGTTGACCGGGACTTTTCCGGTCGAGGTCTTGAGGAAATCCACGCCTTCGGCCAGGCCGATGTCACACGCCGTTTTTATGCGTTGCGGAGTCTGCAACAGACCCGTTTCGAGAATCAGCTTGAGGGCGATACCGGATCCGCAGATTTCGCGACAGGCCGCGACCAGGCTCTGCGCGGCGAGGCGGTCGTCGGGCGTATCGAGCTTGCGCGGCAGAACCAGGTCGATCTCATCGGCGCCGGCCGCGATCGAGCGTCGGGTTTCGCGAAGCGCACGCTCGCGATCCGACGAGCCATCCGGAAAATTAACCACCGTGGCGATGTGCACGCCACTGCCGCGCAACGCGCGATAGGCCGTGGTGACGTGTTCCGGATAGATGCATACCGCCGCCGGAACGCCATGGCCGGTCTGCGCCGAAGCACACAGGGTTTCAATCTGTTCCGGCGTGTCGTCTTCGCCGAGGCTGGTCAGATCGAGCAGCGGCAACAGGCGCAGCGCAAGCGTGCGACGCGCATCGCCGGCCGTGGATCCTTCCGCCTTGATGGCTGTGAACATTGCCGCACTCCTCAGTTCCAGCCGGGGAATCTAGGTTGCAGCCGCTTCAATTGCCTTGATCTGCGGCAAGCCACGACCAGAATTCCGCCTCGTCTGATCCGGATCAAGGCAGGGCCAACTTCGCTCGCCGATCATGCCCCGGCACTTCGGAGTAACTGTAATGCAACTGGTATGTCCTGCCGGCAACCTGCCGGCATTGATGGCTGCGATCGACAACGGCGCCGACGCGGTCTATGTCGGCTTCCGCGATCAGACCAACGCGCGCGCGTTCCCTGGACTCAATTTCTCCGATGACGATCTGGGTCGTGGCATCACCTATGCGCGCCAGCATCAGCGCAAGGTCTATCTTGCCCTGAACACGTATCCGGAGAGTGCGCGCATCAGCGAGTGGCATTCGGCCGTCGATCGTGCAGCCGACATCGGCGTCAGCGCGATCATCGCCGCCGACATGGCCGTGCTCGATTACGCCGCGCGACGCCATCCGGATCTACCGCGACATCTGTCCGTGCAAGGCTCGGCGACCACGCAAGCGGCGCTGCGCTATTACCACGAGCGTTTCGGCATCGCCCGCGCCGTGCTGCCTCGCGTGCTCTCGCTGCAACAGGTCGAACGCCTGTGCGCGGCAACGCCGGTGCCGCTGGAAGTATTTGCGTTTGGCAGTCTGTGCATCATGGTCGAAGGCCGCTGCCAGCTTTCAAGCTATGTCACCGGTGCCTCGCCGAACCGGCACGGCGTCTGCTCACCGGCGCGCTTCGTCAAGTGGGAGGAACAAACCGACGGCAGCCGCACGGTGCGTCTGAATGGTGTGCTCATGGATCGCTATGCCGAAGGTGAGCCAGCCGGCTATCCGACCGTGTGCAAAGGCCGTTTCGATGTCGGTGGCGAGGTTTTCCATGCGCTTGAGGAACCAACCAGCCTGAACACGCTTGCCTTGTTGCCGCAGCTCGCCAGCGCCGGCGTGGTCGCGCTCAAGATCGAAGGTCGCCAGCGCGGTGCCGCCTACGTCGCCAGCGTGGCCCGCGTGTGGCGGCGGGCCATCGATGAACACAAGGCTTCCGCTGAAAACTGGTCGCTGCGCCCGGATTGGCAGAAGGAACTTTCGGCACATGCCGAAGGCCACCAGACCACCCTTGGCCCCTATCACCGCAGTTGGCATTGAGCATGAAACTGAGTCTCGGACCCCTCCAGTATTTCTGGCCGCGCGAACAGGTGCTGGCCTTTTATCGGCAGACGCGCGACTGGCCGCTCGACATCATCTATCTCGGCGAAACCGTGTGCAGCAAACGCCGCGAACTCGGCACGCGCGACTGGATCGCGCTGGCTGAAGAGCTGGCCGAGGATGGTCGCGAGATCGTGTTGTCCGGGCTGGCCCTGCTTGAAGCGGAATCGGAACTCGGTGCCTTGCAACGGATCATCCGCAATGGCCGCTTCACGGTTGAAGCCAACGACATGTCGGCTGTGCAGTTGTGCCGCGAGAATGGCGTGCGCTTTGTCGGCGGCCCGTCACTCAACATCTACAACGCGCGCACCCTGCAATTGCTGCGCGAGGATGGCTTGTATCGTCTCGCCCTTGGTGTCGAGCAAGGTCGCGAACTGCTACGCGCGCTCGATGAGCAGACCCGTGGCGGCGGTGAAACCCTGCCCGAGATCGAAATCATTGCCTGGGGCCGCCTGCCATTGTCTTATTCGGCGCGTTGCTTCACCGCGCGTGCGCTCGATGTGGCCAAGGATCAGTGCGGCTTCCGTTGCATCGAGCACCCCGATGGTCTGCCGCTGGCAACGCGCGAGAATCAGTCGTTCCTGACCATCAACGGCATCCAGATCCAGAGCCACGAGGTGTTCGACCTGTGTCCGGAGTTACCTGAACTGCGCGAAGCCGGCATCGACATCCTGCGTCTGTATCCACAGATTGGCGACATGGCCTCGATCATCAACTATTTCGACGCGGCCCGACGCGGTGAAGCGCCGCTCGAACGTCGCGGCGCGCGCAACGGATATTGGGATGGCGTCGCCGGGATGGAATCGGTCAGCGCCGCCGCGCAGCAAAGCATCGCGCAGCAGTCGTAGGTTGGTGCCGAGCGCCAGCAATGCCCAACGGATCGTGATCTCCACTCCGCGTGACATTGAACCTGCCGATACAGCTGTTGGGCTTCGCTGACGCTCAGCACCAACCTACAAGACAGGAATCCAGGAAAACCCTGAAATCCGGCATCCCATGTTGCGTATCGGTCAAATCGGGTTCGTTCAATGCGTACGATTGCGCCCTGGCTCAGCTTGCGCGCGGATTGCCATTCTTGCGCCGATGAAATGCGCCGCGTGCAGCCTCGGCCACGCCGGCGAAGCGATGCAGGACAATGCGCAGTCCCAGTGGCACGTTATCCCACGGCAACTGGTCGAGCAGATTGCGTGCAGTCAGGCCGAGTTCGGTATCACCAGTCACCAGCAGGCGGCGCTGGAAGAACAGGGTATCGGCATCTTCGCGACGGCTGGCCAGCAGAAGCAGATCGGTGGCGCTGCCCTTGACTGTCGCTTCAGCTGATTCATCGGGTGGACAAATCTGCAGTTGCGACTGCTGATCAATCCGAACCACCCAGCGCAGGCCAAGATCGCTGACCTCGATACCGATGCGTCGCCCGAGCAGCAGATCGAGCGAACCGTTGCGGATCGGTGCTGCCAGCACATGGCGCAAGGCCGCTTCGAGCGCACGCGCGATCAGTCGATCGGGAACGACGCGCAGCAGCGGAGCCAGCCGTGCCGGTGGCGGCAGAAACCCAAGGCAACGGGTCATGACGGGATGCAGGGTGGGATCGATCATCGTGGTCGGCAGCATAGCGGTGCTCGGTGCAGGGGTGGTCTGATCTGGATCATGCGCGAGCAGGAATCCGGGGCGACTCTCACGGGAAATGCGTTGCTGGTCGCAGGCGTCATCGATGAGCAGATCCATCAAACGCCCGATGCTGGAGCCGGGCAGTCCGAGCAGGCGCCCGACCCGCTGCGCACGCGCATGCACCTCGGCTTCGCGGCCCGGATCACGCATCGGCGTGCCGGTGTTCTGTTTGATCCGCGCGGCTGCGGCGACCAGTCGCCGTCGCCCGGCCATCCACCAGAGCAGCTGATCGTCGACCCGATCAATCAAGCGGCGGATCGGACGCAGAGCGCCGCGTGGCAGTTCAGGCAGCATGGCTTGCATCAATGTCCGCTCCGACTGGTTCGAGTTGCTGCAAGCGCAGCGCACGCGGCAGCACTTCGCGCCGATAGACTGCCCGCGCCTGATCCTGATCGAATTCCGCATGCCTGCGCTTCTTCACGCCGAAATCCGACAGCAATAGATGTTCCTCGGCAACCACCCCGGCCTGGGCCAGGCAAGCCGATACACAGGCGAGCACGCAGCCATCAAGGGCGAGGATCGCCCGTCCGCTTTGCGCGGTCCGCACCAGACCGTCGACGCCACCGCCAACACCGGCAATGCACGACATCTCCGCCACGCCTTCGCGATCCAGCCACAGCGCCATCTGGTTGGCCATTTGCGCGGCACTCGAACAACCCGAGCACGCGTAGACCAGGGGCGGCTTGCTGCTCGCCCGCTGTGCGCTCATGCGAAAACTCCCGCAACGCTGGGCAGACCGAATCCAACCGACCCGTTGGTTTCGGCCAATTGATCGGGTTTGACGCAAGCGGCGTGACTCATGGCTGGGCCGGGATTGTGCATATCCTTGCAGTACATCCCGATCAGCTCCGCCCTGCCCTGATTCAGGTCAAGCCTCGCCAAACAACGCGAGTTCGCTGCCGACCGGCTGCCCAAAAACACGAACCGGCGACTTGCGCCATCCCCCGTCAGTCGGGTCGATGCCGAACGGCGCATGACGTAAAATTGACGATTGATCGGCATGAACGACGATCACTCACTCCTGCATGGAGACCGCGTGCAAATGATGCGCAAGTCGACGCTTGGCCTCATCGACGCCGACACGATTTCGATGCGAGTCCTGGCACACCCCTGCAAGGAGAGTCGACCCTGAGCGCCCCACTGGATCGTCGCGGCCTGATCGCAGCCACTGCTGCATTTGTGCTTTGGGGTTTGATGCCGCTGTACTGGCATCTCCTGAAAACTGTGCCGTCGTTGCAGATCATCGCCCACCGCATCGTCTGGAGCACCCTGCTGGTCGTCGGCTGGCTATTGTGGCGCCATGGTCGCGGCTGGCTGCGCGAAACCCTGCAGCATCCACGCGCAACCTGGATGCTGGCGTTGTCGGGCATGTTCATCGCGTTCAACTGGGGCCTCTACATCTGGGCGGTCAACGCCGGCCATGTGGTCGAAACCAGTCTCGGCTACTTTATAAATCCGCTGCTCAATGTCGTCCTCGGCGTCGCCTTGCTTGGCGAGCGCCTGAATCGCGTGCAGTGGATATCCGTGGCGATCGCGGCGGCGGGCGTGCTCTGGCTCACTTTCAACTACGGCAGCTTTCCGTGGATTGCCATCGCCCTGGCCTGCTCGTTCGGCATGTATGGCCTGATCCGCAAGATCGTCGGAGTGCCGCCGGTGCGTGGACTCGGCGTCGAAAGCCTGTATCTTTTTCTGCCTGGCCTCGCCTTCCTGCTTTGGAGCGAGAACCACGGCCAGGGCGGTTTTGCCATCGCGCAAAGCGCAGGCGGCTGGGGAATGATGGCCACGGCGTTGCTGATTTTCGGCGGTGCCCTCACCGCAATTCCGCTGATCGCCTACGCCGATGCGGTACGCCGCATCCCGTTCTCGATGGTCGGCCTGATGCAGTACATCGCCCCAACCCTGCAACTACTCTGCGGTGTACTCGTCTTCGGCGAGCCATTCGGCAGCGAACGCATGATTGGATTCGCGTTGATCTGGCTGGCCCTGGCGATCTTCGCGACGGACGGCTTCCTGCGTTCGCGACGCCGGCCCGTTGATCTCCAGCTCTGACATCATGCAATCGGATCTGGCTATTTGTGGGTCGGCGCTGTGCGCTGACGCCTTTCGTCGGTCGGTGGGCTAGTCAGGTTTCGGAATGCCGATTCCGCTCGGTACTCTGATCCCGGGTTTCCCGTCCGTTGTCAAAAGAATATTTCCATTCGCATCAATTTCGAGACAGAAACCGGCTTCACCGGGACACTTCTCAGTCAGTTGCACAGACCCGGGATCGAGACCCAGTCGCCAGGCCAGCCCCTCAGTGCCGATAGCGTAGAACCGCTGCGGATCTTCCGTTCGTACCCAGAGTGGCGAGCCGACATGCTTGCTCTCAAGACTTTGCAGCGTCGTTTCCGCCCAATGCGCGCGAGCGATCAGACCGGGATTGTCGAGCCCGCGTGATCCCGCCACCGCCAGCCACGACGACAGGCCGACAAGTACCGCTGCGACGACGGCAAAGCGGCTGCCAGCCAGCCCGCGCGCCAGCACGATCGCAGGCAGGATGGCTGCAATGGCCGCGTAGTAGGCGTAGCTGTTCCAGGCCAATGGTAAATACGGTGCGTACGCGACAACACAAAACACCAGGGTGAGTGCAAGCTGGCGATGTGTGAGCTGGCATGGTCGGTGTCTTGCGGCAAGAACCCAGGCGACAGTCATTGGCAAGACGGTTGCCGCAGCCCAAAGAGTGCCAAGCGCCGCGTGACCCGTGACGATCAAGCGCATCGCCTCGCGCGGAACATTGAGCAGCCACGCGACCAGAGAAAATCCATTGCGAAACAGATTGCTGCCGAAGGCCAGGTCATAGTCTGAATCGGTGCCTGCAATGAACCCTGCACGGACAACTAGCCAAGTCACGACAAGCCCCACGCAAACGCACCAGACAAACCAATCCAATCTCTGGCGCCCACCCCTTCCAACGAACAGACTGATAACCACCATCAAAACCGGAATCAGGACGGCCGACTCCTTGCTCAGCAGTGCCGCAAGCAGAAGCATTGGAATGCAAACCAGAAGCAGTACGCGTCGGAGTGCTCGCGCCCGCTGCAATGCAATCCATGCGGCAAGGGTCAATGAAGTGAAAACTATGAGAATGGAACTGTTCGCTGCGGCCGCCCAGTGCACCGGCAGCAGATGCAGGGCCAGCGCGACGTAGATTGCTGCACCCAGAATCGCCGTAGCCATCGATTGCGGCCACTCGCAGGATCGCGCGATCGAGTGCGCGAGGATCCCGACGCTACAAGCGGCGAGCACGAGCAGAACCAGATTGGCCAGGTGGGCGCGCAAAGGATCGGCACCCAGCGCGACGTCCACGAACCGCCACCAGGTTTCATGGGAAAGCGGACGCCAAAAGCCGGAGGGTGTGGCTGGCCAGAAAGCCGACCACCAGGATTCACCGGCCAGATTGGCAGCATGCGCGCCGAGCAGGAAGGCGTAATCGTCGCCCCAGAATGGCGTAGCCATCGCCGGAAGCCAGACAGCCAAGGCGAACGCGAGCAGAACGGCAATCGCTATCCAGGTCGAAGATCTTAATGTTTTGAGATCAGCGCTCATCCAAAGCCCGTATCAAGCCAGCAAGGGAAACATCCGCCATCAAGCAAGGTTGGTTGGTGATCACTTCACGCCCGCCCGAAAACTGTTTGGAGAAACCTTGCCACAAGGTTTCAGCATGACCGGGCTAACTACGCCAGTTTGCATGCGCATCCCAGAAAGCAACACTGCGTCGGTAGGCATTCTGATCGAGCGGCACGCCTGAACCGCCCTGCTCCACGCCAAGCGCATTGCGCATCATCGTGATGGGTGCCATCGGCATTTCCTCGGGCACGCTGGTGTACAGACAGCCGACCACACCCCAATCGCCGGACACGGTCGTGCCTTCCTTCATCAATTGTTCGCGACTGTAGAGAATTGCGATCAGATACTCGGCCACCGGTGGTTCAATGCCGTCAAACCAGCGCACCAGCACCGGCAGTTCATCGGAACTGCGCGCTTCATACGCAGAATGCAGCTGATTTTGGTTCTCGGCAGTGATCGGCATGGCGATGCAACGCGTGCTTGTCCAGTTGCGGTGGACATGCAGCTTGCAGAACGGCGCGTAGCCATCGAGCACCTTGTAGGGCGGCACTTCGTTCAAATGCCGTTCAAATGCTTCCGGCGTGCAGTCCTGGATCGTGTTGCGACGTGGGCTTCGCGGGAAAAGTCGAGTGCGCGCGAACTCGGTGAGGATGATCGACATGTTGAGCCTTTGCAGGGTGATCGACGGGAGGCGCTGCGTGCGATGACGCCTGGGAGATTCGTCTGGTCCACCGACGCGCGGTTTCAGCGACGCATGCCTGAAGAGTCCTTCGCCACGAAATCGTAGTCCCACTCTTGCGCTTCATGGTCGGTAATTGCCGGTCGGGATTCAAGGGGCCCAACGGATTCCGCGGCCGCGAGGTTTCGGTGCTCGTGGGATTCCTTCACCGACATCCGGGAAGCTTCCGGGAAATCCGCGCAGCTACGCCATCCAGATCCTTTTTCACGGCCACAGGAAATCGTGGAGTCTTCTTCGCCTTCACAGGCTTTCACCGTTCCGTGAGGAACACCAGACACCGCTTTTCCGCAATGCAAGACGTCTTTCAATTGACCGGGTTTTCAGGCACTGATCTACTCCACGAATGTCATACGATTTTTCGCTCAAGCTGCCCAAGGCCCTGCAATCGCGGCGGCGCAAGGATGGGTCCAATCCGGAGGCAGAAGCGCGCATGACCCGAGTCTGCGATGCGCTGCGCCGATCCGAGCCGGATATCGTCTTTGACGATGAAGACGGCTTTCTCACGGCACATAGCACGACTCTGGGTGACGTCTTCATCGAAGCGAATCGCGTCTCACTCGCCATGTCGATGGGCTCGGAGCCACTCGCCGTCTACGGTGCAATCCACGGGCTGATGGGCCGTCTGCATGGCGAAGACTATGTCGCTTCCGACCCCCAGATAGACACAGGGACGGTCGAATATCGCGAATCCTTCGCGGAGTTCATGCAGCAGTATCGCCAGCATTTTGATTGCCCGGATGGCGAATTCGAACGCTGGTGCCTGGGCGAAATACCCCCGGAATGGGCTGAGCGCGCGGAGCAAGTCAGGATCGGTGCCGAACTCGCCGCGCGGGTATTTCCGCCTGACGAAGATCTGACGAAATGGCAGGGCGATTCCGACTCGCTTGATGCGACATGGCAAGTTCTTCAGACAATCATCTCAGAGGTCAATCGACGCATCGAACAGCACTCGCTCGGCGCCTACCTGCAGAAGTTGGCACATCGACACCCCTCGATAATGAACATCGCCCCACGCCGGCACGATGGCACGATCTACCCGAGTCAGCTTGATGCACCCTGGTTCGAACGATCACTGATGCGTCACGAGCAGCACACGCTAATGTGGCTTCGAACACAAGGCTATGCGCGAGCCGTCCAGCCGCAACCGCAAATGCTCTCCTTGCTTATTCCACGTCCGTGGGATTTGCAGGGAGTGTCCGACGAGTGGGGCGATCTGATCCGCAGCCTCTATGAAAAGCTGGAGGCCGCCAATATCGCGCATCCTCATGTGGACGGAGTATCAACCATCGAGTACTCCCGGTACGATTTTTTTGGACCGGATGCCGATGCGATGCTCGCTGGCGTCTGGCCCACGCTGATCGCCCGCTTCCCTGATGCAGGTTCGATCCGGCGCTATGGCGGCATCGGCGCACGCGAAGTCACAACAGGCACCGAATTCACTCTCGAAAAGCCCTATATCGAGCCACCACCACGCGCACCCAGGCGTTCGTCGGGATGAGGAATGATTCACCGTGAGGGCCTGAGTGCGCAATCGCTGTATGGATTCAAGAAGCAACTATGCGGCGGCGAGGCGGTGCTGCGAGCATGCCTGCGCTGCCACGTCGCAACGGTGCAGGTGACGCGGTCGAGCGTGCCGTGTGAGCTGGCGTTTACCGCTGGAGTGACATTGCGCCTGGAGCAGTTGCCCGATCCTGGGTGGTTGATTGCGGTGCTGGGGCTGATCAGTGCGCGGCAGCAGACGGCGGTCGCCCCATGATGCGGCCAGGCGCGCTGGTGAAGGCGGTGCACCTGTGTGACGAAAGATCAGATTGCGAAGTATCGACGAACTTCCACTCGAATGTTCCGCTTGCTTTGCCGAGCGGACGAGCCCGCTATCGACGAACGCGCTATCGCTGATCCAGCTCATGGTGGATCAGCACGACACACTGTGAGGCGAACAGCATCTTCGATCCCAGCGTGATCTTCTTCGCACCGAGGCGTTCGAGGCTGTGGAAGGTGTTCTTTGGCATCGGGATGTGGTCGGTCAGCAGGAAACAGGGATTGCCCTCGAAAGCTTGCTCACGAATCGAGGTGCCCTTGCGATCCATCACAAACAGTTGATGATCCTCGGCCAGCTCCTGCACCAGCCGCTCGAAGCTGACCGTGCGAACGGATACACCCGACTCAACCGGGCGCAGCTCTTCCTTGCCCATGCCTCGGGATACATCCAGCGCTTTTGCGATCTTGCCCAACAGCGCCTGCTCGTGAAAGCCGCCAATGTCGTGCATCGCATTGGCCTCAAAACAGATTGTTCGGGAGAAATCCCTGGTGCTCTCCAGCACGAGATACACCGTCACATCCGCCCGATGCGACTGCGCCACGAAGATCGCGTTCATCAGCGTATGCGCCAGGATTTCGGTATGCGCTTCCTTGCCAACGGAAGCCAGCAGCGTCTGGCTGTCCGTGGGTGCCGCACGTGCTCTCAGTACGAAGGTTCGCATCGATGTAGTGACCGTTTAGTGGTTCCCGCGCGGCACATGGCGCGGCGCCAACATATTGTCCATCAGATTGGGGTCACGACGGCAGCCTGCTCTGCGCAGGCGACCTGTCTCTGATTGACGCTCAGCGCTCGCGAATTGCCGGGCGATTGTTTGTGCTTCCACGAGGCCGAATTCGTTCGGAAAAATCGTGGCTACGGCGAATGTCCGAAATTCGCGCCAAACAGCGTTATCCGAATGTATCCGCCCATGTGTCTGCCCCGAGCAAGCCTCCCCATGAAAGCACGTACCTGTACTTTGTGCCCGCTTGTCACTCTGAGCACGCCTGATGACCTGATGCGCCGGTGATTCCTGCAATAAATTCAAAAACTTGATCGGGCATGGATGCATACCGAAGGGTATGGAAAATCAGGAAAGAAATTGTTCCTCTGCCCTGGTCGTGGCGGGATTCCGTTGGGCAAATGCTCCCCGGTTTTCTCCGCACTGAGCTTCCGGATTCTCGTAAATGCAGGGCTTTCTCCACCATTTGAGCCCCGGGTCGGGCAGGGACGAATCCCTGTCCGGCACGGGAGAAAGAAATCTCATGTCGTTAGGGGTTTCGGGGCCCGTTTGCGTATTGGGTGAAGGACTGACCGCGAGCAGTTGCAATCGGCGAGGTACCGGGCTGCTCCATCGAAGGGAATCTGACTCTGGCACTGACTTAAGGCCAAACACCAAAAATTCCGTCATCCAGGCGAAAGCCGGGATGACGGCGCTAAGGAAGTGCCATTCGAATCTGATCCCTGTTCCTTGTGACATGCAGGGCTGCACATGACTCGCGCAATCGTTGTGTGCGCCCCTACCACGGACCTCCAAAAACATGCTGCGTTACCTTTTTCACGTATCCCGGAAGTTACTTACGCTTGCCACGTTGAGCGCGATCATCAGCGGTATCGCCGGCGCCAGCATGGCCAAGGTCATCGGCGATGGGGTTCTCGCCCCCGAACGGCTGATTTCCACGGCGTTTGTATTTTTCGGCCTCTGCCTGGCCTACCTCGTCACCAAGTCTTGCTCGGAAATCGCGCTGATGCACCTGGTGCAGACGGCGATCCAGAGGATGCGTATCGACCTGAGCCGCAAGATCATCGCCACGCCGCTGAAGAAATTGCAGGCGCTTGGCAAGGCCGAACTGTTCGCGATTTTGACCAACGACATCAGCGCATTCGTGGAGGCTTTCCAGACCCTGCCGCTGGCATTTGGCAATGGCGTGATCATCGCCACCTGTTTCGTCTACATGGCGTGGTTGTCGTGGCAGATGTTTGCGCTGTTCGCGACGATTATCGTGGTCTGCATCGTCGGCTATCACCTGGCGGAACGTCACCCGCTGCAACTTCTGGTGGCTTTGCGCGAAAAGCTCGACGTGCTCTACGAGCATTTCCGCAACCTGATCGAGGGCAGCAAGGAACTCCAGCTCAACGCGAAGCGAGGCGAGATTTTCGTTGAGGAAGTCGTCGCGCCGGACGCGCGCGATTTCCGGCGCCTGTTCATCGGTGCGATGACTCGTTACACATTGTTGTCAAACACGGGACTGGTGCTTTTCTATGTGATCATCGGCATCCTGCTGTTTGTGGTTCCGCTGTGGTTGCCGCAACCGGCAGTCGTGCTGACCACGTTCACCTTCATCCTGTTGTTTCTGGTCCGGCCCATCAGCGACATGGTGCAGGCGCTTCCCGTGCTGCGCCAGGCTGCCATTTCGCTCGGCAAGATCCAGCAGCTGGAACAGGAGTTGGTGCCGCCGGTCGAAGGCATTCCAGCGCGCGATCCTTTTGTCAGCGCCGATGCATTGCGGCTGCAGCTGGTTCAGGTCTGCCATCACTATCCCGGCTTGACCGAAGACGTGCCCTTCATGCTCGGGCCGCTGGACCTGACCGTGAACCAGGGCGAGATCCTGTTCATCGTCGGCGCCAATGGCAGCGGCAAAACCACCCTGGCACTGATGCTGCTCGGATTCTATGAGCCTGAAGCAGGAACCATGCTGCTCAACGGCGTGCCAGTGACGAGCGCGAACCTGGGCAGCTATCGCCAATACTTCTCCGCGGTTTTCGCCGACTTCCATTTGTTCGAGCAACTGCTGGTCACGGATCGGGAGGAGCTGGGTGCGCGCGCCGCGCACTACGTCGAGAAGCTCGATATGGCGCACAAGGTGACCGTGGCCAACGGCAAGTTCTCGACGATCAAGCTCTCCAGCGGACAGCGCAAGCGTCTCGCGCTGGTGTCGTCCTACCTTGAGGATCGTCCGGTGTACTTGTTTGATGAATGGGCGGCCGACCAGGACCCTGCCTTCAAGCGCGTGTTCTACACGGAACTGCTGCCGGACCTCAAGGCACGCGGCAAGACCGTCATCGTGATCACCCACGATGACGCCTATTTCGGCCATGCCGACCGCGTGGTCAAGCTTGTCGAAGGTCACCTGCAGCCAGCGCACACCGCAGGGGCGCCACCCCATGCAGCAGTCGCCGAGTCGCTTGAGGAAATCGCATGAAACCCACACCCTGGTTGATCCGCCAGGCTGGCCCTTCCCGGCAAATGCGCCTTTTCTGCTTTTGCTATGCCGGCGGCAGCGCGGTCAGTTTCATGCCGTGGCAGGCGGCCATCGATCCGTCCATCGAAATCTGCGCGATCCAGTTGCCCGGGCGTGGCGCGCGCATGGCAGAGCAGCCCTACGCGTCAATACCGGATCTTGTAAAGACGCTCGCTCCGGAAATCGCCCAACGCAGTGACCTGCCCTTCGCGTTCTTCGGACACAGTCTTGGCGGCCTGCTCGCATTCGAGGTGGCCCGGTACTGCAAGCTCAACTACATGGCAATGCCGCAGCATCTGTTCGTGTCGGCCTGCAACGCGCCGCAGCACCGCAATCCACCGGAAGGGCTGCACCTGCTTGCCGACGATGCCTTCATCGAGAAGCTGGGAAGCTACAACGGCTCGCCGCCCGAGGTGCTCCGGCACCGCGAACTGATGGAAGTCATGTTGCCTTCGATCCGTGCGGATTTCGCCCTGGTCGACGGCTACCGCTACCGTTCCAACGTGCCGCTGACCATGCCGATTACCGTGCTGGCCGGCAAGCGCGACACACACATCTCGCCTGAGCAGATCGCTGGCTGGCGCAAGGAAACCAACAGCACCTGCTGCATACGCTGGTTTGAGGGCGATCATTTCTTCATCCATTCCGACCGCGAGGCGGTACTCGAGTGCATTGGTGCGGAACTGGCGGAGACGCTATGCGCTTGATTGACGGGTCGACGGGTGAGGACGTCCATCCGGGGCAGGTGAACCTGGCGAATCCGGGTTGGGCAAGCTTCCGATACGCCTTGTCCCCTGATGAAATTCCTCGCGCTGAAAAAATGCACGATGGGACGGCGAGTGCGCAAGGACGGTTGCCGGTGTACGACCTCAACAGTGCCATCGATCACGCGGCAAGCGGACGCTCGCTCGCGAGCAGCCCGCAAATGAAAATCCTCGATGCGACTGAAGTGTGCAGGCTCGGGGCAATCCCGCAAATCGCCAGAGCGAAAGACTCCGAGATCTGGTAGCCAATACAAGTGTGCGCTGACACGCATGCGATGCCGTGGTCGCTGGCATCCGAGTGCGCGTTGCCATCGCCAGCCATTCGAATCCTGAATTCGTCATTCCATCGATAGCAATGGGGTAAGCAATGAACCTGTTTGACAGTTCTCCACACGTCACCCTGATCGACCTGCTGCGCCAACGGGCATGCACGGATCGACAAGGCCAGCGCCTCGCGTTCACCCACCTCGGCGACGGCGAGAATGTCAGCGGCACGATCACATTCGCCGAACTCGATCGGCGTGCACGTCAGCTCGCCAGCCATTTGCAGGCAACAACCGCACCGCGGGATCGCGTCCTGCTTGCCTACCCTCCGGGGATCGACTACATCGTCGCTTTTTTCGCCTGCGCCTATGCCGGCGTCATCGCGGTGCCGGCGCTGCCGCCTGCAAACGCGCGCACGCTGCCGCGACTGCGGCTCATTGCCGAGGACGCACATCCGCGCATTGCGATGGCGCCGACCAGCGTAATCGCCCACGTGAGCAGGCTCCAGACCGACTCTGATGATGCACTGAGTCGCCTGCAATGGTTCTCGACTGATCGACTCGATGATGTCGGCGCCGACTGGAAGCATCCCTGCTGCGAGCACTCCGACATCGTTTTCCTCCAATACACATCGGGCTCGACGAATGCACCGAAGGGAGTGATGGTCAGCCACGCCAACATCATGGCGAACCTCGCGCTGATGCAGACGGCATTCGCCATGCGGCCCGACGATACGTTCGTATCGTGGCTGCCTCCGCACCATGACATGGGCCTGATCGGCACGATCCTGTATCCGGTATTCACAGGAAGCCACTGCGTCCAGATCACGCCAGCGGCTTTCCTGGCCCGACCCTATCGCTGGTTGAAGGCCCTCTCAGACTATCGCGCGCGTTTCACCGCCGCGCCGAATTTCGCCTACGACCTGTGCGTGGACAAGGTCTCCGAGGAGCAGAAGCGGTCACTCGATCTGAATGGGCTGGAGTTCGCCTGCAATGGCGCGGAACCGGTGCGCGCAGCAACCCTGCGCAGGTTTGTCGAGGCCTTCGCCATTTGCGGATTGCGGCCGTGTGCGATCAAACCGGTATACGGACTGGCCGAAGCCACGTTGATGGTCACCAGCAGCAGTCATGGCCGAGAGCTGCCTCTGGAAGACATTCTGTGCGTAGAGAAGGAAGCTCTTGGCGCTGGTCACATTCGCATCGCCGGCGACGAAATCCGGGCTGTTGAATTGGTCGCGGTGGGTTTGGCGGATTCGGCAAACCATCATGTCGCGATCGTCGATCCCGAATCCAGCACGCGCATGACGGATAGCCGCGTCGGCGAAATCTGGGTGCATGGTCCTTCGGTCGCACAGGGCTACTGGAATCGAGCCGCTGAAAGCGGACAGGCATTTTTGGCAACCCTGCCGGATGATACGAGGGCGTATCTGCGCACTGGCGATCTGGGCTTCGTCCGCGCAACGAACCTGTATGTCACCGGCCGCATCAAGGACGTGATGATCTTCAAAGGTCGCAACGTCTACCCACAAGATGTCGAAGCGACGATCGAAGCGCTGCATCCTGCATTCCGCGCCAACGGATGCGCCGCTTTGTCGCTGGAAGAAGGCCCGCATACTTCGCTCGTCCTGATCCAGGAAGTGGAGGCGAGAAAGAGCGTCGACCTCGCGGCGCTGATCCACCGGCTGCGGGCCGAGGTCGCCGAGCAACACGAGATCCTCGACATCGCCGCCGTGCTGCTGGTCAGGGCAGGACATGTCCCACGCACATCGAGTGGCAAGATCCAGCGCAGCCGTTGCAGGGACATGTTCCTGGCCGGCGCTTTCGACGCGGTCGGCTCATGGCGACAGGAAGATTGTTTGGTTATTGCGCAGGAGCCGTCGGCTCATGTCGCCTCAACCACCGCGACCGAAACGCGCCTTGCGCGAATCTGGGAAGCTCTGCTGGATCGGAGCGACGTCTCGATCCATGACGATTTCTTCGCCCTTGGCGGCCACTCGCTGCTGGTCGCCCAGATCGCGGCGCGTGTCCGCGACGAATTCGCAGTCGAGCTTCCGCTGCATGTGCTGTTCGAAACCCACACCATCGCGGCGCTGGCATGCTGGATTGACGCAAGCATCGGAAAACCCGCGACGCGGATCGCCATCGCGCAGGCATCGCCGGAACAGAGAGCGCAACTCTCGTACTCGCAAAAACGCCTCTGGTTCATTGAGCAGTTCAATCATGACGCCGGCGTTGCCCACCACATACCTGCAGGATTGCACCTCGAAGGACGACTGAATCGCGTGGCACTGCAGGCGGCGCTCGCGGGTGTCGTGAATCGACATGACATCCTGCGCACCACGTTCATTGCCATCGACGGACAGCCGCTGCAGATCGTCGCTCCTGTCGGATGCGGCTTCGTCTGCGTTGAGCATGATCTGCGCACTCTTGAGGCAGGCGAACGCCAGGATGCGATCACCGGAATCTGCGCCGAAGAAGCCAATGCTCCGTTCGATCTTGCCGTCGGCCCGCTCATCCGTGGCCGCCTGCTGCAGCTGGCCCACGACCAGCACATCCTGCTCGTGACCCAACATCACATCGTCAGCGATGGCTGGTCAATCGGCGTGCTGATGAGCGAGCTCAGCGCCCTATATGCAGCACATTGCGCGGGGCTTCCCGATCCACTGCCCGCACTGGCGATCCAGTACGCCGACCATGCAGCCTGGCAGCGGTCATGCCTGCAGGGCGACGAGCTGAGGGAGCAAACCGACTACTGGCGCGGAAAGCTGGCCGGAGCCCCGCTGCTCGACCTGCCCCTCGATCACCCCCGACCGAGCGAGCAAAGCCATCGCGGCGGGCGTGTGCCGTTGGTTCTGCCGCCAGAGTTGGCACTGGCGTTGCGAGAGCTTTCGCAGCGCAACGGCGTCACCCTGTTCATGACCCTGCTGGCCGGCTGGTCGACCTTGCTCGCACGTTTGAGCAGCCAGAACGATATCGTGATCGGAGTGCCGGTAGCCGGTCGCAATCGAGAAGAAATCGAACCGTTGATCGGATTCTTCGTCAACACGCTCGCTCTGCGCGTCGACACAGAGTCGGATCCGACGGTCGCGCAACTGCTCCAGCAGGTCAGGACTACATGTCTGCAGGCCTTCGCAAGGCAGGACGTGCCGTTCGAACAGGTCGTCCAGGCGATCCGGCCGCATCGCAGCCAGAGCCACAGTCCGATCTTCCAGACGATGTTCGCGTTCAACAATACGCCGAACAACGGTGGATTCGACTTGTCCGGTCTTGCAGTGACTGCCCTGGACGTCGCGCACGACGCGGCGCAGTTCGATATCACCTTGTCGCTTGCCGATGCGCAGGACGCCATCGCCGGCCACGTGGAATTCGCGACCGATCTTTTCGATCGGAGCACGGTCGAGCGTTTCGTCGGTCATCTGTCAATCTTGCTCGGCGGCTTCGTCGCGGACGACCGCCGTCGGGTCAGTCAATTGCCTCTGCTCGATTTCGGCGCGCGCGAGCAACTGCTGGTCGGCTTCAACGACACCGCTGCCGATTTCCAGTGCGGGCAACTGCTGCACCAACTCGTCGAGAACCAGGCCTCGGCGCAGCCCGATGCGATCGCAGTCGTCTTCGACGGGGAAACCCTGACCTTCAATGCGCTCAACCGTCGTGCAAACCGACTCGCACACCGGCTGATCGAGATGGGCGTGCTACCCGACACCCGGGTGGCGATTTGCCTCGAACGCAGCCTCGACATGATCGTTGGCCTGCTTGCGATCCTCAAGGCCGGCGGCGCTTACGTGCCGCTGGATCCGGCCTATCCGGCCGAACGCCTGGCCTTCATGCTGACCGACAGCGCGCCGCTGGCGCTGATCACCCAGGAGACGCTGCGCGAGTGCCTGCAAGCGGTCGAGGGTGTGGCGCGGATCGTGCTCGATGATCCTGCAACATTATCCACCTTGCAGCAATCGTCTGACCACAACCCCGACCCGCTCGCGCTCGGACTCAAGCCGCATCATCTGGCCTATGTCATCTATACCTCCGGTTCGACCGGGCAGCCCAAGGGCGTGATGATCGAGCACCGCCACGTCACCAACATGGTCCACGGCCACGTGACGCTCTGTGCATTGACTGCAGCGGATCGAGTGCTGCAATTCGCATCGCTCGGTTTCGACAGCTCGGTCGCCGAGATTTTTCCGGCGCTCTCGGTTGGCGCGAGGCTGGTTTTGCGACCCGTCTGGCTCCTGGTTCCAGATGCCGCCTTTGTAGGGTTTCTCGACGCGCAGGCGATTACGGTGACCGATCTGCCGACTGCGTTCTGGCACCAGTGGGCGCAGGAGATTGCCTCGAAGCGCAGCATCCCGGGGACGTCGCTGCGCCTGGTTCTTGCAGGCGGCGAAAAGGCCGAACTCCGGCATCTTGCGAACTGGTTCGAAGAATCCAGTCTGCGGCACACGCGCTGGATCAACAGCTACGGGCCGACGGAAGCCTCGGTCGAATCAGCGGTGTATTGCGTCGATGCGCAAACACCACTTCCGCAACACGAGATTCCGATTGGTCGTGCGGCCATGAATGCACGTATCTACATTCTCGACCAGCATCAGCAGCCGGTGCCGATCGGCGTGGCCGGCGAGATCCACATCGGCGGTGCCGGCGTGGCCCGGGGTTACTTGAACCGCCCCGAGCTGACCGCCGAGAAGTTCATCCGCGATCCGTACAGTGCAGCGCCCGATGCGCGCATGTACAAGACCGGCGATCTGGGCCGCTGGCTGGCCGATGGCACGGTCGAGTACCTCGGTCGCAACGACTTCCAGGTCAAGATCCGCGGCTTCCGCATCGAGCTGGGCGAGATCGAGGCGAAGCTGTGTGGGTGCAGCGGGGTGCGCGAGGCGGTGGTGATCGCGCGCGAGGATGTAGCGGGCGACAAGCGCCTGGTCGCCTATGTATTGCCGTCAGGCGCTGAGTTGAGCGTCGCCGCGTTGCGCAGTGAACTGGCCGCCCTGCTGCCCGAGCACATGCTGCCGGCTGCCTTCGTGCAACTGGCGTCATTCCCGCTCACGCCCAATGGCAAGCTCGATCGCAAGGCGCTGCCGGCACCCGATGCATCGGCCGTGCTCGCGCGTGCCTACGCCGCACCGCAAGGTGCCATCGAGGCGGCGATCGCGGCGATCTGGCAGGACCTGCTCGGCCTCGAACGGGTCGGCCGTCATGATCATTTCTTCGAACTCGGTGGCCACTCGCTGCTGGTGGTCGGTCTGATCGAACGCCTGCGCCAGCAGGGCATCCACGCCAGCGTGCGCAGTGTGTTCAGCGCACCGACGCTCGATGCCCTGGCCGCACAACTGGCCGAGGCTGGACAGAGCCATGAGCTGTTCGTCGCAGCACCCAACCGGATCAGCCGAGACTGCACGGCGATCACGCCGGAGTTGTTGCCCTTGGTCGAACTGACCCAGGACGAGATCGACGTCATCGTCGCCAACGTGCCCGGTGGCGCGGCCAACATCCAGGACATCTACCCGCTTGCGCCCTTGCAGGAAGGCATCCTGTTTCATCACCTGCTCGAGACCGAGGGTGATGACTACCTGGTGCGCATGGTGCTGACGTTTGCCAACCAGACGCAGATGCGGTCATTCGTATCCGCCTTGCAGCAGGTCATTGACCGCCACGATGTTTTGCGCAGCGCGGTGCGCTGGGAGGGGCTGCGTCAGCCGGTACAAGTCGTGCACCGACATGCGCCGATGCGGATCGTGGAACAGACCTTTGCCGATGACGCGCTCGGGAGATTGCTTGAGTTGACCGATCCGCGCACGACCCGAATGGATCTCACCTGCGCGCCACTGCTCTCGGCCACCATGACCGAAGATACGGTTGCGGGTAAATGGCTGCTGGCCCTGCTCAGCCACCATCTGATTTGCGATCACGTGACTGTCGAGTCGATCGTGACCGAGGTGCAGATGCTCCTCGAAGGTCGCGGCGACGAACTGCCGGCGTCGCTGCCCTATCGCGACTTCATCGCCCAGACCCGCGCAATACCGGTGATTGAACACGAAGTCTATTTCCGCGAGCAGCTCGCCAATATCGATGCCCCCACCGCGCCCTTCGGCCTGCTCGACGTACAAGGCGATGGCGGGCACATCGGCGAAGCGCATGCGCCGCTCGAAGCGCGGCTGGCCGCTCGTGTACGCAGCAGCGCACAAGTTCACGGCGTCACTCCGGCGGTGTTGTTCCATGCCGCCTGGGCGCAGGTGCTGGCTGCATGCAGCGGCAGCAATGAAGTGGTGTTCGGCACCACCTTGTCCGGGCGCCTGCAGGGCTCGGCCGGCGCCGATAGCGCGTTGGGCATGTACATCAATACCCTGCCGATCCGAATCGGTCTCGATGGACGCAACGCCGACGAACTGGTCAAGGAAACCTACTGCAGACTCGGCGCCTTGCTTGAACACGAACAGGCTTCGCTGGCCATGGCGCAGCGCTGCAGCGGCGTGGCCGCGCCGCTACCCTTGTTCACCAGTCTGCTCAATTATCGCCACACCCACTCGCGATCGAATGCGCATCCAGCCTGGCGGGGCGTGCAAACCCTGCACGAACAGGAACGCACCAACTACCCGCTGACCGTTCTCGTCGACGACTGCGGGCAGGACTTTTTACTGACGTCCCTGTGCGCGTCGGGCATCGATCCCGCGCGCATCCTTGGCTATCTCGGCACCGCGCTGGAAGGTCTTGTCGCTGCCCTTGTCGAGCACTCGGAGCAGTCGGCATTGCGCTTGCCGGTGCTGCCCGAGCACGAGCGCCGGCAACTGCTCATCGACTTCAATGACAGCGCCGTCAGCTGGCCCAGCCAACGCCTGCTGCACTCGCTCGTCGAGGATCAGGCCAGCGCACAACCCGACGCCATCGCGGTCGTGTTCGAGCAGCAATCACTGAGCTACGCCGAACTGAATGCCCGCGCCAACCGCCTCGCCCATCACCTGATCGCGCTCGGCGTGCGCCCGGATGCACGCGTGGCGATCTGCATCGAGCGCAGCCTGGACATGGTTGTCGGCCTGCTCGCGATCCTCAAGGCCGGCGGTGCCTACGTGCCGCTCGATCCCGCTTACCCGGCCGAACGCCTCGCCTTCATGCTGGCCGACAGCGCGCCGCTGGCGCTGATCACCCAGCAGACGCTGCGCGAGCGCCTGCAACCGGTTGATGGCCTGGCCCTGATCGTGCTCGATGATCCAGCGACATTGTCCACCTTGCAGCAATCGTCTGATCACAACCCCGACCCGCTTGCGACCGGACTCAAGCCGGATCATCTGGCCTATGTCATCTACACCTCCGGCTCGACCGGCCAGCCCAAGGGCGTCGCGATCGAGCACCGCAATGCAACAAACCTGGTTGCATGGGCAACAGCCCGGTTCACGCGGGAGACCTTGCTCAACACGCTGTTGTCGACGTCGATCAATTTCGACCTTGCTGTCTTCGAGTTGTTCGTGCCGCTCGCGGCGGGCACGACGATTCATCTGGTCACAAATATCCTGCAGCCCATCGGCGAGGTGTCCCTGGTCAATACCGTGCCCTCGGCCATCCGTGCGCTGCTCGATGAAAATCGCGTGCCGGGTTGCGCACGCATGATCAACCTCGCGGGTGAACCGCTGAAGCGCGATCTGGTCGAACGCATCTTCGCTTCGACCGAGGTGCAGGCGGTGGCCAATCTATATGGCCCCAGTGAGACGACGACATATTCCACCTGGGTCAGGATGGATCGGGCGCAGGGATTCCTGGCGCATATCGGCCGCCCGATCGCAAACACGCAGATCTACATCCTCGACACGCACGCCCAGCCGGTTCCGATCGGCGTGGCCGGCGAGATCCACATTGGCGGTGCCGGCGTGGCCCGGGGTTACTTGAACCGCCCCGAGCTGACCGCCGAGAAGTTCATCCGCGATCCGTTCAGTGCAGCGCCCGATGCACGCATGTACAAGACCGGCGATCTGGGCCGCTGGCTGGCCGATGGCACGGTCGAGTACCTCGGTCGCAACGACTTCCAGGTCAAGATCCGCGGCTTCCGCATCGAGCTGGGCGAGATCGAGGCGAAGCTGTGCGGGTGCAGCGGGGTGCGCGAGGCGGTGGTGATCGCGCGCGAGGATGTAGCGGGCGACAAGCGCCTGGTCGCCTATGTATTGCCGACGGATGCTGAGCTGAGTGTCGCCGCGTTGCGCAGTGAACTGGCCGCCCTGCTGCCCGAGCACATGTTGCCGGCTGCCTTCGTGCAACTGGCGTCGTTCCCGCTCACACCCAATGGCAAGCTCGATCGCAAGGCGCTACCGGCACCCGATGCATCGGCCGTGCTCGCGCGTGCCTACGCCGCACCGCAAGGTGCCATCGAGACGGCGATCGCGGCGATCTGGCAGGACCTGCTCGGCCTCGAACGGGTCGGTCGTCATGATCATTTCTTTGAACTCGGTGGCCACTCGCTGCTGGTGGTCGGTCTGATCGAACGCCTGCGCCAGCAGGGACTCAGCGCCGATGTGCGCGCCGTGTTTGCATCACCCACGCTGGAAGGCCTGGCGCGGGCGATGGACCAGGAGCAGGCACCGGCCTACTTCGTCCCGACAAACCGGATTCCTCTCGACTGCAAGGCGATCACGCCCGAGTTGTTGCCCTTGGTCGAACTGACCCAGGACGAGATCGACACCCTCGTCGCCAATGTCCCCGGTGGCGTGGCCAACATCCAGGACATCTACCCGCTCGCGCCCTTGCAGGAAGGCATCCTGTTTCATCACCTGCTCGAGACCGAGGGCGATGCCTACTTGCTGCGCACGTTGCTGATCTTCGACAGCCGGGCGCGCATGCAGGCCTTCGTCATTGCCCTGCAGCAGGTGATCGACCGCCACGACATCCTGCGCACAGCGGTACGCTGGCAGGGCCTCAGCCAACCTGTACAGGTTGTACTTCGGCAGGCGCCAATGCCGATCGTCGAGTTGGCGCCGGGCGACCGTGCGCACGAACGCTTGCTTGAGTTGACCGATCCGCGCACGACCCGCATGGACCTCACGCGCGCGCCCTTGCTCGGGGCCACGGTCACCGACGACCCTGCATCCGGCGAATGCTTGCTGGCCTTGCACTGCCACCATCTGATGTGCGACCACGTCACGGTCGAGTTGATCGTTGCCGAGGTGCAGGAAATCCTCGCAGGTCACACCGAGCGGGCACCATCGCTGCCCTACCGCGACTTCATTGCGCAGACTCGTGCAGTGCCGGCAGCAGTACACGAAGCATATTTCCGCGAACGGCTTGCCGACATCGACGCACCTACTGCGCCCTTCGGCCTGCTCGACGCACTGGGCGACGGCGGATGCGCAGACGAAGCCAGCGCGACGCTCGACCAGGCTCAGACCGCACGCCTGCGCACTTGCGCGCAAGTACACGGCGTCACTGCGGCGGTGCTGTTCCATGCCGCCTGGGCGCAGGTGCTGGCGACATGCAGCGGTCGCGATGAGGTGGTGTTCGGCACCACCTTGTCCGGACGTCTGCAGGGCACGGCCGGCGCCGACCGCGTGCTCGGCATGTTCATCAACACCTTGCCGATCCGTATCGGCCTGGCCGGACGCAACGCGATCGAACTGGTCAGCAACGTCTATCAGGATCTCGGTGGATTGCTTGAACACGAACAGGCTTCGCTCGCGCTGGCCCAGCGCTGCAGTGGCGTGTCCGCGCCGCTGCCCCTGTTTACCAGCCTGCTCAACTACCGCCATACCGATCCGGCCGCCGATGCGCCGACCTGGCAAGGCATGCGCCTGCTGCACGACCAGGAGCGCACCAACTATCCGCTGACGGTATCGGTCGATGACTACGGCCAGCAGTTTCTATTGACCTGTTTGTGCACCCGCGGCATCGATCCCGCGCGCATCCTCGGTTATCTGGGCACGGCGCTGGAAGGTCTCGTTGCCGCCCTTGTCCAGCACTCCGCACAATCGGCGCTGACCTTGCCGGTGCTGCCCGAGCACGAGCGCCGGCAACTGCTCATCGACTTCAATGACAGCGCCGTCACCTGGCCCAGCCAACGCCTGCTGCACTCGCTTGTCGAGGATCAGGCCAGCGCACAACCCGATGCGGTCGCGGTGGTGTTCGAGCAGCACTCGCTGAGCTACGCCGAACTGAATGCCCGCGCCAACCGCCTCGCCCATCATCTGATCGCACTCGGCGTGCGCCCGGATGCGCGCGTGGCGATCTGCATCGAGCGCAGCCTGGACATGGTCATCGGCCTACTTGCGATCCTCAAGGCCGGCGGCGCCTACGTGCCACTGGATCCGGCCTATCCGACCGAACGCCTGGCCTTCATGCTGGCCGACAGCGCGCCGCTGGCGCTGATCACCCAGCAGACGCTGCGCGAGCGCCTGCAAGCGGTCGATGGCGTGGCGCGGATCGTGCTCGATGATCCAGCGACGCAATCGACCTTGCAGCAAGCCCCCGATCACAATCCCGACCCGCTCGCACTCGGACTCAAGCCCGATCATCTGGCCTATGTCATCTACACCTCCGGATCGACCGGGCAGCCCAAGGGGGTCGCGATGCCGCAGCGCGCCCTGCTCAACCTGCTGCACTGGCAACAACAAGTGGGGCTCGACGGCGCCGGTGCGCGGACCTTGCAGTTCGCCGCGCTCGGCTTCGATGTCGCCTTCCAGGAAATCTTCTCCACGCTGTGCGCGGGCGCTTGCCTGGTCCTGATCCACGAAGAACTCCGGCAGGATCCAGCCGCCCTGGTTGCCTTGCTCGCTGAACAACGGATCGAACGCCTGTTCCTGCCGTTCATCGCCCTGCAGAACATTGCCGAGGCGGCCGAGCGTGCCAATGCAAACCTGCCATTGCTGAAGAGCGTGGTCACCGCTGGCGAGCAGTTGCGCATCGGTCCGGTGATCGCCCGCTTCTTCGAGCGGATGCCCGGATGCCGGTTGCACAACCACTACGGGCCAACCGAGACGCATGTGGTCAGCGCGCATTCCCTGCCCGAATCGCAAACGGACTGGCCGGCACTGCCGCCGATCGGCAAGCCGATCGCAAACACGCAGATCTACATCCTCGACACGCACGCCCAGCCGGTGCCGATCGGCGTGGCCGGCGAGATCCACATCGGCGGTGCCGGCGTGGCCCGGGGTTACTTGAACCGCCCCGAGCTGACCGCCGAGAAGTTCATCCGCGATCCGTACAGTGCAGCGCCCGATGCGCGCATGTACAAGACCGGCGATCTGGGCCGCTGGCTGGCCGATGGCACGGTCGAGTACCTCGGTCGCAACGACTTCCAGGTCAAGATCCGCGGCTTCCGCATCGAGCTGGGCGAGATCGAGGCGAAGCTGTGCGGGTGCAGCGGAGTGCGCGAAGCGGTGGTGATCGCGCGCGAGGATGTGCCGGGCGACAAGCGCCTGGTCGCCTATGTAGTGCCGAGCGGACGCTGAGCTGAGCGTCGCCGCGTTGCGCAGTGAACTGGCCGCGCTGCTGCCCGAGCACATGCTGCCGGCTGCCTTCGTGCAACTGGCATCGTTCCCGCTCACGCCCAATGGCAAGCTCGATCGCAAAGCCTTGCCGGCACCCGATGCATCGGCCGTGCTCGCGCGTGCCTACGCCGCACCGCAAGGCGCCATCGAGACGGCGATCGCGGCGATCTGGCAGGACCTGCTCGGCCTCGAACGGGTCGGCCGCCACGATCATTTCTTTGAACTCGGTGGCCACTCGCTGCTGGTGGTCGGTCTGATCGAACGCCTGCGCCAGCAGGGTATCCACGCCAGCGTGCGCAGCGTGTTCAGCGCACCGACGCTCGATGCCCTGGCCGCACAACTGGCCGAGGCTGGACAGACCCATGAGCTGTTCGTCGCACCACCGAACCGGATCCGCACCGACTGCACGGCGATCACGCCGGAGTTGTTGCCCTTGGTCGAACTGACCCAGGACGAGATCGATTCCATCGTCGCCAACGTCCCCGGTGGCGCGGCCAACATCCAGGACATCTATCCGCTCGCGCCCTTGCAGGAAGGCATCCTGTTTCATCACCTCCTCGAGACCGAGGGTGATGCCTATCTGTTGCGCTCGATGATTTCCTTTGACTGCCAAGCGCGGATGGAGGCGTTCGTCGCCGCCCTGCAGCAGGTCATCGATCGACATGACATCCTGCGCAGCGCAGTGCATTGGCAAGGGCTGCGTCAGCCTGTGCAGGTCGTGCATCGCCAGGCACCCATGCCAGTCGTGGAACTCGCGCCGACGGATGCTGCACTCGCATTGTTGTCGGCGCTGACCGACCCGCGCCGGATGCGCCTCGATCTGACCCGCGCACCGTTGCTTGCTGCAACCACGATTCATGATTCCGCCAGCGGCGATTGGCTTTTGGCGCTGCATTTCCATCACCTCGTGACCGACCACATCAGCCTGGCCCTGATCGCGGAGGAAATACGCAGCATCGTCGAAGGCGATGCGCTTGGATTGCCGACGCCGCTGCCGTACCGCAGCTTCATCGCGCAGACCCAAGCGACGCCCCTGTCGACGCACGAAACCTATTTCCGCACGCAGCTCGCCAGCATCGACGAACCCACTGCACCATTTGGCGTGTTCGATATCCAGGGCGCCGGCAACCGCATCGACGAGCATGCAGTCGAACTCGATTCGACCCTGGCCCGACGCATCCGCGCTTGCGCCCGTCAGCACGGCGTCAGTGCGGCGGTGTTGTTCCATGTGGCCTGGGCGCGCGTGATCGCGCAGTGCAGCGGCCGCGACGACGTGGTGTTCGGCACCACCCTGTCCGGGCGCCTACAAGGCACGGCCGGCGCCGATCGCGTGCTCGGCATGTTTATCAACACGTTGCCGGTGCGCATCGCGCTCGCCGGACGCAGCACCGCGGATGCCATCGCGGATGCCTATGCGCGATTGAGCGAATTGCTCGACCACGAGCAGGCGCCGCTGGCGCTGGCGCAGCGCTGCAGTGCTGTCGTGGCGCCCACCCCCTTGTTCACGAGCCTGTTCAACTACAGGCATACGGACATGGATGCCGTGACCAGTTGGCCGGGTGTGCAGCTGCTTGGCGTCGAGGACAAGACCAACTACCCGATAACGATCTCGGTGGACGATCTGGGCGAGGGTTTCAGCCTGATCGCGCAGTGCGTGGCCGGGATCGATGCCGGGCGAGTCGGCGCCTACCTGGCAACCACACTGGCCTCGCTGGTCGATGCGCTTCAACACACGCCACAGGCACCGGTGCTCGAGTTGGCGATGCTGCCGCAAGACGAACGCGCGCAGCTGCTGGGCGCCGAGGTGGCGGCGTCCTTGACCGAGCCGACCTGCATCCATGGGCTGTTTGAGGAGCACGCGCAGGTGCGCCCCGATGCGGTCGCACTGACCCTGGGCGATGCGTCGCTGAGCTATGCCGAGCTCAACCGCCGCGCCAATCGCCTTGCCCATCATCTGATCGCGATGGGCGTGTGCCCGGATGCGCGCGTGGCGATCTGCATCGAGCGCAGCCTGGACATGGTCGTCGGCCTGCTCGCGATCCTCAAGGCCGGCGGCGCTTACGTGCCGCTCGATCCGGCCTATCCGGCCGAACGCCTGGCCTTCATGCTGGCCGACAGCGCGCCGGTGGTGTTGATCACCCAGACCGGTCTGCGCGATGCGTTGGATGCAGACGAGGTTGCCGTGATCGAGCTTGACGCGCCGGACACCGTGGCCGCATTGCAGGAGCTGCCCGAGCACAACCCCGCGGTGCCGGGCCTGACGGCTTCGCACCTGGCCTATGTCATCTACACCTCCGGTTCGACCGGCCAACCCAAGGGCGTGATGGTCGAACACGGCCACGTCGCGCGCCTGTTCGCTGCGACCCAGAACGAGTTCTTCTTCGACGACACCGATGTGTGGACGCTGTTCCACTCGTTCGCCTTCGATTTCTCGGTCTGGGAACTTTTTGGCGCGCTGCTGCACGGCGGCCGGCTGATCATCGTGCCGGGCGCGTGCGCGCGCAACCCGGAGGAGTTCTACGCGCTGCTGTGCCATGAGCGGGTGACCGTGCTCAACCAGACCCCCAGCGCGTTCCGGCAACTGATCGGCGCGCAGGCCAACAGCGAGCGCGAGCATGCGCTGCGCTGCATCGTGTTCGGCGGCGAGGCGCTCGAGCTGCACACGCTGGCCGCGTGGATCGCACGCAACGATCTGCAGCGCACCCAGCTGGTCAACATGTACGGCATCACCGAGATCACCGTGCACGCGACCTACCGGGCGCTCAGCACGGCCGACATCCGGACGCTGTCGGGCAGCCTGATCGGCGGGCCGCTGGCGGACCTGCGCCTGTACATCCTCGACGCGTACCAGCAGCCGGTGCCGATCGGCGTGGCCGGCGAGATCCACATCGGCGGTGCCGGCGTGGCCCGGGGTTACTTGAACCGCCCCGAGCTGACCGCCGAGAAGTTCATCCGCGATCCGTACAGTGCAGCGCCCGATGCGCGCATGTACAAGACCGGCGATCTGGGCCGCTGGCTGGCCGATGGCACGGTCGAGTACCTCGGTCGCAACGACTTCCAGGTCAAGATCCGCGGCTTCCGCATCGAGCTGGGCGAGATCGAGGCGAAGCTGTGCGGGTGCAGCGGAGTGCGCGAGGCGGTGGTGATCGCGCGCGAGGATGTGGCGGGTGACAAGCGCCTGGTCGCCTATGTATTGCCGACGGATGCTGAGCTGAGCGTCGCCGCATTGCGCAGTGAACTGGCCGCCCTGCTGCCCGAGCACATGCTGCCGGCTGCCTTCGTGCAACTGGCGTCGTTCCCGCTCACGCCCAATGGCAAGCTCGATCGCAAAGCCTTGCCGGCACCCGATGCATCGGCCGTGCTCGCGCGCGCCTACGCCGCACCGCAAGGCGCCATCGAGACGGCGATCGCGGCGATCTGGCAGGACCTGCTCGGCCTCGAACGCATCGGCCGCCACGATCATTTCTTTGAACTCGGTGGCCACTCGCTGCTGGTGGTCGGTCTGATCGAACGCCTGCGCCAGCAGGGTATCCACGCCAGCGTGCGCAGTGTGTTCAGCGCACCGACGCTCGATGCCCTGGCCGCACAACTGGCCGAGGCTGGACAGAGCCATGAGCTGTTCGTCGCAGCACCCAACCGGATCAGCCGAGACTGCACGGCGATCACGCCGGAGTTGTTGCCCTTGGTCGAACTGACCCAGGACGAGATCGACGTCATCGTCGCCAACGTGCCCGGTGGCGCGGCCAACATCCAGGACATCTACCCGCTTGCGCCCTTGCAGGAAGGCATCCTGTTTCATCACCTGCTCGAGACCGAGGGTGATGCCTATCTGTTGCGTTCCGTGCTCGCGTTCGATGGCCGACGCCGACTGGATGTCTTCCTCGACGCCTTGCAGCAGGTGATCGATCGCCACGACATCCTGCGCACGGCGATCCGCTGGCAAGGCCTCGGCCAACCCGTGCAGGTCGTGCACCGGCAGGCACCGATGCCGATCGTGGAACAAACCTTTGCCGATGACGCGCTCGAGCGCTTGCTTGAGTTGACCGATCCGCGCACGACCCGCATGGACCTCACCCGCGCGCCCTTGCTCAGTGCGAACGTGACCGAAGAGGCGGGCTCCGGGGAGTGGCTGCTGGCCCTGCTCAGTCACCACCTGATCGACGACAACTACACCATGCAACTGGTTCTGGCCGAAGTGCAGGAAATTCTCGAGGGTCGCGGCGACACCCTGCCGCCCTCGCTGCCCTATCGCAACTTCATCGCCCAGACCCGCGCGGTGCCGGCGGACCAGCACGAGGCCTATTTCCGCGAACAGCTGGGCGACATCGACGCCCCCACCGTGGCCTTTGGCGTACTCGAGGTGCAGGGCGGCGGCGCGGGTATCGAGGAAGCCCATGCAGCGCTCGATGGGACACTCGCACAATCCATCCGCAACACGGCACGCCAGCACGGCGTCACTGCGGCGGTGCTGTTCCACGCCGCCTGGGCGCAGGTGCTGGCGACATGCAGCGGCCGCGATGAGGTGGTCTTCGGCACCACCTTGTCCGGACGTCTGCAGGGCACGGCCGGGGCCGACCGCGTGCTCGGCATGTTCATCAACACCCTGCCGATCCGCATTGGACTCGAAGGAGCGCAACGCCAAACACCTCGTTGACGAGACCTACCGCGCCCTCGGCGGACTGCTCGAGCACGAACAAGCCCCGCTCGCGCTGGCCCAGCGCTGCAGTGGCGTGGCCGCGCCGCTGCCCTTGTTCACCAGCCTGCTCAATTACCGGCATACCCAGTTGTTCGGTGAACAACCGGTCTGGGACGGCGTACGCCTGTTGCACGGACAGGAGCGCACGAGCTATCCGCTGACCGTCTCGATCGACGACCGCGGTGAGGATTTCCTGCTGATCGCACAAGGCACCAGCGGCATCGATCCCGCGCGCATCCTTGGCTATTTCGGCACCGCGCTGGAAGGTCTTGTCGCTGCCCTTGTCGAGCACTCGGAGCAGTCGGTATTGCTCTTGCCGGTGCTGCCCGACTCCGAGCGCCGGCAGGTGCTCATCGACTTCAATGACAGCGCCGTCACCTGGCCCAGCCAGCGCCTGCTGCACTCGCTTGTCGAGGATCAGGCCAGCGCACAACCCGCTGCGGTCGCGGTCGTGTTCGAGCAGCACTCGCTGAGCTACGCCGAACTGAATGCCCGCGCCAACCGCCTCGCCCATCACCTGATCGCGCTCGGCGTGCGCCCGGATGCACGCGTGGCGATCTGCATCGAGCGCAGCCTGGACATGGTTGTCGGCCTGCTCGCGATCCTCAAGGCCGGCGGTGCCTACGTGCCGCTCGATCCCGCTTACCCGGCCGAACGCCTCGCCTTCATGCTGGCCGACAGCGCGCCGCTGGCGCTGATCACACAGCAGACGCTGCGCGAGCGCCTGCAACCGGTTGATGGCCTGGCCCTGATCGTGCTCGATGATCCAGCGACATTATCCACCTTGCAGCAAGGCCCCGATCACAACCCCGACCCGCTTGCGACCGGACTCAAGCCGGATCATCTGGCCTATGTCATCTACACCTCCGGCTCGACCGGCCAGCCCAAGGGCGTCGCGATCGAGCACCGCAATGCAACAAACCTGGTTGCATGGGCAACAGCCCGGTTCACGCGGGAGACCTTGCTCAACACGCTGTTGTCGACGTCGATCAATTTCGACCTTGCTGTCTTCGAGTTGTTCGTGCCGCTCGCGGCGGGCACGACGATTCATCTGGTCACAAATATCCTGCAGCCCATCGGCGAGGTGTCCCTGGTCAATACCGTGCCCTCGGCCATCCGTGCGCTGCTCGATGAAAATCGCGTGCCGGGTTGCGCACGCATGATCAACCTCGCGGGTGAACCGCTGAAGCGCGATCTGGTCGAACGCATCTTCGCTTCGACCGAGGTGCAGGCGGTGGCCAATCTATATGGCCCCAGTGAGACGACGACATATTCCACCTGGGTCAGGATGGATCGGGCGCAGGGATTCCTGGCGCATATCGGCCGCCCGATCGCAAACACGCAGATCTACATCCTCGACACGCACGCCCAGCCGGTGCCGATCGGCGTGGCCGGCGAGATCCACATCGGCGGTGCCGGCGTGGCCCGGGGTTACTTGAACCGACCGGAGTTGACCGCCGAGAAGTTCATCCGCGATCCGTACAGTGCAGCGCCCGATGCGCGCATGTACAAGACCGGCGATCTGGGCCGCTGGCTGGCCGATGGCACGGTCGAGTACCTCGGTCGCAACGACTTCCAGGTCAAGATCCGCGGCTTCCGCATCGAGCTGGGCGAGATCGAGGCGAAGCTGTGCGGGTGCAGCGGGGTGCGCGAAGCGGTGGTGATCGCGCGCGAGGATGTAGCGGGCGACAAGCGCCTGGTCGCCTATGTATTGCCGACGGATGCTGAGCTGAGTGTCGCCGCGTTGCGCAGTGAACTGGCCGCCCTGCTGCCCGAGCACATGTTGCCGGCTGCCTTCGTGCAACTGGCGTCGTTCCCGCTCACACCCAATGGCAAGCTCGATCGCAAGGCGCTACCGGCACCCGATGCATCGGCCGTGCTCGCGCGTGCCTACGCCGCACCGCAAGGTGCCATCGAGACGGCGATCGCGGCGATCTGGCAGGACCTGCTCGGCCTCGAACGGGTCGGCCGCCACGATCATTTCTTCGAACTCGGTGGCCACTCGCTGCTGGCCGTGCGCATGACCGTGCGCATGCGCGAAGCATTTGATGTTGACGTACCCCTGCGCTCCCTGTTCGAACATCCCGTTCTGAGCCGGATGTCCGATGCGGTTGTTTCGCTGCAATTGACGCTGTTCCCTGACGAAGAAATTGAAAGGCTGCAGGACGAACTCGACTCGATGTCGGACGACGACCTGCTGGCTTCCCTATCTGGATGCTCCGAAGATGCATGACACCGACAAAGAACAACTCAAGCGTGCAGTCCTGCTGCAACGTCTGCAGCAGCGCAACGGCGAACGCCGCACACAGACCGTCGCCACGAAAATCCCGCGCGCCGACCGCAGCCAGCCGTTGCCGTTGTCGTGGGCACAGCAGCGTCTGTGGTTCCTCGACCAGTTCGATCATGCAGCAGGCGTGGCCTACCACATGCCTGCCGCACTACGCCTGCGCGGAAAACTTGATCGCGGCGCGCTGCGCGCGACCCTGAACCGAATCGTCGCCCGCCACGAGAACCTGCGCACACGCTTCGTCTGCAACGACGGAATTCCGACCCAGGTCATCGCGCCCGCTGACGCGCAATTCCAGCTCGTCGAACGCGACCTGTGCGATGAAAATCGGACAAGGGAAGAACGCGACGAATTGGCATTCAAACTGATCGAGGCCGACGCGACGGCAGCGTTCGATCTGGACACCGGCCCACTGATCCGCGGCCTGCTGTTGCGCCTCGCGGAAGACGAACACATCCTGCTCATCAACAAACACCACATTGTTTCCGACGGATGGTCGATTGGTGTGTTGATCCGCGAGGTACGAGTCCTCTATGACGCATTCCACCGCGGCCTCGCCGATCCGCTCCCTGCGCTCGACATCCAGTACGCGGACTTCGCGGTTTGGCAGCGTCGCGTCCTGCAAGGCGAAACACTGCAACGGCAGGTGGACTTCTGGGCCCGGCACCTGAAGGATGCACCCGCCCTGCTCGAGCTGCCCACCGATCACCCACGCCCGACGCTGCAAAGTCACGCGGGCGGCTTCGTCGAATTTTCGCTCACGCAAGAGCTGACCGCGCAACTGCGCGCGTTCAGTCAGCGCCATGGCGCCACCCTTTTCATGACCCTGCTCACCGGCTGGTCAATCCTGCTGTCGCGGCTCAGCGGGCAACGCGATGTCGTCGTCGGCACGCCGTTTGCCAATCGCCAGTGCAAGGAGCTTGAGCCGCTCACCGGCCTCTTCGTCAACTCGCTGGCGATCCGCTCGCATCTCGAGGACGATTCAAGCGTCGCCCAGTTGCTGGCCCAGATCAAGGCAACCACGCTCGACGCATACGCGCACCAGGACATGCCGTTCGAACACGTATTCGAAGTGCTGCAGCCTGTGCGCAGCATGAGCCACAGCCCGATCTTCCAGGTCATGCTGGCGCTCGACAACACGCCAACGGACGCGCTGTCGGTGCCTGGACTGACCCTCGAGGCCGTCCGCCTTCCACGGACCACCGCATACTTCGATCTTTCGCTGTTTCTGCAAGACGCGGATGGCGTGCTGTCCGGCAATTTCGAGTACGCGAGCAGCTTGTTCGAGCAATCGACCGTTGTGCGCTTCGCCGGTCATTTCGAATGCTTGCTCGAAGGTATGGTGGCTCAGGAGCACCGGCAGGTCAGCCAATTGGCGCTGATCGATGCGCGCGAACGCGCGCGATTGCTGGTCGACTTCAACGACACCGCCGCTGATTTCCCGTGCGGGCAACTGCTGCACCAACTCGTCGAGAACCAGGCCTCGGCGCAGCCCGATGCGATCGCAGTCGTCTTCGACGGAGAAACCCTCACCTTTGATGCGCTCAACCGTCGTGCAAACCGACTCGCGCACCGGCTGATCGAGCTGGGCGTGCAACCCGACACCCGGGTGGCGATCTGCCTCGAACGCAGCCTCGACATGATCGTTGGCCTGCTCGCCATCCTCAAGGCCGGCGGCGCCTACGTTCCGCTCGATCCAGCCTATCCGCCCGATCGCCTTGCCTTCATGCTGGCCGACAGCGCACCGATCGGATTGATCACACAGGCGCATTTGCGCGGGCGCCTGCAGGCTGGAGAGGGTCTCGCCGAAATCGTTCTGGATGATCCCGCGACCGAGTCCGCGCTGGAGCAATTTCCGGAGGGCAATCCCGATGCGCACGCACTTGGCCTGACCTCGTTGAACCTGGCCTATGTCATCTATACCTCCGGATCGACCGGTCAGCCCAAGGGGGTGATGCTCGAGCATCGCAACGTCGTGAACCTGGTTCACGGGCATGTGGCGCTGTGCGAGTTGACCTCGTCTGATCGGGTCATGCAGTTCGCTTCCTTCAGTTTCGACAATTCGGTCGTCGAGGTCTTTCCCGCACTGTCGGCGGGCGCAAGAATCGTGCTGCGGCCGGCCGATGTGATGGTTCCAGACGCTGCCTTCGTGGAATTTCTCGACGCGCAGGCGATTACGGTGACCGATCTGCCGACCGCGTTCTGGCACCAGTGGGCGCAGGAGATTTCTTCGAAACGCAGCATCCCGGGGACGTCGCTGCGCCTGGTCCTTGCAGGCGGCGAGAAGGCTGAACTCAGGTATCTTGCGGACTGGTTCGAGGAGCCGGGCGTGCGGCACGCGCGCTGGATCAATACCTATGGGCCAACGGAGGCCGCGGTCAACTCGGCAGTACTGGGTTTCGATTTCGCGACACCACTGCCTGCCCATGAAATACCGATCGGGCGACCCGTTGCCAATGGGTGTTTGTACATCCTTGACACGCATCTGCAGCCGTTGCCGATCGGCGTGGCTGGCGAGATCCACATCGGCGGCGCCGGCGTGGCCCGGGGCTACTTGAACCGCCCCGAGCTGACCGCCGAGAAGTTCATCCGCGATCCGTACAGTGCAGCGCCCGATGCGCGCATGTACAAGACCGGCGATCTGGGCCGCTGGCTGGCCGATGGCACGGTCGAGTACCTCGGTCGCAACGACTTCCAGGTCAAGATCCGCGGCTTCCGCATCGAGCTGGGCGAGATCGAGGCGAAGCTGTGTGGGTGCAGCGGAGTGCGCGAAGCGGTGGTGATCGCGCGCGAGGATGTGCCGGGCGACAAGCGCCTGGTCGCCTATGTAGTGCCGAGCGACGCGGAACTGAGCGTCGCCGCGTTGCGCAGTGAACTGGCCGCGCTGCTGCCCGAGCACATGCTGCCGGCGGCCTTCGTGCAACTGGCATCGTTCCCGCTCACACCCAATGGCAAGCTCGATCGCAAAGCCTTGCCGGCACCCGATGCATCGGCCGTGCTCGCGCGTGCCTACGCCGCACCGCAAGGCGCCATCGAGACGGCGATCGCGGCGATCTGGCAGGACCTGCTCGGCCTCGAACGGGTCGGCCGCCACGATCATTTCTTTGAACTCGGTGGCCACTCGCTGCTGGTGGTCGGTCTGATCGAACGCCTGCGCCAGCAGGGTATCCACGCCAGCGTGCGCAGCGTGTTCAGCGCACCGACGCTCGATGCCCTGGCCGCACAACTGGCCGAGGCTGGACAGACCCATGAGCTGTTCGTCGCACCGCCGAACCGGATCCGCACCGACTGCACGGCGATCACGCCGGAGTTGTTGCCCTTGGTCGAACTGACCCAGGGCGAGATCGATTCCATCGTCGCCAACGTGCCCGGTGGCGCGGCCAACATCCAGGACATCTATCCGCTCGCGCCCTTGCAGGAAGGCATCCTCTTTCATCACCTGCTCGAGACAGAAGGTGATGTGTACTTGTTGCGCTCGATCATGGTCTTTGACAATCGTGCCTTGCTGGACTCAAGTCTCGCGGCGCTGCAGGCGGTGATCGACCGCCACGATATCCTGCGCAGCGCTGTGTGCTGGGAAGGATTGGGTCGACCTGTTCAGGTCGTGCATCGTCACGCAGCGTTGGCGGTGGAGGAATTTGCTCCCCACGTTCCCGACAACGTGTTGCAGCAGTTGATCGACTACACCGATCCTCAACACATCCGCATCGACCTCAGGCGCGCTCCCCTGCTGACTGCCACGGTGGTGCATAACGCCGGCACGGGTGAATGGCTGATGGCGCTATTGCAGCACCACATTGTCACCGACCACGTCACTCTGGAACTCCTGCTGGCCGAAGCACGGGAACTGCTCGAAGGACGAGCTGACAGCCTGCCCGCGCCCGTTCCCTATCGCAATTTCATTGCGCAGGTCGCCTCGGTTCCGTTGGCCGTACACGAAGACTACTTTCGCAATCAGCTCGCCGACGTCTGCGAGCCGACTGCGCCATTCGGCATTTTCGACGTGCACGCAAATGGCGGCCAGGTCAGCGAATGGAGATTGCCGCTGGAGGCGGATCTGGCCCGACGCATCCGCGCTTGCGCCCGTCAGCACGGCGTCAGTACGGCGGTGTTGTTTCATGTGGCCTGGGCGCGCGTGATCGCGCAGTGCAGCGGCCGTGACGACGTGGTGTTCGGCACCACGCTGTCCGGGCGTCTGCAGGGATCCGCGGGCGCCGATCGCGTGCTCGGCATGTTCATCAACACCCTGCCGGTGCGCATTGCGCTCGCCGGATGCAGCGTGCGGCAATCCATCAAGGACTGTTTCGGACAACTGGGCGAACTGGTCGGGCATGAACAGGCATCACTCGCCCTCGCGCAGCGCTGCAGCGGCGTGAATGCCGCATCTCCGCTGTTCACAACGTTGCTCAACTACCACCACACACTGATCGGCGAGGCACTCGATGATCCGGCCGACGTGGATGCCTTTGGCCGCGATCTGTCGAAGGCCATGACGATCTGGGATGGAATGCGCATCTTGTGCGTGGAGGAGCGCACCAACTACCCGATCACGATCTCGGTGGACGATCTGGGCGAGGGCTTCAGCCTGATTTCACAATGCGTGGCCGGGATCGATGCCGGGCGGGTGGGCGGCTACCTGGCAACGACACTGGCCTCGCTGGTCGATGCGCTCGAACACACGCCGCAGGCACCGGTGCTCGGATTGCCGATGCTGCCGGAGGACGAACGCGCGCAACTGCTGGGCGCCGAGGTGGCGGCGTCCTTGACCGAGCCGACCTGCATTCATGGGCTGTTTGAGGAGCACGCGCAGATGCGCCCCGATGCACTCGCGCTGACCCTGGGCGATGCGTCGCTGAGCTATGCCGAGCTCAACCGCCGCGCCAATCGCCTTGCCCATCATCTGATCGCGATGGGCGTGTGCCCGGATGCGCGCGTGGCGATCTGCATCGAGCGCAGCCTGGACATGGTCGTCGGCCTGCTCGCGATCCTCAAGGCCGGCGGCGCTTACGTGCCGCTCGATCCGGCCTATCCGGCCGAACGCCTGGCCTTCATGCTGGCCGACAGCGCACCGCTGGTGTTGATCACCCAGGAGACGCTGCGCGAGCGACTGCAACCGGTTGATGGTGTGCCGCTGATCGTGCTCGACGAGCCAGAGACATTATCTACTTTGCAGCAATTCCCCGAGCACAACCCCGCAGTGCCAGATCTGGCAGCTTCGCACCTGGCCTATGTCATCTACACCTCCGGTTCGACCGGCCAACCCAAGGGCGTGATGGTCGAACACGGCCACGTCGCGCGCCTGTTCGCTGCGACCCAGAACGAGTTCTTCTTCGACGACACCGATGTGTGGACGCTGTTCCACTCGTTCGCCTTCGATTTCTCGGTCTGGGAACTTTTTGGCGCGCTGCTGCACGGCGGCCGGCTGGTCATCGTGCCGGGCGCGTGCGCGCGCAACCCGGAGGAGTTCTACGCGCTGCTGTGCCATGAGCGGGTGACCGTGCTCAACCAGACCCCCAGCGCGTTCCGGCAACTGATCGGCGCGCAGGCCAACAGCGAGCGCGAGCATGCGCTGCGCTGCATCGTGTTCGGCGGCGAGGCGCTCGAGCTGCACACGCTGGCCGCGTGGATCGCACGCAACGATTTGCAGCGCACCCAGCTGGTCAACATGTACGGCATCACCGAGATCACCGTGCACGCGACCTACCGGGCGCTCAGCACGGCCGACATCCGGACGCCGTCGGGCAGCCTGATCGGCGGGCCGCTGGCGGATCTGCGCCTGTACATCCTCGACGCGTACCAGCAGCCGGTTCCGATCGGCGTGGCCGGCGAGATCCACATCGGCGGTGCCGGCGTGGCCCGGGGTTACTTGAACCGCCCCGAGCTGACCGCCGAGAAGTTCATCCGCGATCCGTACAGTGCAGCGCCCGATGCGCGGATGTACAAGACCGGCGATCTGGGCCGCTGGCTGGCCGATGGCACGGTCGAGTACCTCGGTCGCAACGACTTCCAGGTCAAGATCCGCGGCTTCCGCATCGAGCTGGGCGAGATCGAGGCGAAGCTGTGCGGGTGCAGCGGGGTGCGCGAAGCGGTGGTGATCGCGCGCGAGGATGTGGCGGGAGACAAGCGCCTGATCGCCTATGTTTTGCCGTCAGGCGCTGAGTTGAGCGTCGCCGCGTTGCGCAGTGAACTGGCCGCCCTGCTGCCCGAGCACATGCTGCCGGCTGCCTTCGTGCAACTGGCGTCGTTCCCGCTCACGCCCAATGGCAAGCTCGATCGCAAAGCCTTGCCGGCACCCGATGCATCGGCCGTGCTCGCGCGCGCCTACGCCGCACCGCAAGGCGCCATCGAGACGGTGATCGCGGCGATCTGGCAGGACCTGCTCGGCCTCGAACGCATCGGCCGCCACGATCATTTCTTCGAACTCGGTGGCCACTCGCTGCTGGTGGTCGGTCTGATCGAACGCCTGCGCCAGCAGGGTATCCACGCCAGCGTGCGCAGCGTGTTCAGCGCACCGACGCTCGATGCCCTGGCCGCACAACTGGCCGAGGCTGGACAGACCCATGAGCTGTTCGTCGCACCACCGAACCGGATCCGCACCGACTGCACGGCGATCACGCCGGAGTTGTTGCCACTGGTCGAACTGACTCAGGACGAGATCGACACCGTCGTCGCCAACGTCCCCGGTGGCGCGGCCAACATCCAGGACATCTACCCGCTTGCGCCCTTGCAGGAAGGCATCCTGTTTCATCACCTGCTCGATACCGAGGGTGATGCCTATCTGTTGCGTTCCGTGCTCGCGTTCGATTGCCGACGCCGACTGGATGTCTTCCTCGACGCCTTGCAGCAGGTGATCGATCGCCACGACATCCTGCGCACGGCGATCCGCTGGCAAGGCCTCGGCCAACCCGTGCAGGTCGTGCACCGGCAGGCACCGATGCCGATCGTGGAACAAACCTTTGCCGATGACGCGCTCGAGCGCTTGCTTGAGTTGACCGATCCGCGCACGACCCGCATGGACCTCACCCGCGCGCCCTTGCTCAGTGCGAACGTGACCGAAGAGGCGGGCTCCGGGGAGTGGCTGCTGGCCCTGCTCAGTCACCACCTGATCGACGACAACTACACCATGCAACTGGTCCTGGCCGAAGTGCAGGAAATTCTCGAGGGTCGCGGCGACACCCTGCCGCCCTCGCTGCCCTATCGCAACTTCATCGCGCAGACCCGCGCGGTGCCGGCGGACCAGCACGAGGCCTATTTCCGCGAACAGCTGGGCGACATCGACGCCCCCACCGTGGCCTTTGGCGTACTCGAGGTGCAGGGCGGCGGCGCGGGTATCGAGGAAGCCCATGCAGCGCTCGATGGGACACTCGCACAATCCATCCGCAACACGGCACGCCAGCACGGCGTCACTGCGGCGGTGCTGTTCCACGCCGCCTGGGCGCAGGTGCTGGCGACATGCAGCGGCCGCGATGAGGTGGTCTTCGGCACCACCTTGTCCGGACGTCTGCAGGGCACGGCCGGGGCCGACCGCGTGCTCGGCATGTTCATCAACACCCTGCCGATCCGCATTGGACTGAAGGAGCGCAACGCCAAACACCTCGTTGACGAGACCTACCGCGCCCTCGGCGGACTGCTCGAGCACGAACAAGCCCCGCTCGCGCTGGCCCAGCGCTGCAGTGGCGTGGCCGCGCCGCTGCCCTTGTTCACCAGCCTGCTCAATTACCGGCATACCCAGTTGTTCGGTGAACAACCGGTCTGGGACGGCGTACGCCTGTTGCACGGACAGGAGCGCACGAGCTATCCGCTGACCGTCTCGATCGACGACCGCGGTGAGGATTTCCTGCTGATCGCACAAGGCACCAGCGGCATCGATCCCGCGCGCATCCTTGGCTATTTCGGCACCGCGCTGGAAGGTCTTGTCGCTGCCCTTGTCGAGCACTCGGAGCAGTCGGTATTGCTCTTGCCGGTGCTGCCCGACTCCGAGCGCCGGCAGGTGCTCATCGACTTCAATGACAGCGCCGTCACCTGGCCCAGCCAGCGCCTGCTGCACTCGCTTGTCGAGGATCAGGCCAGCGCACAACCCGCTGCGGTCGCGGTCGTGTTCGAGCAGCACTCGCTGAGCTACGCCGAACTGAATGCCCGCGCCAACCGCCTCGCCCATCACCTGATCGCGCTCGGCGTGCGCCCGGATGCACGCGTGGCGATCTGCATCGAGCGCAGCCTGGACATGGTTGTCGGCCTGCTCGCGATCCTCAAGGCCGGCGGTGCCTACGTGCCGCTCGATCCCGCTTACCCGGCCGAACGCCTCGCCTTCATGCTGGCCGACAGCGCGCCGCTGGCGCTGATCACACAGCAGACGCTGCGCGAGCGCCTGCAACCGGTTGATGGCCTGGCCCTGATCGTGCTCGATGATCCAGCGACATTATCCACCTTGCAGCAAGGCCCCGATCACAACCCCGACCCACTTGAGACCGGACTCAAGCCGGATCATCTGGCCTATGTCATCTACACCTCCGGCTCGACCGGCCAGCCCAAGGGCGTCATGAACCAGCACGATGGAGTCGTCAATCGGCTGCTCTGGGCAAGTGGCGAATATGCAATAACGACACGGGACTGTGTGCTGCAGAAAACGCCTTTCAGCTTTGACGTCTCGGTCTGGGAATTCTTCCTGCCGCTGATCGCCGGGGCCCGACTCGTCCTCGCGCGCCCGGGAGGACACCAGGATCCGCACTACCTCGTACAGACGATCCAGCGCGCCGGCATCACCATGCTGCATTTCGTGCCATCGATGCTGCATGTCTTCCTCGACCAGATCGAAACCATGTCCTGCACGAGCTTGCGTCGGGTGAAATGCAGCGGTGAAGCGTTGCCGCATGCGTTGCAGGAGCGTTTCCATCGATCGCTGCCCGACGTGCAGTTGCACAATCTTTACGGACCAACCGAAGCCGCCATCGACGTCACCTCCTGGCGATGCAACTCAAGTTCACATGTGGGAAAAGTCCCGATCGGCAAGCCGATCGCGAACACGCAGATCTACATCCTCGATACGCACGCCCAGCCGGTGCCGATCGGCGTGGCCGGCGAGATCCACATCGGCGGTGCCGGCGTGGCGCGGGGTTACTTGAACCGACCGGAGTTGACCGCCGAGAAGTTCATCCGCGATCCGTACAGTGCAGCGCCCGATGCGCGCATGTACAAGACCGGCGATCTGGGCCGCTGGCTGGCCGATGGCACGGTCGAGTACCTCGGTCGCAACGACTTCCAGGTCAAGATCCGCGGCTTCCGCATCGAGCTGGGCGAGATCGAGGCGAAGCTGTGCGGGTGCAGCGGGGTGCGCGAAGCGGTGGTGATCGCGCGCGAGGATGTGCCGGGCGACAAGCGCTTGGTCGCCTATGTATTGCCGTCAGGCGCTGAGTTGAGCGTCGCCGCGTTGCGCAGTGAACTGGCCGCCCTGCTGCCCGAGCACATGCTGCCGGCTGCCTTCGTGCAACTGGCGTCATTCCCGCTCACACCCAATGGCAAGCTCGATCGCAAGGCCTTGCCGGATGCCGACAACAGCGCGGCATCTTCGACCCGGGAATTCATCGCCCCGCGCACAGCGATGGAGATTGCCATTGCAGAGATCTGGGCGCGCATCCTGGATCTGGACAAGATCGGAGTGCATGACAATTTCTTCGAACTGGGCGGGCACTCGCTGAAAGCCGCAACGGCGACGTTCCAGATCAACAGCAAGTTGCCAGGCAATCCCATCGCGCTTGCGGATTTCTATCGCAGGCCAACCATCAAAGCCGTAGCCGCCATCGTCACCGGCGTGCGGCAAAAGCACGAACTGCTGCAGCAACTGCTGCAAAGCCGCAAGACGGAAAAACTCACCCTGATCTGTTGTCCATACGCTGGGGCGCCCACGAGTGTGTTCCAGCCATTGTCGGAAAGGATGGCTGCCTTGAGTGAACATACTTCCGTTTACGCGGTGGCCATCCCCGGCAACGAGTTGGGTACGACTGAAACCACCGGGCAAGGCGTCGAGAGTCTCGCCGAAAGTTGCGTCGCCACGATCCTCGAACAGGTGCAGGGTCCGATTGCTGTCTATGGCCACTGCATCGGCAGCTACCTCGCGCTGGAAATCACCCGGCGACTCGAATTGGCCGGTCGCCGAGTGGAATTCCTTGGAGTGGGTGGCGCGTTTCCGGCAACCCGGTTCGGCAAATTTCTGCTTGGCAAGGACCTGTGGGTTTCGAAGAGCGACGCGGAGATCCACGCGATGATCCGCTCATGGGGAGGCTCCAAGGATCCACTCGACGCGGATCTCATGAAATTCATGATCGGCAACTTCCGCCGCGACTCACTCATGGCCTCGCGCTATGAACGCGGAAGGGGACGCTGGAAGATAACGGCGCCGATCCACTGCATCGTGGGCACGGCCGACCAGTTGACTCCGAACTACAACAAACTCTACAAGCGCTGGAACGCGCTCTCCGACGCCGTGCAGCTGCACGTCATCGATGGAGGTCATCACTACTTTATCGCCGACCAGGCAGACCACGTGGCGAGAATGATTCACGAAGCGAGTCACGCGAGCGCTGTGCAACTGGCGTAGATCGGATGAGGAGCCGGCTCATCCCGGCCGGACTCCCATGCCGCTCCACGACGGAAACCGCATACGGGAGTCAGGGCGTTGCATCGGTTGCGGTACGGATGACGATTCCCCGGCGCCCCGGCGCAAGACCGTACGTGCGGTATCAGAAAGTTCCGGGCCAGAGTGGAACGGCACTTACCTGGCGTCATCATCCCGGCGGCTCTCAACAGCTGAATGACCGGTCAAGCCGGGATGACGAAAAAGGCAGGTATCGCGGCATGAAACACATCACCGTGAACCGATGCCCACGAGGATGAAGGCGCAATCCCAGAGCCAACACTGACAGAGAATCGCGAATGAAATGAAGCCACTACTCAAGCCACGCGGTTTCGGTCTGAACTTGTTTCCGCTATCCTAGGAGCCTGTCGGACTTTACTCGGTCGGGCTGCGAATCCGCCTGTGTGGTTCATATTCGCGCCGCTTTTTGACCCATAGAACCACTATGGGCCTGCAAATCGTCACAAATCTGCCCTCACACAGTCGAACTCTCGCCTCAACCGGCAAAGTCCGACAGGCTCCTAGTCGGCTGCATCCAGGTGATTCACTTGGTCTCCAGGGACGCATCGAAGTGATGCTTGGTATCTGACCGACGCACCCTGCCGACTCAGCTCACGCCGACATTTTCGCGGGATCCTTGTGGATGCACCGACCAAACCCCATCTTTCGCGCGGCGCAACGGCGCGCGTTCCGTTCAACCCAAAACTGGAGATTCCATGTCCGCTGACATTCTCAAGGCCCTCGGTCTGACCAAGACCAATTCCGGCACCTACCTCGGTCAGGGCGAGTGGTCCAAGACCGCTGATGCGGGGCTGATCCAGTCGGTCAATCCGGCGACCAACGAAGTGATCGCCGAGGTGCAGGCTTCGAGCAAGGCCGACTACGACTTGATCCTGAAGCGCGCCCAGGCAGCGTTCGAGGTCTGGCGCACGACGCCCGCTCCGCTGCGTGGCGAAGCCGTGCGCCTGTGTGGCGAAGCGCTGCGCAAGCACAAGGATGCGCTCGGTTCACTGGTATCGCTGGAGATGGGCAAGATCAAGCCGGAAGGCGATGGCGAAGTGCAGGAGATGATCGACATCGCCGATTTCGCGGTCGGCCAGTCGCGCATGTTGTACGGCTCCACGATGCATTCCGAGCGCCCGGGCCACCGCATGTACGACCAATGGCATCCACTGGGCCTGGTCGGCATCATCAGCGCGTTCAATTTCCCGGTTGCGGTGTGGGCGTGGAATTCTTTCCTGGCAACGATCTGCGGCGACATCTGCATCTGGAAGCCCTCGCCGAAAGTGCCGCTGACCGCGATCGCGACGATGAAGATCTGCAACGCGGCCTTGAAGGATGCCGGCTACCCGGATCTGTTCTTCCTGTTCAACGACGCCGGCACCGATCTGGCCAAGGCCTTTGTCGATGACCGCCGCGTATCGCTGATCAGCTTCACCGGCTCGACCAAGGTCGGCCGCAGCGTTGGCGAGCGCGTAGCGATGCGCATGGGCCGCAGCTTGCTCGAACTCGGCGGCAACAACGCGATGATCGTCGACGATACAGCCGATTTGAAGCTGGCCCTGCCGGCCATCGTGTTCGGTGCGGTCGGAACCTGCGGCCAGCGTTGCACCTCCACACGCCGCCTGTTCGTGCACGAGTCGATCCATGACGACGTGGTTGCCTCCGTGGTCAAGGCGTACAAGCAGGTCGAAAGCAAGATCGGTGATCCGACCGATGCCAGGACCCTGATGGGCCCGCTCAACAGCCCGGATGCAGTCAAGCACTTCCTCGGCGCAATCGACAAGGCCAAGGCCGCTGGCGGTACGGTTGCCACGGGTGGCGCGGCGAAGGATGGCAAGGGCAACTTCGTGTTGCCGACCGTCATCACCGGCCTCAAGAACAGTGATGAGGTCGTGCAGACCGAAACCTTCGCGCCAATCCTCTATGTGATGAAGTTCAAGACGCTTGATGATGCCATCGGCATGCACAACGACGTGCCACAGGGGCTGTCGTCGGCGATCTTCACGCAGAACGTCAAGCATGCCGAGCGATTCCTGTCTTCGATTGGATCCGATTGCGGCATCGCCAACGTCAATATCGGCACCTCGGGTGCCGAGATCGGTGGTGCGTTTGGTGGCGAGAAGGAAACCGGTGGTGGTCGCGAATCGGGTTCGGATGCGTGGAAGGTCTACATGCGTCGCCAGACCAACACGATCAACTACTCCGACCAATTGCCGCTGGCCCAGGGCATCAAGTTCGAGTTCTGATCAAATTGCCACTGCGTGAGAGATGAAACCGGTCGCCTTGGCGGCCGGTTTTTGTATATGGGCCGTACGAAACCGCTTTCTGTAGGAGCCCCGCCAGGGGCGAGCTTCTGGGCGAATGGTCGAAGAGCTCGCCCCTGGCGGGGCTCCTACAGGTGATGATTTCCGTATGACAGGCGTTTGCTTCGTTAAACTAGCGGATCGGAGGAACCCATGAACCAACCCATTCGTACCAGTGGCACCGCAATTACGAGCCTGATTTTCGGCATCATTACCTGGGTCGGCTTGCCGATCATTGGCGCTCTGATTGCCGTGATCTGCGGACACATCGCGCGTGGCGAGATCCGACGCATGCCACCCGGCACGATCGAAGGCGATGGCATGGCCATCGCCGGCCTGATCCTAGGCTACGTGCAATTGGCACTCTGCCTGCTTGGCATCCTGCTGCTCATTGGCATTCTCGTCCTGGGTTTCGGCATTTCTGGCTGGCGTTGATTGATGTACAACCTTGCCCGCTCCCTGCTGTTTTGTCTGGACGCCGAGCGTGCGCATGATTTGTCGCTGATGGCGATCGAGACTGCGTATCGGACCGGGTTCAATCCGTTGCTGGCAAGCAAGCCCAAACCGTTGCCGAGCACTGTCTTCGGCATCGATTTTCCGAACCCGGTCGGACTCGCCGCTGGCCTCGACAAGAATGCCGCGCATGTCGATGCACTGGCTTCGCTCGGTTTCGGCTTCATCGAGGTCGGCACGACGACACCGCGCGCGCAGCCCGGCAACCCGAAGCCGCGCATGTTCCGCCTGCCCGAACACGAGGCCGTGATCAACCGACTCGGTTTCAACAACGATGGTGTTGATGCCCTGATCGCGAACGCCGAGCGAGCGCGTTTTGATGGCGTGCTCGGCATCAATATCGGCAAGAACAAGGACACGCCGAACGAGAAGGCGATCGACGACTATCTCTTTTGCCTCGAACGCGTCTACGCGCGGGCCAGCTATGTCACGGTCAATATCTCCTCGCCAAACACGCAAGGCCTGCGTGATCTGCAGGAGCAGGAAACCCTGCGTCGTTTCATTGGCCAGATCTGCGAAGCGGGCGAACGGCATGCGGCCAAGCATGGCAAGCGCAAGCCGATCCTGCTCAAGATCGCGCCTGATCTGAGCGAAGTCGAACTTGACTCGATCGCCGAGGTGTTGCTGGCCAGTGCCATCGATGGCCTGATCTGCACAAATACCACGATCGACCGCAGCGCGGTCGCCGGGCATCGCTACGCAAACGAAGCAGGCGGACTCTCGGGCAAGCCGGTATTCGAAAAATCCACGGCCGTGTTGCGTGGAATGGCCAGGCGCCTCGACGGAAAGCTGCCTCTGGTCGGTGTCGGCGGCATCTTCAGTGGAACCGATGCGGCCACAAAGATTGACGCGGGCGCAAATCTTGTGCAGTTCTATACCGGCATGGTCTATCGCGGCCCGGCATTGATCGGGGAATCGGTCAATGCGATCCGAGCCCTGCCCGGCCGGGGCTCCGCGTGAGCGAAAAACGCTACCACGTCGATGCGGCGATCGCCGAAGGCGTCGGCTACACGATCATCGAGAATGCTTCGCTGGTAGGCCGCAATACGTTTCGCATACCGGCGCGCACGAATCTGCTGGTCGATGTGCGCAAATCCGAAGCGCTGATCGAATTATTCGGCTTTGCCATGCTGAAGAACGGTCCGCTGCTGATCCTGGGCGATGGCAGCAATATCCTGTTCACCCGCGACTGGCCGGGTGTCGTCCTTTCGATAGCCGCACGCGGCATCACGATCCTCGACGACGATGGCGAATTTGCCCACGTGCGCGTCGAGGCCGGTGAGAGCTGGAACGATTTCGTGCACTGGTCATTGGCACGCGGCTATTGCGGCCTCGAAAACCTCGTCATGATTCCGGGCACGGTCGGTGCCGCACCGATCCAGAACATCGGTGCCTACGGAGTCGAGGTCCGCGAATTCATCGCCGCAGTTGAAGCCTGGGATCGTCGATCGAGCCAGTTCGTTCGCCTCACCAATGCGCAGTGCCGGTTCGGTTACCGCGATTCGCTTTTCAAGCGGGAGCCCGACTGCTACATCGTCACCGCGGTTGAATTCGTCCTGCCGCACCATCGTGAACTGCGGATCAACTACGCGGGAGTCCGTGAAGGACTAACCGCCATGGGCATTGATACGCCAACGGCTCCGAGTGTCGCTGAAGCGATCACGCGTATCCGCACAAGCAAGCTGCCGAACCCGACCGTGGTCGGCAATGCCGGGAGTTTCTTCAAGAATCCGCTGGTCAACCATGCGCTGGCCGAATCGCTGCATAGCCAGCATCCCTCGATGCCGGTCTGGAACAGCGCTGATTCGCACTCGAAACTCTCGGCCGCATGGCTGATCGAATCCTGTGGATTCAAGGGTTTGCGACAGGGACATGCAGCAGTTTCTGAGCAACATGCATTGGTTCTGCTCAATCTTGGAAAGGCCACTGGTGGCGAAATCTGGGCGCTCGCCGAACATATCCGCAACACGGTGATCGCGCGCTACGGCATTTCCCTGGAGACCGAACCGCGCATCGTTTGAGTTCCGTTCTCCCGTTGTCGGATCTTCCAAACGCTTGACTTTTACACTCAAGCGGCGTAGCACAATGGTCTCGTCAAACCACGATCGGAAATCGACCGAGGGAGGTTTCCATGAAGACCCGACTTCGTATCGGCCTGTGTGTCTTTCTGGCTGGCGCACCGCTGCCGGCCTGCGCGATCGACGAATATCGTCTCGATGATGGGGGCAAGGAAGCCGGCATCGGCATCCAGAGCACCGGCAGCAACTCGATCGCCTGGCTCAACCACTTCACGATACAGCCGGGTTACGAGACGATCACCGCGATCCGCGCAACCTTTGGCGGTGGCCCGACCAGCAACAATATCCCGAACAATTCTCCGATCACCCTGTATCTCTGGGGCGATGCCAATCAGGATGGCAATCCCTCCGATGCCTATGTCGTGATCTCGATGCCCGGCGTTGTCACCGGCACCGGCATGAACACGCTGACCACCTATACCCTTCCTGTTCCGGTGACCTTCTTGCCCGGGGAAAGCATCTTTGCCGGCATCATTGCCAACTATATCGGTCAGGTCCAGGTTGCCAGCATCGACAACGACGGAACCGACAGCATCCCGTTTTATCCACCCGCGATGCACAGCTGGATTGCCGGCAGCGCCAACGGCGTGGCGGTCAATCCGAACAATATGCCGCTGGCACAGATTCCACTCGATCGCGTCAGCAATGTGCTGGCCGGCGACGGTACCTGGATGATCCGCCTGAACGCCCTGGTGGCGACGCCTTCGGCGATCAGCATCACTCCAAATCCGCTGAGCTTTGGCCTCATACCCGTGGGTGACGTGGCCGGCCCGTTGCTGGTCACGATCTCCAGCACCGGCATTGGCGCGTTGAATGTCACTTCGATATCGCCTGCGCTTGTGCCGTTCAAGCAGGAGCCCGGAGGCAGTTGCCCGCCGTTGCCATTTGCGCTGGTAGCGGGAACCGATTGCACGATGGCCTTCTCGTTCCGTCCCAATGTGCTTGGTCCGCTGGCGCAAAACCTGCTCGTGCAGAGCAACGCGCCAAGCTCACCCGACGTCTTGACCCTGGACGGTGCGGGTATCGCCTCGGATCCGGTGCTCAGCCCTGCGCTGCTTGCGTTCGGGGAAGTCGATATCGAGAGCAGCACCTCGATTGACATGAGCGTGTTCAACCCGGGCGTTGCCACCCTTGATGTCAGTGGATTTTCCGTTTCCGGGCCTTCGCCTTCGGCGTTCACGCATGCAGGAGGCAGTTGCGGGCCATTTCCGTTCAGCCTGCTCCAGGGCGGCACCTGCACGATGACGTTCCAGTTTCTGCCACTGCACCACGGGCCGCATATCGAGCAGGCAATGCTGATCAGCAATGCCCTGCCTGGCTCCGGCGCGTTCATGTTCGACGGGACGGCTGTCATCTTCGATGATGGTTTCGAGCACTGAGCACGCGAAGCGCAGGTCTGTTGCAGGAACAAGTGTCCAGATGCCAGTGTCGCGAGCTTGGTCACAGCTCGTGGAGCAGGCTCCTGTTGTAGTGCGCGGGCAACTGGTACCGCTTCCGCCGACTCGCCGCGCGGTTGCCGGATCAGTTGATCGTCAACCCAGCAACGGAGTCACGTCATGGCCGCAGCCCCAGCCAGCACCGCCTTTATTGCCTCGCGCCGACGTCTGTTTGGTGCCTTGTTCAGCAGCGCGGGAGTCGAGGATGTCGATAGCGGACTCTCCCTGCGTCGTCCCGGCCGCGATGGCTTCCGCCGGAAGGATCTGCCGCAAAGCCCTGATGCGTTGAGCTTTCCGCCGGCTCCGGTGCGCTGGCTGACGCGCTGCACATTTGGCTATTCGATCCAGGAACATGTCGATTTCAATGCGCTCGGAGGCAACGACGCTGCGCGCTGGACGGCCTGGGTCAACCGTCAGCTCAATCCTTCGAGCATCAATGACGGCACCTGCGACGCGCGCGTTGCCAGTGCCGGTTTCGTCAGCTTGAACAAGACCCCGAACCAGCTCTGGAACGATCACCACGCGGTGACCAACGACTATTCGCTGCGCATGAAGCCGATCGCCGAGACCGAAAGCATGACGGTCATCCGGCAGACCTACAGCGCACGGCAGCTTTTCGAGGTGATGGTCGATTTCTGGCACGACCATTTCAGCGTATTCGGCTGGGATTACGATGGCGGCCCGATGTTTTCCGCTTTCGATCGGCTCGCAATCCGCCCGCATGTGTTCGGCAATTTCCGCACCATGCTGCAGGAAGTCGGCGTCTCGGCTTCGATGATGTACATGCTCGACTTGTATTCGAGTGAGGCCGCGCATCCAAACGAGAACTACGCGCGCGAACTGTTCGAGCTGCACACGATGGGTGCCGAGAACTACGGCGGTATCGTGCAGAATCCGGACAGCTTCAACAACATGAACCTGCTCGGCCACTACACTGCAGCCGATGGCGAGGAGGAGCGCCTCAAATATGTCGATGACGACATCTATGAGGCGGCGCGTGCGCTGACCGGCTGGACGATCTCGGGGGCGAACTGGCCATACACGCCGATCAATGGCGTAGCGCTCGGCCAGTTCGCCTACAACTCGGCGGTGCATGACCAGGGCGTCAAGCGCATCCTCGCCCGTTATTTCCCGGCCTCCCAGGGCCAAGCCGATGGTGTCACCTTGTTCGACATGCTGGCCCGGCATCCACGCACGGCGCGCCATGTCGTCACGAAGATCTGCAAGCGCTTTGTCGGCAGCAACCCGTCGACGGCATTGATCGACAGCGCCGCCGCCGTCTTCAACCAGGCCTGGCAGGCAGGCGACCAGATCACCCAGGTGCTTCAGGTAATCCTGCAATCGAACGAGTTCAAGACCGGCTGGGGCACCGGCATGAAGCGCCCGGCGCTCAGCGCGGTCAGCGCGCTGCGTGGAACCGGTGCCGATTTCACGCCGAAGCCCGATTACAACAACAGCATCTATACGCCGACCGAAGAGTTCATGAGCCGCCTGCAGGCCGCCGGAAACAAGCTGTTCTACTGGCCGGCACCGAACGGCTATCCGGATGATCCGATTGCCTGGTCAAGCACGGGCACTCTCGGCATGACCTTGCGCATGCTGCCGCGCCTGCTCGAAATGCATCAGACCGAGAGCTACAACAATGCCAATCCGTTCCTGATCAATGTGCAGTCGCAGACCCTGGGCGCATTCGCGGCAAACTTGAGGACATCGGCCAACATCATCGGCTACTGGTACGATCGCATCCTCGGCTACCGTCCGGAACCGATCTACACCGTGGCCGTCGATTTCCTGCGTCAGAATGTGGCGGCGACGGTTGCGCTCGATCTGACCACCGATGGCACCGACAACGGCCACCCGTCGCATACCGGCACCTGGAACATCAACAATCTCTCGCAGCATTACACGATCGCCCGCCTGCGCACGGCGATCGGCCTGATTCTGTGCAGTCCCGAATTCCTGCGTCGCTGAGGAGCACCGCCATGACCCATATCGATCGACGCGATTTCCTCAAGGGCTGCACTGTTGCGACGCTGGCCGCCGGAGCCAGCAGCAACGCCCTCGCCTACTTTGCACCGCCCGAATACGCGCCAGCTTCGGCGACAAATGACACGCTGGTCGTGTTGTTTCTGCGCGGCGCCATGGATGGTCTGAGTCTGCTTCCACCCGGCGCCAGCAGTCCCTTCCGCGCCGCCTACGAGGCGGCGCGCAGCGACACGCGCATCCCGACCTCGGGAACCGGTGCTGCGCTTTCCCTCAATGGCACGAATTGGACGATCCATCCGCGCGCAAGCGGTTTGCGCACCCTGTTCAACCAGAATCGACTGGCCTTCATCGTCGCTGCCGGTCAGAGCCAGCCAAATCCGGTCATCCGCAGTCATTTCGATGCCCAGGCCAACCTCGAATTCGGCTTTGGTGGCGGCACCGGCAACAACATCGGCTGGCTGACCCGGCATCTGGCCAGCGGCGGTCTGCCTGCGATTGTGCCGCTGCCAGCAACTTCGCTGGGCAACATCACCGCTGCCAGCCTGCTTGGCTCCTCGGACGCGATCACGATGAATAGCGCCTCGGATTTCCGCCTTGATGGCTTCCACGGGGCGTGGGAGGAAGACGATTCGGCCCATGGTCTGGTCGGCGCGGTCACGCGCATGCACGCGCTGTGGAACAGCAATGCCACCCAGCTCGAAAGCGCTGGCACCGAGACCCTGGCCTCGCTCGACCTGCTGCGTCCGATCAATTTCGGCCTGTACAACGCGAGTTCCAACCCGGGCGGCTATCAGCCCACGGGTGGTGCCAACTACAGCCTTGCAAGCAATCAGGGTTTTGCTGATCAGCTGCGCAACGTCGCGCAATTGATCAAGGGCAATCTTGGCATGCGCGTCGCAACGATCGATCTCGGCGGCTGGGACACCCATGTCGGCCAAGGCAATCCGGCCAATACCTACGACTATTTCGGCAACCAGGTCGAGAGCCTGTCGCAGGGGCTCAGCGCGTTCTACGCCGATCTTGCCAGTGCCTCATCCGGCAATCTCATGCAGCGCACCAGCGTGATCGTGGTCAGTGAGTTCGGTCGTCGCGTGCAGGAGAACGCCGATGGCGGCACCGATCACGGCTACGGCAATGTGATGATGGCGCTCGGTGCCTCGGTCAATGGCGGTCACGTCTATGGGACATTCCCGGGCTTGGCCACCGGCGACCTCTACGAAGGCACCGATGTCGCCGTGACCACCGACTATCGCCGCGTCATGTCCGAAGCACTGATCCGGCGCATGGGCAATCCGAACATCTACTACACGTTTCCCGGCTATTCCGGTTACACGCCGATCGGAGTCTTCCAGGGCCCCGACCTGCCCCCGACCAACTACGACGCCTTGTTTGCGAATGGGTTTGACTAGAAGGAGCGGGAGTAGGGAGTAGGGAGTCGGGAGTGGGAAAAGCTGGAATGCGCTTTTTCAAACACGGGAGCGAATTGAGAACGGGGGCGTAATTCCACAAAGAAGCGAATCTACCTACTCCCCACTTCCCACTTCCCACTCCCGCTCCTTCAAGCCTCTCCACACTCGAAACGCAACAGATTGCCGTCTTCGGCGGCGTGGGCCTGGCCGAGGCTGATCGTGCCGCTGCGACGCAGCGGGTAGGCATCGCGATGAACCAGCAATTCTTCGTTTCCGATCTTGACCCAGGTGCCATTGGTCGAGCGATCGGACAGAATGAAGTGACCTTTCTTCCATTCGATCATGGCGTGATCGCGTGATACCCAATCGGATTCGATGGTCAGACTGTGGCCTTCCTCGCGACCAAGCGTGAACGGATCGGACAGTTCATCGATCTGGAATTCACGATCGAAAAAACACAGCTTGAGCACGACGCGCTTGTTCTTGGTGAACTGGACCACGCGCTGAACCGTGGTGACATGCGAGACATCCTCCTGCCACATCACGTCAACTATCTCGATCGGCAGCAGCTTGCCGGCCACGCGCGCGGTGCCGATCGAGCGCACGCGGACGCCGGCAGCATTGGTGATATTGAGCGCCGTGCTTGAGGTCGCCACGATCTGGTCACGCTTGGCGATCGCCGCCATGCGTGCAGCCACATTGACCGCGTCACCAAATACGTCGTTCTCCTCGACCAGGGCCTCGCCATGGTGCAGGCCGATGCGGATGCCGATGTTGTCCTGGACAAATGCCATGTCCGATTTCATCCGGCGCTGCATGTCGGTTGCCGCGAGCAAGCCCTGCACGGCACTCGGGAACGTGCACATGATCTCGTCACCGATCGTCTTGATCAGCTTGCCGCCATGGCGATGGGCGACCTCGGTCAACGCATCGAGTACCGCCGCAATGATTTCACGGGCGGTGACATTGCCGCGCAGCTCGAACAGCTTGGTGCTGCCCGAGACATCGGCGAACAGGATGGTCAGCGTGGAATTGGAGGTCATTGCGTCGGATGATAGGACATTCAGTGGAGCGGCTCCAGATTCGCTGCCGCGACAACGATATCCGATTCAGCTGGGAGCACAGCCAGGGCTGCTCCGGCCAGTGGCGTGAAGGTGTCGGCACCGACCACGCGCTGCAACGGGATCGCGCCGAATCCGGCTTCGACGATAGCTGTAATCACCCCTTCGCCGACGCCGGCTGAATGACGGCCCTCGTCGACGACGATGATTCGCCGTGCATCGCACGCCTGCTCAGCAATGAAAGCCTCGTTCAACGGCACCAGCCAGCGCAGATCGACCACGCGCACCTTCCAGCCATGCGCGGCCTCGATCGAGCGCGCGGCACGCAAGCTCATCGGCACACCATTGCCGTAGCTGAAGATCACGAGGTCGGAGGCTTCCGGCGCGTACACTCGACCCTCGCCAAGCAGCATGGACTGACCCGGAGGCGGATAAGGAAACAGCCACTGGCCGTCGCCGGCTTCGTGCAGATCCTTGGTCATGTACAACGCAATCGGTTCGAGGAATATGCTGACCCGGCCATCCACCTTGGCCAGCGCGGCGAGCGTGCGCAGCATGCTCGCCGCATCGTCGCCACGGCTTGGGCAACCGACCACGAGGCCCGGAATGTCGCGCAGGGCGGTCATCGAGTTGTCGTTGTGGAAATGCCCGCCAAAGCCCTTCTGGTAGCCGAGGCCGGCGATGCGCACGACCATCGGATTGCGGAACTGGTCGTTCGAGAAGAACTGCAGCGACGCCGCCTCGCCACGGATCTGGTCGCAGGCGTTGTGGAAGTAGGCCAGATACTGGATCTCCGGAATCGGCAACATGCCCATGTTCGCGTAGCCCTGGGCGAGGCCGAGGATGATCGTCTCGTCGAGCAGGGTATTGAACACGCGCTTGTTCCCGAACGCCTTGTGCATCCCCTTGGTCACCGTGTAGACGCCGCCCTTCTGGGCGATGTCCTCGCCGAACATCAGGCTTTCCGGATACTTGCAGAACAGGTCATGCAAGGCCTGGTTGATCTGGATCGCCAGATGGCGTGGCGGCATGTTTTCCGGCAGTTTCTGCTCACCACCGAACACATCGAGGCGCTTGTCGCTGTAGTCGCTGCGCCCAGCCTCGGCCTTTACCGCCTCCGGCGTGTACGGGGCCAATGGCGCAACGATTTCGGCGAGTGACTCAAGCTTCGGTCGGCGGTCGGCGGCGTCGGCCGCCGCAAAACACTTTGCGCGGATCGTTTCGTAGCGCGCGAGCAACTCGTCCTTGCCGAGCAGGCCGGATTCCAGGGCGATCGCGGCCGAGCGCAGCAGCGGATCACCGGCCTCGACCTTGACCAGTTCCTCGACACTGCGCCACTCGATCTCGAAGTCGGTGCCGGCGTGACCCATGATCCGCGTCGTGCGCAGATGCAGGAAGGTCGGGCGGCGCGTGTGTCGGCAATGTTCAACGGCGCGCTCGACGTCGACATAACCGCTGGCGAGATCGAGTCCGTCAGCCTTGAAATAATCGAGATCGCGGCGCTCGCTGAAATTGCGTTCGATCCAGCCACCCGGTGTCTTCACCGAAATGCCGATGCCGTTGTCCTCGCAAACGAACAGAACCGGTGCCGGCAGCTTCTGGTAGGCGGTCCAGCCGGCCGCGTTGAACGCAGTCTGTGCCGTCGCATGGTTCGACGAGGCGTCGCCGAACGAGCAGATCGCGATCGAGTCCTCGGGGATCGGCAACCGATGGCCGATGCGGCGCCCCTGCTCGACGGCGAGCGCGGTGCCGAGTGCCTTGGGCAGATGTGAGGCAATCGTCGAGGTCTGCGGCAATACCCACAACTGCTTCGAACCCCAGACCTTGTGGCGCCCGCCCGAGGCCGGATCATCCTTGCTCGCGGCAAACGACAGCGCCGAATCCATGACCGGATCCAGGCCCGGCAGCTTGCGGAAGCGCTCGGCCATGAATGCCCCCGAGCGATAGTGCAGGAAGGCCGGATCGGTATGCCGGGTCAACCGCGCAACCATTGCATTGCCTTCGTGGCCGCTTGAACCGATCGTGTAGAAAACCTTGTTGCGCACGCGCAGAACACGCGCCATCAGATCCAGATGACGCGAAATCAGTTGCGACTCGAACAGATCGAGAAAATCGGCCGCCGTGCAGGCACTGCCGGGTAATACCGCTTCACTCATGGCTGGCGCGGCACGCACCGCCCCATCCCAATCGCGCACGTATTCGATGAAGTTCTGATCGCAGATATCGGCGCGATTGAGGCCGCGGTGGCGAGCCGCGATTACGGGAGTGGCAGCGGACATGGAGGGAATCAGGAGTCAGACGAACCGCTATTGTATCCGGCCACGTCGAGTCGCTGCGAACCCTGAGCCGCTATTGGACGGGTGAAACTTCAATCTGGCCAGCGGGCAAATAGGCGCAATTCGGCAGTGCGCGCACGATCTGTGCGTAATCGTGGGTCTGGCAATGCCATTGCATGCCCATCGACTCGATACCGGTCAGATCGGGTTGCCACTCGATCGTGCCGCGATCGACGCCCGATGCCGCGTCGAAGGTAAGAAGCATCGTGCCGCCTTCGACAATCTTCATCGAGACCAGGCTCTGCCCCTTGTAGGTCTCCGCTGCCGGCAGGCCCGCTTCAGCATTCGTGGCGGGCATGCGACCGCTGCTCATGTAGAACTCGGCGATCGCCATGCGCGCTCCGGAAACCGCAGAGACATCATTGGCAATCGCCAGCATTGCGCGTTCCTCGTCCACGCTACGCTCGCGCAATTGCCTGCCCTGCTCGAGCCTGGCCTGCTGCTCGGCCTCCGCAGCGGCACGTGCACGCGCATCCGCCGCATCGCGCTAGGAATAAAACGCGAACATTGCGGCGATCACGCCGACAAACGACGCGATGATCGTGATCAGGGCATGGCGCATGGTGGCCTCGTGGTCAGGGCAATGATGGGATCCGCAGGGGCAGCTCAGAATGCGTTGATGCCGGTCACTTCGCGTCCAACCACGAGCTGATGCACGGTTTCGGTGCCTTCGTAGGTAATCACGGACTCAAGATTCAAGGCATGCCGAATCGGGCAGTGCTCGGTGGTGATGCCGGCGCCGCCGAGGATGTCGCGCGCCTCACGGGCAATATCGATGGCCATGCGGCAGTTGTTCCACTTGGCCAGCGAGACCTGGGTCGGCTGCATGGTGCCGGCATCCTTGAGGCGGCCGAGCTGCAGCGAGAGCAACTGCGCCATGGTGATACGACGGGCCATGTCGGCGAGTTTGAGCTGAACCGCCTGGCGCGAGGCAATCGGCTGTTTGAACAGGATGCGGTTCTTTGAATACTCGAGCACTTCGGTGAAACAGGCGATGGCCGCGCCGATCGGGCCCCAGGTAATGCCGTAGCGCGCCTGGGTCAGGCAGCCGAGCGGGCCCTTGAGGCCTTTCACATTCGGCAGACGATTGGCTTCGGGCACGCGCACGTTGTCAAAAAACAGCGCCGAGGTGACCGAGGCGCGCAGGCTCATTTTCTTGTGGATCTCCTGCGCCGTGAAGCCGGCGAAGTCCTTTTCGATGACGAAACCCTGGATCCCCTCATCGGTCAACGCCCAGACAATCGCGATGTCGGCGATGTTGCCGTTGGTGATCCACATTTTCGAGCCGTTGATGATCCAGTCGGCACCATCTTTCTTCGCATGCGTCTTCATGCTGGCCGGATCGGAACCGCCTTGTGGTTCAGTCAGGCCGAAGCAGCCGATGACCTTGCCGGCCGCCATATCGGGCAACCAGCGGCGGCGCTGATCCTCAGTGCCGTAGGCGTAGATCGGATACATGCACAAGGATGATTGCACCGAGGCGAAACTGCGGATGCCGGAATCACCACGCTCAAGCTCCTGGCAGATCAGGCCGTAGCTGACGGCATTCAGGCCGGCGCCGCCGTATTCGGTCGGCAAGCTTGATCCGAGCAGGCCGAGCTCGGCCATTTCCGGAATCAGTTCTTTCGGAAACACGCCCTTGTCGAAACAGTCGCCGATGATCGGGATCACGCGCTCATCGGTGAAGCGCGCCACCGTGTCCTGAACCGCCTGCTCCTCTTCGGTCAGCAGCGAACGGACATCGTAGAGATCAACGGGATTGAGCGGGGAGGCGACCATGAAAGGATTCCGGGAGTGGCAAAGCAGTCTATTGTAAACGCCGGCGATGATTGCTGACACCACACCACCATGTGTCCGGGCTTGGCGATGGCCGCGCCGCCGCCTATCCTGAGCACCCGCCAGCTGCCGATACCCCATGCGCGTCCCCGTCCTCGCCTATCACGCGATCAATATTTCCGGCAACGACTACGCCAGCAACGATCATGTTGCCTTCGCCGCCGACTTGCGTCTGATTGACGATCTCGGCCTGCGCATCGTGCCCTTGCAGTGGGTGGTCGACCAGGTCATTGGCCTTGCCGACCGCGACTTGAGCCGCTGCGTGGCGCTGACCTGCGACGATGGATCGGCATTCGATTTCTTTGATCTGGAATACCCGGATCACGGCCCGCAACGCAGTCTGTTCAACTGCATGCTCGATTTCATCGCCGAGCGCGGCCCTGCCGCACAACCCGATCTGCATCTGACCTCGTTTGTGATTGCCTCGCCGCAGGCACGTGAAAAAATGGACGACAGTTGCCTGTTTGGTCGTGGCTGGATGGGCGAGAATTGGTGGCGGCAGGCCATCGACTCCGGAATTTTCGCGATCGAGAACCACAGTTGGGATCACAATCACCCGTGCCTGCCTGCACCCGGTTTCGACGGCATGCCGCGCGGCTCATTTCTCGATGTCAACAATTTCACTCGCGCCGATGCCGAGATCGCTGCCGCTACGCGATTCATCAACGAGCGCATCATTCCGAAGCAGACCGGAATTTTCTGCTATCCGTTCGGTCACGTCGCCGACTATCTTCGCGACGAATATTTTCCGCAGTTCGCTGATGCACACGGCATGCTGGCGGCAGTGGGAGATGGCGCAACCCCGGTGACTGCCGATTCCAATCGCTGGAATCTGCCGCGCTATATCTGCGGCTGGCACTGGAAGTCGCCCGAGGCTCTGCGTGGAATCCTGCAAGCGTCCGTCTAGCTGCGGAACTTTCGTTCAAGTTGGAGCAAGGGCATCGGATCTGAAATCCCTTTTTCACTGCCCGGCGATTCGGATACGCTCAGAACGGCCCGACTGCATGCGCTTCTGCGATCAGGCGATCGCGTTCTGTGATTTCGAGTTCGCGTGTGAAATAGACCAGCAAGTGTGCATGCGCCGTGCGCTTGAATCCGACGGCGAGATCGGTGCGCTCGGCCAGCGCGTCTCCACAGTAGCCGAAGATCGCAAGACAGCGCCGCGAAAAGTGCCTGATTGACCAAGCCAAGGTGTACCGATAGAGTCCGCCAACCTGGCGAATCGCCGAGCGTGCGGCAGGATCCAGGCGCCGCAAAACGCGATCATCCACGCAGGCGCCGCCGCCGAGCAGAAGGTCGCCCATTGCCGTGAAGTGGATATAGCACACCGGTGTTTCCACGCCATCAGAAGCACGGTGAAAAGCAACAACGTGGCACGGAAAATCCGGTGCCGGTGTCCGATACCGGCGCATGAAAATTGGATCGGCGAGCGCCTTGGCGTCGTCGACTTCGCGCATCACAATGTGACCATCGATCGCCGTCACAATCGTTCAATACTCACGCCGGCCCCGGGTTGTGCACGCCATGCGGCACGTGCCCCGTCGCCACATGCTGGCGCGCCGATTCGACATTGAGCATCGAATCATCGAAGAAAATGTCGGCGCCGAAGGCTTCAAGAAACGGACCCTTGGAACGGCCGCCGAGAAACAGCGCCTCGTCGAGACGGATGCCCCAACTGCGCAAGGTCAGGATCACGCGCTTGTGCGCCGGTGCGGAGCGCGCCGTGACGAGAGCCGTGCGGATCGGTGAATGGCCGATCGGAAACGCGCTCTGGATACGATGCAGGGCTTCGAGGAAGGTGCGGAACGGACCCACGGCCAGCGGCTCGTTGACGCGCTCGGTTTCGTTGCGATGAAACGCCTCGATGCCCTCGTTGTGCGAGACACGCTCGGAATCATCGCCGAAGATGACCGCATCGCCGTCGAAAGCGATGCGCAGTTGCTCGGTCGGAAGTTCTGGCGCTTTCGACGGCAGGATCGTGGCTGCGGCCACACCAGCGATCAGCGCACGACGCACATCATCGACGTTTGCGGAAAGAAAAAGGTTCGCGCCGAATGGATGCGCATAGGCGGCAGTCGGCGCGCCATTGGTGAACGCCGCGCGCACGATATCGAGGCCGTAGTGTTCGATCGCATTGAAAATGCGCAGGCCGGTATCAGCCGAATTGCGCGAGAGCAGGATCACCTCGACACGCGGCGCCTCGGGCGCCATCGAGTTCAGGCGCAGCAGTTTCTGCACCAGCGGAAAGGCAATGCCTGGCGCGAGCAGCTCGTCCTCATGCGCGATCTGGTAGCGCGCATAGGAATCAAGACCCTCGCGCTCGAACAGCTCGTGGCTGTCGCCAAGATCAAACAGCGCGCGCGAGGAAATCGCGACGACCAGCTTGTCCAGGCTTGTCGCGGTGGGGTTGTCGGCTTCATCGGGCTGGGCACTCATGCAATCAATCTTACAGGTGCCCGGTCAATCAATCATCGAAGCCGTCGACAAAGATCCTTTCGGCCACGAGGAAGGCGTTCCAGGCGTCAACACGGCCCATGCCCTGAACGGGGTTGGGAAAGGTCGTTGCCGGAATGCCGCCGCAGACCTGGCTGTCGCTGATCGGCACGGCCGTGTCACGCAGGATCTGCTCAACCCGGGCGGGATCGCCGCGCAAGGACTTGTTGACCGACATGAGCAAGGCGACGACGCCGGCGACATGCGGGGTGGCCATGCTGGTGCCGCTGATCGTCATGTAACTGGAATCGCCGGTGTTGTTGATCGAACGCACGCTGGAACCGGGCGCGATCACATCGGGTTTTGTGCCAACCGATCCAACGACCGGGCCGCGACTTGAGAAGCCCGACATCGTGTCGCTCGATGTCATCGAGCCGATCGTGAACGAAGCGTCATACGTGGCTGGCGCATCGCCGATGCTTGAACACGAGGAACCATCGTTGCCAGCGGCAGCCACAAAGACGATGCCGCCATCGACCAGATTCTCGATTGCCTGCTGTACTTCGGTTCCAGCCGTGCAACCTTCGCTGGCCGGACAGCCCCATGAGTTGCTGACCACATCCGGGGCCAGATCAGGCTGCGGGTCATTGCCAGCCAGGTTGGTTGGCGCGAGAAACCACTGCGCACACTCGTTGTAACGCGCCGGCGTGCCGTCTCCGGCATTCATGTTGCGGCAGCCGATCCAGCGTGCACCGGGCGCAACACCGACCTGGTTGCCGCCGCCGTCGTCGTCGCCAAGCATCGTGCCAATCGTGTGGCTGCCATGGCCATGGTCGTCGCAAGGGGCCACCGAATCGGCGCCGCAGGAACTGCCGGTCTCATGGATCGCATCGTGCCAGTTGTGGTTGTGGTCCGCACTCAATCCATTCCAGCCACGGTACTTGGCCTTGATCGCCGTGTGCGTCCAGCGGATACCGGTATCCTGGCCGGCAATGACGATGCCCTGCCCGGTAATTCCAGTTGCCCAGACCAGCGGTGCGCGTACCTTGTTGACGCCCCATTCAATGCCCAGCGGTGCTTCGAGGGCGTTCGCTTCTGGCTGTGCATCCGGCGTCGGGCCGGTTTGCGGCCGCTTGAGTTTGAAAACGCGGTTCGATTCGATCTTGGCAATATCATCCCGCCCAGCCAGCACGTCCAGTTGCGCAGGCGTCAGCGAAGCTTCGATCATGTTGACGATCCAGAAGGGTCGATAGGCAATACCTTGCGCATCGAGCCAGGTGCGCAGATCAGCCTGGGTCACTTCGGCCGTTGCGCGCAGCGTATCGACGAGATTGCGACGGCGCTCCAGATAATCACCATCGGTGCGCAGCAATTGCTTGGGTGCCCTTGCGTTGAGCACGATCAGGGTGTCGACCGCTCCGGCCTGCTCCGCCGCAGCGTGCAGACCCGGCTCGATTTCAGCGGCGCAGAGTGGTGAAATCGCGGCCGCACAAGCGATCGCCAATGGCGCCAGGCGCAACAAAGCAGATGTCATCAGGCAACTCCAGAAAGGTGCCTGATCCATAGGCCTGAACATGTTCGGCGGCTGCCGGGCAGTCGCCGATTCTATGGCAAAAACGCGCGTTGCTAAACAGTGAATTGCTCGTTGAGAATGCGCTCTTCGAGATTGTGCTCGGGATCGAACAACAGGGTCATCGTGTATTCGGTCGATTCACGGATCAGCACTTCGACGACATCGCGCACTTCACTCGAATCAGCGGTTGCGCTGACCGGACGCTTGTACGGATCGAGCACCTCGAACTTGATCTCGGTGGTCGCGGGCAACACGGCGCCGCGCCAGCGCCGCGGTCGGAATGGACTGATCGGCGTCATTGCCAGCATGTTCGAGCCGATCGGCAGGATCGGCCCGTGCGCGGACAGGTTGTAGGCGGTCGAACCGGCCGGCGTGGCAACCAGCACGCCATCGCACATCAACTCCTCGATGCGCACGACGCCGTTGAGCGAAACGCGGACATGTGCGGCTTGCTTGGTCTGGCGCAGCAGGGAAACCTCGTTGAAAGCGAGCGCCTCCACGGTGGTGCCGGATTCCGAATGCGCACGCATGCTGAGCGGACGCATGACCGTGGCCTGGGCCCGGGCAATGCGCTCCTGCAGGTCATCGGGATGGAAATGATTGAGCAGGAATCCGATCGTGCCGAGCTTCATGCCGTAGACCGGGATGCCGAGCGCGAGATGCCGATGCAGGGTTCGCAGCATGAAGCCGTCGCCACCAAGTGCGACGATCACGTCGGCATCCTCGGGGGCGACGTCGCCGTAGCGTTGCTTGAGCAGCTCAAGCTCGGCCTGGGCTTCGGCGCCATGACTGGCCACCAGCGCGATGCGCTTGCTCATGCGCCGGCCTCGGCGTCTGCCTGTTGCTTCACGATGCCCCCTCGTCGATTCGCAAATTCGCCCCGGTCGCCCGACTTTAGCACCCGCCCCGGATCCATCACGACCCTAGCCCGGATTATTCACGAACAAAGAGTGCAGAAGCCAAGTTTGTGCTAAAATAGCGTTGCGAAACAACCAGTTAGCAACAAACAGGGCTTCTGCATGAGCAAGCGTAGCATTCAACAGGGTGTGTTGTTCAAGGGCTTGACCAAAAAGCCACTGGTCGTCCATTTCGACCAGGCGCAGGCCTCGTCCGACGGCGGTGCGATCTTGCTCAAGGCGTGCGATCAGCAGCTGAACCTGAGTGCACGCCTTGCCGCGTGTTTGCACGACTCGCGTCAGGCGAGCAAGGTGCAGCATTCGCTCAAGGAGTTGTTTCGTCATCGCCTGTATGGCATTGCCTGCGGCTATGCCGATGGCAACGATTCGGCCCGTCTGGCCGAAGACCCGGTGATGAAGATGGTGCTGGATCGCGACCCGGTTTCGGGCGCGGCGCTGGCCTCGCAGCCAACGCTGTCACGTTTCGAGAATGCGCCCACCGCGGCCGAGTTGCTGCGCATGGCCGACACCCTGGCCGAGGCGGGTTTCCCGATTCAAACCAGTTGGGCGAGGCGGCGTACGGCGACCGATACGATCGGATAGTCGATATTGACCTGGGTACGCATGTCGGCCAGCGTTGCCAGGGTCGACTTGAGCACCGAATCGTCACGATTCATCCATGCGGCAACCCGTTGCGCGCCCCCACCGGGATGATCGAAGGCGAACATCTGGGCCACCAGCGAACGCTGCTGGGCGTTCAGTTCATCGCGCAGTGCACCGCGCGCATGCGCATGCCAACGCGTTTCGACCGGCAATTCCTCGACTTTTTCCATCAGCCATTTCAGATTGAACGCCTCACCGACGGCGAAATAGACAGCGGCGACATCGGTCACGCTGCGCTTGCTCTGGCTGGCGACCAGGGCGATATCGAGGCCTGCACCAAGCGCCGACAAATGGGCCAGCTTGTCGGCCAGATCTGCCGGAAAACCGTGCTCGATCCAACCCACCCGGCCGACCTCGAACATGGAATGTTCGGCAGCGCTGGTGACGCTGTCGATGCGCTGCTTGAGCTCGTTCATCGCCGGCCAGTAGCGATCGACCGCCGCCGCGATGTCGTGCACTTCGCCGGGATGATTGAGCAGCCAGCGGGTCATGCCGCGCAGCAGGTTCCAGATCGCCAGGTTGGCATCGATCTGGGCATTGCCATTGACCTTGCCGTCAAGTCCCTCGATCACTGACCACAGGCTGCGCGCATCGAGCACCTCGCGAGCGATATTGAAAGCCTTGGCAACTGCCGCGGGTGACTGTCCGGTATCTTCCTGCATGCGCAACATGAAAGTTGCGCCCATGCGGTTGACCATCGAGTTGGTCACCGCCGTGGCGATGATCTCGCGCTTCAGGCGATGCCGTTCCATATGCTCGGCGAAACGCTCACGCAAAGGTTCGGGGAAGTAGCGACGCAGCTCCTTGGACAGGTACGGATCTTCGGGCACGTCGGAATCGAGCAACTGCTGGAAGATCACGATCTTCGAATACGACAGCAGGATCGCCAGCTCGGGCCGGGTCAGGCCGACACCGCGCGACTTGCGCTCGGAAAGTTCCTTGTCGCTTGGCAGGAACTCGATCTGGCGATCGAGCAGACCCTGCGATTCGAGCGTACGGATGAAATGCTGCTTGGAGCCGAGCCGGGATACCGACATGCGCTCCATGATGCTGATCGCGTCGTTCTGGCGATAATTGTCGAACAGGACCAGACGCTCGACCTCGTCGGTCATCTCACGCAGCAGATCGTTGCGCTGCTGCACGGACATCTCGCCGCGCTGCACCGCATCGTTGAGCAGGATCTTGATGTTGACTTCGTGATCCGAGGTATCGACACCGGCCGAGTTGTCGATGAAATCGGTGTTCAGCAGGACCCCATTGAGCGCCGCTTCGATGCGACCGCGCTGGGTCATGCCGAGGTTGCCGCCCTCACCGATGATCCGCGCGCGCAGGTCGGCGCCATTGATGCGGATCGCATTGTTGGCGCGGTCACCGGCATCCCCTTGGGACTCGGCGCTGGACTTGATGTAGGTGCCAATGCCGCCATTCCAGAGCAGATCGACCGGCGCCTTGAGGATGGCGGTCAGCAACTCGTTCGGAGTCATTTTCTGCGCGCCGCCATCGATGCCAAGCGCGGCGGCGGCCTGTTCGGACACATCGATGGTCTTGGCCGATCGTGGATAGATGCCGCCACCGGCGGAGATCAGGCTCGCGTTGTAATCGGCCCATGACGAACGCGGCACCTTGAACAGGCGTTCGCGCTCGACGAAGCTGTTCGCCGCATCGGGGGTCGGATCGATGAAGATATGCCGATGGTCGAATGCGGCGACCAGGCGGATATGCCTGGACAGCAGCATGCCGTTGCCGAATACGTCGCCGGACATGTCGCCGATGCCGACACAGGTGAAATCCTCGCTCTGGCTATCCTGGCCGAGCGCGCGGAAATGACGCTTCACCGATTCCCATGCACCCTTGGCGGTGATGCCCATACCCTTGTGGTCGTAGCCGACCGAACCACCCGAGGCAAACGCATCGCCAAGCCAGTAGTCGTGTTTGGCACTGACCGCATTGGCAATATCAGAGAAGGTTGCGGTGCCCTTGTCGGCCGCGACAACAAGGTATGGGTCGGCATCATCGTGGCGCACGACGTCCTTGGGATGGACGAGATCACCTTCGACGAGGTTGTCGGTGACATCGAGCAGGCCATTGATGAACATGCGATAGCAGGCCACGCCCTCGGCAAGGATGGCGTCGCGCTCAGCACTGGCCGGCGGCCGTTTGACGAAGAATCCACCCTTCGATCCGACCGGCACGATGACCGTGTTCTTGACCATCTGCGCCTTGACCAGGCCAAGCACTTCGGTGCGGAAATCCTCGCGCCGATCCGACCAGCGCAAACCGCCGCGTGCAACCGGCCCGAAGCGCATGTGCACACCTTCGACGCGCGGCGAGTAGACGAAGATCTCGCGATACGGACGCGGCTTCGGCAACTCGGTCAACTGCGAAGGATCGAACTTCAAACTCGTGTAGTCGTGTGGCTTGCCGTCGACCGTCTGGTAGTAATTGGTGCGCAGGGTGGCGCGGATGACGGCCATGAAGCCACGCAGGATCCGATCCTCATCGAGGCTGGCGACGCGGGCGAGCAGGACATGGATGGCGTCCATGATGGTGCGGGTCTGAATCGCCCGATCCTGGTCGCGGCAAGCGATCAGCTCATCGATCAGACCCGGATTGTCGATCAGCGATTCGGCCGGAGTCAGCGTTTCCATCTCGCGACGCAGACGTGCACGCGCCTGTTCGTTCGCATCCACGCCCGCATCGAGCCGGTGCGGATCGAACTTGGCCTCGAACAATTCGACCAGCAGACCGGCGATATCCGGATAGCTGGCCAGGGTTTGCTCCATGTAGACCTGCGAGAACGGCACGCCGGTTTGCAGCAGGTATTTGCAGTAGCCACGCAGGATGCTGACCTGGCGCCAGTCGAGACCTGCGGCCAGGACGAGCCGATTGAAGCCATCGTTCTCGGCATCGCCGCGCCAGACCCGCTCGAAGGTCTGCTGGAACGGCTCGCGTACGGTATCCAGATCGAATGACAAGCGTGATGGCCGCACCAGGATGTCCTGGATTGTGATGGCATGGTCACCACCGCTGATCTCGTACAGGTTCTCGGTCAGCACGCTGACGCCGAGGTTCTCGAGCAGCGGGATCACTTCGGACAAGGTGATGTCACCACCGAGGCGAAACACCTTGAAATGCAGGACACCCTCGCGGTGCTGCGAGGGATACAGGTTGAGCTGGATGTCATCGGCATCGGCCAGTGCCGCTGCCAGTTCGACATCGGCAGCCGCGTTCTGCGGCATGACCTTCTCGATATAGCCGGCCGGCAAGGCCTTTCCATAGCGGCTGGCAAGCTTGCCGCCGCGCTCCTCGCCGTGCGATGCCACGAGGATCTCGCGCAGGTCGTCCTGCCAGTTGCGCACGATCTGGGCGATGCGCGCCTCGAGTTCGCCGACATTCCACTCGATCGGTTCGCCCTTCTTCGGGCGCACGATCATGTGCACGCGGGCCAGCGGCGAGGCATCGAGCAAAACCGTCGAATCGATGCGCTCGGCATGGAATTGCCCGGTCAGCATGGCCTCGATGCGCTCGCGCACATCGGTATTGAAGCGGTCGCGTGGCACATAGGCGAGTACCGAGAAGAACCGGCCGTAGCGATCCTGGCGCACAAACAACCGGGTACGCGCTCGTTCGCGCAGGTCGAGCACATCGATGGCGATTTCGTACAGCTCGTCGACCGTGCACTGGAACAGCTCGTCGCGCGGCAGCGTATCGAGGATATGCCGCAACGCCTTGCCCGAGTGCGAATCGCGCTTGAGTCCGGAACGCTTGATGATCGTTTCGTAGTTGTTGCGCAACAGTGGCACTTCACGCGGCGGCGTCATGTAAGCCGACGAGGTCAACAGTCCGAGAAAGCGCTGCTCGATGACCGGCTTGCCGGCCTCGTTGAAGCCGAGCACGGACAGGTAGTCCATATGCCCCGGCCGATGCACACGCGAGCGCGCATTGGTCTTGGTCAGGATCAAGGCACCGACCGAACCCGATTTTTCCAGGCCGGTTGCGGCAAGGCTCTTGAGCGAGCGCACGGCCATGCCATGGCCACCATCGCGCATTATGCCGAGGCCGGACTCGGCGATCGGCTTGAGCACGTCATCGCCAGCTTCCTCGACCACCCGGTACTCGCGGAAGCCGAGAAAGGTGAAATGATCGTCGGCGATCCATTTGAGGAATTTTTGCGCTTCGTTGAGGGTGTCCTTGTCGAACGGCAGATTGAGGGTCGGCAACTCGTCGGCGATCGCGAGCATTCTCGCCTTCATCTGCGGCCAGTCGCGCACCGAGGCGCAAACGTCCTCGACGCCCTCGACGATGTTCTTGCGCAGGCTCTCGATCTCGTCGGCATTGCTGATGCGCTCGATCTCGAACAACATGATCGACTCGGCCTCGCCTTCGTCATCCTGTTCGGGGCCGAAGGTCAGGATGTGGCCGCCCGGATCGCGTGCGATGCGGAAGATCGGGTGGATCACCGCATGCGTGGCGAGTCCGGCCTGATTGATCGCCATCGACACCGAATCAACCAGAAACGGCATGTCATCGGTGCTCATCGCAATCATCGTGTGGTTGCTGTCGAAACCCTCTTCGTCTATGTGCGGATTGAACACGCGGATCTTCGCCGCATGCCGCTTGCGCTGGCGCACGAACTCGAGCATGAACTGGGCGATTCGCGCCCATGCGGCGGCATCGCGAGCACCAATGTCGTCCGCCGGAACATGGCGGAAGAAATGGGCGGCAAAGGCTTGTGCCTCGCGTTGACGGGCAGCACCGGCCTGGGCCGAAATCTGGCTCAGTATCGGTTCGAGACGTTTGGATTCGCTGGCAGCACCGGGTGAGTTCATTGGCTCTTTGAAAGGGTAGTAGTCAGTGGCCGCGGAGGATACGCCGCACCCCGGGGGGAATCCACCTGCTTCGCCTTGGCATGCGACTTGCTAATATCGCTTCACGATGATCGTCGCACCGCCGAGATGTCGGTCAGCCCATGTCAGCCAGGAGACATCGACACCATGCCGCTTGAACGTCGGAAGTTTGCCCGGCGCGTATGTGCCGTGTTTGTCATCTTCGTGCTGGTTCTTTCGACGGTCGCCGTACAGGTCCATCGCGTCGTCGGCAAGTTCGTCGACACCTCGCACTGGATCACCCGCTCGATGGCGATACGCCAGGAAGTCATCCAGACCGTTGCCAGCCTGCATGACGTCGAGGCCAGTCTTCGTGCCTACCTGATTTCCGCAAACACCGAGCGTCTCGCCGATTTCATCGCAGGCGTGCCGAAGATTCCAGAGCACTCGGCAACGCTGCGGGAGCTTGTCGCGGAAAGCCCACAGCAGTCCCAAAACGCCCGCGAACTTGAGGCCATGCTCGACTCGCGCCTGACCGCGCTGCATGAAGTCCTGACGCATTACCAGGCCAACGGTATCGCGGCAGCACGCAGTTCCAGCCAGTTTATCCAGTCGCGAAACGAGGATCTCAAGGTCGATGTGCTTGGCCAGCGCATGTTGCGCCACGAAGATACCCTGCTGACCGAACGCAAGGTGCAAATCGCCGGGCAGGCATTTTTGACCCGCGCGCTGACCATCGGTGCGATCGTGTCGAGCATCTTCCTGCTTGGCGTGGCCTTGTTGCTGATCTTGCGCGAACAACGCCAGCGCATGGCGAGTATGGATGAAGCCCGGGCCGCCAACCGCGACCTGCTGCGAAGCCTGGATGAATCGCAACGTCTCAGCCAGACCTTGCGTCAGCTCACCGAACTCGGCGAGATGCTGCAAGGCTGCCGCAGCATCGACGAAGCGATTGCCGGGCTCAGCCTCGCCATGCCACGCCTGTTGCCAACCAGCTCGGGAACCGTGCATCTGATCAACAACTCGGCGAACACGATCGAGTTGGTTGCGCATTGGGGAACAGGCATCCCCGGCGAAACCGGAATCTTCGGCCCCGATGATTGCTGGGCCCTGCGTCGTGGCCATGCCTATCCGCCCGGCGACTCCTCATCCGCAGTTGTGTGCAGGCACCTGCAGACATGGCAGGTCGAGAATCCGCGGCTATCGCGCTTTTGTGTGCCGATAATCGCCCAAGGCGAAATCCTTGGCGTCATCACCGCCGTCGCAGACCACGAGATCAACACTGCCGACCGCAATGATCTGATTGCAGCCTGCGAAACCGTATCGATGGCCTTGGCCAACCTGCGTCTGCAGGAGACTCTGCGTACGCAATCCCTGCGTGATCCATTGACCGGGCTGTTCAATCGTCGCTACCTCGAAGCATCACTCGAACGCGAGGCGCAGCGCGCGCAACGTCAGCAACAACCGCTCAGCGTCCTGATGCTCGATCTCGACAACTTCAAACGGTTCAATGATCGTTTCGGTCACGACGCCGGAGACGCCCTGCTCGCCCACTTCGGCGCCCTGCTGCAGAATCTTGTGCGTGGCGAGGATGTCGTCTGCCGCTACGGTGGCGAGGAATTCACCGTGCTCATGCATGAAACCGATTCCGCGCAGGCACTGATCCGCGCCGAACAGATCTGCGCCGCAACCCGCGCGATGGAATTCCAGCATCGCCGCCAGCAGCTTGGCACGATCAGCGTTTCGATCGGTATCGCAACCCTACCGACCCACGGCAATACGCCTGAAGAACTGCTGCGCAAGGCCGATATGGCTCTCTACGCTGCCAAGCGTGGCGGACGTGACCAGGCGCGTATTGCCGACAGCAATCCCGCCATCGAAACCCAGGAATCCGGAATGGCGTGAATTGCTGTCGTGGGCTTTGCAGGATGTGTCTTCAGCCACGATGCTCTTTCCCGCAATCAAACAAGGCATCCTGGCTGAAGCCGCACCCCACAACAAACTTTCGTGACTTCAGCTCAGCGCAATCCGGTTTCGTTGCGCGCGATGACCAGACGCTGGATCTCACTGGTGCCTTCGTAGATTTCGGTGATCTTGGCATCGCGGAAATAGCGTTCCAGTGGCATCTCCTTCGAGTAGCCCATGCCGCCGTGGATCTGCACGGCCTGATGGGTGATCCACATCGCCGCCTCGGAGGCAAACAGCTTGGCCACCGCCGCCTCGGTGCTGAAGCGCCCACCGGTGCGCTCGGCTTCACCCTTGGCGAAGGCCGCGCGCAAGGTCAACATCAGTGCCGCATCGAGGCGGCATTTCATGTCGGCGATCTTGGCCTGGATCATCTGGAACGAGCCGATAGCATGGCCGAACGCCTTGCGCTCCTGCACATAGGCGATGCTCGCCTCGTAGGCGGCGCGACACAGACCCACGGCCTGCGAAGCAATACCGATCCGACCGGCATCAAGCACGCCCATGGCGATGCCAAAACCCTTGCCTTGTGCGCCGAGCATGTCAGATGCAGGACACACGTAATCATGGAACTCGATCTCGCACGTCGCCGAGGCGCGGATGCCGAGCTTCGGCTCGATCTTGCCGGCATGGAAGCCCGGGAGACTGGTATCGATGATGAAGGCCGAGATGCCCTTGGCACCGATTCCGGGCGTGGTGATCGCGAACAGGATGATGTAACGGGCCACCGAACCGGAAGTGATCCAACTCTTCTTGCCATTGATGACCCAGTCGCCATCCTTGTTCTTCAGCGCCTGCGTGTGCATGGCGGAAGCGTCCGAACCCGATTGTGGTTCGGTCAGGGCATACGCGCCGATGCATTCGCCAGTGGCGATCGCACGCACGTATTTCTGCTTCTGCTCCTCGGTGCCGTGCTGCAGGATGCCGTTGCAATACAGCGAATTGTTGACCGACATGATCGTCGAAGTTGCCGTGTCGGCCGCACCAATCTCGATCATGGCCAGCGCGTAGGCAACCGGATCGAGTCCGGCACCGCCGTATTCCTCAGGCACCTCGATCCCCATCAGACCGAGCTGGCCCATCTCGCGGATATTGTCGAGCGGGAACGTAGCCGAGGCATCGAGTTCGGCGGCAACCGGAGCAATGCGCTTCTGCGCGAAATCCCGCGCAATGGACTGGATCGTGAGTTGATCCTCGCTGAGACGGAAATCCATGGGTGTTCCTTGAGTCGAAACCGAACATTCTAGTCGCTGAGGCCCATTCCGTGTGCCGCCTGGCCCGCACTGACTTTCGTCACGGGCATTGCGCGCCCGGATGGCCTAGGCTTGTCGGTTCTTCAGATACCGGAATTTCGACGATGAGATATCGCCTGACCTTGAGCGCCGCTTTGGCCCTCTCCATCGGTGCAATCGCACCGCTGTACGCCGCCGATGGCGACCCAACTGCGCAATCCAAGCCAACAGCTGATGCCGCCCGGGCCAAGGCGGTCAATCCGTTCTTCGCGCCAAGCCCGCTGCCCTTTCAATTTCCGCAGTTCGACAAGATTCACAACGAGGACTACAAACCTGCGTTCGAGAAAGGCATGCGTGAGAGCGAAGCCGAGATTGAGGCAATCGCCAATAACCCTGAACCGGCCAGTTTCGACAATACGATTGTCGCGATGGAACGCGCCGGCCAGTTGCTGAGCCGCGTTGCCCGCGTGTTCTTCTCGCAAGCGGGCACCAACACCAACGACGCCATACAAAAGCTGCAAGCGGAACTGGCACCGAAGCTCTCTGCCCATAACGACAAGATGGTGCTCAACAGCAAGCTGTTTGCGCGCATCCAGACGGTCTACGATCAGCGCGACAAGCTTGGGCTCGATGCCGAATCGAAGCGTCTGGTCGAGCGTTACCACACCGATTTCGTACGTGCCGGAGCCAAGCTGTCGGAAGCCGACAAGACCAAACTCAAGGCGATGAACGCGGAACTGGCCAGCTTGTCGACCCAGTTCAGCCAGAACCTGCTCAAGGAGACCAACGCATCGGCCATCGTGGTCGACCAGCGTGAGCAGCTCAAGGGACTGGCCGATGATGCGATCGCGGCAACCAGTGAAGCGGCGAAGAAGCGTGATCTTGACGGCAAATTCGTCATTCCGCTGATGAACACGACTGGGCAGCCGTCGCTTGCTTCACTCGAAGATCGCGCCTTGCGCCAGCGCATCATGCAGGCCTCACTGAACCGTGGCAGCCACGGCGGCGAGTACGACAATCGCGCCATCATTGCCTCAGTCGTCAAGTTGCGCGCCGAACGCGCGGTCCTGCTCGGCTATCCCAACCATGCCGCCTACGTGCTTGAGGATGAAACTGCGGGCAGCATCGAAGCAGTCAACAAGCTGCTCGCCCAGCTCGCGCCGCCTGCCGTGGCCAATGCGCGTGCCGAGGCCGCCGATATCCAGAAGGTGATCGACAAGGAAGCTGGGGATTTCAAGGTATCCGCTGCCGACTGGGCCTACTACACCGAGAAGGTGCGCAAGGAGAAGTTTGATCTCGATGCCGAACAATTGCGGCCGTACTTCGAGATGAACAATGTGCTTGAGAACGGCGTGTTCTTCGCCGCGCACAAGCTCTACGGCTTGAGCTTCAAGGAGCGCAAGGATCTGCCGGTCTATCTGCCCGACATCCGCGTGTTCGAGGTGTTCGAGGAAAATGGGGATCCGCTGGCCCTGTTCATCGTCGACTACTACGCGCGCAGCAACAAGCGCGGCGGTGCCTGGGCGAATGCCTATGTTCCACAGTCCGGCCTGTTTGGCACCAAGCCGGTCATCGCCAATCACCTGAACATCCCCAAGCCGCCCGCAGGCGAGCCGACCCTGATGACCTATGACGAGGTCAATACCGCCTTCCACGAATTCGGCCACGCCCTGCATGGCATGTTTTCGAACGTCAAATTCCCGCGCTTCGCGGGCACTTCGGTTCCGCGCGATTTCGTCGAGTATCCGTCCCAGGTCAACGAGATGTGGGTGGCCTGGCCGGAAATTCTCAAGAACTACGCCAAGCACTACAAGACCGGCGAGCCGTTGCCGCAGGCCCTGCTCGACAAGGTCATGGCATCCGAGAAGTTCAACCAGGGTTTCGCCACCACCGAATATCTCGGTGCGGCCCTGCTCGACCAGGCCTGGCACCAGATCACGGCCAGGCAGGCCCCCGCTGCCGACGGCGTGCTCGCCTTCGAGGCAGCCGCGTTGAAGAAAGCCGGCGTCGACTTCGCGCCGGTGCCGCCGCGTTATCGGACAACTTATTTCTCGCACATCATGGGCGGCTATTCTGCCGGTTACTACGCCTACATCTGGAGCGAAGTGCTCGATGCCGACAGTGTCGAATGGTTCAAGGCGAATGGCGGCCTGACCCGCAAAAACGGCGACCACTTCCGCAAGACCCTGCTCTCGCGCGGTGGTTCCGAGGATGCGATGGTCCTGTTCAAGGATTTCAGCGGCGGCGAGCCTTATGTGCAACCGCTGCTTGAACGCCGAGGTCTGGCCCCGGCGAAAGACTGATAAAGCGACCCCGGGTGGCCGCGCGGCTGCCCGGGAAAACGGGTCGACGCACCCGCAAGACTTTGCGCTACGTGACGCGCAAGCCGATACGGTTCAACCTCGACTTGAATACTATTTTTTTGTCATCCCGGCAAAAGCCGGGATCCATTTTCAAATGGTCAAGATCAAGATGGGTCCCGGCTTTTGCCGGGATGACGGAAATATTGGCGTACGTGGTTTCCCGTCTGACCTGACATGCAGCTAAGCTCGGCCTATGAGCACCCCAACAAAGCTTGCAAATCTGATTGGTGGGCAAGCGTGCGCACCTGAAGGCAATCGCTGGCTCGACGTGTTCGAGCCCGCCATCGGAAAGGTGTTCGCGCGTTGCCCGGCTTCGACGCAAACCGATGTCGAGCGGGCCGTCGAAGCCGCGCAGCAGGCCGCTCCGGCCTGGGCGGCAACTCCGGTCGAAGATCGAGCACGTCTGCTGCAACGCCTTGCCGACCTGATCGAGTCTGAACTCGAATCGCTGGCCGAGCTCGAATCACGCGACAACGGCAAGCCCGTTTCACTGGCGCGCCAGGTCGATATTCCACGCGCGATATCCAATCTGCGTTTCTTCGCCGCCGCGATCACGCAATGGTCAAGCGAGTCGCATGTCGGCAATCCACAAACAATCAACATCACCCTGCGCCAGCCGCTTGGCGTCGTCGGCTGCATCTCGCCATGGAATCTGCCGCTTTATCTGTTCACCTGGAAGATCGCGCCCGCACTCGCCGCCGGCAATACGGTCGTCGCCAAACCCTCCGAAATCACACCGTGTACGGCTGCGCGTCTCGGCGAACTGAGTGTAATCGCCGGCTTCCCATCGGGGGTTCTCAATATCGTTCACGGCGAAGGCCCGGCCGTGGGCCAGGCCATCGTTGAGCATCGCCAGGTCAAGGCCGTGTCATTCACCGGCAGCACCCGCACCGGCGCTGCAATCGCGGCAACGGCCGCGCCGATGTTCAAGAAGCTGTCACTGGAAATGGGTGGCAAGAATCCAGCCATCGTCTTCGCCGATTTCGAGTTCAGCGAGGCCAATCTGGCCACGATCGTACGCTCGGGTTTCGCCAACCAAGGCGAGATCTGCCTGTGTGGTTCGCGCCTTCTCGTGCAACGCTCGATCCATGACGAGTTCCGCGAACGCTATCTGGCCGCCGTGACGGCCTTGCGTGTCGGCGATCCGAGCGATCCATCCAGCCAACTCGGCGCCCTCGTATCGCAGGCGCATTACGACAAGGTCATCGCAGCCATTGCAACGGCACGCAGCGAAGGCGGCCAGATCGCCTGTGGCGGCAACTCGATCGATGTCGGCGGGCGTTGTGCCAATGGCTGGTTCGTCTCACCGACCGTCATCGAGGGCCTGTCCTCGCAAAGCCGAACCAATCAGGAAGAAATCTTCGGTCCGGTTGTCAGCCTGATTCCGTTCGACGACGAAGCAGACGCGATCCGCATCGCCAACGACACCGAATACGGCCTTGCCGCATCGCTGTGGACACGCGACCTCGGCCGCGCGCAACGGCTCGCAGGGCGACTCGAATTCGGCATCGTCTGGATCAACTGCTGGATGTCGCGCGATCTGCGCACGCCGTTTGGCGGCGTCAAGAATTCGGGCCTCGGTCGTGAGGGCGGCGTCGATGCCTTGCGCTTCTTCACCGAGCCGAAAAACATATGCATCGAATCCGGGTAAACCGGATTCGCAGAGACCGAAAACTTGCCTGAAACCGGAGGTGCCCGATGAAGCCGTCAGACTCGTATTCCCCGCATTGCTGCAGCAACAGGTTGTTGCGCGCGATCCTTGCTGGCGCGCTGGCGATTCCGGCATTCAGCCAAGCCATTGAACCCGCCGGCACCGGCAGTGCCAGCGTGCATCAGCAAAAGGCCGCCGTCGCCCAATCGGAAAAAATCATGGCCGAAGCACAGAGACGCAGCGGCCTGCTTTCGCGATACCTGTACATGCGCGACACCTATGCGAACAGCAAGGATGTCTCGTTCCGCGTGATCTTCAACCAGTACTTGAGCTGGTATCAAACCTGGGTCGGCGACTACTCCGGCGCGCGCAGCAGCTTCTCGATCGTGCAGAACGCGGCCAAGGACGATGCCCCATCGCCGCTGCAAGGAGCGGAATGGCGCGCGGAATCCGCAACGAGCGCGATTGCGCGACTGGCCAAGGATCGGAAGGCCGTCTTCTTCAACGAAAACCACAGCTACCCGCTGACCCGAACCTTGACCGTGCAGATGCTGGCTGCCTTGCGCGAGCAAGGATTCGACACGTTCGCGGCGGAAACCCTGTACCAGTCCGACATGCCCGCGCTGACGAGGCGTGGCTATGCGACCTCGGCGACCGGTTTCTATACCGAGGAACCGATTTATGCCGAAATGGTGGGCGAAGCGCTCAGGCTGGGCTATCGCGTGATCGCTTATGAGGCGCTATCCGACGCGACTGGCGATGCCCGCGAAGCCGAACAGGCGCGCAATCTGGTTCGCGATGTCTACGGCGATCACCCGGATGCGCGCCTGGTCGTCAACGCAGGCTATGCGCACATCCAGGAACAGGGCAAGTATCTCGGCGGCATGGCCATGGCCCAGCACTTTTCCCGGCTCGCCAAGATCGACCCGTTGACGGTCGAACAGACCATGATGATCCCGCACGAAAAAATCATCAGCGATCACCCGTGGTATCGCGAGGTCGCCACCAAACTCGCGCCGAAACAACCGATTGTCTTTGTCGATTCCAGGGGGAATGCCTGGTCACTGAAGAAAGCCTATGACCTCAGCGTGTTCTTCCCGGAAGAAACCCTGCAGCGCGGCCGCCCGACCTGGCTTGCCATGGGCGACATGCGCGAGCCCTTCCAGGTCAGCGGCCGCATGTGCGATCTCGATTACCCCTGCCTGGTCGAGGCGCGCTATCAAGGCCAGCCCGACCAGGCCATTCCGGCGGACCGCTACGTGATCGAGTTCAAGGGCCGCATCGCCGGCTACGGTGACATCCTTCGCAACAGCACCGATCCGTATCCGATTGCCGAACTCTGGTTGCGTCCCGGCAAGTACGAGATCCTGGCACGCGACCGCGCCAATGTGATCCATCACCGGCAATCGATCGTTGTCGGCAAGGACAAGGCAAATCCATGAACGACATCGTGCATGCCGCAGGCGCTCCCAAGGCCCTCGGCGCCTATCCGCACGCACGCCGTGTCGGCAACCTGCTGTTTCTTTCCGGAGTCGGCCCGCGCAGCCCGCAGGACAACTCGATTCCGGGCAACGTGCTCGATACCGACGGCAGGCTCGTCGACCACGACATCGAGCCACAGTGCCATCAGGTCTTCGCCAATGTGCGTGCCGTGCTCGAAGCCAGCGGCGCACGCTGGCAGGATCTCGTCGACATCACCGTATTCCTGACTGACATGCAGCGCGATTTCGCCACCTACAACCGCATCTACGCCGAATACTTCGGCGAGACCCAGCCATGCCGCACCACGCTCGGCATAACCTCCCTGCCGACGCCGATCGCGATCGAGCTGAAATGCATCGCGGTCATTCCCGACCACTGATTCGGCCGAAAAGAAAAAAGGCTACGCTCATACCCACCTCGCTGCCATATCTACACCCGACAAACTCAAGTGGACCTCTCCTGCGCCACAACCCCACAAAAAACCTCAACAAGATGCTTCCCCCGATCATCGACCAACCGAACAACCCCATCCCCCTGCACAACCCCATCAACCCGAACGCGCCCAACCGCACCCGCCTCTGAAGACTGCGTCACCTCAATCCGATAAACCGTCTCCCCATACCGATACCGCAACGAATACCCAGGCCAATCAGCCGGAATACAAGGCTCAATCCGCAAGCCCTGCCCTTCGCGCTTCAAACCCAGCAGCGACTCAATCATCAAGCGGTACATCCAGCCCGCCGAGCCGGTGTACCACGACCATCCCCCGCGTCCGGTATGCGGTGCCACGCCATAGACATCCGCCGCCACAACATAAGGTTCAATCTTGTAAATGGCCAGCCGCTCAGCCGTATCGGCATGGTGTAGCGGATTGATCAGACGCAGCAGTTCCCATGCGCGTTCGTGATCGCCGAGTTCGGCGAAGGCCATGACCGTCCAGATCGCGGCATGTGTGTACTGGCCGCCGTTCTCGCGCACACCGGGCACGTAGCCGCGGATGTAGCCGGGATCTTCCTTGGTCTTGTCAAATGGCGGTTCGAGCAACTGGATCAGTCCGGCATCGCGGCGCACGAGATGGGTGTCCAGGGCGGACATGGCCTTGCGCGCCCGTTCCTGATTGCCGGCTCCGGAAAGCACGGCCCAGCTTTGCGAGATTGAATCGATGCGACATTCGTCGTTTTGCGCCGAGCCGAGAGGCACACCGTCGTCATACCAGGCGCGTCGATACCAGTCGCCATCCCAGGCGTGTTTTTCGAGGTTTTCGCGCAGTTGGTTTGCAGTTTTCGCGCAGCGATCGGCGAGCAGGTAATCGCCGCGCGCACGCGCCACCGACGCAAAACGTCTGGTCACATCGAACAGAAAGAAGCCCAGCCATACGCTCTCGCCCTTGCCGCCGTCACCGACCCTGTTCATGCCGTCATTCCAGTCGCCGCTGCCCATCAGCGGCAGACCGCGTTCGCCGAGCAGGCCCCAGCCGCGCTCCAGCGCCCGCACGCAATGGCGATACAAATCCTCGCGCAATGGTGAATGGACAGGGAGATCGTAGTAGGACTCTTCATCGGAATTGAGCGGTCTGCCCTCGATGTACGAAACCTGCTCATCGAGCACGCGGCGGTCGCCGGTCAGCTCCAGGTAGCGACAAGTCGCATAGGGTAGCCAGAGGTAGTCGTCCGAGCAGCGCGTGCGCACGCCGCGATCCAGCGGTGGGTGCCACCAGTGCTGTACGTCGCCTTGCGGGAACTGATGCGCAGCACATAGCAGCAGATGATTGCGCGCCAGCTGCGGCTCGGCATGCAACATGGCCATGCTGTCCTGCAGCTGATCGCGAAAGCCGAACGCACCGCCGGATTGGTAGTAGCCGCTGCGGGCGAAATAGCGACAGGCGATGGTCTGATAGAGGAGCCAGCCATTGGCGAGCAGATCGACCGATCGATCCGGCGTTTCCACCTCGACCGCGCCTAGCGTTCGCTTCCAGTAGGCATGCACCTTGGTCAGCGCCTGGCGTGCCGATTTGCTGCCGCGCGCGCGACTGGCCAAGCCCAGTGCGGCAGCCCGGTCGCGCCCGAGTCCGAGCCGGAATACCAGTTCGCAATCTTCGACGGGCTCGAGCTGAAACTGGACCTGGATGGCGGCGCAGGGATCGAGCCCCGCTCCGAGCCGGTTCGAAAGCCGCTCGCGCAGCAGTGCGTCGGGTGCACGCAGGCTGCCGTTGCGACCGATGAATTCCGCGCGGTCTCCGCTGATGCTGATTTCTTCGGCATCATGGCCGGGCGCATCGACATCGAAAAACGCGACGCGACCGACAAACTCCTGGTTGTAGGGATTGCGCGCCAGCAATATGCCGCTGTCCTGGTCGCGCTCGGTGATTACGGTCATCTGGGTCGCGGCATGACGGTCCCCAAGAATCCATTCGACGTAGCCGGTAGCGGAAAGGTACCGGCGACGCCCCTCGAGGTTGCGCAGCTTGAGCACGCTGTATTTGATTGCCTCGTCACGATCGACGAAAACCCAGAGTTCGCTGGCGATGCCGTGTTCGACATGCTCGTAAACGCTGTAGCCGAATCCATGCCGGGTCCGATACGGCGTGCTTCCGCGACGCGGCAGCGGCGTCGGTGACCAGACCTGACCAGTCTCCTCGTCACGCAGGTAGAAAGCTTCGCCGCAGGTATCGAGAACCGGGTCGTTGTGCCATGGCGTGAGGCGGAACTCGTGCGCATTCTCGCCCCAGGTGTAGCCGAGCGAACTCTCGCTCAATACGGTGCCAAAGACGGCATTGGCGATCACGTTGGCCCAGGGTGCCGGTGTCGTTTGGCCCGGCTGCAGATCGACGACATACTCGCGCCCATCCGCAGAGAAGCCACCGATGCCGTTGTTACACACGATCGGTTCGGCCGCCGCATGATAGGGAGCCGGCCCGTGCAGAACCGCGGCTTGCGAGTGCGGTTCCAGTCCGTCAAAGAGGTCGGCAACATGAGGTTCTGCGGCGATCGATGCCGGTTTGATCGGTGACACCCGCGCTTTCGTCTTCTGCGACAGGAATGGAACCGAAAGCGGATCAGGCAGCTTGTACTGCACCTGATCCTTCAGACTGCCTGCCTTGTCGCTGACGATGATTCTCGCCACCGTTTGCAGAAGGATGCGTTCGTCCTGCGAAATCAGCGGGGCGGCGCGCACGAAGATGCCGCCTGGGCGGTCGATGACGTTGGCTTCCGCACCGGCCGAGATCATGCCCATGATCTGATCCTGCAACTGTTGGCGATAACCGGTCTGGTCGTCGTTCCAGATCACCAGGTCAACGGTCAGTCCTTTCAGACGCCAATAGGCATGCGCCTGGACCATCTGCCTGATCAGCTCGATGTTGGTCGGATCGGCGATCTTCACTACCACGATCGGGTGATCGCCCGAGATCCCCTGCCCCCAGAGTCCGGATTGACCATGACTGTTGAGCAGCAGGATCGAAGGATCGGCGCGCATCGCTGCGTGCGCATAGATCAACATTCCGGCGAGACGCTCGTACACCTGCGCATCGGCTTGCGAAGCATTGATCTGGCGCCGGACCACCTGGCTGTGGGTCCAGGCCAGATCGAACACACGATCAGCGAGGTGACGGTCGCGATACTTGTCGATCAGTCCGGCGCAGTCCTCGCGGTTGACAGCGATACCGGTGACCATGTCGATGGTGACCTTCTGTTCCCTCTTCAGAGTCAACCGGCAGCGGATGGCGAAAATCGGATCAAGCACGGAACCCGCGCTGTTGGACAACGCCTCATCGGTGGTCAGCGCCTGCGGGCTACGCAGATCGTTGCCGCGTCCAATGAATCGGGCCCGATCGGTCTCATAGGATATGGCGTCGATGTCGGCACCATGAACGGCCAGCAGATGCACACTCCACGGTGGTTTCTCGAGCACGGCGCGCGGCCGGCGGGTGGCAATGATGGCCTGCTGGGCCGGCAACAATTCGGTCTGCACGAACAGATTGCTGAAAGCGGGATGCAGTTCATCGGAAATGCCGGGTGCCAGAACCAGTTCGGCATAGGTGGTGATTTCGATGCTCCGCGTTTCGCGCGAGCGGTTGCTGATGGTCAGGCGGCGCAGCTCGATATCATCCTCGGGCGAGACGGCGATCTCGGTGTGGGTATCGAAGCCGTGCTTGCTGCCGCGGAATTCGGCCTTGCCATCGGAGAAGATCGCTTCGTAGTTCTCGACCTTGGCCGCTGCGGGTTGATAGGCAGTCGACCAAACCGAACTGCTCTCCACATCGCGCAGATAGCAGAAGCTTCCCCAGTGGTCGCGCGTGCTGTCCTCCCGCCAGCGCGTCACGGCCAGATCTCTGCTGCGGCTGTAGCCACCGCCTGCGCTTGTGAGCATGACCTGATAGCGGCCATTCGAGAGCAAATGCACAGCCGGCCGCGGGCTGTCGACGTCGCGCAGGATGCGCAGGCGCGTCTCGTCGATGCTGGTATCGAGATCGGTCGCTGCGGCTTCCTGGACGTGCGGATGATAGGCGCCGGTGCGCGGAATCCGCTCCTGCAGCAGCAGCAAGGTCGCCTGGAATTCGGTATCGGCGCCGAAGCGCTTCTGCATCGGCTGATCGCGCAGCAAATAGGCCAGTGACAACAGGCCCATGCCCTGATGGTGGGCCATGTAGGAGCGAATCAGAACCTGGCTCTGCCCGCGCGGCATACGCTCGGGCGTGTAGTCGATCGCCTCGTACAATCCATAGCCGCCGGCGAAGCCGGAGTCGCTGAGTCGCTGCAGATTCTCGCAAGCAGCGTTCGGATCAACCATCAAGGCCATCATGCTTGCATAGGGCGCGATCACGAGATCCCGGGCAAGGCCTCGTCGCAATCCGAGTCCCGGCACACCGAACGCGCGGTACTGGTAGTTGGAGTGGGCATCGACCATGTTGTAGGCCGATTCGGAAATTCCCCACGGTACATTTCGCTGCCTGCCGTATTCGATCTGTCGGCGCACCGAAGCCTGCGATGTACGCTCAAGCAGGGTGCCCTCATAGCTGGGCATGACCAGTTGCGGCATCAGGTACTCGAACATCGAGCCGCTCCAGGACAGCAGCGTCGCATCGCCGTCGATCTCGGTAATCAGGCGACCTAGCGCAAACCAGCTTTCCTGCGGCAACTGGTTTTGCGCAATTGCGACAAAGTTGGCCAGGCGTGCCTCGGAGGCGAGCAGATCGTAGTGACCGGAATCCAGGCGGCGCTCGATCGTGTTGTAGCCGATGCTCAGCAAGTGCCGCCCGCTGTCGTAGAGAAACGCGAAATCCATCTGCGCGCATTGTCCGGCGATATGGGCCAGACGTTGCAGTTCCCTGATCCGCGCCGGCGATTGCGCAACGTCGCCGCCCATTCCCGAGTCGACGATCTCGCGCACGCCGTGGGTGGCTTCGTCCGAGTGCACAGCCATCTCGACCTGCGCAGCCTGGATCTGTCGCGATAGCGCGAGTATCCAGTGGCTTGGCTGTCCCGATTGCAGCGCGTATTCACCATCGAGACCTGCGGCCAACACTTGCAACTCGGCCAGAACCTGAGTGGCTGTCGGCAGAGTCGCCAGCGGATTGGCGCAGGGCCCGTCAAGCAGCCTCTGCATTTCCCGCAACGTGTCCATGCCAGGTCCAGCGGCTACGACCTCGGCGAGCACCTCGAGAACATCGCGCAGTCCCGACCATGTGGATGCTGTGAGCACGGGCGCATCGACCAGGGCCAGCAGCCCTTGCCGCAGGGTCAGCAGATGACCCGCCAGATTGCCACTGTCGACCGTCGAGATGTAAGCCGGAGTGAGGGCTTCAAGGGTTTCCGTGTCGTACCAATTGTAGAAATGCCCGCGAAAACGCGGCAGTGACTCCAGGGTTCGCAGCGTGCTCGCGGTGCGCTCCATCAATTGGGTCAACTGCAGATAGCCAAAGTCGTAGGCGGCAAGCGTTGCCAGCAGCGAAAGGCCAATGTTGGTCGGCGAGGTGCGCCGGGCCACCTGCAGGTTGGGATGCTCCTGCACATTGTCCGGTGGCAACCAGTGATCTTCTGCGCTCACCCAGATTTCGAAAAAGCCCCAGGTGCGTCGCGACAGGCGTCCGAGAAAGCGGAACTGCTCGGCAGAGAGCGCCACCGGCTTGTGCGAAACGGGTCGCCCCAACAACCACATCAAGGCCGGTGACAACAGCCACAGCAGCAGGATCGGACTGGCGATCAGTGCCGCGCGAGCATCCAGGTGAATCAGTACGGCAGCGCTGGCAAGGGCCGCAAACGGACCAATCCACATCAACCGGAGCGATGCCGAAAAACTGTCACCGAGGGTTCGCTCGACCTCGCTCGACGGATTCCACTTCAGCAAATGGCGCTTTGAAACGAACATCCGCCACAGGGTTTGCACGATCGCGCCGAGACTGAACATCGCCTCGAACGGCAGGCAGGCAAGGATCAACGGGATCGGCGAAACCGTGCGCGCTGTGGCCACCAGGACATGACGCAGATGCGCCGATATCGGCATTCCCGCCGCTCGGTCCGAAATGTCGTGCAGGGCAATGACAAAGGCTGGAACCAGCAGGATCGACAGGATCCAGAGCGTCCACAGGCCCGGTTCCGGCGACAACAACCATCCGAGCAGGAACATCGCCAGCATCGCCACCGGCACCAGACTGCGACGCAGGTTGTCCAGCAGCTTGCTGCGCGACAGGATAGAGAGTGGATTGCGCTCGCGCGATCCGCCCGGCAACGGCGTCCACGGCAGTAGCCAGGGAAGCAGTTGCCAGTCGCCGCGGATCCAGCGTTGTCGGCGCTTGACGTCCACCGCATAGCGACTCGGCGAATCCTCGTAGAAGGTGACGTCGCTGACCAGACCGGCGCGGGCATAGCAACCTTCGAGCAGATCGTGGCTCAGAATGCGGCCTGCGGGAAAGCGATCTTTCAGAGCCAGTTCAAAAGCATCGATGTCGTAGATGCCCTTGCCAATGAACGAGCCTTCGCCGAATACGTCCTGATAGACGTCCGAGACCAGGCGTGTGTACGGGTCGATCCCCGATTCGCTGCCATCCAGGCGCGCATACCAGGAGCGCTTGCCAGCGCCAACGTAGATGTCGATTCTCGGCTGCAGGATCGCGTAGCCGCGGCTCACCACCCGTCTGCGCGCATCGAAGCGTGCACAATTGAGCGGATGAGCCAGGGTTCCAATCAGCTTGCCGGCAGCATCGCGTGGCAATCGGGTATCGGTATCCAGCGTGATCACGTAGCGAATGCGAACCAGCGAGCCACGATCACCAACCAGGCGCATGAACGATTCAGTCGCGCTGTCGTCGCGAAGCAAGGCGTTCAGTGCAGCCAGTTTTCCGCGCTTGCGCTCGTAGCCCATCCATTTTCGTTCTTGCGGATTCCACAGGCGCGGCCGATGCATGAGGAAGAAGACATCCCTGCCGTTCTCGGAATAGCGCGCGTTGAGGGCTTCGATCTCGCGCTGCGCAGCGTCGAGAATGGCTGCATCTTCGGCCAACTCTGCGCTTTCGGCGTCGAGAAAATCCGTCAGCAGGGCAAACTGCAGATTGTGATCGCGATTGGCCAGGTAGCGAACTTCCAGCGCCTCGGCAAGGATCTGCGCCGCCTGCACATTGCCAAGCATGGTGGGCACGACCACCAGGGTGCGTGCGTCGTCGGGAATCCCTTTCGAGAAGTCCAGACGCGGCAATGGACTGGGTCGCACGAGTTGGGTCGCAAGCCGGTTCACCAGCGCGACACCGAGTTCGCTGAAGGCGATCACGGACAGGATTGCGGTCAGCCAGACCAGGCCGAATGCGCTAAGTTGTGCATGCGCTTCGGCGACCATGCCGACGGCAAAGAAAGACACGATAATCGCGGTTGGCGCGGTGTAGGCGAACAATGGAGCATGCGCGAGCAGGCGCTGTAGTCGAACGCGCAAGCCACGACGAAGCGCGAGCGTTTTTTCCAGACCAGCAAGACCTTCATCGATCAGGTAATAGCCGACATGCGTGTCAGGCAGATTTTCCGTCCCCGGACTCGATCCCGTCTGTGCCAGTTTCAGGACGGCGGCGGCAACATCGTGTTCGGCCAGTCGACCGCGACGCGCAAGGCGTTCGATGACACCCCGATAGTTGTCGCGCGTGGCAAAATCCATTTTCGCGTAAGTATTGTCCGGATCCTTGCGCAGGAGGTGTTCGACCGCGCTGAGGGATTCCACGAACTCGCGCCAATCGAGTACTTCCAGAAAGCGCAGGCTACCGATACTGTTGGCGATCGAAACGCGATCTGCCGCCTGTTGCTGGCTCTCCGACTGGACCATTCTCTCGATGGTCAGTCCGGCCGGCGCCAGCCATTGTTCGATCCATGTCAGCGGCACCGCCAGGACCGGCCCCTGCCCCTGCAGTCGACGTGCCAGTTCGGCCACGAATGTCGTCGCCAGCGGAGGTTCTGATCGCGCCATGTCGGCAACAACCAGGACGAGATTCTTTGGATCCGAGATTGCCATGGCGACGAATTGATCGGCCCAGTGATCGGCCAGGTTTCGATCCATGCGCTGGGCGATGATGCGCGCCGCCACGCGTCGCAGATTTTCGATCAAGGCCAGACGCAGCATGATCGGGATCGCCCACAATTCGCCCAGTTGCAGCGGAGTGATGGTCTGATAGGCGGCGACGAAGCGGAGCAGGCCCTCGGCATCAATGCGACCATCGCCGTGCGCAATCGCTTCAAGTGCGATGTCGTATACACGCGGGATCTCTGCGCCCGAGCCAGTCAGGCGCGGAAGCTGGCGACTGTAGCCCTTCGGCAAATGACGCCGCGCGATGCGAATCTGCTCCTCGATCAGGTAGATGTTGTCCAGCAGCCACTCATCCGCAGGCGTCAGCCGGCTGCTGGACAGTGCAGCCGACCCGAGCAGGCTGCAGGCTTTTTCAATCAGATCCCTGTTCTCGCTGAGTCGCGCGAGCAGCAAGTCAGGCGAGGATGCGGGGCCGATCTTGTGACTACGCGCCAGATGCTTGCCATGGCGCTCCATCTGTTCCGCGCTGAGCAGGCGCGCGCGCAACGGTGATTCGTCCTGCGCACCTTTGGCTGGCGCGGAAACGCGAAGAATCGCCTGGCGCACGCTGGCAAGGAGCGACTTGAGGCTCATCGAGACCTCAACATGCGAGTGGATCTTTCATTCGGTTGTGCTTCATTGCCTGGGCTCTTGCCATGAGCGCGTGTACCGGGATGCAGATGTGGTCGGCACGCGAGGCAGTGTGCGCCACAACGCGTGTCTGCAGGACCCGGCAAATACCAATAATTCCGTCATTCCGGCTTGACCATCCATTCGGCTGTTGAGAGCTGCCGGGATGACGACTCTGGCTCAGTGCCATTCGGGTTGGTGTCCATCAGCTCGTGCCCAGGGCTTCGAAACCCGCGATCACATCGAACAATTCCTCGTCGATTCCGCTTTGGCGCACGTTGTGGAACGTCGCGCCAAGACTCTCGAGAAGTTCGCCGATGTTGCGGTCGGCGCGGCGCATCGCGACCAGGCGACTTGCGTTTTCGCTGGCCAGCGATTCCGCGCACGCGCGGAACAAGGAAACAAACAGGTACTCTCGAATGAGCGCGCCCAGAGTCGCGGAGGCGCCACCGATCACATCGGGCAGGCACTTTCCTGACCATGGTATCCGCGCCAGTCCGCTGCGCCACTCCTTGTCCAGCGGGAGGAGACGAAGACTCGTCGGCACGCAATTCCCTGATGCGACCGGGCGCTGATGAAACAGATGAAGCTCGACCCCGCCCACTTGCGCCGACACGCACTGCACGAGAATTTCCCCGACCAGGGCTGCCACGGCGTGTATCGAGCCGGGAACAGGCAGCAATCCGACCGGGCGCAGGCCGGAGTCGACGAGTCGGCCGTGTACGCGCTCGCCGATGGCCCAAACGCGCGGCTCGCCGGCAAGCGTGGCGAGGCAGGTCGAAGCAAAGTCCACGATTTCATCATTGAAGCGACCGACGAGTCCCTGGTCGGATCCGAATACGATGGCCACCGGCGAACCCTGATCCCTGGAATCAAACTCGGCGGCAGCCATTGCCGGTGTCGTGGTATCCCTGAAGCAGACCCCGAGGCCGAGTTCCACGTTCCGGCTATAGTCGGCCAGTGCGCGCACTGATTGTTCGTACTGGCCGAGGTTTGCCGCTGCAACTGCCTTCATCGTGCGCACCACCGATTGCAGATCGCCAGCGCTGGCGATCTTCTTGCTCAGGGCTGCGGCGGTGACGCTCATCAGTCTTCCGAAGGCACCAATCCATCGAAGGGCACGTTATCGGAATGTCGCTTGCTGTCGCGCTTCGCCTCGACGATGCCGCTGATCATTCGGATCAGCTTGTTGCAAGCACCGTGCACGGCCAGGTCGAGCGAGGACGCATGTTCGGTCACGGCGATCGGCTGACGCCCTTCGAGACGGGCTTCCATCGCGCAGCGCTTGTCACCCTGCCCGCCCTTCTCGCCGTTCTCGTCGCTGAGGTGAATTTCGATGCGGGTCACGTGCTTGCTGACGTTCGCCAATGCTTTGGTAACGTCCTTGCTCAATCGTTCAACCAGCGCCTCGCGACCATGGATGTTGTGGTCGGTATTGATCTGGATTTTCATGGTGTACTCCGTTTGGGAAGGTCTGATGGTTTTGGCTCAGCATGCGAACCGGCGTTCGTATCACGCGTTGGCATTGCTGCACTGCCTTCTGCATTTGCCGCGGACGAAAAAGCTGCGCGCGTATTGCGCGCGAGGACAAGAATCATTTCACGATCCTCGTCGGCGAGTTTTTCGGCACTCTCCAATCGCGCGCCAACAGCCGCCGGAAGCGTGTCTGCTGCGCTCTGCAATGCTTGCTGGGCTTCGCCCATGCGCTCAAGCGCCACGTTGTCGAAGAGCCTGGCGGAAAGTGCGAGCAGGATCATGATCTGCGCGGCAACGGATACCGGGGAAGACTCCGCCTGGCCGAGGCAGGCGCGGATGCGCTTGCCATGCTCGATGATGGCGCGCGCATCCGCATCGAGCTGCGCACCAAAACGCGAGAAGGTTTCGCGTTCCTCGAACTGTGCATAGGCCAGCTTCAGGTCGCCGGCAACCGCGCGGAAAGCTGCCCATTGCGCCTTGCCACCAACCCTGGATACGGACTTGCCGACATCGACGGCAGGCAGCACGCCGAGCTCGAACAAGCTCGGCGACAAGTAGATCTGGCCATCGGTGATCGAGATCAGGTTGGTCGGGATATAGGCCGAAATATTCTGCGCTTCGGTCTCGATGATCGGCAGTGCGGTGAGCGAACCGCCGCCGCGCGCTTCGTTCAAATGCGTTGCGCGTTCGAGCAGACGCGAATGCAGATAGAAAATGTCACCCGGAAACGCCTCGCGACCAGGTGGGCGACGCAACAACAGGGACAACTCGCGATAGCTACGGGCATGGTGGGTCAGGTCGTCATAGACGATCAGCACGTCGCGACCCGCTTCCATGAAATATTCGGCGATGCTGGTCGCGGCATACGGCGCAACATAGGCCAGACCGGGTGCCTGGTCGCCTTCGGCGACGACCACGATGGTGTACTCCATGGCTCCGTTCTCACGCAGGTTGGCCACGGCCTTGGCCACCGCGGAGGCGCGCTGGCCGATCGCACAATAGACGCAGACCACGTCGCGGCCGTGCTGGTTGAGAATGGCATCGATTGCTATCGCCGATTTGCCGGTGCGTCGATCACCAAGGATCAATTCGCGTTGACCGCGACCAACCGGAATCAGCGCATCGATGACCTTGAGGCCGGTCTGCAGCGGCACACTGACCGGCGAGCGATCCATGATTGCCGCGGCTGGCCGCTCAATCGGCAAACGAGCGCTGAATGTCAGCGGTCCATTGTCATCCAGCGGTCTTCCGAGTGGATCGATGACGCGGCCAAGCAGACCTTCACCAACCGGCACATCCATGACCCGACCGGTGCGCTCGACGCGATCACCGGCGCGCAGGTTCGCGTAGTCGCCGAGCAGAACGACGCCAATATCGTCCTCATCCAGATTGAAGGCGATGCCGAATACATCGCCGGAAAACCTGAGCAACTCGTCGGAGCCAACATGCGGGAGACCCGAGACGCGGGCGATACCTGTGGAAATGCGCGTGATCGTGCCGATTTCCTGCGCCACAAGTTGCGGCGCAAAACCTGCCCTTGCCTCGCCGATTTCGCGAATGGCGCGTTCGACGGTATCCCGCAATTCCGTCGATTCGCCGATCATGTGGCCTTGACCTGCGCAGGCGGAACATCGTTTGCCGACGGTTCTGCGGCAACTTCCGTGTCGGTGCCCGATTCCTGTTTACTATGGGGGCTGCCCTCGGGAACGGACGGCGGCGTGGCGGCATTGGCTTGCCCTCCGCGTTCCCTGGCAATCCGCTCGATCTCTTTCTTCAGTGAGAGCAGATAGCCCTCGACATTCCAGGCTACGAGCTGTCCATTGGCGATGAGTTCAATGCCGCAGACCAGTTCCGGCCGGACCTCGAAATGCAGCGGGGACTCCGAGGAAAACAATTCCTGCAACATTGCCTGTATTGCTGCCTTCTGGCTGCCTGGCAGGGCAAACGCACTACTGATCGTCGGCGGCGTCGGCGAGGTCTTCAGGGCAACGACAAGATCCGCTTTCGCCTGCCCATTCAGCGCGCGCAAGCGCTGCATGAAGATCTTGACCATGCTCGTTTCGAGATCGGTGGTGGCGAGATCCTGCAATGCCTTGCGCGTGATCGCGAGGACTTCATCGCGCGCACTGTCTTCGATCGCCCGGCTCAATCCTTCGGCTTCCGTTCGCAAGGCTTCCTGTCGTCTTGCGCTCCAGTTGTCGGCGCTCTCGCGGGCCTGCTCGAGCATGGCCCGAGCTTGCGATTGAACCTCGTCAGTGGCCTTGTTCAGAAGCTCGGCACGCTGCTGATCAAAGGCCTCGTTCTTGCGCTCGAATTCCTCGCGTTCCGTTTGCGCCTCGGCTTTTTTTGCGTCGGCATCCTTGAGCTCCGCTGCGATGCGCTTCTCGCGCGCATCGATCGCACTGAGGATGGGCGCATACAGAAACCGCTTCATCAACCACAGCAGGACGATGAAATTCAGCGCCTGCGCAGCTACCGTGAACCAATCGATGAGCATGGGCTACTTGCCCGTAGCCAGGGCGATGCCGTAGTCCCAGAACGGATTGGCGAAAATGAGAATCATCGAGATCACAAAGCAGTAGATCGCGGTGGACTCGATCATGGCCAGGCCGACGAACAGGGTCCGGCTGATGGTCGCGGATGCATCCGGCTGCTGCGCGAGCGCGGTCAGGGCCGTGGCAAGCGCGCGTCCTTCTGCGAGAGCCGGCCCCATCGTGCCGAATCCGGTGGTGATGCCGGCAATGACAATGGAGGCCACTGCGATTATTGTCATGCTATCCATGTTGCTTCCTGTTTTTGGCTAAGTTGCGGCCGTGGATTCGGATTTCGATGGGCGCGTGGCCGCCGCGATATAGACCGCGGCCAGAATGCTGAAGATATAGGCCTGGACCATCCCGGTTAGCAGGCCGAGCGCGGTCATGACAACGGGAAAGAGAAAGGGCGTGATGGTGAGCAGAATCGCGAGGATCATCGCGCCACTCATCATATTGCCGAACAGACGTACCGCCAGGGCCAGCGTGCGCGAGGCTTCGCTGATGATGTTGAATGGCAGCATGACCACCGTCGGTTCGATGTAGGACCTCAGGTATCCGCCAAAGCCCTGTTTGCGAATGCCGAAATAAGGGATTGCCACCAACACGCAGAAGGCGAGCGCGACGGTCGTCGAGAGGGATCCCGTCGGCGCCTCGAAACCCGGGATGACCGTGGCCAGACTGACCGTAGCGAGAAACAGGAAAAGCGTGCCGAGAAACGGCAGATAGGTGCGCGCCTGCAACAGACCGATGTCCGCGATCTGGCGGGTCATGCCGATGACGATGATTTCGAGCAGGTTCTGCCAGCGCGCGCGCTCCAGACCCATGGATAGATTGCGCGTAATGAGTCTCGAGCCGACGACGAGCACGAGCATGATCGCCCAGGTGAAGACGATCGTGGCATTGAGCTTGAACAGCCCGAATTGCCAGTAGACGATGGCGTCAGGACTGAGATGCACGACGATCCTCCGTTGTCGCATCCGCTGTTTGCCGGTGCCAGAAAAAGGTCAGCGCGAAGCGTGCGATGAAGAACCCGGCCAGGCAGGCGAGCATGCGTTTCCAGTCGTGGCCGGCAAGCAGCCAGAATCCGGACAATGCGATACCCGTACGCAGAATCAGACTGCCAAACATCCACAGCGCGGGATGCCGTGAATGCAGCATGCGCCGGATCGTCCACCAGAGACCGCCGAAGAAGATCAGCCCGAGGACAAATCCCAGCGAAGCAACAAGGAGCATGGACAACACTTCATTCATCGTCATTGCGCGATTCCTCCCGCGTCATCTGATCCTGTCGGGAAACCCAGCGCCAGGCGTTTGCGCAGCCAAGCACGAGTCCGCCAACGAGCAAGGCGAGAGTCCACGAATGCTCCCTAGGGTAGTTTCCGTCCAGCCACAGACCGAGCATCGCGCCGAGCAGGGTCGGCACGACCACCGACCAGCCGATCAGACCCATCATGCCGAGCCCGAACCAGATGCCAGGCGCGGGATTGCTGCGCGCCTTCGCCTTGCGCGTCGCCTTGGCATCGACCAGCGCGACAAAGGCGTCTTCATCTTTCCTGCGCTTGTCGGCAGGCTCGTTATTCATGCTTGAACTGCGCAAGGCGGCGCATGAACCCGGTCTCGAGTCCGTTCATGACCGATCGCATGGCTTGCTCATTCTCATCGCGGATGAGGAAATCCTCTTCGACCTTTTGCCGCAGCGATTCGAGATTCGACCCGGCCAGAGCGCGACGCACCGACACCTTGACCCGAGCGCCGGTCTTGACCAGCAGGCCTTCATCCACCGCGAGGAATACCTCGTCGCCGGATTCGGTTTCGTAGATCAGGATTCCGGGAACCAGGGCGGCAACGCAATCAAGGCGATGTGGCAACAGGCCGAAGGATCCTTCACCGGTCTCGGCGACGATGCGCTTGACCTCGATGGGCTCGATGAAGACTCGCCACGGCAGCAGCACCTCAAGCTTCATGTGCATGCGTGCTCTCGCTGCTGCCCGCAGCGACCGGCTTCGGTTTTGCCTTTGCCTTTGCCGTTGCTTCGTCCACGCTGCCGATCATGTAGAACGCGCTCTCGGGCAAGTCCTTGAACTCGTCGGTCAGGATGCGCTCGCAACCGTCCAGCGAATCCGCCAGGCTGACCAGCTTGCCCTGCAGTCCCGTGTATTGCCCGGTTGTGAAGAAAGGCTGGGTCAGAAACCGCTCCAGCCTGCGCGCACGAGCGACAAGCTTGCGGTCATCCGGCGAAAGCTGTTCGAGCCCGAGCATGGCGATGATGTCCTTGAGATCGGCGTACTGGGCCAGCGTACGCCTTACCGCCTGAGCCAGACGGAAATGACGAACGCCGGCGATGCCGGGAGTCGCCATCTTCGAATTCGACTGCAGCGGATCGATCGCCGGATATAGGCCTTCACTGGCACGCTTGCGCGAGAGCACGATGGATGCGGACAAATGCGAGAACACATGGACCGCGGCGGGATCGGTGAAGTCGTCTGCAGGCACGTATACCGCCTGAATCGAGGTGATTGCGGCGCGGTCGGTATTGGCGATGCGCTCCTCCAGCCCCGATAGTTCGGTGCCCATGGTCGGCTGGTAGCCGAGTCGCGCAGGCATCTGCCCCATCAGGCCGGAGACTTCCATGCCGGCCTGGATGAAGCGGAAAATATTGTCGATCAGCAACAGCACATCGCGATGTTCGTCATCACGGAAATACTCGGCCATCGTCAAGGCCGCATGGCCGACGCGGAAACGACTGCCCGGAGGCTCGTTCATCTGACCGAAGACCATCGCCATGTTCGGCAGCACTCCTGCTGCCTTCATGTCGCTGTAGAGTTCCTCGCCTTCGCGACAGCGCTCGCCGATGCCGCAAAAAATACTCACGCCGGAATGATTGCCGACCATGTTGTGAATCATTTCGGTCAACAGCACCGTCTTGCCCACGCCTGCCCCACCGAACAAGCCAGCCTTGCCACCGCGCTCCAGCGGAACCAGCACATCGATGACCTTGATTCCGGTCTCGAAGATCTCCGAGCGCGTCGATCGTTGTGACAGTGCAGGCGGATCGCGATGGACCGAACGTCGATGCGTGTCTGTCGGCGCGGGGCCACGATCGATGACCTCGCCGAAGACATCAAACATGCGCGAGAGAATGCCCTTGCCGACCGGCACTTCCAGCGGACGCTGCGTATCCACGACGCGGGTGCCGCGGGCCAGCCCCTGGGTTGGCGTCATCGCAATGCCGCGCACATGGCTGGCGTCGCGATGCGCCAGCACTTCGATGATGATCTGGCCATCAACTCCCGCGCACAACATCGAATGGATCGCCGGAAGCGGCGCGTCGAAGCGGATGTCGACAACGCTTCCACGCACAGAAACGACGACACCAGAATGCGCCTGCGGCGGTTCCAACGCGGCAAGCGCGGCAGATTCTCCACTGCTGGCCTCGGCGGAAATCATCGCGGTTTGTCGGTTCGATCCTGTAAAGACGGCGCGTACGGCATCCATTTCCAGTCGCGAATTTCAGGCATGTCCTGGCCGTGCACGTTGATGTACTTGCGATGCGCAAGCAGCTTTTCGGCGAGACTCCGCTTCAACTGCAAGCCCTTGTCGCCGGTTTGCGGCAGGCGCTCGATGGTGTCCATGACCAGGTGAAAGCGATCGAGATCGTTAAGCACAGTCATGTCGAACGGCGTAGTAATCGTACCCTCTTCCTTGTAGCCGCGCACATGGATGTTGGCGTGGTTGGTGCGCCGGTAGGTCAGTCGATGGATCGACCACGGATAGGCATGAAAGGCAAATATGACCGGCTTGTCGCGGGTAAACAAGGCGTCGAAGTCTGCATCACTCAAGCCATGCGGATGCTCGCTCTGCGGCTGCAGGCGCATGAGGTCGACGACGTTGACCACGCGGATTTTCAGTTCCGGCAAGTGTTCGCGCAGTATCGAAACTGCCGCAAGCGTTTCCAGGGTCGGAACATCGCCGCAACAGGCCATCACCACATCCGGTTCGCCACCGGCATCGCTGCTTGCCCAGTCCCAGATGCCGATACCCTTCGTGCAGTGGACAACCGCCTGCTCCATCGTCAGCCATTGCGGCGCCGGATGCTTGCCGGCAATGACGACGTTTACATAGTGGCGGCTGCGCAGGCTGTGATCCATGACCGACAGCAGGCAGTTGGCATCAGGCGGCAGATAGATCCGCACGACCGAGGCTTTCTTGTTTATGACGACGTCGATGAAACCCGGATCCTGGTGGGAAAAGCCGTTGTGGTCCTGGCGCCAGACATGCGAAGCGATGAGGTAGTTGAACGAGGCGATCCTGCGACGCCAGGGCAATTCGCGCGAGATGTCCAGCCACTTGGCATGCTGGTTGAACATCGAGTCGACGATATGAACGAATGCCTCGTAGCAATTGAACAGGCCGTGGCGTCCGCTCAGTAAATAGCCTTCCAGCCAGCCTTGACACTGGTGCTCGCTGAGCATCTCCATGACCCGTCCAGTCGGTGCCAGCCATTGATCGTTGGGTAGCGTGGCGGCATCCCATTGGCGCTCGGTCACGTCAAACAGAGCCCCGAGTCCATTCGACAGGGTTTCGTCCGGGCCGAAAACGCGGAAATTCCGGGTCGCCATGTTGCGAGCCATCACGTCGCGCAGAAACGGGCCCAGGACACGGGTGTCGCCAATGCCGGCGGCGCCGGGAATCGGTACCTCGCAGGCGTAGTCGCGGAAGTCGGGCAACTCCAGATCGCGCAAGAGGATGCCGCCATTGGCATGCGGATTCGAGCCCATGCGGCGCAAGCCAGTCGGTGCCAGTTCGGCAAGTTCGGCCAGGAGTCGACCGTCGGCATCGAACAACTCCTCGGGCCGGTAGCTCCTTAGCCACTCTTCGAGCAGGGCAAGATGATCGGGTTTCGATGCAGAGATTGAAATCGGCACCTGGTGCGCGCGAAACGTGCCTTCGATCTCACGACCATCAACCCACTTCGGCCCGGTCCAGCCCTTTGGCGACCTCAGCACGATCACCGGCCAGCGCGGACGCTTCTGATTGCCGTTCTCGCGCGCGTCGCACTGAAAAGCGCGGATCTGTTCGACGGCCGTATCCAGAGCGCTCGCCATCGCTTCGTGCATGAGTGCCGGATCGTCTCCCTCGACAAAAATTGGCGTCCAGCCATAGCCGCGCAACAACTGATCAAGCTCCTCGTGCGAGATTCGCGCAAGCACGGTCGGGTTGGCGATCTTGTAGCCATTCAGATGCAGGATCGGAAGCACGGCTCCATCGGTCGCGGCATCGAGAAACTTGTTCGAATGCCAGGCCGTCGCTAGTGGTCCGGTCTCCGCCTCACCGTCGCCGATGACGCAGGAAACAATCAGATCCGGATTGTCGAAAACAGCACCGAACGCATGGCTCAGCGAGTAACCGAGTTCGCCACCCTCGTGGATCGAACCCGGACATTCGGGCGACGCGTGGCTCGGTATGCCGCCCGGGAACGAGAACTGAAGAAAGAACTTCTGCAGACCGGCCTCATCCTGGCTGATCTCGGGGTAGATTTCGCTGTAGCTGCCCTCGAGATAGGTGTTGGCGAGAACCGCAGGCGCGCCGTGCCCCGGGCCGCAGATGTAGATCATGTCGAGGTCGTATTTCTTGATGACACGATTCAGGTGCACATAGATGAAGCTCTGTCCCGGGGTGCTTCCCCAGTGGCCAAGCAACATGTGCTTCACATCCGACAACAACAGCGGCCGTTTGAGCAGCGGATTGGCAAACAGATAGATCTGGCCGACCGCAAGATAGTTGGCCGCGCGCCAGTACGCATGCATGCGCCGCAACAGGTCTGGAGTCAAAGTAGAGGGATTCATGATTCGGTGCTCCTGTGGACTTGGGCTGGCCGATTGAACGTTCGACATTCACTGCCGCAGTTTGTCGCGCAAGACATGCAGGGGTTCGTCATTTCAGTAAGCCAGACTCGAACCGAATCAAACAGCGACCGCAATCACGGCCGACGCGGCCTGGGGGGTTTCGCCATGACACGTGGACGACATCTTGCTGCATTCCATCGGGAACTGCCCGCATGGCCCAGACGAGAATGCCCGCCCCTGATACGTGCATCGGTGGCATCCGCATTTGGCAGACCACCAATCTGGCAGCCCTGTCACGCTGGCACATCCGACTGGAGCGCCGCGTCCACGATGACCTGGGCCTCGGCAAAAATCGCCTGCAGATGCGCCTCGCCATGGAAACTCTCGGCATAGATCTTGTAGATATCTTCGGTGCCGGAAGGTCGGGCAGCAAACCAGCCACGCGCGGTTCGAATCTTGATCCCGCCGAATTCGGCATCGTTGCCCGGTGCCCGATTGATCACGTCGATGACGCGGTCTCCTGCCAGCGTGTCGCATTTGACCTGCGCCGGCGCGAGCTTCGACAACAACTGCTTCTGTGCCGCCGTGGCGGGTGCCTCGACGCGATCCGCAAACAGCTCGCCGAACTCGGCGTTCAGGCGCTGGTAGCACGTGGCCGGGTCGTGCCCGATGCGTGCGCTGATTTCCGCCGACAGCAATGCCGGGACGATGCCATCCTTGTCCGTGGTCCAGACCCTGCCATCCCTGCGCAGGAACGTGGCGCCGGCGCTTTCTTCCCCGGCGAATCCGAGCGATGCGTCGTGCAAGTCTTCGGCAAACCATTTGAAACCGGCCGGCACTTCGAACAGACGGCGGCCAAGCCGGGCGGCAACACGATCAATCATGCTGCTGCTGACCACGGTCTTGCCGACTGCAGTGTGGGCGCTCCACTCCGGCCTGTTCGAAAACAGGTAATCGATCATCACGGCGAGGTAGTGATTGGCCGGGAGCAAGCCGGCGGCTGGCGTGACGATGCCATGACGATCGTGGTCGGTATCGCAGGCAAACGCGACGTCGTAGCGCTCCTTCTGCGCAATCAGCCGCTGCATGGCGTATGCCGATGACGGATCCATTCGAATCCGTCCGTCCCAATCGACGCTCATGAAAGAGAATGTCGGATCGACTTTTTCGCTGATCACGTCGAGATCGATCCGGTAGTGATCAGTTATGCGCGACCAGTAGTGGACGCCAGCACCGCCGAGCGGATCAACGCCCATGCGCAGCCCGGATGATCGGATCAGATCAAAGTCGAGCACGTTGCCGAGGTCGGCGACATAGCTGCCGAGATAGTCGTGCTCGCGTGTCGTCGTCGCAGCGAGCGCCTGCTTGAGCTGCACCCGTTTGACTCCTTGCAGGTTCGCTTCCAGCAGGGCATTCGCTTCGACCTCGATCCAGCGCGTGAGCGCGGATCCGGCAGGTCCGCCATGCGCCGGGTTGTACTTGAAGCCGCCGCTGTCGGGCGGATTGTGCGAAGGCGTAATGACGATGCCATCAGCCAGATGGCTGTCGCGCGTCGCGTTGTGGACCAGGATCGCATGCGAAATGGCCGGTGTCGGGGTGAACTCTCCGCCGCTCGACGCTCGAACTTCGACGGCGTTTCCTGCAAGGACCTCGATCGCTGTCTCGAAGGCTGGCCGGGACAGCGCGTGCGTGTCAAAGCCAAGGAACAGCGGCCCATCAACGCCCTTGCTGACGCGATGGTTGCAGATGGCCTGGGTGATGGCGAGAACGTGGGCCTCGTTGAAGCTGGCGTCCAGCGAAGTGCCGCGATGCCCGGAGGTGCCAAACGAAACGCGCTGCCCCGCAACGGACGGATCCGGTCGCTGGCTGAAATAGGCAACAAGTAACGCGCTGACGTCGACCAGCAGGGATTTCGGCGCGGGTTTACCCGCGAGCGGACTCAGGGAATGTTTGCAAACCATGTCCAACGACGGCTCCAACTTGCGAAGTTCTGATGTTGCCTACAATGACTGGTGCGCGATGATTGTCGCAACAGCTTGCTTCTCACGCTGGCGGGAGAAGGAGAAAGGAAACGTCGCGCAGACCCAATCAAAGCATTGCGCGACTCGCTCCTGCGATCCACGACGTGGTTTGCAAGCACCCTCTCGGGAACTGTGCCATCTGACGACTCCAGGCAACGGCAATTGATCGCTGGTGAGTCGAGCGATGCAGCGCAGAGCCGCAGCCTGCCGGTTTATCCGGTAGCACGTGCCGAATGCGCCTTCTCGGCAACACGCTGCAAAAGCTGCTCCCATGAGTCGACGAACGAAGCCGCTCCATCCCGCTGCAGACGAGAGGCCAGGGTATCGACGTCGATGCCTGCTGCGGAAATCTTCGCCAAAACCGCCTCACATGTGCCGCCGTCCACTGCCATCGCCGTGGCGGCGCTGCCGTGATCAGCGAATGCACGCAAGGTCTTTTCCGGCAAGGTGTTGATCGTATCGGGGGCTGCCAGGGCCTGGACGTAAAGCGTGTCCGGCGCTTGTGCATCCTTGCTGCCCGTGCTTGCCCAGAGCAGCCGTTGCGGTCGCGCTCCAGCCGCCGCCAGCGCTTGCCAACGTGGCGACGCCAGCAATTCACGATAGCTGCGATAGGTGCGCTGCGCCATCGCGACGCCCAATTGGTTGTGCAATGTTGGCGGCAGATTGTCGTTGCCCGCCTTGTCCCAGCGGCTGACAAAAAGCGACGCAACCGATCCGACCGCCGGATCACGACCGGCCGCGATACGGCGCTCGATACCGCGCATGTAAGCGTGCGCCGCCGCCAGGTACTGCTCGGCGGAGAACAACAAGGTGACGTTGACCGGAATGCCATTGAAGATCGACTCTTCAATCGCGTCGAGCCCCGCCGGCGTGCCCGGAATCTTGACCAGCAGATTTTCGGTGGCTGCCTGTGCGTGAATTTGCGCCGCTGCGGCAATGCTGCCGCTGGCGTCGTCCGCGAGCACCGGCGAGAGCTCGATCGAAACCCAGCCATCGACGCCATCGCTGGCAAGGAAAATCGGCCTGAACAGGTGAGCAGCGCGACGCAGATCCTCCAGTGCCAATTCGAAAAACAATGCCTCACCGGACTTTCCGTCGGCAGATTTTTCCCGGATTCCAGAATCATAGGCGTCGCTGGAGCCGATCGCCTTGTCGAAGATGGTCGGGTTTGAGGTCAGGCCGGTAACGCTGAAAACATCGAGGTAGGCTTGCAGGGTGCCATCGTCAATGAGCGTGCGCGTGAGGTTGTCCAGCCAGAGGCTTTGCCCAAGTGCGCGCAGACCTTGCAGAGAATTCATTGCAGCGCTCGCACCATGACCGCTCCGGGTCCACTCCCCACCGACGATTCCAACGAAGGCATTTTCGCGCAAGACAGCATGATTCTCTGCTCCACCTTCGTATTTCCACCTTCCGAGCGCCATCTGACGGAGCGACCTCGGGTCGGCTGATCCAGTTTACCCACAGTCATGGCAACTCACGGAGACACTTGATAGCCCCCTATTTTACTCCCGGCGACATGAATGACAGTCAGCGCTCCATCAACCCCATCTTTTCCCAGCGTGCGCGGTTAGCGATGCTGGCGCTCCGAAGAAAGAAGGAGCGTGAGGATGGTGGCCGAAGAAGAATTGTCGCCGGCGCAGCAGCGTTGGTGGATTCACTTGCAACGCGCGCAAACAGAAGGCGTTTTGCAGTATCCCACTCAGCCCATGATTCCGCTGATGGCGGAGTTGGAACGCCGAGTCAGGTGACAACGAGGTCGTCAACTTGGTGTCGGGACCCGACACACAAAGACACCTACCTCATGACAACGCACTCAAGTTGAAAATCCTTCCTTGAGTCGAAACCGATCCTCAAACATCCAGCCCCGCCCCACAGCGTTTCAGCCAATCCTTTCGCTCTCGAAAGTCGGGCATGACCTTGTCGACCTCGTTCCAGAACGCGTTCGTGTGGTCGCGCACGTGCAGATGGCAAAGCTCATGGACGACGATGTAGTCGATAATCGTGGCTGGCGCCATCATGCATTTCCAGTGGAAATCAAGCTTGCCCGAAGCCGAGCAGGATGCCCATCGGTGGCCCAACTCTTTCACTTCGACGTCTGCCGGATCAACACCCACCTTCGGCGCGTAGTAGTTGACGCGCGCACAAATTCGCTCGATGCCCTTGGCGATGTAGAAATCGCGCAGTGCTGCTCTGGCCGAGGCAATCTCACCTTGCTCCACGAGGTCGCGACGCAATAAGAATCGGCCATTCTTCAGTTGTACTGGCTCGATCTGATCACTGACGAGCAGTAGCCGATAGGCCCGCCCAAGGTACAGGAAACCCTCGCCGTTCTTGTACTCACGAAGAACCCGGGTGGCGTTGAGATCGCGCCACTCGGCGAGCCCCTGATAGATCCAGTAGTGCCTGGATTCAACAATATTCGCGACTTGCTCATCGTCAGCCCATTCCGGAGCACGGACGAGCACACTACCGTCTCGCTCGATGATGATGTCCGCTGTCGAACGTCGACTTCGAACCACATCGTAGGAAATCGGGCTGTCTTGCGATGCTTTCATTTGATCAACTCGTTGTGACGCTTTTCGGCCAGCTTCACGATCTCCACCGCAAGCCGCTCATGCTTTGCGTTGAGGGCCGGAAGATCTGCAAGAAGAATCTCGGTATCGATGTTGCCACGCAGCTTCTTGACCTCGATGGGCTTCTTCCAGAAATCGAGCACATCGATGGTGTCCTGCAGCATCTCCACAATACGCAGCATCAGCTTCTTGAGCTGCGTGCGATCATCAGCCGGCACCTTGCCGCCGTCATAGGCAAGCTGGAGAACGTAGTCGTAGAACGTCGTCGCCTCGCGAGTGAGGCCTTCGATTGCATCGATTCGTCCTTCGATGACTTCCTTGCGCAGATTCTCCAGATCGCCGGATAGTGCCTTCCAGTTGTCCCGGTGTTTTTCGATCAGCCGCTCCAGCTTTTCGCTGAGCTTCGCGTAGAACGCCGGGTCCTCGTCGAAGTGGACGGTGCAGTGCTTGCGGATGGCATGCTCCATCTCGCTGGACTTGGCCTCGTCGTTGCCCTGCGAATGTTTGCGCACATGCGTGATGAACTCGTCTGACAGTAGCTCAACCGGAGGAATCTTCGGATTGATGCCTAGGTCGATAAGGTGCTCGTTGATCAGCGCCTTCACTTTCTCGCCGGCATCGGAAATATCCAGCGAGTCGTCCTTGTAGCGCTCCTTGACCATGCGCAACAGATAACCGAAGCGCCGCGCGGCACCGCGATATTGATGACCCGCAGGGTTTGGCAAAATCAGGTTGAGACTCTGCAAAAACTTCTTCAGGTAGACCTCGAAATCCGCCCTTCGCTTGATATCCTTCATCGCACCGACAGCGGCATGGATGACATTCACCTCGGCTTCCGGCGAGCCCAACTGCCCGCGAATAAACGCCTCGATATCACCAACTCCAGCCGCCTTGAAGTGCTGCAGCAAGCGCTGGTAGCGCTCATCGAGAATGGGCAACTCACTGAGTACGCTCTTGAGGCCATCGTGGATATCCTGCGCATCCTCCTCGGAATAAATCGAAAGTGCGCTGGTCAGATGGTTCGCCAGACCGATGTAGTCGACGATGAATCCTCGATGCTTGTTGGTCGCCACCCGATTCACACGAGCAATGGCCTGCAGCAAATTGTGCTCGCGCAGCTTCTTGTCGATGTACATGACCTGCTCGACCGGTGCATCGAAGCCAGTGAGTAGCATGTCACACACAATGAGGAAGGCAATTCCGGTCAAATCCTTGTCGCGATCTTCAAGATCAAAGGGACGACAGAAATTCTTGACTGCGTTCCAACGCTTCGCTTCCTTGCGCGACTCAGTGATGGCCGCTGGCTCGTTGGTCGAATCCGATGAAATCACCGCTGCCACTTTCAGAAACTCGATGCGCCGGATCAGCGCGGCATCAGGCGTTGGCTTCAACTTCTCGCGCTCAATCCGATCTACCAACGCCTGGCGAATCGATTTCTGGTAACGGATGGCGGCGAGCTTGGAGTGGCACACCACCTGCGCCTTGAAGCCATCCGGCAGAATGTTGTCGATGTAGTGATCGACCAGATCCCTGGCGATGGCCTCGATGCGCTTCTCGGCTTCGAGCAGATCACCGGTCGCGCCATACTTCTTCTTGATGGCGAGAATCTCCTCCTCGCTGCGCTCCTTGAAGAGGCTCTTCGTGAAAACCTGTGGGTGAACTTGATGCGTTGTTCGCGGCGTAACCCTTGCAGAACAACGCTCTTCAGGTTTCTGTGTTGTCGTGGAATCCGGCGCGCTTTGTTGACGGTCAGTTCAGTGAAGCAACTGCGGCGTCTGCCGGGCGCCTATTGATTCCGCGGCTTTCGTCCCCGGGCAACAGTCAGCAGGTTTGTGATCGGAGTGTTCCCCATTCGTCCCGCGCGGATTGGGTAGGTTGGTGGTGAGCGCAAGCGAACCCCAACAGCCATTGTGGCAGGCTTGCCGCCATGCGGATGGGGGATCGCAATCCGTTGGGGTTCGCGTGCGCTCACCCCAACCTACAACGGAAGGCGCTCACCTGCATCCTGCTGCAGCAATGAAAACCGATGAATTCACCCACACGATTTCACGAAGACCCCTTGAAGAGATCCTCGAACTTGGTATCGAAGCCGTGCTTGTCCTTGATCGCGGTATCCGCTGTGCGTCCTTCGTAAAGGATTTGCAGGGTGGCCCCGTCGTGGACGGCATCCATCAGCTTGTAGGTATCGATGTAGTCACCGAAGCGCTTTACCGTGCGTCGGGTGCCATGTTGCTCGGTGATCAACGGCGTTCCGGTGAAGGCGATGCGGGTCGCATGCGGAAATGCCTCAAAGACGTTGTCACCCAGATCGGAACCTTGCGTGCGGTGTGCCTCGTCAATCATCACGATGATGCGTTCGGACAAGTTGACGATGCCGAAGCTCTCTGCCACCGGCACGACTCGATACTGCCCCAATGCTTCCGCCACCTTGTCGGGCAGCGCCTCGGCGCGTTCGTTGAACTTGTGCACCATCACCATGTTGATATCCGAAGCATCGGTGCCGAGATGCTCGCGAAGCTCAATGGTGGTTTCGATGACGTTGACCTTGCCGCCGATCAGTTTTGCTGTGCCCGAAAGCTGCTCTTCGAGATCAACCCGATCATTGACCAGGACGATCTTGAAATCCTCAAGGTCGGCCGCCGCGCGCAGCATCCGCGCGACAAAAACCATGGTCAGGGATTTGCCTGAGCCTTGGGTGTGCCAGACAACGCCTGAGCGGGATTCCGATGTCTTGCCTGCACGCAGGCGATCGACGATCTTGCTTGCGGCCCGATATTGCTGGTAGCGGCAGACCACCTTGATGCGCCTGCCTGTGTCGGTATCCATGAACACCGTGCAAGTGCGCAACACATCAAGCAAGGTGGCCGGTGCAAGCAGTCCCTGGATGAGCTTCTCCTGCTCGCGCTCCACACCCAATGGCGGCGCGTAGATCTGGTTGCTCGCAGGCCAGATGTCCTTCCAGGCGTGGAAGTGCTCATGCCCGGAGGTGATCGTGCCGAACTCGGCTTTCTCGCCACAACTGCGCACCAGCAGCAGGTTGCTATGGAACAGGCGTGGCTCGCCTTCGCGCAGGCCCGCGCTCAGGGTTTCCGCGCGTCCGTTGCGATAGCGCAGCAATTGCTCGTAGGCGGCGTGCAGCGGATTGGCCGTATTCGAATCGCCAATCTTCGCCTCGACGACCACCAGCGGAATGCCGTTTACGAACAGGACGATGTCCGGAATGATGCAGCGCTTTACACAACCCGGTGTGTCGACGCGGAACTGATTGATGGCATGGAATTGATTGCGAGCGGGATGGGCAAAATCGATCAGTCGAACGACCGGATCAGACTCGCCGGTCAACGCGTTGCGATCCACCTGGGCTTTGAAAAGCAAACTCTGAATTGCTTCGTTCGCTTCCAGAATGCTGCGATTGGGTTGACGCAGAATCTGCTCGCGCAGGTCGTCGAGCTGGCGATCGCTGAGCCAGGGTTTGCCATCGGGGGTGAGATTGATCGCGCGAACCGATGCGCGGAACACCTCGGGCAGCAACCACTCGCGAAAACTCTTGCGCAGGCTCTCGCCCGGATCCGTGGGGATGAACCCCTGGCCCTGATCAACAATCTTCCAGCCCAGCGCGGCGAGCTGATCAAGAAACGGCTTCTCGACGTGGAGATATTCGCTCACGCCGCATCACCGAACACGCTGCCGGCGGCGGCGAATTCCGCCAGCGGAACCACGTCCACCGTATCCGACAGCGAATATCGACGGCTGCCGGGATACAACACCGCAATGCGCTTGAGGCCGAGATCCGCAGCAGCGATGCGCAACGACGGCGTCATTCGTGGCGCGTCGGCACGCTTGCACTCCACGCCAAACAGCGCATCGCCACGTCGCAGGATGAGATCGATTTCCGCGCCCTGATGGGTTGCCCAAAAGTAGGCCTCGTCATGCGGCTCGCAGGCCAACACCTGTTCGATCAGGAAACCCTCCCACGATGCACCGAGCTTGGGATGGCCGAGCAAGGCTTTTTCGGAATCGATACCCAGTAGCTGGTGCAGCAGGCCGCTGTCTCGCACGTAGAGCTTGGGCGACTTGACCTGTCGCTTGGCCAGGTTGGCATACCAGGGCTGAAGCTGGCGCACCATCAAAGCGTCTGTCAGCAGATCGAGATAGCGGCGCGCGGTCGACTCGCTGACGCCCAGCGCACGTGCCGGCTCCGCCGCATTCCAGATCTGACCGTGGTAGTGCGCCAGCATCGTCCAGAAGCGCCGCAGCGCCGTCGCTGGCACGCGCACGCCCCATTGCGGCAGATCTTTCTCCAACAAGGTTCCTGATTAGCGTCGAACCTCAGTGAAGAAAATTGCTGGTCAAGCGCAATTTTGGCTCTGGACAAGGCTTGCACAGCACCATCGCGCGGGTCAGTCGTGGCACCAAATCATGCAGGCGAAACCGTCGATTGAAGCGGTAGGCCGCCTCGGCCAGATAGCGTCGCGCGTAGCGGCGCTGTTTGATCGAGTGGTACACCCCGTCAAGGGCGCGCTTGACATTGGACAGCACGACATTGACCCAACGCGCGCCACGCGCTTCGGTCGCTGCCCGACCACCTTCGGTTTCGAGCACCGTGTGCGCATGGCCGGCGTCGGCGAAGCGGCGGAAGGCACCAAGGCCGTCGCTGAAGACCTCGGCGTTTGGCGCGAGTCGGCGCTGGGCCCAGTCGGTGATCGATGCATTGTCGAAGGTTCGCACCGGCTCAATCACCGCATAGAGGGGATGCTCCAGCGTTGCGTCGGTTTCCACGGCGATGACGAAGGCCTGCTTGTTCTCCGATCCTCGCCCTCGCTTGCCGCCGTTGCGCTCACCACCCAGATACGCATCGTCGATCTGCACAAACCCGTCCAACCGGCGCGGTTCCTCACGCTCCAGCATCGCCTGCATGATCTTGTGCTTGAGCCGCCAGGCGGTCCGATAGCACACGCCGAGATGGCGCATCAGTTCCAGCGCAGCCATGTTGGTCTTGGTGCTGGACAGCAAATGAATAGCGAGAAACCATGTAGTCAACGGCAGCTTGCTGGCTTGGAACAATGTGCCGGCCAGCAGCGTGGTCTGGTGCGAACAGGCGCGACACTGGTAGACCACCTGGCGGTCGCGACGAAACGTGGAGCGGCGCCGATCACCGCAGCCCGGGCAGCGAAAACCCTTCGGCCAGCGCGCACGGTACAGAGCCCGACGACACTTTGCTTCGCTACCGTACCGGGCAAGAAAGTCGCTTATCGACAGACCCTTCTGGAACTGCACCAAGTTCATCGCCATGACTCAAACTCCCACCAAGGACATGGCGTACAGTTTTCGCTTTCCGCGTCGCAGATCCTGCGAAACCTGACTGAGGTTCGACGCTAATCAGGACAAGGTTTGAATGAAGTGCTTGCGCCATGCGTTGCTGTTGGCCTCGCTGGATGCCAGATAGGCCAACGGAAAGCCGCCACGGCGCCAAAGCGCGGCCTCCGCTTCTGCGCCCAGTTCCGCCAAGGTGAAACCGCCGATGGTCAGGGCTTCCATGCGACCCGCCAGACTCTCCGAGCTTTGCCGCAGCAGATCGCCCGAAGCGCTGCCGAGAATCAGAAATCGCGCCAGCGCGGATTTACGATCGGCCAGCACCCGCAACACGGGGAACAGATCAGGGCGGCGTTGTACCTCGTCGATCACCACCAAGCCTTTCAACGGCCGCAGCGCGGTCATGGGTTCCTCCAGCCGCGCCAGGCTGACGGGATCTTCAAGATCGAAATAGTTGACCGATTCCGCATCCAGCAGCTCGCGCGCCAGCGTGGTCTTGCCGCATTGACGCGGCCCGGTAAGCACCACCACGCGGCTGCGCGCCAAAGCGGCGGTCACGTTGTCGAACAGGGCCTGACGAATAATCATGTCAGCACTTTAGCACCATGAAATTCCTCCATCAAATGATGGATTTTCATGGTATCCGCATGCTTCAACCGATTCGACCTGCAAGCTGAGGCGCGTATGTGATCGTCGGCACAAACACTGCCTGCCGTCGACGCGGTGCTGTCGGGGCTCGCACCGGCGTCCGCCTCCCGTTTACTTGGCACCCATACGGGGAAGGTATTCCGGCGCAGGTTCAAACAGCTCCACCTCGACATCCGCCAGTTCGCCCAACGCGGCTTCGATCAGCGGACGCACATCGCCCCAATCCAACCCACCCAAACCGCAGCCCAGCGGTGGGACCGCAATGGAACGGATGCGGAGTTCGCCGATGACACGCCTCAGGTCATCAAGGCCGGCACGAATCCACACCAGATTTGAAGGGCTTCGCCAGTGTTGCTTGGTAGGGAAACGAATGATCCAGCGCGGACCATCAAGGCTTTCGCCAGCAGTGACGAACATGCGCCCCACTTTCACTTCGCCACGCTTGCAGGCTGCCGCGTACTCCACGAAAGTTTGCGGATAGGCTTTCTTGAACGCGAGCGCAAGGCCCTTGCCCATCACTCCCACCGTGTTGACAGCGTTGACGACGGCTTCGGTTCTGGCCTGCAGCAAATTGCCTTGTACGCTTCGCAACATCAGCGAACTCAATCCGGCAAGACCGTGCTAACCAACATCGCGACTTGGCATGAAAGAGATTTCTTGACGCGGAAGCACTCAGACACTTGCTCCGACCTCTTCGGCCTTGACCGGTGTACTGAACGCAACAGGAACGCGACCTGTCAACAAGTCACGCATCAGACCCGCCTTCAACTGGCGAACTTTGACAAGCTCATTCTGCAGTCGGACAACTTGATCATCCGAAACTCCAATTCGTTCCTCAATGAGCAGTTGTTCATGCAGACTTGGTCGTGCAACCGGGAATTTATGCAACTGCGTCGAATTGATGGAAGCGAGGTTGGTCGACTGCTTCGAATTCAGAACGAAATACTTTTTGCCGAAGGACGACTGCGACCAGTAGGCCAAGAATTGTGACCGGAGCATCTCGCAACGCGGCCGCACTCGAAAAACATGATTCTGATGGACGCAAGGAGCGACCTCTTCGAGTCTGTAATCTGAACTGTGTAACTGCTCCGTAGGCAACAATGCAGCCTGAGCTGCGAGGAGCAATAGCATGGCGATGAAAGTGGAGAATGTTACGCTGGATGAACTCGTTTCCAAGTGCAAGACGCCGGATGATGTGGCGGGGCTGTACACGCAGATGCTGCAACGCGTGATTGATCGGGGATTGAATGCGGAACTGGATGCTCATCTGGGCTACGAGCGGCACGAGAAGGGCGTTGAAGGTCAGCGCACCAACGCACGCAACGGATCGACTCCGAAACGCTTGAAGGGGACGTTTGGCGAGCTGGAGGTGAGCACGCCACGCGATCGCGCAGGCACGTTCGAGCCGCAGTTGGTGAGAAAGCGCCAGACCCGACTAGGCGACTTCGAGGACAAGATCTTGACGCTTTATGCACACGGCCTGAGCACACGCGATATCGAGCGTGCTGTAGTCGATTTGTATGGCGTGACGATCAGCCACGACGTTATTGCACGGGTGACCGATGTCGTCCTTGATGAAGTCCACGCCTGGCAGGAGCGACCGCTGGAGGCGATCTATCCGATCGTCTGGTTGGACGGTCTGGTGCTGAAGGTGCGCAACGGCAAGCAGGTGCTGAATCGCTGTGCGCATGAGGTGCTCGGCCTGAACCTGCGCGGCGAGAAGGAGGTGCTGGGTATCTGGCTGGCCGAGAACGAGGGCGCGAAGTACTGGGCGGGCGTGCTGAGCGAACTCAAACAGCGGGGTGTCAACGACATCTACGTCGCCTGCATGGACGGCCTCAAGGGGCTTCCGGAAGCGGTCACAGCACTGTTTCCGAAGACCCTGACCCAGCAATGCATCGTGCACCTGATTCGCGCCTCGATGCGCTATGTCGCGGCCAAAGACATGAAGGCTGTCGCGGCGGCACTCAAGCGCATCTACACTTCAGCCAGCATTGAGGAGGCAGCGCGCGAGTTGGATGCCTTTGAGGAGGCTTGGGGCGGCAAGTATCGGGCCGCCGTTCGAGTGTGGCGCAATGCGTGGGACAACGTCGTTCCCATGTTCCAATTTCCACCGGAAATCCGGCGCATCACCTACACTACCAACGCCATCGAGTCATTGAATGCGACGATGCGAAAATACACGCGAAACCGGCGCATTTTTCCAAACGACGACTCGGCAATGAAGTCGATGTTTCTGGCCATTCGAGAAGCCAGTAAACGCTGGCGAGGCATTCATCACTGGAAGCCGGCGATGCAGGTCTTCCAGATCCTGTTCGGTGAAGAACGCGTACCCGTCAACGATTGATCTCAACTGCAGTTACACAGTTAGATTGACAGACCCACCTCTTCGTTCCAAACCGTTCCACGGCCAAGCTTGTCGAAGTCGCCCCCCTCGTTCATTAGCACGTCACCGCGACGCAGCGCGAGCTTGGACAGCTGCGCTGCATTCACGCGGATCGTTTTGATTTCGCTCAAATCCAAATAGCCATCTTGGACATTAGCCACCCGAAGGTAGGGAACTTCAATGTGGCCGGCATTGCCGTCACCGTTCAAGGTTATGCCAGATACGATTTCTGCCATCGCGCCTAGGTGAGTCAACTCCCACTCCTTCGGAATCCAGCCCAGCGGCGACTCCTTGTAGAGGTGTGGCGCTTCCTCGCGGGGTGGGCGGAGCTGACCGTCGACGGTCACGCCTCGGGTAAAAAGATCGTGCATCAGTCCGGACTTGATCTGCTGCGTCTTGGTGATCAGCGCCTCGGTCTGTTCGATGGCCTCGTCCACCGTCGTGAGGATCTCGGCGATTCGCTGTTGTTGTTCAACTGATGGAAAGAGATCAGTTGCCTTCTCTAAATCTTTCACTGAGAGGTGCTTGACCGTAGTAGCTGCGGTCCTGCCGTGAATGCGTGTGAGTGTCGGTCCGCACCAAAAAAAGAAGAAATTCTTGTCAATCTCCCCACCATATTTTCCGTCTACACGGAGGACTCGCTGATTGAGAAGCGCGTTGACGTTCTTCCAGCGAACTATTGAGAAGTCGCCATCCATTCCGACCAAAATATCGCCCTCTTTCACTACCCACTTCGCATCATATGCACCGGAATAGCGTGTCTCAATGTTCGAGGCGGCAAGGTCACGAATTCGGATGAGGGGCATTCCCTCCTCTGAATTGAAGTAGTTGGAAGGGAAAGGAAATCCCGACAGGAAGCTGATGTGATCTCCCACTCGAAGGCTACGCCAGTCATGCATAGCCAAGCTCACCCAGAAAGCCCTTGAGCTTCGCAGTCGCCGCATCGCGACGCTGCTCAATCTCGGCCGCAGTCGTGGCGTACTTGTCGTGCAGATTCTCCAGTGCAGCGATACACGCTCGCTGATCGGCGCGCAGATACGATGCGTAGGTCTCTACAAGCAGGCGATGCAGCCGCTCAATGATGACCTTGCGCGCTTCGTCGCGCGTGATCTTGGTGCGTGCGGATTCAACGAGTTCGTCCTGCTTCTTTTCGATGACGCGCAGATCGGCCTTTAGTTGCTTGGCTTCATCTTCCAGCGCCTTGTGCCGTGCCAGCCTCGGCTCAAGCGCGGCAGCCTCTTTCTCGAAGGCCTTGTAATCGCCGAGATTCGGATCGCGCTTGGCCAGTTTGGCTTCGCCGCGCAGTTGCTTGAGTTTGGCCTTGAGTTCCTTCACCTGATCGCTGGGCAGGAGGCCCGAATCGTCCTCATCTTCGTAGTCCTCTTCATCGGCCGCGGCGAACAGCGCGGCGAGTTCGGCGAGACGATTGCGTCGGGCTTCGATATCGGCGAGCACCTCGGGAAACTGACTTTCGAGGATATCCACATCGGGAATCAGCTCGGCACCCCAGCCGCTGGCGGCGATGGATTTGAGATCGGCCTTCAATTCATCGACATAGCGCGCAAACGCGCCGCGAATCTGGTGGCCAGTGAGCAGCGTGTTGCCAGCGAAAGCCTGCTCGATGGAAGCCAGCAGGCTGCGGCGCAGCGCGTAAACATTGCCTGTGTTGCCGTTGCTGGGCGCAAGCGCCTCGATGGCTTTCAGATTCTCGCCCCACCACTGTTCGAGGGTTTTGAGAAAGGCCGCATGAGCTTTGGCGACGCTGGAATCGCTGTTGACGATGCTGGCGAGACTACGTCGGTCGCTGACTTCGCCAATGAAGTCGAGATAAGCGTCAGTGCCTGGGCGCGGCCCAAAGCAGCGTTCACGCAGCCCGGGATAGTTCGCCCAGAAATGTTCGATGGTGTCGACCTCGCTCTTTGGAACGCCACCGTGCAGATGGGCGCGCACATCGTGAGGCTCGGGCGGTGGCGCATTATCCACATAGCGGCGGATATTGCAGTTGAACTCCTCGCCTTCGATTTCCTCCACCGCAACGCGGCGTGCGTAGCCGGAGATCTCGTCACGCTCACCACTCGTGAGTGCGCGGTAAGCGTGGACGATGCGCGAGATATCCTCGGCACGCAGGAAGTTCTGCGCCTTGCCCTCGCGATAGTCACGATCGGCATTGATGAAGATTACGTGCTTGCGCGTGGATGCGTCCTTCTTGTTCAGCACCAGCACGCAGGCTGGAATACCGGTGCCGTAGAACAACCCCGCCGGCAATCCGATGATCGCTTCGAGCCAACCGCGCTCGATGAAGTGGCGGCGTACCTCGCGCTCCTCGCCACCACGAAACAACACACCGTGCGGCATCACCGTGGCCATCTTGCCGTCGCCCTTGAGCACGGCAAGCATGTGCTGGACAAACATCAGATCGGCCTTCTTGCCTTTCTCCGGCAGCCAGACGGCGAAACGGCCGGGATACTCAATGGCTTTCTTGATGTAGTTCTGACTGAACGGCGGATTGGCGAGTACTCGGTCGAAACGCATGAGTTCGCCATTGTCATCCTTGTGCTGCGGATGACGCAGGGTGTCTTCCTGACGGATATTGGCGTGGGCGATGTCATGCAGCAGCATATTCATCTTGCAGATCGACCAGGTGGTGCCAATGCTCTCCTGCCCGAACAACGAAAGATCGCGCGGATCGCCACCAATCTCGCGGATGTAATCACGCGTCTGGATCAGCATGCCTCCCGACCCGACACAGGGGTCGTAGCAGCTCATGCCGGGCTGCGGATCGACGATTTCAACCAGAGTGCGCACCACGTCAGCCGGGGTGTAGAACTCACCCGCCTTCTTGCCTGCGGAATCGGCAAAGTACTTGATCAGGTATTCGTAGGCGGCACCGAGCAGATCCGGAAACTCGAAGTTCTCGTCGCGCAGCGGAATCTTCTCGAAGTTCTGGATGAAGTTGGACAGGGTGTCGTCATCGAGCGTGCGCTGTCCGATCTTCTTGTTGAAGTTGATGTGCTTGAGCACATCCTGAAGCGCCTCGTGATTGGCATCTTCGAGGGATTCCAGCGCCTTGTTCAAATAGCTGCCGACATCGGTCTTCTGATGGGCGACGCCCATGCGCTTCTGAACCGTGTGGACCTTGCCATCGGCGTCTTTCGATTCGATCTCGACGAATACCGGATCTCCGTCCGGTGTTTTCGGATTCCAGCGCGCTTCTACAGGCACGTAGAAGGTGTATTTGTCCGGGTTGTCGAGCTGAGCGGCAATCATGTTGTCAGCCATCCCCTTGGCCTTGAGCTCCTTGCGAAGCTGATCGCGCTCCTGATCGAAAAGATCTGAAAGCCGCTTCAGGAACAACATGCCGAAGATGTATTCCTTGTACTCCGACGCATCCATATTGCCGCGCAGATCGTCGCAAGCGCGGAACAGGAGGCCTGAGAGCTGGCTCAGTGTCAGCTTTTGGGTCATGCAGTGGTTTCCATGAAGAGCGAGGGCCGGAGTCCGACACTGGCCACAGCGGCCAAGTTGACCGTGCATGTTAGCCGCTGGCAACGGAACTCGCAGGGCTTGTTGCAAGCTCACCTCAAACTGTCAGCAAGTCCGAGGATTGGATCCATGGAAACGCGCAGACCTTGCCAAACCGCAACGGGACCTACGAGATGAGCTTCTGATGACGCAGTAAGCGCCCTTCCGGTGTAGCGAAGTGATCCAAATCACCCGCCCGGACTGGAAGCAAGGTGCACACGGTTCGCGCAAATGCAGAATTCGAGCGGTCTGGGAGCGTGTTGCGAGGAAGAACGACGATTGTCTGATTGAGTGAAAATCAGACTTGGAAACCACCTTGTTCGTCAATTGACCTTAGTAGTCAAAAACAGGGGTTTTGCCGGTTTCTCTCGAATGCGGTTTGTCCCAGATTCGTCACAGAACGGATTTGGGCTAAAAACGGCGCCAAAGAAAAAGGGCCAATGAGCTGTAACTCATTGACCCTTCGTCTTTTTCAATGGCGCGCCCGGAGAGATTCGAACTCCCGACCACCAAGTTCGTAGCCTGGTACTCTATCCAGCTGAGCTACGGGCGCATTGGTCTTCGTTTCGGGGATAACCTGCGTTGCGCAGTTGCCCGGTTCCACGAGGGGGCGGATTATTCGGTGCGGCGGCGGTTTCGTCAACACCCGATGACAACTATTTTCCGGATTCCATGCAAATCGGGCTCGATCCAGGGTTCAAATCGTGCGGAAAGCCATCCACCCATTCCGCCATCATTCTTTTTTCTGGAGTGGACGCACATACAGCACAAGGCTGTGGTCGTGAATCTGGTAGCCGCGCCTGGCCGCAATCTCCTTCTGCAGGCGCTCGATCTCGGGACTGGTGAATTCGATCACCTTGCCTGACTCGACATCGATCATGTGGTCGTGATGCTCGCCACGGTCGAGCTCATAGACGGCCTGTCCACCCTCGAAATTGTGCTTGAGCACCAGCCCGGCCGCCTCGAACTGGGTCAGCACGCGATAGACCGTGGCAAGCCCGATATCATCTTCGCTGTCCAGCAGTTGCCGGTAAATGTCCTCGGCGGTGACGTGCTGACCATCAAGGCCTTCAAGGATGGCGAGTATGCGAATGCGCGGATGGGTGACCTTGAGGCCAGCCTTGCGCAGATCGGTCGATTCCATGGGCGGCCCTCCATGCGACGCTTTCGCCGCTTCATAACGATCACAAAATGAGCGCTAGTGTATCATCCGGCGTTTCGACAAGACCGGATCCAATCGCATGCTGCATCGCCCTATCGCCTTGATTGCCCTGTGCGCGCTGATCCCATTGAGCGGTTGCGGCGTGCTCTACAAACTCGATGTCCAGCAAGGCAACCTGTTCGACAAGAAACAGGTCGAGACGCTCAAGCCAGGCATGAGCAAGCGCCAGGTGCAACTGGTCATGGGCTCGCCCTCGATCATCAGTCCGTTCGATCAGGATCGATGGGACTATGTATCGAGCATCAAGCGCGGTCGCGGCAAGATGGAAAGCAAAGATCTGGTCCTGTACTTCGAGAATGATTCGCTGGCGCGAATCGAGGGCGACTATTTCCCCGAAGATCCCGAAGTGCTGATCCGTGATGCACGCAAGTACAAGCGTCAGTATCCGGACGAGAAGCGCGAGGAAGACAAAAAGAAGGGTCAGGGTCAGGGCTGATTCGACCCGGTTACCGCGATTTCGCCTTCGCCCGCTTCCGCCGCGCGTCCTTGGGATCGATTTTCAACGGCCTGAGGAGTTCGACACGATCGCCATCCTGCAAGGGGGCGAGGCGATCGACCACCTTCGACCAGATGCTGACAGCGAGGATTTGCGCATCGATCGCGCATTCGCGGACGACATTCGATGCGGTGATCGCATCGGCCACCGTGGAACCCGGCGGCAGTTCGAGCGCGCGCAGGAATTGGCGCGCCGGTTCGGCGTAGGCCACTTCAACATGAATCCGTTCAGGCTCCGACAAGGCGCGCCTCCCGACAGAAATCATCGACCATGCGGTCGGCCAGGTTCTGAAAGCCGAGGCGCAGCGCCGGTGCCGTGAATCGGCCTGCATAGTCGAAATCAAGCGCAAAGGCGATCTTGCAGCCGAATTCGCCCAAGGCGAGGAAGGTCCACTCGCCTTCCAGCGTGCGGAACGGACCATCGAGCAGGTGCATGTGCAGGCGTTGCGGGCGCACCAGCGTGTTGCGCGTCGTAAAGCTCTGGGTGATGCCCGCCAGGCGTACATCGAGGCGTGCCGAGTGTGCGGCTTCATCGCGGTCGAAAACGGCGGAGCCGGCGCACCAGGGAAACCGCCTCGGGTATGCTTCGACCTCGTTGACGAGATCGAACATCACCTGCGGAGTCTGGCGCACGAGGGCACTGCGACGAATCTGGATCAAGACGGCACCTTCAATCGAAATGAACACCACGGGCGCGCTTGAAACACGCTGCGAACCGCTCCATACAGCACGTCGAATCAAGATCGACCGCGCCGCCAAGGAACACCTGAAACAGCATGACCAAACAAAACGCCAAGGACAAGAAGAGCGGCGGGACGATCGCCCTGAACAAGCGCGCGCGCCACGAATACCATATCGACGAACGCTACGAGGCCGGCGTCGCCCTGCAGGGATGGGAAGTAAAAAGCCTGCGCGCTGGGCGCACCAACCTGACCGATGCCTACGCGATCGTGCGCAACGGTGAGATCTACCTGTTCGGCGCCTCGATCGTGCCGTTGATCTCGGCCTCGAGCCATGTCATCGCCGATGACCGGCGCACGCGCAAGCTGCTGCTGCATCGCCAGGAGATCGACAAGCTGGTCGGCGCGGTCGAGCGCAAGGGCTACACCCTCGTACCAATGGCGATGTACTGGAAAGGCAACAAGGTCAAGATCGAGATCGGCCTCGCCCGCGGCAAGCAGGAGCACGACAAGCGCAACGTGCTCAAGGATAAAGACTGGCAACGCGACAAGCAGCGCACCATGCGCGCGCACAACAAGAGTGCTTGAAAGGCCGGGATTTGATATTCGGGATACGGGATTCGCAAGAGCACCCTCAGAGCAGCAAGCGCCTGGCGGCTGATTTTGCTTTGGTTTTTACGAATCCCGGATTTCAACAGCCGAATGGCTGGTCATCCCGTTCTTCAAAGCCGAAGGGCTGGTCAGCGCGGAGTACTTGAACAAGCGCCGCACGCCCCAACCTCGTAGACACATGCCAGCCTCGTGCTAGCATGCCGTTCCCCGGGGGTGTCATGGCTTCGACGGGGGTAGTGAGATAGCTTGGTGCATGCCGAGGGGGCGACTTTCCTCGTTAATCCAGTAGCAAACTTTTAGTTGCCAACGACGACAACTACGCACTCGCCGCTTAAGGCGTAAGCCGGGAACCCACTTGTGCTCATGCTCGTGGATGTACCGTCATTATCATGAGATAGCCTGATTCCGCCGTCTGTCGGATGAGTGGCGAAACAATTCAGACTGGTCAACCGGTGCGTTTCGCACGCTGTACTGCCGGAAGACGAGATCGAACAGTGAGCTAAGCATGTAGTACTGGGCGTCAATCGCCTTCGGACGCGGGTTCGACTCCCGCCACCTCCACCAATACTGAAGCCCCAACTGTTATCAGTTGGGGCTTTTTCTTGTCTGTTTGCGCCCATTCCCGCGTGTTGTTGGGGGTTCCTGCGGAAGCCTGCGGACTTCGCCAGCCGCCCGAATTGGCCGTTCCGGACCACATTCCACTCTCTCCTAGCCATTCCTCGCTCCGACCTCGCTCCCTGAAACTGGCCCGAAGTCCGCAAAGGCCACAAATCCGCCCCATACAGATCAAAGACTTACGCGCGGACGAATCAAGCGGTTGGATTGCAGCATTGGCAGGCAAAGTGAATTGCCACCATGCCCGCCGGATGGCTTCCGGAAGCTTATTGGGTCTGAACACTGGTCAGGCGACTCTTGACCAAATCCAGCTTCGCCTTGTGAGCCAGCGGCCGCTGGTACGCCCGATTCTGGATGGGTTCCGCGACCTTGCTGATCGCGATATACGCCATGCTCAATCCAGACTCACGCTCAGACTGCTTCATCTCGATGAAGTCGTATGGGAAGTCGTTGCAAACCTCCTGAGTGAACCGAAAGCCGTCAGGTGCCAGCGCTCATTCCGCAGGTCTATCTGCATTACGACCCATACACACTGGCGCAGCTCGGCGGGGTTGGGCGGTTACCTCGGCAGCGCATGGATTTCCTGCTCCTGTTCAGTGACGCCGGCCGCGTGGTTATCGAGGTCGACGGATCTCAGCACTTCGCGGAGGACGGGAAGCCTTCTCTGGCCAGGTACGCAGACATGGTGGCGGCAGACCGTGATCTCCGGCTTGCTGGGTACGAGGTCTACCGTTTCGGCGCCAATAAGCTGACCGGTCACGGATCGGCTGAACGGATCGAAGGGTTCTTTCGGCGCTTACTTCGGGAGCACGCGGTCTTGCCTGGGGCTGGCCTGGCTCAGTGAATTTATGCTCGGCCACATCGGATCTGCGGACGCGGGTTCAATTCCGTAAACGGGAATCGAACTGGCGTCCCTTCTGATGCATACGGTTGATGACCTCGGCCGGGCGTAACTGGTAGGACTGTCGGCATCAGGGGCTGGATTCCGCACCTTTCCGCAGGAGTTCGCAGCGGTTCTAAGGCGCTGAGTTACATAGGTTTGGCGCAGGGTTCCACCCCACCCATACCCAGAAATCGTTCGATTCTTTCCGCAGGAACCCGCAGGAGCTCGAAATAGTCAGCACGGGCTGACGGTAGGTTGTTGATTTTGAACAACCCGCTTGATCAGTCCGCGCTTGTGGACTGCGGACTTTCAATGTGGCCCATGACGGCCGCCGCGAGCCCCTTTATGTTGCAAAACGTCGGCACTTATCAATAACTGCCGACAAAACGGAACACATCAGCCAACACTGGCTTGAGCCGTTGAGGTCTTGGTCGACGTCGCCAGGCACGATTCCTCGTAGGCTTCGATATCGACCTGCCGGTACAGCACGCGCCCCTTCAGCTTCATGAATTTCGGCCCGATGCCTTCGCTGCGCCAGCGTTCAAGGCAGGCCTCGCTGAGATGCCAGCGCGCGGCCAGTTGTTTTTAGTTGAGGTGAACGACTTCCATTTTGGTCTCCTTCCGAATGAGTTGGCAGGAGTCCATGAAGGCGCTGTTCCGCGCGCCAGCCAAGCGATATTTGGCGCTGATCCATTCGCCGCAAATGAGAGGTCGTGGCGCAGTTCTGAAAACCGCGCCACATTGGGTGTAAATGGGTGTCAATTTGAAATCGAGAGTGCCACTATTTCCCGATCGGGAAATAACAGACCGAATCATGTCCTAACCACACTGAACATTCCCGATCGGGAAATATCGGTTGCACATAGTCCGGTTGTGGCTGATAATTTCCCGAACGGGAAACTGAGCAAGCCATGACCTCCATTCGATCACCTCAACACCTCGGCGCTGCACTGCGTGCCGCTCGCAAGCAGCTCGGGCTGACACAGCCCCAGCTGGCGCTGGCGGCTGGAGTGGGCGTGCGCTTTATTGTCGACCTCGAAGCAGGCAAGCCTACCTTGCGACTGGAAAACGTGCTGCGGGTCATTGATGCCCTGGGTGGTGAGGTCCAGTTGAGTGGATTGCCATCTGCTGCTTCCGGCGATCAACGAAAGGATGACGGCCATGGCACATGAGCTGGAAGTCTGGCTTTTCGCAGATCGTGTCGGCACGTTGGCGCTGGTCGATGGGCGGCTAAACTTTTGCTACGCGCCCGGCTGGCTGTCACACAAAGACGCCGTTGCCTTGTCCACCTCGCTACCCCTGCAAACGGAGCCGTTCGACGATCGCAAAACGCGTCCCTTCTTTGCCGGTCTTCTACCCGAAGGGCAGATGCGCCGCTTGATTGCGCAGCAGTTTCAGGTGTCTGGCCAGAACGACTTTGCACTGCTGGATCACATCGGTGGTGAATGCGCTGGGGCCGTGACGTTCCTTGAGCCGGGGCAGGCTTTGCCTGTGCCGACCCGCAGCGATGACGTTCAATGGCTGAGCGACGAGGAAGTCGTTGCCATCCTGGATGAATTGCCGCGTCGCCCGATGTTGGCTGGCAAAGACGGTTTGCGACTTTCTTTGGCGGGTGCTCAAGACAAGTTACCAGTGGTTTTCGATGGTGCGCGCATCGGACTGCCCCTCAACGGCACGCCGAGCTCCCACATCCTGAAACCGGCCATCCACGCTGTTGAAGACAGCGTGATCAACGAAGGATTCTGCATGGCGCTGGCTGAGGCCATGCAACTCAAGCCAGCGAAATCGAAAGTTCACTTTGTGCTGGATCGCTCGTTTCTGCTGGTTGAGCGCTACGACAGACTGATGGATGCCCAGGGGCAGCGGCAACGGCTTCATCAAGAGGACTTCTGTCAGGCACTGGGCGTGGTGCCGGAAATGAAATACCAGAATGAAGGTGGTCCGGATTTGGCGCAGTGTTTTGAGCTGGTGCGCAGTGCAACGCGCCCCAGTGCGCCGCAGGTACTCCGACTGCTCGACTACGTGATCTTCAATGAGCTGATCGGAAATCATGATGCGCACGCCAAGAATTTCTCCCTACTGTATTCAGGCAAGGCCCCCGTTCTGGCCCCGTTCTACGACACGCTCTCGACGGCGGTGTATCCAACCCTGACGCAGAAGATGGCGATGAAAATCGGCAGCAAGTACAAGTTCAGCGAAGTTCAGGCACGGCACTGGGAGCAGTTTGCAGAAAGCGTAGGCTTTACTAAGGCGCAGGCCAAACGGCGCATTCTGGAGTTGGCAAGATTACTGCCAGCCACAGCTCGCAAACTCCAGTCTGATCCTGGACACAGTTTTGCTGGCAATGCCGTGGTTGAGCAAATCAACACCTTGATTGAACAACGCTGCATCCTGACGATTCGGCGGCTCACCGACCCTGCCGCCGACAATGACGCGGCCGCTGAACCCTCTATCTGAACCACCATGCGGACGCGGGTTCGATTCCGTGCTTGGGAATTGAACTGGAACTGAAAGGCAGATGGGTTTGATGCCCGTTTCCGGTGACCAGCAAGGCTGCAAAACCTGCGTGCAGGTCTACAATCCGGCAGGCTTTTCGATTGAGTTCGCAATGGTTCGCAGCAGCCCGCAGCGCTTCGATTCCGTACTTTCAATAGTCGTTTGGTGCGGGGTGCTGCCCCACCACCATATAGAGCAAAGGGCTGCCGCAAGGTGGCCCTTTTCTTTGTTTGGGTTCAAGGCAGAGCCTTGAAGCCTGCATGTTTTGACAGGAACTGGTTTCAGCCACGATGCCATTTCGCAACGTGTCGAAAGACATCGGGCCTGAAGACTCCTCTTACTAGCCCGGACTATTCATGAAATACACGCGCCCTCGCTTGTCTCTTGAATCCACACGACTCTTCGCTCACTCGGCAATAACACCCGCTATTGCCTCAATCGCGATAAGCCGTGTGAATCCAACGTCCTGCGCGATCATCATGCGTATTCACGAATAGTCCGGGCTAGAGGCGCTGGCTTCAATGGATTGCCTCACGTTTCCGATCGCGTGTTTGCAGAATCTCTCATCTGTTGTGAACGAAGAAAATATATCGGGAAACCTCAGCATCTGCTCCTACTCGCGTAGATCGTTCAACTCATAGCAGGTACTGCGTCCCCCAGCGTCCGTCTTGCGCAGCACGCCGCGCGTCAACAAATCATTGATGTCGCGCAACGCTGTGTCGGCTGAACACTTGGCGATGGCTGCCCATTTTCCCGTGGTGAGCTTGCCGTCGAAACCATCAAGCAACTTGTTGAGCAATTTCACCTGGCGCTCGTTCATTGGCGTGGTTGCCCAACGCTGCCAGAACTGCGCCTTGGCCAGTACCGAATTGAGAGTGACCTGCGCCAGTTCGACCGCTCGATGCAGGGCATCGAGAAACCAGGCCAGCCATTCGGTGACGTCCATTGCCTGATCGCCGACCCGATTTCCACTCCCCTGCTGCTCGAATTCGCTGCTTGCGCCAACGAATCGCCCCGCCAGGAGTTTCTGTGTACGCTCCAGAATCAGGTAGTAGGCCTTGCGCTCACGCTGGATCTGCGCCGACAGGCTGTAAAACCTTTGCGGACTGCCATCAGCCCGCGCCAGCAGCAAATCACCAACCGCTCTGGCAATCCGCCCGTTACCATCATCGAATGGGTGCACGGTGACAAACCACAAATGACCAAGACCGGCCTTGATCAGCGCAGGCACATGAGATGCGGCATTGACCCATTCGATAAATTGAGCCATTTCTGCCTCAAGTCGATCCGCCGGAGGTGCCTCGAAATGGACACGTTGACGCCCAACCGGGCCAGACACGACCTGCATCGGCCCGCTGGCATCGTCTCGCCAAGCACCGACCTTGAGCTTGGAAAGACCGGAATATCCGGTCGGAAACAGCGCAGCGTGCCAACCGAACAATCGCTCCGGCGACAATTGCTGTTCACAATTCGTTGTCGCATCCAGGACCATCTCGACCACGCCTTCGACGTGACGATCCATTGGCGACAAAGCACCGATATCGACGCCCAGACGCCGGGAAATGGATGAGCGAACTGATTCGACATCGAGGAACTCGCCCTCGATCTCACTGGTCTTGACCACTTCTTCGGTCAGCGTCACGAGACTGGCCTGATCTCGCAATGCCATGCCGATATCGGCCAGGCGCCCGATCAAGAGACCTTGGGCGCGGCTGACCTCGGCCAGAGGCTGAGCCAGCACAGTCAAATTGAATCGCCAGTTCGGCCATTCGTCGAGTTGCCAGATGTACCGGTAATCTCCGCTATCCATGCGGCGATTATAGACCATTTTCTCCGCATACGCCGTGTATTCGCCGCTTGACTTGCGGAGATCGCACGCAATATTCGCCGCATTGCGAGTTTCGAGTTCGTTGGCAAATCGCCTTCGGACGCGGGTTCAACTCCCGCCCATCCACCAAACAAGCAAAAGGGCTGCCGCAAGGTGGCCCTTTTTCTTTGCTGCCGTTCGAAATCGTCGCGACCACGCACATTCCTCGGTGCCATCGGAGTCGCCGCTGGCAAAGGCCTTACGAACGGCCGATGTGGCAATGGATACCGATGGGTTTTCAGTCTGCCTATCGTTGACGTGGCATCGCCGTGAAGTCGGAGAAGCATCATCGCACACGGGGATCCCGTCTGTTGCAACACGAAGAGGGATTACCGATCATCCCCGCAGCGGCGCCAGCCGTGAAACATCAGAATTCACAATCCGGAACGTCTGGAAGCAACAGGTGCCAACACAGCCCGACCAAGTATCGATCACCCGTCCGGATGACTGGCACCTGCATCTGCGCGACGGCGCTGCTCTGGCAACCGTACTGCCCGATACGGCACGCCAATTTGCCCGTGCGATCGTGATGCCGAATCTCGTGCCGCCAGTGACGAGTGTCAAACTGGCTAGCGCCTATCGCGAGCGGATCCTCGCCGCGTTGCCGGAAGACATGCACTTCGAACCGCTGATGACGCTCTACCTGACCGAAGCGACATCACCCGCTGACATCGCCGAGGCCAAGGCCAGCGGCTTCGTTCATGCAGTGAAGTACTACCCTGCTGGCGCGACCACGCACTCGGATGCGGGTGTGCGTGATCTGGCGCGATGCAAAGCAACCCTTGCCGCAATGGCCGCACACGACTTGCCACTGCTGATGCACGGCGAAGTCACCGATCCCACGATCGACATATTCGACCGCGAGCACATCTTCATTGAAACTCAGCTCAAGCCGACGCTGCGAGAATTTCCTGAACTGCGCGTCGTCCTCGAACACATCACCACCCGCGATGCCGTGGAGTTTATAGAACGAAGCGACTCCCGGATCGCGGCGACGATCACCGCGCATCACTTGCTGCTCAATCGCAATCACCTGTTCACCGGCGGCATTCGACCCCACCACTTCTGCCTGCCGGTGCTGAAGCGCGAGATCCATCGTCAAGCCTTGCTGGAAGCAGCCACCGGGGGCAATCCGCGATTCTTTCTTGGCACGGATAGCGCGCCCCATGCGCGGCATGCCAAGGAGTCCGGGTGTGGCTGCGCCGGCATCTACACCGCACACAACGCAATCGAACTTTATGCCGAAGCCTTCGACTCGGTCGGTCGACTCGATCGACTCGAGGCATTCGCCAGCCAGCATGGCCCGGATTTCTACGGACTGCCACGAAATACGGACCGAATCACCTTGGCGAGACGCGCTCAGCAGATTCCGAAGGAATTGCCGTTTGGCGACGACAGTATCGTCCCCCTGCACGCCGGCGAAGAGATCGGGTTTTCAATCGTGAGTTGATGCAAGCCGGTCACGCACACGAATGGCCAGGTATCCAGGTTTCAGCTTTTTCCTCGGCACAAGCGCTTGCAGGATTGACACAGAATTGAACTACAACGCAGCGGTGGTCGATTACCATCGCGCACCATCACAGGGATTGGGCTGAATGCCAACGTTGAACTGGATCGGCAAGCAAGCCGTCGTCAAACACCACAAGGATGTCCCGTTCCGCTTGTTGGAGCCGGTGCCGGAGTTCTCCTGCGGGCCAGCGGACAGCGGCAACCTGATCGTGCAAGGTGACAACCTGCACGCGCTCAAGGCCTTGCTGCCGCGCTATGCGGGTCAGGTGAAGTGCATCCATAGCGAAAAGGGTTGAAAAGACATGAATAAACAGCCCATTGAAACAGCACTGGATGCGGATCTGCGACATTCCCTGAAAGCCTTGCAACGCGCTGCAATTCGAGCGCGCGAGATCGCGCGGGAGACTGGAACGATGCTCGTGATCAGCAATAGCGGCATCATCGAGCACATCGAACCAGATGCGCTGGCACATTCCAACTGCGAAGACGGAATACAGCGCACCTCAACAGGAACCCAACCATGACGACGCTTCTCGCAGAGCTGCTCAAAGACAGCGCCTACCAACTTGATCAGTTCAAGCCACAACAAATCGCCTTGCTCGAATCCGCGATTTCCAAAAAAAGGCGGGCGGGAAATCAGTGCCTTACGTCACCTGCATCGATCGGGGCAAACCGATAAAGCTTACTCCGGAAGAGGCTGTTCGCCAGCTTTACCTTCAGGTTTTGCGTGATGACCTGGACTACCCCGTCAACCGCATTGCCGTTGATTACAGCGTGACCTTCGGGCGGAAAAAAAATCGCGCAGACATTTGTATCTTCGACAAGGTCAAGACAACCACCCCTTACATCCTGCCCCATCGAAGCCTTCCAAGCCCACCGAGGTTCCCATCCTCCGCTCATCAGCAGCGGAATACCTGTCCTTTGTCGCAGCATCGGGCAGCGGCAATGCCAGCGTGGAAATGCGCAATGAGTGGGTGCCGACGCATACGGCGCAAGTGCCCAATCGATCTATTCCATCAAAGCGGTCGAATCGATCTGTGATTGAGATGATGGGATTGCCCCAATCGCCGGATTCGCCTGGACGCGTGACGCTATGACAACGCTGGTCGCCATGAAGCCAAGCACTACGGCAATAATCCAGCGGCGAACTGTTGCAAGCGCTGCCCTTGGGCCCTAGCCTCGGCCAGATAATGGTCCCAGTCATCGGGTGGATGGCCGCTTTCGAGCATCTTCCGGAATACCCGATAGGCGTCGTCGCTGCTCTCATAGGCGCGCTTGGTTTCCTCGTCATTGACCCACGCGAACACGATTGTTTTGGTTGGGGCGTGGTAGCGGAAAAACAGGCGGTACTGCTGGAAGAATTTCGCTCGCAACCAATGCTTGTGATCGTCGCCAAGAGTGCCTCCCTGACGGTATTCCGATCTCATGGGATCTTGCGGAATGACATCGAACGCCAGTTTGGTAATCGCCGCCAGTCGTTTGCTGGCATTTTTCTTCACGTACCCGACCGGATCCTTGTGCTTGAAGGTTTCGACCTGTTGAGCCAACGCTTCAATCTGCGCGAGGAACAGCGGGTGGGCAAAGACTGTCCAACTGTGGATCACCAGGAGCGAGACTTTTTTTCCGCTCACTCATCGTCTGCCGACAGCGCGGTGTCGAGATCGACGTCAATCCCGTCCGTCAACGCTTGAAGGCGCTTTACGAAGCTGGCGTCAATGGCCTGCAGGCGCTCCGGATGGCTGGCCATGTCGCTAGCCAGGAAAGCGAGGAACCGACCGAGCACGGGATCGTCACATACCGAGTCCTCGACGCGGGTCAGCACCACCTCGCCGCTGGGGCGAATCGCGTAATGAATCTTGTCGCGCTTGCCGAGCCTGAGGGCTCGACGAACGGTCTCCGGCACCGTGGTTTGGTAGCGATCGGTCAGCGTTGATTCGACCTCGAAGTTGACGGGCATGGCGATCTCCGGATAAGGAGGGGGACATTCAGCATGGTAATGCGGATGCATTGTCATTTCAATGCAAATGAATTGTCTGCGCTCGGACATCTCTCAAGCCTGAAGCGCAGTCCGCGTATTGCGATTGATGCGACTGCTTGGCGACAATGTCTAGCCCGAATTATTCGTGAAATACACGCGCCCTTGCTTGTCCCTTGAATCCACACGAGTTTTCGCTCATTCGGCGATAGCGCCCACTATCCCCTCAATCGCGAAAAGCCGTGTGAATCCTGGATCCTGCGCGATCATCGCGCGTACTCATGAATAGTCCGGGCTAGAAACTGCGGCAAAACGGGATACCGCTGCTCACATCCGCGATACGCTCGATTTTTCTTTGATCCTGTCCGGTCTGCCGACACGCCATGACCCTCGATTTCGCCACCCTCGACTCGCTGCGCTTGCACAACCCGGCGTGGCGTTTGCTGCGTTCGGATCACGCGCCCTTGCTGGCGAGTTTTCTGCAACGGGTTTTTGTCGCGCCGAACGTGCGCGTGATGGCAGCGGCGGATCTGGCTGAGGCGCTGGAGGATGAGCTGTTCGCCTTGCGCCAATCGCTTGGCGACAAGGCATTTCCGAAATCGGCGATGGAGTATTTGAACGATTGGTCGGCGGCGGACAAGGGCTGGTTGCGCAAGTTCTACCGCGAGGGCACCGATGAGGCGCAGTTCGATTTGACTCCAGCGACCGAGAAGGCAATTGCCTGGTTGGTGCAGTTGGGAGCGCGCCAGTTTGTCGGCACCGAATCGCGTCTGTTGACGCTTGTTCGACCTGCTCAAGCAGATGAGCGAAGGCAGCGAGGCTGACCCGGAAAAACGTATCGCCGAGCTGCATCGCAAACGCGAGGAAATCGACGCCGAAATCATGCGCGTGCAATCGGGTGACTTGCCCTGCTTGATAGCACCGCACTGAAAGACCGATTCCAGCAGTTCATGCAGGGTGCGCGTGAGTTGCTGACCGATTTCCGCGAAGTTGAATACAATTTCCGCCAGCTCGATCGCCGTGTGCGTGAGCGCATCGCCCTGTGGGAGGGCAGCAAGGGTGCGTTGCTCGAAGAGATCATGGGTGAGCGTGATTTGATCGCCGATTCCGATCAGGGCCGCAGCTTCCGTGCGTTCTGGGATTTCCTGCTGTCCAGTCGTCGTCAGGAGGAGTTGACTCGATCTGCTCGATCGCGTGCTTGCCCTGCCCTCGATTGCCGAACTAGAGCCAGATGCGCGCACCCGGCGCGTTCACTACGACTGGATGGAAGCCGGCGAGCATACCCAGCGAACCGTGGCCGCAGTTGTCGCAGCAGTTGCGGCGCTTTCTCGATGATCAGGCCTGGCTGGAGAATCGCCGCATCATGGATATCCTGCATGGCATCGAGAGCAAGGCGCTGGGCCTGCGCGAGGCACCAACCATCCGGCAGCGTGATGGAAATCGCCGAGACCTGCCGCCGACATCGACCTGAGCATGGAGCGACCGCTGTTCACACCGGCGATCAAGCCGGTGATCGCCAGCCTGGAACTGCTGGCGGGCGATGAGGATATCGATCCGTCAACCCTGTTCGATCAGGTGGTCGTCGACAAGGCTGCGCCTGACCCGCCATATCCGCCACGCGCTGCAGAGTCACGCGCAGATCACCCTGGCCGAACTGGTTGCGATGCAACCGCTGGCAGCATGGCCTGGCCGAACTGGTGGCCTATCTGCAACTGGGCAGCGAGGCCTTCGCCACGGTGGTCGATGAAGACACCCCCGAAGTTGTACGCTGGCAGGTCATTGCCGACAACGGTGGTGCGCTGACCCGAAGCGCGCGTCTGCCACGGGTGATTTTCACGCGCTGATGACGAAAGAACCCAGCATGGAAGATTCCAGCCCTCGACAAGCGACACGTCCCCTGCGCCGGCAGTCGATCTGTCGAGCTTGCTGATCGGCCTGCTCAAGAGCGTGCTCTATCGCGATGGCGACGAGCGCCAATGGGCGGTGTTGCTCAATCTGCAGGCGCGGGTGCGTGATTATGTCGGCGTGCTCAATCTCGACCTGATCCTCGATGAGGCGGAAGGTTATGCCTTTCTCAAGAGCCGTCCCGAGCCTGAAGAGGATGATCCCGCTCCGCGTCTGCCGCGCCTGGTGGCGCGACGACCGTTGTCGTTTCCGGTCAGCCTGCTGCTGGCCCTGCTGCGCAAGAAGCTGGCCGAGTTCGATGCCGGTGGCGGTGACACGCGACTGGTGTTGAGCCGCGACGACATGGTCGAACTGGTACGGGTGTTCCTGCCCGATGGCTCGAACGAGGCACGCCTGATCGATCAGATCGAAACCACGATCAACAAGGTGGTCGAGCTGGGCTTTCTGCACAAGCTCAAACCGACCACGGGCGCATCGACGAACCCGCCGAGCTATGAGGTGCGGCGCATCCTCAAGGCCTTTGTCGATGCGCAGTGGCTGGCCGAGTTCGATGAACGTCTGGCCAGCTACCAGAATCAATTGACCGATTCTTCGTCGGGCAAGGAAGCGCGTCAAGCCATGACGGATGCGCAAACCCTGGGACTGGATTTCATTGCCGACGACGCCTTGTCGGGCTTTCGCCTGAGCCGTCTGGAAGTGTTCAACTGGGGCACCTTCGACAGCCGCGTCTGGACACTGCAACTGGATGGCCGGAACGGCTTGCTCACCGGCGATATCGGCTCGGGCAAATCGACCCTGGTCGATGCCATCACCACCCTGCTGGTCCCGGCCAATCGTGTCGCCTACAACAAGGCCGCCGGTGCTGACAGCCAGGGAACGCAGCTTGCGTTCGTATGTGCTCGGTCACTACAAATCCGAACGCAACGAAGTCACCGGCGCGGCGAAGCCGGTTTCGCTGCGCGACCAGAACAGCTATTCGGTGATTCTCGGCGTTTTCCACAACGCGGGTTACGACCAGACGGTGAGCCTCGCCCAGGTCTTCTGGATGAAGGAAGCACAAGGGCAGCCGGCGCGCTTCTATCTCGGTGCCGAACGCGACATGTCAATTGCCAGCGACTTTGCCGACTTCGGTGCGGACATCAACCAGTTGCGCAGAAAGTTGCGCCATTCCGGCGCTGAACTCAACGACAGCTTTCCGCCGTACGCGGCCTGGTTCCGTCGCCGTTTCGGCATCGACAATGATCAGGCGCTGGAGTTGTTCCACCAGACCGTCTCGATGAAGTCGGTCGGCAATCTGACCGATTTCGTGCGCAGCCACATGCTCGAACCGTTCGAGGTCGGCACGCGCATCCAGGCATTGATCGGTCATTTCGATGATCTCAATCGCGCTCACGAGGCGGTGCTCAAGTCTCGGCAGAAGGTTGAGCTGCTCACTCCACTGGTTGCCGACTGTGATCGTCACGCCAGGCAGATCGCCGAGGTCAGCACCTTGCGCAACTGCCGTGAGAGCCTGCGCGCCCACTTTGCCGGTCTCAAACTCGAATTGCTCGACAAGCGCCTCGGCTTGCTCGCCGAGGAATGGCAACGTGTCGATGCCCAGGTGCTGCGGTTCGATCGAAGCCACGAAGATCAGGCGCGCCAGACCGACGAACTGAAACAGGCAATCAATGACAACGGCGGCGATCGACTGGAACGCCTGGCCGCGGAGATCCGCAGCCAGGAGCACGCGCGCGATGCGCGCAAGCTCAAGGCGAACCGCTATGCCGAATTGGCCGCCATTCTGGAGGAGCCTACAGCCGCCGACGATGCAGCTTTTCTCGATCAGCGCAATCGATTTGCGACATCACGCGAACAGGCACGCAATCGCGACTCCGATCTGCAGAACGCACTCACCGAACACAGCGTGAGCCTGCACCAAGGCAAGAAGGAACACGAGCAGCTTGCCGCCGAGATCGACAGCCTCAAGCGCCGTCGCAGCAATATCGACGACCGCCAGATCCGCATCCGTGAAGTGCTTTGCGCAGCACTCGGCCTTGATGTCGAGGACATGCCGTTTGCCGGTGAACTGCTGCAGGTGCGCGAGGACGAGCGTGATTGGGAAGGTGCGGCGGAACGTTTGCTACATGGCTTCGGCCTGGCCCTGTTGGTACCCGATCAGCACTACAAGGCAGTCGCCGAGTGGGTCGATGGCGCGCATCTTGGCGGTCGCCTGGTCTACTTCCATGTACGCCAACGCAAATCCGTGGCCTTGCCGGATCTGCACCCCGACTCACTCGTGCGCAAGCTTGCGATCAAACCCGATTCAGCTTGCTATGAATGGCTCGAGCGCGAGTTGGCCCAGCGCTTCGACGTCGCCTGCTGTGCAAATCAGGATCAGTTCCGTCGTGAGACTCGCGCGATCACGCGTACCGGCCAGATCAAGGATCCGAGTGGTCGCCACGAGAAAGACGATCGACATCGCATCGACGACCGCAGCCGCTATGTGCTGGGCTGGTCAAACAGTGCCAAGATCGCAACGCTTGAAGGCACGCGTGACCAGCTCGAAAACAGGCTCGCTGAAATCGGCGGTCGGATCGCGACGATCCAGAAAGAGCGCAAGTCCCTCGATGATCGTCTCGACGCGCTGACCCGGCTTGAGGAATTCAGCGCATTCGAGGAGATGGACTGGGGCAGTGTTGCCAGCGAGATTGCGAGACTCGTCGATGAGCGCGCCCGCCTCGAGGCCAGCTCGGATGTACTCGCGCAATTGAACGAGCGCCTTCGTCAATTGCAGGGCACACAAAAAGAGACGGCATCCGAATTGCTAGCGGCACGTGAGCGCCGCGCAAAGATCGAGCAGCGTCGCTCGGATGCCGAAGATCTGCGCCAGCAAACCGAAATGCTGCTGCAAACCGCGACTCTCGACGAGTCCTTGACCTCGACGCTTGAATCGATGTGCAAGGAAGCACTTGGCGAGCATCAACTGAGCGTGGAATCCTGTGACAACCGCGAGCAGGATGTGCGCAAGTGGCTGCAGGATCGGATCGATTCGGAACACAAGCGACTCGAACGCCTGAGCGAGAAAATCATCAAGGCGATGGCCTCGTTCAAGGAGGCGTTCAAGCTGGAGACGGCCGAATTCGATGCCAGTCTCGACGCGGCTTTCGAATATGCCAACCTGCTCGCCCAATTGAATCATGACGACCTGCCGCGCTTCCTCGCCCGCTTCAAGGAACTGCTCAACGTCAACACGATCAACGAGATCGCCAACTTCAATGCGCAACTGGCGCGCGAGCGCGAAACGATCAAGGAGCGCATCACCCACATCAACAAGTCGCTCGGCGAGATCGACTACAACCCGGGCCGCTACATCGTGCTTGAATCGCAGGCCAGCCCGGATGCAGAAATCCGTGATTTCCAGCAGGAGCTGCGCGCCTGTACCGAAGGTGCGGTGACCGGCTCGGACGATGCGCAGTATTCGGAATCCAAGTTTCTCCAGGTCAAGAGCATCATCGACCGCTTTCGCGGCCGCGACGGCTTGTCCGAACAGGATCGACGCTGGACAGCCAAGGTCACCGACGTGCGCAACTGGTTTCTGTTTGCCGCCAGTGAACGCTGGCATTCCGATCACACCGAACACGAGCACTATTCCGACTCCGGCGGCAAATCGGGTGGTCAGAAGGAGAAACTTGCCTACACGATTCTCGCCGCCAGCCTGGCCTATCAGTTCGGCCTGGAATGGGGTGCGGTGCGTTCGCGTTCGTTTCGTTTCGTGGTCATCGACGAGGCCTTTGGTCGTGGCTCGGATGAATCCGCTCAGTACGGCCTGAGACTCTTCCAGCAACTCAATCTGCAATTGCTGATCGTCACCCCGCTGCAGAAGATCCACATCATCGAGCCATATGTGTCGAGTGTCGGATTTGTCCACAACGAGGATGGTCGCGCCTCCAAGCTGCGCAATCTGTCAATCGAGGAATACCGCGAGCAGAAGGCAGGGCAGACATCTACGGCGAGCACGGCGACGCCGTGAACTGGTCGACACACAAGGAGCTCAAGGCGCAGGTGCAGCGGCTCTGGGATCGTGGCGAACTACTGCGTGATGCCGTCAACGACAGTTCACGCTTTCCGTTGCGACTGACTTTGAAAACACCGGCATCGACCGACATCACCGAGCGCTTCGATGCGGTGCGGGCCTGGGTCGGCGAGCTGTCGGAAGCAAAGCTTCTGCGCGTTGAATGGCAGGAAGTGCGGCACCGCATACAAGGCATGCAACGCGTGCCGACCAGTGCGTGGATCGACACACTCGAAAATGCACTGAACTGGATCGGCAAGCGTCGCGATTGGGAATGCTTTGGCGCAATTCTCGCGACAACTCGCAATCATCAGCCTGCCCTGCTGCCATGGCTGGCCAAGCGTCCACTGCAAGCACTCGCGCTCGCCGAGGATTGGCCAAAGCTGCTCGCCGTGCTTGGTTGGCTCATCGCGCATCCGCGTCCGGCCATCCATCTGCGCCAGGTTGATCTGCCCGGCATCCACAGCAAGTTCATCGAGTCGCATCGCAGCGTGTTGTCTGAATTGCTCGATCTTGCCCTGCCAGATAGTGCCATCGACTCATCCAGAACCGGCGTCAGCCAGTTCGCTGCCCGCTATGGCTTCCTCGAAAAACCGACGCGTATCCGCTTTCGCCCGCTGGACACGACGATTCCACTGCTGGCCAATACCGATTGCCCGGATGTCACCGTCGATACGGAAAGTTTCGGACGCCTGCAACTGCCCATCAGGCATGTCTTCATCACCGAGAATGAAACCAACTTCCTCGCCTTTCCGCGCGCTGCACAATCCATCGTGATCTTCGGTGCAGGCTATGGCTGGGATGCGCTGGCCCGCTGTCGATGGCTCGATGATTGCGCGATCCATTATTGGGGCGACATCGACACCCACGGATTCGCCATCCTCGATCAACTTCGCGGCCACTTCACGCATGTCGATTCGTTTCTGATGGATCGCACCACGTTTGATGCACACGCGGCTTTTTGGGGCGTTGAGGAAAAACCGACCCTGGCGGATCTGCGCAGACTGACGATCGAAGAACGCAGCTTGTACGACGATCTGCGCGACAACCGCATTGGCAAGATGCTGCGCCTCGAACAGGAACACGTTGGATTCGACTGGCTGGGGCATCGATTACGAGCAATTGTTGCAATCAGGTGATGGCAGCGGCGACGGAGCAATGTGACATCAAACCCGAGCAGAGGGGGGCGGCTTCAGCTTCCAAGTATTTTTTGCATTATGCGGAACGTTATCCAACCGGAAGGCCTGTCCCAGCCTGGCTATTCTTTTAACCTGGCCGCGCGATTCGTGCGGATGACTTGCTGCACGATGTCATTGGTTCTTGCCGTGCAAACGAAGGGTTTCAGATTGCACAAGAACCGCACCGTACTGGCCTTTTGTGGGCCGGTGCTGCGCGCTGACCCTCTTGTGATCCTGACCATAGGCGTTCGATCACAGATCGAATCCACCGAAGCTGATTCCGCCTTGCAAGGGTCAACGCAAGCACAAATAGTTCAATTATTTCGCAAGCACTGCACCAGCTCGTTCCCTCATCCGGCCGTTGCCCACCTTCTCCCGAGGGGAGAAGGAAAGGCAACTGCCCGGAATCGCGAAATCGCGCCCTCAGTCAGGTACGCAACTGCGCGCCGCCGAAGGCGGAGTGTGGGCTCCCGAGGGGAGAAGTGATATCAGGCAACTTTGTACGATGCCAATCGACCCGGTGCGCCAAGATGGCAGGATCGCAAGTGTGGGCTTCGGTGACCGGATCGTTGCCTCTATTCGACGACAACCGGCAGTTTTTCTGCGGCTTCGGTTTCAACCTTGAGCTTGTCGTCGCGAACCGTCAGTCGCACCTTGCCGCCATCGGCCAGCTTGCCGAACAGAAGTTCGTCAGCGAGGGCGCGCTTGATGTTTTCCTGGATCACGCGAGCCATTGGCCTTGCGCCCATCTGCGGATCGAAGCCGTGCTCGGCCAGCCATTTGCGTGCTTCGCCATCGATATCGAGCGAGACGTGTTTTTCCTGCAACTGCACTTCGAGTTCGATAAGGAACTTGTCGACGACGCGCAGGATGTGCTCGAAATCGAGCGCACCGAATTGCACGATCGCATCGAGGCGGTTGCGGAATTCCGGCGTGAACGCCTTGCGGATGACTTCCATGGCATCGGAGGCGTGGTTCTGGTCGACAAACCCGATCGTGCGCCGCGCTGCCGCCTGCGCTCCGGCGTTGGTTGTCATGACGACAATCACGTTCCTGAAATTTGCCTCGCGCCCGTTGGTGTCGGTCAGCGCACCGCGATCCATGATCTGCAACAGGATGTTGTAGACATCCGGATGTGCCTTCTCGATTTCGTCCAGGAGCAGGACGCAATGCGGATGCTTGACGATCTGCTCGGTGAGCAGGCCGCCCTGGTCGAAACCGACATAGCCCGGCGGTGCGCCGATCAGGCGCGAAACCGAATGCGCTTCCATGTATTCGGACATGTCGAAGCGCACCAGCTCGACGCCGAGTTGCAGGGCGAGCTGGCGGGTGACCTCGGTCTTGCCGACACCGGTCGGGCCGGCGAAGAGGAAATTGCCGATCGGCTTGTTCGGATCGCCAAGGCCCGAGCGTGCCATCTTGATTGCGCTGGTCAGTACTTCGATTGCCGAATCCTGGCCGAACACGACCATCTTGAGATTGCGATCGAGATTGCGCAGCACGTCGCGATCCGAGGCCGACACCTGCTTGGGCGGAATGCGTGCCATGCGCGCGACGATGTATTCGATCTCGGGCACGCCAACCGTACCGGTGCGCTGGTCTTCCGGCAGCAGGCGCTGGCGTGCGCCAGCTTCATCAATCACGTCGATGGCCTTGTCCGGCAGCAACCGATCGGAAATGTGCTTGACCGAGAGATCGACGGCCGCTTTCAGCGCATCGCCGGTGTATTCGACATGATGATGCTCCTCGAAGCGCGATTTCAGACCCTTGAGGATCTCGACACTTTCGGCGGCGCTCGGTTCGACCACGTCGATCTTCTGGAAACGACGCGCCAGCGCCCTGTCCTTCTCGAAAACGCTGCGGTATTCCTGGAACGTGGTCGAGCCGATGCAGCGCATCTCACCGGAAGCCAGCATCGGCTTGATCAGGTTCGATGCGTCCATGGTTCCGCCGGAAGCCGAACCGGCGCCGATGATCGTATGAATCTCGTCGATGAACAGGATCGCTCCGGGTTCCTTCTTGAGCTGGTTGATCACGCCCTTCAGGCGCTTCTCGAAATCACCGCGATACTTGGTGCCGGCGACCAGCGCACCGAGATCGAGCGCGTAGATCGTCGCGCCCTTGAGCACGTCGGGAACCTGGCCTTCGACGATGCGCTTGGCCAGACCCTCGGCCAGGGCGGTCTTGCCGACACCGGCCTCGCCGACATACAGCGGATTGTTCTTGCGCCGCCGGCACAGCACCTGGATCGTGCGCTCGACTTCGAGTTCGCGCCCGATCAGCGGATCGATCTTGCCCTGGCTGGCCAGCTCGTTGAGGTTGTTGGCGAATTCATGCAACGGGTTGCCACGTGCTTCCTCGCCGCCCTCGCCTTCGCGATTCGGTTGCTCCGCTCCCGGGGCTTGCGCCGACTCGTCGCTGAGCTTGGCAACACCGTGGGAGAGGAAATTGACCACATCAAGCCGGTTCACATCCTGCTGGCCGAGGAAATACACGGCGTGTGAATCCTTCTCACCGAAGATCGCGACGAGCACGTTCGCACCGGTCACTTCCTTCCGGCCGGAAGACTGCACATGGTAGACGGCACGCTGCAGCACGCGCTGGAAACCAAGTGTCGGCTGGGTGTCGCGCTCATCGGCCTGCGGCAACACCGGCACGGTCTCGGCGATGATCGAGCGCAAATCGCGACCGAGCTTCGGCAAATCCGCGCTGCAAGCACGCAATACCTGGATCGCGGAAGGGTTTTCGAGCAGCGCGAGCAACAGGTGCTCGACCGTCATGAACTCATGGCGCTGCTCGCGGGCCTCCTTGTAGCACTGGCCGATGGTGAGCTCTAGATCCTTGCTGAACATCCGTTCTCGCCTCGCTGGATGACTGATGCATCGGATATGTGGGGTGGCTCAGGACTTTTCCATGGTGCACAACAAGGGATGTTGATGTGTACGCGAAAACTCGTTGACCTGAGTCACCTTGGTTTCTGCCACCTCCCGTGTATATATGCCACAAACGCCCTTTCCGCGCGTGTGCACGTGCAACATCACCTGGGTGGCACGCTCGCGGTCCATCGTGAAGAATGTTTCCAGGACAACGATGACGAAGTCCATCGGCGTGAAATCGTCGTTCAGAATGACCACCTGGTACATCGGCGGCTTGGCCAGCTGCGGTGGCGCCACCTCGACAGCGGTGCCGTGATGCTGATCGTTTTCGTGCTGTGGATCCTGGGGCATGGGTCTGCTGGATGCTCGTTGTCGGCTAACAGTATAGGTGGCGGCGAATCGGGTTCAAGGGATGCATCGCGCTTCTGCGCTAAACTTCGCCGCAGATGAACATGGACAACCCTCTAACCACGGCTTTGGCCGCCGATTCGCGCGTATGGTGCCCGCATGTCACCGTGGCGACGGTCGTACCGCGAGACGGCTGCTATTTGCTGGTCGAGGAGATCGTGCACGGCCGCACCGTGCTCAACCAGCCCGCCGGCCACCTCGAACCGAGCGAAAGCCTGCAGGCGGCCGCAATTCGCGAGACCCGCGAGGAAACCGGCTGGGATGTCGAGTTGGAATGCCTGATCGGCGTACAGCAATGGACCAGCAGTGCGTCGGGCAGCCAGTTTGTGCGCTTCACGTTCGCCGCAAGGCCGGTTCACCACGACCCATCCCGACCTCTCGACAAGGGCATCTTGCGTGCGCTCTGGCTCGACCGTGATGGCATCATCGCCGCCAGCGATCGTTTGCGCAGCCCGTTGATCCTGCACAGCATCGATGATTGGCTGGGCGGTCGCCGATTGCCTCTGGACAGCGTTCGCCAACTCCCCGTCGGCACCCACTCGATCTGATTGCCATGCACGATGGATTGATCATGGTCGGCGTTTCTGGTGGCGTCGATTCCTCGGTGGCTGCCCTGCTGCTGGCCCGCTCGAAGCAGCCGGTCGCTGGCCTGTTCATGCAGAACTGGGAGGAGGATGAACGCCTTGGCCCCTGCCGTGCGGACGAGGATCGCAAGGACGCTGTCGCGATCTGCGCGCTTCTCGGCATTCCGTTTCACGCGCGCAACTTCGCCCGCGAGTACTGGGATCAGGTGTTTGAGCACTTCCTCGCCGAATACCGGCTCGGACGCACGCCGAATCCGGACGTACTGTGCAATCGCGAAATCAAGTTCAAGACCTTTCTCGACACCGCCCGTGAACTCGGCGCGGAGCGGATCGCCACCGGACACTATGCGCGCAACGATTGTCGCGACGGCCAATGGCGCCTGTTGCGCGGCCTCGATGACAACAAGGATCAGAGCTATTTCCTGTATGCGCTTGGCCAGGAGCAACTTGCCGCCACATTGTTTCCGATCGGCGAGCTGCCAAAATCCGATGTGCGCCGGATCGCCCGCGAAGCCGGTTTGCCGACCCACGCGAAAAAGGATTCAACCGGAATCTGCTTTATCGGCGAGCGCGATATCCGCCAATTCCTGGGTCGCTACATCCCAGCCCAGGCTGGCGAGATCCGCACACCCGATGGCAGTCGGGTCGGCGAACATCAGGGCGCGTGGTACTACACGCTTGGCCAGCGTGGCGGTCTGGGCATTGGTGGCCGGCGGGATTCCTCGGGCGAGCCCTGGTATGTCGTCGGCAAGGATGTCGGCCGGAACATCCTCTATGCCGTGCAGGGCAACGCCAGCGATTGGCTGCATTCAAGTCGTCTGGCCGCAAGCGGACTGCATTGGGTCGCCGCTGCCGCACCGGCGCGCGAATTCCGCTGCACTGCGAAGACCCGCTATCGTCAAACCGACCAGGACTGCGTTGTGAGCGTGGATGGCGCAGACTGCCGGGTCGAGTTTGCTCAGCCACAGCGTGCGGTCACGCCGGGGCAGTCAATCGTTTTCTACGACGGCGAGTGCTGTCTGGGCGGCGCCATCATCGAACGCAGCGATGCGCCATTCGGCGGATGGGATTCCGCCACCGCGTCCGCTTCAATGGAGAAATCGCATGCGTGAATCCCGGGTCATCGCCCTCGCCGGCGTGTTCCAGGCCTGCACCCTCGTGCATGCGCTCGCCAACGAGGGGCGCGCCGACAGCGCGGCGATTGAATCGAGCCTTGCCAGTTTGTTCCGCATCGACAGCGACAGCGCAGCCGATGCATTCGGTGGACTTCCGGGTGTGCGTCTTGGCATTGAGCATCTGATCAGCAACCTCGACAGCGGCCATCGCGAACTGGCGATTTCGCGACTTGTGGTCGGCGTGCTCCGGCTTGAGCGCAAGCTTGCCGGGCGTCAACAGATGCTTCGTCAACTGCGCGAAGGGATCGAGTCGATCCAGCGCCAGGTCGACCACGTCGGTGTCAGCCATGCCAGCGTGCAGTCCCGACTCGCGCTGCTCTACAGCGAAAACCTGTCGCAGCTGAAGCCCCGCATCGTCGTACATGGGAACCCGAACCAGTTGGCCGACCCGCGGCGCGTCGAACAGATCCGCGCGTTGCTGCTGGCCGGCATCCGCGCGGCGGTACTGTGGCAGCAGGTCGGCGGCAGCCAATGGCGGCTGCTGTTTCGTCGCGGTGAGTACACGATGCTCGCCCGCGGACTGCTCGCTCGATGCACGCTCGACCGCGGTTGAGGCCGATCAGTTCGGTGCGCTGATCCGGATCGAATCGTCGTAACGGACATTCTGGACGGTATGCGTCGTATGCCCCATCGCGGTGCCATCGCTGATGCTGCGCACGACCCGACCCGAACCATCGATGAAAACCGTGGTGTGCGACGCCACCGAGATGCCCATGATCCGGGTGGCGACGTCGTAGCTGATTGCGCGGACGCTATTACCATCGATCGTTTCCGCACCTTCATCCTTGATATTGCTGGTTCCACTGCGAATCTCGTCCAGGGTGGACGGAATCAGGCGCTTGAACATGCCGCTCATGTCGATCGCCGGCTGCATCCAGTCACCCTTTCCGCTGCGCATCCAGGTGCCTTCGGGCAGAACCACGAACGCCGTGTTGTTGGTCGTTGCGCGGAAGCGGCTGATCGTGTCGAACTCGACTTTCGAGTTCGTTTTGCGGCCCTTCTCGTCGGTCGACACCGATTCGGCGACGTAACGCGAATCGATCATCTTCTGGTAAGCGGCAAACAGCACATCGCGGGCGCTGCCCTCGGCCGCAGCCATGCTCGGAAGGGACGTCAAACTCGCGGCGAGAAGACCCGCCAGCAGACAGTTGAAAACACGTGGCATGAGAAACACCTCGAACCGGGTAAAATCCGATCCTGCGCAAAGCAAGAGCCTTTGGCAAGCCCGCGCATGGCTGCGCGACATGAGCCAGCGGCGCTGCCGGTGCTGGAATCCGCGTGGCACGAAATGCTCGGCCGATCGTACTCGGGCAGTCTGGCGTGTGGATTCGATCCCACCTCGAGTACGTGGACGATGGTGCCGGATTCGGCGAATTGCGGGCCTGCGCGCATGCCGCGGATCGCGTTTCACCTGCGCGCCGCGTCGCGGCAAGCCGCGTAGGCCATGGTGACCGACGCGATTGGCCGAGATCTCGTCTTCCGGGCTAAACTATGCGTCGGCCGTATCACTCCAAGCAGCCTCTTCCGCAATAAAACCCTTTCAATCAACCCACTGAAGCAGGGACTTCAAGTCAGATCCCACACCCGATGCGGATGTGGATCCAGGATCCCGCGCAACATCGCTTTCGGAGCACTACATGATTTTCGAAACGCTCGCCACGACCGGTCACGAGGAAGTGGTGTTCTGCCACAACAAGGATGCAGGTCTCAAGGCCATCATCGCGATCCACAACACCGTCCTCGGCCCGTCTCTCGGCGGCCTGCGCATGTGGCCGTACAAGAGCGAACAGGAAGCGATCAACGACGTTTTACGCCTGTCGCGCGGCATGACCTACAAGAACGCGGTCGCCGGACTCAATCTCGGTGGTGGCAAAGCCGTCATCATCGGTGATCCAGCCAAGGACAAGTCCGAAGCCTTGTTCCGCTCGTTCGGCCGCTTCGTCAATTCCTTGAATGGCCGTTACATCACCGCCGAAGATGTCGGCATCGATGTCAACGACATGGAATGGGTGTTCCGCGAGACCTCGTTTGTCACCGGCGTGCATCAGGTGCATGGCGGATCGGGCGATCCTTCTCCATTCACCGCGTTTGGAACCCTGCAAGGCCTGCTTGCCTCGCTGAACGCCTGCTACGGCAACGAGGACGTCGGCAAGTACAGCTATGCGGTCCAGGGTGCCGGGCATGTCGGCATGGAATTCATCAAGCTGTTGCGCGAGCACGATGCCAAGGTCTACGTGACCGACATCAACAAGGAACTTGTGCAGCGCGCAGTCGATGACTACGGTTGCACGGCGGTCGGACTCGATGAAATCTATGACACCGATGCCGATGTCTACAGTCCGTGCGCGCTCGGCGGTACGCTCAACGAAGACACCCTCGATCGCCTCAAGTGCAAGGTCATCTGCGGTGCCGCCAACAACCAGTTGGCCAGCAACGAGATCGGCGATGAAGTTTCACGTCGCGGGTTGTTCTATGCGCCCGACTACGCCGTCAATGCCGGCGGCGTGATGAACATCTCGCTCGAGATCGATGGTTACAACCGCGAGCGCGCGATGCGCATGATGCGCACGATCTATCACAACGTCAGCCGCATCTTCGAGATCGCCAAACGCGATGGTATTCCGACCTACCTCGCTGCGGATCGCATGGCGGAGGAGCGCATTGCGACGATTGGCAAGCTGCGTTTGCCGCATCTGGGTGTAACTGCACCGAACTTCCAGGGTCGCCGCGGCAACTGATCGCGAACTTCCAGCACACGGGATCGTCAACCATGCGTCCATTCCAGCTCAGTGAGGATCTCGATGCCCTGCGCGAAGCCGTGCAGGCATTCGCCGACAAGGAGATTGCTCCGCGCGCGGATCTGATCGACCGCAACAACGAGTTCCCGGCCGACCTCTGGCGCAAGCTCGGCGAGATGGGTCTGCTCGGCATCACCGCGCCCGAGCAGTTCGGCGGTTCGCAGATGGGCTATCTGGCGCATGTGGTGGCGATGGAGGAAATCTCGCGAGCCTCGGGCTCGGTCGGGCTCTCCTACGGGGCGCATTCCAACCTGTGCGTACAGAACCTGAGCAACAACGCCAGCGACGAACAGCGCCGCAAGTATCTGCCGAAGCTGTGCAGTGGCGAGTGGGTCGGCGCGCTGGCCATGAGTGAGCCGGGCGCCGGATCCGATGTGGTCGGTTCGATGATCTGCCGGGCCGAGAAGCGCGGTGATGTCTGGGTCGCCAATGGCTCGAAGATGTGGATCACCAATGGACCGGATGCGGACGTCCTGCTGGTCTACATGCGTACCGCACCGAAGCCGGCCGGCTCGCGCTGCATGACCGCCTTCATCATCGAAAAGGGCATGAAGGGCTTCTCGACGGCGCAAAAGCTCGACAAGCTCGGCATGCGCGGATCGAACACCTGCGAGCTGGTTTTCGAGGATTGCGAGATCCCGGCCGAGAACGTCGTTGGACAAGTCAACGAAGGCGTGCGCGTGCTCATGAGCGGTCTCGACACCGAGCGCCTCGTACTTTCGGGTGGACCGATTGGATTGATGCAGGCCGCACTCGATCTGACCGTGCCGTACGTGCGCGAGCGCAAGCAGTTCAATGCGCCGATCGGCACCTTCGGCATCATGCAAGCCAAGATCGCCGACATGTACACCGGCCTGCAGTCAGCGCGTGCATATGCCTACATGGTCGCCCAGGATTTCGATCGCGGCGTGAAATCGCGCATCGATCCGGCCTCGTGCCTGATGCACGCTTCGCAGACCGCCGTGCAGGTCACCCTCGAAGCGATCCAGGCGCTCGGCGGCAATGGCTATATCAACGAGTATCCGGCAGGACGCCTGCTGCGTGACGCCAAACTCTACGAAATCGGCGCTGGAACGAATGAGATCCGGCGCATGCTGATCGGCCGCGAGCTGTTCCACGGCAAGAGCTGAGCGGGCCTTCAAGGTCGCCTGACCAAGCATCGCCATCGTGACGCAACATTGCAGTGGCAGGTTCGATTCCGCACATCCGGAGTAGACTGAAGCGAGCGGCCACAGGGGCCTATTGACGACAGCCTTGATTCTCTTGCGTCCTGGTGAAATCTTGTGGGTCGTTCGATCACGATTCATTGTTCCGGCAACACACCGGTGTGCGCTTTCCAACGTAGGTTGGTGCTGAGCGCAAGCGAAGCCCAACGATCACGATCTTCCATCCGCGCGACAGCGGACCTGGCGGAACCGCCGTTGGGGTTCGCTGGCGCTCACCACCAACCTACCTGTCCGTGCGGAAATGATGGGCTTCGCAAAATCGCGTGAAGGGGTCAAGCGGAATTCTCCGTCGCGGCGGTAAGCCGGTGAGCGCCTGTCCGCAGGTTGGGCTGAGCGCAAGCGAAGCCCAATGATCACGATCTTCCATCCGCGCGACAGCGGACCCGCCGAAACCGCCGATGCGGTTCGCTGGCGCACAGCCCGACCTGCCAACCACGAGCAAAGTCAGCTTCAAGCCTTGAAGCGAATCGACAGGCGAAATCCCGATCCCGGCGCACTGTCGACGACGATCCTGCCGCCAAGGACCTGGGTGACCAGGTTGTAGCGATGTGCATTCCGGGTCCCGAACCACCGCTTCCGCGTCGCGTCGTGAAAAACGGGTCGAAGATGCGTGCACAGGCGACTTCATCAATTCCCACGCCATTGAACTCATAGTCGATCGCAATCGTGTCCTCGTGCCGAGAGACCGCAATGCCGATCTCTCCAGCCTGTTCATCAGGGAACGCATGGATCAGCGAATTCATGATCAGGTTGGTGATGATCTGATAGAGCGTGCCAGGCGCCGTTTCACAGACCACCTTGTCGGCGCAGACGAGAACAATCCGCTGCAGTGACTTCTTCAGCGTCGGCCCGAGCGTAGTCGGGAACGGTTGAAAAGCGGTTTTGCATGCGGAAAATGCAGATGATTGCGGCCTTAACTGATCGTTTCAAACGAGACCATTGCAGCGGTATGGCCGGCACGAGCAGACTGCGCGCCCGCTCGACCCGATCCAGCCTTTTCGTCGTGCATCTATTTCCATAGACGGGCGTCACACATGCGCATCGACCTTCAACGTATCTTCCACCCGACTTTCGGGGAACAACGATGAACAGGATTGCCTCTTGCTGTCTGGCCGCGTGCCTGGGATTGCTGGTGCCGCATCACGCGCACGCACTGACCCATGACCCGCTATTCGGCAACTCGTTTGAAGCGCCGACCGATCTTCCGGCCAGCGACGCGGAGGCGGCCCGATTCCTGACCCAGGCGACCTATGGCCCGACCCTCGCCGAAGTCGCGCGACTGCGCACGATCGGCTACTCCGAATGGCTGCGCCAGGAGTTCAACAAGTCGGCCACCCTGGCAAGGCCGCATCTCGAGGCCGTGAACGCGGCCCTGCTCGGCGCCGGCCAGAGCGGGGTCAGCCAGAACCAGCGTCTCGATCGCTGGTTTCACACGGCGGCCACAGGCAACGATCAGCTGCGCCAGCGCGTTGCCTTTGCGCTGAGCCAGATCCTCGTCATTTCCGACCAGAATGGCTCGATCAGCGGCGAGCCGATCCAGATCAGCGAGTACTGGGACATCCTTGCGCGCAACGCCTTCGGCAACTATGGCGAGCTGCTCGACGAAGTGACCTGGAATCCATCGATGGGCAAGTATCTCAGCCACTTTCGCAACCAGAAGGCCTCGCCTGACGGATTGCGTCAGCCCGATGAGAACTATGCGCGTGAGGTCATGCAGCTGTTCACGATCGGACTGATCGAGCGCAATCTCGATTTCACTCCGATCCTGAGCGGTGGTCAGCCGATTCCAACCTACGATCAACCGGTAGTCACCAACTACGCCAAGGTGTTCACCGGATTCAATTACAACAACGCAACGTCGATTACCAATGGCACGAATACCTATCTGCGCATGACCTGCATCGAGAGCGCGCACGATACAACCGGCAAGATCCTCGTCGGCGGATCACCCTTGCCGGCTGGACAGAGTTGTCCGCAAGACGTCGCGGACGGCCTTGACCTGCTCTTTGCACATCCGAACGTCGCGCCGTTCATATCGCGCCAGCTGATCCAGCGATTCACGACCAGCTCGCCATCAGCGGCGTATATCCAGCGCGTTGCGCAGAAGTTCTCGAACAATGGCTTCGGTGAGCGCGGCGATCTGAGCGCCGTGATCCGACAGGTGCTACTCGATCCCGATGCGCGCAATGCACCGACCGCCAACAGCGGCAAGCCGCGTGAGCCGATGCTCAAGCTGACCGCACTGTGGCGTGCCTGGGGCGCGCAGATGCCGGCGGCGGACGCTTACGGAAACATCGCAATGGGCACGACCAGCCCAAGCGGAACCTTCGGTCAACGTCCGCTTGGCGCCGATACGGTGTTCAATTTCTTCGAGCCCGATTACCAGCAGCCCGGCGCGATCGCGACTGCCGGCCTGTTCTCGCCGGAGTTCCAGACCCTCAACGAAAGCACGATCGTGTCGACCGCCAACAGCCTGTACACCTACGGCTTCAGCAGCTATGTCGGCATGTCGAGTCCGCCAACCAATCGCCCGCTGCTCGATATCGCCCCGCTCACCGCGCTTGGCACGAACTACGCGGCAATGGTCGATGAGGCCAACCGGCGCATGCTCTACGGCACGATGTCCACAGGCATGCGCACTTCGCTGATCAACGCTGTCACGTTCATGGATGGCAACGTCTCCACATCCGAGCGTGCGCGCTCGATCATCTATCTCGTGGCGATTTCGCCCGAGTTTGCAGTGCAGCGCTGAGGGCATGGGCATGAGTGGCGAATCCACATCGCGTAGAAATTTCCTGCGTCAATTGTCCTGCGCGCTATGCGCCGGCGGCGCCTCGACCTTGCTGCCGCAACTGAACCTGATCAGCAGCGCGCTTGCCAGTACGGCATCGGTCCCAGGCTACAAGGCACTGGTATGTGTCTATTTTGCCGGCGGCAACGATGCCTGGAACCTGTTGATGCCGTACGACCAGACACGTTACGACGTCTATTCGGCATCGCGTAGCGGCGTCTACAACGCGACCAGCAATCCCGGCGGTCTTGCCATTGCACGCACGGCCCTGGCCGGCACCCAGATCAGCGATACCAGCGGCAGCTATGCCCTGCATCCGAGCACCATTGACCGCACAGGGCCGAGCCAGCCCGGTCTGCGTTCGCTCTACAACCAGGGCAAGCTGGCCCTGATCAGCAACATCGGAACCTTGATCCAGCCGATCACCAAGGCCGAATACAACGCCACACCCACGCTGCGTCCTCCCCAACTGTATTCGCACAGTGACCAGGAAAACCTCTGGAATATCGGACGGACATCCGCCTCGGCACGTGGCTGGGGAGGTCTCGTGGCCGACCGCGTGCGTACCGGCAACCTCAATCAGATGCTCTCACCGTGCATCTCGGTCGGCGGCGGCAACCGCTTCGAGGTCGGCGCATCGACCTTTCCGTACCAGATGTCCAGCAGCGGCCTCACCAACGTCTCGGGTACCGGAACCAGCGGCGCGAGCTACCAGCGTGCGGTCGCCTTGCAGCAGATGCTCGATGCAAGCTATCCCTCGCCGTACCAGGACGAGTACGGCAAGATTCTCGGTCGCTCGCGTGATCTGTACAGCCTGCTCAATTCAGGCCTGGCCAGCGGTGGCATAGGCAATGTCAGCACGGACTTCCCAAACGAGTCATTGGCCAATCAGCTCAAGATGGTCGCCCGCATGATCAAGCTCTCGCGTGATACCACGTTTGACATTCAGCACTCCCGGCAGATCTATTATGTGCGGATTGGCGGTTTCGACATGCATGACAATCTCATGAGCACGGGCACCAATGGACATGCCAACCTTCTGACCAGGGTGTCGCAGGCACTCGGCGCCTTCTGGACTGCGCTTGGCGAGATCGGTGCACAGAACGAAGTGACCACGTTCACGATGAGCGAATTTGCACGCACCCTGGCGACCAATGGCAATGGTTCCGACCACGCCTGGGGTTCAGTCAACATGATCCTCGGCGGCGATGTGCACGGAGGAAAACTGTATGGCGCGTTTCCGGATCAGACCCTCAACGGGCCGATCAGTCTCAGTCGTGGCCAGTTTATTCCCTCGACCAGCGTCGACCAGATGGCCGCGACGGTCGCGCGCTGGATGGGCGTCACCGCAAGCGGCGATCTGAACACGATCTTCCCGAACCTCGCCAATTTTTCGAGCAACAACCTTGGCTTCATGCTCCATTGATATCGAACGACGCGGCCGGCACAAACCGATGAAGCGGGCAAGAATCAAGGTCTGGCTGGTCTTGTCGCTTGGGCTGCTCGGTGGTGCCAATCCGCTATCGGCAGCGGACGGCTGCGACAGCATCGCCAGTGTCCCGATCACCTGGAATATCGACTACACCAACGACATCCAGGCGATCTTCAACAATCGCTGCTCGAACTGCCACGTCAAGAGCGGCGGCAATCCGGAGGCCGGCCTGAATCTCGACCCGGGCGCGTCCTGGGATTCGCTGGTCAACGCGCCTTCGCAGGAGCAACTTGGGCGTCTGCTTGTCGTGCCTGGGCAACCGCTGTCCAGCGTCATGTTCGAGAAGATCAATTGCGCGACGCCGAATGCGGGAGTGCGCATGCCGCATGCGCCGCGATCGCCTCTACCTCTCGCCGAACAGGCATTGATCTTCGACTGGATCACGCTCGGCGCGCCGCTCGGACAGACCGATGTAATCTTCCTGGGCGGCTTTGAAGCGCGCCCCTGAGTGAGCTTCGCGCGAATTCCGTGCGTTAGCGGAAACTCGGCTGCATCAGCGCCTGAAGAAATTCGCCAAACAATTTCGGATCCATCGCCAGCAGAAACAGCACGCCATAGGCCGCGCCCCATAGATGGGCACTGTGATTGATGTTGTCGGAGTCCTGCCGATCCATGTAGATCGAGTAGGCAACGTAGATCACCGCATAGACGATGGCCGGGCACGGGATGAAGAAGATATAGATTGTTGTCCACGGCTGCAGCAGGACAAAGCCGAACAGCACGGCCGATACCGCGCCTGAGGCACCAAGGCTGCGATAGGCCGGATTGCCGATATTCTTCATGTAGGTTGGCAGGATCGAAACGACGATCGCCGAAAGATAGAACGCGACGAATCCGAGCGTACCGATATAGCCCGCCACGAACTGCTCGATCAGCCGACCAAAGAAGAACAAGGTAATCATGTTGAACAGCAGATGCTGACCATCGGCGTGGATGAAGCCATAGCTCAGCAGACGGTAGTACTGTTTGCCCCGACTGATCGCCGGTGGCCACAGGATGAGGTCGCTGATCAATTTTTCGTTCTTGAAACCGAGAAACGAAATGATGCAGGTGATGCCGATGATGAGAAACGTGGCGTACATGGGTGTCCGTGATTCGAAGGCAAGTGCGCACCAGCGCTGACCGATCACCGTGCGGGTGAACCCAGTATCGCATTGACCGCGCCCGATCAAAGCATGCGAATATTCCGCCATGAATTTGCCGAGAGGAAAACGCATCGCAGTCATCGGCGGCGGCCCGGCTGGCCTGATGGCCGCCGAAACCGCCGCCAGCGCGGGCATGCGCGTTGATGTGTACGAGCGCATGGGTTCGGTTGGACGCAAGTTTCTGATCGCCGGCAAGGGCGGACTCAATCTCACCCACGCCGAACCGTTTGATGCGTTTGTCGCGCGCTTTGGATCGCGTCAAGCGGAGATCACGCGCTGGCTCAAGCCATTCGATGCCGATTCGTTGCGTGCCTGGGCGGCCGGACTCGGTGTCGAGACTTTCGTCGGCAGCTCCGGCCGGGTATTTCCAAGCGACCTCAAGGCGGCACCCTTGCTGCGCAGCTGGGTGCGCCGCCTGCGTGCCAGCGGCGTACGTTTCCATGTCCATCATCGCTGGCTTGGCTGGACACAGGCGGGAGCATTGCGTTTCAGCACCGAAGTGGGCGACGAGGAAATTGACACAGATGCAGTCGTGCTCGCATTGGGTGGTGGTAGTTGGTCGATCCTCGGCTCGGATGGCTCGTGGCAAGACATTCTCGAAAGCCACGGCATCGATGTCGCTCCACTGCAACCGGCCAATTGCGGATTCGACGTCAACTGGACACCGTTCCTGCGCGAGCGCCACGCTGGCGCTCCAATCAAGCCGGTCATGATCCACTGGAAATCGGCAGGCGGCGACGAGATCCATCGCCAGGGCGAATTCGTGCTTACCCGCAATGGCATCGAAGGCAGTCTGGTCTACGCCCTTTCATCTCACCTGCGCGACGAAATCGCCGCGCAAGGATCGACCACGATCCATCTCGATCTGCTGCCCGGACGTGAACTCGCAAGGCTCACGCACGACATTTCGCGACCTCGCGGAAAGCATTCAATGGCCAAACATCTGCATCGGCATGCCGGCATCGACGGCGCGAAGGCTGCCCTCTTGCACGAGGTGCTCGAACGCGATGTGTTCAACGATCCGGCGCAACTGGCTGCCGCGATCAAGGCCCTGCCCCTGACCTTGCAACGACCACGTCCGCTCGATGAGGCGATCAGTTCAGCCGGTGGTGTGCGCATTGAAGCACTCGACGATCAACTGATGCTGCGCAAGCTGCCCGGCGTGTTCTGCGCCGGCGAGATGCTCGACTGGGAAGCCCCGACCGGGGGCTACCTGCTGACCGCAAGCTTTGCCAGCGGACGCATGGCCGGCGCCGGCGCGGCCGACTGGATCAACACCCGCAACGGATGACTACCACTGCGTGCGATTCGGCAGCAGGCCACGCAATTCCGCGTCGCTCAGGTTGCGCCACTGGCCGAGCTTGAGCGCACCGAGCTTGACGTTGACGATACGCACGCGGCGCAACTGCTTGACCCGATAGCCAAACGCATCGGCCATCAGGCGGATCTGCCGGTTGAGTCCCTGGGTCAAGACAATGCGGAATCCGAAACGGGCAAGGCGTTGGGTTCGGCAGGGTTTGGTCATCTGTCCGTGCACGCGCACGCCGCGCGCCATGCCGCTGAGAAACTCGTCGGTCACCGCCTTGGTGACGCCGACCAGATATTCCTTCTCGTGATGGTTTTCCGAGCGCAGCAATTCGTTGACGATGTCGCCATTGCTGGTCAGCAGGATCAGGCCCTCCGAATCCTTGTCGAGTCGACCAATCGGAAAGATGCGCTGCTGGTGATCGATGAAATCGATGATGTTGCCCTTGACCGCACTCTCGGTCGTGCAAGTGATGCCGACTGGCTTGTTCAGTGCGATATAGACATGCTTGCGTACACCGGCCGCAACCGGCCTCGCCTTGACCCGCTGCCCATCGATCATCACCTCGTCGCCTTCGGCATACTCATCGCCGATCCGTGCGATCTGGCCATTCAGCATGACCTTGCGTGATGCAATCAGCCGATCCGCCTCGCGCCGCGAGCAATGGCCGGTGTCGCTGATGAACTTGTTAAGTCGCATGGATGCCGTTGATCGGAAGGTCGGAGCCGCGCATTGTAGGGCCAAGCCGGCGACATAACCGCAAAGAACAGGCCAATACGAAACTGCTGATGAATCAACGGCAGCGGTGGCATGAACTTTGCGCATGCATGGAACACTCCGTTGTCTGGAACCCGCAGGAGAATGATCGAAGTGCGACTGCGGTTGAAACCCATGCTCTGCTTGATTCTTGTCGAAGTGGCAACGGATAGACGATCGCTTTCAACGCTGGCGACTGCCCTGCGCTGATAGCAACTCCCGGGGATTCGGGTGCCAACTGAATTCCCCGGCACGAATGTCCAATCACCCGGAACAACCGCCTGTCGAGACTGGCGGTAGCGCAGCCAGCATGGACGCACACGGCGGCAGCAGTCATCCTTGCCTTCGGGACGGCGCGACCTCCGCGTTCGGAAAATGGGTAAACGCAATGAAGTCAACATCGCACCGAATGGCCGGATCAAGCCTGGTTCTGCTCGCGCTGTTGTCTATCGATGCCTCCGGTTCGGATCCTGCCCGCATGCGCTCGCCGGCCTGGCAAGGCCCTTATCCGTGGAATTATGAGGGAATCCTTCCACGAATCGAACGACCACAATTGATGGCCGGCAATTGCGGCACCAGCACGCCGGTTCCCCGTGTGCTTCTGGCCGGAGACAGTTGGACGCAATACATGTGGGACGACGATGCCCACAACGAGATCTTCGACAAGTTCGGCATGGCCGATCACCTGGTCGTCAGCCGCTCGCTGGGATCGAATCCCGGCGCTGGCTACAGCGGCCCCGAGTATGCGATTTCAGGCAGCGAGGCGCGCGAGTGGGTCGATACGACCAACTATCCGTGGATTGCCAACGTCGTCGCCGAACTACAGGCGAAACCGAGCATCGACACGGTCATGCTCAGCATCGGCGGCAACGATGTGCTTGCTGGAAACCCGGGCGGTGGCTGGTACAAGGACATGGATCTCGATGTGGCAGGATCCGAAGCCGCATTCTTCGCTCGCCTGCTCGATGACAGCACGACAACTGCCGATGCCATCACTTCGGTGAATCCGAAGGTCGATGTGCTCTTGTCCAGCTACGAGTACCCGAACTTCAATGTCGGCTTCTGGTGCTTCCTGTACGCCTGCGCGAAACGTAAGGATCTGAGTCGCGATCCAGACAACGATCTGATCACCGACAGTGAACTCAGCGCGATGATGCTCAATATCGAATCGCGACGGATTGCCTGGACAAATGCAAACCCGCGCCTCGATTTCGATCATGGCATCGGCGAGATGCACTACTACTATGGCGACGGCATATCAGCTCCTGGAATCCTGCCGCGCCCCGGCCAGCAGGCACCCGATTATCTGCCGTTCCCGGCGGGCAATCCGAACCGCCCAAGCCTTCGCGCAAACTTCCGCAGCTCGGCCGATCCAATCCACCTGAATGCGGATGGCTATCTGTACAAGGTTGCTGTACAGACGGAAACGCACTTCTTCCCGAAATTCCGCGGCAGTGTTTCGCTGACCCTGCCCTCGCTTGGTGGCACGCTTGATGGCTGGAGTGACGGCAGCAGTGCGGGCATCGACCATATTCTCATCGGCGATGACGGCACCCGGCTGACGCGCGGCATTGTCAGTTTCGATACCAGCGCCATCGCTGCCGGCGAGACCATCGAATCCGCCAGCATCTATCTGTTGCAGGATATGCGCAGTGGCAGCAATCCGTTTGTCAGTGGAAGTCTCGGTGCGCCGCGCCTCGATGTCGCGGCGAGTTTTGGCGCGCCCGATATCGAACCCGGCGACGCCACGGCGCCCGCCGATGCGAGCGATGCCGGCTGTTTCATCGGCTCGGCAAATGACAGCTACTACGCCTTGCGCATCGACCTGACCGCTACTGCGATCGCCGCGATAAAACGTGACGGCATCACCCAGTTTCGAATGCAGTTCTCGAACGTGGATGGTGGTGTCAATCGGGTCGGCTTCAGCACCGGCGACGCAGCGTCGAATTCCAGGCCGGAGCTGCGCGCGACCTCCTATGTCATCGAGGAATGGCAAGCCGATGGAAGCGTGGTCGAACGCGCGATCGACGTCACCGGGCTCGTGCATCGCGGCCTCACCGAAATCCTCGGCAGCGCCAAACCCGTGCTCGACATCCGTTACCTTGATCTGATCTTCAGTGACGGCTTTGAAACTGGCAGCATGAATCATCCGTATCGATAATTGCGGGCAAAGCACAACGCAGACATTTATCGTCAGTCGAATTGCACGTCGACCGCTGCCATCGTCGACGGAAGGCCGTACCACGAAATCTCATGCTATTGCGCAGGGCGAAGCCTTGACGTCAGCCCCTTGAGGAAGTTGCGCAGGATCTGGTCGCCACAAGCGCGGTAGTGCTTGTGCCCGGGCTGACGGAAAAGCGCCGAGAGCTCGGGCTTGGACAGCGGAAATCCGGCTTCCGAAAAAATCGCATGCATGTCGACATCCTTGAGCTCGAATGCGACGCGCAGTTTTTTCAGCGCGAGGTTGTTGCTGACGCGGCGCTCTGGCGGTCGCGGCGGCAAGTTCTCGTCGCGGCCGCGACGATCGATGATGAGTCCATCGAGAAAGCTGGCGAGCACGCGATCCGGGCAATTGAGGTATTCCGCGTCGTCTTCCTTCTTGAGGAACCGTTGTACGGCATCCTTGTCGATGTCGAGATCGGCATCGGCCAGTTTCGCAATCTCGGCAACCTTGATGTCACCGAGGTCAAGCATGTAGCGGATGCTGCGCAGTATGTCGTTGTTGGTCACAAGGATCGATTCACAAAGGGTTGAATGAAAGGGACAGCGCCAGATACCGATTACTCATTGTGCAGCGTCAATTGCTCAAACATTGCTGCGCAATCCGCGAAGCAAGCAGCTTCTCACTTCAACACGGACTCAGCCACAGGCAGTACCGGAATGGCCAGGCTGCGATCGGCATCGCCGGTTGCGCCCGTCAGCATGTTCGCCGGCAAATAGCCGGAATCACCAACCGTGATGACCTTGAAGCGACCATCGGCCTCGATGCGGATCTGCGTGATGCTGGCGTGATGCACCGACATCTCGAGCCAGGCCTTGGTATCAACGCCGAGGGCCCGGATTGTCAAATAACGGATCACGTTGCCATGACAGACATGCATTTCGTTGCGTTCGGCAGCCTCGGCTGGCTTGAAATGCCCGTCGAACAAGCGATCGAGCTGGGCCTTGCATGCGGCAAGTTGCGCGGGCTTGTCATCCTCGGTCTCGCTGCGGCGTGTTGGCGGCGTGCACTCCTCGAGGTCATCAAGCACGCTGAATGTCCGCCCCGGAAAATCCTCGGCAATGATCGCCGCGGTATCGCGGGCGCGCTGCAGCGGACTGGCATACAGGGCGTCAAACTGGATCGGCAGGGAGGCAAGTCGTGCTCCAGCCAGATGCGCCTGGGCAACACCGAGCGGCGAAAGCCCGGGGCCGAGCTTCTTGTCGGCGGCCGGATCGGACACATAGTTGCCATGCCGAACAAGAAAGATGTTGCGAGCATGATTTTCGACTGCATCACCCGCCGCGACGAGCATCGGCAAAGCCAGGAAGAAAATGCCGAAAGCGGCAACCACGATGTCCTTGGAAATGATTCGGTACACGTTCGCACTCCAGCGAGGTTGCAAAGAGCATGCACATTACTGCATCAGCGCAGATCAAACGCGAAATCCCCAGCGAGCGACTGTGAGGATCCAATGACGGGCAGGCTGGCAAGGTTGCCGCCGCTCATGGCAGCCGACAGCGAATCGTGCGCCGACTGGAATGGATCGCGGAAGCAGGTATCGCAGGCCAACGCCGCGCACAACTATTCGCAGCGGCTCATCCGACATGAGCGGACGTTGATCCGCCTGTAGACGGATTAATCAATCGTCCGGAGTTGTCTAGACTGGCCAGTCTCTGGTTCAGGGTCGGGCCAGGCCACCCGGGAAACAGACAATGCCTCGCTTGCTCCAGCGTACCGCCATCGCGGCGGCGATCAATTTTGCCGCCTTCACCTCGTCCTTTGCGTTCGCCGACGACCTCCTCGAAACCCCGGACGAGTCCAGGGAACGCAACAGCGCATCATTCGGATCGGCGACGCCGGCGGCAAATCCAGGAATCAACGACACACCTTGGCAAACCGATGCGATACGGGTGACCGCGCGAGGCACCGCGAACGACTGGCCCTCGGCACTGGCGACCGACGTCGTGACCCATGCCGATTCAATTGCCGCACCGTCGGACTTCCAGGATCTGATCACGCGCGTGCCCGGGGTTGGTTCAACCGGCCAGAATGGCATCTTCGAGACGTTCTCGATCCGCGGCAGCGGTGCCAACAGCATCCTGATCCTCGTTGGCGGCATGCCGATCACGGCGCAGCGACGGGCCGGCGTTCCAGTCGCCTTTGTCGAACCGGCCTTGCTCGGCGACATCAACGTCACGCGCGGCCCGGCCGTCGTGCATTTCGGTGCGGGTGCGCTCGGCGGCGCAATCTCGATCGAGCCGCACTGGTTCGAATCAGCATTCGTCGAAGCGGGCCATGCCACATCGGGCAACGAAGCCTCACTGACCGCCGGCATCGGCTCAGGAAGCTATTCGGTTGCGGCGTCCCGGCATCAGGCCGGCGACAGCGAGGCGCCCGATGGCACGCCGTTGAACACTAGTTACAAGCGCGAAAGCGCCTCACTGCAATACCGCGGCAAGCTTGGTGAATTCGATTTCGACATGCTCTTGCTGCCCTCACGCACCGAGAACATCGGCAAGTCGAATTCACGCTTTCCGACGCGCGACACGACCTACCCGGAAGACAGCCACATGCTGGGTCGTGCACGCCTTCGCCATGCCAACGGTTTCGAGGCGACCGTGCACGCGCACAACCAGTACCTCGGCACCTGGAACCAGAAGCCTGGCTCAGCGGACACCTTCGCCGCAGTCAGCAGCACCGACGTCGGCAGCACCGCCCAGCAGACCTTCGAGGCCGGCAACTTCACCAGCAACATCGGCGTTGAATACCTCGGTCGGCGCAACGTCAACGGCTACGATGCACGCGGCTCGGTGCTCAACCGCGTCTACAGCCTGCGCGATGGCCAGGAGGATTCGTGGTCGCTGTTCGCCGTGACTGATTGGCGTGCGACCCAGGAGCTGGGTTTCGAACTCGGCGCACGCACGACCTCGATCCGGCAGGAACAGGCCGGCGCCAGTTCCAGCAACAACGACCAGGCATTCACCGGCGGCGCGATCTGGACGCAGAATGAGTGGAGCCGGTGGACGCTGAATCTCGCCTCGGGCTACCGCTTCCCGACGCTCGAAGAGCGCTTCTTCACCGGCGTAACCGCACAAGGTGAAATCGTCGGCAATCCGAATCTCGGCGCCGAGCATTCCGAAGGCGTCGATCTCGGCTATGCCCTCAATGCAGGCAACTGGGGTGGCGAGATCCACCTCTGGCGCACCGAAGTGAAGGACCTCATCCAGCTCGTCAACCTGAGCGTCGATGTCAACGGCTACTCGAATGTCGGCAAGGCTCGCATGCACGGCGGCGAAGCAGCCATCGGCTGGTCGCCAACAAGCACCTTCAGCCTGCGCAGCAGCATTGCCGTGGTTCGCGGCTCGGACAACGCCGGCCAGAAGCTCTACGGAATTCCGCCGGTCACCGCCGATCTCGAAGCGCGCTATCGCTCGATGAAGCTCGAACTCGGCGCGCGCTACAGCCATCGCTGGAAGGTCGACCGGCCCGGCTTCGAGGAACTTGAGCGCAATGCCGTCAATGTCATCGATGCCGACGCCCGCTACCACTTCACGCCATCGCTCAACATGCAGCTCTACGTGCGCAATCTACTCGACAAGCAGTACTACGCAACCTCCGATGAGCTGTCGACGTTTGCGCCGGAGCGCTCGGTTGGCGTCAATTTGAATTGGACATTGCACTAACCCGGGCCAGGAGTCTGGGCGGCAGAAACTTTGGATAGCGAGATTGCGCTATCGCCATGGGCTGCGTCGATCGGAGGGCGCGCATTGCGGGCCTATGCAAGTCCGACAATTGGCGCAGCCCATGGATGAGAGCACGATCGCAGCCCGAAGATTTCCGCCGCCAAGACTCCTAGCGCAGTGCTTGGTCATTCTTCGAACTGCGCCGTCAATTCGCACGGATGACTTTCTGCAGGATGTCATTGGTCTTGGCCGTGCAAACGAAGGGCTTTGGATTGCGCAAGAACAGCACTGGCCTTTGATAGGGGTCGGGAAGGGCTCACGCCCTCCCCGCCCTCCGAACCGTGCGTGCAGTTCTCCCGCACACGGCTCTCCAGTCGGTGGTTTCCTCATCGGGATTGGTTCGCCAACTGCCGGGCTTTACCTTTGGTGAAAAGTCCGACACCAGCGAAGGAGGCAACCTGCCGCCTTTGACGCCGTTTCCAGCGCCACCAACATGCATTCGCTCCAGGCTGAACGAACCAAGCCACATCCAGACGGACACCAACTCGGTTGAATCGGAATTAGCCCCTGCGGGCACTATCGATTCTTTGGGGTCGCTCACTCCAGAACTCCTGCATCCACCTTCCTGCCCGCCTTCCCTCAACGTCGGTTCTACTATCGACGCCTCTCGCCATTCATCGGCTGCGGTACTACGCAGACTCTGACTCCTGCCAGCGTCACCACGCCGACAGGTCTCCCCGCTTATCTCGCGCTCACTTCCCGACGTTCCGCCTCCAACCACGAGGGTGACCCGGATATCGCTTTTCACACCAGTCACAGCGTATCCAATGCTTTTCAGGCTTCGCCTTAACCCAGCCAGCTCGCCGTCACTCCCCGCCGAATCGAGTTCGTCATCCTGCGGACCGCCAGTTCGCTTCCGGTTGCTCTCCACCCTGCCTCGCGACAACGCAGTTACCTTCAGCTACAGGGCTCTGGTTTACCCTGACACGGACTTGCACCGTGCTGTGTTCGCGCCTTCACGGGCGCACTGGATTCGATCTGCGATCGAATGCTCTTGGGTGAGGGTGACGGAAAAGCGTCAGCGCACAGCGCCGACCCACCAAAGCGTCGAGCGCTGGCGGCGCTGCCACCACCAGAATCCTGCGCAGATCAGCAACCAGGCGAGAAACAGCGGCCAGCGCTGCATTGGCGCGCGATATGTCGTCGCTGCCGACGCCTGACGCACAAGTTGACGCGCGGCTGCACGGGTTTCCTGGCGGATCAGGTTGCTCGCCTCGTCGGCGGCGAGCACGAAAATCGGCTCGCGCCGACCGGCATCGACGAAGTGTTGCCAGCCCGCTTGCATCGGCCACCATGCCGCGCAGTTTCCGGCTTCGCTGTCGATCAGCAGACGCTGGTGCTGACCTTGATCGTTCTCGATGGCGGCATCCGGCCCGATGCCACAAATGACCGCACGCTGATCAACACGGGCCATGCGCGGCAGCGCCGCAGCGTCGCTGCCGCGCGCACGCGCCAGGGTCGAAAATGCTTCGCTCCACAGCGTGCCGTAGCGCGTCTTGTCGCCACTCGTGGACAGGCGCCAGCTGTCGAAGGGCAACCACAGCGCGATCCGGCCTTGACCAAAGGCGCGCCAAAGAGCCAGCACCGAACCATCAGTTGCCCTCAGCAGTGGCACCGAATCTTCTGCCGTCATGCGCAAGGGCATGCGCGTCAGTTCGATTTCATGGCCTGCATCGACAACGTGTGCCGAGCTTGCAAGATCCGCATTCTCGATCTGGAATCCCAGTTCGGCCCATTCTGTGCGCGTCTTCGCTGGCACAGGCCCACTCGCGCGCAGGATCAGACCCATGCCCTGTTCGACCGCCGCCGTGATCAAGGCTTTGCTGGATGCGGACAATCCCGCCCAGGCCCGCTCATCGACGATCAGGAGGTCGGTCTGTTCCAGGGCGACCGCACTGAGGTCGATATCGTTCTGACGCTGCGTGATGCCGCGACTGAGACTTATCCGGCTCGACACCGTGCTGCCTGAATCAATGATCCAGCGGCGCAGGTATTTGGTTTCGGGGTCGGCGGCACCGGCCAGGATCAAGGTGTTGAGCGAATCGCCAGCACGGATGACGACGCCCAGCGGCAACTCGTCGATCACGGAATCCTTCGCATCGAGCACTTGCAGGCGATAGACCGCCTCGCCAGCGGTCTTCGCCGCCACACTCAGATGGAACCGGCCTGATTCATCGACAATCGCATCTGCCGCAACCGCAGCACTGCGATCAAGCAGACGCACCTGGCCAGCATTCACACCGGCCACTATTCCTTGCATTGTCCATAATGAACCAGCGCGCACCATGGCCGGTGACTGCACATCGACCAGCCCAAACAGATCGGCGCCCGGCTCGAATGACAGTCCACGCTGACCGGGCGACTCGCGGTCGCGGTCGCGTTCGGGCAGGCCGTCGCCGAGTACGCGCAGGTCGCCGATTGAGGGATTACGACGCAATGCCGTAGCCAGATCAGGAACACGCTCGATCAAGCGATCGGCCACCACAACGCCTGGCAAGGCGATGATCGGCGACGTGGAATCAAGTTGAGCGAGCTGCTGCGCAGTCACGCCGGGGCTCAATATGACCGCCTCGACGCGCGCCTTGTCGATCAGCGGCGGATACAACACGAGCCAGAGCAGGATCGCCATGACCGGCTGACCGATGACGCCAATCCAGCGTCGCGATCCAGGCAGGCGCAGCACGCGCCAGATGCCGGTCAACGCAGCCAGCACGAGCAAGCCGAGGGTTGCCCACTGCAGCGTGCTCATGGGCGTGCCTCGTGCTGCAAGCGATCGAGATAGCGCCGACCCGTCGCGTCCGGCGCGCTGCGCGAGCGTGTAGCCGTTGGCGGATTTGGCAGCAGCGGCCAAAGCTGATCGAGCAAGCGCGTACGGCACTGCGCACAATCGGGTTGTCGACGCAGCTCATCGACCGCGCCGATCAGGCCGAGGGCATCCGGCAGTAGCGTCGCAGGTGCACGCAACCACGCAGCCAGTTCTTCAAGATCGACTGAAGAACCATCAGCAAGTTGCTGATAGGTATCGGAAATGATCTTTCGATCATCGTCTGCCTCGACAAGCACGCCACGCGGATCGCGGACACCTTTGCGCTCCGCCGAAAGACGCCGGCTCTCATCAACTGGCGGCAGTTCCAGCCCGACCCGGGCCAGGTAGATGCGCGTGGACTGCTGCACCTGCTTGACCAGATCGAGGGCGCGATTCTCAAAAGGCAGCGCCTTGCGCGGCTCGCCCAGACGAAGTTGCAATTCGGCCTGCCACATTTCGGCCAGCGCGGCCTTGAGGATCTTCTTCGTCGCCGGATCGAGCAGGGTTGCCGCTTCGGCGTGGTCGTGGGTGTGGCTGAATTCGGCGAGGATACTGTCGGCTTTGCCGAAGCCTGCCGATGGTTCTGCGCCCTGCTCGTGATCGTGGTCACCGGCGAGTGCATCCTGCTGGGTTGGTGCATCGTCGTGAGAGTCATCGTCCGCCGTGTGCTCGTTTTGACTACCCGACTCGAACTCCTCGCCGAGGAACTGTCCGTAGCGCAGGCGCAGGATCTTCTGGTCGACTCCGATCGTGTCCGAGCGCGCGAGGAAGCGATCGGCAGCAAGCTGCGGTCGCTCGTCGATCAAGGCCTCGGTATCGATGATGATCTGGCGCTGGCTGCGGAAATACGCTGGCAGCACTTTTTGCACGATACCTTCGACGCTCGCGCTTTCGCGGCTCAGAGCAACCGGCCAGCGCAGGATGTAACCGGCGCTGCGAGCTTCGTTGGCGTTCGGCTTTCGATTGTCGCTGACGATCAGGCGCACGATCAGGTCGTCGCCTTCGGCAAAACCAAGAGCGCCCAAATCGAGTCGGCGACGGTAGCGGCGGTGCCGCGGATCGCCACCGGCGTCCGCGCGCAAGGTTTCGCTGTGTTCGCTGACCGTGACCAACTCGCCGCTGCCTTGTGCCAGTGTGATCGCGAGCGTCGCATCGCCGATGCCGTAGTCGTCGGCAACCTCGAAATCGAGTGGCCATTGGCGCTGCCCTGTCGCAAGCTCGGTCAGGGTCTTGTCCGGTGCTGCGACCTTGATTTGCGGTGGCTGGTCGACGATCGCATCGAGCCGGTACAGGCGCTCATCAGCCAGCGCGGGCGATCCGGAAACGACGATCCGGTACAGCGTCGATTCGCTCAACACCGCCTCGGCGTGCCAACCGCCCTTGTCATGGGCGAGCCCCAGTTCCTTGCCGTCATGGAAGGCGAGCTTCGCCTCTTTGGGGTCCGGCTCAAAGTGGATCTGCCAACGCAGCCGGGAACCTTCGGCAGCCTCGGTCTCCAGCGCCGATTCCGTGCGTGGCTGCAGACCGGTGTAGGCCGGCGCCTCGATAGCGAGTCGCGACGCGCGGATCACGGTCTGCGTGCTGGCGGGACTCTTTACTGCCGCTGGTTCGCCAGCCATCGGCTTTTCCGGCTCGCTCATGCGCAGGAATGATGATGCGAATATGAGGATGACAAGCACGACGCAGATCGGCAGCACGAAACGTGGAATCGGCGCGCGTGGGATCGAAGGAAATGGGCATTTCCGAAGACGGGTAAGAACGCGCTCACGCTGCAAGGTCTGTACCGGAGAGACTTCAGCCGAAGACTCAATCAGCAGATCCGCGCTGTCTTCAACTTCATTCGACAGCGCATCAAGTTGGCGAACCGCAGCCCTCGCATCAAGCGCACGCCAGGCGCGCACAAGCAGGAACAAAAGAACCGCGCAGCCCACAACTATCGATGCGATCACGACGTCTGCCGATGCGAAACGGCTGACCAGGAAAACCGTCGCAGCCAGGATCACCGGCGCCCAAGTCAGCACATCGGAAATCGCGCGTCGGCGCAGCCTGCCCTGCCATTGGCGCAACAGTGGATGCATCGTCACGGCCGGCGCCTGCGCGTCGCCAACCAGCGCTCGATCAGGAACACGAGGCCGATCAGCAGGCCGACCCATGCGGTCAGGTCGGTAGTTTGCGCGAATCGCGGAAGCGGATCAGCCGACAGGCTCGCTTGCATTTCCGCCGCATCGGCTCGCGATGGCGGCGGCGAGGCTGGCGCCAGCAGAGCCTGCAATCGCTTCGGAAAATCCGCATCGAGCAAAGCCGGCAAGGCCGCTGCGGTGAGCGGCCCGCGCAAGCGAATGAGATGGCCGTTGCCAATCACCTCGCCGCGCGCAAGCGCCGTGCCGCGGTCATCGCGCCAGAGCACCGTGCCCTGCGCCGATGCATCGTCGATAACGAGCGCCCGCCCGCCCTCGCGAACCCAGGCCTCGATTGAATCCGGCAACGGCGATCCAAGCCAGATCAGCGCATCGGTTGCCGGCGGCAATGCTGCCGTCGAGGCTTGATCGTCGATCGTCCAGTGCGTGGCATCGTCCCAAGCCGCGAGGGCTGCGCGGATAAAACGCAGTCCTTCGTCATTCGTGGATTGATGACGCAGCGCCAGCACATGCTCGGCCGGCTTGCCCGGAGTTTCACTTTGCGGCAGCGACGGCGAGACAATCCAGTCGATCGCTCGACCAACCGCAATTTTTTCCGCATCGAGACCCTGCGCTTCAGCGGGCACGATCACGCTCAGCGTATCCTCGTTGGCCAAATCGGCATCGAGTTCGCGCAACAGACTCGAAATCGACGGACTGCCCGCATCCGCCGTTTCGGCGATCGCTGGAAACCCCGTTGCCAGCCAATGCCATTCGGCTTTTGTATCGGTGATTTTCAATCGTGCTGCGTCGATATCGACACCGGGCACGACAGCGATCCAGTGCTGTGCTCCGCGCCAGGATCCATTGAGTATCGGCATTGAAACCAGCAGGGCGGCCAGAGCGACCAGCAACAGACGTGCAAGCAGCAACCACAGATCCTCGAAGCGCAGGCGACGTCGCGGACGCACGCTCTCGCGCAACCAGCGCAAGGCCGGAAAATCGATGACCACGTTATCCGACTGCCGAACCAGATGGATCAGCAGCGGCACGATCAGACCGGCCAGCGCGATCAAACCCAGTGGCAACAGCAAGGAGATGCTCATCGACGCTCCAACACCGGCTGCGCATGGCTGAACAGGCGGCGCAGCGGCCCGTCCAGCGGTCGATCGAGCACATGCTCGACATGCAACACACCGGCTGCCGCCATGCGTCTGGCCAGCGCCGCGCGCGCAGCGGCAAAGCGCTCGATGAAATCGCGGCGCGCGCTGGCCGCATCAACGCGCAATTCAGCGCCGGTTTCGGGATCGCGCAAGTGCAACCCGCCCTTGAACGGAAAGTCGCGCTCCTCGGCACTGAGCAACTGGATCGAGAGCACTTCGCGTCGTGCCGCGGCCAGACGAATCTGGAGTTCGGTCAAGTCATCGTCGAAGCCGTCGCCGAGGAACAACACCATTGATCCGGGCCGGATCCGCTCCCACAGCGGACGCAGTTGATCGGCGCCCGGCAGCACGCCACCAGCGGCCAGCCGATCGAGTTCGAGCAGACATCGATCGCGCTGGCGCGCACCGCCACCTTCGGCGACCAGAGCCAGCGCGTCAGCGGAAAGCCCGATCAAGCCGAAACGGTCACCCTGGCGCAGGGCCAGCTCGATCACGCAGGCGGCCAGCAATTTCGCCGCTTCGAGTTTGCTGAGATCCGCTCGCGCGCGATCGGCCAGAGCCATCGAGGCCGTCGCATCGATCACGATCCAGATCGTCAACGGACTGTCACGCTCGGCCTCGCGCACGAAATACCGATCGGAGCGCGCGAAGAGTTTCCAGTCGATGCGACGCGGCTCATCGCCGGGTTCGTAGCCGCGATACTGGGCGAATTCGAGTCCGGCTCCGCGACTGCGGCTCGCATGCATGCCGAGGCCGTCGCCACCGGCCGCCGAGCGCGCGCGCAAATGCAGATCCCGCATGCTTGCGCGCAGTTCGTCGGTCAGGCGCACGTCACTAGCCCGGACTATTCATGAATACGCGTGATGATCGCGCAGGACCTTGGATTCACACGGGTTTTCGCGATTGAGGTAATAGCGGGCGTTATCACCGAATGAGCGAAAAGCCGTGTGGATTCAAGGGACAAGCGAGGGTGCGCGTTTTTCATGAATAATCCGGGCTAGACTCAGTTCGGAAATGCGACCGAGCGCAACAGCACCTCGATCACATCATCGGTGCTGCGGCGTTCGGCTTCGGCAGCAAACGAAAGCAGGAGACGATGGCGCAGCACCGGAGGGGCCAGCGCCTTGATGTCATCGCGGGTCACGGCGAGACGACCGTGGATCAAGGCGCGCGCCTTGGAGGCAAGCACCAGCGATTGGCCGGCACGCGGACCGGCACCCCAGCGCACCCATTCGCGCACTTCGGTGATGTCGCTTTGCTGCGGTCGTGATGCACGAACGAGCCGCGTGATCCAGGTCATCAAGTCCTCGCTGACATGCACGTCACGCACGAGTTGCTGCAGGGCGATCACTTCCTCGCCATCCATGACCTCGCTGACCTTGCCCGAGGATCGACCTGTGGTGCGGGCCAGGATCGATTGCTCTTCGGCCTCATCGGGATAGTCGACGCGGATATGCAGCAGGAAGCGATCAAGCTGGGCTTCCGGCAACGGATAGGTGCCCGCTTGTTCGAGTGGATTCTGCGTCGCCAGCACGAAGAATGGCTCCGGCAACGGATAAGTCGTGCCTGCATAGCTGACCGTGTGTTCCTGCATCGCTTCGAGCAAGGCGGCCTGGGTTTTCGGCGGTGTGCGGTTGATCTCGTCGGCCAGCAGCAGGCTGGTGAACACGGGGCCTTTCTGGAACTTGAAAACACGCTTGCCGGTACCGTGATCTTCTTCGAGGATTTCGGTGCCGATGATGTCGCTCGGCATCAGATCAGGGGTGAACTGGATGCGTCGGAATTCCAGATGCAAGGCCTGTCCGAGCGAACGCACAAGCAGGGTCTTGCCGAGTCCCGGCACGCCTTCGAGCAGGCAGTGGCCGCCAGCAAGCAAGCCGATCAGCAACTGCTCGACGACTTCATCCTGACCGACTATCGCCTCGGCAATCGACTCGCGCAATCTCGCCAACTTGCCGATGCGTTCGCGCACGCTCTCTTCCGTCACCAAATCATTCATTTCCGATTTTCCGCCATGGCATCGAACGACATTCGACCCTGTAGGAGCCCCGCCAGGGGCGACGCTTTCATATCACCATGCAGGAAACAGCATCGCCCCTGGCGGGGCTCCTACAGGGTTTGTTTTGCTAATTCGTCATCGCATAGACCACGATATTGACCGCGAACCTGGTGTTGTCTTCGGCCAGAAAGCGCTTGTTGCGCCAGTCGTAATCCCACTCACAACCATAATCCTTGTTGCTGTAGAGCACACCAAGCCGACCGTCGATTTCGATACCCTTGAGATAGTCGTGGACCAGATCATCGCCCCAGCCATTCAACTCGAAGCCCGTGGCTGGAGGCCCGTCGAAGCTGAAGAAGCTCGAATACAGTGGATGTGTCCTGTTCAACTTGCGTAGCGCATCGCGGCCAAAGATCTTCGCCATCTCGCTCTCGAAGGATCGCGCGAACAAGCCATCGATGTCGTGGTTGCAGTCATCGACCAGAACAAAGCCGCCATTGCGCACATATTTCTCGAAATTGCGCCGCTCGTCCGGATTGAACTCGACCAGCTTGTGTCCTGCCAGATAACAGAATGGCGCGGCCAGCATGCGTGGATCGGCCAGCGGCAAGACATGTTCCTTCGGATCAACGCGCAAAGTCGTGTACTGGATCAACGCATCAATCAGATTGGACGGCATACGCTGATCAACATCCCAGTCACCCGACTCGTACATGAGTCGGGTGAACCAGAAGTCGTATGACCCGGGATTCGGGATTCGGGATACGGGATTCGGACCAGGCGGCGCATTCTGCGCCCGCACGCAAGGCGCGAGTGCGATGCCAGCAACGAGGAGACGGAGGAACTCGGCGCGTGTCATGTGAATGCCGTAATGGAGGTTCGTAAAGAGGGATTCAGTAGCGCGACGACCTGCAAACTGCGAGTTCTCGCTTTTACGAATCCCGAATCCCAAATCCCCGCTCCTCAGCTACACGGCATCCGACAACGAAGTAAACGTGAAATCACGGATCTTCAGCGGTGGAATCATCATCACGAACGGCGATTCGTCATCACCGACGCGAACCGGCTTGCCGATCTCCTCGATATTGTTGAGCATGATCACCGGCGATTCGTTGAAACGGAAATTCTTGATCGGATACTTGATCTCGCCGTTCTCGATATAGAAGGTGCCGTCGCGGGTCAGGCCGGTCAGCAACACGGTCTGCGGATCAACCATGCGGATGTACCAGGTGCGCGTGACCAGGATGCCTTTCCTGGTCGACTTGACCAGATCCATGGTCGACTTGTCGCCACCGACCATGATCAGATTGCCGGGTTGGCCCTTGGATTGTTTCTCCTTGAGCTTGGCCCAGTAACGCGAGTACTGCATGTAATCGATCTTGCCCTTGGTGATGATCGGCGTGCGCTCGCGCGCCAGGCCTTCGTTGTCCCATGGCAGAACCCCGGCGACCGGATCGGCAGGATCGGCGTAGATCGTCACGCGCTCGTCAAAAAGTTTCTCGCCGACCTTGTTGCCGCCACCCTTCTTCGACAGGAAGCTGCGGCCCTCATCGGCCTGGCGCGCATCGAAACCAAACATCATGAATGAGATCAGGCCCGCGCTCGCGGCCGGTTCCATGATCACCGTGTACTTGCCCGGCTCAAGCGCCTTGGCGTCCTTCGATGCGGTTGCTTTCTGTACGGCAATCTTGATGTCGTCCTTGGCATTGAACTGCTCGACGTCGGCAAGATTGCGTGCAACCCAGCCCGAGCCGGTGCCATCTTCGGTGCGCACCGTGCAGGTGAAATCGACATTGGTGCTGGTCTGGTAGGCGAAATTGCCATTGCTGTTGGCGATGGCAGAGAAGCGCGCACTGTCGGAAAGAAAACCAGCTGCAATGCACTTGGCCTCCTTGGCAGGCCCAATCGAATCAGCGGCGACGCTGGCGCGGTATTCCGGCGTGATCGCTGCGGTCTTCTCGAAAAACGTCTTGCTCTGGCCATACTTCTGCTTGCCGATAGCGGGAACAAATTCCGGATTCTCCGGCGCGAGCTTGGCCAGCTCTTCGGCGCGGCGCACGACTTTCTCAAGCGACTTGTCGTCAAACTCGTTGATCGTCGCGGTGCCGACGCGCTTGCCGAACGCGACCTGCACGCCGAGGTCGGCATCACTGACGATGCCGCTGGTCGAGACTGCATTCAATGCGTAGCGGATATTGCCGTCAATCGAGCCGCTCAATGTCGCCGTGCACTCATCCGCCTTGCTCAGCTTGATGACCTTGTCGAGGATCGCCTTGGCGTCTTTTTCGGAATAGATACTCATCGATAGATCTCCTGCTCTCAACCGAGGCTGCGTGCGGTGTTGATGACATTGATGCCGTCGAAACGGGCCGTGCTCGAACCATGCGAGACCGCCGAGACCTGACCAGGCTGGCCCTTGCCGTCGAAGAACGAACCGCCCATGCGGTAATCACTTTCGTCGCAGATTGCCGTACAGGCGTTCCAGAACTCAGGTGTGCGGATCTGGTAGGCGACGTCCTCGATCATGCCGGTGACCTTGCCGTCCTTGATCTCGTAGAACAGCTGTCCACCGAACTGCGCGTTGTAGCGCTGCTGGTCGATCGAGAACGAGCCGTCGCCGATGATGTAGATGCCGTTCTCGACATCCTTGACCATCTCGGCTGGCGAGAGTTTTTCCTTGCCGGCTTCAAGCGAGACATTGGCCATGCGCTGGAACTGCACGCTCGACCAGGAGTCGGCATAGCAGCAACCCTGCGAATGAGCGAGGTCGAGAATGTGGGCCTGATCGCGGATAGCCTGATAGTTGACCAGGATGCCATCCTTGATCAGATCCCAGGCTTGCGCCTTGACGCCCTCGTCGTCGTAGCCGACCGCACCGAGCGAGTACTTCTGGTTCTTGTCGGCGACGATAGTGACCTTGTCGCTGCCGTAGCTGGTAATCTTTCGACTTCCATTTGTCGATCGTGGCGAAACTGGTGCCGGCGAAGTTGGCCTCGTAACCGAGCACGCGATCGAGTTCGAGTGGATGGCCGACCGATTCGTGGATGGTCAGCCAGAGATGGCTTGGATCGAGCACGAGATCGTATTTCCCTGGCTTGACCGACGGCGCCTTGAGCTTCTCCTGCACCTGCTTCGCAGCGGCGGTGGCGTCTTCGAGCATGTCGTAGGAGTTTCCGTAAGCGACCACGCCACCCGGCAGCTCGAATTTGTCGGCCTTGTTGCCATCGAGATACTCGTAGCCCATGCCCATCGGCACTGACAAGCCACCGCGACTGCGGAACTTGCCGCTGGCCTTGTCGATAGCTGAGACGCTCATCGGCGCCCAGATTCGGTGGATGTCCTGATCGATATACGAGCCGTCGGTCGAGGCGAAATATTTCTGTTCGTTGACTTGAAACAGCATCGAGTTGACGAAGTTCGCGCCGGCCTTGATTGCTGCGGCATTGACGCCGAGCAGCAGGTCGACCTTGTCCTTGATCGGAACTTCCATCGCGCTCTTGACGATCGGTGTCGACCAGGAGACCTCGCCGACGCCCTTGACCGGAGCAAGCTGGACCGGTTCGATGGTCAGCTTCGAGTTGGCCTTGGCGATCTGCACGGCCTGACGTGCGGCCTTGGCCACCGCATCCGCACTGAGATCGCTGGTTGCGGCGAAGCCCCAGGTGCCATTGGCGATCACACGGATGCCGACGCCGGTCGATTCCGTATTGACAACATTCTGCACCTTGTCTTCGCGCGTGATGACGAACTGGCGCAGATAGCGCCCGATGCGCACATCGCAATAGGTCGCTCCGTCAGCCTTGGCGGCCGTCATCGCCGTGTCAGCCAGTCGCTTCTTCAGGCCTACATCGAGTTTGCCGACCAGCTCCTCGGCAGCGATGGCCCGGCCATAGACCGGAAGCATCAAAACGCCGAGGCCGATACCGCTGGCCTTGATGAAATCACGTCTTTGCATGGTGTCCTCCGCCTCAGATTTGATTTCCCTGACCGATACGCGTCAGGAGTGATTGCCGGGTAAAACCCAATACCGGTCGAGAATGGCTTGCCACGAGCTTCCCGTCATGTGGCGAATGGCATGGTCAGCCGAGGCTGCGTGCCGTGTTGATCACGTTGATACCGTCAAACCTCGCCGTACTCGCGCCATGTGAAACCGCCGAGACCTGGCCTGGCTGGCCCTTGCCATCGAAGAAGGTGCCGCCAATCCGATAGTCACGCTCATCGCAGATCGCCGAACAGGCATTCCAGAATTCCGGCGTGCGGATCTGGTAGGCGACATCCTCGATCATCCGGGTGATCTTGCCGTTCTTGATCTCGTAGAACAGCTGGCCGCCGAACTGGGCGTTGTAGCGCTGCTGGTCGATCGAAAACGAGCCGCGACCGACAATATAAATGCCGTTTTCGACACCCCCGATCATTTCCGCCGGCGATAATTTCTGCTTGCCCGGTTCGAGCGAGACATTGGCCATGCGCTGGAATTGCACACTCGACCACGAATCGGCATAGCAGCAACCCTGCGAGTGATCGAGGCCGAGGATATGCGCCTGATCGCGGATCACCTGGTAGTTGACCAGGATGCCATCCCTGATCAGATCCCAGCGCTGCGCAGCGACGCCCTCGTCGTCGTAGCCGACCGCGCCGAGTGAATGTTTCTGGGTGCGGTCGGCGACGAAGGTGACCTTGTCGCTGGCGTAGCGGAAATCCTTCGATTTCCACTTGTCGAGCGTGGCGAAACTGGTGCCGGCGAAGTTCGCCTCATAACCGAGCACGCGATCGAGTTCGAGCGGATGACCGACCGACTCGTGAATGGTCAGCAACAGATGGCTGGGATCGAGCACGAGATCGTACTTGCCGGGCTTGACCGATGGCGCCTTGATTTTTTCCTGCGCCTGTTTCGCCGCGGCAACCGCGTCTTCGAGCATGTCGTAGGAGTCAACGAAACCAGTCACCCCACCGGGCAGCGCGATCTTGTCTTCCTTGCGCCCATCGAGATATTCATAGCCCATGCCCATCGGTGCGCCGAGTCCGTCACGGCGGCGGAATTTTCCACTGGCTTTGTCGACTGCGGTTACCTGGAATGGCGCCCAGATCCGGTGGATGTCCTGATCGATATAGGAACCATCGGTCGAGGCGAAATACTTCTGCTCATTGATCTGGAACAGGGTCGAGTTGACGAAGCTCGCGCCGGCCTTCATCGCTGCCGCATTGACCTCGAGCAGACGCTCGATCTTTTCCTTGATCGGCACTTCCATCGCGTTCTTGACGATCGGCGTCGCCCACGACACTTCACCAACACCCTTGACCGGAGCCAGTTGCACGGGCTCGACGGTCAGCTTCGAGTTGGCCTTGGCGATCTGCACGGCCTGGCGCGCTGCCCTGGCGACACCCTCGTTGCTGAGATCGCTGGTCGCGGCAAAACCCCAGGTGCCATTGGCGATCGCGCGGATGCCGACACCGGTCGACTCGGTGTTGACGACGTTCTGAACCTTGTCCTCGCGCGTGACCAGGAACTGGCGCAAATAGCGGCCGATACGCACATCGCAGTAGGTCGCACCATCGGCACGCGCAGCCGTCATTGCGGCTATCGGCAAGTCGTTTCTTCAGCGCCACATCGATCCGCGAGACCAGTTCCTCGGCGGCAATCGCACGCCCATGAACCGGCGCCAGCAACATGCCGAGTCCGATACCGGAAACCCTGAGAAAATCGCGTCGCTCCATCATGTTCTCCGCAGCAGGATCGACCGTCGACACAACCATCGATCGTCGATCAAATCGACAATCGCCCGATCCTGACCGAATTCCTTATCCGCGTCATGTGAGGTTCGGCATGGTTGGTTGGCAACTCCGGCACTTTGTAGGAGTCCACGCCCCGCCTTCGGCGGCGCGCTGTCTCGCAGCTAACAGGGGTGCGATTCCGCGGGCGATTGTCTTTCCTTCTCCCTCCGGGAGAAGGTGCCGAAGGCGGATGAGGGTTCGGGCTAGCGAGGGGATCTGCGCTCCGAGCGTACCCTCATCCGGCCGTTGGCCACCTTCTCCCGAGGGGAGAAGGAAAAGCCGCCTGGCTGCGCTCCGTTACAATCAATGGGTTACGTCATGTTAGATGAGAGCAGGCTTCAGCCGCGATGCGTTTCGCCGCGTTGCGACAATGACATCGCGGCTGAAGCCCGCTCCTGCAAAAGCGTACGCGCAGCGGAGATTCAGTCAACTTGCAACTCGGCAGCATGCTCGCTAAGAGCTACACGAAAGCATTGAACAACCCGCGCGATTCCTTGCCCAGTCCGGCCGACGCTGGGCGAAGCGTTCGTTTCCGGGCTGATCGTCGTAAGGCCGGCGCATGACCTCAAGCAGCGCGTGGATCTCCGACTCGTCGCCATCGTTGGCCTTGTCGATGGCCTGCTGCGCCAGCCAGTTGCGCAACACGTAGCGCGGATTCACGGCACGCATGCCCTCGCGGCGCTGTTCCGCCGACTGCGGATCGCTTTCAAGGCGTGCGGCATAGCGCAGCAGCCATTCCGCCAATAAGTTTGTCGCGCCTTCGCGCTTCGTCTCGTCGTAGAACGCTTCACGAAACCGGTCGGGGATGAGCTCGGATTCGCTCGAATCGGACAGGGTGCGGAAGAAGATCGTCATGTCGATCTCGGCTGCGGTCATCAACTCATGCAAATCCTGCATCAGGACGACATCTGCATCCCGGCACTCAAGCAAGCCGAGTTTGGCTGCAATATTGGCCCGATCAGCCGCTGTCCAGGTATCGATATAGCGTTGCAAACCCGCCTGCAACGGTTCGACTGAACCGAAAACCGGTGCCAGTGCCTGGGCGAGGCAGGCCAGGTTCCAGTGCGCGATCTGTGGCTGCTGGCCGAAGCGATAGCGCCGGTGCTGACGATCGGTCGTATTCGGCGTCCAGTTCGGGTCGAAATTGTCGACCCAGCCATACGGACCGTAGTCGATGGTCAGGCCGAGGATCGACATGTTGTCGGTGTTCATCACCCCGTGCACGAAACCGACCCGCATCCAGTGTGCGATCAGCGTCGCCGTGCGCGCACAGACTTCGCCGAACCAGTCCGCACGCAGGCTCTCACCTTGGCCATCCAGCTCGGGGAAATCGCGGCGGATCGTGAAATCGATCAACTGATTGAGCAATTCGGTCTCGCCTCGCGCCGAGGGCAGCTCGAAACTGCCGAAGCGGATGAAGGAAGGCGCAACCCGGCAGACGATGGCGCCCTTCTCGGCCGCCGGATGACCGTCATAAAACATGTCGCGGATGACCGCATCACCGGTCGAGACCAGGCTCAGGGCCCGCGTCGTCGGCACGCCGAGATGATGCATGGCTTCGCTGCAGAGGAATTCGCGGATCGAGGAGCGCAGCACGGCACGACCATCGGCATTGCGCGAATAAGGCGTCGGCCCGGCCCCCTTGAGCTGCAGTTCCCAGCGCTGGCCGACCTTGTTGATGACCTCACCCAGCAAGATGGCGCGACCGTCGCCCAATTGCCCGGCCCAGTTGCCGAATTGATGCCCACCGTAGTTCGCCGCATACGGTTGCATGCCATCAAGCAAGGCATTTCCAGCAAAAACATCGGCAAACTCCTGCGAATTCAAGTGATCTTCGGCAAAACCCACCGCTTCAGCTATTTCAGATGAATGCGCAATCAGCCGCGGCGCACTGACTGGCGATGGTGCGACGGACGAATGCAGGGCGCCACGAACCTCACGCGGGCACACACCAGATTCGTTATCGCCTGGCAGTTCGCGCACAAACGCGTTGTCGAAATGAAGTTCCGGAAGCATGCGAGTCCATAGGCAAGGAACGGAGTGAGACCCGGACTCTCATATCGGCCCGCGAATGAAACATGGCAAGGGCAGACAACTCATTCATCGCGTGCCTTTGCAAGATTTGCCGCAGGCCGATATACTTGCGCGCTTTGCTCAAGCCCGTTCGCCCCGAGGTTTCCAATGAAAGTGCTTTCTTCGCTCAAGTCCGCCAAGTCCCGCCACCGCGATTGCAAGATCGTGCGCCGCCGCGGCAAGGTTTTCGTGATCTGCAAGAGCAACCCGCGCTTCAAGGCGCGTCAGCGCTAAGCGGTTCGACTGCAGTTCGACGTCGAAGGGCCGCGCAAGCGGCCTTTTGCGTTTCTGGCACTCGACACCGGGTTATGTGCAGAACGGCATGGAACTCGCGCCACGGTTCTGTTAAAACTGCGCGTTGTTGGGAATACATCCATTCAGATCAGGAGGTTCGGAGATGAACTTGAAGTTTGTTCTCGGTAGCACGCTGCTTGTTTCCGGCCTCTTTGTGGCCGCTCCCGTCGTCCATGCCGACACCGTCACGCTGGGACAGACCAATGTCCGCGCCACCGCAGCTCCGCAACGCGGACTCAGCATGACCCAGGTCGAAAAGCGCTTCGGTGCCCCGCAGGCAAAACTGCCTCCGGCGGGCGGCGATAGCGCGCTGCACCCGGAAATCAACCGTTGGCAGTACAACGGCTACACGGTGTATTTCGAGAAGAACATCGTCATTCACAGCGTCCGCGACGGCGCCTGAACCGAACCCGATAGATGACTGACTCCACGCTGCGCCTGCCGGCCGAATGGGAGCCGCAGGCGGCGATTCTTGTTGCCTGGCCGCATGCCGGAACCGACTGGGCCGAACGCCTTGAATCAGTCGAATCGACCTATGTCGAGCTGATTGCCGGAATCACACGCTTCCAGAGCGCCATCGTCCTCGTCGCGGACAACGCTGTTCGTGAGCGCGCGCAGGAGCGGCTCGCACCGAAGTCGATCGATCCGGATCGCATCCGCTTCATCGCCCTGGCTTATGACGACACCTGGCTGCGCGATTCGGGGCCGATCACGCTCTGTGAAGGGACTGGATTTACGCTCGATGATTTCCGCTTCACCGGCTGGGGCGGCAAGTTCGAGGCCAGCCGCGATGACCGCATCGTCAGTGAGCTGATCGCGCGCAAGCTGTTTGCGGATGCGCAGCATCGACATATCGACTGGGCGCTCGAAGGCGGTGCCATTGAATCGGATGGCCAGGGCACGATCCTGACCACCTGGAAGTGCCTGCATCTGCGCCATCCGGATCTGAGCCGCGGGCAGATTGAAGCGATCCTGCTCGATACGCTGGCGGCCAAGCGCGTGCTCTGGCTCGATCACGGCTATCTGGAAGGCGACGACACCGATGCACACATCGATACACTGGCGCGCCTCGCGCCCGGCGATGCCATCGTGTTCCAGGCCTGCGACGATCCGGCCGACAACCACTACGCCGAACTCACGGCGATGGCAGACGAGCTGGCCGCGCTGCGCACGATTTCGGGCAAGCCTTACACACTGCATGCGCTGCCCTGGCCGCAGCCGATTCTCGACGAGGGCCGCCGCCTAGCGGCGTCTTATGCAAACTACCTGATCATCAATGGCGCGGTTCTCGTACCGGCTTATGGCGACGCCGCGGACGATGAAGCCGCCCGCATCATCGGCCTCGCCCATCCAGGCCGCGAGATCGTGCAGGTTCCGTGTCGATCACTGATCTGGCAGAACGGCAGCCTGCATTGCGTGACGATGCAGTTGCCGCAAGGCGTTCTCTCGTCGGACTTGCAGGAGACGGCTTCAGCCGTGATGCCTTCATCACATCTCGCCGAAAGACATCATGGCTGAAGCCACTTCCTACAAGGAGCTGCGGGCCTGCAGCCCCTCTCATCCAACATAACGTAACGTATTGATTTGCAAGGTGCGCAGCCAGCTGGCTTTACCTTCTCCCCTCGGGAGAAGGTGCCGAAGGCGGATGAGGGTTCGGGCTAGCGGGGAATTTCCGGCACACGCGTACCCTCATCCGCCCTGCCGGGCACCTTCTCCCGAGGGGAGAAGGAAAACCTGCCGCCTCGACCCGCGAAACCTCGCACCCATGTTAGGTGCGCGACAGCGCGCCGCCGAAGGCGGGGCGTGGACTCCCACGAAATTCCCGGCATCACCACATGTTGTTGACGGAGGGACTTGAGTCCCGATGCGTTGTGCGTCAACAAGGCTCTTCACTACGGCTGTCAAGGACCTTGGTGGGCGCAATCGACCCAGCTCGCGCAATCCGCGTTACCATTCCGCTTTTGCCCGCATTCGAACCGCATGAGCCGCAAATCCCTCAAAGTCGCCCTGCTCCAGGAAACCGATCGCGGCAGCACGGCGGCCAATCTCGATGCCATCGAAACCGGCCTGCGCGAAGCGGCGGCGGCCGGCGTCGAACTCGTCCTGCTGCAGGAGCTGCACAACGGCGCGTATTTCTGCCAGCACGAGAGCGTCGACGAATTCGAGCGTGCCGAGTCGATCCCGGGCCCCTCGACCGCACGTCTCGGTGCGTTGGCCGAGGAACTCAAACTGGTCGTGGTCTGCTCGCTGTTCGAACGTCGCACCGCCGGGCTTTACCACAACACCGCCGTGGTCTTCGATCGCTCGCGCAAGATCGCTGGCGTCTATCGCAAGATGCACATCCCCGATGATCCGGCGTTTTACGAAAAGTTCTATTTCACGCCCGGCGATCTCGGCTTCGAGCCGATCCAGACTTCGGTCGGAAAACTCGGCGTGCTCGTGTGCTGGGATCAGTGGTATCCGGAAGGGGCGCGCCTGATGGCGCTGGCCGGTGCCGAGCTGCTGCTCTACCCGACCGCGATCGGCTGGGATCCTGCGGATGACGAGAATGAGAAGGTTCGCCAACACGATGCCTGGATCACCGTGCAGCGCGGCCATGCTATTGCCAATGGCCTTCCCTTGCTTGCGGTCAACCGTACCGGCTTCGAGGCGGCACCTGATGGCGGTCGCGGCATCCAGTTCTGGGGGTCGAGCTTCGTCGTTGGCCCGCAGGGCGAATACCTGGCCCAGGCTTCGGTCGATCGCCGACAATTGCTGATTGTCGATGTCGATCTGGCGCGCAGCGAATCGGTGCGCCGGATCTGGCCGTTCCTGCGTGACCGCCGTATCGACGCCTACGCCGACCTGCTCAAGCGCTATCGCGATTGATACCCGAATCCATGCAAGCAACCAACGAAACCCCAGACTCGCCAATTGAAATGAGTGAGTCGCTCGCCGCGCAACCTGTCGCCCGCGTTACCCGCGACGGCGTCGAGTACGTGCTGCTCGGCACCGCCCATGTTTCGCGGGCCAGTGTCGAAGCCGTGCGCGAGATCCTTGAGCGCGAGTCCTTCGATGCCGTCGCCGTCGAGCTGTGCGAGCCGCGCTACAAATCGATGCGCGATCCGGAATCGTTTCGCAATCTTGATTTGTTCCAGATCATCCGCCAGGGCAAGGCCGGCCTGGTTGCGGCCAATCTCGCGTTGTCGGCATTCCAGCGCCGCCTCGCCGAACAATTCGGCATCGAGCCGGGCGCCGAAATGAAGGCGGCCATCGATGGTGCCGAAGCCCGCGACCTGCCGGTCTGGCTGATCGACCGCGAAGTCGGCGTCACCTTGAAGCGCGCGATCCGCAGCGTCGGATTTCTCGATCGCATTGGCATCATGGGCGGCCTCGCCGGCAGCCTGATCAGTCGCGAAGAGGTCGAGGAAAGCGAGATCGAGAAACTCAAGGAAGGTGACATGCTCGGCAGCATGTTCAGTGAATTCGCCAAGGAGTCGCCACCGCTGTTCGAGGCCTTGATCGCCGAGCGTGACCGCTACATGACCGCGCGTCTGCGCGAAGAAACCGCGCAATCCGTGAGTGCCGACAAGCCGGTCAAGCGCGTCCTCGCCGTGATTGGTGCCGGGCACCTTTCTGGTATCGAACAAGCCATCGAGTCGCAGACTGATGCACCCGGTCCGATGCAGAAATCGCTGGCCGAAATTCCGCCTGGTTCGCCATGGCCAAAGCGAATCGGTATCGCACTGTTTGCGATCATCGCGATCGCCATCGCGATTCTTTTCTATCGCGGCGCTGATTCGGGCACCGATGCATTGTGGATCTGGGTGCTGTGCACCGGCATAGGTTCGGCACTGGGCGCTTTCCTGGGTGGCGGTCATCCACTCAGCGCACTGGCCGGCTTCATCGTCGCGCCACTGAAACCGTTCCGCCCCGGCATACCGGTCGGCGCGGCCAGCGCCGGTGTCGAAGTCTGGATACATCGCCCACGCGTCGCTGATTTCGACAGCTTGCGCGACGATGTCATCCACTGGACCGGCTGGTGGAAAAACCGCATCTCGCGAACCCTGCTGGTTTTCGTGTTTACCAATTTCGGCATGATGTTCGGCACCTGGATCGCCGGCTTCCGCATCATCAAATCCCTGCTCTGAGCCGCGCTCACACCAACCTGCGAATTCTCCGATGAGTCTTGCCCGTTTCTTCTCCAAACCGCGTTGGCTATCGAAGGATGCGGCGCTGCGCCGTGAAGCGGTCGCCGGCGAGAAAGCCGCCGAACTGGTCGCGCAACTTCCCCAGTTCGCCCGCGAGGATGCCGATGCCGGCGTGCGCATCGCCGCACTGAAGCGGTTGGCCGATCCAGGCCTCGCCCAAGCCATGGCCCAGGATGATCGCGACGAGGGCGTGCGCAATGCGGCACGCAACTTGTTCGCCGAACTGCTCGCTGGAACCCATGCTGCGGCACCCAGCCTGAGCGACCGCCTGCGCCTGCTGCGCGCGCAGGACGAGGTTCGCCTGATTGAACAGATCGCCGTGACGGCGCCGGAAGCCGAGCTGCGTCTGGCGGCGCTGCAGCGCGTCGAACGTCCGGCCCTGATCCTCGAACGCGTCATCGCCGACAGCGACGCCGCCGTTCGCCTCGCCGCTCTCGAACGCATCGACGACGAGGCCCATCTCACTCGCATCAGTGAACGTGCGCGCAAGTCGGACAAGACCATCAGCCGCCTTGCTGCCGAGCGCGTGCATGCCTTGCGCGTCGAACGCGGAGATCCTGATGCGATCGCAGCACGCGCTCGCGAGCTTTGCGAGCAACTCGAACGCCTGCTGCGTGAAGGCGACAGTTCGGAACAGGCCACGCTGATTGCCGGCAACTGGCAAGCCGTTGCCGACAAGGCACCCACCCAATTCGCCACGCGTTACCACAACGCCCGCGAACTTTTCGACCTGAGCCGTGACCCGGATAGAGTCGCCCGCTTGCGCCAGCGTGCGCAGGATCGTTCGCGCCTCGAATCCGAACTGGGCGCGATCGAACAGGCGTTGCGCCATTCGGCCAGTCACTCGCAGGCCGAATTGCAGGATCGCTTCAACGAACTCGGTGAATTGCATGCTGGCTTCGCCGATGACAACGATGAACATGGATCCGACGTGTCGGTACGTTTCACCCGCCTCGGCGCGCAAATCGCGGCGATGAAGCCGGAGACTGTCGAAGCCGATCCGGCCCCCGCGATCGACGCCGAACGCGAAGCCGTCGCCGCCGAGCGCGCCGCGCGGGCTGCGGCCGTCCGCGCCGAACGCGAACGCGAGCAGAAGGAGCTGATCGGCAAGCTCGACGCTGCAATCCAGCAAACCGCCAAGGCCATTGCCGCGGGCAAGAGTGCGGACGCGCACACGGCCCACGCACACATGAGCCAGTTGCGTCGCGGATTCCAGGCGGTTCCGCCGGCCCTGCGCGATGCACTGACTGATGTAGAAAGTGATTACGCACGAATCCAGCAATGGCAGCAATGGGGCGATGGCAATCGCCGCCAGCAGTTGTGCGAGGAACTCGAAGTGTTGCCGGAAACCGGCTTGCATCCCGATGCGCTGGCGACGCGCGTGCGCGAGATCCAGACCGAATGGGCAAAGCTGGATCGGCTCGAGGCACGTCCGGAACGGGCCAATGACGGCATCGACCGCCGCTTCCGTGCGCTCTGCCACAAGGCCATCGAACCGGCCAAACCCTATTTCGAGAAGCGCGACGAGCTGCGCAAGCAGGGTTCCGAGGAAACCAGCCAGATCATCGCCGACGCCAAAGCTGCTGTGGCCGCCGAGGATCCCGACTGGCGCGCACTCACCGAGATGCGCAAACGCACGGTCGAAGGCCTGCGCGCACTCGATCGGGTCAACCCGCGTGAACGCAAGAATCTCGCCACCGAACTCAAGCAGGTGCTCGGCATCATCGACGAGCGAATCAAGGCCCAGCACGCGCAGATCGAATCGGCGAAAGCCGCCTTGATCGCGCGGGCTTCGGCTCTGACTGAACAAACCGATACGCGTACGGCGATGAACCAGGCACGCGATCTGCAAAAACTCTGGCAGGCCACCGGCAATGGCAAGCGTTCACGCGATCAGGCGCAATGGACCATGTTCCGGGCCACCATCGACGCGGTGTTCGGTCGTGCCGATACCGAACGCGCCGAACGCACAGCACAGGATCGTCAGGCCCTTGAAGCCGCCGAAAGCCTCTGTGTCCAATTCGAGGCAATGGCAAGCGCCAGCAGCGCGCCGGAACGAGGTGAAGTGCAGCGCATCGAATCGGCGTGGCGCGCGCTCGGATCCAGTGATTCCGGGTTGAGGCAGCGATTCCAGAGCGCACTGGATTCCCTCGACAGGCTCAAGGCACGGCTCGACAAGAACAAGCGCCGCGTCCGCTTCGATATCTGGGTTTCGCATCACGATTTGTTGCGCAAACTTGAAGCCAAGCAGATTGAAGGCGAAGCATTCACCACCGCGCAGTCGCAATTGGCCCCGATCACGATCGCCGCCGACGGCTTTCAGGCGCGTATCGATGCTTCGGCCAGCGGGCATGCAGATGCGACTGCGCAATCCGATGCGCTGCGCGATTGCGTGCTTGAACTGGAACAATTGGCAGGCGTCGAACCGCCGGAATCCGATCGTCAGCGACGCATGGATCTGCAGGTCGAAAAACTGTCGGCACGCATGCAAGGCATCCAGGCACCCGCCCCTGCGGCAGCGCTTGAGGAATTGCTGACACGCTGGATCGAACTCGGTTTGGTCGGCGATGCCGATGCCGGACTTGAGGCGCGCTTCAAACATGCGGTTGCGGCGATGCTTGAGACACTTGGTTAGGAGCCTGTCGGACTTTGCCGGTTGAGGCGAGAATTCGGCTGTGTGTAGCCCCACCAGGGGCGAGCGCTTCGCCACCCCAGCCAAAAGCTCGCCCGTAAACGGGCTCCTGCAATTCAACCGCAAGCCTTGTAGGAGCCCCGCCAGGGGCGAGCGCTTCGCCACCCCAGCCAAAAGCTCGCCCGTAAACGGGCTCCTGCAATTCAACCGCAAGCCTTGTAGGAGCCCCGCCAGGGGCGAGCTCTTCACCAAGCCAGCCGAAAGCTCGCCCGTAAACGGGCTCCTACAGGCCCATCGCAATCTCGCAGGAGCCCCACCAGGGGCGAGCGCTTCGCCACCCGAGCCGAAAGCTCGCCTGTAAACGGGCTCGTACAGGCCCATCGCAATCTCGTAGGAGCCCCGCCAGGGGCGAGCGCTTCGCCACCCCAGCCGAAAGCTCGCCTGTAAACGGGCTCGTACAGGTCAATCGCAATCTCGTAGGTGAACGCTCGCCATTGATGGCGAGTGGAATATGACAGGATGTCTCAACACGCAGAGCGGGAAGATCAAAACCGGACAACGTCACTGGATCCTGGCCTGCGCAGAGGCGACGACGAGCAGGATCCTGGCATCGTCAAAGTCCAAGGTGCGTCTGTGGGATCCCCGACAATTCAAGCGGAACCCATCTCAACCCAGCGCGAGCCAATGGTTTCCACTGGAACCAAATGGACGTCCATTTAGTTTGACGCATCGCAGCAATTGTGTTTGATTGGAATCACCTCGATCCTTGATCGATGCCACAGCGACAGGAATCCGCCGTGTTGAACTTCTCGGGCAATTCGTCATGGATCGGCGCGCCCGACTCTTGCGCAGGATGCTTCAATGACATCGTTGCAGACCACCGGCCTCTACGATCCCGCCTTCGAACACGATAGTTGCGGCTTCGGCTTGATCGCCAATATCCACGGCAAGGCCAGTGCCTGGCTTGTCGATCAGGCGTTTTCCGCGCTCGCGAGAATGTCGCATCGCGGCGGGGTCAATTCCGATGGCATTACCGGTGATGGTTGCGGCGTATTGATCTATCGCGCCGAGGCCTGGCTGCGCGCACTGGCCGGCGAGGCATCGATCGAGCTCGGTTCGCGCTTTGGCGCCGGTCTGGTCTTCCTCGATCACGATGCCGACAAGGCCGACGCTGCGGCGCAACAGCTGGAGCTGTGCCTGCGCCAGGAAGGCGTGCAACCGGCGGGTTGGCGCGATGTACCGGTCACCGACGAACCTTGTGGCCCGCTCGGACGCGCCAGCCGTCCTCGCATACGCCAGATCTTCGTCAATGCCGCTGATGGCGTGGACGAAGTGGTGTTTGATCGCGCCCTGTTCCGCGCACGCCGGCGCAGCGAACTGGCCCTGGTCGACGATGCGGCGTTCTATGTCGTCAGCCTCACCGCCGCAACAATCGGCTACAAGGCAATGGCCGCACCGGGCCGACTGCGTGACGTCTTTCCGGATCTGCAACGCGCCGAACTGGAAAGTGCGGCGGTCACCTTCCACCAGCGCTTCTCGACCAATACTTCACCAAACTGGAAGCTGGCCCAGCCATTCCGCATGCTCGCCCACAATGGTGAGATCAACACGATCCGCGCCAATCGCAACTGGGCGCTTGCACGCCAGCCGAAGCTGCATTCACCCTTGCTCGATATCTCCGACATCGGCGATCACGTCAGTCGCACGGGCTCGGATTCGCAGAGCCTCGACAACATGTTCGAGCTGCTCGTCGAAGGCGGCATTGATCTGCTCGCAACGACACGCATCCTTGTGCCACCGGCATGGAGCGCTGACGAAAATCTCGACCAGGATCTCGAAGCCTTCTACCAGTACTACGCCTTGCATACCGAACCGTGGGACGGCCCGGCCGGTCTGGTCATGTGTGATGCGCGCCATGCCGTGTGTGCGCTCGACCGCAACGGCCTGCGCCCGGCGCGCTGGTCGCAGAGTGATGATGGTCATCTGATCGTCGCCTCCGAGGCCGGCCTCTGGGATGTACCCGAGCAACGCATCGTCGCCAAGGGTCGGCTCGGACCCGGCCAGATGCTCGCCGTTGATCTTGTTGAACATCGCCTGCTCGACAGCATCGCGATCGATCGCATCAACGCCAAGCGCGCACCCTATCGCGACTGGCTGCGTGAGGGCGTGATCTATCTCGAATCGCATCTGATCGACCCGGCGCTGGCTGCCGAGCCGATGCCAGCGGACATGCTCACGCGCTTCCAGAAGCAGTTCGCGCTGACCTGCGAGGAGCGCGACATCGTGCTCAAGACGCTGGCTGAAACCGGTGCCGAGGCAACCGGCTCGATGGGTGATGACACGCCGATTGCGGTGATGTCGCAGCAATCGCGCTCGTTGTATGACTATTTCCGCCAGGCCTTTGCCCAGGTCACCAACCCGCCGATCGATCCACTGCGCGAGCGCATGGTCATGTCACTGGTCTCGCAAATCGGTCTGGAGGGCAACCTGTTTGATCTGTCCGCCGACAGCGCGCGCCAGGTCCTGCTCAGTTCGCCGGTGCTCTCGCAACGCAAGCTGCGCCAGTTGCTGGCCCTGCCCCATCTTGCCGAGCGACAGATCCGCATCGATCTCTACTATGACGAGGAAATCGGCCTCAAAGGCGCACTTGAGAACATCTGTCGAGAGGCCGAACAAGCTGTGCGCGACGGCGCGGCGATGGTGCTGCTGTCTGATCGTTATCCACAACCGGGCCTGACCCAGATTCACGCCCTGCTCGCGACCGGCGCGATCCATGCGCATCTGACCCGCAGCCATCTGCGCTGTGACTGCAATCTGCTGGTCGAAACCGGAACCGCGCGCGATTCCCATCACTTCGCCTGCCTGATCGGCTTCGGCGCCACGGCGGTGTATCCGTTCCTCTCCTACCAGACCTTGTTCGACATGAACCGGCGTGGCGAAATCAAGGGCGGCGAGAACGAAACCGTAAACGAGATCGGCCGCACCTATCGTCACGGCATTCGCAAGGGCCTGCTCAAGATTCTCTCGAAGATGGGCATCTCGACCATTGCCGGTTATCGCGGAGCGCAATTGTTCGAGATCATCGGGCTCGACCGCGAAGTCGTCGACATGTGTTTCCCCGGCACACCATCGCGCATTGCCGGTGCCGGCTTCGTCGATATCGAGAATGAATACCGCGCCCAGCTTGCGCGCTCGCGCAACCCGAACTACACCCTGCCAGCCGGCGGCTTGCTCAAGGCATTGCCGGACGGCGAATACCACATGTACAACCCGGGCGTGGTTGGTCATCTGCAGACCGCTGTGCGCACCGGCGATGCGCGCCACTACCGCCAGTACGCCGAAGCGGTGAACACGCGCCCGCCGTCAACCCTGCGCGACCTGCTCACCCTGCGCGAAGGCGCAACCTCGATTCCGCTCGACCAGGTCGAGCCACGCGAAACCATCGTCAAACGCTTCGATTCCGCCGGCATGTCGCTCGGTGCACTGTCGCCCGAAGCGCACGAAGCACTCGCCATGGGCATGAACCGGCTTGGCGCACGCTCGAACTCCGGCGAGGGTGGCGAGGACCCGGCCCGCTATGGCACCGAGAAGACCTCGAAGATCAAGCAGGTCGCCTCGGGCCGCTTTGGGGTCACTGCCGCCTACCTGGCCAGTGCCGAAGTCTTGCAGATCAAGATTGCGCAAGGAGCGAAACCCGGCGAAGGCGGTCAGTTGCCCGGCGACAAGGTCAATGGCCTGATTGCGCGGCTGCGCTACGCCAAGCCCGGCATCGGCCTGATCTCGCCGCCACCGCATCACGACATCTACTCGATCGAGGATCTGACCGAACTGATCCACGATCTGCGCGAGGTCAATCCGCGCGCCCTGGTCTCGGTCAAGCTGGTTTCACATGCGGGAGTCGGCACGATCGCCGCCGGCGTGGTCAAGGCCGGTGCCGACCTGATCACGATTTCGGGCCACGATGGCGGTACCGGGGCGAGTCCGATCACCTCGATCCGCTATGCCGGCACGCCATGGGAAATGGGCCTGTCCGAAACCCATCAGACCCTGGTCATGAATGGCCTGCGTGATCGCGTCATCGTGCAGACCGACGGTGGCCTGAAGACCGGCCTCGATGTCATCAAGGCAGCGATCCTCGGCGCTGATTCGTTCGGCTTCGGTACCGGGCCGATGGTCGCGCTTGGCTGCAAGTATCTGCGCATCTGCCACCTCAACTCCTGTGCAACCGGCATCGCCACGCAGAACGACATCTTGCGCCGCGAGCACTTCATCGGTGCGCCCGAGATGGTCCAGCATTTCTTCCAGTTCATTGCCGATGATGTGCGTGAGCGGCTGGCCGCGCTCGGCATGCGCTCGTTGCACGAGCTGGTTGGTCGCACCGATCTATTGCGCATTCTGCCCGGCATCACCGCCAAGCAGGGCAAGCTCGACCTCAGCAGTCTGCTTGTCCGCGCCGATACCAAGGGACTCTCAGCCGATCAATGCGCAACCGGACCGCTTGCACCGGGAGCGACCGAGCTTGCTCTGGCCAGCGTGCGTGACACACGCGAAGCCGTGGCCAATCGCATGGGTGGGCATTTCCGCTACGCGATCAGCAATGTCGATCGCGCGATCGGCGCACGACTGTCCGGTGAAATCGCGCGCAGCCATGGCGACCAGGGCATGCTCGACGCACCGATCACGCTTGATCTGGAAGGCTCGGCCGGCCAGAGTTTCGGCGCCTGGAATGTCGGCGGCCTCAATCTGATCCTGACCGGCGAAGCCAATGATGGCGTCGGCAAGGGCATGACCGGCGGACGCATCGTCGTGCGTCCGGCACCCGGGGTGAAGTTCGTAGCCCATGAATCGAGCATCATCGGCAACACCTGCCTGTACGGTGCAACAGGCGGTGAACTGTTTGCCGCAGGGCGAGCGGGCGAGCGCTTCGCCGTGCGCAATTCCGGGGCCGTTGCCGTGGTCGAGGGAATCGGTGATCACGGCTGCGAATACATGACTGGCGGCACCATCGTCGTGCTCGGCCGCAGCGGTCTCAACTTCGGCGCGGGCATGACCGGCGGTTTCGCCTACGTGCTCGATCTGGAGCGCGATTTCTTCGATCGCTACAACCATGAGCTGGTCGATATAAACCGCATCTCGCTCGAAGGCATGGAGAATCACCTGCAGCATCTGCGTGCGCTGATGCAGGCGCATATCGAGGCCACCGACAGCGCCTGGGCACGCCAGTTGTTCGGCGATTTCCGCGATGTCCTGCACAAGGTCTGGCTGGTCAAGCCGAAAGCCGCGAGCCTCGCCGCGCTGTCAGCGGAACTGCGAGAGGCAGCATGAGCGATCGACCGTTTCCATTCCTCAAGTTTGCCCGCGCCCTGCCCGCCGAAATCCGTATTCCGATCCGCGTCGTCAACTTCAACGAGATCAATGCCGATTTCGTCGGCAGCGAGCGCGTCGACCAGGCTTCGCGTTGCATTGATTGCGGCAATCCGTATTGTTCGTGGGGCTGCCCGCTCGGCAACCGCATCCCGCAGTGGCTGAAGCTCGCCCGTGAAGGTCGCGTCGAGGATGCCGCGACCCTGATGCATGAAACCAATCCGCTGCCTGAGATCTGTGGACGCGTGTGTCCACACGACCGGCTTTGCGAAGGTGTTTGCACGCTTGAGGAGGGGTTCGGTGCAGTCAGCATCGGCGCCATTGAACGCTCGATCACCGACGAGGCGATCCGGCGCGGATGGCGCCCGCCAGAGGCGACCTCGAAGACCGACAAGCGCGTCGCCATCATCGGCGCAGGCCCGGCCGGACTCGCCGCCGCCGACCGCCTTGCCCGCGCCGGCGTCAGCGCCGACGTATTTGATCGTTACGATGAAATCGGCGGTTTGCTGACCTTCGGCATTCCGTCCTTCAAACTTGAAAAAGACATCGTGCAGACGCGCCGCCGCGTGCTCGAGGAACAAGGCGTGCGCTTCCATCTCGGCGTCGAGGTCGGCCGTGACATCGCCTTCGAAAAACTGGTCCGGGACTACGACGCCGTGTTCATGGCGACCGGTGCCTACACCGCCGTCGATGCACAATTGGCCGGACAGGATCTACCCGGCGTGATCGTCGCCCTGCCCTTCCTGATCGCCAATGCCCGCCATCAACTCGGCAGCGCCACGGCTGATGATGTGTTGCCCGATCTCAAGGGCAAACGCGTCGTCGTCCTCGGCGGCGGCGACACGGCGATGGACTGCGTGCGCACCTCGGTGCGCCTTGGCGCCGAACGCGTCACCTGCGTCTATCGCCGCGACGAGGAAAACATGCCCGGCTCACGCAAGGAAGTGAAGAACGCGCGTGACGAAGGCGTGATCTTCCGTTTCCTCGCGCAACCGCTGGCGATCGTCGGCAACGGTGTTGCCGATGGCATCGAGATCGCCGATACCGAACTGGTCGCCGACAGCGACGGGCGTGCGCGTGCCGAGATCGTCGCCGGCAGCGCACAGACGCTTCCAGCCGACATCGTGATTCTCTCGTTCGGCTTTCTCGCCAGTCCGCCCGATTGGTGCGCGAGCGCTGGCATCGAAGTCGAAAAGAACGGACGGCTCAAGGTTGGCGGCCCATCGAGACTGCCGCTGCAAACCGCACACCCCAAGGTGTTCGCTGGCGGCGACACTGTGCGCGGCGCCGATCTGGTTGTCCGCGCCGTGCTCGATGGACGCGAAGCCGCGCGCTCGATCCTGAGCCAGTTGGACGTCGTCGCCTGAGCATTGGCGATCCGGGCCCCAGTGGGTCGGCAACAAAGCCTGTGCCCTTGTCGGCTTATCAGTTCTCCTTCACCCCGCCGGGAGCCCGCATGAATTGGCCTTTGATAGGGGTCGGGAAGGGCTCGCGCCCTCCCCGCCCTCCGAACCGTGCGTGCGGTTCTCCCGCACACGGCTCTCCAGTCGATGGTTTCCACATCGGGATTGGTTCGCCAACTGCCGGGCTTTACCTTTGGTGAAAAGTCCGACACCAGCGAAGGAGGCAACCTGCCGCCTTTGACGCCGTTTCCAGCGCCACCAACATGCATTCGCTCCAGGCTGAACGAACCAAGCCACATCCAGACGGACACCAACTCGGTTGAATCGGAATTAGCCCCTGCGGGCACTATCGATTCTTTGGGGTCGCTCACTCCAGAACTCCTGCATCCACCTTCCTGCCCGCCTTCCCTCAACGTCGGTTCTACTATCGACGCCTCTCGCCATTCATCGGCTGCGGTACTACGCAGACTCTGACTCCTGCCAGCGTCACCACGCCGACAGGTCTCCCCGCTTATCTCGCGCTCACTTCCCGACGTTCCGCCTCCAACCACGAGGGTGACCCGGATATCGCTTTTCACACCAGTCACAGCGTATCCAATGCTTTTCAGGCTTCGCCTTAACCCAGCCAGCTCGCCGTCACTCCCCGCCGAATCGAGTTCGTCATCCTGCGGACCGCCAGTTCGCTTCCGGTTGCTCTCCACCCTGCCTCGCGACAACGCAGTTACCTTCAGCTACAGGGCTCTGGTTTACCCTGACACGGACTTGCACCGTGCTGTGTTCGCGCCTTCACGGGCGCACTGGGTCAGTGCTGCGCGCTGACACTCTCTTGATCCTGACCAGAAGCGTCCGATCACAGATCGAACCCACCGTGGGCGGAGGACAAGGCAGCCCCACCGTAGCGGATTCCGCCGAACGAACCCGCCAGCCCGATTGCACACGTTTCGCGGTGACGGCAGAATCACCCATGGTGATTACGCCCTGCGAATGGCAACCATGACGTTCAATTCATCACCCGCAATCGCGCCCCCTTACCGACTCGCAGCCGTCTGCCGCAGGCTCAGCGTCTGCTGTTTCCAGACCGGATCCTGCCAACGATAGAACAAGCTGAGGTAATCCGGCTTGTCGGCGCGCTTGTCGACGTTGAGCGTGGCCAGATCGAGCACCTCAAAGCTTTGCTGGAATCGACCGTCAACCTTTGATTCGCGTGCAGCCAGAAGCTTCCTGGCGCCCGGAACCCAACCGGCGAATTCGATGTAGCCAACATCCGGACTGTCGGCAGCCGGCGGCACGACGTCCACCCGCCAGTCATTGCCATCGCGCTGAAACACCCAGAGCTCGCGCCAGGCTTCGAGTGGCTGCACCGCCAGGGCGAGCACGGTGCCTTGTGTATTCACGCGCAAGGAGTTGTTCCAAACCGTGCCGAACGTGCAGCGCTTGAACAGCGGTGAATGGCTGTCGTGCTTCTTGTCGACGAGTGCGATACAGGTTTGTCCTGGATCACCGGCTTCAGTGACGATTCCGATTTCCGACTTTGACCCGACCAGCGGCTCCGCAGCCCAGCGCGAGGCACCGACGCGAACGGCGGCTTCGTTGTAGTCATCGGCATCGCTGTCCGCAAGCTGCCGCGGATCGACGCGAGTGAGTTCCTCCAGGGCGCGCTGGGCCGCTTCCAGCCCGTCTTCAGCCCGGCGCGTACGCTGAAAGGCAACGCTGGCCCAGACCGCCGCACTGCGCACGCGCAAACGATTCTTCAGCAGTTCGGAAAGTTGATCGCGCGGCGCACGATCAAGCACGTCCATGCGCCACACATCAAGCGCGTGCCGCTGCAGCGGGGTCAGATCCGGATCAACGCACTCGGGCCGGGTCAAGGCGAGTGCGGCTCGGGCCTTCTGCTCATCGCTGGCAGGCAGGGCCAGCACGCGACGGAAGGCCTCGCCGTCGTAGCACAACTGCATGCGACCCGCCTGCTCGAAGCTGCGGATATGGATGCCATAGCTGGCGACGACTTCGAGATGCGCAGCCAGCACGATTTCCTGCGCGGCACTGCGATTGAGCGATGCACGCAGGGCGAGTCGATCGGCCAGGGTACCGAGTGCATCGAAGGCATCGGCACCGATCATCTTCGCCGGTGCAGCTTGCAGATAAGCCGCCGCGTAAGCGATGCCAAGCGACTCATCACCAAGGCTGTCGCGCAGAAACCGCGTGACCGCAAACAGCTCGGCTGCATTCTCCGGCTGCGGCAACACGCGACGCACTTCAGAGGTCAGGACAAAGCCGGCGCGCTCGCGGCGATGATCGTAAACCTGCAGATAATCGAGCCGCTCGCCGCGTACTTCGAGCGTGTCGCCAGCCCACAACACGGCATGCCGGGTGGCCGAGTCGCGCGCCTCGGCACGCAATGCGGTCTTGTCATGCACGACGATGGCCAGCATCGTCGCTGCATGTGCAGCAGGTATCCAGGCAAGACAGGCCAGCAGCGCCATCAGCATCCATCTGCGCTTCATTGTTCCGCTCCATCGGCAGCCACTTTCTGACCGATCAGATTGGCGCCGATGAAGCCTCCCGCAGCAGGTGGTGCGGCAATGATCACCGAGATCTTGTCCGACAGCTTGTCGGCCATGGTCTTCTGGATCAGCAGCGGATACTTGCTGATCAGGGCTCCATCGCGTTCCAGCTGGATACTCGATATCTTGCCGATCTCGTCCATGCGATAGACCTCGGCCCTGGCCAGTTGTTGACGCGATTCGGATTCCGCCTTGGCTTCGATCAATCGCGCCTGGGCGGCACCTTCGGCAACGAGCACGCGCGAAACCTTGTCGGCATCTGCTTCGAGTTTGCGCTGCTCGATCTGCTTCTGCTTGAACGGGATCACGTGCTTCATCGCCTCTTCCTGCGCCTTCGCCGCGATGATCTGCTCGTTCGCCGCTGCTTCCGCAGCTTTCACACGACGCACCTTTTCGGCCTCACCTTGCAGCTCGGTCTGCTTGACCTGCTTTTCGGTGAGTTCCAGGGTGTACTTCATCTTTTCGGTTTCGAGTTCGACCGCGAGCAGTTGATCCATGCCGGCACGATAATCCGCTGGCAGATCGACATTGCCCATCATCACCTGCTTGAGAATCAGTCCATCCCGAGCCATCAGCGGCTTCATCTCGGATTCAATCGAGTCTTGCAATTCCTCGCGCTTGCTGGAGAAGATTTCACGCACCGTGTAGCGCGTGAACACGCGATAGATCACGCCCTGCAGCAACGGATCGACGAGTTCGCGATCGATGTCCCTTGGCAGCTTGCGGCCCAGTGTGTCGAGCCGTTGCGGATCCACGGCATAGCGCACGGTCAGCTCAACACCGAGCGAGAGTCCCTCGGAGGATTGCAACGGTGCCTCGCCGCTCGACGTGCTGCTGCGCTTCGGACGGAACATGCGGTCTTCAAGCCCGAAGCGGCGTAGCTCCTGAACGCCGGGAACGACGACGGCCAGGCCCTCCGGCAGGATTGTCGTCGAACCGGTCCAGCGATTCAGGCGCAAGCCGACTTCCTGGGCGCCGATCGCCTCCACCGGAGGATGCTGATAGAGCGCATAAATCGCCAGCGCAAGCGCACCGAGTGCGATGATCCGGGGACTAAGCAGACGACGCCCGACACGCTGCAATCCAAGTACAAGTTGTGACATGTGACCCCCGATGAACCACTGGATGGATGACCCGCCACTTCGGGTCTCCCTGACGCCGGGCTATCGCTGGCTGCATTGCTGCATACGTGACGAATGCCGGGCGCAGGTTCATGAAACAACGACTGCCTGCGCGCGCCCGGCCGGATTCGAGGCAAGGATCTTTTCAGTTATGGCGCAATTCTGACTGCTGTCGTCCGGCGGTCTCCGTTTCGCCCTCTGCAACTTGAAATCGCGGATCGGGACAGCGGGCAATCTTCCCGGTTATGGTGCGCAGTCCACCCGCCTTCATTCCGGAGACAACCATGAGCAATGTCATCAATTGCCAGTTCAAGCTGGCCAAGCGCCCGGTCGGCATGGTCAAGCGCAGCGATTTCGATTTCGTCGAAGCGCCGATGCCGAGCGCAGGCGATGGTGAGGTGCTTATCAAGGTTCTGTACATCTCGCTCGATCCGGCCATGCGCGGCTGGATGAACGAAGGCAAGTCGTATATTCCGCCGGTTGGCATTGGCGAAGTCATGCGTGCCGGTGCCGCCGGCGTTGTCATCGCCTCGAACAACCCGGCGTTTGCGGTTGGCGAGCATGTGACCGGTTCGCTCGGCGTGCAGGAGTATGCTGTTTCCAACGGCAAGGGATTGATCAAGGTCGATCCAAAGGCCGCGCCATTGCCGGTGTATCTCGGCACGCTCGGCATGCCGGGCATGACCGCCTATTTCGGCATTCTCGAAGTCGGCCAGCTCAAGGATGGCGAAAGCGTGGTCGTCTCGGGTGCGGCCGGCGCCGTTGGCCAGGTAGTTGGCCAGATCGCCAAACTCAAGGGATGCCATGTGGTCGGCATCGCAGGCAGTGCCGACAAGTGCCGTTACCTCACCCAGGAGCTCGGCTTCGATGCCGCCATCGACTACAAGAGCGAGAACGTCACTGAAGCCCTCAAGCAGCACTGCCCGAAAGGAATCGATGTCTACTTCGACAATGTCGGCGGCGACATCCTCAATGCGGCGTTGTCACGCCTCGCCATGCATGCACGCATCGTCATCTGCGGCGCGATCTCGCAATACAACAACACCGAGGCCGTAAAGGGCCCGAGCAACTATCTGTCCCTGCTCGTAAACCGCGCCTCGATGAAGGGCATGGTCGTGTTCGATTTCGCCTCGCGCTACGCCGAAGCCGCGAAGGAAATGGCAGGTTGGATGCAGCAAGGCAAGCTGAAAACCCGCGAAGACATCGTCGATGGCCTGGAAACCTTTCCGGAAACCCTGCTCAAGCTGTTCAAGGGCGAAAACACCGGCAAGCTCGTGCTCAAGGTTGCCGACGCCTGAATACCAGGTGCCATGTCAGCACTGCCCGGTTCCCCCTCGACTTCGTACCGAGGGGACTTCCTGGCACATGAACTTGCACCTTGATGTGCTTGAGGTTTGCGACGATTGTGAAACTCATGATCACGAGCAGCGACCAGGAACTCCACTTGCCCGCATGCACGCGCGCCCATGCGCCGAGCTGATTGGGATATTTCCAGACGCCAAAGTAGGTGTTGATGTTCTCCGCAAGCCAGATGAAGAATCCGATCAGCACAAAGGACAGCAGCAACGGCATGCGCCGGTCGCGATCGAGCGGACGAAAGACAACGAGCGTTCGCGCATACATCACTAATAGCGCGGCAGCTATCCACCAGCGGTAGTCGCCAATGACGTGATGGGTAAAGAAATTGACGTAGATCAGCGCAGCCGCCAGTCCGGCCAGCCAGTACGGAGGATGATGTTCAATGCGCAGATCGAGCATTCGCCACGCCTGGATGATGTAACTGCCGACCGCTGCGTACATGAAACCGGAAAACAGAGGCACGCCGAGCACTTTGGTGAACGCTGGGTCCGGATACGACCATGACTGGATCGCCGCCGAAGTCTTGAACGCCTCCAGTACAAAGCCGACCACATGAAACAGCGTGATCGCTTTCAGTTCGTCGATGCTTTCAAGCCGCGCCCAGACCATGATGCTCTGGATTGCGATCGCTACCATCAGAAGTACGTCGTATCGTGCCAGGCCCAATATTCCTGTCCGCGGAACAATGAACACCGCAGCGAAGAACAATCCCGCAAAAAGACAGGCGCGTGCCTGCTTGACTCCGAAATACAGAAACTCGAGCACGCCATTCGGTAAATCACGAAGAATGGCAGGCACCGCCGGATTGGAGCTTTGCAGATGCGACTCCAGCGAACGGACTCGGCTGATCCAGCGCGGCCGCCAGAAGTGCGAGCGGATTGAACTCGCGCCGGGTGTGCGTGGGGAATCGGGATCGAGCATTCGCTCAGGCTGACCCGGAATGCTGTCCCCGACATGGCGCAATCCTGCCCGGTGCCGGGCAGCAGCGGATTCATGGCTACAATGGTGATAGCGCGACAGGCAAGCTTGTCTTGATGGTCATCGTCGCCTGAAGCCCTCGGCACTTTCCGGAAAACTACCCCGGTGCCAGCGAGACAAACGGCTCCCAGGGCAGATTGCGCAATACCGCGAAGGCAACGACCAGCGGCAGCCAAAGCCGTGCATCCGACACCCTCGTGAACCAGGCTCGATCCGGACACATCGTGTTCCAGACCATCAGCGGGATCAGCGCAAGCGCAATCACGGTCAGAGGATTCATTTGTACGGCCAGCACCAGCTCGCCATGCAGCAACGCATGCAGGGCGCGAGTGGTGCCGCAACCCGGGCAGTACAAATGGGTCAGCGCGTGGAAGAAACACGGCGGCAAGACAGTCGATGCGGAAAACGGATCGAGCATGGTCAGCATGCCGGCGACAGCCAGAGCCGCCACGGCCAGCACGATGGCGGGCAAGCGGGGATGCTGCAGTATTGTCGGGCTGATCATGCGAACGCGTACCGCATCTGGTGGCCCAGGCTATCGATGACCAATCGTCGCGCCGACGAATACCAGTGCGACATAGCCAACAACAAACAGCGCACCCAGGCCAAATGAAACCCAGCTCCAGGTCGCAGCATTGCGCGCGGACGCCTGGGCGCCGGCAATGTCACCGGCACTGACCTTGCTGTCGACCTGGGCTGCATAGACGATGGCAACAATGCCGGTTGGCAAGCAGCAGAACAAGGTTGCCAGGATGGCCCAGACCAGATTATTGCCGACCGTCATGCGCAGCGGCACAGGCGCCGGCGTGCCGTGTCCGTACTCCCGTTCGATCCGGGGCATCACGGCGCCACAGCGAATGCAATGAACCGCCGTATCGGTGTTCTCTGACCCACATTTTGGACAAAACATGCGTTGCGCTTCCCCTGTTGCGACGATGGTCGTTTGGCACTTTCTACCACGAAAGTCGAAAATCCGGATCAACCAGCCAACAGTGGCATGCGCTCCGGAAGTCAACACGGTGAAATCCACGAAGGAGATGGCAGCGTGCGCGTCCGCACAACTGCCTCACTCCAACGCAAGGAAACCGCAGAATCGAATCAAGCATGAACCCATCGGCAAGAGCCTTGACATGCAAAAATAGCCAGAATCAGTTGAGGCACTTCGACTAAGCCTGAGGGAGATTCCGATACGTTGATCCCGGCATAACCCATGCAGGACGCAGTTCTCGACTGCTGCTCCAGACGCAGTTCTACCTCCTCCATCCCTGGATGCGTACCTCCCCATCCACAGGGTCGAACGGCATCTGTCATTGAACTCGTCATCAGCCTGTCGGCAGATTCTTCCGCCAGCGGGAAAAACATGTTGTAGCGCCCATCTTCGGGCCAATCAACAAGGCAGCGAAATGGCGACCCCAGATCTTTCGAGGTCTGCTCGTGCCCGAGCTTTGCCAATGCTTCCTCCGTCAGTCATTTTCAATGGATTTCTTCGGCAATCAATGAGAGCCTTGGCTGAACGGGGGGCGGGGAGCGACCCCGCGCGCGAGTCGGGGAATCGACATCGACGGCTTGCACGTTGACAAGAGGATACGCTTGAACTTCAGACATGCCAGGCGATTGCAGGAGCTGAGCCGACAGTGTTCGGCAGGGGGCAGGCCGCTTCTTCCAAAGGCGGAAAAAGGACAACACTTGCCGCCAGCAGGCTTGCGATTCCAGGGAGCAGCCTGATGCCCTCTGGATTCGGAACAGACGGATATCAGGGCGACAACAGATACATATCGGTCGCAGAGCATCGCGAGTCCGCAACGCTTGCGGCCGTATTGGAAAAAGAACAGTACCGCTCCCTGACTCGTCTTGTACCGATCCTCTATGGCCTCGTCATCATCGTGACAGCCGCGCTTTGCTTCAGCGCGCGCAATATCGCGCCAGTGCTCTACACGCTGTATCTTCCTCTTGGTCTTCTTTGCGTCATCGTGTTCAGGCTATTCCACTGGATACGTGCGCGCCAACATGTCGACGATCTCGCAGCTGCGGCAATCCGCCGACATATCATGGTCACCGGGATACTTGGGCCGGTCATTTCCCTGAGCTTCACGTTGATCGGCATCGCTGCAATGATGCATGGCGATGCCAAACACCTGTCGCTGACCGTGGTCACGATATGGATGGCGGCGATAACATGCGGGCTATGCCTGTATGCGCTGCCACGGGCGGCGGCGCTTGTTGTCACTGCGTCAGGGCTTCCGCTCAGTATCTGGTTTCTGATCCAGAACAACGAGTTCATGATCACGCTGGCGGCACTCGTGGTGCTGTTCAACGCGATCTTCATTTACTTGCTGAGTGAAAACTGGAAGGCGTTTCTGAGTATAGTCAGGTCGAGAATGCAGATTGCCGAGCAGCACCAGAGAGCCGAAGCTGCCAAGGACTCGGCGACTTCATTGGCAAACACGGATTTTCTGACGAAGCTCTCGAACCGGCGGCATTTCGAGCTCCAACTCGCATCCCGTGTGGTGTCCAGGCATTCACTGCATGAATTCTTTGCAGTCGGAATCATAGATCTGGACGGGTTCAAACCGATCAATGATGCCTATGGCCATGCAGTCGGCGATGCTTTCCTGATCGAGGTTGCGCGCCGACTCAAGGAAGTCATGAGCGGACGCGGCACAATCGCCCGAGTCGGCGGGGACGAATTTGCCGTCATTGGCGATGGCGTTCGCAATTCCCTTGAGGCGCTGGAACTTGGAAACCATATCCAGTCTGCGTTCGCGCCCATGTTTTCAGTGGGCCAGTTCTCTACTCCGATAAGCTGCAGCTGCGGCTTCGCCATTTTTCCGATGTCCGGAGACGAGCCCAATCGTCTGATCGATCAGGCCGACATGGCCTTGTACCGATGCAAATCACGGGAGCGCGGCGGCATAGCCATATTCGAGCCGATCGATGAGACTTTGGCCCTCGAAAACGCAATAATCGAGCGGGCATTGCGCAAGGCGGTTGCAGAGGATTCTATTGAGGTCAATTTCCAGCCCATCATCGATTTGCCAACCGGCGAGATCTCGGGTTTTGAGGCACTTGCGCGCTGGCATGACCCGGCACTTGGCCAGGTCTCACCTGCCGACTTTATTCCAATTGCCGAGCGAATCGGCATCATCGAGTCGCTATCCGATCTGCTGCTGGCCAAGGCCGCCAGAGCCGCCTCACGCTGGCCCGACAACCTGATGCTTTCCTTCAACCTCTCCGCCTCGGAAATCTCAAGGCCGGGCGCCTGGACACGAATCGAATCGACGGTAAGAAACAGTGGCTTGCCACTGGAGCGTTTCGAAGTGGAAATAACCGAAACCGCGATCCTCAAGGATCTGCTGAATGCCCGTGGCAATATCGATGGCTTGAGATTGGCAGGAATTCACATTGCCCTGGACGATTTCGGAACTGGCCACTCCAGCCTGAGTCATCTGCGGGATCTTCCACTCGACCGGATAAAGATCGACAAGAGTTTCGTCGACTCGCTTGGTGCCGATGTCAAGGTGGGAAGCATGGTCAACTCACTTGTGGAAATGTGCCATCAACTGGATTTTGAATGCGTCGCCGAGGGAATCGAGAGCAGCGACCAACTACTCGAATTGAAACTGGCTGGATGCAAGTACGGCCAGGGTTATTTGTTCTCGAAACCGATGGCGAAAGAGAGGATCGGGGAATACCTGACACGGCATTCCTGCAGAATCAGATCCGGTGTTGCGGCTGATTCCTGAAATTCGCTGCCGGAAGATTCAGGCGATTCTCCGGGAAACCGGTGACAGATTCCGACATGCGAAGCACCGACAAGATTGAACACCTGCCGCCATTCACTCGATATGGAACGCACTTGCGTAGCGTGCCCCCTGCCGTGCCGTTTCCCTCGCCGCGCATTCTCTGACCCGGCGCCCAAACGGGGCCAGGCTCACGCTGGTCGCCGGTTCACGCCACCGGCTCGAAGTGCGCGGTGAAGTGGCGCAGGAAGCGCGGTTCCCTGGTGATCCGCAATCCGCGTGCCTCCTTGCGTTGCTTCATCACTTCCTCGAAAGTCTCCACCACGTATTCGATGTGGCTCTGCGTGTACACGCGCCGGGGGATGGCCAGGCGCACCAGCTCCATGGACGCGGGCTTCAGCGATCCGTCGCTGTTGTAGGTGCCGAACATCACCGAACCGATCTCGACCGTGCGGATGCCGGCCAGCTTGTACAGCTCGCCCACCAGGGCCTGCCCCGGATACTCGTGCGGCGGGATGTGCGGATATAGTTTTTTCGCATCCACATACACCGCGTGCCCACCGATCGGGAGCATCAGGGGCACGCCCAGATTGTGCATCCGGGTTCCGAGAAACAAAGTGCTCTTGATCCGGTAGTCGAGGTAGTGCGGGTCAAACACTTCCTGCAGGCCGATCGCGATGGCCTCCATGTCGCGGCCGGAAAGCCCGCCATAGGTGGTGAAGCCTTCGCTGATGATGAGCAGATTGACGCAGGCCTCGGCGAGCGCTTCGTCTTTCAAGGTCAGGAAGCCGCCCATGTTCACCAGGGCGTCCTTCTTGGCGCTCATCACGGCACCATCGGCGAGGGAGAACATGCGCTGCGCGATCTCCCGATAACTGAGACCCTGCATGCCCGCTTCGCGGTGCTTGATGAACCAGCTGTTCTCAGCGATGCGGCAGCAATCGAGCAGAAACAGCACCCCGTGGCGCTTGCAGGCCTCGGCGACACCTTCGGCATTGGCCATGCTCACCGGTTGGCCGCCGCCGCTGTTGTTGGTCACCGTGAGGATCACGGCGGCCACCTGACCCTTGTGCTCGTTGAGCAGGCTTTCCAGTTGGCCCAGATCCATGTTGCCCTTGAACGGGTGTTGCAGCGCCGTGTCCCTGCCCTCGGCGATCGGGCAGTCGATCGCGGTGGCACCGCCGACTTCGATATTGGCGCGAGTGGTGTCGAAGTGCGTGTTGCTGATGAAGACCTTGCCCGCCCCGCCCAGGTGCCCATAGATGATGCGCTCGGCGGCGCGGCCCTGGTGCGTGGGCAGGATGTACGCCATGCCCGTGAGGTCGCGCACTTCCCGCTGCATGCGTTCCCAACTGCGCGACCCCGCGTAGGCCTCGTCGCCCTCCATCATCCCCGCCCACTGGCGGGCGCTCATCGCGCTGGTACCGCTGTCGGTCATGAAATCAATGACCACATTGTCCGAGCGCAGCAGAAACGGATTGTAGTGAGCATCCTGCAGATATTGCGCGCGCTCCGCTTCGGTGCTCACGCTGATCGGTTCCACACTCTTGATCCGGAACGGCTCGATGATGGTGCGATGTTCCATATGCTTCAGGCCTTCACGAATTTTGCTTGGAAAAAACGCAAGTACTTGGGTTCGTAGACCATCTTGAGGCCGGTGATCTGCTCCCTTTGTTTATACAAGTTGATCACCGACGCGGCGACGACGTCCATGTGGGCCTGGGTGTAGACCCGGCGCGGGATAGTCAGGCGCACCATCTCGAGTTCGGGCAGGTAGTCCTCACCGGTGTCCTTGTTCCGCCCTGCGCTGACGACGCCGCGCTCCATGCTGCGCACACCCGCATCCAGATAAAGCTCCGCAGCCAATGCCTGCGCCGGGTAGGAGGTTTGCGGCACATGCGGCAGAAAGGCCTTCGCATCGAGGAAGACGCCGTGGGTGCCGATCGGCTTCACCACCGGAATGCCCGCCTTCATGAGCAGCTTGCCGAGGTAGAACACCTGTCCGACGCGAGCATGGATGTGATCCTCGTCCACCGATTCGGAAATGCCGATTGCCATCGCCTCCATGTCACGTCCGGCCAATCCGCCGTAGGTGTGCAGGCCTTCAAAGATAACCACCTGGTTGCGTGCTTCCTCATACACGTCATCTTCGTTGGTGGCGAGGAAGCCGCCGATGTTGACCAGGGCATCCTTCTTCGCGCTCATGGTGGCGCCGTCGGTGAGCGAGCAGAGTTCCTTGACGATTTCCGCCGTCGAACGCTGGCTCTGTCCGGGCTCCAGCAGCTTGATCATGTAGGCGTTTTCGGCCACACGCGTCATGTCGTGGATGATGCGGATCTTGTGCTTGCTGGTCAGCTCACGCACCGCCTTCATGTTCGCCAGCGAGATCGGCTGTCCACCAGCCATGTTCACCGTGGTGGCGATGCTGACATAGGGGATCTTGTCGGCACCATGCTTCTCGATCAGCGCTTCCAGTTTCTTCAGATCCACGTTGCCCTTGAACGGGAAGGTACTGTACGGATCGTGGGCCTCGTCGACGATGATGTCGGCGAACGTCCCGCCGGAAAGCTCCTGGTGCAGCCGGGTGGTCGTGAAATACATGTTGCCGGGCACGATGTCGCCAGGCTTGATCAGGATGCGCGAGATCAGGTTCTCCGCGCCGCGCCCCTGGTGTGTGGGGATGACATGCTTGTAGCCGTAATACTTGCGCACAGCGGCTTCGAGGTTGTAGAAATTCCGGCTGCCCGCGTAGGCCTCATCGCCCATCATCATGCCCGCCCATTGGCGGTCACTCATGGCGCTGGTGCCGCTGTCGGTGAGCAGATCGATATAGACGTCTTCGGACTTCAACAGGAACGTGTTGTAACCCGCTTCCTCCAGGGCTTGCTGGCGGTGTTCGCGGGTGGTCATGGCCAGCGGCTCGACCATCTTTATTTTGTAGGGCTCAGCCCACGGCACATGCGTTTCTGTCATTGAATTGATTACCCGGTTGAAGGGCCGGCATTCTCAGGCCATGTGCGGCGCGGTGTAAAGGTGCCTGCAGGCGCGGCCAATGAATCCGGGTTGTTCCCCGCTGCCTGTTTGCGGGATGTCTGCGGGAGTGGCAAGCAAACGGCGATGCCGATCTCCCCGAATTGAACCGGTCACGAAAGATTGGCGCAGATCTTTCATTGTGCATGATGTCCGAGCAGGAGAATCCGAGCTTGCGCTTGCGACCCGACCCCAGCCGCTCCCTCAAAGAGGGTATGAAGATAGTTCCCTCGCATTGACCCTGTGAGGCAAACGCCATTTGGTGCTGCCGCGTGAATTTCGATTTCGCAGGTGCAGCCCGGAATGAATGTGCTGAATATCTGCTCAGCAAAATGGTGACTTCCGGCACCTGGATGGGCGGATCCGGCGAGCCCAATCTTCCACCGGACACCGACCGGAGGACACAATGATTTCAACCTACCTGCTGTTCAAGCTGGTGCACCTCGTGGCGGTCGTACTGTTCCTGGGCAACGTCACGTTCGGAATATTCTGGGTGGCACATGCCGAGCGATCCAGAGACCCGAAAATTGTGGGTCACAGCATGCTCGGAATCGTCCGCTCCGATCGCTGGTTTACTGTACCCGGAGTGCTGCTGATCGTCGCCGGAGGCGTAGCCGCTGCCATGGCGGGGCATCTGAAACTACTGTCGACCGGATGGATCATCTGGCCGATCGTCCTGTTCAGCATTTCCGGCCTCGTCTTCGGGTTCGCGCTTGCCCCGCTGCAGCGAAAGATACTGTCCATGGCAGACACTGCTGCGGCCGATATCCGCCCACTCAAAGGGCAACTGCAACGTTGGCACTTGTTGAGCTGGATCTCCCTGGCGCCCTTATGGCTCGCCTTGGCCATGATGGTTCTGAAGTGGCCCGCTTGACGGATACTCCAACATTTCATTTAACCAGAAACCCTACCGCGCAACCCCGCGCCCGGATTTCGCAACTCAAGACCCCTTTCTCCGTCTATCGAATACCGTGAATCGACACGGTGGACCGGATGGCATGAAGACAGACCTGCCCCGCCAAGCGACCCTTGCGACGCTGCTTGCTTTGCTACGAAGCCAGGAGGTTTTCGGACTTTGCCGGTTGAGGCGAGAATTCGACTGTGTGAGGGCAGATTCTTGACGATTTGCAGCCCCATAGTGGTTCGATGGGTCAAGAAGCGGCGGAAATATGAACCGCACAGACGGATTCGCAGCCCAGCCTAGTAAGGTCCGACAGGCTCCTAGTACCTCGACCCGAAAGTTTCGCGGCATTCGAGCGCATCCGCATCACGTCTGGCGCGCCCCGACTCACTCGCCATGGATCCACCATGCCGCGATTGCCGGGACACGCCAGCCGCGCGCGGCCACGCTCTCGGTGCTTGCGAACTTCAGGGTCGAGGCACTATTGATCGGGCCCGTAAACAGTCGCTACTGAATGCTTCCCCCGCTGGCGTACCCATAGGGCATAAACATAAAGGGCTCTTCGTGAAAACCTGTGGGTGAACTTGATGCGTTGTTCCCGGCGTAACCCTTGCAGAACAACGCTTTTCAGGTTTCTGTGTTGTCGTGGAATCCGGCGCGCTTTGTTGACGGTCAGTTCAGTGAAGCAACTGCAGCGTCTGCCGGGCGCCTATTGATTCCGTGGCTTTCGTCCCCGGGCAACAGTCAGCGGGTTTGTAATCGGAGTGTCCCCCATTCGTCCCGCGCGAATTGGGTAGGTTGGTGGTGAGCGCAAGCGAACCCCAACAGCCATTGTGGCAGGCTCGCCGCCACGCGGATGGGGGATCGCAATCCGTTGGGGTTCGCTTGCGCTCACCCCAACCTACAACGGAAGGTGCTCACCTGCATCCTGCTGCAGCAATGAAAACCGATGAATTCACCCACACGACTTCACGAAGACCCACATAAAGGAGAAGCTGCCGACAGGCTGATGACGACTGCATGGATGCGGGAGGTAGTGCCACGCAGGAGCAGTTGCCGAGGGTGGACGGGCGAAACGCGATCCAGCAACGTTTCCGGAAAAGCACCACCATCGACCTTCGTTCCTGACACGGTTCTACCGACTGCATCCCTGTAGTCGTCATCCCCCTGATTCGCCCCATCCATGGGGCTCCCCCTTCGGGCCAACATTTGCTGTTCGCGGTCGATCCTGTCGATCGCAGTCGGGATCTTCTCCTTTATGCCCTATGGGTACGCCAGCGGACGAAGGAATTGAGCAAAGTCATACCATTTCAGGGCCGAATCAATAGACCCCTGCAGCCATGCGCCTCACCTGCGCCGTCCGACCAGACCGCGCGCAAGTGCCGGGATGACGGAATTTGGCGTGTTTGGCCTTAAGTCAGTGCCATTCGAACCAGACACCTTTGACCGATGTCCCGCACTCGCACGCAATTGCGTTGGTAGCAAACAACGGGTACCTGAACGCCCGGGAGCTCTCCCAGATGCTGCGCATTTTGCTGGCTTCATTCCTGCTGCTGCTGGCCGCGGTAGCGCCAACCAATACGTCTGCCGCAACCTTCACGGTCGACCGAACCGATATCGATTCCATTGACATCAATCCCGGTGACGGCAACTGCGCCTGGTCAACCAGCCCACCACTCGGTCAACGCTGCACCCTGCGTGCGGCAATCATGGAAGCCAATGCGCTACCGGGCGCCGATATCATCATCGTGCCATTCAGTGCGCATATCGTGCTGACCATCACCGGGCGCAACGAGGATGCAGGCGCGACTGGCGATCTGGACATCACCGATCCGCTGGTCATCAGCACGCCCACCGCGTCGTCGCCCGCGTTGCGTCCGATCATCGACGCCAACGCGATCGACCGCGTGATCGACGTTCGGCCCAGCGCCGGCGACGTGGCCTTGCAGAATCTGGTCATCAAGAACGGTGCCGCAAACGATGCGACAACGAACGGGGGCGGCGGAATCCGTGCCTACAGCAATAGCACCCCGAGCACATTGTCGGTGGTCTACTGCGAGATCGTCGGCAATGTCGCCAACTTCGGCGGCGGGATACAAGTCGCCACCAACCTGGGCCGCTCGCTGCAAATATACGCCAGTACACTGCACGGCAATGTCATCTCGAATCTCGGCTTTACCAATATAGAGGGCAGCGCAATCAAGGATTCCGATAGCGGCCCCGCTGCAGGCGCTGGGGTATTCATTCAAGGCAGTTCAATCTACGCAAATCTGGCCGAGTCTGGTTGCTGTGGCGACCATGCGGCCGTCTCGCTGAAAACGCCGACGACGATCGAAAACAGCACGTTCAGCGACAATCAGCCGACAGCGCTATACACCTACGGAACCAGCACCACGCTCAATCACGTAACCATCACCGGTAGCCAGACTGGCTTCGGTTTCGGCGGCTTCTCGGTGAACCATTTCAGCAGTATTAGCAACACCGTGATTGCCCAGAACACCTTGCACAACTGCGAGTTCAATGGCAGCTATGGCTACAACCACAACTACAGCCTCAGTAGCGACGGCAGCTGTCTGCTCGGCGCTGGGGGTGTCGGAAATCTGCCGAACAGCGATCCGCTGCTGAAACCGCTCGCACTGCGTCATGGCGACACACCGGTACACGATCTTTCGCCAGGCAGTCCGGCAATCGACCACGGCGATACGCTGATGTCCGGTAGTGGCGGAACCTGCCTTGGCGAAGATCAGGATGGGGCGTGGCGGCCGCTGGACGGCGACGGCGGTGGAGCGCGCTGCGATATGGGTGCGATCGAGTACGACGATTGGATCTTCGTCAACGGATTCGAATCACCACCGGGCTGACCCGTGCGCGAGGTTGTCACTGCTACAGAGAGACGTTGCCGACCTGCACGGTGTCGAGCGACCCGAGCGCGCAATCTCCCGCGCCAAGGCATGCGGGTCAACCACGACCGAACAGAACGTGCGCGGCAACAGCGAAAAGTTGCAATTGCCACGCGCAACCGGGATGCCAGGAACCACGCGCAACCGGGACACCCACTATTCGCGCGCTGCAACCTCCGGTGGGCGTCAGTCGATCCCCCTCGCTCGCCCGAGACAGACGATTGGACTGGCATCTGGCTGGCATGCACCCGATTCTTCCCGCGCGGGTTCCGTAGGTTGGTGCTGAGCGCAAGCAAAGCCCAACGGCTGTTTCGGCAGGTTCGGCATCACGCGTGGAGAGATCGCGATCCGTTGGGCTTCGCTTGCGCTCAACGCCAACCTGCGCTGGAAAGCGCTCATCGGCAGTTCGCCGGAACAAAGAAATTTGAGCGAACGACCCACACGACTTCACGAAGACCCTGCCTATCTTTGCGGATGGCTTCGACCAAGAGTCGTGGGTGTCCGCCTCATGGCTACACTGAAACCCGCGTGATCACCTCTTATTGATCCAGGACAATCCGGCGGTAGCGCTGAGAAAGGGGGCGGAAGACGCGAAAAGAAGGTATTGGGGTTTCCTCCCGAAAGAAGCCCTCTGCACCGAGTTTCTGCTTTGCTACCAAGGTAGCTCATCTCCCTGGGCATGGCGGAAGCTGCCGGTCTCGGCAAGCGTCAGCGCATCAAGGCGTTCGGCCAATTGCGCCGCGGCCGCATCAGGACTGCGCCAGGTACCCGGATAGCACCTGCACGGTGCGGAGTGGCCCGAGCGCATTCACCTCGAATTGCCGACGCATTCGCTCAATACCTTCCTCGTCAATATCACCCAGGGATTCCTTTGACAGGATGCCGGCATTGCATTCAAGCACGTCGATGCGTGTCTCGCCGAGGCGCTGCGCCAGTGTCGCGAGTGCGACACCGTCGGTCACGTCGACGCCAACCTCGACGCGCCCACCCGTCGCCGCGCGCGACGTATTGAACTCCAGATGCACAACGACTCGAGATTCAGGATGCCAATCTTGCGCTCTTCCTGACCCCATCCCCCGAACATCTGCAAGGCATTGCCGGACTTGACAGCGTGCTTCCCGGATTTTTGCCACGGGCAGCTTGCCCTGACGAGCCGGCGATCAGGAACCGTGCGGCTAATCGATTAGACGAATACGGGCATTGTTGGATTCATGTGCTCCATCGCATTGATGAAGTCGGTAAACCACTCCATGGCAGGCAGTCGAGATGCGCAAAATCAACCATGTGGCCCTGCTCGGCGCGCCGCTGATGCAATCGGGCAATTTGCATCTTGCCAATCCACAGCTTTCCCCGGTGCTAGATAACGCTTTCCATGCCGGGTCGGCCTCGAACACGCGCAATTCCGATACTGCTGCGTACTCGCCGCCACGCCACGACATTGACTTCGTCAACCAACCAATTCCCTCCCACATGGAGAAAGCCATGCGTACTTCATCCGCTTTTGCTTGCCTGATGTTGCTTGCCAGCAGCTGCGCTCAGGCAGACGACCTGGAACTATGTGTAGATACCGTGGCCGAACTGGAATACGCAGTGGACTATGCGCGAAACCCTTTGCCCGTTCTGTTTGATCGGGTGGTCGTCAAAGTAGTGCAAGGCACCTACGACCTCAGCAACAGCAACCTGCTGTCAGTGCTAAATAGTGGAACCGGCTTCATAACCTACCGTGATCTGCGTATGCTCGGCGGCTACAGTTCTGGCTGCGCCACCCGCCAACTCAACGCGACCAATACTGTGCTGCTGAACACCAACGTCGATCGAAAATTCTTTGTTCAACCCAACGCTGACATCCTGCTCCAGGGCTTTCACTTCGAGAACTTCAGCAATAGCATCCAGTTCCATCCATTCTCTTTGGTACCAACTCAACAGCGCATTGAAGCAACCCACAATCGTTTTAGTGGCGGCGATTCGTTAATACTTTTCGGCGCCAACTCCGGCATTGGAACCTCCTGGGTTATCGCGAAAAACAACGTGATCTGGAATCGCGACATCACCGCTGGCGAATGTGCGCTCGAGCTGCGAGGCGATTTCAAACCAGAAACTTTTGTACGCGTTCTGGCCGCCAACAATACGGTTGCGGTCAACAACGGCGACGGCGTGTGCTATTCCAACGTCGATGTCGCAGACTTTTACAACAATATCTTCTTTTTTAATGCGGGTGTTGACCTGAGGGGCAGCGTAGTTGGCCCAAGCTTGCACTACAACCAGATCGGCTTGCGCACAAGTCCAGCACCGTTCATCAGTATCGGCAACAGCACAGCGAACCCATTGTTCAACAACGCATTGGGGGGCGACCTGCGGCTGCAAGGCACATCGCCTGCGGTGAATTCAGGTTTCAACAATGTGCCCCTGGGAATCAGCTCGGTAGATGTGGCCGGCAACGCGCGCATCATTGGTACGGCAATTGATCGGGGTGCGCACGAGAGTTTTAACAGCGGGTTGTTCGCGCTGAGCGTGACCAATGTCAACAATTCGGGCAGCGGCTCGCTGCGCGATGCAATTATCCAGGCCAATGCCACGCCCGGATTTAACGCGATCCTGTTCAATATTCCGGGCGCAGGTTGCCCCAAAGTGATCCAACTGAGCACGGAGTTACCCCAGATCACCGAGTCGCTTGTGATCGATGGTTCCAGTCAATCCGGGTCAATCGGGAATGGTGCGGACATTGGTTACGACGGTGTGCGCTGCATCGCCATACGGTCAGCCAGCGGCATATTGCCCTATGGACTGCGCATGCCAAGCAGCGTGGCGTCGACGCAAACCCTGATCGTCGACTCGCTGGCCTTCGGTGGGTTCACCTATGCGATGTACCTGCAAGGCGGCAGGCAGCATCGGGTCAGCGGTAGCCAATTCGGCGGACAGGTCGGCAATGTGGTGCTGCCCGCGAATCAAGGAGGCATCCTGATTGCCGCCCCAGACGTGCAAATAGGCGGCCCGGATCCTTCCGAGCGCAACGTATTCGACGATTCGACCGGTAGCGGATTCATTCCGAGCGCGGCCGTGCTGATTCTGAACGCGGACGACGCCGAAGTGATCAACAACTACATTGGCACGAGTGCCATCGGAGGCACCGGCATGGGCAACACCTACGGCATCTACGCCACCGGCAGCGGCGGCACCATTGCCGACAACCTGATCAGCTTCAACGAATCGGCAGCCATTCGTCTGACCGAAGATGCCAACGGCTATGAGGTGGAGCGAAATCGTATCGGCCTGCCGTCGATTTGCTTCATTGCTCCTTGCGCGTCCGCCGGCAATGGAGTGGGCATACTTGTCGAAGGCAGCGACAACACGCTGAGTGACAACCTGACAACCAACAGTTTGGCCTCGGGTGTGCGCATCACCGGCGATGGCAATGCCGTGCTCAGACATCTGGCGTACAACAACGGCGGCGATGGCAGCTCGATTCCGCCGATTGACATCGCCGGATTCGGCTACAGCGCGAACGACAACGATGGCGCCGCCACGTTGCCTGCGGGCAATCTCGGCATCAACTATCCTTTGCTGCTGCGAACCGAACGCAACCTGCAGATACCAACAACACGCATTTTCGGCAGATTGGAAAGCATCAACAGCGGATATCTGATCGCGCTGTATGTCAGCAATCGACAGCTCGCCGGACAGCGTTGCGAAGGTCGCACCTTAGTGGCGCAAAAATCGGTGACTATCAACAACGCATTGTCCGGCCAGAACGGCAGTGTCGATTTTGAATTCCTCCTGCTGAACGATGATCTGGTCGACAAGCGGCTCACCGCCACGGCAACGCGGAAGCAACAGGATCTGATCAGCAACGCTACGTGGCTGAGTGACACCAGTGAGTACGGCAATTGCCGAGTAGTGTCGTTGTTTGCCGATGGATTTGACGGGTAACCGGGGCGCCAGGCTCGGCGCCGAGGCAATGCGTCGAGCCATTTGCAGGTGACCGCGGTTCTTTGGAGGGCGCGGCCGAACCCGCGCTCGCGGGCACCGAGCAATGCGCGCAGCAAGCCAGCGGCTTCTGCGCAGCGCTGCTGAGCGATTGGTGCGCGATGGCGGATTCGCCCGCGCCAATCGCTCTCGATTCATGATTCAAGATTTGAACCCGGTTTCCTTTTAACCCCGCAACCGCGCAACCGCCTCGCAACCGGGACACCCACTATTAACTCCGCATTAACTCCGCAACCGGGACACCCACTATTCGCGTGCTGCAACCTCCGGTGGGCGTCAGTCGATCCCCCTCGCTCGCCCGAGACAGACGATTGGACTGGTAACCCCGCAACCGGGACGCGCGCAACCGGGACGCGCAACCGGGACACCCACTATTCGCGTGCTGCAACCTCCGGTGGGCGTCAGTCGATCCCCCTCGCTCGCCCGAGACAGACGATTGGACTGGCATCTGGCTGGCATGCACCCGATTCTTCCCGCGCGGGTTCCGTAGGTTGGTGCTGAGCGCAAGCAAAGCCCAACGGCTGTTTCGGCAGGTTCGGCATCACGCGTGGGGAGATCGCGATCCGTTGGGCTTCGCTTGCGCTCAACGCCAACCTGCGCTGGAAAGCGCTCATCGGCAGTTCGCCGGAACAAAGAAATTTGAGCGAACGACCCACACGACTTCACGAAGACCCGAAAGAAGGAGCGTGAAGATGGTGGCCGAAGAAGAATTGTCGCCGTCGCAGCAGCGTTGGTGGAATCACTTGCAACGTGCCGAGAAGGAGTCGCTGTCAATTCGCGCGTACGCAGCGCGCGAAGGCCTGAGTGCGCAATCGTTGTACGGATTCAGGAAGCGACTCAAGCGGCGCGGCAGCGATGACGCGTGCAGGCCTGGGTTGACGACGTTCGCGACGGTGCAGGTGATGCGCTCGATGGCGGGGTGCGAGCTGGCGTTTGTCGGCGGAGTGACGTTGCGCCTGGAGCAGTTGCCCGATCCCGCCTGGCTGATCGCGGTGTTGGGCCGGATGAGCGCGTTGCATCACACGGCGGTCGTTCCGTGATGCGCCCGGGAGCGATCGCACGCACGGAATTGAACCCACCCCTCCTTCCCCGCTTGCGGTCCCCGACGCCAATGCCAAGTGTAATTTCTGGGTGTCCGCAAGCCCAATAGCCCAATGGCAGAAAGCGAGTCAGGTGCCGCGCACACGGCGCGCGACACATGACTTCAACCCAAACCGCTAGTTCTTGCACCCGGTGTAGCAGGAGATGGCCAGCACCAAATAGTCATTGGCAGCATCGTTGAATTCGTCACTGCAGCCGCCAAGCTGCGAGTTGTGCCCCTGATTGCAAACATCGTGATCCAGGCAATCCTGTCCCCAGGCGCCCATGCCACGTGGGAGTGCTCCCATCGTGCAGCCAGGCCCGCAGCGCCCCCTGCAAACGCTGCTCGCGCAGCCAAAGGCAGTGGTCTGGCTCATATAGCCATGCGTAGGACAGAAGTCATGAAACGCGCTGCGGGTTGCGGTTGCCTTCCTGTTGCAGACATCCTTGGCGTTTTTAAGGTTATAGAGGTTGTTGACGCCGCCACTAACGCATCCTGCCAACAACTCATCGTTCAGAACCCGATCAGATTCAAGTGCGCCCAGGTCGACTATTCCGTCATTTTGAAATTTGGGCGAAAGTTCGTCTTCGACCATGATCGGTTCACGCAGTGTCACACTCCGTTCACTGTCGAAGCGATAGCCGTTGGGCACTTCGGCATACATTTCCGTCAGCCTCCACAGGCGTTGTTCGGTCACCGAGAGCCTGGACGGATCCTGATGATTGATGAACAACTGGCGCTGAACTTCAAGGCCAAATGTCTTCAGCATCTCCTGGTGTTTCGGCTCGATGGTCAATCCGGTGGACTGGCGAATCTGGACATTCTGGCTTTTTTCATCAAATTCGACATTGATCGGGGCACCGTCCAGATCAATGACAACGCGGGTGATGGACGGTCGAGCGGCGCCTACCGCTTTTTGTCCCCCTTCGATCAATCCGATAGCACGGAACTTGACCACTCCTGACTTGGACACGATGGTTCCGCCGAAATCCTGGACGTCAAGTCGCTCGAAGGTCAGCACGCCGCTTTCGGGCAGGAAGGATTCGCTGTTGTCCGCATCGGCGATCGACTCACATTCCTCGTGCGTCCCCGCGTCCCGATCACCTTTGCTATCTGCATAGGCAGCGCTCCCCCAAGCGCCGCAGCAGATAGCTGCCAGGATGGCGGCACACCTGATGCTGGAATTCCCCGTTCTTGCTCCAGTTTTCTCATGGCTGGTACACGTTTCTATTCTCTTCGCTGCAAGCTCCCCATGGCACGACAACGGCGACGACGCGCGATTGCGTCGGCTGGCGTGATACTACATGGAAAACAAGCACTCCTTTATCGAAGTCATGTTTCCAGATTAGCAATCATTGATTGCCGCCCAGTGGCCAGCAGGTCCGATTCGCTGAAGTCGATGGCGACCGACGCGGCGAAATTGCAGTTTGGGCGGCGACGCAACCTGGAGACGCAACCTGGACACCCGCAACCTCGCAACCTGGAAACCTCGGAACGCAACCTCGCAACCTGAACGCAACCTGGAAGAACGCAACCTGGACACCAGAACGCAACCTGGAGAACGCAACCTAAACGCAACCTGAAACGCAACCTGAAACGCAACCTGGACACCCACTATTTGCCCGCCCACTATTTGCCCGTCGATCGATTCCGCAAGCGAAACATCACCCTCGACGATTCACACTGATGAATTCCAGCGAAAATAGTCCACGAATCGGCTTCCCTGCCCGATCGAATTGCGCCTTGGAAGCGCTCCTGGCCGATTGCGAGCAACAAAAACATCGGCGAATGCCGAATCAGCTCGAATCTGATTTCGTACCGTTCCGAATCAAGTCGGCCTGAGTCGCATCAGCGATTCCGCTGCGCCGATCCCCTTCAACCAGCTTTGACCGATGGCGGCGGCTTTGGCGATCAGCGATTGCGCGCTGCCGATGGCGCGCCAGTAGCGCGTTTCGGTTCCGAGTACCTGGGTACTCCATTGCCGTTCGGTCAGTCCGAGTTTGCGCAAGACCGTCGGTTCGGCGGCATTGATCGCACCGCGCTTGTCGGCGCGCGTCAGCCGGGCCGTCCAGTCGATCACTTCCAGATAGTCGGCTACGGTGAGCGGAAGCGTTGGGCTCGACAAGCTGGAATGAATGCAAGACAGCAGTTGTGTTGCATCTTGCGTATCGGTCGTGACCTGCGCAATACGGCGCAAAGCGCTGGTGTGCGACGAAGTTTCGAGATTCTCGGCCATGCCGGCTCGAATCGGATTCAGATCGACATAGCTCATGCAGGTGAGCACGGCGGCGTCATCAAGCAGGGCTTGGCATTTGTATCGGCCTTCCCAGAAGCGGCCGGTGCAGGCATCTTCCTGATTGGCGCGTCGAGCGATCGGTTCGTTGAGACTGCGCATGAACCAGGCAAGGCTGCCCAATCGTTGCCGGCAGATTTCCAGACGTTCGGCATTGCCGAGCAGGTTCTGTTCCTTGGTTTCGCAAGCAATCGGATCGATCTCGCCATTGACAGTTGCCGGGAACAATCGAACCCAACGCGATGCAACGTCTTCAGGTGACCACACGGCCGCAGCGACGGGGTCAATCCTCACGACAACGTGAACGTGATTGCTCATCACCGCGTAGGCGTAGATGCCGACGGCAAATACATCAGCAAGTTCCAGCAGCCGGGCTTCAACCCATTCCCGCCGATGCTCGTAGGACTTCCCGTCATAGGGATCGATACCGCACAGCCATGCCCGCCGGACGCACCGTGAGATGCAGTGGTAGTAACCAGGAGACTCGGAATCAACCAACAGGCTGCGCGCGGTAGTCATGTGGAGAGCATGACAACGCAAGCGCGGTGCGTCTGTAGGAAATCTCTGACAGGTGACGTAGGATTTTGTCGGATTTGTGGGTGTCCCGGGCTACATAGTACATACACGGGCTACATCCCGTCGGATTTGTGGGTGTCCCGGGCTACACGTATCGGTCGTGACCTGCGCAATACGGCGCAAGGCGCTGGTGTGCGATGAAGTTTCGAGATTTTCGGCCATGCCGGCTCGAATCGGATTCAGATCGACATAGCTCATGCAGGTGAGCACGGCGGCGTCATCGAGCAGGGCTTGGCATTTGTATCGGCCCTCCCAGAAGCGGCCGGTGCAGGCATCTTCCTGATTGGCGCGTCGAGCGATCGGTTCGTTGAGACTGCGCATGAACCAGGCAAGGCTGCCCAATCGTTGCCGGCAGATTTCCAGACGTTCGGCATTGCCGAGCAGGTTCTGTTCCTTGGTTTCGCAAGCAATCGGATCGATCTCGCCATTGACAGTTGCCGGGAACAATCGAACCCAACGCGATGCAACGTCTTCAGGTGACCACACGGCCGCAGCGACGGGGTCAATCCTCACGACAACGTGAACGTGATTGCTCATCACCGCGTAGGCGTAGATGCCGACGGCAAATACATCAGCAAGTTTCAGCAGCCGGGCTTCAACCCATTCCCGCCGATGCTCGTAGGACTTCCCGTCATAGGGATCGATACCGCACAGCCATGCCCGCCGGACGCACCGTGAGATGCAGTGGTAGTAACCAGGAGACTCGGAATCAACCAACAGGCTGCGCGCGGTAGTCATGTGGAGAGCATGACAACGCAAGCGCGGTGCGTCTGTAGGAAATCTCTGACAGGTGACGTAGGATTTTGTCGGATTTGTGGGTGTCCCGGGCTACAGCCGGGTGTCCCGGGCTACAGCCGTTGTCGGATTTGTGGGTGTCCCGGGCTACAGCCGTCCCGGGCTACAGGTGTCCCGGGCTACACAGCCGGGATTTGTGGGTGTCCCGGGCTACAGCCGTCCCGGGCTACAGCCGTCCCGGGCTACAGCCGGTGTCCCGGGCAACGACCTGATCCTCGCGATGCACTTGTCGAACTACTTGATTTCCGACAGCAGACTTGGGTCGGTGACCAGCGGGCGCACACCATGGGCGTGATCTTCGAGAAAAATGTTGCTGTCGCACCAAGCTCCAAGGCTGTTGATATCGAGCTTGTCGCATTGCGGACGGACACTCCAGGAAACCTGCAGCGGCGAGCACTGGCGGGAGTCGTATTTCGTCCCTGTCGTCGAGCCGGGGAATTCGACTGGCGTGCCGCTGTCTGCCGGCAAGGCGCGAGCCTGGTAGAACCCTGCGACTTTCTCCGTCGCGTTGGAGAACTCGCTGAAATCAAGTGCTGACGAATCATTCACCAGGGTGAAGACCTGGGTTTCCACGCGCAGATCCGGGTTTGCACAGGTTGCGGAAGAGCAGGCCTCCAGACCCCTGCCCGGCGCGACATCGCAGCTGGAGTAGACCCAGTGAACTTCAACGGTGTCTCCCGGATGCAAGCCTTTGCAAATCGCCTTGCCCGTCGGTTTCAGCTCGGCAGCCGTCAGGGATTTGCTGATGCCGCACTGAAAGCCTCCTCCATGACCCTCGGCATCGACGGGCGAAGAAATCGAAAAGGCCTTGGCCTTGTGCTCGGCGCTGTTATGAAAATGGATATTGCACAGGTTCATGGCATGGTAATCCGGCGCCGGAGAAAAGCGGCTGGCGTTGCTGCCGGCAGAACTATCGATATCACGCGGCGTCTGTGGGCCGTAACCGGTGCAAACCGTCTGCTCGCCTGCGCCATCGCGGTGCGCTGCGCCGGGCGTCGGCTCGGAAGCGACGGCCAGCAGCGCGACGCTGGCACTGGCACACAGGACAAGCATCGAAATGGTTTTGATCGATTTCATGACTGGACTCCGTCGTATTCGTGGAAGTGGTCGGGACGACTCGAACGCGCATCGGATGCGTCGTCGAGTCTGCAATCTGACTAGAATTGGCCACGGCCAACAAGTGTCGCAAGGACAAACGCTCCGGCACCCATCAACGAAACGAAACCAGTGGCGCGATTGCGCCTGCGGCGTTCAACGGAGTCCATCCCGACCCATCACCCCTGCGGCAACGAAGCATTTAGTAAGCAACAAGTGCGCCAAATATTCAAGTACGCAGATTGCTTCGATGTTGCGTAGGGCGGATCCACCAAATGTGATTCCAGCGTTCGCGTGTTTCGTACGCGATTTCTTGAACTGGGGGATCGTTCGGCGGAGTCCGCTGCGCGGGTTCCGCCCTGCCATTCGGGTGCCGCCAAGCGCCCCGACGCCCAAACCCTGGAGATCAGAAGCGGCATCAAGCGTTGGGTATTGATTCCTGAATCAGCGCACGATTCAGGATCAGACCAGCAACGCCCCGTGAGGGTTGGTGTATAAAGACGATAGTGCAGTCATCGTCGCCCCACTCCTTGTCTTTGGAGCGTAGTACGTGATCACGAAATCGACACTTGTCCTGCTGGCGCTGGCCGGCTTGCTTGGATCTGCTGCAACGAATGACGCGGCGGCCCAGCTCGACTCGAAGCTCGGTCCGGCGCCGTGGCTGGCGCCGGAGCAGTTGGCCGAACAGCTCTCGCAGCCGCAGCCGCTCGGCATCGCCACGATCTCGTTTGACCCGCAAAGCCGTAGCCAGGTTGCGCTCGCCTATCAGAATATTTTTCTGCCGCAAGGGGCCGTCCCGATCGGCTGGACCGGCAATGTCGGTGCCTGCAATGCGGGCACCACGACGACCGCGTATCGGCAGGCGACGATCGACCGCGTGAACTATTACCGCACTCAGGCAGGTTTGCCTGGCAGCGTTTCCCTGTTCGGCGGCAGCCAGTCCAGTGGTACCCAGCAAGCAGCCCTGATGTTCAGCGCCAATCAATTGCTTAGCCACTCTCCACCCAACACCTGGCTCTGCTGGACCCAGGCTGGTCGCGACGCGGCCGGCAGTTCCAATATCGCGCTTGGCTATGGCAACAACGCTGCCGCCGGGACTGGTGCGGTTGGCCTGTACATGGACGACCATGGCAGCAGCAACAGCGCAGTCGGCCATCGCCGCTGGGTGCTCTACCCGCCGCAGGTGAAGATGGATTCGGGCTCGATCCCATACAGCCCGCAGTATGCTTCAAACGCATTGTGGGTGCTCGGCGCGTTCGGCACGCGTCCGCCGACGCCCAACGGTGTTGCGTGGCCGTCGCGCGGCTATCTGCCCTGGCAGTTGTTGCCGGCGGTCTCCAAGCGTTGGTCGTTCTCGTGGAACGGTGCGAATTTCGCCAGCGCGACGGTCAGCATGACGCGCAACGGGGTTCCACTCGGCGTACCGGCCTATGAGCCGATCGCAACTGGTTACGGCGACAACACGCTGGTGTGGATACCGCAAGGCGTGACCTACACGCAACCCGCCGCTGACGTGACCTATCGCGTCACCATCACCGGCATCAGCGGGAGCGGTGCGCCCTCGAGCATCAGTTACGACGTGATCGTGATCGACCCGTACGTACTCGGAGATGTCATCTTCCAGAACGGCTTTGATTGAGGTCTGAACCGACTCGCGATCCATCCAGACGTGCGCGCATCGTAGGGAGGAACCACCGAAGGTGATTCCGCCGTTCGCTTGTTTCGTACGCGATTTCTTGAACAGGGGGATCGTGCGGCGAAATCCGCTGCGCTGGTTCCGCCCTACCGTTCTGGTGTCGCCGAGCGCGGCTGATGCCCACGCGGCGGAGAGATGTCCGACCATCTCGCAGGGATTGATCGACTTGCCCGCTTGACGCCCCCGCAGGGACAGCTAACACTCTCGGCGAAATTCGACGCAGGGGAAAAACGTGGACGTGGATACGCCAGATTCGGGCGCGGACGGTGCGCGCGACCGCAGGCCGATCGCCGTGCGCAGCAATACGCTGATCAAGCGCTTCGCGGCATGGTTGACGCGCTCTGGCGTGTCACCGAATGCGATTTCGGTGGTGAGTATTCTTTTCGCTGCACTCGGTGCGGCGGCGCTGCTGCACATGGCTTGGCCATGGGCACCGTGGCTTTGCGCGCTGGCGATCGTGCTGCGCCTGCTGTGCAACCTGTTCGACGGCATGGTCGCCGTTGAGGGTGGCCGGCAGACACCGACCGGAGCGTTGTACAACGAAGTGCCCGACCGCCTCGCCGACAGTCTGTTCCTGGTTGCGTTGGGTTACGCCTGTGGCCTCGGCTGGCTGGGTTGGCTGGCGGCGCTGCTGGCCGCATTGACCGCTTATATCCGCACCCTCGGCGGCACACTCGGACTGGCACAGGATTTCCGCGGGCCGATGGCCAAGCCGCATCGGATGTGGCTGATGATTGCGGCCTGCTTGGTCGCGCCAGTCGAGACGTGGCTTGCCGGCACGCATTTCGCGCTGCTGGTGGCGCTGGTGATCATCACTGTGGGCTCGGCGCTGACGTGCGCCTTGCGCCTGCGCGCGATCACCCAGCAACTGCACGCACGCGCATGACCAAGCGCCATTCTGCGGCGATCCTCGTCGGCATCACCAAACTGCTGGTTGGCGTACGCGCCGACTGGCGCGCCGAACCATCGGCTGGGCAGTGTCTGTATTTTGCCAACCACAGCAGCCACCTCGACACGCTGGCAATCTGGTCGGCCCTGGCGCCCGCTTTGCGCAATCGCACACGGCCGGTTGCAGCACGCGACTACTGGGACAAACCCGGCCTGCGCGGCTATATCGCCAACAAGGTGCTGCGCGCCGTGCTGATCGAACGCCGGCGCGAACAGCGCGACGACGATCCGCTGGTGCCGTTGATTGACGCGCTGCGAAATGGTGATTCGCTGATCCTGTTCCCCGAGGGCACGCGCACCGCCGAGCGCCTGCCGCAGGCATTTCGCGGCGGTTTGTTCCGCCTTGCCGAATCCTTTCCCGAGTTGAACCTGGTGCCCGTGTATCTCGACACCTTGCATCGCAGCATGCCGAAGGGCGCACACATCCCGTTGCCGCTCTACTGCACGGTGCGTTTCGGCGCGCCGCTCGCGCGAGTCGAAAACGAAGCGCGGGAGAGTTTCCTTGATCGTGCACGCGCGGCCGTGGTGGCGCTGGCATGAAGCCATCCTGGTCATCTCCCGTGCCCGCCAATGCCACGATGCCTGACGAGCCAGGCATTGCTCGCGCCCAGTTGCGCTCAACCACGATCGACAGGGAAGGCCCGTGAACGCCTCGCAGAAACTGATGTATGTTTTCGGCGGCATCGTCGCCTTGTTGATGCTGGCCTCGCTGATCGGCTGGTGGCTGCAGCGGCGCAAGGGCGATGTCGAAGTCGTGCGCAATCTCAACGCACGCGTGCGTGCGTGGTGGGTGATGGTGGCGGTGCTCGGCGTGTGTTTCCTGCTTGGACCGGCCGCAAACGTGGCCGCATTCGCGCTGATCTCGTTCTTTGCGCTGCGCGAGTTCATCACCTTGACGCCGACGCGCCCGGGCGATCACCTGCCGCTGGTGATCGCCTTCTACGTGTTGATCCCGGTGCAATACTGGCTCATCTACGATCAGTGGTACGGGCTGTTCGCGATCTTCCTGCCGGTCTACGCCTTCCTCGCGCTGCCGGCGCTGGCGGTATTCGGCGGCGACACCGAAGACTTCCTCGAACGCACCACCAAGATCCAGTGGGGCGTGATGATCGCGATCTACTGCATCAGCTACGCACCTGCGCTGCTGATGCTTGACTTGCACGGCTACGAAAACCAGGGGCCGCTGTTGCTGCTGTACCTGATGCTGGTGGTGCAGATCAGCGACGTGATGCAGTACGTGTTCGGCAAGCTGTTCGGCAAGCGCAAGCTGGCGCCGAACGTGAGCCCGTCGAAGACCGTCGAAGGCCTGGTCGGCGGCGGTCTGGCGGCTGTCGCGATCGGTACCGGGCTGTGGTGGATCACCCCGTTCGCGCCCTGGCAGTCGGCGCTGATGTCGGCGCTGATCGTGGCCGCTGGGGTGTTCGGCGGACTGGCACTATCTGCAGTCAAGCGCAGCCTCGGTGCCAAGGACTGGGGACACATGATCGAAGGCCACGGCGGCATGATGGACCGCATGGATTCGGTCAGCTTCGCCGCACCGGTATTCTTCCACGTCACCCGGTATTTCTTCTCCAGCTGAAGCTGGCTTTTGCCCCGAGTGCGCGCAATACGGGACAACCATGAAAGGCAACAGTAACCGTACCGGCTTGTCTTCCGCAGCCAGCGAGAGAGGCATGTGATGGAGTCCACTTTCCGGCCCGATCAATAAGGTAGATTGTCTCAGACCTGCGAATCAGACTGTTTCAGAGTTGAGAATCCGACTCGACGTTATCATCTCAACTTGTTGATATTGATGACGTATTTCAGATTATTGCGATTGGCACGATCGCTGCTCCATCGACCTTCAGCAACCTGGAGGTTCCATGAAGATCTGTCGCTGCAATGTGTCTTCCCTGCTCGTCCCTGCCGCATCCACTGCGAATACTGCGGTGCTGCGGGTCGGCAGCGGCTGCATTTTCACGCCCCTGACCAGCGCACTGAACGCCGCCCAGCGCGGTGACAAAAGGGGGAATCGATGAACACTATTCATCCATGCACACATTCGTGCGGAATTGTCTTGCGTGCAGTTCTGCTGGCGATCCTGTTTGGCAGTGCTTCCGCGCTGGCCTCCAGCCCCGGCCTGCCATTTACCGAGAACTTCAGCGACACCGCGCTGCAGGATCCGGCGCAAACCAATGCCAACTGGTCACCCGATGAGCAGGCGCTGGTGCTGGCTTGGCGGCAGCGGGAGTACGGTGGACTGACGGTCGACGTCAGCGGCAGCGATATCAGTGGCGATGAGCACAGCACGAATTCCGTGGCGCTGGGCGATGTTGATGGTGACGGTGATCTGGATCTGGTTGTTGGCAACATTTTCCAGACAAACCGCTTGTACCTCAACAACGGCAGCAACGACCCCTGGAATGGCGTCAGTGGTAGCGAGATTGGTAGCCAGGTGCGCAGCACGTATTCGGTCGCGCTGGGCGATGTCGATGGCGACGGCGATCTGGATCTGGTGGTTGGAAATCAGAATCAAGCCAACCGCCTGTACCTCAACAACGGCAGCACCGATCCCTGGAACGGCGTCAGCGGCAGCACGATCAGCAGCGATGCCCACAGCACGTATTCCGTGACGTTGGGCGATGTCGATGGTGACGGCGATCTGGATCTGGTGGCAGGCAATTCCGGACAAGCGAACCGCCTGTACAGCAACAATGGTACGGCCGATCCCTGGAGTGGAGTCAGCGGCAGCAATATCAGTAGCGATATCGACTACACGCGTTCGCTGATGCTGGGCGATGTCGATGGCGACGGCGATCTGGATCTGGTGGTCGGCAATCGCAGCCAAGCCAACCGCCTTTACCTCAACAACGGCAGCGCTGATCCTTGGAATGGTATCAGCGGCAGCAATATCAGCAGCGATGCGCACCGTACCCATTCGGTGGCACTCGGCGATGTCGATGGTGACGGCGATCTGGATCTGGTCGCCGGCAATTCCGGCCAAAACAACCGCTTGTACCTCAACAACGGCGGTGCCGACCCTTGGGGTGGCGTCATTGGCAGCGCAATCAGCGGCCTTGCCGACGACACCTCGTCGGTGGTTCTGGGCGATGTTGATGGCGACGGCGATCTGGACCTGCTGGTCGGCAACTACTTCCTGCACGTCAATCACCTATACCTCAACAACGGCAGCGCCGACCCCTGGACTGGCGTGACTGGCAGCGATATCAGCGGCGATACCCACGACACATTTTCCATGGCGCTCGGCGATATCGACGGCGACGGCGATCTGGATCTGGTCGCGGGTGATTACGCACAAACCAATCGCGTGTACTTCAACAACGGCAATGCCGATCCCTGGAACGGCATCAGCAGCAACGCTATCAGCAGCGATACAAACAGCCTTCATTCCGTAGTGCTCGGCGACGTCGATGGCGATGGCGATCTGGATTTGATCACTGGCAATCACGGCCAAACCAACCGCCTGTACCTGAACAGCGGCACGAGCGACCCCTGGAACGGCGTCAGTGGCAGCAATATCAGCAACGATGCGCATGGCACGCGATCGGTGAAGCTGGGCGATGTCGATGGCGACGGCGATCTGGATCTGGTGGCTGGCAACTACGGGCAAACCAATCGCCTGTACCTCAACAACGGTACGAATGATCCATGGAACGCGGTCAATGGCAGGAATATCAGCGCTGATGCCGACAACACCTTGTCCATTGCACTGGACGATATCGATGGCGACGGCGATCTGGATCTGGTAGCCGGCAACTACAACCAAGCCAACCGCTTGTATCTCAACAACGGCAGTAGTGACCCATGGAACGGCGTTGGCGGTAGCGACATCAGCGGCGATGCGCACAGCACGTATTCCTTGGCGCTGGGAGACATGGATGGCGACGGCAATCTGGATCTGGTGGTTGGCAATTTCCTCCAACCCAATCGTCTGTACCTGAACAACGGCACGATCAACCCATGGAACGGCGTCATCGGCAGCGATATCAGCAGCGATGCCAGCTACACGCGTTCAGTGGTGCTGGGCGATGTCGATGGCGATGGCGATCTCGACTTGATCGCCGGCAACAACAACCAAGTCAATCGGCTGTATCTGAACAACGGCACAAACGTCCCTGGCGACAGCTTCAGCGGCAGCGATATCAGCAGCGATTCTGGCAAGACGTATTCCGTGGCGCTGGGCGATGTTGATGGCGACGGTGATCTGGATCTGGTGGCAGGCAATTTTGATCAAGCCAACCGCCTGTACCTCAACAACGGCACGAGCAACCCATGGATTGGCGTCAGCGGCAGCGACATCAGCAGCGATGCCCACAAAACATATTTCGTGGCGCTGGGCGATGTCGATGGCGACGGCGAAATGGATCTGGTGGCCGGCAACTCTTACCAAACCAGCCGTCTGTACCTCAACAGCGGCCATGCCACGCCATGGGGCGGCATCAGCAGCAGCGCTATCAGCAACTTCGCCTCTTACGCCACGGAATCCGTTGCGCTGGGCGATGTTGATGGCGATGGCGATCTGGATCTGATTGAAGGCAACAGCAACAACCAGGCCAATCGCCTGTATCTGAACAACGGCAGCATCGATCCATGGATCGGCGTCAGCGGCAGCGCTATCGGTAGCGACACCTACAATACGCGTTCAGTCATGCTGGGCGATGTCGATGGCGACGGCGATCTGGATCTGGTCGCTGGCAACAAAAACCAAGTAAACCGTCTATACCTCAACAACGGCAGCACCGATCCCTGGAACGGCGTCAGCGGCAGCAATATCAGCAGTGATACGCACGACACGATTTCAGTGGCGCTGGGCGATGTCGATGGCGATGGTGATCTGGATCTTGTGGCTGGCAATTTCCTCCAGGCCAACCGTCTATATCTCAACAACGGCAGCGTCGATCCATGGGCCAGCGTCAGCGGCAGCGATATCAGCAGCGCTACGTACAAGACGAATTCGGTAGCGCTGGGCGATGTTGATCGCGATGGCGACCTGGATCTGGTGGAAGGCAATTCCCTCGGACACGCCAACCGCCTGTACCTCAACAACGGCAGCGCCAACCCCTGGGCCAGCGTCAGCGGCAGCAATATCAGCAGTGATACGCACGACACGCTTTCAGTGACGCTGGGCGATGTCGACGGCGACGGTGATCTGGACCTGGTCGCTGGCAACAACAACCAGGTGAATCGACTGTACCTCAACAACGGCAGCGCCGATCCCTGGAATGGCGTCAGCGGCAACGATATCAGCAGCGATACCCATAGGACATGGTCGGTGACTCTGGGCGATATCGATAGTGACGGCGATCTGGATCTGGTGGAAGGCAATGTCTACGATCAGGTCAACCGCCTGTACCGGAACAACGGCAGCGCCGATCCCTGGAATGGCGTCATTGGCAGCGCGATCAGCGACGATGGCAAAACCACAACATCTGTGGCGCTCGGCGACGTTGATGGTGACGGCGATCTGGATCTGGTGGCCGGCAATAACTACCAGGCCAATCGCCTGTACCAGCGTCAACTTTTCCACACGGTACACGGCCGTGCCGGCTCACTGCGGGTGGATACCGAAACCAACCCCATCGTGAGCGCAATACTCACCGCCAACGAGATGCTGCCGCCGAATGCCGGCGTCGATTACTGGCTGAGCAACAATGGCGGCATGAAGTGGTATCAGGTGTATCCTAACAAGCCGATCCTGTTTGGCAGCAGCGGCACCGATCTGCGCTGGCGTGCCGAGCTGAATTCACGGTCACCGGCACTGACTCCGCTGGTCGACAGCATCCATATCGAGCTGGTCAGATTCGATCAGACCATCAGCTTCGGTGCCAACCCGGGACCACTGACGGTGACCACGGTTGGCGCGACAGTCTCCGCCACCGCCAGCAGCGGCCTGGCTGTGATGTTCGCCAGCAGCACACCGAGCATCTGCAGCGTCAACGCCAACAGCGGAGCCCTGAGCTTGATCGCCGTCGGCAACTGCAGCATCACCGCCAACCAGGCTGGCAACAGCAGCTACAACCCCGCGCCACAGGTAACGCAGACGATTGTCGTGGTCAAAGCCAATCAGACCATCAGTTTCGGTGCAAACCCCGGGCCACTGCCGGTGGCTACGGTTGGCGCGACAGTCTCAGCCACCGCCAGCAGCGGCTTGTCAGTCAGCTTTGCCAGCAGCACACCGAGCATCTGCAGCGTCGACGCCAACAGCGGGACCCTGAACTTGACCGCCTTCGGCAACTGCAGCATCACCGCCAACCAGGCCGGCAACAGCAACTACAACGCTGCGCCGCAAGTCACGCAGATCGTGATCGTTGTTGAAGCATCCCTATTCAAGAATGGCTTCGACAGCTGAGGAAACCAAAAACGCATCGCATCTGCTGCGAGCAATCGCAGCAGATGCGAAAGCGGCAACCCGACCAGAAACGATGCAATGCCAAGTGATCTGAACATGCAGTCTCTTGTGCATTCATCGCGAACCTCGTTCCCGCTCAACCATCAAGCAGTATGCGCACTGAAAAGTCACACATTCAGCCGCGCAATGGAGTAGCTATCAGACAACCGGCTGCTGCGGCCATTTGTGAGCAAAACTCGCGAACGAAATTATTAGCGGCGCGCTCTCCGCTTGTCATTTACGGCGGTGGCGGGAGTCACGGGGGTGGGAAACATTCCCCTCGCTCCCCTTGCCGCATGGACACCAACTCTGACCCAGGCAGGCACCCAATCCACACCACGGGAAAATCAAGCGGCGTCTGCATCCAGCGATCCTTTGACCCCAAGCCTGCCGCACGCGCTCCGCATCCAACTACCGCACTGTGCCACGAAGTCATACCTGCCCCTCTCGTCCTGGACACCATGTCCTGCAAGACCAACCTGGGTTCCAACCACTCAATCGTCAGCAGAAGCAAACCTCGTCGTGTCGGGTGGTGACCTGGCAGCATGACTTCCGGGTGCGGGGTTTTCCGTCAGCAATGAACAACTCCCACCGGCGACTGCTCGAATTCTTCGTCAATCGAATCCGTCGGCGAACAGCACATCGTCGTTGTCAAAGATGTGGACGGTGAGCGTGGTAATGGCACCGGGGCCGACCACCGAATAGTTGCTGAGTGTCAGGGTGAAGGTCTCGGTCGGCTCCGTGAGATTGTCATCGACGATGCTGATGCTGCTCGGAGAAGCGCCGGAGGTACCGTCGAGCCAGGACGCAAACAGGCCGGCGGGCGCTGCGTTGAAGTCGCTGCCATTCGTCGCGGTGCCATTGGCGGGTACGGCATAGACACTGGCATCGTAGGCTTGGCCTTCGCGCCGGAATACGCTGAAGTTGATGGTGCCGGCATTCTCGGGCACATCGACGGTCGCGGTGCCGAATTCGGCGACGCCGTAACCGGACAGCAGTTTTCCGATGTCGTCGAGGCGGTTGTTGTCGATCACGTTGAGCGGCCAGTTGTAGGCGACGTAGGCGCTCAGGTCGTCGGCAACGAACATCGACTCCACTTCGTAGCGCTGGACGTCATCGGCCTGAGTGGGAATGGTCAGGATCGGTTGCGGTGCGCCCGAAGCGAAAAACTGACGGTGCAAGACGATGCTGGCAATGTTGGGCAAAGGATCAGAATCGATGCCGACGTGGACGCCCGTACCGTCGCGCAACAGCGAAACAGGCTGGGTGAATTGCTCGCCCGCCTGCAACCCGGTGGCAATCGGCGCGACTTGCCCGGTGCTGCGTTGCCAGCGGAACAGGTTGGAGTCGCCCGGATCGTTGCCATCGAACTCAAGCGCACCGGACCAGAAAGCCAACCACTCACCGTTGCGGTCGAAATCGAGCACACGCGACAAATTGGTCGTCTGGACGCCGGGCTGGGCAATTCGCTCGAGGGTGCTGAGCAATGCGTCGTACAGGAACAGGTCGACCGTGCCATTGCTGTCGCCATTGACCAGATTGCTGGCTTCGTGAGCGAACACCACATAGCGACCACTACCGGATATGTAGGGACGATCGTAGGGCTGGTCGTTAGCCTGAGTGCCGTTACTGTGCTGACTGATGCGGCGCACACCAGTGACCACATCCCACAGAAACAGATCCGGAAGCGCATTGGTGTCGCCGCTGACCAAATCGGTTGCCAACGACTCGAATACCACGCGACTGCCGTTGGTGTTCACCGCCAGCGAAAGCAAACGGTCTACGCCACTGTTCGGGACACCTCCCGAGGTATTGCGGTTGATGAAGGTGATGGCCCCGGTTTGCAGATCGCGTCGATACAGTTCCGCCCTGTTCACAGTGCTATCAGGGTGGATATTAGTACCGTCGCTGACGAAGAAGACGTAGCGCCCGTCGCCGGAGAGCGCGGCCACATCACAACTGCCGTTGGTGTGATCACCGTTGGCGTTGCGGCAGGGCGAATCGACCGCATTGCTGGCGGTATCGATCAGGTAAGCGTGGAAGTTGCTGCTGGGAGCCAGAATCGAAAATGTCTCACTGTCGAGTTGTGGCGGTCGCGCTGCCACCGCCGCAGTGTCACCGGCATCATCGATGCCCAGCAAACGGATATTGGCGTCGGCGAGCACGGCGGCCGGAATGGTGGCCGCCGCCTCGCCTTCACGTGCGATCGTCACGATCTGGCCGGTCGAGATCGTGGCGCTATAGGCGTCGTTACGGCCGTTGCGGTCGTTAGCGCTGAGATCGAGGGAATAACTGCTGGCGATGAAGCACGCGCTCGCCCCGGCCAAATCGACGCTGACCTGGCTCACCGATCCGACGCTGTTGGTTACTTGCAGCATCGCATCGGTGGCCATGTTCTTGCGCCACAACTGTGGGCGACTGTTGTTGCGATAACTGATCAACCAGGCGAATTGGCCATCGCCGGAGAGGCCGCCATCGATCGTATCGTAAGCAAACTCGGCGCCATTTTCGTCGAGCGAGGCACGACGGGTATTGCCATTGTCAAGCTTGTGCCGAAACACATCACGCTTGCCGTTCAGGTCCGTCACCTGGCTGTCGAGATTGGTCGCGAGCGAAGAGAACAGCACGTAGGCACCATCGTCCGAGAGGTCGGAAAGCTCACTGCTGTCGTTGGCTTGCGCACCATTGCCGCGCTTGCTGACGCGTGTGGTGGTGCCGGCACTGATGTCGCGCACGAACACGTCACGCACGCCATTGCTGTCGCTGGCGACCAAGTCCGCTTCATCGCTGTCAAAAGCAATCAGATTGCCGCTGGCATCCATCGCGATGCGCTCGGCGTCGCCATTCTGGCCGGCGACGACGAGATCGACGTCAACCAGAATGGTGGTGGCGGTCTGGGCGTCGAATCGATAAACGTGAGTGCCCGGGCGCGTCGGGATATCTGCGAACATGTCGGTGTAAGCGACGAAGCGTCCATCATCGCTGATCGCGAGTTGGGGCTCATGGCCAAACGGCAGTTGTGCTGAGTCAGCGACCTTGAGCAGAGCGCCGGTATTGCGATTCAGTCGATAGATGTCACCCCAGTCGTTGCTGAGTGCGACGTCAACATCGAACTCGAGTCGGAACACGACGAACTGGCCGTTGGCACTGAAGGCCAGGCTTTCAGCGCCCATCGGCGACTCACCCCCGGTTCCTCCACGCGAGATACGGGTGACACCGTTGCCGATATCGAGGAAGGCATCGATCTTGCCATTCTGGTCACCGACAATCAGGTTAGTTGCCCCGGACAGGAACCCGATCAGCGAAGCATCATCATTGATGACGCAACGGCTGGCATCGGCGTTGCCCTGCGTACCGAGGATGAGCGGGTTCTCGACCGCGCTGATCCGGCGGATGTCGTATGCCTGTGTCGCCGTCGCGACCAGGATCAGGATGGCGGAAGTGATCGTACGCAGCATCATGGTGGAGTACCTAGCGTATGGAAGAGATTTCGGAAATATCCGTAACCCCAACGCCCTTCATTCGAATCCGTTGACGAACAAAACCGTCTCTCCACTGTCGACCGGGCCGAACAACCGCCCGACCATCTTGCAATCGGTCGAATCCTGAGTGTTCATGTTCCCCGCTGCGCCCATATATCACTACTTCATTTCCTTTGCCAGCGGCACCTGCGAGTGGGCATGGCCGGTGACTGTCATCATGGCGAGATCTTCCGGACGCTCGGCATGATTTCGTCCGAACTGCTCAGCCGATAGACCGCGCCAGCCAGGTCGTCGGAGACGAGGAGCGCGCCATCGGGCATGACCAGCACGTCGACCGGCCTGCCCCAACTCTTTTCGTTGGCCATGAATCCCTCGATCAGCGGTTCATGGCTGAGCACACGAGCGCCGTCGATTCGTGCCGTCATCACCCGGTAGCCGGATTTCTTTGAGCGATTCCACGAGCCGTGTTCGGCGATAATGGCCGCACCACGATACCTGGACGGGAACATCTTGCCGTCATAAAAACGCATGCCGAGTGAGGCGACATGCGCGCCGAGTTTGAGTGCCGGTGGCGTGTAGTCGGCGCAGTCCTTGCCTTTGCCGAACTCCGGATCAAGCGTGTCGCCCTGATGGCAATAGGGATAGCCGAAATGCTCACCGATGCGGCTCACGCGGTTGAGCTCATCGGATGGCAGATCGTCGCTGAGCATGTCGCGACCGTTGTCGGTAAACCAGAGCTGCTTCGTTCCGGGCTGCCAGTCAAAGCCGACCGTGTTGCGGATGCCAAAGGCGACATCTTCGCGACCACTGCCGTCCGCATTCATGCGCAGGATCTTCGCGTAGCCATCGCGATCGCAGATATTGCACGGCGCGCCAATCGGCACATAGAGCTTGGCATCGGGACCGAAGGCGATGAACTTCCAGCCGTGATGGATTTCGGTCGGCAAGTCATTGACGACGACATCGAGTTTCGGCGGATCGTCGAGATGGTTCTCGATGTCACGCAGGGCGAGAATCTGGCTGACCGCCGAGATATACAGGTCGCCATCATGGAAGGCGACGCCAACCGGCATGTTCAAGCCATCCGCGATCACGCGCGTCTTGTCCGCACGGCCGTCGTTATTGCTGTCGGTCAGCGCGTAGACCTTGCCCGCGCTGCGCGAACCGATAAAGACCGTCGCGTTCGCTCCGATCGCGAGTGCGCGTGCATTTGGAACATCGGCCGAGTAGATCGCGATATGGAAACCTGGCGGCACCTGCAATCGATCGATCGGCGGCGCATCTTTCGAACACGCCGGAGAGGCAAATGTGACAAAAAGAACGCCAAACATGCTCAAACCAGAAGCCGACACAAGGATTGATGATTTCATTGCTTGCCTCCGCGGTGCGTAAAGAACCTTCATTGTCGCCGCTGGCGAACAACGTGACATGACGGAGGGGCAACGGCCGATTTGCAACCACCTGCGATGCCCGAAACAACTCACGCACTTCAGATTTTCCGTCATCCCAGCGGAAGCTGGGATGACGATAAATGGAATTTGAGTCGAGCGTATGGCCGCCGCTTCGGGTCAGACCTTCTTGAGGAATTCCGATTTAAGCATCATCGCGCCGCCATTGACCTTGCCTTCGACATCGTGATCGCCGCCGACCACGCGGATTCCGCGCACCTTGGTGCCCTGCTTGATCACCTGCGATGAACCGCGCACCTTGAGATCCTTGATCAGCACGACATCATCGCCGTCAGCGAGCACATTGCCATTGGAGTCCTTGACGATGACCGCTTCGTCGTCGCCCGCTGCGGCGGCGACCATCGGCCACTCATGGCCACAGTCGGCGCAGATGTAGTTGTCCGCATCGGGATAAGTGTTTTCCATCGAGCAAACCGGGCACGCGGGAATATCGGACATTGGACTTCTACGTTGGCTGGGATCGCCCATTTTAGCGGCCTCATGGTTTTTTTGCCTGGACGACATGTCACAGAACGGAGCTTGTCGGATCAAGCACGCTATTGCATCGAATGGATGAGCTTTGATTCGCGCAAATCCGACAGTCGCGTGCAGCCAGTCAAGGCCATGGCGACGTGCATTTCCTTGCGCAGGATTTCCAGCACGTGTGCAACGCCGGCTTCGCCACCGGCCGCAAGCGCGTAGGCCCAGGCGCGACCGAGCACACAACCATCTGCGCCGAGCGCGAGCGCCTTGACCACGTCGAGGCCACTGCGGATACCACCATCGAACAGGATCTGCATGCGATCGCCAACTGCGGCGGCGATCTCCGGCAAGACTGAAATGGTTGACGGCACACCATCGAGCTGACGGCCGCCGTGATTGGACACGACCAGACCGTCGAAGCCCATATCGGCTGCCGTGCGTGCGTCTTCGACATCGAGTACGCCCTTGATTACGATCTTTCCTGACCAATTCGCGCGTAACCAATCCAGATCCTGCCAGCGCACCGAAGGATCGAACTGCGCATCGACCCAGTCGCGGAACTCGGCCAGATCCTGCGCTTCGGGCAAAGCACCATGCAGGTTTCCGAATACGAGAGGCTTTCCGCGCAGACCGACATCGACCAGCCAGCGCGGATGCGAAACCAGATCCCAGGCCCGCATCAATTTGGCCCGCGCATTGTTGTGCCCGCTCATGCCGTTGCGCGTGTCGCGATAGCGCGCGCCCATCACGGCCAGATCGACGGTGAACATCAGCACCTCGCAGCCGAGCGACTGCGCGCGCTGGAGCAACTCACGGGCGTAGCCACGGTCACGCAGCACGTAAAGCTGATACCAGAATGATGGTCCGACCGCCGCATGCACCTCATCCATCGAGCAGATCGAAACCGTCGATTCGCAGAACGCGATGCCGGCATCCCTGGCCGCGCGCGCCGCCTGCACTTCACCGCGCCGGGCGAACATGCCGGCCAGACCCACCGGACCGAGCACGAAGGGCAAAGCCATAGGCTGGCCGATCAGGGTGGTACTGAGATCTATACTTGAAACATCGCGCAGAACGCGCTGACGCAAGCGCACGCGTTGGAGGTCCGCCACGTTTGCACGCAGGCTGCATTCATCGTAGGAACCTCCATCGATGTAGTCGAAGAGCTGGCGCGGCAAGCGACGGCGCGCAAGCTCGCGATAGTCCGAAACCGAGGCCGGTTGCAGGAATCGCAAATGGTATTCAGGCATGGGCAATCCCCTCGGATGAAAATCCTTGCTACCGCTTCGCCGACCAAGGATCCCCGCGAATCCGTCCGAGATCAATCACGCCATGATCCGCGACCGCTTCGGGCTGGGTTACGATGCCGCGCCTCCGTGCATCACGATTGCCCACGGCCCAGCAGGAGATTGCCCGACGTGCCTCGCTATTCCGGTCCGCTGCTTGTTTGCGCCGTGGGCGAATCATTGCTGGCTGCGCGCGATTCCCGAGCGTCCGAATGGACAGGCTCGCTCGATCTCGGGGTCTCCAGGACAAACGCTTTGCTGACCGGGGATTCCTGGAGCTGGCAGGGCCGGCACTATGCGTATCCCGGCAAGCTCAAGGATCGAACCATCTACTTCCACGACGGTGATGCATTCGTCGCGGTATCGCGCTTCTCCGGCTCGCTGATCAAACTGGTGCCCACCGAATGGGGTGCGCCGACCTTCGAGATCGACGGCATCAAGATGCTGCCGACATCAAAGGAATCGCCATTCGAGGATGCGCGGCGCAAGGTCGCCTTGATCGAGCCGCGCGGCAAGGTCGTGCTCGATACCTGTGGTGGTCTCGGTTACTTCGCCGCGTGTTGTCTTGAAGCGGGCGTGGCACGGATCGACTCGTTCGAGAAGAACGCCGATGTGCTCTGGCTGCGCACGCTCAATCCATGGTCGCCGGATCCCGATGCAACGGAGAGTGCTGGTCGCCTGCAGCTCGCGCATGCCGATGTATCAGAAGCGATCAAGGGAATTGCCGACAACTCGATTGATGCCCTGCTCCACGATCCGCCGCGATTCGGCATCGCCGGCGAACTCTATTCGCAAGTGTTTTACGGTCAACTCGCACGCGTGCTGCGACGTGGCGGAAAACTGTTTCATTACACCGGCAGCCCGAACAAGCTGACCAGCGGTCGCGACGTTCCACGCGAGGTCAGCAGGCGCCTCGAAAAAGCAGGATTCAAAACCCAACTCGCCCTGGACGGAGTGCTGGCGACACGGCGTTGAACTGAATGCATTGAGAGAATTGGAGCCGCGAATGACGATTTCGCCATCCGTGCTGTCGAACAACAACGGAGATCCACATGAATCACGTCGTCATATCCAGATTCGAGAACGTTGAAACTGGTGACATGCAATCACAGGGTGAGTCGATCACCTTGTTTGATTCCGAAGCATCGGCACGGGCTCACTTTTTACATCGCTCGTCGCTGCTTGATACAGCGATCAACACCGCACGATCAGAAACTCCCGATGCAAACTTCATCACCTGGTTACTGATCCTGCGCATGCCGCTGGACGTCAACGATGTCGACGAAGCGCTGGAGGATCTGGAACTGGTGCTTGAGGAAACCGAAGCGGTCGACGATCCGTTCGGCGAACTGGTTGTTGCCTATGAAGGCTTCCAGCACGTTGCCGATGGAAAGGTCGAATTCGCGCAAGCCACGGCACTCAAGGGTAAGCGCTCCACCAACCCCATCTACTCAATTGCGTGATGGCGTGATGAGATCGCTCTGAGAGAGCTGCCAAGGTAGCAGCGCTTCGAAGTCGGCGAGGGATTGGGCGTGAGGCAAGTGGGTGAAGACGCGACACAGGTAGGTGTAGGGCTCCAGGCCGTTGGCACGGGCGGTTTCGATCAGGCTGTAGAGCGCGGCACTGGCGTGAGCGCCCTTGGGAGTGTCGCTGAAGAGCCAGTTCTTGCGACCGATCACAAAGGGGCGAATGGCGTTCTCTGCGCGATTGTTGTCGATGGGCCAGCGCGGATCGTCGGCGTAGCGCACCAGTCGCTCCCAGTATTTGTGCAGATAGGCGAGCGCGGAACCCAGCGCGCTCTTGGGCGGAACGTCGGGCAGCGCTTTGTCCAGCCAGCTGCGCAGTTCGGCCAAGACGGGTCGACTGTCGTTCGCGCGCATGCTGGCGGACGCTGGCCTCATCCTTGGCGATACGTCGCTCGATGGCATAGAGCTTTCCGATCAAGCCGATGGCCACATCCGCCTTGCCGGTCTTGCCTTTGGTTTGGGCGCGCTGGGCCTCGATGAAGCGCCGTCGCGCATGCGCCCAGCAGGCCAGGTGAACCACGCCGGGACTGGCCGCGACGGCGTTGTAGCCGTCGTAGCCATCGGTCATCAAGGCACCTTTCCAGTCGGCCAGCAGGCGTTCCGGTACGCTGCCCGAACGGCTGGGGTCGTAGTCGAACAGGATGACGGGACGTTCGGGTTCACCGCCGACCTGCACCCACATGTAGGACGTACTCTCCGGTGGCTTGTCCGGTTCCTTGAGCACCTGCACCGGCGTTTCATCGCAGTGGATGAGCGCACCGTCGTGAAGGTGATCGCGCAGCAAGTTGAGCAGAGGCTGGATCAGCGTGCCCGACTGGATCATCCAGCGCGCCAGGGTCTGGCGCGGGATGCTGACCTGGCTGCGTTGCAGCACGCGTTGCTCGATACGATACAAGGGCACGGCATCGACAAACTTGAGCGTGGCGATCATGGCCAGGGTGGCCGGGCTGGCAATACTCCTGGGAATCGGCTGAGCCGGCATCGGCGCGCAGACCGGCGCGTGCTCGCCGCAAGCACAGGCGTAGCGCACGCGCACATGACGCAGCACGCGCACCTGCATCGGCACGATATCCAGTTGTTCGCTCACCTCGCTGCCGATTTCCTGCTGAATGTCGCCGCAGGCACAGATGCGCTGCGCTTCGGGCAAGGCGTGCACGATCTCGATGCGTGGAAGATCGGTTGGCAGAGGACGGCGCGTGCCGCGCGAGCGCGGCGCAGTCGCGGTCTGCGCCGTGTCGGACTCATTGTTCTGCGAGGGCGTGATCGGATCAGCGATCGTCTCGGCTTCGTTGAACAGAAGACCTTGGCCAGGCGCGTCCTCGGCGCTGCGTCCATACATCCGGTGCCGGGCCAGGCGCAGTTGTTCCAGCACAGAGGCCAGTTTGCTCTCTGCGGCAAGCCGCTCGCGCTCGGAGGTTGCCAGCTCGTGCTTGGAAGTTGCCAGCTCGCGTTCGGATGCCGCCAGCTCGCGTTCGGATGCCGCCAGCTCGCGTTCGGATGTTGCCAGCTCGCGCTTTGAAGCGGTCAGCTTACCTTCCGAGGTAGCGAGCTTACCTTCCGCGTCAGCCAAAGCGGCACGCGCCTGACTCAGCTCACGCAGCAGAGACTGCAGATCTGCTGATTCGGTGTTGGATACGGTCGACATGGTGTGCAGTTTACACCAAGTTATTATCCAATGCTATCGTAATACAATTGTTTGTGAGGCGATTGTCGCCAGATATCAAAACCATCCAGCAAACCGTTCAGTTCCAACGCCGATACCGTGACCGTCTCGCCCGGCTTGTGTCGAGGCCAGTGGAATCGCTCGGCTTCCAGGCGCTTGTACCAGATACAAAATCCGTTGCGCTCCCAATACAGAATCTTGATCTTGTTGCGCTGACGGTTGACGAACACGTAGAGCGAATCACACGCAAACGGATCCAGCGCCAAATGCTGCTCCACCAGCAACGACAGCCCGTTGATGGACTTGCGAAAATCCACCGGTGCCTGACACAGGTGCACCGCCTTCACCAGCGCGCCTGGCCGCATCATGGGGCGACCGCCGTCTGCTGCCGCGCACTGATCAGCCCCAGCACCGCAATCAACCACCCAGGATCGGGCAACTGCTCCAGGCGCAATGTCACTCCAGCGGTAAACGCCAGCTCACACGGCACGCTCGACCGCGTCACCTGCACCGTCGCGAACGTGGGCAGCGCAGGCATGCTCGCATCACCACCACGCCGCCGCTTGAGTTGCTTCTTGAATCCATACAGCGATTGCGCACTCAGGCCCTCACGCGCCGCATACGCGCGAATCGACAGCGATTCCTTCTCGGCACGTTGCAAGTGATTCCACCAACGCTGCTGCGCCGGCGACAATTCTTCTTCGGTCACCATCCTCACGCTCCTTCTTTCTTCGGAGCGCCAGCATCGCTAACCGCGTACCTGGAAAAAAGATGGGGTTGGTGGAGCGCTTACACTCAAGGAGCTTGAAGCGTGGTTGACATGAAACACGCTCGGATCCGCTATCGGAGTGCCCTATTGATTCGGCCCGTAATTAGTACGAACTTTCTTTGGCTCTTCGTGAAAACCTGTGGGTGAACTTGATGCGTTGTTCCCGGCGTAACCCTTGCAGAACAACGCTTTTCAGGTTCCTGTGTTGTCGTGGAATCCGGCGCGCTTTGTTGACGGTCAGTTCAGTGAAGCAACTGCGGCGTCTGCCGGGCGCCTATTGATTCCGCGGCTTTCGTCCGCGGGCAACAGTCAGCAGGTTTGTGATCGGAGTGTTCCCCATTCGTCCCGCGCGGATTGAGTAGGTTGGTGGTGAGCGCAAGCGAACCCCAACAGCTATTGTGGCAGGCTTGCCGCCATGCGGATGGGGGATCGCAATCCGTTGGGGTTCGCCTGCGCTCACCCCAACCTACAACGGAAGGCGCTCACCTGCATCCTGCTGCAGCAATGAAAACCGATGAATTCACCCACACGATTTCACGAAGACCCTTTTCTTTATTCCTTCCCCCGCTGGCGGGGGAAGGTCCCGAAGGGGGATGAGGGTGGTGCTCTTCCAGAAACGCTGCTAGATCGCGCTTCGCCCGTCCACCCTCATCAGCCTGTCGGCAGCTTCTTCCGCCAGCGGGAGAAGCATTCAGTAATGACTATTTACGGGCCGAATCAATAAACCGGAATATCGCGGAGTTTTAGTCGTTCTGGCTGAAGCGCACCGCTCAAATAGGCGAGTTCGACCATTTCTTCGAAAAAGTCGATTCGGTCACTGGTGCTGGTTTTCAGCCATGCACGCAGATTTGCAGCTTCTGCATCGTCAAAGGAATTATGCGGCACGTCATGCATACCCTGCCCCTTCCTCACGAATCATCTTCAACTTGGCGATGTCATCCAGATCCCGCGGACGCCCTGCGGCCTTCTTCATCTCGATCAGATGCTCGACACTCGCAACGCGGATCTGTACGCCATCAACATCCTTGATCAAGGCGTCATCCATCAATTGTGAAAACTCGATTGGCTCTTCGACAAACAAGTCGAGCGAGCGCAGTGGATTGTCAGGATCCCATAGCGGGAACACGAGCATATTGCTCTGCTCGATCCATTTGCGCCGATTCTCTGGATTGCAAAACTCTTCAAGTCTGACTGGCAAACGCGGCTGAAACCCGATGCCTGACAGGGCCTTCAATCCACGTTTGCAGTTCTCTGCCGACAAGCCCACGACAAGATCCAAATCAGCCGTTGCACGCAAGTAGCCATGCAGGATGACGGCAAAGCCTCCGACCACGACATAGTCGACCTTGGCATTTGATAGCGCCTTGAAAATCTCCCGGACATTGAACGCCATCGTGCCTGACTCCCTATCGCCTACATGTTCCTTCGATACTCGCCACCGACGTCATAGAGGGCATGACTGATCTGGCCGAGTGAGTGGGTCTTGACCGCTTCCATCAGCGCTTCGAAGACGTTCTTTCGTTCGCGGGCGGCTTTCTGTAGATAGCCGAGGCCATGACCGTCGTGCACTTCGGCCGATTCGTCTTCTTCCGAGGTGGTCGCGTTCGCATGCGAGGTTTCACCGCTTGGCGCGAGTACGTTGCGATTCTTCTGGTAAGCGAGCACGTTGGTGATCTGCTGGCCCTTTTCTTCTTCCGTCGAACGGATCAGTTCGATCTCGGTGACGATATCGCCGGCGTGTTCCTTGGGCAGGAAGGTGTTGACGCCAACCAGGGGCAAGGAGCCATCGTGCTTCTTGTGCTCGTAATACATCGACTCTTCCTGGATCTTGCCGCGCTGGTACATCGTGTCCATCGCGCCGAGCACGCCGCCACGGTCGCTGATCGCCTCGAACTCCTTGTAGACGGCTTCTTCGACGATGTCGGTAAGCTTGTCGACGATGAAACTGCCTTGCCAGGGGTTCTCGCAAAAATTGAGGCCGAGTTCCTTGTTGATGATCATCTGGATGGCGACGGCGCGGCGCACGCTCTCTTCGGTCGGCGTCGTGATTGCCTCGTCATAGGCATTGGTGTGCAGCGAGTTGCAGTTGTCGAACAGCGCATAGAGCGCCTGCAGGGTGGTGCGGATGTCGTTGAACTGGATCTCCTGGGCGTGCAGCGAGCGGCCCGAGGTCTGGATGTGGTACTTCATCATCTGGCTGCGCTCGTTGGCGCCGTAGCGCTCGCGCATCGCGCGTGCCCAGATGCGCCGGGCGACACGGCCAATGACGGTGTATTCCGGATCCATGCCGTTGGAAAAGAAGAAGCTCAGGTTCGGCGCGAAGTCATCGATACTCATGCCGCGCGCAAGGTAATACTCGACGATGGTGAAGCCGTTGCTCAGGGTGAAGGCGAGCTGGCTGATCGGGTTCGCCCCGGCTTCGGCGATGTGGTATCCGGAGATCGACACTGAATAGAAGTTGCGCACCTTCTGGTTGACGAAATACTGCTGGATGTCGCCCATCATGCGCAGGGCAAATTCAGTCGAGAAGATGCAGGTGTTCTGCGCCTGATCCTCTTTCAGAATGTCCGCTTGCACGGTGCCTCGCACCGAGCGCAACGTGTCGGCCTTGATACGCGCGTAGGTCGCGGCGTCGACCAGCTGGTCGCCGCAGATACCGAGCAAGGCGAGGCCGAGGCCGTCGTTGGTTGGCGGCAATTCGCCCGCATAGGTCGGTCGTTCACGCCCCTCGAAGAATCTCGCGATTTCCTTCTGTGCTTCGGCCCAGCGCTTGTCGTCTTCTTTCAGGTACAACTCGATCTGCTGATCGATCGCCGTGTTCATGAACATCGACAGGATGATCGGTGCCGGCCCATTGATCGTCATTGAAACCGAGGTGGTTGGCGCGCACAGGTTGAAGCCCGAGTAGAGCTTCTTCATGTCATCGAGGGTCGGCACGTTGACTCCGGAGTTGCCGATCTTGCCGTAGATGTCCGGACGCGGTGCCGGATCCTCGCCGTAAAGCGTGACTGAATCAAACGCGGTCGACAGGCGCGCAGCTGGCTGACCGACACTCAGATAGTGGAAACGGCGATTGGTGCGCTCGGGCGTGCCTTCGCCAGCGAACATGCGGATCGGATCCTCGCCGGTGCGGCGATACGGATAAACGCCACCGGTGTACGGATAGCTGCCCGGAAGGTTTTCCTTCTGCAGGAAAACGAGCAACTCGCCCCAGGATTTGTAAGTCGGAGCGGCAATCTTCGGGATCTTCTGGTGCGACAGCGATTCACGGTAGTTCTCAACCTTGATCGCCTTGCCGCGCACTTCATATTCGGTGAATTCATCGGTGATCGATTTCAGGCGCTCAGGCCAGCTACGCAGCAAGCGCAGCGAATTGGCGCTGAGGGACTGGATGGCATCGTTGTAGCAGTGGCGTAGAAGAGCCGGGAGTCGGGAGTCGGGAGTCGGGAGTCGTAAGAGCGCGTCAGCGTACATTCCGAGCGCTGGCGGCAGATCGGGGTCGTCCAACTCACGAAGCGCTATCCACAGCGATTGAGCACGCACTGCGATTTCGGACTGCTTCTCTATTTCGCCATTGATGCCCCTGCCCTGTTCCGCAATTTCGGCGAGGTATCGGACGCGTGCGCCAGGAATCAGCACCGTCGCACGCGGTTCTTTCAATGAGGTATCCAGGTCAGGCCGGAAATCGCAGTTTGCATTTGCATTTGCATTTGCGAATCCCGAATCCCGGCTACCGAATCCCAGCTTTTCACGCAACAAGCGGCACAAGTTCACAAACATCCAGGTGATGCCCGGATCATTGAACTGGCTGGCGATGGTCGGGTAGACCGGCACCTCGTCATCCTTGAGTTCGAATTTGACCCGATTGCGCTTCCACTGCTTGCGCACGTCGCGCAAGGCGTCTTCCGCGCCGCGCTTGTCGAACTTGTTGAGCACGATCAGCTCAGCGAAGTCGATCATGTCGATTTTCTCGAGCTGGCTGGCCGCGCCGTAATCACTGGTCATCACGTACATCGGAAAATCGACCAGATCGACAATCTCCGAATCGGATTGGCCGATGCCGGCTGTCTCCACAATGACGAGGTCGTAAGCCTGACTCTTGAGGAAACTGACGCAATCCTTGAGCACGATGCTGGTGGCCGCGTGCTGGCGCCGGGTCGCCATCGAGCGCATGAACACGCGCTGGCTGCGCAAGGCATTCATGCGGATACGGTCACCCAGCAGCGCACCACCCGAACGACGGCGCGTCGGATCGACCGCGAGCACGGCAATGCGCATCTTCGGAAACGCGTGCAGGAAACGCAGCAGCAACTCGTCGACGACACTCGATTTGCCGGCACCACCGGTGCCTGTGATGCCGATGACCGGCGCTCCGCGCCGGTGGGATGACCAGCCGTCCGGCTGTTGGGAGCCGATATTCGGGATTCGGGATTCGTTCGAAGCCGATGTCTCCCAGCGCTTGCGCAGCTTCGACAATTCGGCTTCGTTGAAGTCGCCGTTTTCGAGAGCGGTCAGGATGCGGCCTACTGCAATCTCGTCGTCAATGTCGACCGTAGCGCCGAGTCGTGGCTTTGACGAATCCCGGCCTTCAACAGCCGAACGGCTGGTCATTTCGAATCCCGAATCCCGCGCCGCGCCAGCGCGGCGCACCACATCCTCGATCATGGGCACGAGGCCGAGGTGCATGCCGTCGTTGGGATGATAGATGCGCTCGACGCCGTAGGCTTCAAGCTCGCGGATTTCCTCTGGCGTGATCGTGCCGCCGCCGCCGCCGAATACCCGGATATGCGCTGCGCCACGCTCCTTGAGCATGTCGACCATGTACTTGAAATATTCGACGTGGCCGCCCTGGTAGGACGACAGCGCGATCGCGTCGGCATCCTCCTGCAATGCGGCACGCACGACGTCCTCGACCGACCGGTTGTGGCCAAGGTGGATTACTTCGGCACCTTGCGACTGGATCAGCCTGCGCATGATGTTGATCGCGGCATCGTGACCATCGAACAGGCTGGCCGCAGTGACGAATCGGAGCGGGGCCCGGTTCTCGGGAGTGTCACTGGCAGGCAGATTCTCGGCAGTCGTACTCATGACGGAAGTCGGTCTTGCGGCAAAGGAGCGCAATTCTACCGCGTCAACCCCCAATCCCGCAGACGGCGCAACTCGGCAAACCTGAAGGTCTGGAACGGAGGTGGAATTCAACAATCGCCTTGGCTGAAACGTCGACGCTCAGCAGATCTGATCGATCGGCGCTGGCCGCGAGAACAAAAAGCCCTGGCCGAACGCACAGCCCATCTCGATCAGCGCATCCCGTTGCTCAGGTGTCTCGATACCCTCGCCGATCACTTCGACATCAAGCGATTCGGCCAGTGCAACGATCGCCCTTATCACGGCCGGACTGCTGCCTACTTCAGCAATGTCGCAAATGAAGGAGCGGTCTATCTTGAGCGAATGGATCGGAAACCGGTGCAGGTAGCTCAGCGAGGAGTAACCGGTCCCAAAATCATCAAGCTGAACCAACACGCCAGCCTTGCGCAGGCGCAACAGGATGTTTCGCATCTGCTCGGGCTGGTCGAGCAAGGCGCCTTCGGTCACTTCAAGGCGAACTCGCCGGGCCGGCAAGCCGCTGCTTTCGATCGTGCGCAGGGCGATCTCGTCGAAATCCGGTACACGCAAGCGTCGCGCCGACACATTGATTGAAACATAGGTCGAATCAGGCAAGCGTTGCGCCTGCTCGCAGGCCATTGCGAACATCTGCCAGTCGATTTGCTCGATGCAACCATTTTCCTCTGCAGCAAGCAGGAAGTCCGCAGGCAGGAGCAGCCCTCGCTTCGGGTGATTCCAGCGAAGCAGGGCTTCGTAACCGAGCACCATGCCGTCTCGGAGCGATACGATCGACTGGAAATACGGTTCGAATTCGCGCCTGACCATGGCGTGGCGAAGATCGCTTTCCAGATCCAGCGCACGCATCGCTTCGGCGCGAAGATTCTCATCGAAAATCTCGTAGCACTGGCGGCCCCGGGCCTTGGCTCGGTACATCGCAGTATCGGCATCGCGAAGCAATTCCTCAGCGCGGGTGTACTGGGCATCCGCATAGGCAATGCCGACGCTGGCCGAGGTGAACACCTCCTTGTTGGTCACGCGAATAGGGTCGTTCAGCGCATCGATCAAACGTTGGGCGACCTTGGTTGCCACGGCATGGTTCGGCAGGCTGTCGATGAGGACGGCAAATTCGTCCCCGCCCAGGCGCGCGACCAGGAACGGTGCACTGGCACTGGCCAGGCGCAAGGCCGCCTGCTTGAGCATCTCGTCACCAACCAGGTGACCGACACTGTCATTGACCACCTTGAATCGATCGAGATCGAGAAACAGCACGGCATAGCCATTTTCGTGATTCTGCTTGAAGCGCTGCATGGCGGTGCCCAGTCGCTGCAGGAGCAAGGCGCGATTGGGCAGGCCGGTCAAGGTATCGTGGAAAGCCTCATGGGTCAGGCGTGCCTCGATGCGTTCGCGCTCGACGATCTGGTCGGTCAGATCCCGATTGGCGAGGGCGAGTTCACGGGTGCGTTCGTTGACCCGCGCTTCGAGTTCGACGTTGTCGTGCACCAGTGAATCCTGGGCGCGTTTGCGCTCCAGGCCATTGGCGATGTGATAGGCGACAAAAGTCAGCAGCTCCTGATCGCGCTCGGTGAATGGCGAATCAAGCGAATAGCTCTGCACCGCGACGACACCGACGACGGCATCGTCACAAATCAGCGGGACCCCGAGCCAGTAGCTTGCCCGCGTGCCGAAACGTTGCACATTGCCTTCGTCAACCAGTTCATCAAGTTTCACGCGATCGGCAAGCAAAGCCTGACCAGTGCGCAAGACGTATTCGGTCATGCCGTTTGCCATCGGGCGTCGCGGTCGTACCGGATTGATCTCGTCGACCGAATAGGGGAACTCAAGCTCGTCGCCGCCATCGGCCACCAGCGCGATATAGAAGTTCTGCGCATTCAGCAGACCACCTACGATTCCGTGCACGCTGGCGTAGAACTCCGCCAGTGAATCGGCCGCTGCCGCACACTCGGCAATGTCGAACAAGGCGCGCTGCAATCGCTCTGCGCGTTTGCGTTCGACGACTTCCAACTGCAATTCACCGATCGCAGCGGCAAGCTCGCGAGTTCGATCAACGACTCGGCTTTCAAGCTCGGTCTTGACCTGCTTGCGCTCCAGTGCCGTCAGGATGTGCTGGGCCACGTAGTTGAGGATGGTGCGATCCTCCTCGGTGTAGCGCGCCTCGGGCAGATAGCTCTGCACCACGATCGCACCACGGATCGCCGCTGCAGCACCAACCATCGGCACTCCGAGCCAGTCTTCGGATTCCGGACCCAGCGATTCGTCACGCCGAATGCCCAGAGCGCCGCGCACCTGCTCGGAAGGCCCCATTTGCGACTCGCCGCTGCGGATCATTGCCAGGGTCAAGCTGTTCGACAATTCGCTGGCCGGAATTTCGCGACTCGAACTGTAGGTGTCTTGGTCGACCGTATCGACAAAATACAGAAAACGCAGGCTGTCGCGCTCGGGTTCGTACAGGGTGATATAGAAATTCTCGGCGTACATGAGCCAACCGACAATCTCATGGATATCCCTGAGCATGTCAGGCATATCGAGATCCGAACTGGCCATGTTGGCAATGGCAAACAGGGCGCGCTGGACATGCTCGGCGCGCTCCAGCCTGCGTACGGATTGCGCAAGCGACTCATGTTGCAGGATGCGCTCGGCGACAATCGTCAAATCTGCGAGAAACCGATTCCACTCGCTTTCCGGCTGCTTGCCGGAATCAGCGCTCGCCTTCCAGGCAAGCTCGGCGCGCATGCCATTGGCTGCGTTGACTAGCGAGGCACGCCGCACGTCGGTGCCATCGATATCCAATGACGGATGGCGGCCATGCGCGTCGCTGCTTCCATCGACATGGGTGCGCTCGGTATTCCAGGACAAGGCCAACGCCGGGATACCGAAGCGGCGACGTGCCTCGGACGCCGCGAGTTCTGCGAGGGTCGACATTTCCGAGGCATGCAGAAGGTCGCGGACGAATCCGTGGCCGGATCCATTCGCATCAGTCCCACGATTATCCTGAACCGACGACATCACGCCTCGCATTTTCCCCTGGTCGCAATGCCGAACGCGGATGACCTCAATCGCAGCCGGGCCGGATCGCGACGCTGAACCTGCACTCTATGGGAATGGGCAGCCGATTGCATGTTGTGCGGGGCAATCGCCCCGCACGCACCGATTGTATTGCGCCGACAAACGCCAAATCAGGAAGTTACGCTTGCAGCGCTCTCGTTGAATTCTTCGATCTGGTCAAAGTTCATGTAGCGATAGATCTGCTCACTGTTGGCCTTGAGTACGCCCATGTCGGCCATGTACTCATCCTTGCTCGGGATGCGTCCGAGGCGTGAGCAAATTGCGGCAAGCTCGGCCGATCCGAGATAGACATTGGCATTCTTGCCGAGACGATTCGGGAAGTTGCGTGTACTCGTCGAGAACACCGTGGCGCCCTCGCGCACCTGGGCCTGGTTGCCCATGCACAGCGAGCAGCCGGGCATTTCCATGCGCGCACCGGCCGTGCCGAAGGTGCCGTAGTGGCCTTCCTTGGTCAGCTCGGCGGCATCCATCTTGGTCGGCGGTGCGACCCAGAGCTTGGTCGGGATATCGCGCTTGCCTTCGAGCAGTTTCGAGGCTGCACGGAAATGGCCGATATTGGTCATGCACGAACCGATGAAGACCTCGTCGATGACCGCACCGGCAACATCGGAAAGTGTCTTCACATCGTCCGGATCATTCGGGCAGGCGACGATCGGCTCATGCACATCGGCCAGATCGATCTCGATCACCGCCGCGTACTCGGCATCGGCGTCGGGCGCCATCAGCTGCGGATCGGCCAGCCACGCCTGCATCGCCTCGATGCGGCGCTTGATGCTGCGCACATCCTTGTAACCCTGGGCGATCATCCACTTGAGCATGACGATATTGCTGGTGATGTATTCAATGATCGGGGCCTTGTCCAGATGCACCGTGCAACCGGCGGCGGAACGCTCGGCTGAGGCATCAGACAATTCGAAGGCCTGCTCGACCTTGAGATTTGGCAGGCCTTCGATTTCGAGGATACGCCCCGAAAATACGTTCTTCTTGCCCTTCTTCTCGACCGTGAGTAGACCGGCCTTGATCGCGTAAAGCGGAATCGCGTTGACCAGATCACGCAGGGTCACGCCGGGCTGCAATTCGCCCTTGAAGCGCACCAGCACCGATTCGGGCATGTCCAGCGGCATCACGCCGGTCGCCGCCGCGAACGCGACCAGGCCCGAACCGGCCGGGAACGAAATGCCGATCGGGAAGCGCGTATGCGAATCACCGCCGGTGCCGACCGTGTCGGGCAACAGCATGCGATTGAGCCAGGAGTGGATGATGCCGTCACCCGGGCGCAGCGGAATGCCGCCACGCGTGCTGATGAACTCCGGAAGATCGTGATGCATCTTGACGTCGACCGGCTTCGGATAGGCCGCCGTATGGCAGAACGACTGCATGACCAGATCGGCGCTGAAGCCGAGGCAGGCCAGATCCTTGAGCTCGTCGCGGGTCATCGGGCCGGTCGTGTCCTGCGATCCAACCGAGGTCATGCGCGGCTCGCAGTAAGTGCCCGGGCGGATGCCCTCGCCTTCGGCCAAACCGCAGGCACGGCCGACCATTTTCTGCGCGAGGGTGAAGCCCTTGCTGCTGCTGGCGGGATTCTCGGGTAGACGAAACAGGTTCGATACCGGTAGCCCAAGGGCTTCACGCGCGCGTGCGCTCAGGCCGCGACCGATGATCAGCGGGATACGGCCACCGGCGCGCACTTCGTCGAACAGAACGTCAGACTTGAGCTTGAACTCGGCGATGACCTTGCCATCCTTGAGCGCCTTGCCCTCATAGGGTCGCAGCTCGACGACATCGCCCATCTCCATCTGGCTGACATCGAGCTCGATCGGCAGCGCACCGGCATCTTCCATCGTGTTGTAGAAGATCGGCGCGATCTTGTTGCCGAGGCAGACGCCGCCGAAGCGCTTGTTCGGAATGAACGGAATGTCTTCGCCGGTGAACCAGAGCACCGAGTTGGTCGCCGACTTGCGGCTCGATCCTGTGCCGACCACGTCACCGACGTAGGCAACCAGGTTGCCTTTCTCCTTCAGCGATTCGATGAAGGCGATCGGACCGCGCTTGCCGTCTTCCTCGGGGGTGATGCCGTCACGCTTGTTCTTGAGCATGGCCAGCGCGTGCATCGGGATATCCGGGCGCGTGGTTGCATCGGGAGCTGGCGACAGGTCGTCGGTATTGGTTTCGCCGCTGACCTTGAGCACGGTGATGGTCAGGGACTCCGGCACTTGCGGGCGGCTCGTGAACCACTCGGCGTCGGCCCAGCTCTGCAGAACGCCCTGCGCATGGACATTGCCCTTGTCGGCTTTTTCCTTGACGTCGTGGAAGGCGTCGAACATCAGCAGGGTTTTCTTCAGCGCTTCGGCCGCGATTGGCGCGAGCTTGTCGTGATCGAGCAATTCGACCAGCGGATGGATGTTGTAGCCGCCGAGCATCGTGCCGAGCAGCTCGGTCGCCCGCTCGGGCGTGATCAGCGGACAGCTCTCGGCGCCAAGAGCCAGGGCAGCCAGGAACGAAGCCTTGACCTTGGCGGCATCATCGACGCCGGCCGGAACGCGATTGGTGATCAACTCCAGAAGAAACCCGCCATCTTCTGCGCCCGGATACTTGAGCAGCTCGATCAGTGCAGCGGTCTGTTGTGCCGACAGCGGCAGCGGCGGAATACCGAGGGCAGCGCGTTCGGCAACGTGTTGGCGATAGGAAGTCAGCATGATCGGGAGGCATCCAGTTGGCAGGCGAAGGGAAGCGCCCGGCGCAATGAAACAGCTCATCGCGAGGCGGCACAAAACAAGCATGAACCTTGTCAGGGTCGAACTTCAGCCGTCAGAAACCCCTCTCCCGTCGGGAGAGGGGTTGGGGAGACGACCCCACGGATGGGGGAGGTGGAACGTTGTCGGGAACAGCCGTCGAGGGTTCGGGCGTAGCGTGATATTCATGTAGCACCACGCAAGAGCCGCACCCTCGGCAACTGCTCCATGCGTTGCACTACCTCCTGCATCCATGCAGTCGTCATCCGGCGCTGCGCGCCACCTTCTCCCGGCGGGAGAAGGCTCACTTCGACTGAGGTTGGACGCCAACCAGGAACATGAAAGCTGAAAATCAAGCCGGAACAACTCGAGTACCGGCCTTTGCAGCCACGAATTTTAGCCGTTTTGCGGGTTTTCCCGCAATGCGGAGCGAATCGCACCCGGTTGCGGCCGGAGCAATTGAACCCCATATGAAACGCCGAAACGGCCAGGCCCGAAAACGACGCGCTACGATAGGCCAAACACGCCTCACAGCCCCTTCGATCAGTTCATCTTGCAAGGAGAATCGCCATGAACGACAGCTTTTCGACCCACGACACACTCAAGGTCAATGGCAAGGCTTATCGCTACGCGAGCCTCGTCAAGCTGGGGCAGCGATTCGATCTCGGCAAGCTGCCGTATTCGATGAAGATCCTGCTCGAAAACCTCCTGCGCCACGAGGACGGCGTCGATGTCACCGAAAACAGCATCAGCGCGGTCGCCAACTGGAATCCCAAGGCCGAACCCGATACTGAAATCGCCTTCATGCCGGCTCGCGTGATCTTGCAGGACTTCACCGGTGTTCCCTGCGTGGTCGACCTCGCTGCCATGCGCGACGCCATGGTTGCCCTGGGCGGCGATCCCAGCCTGATCAATCCGCTGGCTCCGGTCGAACTGGTGATCGATCATTCTGTCCAGGTGGACGTATTCGGATCCAGCGACGCGATCGAGAAGAACGTCGAAATGGAGTTCGAGCGCAACCAGGAGCGCTATTCGTTCCTGCGCTGGGGCCAGAAGGCGCTGAACAATTTCAAGGTCGTGCCGCCACGTACCGGCATCGTTCACCAGGTCAACCTCGAGCACCTGTCGCGGGTGGTCATGACCAGCCAGATCGACGGCAAGGAATGGGCCTACCCGGACACCCTGTTCGGCACCGATTCGCATACCACCATGGTCAATGGTCTCGGCGTACTCGGCTGGGGTGTGGGCGGAATCGAGGCCGAAGCGGCCATGCTCGGCCAGGCATCCTCGATGCTGATTCCGCAGGTGGTCGGCTTCAAACTGACTGGCCGTCTGCCCGAAGGTGCAACGGCTACCGATCTGGTGCTGACCGTCACCCAGATGCTCAGGAAACATGGTGTGGTCGGCAAGTTCGTCGAGTTCCATGGCGAGGGTCTCAAGCATCTGCCGCTGGCCGACCGTGCCACGATCGGCAACATGTCGCCGGAATACGGCGCCACTTGTGCGATCTTTCCGATCGATGCGGAATCGATCCGCTACCTGCACCTGTCCGGGCGCAGTGAGGAGCAGATCGCCCTGGTCGAGGCCTACGCCAAGGCGCAGGGGCTCTGGCACGACGATGCCACTCCGCCGGCGGTTTTCTCATCCAGTCTCGAACTCGACATGGGCAGCGTGCAGCCCTCGCTGGCCGGACCCAAGCGCCCGCAGGATCGGGTGCTGCTGTCGGACATGCCAGACAGCTATGCGCAAGCTCTGAAGCTTCTGGCCGCAGGCCGCCCACCGAAGACTCCGGAGCTTGCCCGATTCAAGAACGAAGGCGGCAGCACGGCAGTCGGGCACGACGAGAGCGCCACTGAACATGCGTCCGGATCGCACGCCGAATTGATGTCGGCGGGCTTGCGCGACGGTGCCGTGGTCATCGCTGCGATCACCTCCTGCACGAACACGTCCAACCCGGCGGTCATGCTCGGCGCTGGCCTGCTCGCACGCAACGCGGCGGCCAAGGGCCTGACGCGCAGGCCGTGGGTGAAGACCTCATTGGCCCCGGGCTCGCTGGTGGTCACCGATTACCTGAAGAAGGCGGGCCTGCTCGGCGAACTGGAAAAGCTCGGCTTTTATCTGGTCGGCTACGGCTGCACCACCTGTATCGGCAACTCGGGCCCGCTCGATACAACTGTCAGCGAAGCCATCCAGGCCGGCGACCTGGCCGTCGCGGCGGTGCTTTCGGGCAATCGCAACTTCGAGGGTCGTATCCACCCCGAGGTCAAGATGAACTATCTGGCCTCACCGCCCCTGGTCGTGGCCTTTGCCCTTGCCGGCACGATCGACATCGACCTAGCCACCCAGCCGCTCGGAACCGGCAATGATGGCAAGCCGGTATTCCTCAAGGATATCTGGCCAGGCAACGATGAAATCAGCGCCCTGATAGCCGGCACGGTCAGTCCGCAGATGTTCAAGTCCAACTATGCGGAAGTGTTCAAGGGCGACAGCCGCTGGAATGCGATCCAGTCGCCCGAAGGCAAGTTGTTCGATTGGGACGGTGACTCGACCTATATCAAGAATCCGCCCTACTTCGATGGCATGACCATGGAGTTGACGCGATTCGAGGACATCCATTCGGCGCGTTGCCTCGGTCTTTTCGGCGATTCGATCACCACCGACCACATCTCGCCCGCCGGCAACATCAAGAAGAATTCCCCGGCCGGCCAGTACCTGATCAATCGCGGCGTGGCGGTCGAGCATTTCAATTCCTATGGCTCGCGACGCGGCAACGACGATGTGATGGTGCGCGGCACGTTCGCCAATATCCGCATCCGCAACCAGATGCTGGATGGCGTCGAGGGCGGTTTCACGAAACACGTGCCGAGCGGCGAGCAGATGGCGATCTATGACGCCGCCATGCGCTACAAGGAGGAAGGCACGCCGCTGATCGTCATTGCCGGCAAGGAATACGGCAGCGGCTCCTCACGTGACTGGGCAGCCAAGGGCACCCTGCTGCTCGGGGTCAAGACGGTGATTGCGCAGAGCTTTGAACGCATCCATCGCTCGAACCTGGTCGGCATGGGCGTGCTGCCCTGTCAGTTCAAGGCGGGCGACAGCGCCAGCTCACTCGGGCTGACCGGCCTCGAGGAATTCCAGATGACCGGGCTCGATGATGGCGCGGCACGCGAGGCACAAGTCGTCGCCATCGCCAAGGATGGCAGCCGCAAGGAGTTCAAGGTCGATGTGCTGCTGGCGACGCCGAAGGAACGCGAGTTCTTCCGCCATGGCGGCATCCTGCCCTATGTGCTGCGCCAGTTGGCCAAATCCGGCAAGCCCAAGTAACTCAGCACTCGATCAGCGCCGGGTGTCATGCACACCCGGCGGTATCTGACTCAAAACGAGCGTTCTGACTGATGCGTTATCCTCAGCGTGCCGAAGTGCATCATGCCTGAAGGCACACCTGCAGAAGCTCGCGAGGGCGCGCGAGACCCGAGCGTTTTTTGCAGGAAACGGCGTCAGCCGCTTGTCCCCTCTTGGGGGTGATGGGTTTGCCTTTCAAGCGCCGAAGCATCATGCCTTAAGGCACACCTACGGATCCCTGCTCGCCACACGCCTTTCCCGCTCACCGCTTACGGCTCTTCCGCTTACAGAGTGCGAAGCCACTGCGCGTTGACACAGAGCCAGTCGCCGTCTTGTCGGCGCCAGCCACTCTCGATCTGCTGGACGGAACCGCGCTCGGGCAGCCAGCGACCACTGCCGCCGGTCATCGTCACGGTCAGCTTGACCGTCGCCCGCTCGCCTTGCAGCTCGACCTCAACCGAAACCAGGCTGATGCCGATGCTGGCGTTGGTCAGAGCCTGGGCACGCAGGAGATTGTGCAGGCCCTGTTTGTCGATGGCGCCACCGTCGCCGGTGAAATCATCGGCGACATGGCGCATGAAGTCTGCCGGCTCGCCGGATTCGATGGCCACCTGCATCTGACTGATCGCAGCGCGGATCTGCTCTTCATCGGTAGAACGTGCACATGCGCCGAGTACAATTGCAAGCAACAACAGGGTGACGCGCCAGCTTGCCGGACTTCGCACGCATGCGCTGCTGCCCCGGGTTGGATCATTCCTGCGGATCATTTCCTGCCCCTTTCATTGCGTAGTCGGGTTTTCATCCTGCCCTCGTCGCTGCACCGAGCCTTGCTGTGCCTTCGTGGCCTGTGGTGCAATCTGGAATGTAGGTAAGTTGTCATGGATTTATCCGCCGCAATTGCGGCCGAACGGGAGTGAAACATGTCTGAGAGCAGCAATCGGCCCTGGTTGGCCCATTATCCGAAGGGCGTTCCGGCCGAAATCGATCTCGACGAGTTCCAGTCGATCGTAGCCCTGCTCGACACTTGCTTCGACAAGTTCCATCACCGACCGGCCTATACCAACATGGGCCGCACGATCAGCTATGGCGAGCTCGATGAGCTGAGCCAGCAGTTCGCCAGTTTTCTCGTGCATGACCTCAAGTGCGTCAAGGGCGACCGCATCGCGATGATGATGCCGAACGTGTTGCAGTATCCGATCGCCATCGCCGGCGCACTGCGGGCCGGCATGACCGTGGTCAATACCAATCCGATGTACACCGCGCGCGAGCTCAGGCATCAGCTCGAGGACTCCGGCGCGAAGGTCATCCTCGTACTCGACAACTTCGCCCACACTGTGGCCAGCGTTCTCGGGCAGACGCAGCCACTCCAGGTCATCACCACCGGCCTTGGCGACATGCTTGGCTTCCCCAAGGCCTTGATCACCAACTTCGTCGTGCGTCATGTCAAGAAGATGGTGCCGGCGTTCTCGATAGCTGGGGCGATCCGCTTCAATGACGCGTTGCGGCGCGGCAGCAGACAAGAGATCACGAAGGCCGATATCTCCTCCGGCGACATCGCCTTCCTGCAGTACACCGGTGGCACCACCGGCGTAGCCAAGGGCGCCATGCTGACTCATCGCAACCTGATCGCCAACATGCAGCAGGCCAGCGCTTGGATCGGCACCGGCATGCGCGAAGGCGAGGAAGTCATCGTCACAGCTCTGCCTCTTTATCACATTTTTGCCTTGACCGCGAACTGCCTGACCTTCATGAAACTCGGTGGCCACAATCACCTGATCACGAATCCTCGCGACATGCCTGGCTTCGTGGCAGAACTTGGACGCATCCGCTACACCAGCCTGACCGGCGTGAACACGCTCTTCAACGGCCTGCTGAACACACCCGGCTTCGACAAACTCGATTTCTCAAGCCTGCGCATGACCTTGGGCGGCGGCATGGCCGTGCAGCGCGCGGTTGCCGAACGCTGGAAGCAAGTCACCGGCTGCACGCTGTCCGAGGCCTATGGACTCACCGAAACCTCACCGGCGGTATGCATCAATCCGCTCGACCTCTCCGATTACAACGGCTCAATCGGATTTCCGGTTTCCTCAACCGAGGTTTGTGTCCAGAACGATGACGGCCGGCAATTGCCGGCTGGCGAAATCGGCGAACTGTGCGTGCGCGGGCCGCAGGTGATGAAAGGCTACTGGAATCGCCCCGAGGAGACCGCCAAGATCATCGATGCCGATAACTGGCTGCATACCGGGGACATCGCGCGCATGGACGAACAGGGGTTCTTCTACATCGTCGATCGCAAGAAGGACATGATCCTGGTGTCTGGCTTCAACGTCTATCCGAACGAGATCGAGGATGTCGTCGCCTTGATGCCCGGTGTACTCGAGGTCGCAGCAATCGGCGTGCCGGATGACAAATCCGGCGAGGCGGTCAAACTCGTCATCGTCAGAAAGGATCCTGCGCTGACAGCGGACGCTGTGCGCGCTCATTGTCGAACCGAATTGACAGGCTACAAGCAGCCGCGCCACATCGAGTTTCGCGATTCACTTCCAAAATCAAATGTCGGCAAGATCCTGCGCCGCGAGTTGCGCGATGCGGAGGTCAAGCCCGGCTGACTCAATCGGCGTCGGCTGACGCACCAGGCCGATCCAGGTGATCGGCGTACTGGCCGAGCAAATCCCACAAGGCACGCCCCTTGTCTTCGGGGATGGAAGTATAGGCAAACCCGACATGATCTGGAGCCAGTCGGGTCACGTTCGCCTCAAGGTGGATATGCAGGTCATCGCCGACAAGCAGATCAAGCACGCAGCGTTCGCCGGCCCCCGAACACCATTCGTCCGGGCGGTTTACGAGCAAGCCGGTCGCCGAAATGTTCTCGACCTCGGTGATCCACGACAACGGCCCCATGCTGATCAGCGCGATCAAGCGTATCGGCATTCGGGCATGACGCAGGTGCTGTCCCGAACAATCAGATTTCATTCAATCCCCTCCAGGCGGGAACCCCTGCCTTCCGTTGGCTGGCGTTCATGATATCTACACGAGTGGCTCAAGCACGATCCGGGCCAACGTCATGTAAATTCTCGCAGCAACTGACCATCCCGCATCACATGGACGGGAATTGTACTGGCCCGAACCCTTCAAGATGAACACGGATGATCGCAATGGCGGTTTTCCGTTCGGGCGACGAGCAACGCCGCAGTTTCCATCCATCCGGGCCAAGCGAGCGCTGTGCCGGCGGGAGCGCAACGAACAGTTTGCCCAGTAGCCATGCCAGGATTGAGCCCTGCCTCGCCGAGCCAGGTAAGACGATCCAGTTGGCCGGACGACCAGCCCGATTGAGAGAAAATCCAGAACGAGCGCCAAGGCCGCGTGATTCGATGGCGAAATCACTGCGAAACCACGATGTTCCGGGGTTCGCGGCAAATCGAGGAATTCTCCTCGACAGCAGAAAATACAGGGGCTTGCAGCGAATCAGATTCCCGTTGCCTTACTCAGGAGTTTTTCACTCCGGATGGCACTGACGCGCGCCTCATTGGCGAGCAACACCTGGACGCCCGCATGGTCGAACAGGATGCCGGCATGCTGCTGCAGATAGCTGAAAGCGTCTTCGACAGTCCAGATCTTCTTGTATGGGCGCTCCGAGGTCAGGGCGTCCAACACATCCGCAATCGCCGCGATACGCGCCAGCAGCGGGATCTGCTCACCCTTGAGTCCATCAGGATAGCCACTGCCATCGATGCGCTCGTGATGGCGCAAGGCAATCTGGGCGCCAGCCTCGACAATCGGGCTGCGGCTGTCGCGCAGGATCTCGTAACCGATCAGGGAATGCTTGCGCATGATGATCATTTCCTCATCGCTCAGTGCGCCGGCCTTGAGCAACACCGAGTCCGGAATGCCGATCTTTCCGATGTCATGCAAGGGTGCCGCACGCGTGAGCAGACGCACCTGATCTTCGGGCAGATTCATCCCTTCTGCGATCAACTCGCAATAGCGCGCCATACGCAGGAGGTGCGCACTGGCCCCGTAATCCCGGTATTCAATGGCTGTGGCCAATCGAAACAGGATCTCGGTTTCGCGTTGCTCGACCTCTTGCAAGCCCTCCGCCAGTTTCTGTTCCAGCACCCGGGCATGATCCTTGATCGCCTCACCCTGGCGCCGCATCTGCAGCAGATTCCTGCAACGCGAGCGCAACTCGCGCGGGCGTACCGGCTTGACCAGGAAATCGGTGACGCCGGCATCGAGCGCCGCCTGACGCACCGGCTCGTCACCAACCACGCTGATCAGGATGATCGGCACGTCCCGTCGTGAGGCGGGCCGGCGGAAGCGCCGGGTAAATTCGAGACCGTCCATCTCGGGCATGCGGTAGTCGAGAAGAAGCAGATCCGCAGGGTTGGAATCCGACCAGTTCAGGGCGTCGACCGGATTGCCGAATTCTGAAACGCGGATGATCGGCCCGACACCCTCGACGATGTGGCGAAGCATCGTCCGCGCGGAAGGTTGGTCATCAACGATCATCACATTCATCACGTTCGCTCCGGTCGGACTAACCACATCAGATGTTGGTCAGGCGAGTCCTCCGCCCAGCGTGATGCAAACATGTCGGGGACACGCGAGAATCTCTTCAACATCACGCCTGAAAGGCTATCACATCCACCGGCCTGTCCAGATCTGAATTCGCGAGCAGAACTGGCAAACCTGATTGGATCCCCGTGCTGCCGTTTCGCGGTGACAGACAGGCTCAGGCCTGCGGCCGCATATACGGAAACAGCAGGACATCGCGAATCGAGGCGACATCGGCCAGCAACATGACGAAGCGATCGATGCCGATGCCGAGCCCGCCGGTCGGTGGCAGCCCGTATTCGAGAGCGCGGATGTAGTCCGCATCGAAATGCATGGCTTCGTCATCACCGGCATCGAGGGAGTCGACCTGGGCCTGGAAGCGCCTGGCCTGATCTTCCGGGTCATTCAGCTCGGAAAAGCCGTTGGCGATCTCCTTGCCGCCGACGAACAGCTCGAAGCGGTCGGTGATGCCCGGTTCGCTGTCACTTTCGCGCGCCAGCGGGGAAACTTCGACCGGATGTGCCGTGATGAAGGTCGGCTGGATCAGGCTCGCCTCAACGGTTGTCTCGAAGATCTCAAGCAGAAGCTTGCCCCAGCCGTAGCCGGATTTCACGTTGATCTTGAGGCGCGCGCAATGGGCTGCCATGACTTCGCGATCCTGCAGCTCGTCACGCTTGATTTCGGGGTTGTGCTCAAGCACGGCGTCATCCATGCGCCAGCGCCGGAACGCCGGGCCGAGGTCGATGTCCCTGCCCTCCCAGCTCAGGGCGGTGCGTCCAAGTGTCGCCTGCGCGGTTTCGCGCAACAGCGCTTCGGTCAGATCCATGATCTCGTGGTAGCTCGCATACGCCTGGTACAACTCAAGCATCGTGAACTCGGGATTGTGCCGGGTCGAAACGCCCTCGTTGCGGAAGTTCCGGTTGACCTCATAGACGCGCTCGAAACCACCGACGACCAGGCGCTTGAGGTAAAGCTCGGGTGCCACGCGCAGGTACAGATCCAGATCAAGCGCGTTGTGGTGGGTGACGAATGGACGCGCCGTCGCGCCGCCGGGGATGATCTGCATCATCGGAGTTTCGACTTCCATGAACCGCCGCGCCGGGTCTTCCAGCCACTTGCGCATGAAACCAATCGCCCGCGAACGCAGGATGAAGGCCTCGCGTGATTCCGGGGTGACGATCAGATCGACATAGCGTTGGCGATAGCGCTGCTCAATGTCGGCGAGGCCATGCCATTTGTCGGGCAACGGCCGCAACGACTTGGTCAGCAGGCGCAAACCGTCCGCCTTGATCGACAGCTCGCCGGTGCGCGTACGCATCAGCTCACCCTCGACACCGACGATGTCGCCGATATCCCAGCCCTTGAATGCCTCGTAGGCATCACCCAGCGTCGAGCCCTGCAGGAACAACTGGATCTGGCCGCTCATGTCCTGGATGGTGACGAAGCTGGCCTTGCCCATGATCCGCCGGGCGAGAATCCGGCCGGCCATGCGAACCCGACGCGCGAGTGCGGCGATGGCCTCGGCATTGCAGACATCGGCATCGGCGAATTCAGCCTGCAGGTCGCCAGCGAATGCATCGATGCGGAAGTCGTTCGGATAGGCATTGCCGTGCTCACGCAGGCTGCGCAATTTCTCGCGACGCTCGGCGATCAGCTTGTTTTCGTCCGGCGGCAAGCAGGTCGCACTGACTTCGACGGCCCCTTCACCCGAAAGCTCAACGATTTTCCCATTCATTTTCTTGCTTCAACCTTGACGAGCGGATTCAATGGCGTCCAACAACTGCGGCAAATCTGTGCTACCCGAGCGCCTTCAGGCATCGCTGCGTTTGGCGCCGGCCTCGAGGCCTGATTTCAGACTTGCCTCGATAAATTCATCAAGGTCGCCATCGAGTACCTTCTGCGTATCGGTGCGCTCGATGCCGGTGCGCAGATCCTTGATCCGGCTTTGATCGAGCACATAGTTGCGGATCTGGCTGCCCCAGCCGATATCCGACTTGGTCGCCTCCAGCGCATCCCGCTCGACGTTGCGCTTCTGCACCTCAAGCTCATACAGCTTGGCACGCAACATTTTCATCGCGTTGTCGCGGTTGGCGTGTTGCGAGCGACCGGTCTGGCAGGCAACCACGACGCCGCTCGGCTCATGCGTGATGCGCACCGCCGATTCGGTCTTGTTGACGTGCTGGCCGCCGGCACCGGAGGATCGATAGACATCCGTGCGCAGATCGGCCGGATTGATCTCGATATCGATGTTGTCGTCGACTTCGGGCGAAACGAATACCGAGGTGAAACTGGTATGCCGGCGATTGTCGGAATCAAACGGCGATTTGCGCACGAGACGATGCACGCCGATTTCAGTCTTCAGCCAGCCATAGGCGTAGTCGCCTTCGACCTTGAAGGTTGCGCTCTTGATCCCGGCCACTTCACCGGCCGAGGCTTCAAGCAGCTCGGTCTTCCAGCCCTTGTCCTCGGCCCAGCGCAGATACATGCGCAGCAGCATCTCGGCCCAATCCTGCGCTTCGGTGCCACCAGCGCCGGCCTGGATATCAACGAAGGCGTTGGACGGATCCATCTCGCCCGAGAACATGCGCTGAAACTCGAGCTTCTCGACCTTGACGACGATCCCGGCGACATCGGATTCGACGCCCTTGACGATTTCCTCGTCACCTTCCGCTTGGCCAAGTTCGAGCAGCTCACCGGCATCGGCCAGGCTTTGCGTCAGTGAGGTGATCCCATTGACTACGCGCTCAAGCTGGGCGCGTTCCTTGCCGAGGTCCTGGGCACGCGTCGGATCGTTCCAGATATCGGGGTTTTCGAGTTCGCGACCGACCTCTTCGAGGCGCTCGGCGCGGCTGTCGAAGTCAAAGATACCCCCGGAGCGAATGCAGGCGCTCGGTCAGGTCTTCGATGCTGGTGCGGATGGGATTGGTCTCGATCACGGGATTGCTGCAGTGCAAGGTGGGTCGTGAAGGATAGCAAATGAATGTCGGTTTCGCGCTTGCCGATCAGCAAGCCTGTTCCAGGTGACGCAGGATCAGTTGCAACGACTCGCGACCGTTCCATTCGTTGATGTCGAGCTGGTAAGCCGCCCGGAACGCCTGCGGCGGCGCGACACCGGGCTCGGCATTGAACAACATCGCTTCGACGAGACCGGGATGCCCGCACAAGCGCAGCTTGAGCTTCCAGTGACGTGCTCCGACCAGACGCCAGGATTCAAGCTCGAAGGCGTTGTCGAAAACCGGCTCGGCAAAACCCTGCCCCCACGGCCCGGCGAAACGCAGCTCGCGGGCCAGATCGAGGTTGAAATCATCGTGTGCAAGCTCGCCGTCGCTGATCAGGATTGGCTCGAACAATTCGGCCGCCGCACGCTCGCGCACGACTGCATCGAACTCAGTCGCGAACTCGGCCACCGCAGATCGATCGAGGGTCAACCCGGCCGCCATCGCATGGCCACCAAAACGCTGGATCAGGCCGGGCTTGCGCACATCGACTTCAGCGAGCATGTCGCGCACATGGATGCCGCGAATTGAACGCGCCGAAGCACGCACTTCACTGCTTCCATCGCCGGCGGGAGCACAAGCGACGACCGGGCGATGCAGGCGATCCTTGAGTCGGGAAGCAACCAGGCCGACCACACCCGGATGCCAATCCTGCTCGAACAGGGTCAGCCCGCAGGGCAACTGCTGCTGACCATGCGCGGCGATCCAGCGCGACACGGCCGCCTCACCCTGCTCGATCATGCTGGCCTGCAACTCGCGCCGTTCGGCATTGATCGCTGAAAGACGTTCGGCGAGATCTGCGGCCTGCGCCGGATCATCAGTCAGCAGGCATTCGATACCGAGGGCCATGTCTTGCAGACGTCCTGCCGCATTGATTCGGGGCGCAACCGCGAAACCAAGGTCGCTCGGTACCAAGCTGGTCGGGTCGCGTCCGGAAACACGCACCAACGCCAGGATTCCGGCACAAGCCCGCTGCGCGCGAATGCGCTTCAAGCCGGCATCGACGAGCACACGATTGTTGAAATCGAGCGGCACGAGATCGGCCACGGTTCCGAGTGCAACAAGATCAAGCAGCACGCCCAGGTCTGGCTCGGCACGCCCTTCCGCCGCAAACCAGTCGCAGCCGCGCAGGTGCGCGCGCAGTGCAATGAGCACACAGAACATCACGCCGACGCCGGCCAGGGCCTTGCTTGGAAATCCATCACCGTCGAGGTTCGGATTGACGATGGCATTCGCGTCCGGCAGCAACGGCCCGGGCAGATGGTGATCGGTGACCAGCACATCGATGCCGCGTGCGCGCGCCGCTGCGACGCCGGCAATGCTGGCAACGCCGTTGTCGACCGTGACAATCAGCTCCGGTGCCGGATCAACCAGGGTTGCGACCAGCGCCGTGGTCAGTCCATATCCGTGCAGTTGCCGGTTTGGCACGCGGAAACCGACGTGCCGCGCGCCGAGCAGACGCAAGCCACGGACGGCCACTGCGGTGCCCGTCGCGCCATCGCAATCGAAGTCGCCGACGATGACGATGCGCCGATCCTCGCGAATTGCGGCGGCAAGCAATTCACATGCTTTCTCGATACCACCAAGCGCGGCCGGACTGGCCATCGCGGCGAGGCGATGTTCGATCTGGCCGCAATCGACGATGCCGCGCGAAGCGTAGATCCGGCGCAACACCGGATGCATCGCCGGCGGCCAATCGCCATCGATATCAGCGAGCGGGCGTCGCTGGATGCGCGTTGCTCTCACCGCTTGAGTTCGCACGGACGACGCCAGAACCGGTACCGGTGCGTGGCCCGATAGCGAAAGCGCTCACCTGAGGCAAACAACAGCTCGGCTGACCCGAACACGCCACGGCGCAAGGCCCGATCGAGCGGCTGCAATCCGCCTTGTTCGAGTGCATCGGCACGCAGTTCACCCAGATCGACCAGCCAGGCAGCATCGGGATCTCGTGCCTGCACTTGGTCAATGCCGTCAATTCCGGACGCATCCACAGGGATTCCGGCCAACCCGGCCAGCCCGCGGATTTCCGGATCTGCGCTGACGATCCGCGTGAGCGGGCTGCGCACCCAATCGGGCAGAACGCCCGCACCCCAGAACCACAGGCTGTTGATGCTGACCGCGCCACGTGCGGCGCGCTGCTCATTGACCGGATGGTTGTGCAGGATGATCTGCGAATCGTTGAACAACTGGCGCCAGCGCCTGCCCGAGGTGCCCCGCGGCAGATGCAGCTTGAGATCATCCCCGACGGCCTCGTCGGGCGATGCGCACCCGGGCAAGTCGCTACCGATCGCGGCGCGCAGATACCAGCGGTCTGGCCGGCAGGCATCGAACTCGAAGCCGGCATCGCCAAACAGCGGCTTCAGCGCCTTCGCAATCTCGACGCACTCGACTGGAGTCAGGCCAAGCTCACCACAGGCCAGCATGCGTGCCGTTGTCATGTCGGCGCGGACATGGGCAGGATCCGCGCGCAGCCAGGCTGCGCCTGCAGCATCGCCGACATCGATCTGGCGGCTCAATGCCGCCGCCGGGAATGCCTTGCCGCCGAACTCGAACAACTCGCGGATCGCGTGTTCGATTCCGGCGGGACGCGATTCGAGCCGGTCGCCGCGTGCAAGCCAATGACTCAATATTCCATTGGCAACCAGCGTCGAGGCGACGCAGCGTTTCCATTCCGGTAGCAACACACAGGCGCGACTCATCGCTATCAATCGAGATAGCGAACGCTGAGGATCTCGTAGTTGCGTGCGCCATTCGGTGCCTGGAACTCGAAACTGTCGCCTTCGCTCTTGCCGATCAATGCCCGCGCGAACGGCGACATTACCGAGATCAGCTTCTGCTTGATGTCGGCTTCCATGTCGCCGACGATCTGGTAGGTGACTTGTTCGCCGCTGTCCTCGTCGGCCAGATCAACAATGGCACCGAAGACGATTTTCTTGCCCGCATTGAGCTTGGAGATGTCGATGACGTCGGCATAACTCAAAGCGGCTTCAAGAGCGTTGATGCGGCCTTCGATGAAGCCCTGCATCTCGCGCGCGGCGTGATACTCGGCGTTTTCCTTGAGATCGCCATGGGCGCGCGCCTCGGCGATCGCCTGGATGATGCGCGGGCGATCCCCGGATTTCAGGCGATCCAGTTCGGCACGCAGGCGAATGGCACCCTTCTGTGTCATTGGAGCTCGGTTCATGCAATCAATTCCCTGTGCAGTTCCTGCAGGCTGTAAACGCTCTCGCTTTCGCGGAATTCCAGCGAATGGAGCAAGGCACGCGCACCCGAGATGGTAGTCGAATAGGTCACCCGCTGCTGCAGCGCCTCGCGTCGGATCGAGAACGAATCGGCGATGGCCTGCTTGCCTTCGGTCGTGTTGACGATGAAGACAATCTCGCGATTCTTGATCAGGTCGACAATATGCGGACGACCTTCGATAACCTTGTTGATGCGCTCGCATTCAATGCCGCGTTCACGCAGATGGGCGCAGGTTCCGCTGGTTGCGACGAGAGCTGAAACCCCGTCGGATCAGATCCTCGGCGACCGGCAAGAGGCGAACCTTGTCCGATTCACGCACCGACAGAAAAGCCTTGCCGGTCGCCGGTGGCGCGATGCTCGCAGCCTCATGGGCGCGTGCAAATGCTTCACCGAAACTGCGGCCAACGCCCATGACTTCACCAGTCGAGCGCATTTCCGGGCCGAGGATCGGATCGACGTTCTGGAATTTGAGGAACGGGAAGATCGCCTCCTTGACCGAGTAGTAGTGCGGAACCAGCTCGCGCGTCATGCCCTGCTCGACCAGGCTCTTGCCGACCATGCAGCGCGCGGCGACCTTGGCCAGCGGCACGCCGGTAGCCTTTGACACAAAAGGCACCGTGCGCGATGCGCGCGGATTTACTTCAAGCACGTAAATCGATTCGCCCTGGATCGCGAATTGGGTGTTCATCAAGCCGATGACCTTGAGTTCGCGCGCCATCTGGCTGACTTGTTCACGCAGGCGATCCTGCAACTGCGCGCTCAACGAGTACGGCGGCAGCGAGCACGAGGAATCGCCCGAATGCACGCCGGCTTCCTCGATGTGCTCCATGACGCCGCCGATCAGGACATTGCCTTCGACATCGGCGACCAGGTCGACATCAATCTCGGTGGCGTGGTCGAGGAAGCGATCGAGCAGCACCGGCGAGTCGTTGGAAACCTTGACCGCATCGCGGACGTAGCGGGCCAGATCTTCATCGTCATGGACGACTTCCATGGCCCGTCCGCCAAGCACGTAACTCGGACGCACGACGAGCGGATAGCCGATCTCGCGGGCCAGGGCCAGGGCTTCATCGGCATTGCGTGCGGTGCGGTTGGGTGGCTGGGCGAGACCGAGCTTCTCGATCATCTTCTGGAAGCGTTCGCGATCCTCGGCGAGGTCGATCGAATCGGGCGAGGTGCCGATGATCGGCGCACCGGCCGCTTCGAGCGCGCGCGCGAGTTTCAGCGGAGTTTGACCGCCGTATTGCACGATCACGCCCTTGGGTTGTTCCTTGTCGATTATTTCGAGCACGTCTTCAAGAGTTACCGGCTCGAAATACAGGCGATCGGAGGTGTCGTAATCGGTCGACACGGTTTCCGGATTGCAGTTGACCATGATCGTTTCATAGCCATCCTCACGCAGGGCCAAGGCGGCATGGACACAGCAGTAATCGAACTCGATGCCCTGGCCGATGCGGTTCGGGCCGCCCCCGAGCACCATGATCTTGTCGCGCATGGTCGGCTCGGCCTCGCATTCCTCTTCGTAGGTCGAGTAGAGATACGCGGTTGTAGTGGCGAATTCGGCCGCGCAGGAATCAACGCGCTTGTAGACCGGGCGCACGTTGAATGCGCGGCGCAGGTGGCGCACGGCGTTCTCGTCGGTATCGAGCAGTTCGGCAAGGCGCGAGTCGGAGAAACCCTTGCGCTTGAGCGCACGCATGCGCTCGGCGTCGATCGCGGGAAGTCCCTGTGCGGCGACCTCCTTCTCGATCGCGATCAATTCCTCGATCTGGGCAAGAAACCACGGATCGACGCGGGTCAGCTCGAAGATCTCGCGCAAGGACAGCCCCGCCCGAAACCCGTCACCGATGAACAGGATGCGCTCAGGCCCCGGCTCACGCAGCTCGCGCTTGAGTGTGGTCATTCCGGATTCGCTCGATGTATCCAGTTCCATCGGGCTGAAACCATTCTTGCCGGTTTCGAGTCCGCGCAAAGCCTTCTGCAACGACTCCTGAAAAGTCCGTCCGATTGCCATGACTTCACCGACCGATTTCATCTGCGTGGTCAGGCGCGAATCGGCGGCCGGAAACTTCTCGAACGCGAAACGTGGAATCTTGGTCACGACATAGTCGATCGAAGGCTCGAACGAAGCCGGGGTCAGGCCGCCGGTGATCTCGTTGCGCAGCTCATCAAGCGTGTAACCAACGGCGAGCTTGGCGGCGACCTTGGCGATCGGAAATCCAGTCGCTTTCGATGCCAGCGCCGACGAGCGCGACACGCGCGGGTTCATCTCGATGACAACCACGCGGCCGTCCTCTGGATTGATGCCGAACTGCACATTGGAGCCGCCGGTATCGACACCGATCTTGCGCAGCACCGCGATCGAGGCGTCGCGCAGGCGCTGGTATTCCTTGTCGGTCAGGGTCTGCGCCGGCGCCACCGTGATCGAATCGCCGGTGTGCACGCCCATCGGATCGAAGTTCTCGATCGCGCAGACGATGATGCAGTTGTCCGCCGTGTCGCGAACCACCTCCATCTCGAATTCCTTCCAGCCAAGCACCGATTCCTCGATCAGCACCTCGTTGGTCGGCGAAAGCTCAATGCCGCGCTTGACGATCTCCTCGAATTCCTCGCGGTTGTAGGCGATGCCGCCACCCGATCCACCGAGGGTGAAGCTCGGTCGGATGATCGTCGGATAGCCAACCTTGACCTGCGCTTCAAGCGCATGCTCGAAGCTGCGCACGACCTCGGCCTTCGGACAGGCAAGCCCGATTTCGCCCATGGCGACGCGGAACAATTCGCGATCCTCGGCCATGCGGATCGCTTCGCGCGATGCGCCGATCAGCTCGACGCCGTATTTATCGAGCACGCCGCGGTCGGCCAGATCGAGCGCGCAGTTGAGCGCGGTCTGGCCACCCATTGTCGGCAGCAGGGCATCGGGTTTTTCCCTGGCGATGATCTTCTCGACCATGCGCGCGTTGATCGGCTCGATGTAGACCGCGTCGGCCGTTTCCGGATCGGTCATGATCGTCGCCGGATTCGAGTTGATCAGGACGACCCGATAGCCCTCTCCCTTGAGCGCCTTGCAGGCCTGAGCCCCGGAGTAATCGAACTCGCAGGCCTGGCCGATAACGATCGGCCCGGCGCCGATGACGAGGATGGTGCGCAGATCAGTTCTTTTTGGCACCAGGCTTGCCTTTGTTCAGGTTTTTTTGTTCAGGGAACAGCGGATCGGCCGGCGCAATCTCGAGCATGACCTTGCGAATCGTGCTGCGCGGAACGGCCAGCTCGATCGAACCACTTTCGGGGCCGAGCTTCACATTCAGGCTGACCTTCGTATAGCGCAGCAAGGTGCCTCGACGAGTCGTATCGTTGGTCGTCTGGATGACGATATCGCTGCCGATCCTGTTTTCGAGAGATTCGTACTCGACTTCGCGCTGGCTGACCTGCGCTTCCCTGGTATTGGCCGTCTTTTCGCTCTTGGCTGTTTTGGCAGCATGTACGTCGGTAACCAGCAGGATGACAAGGAACGCCAGTATTAGCCTGGGAATCAGATTTGAACTATTCATGTGTTTACGCCGCGTGCGTCGCGTGCGCCTCCATCAGGTGGATGAAACGATCAAACAAGGGAGCCACGTCCATCGGCCCGGGACTTGCTTCCGGATGTCCCTGAAAACCGAATGCCGGCGCATCGATCAATTCGATACCCTGCAGGGATCCATCAAACAACGAACGATGCGTGGGCTTCACCCGATCAGGCAAGCTCGCCTCATCGACGGCAAAACCGTGATTCTGGCTCGATATCATGACCCGTCCACTGGCCAGATCGATGACCGGGTGATTGGCGCCGTGGTGACCGAATTTCATCTTGAGCGTACGTGCACCGACGGCGAGACCGAGCAATTGATGGCCCAGGCAGATGCCGAAGGTTGGCACACGCCTGCTGATGAACTCGCGAATTGCAGTGATCGCATAGTCACAAGGCTCCGGATCGCCTGGGCCGTTGGACAGGAATACACCATGAGGCCGCATCGCAAGCACCTCGCTGGCCGGCGTCTGTGCCGGTACGACGCTGGTCTCGCAGCCGCGATCGGCGAGCATGCGCAGGATGTTGTGCTTGATGCCGAAATCGTAGGCGACCACGCGAAATCCCGCTTGGCTCACGCGCTCCTGTTGGCGGTCGAGATCCCAGGTTCCACCACTCCAGCGCGAGATCGATTTGGCGCTGACCACCTTGGCCAGGTCCATTCCAGCCAGCCCAGGAAACGCCCTCGCTGCAGCCAGGGCCGCTTCGTCGGAAAGATTTTCCCCGGCCATGATGCAGCCGCCCTGCGCTCCGCTCTGGCGCAGGATTCGGGTCAGTCTTCGGGTGTCGATGTCGGCAATCGCAACCACGCCGTAGCGAGCCAGATAGGCGTCAAGCGATTCCTCGCTGCGCCAATTGCTCGCCAGCAATGGCAGATCACGGATGACGAGACCAGCCGCGTGCACACACAAAGATTCCACATCAACAGAATTACAGCCGGTATTGCCGATATGCGGGTAGGTCAGGGTGATGATCTGACGGGCGTAGGACGGGTCGGTGAGGATCTCCTGATAGCCTGTCATTGCCGTGTTGAACACGACTTCGCCGCTGCTGCTGCCGTCGGCGCCAATCGAACGGCCACGAAACAGGCTACCGTCGGCGAGGGCAAGAATGGCTGGTTGAAACATGCGTTCGCCTGGTTGGGGGCCCTGTTTCGCTGCATCCAATTGCTGGGTGCGACGAAACCCGCAGACTGGCAATGACCAGTCCGTGGCATGGGCGAAAGTGGAGTCGAGGCGAGGCGGAATGATAGGCATCGGCCGCTTGCCTGTCCACCATTGCCGGCAAATTCGCCCGGTTCATTCATGAATGAACCGGGTCAGAGGAAGCAACCGCCAAAGCCGGATAGAATTGCGATGGTGATCGCCCGGAACCGGAACATGAGTGCCTTGAACTTCTTGCAGACCGAAGCGTTCGACTGTGCGGACACGCATATCCGTCACAAGCCGTTCTCGTTCATGACCGCTTCCAGGCTACTGAGCGACTCGGCACGCGCGGTTCTTGCGGCTGACTTTCCGCACTATCCCGGTGCGGGTTTCTTTCCGCACGAACCTGCCGACTGTGGCCCTTCGATCAACCGCCTGATCGAGGAACTGACCACACCTGCGCTCGCCGATGCCGTCGGCACGCGACTTGGCATCGAATCGCTGGGCCAGTACCCGACCCTGGTCACGATCTGCCGCGCCCTCAACAGACGCCATGGCACGATCCACACCGACAGCCGTTCCAAGATCGTCACCGCCCTGGTCTATCTCAACGAGAGTTGGCCCGACACCAGCGGCGGATGCCTGCGTTTTCTCAACCGGGCCGACAGCATCGAGGACATGGTCTGCCCGGAATTGCGCCCGATATACGGAAATTTCGCCGCGTTCCGGCGCAGCGAGACATCATTCCACGGTCATTTGCCATACGCAGGCGAGCGCCGCGTAATCCAGATCGCCTGGTTGACCAGTGAAGACGAGAAACTGCGCAAGACCAGGCGCGGCAAGCTCTCCCGATTGTTCAAGAAACTGTTCGGCAACATCGATCGACGCATCGGTGCCGGACGCAAGGACGATGCATCGCATCTCGACTGACCGAGCCCGGAACCCGAATGAACAAGCACATCCTGCGCGCCGCTGCGCTGATCGCCGCCCTGCTCTGCACGACTGCCGAGGCACGCCACGGGGAAGCCCCCAACAGCGTCGGCGTGTTGGCCAAAAACGAATTGGCGATATCCACGATCCGGCTGGCCGCGATCGATGCTGCGGCCTTGCGTGCGGGCGATGATGCCAAGCTGCAACGAAGCGGCAACGCGCATTCGAAGCGGCTGGCGATTGCCGTGCAGCGCGAGGTTGCCCTGAAGCCGGCATCCAGCGGGCAATGGCTGCTTTTGGCCGATGGCAACCTGCTCTGGCGCATGCGGGTCAGCGTACCCGGCGCGACCGATCTGCATCTCGGCTTTGAAGCAGGAGCGCTGGCGGCCGGAGCATCACTCTGGGTGATCGGTGCCGGCGACTACTACGAAGGCCCCTACACGAACGCCGATGCGATGCCGCTATGGATACCGATCGTGCCGGGCGACAGCGCGATCGTCGAACTGCGTCTGCCGGCGGCTTCGCAGATAAACGATGCATTGATTGAACTGACCAGTGTCGGCGCCGGTTTCCGCGACCTTTTCAATGCACCATCCAGGGTCGGCCAGCCCGGTGCTTCCGGGGCGTGCAACATCAACGTGGTCTGCCCGCTCGGTCAGCCCTACACGGACGAGGAACGCGCACTGGCCTACTACGAATTCCGCGGAGACAACGGAACCACCTATCTCTGTACGGCAACCCTGCTCAACGATGTGCCGGCGGATCGCAAGAACTACGTATTGACTGCAGCACACTGCGTATCGAGCCACACCGAGGCATCGAGCATGCGCCTGTACTGGAACTATCGATCGATTGATTGCGCGACTACGACCGGCTGGTCATTTGCCCAAAACCAGACCGGTGCCAACCTGCGTGCGACCCGCGCCGACGCCGATTTCACCCTGGTCGAATTGAATCAGGCGCCGGATCCGGCCTGGAACCTGTTCCATGCCGGCTGGGATGCCGACAATATCGCGCCCTCATCGAGCATCGGCCTGCATCACCCGCGCGGTGATGTGGCCAAGGTCGACAACAGCCCAAGCGCGCCACGCACAAGCAACAACTGCATCGGCACGGGCGGAGTGAGCAGCAACACGCACTGGCTGACTGGCCCCTACGACCAGGGCACGACCGAAGGCGGCTCATCGGGTTCCGGATTGTTCATTCCCTCGAGCGATGCCAGCGGTCGCGGGCATCGCCTTATCGGCGTGTTGTCGGGCGGCACGGCGGCCTGTTTCGGCTCAAACCCGGACAGTGGCTGGGACTGCTATGGCAAGTTTGCCGCAGCCTGGGATGGCAGCTTGTCCTCGGCCCGCTTGCGCGATTGGCTAGATCCTTCTGCAACCGGCACCACAACGGTCGCCGGCATCAATCATGTCGCGACGACAGCGACTCCGATCGATCCAGCCATTGCCGCGCGCGTCGCCAGCGAGCGCGATGCAAGTTCGCTGCGCAATGTGCGTCGCGGGGTCAGTCGCCAGCCATCGCCTTTCAATCCGGCCCTGCGCGAAAATTGATCAGGTTTGGCCAAGACCGAGCACGTCGGTCATCGAATAGCGCCCAGCTGCTTGCGCGGACAACCAGCAAGCGGACTTGAGCGCTCCCAGCGCGAAAATACCGCGGTCGCCTGCGCGATGAATCAGTTCGATGCGTTCGCCGGATCCGAGCAGGCGCACCTCGTGTTCGCCGATGACATCGCCACCACGACTCACCGCAAAGCCGATCGAGCCAGGACTTCTGGCAACACCGCGATCAGTGACGGAATCCGGGTAATCGATATCGCGGGCCAAGGCGGCATGATGCGCAAGCATCAGGGCGGTACCCGAAGGCGCATCGCGCTTGTGCCGATGATGGGCCTCGATAATCTCGATGTCCCACTCGGGCAACAGGCGCGCAGCTTCGCCGACAAGATAGGCGAGCACGGCCACACCGACGCTGAAATTTGCCGCCCACAGCACCGGGATATCCTTTGACGCACGATGCAGGGCACGCATCTGGAGCTCGTCGAGACCGGTGGAGCCACTGATGAATGCGACCGAATGCTCGGTGGCAAGACGCAGCGCGGCATCGAAACCTGAAGCTCCCGAGACATCGATGACCACATCGAATTCGGTCGTTGCAGGCACCACGCAAGCATAGGACGGTGCCGACGCAATCCCGGTCGGCGTCGCATCGAGCGGGCTCCCGGGTCGAACCAGGGCGGCGACCAGGACTGCATCGCCACTCCCGGCAATCACGTTCGACAACGCCTGCCCCATGCGTCCGGCAGCGCCATTGACGATGATCCGTGTCGACTCGCTCATTGCAGAGGTTCCGAGGTGCTGTTGGGAGCGTCAGGGTAAACCTTGCGCGCCCGGGCCAACCAGAAGTTCAGGAGGTGACGCGATCCCAGAACTGCTTGACCCCATCAAGCCAGCTGCGATTGCGTGGCGAATGGGTTTGCGCACTCTCGCCTTCGAAGGTCGTCTCGAGCTCGGCAATCAACCCGCGCTGACGCTCGGTGAGCTTGACCGGTGTTTCGAGAACCACACGACAAAGGAGATCGCCGCTACGCCCGCTGCGTACCGACTTCACGCCTTTTCCACGCAAGCGGAACAGCTTTCCGGTCTGCGTCTCGGCCGGGATCGAGACGGTCGCTTCGCCGCCGAGAGTCGGCACCACGAGCTCGGCGCCCAGGGCGGCCTGGCCAAAGCGGATCGGTACTTCACAGTAAAGATCATCACCTTCGCGCGTGAAGATCGCATGTTCGCGAACGCGCACCTCGACGTACAGGTCGCCCGGCACGGTGCCGGCGGGGCCAGCCTCGCCCTGCCCGCTCAGACGGATGCGGTCGCCGGTGTCGACACCAGCCGGGATCTTGACCTCGAGAGCTGCGCTCATCGCTGACCCGGCCTTCACCTGCGCAACTGTGGCAGGGATTGGCCGACGGTCTTGCCGGTACCCGGCACAATGCGGACAGGTCTGCTGCACGGAAAAGATGCCGTTCTGCATGCGCACGCGACCGTGGCCGCGACAGGTCGTGCAGGTCGATGTCTTGCCGTCTTCCGAGCCGCTGCCATCACAGCCGGTGCAGGCGACCAGGGTCGGCACGTCGATTTTCCTTTCGACGCCGAATACGGCCTCTTCGAGATCGAGTTCCATCAGGTAACGCAGATCGGATCCGCGTCGTGGCCGACCACGTCCGGCGCCGCCCATGCCAAAGATGTCGCTGAAGATGTCGCCGAAGATGTCGCCGACATCGCCATTGAAGCCGCCACCACGACCGCCCATGCCGTGCTCGAATGCGGCGTGACCGTGCTGGTCGTAGGCCGCGCGCTTCTGGCCATCGCCGAGTACCTCGTAGGCTTCCTTGGCTTCCTTGAAGCGCTCCTGCGCCTGCGGATCATCCGGGCAGCGATCCGGATGGCATTTCATCGCGAGGCGACGAAAGGCCTTCTTGAGTTCGTCCTCCGATGCACTTTTCTGAATGCCAAGGACTTCGTAGTAGCAACGTTTTGTGGTCATGGCGTAAACGGCAACAGGAATCGATGTGGCGGAGTAACGTGAAGGGCGGAACAACAGCCGGCAATCATGTGCCGCCCACCGTTCCGCCCTGCCACACGGACTTACTTGTCGCCGTCTTTCACTTCGGTGAATTCGGCGTCGACCACGTCTTCGGGCTGGCCAGGGCCAGCCTGTGCGCCGCTGTCGGCACCAGGCTGCGAACCGGACGAAGCCGCTGCCTGCAGGGCCTGGGCAACTTCCTCGACGCGGGAGATTTTCGCCTCGATCTGCGCCTTGTCATCACCCTTCATGGCCTTGTCGAGATCCGCCAGTGCTTCCTCGATACCGCCCATCTGCTCAGGCGGCACCTTGCCGCCATGCTCCTTGAGTGCGGCACGAGTTGCATGAACCAGTTGATCCGCCTTGTTGCGCGTGGTGACCAGCTCCTGGAAGCGCTTGTCTTCCTCGCGGTTGACCTCGGCATCGTTGACCATGCGCTGAATCTCCTCATCGGACAGGCCCGAGCCGGCCTTGATCTCGATGCGCTGCTCCTTGCCGGTCTTCTTGTCCTTGGCCGAGACATGCAGGATGCCGTTGGCGTCGATGTCGAAGTTGACCTCGACCTGGGGCATGCCGCGTGGCGAAGGCTCGATGCCGGCCAGATCGAACTTGGCCAGCGACTTGTTGAAACGGGCCTGGTCGCGCTCGCCCTGCAGCACGTGCACGGTCACTGCGTTCTGGTTGTCCTCGGCGGTCGAGAACACCTGGCCGGCCTTGGTCGGGATGGTCGTGTTCTTCTCGATCAGCTTGGTGAACACGCCGCCCAGCGTCTCGATGCCGAGCGACAGCGGGGTCACGTCGAGCAGGAGCACATCCTTGACCGTGCCCGAGAGCACGCCACCCTGCACGGCCGCACCGATTGCGACTGCCTCATCGGGGTTGACGTCCTTGCGCGGCTCCTTGCCGAAAAAATCCTTGACCGCGTCCTGCACCTTGGGCATGCGCGTCTGGCCACCGACGAGGATGACCTCGGCGATGTCGGCAACCTTGAGGCCGGCATCCGAAATCGCCGTGCGGCAGGGTTCGATCGTGCGCTTGATCAGATCCTCGACCAGCGATTCGAGCTTGGAGCGGGTCAGGCGCATTTCCAGATGCACGCCTTCGTTGTTGACCTGGGTAATGAACGGCTCGTTGATGTCGGTCTGCTGACGCGAGCTCAACTCGATCTTGGCGCGCTCGGCAGCCGAGCGCACGCGCTGCAACTGGATCGGATTCTTGCGCAGGTCGACGCCGTGCTGCTTCTCGAACTCGTCGATGATGTAATCGATGATGCGCTTGTCGAAATCCTCACCACCGAGGAAGGTGTCGCCGTTGGTCGCAAGCACTTCAAACTGCTTCTCGCCATCAACTTCGGCAATCTCGATGATCGAGATATCAAACGTGCCGCCGCCCAGGTCATAGACCGCAATCTTGCGATCACCGCCCTTCTTGTCGAGGCCATAGGCGAGCGCGGCCGCAGTTGGCTCGTTGATGATGCGCTTGACTTCGAGGCCGGCGATGCGGCCGGCATCCTTGGTCGCCTGACGCTGGCTGTCGTTGAAGTAGGCCGGAACCGTGATGACCGCCTCGGTCACCGGCTCGCCGAGATAATCCTCGGCGGTCTTCTTCATTTTCATCAGCACCTGCGCGGAGACTTCCGGCGGCGCCATCTTCTTGCCATCGGCGGTTTCGACCCAGGCGTCGCCGTTGTCGTGGCCGATGATCTTGTACGGCACGAGATCAATGTCCTTCTTGACCTCGGCATCCGTGAACTTGCGCCCGATCAGGCGCTTGACCGCCGAGAACGTGTTCGTCGGATTGGTCACCGCACCGCGTCGTGCCGTGGCGCCAACGAGGACTTCACCGTCCTTGAACGCCACCACCGATGGCGTCGTGCGATCGCCCTCGGAGTTCTCGATGACGCGAACCGTGCCGCCTTCCATGACCGCGACGCACGAGTTGGTCGTGCCAAGGTCGATACCGATGATCTTGCCCATTGTCTCTCTCCCGAAATGTCTATACGGCCGCTTCGGCCACTGGCGCAAAAACTGGGGGTGTTGTGTCGGCTTTCAAGCGCTCCAGCAATGGATTCGCGCGATTTTCTGTCGATCAAGTCGTCTGGGCGGCTACTGGGCCACGTTGACCATTGCCGGGCGCAACAGACGCTCATTGAGCACATAGCCCTTCTGGAAAACGGCGACGACGGCATTTGATTTCTGTCCATCGGACTCGACCATGCTCAAGGCCTGATGGCGCTCCGGATCGAACTTCTCGCCAAGCGGATCGATGATTACCAGCCCAGCCGAGGTGGCCACACCGAGCAACTGCTTCAGAACCAGCTCAACGCCGGCATGCAAGCCGCCCTTGTCGCCCTTGTCCGCTGCAAGCGCGCGTTCGAGGTTGTCTATGACCGGCAGCAGCTCGCTCAGCAGACGCTCATTGGCGAACTTGCGCGCCTGGTCGAGATCACGCTGCAGGCGCTTGCGCTGGTTGTCGAGTTCGGCGCGCTCGCGCAGAACCAGCTCGCGCATCTCGCCGAGCTTGATTTCATAGTCGGCCATCAACTGGCTCAACGCTTCTTCACCACTGGCCAGGGTCGACTCGTCCATCGATTCGTCGTCAGCGGGATTGCGCGTCGGGTCGGTACTTTCCATCTCGCCTCCAGAAACAAGAAAACGACCCGACGCCATCACGCCGCGGTCAATCAACGCATCAAAATCGTTCGATGCTCGCGGTGGAATTCGCAGTCGCTGCCAGCGCGTGGTCGCCTGCGGAAATCCCTGCCCCGCCCACCCTATGGGGGCGCAGCCGACCGGTTCAAGGCACCCGAGATGAGCTGGGCGGTCGTCGCGACCACGGGAATGACCCGCTCATACGCCATCCGCGTCGGCCCGATCACGCCCAGCACGCCGAGCACGCGATTTCCGACCCCATACGGTGCGGTGACCAGCGAATAGCCACCTAGCGCGGCAAATCCGGACTCTTCGCCGATGAACAGACGCACGCCTTCCGCCTTTGAGCAGCGTTCGAGCAGCTGCAAAAGATCGCGCTTGCGCTGGAATGCATCAAACAGGTCGCGCAGACGGTCGACCTCGGAAAGCTCGTTTATACCCATCAGATTGGTCTGTCCAGAGACCAGCATGTCGTTCTCGGCCGGCGACTGGAAAGCGGCTTGAGCAACCTCGACCGCATTCGCCAGCAGACGATTCAGGCGCGCGCCTTCTTCGCGCATCTCGCGCAACAGCCGCCGCCGGATCTCGTCCAGTCGCATGCCGGCATAGTTGGCGTTGAAAAAATTTGCTGTCTGTTCGAGTTCGCCCGGCGAATACGGCTGCTGGGTCTCGATCACGCGGTTCTGCACCTGGCCGTCAGTGAAGACCAGGATCACCAGAATCCGGTTGGCGTCGAGGGCAACGAAGTCGATGTGCCGGAACGGAAACTCGTCGTGCCTGGGCACGCTGACCACGCCAACAAAGCGCGTGATCTCGGAGAGCAAGGCGCTGGCACTGCCGAGCAAGGCCGGCGTCGCCGCACCGGTCGGAAGCTCGCGGCGCAATTGCTCGACCTGCGGCTCGCCGAGCGGGCGCATCTCGAGCAGGCTGTCGACAAACATCCGGTAGCCCTGGGCGGTTGGAATGCGCCCCGCCGAGGTATGTGGCGCGGCAACCAGGCCGGCATCTTCAAGATCCGACATGATGTTTCGGATCGTCGCCGGGCTGACATCGAGGCCGGACGACTTGGCCAATGTCCGCGAACCGACCGGCTGACCATCGGCGATGTACTGCGCGATCAGGGTGCGCAAAAGCGAACGTGATCGCGCATCAAGTGAATCGAAATGGCCGGGACTCGTCATCCCCGCAGCATACACAGCGGTACCAGTCAGGCAACCGATATATGAAGGAACCTGAAATATTTCCGTGAGAGGGACTCCAGTCCCGATGTCTCTCGCCCGACTCCCGGAGCTTGCCGGCACTGCCGCCGCAACATGAATCATTCCTCCGGGCAGTCAATCTCACCGGATGATTCGAGACTTGCGACAATAGGCGTCGACCCGGACACTCCGGGCGGCCATTTACAAGGGTGCTACATGCTGCGTTCGCTCTACGTCAAGGATTTCGCCATTGTCGGCGAAGCAGAAATCGGGTTTGGGCCCGGACTCACCGTCGTCACCGGCGAAACCGGTGCCGGCAAGTCGCTGCTGGTCGATGCCTTGCTCCTGCTTGCCGGAAATCGTGCCGAGGCAACTCTGGTTCGCCATGGCTGTGAACGCGCCGAACTGTCCGCCGAATTTGATCTCGGCCAGCGTGACGATCTGCTTGCCTGGCTGCGCGAAGAGGAACTCGATGACGACAACGCCTGCCAGTTGCGGCGCGTGATCCGCAGCGAGGGCACTTCACGCGCGTGGATCAATGGTCGCCCGGTCACCCTGACCCAGATGAAGGTACTCGGCGAGCGCCTGATCGAGATCCATGGCCAGCATGAGCATCAAGCCCTGCTCGGGCGCAGCCAGCAACTCGCCCTGCTCGACGCCTTCGGCGCACACGGCCAGGAATTGGATCAGGTGAAAACAATCGCGCGTCAATGGCGTGCACTCGACGCGCGCATCCGCGAGGTTTCACGTGGCGAGGACCATGCCGAGCGTATCGAATGGCTCAGTCATCAGGTCAAGGAGCTCGATACCCATGCCTTGACCACCGAAGCACTCGGCGAACTGGAAGAGACCCATCGCCGCCTGGCCAATTCCGGGCAGCTCCTGCAGGGCTGTGCCGGACTGGCCGACCTGCTGGATGGCGATAGTGAATTCAGCATCTCGCGCCTGATTGCCCGCGCGCATGGAGAGAGTCAGCGCCTGGGCGCGCTCGACCCGGCCCTTGAGCCGCTTGGCGAATTGCTCGATGCCGCGCGGATCCACGTCGATGAATCGATCGATACCTTGATCCGCTACCAGAGTTCACTGGATCTCGATCCGGAGCGCTACGCGGAAATCGACGCCCAACTCGGCAAGCTGCATGAGCTTTCACGCAAGCATCGCGTCGGCATGGCCGAACTCAAGGCTCACGGCGAATCGCTTGGTCTGGAACTCGAATCCTTGCGCGACGCCGGTACCTTGCTGGTCAAGCTCGAACGCGAGCGCGGCGGGCTGCTCGACCAGTACAAGAGCGCCGCCAAGGCACTGAGCCAGGCTCGCCATGACGCCGCGCGGAAGCTCGCCGGGGCCGTCGGCAACCTGCTCGCCGATCTCGGCATGGCCGGCGGCAAATTCGATGTCGAGCTGGAGCCGACGGCGAGCGAAGAGCCTGAAGCCCAAGGTACCGAACGCTGTGAATTCATGGTCAGCGCCAATCCAGGCCAACCTCTGCGCGCCCTGCGCAAGGTCGCTTCGGGCGGCGAGCTCTCGCGCATCAGTCTCGCCATCGAGGTTGCCGCGCTCGGCCTTGATGATGTCGGCACGATGGTGTTCGACGAGGTCGATTCGGGTATCGGTGGCGCCGTGGCCGAGGTCGTCGGTCAGAAACTGCGCCGACTCGGCAGTCAGCGCCAGGTGCTCTGTGTCACCCATCTGCCCCAGGTCGCCGCCCAGGGACACGCGCATCTGCAAGTGAGCAAGTCGGCACGGGACGACAACACGGAGACGACCATCGAACTGCTTGATGAGAGTTCACGCCGCGACGAAATTGCCCGCATGCTCGGCGGCATCGAGATCACCAAGGAGACACTGGCCCATGCGAAGCAGATGCTGCTGGTTGCGCAGCGCGGGGATTGAATTCGTGAAAAGCGTCAGCGCACAGCGCCGACCCACCAGAGCCTGGATCGCAACTGCTCGCGCTCCTGGTGGGTTCGATCTGTGATCGAATGCTTCAGAATGGGGTGAGCGCACGGCGATGCTCTCGCCAAGGCAGTGGAGTTTTCCACAAGCTCTGTGGGGACTGGAGCATCTTCTGAAACCTGGCCCGGGAATGCTGTAGCGAACATCGCCATCGACGATGGCCCGAAGGGCGGAGGGCGGGAGCCCGGAGTCAACCCAGAGGTTTCGTCCACACCTCTCTCTCCGCCAGATACGAAAAAAGCCCCTTTCGGGGCTCTTTTCGTATCTGGCGGAGAGAGAGGGATTCGAACCCTCGATAGAGCTTTTGACCCTATACACCCTTAGCAGGGGCGCGCCTTCGACCACTCGGCCATCTCCCCGGATGTGTTTGAATCTTCAGATCCTTGTGCACGTCTCGCCGATTACCGGGAATCGACGGGAGGCGAAGCATACCGGTCACGCGTCGTCCGGTAAAGCTCAGGGTTCTTCCGTAACCACTGAAGAATCCTCATCCGGATTCTGCTCGCGCTTGATGCGCTGGTAGATCTCTTCGCGGTGAACGGATACATCTTTTGGTGCATTGATGCCGATGCGAACCTGATTCCCTTTGACGCCGAGTACCGTTACCGTCACTTCATCGCCAATCATCAGGGTTTCGCCCACTCGGCGGGTCAAAATCAACATGTTATCTGCTCCTTGAAGCTTTTTTGTCTATCCGGTCTGGCTGCCAGTCACGCACTGCTCCGCACGCATCCTGGCGTCAGGTCCGGGGACCAAGTCCAGCTTCCCTAGCTGAACCCGCGGCCCGTTCCCCCCAGTTCGCAGCCTTGGTCCGTTGGACAATTCTTCTGCCTTGGATCAAGCAGGGAACCAACTTCCGGACTCCGCGATACTAAGCGATGACGTCGGTTTCACGCAATGAACCCTTGATCGAAATTGTGTACGCAGGGACAGCGCACAGGTTCGAAGTCAAACGTCCGATGTCTCCGGGAGAACACCAGACGAGGTGCCAGGCTCAGCTCGCCCGGTGCGCGATCCAGTCGGGCAATCCGGCCAGGACAGCAGCCAGTTCCGGCGTATCGTTGCCGCCGCCCTGGGCCATGTCCGGACGACCGCCACCCTTGCCACCAATCGCTGCTGCCACGTGGGCAATGACTTCACCGGCCTTGACGCGACCCAGTGCCGCACCACCAACCGCGCCAACCAGGGAGATCTTTCCATCCGCACCTGCGGCGAGGACGATCACGCAATCGCCAAGTCTCGGCTTGAGGTTGTCCACGGACTCGCGCAGCGCCTTCGCGTCGAGTCCATCGACGCGCGCAGCGAGCACCTTGATACCACCGACATCGACCGCCAGGCTGCCCAATTCGGCCGTTGCCGCGCTTGCCGCCCTGGCCTTGAAGGATTCCAACTCGCGCTCAAGTTTCTTTTGCCGATCAAGCAACTGACGCAGTTTGTCGACGGCTTCACTGCCCTGGGCCGAGAGCAGAAGACCGATCTCGCCCAGACGCGCTTCCTCTTCGAGGACATGCGCAGTTGCCGCACCACCGCTGATCGCCTCGATACGGCGGATACCCGAGGCCACACCGCCTTCGCTCAAGATCTTGAACAGGCCGATATCACCGGTGCGGCTGACGTGGGTTCCGCCACACAGTTCGGTCGAGAAGTCACCCATGCGCAGGACGCGGACTTCGTCGCCGTACTTCTCGCCAAACAGCGCCATCGCGCCAAACGCTATCGCGTCGTCATAGCCCATGTGGCGGGTCTCGGCCTCTGAATTGGCGCGGATCTCGTCGTTGACCAGATTCTCGATACGGCGAAGCTCATCCGCAGAAACCGGCTGGAAATGGGAAAAATCGAAACGCAGGCGATCCGGCGCAACCAGCGATCCCTTCTGGGTGACATGCTCACCAAGCACCTTGCGCAAGGCGGCATGCAGCAGATGGGTTGCGGAATGATTGAGCACGATGGCCTGGCGTCGGACGAGATCGACGGCAGCCTCGACTTCGTTGCCAGGAATCAGCGCCGACGCCCCCTGCCAGCGACCGACATGGCCGTGGAAGGCACCGCCAAGCTTGATCGTGTCACTGACGACAAAGCGTCCGCCGGAAGAAACCAGCACACCCGCATCACCGACCTGGCCACCCGATTCGGCATAAAACGGCGTACGGTCGAGGATGGCAATGCCCTCTTCGCCATCCGCCAGCGAATCGAGCCGGCGGCCAGCGCGGACCATCGCCAGCACGCGCCCTCCTTTTTCTTCGCAAACCTCGTAGCCGGAAAACACGGTCGGTGGCAAGGAACTGGCCATCTCGGCCGGCAACTGGCCCTTCGATTCAAAATGGCTCGCCGCACGGGCGCGTTCGCGCTGTTCGGTCATGGCCTTGTCGAAGCCCGGCATGTCGATGCTCAGTCCACGCTCGCGTGCGATGTCTGCAGTAAGGTCGACCGGAAAGCCGTAGGTGTCATAAAGGCGGAATGCATCGATACCCGGAATGATCGAACCCGACTTGCCGGCGACATCCTCGAAAACCTTCATACCCTGCTCAAGGGTTTCGCCGAAACGCTCTTCCTCGGCCTTGAGTGCGCGCTCGACAAAGTCGCGCTTGGCGGCCAGTTCCGGATAGGCCTGGCCCATCTCGGCCACCAGCGGCTCGACCATCTTCCAGAAAAAGTCGCCACGCACACCAAGCATCCAGCCGTGACGCAAGCCGCGTCGGATGATCCGGCGCAGCACATAGCCCCGGCCCTCGTTCGAGGGCAACACGCCATCGACGATCAGGAAGGAACACGCACGGATGTGGTCGGCGATCACGCGCAGGGATTTGTTCTCCAGATCGGGCGTGCTGGTCAGTTGCGCAGCGATCTTGACCAGATGCTGGAACAAGTCAATCTCATAGTTGCTGTGGACGTGCTGCAGGATCGCGGCAAGTCGCTCCAGGCCCATGCCGGTATCGACGCACGGCGCAGGCAATGGCGACAGCGTGCCGTCGTCTGCACGATCGAACTGCATGAAGACGAGGTTCCAGATCTCGATATAGCGATCGCCATCCTCATCCGGCGATCCCGGCGGGCCACCCGGAATATGCGCACCGTGGTCGTAGAAGATCTCGGTACACGGGCCGCAGGGGCCGGTTTCTGCCATCTGCCAGAAATTATCCGATGCGAACGGCGCGCCCTTGTTGTCGCCGATGCGCACGATGCGCTCCGCTGGAATGCCGACCTCATCCTTCCATATCGCGTACGCCTCGTCGTCGGTCTGGTAGACCGTGACCAGCAGGCGATCCTTCGGCAATTTCCAGACTTCGGTCAGCAACTCCCAGGCCCAGAGGATCGCGTCGCGCTTGAAGTAATCGCCAAAAGACCAGTTGCCGAGCATCTCGAAAAACGTGTGATGACGCGCGGTGTAGCCGACCTGATCAAGATCGTTGTGCTTGCCGCCGGCACGCAGGCAACGCTGCACATCGACCACGCGCGGACTTGGTGGTTTCTCACTGCCGAGGAAGGCGTTCTTGAACGGCACCATGCCCGAGTTGGTGAACATCAGGGTCGGGTCGCTGGACGGGACCAGGGACGCCGAAGGCACCACGGCGTGGCCCTTGGAGCGAAAGAATTCAAGGAAGTCGGAGCGGATGTCGGCGCTGGTTTTCATCTATCGGTTCAATCCGGAGTGCGGACACGCCGATGAACGTCCACAGCGGAGTTCTCAATCGAACTCGTCACCGGGATCGCCGATGTCGGCGCGTGTGAGAACGCTTACTGTGGCGGCATCGAAGCCACGGCGCAAGAGAAAGGCCGCTCGTCGGCCACGCTCTTTGACATCCGTCGCCGGTCTGCGCCCGTAGTGACGCTGCAACTGGCGCCGGGCAAGATCGCACCAATCGCAATCCAGCGACTTGATCGCCGCGCTGATTTCGGCATCGCTGATGCCGTGCGATTTCAGTTCCGCCGAAATGCGCCGCGGCCCATAGCCATTGGCTGCCCGCGAGCGCGCCAGCAATTCGGCGAATCGCGCATTGCTCTGATATTGCTGCGATTTGAGCACGTCGATCGCGCTTGTCGATTCGTCGGTGCTGTAACCACCGCGATCAAGCTTGGTTTTAAGTTCGCGCTCGGACTGTTCGCGCCTGACCAGCAAGCCCAGCGCCTTGTTGTAGGCGCTGGGCTTTTCCTTTGCGGATTTGACGGGCTTGTCGTCGCTCACGACAGATAGTGTTCTTGCTCAATTACTTGCGGGACATTCCTGAAATTATTTTCAGGTTTATCGCGGCAGCGCGCGCGCGACGGCCTTCGACCGAATTGAATGAACGCCTTGGCGTGCACTCCAGAGAAGGCTCGTTCGATCAGGCTTCCTCGGCCTCGATCTCGACCGCAGGCGCGGGCGAATTGCCGGGCTTGACCAGCAACTTCTCGCGCAGGGCGGAGTCGATCTCGTTGGCCATTTCCTTGTGCTCCTTGAGGAACAGGCGCACGTTGTCCTTGCCCTGACCGATGCGATCACCCTTGTAGCTGTACCAGGCACCGGATTTCTCGACCAGGTTGTGCAGCACGCCCAGTTCGATCAACTCGCCTTCGCGTGAGCTGCCCTCGCCGTAGAGAATCTCGAATTCAGTCTGGCGGAATGGCGGTGCGACCTTGTTCTTGACCACCTTGACCCGCGTTTCCGAACCGATCACTTCATCGCCGCGCTTGACCGCGCCGATGCGGCGGATGTCGAGACGAACCGAGGCGTAGAACTTCAGCGCATTGCCGCCCGTGGTTGTCTCGGGACTACCGAACATGACCCCGATCTTCATGCGAATCTGGTTGATGAAGATGACCAGACATCCTGATTTCTTTATGTTTGCGGTGAGCTTGCGCAGTGCCTGACTCATCAGACGTGCCTGCAGGCCGACGTGGGTATCGCCCATTTCGCCCTCGATTTCGGCCTTCGGCGTCAACGCCGCGACCGAGTCGATGACGACAACATCCACCGCGTTTGAGCGCACCAGCATGTCGGCGATTTCGAGCGCCTGTTCGCCGGTATCGGGCTGGGAAACCAGCAGGTTGTCGACGTCGACGCCGAGCTTCTCGGCATAGGTCGGATCCAGTGCATGTTCGGCATCGACAAACGCGGCGGTACCACCGGCTTTCTGGCAAGAGGCAATGACCTGCAGGGTCAGGGTGGTCTTGCCGGAAGATTCCGGGCCATAGATCTCGACCACGCGGCCTTTCGGCAAGCCGCCGATGCCGAGGGCGATATCGAGGCCGAGTGAGCCGGTCGAGATGGTCGGGATCGCTTCGTTGACGCGATCGCCCATGCGCATGACCGCGCCCTTGCCGAACTGTTTCTCGATCTGGCTCAACGCGGAGGAGAGCGCCTTGCGCTTGTTGTCGTCCATCGGGGGTTTCCTTGGGCTGTAGATTGAGTGGAGCGTGCCGATTGCGCATCTCAGGGACTGAGACATCGCGGTTTCGGCTTCGATTATTTCACAGCAGGCTTTTCGCGAAATGGCAAATCGCCGCGTCAGCTTGTAAGAATTCGCCGCACGCCTTCGAGCGCGGCATAAACGGTCTGGCGACGCACAGCTTCGCGATCGCCATCGAAATGGAACAGCTCGGATCGGGCGTAGCCGCCGCGCCGTTTCCAGCCAATCCACACGGTTCCAACGGGTTTGTCCGGGGTATCGCCACCGGGTCCGGCGATTCCGGTCACCGCAACTGCCACGCCGGCACCATAGCGCGCAAGCGCGCCAGAGACCATTTCGACCACGGTTTCGTGACTGACCGCGCCGGTTCGTTCAAGCGTATGCGGCTGCACGCCGAGCAAGGCTTCCTTGGCTTCGTAACTGTAGGCGACGACACCGCATTCAAACCAGGTCGAACTGCCCGGAATGTCGGTCAGCACCTTGGAAATCCAGCCACCGGTGCAGGATTCGGCGCAGACAATCGTCTGCCCGTGGGCGATCAGCAATTCGGCGATCGTGTTGCCGAGCGCGAACAGTTGGGCGTCATCGGCGGATTGGTTCGTCATCGGCGCCTGGCTCGATCGATGGGTGGCATGACAAGTCGTCGATCATACCGGACAGATCACGGCCGGCATCGGAAGCTGCGACGGACCGTGGGATAATCCCCGGTCACCCGCAACCTGCAACCCGATGAACGACGCCGCCCAGCACACTCCATTGATGCGCCAGTTTTTTGCCGCCAAGAGCGCAAATCCCGATGTGCTGATGTTTTTCCGCATGGGCGATTTCTACGAGTTGTTCTACGACGATGCGCGCAAGGCGGCGCGCCTGCTCGACATCACCCTGACCCAGCGCGGCTCCTCGGCCGGTGCACCGATCCCGATGGCCGGAGTGCCGTATCACGCTGCCGAAGGTTATCTGGCCAAGCTGGTCAAACTCGGCGAATCGGTCGCGATCTGCGAACAGATCGGCGATCCGGCGTTGGCCAAGGGCCTGGTCGAGCGCAAGGTCGTGCGCATCGTCACCCCTGGCACGGTCACCGACGAGGCCCTGCTCGAGGAGCGCCGCGACAACCTGCTGCTGTCGATTGCCGCTGGCAAGGCGGGGTTTGGCCTGGCCTGGGTCGATCTGACCACCGGACGATTCCTGATCAGCGAAGTCGCCAATGCCGAGGCACTCGCTGCCGAACTGGCGCGCCTGCAGCCGGTCGAGACGCTGATCGCCGAAGATGGCGCCTGGCCGAAGTTCGTCACCGCCCTGCCCGGTTTGCGCAAGCGCGCGCCGTGGCATTTCGATGCCGAAACCGGTACGCGTGAACTTTGCCGATTCTTCGGCACGCGCGATCTGTCCGGATTCGGCGCCGATGGCTATTCACTGGCCATCGGCGCCGCCGGTTGCCTGCTCGGCTATGTCGAGGAGACGCAGAAATCAGCCTTGCCACATCTCAGCGGAATCGCCGTCGAGAGCGCCAGCGAGACGATCGCCCTGGATGCGGCGACACGGCGCAATCTCGAACTCGACACGCACGCCTCGGGAAGCCGCGAATTCACCGTGCTCGGCGTACTCGATGCCACGGTCACGCCGATGGGCGCACGCAACCTGCATCGCTGGGTCAACCGGCCCCTGCGCGATCACGACATACTCAATCGCCGCTTCCAGGCGATCGAGAGCCTGATCGAAAGCGGCTGCAACGAAGGCCTGCGCGATGAGCTGCGCGGCATTGGTGATCTCGAACGCATCCTCGCCCGGGTCGCCCTGCGTTCGGCGCGACCGCGCGATCTGTCGACCCTGCGTGATGGTCTCGCCCGAACGCCAGCGCTGCGCGAGCGGCTGGCGGCAACCGACAGTCCATTGCTTGCCGCACTGCTCGATCGACTCGGTGAACATGCCGAAACTGCCGCCCACTTGATGGCTGCGGTGGTCGAACAACCGCCCGCCCTGCAGCGCGATGGCGGGGTAATCCGTGACGGCTTCGATGCCGAACTCGACGAGCTGCGTGGACTGGCAACCAATGCCGATCAATTCCTGATCGATTTCGAGGAGCGCGAGAAGACCGCCAGCGGCATCCCGACGCTCAAGGTCGGCTACAACCGCGTGCATGGCTACTACATCGAGATCAGCAAGGCTCAGTCCGACAAGGCGCCGACCCACTACACGCGCCGACAGACAATCAAGGGTGCCGAGCGCTACATCACCGAGGAACTCAAGGCGTTCGAGGACAAGGTGCTCTCGGCACGCGAGCGTTCGCTGATGCGCGAACGCGCGCTTTACGAGGCGTCTGCTCGATTACCTTGCTGAGCGCCTCGCCGAACTCAAATCAGCTGCAAGCGCCGTCGCCGAACTCGACACCCTGGCCAGTCTTGCCGACCGCGCCTATGCGCTGGACTGGAACCGTCCGCAACTCGAGGACACCAGCGGCATCCGCATCGAGCGCGGTCGTCATCCGGTAGTCGAACAGGTTCGCGAGGAACCGTTCGAGCCGAACGATCTCGATTTCAACGAGCGCCGCCGCATGCTCATCGTCACCGGCCCGAACATGGGCGGCAAATCGACCTACATGCGCCAGAACGCCCTGATCGTCTTGCTCGCGCATATCGGCAGCTTCGTGCCGGCAGCGAGTGCCGTGATCGGCCCGATTGATCGCATCTTCACGCGCATCGGCGCCGGCGATGATCTCTCGCGCGGGCAATCGACCTTCATGGTCGAGATGAGCGAAACCGCCAACATCCTGCACAATGCAACCGAGCACAGTCTGGTTCTGATGGACGAAATCGGGCGCGGCACCAGTACCTATGACGGCTTGTCACTGGCCCAGGCCTGCGCAACCTGGCTGGCGACGAAGAATCGTGCCTTCACGCTTGTTCGCCACCCACTATTTCGAGTTGACCCGGTTGGCCCATGAACACAGCGGCATCGCCAACGTGCATCTCGATGCGGTCGAATACGGCGATCAGCTTGTCTTCATGCACGCGGTCAAGGAAGGCCCGGCCAACCGCAGCTTCGGTCTGCAGGTGGCCGCCCTGGCCGGTTTGCCGAAAGCCGTGATCAACGATGCCCGGGAAACGCTGGCCGGACTCGAAGCCAGCGGCACGGAATCCCATCGGGCGGCAAAGTCTGCACGGGCCAGCACGCCCCAGCTTGGTCTGTTCGCGCCACCCGCGCCGTCGCCGATTGAGGAAGCGATGCGCGCACTCGATCCGGATTCAATGAGTCCGCGCGAGGCACTCGATGCGATGTACCGGTTGCGCAAGATGCTGTGAGCGAATCCCGTCTGTCGATCCAAACGAACCCTTGCAGCCACGCATCCGGCATCCCGTGAACGATTTGAATCCAGCGCCAACCTCGCGAACCGGCACCTACCTGCCTTATATCGACGGCTTGCGCGCGATCGCGGTTGTCGCGGTGATGATCTATCACTTGCGTGAAACCTGGCTGCCGGGCGGGTTCAGTGGTGTGGATGTCTTCTTCGTCATTTCGGGCTTCGTCGTCAGCCTGTCGGTCAGTCACTGGAGCGGTGGCGGCATCAGCAATTTCATGGGTCGCTTCTACGCACGACGCCTGCAGCGGATCGTGCCGGCCCTGCTCGTCTGCCTGTTGTTGACCAGCCTGGTTTCGGTTCTGGTCATTCCGCGCGCGTGGCTCAGTTCCTCGAACGAACTGACCGGGCTGTATGCGTTTTTCGGCTTGAGCAACTATTTCCTCGCGTTTCACAACGAAACCTACTTTTCACCAATCGCCGCGTTCAACCCGTACATGCACACCTGGTCGCTGGGCGTCGAGGAGCAGTTCTATCTGCTTGTTTCCGTTGTTGTTTTTCGCCTGGACGCGCGGCGGACGCTGGCGAGCGCTGTCGACCGGACTGATCATGGTGGCTTGCCTCGCCTCACTGACCGACGCCTGGCTGCGCCCGGCAAGCAATCCGACCGCCGCTTTCTATCTCATCACCACGCGCTTCTGGGAGCTTGGAGCCGGCGTGCTGTTGTTCCAGTGCGTCCATCGATATGGGAACAAGCAACCCGGTTTTATCCTGAGAAATCTTGGCGAGCTTGCTGCCTGGCTGTTCCTCGGTTTGCTCGGTTGGACCTTTTTCGATTCGGTTGTCAGCCAGTTCCCATTCCCCGGGGCGGCAATTCCAATTGTTGCGACGCTCGGCGTGCTCGCTGGCCTGCATGTGTCGGGCACGAAATCGATCCTCGCACGCGGGCTTGGCAGCCTGATACCGGTCTATCTGGGGCGACGCTCGTACTCGCTGTATTTATGGCATTGGCCGGTCTACGTGGTCATGCGCTGGACCTGCGGGCTTGATTCGATTCTGACCATGATCGTCGCAGTCACTGCAACCATGCTGCTCGCGGAAGGCTCGTACCGGATCGTCGAACTGCCGCTGCGCTATTCCGGACGCTTGCGAGTTTGGCCTCGCGCCGGCGTTGTCACTGCCGGTCTCGCTCTGGTCATCACAACCTGCGCCTTGTCGGCATCGATCACGCTGGCACGCGCGCACTTGTCCTTGAGCACGGTAACGCGACACCCCGATCACTGGTACGCGCAAGTGCTCGGTCGGATCAACGAGGTGCCGGATTGCTTTCTGATGGCCAGAGGCGAGGGTTCGGGTTCGACCCTGGCCACAATCTACAGTCGCGGCGGATGCAGCAAACAGGCACAGACAGCGCCGGATCTATTTGCGCTCGGTGATTCGCATACGATCGGCTACACAACGATGTTGACCGAATACGTGCTGCGCACCGGTGCCCAGGTCACCCTGTATCCAAACATCAACTGCGCGTTCGCCACCCTCAAGCCCTGGCCCGATGCAGGCGAATGCCAGGTACAAAACCAGGCTGAACTCGCCGATATCCGCAAGCGCGCGAAACCCGGCGACATCCTGTTTCTCGCAGCGTTGCGTCTGGATCGTCTGAGCAACCAGGACGCCATGCTCAACGCCACGGATCGCTGGACGATGATGGGAACACCCCAAGCCTCACAGGGCCGCGATGCTGAATCAACACAATTGCTCGCCCAGCTTGGCCCGCTATCCGGCGCTGGCATGCATATCGTCTTCGAGGCACCGAAGCCATTGTTCCGCGCACCACCATTTCGCTGCGCGGATTTTTTCAATTCAATCAATCCGATCTGCAATCCGGGCCTGTCCGAATCACGCCAGGCAATCGAGGACTATCGTCGTCCCGTGCTCGACAGCCTCAACGTGCTGGCCGGCAAGCTCGGAGCCAGCGTGTGGGATCCGCTTCCGACTCTTTGCGGCCCAAGGCGATGCGAAGCGATCAGGGATGGCAATCCGGTGTTTTTCGACGGTGACCATCTCAGCGCAGACGGCAATCGAATGCTCTACCCATCGTTTATTGCGGCGATCAAATCGTTGTCTCCCTTCGCGCCAGCAGCCACGGCACAAGCGGCTCGATGAGATCGATAGTCCGGGCTAGTGACCGCCTTCCTTGAAATCACGCAGCAGTTTGCGTGAATGCTTGTCCGGTCGCTTGTGAGGATGATCGAAGCCGGCGCCGGTCAGCCGTCGCATCTCACGCTCGTGTTCGCGCGCGGCAAGACTTTCCGCTGATTCCTCGTATAGCGCCTGGGCGACGCTGGCCGGACCGCGCGTGGCGCTGGTCGCGGTGACGCGAATTGAAAAGCGCTCGATGCCGCGCGTAATGCAAACTCGATCAGCGACGTGGATAAGGCGCGCGGGTTTCGTGGCGGCGTCGTTGACCTCGACCTTGCCGCCTTCGATGGCCTGCTTGGCCAAGGCGCGGGTCTTGAAAAAACGCGCAGCCCAGAGCCAGACATCAAGGCGCACCCCCGAATCGCTGTTCATCGGCGACCAGCACGCCTTGAGTCCACGCTCGATTCGTCCAGGCAACAAGTCCAGGGACTCGTTCGCGCCACCGGCAAGACCGCGGCGCAGCAAGCCAGGTCGCAAGGCAAGTCACTCATCGGATTCCCTCACTGAAGCAGCCCAGGCCGGAAGCGTAGCGCAGCCATCGTTCCGATCGGGTTACCAGGCCCGCGCATACTGATTCGGTGCCTTGATCTGGACTCCGAGTTCCTTGGCCGCACGACGCGGCCAGTACGGATCGCGCAACAGTTCGCGTGCGAGCAGAACCATGTCGGCGTCGCCGGCGGCGATGATCGCTTCGGCCTGCGCTGGTTCGGTGATCAGGCCGACCGCGCCGGTCGCGATTCCGGCTTCACGTCGGATCTGCGCGGCAAACGGCACCTGATAGCCCGGGCCGATTGCAATCGACTGGTTCTGCGCAAGCCCGCCGCTCGAAACATCGATCAGGTCGACGCCATCGACCTTCAGGATTCGCGACAGCTCGACGCTTTGTTCGATATCCCAACCGCCCTCGACCCAATCAGTTGCCGAAATCCGCACCAGCAGGGGCAATCCATCCGGCATCACCGAACGTACCGCCGCGACCACGGCGCGGGTCAGGCGAATGCGATTTTCGAAGCTGCCGCCCCATTCATCGGTTCGCTGATTGCTCAGTGGCGACAGGAACTGATGCAGCAGGTAGCCATGCGCCGCATGGATTTCGATCAGGCGAAATCCGCATTCAAGTGAGCGTACGGCCGCGGCACGAAAAGCCTCGATGACCGCCGTGATTCCCGCCGCATCGAGCGCATCGGGCATCGGGCAGGTATCCGAATAGGCCAGCGCAGACGGTGCCAGCGGAGTCCAGCCGCCGTCGGCGGGATCGACCGTGGGACCAGCTTTCGACCACGGAATCGATGTGCTGGCCTTGCGTCCGGCATGCGCGAGCTGGATACCCGGCACAGCACCTTGGGCTGCCAAAAAGGCGACTATCGGCGCCCACGCCTCGGCCTGCGCGTCGTTCCAGATTCCGGTATCGGCCGGCGAGATGCGGCCACGCGCCTGGACCGCGGTGGCCTCGGCCAGGATCAGGCCCGCGCCACCCACGGCGCGACTGCCGAGATGGACCATATGCCAGGGCTGCACCAGGCCATTGATCGCCGAGTATTCGCACATCGGCGACACCGCGATGCGATTGCGCATCTGCACGTCACCCAGAACCAGCGGTTCAAACAAGCTCATGTGAAACTCCTCGCTATGGTCAATCCGGTATTCACATTGATCCCATTCGTGCCAAAGCGGTTCAATTGAATCGATCCAGCCACCCGGCCATGGCCGCAGCAACCGGTTGCGTATCCTTCAGCCATGAGAAGTGCTCGGCCAGGCCGGAAGAGAAATCCTCGGGCGCGAGCAGCACGCGCTGCATCGGGGCATCCGGGGTCTTGGCCAGCAGCCAGTCAAACGATGCCTCGGGACACAGGCGATCCTCGCTGAGGCGAATGCCAAGCACCGGCTTGCTGAAGACCTTGAGCGCGCGCTCCGAATCAACATCCTCGGCATAGTTTTCGTAGCAACCCGAGCGCGCGGTCCGCGCCCAGTCGCGCATCAAGTTCCGCGATTCGCGACCGGCAAATCCAAGTCGCTTGCCCGGGTAGTAACCGCACACAGCCGTCAGCGCATGGACAATCAAGGGCAACGCGCGCACGGCGACACGCATCCTGCCGCGAAACGTTTTCCAATAGGGCGAACCGCTGCCGGCAATGACAAGACCTTCGACAGCCTGCGGATTCAGGGCAGCAAACAAGGTGGCAAGCTGGCCACCAAGACTATGCCCGGCGATCACCCAGCGCAGATCCGGACACGCTTCACGGGCCACCGCGAGACTCGCTGGAATGTCCTGGCCGAGTAGTTCCCGGTAGCCCCAATCGCAATCTCGCGAAGCACGCCGGTTGCTCGATCCGGTGCCACGCCATTCATGCAGTGCACTGGCGATGCCTGCGTCGGCGAGCGCCGCCGCGAATGCCTGGTAGTGACGAGCGCCGACGCCGAGCGCCGGCAACCAGAGCACACCGATGCGCGCGGACGAAGGCAGCGACATGAGCAGATCCGCTTCGACAGCGTCGGCCGAACGCACCCGCATCGCCCTCAATTCAGTCCTGGAACTTTCGCTGCTGCGCATTGATCGCCGCGTCGCCTCAAGGCGAGGCCAGGCCACGCCAGGCACAGCCCTTGAATGAGCGGTCTTTTGCGGTGACCACAATCGACCAACCGAAGATCGTGTCGGTCAGCGCTTCGACGCAGGCTTCGGAACGCAGATGAGCGCTGAAATCCGCGCCCGCTTCACCGGCACGCAAATCCAGACCATCCGATGCGGCACCGAGCCCGGCAAAGGCGTTAACTTCGGGCGCTGCGGCGGGGTCGGCAAAAAAAGTTGCCGCGGCCTGGGTCACTTCAAGGCTCCACATGAGATCGATTCCGCGCGCACCAAGCACGATCTCGCCAAGCCGTGATTCACAGTTCCAGGCATCGCCGGAAATGATGTTGAAGTGGCCAATCTCGACCGCATCGCGTCCACGCAGATTGCCTTCGGCCATCAGGAAGCGGGGCCGATCCTGCACCGCATTCGCCTGCACCAGGGCCGCTGCCGTGGCCGGATCGACAGATGTCACGCGACGGCGCGAGGTTTCGCCGCAAGCAGTGAACAGGCCACCATCACGCGACTCATGGTAGCCACTGAGAAAGGCCGCCACCTCGACTTTGGCCGGGGCAGCGACTTCACTCGCAGGCCCATTCGCCGGGATGCTCTCAACTGGGGGCGCGGAACCTGACGTGCATGCCGCAACAAGCAGCAACACGCCAGATACCGTGCAGTTGCGAAAATCCTGAAAGCTCATCGAGCGCTTGCCATTGCCAGCAAACCCGGATCAGCGACGACCGCCGCGGGCGGGACGCGCACTGGCGAGTCCAACGCGCAAGGTGCCACCTTCCTGGAAACTGCCGTCGAGGCCGGCGATAGCCGCACGCGCTTCATGTCCCTCCATGGCCAGCTCGGCAAAGCCCTTGCACTCGTTCTTGAACGGGTCCATTGCCATCTTCAACTTGTGCACGCGACCGAACTTCCCGAACATCTCGTTGAGGGAGGCTTCGGTCGTTTCGCGCGGCAATCCACGCACGTTCAATGTGATCATCTCGTCACCTCTATTGGACTGGATCGGATACGTGGTAGCGGAATCCGAAAAAACAACGGGGCCGCGACGCGAACGTCGCGGCCCCGCAGACTGGCCCCGGGAAATCAGACTGGCGTTACATCTTCAGCCTGCAGGCCCTTCTCGCCCTGCACAACCTTGAAGCTCACCTTCTGGCCTTCCTGCAGGGTCTTGAAACCACTTCCGCTGATGGCACGAAAATGCACGAATACATCGGCACCACTGTCACGGCTGATGAAACCAAACCCCTTGCTTTCATTGAACCACTTGACGGTTCCGACCTCTTGATCCGACATGCTTGTCTCCACTGATCGTTGATGCCCAGCGCCCCAAACAACCGGGGCTCCCCACCACACTGTGGATGCAGGCAGCGATCGACGGGCAATGAAGAAACGGATCTTCGCGGCATCGGCCCACGGCATCGACACCGTGCAATACAGCGTTTTGAGTCTAACCGAGATTCCTGAACGATGCGAACGCGCAACGACGCCGTGAAACCGTGATTCGATCAGGCCTTTGCGTCGACCGTGAAGCTTTCGCCGCAACCGCATTCACCGGTGACATTCGGGTTCTGGAAAACAAATGCGGCATTCAGGCCCTGACGTCGATAGTCGATTTCCGTGCCTTCGACAAACGGCAGCGCCTTGGCATCGACAAGAACTCGAATGCCATCGAGATCAAACACGCTGTCATGCTCGGCGACAGCCTGGGCCAGATCGACGGTATAGGCATATCCTGAACAACCGGTGCGCTTGATGCCGAAACGCACACCGATCGCCGAAGGATCCTTGGCGAGGAAGCGGTGCATGCGCTCGAGCGCTGCTGATGTGAGCTGGATGGGCATGGTTGTCGGCATGGTCGATGGTGGCAGTCGCGGAAGGAAGTCTAGCACCCCAGATCCTTCGTCAGATCTTGGCAAGCCGCGGCAATTCAAGGGTTGCGCCATTCGAACGCCGCAATTCGCAGCGATACCGAGCCTCCAATTACGCCGCTATCCGCTATCATGCGCGGTTTCCACCGATCCGCATGTCGGATCGACAGCCTCGCTTTACGGAGCACGCAACGCATGTCCGTCGTCAGTGTCAAACAGGCCTTGAGCGGTTCCCTGCCAGCCGGCACCCAGATCAGCGTTCGCGGCTGGGTGCGCACGCGTCGCGATTCCAAGGCTGGCCTGTCCTTCATCAATCTGAGTGATGGATCGTGCTTCGATCCGATCCAGGTGGTCGCGCCGGACTCGCTGGCCAACTATGCCGCCGAAGTTCAACACCTCAGCGCCGGCTGCGCCCTGATCGCCAGCGGCGAGCTGGTCGCTTCGCAAGGCAAGGGTCAGGGCTTCGAACTGCAGGCGAACAGCATCGAAGTGGTCGGCTGGGTTGATGATCCGGAAACCTACCCGATCCAGCCGAAACCGCATTCGCTCGAATTCCTGCGCGAGGTCGCCCATCTGCGCCCACGCACCAATCTGTTTGGTGCAATCACGCGCGTGCGCCACACGCTGGCTTCGGCGATTCACCGCTATTTCGACCAGAACGGCTATTGCTGGGTCAACACGCCCATCATCACGACCTCGGATGCCGAAGGCGCCGGTCAGATGTTCCGCGTCTCGACCCTGGATCTGATGAACCTGCCGCGCACCGAAAAAGGTGCGATCGACATGCGCAAGGATTTCTTCGGCAAGGATGCGTTCCTGACCGTGTCCGGCCAGCTCAACGTCGAAGGCTATTGCCTGGCCTTGAGCAAGGTCTACACCTTCGGCCCGACCTTCCGTGCTGAAAACTCGAACACCGCACGTCACCTCGCCGAGTTCTGGATGATTGAACCCGAGATCGCGTTTGCCGATCTTGCCGAGGATGCACGCGTTGCCGAGGATCTGCTCAAGTTCGTCTTCAAGGCCGTGCTCGACGAGCGCCCCGACGATATGGCTTTCTTTGCCGAGCGCGTCGAAAAAACCGCTGTCTCGCGACTCGAGGGTTTCGTCAACGCACCGTTCGAGCGTATCGACTACACCGATGCCGTCGAGATTCTGAAGAAATCCGGCAAGAAATTCGAATTCCCGGTCGAATGGGGCATCGACCTGCAGACCGAACACGAGCGCTATCTGGTTGAGGAGCACGTCGGTCGTCCGGTCGTGGTCACCAACTATCCCGAAAAAATCAAGGCGTTCTACATGCGTCTGAATGATGATGGCCGTACCGTCGCCGCGATGGACGTGCTGGCACCCGGGATCGGCGAAATCATCGGTGGCGCGCAGCGCGAGGAACGTCTCGATATCCTCGATTCGCGCATGCAGCAGTTTGGCCTCGATCCTGCCCATTACAACTGGTATCGCGATTTCCGCCGCTACGGCACGGTTCCGCACGCGGGTTTCGGCCTCGGCTTCGAAAGACTCGTTGTGTACGTCTGCGGCCTCGCCAACATCCGCGACGCGATCCCGTATCCACGCGTTCCCGGCCACGCGGAGTTCTGATGCACGCGGCACGCGAGTTCATGTTACTGGCCGGCCTCGGCTTTTTTGTCGCTGGCCTGACCACCTATCTGATGACCTGGATTCTGGTCGTCACACATCTGCGTGATCATCAACCACAGGAGCGCGCGCGCATTGGTGGCTTCATGTTCACACCGCGCGCCTTCGGTTGGTTCCTTGCACGTCGCTATCGTGCATTCGACGATCGAAATCTGAGCGGTCTCGCCCGACTCGGCAGCATCGGTGCCTGGGCGATCGTATTCGGCATACTCGCAGTCATCGCATCGAAGGCACTCGGATGAACAACCGAAAAAGCATCAACGACGATTTTGAATCCGAAATGGAACTCGCGCCGCAAAGGGAATGGTGGGTCGCCATCATCGGCGACACCCTGGTCTGGGCCCGACTCGAAATCCTCGAATCCGGTATTGCCGAGATCTTCGATTCGAGCGGCGAACGTCCGCGCTATGACGACGAGCAACATGCACGCATGGCCCTGCTCGATGCCGAGTTCCGCGCGTTTGAGGGGCTGGACGAGGAAGATGCCGCGATAATGGGTTTCGACCTTGAATCGGTCGAATTTCCGCACTCGAACGACGATGAGGAGCTGCTCAGCCTGATGGTGCAGAAGCTCGCCCGCATCCAGTGATTCAAAACGAGGCCAGGACGATGAATCTGCAACTGCTCGGCAAACACGCCCTCGTCTGCGGTGCCTCACAGGGCATTGGCCGCGCCACCGCGCACGAACTTGCCGCGCTCGGCGCCGATGTCACCGTGCTTGCGCGGTCGGCGCAGGCCCTTGAGAAAGTCATCGCCGATCTGCCGCGCATCAATAGTGCACAGAAGCACGGCTACATCGCCGTCGACATGAGCAATCATGCCGAGCTGCGCGCCAGGATCGAAGCAGTCGCCAACGCGGATGCCGTCAACATCTTCATCAACAATAGCGGCGGTCCACCGGGTGGCCCGGCCAGCTCTGCTGCAGCCGATGATTTCCTGAGCGCCTTCAACCAGCATCTGATTGCCGCGCAGATCATCCTGCAGGCGATTCTTCCGGGCATGCAGGGCAGCGGCTACGGCCGCATCGTCAACGTGATCTCGACCTCGGTGAAGGAACCAATCCGCAACCTCGGCGTATCCAACACGATCCGTGGTGCCGTCGCCAACTGGTCAAAAACCCTGGCCGGCGAACTCGGGCCGCACGGCATCACGGTCAATAACGTCCTGCCCGGCTACACGCGCACGCAACGCCTTGACCAGATCCTCGCCGACCGCGCCAAAGCCACCGGCACCAGCGAACAAGTCATCGCCGAAGGCATGCTCGCCACGGTTCCCCTGCGCCGCTTCGCCGAAGCCAGCGAAATCGCCAGCGTCATCGCCTTCCTCGCCTCGCCGGCCGCTGGATATATCAACGGCATCAATGTGCCAGTCGACGGCGGGCGCACTCTGTCGCTGTAAGGCGGCACCGACTGATTCCACAGGGTAGCTTGGGATTGAAACTCCAGCGGCGCGACTGACTCACGAATCTGAAACCAGCTGCTCACTGGAAACCACGATGCCATTGGCATCGGCGTAAAGCCACGCTCCAGGTTTGAAGGTCAGTCCGGCAAACGTGACTGCAACGTCGATATCGCCAAGGCCGCGCTTCCCGGTTTTCATTGGATGACTGGCAAGCGCCTGCACGCCGATATCAAGGCTGGCAATGATCCGTACATCACGCAGGCAGCCGTTGATCAGGATGCCCTCCCAGCCATTTTCGACGGCTTTCCCGGCGAGCTGATCGCCAAGCAGGGCGCGGCGCAGTGAACCGCCGCCATCGACCACGAGCACTTTGCCATGGCCCGGCGCTGCGACCAGTTCCCTGACCTTCGAGTTGTCTTCGAAACACTTGATCGTGACGATCTGGCCGCCGAAGAAATCACGTCCGCCGTAGCTGCGGAAGATCGGCTCGGCGACCTTGACCTGATTCGGAAATGCGTCGCATAGATCGGGGGTCGTGGCCATGGTTATTCCTTTGAAATCGTATCGCCCATGTTCCGGGATCCCCGGTTCAACCGCCAGCCCGGGCGGGAACCCAGTCTGTCGAGCGGCGCTCGGCAGCGGTAGTTTCAAAGTGGTGAATGCTTGCAAATACACGGACACGGCGTTTCAATGCACTCGCCTGCCGGCCAGCTCGTGCATGGAGCGTGTGCGCACCGGCGCTTTTTGACAAGGAGTCCGATCATGCCTGCATTGCTCGTCATCTTCGTCCATGGCTGGAGTGTCACCAACACCGACACCTACGGCGAATTGCCCGCGCGTCTGATTGCCGAGGCGGCAAAGTCCGGGGGGCCCAAGCTCGACGTCCAGCATATCCATCTCGGCCAGTACGTGAGCTTTCGCGACGAGGTGCGCCTTGCCGATATTTCGCGCGCGTTTGATGCGGCACTCGGTGCAGTGCTCAAGGATGCCGGCGCCAATCGGCGCTTTGTCTGCATCACGCATTCGACCGGCGGGCCGGTCGTTCGCGACTGGTTCGATCGCACTTACGTGCAAGGCAAACGAACCTCCGAGTGCCCGATGAGCCATTTGATCATGCTGGCACCAGCCAATTTCGGCTCGGCGCTGGCCCAGCTCGGCAAGTCGCGCCTCGCCGCGATCAAGAGCTGGTTTGATGGAGTCGAACCCGGCCAGGGCGTGCTCGACTGGCTCGAGCTCGGCAGTCCCGAAGCCTGTGCGCTCAACCTGCGCTGGATCAACGAATACCCAAAGCTGAAGCTCACAGAGGCTGTAAGCCCGCTTTTCCACTTTGTTCTCAGTGGCGACGCGATCGACCGCAAGCTGTATGATTTCGTCAATCCATATACCGGTGAAATCGGTTCAGATGGCGTGGTTCGACTCGCTGCGGCGAATCTCAATGCCACCCATATCGTGCTCGAGCAGCCGCAGGTGCAGGCCGACGAAGCCCTGCCATCAGCGCGCAAGCGCCTGCGCGGTCTGGTCAGGATTTCGTCAAAGCGCGCGGCAACGACCGCCTTCAAGATCGTCGCCGGCACATCCCACTCGGGTGATTCGAAAGGCATCATGCGCAGCGTGCGCAACAATAATGTCGCCCACGTCACCGTCGATACGATCCTGCGTTGCCTCAAGATCGGCAATGCCGCGGAATACGCATCGCTATGTGCTGATTTCGCGACCGAGAATGCGGCGCGCCAGGATGTCGGCAATCGCCTTGAAATTGAAAAAGTGCCGGTGCTGCCTGACAGGCAATACATCCACGATCCTCGCTCGATGGTGATGTTCCGCCTGATCGATTCGCAACAACTCGGCACACCCGACGTGAAAGTGCTGCTGACTGCCGGCCCGAACAACGACCCGAACCAGTTGCCCGAGAACTTCCTTGCCGATCGCCAGTTCAACAAGCGTTCGGGGAATCTGACCTTTTTCCTGAATCACGCGGCGCTGGCCGGATGTCCCGCGATTCCGGGACTCAAGCCCAACAGCGTTGCGCGCCCTGCCCTGATTCCGCGTCAGCCCTACGGCTTGCGCATCCAGCCGCGCGATGGCGAGGGGTTCGTCGAATACTGGGCGGCCGAGTTGCATGCCACGGTGCAGGATCTGTTGCCCCTGATCCCGCCGAACGAAACGACGATCATCGACATCCGCCTGACCCGCGTCGTGCGCGAAGGCGTGTTCCGACTGACCCGCCAGCTCAGCCCGCGCAGCTTCAAGAACCCCGATCCAGGCGGCACCTTGTAGTGAGACAACGGCCATCGCAGACGAGGCCGTGCTTGGCGCGATCACAATGGCCATTTCGGCTGATTCAGCAGCAACGCCTCATTATTGATTCGGCCCTTGAATAGTACGACTTTGCACCGTCAAGCTTGGTCCAACCTCAACCGTTCGCCCTGAGCCTGTCGAAGGGGCACTCCCAAGCTGCCGAGCCGCTTCGGCCACGTCCTATCATGGTTCGACAGGCTCACCACGAACGGAAGTGGGGAAACTTCCCTCAAGGTTGCAGAATTCCTTCGCTTGATAGAGCCACGATTGATTGGGCCATGCGCGAATGGTTGCTTCAAGTGTCAACTACGGTTTTGCGAGCGGTGGCTGTTTGCGCTGCGGATCCGAACCTTCACCGGCATCTTGCCCGCCTTGATCGACAGCCGCCAATCCATGCATGTGAACATCGCGCTGCGGAAACGGGATTTCGATTCCAGCCTTGTTGAAGGCATCCAGCACGGCGACATGCAGAGCATGCAGTGTCGGCAAGCGCTGGTCGATGCGGCCGACAAACACGCGCAGTTCCAGATCAAGTGAGCTGTCGCCAAAACCGAGAAAGAGAACCATCGGCGCCGGCGATTCAACAACCTGTTCATTGGCCCTGGCGATATCAAGCATGACTTTCTGCGCAAGCGCCACGTCACTGCCGTAGGCGATGCCGACCTTGACCACGAGTCGCGTGATCGGGCTGGTCAGCGACCAGTTCTTGACCGAGCGCGTGATGAAGGCCTTGTTCGGCACCAGCACTTCAAAATTGTCCGGATCGGTGATCGTGATCGCGCGGATCTGGATGCGCGATACCGTGCCCACGGTGTCATCGATCGTTATCAAGTCGCCAACCCGCACCGGCCGCTCGAACAGGATGATGATGCCGGAAACGAAATTGGCGACAATCTCCTGCAAGCCGAAGCCGAGGCCGACACCCAGCGCGGCGACTATCCATTGCAGCTTGGACCAGTCCGCACCGATATTGCTGAAGGCGAGCACGAGTCCCACGGCAAGAATCACGTAGCGGGCAATCGTCACATAGGCATAACGCGAACCCGAATCGATCTCGAAACGATGCAACACGACCACTTCGAGAAATCCGGGAAGATTGCGTGCCGCGATCACGGTCAAACCGAGCAGGGCCACGCCAAGCAACACATTGCCGAGGCTGACCGCTGTCACCACCTGGCCAGCCGAGGTGGTGGCAACGCTCGACCACAATACGACGTCGTTGAAGATGCCGAGCGCCGGGATCAGGCCGCTCCAGATCTTCCACAGCAGCATCGCCAGCAGGACGAAACTGGTTGCACGCAGAATCCCGCGGGTCTGCTGACTGACCGTCACGACGTCGATCTCGGGCTCTTCGTGGGCAACCGGCGAACCTTCGCCGGCGCTGTCGGCGCCCACACCGGCGCGCTCTTCCTCACGCCGCCTGGCGAGACGCGCCTCGGCCTGCTTGTAGGCGGCGCGGCGTCCCGCAACCAGCACGCCACGCATCGCAATCTGGAAAACAATGACGATAAGCAGAACCACCCAGGCCGAGGTAATCAGGCGTCCCTGCAACTCGATCGCACTGACCGAATAGCCCACCATGGCAACCCCGGCCAGCAGCAGTGGAGTCAGCACGAGCACGCCATACCAGATGAGCCGGGTTCGCCAAATCAATCCATGTCGCTCGAGGATTCCCATCATCGCACCGCCATTCGGACGGAATACCTGATGGGCGAAAATCGCGAGTGCGATCGAGATCATCAACAAACCCAATCGACCGATGCCGTCGGCATACAGCGGGGCGTCGCTGACCTGGGCCACACCGCCGAGCCAGACCGCCGGCATCAAGGCCAGACTCAACTTCCACAAGGCGAGCCCGAGGCGGTGCACCGCCGCTCTGGGCCAAATGAAGTGACTGACGAACAACCCGCAATTCCGGCACATGTTGCGGAACAGGTCGAGGATGAAAAAGACGATCCCGACGTTGAAAAACCCCCGGCCAATGGCGCTCGGCATGGACGCCGGGCTGGCGGGCTCTACCAGCATCTGTCCGAGGACCACGAAGGCAAGTGGAATCGGCAAGGCGAGCAGCACGGTCACGAGCAGCGCATACAGGCTCAAACCGAACCGGTCGCTGCGTGTGCCGACCGGCCTGGCGAAATACGCGAGTTTCGCCAGCATTCGTTTGCGCAAGCCGAGCAAGATCAGGATCGCACCCGCACAACCAGAATAGAGCCACGGGCGCGCGTTCCACGACTCGCGCACAGCAGGGAACATGGCGGCTCGATTCTCCTGCGCGAAGATTCCTCTGATGCCGGCCACAATCTGATTTCCCCAATCGCTGCTGATTGGCGAGGCACTCGGCAGCCAGAGCAATCGTTGATCGAGCATCAGACGCAGTAGCGCACTGCGTTCGCGCAACTCGGTTTCGAGCTGGTTCAGTTCATCGAGTGCTTCAATCTGCCGGCCTTGGGTCAGACTCAAGTCCTGCAATGCCTCACGTCGCTCCTTCAGCAGTGAGTGCGAGATCGCGCGCGCGTCCGTGCCCGCGGCATCGCCGAGTTGGCTCATCAACTGCTCGACCGCCGCGGATCCGGTACCGGCTGCAGCGAGCTTCTGTTCACTGCGGAAACGCTCGACACGCACGTCAACGATGCTGTCCTGGCGCTTCGCGATGCGACGACTCAGGCTTGCTTCACCCGGGAGCTTCTTGCCCACGTCGCGCAACAGGCGCCCGTAGTCCTCGCCGATCCGCCCGAACGCGAGGATCTGTTCCGCATTCTTGCGCAAGGTCGACACCTCTTCGAGCTGGCCGTGCAGCCGATCCTTGGTCGACCACAACTTGCGCAGCTCGTTGGCAATGCCGAACATCGCTTCGCGCAACGATGCGGTCTCCAGCGCCAGCGATTGCAACGGCTCCGGCTTGCCCTCGAGGTCGATGACGACCTGTCTGGCCCGATCCAGCTTGTCATGCACCTCTTCCTGCTCACGCGCATCCATGCGACGACCGAGGGCGGATATTTCGCCCTGGGTCTGATCGAGTTCGCGACCGAGCACGCTCAGTTGCGCGGTCGCGATCGCCTCGCGCGTCGGCAGGCTCAGGATTTCCTGTTCGTTTCTTTCGATGCGGGCCGACAGATCCTGGCGAACCGCGTCGTCCTTGATCTGGCCGGAGTCGAGCAGCAACTGGGACGCATCAAGGGGTAGCGCATCCGTACGCCGCTCCAGTTGCGATCGCAAGTCCGCCAACTCCGAGCGTGCGTCGATCTTGCGTGTTGCCATGGCCCGCATTGATTCGTCCAGCTCGCGCCGCTGTGCACGCAGGCTCACCAGGCGTATCTGCAGGGCCGCCATGCGCAGTTGCGCCTTGGCTGGATCGATCTTGAGCGGCGCGGACTGCGCGTCCTCCGCGCGCGGCTCGTGCGGCTCGGCCAGTTTGGCCTGCAATTCGGCGATTCGCTCGGGTGCCTGCTTGAGAGATTCTGCATACTCTGCCGCCAGCTTGCGCGCGCCTTCGGCACTTTGCAGACGGGCCAGGGCCAGTTGCAGGTTTTCCAGGGTGAGCTGCTTGTCGGATGCGACGACGTCGGTGCGTGTCAGCAGTGCTTCGATACGACCGCGAATCTCGTCTGCGCTGATGCGCATGGCGGTATCGGTTTCCCTGGGCGAATCGGCAAGCGCGGAGGCGCCAACCATCGCGAGCGCCAGGACGATGCAGGTGCGGCGCAAGCGGCCAGTCACAAATGTTGCCGCATTCAAGAGGACACCTCGGGGCCGATCATCGACTTGCCGATTATGGGCGTAGCCTGTCCATGTGGCCATGCTCGACCAGGCGCAACCCGCAAATCCGGATGTGGGGCTTCATCGCTTGCATCGCTGATTTCCTGCAAACAACGGGACTTGCAACCTGGTGAAATCATCAGTCATGCCAAATGCCACGGCCGGCTCGATCAGGAGCATGGCTGGCCACCCGATTCTCTGCGACCATCCGTCTTTTCGATCATGGACAACCGATGGATACCAGCAAACTAGACCGTATCGTTGCCGAGGCGCGACGCAATGCCGCCCAGCGTGAAGCTGGCTATCGCGAACGCGCGCTCAAGATGTATGCGTGGATCTGTGGCCGCTGTGCGCGCGAATTCACGCGCGCCAATCTGCAGGAGCTGACCGTGCACCATCGCAACCATGACCACGACTTCAATCCGGCCGATGGCAGCAACTGGGAGTTGCTTTGCGTTTACTGCCACGACAACGAGCACTCACGCTACATCGATCACACCGGTGGCAGCGCATCGTCGGCTGAAGACAAGACCACGGCAGCGACGGGCAATCCATTCGCCGGCCTCAAGGATCTGCTCAAGCGTTGAACCGGATCGATTTCAGCGGGAGCGCGACTTCAGTCGCGATGCTCTCTTCCATTCCTGACTGAAAGCATAGCGACCGAAGCCGCTTCCCACGATTCCACTGCCTACTCCCTACTCCCCACTCCCAATTCAATCGACACCGGGCAGTGGTCGGACGGATGCTGATCCTCGGCGACACCATAGGTGAATTCGGCGAACGATCCGCGTACGAAGTGCTTTACGGCTGCCGCATCAAGCACGATGTGGTCGATGAAGTCCGGATAGCGTTTCACGCAGGTCGCGCCCTTGCCTTCGGCCGCGTCAAGCAGTGGCACGTCTTCGTTCAAGCGTTTCCAGACCACGTCATCGGCAAGGGCCAGACGCCGGTTCCAGTCGCCAAGCATCACGAACGGCATGCCTTCTTCATGACGTGCGGAAATCCAGCGCTGCAGCACGGGCACCTGATCGAACAGCACCGGACATGGCTTTTTCTCATCACCTGCCGAACAGCCGCTCTTCAGATGCACGGCAAGCAGGCGCAAGGGTTTTGCGCCAGCCAGGGTGATGTCAATGCCCCAGCGCAGGTCGGGATCGCCGATCGCGAGTTCGCTCAGATCCGGATTGCGTGTGAAAGAGACGCCCTTGCGAATCGCGAAACCAACTTTCTGGTCGCGGATGGTCGGGCCATCGGTCGCATCGCGGCCACACAATCCGTGGCGGCCACTCGATGGTCGCTGCGAGATGGCGATCACATAGCGATCCGGCGGAAACACGCGTGCAGCAGCCGCCGCGCTTTCCACTTCCTCGAAGGCGATCACGTCGGCCCCGAGCTGTTCTGCGTAGCCGCGCAAGGCCGCATACTCCGCTTCTTTGCGCGGTCGGCAACCGAGGCCATCAGCTTCGGCCAGATGCTCAAGGTTCCAACTCGCGATCCTGAGCGGGTGAGTGGCAACAGGGTCGCGCGTCGCTTGCGGCGCGCATCCGGCGAGAACCACCGCCAGGACGGCGGTGGTCACGACGATCAGTCGATTCATCCTGTGTCCCCGGGATCCGGCATTCCAGCCTGATGGCGGAAAATTTCCGCTCACGCCGAATCCGCAAGCGCGGCGTTGTGGTAGACGTCCTGCACATCATCGAGCTCGTCGAGCCAATCGAGCAGATCGTGCAGAGTCTCGACGACATCTTCGGCAACCGCGACGCGATTGGCCGGACGCATCACGACATCGTCGCTGAGTGGCTCGAATCCGGCCCCGACCAGGGCCGTCTTGATCGACTCGAAATTCTCCGGCGCACACAGCACGGTACTGCGTCCGCTTTCACTGACGATATCATCGGCGCCTGCTTCGAGGGCGGCCTCAAGTACTTTCTCCTCGGCCTCGGCTGTCGGCGTGTCGAAGACGATTTCGCCAACGCGGGCAAACTGGAACGCGACCGAACCAGTGGTGCCGAGATTGCCGCCGTGCTTGGACAGCGCATGGCGTACATCGGCCACGGTACGCACGGAATTGTCGGTCATCGCATCGATGATCAAGGCCACACCGCCGGGGCCGTAGCCTTCGTAGCGCAATTCTTCCATGTTGTCGGCACCATCGGCACCCGAGCCGCGCTTTACCGCGCGCTCGATCGTGTCCTTGGTCATGTTCGCCGACAAGGCCTTGTCGATGCCCAGGCGCAGGCGCGCATTGCTCGCCGGATCGCCGCCATTGCGCGCGGCAATCGTGATCTCGCGGATCAGCTTGGTGAAAATCTTGCCGCGCTTCGCGTCTTCCGCGTTCTTGCGACCTTCGATACTGGGGCCTCTGCCCATGGGAATACCTGCAACTTCGGGTGGAAAATCGGATCTCGACGAAACCGCCGGGGCGCGAATTCTAACTCGACTCCCGACATCATGGTGGCTTTGCCGGACAGGTGATGACGATGCGCAAACGGCGTTTCATGCAAGTCGACGTGTTCAGGAAGCGTGCCGGTCCTGGCAATCCGCTGGCCGATGTCATCGATGCAGAAGGACTCGATGCGACCCGAATGCAGCAATTTGCCGCATGCACGAACCTCTCCGAAACGAGCCTCCTGCTGCCACCGACGCAGACCGGAGCCGACCATCGCGTGCGTATCTTCACGCCGCGCCAGGAGCTGCCGCTCGCCGGTTTCACTCCAATCGGGAAATCGAGCAGATCGGCACGACCTATCGGGCCAGCCAGGGTCGCGAATTCGGACGCGACGGAATCATCGAGATGTCAGTCGAGAAAAGCGGCCAGGTCCGGATCGGCGGCGACACGGTTTCCGCCGCACGAGGCGCGTTTCGCCACTCTGTGCATCCACCTCACGAACCGGTCTTCATGAGGGTGTCCTTGATCGCCCAACGCGCATTGAGCCAGGCCTGGAAACGGATCCGGAAATCCTTGTCATTCTCGTAGTCACCACCGAGCAGATCCTCGGGGATCGGGATCACGTCGACGTGGACCTTGACGGTACGCACGCGCCCCGACAATACGTCGACCATGCCCGGCCGCCCGTTCGGATAGATCACGGTGACATCGACGATCGCATTGAGCATGCTGCCCATCGCATCGAGTACAAAGGCGATTCCGCCCGATCGCGGCACCAGCAAGTGCTCATAGGGTGAGCGGCGACGATCGTGTTTTTCCGGAGTAAAGCGCGTGCCCTCGACGAAGTTCATCACTGATACCGGCAGGTGCCGATACTTCTCGCAGGCCTTGCGCGTGGCTTCAGTATCCTTGCCACGCAACTCGGGGCGCTTTTTCAGCAACTCTTTCGAATGGCGGTTCATGAACGGAAAATCGAGCGCCCACCAGGCCAGGCCGAGCACTGGCACCCAGATCAGTTCGCGCTTGAGGAAAAACTTGAGAAAGGGGATGCGCCGGTTGAAGACCTTTTGCAATACCGGGATATCCCCCCAACTCTGGTGATTGCAGATGACCAGGTACCAGCCCTCTCGCTTGAGCCCCTGCAAGCCCTCGGTCTGCACGGTCAGACCGGCGACAAAGGTCACCACGGTGCTGTTGACCCAGATCCAGCTTTCGGCCAGAACCACCAGCAGCCTTGAAATCGCATTGCGAAACACGCGGATCGGAATCAGCAGCTTGACCACGGCCAGCAACAACAGCGGCGTCGCGTGGACGATGGTGTTGACGACGATGATCGCGAGGTTGAGCGCGAGGCGAAGGCGGGCGGCAAGGGTATCCAGCATGAAGACCTGTCGGAATCGGAATCGGCGTCGCGCACACTACCAGCGATTGTCGTGCATGCGCATCCGCAGAGTATCGATGTTCATCGCACTCGGGCATACAGGTGCATCAGACAATCTCCATCGGCTGCGTTTCCCAGGCCGTCGTGAGCATACGCTGCAGCTCGCCATCGATATCGAAACGCTGCGCGTCGATTGATTCGATCATCGGCCCGATCGATCCCGAATTGACCATGAAGGCACTGCGAAATCCTGCCAGCTGTTCGCACAAGACCGGGCGCATCACCGACTCGATGCCCTGCTCGCGAAACCCCGAATCAAGCAACTGCAGGGTGATGCCGGGCAAGACCGGCGCACTCGGCCAGATCACGCGCTGACCATCCCAGAAACCGATATTCCAGGTCGAACCCTCCGCGATCTCGCCCGCCGCCGTGGTCAGCACGACATCATCGAATCCGGCGATCCTTGCCTGTCGCCACAGATGCAGCAGATCGAACATGCCGATGTGCTTGATGTGCGGCAGCACCCGCTCGTGGCGGATCGATCTGAGGCGCAGCGGCCCGCTTCGTGGCGCTCGCGCGGGACTTGTCGCGATCAGCACATCAGCGCCAACGGGGCGTTCCGGGCAGGCACGATCCAATGCCCGCGAAAACACCGTGATGCGCAACGAGGTCGGTTCGTCACCGAGTACCTGGCGAACCTGCGCACGCACCCGATTGATATCAAGATTGCTGCCGAACAATTCACGGGTCGCCGTGGCAAGGCGCTGCAGATGCAGGCCGAAGCCACGCACGCGGCGCTCGCGCACCTGCATCGTGGTGAAATGCCCGTAGTTGACCTGGGCGAGGAAGGCCAGCTCATCGAGCCTTGGCGCTCGACCATTCAACAGGAGCCGTTCGGCATTCGATTGAGGAGGGATCAATTCGGCGATGGGTTCGATGGATTCCTGCATTCGTGGCTGCTCAGAAAAGGCCGGCAAGAACCATGACCAAGCCGACTATCGACACCGCCCAGACCAGGGTACGCAGATACGGAATACCGGCCGCATACAACGGCAGGTAGGCAACGCGCGCCCAGAAGTAGAGTTGCGCGCCGAGAGCGGTTTGCGCGTCGACCTTCTGTGTCAGCAACACGGCCAGCACCGCGGCCGCGAAGAACCCGAAGGTCTCAAGGAAATTGCGGCTGGCCCGATCGAGACGGCCGGCAATCGGGTTCAAAGGCGGAGCCGTGCCATCCCGCGGACCGACAATCCACTTGACCCCACGTTGCAGGGTCACAAAGCTCGCGACCAGCGCGATCTGCACGAGACCGAGCACGACGGACCAGACCAGCATCTTCAGTTCGATCGACATGACATCCTCCCGAGTTGATTTCCGATATTGTTTGGGCCGCAAATACGGCGACTTTGCTCGATTCCTTCTCCCGCTGGTGGTAGAAGCATGTAACAGCGCCGATCCATGGGCCCAATCAATAGTGCCACTTTTCATCGTCCCTGCATGATCCGGAGCAGTCCGGATGGCAGACGCTGTGGCATGCTTGCGCCCCGCGCGGAAGCCTCCCGTATTCCAGTCGCCCCAGCCCCTTCGAGATCGTGTCGTGAGCACCCTTTCGGCGCCCGCAAGAGCCCAGTTCCAGATCCATTTCTGCGTATTGCTGTGGGGCTTCACCGCCATCCTCGGCAAGATGATCAGCCTGCCCGCCCTGCCCCTGGTCTGGTGGCGCATGCTCGTAGTCGTTGGCGTGATTGCACTCTTGCCGCGCGCCTGGCGCGGGCTGCGTGCGATGTCGCCGAAGCTGATTCTTTCGTATGCCGGGATCGGCGTCCTGGTCGCCCTGCATTGGCTGACGTTCTACGGCGCGATCAAGCTCGCCAATGCCTCGGTCGCGGCGACCTGCATCGCGCTGGCGACCGCGTTCACGGCCCTGGTTGAACCAAAACTGGCGAGACGCTCATTCTCAAAGCGTGAACTGGCGCTTGGCCTGGCCGTGCTGCCCGGCGTCGCCCTTGTCGTTGGCGGTGTGCCCGACGATTTCCGCATCGGCATCATCGTCGGCGCAATCTCGGCATTTTTTGTCGCCCTGTTCGGCTCGCTCAACAAGCGCCTGGTCGAACATGGCGATCCATTGACCGTGACTGGTATTGAACTCGGTGCCGGCACGCTTGCGCTGACCTTGCTGTCGCCATTGATGCCGTGGATATTCCCGGCTTTCTCGGGGGATATCTTCAGCATTCCAGCCGCTCGCGACTTGGGCCTGATCCTGATCCTCTCAATCGTCTGCACCCTGCTGCCGTTCGCACTGTCGCTGGTCGCCTTGCGCCACATGACGGCGTTCGGTGCGCAGCTCGCGGTCAATCTCGAACCGATCTACGCGATTGTTCTGGCGGCAATCCTGTTCGGCGAGCAGCACGAACTGACGCCTCTGTTCTACGCAGGCGTCTTGATCATTCTGGCCGCAGTTTTCATCCATCCGCTGATCGGCAAGCGCAAGAAACATGTGCAGCCCGAAATCCTGGCCGTGGCCGAAGCCAAGAACATCCTCGAATAGCCGGAGCGAGTTCGTCAGCCGAGTAGTTGGCGGACAAAATGCCTGCGAACTCAGGCTTTCGGTGCGACCAAATCCCAGCGGTTGCCGTAGAGATCCTTGAATACAACCACGAAGCAATAACTCGCCAAATATGACGCACAATAGCGTATTTCCGCTATTATTCGTCATATTCTGTGAATTATCCTGTGAAAATAATCAGGCTCTTACTCGTAACTCAAGTCGAATACGGGCATGATAGTGAATGTTATTCGTCATCAAGGACGAATTATTCATATGAAAAATCAAGCCACCGATAACCGCTTGCTTCAAATCCTCGGCGAGCGCATCAGTCGGCAACGCCTGCAGCGCAATCAGACTCAGGCCGAGCTGGCCAAAGCCGCCGGCGTATCCAAGCGCACCGTGGAGCGCCTTGAAGCCGGCGAATCCAGCCAGATCTCCAGTTTCATCCGTCTCCTGCGCGCCCTCGACCTGCTCGACGGGCTCGATGCGCTGGTTCCCGAGCCGATCCCCAGTCCGATTGAACAACTCAAACTCAAGGGGCGACAACGCCAGCGGGCATCGTCGGTGCGCGAACCCGAACCCGCGAGCAAGGCCTGGACCTGGAAAGACGAATCGTGACGACGCTCGCCGAAGTCCGCCTTTGGGGCCGTGCGATCGGCGCCGTTTCGGTCGAGGATTCGGCCAGCACGGCCGCATTCCAGTACACGCCGGAATTCGCCCGCAGCGGCATCGAAGTCGCGCCGCTGATGATGCCGCTGGATGAGCGGGTCTACGCCTTCCCCAAGCTCGCTCGCGAATCGTTCCATGGCCTGCCCGGACTGCTCGCCGACTCCCTGCCCGACCGTTTCGGCAATGCGTTGATCGACGCCTGGCTGGCCACCCAGGGACGCACGCCCGAGAGTTTCAATGCCGTCGAACGCCTCTGCTATATCGGCGCACGCGGCATGGGTGCGCTCGAGTTCGCACCGGCCACCGGGCCAAAGACAAGCCATGCGCAAACGGTCGAAGTCGATGCCCTGGTCAGGCTCGCTTCCGACGTGCTCACCCAGCGTGACCGACTGAATCGCTCGTTCGCCGACGAACAATCAGCCGAGACCCTGCGCGATATCCTGCGCGTCGGCACGTCTGCCGGTGGCGCACGCGCCAAAGCCGTCATCGCCTGGAACCGCGAAACCAATGAGGTGCGATCGGGCCAGGTTGCCGCCGGTTCCGGCTTCGACTACTGGATCCTCAAATTCGACGGCGTCAGCGGCAACAAGGACAAGGAACTTGAGGATCCAAAAGGCTACGGCGCGATCGAATACGCCTACACACTGATGGCGCGCGCAGCCGGTATCGACATCAGCGAATGCCGTCTGCTCGAGGAAAACGGCCGCCGTCATTTCATGGCGCGTCGCTTCGATCGGCTTGAAGGTGGCGAGAAGCTGCACATGCAATCGCTCGGCGCACTCGCCCATTACGATTTCAACCTCGCTGGCGCGTACAGCTACGAACAGGCCATGCTGGTGATCCGTCGTCTCGATGTCGGCATGGCGGCAATCGAAGAACAGTTCCGGCGCATGACCTTCAACATCATCGCGCGCAACCAGGATGACCACGTCAAGAACATCGCCTTCCTGATGGACAAGGGCGGGCGCTGGTCGCTTTCGCCGGCATTCGATGTCACCTACAGCTACAACCCGGACGGCCTGTGGACTTCAATGCACCAGATGTCGATGAACGGCAAGCGCGACGGATTCACGCTGGAGGATTTCCGCGAATGCGAGAAAACGGCCTCGATGAAGCGCGGACGCGCCGAAACGATCATCGCCGAAGTGACCGAAGCGGTTCGGCGCTGGCCCGAGTTTGCGGCGAGCGCCGAGGTCATGCCGAGCTGGACGCAAACCATCAGGCAAAACCTGCGCCTCAGTATCAACTGAGCGTTCATCTGCGCGATTCACTCGCGGCTGCGCGGTCTGCACGGGCCTCACACAAGCACGTATGCTCTGATGCGCACGCCAACAACCAGAACATCACCTGCCGGGAAAAACCATGTCGCTTGTCAATCTGCTCGTCGTCATCGCCTTGTTCCAGTACGTATTCTTCGCAACTCGCGTGGGGAACGCGCGAGTAACCTATGGCATCAAGGCACCCGCCACGGCCGGCAATCCTGTCTTTGAACGTTACTACCGCGTGCAGATGAATACGCTGGAGCTGTTGATCCTGCTGATACCAGCCGTTTGGATGGCCTCGACATACTGGAGCTCGTACTTTGTTGCCGCGATGCTCGGAATCTATGTCGTCGGCCGCCACATGTACTACGTCGGCTACGTGGCGGATCCGGCGAGGCGCTCGATGGGCTTCCTCGTCAGCTTCGCGCCGATCGCGATCCTCCTGCTTTCCGGCGCCGGCGGCGCGATCCGGGACATCATCCGCAACGGACTCTGACCGAACCCCGCAAGCGGGTTCCAGCAGGCAGATCCAAGCTTGGCGTCAGCGTCCCTGGCGCCCCTCGCCGCAATCGCCAACTTCCACCAATCCGGCAAGTAGCGCATCGGCTCCTATCCAGACATCAACAATCAAAGTAGCCTTTATCGGCTCGAAAAAGGACGGTTCCCACCTCGGGATGCCGAAACGAGGTGACCATGCCACGCTTGTCAGTCATTGTTTTGCTGTGTCTCTCCATTGGCGCCTTGCTCAGTGCCTGTAGTGGTAGTGATGCTGACAACGCAAACAGCGCCAGCGCCGAAAACAATCCGCGCCTTGTCGTCGAGACGCTGTCGAGCGTAGCCGCCCGCGCCGGCGGCAGCGCGGCCGCTGACGTGGTTCCACTCAACGACAGCACCCTGACTGCGGAACTGGCTGCCCGCGTACTGAACATTCGTACCGATGTCGGAACCAGCGTGAAGCGCGGCGAAGTGCTGCTTGAACTGGATCCAACCGACTACCGCCTCGCCTATGGCCAGGCCGATGCGCAAGTCGCCGCAGCCAAAGCGGCCGCTGCGCAAGCAGATGCACGCCTGAAGCAGGCACGTGAGCTGCATGGAAAAAACTACGTTTCGGATGATGAGATGAGCGTGGCCGTTACCCAGGCTGAAGCGGCCAGTGCCGAGTTGCGCATCCGCGAGGCTGCCCGCGCAGTAGCGGCACGGCAAATGGACAAGGCCACGATTCATGCGCCGTTTGACGGCGTTGTGGTGCAACGCATGGCCCAGGTCGGCAATGCGGTGATCCCCGGCACACCACTGTTGCGCTTGATCGATCTGGCCACCCCGCACGTCGAGGTGCGCGTGCAGCCCGAACAGGCCGCCGAGCTGGCCAGCGCCGAAGACATCCATCTGGAAATCGCCGGAAAACGCTACCCGCTGAAGATCCTGCAGATTGCCGAAGCGACTGATCCGGGATCGCGCACACGCGTTGCCCGACTCGACTTCGACGGCGATGCCGCACAGCCCGGCTTGAGCGGCAGCCTGCACTGGATTCGCGGCGGTTATGAGATCCCGCCGAGCCTGCTTGTGCAGCGTGAGGGTGGTCTCGGCTTGTTCACTGTACGCGACGGCAAGGCGGTCTGGCTGAAGATCGAAGGTGCCAGCAGTGGTCGCACTGCAATGGCGCAGCTTCCGGCGGAATTGCCGGTCGTGACCCATGGACAACAGTCCCTCCACGATGGTGATCCGATCCGCACTGCCGAGCCGGTTCCAGCCGTCGTGAACCCGGCAAAACCGATATCGAATCCACCCGGAGCCGCCTGAATGCGCCTGCTGCGGTCGCTGATCGAAAATCATCCGCTGGCCAACATCACCTTTGCCGTGGTGATCATCATGGGCTCGCTGGCGTACATGAACATGCCGCGCGAGCAGGATCCCGAGATCAATTTCAACTGGGTCAACATCGCCACGGCATTGCCGGGCGCGTCGGCAGCCGATATCGAAGAACGCGTCACCAATCCTCTCGAAGATGCGATCCGCAATGTCCAGGATGTGCGCTTCGTGGTGAGCTCTTCACGCGAGGGCGTCAGCAATATCCTCGTTCGTTTTCGCGAAATCGACGAGCGCATGTTCGACAAGCGCATCAATGATCTGCGCCGCGAACTGCAGAACAAGGCCAATACCGAACTGCCTGCCGATGTCATTGATCCGAACATTCTTGAGATAACCACATCGAACGGCTTCCCCACCGCGATGATCGTTCTTACCGGTCAAGCCGATGATGAAACCCTGCGTGCCGCCGCGCGCAAGGTGAAGGAGGATCTCGAGCAACTCTCCGGCGTCGACCAGGTGCTTGCACTCGGTTTCCAGGATCCCGAACTGCTGGTCGAGTTCGATCCGCAGGCATTGGCATCACGCGGGCTGAACGCGGCCGCATTGAGCGACAGCCTGCGCTTCTGGTTTCGCGATGTGTTTGCCGGCAAGGTCGATACCCGCGATGGTGAGTGGCTGATTCGCGTTGCCGGATCCACCGCTGATCCTGGCCAACTCGCGCAGTTCAGTCTGCGCGTTCCGGGCTCCGAATCCGCGCGCGTGCCGCTCGACGCCGTGGCCACCGTGCGCCGCGGCAGCGATGTACCCCGACAACTTGCCGCCACCGATGGCAAGCCTGCCGTAATGTTCACCGTGAGCAAGATAGCCAACACCAATATGCTCGATCTGGTTGATCGAATCCGCGCCTATACCGGGAGCCAGAATCCGCTATTGGCGGCCGATGGTCTGCAACTTCGCCTCGCTGACGACCAGACGATACCGACCCGCGAAGCGCTCGGCGTCATGCAATCGAACGCCGTGATCGGCCTGCTTCTGGTCATGGCCGTGTGCTGGCTGTTTCTGGGTACGCGGATCGCCCTGATGGTCAGCCTCGGCGTGGTCTTCTCGGTCAGCGGAACGTTCTGGATCCTGCAAGCCTGGGGATCGACATTGAACGTCTCGGTGCTGCTCGGCATCGTCATCGTCCTTGGCATGCTCGTCGACGACGCCGTGGTCGTGGTTGAGGCGATGTACTACCGCATCCAGCGCGGCATGAGCGGCATCGATACCGCAATCGATTCACTGCAGGAAGTCGGCATGCCGGTCATTGCCGCAGTCGCCACGACGATTGCGGCCTTCCTTCCGTTGATGCTGCTGCCCGGCATCATCGGCCAGTTCATGTTCGTGATTCCGTTCGTGGTCACGCTCGGCCTTTTGATCAGCCTGGTTGAAGCGGTCTGGATGCTGCCTGCACACGTAAGCTCGATGCGAACAGCAGCCATATCGCGTGGTCGCAGCCAGCGGATTCGCGAGCGCTGGACGCGCAATGTGCGAAATTTTTACGCCGTGAGCCTGATTCATGTCATGCGCCGGCCGCGCCGCTATCTGTTGCTGGCGTTCGCCCTGTTCCTCGCCTCCGGCACAGCCATTGCCGTCGGCATGGTCAAGTTCCAGTTTTTCGCGTTTGATCCGATCCGGCTTTTCTATGTCAACGTCGACATGCCGGCAACATCCTCGATCGAAGACACCTTGCGCCAGACCATGCGCGTCGAGGAGCGTGTGCGCGCCCATCTCAGGGATGGCGAGGCGCGCGCCGTCACTTCGATGGCCGGGATCAAGTTCACCGAGGTTGAACCGTTCTACGGCGATCAGTACGGACAGATTTCCATCTCGCTCAATCCCGGCCATGCCGGCATGCGCCGACTTGAGCAGATCATCAACGGGATGCGCGTCGCCGTCGCGGCAACCCCGGGTGCGGGCGAGATCTCGTTTCTCGAAATATCCGGCGGCCCGCCAACCGGAAAGCCGATCAGCGTCAAGGTGCGCTCGGATGATCCGCAGGAACTGCGTACCGCTGCCGATGCGATGAAGAAGATCGTGGCGGGCATCAAGGGCAGCAAGGATGTGGTCGACGATGACGTGCCGGGGCGCAACGAACTGGCACTGAGCGTCGACATCGATGCAGTGCGCAATGTCGGACTGGATCCCGGCCAGGTGGCGAGACTGGTCGGGCTGCATGTCGATGGCGAAGTCATTGCCGATCTGCGCGATCGCGGCGAGAAAATGGAATTGCGCGTGCGTTCGTCGCGCAGCTCGGTCGACAGCGTTCGCGATGTGCTTGACGATCCGATCGCCCTGCCCGCAGGCGGCAGCGTGCCACTGGGATCCCTGGTAAAAGCACGCGAAACGACCAGCCCAGGGCTGATCCGGCATTGGAATCTGCGTCGCGCCATCACCGTGGAAGCCGATCTCGACCTGACCAAGAACGACACCGCAGCAGCCAACGCCGAATTGAAGAGCAAATGGGATTCGATACATGATCGTTTCCCTGGAACCGATCTCGATTTCTCCGGGCAGCTCGACGACATCAATGAATCGCTCGGTGCGATGGGTCCCTTGTTCCTTCTCGGCCTGGGCTTGATCTACCTGATCCTGGCTGCGCAATTCCGCAGCTATTTCCAGCCAATGCTGATTCTTGCGACCGTGCCGCTGGCCTTTACCGGCGTCACCCTGGGCCTGGTCATCTCGCGAAACCCGCTGTCGCTGTACACGCTTTACGGAGTCATCGCCCTGACCGGCATTGCCGTGAACTCCGCAATCGTCCTGATCAGTGCGGCCAATGATCGGCGCCAAGCGGGCATGCGCACCCTGCACGCGACCATCTACGCGGCGCGTCGTCGTGTCATCGCCGTGTTGATGACGACCGGCACGACAATCGCCGGCCTCGCCTCACTGGCTTTCGGGCTCGGCGGCAAATCGCTGCTGTGGGGGCCGGTCGCATCAAGCATTGTCTGGGGCCTGGCCTTCTCGACCCTGTTGACCCTGTTTGTCGTGCCGGTGCTGTATCGATTCTTCATGCAGGCCAGACAGCGGCCCGCAAGCCATTGATGCGATATCGCGCGCTTATTGATTGGGGCCGAAAGTAGTCGCTATGACACGCTTCTCCCGCTGGCGGGAGAAGCTGCCGACAGGCTGATGAGGGTGGTCGAGCAAGGCGTAATGCACCAGCCATGCTAAGCGCACCACCCTCATCCCCCTTCGGGTACTTCTCCCGCCAGCGGGAGAAGAAATAGCACTAAATCGCAGTATTTGCAGACCCAATCAATAGAGCATCGGCAGATTGAGACCCTGCTCTTTCGCGCAGGCCTTGGCAATCTCATAACCCGCATCGGCATGACGCATGACGCCGGTGCCGGGGTCATTCCAAAGTACGCGGGCAATACGCTTGTCGGCAGCAGCGCTGCCGTCGCAGACGATGACGATGCCGGAATGCTGCGAATAGCCCATACCCACACCACCACCATGATGCAGTGAGACCCAGGTTGCGCCACTGGCGACGTTCAGCATCGCATTGAGCAGTGGCCAGTCGCTGACTGCATCGCTGCCATCCTGCATCGCTTCGGTTTCACGGTTCGGGCTGGCAACGCTGCCCGAGTCCAGATGATCGCGACCGATCACGATCGGCGCCTTCAGCTCGCCGTTGCGGACCATCTCGTTGAAGGCGAGACCGAGCTTGTCGCGCACGCCAAGCCCGACCCAGCAGATGCGTGCCGGTAAACCCTGGAAGCTGATCCGCTCACGGGCCATGTCGAGCCAGTTGTGCAATGCCTTGTCGTCGGGAATCAGTTCCTTGACCTTGGCATCGGTCTTGTAGATGTCCTCGGGATCGCCGCTCAGCGCCACCCAGCGGAACGGGCCGATGCCGCGACAGAACAGCGGGCGTACATAGGCCGGCACGAAACCCGGGAAGTCGAACGCATTCGTACAGCCTTCGTCCTTGGCCATCTGGCGGATGTTGTTGCCGTAGTCGAAAGTCGGGATGCCGAGCTTCTCGAAGGCGAGCATGGCTTCCACATGCACACGCATCGATTTCTTCGCCGCATCGCGGACCTTGTCCGGATTGGTTTTCTGTTCGGCCAGCCATTGCTCGACACTCCAGCCAATCGGCAGGTAGCCGTGGACCGGATCGTGCGCGCTGGTCTGATCGGTGACTGCGTCGGGCCTGACTCCACGGCGCACGAGTTCGGGCAGAATTTCGGCAGCATTGCCGAGCAAGGCGATCGACTTGGCCTCACCGGATTTTGTGTACTTCTCGATTCGCGCCATGGCGTCATCCAGATCAGTGGCCTGCTCATCGACATAGCGCGTGCGCAAACGGAAATCGATGCAACGCTGCTGGCACTCGATATTGAGCGAACTGGCACCGGCAAGGCTGGCCGCGAGCGGCTGCGCACCGCCCATGCCGCCAAGCCCCGCAGTCAGAATCCACTTTCCTTTCAGACTGCCGTTGTAGTGCTGGCGCCCCATCTCGACAAAGGTTTCGTAGGTGCCCTGGACGATGCCTTGCGAGCCGATGTAGATCCACGAACCGGCCGTCATCTGGCCGTACATCATCAGACCCTTGCGATCGAGCTCGTTGAAATGCTCCCAGGTCGCCCAGTGCGGCACCAGATTGGAATTGGCGATCAGCACGCGCGGCGCGTCGACGTGGGTCGGGAACACACCGACCGGCTTGCCCGATTGCACGAGCAGGGTTTCATCATCGCCGAGTTCGCGCAACGATTTGAGGATCGCGTCATAGCACTCCCAGTTGCGCGCGGCGCGACCAATGCCTCCATAGACAACCAGTTCAGCCGGATTCTCGGCGACTTCGGGATCGAGATTGTTCTGCAACATGCGAAACGGCGCTTCGGTGAGCCAGCTTCGGCAGCTCAGCTCACTGCCGCGTGGAGCACGGATGTGGCGCTCGGGATCCCGGCGCGTTGTTGAATCGGACATGATGCTTTCCCTGGAAGTCGGATCGGCAAATTCTGCCTCATCCACGACCGAGGCATCAGATCCCTGTGCTTGCGAGTGGCCGATTGCAAGGCGCTCCGCCAGCATTTCGTCCCGGTCACGCCAGTTTGGCGTCGCATTGCCGTTGGCGGAAGACGGGCGATCCTGCCGCCTTTTCGACTTGCCGCCTTCCAGGTATTTGCGCCCCAGCCAGTAGCCGAGCCACAGGCAAACCAGGATCGTCAGGATCTCGCTCATGCTCATGTGGATTCATTCTTCCTGGGCGTCAGGCGGGAATGCTCGACGCGAAGCAATTCGCGCCAGGCGTGGGTCAATGCATATTCGGGGGTGTCATCGTCCATCATGATCAGCCTCGCATCGGCCTGCTCTCCGATCCGCTCGAACACGATGGCAGCACGATCAACAGGCATCGCGACTGTGAGGCCAACCAGGTCGATATTCATCCGGTAGCGCAAGGAAAGCTTGCGCAACAGATTGACCGCACACGGCGGACAGGCCAGGCATTCGAAAGCAATCAGGCAGAACTCACTCCAGCCCAGTTCCAGCTCGACCCGGCTCGCGAAAAAACGTACCAGCAACAGGATCACGAGCGTCCAGGAAACCGCCGCGCCGATCAAGAAACCAAGCGAGCCCCGCAGCATCATCGCGAGCGGCAGAATGCCGAGAACCATCCATGCCGTCATTGCGATGCGGGTATCGAGTCTGTCGATCAGCCGGGTGTGGTCGGCGCAACGTCCCAGCGCCGCCTCGTCGGCCCGCGCCAAGGTCTCGCCCACCGTCCAGTGCGCTCGATAAGTCGCAGCCAGCGGCGTCAACGGATTGAGCAGGTAGATCCGCTTGCCGGCAATCCAGCCTTGCCGGGAACCGAAATCAACCTGCCAACCCGAACCATGCGGCTTGACGATTGCCTCGTTGGCATACAGCACAACGATGCAATCGAGCAGATAGATCAGAACAATCGCGATCAGCAACAGCAGGTATGGCGGTACCCCAACGATCAACGCTCGCTCTTCCGGCCAAACAGCTTCTTGAACAGGCCAGCCAGACCCGCCACGCCGAGCAAGATCAGCTTCCAGAACTTGGCCAGCAATCCGGATTTCGCTGCTATCGCGGCACCGCCACCGACAACCAGTGCCGCCAGGCCATATTCGGCAACGCGATCGCCCTCATGGAATTCGGCGTAGCGCTCACCCGGATTGAACTCAAAACCCGCCAATGTCGCCTTGAACGATTGCACATCGGCTTGCAGGGTTTCCGGGTCGGCAACCAGGGTCGCATTCATCACCCCGGTTCGACCGAGAATGCGAACCGTGTAATTGACCACCGGATGGCCCTCGCTGAGCAGGCGGACACCCCACTCCAGACGCTTGGACTCGCTGTCGTAGTGCGGCGGAACGGCCCAACCGTCGGTATACAGCGCCGGGATACCGAGCCGCTTGCGCTCTTCATTTGACGCCTCGTCGCCACTCTTGATTGATGCCAACAGCTCGTCAGCATCGATCTTGTCGTCGTCCTTCACATAGCCCATCGGGTTGAACGTGAAGGTCGCCCACCAGTCACTGGCGGTCGAGGCCAGCACATACAGATCGTCCTCGGGGATATTGCCGGTCAATTCGAGGAACTTTCGGCTGCTTGCCTCGTCGAGGAAGGCCAGATCAGCGTCCGTCTTGATGACTGCCTGCGAACCAATCCGCTCGCTGCCGGGGCCGCTGTGCCAAGGCAGGTTGGCGATCGGGCTGTCGGTGCCCGCGGTTTCCTCCGAACGCGCAGCGGGCGCGGCCAGGATTGCGCATGCCAGCAAGAATGCGGAAACAAAGTGCTTCATATGAACAACTCCTTTTGATCCTGAATGACGGTTGAAACCACGCGGAGACACGTGACCGGACTGATAGTCCGGACGCCCCGATCTTCTGACTGTCCCCGCTGGCAAGCATATCAATTGTGTCATTCGGCTGCCTTCGCTGTGGCCTGCGGAAATCCGGAATCCGGAATTGCAATGACTTGAATTCCCGGGAATTCAATGGGATAGCGCGTCACGACCTCCCGGAAGCTCCCGCGGGCGCGTCCAGTACCGCTTCGCAATAAAATGACGGCTCCGGTTGGGATTTTCAGGCCGCTCTTGCGTAATGTAGGGGAACCATCCTTCCGGTACCGCCTTCATGCGAATCCAGCACCTACTCGGCATCGCCCTGATCGTCTCCAGCATTCCAACGGTGACTCATGCGGAACTGATGCTCGGTGGCTATCCGCCATCAAGTCCCGGCAGTCACCCGATCAGCCAGTTTTCGGCCACAGCCCAGGGAACAGCGGCACCGATACGACAAATTGCCGGCGCGGCGACACAGTTGAACGGTCCGGCCAATATCAGCTACGAGCCGAGCGAAGGATTGCTCTATGTTTCCGATTACTGGGGTCAGGCCATCCGCGTTTTTCCGGCATTCGCGAGCGGCAACATCGCGCCGCTGCGTGTGATCAACCCGCCCTTGCTCGGCCAGCCGCGCGCGAATGTACCCCTGGCCTCCCTGGATGAACTGGTCGTCATCGCCAGCAACTGCTGTATCTACACCTTTCCCCTGCATGGCAGCGGAGATGCTGTCGCGCGGATCCGCAGCATAAATTACGGTGGATTGACCGGCAGTGTCACCGAGCTCAACAACCCAAGCGGCCTGACCTGGATCCCGGCCAGCGACGAAGTCGCCGTGACCGACTACGACTTCAGTCCGCCTTACGCCGCCAAGGTAGTCTTCCATGCACGTACCGCCGATGGCAATGCAACCCCGACGCGCGTGCTCAAGAGCGTGCATACCGCAAATGCTTCCGGGCTCGCCCACGACCCGGTTCAGCACAAACTGTACGTGTTGACGTACACAACCAGCGACAATTTCGATTTCCAGGCCCAGATTCGTGTATTCGCCGAAAGCGCCAGCGGAACCGACGCACCCCTCTATACAATCGAAGGCCCGTTGACCCAGCTCGGATACGTCGGCCCGCACTATCCCAGGGGTATCGGCCTCGATCTGCCGCTGCATCGACTGATGGTTGCCATCGGTGCCAATGGTGATCCTTCCATGAATCGAGTACTCAGCTTCGATCTGGATGCCAGCGGCAATGCCATACCGGTGCAGGTGCTGACAGGCACTTCCCTGAGTTTGGGGACGGTCGGAAGACCGTTTGCCGTCCCGCTCGACCTCTTGTTCGCCAATGGTTTCGAGAACTGATCACAAAAATCTGATCGGTAACATCGCATCTCACGCAAGGTTTGTCCTGATCGGGGATGGCACACCCTCGCACGCATGGGCCACAATGCACGATTGCGCTGCTCACAGTTGCCTGATGATCAAAAGATTCTTCGCGCTTGTCTGCCTGGTATCGATGCTTGCCGCCTGTACGGCGATACCGCCGCGCCAGGTGGCACCTCCGCGCATACCATTGCTGCTGATCTCGATTGACGGCTTTCGCATCGACTATCTCGATCGCGGCTTGACGCCCACGCTGAATGCGCTCGCCAACTCAGGCGTTCGTGCTCAATACATGCGTCCGTCATTCCCGTCGCTGACCTTTCCGAACCACTATGCGTTGATCACGGGCTTGCGCCCCGACCGCAACGGCATTGTCGCCAACACGATGGAGGATGACCGGATCCCAGGGCAGAAGTTTGCGATGTGGAACCGTGATGCCGTACAGAATCCAAAATGGTGGAACGAGGGCATTCCGCTGTGGACGACAGCGCAGCGCTTCGGTCTGCATTCGGGGATCATGTTCTGGCCCGGCTCCGAGGCTGCCATTCATGGCTCGCAACCCGAATTCTGGTCAAGCTACGACAAGAAGATGGCGGGGTTAGCGCGTGTCGACAGGATTCTCGACTGGCTGACACTGCCTGACGAAACGCGGCCAAGCCTGATGACGCTGTACCTGGACACTGTCGATTCGGCAGGTCATCGATTCGGCCCGGATTCCGACGAGATCAATGCCGAACTTCGGCTCGTCGATGCAACGATCAGGCGCCTGCTCGACGGGCTGATTGAACGCAAGCTTGATCAGGCGTTGAACATCGTCATCGTCTCCGATCACGGCATGAGCTCGACCTCACCGGATCGCGTGATCTACCTCGATGATCTGCTGCCAGCCGACTTCGCACACGTCGTCAGCTATGGCGTATTGACCGGAATCAAACCGACCCGCGGACATGGCCGCGACACCGAAGCAATCCTGTTCACCCATCATGACCACATGCGCTGCTGGCGCAAATCCGAACTGCCACCCCGGTTTCACTACGGCAAGAACCGTCGCGTGCCGCCCCTGCTCTGCCTGGCTGATCCTGGCTGGATCATCTTCGATCACACTACGCTCGCGTCGAAGATGCATTTTTCCTACGGCGAGCACGGCTACGACAACTACCACCCCGACATGCGCGCACTTTTCATCGCGCATGGCCCGGCATTTCAAAAAGGTGTCGCCGTGCCGCCGTTCGACAACGTCGATGTCTATCCGTTGCTCGCCCATCTGCTCGGCATCAAACCCGAACCCAACGATGGCAATTTCGACAATGTGCGCGGTTCCCTGATCGACCCAGGCGCCGCGCTCAGGCATGCAGACGGGCGATGACCGCACGATAGCGCGCAGCGATGCGCGCCTCGTCGCGATGCCGGAAATCACGCACGACCCAATCGCCGTTGACCATCACGTCGCGCACCAGATTCGAGTTGCCGGCGAAGATCCAGGTGTCGAGCAGGTTCGACTGATCACGACCGGCGAGCAAGGGCGAGTTCTCATCGAGCACCAGCAGATCGGCACGATTGCCGACCGATGGAAGCTCGGGTTCCCCACCCATGAAGTGGCCGATCGGCATCCGCGAAGCATTGGCGCCTCCGTGCAGGGCGCTGCCATAGAGAACCGTGCCGGTGCTCGGCTCATCCTCGCTTGTCGTTATGTTTCGATGCCGCGTGATCAGGCGCTGGCCGTATTCGAGCCAGCGCAATTCCTCGACCGGCGACACCGAGATATGGCTGTCCGAGCCGATGCCGATGACGCCGCCGGCATCGAGCCAGTCCTTGAGCGGAAACAGGCCGTCGCCAAGGTTGGCCTCGGTGGTCGGACAAAGCCCCACGGTAGCGCGGGTAGCCGCGAGTCGGTCCAGTTCAGCTTTGTCGATATGCGTGGCATGCACGAGGCACCAGCGTGAATCGACCGGCGCATGATCGAGCAGCCATTCGATCGGACGCGCGTTGCGCACAGCCAGACAATCCTGCACTTCGCCAATCTGCTCGGCGATATGGATATGAATCGGCATCATTGAACCCGGCAGACTGCTGCGCGTTTGCGCCATGCCGTTGATGCCTTCGAGCACCGCGTGCATCGCGCCCTCGGGAACAGCGCGCAGGGAATGCAGGGCCACGCCGATGCGCAGATGCGCGTTTTCAAGCATGCGCAGGCGTTCGACCAGGCGCAGGTAGCCATTCACATCAAGCGCAAACCGGCGTTGACGCTCGCTGAGCGGACGACCGTCGAAGCCTCCGGTCATGTACAGGGTCGGCAGCAAGGTCAGACCGATGCCGGCCTCGTGTGCAGCATCGACCAGGGCCAAGGACATCGCCGCGGGATCGGCATACGGTTTGCCGTCCGGTTGTTGATGCAGGTAGTGGAACTCGCAGACATGCGTATAGCCGGCCTTGAGCATCTCGACATAGAGCTGGGTCGCAATCGCGCGCAGGTCATCCGGGCCGACCTTGCCGGCAAACGCATACATGACCTCGCGCCAGGTCCAGAAGCTGTCTGCTGGATCACCACGGCGCTCGGCGAGACCGGCCATCGCGCGCTGGAAGGCATGCGAATGCAGGTTCGGCATTCCCGGCACGACCCAGCGGCCGAGCGACTCCGCGCCATCCGCGTCCGCGTTCGACTGCACGTCGAGCAAGGCCCCGGGGTAGTAGCGTCCGGTGTCGATTTCGAATCGCACATCGCGACGCCAGCCGTCGGCGAACCAGGCGTTGCCGGCGTGAAACTGTCGACTGCTCATGCACTCGCTCCAGAGACTCGATCGTCGATTATCGACGCTGGCGACGAAACACGATAGCCGCTCTTGTCCGTAGCGGCCGCTTGCAGCAGCCCGCCACGCGGCCAGACCAATGCAGGTCTGCGATAATCGGCGCATGGACAAGAAACCACCGACCTCACTTTGGGATGGCCTGCTGATCGATTGTCATCTGGCCACGATGAGCGACACCGGCACGCCTTGCGGCGCGATCCGCGATGCCGCGCTCGGCTGGAAGGATGGCCGCATCGTGTTCGCCGATGCCATGAGTGCCCTGCCCGGCAAGCCTGATGAGCTTTCGGCGCAGGTCGAATCGGCCGCTGGCGCATGGATCACGCCCGGCCTGATCGATTGCCACACCCATCTTGTTTTCGGCGGCAATCGGGCCGATGAATTCGATCAGCGATTGAATGGCGCGAGTTATCAGGATATCGCCCGCGCTGGCGGCGGTATCGCCTCGACGGTCAAGGCGACCCGCGCGCTCGATGATGCCGCCCTGCTCGCCGAGTCGCTGCCTCGTGCGCGCGCCCTGGTTGGTGATGGCGTGACCACGATCGAGATCAAGTCCGGCTACGGCCTCGATCTCGACAGTGAAATGAAGATGCTGCGCGTCGCGCGCCAGATTGGAACCGAACTCGGCATCGGTATAAGCACGACCTTCCTCGGCGCGCATGCGTTGCCACCGGAGTTCAAGGATCGCCAGAGCGATTACGTCGAGCACATCTGTGAAATCCTGTTGCCCGAAATCGCTCGCAGCGGGCTCGCCGATGCGGTCGATGCGTTCTGCGAGAAGATCGCCTTCACGCCGGATCAGACGCGCCTGGTTTTCAGCAAGGCGCGTGAACTCGGACTGCCAGTCAAGCTGCACGCCGATCAGTTGTCGGATCTCGGCGGCGCGGCACTCAGCGCCGAGTTTGGTGGACTCTCCGCCGATCACATTGAACACACGAGCGAAGACGGCGTACGTGCGATGGCCAAGGCAGGCACGCTCGCCGTGCTGTTGCCAGGCGCGTTCTATGCGCTGCGTGACACGGCCTTGCCGCCGATTGCCGCCTTGCGCGAGCACGGCGTCGGCATGGCCGTGGCGACCGATCTCAATCCGGGCACGTCTCCGTTGCTGTCCTTGCGCCTGGCCATGAACATGGCTTGCACCCTGTTCCGCCTGACCCCCGAGGAAGCCTTGCGTGGTGCCACGATCAACGCCGCACTCGCACTCGGCCTGCATGATCGCGGACGCCTCGCCACCGGACTGCGCGCCGACTTCGCGATCTGGGATGCCGCCTCTGCGGCCGATCTCTGCTACTGGATTGGCGGCTCACTGGCGCACTCGGTCATCGCCGAAGGTATCGTTGTTGCGGGCCGGGAGTTCACTCGATGAACCAATCGCCAGCAATCAACAGCAAGACAATCAGCCTCGCCTTGCAGGGCGGTGGCGCGCATGGAGCATTCACCTGGGGCGTGCTCGACCGTCTGCTTGAAGAACAGACACTTTCGTTCGATGCGATCAGCGCCACCAGCAGTGGTGCGCTCAACGCGCTCGCCCTGGCCCAGGGCTGGATCAGCGGTGGACGTGAAGGCGCACGTACCTGCCTGGATGTTCTCTGGCAGCGTGTCGCCGGGCATCCGCAGGCCGGCGCATGGATCTTCGGCTCGCGCGCTCACGCGGCCCAACCCGCCGCGCAGAATCTCCATCGCTATTTCAGCTCACGCCAGATCAATCCCGGCCCGGCCAATCCGGTCAGCCAGATCGCCGAAGTGATGTTCGATTTTGAACTGCTTCGGGCCGAATCACCATTTCCGTTGTACCTCGCCGCAACCCGCGTGCGCGACGGTGGCCTGGTCATCTTCGGGCCCGAACGCCTCGGCATCGATGCCCTGCTCGCATCGACTTGCCTGCCGCAGATATTCGCACCAGCATGCATCGATGGTGAGCATTACTGGGATGGCGGCTGGGCCGGCAATCCTGCGCTCGAACCACTGCTCGCAGCCGGGCGCGCAGGCGCGATCCTCAGCGTGCTCGTGCAGACACTCAAACATATCGAGGCTCCAAAGACCCCCGAGCAGATTGCCACACGCATGGGCGAGCTGGGTTTCACGAGTTCCTTCCTGCGTGAACTGCGCTCGCTGATCCACTTGCGCGACGCGATCGGTGAATCAACCCCAGCGGGTCAATGGCAAACGTACCTCAAGGAACTGGATATCGAATTGATCGAGCCCGGCGAACCGCTGCAGAACTTCAAGGACAGCGTCGCGTCCGGCAGCGCGATCGGATTCCTGACCACATTGCGCGACCATGGCCGCCATTGCGCGGATGCATGGCTCACCGAACCACAGCGTCATCGGATCACGCGCGACTCACCGATCCTGCAAGCCTGAGCCCATGAACGACAAACCCCCGCGAGGCGGGGGTCTGGGTCAGAAACCGCCGGCAATGCGTGCTCAGGCGGTTTTCTTGGCTGCAGCCTTCTTTGCCGGAGCGGCCTTCTTTACTGCAGGCTTGGCTGCGGTCTTGGTCGCAGCGGAGGCTGCCTTCGGCTTGGCGGCGACGGCATTGCTGTCAGCGTGCGGGCGCACGTTGCCGTAACTGCGGATAGCGATTTTGCCCTTGCGGGTCTTGCGGTCACCACGGCCCATCGGAAATCCTCTAGATCGATTCTGCAAACAAAGGGCGGGAAGGATAGCAGCGCAGCGGCAAAGCGCAAGTCGAATCAACCGATCGGCTTGGGCGAATCCTCGGCACAAGCGCTCTGCGGGCAATCTCCGGTGTCGATCTGAACGGTGGTGTGGCCGACGCCGAAGCGGGTCTTGAGCAAGTCCTGGATCGAGCGGATGACCTGATCAGATGGATTGGCCTCCTGCAATCGCGCATGCAGGGTGGCCATGCGTTGGCCGCCACTCAATTGCCAGACGTGGACGTGGTGGATTTCAACCACGCCTTCGACTCCGGCCTCGACCTGACGCCTGAGTTCACCCACGTCGACGCCTTCAGGGACTCCCTCCAGCAGGATGTGCGCGCTGCGCCGAAGCAGCCGCCAGGCGCTGTTGAGTATCAGCAAGGACACGAAAATCGAGATCATCGGATCAGCCCACAACCAATCGAAGTAGCGCACGAGCATTGCGGCTGTCACCGCGCCGATCGATCCGAGCAGATCTCCGATCACATGCAGGCGCGCCGCCGCCGTGTTGAGATCATCGTGGTCGTGGCCGCCGAGCACGCGCAGCACAATCAGATTGACCAGCAGGCCGACGATCGCGACCGCCAGCATCATGCCGGACAGGATCGGCGCCGGTTGCAGGAAGCGGAATGCAGCTTCGTAGGCAATCCAGGCGACGAGCAGGATCTGGGTCAGCGAATTGGTGTAGCCGACCAGCACTTCGAGACGCGCGTAGCCATAGCTGCGCAGCGAATCGGCCGGTCGACGCGCAAACCACGCGCCGAGCCAGGCAAACAGCAAGGCCGCCGCATCGACCAGCATGTGGCCGGCATCGGCAAGCAGGGCCAGCGAGCCCGAGACCCAGCCACCAATCGCCTCGACCACGAGGGTAATCGTGGTCAGCGCAAATGCAATCAGCAGGCGACGTTCGCGACGGCCATTGCTCGACGCGGAATCCGGAGCATGCGCGTGATGCGCATGATCGTCGTGATCATGGGGATGATGATGCGAGTGCATGCATGAAAGTCGAGACGGAAACCACACACATGCTAGGCAGCGAGGCTGCGGTTACACAATCACGCTGGGAGCTGTGACCTCGTCAATGCCGGCAGGCTGGGCCGTGCACATGGGTCAGGCGCATGTTGATGAGGTGCGAAAGCGCGATCAGCGTGCCGCCGATGCTGACCACGGTCGCATGCCATGGATTGGCGTGGTTCGCTCCGGCCAGCACGCCGGCGACGAGGAGCAGGATTCCCGGCACGAGAAACCAGAAGGCGCGATAACTACCATGCTTGCGCAGCCCGAACATCAGGCTGATCGTGGCCAGCACGATGGCGAAACTCACAAACACCTGCTCGAACGCGTGTCCGGCCAGAAAACCGAGACCGAGCGCCGGCAGGATTCCGAAAATCAGTGGCAGCAAGGCGCAATGAACCGCGCAAAGCATCGAGGCGAACGCGCCGACACGATCCACGCGGCTTCGCAGAGCCACTCTTGGCGAGGATTTGCTCGGAATGTCATCCATGGCGGTTGGAAGTATCGGATTCATCGGGTCGGGCAGCGATCGGGAACCAGCCGAAATTGAGTGTTACCTTATAACATGATCAAGAGCTGACATGCTCCTGCCCGGCCGACTCAGGGCAACCCAATACGAATCCGTTCAGGAAACCGATTGATCGGCGCAGGCCGCGCAGATGCCGTGTACTTCCAGGGTCTGGCTGGCCGGCTTGAATCCGCGTTCCCGCGCCTGGCTGGTGAGCAGCACCGCGACCTGATCGTCGCAGATCTCGATCGCGCTGGAGCAATGGTCGCAAATCAGGAACGGAACCTGATGCGCTTCGCCGGGATGATGGCAGCCGACAAACGAATTGATCGATTCGAGCTTGTGGATGAAACCGTGCTCTAGCAGGAAATCGAGCGCTCGATAGACGGTCGGCGGCGCGGCCACGCCGGGGCCATCCTTGAGCCGATCAAGCAGGTCGTAGGCCTTGACCGGAATCGTCGCCTCGGCGACGAGTTCGAGCACGCGCAGGCGGATCGCGGTGAGGCGCAAGCCGCGCTCGTCGCAAACTCTGGCGACATCGCGCACGAACGCCTCGGCATCGTGGCAATGCGCGTGCGGTTTTTGCGATTTGCGCGAAGCTAGGCTCATGACGGAAAGTAAAGGGGTCGGAACGATGAAAGCATAGCATCGCCGGATCGACCTTCCGGGCCCTTACGGCGGCGCGCTGCCGTCGCCAGCCTTGAGTCGCGAACGCGCGGTGCGTTGCATCGCTCGCTTGAGATTGGCGCCGCATTGCCGACAGACAACCGCATCGGGTTGATTCGGCTTGGCGCATTCAGGGCAGGCTTGCAGTTTCGACTTCCCCAGGGCCACGACAATCCAGCCGATCGGGCCGAGCACGGCGGCCCAGATGATGCCGGCCGTCATGCGTCCCTTGAGCCGCCCGATCAGCGCGCCGCCGGCGATGCTGATCACGGTGAATGCGGTTGCCCACGCCCACAACGCGGGATCGAGCAAGACCTTGAGGCAGGCCTCGTTCATGCGCATCACCGCATCGAGATCCGCGCTGTCGAGCGTCGACAGCGCGGTCAGGCTGCACTCGACCGGCTCCATCGCCTCAGCCGCCTGCCAATTTAATCGCCGCTTCGACGCGGTGCAGGGCCTCGTCGCGACCAGCCAGGAATACGGTGTGATCGATCGACGGCGATACCTGGCTGCCGGTGATCGCGACGCGCAGCGGCTGGGCGACCTTGCCCATGCCCTCGTTGATGGCCGCAGCGGCTGCAGCAATGGCCGCATGCACGTTTTCGACGTTCCAATCCGAGGTTCCAGCCAGTTGTGCATGCACGGCCTGCAGCGCGGGCAATGCGGTGGCCGATTTCAGATGCTTGGTCACGGCGGCATCATCGTAATTTTCAAGTGGCGCATACCAGACGCGCGCCTTCTCGGCCATTTCCTTGAGCGTCTGTGCACGCTCGCGCAAGGCGACGATGACATCGACCGGCTCGGGGCCCTGCTCCGGATCGATGCCCGCCGCACGCAATTGCCAGACGAAGTGCGGTACCAGCTCCAGTGGATCATCACTCTTGATGTATTGCTGGTTGAGCCAGGACAGTTTCTCGACATCGAAGCGTGATGGCGCCCGATTGGCATTGCCGATATCGAACAGCTCGATCATCTGTTCGCGCGAGAAGATTTCCTGATCGCCGTGCGACCAGCCGAGCCGGATCAGATAATTGAGTACGGCGTGTGGCAGGAAACCGTCATCGCGATACTGCATCACACCGACCGCGCCATGGCGCTTGCTCAGCTTCTGCCCGTCCGGGCCGAGGATCATCGGCAGATGCGCAAAGGTCGGCACTTCGGCACCGAGGGCGTGATAGACGTTGATCTGGCGCGGCGTGTTGTTGACGTGGTCGTCGCCACGAATGACCTCGCTGATGCGCATGTCGATGTCATCGACGACGACGGCGAAGTTGTAGGTCGGAAAGCCATCGGAGCGAAACAGCACGAGATCATCGAGCTCGTCGTTGCTGAATTCGATGCGGCCCTTGACCTTGTCATCGAAAACGACGCTACCAGAGGCCGGATTCCTGAAACGGATGACCCGGTTCGGATCCTCGCGGAAGGCTTCGTTGCGATCGCGGTAGTAACCGTTGTAGCGCGGCTTGAGGCCCTTTTCCATGGCCTCGGCACGCATCACCTCGATCTCTTCCTTCGACTCGTAGGCGTAGTAAGCCTTGCCGGCCTTGAGCAGATCTTCGACCACCTGCTTGTAGCGATCCATGCGCAGGGTCTGGTAGAACGGCCCCTCGTCGTGATCGAGGCCAAGCCAGCTCATGCCATCGAGAATCGCCTGCACGGCTTCCTGGGTCGAGCGTTCGCGATCGGTATCTTCGATGCGCAGGATGAATTCACCACCGCGGTGGCGCGCCTCCAGCCAGCAGTAAAGCGCAGTACGGGCGCCACCGATATGCAGAAAGCCGGTGGGACTGGGAGCAAAACGGGTACGTACGGTCATCGGGAAGGCGAATACGTTGAGCGGTCGGCCAGTTTACCGGAGCGCCTGCCTGCCCAGGCAAATCCGCATCGGCAATCGTCTGGCAGATGACTTCATTCGGCGATGCTGGCATGTTTCCTGCCCCGATTCCGGTGATCCAAGATGAATCCGATTCCAGGCCGCTGCTTGATTCCCGTGCTGACACTCGCCCTGCTGGCGTGCTCGGCCAACCCACCGAAAGCGCCGATTGCCGCAGATGGATCACACGCCACCCTGGCCATCCTCGAAACGACCGATATCCACTCGAATATCCTCAGTTACGATTACTACAAACTGGCCGAAGACGATTCGCTTGGTTTCGAGCGTATGGCGAGCCTGGTTGCCGAGGCACGCAAGCAATACACCAATACCCTGTTGTTCGATGCCGGTGACACGATCCAAGGCACCGCCCTGGCAGACTGGCAGGCGCGCGGCCAGCCACTGGCCTGCGCTCAGAAACTGGCCATGTACAAGGCCATGGATCTGCTTGGCTACGATGGCGGCACGATTGGCAACCATGAATTCAACTATGGCTTGCCGTTCCTGAGTCAGGCAACCGATCAACCGATGGCGATCGACGGTGACACCGCCCGGCGTTGCCAAGGCCCGAATTTCCCGCTGGTGTTGGCCAACGTATTTGATGCCGAAGATGGTCAACCGTTGTACCCGCCAACTGCGTTGCTCAAGCGTCAACTGAAGACCGTGGATAGCAAGGGACGAACGATCGACCTGCCGATCAGCATCGGCATCATCGGCTTCACCCCACCGCCCATCCTGCTCTGGGATCGCAACAACCTCGAAGGCAAGGTGACCACGATCGGCGTGGTCGAAGCGGCTCGCCGCTATGCACCCGCGCTTCGCGCCGAGGGCGCCGACATCATCGTCGCGATCTCGCACGGCGGCATCGACACGCGCGACTACACCGAGCAGATGGAAAATGCGAACTGGTATCTGGCCGAGGTGCCGGATATCGATGTGCTGCTGATGGGCCATTCGCATCAGGCTTTCCCCGATCCCGGCAACAAGAATTCCCGCTACAACGACCTGCCCGATGTCGACAACGAGCGCGGCTTCATCCACGGCAAACCGGCGGTGATGGGCAATATGTGGGGCAAGAGCCTCGGCCTGATCGAGCTTGGCCTGGTGCGGCGCGACGGACACTGGCGGATCGATCCAGCCAGCACGCATGCCGAGGTACGAAATATCCGCAGCAAGGACGGAGTCGCGATCGCGGCGGATCCGGCCATCGGCGCTGCGGTCAAGGCTGAGCACGAGGCCACGATTGCCTATGTCTCGGCACCGATCGGCGAGAGCGATTTTCCGATGACGACGTATTTCACCGCCATCGGTGATGTCAGCGCGATCCAGCCGGTCAACAGCGCGCAACGTGCGTACGTCGAGCATTTCATCGCCGAAAACATGCCGGAGCTGAAGGATCTTCCGGTGCTTTCGGCGGCGGCTCCATTCAAGGCCGGTTTCGGTGGCGCCACCGATTTCACCGACATCGCCGCCGGCCCGCTGGCGATCCGCAATGCGGCCGATCTCTATCTGTACCCGAACACGCTTTCGGCGGTGAAAATCGTCGGCGCCGACATCAGGACGTGGCTGGAAAAATCCACGCGCTACTTCAACCAGATTGATCCGCAACTTGCGACGCCGCAGGAGCTGGTCAACCGCAAGACACCGAGCTACAACTTCGACGTCATCCAGGGCGGGATCCGCTACGCAATCGACCTCAGCAAGCCGGTCGGTGAGCGTATCGTCGATCTGCGTTTCAACGAGCGCCCCATCGATCCGCAACAGGCGTTCATTCTGGCCACCAACAACTATCGCGCCAGCGGTGGCGGCGGCTTCCCGGGTACCGGTGGCGCGCATGTCGTGCTCAACGCACCGGACATGAACCGGCAGATCCTGATCGACTGGGTCAGGCAGCGTCGGCAGTTGAATCTGGAACACGATGGCTCCGACCGCCCATGGCGCTTCGTTGCGCTGAAAACGAAGGGCCCGATCATGTTCCACGCCGCCAGCGGCAAACTCGACCAGGCACGCGCACTCGGCCTCAGCGGTGTTCGTGAAGCCAGCCGTGACGGGGACGGCATGTCGACCTATACAATCGATCTTTCCGGATCCGACTGAACATCGCGGTCGGCCCCTCGGCGCGAGACCCCATGCACAACGGCGCATCGATCAACCATCCACAGCGCAGCCTTGCACGTCGCCTGCTCGCGCTGAGCCTGCTTGCGGCACTCTCCGACTCGGCCACTGCCGCCAACGCGCTGCCTGCCGACATCCCGTTGCAATGGCCGCTGGCGCATGATCGCGCTGCGCAGGTCACGCCTCTGCGTGCGCGCCTCGATGCCATGCGCATCTTGCGGCCCGCGCCAATGGGCAGCCAACCACGCGTGCTCACCGTGGCCAACTGCGCCGATGACGATTCCAGCGGCAGTCTGCGCACCCAAATCGAACTGGCCCTCAGCGGCGACACCATCGACCTGTCCAAGCTGACCTGCAGCACGATCAGCCTGAGCCAGGGCGCACTCAAGGTCGTACTCGACGACCTGACCCTGATCGGCCCCGGCGCCGATCATCTCACCCTCGATGCCGGGAACAACGACCGCATCCTGCTGCATCCGGGTTCGGGCACGCTGACGATCGAGGGCCTGACCCTCGCGAACGGTCGCTTCGATGCCATCGACAATGATGTCGGCTTCGGCGGCTGCGTCGCCACCGGCTCTGACCTTGTGTTGCGCAACAGCGTCATTCGCGATTGTCTTGCGGTCGGCGTCGGCTCCTACGGCGGCGCCGTGCTGTCCGGCTACCTGACCATGAGCAACAGCACGATCTCGGGCAGCACCGCATTCGGCGATCACCCGACCAATGGCACGGCGGCCTATGGCGGCGGCGTGTTTGCCTATGGCGTCAGCATTCTCGACAGCACGATATCCGGCAATTCGGCAATCGGCACCGACAATGCACCGCTGTCGCACTGGGAAATCGGCGGCGGCCTGTTCATCGCCCGCAACGGCGGCAGCATCGAGCAATCGACCATCAGCAACAACTTCGCGATCCGCTTCGCCGGCGGCCTGACCCAGGAAGGCAATCTCGAGCTGCGCAACTCGACGATCAGTGGCAATTCGACCGCCCAGGATGATGGCGGCGGCCTGCGCGTCAGACAGGTCACCTCCATTCGCGCAATCAACTCGACCATTGCCGGCAACCATGCCGGCTCGCACGGCGGCGGCATCTCGTTCATCGACAACGCCCTGCCATCGGCCCTGATCAGCACGATTGTCGCCGACAACAGCTCATCTGACGGTGCCGATGATGTCTACAGCACGATGTCCTTGCCGGTTTCCGGATCGCACAATCTGGTCATGCAGACCGGCGGTAATGCGCAGTTGCCGGCGGACACACTGACCGATGATCCGATCCTGCTGCCACTGGCCGACAACGGCGGCGCGACCCGAACCCACGCCCTGTCCACCGACAGCCCCGCCATCGACAACGGCGAGAATCCGGACCTGCGCTCAACCGACCAGCGTGGCCCTGGCCATCAGCGCGAATTCAACGGACAAGCCGATATCGGCGCCTACGAATACCAGGGCATCGGCACATCGACTGTTCCACTCGATGGACTCGGCAAGCTGGCATCGATGATCCTGACCGGATTGCTCGCCCTTGTCGCCGGCCTGCGCTGGCGTCCCAGATCAGCGGGATCGGTTTGACCGATTGCTGCAACGATCAACGAACCCAACGGCGCAACGCGGCCTGGTCTTCGTCGCCGTAGGCTGCAAGTCGGGATTGGCCCATCCAACCCAGGCGTTGCTCGCGTAGGGCTGCAATTGATTCGTCGCCATCAAGCGCGTCGAGCCCGTCCAGCCATAGCGCCGTGCAGCGGCTGCGCAACAGTGCTTCAGGTTCGGTTTTCGCATCGACGCGGACGCACAGTGCGGCGGCGGAATCGGCCATCGACTGTGGCGATTGAGTTGCCAGCAGCCGGCGCAGACGCAACACGTCGATTTCCAGTCCGAGGCAATCGGCATGTTCGTTGCCCTGCAGCTTTATGCAGAGTGCAAGCGCAGCATCGAGCGTCTGCTGTGCCGCGACCAGCTCACCGGCACGCTGCTGTGCATAGCCCTGTGATGCCAGCCACGAATTGATCAGCGCAGGATTTGCCTCGGCGCGGCGTCGCGCTGTCTTGATCAGCGCCGCATAGGCCGGCAAGGCGCTCGCATGACGGCCCTGCCGCGACCACAATTCGTACAGCGCCTGGCGCGCCATCAGTGCTACCACGCTGTCCACGCCACTGGCACGCTCGGCATCGCTGACGGCCTGGGTCAACGGTGCCTCCAGTCCATCAAGTACACCTGCACCGAGTGCGGCGAGATGCTGCATCGAGCGTAGCCCGGCGAGTCGAGGATGGTAGTCACCGCCGAATTGCCGAAACTGCTCGACGGCCAGGGTGAACTCGGGAAGCGCTGCGCGGTATTCCCCTCGCCAGAATTGACAACTGCCAAGATTGTAGTGGCTGCCGGCACGCGCTGATGGGTCTGTCAGACCATGCCAGGCATCGCGCGTCGCACGCATCTGCTGCAACAATGTGTCGTCGCACAGCCCGGCAGCGTACAGTTGGGTGCGCTGTTCCAGCGACTGCAGGCCAAGGAATGGCGAGTCGTCACGCTCCTGCTTCCGGCCGATTCGGATCGGCACGGCGAACGCCTGCAGGGCTTCGGAATAGCGCCCCCGATTGACCAGCGCCGTGCCCCAACTTTCTTCGGCCTGCATGCGCAGCGCGGCGTCTTCCGGTAGACGCTGGCGGATGTCGGCCACCACATTTTCCAATGCCCGGTAGGCCGAACTCGATTCACCACGGTCCTGCACCACGCGTGCGGCCTCGAACCGGGCCGCCAGCACCGCATCGGCATCGCCCGATTTCTCGGACTCCGCCTGCGCTTGATCCAATAGCGCAGCGGCCTGATCCAGACGTGAGAAGCGGCGATTGATCTGCGCCAGTAACAGTCGCATCTGCGCGTTGTAAGTACTGTCATGCCCATCGAGCAGTTCCGCCGCCGGATCCAGCCATTGCTCACCGAGCAGATCGCGTACGGCGTCCACCGGCGCCAGCGCCAGCAGCTGCTCGGCCAACGCGTCACCGGCCACCGCTTTGCTATTTTCAACATCGTGCCGGTTCTGTTTCTCGGCCAGCAGCGCAACCAGTCGCGCACTGAAGCGCCGCAGATCGAAACGGGTCAACAGGTCGCGCTGGAATGCGACAGACTTTTCGAGCTCCGCCTGGCGTGCCGTGGCCAGATCGCGCTGCTGTTCGGCAATGCCAAGTGCCTGTTGCGTCATCAGCAAGCCGATTCCGAGCGAGGCCAGCACCGCCGCGCCCAGTGCAAACGCCAATCGATGGCGACGCAGCACGCAGCGCACCCGATACCATCGGGAATCCGCCATCGCCAGCACTGCGCGTCGCTTTCGCCAGCGCTGCAGATCATCTGCCAGTTCGGCCGCCGAACCATAGCGCTGTTCCGGATCTCGCTGTGTCGCGCGCGCAACGATGCAGCCAAGCTCGAACCAGCGCTGCCGACTGATCCGTTTCGTCCGGGGCGCTTGCGTCGGCCAATCGGGTGCTGCCGTATCGCGAATCCGCGCACGAACCTGCTCCGCTGACAGCTCTTTGAAATCGTCGGCATTGCGAAAGCGCCGAGACGCCGCCAACTCGAACAGCACAGCGCCGAGCGCGAAGACGTCACTGCGCGTATCGAGTTCGGCACCGGCAGTTGCCTGCTCAGGACTCATGTAGGCCGGCGTACCGACTCGCTCGGAACCATCAGCACGTTCCAAACTGCGGGCCACGCCAAAATCGATCAGGCGCGGCTGCCAAGCCTGATCAAGCTCGGATATGAGCACGTTGGAGGGTTTCAAGTCACAGTGCAGCAGGCTGCGACGATGCGCGTGCTCAACCGCGCGACAGATTCCATCGAACAGTTCAAGGCGCGTGTCCAGTGATGGATTGTGTTCGGCGACGAAGGCATCGAGGGTCGCGCCGTCGACATACTCCATCGCGAAAAATGGCGTGCCGTCAGCCGTGGTGCCGGCGTCGAACAACTGTGCAATGCCGGGATGTGCCATGCGTGCCAGCGCCTGTCGCTCCAACTCGAACAAGCCGCGTGCGGCGGACTCGAGGCGCGTACCACTGGCCAGCTTGATCGCTACACGCCGCTTAACCGGTGCACTCTGCTCGGCCAGATAGACTTGACCCATGCCGCCTTGTCCCAGCAAGCGCAGAATCCGATAGCGGCCAAAGCGCTGGCCGCTGAAATCGCGTCGTTCTCCGCTCGCATCGGCGATCCGCAATCCCTCGCTGAGATCAAGCAGATCGGTTGCATTGTCAGCATTGTTGCTCATGCCTTGGGGTTGCCCGCGGAATCAAGTGCACAGCTATTGACGCTATGCTCCTTGAGCTTCTTGTAATAAGTAGTTTTGCCGATCCCGAGCAGCTCACGTGCCGCTTCGGCTTCACCGCCCACCGCTTCAATCGCACCCAACAGTGCTTCGCGTTCGGCGCGCGCGACCGCATCGGCCAGGTTCCACTCGGGTTTGCCGCCGACACGGCAATCGTTCGATTGATGTGGAGCAAGCACGGTCGCGCCGCGCAGTCGCGCCGGCAAGTGCCGACGATCCAGCGCCTCGCCATCGGCGAGCAGGGCAGTCGCACTCTCCACCGCCTGGCGCAGCTCGCGCACGTTGCCGGGCCAAGCGACGTTGTACAGATCCTGCAGTGCGGCCTCGGTAATGCCCTTGCTGCGGATGCCAGCCTCGTCCAGCGCACGATGGAAAAAGTGGATCGCCAGCGGCGCAATATCGACCCGTCGTTCGCGCAGCGGCGGGATGCTGCACTCGAAGCCGGCGATGCGGTGAAACAGATCAAGCCGGAACTCGCGATCCGCCACGGCCTGCTGCAGATCGCGATGGGTGGCGCTGAGCAAGCGCACGTCGACTTCGATCAGCTCCCGACCACCGACGCGATGGATACGACCGTCTTCCAGCGCGCGCAGCAGCCGCACCTGGGTTTCCATCGGCATGTCACCGAGTTCGTCGAGAAACAACGTGCCGCCATGCGCACGCTCAAACACACCCGGTCGTGCCGCCACACCCGTCGCCGCGCCCTTTTCGACACCGAACAACTCGGCTTCAAGCAGGTCGCGCGGCAGCGCCGCGCAGTTGATCGCGACAAACGGGCCAGCGTGCCGCGGCGAAACCTCGTGCACCCAGCGCGCCAGTACTTCCTTGCCAACCCCGGTTTCGCCGAGCAAGAGGATTGCCACCCGGCTGCGCGCCACTCTTGCCAGCGCGTCGAGTTGCCGACGCAGGCTGCTGTCGGCGGTCGGCACTCCTGGCAAAGCCTGTGGCGCTGTCGCGTCAACGGTTCCCAGTGTGGCTGGATTCGGCAACCAATCAATCAGCTCACGCAGCAGCGGGCCAAGCTTTGGTTCGGCGATCGACAAGGCAGCCGATCCCCTGATCCGATAGCGCCCGTTTTCCGCCAAGGTGTGCGCGGAGCTGGCCAGATCACCCACCGCATGAATGATGTGTCGTCCACCATCGGCATCCATGCATTCGATCGCCAGTGCGTCCACTTCAAGCATGTTGCACCAGGCCGACAGGATCGGCCCCATGGCCCGTCGAAGTAACGCGGAATCACTACCGAACGGATTCCACAGCGCCTCGCGCAGGCGACTGCGCAAGGTCAGCATCTGGGTGCCATCGAGGGCCGGCGTGAGGATCGAATCCATGCTGGCGGTGCTGGCCGCTGCGGTGGAATCAATCCGGTAGCCCAATGCATCGAGGCCGAATTCGCTTTCAGTCAAGCGCAGGCGCAGCGGTCCCACATCGATCAGGGCATCGTCGGTGATGGCGATACGCTGGATACGCTCGCCATCAACACGCGTTCCATTGGTCGATCCGAGATCCTCGATCACCACGCCGCCATTCGGCAGCACATCCAGCAAGGCATGCTCTCGCGACAGGCCATTGATGGCGACGTGAATCTCGCACTCGGGACTGCGCCCGATGCGGTAGCGCCCGACATCCAACTGCCGTTGTGACAGCGTAACCCCGGCAGGCTCCAGTACCTCGACGTGGACGCGCAAACGCTGCATGGATGTTTCCGATAACTTCGATGTGGAAAGCATACCTGCAGAGTTCGCATTTGCGAACCGGGCGACGAATCGTCACCCGGATCAGTTCGCGATCGCGAATACCAAATCCACTTAATTGATTGAATATAAACAATATTCATATTGGCACGGATCATGCGATGAGGTTGGATACCCAATCATGGAAATCCATGTCGATGCGCCTTATCACCCCCGTGCTACTTACCGTGCTCGCACTCGCCCAGCAAACGGCGCATGCCCAACCCACCCAGTTCGATGCCTCGTTTGATGGCGACGGCGAACTCGAGAGCGCCTTGCCGAGTCCACCGGCACCGTTTGAGGCACGAAAATTCAACCGTATTGCTGTTGATGACCAGAACCGCACCGTTATCGTCGGCTACGGCTATGGCCACAACGTAGGCGATCCAGCGACCATGCTGGTCGGTCGCCTGCTGCCCGATGGTATCCGTGATCCGAGCTTCGGCTCAGCAGGCATCGCGGTACCACTGTCGGGTGCGGAGACCAAACCCTCCGACATCCTGGTGATGCCAGACAACAGCATCTATGTGTGCGGCATGCAGGATCTGGGAGGCATTCAACAAGTCGGCTTTGTCCTGCGATTACGACCAGATGGAACACTGGATTCCCGCTTCGCAGCAACCAGCATTGTCCCTGGAGTTTTTTTCATGACGGTGCCGGACAGGGCAACCCATTGCTCCGCGCTCGACGTTGCCAGCAACGGTGACGTGTTGGCAACCGGTGGCGAACTTTTGGCGCAGTATCAACCCATGGTCTTTCGACTCAAGTCGAACGGCGAACCGGATCCGGGCTTTGGCACGGCTGGTCGGCAGGTTCTGAGCATGCTCGGCAGTCATTATGGTGTCGCCATCGCTGAACAACCGGGTCGTGGCCTGTTGGTCGCTTACATGGGCGAGGGGTTCGCTCGCGTAGTGCGGCTGCACGCCAACGGAAGCCTGGATGAAGATCAGTTTCACCGTGTCTCAGTGATTCCCGGAAGTCTCGATACGGCTGCAGTTGTCAATTCCGGCACCATGTTGACGGTATTGCCCGACGGCAAGTTCCTGCTGACCATCCCCTATGGTGAATCATCGAAGATTTGGCTGGAGCGCTGGCTGGAAGACGGCTCCGCACGCGAATCGCGTGACATCGTCGCCGCGCAAACCGGCCCGAACGACGTCCTCCATCTGGGCGGCAGTGCAGTGGCTCCGGATGGCAGCGTCCTTCTCTTCAGCAGACTGAAGCGCGCTCCGTATTCATGCCAACTCAACAACCAGTTTGCGCACCTGAGTCGCCGACTCGCCAGCGGCGGCCCGGACTCCGGTTTTTCACCCTTGGGAGAATATTTCTGGTTTCCGCAGCAGCCGATTTTTCAGAGCATCTGCGCACAAGGATTTGACGCCGGCCAAGCTGTGTCGCTGACTCGATCAGGGCGCATCATCACCAGCTCAACGATACTACAGGACATGGTTCGACCTTTGATCACGCGCCAGATCGGCTCCTCGTTTGGCCCTTCAGCCTGGGACATCCAACCCAACGCAATCAGTTTCAGCCCGGCTACAGTGCGCCCGAACAACCGCGCCGAATCCGACTTTGTCCAAGTCACCGGATTGGGCAGCGGCGTCCACGTGCCCGCCTACACGATCAACGGCGAACTGCGTATGGGCTTCGGTACCTGGAGCAGTTCGCCGATATGGGTCAAGAACGGTGACTGGCTGCAGGTGCGCGGCGTGGCACCTGCCACGGTGGCTGGCAATACCACGGTCGACCTCTACATCGGTGGCATGCGCGGCAACAACACCTGGAATACCCTCGGTGAGCGTCGCCTGATTCCATTCCTGATCACGGCCAGCCTGCCCTCTCTGGATGGTGCCCGCTGCAGCAGCAGCGGACTCAACGCCAATTGCTCGGCCGCGATTCCCGATCAAGGAACCATCAGCAGCACCATCAACCTGCTCAATGGCGGGAGCTGCAACTACATCCGCAACGTGCGCGTCGGCCTTGACCTCAGTCACAACTATCTCGGTGATCTGCGCGTCACCTTGAAGGATCCGAATGGGCAGATCTTCATCGGCGGCAGCGAGGGCATCGCCAGCCTGCTCAACCGTCCGCAGGCACCCGGCAACAGCAACACCGGAAGCTGTGGTGAAAACGATGTGGTCGCGATGTTCGATGACGAAGCGGATCTGCCGGCGCACACCTCCTGCGGCATCCCGGTCATCGATCCGGCCCTGTCCGGCGAGCGTCAGCCGTTCACCGCATTGGCGGAGCTGAGTGGCCGTCGCACCACTGGCAACAACGGTGCCGACAGCAACGGTGCATGGATCTTGACCATCGACGATCTCGCCGGTGGAGATACCGGCCAGCTCAATGACTGGACGCTGGATCTGGACTGCACGGCAACGCCGCCCGCCATCGCCGATCTCGGTGTCACCGTCAGCGGCAGCGTGCCGGTCGGTGGCGACACGATGAGCCTGACCTGGACGGTCACCAATCACGGGTTGATTCCGACCAGCAATGGCCGCTTCCGCACCACCCTGCCGACCGGCTTGACCGACAGCATGGACAACCCGGGCTGGGCCTGCGCCACCTCGGCCGGCGGCAGTTGCAGCGTGCCCGCATGGTGTTCGGGCGTGTGTCTTGGCAACGAAATCGATGTCGGCCTGAGCCTGCCAGCAGGCGGCACCGCCACGATTTTTGCCACCGGCACCCTGACCGAGTTGGCCAGTTCGGGAAACCTTGTCATCAACGGCCAGGTCACCTCGCCAACCAGTATCGGCGGAACTCAAGACAACAATCCGGCCAACAACACCGTCCAATTCAGTCAGCCGATCACACGCGTTACTGACATGGCGGTCGTGGGCTTGGGTCATAGTTGGAGCGGACAGACCGTCTCGATCAATGCCAATTTCAACAACCTCGGCCCCAGCCTCGCCAACGGCGCTTCCGCACAAATCGATTTGCCTGACGGCCTCACGGTCACCAACTTTGCTTGCCAGCGTGGTGGTGCTGTCTGCGATGGCTCACTGCAACTGCTCGCCGGCAACGTGCTCACGCTCGACAACACCGGTCTGCTCGCCAACCGCGCTCCAATCTACTTGACCGTCACCGCGACATGGCCGGGCAGCACGTCACCCGGTGCAATCCAGGCAATGATCACGCAGGACATCGGTGCCAGCGACCCGGATCTGAACAACAACCTCGGCAACTTCCTCCTCACCGCACCCGGGCCGAACGACACCATCTTTGCCAACGGCTTTGATTGATTCCCCAGGCTCGAGCGTGAGCAACCCGTTCACGCATCGGCGAAACAGCGGTGACGAGTTCGCGTTTGCGAACTCGTCACCGCCTTTGCATCGCTTCAGTTCGACTTTGCGAACCGAAGAATATTTGTAATGCATTGATTTCAATAGATTTATGGTTTGGCGCGATTCATGCTGAAGGCTGGATCAACACCAAATCCGGAAGCCTGCCGCCATGCGCCCGAATCATTTTGCCCTGCTCGCTCTATTGCTGTTTTTCAGCACGCTGGCTCTCGCCCAGAATGCTTTCAGCTTTCCCCAGTTCGATACCAGCTTTGGCGTCAATGGCGAGCTTGAAAACCCGTTTCCGTCACTGCCGGTCATTGATGGAGATCGCGTGTTCACTGCCGCAGCATTCGATCACGAAGGTCGCATCGTGATCGCCGGACACGACGTTGAGATTGGTCACTACCCGGTCGCACGGGTTGGCCGACTGTTGTCGAACGGGGTGGCGGATGCCTCCTACGGCAGCGCCGGTGTCGCCACGATCAGTCGCGCTGCCGTGCATGGCATGCGGATCAATGACCTTCTGGTTTTGCCCGATGGTGGTGCTCTGGTTTGCGGGACCGCCGAGCTCACTGGCCGGACGGCAGGCTTCGTCGCACGCCTGGATCAGCATGGGCAGCAGGACGTCTCGTGGGCTCCAGGCTCGATGGATGGCGTGGTGCTGATGGGACACGCCGAAGTTTTGGACAGCGAGTGCAACGCACTCGAACTGCTCGGCGATGGCCGGATCGTGCTCGGCGGCACAGCCGACATCGACGGGTTCAGTGGGCGGGCAGGCTATGGTTATCTGGTCATGCTTGATAAGCACGGGTATTACGATCCGCGATTCAACGGTAACGGTTATCTGGTGTTTTCGCCCATCCCGAACCTGGTGCTGAAAACCGTATTCGCCGTCTCCGAACAGCCGGGTTCTGGTCTGCTGGTGGTATTGGGCGAAATGAGCGGATCACGACACACCAACACCATGCGGGTCGGCTATGACGGCAATATCGACACCAGCTTCATACCCGCAGCCGAAAGCCAGTCAGGGCCCTACAACGGATTTTTCAAGCCGATTGGCAGCGAACTGCTGTGGTCCTTGCCTGGTGGTAACTTTCGCATGGGCATGCCACGCCATAATCAGGGCACCGGCTACCTCCCTGAACTCTTGTGGGTCGATTGGGCCACTGACGGGGGCAACGTCTCGCTGGCGCATCACCCGATTGCAACGGACGGCCCCAATGATCGCCTCAGTTACGGCGGCGGCGTGCTGGGACCGGATGGCCGCGTGCTGATGCTGAGCCAAAACATGCGCGAACCGACTACCTGCCAGGTCAACGACGCCTATCTGCACATCACCCGCCGCCTGCATGACGGCAGCGCCGACACCGGCTTTGCCGCCAACGGCCAGTTTGAATGGTACCCGTCGGCGAGCTTCAACTCGCGCTGTGACAACGGAGTGGAGGCAGCGCATGACCTTGCCCTCAATCGTGCCGGGCGCATCCTTTCACTCGCCAGCATCGCTCAGGGCTATCCGAACACAGCAAGCACCGCCACGCGCATGCGTCCACTGCTGACACAATTTGTTGGTGACGTATTCGCAGCGTCGCCCTGGGATATCCAGCCCAACGCACTCAGTTTCACCCCGGCCACGGTGCGTCCCAACAGCCGCGTCGAATCCGACTTTGTGCAAGTCACCGGCTTGGGCAGCGGCGTGCAGGTGCCGGCCTACGTGATCAACGGCGAGCTGCGCATCGGCTTTGGCACCTGGAGCAGTTCGCCGACCTGGGTCAAGAATGGCGACTGGCTGCAGGTGCGCGGCGTGGCTCCCGCCAGCAACGGCGGCAGCATCGTGGTTCAGCTTTGCGTGGGCGGTATTCGCGGCCACAACACCTGGAGCTCGCTCGGCGATCGCGTACTCGCGGACTTCCAGATCAACGCCAATCAGCCTTCACTGGATGGTGCCCGCTGCAGCAGCAGCGGACTCAACGCCAATTGCTCGGCCGCGATTCCCGATCAAGGAACCATCAGCAGCACCATCAACCTGCTCAATGGCGGGAGCTGCAACTACATCCGCAACGTGCGCGTCGGCCTTGACCTCAGTCACAACTATCTCGGTGATCTGCGCGTCACCTTGAAGGATCCGAATGGGCAGATCTTCATCGGCGGCAGCGAGGGCATCGCCAGCCTGCTCAACCGTCCGCAGGCACCCGGCAACAGCAACACCGGAAGCTGTGGTGAAAACGATGTGGTCGCGATGTTCGATGACGAAGCGGATCTGCCGGCGCACACCTCCTGCGGCATCCCGGTCATCGATCCGGCCCTGTCCGGCGAGCGTCAGCCGTTCACCGCATTGGCGGAGCTGAGTGGCCGTCGCACCACTGGCAACAACGGTGCCGACAGCAACGGTGCATGGATCTTGACCATCGACGATCTCGCCGGTGGAGATACCGGCCAGCTCAATGACTGGACGCTGGATCTGGACTGCACGGCAACGCCGCCCGCCATCGCCGATCTCGGTGTCACCGTCAGCGGCAGCGTGCCGGTCGGTGGCGACACGATGAGCCTGACCTGGACGGTCACCAATCACGGGTTGATTCCGACCAGCAATGGCCGCTTCCGCACCACCCTGCCGACCGGCTTGACCGACAGCATGGACAACCCGGGCTGGGCCTGCGCCACCTCGGCCGGCGGCAGTTGCAGCGTGCCCGCATGGTGTTCGGGCGTGTGTCTTGGCAACGAAATCGATGTCGGCCTGAGCCTGCCAGCAGGCGGCACCGCCACGATTTTTGCCACCGGCACCCTGACCGAGTTGGCCAGTTCGGGAAACCTTGTCATCAACGGCCAGGTCACCTCGCCAACCAGTATCGGCGGAACTCAAGACAACAATCCGGCCAACAACACCGTCCAATTCAGTCAGCCGATCACACGCGTTACTGACATGGCGGTCGTGGGCTTGGGTCATAGTTGGAGCGGACAGACCGTCTCGATCAATGCCAATTTCAACAACCTCGGCCCCAGCCTCGCCAACGGCGCTTCCGCACAAATCGATTTGCCTGACGGCCTCACGGTCACCAACTTTGCTTGCCAGCGTGGTGGTGCTGTCTGCGATGGCTCACTGCAACTGCTCGCCGGCAACGTGCTCACGCTCGACAACACCGGTCTGCTCGCCAACCGCGCTCCAATCTACTTGACCGTCACCGCGACATGGCCGGGCAGCACGTCACCCGGTGCAATCCAGGCAATGATCACGCAGGACATCGGTGCCAGCGACCCGGATTTGAACAACAACCTCGGCAACTTCCTCCTCACCGCGCCGGGGCCGAACGACACCATCTTTGCCAACGGCTTCGAATAGGTATCAATCCGCAGGCGGCCCGACCGGGCCGCCTGCAAACCAACGTTCACTGGAATCCGACATGCGCGCCATCTCCCTGATCCCGATACTGTATTTGCTGCTTGCACTGTTGCTGCCAGTTCCCGGAAGCGCCGAGACAACGCAGCACCGCGCCGCCATAGACGGAAAGACCAGCAAGTCGAGCGTGCCCGCAGCCGCAACCATCGCTCGCGCTCGCGCAGTCGGGCTATCGGCAATCGATAAATCGGCACGGATCAGCGGACCATTCGATGGCCCGGAAGGAACCCTCTACTACCTGGGCCCGGACAGCCGCATCAGCTATTTCCACCCGGAAGGTGCCACCGCCTACTTCGGCGAGCTGGCATCGAGCGGTGACGTCCACTTCCGCTACGGACTCAATATCTCCGGCCAGTTTGTCTTTACCGCAGTAGGTCAGGCGCAGCAGGTCCCGGTGTTGCCCGATGATGTGTACCGATGGCCGCATGCCGAGGCCATTGCACAGGTGCTGATTCAGCGTATCCAATCCATCCAGCAGGGTCGCGCGAGCTTGCAATCAGTGGACTGGACTGCGGCCAGCGCCGCCAGCCGCGCGATGCACGACACCAACATGGCAATCATCAATGGCATGAGCGCCGAGGCCTGCACCGAGCACTACGACGGCGTCTACTATCTCGGCTGCTGGTAGACCACTTGCCCAGCGTTGCCTTGATCGCCCCGGAACACGCGACAACGCATTGCCAAGCAGATCCAACGTTCTTCCGCCGCAGAATTACTTGACTGTGATGCTGATCTTCTTCGATACGATCGGCGGATCGAATTGCATATGCAGGGCGTCGGCCAGATCGAGCTGCAAGCTGTGCTTGCCCGGCGCGAGCTTGATCGTGGTTTCGGTCTGGCCGCCGCCGAAGTGGGTGTGATGCTGATCAGCCGGAATCGGCATATCGAGCGGCGGCAACGAATCAGCATCAATCAGCAGATGATGATGGCCGGTGCCCGCCTTCATCGTGCCGGCAGGCGACACACCCATGCCACGCAATCCGAAGCACACCGTGACTTCACTTGCAACCGTCTCACCATCCTTCGGCGAGATGAAGTAAAGCTCGACACCGGCAGGCGCCGTCGTACGCGGCAGACTCGCCGGCTTGGCGTCGGCGGCGGCGGCAACCGGAAGCATGAACAGACTGGCACCGGCGAACACGAACGCGGACAGCAACAGTTTCGGATGAGGCATCGGATTTCTCCTTCACTGATGGAAAACACGTTGCATCATGCCATCGACGCGATGAACGGACAGAGCCACGGCGAGAACAGAATGGCGACCCTATATCGTCAACCGTTTCGCTGGCAGCACGAAAATATCAAACCCATTTCCTGCGCAATGCAGAATAAGTGTTGACGATCAGGCCCACACTCCTTATTCTCTCGCGCCTCCCGGGGCCATAGCTCAGCTGGGAGAGCGCTACAATGGCATTGTAGAGGTCGGCGGTTCGATCCCGCCTGGCTCCACCATATTTTAGATACAGGTTATCCAAGGTTTCTCTATGCGTCCCCATCGTCTAGAGGCCCAGGACACCGCCCTTTCACGGCAGTAACAGGGGTTCGAATCCCCTTGGGGACGCCAGTGACGATCAGGCTCGCGAAATCGCGTCGGATCGGTGAGAATAGCGGATTGCGCAGGATGCGCTGAAAAATGTGGAGCGGTAGTTCAGCTGGTTAGAATGCTGGCCTGTCACGCCGGAGGTCGCGGGTTCGAGTCCCGTCCGCTCCGCCACTTTTCACAGAAAAACCCGCCAATGCGGGTTTTTTTGTGCCTGCGTTTCAGGATCCCGCACTCAGCTTTCAATCAGGGCCTCTGCAATTCAAGCCGAGCAAAGGCGCTGAACCCAGCCTGCGCCTGTCTCTTGATCACATCTTTCCTCACGGATTGATGAACCTGCGAAACGTTGCAGCAGTATCAGAGCGCACCACCCCACCACCCGTCATCCCTGCGCAGGCACACTGCTGTCCGGAACATTTTTTGGCCATGAGTTCAATTCGGCACCACAGCCGACTTGCGACTACCTGCGATGCTCGCAATCATTCACATACATCGAATTTCCCGTCATCCCGGCGAAAGCCGGGATCCATTTTCACATGCTCAAGATCAAGATGGTTCCCGGCTTTCGCCGGGATGACGAGGTATGGAATTCAAGTCGGCAATCGGGCCTACCGGCTTGCTGGCCAGACAGGCCGAGACGTTGCGGCTGCAACCTCAAGATTGTTCCGGACAGCAGTGTGCGCAGGCAGGGATCCAGCGCCTTTGGCTTCTCGGGCAAAGTCGTGGCGTGGCGATTTTTCTGCGGCGTTCGGAAACGGCCAGGGAAGGCGCGTGGATCCGCAGCGAAGATCAAAAACAAAGTCACTGGGCCCCTGCCTGACCAGCCATTCGGCTGTTGAAAACCGCAGGGGCGACCGAAAGTGGGTGATGAGGCCGCGTGCTGCGCCAGTGTTTACTCAGCAGTCAGAAATATAGGCAACACTTGGATACTTGAAGAATGAGCGAATCAGGCGCGGCCGATTGCCCATGTCGGCAAGTTGAGTGGCTATTCGATCCTCGAGGCTTTCGCCCTTCTGTAGTGGTCGCCGAGCATTGCCAGTGCGCTTGGCATGGCTCCAGACCAATTCATCAGGATTGAGATCTGGCGCATAGCCTGGCAAAAAGTGCAGCGTCAGCTTTCCTTCGAGTTTGTCTATGTAGTTTCGTACCGCACGGGTCTTGTGCGCAGGCAGTCCATCGACGATCAGATGGACGGGCTTGCGACGTCTGTGCATCATCCGGCGTAGCAAGTCGATGAAGAGATCGCCGTTCAAGCCGCCCTTGTAGGTGGCAAACCAAAAACCTCCCTTGGCGTTGACTGCCGAAGCAGCACTGATCCCCTGGCGTTGCCCAGGCACCGAGACGACCGGTGTTTCTCCCTTGGCTCCCCATGTCGTGCCGTGTACCGAGTCGGCGCGGAATCCTGATTCATCCCAGAAGTAGATCACCGCCTTTGTCTGCTTGGCTTTGCGGGCTATCGCGGGGTAGGTTTCCCGCTGCCAGCGCGCGATCGCTTCAGGGTCGCGCTGATAGGCACGTTGCAGGGGTTTCTGCGGCGTCAGACCGGCGCGTGCCAGCACGGCACCCACCGATGCCAGACTCAGCGTCACATCAAAGCGCTGCGCAATCAGCTCACGCGCGATTTGCCGCGTCCATAGGCCGAAATCGAAACCGTACTGCATCGGGTTCTTGCCATTGATCCAACGGAAGACTTGCTGTTCCTGCGCCGCAGTGAGCTTGCGCGGACGACCCGTGCCCTTCCTCAAGCGCAATGCACGCTTGCCGTTGCCGCGCCCACGCGCCTTCGCGCGCACTTTGTACGCCCATGTGCGATGCATGCCGAACGAAGCGGAGACGACAGCCGGTGACTCACCTTCCTTCATGCGCTCAAGCGCAGTCAGGCGCATCTCTTCCAGCGCTTCGCGTACTACGGTTCGACCATCTCTCTTCATGCAGATTTCGATCGCGCTGAAGCGTGGAAAGTTCAATATTGTTCCCTATATTTCTGACTGATGAGTAACAGTTAATCCCGTGCGTCATCGATCAGGCAAGCGCCTTGTGCGAAACGTCCGTTGCCAGCGGCACAGCCGCCTCAAGCGTTCCGATGGAATGCCCCTGCTCGGCCAGATATTCGAGCCAGCGATTCAGAAACGAGCTTTGTCGCACGCGGCGCTCGAAAATCGTGCGCGCCGGTGGCAGCGGGCCGATCGCACGTTCAAGGCGCAGATCCGAGTGATAACTGAGCACCTCGGCCATGCGCGCGTCGCGATACATGCGGATGTTCGCCGAAGGCACCAGACCGCCGGTTTCCGCATCGCGCAGGCAATAGGTCAGAACCAGGTCGACCGTGTAGCGATGCTGTTCGATGACTTCGAGCAAAATGTCGAGGTGGTCATCCACCGAGGAGAGATAGCGCCCGGCAACCAGGCGCTGCGGCGCAAACAATCGCGCCAGCCGATGGTAGTTCTCGGCATGCATCCCCATCAGCCAGGAAAACCGGCTCGGCAGTGTGGAAACGCGATGGGCGATCAAGGTCGACATGGATCGATCATAGCATCGGGCTTTCTGTCGACCAGTCTGTTTTCTCCACCGTGTTTCGGCGTACGATCAAGTGCTGTCCGGGGACACCTCTGACTGCGATTCCATTTCGAGACGATTCATTCTCGCAATTGTCCATGAATTGCGCGGATTCCCGCAGACTCGAATGTTTTCGCCCCGCCCTCTCAGAACATGTGTTTCTCGATGCCGAGCTGGGACAGGATCTTGCTTGCGATCTCCTCGATCGATGTATTCGTCGTGCTCTGCATAGGAATGCCTTCGCGGCGGTAGAGTTTTTCCGCGATCTCCAGTTCGCGTCGACATTGGGCAAGCTTGGCGTATTCGCTGCCGGGTCGACGCGCCTCGCGCACCTGGGCCAGACGCTGCGCATCGATGCTCAACGCATACAGCCTGGATTTGAATCCTTGCAGTCGCTCAGGCAACTCGAACCGCTCCAGGTCTTCCTCGGTCAGCGGGTAGTTGGCCGCCTTCACCCCATAGTGCAGCGCCATGTAGAGACACGTCGGTGTCTTGCCGACGCGAGATACGCCGACCAGGATCACTTCGGCATCGTCATAGCGGACATCGATGCCGTCGTCGTGCGAAAGCGCGTAGTTGGTTGCATTGATGCGCGCTTCGTACTCGGCGAAGTTGGTCAGACCATGCGCCTTGCCAACGTGCGAGCTGCGCTTCATGCCCAGTTCGTCCTGCAGCGGCCCAATGAAGGGGGCAAAGACATCCAGCATCAAGCCGCCGCCAGTCGCCACCGTGTCGCTGAGCGATTGATCCATGATCGTATTGACCACGATCGGGCGCATACCGGTCTTCATCTGACAGGATTTGATGCGCAGCGCGGCATGTTCAGCCTTGCTCTCGGAATCAACGAACGGCAGGCGAAAAGTCTCGAAATCAACTCCCTCGAACTGGGTCAGCACGCTGTGCCCGATTGTTTCCGCCGTAATGCCGGTGCCATCGGAGACATAAAAAACAGTGCGGCGCATGCGAACTCCAGCGAATTGGAAAGAGATGCAGTCTATGCAATCGCGCAGCCGAAGCGATATGCCCACGTAGGGCGGAACCCACAAAGCGGATTGCGCCGCACGATGTTCAACCTGCGGAACCCTCCAACATCGCGAAAGCGGAGTTCTTGTGGGAGCAAGCTTCAGCTGCGATGCCCTTCGGCAAGTGGCAACCCACAAAGCGGATTGCGCCGCACGATGTTCAACCTGCGGAACCCTCCAACATCGCGGTAAACGGTGTTTTTGTGGGAGCCAGCTTCAGCTGCGATGCCTTTGATCGGTCTGGCGATTTAGCGAAACAGCATCGGGCATGAATGCCTCTCCCACAAGGGCATGCGAAAGCCGCCGCTGGTTTCTTGGTCGCTCCTCGCGTTTCTGCTTTGTTGTTGGCATGAATGCCTCTCCTGCAAAAGCGCGGCGGAATCACCTCCGACAATGCCGTCCTTCGAATACCCCACCTCAGCCGTTCGTCCTGAGCCTGTCGAAGGGCAATTTCGCGTTTTTGACCCACTCCGAAAACTTCCGGTCATGGTTCGACATGCTCACCACGAACGGAAGTTGGTCAGACTTTCGCGGAGCTACAGCACTCCATCGTCACCCCACAGTGTTGCCAACTGACCAGAGCCGGTAGAATGATGCACTGCATTATTTTCCCGGAGATGACCCTTGAGCGACCTGGTTCTTTGGCTCGATGCGTTGCGCATGTCCGATCTTGGCAAGGTCGGTGGCAAGAACTCCTCACTCGGCGAGATGATCGGCAACCTGAGCAAGCTCGGCGTTTCCGTGCCGGGTGGCTACGCGACCACGGCACACGCCTTCCAGCAATTCATCGCCCAGAGCGGTCTGGCCAAGCGCATCCAGGATCGCCTCGCCCCGCTCGATGTCAACAACGTCGCCGAGTTGACCGCAGCCGGTGCCGAAATCCGCCGCTGGATCATCGAAACCCCATTGATTCCCGAGTTCGACAAGGAAGTCCGCGAGGCCTATGCCCAACTCTGCGAAAAAGCCGGCAGCAAGGATATCGCCGTCGCCGTGCGTTCATCGGCCACCGCCGAAGATCTGCCCGATGCCTCATTCGCCGGCCAGCAGGAAACTTTCCTCAATGTGATCGGCGCCGATGACGTCATCCACACGCTCAAAGAGGTGTTCGCCTCGCTCTACAACGATCGCGCCATCGCCTACCGCGTCCATCACGGCTTCAAGCACGAGGATGTCTCGCTCTCGGCTGGCGTGCAGCTGATGGTGCGCTCGGATATCGGCGCGGCCGGCGTGCTGTTCACGCTCGATACCGAATCCGGTTTCCGCAACGCGGTCTTCGTCACCGGCAGCTACGGCCTTGGCGAGATGATCGTCCAGGGCGCGGTCAATCCGGATGAGTTCTATGTCTACAAGCCGACCCTCAAAGCCGGCAAGCCGGCCATCCTGCGTCGCCAGATCGGCTCCAAGCAGCAACGCATGGTTTATTCCGACAAGCCCGGCGAGCGCGTGCGCATCGAGGAGACGCCGCTGGCCGATCGCTCGAAGTTCTGCCTCAGCGACGAGGAAGTGCACGAACTCTCGCGCCAGGCGCTGGTCATCGAGGATCACTACGGCCGCCCGATGGATATCGAGTGGGGCAAGGACGGCAATACCGGCAAGCTCTACATCCTCCAGGCGCGCCCGGAAACGGTGAAGTCGCGCGGCAGCGTCACCCAAATCGAACGCTTTCATCTGAGCCAGCGCGGCAAGGTCATCGCCGAAGGCCGCTCGGTCGGCCAGAAGATCGGCAGCGGCATCGCTCGCGTCGTGCGCTCGATCAAGGATATGGATCGGGTAAAGGAAGGTGACGTGCTCGTCGCCGACATGACCGATCCGGATTGGGAACCGGTAATGAAGCGTGCCGCCGCCATCGTCACCAATCGTGGCGGACGCACCTGCCATGCCGCGATCATCGCGCGCGAACTCGGCGTACCGGCCATCGTCGGCTCCGGCAACGGTCTGGAGCTGATTCCGGACGGTGCCGAAGTGACCATCTCCTGCGCTGAAGGCGATACCGGTTTCATCTACGAAGGCCTGCTGCCGTTCGAGCGCATCACCGCCGATCTCGGCCAGATGCCCCCTGCCCCGCTCAAGATCATGATGAACGTGGCCAACCCCGAGCGCGCGTTTGATTTCGCCATGTTGCCGAATGCCGGCGTCGGCCTGGCCCGGCTTGAGATGATCATCGCCAGCCATATCGGCGTGCATCCGAAAGCCCTGCTCGACTACGACGGACAGGATGCCGAGACCAAGCGCAAGATCGACGAGCGCATGGCCGGCTATTCAAGCCCGGTCGATTTCTACGTCGACCGTCTCGCCGAAGGCATCGCCACGATCACCGCAGCATTTGCGCCGAACCCGGTCATCGTGCGCCTGTCGGATTTCAAATCGAACGAGTACGCCAACCTGATCGGCGGCACCAACTACGAGCCGCACGAAGAAAACCCGATGATCGGTTTCCGCGGCGCCAGCCGCTATGTCGATCCGAGCTTCGAACCATCGTTCGCACTCGAATGCCGCGCGATGAAGAAGGTCCGCGAGGAAATGGGCCTGGACAACGCCTGGGTCATGATCCCGTTCGTGCGCACGCTTGGAGAAGGCCGCAAGGTGGTCGAAGTACTGGCCAAACACGGCCTCAAACAAGGCGAGAACGGCCTCAAGATCATCATGATGTGCGAAGTGCCATCGAACGCGCTGATGGCGGACGAGTTCCTCGATATCTTTGATGGCTTCTCGATTGGCTCGAATGATTTGACCCAGTTGACGCTGGGGCTGGACCGCGATTCGAGCATCGTTGCGCATCTGTTTGATGAGCGGGATCCGGCGGTCAAGAAGCTGCTTTCTATGGCTATTCAGACGGCGAAGCGGAAGGGTAAGTACGTGGGGATCTGTGGCCAGGGGCCTAGTGATCATCCGGATTTGGCTGAGTGGTTGATGGATGAGGGGATTGAGTCGGTTTCGCTGAATCCGGATACGGTGGTGGATACTTGGTTGAAGTTGGCTAAGAGGAAGGGTGGGTAGGCCACCACTGCCAAATGAATGATCAAGATTCAGTCAACTTTCTCATCAGCTCGCGATGGAGGAACCGTTGAGTCAATTGACCTTGACGGCTCGACGCCTCAAGTCATCAGGATGGACGAAGTACGCCTAGTCAACATGGCGGCCATTAGATCGCCTGTGGCTTCGGCATGCATCTACTGCAATTCAACCATGCAACTCTCCAAAGAACACGTTGTTCCATTTGCGCTTGGCGGAACATTAGTGATCTTCAATGGCTCGTGTGAAGCCTGCAGGGAGATAACGCAGAAATTTGAAAATGCCTCTCTAAATCAAGGCTCCATGCGAGAGGCTCGCTATGTGAGCGACATTCAGTCGCGCACCAAGCACGCGAGCGCAAAGAAGAAAGTCGCAGTCTCATTAATCCGCAACGGAGTTGAATTCGTAGAGAATTTCGCGACAGAAGACCTTCCCATACTACTAAGCTTGCCATGCTTTTCATCACCTGCAATTTTCGATTCTCGCCCCGACACCAGAATCGAGCTTGCGGGCTGGGCAACGCTGTCATTTGGACCAGATTTGCAAGGCTTTCTCAAGGACGCTGGGGTGACCGAGATGCGCTCCGAGGAAACAAAAAAGAGCCCAGTTGCGTTTGCCCAAATGATTGCGAAAATTGCATACGGATTCGCGTGGTGTCACGGCATCCTAGAACTTCTGGAAGAGTCCCCGGAGCTTGTGAAAGCTTTCATGACCAATCCGAACGAACTAGGCCGTTTCGTCGGCACGAAAGCTCCTCCATTTCGTCAATTTCCGGGTTTCGACTTCAGAATTGAGTACCAATATGAGCCGGCGCTCCGAATAGTTTATGCGGAAATCCAAGTCTTTCCAGACGCCGCGACACCAACATACATAGTTGTTATCGGCACCTGCCCGACACACCGTTGCTGGAGAGTAGTGAAAAAACGAATTGCGGCAAACCAAAATTCCTAACAAGAACTTCTGTGACACTCACAATTGTGTGCGTCCTGAAATCTCGCTTTTAGCGGGCCGGAAAACGGAACCCGAAACTCTTCTGAATTTCTTCGGCACATGGACTCATCGTCGGCGTAACGATCTTGGTCGGACTATCGACAGCGCATGAGACAGAAACCATTTTAGATCCTATAAGGGAAACCACTCGAATTGCGCGTGAATAAGTCACCTCATCATGAAAAATTCGGAAGTTGATGATGGCGACCCTATGCCCATCTCCATTGACAACTTGGTGTACTTCCTCGGCATCAATTTTTTTGCAGACGGCTTCGGATCCACCTTTTTCCTTGCAAACTTGCCTTCCGGATTGGCGTGCGAGATTAACCCCGTATTCTGCCCACCTTCCCACTTCATCCAAGGTGATGTCATCGTCTGTCATGCCCGTGGCGTCTTGTTCCATCGTAAAGGCTCGAATTGCCTCTGAGCCACTAACGCGCAAGAAGCGCATTGGCTCGTGACTTCCGCTACGCTGATTTGCAGCCGCTGACATGCTCAACATCACAAGACCGATCACCATTATGCGAAGACTCGAAATCATTTTATACACTCTACGTATTTCAATACTTAAACACATTGCGCCTTACAAGGTCAGCGCAATAAGAGACGAATGGTGCCAACAATGGGGTCATGTTCATTTTCCGCGTCCGAACAAATGAACCCAGCTCTCATATTCGCTTTCAGAGATGGGTTCAAGCGCTGTTCGTTGCCAATTGGCGCAACGGGTGATAGTTTTATTGCGGCTTTTCGACAGGCAATGTAAAAAGGTGAGCGACTTTGCTTTCCATGCAGGGGCGAGACTCTAGTCCAGTCTCGCCCCGCTTTGTTTGTGGACCTCGCACACGGAAAGCCCTGTCGCTCTGCGGGGGCGATGCGCGAGGCCTCATGCTCTTCTCACAAAAATTCCTCTTTCAGTGACCGTAGGGACATACCCTACAACCGAATCTCTTAAAAAAAAAGAAAGCCCCGCATTGCGGGGCTTTTCAGTCACTCCAGCAGAACGACGGGTAGAGTAGAGAACAGGCTCGCGCCTGCCCTCCCTCATCAAACCGTGCATATTGAAAAACTACGAAGAAAGGGGTCAGGTCTTGAATCTTGAATTGATCACGTCTCAAAAAAGTCAGATGGTGAGACGGCCGATTGCGACCTGGCCGAAGTTGAATGTCTACGCTACTTGGACGGTATTGGCACTGTGCGCAGCTTCTGGTGATGCGGTGGCATCAGATCCTTCCGGTCTCATACCCTTGCTGCTCGGCGCCATGGTTGTCGTCTCACTAGTCGGCATTGGAATTTCTTGGCCAATCTCGCTGCTATTCAACGGATGGCTGCGCCTATTCGTCCGTTGGCTACCTATCGCTGCTTTGTGGGCACCGGTTCCTAGTTCGGGCGGACCCATTTTCCCAGCGGCGTTCGCGCTCCTCGCCTATGGCGATTTGAGTGCAGCTGAATTGCAGATTGCCCTCGCCTCAGAAGCGGCGACGATTGTCGGGCTCCTCGCCTTTTGCTGGTATCTGGATCACAAGCGCAGATCAAAAATTATCGAAAAACTAGGACACCCACCAAACCAGAGACCGAGTTCAACAACCGAGACACCCACAATTGAGCTCAACGACCGGGACACCTGGCCTTAGATCGATCCCGCAAGCGAAACAGATCTGGAGTGTGCCCCTGATTTCGGACCGCTGGGAGGTTTAGGATAGCCCCAGCGGAGGAAGAAGAAAGGGGTCAGGTCTTGAATCTTGAATCAAACATGATCTTGTGACTGGAGAGTTCAAACATTTAGAGCTGACCCCGAGCTTCGGAGTTGAACTCACCGGGCAACAAAATGAAGTATCTTGTCGCCTTGTGAAGGAATTGCGGGGTACCCAATGGAGTACGCTTTTACTCTGACCAACGCTCGATGGACCTACGATCGGCACAATCGGGACACCCACTATTTGGCCCCCCATTATCCGGGACACCCACGGAAGAAGAAAGGGGTCAGGTCTTGAATCTTGAATCAAACATGATCTTGTGACTGGAGAGTTCAAACATTTAGAGCTGACCCCGAGCTTCGGAGTTGAACTCACCGGGCAACAAAATGAAGTATCTTGTCGCCTTGTGAAGGAATTGCGGGGTACCCAATGGAGTACGCTTTTACTCTGACCAACGCTCGATGGACCTACGATCGGCACAATCGGGACACCCACTATTTGGCCTCCCATTATCCGGGACACCCACGCAACATCTGGGACACCCACTATCTGATCTCCGATCGGCTTCATTTCTTGATTTGAATGGCCTCCAGGCGAAGAATATGGATCTATCAGCATCTTGGTGATATTGTGCATTCACACAATATCACCAGAAGACGTTATGAACCGGCTCACCATCACCCTCAGTGCAACCCGCTATCGCGCACTTAAAGAAGCATCGGCGCGGCGAGGCAAGCCGATCGGGCAACTAATCGATGAAAGCCTGGAGTTCTACGGCATCAAGACACGGGACGAAGCCTGCGATATCGTGCGCCGCGCACGTGCAAATAGCGGGCTTACGGACCAGCAAGCCATGGATCTGGCGAACGAGCAGGTTCGTCAATCGCGTAAATCATGAGCGGCGCCTTCATCATCGATACCAATATCGTTGTCGCCGGGTTGCTGACATCACGAGAGGATTCTCCGGTTGCGCGCATCCTGGACGGAATGTTGGCGGCCAAGTTTCCGTTTGTGATATCCGAAGCCTTGCTTGCCGAGTATCGTATCGTGCTTGAGCGTCAGGCCCTGCGAAAGTTGCATGGCCTGTCTGCAGGTGAACTCGAAACCCTCATGATTACTCTGGCCGAGCACGCCATTCTTCTCACTCCGGTGGCAACCCTGGCTGCGCCTGACCCGGGTGACCAACACCTTTGGGAATTGCTCGCTGCACATGCAGACACCCGGCTGGTCACTGGCGACAAACTATTGTTGAGCGGGCACGGCTATGCCTCACGCGTGATCTCGGCTCAAGATTTCGTTCTGCAGCTTGACCCGCTCCGCGTAGATAGATAGCAGAAACAGCAGAAACAACCGGACACCCACTATTTCCCTTCAGAAACAACCGGGATACCCACCGCGTGCAACCGGCGAAAACACAACCAACAACGGGGACACCCACTATCCCGTTGGAATTGTGGGTGTCCCGAAACTTCCGAAACTTAACCTAGTCAAAGCCGTGCTGGAACACGCCGTCGTAACTCGATGGCGCACTCAGGTGCGCGGTGTTGTCGCCGGGGGATGGATCGGGATTGCCACCGGGAGTGGTGACGTACGCATCGATCACGTAGTACGGAAAAGTCGTATCGACCGTGCCGGTTAAACTGATCTCGGCGGATGTGCCGGCGGTGAGGCTGAACACGCTGGAAGGCAAGCCAATTCCACTCGCAGGCGAGCACGCGCCTAACGGTACGGTGCACGTCCACGAAACGTCGGTCAATCCCCGGATGCGTGTCGCGCCTGCGGTCAATCCAACCAAGTCAGTCGTGCCGGCGTTGAGCACCGTGATGTCAAATGCTGCGGTGCTCATTGGTGAATTCGTGCCTGACGTTTGGTTGGCTGACGTGCCCGCCTGCTGCTGTATGCCAACTGTCACATTGTTGGCGACGAACGGTGAACCGAAAACGTTTTGCGGAGTTGGATAAATATTGGACGTGCCATTGCCGAGCTGACCGAAATCGTTTTGACCCCAGCACTGCACCGCGCCAGTGGCCACGATCGCGCAGGTGTGCCCTGCGCCTGCGGTCACCGCCGACGCTGCATTGATCCCGGTAACCGGCACTGAGGTCGTGCTGCTGGTGGTCGTTCCGTTGCCGAGTTGGCCGTAGCCGTTCGAACCCCAGCACTGCAAGGTGCCGCCGATCACCAAGGCGCAAGTGTGCTCATCGCCGGCGGTCAGTGCGGTCGCAGCACTGACGCCGATGACCGCAACCGGCGTCGGACTGTCTGTCGTTGTTCCATCGCCGAGCTGGCCCTGGCTGTTGGAACCCCAACACTGCAGGGTGTTATCGGCCATGATCACGCACGTGTGATAACCCCCTGCTGCCAACGCAATTGCGTTGCTGACTCCGGTGGCCGGTACCGGTGTCGTGCTGTCATTAGTCGTTCCATTGCCAAGCTGGCCAGAAGTGTTCTGGCCCCAGCACTGCACGGCGCCACCCGTCATGATCGCGCAAGTGTGATTCGTCCCTGCTGTCAACGCGATCGCGCCACTGATGCCGGTGACCGCTACCGGCGTCGAACTGTCGGTGGTGGATCCATCACCCAACTGGCCAAAATTGTTTCCGCCCCAGCACTGCACGGTGCCACCCGCAATGATCGCGCAGGTGTGATAGAACCCCGCTGTCAAAGCGACCGCGCCACTGATACCGGTCACAGGTACCGGCGTCAAGCTGTCGGTGGTCGTTCCATTGCCAAGCTGGCCGGCACCGTTGTAACCCCAGCATTGAATCGCGCCACCGCCGATGATCGCGCAGGTATGGGGGCGGGCTGCAAGCGCGGTTGCGCCGCTGATGCCGCTGACTGGTACGGGCGTTGAGCTGGAGTTGCTGGAGTTATTACCAAGCTCACCAAAGGAGTTGGAACCCCAACACTGCACCCCCCACCGGCCACGATCACGCAGGTGTGACTGCCGCCTGCTGTCAGCGCAGACGCGCCGCCAATGCCACTGACTGACACTGGCGCTTCCGTGTTGTTGTTGTGCGTGCCATTGCCGAGTTGGCCGTTGGCGTTGAACCCCCAGCATTGGACCGCACCACCGGTCATGATCGCGCAGGTGTGATTGGGACCTGCTGTCAACACGGTCGCTGCGCTGACGCCGGCGACCGATACCGCAGACAGGCTGTTGGTTGTCGTTCCGTTTCCGAGCTCGCCAACCAAGTTGCTACCCCAGCACTTCACATTGCCGCCGGGCAATATCGCGCAGGTGTGGAAGCCGCCGGTGGTCAGCGCGATTGCTCCGCTGATGCCGGCGACCGGCACCGGCGTCGTGCTGTCGGTAGTCGTTCCATTGCCGAGCTGGCCGTAATAGTTGTCACCCCAGCATTGCACTGCGCCACCGGCGATGATCGCGCAGGTGACACCATTCCTTGCTGTCAACGCGGTTGCACCGCTGAGCCCGGTGACCGGCACCGGCGTCGTGCTGTTGGTCGTTGTTCCATTGCCGAGCTGGCCGGCACTGTTGAAACCCCAGCATTGCACAGTGCCACCCGTCACAATCACGCAGGTGTGGTAGCCGGTGGCGGTCAGCGCGGCTACCCCGCTGATGCCGGTGATCGGCACTGGCGTCGTGCTGTTGGTGGTTGTTCCGTTGCCGAATTGGCCAAAATTGTTCCGACCCCAACACTGCAAGGTGCCACCGCTCATCAATGCGCAAGTGTGCTCATTGCCGGCGGCCAGCGCAGTCGCACCGCTGAGAGCGGTGACCGCAACCGGCGTCGTGCTGCTGATGGTCGTTCCATTGCCGAGCTGGCCACGAGTATTTCTACCCCAGCACTGCGCCGTGCCATCAGCCATGAGCGCGCAGGTGTGGTAGTAGCCCGCCGTCAACGCGATCGCGCCACTGATGCCGATGACCGCTACCGGTAGCGTACTGTCGGTGTTCGTTCCATTGCCGAGCTGACCCCAGTCGTTCCCACCCCAGCACCGCACCGCGCCGCTGTCGGTTAACGCACACGTATGGCGCACACCGGCAGCAATTGCGTCCTGGTTGACCAGCGTACCGTTCAATTGCCCTTCCTTGGGCGCAGTCGGCAGCGCTGACGCGGTGCCCATCAGTGAAAGGCACAAGCCGATAAGTTGCAGCAACGACATGAAGCGATTGAGCTTGCGTTTGTCGATCATGATGAAACTCCCCTTCCGTTGAATTGCCCAATCCGCTCACTGGCTCTCAAATTGATTTCCGAAGATGCGATCAGTCGGCAGTTGGGTGCTCGTCCCGCCAGCGACATTCGTATAGGTTTCACTGGCGGAAATTCCAACAGCTTGGCCCCCACCACCCACGACGTATGCCTGATAGGCGGGAGACTGTGCAACGGCCGCCACACTGGCAGGTCCGGGGCCGACCAGCCGAAATTGCTGGGTGGAAGGGTCTGAAGAAATGGCGGTTTCCGGCAGCATCGCCAGCAGGGCCCCACCCAGTAGAGCGTACAGATTTTTCATCGCGGCGCGTCTCATGGACAGGCGCTCGGCAGGAAGCCGGCGCCGCGCGAAGTGTTGCCCGCGCAGGTCAGATTGACCTGGCCGCCATCGCAGCGCACGCCTTGCAGGTGGTTGCCAAACCACTCACCGCTCGCGCCGCTCGGTCCAAGTACGAGGCAGTCGGCGTTGGAATTGGCGGCATTTGTTGCACGCAGGCTGGAGTGCGTGATGTTCGCGTTGGCCGTTGCTGTCAACAAGCTGAGCACAATCGTGCCTTCAATAGCTGATGTCGAACGCCGAACCAGGAGGCTCGAGTTCCGAATCTGTGCCGCCCCGAGGAGTTCAACCGCTTTGCTGAAGGCAACAGGGCTGACCGGGTTACGGTGGCTGGCGCTGACGCTACTGGCATCCATCAGCAGGGTTCCCGCGTGCAACTGTGTCTGCCGGATGCCGACGCATTCAGCGGGACTGTCATCCAGGCATTCAACTTCCGCGAGAGCGCGTAAAAGTTCGGGCGGGGAACCCTCTACGTGAACTCCAACCACGGCACCGCCACCCAGCGACGCATCCTGCACCGCTTGTACGTTGACATCGACGTCGACCAGTCGAATGCCGTAGGAATAGTTGCCAGGCGGATCGCGCAAGCGGATACCGGCCACGTTCCACGCTCGCCCACGCTTGATGCGGACGGTAACGTTTTCGATCGCCTCGATCTGGGCGCCGCTTTCCGTCACGATCCCCTCAAGGCGAAAGGTAGAGGTGGGCGTTGCCACATCGACTCCGCGAATGGTGATTTCGCTATCTCGCAAAATGCCGTGTGGTTCAGAGCCGAAGCTGCCAGTCCCGAAAAACCGTATGCCGTGAACGCTGAGAAGTGGCGGGCTCGTATCGAGGAATGCGCGGATGCGGCGCCACGTGCTACCGGTGCCACCCATCAACTGTGCGCCGCGCAAACCTTCTGTTGCTGAAAACGCATACAGCTCGGCACCGTCAACCACCAGCCGAGCGCTGGGACAGTCGGCACGCATTCCATTGGCGTACAGCCCGCCCTCGCCGATGCCGATCACGTTGATTATCCGACTATCCGAGGCGCAGACGGATATCCCGGAACGTTGCCCATTGCTGCCAGGCGTGCCGGAAGAGTGTCCCGTTACGCGCTCCAGATGGATGTTGCTGATCGGCACCTGAAACGAAGTGCTATCGAACGCAGCAATACCGACCGCTGATCCGGACTGACCGTCCGGAACCCCCGTGTTGCGCGCGGTGAGGTCACGCACTGCGGAGTTGGCGCTCAAGAAGATTGTCGCCGAAGCGGCCAGGATACCCGTATTGGAATTGTTGCTGGAAATGATCAGTGTCGCGCTTTGGCCCCGGCCGATGAGTGTGGTGAACTGCGGTGGCTGCAAGCCTACGGTGCCGAGATCAAAAGTACCGGCGTCGATTTCCACCGCCACCGGGCTGGCGGCCGTGGCATCGGTGATCTGCGCGACGGCAGCAAGCAACGCCGCGCCATTTTCCGCCGGCGTGCCCGGCGCCGAAACGACGATCGTTCGTTGCATGGTGGCGGCCGCCCGCAACGCGTAGGGCGATGCGGTCAGCGGCGGTCGCGGCAGCATCTCGCTGTCGCCCGCAATCTGTACCCCCAGGAACAGTTGCTGTCCCCAGATGGTACCCGGCAGCGGCGTGACCTGGCCGAGCTCTACCGCAAAATTGCCGCCATCCACGACGACCGCTGGTTGAACCTCGCTCCACACGGCACTGCCACCGCTGGCAGTGTTGTACAGCCGGAAAGCAATGCTGAGCGAGCCGCTGACTGCCTGGCCACCGGCGGTCGCGAGCCGTCCTTGATAGCCCAGCGTGGACGGCGGTGCCGCGGATGCGCTGGTGGCGCCGGCGAGCAGAATCACGATCAAAGCGATGCGATGCAGCATGAAATTCCCCTGGTTTGTCGGCTGGATTGCGGGCCGCTGGATATCGGCACAGGCGGCAGAATCAGGTCAAGCCACAATTCCTGAAAAATTCTGGTACTTTCTGAAAGCGTTTACGGTCAGGGGTTTGCGTATGCTGCTTCCAGATGGCGGTCGTCGAGAATCGGGCAGCGCAGCGCCAGATCACGTCGGCTGGCGCGCCGGCGAACTGGAAATCGACACCACGCAATCGCGCGTGACGTGTCGCGGCATGCCGGTTCAACTCGATTTCCGCCAATACGCGCTGCTCTTGCACCTGGTCGAACATGCCGGAAGCGTCGCCAGCAAGGAAGAGTTGTTGCGCATCGGTTGGCCCAACCGGGTGGTTTCCGAAAATTCCTTGAACAAGGCGATCAGCAAGTTGCGCCACCTGCTGGGCAGTGAGCATGGCGAACTGATTCGCGTCGTGCACGGCTACGGCTATCGGTTGGTCGCTACGCCGGAACCACTCCTGGCGAAGCCGGCCGATTCGAAACCGGTGATGGCCGCGCCGGCATCGGCTCGGTCTGCCATAAGAGATTCACGATCACTCATTCGCTTCTATACCGCCTGGCCCATGGCTGGATTGCTGGTGCTGGCCCTTCTTTCGGGCTGGACGTTTTTGAGCGGGCGCGCGGGTGGAAGCCGTAGCGAGAGCGGCGCAGTACCGATGAACGAAGATGTCATTGCCGTCCTGCCATTTCGCGACGCCAGTAACAACGGCTCGCTTGGCGTGCTCGCCGACGGCATCGGCAACCATTTGCGCGACCAACTGCAGCGCGTGCCTGCACTGCGCATCATCAGTCGCGCGCGATCGTATGAGCACCGTGGCGATGCAACGAATCCCGAAGCGATCGCGCAAGAACTGGGTGCCAACCTGATCGTCAGCGGCGAAGTCGCGCTCGACGGCGACCAGCTTCGCGTTGCCTTCAGCGTATACGACGCTCGTGTGGACGAGGGCGGTGAACTCATGACCCTCACGCGCTCGCCGCAGGATCAAGCGACCTTGCTCGAAGATCTCACCGGAGCGCTGTTCGCTTCCATCGGCGATCAGCCGAACCGTTGGGGCTACGACGCGGCCAGCGGACGCGGCACGGAAAACGTCGAGGCCTATCAAGCCTTCCTGAGCGCCGCGACCCTGTTTTCAGGCAACAACGATCCCAACAGCCACCGACGCGCCATGGCGGTGCTTGGACAGGCGATCGCGCTGGACCCGAACTATGCCGATGCCTTGCTCATGCTGGGCGGTCTTTATGGAGGCAGCGGCTACTACGCGGACAGCGTAGAAGAGCTGGTGACCGGTCGCAAACGGGCACTGGAGCTGATGACGCGGGGCATGGCGCTGGTACCGGATGATCCCGCCAATTTCCTTCTGCGCTCGGAAATGCGCCTGCTGTACTTCTTTGACTGGCAGGGCGCACAGGACGACATCGACGCCGCACGCGCGCGCACCCCCGGCGGTGAGTCAGCGATGTTGCTGATCTGGATGGCGCGCTATTCGGCTTCGCTCGGCCGCATCGACGAAGCCATCGCGCTCGACGCTCGCGCCAATGCGCTGGACCCGCAAGCCGGCGGTCGGCGCAACCAGGGATGGCACTACCTGGCTAAAGGCGACACGCGAAAGGCGCGTGCGGTGCTCATGTTGCAACTGGAAGACCTGCCGGAGAATCCGCACACCAACTTCTATCTGGCGCTGTGCGACATTCTTGAAGGCGACCCAGATTCCGCGCTGCCGCGTCTTGAACACTCCTCGACCCTGTTCCGATTGGTCGGAACGGTCATCGCCGAGCACGAGCGTGGTGATCGGGCCGCGTCCGATCGCGCGCTGACCAAGCTGAAGGACCAGTTCGCGATTGCCGACGGTTACTGGGTCGGTGCGGCCTACGCTTGGCGCGGCGAGTTTGACCTCGCCATCCAGTGGATCGAGCGGGCGATGGAGGGCGGCGACAGCAGCGTCATGTACCTGACGTTCGACCCGCTGCTGCACCGCCTGCGCAGCGATCCGCGTTATCCGGGGCTGGTAGAAAGACTGAACCTGCCGAGTGAGTCTCAATTGGTCAAAGCCAATGATTCTCAGGCAACCGAGAATCCATAGCTCTGACGCATTTGCAGGTAAGCGCCACCCCCTGAATTCTCGGATACTGCAACACGGGGGAATTCCAGCTTTCTGGCGTCTGATTTCTGGATGTCACAGTCTCTTTCATAACCAAAATCGCTCCCGGAAGAAATGTTCCGGGGGCTTTCATGATGAGAGTGTTTTCAATCGAGCAAACAACCGGGACACCCACTATTTGTCACCTCGATTCGCCGTTCCCGAAGGCTCATTATTGCATCGACGTACGTCTTATCGTACGCTGCGCCCTCTTCGGGAGTAACGGCAATGACTACACTTTCCGCCAGCGAGGCCCGCGCCAATCTCTACCGACTTATAGATCAGGCGGCTGAATCACATAAGCCGATCGTCATCTCCGGCAAGCGCGGCAATGCGGTTTTGATCGCGGAGCAAGATTGGGCGGCAATCCAGGAAACACTCTTTTTGCTATCCGTACCCGGAATGCGTGAATCAATCAGGGAAGGTATGGCCGAAGCCACGGGTTCGTGTGCCGCAGAGCTTGACTGGTGAGTTGGCGAATCGTCTTTGCCAAACATGCACAGAAAGATGCGCGCAATCTCGCTGCCGCAGGGCTCAAGGAGAAAGCGCAGCTTCTTCTTGAAGTGATTGCAGAAGATCCCTTTCGGACACATCCGTCTTACGAAAAGCTGGTCGGTGATTTGAAGGGCGCGTATTCACGACGAATCAATATCCAGCATCGACTGGTTTATCAAGTGATCGAGGAAGAGCACACCGTTAAGGTGCTGCGCATGTGGACGCACTACGAATAGCCTTCTACGCGCCCGCCAATAATCGCAACGACCAAAAACAGGGACACCCACTATTTGTCCTTCGGTCGATTCCGCAAGCGGAACACCCCCATCAATGATGCTGGCGGTCGGATTCCAGCAAGATTGGTCTGCGTAACCGCTTCCCTGCCCCGCCGAATTGCCCTCCGAAGGCCACATTGTGCGACGCGCGTGCCGGTGGCGATATCGACAGGTGGCTACATCGACTGTCGGAAAAGGGCGTCACGTGCGGTGGGAAACGAAGCTGCTCCCCTTCGTTCGCTCGATCGACGCTGGCTCACCGATGCCGCCGTAACGGCGTTCCTTCAACCGGCAACTTCACCGCGAATCACCGCGCAAATACAAATAGTCGGGACACCCACCCAAATAGTCGGGACACCCACTATCTGACGTGAGATTTTGTGGGTGTCCCTGAACTCGCCTTGATCGACGCTGGCTCACCGATGCCGCCGTAACGGCGTTCCTTCAACCGGCAACTTCACCGCGAATCACCGTAAGCGCTCCACCAACCCCATCTTTTTTCCAGGTACGCGGTTAGCGATGCTGGCGCTCCGAAGAAAGAAGGAGCGTGAGGATGGTGACCGAAGAAGAATTGTCGCCGGCGCAGCAGCGTTGGTGGAATCACTTGCAACGTGCCGAGAAGGAATCGCTGTCGATTCGCGCGTATGCGGCGCGTGAGGGCCTGAGTGCGCAATCGCTGTATGGATTCAAGAAGCAACTCAAGCGGCGGCGTGGTGGTGATGCGAGCATGCCTGCGCTGCCCACGTTCGCGACGGTGCAGGTGACGCGGTCGAGCGTGCCGTGTGAGCTGGCGTTTACCGCTGGAGTGACATTGCGCCTGGAGCAGTTGCCCGATCCTGGGTGGTTGATTGCGGTGCTGGGGCTGATCAGTGCGCGGCAGCAGACGGCGGTCGCCCCATGATGCGGCCAGGCGCGCTGGTGAAGGCGGTGCACCTGTGTCAGGCACCGGTGGATTTTCGCAAGTCCATCAACGGGCTGTCGTTGCTGGTGGAGCAGCATTTGGCGCTGGATCCGTTTGCGTGTGATTCGCTCTACGTGTTCGTCAACCGTCAGCGCAACAAGATCAAGATTCTGTATTGGGAGCGCAACGGATTTTGTATCTGGTACAAGCGCTTGGAAGCCGAGCGATTCCACTGGCCTCGACACAAGCCGGGCGAGACGGTCACGGTATCGGCGTTGGAACTGAACGGTTTGCTGGATGGTTTTGATATCTGGCGACAATCGCCTCACAAACAATTGTATTACGATAGCATTGGATAATAACTTGGTGTAAACTGCACACCATGTCGACCGTATCCAACACCGAATCAGCAGATCTGCAGTCTCTGCTGCGTGAGCTGAGTCAGGCGCGTGCCGCTTTGGCTGACGCGGAAGGTAAGCTCGCTACCTCGGAAGGTAAGCTGACCGCTTCAAAGCGCGAGCTGGCAACATCCGAACGCGAGCTGGCGGCATCCGAACGCGAGCTGGCAACTTCCAAGCACGAGCTGGCAACCTCCGAGCGCGAGCGGCTTGCCGCAGAGAGCAAACTGGCCTCTGTGCTGGAACAACTGCGCCTGGCCCGGCACCGGATGTATGGACGCAGCGCCGAGGACGCGCCTGGCCAAGGTCTTCTGTTCAACGAAGCCGAGACGATCGCTGATCCGATCACGCCCTCGCAGAACAATGAGTCCGACACGGCGCAGACCGCGACTGCGCCGCGCTCGCGCGGCACGCGCCGTCCTCTGCCAACCGATCTTCCACGCATCGAGATCGTGCACGCCTTGCCCGAAGCGCAGCGCATCTGTGCCTGCGGCGACATTCAGCAGGAAATCGGCAGCGAGGTGAGCGAACAACTGGATATCGTGCCGATGCAGGTGCGCGTGCTGCGTCATGTGCGCGTGCGCTACGCCTGTGCTTGCGGCGAGCACGCGCCGGTCTGCGCGCCGATGCCGGCTCAGCCGATTCCCAGGAGTATTGCCAGCCCGGCCACCCTGGCCATGATCGCCACGCTCAAGTTTGTCGATGCCGTGCCCTTGTATCGTATCGAGCAACGCGTGCTGCAACGCAGCCAGGTCAGCATCCCGCGCCAGACCCTGGCGCGCTGGATGATCCAGTCGGGCACGCTGATCCAGCCTCTGCTCAACTTGCTGCGCGATCACCTTCACGACGGTGCGCTCATCCACTGCGATGAAACGCCGGTGCAGGTGCTCAAGGAACCGGACAAGCCACCGGAGAGTACGTCCTACATGTGGGTGCAGGTCGGCGGTGAACCCGAACGCCCCGTCATCCTGTTCGACTACGACCCCAGCCGTTCGGGCAGCGTACCGGAACGCCTGCTGGCCGACTGGAAAGGTGCCTTGATGACCGATGGCTACGACGGCTACAACGCCGTCGCGGCCAGTCCCGGCGTGGTTCACCTGGCCTGCTGGGCGCATGCGCGACGGCGCTTCATCGAGGCCCAGCGCGCCCAAACCAAAGGCAAGACCGGCAAGGCGGATGTGGCCATCGGCTTGATCGGAAAGCTCTATGCCATCGAGCGACGTATCGCCAAGGATGAGGCCAGCGTCCGCCAGCATGCGCGCGAACACGACAGTCGACCCGTCTTGGCCGAACTGCGCAGCTGGCTGGACAAAGCGCTGCCCGACGTTCCGCCCAAGAGCGCGCTGGGTTCCGCGCTCGCCTATCTGCACAAATACTGGGAGCGACTGGTGCGCTACGCCGACGATCCGCGTTGGCCCATCGACAACAATCGCGCAGAGAACGCCATTCGCCCCTTTGTGATCGGTCGCAAGAACTGGCTCTTCAGCGACACTCCCAAGGGCGCTCACGCCAGTGCCGCGCTCTACAGCCTGATCGAAACCGCCCGTGCCAACGGCCTGGAGCCCTACACCTACCTGTGTCGCGTCTTCACCCACTTGCCTCACGCCCAATCCCTCGCCGACTTCGAAGCGCTGCTACCTTGGCAGCTCTCTCAGAGCGATCTCATCACGCCATCACGCAATTGAGTAGATGGGGTTGGTGGAGCGCTTACGAATCACCGCGCAAATACAAATAGTCGGGACACCCACTATCTGACGTGAGATTTTGTGGGTGTCCCTGAACTCGCCTTCCCTGAACTCGCCTGCCCTGAACTCGCTGGTCCCTGAACTCGCTGAACTCGTGTCCCTGAACTCGTGCTTGCTGAACTTGCTTTTGCGAGCCTTGACTCGGGGCTGGATTTCCCTGTGCCTGGCATCGGCCTCATTGTTGGCGGACCTTGCTTCCAAGCGCACGCAGCGCAGCGGCCACGCCTGCGCCATAGGCCGGGTCTGCCTTGCTGCAGTTGTCGACATGACGCTGCTTGACGAAGTCCGGCGCGTCGCCCATCGCGCGGGCAGTATTGTCGAACAACACCTGCTGCTGTGCCGATGTCATCAACCGAAACAGGTCGCCGGGCTGCTTGTAGTAATCGGCATCGTCTTCGCGGAAATCCCAGTGATCGGCGTTGCCGCTGATCTTCAATGGCGGCTCGCGGAACTGCGGCTGTTGCTGCCACTGATGGAAGCTGTTGGGTTCGTAATGCGGCAGGCTGCCGTAATTGCCGTCAACACGACCGATACCGTCGCGATGGTTGCTGTGCACCGGGCAGCGCGCTGCATTGACGGGAATCTGCTGGTAGTTGGTGCCCAGGCGGTAGCGCTGCGCGTCGGCGTAGTTGATCAAGCGTGCCTGAAGCATGCGGTCGGGAGAAACGCTGATGCCCGGCACCAGGTTTGACGGTGCGAAGGCGCTTTGCTCGACATCGGCAAAAAAGTTCGCCGAGTTGCGATTGAGTTCGAACTCGCCCACCTCGATCAACGGATAGTCCTTGTGCGGCCAGACCTTGGTCAGGTCAAACGGGTGATAGGGCGAGGTTTCCGCGCTGGCTTCTGGCATCACCTGCACGTACATCGTCCACTTCGGGAAGTCGCCGCGCTCGATGGCATCAAACAGGTCGCGCTGATTGCTCTCGCGGTCAGCGCCGATGATCGCGGTGGCCTCGGCATCGGTCAGGTTCTTGATGCCTTGCTGCGTGCGGAAATGGAACTTCACCCAGAAGCGCTCGCCTTTGGCGTTCCACAGGCTGTAGGTGTGCGAACCGAAACCGTGCATGTGGCGGTAGCTGGCCGGGATGCCGCGGTCGCTCATCACCACGGTGACCTGGTGCAAGGCCTCGGGCAACAGCGTCCAGTAGTCCCAATTGTAGGTGGCGCTGCGCAGGTTGGTGTGCGGGCAGCGTTTCACCGCCTTGTTGAGGTCGGGGAACTTGAGCGGATCGCGGATGAAGAACACCGGAGTGTTGTTGCCCACCATGTCCCAATTGCCTTCCTCGGTGTAGAACTTACTCAGCAGTCAGAAATATAGGCAACACTTGGATGCTTGAAGAATGAGCGAATCAGGCGCGGCCGATTGCCCATGTCGGCAAGTTGAGTGGCTATTCGATCCTCGAGGCTTTCGCCCTTCTGTAGTGGTCGCCGAGCATTGCCAGTGCGCTTGGCATGGCTCCAGACCAATTCATCAGGATTGAGATCTGGCGCATAGCCTGGCAAAAAGTGCAGCGTCAGCTTTCCTTCGAGTTTGTCTATGTAGTTTCGTACCGCACGGGTCTTGTGCGCAGGCAGTCCATCGACGATCAGATGGACGGGCTTGCGACGTCTGTGCATCATCCGGCGTAGCAAGTCGATGAAGAGATCGCCGTTCAAGCCGCCCTTGTAGGTGGCAAACCAAAAACCTCCCTTGGCGTTGACTGCCGAAGCAGCACTGATCCCCTGGCGTTGCCCAGGCACCGAGACGACCGGTGTTTCTCCCTTGGCTCCCCATGTCGTGCCGTGTACCGAGTCGGCGCGGAATCCTGATTCATCCCAGAAGTAGATCACCGCCTTTGTCTGCTTGGCTTTGCGGGCTATCACGGGGTAGGTTTCCCGCTGCCAGCGCGCGATCGCTTCAGGGTCGCGCTGATAGGCACGTTGCAGGGGTTTCTGCGGCGTCAGACCGACGCGTGCCAGCACGGCACCCACCGATGCCAGACTCAGCGTCACATCAAAGCGCTGCGCAATCAGCTCACGCGCGATTTGCCGCGTCCATAGGCCGAAATCGAAACCGTACTGCATCGGGTTCTTGCCATTGATCCAACGGAAGACTTGCTGTTCCTGCGCCGCAGTGAGCTTGCGCGGACGACCCGTGCCCTTCCTCAAGCGCAATGCACGCTTGCCGTTGCCGCGCCCACGCGCCTTCGCGCGCACTTTGTACGCCCATGTGCGATGCATGCCGAACGAAGCGGAGACGACAGCCGGTGACTCACCTTCCTTCATGCGCTCAAGCGCAGTCAGGCGCATCTCTTCCAGCGCTTCGCGTACTACGGTTCGACCATCTCTCTTCATGCAGATTTCGATCGCGCTGAAGCGTGGAAAGTTCAATATTGTTCCCTATATTTCTGACTGATGAGTAAGCGCGAAACCGCGGATGTCGCGCTCGGCATCAGCCGCGCCGCGCTCGCCAGCGACGGTGGTGAAACGGGCGAACATCTCGGTTTTCTTGCCAATCGCATCGAAGATCTTTGCGCGGGTGTACTTTGAGATGTCATGGGTGACGGTGAAGGTGCCGAATGCGCCCGAGCCTTTCGCATGCATCCGCCGCTCGGGGATAACCTCGCGCACGAAGTTTGCGAGTTTCTCGTTGAGCCAGACGTCTTGCGCCAGCAGCGGCCCGCGTGGGCCGGCAGTCAGACTGTTCTGATTGTCAGGAACGGGGGCGCCGAAATCAGTGGTCAGATGGGGCGGTTTGGAAGTATCGGTCGGCTTGCTCATGGTGTGGGCTCCAGAGGGGTAGTCGCTGAACTCTAGGCGCTCTGATCAACGCAGGGAAGTCAATTGATGTGATCACTCTCATTGGCATTGCCTATCGATTCGCAATCGATACATACACAACCGCACAACCGGGGCACAACCGGGGGCACAACCGGGACGGGGCACAACCGGGGGGCACAACCGGGACACCCACTATTTGCTCTTCGGTCGACAACCGCACACAACCGGGATCTCGTCCCCCGCTTGAGCCAGTCGCCGGATATTCGGGTGTGAGCCTGAAGCAATGCGTCGTCAGTCAACGTTGTTGTTCTGCGAATCGATCCATGCCTGGAACTCGGGCTGGGTCGCGAGCCAACTGTAGATACTTTTTTTGCCGAGTTTCTCGGCATCTATTGGATTATTCAATTCCAGCTCGATCCCTTTGAGCGTATCAACCGCGCCTTTGGCATCGTGTTCGGCCAAATAGATCCGCACCGTTCCCCACCATGTGCTCTCAAACTTCCGATTAATGGCCAAGGCGCGCGCGCAAGCTCGGTGTGCGTCGGGATACCGCGCCAGCTCGATGAATACCGTGCAGCGCAAATCCTGAAGCACCTCATCTTCGCCCAAAGTCACCAGCAACGTGTCGATCGCCTTTAGCACGTTTTCAAACTGGCGGGTCATAAAATAGTGGTCGATCAGCACAAATTGCAGATCAGCCGTTTCGCCGTGCTGCTCGGCCAGGCGTGCCAGGCTTTGCGCGTACGCGTCGCCGCCGACTGCCCGCGACAAGACTACGTCCAAGTTAGCGAATAGCTGGGTGGTCTGCATGGATGCGGGTAGTTTGTGAAGTATTCGGTAGGCACTGGCCTGGTTTCCAAGCTTCAAGTATGTGGCAAATAGCCGCATATTGACCGCAGTTTCCGCATCCGCAGCGCGGCCGCCGAACAGCGTGGCGAGCACCTTGGTGTTGGATAACAGCGAATCCGAACTCATGCGCATCACGTCGCTGGTGTAGGCGGCCAGAGCGTAGTCGTACCAATCGACGATCTGATTTTCTTTATCGAGCATCACGCGCCAATAGTTGTGGCCAACCGGATAGTTCGTACGGTCACGCATGTCGATTCGCAAGATGTGCTCAGAAGTGTCGCGATCCGACGTCGACCGCAGCCACGAGACCACCGCGTTCATCGCGGCGAGTTGGGCGACAGCGGACTGCCCCAGGCCTGCACTGGTATTCTTGAACGCGTCCAGATAGGTCTGCTTCGCCTGTGGTTCCAACGCTAGGCCGTGCAGCACTCGCGCGCCCAGGGCGTCGACGTTGATCCGCGCCCCCAAGGCCTTGGCGTCGCGCGCGTTCATCGCCGCAACAATGTCCAAGGCTGCAGATTTTCCTCTGGCTGGCCTGGCATCCTGTATTGCTGGTATCTGCGCAGTCGTAAGCTGCTTTGCGTCCGGCACCATCTGTGCGGCAATTGCAGGCAGCGTTGCCCACAACAACCACGCAGAGGCGCAAGCCTGTAGCACTCTGCCCATTTCAGCCTTCATGTCTGTCTCCTGTTTTTTGATTGTTGTACGTCGTGGATTCCTACACACTGCTTTGCAGCAGCGAAAGCGAACACCGCATGTCACTCAATGCCATTGAGAAACACTTCTTCACCACGATCGTAATTCAAGCTCTGACGCGAACATACGGGACACTCACAATTCTCCATGGTTCTTCCGCCACCGTGGCGAGTCCCACTGACCTTGCCTGCAGGAAATCGATCACAACCGGAATAGGTTGGATGCGCATTTGTGGAGTTCTATGCATTACGTTGTCGTTTTGCCCCCCTGCCGGAACACCGCATCTCAGGGCTTTACTTCCACGTCCACCCTGAAATCCCGGCTCTTCGTACAATACGTCGCCTCACCGCACCAGCCTTCCCCACTGAGGATGCGGCCGCGAATCCGCTTGCCGTCGAAGACTTCGAATGTGGCCGCCACCGAGGTAAGGTCGTTGATGGTCGAGATCATCTCGGCCCCGAGTGCGCCGCTTCCGCCGCATTCGAACACCTGCTCCGGCACCCCCTCCCTGTCGAGTTCGAACAACACGAAGCTTGCCGCTTCCGCCTTGCACCAGGCGCGCAACACTTCGCTGCGGTCAGCAGCCTTGCGCCACTTGACGGTTGACGCGTCGCGGTCGGTGACCAGCAGCCATACACGCGCCGGATCGCTTGACTGCGTGGCGTAGGCGTTGGTGGGCTCGAACAGCTTCAAGCCAGCGGGGTATTCCTCGCTTTTCGGCACCCGAATCAGGCCGACACCATGGGCGTAGCCCGGTGTTCCTACGCCATGCAGCGAGCCAGCGCCACACGTGAATGCAGCAAGGGAAAGGATGCCTGCCGTCCAAAGTCGCGTTGTCATCGCGTTCTCCTGAATGCCCCGCGATCAACATGACCGTCTCAGGGTTTCAGATAGGTACACGTAGATCCGCGCTCTCGCGGGCCAAACCGTTAAAAACGTTCAAATCGACAACCAAACGACAACCGGCGCCGCGGCTGAATGCTCTTCAACAATCGCGACACCCACTTTCCGACGTGGGATTTCGTGGGTGTCCCTGAATTTTTCCTGAATTTTTCGTGGGTGTCCCTGAATTTGCTGAATTTGCTTGCTTGGAATGACAAGCTCGGGGGGGGGGCAAGTCTGTTTTTGTAGCATCATGTCTTTTCCAGCAGGGCTCAGAGTGGAATCCCGCTGACACCGTTTCCCGGGTGCTTGCTGGAATGGAAATTGCATAGTGGCGTAGAGATGAGTCGGGCTGAACTCGGGCAGGGATTCTGTAGCGGGAAGATCCGCTTACACTTGGAGGCCAGCAGTGCGCAATGGATCGAATCCTCCGAGTGAGATGAAAGACGATCATCCACTTCGCGATCGCTACGATTTTCGCCCCAAGGCGACGTTCGGCGTTGCCTTGACCGGCATCCTCGCCCTCACGCCGTTTTCGATCAACCACATGCTGCAAGGCAGCTTCACACTGGCGGCGAGCTCGTTTGGCGTAATCCTGCTGCTTGCCGCCAACGCGTTTGTCATAGTGCGCGGCCGCTATATGCCCATGCTCACCCTGTTGACCCTGGTTCCGGCAATCACTCTCGAACTGGTGATTGTGCTTAATCGTCAGGGAATCATTGGCGCGCTCTGGTGCTATCCGTCGTTGATCCTGTTCTACTTCATGCTGCCCGAGAGAAAGGCATGGATTGCCAATGGCGCGCTTCTGGCTCTGGTCGTCCCACAATTCTGGTGGCTTCTTGATACCTCGATTGCGGCACGACTGGCTGCCACCCTGCTGACAGTGAGTGGCATGGCGGCGTTGTTCATACGGGTCATTTCGAATCAGCAGAAACAGCTTCAGTCGCAGGCGGTGACCGACTCCTTGACCGGCTTGCTCAACCGAACGCTGCTGCAGGAAACGCTTGAGCAGGCAAGCGCGCTGGGCCAACGCGGTGGCCTGCCAATGACGCTCCTTGCCATCGACGTTGACCATTTCAAGGATATAAATGACCAATTGGGTCACGCCACCGGTGACGACGTGCTTCGCGGCATCGCCACGCTTATTCATGATCGCATGCGCCGATCCGACCGGGTGTTTCGAACCGGCGGCGAGGAATTCCTTGTAGTGTTGTTCAATACGCCGCTCAATTTGGCGCAGGGAGTGGCGCAGGATCTGGTCAGCGTTATCGGGTCGAGTCCGTTCGTTCCCGGGAGAGCGATCACGGCCAGCATCGGGATGGCGCAGTGGACAGCCGACGAAAACTACAGTGGTTGGCTCAAGCGCGCCGACGAGCGCCTCTATCAGGCGAAGGCATCGGGCCGCAATAGGGCGGTTGGCTGATGCTGTTTCATCAGCAAGGCCGGCGCAACAACCGCCACATCTGCTATTTTGAGAAGGCAAGGAATGGTGGGCGATGGTACCCAGGGCCTGGTTCCTTAGCATTCGGCACTGCAGCGTGAGTGGCAGTCGTTGCTCGAACCATTCCCGCCGATATTCGCAGGACATTGCATTGCAAGGATCGAAGCCGGGCAGTCATGCTCGGCGCCTGCATCGGGAGATGTAGTGATGGAAGTCGGGCGATTCCGGAACGACGAGAAGGCTGCTGGCTGACGTCTTGTGCCAGGCGTGTAGTTGCCCGGTTTCCTTGTCGGCAGGAGATTGCTGACAGCACGGGTTGGAAGTCGCCGGGATTGCGGCTGCCCCGATCCTGGCGGAAACGGCCGGTTGCGCCTGGCCGAAGTGGCCGATGACCATGGACAGAATCACGCATCGGGTTCGATGCGTGGGAGAAATCCTGGGGTATTGCCGTCCAGATTTGGCGGGTATCCAGCATTGAGCATCTCTTGCCTTGGCCAGCATTGCGTTCGCTGCGCCCGACGTTCGCCGGGTTGTCCTGGTCCGCTCGCCTAGCCCGGGTTGTGCTCGTTGAGCCAGCGGTTGAAATCCTTGCACGGCAGTGCTTTGCTGAACAGATAGCCTTGGGCGACGTCGCAGCCACGTGTGCGCAGGGCGTCGAAAGTCGCCTCATCCTCTACGCCTTCGGCGACTACGATCAAGTCGAAACGATGGGCAAGATCGATTATCAGTGCGGTGATATCGGCGCTCGCGGAGTCTTCGATCAGCGAACCGACAAAAGACTTGTCGATCTTCAGCTCATCAGCCGGGATGTTGCGAAAATAGGCCAGACAGGAGTAGCCCGTTCCAAAGTCGTCGATTGACACCTTGACACCGAGATCGCGAATCCTCGAAAGGATCTTGAAGCTCTGCCGCGGATCGCTGACAAGAGACCGCTCGGTGATTTCCAGTTGAAGTTCGACATGCGGCTTGCCCCACAGCTTGAGCGCATTCTCGATAAGATCCGGAAGGTCGTGCTGGAGCACCATCTCGGCCGGAATATTGACGGCCACCGAGAGTTTCCCCCAGGGTTGATTCCACTCGCTGGCGTGACGCAGCGCCGTATTGATCGCCCAGATCGTCAGCGGCCTGATCTGACCGGTCCTCTCCGCCACCGGTATGAAGACGTTCGGTGCAACGCTGCCTCGCGAAGTTCTGTCCCAGCGCATCAGGGCTTCGGCTCCGACCGGACGCAAGTCGGCCATCGACACCTTGGGTTGATAGTGCATGGACAGCTCGTTCAGGGCAGCAGCACTTCTCAGTTCGATTTCGAGATCCCAGAGATCCGACAAGGCGTTGTCGTCACCTTCGGAGGGAAAACTGTATCTTTGTCCGGTTGCGCGTGCCACTCCCAGAGTGCGTTCGGCACAACGCAGCAGATAGTCGCTCTGACTGGCGTTCTGAGGGCACAGGGCAACGCCCACGCTGACGCTGATCTTGACCCGTGCTGTGCCGAATTCAAAGGGAGTATCGAGCAGCCGGTAGAGCTTGTGAATGGCGAGTTCCGCGTGACCTCGATTCATCAGTCCGGTCAACACAACGCCAAAGCGGTTGTCACCGATGCGACCGATCACGTCGTGCGAACGAGCGACCTGGCGCAACTGGGCCGCGAGGTGGGCAAGCAGCCGATCGCCAAAAGCGAAGCCATGCGCGTTGTTGATCCTGGAAAAGCCATCGACATCGATCACCAGCAGGCCCAGGTTGACCTGGCGCTCGTTGACCAGCAGCACCTGCCGCTGCAGGCTGGACAAAAAACTGCGCCGATTGGGAAGTTGGGTGAGAAGATCCTCGGCGGAACTCATGGTCGGCGATCAATCCAGGAACAGCGATCGGGGGTCGATGCCAAAGGCACCGGTCGACAACCCGTGTTTCACATTCAGTGGCTGGCCATCGGCGGCGGTCAAATGTACTTCCATGTCAATGGTGTGGAACTCCGACAGCGGCACCTTGTCCGGACCCAGCAGCAGCATGACCTTCGGCCGCAGGCGCTTGAGCGAATGAACTTCGGTGATCACTCCAACCCGGCCGTCGCTGAGCTCAACGAGCGAGCCGGTCGGATAGATGCCGCAGGCCTGGATGAACTGCTCGACCAGCTCCGGCTGATAGAGCGTGCCCCGCTTGGCGTACAGCTCGGCCACCGCCTGATGCGGTGCCAGACTGGGCATGTGCGGACGCATGCAGGTCATCGCGTCGAAGCTGTCGACGATGCCGATGATGCGTCCAAAAATCGGAATGTCGCTGCCGGCCATGCCGTTCGGATAGCCACTGCCATCGTGACGCTCGTGATGAGTCGCCACCATTTCAATCACCTTGCTCGGCACTCCCGAGGCCTTCGAGACCAGTTCCACGCTGTGTTCCACGTGCGTGCGTATCAACGCCATGTCTGGCTCGCTCAAGGCAGTCTTGCTGGTCAGCAATTCCCTGGGCAGGCGGGTCTTGCCGACGTCGCTGAGCAGGCCGCCCAGTGCCAACAGCTCCAGCTCGCTTCGCTCGAGTCCCAGTTGTCGACCAAAGCTGGCTGCCCAGACCGAAGTCCCGATCGCGTGCTGATAAGTGTATTCGTCGCTGCGGCGCATTTCGCGCAGCCAGGAAAACGCGTTCGGGTTGCGCAGGATCGAGCCAACCATCGTCTCGACACCGTGCGTCAGCCGCTTGAGATCGAACTGCCGACCTGCACTGATGTCGCTCATCATCTCGACGACACCGCTCTGGATATCCTCGAGTGCCGCGTTGGCCTGTGGCAACTCGGCCTGGAATTCTGTTTCGAGCTGCCAGGTGGTCTTGCGAAGCCCCTGGATTTCCCGCTGCGCGCGCTCGTCGGTGGGCGGCGAAAGCTGGATAAAGCGTGGATGTGGCGCGACTCCGCGCGCAGTATCCACATAGACATAACTGCACAGACGTTGCAGCTTCTTGATTGCCTCGTCGGATTGAAGCGCCAATCCCTGCAGCGGAAAGTCGGTTTCGACCCATGGCCGATCCAGCCGGCTCACGTACATGCCCGGCACCAGCCCATGGATGCTGATCAGAACGTCGTGGGAAGCTGCGGGCATACCAGATCTCGTGGAGAGTGGCGGAAGATTAGCAGGGAAGTCGCATGAGGGAACTGAATTCGCCCCGCTCCATTGCTAGTGTAGTGCTCGGTTATTCTTTGGGGTCTTCGTGAAATCGTGTGGGTCAGTCGGTGAAAATTCGTTGTTTCGGCAAACTGCCGGTGAGCGCTTTCCAGCGCAGGTTGGGCTGAGCGCAAGCGAAGCCCAACGTGGCGCGATCTCCCCTCCACCTGACGTCGAACGTGCCGAAAGAGCCGTTGGGCTTCGCTGCGCTCAGCACCAACCTGCGAAACCCGCGCGCGAAGAATGCGGCGCACTCCAGCCGGATGGCCAGCAAATGCTGCGGGAGCCTCACTGAAGTCACCGTCAACAAGGCGTGCCAGTTTCCTGGACAACTCTGAAATCCGCAAAGCCTGGTCCTGCATGGGTTGTGCCGGAATCAACGTTTCAGAATCACCCACAGGTTTTCACGAAGAGCCATTCTATTCTTTGGCTCTTCGTGAAAACCTGTGGGTGAACTTGATGCGTTGTTCGCGGCGTAACCCTTGCAGAACAACGCTCTTCAGGTTTCTGTGTTGTCGTGGAATCCGGCGCGCTTTGTTGACGGTCAGTTCAGTGAAGCAACTGCGGCGTCTGCCGGGCGCCTATTGATTCCGCGGCTTTCGTCCCCGGGCAACAGTCAGCAGGTTTGTGATCGGAGTGTTCCCCATTCGTCCCGCGCGGATTGGGTAGGTTGGTGGTGAGCGCAAGCGAACCCCAACAGCCATTGTGGCAGGCTTGCCGCCATGCGGATGGGGGATCGCAATCCGTTGGGGTTCGCCTGCGCTCACCCCAACCTACAACGGAAGGCGCTCGCCTGCATCCTGCTGCAGCAATGAAAACCGATGAATTCACCCACACGATTTCACGAAGACCCTATTCTTTGAACTGAGCCGTCGATTCGCACGGATGACTTTCTGCAGGATGTCATTGGTTTTGGCCGTGCCAACGAAGGGCTTCGGATTGCGCAAGAACCGCACTGGCCTTTGTGGGTCAGTGCTGCGCGCTGACGCTCTCGTGATCCTGACCAGAAGCGTTCGATCACAGATCGAATCCACCGCGGGCAGAGAACAGGGCAGCCCCACCGAAGCGGACTCCGTCCTGCAAGGGCTGAAACAAGCGCAAATAGTTCAATTATTTAGCAAGCACTACGCCAGTAGTGTTGTCTAGTACATCCGTCTTAGCATTTGCAGCCAATTTCATTGTTCAGATCAAGGGCTTGGGCTTAAGCGAGTGCCATTCCGCTCAGGCCCCTTTTTCACCTTGTTTTGTGTTGCCCTGGATACGCTGCACGCGCATGCGGTACGCACGTACGTTGTCGCCACGTATGCGTGTCTCCTGCGTGCCCTTCACTTCGTTGACCTTCTGCTCCGAGCCGGTCACGGGCTTGGCTTCGATGGCCGTTTCGTGTTCGAAGGCGTGCGATTTGTCGGTATTGCGGTAGTACCGGTACAAGAGCCAATACAGCCCGGTTGCGCCGGCTGGGCCGAGTGCGAGCAGCCATAGTCCACTATCGTCACTCATCACGAGTTCCCCACGATCCAGAGTGCAATGCCTTCGAGAAAGCTGCCGACGGCAAGCGCGGCTGTCAGCAGCTTCCACTGCTGCACCGGTACGCTGCCCATGGTTTCACCGGTGCGACCGTTCACGGCGATGTAATGCAGGAGGCCGCCGTTGCTGCCGGGCTGATGATACGAATAGAGCCACACCGGCAGGTACATCGCCACCCAACGCGTACCGTGTACGTCGAGGCGTTCCTGTTCCCAGCGCACGCCGCGATCGTAGCGGCCCACAGATGCTTCGACCTGGGCGCGGGCGATCGACAGCAACTGGTCCTCCAGGCGGGGGCGCAGGTGCTCAACGTCGCGATCGCGCTTCTCCGAGGTCAAGCCCGCCAGGTAGGACGCGTTCCACTTCACCGCATTCTTGGTGTCGAACGGCAGGATCGTGTTGATGATGTTGTTGGTGTTGACGCGGGCGTCCAGGTTGCCGCGTTCGCTGGAGGATTCCAGCGGCAGGTCGTCGACGGTGAAATCCACGTGCCGATCCAACTGGTACACGTCGGCATCGTAGTAGGTCTTCTTGTTGTTGCCACTGCCCCGCGTGTAGCGGCGCGTCTCGATCTCGCCCTGGCCGGCGACGTCGGCGCTCGCCTTGCCATCAACGATCATGTAAGGCAGGTAGACGCCGACGACATTCTCCGGCGTGAATTGCTCCTTGAATTCCTTCAGCGCGAACAATTGCCGCTTGCCGACGAACTGGCGAATGCGCGCGACCGCGTCGTCCTTCTTGATGCGGAAGGGCAACACCGCGTCGGGCACAGCTCCATTCGCCACCTGCTCGTTGATGCCGAAGACGTGGCGGCACCAGTGGCAACGCGCGGTCATCGCGTTGGCCGTATTGACCATCACCTCGGCGCCGCAGCCGGTGCACTTGAAGGTCATCAAGCTGGCGGCATCGGCCTTGATGTCCCGCGCGCCGGAAGCGATGAGCGTGCCGGTGAGCTGATCGATGCCTTCGCCGAGCCCGAATTCCTCCTCGACCCGCTCGCCTTGCCATTCGTTGCGGCAATACAGGCAGATCAGCAGGTCGCTGCCGGGCTTGTGCCGGATGTCGGTTGCACCGCATTTCGGGCAACGGTTGGCACCGTCCTTGAGCTCGGCGGCCGACGTGTCAATGGCGACCGGGTCGGGCGCCAGCAATTCGTCGCGGATTGGTTCGGGCAGCGTGGCCGGGTCGATCTGAAAGCTGCCAGGTGCCGGCGGTACGTCTTGCGGAGAGCCCGGGCCGGTGTATGGCGGCACCGGCGGCGGAATATTGGTATTCGACATGGATGGCTGCCTGGTTCGCGGCTTACAGACCCAGGGCCTTGGCTTTGAGCGCGTCGTAATCGGCCTGTGTGATCAGATCGAGATCAAGCATCTCCTTGGCCTTCTTCAATTTGGCGACCGGGTCTTCGGCAGCCGGCGTGGCCGGCGCAACCGGCTGCTGCAAACTGCCCATTCCTCCCATCATGCCCGACGCCATGCCGATACCCATCATGCCCGCCGCGCCGGTATTTTCGCCCGCCGACTGCATGCCCTGAGCGACGCTGGCCTGCAAATTGGAATTGCCGCGCGAACCGGAAAGCGCGTCAGCGCGCTGCACGGTCTTGAGGAGTTCCCGCGTGTTCGCATCGTATTCGATGGAAATGATGGCGGTCTTGACGATGACCAGGCCGCGATCGGATTTCCACTGATAGGCATTCTCCACCGCGTCGGACAAGCTCTTGGCAAAGCCCACCGAATCCTGCTGCAGCTTGGTGATGCGATTGCCCTTGCCCGGATCGTTCGTGTACAGGCTGAAGGCCGGCGCGAGCGAACCCACCACTTCGTTGAAGAGCTGGCTGGCGGCGGCATTGTCGATATCGGTGAAATCGAAGACCTTGCCGGGCTGCAGATAAGCGGCCGGTACGAAGTTCTTCACGAACAGGATCGGATCGACGATCTTCATCGTGTAGGAGCCGCGCGTCACCGCGCCGACCTGGGTGTTGAGGAAGCCGTCGTCCCAGTAGATTTCCGATTGCGTACCGAAGCGATTGTCCGGCAGTTCCTTCAGCGAGACGAAGAAGGCGGCCTGCTGCGAACCCGGCTGGCCGCCGAACTTGAAACGCTCCCAGCTCTGCTTGACCAGCGACTCCATGATGCCGCCGCCCGAGAAGATCGATTTCGAGTTGAGATCGTCCGATTTCCATTCATAGCCGCCCGGTTCCGCAGCGAAGCCGGTGATCGCGCCATCCTGGAACAGCAGCAACCCGTAACCTTCGGGAACGACGATCTTCGAACCATTGGTGATGATGTTCGAAGAACCCTTGGTATTCGATCCGCGTCCGGCATTGGTGCCTTGTGGCACCGCGGCGAACAGCGCCGCCGTAGCCGGCAAACCGGCCGGAACCGTGTAGAAATCCTTCCACTGGTCGGCGAGTGCACCACCGATCGAACCCACCACTGCTTGAACAAGACCCATGACATCACTCCGCGATTCGTGGCCGGGCACCGTACCCGGCATGCCCGGCGAACTATACCTTCCCAGGTCAAAAATCGGGGCAGAGTCGGAAAGAAGGGCGCGAAAAACAAAAAAAACAGGCCCTAAGGCCTGCTCTATTCGGGAAATGATTCGTGCGATCAGTCGACTGAATAACTCTGCAGTGACACAGGTGTCGTGCCAGTCATGATTGAGCCGCCAGTGTTTTCGTAGCAATAGGCGTTGATTGTTGCGGGGAAGCCGGCTGCCGCGCCCGTGTCAAGCTGGAGCCAGCCATAATTGATCGCGCTGGTCGACTCATTGTAAAAACGCACGCCGAGATACTTGCCCGTATTGGTTGTCTGCCAGTTGACATAATTCGCAGCCCCGCCACCTCCAGAAGCGACACTATAGGTTCCGCTGCCATCAACAACGGCGCCTGCGCTGAGCGCCTCGTATACGGAGCCAACGGCCAACCCACCGAAGCTGCTTGCAGGCGCAGATGGCCAGAAGAAGTAAAGTGCGCTGCCTGTCAAATATAGATTGATGTCCCAGCCAGCAACGCCGCCACCTGCTGTCCCCGTTGCTCCCGTCGCGATATTGAAATAGACGCCGTCAAGATCGGCTGGGACAGGGACAGCGGATGGGCCGCAAACAACGGCCGCAAAAGCTCCAGTCGAAGTCATTGTGGCGGAGGCAATAGCCAAGGCCGCAAGTGCCGAGATTTTACGGTACTGGAATTTCGTGAATTGCATTGTTTACCCCTCAGTAATGTATTGCCATCCCTATTGCGGGACAACGATTTGAACAAGTGTGAACCTGGATTCCCTGGCGGACTCCGGCGATTTATGGCCGCTTAGAGTTTTCCTGCGCGTGATCCTAGCAGGTAATGGTCAACGGAATCGCTGGCATCGAGCAGAAATCGCGGAATGGTTCGAAAGCTGAATGGAGGCGTTCCGCGTTCCAACACAGAGTCTATCTATTTGCGTATTTTAGTACCGATATTCGGGCTTCCCGGGCTCGCATACAGCATTTCACGCAACCCCTCAAGCAAGCCAGCATAGGCCTGCTGGCGATTCCTGGGGGCCACCAAGGGTTCTCGAACCTGTGCGGAGCTGGCGGTACGGATCGACCGACGAGCGCTCTGGAAAGTCAGGCATGACTCTTCGAATGTGAGCCCGCAGAACTTCAGCAATTCGCGTATTTCCGACTCAGGGTCAGCAACTATCGATTCATATTGCTGCAGCCGAAAGTGCTTGGGGTGGAGCGAGGACCACATTGAGGAAAGCGTGAGATAGTCGTTCCAATAGGCGGCCAGATTGTCGAATTGATAGCTGTAGGGAACCAGCCCCTGGGCAAACAGCTGCTTGTAGCAGGACCAGCAGGTTTCCACGGCATCACGCCTGCAGTCGATGATGCGGCTCTCTGGCAGCATCCTCCGGATGGCTCCGACGTATTTCCAGTTTTCCAGTGCCTTGTCGGTGGAAACCGGTTTGTTGATTCGCCAGCGTTCGGTGCGGCGCAAGTACGCCTCCCCGAGTCGTGCCCAATCCGCATCCGTGGCCAACCCTGCCCATATTTCAATCGGCGTCGATCGACGATTGGATTCCTCGCTGAGCACGGCAGCCAGGTCAGGCAACTCGCTGGCACCTTCGACCTTCGAATGGGCAGCCAGGATCTGCTCGACAAGGGTGGAGCCGGAGCGTGGCAAACCGCAGACAAAGATCACCTCCGAACCGCGCGCTCCCTCAACTTGGGGATACGTCTCGACAGCAAATGCGTTGGCGATCGCCTTGGTCAGAGACTGGTGTGCGGTTGCGCTCCAGGTCTCACGTTGCGCCGCCTTGTGGTTGGCACGTTTCAATACCGAAAATGCGCGGGCATATTCGCCTGCATCCTCCAGTGCGTTGCCGAGCGCAAAGTCGATGCAGATTGATTCGCCCTCGGAGTAGTTTTCCTTGCGGGATATCCGTTCCAGCCGCTCCAGCTCATCGGTGGAAAGCCGGATGGTCTTCAAATCGACAAGGCCGAACCATGCTCGCGCGCTGTCAGCATCCCGTACGATCAGTTGCCGGTACTGATCCGCAGTTTCCGCGATCCTGCCGATTGCCTGCAAGGAACGAGCCCGCAACAATCCCGCTTGCGCATGCGCCGGAACCTTTTCAAGAACCCGATCCGCGACGCCCAAGGCTTCCTCATGATCGCCGTGACGGTCGTACATAATGGCAAGGTTGATCCAGTCGGCTGCATCCGAACTGATTTCGCAGAGTCGACACAACGTTTCGATGGCCAGATCAACTCTACCCATGCCGGCTTGCGCACTTGCCGTCGCGGCCAAGCTCGCGGTGTCTCCTGGATGATCGAAGGTAATGGTTGCCAGCACCTTCAGTGCCTCGGCATAAGCGCCCAGCTGAATATGGACAGCCGCTTCGGCCCGTAGTACCGAGATATGCGACGGCGCAAGGACAATCGCGCCTGCCAGCAGTTGCTGAGCCTTCTCGGCTTGTCCCTCATTCAGTAGCCGTGATACCTCGCGCAACATGCGCGAGACGGCGGGTGTGAGGCAATCTTCCGACCGGCCTTCTGGTTTCTTGTGGTTCGTCATCGGATGAAGCCTCTCGACAACACCGTAACGATCCAGCTCCAACTCATTGAAATGCGGCTGGGGGAAAGAGAAGCGGTCACCGGGGTGACTCCAAAAGTGATGGATATGCAGAGTCCATTCGTCCCGAGGAATTCCGTGAGGATCATCTCCAGCATGACGCTTGCCGAGCTTGTTGAAAAGGGTGCAGACAGGACGTGAACGGAAGGCGGTCAAACTAAAAGCGGGACTCGGTGCGCTACTCCGAATTTCTCCAAAACAACACCGCGGTTTGCATTGCCGGCTCAACAGAGGCCTTTTTCGATGCTGACAAGACTGCGCACTGCCGATACCCCTCAACCAACTCTGACCGATGGCAGCAGTCTTCTTGATCAGGGATTGCGCGTTACCGATGGCACGCTGGTAGCGGATTTCGTTGCCGAGAACCAGGGTGCTCGCTCAGTCCGAGCTTTCGCAGGATCGGCGGCTCGGAAGCACTTGCCGACATGCAACATACGACAGCGCTTCGCAGGCGCTGCAGAGCAGCAGCCTTGGGAAAACGTGAACTCGCTGCGCCGGCCAAAAACGACTTCCGGTGAATACATTTGTGGATGCGACGATCTGTACCTCTTGATGAAGCGCCAAGCGCTGTAGACTAAGAGCCCTCCGACATCAGAGGAGACACCGAATGCGTAGCAGAAACTATTCGCTGGTGATGGCGCTGTCAGCGGCGCTGATGGGAAGCTCCGCTGGAGCTGCGACCTTCAATGTCCAAACCTCCTTCGACTACCCCGACATGAACCCTGGAGACGGCTCGTGCATAGCCGTCGGCATCGGCCTGTGCACTCTGCGCGCGGCAATCCAGGAAGCCAACGCCCTGCCCGGCAACGACATCATCAACCTGCCGGTGGGGCACTACGTGCTGACGATCGCCGGACGCGACGAGGACGCGGCGGCAACCGGCGACCTCGATATCACCGGCACCGTCTCGGTCTACGGCACCGGGGCACAGGTTACGACCATCGACGCCAACGCGATCGACCGGGTGTTCGACCTCCGCAGCGGAACCCTGGAGCTGGTGGGTGTCACCATCACCGGGGGCAGTGCGACGACCGCCACCAGCGCGCTCGGCGGGGGCATCCGGGCGGATGGAAATTTGCTGGTTCTGGGCGGGTGCCGGATCCTCGACAACACCGCCAACCTCGGCGGCGGCATCTCCAGTGGTGCAGCGACGGGGTTGCAGATCGCCGACACCCTGCTTGCAGGCAACAGCACTCAGGCCCTCGGCTTCGCCAACCCCTGGGGGGCCGCGATCCGCGCCGAAGGAGGACTGACCCTGGAAAGCTCGACGGTCACGGCCAATGTCGGCTCCACCCCGGGGTACTTCGCCGTGGATGTGCAGTGTTTCAGCGGCTCGGTGTCGATCCTCAATTCAACCATCGCGCTCAATCAGGCTTCGGGAATCGGCACATACAACTGCGGTGTTTCAATCCTGCACGCCAGCATCGTGGACAACGCGACTTACGGTCTCGTGCTCGGCTCGTTCGACAACAGTCACAGCCGCGTCGTGACGAACTCGATCAATGCCGGCAATCAATCCGACTGCAACATGGCGGCCAGCGCAGCAGTCGTCTTTCAGTACAGTCTTGACAGCGACGGCAGTTGCGCATCGTTCGCCGGTGCCGGGTACCTGTCCGCGACTGATCCTCAGCTACTGCCGCTGCGCTACTGGGGCGGTTTCACCCCAACGATGCACCCGAAGCCGGTCGTCAGCCCAGTGATCGACTCAGGCAGTGCCAACGCCTGCTACCTCGTCGACCAGCGCGGCGAGGTTCGCGGCGGCGACGGTAACGGCGACGGTACGCCTGGCTGCGACATGGGTTCCGTCGAAGCCGTCGACCTGCTGTTCTACGATGGCTTCGAGGACGGCACCTCTGGCCCCGGATAGGGGATTTGCCGAACGATCACCGGAAAAACAGAACGTCGGTGGCAGGTCCAGCTCCGAAGCATGATGCTTCGACGCTGGATCTGGCCCCGAACTTCGAAATCCTCCCGACGATCGAAGCCGCAAGCGAAGCACTGCCCTTGATGATTCACGCAGTTGGATTTCAGCGAAGGCTCGAGGCCACCATCGCTGTACTGCGCGGTCGCCACGAATCACTCGAACCCGTTCGCGAAGATCAGATCCATGGACGTCTGGTCGGCGCCGATATCGGACAGGTTCGCTCCAGTCGGGCGCAACTGAGTATCGAAATCGTCGGCAGCATCGGCTGATGCCGTCGCATGACCAATGGCAGCCGAGGCGGCGGGCGTGAGGTGCAGGTCACCGTCGGCGACATCTGCAAACCAGGTCGATTGGGCACCGCCGAGATTGTTGCTCAAGGTGGGTACAGCGCCATTGCGGGGCTGGATCGCCGCATCGATCAGGTTGTTCGCCACGAGCACGCCGGTCGCACCGGCGTAGCGCACCTCGATCGCATTGGGGTAGCGGTCCGCTGTCAGGGCGCTGTTATTGAGCAATCGTGCATTCGGCGAGGTGGTGTAGATCGGCACGTCGACGACATAGCCCGCGGCCGGATCCATGCGTATGAAATTGTTGCGCACGATACCGTTGAAATGATCGGTCGCACTGACCAGGCCAAGTGCCACGCCGCGGGAGGACTTGAGAATCGTGTTGCGTTCCACCAGCGTGTCGACCGAGCCCTGCCAAAGCAGGATCGCCGGGCCGGCCAGCGACTGATCCTGACAGCGGATATCGTGGATGAAGTTGTCGCGGATGATCCAGCGATCGGCGTTCACGCCATCGATCGCATTCGTGTAGCAACTGCCCGGCGGCGATCCCTCCGGATGATTGACCGCGCCATTGCTGAGAAACAATTCGGAATACTCGATTAGAACATCATCCGAACCGGCAACACCCTTGACGATCTGCTGGCCTGCATCAGACAGACGCAGGTGGTAAAGGCGTACATCGTGCGCGCCCTGATCGCCCTGCACTGCTACAGCATGATAGTAGACGTTGCGCATGCTCAGGTCGGCGATCAGCACATCGCTGGCCGTGAATATCTGGAAGCCGAAAGGGACCAGCGTGTTGAGCATGCCGGCGCCCTCGATCACGACATCGGCCGGATTTCCCGTCGCACCACGGATCTGGATGTGCGAGATCGGTGCCGCGCCGAATCGGCCCACGGTCAGGCGTCCGTCCACGCCATTGGGGAAATTGACTCCGGCGAGGTTATAGGTTCCCGGAGCGATCACGATTACCTGGTTGCTGCCGAGGTTCCAGCACGCATTGGCGAGAGCCTGGGCGCTGGATACGTTGATGATCGAATACTCCGCGCCCGGCGGTGGCAGCACAGGGGCATCCTGAGGCAAGCGAGCCAGCAGCGGTTCGGAAATCGTTCCTGCGCATAGCAGTACGATACGGGCAAGTCGCGGCAATCGCAGCGGGTTGAGAATTCGGAGCACGGATACCTCGCAGTGGATGGGGACACGCTAACCCCTGACAGGCGCGAATTCCACGACTTGGTGCAAGGAATCGCGAGTCGGGCTGGACACAATTCAGAGATTGGAAAAATCCAGACATGCTCCGGACATTCGGATGAAAACCACTATCAGTAGTCCCCGCGCGCAGCATCGCGCCCAGGCCAGGCCGTTGCATACCTGAGACGCGGCTGTTTCAGGTTTGATACAAAAGCCCCGAAATCCTCAGACTCAATCCGGGAAATATCTTTTATATCAACCATCTGCGCAATGCTGGTGTGATGGCATGCGGGTTGCAATTGGTCTTGGTACGCAAGGCACGGGCTGTCAGCCCGAACGCCGTAGCGAACACCGCATCCGCACCATCCGCATCTGGAGCAAGACATGAAACTGAGTCAATGCACACCCGAGAGCAGATCTGTACGCTCGCGCTATCCGTTTACGGCACTCGACCGTCAGCACTTGCGTCAGCGCACGTTGGCGATGCTTCTGTGTGCGGTTGGCTTCGCCTCGGTGCTACCCGATGTCGTGAAAGCGGAAACGTTTCCAGCCATCATTCAGCTGTCCAGTCTCGATGGCAGCAATGGTTTTCGCATCGATGGCAAGCTGGCGGGCCACAAGTTGGGAACCTCCGTGGCCGCTGCCGGCGACATCAATGGCGACGGCTACGCTGACGTGATCGTCGGTGCACCACACGCCGGTTTCAACAACAACGATGCCGGTGGTGCATACGTGGTGTTCGGTCATGCCGGCGCATTCAGCCACCCGCTGGCAGTGGCCAGTCTGGACGGCAACAACGGCTTCGAGATTCCCGGAATAACGCCAGGTGACTTTTTCGGCGGGTCGGTCAGCTCAGCCGGCGACGTCAACGATGATGGGTACAGCGACATCCTGATCGGCGCCAGGAATTCTTCCCTGGCGAGTGCCGATGCCGGCAGCAGCGTAGTGATATTCGGCAAGAACGGAGGCTTTCATCCAACTGAATTCCTGCTCCTGAACGGCACCAATGGCTTTGCGATTGGCGGCGCGGCGGCCGGCGACAATTCCGGCTATTCCGTGAGCTCGGCCGGGGACCACAATGGTGACGGTTTCGACGATCTTGTCATCGGTTCGCCCCAAGCCAGTCAGACGGGGTTCTATTCCGGAACCAGCCATGTGGTATTCGGCAAGAGCAGCGGCTTCACCTCGATACTGCAACTGTCCGGGATGGCCGGTGGCACCGCCGGCTACGGCCTCGTCGGCGGGCAGGTTGAAGACCGATCCGGCTACTCGGTGAGCGCTGCCGGTGACGTCAATGGCGACGGTTTTGATGATGTGATCATCGGCACCCATACCTCCGGTGGCACCTACGGCCGACCGGGTCGCTGCTACGTGGTTTTCGGCAAGGCGGGCGTTTTCACGACCTCCATGGCCCTGACCAGCCTGAATGGCAACAACGGTTTCCGCCTGGAAACCTCAACGGAGTATGACTATTTCGGAACCTCGGTGAGCCGTGCAGGCGATATCAATGGCGATGGCTACGACGACCTGATTGTCGGCGCGTATGAAAATGCAGTTGCAGGAGGCACCTATCCGGGCAGCAGCTATGTGCTGTTCGGACATTCGGGAAGCTTCGGCAACCCGTTCAACATGCAGGCGCTGAACGGCAGCAACGGCTTTCGACTGGATGGCGGGCAAAATCTTGCCAGGTCGGGCATTGCGGTCAGCAGTGCTGGCGACGTCAATGGCGACGGCGTGGATGATCTGCTGATCGGGACCAGTCACGCCGACGACTTGCCGACCGCAAACTTGGGTTGGACCTATGTGGTGTTCGGCCGTCGTGGTGGCGGCTTTCCGCACCCGCTGGCGCTGGCCAGCTTGAATGGCAGCAACGGCTTTCGTCTCGATGGTGTCAATGCCCAGGATTTCTCGGGCCGAGCGGTCAGTGCCGCGGGTGATGTCAACGGTGACGGCGTCGACGACCTGATCATCGGCGCGCCGGAAACCGATGCCAATGGCCGGGTGGATTCAGGTAGCAGCTATGTGGTGTTCGGGCGCAATACCGATCGGCTGTTCGCGAACGGCTTCGAGTCTTGAGCCGGACCGACCGGACTACGGGCGCAGGCAGCGCCATTGCGCGATCAATGAAATGCCCGACTGAACTCTTCAAATTCCAGACAATGAGGAGATAGACCATGTTTGATCGAAACAACGAGCGGGTTCGCTGCGGCTTCTGTCATTGGACGGGCACGCTTGATGCCGTGGACATCGAAATGGTTCACGAGCGCGTCGCACACCGCTGCCCGGCCTGCCGGAGAATGCTGCGCATCCCGGAACGCCTGTCGCCCTGCCGAGACTCGAATGATCGCTTCTCGCCGGGTTTCGATGACGATGCTGGATCGGCCTTCCGCAGCATCCGCATATCTAGCGACTGAAGAAAAAAGGGGACAGAAAAAAGGGGACGGAGGCATTTTACGTTGGGTCTTCGTGAAGTCGTGTGGGTGAATTCATCGGTTTTCATTGCTGCAGCAGGATGCAGGTGAGCACCTTCCGTTGTAGGTTGGGGTGAGCGCAAGCGAACCCCAACGGATTGCGATCCCCCATCCGCGTGGCGGCGAGCCTGCCACAATGGCTGTTGGGGTTCGCTTGCGCTCACCACCAACCTACCCAATTCGCGCGGGACGAATGGGGGACACTCCGATTACAAACCCGCTGACTGTTGCCCGGGGACGAAAGCCACGGAATCAATAGGCGCCCGGCAGACGCTGCAGTTGCTTCACTGAACTGACCGTCAACAAAGCGCGCCGGATTCCACGACAACACAGAAACCTGAAAAGCGTTGTTCTGCAAGGGTTACGCCAGGAACAACGCATCAAGTTCACCCACAGGTTTTCACGAAGAGCCTTTACGTTTTAAACGTAAAATGCCTCCGTCCCCGATTTTGGTCGGCAACGCCATCGAGCTGGCCAACACATCGGGCACGATGATGAATCTGTCCAACAGCGTGGTCTGGGGCAACGCGGGCGGCATCAAGGTGTTCACTTTGCGGTGGTCTTGCTGATCCTGGGGAGCGGTTTTTCCGCGGGGATGTTCAGCAGGACTTCGGCCTGTTGCACGGTGAGCGGGCGGTGCAACAGGTTTCCCTGCAGACTCTCGCAGCCGAGGCGCACCAGCAGCTCGCGCTGGGCTTCGGTCTCCACGCCTTCGGCCACCACGCTCATGCCGAAGTTGCGGGCCAGGGCGATGATGGTGCGGATGATGGGCGCATCTTCCTGCCCGCGCCTGGACTCGACCCCGATCTCGCGGACGAAGGACTGGTCGATCTTCAACGTGGTCACGGGGAGCTTGTGCAGGTAGCTCAAGGATGAGTAGCCGGTGCCGAAATCATCAATGGCGACGCCCACGCCAAGCTTGCGCAGTTCAAACAGGTTGGCGGAGGTTTCGGAGACACCTTGGAGCAGCAGGCTCTCGGTGATTTCCAGTTCCAGCGCTTCGGGCGCAAGGCGCGTGTCGCGCAGCGCCCGGTGCACGGTGTCCACCCAGTCGGGGCGCTTGAACTGAACCGCCGATACGTTCACTGACATGCGCAAGGAGGAATGGCCGTGCTTGCGCCACGCGGCGATCTGGGCGCATGCCTCGCGCAACGCCCACTCACCCATCGGGTTGATGAGGCCGCTATCTTCGGCCAAGGGAATGAAGCGCGCGGGCGACACCATCCCCAGAAGCGGATGCTGCCAGCGCATGAGTGCCTCGAAGGCCTGGATCTCGCCATTCGCGCCACACTGGGGCTGGTAGTGCAGGCTCAGTTGGCCCAGTTCCAGCGCGCGGCGGAGCTGGCTCTCAAGGCCTATGCGTTCCTTCGCCAACACGGTCATCTCCGATGCGAACCACTGGAAATTGTCGCGGCCTTTCTCCTTGGCCCGGTACATGGCCGCGTCGGCATTGGCCATCAAGTCTTCGCCCGTCGATCCATCATCCGGATAGATGCTGATGCCCAGGGAGACGCTGACGAACAGTTCGTGCCCGTCCACCTGGAACGGGACGCGCAACGCCTCGATCAGGTCGATCGCCACGCGCATGGCGTCCTGGGCATCGTTCAGCTCCGCCACCACCACCACGAACTCGTCGCCTCCCAAGCGGGCCAGGGTGTCGCTCTTGCGGATGCAGGCTTCCAGTCGGCTGGCGGCCTGGCGGAGCAAGGCGTCGCCCGATGAATGGCCCAGCGTGTCATTGATGTGCTTGAAACGATCCAGGTCCATGTACAGGACAGCCACCTGTTGCTGCTTGCGCTCGGCCTGGGCCAGGGCCTGGCGCAGACGATCCTGGAACAGCATCCGGTTGGGCAATCCGGTCAGGGCGTCGTGCTGGGCCTGGTGCGAAAGCTGATCGGTGAGCAGGCGGTGCGCGATGGCCACGCTGGCGAGCCGGGCGGCCATGTCCATGAAGTCGATATCACGCGCGCTTGGACGGCATGGCTGGTCATGGTAAATGGCGAACGATCCGAGTACACCTGCCTCGCTGGATGGGATCGGAATGGACCAGCAAGCACGCAGTCCATGCGGCAAAGCCAGCTGCCGGTAGTCATCCCAGAGTGGATCGGTGGCGATGTCCTCGGTGATGACGGTCTCACCGGTGTAACAGGCTGTACCGCAGGATCCCGCCTCCGGCCCGATCGGCAGTCCCTGCAGGGCTTCGGAAAAGGATTCCGGCAAATTGGGCGCGGCCCCGTTACGCAAGCGGCCATTTTCAAGCAGCAGGATGGAGCTGCGCGCTCCGGAGATCTGGGTCTCGATCATGCTGACGATGTGCGCAAGGATCCCCGGCAGCGGCTCGTTCCTGGCCACGAGTTCCAGAACCTGGCTGCGATCCTGCTCCAGCTGTTCCTCCAGCTTGCGGGTCGTGATGTCGAGACAGGCGCCGATCATGTTGGCAGCCCGGCCTTGCCCGTCGATGAGCACCTCACTCTGATTGAACAGGATGCGGACCTCACCGGTCGGCAGGAGGATCCGAAACTCGTGGCTGAAGGGTTTCTGGTCCGCCAGTGCCTGGGTCACCAGCGCCTTCATCTCGGTGCGGTCCTCTGGATGGACCCGGTTGAGGCAATCCTCGAAGCTGGGTTTGTGGAACCCGGGCTCCACGCCGTGGATGCGGTAGAGCTCTTCCGACCAGCTCATGGTGCCGGTCAACAGATCCCAATTCCAGCTCCCCAAATGGCCGAGGCGCTGGGCCTCCTCCAGCCGAGATTCGCTCTCCAGCAAGGCCGCCTCTGCCTGCTTGCGTTCGATCGCCACGGCCACCTGGCCGGACACGAATTCGAGCAGGGCCTTGTCTTTTTCTGTGTATCGGACATCGCCAGCGTAGCTCTGCACCACCAGTGCGCCGAGGGTGCGCGATTGCGACATGAGGGGAACACCGAGCCAATCCAGCGGCTGTGTGCCAATGATCGACATCGCTTCAGGGATCGCCGTGCTTGGCGTATCCGCGGTAAACAGCAACGCTGTCCCCAATCGGATCACCAGGCCCGAGAGGGTGCCGTCGGCAAGTTTATGCGTTGCAGGAGCAACGTCGTGTTCATCCACGAAGTAGGGAAAGCTCAGTTCATCCTTGTGTTCATCGTAGAGGGTGACGAAGAAATTCCGGGCCGGCAGCAGCTCGCCGATGATCTGGTGGATGCGCAGGAAGAGGTCATCGAGCGTCCCGACGAAGTGGGCGGCTTCGGAAATACGATGCAGCGCTGCTTGCGTCTGCTCGGCGCGCCAGCGATCGGTGATGTCACGGGCGGTGGTGATGATCACGTCCTGGCCGAAGTAGTGCCCCTTGCTTGAAACGACCTCCTTGGGAAAGACTTCGCCATTTTTCCGCATCCCCCAGAACTCGAACCGCTCGGAGATTCCGGTTGAAAAAACCCGGTTGATGAGTTCACCAGTCTTGGTGAGATCGTTCACACCGGGGGCGGAAACAAATGCCGGCGTGCGGCCCCTGAATTCCTCTCGTGGATAGCCGTACATCTTCACCGCGCCCTCATTCACATCGAGGAAGACGCCGTCCCGACTTTGAACGTAAATCGCCTCTTCCACCGAATTGAAAAGCCCGATGTAGCTCTGTTCGCTTTCGCGAAGTACTTCCTCGGATCGCTTGCGTTCGGTGATGTCACGCCAGGTGGTGACCATCAGTTGGCGCTCCCCCACCAGAATCGGGGTGAGCAGAACCTCCACCGGGAAATTCTCTCGATGGGCGCTGCAATGGATCCACTCGAAACGGTGGCTGCCATTTCGCATGGCGGCGGCGATCATGTCATCGGCTTTTTCGGCGGAGGACCTGCCATCCGGCTGCAGCGGCGGCGAGAGTTCGGAGGGGTGCGGCGAAAGCAACTCGCTCTTGTCCGGGTAGCGCAGCATGTCCGCGGCGGCCTGGTTGCACTCGATGAACTGGCGGGCCACGGGGTCGAGCAGCAACAACGCGTCGGCCGTGCGTTCGAACATCAGGCGGAAGCAGAGTTCGCTTTCCCCCAGTACCTTGTCCGCCTGCCAGTTATTGTCTCGGGTCGCCGCCATGCGCCGATGCGCCAGCGCCGCACGTATCGTGACGGGCAGTTGCTGGAGTTGGCGTTCAGTCCTGGTGACGTAATCCGAGGCGCCGCGTTTGATGGATTCTGCGGCAATCTGCTCGGAACCTGACCCGGTGATGATGATCACGGGGAATGCCGGGCCCAAGGCTTTCAGGATGGCCTCCAGCACCTGGAATTCCACACCGCCCGACAGGCGGAAATCGCAGAGTGCCAGATCCCATGGGCCGATCCACAGCAGTTCCTCGAAGGTCGAGAGATCCTCCACCATGACCAGCTCGAAGACGTCCGCCTCCCGATCCAGCGCGCGCCGGATCATCTCCCGGTCGGGAGGTGAATCGTCCACGCAGAGGATGCGGAGTTTTTCCCCTATCACACAGCAGATCCCCAAAAGCTTGAAATCCACTGTACTTGAATCCTCGGCCCGATGCTGGAGGGCGGAGGAAAAAGGCCAAGTGAATTCCAGTGTGGAGGCTGGTTGTCCCTACTTCCTATGTGCGTGTGGGGTCGGTCGGAACCCTTGCTTTCTCCCTCATTGCCTGTCGTGCCGCCGAGCACGGCAATAGCGGCATGACCAAAAAAAGGGGACGGAGGAATTATACGTTTAAAACGTAAAATTCCTCCGTCCCCTTTTTTTTTCGAACGATCCACACGATTTCACCACGATCCACAATTTGAACTTGCCACCGCCAATGTGTACGCCCTACCCTGACGAAGCGCGACTTCCCCTGCAACTATGCGGGAAGATTACCGAGCATGACTGGCACGGAAATTCCCTGGCACCATCGGCAGCAATGCGAAGAGTGGCGGCAAGACGAACCGATCAAGTCGAAGCCGCCCAGGCTCCTAGCCCGGATCATTCATGAAAATCACGCGCCCTCGCTTGTCCCTTGGATCCACACGATTTTTCGCTCATTCGGCAATAACACCCGCTATTGCCTCAATCGCGAAAAGCCGTGTGAATCCAGTGTCCTGTGCGATCATCACGCGCATTCATGAATAGTCCGGGCTAGTGATTCGGCCCTTAAATAGTCGCTACTGAATGCTTCTCCCGCCAGCGGGAGAAGGAATAGAGCGAAGTCGTACTATTTATGGGCCGAATCAATAGTGGCCCGGCCGGGTGCGCGGACACGCGCCCCGGCACTGCAGAGGCGGAAATGATCGAACTGGCCAGCCTGATCTCACGCCATGCGCGCTACCGCGGTGATGCCACCGCCGTGGTGTTCGAGGATCGCAGGCTCAGCTGGCGCGAATTCGCCGCCCGTGTCGCGCAGGTGGGCCACCTGCTGCGCGGAATTGGCATCGGGCCAGGCGACAAGGTCGTCACGCTGTCGGGCAATGCGCTCGAACTGCTCGAAGTGTACTGGGCCATACCGACGATCGGCGCCGTGCTGGTGCCGCTGTCGCCGTTGCTGCTGTCGGGCGGCGTCGCCAGCCTGCTGGCCGGCGCAGATGCCCGCTGTCTGGTCGTGGAGGCGTCGCTGCTGCCGCTGCTGGAACCGATCCGCGAGCGGCTGCCGGCACATGTGCTCGTGATTGGCGCGCCGGTTGGCGGGTTTGTCGACTACAGGGCGGCATCTGCCCGCCTGCCGACGACGATCGATCCCGCCGCGGTGGACGACGACGCGCTGTTCAACATCATGTTCACCAGCGGCACCACCGGCGAACCCAAGGGCATCATGCACAGCCACCGCGTGCGCGCGATGTACGGCGCGCTGATGGCCACGGCATTCCGCATGACTCCCGAGTCGCGCACGCTGCATACCGGAGCGATCGTCTTCAATGGTGCGTTCGTGATGATGATGCCGACTTTCTTCCTCGGCGCCACCTATGTGCTGCACCGGCAATTCGACCCCGAACGCGTGTTGCAGACCGTCGCCGCAGAGGGCATAACGCACATCATGCTGGTGCCGGCGCAGATCGTCGCCTTGCTGGGCGCGCCCGGGTTCGACCCCGCGCGCCTCGCCTCCCTGCAGTGCATCCTTTCGCTGGGCGCACCGCTGCTGCAAAAAGACAAGGATCGTCTGGAGGAGACATTGCCTGGCCGGCTCTACGACCTGTACGGCCTGACCGAGGGCTTTGTCACGATCCTCGACCGCGAGGACGCGGTGCGCAAGCGTGGTTCGGTCGGCGTGCCACCGCAGCTCGGCGCGATCCGCATCCTTCGCGACGACGGCAGCGAGGCTGCAGTACGCGAGCTCGGCGAGATCGTCGGTCGCGGCCCGATCATGATGAGCGGCTACCACGACCGCCCCGACCTCACGGCGCAGACGCTGCGCGACGGCTGGATCCATTCCGGCGACGTCGGCTGGGTCGACGAAGAGGGTTTCCTGTACCTGGTCGACCGCAAGAAGGACATGATCGACTCGGGAGGTGTCAAGGTGTATCCGCGCGACATCGAGGAAGTCGCGGCCCTCCACCCCGAAGTGCGCGAGGTGGCGGTGTTCGGCATACCGGACGAAAAGTGGGGCGAGACGCCGATGGCGGCCGTCATTCTGCACGACGGCGCCGCCTGCAGTGCCGAGGCGCTGCGCGAGTGGATCAACGAGCGCGTCGCAGCTCGCTACCAGAGGATCTCGGCGCTGGTGGTGATGAGCGACTTTCCGCGCAGCGCAGCCGGCAAAACGCTCAAGCGTGAGTTGCGCGAACCCTACTGGGCCGAACATGACCGTCGCATCTGAGCGAACCAGGACGGGTGCCAGACGACGAGCAAGGAATCTGTCATCAGATTATGCAGCTGGCGAGGCTGCTCACGCGGCTTGTTCGAAATTACGCTGGCCGGGAATGCCGCTGTCATTGAAGTCGCGCCAAAAGCTCTGCACTCGCCGCCGGAAGCCGATACCTCCCAACCACGCCGCTCACCCAAACGCCGTCCGCCACCCGAGAACCTGAAGCGGATCGAGACCCGGCATGAGCCGCCCAGTTGCAGGTGCAGCCAGTGAGGCACACCGTTCTTGCGCGACGATCACCGCGGTGCCGGTGGATCCGACTGTGATCGATCGCAGCATCGCAGCATCGGATCTGCCGACGCACGGGTCGCCTGAATCACGAGTCTGCTGGTCGTTGCAAAGGCCAATGGCCACGAACCGCAGCTAAAGCTCACCGACGTGCTCACACGACTGCCGCCACCCTCGATCGCACCATCGACACGCTGCTGTCGCTTCGCTGGAAATCTGCCGCGCAAACTGCTTCATGACGGCATGCAAGCTGTCGTTGGCTGGCGCTTTCAATGGCTATAGTATTCGCCGAGACCTCGCCCTCTGCTGACAGGTGTATAGACCTATCATGATCCTTGATGCTCGAAGATATGCGAAGCCTCCTCCTCCAAGCCGGCGCGAAAACTGCTTTTTTTCGCTTGCTCCTGGCGTACGACTGGCACGGTTCAATATGGCGTTGAGGAACCTGAAATGACTGATCTCCAAGAATCGACAAGCAACTCCTCAAAAGAGCCGCCCTGCAATCGGGCACCCAGATTCAGACACCTGCAGCGAATGGCTCTTGTCGTTTTACTCCTGACCTTGCTCTCTTCTACCTGGGCATTTGCAAACCCGATGGTGCACCAAGAAGGAACTTTGATTGTTGACGGTCAGGGTAAACCAATAAAACTAAGGGGCGTGCTGCTCGAAGGCTGGCTGATGTGGAACGGGACTCTTTGGGGAGCGGGATTTACTTCGGAGTCAACAATATCAAAAAAACTTCAGGAATTGGTCGGCGTCGACGAAGCGAATCGATTTCGCGAGAACATATATACGAACTTCATTACAGAGAAAGATATACGCCTTATTTCCGAAATGGGCTTCAATGTTGTCCGGGTACCATTCAATCACACCATCCTTGAAGACGATGCACGACCGTATCAGTACAAGGAATCCGGCTGGGATCGCCTGGATCTTCTGCTTTCCTGGTGTGAAAGGCATCGAGTTTATGTTGTTCTCGATCTACATTCTGCGCCAGGCGGTCAATCAAGTATTTTCGTAAACGATCCTGATGGTTCTGATTTCTATAATTCGGAAGACAAAATCAAGCGAACGGTCGCGTTGTGGAAGTCCATTGCGAGCAGGTATAGAGGCAGGAAGATCATTGCCGGTTACGATCTTCTGAATGAGCCGCAACTACCCTGGTTCGCGCCGGCCGAGAAGCTTGTCGATATCTATGTTCGAATCACTCGGGGAATCAGAGAGGTTGATACCGAACACATGATAATCCTGTCAGGCGCAGGCACGTCGTCCAATGATCTGAGCATGTTCAAAAAGGTTGTTGACAGCAACCAGGCGATAGCCTTCCACACATACAACTTGTTTGGTTCTGATATCGACAGAGACGCGCACCGACAATATGCGCAGATCGCCAAGGAGCTGAATGTGCCGATCTGGAATGGGGAAATAGGCGCGCACACAGCCGAATGGGTTGAAGCGGTCATCAAGATGTTCGAGGACCCTGAATACAAAGTCAGTGGCTGGATATTCTGGCCCTGGAAAAGAGTGTCTGAAGCAGGAAAACGATATCGGAACTTGATGGAAATCAAGCCGACCAAGAAATGGGATGCCGTTCGCAATTGGATTGCCGGTATCTGGTTTGCTCCCAAACCCGGCAAAGCGGAAGCGCTGGTGGGGCTTCACGAATTCATCGAAGCAATCAATGCGGACAATCTTGTTGTGGACCGACAAATGAAAGATATTATTACATCTTTTTCTCGCAACCAATAAAATCAGTCCTGGATGGCGGGCCTCGGATATGGAACGATCGCACTCGACATGAGCGAATTCCCCAAGCCCGACGGCGGACTGAGCTGCCTGTCTCTGCGCTGCTGAATAAAGTCACCCGGATGCACGGCGGTCGCTGGCCGGAAACGACAACCCGTTTGTGGACACTCAGTCGGCTTGCGCCAGCACGCACCGATTACGGCCTTCAGACTTGGCCCGGTATAGCGCCGCGTCGGCGCGGGTGATCAAGGCGCCCGTCGATTCTTGCGGCGACAGGGTTGCGATGCCGATGCTTGCGGTGACACGCAGTGTCGTGCCGGACACTTCCACACCACATGCGGCGATGCCTTCACGAATCCGCTCGGCAACCTGGCTGGCCTGCTCGCCCGACGCACCGGGCAGGATAGCGAGGAACTCCTCGCCACCATGGCGCACGCCGAGATCGGCGCCGCGCAATTCATCGCGCAACACCTTTGCGGTCGCCACAAGTACGCGATCCCCGCTGGCGTGTCCCCAGCGATCATTGACCTGCTTGAAATGATCAAGATCGATCATCAGAACCGACAGTGGCTCGGGTACGCGCCGAGCCCGCGCGTAGTCTGCCGCAAGTCGCCGCTCGCCCGCGCGGCGGTTGTTGAGGCCGGTCAGCGCATCATGCGATGCATCGTTGCGCGCTCCGAGCAGGTCGACCAACAGCCTCAGCTGTGCCTGGCTGGCCCATGTTGCAAGCGCCACGATCAGGGTAAGCAGCCAGAGCTCGTTCCAGAGCGCGGTGTCGGTTGCGCGGGTCGCCACTAGCACCGGCAAGAAGAGCAGGAACAGTGCCGCCAGCGCCGCGCGAAGAATACTGCCCCAGGGCATCGGCAGGATCGCGATCTGCGCGGCGATTACAAACGGGAAAAGATCGTAGCCCAGGCGCAGCAGGTTTGCCTTTGCCGGATCCAGGCGGAGCTGCATGCCGGCATAGGCTGCGGCCTGGAGCCAGAACAACAACAGCGCCTCGGTTTCTGGAGACAGGCGCAAACGCTTGCGTACCAACAGCAAGAGGCTTGCCGCGAGCAGCAATCGCAGCGGCGCGATACGCACGAATTCCACCGCCCCAAGTCCCAGCGCATCAATCGGGATCCATGCAACCGTCAGCACCGCAATGACGGGGGCAAGTGCAAGGATGCGGGCATGTACCAGTGCGGCGTATCGCGACGCGAAGGCTTCGGCAACCGGACCGCCGCGCGCAAGCGAGGCTTCGATCTCGGCAAGATGGGTTCGCAATGTTTGCACGCTCATGCCCGGCATCGAAGCTGATGGTCATGAAAAAAAGGGGACGGAGGAATTATACGTTTAAAACGTATAATTCCTCCGTCCCCTTTTTTGGCCCCCCCTTTTTTGGCCCCCTTTTTTGAAACCGGCAACGGTGGTGCGCGGGCGCAATGAGCCAGACCTTGCCCCGAGAATAGGCCTGGTGATTGATCGAGATCCCCTGTGACTCGCCGTTGTTCCGTGAGTTGGCATCATTATTGTATGCGCGTCATGTATCCGCCCCCAGGGCGTCTTCTGACGCGCGATAGCATGCAAATCGAACAGTCGCAGTGGCTCTCCTCCCATATCTGGTCACCCGAGGCGCCGGGGACAGGTCGTTTGACGGCCGATCTGGTTCTGGTCTTTGGCTCCCGCGCCGCATTGCAGAGCGGTGAGGCCTTGGCGGCGATTCACGAGGCCTACCCGGCTGCCTTGGTCGCCGGTTGCTCAACTGCTGGCGAAATCTGCGACACCCGTGTGTTGGATGACAGTGTCGTCGTCACCGCAGTCGGCTTTGATCGGACACGGATCCGTGGCGAACTTGCCACCCTCGACAGCGCCGCCGACAGTTATGCCGTAGGCCAGCAGTTGGCCGAGAAGCTCCCACACCAGGATCTGGCCCATGTGCTGGTGCTGTCGGTCGGCCTCGATGTCAATGGCAGCGAATTGGTGCGCGGCCTTACCCAGCATCTTCCCAAGCAAGTCACCGCGACCGGCGGCCTCGCCGGAGACGGCCCCGACTTCAAGGAAACGATGATTGTTTTCAATGGCGAATTGCACAACAAGGCGGTCGCCGTGATCGGATTTTATGGCTCCGGGATCAAGGTCGGTTACGGCTCCCTTGGCGGCTGGGATTCGTTCGGGCCAGAGCGCGTAGTGACCCGCGCCGAGGCCAATGTCCTGTTCGAACTCGACGGCCGTTCCGCGCTGGAACTGTACAAGGAATATCTGGGCGAACACGCTCACGGCCTGCCGGGCACCGGCCTGTTGTTCCCACTCAGTATCCGCACCCAGAACGGCTCAACCAGCGTCGTGCGCACGATTCTTTCGGTAGATGAAGCGGCTGGCAGCATGACCTTCGCCGGCGATATCCCGGTGGGCGCCTATGCACGGCTGATGAAGGCCAATTTCGATCGCCTGATCGATGGCGCCGCCGACGCGGCACGAACCAGCTATCAGGCCGTCAACAAGGCCCCGGTCGAGCTGGCCATATTGATCAGTTGCGTGGGACGAAAAATGGTCCTGAAGCAGCGCACCGAGGAAGAGGTTGAGGGGGTGCGCGAGGTACTGGGGCCGAACCCGGTGCTGACCGGATTCTATTCCTATGGCGAAGTGTCTCCGTTCACACCGAATGCCAAGTGCGAACTGCACAACCAGACAATGACCATCACCACCTTTTCGGAACAATAAATCGTGCCCAACCAGCGCCATCGGCTACTGCTTCGCCAGGCCAAGCGGCACCTCGGGGAGCCCGAGACCAACGCGCCGACCTGGACGGCCATGCTCGATGCCGTCAGCACCGCATACGAGGAATTCGATTCCGACCGCGCGATGCTGGAGCGGTCCCTGGAACTGAGTTCGCGCGAACTGTTGCATGCCAATGCCGATCTGCGCGCCCTGTTCGATGCCCTGCCCGATCTGTTTCTGCGTATCGATCACGACGACACGATTGTCGATTGCAAGGTCGGAAGCAACATGCGCGAACACTTTCCCAATGCCGATGTGCTTGGCACATCTGTCTATGACCTGCCGCTCGTCCACCTCGGGCAACACTTCTTTCAGAAAATGCGCAGCGTGCGGACAACGCGTGCGATGGAGGCGCTCGAATACAGCATCCCCGTCGGTGCGGTCACTCGCTACTTCGAGGCACGCCTCATACCCTTGCTTGAGAATCAGATCATCCTGATCATTCGCGACATCAGCGCAAAGGTTCAGGCCGAGAAGGAACTACTCATGCATCAGGATCGCCTGCAACGGCAGAACCAGTTCCTGCTCGATATCGCAAAGAGCACCGAGCTGATGCAAGGCGACCTGAGCACTGCCTTGAACTATGTCGCGCGCACTGCTGCCGATGCCCTGGTTGTGGAAAGTGTCGGCATCTGGCTTTACGACGATACGCACACGCGCCTGGTTTGCCGGCATCTCTTTTCCCATGAAGATGGATTCAAGCCCAGCGGGCAGGAATTGCGAAAATCCGACTATCCGATCTATTTCGCTGCACTGGACGAGAATCGCTCCATTGCAGCGCATGACGCTGTGCGCGATCCGAGTATGGTTGAGCTGGTGGAAGGCTATCTGATCCCTGGCGACATAACCTCGCTGCTTGATGCGCCGATTCGTTCTGGTGGGCGCACCGTCGGCGTCATTTGCAACGAACACAGCGGTGGCCCGCGCACCTGGAGCCTGGAGGATCAGAATCTCGCCGCATCCATTGCGGATGTGGTGTCCCTGGTGCTGGAAACACACCGGCTTCGTTCTACACAGCGCGCTTTCGACGAGAGCGAAGCGCGATTCAAGACACTCGCTGAAACCACCCACAGCGCCATTTTTGCCTTTCGCGAGCGTCTGCTGTATGCGAATCCGTCCATGGAGAGTCTCAGTGGTTACTCGAGTGCCGAATTGTCGGCAATGCGCCTCGTCGACCTGGTGCATCCAGACTTCCACGAGCAAGTTGCACGAATCGAATCGGGCGACTGGCCGGCCCAGGATGGCCCGCGCCTTGAGTTGAAAATCCTCACCCGAATGGGCGAGGAGCGCTGGCTTTACCTGACTGCCGCACGCGCCGATTTTGACGGCGAAACCGCCTTTCTGGCCAGTGCCTTCGATATCACCGAACGCAAGCACGCCGAGGAGGAATTGCGTCATCAGGCCTTCCACGACAAGCTGACCGGTCTGCCAAATCGGGCGCTCCTGCTCAATCGGCTTGAGCACGCGTTCGCTCTATCCAAGCGTCGTGCCAAATACCAATTGGCCATTCTGTTTATCGATCTCGATCGCTTCAAGACGCTGAACGACAGTCTCGGGCACCTGGTCGGTGACCAACTGCTGCGCGAGATCGGCTTACGCTTGAAAAATACACTGCGGCCGAGCGATACCATCGCCCGCTTCGGCGGTGACGAATTCTGCGTGTTGTTGGAAGATATAGAAAATGTCACCGACGCTGTGCTGGTCGCCGATCGAATCCTGAGAGAACTCTCTGCCCCACTGACATTGGCTGGTCAAGAGGTTTTCACCAGCGCCAGTATCGGCATCGTGCTCAACGACGCGCGTCATGCCCGCGCTGATGAACTACTGCGTGATGCAGATATCGCCATGTATCGCGCCAAGTCCGCAGGCAAAGGGCGCTATGCAATCTTTGATGAGGCCATGCATCAACACGCCACGACCTTGTTGTCCCTGGAGACGGACTTGCGTCGCGCTATCGATCGGGCGGAATTTGAACTGCACTACCAGCCGATTGTCACCCTCGGCCGCGGAGCCCTCGCCGGGTTCGAGGCCCTCATTCGCTGGCGACATCCGGAACGCGGACTTGTCTTGCCGATGGAATTCATCCCTTTGGCCGAGGAGACCGGCATGATTATCGACATCGGCAACTGGGTATTTTATGAAGCCTGCCGCCAGCTGAAAAAGTGGCAGGGTCTGCGCAGCACAGAGTGCAATCTGAAGATGAGCGTCAATTTTTCTGCGCGCCAGATCTCACGCCCCGATGCGCTGGCCTTCATCCAACAGGTATTGGCGGATACTGGCGTCGATCCAAAATGCCTGTGCATAGAGATTACCGAAAGCCTGCTCATGGAAAACCCGGAATCCGTGATCACCACGCTGCACCAACTGCACAGCTTGGGCATAAGCATATATCTGGATGATTTCGGTACGGGTTATTCGTCTCTCAGCTATCTGCACAAGTTCCCCATCGATACGCTCAAGATAGACAGGTCGTTTATTCGCAACCTGGGGCACCAGGGACACCAGGATGAGATCGTGCGCAGTATCCTGATGTTGGCTGAGTCACTGAAGATCGGGATCATTGCTGAAGGCGTGGAAACGGAGGAGCAGGCCGATCAACTGCGCATCATGGGTGGGCGCTATGCGCAGGGATACCTTTTCTCGCGGCCGCTTGGTGTGAGCCAGGCCACTGAGTTGGTGGCACAGAATATTGCGCATTCGATTCCACATACAGATACGCCAGCCGCTGGTGCCGGATCAAACGTGGCTCAGCAATTCATGCGCACGCAGCAACGGATCGCGTAAGCGCATGTTTCGGCAGTCCTGGCACTATTGATCCGGCCCTTACTCAGCAGTCAGAAATATAGGCAACACTTGGATGCTTGAAGAATGAGCGAATCAGGCGCGGCCGATTGCCCATGTTGGCAAGTTGAGTGGCTATTCGATCCTCGAGGCTTTCGCCCTTCTGTAGTGGTCGCCGAGCATTGCCAGTGCGCTTGGCATGGCTCCAGACCAATTCATCAGGATTGAGATCTGGCGCATAGCCTGGCAAAAAGTGCAGCGTCAGCTTTCCTTCGAGTTTGTCTATGTAGTTTCGTACCGCACGGGTCTTGTGCGCAGGCAGTCCATCGACGATCAGATGGACGGGCTTGCGACGTCTGTGCATCATCCGGCGTAGCAAGTCGATGAAGAGATCGCCGTTCAAGCCGCCCTTGTAGGTGGCAAACCAAAAACCTCCCTTGGCGTTGACTGCCGAAGCAGCACTGATCCCCTGGCGTTGCCCAGGCACCGAGACGACCGGTGTTTCTCCCTTGGCTCCCCATGTCGTGCCGTGTACCGAGTCGGCGCGGAATCCTGATTCATCCCAGAAGTAGATCACCGCCTTTGTCTGCTTGGCTTTGCGGGCTATCGCGGGGTAGGTTTCCCGCTGCCAGCGCGCGATCGCTTCAGGGTCGCGCTGATAGGCACGTTGCAGGGGTTTCTGCGGCGTCAGACCGGCGCGTGCCAGCACGGCACCCACCGATGCCAGACTCAGCGTCACATCAAAGCGCTGCGCAATCAGCTCACGCGCGATTTGCCGCGTCCATAGGCCGAAATCGAAACCGTACTGCATCGGGTTCTTGCCATTGATCCAACGGAAGACTTGCTGTTCCTGCGCCGCAGTGAGCTTGCGCGGACGACCCGTGCCCTTCCTCAAGCGCAATGCACGCTTGCCGTTGCCGCGCCCACGCGCCTTCGCGCGCACTTTGTACGCCCATGTGCGATGCATGCCGAACGAAGCGGAGACGACAGCCGGTGACTCACCTTCCTTCATGCGCTCAAGCGCAGTCAGGCGCATCTCTTCCAGCGCTTCGCGTACTACGGTTCGACCATCTCTCTTCATGCAGATTTCGATCGCGCTGAAGCGTGGAAAGTTCAATATTGTTCCCTATATTTCTGACTGATGAGTAAATAGTCACACTGAATGCTTCTCCTTTATGCCCTATGGGTACGCCAGCGGGAGAAGGAATAGGCAGAGTCCTACTGTTTAAGGGCCGAATCAATAGCCGAGGAACATACGGGGCGACGAAGAAGTGACCTCAGGGTCAGACCTGGCAACGTAGCATTGGCCCAACGAGCGCAGGGCCAGGCTCAACCAACAACCGGTGCTCCCACTATTTGTCCCGACCATTTGTCGTTCCCAACAGCCCTTCGCTGCATTGATGCACGCTTTGTCGTTCGCCGATGGCTCATCAAGGGTTATTGGCAATGACTACACTTTCCATCAGCCAATTGCGCGCCAAACTTCACCGCCTGCCAGATCAGGTTGCGGAGTCGCATCAGCCCATCGTCATCGCTGGCAAGCGCAGCAATGCGGGTTTGGTCTCTGAGGAAGTTTGGGCAGCGATCCGGGAAACACCCTTCCTGCTTTCCGTACCCGGTATGCGCGAGTCGATCAGGTCCGGCATGGCTGAGTCTGGGGAATTGGAATCAACCAACAATCTGCGTGCGGCAGTCATGTGAAGAGCATGACAATGCAAACGGAGTGTGTCTGCAGGAAATTCCTGACAAGTAACGCAGGTTCCTGTCGAAATTTTGGATGCCCCGTTCTCTTGTGAGAGCGGTGCGGCTCAAGGGCGCGCCGGCGTGTTGCCGCTGGATGCATTCGCCAGGCGCACCGCAAGCAAGGCGTCCATCTGGGCCACCGGCAGCGGTTCGCTGAAATAATAGCCCTGCGCTTCGTCGCAACCCTGCTCGCGCAGGAATTCCAGTTGCTCGGCGGTCTCGACGCCCTCGGCGATGGTCTTCAGCCCGAGGCTTCGTGACATGCTGATGATCGCCGCCACGATCGCCCGATCCTCACTATCGGTACTGATTTCCTCGATGAACGACTTGTCGATCTTGAGCTTGTAGACGCGGAATTTTTTCAGGTAGTTCAACGAAGAATAACCCGTGCCGAAATCGTCGATGGACATGCGGACGCCGCGTTCATGCAGATTGTTCATCACCTCGATCGCCCCCTGCGGGTCGTTCATCGCCACGCTTTCGGTAAGCTCCAGTTCGAGCAGCCCGGCCGGCAACTGCGCGTCGGCCCAAATACTGCTGATCAGATCTGGCAGACTGCGGTGGCGAAACTGCACCGCCGACAGGTTCACCGCCATGACCATCGCCGGTACGCCGCGATCCAGCCACTGCTTGAGCTGACGCACGGCGGCGCGGACCACCCACTCGCCGATCGGCAGGATCAAACCGCAATCCTCGGCGACAGGTATGAACTCCTCCGGTGAAATCGCGCCCAGCTCCGGGTGCTTCCAGCGCAGCAATGCCTCGATCCCGATGATCTGGTCGTCGCCGAGGGAAAACTGTGGCTGGAAGTGCAACTGGAATTGATCCTGCTCCAGGGCCCGACGCATTGCATTCACCAACTGCATATGCCGGGTCGCGTCAGCCTGCATCTCCGCCGTGAAAAAGCGATAGCCGTTGCGGCCCTTTCCCTTGGCCCGGTACATGGCCGTATCCGCACTGCGCAACAGCGACTCCAGACTCTCGCCATCATGCGGATAGATGGCGATGCCGATCGAGGCGGTGACAACCAGCGCATATTGTTCGACCTGATATGGCAGGGCGATCGCCTCCAGCAGCTTGTCCACGACTTTCGCCGCTGCCTGCGCGTCCGTGTCGGGCAGCACCAGGATGAATTCGTCGCCGCCAAGGCGCGAGGCGGTGTCCGACTCGCGCAGCACGGCTTTCAGGCGCGTGCCGACTTCGATCAGGAATGCGTCGCCTACACTATGGCCCAGCGTGTCGTTGATCTCCTTGAACCGGTCCAGATCGATGAACATCACCGCCAGTTGGCTGTCGCTGCGCTTGGCCAGGTTGATCGCGTACTGCAAGTGGTCGCCAAGCAGGTTGCGATTGGGCAAGCCGGTCAGCGCGTCAAAATTGGCCAGAAACTGAATCCGTTCTTCCGAATACTTGCGTTCGGTGACATCGCGACTGATTCCGAGCAGGGACACGATCTTCCCATCCGCATCGCGCATCGGCGCCGCATGGGTTTCAAGCCAGCGCCGGGTACCCTTTCGCCCGACGATCTCGAACTCCAGCGTGCCGCTCTCGCCGCTCATCACGCGTTCGTGCAGTTCCATGAATGGCTGCCTGTGTTCGGGCAGCAGGTACGCCGGCAAACTGCGACCCCTCGCCTGCTCGAGCGAATCCACCTCGAGCATGGCCAGGCCGGCGGCATTCATGTCGAGCAGCTCGCCGCGCTGGCCGACCACCTTGACGCACTCGGGTTCGGTTTCGATGATCGTACGCAGATGCAGCTCGCTCGCTCGCAACTTTTCATTGCTGAGCTTGCGATCGGCTTCACTGGCATAGCGATCCAGCGCAAAGCTGATGTCCGCCGCCATTTCAATCAGCAGACGCTGAGCCGGCTCGTCGAACGCCCCGCACAGATCCGAGTGGACGACCAATACACCCACCACACCACCGGCTTGATGCAAGGGTATCGACGCGACCGCGTTCCAGCCCAGCTCGGCGGCATTCTTTCGCCACGCCACGGTACACGGATCGAGCTGGAAGTCCTGACACCAGTAGGGACGGCTTTCACGCATGGAAACAACCACCGGGCCAGGACTCTGGGTGGCGTCACCGTGCACTGGGATTTCCACCGAGAGGAGTTGTTCTGCCCCCACGCCAAAGGATGAGGCGGTTCGGAGTATGCCACTGGATGGGTCGAGCATGGCAATCCAGGCGGCGCGCATGCCGCCAAATTCCACCGCGTCACGGCAGATCTGCGGAAACAACTCCTCCTCGCTGACGCAGCGCACAATCGCCTGGTTGCATTGACTGAGCGCGGCATAAAGGCCCGTCATGCGCTCCAGTGCCACTTCCGCCGCCACGCGCTTCCCGATGTCGAACATGGTGCCCAGCAACATGTCGGAATCTGTGTGCGGGTCATGGGTCAGCTCCGCTTGCGCCTGCACCCAGATGACACGCCCGTCAGAGTGGACGATGCGGTGAATGAGGTCGTATTTGGCCAGCCCGAGGATGACTTGCTGGAGTGCGTTCTGCACCATGTCCAGATCGTCGGGGTGAACCACTTTCGCGATAATGTCCGGGCTCGTGAATCCCGCCTCGCACTCGAGCCCCCAGAGGCCATATGCCTCGTCCGAGCAGTACATCGCATCAGTCTTCAGGTTCCACTGGAAAAAGCCCAGCCGCGCCACCCTCTGCGCCGTGACCAGCCGCGCGTCCATCTCCTTCAGCGCCAACTGTTCCCGGTGACGGGTGATGGCGATGGAGGCCAGGTGCACGGCCGACTCCATCAACCGAAGATGCGCGGGTTCGGGCAACGCCGGGTGCCGGTGGTACATGGCAAACGTGCCCAGCACGCGGCCGCTGCCATCCTTGATCGGCTGCGACCAGGCGGCCACCAGGCCCAGCGGCTGCGCCGCCGCACGGTAGTCGTCCCATAGCGGGTCGGTCCTGAGATCCTCCACGTAAACCGCTTCACCCTGGAATGCCGCCGTTCCGCATGACCCAGCGCGCAGCCCGATCGGCTGCCCATCCACGGCGGCAATGAACTCGGCGGGCAGGTTTGGTGCCGCCCCATGGCGTAGATGCACGCCATCGTCATCCAGCAGCAACACCGAGCCGAGCATGCCCGGTGACTGGCTCTCGATCGCGCCGACCAGGGCAGCCAGAATCAGCGGCAGCTCGGCCCCGTCGACAATCATCTCCAGCAACTGCTTCTGTCGCCCGAGCCATGTCTCCGTCTGTTTGCGGGCAGAGATGTCAATGGCGATGCCAAGGATCTGCGCCACCTCACCGTCACCGCCACGCGAAAAAGGCGTCTCGCGACTTTTCAGCCAGCGCCAGTCGCCGTGCACGTCGCGCATGCGGTATTCAAGCTCGCGCGTTTCATCATCCTTGCCATCCCGCCAGCCCTGATGATGCGCGGCGATGGCAGGCAGATCGTCCGGATGGAACAGCTGCGACATATCGCTGCCTTTCGCCCCGGTCCGCTCAGCCGAATAGCCGAATGCGGTATCCCAGTAACGATTGATGTACACATTGCGCTGCTCGGCCAGATCATGGATATAGACCGTGCCCGGCTCGGCATCCAGGACGCGCTGCAGGAAATGCTCCTTTTCCTGCAACTGCAACTGCGCCCGCTTGCGCTCGCTGATATCGCGCACGCTGACAAAGATGACCTGCCTGTCATCGCAGGAGATCGGCTGTGAATAAACCTCCACGTCGATGAAAGTGCCGTCATGGCGCCGATGGCGCGATTCGAACTTCGCCGCCCCATCGCGCATGCCATCGATCCGGGTTGCCGCCACGTCCCTCAGCTCCGGCGCGGCAAGCTCGACCGCGTCGAGTTGCTTGAGCTCCTCGATGGTATAGCCGTAGCAGCGCGCCGCCACCAGGTTCGCATTCAGGATGCGACCACCCGGCCCGAGGATAAAAATTGCATCAAGGCTCGAATCGAGAATCGCCTGATTCTCGATGCCTGACAAACCTAGCGCACTCTTTCTCTCCATGCTACCTCGTACTCCGTCATACGCCACTGCAGGCGAATGCAGAACATGTCAGACCGATGCTACAAAAGTGATTCATCCATTGACGTTTGTTGCGTGGAACACAGTGCCCAGCGAGCCCGAGCTCTCGGCTGACTTGTCTACGCTACCAGTAGTTCGGGGCGGTTGCCATCGCGTGGCCAGCCGAAGGCAGCCGTGGGCGCTTGTGCTTGAATGAACTACTGGGCCGCAGATTCGACAGTCAAATGGGGCAGATTCACGATCTGCTTCGCGACAGGATGCAAGGCGGCGCGGGACAAGCGCCTGAGCGAGACAGTCGCATCCCAATCGGGACACCCATTCGGTATTGAGCCTTGAAGCAAGGGGGAGCTTCGGGGTCGCAAAACCCGGGGCAGGGTATGAGGTTCCCCACGTTTTTCGGATGCGGGCCTTGGTACGCCGACACGCCGTAGTATTGATGCGTGCCATGGAAGTCGGTGGCGGCGAGTGCCGAGGGATTGGCCTCGATGGCGGCCGCCATGCTCCACAGCAACGACCAGTTGGCATGTTCGCCGATCATCAGTTTCGGTCATGGCGCAAGCACGCGAGTTTCGGCGCAAGGGTATTTGCGAAAGCAACGAACTCGCTGTCCGCTACGATCATCGAATCGCAGGTCGCGACGCAATCCGGCTCGTTCTGCACCGACAGTGCATACAAATCGACGCTGGCGTTCTGCTTGAGGGTCGCTGCAAAGCCGGCAAGCCGGGCGGCCCAGTCGTCGTAGTGCGAAGCAGTACAGACTCCTTGCGCCGGGGCCGCGCACAGGTGGCCGCCATTGTTGGTCGTGCCATTGTCGTTCCACGCGGCGGGTGCAGTCCATGCTGCAGCCCATACGCGTGCACCGCGTGCGGCAGCCTTGATCGCGTCGGAAAAAGCGCCACCATTCAGGGTGCCGCCATTGGCAATGCCCATGCGCAGGAACGGCAGGCCGATGCCGCTGTCCGCGGAAAAAACATACGCGCGATGATCGCGCATGAAATTGGGTTCACGCGGTTTTTCGCGATTGAGGCGAATAGCGGGCGTTATCGCCGAATGAGCGAAAAGCCGTGTGGATTCAAGGGACAAGCGAGGGCGCGTTTTTTTCATGAATAGTCCGGGTTTGCCAAGACATTTCATGAGGGCGCGGATGACAGCGCAGCGGATTGGTGTCGAGCACAAGCCGAGAGGATCTCACAATGCTGGTTCCGTTGGGGCGACGAGCAGTGTCGACGCGGCAATCCTCATTCAAATCCATTGTAGAAAATGCGATCGCTTTGCAGCTTCACGCGCATGACCGATCCGTAGCGCGACGCGCCGTCATTGCTCTCGTACATATAGCCCGCAAACACGAGCTTGCCATCGACCGTGAATGCCATGCTGTTGAGGCGATTGTCGCGATCGCTGCCATTGCCGTAATGGCCGTAGCCGTTGCGTCCCGGCAGACTCGCGGACAGGCCACCAAAACTGTCATCCGGGAGGAGATCGTGGGTCAGGCGCATGATCGCCGCATCGCCATAGGTGAACGTCGAATATGCGTATCCACCACCCAGCAGCACGCGTCCATCCGGCTGCACCAGGACACTGTCGGCATAGGCGCCAGAGCTCGTAAATGGCGAACCTGCTGCCTGGAAGTCATAGATCTTGAATATGTCGCTGTTCCAAGGATCACTGCGAGCCACGAGCATCACCGGCTGACTCCCATCGGCGTTTGCGCGATAGCCGGCAACGACGTATGACATCTCTCCCAACGTACCCCCAACGGGCGCGTGCGCGATCGCATTCGCCACGGTCTTGAAACCTGGCCCAAAACTGATCAAGAACCGCCCATTGTTGCCGTAGCTTGAATCGAGGCCCCACGTATGTGAGCTATTGCTAATCAGTGTTTGCTTGACCACTGCGGTATCCCCGCAACCATGCAGGACGATCGGTATATGAAGTCCGACATAGGTTGCAAATGCCGTGAGGTCGGCGACATCGATATCGCCGCCATCAGGGCACAGATAGGTGTCAATGCGCAGCATTCTCCATTCGGTCGGCAGGCCGACATCACCGCCCACCACGTTGCCACAGGCCAAGCTCATCTGGCAGATATTGCCGGTGACCTGACTTATCAGCATGGCACCCAACGAATGATTGCCGCTCAAACCGTCGCGCATATTGCCGGCGACGACCAGCACTTCGACCGGCCCATCGAAGTCCACGCTGGCCAAGGCGATTGCCTTGCCCGCGTCCGAGGGCAAGCCGCCACGCCGCAGCCGACGTAATCCGGCTATGCCGAATGCGTTGTCCGGAGCGCCATTGGCGGTGATCTTCCAGACCGCCATGTCGCTGCTGTTGTCCGGATTGTCGATGGTGCCGACGATGGCCACCGAATCGCCAGACAGCAGCACCGCATCACTGCCACGCCACGAATAATCTTCGCCGACTTCAATCACAGCCCGACCCGCATTGCCATAGGAGGCATCCAGTTCACCGTTTGCCGTGATGCGGACAACGACAATCACGTTCGAGGCACTGATCGGAATGTCGTAGGGCGTCGCGGCATTCGCCAGCACCAGGGAGCGACCGTCGCCCAGCGCCAGGATCTTGAACGGTGAAACCTGGGACCAGGGCGGCACGCCTGGTGTGGTCAAGGGATCGGCGGAGATGATGCTGTAACTCATCTTGCCAGTACCGTTGCCAAAGCTGGTATCGAGTTCTCCACCTGCCCAGGCCACGCCGCAATTTGCCGCGAGCAGCAAGGCGCAACCCAAGGTTCGAAAAGTGGAAGCAAGCTGATACATGAGGTGACTCCTTGTGCTGCGCGGGCTATGTGTCTTGCACTGCACATACGTCATGCACGCGCAAAGCTGACATTTGCAGGATCGTGAACCAGGCTGCGCCTTCAGCGATCGAAGCTGTCCGAAAAGATCCAGTCGCTGCCAAACTCGCTGGTGTTGCCGTCCGCGTCGGTGACCGACAGCACGAGTGCGCTGGTCAACGCGGCGGCGGGAAACGTCACCGTCTGAATCTGCTGGGCGTCGCCAGCGGCGATGCTGGCGCTGAGGATCAATGATTCCGCCTGACCACCGCGGCCTGTCGCGATATCCACGCGCAGCGGGTAGGTCGCATTCGCCACTGCCGTATCGACGCGAAAGCGCAAGCGCTGGTCGAGCCCGGCATTGATCGGCACCAGGTCGATGATCTCGGGATAGTTCTGCAGGCGATTGCCAGCGCTGTAGGGCGGGTTCGCATCGGCGTCGTCGATATCATTTGGCGTTGCGCCGTCGGCATTGCTGCTGACCGAGAGATCAACCGCGATGCCGTTTGCGTGGAAGGAGTTGCCGAGGATGCTCGCGCCATTGCACGTAGCAACCTGCACCCCTGCGGCTGCGTTGAAGGCGATCAGATTGCCTTCGCCCGGAGCATCCCCACCGATGTGAACCTTGCAGTTGCTCGCCCTGAAAATGACGATGGTCGGCTGTGGTTGGGTCGGTGATGCGGGGAACGCGCCATTCGGCAGTGGCTGGGTTCCGGTCCAATCGGTGCCGAAGTAGTTGCCGATCACCTGCAAGGCCTCGCCCGATGGAATCTGAGTCGTTGATGTGGACAAGTAGAGAGCAGCGACCTCGTTGCCGGAAAACAGATTGCGCGCTGACGGCGTATCGCCGCCGATCACCGCGTCGGTGAAAGAATCGTTCGCGTAAATCCCATAGTCCTGCCCTGGCAGCACCGATGTCCCTGCGGCATTCGTGCCGATCAGGTTTCCGCGCACGGACAGGCCCGGCGAACTTCCGAAGAACTGAAGCCATACCCCGATATACCGGTTGCCCGAAATGACGTTGCGCGCGGCAGGCAGGTCGCCACCGAGCACGATGGCTTGGCCGGCGCGGACGGCCGCCGTCTCATTCGGACTGGCAACGTTGCCGGTAATGTCGGTGCCGATGAAGCATCCTTCAATGATTTTCGACGCTCCACTGAGGGCTAGGCCGACCGCAAAGCCGCCGATGGCAAGCCCTTTCACGCGGAATGCCGAGCTGGAGAAGTCCGCTGCCAGACCGGAAAAATTGTTCCCACCCGGTCCGCGAAGCTCGATCTTGAGCACGGCATTGCTGCCACCCTGGTCCGGCGAGTTGGTGTTTTCCAGGGCACCGGGCTGGCTGTAGCCATCGATGCTGAGGTCACCCTGGATCGCCGGATACTCGCTGGGCGGCGAGAACCGCCAATGCTGCGTTGCCGCCTGGTAGCCGGCATCGGTCACCGGGATGGCAAACTGGATCGTATCGGCAGCGCCGGTGCCGTTGGCCGCGTTGATCGCCCCGCGCAAGGAACAATTGCCGTTGTCGGGATCGCTGTCGCAGACCGCAAATGGCACGCTGCCATCGTCGCTGGTCGTATCCACGAGCAAGTCGGCGGCAGCGGCGGCCTGACTCAAAAGGACCAGAGCCATCCACAAAAAACGAGTTCTGACGCGGCGCATTCGGCTGCGCGGGTGCTGACGGACAGGCATATCGGTGCTCCGGCATGGGATCTTGCCGGGACATACGTCGAAAGGTGCCGCCAGCTGACATGAGCCCAAAGGAACTGGCCCGCGAGCCGCCGCAGGACAACGCCCATCACGCTAAACTGATCGCGATCGACGGGAGATCGCACGGCGTGCCAACCAGCGACATCGATGTAACCGGGTTGCTGCGGCAGTGGCAGGAGGGTGACCAAGACTCACTCGACTCGCTCCTGCCCCACGTCTACGCCGAGCTGCGTCGGATTGCGGTGCACGAATTGCGCGTGAATCAGGGCCACGAGACCTTGCAACCGACGGCCCTGATCAACGATGTGTTCGTCCGCCTGCTCGGCGCGCGGTCGCTGGACATCGGCAACCGCAAGCATCTGTTCACGACAGCCGCGAAGCTCATGCGTCAGGTACTGATCGATCGTGCCCGCGCGCAGAATCGCGAGAAACGCGGCGGCGGACATTGGCAGCGCGTCGATTTCATCGAGGCGATGGCACTGCCGATCGAGCAGAACACCAATCTGCCTGCGCTGGATCAGGCCCTGAACGCGCTGAGCGAACTCGATCCGCGCATGGCGCAAATTGTCGAACTGCGCTACTTCACCGGCGTTGAGGTCAGCGATGTCGCGCGATTGCTCGACCTGGACGAGCGCACGGTGTATCGGGACTGGGCCATGGCACGCGCCTGGCTGAGGCAGCGCCTCGATGCCTGAATTGATCTGCACCACCACAGTGCGCGGAAAGGCGCCGCTGAGCACCTGCCAATGAACGAACAGCCGAGTCAACGCGACGAATTCGATGCGCTACGCAAACAATTCCACGCCGTCATCGACTTGTCGCCGGACGAGCGCGAAGCCCATCTGGAGGCGCTTCGGCAGACCGACGCCAACCTGCATGAACGCCTGTGCGACTTGCTTTCGCACGCGATTGATACCGATTTGACGCCTGTTCCGACAGGGGTAGCTGGCGTCGTCTTTGGGCCGTTCAAATTGGTGCACAGCATTGGCCGCGGCGGCATGGGCGAAGTATTTCTCGCCGAGCGCTGCAGCGGCGGATTCGAGCAGCAAGTCGCGCTCAAGCGTGTGCGCTACGAAACCCTGTCGCCGGGACTCATCGAGCGCTTCCTGCGCGAGCGGCAACTGCTCGCGCGTTTGTCCCATCCGAATATCGCGCGGCTGATCGACGGCGGACTCAGCGACGACGGGCAGCCATGGCTGGCGATGGAGTTCGTCGATGGTGAGCGCATCACCGACTGGGCCAATTCAAGACAACTGGATGTGCCGGCGCGCGTCGCCCTGCTGCGTCAGGTCGCCGCTGCGGTCGCCTTCGCGCACAGCCACCTGATCGTGCATCGCGATATCAAACCCGCCAATATTCTGGTCGGTGTCGACGGTGAGCCCAAGCTGCTCGATTTCGGCATCGCAAAATTGCTGGACGACAGCGAGATCGAAGCAACGCAGACCGGTGCCCGCGCCTTGACCGTGCGCTATGCAGCTCCGGAACAGATCAGCGGCGAGCGCACCACGACCGCGACTGACGTGTATGCGTTGGGCTTGTTGTTGTTCGAGCTGGTCAGCGGCCACTCGCCGTATGCAGCGGCGGAATCCGGACGCCAAAGCTGGAGCCAGTCGGTACTCTCGGAGAGCGCGCAGTCGCTGAGCCTGGCAGCCACGCTGACCAGCGGACGTCGCCGCCGACTCGGTGATCTGGATCGGATCGCGCAAAAAGCCCTGGCGAAAGCGCCGCTTGATCGCTATCCAAGCGTACCTGCGCTGACCGACGATCTCGCCGACTGGTTGGCGGATCGCGCGCTGCGCAGTGGCATTGGCAGCACGCGGGCACGCACTCGCCAGTTGTTCAAGCAACATCGCTGGGCCTTGTCGCTGGTTGTCGGCGTCATGCTGGCACTGGCCGTCGGATTGCTGCTGGCGATGCATGAAGCTCGCATCGCCGAGCGCCAGACGCGCAGTGCGCAAGCCAACCTGTCGGCCATGCTCGGCGTGCTCGGCGGAGCCAACCGACGCGACTATCTGGGCAGAGAGCCGGCGGCAGGTGAATTCCTCGAAATGGCCGCTCAACGCTTGCAACGCGATTTCGGCGACGAGCCGGCGCTGATCCACGAAGCCCTGGGCGAGATCGGTCATGGCCTCGTCAATCTCGGACACGAGGTTGAAGCCGAGCCAATCCTTGTGGCGGCTCTGCAAGCCACCGAGCGCATGCCGGACACCGATGCGAATCTGCAACTCCGACTCCTGAAGTTGCTGATCATCACCCAGGAAGTGCCGGAAGCCAGGACACGCGCCGAGGCATCGGCCAAGCGCATCCTCGCGCTTGCGGCGCAAGGGAGTCCGGATCTCGCCCTGGATACCCTTTCGACGGCAGCGGGAATCTTGTCCAAACACGGCTTGTTCGATCAGTGCGACAAGTTGTTCAAATATGCGGACACGCTTCTCGCAAGCGCCCATCAGATGCAGCCCGCAGCCGAGGAGAACTTCTGGCGTCAGCGCGGCTGGGTTGCCTGGCGCGCATTCGATCTCGACGTCGCAATCAGCCACCTCTCTCGATCTGAAGCGCTGATCGTTGAGCATCCGTCAGCGTTCTCTGCTTTGCGAAAAGCTGAAACGCAATTGTTGTTGGCCGATGTGGCGCTGGCACACGACAACCCCGATGCAGCGCAAGCCCATCTCCTCGCCGGGCAAGCTGTTTTCGAGAACGAGTATGCGGAGGATCATCCCGAACGCGCGCCACTGCATGTGCAACGGGCAAGGCTGGCCCTGTTGCAACAGCGCCCTGCCGACGCATTGCACGAGGCCGATGCAGCGCTGCGGGTTCTTGCAATACATCACGATGCTCCGGCTTCGGATCGACTCGCGGCACTGTGGATCCGCGCGGAAAGCTTTTCTGCTCTGGATGACTGCGCTGAGGCAGTCCTCACCGCAACCCGTGCGCAAAGCTTGTCGATCCAGGATCCGCAAGCGCAGTCGTTGCCGAGGGATCTCAAACGCGCCGCGATCAGTGAGCAGGCGATCAATCAACGCTGCCCCCGGCCGACCGGGCCATGAGCAGATTTTTCCAACAAGGTCTCGGGCACTCCATTTTCGCTCGCTCAGTCCGCGCTTGCATGCAGCAGGGATTGGTTTGCACCGAAAGCAGCTAAGCGATTGCGTGACTGAAATCGTGACTTCGCTTCGGTTGGACTTCACGATTCGCGAAGACGCGCCCTGAGCCGTATCCTGAGCGCTGACTTGCAGTTGAAATCCATTCCCGGTCACTGCGACGCCGCGAGAGTTCACTTCGGAATCAGCTCATGAACGCCTCTTCCACAATGATCAACAACCCTTTTTCGACAATGGCGAGGTACCGGCTTTCTGCTCGACCGGGGAGAATCTCGTGAACGCGATCAATCCTCCGGCGTGCATCACAGTCCTGGGTGCCGGCTTTGCAGGCTTGTCGACCATTAGGGAACTGCGCAAGCGCGATGCAGATGTCGAGATCACCCTCGTCGCCCCGCGCGCCGAGCTGCATTACTTGCCCGGCATCATCTGGATTCCAAGTGGCTTGCGCAAACGCGAGGATCTGATCGTTCCGCTCGACAACTTCCTGCGTCGTCAGCGGGTGAAGTTTGTTGCTGCGGAAGTCACCGGCCTCACCGACAATGGCCGTGTCGTTCAGACCAGCGCTGGCGAAGTCGCCAATGACGCACTGGTGATTGCCACCGGTGGGCGCTTCATCAAGAAGCTGCCCGGCATCGAACATGCGATCACGCCCTGCGAGGGAATTGCTGCGGCGGAGCGCATCCGCGAGCGCGTGCGCGAGATGCAGGGCGGCACGATTGCGGTGGGTTTCGGCGGCAACCCGAATGAGCCGACGGCGGTGCGTGGTGGACCGATGTTCGAGTTCCTGTTTGGCCTCGATACGCAGTTGCGCAAGGAAGGTCGGCGCGAACGTTTCGAACTGGTGTTTTTCAATCCATCCACCGAGCCTGGCAAGCGCCTCGGTACGAAATCGGTCGGGCACCTTCTGGACGAAATGGCGCGACGCGGCATTCGCACCCATCTTGGACACAAGCCGCAGCGGTTCGAGGCCGACAAGGTGGTTACCGAGGGCGGCGAGTTCCGTGCCGACCTGATCCTGTTCATGCCGGGCATGACCGGCAACACATGGTTCGATGCCACCGACCTGCCACGCTCGCCCGGTGGTCTGGTGCAGGCTGACGCGCATTGCCGCGTGCCGGGTTTCGAGCGCGTGGTCGTGGTTGGCGACTCGGGCAGCTTTCCAGGACCCGAGTGGATGCCCAAGCAAGCCCACATGGCCGATCTCCAGGCCGCCGCAGCCGCACAGAATCTGCTCGGCGATCTTTGCGGCGGGCCGATCAGCGCCACCTTCAAGGTCGAACTGATCTGCATTGTCGATGCCCTGAATCGCGGCTCACTGGTCTGGCGCACGTCAAAGCACAACTGGTTGTTACCATCCATGCGTCTGCTGCACTGGGCCAAGCGCCTGTTCGAATGGAAGTATCTGCGCCAGTACCGCTGACAACCCTTCATGCACCAGGTGAAAACTGTGTGCACAGAACGGGCTCGAGTTGATCGACCATGAAACCGACACGCGATCGCGTATTCACCTATATCACCCAGGGCACCCGGCTTCTGGTGATTGAATACGTCGACCGTTCCTATGCGGAGCCGCAGATTCCAGGAGGAACGATCGAACCTGGCGAATCTCCGGAACAGGCTGCGCTGCGCGAGGCCACAGAGGAAACGGGTCTCAGTGGCCTGAAAGTCGTCTCCTTTCTGGGTTCATTCATCCGCGATTTGCGCTCAATCGGGCGCAACGAGACCATCACGACCTGGTATTTCCATCTGAGCGCAGACGATGTGACGCCTGAGCGATGGAGACATGCCGAACGCGACCCGCACGAGGGAACAGATCCGGTCCTTTTCGAACTGTCCTGGGTTGCGCTGGACGCGATTCCGAAACTCGGCGGAATTGACAACGAAATGCTGCCGGAGCTTGCTGAATCTGTTGCCAGCAGCCGCGCCTGAGAAACGATCAAGCAATTCCTTTGATCGAGTGTATCTTCATGCAGCTTGTCGATTCGCCTTGCTTGACCGCCAGCTTGGCGAAAGCCGCACCATGCTTCGCACCTGAAACCTTTCATCTTGAGGGCAATGCAATGAAACAAAATCCGGTGGGTTGGTTCGAAATCTACGTCGATAACATGCCGCGAGCACAACGGTTCTACGAATCGGTTCTACGCATTGAATTCGAGAAGCTCGGCGATCCGAGCGATTCACAAGTCGAGATGATGGCCTTCCCGATGGGCATGGGTCTGCCGGGCGCTTCGGGCTCACTGGTCAAAACGGAAGGCTTCAAAGCTGGCGCCAACAGCACCCTGGTCTACTTCAGTTGCGTGGATTGCGCCGAGGAAGGAAGCCGTGTTATCGCTGCGGGAGGCCGCGTCCAGCGCGAAAAGATGTCGATCGGCGAGTATGGCTTCATCGTTCTGGCTATCGATACCGAAGGCAACATGTTCGGCCTGCATTCGATGAAATAGCCAACCAAGGATTCCGTGGTTTGCCGTCTCTTGTACACGGCGGAAGGGGTTCTTTGGTCGAAATCGACAGTGCATCCGCGTTGTCACGCATTCGGCAGATCCATCCGACGGAATGCACCTGCATCCCAACCGGCAGAACTCCCGGAAGCTTGCGAGTGGCTGCCGGGAGACTCAGCATGGATGCCTGAATTTCGATGTCGTCCTGGAGCGGCGCACCAATGACCACTCAACGATTGATGCCCACACGCCAAGCGGAATTACCGGCGCTGCGCCTTCTGATGACGATCCTGCTACTCGCAGTTGTTGCCTCCGCGCATGCGACAGTGATCTGCTCGCCGATGACCAACCTCGATGTTCCGGCTACATCGGAGGGGCTCTATGTAAACCTGATCAGCGGCGTATCGGGAACCAGTGAGGGTGCGGTGCCCGGATTCGATATCGACATCTATGCTGCGATCAACACCAAACCGTCAGGCCAGATGAAGTTCTACTGGGGATCGGTGAGCACCGGCGGCGCGGGCGTGGCCAGCAGCGGAGATACCTATGTGGTGCTCGGCCCGAATGTGAGCATCGGTTCCGATTCGACATTCACGCGGGCCGCGTTCTCCGGTGATACGAGCGCATGGATGGCCGGCACTTCAGGCTATCTCGGTATGCGCTTCAAGGATGAGGCCACGACTGCCATCGTGTATGGCTGGCTCGCTTTGTCGACCACGGCACCACTAGGCTTTCCGGCCACGATAGAAGGCTGGTGCTATGAGGACAGCGGTGCCGCCATCGTGACTCCCGATCCACAACCTGATCAGATTTTCGCCAACGGCTTCGAAATTCTGAGCGAGTGAGCGCTGTGAACGAAGCTGTATGAGTTCGCGGATCAACAGCCTCACTGCGGAAGCGTCCGCCGATCGGGCATTCCAGCCCTGACAAACAGGCTGCAGAACTTGTCTGTCGAAAGTACTTGCTTGCCTGGATCAATATACGTACATTAGTACGTATGGACGAAATCCTGCTGACCGACAACCAACGCCGCGTGCTCGAGTATATCCGCCAGCACACGGCTGAACGCGGGCGACCACCGACCCTGCGCGAGATCGCCGATGCACTGGGATTCGCCCGGCACAGTTCGGCCCAGGATTACGTCACAACCCTTGTCCGCAAGGGCGCGCTCGAACGCACCCCGCACCGCGGCCTGCGCCTCAACCATCGCTCAAGGACTCCGGCGGCCATCATGCTGCCCCTCGTCGGCCGCGTGGCCGCCGGCAGTCCGATCCTGGCCACCGAGAACATCGAAGGCGAGTTCGGTATCGACGCCAGCCTGTTCCGTCCGCGCCCGGATTATTTCCTGCGCGTGGTCGGCCTGAGCATGCGCGATGCCGGCATCCTCGATGGCGACCTGGCCGCAATCCACCGCGCCGACAGTGCCGATGACGGTCGCATCGTCGTCGCCCGCGTTGACGACGAGGTCACCTTGAAAACCCTTGAACGCAAACGCGGACGGATTCGCCTGCTTCCCGCCAATCCCGATTTCGCGCCGATCGAAGTCGACCCGGAGCGCGAGTCCTTCGCGATCGAGGGGCTTTATGTCGGCATGATCAGGAGAACGTAGTGCCTCGACCCGAAAGTTCCCAAGCACCGAGAGCGCGGCCGTGCGCGACTGGCGTGTCGCGGCGAACGTGGCTTGCTGGATCCATGGCGAGTGAACCGGGGCGCGTCAGACGTGGTGCGGCGGCGCTCGAATGCCGCGAAACTTCCGGGGTGAGGTACTAGATGTCTGCCGTCCTTGCATCGCCCCTTCTCGCACCCTCCTCCCCGAGCCTGCGCCCCTCCACGCTCAGCGAAGTACTGGGTCATCCCGGCATCTGGCGTGGCGGTGCCGAACCGGCCTCACCGATACGCACCCAGGCCAGTGGCAATGCCTCGCTCGATGCCTTGCTGCCGGGTGGTGGCTGGCCGATCGGCTCGCTGATCGAAATCCTCGTCGAGAATGACGGCCTCGGCGAGCTTGGACTGCTGCTGCCGGCATTGGCGGCATTGACCCGCTCGCGTCGTCGCGTGGCGATCATCGCTCCACCCTATCTGCCCTACCCTCCGGCTATGGCGGCAGCCGGCATCGACCTCGATCATCTTGTGCAGATCGACGCCGATGCCGCCGACTCACACTGGAGTGCCGAGCAATGCCTGCGTGCCGGATGTTGCGCAGCCGTCGTGCACTGGCTGCCAAAGGCCGATTACCGGCAATTGCGCCGACTGCAACTGGCCGCTGAAACCGGTGGTGCCCTGGCCTTTGTCTTCCGGCCCGCGCAGGCCATGGATCAATCCAGTCCGGCCGCTCTTCGCCTTGGAATTTCCCATTCAAAAACAGGAACCTGCATCGAAGTGTTGAAGTGCCGCGGCATCATGGATGGACGCTTGAAACGGCACCTGCCATTGCGTCCGGAGAGTGCGCAGACAATGCAATTGCCCCCTCCCCTGCACGCCAAGGATCCGTCTTTCAGACAGCCTGCACACCCCCTGGAACGTCAGACGTTTCAGTAGCAGCCGCCACTGGCGGGGCCTCCGCCGAATGCTGAGCGCCAGGAGTGCTTGGTTATTCTGTGAACTGAGCCGCCGATCCGCGCCGATGACTTTCTGCGGGATGTCATTGGTTTTGGCCGCGTAAACGAAGGGTTTCGGATTTCGCAAGTACCGCACTGGCCTTTGTGGGTCAGTGCTGCGCGCTGACGCTCCTGTGATCCTGACCAGAAGCGTTCGATCTCAGATCGAACCCACGGAAGCTGATTCCGCTCTGCAAGCGGCTGAAGCAAGCACAAATAGTTCAATTATTTCGTAGCCCGGACTATTCATGAAGAACAGGCACCCTCGCTTGTCACTTGAATCCACACGGCTCCAGGAATTCCTGTACCAACCGAAGCCATGCCGACGATCAGGGCATATTTTGATTCGATTCGGCCCGAACGCATTTGGCCCGAAGCCGCCTCGCGATTCCGTGCGTATTGCGAAGGAGACAACAGGTATGCAGTGCGGCAGTCTTGATTGAAGCCCCTCGGCGAAGAGGCCCATGCTCATGTCATATCAATCAAGTCGATTCGCGTTGCTGGTACTTGCGCGCAACATAGCCTTCGACGATCTCGATGAAATCGCCGGCGATGTTGTCGCCGCGCAAGGTCATCGCTTTCTGTCCATCAATGAACACCGGTGCCGCCGGCGACTCGCCGGTACCGGGCAGCGAGATGCCGATGTCGGCATGTTTCGATTCGCCCGGCCCGTTGACGATGCAGCCCATGACGGCGAGAGTCATGTTCTCGACGCCGTCGTACTTGATCCGCCATTCGGGCATTTTCGCCCTGACGTGCTCCTGCACCGACTTCGCCAATTCCTGGAACAGCGTACTCGTCGTTCGCCCACAGCCCGGGCAAGCGGTGACCATGGGCGTGAATGCACGCAAGCCCATGGTCTGCAGCAATTCCTGCGCGACGATCACTTCACGCGTGCGCGATTCATCAGGCTCGGGTGTCAGCGAGATACGGATCGTGTCGCCGATGCCTTCCTGCAACAGTACCGACAGCGCAGCCGTCGAAGCGACGATGCCCTTCGATCCCATGCCGGCCTCGGTCAGGCCGAGATGCAAGGCGTAGTCGCAACGCGCGGCGAGATCGCGATAGACGGCGATCAGTTCCTGCACACCGGAAACCTTGCACGAGAGGATGATCTGGTCGCGGGACATGCCGAGCTGCTCCGCTCTGGCCGCAGAATCCAGCGCCGAACGAATCAAGGCCTCGCGCGCGACGCGGGCCGCATCCCAGGGTTTGCTGCGCGCATGATTCTCATCCATCAGCGTCGCCACCATGTTCTGATCGAGCGAACCCCAGTTCGCGCCGATGCGCACCGGCTTGGCGTAGCGCAACGCGGTCTCGACGATCGCCGAGAACTGGCTGTCCTTCTTGCGCCCGAAGCCGACATTGCCCGGATTGATCCGGTATTTCGCCAGCGCCTCGGCGGCAGCCGGCTCATCGGCCAGCAGTTGATGGCCGTTGTAGTGGAAATCACCGATAAGCGGCACATCCATACCCATCATCGCAAGGCGATCGCGAATCTTCGGCACGGCGGCGGCGGCCTCGGCATTGTTGACCGTCAAGCGGACAAGCTCGGAGCCGCTGCGCGAAAGCTCGGCAACTTGACGCGTGGTCGCAACGATATCCGCCGTATCGGTATTGGTCATCGACTGCACGACCACCGGCGCCGAACTGCCGACCATCACCGCACCAATGCGGACACCGACGCTGTCACGCCGCGTCATTGCACTATCGGAAAAGCTGTTCATTGACGAGTGGGTCGCAATGCATGTGAATGTCTGAATCGCCAATTATGCCGCATCCCTGCACATCGAATTGGCTGGTGAATCGGATCGACATCACGCGGATGGAAAATTGCGAACCGTTGGGCTTCGCTTGCGCCCAGCCCGGGGGTGGGGAGTGGCCAACCAAGGGCGGAACCGCCGCAGGTGATTCCGCCGTTCGCGCGAGCATGGAGCCGTCGATCCGCACGGATGACTTTCTGCAGGATGTCATTGATTTTGGCCGTGCAAACGAAGGGCTTCCGATTGCGCAAGAAGCGCACTGGCCTTTGTGGGTCAGTGCTGCGCGCTGACGCTCTCTTGACCCTGACCAGAAGCGTTCGATCACAGATCGAACCCACCGTGGGCAGAGAACAGGGCAGCCTCACTGAAGCGGATTCCGCCCTGCAAGGGCTGAAGCAAGCACAAATAGTTCAATTATTTTGCAAGCACTACACTATTGATTCGGCCCTCAAACAGTAGGACTTTGCCTATTCCTTCTCCCGCTGGCGTACCCATAGGGCATAAGGGAGAAGCATTCAGTAGCGACTATTTACTCAGCAGTCAGAAATATAGGCAACACTTGGATGCTTGAAGAATGAGCGAATCAGGCGCGGCCGATTGCCCATGTCGGCAAGTTGAGTGGCTATTCGATCCTCGAGGCTTTCGCCCTTCTGTAGTGGTCGCCGAGCATTGCCAGTGCGCTTGGCATGGCTCCAGACCAATTCATCAGGATTGAGATCTGGCGCATAGCCTGGCAAAAAGTGCAGCGTCAGCTTTCCTTCGAGTTTGTCTATGTAGTTTCGTACCGCACGGGTCTTGTGCGCAGGCAGTCCATCGACGATCAGATGGACGGGCTTGCGACGTCTGTGCATCATCCGGCGTAGCAAGTCGATGAAGAGATCGCCGTTCAAGCCGCCCTTGTAGGTGGCAAACCAAAAACCTCCCTTGGCGTTGACTGCCGAAGCAGCACTGATCCCCTGGCGTTGCCCAGGCACCGAGACGACCGGTGTTTCTCCCTTGGCTCCCCATGTCGTGCCGTGTACCGAGTCGGCGCGGAATCCTGATTCATCCCAGAAGTAGATCACCGCCTTTGTCTGCTTGGTTTTGCGGGCTATCGCGGGGTAGGTTTCCCGCTGCCAGCGCGCGATCGCTTCAGGGTCGCGCTGATAGGCACGTTGCAGGGGTTTCTGCGGCGTCAGACCGACGCGTGCCAGCACGGCACCCACCGATGCCAGACTCAGCGTCACATCAAAGCGCTGCGCAATCAGCTCACGCGCGATTTGCCGCGTCCATAGGCCGAAATCGAAACCGTACTGCATCGGGTTCTTGCCATTGATCCAACGGAAGACTTGCTGTTCCTGCGCCGCAGTGAGCTTGCGCGGACGACCCGTGCCCTTCCTCAAGCGCAATGCACGCTTGCCGTTGCCGCGCCCACGCGCCTTCGCGCGCACTTTGTACGCCCATGTGCGATGCATACCGAACGAAGCGGAGACGACAGCCGGTGACTCACCTTCCTTCATGCGCTCAAGCGCAGTCAGGCGCATCTCTTCCAGCGCTTCGCGTACTACGGTTCGACCATCTCTCTTCATGCAGACTTCGATCGCGCTGAAGCGTGGAAAGTTCAATATTGTTCCCTATATTTCTGACTGATGAGTAAGGGCCGAATCAATAGTGCCTCGACTCGGACGTTCGCAAGCACCGAGAGCGTGGCCGCGCGCGCCTGGTGTGTCCCGGCGAACCTGGCATGGTGGATTCATGGCGAGTGAGTCGGGGCGCGCCAGACGTGATGCGGCTACGCTCGAATGCCGCAAAACTTTCGGGTCGAGGTACTAGCCCGGACTATTCGTGAATACGCGTGATGATCGCGCAGGACATTGGATTCACACGGCTTATCGCGATTGAGGCAATAGCGGGTGCTATTGCCGAATGAGCGAAAAGTCGTGCGGATCCAAGGGACAAGCGAGGGCGCGTGTTTTTCATGAATAGTCCGGGCTAGGCCGGTTCGCCCTCGGCAGTCCTTTCCGGAGTCTCGGCGGAAAGGCCTTCGTCTGGCAGATCGAGGGCGGGCAAGGTGTAACGCAGGTACGCACCGGCCGACTCCATCAAGCCGGCACCGGATACATCAAGCGAACACGCCGAGGATGGCCAGCGGTGCAGATCTTCCGGCAGGGTCATGCGCATGGATCGTGCGTCCCGCTCAAACAGTCCGGGCGCAAGCAGGGAACTGTAGATGGCCGAGTCGTCCGATCGAATCGGCGAGAGCAGGATGCCGCGCCGATCGTTGACCGGGTTGCCGGCGGAATCGAGCGCACTGATGCCTATTGCCAATGATCGCCGCGCAAGCAGGGCGATGCCCGCATCGATGCGGGCCTCATCGTCGACGCGCATCCAGCGGATCACGCCAACCATCCAGTCGGGCGGCAATCCGCCACTCTCGGGCAGAGCCAGACCGACCAGCTCACCGACCTTGGCCTTGACCGCCTCAGCCGATCCCCGACGTTCCCAAAGCAAACGATATCCCCCGAAGCCTTGATCGATGATCCGGGCAGGAACAGGTTGGGCGCGCAGATTCTCGTTGCTGCCATGCACCCACGCTGCGGCGGTGTCGTTGCCAGACATCTGGATCGTCGTGCCGCGGATACGCCGCAGGAAACTCTCGAAATCCGTGTTACCCGCTGCCACGAAATGCAGGTCATGCAAACCGATCACGCTCTGCAGCTCGTATCCTCCTGGCAAGCGAATATCGCCGCGTTCGCCGCCCGAACTCCAGCCATCAATGAGACGCTGGGTCAGATCGATATCTACCTGGATCGGTGGCCCGCCACGCATGCGGAACGTCACCACGCGAACTCCCGGCGGCAGACTGGCGATCTGCGACTCGACGTGATCGAGCACCTTGGCAAGGCTGATCGATACCAGCGCATCGCCGACAGCTTCGCGCTCCTCGGGTAGGTAGCCTGGACCGCAATCGTTCTCCGAATTGACCGCATAGGTCGCTGCGCCACTTGCGACTCCGGCGCCAAACTCGCAATACGGTGCGAACGTGCCGGTCAGTGAAATCACCTCAAGCAGCTCGCGCTGGGTGAAATGGTAGGGGTTGGCAAGAGCCAGCAACAAGGTATGCGCATAGGCCGTCTGCGCGGTGATCGGCGCACCGACAACCACGTCGTCGACAGCGCGATGATCGAGGCCAAGCGATGCGATGAAGCGATAGGTGTCATGCAGATCCTGCCACGCTCCAGGCGGCGGCGTGCGATAGAGCAAATAGGCTCGATGAAGGCGTGCACCGCTGTGGATGAGCGCGCGAACCGCTGCGGTCGCGACCTGTTTTCGCCTCAGCATCGGTGCACTGCCGTTTGGCGCGCAGAAATCGTACAACGCGATCCGATATCCACGAGCGAGTTCATTCTGGAATTTTTGCGCAAGCGTACCGAGCTCGGTTCGCTGCGGCGGCAATGGAAAGCTTGCCCCGATGATCTGTTTTTCGACCAGGCCGGCCAGTTGATTCACAGGCGCGCGCAGGATCTCCAAGGCCTCCAGCCTTTCGGCCGCTGCCGTGCGCATCCGGTTCATGGCGCGCAGCGCCTCGACCAGCATGCGTGCGGCGGCAGAAAAATTCGCCAGAGGCAGGGCATCGACCCAGGCCCGAACGGCGCGTGGGTCGGTATTGAAATCACCCGCCTTCGACATCCGCCGATCGGGCAGATCACGCAGCAGACGGCGATGAAGATCACTCATGGTTCGAACCGATTTGCCGGAAAATCCAGCATCATCCTAACTTAGCAAATATCGAGCCACACAGTTGGCCTCGCGAAATGTCCATGTACGCTCTCGGTTCGGCGCTCAGCGGGTGCGACTCAAGGCGCCGGTCAGCATTCGCGCAAGCAGGCGCTCTTTGACGGAGTTGGGCTTGGCGAGCCCCATGCGCGCGAGCGATTCACGGTCTTCGCAACCTGGCGAGATCAGCGCCGAAGCGACCTGCGGCCATTTCAACGCGGAGGAAGTTGCCGACTTCAACCAGCCGAGCCCTGCGAGCAGACGCAACTCGATGTCATTGAAATCGCTGCCGAACGGATAGTCAGGCAACACGCCTTCGCTTCGTGCCGACTTGATACGGGCACTCAGTTGCGAGGCCGTATTCGCAGCCCAGGCTGCCGGAATCACAAAATTCGCCGGAAGTTTGCGTGCGCTGATTGCCTCGTCGACAAGCTGCCGGTGGAAGTGCGCATCGCTGATCGAGATCATCGCCGTCGCACATTCCTCGTCGGTCTTGCCGCGCAATTCGGCGATGCCGTATTCGGTGACATAGATATCGCGAAGGTGCCGCGGGATCGTCGTATGTCCGTACTTCCAACGGATATTGGAACTCAGCTCGCCATCGACCACGCGGGCTGAGCGCAGCATCAGGATCGAACGACCGTCCGTCAGCGCGTTGGCCAGCGCAACGAAATTGAACTGGCCACCAACACCGCTGACGACGCGCCCATCCTCGGTAGCATCTGATGCGGCCGCACCCAGCGCTGTGGCCAGCATGCAGGTATTGAAGAATCGCGCATTGCGCCGCTGCAGGACGGCGAGTCGCTCGTGGCCGAGTTGCAGGCGATTGACCTCGGAGATCCGGCTCATTTCGAGTCCCGCGTAGTCCTCGTCGGGCAGGTTCGAAAGCCATTCGTACAAGGCCCTGGTGCCAAGACAGAAGCCGCCCTGAAGATAGCAGCCGCCCAGCAAGGGTCGACCATCGATGAGGCGATCCAGCTCGTCGAGGACATGCTCGTCGTCAAGATTGTTGGCTACCTCCTTGCCATCCGCCAGACGCAGCAGGCCGTCGCGCAATTCTGTCCGCGCATCGAGCACGCCGCTCTCGATCAGCTTGCACAGTGATTTCGTCTCCAGTCGCGCGGGCAAGATCTCGAATGCACGCAGGGCACGCGCATCACCGGCGCGCAGGATCTCGCCGATCGCGCCGACATCGAGCGCCTCCTGCACGGGCAGATACGGGTAGACACGGCGCACGAGGATGCCGTGTCGGCGCAAATGCATGAAACCGTCCATGACCATCTCGCTGGATCCGTGCAGCCCGGTTTCGAACGGAGCCAGTCCGCCGACCCGCTCGGCCACTGCCTGCGCACCGTCCTTGTCCGCCAACGACTCGATCAACTGCCGATAATCAGCGTTGCGCTCATGACGCAGGATCAAGGCCGCGACCAGCGCATCGGACAAGGCGCCGATGCCAATCTGCAGGGTTCCGGCATCGCGCACGAGGGTGCTGGCGTGCAAGCCGATCGCGTACTCGGTGTCATCGACGCTGCCGTGCGGCAAGGCAAACAGACGTTGCCGTTGCTTTGAATCGAGAATGATGTCGAAAAGCTCAACACCGTCGCCGACATCCGCATCGCCGCCAAGGAACGGCAACTCGTCGTTGACCACGCCGATCACCAGCGGTGCGGGCAGTCCCGCTTCACGCAGGTAGTCGAGAAGATCCAGGGTCACATCCGGGTTGCAACCCAGACTGTAGCGATAGCCGTCACGGTGGCGACGCCTGGCCACGAGTTGGGCGATCATGTTGATCCCAACACCGATCAGATCGCGCGCAACGGCGGTGTAGTTGAGGCTCACGTAATCGCGCTGCGCCTGCCCGGACTGCAGCATCGCACCCGACTGGAAATAGAATTCGTGGACGCGGATGTTGCCCGGCAGCGCATCGCGGCGCATCGCTGCCACGTATTCCAGGTCTGGATAGTCCTCGCCAAAATGACGCTTGAGGAATGGGCCTGCAAAGCGCTTCTCGATATCGCTGCCCGGCTTTGGCACAGCCAGCGACAAGGCCGTATGGATGGTCAGGCGACGCGAAGGCTCGGACGCGATTCGTCGATAAAGCGCATTGATCAAGTGGTTCGGCTTGCCGAGCCCGAGTGGGATGGCGAGCACCACATGGTTTCCGCATCGTTCGAGAATTCGTTCAACGCATTCCGCGATGTCATCAATCTGGCTGATCCGGCGCATGGAAACTCCAGTCGGTGTGCACCGACATCCTACTGCGAAGCACGACCAGCCCGGGTTATTCGTGAATACGAGCGATGATCGCGAGGGCGCGCGTCATTCATGAATTGTCCGGGCTGGTGGTGGATGAAATCCCATGTTGCTGTCCAGCTTCGGTATTATCCTGAACAAGGGGTGCGACAAAATGTCCGAGCGTTTCAAAATCGCCATCATTGGATCCGGGCCGGGCGGCTTGTCCGCAGCGGCGCGGGCGGCCGAGCGCAACGAGTCGCATGTGCTGCTCGAAGCCGAAGCGCATCTGTCGAACACGATCTACCTCTACCAGAAAGGCAAGTACGTGATGGACGAACCCGGCATCCTGCCGTTGCGTTCGCCAATCCCGTTCGAGGCCGGACTGCGCGAAACGATCCTGGATCGCTGGAACGAGACCAGCGCCCGACTCAAGGTCAATGTGCGTCACGGCCACGAAGTCTCTGCGATCAATCGCCGCGATGACGGCATTTTCGAAATCCGCTGCAAGAACGGCAACAGTCTTGAAGCCGAGGCAGTCGTGCTCGGCATCGGCCTGCAGGGCAATCTGCGCAAGCTCGGCGCACCCGGTGAGGATCTCCCGTTCGTCCAGTATCAGCTCGATGATCCTGATGCCTACGAGGACGAGACCATTGTCGTCGTCGGTGCCGGCGATGCGGCGATCGAGAATGCGATCGGGCTGGCCAAGCAGAACAATGTCGTCATCATCAATCGCAAGGACGAATTCGGGCGCGCCAAGAAAGGCAACGAGACAGCCATCCTGAAGGCCATCGATGATGGTCTGATCGAGTGCTACTACAATTCCAGCCCGGAGAAGGTCGAGGCCCTGAGTGCCGGGCGCAAGCCCGGGCGCATGTTCCTGAATACAGCGAACGGTCGTGCCCAGATCCTGCTCGATCGCGTCATCGCGCGCCTCGGCGCCACTGCCCCACGCGGCTTTGTCGAGGCCTGCGGTGTGGTCTTTCCGAACAAGGATCCGGCCTCGGTGCCGGCGATCAGCGCGCAATACGAATCGAATGTGAAAGGCCTCTACATCGTCGGCGCGCTCGGTGGCTACCCGCTGATCAAGCAGGCGATGAACCAGGGCTACGAGGTCGTCGAGTACATCACCGGCACCCCGGTCGAGCCTGCTGACGCACCGCTGCTCAAGGCCAAGTTCGCCAACCTCAAGGGTATCGCCGGCGTCGAGCAGGCGCTTGCCCAGATCCAGCGGAACGTTTCCGTGCTCTCGCACATCACGCCCCTGCAGATGCGCGAGTTCATGCTCGATTCGGATATCCGCACGCCAGCCGAAGGCGAGATCATCTTCGAGCGCAACGACTACACCAACAGCTTCTATTCGATCGTCGAAGGTGAAGTGCGTATTGCCGTCGAAGGCAAGGCCGCGCCGATCGTGTTGCGCCGTGGCGACTTCTTCGGTGAGATGAGTCTGATCTCCGGACGCAGGCGCTCGGCCACCGTACTCGCCGGGCCGAACTGCGTGCTGGTCGAGACACCGCGACGCTCGATGAATCGCCTGATCAATTCGGTCGAGGCCGTGAAGGCCGAAATCGACCGCCTGTTCATCATCCGCGCGATCCAGTCGCGTTTCGCCGCCGAGGCGAATGCCGCGCAGCTCGCGGAAATGGCTGCGCATGCCACCCTGCAGCGATTCAAGGCCGGCGAGTATGTCTTCCAGGAAGGTGATGAAGGCGATTGTCTGCACCTGGTCCGGGTCGGCTCATTGACGATTTCGCGCAACATCGGCGGCAAGGAGATCGTGTTGACCTATGTCGCCGCCGGCAACTACGTCGGCGAGATGGCGCTGATGGGCGAGGCACATCGCTCGGCGAGTGCACGCGCCGCGATCGCGACCGAGACGATCCGCCTCGACGGCGCCACGTTCAAGCGATCGATCAACCAGATTCCGGCACTCAAGCTGCGCCTGCAGAAGGAGTTCAAGCAACGCACTTCAGCCAATCTGGCCATGCAGGCGATGCCGGGCGGTGGCGACATCATCTCGTTCCTGATGGCTCAGGGCGCGGGCGAAGCGACCGATATCCTGCTCATCGACGAATCTCTGTGCGTACGTTGCGACAACTGCGAGAAAGCGTGCGCGGAAACCCACGGCGGCACCTCGCGACTCGACCGCGAGGCCGGACCGACCTTCGCCAACGTGCACGTGCCGACCTCCTGCCGCCATTGCGAACATCCGCATTGCATGAAGGACTGTCCGCCCGATGCCTTGCGCCGTGCACCGAATGGCGAGGTCTACATCACCGACAACTGCATCGGCTGCGGCAACTGCGTGCGCAATTGCCCGTATGGCGTGATCCACATGGCCAGCAAGCCGCCAAAGAAACCGGGCCTGCTGCAATGGCTGCTGCTCGGCCGAGGCCCCGGCCCCGGCGAAGCCCCGTACGATCCGGATGCCCCGAAAGATCCCAAGGCAAAGAAAGCGGTCAAGTGCGACATGTGCAAGGATCAGGCGGGTGGTGCGGCCTGCGTAAGGGCCTGTCCGACCGGCGCCGCGATCCGCATCAGTCCCGAGGATTTCCCGACTTATGCTCAATCCAGGCGCTGAATCAATGAAGCCCTGCGCCCCGCTGCACTCCCAGACGGCATCGAGCCGTACCTGCGATTCAATGGATATCAGTTCGCCCGCGCGATGGACGCGCCGCGGTCAGCGGGGATCTTGCGGTGCATGATTCGATCCTGACCTACACGAAATCGCGCTATCTATGGATCGCGCTCGGCCTCTGCGTGATTTCGATCGTGTTGTATATCTGGCATGACCCGGGCGTTGCGCCGAATGGCGGAACCTGGCTCGGCTATACGCTGGGCAGCGTGGCCGCGTTGCTGATCGTCTGGCTGATGCTGTTCGGAATCCGCAAGCGCAGCTATTCGACGACGATGGGCTCTACGCTCGGCTGGCTGTCCGCGCATGTCTATCTCGGTACCGCACTGGTCCTGATCGCCCTGCTCCACTGCGGTTTCCAGTTCGGCTGGAACCTGCACACGCTGACCCTCGTGCTGATGCTGATCGTGATTTTCAGCGGCTTCTTCGGCGTCTATACCTATCTGCGCTACCCGACCTTGATGACGCGCAATCGCGAAAGCGCAACCCGCGATGCGATGCTCGACGAGATCGCCGAGATCGACCAGAACGCGCTGTCGCTGGCCGATGGCATCGCCCCGGAAATCCATGCCGTGGTGCTGCGTTCGATCGAAAACACCAAGCTTGGCGGCGGTGTCTGGACCCAACTGCGCGCGCGCGACGGGTCGGACATCGCGATCGCGAAGATCAAGGTAGCCATCGAACAACGCGAAACCCAGCTCGGCATACCGCCGCCTTCGATGCAGGCCGGACAAACCATCATGGCCATGGTCGATTTCCTTGCCGGGCACGCCGATGACAAGCAGTCCGATGCCATGCGCAAGCTCATCGACATGCTCTCGCGCAAGCGCAGCCTGGCGACCCGGGTTGCCCTCGACATCCAGTACCAGGCGATCATGGAAATCTGGCTGTACATCCATGTGCCACTGTCGGTGACCCTGCTGGCCGCGCTGACCGGTCACATCATCTCCGTATTCTTCTACTGGTAGGAGTGAGAATCTTGACCCATTCCCACTCACCAGCAGTTCCCGCGCAGAGGCCATACCGATGCGTTGGCTGATCCGTCGCGTGCTCAGGAAGGGCAAGATCTCGATCTCTTACGAGGATGACATCCACTTCGGTGACATCCTGACCATCGGTCGTGCCGCCGATCAGGCGATCTTTCTGCCCGATCTGCGCACCGCCCTCAATCACGCCAGCATCACCGCGATCGGCAAGGACAAATACCGCATCGAGTCGCTGATCGTTGCCGGCATCCGCGTCAACGGCGAGATCACCTATGCCGCCACAGTCGGCGCCGGCGCGGTCATCGAACTCGGCTCGACACGCCTGACCCTGCTTGATTTGCGCGGCGATTTCGATGCCGCCGTCGAAGTGGCGACAATCGACAAGAGCGAGCAGGCCGAGATTGTTTCGCGTCGAAAAAAGCCGACCAGCCTTTCGCAAACCTGGATCAGCAAGCGCTGGCCATCCTGGCTTGGCTTTTTCCTGGTGCTCGGCTTCGGTCTGCTGCTACCGGCCGCAACCCATGTCGTGCCGGGGCTGAACAAGGTCCTGCGCTATTCGCCGCTTCCGAGCACCGCGTCCTGGAACCCGGGTGAGGTCGATTCCGCCCACCAGTTTTTCGCCAATGACTGCACCCGCTGCCATCAGCATGCCTTCCTGATGGTGCGTGACAAGGCTTGCACCTCATGCCACCTCAAGACCAAGGCACACGCCGATCCGGCCTTGTTCAACATCCCGGCACTCGGTGATGCGCGCTGCGGCAGTTGTCATCAGGATCACAACGGCAAGCGTGGCATGGTCAGCACCGATCAACGCCTGTGCGCCAGTTGCCATGCCGACCTCAAGGAGCGCAGCAAGGGTGCCAGCGAGCTCGTCGACATTTCCGATTTCGGTACGGCCCATCCTGAACTCCACGTCAGCCTGCCCGGCTGGAATGCAAGTGATGAGTTCACGCCGAAATCAATGACCTGGTCGAAGGGGCTGAAGGAAAATTCAGGCCTCAAGTTCAACCATCTCAAGCACCTCAAGGCGGATGGACTCAAAACACCGGACGGCCTCAAGACCCTGACCTGTGCCAACTGCCACCAGCCCGATGTCGCTGGTGCAGCGATGACGCCGATTGCCTTTGGAACCATGTGCCACGATTGCCACAGGCTTGGCTTCGACACGCTGGCGCCGGAGCGCGAGGTTCCGCACGCCAAGGTCGAGGCTGTCACTTACACGCTGGATGAGTTCTATGCGAAGCGTGCGCTCGATGGCGGTTATGCCGACGCGCGCGCGCCGACGATCGTGCGCGAACGGCGACGCCCCGGCTCACCGCCGCTGTCGCGCCAGGAACAGGTCGAGGCACTGGCCTGGGCGCGCGATCGTGCCCGCGAAGCAACGCGAACCCTGTTTACCGGCAAGGCTTGTGTCACCTGCCACACGGTCAGTCCACCCGCAGCCGGCGAGAATGCCTGGCGCGTGGCTCCGGTGCGCGTTTCCGGCATCTGGTATGCCAAGGCGCGCTTCAATCACGCCAAGCATCAGACTCAGGCCTGCGTGGATTGTCACGACGGCGCGGAGAAATCCGAGGCATCCAACGACCTGCTGATACCGGGCATCGACAATTGTCGCGAATGCCATGGCGGGGCACATGCCAAGGGCAGGGTCGCCAGCACCTGCATCGCCTGTCACGACTATCATCGCTCACCGAAATTGACGTTGGACAAGGTCGCTGACAAATCCGCTGCAGTGTCATCAGCTGGGGAAAAAGCACGTTAGGCGCGTCTGGCAGTGTGGACTATGATCGAAGAGGGTTCCGCATGCAGGCGTGACGCTCGCAACGGGAGGAGGAATGGGGATCGTTAGATTTGGCCAATACCTGATTGGCCTCGTTTTGCTGGCAGGTTGCGGCGGTGGCAGCAATTCCACCAGCCCGGTCGGCACTTCGCCACCGAGCAGTCCGCCACCAGGCAGCACGGACAGTGGCTGCTCGGGTTCGTGTGCGGACGCCAGCTCGTATCTGAGCGCGGCCGATGTCGGCAAGATCATCGCGCAAGCGAGGCAGGAAGCCTCGGCGCAAAATCTTCCGGCGACGATTGCCGTGGTCGATCGGGTCGGCAATGTGCTCGCCGTCTATCGCATGACCGGTGCCAGGGCGCTTGTCCGCATCGGCACCGACCGCGGCGTCGTCGGCGGGCTTGAAGGTCTGCTCGTTCCAAGCGAACTCGCCGCGCTCTCGAAAGCGATTACCGGGGCCTATCTGTCCAGCGAGGGCAATGCGTTCTCGACGCGCAGCGCAAGCCAGATCGTCCAGGAGCACCTGAATCCGGGTGAACGCAACGCACCTGGCGGCCCCTTGTTCGGCGTGCAGTTTTCGCAATTGCCATGCTCGGATTTTTCGCGCCAGTTTGCCGACAGCGTCGGCGGAGTCGGTCCCGGGCCACATCGCTCGCCGCTCGGATTGTCGGCCGATCCGGGCGGGTTTCCGCTGTACAAGAATGGTGTCCCGGTCGGCGGCATCGGTGTCGCAGCCGATGCCGACTACACCTTGGATCCGAACGTCACGGATCGCGATCGTGATATCGATGAATACATCGCCTGGGCCGGAACTTTCGGTTTCGGCGCGCCGGTTGATCGTCGCGGCGATGTCATCACGATCGACGGCAAGAACTTCCGCTACACCGATGTCGAGTTCAACCAGCTCGCACTGAATCCGGCCAATGCACCGGGATATGCCAGCCTTGCGCCGGGATCCGGCAGCCTGATGGATGCCCCCGGTTACTATGCAAATAGTACAGGCATACTCTCCGGAACAGCGCTCGGTCAGAGCGCATCGGGCATTCGCGCCGACGCGGCCGATTACCCCGGCCTCGACGCCTTTGTCGTCGTCGATGGCTCGGACAACAACCGTTTTGCACCGCAGGCGGGCACCGATGGTGCGAATGCACTGACCGAGAACGAGGTGCGCGTGCTCATGCAGGAGTCGCTCAAGGTTGCCAATCGCGCACGCGCCCAGATCCGCCGCCCGCTGTCGACCCAGGCCCGGGTCAGCGTGTCGATCGTCGATACCAATGGTCGGGCGCTTGCCATAGCACGGACCCGCGATGCACCGGTTTTCGGTACCGATGTCTCCCTGCAAAAAGCGCGCACGGCAATGTTCAACTCCGGGGCCTATGCGGCCAGTGACCAGCTCACGGCAGCCGCGCCGAGCGGACTGATGACACCGGCGGCAGCGGACTATCTTTCCGATGTTGTCGATCTGAATGCCGGCACTGTTGCGTTCGAGGTCATCGCAACGCGACCGTTTGCCGACACGCTGGCCCGTGTACGCAGCTTCCTCGGGCTGCCCAACGCATTCGCGGATGGCGCAATCGCATTCACCGACCGCGCCGGCGGCAACATGGCTCGCCCCTACTATCCGGACGGCGTTGATGGCACGCCACCGGGGCCGTTCAGTCATCCGATTGCGCAATGGAGTCCGTTCCAGGTCGGTCAGCAACTTGATCTGATCTACAACCACCTGACCCTGTCGGTTGCCGCCTATCTGCAGCAAGCTGGCCTGAGCGTGTCGCTGGCAGGCACACCGGTACCGGCATTGCCGACCGCTCTGCCGAGAACCTGCACGGGCATCCCGCGCATTGCCAACGGTATCCAGATCTTTCCGGGCAGCGTGCCGATCTATCGCGGCAGCACCTTGGTCGGTGGCATTGGCGTATCCGGCGACGGCGTCGATCAGGACGACATGGTCAGCTTCCTCGGCGTACACAATGCGAGCGTGCTGCTCGGCACCATCGGCAACGCGCCAGCGGCGATGCGTGCGGACAACCTCGCCCCGAGCGGCGCTCACCTGCGCTACATCCAGTGTCCGCAAGCACCGTTCATCGACTCGAACGACAGCAATGTCTGCGAGGGCAAGTGAGATGAAAGCCACGCATCCGTTTCAGCATCGAATCCTGCCGATCAGCGCGGCCATCTTCACCGCCTTGCTGTGCCAGAGCCCGGCGCATGCCCAGATGACCGGCGCGACCACACCGCATCTGCTCGAATTGCTCGGCATCCTGCCGGCGGCAACCTACGATCCATACCAGTCGCAGATTCCGCGTCGACGCCCGGGTCATCCACCCGAGCCGCTGCCGATGTTTGTCGAACAAAATCCCGATGCGGTCAACCCTGCACCGGTTGATCAGGCCGGTGAGTTTCTGCCGGTGCCGGATCGCTGGCGCATCATGGAATCACTCGGTTTCAAGCACTCGCTGCTCGATCCCTACAACCAGAACGTGCTCAAGGCTGACAAGCCGATCCGCGGCGACGATCATTTCCTGAGCCTGATGGTGATTTCCGACACGATCATCGAGCCGCGCTCGATCCCGACCCCGGTCGGTGCACAGGGAACCGGCGGCAGCGGCGATCTCGATGTGCTCGGGCGAACCGATCAATTGATCCTCGCCCAGACTCTTATCGTCGGTGCCGACTACTACATCGGCGATACGACATTCAAACCGCCTGACCTCGAATTCAAGGCCGTGCTCGCCTTAAACTACAACCGCGTCAATACCCGAGAGCCACGCGCGCTGCAGGTGAATCCGGATCTGGGCAGCAATCGCGATGACGGCTTCATCGGCGTGCAGGAGCTGTTCGTCGACAAGCACCTTCGCAACGTTTCCGCGCGCTACGATTTCGATTCGATCCGGGTCGGCATCCAGCCCTTCAACAGCGATTTCCGTGGCTTCCTGTTCCAGGACAGCCAACCCGGCATCCGCCTGTTCGGCAATCGCGACAACAACAAGTGGCAATACAACCTGGCCTGGTTTCGGCGCCTCGACAAGGACATCAATTCGGGTCTCAACGATGTCACCCGCAGCCCGCGCAAGGATGATGTCTTCGTCGCCAACCTGTACCGCCAGGATTTCCCGTTTACCGGTTTCACCTCACAGGCAACCGTGTTCTACAACCGCAATCGCGAGGATCGCACGTTCTACGACTCGAACGGTTTCATCCAGCGGCCCTCGTCGCTCGGACTCGAAATACCGCGCACCTATGATGTCGGCTATGTCGGCTACAACGGCGACGGACACATCGGCCGGCTCAATCTGAGCGTGTCGGCGTATGGCGTATTCGGCAAGCAGACACCTGGCGTGTTCGTCCACGAAAAAACCGACATTCGCGCCGGTTTCGCCGCTGCCGAAGCCTCGGTTGATTTCAGCTGGATCCGCCTGCGCGGTTCGCTGGCCTATGCCAGCGGCGACAGCGATCCTTACGACGATCGATCAACCGGCTACGACGCGATCTTCGAGAATCCGATCTTTGCCGGCGCCGACACCAGCTATTGGGTGCGCCAGAACGTGCCGCTGATCGGCGGTGGTGGCGTCGCCCTGGCCCAGCGCAACGGCATCCTCAACGACATGCGTTCGTCGAAGGAAAACGGCCAGTCGAATTTCGACAATCCGGGCTTGCGTCTGATCGGCATGGGCGCCGATTTCGATCTGACTCCGGCAAGCCGGGTCAGCGCAAACCTCAACGAGCTGTGGTTCGACAAGACCGCGATCCTCGAAGCGGCGCGCAATCAGGGTGATATTGGCCGGCGTATCGGCACCGATGCCTCGGTCTCGTGGATCTATCGACCACATTTCAGCCAGAACGTCGTCGTCCGTCTGTCCGGCGCCGCGCTGTTGCCTGGCGGCGGTTTCAAGGATCTGTACGGCGACAAGCACAGCACCTACTACTCGGTGCTGGGCAATGTCGTACTGAGTTTCTGAGGGGTTTGTGATGAGCAAAGCAAGCACGATTGGACACATTTGTCCGATTATCCATGGATCGCATCCACGACTGCCGATGGGCGTTGTACACATGATCTTCAAGCCATTGGTCTGCCTGATTGCTCTCGTTGCCCTGCTCTGGACAAACCCGCTGCTGGCCAACGAGGAAAAGCCGGTCGAACGCAGCTACACGACCGCGCCGAATGCACCCGCCTTCCAGACCTGGGTGCAAGCGGACGAAAAATCGAAGGGCTGCGTGACCTGCCATGCCGATTCCGATCGCAAGACCATGCACGCAACGCCCGCCGTCGTGCTCGGTTGTACCGATTGCCATGGCGGCGATGCCATGGTCGAAGCACCAGCGGGCGTATCCGGCGAGCGCGTTGCAAGTGATGCCGGAGAGCATGGCCACGGATCCGGTCATCACTATGCCCCGACTTATCAGGACGCCATCGATCACGCCCACGTGCTGCCGCGCTATCCGGACAAGTGGCCATCCAGCGCCAATCCGCAGCGCACCTACACCTGGCTGCTCAAGGAATCGCCGGAATTTGTCCGCTTCATCAATCCAGGCGATCTGCGTATTGCGCGTGAGGCCTGCGGCTCCTGCCACCTGCCGGTGATTCAGGCCAGCGAAAAGAGCCTGATGGCGAATGCGGCAATGTTCTGGGGCGCGGGTTCTTACAACAACGGCATCCTGCCCTACAAGCACTCGATCCTCGGCGAGGCCTACGATCGCGACGGCAATCCGGCCAGCGTCAGCAATGGCCCAGCCAACGATGCCGCCATGGACGCCCACGGCATCCTGCCGAAGATCAATCCATTGCCGAGCTGGGAAACCACGCCGCCGGGTGACATCTTCCGTGTCTTCGAACGCGGTGGCCGCAACATCGGCAACCTGTTCCCCGAGATCGGTCTGCCCAACGAAGCCGGCCAGATCCAGCGTCTCGAAGAACCCGGCCGACCCGACATCAAGCAATCCAACCGCGGTCCCGGCACCGGCAGCCGCGTCTCGATTCCGGTTCTCAACATCACCAAGACCCGGCTCAACGATCCATTCCTGTGGTTGCTCGGCACCAATGACAATCCCGGCGATTTCCGCTCATCCGGCTGCAGCAGTTGTCATGTGGTCTACGCCAATGATCGCGATCCGCGTCACTCGGCGATCTACGCGAAGTTCGGCAACATGGGCACCAGTCAACAGGTCGACCCGACCATTCCGAAAGACGAGCCGGGACATCCGCTCAAGCACGAGTTCACCCGCCAGATCCCGACCAGCCAATGCATGATCTGCCACATGCATCAGCCCAACATGTTCATCAACACGATGCTCGGCTACACGATGTGGGACTACGAATCCGACGCACCGTTCATGTGGCCCGAAAAGCAGCAATATCCCGATGCAGAAAAGATGCGCAAGATCCTCGATCGCAATCCCGAGGAAGCCTCGATCCGCGGCAAGTGGGGCGATCCGGAATTCTCGCGCGATGTCTCCCTGCTCAATCGGAAACTGAAAGATACCCAGTTCGCCGACTACCACGGCCATGGCTGGAATTTCCGCGCCGTCTACAAGCGCGACCGCAAGGGCAACCTGCTCGACAAGGTCGGCACCCAAATTGCCGATGAGGATCCGGACAAGTGGAAGAAGGGCGTGCATCTGTCCTCGATCCATGTCGATGTCGGCATGCAGTGTGTCGATTGTCATTTTGGCCAGGACAACCATGGCAATGGCTATCTCAAGGCCGAGGTCATGGGTGCGGTCGAAATCCAGTGTCAGGATTGTCATGGCACCGCTGACGCCCTGCCGACCTTGAAGACTTCCGGTCCGGCTGCATCGAAGTTCGGCAAGGATCTGCTGCTGATCCGCAACCCGGATGGCAAGAAGCGCTTCGAATGGACTGGCGACAAGCTTATCCAGCGTTCGGCAGTCACCCCGGATCTCGAATGGACGATGTCCCTGGTCAAGCAGACAGCCGATCCGCTCTCGGGCAACTACAACGACAAGGCCACCCGCGCGCACACGATGGCGATGGATACCGACCAGTTGCGCTGGGGTGCCGAGGTGCCGCTCGACCAGCGTGCGCACAGCGAAGACAAGATGCTCTGCTACGCCTGCCACACTTCGTGGACGACGAGCTGCGGCGGTTGTCATTTGCCGATCCAGGCCAACTGGAAAACCGAACGGCACAAGTACGAAGGCGGCGAGACGCGCAATTTCGCCACCTACAACCCGCAGGTCGCGCGCGATCAGATGTTCTTCCTCGGCAAGCACGGCGATATCAAGGGCGGCAAGATTGCACCGGTGCGTTCGTCCTCGGCCCTGGTGCTGTCATCGACCAACATCAATCGCGAGAAGATCTACATCCAGCAGCCGCCGATCGCCGCATCCGGTTACAGCTCGCAGGCCTTCGCCCCGCACTACCCGCATACCGAGCGCAAGACCGAAACCAAGGATTGCGAGGACTGTCATCTTTCAAAAAACAACGACAACAACGCGATCATGGCCCAGTTGCTGCTGCTCGGCACCAAGTTCATCGACTTCGTCGGCTATCACGCCTGGGTCGGTGGCGATGGCGAGATCAGCGCGGTACGCGTTACCGAATGGGATGAGCCGCAGGCCGTGATCGGCAGCTATCTGCAACGCTACGCCTACCCGGACTGGTTTGCCGAACATCAAGCGAACAAGCAGCAATTGAAGTTTGCTGTGGAGCATCCGGCCGGCGTCGCCAACTGCCTGCAACTGCGCGGCGAATACCTATACGTGGCAGAAGGCAGCAAGGGCATGCGAATCTATGATGCAGCCAATATCGCCAACAAGGGCTTCTCGCAGAAACTGGTCACCGCGCCGTTCTCGCCGCTTGGACAGACCACCGCGATCAAGTCGAAGAACGCGACCTGCATCGCCCTGGCCACGACCCAGCCAGTCGCGCCCGAACGCAATACCGGCGAGTTGATGCGTGAGACGAACAAAGAACAACCGATGCACCCGATTTACAAGTACGCGTTCATCACCGACGCTGAAGAAGGCCTGATCGCAACCGATATCGACACCCTCGCCGACGGCGATCCACGCAACAATTTCCTGACCCGCGCGCTGACCTGGAACGAGGGCGGCGTGCTCAACGGCGCCCGCCATCTGAGCATTGCCGGCACCACGTTCTATGTCGCCACCGACAAAGGCATCGTCGTTCTCGATCTCGATGACCCGCTCAAGCCGCGTGTTCTGACGACGATCCCAATCGCCGATGCGCGCGCCAGCCAGGTGCAGTTCCGCTATCTGTTCGTCACCGCTGGTGACGGCCTGCATGTGGTCGATGTGACCCGGCCCGGGGATGCACACGAAATCGCCGGCGCAAAGTTACCCTTGCGTGATGCGCAAAAAATTCACGTCGCGCGGACGTTTGCCTACGTCGCCAATGGCGCTGAAGGACTCGCCATCATTGATGTGACCAACCCGGAACAGCCAAAGCTCTATCAGATGTTCAATGCCGACGGCCAGATCAACGACGCCCGCGATGTCATCGTCGGCACGACCAATGCCTCGCTGTTCGCCTATGTCGCCGACGGCAAGAACGGCCTCAAGGTGATCCAGTTGACCTCGCCCGAGTTGCAGCCGAAATTCTACGGCTTCACTCCCGATCCGAAACCGCAACTGATCGCCTGGTATCCCACGCGCAAGCCTGCGCTATCACTGTCACGCGGTCTTGAACGCGATCGCGCGGTTGATGAGACCGGCCATCAGGTTGCAGTGTTTGGTCGTATCGGTTCACGGCCGTTCAATCTTGAGGAGATGCGCCGCTTGTTCCTGCGCGAGGATGGGACGCCGTGGTATGTCAGCAATGACGTCGACGACAACAGCACGGGTACCGAAAAGTCGGCACCGGTTGTGAATCCAGGCAGCGATCGAACCAATGACCCGCTCGATCCGCAGCCGCCCGTCATCCGCAATCGCTGAGTGGACATGACGATCGCCACGAACGAGACCACGCTCAAACGCCTGCATGCGGCTTTCACAGTGCGCGATGGCAAGACGATGGGCGAGTGTTATCACGCCGACGCGCACTTCCGCGATCCCGTTTTCGATCTGCATGGCGATGAGATCGGCGCGATGTGGCGCATGCTCTGCTCGCGCAGTGCCGAACTGCGCATCGAATCGTCGGATCTCATGGTCGAAGGCAGCTCTGGTCGTGCCGATTGGCAAGCCTGGTATCCGTTTTCGACGACCGGCCGCAAGGTGCACAACATCGTCCACTCGGAATATCAATTCTCTGATGGGCTGATCATCGACCAGGTCGACACCTTCCCGTTCTGGCGCTGGTCACGCCAGGCCCTCGGCCCGGCTGGATTCCTGCTCGGCTGGACACCGCTACTGCAAAACAAGGTTCGCGCGACAGCACGCACGGCACTCAGCCGCTACATGGCATCCACCAACTCCAGCCACTGATCCGGGCTAGACTGCCTTGATGTCCGCCCTGCCCTCCGCCGTCCCGGTCTATCAATCGAGCGCCTCGGTGCGCCTGCTCGCCGAGCAGGCATTCAGCCGCGCGGCCGGTGCACCCCTGATCAGCGGCAATCGCGTTGATCTGTTGATCGACGGCCAGGCCAATTTCGATGCATGGCTCAAGGCGATCCGCTCGGCAAAATCGAGCATCCTGTTCGAGAATTACATTTTTCGGAACGACGAGCTGACCATCGGACTTCGCAGTGCCCTGGTCGAACGGGCAAAGGCCGGCGTCAAGGTCATGATCGTTCGCGACTGGCTCGGCTGCCTCGGTCAATCCGCGCGAAGTCTGTGGCAACCGTTGGTCGCTGCTGGCGGAGAAGTGCGCACATTCAACCCGCCACGACTCGGCAGCCCGTTTGGCTGGCTCTCGCGCGATCACCGCAAACTGCTCGTGGTCGATGCGGCAATCGGCTTCCTCGGTGGCGTATGCGCCAGTGCCAAATGGCTCGGCGACGAAAAAAGGAATGTTGCCCCATGGCGGGATACCGGCGTGGCCGTGCGCGGACCAGCGGTCAGGGAGCTTGCCGCTTCCTTTGCCGACACCTGGTCGCACCTCGGCACAGATCTTCCAGCGGAGTTTCTCGATCCGTTCAACACGATCCAGGTGGCCGGCAATACCGACCTTCGCGTCGTCGCCACCGTGCCGAGCACAGCCGGCCTGTATCGCCTCGACCAATTGATCGCGGCGATGGCCAAAGAGCGGCTGTGGCTGACTGATGCCTATTTCGTAGGAATCACCCCCTACGTTCAGGCACTTTCGGCCGCCGCACGCGATGGCGTCGATGTGCGCCTGCTCGTGCCCGGCACAAGCGATATTCCGACCATCGGCAGCCTGTCACGATCAGGCTACCGGCCCCTGCTCGAAGCCGGCGTGCGCGTGTTCGAGTGGAACGGTTCGATGCTGCATGCAAAAACAGCCGTCGCCGATGGGCGCTGGAGTCGGGTCGGATCGAGCAACCTCAACATCGCCAGCTGGATGGGTAATTGCGAACTCGATATCGCCGTCGAGGATCTGCAGTTTGCGCAACGCATGGAGCAGCAGTACGAATCGGATCTCGCAAACTCGACCGAGATCATTCTCGGTGAGCGCTGCCGGATACGCCTTCAGCAGCCCCGAAACCGCAAAATATACAAGCAACAAGGTGGAAGTTCAGGGCGCGCCGCTGCCGGCGCCCTGCGCCTGGCCAACTCGATGGGCGCAGCAATCACCAACCGCCGCGTGCTCGGGACAGCCGAATCGGTGTCGCTGGGCGGTGGTGGCTTGCTGCTGGCCGCAACCGGCACCATTGCGGTGATCTGGCCGAAACTCATCGCCTGGCCGCTGGCTGGTCTGTCATTCTGGTTCGCAGCCGTCTTGCTGGCCCGCTATTTCTCGGCCCGCCGGCGCACACGGCAAGCAGACAAACCCGAAACTCATTGCGAGGATTGAACTCGCTTCCCGATTGCTTGCGCTACAAATGCGCATCCAGCGAAGGGCTACAGGCACTTGCCGGGCCTCTCAATTTGCCATGTTGCCTTGGCTGTTGCTTGCGTAAAACGTGATGTTTCAGGCTCGCTTGCACAGCCCCGCCACATCATTCGGCGTCTTGCACCTGGAAACGAGTTCATCCAGCGTCACATTCTCCACTTTCATCGCCATGCTATTGCTCCTCGCAGCTCAGGCTGCATTGTTGCCTACGCAGCAGTTACACAGTTCAGATTACAGACTCCACTGCGCTGCACCCTTACTGGTGTTGGACGTCATGGCCGCGCTTGCGGCGAGTCATACCTGGGTGATACTATTTGCGCCATGAAAGTCGCTATCTCCCTTCCTGATCCGGTCTTCGCTGCGGCCGAGCAGCTCGCAAAAGAGCTTCGCGTTCCCCGCAGTCAGCTCTACGCTGAAGCTATTTCCCAGTATCTCGATCGTCGCGGTAGTTCCGCCATCACGGCTAAGCTGAACAGCGTCTACTCTGAGCAGCAGTCCGACGTTCCGGTGGAGTTTGCCCGTGCTCAGCGTGTCGTCGTCCGCAATGAAGCGTGGTGAGCTTTGGTGGGCTTCATTGCCGGAGCCATCTGGCTCCGGCCCAGGGTTCAGGCGACCTGTCGTGGTGGTTCAATCAAACCCTTTCAATGAGAGCCGCATAGCCACAGTGATAGTGGCTATCGTCACATCAAACCTGGCGATCTCCGATGCACCCGGAAATGTTCGGCTTGGCAAGTCCGATTCCGGATTGTCAAAGGCGTCGGTTGTCAATGTTTCACAAATTGTCACGCTCGATCGTCAGTTGCTCATCGAGCGTATCAAGGCACTGCCCGCACAGAGCGTGGCGCGGGTCAACGAAGGACTGCGGTTGGTTCTCGCCGTATGAAACCCAACGATTCCTCAAGAGACTTCCTGTCAACCCCGGGCGAGTGATGCCGTTGCCCTGAGCTTTTGGGCTTTTGCTGGTCATTGAATTGTTCCTTTGTTGCTTGCTGCGTTGTCAGTGCGATGTGGCGATGAAACGGATGTCAGACTGCATTTCCTTCCCCAAAAGGGGAGTTCCTTCGGTCACCACGGTCTTGTTGAGTCGGCGTAGCTGACTCGGACCAGGGTATAAACCGAACCCGGAGACCTTGTTCAATCGAAGTGTGCGTAGTCGCGCAGACTCTGAGCGGATGCTCCGACCTGAATATGCGGGCACGTCTGGCCGGCCCAGCTGATTGCAGGCAGACTTGTCTGCCCGGCCTAGTCGGCCAGACGCCCTGCCACGGCTTGACCAATCCTGCCCATGAAGCGCGAACCCACTGACGAGAGCCATGCCGAGCGCACGATCCTGACGCCATCGGCCTTGAACCGCCTGGCTCATGATCTGCTTGTGGATGCCCTGCCCTCGGTGTGGATCGAGGGCGAGCTTTCGAATGTCTCGCGCCCGGCATCGGGGCATCTGTACTTCACCCTCAAGGATTCCACTGCCCAGGTGCGCTGCGCCATGTTCAAGCCGCGCAGCACCTGGCTTGGCTTCAAACCGGCCGATGGTCTTCATGTGCTCGCCCGCGCACGGGTCAGCCTGTACGAGGCGCGCGGTGAATTCCAGCTCATCGTCGAACATCTCGAAGAAGCTGGTGAGGGCGCCTTGCAGCGCGAGTTCGAACGACTGAAGAAGCAACTGGCTGCCGAAGGCCTGTTTGCCGGCGAGCGCAAGCGACCGATCCCGCGCCTGCCACGACGTATCGGCATCATCACATCGGCCACCGGAGCGGCGGTCCGCGACGTGCTGCATGTGCTGGCGCGACGATTTCCAATCGTCGAGGTCGATATCCTGCCGGTGCCGGTGCAAGGCAAGGAGGCGCCCGCTGCCATCGTCGCCATGCTCGATGCTGCGGCGCGCGCTGGACGCCACGACGTGTTGCTGCTGACCCGCGGCGGCGGCTCGCTGGAGGATCTGTGGGCTTTCAATGACGAGGCCTTGGCGCGAGCGATTGTGCGCAGTCCGATTCCGGTTGTTTCGGCAGTCGGCCATGAGATCGATTTCTCGATCAGCGATTTCGTCGCCGATCTGCGCGCCGCGACGCCCTCGGCTGCGGCCGAGTTGCTGGTGCCCGATGCCCGGGATCTGGGTCGTCGCATCGAACAGTACCGTGATCGACTGCTGCTGCGCCTGCGCCGACGTCTCGAAGCCTCGGGCCAGCGTGCCGACCATCTGCTTTCACGATTGAACCTGCAACGGCCCACGCTGCGCCTGAAACGCGGGCGCGAACGCCTTGACCAGTTGCACGCGCGCATGTTGCGCATGCTGCGCCACGATCGCGAGCGTCGCAGCGCGCGCATGGCCCGGGCACAAGGCCGTCTGCTGGCGTGGCATCCGCAGCGCAGGCTGACGGCTGCGGCAGAACATGTCGACGCCCTCAGCATCCGCCTGCGCAACAACGCGCTGCAGAGAATCGAACGGCAGCGGGCACATCTGACCGAGCTGGCGCGCGCGCTGCATGCGGTCAGTCCGCTGGCGACGCTGGGCCGCGGCTATGCGATCCTGGTCGATCGACAATCCGGATCGGTCGTTCGCAGCGTGGCCGAAGTGGATAGTGAAACGCGCTTGAGCTGCATCCTCATCGATGGCGAGCTCAACTTGCGTATCGACAGCAGCGATTGACCCACAACGGATCAGGCACCCACAATCGGCGATCTGCCTCGCAACTCCTTTATCCCCGCTGCGGGAATCAACGTTTGAGCACGCGCGATCAACGTGCCCGCCTCGCTCATGCAACACCACTCCAGGAAGCCCTGGTCGGAATCATCGCGAAGACCATCCCCTCATCAACGAGAATGGAGCACTGCGCATGAAAGCTTCGGATCTGTTCATCAAGGCACTCGAAAGCGAAGGTGTCGAATACGTGTTCGGCATCCCGGGCGAGGAAAACCTCGACCTGCTCGAATCACTGCGCACCTCATCGATCAAGTTGATCCTGACCCGCCACGAACAAGCGGCCGGTTTCATGGCGGCAACTTACGGACGCCTGACCGGCAAGGCCGGCGTCTGCCTGGCCACACTCGGCCCGGGCGCAACCAATTTCGTCACCTCGGCGGCCTATGCCCAGCTCGGCGGCATGCCGATGTTCATGATCACCGGCCAGAAACCGGTCAAGGCTTCCAAGCAAGGCCATTTCCAGATTGTCGATGTCGTCGACATGATGAAGCCGCTGACCAAATACACGCGCCAGATCGTCTCGGCGGACAATATTCCGGCTCGTGTGCGTGAATCATTCCGCCGCGCCGAAGAAGAACGACCGGGCGCGACCCATCTCGAATTGCCCGAGGACATCGCAAAGGATGAAACCGATGCGTTCGTGCTCAAGGCAAGTTTCCATCGGCGCCCGATTGCTGACGAAAAAGCGATCCTGCGTGCGGTCGAGGCGATCGCCGAATCGAAGCGGCCGATTCTCATGGTCGGTGCCGGCGCCAATCGCAAGCTCAGCGGCAAGATGCTGCGCGAATTCGTCGAGAAATTCGGCATTCCCTTCTTCACCACGCAGATGGGCAAGGGTGTTCTCGATGAAACGCATCCGCTCTGGCTCGGCAACGCGGCACTTTCCGATGGCGACTTCGTCCATCGTGCGATCGAGCATGCCGACTGCATCATCAACGTCGGTCATGACGTCATCGAGAAACCGCCGTTCTTCATGCGCCATGGCAAGCGCACCGTCATCCATATCAACTATCTGACTGCCGAAGTCGATACGGTCTATTTCCCCCAGATTGAAGTGGTCGGCGACATCGCCAATGCGATCTGGCGTTTCAACGAGATGCTGAAGAAGCAGCTGCACTGGGATTTTTCCTACGCCGACAACGTACGCAAGCACCTCGATGCGCATCTGGCCAAGGGTGCCGACGACGCGCGCTTCCCGATCTATCCGGTGCGCATGGTTGCCGACGTGCGCAAGGTCATGCCCGATGACGGCATCCTCTGCCTCGACAACGGCATGTACAAACTCTGGTACGCACGCTACTACCGCTGCACGCAACCGAACACGATGCTGCTCGACAATGCATTGGCGACGATGGGTGCCGGGTTGCCTTCGGCCATTGCCGCGAAGATCGTCTATCCGGATCGCAAGGTCATGGCGATCGCCGGCGACGGCGGTTTCATGATGAATTCACAGGAAATCGAAACCGCGGTCCGGCTCAAGCTCGATCTGGTCATCCTGCTCATCCACGACGATGCCTATGGCATGATCAAGTGGAAACAGGCCAATATGAACTTCCCTAATTTCGGCATGGACATGACGAATCCGGATTTCGTCAAATATGCCGAAAGCTACGGTGCACACGGCCACCGACCCACGTCGGCCGAAGAGTTCGCTCCGATGCTGAAGAATTGCCTCGACACAACCGGTGTTCATCTGATCGACCTGGCGATCGACTATTCTGACAATGATCGTGTTCTCAACCGCGAGATCAAGGAACTCAGCGCCGAGCTGTAAAGTCAGCGCTCAGCCAATCGAGCACCGCAGCATTCATTCGTCCGTTGATGCAGGAGGGCACCATGCTCAAGTCCAGCTATCCGTACTATCTGGCCAACGAGGCCTGTCAGCCAAACACCGATCTTGAAGTCACCGACAAGTTCACCGGCAAGGTCGCCACGCGTGTCGCGCTGGCCGATGCCAAAGCCATCGATTCGGCCATCGCCGCAGCGGTTGCCGCCAGCGAAGCAATGCGAGACTTCGCGCCCTACCAGCGCCAGGCCGTGCTTGAGCATTGCGTCAAGCGTTTTCGCGAACGCTATGACGAGATGGCCATGGCCTTGTGCATCGAGGCCGGCAAACCGATCAGGGATGCGCGCGGCGAAGTCACGCGCCTGATCGACACCTTCAAGGTTGCCGCCGAAGAGGCTGTGCGCATCAATGGCGAAGTACTGAATCTCGAAATTTCGGCACGAGCCAAGGGCTATCGCGGCTTTACCCGGCGCGTGCCGATCGGGCCCTGCTCGTTTATCTCGCCGTTCAATTTTCCGCTCAACCTGGCCGCACACAAGGTCGCTCCGGGTATCGCCGCGGGTTGTCCGTTCGTCCTGAAGCCAGCCAGCCGCACGCCGATCGGCGCGCTGATCATTGGTGAGGTGCTGGCCGAAACCGACCTGCCCAAAGGCGCGTTTTCGATCCTGCCGGCACATCGCGATGGTGCCGATCTGTTCACCACCGACGAGCGCCTCAAACTGCTTTCGTTCACCGGATCACCAGCGGTCGGCTGGGATCTCAAGTCCGGGGCCGGCAAGAAAAGGGTCGTACTCGAACTCGGCGGCAACGCCGCGTGCGTGGTCGAAGCCGATCAGCGCGATCGTCTCGATGCGGTCATCGAGCGCGTGATCTTCGGCGCCTTCTACCAATCCGGGCAGAGCTGCATCGGCGTACAGCGCATCCTCGTTCACGAGGATATCTACGACGAATTCCGCGACCGCTTCGTGGTGGCGGCGCGCAAGCTCGTCGCGGGTGATCCAAAGGACGAGAACACTTTCATCGGCCCGATGATCGACGAGAAGGAAGCCAGGCGTCTCGACGAGTGGATCCAGGAAGCGGTCAATGCCGGTGCCACCCTGCTCTGCGGCGGCAAGCGCGATGGCGCGATGCTCGAAGCAAGCGTACTTGAGCATGTTGGTGCCGAGCAGAAGGTCAATTGCATGGAAGCCTTCGGTCCAGTCGCGACCCTGCAACCCTACGCGGATTTCGACGAGGCGCTGGGCATCGTCGATGACAGCGAGTTTGGACTGCAGGCCGGGATTTTCTGCGATGACATCAACAAGGCCATGCGCGCCTGGGATCGTCTCGATGTTGGCGGTGTCGTCATCGGTGATGTGCCGAGCTTCCGCGTCGACAACATGCCCTACGGCGGGGTCAAGGACTCAGGCCTCGGTCGCGAGGGTATCCGCTATGCGATCGAGGACATGACCGAGCTGCGCCTGCTCATCATTCGCGACCACGACTAGTCGGCGACGGCGACGAGGCTCGCCCCTGGCGGGGCTCCTACAGGTTTACGGTGATTTTGTAGGAGCCCGAGCCTCTTGCCTTGTGCCGCGAGAAAAATCCAGCCAGCCGAGCGCCCCGTCGTTCTCAGCCGAATCGTGCGGGATTGAACGGCGTCAGATCGAACGATGGCTTTTCGCCTGCGATGACTTCGCTGACCAGCAAACCGGTCACCGCCGACATCGTCACTCCGAGCATGCCGTGACCGGTGGCCATGCAAAGGTTGTCGATACCCGCTACGCGCCCAAGGATCGGCAGGTCGTCCGGCGTCATCGGCCGCCAGCCATACCATTCCTCCTGCATTTGTGCTCCTTCCGGCTCACGCAGATAGATCGCTGCCGAGCGGCGCAAGGCATCGAGGCGGGTACGATTGAGGCTGCTGTCGTAGCCGGCGAATTCCATCGTGCTGCCAAGCCGGAAGCCGGAACCCCATGCAGTCACGCAGACGCTGGCTTCCTTGAGGGTCAGCGGCAGGCGCGGACACAGCGCCGGTCGCGAGTAGGTGATCGAGTAGCCCTTGCCCGGCTGGATCGGTACACGCAAACCAATCGTCCGCGCCAACGCCGGCGACCATGCACCGAGTGCGAAGACCACCTCGTTCGCCGAATAGTCTCCACGCGTCGTGCGCACATGCTTGATGCGGCCGCGCTCGACCGAGATTCCATCAATCCGAACCTGTTCCTCGATGCGGCCACCGCGCGCGCGCACCACGCGCGCCAGCTCGGCGACGAAGCGATCCGGGCGCAACTGGGCATCAGCCGGATTGAAATAGCCGCCGACGACGCCCGACTTGAGAGCCGGCTCCATCGATTCAATTTGCGCACCATCGAGGGCCTCGACTGGAATGCCAACCTCGGCCAGGGTTCGCGCATACCAGGATGAATCCTTGAGCGTCTTGCGGTCACGATAGACATGCAAGGTTCCAATCGCCTGGTACTCGCAATCAAGCTTTTCACGCTCGACCATCTCGGCGATCAATGCGTTTGAGCGCAGCAGCAGAGGCGCCTTGACTGCGGTCACCGCAGAAAAATCCCTCCAGTTGCATCGCCGCCGAAATGATTCAAGCCAGCGCAGCAAGCCAGGATCGAGCCGCGGTTTGATGCGCAACGGTGCATCACGCTTGAGCAGCCAGCGGATCGCCGTGCCGATGACGCCCGGCATCGCCAGCGGCATCGAATGGCTCGGCGTCAGCGTGCCGCAGTTTCCGTGCGAACTGCCGCCGCCAACCTGACCCTGATCGAGGATGGTGACGTTGCGCCCTTGCACGAGCAGGTGGTAGGCGCAGGCCAGACCGATCACGCCACCACCGAGAATCAGCACATCTGCTTCTGTTTTAGTCATGGCCGGCGATTCTACCCAGTCCTGGCAAATCACGGCAGGTGTGTCCAACGCCTACCGGGACTTGCAACGCCAAAGCTCCGCAAGGAGCCGTTGGAGTGTGGCGTCATCGTTTGTCATCAAGTGACGAAACCGGGCGATCCATGCCCGATCATCGGACTCGCCCTGGCTGGTGCCCCGCGAGTACTCCCTGGCAGGCCCGTTCAGCAAGGATATCCGGGCGCCTGATGAGGCCCAGGCCCTGGCACTGCTTGGCACGGAGCCTGCATATCCATTCGCAGTTCCGAAACCAGGCGGGGGATCCACATGAACGTTTCGTCCAATGAATTGCTGCTGGCGCTGCGCTCACCGACATCCGGATGGCTGGCTGCCGTGATCTGTGCGCTCGATGAAGCCCTGCTCGACCCCGATTTCAGCGAGCAACATCGTCAGATGCTGCGCAGTCTGCTCGACGTCGGACAGGTTCCGGAAAACGTCGCTGCCGCATCGCATGATCGCCTGCAGCGATTCGAGGAAGCCGTCCAGACCCTGCACGAAGCACTGATTGGCGACGAAGACGCACTGTTCGAGGCCCCTGCCGCCGCAACTCCACGGCTCAGGCTCTGCGCAAGCGCTGCATGATTTTCCGAAGGCGTCGCCCGTTTCCGAATCCGCGTGCGGCGTCTTTTTTTCTTCCCGGTTGACACATCGCCCGACCTGAATCAAGGTCGGGCGATGTGCTTTCTGCGTCTGATCATCCTGTTGCCGCTGGTTCTGTGCGCTTGCGGCAGAACCGAATTGCGACCGTCTGGAAGTCATTCCGATACCGATCAATTGCCCTCTGCGGGTACGACCGATGTGGCCAACGCCGTCCTGTTTCGCGCCATGTCCCTGGTCGGAACTCCGTATCGGTATGGCGGGAACACACCGGAATCCGGTTTCGATTGCAGCGGCCTGGTCGGCTATGTCTTTCGCGACGCTGCCGGAATCGCCCTGCCACGCACATCCTCTGCCATCGGCGATTTGCGCAGCACAGACGTCCCGCTGAAGCGACTGCAGAGTGGCGACCTCGTCTTGTTTGCCGCAAGTCGCCGCATCAGCCATGTCGGCATCTATGTCGGCAATGGGCGATTCGTGCACGCACCCAACAGCGGCGGGACGGTTCGCCTGGATCGGCTCGATGCGCCCGGCTGGAAGGATACGTTCCGCACCGGCAAGCGCGTAATCAACTGATTCCGCGCCGCCGTCATGCCGATGGATCAGTGCTCCACACCACCGGCGCCATGCACATGCCCGTGTGCGATTTCCTCGGCACTGGCGGCGCGAACCGCGAGGATCTCGACGTCGAAATGCAGTTTTTTTCCGGCCAGTGGATGATTGAGATCGACATCGACGACGCTCGAACCAACCTTGACGACGCTGACCATGCGCTGGCCACCTTCCTTCATCGTCAGCGCGGTGTGCATGCCGGGCTTGAGCCTGGCGCCATCGCGGAAATATTTTTTCGGTATGCGTTGGGTCTGCCCTTCGATCCACTCGCCGTATGCCTCGGCCGGTAGCACGTCGACTTCGATCCGATCACCGACCACGTGGTCGACCAGGGCCTTCTCCAATCCCGGGATGACCCCGCCATTGCCAATCAAGACTTCGGTCGGTTGCCCTGTGCTGCGCGAGCTTTCGACCTCGGCACCGGCAGCGTCGGTCAGGATGTAGTGCATCGAAACAACGGTATCTTTGGCGACCTGCATGTCGGGCTCCGGCTTCATCGTGCTTTTGGAAAGGCGCGCGAGACTACCAGCAATGGGGGTACCGCGCAGCGCAGGTCAGGCCGGTTGCCAATTCCGCGCGTCCACGCGTTTGCGCCGGGCGTTCATCACCTCGACCAGGCGCAACCGCACTTGCGCCAGCGTGCGCGCCCTCGCAATCCGTTCCGAATGATTGCGCACGGTTGACCCAAGCGCGTTCCGGAAGGTACAGAACCGGCGATAGACCGCGAAGACATGGCGCAGCAAAACCTTCGACAATCTTCGATTATTTCTGTGCGGCCAGCTCTCGGAATTCCTACACCAACGGCCACCTCAATGCACCATGCACCCGCTTCTTTCGGCGCTTCGGCATGAACACCATTTGGTACTTACAATCCCACCGCGTATGACTCAGGCTTTGATACTCGTTCATCGTGAATCCAGTCTCTTGGTCGAGATTTCAGATTCGCAACGACCGCTGCAAAGGCCAGACCGGGTGAGTCCCCTGGCAGAGCCGGCGGCTTTTCTCTGACTGAGTCATGCAAATCCCGTCCCGCGCGCAGGGCGGAATCGCCTGCGGCGGTTCCGCCCTGCGAAAGAGCACCTGCCGCCTGCCGTCGCCAGTCTCTGTTGCGGGAAGGATTCCAGTGGAAGCGTGAACGGCAGATTGCCCGCTGGCCGAATCTCCGAAATACCTGTAAGATCGCCGGGTTAAGTCGCGTTGACCCCCGCTTCCCTTCCGGTTATTCGAATCCCTGCCAGTCCACCGGCACGGCCCGAACCTCACCGCTCGTGGTCCCGACGCCCGGAACCGGAATGCCCGTCTTGTTGACCGGCGTCCGAAAATTTCATACCTGCAGCGCGGTTCATCAGGGACGCTCCGGGGTTATCTATCAGGAGTTACACCATGAGTTTCGACACCCTCGGGCTGTCGCCGGCACTGCTGCGCGCGCTCGAAGAACAAGGCTACAAAGAGCCCACACCGGTTCAGTCTGCGGCAATCCCCGTTGTCCTGGCTGGCCAGGATCTGATGGCAGGCGCGCAGACCGGCACCGGCAAGACTGCCGCATTCGCCCTGCCCCTGCTCGAACGCCTGTATCCGGAAGGCAAGCGCATGCCGCTGGCACGCAAGCCGCGCGCGCTCATCCTTACCCCAACCCGCGAATTGGCAGCGCAGGTGCAAGAAAGCGTGCGCACATACAGCAAGCACATCGGTGTCAAGTCGACGACGATCTTCGGCGGCGTCGGCATGGGCCCGCAGATCGATGCGCTGCGTCGTGGCGTCGATATTGTTGTTGCCACACCCGGGCGTCTGCTCGATCACATGCAAAGGCGCACGGTGGATTTGTCCGCTATCGAAGTGCTGATCCTCGATGAGGCTGATCGCATGCTCGACATGGGCTTTCTGCCGGCCATGAAGCGCGTACTCAGTGCCTTGCCTGCACAACGGCAAACACTGTTGTTCTCGGCCACGTTCTCATCCGAGATCAAGGCCCTGGCCAACCAGTTCATGCGCTCGCCGCAGGAAATCCAGATCGCCAAGCCAAATAGCGTGGCCTCGACCGTCACCCATCGTGTGCACCCGGTCAACATGGAAGCCAAGCGCGATCTGCTCTTGCACCTGCTCAATCTCGATGGCAGCCAGACCCTGGTGTTCGGTCGCACCAAGCACGGCTGCGACAAGCTGACCAAGCAGCTCGAAAAGGCTGGCTTGCGTGCCGCCGCGATCCACGGCAACAAGAGCCAGAATCAGCGCACGCGCGCGCTTGCCGACTTCAAAAGCGGTCGCGTCAACGTGCTCGTCGCTACCGATATCGCCGCGCGCGGACTCGACATCGATCAGTTGCCGATGGTGATCAATTTCGATCTGCCGATGGTCGCCGAGGATTACGTCCACCGGATCGGCCGCACCGGTCGCGCCGGCTCCGAAGGTCTGGCCATATCGCTGGTCTGTCGAGCAGAAGAGGGACTCCTGCGCGATATCCGCAAGTTGCTCAAGCAGGACATCGCGATCGTGAATGTCGAAGGTTTCGAGCCTGCGCAACCACTGCGCCTGGATGGCCCCGGTGGTGGCGCGCGTCCGCAACAGGGGCGTCCGCAGCACGCCCGTCGTCCGCATGCACAACAGCCGCGCGGCAATGGCGACCACGAGCATGCGGCCGCCAACAAGCAGCGCCGTAGCTGGCGCGGCGGCAAGCCAGCCGCTTCGCGACCGTCCTGATCGATCCAGCGCCCGGGTTGCAGATGCAATCCGGGCCGCTGTCGGCTCTCCGGCAAGACTACTGATCGAGGATCAGCGCCGCGCGCTGCGTCTCCGATACCTCGTTACGGCCAGCCGATGCGGTGAGCCAGAGCAGACCACCGGCACCGGACATGACCGCGAGTACGATGAACTCTCGTGGCCAGCTCAAGGCCGCTGGGCTACCCGGCACGAGCATGGCGGCGAGCATCGACAACGATCCGATTGCCGCGATGCCGGCAACCAACCGCGCAGCTTTCAGGCGGAACGGCCGCGAAAAATCGGGATAATCCCGACGCAGTCTCAGCAACGACAACGAAACGCCGAAGAATGCCAGGGCGATGCAGAACGAGCCGGCGTTGACCAGGGCGAGCAACGCATCGCGCCCGAGCAGCGGTGCCAGCACGGTCAATCCGCCGACCAGCAGGATCGCCCGATGCGGCGTGCCATGGCGCTTGTGGGTTTCCCCGAAGGACGCCGCAATGATGCGGCCACGCCCAAGCGCGAACACGACGCGTGATCCGGCCAGGAAGAATCCATTCCAACTCGTGAACAGACCAAGCAAGGCGGCGATCAGGACCAGGTCGCGCAGCCACGGCAAACGGAACGCGGTTTCGAAGGCATGCGCGGCCGGCAGATCTGCCGCTACCAGCGCCTGCCACGGCCCGAGCAGCGACACGCTGAGGATGAGCAGCACATAGAAGGCAATCGCGGCCAATATCGATCCGGCGATCAGCAAGGCCAGTGTGCGCGGCTTGACCGAAGCGCAAGCCTCTTCAGCACCTTGTGGAATCGTATCGAAACCGACGAACCAGAACGGGATCGTGACCAGCACGGCGAGCACGCCGGCCAGTGCGCCTGCGTGATCGGCAACCGCGAACAACGGCGACAGATGCGCGCGATCGCCGGCACTGAATCCGGCGATGATGAAGATCGCCGTGACCGTGACGAAGGCGACAGTCAGCCAGACCTGCAGGCGAGCCGCCGAGCGCGCACCAATCCAGTTGACCCAGGTGATCGCCGCCGTGCAGGCAAGGCCGAGCACGAGATGACTCGCGTAGACGGTTGATCCGGCCAGTGAGTACAGCGGCCATCGGTCGATCGCGGGAACCAGGTAGCTCAGCACGCGGCCGATCGAGATCGCCTCGAAGCCGGAGATGCTGACGTAGCCGAAGGCCAGAGCCCACCCGACCAGAAACGCCTTGAACGTGCCGAAGGCCTTGTAGGCGTAAGCGACTTCACCACCGGCAACCGGCAGCATCGGGGTCAGTTCGGCATAGCAAAGACCGATGCAGAGCATGACCATGCCACCGATCAGGAAAGCCAGGATCGCGCCGCCAGGCCCCGCCTGGCCCAACCAACTGCCGATCGAAGTTACCCAGCCGACGCCGATCATCGAGCCGAATGCGAGGGCGAAGAATCCGAACCGTCCAAGTACCTTGCGCAGCTCGGGGCGAGTCGATTTGGATGCGGCTGATTGCGCTGCGTGATTCGACATTTCGTTGCCTTCCTCGCGTAGGTGGGAACCGGGTCAGACCGTGATCGGCATTGCTGCCCGATGAGCGATGCAGCGACTACCCGGTTGAAACGAATCCACACCCAGCGTCCATTCCGCGTGCGGCCAGCGATAGCTCAACTTGCGTTGACGAGGCCACAGCGCCGCCGTGTACAAGGTGCCGCGCTGGCGCTCGTAGGCGAGCGAAAACAGCGGTGGTCGCAGGAACGCGCCGATGAATCGCTCGGCCGGATCCTCATGCAGCATGAGACGATTCAGCAGGAAGCGCTCGCGCTCGATGGTCGCAGTCTGATAGGCATCGATCGAGCCGGCATCGCCCGGCTGATGATTGGTCGCGACCGGGCTGTTGGTCACCAGCGCGGCGCGGTCCGGGGCGAGGAAAACCGTCGCCCGATGGCCCTCGCTATCGAGCGCGGTCACGTTGTAAGCCATGTGTACCGGAATGCGCGCGAGGGTCGTGGCCGCCTGATCCGCGGTCGTGCAAGTCTCCAGCACGTAGCGCAGCACGATCGGCACGCCGAAGCCCACCCCGACCACGTTGCGACCGCCGAAGGTCAACGAAAGGGCAAGCCCCGATTCGTTGATGCCATCGACGAGTCCGACCAGACAGTCACTGGTGCCGAGCACGCGCTGCGCACCCCAATGCGTATGCAGGGCGATCGCATCGAAATATCTGGCGGCATAGTCGTAATTGCGCACGAGCAGCGGCTCTTCGCCGGGCCAGACCGCCTGCGAACAGGCGCTGTCGTAGGCAGGCGGGCACCACAGACTCAGGAAGCGCGCCGCCACATCGCCATCGCCTGCCAGTTCGACCAGATGCTTCCAGCGCGGCACAAACTCGGGCATATGCGTCTCCAGCGCACGCCGACAGGACAGAAATGTCGGTCGTGCCAGATGGCCATCACGCAGATACCAGCGCCGGTAGGCCGGCCACAGCCGATGGAACAGTCCCTGCCAGGCCGTGCTGCTCGCATCGTCGGCGATCGCGTGGAAAGTCAGATGCACGACACGCTCATGGTCGATCTCCGTCCCGGATTCCGCTCAAAGGAATTTGAAAGCATGTTCTGGAATTTCGGTCGGCACCGGACCCGACAGCGGTTCGGCAGAATAGTGCGCATGGATTCCATCGATCCACTTGCGTGAGCGCTCGGTCAGCGAGAAGCGATCGGTCATCGCCCTCCCGCGCGTGACGAGGATGCCGAGGTCGGCGCCTTCGTAGCGGTAGTCGCCGGTTTTGAGGATGCGCAGAAAGAATGCCTCGTTTTCGCTGCTGACCGCACGACGGTGATAATCGAAGCGGTCGAACTCGATGCTGCCATCTTCACGCATGCGCCAGATGCCGGTTTCCGGCGCCTGGGTTATGCGATCGATCGAATCGTCGGTGTGCTTGACCACCATCTGGCACCAGGAATCGATGTTTTGCGGATCCGCCCAGCGTGCATTGAGTTCGGCTATGTCGATATCAAACGGCACATCGGAAAATTCGAGCAGATGAAACAGCGCCAGCGGTGCATCGGCATGCGCAAATGCGGCATGATTGGTCATCGAACTGGCGCCGGTGATGCGCGGGTTGAGCTCGCCGAGATAGATGTCGCGGGTCTTCGTGTCCACGAGGAAATCAAGCTCGAAATAGCCGCGGTAGCCTTCCTTGCGCAACTGCTCACCAAACGCGAAGGTGTAATCTCGCGCCTTGTCGCGCACCTTGGTCGAAAACGCGTTGGCGAAGATCTCGTTGCCACACCAGCCGCCACGATACGGCGTCAGCTCATTGAAACCGACCAGCTCGGTCATCAGCGGGCCGACGATCGTACCCTGCTTGGTCGCGCAGGCCTCGATGGCCGCACCGCGACAATTGATCCGCTTCATGACCTTGATCTCGCCGTGGCCGACGATATCGTGTTGGTGCTTGCGGAAATCCGCCTCGGACTTGATGAAGAAAGTCGTGTGTCCCGAGTCTCCGTAGGCCGACTGCAGAACCAAATCTGATCCGAGCTTCGCCTTTTCAGCCACTTTGGTCAGTTGCGCATAGTCCTCGATGACGGACAGCGCGTTCGGCACACTCGGCACCTTGGCCTTGTTGCCAATGCGCACGGTCTCGATCTTGTTGTCGATCCGGTTGCGCAACTTTGCCTTCGGGAACCAGACCTTGGCCCCAAGTTCCTTCGACAACGCCTCGGTTTTCTCGTCGAACATGAGGAAGATGAATTTTGGCTTGCCGCCGCGGCGTTCGATGTGGTCGATGACTTCCTTGTGCTGCAGAAGGTAGTTGTTGATGTCTTCGATCGACTGGAATTCCGCATGCGGCTGTTCGGAGGGACAGAACACATTCGGATGTTGACCGTCGTAGCAGTCGATATAGCTGACGTACTTGAAGTTCTTCACCCACTCGTCAAGTCCAAGCAGGTTGAAATTGGTGGCGCTGACGAAGTAGATCGGCTCCTCGAATCGATGGAAGAAGCGGCGGATCTCGGAAATGTTCTTGAGCTTGCGGCGTGCGGCCATGCGTCACTTCTCCTGTTGATTGGAAGGGCTGAATTCGGCGCGCTTGAGCGCCTCGTCGGTGAACACGCGCAGACCAAGATCCGGCCGATAGCCATGGATCTCCTTGACGTCGAGCGCGCGCATGAAATGGAGGATTTCCTTTGAAATCACCTGGCCGGGAACCAGGATCGGAAATCCGGGTGGGTACGGAATGATGAAAGCCGTTGAAACCAGTTCACGACCTGCATCCATGGCCGCTTCCATCGAACCATCTTCGATCGGGAAGTAGTCGCAGTTGGCTTCGTCATAAGCCATGAAGAAGGCTGTACGAATGTCGCCCTCCGACGTTCCTTCAGCACGACCACTGCGGAAACTGTCGTGAAAGCGCGAGAAGTCCGGGAGCGGCGGATAGTCCCTGGTCAGCGACGTCACGCGGCGTTCAAACGCGCGACGCTCCATGCCGCTGGCGTCCTCGAGCTGCGAATCAAGATCCTGGGCCACGCGCACCAACACCTCGATCAGGTATGCCACTGACGAACGCGTCGTGCCGATATTGGTCATGAACAGGACCGTGTTTCGCGAGGTCTTGTTTATCTGGATGCCGTGCTTGTTCATCAGCACTTCGTTCTTGAAGGTATCACCGTCGTAACCGGCGTTGCCCACGGCCAACGTCACGCGTGAAGCATCGAGCGCGAACTCGTCGTTGGCAAATGCATTCCAGGTGTCGTTCCAGCCCTTCTCCTGATCCCAGTACGACTCGATGCCTGACTCGCGGTGCGCGGACGGAATCAGCTCCTTGACCGAGAGCACCTTGAAGTAGCGTTTCAGCAACGGGTGCGAATCGATGGCCTTGCGCATCGACATGGCGGCTTCGATCTGCTTCTGCACGAGCTCGAATCCTTCAAGTTCGACCTGGCGCCGACCGACATCCAGCGAGGCGATGATCTGGTAGTTGGGAGAGGTCGAGGTATGGGTCATGTAGGCCTCGTGGAAGGCCTGCTCCACCTCGCCTTTGAAATCCTGATCGTGCACATGGATCATCGAACCCTGGCGCAATGAAGTCAGCGTCTTGTGCGTGGACTGGGTCGCATAGGCGCGCACCCTTGCCTTTGCGGGATCGGGCATGAGGCGCGCATCCAGCAGTTGCTCGTCGCTGAATCCCTCGATCTCCTTCAGGTGGGCCGCGTAACGTTCCGCATAGTCCGGATCTCGAAAGCGTGCGCGCAGCACCTGGGCTGTGTTCATCGCGGTGCGCTGGCGGTAGGTCGGCGAGAAACGCGCGAATGCAAACCAGGCTTCATCCCATAGAAAGACCAGGTCGGGCTTGATCGCGAGGCACTCCTCCATGACCCGTTCGACGTTGTAGACGATGCCGTCAAACGTGCAGTTGGTCAGCAGCAGCATGCGCACGCGATGCAGCTTGCCGGCCGCCTTGAGCTTGAGCAGGGCATGCTTGATCTCGCGCAGCGGCACCGCGCCATACATCGAGTATTCGCTCAACGGATAGCTGTCCAGATAGACCACGTTGGCGCCGGCCAGAACCATGCCGTAGTGATGCGACTTGTGGCAATCGCGGTCGACCAGGACGATGTCACCGGGACGCACGATCGCCTGAACCACGATCTTGTTGCAGGTTGAGGTACCGTTGGTTGCAAAGAAGGTCTGCCTTGCACCGAAGGCGCGTGCGGCCAGTTCCTGGGCGTGTTTTATCGGCCCTACCGGTTCCAGCAGGGAGTCGAGCCCACCCGAAGTGGCTGATGTCTCGGCCATGAATATGTTCATTCCGTAGAACTCGCTCATGTCGCGAATCCAGTTGGAACGGATCAGCGATTTGCCGCGGCTGATCGGCATGGCATGGAAGACGCCGGTTGGTTGCTTCGAATACTCCTTCAACGCAGTGAAAAAAGGCGTGTTGTAGCGCGAGTTGACGCCACGCAGGATGTTCAGGTGCAGCTCGGTGAAATCCTCCTGGCTATAGAAGACACGCGCACAACCACCGAGATCGCGACCGGCAATTTCCTCGACGGAACGATCAGTGACCAGGAATACGTCGAGTTCGGGGCGAATCTTGCGCAGAACCCGGCACAGCTCGGGCCCATAGTCCTCCGGATCGATCGTGGCCAACTCCTCATCACCGACACGGCGCAGGTAGCGCTGCAGGATCTCCATGCGGTTTTCAGACTCGAAACCAAAATCGTGACGGATCACCACGGACTGGATGTTGGTATTGAACAGTACGCCAATCAGTGCGTCCTCGAAGGTGCGCACGATGACCGATTCGTAGACGAAGCGGTCGTCGTCGCGGCGTTGATCGCGCAAGGCGATGCATTGCGCTTCCTGCTGGGCGGGGCTGAGGTCGTCGACAATGAGAATTTCGAAGAACGGGCGCGATCGCGTGCGCTGCTCCTGCGTCTCGACGCTGTCCTCTTCGTCGTTGATGTCGCGTTCGTTGTCGCTGAAGTAATCGCCCAGCCGCCGCCGGTAAGTGCCGCTCTGCAAGGCGCGCACCATGCGCGTCACTGCGCGGGCGAGATCCGCATGATCCTCGCGCGCCAGCATCCTGAGCAGTTGATCGAGCCCGCGCCGGCCCGGAAACGCCCAATAGGCCTCGATCGAACCGAGTGAGCGAATCAAGGCATGAGCCTTGTCGATCAGTTGCGCGCGTTGGTCTTGGCGCGGCGAAGCGGCAAGCTGGCCAGAGATGCCTTTCAGCGCGGTCCACCGGTCATTGCGCAATTGCGATGCCGAGTAATAATCACTCAGCGACGAGCCGGTTGCGGCTCTCTTTGTGCGCTTGCCAGGTGTCCCTGGAATTCCAGTCCGGCTTGTGGGGACATGCCGCAATTCGTCCTGCATCGCACCGATCATCGGCGGCTTGGCATCGGTTGTGCTCACGGGTCACTCCTCGGGTTCATGAAATTCGCATGGCGATCGACCGCCGGGGCTTGCGGTTCCTCAGCTCGTCAGTGGTGCAATTCCGGTTGCCGGCAGGGATCCGGAAGGCGCGGCGATGCCGATACCCGCTTTCCCGCCCTTGCCTGGAATTGCCAGCGGTCCGAGGGTGTGCAGATAGGCATCCACACCAGCTTCGCGACGATAGACGGTAAAGTCGATTTCACGATCGCGGAAACTTTTCAGCGGCTGACCAAGGCCATTGACCCCCGCCTCTCGCTGGCGTCGTACCCTGGCGAGATCGACTTCCAGCGGCAAGGTTTCGGAGGAACCACCGGCCTGGGCAAGCACGGTACCGCTGGGATCGACCACGCAGGATCGCCCGATTCCACCGGCATCAAGCCCGTTGATGTCGAACACGTAGCACTGGAATTGCGCGGCGGTGGCCCGGGCGATGGCCAGCTCCACATCGCGATCGATGGTTCCGGTGAGCACAGGGTGAAGAAGAATTTCAGCTCCCATCGCAGTCAGCGTCCGCGTCGTTTCCGGGAGCCAGATGTCATAGCAGATGGAAAGACCAAAACGGCCGACGCCGGCGATGTCGAACACGCAGAATTTGTCCCCGGCCGTGACATCCTGTTCGTAGGGTCGGAACGGGAACATCTTCCGATAACGGGTAACGACCGCACCGTCCGGATCGATCACCGATGCCGTGTTGTAGAGCTTGCCATCCGCTCCGCGTTCAAATACCGAACCGGGTATCAGCCAGATGCCGTATCTGGCGGCAGCAGCCTGCAAGGCGGCTTCCTCCGGCCCGGGCAAACTGACCGGAGCATTCGGCACGGGCCCACATTGGGCCAACTCGCTGAAAACGATCATCTGTGTCCATGGAAAGCGCGCCATGACGACATCGATACGTTGCAACAGGGCGACCAGATTGCTGGTCAGGGCCGGAACGTGCATCTGCACGCCGGCAATCGCAAATGGAATGGTCATGGATGATTGGTTTCCGGTTTGGACACGCGAGACACGATTGCCGCGCGTTTTTCTCACTTATGCGCAGGATCTTGGGATCCGCCTGGAAAAAGCTCCAGAACGTCTCCGCGAACCCTCATCAGAGCGATCTGGATTGACGGATTCCCTGGCGGCTTGCGCAGGAAGTTGGCAACTGCGACTGTTCGCGTGCGCGGTGATTCGATTTCGATGACGGTGAGCACGATTGCGCAGGCAAACCATTACTCTCGCAGGCAAGATCTCTTGGCACCTGCCGAAACAGATCCTTCGCGTGCACTGCCATCCACTCGCCGCCCACCAGTTCCACATCGATCCAGCAGCGCTGGATTCAGATGTCCACCGCGTATCGGCGATGCATTCCATTCGGCTGGAGCGAACAGGCACTGAAGCATCCAGCCGTGGTCAGCACAACCCATTCTTGCAGAACATGGGTTCGAACCGGGTTCGGGATTCATCTGCGCCCGGTGCACCGATGCAATCCTGAACCAGGCGATCGGAATGCTCAATAAAAAAGGCAAGCGTGGAACTCAGGAATGGTCTGACCGACCCGCTCCACCCGGCATTACCCCTGCTGGCGCCGCTGCGATAAGATACTGATCTTGCTTGAATATTTTCGCGATCAGTCGGATATATTCTAGCAGATCAGGCGGCAAACGTCGAATCGCCGACAGCTGCCCAGCGAACGCGATGGCCACGCTTTAAGACGTCATTGTCCACGTTTCCCGATATCCTGATGTGGACTACCGGCAGCTGCCGCGCAGCTCAAGCGAACCCGGGGATCTTGCCGACTGATCGAGCATCGGGTAGTTGGGCCCATGCAGTTGACGGTTGTCCGCAATGGCAAGCGGAATCGCCGCCGCAACGATCCAACCGCGCGCTCCCGCAACCCTCGCCGGCGAACTCGATATGAGTTGGATGCCAACCATTCCAGGTGCCGATCGCGCGCCAAAAAAAACCCCGGCCTGAGCCGGGGTTTCGCGTTTCCAGGAATACTCCCGGGGTGGATCAGAAGGTGACGCTCCAGCTGTTGATGTAGCCGACGTCGCCGCTGGCGTTGTCCTTGACGCGTAACTTCCAGGTGCCGTTCAGCGCTTCGCTGGACAGGTTGAAGGTAACGGTTTTGTTGATGTTGTCGGTGCCGCTGCCAGTGCGGTTGTGGATGTTGTAGAGCGAGCCGTCCGGAGCGACCAGGTCGACCTTGAGGTCACCCTGGTAGGTATGAACGATGGCGACCGTGACCGAGGCATTGGTCGGAGCATTGCCGCTGCGGCCGGAAACCGTGATCGGACTGTCAACTGTGACATTGTCGTTGATCGTGTAGTCGGTCGTGTTGCTGTAGGTCTGCGCCGTGCCGCCGCCACCGCCCGTCGTGTAGTTGCCGACGAGGCTGAGCCCGGTAAACGCCGAGTAGGCCTTCAGGCGCACGTAGTAGGTCCCCGCGGACGGCGCTGCGAACGTGCAGGTTTCGGCATTGCCGGACTTGTACGGACGGCAGTCGTAGACCGTATCGGTCGGTGCGCTGCCGAACTTGACGTACATGTCGGAATCACCGGTGCCGCCCGAGGTCGTGAAGGTCAGGTTGGTGGAACCAGCCGGAACGACCAGCGTGTAGTTGACCGACGTGCCGACTGCAGCCGACTGGTTGGTCTTCGCCACGCCCTTGGTCAGCGCACCGCCGGTGCTGCCACCGCCGCCGCCGGAGCAACTGACGCCGACCGACGTGAATGCCGCGGTCACCGAGGCCTTCGTGAGGCCGAGGTCGGTCGCCGCCGTTTCCACACCGCAGGCACCGCTGTTGAAGGTGCTGCTCGGCGTCCAGTACAGGGCATTCGCGCGGGAGAACACCTTGAACGCATTTGGCGTGGTCCAGCCCGAAGTCGTCGCCAGCTTCCAGAACGCCTTGTTGTACACGCCCGAGGAATAATGCACGTCCATCGAACTGGTGTAGTTGGCGGCATTGTCGATCGAGCTGCCATCCTGCGGCGGGTTGCTCATGTAGCGCAGCGAGCCCGAGCCCTTGAAGATCTCGGGTCCGACCAGGAAGTCGTTGCTGCCCTTCCAGTAGTACTCGGTCGCCTCACCGCCCATGTCCGAATACGCTTCGTTCATGCCGCCGGACTGGCCGGAATAGGTCAGGTTCGAGTGCTGCTCGGTGTAGCCGTGCGAGACCTCGTGGCCGGCCACGTCGGCGCTGACCAGCGGGTAGAAGGTCGTCGCACCGTCACCGAAACTCATGTTGGTGCCATTCCAGAAGGCATTCTCGTAGCTCGAACCGTAGTGCACGCGCATGATCAGCTGGAAGGTCAAGGCCTTGGCGCCGGTATATGCCGTATACATGTTCTGGATCACGCCGCCGAAATAATGGGCGTCGTTGATCGGCGAGTAGGCGCCGTTGATGGTCTTGTAGGTGTTGTTCGGGCAGGTATATGCATACGCCGTCGTGCTGCTGCCCGTGCTGCCGTTGAGGTTGACCGATTTCACGTTGGTGTTGGTCATCGTGCAGGTGGTGCCGCTCTGAGTGACATCGAGATAGCCGTATTTGCCGCCCGAACCCCAGGTGTATTGGCCGGTCTTGGCATTGCCGCCCGGGCCCGTGCCGATCGACGCCGTGGTCAGGCCGTCCCACTGCTTGAGCACCAGGCCGGTCTGCGCATCGATGATCACGAACGGACGGGTCGGCTCGCTGGCCCGCTGGATCTTGAGACCCGTGTTGACATAGTCGGCAAAGAAGTTGACCACGTAGGCCATGTGCGCGACATCGTTGTCGTCGACGTAGATCATTTGCCGGGTCGATACATTTTCGACCAGCATCGCCGAGCTCTTGTTGCCCAGTGCGGCGGACTTTGCAGCATTCAGCGCGCTGCCTGCGCTGACCAGCGGCGCCCGAACCGGAATTTCCGCATCCAGGCCGCCGACTGCGCGACCGAACAGCGAACGCAGGTTGCCCTTGCTGTCCTCTGCAACCACGACGTGCTCACCCCAAACCGGGACGCCACGGAAGTACTGCTCATAGCGATAGTGGATGGTGCCATCAGAATCGGTGCTGGTAGCGATCGCACGCAGGGTGGACTCGCTGTCCAGATTCAGCATTTCTGCATGGCGCTCGGTAGCGGATGGCTGCGCGCCGACCGACTGCGTTGCAGCGGCGTAGCTGCTACTCACACGTTCGACATTGAGGTCGTGCAGATCGGAGCGGGTGGCCGCCGAGGCGGTTGCGGCAAGAATGCCAAGAACCAGTGGAGAAAGCGCAACAAGGACGGAACCACGACAATTGGACTTGATCACGGATTGATTCCCAAGAGGTGATAGGACGGCCGCGGAAGCGGCGGAGGATTTGCAGCTGGCGCCGGGGCGTTGGCACACAGCGTCCTGTGGGATCTCCCTTTGATCCCAGCTATCGTGTGCAGATGAGCCCTTAAACGCGTCGTGACACTTCCCAAGTGTCGCGACGCCGGGCGCACACTAGCAACTTGCATCGGACAAGTAATGACGCAGTGCAATGTGCGCGTCCTGTAGACCTGTAGAGCGTCGTCTGGCGATCTGGCCGAGGATGGAAAACGCCTTCACCTGCGGGCGTAGCCAGGGCTCGAAAAGCCCCTCCGTGAGCCGCTCCCGACATCGCACGCGTAACCCGGAACGGGAGATGGCGATGCCGCAGCGGCGGCGATTGCAAAGAAAACGGCGGCCGGAATTGCTCCGGCCGCCGCCGCAATGCCATTGCTGGCCGTGTTGTTGGATCACTCTCATTGCGTGAAATTCGTGCTCAGGCTGACCCCCGAGAACGTCGCATAGGCGCGCACGCTGATGTAGTAGGTGCCAGCCGTCGGTGCCGAGAACGTGCAGGTCTCGCTGTTGCCGGACTTGTACGGACGGCAGGTGTAGCTGGACGTGGTTGGCGCTGAACCGAGACGGACATGGAGATCCGCATCACCCGAACCACCCGCGATCGAGATCGACAGGTTGCTGGCACCCGCCGGCACAACGAGGCTGTAGACCGAGGTCCAGTTGTTCTTGCTCGCCGACAGGCTGTTTACGGTCGAGCCCGCGCACAGCACCGTGCCGGAGGGCGTGCAGCTACCACCACCGCCACCGCTCGAGTAGCTGCCGGTCAGACTCATGCCACTGATCGCCGAGTAGGCATTGATCATGACGTAGCAGGTACCCGCCTGCGCGGTGGAGATGTTGCAAGTCTCCGTATTGCCGCTGGCCCACGAACGGCAGTCGTAGCCCGACGTGGTCGGTGCCGAGCCGAACCTGACATACAGGTCACCGTCGCCGCCGCCACCGCTGGTCACGAACTTGAGGCCGGTGGCACCGGCTGGCACGGCCATCACGCAAACAAGCTGGCCGCCCGTAGCTGCCGCAAGGCCGGTTACCGCAACGCCGTTCTGAAGCACGTTGCCGCCACCGCCACCACCGCTGGTCACGCTCACTGCCTTGGTCGTCGAACTGGTCGCACCATTGTTGTCGGTGACCGTCAACGTCACGTTGTAGGTTCCGGCCGCTGCATAGGTATGACTTGGATTGGTCGAAGTCGACGAGCTGCTGTCACCGAAGTTCCACGAACGCGAGGCAATCGTGCCATCGCTGTCGGAGAAGCTGTCGCTGAAGTTCGCGGTCAGGGCGCTGGTCGTGAAGCTGAAGCCAGCCGACGGCGGAACGTTGCTGGCAGCCGAGTAACTGCCGGTCAGCGAGACACCCGCGAACGTCGAATAGGCCTTCAGGCGCACGTAGTAGGTACCGGCCTGGGCGGTGGCAATCGGGCAGGATTCCGAGTTGCCACTGGCATATGGACGGCAGTCATAGCTGGTATCGGTCGGTGCGCTGCCGAACTTGACGTACATGTCCGCATCACCGGTACCACCGGACATGACGAAGTTGAGGCCGCTCGAACCCGCAGGAACCACCAGGGTGTAGTTGACCGAATTGCCGGTCGAGGTGCCGATCCCGGTCACCGTGACCCCATTGGTCAGCGGACCGCCGGTGCTGCCGTTGAGGTTCACCGATTTCACATCGGTATTTTTAATCGTGCAGGTCGAGCCACCCTGGCTGACATCGAGATGACCATACTGCCCACCCGACCCCCAGTTGTGTTGACCGGTCTTGGAATTGCCGCCAGGGCCGGTACCGATCAGCGATGTGGTCAAGCCATCCCACTGTTTGAGCGCGCCACCGGTCTGGGTGTCGATGATGACGTACGGTCGTGTTGGATCGCTGCTCGCCTTGCGATCGGCTGCCAGCAGGCCGATACCCCTGTCGGCGAAGAAGGACACGACGTAAACGAGATGCGCGATGTCGTTGTCATCGACATAGATCATCTTCTCGCTGGATTCATTGCTGGTCTGTATCGACCCGCTACGCGTAGCGGAGCTGGAACCCTTGGCACGGACAAACGCGTTATTCGTGCTGATCAGGGTGGTCGTGGTCGAAATGTCGCCAGCAAGGCCTCCGACGGAACGACCGAACAGCGAGCGCAGGCTTCCGCTCTTGTCGTCACTGGCGACGACATGTTCGCCCCATACCGGGACGCCGCGGAACGTCTGCTGGTAGCGATAATGGGCGGTGCCGTCGGAATCCTTGACGACCGCAAGCGTGTTCAGTGCGGACTCTGCGTCGAGCCCAAGCAACTCGGCATGGCGCTCGTTGCTCAGTGAAGGGGTGCCGACGCCATTGGTTGCCCTGGCATAGACCGCGCCGAGGCCTTCGACGCTCTGTTCATGCAGATCGCTACGGGTTGCCGCCTGCGCAGAGACAGCAAAAAAACCCATCGCCACAGGCAATAACGAAAGCTCAATCTAATTGCATAAATCAAATGTTTTCATGGATTTATTCCCAAGATTAGTAGTCGTTCGCCACCGAAGCGGCCGTGAATGCCACACCTGTTTCGGGAGGATGGCCCAAACCATCCTGCGGGACCGGAAGCCGATTCCGCCTGAGTGCATACCTTTGCGATAAGCCCCGAATCGCACTGCTGCCCCCTTGGTATGAGCCGCAGGAGCGGCGAGTCAAGCGGCTGTTGTGGGAGAAATCACGATCTGCTGGGCTTCGCTTGCGCTCAGCGCCAACCCACAACTGCGATCGGCAGCCGAACAGGGGCCGCGGGCCTCGATGACTGTTGCCTCGTCGCTGCTTCGTTGTTGGAACTGCCCACTCGGCGCCAACGCAGGCAATCAATCCAAATGCTGGTCGCCACAGAACACGGCGATGTCCTCGTATCCGGCGAAGGCCTTGCCATCCCGGCAACCCGGGCAGGCCGGATCGCGCGAAAGTGACAGCTCGCGGAAATGAAGCATCCAGGGCGTCGAAGCAGAGCAGGCGGCCGATCAACGGACGCCCCTGCCCCAGCACAAGCTTGATCGCCTCATTTGCCTGCAACATGCCGATGATTCCCGGCAACACGCCGAGCACGCCGGCCTCGCTGCAGTTCGGTGCCTCGGCGGCGGATGGTGGATGCGGAAACAGGCAGCGGTAACAAGGCGAATCCTCGTGCCTGGAATCGAATACGCTGACCTGACCGCTGAATCGGTGGACGGCGCCATAGACCAGCGGTATGCGCAATCGCCGGCTTGCCGCATCGAGCAGGTATCGGGTTGGAAAATTGTCGGCACCGTCGATGACAAGATCATGCCCCTGCAGCAACGCCTCGACATTGGCCGCGACCAGGCGGGTTTCGCGCGTTTCCACGCGGATGGTCGGATTGAGCGCGACCAGGCTGATGCGTGCCGATTCCGTCTTGGCCATGCCGATTCGCGCATCAGCATGCACGACCTGCCGTTGCAGGTTTGAGCGCTCAACCTTGTCGTTGTCGATCAGGGTCAGCCTGCCGACTCCGGCAGCGGCAAGGTAGAGCGCGACGGGTGAGCCGAGTCCACCCGCGCCGATCAGGGCGATGCGCGATTGCGCCAGTCGTGCCTGACCGGCGACGCCCACTTCAGGCAGGAGCAGATGCCGGGAATAGCGCTCGGCCGAATCGGCATCCAGCGATCCCGCAGCAAGCGGAAGTCCTTCCGCCTTCCAGCGCTGAAAGCCGCCGCAAACCGAAACCACATTTTCAAAACCAAGCCCGATCAGCTGCTGTCTGGCCCATAGCGAACGCTGTCCGCTGGCGCAGATCAGCATGATTTCACCTGATCGATCCGCAGCAATCGTGTCGACAAGATCCTTGATCCGTACGCAAGGCACTCCGATGGCCTGATCCGGCATACCGCCGGCGCGCTCGTCATCCTCACGCACATCGACAAGTACGGCCCCGGCGCGCATCCGCACCACGGCTTGAATGGGCTCGATCTCGATCGTGGACGCGCCGTTTGCCATCAACTGGTCGATTCTCATGGCCGCTCAGGATACGTCAGGCAGCGGAAGAATCCGCACCACATCGCCGGCCGCGATACGGCGGCTGTCATCGGGGAAAACAATCATCGCGTCGGCATTGATCAGGCCGCACAACATCGCCGAACCTTGCGCCTTCATCGGCGTCACCCAGAGCGTGCCATCCTCGCGCAGCTCGCAGGCAGCACGCAGAAACTCGGTTCGATCGTGGTGTTTTTCGATGGCAACGGCCAGACGTGCGTGCCGGGCAATCGGAATGGCGTTCTCGGCGCCCTGCAACGCGGCGAGCGCCGGTTGAACCAGACACAGGAAGGTGGCAATCGTTGATACCGGATTTCCCGGCAGACAAAAGATCAACGCCTTGCCGATTTCACCGAAAAGAATCGGCATGCCTGGGCGCATGCGCACTTTCCAGGAAATGGATCCTGCCAAGCTCGGCGACCAATCCGGGCAGATAATCGGCCTCACCCGCCGAAACCCCGCCCGAGGTGATGACCACATCAACCACTTCGGCCGCATTCAGAAGCGCTGCTCGTATCAAGTCGCGATCGTCGCGCAGATGCCGAAATGGCATGTCGCTGTCAGCGTCGACAAAGAGCGTGGATTCGGTTCCGCAGGATTTCAGCATGGCGGCAAGGCTGAATCCATTGCTGTTGTGGATCTGCGCCCGACCGCATTCCATTCCAGGCATGACCAGCTCATCACCGGTAGTGAAGACCGCCACTCTCGGCCTGGCGCACACCTCGATCCCGGCCAGACCGAGCGAAGCCAACGCACCGATCCGGGTTGCCCGGATCCGCTGCCCCTGTCTCAGCACCACCTCGCCAGCGCGAATATCCTCACCGGCAGGACGGACGTGTGCACCGCCCTTTTCTCCCGCACGAACGATGATCGAATCACCGTCGTCGACGACGTGCTCCTTGATGACCACGGAATCCGCGTCGGCCGGCATCGGTGCGCCGGTGGTGATGCGCAAACATTCGCCGGTTCCGATCGATACGACGTTCGGATCGCCGGCAAGGCAGGTGCCGACCACGCGCAAACGCCGATCACCGCTTGCAGGCAAATCGGTGGCGCGCAAGGCGAACCCATCCATCGCCGAATTCGCGAACGGTGGCAGGTCGCTTGGAGCGATCACGTCGCTGTGCAGAATGCGTCCTTGCGCGGACTGCAGCGACACATTCTCGGCAGGCAGACGGCGCAACGCGCAGCAGTCGACAATGCGCTGTCGAGCCTCGGCGACCGACAGATGGGTTGGGTAATCCGCCATCTAACTCATCCTCTTCGTCATCAGCGCGAAATCCTCCGGCGAATTCAAATTCAACCAGGCGTCGTCCGGCAACGCCGAAAGATCGACCTCAAAGGTATTCAGCGAATCCTGCCAGCGCATGACGCCCGCACCGGCTGCGAGCGCATCTTCAGCGGAAGCGGCCAGAGTCGATCGATACAACGCGAACAGTGGCTGGCGTCGAGTGCCATCATGAGCGACGACGGCATCGGCCTCGCGGGTCATCGATGCCGCCCATAGCGCATCGAGAATTTCCCCGCGCGGCCTCACGCAATCCACCGGTACGGTGTAAAGCCAGGCCGTTGCGCAAGCACCAAGCGCAGCCGCCACTCCGGCCAGCGGGCCGGCGAAATCTTCGCGGCGCTTGTCCGAGATAGTGGGTGCGAAATCCGCGTATTGATCGAGATTCCGGTTCGCAACAATCAGGCGTGGCTGACCGGGTTCGAGTGCCAGTGCATCAAGTGTCCAGGCAATCAGCGGACGTCCGAGCAGACAAACCAGTCCCTTGTCGACGCCACCCAAGCGCTTTGCCGCACCCCCGGCAAGAATCGCCGTGGTTCTGATGTGGGAAGGTCGAGACGTATTCGACATCCGCTATAGAGTCCGTGCGTACTCATTTCGATCCCGGCAGACAAGAATCTTGCTTGTTTTCATGCCCGACCGCACTGAATTTCGCCATACCATTCGATCCGCCCAGGCCGCTCTTCCCGCTAACCGCTAACCGCTAACCGCTAACCGCTAACCGCTTACCGCTAACCGCTAACCGCTTACCGCTTACCACCTACTGCTTCCCACGCTTGGCGTTGCGGATCATGCGCTGTCGACGCTTTTGCTGGCCCTCGGTGAGCACGTTCTTCTTGCCGGCATAGGGATTCTCGCCCTCGCTGAAATCGATGCGGACTGGCGTTCCTTCGAGCTTGTAGCGCTTGCGGAAAAAATTCTCGAGATAGCGCCGATAGGATTCGGCCAGATGCTTGGTGCGCGAGCCGTGGATCACGATTGTCGGCGGATTGGATCCACCCGGATGAGCATACTTCAACTTCGGCGCATGGCCGCGCACCAACGGTGGCTGATAGGCTGCATAGGCCGCTTCGAGCGCACGGGTCAGATCGGAGGCCGTCAGCTTCTTGTTGGCGGCGGCATGCACCCGATTGACGCGTTTCATCAACTCGCCGATGCCGGATCCGTGCAGTGCCGAGATGGTCACGCGGGGCGCCCATTCGACAAACGAGAGCTTGCGCACCATTGAACTCTCGCACTGGTCACGATCGTATTTCTTGAGGCCATCCCACTTGTTGACCGCAATAACCAGGGCGCGACCGGCATCCAGCGCATGCCCGATCAAACCGGAATCCTGATCGGTGACACCTTCATTGGCGTCGAGCAGGATGACCACGACATTGGCCGCATCAATCGACTGCAAGGTCTTGATGACGCTGAATTTCTCGACCGCATCGTCGATGCGCCCGCGGCGTCTGACCCCGGCGGTATCGATCAATGTGTATTTGCGCCCGTCACGTTCAAGCGGAATACGAATCGAGTCGCGGGTGGTTCCGGCGACCTCCGAAACAATGACGCGATCCTCGCCAAGCAGACGGTTGACCAGGGTCGATTTTCCGACATTCGGCCGGCCGACGATGGCAACGCGAACGCCGCCGCCATCCTCACCACTGATTTCCTCAGCCGGGCCTTCCGGCAGCAGGGCCTCGACGGCTGCAAGCAGGCCCCGCGTACCGTGATTGTTCGTGGCCGATATTGGTAGCGGCTTGGCTACGCCAAGGCGGGCGAAGTCGGCAAGGGCAATGGATTCGTCGAGACCATCGGTCTTGTTGACCGCCAGCAGCGTCGGTTTGGACGTTCGCCGCAGACGCTCGAGGATGGCCTGATCGGTCGGCAACAGACCATCGCGGGCATCGACCACAAAGATCACGACGTTCGCTTCGGCGATGGCCAACTCGACCTGGCGCGCAGTCAGCCCGGCAAGACCTTCCTCGATATCGGCAAGGCCTCCGGTATCGACCACCACGAAGGGGCGCTCGCCGATTCGACAGATGCCGTAGTGGCGATCACGGGTGACACCCGGCATGTCGGCCACAAGCGCATCACGCGTACGCGTCAACACATTGAACAGGGTTGATTTGCCGACGTTGGGGCGTCCAACCAGGGCGACGACGGGAAGCATCGCGGGCGCTCCATATCAGGTTGCAGCGGCTACGGACACTACCGATGCCGAAAAAAACCAACTGCCGGATCCACCTCGCGCAAGCGCCGGTGAATCCGGGACACATTCACTACTGTGTGCGGAATGCGGCGATGTTGCCGCCCGCACTCTCGACGAAGACAACATCGCCACTGACCACCGGCGCGCTCTCGATCGCTTTCTTGCCGATACGCTGGCGTGCGGCAAACGAGCCATCGGCGAGATTCAACCAGTGCACATAGCCTTCAAGATCGCCGACGACCGCGTAGTTGCCGACGATTGCCGGCGAACTCAGCCAGCGATGCAACAAGCCTTCCTGCTTCCAGAGGTTCGCACCACTCTGACGATCAAACGCCCAGACGTTGCCGTCCGCATCGCTGACAACAACCGCCGTTCCGCTGACCGCCAATCCCGCAAAACTGGATAAATCACGCCCCCAGGCCGGACGTCCCGAATCGGCATAGAAAGCCGCAATCTGCCCGTGGTAGCTGGTCGCGAAAATCTCGCCATTGTCGAGTACCAATTGACCATCGGAATCGGCCAGCCGCTCGACTTCGGTGCGGCCCTCGCCCGCCGCCAGAACCTGGGTCCAGGCCGGCGCACCATCGGAATCGCGCACCGCGACCAGGCGACCGGTATCGAATCCGTCAAACACAAAGCCATTGCCGATCAGCGGCGATGAATTTCCACGCAGGCTCAATACCGGAACGGTTTGCTCATAGACCCAGCGACGCGAGCCATCGGCCGGATCGAGTCCGTACAATCGACCGTCCTGGGTACGAACCGCAACCACGCCACTGCCGATGGCCGGGGCACAGATGATTTCCGAACTGAGCTGAACCTGCCAGAGCTCGCTTCCATCCAGCGCGGAAAATGCCCGCACCTGTCCGTTCAATGCGCCAACGACGACCATATCCGCATTGGCTGCGGGGCCTCCCGACCAGGCCATCTTCTTCACCTTGGTCGACCAGAGGCGACGCCCGCTCGAAGCATCCAGGGCCTGAACTTCTCCATCAACGCTGGCGACGTAGAGTCGATCGCCGGCGACAGCCGGATTCATTCGCGCGCCCGATTTGCCCGAGCCATTGCCCGCCGATCCGGACCAGAGCTTCTGCACATTGGCGGTCGGAGCGAACTCGACCAGCGGCGCGGGTGGCTCGACATTGTCTTTCTTGCCGAGTCCCTTGAGCCAATTGCATCCGCCCAAGGTCAGTGCAAGCGACGCCAAGGCAAGAACCAGGAAAGCACGCCTCATGATTTCTTCTGCTCCGCAGCGACGGGCAGACTGCCCTGTTTCATTTCGACGTAAGCGCGCTCCGGGGACTGCGCATCAAGATGCGTCAAAGCTTCGGCGTAGGCCGAGCGCGCGTCTTCGATGCGTCCGAGCTTGGCCAACGCATCACCGCGCAACTCGCTGGCCTGAGCCGGAAAATCCGCCTTGGCAACCTGGTCGAGCTTGGTCAACGCAACCTCGGCGTCACCCTTGGCCAAACTAAGACGCGCTTGCCTCAGCGCAATCAGCGACCTCATGGCGTCGTTGCCGGCCGATTGGCTGGCCCAGTCCAGATCCGCGCTGGCGGCCGCGAGATCGCCTTTCTCAACTTGCACTGCCGCCTGGCGCATGGCCGCCAGGGTTGCAAAAGCGGTCTTGGCGTAATCCTTGCGCAGGGCCTCGGCAATCTTGGCCGCGTCATCGCTGCGCTTGGCGTCGACCGCCTCGTTGAACGCGGAATACTGCACGGCCGCCTCGGACAACGTGCTCAACTCGCGAGCCTTCCATTGCTGATACCCGAAGATCAGCAGCAGACCAACCGCAATACCGATGACAATCGACATCGCGTTGGTGTGCACCCATTTGCGCACCAACTCACCTTGTTCGTGCTCGTCAAGAACTTCAAAAGCCATACGCATCACCGAATGAGGCGCCGCAGGAGAGTGCCGATTACCGGCAGGGCGGCGCGGGGGGCGCTAGGGTAACAGGAATCTTGCCGACACCTGTGAAAAAGGCGTGGTTCGGCGCAGCGTTCAGGAGTCGATGCGAGTTGCGAGTTTTTCGCCGCCGAACAAGCGCAAGCGGGCGACGTTTGCGCGTTGGAAGGGGGCAAGATCGACGGCATTTCCATCGGCGATCACTTCGGCCCCCTCGGCATTGCCGATGCGCACTGTCAGCGCGGTATCGCTCGTGTAGTTGCGCTCGACACCTGCCGCCAGCAGACCATATTCGATCTTCACGCCGTTCGCATCGATTACTTCCACCCAACTGGCTTGCTTGAGCTTGAGGCTCAAGCTATGCCGGCCCGCCGTTGCGGGCGACGGATTCGCCGACGCCTCGGCCTTGACCGACGGGGCTGCGGAGAATGGCGCCATCGATGCAATGATCGGCGGCGCGTCTGCAACGCCTTCCAACAACGCCGCCACGTCCACGCCGGGCAATTCATCGGGAGCCGATGCGGAGCCATCGGCGGGCAATTGCGCATTTGGCTTGCCCGAGTCCACGGCATCCGCAGGCGCCGCATCGCCACGGGCAGCAGGCGCATCCAGCATGACTGTCCGCGCCAGATTCTGCTCAAGCCCGCCATGGGTGGCCAGCCAGACCGCCGGCCCGACCACGAGCGCGGTCAGGATCAGGTAGGTCGCACTGACAGAATAGCGATCCATCACGTAGCGGGCGCGCGAGACCCTGCCCGTCGAAACCAGGGGCACCTGCTCCCCGCGTTCAGCAACCACTTTTTCAGCGAGGATCTGCGGCATGTCGAGGAGGCGGGCGTAGCTGGTCAGATAGCCGCGAAGATAGACCGCATGGGCAATCCCGCTGAAATCGTCTTCCTCGATTCGGCGGATCAGACGCGCCTGCAGCTTCAGTCGGGAGCCGACATCTTCACAAGTCCAGCCGCGCTGCTCGCGCGCGAATCGCAGCCTTTGCCCGATCGATGCATCCTTGAGCTCAAACGAACCAGCTTTGGGCAGATCGGTTTCTGTACCCGGATCAGGCTGCTGCGCGAGCGTTGCATTGCAATCCTGATGATCCTGCTGTTCGGCGCATTCATTACTCACTGACTGAGTCTCCGGGATGGACAACAAATCAAGCTGACTCGAGTCAGCGGTGTTATCGCCCAAATCCCTGTGGGTGGTTTTCTTGTTCTTGCGCCGACTCATTGCTATTCCGGATCCCCGGAAACAACAGGTGCGTCCAGCGAACGAGCTTGCGGCGATTCCGGAAATTTTTCGCGTAGTCGACGCGTGTAATCCTGGGATGCCTTGCCATTACCCAGACGCAGCTCAATGTTGCGCCCAAGCAGCAGGGCATCCGCACTTTGTTGCCCAACCGCTTCGTAGCGCTGGATGAACGCCCGGGCCCTGAAGAAATCATTTTTCAGGTACAACGCAGTCGCCATCTGGAACAAGGCTTCCGAGTTGTCGGGTTCGCGATCCAGTGCCGCACGCAAATCCGTTTCGGCAACGTCCAGCTTGCCACCCTTGATCGCACAAGTTCCGGAATTGGTCAAGGCCACGGCCGGTGTCTTGTAGAACGGATCTGCGATGGCGCGCACAAAATAGGCAGCAGAATCACCATAGCGGCCAATCTTGCACAAAAAAGCGCCGTAGTTGTTGTTCTCGTTGCCGGATTTCGGCATCAGCTCGGCGGCTCGTCGATAGTGCTGTTCGGCCTGCGCATTGTTGCCGATGCGCTCATACAGCAGACCAATGACGGTATGCGCATCGGCGTGGTTGTTGTCCGCAGCCAAGGCCTTGTTGAGATTCTCCATGGCGATTTCGAGCTTGCCCTGGGCCATGTACTTCTGGCCGAGGTCGGTATACAGGGCAGCTGCCTTGGTTTTCGGGTTTTCCGGGTTGCTGGGTGGCGCCGGCCGACTGTTGCCAGAGCCGGTCGCACACGAGGCCAGCAGCATCGTCAGCAATGCAGCAACAAGGATTCGTTCAAGCCGCATCGGAAACACCCTCTTCGACCTTCTTGCGGAATTCCGCCTGACGGCGCGTGCGATCCATGACCTGTCCCTTGAGCTGGCCGCAGGCGGCGTCGATGTCCTCGCCACGCGTGCGCCGAACCATGGTCAGCACACCGGCATCGAGCAGGATGGTCTGGAAATCGCGGATCGCCGATTCTTCGGAACGCTCGTAGCGCGTGCCGGTGAACGGGTTGAACGGAATCAGATTGACCTTGCTCGGCACCTTGCGCACGAGCTTGACCAGTTGGCGGGCCAGCTCGGGCGTGTCGTTGATGCCCTTCATCATCGTGTATTCAAACGTGACCGTCGTGCGCGGGCTGCGCTGGGTGTAGCGCAGGCAGGCATCCATCAGCTCGGCGATCGGGTATTTCCTGTTCAGCGGAACGAGCTGGGTACGCAGTTCGTCATTCGGTGCATGCAGCGACACCGCCAGCGAAACATCGCTCTCTGCAGACAGGCGATCAATCATCGGCACCAGGCCGGCAGTCGACAGGGTCACACGCTTGTTGGCGAGGCCAAAGCCGAGATCATCACGCATTATGCTCATCGCGCGCACGACATTGTCAAAATTGAGCAGGGGCTCGCCCATGCCCATCATCACGACATTGGTCAGCTTGCGCTGGTGATGTGGCACGTTGCCAAGATGCTTGGCCGCCACCCAGACCTGGCCGATGATCTCGGCGGTCGAAAGATTGCGATTGAAGCCCTGGGTGCCGGTCGAGCAGAACGTGCAGTTGAGGCCGCAGCCGACCTGCGAGGAAACACACAGGGTGCCGCGCGAGCTTTCGGGAATGAACACGGCCTCGATCGCATTGCGCGGATCCATGCCGAGCAACCACTTGTGCGTACCGTCGATCGACTGCTTTTCCAGCAACACATTCGGCGGAACGATCTCGGCAACCGCTTCGAGCTTGCCGCGCAGCGCCTTGCCGACATCGGTCATCTGCGCGAAATCAGTGACGTGACGGTGGTACATCCATTTCATGACCTGATCGGCACGATAGGGCTTCTCGCCGGCTTGCGCGAACCAGTCGCGCAAGCCCTGGCGATCGAGGCCAAACAGATTCGTTCTGGTCCCGGTCACGTCCATCGACTTCAGCGCGCCGTCACTTCGGAGCTGGCGAAGAAGTAGGCGATTTCAACCGCCGCCGTTTCCGGCGCATCCGAACCGTGCACGGCATTGGCGTCGATCGAATCGGCAAAGTCGGCTCGGATCGTGCCGGCAGCGGCCTTCTTCGGATCGGTCGCACCCATAAGGTCACGATGCACCGAAATTGCATTTTCCCCTTCGAGCGCCTGGACGATGACCGGGCCGGAGATCATGAATTCGACCAGCGCGTTGAAGAACGGACGCTCCTTGTGCACGGCGTAGAAGCCTTCGGCTTCACGACGCGAGAGCTGCTTCATGCGCGCAGCGATGATCTTCAGACCGGCTTTTTCGAAGCGGGAATAGATTTCGCCGATGACGTTCTTGGCGACCGCATCGGGCTTGATGATGGAAAGGGTGCGCTCCAGCGCCATTGTCTTTGAACCTTTGAATGGGGAATCGAGGGGATAACGGGCCCGGCCGAGAGACTAAACCCATGGCAATCCGGATAGTTAGCGCACTATCCGACCTCCCATTCTAGCTAGTTTTTACCTTGATTTGCACCCCGGAAGCGTGATTTCACCTGCTTGTGCGACGTTGCCCAACGCGCACGACAGGCTTATGATTCAAACGCCCGTTTGGTTTTATCCCCCAACACTGGACTTGATTCGTTGAACTCACCGCACTTTTCGACCAAGGAACGCATACTCGGAGCCGCCGAGGAACTGTTCGCGCGCAACGGCTTCGCCGGCGCCTCCTTGCGTGAACTGACCGCCACCGCCAAGGTCAATCTCGCCGCCGTCAATTACCACTTCGGCTCGAAGGACAATCTCGTCAACGAGGTCTTCCGGCGCCGACTCGATGAACTCAATACCCAGCGTCTCGATCTGCTGCAAGCGGTTCTGGCCGAGCCCGATCCGACGCTTGAGGACATTCTGGCTGCCTTCATCCATCCGGCCCTGCTGCTCTCGCTGGACAAGTCCGGCGGCGCGACCTTCGTCCGCGTGCTGGCCCGCGCCTATGCCGAACACAACGAGCGCCTGCGCAAGTTTCTTTCGGAAAACTACGGCCACGTGCTCAAGGAGTTCGCCGCCGCGTTCGGAGCGCAGTTGCCGCATCTGGACAAGGAAGAGCTGTACTGGCGCATCGACATCATTGCCGGCGCCCTGACCTATGCCATGGCGGACTTCGGCGTCATCAAACGCCGCGTGGCGATGTCCGAGAAGATCCACCGCGAGCGTGCGGCGGAGCATCTGATCCGCTTTGCCGCGGCCGGCCTGCGCGCCGAATAGGCCCGGAATCGAATCTGTTTGCGTGGCCGTGGTGTCGCGCTCCCTCTTACTATCCTTCTTGCGAGGTCTTGCATGAACCACTCCCCTCTCCGCATCCGCAAGGTTGCCGTTCTCGGTGCCGGCGTCATGGGCGCACAGATCGCCGCCCACCTGACCAATGCCGACGTCGAAACCATCCTGTTCGACCTGCCGGCCAAGGAAGGGCCGAAGAGCGGCATCGCGATCAAGGCGATCGCCAATCTCGGCAAGCTTTCGCCAGCTCCGTTGGCCGAAGCCACGCGCGCTTCGGCGATCACGCCGGCCAATTACGACGAGCATCTCGACCTGCTCAAGGGCTGCGACCTGATCATCGAGGCGATCGCCGAACGGATGGAATGGAAGCTCGACCTTTACAAGAAGATTGCACCGTATGTATCTGATTCTGCATTCATTGCCAGCAACACCTCGGGACTTTCGATCAATGCGCTGGCTGAGGCCTTGCCAGCCGCGATGCGGCCACGCTTTTCGGGCATCCACTTCTTCAATCCGCCGCGATACATGCATCTGGTCGAGCTGATTCCGGATCATCAGACCGATCCGGCCCTGCTTTCCGGTCTGGAAGCCTTCCTGACCACGACCCTTGGCAAGGGCGTCGTGCACGCCAAGGACACGCCGAACTTCATCGGCAACCGCATCGGCGTATTTTCAATCCTCGCCACCATGCACCATACCGAGCAGTTCAAGCTCGGCTTCGACGCGGTCGACGCGATCACCGGCCCGGCGATCGGCCGTCCGAAGAGTGCGACCTACCGCACCTCGGACGTGGTCGGCCTCGACACCATGGCCCACGTCATCAAGACCATGGACGACACCCTGCCGAATGATCCGTGGCACAAGTACTTCAAGGCACCGGCCTGGCTCAGTGCGCTGATAGAAAAAGGTGCGCTCGGACAGAAGGCCGGCGCGGGCTTCTTCCGCAAGGTCGGCAAGGACATCCAGGTGCTTGATCTGGCCAGTCAGGATTACCGCCCGGCTTCGGAAGGTGCCAGCGAGGAAGTCGGCAAGATCCTCGCGATCAGGAATCCGGCGGAGAAATTCGCCGCCTTGCGCGCGTCCAGCGACAACCAGGCGCAGTTCCTCTGGGCCATGTTCCGCGATCTGTTCCATTACACGGCCTTTCATCTTGGCGACATCGCCGATACCGCACGCCATGTCGATTTCGCGATCCGCTGGGGATATGGCTGGAAGATGGGCCCGTTCGAAACCTGGCAGGCTGCTGGCTGGAAGCAGATAACGCAGTGGATTGCCGAGGATATCGCCGCCGGCAAGGCCATGAGCGATGCGCCGCTGCCGGCATGGGTCACTGATGGTCGCGATGGCGTTCACGGCAAGGATGGCTCGTACTCGCCCAGCCTCAACAAGAACCTGCCGCGCTCGGATGCGGCGGTCTACCAGCGCCAGTTGTTCCCGGATCCGCTGCTCGGCGAAACCTTCGACAGCGGCACGACTGTCTGGGAAAACGACGGCGTGCGTCTGTGGCACCTCGGCGACGACATCGGCATCGTCTCGTTCAAGACCAAGATGAACACGGTCAACGATGCCGTTCTCGATGGCCTGCAGCGCTGCGTCGAGGAATGCGAAAAGCGGTTCAAGGCCATGGTCATCTGGCAAACCAGCGAACCGTTCTCGGCCGGTGCTGATCTCAAGGGTGCACTCGGTCTGATCAAGGACGGCAAGATCGCCGAATTCGAGGCAATGGTCGCCAATTTCCAGGCGACCAGCATGCGCATCAAGTACTCGCTGGTGCCGGTCGTGGCTGCCGTGCGCGGCATGGCCTTCGGCGGCGGCTGTGAGTTCCAGATGCATTCGGCGCGCACCGTGGCAGCACTCGAAAGCTATATCGGCCTGGTCGAAGCCGGCGTCGGCCTGCTCCCGGCTGGTGGCGGACTCAAGGAACTCGCCCTGCGCGCGGCCCGCGACAGCGTCGATGGCGATCCCTTCAACGGCATCAAGAAAATGTTCGAGACGGTGGCCATGGCCAAGGTTTCGACCAGTGCGTTCGAGGCAAAACAACTCGGCCTGCTGCGTCCCGATGATGTGATCATCTTCAACAGCTTCGAGCTGCTCTACGTGGCCAAACAGGTGGCCCGATCACTGGCCGAAAGTGGCTGGCGTCCGCCCTTGCCGGCGCGCGATATCACGGCCGCCGGCGATGTCGGCACGGCATCTCTGAAGATGATGCTGGTCAACATGCGTGAAGGCCGCTTCATCTCGCCGCACGACTACGAAATCGGCAGCCGCATCGCCGACACGCTGTGCGGCGGCAGCATCGAGCGCGGCTCGCAGGTCGACGAAGCCTGGCTGCTCGAGCTCGAGCGCAAGCACTTCGTCGAACTCGCGCAGATGCCGAAGACCCAGGAGCGCATTGCGCATACGCTTGCCACAGGCAAGCCGCTTAGGAACTGAGATTCGGGATGACGGGATGACGGGATTCGAAAGAGCCCGCTTCCCGCACCCCGCGACCATCTCGCTTTTACGAATCCCGAATCTCGAATTTCGAATCCCGTACTTGGAGCTTCACACCATGTCCAAACAACTACAAGACGCCTACATCGTCTCCGCCGTGCGTACACCGGTGGGCAAGGCGCCGCGCGGCGTGTTCCGCAATACCCGCCCCGATGACCTGCTTGCGCATGTGATCCGCGCGGCCGTGGCCGGTGCGCCGGGGATTGATCCTTCGCGCATCGAAGACGCCATCATCGGCTGCGCGATGCCTGAGGCCGAGCAAGGCATGAACGTGGCACGCATCGGCGTGTTGCTCGCTGGTTTGCCGAACACGGTGCCGGCGCAGACGATCAACCGCTTCTGCTCTTCCGGTGTACAGGCGATTGCCCTGGCCGCCGATCGAATCCGCACCGGCGATGCCGACCTGATGCTCGCCGGCGGCACCGAGAGCATGAGCATGGTGCCGATGATGGGCCACAAGATCGCGATGAATCCGATCGCCTTCACCGACGAGAACATCGCGATCGCCTACGGCATGGGCATCACCGCCGAGAATGTCGCCAGCGAGTGGAAGGTCAGCCGCGAAGATCAGGATGCCTTCGCCCTCGCCTCGCACCAGAAAGCCCTGGCCGCGATTGCGGCTGGTGAATTCAGGGACGAGATCGCGCCGTTCAAGCTCGATGATCATTATCCGGATCTGGTCGGACGTTCGATCCAGACCGACAGCCGAATGATCGATACCGACGAAGGCCCGCGCCCCGACACCAGCGCCGCTGGCCTGGCCAAATTGCGCACCGTGTTCAAGGCCGGCGGCAGCGTCACCGCTGGCAACTCCTCGCAGATGTCCGATGGTGCCGGCGCGCTGATGCTTGCCAGCGAGCGGGCGATCAAGGAATACAACCTGACCCCGATCGCGCGCTTCGTTTCGTTCGCCGTCGCTGGCGTGCGCCCCGAAGTCATGGGCATCGGCCCGATCGCAGCCATTCCGAAGGCACTCAAGCTCGCCGGATTGAGCAAGGAACAGATGGACTGGATCGAACTCAACGAGGCATTTGCCGCGCAAGCGCTCGCGGTGATCCGCGATGTCGGCCTCGATGCCAGCAAGGTCAATCCACTCGGTGGCGCGATCGCACTCGGGCATCCGCTGGGAGCGACCGGCGCGGTGCGTGCGGCGACCCTGATCCACGGCCTGCGTCGACACAAGCAGAAGTACGGCATGGTCACGATGTGCATTGGTACGGGCATGGGTGCTGCGGGGATATTTGAGGCGCTCTAGTTGGTGCCGGTGAGCGGATAGCCGTTAGCGGTTAGCGGGGAAAGCAAGAGCAGGAGCGATATCGCGCGCTCGTGCAAATCTGCGAGATCGCAACGTTCTTTCCGCACTCACCGCTCACCGCTCACCGCTCACCGCTCACCGCTCACCGCTCACCGCTCACCGCTCACCGCTCACCGCTCACCGCTCACCGCTCACCGCTCACCGCTCACCGCTCACCGCTCACCGCTCACGCAGGCGTCGTTCGACGGCGTCGAGAAACGAATCCGGAAGCTCGGCGCTGACCGGGACTTGCCAGCAACGCGAATCGGCAAACGATCCGCACTTCACGGCGTCTTTCTCGGTCATCAGGATCGGCAGGGTCTCGGCGAAATCGAGATCCGCGGCCGTCAGCGCATGATGATCGGTGAACGCGTGCTCGATGACCTCGATGCCGTGACTACGCAGGCTGTCGAAGAAACGCCCGGGATTGCCGATGCCGGCGACAGCATGAACCGGCTGGCCGGCAAACTCCGCCAGCGGGCGCGGTGGCTCCGAGCCATCGACGCGCGAGGCGCTGCTTCCGAGCAAGCGCATGGGGATCTCGCCCGCGCGCGCCTGACCAGCGTTGCAGACCAGGAAATCGATCTTTTCCAGGCGTTCGGCTGATTCGCGCAACGGGCCGGCTGGCAGCAAGCGTCCGTTGCCCAGACGACGCTCGCCATCGATCACACAGATCTCGATATCACGCGCCAGCGAAGGATTCTGCAGGCCGTCGTCGGCAAGGATCACATCGACGCCAGCTCTCCGCAGCAGCTTCGCCGCATCGACGCGATTCCTGCCAACCGCCACCGGCACACCGCTGCGGCGGCGGATCAGGCTCGGCTCGTCGCCAACAACGGCCGGATCCGGCACATCGTCGAGCAGGATCGGTGACCGCGCCGAACCGCCATAGCCGCGACTGACCACACCCGGATGCCAGCCACGCTCGCGCAAGGCATCGACCAGGGCGAGCACGAGCGGCGTCTTGCCGGTGCCTCCTGCCGTGATGTTGCCGACAACAATGACCGGCAAATCCAACCGTGTCGGCGTGCGCAGACCACTTCGCCAACTCAAGCGAACCGCCGTGCGAAGCATTCGATAAACCGGCACGAGCACGCGCATCCACAGCGGCACGCGTTCGCCGCCATACCAGATGCGATCGATGTCGGCCTGCTTCATGTCGGCTCTGAATCAACCTTCTCTTGATCGCGGAACTGCACACGATGCAGGGCTGCGTAGTGACCGTTGCGATCGAGCAGCTCGCGATGCGTGCCGCGCTCGACAATGCGACCTTCATCGAGCACGACGATCTGGTCGGCGTGTTCGATAGTCGACAACCGGTGTGCAATGACGAGCACGGTGCGGTCGCGCAGCAGGCGCTTGAGCGCATCCTGGATCAAGCGCTCGGATTCGGTATCGAGCGCCGAGGTTGCCTCGTCGAGGATCAGCAAGGGCGCATTCTTGAGCAGGGCGCGCGCGATCGCGATGCGCTGGCGCTGGCCACCGGACAGCAGTGCCCCACCCTCGCCGGCCTGGCTGTCCAGACCATTCGGCAATCGGCTGATGAACTCCATTGCATTGGCCGCCTGCGCCGCCTCCTCGATCGCCGTGCGTGAGGCACCAGCGAGCGCGCCATAGGCGATGTTGCGCGCGATGCTGTCATTGAACAGCACCACCTGCTGGCCGACCCATGCAATCTGGTTACGCAGGCTCTCGAGCCGCCAGGCGGCCAGCGGCTCGCCGTCGAGGAGGATGCTGCCGGTGTCCGGATCGTAAAAGCGCGGAATCAGGCTGGCCAGGCTGGACTTGCCGCTACCCGACCGTCCAACCAGAGCCGTGACCGTTCCGGCAGCACAATTCAGGCTGATGCGCTCGAGCGCGGGCGCAGCTTGGCCCGGATAGCGCAAACTGACATCGCGAAGTTCGATCTCGCCGCGACAACGCACCGTCTCCACCCTGCCCTGGTCGACTTCACCCGGCGTGTCGATGATCTTGAACAGGTCGTTCGCCGCGGCGACGCCGCGCTGCATCATCGCCTGCACCGAGGTCAGCCGCTTCAGCGAAGGCAGCATCGTCAGCATCGCCGTGATCAGCGACATGAACGCACCCGGCGACATCTGGTCGATCATGCCCGGTCGCGTGGCGAAGTAGATCACCAGCGCCAGCGCTGCGGCCGCGACGATCTGCACGATCGATGTCGACATCGCGTTGGTCGCCGCCACCTTAAGGTTCAGGCTTCGATTGTGCTGGTTGACGCCGGCAAAGCGAGCTCGTTCAGATGCCTGTCCGAGATACACCTTGACCTCGCGCTGGCCACTGACGGCTTCATCGACGATACCGGTAACCGCACCGACCGAATGCTGGATCTTGCTGCTGATGCGCCGATAGCGACGGCCCACGACCCAGGCAACCAGGCCGATCAGGGGAGCCATGACAAACAGCAGCAAGGTCAGCCGTGCACTGAAGTAGAGCATGACGGCGATCATGCCGATGACCGTCAGGCTGTCGAGGATCATCACCTTGACCGCATTGGTACTGGCCTGGGCAACCTGCTCGACGGTATAGGTCAGTCGCGAAATCATTTGCCCGGACGGCTCGCGATCAAAATATGCGGTCGGGAAGACGAGATAGCGCGAGAACACTTCGCCACGCAGCGTTTCGACCACGTCGCGCCCGATACGGGCCAGGCCATAGTCGGCAAGGAAAGTCGCCGCTCCGCGAATCAGGAACAGGCCGACGATGATGATCGGCATCCAGAAAATGGTGCGCGGATCACGATCGATGAACAGGGTATCGAGCATCGGCTGGATCAGGCGCACGAACGCCGCCGCTACCGCTGCGTCGAAAACCATGCCGAAGATTCCGGCAGCGGCCCAGAAGCGATAACGGGCGGCATAGCCGAGCAGGCGTCGATAGGTCGCGAACGCGCTGACCGCCATGCTCAGTCCGCCAGCGAATCGCGGCTGTGCGCCGACATGCTCACTTGGCGCCTTCCGCCTTGGGCGGCGTGGTGGCCAGGCTCAGTCGGTCGAAACCAAGCTGAGCGAGCGCATCCATTGCGGTGATCACGGCCTGGTGCTGGGTTCGTGCATCGGCGCGCAGGATCACCGGGCGCGTGCGGTCATCGCCGGCGATCTGCAAGACCGCCTCCTTGAACGTATCGATGCCGGGATTGAGCACTTCGTTGTTGTCGATGTAGAAGCGCCCTTCAGCATCGATCAGGATGGTCAGGTTGTGCTCGTCGCGCGCCTGCTCGGTCGGCGAGGCTTCGGGCAAGGTCACCTTCATGCTCGAGTGCTGGACGAAGGTCGTGGTCATGACGAAGAACATCAGCAAGGTCAGCATGACGTCGATCAACGGGATCACGTTGATCTCGAAATCATCTTCGCGGCGCCCGGAAGTGATGCGCATTCCGGATCAGCCCACGGTGCGGACGGGTGCCGCGTCGGAAACGAGGGTCAACTCATCGGTCAGCGCGATCACCTGCTTTTCCATGTCGATGACCAGATCGTTGACGCGGCCGCGGAAATAGCGATGAAAGAAATACGCCGGAATCGCCACCACCAGGCCGCTGGCCGTGCACACCAGGGCCTCGCCAATGCCGCCAGCCATCTTCAGCGGATCACCAACTCCGCTGACCATCACTGCAAAAAACATGCTGATCATGCCAAACACGGTACCGAGCAGGCCGAGCAGCGGCGAGACGATGGCAATCGTGCCCAGCGTGTTGAGGAAGCGCTCGAGCCGATGCATGACATGGCGACCGGTATCCTCGACGCGCTCCTTGATGATCTCGCGCGGGCGGTTGCGCACAACCAGGGCGGCGGCGAGCAGTTCACCCAGCGGCGAGGTTTCGCGCAGCGCATCGATATGCTTGGGGTCGAGCTTGCGCGTACGCGCCCAGCTCATGACCTGGTCACCGAGCTCGGGCGGAATCACCGATTTTCGCCGTAGCGTCCAGAAGCGTTCGAGGATGATGGCCAGGGCAACCGCCGAGGCGATCAGGATCGGAATCATCGGGTAGCCACCTGCAATCAGGATCTCAAGCACTTGCTGCCACTCCTCGTCAGTCTGTTCGTACCGGTACGCAAGGCGCACCGGCTGCGGATGATAGCAGCGTGCACAGGATTCAAGCCCGCTTCAGTGGACACGCCACCAGGCCTGAAGCATTTCACGCCCCTGTTCAGGCCCAACCATTCCAGGCGCAAAGCGCACATGCAGATAACCCGAGTCCGCCGTGTTCAGCAGTGCAATCGAGCGTTCCGACAAGCGCGCAACGACGTCGGCGTGTGGATGACCGAAATGATTGCGGAAACCCGCCGATGCCAGGGCCAATTGCGGATCGATCGCGTCCAGAAATGCCGCCGACGATGCCGTTTTGCTGCCGTGATGCGGAACCGTCATGACCAAGGGGTGCTTCACCTCGCCAATGGCCTTGGCGACCGCAGGTTCGACCTTTGTGGTCGCATCCCCGGTCAGGAGCAGGCTGCCGAATGATCCGCGGACAAGAATGACACAGGAGCGGTCGTTGCTTTTTGCGCCAGGCCCAGCCGTTGCGGAGACGACGCGAAAATCCACTCCATCCCAGCGCCAGGATTGTCCTTCGTTGCAGGCATCCGCCTCGATGGCCAGGCGATCCGGTTCGCCACTTTCAATGACGGCCTCGGGAAACGCCAGATGCACGGCTTCAGCCCCTCCGGCGTGGTCACTGTCGCCATGGCTGATGATCATGCGATCAAGCCGATCGACGCCGAGTGCGTGCAAAGACGGAATGACCACAGCATCACCGATATCGAAGCCGCTCGGATAGCGCGGCCCGGCATCGTAGAGCAGCGTGTGCTGGCCGGTTCGCACGAAGACCGACAAGCCCTGGCCGACATCGAACATCCACACGTCGAACTCACCTTGAGCAAGGATTGTCCGCACGGGATTCAGCAGCGGGATCAGCAACACCAGCCCAAGTCCGCGCGCTGGCACGCCACGCGGCAGCAGGCACCAGGCGATCCCGACCAAGGCAAGGGCAAATGCCCAGTTTGGCGCAGCGGCAAAATAAACCTGGGCCGAGGGCAGTGCCGCCAGCCACTGCATGAGACTCCAGATCGCCCCAAGCAGCACATCCGCCAGATCAAGCATGGGCCCGCCGAGCATCGGCACATCCACGATCAGCAGGCTGCCGGCCACGGTCAACGGAACCACCAGAAAGCTCACCCAAGGCACGGCGATGAGGTTGGCCAGGGGCCCGATCAGCGAGCCCTGACCGAAGAACCAGACGGTCATCGGCAACAGGGCAAGACTGAGCACCAGCTGCAGCCTCGGCATTTCCCGCCACCACGCGCGCTCCATGCCAGCGGGTTGAGTGATTGAAAGGAGCACGCCAACGCCGAAGAAAGACAGCCAGAAACCCGCTGAAAGCACCGCCAGCGGATCCCAGATCACGATAACGGTTGCCGCCAGTGCCAATGCCTGACTGACCGAACCGGCTCGTCGAGCGTAGCGGGCGAGCAAGGCAATCGCGATCATCAACAGAGTACGGATGGTCGGCACGCCCATGCCGGCGAGCAAGCCATAGCCGAATGCGCAGGCCATCGCCACCGGCGCTTCAAGCAAGGGGCTCGGGATACGCAAGGTCAGGCGCGGCCAGGCTTTCCAGACTGCGCGCGCAAGCAAGGCACCGAATGCGGCAAACAAGCCGACATGCAGGCCTGAAATCGCGATCAGATGACCGATACCAGTGGCCCGCAGCACTTGCCAGTCGGCCTGTGCGATTCCATGCTGGTCTCCGACCGCCAGTGCACGCAGCAATCCGGCCGATTTCCGGCCCGCGAAACGTTGCGCTATCGAGATCGATATCGCTTGTCGCCAACCATCGATGCAGAGACCTTGCGCAGGCCCGAGCTGCTGGTTGTCCGCGCCACCACGCACATAACCGACCACAACCACGCCGCGCTGAACCGCGCCACGTTCGCTGTCATAGCCGCCGGGATTGACCAGACCGCGCGGTGGACGCAAACGCAGGCGAAGCTGCCAGCGCGAGCATGGCGCAAGCACTGGCGCATCGTCATACCAGTTCAGGCGTGCGCTACCGCTCAGCGCGATCTTCTCGCCGTCGAGCGTGGCCGATTCGATATCAAACTCGAAACGCGTGTTGCGCGTTTCGACACCGGGCAAGCCGCCAATCGTGCCGATTGCCTCGAAATCCCTGCCATGTAAATCCGACGGCAAGCGCGCGTCGAGCGCGCTGGCGGCACAAACCGCGGTCCAGGCAAACCCGAAAGCGAACCAGACCGGCGCCCGACAAGTCGTACGGACAAACAGCAACAGGAGCGCCAAGCCAGCGAGCGCGAGCGCAATCCAGTTCGGCGGAAGTCCCGGCAGCATCTGCACGACGACTGCGCCAGCAAGCAGCGCAACGGCACGAAACGGAGTCAGCCGAGGCAGGCCGAAGCGCGATCCTGCTTCGCCCTTGCCCTGTGCCGCAGATCCAGCCTCATCCATGCCGTCCATCCTTCCTGGAAACGACCCTCAACTTATCCAGTGTAGTGCGTGGTTATTCTTTGAACCAAGCCGTCGATTCGCTCGGATGACTTTCTGCAGGATGTCATTGGTCCTGGCCGTGCCAACCAAGGGATTCCGATTGCGCAAGATCCGTGCCGGCCTTTGTGGGTCAGTGCTGCGCGCTGACGCTCTCCCGATCCTGACCAGAAGCGTTCGATCACAGATCAAACCCGGCGTGGGCAGAGATCAGGGCAGCCCCACCGAAGTGGATTCCGCCCCGCAAGGGCTGAAGCAAGCACAAATAATTCAATTATTTCGCAAGCACTACACTGGCTCATCGGTACATGCCGCGTTGCTGCGTCGGATGGTTGCCTGCCATCAATGCCATGAGCAAGCATACCGCGCGGAGTCGCCGAGCGAACCGCACGGCCGCGTTTCCGGATAATTTCATCGGCGCCGTCAGTGGCGATCGCCTTGCGCGAATAGCCGCAAACCGGTTGATCAGCGCGTGGCCACACTGGGCCACGCGCTGATCAGGCACAACGCTTACGGATCGAAACCGTCGCGGAAGATCGTATCGCCATAGCAGACCGTGGGCGAGTAACCGAGTCTTGCGATCAGGTCGATTCCGCCACCCGACTGCAGCGGGATGTCATAGCGCGAATTACGCAACGCGCCGGTCAGTTGCAAGCCGTTGCCGTTCGCCGTTGTCGATTGTCCGGCGCTCGGAGTCAAGCTGGCGCGGATGCTGTAGGAGTGGCGCGGGGCCTCGTTGGCACTCGCCGTGCCGGCCGTGAAGGCCAGCACGAGCAATACCAGCGCCCCGCTGCGGATGGCTGCGGAGAAAATGGCCATGATCATTCTCCCTGCCGGCTTTCCAGCTTGTCCAGACGCGCGGTGAGCGCATCCAGCTTGCTGTGCAGATCAGCATTTTGCCGTTTCAGGGTCGAGTTCTCGGCCTCCACCTTCTTGTTGAGGCCCTGGATCGCAGCCAATGCGACACCGCTCTCATCGACCGTGCCGATGTACTTCTCGTTGTCGCCAAAGCCGAACACCTCGGCGAAATCCTCGGCGACCGGGCCGATATGCTGGCCATCGCCATGGTTGTCCTTGTAGAACCAGGTCATGACCGGCATGGCGACGAGCTTGTCGAGCACACTTACCGGATCGACTGACGCAAACGTGTCCTTGAACGTGCGGCTTGATGCATTCGTCCAAACGCCGCCACCGCTCAGAAACGCGCCATTGCCTGTCGTGCTGTTGAAGCCGACCGACAGCGGTGCGGCAACCGTGGATCCATTGAACTGCCAACGCGTAGTTGAACTGGTGCCGCTATGGAAGTAGTTGATTTTCAGCAACTGGTCATACAAGTACGTACCACCGGCCCCGAAAAGACCATTTATGGAAAAGAATCCCCCCGGAGTCGCGGCCAGGTTGAAGCCGTTGTAACTTGACGCTCCGCTGCCGGTCTGGAACGTTAGATCCGTGCTGCTTCCCGGCAGTGCTGCCGATGGCGCAATTGTCAACTCGGCCCCAAGCGGATCGCCATTGGGTCCTGTAGCGGTGTTGATGCCAACGCCATGCTCGGCGACCAGGATGACCTGGTTGGTCGCGGTGTCGCGGATCCCAATTCCGAACGTCGAATCGTTGCGGCCACCGGTGACAATCGAGCCTTCATGGACGGTACCGGCGTTGTAGCCGATCGCGGTGGAATAATCGCCCGCGGTCGTATAAGGATATGCAAGGCCGACCGAGTGGTTGGGGTCAAACCGGGCAACCACCCCCGCATTGGATTTGATGACAACGGTTTGGGCGTCGGCCGTGCCGAGATAGCTCCCGAATGGATTGCCGGCGTTGCCGTCGAGCGCCCACGATCCCGGACATGCGCTGCCCTCCGGCGTAACCGGCGAACGCGCATCGAGTGCGACGAAATCGCCACCGCCGGCCTTGATCTCGACCGCCAGCCAAGCCTGACTGGTCAGCGCAAGCGATCCGAAATCGACACTGGTGACGAAATTGCCATCCTTGACGTCGACGTCGTAGACGGTCACCGGCCCGGCCAGCACCGATCCTCCACTGGCGTCGGAAAACAGGGTCAGCCTCATTTCGTACCTGCCGCTCGCGGCCTCGCCCGCGTCCTGCAGCGTACCGTGATAGTTGAACGTGTCGGCGTGGGCGAGCGGCATGCCCAATCCCAGACCGATAGCTGCGGCAAGTGCGACACACAATGTCATGCGTTTCATGCTGATACTCCTGCGTGTGGTGTGGTTTGCCGAGGGGCCAACGCAGACCGGCGGCCTGGGGGGACATTGCGGCAACCGTCCGGATGCCGCACGTCGGATCCCATGATTCGACCAGGCCCGATGGAGTGGCATACTTGCCGCAGAGGGGGGAGGAAATCGCTCAATGTGTCCAACCGGTGAAATCACCATGCTCCTGGCCGCCGCCAAATCCGGCGACGAGGATGCAGCGGCGCGCCTGGGGCCCCTGATCTATCAGGAGCTGCGCATGATCGCGCGCCACCGCCTGGCCGACGCTGGCGCCGGTGAGACGCTGTCGACAACCGCGCTCGTGCACGAAGCCTGGCTGCGCCTGGTCGGACGCGACGCCGATTTCCCGGATCGCGGGCACTTCTATTCCTATGCCGCAAGCGCGATGCGCAGCATCGTCATCGACCATGCCCGCCGGCGCAAGGCGGATCGGCGCGGCGGCGGAATGGCGATGTTCTCGCTCGATGAGGAGCTTGTCGATTCTCGCCTTGACCCGGATCGGGTGCTCGCACTGGATCAGGCCCTGACCAAGCTTGCCAGCTTCGACAACCGACTCGGCCGCCTGGTCGAATGGCGTGTGTTTGGCGGCCTCGAACTGGCCGAGATCGCCCCGCTCGTGGGGGTCGGTGAGCGCACCCTCAAGCGCGACTGGCGCAAGGCGCGCGCGTTCCTTGCGCACTTGCTCGACAACGGCGTCCTTGATTCGGAGTGAGCGATGGATCTGGATCGCTATGCACGACTGGCCAGCCTGTTCGATGAGGTGATCGGACTCGACTCGCAAGCACGCGAAGCATTCATCAACCGATTGCGGCTGAACGACGCGTCGCTTGCCGACGGACTGATCGCCCTGCTCGTGGCCGACGCCGCTCCGCACCCGTTGCTCGATGCGCCGCTTGGTCTGCATGCCGATAGTGGGCCGTTGGCTGTCGGAGTTGGCGGCAAATTCGGTCCGTTCCGCCTCGTGCGCGAACTCGGCAGCGGCGGCATGGGCGTGGTCTGGCTGGCCGAACGCGACGATGAAGAGCTACACCAAAACGTTGCCCTGAAGCTGATCCGTCCCGGTCTCGACAGCACCTTGGCCCGACGCCGCTTCCGACGCGAGCGCGCAATCCTCGCCTCACTCGAACATCCGAACATCGCCCACCTGATCGACGCCGGTATCGAAGTCGACGGGCGGCCCTGGTTCGCGATGGAATATGTCGCCGGCGAACCGATCACACGCTATGCGAACGAGCATGGCTTGAGCCTGCGCAAACGCCTGTATCTTTTTGTGGCCGTGTGCCGTGCGGTGCAGTTCGCCCATGGACGCCTCGTCGTCCATCGCGACATCAAGCCGTCGAACATTCTGATCGATGCGCACGGCGCGCCAAAACTCCTCGATTTCGGGATCGCGCGCCTGCTCGATCCCGAGGGTGCCAGCGATGATGCAGGCGAACCGGCACTGCTCGGTATCGCGGCGACGCCCAACTACGCGGCACCCGAGCAGTTGCGCGGCGAAGCCGCCAGCGTGGCGAGCGACATCTACGCGCTCGGCATCGTACTTTTCGAACTGCTGGCGAACGCCCGACCCTGGCCACGCGGGGATCGCGATCCAGCAACGCACAACGCGCCCCCAGCCCGCGCATCACAGCTCGCAGGTGGAACGATCGCGCACCACGCATTGCGCGGCGACCTCGATGCGATCCTGGCCAAGGCGCTCGCGCCGAACCCTTCGGCGCGCTACGCATCAGCCGAGGCGTTTGCCGACGATATCGAGCATCATCTGGGTGGCCAGCCTGTGCGTGCGCGTGCCGACACGCGCCGCTATCGCACCGGCAAGTTTCTGCGTCGGCATGCATTCGGTGTTGCCGCGGGCGTCGCGATCGCCTGCGCGCTGATCCTCGGCGCCGGCATTTCCCTGTGGCAGGCACAGCAGGCGCGGCTCGAAGCACGACGCGCCGAGGCGGTACGCAATTTCCTGACTGATCTGTTTGCCATCGCCGACCCGAACCTGACCCGCGGACGCGAAGTCACCGCCCGCGAACTGCTGCGCGAAGGCGCGCGCCGGGTCACCCTCGCGCCGGACAGCGACCCCCTGCTGGTTGCCGATATCGATGGCGTGATCGGCAAGCTCGCCGCCGACATCGGCGACTATGACACGGCCGAGAGTCGCTTACGCGGAGCGGAAGCGGCCCTCACACGCAACTCGGCCGACCCGGAACGCCTTGCCCAGGTTCGCGTCGACCTTGCCGGCACGATGCGTCTGAATGGCAACCCACGCGGGGCGCGGGAAATGCTCGATGCACTGATCGCCGATCCAACGATGCGCAAACCCGAAACGCGCGCCAGTGCGCTCGCCACTCTCGCCCGGGTATTCGCCGATCTGAATGAGGCCCAGACCGGTGAACCGTTTGCCGAGCAAGCCCTCGCGCTTGATCTGGCTCGCGGCACCAACACCGAAGCCGTCGCCCGCGACCGCAACGTCTTGGCCGAACTGGCCTATTCCCGGCTCGATTTTGCGACCGCAGCCGCCCGCTATCGGGAAGTCCTCGCGATCCGGCGTGAGTTGCATGGCGAGATGCACACTGCCGTCGCCCAGGCGCATCAGGATCTCGGCGTCGCATTGGCCGGTGCCGGTGATCTGGCGGCTGCGGCGGCGGAACTTGAAGCCGCATACAAATTGTTCGTTGATTTGCTGGGATCGGAACATCCAGCCGTCGCCAGCACTCTCGTCAACTGGGGCGGCACGCTGCGCCAGAACGGCAATCTCGACGAAGCCGAACCGAAATACCGCCAGGCTCTCGCGATCAACGAAAAAGCACTCGGTGCCGAACATCCGGAAACACTGCGCAGCCTCAATTCCCTCGCCGCCGTGCTTGCACAGCGCGGGCAAGATGCCGAGGCGGCCGCGATACTCGAGCGCGTAATCGCCGGCTACCGGCATACCCTGGGCGAGAACAATGGTCAAATCGTGCCGAGCCTGATTTCACTGGCCGCGCTGGCGTTTCGTGGTGGCGACTATGCCGGATCGATCGAACGCTACCGCGAGGCAATCGTGATCGGGGATGCCGCCTATGGCGCGGACAATCCGCGCAGCGATGTCGCCCGACGCGGGCTCGGCTACACCCTGGCGATGGCCGGTGATCTGGCCGCAGGATTGCCGTTGCTGCGTGATGCACTCGCCAATCATCTCAAACGCTATGACGAGCATCACCCGGAGGTAATCGTGTTCCGCGCCAGCCTCGCCCAGGTGCTGGCAGCGACCGGCAAACTCGACGAGGCCGAATCGATCGCACGCATCGCCGACGCATCAGCGCGGGATGCCCTGCCGCCACCGCATCCGTTCCGCATTTACGCAGCCATGGTGCTGGCGCGCATCGAATATCTGCGCGGCGCGATCGCGCAAGCCGCACAGATTCTCGCCTCGCTCGATCCCGAAAAAGCGGTTCCCTACGCGCCGCATTTCCGCAGCGAATTCACCTTGCTCGACCTGCAGGTGCGCGCTGCGCAAGGCGAAGCGCTCGCACAAAGCGATCTGGCGCGGAACCGCAAGTCGCTGCTGGCCCAACTTCCACCGATGCTGCGTAAGCTATCGAAGCCCTGAGAATCGAAGGGTTCGCATTGCCAGTGCCGGCGCTGCTTGATCGCGAGCAGTGGCTTGAAGTGCGGGAGCAAATCCGCATGGCGGCTGGCCCTGCCTCGCGACGACATCAACCTGGAACCGCTTCGTGAGCACCCCCTGCGCGATCCCAGCAGGCGAAAAGCGCTCATCGACATTCGGCTGGAGCGATGAAATCCGGTTGAATGACCCACACGATTTCTCGAATGTCCGGCCTTGCATCCATCAACACCGGTCAGAACAGGTTCGACATCGCCACGGATCGTCATTCCTGACTCCATCTATGCGATCCCTGCAGAACCCTTGTCCAGCTCGTGCAACATGCCGCCCCGCAACTCGAGCATGCGATCCATGCGCGCGGCGAGGTCGCGATCGTGGGTGACCAGAACCAGCGCGGTGCCGATCTCGCGGTTGAGTTCGAGCATCATTTCATAAACCTGGGCGGCATTTGCTTCATCGAGATTTCCGGTGGGCTCGTCGCCGAGCACGCAGGCTGGTCGTGTGACCAGGGCGCGTGCCACTGCGGCGCGCTGACGTTCGCCACCGCTGAGTTCACCGGGCTTGTGCGCGATGCGCGCCGCCAGCCCTACCCGACCAAGCAAGTCGGTGGCGAGTTTGCGTGCCTCGGCGATCGGCGTGCCGCGAATCAGCAAGGGCATGCAGACATTTTCGAGTGCGCTGAACTCGGGCAGAAGATGATGGAACTGGTAGATGAAACCCAGCGAGCGGTTGCGCAACTGGCCGCGCGCGCGATCAGACAATCGCGACATGGTCTGACCTTCGACTTCAACCTCGCCGCCGGTCGCGGTATCGAGGCCGCCGAGGATATGCAGCAAGGTGCTCTTGCCGGTGCCAGAAGCGCCGACGATCGAGACGGTTTCGCCACGTTTCACACTGAAGCTGACCTCATGCAGGACATCGGTGCGCAGATCCCCTTCCTTGTAGATCTTGGCGACCTTGTTCGCGCGCAGGACGATTTCGGCAGACTTCGCGAGGTTGGTTTTCATGCTCGACTCACTCATAGCGCAGCGCTGCCGCAGGCTGGATCCGCGCCGCCCGCCATGCCGGGTAGAGGGTTGCGAAAACGCAGAACAGGAACGCGGTCAGGGTGATCCAGCCGACATCGCTCCATTGCAGATCCGAAGGCAGCTCGCTGATGTAGTAGACATCGGCGGAAAGAAAGGTCACGTTGAAGGTGCGCTCGATCCAGTGCACGAGTGACGACAGGTTCAACGAGAGCAGCACACCGAAACCGACCCCAAGGAAGATGCCGAGCGTGCCGACCAGCACGCCCTGGACCATGAACACACCCATGATGCTGCGTGGGGTTTGCCCGAGCGTGCGCAGGATGGCGATATCGGCCTGCTTGTCGGTGACCAGCATGACCAGGGTCGATACCAGATTGAAAGCCGCCACGGCCACGATCAGCGAGAGGATCAGGAACATCACCTTCTTTTCCATCGCAATCGCCTTGAAGAAGTTGCTGTGCCCCTGCATCCAGTCCGACACGCGATAGGACTGGCCGAGCTGGCCGGAAAGATCGCGCGCCACCGCATAGGCGAGGAACATGTCATCGAGGCGCAGGCGGATGCCGGTCGGGCCATCGAGCCGATACAGGGTTTCGGCATCCTGCATGTGCACGACCGCGAGCGCGCCGTCGTACTCCTGCATGCCGACCTCGAAGATGCCGCTGACCTTGAAGCGCTTGAAGCGTGGCTGCACACCGACCGGCGAAGTACTGACCTCGGGCGTGATGACCGTGGCGAAATCACCGACACCGACGCCGAGCTTCATCGCAAGTTCGCGACCGAGGATGATGTTGAAGCTGCCGGGCTTGAGATCATCGAGGTGCCCTTCGACCATCTTGCGGTCGATCTCGGAAACCTTCGGCTCATGATCGGGAAGCACACCACGCACGATCGCTCCCGATACGCGTTCGCCCTGCAGCATCGCCTCACGCTCGACATACGGCGCGGCACCAAGCACATGCGGATTCGTCCCGGCGCGCTGCAAGGCAACCGGCCATTCACGAACACTTTCATCGACACCTTCGACCGTGGCATGCGCAACCATGCCAAGAATGCGGTCTTTCAACTCCTTGTCGAAGCCGTTCATCACTGAAATGACGGTGATCAGCGCCGTCACGCCAACGGCAATGCCGAGGATCGACACCAGCGAGATGAACGAGATGAAGTGGTTGCGACGCTTGGCCCGCGTGTAGCGCAGGCCAATGAAGAATTCTAGCGGTCGGAACATGCCGGATTGCGATCCTTGAAAAGCACACTGGCGCGTCCATCAAGGACAGCGCAGAACGCGAAGAGTGCCGGAAGCAGGCCGATCCCGGCAAGGCGTGAAGTTCAGCTTGTACTGATTGGTGCTGGCGGATCCTTGCCGGCGGCGACCGTCAGCAGCAACCGTCGACGCAAATCAGCATCGCAGTTGTCCGGCGTCAACATGAAGCGCAGGATCGGGCCGTCTTCCTTGCGAAAGCCAAGCATGAGCAGAAAACCTCGATGTGCGTGGTCGACCAGGGCCACCACATTCTCCTTGCCGACGCCATCAACCAGCAGCCAGCCAGCCTCGCCGCGCGCAATGCGCACGGTTTCCGGTCGCCAATGGCGCTTCAGGGCGAGGGTTCCATAAACCAGTGCAGCCATTGCGATCGGCAGCTTCAGCGCAAGCGCAAGACCGCTGGCCACGGCCGCGACCACAGCCACAACTGTCATTCCGGCAATGGCCAGCGCGATGCCGCGGCACGGCCGGTAGTCAAACGCGATGGCGGGTGCGGATTTCATCAATAACCGCCGCCTGCCCCACATCCGTCGCCACGCCATTGCCGACCAGCCAGTCCCACAATTGCGGATCCTGTTGCTCCAGCAGCTCCGCGAAGGCGCGGCGCAGATCGGCCGATGCTTCGGCATAACGCGTATCAAGCCACCAGCCGAGCAACTGATCGAGCTCACGCGTGCCGCGACGGCAGCGCCAGCGCAGGCGCTTGAATTCGGCGTCCATCGACAGTCGGTTGGCTTCGGCGAGGCGCGGCGAATCAGGCGCGACGCTCGACCATGAGCTTCTTGATCTCGGCAATGGCCTTGGCCGGATTGAGACCCTTCGGGCAGGTGCGCGTGCAGTTCATGATCGTGTGGCAGCGATACAGGCGGAACGGATCCTCGAGTTCGTCGAGGCGCTCGCCGGTATCCTCATCGCGGCTGTCAACGATCCAGCGATAGGCCTGCAGCAGGATCGCCGGGCCGAGATAACGATCACCATTCCACCAGTAGCTTGGGCAACTGGTCGAGCAGCAGGCACAGAGGATGCATTCGTAGAGGCCATCGAGCTTGGCCCGATCCTGCTTGGACTGCAGGCGTTCCTTCGGCGGCGCTGCGCTCTGCGTGCGCAACCACGGCTTGATCGAGGCGTACTGCGCGTAGAAATGGGTCATGTCCGGAACCAGGTCCTTGACCACGGACATGTGCGGCAGCGGATAGATCGGCACGTCGCCCTTCGAGCAATCATCGATGGCTTTGGTGCAGGCCAGCGTATTGGTGCCGTCGATGTTCATCGCGCACGATCCGCAGATGCCTTCGCGACACGAACGGCGGAAGGTCAGGGTCGGATCGATCTCGTTCTTGATCTTGATCAGCGCGTCGAGAACCATCGGCCCGCAGGTGGCCAGATCGACCTCATAGGTGTCAATGCGCGGATTCTCAGTGTCATCCGGACTCCAGCGATAGACACGAAACTCGCGCACGTTTTTCGCACCCGGCTTGGCCGCAAAGCGCTTGCCCTGCTGGATCTTCGAATTTTTCGGAAGCGCAAACTCAGCCATGACTGCAATTCTCCAAGCGAACCAAACCCGTGATCCGCAGCATTCAATGCATCAACAACAAATCAATCTGTTCGTTCGTCGGGAAAAGCATCGCCCCAAGAGGGGACAAGCGGCTGAAGCCGCTCCCACGAAAAACAACAATTTCCCGCTCCTGCTTTCCCACTCCCCACTCCCTACTCCCCCACTCCCGGCCCTCAATACACCCGCTTCGCCAGAGGAACAACTTCCACATCGTCGCTCAGCGTGTTCATGTGCACCGGACGGAAATCGAAACTCGTCGCGCCCTTCTCGTCGACCTTGACCTGGGTGTGCTTCTGCCAGTTCGCATCATCGCGATCCGGATAATCCTCGCGCGCGTGCGCGCCCCGGCTTTCCTTGCGCTGTTCGGCCGAATTGATCGTGGCAACCGCGTTGTACAGCAGGTTTTGCAGCTCGTAGGTCTCGATCAGATCCGAGTTCCAGACCAGCGAGCGGTCGCTGACCTTGACATCCTCGAAGCTGGTGAAGATCTTTGCCATCTTCTCGCAGCCTTCCTTGAGCGTCTTCGAGGTGCGGAAAACGGCCGCGTCGGCCTGCATCGTACGCTGCATGTTGAGGCGGATTTCGGCCGTTGGTGAGGATCCATTGGCATTGCGCAGCTTGTCGAGCTGGGCCAGTGTCTTGTCGCAGACGGATGACGCAAGCCGTTTGTGCGCCGCACCCGCCTTGATCGTCTCGGCGCAGCGATTGGCTACAGACCGACCGAACACGACAAGATCGAGCAGCGAGTTCGAGCCGAGCCGATTGGCACCATGCACCGAAACGCAGGCGGCCTCGCCGATCGCATACAGGCCCTGGACAACGTGATCGGCATTCTCACCGACGCGCTGCACGACTTCGCCGTGATAGTTGGTCGGAATACCGCCCATGTTGTAGTGCGCAGTCGGAATCACCGGGATCGGCTGCGTGGTCACATCGACATTGGCAAAGATGCGCGCACTCTCGGCGATACCGGGCAGCTTCTCGTGGATGACCTCGGAACCGAGTTGGGACAAATCCAGCAGGATGTGATCCTTGTGCTCGCCAACGCCGCGGCCTTCGCGAATCTCGATCGTCATCGCGCGACTGACCACATCACGTGAAGCCAGATCCTTGGAATGCGGCGCATAGCGTTCCATGAAACGCTCGCCGTTCGAGTTGAGCAGGATGCCGCCTTCGCCGCGAACACCCTCGGTGATCAGGCAGCCTGCACCATAGATGCCGGTCGGATGGAACTGCACGAACTCCATGTCCTGCAGGGCCAGGCCCGAACGCAGCACGAGGCCACCGCCATCTCCGGTGCAGGTATGCGCCGAGGTCGCGCTGAAATAGGTGCGCCCATAACCACCGGTCGCGAGCACGACGCCGTGACCGCGGAACAAATGCAGGGTGCCTTCGGACATGTCCAGTGCGAGCACGCCACGGCAGACTCCTTCCTCATCCCAGATCAGGTCGAGGGCGAAATATTCGATCATGAAGCGCGCATCGTGCGCGAGCGACTGCTGATAGAGCGTATGCAGCATGGCGTGGCCGGTGCGATCGGCCGCTGCACAAGTGCGCTGGGCCGCCGGGCCCTCACCGTATTTCGTCGTCATGCCGCCGAACGGGCGCTGGTAGATCTTGCCGTCTTCGGTGCGCGAGAACGGCATGCCGTAGTGCTCGAGTTCGATGATCGCGGCGGGCGCTTCCTTGCACATGTACTCGATCGCATCCTGATCGCCGAGCCAGTCGGAGCCCTTGATCGTGTCGTAATAGTGGTAGCGCCAATCGTCCTCGCCCATGTTGCCGAGCGCGGCGGAAATGCCACCCTGTGCGGCCACCGTGTGCGAGCGCGTCGGAAACACCTTGGTGATGCAGACCGTCTTCAAGCCCTTTTCAGCGAGCCCAAAAGTTGCGCGCAGCCCCGATCCGCCGGCACCGACAACAACCATGTCGTACTCATGTTCCTGAATCTTGTAAGCAGTCATTCTCAGGCCCCCAGGGCGAGTCGAAGCACGGCGAAAACACTCGCCAGGGCAGCGAGGACACAGACAAAACGGACGATCAACTTGCAGGCCACGGCAAGCCAGGGCGTATGCACGTAGTCTTCAATGACCACCTGCATGCCAAGTTGGCCATGCCAGAACATCGCGATCAGGAAAGTGCTCAGCAGGATCGCATTGGCCGGGTGGGCGACCGCGGCGCGCGCACTCGCGTAATCGGCGCCGATCAGGCTGACGAGCAGCACAACGAAATAGATCACCAGTACGAGCAAGGCGATCGCCGTGATGCGCTGGATGATGAAGTGATGCGTACCGTGCCTGGCCGAGCCAAGCCCGCGCACGTTTTTCAGTGGTGTACGCATTGGATCGAAGTGATTCATGCGATTCCCCCGAGGTTATGGACCGCGACCCAGACCACGGCGGTCAGAACGAGACTGCCGAACACCGATATCCAGCCGTTGCGCACGAACTGCTCGATCGAATAGCCCCAACCGGCATCCTGCAGCAGATGGCGGATTCCGTTGAGCCAGTGGTAAGCGAGTGCCCAGGTCCAGCCAAACAGGATCAGCAAACCGAACCACGATCCCGCCAGCGCGGTGACGCAGGACCAGGCATCCGCCCCGCTGGCCAGAGCCAGCAAGGCGGCGGCGATCAGCAGGCTGCCGATGACAAGGATGACTCCGGTCGCTCGATGCACGATCGAGGTGACCATCTGGATCTGCCGGCGATAAACCTGCAGATGCGGAGACAATGGGCGAGCAGTGGGTGACATGTGGCTGGCCTTGTGCGTTTGGCTGGCGTACCGATGGTTCGCAACCGGGATGGAATCCTAGAAATCGATGCAGCGACCGTTCTTCTCCCAATCACCGTAGCGCGTGGGGTCAAGTCCACCACGCCCACCAATCTCGACAGGTCGCCCGTTACCGCGCACTGATCCCTCCTCACTGGAGGGAGTCGCAGGCTGCGCTGCAGCATCGGCGTCGGATTCGGAATCGGTCATGTATTGGGGTTTGTAAGGTCGAAGCGTTTGCAGAGGGATCGGGAAAGCCATCAACAGCTCCATCCCGGACCGTGAGTGACCGCGCGAGGCAAGCCGCAAGAGACTCTTCCCGCGCAACAGGGCGCAATCGAAGTCACGGCACTCACGCATCCAGACTTGCGATTAGCCGCGAAATCTTAATCCCCGGGGCGGAATCTGACAACCGCACACGCACTTGCATCGGTTCGATCGAGGTCGCATGTTGAGAGCATCGACGACATTCAACGAGCTTCGATCACCGTGCCCCAGTTCCTTGCCCAAGCACAAATCCTCGAACTTTCCGGTGCCGACGCGCGCTCGTTCGCCCAGGCGCAATTCACCAGTGACGTGGACGCATTGCCCGACTGCCAGTGGCAATGGAGTGCCTGGCTGGATCCAGGTGGCCGCGTGCGAAATTTCTTTGCCCTGCTCCTGATCGCCGATGAGCGCCTGCTGATCTGGTTGCCACGCGGCGATGCCGCTGTCATGGCGACGCGCCTGTCGATGTTCGTGTTTCGCTCGAAGGTACGCATCCGGTCACTTGCTGGCTACTCTCTGCTGGCGTTGCCGACTGATGATTCGCCCGTGGCAGGCAACCTCGCCGGCGCGTGGCTACTTGATCTCCCGGGAGACACACCGCGACGTGCGGCCATCGTCGCCACCCCGGTCGAACCACAAATCGACACAGATCGACTCGAAGCCTGGATGCGCGACGACATCGCTGCGCAGCTGCCATGGATTGCCGGCGAAACCGCCGAGGAATTCACCCCGCAAGCGCTCGGGCTTGAGCGCTTCGGCGCCATCAGCTTCGACAAGGGCTGCTATCCGGGCCAGGAAATCGTTGCACGGCTCCACTATCGCGGCGGCAACAAGCGCGGATGCATGCGCGTGAGAACCCAATCCAGCGAGCCGCCTGGCGCAGGCGAGCGGATCGGGATCGATGACATGCCTGCGGCGTACGGACGCATCCTGTATGCGGCACGGAATCAAGGTGGCGTCTGTGAAGCACTCGCGGTGTTGCCGCTCGAGCTGCCGGAAGATGTCCAGATGAAGCTGGAATCCGGCGTGTTCGTCAGTCCTTTTCACTTGAACGCCGGAGTTTTGTAGCGTAGTTGTGGCGCAGGACTTGCATTACCTTAGGCCAGCGGCTTCGATCACACGCGAGGAAACGAACCCATGAGCATCCCGAACAAGAATCGCAATGGCACTCGTCTTGTCGTGGCCTGCTTATGTGCGGCCCTGATCGGCACCAGTGCCCACGCGGCCGAATACCGCTTCACTCCCGAACCAGCCTACACGCCGGCTGCGGCTGAAGAAATCTACAAGCCCCTGCTCGACTATCTGAGCAAGGCTACCGGCGAGAAATTCGTGCTGGCTCCGGCGGCCAACTACGCAAGCTACTGGCGCGATATCCTGAAACCCGATCAGACGGATTTCTCGTATGACGAAGCCCAGTTCGCCGACTACCGGATCAACCACCTCGGCTTCATTCCGCTGGTACGCCGATCGCAGGGGACCTCCTACACCCTGCTCGCCAATCCCGATTTCGAAGGCGAGAAACCGAGTGCTCTGCTGTCCTCCCGCATTGCGACCATGCCCGCGCCGAGCCTCGGCTACGCGGTGCTGATGCAGGTTTTCTCTGATCCCGTGCAACAACCCGACATCAGTTCCAATGCGGCTTCGTGGCGAGACTGCCTCGACATGCTCAACAGTGGCGAAGCCCAGGCGATGATCTTTCCGACCTGGATGCTTGAAACATTCGGCAATCCATCAATGGTCACCCTGTATACCTCACGGGATTTTGCGGGGTCGGCGATTCTCGCCTCGCCTGACGTGCCAGAGGACGTGCGCAACAAGGTCCGCGATGCCCTCCTCAATGCCGAAGGAGCGCCGGAACTTGGCGAACTGCTGCTTGAACTCGGCATCACCAAGTTCGTCAGCGCCGAACCGAAAGACTACGCAGGCGAGCAGAAGATGCTCAGCGGATTTTATGGTTACAAGAAATAGGAATGTATTAAACGACATACTATTTTTGGGATCAGTTAACCCTTACTTGTTTTACTATCATTTCCGCCAAATGACACTGAATAGCATCCTGAACGCGCCGTTCATGTTTGCGCAAAAACTTGGTGACAAGCCGGATTCAAACCAGTAACCTGCGCGCCAAGTCGTATGTGGTGGTGAACACGCCCACCGGTAGTCTCCGTTTTTTGACGAGTTTCTTGCAGGATCGTCTCAAGGAGGAATACGCAGCAACGGGATCGAGCGACCGCCGCGAAAGGCAGACGCCACCACCCGTAGATCAGGCAGCGACCCACGCGCCGATCGATTTCCAACATCGCAGTCATCCGACCCAGGTGGATTCCAGTCAAGACCTGAATCGAGCTGGCTGCGAATCGTGGTGCCTGAGTAGATTCAAACGGGCATCTGATGGTCGAGCGGAAGTTTCACCGGGCATGGACTGCGGAATCGAATGCGCAGGCTGTGGACGAATCCGCCGATCCTGGTTTGCAGGAGAAAATGGACGATGAAATTGGCCTGGCTACTCTGGCTGGCATCGATACTGCCGCAACATGACGCAGATCGAACCTGCCTCGCCGCAATGGTCTATCTCGAAGCCCGCAGCGAGACCCCTCTCGGGCAGGCTGCCGTAGCGGAAGTCGCGATGCGTCGCCGTGATGACGGTCGCTGGGGTGACAATGTCTGCGAAGTGGTAAATGCACGTCTGCAGTTCGCGATTTCGACGACCAACAAGAACTACATGCTGCGCAATCCGGTTGCCTGGAACCAGGCCTGGCAGGTCGCTGATCATGCCCTGCAGATGTGGGATCTGCCGATCGAGAAACGGCAATTCGTCGTCCCCGATGCCGATCATTTCGTCGCCGAGGAACACGCTTCTCCGGCCTGGATGAAGGGACAACCGCTTGCGGTCATCGGCGCCCACAGCTTCTACCGGGTCAACTAGGCGATCCGCATCAGCCGACAGGATCTTCCTTTGCCGGCGTTGTCGGGCTGAGCACCATATGTCGAGCTGAGCGCAAGCGAAGCCCAACGCCCTTTTCAACAGGGCCAACGTTGCGCGGCTCGATTCACACCCACGCGCACACGCTTCGGGTAGCATCGCCGCTCCCCGGAACGACTCGCCATGCAAGATCAAGTCAGCCTGCTCGATGAATTGCGCAACCTGGATGCGGATGCCGCCGCGCACCTGCTTGCCACCCTGCCCGACACCGCAGTAGCCGGGCATTTGCAGGAAATGGGGCCCGGACGCGGCCTCGCCGTGCTCGATCGCTTCGGCCCCGAGCGACGCAAACGAATCGCCTTTGCTGCCGGCCAGGGCACCAGCGAACACTGGCAGACCAGCCGCTCCTGGAACGAGGGTTCGGTCGGTCGGTTGATGGAACCGCCGCCGGAAACCTTCCCGGCGATTGCCCAGGTTGGCGCCGTGCTCGAACGCCTGCGCCCGGTTGCTTCGGTGACCTTGATGACCTATGTGTTCGTCATCAACGCGCAACGTCATCTGATCGGTGTCGTCACCTTCCGCGAAATGGTCTTTGCGCGAGCCGAACAGCGCCTTGAGGAAATCATGGTGCCGCACCCGTTCTCGCTGCGACCGGAAACCGATGTGGTCGACGCGATGCGCGAAGTCGTGCGCCGTCACTACCCGGTCTACCCCGTGTGCGATAGCGAAGGCGTGCTGATCGGGGTGGTACGCGGGTCGGTGTTGTTCGAGGAACAGGCGTTCGAGATCAGTGCCCAGGCCGGCTCGATGGTCGGTGTCGAGAAGGAGGAACGGCTGACCACGTCGTGGCCGCGCAGCCTGCGTTTTCGACACCCGTGGCTGCAACTCAACCTGCTCGCAACTTTCGCAACAGCGGCCGTGGTCGGGATGTTCCAGGGCACGATCAACCAGATCGTCCTGCTCGCCGTATTCCTCCCGGTACTTTCCGACCAGTGCAACAACACCGGCTCGCAGGCCCTGGCCGTGACCTTGCGCGGGATGACCTTCGGCGATCTCAAGCCGGGCCAGGGCATGCGCCATCTGTTCAAGGAAGCCTGGCTTGGCCTGCTCAACGGCTCATTGACCGGCCTGTTCGGCGGGCTCGCAATGTTCATCCTGGCCAGACACCAGGGCAGTGTCGATGCCGGCAAGCTGGCCTTCATTACCTGGCTGGCCATGGCCGCAAGCTGTGGCGTCGCCGGAATCGTCGGCGCCGGCGTACCCCAGATTCTCAAACGACTGGGTGCCGATCCGGCCACCGCGTCAAGCATCTTCCTGACCAAGGCAACCGATGTGGTCAGCCTCGCCATGTTCCTCGGCCTGGCGGCGTGGCTTGTTGCGCGCTGAACGCACCTGGCGCGCTGGCAGCACGATATGCAGGAGAGTATCGACAGATCCGCTACGGCTCCCCCAAGCCCGAAGCATCAACATCGAGAAGAGTGCGCCGCGAATGCGCACCGCATTCGCGGCGGTTCGCCTGTATTTCAATCCCGTGGCAAAGAAAAACCGGGCTTTCGCCCGGCTTTTCCGTGCACCGATCAGCGTAGCGCGTTGCTATTCGACGTCGAACGTCTGCAAAGTGACCGGCGTGGTGGCAAAATCAAGGCACCAGCCGCCCGCGTAAGTGCCGCCATCCCCACCTGAGTCGTCAACCAAGAACAGATTCCATGCACCATTGGGATCCGTGCCCGCAAAGACGCTGGTCAGCGTCGCTGCACCTGCCGGTGCCGCTTCATCGTGTGGGCCGGCAGGTGCTGGTGCCGCGAATGCATCTCCGCTGGTGACATTTGAGGGCATGAAGGTACCTGCGACCAAGGGTCCGGCATCCGGCAACAAGGTGGCACCACTATCACTGATCACGTAACTGAGGTCGGTTACGTCAACCGACCCGCCGACGTCGGACTGGATGACCAGCTTCGCGCCGGTCGGCCCCACCAACAGCAGGTCCATGTCATCGGGCCACGTGTGTGTCAGGCGATTCAGTTGCACGTCGACCGTGGTGATACTCGTGCCGGCCCCAGTCACTGTGATCGACGACGGATACAGAGCGGCCGGCCCCGCATCGGTACCGCTGGCGATAGGCGCGGCATTGCAAAAGGCCGTTCCCGCTGTGGCGGCCTGCGCTGCCAGTGTCAACGTTGTACAGACAATCAAACCCAGACTTTTCATCGAATCACCCCAAAGTAAATGGATAGCAAAGATCTGCACGCGCGATCAAGGCTTTCAGGCCCGCCAATGGCCACCTCTCCCGCAGTATTGCCGCAGCCCCCCCCCGCGGGGGTACAACCCTACAGAGGATAGAAGGGGTTGACAACTGTGTGGTTTTGCCGGCGTCCAATGCGGGTCGCCATGTCGATTCCAGAGATCCCACCAGGCGACGAGTAGTGGATCACAGTCCGTCACTTCGCTCACGGCTTGCGTACTCGACGCATCGACCACCGCTTGCTAGCTTCCACGCATGCATTTTCTGATCGACAGCCATTCCCATTTCGATGCGCCCGAATTCGATGCGGATCGCGACGATGTACTCGCTCGAGCGCGCAGCGCCGGCGTGACGCGCCAGATCGTACCGGCGATTGCACAAAGCGGCTGGGCGCATCTGCGCGAGGTCTGCATCGCGCACACCGGCCTGTACCCGGCCTATGGCCTGCATCCGATGTTTCTCGATCAGCACGAGCCACAACACCTGAGCGATCTGCGCAAGATGATCCACCGCGAGCAACCGCTCGCCGTTGGCGAATGCGGGCTCGACTTCTTCATCGACGGACTCGATCGTGATCAACAATATCGCTACTTCAGCGCCCAAGTCGAACTCGCCCGCGAGCACGATCTGCCGGTGATCGTGCATGCCCGGCGCGCCTTCGATGAAGTGACCGCGTGCGTGCGCAAGATCGGTGGACTGCGTGGTGTCGTGCACAGTTTTTCCGGCAGCCTGCAGCAAGCCGAGCAATTGTGGAAACTGGGCTTTTCGCTTGGCATTGGCGGGCCAGTCACCTATCCGCGAGCCAGGCGCCTGCGTGAAATCGTTGCGCGGATGCCGGGCGAATTCCTCCTGCTCGAAACAGATTCACCCGATCAACCGCTGCACGGCCATCAAGGTCAGCGCAACGAACCTGCCCTGCTGACCGAGGTGCTTGCCGTGGTCGCCGGCCTTCGCGGCGAAAGCGAAGCGCAAGTCGCCGCCTCGACCAGCGACAACGCCCGCCGTCTTTTCAACCTTCCGCTTCTCCAGAATCCTGGAGTTCCTGCGTAGGCGCACACTCTCCAATCCCGCCACTCCACCAATTCGTCCTCCCAGCGAAGGCTGGGATCCAGTTTTTGATGGCTCTTCGTGAAAACCTGTGGGTGAACTTGATGCGTTGTTCCCGGCGTAACCCTTGCAGAACAACGCTTTTCAGGTTTCTGTGTTGTCGTGGAATCCGGCGCGCTTTGTTGACGGTCAGTTCAGTGAAGCAACCGCAGCGTCTGCCGGGCGCCTATTGATTCCGCGGCTTTCGTCCCCGGGCAACAGTCAGCAGGTTTGTGATCGGAGTGTTCCCCATTCGTCCCGCGCGGATTGAGTAGGTTGGTGGTGAGCGCAAGCGAACCCCAACAGCTATTGTGGCAGGCTTGCCGCCATGCGGATGGGGGATCGCAATCCGTTGGGGTTCGCTTGCGCTCACCCCAACCTACAACGGAAGGCGCTCACCTGCATCCTGCTGCAGCAATGAAAACCGATGAATTCACCCACACGATTTCACGAAGACCCTTTTTGATTTCCGATTCAAAACCGGGCCCCAGCCTTCGCTGGGATGACGAGGGATGGAATTTGAGCCGACAATCTGGCCGACAGGCTTGTTGACCAAACAGCGCAAGACTCTGCGATTGCAGTCTCCAGCTTATCCGAGACGCGGAAAATCTATTCCGCAGAAACAGCCGATGAATCCGCCTTCACCACCAGCAGCTTCTGTATCGCAGTTGCGACGGCCGCAAACGCAAACGTGGCCGTGACATGCGTCGCCGCACCAAGGCCGCCTCCGCAATCAAGCTTGAGGCCACCCTCGCCCGCCTCGGGTCGTTGCCCGCAGACGCTGCCGTCGGCCTGCGGGTAGCGCACGTTCTCCAGCGAATAGATCGCCTGTACCCCGAAATAACGCTTCGGCCCGCGCGGAAAACGGAATTCCTCGCGCAGCTTCTTGCGGATCAGGGCGAGCATCGCATCGTGCTCGGTGCGTGACAGATCGCGCACACGCACCAGGGTTGGATCGATGCGTCCGCCGGCCGATCCGCTGACGATCAACGGCAGCTTGCGCCGACGACACCAGGCAATCATCTCGACCTTGACCCGGAACGCATCGCAGCAATCGATGACGAGGTCGTAACCGCGATCGAGAAGACGTTCGAGATTCGCCGACGTAAGGAACTCGGCAAACGTATCGATACGCAGCGCAGGATTGATCGCACGCGCACGCTCGGCCATGACCTCGACCTTGGCCCGTCCGTATTGGCCATCGAGCGCATGCAATTGTCGATTGGTGTTGCTGATGCAGACTTCATCGGCATCGACCAGGGTCAGCTTTCCGAGCGCACTGCGCGCAAGTGCCTCGACGACCCACGAGCCGACTCCGCCGACACCGATTACGCAAACATGTTTTTGCCCAAGGCGCGCGCTGCTGCCCGCGCCATAGAGACGGTCGAGACCGCGGAAGCGCTCATCGGCGATTGTGTTTTCGGCGGGCGTATTCATGCGGCGCGGGAGATTAGCACGCGGCAGGCGCAACCGCCGTCAAAACGGCAGGAAACCGCGGGGCTTGGAATATCGACATGCCGGCGTCGTACCATGGGATTTCAATCTTGCGCGGAGTCGAGTCCATGCGTCATGTCGTCACCCTGATCATCGGCCTGCTTGCCGGCCTCATCATGGCGACCACCGCCATGAGAATGCTCAACGCGCGCAAGGATGCCTATCCCGAGGCGCTGATGAACGTCATGAAACATGAGTTGATCGCGGCGAACGAAGCGGCGGCGAAGCCAACCTGCAACGACAATGCGAACGCCCTCGACAAGCTGACCCTGCTCTCGAACGACATCCTCACCGCCATGCCGGATCAAGGCACACCGGATCGCGTGTTCCATCAATACATCGACAATCTGCGTGACAAGACCCTGGCCGCGGGCCAGAGCGAATGCACGCAGCGTAAACAGGCGCTGACCGACATCAAGCATGCCTGTGACGATTGCCATCGCGACTACCGCTGAAGCGAACCGGGCGGGCGTCCGCTGCGATCGTCCGAAACCACTTTCTTGCACAGGAGAACGAAATGAAAACCAACCTCGGCTTCATTCTCGCAATCGCCGGTTGCGCAGCCGCGCATGCGATCGTCGCATCGGCGGATCAACCCGAACCAGGTTCCAGGGCGGTCGAGTGGACGCAACTGCAGACGTCCGGCGACGACCGTCAGGATCAATTGGCCGTTGCCGACAAGGCACAGAAAGAACTGGCAACACGTCTGCTGAAGCGACTCAGCGACAGCATTGCCGCCGGTGGGCCCGCGGCGGGCATCGAGGTCTGCTCGAGCGAGGCGGCTGGCATCGCGCAGTCGGTTGCCGAGGCCAACAACGTTCGTATCGGGCGAACCTCGTACAAGCTGCGCAACCCCGACAACAGCGGGCCGGACTGGGTCGCTGAAGTTGTCAGGGACAGGTCGAAGACGCGCCGTTTCTTCAGTGGATCTGACGGTGGCCTGGCCGTCGCCACACCGATTCCACTCGGCCAGATGTGCAGGCAATGTCACGGCCCGGTCGCCGACATCACACCCGAGGTCAAGCAAGCGCTGGCGAAACGGTATCCGCAGGATATGGCCACCGGCTTCGAGGTCGGCGACGTGCGCGGCTGGTTCTGGGTCGAGGTTCCGGCACAGGTCAAGACGGATGGTTGACTGGCGCACGCCCCGGATGGCGATCGTCCCTCAGCCGAATCGGTGTCGTCTTGCGCATCATCAGATGACTATTGTGCGTTCTGTATTTTGATTCAGTTTCCGGACAAATTCCGGAACAGGCCACTGCATCGGCATGCCATAGACTTGATCGGGGAATAATCGCCACTGCATGCTTCTCCCGATGGCGGGAGAATCATTGAAGCAAAGTCGCAGCAGTTGCGAGCCCAATGAATAACTCCGGAGAACCAATGGCCACACCCTGGAAGTCACTCAGCCTCGGCGACAAGATCCTTCGTGGCCACAACCTGCTTTGGTGGGCCGTGGTTTATCCGAGCGTCGTGATCGTTCTCGGCTATACGGCGATTTCCAGCACCTTGCGCGCGCAGGCCATCCTCAATGATCACTCGGTCGTCCAGGCGATTGTCGCAGTCGACGAGGAAACGCCGGTCACCAAGCAACTCGCCCGCTTCAAATACAGTTTTGAAGTCGACGGAAAGAGCTACACAAAGGGCTTCCCGGTGCCATGGTCGCGCGCCGATGACATCGAGATCGGCGGCACCATGCCGGTTGCCTACGCCAATTTCGATCCGAACCTGTCGCAACGCGAGGAGTTGCTCGCAGCCAACGCCGATATGAAAACCAGCCTGACCAGCCTCGCCACCTTGTGCGCGTTGGGGGCCTTGCTGATTGCCTTTTTCTGGCTGTTCTTCAACTGGCTGCTCAAACGGCAAGTCGGGCTCTTCCTCACATAAGCTGCAGCAATGCCAAGCCTTGCTGACGCCCAAGCCCGCTTCGGGTAGCCTTGGACGATCAACGCTATAAGTTGGGCCCGTAAACACTGCGACTTTGCTCTATTCCTTCTCCCGCTGGCGGGCGAAGGTTCCACTGCGATCGACTGGATCGATCGCGAACAGCGAAGCTGGCCCGAAGGGTGAGCCCCATGGATGGGGTGAATCAAGGGGGATGACGACTTCATGGATGCAGTCGGTAGAACCAAGTCTGGAACGGCGGTCGAGGGTGGAGCTCTTATGGAAACGCTGCGATATCGCGCTTCGCGCGTCCACCCTCATCAGCCTGTCGGCAGCTTCTCCCGCCAGCGGGAGAAGCACTTGGTTGCAACTATTTGCGGGCGAAATCAACAAGGAGTTTCAACGTGGCGCAGATCGAACAGGACGCGGCCGATGAGTTCATTGCCAAATGGAATGGCATCAAGGCCTCCGAGCTGTCGACCTCGCAGACCTTCCTGATTGATCTATGCCATCTGCTCGGCGTCGGGACACCGCACGCGGATGCCGAACAGAGCTACATGTTCGAGCGCCCGATCAGCTTCAGCCATGGCGATGGCAGCAGCAGCCCCGGCCGTATCGATCTGTATCGGCGCGGCGCGTTTGTTCTCGAATCGAAGAAACTCAAGGCCGGTGCGCACACACGCGGATTCGATGATGCGATCCTGCGTGCGCGCAGTCAGGCCGAAGCCTACGCGCGCGCCCTGCCCGCCAGCGAGGGCCGCCCACCGTTCCTGATCGTGGTCGATGTCGGCCAGCGCATCGAACTGTTTGCCGAGTTCACGCGCTCAGGTGCGACCTATACGCCCTTCCCCGATCCGCGCAGCCATCGCATTGCCTTGGATGATCTGCGCAAACCCGAAGTCCGCGAACGCCTGCGCCGGATCTGGCTTGATCCGCTGTCGCTCGATCCCTCACGCGAATCGGCCCGCGTCACCCGCGAGATCGCCAGCCGCCTCGCCGCGCTCGCGCGCAGTCTCGAAGCGGCCAAACATGATCCCGAGCTGGTCGCGCAATTCCTCATGCGCTGCCTGTTCACGATGTTCGCCGAGGATGTGAAGCTGCTGCCGCCCGAGAGTTTCCGCAATCTGTTGATCCAGCATGCGGACCAACCTGACATTGCCATGCGCATGCTTGGGCAACTGTGGCAGAACATGGATGAAGGCGGCTTCTCCGCCGCCATCGCCAGCGACGTGCTGCGCTTCAACGGCAAGCTGTTCAAGCATCCCGACACCCTGCCCTTGAGTCGCGAGCAAATCACCTTGCTGATCGAAGCCGCACGCGCCAAATGGGAGCACGTCGAACCGGCCATCTTTGGCACCCTGCTCGAACGCGCCCTCAATCCGACCGAGCGCCACAAGCTCGGCGCGCACTACACGCCACGCGCCTATGTCGAACGCCTGGTGTTGCCAACCGTGATCGAACCGCTGCGCGCCGAATGGAGCGATGCCCACGCCGCCGCATTGACCCTCGCCGCCGAAGGCAAGGAGGCCGATGCAGTCAAACTGATGCGCGCCTTCCACCATCGCCTGTGCACGGTGCGTGTGCTCGATCCCGCCTGCGGCTCGGGCAATTTTCTTTATGTCACCTTGGAACATCTGAAGCGCCTCGAAGGCGAAGTGCTCAACGCACTCGATGAGATTGGCTACCGCCAGGGTGGCCTCGCGATTGATGGCGAACGCGCCGACGCGACCAGCGCCGAAACCGTCGATCCGCACCAATTGCTCGGCATCGAATTGAATCCCCGCGCCGCCGCGATTGCTGAAGTCGTTTTGTGGATCGGCTATCTGCAATGGCACTTCCGCACCCAGGGCGATGTGAAGCCACCGCAACCGGTGATCCGCGATTTCCGCAATATCGAAAACCGCGATGCCGTGCTGGCGTATGACCACATGGAATACGTCAGCGATGAACACGGCGTGCCGGTCATGCATTGGGATGGCGTGACCATGAAACCCTCGCCCGTCACCGGCCAGCCGATTCCCGATGAGGCTGCCCGCGTACCGCTGGAGCGCTATGTGAATCCGCGCAAGGCCGCGTGGCCGCAAGCCGATTTTGTGGTGGGGAATCCGCCGTTCTTAGGGAAGGGCGAGCCGCTGCGAATAGCGCTAGGAGATGGCTACGTTGAAGCGATCCGACTCGCGTGGCCAGATGTCCCCGATTCCGCCGATTTTGTTATGTATTGGTGGCAACACGCGAGTGCCCTGACTGGGCAAGGATCAGTCGAGCGGTTCGGATTTATTACAACGAACTCTATCAAGCAAAAGTTCAATCGCAGGGTGATTGAGGGCGCGATGTCCGACAGGAAATATCCTATTTCACTTACGTTCTCGATTCCGGATCACCCGTGGGTTGACACCTCGGACGGCGCTGCGGTCAGGATTGCAATGACTGTGGGCACAATGGCCAATTCCACAATTGGCCGCGTACTGAACGTAGTCTCTGAGAGCGATACTGGCTCAGAAGAAGTGCAAGTATCGTAAGCGACTGCCCACGACACCTGTAACTCGCCGCTCGGGTTTGCTGCGATATGCGCTCGTTAACAATGGAGCGCACGTATGGTCAGCAAGTCGGAGTTTTGGAAGGGTCACCTGGCAGGATGGCAGAGCAGCGGCCTGACTCAGGTAGCGTATTGCCGTCAGCATGCTTTGAGTTTGCCGAGTTTTGGCTATTGGCGGCGCGTGTTGAGTCGGCCGCTGTTGGTGCCGCCATCGCTTTCGCTGATGCCGATCCTGGTTGGCGAGCCGGAGTCGGTCGCTGGGGCGATCGAAGTGCGCTTGCCGAATGGCTTGCAGGTGCAGTTGCCCCTCGGCATGGCATCGGCACGCTGGTTGCCGACGCTGCAGGCGTTGCTGACATGCTGAGTCCAACGGGTTGGTGGTTGGTGACGGCCCCGATGGATCTGCGCTGTGGGATGGATCGATTGCTGGTGTATGTGCGTGAGCATCTGGATCGCAATCCGATGGAGGGTACTGCTTACGTCTTTCGCAACCGCGCGGCAACACGCATCAAGGTGCTGTGTTGCGATGCGCAGGGAACGTGGCTGGCGGTGCGTCGGCTGCAGCAGGGACGCTTCATCTGGCCGCATTCCGGAAGCCAAACCTGGTCACTGCAGCCGGAGCAATTTGCCTGGTTGTGTGCCGGTGTGGATTGGCGTCGATTGAGCGCGCAAAAGGACTTGGCAAAGCGGGTGTAAATGGCTACTCTGTGATTCATGGATCACACGCAACTCGACGCCATCACCGACGTTCAAACGCTACGCGCGTTGGTGGTTGAGAAGCTGCAAGTCATCGCCAATCACGAGCGTTGCATCGCCGAACGCGATCACCTCATCGCCCGCCACGAGCGCACCATCACCGAGCGCAACGCCAACATCGCCAAGCTCACCGCCGAGATCGCGCGGCTGCGCCGGATCCAGTTCGCGGCGCGCTCGGAGAAGATGGATCCGGCCCAGCGGCACTTGTTCGAAGAGACCATGGCGGCGGACATCGCCGCCGTGGAGGCCGAACTGGAAGCGCTGCAATCGTCAGCGTCGACAGACGCCGCGCCCGCGCGTCCGCGTCTGTCCCCCAAGCGCCGTGCGTTGCCCGAAGATCTGGAGCGGGTCGAGACCCGGCATGAACCGTCGAGGTGCGCGTGTGGCCAGTGCGGTGGCGCACTCAGCCACATCGGTGACCATGTCAGCGAAAAACTGTCATGCAAGCCGTTGACCTTCTTCGTACGCCGCGACGTCTATCCGCAGTACGCGTGTCGCGCGTGCGAAACGATCACGGCGGTGCCGGTGGCACCGACGGTGATTGATCGCGGCATCGCCGCACCGGATCTGCTGGCCCACGTCATCGTGGCCAAGTATGTCGATCACTTGCCGCTGTATCGGCAGGAAGCCATCTACGCCCGCAGTGGAGTCGATATCCCACGCTCGACCCAAGGCGAGTGGATCGGGGCATGCGGCGTGGCCTTGCAGCCCTTGGTGGATCGCTTGCAGGGCGAGCTACGCAATCAGACGATCCTGCACGCCGATGAAACAACCGTCGGCATGCTCAAGCCCGGCAAGGGCACGATTCATCGCAGCTATCTATTTGCGTATCGTAGCGGCATCGGACCGCCGATCATCGCCTTCGACTTCTGCACCAGCCGCAGCGGACAACATGCCAGGGATTTTCTCGGCACGTATGGCGGCGCGCTGATGGTTGACGACTACGGTGGCTACAAAGCCCTGTTCGCAAAAGGCGTGGCCGAGCTTGCATGCTGGGCGCATGCGCGGCGCAAGTTTGTTGATCGGTACAAAGCCAGCGGCAGCAAAGTCGCCCAGGAGGCGATCGAGCGCATCGCGGCGCTGTATCGCATTGAGGCCGAGGCAAAGGCGATGACGGTCGAGGAACGACTCGCCCATCGTCAGCGCCATGCCGTGCCAACGCTCAATACCATCAAGTCCTGGCTGGAAATGCTGCGTCCCACCATCCTGGACGATAGCGGTACGGCCAATGCCATCGACTACACCTTGCGTCGTTGGCCAGCCCTCATCCGCTATGCCGAGGACGGCAGCTACCCGATCGACAACAACCCGATCGAGAATGCAATCCGGCCCATCGCCCTGGGACGCAAGAATTGGTTGTTTGCCGGCTCCGAAACCGCCGGCAAACGGGCCGCCGCCATCATGAGTCTGCTCGCCACCGCAAAGGCCAACGGCCACGAACCACTCGCCTGGCTTACCGACGTGCTGACACGTCTGCCAACCACCCTTGATCGCGACATCGACACTCTGCTGCCGCATCGCTGGAAGCCTGCGGCCTAACCCACACTGCGCAGCAATGCGAGGTGTCGTGGCCGGACGCTTACCAAGTATCAATGCGCGAGCAACGCGGTGATATTCACGCCGATCTGAGAGTGGGTGCGGCGGTAGCAAGTGCCGGTCAACTAAAGAGTAACCAACGCATAACATCCATGGGCGTTATGTTGGCGGGCTCAGGATTTATCATTGAACGTCAACTTGCTGAGAAGTTGGGGCTTGGCAGCCACCACGGAATAGAAGAACGAATTCGTGACTATCGCAATGGGCGCGATCTAACACAATCCGCTCGTGGTCTCATGGTGATTGATCTATATGGGCTTGCGGCCGAGGATGTTAGATGCCGTTATCCCGCGATCTACCAGCATATTTTGGAACACGTAAAGCCCGAAAGAGACGCTAAGCGCGATGCTGGTTTCCGTGAAAATTGGTGGGTTTTTGGGAGGCCGCGTCCTGCTTTACGTGAAATGATCAGCGGCTTACGGCGGTACATTGCGACGACCGAAACAGCAAAGTTCCGTTTTTTCCAGTTCATGGATAGCAAAACCCTAATCGACCATGGGGCCATTGGGATTGGCTTGGATGATGCGGTTCATCTCGGTGTGCTTTCCTGCGAAATCCATGTCATCTGGGCAATCGCTGCGGGTGGCCGCTTAGGTGTCGGAAATGACCCTCGTTACAACAAGACACGCTGCTTCGATCCCTTCCCTTTCCCCCTCACCAACCACGAACAACATTCCCGCATCGCCCACCTCGCCGAACAACTCGACGCCCATCGCAAGCGCCAGCAAGCGGCATATCCCGATCTGACCCTGACTGGCATGTACAACGTGCTCGAAAAGCTGCGCAGCGGCGACGTGCTGACCGCCAAAGAGCGCGTGATCCACGAACACGGCATCGTATCGGTGCTGCGCCAACTCCACGATGAAATCGACGCCGCCGTGCTCGATGCCTACGGCTGGTCCGATCTGTTGCCGCTGCTGCGCCGCGCGATGGGACTGGATGCAAACAACGCGACCCATTCCGGCGAAGCAGCTTCTGTAGGAGCGCCGCCAGGCGCGAGCTTCTCAAGCGGAGCCGCTTCAGCAGAAGAGTCGCCAAGCGCCCCGAAAAATGGACTTCCTGCGGTCGCGAGCTTTTCCGACATGCCGCCAAAGAGCATCGCCCCCAAGAGGGGACAAGCGCCTGGCGGCGCTCCTACAGGTGATCTTGGCAACATGGATCGCGAGGACGCCCGCCGCGCTTTCGACGAAGCCATCCTCGAACGCCTGGTCGCCTTGAACGCCGAACGCGCTGCCGAAGAAGCACGCGGACTCGTGCGCTGGCTGCGCCCGGAGTTCCAGAACCCCACATCCACCAGCGCCCCCGAACAAGCGCAACTCGATACCGACAGCGACGACGATTCAGCCGCCGCAATTCCGGCAACGTTCAAACCGGCAGCGTGGCCGAAAGATGCCATCGAGCAGGTTCGCGCCGTCGCCGATACCCTCGCCGCCAGCCCGATCCCGCTCAACGTCGACGAACTCGCCACCCGCTTCCGCGCCCGCGGTGCCTGGAAAAAACGCCTGCCGCAACTCCTCGAAATGCTGGTCACACTCGGCCGCGCGCAAGAATCCGATGGCCGCTATTCCGGCATCGGCAAATAGCTCAACAGCGGTTCCGAAGCGTTCACCGGCACGCGCAAGCAAGGGCACGAATCGCTGACATGCATTTCGTCCGGTCGAAACCGCTTGGATCCGGAGGAATGCTATCCACTGTCCACTTGGCAAACACACTGTAGGAAATGGCTTCAGCCATGATGCCTTTCGGCAGGATGCGAAAAGAGCATCATGGCTGAAGCCATTTCCTACAAAAAAACAACAGTTCCTCATTTAAAGCGGAACCCACTCTGCGGGTTCCGCTCTACGCCGCCATCCGATGCTCGTAATACGGCCGCTCGCGGTCATCAAGGATCGCGTATAGCGCAGCGAGATCGTTCGGATCGGGATTCAGCCAGGCATCGATGTTGGCGGGCTTGATCGGGATGATGCAGCGATCATGGCCGGCGGCGGCAATTTCGGCGGGTGGCTCATCGGTGATCGCGGCGAATGAGAGCAACTCCTCGCCTTCGCCTTGCCAGTGCGACCACAGGCAGGCGACGAGCATGTCCTGTTGCGGTTGCGGGCGGAATTCGAGGATGACGTTCTCCTCGGCCTCGCCTTCGCCAAGTTCACGACCTTCCAGCGCATGGCGGCTGACGTTCTCGTAGAACGCGTTGACGATGGCGATGCCGTGGCTATGCCCGAACTGCCCTTTCCAGAATCCTTCGAGGTTGTCGCGCCGTGCGTTGTAGGTACCGGGGTATTTGCGATCGTAAAACGCGGGCTTGCCTTGCGGACGACACTGGTAGCGCATCGGCTTGATTACGCGGCGACCATCCTCGATGACCATGACGGGTGCGTAAGTGCCCGGAAAGATTCGTGAATCGCGCGGCAGCAGTTCGCGGCGCTTGATATCGGCCATGCGCGAGAGCAGCCATTTCACCTTGCTCGTGGCAATGCGCTGGCTTTCGCTGGCGGCTTTGGTGATGCGCAATTGCAGCTTGCGTTCGGCATCAGCCAGACGCTTGCGTTGCTTGAACAGCTCCTGCTCGTGGCGGGCCAGTTCGCTGCGATCGAAGCTGACAATCATCGCGGCAATCGCGCGCTCATCGGCGTTGGCCGGTTCGGCGAAGTTCGCATCCATGGCCTTGGGGATGCGCATCGTCCTGGCCTCGGGCCGATGCCCGTAGAGCTTGACGAACTGGTGGATATCGATATCCGCGCCGAACTGCTTGACGTAGCGCTTGAACGATTCCTCGACCTGAGCCGAATAACACACGGTTCTGCCCTCTCACACTTGGTGCCCGGAGCGGGAATCGAACCCGCATGACCGAAGTCGAGGGATTTTAAGTCCCTTGCGTATACCAGTTTCGCCATCCGGGCCAGCGCGCAGAATGCCCGATGACGCCCGATTCGACCAGCGTTTTGAGTTGCGACCGAGGGCTTCGAGGGCCTGTTGATCGAGCGCGAAAACAGTCGCTGCAGCATGGTTTTCCCGCCTGCAGGACAAGAAGCAAGGCGAAGTCGCAGTATTTGCAGAGCCGTTCAACAAGACCCGTCTGTGGGGTCGCGTGCGCGCAATGCAGCCATCGAAAAACTGCAACGCGACACATGAACGGCACCACGCTCCTGCCTTGACGCCAGCGCTGATTGCGTTCAGGGTTAAACGGATCTCCCTGGAGCATTCATGCCGAGCGCACCTGCAGTTTTCGACGAAATGGGCTGGCCCGACCAGATCCGGGCTCCGTATGCGTTGGTCGACGCCTGGCTGAAATCCATTCCTGCAGAACAACTGGCACTCAAGCGGCGCGAGGCCGAGGTGCTGTTCCGACGTATCGGCATCACCTTCGCGGTCTATACCGAAGGCGGCGATCCGGAACGTCTGATTCCGTTCGACCTGATTCCGCGCGTCATGGCCCAGGCCGAATGGCAGAACCTGCGCAAGGGACTTGAGCAGCGCACCCGCGCGCTCAATGCCTTCATCCATGATGTCTACCACGATCGCGAGATCATCAGGCCGGACGGATTCCCGAGCGCCTGGTCTACAACAATCCGCAGTTCCGCGCCGAGATGGTCGGACAGGATCTGCCGCACAACGTCTATTCGCATATCGCCGGCATCGACATGGTGCGCACCGGGCCGGATGAGTACTTCGTGCTCGAAGACAATTGCCGCACGCCGTCCGGCGTGTCGTACATGGTCGAGAACCGCGAAGTGATGATGCGACTGTTCCCGGATCTGTTCCGTCGCGCCGGCGTCGCCCCGGTTGCCCACTACGGCGATGCAGCTGCTGCAGACCCTGCGCTCGGTGGCGCCACCGAACTGCCAAGGCGAGCCGACCGTGGTGCTGCTCACGCCGGGCATCCACAACAGCGCCTACTACGAGCACGCCTTTCTTGCCGACGAGATGGGCGTCGATCTGGTCGAAGGTGCCGACCTGCTGGTCAAGAACGAAATCTGCTACATGCGCAGCACCAGCGGACTGGCGCGCGTCGACGTGATCTACCGGCGCATCGATGACGACTACATCGATCCGCTCGTGTTCAAGCCCGAATCGATGCTCGGCGCACCCGGACTGCATTTCGCCATCACGCGCCGGCAACCTGACCCTGGCCAATGCGATCGGCACCGGTATCGCCGATGACAAGGCCGTGTACATCCACGTGCCCGAAATGGTGCGTTTCTATCTCGGCGAAGAGCCCTTGCTGCAGAACGTGCCGACGCATGACTGCAGCAAGCCCGACGAACTGGCCTATACGCTGGCCCACATCGACGAACTCGTGGTCAAGGCAGTACATGGCTCCGGCGGCTACGGCATGCTGGTCGGCCCGCACGCCAGCCGCGCGGAAACCGAAGACCTTCGTCGCCCAGCTCAAGGCGCGTCCCCACGAATACATATCGCAACCGACCCTGGCGCTGTCGACCGTGCCGACCTTCGTCGAATCGGGCGTCGCGCCGCGTCATGTCGATCTGCGGCCCTTCGTGCTGAGTGGCGAGGAGATTCGCATCGTGCCTGGCGGACTGACCCGCGTCGCCTTGCGCGAGGGTTCACTGGTGGTCAATTCATCACAGGGAGGCGGCACCAAGGACACCTGGGTGCTGGAACGCTGATGCTTGCCCGTACCGCTTCCAATCTGTTCTGGCTGGCACGCTACATGGAGCGTGCCGACTACATCGCACGCCTGCTGCAGGTGGCCGGCCGCATGAGTTCGGTGCGCGTCGATGACGATGGCAAGCAGCGAATGGGAGTCGGCCATCGTTGCCGCCGGCTGCGACGAAACCTTCTATGAAAAACATGAAGTCGCCAATGCCGAGACCGTGGTCTCTTACCTGGCGTTCGATCGCGAGAATCCCTCCTCGATCCGCAACTGCATCGAGACCTCTCGACGCAATGCACGCGCCGTTCGCACCGCGCTGACCAGCGACATGTGGGAGGCGGTCAACACGAGCTGGCTCGAACTGCGCGAGTTCGAATCCTCGCCGGATATGAGCGAGGATCGATTGACCGAATTCCTCGATTGGGTCAAGTCGCGCACGAGCCTTGTGCATGGCGTGTACGCGAACACGATGCTGCGCCGTGACGGCTTTCACTTCACCCGCATTGGCGAGTTTCTCGAACGCGCCGACAACACCGCGCGTCTGCTCGATGTGAAGTATCACGTGCGTCTGCCGAGTGCCGAGGATGTCGGCGGCGTGGTCGATTACTACCAGTGGCTGGCGATCCTGCATGTGGTCGGTGCGCGCCGCGCCTATCGGGTCCTGTTCAAGGGCCAGGTCGAGCCGGCCCAGGTCGCCGAACTGCTGATCCTGCGGCCCGAATTTCCGCGCTCGCTGGTGTTCTGCTTCGAGCAGATCACGCTCAATCTCGATGCCATCGTCGCCCACGATCCGAAGCTCAGTTCGGAATGCAAACGCATCGCCCACTCCCAGTTTGCCGCGCTGCGCTTCGGTCGCATCGAGCAGATCATCGAGCATGGCCTGCATGAGTACCTCAGTGAATTGATCGAGGGCTGCGAGCGCCTCGGCGACGAGATCGCCAAAGGTCATTTGTTCTGATGCACCTTTCGATTCGGCATCGAACCCTGTATCGATACGCCGAGCCCGCCTTGCGCGTGACCCAGGCATTGCGCCTGTGGCCCGCCGTGGTCGACGGCCAATGCGTCTTCGACTGGCATGTCGAGGTCGATGGCCAGCGCCTGAAATCAATCACCACCGATGGTTTTGCCAACCCGGTGGCGACACATACGGCGGATGGCGCGGTCAGCGAGGTTTGCATCGAGGTCATTGGGCAAGTCGATACCAGTGACCGTCAAGGCGTCGTCAGCGGCACGATCGAGCGGCTGCCGACACGTTTTTTCCTGATCGAGACAGCGCTGACACATGTGGATAGCTCGATTCGCACACTGGCTGAGGAAGTACCATCGGCGGAAAACGACATCGCCAGGCTGCACGCGCTGTGCAATCACGTGCGTGATCGTCTCGACTACATTCCCGGCCAGACCGATGCCGAAACCACGGCCAGCGAAGCGCTCGCCCATGGTGCCGGCGTTTGTCAGGATCACGCCCACCTGCTCGTTGCAGCGGCTCGCGTGATGGGCTATCCCGCACGCTATGTCAGCGGTTATCTCTGCGCAGGCGCCGAAGGTGGCGACGCGGCCAGCCATGCCTGGGCCGAGGTCCTGGTCGACGACATCGGCTGGATCGGCTTCGATGCGGCCAACCGGATCTGCCCGAACGAACACTATGTGCGCATAGCCTGCGGCCGCGATTACCATGATGCCGCGCCGGTGCGCGGCGTCCATCAAGGCGGGAAATCCGAATCGCTCGAAGTCAGCGTCAGCATCAGCGAATCCGAGCGGATCGCCGCCAGGCCCATGGGCCGGAGATCAAGCAGCGATTCCAGTTCAAACACCCAGCAGTAATCGAATCCAGACGTTGGCTTCGCAGGAACCGCGTCAGCGGTGACGGCGTGTTGATGCCGTCACCGCTGAACCGAGGAGCCTGTCGGACTTTACTCGGCAGGCAAAGTCCGACAGGCTCCTGTTGATTCGGCCCTTGAATAGTAGGACTTTGCTCTATTCCTTCTCCCGCTGGCGGGAGAAGGTCCCGAAGGGGGATGAGGGTGGTGCTCTTCCAGAAACGCTGCTAGATCGCGCGCTTCGCCCGACCACCCTCATCAGCCTGTCGGCAGCTTCTCCCGCCAGCGGGAGAAGCATTCAATAGCGACAGTTTACGGGCCGAATCAATAGTCATTGCCAGTCAGCGTCATCCCAGGCGCCATCATCCCAGTTCAAACCCGCAGGCCCGGCCAAGCAGGTGGCGTTGATGTTGATCACCGGTGCGCTGGGCATCGTGCCGCTGGCGTTGCTCAAGGTGCAGCTTTGGCCGCTGGGTTGCGTGGTGATGGTCACGGAGTAGGTGACGCCGGGCGGCGCGGTATGGGCAAAGGTGTACAAGCGCAGCTCGCCACCATTGGCGGGCACCGACTTGTCTTCGCTGATGACACCTGCGGCGAGGTGCAGTACCAGTCCGTTGCCGGTGAGGCCGCTCACCTCACCGCCGAGCGTGCAACACGGCTCGAAACCATCAGCGAAGAGGCGGTCGTCCGCCACAGCTGGTGTCACCGCGCCAGCCAGACTGAGTGCGAGTAGCGGCAAGATCATGCGCATGGCCGTGCTCCTGTTGGGGGATGCGATACGCATCACTGATCCTCAAACAAGGTGCCGGCGCGCCAGTCAAACTCCCCGGTAGCATCATGCCCCCACCCGCCGCTTACAGAGGAAAGATTGCCACTGGCCGTGTTGTAAAAGCCGCCGCTTACAGAGGAACGCTCTCCGCTGGCCGTGCTGTGAAAGCCGCCGCTGACCGATGAAAAGTTGTTGCTTGCCTTGTTGGTATCGCCGCCGCTGACCGATGAAATGTAGCCGCTGGCCTCGTTGTAAACACCACCGCTGACCGATGATGATTCGCCGCTGGCGATATTGAAAATGCCACCACTTACCGATGCATAAATACCATTTGCGATGTTGTCGACGCCAGCGAGAAAGCCGCCGTACTGCGAATAGGCGTTCGCTTTGCCCACGATCAGATTGTGCGAACCGCTTCGGTGATTGCGTGCCCAGGTACCGCTATTGCTCTCACAGCTTGTCTGGTCAGGGTATTGGCCTGCGGAACACGCAAGTCTTGCCGCTGCGTTGGTCGGGTTGTAGCCCACGATTAGATTGCCCAGGCCATTGGTCGAAGCCTCGTTACCGGTGCCGTTGACGACCTGCACGTTGATGCTTTTGAACTGCACAGTCCGGTACAGGATCGCGGCGTTGTTGGGGTCAGGCACGTTGACCAGGGCCAGATTGGTATCCAGCGCCATCACCGTACTTCCTTGCACGGCAGCCAGTTGGCTGGTCAGGGTATTGATGGTGGTCTGCTGGGTAGCCAACTGGTTCTGCACGCTCAAGAGGGCAGCCTGCAAAGCGGCAATGTCAGTGGCGCTGCCATTGACCGCCGTGGCCACCGCACCGAAGTTGGCATTGACCTGGGTCGCCACCGCCGGAGTGTGCGCGGTGAAGGTGTTGGGAATGCTGACATTGCCGGCAGATGCCGCACTGGCGCACACCAGCAACAATGACGCCATCGCGGCGTGGGCGAAACGTGGGATCGACAACATGATGGAGGCTCCTGGCCAGTAGTGGACAACCGGGAGGCAACCGCAGGCTTCGTATGTTTGCCGATGCTCTGCTGCTTTTTATGCCTCTCATCACCGTATTCGTCATTCAGCGACAAGAACGGACATTCGATCCGAGAATTCCTCGGCCCGGCAACGGTTGACGCCAGTCAGGCAGGAGTAGCGCGATGGATCGGAGCGGTCTTTGGCCTTGATGTCACCGCTGCTGACATCGATCCATGACGACAACGGAAATTTGCTCCCCAAGCGACTGGATGGAGTTCTGCTGGATCGCCGCAGGCAGGCGTAGACACGCAAAGAAAAAACCCTCGCGGCTGGCGGGGTTTTGGATGTTCAAACGCGTTGACTGGAGGCTGGGTCGGAATCGAACCGGCGTACGCGGCGTTGCGGGCGACTCATGCCGCCAGCGGCTCGCTTGTCATATCTTCAGCGGGGATATTTACCGGATACCGGAAGATTGAGGCTCCGAAATCAAATCGTCACGCGGCAACGTGAATGGGCTGGACCTTTCCGCGAAAACGCTTCTGTGCCTGCCACATGTCGTAGTCAGCCTGCATCGAATACCACGTACCGAGTGTGGTTCCGAGCGCCTTGGACAAGCGCACATCCATTTCCGCACTGACTCCGGCGGCACCATTGAGAACACGGGAAAGGGAAACGCGGGTAACTCCAAGGCGTTCCGCTGCGGCGGTAACGCTGATGCCTTGCAGCCAGTCACGAAGCACTTCACCGGGATGCGGAGGGTTATGCATGGGGGCCATGAGATTCTCTAGTGGTAGTCCTGATAGTCGACAATCACGGCGTCACCGTTCTCGAACGTAAAGGTCAGTCGCCAGTTCCCACTGACCGAAACCGCCCAATGATCGGCAAGACGGCCTTTCAATGGATGCAGGCGCCAGCCCGGAGCCCCCATGTCGGAGGGTGAACGCGCCGCATTCAGCATCGACAGTTGCAGACGCAGCCGATCAGCATGGCGTGCCTGAATGCCTTTGGTCACGCCCTCCCGGAAGAAAAGCTCAATTCCCTTGTGCCGGAAGCTTCGGATCATTCGTACAGTGTATAGCCTAACGATACACCGGACAATGATGCAAGGCCGAAAGAGGCGGGAGATTCCCCATGCGTGCCAGCGCGAAGAATGCCCGATGCTGCGCGGGCAGTCAGCGGGATGGAAGATCGAGGGAAGTTCGGGATGGAGGCCTGGGTCGGAATCGAACCGGCGTACGCGGCTTTGCAGGCCGCTGCATGACCACTCTGCCACCAGGCCGGTGGGATGGCGCGCTTGAATGCGTCGTCATCAAAAAACAAAAACCTCGGCTGATCCGAGGCTTCCGAGCCGGCAAGTACCTGGGTACTGATCGGATCTTCACGAAGACGCTGTCGACAGCCGATTCATCGTGCAAAAACTGGAGCGGGAAAGGAGGCTCGAACTCCCGACCTCAACCTTGGCAAGGTTGCGCTCTACCAACTGAGCTATTCCCGCGTGGGAGGCGCATATTACGGAATGCGCCGAAAGAGTCAACCTGTTTGTTCGATTGGGTGGTGGATTGCTGATACTTGCAGGCGACGCGACTCTATCCAGAAGCTTCAACATTCCGCCATCCCGGCGAACGCCGGGATCCATTTCCAATATGAGTCGAATCACGATGGATCCCGGCGTTCGCCGGGATGACGAGCGACTTTTCAAGTCACATGGTTGCGCGTCAGATCTTGCCGCTGTCCGCATCGCGCATGATCGGCCAGGCCGCGCGCACGTAGATGAAGGCCGACCAGATCGTCAACACGGCGGCGAAGACGAGCAGGCCTTCGCCGATTCGATACAACTGCAGCTCGGGCAGATCGCGCTGGTGCAGGCAGACCACGATGGCGACGATCTGCATGACGGTCTTGAACTTGCCGATCCAGGCCACACCGACCGCCGCGCGTTGACCGAGCTCGGCCATCCACTCGCGCAAGGCCGAAATGCTGATCTCGCGACCGACGATGACGGCACCGGAGACGGCCATCAGGGACGTCGGGTTCTGCTGGACGATCAGAAACAGGGCGACCGCGACCATGAGCTTGTCGGCGACCGGATCGAGGAAGGCACCGAACGCGGAACTCATGTTGTAGCGGCGCGCGATCCAGCCATCCAGCCAGTCGGTGATGGCGGCGGTGATGAAAATGCCGGCCGCCGCCAGATTCGACCAGCTGCGCGTCGAGGGGAAGTACTCGGGCAGGTAGAACACGATCACGATGATCGGCAGCAGCAGGATGCGAAACAGGGTGAGGAGGGTCGGCAGGGTCAGGCGCATGATCGGAGTTTACCCATGGAGTGCGGCATAGATGCGTTCGGCAAGCTCACGATTGATTCCGTTGACCTGCATGAGTTCCTCGACACCGGCGCGGGTGACGCCGGCCAAACCGCCAAACTGGCGCAACAGTGCGGCTCGGCGCTTGGCCCCGATGCCGGCCACTTCCTCCAGGCTTGAAGCCTCGCGTGCCTTTTCGCGGCGCCCGCGATGGCCGGTGATGGCAAAGCGATGCGCTTCGTCGCGTACCGACTGGATCAAGTGCGAGGCCGGAGATTCCGGCCCCGGCCACAAGGTGCGGCCGGAGTCGCCCAGGATCAAGCTCTCATGCCCGGCCTTGCGCGCCTCGCCCTTGGCCACGCCGACAATCTGCACACCCTCGATGCCCAGCGTGCCAAGCACATCGATCGCCTGGCGTACCTGACCGAGGCCGCCATCGATGAGCAAGATGTCGGGCAGCCGCCCTTCGCCGGCCTGGATGCGCTTGTAGCGACGCTCCAGGGCCTGGTGCATCGCCGCGTAGTCGTCGCCTCCGGTGATGCCCGTGATGTTGAAGCGCCGGTACTGGGATTTCTCGGGCCCCTCCGCCCCGAACACCACACACGAAGCAACGGTCGCCTCGCCCATCGTATGACTGATGTCGAAGCATTCGATCCGCTGCGGCAGCTCGTCCAGACCAAGCAGGTCGCGCAGCGCCTCGAAGCGATTGAGCAGGGTCTGGCGGCTGGCCAGACGCGCGGCTAGCGCGGCGGCTGAATTGGTCACGGCCATATCGAGGAAACGTGCACGATCACTGCGCACCGAGGTTTTAAGTTCGACCTTGTGACCCGCATGCTCGCTGAGCGCCTCGGTCAGCACGCCGATGCCTTCGGGTGCGTGGCTCAGGATCAACTCGTCCGGAACCGGGCGCTCCAGATAGTACTGGCCGAGGAACGAGCCGATCACGGCGGCCTCGTCGGCATCAAGGACGAGCCTCGGGAAAAAATCGCGCGAACCGAGGCTGATGCCCTCGCGGAAGAACATCACGCTGACACAGGCGATGCCATTGGCGATCGTGCAGGCGAGGATATCCATGTCACGGCCTGCTCCCTGCACATAATGATTGGCCTGCACCTTCTTCACTGCGGCAATGCGATCACGCATCAGGGCCGCGCGCTCGAATTCGAGGTTCGCGCTGGCCTGCTCCATCTGCGCGATCAACTCATCGAGCAGGGCATTGCTCTTGCCTTCGAGGAACATCACCGCGTGGCGCACGCTGGCCTGGTAGTCCTCGATCGAAATCAGCTTCACGCAAGGTGCGCTGCAGCGGCCGATCTGGTACTGCAGGCAGGGCCGCGAACGGTTCTTGAAATAGCTGTCCTCGCAGTTGCGGATGCGGAACAGTTTCTGCAGCAGGCTCAGCGTCTCGCGTACCGAAACGGCACTCGGGTAGGGGCCGAAATAGCGGCCGCCGCCGGTGCGCGCACCGCGATGGAAGGCGAGGCGCGGATAGTCACCCGGAGTCAGGTGGATGTAGGGGTAACTCTTGTCGTCACGCAGCAGGATGTTGTAGCGCGGACGCAGGCTCTTGATCAATTGCGCTTCGAGCAGCAGGGCCTCGGCCTCGGTGCGCGTCAGGGTGATCTCGATCCGGGTGATCTGGGCGACCATCGCGGCAATGCGTGGCTGCATGCTCGGCTTGAGGAAATAGCTGCCGACGCGCTTTTTCAGGTTACCGGCCTTGCCGACGTAGAGCAGATCGCCGGCAGCACCGAGCATGCGGTAGACACCGGGCGCGCTGCTCAGGTTGGCGACAAAGGCCTTGCCGTCGAATGGAAGATCATCCTGCATGGGTCGGATTGTCGCGTGGAACGCATGAATCGGGAACCGCTGGCGCGCGAACCCGCCGTTCTTCCGATCAAGCTGCCGTGCAAAAGCCAGAGCGATTGCAAGCACGCGGCGATCCGTTTCGACGTTGCAAAAACGGGTCTTCGTGAAATCGTGTGGGTGAATTCATCGGTTTTCATTGCTGCAGTGGGTGAATTCATCGGTTTTCATTGCTGCAGCAGGATGCAGGTGAGCGCCTTCCGTTGTAGGTTGGGGTGAGCGCAGGCGAACCCCAACGGATTGCGATCCCCCATCCGCATGGCGGCGAGCCTGCCACAATGGTTGTTGGGGTTCGCTTGCGCTCACCACCAACCTACCCAATCCGCGCGGGACGAATGGGGAACACTCCGATCACAAAGCTGCTGACTGTTGCCCGGGGACGAAAGCCACGGAATCAATAGGCGCCCGGCAGACGCCGCAGTTGCTTCACTGAACTGACCGTCAACAAAGCGCGCCGGATTCCACGACAACACAGAAAGCTGAAAAGCGTTGTTCTGCAAGGGTTACGCCGGGAACAACGCATCAAGTTCACCCACAGGTTTTCACGAAGAGCCGCAAAAACATTGCAGTTTCAGCCGCGATGCTGTTTCCCGCATTGGTCGTTCCGGAGCACGGCTGCATGCAGCAACAGCAAGCTGAACATGCCGCCCCGATCTGAAGGCTACTCGCCGATCGGCACGCGCTTGCCGACGCCGCTGGCCAGATCAATGCGGACGATTTCGTGGGCGTTGGTATTGGCGACCCACATTGCGCCTGCGCCAATCGACAAGCCGCCGGGTTCGAGCAGACTGTAGTTGATGTTGAGTGCGCGCACGGCACCGCTCTTGAGGCTCAGGGCCTTGATCTTGCCGTTGTAGCTGTCGGCAATGAAGGCAATCCCGCGTGGATCCATCGCCACATCGAGCGGATGCTGCAGGCGCGCGCTGTCGCGGTTGCCCGATGCGTCACCAAATTCATAGAGACCGCTACCCACCAGGGTGGTGACCCGGCCATCGATCAGGCGCACAAGACGTATCGCCGACGAGGCGGCGTCGGCGATGATCAGTTGCAGACCACTCGTGGTGATTCCGGCCGGCTGGGCGAAGCCCGCTTCGAGCGAAAGACCATCCTGCAAGGCAAGCTTGCCGCTGCCGGCGAAGACATCGACGCGATCGCGCGCCAAATCGAGCTCCCAGACCTGGTTCTGCGCGGTCGAGAGCACGTAGAGCTTGTCGGCGACCACGGCGAGGTCGGATGGATTGCCGATCGGCGTCTCCGTCGCCGGGGCATTGTGTGGCCGCAGGCGGCCTGCTTCGCCATTGCCGAGCACGGTTTCCATCTCGCCGCTTTCGAGGCGCACGCGGCGGACGGCGTGGTTGCCGCGATCGGCGATGTAGAGAAATTCGTCGCGCAGGGCGAGACCCTGCGGATCGGCGAGTCCGCACTCTTCGTTGCGACCATCCCAGTAGCCGCGATCACCGGAGCCGAACTGGCGCACGATGCGGCCGTCGTGGTTGCATTCGAGCACACGATGATGGCCGCTGTCGGCCACATACAGTCGTGTGTCAGTGACCAGCAACTTGCCCGGAAACAGCAGCGGCTGACGCGGCTCCGGCCTTGATACCGGGACGGCCGACTCGTATTTGCGCTGGTCGCGCTCGGCGGCCTCTTCGAGCAATTGCGCAATCTGCTCATCGAGATCCTGGCGGCGGCCTTCGCCGGGGACAACGGCCGCAAGCAGACCTTCGGCATCGATCAGGACCACGCTCGGCCAGGCATCGATCTCGTAGCGTTGCCAAAGATCCATGCCGACATCGCTGGCGACCGGATGACGGATGCCGAGGCGGTTGGCAGCCTTGAGTACGGCACTCGCGTCACGCTGTTGCGGATACTTCGGACAATGGATGCCGAAAATGCTCAGGCCATCGTTGTAGCGGCTCTCCAGCCAGGCAAGATCGGGCAGCAGATTCCAGCAATTGACGTTGTCATAGCTGAAAAACCAGAGCAGGACGACACGTCCGCGCAAGGCCGACAGCATCGGTGCCTCGCTCGTATTCACCCAATCCAGCGAAGCCGGAAATTCGGGCGCGGGTGATCGTAGTTCCATGCTTGTACCCTCTGAATTCTGGCAACCGCGAAGCGCGAATCGTGACCGGCTTCAGCCGCCCATACGCCGGATCAGCGCCATGATGCCATCACGGGCCAGATCAAGCGCGCACTGGAAGTCGCTGGCTCCACCATAGTACGGGTCAGGCAGTTCGGCAGGTTCGGGGATTCCGACAAACGGCAGGAACAGGGCCACCCGATCACGCGCGTTTTCGGGCGCCTTGGCCAGCACGGCGCGCAGATTGGTGTTGTCCATCACCAGCAGATGGTCGAAGCACGAGAAATCATCGGCGCAGACCTGCCGCGCACGGTGCCCACCCAAGGCATAGCCGTGGGCTTCGGCGATCGCGATCGAACGCGGATCGGCTCGACCGCCAATGTGATAGTCCTCGGTACCGGCCGACGCGACCTCGACAGCAAGCCCCGCCCGCGCAAACTCGGTGCGAGCAACCGCCTCGACCGTCGGCGACCGGCAGATATTGCCCATGCACACAAACAGTATCTTCACCGCGAATTCTGCAGGGCAAGGATCCGTTCGACTCGGGCCAGATCGGCGGCGGTGTCGACACCGGCCGGAAACGGCTCGGGCGCGATCGCGACGACAATCGGGAAGCCGTGCTCGAGCGCACGCAGTTGTTCAAGCGATTCGGCGATTTCGAGCGGCGTGCGCGGCAAGGCCGCGAGCGTGCCGAGGAAACCGGCGCGGTAGGCATAGATGCCGATATGGCGCAGGAATGGCGTATCGGCGGGTAGCGTCGTTCGATCCGATGCGAAGGCATCGCGCGGCCACGGAATCGGTGCGCGGCTGAAATAGAGGGCATGGTTCGCCGCATCGCGGACGAGCTTGACGCAATTGGGATCGAACAATTCCTCGATCGATTGAACGGCCGTGGCCAAGGTCGCCATCGGCGCGATGCTTGTGGCCAGAGCCATCGCCACAGCGCGGATGCCGCTTCCCGGCGCGAGTGGCTCGTCGCCTTGAAGATTGACGACGATGGTGGCCTCGTCCCAGTCGCGCAATGCAGCGAGTTCCGCAAGGCGATCGGTGCCCGATGCGTGGTCAGCGCGGGTCAGCGCAACCTTGACGCCACTGCCATCGAGCGCGTCGACGATGCGCTGGTCATCGGTGGCGACGACGACTTCACGCGCCCCCGCAAGCAAGGCTCGACGCGCAACGTGCACGATCATCGGCACGCCGGCAATCGGCCGCAATGGTTTGCCAGGCAGACGCGTGGAGCCGTAGCGGGCCGGAATGGCGACGACGAAATCGATGGTGGAATCCATCCCGCGATTCTGGCTGAACCGAGTCCATCCGGCCAGTGGGCCTCCGCCAATCGCCAAGCTGGGTCGATGTACAATGCGCGACCTTCCGGTGCCGGCTCCCTCTTGACGTGAATGCCCCGACCAGCGTGTCGTCCGCGCTTCCCCCGCGCGCCGCATTGCTGATGGCAGCGAGCGCTTCGCTGTTCGGCCTGATGGCGATTTCGATCCGCTACGCCTCGAAGCAGCAGCACCCGTTCGAGATCGCATTTTTTCGCTGCCTGTTTGGCGCGGTCTTCGCCCTGCCCCTGCTGCGCGTGCATGGCCTCGAAATACTGCGCACGCGTCGCCTCGGTTTCTACGTTGCGCGCTGCGCGGTCGGCATTGTCTCGATGCTGTGCGGTTTCTGGGCACTCGTGCATCTACCGCTGGCCCAGGCCGTTGCCTTGTCCTACTCGACACCGATGTTCGTCACCATCGGTGCCGTGCTCGTGCTCGGTGAAGTCGTGCGCATGCGCCGCTGGAGTGCGGTGATCGCAGGCTTCATCGGCGTTATCGTCATCGTTCGTCCGACCGCAGCGGACTTCAGCAGCGCGACCTTGGTCGCCCTGGTCGCGGCAGCGGCCAGCGGCATGGTCACGATCAGCATCAAGTATCTGTCGCGTACCGATCCGCCTGATCGCATCATCTTGCTGACCACCCTGCTATGGGTGCCACTGAGCCTGCCGGCCGCCTTGACCGTGTGGAAATGGCCGGACGCAAACATCTGGCCGTGGCTGATCCTTTCCGGCGCGCTCGGCACCGGCGGCCACTACTGCTGGACACGCGCGCTGAAGATGGCCGAAGCCTCGGCGCTGGCACCGCTGAGCTATCTGCAATTGCTCGTGGTCGGATTCCTGGCGTGGGCGATTTTCGATGAGAGCGTTGATCGCTACACGGTCATCGGTGCCACCATCGTGATCTGCGCCAGCCTGTACATCGCCCGACGCGAAGCCCGCGTGGCCAAGGACGCCGTGATCGGCAAGGCCAAGCCACAACTCTGATCAGCGGCCGAAGCATTTGCTGGAGATGAAAGAAAAGCGTCAGCGCGCAGCGCCGACCCACAAGAGCATAGGCAAGTGCCCCGCTCCTGGATAGGGGTCGGGAAGGGCTCGCGCCCTCCCCGCCCTCCGAACCGTGCGTGCGGTTCTCCCGCACACGGCTCTCCAGTCGGTGGTTTCCTCATCGGGATGGGCTCGCCGACTGCCAGGCTGTTTTCATGGTGAACAACCCTTCAGCAGCGAAGTAGGCATTCGGCCAGCGGCGATGGTCGGCATGCTGGAAGTAGCCGTACCAGCCACGCAGCACCGGGTTGAGGTCGGCAATGATGCAGGCCATCGAGTCGCCGCGGTGGCGGCGAGTCTTGAACCTGATCTTGTCCTTCAGGGAGCGCAGGCTTTTCTTCCTGATCCACCGGTCCCCCGCTTCGAAGCGATAGCCGAGAAACTCGAAGCCCTGACCCACCTGCGAACAATCCCCAACGTGGGTCTTGTCCGGATGCAGGGTGAGTCCGTGGGCGTGCACCCATGCGCGAACTTCCAGCAGTGCCTGTTGCGCTTGATCAGCGCTTTGGCACAGAACCACGAAGTCGTCCGCATAGCGCACCATGCGATAGCCGCCCTGCGTCATCCGCTGATCCAGCGGGTGCAGATAAATGTTGGCCAGCAACGGGCTGATCACCGCACCTTGCGGTGTTCCGCTTGTCGCCTGCCAACGACTCGCGTCCTTGACGATGCCCTGCTCCAACCACTGACCTATCAAGGCCAGTAATCGTCCATCGCTGATACGTTCCTCGATTCGCTCCATCAAACGTTGCTGCGGGATGCTGTCGAAGTACGCTGCAAGATCGGCATCCACCACATGGGTGTAGCCGGCCTTGATCAACGCATCGACTTCCCGCAGCGCATCCTTGCTGCCACGACCGGGGCGGAACCCGTAACTCATTGGTTCAAATTCGTGCTCGAAGATCGGCTCGATGACCTGTTTGACAGCCATCTGCACGATCCGATCCTTCACCGTCGGGATACCCAATGGCCGCATCTTGCCTTGCCCTTTGGGAATCTCGACCCGGCGTACTGCTTGCGCACGATAACTCCCGTCCTTGAGCGCCTGCGCCAACTCGTCCAGGTACTCCGCTTCCCGCACCGCAAAACGCGCGATGCTCTGTCCATCCACCCCCGCTGCTCCCCGATTGCGGCGCACACGTTGCCACGCTTCTTGCAGGGTTTGCGGGCGATAGACCTTGTCAATCAAACTGAACCACTTGCTTCCTTTGACGCCGTTATCCAGCGCCGCCAACATGCGTTCGCTCCAGATAGAACGGTCCAGCCACGTCCCTGCGGACGTCAACTCGGACGACTCTTGCTTAGCCCCTGCGGGCACTATCGATTCTTTGGGGTCGCTCACTCCAGAACTCCTGCATCCACCTTCCTGCCCGCCTTCCCTCAACGTCGGTTCTACTATCGACGCCTCTCGCCATACATCGGCTGCGGTACTACGCAGACTCTGACTCCTGCCGGCGTCACCACGCCGACAGGTCTCCCCGCTTATCTCGCGCTCACTTCCCGACGTTCCGCCTCCAACCACGAGGGTGACCCGGATATCGCTTTTCACACCAGTCACAGCGTATCCAATGCTTTTCAGGCTTCGCCTTAACCCAGCCAGCTCGCCGTCACTCCCCGCCGAATCGAGTTCGTCATCCTGCGGACCGCCAGTTCGCTTCCGGTTGCTCTCCACCCTGCCTCGCGACAACGCAGTTACCTTCAGCTACAGGGCTCTGGTTTACCCTGACACAGACTTGCACCGTGCTGTGTTCGCGCCTTCACGGGCGCACTGGGTCGGCGCTGGGCGCTGACGCTTTCCCATCAATTTTCGAACCCGGTCAATTACGAGTTACCCTCTACACATGACCCGAATCCTCATCGCCGATGACCATCCGCTGTTCCGCCTTGCCCTCGTGCAGGCAGTCGGCAACCTCGAGAGCGACATCGAGATCGTCGAAGCCGATGGCCTCGATTCCGCCCGCGAGCTGCTCGGCAGCCGACGCGACATCGATCTCGTCCTGCTCGATCTGCACATGCCCGGCAGCCATGGCCTGATGGGCCTGGTCAGTCTGCGCAGCGAGTTTCCGTCGGTCGCCGTGGTCATGATTTCGGCCAATGATGATCCCTTGGTCATGCGCCGCGCGCTCACTTACGGTGCAGCCGGTTTCATCCCGAAACGCAGCAGCATCGCCGACATCCAGGCCATGCTTCGCGCCGTGATCGCCTGCGAAGATCCGCCGCGGTCAGCCATGCTTGATCGCCACAACAGCGAAGCCGCCCAGGATCGCGAGCTGGCGATCCGTCTGGCTACTCTCAGTCCGCAACAACTGCGCGTGCTCGGCCTGGTTGCCGAAGGCCTGCTCAACAAGCAGATAGCCGACCGCCTTGATATCCAGGAACGCACAGTCAAGGCGCACATGAGCGCGGTGTTCGAACGACTCGATGTGCGCAACCGCACCCAGGCAAGCACCCTGCTGCGCTCACTCGAAATCGCCGATCCCTCGCATCACCTGGCAGGCTGAGCACAAGCCGAATTTGAGGCCACCAAGCGCAGCCGACTGTGCGGTTCCCGCCCGCGCTGTGCGTGCGCCACGTCTCAACCGGCGCGGATGATCGCGCCGTGGATAGACGACAAACGCAAGGCGATAGGTATGCCGACGGCGGTGCCATTGGTACGACGAACAACGCAACGGTTGCCATCCAGACCAAGCGAGCAGCGCGCCAGCGGCACCCCTGCAGCATCAAGCCACTCAGACAGACAGCGCGGGCTCCGGGCATGCGCACCACCCTTGAACTGCCTGATCGTGGTCATGGAGCCTCCTTCCTTTCCATGCATCCACGTCGTGGGTTATGGAGTGTAGCGGGCATCGCAGGCGCATTGCTGCGCGAGGATCACGCCTTGGCCATCAGTTTCTGAGCGTGGCGCGCGGCGATCCATTCCTCATTGGTGGGCTCCACGGCCACTCGCACACGGCTGTTGGCTGCGGAAATGACAGCGCTACTGCCGGCGTTGGCATTGGCATCTAGCCCGCATTATTCATGAACGACTGAGATTTCCTTGTAGCAGCCGCGAACGCGGATGATTTTCACGCTGACGGCGGCGAAACGGGTGGAATATTGACCCCTGCACTCGCTTCGTGCGCGTCGGCATAAATATTTCCAGGATTTTCCGGTGTTTTGCTGGATTTCCCGCGAGCGAGATCGCGGAGAGGGCCTCCGACGGGGTCTTCACGGCGGCTTGGCGACTGGCTAGCCCGCATTATTCATGAACGACTGAGATTTCCTTGTAGCAGCCGCGAACGCGGATGATTTTCACGCTGACGGCGGCGAAACGGGTGGAATATTGACCCCTGCACTCGCTTCGTGCGCGTCGGCATAAATATTTCCAGGATTTTCCGGTGTTTTGCTGGATTTCCCGCGAGCGAGATCGCGGAGAGGGCCTCCGACGGGGTCTTCACGGCGGCTTGGCGACTGGCTAGGTGGGCACAGCACTCAGGGAGCGGGCGATCTTGCGCCATGTGTCGGCGAAGGGGGCGGTGCTGGGAAAGTGGATCACGATTCGGCGTACGGATACGTCAATCCACGCACTCAATTTGAGTAAACGCAGTCGCAAGGTGCTGGCTTGGGCGCGGGCACACGATGTGTTGTGTGCGTGCAGGCGCAGCTCCTGCATCAGGACATAGGCGGCTGCGGCGATCAGCACGCGCAGTTGGTTGGCCAGAAAGCTGGTGCAACTGGTGCGATCGATATCCAGGCAGTACTTGAGTTCCTTGATGCGGTTTTCCGCATCGCCGCGGGCACAGTAAACGGTGCGATAGACATGTTCGGGTGTGCCACTGAGATTGGTGACGATGAAACGCGGGTTCTCCTTGGGCTTGCGATGCGGGTGCAACGCCATATCCGCCTTCATCACGACCCGCCGCGCATGCGACCAACTGCGGGCCTGATAGTGAACTTCCCCGAACACCGGCTCGGGGACTTCATCGCGGGCGACGGCTTCGCGTACGGGCTCCATCAGCGGGTCACAAAGGCCTTTGAGCACGGGATTTTGCGCCATGCACACGACGTACTTCAAGCCGTTCTCTTCGAAAAAATCGTAGAGATCGGAACCGGTAAAACCGGCATCCAAGCGGATCAGGATCTCGGCTTTCGGAAAGGCGCGGCGCAACTTGGGAACCACCCGCTTGAGGATGGCCAGACAGCCCAGCTTGGCGGCGGCATTGCCCGCGCGCAGAACATAAGCAAACAAATACTGATCGGCCTCGTCATCAAAGCTCAGAAACCCGGCCATCGGCAGATAACAGCGGGTGTCATAGAACGCATTGAACAAAGTCAGTTGCTGCTGGCCATGCGCTGGATCCACCGTGGGATCCAGATCGATCGTGATGCGTTTGGTTTTGCGTTTGCGTTTGCGGTGACGCTCGATAACCACGTCGGCCAGGGTGTCGGCCATGCGCAGCAACTCGGCCGCGGTGGGCGCATTCTCGAAACGTGACAGCGTTGGCTGCGAGGCCAGCGCCGCGCCCGAAACCGGGTCGCGATCCAGCACCATCTTCATCACCGGGTCTTCGGCCAGACGGGCCGAATCGTTGCCATCGGCATAGCCGCAGGCAATGCCATACAGGCGATGACGAAACAACTCCTTGAGCGAATGCTGCACCTTGCTCGCCTGACGCGAGTCGTGCAAACACGCGGCAAGGCGTGCACTCAGGTTCAGCTGCTGATCGCACGCCTTGAGCAAGATCGCACCGCCGTCGGACGAGGCCTGCGCCTGGTCGAAATGGACGACCAGTGGCTTTTTGGTCAAGCCCTTGAACAACACACCCTGTTGAATGCTACGCTTGCTCATGCAGAAGCCCTGTTTGTTGCTAACTGGTTGTTTCGCAACGCTATTTTAGCACAAACTTGGCTTCTGCACTCTTTGTTCGTGAATAATCCGGGCTAGGTGGGCACAGCACTCAGGGAGCGGGCGATCTTGCGCCATGTGTCGGCGAAGGGGGCGGTGCTGGGAAAGTGGATCACGATTCGGCGTACGGATACGTCAATCCACGCACTCAATTTGAGTAAACGCAGTCGCAAGGTGCTGGCTTGGGCGCGGGCACACGATGTGTTGTGTGCGTGCAGGCGCAGCTCCTGCATCAGGACATAGGCGGCTGCGGCGATCAGCACGCGCAGTTGGTTGGCCAGAAAGCTGGTGCAACTGGTGCGATCGATATCCAGGCAGTACTTGAGTTCCTTGATGCGGTTTTCCGCATCGCCGCGGGCACAGTAAACGGTGCGATAGACATGTTCGGGTGTGCCACTGAGATTGGTGACGATGAAACGCGGGTTCTCCTTGGGCTTGCGATGCGGGTGCAACGCCATATCCGCCTTCATCACGACCCGCCGCGCATGCGACCAACTGCGGGCCTGATAGTGAACTTCCCCGAACACCGGCTCGGGGACTTCATCGCGGGCGACGGCTTCGCGTACGGGCTCCATCAGCGGGTCACAAAGGCCTTTGAGCACGGGATTTTGCGCCATGCACACGACGTACTTCAAGCCGTTCTCTTCGAAAAAATCGTAGAGATCGGAACCGGTAAAACCGGCATCCAAGCGGATCAGGATCTCGGCTTTCGGAAAGGCGCGGCGCAACTTGGGAACCACCCGCTTGAGGATGGCCAGACAGCCCAGCTTGGCGGCGGCATTGCCCGCGCGCAGAACATAAGCAAACAAATACTGATCGGCCTCGTCATCAAAGCTCAGAAACCCGGCCATCGGCAGATAACAGCGGGTGTCATAGAACGCATTGAACAAAGTCAGTTGCTGCTGGCCATGCGCTGGATCCACCGTGGGATCCAGATCGATCGTGATGCGTTTGGTTTTGCGTTTGCGTTTGCGGTGACGCTCGATAACCACGTCGGCCAGGGTGTCGGCCATGCGCAGCAACTCGGCCGCGGTGGGCGCATTCTCGAAACGTGACAGCGTTGGCTGCGAGGCCAGCGCCGCGCCCGAAACCGGGTCGCGATCCAGCACCATCTTCATCACCGGGTCTTCGGCCAGACGGGCCGAATCGTTGCCATCGGCATAGCCGCAGGCGATGCCATACAGGCGATGACGAAACAACTCCTTGAGCGAATGCTGCACCTTGCTCGCCTGACGCGAGTCGTGCAAACACGCGGCAAGGCGTGCACTCAGGTTCAGCTGCTGATCGCACGCCTTGAGCAAGATCGCACCGCCGTCGGACGAGGCCTGCGCCTGGTCGAAATGGACGACCAGTGGCTTTTTGGTCAAGCCCTTGAACAACACACCCTGTTGAATGCTACGCTTGCTCATGCAGAAGCCCTGTTTGTTGCTAACTGGTTGTTTCGCAACGCTATTTTAGCACAAACTTGGCTTCTGCACTCTTTGTTCGTGAATAATCCGGGCTAGCTGGACGTCGAACCAGGCCAGCTCACGGCAGACGCGTTCGCGCACAAAGGCATTGTGTTCGCCGATGCCTGCGGTGAACACGAGCAGATCCAGGCCGCCGAGCACGGCGATGAGCGCGCCGATCTCACGCACAATGCGGCGCACATACAACGCCAACGCCAGACGCGCACGCTCGCCACGCTCGCCGGGGTCATCCTCGTGCTGCACGATCACGCGCGGCTCGGCGGAGATGCCTGATACACCGAGCAGACCGGATTCCCGATACAGGATGTGCCCCACTTCCTCCAGAGTGAGCTTTTCAATTTCCATCAGATAGATCACTGCGCCCGGGTCGAGTGCGCCGGGACGGGTGCCCATCATCAGACCGTCGAGCGCGGAAAAGCCCATTGTGGTGGCAATGCTTTGCAGGTTCTCCATCGCGCACAGACTGGCGCCGCTGCCGAGGTGGGCGACGATGCTGCGACCGTAAGCCAGTTCGCCGTGGCGTTCCGGTAACACATGGCTCATGTAGTCGTAGGAAAGTCCGTGGAAGCCGTAGCGACGCAAGCCGCGCTGCCAGGCCGAATACGGCAGTGGCAGGATCTGTTCCACCTTCGGCAACGTGCGATGGAAGGCCGTGTCGAAGCAGGCCACCTGGACGACATCCGGCTGCTGTTCGAGCAGCAGGCTCATCGCCTTCAAGGGAAACGGCTGGTGCAGTGGTGCCAGCGGAATCAACTCGCGCAGGTCGGCGATGATGTCGGCGTTCACCAGCGTCGGCTCGAAGTACTTGGCGCCACCGTGTACGACGCGGTGTGTGACTGAAACGATGCAGCGACCGTTCAGACGCGCGTCTATGCGAATCAGGATCAGCGCCAATGCGGCGGTGTGCGGGTGCTCGGAATCCAACTCGATGCTGTGCGGCGCGACACCGGTTTCATCGAACTTCGGCTCCGCGCCCCCGATCCCCTGCACCTTGCCGCTCCACAGCGGTACACGTGGTAGCGGGCACGCGTCGGCATCGAATACGGCGAACTTGATGCTCGATGAGCCGCAGTTGAGTACCAGGATGAGGTTTTGCGCCGAAGCGTTCACAGCAGCGTCTGCTGATCACGGCATGCCGCCTTCAAGACGATGACGCACGACGTGATACGTGCTTCGCATGTACCGACGCGGCTGGTTTGTCTTACCGACACCGGATAGGAGGCAGACGTGTTTCCGACCATCCGGCGCGATGCGATCCGATGCGCTCGGCAATGCATGGAATACGCCAAACCGGAATACGGAAACCCTGTGCGCGTCATGTTGTACAACTGCATATCGTTCATATTAATTCTCCTTGTAGAAATGCTTCGCGAATGACTCACGAAAATTCTGATGACAACTCAAGCAGGCTTGCTGCACCTTGGAGAATGCCGTGATGACCGCATGACCGTCGCCGCGCGTTGCGGCCTCGCCTATGCCATTTGCCGCGTCGTTGACCTGACCATCGAACCCACGGAACTTGCCGGCATCGCTGCCAAGCCAGGCCAGAATGCGCATTTTCTCCCCCAGTGGCGGCGCGGCATGGCGGGAGATCTTCGGCGCCAGTTCGGCGACCAGAGTCCAGTCTTCCCTGGAAATCGCCCCGGTAATGGCTTGCATGTCTTGTCCGAGCTTTTCCATCACCGCCTGCAATGCCATGGGTTTGTCGGGATCCGCAGCCTGGGCACGGGGAACGGCGGCAGCGCTGGCCAGCATCGCGAACACGGTGCCAGCAAGAATTTGTCGGGGTTTGAAGGTGTCGTTCATGAGTTCTCCTTGAAATCGTGCAAGAGTCTGGGCTCTTCAAAACTCCATGCTCAGCGCGATTGATCCGAAAGCATGGGTGCCCACCTGTTCATCAAACTCGCGCGTGCGCCAGACGCGCATCAGCGCCAGCCGGGCGCCGTGACCACGCACCAGCCACTGGCTGCTGATGCCGACCGCCGCCTGCGCGACCCACGGCCGGCGACTGACGTGGTGGCTGTCTTGAAACAGGTTGCCGTCGAGAGAGAAATCCCAGGCCACTGCCTTCGCTTCCAGGTTGGCGAAGACATGCGTGCCGGGCCGCGGCGCAAACGAGGATTGTGGCTGCGAAGTACGCAGCCCGGAGGCCGCCGATGGCGGTCGGTTCTCGGTACCTGGGCGGATCGGGTAGCTGCCAAAATCGTTGGGCAGATTCCATCCCGCACGCAGTTCGACCCCGGCGCTGGCAGCCGTCTCGATATTACCCACCCGCAAAGCGTAGCTGCCGATCATGTCGCTACCCCAACCCCGCGATACCGCACCGGTGCCGACGTAGCGTTTGAGCTTGCGCTCCATTGCCATCTGGAACGCCGGCTCGTTGTGCAACTGATTATCCCAACCGAGGAAGCGGTCGATGCCGCGCAGACTGTGCACGAAGTCCTGCGACTGCTCGGCCAGCGACCAGGGACCGATCACACCCAGGGTCAGCTCGCGGCTATCGAGCATCTCGTAGCCTGCGCCTTGCGGTTGGATGCGACGGTTCCACGCCAGGCCCATGTAGAGCAATCCGGCATAGGGTCGGTCATCTGCAATCAGGTCCGTCTTGGTGTAATCCTCCGGTGTGTACACAGACTGGCCGAAGCGGACCACCACGTTCTGGGTACTGCCGGGACTATCGGCGTCGGCCCAGAAACCCGGGTTCACGAACTTGATGAACTTCGCATGCAATCGAACTGGTGCCGGCAGGCACTCGGACCGCAGCCTGCCGGAAATGTCGCGTGACACCAGGGTGAGCGCCAGGCCATTGCTGTAGTTCTGATCGGTGCCGGCGAACACGTCATTTTCCAGTCGTGCTGTTCCACCACGGAATCGGATGGTTTCAGCCGGTTCGCAATCGCTGCCAAGATCAGCTTCATCGAGCGTCTGCGCCACGCCTGGCACGAAGAACAAGCCATTCAGCAGCAACGCCAGGATCATTCGTGCACGCCATGCCTTGTCACCAATTCCAGCGAGGAATCGGTTTTCATATGCCGAGTTTTTATACCTAGGCATCATGGGCCGGCGGCATTCCACCGTAGAATGCTTGAATGACGTCAACGATCTGTTCCGCTGTTTCCACGCGCTCGAACAGCTCTACATCCTGCGAATCAATGAATCCCTCATCCACCAGATAATCGAAATCGATCACCCGCTTCCAGAACTCCCTGCCTACCAACACAACCGGCAGGCGCGGCATCTTTCCGGTCTGTATCAGCGTGAGCACCTCGAACAGTTCATCCATGGTGCCGTAGCCGCCAGGGAACGCGACCAGCGCCTTCGCACGCATCAGGAAGTGCATCTTGCGCAATGCAAAGTAGTGGAAGCGGAACGCCAGTTCCGGACTGACGTAAGGATTGGGGGCCTGCTCATGTGGCAGGGTGATGTTGAGCCCGATTGAGCGCGCCCCGGCCTCGAAAGCGCCCCGATTCGCCGCCTCCATGATGCCCGGGCCGCCGCCGGTGACAACGACGAAATCAGACCGATCCTGCTGCTGGAAGCGCGCGGAAATCAGATGCGCAAAACGCTGTGCCTGTTCGTAGTAGTGCGCCTGTTCCACGCGACGACGGGCTCGGGCAAGTTCCCGTCCTAGCGCAGGATTTGCCAGGGCGGCGGCCCCTTGCCGCTCCAGCGCCGCGAGCCGGTCGCGTGCGCTTGCGGCATCGCGCACACGCGCACTGCCGAACACGACGACCGTGGATCCGATGCCTTGCTGACGCAATGCATGTTCGGGTTTGAGCAGTTCCAGTTGCATGCGCAACGGTCGCAGATCGTCACTTGCGAGGAACTCAATGTCCTCATAGGCAAGGCGATAGGAATCACCTTCCATGATGTTGCCAAGCAGTGCATCGCGGCCGCCATCAGAGCCCGGCTCGGCAGACACCGTATGCATTCGCTTCACGTTCACACCTGTTCTCCTGCAGCAACCGGACGCATCCTGGCGGCGACCACGCCGAACCAGGCCATTGCAACAACCATCGAAATTCCACCAACGAGTACCAGCGCCGGCGGCACGCCGAACGCCACTTCGGTGAGTATTCCGAGTGGCATCAACATGCCGATCAATGTCAGCCACGAAATCCACTTCGCAGAGAACGCGCCGATCGGAAGCCGCAGCAACAGATAACCCACGACGATGTTGATGAACGCAAACAGGTTGCCGTGCACATGCGCCAGACGCGATTCAAAATGCTTGCCTACGGTGTATTCGGCGATCCATTGCGCCTTGTCGGGTGCGAAGTCGCGCAGATAGATCAGGACAAAGCCGTAAACCATGAACGCGGCGAGAAACAGAAAACCCGCTGCGATGTTCTTCTTGCCTTTCATGTTGTTCTCCTCATTGGACTGACCAATCGAAAATACTGCCGGCTATCGGCACTCATGGCGGCGCACGTTGACCAGTGCGAGGCACCGTCAGCTTGTTCAAGTCGTAGCCGGGATTCCTGCCAATGGCCGGCCAAAGCCGCTGCAGCGTGTGCCTGGCGGCAGGAACACAACGAGAAGATTGACCGGATTGAGTTTCACGGGCCGCCATGCGACGCCTCGCCCTGGGGGCGAGGGGGAGGGTCGCATTCATCAGGGCGGGTAGCGCCGCATGGCGGCCCCTGAAACCCAATCCGGTCGGTAACGCACGACCGGCACTGGCATATGGATAGTTGTTCACACATTCACGCATCGGGCTGCGCGCCTGGTTGTGCCGAAGTTTGTTCCGCGCCGGTAACTGGAGCGCGCGCATCGGTGTCGGCACCAGATGCCCCGGATACACGTGCGTCCCAGCCACCACCCAGCGCCTTGAACAGTGCCACCAGGTCAATCGCGGTGGCGGTGTGGATACGCACGCTGGCACTCTGGGCATCGCGCAGGAACCGCTCTTCCGCCAGCAGGTCGGTAAGCGCGATATCTCCGGCATCAAAGCGATTCTTCGCGTGAGCGTAGCTGCGACGCGCGGCCAGCACGGCTGCATGCTGGCGTTGCACCGCATCGAGGCCCAGCCGATAGTTGCTCAGCGCGCGTTCCGCGTCGCCCAGCGCGGTCAGCACGGCCTTCTCGTAGGCGAGTGCAACCTGCTGCTCACGAGCTTCGCTGGCGCGGATCTCGGCACGCACCCGGTCGCCGTCGAACACGCGCCAGGAGATCAGCGGCATGATCGAAAAAGTCTGGCTGGCTGAATCGAACAGATTGCCCGAATCCAGCGACTGGAAACCACCGCCAGCTCCGATCGACAGCTTCGGGAACAGCTCCGCGGTGGCCACGCCGATCTCGGCGGTGCGAGCGGCGAGACGGCGTTCGGCCGCACGTATGTCGGGTCGACGGCGCAGTATGTCGGCGCGTTCTCCCACCGGATAAGGGACCAGCACCAGTTCCGGCGCGGCGGTATCGAGCAGCGCCAGTTCGCGCTCCGGTGGTGCACCAAGCAACACGCCCAGGCCCAGCGCGGCAGCGCGCAAGCGGGCACGGATGTCGGGCAGGCCGGCCGAGGCACCGGCAAGGCGTGCCTGCGCGGTGTCGACATCGGCCTGCGCCGCGTCACCCGCATCGAAGCGCTTGCCCACCAGTTCGAAGGTTTGCTGCAGGGTGCCTACCGAGGCCTCGCGCGCGGCCAGTTCGCGCTGGGCGCCGCGCAGGCTGAGGTAGCTTCGCGCGACTTCGGCGGCAACGGTGATACGCGCGCCATTGGCGTCGGCTTGCGCGGCCTCGACACTGGCCTCGGCGCTTTCCACGGTGCGCCGGGTTCTGCCGAACAGATCAATTTCCCAGGCCGCATCGAAACCGACATCGTAGATCGTCTGGTCGCGTGCAAGCCCCGGAATGGAGCCGATCGGCAGCGGACCGTTTTCACTCTGTCGGCGTCGGGTCACGCTGCCGCCGGTATTGACGGCCGGCGCATAACCGCCAGCGGCGCGGTCACGCAGCGCGCGAGCTTCACCGATGCGCGCCTGCGCCTGACGCAGATCAAGGTTGTCGGACAGCGCCGTGCTCACCAGCCGATCCAGGGCCGGATCGCCCAGCGATGTCCACCAGGCGGACAGGTCCACCTGCGTTCCTTCTGCATCGGCAGGCTGGGTCCAACCGCTGCCCGTGTCGACGGGCGGGGGCTCGCGGTAGTCAGGACCGACGGCACACGCAGCCAACAGCAACGCGCTCAAGGCGGTGATCGCTGTACCTGCTGCGCGGAATCGAGTTTTTGATGAACGTATCATGGCAAATCCTTCATGGCATTTTTAGCGCAGGTCACTGCAGGCGACTGCGAACCAGCAACGTCGCCAGTGTCAGCGTGACCAGCGCGATCACAACCAACGGCCAGGTGTTGGCAAGAACGTCTGCAGCCGGCATCGCCTTGAGAAACGCACCTTCGACGACGACCAGAAAGTGGGTGAGCGGAATCCCTTGCGCCATCCACTGCAGCACCGTCGGCATGTTTTCCACCGGCGTGGCGAAGCCCGACATCAGCACCGCCGGCACGCTGATGGCGAAGCTGCCGAGGATGGCCTGCTGCTGCGTCGCGGAGACCGATGAGATCATCAGGCCGATCCCCACCACCGACAGGATGAACAGCAGCAGGCTCGGCAGCAGCAGCCAGAATGAGCCCGTGAAGGGGACCTGAAACACGAACACTCCCGCCGCGATCATCAACAAGCCCAGCACGGTGCCAATGGCGAGCGCGGGCATGGTCTTGGCGACGATGATTTCCAGCGTGGTCGTCGGCGAAACCAGCAACTGATCGAACGTGCCCATTTCGCGTTCGCGTGCGATCGACAGTGCCGTGATCATCAATGGAGTGAAAAAGACGAGGATGCCCGACAGTGCCGGCACCACGAACCACTGGTAGATCAGGTTGGGATTGAACAAATGGCGGATGGCGACCGGAGGTGCGCGCGGCACGACTCCCGTGGCCACAGTGCCGACATCGGCGGCTATGGCGTTGAGATAGCCGACCGTGATCTGGCCAGCGTTGCTGCGCCGGCCATCGACGATGACCTGTGCGGTACCTGTGTCTCCGGCGGCAATATTGCGTGAAAAATCCGACGGGATATTGAGTGCGGCAATCACCTCGCGTCGGTCGATCAATCCACGCAACTCGTCGGGGCTGTGCACGGTGTAGACCTTGTTGACGAAGTCGGCGGCGCCGACGCGCGCCTCCAGTTCGTACGACCAGTGGCCAGCATCGTGGTTGTACACGGCGATGTTGGCGTTGCGCACCTCCAGCGTTGCAGCGAAGGTGTAGACCAGCAACTGCATCAGAGGCGGCACGAGCACGACAATGCGGCTGCGGGGGTCGCGCAGGATGCTGAGAAATTCCTTGACGATCTGCGCGCGCAGACGGGCGTTGAGGAGTTTATTGAGCAGGTGGCGCACGATTCAGGACTCCAGATTCTTGCGCGTCTTGCGCTTGGCGACGACGAAAAAGAACGCGCCGATCACCGCCATCGCCGCCAGATTCGGCAAGAACACCGACCAGACGTCGCCAGCCAGAAATAGCGTCTGCAACGAAGATACGAGGTAGCGCGCCGGTATCAGGTAGGTGATGACCCGGATCGGCAGCGGCATGGCATCAATCTCGAACAGGAAGCCCGAGAGCAGGAACGACGGCAGGAAGCCCGAGAACAGCGCCAGTTGCGAGGCCAGGAACTGATTCTTGGTGACAGCCGAAATCAGCAATCCCTGGCCGAGCGCGGGAATCAGAAACACCGCCGACAGCAGCAGCAACGCCAGCAGCGAACCATGCAAGGGCACGTCGAACACGAAGATCGCGAGCGCCGCGGAGGCCAGTGTGGCGACCATGCCAAAGAGAAAATACGGCAGCAGTTTACCGACCAGAATTTCCACCACCGAAGCCGGCGTCGACAGGATCGCCTCCATCGTGCCCCGCTCCCATTCGCGTGCGACCACCAGTGCGGTGAGCATGGTGCCGATGATGGTCATCACGATCGCGATTGCTCCGGGCACCAGCGCACGGCGGCTTTCGAGTTCGGCGTTGAACCAGTAGCGCGGCGTCAGTTGGACCGTTGCCGTCGGCGCGCCGGTACTGCGGCCCGCGCCCCATGTCTGCACGACACCTTGTGCGTAGTTGGCGACAAAATTGGCTGTGTTGGGTTGCGATCCGTCGGTGATCACCTGTACCAGCGACTGCGCTACGGGCGATGCCAGGCGGCTGTCGAAATCCTGCGGGATCACCACAAAACCTCGCAACTTGCCGGACACCAGCAAATCGGCGACCTCGCGGCGGTCGCGCGCGGGTGTGACTTTCAGGTAGCGGGTACCGGCGAATGCGGCGGCCAGCGATTGTGCGGAGGGGGCGTCGGATTCCAGCACTACGCCGATGCGCACCTCGCGCACATCCAGCGACACTGCATAGGCGAACAGGAACAGCAGCACCGCAGGCAGCACGAAGGCGATCAGGATAGTGGACGGATCACGCACCGCCTGCAGGCTTTCCTTGCGGACCAGCGCCAACAGACGTCGCCAGTCGAACTTGTGGCTGGCGTGTTGCCGTGACGTTGCGTCTGCGCGATCGGTGACTTCACTGTTCATGCTGCCGCCTTGGCGTCTGCGTGCGCTTCGTCTTGCATATCCGCCGACTCGATCAGATGGATGAAGGCGTCCTCCATCGTCGGATCAGGATGCTTGTCGTTTCTGGAGGCGTGCTTGAGCGCGTCAGGCGTGTCGAGGTCGATCAGCTTCGCGCGGTACATCAGTGCCACGCGGTCGCAGTACTCGGCCTCGTCCATGAAATGGGTGGTGACCATGATCGTCACGCCCTTGCGGGACAGGCCATTGATGTGGGTCCAGAATTCGCGCCGGGTGATCGGATCGACACCGGAAGTCGGTTCGTCGAGAAACAGCACCGGCGGACGGTGCATCATCGAACACGCCAGGGCCAGGCGCTGCTTGAAACCCAACGGCAACGAGTCGGGCGAGGTGTTGAGGTATTGCTTCAGATCGAATGTCTCGATCATCTCGTCGATACGCTCGCGCTTGCTGGCACCTTCCAGCCCGTAAACGCCAGCGGAGAATTCGAGGTTCTGCTTGACCGTCAGCAATCCGTACAGGGAAAACTTCTGCGCCATGTAGCCGAGCTGGCTCTTGGCCGCGCCGGTGGCACGTCGCAGATCAAGTCCGACCACGTGCGCCTCGCCTTCGGTCGGTTTCAGCAGCCCGCAAAGCATCTTGAAGGTCGTCGACTTGCCGGCGCCGTTGGGGCCGAGCAGGCCGAATATCTCGCCCTTGCGGACCTCGAAGCTGACGCTGTCGGTAGCGGTGAAGTCGCCGAAGCGCTTGGTCAGATTTCGGCAAGACACTGCGACGTCCGAATCGAGTTCGACCACGTCGAAGCGATCAGCCAGTGCCGACGTACCGCCCGGGCCGCCGCCGAGCAGGTCGATGAAAGCGTCCTCGAAGCGCGGCTGCACGGGTTCGATCTTTGCACCGACCTCCTCGGCCAGTGCATCGATCTCTTCGTGTCCGGCATCCTTGCGCAATACCACGCGCACGGCGTCGCCCTGGATCACGCCATCGCCGACGCTGCCAAGATCCAGTGCCCGCGACAACACGGCGCGGCGCTCGTCGCTGACTCCTGTCAGGCGGAAGCTGCGCTCCTGGATGCGCTCAGTCAGCTCCTGCGGCGGGCCGTCGAACTCGAGTTTTCCTTCGTTGAGCAGCAGCACACTTTCGCAACGTTCGGCCTCGTCAAGGTAGGCCGTCGACCAGACCACGGCCATGCCGTCATCGGTGAGTTCCTGCACCATTCGCCACAGATCCTGTCGGCTGACAGGGTCGACTCCGACGCTGGGCTCGTCCAGCAGCAACACTTCGGGCTTGGCCATCAGTGCGCAGGCCAGCCCCAGCTTCTGCTTCATGCCGCCGGAGAGCTTGCCGGCAAGGCGTTTGGTGAACGGCCCCAGCCGCGTGAAGTCGAGCAGGCTCTTGAAAGTGTCGGAGTGCTCGTCGGCGTCCATGCCGCGCAACTGCGCATACAGGCGCATGTTCTCCATCACCGACAGGTCTTCGTAGAGGCCGAAGCGCTGCGGCATGTAGCCGCTGGCGATGTGGATGGCGTCGTTGTCGTTGACCACGTCGAAGCCGGCCAGGGTGACGCTGCCGGTGTTCGGCACCAGCAGTCCGGTCATGATCCGCATCAGTGTGGTCTTGCCGGCTCCGTCGGGACCAACCAGGCCGGTCAGGCGCCCGTACTGGATCTCGGCGCTGAAACCACGCAGGGCCTGGACCTCGCCGAAGTGCTTGGTGACGTTCTCGATGACGACTGCGGCGGTGTCCTTGCCGCGCTCGTGCGAGGTCTCGCTGGCAGTGTGCGTACTCATCTCATTGCCCTTGAGCGCGTTTGTCACCAGTCCCGACGGTGTCGACATCAACCGTTACCGGCATGCCCTGGCGCAGACCCTGGTCGGCATCCTTGATCACCAGGCGCAACTGGTAGACCAGGTCGGTGCGCAAGTCAGTGGTCTCCACGGTCTTCGGGGTGAATTCCGCGCGTGGCGAGATGAAACCGATCTGGCCGTGATAGACCTTGGCGGAGGAATCGGTATGCACGCGCACCGACCCGCCCGGCGCAATGCGGCCGAGGCCCGACTCGCTGACATAGGCGCGCACGTAGACCGGGTCGCGCAAGCTCAGTGTGTATACGGGCACGTTGCTCGCGACCATGCTGCCCGGTTCGCGTACCCGTGAAATCACGGTGCCGGCACTCGGTGCCAGCAGCTCGGTATCAGCCAAGGCGGTGGCGGCCTGCGCTCGCGCCGCCTCGGCGGCGGCCAGGTGTGCTTCGCCTGCGGCAATGTCTTCGCTGCGGAAACCTTCCGTGGCCTGCGACAGGGCAGCCTTGGCCGCCTTGACGCCAGCAACTGTCTGATCCCGCACGGCACGGACGGCATCGACTGTTCGCTGGCTGCTCGCTCCCGACGCGAGCAGGCCGCTCTGGCGGCGGTAGTTGCGCTCGGCATCGCTGGCGGCGGCCAAAGCCTGATTGAGAGCCTCCTGCGTCTGGGCGATCTCCTGTGGGCGCAAACCACGACGCAACTTGGCAACCTCCGCCTGCGCTGCCCACACCGCCGCTTCGGCCGCGGCGAGCGCGTCCTTGTATGGCTGGGCATCGAGTACGGCCATGCGCACTCCGACGGTAACTGCATCACCTTCATTGAACACCATCTGCGCCACACGTCCGGGCTGCCGGAAGGCCAATTGCACCTCACGGATGTCGACGTTGCCGTACAGGCGCAGCACATCCTGATTGCCGCGGTCGTGCGTCAGCCAGAACAGCGAGAGGCCACCGACGGCGATCACTGCGACGGCCAACGCTATCCAGCGAATCTTGCCTGTGAGGATGCTCGGGGTTTTCATCATTGGTTTTCCGTTTGGGACGATTGTTCTAGCGTGGTTGAAAAATGATCGTAGTTGACAAGCCAAGTTGGCCGAATGGCGCGCATTCGTGTGAGACCGTATTGGCTCTTGCCGTGGTTGTGCGAACCGGTCGGCAAGAGGTTGAAGTCGAACATCACAGCGGTCGATCCTCGACCGGGCGCTGTTTGCGGAGATGATTCACCAGCTAGCCTACAAGTAAGTGAGGGCTTACTATCTTACCGCGTGGGGGAGGATTTGCAAGCGGCAGGCTGAATCGACAGGTTGGCGAACCGCGAAGCTTCAATTTGCCCGCCTCAAGGAGTGCCCGGGATTGTTTCACGATCGAATCGCAAGACCGCTGGATATTCCGGTCATGAGAAGCCACCGTTCCGGATCGACTGAAGCCAGCGTTCCGGAAGGAATGAAGCCACCAAAGAGCGGCCTTCATGGTCGAATCTCACTCCGTGTCGATTCGACCAAAGTGATTGTCTTTCCCTCGCGGCATCAAGGGTTTGCTGCGCCGACCTTCGGCCGCCCTTGACGCGTGGACTGTCAGTCTTGCAAGTGAGGCGATGTGACCGTGCTGCGCCAGATTCAGGTGGCCTCTTTTCTTCCGGAACGGTGGCCTCATTGGGGCGGAGTATCCAGGCGGCAAGTCACCTGAATCAGTAGCGGCGCGTCAGGCAACGTGAAGGAATCGCGGAAACGCGAAGTGCGTTGCTGCGCAGACTCGGGAATTCAGCGTCTCCCGCCCGCCGAATTCCACGACTCCGCCGCCTAAGGGCGAGATTTTTTTTGGTCTATCCGTTGAGAGCAGCACCAACCGCAGCCCCAATCGCTTTTAAAGATAGTGGGTGTCCCCGTTCTCGATCCGTGTCCCCGTTCTCGATCCATGTTTTTGTAGTATCAGTAGTGTCCGGTTTATTTGTTCAGACTTGGCCGGAGAGCCAGTAATACCAAGGGTTTCAAGCGATTCAAGGGTGTCCACGATTTGAATCTGGATTCGCCGATTTGTGATGCTCTCGGGCTTTGTCGACCCGGAGAGATGCATGAACATGGGCAAGACGCTGTTTGCACAGGTGATGGAGTTCGTCCCGTGGAAGACGCTGGGACGCATCATCGATCGACACAAGGGCGATGCAGGTGTGCGCACGCTGGGTTGTGCCGACGTGTTCCGAATCATGGCCTTCGCGCAGCTCACATGGCGCGATTCGCTACGCGATATCGAGGCTTGCCTGGCCGCCAATCAGGCCAAGCTGTTTCACATGGGAATCGCGTCTGCGCCCGCGCGTTCGACGCTGGCCGACGCACTGAACCTGCGCGACTGGCGCATCTACCATGCGCTGGCGCAGCGGCTGATCGTGCGCGCCAAAACGCTGTATTCTCAAGAACCCTCGGTGCTCGATCTCGATGCCAGCGTCTATGCGCTGGACTCCACCACCATCGACCTGTGCCTGAGTTTGTTCGACTGGGCACCATTTCGATCCACCAAAGCCGCGATCAAATTGCACACGTTGCTGGATCTGCGTGGCGCGATACCGACCTTCATCCACATCAGCGATGGCAAGCTGCACGACGTCAATGCGCTGGATATCCTGCCCATCGAGGCCGGGGCCTTCTACGTCATGGATCGAGGTTACGTGGACTTTGCGCGACTGTACGCAATCCATCAGGCAGGCGCGTTCTTCGTTACCCGTGCGAAGAAGGACATGAATTCGCGCCGCGTGTACTCCTCTCCGACGCAGCGTGACACCGGCGTGATCTGTGATCAACGCATCCGGCTCAATGGCTACTATGCGTCCAGGAACTATCCGGAGCATCTTCGGCGCGTTCGCTTCAAGGATTCCGAGTCAGGCAAGACATTGGTCTTCCTGACCAACAACACAGCATTGCCAGCCCTGACAATTGCCGCTTTGTACAAGTGCCGATGGCAGGTCGAGATGTTCTTCAAGTGGATCAAGCAGCACCTGCGGATCAAACGTTTTCTGGGAACCAGCGAGAACGCCGTGAAGACACAAGTGTGGTGCGCTGTGGCCACCTACGTGCTGATTGCCATCGTCAAGAAGCAGTTGCACCTCGACGCCTCGCTCTACACATGTCTACAGATCTTGTCAGTCTCCGTATTCGAAAAAACCCAGCTTTCATGCGCCCTGCAGCCCGACCGCTACCAATCCCAACCTGATGATGCTGGCAACCAATTGATTTTGTTTGATTTTTAACCGGACACTACTGTTGTAGTATGTTCAAACGCGATAGCAAATATCGAGGCTAGGCTATGAATCGTCTCAACTCCTGCGTAACTCCTATCGTGGCCATCAGCAAGGCAGAACGAGTGTTCTTTGTCGAACTCGGTACTCGCATCGCGCAACTGCGCAAGGATCAAGGCATCACGCAAGTTCAGCTTGCCCAGTGGCTCGATACCTCACAGCAAACGATTACCGCCTATGAGAGTGGTCGCCGTCGCGTCCCTGTCTCTACCCTGCCGACCCTTGCCCGGACGCTCGGCGTCTCGGTCGAAGAACTGATCGGGGAGTCGGCTCAGGGTGCCGCCAAACGCGGCCCTGCGCCCAAGCTGCAGCAGCAACTCGAACGCATCACGAAGCTACCCAAGGCGCAGCAACGCTTCGTCATGCAGATGCTGGATACCGTCATCCAGCAGGCAGCACGCTGAGATGCCCAGGAATCGGACAGTGGTGATGCACGAAGGCATCCGGTTTGATCCGGACAACGTGGCGGAGACCGCCAGCTATTGCCGAGCGCGCAACCGACTGCTGCAGGCGAACACGCCTGATACGGCGAGCGCCGGTCAGGCCCTGATTGACGAAGTGCTGCGACACATCCGCGAGCGTCCCGCCCCGTCCGGCGAACTCTTCCAGGTGTTCAATGCGTGGTGCGTGATCGACTCCGTCGATCCGCGCATCACCGGCATGATCGGCACCGACAAATTCCCGCCAGCCCCCGAGGCCAACTTCTTCGTGCGTCTCGGTCGACAGCCGGTGCTGCGCGACGTCAATGAGAGCGACTCTAACCAATAGTTCCTTTATCCTCTTTTTTCGCACCCCCTATCGATCAATACAGCATGCCGATGGAAAATCAACTTGACCCGATTCAACTCCAAGCCGTGAGCACGCCGGCGTTGCCGCTCGATGCCATCCAAGGGCAGATTCTCATCGTGCGCGGCCACAGGGTCTTGCTCGACAGCGCGCTCGCTGCGCTCTATGGCGTCGCCACCAAAGTGCTGCTGCAGGCAGTCAAGCGGCACAAGGGGCGGTTTCCGGAGGATTTCATGGTGCGGCTGTCGGCTGAGGAGTTCGCGGCTTTGAGGTCACATTCTGTGACCTCAAACGTCGGCCGCGGTGGACGCCGCTATGCGCCCTACGTGTTCACCGAACAAGGGGTCGCGATGCTCTCCTCGGTGCTCAACAGCCCGCGCGCCATCGCCGTCAACATCGAGATCATGCGGGCGTTTGTGCGTTTGCGTGAAGCGATCGCGAGCAATCAGGAACTCGCGCGCAAGTTCGATGAACTCGAACGGCGCATGGAACAGAAGCTGTCCACCCACGATCAGGCGATCGTCGGCATCCTCAAAGCAATCCGCGAACTGATGACGCCGCCGGAGCATAAGAAGCGCCCGATCGGGTTCGTCGTGAGCGAATAACCGTGCGTGCTCTCGACGCCGAACACTATCTGCTTGATGTAAAGCTGCGCCGAGACCGCGTGCCGTCATTCGACGAATACCGGATCAAGGGGGTCAATCATGGCCGACCCAGAATCAATGACTCTGCCCCTCTGACCCTGTCGCGCCAGAACTTTTTTCAGATCGTTGACCCTCGCAAGCACTGCGTTCTGCATTCCATCTCCCACCTTGATCGAGACACGAATCGATCATTACGGCACTATCGAGTTTGAGCATCCACCAACCAACAACTACGGCCACCGGAATAGCCAGCAGAAAGATCCATAACACTGATCGAATTCTTCGATTGCTCATAGGTTGACTCGCTGATCAGTAACTTTGATCTAATCCGTTAGGACGAAATTTGGAACAAGTGATTTTGCATGATGTTCCTGATGCCATGCTATTCCTTCCATATTCATTGGCGGCTTGATCGGCGGCCGAATCGGCAAGCGCAGCGGTGTGTGTGGGAGCGCCTTGGACCCCGCGAGCGCGCTTATAGGGATATTTGACGTATGTATCCGACAATTCTCGGCCATCGCTGATAGTGCAAGCCATATCGTACCCACCTCTTCCACACTTCGCGGCTTCGCAGTTAGCTTTGCAATGGAAATATCTGTCTGCGCCGATGGTATTGGCTGACAACATGTCTTGATAGTTTCGGTTAAACGCATCTATTCCACACTTGCGCTGCTGAGTTTCTGCTTGCGTTGGTGCACCCCACCCATTGCGCGCCCCGTACCCCACTGCCTCGGTGCCCCTAGGATCGGAGTACATGAATGGAGTGGATTCGACGTATAGATAGGTTCCGATTCCGGCAACAAGCCCAATCGGATCCGACTCCACATACCGCCCCGTCCCCGCCTCATAATCCCTGAAGTAGTTGTAATGCAACCCCATCTCGCCGTCAAAGTACTGCCCCGGGTAACGCAGCTTCACATCAATCCCGCCGCTCGGCGCAATCGTCGCCGCATTGCCACCAAACGCATCCCCAAAGAAATCCCACTTCCATTGCTGGGCGTTGGTTGAGGAGTTGGCGGCAATTCGCGGCGTGCCGAGATGATCGGTTTCCAGGTAGCTCAGTGCGCCGCCGATTGTGGTCGCCACCGGCATGTCGTCGAGATAGAGATTCTCATCGCCTGTAAAGAGCTTTTCAGTCGTCGGATAGTCGCCCAGCAAATGCCCGGCTTCATCATAGGCGTAGACGCGGCTGTTCTTTCCTTGCGGATCCAGCTTCGCCACGCGCTCACCGCGACCACTGAGGCTGTAGCTTGCCTGCACCCGTCCGTTGAACAGACTGGCGTTCATGCGATTGCGCTCACCGAACATGAACTCGGGATGCGCGCGGCCGCTATTGATGCTCCTCATGTTTCCGTTGCTGTCATAGTCACGCGATGTTCCATCGACACTGCCAAGGCGATGCGTCCCAACCAGGTAGGTATAGACCTGCGGCGCCTGCGCACCCAACTGCTTGAGCGTGCGATCACCGGTCTTGTTGTAGGCATAGTCCTCCACGAGCACATCGCTACCGGTATCGACGCGACTCAAGCGATACAGATTGTCGTACAGATACTTGCGTGTCTTGACTGCGGGACCAACGCTGTTGCTGGCATCTTTGATATTGCCCATGACATCGGTGCTGAAATCGAGCACGAGTCCATTCGGATCGGAGCTGGCCACCTTGTCGATGGCGTAGTCCTGGTCGTAGCTTTTTGTCAGCGTACGGCCGTTGCCGTAGGTCAGGGTATTGAGCGGCCCAAACGGGTTCCAACTCGCATTCGAGACAATCGTTACGTTCGCTGACGCGGCGTCGACCTTGCGTTTGACCTGAACGATGCGACCCACCGCATCGCGCACATAGCTGACGATGGCGCCGCTCGGGTAGGTGAGGCTGGCGAGGCGATCGGCCAAGGTGTACGTGTAGGCCACCACGAGGGTGACACCCGCGGTGAGCTGGGTCTTCTTCAAGATCGAAGGGGTCAGAGTCATTCATTTTGGCAAATTGGAAATCAATGACTCTGACCCCTTTGATCAACCTGACCCCTTTTACTCTGACCCCTTTGATCCGGTCAGTCTCCGTCCTAGGATCACTAGCGCTTAAGTAACTGAAGCGACAATATTGATATTAGTAAACACAGAACGAGAATCACGCGACGCTCTGGCGTAGCCCCTACCCCCCCTTCAGCGAAGTTCAGGTAGACCGCCAGAAACGGCGCGATAGCCCCGATTGCAGCCATCAGTCTATTGGAAAAACGATTCATAGTTCTTACAGCCCTTTATTTAGTCTGATCATTTCGCACTTTTAGTACACGTTTTCATGTTCGTCTTAAAGGCCCTTTCGCACCCTCTGTGGCCGACGTCGAGGTCGATAGTTGACGTATAGGCGCCACAAGCTCCACCAAGACCAAACCCAGTTGCCCCTCCGTTACGGCCACCTGAAAGAAGAAAGCAGACACCGGTTGCTACTTGTGGAAGTATGTCGACAACGAATGTGCACTTGTTATACGAATTGTAACACTCGGCTTCACATTGGTAGTCGGTTTGTGGAAGGTCGGGCACATCCCTGCATTCACGACCAAGATAAGTGCCAACCTGAACACTGCCTCGCCCGATGTCGTCGAACAATGGCTTCGGAACGTTTCGACATACGCGACGCAACCCCAAGGGATCAAACCATGACAGCGGGTTTCCAGTTACGTAACTATATGTGTTTATTCCACTATCCAACCCAATCGGATCCGACTCCACATACCGCCCCGTCCCCGCCTCATAATCCCGGAAGTAGTTGTAATGCAACCCCGTCTCCGAATCAAACTGCTGGCCCGGATAACGCAGCTTCACATCAATCCCGCCGCTAGGCGCAATCGTCGCCGCATTGCCACCAAACGCATCCGCAAAGAAATCCCACTTCCATTGTTGGGCATTCGTCGCCGGATTGGCTGCGATGCGCGGCGTGCCGAGGTGATCGGTTTCCAGGTAGCTTAGTGCGCCACTGATCGTGATCGCCACCGGCATGTCGTCGAGATAGAGATTCTCATCGCCTGTAAAGAGCTTTTCCACGAAAGGCACGAAAGGGGTCAGGTTCATTTCCTACACGAAATCGCTCCAAAATCTTACACGCTGTGTCGTAAGGAAGCGACAGCAACGCCATCGATGTTTGAGGATACTGATTGCTCCACCAAGGAGGGCAGTATGGCCAGGCAGCCACGTTTTGATCTACCAGGCATCGCGCAACATGTCGTACAGAGGGGCGTCGATCGCCAACCCTGCTTCGCACAGAAAACCGACTATCAACGCTACCTCCAGGAATTCAGAGAAGCAGCCAATCATCATGATTGTGCGATCCACGCCTATGTCCTGATGACAAATCACGTGCATCTGCTGGTGACGCCAACCGAAGTCGGCGGCGTGTCACGCATGATGCAAGCAATTGGACGGCGCTATGTTGGCTCCTTCAATTCTAACTATCGGCGCACGGGCACGCTGTGGGAGGGTCGCTTCAAGGCGGCTATCGTGGGCAGCGACGCCTATGTACTCACCTGCTATCGCTACATCGAAATGAACCCCGTCCGGGCGCATATGGTCGCAACGCCTGCGGGCTACCCATGGTCAAGCCACGGCCACAATGCCCTGGAACAGCACGATTCCAAGATCACGTCACACCCTGCATACCTCTTGCTTGGCCAGAGCTCAGAGACACGCAAAGCGGCCTATCTGGCTCTTTTTGCCAACGCCCTGGACGAAACCGAAGTGACCGATCTCCGCCGTCACACCCAGCAACAACGCATCTGGGCCAGCGACAAATTCCGCCGCCAGATCGCCGCTCTGACTGATCGTATTGTCGATGTCAGACCTCGCGGAAGACCAAAATCTACCACGAATACTTTGGATAAATGAACCTGACCCCTTTTACGCGGTATGTGGTAAATAAACCTGACCACATTGATTGTTAATGAACCTGACCCCTTTTACGACCGACCCCTTTTACGGAGACCTGACCCCTTGCTCCTTTTTAATGACCGCACTGCAACTCAATGTCATTCAACTCAATTTGATAGTAATCTTCTAATATTTCGACTTCCGAAAGCGACACAAATTTTGAATATTCCCGACAACCAGGCGCAGCGACAGATACGGTCAAAAAGCCTTCCCGAATTTCATGCCCAGGCTTCTCATTTCTACTCCATGAATATGAAATTTTACGCGTGAAGTACGTTTGGAATTTTGCTGTGAAACGATCGAAAACAATTGTTCTGGAAGACGCCTCATCGTCCAAACCTGAATCTACAAGCTCTATCTCTGCCACGCCACCAGTTGGGCAACTTGTTTCGCAACCTACGGTACCGCGAACTAGGATTTGAGCCGAGAAGTCCGAATGCGATTCGAACCCAGCAGAATTGGCTTCTTCTCCGGACATCAAGAAAATTTCGATTAGAGCAACCACTAGGAATGCGTAGCGATACATAGCAATTAGTTCCTCCCTGGCCATGGGTGCGGCCGAGGATCGCCTGGAACACCCTCACCATCACCGTGGTCCCATCCGCAGCTATGAGCTGTCTCGTGGATAATTGCCGACCCAACTGGCGTTGGTGAATGGGCAAGGTTTCCTAGACAAATATTTACTCGCTTTTCTGGCACTCGAAGACTATGGAAATCTGAAAACGTGAATGACCAATTCGTCCCACTATTTTCTTTTCCGACCTTGTATCTGCACTCTATCGGCCCTCCGTGACAAGTGATGACCCCATCGCTCTCGCACCTTTTTTGAATGCATCGGGATAACGCGGAATTAATTATGTATTTTGTCGCGTCCGTGCATGCCTTGATTGCGATTGCGGAAACATCTACCCCGGGGCTCGACGAATTGAGGCTGCTTCCGGAACAATTTGTGCACGAAGGATCTATTGCGAATAGGCCTTTGGGATCCCGCCGATTCAGGGTTCTATTTTTGGCGTATGCATATGTTCCTACATCACCCCTCAACCCAATCGGATCCGACTCCACATACCTACCCACCCCCGCCTCATAATCCCTGAAGTAGTTGTAATGCAACCCCGTCTCAGAATCAAATTGCTGCCCCGGATAGCGAAGCTTCACATCAATCCCGCCACTCGGCGCAATCGTCGCCGCATTGCCACCAAACGCATCCGCAAAGAAATCCCACTTCCATTGTTGGGCATTCGTCGCCGGATTGGCTGCGATGCGCGGCGTGCCGAGGTGATCGGTTTCCAGGTAGCTTAGTGCGCCACTGATCGTGATCGCCACCGGCATGTCGTCGAGATAGAGATTCTCATCGCCTGTAAAGAGCTTTTCAGTCGCCGGGTAGTCGCCCAGCAAATGCCCGGCTTCATCATAGGCGTAGACGCGGCTGTCCTTTCCTTGCGGGTCCAGCTTCGCCACGCGTTCGCCGCGTCCGCTCAGGGCATAGGTCGCTCTCGTCGCGCCGTTGAAAAGACTGGCGCTCATGCGATTGCGTTCGTTGAACGTGAATTCCGGGTGTGCCCTACCGCTATCGATACTGATCAGGTTGCCGTTGTTGTCGAGTGTGCGTGAAGTTCCATCGACACTGCCAAGGCGATGCGTCCCAACCAGGTAGGTATAGACCTGCGGCGCCTGCGCTCCCAACTGCTTGAGCGTGCGATCACCGGTCTTGTTGTAGGCATAGTCCTCCACGAGCACATCGCTACCGGTATCGACGCGACTCAAGCGATACAGATTGTCGTACAGATACTTGCGTGTCTTGACTGCGGGACCAACGCTGTTGCTGGCATCTTTGATATTGCCCATGACATCGGTGCTGAAATCGAGCACGAGTCCATTCGGATCCGAGCTGACCACCTTGTCGATGGCGTAGTCCTGGTCGTAGCTTTTTGTCAGCGTACGGCCGTTGCCGTAGGTCAGGGTATTGAGCGGCCCAAACGGGTTCCAACTCGCATTCGAGACGATCGTTACGTTCGCTGACGCGGCGTCGACCTTGCGTTTGACCTGAACGATGCGACCCACCGCATCGCGCACATAGCTGACGATGGCGCCGCTCGGGTAGGTGAGGCTGGCGAGGCGATCGGCCAAGGTGTACGTGTAGGCCACCACGAGGGTGACACCCGCGGTGAGCTGGGTCTTCTTCAAGATCGAAGGGGTCAGAGTCATTGATTTTGGCAAATTGGAAATCAATGACTCTGACCCCTTTGATCGTGTGACCCCTTTGATCGTGACCCCTTTGATCGTGAGTGGACGTTAGCCTGTTTCCCCCAAGCGATACTGTTGAGATAGGTCTGCAACGCGGCGGCCGTGGGAACATCCAGGGGAACCAAATCGACATTGTTCGCGGTGGAATCGCAGACACCGTCAGGCCCCGCATTGATGTCGTTGGCGCCGAGCACGTCGTCGCCGGAGGCGGTTGCGGTATCAAGGAAACCATTGGCACCGGCGCTGACGCAAACCGTGAAGCCCAGACGCTGGCCCACTGGAATCGCTTGAAAGTCGTCAACAGCTGCGGTGGAATCGCAAATGCCGTTGGGGCCAGTGTGGATAAAATCCCCTGCTGGGGGTGTCGACGCGATACCGTCGTCGGGGACGGGTATGGTATCAAGGGTGCCGTTTGTTCCACGCGTCACGCAAACCTGATTTTGCGGGAAGTAGCCAACGGGATGGGTCTGGACGTCGTCATTTTGTTCCGTAATGGCGTGAATCTCAACGGTCTTGTTGATTCGATTCTTGACTTGGGCCTTGAGCACACCGAAAGCCATGCCTGTACCGTTCTTGGCTTCAATATCGGTATCTCCAGCCGCGACTCCGGACACTGACACTGTCTGCGGTGTGGCGCTGGCCGTGCTGGGCGACGCGGTGGCGATACCGGTGGACGTCGGTTCGAATTCAACATCAGTGGCTGCTGACGCCGGGACGATGGTCGCGATGGACGCACACGAAAGGGGTCCACGAAAGGCACGAAAGGGGTCAGGTTCATTTCCTACACGAAATCGCTCCAAAATCTTACACGCTGTGTCGTAAGGAAGCGACAGCAACGCCATCGATGTTTGAGGATACTGATTGCTCCACCAAGGAGGGCAGTATGGCCAGGCAGCCACGTTTTGATCTACCAGGCATCGCGCAACATGTCGTACAGAGGGGCGTCGATCGCCAACCCTGCTTCGCACAGAAAACCGACTATCAACGCTACCTCCAGGAATTCAGAGAAGCAGCCAATCATCATGATTGTGCGATCCACGCCTATGTCCTGATGACAAATCACGTGCATCTGCTGGTGACGCCAACCGAAGTCGGCGGCGTGTCACGCATGATGCAAGCAATTGGACGGCGCTATGTTGGCTCCTTCAATTCTAACTATCGACGCACGGGCACGCTGTGGGAGGGTCGCTTCAAGGCGGCTATCGTGGGCAGCGACGCCTATGTGCTCACCTGCTATCGCTACATCGAAATGAACCCCGTCCGGGCGCATATGGTCGCAACGCCTGCGGGCTACCCATGGTCAAGCCACGGCCACAATGCCCTGGAACAGCACGATCCCAAGATCACGTCACACCCTGCATACCTCTTGCTTGGGCAGAGCTCAGAGACACGCAAAGCGGCCTATCTGGCTCTTTTTGCCAACGCCCTGGACGAAACCGAAGTGACCGATCTCCGCCGTCACACCCAGCAACAACGCATCTGGGCCAGCGACAAATTCCGCCGCCAGATCGCCGCTCTGACTGATCGTATTGTCGATGTCAGACCTCGCGGAAGACCAAAATCTACCACAAATACTTTGGATAAATGAACCTGACCCCTTTTACGCTGATTCAATTCACGAGCTGTCGCTGCAGACGAAAAAGCGATAGATACTATGGATAGAATTAGCATTCCTGCCTTCATTGCTCACCTCCGCACGGACAGTCCCCGGGATTGTATGGCGGCGACGAACCAATAGGGTCAGAGTCGTTGATTCCCAACCGAGCAGATGGAGCCAAGGCAAACGGACCATAGACACCTCGATACGCGGACGGTGCCAAGGTTACCGCCACGTCGATCAAGATCGAAGCGGTCAGAGTCATTGATTTTGGCAAATTGTAAATCAATGACTCTGACCCCTTTGATCGGACCCCTTTGATCGGTAAATAAACCTGACCCCATTGATTGCGGACCCCATTGATTGCCAAAATCAATTACTCCGACCCCTTTGATTCCATCTTCGATACCACAATCGAAGGAGAGGCAACGCAATTGCACAGCTGAGCAGGGCGCCAACCACACCGAAAGCCGTTTGAAAGGCTACTCGATCGTGGAAAATTTCGGGTGCGTTTGGCGATTCTTCCAGAAGTCGCACCACAACCCATAAGATCAAACACGACAACAACGCTGAACCGCCAGCAATTAGTCCTGAAATAATCGATGTCATCATTCTTCTCATTACGCCACCTATTACCTCACTTAGCTACTAGGGCACCAAAATTGACACTTCTTGATCTCTTCATCTCTTCTATCTTCGCAGGAGAATCCCGCTCTTGCGGCGCCCCAGTTACCGATGTAGCCGCCGATAGCCGCTCCTACCAAGGTTACGCCCCCAACAACCCATCCGGGCGGATTGGTGGCACATGCCGAAAGAAAAATTGCCGAGCCCGCTCCTCCAACGACTGCGCCTAGGCCGCCTGCGAGCCCGGCCCCATTCGCGGCACAGGATCGATAGCCCTCCTTTGCGGCTTCTAGAGTCACGAAAGGGGTCAGGTTCATTTCCTACACGAAATCGCTCCAAAATCTTACACGCTGTGTCGTAAGGAAGCGACAGCAACGCCATCGATGTTTGAGGATACTGATTGCTCCACCAAGGAGGGCAGTATGGCCAGGCAGCCACGTTTTGATCTACCAGGCATCGCGCAACATGTCGTACAGAGGGGCGTCGATCGCCAACCCTGCTTCGCACAGAAAACCGACTATCAACGCTACCTCCAGGAATTCAGAGAAGCAGCCAATCATCATGATTGTGCGATCCACGCCTATGTCCTGATGACAAATCACGTGCATCTGCTGGTGACGCCAACCGAAGTCGGCGGCGTGTCACGCATGATGCAAGCAATTGGACGGCGCTATGTTGGCTCCTTCAATTCTAACTATCGACGCACGGGCACGCTGTGGGAGGGTCGCTTCAAGGCGGCTATCGTGGGCAGCGACGCCTATGTGCTCACCTGCTATCGCTACATCGAAATGAACCCCGTCCGGGCGCATATGGTCGCAACGCCTGCGGGCTACCCATGGTCAAGCCACGGCCACAATGCCCTGGAACAGCACGATTCCAAGATCACGTCACACCCTGCATACCTCTTGCTTGGGCAGAGCTCAGAGACACGCAAAGCGGCCTATCTGGCTCTTTTTGCCAACGCCCTGGACGAAACCGAAGTGACCGATCTCCGCCGTCACACCCAGCAACAACGCATCTGGGCCAGCGACAAATTCCGCCGCCAGATCGCCGCTCTGACTGATCGTATTGTCGATGTCAGACCTCGCGGAAGACCAAAATCTACCACAAATACTTTGGATAAATGAACCTGACCCCTTTTACGCTCTTGGTGAAGCCACGATGCATTCCAACGACGCGTAACTCAAAAGTCATCTAAACGAACAGTATTGAGACCTGACCCCTTTTTTGCTCTTTGGATAAATGACCCTGACCCGAATGGCACTTACTTAAGCTTTTTCGGATGACCATAAAGTCGTACTTGTTCGCGGGCGAGATGCCGGGGTTTGGTCAATAGTGGAAAGGGTTTCGGCCTTCGTTTGATGGCGCGTGGCTCGATGCGTCCAGGGCGTTTTCCGACACGACGTCTTGCGATGAGGCAAAGCAGAAGATTGGCCGCATTCGAATCGAGGTGGGTCACTGCGTGTCGCCATGCGATGCACAGTTGCAGCGCGTGCTTGAAACTCAACAGGTGCGGTTGCACACCCTCGATGCAGGCCGCTTGCAGCATCATCCGGCGGATGAGGTTGTAGGCCAGCAGGTGTACCCAGATTTCCTTGACGGCCATGGCCGGGCTCTTGCTGCTGAGCACATCCATGCCCATCGTGGTTTTCAGGTGGCGAAAATCCAATTCGACTTGCCAGCGCCGCCGATAGAGCAACTTGAGTTCGTTCTTGGGCGCTTGCTTGGCGCACAGAAGTGTCGTCACCAACGTCTTTCCACCCACATGCAACTCGCGAACCGTCAAGCGGTCGGGTGCCTGTGCATAGTCCACTTCCGTCATCCATGACGGTTTCAGTTTCGGCTTTTCGTATTCGATCACATGATCGCGTTCACCGAGGCGGCTGCCACAACGAAAATCAGTGCTCAGGTGACGCGAGCCGTGTTGCTCGAAGATCCCGTCGACCCCACGTCGCTTGAGCTCGGCCAACAAGAAGTAGGTTGGAAAGAACGCGTCTCCGATAAGCACGCTTCCGGCTTCGAGTCGATCCAGCAGGCTGCGCAGCAGCGTTTGCTCATCCGTACCCTTACCCAGAGTCGCCGATATTGCTGCATCCAACACGGCACCGCTGGACAGGCAGAACATTGCCAACAGGCGACAGATCGGAAAACCCAACCCAGGTTTCTGCGACCTCGATTGAGGAAACACGGCCTGGTTCTCAGGGGTATCGGCCATCGATACCGTCGTGCCATCGACCAAGCGAACCGGTCGCCCTCGCCATGTCCCGGCAGGCGGCACTGAGGAGGTCATCGCTTGCCCGGTGAAACACACCAACGAGGAAACCATCTCTTGCGGCAGGCGCTTGCGTGCGCGGCAATAGGCTCCCGTTGATGCGCTGCAGGCACTCAGTCCACCGTTCACGCGGCGTGCCGAGAATTCGTTGATCGCGTTCTGACAGGAGCGATCGGCATTCATCGCCTGAGCCATGAACATCGCCAACGTCTCCGTCGGCGGCAGCAAGCGCTCACGATGGGCCGGCAACAGCGATTCGACTTGATCCAGCGTGGCATCGTCGGTCAGCAGGTCGAAGAACGCATAGGCATCCGTCTTGCGGATCTGACGCAACGTGCGGCGTTGCTGCGAACGATCGCGGCGATTAGGATGCATCGAGGTCGGCTCCTTTTGCTGGTGGTGGTGTCTAGTAGCTTCACCTTAGCATTTGGAGCCGATTTCACTTTTTAGATCAGCAGCTTGGGCTTAAGTCAGTGCCATTCGACCCTGACCCCTTTTACTTCATGACCAGCGTATCGCCCCCCGCATTGTGGCGTCCGAGACATTGCGGGGGGGGGGGGCGGTTCACCTCCCGTCACGGTAAGGACGGCAACTTCACTTCTCTTGTTTTTTTCTTCCTTCGCCCGCGCTGCAGACAAGTTCAATTGCACCGACATCAAGAAGCATCTCTCGATCCTCACGAGGGAGAGCTCCAATCAAGACCTCGCGATGAACAGGCTCACAGCCGTGAGCCGTGACACTCACTGTGATCGTCGCCCTTTCATATGGGTGTGATCGAGTCGTCCCCCAAGAATAGGGTCGGACAAGCTGGAACTGTTTTCCTCCTTCTACTTCGAACAACGCGAATTTGTGTTCTGAATGTGAGCGAATGTCATCTAGCCCGGAGTCAATCAACGCAATCTGTGCCCTGTTCGACGCCTCTTCTTGTTCTGAACCCCGAAATTGGACAACACCACTCAACCGAAAAGTAGATAACAGATCTCGGTGAGTAGCGCATCCAGCAGACATTGCGAGTAGAACGAGAAGATAGATTCGATGCTTCATATTGAGGCCCTCACTCGCCGGTCATTGGGTCAGAGGTGCCATCGTTTCCTGGAACGCCAGCTCCACCATTGTGATCCCACCCACAAGAGTGCGCCCACTCGTGAATTACCACAGGCCCAAACGCTTGGGATCCGGCCGGAAAATTCTTGGCGCATAGGTTCGCCGTACTGCTTCGAAAGGGCCCAAATTGCGTTTCATAGCCAAGCTCATCCGGTGCGCAGTCCCGGCACTTGATCTTCGCCTTCTTGCAGCGCCTATTAATGCACTGCTTCAACTTTCTGTCCGTTATCACGGTCTTAAGGGTGTCACACCACTGCTGCGCTTGTTTTGATATTTCCGGCACGCCGGCAGCACAATCTTTACAGCTTTGGTCAACCGTAAACAATCCTGTGGGATCAACTAGCCGCATCGGTCGGCTCCTAACATAGCCGTAAGTACTGATGCCACCCCTCAACCCAATCGGATCCGACTCCACATACCGCCCCGTCCCCGCCTCATAATCCCTGAAGTAGTTGTAATGCAACCCCGTCTCAGAATCAAATTGCTGCCCCGGATAGCGAAGCTTCACATCAATCCCGCCACTCGGCGCAATCGTCGCCGCATTGCCACCAAACGCATCCGCAAAGAAATCCCACTTCCATTGTTGGGCATTCGTCGCCGGATTGGCTGCGATGCGCGGCGTGCCGAGGTGATCGGTTTCCAGGTAGCTTAGTGCGCCACTGATCGTGATCGCCACCGGCATGTCGTCGAGATAGAGATTCTCATCGCCTGTAAAGAGCTTTTCAGTCGCCGGGTAGTCGCCCAGCAAATGCCCGGCTTCATCATAGGCGTAGACGCGGCTGTCCTTTCCTTGCGGGTCCAGCTTCGCCACGCGTTCGCCGCGTCCGCTCAGGGCATAGGTCGCTCTCGTCGCGCCGTTGAAAAGACTGGCGCTCATGCGATTGCGTTCGTTGAACGTGAATTCCGGGTGTGCCCTACCGCTATCGATACTGATCAGGTTGCCGTTGTTGTCGAGTGTGCGTGAAGTTCCATCGACACTGCCAAGGCGATGCGTCCCAACCAGGTAGGTATAGACCTGCGGCGCCTGCGCTCCCAACTGCTTGAGCGTGCGATCACCGGTCTTGTTGTAGGCATAGTCCTCCACGAGCACATCGCTACCGGTATCGACGCGACTCAAGCGATACAGATTGTCGTACAGATACTTGCGTGTCTTGACTGCGGGACCAACGCTGTTGCTGGCATCTTTGATATTGCCCATGACATCGGTGCTGAAATCGAGCACGAGTCCATTCGGATCCGAGCTGACCACCTTGTCGATGGCGTAGTCCTGGTCGTAGCTTTTTGTCAGCGTACGGCCGTTGCCGTAGGTCAGGGTATTGAGCGGCCCAAACGGGTTCCAACTCGCATTCGAGACAATCGTTACGTTCGCTGACGCGGCGTCGACCTTGCGTTTGACCTGAACGATGCGACCCACCGCATCGCGCACATAGCTGACGATGGCGCCGCTCGGGTAGGTGAGGCTGGCGAGGCGATCGGCCAAGGTGTAGGTGTAGGCCACCACGAGGGTGACACCCGCGGTGAGCTGGGTCTTCTTCAACACATTGCCGCGCCGGTCATAGCAATACGTCGTCTGACCGGACGGATCGGTCATCGTGGTCAGTCGACCTTGCGGATAGGAGCCTGTGCATCCGGTGGTCGAATTGGCTTGATCGTAGGCGAATCCGACATTCTCGGTGCCTGATGGGTAGCTGATGGCGGTGATTCGATTCAGTGCGTCGTAGGTGTAGGTGCTGGTGATGCCGCGTGCATCGGTCTGGGTGATGCGGTTGCCGGCCCGATCGTAGGTGTAGCCGGTAGTGCCCGTGTCCGGGCTGTGCAGGCTGGTCAGGTTGTTGAGGCCGTCGTAGTCGTAGTTGGTGGCCAATCCGTCCGGATCGGTCACGGTGCGCAGGTTGTCGCGCGCATCGTAAACGTAGCCGGTCGTCGTGCCGCCTGTATCGGGATCGGTACCCAGATAGTCCTGGATCGTGGTCTTCAGACGGTTGAGCGGATCGTAGTCCTGGTGCGTCTTGACGCTGAGGCCGTCGCTGGAATTGGTCGCATTGCCGTTGGCGTCGTAGCCGTCACCCGTCGGGTACGTCAGCGTTGCCACATCGTCGTGATTGAGCACGGACGAAAGCTGGCCGAGCTGGTTGTAGGTGCGGCGCAAGGTTCGCTTGATGGCATTGCCAGCCTTGGTTATTTCCACCAGCCGGTTGCCGGCGGCATCGAGGCAGTCCGCCGTGCCGACGCCGGTGGGGCAGTAGTCGATCGAATTGTTGAGGTTGTCGCTGATCTTGATCAGGCGGTGGGCATCGTCATAGGTGTAGGACAGATACGCGCCGTCGGGCTGGGTAACCCGGGTCACGTTGCCGACCGCGTCGTAGTCGATATGGGTGGTGGCATCGTTGGACGAAGGAATGCCGCCCGCGCTCTGGCGCACGATGCGATCGACCAGCCAGCCGCGCGGGTGGTAGGTCAGATCGGTCAAGGTGCCGTTGGAATCCTTGATCCGTAACGGGCGGCCGCTCTTGTCGTACTTGACCGTTTCGGTGACCTGCCCTAGCGCGTTGGTGACTTTCCACAGATCGCCCTTGCGGTAGGTGCAGGCGCCGTTGCTCGCGCAGGTGGGGTCATCCAGCATGCGATAGGTGTAGGTCGTGATGTCGTCGAGGCCGGCCATGCCGCCGTCATTTGTATGGCGCGCTCCATTGGATGACTTGAGTAATCCGACAATCGGACAGCCACTTTCGATCGATTCGCAATATGTATAGCTCGTCTGGCGCACACCATCTGGCGCGTCAAGGGCACTGTCGCAAGCGTAACTACCAGCGCCACTGACTGTTGGATCAATTTCGCATGTGGCCTTTAATTGGCCGCGGGCGCTGTAGGTCCAAAGTCGCTTGGCTTCGAGGACGTGGGACGCGTTGAAGGTCAACTTCTTAATCGGCACGCGAAACGTCGTGTCCCAGGTTGTTTCGATTCGTTGTTCCTCAGGACTGTCCGCACCGTTGGTGCGAACCGTTAGACCGTATGCGTCATAGCCGAACCTGATTTCCGCACCTCTCGCGTCGATAAGAGAATCTATGCGACCATCGGTGTAATGTCGCTGAACGAGTCCGTTTCCATCCAGCGTGTTTCCGGCATGATGAAATAGACCAGGCTCAAATTCGTGGGTTCTCGTATCCCCCAACGGGGTCTTGATCTCGACAAGTTGATCAGTCAAGTATTTTAAGGAAATTTTTTCTGCGCCATGCGCGTGGGCACTGGCAGTTACACGCCCAAGTCCATCGTAGTAGTAGTCAGCGTAGCGCGTACCGTTCTCATCAGTAATTCCCGTGAGATGTTCTGGAAAGCCGCCATCTGGACAAGTTGGGCTAGCATCGCCGTTACCTTCGCGACACACATGATTCGACTCGCCGTACACAAGGACTCGCTGCGCCGGCCCGCTTGCCCCCGGATAGGTCGTTGAGATTAGTCGACCGACATCGTCGTAGGCGTAGCTCACTTGCGTTTGACCATCCGCCTCTATTTCTACTAGTCGGCTGGGATTCATCTGCACGGAAATTCCCGCATCCGGATAGACCGATTCTGAATAGCGGAAGGTTAAAGTGCGTCCTTTTGCGTCCGCGACATCGGTCATCGCTCCAATGTTGTTGCATTCCGCGTTAGTAAAGCTCGACAAATCGCAGTAGTGGATCAGCAGACTCTCTTCAGGCTTAGAAACATACTTGACCTTGTCCAACCTACCCGCTGTATCAAATACTAGTTCCCGACCTGACTGAAGTTTTAACGTCCAACTTGCAATACCCCCGCCCCCATCAAGATTTCGGACAAGAATATTCCCAACTTCATTTTCAGACCGATAGGAGTCCGAGGCTACAAACGAGTATTTGTCGATGTGATTTTGATCATCCTGAACATAAACGGGCGGATTAATTCCACCTATTTGAAGGATCAATTTCCAGCTCAGCGAATGGGACCAGTTATCTCCCATCTGCGAGAATGCCGGAACATTTCGAACTGAATTGTAGTGACGAGCAAATGTCAATCCACCCCAGCGGAAATCTGCCTCGTGCACTTCCTTGTTTCCGGTGGAAGGGATACAAGGATTCCCTTCCTTTATACACGAGGCCACCTGCCTAAGCGTGATTCTAATAATCCCCGTCTCACCATTTTCGCAGGCGTATGGCCAAGGTAAACCATATTGCGTCGACCCGACGCTAGTGAAATACAGAGGGCACCACGCATAGTGATCCCGGGTAACATTATTTGTCCCTGCAGGGTTACCAAGGGAATCAAACATTGCTAATCCTCGTCTAGCAGGGGCGTACGGGTAATTGTAGCTTGCATAGAGAAGGCTTCGACCAAACCCGGGCGGGCCTGGCGCGGGAGCCAATCCCGAATTATCCCAGAAGCTCGGCACATCGCTGTACCCGCCGACGTAAACACCGGAGAATCCACCGCCAGCGTATGGATAGCCTCCTAATACATTCGCCAAGAGCGCCGCCTCACTATCGCATCCGTAATTCCACGGAAAAACTGGCACTTGGGCACCGCAATTCCTTGTCCCGCCTGAGCTTTGGATGAATGCGTGATACCAATCCCCTGCCGGGATTGATGTCCGAGGCAATACTGTATAAATGAGCGTCCACTCGTTGTTGGGTGAACTAGGTTTGCTCGATTCCAATTCCAGTAACGATCTGCCCCGAGCCGGACTTGGCTCCTCGCGCATGTACGCCTCGGCGGCTTCTTGTGTTGAAAAACAACCTTCTTCAAAGTCGGGCGCTGGAGGAGGAGGAGGGACGAATGTGTTGCCTGTGCAGTATTGCCATTGTGGCGTATTCTTAGCGTTTGCCCCGTTTGGGATAGCAGTGAAAAGGACTAGAATGAAAGAGTAAATAGCGAACGTAGCCAGCGACGCAGGCCCGAGAACGGGATTTATTGTGCAAATATCTTTGCGCACCTTGGTCGCGCACAAATCAATAGAACCAGACTCGATTGATCCCGGGGCGACAGGAACTCTGTGGGTCATGAATGGGCACCGGAGAAGTAGGCGCAACAAAATGGACCGCGCGAAGAATGCGTGCGAGTCCCAAAGACGAGATTTTTGCGTTCTTTTGGGAAGTAAGCTACTAGCTGACGGCGCGCATTGTGGCTGCGGCGCATAGTGGGTGGGCGAATTAACGCGCATGGACGGATCCCTTGATTCGAGCGCACTGACAAGCGGAGGTTGCTGGGCAACCGCCGAAGAATTCCGTTTCTCGAACGCCATCCAGGCCTTCTCGAATATCGCGTGACCCCTTCCCCCAACGCGACGTGGCGTATCAAACACGAAACGCCGCCCAAACGCAATCGCAAACATGCGACTGCGCCACATAGTTCACTGCTTTCTAGTCGGGGCAACACTTTTCCAATCGGAAAAGGAACTGTTTTGAGGCTCTTCGTGAAAACCTGTGGGTGAACTTGATGCGTTGTTCGCGGCGTAACCCTTGCAGAACAACGCTCTTCAGGTTTCTGTGTTGTCGTGGAATCCGGCGCGCTTTGTTGACGGTCAGTTCAGTGAAGCAACTGCGGCGTCTGCCGGGCGCCTATTGATTCCGCGGCTTTCGTCCCCGGGCAACAGTCAGCAGGTTTGTGATCTGAGTGTTCCCCATTCGTCCCGCGCGGATTGGGTAGGTTGGTGGTGAGCGCAAGCGAACCCCAACAGCCATTGTGGCAGGCTTGCCGCCATGCGGATGGGGGATCGCAATCCGTTGGGGTTCGCCTGCGCTCACCCCAACCTACAACGGAAGGCGCTCACCTGCATCCTGCTGCAGCAATGAAAACCGATGAATTCACCCACACGATTTCACGAAGACCCTCAATAGGTGGATCAGACTTTCCCTACGCCACGTCACGCAAGCGGTTGCCCGCACAAGTGATGGCGCGAGTCAGCGCCTGATCGAGATCGTCCCAAAGATCATCGACATGTTCGATGCCGACCGATAGACGCAGCAAACCCTGCGTGATGCCGTGGGTAGCGCGCGCCTGCTCGTCGACGACGCGATGGGTGAGTCCGGCCGGGTGCTGGATCAGGCTGTCGACCGAACCGAGACTGACGGCAGGCGTGATCAGTTTCACGGCGGCCATGGTCGCTGCTGCCGCCTCGAATCCACCGTGCAGCTCCATGGCCATCAGGGCGCCGGGACCACGCATCTGTGCGTCAGCACCTTCTCCGACCAGTTCGCCGTGTTCGTGATCTGCCAGACCGGGGAAAAAGACCGTGGCGACGGCCGCATGTTGAAGCAGGCGTTTCGCAATTTCGATCGCATTGGCCTGGGCGCGCTCGACGCGCAAAGCCAGCGTGGCCAAGCCGCGATGCAGCAGGTAAGCGCCGAGCGGGTGCAGCAGGGCGCCAGTCAAGGCGCGCATCTGACGCAATGGCATGGCATCGGCATCCGCACTGCAGACAACCCCGGCAATCACATCACCATGGCCACCGAGGAACTTGGTCGCGCTGTGCAGCACGTAGCGTGCGCCGAGCGCCGCCGGGTTCTGCAGGATCGGCGTGGCGAAGGTCGAGTCGACCATCACCGGCACGTCGCCCGCTGCTGCAACCACGGCGCGGATGTCGACGAGCTTGAGAGTTGGATTTGCCGGTGTCTCGACGATGATCAAGGTCGTGCCGTCGCGTCGCTTTTCGGCGATCTGATCGACAGTGACAAATTCGGCATCGAGTCCGAGTGATCCGCAGGCGAGCAGATGATCGGCACTGCCATAGATCGGACGCACCACCAGCACATGCGAACCTGCCGCACGGCGTGCCAGCAACAAGGCCGTCAACGCGGCCATGCCTGAGCCAAATGCAACGCAGCTTTCGGTGCCTTCCAGTTCGGCGATCGCCTGCTCGGTGCGCGCCACGGTCGGATTGTGCAGACGCGCGTAGATCGGGTTTTCCGCCTGCGCCGCGCCACCGACCAGGGCATCGAAACTGGCCGTGCCTGCGTTGAGGTCGTGGACCGGATAGGTCGTCGAAAGGTCGATTGGAGAAGCGTGGACTCCGAGCTTGGCGAAGTCGTCGCGGCCAGCGTGGACGCTGCAGGTTTGGATACGGCGCATGGTGCCTCCGAGACTTGATAGTTTCAAACACCGAGGCATGATGAAACAATGGATGCTTCAAGAACCGCACGCCGAATTTAATTTCGCAACCAGGGGTTTCCATGGCGCTCGACCGAACCGACATCGAACTACTGCGACTGCTGCGGAAGAATGCGCGGCTGCCGAACAAGACCCTGGCCGAGATGGTTGGCGTCGCACCATCGACAGCGCTTGAACGGGTGCGCCGATTGCGCGAAGCCGGCGTGCTCCAGGGATTCCATGCGGAAGTCTTGCCGGCCGCGATCGGCATCAGCCTGCAAGCCATGGTCGCCGTGCGCTTGACCCGGCATTCGCGCGTATCCATCGACAGTTTTGTCGCGCACATGGCCACGCGACCGGAAATCCTCGCCCACTACCATGTCGCCGGGGCCGACGATTTTCTCGTCCATGTTGTCGCCCGCGACGCCGATCACCTGCGCGAGCTGACCCTGAGCACGTTCACCGAACGCGAGGAAGTCGCCCATATCGAGACGCATCTGATCTTCGCCTTCCAGCGCAATACCGACCTGCCCGTCTACCTTTCGCCGGAATCGGATTAGCCGTTTGTCAGGTGGAAACACTGTTGGCGATTCCCGCGTTCGCGTGGTGAATGCACGGAACGACGAGACCATGCTTCGTGCGGCGGAATCCGCTTCGCGGGTTCCGCCCTGCGCGCGCTGTCAGGTTTTTTATAGCAAGCGACTTCAGTCGCGATGCTCCTCGGTCGATCGCTGAAAGGCATCGTGGCTGAAGCCACTCCCACAACGGCAATCGTATCGTGTAGCCGCTTGCTGCGACGGCATGAACATCACAAACAAGATCGTGGAGGATCAGGGATCCTTCGACGCCTGAGGCTTCTGATCGGCTTCCGGTGTTTCGGCCTCGAAGCTGTGCCGGACACGTTCCAGCCCCTTGCGATAGGCCTCGGCGTCGCCAAACTCGAAGAAGCGCGGATAGCGATCATGCGCGGCCACGATCCGCCGCGCATGCTTGATCGGACACCAGTACTGCTCGGTTCGAGCGGCCACCTCGCGAAAGTAGGCGGCGACCCCATTTCCGTATGAGCAATAGAAACAGTTGAAGCGTTCAATCACGTTGAGATAGGGAAGGTCACCGCGATCGAAGGCCATATAGTCGGCGCGGCGGACGCGGGGAATTCCGTAGATCGGAAAGCAGATGCGCTGATAGACCGTGACAAACAGGTCCACCAGCAGGAACGGCACGAAGCCGAAATAGATCAGGGGTGCGGTCAAGACGACACTGATGCGGCTATTGCGCAGGAATCGCCATATCCCCACACGTGCGAGACGTTGTTTCTCCAGCACCTCGCGAGCGAAGCGTATGCGCTTGTTCTCGATCAGAAACCCGATCTCTTCGCGCTTCCTCGAAAATTCCGCCTGCAGTTCCTCTTCGGCTGCACGAATGCGCGCGATAAGGTCGTCGATCTTCGTTCGCATGGGCTGGCCCGTCAGTAGAGGATGTGATTTCGCGGCGATGTCGTGCGCCGCCCCGCGACAGCGACGCCGGATCCGGCCCCGGCCTCGCGTACCTGCCTCACCATCATGCCATCGTTGCCAGCCTGGACTATTCAGACAAGAACGCCTGGCATCGAAAGTTCGCCAACGGTGTCCGGGATGCAATGGAAGCGCCACCGGCTCGTGAGGTGCGCCATACTCAGAACCTGTCCGACCGGTCGCCCCTGTACGCGGCTTCGGCGCAGTCAACGCCGCGAGTGTCTATCGCTTCAGCAGCCGGAGGGAATGTGGGCCTGGGTGAATCACCGCATGACCGGAACACGCCTGACGATCCGAAGCCCTTCGTGACGCCCTGCCGTCAACTGGGTCTGGATGCACCGTGGCGCTGGCTCAGGCTTGGCTGGCGCGATTTGCGCAGGGCACCGGGCCTGAGCGCGCTGTTTGGCGCAGTCATTGTCGTGGTCAGTGCGGTGATCTCGTGGTTCGCCTGGTCGCTCGGCCGCTTCGCCCTGCTCGCCGTGCTCCTCTCCGGCTTCGTCTTCTTTGCACCCTTGATCGGCGTTGGCCTGTATTCGGTCAGCCGTGGTCTGCTCGACGGACGCCAACCGCGACTGGCGGATTCATTCGTTGTGGCCAAGAGGGTGCTCGGCCATGCGAGTATTTTTGCCTTGATCCAGTTTGTCATCATTCTGATCTGGTCGCGCTCGGGCATGATGCTGATCGCATTTTTTCCGGATCAGGAAGGCAATGCACATGCGCTGATCGAATTCCTGCTGGTCGGCTCACTGGTCGGCTCGGTGTTTGCGGCGATCACGTTTTCGATCGCAGCGTTCTCGCTGCCGATGATCGCCGACCGCGAAGTCGACATGGTCACGGCCTGCATTTCGAGCATCAATGCCGTGCTCCGGAACAAATGGGTCATGCTCGAATGGGCGGCGATCCTGTGCACCCTCACCGCGTTCGGTTTCGCCAGCGGCTTGCTCGGACTCGGCCTGGTCATGCCATGGCTTGCCTATGCGACCTGGCACGCCTATCGCGAAACCATCGATGCCTCGGCCTGGCCGCTGGCATAGGACAAAACGTACGCAGGAAATCCCTGCGCCGATTATTCGTTCCGCGTTGGCGCAAAGTCGACGGAATCTGCCTGGCAGCTTGTTGCAGGGCGGAACCACCGCTGGCGATTCCACCGACCTCGCGAGCATGGAGCCATCGATGCTGATGGAATTCGTTCAGCGGAAGTTGATCAAGAGCACGTTTGGTCTTTCTCGCTGCAGCCGAACCACTATTGCATTTCGGGCGCAAGCCGATCGAGGTTGTTGCGCGCCTTGATGTAGTCAGGCTGCCAGCGCAGGGCCTCCTCGTAAGCCGCACGCGCTTCCTGCACACGCCCCGCCTCGGCCAGCGCATAGCCGAGATTGTTGAGCACGCGCGCCTTGTGTGGCGATTTTTCGGCGGTGTCCTGCCAGAGCGCGATTTCCGAATGGTAGACCTGGTTGCGTGAAAACGTGAGCGTGCCGAGTGCGCTCGCCAGTCCGATTGCGACCATGAGGAAGACGCGTCGTGACACTGCGATGTGCAACTCGGTGACGAGGGCGAAGATCAAGGCCCAGTCGCCCCAGTACAGCAGGCGCTCGTTGGCGATATCGGCGCGGGAAAACATCGCGTTGAAAACGAACAGGTGCAATAGCGCCCAGCACAAGCCGAGACTGAGCCACGGGCGGCGACGTCGCGCCGCGCCTGCAACCAGGATCAGCGCGACCAGGCCGAGCAACTGCGGCCAGGCCGCTGCGGCATCGGCTATCAGCGGCAGATCCGGATCGATATTCAATGCCAGCGGCCACGCCCATTGTCCAAGCAGCCAGGCTGCGGCGGAGGCCTGAGTCCACACGGCTGCCGCCCACGACTGCTGCGACCAACTGTCGAGGAGCATCGCGCGATAGCCCGGGTGGATCAGAACAGCCACGGTCGCGAGCAAGGCGATAGTCAGCCACGGCCATAGCCTGCGCAGCATGACCCGCCAGGTACTACCGATCAGGTACTCCCAGAGCAGCAGGCTGGCCGGCAGCAGGATCGCGCTTTCCTTGACCAGCAGAGCCAGCACGAAGAGCAGCAACGAGCGCACGCGCATTCCGCACGCATGCATCCACAACGCCGACAGGTAGAGCAAGCTCATCAGCGACGTGGCGCGGCCGCTCAGATAGGTGACCGCCTCGGTATGTGCGGGATGCAGGGCAAACAGCAAGGCCGTGACCAGGGCGATCGCGTGCCAGTCCCACGCTGGCTTTACCGTCTCGCCGAATTTTCGCGCGAGCAGGTAGACCATCGCGCTGCAAGCCAGATGGACGGCCAGATTGAACAGATGGAATCCACGCGGCTGCGGATCGATCGTCCAGTTGAGCAGATAGCTGAGCTTGAGCAGGGGCCGCAATCCATGGCCGAGATGTTGCCACCAGGCCGCCAATGAATGCACCGAATCGACCAGCACGATCGCGTTGTAGTCGTCAAACTGGAACACGCCGCGCCAACTGCCGGCATAGGCCAGCAACACCGCCAGCACGGCGAATCCGCTAGCCAACCGTTGTTCACGGCGCATCGCTGAGGTCGGCAAAGGCACGGTCGAACACATCACTGGCCGACCACCAGCGATCCGGCGCATTCAGCAGCACAAGCAGCACGCGCCGGCCTTTGCGTTCGGCGAGCGCTACCAGACATTTGCCAGCCGCCGGGGTGAAGCCGGTCTTGACCCCACTGATACCGGCATAGCGTCCGAGCAGGGCATTCGAGGCCTTCAAGGTGAAGCGCCGGCCACCGTCGGCTCCCATGATTTCCGCCGACGGCATCGCCACGAGTTCGACGAAGCGCGCAAAGCCGAGATCCAGTTCGGCGATCACCGCCAGATCCTCGGCACTCGCATATTGGCCCTGCGCATCATGGCCGCAGGCATTGGCAAACTTCGTATTGACCAGGCCAAGCTCGAGGACACGCGCGTTCATGCGTTTGACAAACTCGAGCTCGCTGCCGGCGAGATCACTGGCCAGCGCATGGCAGGCATCATTCGCCGAGGAAATCAGCATGGCCGACAGCAGGGCATCGGCGCTCAGGCGATCACCGACACGCAAGCCGATCCGCGTTCCGGTTTCCGCTGCGGCGGCGCGATCAACGACGACGATGCGATCGAGCGCACCCGCCTCCATCACGAGCAGGGCCGTCATCAGCTTGGTCAGGCTCGCCGGCGGCAAACGAAGATCGGGCGACTGCGCCCACAACGTCTTGCCATCCTGGATCACCAGATAACTGCTGGCGATCGTCGGAAACGGATTCTCCGGCACGCTCTTCGCGGCAGGCGCGACGCTGGTCAGCAACAGGCAAAGCAGTGACCAGCGCCACATCGGTTCGATCCGTCGTCAGCGACAGAGCGCCGCAAACGGATGCGTAGCGTCGGAAGTGAAACCACGGCCAAAGCCCTGGCAATGCTGGGCGCGTGCCGCCGCTGCCTCGACCGGACAATTGCCTTTGAGGAATCCGAGCTGCTTTGCCGCCAGCGCTTTCGGGCAAAGCGACTTGCGACTGGCATCCAGATCGATGCCGCAGGCCTTCATCAGCCAGCCCTTGTTCTGTGCGTAGGTCGCGTAGCCGCCGAAACTCGCCGCGCGGGCCTTGGCCTGCGTGCAAAGCGCCGGCTTTGAATCGGCACACATTTTATTGCCGGTAAAGACGTCCGGCATGTGCTCTTCGGTGCCGCCAGACTCGACGTAGCTGTCGACAAGGGACTTGCACGCGAGCTTGGTGTCGGCATCCGCCTGGGCCACGACCTTGGCAACCATGGCATCGGACTTCTGCTTCTCGGCAACCGCGCTGCAAGTGCCGACGCGACGGCCACTCAGGGCCATCGACATCTCCATGTCATCGGCCTGCATGCGCATCGTGCCCTTCATCGTATCCGCGGTACGCAGCATCTCGCCTTCGCCTTCCATCGCATCCTTGCCGGTGCAACGCATTTTCCATGATGTCTTGTTGCCGACGGTCTTGACCTCGCTCATCGTGCAATTCTTGTCGGTCTCACCGCGCCCGGGATCGTAGGCGGGTGTGGCCGGCTGACAGACCAATTGCTTGCTGCCTGGCATCGACATGCCTTCCATCTGCATTTGCGACGTCATTTCCCATTGCTCGTCAGGCCCGGCCGCTGCACAGACCCCGCTGACCAAGCCAATCAGAAAAACCAAAATCAATCGGTTCAAAAAAACCATGGCGCATCGCTCCCACGCAGAAGGGTTGAGAATTCGGAATCGTCCGGGAATGGCACTTTAGCCCCATTACGCAAATCAACACCAGATCCCCGCATGCGACGGGCAATATCGTGCTGGACTCGAATGCAAACGACGGCTCGAACACGCGTCGACGGTTCAAACTGAAGTGGTCAATGCATTGGATCCAAGGGGTTTGACGGGCCGATGCATGTTCCCGGCTACCGACACTCAGGACGGCTTTGGCGCCTCGGGCCAGTAGTAGGAATCCGGATACGCGCGCTCGCCGAAGATCGCGGTACCGATGCGAACTTCGGTTGCGCCCTCGGCAATGGCGAGCGCGAAGTCTCCGCTCATGCCCATCGACAGGCGTGACACATCGTGTCCGCTTGCCGTCGCGCGGTCGCGCAGTTCACGCAACATGCGAAAACACGCGCGAACTTCGCCTTCATCCGCTGAGTTCACGGCCAAAGTCATCAGGCCACGCACGCGCAGCGTGTCGAAGCCGCGCAGGGCATCGAGAAACGCCGGCAACTGATCGGGAGGCAAACCGTATTTTGTTTCCTCGGTCGAAGTCTTGACCTGGGCCAGCACATCCATCGTGCGGCCCTCGATCTGCAGGCGCTTGTGCAGCGCTTCGGCCAGCTCGAGGCGATCAAGCGACTGCACCTCGCTGGCAACGCGCGCGACCTCCTTGGCCTTGTTGGTCTGCAGATGGCCAATCATGATCCACTCGATCGCGCAGTCAGCCAGCGGTTCGTATTTGGCCTTGATCTCCTGCACTTTGTTCTCGCCGAAGCGGTGCAATCCGAAGCCGACCGCCTCGCGAATCACCTCGACGGGAAAGGTCTTGCTGACCGGCAAGATGGCAACCTCGGATGGATCACGCCCGGCCGCGCGACACGCCGCATCGACGCGCGCGCGAACGGCAAGCCAACGTGCTTGCAATCCGGGTTTGTGATCGTTCTGGTTCATTGATCTCTGTACGAGCGGGCAACATCCGGATTATCGCGCACCTGCACTGATTCTTCCGCAAGAAGCGTTCGATCGCAGATCGAACCCACCAGGTGCTTATGCTGGCTTTTGTGGGTCAGTGCTGTGCGCTGACGCTGAACTCAAATCGGCGCAACGGGTGGAATCACCCGCAGCGGTCTGAGCTTGACCGATTTTGGATCAGCCAGGTATTTGCCGATCAAGTTTGATGCCTCCATTCGACTTGCCGCATCACTGTCGTGGCCTGCACTCTTCGCCAGCCAGGCTTGCCAGCCCGGCAATGCGCTGCGCACCTCGGCTTCAACCGACGCATGCAGATTTCCGCCTTCAATCGCATTCCGCACTCTCCCGGGAATGATCCGGCCACTGGCCGGAAATTTTCAATCTAACGAATGGCTGCCCTCGACACCCAGGAAGCCGCGGCTGTTGGTATCGGAATTCACATACAGCACAGCCTTGCGCTTGAGTTCATCGGCATGTGCCTCGACCCACTCGGTCGAACCAAGCAGTCCCGGCTCTTCTCCATCCCAACTCGCATAGACGAGGGTGCGATCGGGCTTCCAGCCCTGCTTGAGCAGCGCACCGATGGCTTTCGCTTCGGCCAGCATGGCAACGTTGCCGGCCAATGGATCCCAGGCTCCGAACACCCAGCCATCATGATGATTGCCACGCAGGACCCATTGATCCGGATACTTTGCACCGCGAATCTTTGCAACCACGTCGTAGACCGGCTTGCGCGTCCACTCCGATTCGATCTCAAGATGCACTTTCGCCGGGCCAGGGCCGATGTGATAAGTCAAAGGCAAGGCCCCGCGCCAATCCCTCGGCACAACCTGACCATCGAGCGCGGCCAGCAGCGGTTGCGCATCGGCATACGAGATCGGCATCACCGGAATCTTCAGGATCGTCACCGCATCCTTCATGGCCAGACGCTTGGCCCTGGCCGTGGCACCAACTCCCGGAGTCAGCGGATCGCCCGGATACAGGATCATGTCGAGCACCGAGCCGCGCTGCACACCATCGGCCGGGCGATTGCCGCCTTTCGGATACGCATCGCCGGTGAAATAGCCATCTCCCTGCGGATCCGAATAGATCAGGCATCCGACCGCGCCATGCTCGTAGGCGAGCTTGGGTTTGAGTCCGCGCCAACCGTGGCCGTAACGCGTGATGACGATCTTGCCCTTGACCTCGACGCCGTGGCGGGCGAGTTCCTTGTAGTCATCCGGCATGCCGTAGTTGACGTAGACCAGCTCGGCGGTGACATCGCCATCGGCACCGTAGACGTTGTAGGGCGGCAAGGCAGCTTCGGTATTCGATGAAGTGGAATCACCATCGATCGGCGGCTCTTTCAGCGCGGCCGTGAAGCGGGTCGGCTCGATGAGTTCGAGCGTGTGTGATTTCGGCGTCGGATAAAGCACATCGAAGGTTTCGATGCGTGCATCCCAGCCCCACTCCTTGAACTTCGCCAGGATGAACTCGGCATTCGCCTTGTCATGTGGCGAGCCGACATGGTTCGGTGCCGAGGCCATCTGGCGCATCCACTCACGCTGGTCGTCGGCCTTGATCTCGGCATCGAAGCGCTGTTCGAGCGCGCGTTGCGCAGCCGCCGCCTCATCGCTGAATCCAAGCATCGAAACAGGCTTGTCGGGCACCGGCGCGCCGCTCACGCCACTGGCCAGGGTCAACAACAGCGGAATCAGGATGGAGGCAATGGGCGGCAACGAACGGCGCATGGTCAAACTCCCCGGGCAGACAACAACAAGCACCCAAGGCTACGCCCGCCGCGCCGATGCGCAAAATGCCGATTGGCATGGTCAGCGGAATTGATTTCGTTGATTGCGCATCCGCGCGAACCGCGAACAACGCTGGCCGGATTTGTGGGCTATCCGGCCTTGTTGTTGCCAGCCGGCATCGACGGCTTCGACGCAGCGGGCTTCACCTTCTCGTTTGGCAGCACCTCCGCCTTGTCATCAGACTCCTTGCCTTCGTCGAGCGTGCGCAAGCGAACATGATCTGCCCAGCCGGTGCCGCCATCCAGCAACAGGTATCCAACCTCGACCGTGTTGGTGTTCGCCGGCGCGATCTTCTTCAGCACAACATCCGTCCAGGCGGTGTCTCCGGTCACCGGTTCTGCGCGAACCTGATCGAGAATATTGTCGTGGTTCTTGAAGGTCATCAACATGACCCAGCCGAGTTTGCCGACGTCGGCCGTCTTCAGCATCGCCCTCAGTTCAACCGGCTTGCCGCCGAGATCCCGGCTTTCCACGCGCTGCATGATCAGCCCGTAGACCTGCTCGGTGGTTCGACGCATGCTGATGCTCGACTTGCCATGGGCAAAGTGTTCCGAATCCGTGCTGACGACATAAGCGCGCACGCCTGCGTGCTGGGTGCGCGACCATCCCGGAATGCGCTTGCCCACGATCGGCTGCTCGAAGTCAGCATTGCCGAGCGGGATTTCCACAGCCATTGCGCTGCCCGCGATCAGCAAACCCGCAACAAGAACGACAAGTCTCGACATGATGCACTCCGGATCCGGCCGCCATTGCGACACGACAAGTGGCAACCCTTCAGCGGGTCACAAAGCATCGCATCCTGGACGCAGATCGCTCGCAGGGCAAGACCGGATATCCTGCTGCGGACATCCACACGCACCAGCCTGTGCGGGATATTCCGTCGGCTCGCCCATGCATTCTACGCAGGCCCGTTCGTGCTGGTGTCGCTGACCGGCAGCTCTTCCGCGCCACGAGGCAGCTCGCCCCAACCAAAGAACTCCAGCACCTCGTCGCGTCGCGCGATGGTGTCCTTGAAGCCCAGATCGATCAACTCGCACGTGTAGTCCGCCTCGAACAGCAGATAGCTGGCGAGAGCCGCACCCCGCGCCGATTCACCGCGTCCGGAAACACCCACGGCGCGCAGCAGGGCGCGGATCGCGAAAGGCAGGCTGCCAATGTGCTTGCCGGCAAGGTCGTCGAGACGCTCACTCGGCGAAATCATCAGCACCTCGATCGGGCGCAGACGCGTCTTGCCCAGCGCCGCGTTCGGCAGCAGCTTCAAGGTGCTGTTGATGCGCTGCAACCGTTCGGCGTCCGCCGTCAGCGAATCCAGAAAGATGTTTGACAAGGCATGGCCGGCGATCTGGGCAAGATTCGGGTACTCGCTGCAACCCGCACGCGGCCCCGAAGGTTCGAACATGCGCCCGCCACCGACGATGAGGATACGTTCCGCGCCGAGATGGATGGCCGACGAAATCGGCGCCGACTGGCGCATCGAACCATCGCCGAAGTATTCGACACGGCCATAGATGCCCAGCGGAACCGCCGGGAACACGAACGGGATCGCCGAGGAGGCAAGCAGGTGTGCTACGCCGATGGCATCACGCACGGCGATCCGTTGCGAGCGTGCCCAAGGCAGGATGTCGTCGATCGCCTCGTAGAAGGTGACGTGCAGCCCCGAACCGTAGCTCGATGCGGTGACGGCGAGACCGCGCAGATGCCCTTGCTGTACCAGTTCGTGGATGCGCGCCGGCCTGACCCATTCCTGCAGCAAAGACCGCAGCGGCGCATTGTCGAGCAGCGATTGCGGACGTGTGCGTTGCAATCGCGGAATCAGCCAGCCGAACATCAGCATCCCGAGCCAGCGTGCACCGGTACCGATGATTCCGGGCGCATCGGCGCGGTAGACCTGCCCGGCACGAAAATTTGCCCAGACCTCGACGAGGTCGGCGACAGCGACATCGAAATCATCCGCGCGCGCCGCCAGCGCCGATGCATTGATGGCCCCGGCCGACGTACCGGTAATGACCGGAAACGGATTGCCCGCCACGATTCCAGCCTCACGCCGGATCTGCGCGACCGCCTTGAGCACGCCCACCTGGTAGCCCGCCCGCGCACCGCCACCGGTCAGTACCAGACCCGTGATCGGCCCGGCCATTGAATTGTGCTGGTTCATCGGCAATCCATCCATTTCCCCTCCCAGGCTTTGGGTCGATTTCTGTTCTCGGCTGTCCATTCTAGACCGCTGCCGAGCGGGCGTATCTGGCGCAAGTCGCGAAGCCGAACTTTCCTGTAACTGCGTTGTTCGTTGCCGAACTCCCGAGCACCACGACGTTGATTCTGCAACTCATTCCCGCACAAGCCTACGGGAACCTGGCAAGTGGACGACCTGATCCAATACTGTTCGATTGGCGCCGTTGCTTGCAGCTCGTCGTTCCGGCGAAAGCCGGAATCCATGTTGAACTAGCAGCAACAGCAAAATGGATCCCGGCTTTCGCCGGGACGACGACTTAAAGCGAACAGCATTGCGACCTGATCCCCGCGACCGGCGGCCTGCGAAAAGCCGGGAATCGAGCAGGCTTGAAGCTCCATTCTTGTGATCGAATGGTCGTCGCACGGACGCGAAAATCCGCAAAATGACCGAAACCTGCCTGCAAGTTTCAACAGGGGACAAGCGATGATGACGCGAATCTGGCTGGTTCTGTGGTTGGCTGTCGTGGCCTGGCCTGGCCTGGTCGCACAGGGTCAAAGCCTTCCCGCCTTTCCGGGCGCCGAAGGATTCGGTGCCACTGCCAGCGGCGGTCGCGGCGGTTCGGTGATTCATGTCACCACGCTCGATCCCGATCCGGCTGGCGTAAATCCGGGTTCGCTCAATTGGGCACTCCGCCAAAGCGGCCCGCGCACGATCCTGTTCAGGGTCAGCGGCGTGATTCATGGAATTGCCAATGTCGTGCATGGCAATGTCACGCTGGCGGGACAGACTTCACCGGGCGGCATCATCGTGCGCGGCTTCATTTGCGATGGCCACTACGAGCAGAACACCTGCGACAATTTGATCGTTCGTCATTTGCGCTCGCGCCCTGGATGGAACCTGCCGGTTCCGCCGGGCGGCGAGCGTCTGGACGATGCCCTGCGTCTGGACGGCATCAACCGCGCCATTTTTGACCATGTGTCCCTGGCCCATGCCACCGATGAAGCGGTGCAGATCAGTTGGGCTTCCGACATCACCATTCAGGATTCCACGCTCGGAGAAACCATTGGCGAGCATGCCGACCGCGGCGGTGTACTGCTCAACTATTCGCATCCAGAGCATCCCCAGGATCGCATCGCACTGCTGCGCAACCTCTGGTATCGGGTCGGCGGGCGTGTACCGGAAATCACCTGCGAAGCCAGCAACTATGAAGGCCAGCCGGGGCAGATCGGCAGTTGCCAGAACACTCCCCTGGATCTGGAGCTGGCCAACAACCTCTATGCCGATCCGGGATTTCTGCTCTGGTACAACCGCGATGTCGATCAGAATCCGGCTGCCGGATCCTACCGGGTGCGCATGAATGCGGTTGGCAACCGCTTCATCACGCGCCCGGCCTACCCCTACGGCATGTTCCTGTACGACCTGATCGACGTCGCCAGCAATGAACTCTTCATCAGCGACAACCGAATGTCGGCCTATGCCGGTTTTGCCGATTACGATTTGTTCTATTGCTGCAACGACTTCGCCATGAACGCGCCAAACACCAGTCCCGGCAACGCCATCCGACGCAGCACCCGGCATCCATTTCCCATCGTCAGCTACCAGGCCGGCGACAGCCTGATGGCCACCCTGCCCAACCGTGCAGGTGCGCAACCCGCCGATCCGCTGAACCGCCGATGGCGCGACTCCAGCCTGTCCGGCACCTTTCCAGCGGTGGATTACGGCACCCCATTGGCCAACGACACCTTCGCCCTGGATTTCGATCCACTGAATCCGCCAGCCGCACCAGCCGACGCGGACAACGATGGCATGCCGGATGCGTTCGAGCTGGCGCATGCCGCGCTGGGCCTGAATCCGGCAATCAACGACGCCAATGGCACGTCGCTGTCGTTGCCGTTCACCGGTATCGCCGGATACACGAATCTGGAGTGCTACCTGAACTGGCTGGCCGATCAGCGCGGGAGCGATGAGATATTTGACGACGGCTTCGACTGACGCCGGAATTGGAGAAACGAATCGGGATCCCGCTGTCGCCAGCGGAATCCACGCGCGACGGATAGTTGCCTCTTTTATTGCAGTGCCTGGCTATTCCCTGAACTGAGCCGTCGATTCGCACGGATGACCTTCTGCGGGAGGCCATTGGTTCTGGCCGTGCAAACGAAGGGCTTCGGTTTGCGCAAGAACCGCTGGCCTTTGTGGGTCAGTGCTGCGCGCTGACGCTCGCTTGATCCTGAGCAGAAGCGTTCGATCACAGATCGAACCCACCGTGGGCAGACAACAGGGCAGCCGCACCGAAGCGGATCGCGCCCTGCAAGGGCTGAAGCAAGCACAAACAGTTCGATTATTTCGCAAGCACTCCTCCAGCCCGGACTGGCGCTATTGATGCCTTGCCCTGACGGCAGGCCGCCCCGACCACAGCCCGTTTGCTGTGCCCTTGCCATCGCCGCCGGATTCGGCATGGCCCGCGGATGGCGCGAGCCAGGTGCCAACGGATTGACGGTCGACGTATCCGTTTCAGCGGTGGCCAAGGGACTATCGCCTGTGTAACTTTCCGACTGGCCGCAATCGCCAGTTCATGGTTGCGGGCAGGCAAAGCGACTCGCAGCCCTCTGTCCAGCACGCATTGCGGCCCCCTTCCCGGCATTTTTCAGCCCCCATTGCGTGAACTGTTGAACACTTTACCGGTGCCCATCATGGCCAGTTTGTTCCAGTGTGCGTCAGTGCTCACTCCTCTCTGCCAACTTGGCCCGGATGATGCACAAGCTTCGGTAACTTCCCTCACCCAGCCGGTGGATCCGGCAGGCGGAACGTATGTGGACAGACAGGTTTCGCCAGGATTTTCACCTTGCCCTCGTGGTCATATTGCCTATAGTCATGAGCGTGGCCGTTTTGCCGTTCGCGGTCTATCGGTTTTTCGCAGGTCAGCCACTCTCTGGTTCCATCGACTTGTTGATCATCGCCTGCGCCTGCGGCGGCGCGCAACACGCATATCGCCATGGAAGCACGGCGCGCGTCGCGCTGTTTCTCGCCGTCACATCCTCGGTCGGCTGCGTCATCGTCGCCTATGTCGTGGGTCCGGTTGGACCGCTGTGGATGCATGGGGTGATGCTCACCAACTTCATGCTGGTCGAGCGCAAGCGCGCCGTGGCCATCTCGTTCATCAGTATCGCTGCGGTCGCGGCAAGTTCCTCGGCGCTGCCTGATCTCACTCACAAGGCCGCCTTCGTTGGCTCATCGCTCGTCGTCTGCGCCTTCGCCTATGTCTTCATGTGGCGTACCGACCTGCAACGCAAACAGCTGGAGAACCTGGCCCTGATCGATCCGCTGACCGGCGCGAGCAACCGGCGTGGCATGAATGCGGAACTCGAGATCGCCATGGCTACGAGTTCGCGCAATGGAAAGCCGCTGGGCCTGATTGTCTTCGACCTCGATCACTTCAAGCGCATCAACGATCGTTACGGCCACGAAGCCGGCGACAGCGTACTGATCCAGGTCGCCAATGCGGTACGCGGCACCACGCGCAAGAACGACCGATTTTTCCGTCTGGGCGGCGAGGAATTCGCGCTGCTGATCCCGGATACCGACCCGAGCACCCTGCGCGACATCGCGGAAAAGATCCGACTGACCATCCAGAGCGAGGTTCGCTGCGGCGACACGGCCATCACCATTTCGCTCGGCGGCGGAATTCTGCGCAATGGCGAAATGACTGACGACTGGCGGGCACGCGTCGATGCCGCGATGTACAGGGCGAAGAACCAGGGACGCAATCGTACGGTCATCGACGAGCTCGTATCCGCCGACAAGCCAGTTGCGATCCGCCCGGCAACGATCCCGAAGGCAAGCGCAGGCACGTGCGCAGAAAAATCGACACGCATGCAAAGTGATTTCGATATGGCGAGCACCATGGAGTCGCTAGTCGCGCCGCCGCCAAAGACCTTCAGTGCCTGGCGACCGCACAACGGCCAATTAATGGCCGATCCAAACCTGTCCGTTTCACTGGGCGCGCTGGCTGGCAACTATCCCGGCAAGGGAAATTGAACGGAAAATCAGTGGTGCATTGCGCGTGGCTTCACGATTGAAGGCCTGAGCATGCCTTTCTCGAACTATTTTCCGCCCGGCTTGCGGCGTTTGGCTGCGGTCGCCGACTTCGATCTTGCACCGTCCGTGACTTCACGGACAGGCGCCTTCGAATCTGCTGCGGGCGGCGCAACTGACTTTCCCTTTTTCCTGCGATTCGCAGACGCCGGTTTCCCCGGGAGTGCTGAACCTCTGACGACGCCAAGCAGGGCGCCGGCATCTTCCGCAGTGAGCGGGCGATGGAGGTAGAAGCCTTGCAGCGTGTTGCAGCCCATTGCCAGCAGCAGCTTGCGCTGCATCGCGGTTTCCACGCCTTCGGCGACCACCGACAATCCGAGATTGTGGGCCAGCGCGATGATGGTGCGGATGATCGGCGACTCGACCTCGTCTTCCGGTGAAACAGAGCCGATCTCGCTGACAAACGATTTATCGATCTTCAGCGAGGTGACCGGTAGCTTGTGCAGGTAGCTCAAGGACGAATATCCAGTGCCAAAATCGTCGATGGCGATGCCGACGCCGAGCTTGCGCAGCTCCATCAGCTTGGCTGAGGTCTCGGCGACGTCGTGCAGAAGCAAACCCTCGGTGATCTCGAGTTCAAGCGCGCTCGGCGGCAGTTTCGTATCGAGTAGCGCCTTGCGCACGCTCTCGACCCAGTCGGCGCGCTTGTACTGGATCGCCGAAACATTCACGGCCACCTGCAGGTGCGGATGCCCGGCATTGCGCCACTCGGCCGCCTGCGCACAGGCCTTGCGCAGGGCCCATTCGCCCATCGGCACGATCAGGCCGTTCTCCTCGGCAATCGGAATGAAGCGTTCCGGCGAAACCATGCCGAGCGCCGGATTCTGCCAGCGCATGAGGGCCTCGAGACACCGGATTTCCCCGCTCTCCGCGCATTGCGGCTGGTAGTGCAGGCTGAGCTGGCCTTCAACCAGGGCGTGGCGCAGCTGACGCTCCAGTGCCATGCGCTCCTTTGCCTTCTGGTTCATTTCGGTCGTGAACCATTGCACATTGTTGCGACCCAGATCCTTGGCGCGATACATGGCCACATCGGCATTCGCCAGCAACGACTCGCCGTCCGCGCCATCGCCTGGAAAGATGCTGATGCCTACGGAAGTACTGACGAAGATCTCATGATCATCCACCAACACCGGATCTCGAAGCGAATCGAGAAAATAGTTGGCGACACGCATCGCATCCTGCGCATTGCCCAGTTCGGTCAGCACGACGGAGAATTCGTCACCACCGATGCGCGCCAGCGTATCGGTGCTGCGAATGCAACTCTTGAAGCGCCGCGCAACCTCGCGCAGCAGAGCATCGCCGACGGAATGGCCCATCGTGTCGTTGGTGTTCTTGAACCGATCCAGATCCAGGTAGAGTACCGCCACCTGCTGTCCATTGCGCCGCGCGTAGGCCAGCGCCTGATCGAGACGATCCTGGAACAACAGGCGATTGGGCAGACCGGTCAACAAATCGTGCTGGGCGTGGTGCGAGAGCCGGTCGGTCGTCAGGCGATTCTCGATGGCCACCGCGGAGAGCTGGGTCGCGGTGCCCATGAACTCCATTTCCTGCGTGCTGGGTCGCCCGGGCTCATTGCGGTAGATGGCAAGCGTACCCAGGACACCGCCGTCCCGCGATGGTATCGGCATCGACCAGCAGGCACGCAGCCCATGCGAAAGCGCGATATCCCGCATCTCATCCCAAAGGTTGTCAAAGGCGATGTCCTCGACGATGACCGCTTCACCGAGGTATCCGGCCGTTCCGCAGGACGCCGCGGTCGGCCCGATCGCCATCCCTTCCAGCGAGCGGATATAAGCAGTCAGCGACGGCGAGCTGGCGCCCAGCCAGAGGCGGTCGTTGCGCAGTATCAGGATGCTGATGCGCGACCCGGCAATCTGCGCTTCAAGCATGGTGACAATCGACGACAGGATGCCGGGCAACTGCTGGTTTTGCGCCACTTGCTCGAGGATCTGCCGGCGATCCGATTCCATGCGTTCGGCCAGCTTCCTTTCGGTGATGTCAAGGCAGGCACCGAACATCCCGGTCACCTGCCCGCTTTCGTCGACGACGACTTCGGTCTTGTCGAACACGATGCGAACCTCGCCACCCGGTCGCAGGATGCGTGCTTCGTGCTGGAACGGCTTGTGGTCCTCCATGGCCCGCGCCACGAAACCTTCAATCTGCTGGCGATCGTCCACATGCACGCGCGAGAGGAAATCCCGAAAGCTCGCGTAATGCATCGCCGGATCGACTCCATAGATGCGACAAAGCTCATCGGACCAACTAAGCGAGTCGGTGTCGAAATCCCAGCTCCAACTGCCCAGGTGACCCAGCCGCTGTGCCTCCTCCAGGCGCAGCTCGCTCTCGCGCAGCGCGGCATCGGTGCGTTTGCGCTCGATCGCCGTGGCGACCTGGCTGGAGACGAACTCAAGCAGGGTCTGGTCGGCATCCGTATAGCGCACCGCGCCGCTATAGCTTTGCACCACCAACGCGCCGACCGTGCCGGATCGCGTTTCCAGTGGCACGCCGAGCCAGTCGACGGGCTTCGTGCCGATGATCTCGTCGTCGGGATTCCACGTACGCCATGCATTGTCCGGAGTGACCAGCAAGGCCTTGCCGGTCCTGATGACGTGCCCGGACAGGCCGCTCGCATCCAGTTCCAGCGCGCCGGGAGCCGCATCGTTCTCATCGACGAAATAGGGAAAGTTCACCTCGTTGCGACGATCATCGTAGATGGCGACGAAGAAATTTCTCGCCGGAAGCAGTTCGCCGATGATCGCGTGCACTTGCTCGCACAGCTCGGGCAAGCTGGTAGTCAACTGCGCAAGTTCGGCAATCTGCTGGCGAGCGCTGCGGGCCTGTTCATTGCGCTTTCGCCAGGTGATATCGCGCAGATTGCCGATCACGAGTTGCTGGCCATCCAGGGTGATCGGTGTCAACTGGATATCGGCGACAAAGTCGGTTCCATCGACGCGTCGATGGGTCCACTCGAATTGGTGACCGCCCTGGGAAAACGCGATGGCGACCATTTCCCGTGCTTTCCCGGCGGAATTGCGACCATCCGGCTGCTGCGCAGGCGAGACCTGTTCAGGCCGCAGCGAAATCATCGACTGCTTGTCACTGACGCCGAACAGGCGCAGGGTCGCGTGGTTGCAATCGGTGAAGCCTCCTGACTCGACGTCGATGATCAGCAGCGCATCGGAACTCTGCTCGAACATGACGCGAAACCGGCTCTCACTCCTCGCCAGGGCGGCTTCGGCCTGGCGGCGCTGATTGTCGCCTTCAAGATGATCCAGGGCGAAGGAAATGTTCCTCGCCGTCTCGACCAGCAACTGGTTCTCCTCGACACCGAAGAATTCCCTGCTGCCCGCGTAGACCGCCAGAGCACCGCAGATTTCCCCACCCAGGCGGATCGGAAACGCACCGCACGCCTGGAAACCGCTGCGCAACGCCGCATCGCGCCAGGGCAGCGTGCTCGGCTCGTTGATCAGGTCGGCGATGCTCTGCTGTCCGCTGCGGATGGCGCGGCCAACCGGCCCCTGACCTTCCGGCGTGTCGTCGCTGCGGATGCGGATATCGGTCAGGTATCCCATGCTGTCGCCATGCTGTCCGGCCACGCTGACAATTGAACTCAGCGGATCATTCCAGCCGATCCAGGCCAGCTTGAACTGGCCTTTCTCGACCAGCGCCTCACAGATATTCGCGAACAGGCCATCACGCGTTTTAACCTTGGCAATGGCATGGTTGATCTGGCTCAGCGCCGCATACAGCCGATTGAGGTGCTGGATCGTCTGGGTCTGAACCCGGAAAGGAGTGATGTCGCTGAAGCTCCAGACGCGACCCTGGGCAATTCCATTGATCGAGCGCGGCTTGGAATAACGCTCGAACACGCGTCCGTCCTTCAGCTGCAGGACGTCCTCGCTGGTCACATTCGGTTCCTCGTACAGTCTCTCGACCAGTTCGAGGAACGCATCAGCATCCACAATCTGGTCAATGGCGTGGCCAAGCAGCCTGGCATCGTCACCGCTGGCCATGATCTCGTCCGGAATACCCCACAATTGCTGGAACTTGCGGTTTGCACAGACGACCTTGCGCTGGCCATCAACAACCAGGATGCCATCGGCCGTGGCTTCCAGTATTGCATCGAGCTCCGAGAGAGTGCGACGACGATCCTCGGTCAGCCAGCGCTTTTCCAGGGTCGCCCGGATCGTCTGCGGAAGCTGTCGGACATGTTGATCCGACTTGATCACACAATCGGCTGCGCCCCGGCCAAGTGCATCGGCGACCATTTTATCGTTGCCACAACCAGCAATGATGATGACCGGAAGCGCGGGATTCACGGCCCGCACCGCGTCGATCACTTCCAGCTCCTCAAAACCGAGGATGTTGCAATCGCTCAGAACAAGATCCCACCGCCCCGTGCGCAGCAGTTCTTCCAGTTCCCCGCGGTTGCTGGCCTCCACCAGCTCGAATTCGCCGGCCTCATGCTTGAATGCTTCAACGACAAGCGCCCGCTCAAGCGCGCAGTCGTCCACGTAGAGAATTCGCAAAATCGAATTCACGCGATCACGTCCCGGCATGCGAGACGTGGAAGGCGACCTGGACGTTGTTGGTGCATTTCGCCATATCGACAAATCCATCCAGAGAAACGGGTCGTGCCAGAAAACTGCCAGCACCCTGATCGTAACCCATGGCAGGGTTGTTCTTCTCCATCAGCGCAATCATGAAACCCGCCCAGGTTCTGGGGTTTGCCCACGTTCAAAGCAGGGAGGTCGATTTGATTGAGCAGGTCGGGCAGAGGTTTGCGTTGCACCCCCTGGGGTGTCTGGCGCGCAGCACCGCGCGCGGCCAGGGCACCGCTGCGGGCAATCTGAACGCCGCTCGATCGCTCTGAACGGGATCCCCAGACGCGCGCGGCCTTGCATGACACCGATTTCGAGGGGCTATCCGGTACCTCGGCATGCTTGAAACAGGTTCTGTTGATTCGGTCCTTAAATAGTCACTACTGAATGCTTCTCCTTCATGCCCTATGGGTACGCTGGCGTACCCATAGGGCATGAAGGAGAAGGAATAGGCAGAGTCCTACTGTTTAAGGGCCGAATCAATATTGCGCAAGCACCCCAACCACGGCCAGCCCCGAGCTTCAAGCGCCCGGAGGCAAGGTACCCTGAAACCCGCATAGGTCATCAGGAAAGGCCCTGTGCGCCCCCGGTCTTGAGATCAAACGCGGATCCTGTCCGCCTGCTCGCAGTTCCCGGCCTGCCGAGGGCAGCATCCAGGTTCTCCGATATCGCCACCACAGCATTGACGCCCCCCGATCCGGATGACACGCTTCGTCATCCACGCCATCGCGGCCTGTTCTCCGCCGCATGAGTCCATTCAGATGACAGCGACATTGGAAAACGCGACAAGCTCCAACTACGAGGTGATCGACCCCCTCGAAATCCGCGTCATTCTGCGGCGCCTGATTTCCGCGCGCGTGTTGCTGACCCTGCACGACAGTGAGGGTCACATCCTGCTGCTGAGCTCGGTGTTGGCCATCAATGACGCCGGCATGCTCGTACTCGACACGAGCCCGGACAATGCGGTCAACCAGCGCGTGATGAAGCAGTTGTTCGTCCACTGTCATTGCCATCTGGACCGGATCGATGTGCGCTTCTCGCTCGGCCGGCTGGCCTATGCAATGCACCAGCATCTTCCCGCATTCATCACGCCGCTGCCCGGACATCTGCTCTACCTGCAGCGCCGCGAATTCTATCGACTGCCGACACCACTGGCAGACGAACTCTGCTGCAAGATCACCCTGCCCGAACGGGATTATCTGCCTGGCGTCATCGTCAGCGCCGCGCTGATCGACATCAGCGAAGGAGGCATTGCGGTACGCCTGCCTGCCCGCGAAGGCACACGCTTTTCCAACGGCATGCTGGTCGACCACGCAACGCTGAATTTGCCCACCGGAATGATCGAAGGTCGCCTGCACATCCGCCATGTCGGCGAATTTGCCGGCCCCCGGAACACCACCCGCAACCACGCAGGCTGTGAATGGGTTGACCTGCCCCCGGCAATGCAAAGCGCCGTGCAACGCTACATGATGCGCGTCGAACGCTTGCGCATGGCACGCGAACGCGGCCTGATCTGAATTCCAAAAAAGGGGACCAAAAAAGGGGACGGAGGAATTATTCGTTTGAAACGAACCGTTCTGCTCCGAAAAACGCCGACCTCTGCCGAAAAGCATCCCCGCCTTCTTTTCCCCCTTCTTTCCGGGAGCGACCACGCCGGAATCGGTGCAGGAAGCACGTCCACAACATCATCCATCAAGCTTCAAGCCGATAGATCGACGCGGCGCCCGCAGTAGCGAGGATGTCTTCGACATCATGCCTGGGCTCATCAAGCAGAAGAAACTACTGGCTCAAAAATCTGACAGCTTGCGCAATCCTGGCGAACTGCGCTTTGCGTCGTACCGGGAACCGGGTGAGTCGCTGAAGCCACCAGACTGAGCAACCAGGCGGTACGCTGCACCGCGAACGCCTCGCGCGAGTCTCATTGGCGAGTTGCCCGCGCTGTCATGAGCAATCACCCCATCCGCTACCTGGGCCGTTGATTAACCACGAATCGAGCGCATGTCGTATGGTGTCGATGGATCAAGGCCTGATTGCCACGTCGTGGTCTGGGCATCGCTGGGAGATTCGCGCCGATGAAACGTTTACGGGTCGCCTGCCTTTCGATAGCGTGCATCCTGCTGGTCGCCGGGGTTCTGGCGCAGAGTCCCGACTCTGCGAAGGATTCCGGCTTTGTCGCACGCATCCAGCTCAACGGGCCGATTGGCCCGGCCGCCGCGGAGTATTTCGACAGTGCGGCACAACGCGCCACCGAAGAAGGTGCGGTCGCCATCGTATTGCAAATGGACACGCCAGGCGGTCTGTCCAGTTCGATGCGCCAGATTGTCAGCAGCATGCTCGCTGCAAAGGTTCCGGTGCTCGGCCATGTTGCACCCGATGGCGCACGCGCGGCGTCGGCCGGCACCTACATTCTCTACGCAGCGCAGATTGCCGCGATGGCACCGGCAACCCATCTCGGTGCGGCGACACCTGTGCCGATCAGTGCTGCAGCGCCCTTGCCAGCACTGCCGGATCAGGGCGCCGATGACAGACCTGCGACAGGTGAACGCAGCGCCACAACACCGGAACCGGACACGAAAACGGCAAACACGCCTGCCCCGACAGGTGACGCCGAAAACAACAAGGTACTGAATGATTCGATCGCCTATATCCGTTCGCTCGCGCAATTGCGCGGACGCAATGTTGAATGGGCAGAACAGGCGGTACGCGGTGCAGTGACGCTGACCGCACGCGAAGCGCTTGCCGAGCACGTCATCGATTTCATCGCCGCCAACACGACAGACCTTCTCGCCCAGGCTGACGGCCGCGAAGTACACGTTGGCGAACGCAGCGTCAGCCTCAAGCTCAAAGGCCTGGAGATACGCGAATACGCGCCGAACTGGCGCTCCCGCTTCCTCGGCGTCATCACCGATCCGACCATCGCCTATCTGCTCTTGCTGGCCGGAATATACGGCCTGGTGCTTGAGGCCTTTCATCCCGGCGGCCTGCTGCCCGGCGTCGCCGGCGCGATCTGCCTGCTGGTCGGCCTGTACGCACTGCAGATGCTGCCGGTGAACTATGCAGGGCTTGCCCTGATGGTGCTCGGTGTCGGATTGCTCATCGCCGAGGCATTCACTCCCGCCTACGGAACTCTCGGAATTGGCGGCACAGCCGCCTTCGTATTTGGATCCATCATGTTGCTCGATACCGATGTCCCCGGCTATTCCATCAACCTCGGCGTGATCGGCGGCATCGCTGCCGGCGCCTTCGGTTTGCTTGCCCTCGTCATCTGGCTGGTCTTGCGATCACGGCACGCGCACGTCATCGGTGGCGATCAGCAGATGCTCGATGCGCACGGCGAGTTGCTCGATGCCATCAGCGCTGGCGGCGGCGCCCAGGCGCGATTCCTTGGCGAGCGCTGGCAGGTTCGCAGCGAGCAGGCATTGCCGGCCGGTGCGCGCGTTCGCGTATTGCGCCGCGACGGCCTGGTTCTGTGGGTAGCAGCAGAATGAATCGTGCGCACTTTGCGCACCCTTGAAAGGAGATAGTCATGTTTGGATTTGTCGGCGTACTGGTCATCCTTGGCCTCTTTCTGCTTTTCTCCACGATCAAGGTCCTGCCCGAATACGAGCGCGGTGTGATCCTGACACTGGGACGCTACACGGGCACGAAAGGGCCGGGTCTGATCCTGCTGCTGCCGGTTATCCAACGCATCATCCGTGTCGATCTGCGCGTCAACGTGATGGATGTTCCGCCACAGGATGTCATCTCGCTCGACAACGTCTCGGTTCGCGTCAACGCCGTGGTCTATTTCCGCGTGGTGGATCCGGAGAAATCCGTACTGCAGGTTGCTGATTTCTACCAGGCCACCAGCCAATTGGCGCAAACCCGCTTGCGTTCTGTCCTCGGTCAGCACGAACTCGATGAGATCCTGTCCAAACGTGATTCGATCAACCACACCTTGCAGACCACACTCGATCAGGCCACCGATCCGTGGGGCATCAAGATTTCGGATGTCGAAATCAAGGATGTCGACATCAATGAAACGATGGTTCGCGCGATTGCGCGCCAGGCCGAGGCCGAACGCGAACGCCGCGCCAAGGTGATCCATGCCGAAGGTGAGTTGCAGGCATCGGAAAAACTCCGTGATGCCGCCGAGGTGTTGTCACAGCAGCCGCAGGCAATGCAGTTGCGTTACCTGCAGACCCTGGCCGACATGTCCAGCGGCGGCAATTCCTCGACCATCGTATTCCCGCTGCCGCTCGACCTGATCCAGCCCTTGCTGGAGGCATTCCCGCCGAAGAAGAAGGCCAGTGCAGAATAACGATCACAATGAAATTCGTGACTGAAGTCCTGCCTCCAACGCGGTCGGAAACTGCGCCATTCACGGGTGCTTGCCACACACCACGGCAGGGTACTTTCATGAAGACTCTCGTGGCCTGGTTTTCCAGACCGCCGGCCTTGCGGCAGACCACGCCGTATTGATCGGGGCAGTGAATGCTGCACCTCGCCGCGTGCTTCTCCCAGTAGCGGGAGAAGCATGCGGTAACAGCTGCTTTTGAAACCGGTCAAAAGAAACGTTTCAATTGATTGTCACGACCGCCGTTGCCGTGCCGCCTTGACCGTCACTGATCGTGTAGGTGAAAGTTATAGGCGGGCTCGGTGTTGAAATTAGAGAAAATGTCACGGTTTGGCCCGATCCCGTTATGGATACCGATCCACTGGGATTTCCGAAGACGTCGATCGGCTGGGTGACAGTGATGATCGTAAGCGGATCACCGTCCGGATCACTGTCATTGACCAGCACGTTGAACTCCAACGGACCGGTCAGGTTGTAGGTGTCATCCACGGCCACCGGTGGCTGATTGATTACGGTAGTGGCACTTACCGTCACGCTCGTGGTTGCCGTGCCGCCGCGCCCATCACTGATCGTGTAGGTGAATGTCGTCGGCAGACTGGTTCCCCGGTTGAACGTGATCGTTTGGCCGGAACCCGTGATTGCCACCGTACCTTCGCCAGAGGGGGGCTGGATGACGCTGATGATCGTCAGCGGATCGCCATCCGGGTCGCTGTCGTTGACGAGCACCGGCATAACCAGCACCAGGGTCGATGGGTTGATCACGTAGGCATCCGCGACCGCCACCGGAGGATGATTGATTGGCGCAACAATGTTTATCGTGACCATGGCCGAGGCCGTACCACCGCGACCATCGCTGATCGTGTAACCCAAACGATCCGATCCAAAGAATCCGGTCGGCGGCGTATAGGCCACCGTGTTGCCACTGATCACCGCCGAACCTCCGTTGACCGGTATCGTCACGCTGACGATCGTCAGCGGATCCCCGTCGGGGTCGCTGTCATTGGCGAGAACATCGATCGTCACCGCAGAGCCATCGCTGATCGCGTAGTCGTCAATCGCCAGCGGAGCAAGATTGACCGGCAAATCCACGGTGATTCTGACCGTCGCCGTGCCTTGCCCGCCCCGACCATCGCTGGCTGTATAGGTAAACGAATCCAGCCCGCTGAAACCCGGATCGGGCGTGTAGGTGACGACATCACCCGCCAGGAACACCGATCCGTGCGATGGCGTAGTGACGGCGATGACACTGAGCGTGTCGTCGTCGGGATCACTGTCGTTGGCCAACACATCGACAGCCACGGACTGGCCGGACATCGTGGATGCCGAATCATCGCGTACAAGCGGCGGAGTATTGAGCAATGGCCCAACCGTGACCGAAATCGATGCCGACGCCGTCCCGCCCTGCTCGTCAGTCACGGAATAGCTGAAGGAATCCACACCGACAAAGCCGGCAGCCGGCGTATAGATGATCCGGTTGCCGGAAATGACGGCGCTGCCGTTCGCCGGCGCGGTGACCGACGCCAGCGTCAACGCGCCTCCATCCGGATCGTTGTCATTCGCCAGGACATCAATCGTTACTGCCACACCGGCGCTGGTCGTGGCCGAGTCAGTCTGCGCCACAGGGAAAAGGTTCGTGTACTCCTTGGGCGAACGAGTCACCGTCGTTGTCTGCGATTGACGAACCCGATAGGTCTGCACGTTGCGCGGGTGCGCGTTTGACTGGCGTCCCAGCGACCGCGCGATCCATGCCGGGCCTTCGAGTTGACTGGTAGGCACGAACGAGCCATGACGACCGAATTCGTAACGCACGAACAGCGAGAAGCGGCTCTCATCCCTGGCATCGATTCCGCCGCTGTTGTTGACATGCTCGGCCAAGGCAGCGGCACCCCATCCAGACTTGCCCAGCGGCGCGTCGACACCCACCGACAAGGTTCTGGATCGCGCACCATCGCCATCCTGGATGCTCGCCCCACCATGCACACGCATCGACAGGGGCTCGAAGAAATGACTGACCTGCACGCCGACTTCGGAGCTGAAGGGCTTGCTCGCGAACACGGTCTCCACAGACGTGGTTTCCATCTGCGTGTAATTGCCGATTTCATCTGCACCATTGATCGGAGCGGCACTTGAAGACAAGTCGATGCCGTCAGTGCGTGCGCCACTGATCCCTCGCGCGACATATCCCTCGATCGAGAATGCGCGTCGATCGATGCCGAATCCGACCGTCGCCTTGCGGTCATGTTCACCGTTCTGGTCGATCGCGGACGAGAATCGCGCGACCGTCGCCTGATCCGGATTCTCGCGGGCTTCGCGCGCGGTCATGCCCCACAACCAGTTGTAGTCGGACTGGATGCCGCCGGCACCGGATCGATCCCACCAGAGCTGCTCGATGAAGGCACGCTCATCGTTGCGCGCAAACATTCCGGTCAGCCTGCCCTCGCTCTCACCCTCGCTGTTGACGCCGATGGCAATGCTGCCATTGTTGCCGACGTAGCTCAGCGGGATCGAAGGATCGGTAACCTTGGGTATATCGTCGTCCTGCTGCGCCCACACCTGACCAAGCGAAAGACATGCGATACCCGCAACGAGCATCCAATTGATACGTCCCATGCCCCCCCCCTTCAACGCGGTGAAAACTCCCACTCGCCAGTATAAACATAGAAACGGCGCATCAAGCACGGTCTTCCTGCAACACAGGGAAAGGATTGCGAGAATCAAGCGAATCCTGAAGTCGAATGGGCAGGAACAAACAAGAACAAACAGTGGGTGTCCCAGCTCTACGGTGTCCCAGCGCTACCAGCTCTAGCCAGCTCTAGCCAGCTCTAGCCAGCTCTAGCCAGCTCTAGCCAGCTCTAGCCAGCTCTAGCCAGCTCTAGCCAGCTCTAGCCAGCTCTAGCCAGCTCTAGCCAGCTCTAGCCAGCTCTAGGCATCCCAGCTCTAGGCAAACAGTGGGTGTCCCAGCTCTACTGTGTCCCAGCTCTACTCATCGGGTGTCCCAGCTCGATTTCATCGGTTCAGCAGAATCTGATGTGGTCAATCTCATGGCAGAGAACCACCCAAGTCGTACGCGGTACGGATCGACCTTGCGTGTGCAGCAGAGAACAGCAGCAGCGGCACCTCGCATCGCCACGCAGCGTTCTCGAACGTCCGCCAATCGGGCGCTCCCGTTGATGCCGGAATCTTGGGCAAGCGAAAACAGCTGGTTGGGCAATTCACCCGCAGCTCTTTCGCCAGTTCTTCCTCCAGAATGCAAAACGCCGGGAATCACCCGGCGTCTTGTCCATCCTGGAAACCACGGCCATGCGGCTGGCATCATCCACGGCAGCCGTTCCGGATGATGCAGGTGACGAAGGCGGCATTTCAGGGTCGAGTGCCTGGAGAAAAACGCGCGCCCACCGGCAAGCCTATTTGGCGATCAGCAGCAGGACCGAGCGCCCCTCCAGGCCATAGCTGGTGCCTTCGCCGCCGAGATACGCTTCGGCACCCGGAACGGCAACCATGTTCGGCCCCTCGCTCCAGCTGGCAGTATCTGCAACTCGATACCAGTTCTTGCCTGGGCCCGGCCACGGCAGGTTGAAATTCACATTGCCGGACCAGCCGTTGTAGGCCACATAGATGGCGCTGGCCGGATCGGCGAACTCGCTGCCGTCGATACGCCAGGCGATGGCGTGGTTGGAGGTGTTGTTGAAGTAGGCGGTGTCAGCCGGGTATCCATCCGGTTTGAACCAGCGCAACTGCTCCATGACATTGCCGTTGGTGTCGACAGAGGAATAGAAGTTGGCCGGACGCAAGGCCGGATGCGCCTTGCGGAATGCGATCAGCCGGCTCGTCGCAGTCTGTTGGTATTGATCGGTCGCATCCAGTGTCCACGACAGCCAGTTGGCCGGCGAATCGAGGTTGTAGGAATTGTTGTTGCCGAACTGCGTGCGCAGAAATTCGTCGCCACCGGTGATCATCGGCACGCCGGCGCTCAGCAGCATCAAGGCCATGCCGCTACGTGCGGCCTTGCGTTGCGCACTGGCCACACCACCCTGATCCCAGCTGTTGTTGTTGTCTTCGCCGCCGTCCGAAGGACCATACGGCCACGCCTGGTTGTTCTGCTTGCTGTTGTAGGTATACAGGTCAGCCAGGGTGAAGCCGTCATGGGCAACGATGAGATTGATCGAATTCCACGGCTTGCGGCCATCATCACCGAACAGGTCGGATGAGCCGGCAAAACGCGTTGCCAGTTCGCCCGTGGTAACGATGGCCGAACCGAGCTTGTTCTGACTCTTGCGCAGCGCATCGCGATAGATGCCGTTCCACTCCGACCAGCCGGAGGGAAACCCGCCAACCTGGTAGGAGTTGCCGCCGATCGCCCAGGGTTCGGCGATCAGGTCGACGCCGCTGCCGCCAGCAGCCGGTCGCGGCGGCAGTTCGTTGACAATTCGATTCAACGCGTTGCCGCTGTCGAATTTGTCGAAATTGAAGCAGCCGTGTTCGCAACTGTTGCCAAGCACCGAGGCCAGATCGAAGCGAAATCCATCGACCCCGAGGTTGTTGCGCCAATGCGCCAGCGAATCGACCACCAGATTCTGTGCGGTGGGGTTACGCGTATTGAAGTTGCCACCGACGCCGGTGTTGTCCCAGCTATGCTTGTAGTCGCTGGTCAACGAGTAGTAGACCGGATTGTCGAGGCCGCGAAAGGACAACAGATTGTAGACCGTCAGGCCATCGGTGCCGCCCCAGGCACCGCCCTCGCCACTGTGGTTGTAGACCACATCAATGAATACCTTGATACCCACATTGTGGAACGCCTTGACCATTGCCTTCCATTCGCGGGTCGGGCCGCCAGCACTCTTGTCCGATGAATAGCGCCGATCCGGCGCAAAGTAATTGAGGGTCATGTAACCCCAGTAGTTGTCGCCGCTGTCGGAGTTGGGATCGACATCGTTGGTGTCGTTCTGGGTTTCCTGCACCGGCAGAAACTCCACTGCCGTGACCCCGAGACTGGCCAGATAGCCCGCCTTGGCCGCCGCACCGGCATAGGTGCCGCGCAGTGCCGAGGCAATGCTGGTATCGCCCTTGGTCAGGCCGCGCACATGAACTTCGTAGACGACATCGTCCTTGAGCGCCCGGGTTGGCCGGGTGCCAATCGAGGTCGTGTCCGGTGCCAGCACAATTCCCTTTGGCGCGCAGGCGCCGCTGTCCTTGCCGCGATGGCTGGCACCGCTTGCGTAGATCGTGCCGTCAAGGCAGCTCGGCGTGTTCGGATCCTGACTGATCTCGAGGGCGTAGGGATCAATAAGCAACTTGTTCGGATTGAAGCGGTTGCCGCCGGCATCGACGTCGCTGATGAAACCGGTACTGCTGCCCTTCGTCCAACTGCTGACGTACGGCCAGTTCGGACCCCAGGCTCGATAGCCGTAGTAGACCGTGCCGTTGACCCCATAGGAATTCTTCAGCGTGCTCACCGAGGCGGTCTTCGTCCACACCTTGGTCGTCGCATTTTTGGTCATCACATAGCGCACGACTTCCTGCGCCCCGGATGCGGTCTTGTAGACCCAGACTTCGACCCGGGTCGCCCGCGACGAGTAGACCTTGAAGGTGATATTGGCTTTCCCGGCGTCATATCGCGCACCGAGCCCCAGGGTGTCGATGGCCGCGATCGCGCGCGCCCCGGGCAGCAAAATCAGCATGAGAACAGCAAACAGCGAGAACAGGCAGCGCCCCAGGAATCGTGAATGGCTCATCAGAATCGTCCCTCCCAAAAGACATGATCTGGATCCGCGCGCCGATTTCCCGAAACCGGAACCAGCATCGGAAGGGCAAACGGAAAACGTGATCAACTATACGTCCGGGAAATGCGGCCTGCTCCTCCACTCCAGGCTTTGCATTCGTATTCATGACCTCGAACCGGCTTCCAGTTCTCGTTTGCGGCCAACCCGGTCGGTACAAAGGAGGAGCTGGGAAAGGCGGGTCAGAATTTGAGGTTCCCCCACAGACTACTTCTGGAAATCAGGACATTGTTTATTATAGTCGGCAATCCCACGCGTATGGCGCGCTTTTCCCCGCGACGATCGAACTGAAAGCAGACGCAGCGAACGCGCAGCGCTCCTGATTGGGGTGGGAGTCCACGCCCCACCTTCGGTGGCGCGCTGTCGCGCAGCAAACATGGAGTGCGGTTTCGCGGGTCGAGGCGGTTTTTTCTTCTCCCCCCGGGGGAAGGAAAAACAGGCTGGCTGCGCACCTTGCCAATCAATGAGTTAGCTTATGTTGGATGAGAGCAGGCTTTAGCCGCGATGCTTCGCTACGTTGCGACTGCGGGCAACGCTGCTGAAGCCAGCTCCGAAGAGCGCATGCCGATATGTCGCCGCCCCGCCACCTGGGACCTCGACCTGAAAGCTTCGCGGCATTCGAGCGCAGCCGCATCACGTCTGGCGCGCCCCGATTCACTCGCCATGGGTCCACCATGCCAAATTCGCCGGGACACACCAGCCGCGCGCGGCCACGCTCTCGGCGATTGCGAACTTCTGGGTCGAGGCACCAGCCCGATACGCCAAACCCGATGCCCACTGCTTGATCTGAATCAGATCAATCGTGCGCAAAATGCACTATCACAGCAGGTATGGTCACAGGAGAGATCTCCAACCCATAAACATACTTCGAAATCTGCTTCCGATCTGTCTGCCACTGCTGTTCGGCGCAGTCGCTGCGACAGCCGCTGAAGACCTCGCCCGCGGCGAGGCTGTCTACTCGACCCACTGCGTCAGTTGCCATGGCAGCGCCGGGCAGCCCGATCCCGAGTCGGCGCTGGTCAAGGCCCTGGGCATCGTTCCGGCCAATTTTTCAGACAAGCTGTTCAACAGTCGTGAGCCGGCTTCGGACTGGAAGACCGTGGTCACCCACGGCGGGCCTGCACTCGGCTTCTCGGAAATGATGCCGGCATTTGGCGGCACACTGAGCGAGTCCGACATCGACGCGGTGCTGGCCTATATCAAGACCGCAATCGGCGGAGAACACGACTACCCCGATGGCGATCTCAATCTTTTCCTGCCGCTGCGCACGAAGAAGGCGTTCCCTGAAGACGAGTGGGTGTGGAAGCAACGCTACAGTGGGCTGGATGGTGACGATTCCTTGAAAAACACCCTGGAATACGAGTTCCGCATTGGCAATCGTGCGCAGGGCGTTCTCGAGATTACCCACGAGTCGAATGGAGACAGCTCCGAATTCGGTCACCTGGAACCGGGGTTCAAATACGTCATAAGGCACAACCGGCGGGCCGGTTTCATCCTGACTGGCGCGGCCCAGGTCGGCGTACCGCTGAACAGCGACGCCCATTGGGAGTTCCTGCCCTATCTTGCGGTCGGCAAGATCATCAACGACGATTTCACTTTCCAGGGCAGCGGCCGGCTCAAGCTGGATCTGGAAGACTCCGGCAAGAGCAGTGCGGAGTTCGCCGGCGTCATGCACTGGACGCACACGACCTGGCCACGCAACGTATTCCCAGCGCTTGAAATCGTGGCCGAGGTGCCGTTCGAGCGGGGAGCTGGCGCCGATCGCAAGGATGCCGTGCAGGTCTCCCTTTTGCCGCAGGCGCGCATCGGCCTGAACAGGCGCGGCAATATCGCGCTCAACGTCGGTGTCGAACTTCCTCTCAACGACACCGACCGCTACGACTGGCGCGGCTATGTCTATTTCATTTGGGATTTCGCCGACGGCGGCCTGCTGGAAGGCTGGTAGGCGCGTTTCGATTGTCCGGATCGATACAACCTTGCCACTGCAGCGAAGCAGGGTCCGGACACCTGCGGCGCCCCAGTCATGATGATCGCGAATCGTTCGTCGCCGGGTGGCGCAGCCAGCCGGCCCCTTCTAGCCACACGCATTGGAGAAACCCATGAAAGACTTTCCCGCACACTACAAGGAGCTGAATGTCTGGATGGAGAAGCTCGGCGCGGCCATGCCGGATGTGATGCAAGGATTTGGCGCCCTGCATGAGGCCAGCCTCAAGCCGGGTGCGCTGGATCGCAAAACCAAGGAATTGATCGCGCTGGGTATCGGGATCACCGTTCGTTGCGATGGGTGTATCTCATTCCATGTGCATGATGCGCTGCAGGCCGGCGCCAGCAACGAGGAAATCCTCGAAACGGTGTCGGTTGCCATCATGATGGGAGGCGGTCCCTCGGTGGTATATGGCGTCGAGGCGATGCAAGCACTCGAGCAGTATCAACAACAGGGCATTTAGGCCAACGCGGATCAAGCCCGAGGTATCGACTATACGTCTCCACAACGCTGCATGACCTGAAAATGGCAATGAAACAGCAGACGTTGGCGATGGCCGGTGACCAGAATCCGGCGTTGAGCAGAATCACGACCCGACTCGACGTGATGTGTTTCTGTCGGCGATGGATCATTTGGCACCTTGTGCGGCCTTGCGTGCCGTGGTTGAACCGCACTGCCCCATCGGGTGGATGAGCGTCCGCCGGTGGGGCTTGAGTCGTCCGGCACCGGGCCGGATTTTCGGAAGCGGAGCAGGGGCGAGCCTGACTCATGCATGCGTGGTGAATCGATGCGCAGAAACTGATTGGATCCCTGTCAGAACGCCACCGGCTGACTGGCCGGGTGGACCAGCACCTCGTCGACGCGCACATGGGCCGGCACCGTCAACGCATAGTGCACCGCCTGCGCGATGTCCTCCGGCTTGAGATCCTGGGATCGCTCGGAGCCGCCCGGTACGTTGCCGTTGAAAAAGGTGTCGGTCATGCCTGGCCGCACTTCCGTCACGCGCAATCGGAAACCCTCGCCCTCGTAGGCCAGAGCCTGGGTCAGCGCGCGTTGCGCGTACTTGCTCGCCGTGTAGAGGCCGCCATTGGCGAACGTCCGGCCGCTGACATCGCTGGTGATATTGACGATCTGGCTGCCGAATCCTTGCACATGTCGTTTTCGAAAATGTGGGACAAAGTTCCTGATGGCGAGAATGACGCCGAGAACATTGGTATCCATGACGCGTCGATAGTCAATCACCGAGATTTCGTCAATCGGCGAGAAGGATCCGACGCCTGCGTTGTTGATGAGGGAATCGACGCCTGCGGAAATAGCCGTTTGTGCGAACGCCTGCATGCTCGATTCCGATGAGACATCCAGCACTGAAAACACTGCACCTTCGACACGCAGGCCTTCGATTTCCCGAGCGCCACCGATCACGCGCGCACCTGCACCCGCGAGCAATTCGACAATCGCCAGACCGATACCGCGACTGGCGCCGGTCACCGCGATGACCCTGCCCGCGAGCTGCGCTGCCACATCCGCGCCACTTCTCATCGATCTCTCCGGCATGCTTGAGCGCTCATCTTCGCATGCCGAATCCTTGCATGAGTGTGCACATCAATGGGGTCAGGCAAGAATGTCACTGACTTAAGCGTCGTCATCCCGGCGAAAGCCGGAGGCGATTTTCAACAGCCGAATGGCTGGTCATCCATCTTGATTCTGCACACCTGAAGAATTGATCCCGGCTTTCGCCGGGATGACGGAAGTGTTGGTACTTGCTGGGGATTTCCGCTTGATCAGCCCTTCGGATGCTGAAAGGCGTCTCGCGGGAGTGGCAGAATTGGTTGACTGTTACGTAAAGTCAGCGCAATTCGGGGCAGGCAACATGAGCCCGCTCAATGCAGGCCGGGTAGTCGCGCAGGCGCTGTTTCACCCTCGAACCCGTTCCTGAAGATGAGATCACCGTTGTTTTCACAGCGCAGCACGATGTTGTCGAGACGTCCGAAGATGGAGTTCTGGACGGCAGGATCGCTGAAGTTCTGCAGCACGCCCGGGCTGATTTCCAGTGTGGTTTGAAAGTTCGGATCCTCAGCGGCATTTGTCGAGACGCAAGTGCGTTGCTTTGCGGGCACTGGAGAACCCCGTTTCCCTTCTCGATTCCGAGAAACCCCACTCGCGCCAAACCAAACCGCTGGCCGGATATCCGCCTGTCGAACTCAGGATCTGCGCTGCATTGCGGCGGGCAAATTCCGGGTGACCCGGTCGAATGTCCGGTTGGTGTTATTTGTTCTTCTTCGGCTTCAGTGCATTTTGCAACAGATCCTTGAGCAGATCCTCGGGACGCTTTGCGTTGCCAGATTGTTTGTCGTCAGCATCATCACTGGAATCCTTGTCGTCGAGGGCGGAGAGCCCCGCACCGAGCATGCCGATGGCGGCACGTGGATCCACCTTGAAGCGGGGCTCGCTGGCGGTTCCGGTCACGCGCACGCCGATTCCATCGTCAGGCGCGCCACCGAGCAGCTTGCCGAGCACTCCGCCGACTCCGCGACTGTCCTGTCCAGCGGTGACGGTTGAATCGAGCAATACGCGCATGCGGAAATCGAGCGAGCCGTCCGCAGTCATGCTGCCCTGCCCCATGATCTTTCCCAGGTCGACGATTTCGGCATTGAGCGGATCGAGGGTGATTCCCGATGCCTGCATCGAGATCGTCGCGTCCGCATGCCGGATCATCGTGTCACGCGGCGTCTTGATACCGGCCAGCGAGAGCGCCGTTCCAAGTTTCGAGCCGAGGCTGAATCCTTCGAGCAAGACATTGTCCAGCGTCACCGGGCCGCCAATCGAAAGCGCATCGAGAGGCCCCTTTGCGTCCAGATCAAAACCGAGTGTGCCACCGCCAAGTTTGGACTTCTCCGGCAGGATCACGCCAAAAGCAGGCAACAGAGCCTGTACATCATCGGTCGGCAATTGCTGCCCGGCAGCATGCAGATCGAGTTTCAGGGCATTTTTCCGGTTGTCGAAAGTTCCATTGACGGTGAGGCGTGCCGCGCCGCTGCCGATCGTCGTATCGTCGATGCGCCCTGATCGCGCGGCCAACTGGTAATTGGCCTTGTAGTCGATGCGCAACGCCTGCGGCGCGGGTGATCCGGCGGCCATGAGCTTGAGCTTGCGGACGTCGATTGCGCCGCTGGATCGGAGCACGCCATCCTGTGAGCGAATGCGGGTGTCGGTATCGATAACGCCGCCGATGCCGTCGTCGCCGCCGACCAGACCGGCAACAGCCAGATCGACATCATGCATCTGCAGCCGAGCATCGAGTGGCGTGAGTGCTGCGTCAGCGGAATTCCACGGCCCGAGTTCACCGCCAATTTCGAGGGTGCCTGCGCCGGCCAGCCTGGCACTCGCCGTGAACGGGAAGGCAGCATCGCTGCGCAGTTGTTCGGCGCCCAGTTGAACATCGGTGTAGATGCGTTTGTCGCCAGCGGCACGCTCGACTTCGATGCGTCCATTTTTCACGCTCAACGTATCGACACTGATTTTGGGTGCATATGCAGACGCTGCCGACTGCGCCTCGTTGGTCTTCTTGCCACGCGCGAGGCTGGAGAAGTTCCAATGCCCGGCCGAACTCTGACGCAGGGTTATGACCGGATTATCCAGCGCGAGCGAAGTGACCTGCACCTCACGACGTGCCAGCAACGGCCACAGGCGTACTCCAAGCGCGAGCGATTTTGCCGTGACAAACGCTTCCTTGCCGAACGCCGGATCCTCACCGATCCGGATGGTGTCCGCATCAAGCGAACCGGTCCAGATCGAGACGCCCAGTCTACCGAGCGTCACATCACGTCCGAGCGCCTCACCCAGTGTGGCCTCGATTTGCGGACGAAAGCGCTCGGCGTCGACGAGCAGCAAGACGCCCGCGCCGAGCAGGCCGACAACGACCACGGCAACAACCAATCCGATCAACAGACGTTTCAAGTGCACCACCTCACGCTTCTTTCATGGCGACGAGGCCCCCCAGAGTCAAGGGCCACATCGAAAGGAGGGGCTGAAGGGAGGGCCAGAGCCTGAGGTTTCGCCACCTATTGCCCTTCGTTCACAACAGAAGGGAGATTCCACAAACACGCGAGCGGAACCGCGAGGCAATCCAACGAAGCCCGTGCCTGCTACCGGCCCTTCGCAGGAGTCTACGCCCCACCTTGAGCGTCGCGCTGTCGCGCATCCAACATGGGCGCATGATGAGGGTGCGCGGGAATGAAGGCCGTAGCCTCAATGGTGTGTTTGCACCCGTGTAGTCCCAGTGGCTGGTGGGCGGCTATTCAAAACCGTTGCGAAATATTGTATCGGCTGGCGCAGCGAGGCTAAGGCGCATGACGTTGATGCTGTATTCGGTATCGCCGGCACCCGCCTTGCAGCTGCCGCCAGGCAGAACACGAGCGTTCGAGTCGATGCTCGGGATGGCGGGCGGGCATAAGCGGCGGGCAACAGAGTCCGGGACAGATCGTCTGGCGGGTCAGTACTTGTCGAAGAATCCTCGTTCGGAATTTCCCGATTCACGCCCGCTCCATGGATCTCTGAAAACTGTCCGCATCATGGCACCGCGCGGGGATGGGGCTCAAGTCATCCCTATTCCCCTGGATCATATGGCTGAATCGGAATAGACGGCCCTGAGCGAGAAGTCACGAGAGAAGGCCCTGTACCTCGAATCCGTTCGCCTCGTGCCATTGCCTGCAACGCAAACGCGCGAGTCGTCGCTGTCCCATGATGCGCTGCTGTTGCATCCACAATTGAAGCCCTGATCCCTTTGCTTCAAGATTCAAGACCAGCCCTCTGTCTGCTTCTTCACACAGCGCGGATCGAGGGCGGGGCCTGAAATGTTTACTGCGGCGGCTCCGGTCGCAACCACAGCCACGTCGCGACCAGCGCCATCATTGCGCTGACACCGGTGGCCAGCCACAAGTGCGGCGAGAAGACGAACAACATCACTGCGGTGGCGGCCATCATCGTCGTAGCCAGCCATTTCGCGTTGCGGCTGACGGCGCCGGTAGCTTGCCAGTCGCGGATCATCGGGCCCATGACCGGGTGGGCGAGCAGCCAGTCGTGCAGACGCTGCGAACCGCGCGAGGCAGCGTAGGCGGCGAGCAGGATGAACGGAACGGTTGGCATCACCGGCAGCACGATACCGATGATGCCCAGGATCAAGCTGGTGTAGGCCAGCAGCCACCACGCCCAGCGCCAGCGGCGGGAGGCTTCCGGGGACGGCAGCTCGCTCACGTCAGCGCACGGCAAAGCTTGAGCGCAGCGGCAAAACAAACGAAGGGCAAGAACACTCTATCCAACTGACTATTGATCCGCATGGGTGGTCCGAGAGGCCCGCCACCGAGAATTCTCCGATTCAAGACTTGGCCGCGCTTCATGCGTGCCCCTTTCACGCGGATCGGGATTTTCGCGGAAATGCGGGATTCGCCGCTGGTTTGGCACCTCATTCTTGACCATTCGTGACCGGCAATCTCGGGGAGATTACTCGAATCGGGCCTGAAATCTCACCGCCATTCGCCGACAGCGACCAAATCCAGCGGCCTGATCGTAGTCTCGGATAGTGGGTGTCCCGGTTGCTCCCGGTTGCTTCCCGGTTGCTCCCGGTTGCTCCCGGTTGCTTCCCGGTTGCTCCCGGTTGCTCCCGGTTGCTTCGGTTGCTCGCCGCGGTTGCTCGTCCGGTTGCTACTGCTACCTATCCGGCTGGTGAAATCCTGGGTATCCCCGTGGTTGATGCAGAAATTCTGCTGCCAGCATGGCGCGGTTTTCCCGCGCGTTGCGTTTAGGGAGATGCAAGTTCACACAACTGGAGTCAAAACCATGAAAAAACACCTTGTTGCGCTTTCCATGCTGGCTGCAATCGGCTTTGCCCCGCCCAGCCATGCTGTCGATGGCGTGTATGAAATCAGTTCAGCCTGCGTCAGCTTTGGCTGCGTGCCGGGTGATTCTGCCGGGCTTCCGGTCACCATCAGTCAGTCCGGCAGCTTCCGGCTGACGTCCAACCTCACGACTGTCAACGCCAATACGACTTTGATTGAAGTGACTACCAACAATGTCAGTATCGATCTGAACGGCTTCAGTCTGCTTGGCCCGGTGGCCTGTACCACCGGCAACTCCGTGACCTGCTCACCTTCCACGGGTACAGGCACAGGCATCGATGCGGCCAGCAGGGAGAACGTCACCATCCGCAATGGTGTGGTGAGCGGCATGGGATTTGGGCTCAGAGCTGGCCGAAGCGCCTATCTTGAGGAGCTGGTTGTCAGTGACAACGCCCTGGGTGGCATCGATGCCCAGGCTCCGGGTTCGGTTCTTCGTCGATTGTCAGTGAGGGAAAATGGCGGCGATGGGGTTGCGCTGGGTTTCGGCAGCAGCTACCTGATGGACAGTGTTATTTACAACAATGCCGGGCTGGGAGTCTTCGGTGGCTTTTGCGGCAACGTGCTGATGTCGGGCAATCAGAATGGTGCTGGTATAGCCGAGTCATGCACTGCGATTGCGCCGAATCGATGCGAAGTGGCAACGGAATGCGACTAGGCCATGATCATGAGCAGCCAAATCAATTGCACACCTTTACCGCGACACTTCGGCACCAAGGGGTATGACGTGTCCAAGTCTGCACATATGATCCTGCAAGCCGGCTTTGCCTCCCTGCTGCTGGTGTGGCTCGCGGCGCTACCGCAGACATCGCACGCACAGGCTACTGGCACCCCTCCATTGAGTGAGCTTTTGTTGTCGCCGGATGTTTCTACAACGATGCCGTATGAGCCAGGTGGGAATTTCCTGGCGGCGAATACACAACTGTTCGTTGTGGATCCCGCAACAGCTCAGGCAACAGGAGGCGTGACGATATTCAATGGTTCAAATCTTTCCAATCCAGCCAATGTCGATGCCTATGACGCTTCGCTGGACGCATTTTCCATTGACATCAGCGCCAACGTGGATTCTTTCGCTGCGTTTTTCATGCGCCCGGGTGAAGTGTTTACCCGCAATGGCGTGCTTCTGTTTGATCCGGTCGCCGCCGGCTTGCCCCACAACACCAATGTGGATGCCCTCTCCGTGGATCCTGTCAGCGGGGACCTCCTGTTCTCGGTGGCGCAGACCATCGGCAGCACCCCTGGGCTGGGCTTCATTCTTCCATCGGATGTGATCCGCTGGAATGGAACCAGCCTTTCGCTTTTTTTCGACGGTGGTCGGGTACCCCGAGGACTGAATCTCGATGCCTTGCAGGTGCTGGATGACTCCACCATGTTGATGAGTTTCGACACCAGCGGCACCATTGATGGCTTCGGATTCCGCGATGAGGAACTGCTGGAGTATGACCCAGTGGCTGACAGCTTCGATTTGCGGTTTGCAACCGCGGAGTTTGCCAGTGACTGGTTTCCTGCCGATGTGAATGCCCTGTATGCGGTGCTCGATGACCGAATCTTTGCTGATGGTTTTGATAGCCCACCTTGATCCTGAACAATAGCTTAGCACAAACAAACACGTGGATATGTTACATTCTCGGCCTGCACTCCAGGCCGATTTTTTTCCGGATCGGCTGGTTCTGCTGGGTTGATCTTGCACAGATCAGAGTTTTTGATTCGACAGGATTTTGAAATCGATTGCATCTGGCATACGGCACTGCGGATCTGCTGAGGCCGGAGTCGCCGGCGTGTCGATCGCTGCGTCGATTTCTGCGTCACTAATCGAAACCCCGGCACGCAATGCCATCAGTGCCTTTACGTCGCCCTGTTCGCGCCAGACGGCGGCGAGCTTGAGGGCGGCGTCGCGGGTGTGGGCCGATTCGGTGCCAAGCAAGCCGAGCAGAGCCTCGTAGGCAGGTTGCAATTGCCTGATCGCCGCATCGAAACGACCGAGCTTGCGCAGCATGTCTCCGATCGCGATCTGGACACGCAGGCTCTGTGGATGCTCCACCCCAACCGCATTCCGCATGATCTGCAAGGACTCGTGCATGGTTTGCAGTGCCGCGTCGGGTTGCCCCAGTGCCAGCAGTAGTTGACCCTTGATGCCCAGCGCAAAAGCGGTCATATCGGTCGCTGGCGCGGATTGCTTCTGGTAGATATCCAGAGTCTGATTGATGTTGTCCAGCGCAGGCTGATATTGGCCGGTCTTGCGCTGGATCGAGGCCAGGTTCAAAAGCGCATTGGCGGTCAGGGTGTTGCCTGAGCCATAGCTGTTTTGATAGCGCTGGATCAGATCGCCGTACAGCTCAATGGCTTGTTGATAGCACTTCAGATACGCAAGATCCACCACCAGCGCCGTATCAGTCCGAATCACCTCGCTATGCAGCGGGGGAAAGAACAAGCGGATCTCCACTGCCGCACGAAAGCTGGCAATCGCGGCTTGCTCAAAATTGCCCACATATCGATAAATGCCGGCACGCCGGGCGCTGGCACCAGCCACTTCCGGATTGGACTCGGGATAGGCCTGCCGGTACAGATCCTCGGCTTCTTTCAGCGCGTCGAGCGCCCGCTCTGTTTCGCCGAGTTGGCCGGATTTTTCGCTCAAATCGGCCAACAGATTGGCCAGCAGCACCTTCCCTTCGGGCAACTGCAGAATATTTTGCCGCTGCGCCAGCGCATCATTCAATACCTGCATGGCATCCTGATTTCTGCGCAACTCACTGAGAACAGAGGCTTCGGTGCGCACAGCTTGCAAGGAAATGACGCTGACCATGTGATCCAGAGGCAGTAGCGCCTTTGCGCGCTGGGCATGTTGCAATGCCTTCTCGAACTGGCCGAGGCGCTCCAGTTGTTTCGCCACGCTGGCTTCCAGCATGGCTTCTTGTTCGATGTCGAGTGTGGCACCGTCATCCGCCAGCAAGCCGGTATATATCTGCAGCGCTTGCTCGTGATTACCGAGGTTTTGCTGCACCTTGGCCAGGGTCAGGAACAGATCTCTGGCCAATGCCGGATTGTCTATCGCGGTGATGTTGATCTTGTCTGCCTGTCCCGCCACCAGACTGTTGACCGTGATCGGATTTTGCTGGTTGGCGACCGGATCGGCAGCGTCGAAAATTTCGATCAGGAAATTCTGTGATGCCAGAGCACGTCTGGCATGTTCGGTAGCAAGCCTGGCCTGATGGATGGAAACAAGCAGCGCGACGGACAAGGAGGTGAAGACCAATGCGGTCGCCGCTGCAGTCAGACGATTGCGACGCAGCCAGCGGGCTAGCCGATAGCCGTTGCCGTCTGCTCTGGCGGTAACCGGATAATGTTGCAAATGACTCTGCAGGTCATGTTTGAGTTCGGCCACGCTGCCGAAACGTTGACGGGCATCCGCTGCCAAAGCCTTGTTGCAGATTGCATCCAGATCACCGCGAAGATACCTGGACGGGGTCAGCGACTGTGTCCGCAAAGACGGCGGGATGATCATGCTCGCAGAATCCCGCCCCAACAGCAGAGCCGTAACCGTCTTGCCTTCCCGAATGCGATTGCCCGTGAGCAGTTCGTACATCAATGCACCAAGGCCAAAAATATCGTTGGCCGTGGTCGGTGGTTCACCGCGCAGCTGTTCCGGGGCCGCATAGGCCGGGGAGCAACGCAGCAGAATGCTCACACCCGCATCTGGCTGAGGCACGCTTGGCTGAAGCAATCTGGCAATACCGAAGTCCACCAGCTTGGGCTCACCGTGCCGGTTGATCAACACGTTGGATGGCTTGATGTCGGCGTGAACGACCAGCTTGCTATGCGCGTAGTGCACCGCGTCGCAGACCTTGAGCATCAGCTGCAGCCGCGCGCGCGAGTCAAGTTTGTGCTCGGCACACCACTGATCGATGTGCACACCATCGACGTATTCCATGACCAGAAACGGCCAGCCTTGCGCGCTGATGCCGCCGTCGATCAAGCGGGCAATACCGGGGTGTTCCAATCTGGCCAACAGACGAAGTTCTTCGCGCAGTTGTTCGCTTTCGCCCTGCTGGTATGGCCCGGGTTGCAAGAGCTTGATGGCGACGTGCTGCTCGTAGGCGCCATCGGCGCGCTGCCCATGCATGACCACGGCCATGGCGCCGCGCGCGATGGGTTCGCCGACACGCCAGTGCCCCAGCATCTGACCACCGAGATCCTCGGGAATTTCACCGCCGGGAGCTTGTCGGGAACTGATCAGATCCGCTGCCAACCGGTTCAAGGTTTGATCGAGCACATGATTGTCGCTGCAGTCGTGCGCTGCCAGAAGCTTGTCCAGCCAGGCTCGGGTGGTTGCATCGAGCGTCAGCTCAGCGAATTTCCCCCGGCGTTGCGCCGGACTCAGCGTGGCGACCTGATCAAACAGCGCGCTTACTTTTTCCCAGCTGTCAGCATCGATCAGCATGCTTGCATGGCAGTCTGTATGAAGGCTCGTGCCTTGCTCCAGTAGCGGTTTGCAGTCCGCGTCGAGATTTGCAGTGAATCGGCGGCTTCCGGCAACGTCAGGCCGGCGAAATAACGCAACTCGACAAAGCGGGTCAGGCTCGGCTCCAATCGTTCCAGCTGCTGCAGCGCCTGATCCAGCGCAAGGATCGAACTGCTGGTTTTTTCCAGTTCACAGTCGTTGTTGAACAGCGGGCATCCTTCAGCAGGAGTACGCTTTTCGGCGGCGCTGCGACGGGCGTAGTCGACCAGCAATTGACGCATGGCCAAGGCGGCGGTAGCCAGATAGTGACGCTGGTCTTGCCACTGGGAAGAGCTGTGTTTCAGCTTCAGCCACGCCTCGTTCACCACCACGGTGGTGCTCAAGGTGCCCGATGGATTGCCTCGACGCTCCCTGCTGGCAATATGACGCAACGCCTCGTACAGCTCAGGGAACTGTTCCAGCATGTCCCTGCGCGCGGACGGGGCGGGTTCGGCAAATCGCACTGCAGAAGACATCAGTTGTTCGCTTGCGTCGTTTCTGACTCGTAGGAGGATTATAGCGAGTAGAGCGATCCAGGGCGGGATCCACGCGATCCAGAACACCCATAGCTCCACCACGGATCTGCTTCAACTGTCAGCGATCTTCAAGCAGACAAGGCGGCCAGGCGTTGCAGGGACGGCAGGTATTCCCACAGCGGGCCCTCGACGCCACGGGCGCGGAAGCGCGCGGAAAGTGCGTCGAAATCATCGGGAAGATCGGCCGGTGCCCAACGCGAGTCGACCCGCGAGTGCGCTTCGAGCAACTCGGCGATTCGCTCCACCGTCAGCCCTTCCTCGATGAAGAAATAGGGTGCAAGGAGATTGTCCGGCAACGCGACGCCGCGCTCTCGCAAGTGTTGCCACAGCGGGGTGTGCGGATAGACCCGGGTGCCGGGAAAGGCGAAAAACACGCCGCCAGGCAGGGTCTCGCTGCGGGCAAAGGTCTCTTCCAGTGTCTGTGCGGTCTCGCCCGGCCCACCGAGAATGAGGAAATGGCAATAGTGGATTCCAGCCTCCTCTGCGTGCGCACTGGCCTGCTCGATCATCGGAAACGTGAACGACTTTCCATAGGACTTGAGCATGCTGTCGGCAAAACTGTCCGAACCGAATTCGATATGCCGCAGCCCCGCTTTTTTGAGCAATTTCAGGTCATCGAGGCGCACGCCGTTCGGGCGCAGGAAACACCCCCATTCGATTTCCACTCCGGCCGCGAGAATCGCCTCGCCGAGGCGGCGCAGATGGCTGACGGAGGTGTTCAGGACGGAATCCACCACGAAGACATAGCGAACCCCCAGTTCCCGCCAGCGTCTCATTTCATCGACCACGCGGACGTAGTCATGCAGCCGCCGATGCGCCCCTTCGATCAGCGGGTAGGTGCAGTAGCAGCACTTCAGTGGGCAGCCCCGCTGCGTCTGCACGTTGAAAATCGCGCCGCGTGCCCGGTAGGCCGCTACCCAGTCCGGATCCGGATCGAACACCGGACGTTCCGACAGCGCGGCATTGAGCGGAGGGTTATGGCTGACTACCTCGCCTTCGCCGTTTCGATACAACAGGCCCGGCACAGACCGAAGGTCACCACCTTGGCCCTCGATGCAGCGCAACAATTGCGGAAAGGCGCCCTCCCCCTCGCCACGGATGCCGAAGTCGGCACCCGTCAATTCGAGGATCTCTTGCGGAAACACCGAAAAACCTGCGCCGCCGAAAATCACCTTCGAGGCGCAGACCGCCCGTACCCGATCCACACTTGCGCGCAAACCGGCGATATAGGACACCGCATCATCCGCTCGAACGTTGTCGATGTTGCGCAGGGAAAAGCCCACCACATCCGGAACAAACCGCTGCAAGCGATCCTCCAGCGCATCACCCAGTTCCAGCAGGCAGTCGAACACCTCGACCTCGTGGCCCGCCGCCATCACCGCGTCACGCAGGTAGGCGACACCCAGCGGAAAAACCGGGTACGGAATTACAACAGTATTGAGACTTACCAAAAGGACGCGCATGCCGGTCAACTTTATTGTGCATTCGTTCGAGCATAACGCCGGCAATGCCGTCCAGCAAAACAGGGGTCAGAACACAATGCTGTTCGCTTTAAGTCGTCGTCCCGGCGAAAGCCGGGATCCATTTTGCTGTTGCTGCCAATTCAACATGGATTCCGGCTTTCGCCGGAACGACGAGCTGCAAGCAACGGCGCTAATCGAACAGTATTGGGGTCAGGACAGACCGCAGAACAGACCGGAACAGCAATGATCCCAACAATCTCCCGGACCTTCTGTCAGCGATATCCGCCAATCCAGCGCGCAATCCAGAGGGGCGCCAATCCAACCCCCAATCCAGGACACCCACAAAAAGAAGCGCTCGATCGAGGGGAATAGCGAGCGTCCCAGTTGTCCGCCAGTTGTCCGTTCAGTCCCCACCGGCCCGACCAAAGCGCTGCCATGTGCGATCGATCACGACCCGAAGAACGTTCCCTTTGAGTTGGCGAAGCAAGGCTGGCCCCGCCCAGAATGGCAATCCACCGATCGATACGGGAATTGAAGTTCAAGATTCAAGACCTGCGGATCTTCGCCAGGCTTTGCATCAAAGCCAGATCCCAGGCCCTCATTCTTCTCCGAAGTTCAAGGCCGGCCGCATTCCTGCGCTGACCCGGGTTCTACTCAGTCTTTGAACTTCGCGTCGTCCGCGTCTTGCGCGGCATGATGTCTGCGATAACCGGAGCGGCGGTGATAGGGGCCGCGCACCAGAGTGAACAGGCCGCCCAGGATCACGAACAGGGGCCACCAGACTTTCCAGTCGAGACCAAGCAGGAACATCACCGCGACCAGTACCACTGCGGCACCCGTCAGCAGTGAATAGATCACTTCGGCGTCCACACGACCGCGCACACGCCAGCTTTCGTAGGCTCGACTGAGCGGTGCCACTGCTCCGGCCAGAATGAACCATGCCCACCAGTTGGTGCTGTAGAGAAACGGAATTTCGACACCAAGATTTCGGAGCAGAAAAATCACGCCGATCGAGATCACGACCACAGCCGGAAAGATGCGGTATCCATAGCGAGGCGTGGGTTCGTTTGATTGGGTTCGCATGGTGGAAATCCCGCTGGAAGATGCGGCAAACGTACCCCGTGCCTGCCCTCAACACCAGTGACAGGCGTCACCTTGCGCAAAAAGGGGCAATCCAGAAGGGCAATCCAGGGGCAATCCAGGACACCCACAAAATGAAGGATCCAATCGAGGGCGATAGTGAGTGTCCCAGCCGTATCCCAGCCGTACATACGAATTGTGGATGTCCCGATTGTCCTCCTGTCCTCCTGTCCTCCTGTCCTCCTGTCCTCCTGTCCTCCTGTCCTCCTGTCCTCCTGTCCTCCTGTCCTCCTGTCCTCCTGTCTCCCGGTCGTCCCGGTTATCGTCCTCGCCGCCGCCAAACGGGTGCAGCGCCGCCAATTTCTGGACCGAAGCGCAGCCAAAGCAGACTTCGACCAGCGGGCGCGGCATGCACATCACTTCGGACCGGGTTAAGCTTCGCCAGGACAAGTGCTTTCAATTTCCCATCCCTGCATACCGCTGATGAATCCGACCGTTTTGGAGAAAGCACCATGGGCAGTTCAAGATTCTCTGCAATACTTGCAAGTCTGACATTCATCGGCTTGCTTGTCGGCAACGCCGGTGCGAGCGCGCCCGATATCCGAGCAATCGCCGCGGCCCAGCCCATGCCGATTGGCGACTGCGACGACACCAACTTCAGTGTCCATCCCGGCGCGGTCGAAATTCCGTCCAATGGTATAGACGAAAATTGCAATGGGCTGGCCGATGAGGCACCGGACGGCACGCCATCCAATGATACTTCCGACTTTGATTCAGACGGCTTCTCGGTGGCGGCCGGCGATTGCAACGATAACAACTCGAGTGTGCGGCCAGGGCTTGCAGAAGTTCCCGGCGACCTGATCGACAACAACTGCAACGGCATTGCCGACGAGGATGCCCAAGGCAATCCTTCACTCGATACGTTTGATCACGACAGCGATGGCTTGCCGATGTCGAATGATCGCATCTTCTTCGACAGCTTCGAAATCTAGGCAGAAGCAATTCAGGACAGCCAGAATCTCGTTCGCTGGCCGCAATGGCGGCCCACGGTCCGATAGCAATTGCAGATTGTAGGTGTCTCAGTTCTCGCCTTGGATGTCCTGGATGTCCCGATTCTCGCGATTCTCGAACTACTTGTCGCAGATCGTGCGTACCCCATTGTGTTGGCAGCGAGCGCCCTGCTTGCTACGCTAATGCCGTATCGAGATCACCTGGGGCGGCGCTTGTTCCGAGCTATCTGCATTCTTTGTCTGACCTTGGCGATCACGCCTGCCTCAGTTGCCTGGGCTGAGGTTTGTTCGTTCGACAGCGCGCGTGTCGAATTCGCCGAGTTGATTGCGAACGAAGGTCTGCCCGGCGGGGCATTTCTCGTCGGCGGTCGCCAGGGCGTGTTCATGGAAAGCTACCTCGGAAGCTATTCCGCAGCGACCGTAGTTCCGGTCGCATCGGCGACAAAGTTGCTCAGCGCGGTGCGGATCCTGCAGGCTGCGGAACGCGGCGAAATCAATCTCGATAGCGCGGTATCCACCTACCTGCCTGAGTTCAGCGGTGACAAGGGCACCATGACCACGCGCCAGATGTTCAGCCATACCGCAGGTTACGGCGACGATCTGGGCGCCACCGAAGTCAGCGATTCGACCCTGACACTTGCCCAGGCTGTTGCCCAGATCGCCTGCTGCCGACCGCTGAATCCCGGTTACACGGTCGGCGGTCAGTTTTCGTATGGCGGCGTTTCCATGCACATCGCAGGGCGTATTGTCGAAGTCGTGGAAAATGGAGACTGGCAGGCGCTATGGCAGCAACAACTCGGCGCACCGCTTGGCATTTCCACGATCGACTGGCAGGGGCTCGGACCCACGCAGAACTACCGCATCGCCGGTGGCGCACGCAGCAATCTCGGCGACTATGCGCGCGTGCTGCACATGTTGAGCAATGACGGGCGCGGCAACGGCCAGCGCTCACTGCGGGCAAGCACGATCCAGACTCTTTGGCAGGACAACGTCGGCAACCTCCCGATTGCCTATGCGCCGCTGAATGCCCCGCTTCCGGTTCGCTACAGTTTCGGCAGCTGGCTGTACAACGATCGTCCACTCGACCAGGCGCCGCTGATCCACAGCCTGGGCGCGTTCGGGTTTTTCCCCTGGGTCGATTTCGAACGGAAAATCTATGGCGTCTTCATGATCCAGGGCAACCTTGGAGTCAACAATGTCGCGGTCGGCACGTACGACACGATGTTGAGCTCGATCAAGTCCGAATTCGATGCCAGCGCCTGCACTCCCATCCTCTGGGAGGACGAAATATTCATTGACGGATTCGAGGCCGACTAGCCGATTCGCTTGTTGCGTCCGTATGAAATTCCAAGGGAAGTCCGCTCGCCCTCTCCAAACTTCCGCACGGCACTGTTCGGACTCTCGAGGGCGAATCGTGGGAGCCCCGATAGTTGCCTATTGATTCGGCCCTTACTCATCAGTCAGAAATATAGGGAACAATATTGAACTTTCCACGCTTCAGCGCGATCGAAGTCTGCATGAAGAGAGATGGTCGAACCGTAGTACGCGAAGCGCTGGAAGAGATGCGCCTGACTGCGCTTGAGCGCATGAAGGAAGGTGAGTCACCGGCTGTCGTCTCCGCTTCGTTCGGCATGCATCGCACATGGGCGTACAAAGTGCGCGCGAAGGCGCGTGGGCGCGGCAACGGCAAGCGTGCATTGCGCTTGAGGAAGGGCACGGGTCGTCCGCGCAAGCTCACTGCGGCGCAGGAACAGCAAGTCTTCCGTTGGATCAATGGCAAGAACCCGATGCAGTACGGTTTCGATTTCGGCCTATGGACGCGGCAAATCGCGCGTGAGCTGATTGCGCAGCGCTTTGATGTGACGCTGAGTCTGGCATCGGTGGGTGCCGTGCTGGCACGCGTCGGTCTGACGCCGCAGAAACCCCTGCAACGTGCCTATCAGCGCGACCCTGAAGCGATCGCGCGCTGGCAGCGGGAAACCTACCCCGCGATAGCCCGCAAAGCCAAGCAGACAAAGGCGGTGATCTACTTCTGGGATGAATCAGGATTCCGCGCCGACTCGGTACACGGCACGACATGGGGAGCCAAGGGAGAAACACCGGTCGTCTCGGTGCCTGGGCAACGCCAGGGGATCAGTGCTGCTTCGGCAGTCAACGCCAAGGGAGGTTTTTGGTTTGCCACCTACAAGGGCGGCTTGAACGGCGATCTCTTCATCGACTTGCTACGCCGGATGATGCACAGACGTCGCAAGCCCGTCCATCTGATCGTCGATGGACTGCCTGCGCACAAGACCCGTGCGGTACGAAACTACATAGACAAACTCGAAGGAAAGCTGACGCTGCACTTTTTGCCAGGCTATGCGCCAGATCTCAATCCTGATGAATTGGTCTGGAGCCATGCCAAGCGCACTGGCAATGCTCGGCGACCACTACAGAAGGGCGAAAGCCTCGAGGATCGAATAGCCACTCAACTTGCCGACATGGGCAATCGGCCGCGCCTGATTCGCTCATTCTTCAAGCATCCAAGTGTTGCCTATATTTCTGACTGCTGAGTAAATAGTCGCTGCTGAATGCTTCTCCCGCTGGCGTACCCATAGGGCATAAAGGAGAAGCATTCAGCAGCGACTATTTACGAACCCAATCAATCGTGGGTGTTCCAGCTCTTTTTACTAACATTCCGCCTCCAAACACCTGATGCACTCCGGACATCGCTTGCTCTCGCCATTCTCAGCCTGTCCGGCAGTTCGGGCTTCGCCATGGATCCGCAGGCTCGCCAGTACACTCCGCCGAATCGAATTCGTTATCCTGCGGATCATTGGTTGGCCTCCGGTTGCTCTCCACCCGGTCTCGCGACGACGCAGTTACCTTCAGCTTCGAAGTCCATGGCAGACTCCGCCAGACTTGCACCCCGCCGGGCTGCTGATAGCGCGCATTCACGGGCGCACGGATCCCCGCTTGACCAGCCATTCGGCTGTTGAAAGCCGCCGGGACGACGACGCTAGGTCAGTGCCATTCGGATCTGCCCCCTTTCGCTCCAGGGGGTCATCCTGCAATCCGCCCCGTGTGCGTGAGTCATAGCGCAAGTTGCGGTTTTCCAGCCTTTGCATTGCGGACTGAAGCTCGATTGCGATGGCCATGTCGAGGCGCGAGCAGTCTTTTTTCGGGGCGATATCCATCAGTGTCTGGCGAAGTGCTCCAGCTGCTTCGATCGCAAGCGTCCGATGTCCTGCCTCGTGCCGTGCCAGGTTGGCTGCGGACTTCGCCCACTCCTCGCCAACCTGCCGCGAGCCCGAGTTTGCCGGAGTCCATTCGGGTAGCCGGGTCGTCACCCGGAGAGCAACGACCAGGGTGGCGATGCGGCAGACATCGTCGTGTGGTTCGAGGCGCGTGGTCAGCTCAATCTCGCTTCGCGTACTGCCATTGCCGGGACTCTGCTCCGATTCGGCATGCGCCTTCAACTCGGACTTGATCCGGTCAATGCTGGATCCCGTGATCGGGTAGCGCTCGATACGGTCGACCAGTCGCACGGGAGGAAACGCTTCCGACTCGTGCGCAGCCATGGCGAAATGATGCAATGCGCAGAGAACCAGCAACCAGCAAGTCCTTGCCGCCATGCTGCGAGTCTGAAAAGAGAAATCAAGATTCAAGACCTGCCCCTCCCTCGCACTCTGACTCGGGTTTTGGTGGATTGTGGGTATCCCCATTTTTGTTGGTTGCTCGAGCGCTGGATCAGGTTTTCACGTCCCGATCATCGAGCTTCTCATGCTGTTCGGGAGGCATTGGCCTGTCTTCAAGGAGCTGGATCTGGTCGGCCGAATGCATGATGAGGTGCGTCTGGTAATAGAATTTGTCGGTATCCACACCGTTCGCCGTGAAGTTGATCTTCGTGCGCTTGACCCAACCCATCACCTCGACGGATTTTCCCTTGAGTGCTGCTTCAAAGTCGTCGCCAAATTTCTTTCGCAGGCCTTCCTGCGCCTTGGGCACGATGCGCACACTGAGATTGCGCGGGTCGCGGTAGTCGGTTTCGGAGTTCAGGTAGACATCGCCTTTGCTGCGCCCGGTTGCCTGTACGTTCAACACGAAGACACCAGGCACCCCATCGAGCACTTCGTCGGCTGCGGCAATGGGTGCGACCAGCGCCGGAACACGTGCGCCATATCCACTCCTTAACAATGCCTTCAGCACGGCGTACGTGACCCGGTTGCCACCGCAAAGTTCGGATACGACCGGAACGATGTTGGCGTATGGATCGGCACCCGTTTGCTTCCAGGCTTTCTCTGCATCCGCAGCGTTGCCATCCAATGTTTGCTGTGCCCACAGTCGAAACAGAGCAGCCATTTCCACAACCTGCACCCTGCCGTAATCCCGCAATCGTCGTGCTGTGCGTGCCTGGGCGAGTGATGAGTCGAAGTCGTCGCGCCAGCACAGCAGGAACGAGGCGTAGTTGCCGTGGGTCCAGGCGTCGTCAGGTGTGTCCTTGAGTTGATCTCGATAAACCTTGTCGGCCTCATCGGCTTTGAGGCCAACAAGCAGGGTTTGAATCATTCCGTCGCGCGCTTCCAGACGCTGGTTTGGCGTGGTGCCCGCGGATTTCAACAGCTTGCCCAATGAAACCGCTGACTCCTCAAAACGCTGTTGTCGGATCAACAGACTGCCCTGCGCAAGAAGCCAACCGAGATCATCGGCGCCGGTTTTTCGGGCCAATTCGAGCGCTGCCCATGCATCTTCGAAACGCTCCATGTTTGCGTAGATTCGTGATCGCAGCAGATACGCGACAGGATCGTTCGGCGCCAGGGCTATTGCCTTGTCCAGCGATGTCGCAGCGGCTGCAAGATTCTCGGGCTTGTACTTTGTACCGATGAGATAGCCTTCCAACATCAACAGCCTTGCCTGCTCGCGCAGAGCAGGTGCCGAATCCGGATTGGCTTGAAGCTCGCGAGTCAGGATGGTTCGTGCGCCGTCGAGTTTGCTCGTATCCCCATCCCAGGATTTCAACAACTCCGCCGCGCGTGTGACCTCGTCGGTTGTTGTCGCCTTGCGGGCAAAGGACGGTGACGACGCAAACGCAAGAGCCACGCAAAGCAACACGATTCTCAGCATGGTCCATCTCCTTGGTTGTCGGGCGAAGCAGAGGGCAAGGTTTACCGACTACCCAGGTCGGCACAATCATGAAGTCTGATCGGACTGCACACTTCATCCCTGGCTTTTTGGAGAGTGTAACCTGATCCAGGATTCTCCCGGGCAAGATCAATCGAGTCTGACCCGAATGGCGCTTGCTTAGCGCCATTCCCCACGAACGCACCTTGCTCTCCGGAATACATCCGAGACGGTAGTCGCAGACTTTTGCTTCTCTGAATCGAGGATCATATGGAAACGGTTCGACTTGAATTTCATTCCCGGCCCTCCCGGCGAAGGCTGGGATCCAGGTTCACATCGGCAGTCCAAAACTGGATCCCAGCCTTCGCCGGGATGACGAAATTGAGAGGCTGGCGCCTTAAGTCAGCGCCATTCGACTCTGACGCCATTGATCGGGTTCTGGATGAGTCAAGTATCAATGACTCTGCCCCTTTGATCTAAAAGCTAGACCCTATCCTTCCCGGTTGGCTCATTCGAAGCCGTTCTTGAACAATTGCCCGTTGTCGAATTCGTCTGCGCCAATATCAGGCACAGCACTGCGCGCTTCGGCGTCAATGTCGTCGGTCACTTCTGCGACTGGCGTGCCGGCGTCGATCAGTGGGCTGCCTGCGAGCAGATGTCCGTCGGCGGCGAGCACGATCGACATTTCCTGACTGGCGGCATCGCTCGATTCCGCCGCTTTCCACGCAGCGAAGTTTCCACCGTTGTCGATTGCGCTGCCGGGGCGAGTATCGAAGAAATTGCAGGTACTGCCGATATTCTCGAAACGGTTGAAGTTGCTGCCGGGATTGCCCAGCAATCCGTACAGTCCAGTGGGTTCGATCTCGTCGGCCCAGCGGATGCCGAAGCAATCGCCGCCATTTTGACGAATCACGTTGTTGAGAATGCGTGGGTTGACGCTCGGCGGGCGCCCAGCAGTCGGGTCGTAATCCTGAAGCGTCACGCCGAAGTAGATGGCGGCGTGGAAACTGGTCGCAGTGCGCATCAGTGTGTTGTTTGCGACCAAGGCGTCCTTTGCGGCGTACAGCCCGATGCCGGAGCCGGCGGTATCGCGGATGATGTTGTTGCGCACAACGCCGCGAATGGCTTCGTAATACTGCGGATTGGCGATGGTGTCGAAGTACTCCGGGCTGGTATCGAAACCGACCAGGATGCCAGCGGCGCCGGTGTGCTCGATCACGTTGCGTTCGATCACGACATCGCTGGCACCGCCTTTGAAGTAAACGCCGGTAGTGGCGGTGTCATGGATGTGGTTGTCCTGAACCTTCATGCGCGAGCCGTTGACGTTGTCGATACCTTCGGCGTTCTTGTCCTCGGCTGGTGTCCCCAGCGGATAGCGCCGCCCAGAATCACTAATTTCGCAGCGACGGATGGTGACGTCGTTCGATTTCGGAGTGATCTTGACCGCGTCGCGACCGCTGTCGTGAATCAAACAGTCCTCGATGACGATGTTCGATGCTCCGCTGCCGCCCGGATTGCCAGACGAGTCCCAATCGGTTTGCAGAAACAGGGTGTAGTAGTAGCCGCCAGACAGTTCAAGGTTGGCGATGCGACTGCCGCTCGCTTCCGGGTCGATCTGCACTGTCACGGTGTCGACCGTGTTGATATCGCAGTGGATGTGCGCACGTTCGCCGGCTGGCGAGCGCAGCGTCAGCAGCATGCGCAAGCGCACCTCGCATTCGTTGTAGACGCCATTACCGACCGGCGCGCGCACGCTGATCACGTCACCCGGACTGGTCAGCGCGAGTGCCGGCGACAGCACGTGGCCCAGCGTGCGAAACGGCATCGCGGCGCTGCCGGTGCCGGTGCTGTCACTGCCCAGCGTGGAAACAAACCATTCGGCCGCGTGGGCGGCGCCGAATGGTGCCAGCGCCAGCAGGAGAATTAGTGCGAATTTCATAAAGCAGGGCCTTCTTGCGTCATAGAGTTCCCAGACATACGCCAAATCTGGCACAGACCTGACACGCAACTGCACTTGCCTCACGGACACGAGTGAAGCCACCGAACGCGCCAACAAAAAACTATCACCCGGCCGAATGAAGTCTGAAACTTCATGCAGCACATTTTTCATGCCTCGCAGGTCGGCTCAAGCGCCGAAGGCGTTGAGCCGACAACCTCAGCCCCGGCCCTTCGATGCCAGGTGTTTCTGTGTCAGCGCTAGCGAAGGCGGAAAGGCGGGTCAGAGTGCCATTTCGATATACGCGCAGTTTTCGCACTCAACAGCGCGGCGTTTTCCTACAGACCGTTCGGTTCCAACCTGCAAGCATGCGTTCCAGCACCCTCCAAAGGGGTCAGGTTCATTTACCGGGTTCATTTACCGTACGGCAATAATGAACCTGACCCCTTTATTCCTTTTATTGGACCCCTTTATTGCTTTATTGGCGCTTTATTCGCTTTATTCGATCATTCACGCTTGACCTGGAGGAGGCGTCCATATATGTCTCGGTTGTTGGGATCGCGCGTCTATTCGAATCCGTTCGCAAAAGATGGCATCAAAGGATTCACGCTACCGGCATAGGGGGTGAATACGCCCTGCCCGTTGTTTATCCACGCGTACTCGCCGATGGACGCGAAATGCCTGTCGTCTATGAAAATATCAAGCGCGTCGTCCCCGTTGAAGTCCTGCACGCGGAAAAAATCAAAGGCCTCAATCGCGAAGTTCATAGTGATTCGGGCAGCGGTCTCGTCGGCGAACTGTCGAGAGGAAATCTGACGAAGGATCTGAAAATATCGATCGTTCACGGCAAAGAAGTCGGAGAATCGGCTGACAATGATGTCCCGTCTTCCGTCGTTGTCGATGTCCTCGACCGCGAAGTCGAGTACGCCGCCCAAGCCGGCGGGTTTGGGCACGACGGTCTTGGCATTTGGACGGTACAGACCCGAACTGCTGCCCCAATAGATCACCACGCCTACCTGCCCTGCCGTGAATTCGTTACCGGCGCAGAGGATGTCGATGTAGCCGTCGCGGTCGATGTCGACAAGTTCGATGGCGACGATGTAGGTCCCGGGAATGAGCAACTCTGTCGGCAGCCGACTGGTGTTGCGCGTAAAGTGCCCGAGGCCGTCATTGATGAGGAAATAAGGCTTGAAGTCACTGCCGGACATCAGCACGTCGACCGTGCCGTTCCCGTCGATGTCCGCCGAGGCGCCGCCGTGGTTGTATAGGATCTCTGGTTCGAGCTCTGATGAGTAATGCAGCGTACCGTCGCCCCTCGACAAGTAGAGGTGACTGAACGCTCCGGGGGCTGGGACCACATCCAGCCCGGTGTCAAGCACGAGAACGTCGGGCCATCCGTCGCCATTGTAGTCCCCACTCAAACCCTTGCGCGGATAGACCATCGGGGGATGAGCGTTGGTGATGACTGTGCCTGTCTGGTCGACGAAGGTGCCGTCGCCGGCATTCATCAACACCTCCACCGCGCTGGGCGGGGTTGAGACCGAGGCGCGAAACAGATCGGTCCTGCCATCCCGATTCAGATCAAGGTGCGTCACCACATGCGTGTACGCTCCGCTGACGGTCCGATCGAACCAGATCGGCGATTTGCGCAACTCGTAGGAACTGGTGCGATCGACGTTCACCCACGCTGGCACTTTCATGAGCGGCGCGCAGTCGCCCAGCAGGATGGAAACCTGGTTGCTCCCATAGTCCGCCACGACCAAATCAGTGTTGCCGTCCGCGTTGAAATCGCCGCTCGCCAACCCGCGCGGGCGAACTCCACCGACCGGAATCGCTGTAGGTGCCGCGTAAGTGCCCGCCTCAAGACCGCGCAAGACGGTAACAATGTTGGGGGCGCTCGTTTCGTTCGCCACCACGAGTTCTGGCGCGCCATCGGCATCGAAGTCGGTGAGCATCATCGCGGTCGGTAGTGCGGAAGCCGCATAGGACACGGCCGAACCGAATGCGCCGGCGCCACTACCGAGGAGGACAGAGACGGACCCACTATTCCAGTTCGCGACGGCAAGATCGAGCTCGCCATCGGTGTCAAAATCCCCGGTCACGACAGCCCTGGGCTGCGAACCCACGGCGTAAGGCATTGCCGCGCCAAAGGTGCCGGCGGCGTTACCGAGCAGGATTGAAACCGAGTCTCCAGCCTCGTTCGCGACTGCGAGATCCATGTTCCCATCTGCGTTAAAGTCGGCGACTGCGACGGAGGCTGGATTTCCGCCCACGGAGTACGGCATACCGGCGGCAAACGCGCCACCGCTGGTCGCCATGAGGACCGTCACGCTGTTGCCATTCCCGTTCGCAGTCACCAGGTCGGGCTTGCCGTCCATGTTAAGGTCCGCGACGGCCAAGGCGCGCGGCGCGCTGCCCACCGCCAGCGTGCTGTAGTTGTCGAAGGCGCCGGCGCCATTCCCGAATCCGATAGTGACCGTGTTGCTGCCGTAATTGGCCACGATCAAGTCGCGCTTGCCGTCGGCATTGAGGTCCTCGAGCAAGACTGCGCGCGGGGCGTTTCCAACCGCAATCGAAGTCGCGGCCGTGAAGCTGCCGAGGCCGGTCCCGAACAGAATCGACACGTCGTTGCTGCCCTCGTTCGCCACCGCGAAATCCAGCTTGCCGTCGCCTTGGAGATCGCCAACGGCCACCGCGTATGGATTTGTGCCGACGGAAAATTCGACCGATGGCGCGAAGCTGCAGCGCGAGTCAGAAAACGACCCCTGCGCACTGGAATGGCCCGAGCAGATCAATCCGAAAAAAATAGCCCCCGATAACCTACGCATGCCATTCTCCGTTCAACTCTATTTCTTTTGCATCGATTTCACTTTGGACGCTCTATTTGGACTAGCAAAGCACATGTCAGAATTGCAAAGCCTTACCTCAACCCCCCATTAATCCTCTCCAACACGTCGCTCCCCGGACTCAACTCCCCCACCCCCAACCCATTCAACGCCACCCCCACCGTCCCCAAATGCTTATGCAGATCCGAAGGCTCCGGATCCACATACAGCAAACCGGTCACCACCTCCCCCAGCGCATGATGCTGATGCACATAGTTGCTGGCGGCGACGCGGTCGCAGGGATTGTAGTCGGGGTGAATCTTGTGCAGACGCAGGACTGAGCCATCGTGTTGGGCGACTTCGATGGTTTCACCAGCACCGTAGTCGACACGAATTTCATCGCGTTCGGGAATCACATCCATTCGATTGACCGCATCGTTGTGCTCGCGGACGTATTCGTAACTCTTGGTGCTGCCGGCGTGGTTGTTGAAGGCGACGCAGGGGCTGATGACATCAAGGAAGGCAGCGCCCTGGTGCAGGATGGCGCCCTTGATCAGCGGTACGAGTTGGGCCTTGTCGCCGGAGAAACTGCGTGCGACATAGGTGGCACCGAGTTGCAGGGCGAGGCCGATCAGGTCGATCGGTGAGTCGGTGTTCTTGACGCCTTTCTTCGATATCGAGCCTTCGTCCGCTGTTGCGGAGAACTGGCCCTTGGTCAGTCCGTAGACGCCGTTGTTCTCGACGATGTAGACCATGTTGACGCCGCGGCGCATGGCGTGGATGAACTGGCCCATGCCGATCGAGGCGGAGTCGCCGTCGCCGGAGACACCTAGATAAAGCAGATCGCGGTTGGCCAGGTTGGCGCCGGTCAGCACCGAGGGCATGCGTCCGTGCACGGTGTTGAAGCCGTGCGACTGACCGAGGAAGTAGTCGGGCGTTTTCGAGCTGCAGCCGATGCCGGAGAGCTTGGCGACGCGGTGCGGCTCGACGTTGAGTTCCCAGCAGGCCTGGATGATCGCGGCCGAGATTGAATCGTGGCCGCAACCGGCGCAGAGCGTCGATATCTTGCCTTCGTAGTCGCGCCGGGTGTGGCAGAGCGCGTTTTTCGGCAGGGTCGGATGGTGCAGCTTGGGTTTGGTGATGTAGGTCATTTGCGCGGCTCTGTTTGCTGGTCACTCGTTTTGTGTGCTTTCAGTGACATTGCCATTTACCTATTGAGTAGGCCCGTAAACAGTATGACGTCGACGAACGTTTTCCTTCTCCCGCTGGCGGGAGAAGGTCCCGGAGGGGGTTGAGGGTGGTGCTCCTGAGTCGCCAGGTTTTGCAAGGTGCTTCGTAGGCCCACCCTCATCAGCCTGCCGGCAGCTTCTCCCGCCAGCGGGAGAAGCACTGAGTTGATTCATTTTACGGGCCGAATTGGTAACGCATCGATAAATGCGTCGCTGCTCGTCATCCAGGCGCAGGCAGGACTGACAATGCTTTTGAACTGAGCGCCAGATTGGTGATGCCTGCGTTCGGTTGGTCATGCGACGCTCTCGGACGCGTGCGCGGAGACACTGGCACCGCGCATATGCTCGGCGATGGCGCGGGCGATGAAACGGGCAGTGATCGGGGTGCCGTCGTAGTGCAGGATCTTCACGACACGGGCCGGATCGAGATCGAATTCGTTGATCAGCAGCGAACGCAACTGGGCATCGCGGTTCTGCTCGATCACGAACACGCGCTCGTGCGCGAGGACAAATTGGCGCACCGATTCGGGGAACGGGAAGGCGCGGATGCGCAGTGTGTCGAGGTGCAGATCCTGTGCTTCGAGCACCTCGATCGCTTCGTCCATCGATGGGCTGGTCGAGCCGTAGTAGATCGCGCCGAAACTCGCCTTCTTCTGCGCCGTGCGCAGGATCGGCTGCGGCACAAGAGCCTTGGCCGTATCGAACTTCTGCAGCAGGCGCTCCATGTTGTAGATGTAGTCGGGGCCGCGTTCGGAATAGCGTGCGTAGGGATCACGCGAAGTGCCGCGCGTGAAATAGCTGCCCATGCTCGGATGCGTGCCGGGATAGGTGCGATACGGAATGCCATCGCCATCGACATCCTTGTAGCGGCCGAAGTCCCTGCCCGCTTCGAGTTCCTCGGCGGTCATGACCTTGCCGCGATCGTAGTCGCGCGCCTCATCCCAGACGAAGGGTTCGCACAGGCGCTGGTTCATGCCGATATCAAGATCGGTCATGACGAAGATCGGCGTCTGCAGGCGATCGGCGAGATCAAACGCCTGCGCCGAGAACTCGAAGCACTCGTGCGGATCTTCCGGAAACAGCAGCACATGCTTGGTGTCGCCATGCGAGGCATAGGCGCAGGCGAGCACATCCGATTGCTGGGTGCGGGTCGGCATGCCGGTCGAAGGCCCGCCGCGCTGCACATTGATGATGGTGACCGGGATCTCGGCGAAATAAGCCAGGCCGATGAACTCGTTCATCAGCGAGACGCCGGGGCCGGATGTGGTGGTGAAGGCACGTGCGCCGTTCCAGCCCGCGCCGGTGACGATGCCGATTGAGGCGATCTCATCTTCGGCCTGGATCATCGCGTAGCGGAACTTGCCGGTTTCCGGATCGAGTCGGTATTTCTGGCAATACGACTGGAATGCCTCGGCAACTGACGAGGATGGCGTGATCGGATACCAGGCGCAGACCGTGGCACCACCGTAGACGCAGCCGAGTGCGGCGGCGCTGTTGCCGTCGACGAAGATCTTGTTGCCGATGTTGTCGGCCTTCTTGACGTGCAGGCCGATCGGCGGCAGATGATCCCTGGCGTAATCGCGACCAAGATGCAGGGCGTGGATATTGGCATCGAGCAACTTGGGTTTGGATTTGTACTGCTGACCGATCAGGGTTTCGATGACCTCGGCTTCGATGCCGAGCAATTGCGAGAGCGCGCCGACGTAGATGATGTTCTTGAACAACTGGCGCTGGCGCGGCTCATCGTAGGTGGCGTTGCTGATCTGGGTCAGCGGCATGCCGATGACGGTGATGTCATCGCGGAAGCGCGATTTCGGCATGGGCTTGCTGTTGTCGTAGAACAGATAGCCGCCTGTTTCGATTTCCTTGAGGTCGGCATCCCAGGTTTGCGGGTTCATCGCGACCATCAGATCGACACCGCCACGGCGGCCAAGCCAGCCGGCTTCGGTGACACGGACTTCGTACCAGGTGGGCAGGCCCTGGATGTTGGAAGGGAAGATATTGCGCGGGCTGACCGGCACACCCATGCGGATGATCGATTTCGCGAACATCTCGTTGGCCGAGGCGGAGCCCGAGCCGTTGACGTTGGCGAATTTGATGACGAAATCGTTGGTGGCGGTGATGGGGGTCATGGTGTGGCCTCCGCTGCCACCTTGCGTCGTCTCAGCGCAGGCTGGGACCCAGTCGTTGCTTTGTGGAAGGCGAATGCTGCCATCAGGCGCGCAAAAGTGGATGACTCGGATTCACCAAGAACCGGGTTCCAGCCTGCGCTGGAATGACGGGCCAAAACAAGGGCGGGATACAGATCAAAAGCACCACCCTCATCCCCCTTCGGGACCTTCTCCCGCCAGCGGGAGAAGGAAAAGCATGGAGCTTTAGCGAACATCTCGTTGGCCGAGGCGGAGCCCGAGCCGTTGACGTTGGCGAATTTGATGACGAAATCGTTGGTGGCGGTGATGGGGGTCATGGTGTGGCCTCCGCTGCCACCTTGCGTCGTCTCAGCGCAGGCTGGGACCCAGTCGTTGCTTTGTGGAAGGCGAATGCTGCCATCAGGCGCGCAAAAGTGGATGACTCGGATTCACCAAGAACCGGGTTCCAGCCTGCGCTGGAATGACGGGCCAAAACAAGGGCGGGATACAGATCAAAAGCACCACCCTCATCCCCCTTCGGGACCTTCTCCCGCCAGCGGGAGAAGGAAAAGCATGGAGCTTTAGCGAACATCTCGTTGGCCGAGGCGGAGCCTGAGCCGTTGACGTTGGCGAATTTGATGACGAAATCGTTGGTTGCGGTGATGGGGGTCATGCTTGGGAGTCCGATCGGGTCGCGCAAAAGACAGGATCAAAAGCACCACCCTCATCAGCCTGTCGGCAGCTTCTCCCGCCAGCGGGAGAAGCGCTTGCTAGCGGGCTTTTTTGATATCCCCTTCTCCCGCTGGCGGGAGAAGGTCCCGAAGGGGGATGAGGGTGGTTGCGCGAAGCGCATTTAACGAGGCTCGAAGAGCTTGCCATCACGCAGCCTCCTTCTTTTTGGCTTTGCTTGGGCATGGCGGGGTGTTGGCGTGGGTCATTTCCATGAAGACCTTTTGCATGTCCCAGGCTCCGGTTGGGCAGCGCTCGGCGCAGAGGCCGCAATGCAGGCAGACGTCTTCATCCTTGACCATGACACGAAAGGTCTTGAGTGGGCCGGAGACATACAAGGCTTGCGTGAGATTGAGGGCCGGTGCGGTGAGTTTCTGGCGCAGCTCCGATTCCTCGGCGTTGCCGGTGAAGGTGATGCAGTCCATCGGACAGATGTCGACACAGGCGTCGCATTCGATGCAGGCCTTGTCGGTGAAGACGGTCTGCACATCGCAGTTGAGGCAGCGCTGGGCCTCCTTCCAGGCGGTGGCGGCGTCGAAGCCGAGTTCGACTTCGAGGCTGATGCTTTTGACCGCTTCAGCGAATGGCACCAGGGGCACCTTGAAGCGCTCGTCGTTGGAGATGTCGTTGTCGTAACTCCACTCGTGGATGCCCATCTTCTGCGAGAGCACCTTGACCTGCGGCGGCGGGCGCTCGGCGGTGGATTTGCCCGAGAGCAGGCGATCGATCGAGACGGCGGCTTCGTGGCCGTGGGCGACGGCCCAGATGATGTTTTTCGGGCCAAACGCGGCATCACCACCGAACAGCACATGCGGCAGGCTCGATTGATGGGTGATCTCGTTGACGACCGGCATGTCCCATTCGTTGAAGTCGATGCCGATGTCGCGCTCGATCCAAGGGAAGGCATTTTCCTGACCGACCGCTACAAGCACTTCATCGCAATCGAAATGCTGATCGGGCTCGCCCGTCGGCACCAGCTTGCGGCGGCCGCGCTCATCCTTCTCGGCGCGCACCTTCTCGAACGTCATGCCGGTGAGCTTGCCGTTGTCGTGAACGAAGGATTTCGGTACGAGGTAGTTGAGGATCGGGATGCCTTCGTGGGCGGCGTCTTCTTTTTCCCACGGCGAGGCTTTCATTTCCTCGAAGCCGGACCGCACGATCACCTTCACATCCTCGCCGCCAAGGCGACGTGCCGAGCGGCAGCAATCCATCGCGGTGTTGCCGCCACCGAGGACGATCACGCGTTTGCTGGTCTGTTTGACGTGGCCGAAGTAGACCGACGACAGCCAATCGATGCCGATATGGATGTGCGCGGCGGCTTCGTCCGAGCCGGGTAGTTCGAGGGCGCGTCCGCGCGGTGCGCCGGAGCCGACAAAGACGGCGTCGTAATTCTTCTCCAGCATGGCGCGCATCGAGTCGACGCGTTGGCCGCCCTTGAGTTCAACGCCGAGATCGAGGATGTAGCCGACCTCCTCGTCGATGACCGATTCGGGCAGTCGGAAACGCGGCACCTGGGTGCGCATGAAGCCGCCGCCTTTCTGATCGGCTTCGAAAACGGTGATTTCGTAACCGAGCGGGGCGAGATCGCGGGCGACGGTCAGCGAGGCCGGTCCGGCACCGATACAGGCGATGCGCTTGCCGTTCTTGTTCACGGCCGCTTTCGGCATGCGTGCCTTCACGTCGCCCTTGTTGTCGGCGGCGACGCGCTTCAATCGGCAGATCGCGACCGGCTCGGGTTTCTCGCCGTTGTTTTCCTCGACCCGACCGCGCCGGCAGGCCGGTTCGCAGGGTCGGTCGCAGGTGCGCCCGAGGATGCCGGGGAAGACATTGGATTCCCAATTGACCATGTAGGCATCGGCGTAGCGCCCTGCCGAGATCAAACGAATGTATTCGGGGACGGGGGTGTGGGCCGGACAGGCCCATTGGCAATCGACGACTTTATGGAAGTAGTTCGGATCATGAATATCGGTGGGCTGCACCTCATTCCCTCTCTGTCGACAAGCCGGCAAACCGGCGTTATGGGCCGATGATCGCGTCGATGGATGACAGGGCGCGGTCGAACCGGAGTCTAGACGCGAGGCCACAGGGAATGAAAGGCCTGGCGCACAAAAAGGGAGTGGGAAGTGGGGAGTCGGGAGTGGAAAGGGCAAGTCGTCGTGGGAGTGACTTCAGTCACGATGCTCCACTGCAAATCAAAAAGCATCGCGACCAACACATGCCACGCACTGCAAGCCGCCTGAACTGACCTTCCCGCTAACCGCTATTGATTGGGCCCGCAAATGGTCGCTACTGAATGCTTCTCCTTCATGCCCTATGGGTACGCCAGCGGGAGAAGGAATAGAGCAAAGCCTTACTATTCAGGGTCTTCGTGAAATCGTGTGGGTCATTCGGTGAAGTTCGTTGTTTCGGCAAACTGCCGGTGAGCGCTTTCCAGCGCAGGTTGGGCTGAGCGCGAGCGAAGCCCAACGTGGCGCGATCTCCCCTCCACCTGACATCGAACGTGCCGAGAGAGCCGTTGGGCTTCGCTGCGCTCAGCACCAACCTACGAATTTCCGCTATCTGCGATCTGCGATCTGCTATCTGCTATCTGCTATCTGCTATCTGCTATCTGCTATCTGCTCACGGCTCCACGCTGGCCCTTGCCGATGCATGGGGCCAGAATGCGAGGTCGAAATCCGCCCTGGGGGACCGAATGCAACGATTCGTCGTTTTCTGTCTGGCAGCACTGACTGCCAGTCTCGCTGCGTCAATCGGCCACGCCGCAACGCGCGCCTTCGAGCCGATGGATGTGTTTGCCCTGGAATGGGTGGATAACCCGCGGATCTCGCCGGATGGACAGCACATCGTCTACCAGCGCATGGGTTTCGACGTGATGAAGGATCGCAAGCGTTCGAGCCTGTGGGTGATCGATGCCGATGGCCGTCATCATCGACCGCTCGCTGCCAGCGGCAGCGGTGCGGCGTGGTCGCCACTCCACTATGTCGACAAGGTGAGTACGCCGACCATGATGATTGTTGGTGACGACGATCACCGCACGCCGGCTTCGGAAGCCGAGCAGTTCTATCAGGCGCTCAAGCTGCGCAAGATCGATACCGCGATGGTGCGTATTCCGGGCGCTTCGCACGAGATCAATGCGCGACCGAGCAACATGATTGCCCAGGTGCTCAATACAATCGCCTGGTTTGAAAAGCATCGCGCCACGACAACGACGGGGAAGCAGAATGCCGATTGAGGAAAACACGGGTGAAACCGATGGCGCCGAGCTGGAACTGATCGAGGCGATCGAAGCGCGCATCCTCGGCAGCCTGATCGAGAAGCAGGCGACGACACCGGATGCCTATCCGTTGACGCTGAACGCCGTGGTCGCTGCCTGCAACCAGAAGTCCAACCGCGATCCGATGAGCCACTATGAACCCGGTGAAGTCGGTCATGCCTTGCGCCAGCTTGAGGGCAGGAACCTGGTCAGTGGCACCTTGAGTGCTCGTGCATCGCGCTATGCGCACAAGTTTGATAACGGCTACAACGTGACTTCGCGTCAGCGCGCCCTGCTCGCCTTGCTGATGCTGCGCGGCCCGCAGACACTCAATGAACTTTATTCACGCAGCGAGCGCCTGGCCGACTTCCCCGACGCCGAGGAAGTGCGCAGCGTGCTCGATCGGCTCGCCTCTCGGCTGCCGGCACTGGCCGTGCGTCTGCATCGGGCACCGGGTCAGCGTGAGGAACGCTACATGCATCTGCTCTGCGGGGCGGTGTCGCCGGATGCGGCAATGAGCATGGCCGATGCCTCCGAAAAGTCATCGTCCGGTCTCAGCGAGCGCGTCAGCCAGCTTGAAAGTCTGGTTGCACAATTGCAGGAAGTGATCGCGGAGCTGCAGGCGCGCCCGGGTAACGACACGCAGGAATCAGGCGATGAGGATTCCAACTATTGATTGGGCCCATAGATCAGGACGGCTTTGCTCTTTCCTTCTCCCGCTGGCGTACCCATAGGGCATGAAGGAGAAGCATTCAGTCGCGACTGTTTTCGGGCCCAATCATTGAGCGGCGCGGAGATTGGATCCAAGCGCCTATCGAAAAAGCTTCGAAGAGACGACTCAGCGGCGATGCGTGCGCACGGCACGGATCGAAGTCGAACTCTTGCGCGTGAACACATAGACGGCCGCCGGCGGCACGTTGCGCCAGGCAACGCCGCCCCGAACCGAATGCAGGCCGAGTTCGTTCAGCAATTCACGCGACACCGGACTCGACGGCCCGTAGGTGAACTGGATGAAACGGCCGTTGGCCCCGAGCACTGAGAATGCCGCAGTCAGGATGCTGCGCTGGGTGCTGCGTGACATCGACAGCAAGCCAAGGCCGCTGAGGATCGCATCGACACCATGTTCCTTGCCGAATCCCTCGTGATCGATGATGGCCTGCAGCTCGCGCGCGTCACCGCGGATGACCTTCACTTGCGGAAACTGTTCGCGCAGGAGACGGTGCAGCTCCGTGTTGAGCTCGACGACGAGCAGGTCTTCCGGCGCGACCCCCCTTTCGAGCAATGCCCGGGTGAATACTCCGGTACCACCACCAAGTTCGATCACGCGCCCAGGGTGCTCGGGCAACTGGTTGATCATCTCGCGGGCCAGGATGCGGCTGGATGGCGACAAGGCCGCAATAGCCAGCGGATTCTTCAACCATTGGCGGAAGAATGTCCAATTGCCCACCACGCGATCGGCTTTGGCCAAGCGATCCCGCATTGGCGGGTCAACCAGGGTCATACGCAATTCCGGAATGAAGCAACCACACGCTACGTGAGGCCGCGAAAGGCCGCAGCGTAACACCGGCCCGCAAAATCGACCAGAATGACTGATGCCCCGGGTTGATTCGGCTTCGATGCCGCACGGGCCGCTGCACCGGGAGGCTTCCAGGCGGTCCCGATCGGCCGGGCGGCAAATGATTCGGGTGAAACCAAAAAGAAGACCCCGCGGATATCAGGGGAAATGTCCGCGGGGTCCGGGTGCCGGCTGCAGGTCGAAACCTGCAGCCGGCCTTGCTGGGTTGATCGCTCAGTCGCGATCGTAATAGGCGGCGCGGCGCGAGTAGCCACGGTCACGCTCGGCATAATCGTGCGAATCACGGCGACGGTCGTCGCGATGGCGATCCCGGCCACGGTCATCGCTGTCGTAGTAGTTGTCGTAGCGGACAACACGGCGCGTCACCGGCCGATAGCTGCGACGATATGACGGGTAGTCGTAATAGACCGCGCCGTAGCTCGGATAGGTATTGTAGTAGGTCGGGTAGTACGACGATGAGTAATAGCCCCCGCCATAACCGCCGTAATAGTTGCCATAGCCACCGTTGTAGCCGCCATAGCCGCCATAAAAATTGCCGCTGACATAGCCGCCGCCACAATGACGGCAATCCGAATAGCCGATGCTGTAGCCAGGCCCGGAAAAACCAAGGCTGATGCCCCAGTTGTTGTGGTGCCCGCGCGCGAACGCGCTCGGCGCAAACATCAGCGCGGCCAGGAGAGCAAACAGAACCGGTGCAAGGTGAATTCGACGGGATGATGAAAACAACATGTCAGGACTCCTCCGATGGAACGCCTGCACTCTGCGTTTTCGAGACTGAATCGCGACTGAAATCAATCTGAATACTCAGCGTGGTTGCAGTTCGTAACATTGATGGATCCGTGAATTTCTCGTGAAGTCGAACGGGATACTCGCGCTGCTGACATCGCGCACATCGAACTGCTCGGCGATCAACCCATCGAGCTTGAAGCGTCGATAGTTGTTCGAGAACACGATCGTGCCACCGAAAGCGAGGCGCTCCGCACACAGGCCGAGCAGTCGGACATGCTCTTTCTGCACATCGAAATCCTCGGCGCGCTTGGAGTTCGAGAAGGTCGGCGGATCGACGAAGATCAGATCGTACTCGCCGCGATCGTGCGTCAGCCATTGCAGGCAATCGGCCTGGATCAGTTGATGTGAGCCGCCGCTGAAACCGTTCAAGGCAAGATTCTTCGCCGCCCAGTCCAGATACGTACCCGACAGATCGACGCTGGTGGTGGTGCGTGCGCCACCGGAGGCTGCGTAGACGCTGGCCGTCGCCGTGTAGCAGAACAGATTGAGGAAGCGCGTGCCGCGCGCCGTCTCGCGCAGGCGTGCACGCACGGGGCGATGATCGAGGAAAAGTCCGGTATCGAGATAGTCGTGCAGGTTGACGCGAAACTTCAGGCCACCTTCCTCGACGATCAGGAAACTCGAGCGCTGATCCATGCGCCCGTACTTGCCGCCACCCTTGGCCTTGTAGCGGGTCTTCACTGCAATGCGATCGCGTGGCAGGTCGAATGCCGCACCAGCACCGCGCACGATTTCGGCAAGACGTGCCGAGGCGACGTGCTCGGGAATCTCCTTAGGCGCCGCGTACTCCTGGATATGCAGCCAGGTTGAAGCCGGCTTGTCCGTGCGTGATTCCTCGCGCCCGCTGTAGACATCAACCGCCGCCGAGTACTCGGGAATATCGGCATCGTAGGCACGCCAGCAATGCACGCCTTCGCGGTCGAGGCGCTTGCGCAGATGCTTGATGTTCTTGCGCAGGCGGTTGGCAACGGCTTCGGCGCCGGGCGTCAGCGGGCGCTCTTCAACAACCTTCGGCGCCGCATCGCCACCGATCTCGAACAGCAGGAAGCGGCATTCGAGTGCGCCGTTGTAAAGCGCATAGCGTTTGTGTGCGCGCAGACCGATGGCACGGCCGAGATCCTCATCCGAAGTGATAACGGCGAGACGCCAGCCATCGAACTCGGCGCGCGCCTTGTCGCCAATCGCGCGATAGGTCGGTGCCAAGGCATCCTGCTGGCCGATGCGCTCGCCATACGGCGGATTGCAGATCAGCAGGCCCGGCGCGGTGGCATCGGTGGGCCTGAGCAGATGTTCGACCGACTGGCGCTCGAAGCGGGTGAAGCCGATCACACCAGCCTGCTGCGCGTTGCGCTTGGCCTGGTTGAGGACGTTCGGATCCTCATCCGCGCCGAAGAACAGCGCTGGCAGGGCGCGCAAGCCGGTTTCGGCGCGAGTATTGGCTTCGGCGAGCAGGGATTCCCATGCTGTCGGGTCATGACCGAGCCAGCCGAGGAATCCGAAATACGTGCGCCGGATGCCCGCAGCGACATCGGCAGCCATCAAGGCCGCCTCGATGACCAGCGTGCCGGAACCGCACATCGGATCGACAAGCGCCCCACCGGCCTTGAAGACTTCCGGCCAACCGGCTCGCAGCAACATCGCGCAGGCGAGGTTTTCCTTGAGCGGTGCTTCGCCCTGGCCGACACGATAGCCGCGCCGATGCAGGGGCGTGCCAGACAGATCGAGTGAGAGCAAGGCGCGATCCTTGCGCAGAAGAAGATTCAGCCGTATGGACGGCTGTTCAAGATCGACACCGGGACGATTGCCATTGCGATCGCGAAACTGGTCGACAACGGCGTCCTTGACCTTCTGCGCAAGATAGCGCGTGTGTCGAAGCAGGCTGGCGTTGCTGACCGCATCGACGGCAAGTGTGCCCTCCTCGGTCAGGTGCTCGGACCAGTCGATCGCCTGCACGCCATCGTAGAGTGCGTGTTCATCGGCGGCGGCAAATTCGCTCAATGGCATCAGGATGCGACTGGCCAGCCGCGACCACAGGCAGGCGCGATAGGCATCGACCAGTTCACCGCTGAAATGCACGCCGGAAAGCGCTTCGTGGACCTCGCTGGCGCCGAGCGCGACCAACTCATCGCGGAGCAGGTATTCGAGTCCTTTCGGGCAGGTGGCAAAGAATGGCCGCATCAGGCTTCCAGTTTGTGCAGGAGCTGGCGGAATGCCTCGGCGCAATAGTCGACATGTGCGCCCAGGCGATGGTCGTCATCGACCAAGTGCAGGGTGTCGGCACGCTTGCGGGCGAATTCGATCACCGCGTTGACCGGACACACATCATCGCGCCAGCCATGCACGAGAACCGTTGGCACGGCCGCTGCCTTGTAATCGAAATCATAGCCCTCGATGCCGACCGGCAAAGCCATCAGGAACAAGGCCGCGCAATCGCGCTGGATCGAGGCGAAGCCCGAGATGAAGGCGCCCATGCTGGAACCCGCGAAGATTACCCGCCCGGCTGCCGGCGCTGCCGCGACCGCACGCGCCGTGCGCGCGGTGATCGCTTCAAGATCGCGACTCGCATCGAGATCACGATAGTCCGGGCGGATGCTGGCCCAACCAAACTCGTCGGCCACCCTGGCAAGCGCCGTGACCTTGGTCGCATCCGGCCCGCTTTCGAGGCCATGGGAAAGAATGATGGTTCCTTTCACGAATGCGGCTCCGTCAAAACGCGCGATGCTAACACTTACGACAAAGCCGCTACGCGAGGGCCACCAAGCAACCTGCGCCATCCGCTCGGCTCGTGAATCGCCCGGTTCGCAGGTTGGCACCTGCAGGTTGGCGCTCAGCGCCAACCTGCAAAAGCCACGGCTCGGCCACCCTTGAGGCACATCGATTGGGTGCAGCCGTGCGAAACTGCGCACATGATCGACCTTCCCATCCAGGACTGGCCTCTGCCCTACGAGGAACGCCTCGCCGAACGCGCCCCTTCGGCGATCGACCTCGTTGTCATCCATTGCACCGAGCTGCCGGATCTGGCGATCGCGCGCGAGTACGGCGAGCGCATCCGTTACCAAGACAGTCAGACTGGCAACAGCGGCCACTACTACATCGATCGCGATGGGCGGACCCTGCGTTTCGTCGGCGACCTGCGCGTGGCCCATCACACCTTTCAGTACAATCCGCGCTCGATCGGCATCGAGCTGGTCAATACCGGACGCTATCCGGACTGGAATGATTCGCGTCATCAGGCCATGACCGAACCGTACACTGCGGTCCAGATCGAGTCCTTGCTCGCCCTGCTCAAACACTTGCGTGACGCCTGGCCGAACCTGCGCTGGATCGCCGGCCACGATGCGCTGGACCAGCGCAAGGAGCCCTCCAGCGACAATCCCGATCTGCTGTTGCCGCGCCGGATTGATCCGGGACCGATGTTTCCGTGGGACGAGGTCGTTGCGGGTAGCGGTCTCCATCGCTGGCCAGATGCGAAGGAAGATTGACGCAGTGCAATACCGGCTTGGATATACTGGCCTGCCGTTGCAAATACCTGGCCCCATGACTGCACCGATCGTCAACGAACTGATCGACCTGCTCCAGCTTGAACGCTTCGAAGACAACCTGTTTCGCGGCCAGAGCCGCGACATCGGCACGCGCTACGTGTTTGGTGGCCAGGTGCTTGGTCAGGCCTTGTCGGCCGCCCAGCAGACCGTCGATCCCGCTCGCCATGCGCATTCGCTGCACGCCTATTTCCTGCGTGCTGGCGATGTCGAGGCGCCGATCATCTACAACGTCGAGCGCAGCCGCGATGGCGGCAGTTTCTCGGCGCGGCGCATCGTCGCGATCCAGCACGGCCAGCCGATCTTCAACATGACTGCATCGTTTCAGGAGCCCGAGCCCGGCGCCGAGCATCAGCTGCCGATGCCGCTGGTGCCGAAACCCGAGGATCTGCCGCAGATCGACATGGTCCCAGCCAGCGAACTCGAGAAGATTCCGGCCAAGCGACGAGCGCTGGCTCAATCGGGCCGGGCCGTTCGAGTTCCGCCATGTGCATCCGCGCAACGAAATCAATCCGACCAGACAGCCGCCGTACCAGAATGTCTGGTTCCGTCTCGTCGACCGGGTGCCGGACAATCCGGTCCTGCATCGTTCCCTGCTTGCCTATGCCTCGGATTTCCACCTGATCGGCACAACCACGTTTCCGCACGCGATCTCGTACCTGCAGCCGAACGTGCGCATGGCCAGTCTCGATCATGCGATGTGGTTCCATCGCCCGTTCCGCGTCGACGAATGGCTGCTGTATTCCTGCGACAGCCCGAGCGCCCAGCATTCCCGCGGGCTTGCCCGTGGCATGATCTTCACCCGCGACGGCGTCCTTGTGGCTTCGACCGCGCAGGAAGGCCTGATTCGCGTTGTCGACCAGGACTGACAGGATCAAACCATGCGCCAGATCTACACATCGCCCCGCTACGAAAACGTCGAGCGCGTGGTTGCCCTGCTCGAGGAAAACCACATTGCCACCACGATCCGCAATCGCCGCGACTGGCAGGGTGGGCAGTGGAAGCGCTTCAGCTACACCGAACGCGGCGAAAGCGAAGGCTGGGCACAGGTCTGGGTGACCGACTCCAACGACCAGACGCGCGCCCGCGAACTTCTACGCGAGGCCGGACTTGAACCGGCGACCCGCTTCGCCGACGAACTGGCCGCCGCGCGCTCGCCCAGCGACCCGCGTCGGCACAAGGCCAATTCGATGCGCATGCGCATGGTTCTGCTTGGCCTGATCGGTGGCGTACTCCTGTTGATCGCGGCCAACTACTTGATGCGCTGACTCCGCTCGGCGGATGGATCCTTCAACACGTGACGCGGTGCAGACTTTTCCCATTGCGCTGAGGCAAAATGCGGCATGCGTTCCGATGTCGTCCGGCTGTTCCAGACCCTCCCGCATACTTGCGGCTACTACGCCGATCGCATGGCGCAGAACCTCGTCATCGACCCGAGTTCGCCGCAACTCGATCGGCTCTATGAAATCGCCCTGCTACGCGGTTACCGCCGCGCCGGCAGCCATGTCTACATTCCGCGTTGCCAGGAATGCCGCGCCTGCGTTGCCTGCCGAATCCCGGTCGCCGATTTTTCCGCGGATCGCGGTCAGCGTCGCTGTATCAGGCGCAATGAAGATCTGGCCATTGACATCGTGCCGGCCCGCTACAGCACGGAGCGCTACGATCTCTACCAACGTTACCTGAAATGGCGCCATCCCGATGGCGGCATGGACGATGCCCAGCCCGACGACTTCTCGCGCTTCCTCTACACGTATTGGAGTCCGACCCGATTCATCGAATTCCGCGAGCAGGGCCGCTTGCTCGCAGTCGCCGTCACCGATTTCTGTGAAAACGGACTGTCGGCCGTGTACACGTTCTACGATCCCGACATCCGCGAGCGCGGCATCGGCACATTTGCGATCCTCCAGCAGATCGAGGTCGCCCGCCAGCGCGGCCTCGATCATGTCTATCTCGGCTTCTGGATCAAGGGCCATCCAAAGATGGACTACAAGAAGCGATTCACCCCGATCGAGATCCTGCGCAATGGCGAATGGGTAGTGGCTTAGCACCCTGTCGCAGGGTGGAACCGCCAAAGCCAATTCCACCGTTCGCCAGGTTGATGCGCGGAACTGCGGGACGATACTTCGTGCGGCGGAATCCGCTGCGCGGGTTCCGCACTACGCAAGCCAGATCCGACAGGCTGCTGGCCGGATCCGGCCTGGCCGAAATAGCCAATCAACGACGCCGCTTCGTGTTTGATGAAAACCTGGGCGGCCCCGCTGGCCGCGCATTCAGCTCGAATGATCCGGTTACCGAACTTTCTCCTGACACGCGCCTGGATCAACTGCGGCACAATGGGCCATCCCGGATGCGGAATTCCTGATGTCGCGACTTGCCATTGTGCTGTTTTTTGTCTTACCGATGCTCGCTCAGGCCCGGCCCGCGACCGAGCAATGGTTCAGCGTGCTGCTCGATGGTCGCAAGATCGGCAGCTTTGTCAGCTCCCGCGCCGTGCAGGATGGGCGAGTCACCACGCGCCAGGAGCTTCGCATCGAATTCGACCGGGCCGGTACCAGCATTTCACTGGGCAGCAGCGAAACAAGCACCGAATCGATCGCCGGCGAACCGCAGGCATTCGCCTCGGTCACCAGCCTGGGCGGCGGCGAGACCCGTATCGAGGGCAAGGTCGCCGATGGCAGAATGCAACTGCGCATCCAGAATGGCGACTCGACACAGGAACGCGCGGCACCGTGGCCGACAGGCGCACTGATGGCCGAAGGCCTGCGCCTGGCCAGTCTGCGCGTGCCGCTGGAAAGCGGACGCACGCACACGGAGATCGCCTTCCAGTCCGCCAGCCTCGATGCCATCGAAGTCACCAGCACGATCGGACCGCGCGAGATGGTCAGCCTGCCTGGCGGCAGAAAAAACCTTTTCCGTATCGATCAGGTATTTGCCTTTGCCGGAATTCCCGTGCGCAACACCGCGTGGGTCGATGCCGAGCGCGACATCCACAAACTGAGCATGCCGGCGATCGGTGTCGATCTGACCCTTATCGAATGCGACAAGGCCTGCGCCACGGCACCGAACCAGGATACCAATATCCTTGATCGCACCCTGATGCCGGCACCGCGCGCACTCGGTCGCGCGGAATTGACCAAAGGCCTGCGCTATACGCTGAGCCCGCGAGCTGATGGCCCGCCCCTGCATCTCCCGGAGACTTCCGAGCAAAGCGTGCGCGGCGCAGGCAAGGACATCGTCGTCGAAGTCCACGCCAATGCGCGCCAGGGCCTTGGCGGCTCGCCCGATCCGGCCGATTACATGCCGAATGACTGGCTGCAAAGCGCCGCCCCCGAGATTGTCGAAATGGCCAGCAAGGCGACCAAGCGGGCGACGACCGACGCCGAGCGCATGCACGCGCTTGAATCGTTTGTGGCTGGATTCATCAGCAACAAGAATCTCGGTGTCGGCTACGCATCGGCCCTGCAGGTGGCGCACAACCCGCAGGGTGATTGCACCGAACATGCGGTGCTGCTGGCCGCGCTCGGCCGCGCCCTGGGCATCGCCACGCGTGTCGTCGATGGCCTCGCCTATGCGCCGGGATTCGCTGGCAACGAGCATGTCTTCGTGCCGCATGCCTGGGTCTACGCCTGGGTCGATGAGCGCTGGCAGAGTTTTGATGCCGCACTGGGCAGCTTCGATGCCGGACATATCGCCTTCTCGAGCGGAGACGGCGATCCGTGGCGCTTCTATCAGGGTCTCGACCTGCTTGGCCGCATCGACCTGAAGCAGGTCGATGCACTGGAAACCCGGCCCACGCAATGAAGACCGGCGTCTGCCTGCTGCTGTTGGCTTGCAGTCTTGCCCAGGCACAGACATACGAAGCGGCTCCGTTCCAGCCCGCGCAACTTGCAGCCCTGATCACCGACACGAGCCTCGACGAGATCAGCGGCATGGCCAGCTCGCGGCGGCTCGATCAGCGCTACTGGGTGCACAACGATGCGCCACGACCCGCCGAATTGCAGGCCATCGACGAAACCGGCAAAAGCGTTGCGCGCCTGCGCATCGAAGGCGCACGCGCAATCGATTGGGAGGACATCGCCAGCTTCACGATCGATGGCAAACCGTGGCTGCTGATTGGCGACATCGGCGACAACGCCGGCGTGCGCAAGGACTACGAACTGATTGCCATCGAGGAACCCGATTTCAGCGCAGGCGCATCCACCCTGTCGATCAAGCCAAGCTGGCGCCTGCGTTTCCGCTATCCCGATGGCGCCCACGATTGCGAGGCCATGGCAGTCGATGCGGCCCGGCGCGAAATCCTGCTGGTCAGCAAGCATGCACCGCTTGCCGTCTACCGTTTGCCGCTGGGCCCGCCCGCCAAGGGTCAGGGCATCGTCGTCGCGAGAAAATTGCGCAATCTCGACTCGATCCCGCAACCAGACCCCACCGAGCGCAAGGCGCACTTCCCGGCGGCGCGATTCGGCGGCTCGCCGACCGGGCTCGACATCGACGCGGCCGGGCGACGCGCAATCCTGCTGACCTATCGCGACATCTGGCTTTTCTCGCGTGCGCCGCATGAGGACTGGTCACAGGCCTTCGCCAGAAAACCCACGCAGATCGCTCTGCCACCGATGGCCCAGGCCGAAGCCATCGGCTTCGACCGTCACGGCCAGTCCATTCTCGTCAGCGGCGAACGCCTGCCCGCTCCGCTGATCAGGTTTCTACCGGTCAACGGGGAGTAGGGAGTGGGGAGTGAATTTTCGAAGATCGATCAACTGGTATTGATCCAGGTCTTTCGGAACAACATTCAGAGCGTTGGAACAAGCACACTGAAGATGGGATAGCTCTACGTTCTGACCCACAAGCACAAGGCATTGTCCGCCTGGCACCACTGCTGCGGCCCGTTGGTGGGTTCGATCTGTGATCGAGCGCTCCTGATTGGAAGTGGAGGAAAAGCGTCAGCGCGCAGCGCCGACCCACAAAGCTCACCGATCTCCGCCTTCCCACTCCCCACTCCCGATATCCATTGCCAAATAGATATCACTTTGATATCTTCTCAAGCGCCGGAACGCTCCGGCCTGTCGGCATTGGCCGCGCAGTGATGACGGAGATTCTCGATGAACGAACGCAAAGCGCTTTCCCTGCCTGGCATTCCGGTTCTGCTTGTTCTGATTGCGGCGCTACTCGCTGATGGCGGCGCGTTGATCAACACGATTCGCCATGCCGAAGCGATGGGCATCGAACCGACGCCGGGACAAATCATCCCGCTGGTTCTCCTTGTTCCGTTGATCATTTTCCTGCTCAAGGGGTTGTTCGCCGTGCAGCCGAATGTCGCCCGGGTCATGCAGTTGTTCGGCCGCTATGCCGGCAGCGTGCGCGAGCAGGGCTTGCGCTGGACCAATCCGTTCTACACTCGACTGGCCGTCTCGTTGCGCGTGCGCAATTTCGAATCGGGCAAGCTCAAGGTCAACGATCTCGATGGCAATCCGATCGAGATCGGTGCGATCGTGGTCTGGCAGGTGGTCGATACCGCCGAGGCCGTGTTCATGGTCGATGACTACGCGAACTTCGTGCATATCCAGGCCGAATCCGCACTGCGCCAGATGGCGGGCAGCTATTCCTACGATTCACATGACGAGAAAGGAATCTCCCTTCGCGGGGATGGCAGCAAGGTCAATGCGCATCTACGCGACGAAATCCAGGAACGCCTGACCAAGGCCGGCGTCGAGGTGGTCGAGGCACGCATCAGTCATCTCGCCTATGCCCAGGAAATCGCCCAGGCCATGTTGCAGCGGCAACAGGCCAGCGCCATTGTCGCGGCGCGCACACGCATCGTCGAAGGTGCGGTCGGCATGGTCGAACTGGCCCTCGAACAACTGAGCCAGCGCGGCGTCGTCGATCTCGACAATGAGCGCAAGGCGGCCATGGTCAGCAACTTGCTTGTGGTCCTGTGCGGCGATCGGGCCACGCAACCGGTGGTCAATACCGGCACCTTGTATTGATTACGTGTTGACCCAACGGAGCAATCGATCGCTGTGAGCGAAAAAAAGGCCTACCCATTGCGTATCAACGCGGCCGTGCTCGAGGCGATGCAGCGTTGGGCTGATGACGACCTGCGCTCGCTCAACGCACAGATCGAGTACGTGATGCGCGAGGCCTTGCGCAAGGCCGGACGCATCAAACCCGCGAGCAAACCCGTCGCCATCAAGGACGACAGCAATTTATAGGAACGCAGTGATGAGCGATCAAACCTGGAGTTATCAGACCATCGAGATCAAGCCGAGCTTTCTCGGCAATTTCGCCGCTGACAACCTCAACGAAGTACTCACCCGCGAGGGCATGAAGGGCTGGGAACTGGTCAGCACACTCAACGTCGGTCCGATGCGCCCGATCATCCTGTTCCTCAAGAAGAGGCGCTGATCGCGTTCGCTGCTCGAAGCCGCGTTGGCGCTTGGATCGAGTGACAGATCAGCTAAGCTCGCGCCATGAGGATTCCCGCTTCAGCAACTCGTGGGAGCGACTTCAGTCGCGATGCTTTGCTTTGCTCAACCAGAAGCATCGCGACTGAAGTCGCTCCCACGAAATCGTTTGTCGAACAATCGACCCGGGCGCCATTGACTGTGCGACGTGGAGATCAAACGCTCAAGGAGACTTGGTTACAATGCAGATGAACGCGCCAGCACCTCCTGCCCGCTGCGACACCTCCGAGCGCCTGCGCGTGACCGACGCGGCACGCGCGCTCGGCGTTCCACGCGACTACGGACGCCGTCATCGGCTGCGCATCGTTCGCGAGCCGCAGGAACTGGCCTGCATCGGCATTGATATTCACGGGCGCCATCAATGGATGACTCCGCTCGCGGCACGCGCATGGATGCGTATGCGTGAGGCTGCGGCGGGTGACGGTATCGAGTTGCAGATCGTCTCGGCGTTCCGCTCAGCGGCCTATCAACTTGGCATCATCGAACGCAAGCTCGAGCGCGGCCAGTCAATCGATGAAATCCTCCAGCTCAGTGCGGCTCCGGGTTACAGCGAGCATCATTCCGGACGCGTCGTCGACATCACCACACCGGGCCAAGCCGCACTCGAAGAAATGTTCGATCAGTCACCCGCTTTCGCGTGGCTGCAAGGTGAGGCTGCTCACTTCGGATTTTCGCTGTCTTATCCGCGCGGCAATCCCCACGGCATTGCCTATGAACCCTGGCATTGGTGCTGGCGACGGGTGTAGCAGGCTGTTGAAATTCTACCCAGTCGGCGCGATAGACTCGGGGCCGCCCGGGAGAAGGGCTCGCCCCTGGCGGGGCTCCTACGAGATCACGGTGAACCTGTAGGAGCCCGCTTGAGGGCGAGCTCTTGCTACTCCCCACAAAGGCTGAGGTATGTGCAAATAGTTCAATTATTTCGCAAGCGCCACATTAGCAGCTGCACGAGCCAATCCGACGGCAACTCGCGCAGACGTGACTTGTGGCGCTCGCATGTGTGTCCGAACAGCGCTATCTATTGCGGCACCCTGAATTGCCGGAGTCAGCACATGCGTGAGCGAATTCTGCTTGGCGTTCTTTGCCTATCTCTTGCAGCATCGATGCTGCCGACTACAGCCGATGCTGGCACCCGCCTGTTGCGCTTTCCCGATGTCTGCGCCGATCGCATCGTCTTCACCTATGCCGGCGACCTTTGGACGGTCGGCACGCGTGGTGGCACGGCGATTCGCCTGACCGCCGGCCCCGGCGTCGAACAGGCCGCGCACTTCTCGCCCGATCGGAGACTGGGACGGAGACTGGGACACCCACAAATCCGACAAAATCCTACGTCACCTGTCAGAAATTTCCAACAGACGCACTCCGCTCGCCCCCTGTTCAGTGGCGGCTCCACCGACCCCAGTGGTGTCTTCAGCCAGAATCTGGCACAACTTTGTAGAGATATCCGGTATCTGCAGGTTTGATGATCTGGAACAGGCGCTACACGTCCAGCACACGCCGGGCCTGGCCGAAGTTTGCTGCGTAGACCATCTTCATGGGCGCAAAACTCTCCTCCACTCAACAAAAACCCCCGAGCTAAGCTGCGAGGGTCTGAGTATGGCGATTCAACACCTTATGGGAACGGCCCGCATGCGGGGCTTTGCCTTGCAACAACCGCGGTTGATCAACGCGGCACGAAGTTGAGCACCGAGGTTCCCTGGGCGAGTGCGGCCGCAGCCGGAATCGGCAACGGATGGTACTGGTTGGTCAGCCAGCGGCCGAGCTGGCCGACATACAGCGGGTTGCCGAGGACGCCGCTCTGGCCGCCCGGGATGATTTCCGATGCGCTGATGGTCGGCAGCATCTCGCCGACAAATCGGCGGGCCGGTCCGCTGCCAAACATGAAGCTGTTGACCGTATTGCCACGCGCATCATGACTGGCCGCATCGACGGACTCGAAACCACCCGGACGCGAGATTCCCTTCAAACTGGCGGAAAGGTCGCTGAAACCATAGCCGTTCGGCCCTGGGATGCTGAAGGGCGCACCGAGCGGATGATCGAAGACGATCCGGTGCAGCTTGCCCCAGCGATAGTCGTTCTGGTTGGTCGAACCGGCAAACGCCGCCGAGAAGCCGTCACTGGCGAGCATGTCGAGGCCATCGCCGAGCGCCTTGAGCAGGACGTAGTCACGCGCCGCTGCGGCATTCGGCGCACCTGCGGCCGAGAAGAACGTGAGACCGGATGCGCCCTTGCCGCCGAGTACCGGATAGGCCTCGAGCAGGAACTTGAATCCGGCCTGCGCATCACGACTGCCCGGCAGATAGTTGCCCAGGCCGACACTGGTCAAGGTCTTGTCGATCGTGCCGCGAATCGCCGCACTGCGCCAGGCGGCCCAGATCGTGGCGGCAACGCTGGCATCGATTTCAGATTGACCTGGTGCCGGCAACGCCAGCGGATTGTCTCCCGGGTCATAGCCTTGCTGGATACCGGTCGGCGTCGAGTAGTTCCAGTGTTGGAGGCGACCAATGGCTTCGACGATGCGCGGATCCGAACCCAGCGCCGCCAGTTGCGACCAGGCTCCGGATGCCTGCGCGTTGTTGTAGGCGGCGAGCAGATGCGGCAGCATCAGCTCGGCTTCCATCAACTGGTTGTTGGCCTGCAACGCCTTCATGTCGTTGGCGCTGATCTTGCTGCCACCGGCAATCATGCCCTGCAGCGCGCGATCGATGCGACCCATGCGATAAGCCGATGCGCCGCCGACATCGAGATAGTAAATGCCACCACCCGGACGCAACTGGTTGAGCGCATCGTTGTCCAGCGAGAAGCCGACCGGGTCGTTGTTGGCATTGGCGACATAGCCACTGGCCGGGTTGATCACGAAGGGCATTTCACTTGCCGGCAGGATCTCGTACGGAACCGCCTGGTTTGGCTGCGGGTGCTGCACCGGCATCCAGTCATGCTTGAGCGCACCACTGCCGTCGCGGATGACAAAGGGCGGAATGCCACCGCCGGGCCCGCCCTGGGTCTGCAGATCGGTTCTGACCGGCGCCTCGGCGCTGGTGAAATAGGCGATGTTGCCGTCAACATCCGCATAGGCGAAGTTCTGCGAGCCAAAATCGAAATAGCTCAGCGCGTCGCGGAATTCGGCCAGATTGCCGGCGCGATTGAGGCGCCGGAACGATTCAATCTCGAACGTCGCACCCCAGCCGGCATAGGCCACCGACAAGCCGGAGCTGCCGGTGATGCTCACCAACGCGCCATAGTTGCGCCGTGGCACGAGAATGCTGACCCCACCATTGGTGTAGCCAATGCTCGATTCGCGGGTCACCGAATCGGGTGTGCCATTCATGCGATTGACGTAGTAGTTCTGGAATACCCATTGCAGGTCTTCCATCTGGCCATCGTGCTTGATCGCAAACGGCAAGCCGTAGCTGTTGAGTACCAGTTGCTCCTGGAATACATCGGTCACATCGAGCGAATTGGTCGTGGTGCCCCAGCACACGCGCTGGTTGCAGCCCTGGATCACGCCCGGCGTACCCGGCACGGTGACTCCGGTCACATCCATCGAACTCGGAAAACGGCTGTCGCGCGAGAGGACATGCTGCTCCATGAAGACCGGTGGAAGATCGAGGCCCAGATGCGGATCGTTGGAAACAATCGCCTTGCCCGACACCGTGTGCGCACCGGCAACGACCCACTCGTTGCTGCCGATCGGTGTGTCGTGACCATCCAGTGCGCGACCGAGCAAGGGCGAATCCTGCAACTGCTCGCGGAACGCACGGGCCATGTCGATGGTCTGCGCGCTGATCGCGCCGACCGTGGGCGTATCGTGAACCGAACCGAGCTTGGGCAGGTCTGCGGCGGCGGCGCTGGTGCCGGTTTCGCTGCCGGCAACAAAGCCCGGCACGGAAACACGGTTGTCTGCCGGCGCGATCCGGTGCGTATCACCGAAATAGAGGGCAGAACCACTGAAGCCTGCTGCCGCTCCGGCCTGCTGATAGGCACCCAATCTGATGGTCGGGTCGATATCCAGATCGAAAGACAACTGGAAGGCCAGGCCCTTGCCGACGCACAGCGAATCCACCGGAGTCCACGGATCGGCATGGGTCAGTTGCAAGCCGCCGTATTCCGGCGGCAGGGGATTGCTGGCCAGCCAGAAATTGACGCCATCGGCATACGCGCGCAACCAGCCGCGCGAATCATCCGACATCCTCGCCCAGGTCTTGACCGCACCGCGGCGCAAGCCCAGCGTGCGCGCCTGCACATCCGAGGCCAACTGCGATTGGCCAACCAGTTCCGCCAGCGAGCCACTGACCGCGCGCCGGGTCAGATCCATCTGGAAGAAGCGATCCCTGGCGTGGGCATAGCCTTGCAGGAAGGCCGCATCGTTGTCGTTGGCTGCATCGATGGTCGGAATGCCCTCGGCATCCCAACTGATGCGCCCGGGCGCGCTCATGCCGGGCGCGCTCAGCGATTGCGCAACAGCCGGCAGAGCCAATGCGAGCGCAATGCTGGCGATCAACATGGAACATCCGTTTCGTGGTTTACGCCGTGTCAGTAGCGACATGTCTATCCCCTTGGTTGGTCATTTGATCGAACGCTTGTTCGACCGATTATGCGCCGCCTGCGGGAAAACCCTTTTGTGCGCTGCATCGCCGCGAGGAGTCGCGCGCTGCTACGCGATTCACGACCGGAATTCGCTGTGGATCGAGGAGCGCAGCCGTGCTCAGCGAGTTCGCAAGCGCACAAGGAACACAAGCAGGCAAACCCAGCCGGTGACGAAGGCAAGGCCTCCGAACGGCGTCAGGATGCCGGTCGCACTCGGCGCACCGAGGGCAAGCGCATAGAGGCTGCCGCTGAAAAGGATGATGCCGGCGATGAACGCGCGCATTGCCCAGCGCAAAGCCGGGGCCGAATGGCGCGACAGGCTGGCAAGGCCGAGCAGGGCCAGCGCATGCCAGAACTGATAATCGACGGCGGTATGCCAGATCGCAATCGCCTCGTGCCCGAGGCGATCACGCAAGGCATGCGCAGCAAAAGCACCGGCAAGCACGGCCGTGCCGGCGAACAGGCAGGCCGCGATTCCGGCGCTGCGATGCAGTGGGTCGATTTCGTTCATTGCGGCGGAATCGAAAGTTCGGATGAAAGTCGATTGTCAGGCATTCATCGGTTCTGAATGGTGATCCTGTAAAAGACAGCCGAACTGCGGGCGCGGGCTTCAATCACGGCGCGACCGTCCGCGCCTATCACTTTGCCGCATGGATTTCGCAGGTTGGCGCTGAGTGCAGGCGAAGCCCAGCGGCTGTTTCGGCAGGCTCGATTTCCCGCGCATGGAAGTTCACGATCTGCTGGGCTGAGCCGAAGGTCACGCAACTCGAATTACATACCTCGTCATCCCGGCGAAGGCCGGGATGACGAAAGTATTGAGCCTCGTGCGGCAGAATCCGCTGCGCGGCTTCCGCCCTGAACCTGGCGCCATCGAATGGATCGCCCTACTTGCCGGATTTCGACTTGCCCTTCGATGTCTTCGTCTCAAGCGGCTTGAGCAGATCATCCATCGATTTGTCGATATCGCCGTTCTTGTATCCCGGCAGGACGAAGCTCCAACCCTTGAATGCCGAGTCGAGCTTTTCAACTTCCGAGGTGATCGCCGCGAGGCGTTGCTCGCGATCCCTGGCTTGCTCCGCTTCGGCTTTGGACTCTTCCTTCGGCACAGCATCGGTTGCATCGGAATTCGCTGCAGCCGGTTCGGCCTTGTCGGCTTCGGCTGCGGCGGCCTCCCTGACCAGTTCGGCGTCGACATGCTTCTGCGCGAGATCCTTGTCCTCCGATGCTGCCAGCGCGACATAGTGCTTGTCGCCGACCTGCCACGCCCTGGCATCGACGATGATGCCGTCGAAGGTCGCATAGCGGACCTCGGTGACCTTGTCCGGCACGGCGACTTCGCTGGACGCCGCGACATCCTCAAGTTTCAGATCAGCCAGCACCGAGGCCAGACCGTTGGCAGCGAATTCGGAAGCCGGTTCGCGACCCTTTGGCAAGTCGGCAATCTTGTAGTGCGGATCCGCCGCGCTGTCCTTGAACACTCGCAACAGCTTGCCGTCGGCGTGGGTGATCGTCACCGAGGCGATGCGCTCGGATGGAATATTGGCCAGCTCCTTGCGCAACCAGTTGGCCGGCTCCTTGTCCGGAATCAGGTTGCCCGTGGCCAGCCAGCTCTGCTCCTCGGCGCTGCGACGAACATAGGTGCCACCGCCCTGGGCGTTGTAGATGCCGGCGATGAAGCCAATCGGAGAGGCGAGGCCATCGATCTCGACCGCAATACCCTTGGCCCCGGGATCACTGATATCGGATAGACCGAGATCGGGGTAACGATCGGCCTTGGCGGTCTTCTTCTCGACCAGTTTCGCATCGGCGAGCTTGAGCAGGTATTCGCGCAGCTTGCCGAGATCGGCCGGATAACCGCCCTTCTCGACTACCGTCCAGATACCGTCCTTCCTGTCCAGAGTGACGTCAATCTTCTTGTTCGCCGTGGTCACAACCATGCGACTGACGTCGTTGACGTGATCGCCGAGACTGGCGACCAGTGAACCGGCCTGATCGCTGAAATCGCTGACCGGCTTGCGCGAGTGCTGCACCGCGAAAGCGACAACGACAACAGCGAGAGCGGCGATACCGAGGCCGAGCAGATTTTTCTGATTCATCATTCCTTCTTTCCCCTGTTCAAGCCGACTTGCGCCGACGCACCTGCCACACCGCGAATCCGATCGAGATCAAGGTGACCAGCAAGGGCACGAGCACAATGTTGAGGAACTTGAGGCGGCTGCCGAGCGATTCGATATCGGCATCAAGCGAGCGCTGAACATCGCGCAACTCCTTGCGGATTTCGGCCTTGCGCTTGACGAAGTTGTCGAGCTCGGATTTCTGCTCGGGTGACAGGATCATGGCCTGGTCATTCGACTTTGCACTCTGCAACTGGGCCAGCTTGCGCTCGGTCTCCTGCAGCTCCCGCTGCAACTCCTGCTCCTTGGCACGGAAGCGATCATCGGCACTGCGCTTGAGCGCCTCAACCGTGGTGAATGGGCGCTGCGAAGTCGCCCGGCCACGGATCGAGATCAGGGCCGAGGATCCGGTCAGATTGTCGATTGTGTTGAGCACGAAATCGCCATTGTTGGCAAACGCATTCATGAGTTTCTGGCCGAGGAAATTCTGCACCTGTACCCAGAGCCGATCGGCCAGCATGTCGGTGTCGGCGACCAGCACGATCTGGCCATCCTCTTTCGATTCGGCCAGATGACCGGCTTCGTTGCGATCCGGGAAAGCGCTCTTGAACTTGCCCTCGACACGCCCGGCGATCACGTAACGTTCACCGCTAGGCTTGAAATCGGTGAGCAAGGCACTCGGGTCGGGCAGCATCTTCAACCGGCTGACCGGTGCCGTCATTGCATCGCCCGAGCTTTGCATCAGTGGCACGAGCTTGGTTGTCGCGTCCTTGGCCAGGCTGAAATAACCGGCACTCGACACATTGATGGTTTCGAGATTGGCGGTGACCACATCATCGTGATTCAGATCGGCAGCCGTAAGGCCAATGATGCCCGGATGATGCACGGGTGCGCGGCCCTGACCGACGCTGACCGCAACCGCGCGCGCGCGATCGAGGACGACGGTCTTCGGGTCGAAATCGATGCCCCAGGCCTTGAACAGCCTGGGCAGATCCGAGGAATGATCGGCGAACATCGCCGCCTGCGGATTCTCGGGATCGGCACCGCTGGTATCGAGTTCGGCCTCGGGGTCGACGAAAACCAGCAAATGACCGCCACGCAGGACGAACTGGTCGATCGCATACTGCGCCTCGTCGGAAAGACTCTTCGGGTGCACGAGCACAAGCACGCTGATGTCCGGATCAATGCTCTTGATGCCACCCGGATTCAAATCGCGCACATCGAAGGATTGCGAGAGCTGCTGCTGGATCGCCCAGGGATCGCGCATCTGCCGCGTGGCCGGATCAAAACCGACACTCATCGGCAGACTCGATACAAGTCCGACCGCAGGCTTCTTCGGCGTGGCCAGTTCATGGATCAGCTTGGCCACGTCATACTCGAGGAAAGATTCCTTGTCCGGCTGGAAAAACGGAATCACCGACTGGCCATTGGTCGAATTGGTACCGGCCAGGCCGAGGAAGACCGTCTCGCCGCCGGCCGTGATCGGTACCGCCTGCAGGCCATAGGTCGTCGCGCGATCCTCATCTTCTGAAAACGGCAGTGGATCGATCACTTCGAGATGGATGTTCCCGTTTGAACGCGCGGCCATTTCCTCGAGCAACTCGCGCACGCGGGTCGCATAGGTGCGCAACTGCGGGATGTTCTGTGTGCCCTTGTCCGAGTAGAACAAGTACAGGTTGATCGGCTCATCGAGTTTGGACAGGATTTCCTTGCTGCCACTCGACAAGGTATAGAGATTGTTCTGGGTAAGGTCGACACGCGCGCCACGAAACAGCAGGTTGACGACGAGCATGAGGCCGATGAACAGCACGATCAGGATGACCAGTGCGCCGCCGGAGAGGGTCTTGCGATTGGATGTCATGGTCAGGCTTCCTCAGTCGGCTTTCTTCAGGTCGATCACGATCGCGCTGGCATACAGCCAGAAGCCGATCATCAGAATGAAATAGAGCAGATCGCGAAGATCGATCACGCCCTTGCTGATCGAGGAGAAGTGGGTAAGGAAACTCAAACTGGCAATCGCATCGATCAGCGCCTGCGGAGCCCACGAGCGGAACACATCGAGCACCAGCGGGAAACCCGCCATGACCAGCACAAAGCAGACGACCACGGTCAGGATGAAGGCGACCACCTGGTTTCGCGTTGCCGCCGAGATGCAGGAGCCAATTGCCAGAAACGCCCCGGACATCAACCACGCGCCGAGATAGCTGGCGAAGATCACGCCATTATCCGGATCACCGAGATAGTTGACCGTGATCCACAGCGGAAAGGTCAGCGCCAGCGCAATGCCGATGAAGGCCCAGGCCGCGAGGAACTTGCCCATCACCGCCTGCCACATCGTGATCGGCAGGGTCAGCAGCAGTTCGATCGTGCCGCTCTTGCGTTCTTCCGACCAAAGCCGCATCGACACGGCCGGCACGAGGAACAGGTACAGCCACGGCAGGAAGCTGAAGAACGGCAGCAGATCGGCCTGGCCGCGCTCATAGAAATTGCCGAGGTAGAAGGTGAACGCGCTCGACAGGACGAGGAAGATCACGATGAAGACATAAGCGACCGGGGTCGCGAAATAACTGTGCAGCTCGCGCTTGCAGACGGTGGTGATTGCACTCATGCCTGCGCCTCCTGTGCCCTGCCCTGGGTGATCGTGCGGAACACCTCGTCGAGGCGACCGCCTTCAAGGGCGAGTTCGCGAAAGACGATGTTGCGCTCCTGCAGCACCTGGTTGACCGCGACAAAAATCTGCTTTCCGGGCTTCGGAAAGGCGGTGATGCGGCCATCCTGGGCATCGACTTCGATTGCGGCGACATCGGCCACGCGCGACAGCGCTTCCTTGGCTGCCTTGGTGTCGACAGCGGTCAGTGAGACCGCCTGGTAGTAGCGCGAACGCGCTTCGAGTTCGGCCGGGCTCGCATCGGCCAGAACGCGGCCCTTGGCGATGATGATCGCGCGGCTGCACACGGCGTGGACTTCTTCGAGCACATGAGTCGAGACGATGATGGTCTTGTCGCGCGCCATCGCGTTGATCAGGGTGCGCACCTCGTGCTTCTGGTTCGGATCAAGGCCATCGGTCGGCTCGTCGAGGATCAACACCTTGGGATCGTGCAGGATGGCCTGGGCCAGGCCGACACGGCGCTTGAAGCCTTTCGACAGCGTCTCGATCGGCTGTTCGAGTACACCTTCGAGATTGAGTCGACCAACCGCGTCATCGAAGCGTTTGCCGCGCGCATTGCCCGGAATGTTGCGTATATCGGCGATGAAGCCGAGGAACTGGCGCACGCTCATTTCACCGTAGCTTGGCGCGCCTTCCGGCAGATAGCCCACAACACGTTTGGCCTCGATTGGCTGCGTCTCGACATCAAAGCCGCAGACTTTCGCGCTGCCCGAGGTCGGCGCGAGGAAGCCCGCGATCATCTTCATCGTGGTCGACTTGCCGGCACCGTTCGGGCCGAGGAAGCCGAGCACCTGACCGGGCTCAACCTTGAAGCTGATGCCGTCGACGGCGACAAGATCGCCGTAGCGTTTTCCCAGAGCATGGGTTTCTATCATCTCGAATCACCCTGAAGTTCCGTAGTCATGCTGGCTCCACCAGATCCGGCGAAGCGGTCGTAAATCGCAGCCAATCCCGGCACGTTGGCATCCACCGGGGCGGGAAACCGGGTGGATCGGGCGTCAGGGAATGCGAGCGACCCGCAATGTACCCCAGCGGAAGGAAAAAAGTTCCCGGGGATGAGCAATTCGCAGGTTTTCCGCAGGTGACTTCATTCGTCCCGAAAAGGGGACTCCCCGTTGGTCGCGATGTCCTCTGTTCAAGCCGAGCCAACCGCATCGTGGCTGAAGCCACTCCCACGACAGCAGCACATGCCGCCCAATTTTTCGTAGGAGGAGCCTTCAGGCCCGATGCTGTTTTGCGAAATCGCAAGTAAGACCAAGGGCATCGCGGCTAAAGCCGCTTCCTACGAAAGGCGCCAGGGGATCGAGGCTGAGGTCAAGTCAAAGTGCGCTTGCAGGCGGATAGCGACGGCCCGGACGCAAGGGGCGGAAACAGGGTGCGTCGCTGAAGAACGCCTCGTCGATCGAATCGGCATGCCAGTTCGGGATCCCGGAAAGCGGCAACGGGCGCAGGTTCTGTGGATCGGCCAGCACGCTGCCGTCGGCGACAAGACCGGCCACGCGCAAATCAATGTCGCGACGAACTGCGCAAGCGTCCGTGTGCAGACGAGCAATGGTCTGTGTGTCAGTCCTCAGCACGATGCATTTGGCAGTCAGCAGGCGCTGCGGTTGCAAGGCGAGTTCAAGGGTCGCATGCCCGAAAGTCTGCACCGCGATGCGCTCGCCCCAGGCCCGTCGCTCACGCCAGAACAAGCCAGGCCAGTCGTGTTGATCCCACAGCGCAATGAGATCCGGGTCGCTGCACAACACAATCGCGCCACCCTCGTCAAAATGGGTCATCGCGCATTGCGCACGGGTTCGCTCACGTGGTCCGACGCGGGCGATGTCCGCACATTGCGCGGCGTTGAGGGCGAGCTTGATGCGCGGATAACGCAGCCAGACCAGGGCATTCAACAGGTCATGCCAGTTCTGCTCGCGCGTCGCCAGAAACCCAAGCCGGATGCGCTCCTCGTAGTGCAGTCCATCGGCCAGCAAATCGGCTGTCTGCGCGACAAACCGCGGCCGCCCGATTGCATCCTCGATCTGCACCTGTTCGCGCAGATCCTCAAGCTGGCGCAGGCTCGGCCAATCTTCCAGCACCGACAGCGCGGACAGCTCCGCCGCCCAGTCGGACAGGGGATTGCTCTCGAATACCGAGGCATCGATCGAATCGATGGAAGGAACGACAAGGCGCAAGCGTGGCGTCACTCGTAATGGAGATTGAATACGTCGGTCCCGCTCGATCGATCCGCAACGGGCGTGTCACGCGAGTGAATGATAGCGGGCAGATGCGAGCGCTGTCCCGTTGGTGGAGGGCGTTCCCCTCTTCCGCGGGTCGAGACTTCAGCAGCACTCGGTGGTCGTGCAAACGCGCCCGAACGTTCCGTAGCGATATCTGGGTGAAAACCTGCCATGCTGAGACATGCGCGGCGATTTCCCGCGATTTCATGAGATGTTCGGGCTAGCATTCGCTGTTTTAGTGCGCAACGGAGATCGGCACGCCGGCCGCAACCGGATCGCCCGATTCAGCAATACCGCACCGCCCCACGGAGACATCACCGATGCCTGAGCACCTCAAGATCAACAGCAGCGGAATGCAGTGCATCGGCGCGTATCGCGCATTGCCGACCGGCCAGCCGAAAGGCGGCATCGTCGTCATCCAGGAGATCTTCGGCGTCAACCTGCATATCCGCGATGTCGTCGAGCGTTTCGCCGAAGCGGGTTACGTGGCGATTGCACCGGCATTTTTCGACCATGTCGAGAGCGATGTCGAACTCGATTACGACGCGTCCGGAATTGCACGCGGCCTTGCCCTGATTGCCGAACTCGACATCGACCAGGTCATGGCCGACGTCGGCAGCGCTGCCGATTCGATCCGCTCGGCCGGCAGGATCGGCGTGGTCGGCTATTGCTGGGGTGGCACGATTGCGATGCTGGTGGCGAGCCGACTCGGCCTTCCCGGGGTCAGCTACTACGGTGCGCGCAATGTAGCCTGGCTGCACGAATCGTTCAGCGCACCACTTCAATTCCACTTTGGGACATACGACACATCAATACCTCCTGAAGCGATTGAACGTCACCGCCAGTGTCTGCCCGATGCCGAAATCCATGTCTACCCCGCTGGTCACGGTTTCGCTTGCGACCGGCGTCACGACCACGCTCCGGAAAGCGCGGCGCTGGCGCACACGCGTACACTGGCATTCTTCGAGCGGCACCTCGGGACACCCTCATGAAACCAGAGCATTTCGAACTCGATCCGCAGCTCGCCAGCGGCTCGCATCCGCTGTGTCACCTTGAGTTGTGCGATCTGCGCCTGATGGACGACGCCAACTATCCCTGGCTGATCCTCGTGCCGCGCGTGCTCGGCGCGCGTGAGCTGATCGATCTCGACCATGCCCAGCGGCACCGCCTCAGCGATGAAGCAGACCGCGCCGGTCGCCTGCTCCGCGATGCGTTTCGCCCGCACAAGCTCAATGTCGCCGCGCTCGGCAATGTCGTCGCCCAACTGCATGTGCACGTCATCGCGCGTTTCGAGGACGATCCGGCCTGGCCGGCGCCGGTCTGGGGCCGGATCGAGGCCAACCCGTACACACCCGAAGCTCTGGTCAAACGGATCGGCCAGCTACAGGAATTGCTGCGCGCGTGAGCGCATTGTTTGTCGTCGAAACCCTGGGCGAGAATGCGCTCTTGCTGCGCTTCGGCGACACCATCGATGCCGCGATCAATCGACGTGTCCACTCCTGTGCCGCCGCATTGCAACGCGATCGACCGGCCTGGCTGATTGACATTGTCCCGGCCTTCGCCACGCTGGCCTTGTGCATCGACATCGACGCATTCGCGGATACTGCTGAACCACTTGCCGAACCTTGCCGTTGGCTCGCATCGCGCCGCCTCGATGCTGCTGGTGAAGCTGCAACAGCGAGCGTGCGCATCCACTCGATCAGCGTTCGCTACGGTGGCGAGTTCGGACCCGACCTTGAGGCGGTGGCCGAGCATGCCGGGCTGTCTCCTGAACAACTCATCGATTGCCACTGCTCGGCCGAGTATCGAGTCGGCATGCTTGGTTTCGCGGCAGGATTTCCGTATCTGATCGGCATGGATCCACAACTATCGATACCCCGCCATGCGACCCCGCGCACACAAGTCAGCGCTGGTAGCGTCGGCATTGCTGGGGCGCAGACCGGCATCTATCCACGCAGCGGTCCAGGCGGCTGGCAGATCATCGGCAACACCGATGTCAGCTTGTTCGACGCATCGGGCAAGGAACCCACCCTGCTCCAGCCCGGCGATATCGTGCGCTTTGTCGACGCCGCCGGGCGCGGCGAATCATCGTCATGAGCATCAAGGTGCTGGCACCGGGCTTGCTAAGCAGCGCGCAGGATTCCGGGCGCAATGGCTGGCGTCATCTTGGCGTCGGTCACTCGGGTGCGCTTGATCCGCTTTCTTTTTCGATCGCCAACTTGCTGGTTGGCAATACTGCCGACAGCGCTGCCATCGAGATCACTTTGAGCGGCCCGCGCCTTCAGTTCGCGCACGCCGCCCGCATTGCAATCTGCGGCGCACGCATTGATGCAAGCGTCGATGGGCAATCCCTGCCCGGATGGCGACGGATCGATATTCCGGCTGGAAGCGAGCTGCGCCTCGGTGCATGCCGAAGCGGCGCGCGCGCCTACCTCGCCGTCGCCGGGGGATTCGCAATCAAGAGCATGCTCGACAGTTTGAGTACCGATTTGCGAGCCGGTTTCGGCGGCGTCGACGGACGAGCATTGCAAGCCGGCGACGAGCTGGCCATCGCTGCTGGATTTCGCCCGCAATGCGATCAAGTTGCTATCGATACACGCTGGATCGATCCCACACCCGATCTCGATTTCTTCACTCCCGCATACATCCATGTGCTGCCGGGCCGCGATGCGCTGACGACAATCGATGCGCTGTTCGCCAGTGAATGGCAGGTCGGCAACGCCAGCAATCGGCAAGGGCTGCGCTTGCAAGGCACTGCCCTGCAGATCGCTGATCCACGCGAACGCATTTCCGAGCCGGTCATGCCAGGCACCCTGCAACTGCCCGCCGATGGGCAACCGATCCTGCTGCTTGCCGACGCGCAAACCCACGGCGGCTATCCACGCATCGGCCACGTCATCCGCGCCGACTGGCCACGACTCGCCCAACTGCGAGCCGGCGACGCGTTGCGCTTCGTCCGCTGCGATGCCAAACAGGCGCAACAGAAGCTGATCGAACAACGCCAGCGACTTGCTCGGATGACGATTGCCATTGGCGGTCTGCCAGGAGTACCCATGCAAGGAGAATTGCTTGATGGCTCGCCGCATTGATTTCAATTGTGATCTTGGCGAAGGCTGCGGCAATGATGCGGCCATCATGGCGCTGATCAGCTCGGCCAATATCGCCTGTGGTGCACATGCGGGCGATGCGGCCAGCATGCGTGAGACGCTGCGTCTGTGTCGCGAATTCGGCGTCGCCGCCGGGGCGCATCCGGGCTATGCCGATCGTGAGCACTTCGGACGACGTGCGTTGCGGCTCAAACCATCCGAGGTTGCCGATTTGGTTCGTGGGCAACTGGAGCAGCTCGGCAATCTGGCCGATGCCGAAAGCATCCGTCTGACCCATGTCAAAGCGCATGGCGCGCTCTACAACGAGGCCGCGCGCGATACGCAGCTCGCTGATGCGATCGCGGCAAGCGTGCACGATTTCGATGCAAGCCTGATCCTGGTCGGACTGGCCGGCAGCGAGCTGCCACGCGCCGGGGTGCGCGCCGGTCTGCGCGTTGCCCACGAAGCTTTTGCCGATCGCCGCTATCTGGCCGATGCCAGCCTCGCCCCGCGCGGTACGCATGGCGCGGTGATCGACCACGTTGAAGATGCCATCGAGCAGGCGCTTTCGATCGTCACCACGGGCCATGTCGATACGCTTGATGGCAAACGAATCGCCCTGCCATGCGACACCCTCTGCTTGCATGGTGATCGCGCCGAAGCTGCCATTTTCGCCAGTCGTCTGCGTCACGCATTCGATACGGCGGGTATCTATGTAGCAGCCCCGTCAGGGGCGAGCGCTTCGCCGGGCCAGCCAAAAGCTCGCCCGTAAACGGGCTCCTACAGGGCAATCGCAATCTCGTAGGAGCCCCGTCAGGGGCGAGCGCTTCGCCGGGCCAGCCAAAAGCTCGCCCGTAAACGGGCTCCTACAGGGCAATCGCAATCTCGCAGGAGCCCGCCAGGGGCGAGATCTTCGCCGGGCCAGCCAAAAGCTCGCCCGTAAACGGGCTCCTACAGGGCAATCGCAATCTCGTAGGAGCCCCGCCAGGGGCGAGCGCTTCGCCGGGCCAGCAAAAAGCTCGCCCGTAAACGGGCTCCTACAGGGCAATCGCAATCTCGTAGGAGCCCCGCCAGGGGCGAGCGCTTCATTGGCCGGTCGGGTTGATTTCCTACAAGATTTTCATCTCTTTGCTATCGTCAATCTGTGTGACTGACCTGATGATTCCAGAATGGAAATCATCTTGAAGCCCGAACGAGGCCATGCTGCTCTGCGAAGAGGTCGCCATAGCGAATCTGGTCGCGTCTATCTCATTACCTTCGTCACCGCGAACCGCGAAACGATTTTCCTGGATTGGCGAGCCGCCCTGGCGGTATCGGGCACCTCTCTCGATGCATCGATCTGGCGGGCATCACGACTCCTTTGCTGGGTCCTGATGCCGGATCACTGGCACGGCCTGATCGAACTCGGCGAGTTGGATACGTTGTCGACGTTGGTCAATCGGCTCAAGAGTTGTACTGCGCGATCGGTGAATGCTGTTCGCAGCCAGCAAGGTCATATTTGGGCCAAGGGATTTCATGATCACGCCATGCGTGCCGACGAAGAGCTCATTTCAGCGGCGCGCTACATCATCAGCAATCCAGTCCGTGCGGGCCTTGTGAGAAGCGTAGGTATGTATCCGTTCTGGAATGCGATCTGGTTGGAATCCTCGTAGGAGCCCCGTCAGGGGCGAGCGCTTCGCCGGGCCAGCCAAAAGCTCGCCCGTAAACGGGCTCCTACAGGGCAATCGCAATCTCGTAGGAGCCCCGCCAGGGGCGAGATCTTCGCCGGGCCAGCCAAAAGCTCGCCCGTAAACGGGCTCCTACAGGGCAATCGCAATCTCGTAGGAGCCCCGCCAGGGGCGAGCGCTTCGCCGGGCCAGCAAAAAGCTCGCGACCAACGGGAGTCCCTTTTTCGGGGCCCGTAAACGGGCTCCTACTGGATTTGCTGCGGCCATGTGAATTGCTCGGGTTAGCATGTCGACCGCCTCCCCGATCGGAATCTGAAATGCCTGAAACCATCAACTACTGGCCGCTGCTCGGCGTTGCCGTCGTCGTTGCCGGATTCGCCTTGCGTCGCAATCCGGTGCTGGTCGTGGTCATTGCCGGCATCGTCAGCGCGCTTGCCGCCGGCATCAGCGTAGCCGACCTGCTCACCCTGCTCGGCCGAACTTTCGTCGAGAATCGTATGCTGCTGCTGTTTCTGCTGACCTTTCCGGTGATCGGGCTGCTCGAACACTACGGCCTGCGCGAGCGTGCCCGAACTTGGATCGCCGGGTTTCGCGGCCTGACCCTGACCCGCTTCCAGGTCACCTATCTCGGCCTGCGCCAGTTGCTCAGCATGGCCGGACTGACCCATGTCGCCGGGCACCCGCAAACCGTGCGACCGCTGGTTGCGCCAATGAGCGAGGCGGCTGCCGAACGCACCCTCGGCGGTGAGCTGACCGATGAGGAGCGCGCTATCGTGCGGGCCAGCGCGGCGGCCACTGACAACGTCGGCTTGTTCTTCGGCGAGGATGTGTTCGTGGCCGTCGGCGCGGTACTGCTGATCCAGGGTTTCTATGCAGGCAACGGCATCGTGCTCGAGCCACTGACGATCTCGTTGTGGGCACTGCCGACGGCGGTCGCGGCCTTCATCATTCACTCTATCCGCATACGCCTGCTGCAACGCCGTCTCGAGCGCGATCGCGCCCGCGCGAATGCCCGGGGAGCGACCGATGCTGCGCATTGAGTATCTGTACTGGCTGGTTGGCGCGTTCCTGATCGCAACTGCCCTGCTCAACCTGCGCGAAAAGCGCTACTCGATCGCGGCATTCTGGTTGATCCTGTCCGCACCATTCGTGTTCGGCGAGGCAATCCTCGGCGCTCATGCGCAAGGCCGTCCGTGGCCCACACAGTTGATGGGCATCGGCGTCATCGCGCTTGGCCTGCTCGCCGCACGTGGACGATTGCAGATCAAAGCCGACGGCCCCGGCGAGCAGGAGCTTCGTGATGAATCGGCAACGCGCCTCGGCAACCGCCTGTTCGGCCCGGCGCTGGCGATTCCGGTATTGACCGGGATCCTGTATGCGGGCGGAAATTACCTCGCCTCGCACGGCATCGATCTGCTCGATCCAAAAAGCCTGACCCTGACCGCGCTTGGCCTGGCCAGCGTACTTGCGCTCGCCGCCGCATTTCGCGTCACCCGCGCGAAACCGGTTCAATCCATTCACGAAGGCCGCCGCCTGCTCGATTCACTCGGCTGGGCGGTGTTGCTGCCGATGATCCTGGCCACGCTTGGCGGCGTGTTTGCCGCAACCGGCGTCGGCGATGCGATCGCCGCCCTGACCAGCGCGGTGATTCCAACCGACAACCGCATCGCCTGCCTGCTCGCGTTCGCCCTCGGCATGGTCTTTTTCACGGTCATCATGGGCAATGCGTTCGCCGCTTTTCCGGTGATGATGGCCGGCATCGGCCTGCCCTTGTTGATCCTCCAGCATGGCGCCAATCCGGCCATCCTCGGCGCAATCGGCATGCTGACCGGCTATTGCGGCACCTTGCTGACGCCAATGGCGGCGAATTTCAATATCGTGCCGGCGGTGCTGCTCGAACTGCCCGACCAGTACGGCGTGATCCGTTCGCAGATTCCGACCGCATTGAGCCTGATGGTGGTGAACATCGTGCTCATGATCGTGCTGGTGTTTCGATGAATACGCCGGTCGTGCTGGTGCTCGGTTTCGAGCCATTCGCTGATGAAACGATCAACCCGTCCGCCGAGATCGCGCGCCAACTGGAAGGCCAGATCATCAGTGATCACCGTGTGGTTTCGAGCGTGCTTCCGGTCAGCTTCACTGACGCGCCGATCCATCTTGCGGAATGCCTTGATCGCTATCGACCCGAACTCGTGATTGCCCTCGGCCAGGCCGGCGGGCGCAAGCAGATCTCGTTCGAGCGTGTCGCAATCAACCTTATCGATGCACGCATCGCCGACAACACCGGCCTGCAGCCGATCGATGTGGAAATCCTGCGCGGCGGCCCGGGCGCGTATTTCTCGAGCCTGCCGCTCAAGGCCATGCACGCGCAATTGCAGGCGCTTGGGGTGCCCTCGTCACTGTCGCTCAGTGCCGGCACCTACGTCTGCAACCAGGTCTTCTACTGGCTGGCCCATCTGCTTGCCAGCGAACACCCGCAGGCGCGCGGTGGATTCATTCACGTGCCGTGGCTGCCCGAGCAGGCCGAGCGTCATGCGGGCGAGCCTGGCATGCCGCTCGGACAGATGGTCGAAGGCGTGCGCGCCGCGATCGACTGCGCCTTGCGTACGCGAACCGACCTCGGCGTGGCCGGTGGCACCACGCATTGAATATCAGCAACCGTCGCCCTTCTTGTCGACGTGAGCGACTTCGATGATCAACTCGCCGGTTTCAACGTAGGGCATCTGCACCTGCACCGCATCGGTCGAATAGTAGAAGCCGCCCTTGCTCGATGCCTTGAGCTTGTCGCGCGATTTCGATTCGTAGAACTTGCCCGGAGCCGATGCCGGGGTCGCCAAGGCGAACCGGCGCACCTTTTCGAGATTCACGCAGGCCAGCAGCCGGGTCGGCTTGAAGGGTCGGATATCGATCTGCAGAGGCTCGACCAGCGCGGTATCGCGAACCTTTCCGTCGTCATCGAGCACATACAGAACCGGCTTGAACACGGAATTGCCACGCCCCCGCGGATTGTTCTCGGCGATCACCTGTACGCGCACCGCGACATGCTGGAACTCGCGCGACAGTTCGATTTCGCGAAAGCGACTATTGCCTTTGGGAAATTCCCTTTGCTCCGCATCAGGCCCGACGAGGATGCGCTCCGGGCGGTCGAAACCAAGCACGACGACGCCATCGTCCGGGGCACGGCTCACACGCGGACTCGAAGGGCGTTCGCCGAACAGGCGATCTTTCCAGAGCGTGAACGGATTCGCCGCGAAGGCCGAACCGCCCAGCAGCACGCTCGACAGCAACAGCCAGAAGGCGCGACGTACAGGCCAGCGCCCGCTGCGCACTTCAAACGGACGGGCGCGGCTCGGGTCGGGCCGCCCCGCGAAATAAAGCGAGGACTGCAGGGACGCCCTACTCCATGGCCAACGGAACAAGCTCCTTGCCATCCTGGGTAAAGGTTTCGAGCTGCAGGGTATTACCGATGCTGGCAACCGAATGCCGTTGTTCGTCAGTCGCCTGGCTGTCTTTGCTACTGCCATTCTTGAGGACGATCCCGGTGATCTTCTTGGTTTCCTTGAGGTCGCTGATGTAACCGAAAAGTTCAGCCTTGCCGAAGGTGTAGCTGTCGATGGTGTAGCGGTCTTGCTTGGCCGGCGTGACCACGGCACGACCATTGCGGATGCTGGCCGCGTGGGCAATCCCGGCCAGAAACAGGCTGAGAGCAAGCAGGAGCAGCAGGGTTTTGGTTTTTCCGAGCAGGATGTTCATGGTGTTTCCTCGGGTTACTGGGCGGGTTCGGGTTCAGCCTTGGTCGTCGCACGGATCTCGTTGATTTCACCCTTTTCCTCGATGTAGGCGGTGAACTCGAGAGCCACGGCGATCCGCGCCAAAGCCACGATATGGGTGTCCTTGATGCGGTTTTTCTCGCCACGCTTCAGCAGCAGGGTCTTCATCGGCAAGCCCTGCTCCTTGCGGTAGTTCAGGGCCGCGCGCAGATCCTGCGCGGTCAGCGGAACGTTCTGGAAATCGAATTGGCCGTCCTTTTCGGCGGTCAGAGTCACGTCGTAACTGGCTGGTGCATTGACCGGCGCGCGCGCCGCATCGGATCGCGTGCCGTGAGAGCAGGCCGCGAGAACCACGGCAAGAACAACCAGCGCCAGCAGGCGCAGCGGGCGACTATTCGCAGGCTGCCACATATAACCACTCTCCAGACCGTAAAAAAGACGCCAAGCCTACCACCGTTCCTCAGGCGCGCGGCAAGGTCACGCCCTGTTGGCCCATGTACTTGCCAGCACGATCCTTGTAACTGGTACCGCACTCCTCGTCGGATTCGAGGAACAGCATCTGGGCGACGCCTTCATTGGCGTAGATCCGGGCTGGCAGCGGTGTCGTGTTCGAGAACTCGAGGGTGACATGGCCTTCCCACTCGGGCTCCAGCGGGGTCACGTTGACTATGATCCCGCAGCGCGCATAGGTCGACTTGCCGAGGCAGATCGTCAACACCTTGCGTGGAATGCGGAAGTACTCGACCGTGCGTGCCAGCGCGAACGAGTTCGGCGGAATGATGCAGACGTCACCATTGAAGTCGACGAAGTTCCCCGACTCGAAATTCTTCGGGTCGACGATGGTCGAGTTGATGTTGGTGAAGATCTTGAATTCGGCGGCACAACGCACGTCATAACCGTAGCTCGATGTGCCATACGAAATCAGGCGGCCACCCGACGGATTCTGCTTGACCTGTCCGGGCTCGAACGGTTCGATCATGCGTTGCTGTTCGGCCATTCGGCGGATCCAGTGGTCGGACTTGATGCTCATGCAAGACTCTCGTTGATCGGATGATGGTTGGGATGGGAGGCGGTCACGGTGATGCCGCGAACCAGCGATAGTGCCCGCTGATCGGCCAGGCGAACAGTACATCTTCAGCCCGCACGCCGGCACCGATATTGTGGATGATCAGCGGGCGCAGCTGATCGGCACTGCGCTGGGCAGCGACAATACCGATATGCGGCAAGCCGCCATCGAGTCGCCAGGAGACGAAATCGCCCGGCAGATAGTCCGCCGCCGCCGTCGTGACCGGCAGGCTCCTGCCCTTGCGGGCAAACCAGGTTTCCAGATTCGGCACGCGGCGGTGATCGATGTTCGAATCGGTTCGCTTGAGTCCCCACAGCGCCGGATAGGCTGAAAAATGAGCGCGCATGTCACGATGCAACTCGACCTGCAGATCGATATCGACCGCCCGCATCGCACGGATGACCACATCGGAACACACGCCGCGATCGATCGGCACATCTCCATCCGGAAAAGCGAGACGCGCATACGCCGGATCGTAGGTCGTGGTCACTCCGATCTGTGCGATCGCCGCCGCAAGCAGGCGATCGACATCGCCATCCGCCAACGCCGGCTGCGCCAGCGCAAGCAGGCCAAGCAGACCGCCGAGCACGCGCACGATCACGATCAGGTGTTCTGGATGACGATCTTCGGGAACTGGATCGACTTGTTGCGCGCCTGCAGCGATAGCCGTGCCGCCGCGTTGCGCGCGATTTCGCGATAACGCGCGGCCAGGTCGGAATCAGGCAACGCGGCCACGGTCGGCGTGCCGCTGTCGGCCTGCTCGCGGATGCGGATATCGAGCGGCAGCGAACCAAGCATCGGCACGCTGTATTGCTCGGCCATGCGCGCGCCACCGCCTTCGCCGAAGATATGCTCCTCGTGTCCGCAGTTGGAGCAGATATGGGTCGACATGTTCTCGATGACGCCGAGCACGGGCACATTGACCTTCTCGAACATCTTCAATGCCTTGCGCGCATCGAGCAGGGCGATGTCCTGCGGCGTGGTCACGATGACCGCGCCGGAAACAGGCACACGCTGGCACAGGGTCAACTGGATGTCGCCGGTGCCGGGCGGCAGGTCGATGATCAGATAGTCGAGATCGACCCAGTTGGTGTCGCTGAGCAACTGCTGCAGGGCCTGGGTAACCATCGGCCCGCGCCAGATCATCGGCGTGTCCTCGTCGATCAGGAATCCGATCGACATGACCTGGATGCCATGATTGATCTTCGGCTCGATGTGCTTGTTGTCCTTGGTATCGGGTTTGCCCGAGAGTCCGAGCATGCGCGGCTGGCTCGGCCCGTAGATGTCCGCATCGAGGATGCCGACGCTGGCACCTTCGGCGCGCAGAGCCAAGGCCAGGTTGGCCGCGACCGTCGATTTGCCGACGCCGCCCTTGCCCGAGGCAACTGCGATCACGTTGCGGATATTCGGCATCGGGGTCAGGCCTTCCTGGACGCGGTGTGCGCCGACCCGGCACGAAACCGAAACCGTGGCTGCTTCGATCGCGGCATCGGCTTCGAGCGCCGCCTTGACCTGCGCCGACAGCGTCGATTGCCACGACAGGGCCGGATAACCGAGCTGGATATCCACCGACACGCGCGCAACGGATACGCCGACCCCGCGCAATGCGGACTCTGAAACCAGATCCTGGCCGGTATGCGGATCAATGATCGTGGAGAGAATTTCCCTGACTCTTGCTTCAACGACTTCGTTCATGGACTCGATCAAGTTCGCAAAGACCTATAGTGTAACGTCTACTCGAATGCACATGGCCGACCCTGCAATCAGGCCGATCCCGTTCAGCTGATGAACGAACTGTTTCGCGATTGCGCAGTCCAAACCCCGCCAACCCCGGACACCGATCCGCCAGGAGAAACCCGATGACCCGATGCCGAATGCTGCTGATCGCCCCCTTGCTGTTGATCTCAATGGCCGCCTGCAACCGCAGTCAGCCCTCGGGCGTACCGGACACCGTGGCGCTTCCGCCATCCGCCGCGCCTGCGAAGCAGCCCGAACCGCCACCGACACCAGCCGTTGCCGAAGTCGTCGCACCGGTCGAAGCCGCGCCACCGCCGCTCGACAGTCCGATACCGCCCTACGAGAAAACCGGATTCCCGGATTGCGATGAATACATCGAAGCCTATCGTCAGTGCCTGAATACGCGCCTTGTCAGCGACGCCCGCAAGACCCGGGGCCGTGAGTTGCACGAAGTGTTTCGTTCGGTCACCGCGAATATAGCCCGCGGTGTCGATCCGGCCCGAGTCGCCGCCTTGTGCAAGAAATCGCGCAAGCTCGCCGCCAGCAAGCTCACCGACCTCGGTTGTGCGTTGTAGCCGACGCAGTCCGACCATCCCCGGCTCCGCGCATGCAATAATTCCGCGCCCTGAAACGCGCGGAAACCGGACGGAATGATCAGCCCTGCAAGGAAGATCCTTGTCACCAATGCCTTGCCCTATGCCAACGGGCACCTGCACGTCGGCCATCTGCTTGGCTATGTGCAGGCCGATATCTGGGTTCGTGCGCTGCGCATGCATGGTCATACCGTGCATTTCGTCTGCGCCGACGATGCGCACGGCACACCGATCATGCTCGCTGCGGAAAAGGCCGGCCTAAGCGCCGAGGACTACATCAAGCCGATCCAGGCGTCGCATGAACGTGATTTTGCCGATTTCGCAATCGACTTCGATCACTACCACTCGACTCATTCGCCCGAGAACCGCGAACTCGCCGAAACCATCTACACGCGTTTGCGCGATGGTGGACATATCGCACGTCGATCGATCAAGCAGCTGTTCGATCCCGTCAAGCAGATGTTCCTGCCCGATCGCTACATCCGCGGCGAATGCCCGAAATGCGGGACAGCGGATCAGTACGGCGACAATTGCGAGAACTGCGGCGCGACCTATGCACCGACCGACCTGAAGAACCCGCGCTCGGTGATGTCGGGCGCGGAACCGGTGCTGCGCGATTCGGAGCACTTCTTTTTCGGTGTTGGAAAATTTGAATCACTGCTGCGCGCATGGTTTGCCGGCCAATTGACCGACGGCAAGCCGGTGGCCCACCCGGGAGTCATCGCCAAGCTTGGCGAATGGCTCAATGCCGAGGGCGGCCTGCGCGACTGGGACATCTCGCGCGATGCGCCGTATTTCGGTTTTTCGATCCCCGATGCGCCGGGCAAGTTCTTCTATGTCTGGCTCGATGCGCCGGTGGGCTATCTGGCCAGCTTCAAGGCGCTTTGCGACGCCAAAGGCTATTCATTCGGCGAATACCTCGATGTCGGCAGCACCACTGAAATGCACCACTTCATCGGCAAGGACATCGTCAACTTCCATGGCCTGTTCTGGCCGGCCATGCTGCATGGTGCGAACTTCCGCGTACCGAGTGCCTTGCACGTCAACGGCTATCTGACCGTCAATGGCGAGAAGATGTCCAAATCACGCGGCACCTTCATCCAGGCGCGCACCTGGCTCGATGTCGGCCTCAATCCCGAATACCTGCGCTACTACTTCGCCGCCAAGTCCTCGGGCGGCGTGGTCGATCTCGACCTGAACCTCGATGATTTCACACAGCGTGTCAACGCCGACATCGTCGGCAAGTTCGTCAATATCGCCAGTCGCTGCGCGAAGCTGCTCGAAGCGAATTTCGACAACCGCCTGGTTGCGGATTTCTGGACAAAAGAACCCGCAGCAAGTGCGTCCGAGTTTGTGCGCAGGGCAAGACTGCTGCTCGACCAGGCAGTCGGCCAACTGCAGGATGCGGTTGAACACTACGCGCGCGATGATTTCAATCGCACCATCGGCATGATCATGCAGGTCGCCGATCGCGCCAACGAATACATCGCCGACACCGCTCCCTGGACACTGGCCAAGGTTCCGACGCGACGCGAAGAACTGCACGTCGTGCTGACGACCGGCATCAACCTGTTCCGCGCGATTGCCTGCGCCTTGAAGCCGATCCTGCCAACCCTGGCCACCCAAGCCGAAGGTTTCCTCGCCCTGCCCGATGGACGTTTCGAGCGTTTCACCCAGATCGCGAAGCATCTCGGCGATCACCAAGTGCAGAGCTACCAGCCCCTCGCCACCCGTGTTGATCCGAAACAGGTTGTGGCGATGATTGAAGCATCGAAGGATTCTCTGGGAGCAGCGGCGGAACCCACCGCCGCCAGCACCAAGCCGGCAAAGGCCATCGCGACCGAAGGGAGTCCCTTTTTGGGGGTGGCTGAAGCCGCTCCCACGAAAGAGGATGCGCAGTCCGCCATCATCTCGATCGAGGATTTCGCCAAGCTCGATCTGCGTATCGGCAAGGTGCTCGAATGCGCCTTTGTCGAAGGTTCGGACAAGCTGCTGCGCTTCAAGCTCGATGCCGGCGAACTCGGCGAACGCCAGATCTTCTCCGGCATTCGCGCCGCCTACGAAGAACCGGAGAAATTAATCGGCCGCAATGTCGTCTTCATCGCCAATCTCGCCCCACGCAAGATGCGCTTCGGCCTGTCCGAAGGCATGATCCTCTCGGCTGGCAACGGCGGCGCCGATCTCAAGCTGCTTGATGTCGATGCCGGTGCGCAGCCAGGCGCGACGGTCAGATAGGCTCTCGCATCGCGGCGCTTGCCTTTCACGTAAGCGCCCACCGCAGCGTGACAAGCCGCAGCCATCGGATGAAATTTGTAGTCAAGGCGTTTGTTGTGGAGAATTGCTGGCACGCGTCGCCACGGAGTTGCTCTCATGCATAGAAGCAATCGCAGCGGAAACGCCCGACTGGTTTACAGACTCGCACTGATTCTGCTTTCCGCATTTGCGTCGTGCGCATGGGCAGACGCCACTTTCGAGTTGGAAAAACTATCGGCGGATCAGCTTCTTCTCGCACCGGGTGAATCGACCACCTATGCACTGCGAATCCGCAACACCGGAGACGTAACCGCAGCAGCCATTGTGCGTGGCACTTTCCATTTCATCAACCGCTTCGATCCTGCTCCCTATACGCTCGGGCCGCCCGCCGATGGGCGTTGCGGATCGATCGTCGTCGATAATTTTTCCTCAGTAGGATTCGTCACCTCGAACATCGCTCCCGGCACATTCCTCGATTGCCAGTGGTCTATCAATCGTCCACTCGCTTCGAAGAACGATACTTGGCTGGTTTGGCGAACGGGGGTGGAGCTACAAACCTTCAGCGGGTTGACGATCATTGGGACACTCACCAACACCTCGATTGCCACACGCACACTGGATTTCTCGATTGACGATCAGGGGATCGGCCATGCCAGCATCGAGCTGAGCATCCACAATGGCGGCCAACTACCCATCCATGAACAAAGTGCGGGGGCATGTTACGGCGGAGGTTTCGATGTAATCGTACTTTCGGGTGATGGCGAAGGGGGTTGTGGTGAAGAACATTTCGCACCCATGTGCTTCACAGGCGGAGGCTATGGTTTCGCGCTGCCCGCGCTGCAGCCCGGACAGACGCACCGCTGCACGTTCAAAGTTCGCAGCTTCCAGCCTTATACCCATCCACTTGCGGCCGACTTTCAGATCTCACCCGAGCAGGGAACGGGCGACGGAATCATGCTTCTCGACAGCAACGAGGACGACAACCAGGCTCTCGCTTGGCTCGCACCGCTCGGTGTCCACGATGCAACGCCATTGATCAGCCTGCGCTGGCCTGCACTCTCTTTGCTGATTGTCCTCTGCGGCTTCCTGAGTCTGCGTCACCAACGCAGCAAAACCCGCTGAACGGATTGAAAGCCGCGTTGAATCCACAAGCGACATGAACCTGATCCTCGTCACCCAGATCGATCTCCTGCTGCCGCAAACGCAATGCACGCGTTGTGGCTATCCGGCGTGTCGACCGTATGCCGAGGCTATTGCCAGTGGTGAGGCCGATATCAACCAGTGCCCTCCTGGCGGTCAGGCTGGTGTCGATGCGTTGGCCGCTCTCCTCGGACGCGAATCAAGACTGCTTGATCCGGATTTTGGAATCGAAACGGTGTCGACAGTTGCACTGATCGACGAGGACGTGTGCATCGGCTGCACCAAGTGCATCCAGGCTTGTCCGGTCGATGCGATCGTCGGCGCGGCCAAGCGCATGCATACGATCATCACTGCCGAATGCACCGGTTGCGAGCTGTGCATCCCGCCGTGTCCGGTCGATTGCATTGCGATGGTCGTGACCTCGACACAGCCACTTGAACGTGAGGAGATTCTTGATCGCGCGGCACTGGCCAAGCGGCGCTTTGAGGAGCGCAACCAGCGCCTTGCGCGCAAAGACAGCAAGCGCAGCTCCCGTCGCGAGACGGCTCAACGGATCGATGCGAAACGCGTGACACCGATCAGCCGCAACGCTGTGCTTGAAGCGATCGCGCGCGGCAAGGCAAAGCGCGCAGCAAAGGCGGTCAAGTCCGACCGATCATCTTCGCAATGAAACGCGAGAACGTCATCGATATGTTCACGCGTTTGCGCGAATTCAACCCGAAACCCACCACTGAACTTGTTTACACGACACCGTTTGAACTGCTGATTGCGGTGATCCTTTCGGCCCAGGCCACCGACGTCGGCGTCAACAAGGCCACCCGACGCCTTTACCCGATCGCGAATACGCCACAGGCGATTCTCGATCTTGGTGAAGAGGAATTGAAACGGCACATCTCGACGATCGGCCTGTTCAACGCAAAAGCGAAGAACGTGATTGCCACTTGCCGAATCCTCGTCGATCAGCATGCCGGCGAAGTGCCGCGCAACCGCGAAGCGCTCGAAGCGCTGCCCGGCGTCGGCCGCAAGACAGCCAACGTCGTGCTCAACACGGCCTTCGGCGAACCGACGATTGCGGTCGACACGCACATCTTCCGCGTTGCCAACCGCACCGGCCTGGCCAAGGGTGCCGACGTTCGCAAGGTCGAGGACAAACTGGTTCGATTGATTCCTCCCGAGTTTCGACTCGACGCCCATCACTGGCTGATCCTGCACGGCCGCTATGTGTGCAAGGCACGCAAGCCGGATTGTCCGGCTTGTCTGATTCGTGATTTGTGCAGTTTTCGGCCCAAGACTGCGGAGTGAACTTTGCTGTGAGTTGTTACGCTCCTTCGGAGCGTGTTCTCAATGAAAAAAGTCGCCAGACCCCTGCCCCGGCGAAGTCGAGCCTGCCCTTGGATTGTCGGAGGGCAATTGTCACAAATGCTATATCAAGAGCCTTGCGGGCGGACTGAACCCGCCCGCAAAGCGAACCAAGACCTACCAATAAAACTGCAGACGGGTCTCGAAGATATCCGGATCGTCACTCAGATCGCCACCCGTCGCCGAGTTGAACCTCGAACTCTTCACGGCGACATAGTTGGCCATGATCTTGAAATTCGAGCGCCAGTAGTAATTCACGCCGATCGTGATGTTGTGCTCGTCGCCGCCCTTGATCTCGCCGTCATTGAGACTGGCATCGTCATAACGAACGCCCACTTGCCACATGCCGGCAGCAGGGTCGCTCGGCAACGGCGTGGTCGGGGTGCCGCCCTTGTAGCCCCAGGTTTCACCGCTGATGTTCCAGACTCCGGAGACATACCAGCTGTCGCCAGAAAAATCCGCGCCGGCAGAGTTGTTGGTGCGCGTGGTTGTGGTGCGCATGTACTCGCTCTGCACCTTGAATGGCCCACCTGCCCAGACGCCTTCCAGGCCATACGTCCGATTGCGATCGGCATTGAGTATGTTTCCGGTGTCGATCAGTCGCGTGGTCGCGAGATCCGCATCCGGACGGATGCGCCAGCGCTGCGTATCGTTGCTGGTGTCGTAATCAACGGCCGAGACGCCGAAGTGCAGCAGGCTGCCGTCGCCGACGATCGGTGCGTAGTAGAAGCGACCACCAAAGCCCTGGCCCTGGCCGAGATTACGGGTCAGTTCGCGGCCGAATACGTTGGCCGCGTAGCCCCAGTTCTTGCCGCCGCCACCGTAGGCAATTCCGACGCGACGAGCCACCGCGAAGGTATTGGTAACCATGGCCTTGGAAATGAAATCGTTATTCTTGGTGCTGCTGAGTTCTTCGAGGCTGTTGCCTTGCTTGAACTGGCCAACCTGCACATAGTTCGAGCCGAGCTTCCACTTCAGATTGACGTCGAGATATTTGTTGGCCTTGGCATCGTAGCCGAGCACCCAGTCGAACATCGTGCCCTTGCCTTTGAGCACGAGCTCGGCGCGGCGCATCTCGAATTCGCTGTCCTTGCCGTTGTTGCCAGCCGAGCCGTTCAGATCGGCTGCATCGTTGTTGTACCAGTTGCCATCGGACTGCACGAGGCCCTCGAAGCTGACCTCATAGCCACCGATGACATCAAGCGCAACATCGGCGTGGGCCTGGGCGGCCAGGGTGGAAACAATCGCAACAGCAAGCAGACAGCGCGCAACGCGTTTCATGAGATTTTCTCTTTGTGCAAGGAAGGGCTGGGAGGCTCCGGAGCGGGCTTCCGTGGCTGCACAGGCTATTGACGTTTTATTGCAGGAACATTGCATTCCGGCAACTCATTTGTTTCAGTTGCTCGAACATTTCCGCGCATCGGGAAACCTGGCAGCGTTGGCAATCCGTTCCGGTGCTACGCCTGCTTTCGGCTGACCAGTCACATCGCAATTGGCGTGGTTGAAACAAGCAATCACCCCGGGCCAGAGCCGATCGGCTATTCTTCACCAATGCCTGAGACCACTTCCGTCACGCGAATTGCCGAGCGATTTCGCGGTTTCCTCCCTGTCGTCGTCGATGTCGAAACCGGTGGTTTCGACTGTGAACGCGATGCCCTGCTCGAGATTGCCGTGGTCGTGATTGGCATGGATGCACAGGGATTCGTGTTTCCGCAACCGGCTGTTTCCACCCATGTCGAACCGTTTCCCGGTGCGAATCTTGATCCGCGCGCGCTGGAAATCACCGGCATTGATCCGGATCATCCGTTCCGAAACGCACTTGAGGAAAGGGCGGCGCTTGATCACGTTTTCGCCCCTGTTCGCACCGCGATGCGCGCGGCCGACTGTCAGCGCGCGATCCTGGTCGGCCACAACGCCGGCTTCGATCTGAGCTTTCTCAATGCGGCTGTACGCCGGACCGGACACAAGCGAAATCCGTTTCATCCGTTCAGCAACTTCGACACGGTGACCCTGGCCGGACTTGCCTATGGCCAGACCGTGCTCGCCCGCGCCGTTGCCGCATCCGGCGTCGCCTGGGATGCAAACGAGGCCCACTCGGCCGTGTATGACACCGAGCGTACGGCCGAGTTGTTCTGCAAGATCGTCAACCGCTGGAAGCACATGTCGGACTTCGCCGGAGCCGACGCCGATCCGGAGATCGGGCAACCGTTTTCCGCGGCGGATTGAATCCGCAGCGTCCCGCCCGCATTCTTGCCGTCATGCCGATCTACCAATACATGCCTGACGATGTCGCCTGCGGGCATTGCCGCGACGGCATCGAACGGCTGCAAAGACTTGCCGATCCCGCATTGACGGCATGCCCCGAGTGTGGCGCGCCGATCCATCGCGTCATCAGCGCGCCCCAGGTCGTTTCCGGCCAGGCCCACCGCACCAGTGAGAGTCATGCCGGCAAACATGGCTTCACCCAGTACAAGCGCGCCGGCAAGGGCGTCTATGAGAAGACCGTGGGCAAGGGCCCGGCGTTTATAAGCGGGGATTGATTGGAGCATGGGAGTGGGGAGCGGGGAGTGGATTTTCGAGCTTTTGACTTGCAGGAAGCGCCTTCAGGCGCGATGCCTTTCATCGCTCAGAGCAACAGCATCGATTTTGGCCAGGATCAAGAAAAGCGTCAGCGCGCAGCACTGACCCACAAAGACCAACTCCAGGCTCGGGTTGGCCATTGCGCATTCGACCGGCTGGCGCAACAGCATCGCGACCGTAGGAAGTCCCTTTTTCGGGGCGGCTGAAGCCGCTCTCATCTAACATGACGTAACTCGTTGATTGTAAAGGCGCGCGGCCAGCAGGTTTTTCCTTCTCCCGAGGCCGTCAAGCCAAAGCAAAGACTCGCCCGTAAACGGGCTCCTCCAGGCCAACCGCAAGCCTTGTAGGAGCCCCGTCAGGGGCGAGCTCTTCGTCCAAGCCTGCCAAAAGCTCGCCCGTAAACGGGCTCCTACAGGGGGAGAGAAGGAACGGCAATCGCCCGGATCCATGTTAGCTGCGCGACAGCGCGCCACCGATGGTGGGGCGTGAACTCCCGCAATTCTCCTCACTCCCCACTCCCCTGTAACCAAACTGAAATAAAACCCACACGGTTCTGCAACCTTGAGCGGTTACAAAGTGCACCTCCCATGCACATCCTCAAGGAGTCGTCCGCGTGAGCATTTCGATCAAGTTGAATACCGCTGTCTTTGCGATCGCGTCATCGATCGGCATGAGTTCGGTTCAGGCATCCGACGTGACCGGTGCCGGCTCGTCGTTTGTCTTCCCCCTTATGTCCAAGTGGTCGGCTGATTACAACGCTGCCACGAAGAACAGGATCAACTACCAGTCGATCGGATCCAGCGGCGGCATCGCGCAGATCAAGGCATCCACGGTCGACTTCGGCGCATCCGATAAACCACTGGATTCGAACGAAGTCGCCGAAGCTGGACTGATCCAGTTTCCGGTCGTGATCGGCGGTGTCGTGCCGGTGGTCAATGTCGCCGGTATCGAGCCGGGCAAGCTCAAGCTGACCGGAGCCCTGCTTGCCGACATCTTTCTTGGCAAGGTGACGAAGTGGAACGATCCGGCGATCGCATCGCTCAACGAAGGCCTTTCCCTGCCGGATGGCAAGATCACCATCGTGCATCGTTCGGACGGCTCCGGCACGACCTTCAACTTCGTCAACTACCTTTCCAAAGTGAGCACAGAGTGGAAAGAAAAGGTTGGCGAAGGCACCTCGGTGCAATGGCCGACCGGCCTAGGCGGCAAGGGCAACGAAGGCGTCTCGGCCTACGTCAAGCAGATCAGGAACGCGATCGGCTACGTCGAACTCTCCTATGCCTTGCAGAACAAGATGTCGTTCACCCAGTTGCAGAACGCAGCCGGCAAGTACGTTGTCCCGAGTGCCGAGTCATTTGCCGCAGCAGCCGCCAGTGCCGACTGGAAGAACGCCAAGGATTTCAGTCTGATAATCACCAATGCGCCGGGCGATGAGTCGTGGCCGATCAGCGCCACAGTGTTCGTGCTCATGCATGCCCAGGCCAAGAATGTTGAACGCGCCACGGCAGCACGCGAGTTCTTCAGTTGGGGCTACGAGAACGGCAAGGCGCAGGCGGCTTCGCTGGACTACGTGCCACTGCCGGACAGCCTGGTCACCCGGATCAAGGCGTACTGGGTCGATCGCATCAAGTAGACACCTGATTTGCGCCGAAACTCCGCGCTCCGGCCTCGCTGAATCTCAGACGCTTCGGGGTCAGGAAACCTCACCAACTATCACTCTCACATGACCACCATCTCTGCACGCGCAGCCATACCCAAGCCCGAGTCCCGCCGCGATGAGCTGCAGGACAAGGGTTTCAGTTATCTGCTCGCCTTCACTGCGTTCTTCGTCCTGATCGCGCTCGCCGGTGCCGCCTTGTCGATGCTCTGGGGCGGTCGCGAGGTGCTGGCCCAGGAAGGCTGGCGCTTCTTCGTTTCGACCGACTGGAATCCGGTCGAGAATCGCTACGGCGCACTCGTGCCGATCTTCGGCACCCTGGTCACCGCAGCCATCGCGATGATTATCGGCGTGCCGGTGAGTTTCGGTGTCGCGCTGTACCTGGCCGAAGTCGCGCCGTCCTGGTTGCGCGGCCCGGTCGGTTCGGCGATTGAACTGCTGGCCGGCATTCCCTCGATCATCTACGGCATGTGGGGACTTTTCGTGCTGGTGCCGGTGATGACCGAATACGTCACGCCGTGGCTCAACGATCATCTCGGCACCCTGCCCTTGATCGGCCCGGTGTTTCAAGGCCCACCGATCGGCATCGGCATGCTCACGGCTGGTTTCGTGCTGGCGATAATGGTCATCCCCTTTGTTTCATCAGTGATGCGTGATGTGTTCCTCACCGTGCCGACACGACTCAAGGAGTCTGCCTACGCACTCGGCGCGACCAAGTGGGAGGTGGTCTGGGACGTGGTCCTTCCCTACACCAAGTCGGCGGTAATCGGCGGCGTGTTTCTCGGCCTCGGTCGCGCGCTCGGCGAAACGATGGCGGTGGCCTATGTGGTCGGCAACACAGTGCGCTTCTCGGTTTCGCTGCTGGAACCCGGCACCACAATCGCCGCCTTGATCGCCAATGATTTCGCCGAGGCCACCGACACCTACAAATCTGCCCTGCTCCTGCTTGGCTTCGTGCTCTTCATCGTTACCTTCTTCGTGCTCGCCATCGCTCGATTGATGTTGATGCAGTTGCAACGACGCGAGGGTTTGTAATGAATACGACCACCGGTTCGGCGAGCACATCACGGGTTGCGCAACGCCTCCATCGCAAGCGCACGATCATCAATCGCCTCGCCATCTTGCTGTCGAGCGCGGCAGCGGTATTCGGCTTGTTCTTCCTGGCCTGGATCCTGTGGACGACGATCAGCAAGGGCATCAGCGGCATCAATATCGCCTTGTTCACCCAGAACACACCCCCACCGATGGAAGCCGGTGGTCTGGCCAATGCATTCTTCGGCAGCATGATGATGTGTGGCATGGCCATCCTGATCGGCACACCGCTCGGCATCGCCGCAGGTACCTGGCTGGCAGAATACGCAGGTACACGAAAGATCGGCCTGGTCATTCGCTTCGTCAACGACATCCTGCTGTCGGCACCGTCAATCGTGCTCGGCCTGTTCGTCTATACCCTGCTGGTGGCGCGGACAGGTGGCGGCTTCTCGGCCATCGCCGGCGCGGTCTCGCTGGCCTTCATCGTATTGCCGGTGATCGTGCGCACCACCGACGAAATGCTGCGTCTGGTGCCCTCGCAGATGCGCGAGGCCGCGCTCTCGCTCGGTGTGCCGCAATGGAAGGTGATCGTGCAAGTGCTTTATCGCGGTGCCGCGCCAGGCATCGTCACCGGCATCATCCTCGCTCTCGCCCGCATCAGCGGCGAAACCGCGCCCCTGCTTTTCACGTCCTTCGGCAACCAGTACTGGAGCACCGACCTGACCCAGCCGATGGCCAGCGTGCCGGTGGTCATGAACCAGTTCACCGCGAGCCCCTACGAAAACTGGCAGACCCTGGCCTGGGCCGGCGCGCTGGTGCTGACTTTCTTCGTGCTTGTGTTGAGCCTGCTGGCGCGAGCCATTCTTTCCAGGAACAAATCCCGCCATGAATGACCTGAGCTTTGCCATGTCGGCTCCAACCGTCGGCGGTGCCCGCAGCAATGCCGACGCCAGTCAGGCGCCGAAGATGAGCGCGAAGAATCTCAATTTCTTCTACGACCACTTCCAGGCACTCAAGGACGTCAATCTCGATATTGCCGAGCGCCGCGTTACCGCAATGATCGGTCCTTCCGGATGCGGCAAGTCGACCCTGCTGCGCATCTTCAATCGCATCTATTCGATCTACCCGAAGCAGGCAGCCGAGGGTGAGGTGACCCTCGATGGCGAGAACATCCTCGACGCGAAGTACTCGCTCAACCGCCTGCGCAGCAAGGTCGGCATGGTGTTCCAGAAGCCGGTGCCGTTCCCGATGTCGATCTACGAAAATATCGCCTACGCGATCCGTCACTACGAAAAGCTGCGCAAGCCGGACATGGATGCGCGGGTCGAAGAGGCCTTGCGCCAGGGCGCGTTGTGGGATGAGGTCAAGGACAAGCTCAAGCAAAGTGCGCTCGGACTTTCCGGCGGCCAGCAGCAACGCCTTTGCATCGCGCGTGCGGTCGCCTTGAAGCCCCAGGTCCTGCTGCTTGATGAGCCGACCTCGGCGCTGGATCCAATTGCCACAGCCAAGATCGAACAGTTGATCGCCGAACTCGCCGGTCAGTTCACGATCGCCATCGTCACCCACAACATGCAGCAAGCCGCACGCTGTTCGGATTTCACCGCGTTCATGTACCTCGGCGAACTGATCGAGTTCGGCGAGACGGAGAAGCTCTTCACGCAACCCGCGAAGCAGCAGACCGAGGACTACATTACCGGCCGGTTCGGCTGAGGATCAGATCATGCCCATTTCCAGCGAACACATCGTGAAAAGCTACGACACGGAACTCGCCCGCCTGACTGGCGAAATCCAGCGCATGGGCGACCTTGCCCTCAACGAGCTCGAAGCCGCCATCAGCGCCGTGGTCGAGCGCGACAGCGATGCCGCCGAACGCATCGTCGCCAGCGACAAGGCGGTCGACGATCTCGAAAACGAAATCAGCCAGGATGTCATCCGCATGCTTTCGCTGCGTCAACCGATCGCCCGGGATCTGCGCGAAGTGCTCGCCGCCTTGCGCATCTCATCTGACATCGAGCGCATCGGCGACTACGCTGCCAATGTGGCCAAGCGCGCGATCGCGCTCAATCGCGTCGATCTGGTGCGGCCGGTGTTCAGCCTGCCGCGACTCGGCAAACTCGCCGCCGAGATCATCAATGAGGTGCTGATCGCCTACCGCGATCGTGATGCCGATCGCGCCCTGCTCGCCTGGGCCCGCGACGAGGAACTCGATGGCCTCTACACCGGCATGTTCCGCGAACTGCTCACCTACATGATGGAAGATCCGCGCAACATCACCGCCTGCACGCACTTGTTGTTCATGGCCAAGAACATCGAACGCATCGGCGACCACGCCACCAACATCGCCGAGAACATCTATTTCATCGTGCATGGCACGCAGATCGCCCAGGAGCGACGCAAGGGCGACAAGACCACCTCGATGATCGCGAAAGCCGTCAATCCATCGGCGTAGCCCGGGCCGAGCACTTGCCTCGGCCACAACAACGACCAACCGGGTGTGAAGGCATGTCATCGTTGCAGACGCGCCGGGGACTGACCTGCGATCTGGCCAGCAAACAGAACGAGGCCCTGCAGACCCTGCCCACCGCCCGGCTCAGCGCATCGCATCGCGGAACAGAGGATGGTCGTCGGCAATGAGGATTTCAGGCATCTCGAGCATGACTTCCCGAGCTTGCATCGGGCTTCACGCAGATCCATCGCCGATCGACGCAGCAGGCGGCTTACGGATTCTGAGCGCGCTGCAAGATCGGCTCATTCCCTGATCAATCGATCATCGACAAGGTTCCTGACCACCGATGGATCGGCCAGGGTCGAAATGTCGCCCAACTGTTCCGGCGCATTCTCGGCGATCTTGCGCAGGATGCGGCGCATGATCTTGCCCGAGCGTGTCTTCGGCAGACCCGGCGCCCACTGCAGATGATCGGGCGTTGCGATCGGACCAATTTCCTTGCGCACCCAGGCGATCAGTTCCTTGCGCAATGCCTCGCTCGGCTCGACTTCGGCCTTGAGGGTCACATAGGCATAGATGCCCTGGCCCTTGATGTCGTGTGGGCAGCCGACCACAGCCGCCTCGGCCACGCTTGAATGCGAAACCAGGGCGCTCTCGACCTCGGCCGTGCCCATGCGGTGCCCGGAAACGTTGATGACGTCATCGACGCGCCCGGTAATCCAGAAATAGCCATCCTCATCACGACGCGCGCCATCGCCGGTGAAATAGCTGCCCGGATAGGTACTGAAATAAGTATTGAAGAAGCGTTCGTGATCGCCATACACGGTGCGCATCTGGCCAGGCCAGGAACCGGTCAGGATCAGGTTGCCCTCGGCTGCACCTTCGAGCACGACACCATTGGCATCGACGATCGCCGGCTTCACGCCGAAGAACGGCACGGACGCCGAACCGGGCTTCATGTCAGTTGCGCCGGCAATCGGTGAAATCAGGATGCCGCCGGTTTCGGTCTGCCACCAGGTATCGACGATTGGGCAGCGGTTTTCGCCGACGACGCGGTAGTACCACTCCCAGGCCTCGGGATTGATCGGCTCGCCAACCGAACCGAGCAGGCGGATGCTCGCGCGCGAGGTCTTCTTGACCGGCTCCTCGCCTTCGCGCATCAGCGCGCGGATCGCGGTCGGCGCGGTGTAGAAGATGGTGACCTTGTGCTTGTCGATCACCTGCCAGAAACGCGAGCTGTCCGGATAGTTCGGCACGCCCTCAAACATGAGCGAAGTTGCGCCGTTGGCCAGCGGGCCATACACGAGATAACTGTGTCCGGTGACCCAGCCGACATCGGCGGTGCACCAGAACACATCATCCTCACGCAGGTCGAAGACACATTCGTGGGTATAGCTGACATGGACGAGATAGCCCGCGGTGGTGTGCAGCACGCCTTTCGGCGCACCGGTCGAGCCCGAGGTATAGAGGATGAAAAGCGGATGCTCGGCTTCGCAGGGAACCGGATCGTGCTGTTCGGACTGGCCTTCCATCAAGGTGTGCCACCAGCGATCGCGTGGCACCTGCATGTCGATCGATCCACCGGTGCGACGAACCACGACCACGGTCTCGACGCAATTCGTGTTCGGGCGCTGCAAGGCCGCATCGACATTGCTCTTGAGGGCAACCGTCTTGCCTCCGCGCAAGCCCTCGTCGGCGGTGATCACCAGTTTGCATTGGCAATCCGCGATCCGGCTGGCCAGCGAATCCGGCGAGAAGCCGCCAAACACGATCGTGTGCACTGCGCCGATGCGCGTGCAGGCGAGCATCGCCACCGCCACCTCGGGAATCATCGGCAGATAAATGGCAACGCGATCGCCCTTGCCGACGCCAAGGTGGCTGAGCATGTTGGCGGCCTTGCACACCTCGGCGTGCAGCTCGCGATAACTGATGCTGCGCGACTCGGTCGGATCGTCGCCCTCCCAGATGATCGCCGTCTTGTCCCCACGCGTGGCCAGATGACGATCCAGGCAATTGGCCGAGACATTGAGCAAACCATCTTCGTACCAGCGCACATGCAGATCGCTGGCATCGAAAGACACGTCGCTGACCCTGGTGAACGGTTTGATCCAGTCAAGTCGCTGGCCGACACGCCCCCAGAACGTATCCGGATCGGTAATCGACTCCGCATACATCTCGGCATATCTGGTCTTGTTGATCCGGGCATTTGCGGCGAATGCAGCGGGTACGGGATAGAGTTTTGACATGGTCGCCTCCTCGATGGCAGTCAACTGAATGCGTATCGATGATGCCACGTCGAGCGGCCCCTGGTTCGCACACTCGGCTTTGGTCGCATATCAACGAACGACAAGATCCGAATATGTCAGATCCTGACCGGCAGATCGACGCTCCCGGCCACCGCCTGCATGTGCAGCCGAATCCGTTCAAGCCATGCAGAACACGTTGAGCTTGTTGCCGTCCAGATCGCGGAAATGGCCCGCGTAGAAACCCGTGACGCGCGGCCCCACCGGCCCTTCCGAGCTTGTACCGAAACCGATCGCTTTCGCATAGATGCGATCCGCCTTCTCGCTGCTGTCGAGAGCAATGGCAACCATCGTCCCGTCGCCCGCAGTCGCGGCCTTGCCGTCATCGGGTTTGATCACGCCGAGCACGGACTGTGCCGGATCTACCGCCCAGGCCACCTGGGAGTCTGTCGGAATTTACTCGGCCGGACTGCGAATCCGTCTGTGCGGTTCATATTCGCGCCGCTTTTTGACCCATAGAACCACTATGACCCTGCAAATCGTCACAAATCTGCCCTCACACAGCTGAATTCTCGCCTCAACCGGCAAAGTCCGACAGGCTCTTAGCGATCTGATTGCATGTGGCGCTTCGCGCCGATTTCGCCGAGCAGGGCGTCGTAGAAAGCGGCAACGCGTGGAGGATCATTGGTGCCGAGGGTGACATAGCCGATCATGATCGTTGGTTCCCGGACACGATCTGTGGATACCCCGCCGGCCAACCGGTTGCGGGCGTGCTCGCAACAATGCCGCGCCAGCATTTCCGATCTGCGCGATCCGGAAAATCAGGCGGCGTTTGCCGGAACCATCACATATCCGCTTGCAAGCCCGACTCAAGATCTGCATTATCCGCCGCGGAATGGGATCGAAGTCAGCCTTGCGCCGGACTTCGAAAACGCCAACGACGCGATGAGGGGACCATGGGCGCTATTCGGCGCCTGCGGACATTGCGCTTTCGGCAGCGGTATCGACGGGGCGCGTACTTTGCGGCTTTTTCTGCTTGGTAGTCTTGTTTTCGCCGTGGGCGGCTGTGTCTCGACAGCGCCCGTGGTTCGCGGCACGCATGCCGGGTTGGTCGATGCGTCGGCCGCGCAATCTGAGCTCATTCGCCAGGATTTCTCGGCGCGCTTGACTGCAGGTCAAGCGGTCGCGGTCGACAACCCCTATGGCGACGTTCGACTGCGCTTCGGTGGATACGAAGATCAACTCGAGATCCACGCAGTCGCCCAGCGACCGAACATGGCGACACCCATCGCGCTGCAGCCCGCCATTGTTGATGGAATCTATTCGATTGCTCCACGTCTTCCGGCCAACACCCTGGTCGCCGATGGGCAACGTCTCGATCTGGTCGTATTTGTTCCGCTCGGTCATCCCGTCAATGCGCGCACCGAACGTGGTGTGATCGAAAGCCGTGGCATTCGCGCCGGTATCGACCTGCGCAGCACCAGCGGAAATATCTCGATTCGCGGCACCAAGGGTCAGATAAATGCCGAAACCGGTCCGGGAATGATCGAGGCCTCGCTCCTGCATGCGCCGCGCGGTTCGCGTCAGCATTTCGCAACGAGCACCGGATCCATCGTTCTCGCGGTCAATGACGATCTCGACGCAAACCTTGAACTATCTACTTCGGCAGCTTTTGCTACCGAATACTCGCTGCAAATCGAACAATTGCCGGGCAAGGAGCCGAACAAGCGCGCGACCGCGCGCATTGGCGAGGGCAATGCGGATGTAGTTGTGGAAAGTCGGCGCGGCGAAATCCGCCTGCTGCGCTGGACCGGATTCAGAACTGCGGATGGAAAACCCGTCGAGGAAGACGAGTAGGCGGATACCGACAGCGATTGATCAGCCCTGCCCGCCATCATCGCAGCTCAGCCGATGGCGCCTGAAAATCCAACGATCCAGAAAGACGAATGAGGATTTCACCATGAATTTCCGTAATTGCAGAATCCCGATATTCCTGTTCAGCCTGCTGCTGGCCTTGCCAGCGATCGCAGTGGACTCGTTTGAACCGACCGCCTCGAACGGCGTGCAGGTCGGCGAGCCGGTCAGCGCGATCAGCATCGATGTCGATCTTCGCGACTTGCCCACCGCCGCCGCATGGCGCCCCGGCATGCCGATCAAGGAAGCGCACAAGCGCCAGTTCTTTCCACCGGATCGTATCGACACAGCGGCGCCGAGCTGGCTCCTGACCGAGCCGGATCGTTTGCCCGAGCTGCAGAAGATGTGGGATGACAGTGCCTCGCCGCTGTCGCGCCAGAATCGCTCGCAAACGCGCGTCAGCATCAACAACAGCTCGACCGGCGTGTCTCCGGGCGATCCGGTCGTCGACGTCAGCGCCAACTACATCGTCTACGGCGTCAACGGCAGCAGCGGCACGACCTTCACGATCTACAACAAGACCGGCACCAAGCTGGCCGGACCGACCACCTTCAAGTCGCTCGCTCCGAGCGGCGATGGCTGCAGCACGTCGGTAAGTGACCCGATCGTCCTGTTCGATCGCCTCGCCAACCGCTGGTTCCTGCTTGAGATGGGCGGCACCTCGTCGTCGGCGAAAATGTGCATCTACGTCTCCAAGACCGAGAATCCGGTCTCCGGTGGCTGGTGGTTCTACGGCTTCTCGACCCCGACCCAGAACGACTATCCGCATTGCGGCGTCTGGAACAACGCCTACGTGTGTACCGACAACGAAGGCGGCAGCAATGTCACCGCCTACGCCTACGATCGCGCCAACATGCTCAACGGTGCGACCGCGCGCGCCCAGCAGCGTTTCGTCAGCGTTCCCGCCCTCGCCGGCTACGGATTCCAGGCACTGACCCCGGCGACCTTCATGGGCGATTCCGCGCATGCGCCGCCTGCATCGACGAAACAGATTCTCGCCCGCCACAACGATGACGAAGCGCATGCGGCCGGCTCGGCCGATACCACGCACGATTTCATCGACCTCTATTCGATCAACATCGACTGGAACACGCCGTCCAACAGCGGTATCTCGACCCTGCCACGGATCGCCATTACCGAGTTCAACAGCTGGTTCCGCGACTATTCGACCTTTGCCACCGTGCCGCAACCGGGTTCCACATCGCGCCTCGACCCGATCCGCGAAGTGATCCTCAACTCGCTGGTCTACCGCAATATCGGCAGCTACGAATCGATCGTCGGTCAGTTCGCGACCAATGTGAATGCGGCCCGCAGCGGCACCACGGTCAACGCCGGCATCCGCTGGTTCGAGCTGCGCCGCACTGGCGGCGGCAACTGGACGCTGCAGCAGGAAGGCACCTATGCGCCGGGTGACGCCAATACCCACCATCTGGTCGGCACGATTGCCACCGACAACAAGGGAAATATCGGCCTCGGCTACAACGTGACCCGGACGACTTCGCCAACGACCTATGCCAGCCTCGGCTATACCGGACGCATGGCGAGCGACCCGGGTGGCGTGATGACCCTGGGTGAAAACACGGTGGCTGCCGGCGCTGCCGCGGAGACCTCCGGCCGCTGGGGCGACTACTACCAGATGGCGGTTGATCCGACCGATGACTGCACCTTCTGGATGGTCGGCATGTATCGCCCATCCGGTAGCTGGAATACCCGCGTGCAGGATTTCAAGTTCAGCGATTGCGGCGCGGCCCCGACCACCTATTCGGTTTCCGGAACGGTGAGTACGGGAGCCGGCGTCGGCATCTCGGGCGTCACGGTCAGCACCGGCTCGGTCAGCACCACGACCAATTCAAGTGGCGCCTATACGCTCGGCAGTCTGGCCAACGGCAGCTACACCCTGACTCCGAGCATCGGTGGCTACACCTTCTCGCCGAGCAGTCGCAGCGTGACCGTGAGCGGCGCCAATGTCAGTGGCCAGAATTTCACTGGCACAACGACCACCAACAATCCGCCGGTTGCGAACTTCAGCTTCGCGACCAGCAATCTGGTTGCCAGCTTCACTGACAGCTCGACCGATTCCGATGGCACGATCGCCTCGCGCTCGTGGAACTTCGGCGACAGCACCACATCGACCGCAACCAACCCGAGCCACACCTATGCCGCCGCCGGCACCTACAGCGTCGCACTGACCGTGACCGACAACGGTGGCGCGACCAACAGCATCAGCAAGTCGGTGACTGTCACTGCGCCGCCGAGCAATGTGCTGCAGAACGGCGTGACCGTCAGCGGCCTTGCCGCCAGCACCGGCAACGACATCAACTACACGATGAACGTTCCGGCCGGCGCCTCGGCACTGACCTTCGTGATGTCCGGCGGCAGCGGTGATGCCGACATGTACGTGAAGTTCGGCAGCGTGCCAACCGATTCGAGCTATGACTGCCGTCCATACGCCAGCGGCAACTCGGAATCCTGCCCGGTCAGCCCGGCCCAGGTCGGCACCTACTACGTGCGTATCAAGGCCTACTCGACGTTCTCTGGCGTTTCGCTGACCGGCAGCTATTCGACCACGAGCAACAGCCCGCCGACCGCGAACTTCAGCTTCACCAGCAGCGCATTGACCGCCAGCTTCACCGATTCCTCGACCGACAGCGACGGCACGATCGCTTCGCGCGCGTGGACTTTCGGTGATGGCAGCTCGTCGACCTCGACCAACCCGAGCCATGCCTATGCAACGGCTGGTACCTACAGCGTCAAGCTGACCGTGACCGACAATGGCGGCGCAACCAATTCGGTGACGAAGTCAGTGACGGTTTCGGCTCCGACCGGCTGCACGCCATCGGGCACGGTGCTCTGCAATGGCACGACCATCAGCGGGTTGTCAGCGACCAAGAACAACTGGACGGCGACCTATACACTGGTGGTTCCGGCCGGGGCGAGCAATCTGAGCTTCTCGATGTCGGGCGGTTCGGGTGACGCGGACATGTATGTTCGACTTGGATCGGCACCGACCACGACCAGTTACACCTGTCGCCCCTACACCTCGGGCAATAGCGAAACCTGTTCGTTCGCGGCTCCGACGGCTGGCACCTATTACGTGAAGATCCGCGCCTATGCGACGTTCTCCGGCGTGAGTCTGACCACCAGCTTCACGCCCTGATCCATCGCCCAGCCTTCAATCGGGCGAACGCAACATCGGCGGCGACCGGAGCAATCCGGTCGCCGTTTTCCGTTTCTGCTCCAGACATTTGTGGCCTATGCACCACTCAGCGCAACTGGCTGTCCTTGCTGCCACGCCGGTTGTAGCCTGCGCTGGCACGCGCATCACGATCCAGTGCCTCCTGACAGCTCACACACAGGCGCACTCCCGGCACGGCCTTGCGTCGCGCCAGGGGAATTTTTGCATCACACTCCTCGCAGCGCGCAAGCCCCGGCCCCTGCCGCAGTTGGGTACGCGCCCGCTGGATGCCATCCTTGATCGTGGCATCGATCTGATCCTGCACGGCGCCATCGCCGGCCCATCCGGTTGCCATGATTGCCTCCTCGAGGCTTGCGTGACCATGACCGACGAGCATAGCGCCGCACGCGCAGGATTTCCGGCTTGTCGCCGCATCGGTCTGGATCCAGTCCGGGCACGGCCGGCCAATTCGGCAATCGTCAAACAACACAACCTGCGGCACAATGCCGCCCGCCGTTCGTCCGCGCAGGGCAAAACCATCCGGAAGCTGCTGCTGCGTTGGCAGATGCGCAAACGGCTTGCCGCCTTGGGCTGAGCGCCGGGCAGAACCGCACGGGCCGCTCAGATTGCCGCGGAAAAATCGTAATCGAGTCGGGGGCCGGTTGCGGCGAGCGCCTGTCCGCGCAGGTAATCGATCCCGAGCCCAGCCAGGCGGCTGACTGATCCGACATCGGACACCGAGTCGACGATGAGCTGTCGCCCGTGCGCCTTGAAATCCTGGATGGCCGCGCTGAAATCCGCGTCGGAGATCGACGCCACGGCAGCGTAGGGAATGCGCAGGAAATCGACCGGAAGCTTTGTCCACAACTCCATCCGCGCAAGATCCCCGGCCTGCTCGCTCAGACCGACGCGCACGCCAAACCGGCGCAGACTGACGATGCGCATCAGGTTGTCCTTGTCAGCCAGATCCGCGGTTGCCGGCAGCTCGATGACCAGGCGATCACGCAACTGCGGGCGACGGCGCAGCTCCTCGACCAGCCAGCGCCAGGCCGTCCCGAGCAGGGTATCGAGTTCGACAGGCACCAGCATTCGGGTCTCGCGCCCGGCGCGACGCTCCTGTTCGAGCGTCTCGAACGCATGAAACAGGCTGATGCGGTCGATCATGATCATGGCACCGGCCTCGCGAGCCATGCGCAGATACTCGCGCCTGTAGACGCCACCGAGCGGTGCCCGATAGTCACGCAGCTTGGCGTGCACGGCGTAAAACTCGCCTGCCTTTGTACTGGCCGGCATCAACGGCTGGAACTCGACGATGACATTCTTGCCGACCTTTGCTTCCGCGACCCACTCGCGAATGATCAGCACGCGTTCGGCCGGCATCGGATCGTATTCGCGACTCAACACGCCCTCGTGTCGATTTCCGCCATGGCGGCTGGCGATGCCCTGGGCGGCATGCGCTGTCGAAAACCAATTCTGGGCGCGATCCGAATCCGGCCGATTCGGCGAAAGGGCGAGACCGATCGAGACCGACAGCACGACCGGTTCGCCGTCGATGACGAATGGTTCGGCGGCGATACTTGCGCAGATCCGGCTCGCCAACGCCGAGATTTCATCGGCAGTGTTGCGCTGCACGAGTACGCCAAACCCGTACTCGAGCCAGAGAGTGATCGCGTCGTGCGCTTCGAGCACGTCGGCGATCCGCGAGGAAATCGCTTCCTCGAGAGCAAATACCGCGGTTCTATCGAGCCGGGAATCCAACGTCGTCGCCTGATCGAGGCGGATCGCCATGAGCACGCTGACCTGAGACCCGGTTTCGCTCAGCGAGGCCAGTTGCGAAAGAAAATCCGATCGCCGCAACAGACCGCCGCTCATGGCTGCCAGTGCAGATCTTCCGTCGTTGGCGGCGCCGGATGTATTCGTCAGTGCACTGCTGCGACGAACCAGGTTTCCACTCGACCGGGGATCGTCCGCTGCGGTAGATGGCTGGGCAGACGCGCCAGCGTTGCCGGAACCGGGCAGCGTTGCAGGAATGCGACCGGAATTCGGACAGGCCGATACGACCCAGCCGGCCTTGATCCACGGAGCCTGCCACCCGACGGGAAGCGTCGCACCGGGCGGGAACAGCACAATCGCGTTGCGCGGCAGCGTTTCGGCAGTGGACGACGGCCCTGAATCAGCATGCGCGGCATCCTGCGTCAGTTGATGCGAAACCAATTCCATTCCCATGATTGCCCACTCGATTCAGGTCGAATGTCTGTCTCAATGCAATTCCCAGGCCATGCATCCATGGCGAATCACGCAGTTCGCAATGTCGATGCATGTCGGCAAGCGACAGTTCGTGACATTCGCGGCGCTGGACAACGGCGGACCGCGTCATTCGAGCAGCCAGTGCCCGGGCTCTCCCGCACGCTCAAGCCGAAACTCCATCCTTCATCGATCAGTCACGCACGCCGTCGCCAGGTCGCGTGGCGATCGTCTGCAAGGGTTTCGCTCTCGGCGAAATGCTGAAGCCCGGCGATACCGGGTTGTCGCCGGCCAATTGCGATGCGACGTTCATGTTGGCCCTGACGACTCGCCTTCGACAAGGACAACCCGTGCAGCCGATTCCAGACTGCGGGAAATTCACGGCAAGGTGGTCGAATCCGCCCACCACGACTGGCACGGCCTTGAACTTCTGCAACGGCCATCTCGTCGGCGAAGCTCGCCAAATGCAGGATTCTTCGCCTCTACGGAAAGGGCCGCCGGTGCGGCCCTTTCCCACCGATCACCAAACCTTCACGCGCTGATCCGGGGCGAGATAGAGCGCCTGTCCTTCCTTCACATTGAAGGCCGGATACCAGGCGTCGATATTGCGCGCGGTCTGCGCACGGTACTGCCCGGGCGCATGCCCATTGGTCAGTACCGTGTTGCGCAGAGCCTGCTCGCGAAACTTGCTGCGCCAGACCTGGGCCCAGCCGAGGAAGACGCGCTGATCGGGCGTGAAGCCGTCCAGCGTTTCGGCCGGCGTGTCGGCATGGGCGAGCTTGTAGGCATCGTAAGCAGTCGCCAGTCCGGCCACGTCGGCGATGTTCTCGCCAAGAGTCAACTTGCCGTTGACGGCAAGATCCGCGAATGGCTTGTACTGGTCGAACTGCGCTGCCAGCGCCGCACCGGCGACTTCGAAGCGCGCGAAATCTTCCTTTGTCCACCAGTTCTCGAGCTTGCCGGTTTCGTCAAACAAGGCGCCGTTGTTGTCAAAGCTGTGGCTGATTTCGTGGCCGATCACGCCACCAATTCCACCGTAGTTGATCGCGTCATCGGCCGCGCCATCAAAGAACGGTGCCTGCAGGATCGCCGCCGGAAAGATCAGGCGATTTTCGAGCGGAATATTCAGCGCGTTGACCGTCTGCGGCAGCATGAACCATTCGCCGCGATCGATCGGCTGGCCGAGCTTGGCCAGGTTGCGCCGGTAGTCGAACAGCTCGGCGCGCTCGGCATTGCCGAGGGCATCATCGCGGCGCACTTCTAGCGCGGAATAATCGCGCCAACTATCGGGATAGCCCACGCCGACCTTGAGCCCGGTCAGCTTGGCCTTGGCCCGCTGCTTGGTCTGCGCCGTCATCCACTCGGCCGCGTCGATGCGCTGGCCGAACGCGGCGATCAGGTTGCCGACCATCTCGTTGGCACGGGCCTTGGTTTCGACAGAGAAATGCTTCTCCACGTAGATCCTGCCGATCGCCTCGCCGAGCGCGCCATCGGCTTCACCGACAGCACGCTTCCAGCGCTCGCGCAGTTCGGGGGTGCCCGACATGGCGCGACCGTTGAACGCGAAATTCTCATCGACAAAAGCCTTGGACAGGTACGCTGAGGCACGCTCGATGGCATGGAAAGCCAGATAGTCCTTCCAATCGGCCAGCGGCTGTCTGGCGACGATCGCGGCGATTCCGGTGATCGCCTTCGGTTGCCAGACAATGAATTGCGGCTGCGCGGAAAGTCCGGCCGCATCGAAGAATCCGGCCCAGTCGATACCGGGCGCCTTCACTGCAAAATCCGCCTGCATCCAGGTGTTTGCACCCTTCTCGACGTCATCGGTCTCAAGCGCCGTCGCATGCACCTTGGCGATCGCCGTTTCCAGCGCAAGGATTTTTGCCGCCCTGGCCTTGCCATCGGCAATCCCTGCCAGCTCGAATAGCTTGGCAACATGCGCCTCGTATTGCTTGCGCAGGTCGGCCATGCGCCCGCCTTCGAGATAGAAATCCCGGTCCGGCATGCCGAGGCCGCCCTGAACGAGATAGGGCACGTACTGATCCGGTTTCTTCAGGTTGGCGCTGATCCACACCCCGAACAGCCGGTCGGAATAGCGATCGGTGGCATTGAGCAGATCTACATCAGCACGCAGCGAGGCACCGAAGGCGCGCGCCAGCGCCTGTTTGTCGGCCAGCGCGGCGATCGCGTCGAGCTCGGCCTGGATCGGTGCGATGCCCTTGGCTTCGATGCCGGCTTCATCCATGAATGCGGCGTAATAGTCGCCGATTTTCTGGCTGTCCCCGCTCGCCGCAGTATCTGCAGCGGCTTTTTCGAGAATGGCGCGGGTATCCTTCTGCGCCTGCTCGCTCAGGGTCGTGAAGCTGCTGTAGCTCGAACGATCGGCGGGAATTTCGGTGTTCCTGACCCAGTTGGCGTTGACGTAATCGAAGAAGTTCTCGCCCGGCTGCACGCTGCGATCCATGCCGGCGGCATCGAATCCGAATTCGCCGAGTGCGGGTTTGGCGGGCGCCGGCACGGGCGCGGATGTCACCGCTGCCGGGGTTTCAGCAGGCGGCTCGGAAGTCGTTGGCGAACAGGCACCAAGCAGGCTGGCGATCGCGGCGAAGGCCGGTGGCGCGGCACGCCGGACCAGCGCGGATGGGTACAGGTTGTTCACGAGGGCTCTCACGCATCAATGGGCCGGCCACCCTAAAGCCAATCCTCGCCGGCTCCAAGTGCCGGTCGGGCATGTGCGCTTTCTGCACGCACACTTCCAGGAGTCTGGGCGGCAGAAACTTTGGATAGCGAGATTGCGCTATCGCCGTAGGCTGATTCGATCGGAGGGCGTGCATAGCGGGCCTATGCAAGTGTGACGATCGGCGCAGCCTATGGACGGCATCAATCGCGCCGGGCGCCGGCCGAGAAATCACACGAAGCCAAGCCGGCAATGGCCCGATACAGGAAGAAAAATCGCATTGCCCGAAACGCAAGATAAGGATGCATCAGAGCATAGCGATTTCCACCACGACATCGCTAGCAAGCATTTGCCTCGCGATGCAATCGGCCATCCATTCGCGTTGACGGCTTCCGTGCCGACCGCTACATTACGCATCCATCCTTCAATCAAGATGAAAGGATATTTCGTGGATCTTGCTGCCACATCGTCCCTGCTGCGCTTGCTGTCCGACCCGACCCGGGTGCGTCTGCTGGCCCTGCTCGAACGCGAAGAACTGACGGTTGCCGAGCTGTCGGCAATCCTGCGCCTGGCCCAGCCACGCGTGTCGACGCATCTGGCCAAGCTCAAGGAAGCCGACCTCGTGCGCGACCGACGCGCCGGGGTTTCGTCCTACTACCGGATCAATGGCGAACTCGCGCCCCGGGAGAGCGCCCTGCTGCATGCGCTCAAGGAAGCCGTCGATGATGCCCTGCTCGCCGATGACGAACGCCGCCTGCCCGGCATCCTCGCCAAGCGCGCGCGCGCCGAGGGCTGGGCCGATACCGTGGCCGGCGACATGGAGCGCCATTACTCGCCCGGTCGCACCTGGGAAACCCTCGCCCGTGCGATGACCCAACTGGTCGACCCCGGCGACGTGCTCGACATCGCTTCGGGTGATGGCGTGCTCGCCGAACTGCTGGCGCCACGCGCGCGTTCGATCGTCTGCATCGACGCAAGTCCGCGCGTGGTTGCCGCAGCACAGGCGCGTCTGAAATCCTTTGCCAATGTCGAGGTGGTCATCGGCGACATGCACGCGCTGGATTTCGGCCGCAAGCACTTCGACCTGGTTCTGCTCATGCATGCGCTGACCTACAGTGAGCAACCAGCCACCGTCGTCGCCGAGGCCGCGCGCGTGCTCGCCAAGGGCGGCCATCTGCTGGCGGCAACACTCGGCAGGCATGCGCACCGTACCGCGGTCGAACCGTTCGATCATCGCAATCTCGGCTTCACGCCAACCGAACTCGGCGGATTTGCCAGCACCGCCGGGCTTGAGGTGCTCTCGTGCAAGCGCATCACGCGCGAAGTCAAGGCCCCGCATTTCGAAGTCATCTCGCTGCTGGCACGCAAGCCATGAACCGACAACTTCCATGGTTGCATCCTGAGCGCGTGCAGGCGCTGGAACGCGCATTGCGCGAGCGCATCCTCGTCATCGATGGTGCCATGGGCACGATGATCCAGACCCATGGGCTCGAAGAAGCCGACTACCGTGGCCAGCGCTTCGTCGACGGTTTCGATGCGACCCATGCGCACGGCGGTGGCTGCGGCCACGACCTCAAGGGCAACAACGACTTGCTCCTGCTGACCCGGCCCGATGTAATCGCCGCCGTGCATACCGCCTACCTCGAAGCCGGTGCGGATCTCGTTGAAACCAACACTTTCAACGCGACCTCGATCAGCCAGGCCGACTATCATTTGCAACACATCGTCTACGAACTCAATCGCGAAGGAGCCCGCGTTGCTCGCGCGTGTTGCAATGCCTTCAACGCGCAAACGCCGGATCAGCCGCGTTTTGTCATCGGTGTACTCGGGCCGACCAGCCGCACCGCCTCGATCAGCCCGGATGTCAACGATCCCGGTTTTCGCAACACGAATTTCGACGAGCTGCGCGGCACCTATCGCGAAGCCGTCGACGGCCTGATTGACGGCGGTGCCGACACGATCATGGTCGAGACAATCTTCGATACCTTGAATGCGAAGGCCGCGCTGTATGCGATTGGCGAAGTCTTCGAGCAACGCGGCGGACGTCTGCCGATCATGATCTCGGGCACGATCACCGACCGCTCCGGGCGCACCCTTTCCGGACAGACTGCCGAAGCTTTTCACGCCTCGCTCGCACACAGCCGACCACTGTCATTCGGCCTCAATTGCGCGCTCGGTGCCACGGATATGCGCGAACATGTCGAAACGCTGGCACGGGTCAGCCGCAGCTTTGTCAGCGCGCATCCGAATGCCGGCCTGCCAAATGCGTTTGGCGAATACGACGAGACGCCCGAGGAGATGGCCGCGACACTTCACGAGTTCGCGACATCCGGTTTGCTCAATCTCGTCGGCGGCTGTTGCGGAACCACGCCGGCCCATATCAAGGCGATTGCCGAGGCCGTGCGCGGAGTGCCGCCGCGACAACTGCCTGCATACGCGCTGGAACAGGCGGCATGAGCCTTCGTCCGCGTCACACCGTGCTGTCCGGACTTGAGCCGCTGGTCATCACGCCCGAGCTCAACTTCATCAACGTCGGTGAGCGCACCAATGTCACCGGCAGCGCACAGTTCCGCAAGATGATCAAGGAAGGTCGTTTCGAGGATGCCGTCGAAGTCGCCCGCCAGCAGGTCGAAAATGGCGCGCAGATCCTCGACGTCAACATGGATGAAGGCCTGATCGATTCGGAAGCGGCGATGGTGCGCTTCCTCAACCTGATCGCCTCCGAACCGGACATCGCGCGCATCCCGATCATGGTCGATTCGTCGAAATGGACCGTGATCGAGGCCGGCCTGAAGTGCCTGCAGGGCAAGGGCGTGGTCAACTCGATTTCGCTCAAGGAAGGTGAGGAACAATTCCTCGACCAGGCGCGCAAGGTCATGCGCTACGGCGCTGCGGCCGTGGTCATGGCCTTCGACGAAGAGGGCCAGGCTGATACCTGCGCACGCAAGGTGGACATCTGCACGCGTGCCTACCGCATTCTCACCGAGCAACTCGACTTTCCGCCCGAAGACATCATCTTCGACCCGAACATCTTCGCCATTGCCACCGGCATCGAGGAACACAACAACTACGCGGTCGACTTCATCGAGGCGACCCGGATCATCAGGCGAACCCTGCCGCACTGCCATGTATCAGGCGGCGTCTCGAATGTGTCGTTTTCGTTTCGCGGCAACGAACCGGTGCGTGCTGCGATCCACGCCGTATTCCTCTACCACGCGATCCGCGCCGGCATGGACATGGGTATCGTCAACGCAGGCGCCTTGCCGATCGTCGATGAGCTCGATCCGGAACTGCGTGAACGCGTGGAGGACATCGTTCTGAACCGGCGCGCCGATGCCACCGAGCGCCTGCTCGAGATTGCCGGGCGGTTCAAAGGCGGGAGTGGGGAGTTGGGTGTTGGGAGCGGGAAGGCTGACGAGTGGCGATTGCTACCCGTTGCCGAACGCCTGGCACACGCGCTGATCCATGGCATTGACGCCTACGCCGAGGTCGATGCGGAGGAAGCACGCATGCAGTCGACGCGACCTCTCGATGTCATCGAGGGTCCGCTGATGGATGGCATGAACATCGTCGGCGACCTGTTCGGTGCCGGCAAGATGTTTCTGCCGCAGGTGGTCAAGTCGGCGCGCGTGATGAAGAAGGCCGTGGCCTGGCTGCTGCCCTTCATCGAGGAAGAAAAGCGACGTACCGGTGATGTCGGCAAGTCCAACGGCAAAATCGTCATGGCGACGGTCAAGGGCGATGTGCACGACATCGGCAAGAACATCGTCGGCGTCGTTCTTCGCTGCAACAATTTTGAAGTCATCGACCTTGGCGTAATGGTGCCAGCACAAAAAATTCTTGATACCGCACGCGCCGAAAACGCCGACATGATTGGCCTCTCCGGCCTGATCACACCTTCGCTTGAGGAAATGGCGCATGTGGCGCGCGAGATGCAGCGTCAGGATTTCCATCTGCCGCTGTTGATTGGTGGCGCGACCACGTCGCGTGCCCATACGGCCTTGAAGATCGACCCGCATTACATGGCACCGACGGTCTGGGTCAAGGACGCCTCGCGCGCGGTCGGCGTCGCCCAGACCTTGATCAGCAGGGAACTGGTTGATGCCTTCATGGACAAGATCCGCGCCGAATACGCCGACATCCGCGAGCGGCACAAGGATCGCGGCAATGGCAAACGTCTGGTTTCGTTCGAGAAGGCGCGTGCGCAACATTTTGCCGGTGACTGGGCGAACTACCAAGCGCCCGTACCGAAGCAACCCGGCATCAGCGTGTTCAATGACTTTCCGCTTGAAGAGCTGGTTCCGTTCATCGACTGGTCCCCATTCTTCAATGCCTGGGAACTTGCCGGACGCTATCCGGCCATCCTCAGCGACGCGGTGGTCGGAGCGCAGGCCAGCGAGCTGTTCAATGATGCACAAAAAATGCTCGCCCAGATCATCAAGCAGAAGTGGCTGTCAGCGAGTGGCGTGATCGGCCTGTGGCAAGCCAACAGCGTGGCTGAGGATATCGAGGTCTACAACGCCGATGGCTCCGTCCTCACGCGATTGCACTGCCTGCGCCAGCAAGCCGACAAGCCGGTCGAACGCCCGGATTTCTGCCTGGCCGATTTCATTGCGCCAAAGAATTCAGGCGTCGAGGACTGGATCGGTGCGTTTGCGGTCACTGCCGGCATCGGCATCGATACCCATATCGCCCGCTTCGAAAAGGATTACGACGATTACTCGGCAATCCTGCTCAAGGCCCTCGCCGACCGCCTCGCCGAAGCTTTCGCCGAATGCCTGCACCAGCGTGTGCGCCGCGAGCACTGGGGCTATGCCGATGATGAAAGCCTCGACAACGACGCGCTGATCGCCGAGAAGTACCGCGGCATCCGCCCGGCCCCCGGCTATCCGGCCTGCCCCGACCACACCGAAAAGGCGACCTTGTTCCGCATCCTCGATGCAACCGCAAAGGCTGGCATCACCATCACCGAGAACTTCGCCATGCTGCCGACAGCAGCCGTTTCAGGCTGGTACTTCTCACATCCTAAAAGCCAGTATTTCGTCGTCGGCAAGATCAGCCGCGAACAGGTGCTCGATTACGCGCAACGCAAGGGTTGGACTCTGCTTGAGGCGGAGCGCTGGCTGGCTCCGAATCTGGACTACGATCCGGAATAGGTGCCGCAGCGAAAAAAACGCGCCTGCAAGGGCAGGCGCGTCGAGTGTCACATGCCAGTTGAACCGGCACCTTGCATCGCGGCCATGAAGGCCATGCCGCCAAACAGGAAGAACAAGACGATACCGATCAGATAGAAGATCAAGGCGGCCTTGCAGAAGTTGGACTTGTTTGGATTCGCGCTGCTGGAGAATCCCCACACGAACAACATGACAAAACCGACGATTGGAATCGCCAGAACGATCATCGTGATAATCCAGTCGCCGAGTGACATCACCGGTGCGCTGCTACGATTTTCCATGCTTTCCTCTCCCCGAGGTTGACGCCAAGCGGTCGCCTGACCCGCGGATTCTGGCACGAACCCGGATGCCACGCATCCGTTCAGATTTCGTTGCGTTCGCGCCGGTGGCGATAGTCGACGACCAGGTTGTAGACCGAGACAAAAGCCGGAAAGGCATTGGAAAGCACACCCACCGAGTCATTCTTGCCGAAGGTGAAATAGCTGACCAGCATCAAGCTGCCGAACACCGACAACCACCAGAACGCGCGCGGCATGTGCACCCGCTTGAGCTTCTTGGTCGCGTACATCTGCACGAACCAGCGGCTCGTGAACAGCAGCACGCCGAGATAGCCGACCAGCTTCCATGGCGTCACGCCGATGTTGTGAATGTGAAACAGGACTTCGTTCATCGCGTGGCCGCACCGTAAATCAGGTGCGGCATTCTAGCCCGCATCTCTTCAAAATCGGCAGGCAGGTCACCACGATCACCCGTAGGAACCCCGCCAGGGGCGAGCTTTTTTTGCTCCTCTAAGCGGCAAAAGGCTCGCCCCTGGCGGGGCTCCTACGGGAGCTAAAGGCTCACCCCTGGCGGGGCTCCTACAAAGCTCAGGCCCGCGCGCGCAACCAGTCGTGGATGGCCGGCGGCACTTCGCGCTGGGCGCGGCTTGAGACATAGATGCCGATATGGCCGCCCTTGAAGGCGATCTGGGTGTAGTCCTTGCTGCCGACGACACCTTTCATCGCACGCGAGGAATCGGGCGGCACCAGATGATCCTGTTCGGCAAAAATGTTGAGCACGGGCATCGTGATGTTCTTCAGGTCGACCTCGTGCTTGCCGAGCTTGAGCCCACCATTGACGAGCTTGTTGTCCTGGTAGAAATCACGCGTGAACTGACGGAATGCCTCGCCGGCCTGGTCGGGCGAGTCGAAGATCCATTTCTCCATGCGCAGGAAGTTCTCAAGCTCGATCTTGTTGTCGAGAATATCGACCATGCCGACATACTTCTGCTGCAGCAGGCGCATCGGCTTGAGCATCAGGTAGGTCCAGTTCATCAGGTCGGCCGGCACATTGCCGACCGTATCGACGAACAGGTCGGCATCGAGATTGCGCGTCCAGTTCGAGAGCATGTTGTCCGGCGTGTGGAAATCAACCGGCGTCACCATCGTGATCAGGTTCTTGACCTTTTCCGGATAGATCGCGCTGAAGCACAGCGAGAACGCGCCGCCCTGGCAGATGCCAAGCACATTGATCTTCTTCACCCCGGCCTTCTTCGCCACCGCATCGACGCTGCGCCGGATATAGCCGTTGATGTAGTCATCAAGGGTCAGCCAGCGATCGGCCAGATCCGGATAACCCCAGTCGATCAGATAGACATCTTCGCCTTGCGCGAGCAGGTTGCGCACGAGAGATTTGTCTTCCTGCAGATCAACCATGTACGGGCGATTGACCAGGGCATAGACGATCAGGGTCGGCGTTTTCGCCGTCGGCTTGCGCTCGCCGCGGAAGCGGTAGACGACGAGTTTGTCCTCGCGATAGACCTCCTCCTTGTCGGTGACGCCGAACTCGACGTCATCGAGACTGCGCAACACCTGCATACCGGCAGCCATCTTCTTCTGGAACTTCTGCGCCTCTTCAAAAAGCTTGAATGGTTCAATATTGAGCGGGCCCATCACTTGCTACCTCCCTGCTTGGTCGCTTTCGGCTTCGCGCTCGCGATTCGACTCTTGGGGGATGCGGTCTTCGACTTGCGCGCAAAGCGCGCAATGCTCGCGGCGAAACTGCCAGACTTGCCGTCGGTGCGATCCTTGGGTTTCGCTGATTTCGAGGCCGCGACAGCGGCCTTGAGCGCCTTGCCCGATGTTGATTTGCGGCGCTTTTCGCGGCGCACCACGGGTGTTTTCGCGGCGGCCTTGCGTCTTGGCTTCCTCGCGCCGGTCGTCTCCTTGGCCGGAATTCCGGCATGCGCGACTTCATTTGCCCTTGTCGACTTTTTCGCCTGCCGCGCCTGCTTCGCCTTCGCAACTGGCGCCGGTCTCGACGCTGCTGCCGCCCGCGCGGCCTTGGGCTTGCGTGCTCGAGTCGACTTCAATGCTGACAACTCACGCCACAGCTCGGCCATCTCCGCCTGCAGCGCCTGGGTTTCGGGCGATACTTCACGCTCCTCGCGGAACTCACGGCGCAACGCCTGCAGGCGTTCGCCGATGCTGTTGATCTCGCTGCGTGTCGGCATGCCGAGCTGATTGCAGAACTTCTCGATTTCGCCCTGCACGTGCTTGCGAACGCGCATCTGCGCATCGACGACGGCGGCATAGACCTCACGGAACTCCTCGGACAGCGCGATCTCGGCATAGGCCTCTTCGGCGGCATCAATCCACAGATCGTACAGACCGCGCGCCGAATCGATCTGTCGACCAGGTTCTTCACGTTCGGCCAGCTTGAGCTGGAAACGCGCAAAGCTCTTCTCACCAACCTTGAGCATGAGGCGGTCGTAGCGCGCACTTTTCTGCCGATAGTCAATGAATACCTGCGCGGTCTTCTGCATATTCTCGATCTTCTCGCGCTGCGGGCCGAAGGCCGGCATATCCAGAGCACCTTTGGCCTTGTCGAACATGGGCCCGGCAACACTTGAGAACTGTTCCATCATCTGATCGAAACTACTCACCCCTTGGCCGCCGAAGCCAGACAACGCCGCCACGAATGGATTGTTCGTCAGCGTTGGCGGGAGAATGCCGTAAATCGCGTTGCCTGCAAAAGGATTGGCGAACGCTGGCGCGCCCTGCCCGCCAGCAGCGCTGGCCAAACTCTGCAACATGCCGAGATAACCCTGCGCGCCAGCAAGCAGATGTTCGATCGCTTCACTCTGCTGCTTGCCGCCGGTGAATGGATTGGCCTGCGTCATGTTCTCGACCCACGAAGCGGCCGGCGGTGCTGCTGCTCCCCAGACTGCCTGACCTGAATTGCCGCTCATCGCAGCCTGGGCCTGGCGTGCCATCGCCTCCCAGTTCTTCGCCCATTGGCCAACATCCATCGGTACGCTCATGACTCGTGCTCCAGTTGCAGATCAGGTGCGGCCATCAGGTCGCAGACCGCCCATGATACCGGCGCATGCGCTACGGCGGCGAACCGGCGGCTCAGAGCTTGCCAATAGTCGACTGCCGTCGCGAGAAGATTGCCACGCTCTCACTCCAGTCCGAAGCGTTCGATCACAGATCGAACCCACCAGGAGCGCGAGCAGTTGCGATCCAGGCGTCTGGTGGGTCGGCGCTGTGCGCTGACGCTTTTCACCGGTTTGCCCGCAGCGCGCCGCCGACACGGTCGTTTGGCGGCGCTCGCACCAGCTGGCGACTATTCACAAGCTCTCAGTATTCGCCGAGCTGGCTTGCGCCGAGCGGTCCGTTGCCACGCGGCGTCGTTGCAATATCCCGACTCGATGGCAGCGGCTCACCGGCAACGACATGCGCCCACAGCTTGTCCAGTGCCACATAGGCATACGGCAGCATCGGCACATGCGCATCGCCGAAGCCGGGAAACGCGAGGAAAGCATCGAAATGCTGGGCGTGGCCGACTTTCCAGAACACCGGCTTGCGTCCATTTGCCTCAAGCCAGCGCACATAGGGCGCGGAGCTGAAGGCCACCGGCACCAGGCCGTCGGACTTGCCATGGACGATGATCATTGGCAGATCCGCACGTGGCAAGATGGCGCGCGTTTCGCCCGCGCCGGTGTAGACGAGCAAGCCAAGCTCGCTCGATTCACTCCACAACTGGCTCAGGCACTCCGATCCGGGCCAGGACGCGTCCTTGCCGGCGGCCATGCCGTCGACGATGCCGACTCCGGCCCCGGGCGGTATGCCAGTCGCCTCGGCCCACCAGCCGGCTTGTTCAATAACCGACGCTGCGCGCGCATTTCCACCCGCATCAGTCGCGGCCAAGCCGAAACCGCAAGGCATCGCGCCGACGCCGGTTCGTGCATAGGCGGCCGAATAGGTGACCGCCACCGCGCGCCATAGATCAAGCGCCGTCGACGCCGCCGCGCTGGCCAGCGCTTCATCGGTCCAGCCGGTTGCATGCAGGCTTTCAAGCGCTTGAGCGGCTGGAGACAGCGTTGAACCATTCGACTGCCAGCGCTGATCCTTGAGGGTTTCGCAACGCGTGACCCAGGCCGGCGGCGGCGCGCCACCAACGCGGGCAAACGGGGTCTGATCGAAACGCGGATCGAGTAGCGCACACGGCATCAGCAGCATCGCCTCGGTCACATAATCGTAAAGCGCACGACCGCCCTCGCCCGCCCAGATATTCGGCTCGACCGCGACCACGCCATCAAGCAGGCCGCCATCGATTTCCGCCGCGCGCAAGACTGCACCACCGCCGTTCGAAATTCCCGCGGCGATGATTCGCGTGTTTTCAGCCGTGAATGGCGCTTGATCCGGAAACGCCTGATCAAGCGCATGCAGGGCGAAACGGGCGGCCTGGATGACGTGACGGCCCCAATCGGCCTCGGGGTTGTCTCCGGAATGCGCATGCTTGATCAACACATTGTTCGAGTCGCCAGGCAGCGCGTCATCGGCAGGCGCGAATTCAAGTTGAGTGCTACCGCGCTCAGCACGCGTGCCATCAAGCGCAACCCCGGTATTGCTGGCGACATCGAAATAGCCGCTACCGGTGCCCTTGTCGGTGTAAGCGACCGCACAACCACGCGGCAGACCCCAGGCACCCGCGAGCGAGATCGCACCGTAAACACCACGAGATCCAGACGATGCGGTGACGACCACGCAGCGCTTGTCGCGATCAAACAGATCCGGCACCTGCACAAGCACACGATGCGGCGAGCTCGCCTTCGGCAAGCGCGCGAATGCGCTGAATTCACGACCGGTCACCAGCGGCACCGCACCATAGATTTCGCCGTAGCCGCCGAGCGGGCCGAGATCGGCGATGCCGCGCCAACTGGAATAAATCGCGCGCCGTCGCAACTCGGCCGGCGTCGGCAATTCCGCATTCGCGAATGCCGGCGCCGATCCGCGCAACCCGGCCAGGCCAAGTCCGGCACTGAGCAGATCATCATCGCCCTGATGCGCGGTGACGCGGACCTCGCTGACGAGTCCATCGGACATGGGCGCTTTCTCCGAGGCGGTGCGATGGCTCGCGCAAGCGGCGAGGGCGAATGCGGCGAGCACGCCGATGCTGATTCTGGAAGTGCTGTTCATCTGTGCACCGTAGCAAGTGCCAACCGAGCTGTCATCGAACCAAGGTACAAGGCCCGCGAGAAACGCATTGTCCCGGCTGCTGAGCTGTGGTGTGATCGGGAGCCCACTGCCAAACGGTGTTCCACCATGCTTCAGACCAAGACGACCTGCCTGCTGTCCGTCCTGATTGCCATGATTTCAGGCTTTACGTCTCCAGCACATGCCGATTCGAGGACGAAACCGATTCTGCTGATCCACGGCGGAGCCGGCGTAATCAAGGCGACGATGACTCCGCAGATCGAGGCCGACGTGCGCGCCGCCCTGCTCAAGGCGGTAAACAAGGGTTATGCCGAACTGAAATCCGGCAAACCCGCTCTTGATGCAGTGACCGCGGCAATCACCGTGCTCGAAGATGATCCGAACTTCAACGCCGGCAAGGGTGCCGTGTTTACCCATGACGGCCACAACGAACTCGATTCGGCGACCATGGACGGCAGCACGCTCAAGGCCGGCGCCGTAGCCGGCGTGCGCACCGTGCGCAACCCGATCCTGCTTGCCCGCGCGGTGATGGAGAAATCACCCCATGTGATGATGGCCGGTCGCGGTGCCGAGGATTTTGCAAAGACGCAAGGGATTGCCCTTGTCGATCCGTCTTACTTCCGCACCGAAAAACGCTGGCAGCAATTGCAGAAGGCACTGGCCGAAGACAAGGCCGGCATCGCCCATGCCGATCTCGAAACAGCCAAGCACTTCGGTACGGTTGGCGCGGTCGCCCTCGATCAGGCCGGTCACCTCGCCGCAGGCACCTCGACCGGCGGCATGACCAACAAGCGCTTCGGGCGCATTGGTGATTCACCGGTCATCGGCGCAGGCACCTACGCTGACGCCAACTGTGCGGTATCCGGCACCGGCTGGGGCGAGTTCTATCTGCGCACCGTCGCCGCCCACTCGATCTGCATGCGTGTCGGCCTGCTCAAGCAACCACTCGCTGAAGCTGCCGAGCAAGTCATCAACAAGGACATCCCGAAGCTCGGCGGCGATGGTGGCGCCATCGCGCTCGGCGCCGATGGCAGCATGGCCATGCCTTTCAATACCGATGGCATGTTCCGCGCCTGGATCGGCGCGGATGGCGTCGCGCATGTGGCGATTTATTCTGATGAGAAGGATTCAGTGGAGTAATTTTCGGGTTTGAGTGGTGGTGTTGATTATTTCGCTCGCCTCGTTCACCTAATCGTCCCTGCTTAGGCTGGCGCGCGGTGTTATTTTGCTTCTAAAACACGCTCCTTCGGAACGCGGCATCCCTGCCGTTTTATATGAGCGGAGTCACTGGGCCCCTGCCTGCGCAGGGGTGACGAGAGGCGGGGCGGGCCGATATGGGAACTGAATCGCTGAGCTTCGTCGAAAGACTGTGACGACAGAAAAGAAGAATCAGGAAGCCTCCGGCCGCTGCCGCAAAACCCTGCCCGACCGCCCATCCCGACTGACATTGCGAATCCACCCCCGCGCATCATCAAGCAACGAATAAATCACCGGCAACGCCATCAGGGTGACGATGGTCGAAAACATCAAACCACCAACAATCGCGCGCGCCATCGGGAAGTACGGTGGCCCGTCACCACCAACCTGGACGGTGCCGATGCACAACGGAACCATCGCCAGAATCGCCGTACCCATGGTCATCAAGACCGGACGCAATCGATCCTTGCTGCCCTGGACCAGGGCTGCCGTTCGCAGCAGTCCTTCATGTCGCAACTGGTTGATGTGCATGAGCATGACGATGCCGTTGTTCACGACCACGCCCATCAGGATCAATATGCCGATCATGGCCATGAACGAGAACGTCGTGCCGGTCAGCCAGAACAGCCAGTACACGCCGAAGATCGAGAAGACGAAAGTGGTCATTATCGCAGCCGGATAGATCAGCGATTCGAACATCGCGCACATGACCACATAGACCAGCAACAGGGCGATCAGCAGATTGAACATCATGCGCTGGCCGGTCTCGTCGGCATTGCGGAACGAGGTACCGAAGGTCCAGCCATAACCGGCCGGCAACGACACCTTGTCCATCGCTGTCTTGATGCGTTCGCGCGCATCATCGGCCGTGGTGTCCTTGTCGAGGTTGATCTGGATCGGCAAGGCAGTCTGGCGGTCTTGCCGGCCGATGCTTGATGCGGCGCCCTGGGTCTGCAGGTCGACCATGGCCATCAGCGGCACCTGGCTTCCATCGGGCGCGCGCAGCTTGTAGTCGGACAGGTCATTGATGCTCTGCGCATCGGCGTTCTGGAAACGCAACCAGGTCGGGATCTGCGTGTCACCGCGCCGGAAATCCCTGAGCTGCGCGCCGCGCAAGGCGATCGACACGTACTGGGCGACATCGTTGGCGCTGAAGCCGTAGTTGCGCGCGCGTTCGCGATCGATGTGCACGGCAACCTCGCGATCCTGCGCGCCCTCGGAAAGGCGGACGTCGTGCAGACCCGGGATCCGGCTGAGTACGGCGATCACCGCATCGGATTGCTCGTGCAGGGTTTCGTTGGAATCACCGACCAGGGACAGCTTGATGCCCTTGTCATTGCCGCCGTTGCGGTCGAATCCGACCGTTCCGATCGCGAGCCTCGGCAAGCCCTTGCGGATGTCATCCATGATCTCGGTGGCGCTGCGCTTCGCATCCTCGTCATCGGTGAGCAGGATGTTGGTCTGCGCATCGCCTCGCTCATTGAAATAACTGTAGATATTGCGGATCTCGAACTCGGCCTTGTGCGCAGTCAGGTACTGCTCGATCGTGCCGATCGACTGCTCGAGTTGTGGCAGGCGGTAGTTTCCGTTGAGGTCATAGCGCAATTGAAGTTCACGCGTCTCGCCAGCCGGAAAGATATCGGACTTGGTCAAGCTCATTGGAACGATGCTGACCAGCAGCAAGGCAAGCAGGGCGAACATCGTCCAGCGGCGATTCCGCAGAGTCCAGTCGATAAACCGGCCATAGCGTTTCTGCAGGCGCGTGATGGCGTTTTCCTTGCCGATGAATTTCGGCGCCGGCAGCTTTGATGCGAGCATCGGAATCAGGCTGATGGCGACCAGCCAGGATGCAACATGCGCTATCGCCATCGACACGGCGACCTGGGTCAGGTAGATCGCAATCGGCGTCGGTTCACCGAATACGTTTGGCAGAAACACGATGATGCTGGTCAGGGTTCCGGCGGTGATCGCCGTACCAACCGCGCGCGTGCCTTCGACCGCGCTGTACCAGGGCCTGTCCGGAAAGCGTTCGCGGTACTGATAGATGCTTTCGACCGCGACGACGGCGTTGTCGACGAGCATGCCGACGGCGAGAAGCAGCCCCATCATCGACAGGATGTTGAGGCTGACGCCGAAGAAGTACATGCAACCGAGGGTCATGACGAAACAGATCGGTATCGCCAGCGACACCATCGCCGTCGCCCGCCAGTCGCGCAGGAAGAAGAACAACACGAGCACCGAGAGTACGGTGCCCTCGAGTCCGGCCTTGCCGAGCTCACGCAACGAATCAGTGACACCCTTGGCCTGGTTCTGCAGGAAGTACAGCTTGAGGCCCTTCATCTCTGGCTCTCGCGAGGCCTTGTCCACTTCGGCCAGCACCGCACGTCCCACTTCGACCAGGTTGGCGCTGCGCTCGCGGCTGATGTCGACCGCCACCGCCGGGCGCTGGTCGAGACGACGTTCGTAATCGAGCACGGCCGGTCGCAACTGCACATCGGCAATGTCGCCGAGGCGCAGCCCCGTGTCGTTGAGCACCAGCGCACGGATCTCGTCGAGCGAGCGCCATTCGCCCAGCGGCTGCACGCGATAGCGCATGCCGCCGTCGTGGATCTGACCTGCCGATGTCGAGAAATTCGCGTCGCGCAGAAGCCTGGCAAGATCATTGAGATTGACGTTGTGCGCACTCAGGCGATCCGATGACAGCTCGATCTGCACCTCGGGCGGCGCGACTCCTTCGATCGATACCTTGGCGACGCCCGGCAGGCGTTCGAGCGGCCGCTTGAGCTTGCGATCGAGCAGTTCATAGGAGTTTGAAAGGTCGCCATCGCTGGATACCCGCAACTGCAGGACAGGCATGTCCGATGTCGCGAACTTGAGCACGAAGTAGCGCTGCAGATCATCCGGCAGATCGGCACGGATGCCATCGATCTTGTCACGTGCCTCGACTGCCTTGGTCGCGACGTTCTGGCCCCATTTGAATTCGAGAAACAACTGCCCGCCATCGGCGAGCGACTGCGAATTCATCGACTGGATGCCAGTCAAGGTCGACAGCGCCTCCTCGACCGGGCGCACGATCGTGCGCTCGATCTCGGCCGGCGTGGATCCGGGATAAGGCACATTGATGAAGAGAAACGGTGCCTCGATGTCGGGCATGTATTCGAGCGGCAGGCGGAATGCCGCGAGCAGCCCGATGACGGTCATCGAGACGAAGAACATGATGGCCGTAACCGGCCGCTTGAGGCTGAGTTCGGCGAGGGTCATCCAATTCGCCTCCCTGATTTTTTCATGCTTGCAGCCAGAGTACTTGGTGTGCCTGCGCAGCTCTGCCTTTTGTGGACATTTCTACGCTTCTTCGTCGCGCGGCATCCATGCCGATTGTCCGCTCGCCCGGAGGCGAGTGAAACCCCGGCATGGATGCTGCGCTCCGCAGGAGCGTGCTTTCGGAAATCCGGGAGGGAGCGAAAGCCCAACGCGGGAAGCATCGCGACTGAAGTTGCTCCCACAGAAGACGAAGACAAAGTCAACGGCGAGTTCACGAATGAGCCCCCGTCAATCCGCCAGAAGATGAATCGGAATCCTTCGATGCCGATCCATCCGGCTCAACCGAATCAACACCACGCGCCTTGCGCACGCCACGTTCGACGTAATACGCATCCGGCTTGCGATCAACCAACTCATAAACAATCGGAATCACAACCAGGGTCAACAGAGTCGATACCGCGAGTCCGCCGATCACCGTGATTGCCATCGGTGAGCGAACTTCGGATCCCTCGCCGAGGCCGATGGCCAGCGGCAGGAAACCAAGCAAGGTTGCCAGGGTTGTCATCGCGATTGGTCGCAGGCGTGATTCGGCGGCAAGGATGATCGACTCGCGCTTGGCGTGGCCTTCCTCGCGCAACTGGTTGACCCGATCAATCAGCACGATCGCGTTCTTGACGACGATGCCGGCGAGCATGATCAAGCCGATGAAGACGACGACCGAAATCGGCGTGCCGGTCAGCTTGAGGGCGAGCACGGCACCGACCAGGGCCAGCGGAATCGAGAACATGATCACGAACGGATGCACGAGCGACTCGAACTGCGAGGCCATGACCAGATAGACGAGAAAGATCGCCAGGCCGAAGGCAAACAGCATCGAGCGTGTCGAAGCGTTCATCTCCTCGCCTTGCCCACCAATATGTACCGAGACCCCGGCCGCCAAGGGAGTCTTCCGCAGAATCGTGTTGACCTCGGCAACTGCACTGCCGAGATCGCCATGGCGAAGATTGGCCGAGATGATCGCGACACGCTCCTGATCGATACGATGAATTTCACTCGGTCCCTCACTTGCCGTGACGTCGGCCACGGCGGACAGACGGATCGGACGATCCGTGCCGGGATTGACGATCAGGTTGCGGATGTCATCGACACTGGCACGATCCGATTCACGTACTCGCGCGAGCACGTCGATCTTGCGATCACGAAAGTTGTAGCGCGTGGCGACGTCACCGCGAACCTTGCTGACCACGGCATCGGAAATCTGGCGCGTGGTCAGGCCAAGTGCCGCTGCTCGATCCTGATCGAAACGGATCTGCACTTCCGGATAGCCGTCCTCGACCGTGGACTTGATGTCGGCGAATCGATCGGATTGGCCGAGCAGTTCACCGAGCTTCTTGCCGGCCGTGGTCAATGCATCGAGGTCATAGCCGCGGATCTCGATTTCCAGTGGCGTGGAGAAACTGAACAATGCGGGTCGGGCGAACTTGACCTGGACATCGGGTCGGGTCGCCAGGGTTGCGCGCAGCGAATTCATCGCCGCCGCTTCCTCGCGATCGCCGGAACCGGATTTCAGCGTGACCAGCAGGCGCGCAATGTTCTCGCCCGACTCGGTCGGTGTCGCGTCGAGTCGCGTGCCGGTGCCGGCGACACCATAGATCGAGGCGATGTTCGGATCGCGCGCATGCTGGCGCTCGATCTGTGCGACCAGTGCGTCGGTGTCAGCCAGTGGTGTCCCAGCCGGCAACTTGATCGTTGTCTCGAAGCGCCCCTGGGCCAGGCTTGGAATCAGATCCATGCCAAGACTCGGAATCACCGCAATGCTGATCGCGAACGCGAGTGCCGCCGTGCCGAGCACCAGCCATGGCCGATCCATCGCGCCAGGCAGCATGCGATGGTAGGCGCGAGCGGAACGATCGTAGGCACCGACGACACGCTTGCCGGTCCAGCGCAGCAGTGCGCCGATGCTCCAATCGAAGCCGACTGCCAGCCAGTGGAACAGGGCGAAGAGCAGGCGCGGCAGGATCTGCAACAGGAACTCGCCGATGGCGCGAAAGATGCGCACGAAGAAGCGCCCCAGCTTGTTCTTCGGCCACGCGCGCGGCTCGCGATCGGGCTCGTCTCGGAAGGCCAGCGGCGATCGCCCCTGCAGCGAGGCCAACATCGGAATCAGGGTCATCGCGACGACCAGCGAGATCAGCATGGCGAAGGTGATCGTCAGCGATTGATCGCGGAACAACTGGCCAGCGACACCTTCGACGAAGACCAGCGGAAAGAACACAGCAACGGTGGTCAGGGTCGAGGCGGTCACTGCCATGCTGACTTCGCTCGCTCCCTTGACCGTCGCATCGATGTTCGACAAACCCTGCTCGCGCAATCGCGCGATGTTTTCGAGCACGACGATCGAATCATCAACGACCATGCCGGTAGCCAGAGCAAGTCCGCCGAGCGACATCACATTGAGACTGAGGTCGGCCTGACCCATGAAGAAGAAGGTCGCGATCAGCGAAATCGGCAGCGACAGCGAAATGATCAGAGTGCTGCGTGCGTGGCCGAGGAAGAAGAAGATCATCAGCACAGCGAGCGTGCCGCCGATCAAGGCGTCGTTGCGCACATCATCAAGCGAATGCTGGATGAAGACAGACTGGTCATCGATCGTGGTCAGGTTCGCGCCGGGCGGCAGGGTTTTCTTCAGTTGCTCCAGCTTCTGGTTGACCGCGCTGGCCACCGAAACGGTATTGCCGTCACCCTCCTTGTAGATCGCCAGCTCGATCGCCTCGTGCGCGTTGATACGCACGATGCCTTCGCGTTCCTTGTAGTCCTGGCGGACATCAGCCACATCCTTGAGCCGGATCGGCACGCCGTTGTCAACTTTGACCAGCATGTCGCGCATCTGGTCGAGGTTGGAGAACTGGTTGATCGTGCGTACGAGAAAGCGCTGACTGCCCTCCTCGATGCGACCGGCCGAGACATTCACGTTCTCGCTGCGCAGGCGCGTGGCGACATCGTTGACGCTCAGATTGAGCTGGGCCAGTTTCTGCTGATCGAGCGCGACGCTGATCTGATCTTCAAGGCCACCACCTACCTTGACCGCCGCGACACCCGCGACCGGCTCCAGTCGTTTCTTCAGCTCGTCATCGGCGAACCGGCGCAGTTGCTTGAGTTCGGCTTCGTTGAAACCGGCATCCGATGCTGAGCCGCTGATGCCAAGGCGGATGATCGGATCGGTCGATGGATTGAAGCGCAGCAGGATCGGCTTCTTTGCCTCGAGCGGAAGGCTCAGGATATCGAGCTTGTCGCGCGTCTCGAGGCTGGCCTGCTCCATGTTCGTGCCCCAGGTGAACTCGAGGATCACATCGGACTGTCCGGTGCGCGACACCGAATGGATCTTGCGCACGTTCTTGACCACGCCGAGCGCTTCCTCGACCGGTTGGCTGATCAGGTTCTCGATTTCGATCGGTGCAGCACCCTCGTACTCGGTGCGCACGGTGAGCGTGGGATAGGAAAGATCCGGCAGCAGGTTGACCTTGAGTCCGGACAGCGCGATCACTCCGAACAGAACCAGGGTCAGCGTGGTCATGCCGATGGTGACGCGTCGGCGTGTCGCAAACTCGACAATATTCATTGACCGCCCTCCAGCACCTGCACCGCCGTGCCATCGCGCACTGCCGAGCGACCGAGCGTGATCACACGATCACCTTCAGCCAGACCCTCCAGAACCTCAACGTGGCCCGCATCGCCGTAACCGACCTTGACCACGCGGCGCTTGGCAACCCAAGCAGGAACCGGTGGCTTGTCCTTGTCGTTTGTCGCTTTCTTGTCGGTTTCCGCTGGCTTTGCGTCGGTGGTTCTATCGGCAGACTTTTCCACATTCTTTTCGGCTGCGGCAGCATCCGCTCCGGAAACAACAACAAATACCGCGGTCTCGCCGTCCTCTTCAATCAAGGCCGCACGCGGAATCGTCGGCACATCGTCATGCTGCGCATAGGTGATCTCAAGCCGGCCAAACATGCCCGACTTGAGTCGCTCACTGGCATCGCGGAACTCGCAGGTCACCCGAAACGTGCCGGTCGCCGAATCGACCACCGGACTGATGCGCTGGATGTGCCCCTCGAAGGTCTGGTCGGGAATCGAATCAACTCTCAGGCGCACGATCTGGTCGGCACGCAACGTGTTGAGTTCGCGCTCGGGAACGTTGAGAACGGCGAGCAGCGGATCAAAATTGTCGATCTGGAACAATGCCTGGTTGACCTGGATGTAGTTGCCGACCTTGACCAAGCGACGCGAGATCACGCCACTGATCGGCGCGGTGATATTCGTGTAGGACAGTTCCAGCCTGGCCAGCTCCCAGGTCGCGCGCTGGGTTTCGAGGTCGTAGCGGATCTTGTCGTTCTGTTCGACGCTGAGCAGCTTGCGCTCGAACATTTCCTTCGACCGCCGATAGTCGTTTTCGAGCTTGTGCAGCGAGGCTTCGGCCTTGGCCAGGCTGAGCCGCGGGTTTTCGTCATCAAGCCTGGCCAGCACCTGTCCGGCCATGACCTGATCGCCTTCCTCGACCATCAACCTGAGCAGGACACCATTGATCTTCGCGGCAACCTGCGCTTCGCTTTCAGGTTCCAGCGTCGCCGTGCCCGAATAGCTCGCGCTGATCGAACGCCGGGTCACCGGCACAGCCTCAACCGGTACCGACGCATCGGCGGCGACGTCACCGGCCTTGGCCTCCCCTTCCTGCTTGCTGCAGGCGACCAGCGCAGGCAGCAACAGCGCTGTTGCCAAGACCATCATCGCCGCGCGGGACGAAAATCTTTCGAAAAATGAATGCATTACGCAACCCCAGAATGACATGGTGTTATAGTAGACCATAACACTACACGTGAGCAAGCATGAAACCGACCGCAGTCGGACAGCCTTGGATACATCGGTCGGGAAAACGGTTTAGCCTGATCCTGAAATCGAGCCAGATTTGCCGAGCGCGGATCACGTTTCGCCCGCACGTTTCGCCCGCGCCACAATCCACATTGGCCGATTCGACCAACCATCGGATATCTTCATGCGAAAGAGTATTCCGGCCCGGATCCCCTGTCCTGAGCCAGTAGTCACAAGCCGATACCTGGCAGCGGTCTCGTCAGGCACTGACCTTCGCAGCTCAAATCGCTATACTCCGACGCTTGCTGCAACCCCACTCCCAACCAGCCGGATCCGGAACCTTCGAGATGACCCGAGCGCTGCTGCTACTGCTTGCCTTGTTTTCAGCCACTACCGCACTTGCCCAGGATGCAAAGGGCGATCCCGCCGAAGGACGCCTGAAGGCCTATACCTGCGTCGGATGCCATGGCATAACCGGCTGGAAGAATGCCTACCCGAGCTATCACGTGCCGCGCATCGGCGGACAGAACTACGACTACCTCGTGGCTGCCCTGACCGAGTACAAGAATGGAGAGCGCAAGCACCCGACGATGCGCGCCCAGGGTGAAAGCCTGAGTGATGCCGACATCGCCGACATCGCCGCTTTCCTTTCCAGCATCGATGGCGCGGAGTGAATCGAGCAATGAACACCCACACGACAATCTCCCGACTTGCCCTGCTCGGCCTTGCCTCGATTGCAAGCTCGGCTTTCGCTGCCGAACCGGTGAATCTCGAAGCTGCAAAGAAACTCGCCGAGACCTGCCTGGCTTGCCATGGTGCCGACGGCAATTCCACGGCGGCGATCTATCCGCGCCTGGCCGGCCAATACCCCGACTATCTCGCGCGCGCCTTGCAGGAGTACCGTGCAGGCGAGCGAACCAATCCGATCATGGCGGTCTATGCCGAGCCGCTCTCCGATCAGGACATCCGCAATCTGGCCGCCTATTACTCGGCGTTGCCGGGCCAACTGGTTGACCTGCACGGGCAGATGGAAGGCGAGTAGCGAGTAAGCTTCAACCGAAAAACGCGTAACCCAGGATCCCGGCGCAAGCCGGGATCCTGCTTTGGATCATCCGGCCTTGCGCTCGTAATAGGGCTTGCTGCCGCTCTTGTGATCGGTGACATCGCTTACACCGGTCACCTCGGGAATCTTCTCGCAGAGGGTCTTCTCGATTCCGTTCTTGAGGGTGACCTCGGACATTCCGCAGCCGTGGCAACCGCCACCAAACTGCAGGACGACGATACCCTCGGCAGTAATCTCGCGCAGGGCGACGTGGCCGCCATGCGAGGCCAGCTTGGGATTGATCTCGGCATCAATCAGGTAACGCACACGTTCGACCACACTGGCATCGGCATCGGGCGCCACACCGCGCAGCTTGGGTGCCTTGATCGAGAGCTGACCGCCGGTTGCATCACGGGTAAAATTGATATTTGCACCGTCAATGGCGCCGACGCTGTCGGCTTCGACGTACAGCGAAAAGCCCTTGCATTCAATCTCCCACTCGTCGCCACGCAGGTCACCGGGCTCGCAGAATTCGAGCTGGCAATCGCCTTGCGGGGTTCCCGCGGCGACCGCGCGCAAACGGATGCCGAGACCAGGCAGATCCTGGGATTCGATCAGGCCGCGAAAATAATCCGCGGCTGATTCACTGATTTCGATCATTGCAATCACACCTCGGTTGAATCAGGACTATTCTAGTCCTTGTTTTAACCGATTGCACCGTGTGCCGCTCGGCAGCCGCTTATACTTGCCGTCTTTGGTGGCGAAGGAGCCGCATATGACGCTTGATGAACTGGCTCAATCCCATTGCCGCCCACGCAAGGGTGCCCAGGATGCAATGAACGCTGCGGATATCCGTCAGTACCTGGGCATGCTGCCAGGATGGCGGCTGGCGGCGTCGGAGCAAGGTATCGACAAGGAGTTCCGCTTTGACGACTTCCATCGCACCATGGCCTTCGTCAATGCGGTCGCCTGGATCGCCCATGTCGAAGACCACCATCCCGACATGAGGGTCAGCTATCCGAGTTGCCAACTGAATTTTGCGACCCATGATGTCGGCGGGCTGTCGCTGAACGACTTCATCTGCGCGGCCAAGGTCGAAAGCCTGCTTGACCGTGGTTGAGACACGCGGCTCGATGTCTGCGCTGCTGCGAAGCATTGTCGGCTGGCTGCTTTGCGTTGTCTGTGCGCTGGCCGCCTTGCCGGCACTGGACATGCTGGCGCGCTATCAATTGCGCCAGCAGTTGGTCGCCTCGGCCGGCGATACGCTCGGAGCGTTGATCCACGCGGATACGCCGCACCAGTGGTCGGCGCTGGCTCCTGCCGACCTCATCGCCGGTACGGCCTTTGGCACGACCGATGCGCAATTCGTCAATGATGGTTTTCGCCTGCGTTCTCAGGGCGAGGAAGTCCAGATCGGCGTCGTCGTCACGAGCGCCATCGATCTGAACCGATTTTCGTTGATCGACGTCAGCTTGCAGGCGGAAACTGCAGGCTCGATCGGGTTGATCGTCGGCGAGTCGCTGGATGCGCCTGCCTGCCTGAGCGCGACGACGCCATTGGTGCGCGGCGAAACCGTGTTGACGCTCAATGTCCACAATGTCGAATGGCAGTGCCAGGGCAACCAGGCAGCAGCGCCGAAACGCGCGGCGCTGCTGCGGCTGCGTATTGAACTGCCAGCGAAATCGAGCGTGACCCTGCGCAGTTTGCGAGCGCGCACGCGGACAAGTCTCGATCCGGATTCGCTGGTCGATCTGGCCTTGCCGCTGCTGCCGGATCCGCGCAATACCGTGGAGTTCCACCGCACACTCGCGCGCATCACCGAAAATGCCGATCAGATGACCTGGCCGATCCTGCAATTGCCGACCGACGCCCGCGTCGAGCAGAGCCTGCAAGCGCGCGACCAGATCCGCAGCGCCATCGCCGACGCCGTGATCGTTCCGGTCGGTGATTTCCAGAACATCGTCAAACGCGCCAAAGCCTGGCATGCGCAATCCCGACACGTATCACCCGTCAGACTCTCGTGGTTGTGGCTGGCCGGGTATATCGGTCTGCTGCTCGCATTGAGACTCAAGCCGCCGCTCGATCAACGCCTGCGCGCCTTGCTCGAACTGCTTGCGGCAACCGTGATCCCGCTCGGCGTGGTCATCGGCGGCTTCATCGGTGACAACATCGAACCGCTCGTGCTCGGCGCCTGCACCGCAACGATCGTTTTCGCTCTGAGTCTGTTGATCGGCGATGCCCCCGCTGAGCCGAGCGCACGCACACTCAAGCGTGGCTGGTGGGTTGCCCTGGCAAGCGTGGCCCTGGCCGTGGCCCTGATCTTCGATATCGCCCATGGTCAACTCCCGCAACAACTTCCCGGCATTGCCCAGATCTTTCGCTATCTCGCCTGGGCAGGCGTGCAACAGTTCCTGATCTGCGTGATCGTTGCCGAGCGCATCGAGCGCATCACGAAGTCGTCGAGGCTCGCCTTGCTCGGTGCCGCGCTCATCTTTGCCCTGCTGCACACGCCGAACGGCATGCTCATGCAGCTCAGCTTTGTCGCCGGCCTGGTCTGGATCTGGAACTGGCAGCGTCACCGCGCCCTGCTCGCCAATATCGTCGCGCACGCGACCAGCGGATTGCTGCTGGCCGCCTCGTTGCCGCCGCAATGGCTGCACTCGGCTGAAGTCAGCGCGCGATTCTTTCTCTGAATCGTAGCCCGCCAATCTGATTGGCAACGATGCATCGGGATCGGTGACAGATACCCTACCTTACCGAAGCCCAGATTTTTGCGGGTTCAAGAATGATTTCCTCGGAGTTCTCAGACGGCCGCGGACGCAAGTCGTAGCCGTGCTCTTCGTTCGTTCCCAGCACCCAGTGGCCTCCGCTGTCAACGCTGGTCGGATTGCCGGTATCGTCGATGTACAGCACCGAATGACGGTTGCGCCGAAGCTCGAGAGAAATCTTGTGATTACTGCCAAGTTTCAATGCGATCTCGTCGTTGATCGTGTTGATTATTGCTCGACGCCGTGTGAGATGACCAAAGCGACGCAGGTTGTAGTTCATCCACAGGATCGCTGTCATGGCGCAGACGCAGGCGATTCCGAACAACAAGCGAAAGTCGTGGAGATTGCTCTCGCTGCTGTTGACCACCAGGTACTTCCATGCGCGATCGATGCCGACCGACCAAGCCAACAAGGTCAGCAGGGGAAGCCACAGGTAAATCCAGCCCAGCCAGGCGAGACCAGTCAACGTGGCAAACAGGGTCTTCCTTATCAGTCCCTGATCTTCAGAACGCGAGATGATGAAATCAGAATCATTCATCACGGTTTCTTCTGGCTTCAATGGATCCCCCTGTCTGGACTGACCCATGTGGCGCGCGTACCCTTTCGCTTGAACAAGGCTTTCGGAAATGCGAAAACCGAGGTGAACATGCTCAACATCCAATAGGCGATCGGAAACCAGACCATCCAGTAGTAGTTGTGGCGGACACCGCGCTCATAGCGTCCATCAATACCCATGCTGATGCCGAACTGAAGCAGGCAGGTCGCTCCAAGAATGACGCCATGCCATTGCGGCAGAAGTGAAGGTACCGCCCAATCTGCGGGAAGCTGAAATATCAGCCCAATTGCCCACAGCACCATGATGACGAACATCACGTAGGCCCACAGCATGCTCAGGACGTATTCGACGAATACCGGCCACATGCGTCGCACGCGCCAACTGAGCAAGGGCTTGAAGTATCGAAGCATCACCTCGGAGCCACCCTGGGCCCAGCGCAGACGTTGCTTCCATAGCCCCTTGATCGTTTCCGGCATGAGAATCCAGCACATCGCATTCGGCTCGTAGAACACCGACCAGTGATCCATCTGCAGACGCCAGGTCAGGTCGATATCCTCGGTGATCATGTCGGTGCTCCAGTAGCCGGCGTTGTGCAACGCCGTCTTGCGGAATCCGCCGATCACGCCGGAGACGCAGAAAACCCGACCATAGACGCGCTGCGCACGCTTGATCAGTCCGATGATCGAGGAGAATTCGCCGACCTGGAGCTTGCCAAGCAGAGACGAGCGATTGCGGATCCTCGGATTTCCTGTCACTGCACCGACTCGTGGTCCGGACAGCAAGTGATGCATGATCCAGCGCGTTGCGTAGCGATCCAGCAAGGCGTCGCCATCAATGCAAACCAGATACTCCCCGTTGGATGCAAGCGCCGCCATGCGCAAGCCCATCGACTTGCCCTGATTGGATGCGAAGTGGATGACCCGAAGCGTCGGATACACTTTCAACAGTGCATCGAGCTGGGCTGCAGTATCATCACTGGAGCCATCATTGACGGCGATGATTTCCGTATTCGGATAGTCCTGCCCGGCAAGGTGACGGATCGTCTCCTTGACGTTTTCTCCTTCGTTGTGGCAAGGGACGATCAGCGTTACCAACGGCGGATCTTTCGGCAAAGGCGGCGGCGATTCGCGGCGCGATTCGGTACGCTCCCAGCGAAAATAGTAGATGACGCCCCCGATCATCCAGAAGAACGACATGGTCAGTGGATAGAAGAATGCGTAGTTGAGCATCAAATCGCGCATTGGTATCCCTACGGTTTCGGGTAAGGGAAATCAGAGGCGGAAATCACTTCACGAATCCGTTTCAGTTCGGGCTGGTTCTTCAGAAAATCATCCGGGTAATAACCAAGGTTGAAGACGCCGGCTTGCTGCAACAAGCGTATTTCGTGGCTCAGTTGTGCGGCATCGATTGCTTTGCCATCTTTCCAGTCGCGACTCTGCAACTCGAACACGGTGCGCTCGCGCGCACCCGGCACGGCGAGTGCCTTGGCGGCGAGATGCTCAAGCCAGGCATCCGCGTCAGTCGCCGATTCAAGTCGAGGCATGGCCATCAAGGCCACCTGATCATAGCTAGCAAGAAACAGGCCAAGATCCTGCGCAGTCCAATTTTCCGCGCTCGCATCGAGCACCGGCTGGGCGAAAAGGTTGCGTGCGGTTTTCAGTGGTGCGCGCCAACGCGCGGCGCGATGGGCAAGCTCGTCGGTGAACTTGATCAGGGCAACGGTGCGCGGACGACCCGGCGCCGGCGCTCCGGCCGAGAGCCCGTCGTCATCGCGCAACACGGCATCGTCACCAAACAACAATCCACCGGCAAAACCGGCGGCGGTCAAATCCTCGTAGAGGTCACCAACAAGCTGCCGCGTCTCGGCCAGGGTTGGATCCAGTCGCGGCGGATCGCTGCGATCCTCGTGCGTGACCGCCCGGATGACCAGTCTCGATTGTTGTTCGGCATCGGGCAGAACAAACGCCAGCACCGGCATCCACGCGTACACATGAACCCCTGCACGCGTGCGCAACTGCCAGGAAACCCGTGAATACAGATCCGCGCGCATCGGCAAATGACGGTTCGGAAAATACAGCGCGTCGGCCGCGCCATCGCCATCGGGATCAGCGAAAGCCTGCAGATAAACCTGATTGACGCCGAGCCGATAGATGCGACTGATCAAGGCGCCCAGGTTGCGCTCCTGCTGAGCGGGATCAGGATCGTAGACGTAGTCCAGATCGACCTGAACCGCTCGAATTGGCGAGGCGAAAGCCGCATGGCGAATCTCCCTGGCAAGCGTATGTACATCCGGGTTTCCGCTCAACAGAATGCGTGCAATCGACCCACCATCGAAGCGGGCCTGATCGCGGCCGCCAAGATCAAACGCGATCGACATGCCGAGTTCGGCGGCGATGTGATTCGCCTCGCGACCGGTCGCTCCATAGGGCCAGACCATCGCGCGCGGAGCCTTCCCGGTCAACGATTTGATCTGATCGCTGCTGCGCTTGAGATCCGCCTGCAAGCGCTCACGCCAGGCAGCCTCCGACTCATATCCGCCCTGATTGCTCCAGATCCGTGTCACCGCCGCAGGCATCACCGAGCCGAGTGGATTGGCGCTGACGGCTTGATGCAGTTCAAAACTGTGCGATGCAATTTCAACAAGGCCGGAATCCGCGATCTCGCGAATCTGCGCCGACGTCAGAAAGTCATCTCGACCCAGCTTCCTGCCGGCATAGTCGACCGTCTCGCCCGGCTTGAATTCGAGCCAGCGACCAACGACGGCGAACACGGCCGGGAAACGATAGGCCCGCAACAAGGGCAGGACGCGGGTGTAGGAACTCGCCAAGCCATCATCAAATGTCAGCAGGATGGCGTTTTCGGGCAAGACAGGCCCGCCATTCTCGGAAGCCAGGACCTGCTCAAATGAAACGATCGGGTAACCACGCGATTTCAGCCACTCGAAGTGCTCGACCAGCTGCTTGCTGCTGATCGCGTCACGATCCGGATCGAGTTTGCCGTTCACGTCATCACGAACGTCGTGGTATCCGAGAACGATCAATGCATCGGCTGGTTGCGGAAACCACGCCGCAAGCACGACAACCAGGATCAGCAAAATTCTCACCACGACAAGCCTCCCCAATGCAATGCGGCAAACCACTCGCGACGGATTTCCTGGCGACCGTCATAAGACTGACGAAACCAGCCGAGCCCGTAGCGGAAGGAGAAATGCGGGCCGAACTGCCACTCGTGTTCGGCACTCGCGCGCAGCACATCGCTGCGGCCAAAACCCTGCTGCCAGTATTGACCAGCCGATACGCCGAAGCGTTGTTGAAGATTGTTTTCGTAGTGGCGCCAGGTCAGCCAATCAAGGGACAATCCGGCCAGTCCGATCGCATCACGCGACGGATTGAAATACGGCACGCCCTCAAGACTGTTGCGTGATGCACCCAGCTCGAAGCGGGCATCGATCTTCACATGCGGCGTGGTCACCGCGCGCTGCCGAAGTTCCGCGGAGACGCTTTCGCGCTGATTGCCATCGGTGAAATCCAGATACGACGCGCGCACCTGGGCATCAAGCAGGTCATCACGCTGCCAACCGGCTGCGACGGTTGCCGCTGTTGCAGTGATTCCATAGAAGCGCGCCCGCAAGGGGGCTTCTGCGCTCGCCGTATCGAATTCGCCTGCGGCCCACCAGTAATCATTGAAACGCCAGCGCGCGGACACGTTCAACGAATCGCGGGCCGCATAGCCGTCGAGCTGCGGAAGCCACGCAGCTCGGATATCGAGTTGCTTCTGGGTATAGCGTACGCCCAGACCCGCGCGTCGATATTCGACATCACCCTCTGGAATCTCAGCCGTCTGTTTGCGCTGCTGCGCGTAAATTCGCCATGCGTCGTCGATCAACGGCGTCTGCAAGGTGACTTCCTGATCACGATCGCGGTTACCAAAAATCTGGCTGTCGCCGCGACCTCGTCGATCCGAAGTGTCGAACTGCCAACCGCGCACTGCGTCCCATTCATCACGCGCACGCTGGACATGAAGATTGGCTGGCTCGGCGGTTTCGAGTTCGACCAGCAAAGCTTCTACATTTCTGTATTCATTGGTATTACGATTGACATTGACCACGCCAATTTTGCTGCCCAGATCATCAACTTCGATGCTCTTCGCAATTCGGTACTCGGTGAGAGCACTGGCCGCCCAACCGCGACGCAGGTAGACCGTCGCCAGTTCGCGATGCAGCTCCGCGCGTGCCGGCGCCTCGACAATCAGCCGTTCCAGCAACGCCTGCGCACCATCGAGATCGTCGCCAAACGAAAGCAGCATGGCGAGCGTGATGTCGGCCCGGGCACGAATCGGATTCGGCTCGGGCCGAACCAGCCCAGGCGCGGTCAACCAGGGTTTCTGCCGCTCAATCAAACGATCGAGCGTCTCGCGGGCATCACCGAAACGCTCGGCTTCAAGTTGCGCAAACATCAACGAGAACTCGACCTCAGGCTGATCGGAGTTGACCTTCAACACATCTTCATAAAGTGGAATCGACTTGCGCGGATGGCGCAGGTAGAGCAACGCGTCCGCCACCGGCACCTTGGCGTGGGTCGGCAATTGGATCTTGTCCCGGCGCAGCGCAGCCGCATCGTCGAGAATGACCTGCATCTCTTCGACCGAGCGCAGTGCATGCAGGCGATCAATGCGCGCACGCGTCCGCTGAACCGGATTGTCCTCGGGCAGCGAGGCGAGATTCTCATCGACCTGGACCAGGGCTTCGCGAGCCTCCTTGAACCGGTCATCCTTGCCGACTTGCTCGACCAATCCGTAGCGAATGGCCTCGGCGACCGTATCGGTTTCCAGGCGCTCACGCTCTGCCTTGCCGGGTGCAAGCTCTTGCTCGAGTGCCGCATGCGCTGCTCCGACATCGCCGAGGGCCACACGCACGCCGTTCGCGGCATCTATCGAATCCGGTTTCAATACCTTCGCTCGTTGATAGAGCGCAAGTGCGTCGAATTTTTCGCCGCTGCGCTGTTTCACATAGGCCGCGGCGAGCACGACTGCGACATCCCCAGGATGTGCGGTGAGCAATTCATCGATGGCCATATTGGCTGCGGGAACGTAGTCGCTCTCGACCAGCAGCATCGCCCGGGACACGCGCGCCGAAAGTCGATGGGGATCGACGCGCAGGACCGAATCGATCCACGCATTGGCCGCCTCGTAGTCATGCAGGTTGCGCGCCGAACGTGCCGCCGCCTCAAGCGCATCGGCATTGCGGCTGGCAAGGCGCGATTCGCGCATCAAGGCGACCGCTCGGGCATCATCGCCATCCCAATTGGCAATGATGACGGCGTCAATCAAGACTCCGGCATCGTCTGGATGCCGCGCATGCAAGGCCAGCAGCCGCGCCAGGGCCTTCCCGGTATCCCCCGACTTGGCCATCTTGACAGCAGAGTCGTGTTCTTCGGAATCGGAAATCGGTGGGGCCGCATGCGCAATCGCGGGCATCAGGCAGCAGAGCGACAGCCACAGTGTGGCTCGCCGCAGACGATAAGTCTGCAAGTGTGAATTACTCCGATTCCCTGTCGAACGACTGCGCGCGATTCCCCCTTGTGCGCGCATTGCTCGCGAAGCGAGCTTGGCTGAACAAGAATCCGCTGGCCGCAGTGGTCGGCCTGCCGGATCTTGAACCGATGACGAAAGCTTGGCAACTCAATCGGTTGCAGAATCCTTTTCATGCAAATCCGATGACCTTCCAGATTCGTCAAATCGTATACCAATTGCCCTCAAGTCTACCTTGCCGAATCGGTTTATCCTACCCGTTCTGGTCAGGTCGACACACAAATTGACCCCCGGAAAGGGGATCTGGTTCACATTCCTGAATACTGAATCGCCAGAATTCATGTGAATCTTGACGTCTTCCCACTCTCGGCAATCGCTGGTCGCCGCGTTCGATTGTTGCCACTTGCTCAACTCGACGATCGATTGCGCTCCAGCGAATCGAGAACCTGGCGAAGCTCGGGAGGGAGTGCAGCGCTGAAACTGTAGGCTCGCTCGCCCAGTGCAAATTCGAACTGCGCCGCGTGCAGGAACAGCCGTTTCAAGCCATGGCTGCGCATTGACCGATTGAATTCGCGCTGACCGTATTTCTCGTCGCCAGCAAGCGGATGCCCGGCATGCAATGCATGGACGCGAATCTGGTGGGTACGCCCGGTTTCGATCAGCACGCTGCAATAGGCGGCCTCGGCAAAATCATCGATTAGCTTGAAATGAGACACCGATGGCTTGCCCTGCGGGTCGACGCGCACCATCCGTTCTCCGCCCTGCAGGGTCGATTTGAGCAAAGGAGCGTTCACTGTCATTCGTGCCTGGGCGAGATGCCCCTGGACCAGGGTCAGATACTGTTTGGTGGCGAGGCCTTCGCGTATCACGTGCTGGATCGCTGTCAATGCCGATCGTTTTCGTGAAAAGACCAGAACGCCGCTGGTGTCGCGATCGAGTCGATGCACAAGCTCCAGGGTGTCCTTTGGCCGAGCGGCCCGCAGCAGCTCGATTGCACCGAAACTGATCCCGCTGCCACCGTGACTGGCAACCCCACTGGGCTTGTTGAGGACAAGAAAATCGCGATCTTCGTGCACGATCGCCTCCTCGACCCGATTCATCTGGCCGAGCGCAGGCTTGCCCGGATCCTCGCGCTCAGCCACCCGCACGGGCGGAATGCGCACCTCGTCACCAGCACTCAGACGCACGTCCGGCTTGGCCCGACGACCATTGATACGAACCTGTCCGGTGCGCAGGATCCGGTAGATCAGGCTGCGCGGAACCCCTTTCAAACGGCCCGAGAGGAAGTTGTCGATACGCTGGCCATCGCGATCCTCGTCGACCTTGACGAGCTGAACTCCTACCGGGGCCGGATCTGCGGAATTGGCCGAAGTGTGTGTCTTCATTGAAAAAATCCGGATCTGACTGCTACACTCCGCCCGCGTATCGCGCCGTCATCCGGCCCCGATTCCGGGGATCCAGAGACAACCCATAGGCGCATTCAACTGTTATGCCTGTCCGAGCCCTGGTGCCTGAACTCAAGTTTGAGGGGCGCGCAGGTCTGCAAAGCCCGGTCATCGTAACGGTTCGAATCGGAGATTGCTTGCCGCCCTCGCGGTGGCAAAGGGTTTCCGGACGCGCATGCACCAAATGAGCGCTGGCGCCCGGAAAGCGTCGGCTTTTTGAAACACACAGGCGATCCCGCAGCCGGTACTCCGGTCCAAGCGGATCGCGCGGCGCGAAACCCTCGGGTAGCGCGCAACGCGCGGCAGCGGTTCGAGCGCCTGCAAGGAAACACGACAATGAAGCGTATGTTGATCAACGCAACTCAGCGTGAAGAGTTGCGTGTGGCTATCGTCGATGGCCAGACCCTGTTCGATCTCGATGTCGAGATCCCCTCTCGCGAACAGAAGAAATCGAACATCTATCTCGGCCGCATCACCCGGGTCGAGCCCTCGCTGGAAGCCTGTTTCGTCGAATATGGCGGTGAACGCCATGGCTTCCTGCCGATGAAGGAAATCTCCAAGCTGTACTTCACTGCTGGAGTGGATGCCAACAAGGCCGGCATCCGCGAGCTGATCAAGGAAGGACAGACCATCGTCGTCCAGGTCGACAAGGAAGAGCGCGGCAACAAGGGCGCAGCCCTGACCACGTTCATCAGCCTGGCCGGTCGTTATCTGGTGCTGATGCCGAACAATCCTCGCGCCGGTGGCGTATCGCGCCGCATCGAGGGCGAGGATCGACAGAATCTCAAGGACGCCATGGATGAACTGCAGTTGCCCGATGAAATGGGCCTGATCATCCGCACCGCCGGCATGGGCCGCGAGGCTGAAGAGCTGCAGTGGGATCTCGATTACCTGCTGCAATTGTGGAAGGCGATCGCCGAAGCGGCGACTTCGCGCCCGGCACCGTTCCTGATCTACCAGGAATCAAAACTCATCATCCGCGCCCTGCGCGACTACCTGCGCAACGACATCGGCGAGATCCTGATCGATCACGAGGAACTCTACAACGACGCTCGCGAGTTCGTTCAGCAGGTCATGCCGAACAATCTGCGCAAGCTCAAGCTTTACCAGGACACGGTGCCGTTGTTCTCGCGCTTCCAGATCGAGTCGCAGATCGAGAACGCTTTCGAGCGCACCGTGCGACTGCCGGCCGGCGGATCGATCGTCATCGACCAGACCGAGGCCCTGACCGCGATCGACATCAACTCGTCGAAGGCGACCAAGGGCAGCGACATCGAAGACACCGCGTTCAACACCAATCTTGAAGCCGCCGCCGAGATCGCGCGCCAGCTGCGCATCCGTGATGCTGGCGGCCTGATCGTGATCGACTTCATCGACATGGACAGCCCGCGCCATCAGCGCGAGGTCGAAGAGAAACTAAAGGATGCGATGAAGGTCGACCGTGCCCGCGTGCAGATAGGTCGCATCTCGCGTTTCGGCCTGCTTGAACTCTCGCGTCAGCGCCTGCGCCCGTCACTCGGCGAAGCGACCCAGATCGTCTGCCCGCGTTGTGACGGACACGGCCGCATCCGCAGCGTGGAATCGCTGTCGCTGTCAGCCCTGCGTCTGGTCGAAGAACATGCGATGAAGGAGAACACCGGGCAGGTACTCGTGCAGGCACCACCCGATGTCGCCAACTTCCTCGTCAATGAAAAGCGCCGCCAACTCAGCGAGATCGAAATACGCCAGGAAGTCCAGCTTATTGTCGTCGCCGACGACAAGCTGGAGACGCCGCACCTGCATATCGAGCGCATCCGCTCGGCCGACCTCAGCGAAGATGCCAAGCCGAGCTACCAGCGACTGACCCCCGTGGAAGTCACGCCCTTGCCGCAACTGGCAAAGCTCGAAGACGAAGCCGAGCAACCGGCGGTCAGCCGCGTTGTTCCGGCCAGCCCGGCTCCGGAAAAGACCGCTGAAACATCCGCAGCGGCTGCCATCGCGGCAACGCCGGCGCCGGTATCCGGTGGTGGCTTCTTCGCCTGGCTTGGACGTCTGTTCGGCAGCAAGTCCGACACGCAAGCCGCCGAGCCGTCGCCAGCGCGACGTGACCAGGCGCGCCGTGAACAGCGTGAATCCCGCGATGGCCGTGGTGGATCATCGCGGACCCAGCAGCAGGGCCGTGGTTCACGCGGCGACTCGGCACGCAAGGAAGGTGCCCGCAGCGAATCGCGTGATGGTCGCAAGGCGCAAGCGCAGAAACCGGCCAAGCCGGATCAGTCACAACGCCCCCAGCGAGAAAGCCGCAAGCAGGCCTCCAATGGCGCAGGCACTCCAGCACAAGGCAATCGCGACAAAGCGGCCAGCAAGAACACGCCAGCCAGCCCGAATGTTGCCGAGTTGGCCATCGAGGAAAAGAAGCTTCCGGCACAGGCCGCTGGTCAGGCAGGCGCAAGCGAAAATCACGATCAGGAATCAGCCACTTCGTCGAGCAGCAAACGACGTCGCGGTCGTCGCGGCGGTCGTCGCCGTCGCAAGGGCGAAGGAGAAGGCGAGAACGAGGGCACAGTGACATCCGGTGTCGCGGCCGCAGCGATCGCCCACGAGGCCTTTGATGACGAGGATTCAGACCGTCGTGATACGCGCAATCGCAATCGCGTCGCCGCCTCGGCCAGCGCGGGCGCGACCACACCGGTGACGATCAACGATCCGGTCGCCCGACCTGCGACTGACCCGGCGCAGACCTCGGCTCCGGCGCAGACCTCGGCTCCGGCCCAGACTTCGGCTCCGGCTCAGACTTCGGCTCCGGCTCAGACTTCGGCTCCGGCTCAGACTTCGGCTCCGGCTCAGACTTCGGCTCCGGCTCAGACTTCGGCTCCGGCTCAGACTTCGGCTCCGGCGCAGACTTCGGCTCCGGCTCAGACTTCGGCTCCGGCTCAGACTTCGGCTCCGGCGCAGACTTCGGCTCCGGCGCAGACTTCGGCTCCGGCTCAGACTTCGGCTCCGGCTCAGACTTCGGCTCCGGCGCAGACTTCGGCTCCGGCGCAGACTTCGGCTCCGGCGCAGACTTCGGCTCCGGCGCAGACCTCGGCTCCGGCGCAGACCTCGGCTCCGGCGCAGACTTCGGCTCCGGCGCAGACTTCGGCTCCGGCTCAGACTTCGGCTCCGGCTCAGACTTCGGCTCCGGCTCAGACTTCGGCTCAGACTTCGGCTCCGGCTCAGACTTCGGCTCAGACTTCGGCTCCGGCTCAGACTTCGGCTCCGGCGCACGCTCCGATGCCAACCACGCCGGCACCATCGACGGCCAACCCGCCGGCGCAACAAGCTCAGCCAAGGCAGCCTGTAGAGGATCTGTTTTCGGTTCCGGCACGCCCAGTGGCCCGACCCGAGTTGCCGGTCACCAAACCGTCACCGATCCTCGCGATGAATCCCCAAGTTGCCGCCGAAGTAGCAAAATCGCTGGCTCGCGACGCCGAATCGGTCAAGCCGACGGCTTCGGAAACCCCGCCAAAGCCGGCTTCGTCGACAGACGAATCCTGATTGGCCGCCAACCCGGCCGCTGCGTGTGCAATCAATTGCACACGCAGTCCCGACAGGCTTCGATAGCTTCAGCGCGTTCCGGGTGCGTCGAGCAGGCCGTGCAAGCCGGCCAGATGGGCGAGCGTCACCGAGTTGTCAATATCGAGCTTTTCGAACAATCGGTACTTGTAGGTCGCCACGGTCTTGCTGCTGAGGTTCAGTAGCTCCGCGATCACCGGCATCGGCTGGCCACGCGCGAGCATCAAGGCCACCTCAAGCTCGCGCGATGACAGCTCCTCGAACGGGGATTGACCGGATCCATCGATCGCGCCGAGCGCCATCGCCTCGGCTATGCCTGGAGCCAGATAGCGCCGACCATCGGCCACCTGGCGCACTGCGCGCTGCAGTTCGGGCGCGGGGCAGGATTTCGTGATGTAGCCGCTGGCCCCGGCTTCGATCAGGCGGCGCGGGAACGGCGCCTCACTGACCATCGTGACGATGATGATGCGGGTCTTGAGCTTGAGCTTGCGCACGCGCTCGGTCACTTCGATGCCACTGACGCCCGGCATGTGCACATCGACCAGGGCTAGATCGGGCTTGAGTTTCTTCAGCAGCACCAGTCCCTGCTCGCCGTCAGAAGCTTCGCCGACCACTTCGATATCCGCTTGCTGCTCGAGAATCAGGCGAAAGCCGGTGCGCACGAGCTCATGGTCGTCGACAAGGACGATGCGAATCATTGCCTTTTCCCCTGAACAACACTGGTGCCGAGTCTGTCCTGTTCATGCTGACCAGACAAGCCTCAGCCCGCGCAGGGCAATCCCAGAGGCTCAGTCTCGCGTTCGGTCATGCAGCAAAAGTGCTGACGTCATTTCGCAATCGCAGCGATCCCCGCTCGCGGATTCGCACCGAGTGCCGGAGTGGCTTCGCTGCAAGCGCAGCATCGATTGAGACCCGGGCGCAGGCACTCATCACGCCGGACATGGGCATGCGCGCAAGCTTGCCGCAGTTGCCGCCGGGGAGGCATCCGATCTTTCGACCCCTGCCGATCAAGCTGGCGGGCAAACCCATGCAGCTGCCGATCCCGGCAATTGCGTGCTGGTTTCAAGAATGCACCCGGCGCAGGCACCGGTCACACCGCCTCCTATCGGACGCAAGACCGGGTCGCTTGGCGACCAGCCTGAGACACGCTCTACGCGCCGCCAGCCGTCGAGGTCAAATTGCGCCGGATTCAGCGCAACCGGGTACCTGCTCGCGCCATGGCATGGAAGTTGCTGTTAATTTTTCCGGGCAGCCAGCGTGGTCATGCCATCGGGGGGACACCATGGATATGGCGCGCTTGGCACGGTTGTCACACAGCGGCGGAGGAAGTAGCGGCTCGCCTGATCCGGATTGCTCGCACCAGGCGACAAGGCCCGATCCGGCAAATGCAGCTCGCGGCCGGTGTCGGCTCCGAGAACCCGGAGCTGTTCTTTCCCTGGACGCCTATGAACGCGACTACGACGACAGCCGGGCGCAGGTCGCCAATCCAAGGCATCGCCGCGAATGCATCGATACGCTTGAGCTGGTGTTCGACCATCGCGTCAATCCCAACCTGTCTCTGCGCGCATCACTCCATCACTGGACGAAAAGGGATCTGATCACGCTCGGAATCAATCCGGTCAGCGGGTTATTGCAGTTCCAGTCCGGCGATACCGTGCGCGCACAGGGTGCGGAACTGTCGGCGGACAAGACCTGGGATTCAGGCACCCGCCTGCGCGACAGCATATCGATGCAGAAAAGCCATTCCCAACATGACGCCCCGATTCTGAACAATCCAGAATTGCTCGATCGAATCAAATTGTCCGGTCCGTTGCCAACAACCGGATTGCGCATCGGCAATGAGTTTTGCTTCGACAGCCAACGCCGCGGCGCGGATGGCACCACGCTTGGAGGCAACGCGCTTTCGAGCCTCTTGCAAAGCAATGACAGTTGGTTCGGCGGACTCGACATGTCGCTCGGCCTGTTCAACCTGTTCGACAAGCATCACGCCATTCCCGGAGCGGACAACAACTGGCAGGGTGCTATCGATCAGGTCGGCAGCAGCATCCGTTACAAGCTGACCTATCGGTTCTGAGCCGACATGCGCCCCTTGCCCACCCGCGACGCCAACTTCCCTGCCCGACACGTCAGCCGTCGCCGAACCGGTTTGCTTGCCTGTCCGACCGGATTACTCGGGTTGCTTGCCTGTCCGTTGGCATCTGCCGCTGCCGAGTTTTTGGAATACCGGGTGAAGGCAGCATTCCTCCACAACTTCATTGTGTTCACCAAGAGACCTGGAGGAGTTGGCGCAGCCCTCAACCTTTGCATAGCCGGGCGAGATCCGTTCGGCGCGGAAATCAACTGGACGCAAGGCAAACCGGTCAGCAAGCGCGCGATCAATCTGCAGCGGATCAACCCGACCCAGGATCTCGATGGCTGCCAGATCGTCTACATCGCGCCGCCCGCGATCCATGAGCTTCGCGACGAGATCGCCCGAATCGGCGTCAATCCGATCCTGACGATCGCCGACAGCAACAGCGCGTCGCAGAGCGGAGTCGCGCTCAATATGTCGGCACACAACAACACGGTCAGCTTTACGGCCAATCTCGGCGCCGCACGCAAGGCGGGACTTGTCCTCAGCTCAAAGTCGCTGCGTCTGGCCATCGAGGTCGCCCAATGAGCGACCGAGTCACCATCGGCAAGCGGCTTCGAAGCATCATGCGCCTCGGACTACTTGCAGTCATGTCCGTGGTTGCCACGGTTGTGATCGCAAGCAGTTTCCTGGTCGGCCTGTTGAATCTGATCGACTCCAGCCGCGCCCAAGCGAACGTGCTGGCGCAGAACGCCTCAGCCACGTTGATGTTCGACGACAAAACCTCGGCAACGGAACTGCTTAAATCGCTGCGCTACTCACCCGGCATACTCCGCGCGGCACTGTACGACTCGGATGGGCACCTGTTCTCGAACTATCTCCGAGAAGGGAAACTGGCCGCAGCACCCATGTTGGAAAGGGAAAACGACCTGCGCATCCGCATCGGCAGCATTGTTGCCAGCGAACCCGTACCCCTTGCCAACAGCAAGCCAGGGCGAATAGTTCTCGTGGTCGGCCTTGGCGTGCTCTACGACCAGGCCATCATGCAGGCAATCACCATGCTGGCCGCCGGTCTGCTGGCGTTCTTCATCGGACGCCCCCTCGTCCGTCATCTCAACAAGTCCGTGCTCGTGCCGCTGAAGAATCTGAACCGGCTGATGATATCGGTGTCCAGCGGAAGCGACTACAGCCTGCGCGCAAGCCCGAGCCATCTGTATGAACTGGACTCGCTTGCGCGAGGCTTCAATACCATGCTGGAGCAGATACAGGAGCGCGATGCACGCCTCGAGGCGCATCGGGATCATCTCGAGGAAGAGATATCCCGGCGTACCGAGGAGTTGCAAAGATCCAAGAATGCAGCCGAGGCCGCCAGTGAGGCCAAGAGCAACTTCCTGGCCACGATGAGCCATGAGATCCGCACACCTTTGAATGGCGTTCTTGGCATGAACGAACTGCTTATGGACAGCGCGCTCGATCCGGAGCAACGCAGCTGGGCCGAATCCGTCCAGACTTCCGGTCGGCACCTGCTGGCGGTGATCAGCGACATCCTCGATTTCTCGAAAATCGAATCCGGGCACATGGAACTGGAGTCGATCCAGTTCGACCTGGCCAGCGTCGTCGAGGATACGGTCGCCATGTTTTCCCAGCAGGCCGAAAGCCTCGGTATCGAATTAGCCGTGCAATACGAGCCGCCTGACAGCCCGCTGCTGTTCAGCGGCGATGCGTTTCGCCTGCAGCAGGTCCTGACCAACCTGATCGGCAATGCGATCAAGTTCACCGACGAAGGCGAGATTGTCGTTCGCGTACATGTGGTGGATGCGGACGGATCGACCGCCGCGGTGCGGATAGACGTTGAAGACACGGGGATCGGAATTTCGGCGCAGGCGCAGACGTGGATTTTCGATCACTTCTCGCAAGCAGATGGTTCCACCACTCGTCAGCATGGGGGTACCGGGTTGGGGCTGGTTATCTGCCGACGCCTGCTCGACCTTATGGGTGGGCGCATTCATGTAGAGAGCACGCCCGGCGTCGGCTCATGTTTTCATGTGGAGCTGCGCCTCGCCATTGCCCACGAAACCAGCACACGCTCGACCGTGCAAGTACCGGCACTCGCCGGAATACGGGTCATGGTGGTCGACGACAATCAGACCAACCTGGAGATTCTCAGGCAGTTGCTGTGCGGCTGGCGCATGCAGGTCAGTTGCGCAAAGGACGGAAAGGATGCCCTGGCCTTGATGGACGATGCCTGCAGGAACTCCGAACCGTTCCAGATCGCCATCCTCGACATGCACATGCCGGAAATGGACGGGCTCGAACTGGCAACCGCGATCTCATCCCAGCCAAGGCACTCCGAGACCCGACTGATGATGCTGAGCTCCACGTTTTCCCATTCCGACCATAACCTGCGGCAACGCGCCGGAATACTCCGCCAGCTGAACAAGCCGGTGCGGCGTACCGAGTTGAAGAACGGAATTGCCGAAATTCTGAAGATCGCGCCTGGCGCTCATGTGGTTGCTCAATCCAATCCGGTTGAAGGACCGATGCGCGGCAAGGTTCTGCTGGTCGAAGACAACCCGATCAACCGCAGCATGGCCAAGGCGATGCTGCGCAAGCTGGGGTTGTCGATTCATCTCGCCTGCGATGGCGCGGAAGCAGTAGACCAGGTAGGAAAGAACGATTTCGACGTGGTTCTGATGGACTGCCAAATGCCTGGTATGGACGGCTATGAGGCCACCTCGCGCATCCGTCGGTTGCCGAATGGACGCGGCCGCCGCCTGCCGATCATAGCCCTCACCGCAAACGCCATGCAGGGCGATCAGGATCGTTGCACCGAAGCGGGAATGGATGCCTTTCTGCCAAAGCCATATACGTTGCAGGCGCTGAGATCGATGCTCGCCAACTGGCTTCCGGCGACTCGCAAGGAGTCATCGGTACGAGCGTCAGCGCAAGGTGACAATACCAACTCGGATAGCACTGCATTCGATGCGCGTGTCCTCGACACATTGCGCGATCTGGACGAACACGGCGGAACCGGGCTTGCCCGTGAGATCTTCGGATCCTTCGTCAGAGATGCTGAAGCCGATCTCGGAAGGGTCGAGGACGCGATCACCTCCGGCGATTCGACTTCGCTTGGCAAAGTCGTCCACGCATTGAAGTCGAGTGCGGCAAACGTTGGCGCAATCAAACTTTCCGACTGCTATCGGCAGCTGGAGCGATTCGGCCGGGAAGGCGATGTCGGTGCCGCGATCGCCGTGCTGCCGCAGCTGCGAGCTGAGCATGAACGCGCGGTATCACGACTGCACAAAATCCTGATGGAACTGCAATGACCGTCCCTGGTGCAAAAATCCTGGTCGTCGACGACGATGCCAACGCCCTCCGGCTGATGCAAGCCGCCCTGCGCAAGGCAGGCTATGAGGTCACCACAGCCAACGGCGGCGAGGAGGCTCTGCGCCTGTTTGAACCAGGCGCCCATCAGCTTGTCATGCTCGACGTCGACATGCCTGACCTGAGCGGCTACGAAGTATGTTCGGCACTGCGCGCCATATCCGGCGACATGCTGCCCATCGTCATGGTTACAGGCATGGATGACGTACTCTCGGTTGAACGCTGTTATGACTCTGGCGCGACTGATTTCATCGCCAAACCGATTCACTGGGCACTGATTGGACATCGGGTTCGCCATCTGCTTCGCGGATACAAAACCTTGCTTGAGCTGCGTACTGCGGACGCGAGAAACGCCGCAGTTCTCGAAGCGATTCCGGATCTGCTGTTTGAATTCGATATCGACGGGCGCTATATCGACTATCACTCGCCGCTCTCCAAGCACTCATCCACCCGTGCGGGAACCCTGATTGGCAAGACCGTGCATGAGGTCCTTCCCGCAGACGCGGCGCGCACCTTCATGGCAGCACTCACGACTGCCGACGAACTCGGCACTTCCACCGGATCACAGTTCCAACTCAAGCGGGGCAAGACCACACGCTGGTACGAACTATCAGCGTCCCGCAAATTGACCAACTCCGGCCAGAAGCCTCATTTCATCGTACTTTCCCGGGACATCACCGACCGCAAGAACTCGGAATCGCGTATCGCCCACCTCGCCTACTTCGACAGCCTGACCGGATTGCCGAATCGGCAATCCTTTCACGACCGCGTCGAAGAGGAAATACGTCATGCCGAGATCGCGCGCACCAATCTCGCCATCCTGTTCATGGATCTTGATGGTTTCAAGAACATCAACGACACAATGGGGCACAGTACCGGCGACCTGATCCTCAAACGGGTCGCCGAGAGACTCAACAGCGGATTGCGCCCGGCTGACCTCATCACGCGACTAACCGGCCCGGGCAACACCATCGGACTGGCTCGACTTGGTGGCGATGAGTTCACGGTACTCATGCCTGACATCAAATCCACCGACGACGCGGTGCAGGTTGCCAATCGCATCGGTCAGTTGATGCGCCAGCCCTTCATCCTGGACAACCGAACGATCAGCATGAGCACCAGTATCGGCATCGCGGTTTACCCCGGCGATGGAACCGATGCAGCGACCCTTCTCCAGCATGCAGATACCGCGATGTATCACGCAAAGAATTCCGGTCGCAACAATGCGCAATCCTACAGCGCGTCGCTGACCGAGGAAGTCGTTCGCCGGATGGAACTCGATGCAAGCCTGCGTGTCGCCCTTGAACGCGACGAATTTCACCTGGTCTACCAGCCTCAGGTCGACGTCATTTCGGGCGAAATCAACGCATTCGAGGCCTTGATTCGATGGTCACACCCAGAACTGGGCTTGATCACACCACTGGAGTTCATTCCATTCGCCGAGGAGAACGGAATGATCGAGCCCATCGGTCACTGGGTTCTGCAAACCGCATGCGCTGACGCAGCGCGCTGGAACAAGGCGGGGAACCGGATCGGCGTCGCCGTGAATCTCTCACCGGTGCAGTTCAAGAATCCCGACCTGCTGCAACACGTAGTCGGCATACTCGAGCGGACGGGCCTTGATCCGGAACTACTCGAGTTGGAGGTCACGGAAAGCACGCTGGTGGCGAATACAGTTGACACGCGCAATACGCTGCAAGCCCTTCGCGAACATGGCGTACGCATCGCGTTGGACGACTTCGGCACCGGATATTCGTCGCTCAGCTACCTCTCCAGAATGCCGATCACCAATCTGAAGATTGATCGCTGCTTCGTCCACGGTCTTCTGGATGGCGATGAGAATCACGCTATCGTCCGCGCTGTGCTGGCAATGGCGGGAGGACTCGGCATCCGCGTTACTGCCGAAGGGGTCGAGTCCATCGAACAGGCGCTCGAGCTCAAGGCAATGGACTGCGACGGGCTGCAAGGCTTTTTCATCAGCCATCCGGTTTCCGATTCCGGCGTTGCCAACCTCCTCCAACAGAGCTGGTCATTGGGCAATGAAGACACCGCGCGGCAGATCCACACACTGGCAAACAGAAGTGCGTAATCCTGGCGAGTTCATGAAATATTCTGACTGCATCGCTGGCGCAGTACCTCGAACAGCACGACACCGGTGGCGACCGAGACATTGAGGCTCTCGACGCTGCCGCGCATTGGAATTGCGGCGACGAAATCACAGGCCTCGCGGGTGAGGCGGCGCATGCCCTCGCCTTCACTGCCAATGACGATGCCGACCGGCCCCTTGAAGTCACTGGCGTAGAGTGACTGCTGGCCGTCACCGGCAAATCCGGTCAACCAGACTCCAGCCTCCTTGAGTAGTTTGAGGCTGCGCGCGAGATTGGTCGCGGCAAAGAAAGGCACGCGATCAGCCGCACCGGCCGAGGCGCGTCGTACCGTCGGCGTGATGCCGACCGCCTTGTCCCTGGGCACGATCACGGCGGTCACACCGGCTGCTTCGGCACTGCGCAGGCAGGCACCGAGATTGTGCGGATCGGTGACCCCATCGAGGATCAGGAAGAGCGCCTCCTGTCCGGCCGCTTCGATCAGGCCCGGCAATTCGCTTTCACTGCGTGGCGGCGGCGTCTTGTACATCGCCGCGATGCCCTGGTGGCGACCGCCACCGGTCATGCGATCGAGATCGGCCTTGTCGCGCGCATGCGGCTTGATGCCCATGTCACGGGCGCGTTCGGCCAGATCGCGCACGCGAGGATTCTGCTGACCGGCTTCGACGTAGATCTCGGTGATATTGGCGGCGTCGTAGTTCAACGCCGCTTCGACAGAATGAATGCCGATCAGGAGTTCAGTGCTCATGTATGGTCAGATGCCTTTGAGGTCGCCCAGTGTGAACTGCCGAAGCAGTCGTGCAAAGTTCCATTGTCGCGCAGTCCGCGCTGCAGTTGTTCACTTGCGCCATCGGATTGCGGGCTATCCACGCCGCTTTCCGTCATCGACAACCAGCCGAAAATCGATCTTGCGATCCTCCAGGCTCGCTCGCAACACCTGGATGCGCACCGGCTCGCCAAGGCGGAACTGCAGGCCACGCCGCTCGCCACTGAGCATGTGCCGCTTCGGATCGAAGTGGTAATAGTCATTCGGCAACTGGGTGATATGCACGAGTCCGTTTATTTTCGACTCGCTCAGTTCGACGAAAAGGCCGAACGAGGTAACCCCGGAGACCACGCCATCGAATTCGCTGCCGACGTGCTTTTCCATCCACGCGCACTTGTAGCGCTCATCGACATCGCGTTCCGCTTCCTGGGCACGGCGCTCGTTGTGCGAGCAATGCACCGACATCGAACCCATCTGCGTCGGCGAGTACTCGTAGTCGGCGGGCTTGCCGCCGCTGATCGCATAGCGGATTGCGCGATGCACGAGCAGATCCGGATAACGCCGGATCGGTGAAGTGAAATGCGCATAGGCATCGAGGGCCAGACCGAAATGACCATTATTCTCGGGCTGGTAGACCGCCATGCTCTGCGAACGCAGCAGCACCGATTCGATCAGGCTGACATCGGGCCGATCGCGGATCTTCTTCAGCAACGCGGCAAAGTCGGCCGGCTTGACTTCGCCAGCCGGTGGCAGTTTCAGCTTGAACTCCTTGAGAAACTCGAGCAGGTCCTCGAATTTCGACGCCGGTGGCGGCTCGTGCACGCGATAAGGCGCCGGAATGCGTTTTCGGAGCAGGAATGTTGCCGCCTCGACATTGGCCGCGATCATGCATTCCTCGATCAGCTTGTGCGCATCATTGCGTGGCTCCGAACCGAGCTGGATCACCTCACCGGAGGCGGCCAGGCGGAACTTGACCTCGGTACTCTCGAAATCAATCGAACCGCGTTTCTGGCGCGCCTTGGCCAGCAACTTGTAGAGCTGGTGCAGGCTCTCGATGCGCGGCATCAGCTCACCGATCTCGTCGCGCGCATCGGCCAGCTTCTCACCAACCGCTTCCCAAACCTTGGTATAGGTCAGGCGCGCATGCGAGCGCATGACCGCTTCGTAGAATTTGGACGAGATCACTTCGCCGCTGCGATCGACCTGCATGTCGCAAACCATGCACAGTCGGTCAACCTTTGGATTCAACGAGCAGATTCCATTGGACAGAGTCTCCGGCAGCATCGGCACGACGAAACCCGGGAAATACACCGAGGTCGAGCGCAGATACGCCTCCTCGTCGAGCGGCGTGTCGACATTCACGTAATGTGAAACATCGGCGATCGCGACGATCAGGCGAAAGCCCTGCGCGTTCGCCTCCGCATATACCGCATCGTCGAAATCGCGGGCATCTTCGCCATCGATCGTCACCAGCGGCAACGAGCGCAGATCGACGCGTCCCCTGGTTTCCGAAGCCGGCACCTGCGGGTCGACTTCGGTGGCCTGGGCGGTGACCTTGGCCGGCCACTCGTGCGGCAGGTTGTGGCTGGCGATCGCCATCTCGACGATGATCGACGGCGTGAGGCGTTCGCCGAGCACAGCCAGAATATGTCCGATCGGTCCGCGGTGCTGGGTCGGTGGATCGCTGATCTCGGCAATCACGATCTGGCCGGCTCGCGCACCCTTCTCGTCACCGGGACGAATCAGGATGTCCTGATGCACGCGGCGGTCGTCGGGTGAAACCAGGGTGATGCCGTCCTCGATGACAACTCGTCCAACCAGACGTGATGCGCGGCGTTCAAGCACTTCGACGATCGCGCCCTGCCGACGCCCGCGCCGATCAACGCCGACCACGCTGCCGAGCACACGATCGCCATGCAGTACCGTGCGCATCTGTGCTGGCGACAGATACAGATCCTCGCCACCCTCATCGGGCTTGAGGAAGCCGTAGCCTTCCGCATTGGCGATGACGACGCCGGCAATCAGATCGAGTTTCTCGGCAACACCGTAGCCGCCACGCCGGTTCTGCAGCAACTGGCCATCACGCACCATCGCCGCGAGGCGTTTGGTCAGCGCATCGACATCCTGCTCGCTGCGCAGCCCGAGGGCCGCGGCAACGGCTTCGGTCTTCATCAAGGACGCCTGATCGGAAAGCAGGGCGAGAATCGCCTCACGGCTCGGGATCGGATTCTCGTAGCGGCGCGCTTCGCGTCCAGCAAACGGATCCTGCCATTTCGCCGGCTTGCCCTTGTCCCGGGTCAGCGCAGGCGCAGGTTTGCCACGCGCGACCGAGGTCGGCGGCTTGCCGCGCTTGCCAGCATTCGGTGCAGCCGATGCCGATTCCGGCATCCACGGCGGCAACTTGGTCCTGCTGCTCTTCTTCGGCCCGGCTTTCGCCGGACCCGGCTTCTTGATTCCATTGGGTTTCTTTCGCATCGATGCGTTTTCCTTGTCTGGTGACCTGCGCGGCACACGGCGGCAGCAGGAGTTTGATCTGATTTCAGGGGGCAGCGGATCGAATCACCACCATTGTGCGCGCGCGATGATTGACAGTCTGCAACAGCCCAAGTATCTTTCGCGCCCCCGGTGGCTTGCAGTGCGCCGGGCACAAGCCCAGGTGGCGGAATTGGTAGACGCACTAGCTTCAGGTGCTAGCGGGGCAACTCGTGGAGGTTCGAGTCCTCTTCTGGGCACCAACACCGAAAAAGAACCGCCGCATGGCGGTTTTTTTTCGCTCCGATTCTGGCGGCGGATCAACGAACTTCTGTGGGAGTTCACGCCCCACCATAGGTGGCGCGCTGTCGCGCAGCTAACATGGATCCGGGCGATTGCCGTTCCTTCTCTCCCCCTGTAGGAGCCCGTTTACGGGCGAGCTTTTGGCTGGCTTGGACGAAGAGCTCGCCCCTGGCGGGGCTCCTACGAGGCTTGCGGTTGGCCTGTAGGAGCCCGTTTACGGGCGAGCTTTTGGCTGGCTTGGACGAAGAGCTCGCCCCTGGCGGGGCTCCTACGAGGCTTGCGGTTGGCCTGTAGGAGCCCGTTTACGGGCGAGCTTTTGGCTGGCTTGGACGAAGAGCTCGCCCCTGGCGGGGCTCCTACGAGGCTTGCGGTTGGCCTGTAGGAGCCCGTTTACGGGCGAGCTTTTGGCTGGCTTGGACGAAGAGCTCGCCCCTGGCGGGGCTCCTACAAGGCTTGCGGTTGGCCTGTAGGAGCCCGTTTACGGGCGAGCTTTTGGCTGGCTTGGACGAAGAGCTCGCCCCTGGCGGGGCTCCTACGAGGCTTGCGGTTGGCCTGTAGGAGCCCGTTTACGGGCGAGCTTTTGGCTGGCTTGGACGAAGAGCTCGCCCCTGGCGGGGCTCCTACGAGGCTTGCGGTTGGCCTGCAGGAGCCCGTTTACGGGCGAGCTTTTGGCTGGCTTGGACGAAGAGCTCGCCCCTGGCGGGGCTCCTACAAGGCTTGCGGTTGGCCTGTAGGAGCCCGTTTACGGGCGAGTCTTCGCTTTGGCTTGACGGCCTCGGGAGAAGGAAAATCCTGCTGGCCGCGCGCCTTTACAATCAACGAGTTACGTCATGTTAGATGAGAGCGGCTTCAGCCGCGATGCTCCGGCTCAATTGCAGGGCCACAGCATCGCGGCTGAAGCCGCTCCCACGATTCCCTACTCCCTACTCCCTACTCCCTACTCCCTACTCCCTGCCTTTCACGCAAACGGATCGCGCAGCACGATCGTGTCATCGCGATCGGCCCCGGTGGCGACCAGGGCCAGATGACAACCGGACAGCTCCTCGACCGCACGCAGATAGGCGCGTGCCGCCGCCGGCAGCTTGTTCCAATCGCGCACGCCCGAGGTCGGCTCTTCCCAGCCCGGGAAATCCAGGTAGACCGGCTTGCATTCGTCCCAGCCATCCGCATCGAGCGGGGCCAGGTCACGGCGTTTGCCACGGTATTCGTAGGCGATGCAGACCTTGATCGTCGGCAGTCCATCGAGCACGTCGAGTTTGGTGATGGCGAGGCCGTTGATCGCATTGATCTGAGTTGCGCGTTTGAGCGCGACCAGATCGATCCAGCCGCAGCGGCGTGGACGCCCCGTGCTCGCACCGAACTCGTTGCCGCGTTTGCGCAGCGCCTCACCCATTTCGTCATGCAGCTCGGTCGGGAACGGGCCACCACCGACACGCGTCGCATAGGCCTTGCAGATGCCGAGCACGTAGTCGATATCCGACGCACCGACACCGGTTCCGGCGAGGGCGCCTCCGATTGTCGTATTCGACGAGGTCACATACGGATAGGTGCCATGGTCGATATCGAGCAAGGCACCCTGGGCGCCTTCGTAGAGGATATGGTCGCCGCGACGGCGTGCATCGTAGAGCAAGGTTGATACGTCATCGATCATCGGGCGCAGGTATTCACTGTATTCGAGCGCTTCGTCGAGCACCTTCTGGTAGTCGACGCCATCGGCCTTCAACCACTGGGTCAGGATGAAGTTGTGATAGTCGACGGCAACACGAACTTTTTCCGGCAGTTCCGACGGGTACATCAGGTCGGCGACACGTATGCTGCGCCGGGCCACCTTGTCCTCGTAGGCGGGGCCGATGCCGCGCCCGGTCGTGCCAATGGCTTTCGCACCGGAGGCCTTCTCGCGGGCCTGATCGACAGCAATGTGATACGGCATGATCAGCGGTGTGGCCGGGCTGATCTTGAGGCGCGAACGCACTTCGACACCTTCGGCCTCAAGCTCGCTGATCTCGTGGCGCAGCGCGGCCGGCGACAGCACGACACCGTTGCCGATCAGGCATTGCACGCCGTCACGCAGGATGCCTGATGGAATCAGGTGCAGAACGGTCTTCTTGCCATTGATGACAAGGGTATGCCCCGCGTTGTGGCCACCCTGGAAGCGCGCCACGATGCCGACGCGCTCGGTGAGCAGATCGACGATCTTGCCCTTGCCCTCGTCACCCCATTGCGCACCCAGGATTACTACCGAATTACCCATTTCATTCTCATTTTCGTTGTCGAGCCCCGTCGTGAGGCGATATCACTTATGGGGAATGGAGATTCGAGATTCGGGATTCGGGATTGGCAAAGCGGAGCCCGACGACACCTGCTTTTCCGAATCCCGAATCCCGAATCCCGAATCCCGAATCCCGAATCCCGAATCCCGAATCCCGAATCCCGGCTTTCAATGCACCAACTTCAAGGCAATCAAGCCAATCACCACCATCGCGCCACCAACCCCGCGCAACGTACGCTCGTCGATCTGCTGGAGTCTTTCCGCCATGCGCTTCCATGCGCCTGGTGCGGCAAACAGGATCAGGCCCTCGATGACCAGCACCAGGCAGAGTGCTGCTGCCAGTTCGATCGGCATTGGATCCTACTTGCTGTCTTGCAGATAGTGCAGAAATTCCGACTTCGGATCGAGCACAAGCACGCCATTGGATGGCTTGAACGCTTCCCGGTAGGCTTCGAGGCTCCGATAGAACGCATAGAACTCGGCATCCTTGCCATAGGATGACGCGTAGATCTTTGCCGCCTCGCCATCACCCTCGCCGCGCCCGGTCTGCGCCTCTCGATACGCTTCGGCCTTGATCACCTGAACCTGGCGGTCAGCATCGGAGCGGATCCGCTCGGCGGCTTCGTTGCCTTCCGCGCGCAGCGCATCGGCCACCTGCTTTCGCTCGGAGCGCATGCGCTCATAGACCGAACGCAGCACCGAACTCTCTTCAGGCAGATCGACGCGCTTGATGCGCACATCGACGATATCGATACCGAGGTTCATTGCAGCCTTGTTCGCGGTCTGCACGAGTGAATCAGTCAGATCGGACCGGGCGCTGGAGACGACTTCCTTCAGCGTGCGCGAGTTGATCGCGGTGCGCATGCCGTCCTTGACGATTGGTGCCAGTCGCTGCTGGGCACGATCCTGATCGCCGGCCACGGCGGTATAGAACTTCGATGAATCGGAAATCTTCCACTTGACGACGAAGTCAACACTGACATCCTTCTTCTCCGAGGTCAGGTAGCGTTCCGCGGCGGCATCGAGCGTCTGCAGGCGCGTATCGAAGCGCAGCGCCTGCTGCACGAGCGGCAGCTTGAAATGCAGGCCCGGCTTGAAACCCGCTTCGGTTATGCGTCCGAACTGCAGCAGGATTGCAGTCTGTCCTTCAGAAACAATGAAGACACTGTTGATGCCGAGCAGGATGAGCGCGGCGGTGATTACGCTGATGATCGGACGCATGTCAGTTCCTCCCCTTGCCCGGCTCGGTTGAAGTGGCAGCCGCCGGCGTGGTCGCCGGCAAAGCGGCCGGTGTCGCCTGCTCCGGAACAGGAATCTGCAACAGGTTCCTGCCGCCGGTGAAGTCGATCACCTTGGGCGTGCCGCTGACAACGTCTTGCATGGTTTCGATATACAGGCGCTTGCGCGTGACATCGGGTGCAGCGCGGTACTCGCTGGCGATCAGGTTGAAGCGCTCGGCATCGCCTTGCGCCCTGGCGATGCGCTCGGCCTTGTAGCCCATGGCCTCGGCAAGGATGCGCGCGGCTTCACCGCGCGCTTCCGGAACCACGCGCTTGGCGTAGGCATCGGCAATATTGCTCGCACGCTGGCGATCCTCACGCGCACTGATCGCATCGTCGAACGAATCCTTGACCTCTTGCGGCGGACGCACGTTCTGGAAGTTGAGTTCAGTCACCAGCAGGCCGGCGTTATAGCGCTCAAGGGTCTGCTGGACGACCTTCTTCGACTGCAGGGCGAGCTCGGCGCTCGGATTGATGGCCGGTGCAGCTCCTTCCTCCGGCTCGACCCGCTGATCCGGCATGATCGCGTCGAGTACGCTCGTGCCGATGACTTCGCGTACGGCGCTCTCTGCGGCCTGCTTGAGCGTTTCATCGGGGTCGCGCGTCGAATACAGGAACAAGGTCGGATCATCGACCAGATACTGCACGTTGAACTCGACCTGGACGATGTTCTCGTCACGCGTGAGCATGCGTACGGTATCGGAGACGGCGCGGATCTGGGTCGCTTCGACCTTGGTCACGGACTCGACCGGGCGCGGCCATTTCAGGTTGAAGCCAGGCGGCATCGTCCGCGAGTACTCGCCAAAACGAAGCACGACGCCCTGTTGCTGGGCATCGATCTGGACGAAGGAGTCGAACAACACCCACGCGATCAGCAAGCCGGCAACGGCCAGTACCGCTCCGCCGCCGCCCCGACGGCCGCCCGAGCCGCTGTTGCTGCCGTTTCCATTGCCGCCACCGCCGCCGAACAGTCGGCCGAGCATCTCCTTGGCGCGGTTGATGGCCTCGTCAAGATCGTTCTTGCCGCCGCCATCCTTGTTGTCGCGCCATGGATCACGCTGTTTTCCGCCACCGGGTTCATTCCAAGCCATTGCACTATTCCTGTCTGAACGTCCTCGCGCCGGTTGTGCATGCATTCCCTGGGGAATACATGAAAGGCGGGAGGGATTGCCGAGCACCTGCTTCATCGAAAAGCCGCGGCGGGACTGCCACGCTGGCACTTCAAGATTGTGGATCACCGAAACGATTGTAGGTAGCCCCATCAGTCGGGGCAAGCAAGGCCGCTTTCAACCACTCGCCCTGCCCGCCCTGCATGCCGAACAGGGGTTCGATGAGCGCGCGCGGCGCATCGATCTCGATGCGCCAGCCTTCCTCTCCGGGCTGTTCGGAGGCAATCAAGCCAAGCTCATGCAAGCGAGCACGCAGCCGACCCGCTGCAGCCGGCAACTCAAGCACCTGATGGATGCGTTCGCTGGCCAGCGCCTGGCCAATCGCCGCCAGCAGCGTATCAATGCCGATGCCGTCGCGCGCTGACGTCCACACCCGCAAAGGGCCATCGCGATCGAAATGCTCGACGCGCGGCACAGCGGAGTCGAGACGATCGATCTTGTTGTATACCAGCACCTGCGGCAGGTCACTTGCGCCGATCTCGGCCAGCACCGCCTCGACATCGGCCACGCGCGTGTCGCGCTCCGGATCCGAGGCATCGATCACATGCAAGAGCAGATCGGCCTCACGCGCCTCGGCCAGAGTCGAGCGAAACGCCGCGACAAGGTCATGTGGAAGATCGCGGATAAAGCCGACCGTGTCGGCCAGCACGATCGGGCCGCAAGCCAGCCCATCGATGCGGCGCAAGGTCGGGTCGAGCGTGGCAAAGAGCTGATCCGCCGCGTACACGCCCGCGCCGGTCATCGCATTGAACAAGGTCGACTTGCCGGTATTCGTGTAGCCGACCAGGGCAACCACAGGCAAGGCGCTGCGTTCGCGCGAGCGGCGCGCCTGCGTACGTTGTACCTCGACCTTGTCGAGGCGCTTCTGCAATTGCTTGACGCGCGCGGCAAGCAGGCGGCGATCGATCTCGAGCTGGGTTTCACCCGGGCCGCGCAGGCCGATTGCACCACCGCGCTGGCGTTCCAGATGGGTCCAGCCACGCACGAGGCGGGTCGACATGTGCTTGAGCTGGGCCAGCTCGACTTGCAACTTGCCGTCATGCGAGCGCGCACGCTGGGCGAAGATGTCGAGAATCAGGCCAGTTCGATCGACCACACGGCATTCGGTCAGCTTTTCGAGGTTGCGCTCCTGCACCGGCGACAACGCATGGTTGACCAGGATCAGATCGGCATCGAGCGCGATCCTGTGCGCCCTGAGCTCCTCGGCCTTGCCGGTGCCGACGAAATAGCGCGGATGCGGACGCTCGAGACGCGCGGCCAGCGTGCCGACCACGGTCGCGCCTGCCGAACGCGCGAGTTCCGCAAATTCCTCCAGCAAGGCCGGATCATGCTGACCGGGAGCCTGCGCCTGCAGCAGCAGGGCACGCTCACCTTTTTTTGATCGATCAAACAGTTCGATTTACTCGGATTCGTGGGCGTCGCCGACGACCGCGTCATCCGGACCGGTGATGCGCACATTGCGACTAGGAACAACGGTCGAGATGGCGTGCTTGTAGACCATCTGGCTGACCGTGTTGCGCAGCAGGACGACGAACTGGTCGAATGACTCGACCGTGCCTTGCAGCTTGATGCCATTGACCAGATAGATCGATACCGGCACGCGCTCGCGCCGGAGTGCATTGAGGAAAGGATCCTGCAGCGATTGTCCTTTGGACATTATTATTCTCCTGTGACACACCCCGAGCCGGGAAAAAAACACCCTGCAACTGCGCCTGAACCGGACGATCTATCCGTCGGATCCTTGGGTGTCCCGGTAGTAGGTGCGATATTAACCCAAACTTTTCATGAGGTCGCGGGTAATCGCGACGTTGGCCGTCGCCTCAATGGGCCAGGCATTCCGGCTCCCGGCAGCCTCTGATTGAATCCTGGTGATTGGATCAGTGAGCTGAAGCGGTTCGATTCAAGGCGCAGGACGCAGGCCATGGCGGGTCTATGGCCAGACCTTGCAACGCAGGAGCGGGCCGCATCAGCCGCCGAAGCATCGCTCGTGATTCGATCTGAGGCTCGGCCCCGCGCTGCTGGTCGCTGGCACACCCATCGCGGCAGGCATCGTCTATCTGGTGCGGCCGTTGCTCTCGCCCGCCTGCACCCATGGATCACGCGACTTGCCGCGGCGTTGATGGCCGTCAACAGGGCAAGCGCAAATCGCCAGGCAGCATGACGCGCCGCAGCGTTGACCGTTGTCACCTGGCGGCGTAGATTCGCCGAAACCGAACGAACGTTCGGTCAGCACTCCGGACTCTTGCTACCCAGATCGGAACCAGACGCATGCACGACATCGAGGCATGGGGAATGTTTTTCCTCGCTGGCGACCAGCCGCTGGAGCGGCGTGGGTTCGCCGTGCCGGCACCAACGTCCGCCGAGGTGGTAGTGAAGGTGGCGGGCTGCGGGCTGTGCCATACCGACCTCGGCTTCATCGCTGGCTCGGTCAGAACCAGGCAGGCATTGCCGCTGGTGCTGGGCCACGAAATCAGTGGCGTGGTGATCGCCGCTGGCGACGGCTGCGGCGACCTGCTCGGCGCAAACGTGGTGGTGCCGGCCGTGCTGCCCTGTGGCGACTGCGACCTGTGCCACGCCGGGCGCGACAACATCTGCCAGCGCCAGCGCATGCCGGGTAACGATTTCAACGGCGGTTTCGCCAGCCATGTCAGCGTTCCAGCGCGTTTCCTGTGCCGGCTGCCGGAGGATCTCGGCGGCTTTCCACTGGCCGAACTGAGCGTGGTGGCCGATGCCATCACCACACCGTATCAGTCGGTCCTGCGCAGTGGTCTTGCCGCAGGCGAGCTTGCGGTGGTGGTCGGCGTGGGCGGGGTCGGCCTGTACCTGGTGCAGCACGCGCGCAACGCCGGCGCCCATGTCGTGGCACTGGACATCGATCCGGCCCGGCTCACGGTCGCCGCCGCGCAGGGTGCCGAGTTGACCCTGGACAGTCGCAGCCTCGACGAGCGCGAACTGCGCAAGGCGATCCGCGCGTTTGCCCAGGAAAAAGGCTATCCGGTCGATCGCTGGCGCGTGTTCGAGACCAGTGGCAGCAGCGCCGGCCAGCGCGTCGCCTACTCGCTGCTGAGCTTCGCCGGCACGCTGGGCGTGGTCGGCTTCAGCATGGACAAGATCGAACTGCGCCTGAGCAACATCATGGCCTTCGATGCCGACGTGTTCGGCAACTGGGGCTGCCGACCGGCGCATTACCCGGCGGTGGTCGCCGACGTGCTGGCCGGCCGCATCGAGGTGCGCCGCAACGTGCGCCAGTTTCCGCTGGGCGACATCAATGCCGTCATTGCCGAGGCACAGGCGCACCGCCTCGACGCGCGCGCCGTGCTGGTGCCCTGAACCCTCCCCACCCTTTCGACCCGACGCTTTCGACCCATGAAAAACCATCACCTGCTCGACACCTGCAACTACCGTGACATCCTGGTCGAGAAGCGACCACTGCGTGACGGCGAAGGCCACGCCATCGATGGCCTGTACAACGCCTGGATCCTGCTCAACAACCCCGACCAGCTCAATTCCTATACCACCCAGGCGGTGAAGGAATTGATCCTGGCTTTCCGCGAGGCCTCCTGCGACCGCAGCGTGGTGGCGGTGGTGTTCTCCGCAGTCGGCGACAAGGCCTTCTGCACCGGCGGCAACACCAAGGAATACGCCGAGTACTACGCCGGCAATCCGCAGGAATACAAGCAGTACATGCGCCTGTTCAACGACATGGTCACCGGCATCCTGCTATGCGACAAGCCGGTGATCAACCGGGTCAACGGCATGCGCATCGGTGGCGGTCAGGAGATCGGCATGGCCTGCGATTTCAGCATCGCCGCCGATACCGCCCGCTTCGGCCAGGCCGGACCCAAGCACGGATCGGCGCCGGATGGTGGCTCCACCGATTTCCTGCACCTGTTCGTCGGCATCGGCCGGGCGATGGAGTCCTGCACCCTGTGCGAGCCCTGGTCCGCACACACTGCGGCTGCGATCGGCCTGATCAACCGAATTGTGCCGGTGTTGCGCAAGGCCGACGGTGCGTTCATCGCCAATCCGATGGTGTCCACCGAGCCGTTCGATGGCTGGGGCAATCCAGCCTACGGTGCTTTCAGCACCGGCGCCGCACGCGAGGCCGGCAAAGCAGCGATGGCCCAATGCCAGGTCGATTTCAGCCTGCTCGATGCCGAAGTTGAAGCGATGGCGTACAAGCTGTCGCTGACCATGCCCGATTGCCTGAGCAAGACCCTGGAATCGGTGCGCAAGAAGAAGCTCGAACACTGGCAGCGCAACTGCGAGACCAATCGTTCCTGGCTGGCGTTGAACATGATGACCGAGGCCCGTGCCGGCTTCCGTGCCTTCAACGAAGGGCCAAAACACCAGCGCGAGGTGGATTTCCACGAACTGCGCCGCGCCCTCGCGCAAGCGAGCCCATGGGACGATGCGCTGCTGACACGCATCCTGCCGAAGACCACGGCATGAGCTCGACCGTGCTCGCACTGGTCGATCGCTACGATGGCCAGGTGCTTGAGGTGGCATTGAACACGCCGCCGGCCAATATCCTGAGCGCACAAATGATCGGCGAACTGCGCGCCGTGTTGGCCGCCGAGCGTGCGCCATCCCGACGCAAGGCGATCGTGCTGACCGGCACCGGCGCGCACTTCTGCTACGGCGCCAGCGTGCCCGAGCACCGGGCCGAGGAAGTCGCGGCGATGCTGCCCCGCTTCCATGGCCTGATCGACGACCTGCTCTCGCACCCGGTCACCACCATCGCGCACGTCTGCGGTCGTTGCCTGGGCGGCGGCTTCGAGCTGGCGCTGGGCTGCACGCTGATGTTCGCTGACGACACGGCCCGTTTTGCGGTGCCGGAGATCCAGCTCGGCGTTTTTCCGCCGGTGGCGGCCGTGCTGCTGCCACACATGGCCGCTGCAACGCTGGCACCTCGAATGGTGCTGGGTGCCGAAACTCTCGATGCGGTGGAGCTGGAGGGCTTCGGCTTGCTCGCGGCACGCACGGCGGCGGGCGAACTCGACACGGCCATCGAGGCCTGGATTGTGAAGAACCTGCTGCCGCGCAGCGCCGTCAGCCTGCGCTGCGCGCACCGCGCCATGCGTGCACCGCTTCTGGCGCATTACCGCACCAACATCGCCGCTGTCGAGCGCCTCTACCTCGATGAACTGATGGCTACGCACGATGCCAACGAAGGTATCGCCGCCTTCATGGACAAGCGTGCGCCAGTCTGGACGGATGCCTGAGATGGATACCCGCGTCAGCCCATCGTCCACATGTCCCGACGACATCCTCACCCAGTGCGCCACGTTGATGGCGAATCAGGGTTACCACGGCACCAGCATGCGCGACCTCGCCCGCACCACCGAGCGCAGCCTGGCCGGCCTGTATCACCACTTTGCCAGCAAGCAGGATCTGCTCTTCCTGATCAACGAGCGCGGCTTCTCGCATCTGCTCGCCAACGCCGAGTGTCTGTGTGCGAGCTATCGCGATGGCCCGATCGAAGCGCACGATTCGCGACGCGCCAGCGAGGCCCTTTTGCGCGACTTGATCGGTGCACATCTGGGCTACTTCGGCAGCCACCTGAGCGAAATGCGGGTGTTGATGTTCGGCACCCAGCCGATGAGCTCTGCCCACGGCGAAGCCATCCGCCAGCTCAAGCAACGCTACGCGGAGCTCGTCGCCTTCGCCGTTCGCGAGTACATCGACGCTTGGCGCGGGCCGGCGCCCAAGGCCGAAGTCGAACGCAAGAGCTATCTGTTGTTCGGAATGATGAACTGGATCTTCGGCTGGTATTCCTACGACGAGCACGGCTCGGTCGAAGCGCTGGCCGACGAGATCTTCACCACCTTCACCCAGGGCTGTCTGGCTTCGCGCCAGGCGACCACCGACGGCGACTGAGCATGGGCACCCAGGACATCATCGATCGCTGCGAACGCATCTACCGGGATCTCGATTTCGGCCATGTACGCGACTGGAAACGACGCACTGGCGGCAAGGCGGTCGGCCACCTGCCGGTATACGTGCCACGCGAGCTGATCCACGCCGCCGGGCTGCTGCCGGTCGGCATCATGGGCGGCGGCGACGATGTCGAGATCATCCGCGGCGACGCCTATTTCCAGTCCTACATTTGCCATCTGCCGCGCTCGACCGTCGAACTCGGCCTGGGCGGCAAGCTCGACATCCTCGACGGCATGCTGTTTCCGGCGATCTGCGACGTGATCCGCAACCTCAGCGGCATGTGGCAGATGATGTTCCCGGACACCTACATCAAGTATCTGGATTTCCCGCAGAACTTCAGCGGCCCAGGCCGCAACTTCTACCGTTTCGAGATGGCCGAGCTGTTGCAGGACATGGAGCACCTGTCCGGCATCCGCGCCACGCCGGAACGGCTGAACCACTCGATCGCGCTCTACAACGACAACCGCCGTGCCCTGACCGAACTCTACGACCTGCGCTCGGCCGAGCCGCACAAGGTGCCGACCAGCGAACTGTACCTGCTGCTGCGCGCCGGCAATGTGCTTGAGGTGTCCGAACACACCGCCTTGCTGCACGACTATCTCGCCGCCGCCCGCGCGACCGAGCGCCCGCTGCGCGACAACGTGCGGGTGGTGATGACCGGCCTGTTCTGCGAACAACCGCCGCTGTCGATGGTACGCGCCATGGAGAACAGCGGCTGCTACATCGTCGATGACGACTGGGTGCTCGGCGCGCGCTACCAACTCAACGAAACGCCGATCGGCGGCGACCCGCTCGGGGCCATCGTCGACTCCTACATCAGCGGCACCGTGGCCACCGCTACCCGCTACGTCGAGGGTGACGACAAGGGTCGCTTTCTGGTCGATCAGGTGCGTTCACGCAATGCCGAGGGCGTGATTTTCGCCGCCGCCAGCTTCTGCGATCCGGCCCTGCTGGACCGACCGATGGGCCAGGCGTCGTTGACCGAGGCCGGGATTCCGTTCACCGCCTTCACCTATTCCGAAAACACAGGTCAAGTCCAGGTCATCAAGGAACAGGCCGGCACCTTCGCCGATTCGATCAAACTCTGGGGGGCCGCCTGATGAACGATGCTGCCGTACAAAAAGAAGAAAGCATGGTGCTGCAGAAAAAGATGATCGGCGAGCACTTCGAGACCTTGTCCAATGCTGCGGAAACCGGCCGCAAGGTGGTGTACACCTTCGTGCCGGGCAATCTCAACGAGCTGATCCTGGCCTTCGACCTGCTGCCGGTGCATCCGGAGGTCAACGCCCTGCAATCGGGCATGCGCAAGATGTCCGGCGACTACATCCAGGAGGCCGAGAAGCACGGCCATTCAGAGGATGTATGCACCTATGTCAAGTGCGACATCGGCATGCTCAAGAAGGGCAACATCGGCCCGACCGGCCAGAAACTGCCACCGCCCGACCTGCTGCTGCTCAGCTACACCGGCTGCTTCACGTTCATGAAGTGGTTCGAGTTGCTCAAGCAGGAGTACGGCTGCCCGGTGGCGATGCTGCAGGTGCCCTATCAGGCCGACGGCAAGATCACCGCCGCCCAGCGCGAGTTCGTCGCCCGCCAATTGCGCGAGGTCGTGGTGCCGGCGCTGGAGAAGGTATCGGGCAAGAAGCTCGACGAGGATCGCCTGCGCGAGTTGCTGGCCAGCTCGGCGCGCGCCGAAGACGACCTGGTGTATGTCTGGGAATCGGCCAAGCACAAGCCCTCGCCGATCGATGCCTACTTCGGCGGGGTCTATTACATCGGCCCGATCTTCACCGCCTTCCGCGGCCTGCCCAGCTGCGAGGACTACTACCGTTCACTGCGCAGCGAAGTGGACTTCCGCATTGCGCACGGCATGGGCCCGACCACGCCCGAGGGCGAGTTGCGCCAGCAGAAATACCGCATCGTGGTCGAAGGCCCGCCCAACTGGACCAGCTTCCGCGAGTTCTGGAAGATCTTCTACGACGAGGGCGTGGTGATGGTGGCTTCGACCTACACCAAGGTCGGCGGCCTTTACGAGCAGGGGTTCCGCCACGATCCGCAGCGCCCGTTCGAAACCCTGGCCGAGTATTGCCTGGGCTGCTACACCAACCGCAACCTGCCGGCACGGGTGGACATCATTGCCAAGTATGTCGAGGAATATGAGGCCGACGGCATCTTGTTCAACTCGATAAAGAGCTGCAATTCGTTCTCGGCCGGGCAACTGATGATGCTGCGCGAACTCGAAAAGCGCACCGGCAAGGCCGGTGCCTTCATCGAAAGCGACTTGGTCGATCCGCGCTACTTCAGCGCGGCCAACATCAAGAATCGGCTCGAATCCTACTTCCAGATGCTGGAAGCCAAGCGACAGGCTGCCTGAAGGAGCGGATCATGGATTGTTGCTACATCGGTATCGACCTCGGCTCGACCACCACCAAGGCGGTGTTCCTGGACGAGAACGAACGCATCATGGGGCGCGGGATCACCAATTCGCGCAGCAACTACGCGCTGGCCTGTCAGGTGGCGCGCGAAGAAGCCGAGATTGATGCCCGCTTTGGTCTGCTGCGCGCGCAGCTTGAAGCCAGCCCACAAATCGGCGCGCTGGCCGAACCGCTGATGGCGGTGCTGACCTGCAACTACACCCTGGCCCAGCACCTGGAACAGCTCAAGGCACTGCAGTCCGAATGCCAGGCGGTAGCCGATGCGCATGGACTGCAGGCAGTCGAGGCCGAGGCCTGCACCCAGGCGCTGACCAGCATTTTCGCCGCGCTCGGCGCCCAGGCCGAACTGGACTTCTACCCCGGCAGCAGCGCAGCCAGCAACTTCTTCCGCGACCTGGCAACCAGCCAGTACCTGAAGCAGGCCGAGCGGGTCACCCGCGAGCTGGACGTGTCCTTTGATCGATTGGTGGGCTTGTTCGATGCGGCGATCATCCGGGTCGAAAATCGCAGTTTCGCCGGGCTGTACCGCGACTACCTCGAGTTCGCGGCAGGCCGTGCCAACGCCGACCCGCGCTTCGCCCCCTTCGCCGACGAGATCGCTGCGGCCGTTACCGAAACCGCCGAGCGCCGCTTCAACGTGCTCAACACCGTCGGCACCGGCTATGGCCGCCTGACCCTGCCATTCGCGCGCGAGCAGATCCGTTCGGAGATCCTCTGCCACGGTCTCGGTGCGCACTACATGTTCCCGCACACGCGCACCGTGCTCGACATCGGCGGCCAGGACACCAAGGCGATCCAGGTGGACGAAAACGGCATCGTCACCGGCTTCCAGATGAACGACCGCTGCGCCGCCGGCTGTGGCCGTTATCTGGGTTACATCGCCGACGAGATGAACATCGGCGTGCATGAACTCGGCCCGCTGGCCATGCAATCGACCAAGGTCGTCAAGATCAACTCGACCTGCACCGTGTTCGCTGGCGCCGAGCTGCGCGAGCTGCTGGCGATGGGCGAGAAGCGCGAGGACATCCTGGCCGGCCTGCACCGCGCCATCGTGTTGCGCGCGATGTCGTTGCTGGCCCGCTCGGGCGGCGTCAGCTCCGAGTTCAGTTTCACCGGCGGAGTCGCCCGCAACCTCGCGGTCACCTCGGCGCTGGAGCATCTGGTGTTCGAGAACTACGGCAAGATGACCATCAACATCAGTGCCGACAGCATCTTCACCGGCGCGGTCGGTGCGGCGTTGTTCGCCCGCCGCGATCCCAAGGGCGTGATGGCGGATCTGGAAGTCAGCAATCTTCCCGCCGGCACCCTGGCCTGCGGCAAGAGCGCCCCCTGCCCTGTTTGAGGAGTCCGTCATGTTCCACACCGTCGGTATCGATGTCGGCTGCGATTCGGTCAAGACCACCCTGATGGCCTTCGACGACGATGGCGGCCAGCCGCGCCTGCTGTTCAAGGACCTGGACAAGATCCGCAAGCGCAACGTAAAGGATGTGGTGCGCTCCGCGTTCGAGCGTGCGCTCGCCCGGCACGGACTCGGTGAATCCGACATCGCCTACATCGCCAGCACCGGCGAAGGCGAACTGGTCGACTTCCGCCGTGGCCACTTCTTTTCGATGACCGCACATGCCCGCGGCGCGATCTTCCTCGATCCCGATGTGCGATCCGTGGTCGATTGTGGCGCGCTGCATGCCAAGGCAATGCTGGTCGACGAGCGCTCCAAGGTGCTCGCCTACCGGATGACCTCGCAATGCGCCTCAGGCTCGGGCCAGTTCCTGGAGAACATCGCGCGCTACCTGGGCGTGGCGATCGACGACATCGGCGAACTGTCGCTGCGCGGCGACTCGCCCGAACAGGTTTCCGGCATCTGCGCCGTGCTCGCCGAGACCGACGTGATCAACATGGTCAGCCGCGGCATCTCCACCGCCAACATCCTGCGCGGCATCCACCTGTCGATGGCCAAGCGCCTGATCGGCCTGATGCGCATGGTCAAGTCCAACGGTGCGGTACTGGTAACCGGCGGGCTGGCGCGCAACCCGGGTTTCGTCGCGGCGATGCAGGAGATGGCCGACAAGGACAAGCGCCTGAATGCGATCATCAAGGTGCACCCGGACTCGGTTCATGCCGGCGCGATCGGTGCCGCCATCTGGGCCGGCTACCGGCATGTGCGTCTGGAACAACAGGCCGCCAGCCCGGCACCAGAACGCTCCGCCGCCTGACCCGACCTGGAGGCAAGAGCCGAATGCAAATCCTGCGCAACGACCGCGAATTGGGCGAACCGGTGGTCAACATCGGCAGCCTGCTGCTGGACAACGCGGCGCAGTTCGCGGACTCACCAGCGTTTGCCGAGCGCTGCGCCGACGGCTGGCAATACCGGAACTGGCGCGAGCTGGGTGAGGACGTGCTGCGGCTGGCGGTTTTCCTGCTGCGCAACCAGCACGGCGGCGGACGCATCGCCTTCATCTCCGGCAACAGCTATGCGCGCCACGTCTGCGAACTGGCGGCGATGGCCGTCGGTCGCATCAGCGTGCCGATCTTCGCCGGCTACCCGGCCGAGTTGATGGGCGAGTTGCTGCGTTTCTCCGACACCGATCTGCTTGTCACCGACCAGCCCGACAAGGTGCTGGCGCTGGCAGCGGACTGCCTGCCGTCACACCTGCTGCTGCTGACCGAGCCGTTGGCGCACGCCACGCGCGCATTCGAAGATCGCGGCGGGCGTGTTGATCGCTATGCCGACGTTGCCAGCGCCGCACTCGACCCAAACGAATGCACGAGTGCCGAAGCCGCGATGCGTGCGCTGCCAGCCGAAACCGTCTGCCTGATCATGTACACCTCGGGTACCAGCGGCTTTCCCAAGGGCGTGCAGCTGACCCATCGCAACCTGCTCAGCCAGCAGCAGGCGCTGGAGCTGTGCTGGCAACCCGAGCCCGGCCTGCGCATGCTCTGCTACCTGCCCTGGCACCATAGTTTTGGTGGCTTGTTCGAACGCTTCTTCGCAGTCGCTTTCGGCGGCTGCCTCGCGCTGGACGACGGCTGCGGCAAGGACGTCGACCGGCTGCTGGAGAACTTCGCCGAGATCCGCCCGCACCTGTTTTTCAGCGTACCCAGGATCTATCAGGAAATCGCCGCACGGGTGCAGGCCAAACCAGAGGTCGAACGCGCGTTTTTCCATGCGGATCTGAAGTTCGTGTTTACCGCCGCGGCACCGCTGCCGATGAGTGCTTCGGAGGTGTTCCGAGCCCACGGCATAGCGGTCGTGGAAGGCTGGGGCCTGACCGAAACCTCACCCTGCTGCACCCTGACCGGCTTCAGCCTCGAGCGTACCCCGGGCGTGGTCGGCCATCCGATCCCGGGCGTCGAGCTGGCGCAGGCGGAGGATGGCGAAATCCTGGTGCGCGGACCGAACGTGATGGTCGGCTATTTCCGCAACGAGGCTGCGACCCGTACCGCCTTCACCGACGATGGCTGGTTCAAGACCGGTGACATCGGGGAGTTCGGGCCGGAAGGCGTGCGCATCGTGTCGCGCAAGGAACGCATGTTCAAACTCAGCAACGGCGAAAAAGTATTCCCGGCGCAGATCGAATCGCGCATACACGCCCGCTGCCAGTTCGTGAAATACGCCTATGTATTCGGCTCCGGCCAGCGCACACCGCACCTGCTGGTGTTCCCCAACCGCCAGGCTTTCGAGGGTTGCGGCGGGGCCGGCGGTGGCGGATGCGCGCGGCCGACCGAGCCTGCCCAGCTGGCGCACTGCCTTTCGCGCTGCATGGCCGAGATCAATACCCGCCAGGCGGCCGGTTTCGAGGCGATTCGTCGCGCCGTGGTGGTGGGCCGCGAACTGTCGATCGAGGACAACGAGTTGACCCCGTCGTTCAAGCTGATCCCGCGTCGCATCGAGGAGCGCTACGCGGACTGTATCGAGGCGATGGAACTGGGCCGCTATGACCAGTTGCCCGACGACGTGTTCGTGCTGACCCTGGAGGAGACCAAGTGAGCATCCACTACGGCGTAGTCGGCACCGGGCCGGTCGGGCGCGTGTTCGCCGGCCTGCTGCGCCAGGCCGGGCATCGGGTGACCGTGCTGTGCCACCACACCCAGACCCAGCAGATCCTGCGCCGGCGTCCGGTGGTGGTGAAAGGCAAGCTGCGCGCCTACGCCGATCTCGACGAGGTGCTGCTGGAAGCGGCCGACTTCGTCCGCGCCCAGCCCGACGTGATACTGATCTGCACCAAAAGTGTGGACACCGCACACGCGCTCACCACCTTGCGTGAGCATGGCCCGAATCCGGGCACCCTGTTTGTGTCCTGCCAGAACGGCATCGGCACCGAGGACGTGATCGCCGGCATCGTCGGCGCTGACCGCGCTTTGCGCATCGTGCTCAACATGGGTTGCGACGTGTCCTGCGGCAACGAGGTGATCGTCACCTTCTGCACAACGCATGTGTTGTCGCAGCCGCCAAAGGTCGATCCAGAACGTGTTGCTGAGATCGCCCACGACCTCAACGAGGCCGGCATGCCGCTGCTGGTCAGCGCGCGCTGGCGTGACGACGTGTTCAAGAAAGCTCTGCTCAATGCCGCGCTCGGCAGCCTGTGCGCGGTGACCCGCCATTGCATGGGCTGCGTCATGGA